>CAWFLH010000011.1:0-254258 GCA_963816575.1 uncultured Acidobacteriaceae bacterium | reverse complement strand
ACATCGAGCCGATCGCCGCCGCCGCTCCGCCCCTCTACAACACACTCCTTCATAAGTATTACGTAGACGAAGCGTACGACTACGTCTTCACCGGACGCCGCAAACTGGGAGATGTCCGCCTCGGCGTTTTGGGATTGGGCGAAGCCTCAGCATGGTTCGACACAAACGTAGTCGACGGAGCAGTCAACGCCACCGGCTGGATCACGCGCCTTACGGCAACAATTTCCAGTTGGTGGGATAAGTGGATCATCGACGGCATCGGCGTCAACGGTCCGGCAATTCTGGCGCGCGCCCTTTCTTACCCAGCGCGCCTGTTCGAATGGGGTCTGGTCCAGTGGTACGCACTGGTAATGACCGCAGGATTAGTAGGGTTCGTGTTCTATTACGTGTATCACTGAAAGAAGCTCTCAGCTGTTAGCTCTTGGCTCTAAGCTTGAAACCAAAAGCAAAGAGTTTTGAGCTAAAGGCTAAGAGCTAAAGGCTAAGAGCTTTTCATGCAAAACCACATACTCTCGATCATCCTCTTCACGCCGCTGGTAGGCGCTCTCATTCTCCTGTTCGTCCCCAAGGAGAACAAAGACGCCATCCGCTGGATCGCAAACCTGTTCGCGCTAGGCGGCTTTCTGGTCTCGCTGCCCCTGGTGCCGATGTTCTGGTCCCAGATGCAGAGCGCCGACCGCTTCAAGTTCATCGAGGGCGCGCCCAACAACTGGATCCCCTCCATCGGCGCCGGTTACGTGATTGGCATCGACGGCATTTCTTTCCTGCTCATCATGCTCACCACGCTGCTGGGCTGGATCTCGATCCTCTCGTCCTGGACCGCGATCGAGAACCGCGTCAAGGAATACTACGTCTGGTTTCTGATCTTGCAGACGGGCATGTTAGGCGTCTTCATGGCCCTGGATTTCTTCCTCTTCTTCGTCTTCTGGGAAGCCATGCTCGTCCCCATGTACCTGCTGATCGGCATCTGGGGCGGCCCGCGCAAACTTTACGCCGCGATCAAGTTCTTCCTCTACACCCTGGCCGGCTCAGTGCTGATGCTGCTGGGCATCCTATTTCTGTACTTCCACCACTACGCCGCATCGTCGCCGCACGCCTACACGTTCAGCATTCCTGAGCTATATAAGACCGCGCCATTAATTTATTCCGACCCAGCCTACGGTCCCACTATCGCCACGCTGCTGTTCTTCGCCTTCTTCTTCGCCTTCGCCATCAAGGTGCCGATGTTCCCCTTCCACACCTGGCTGCCCGACGCCCACGTAGAAGCGCCGACCGCCGGCTCCGTCATTCTGGCCGGCGTTCTGCTGAAGATGGGAACCTACGGCTTCATCCGGTTCTCGCTCCCGTTCTTCCCCGATGTGCTGATGCACACCAAAGTCCGCGGCTGGATGATCACGCTCTCCATCATCGCCATAATCTACGGCGCTCTAGTCTCGCTGATGCAGAAGGACATGAAGAAGCTGGTGGCCTACTCTTCCGTAAGCCATCTAGGTTTTTGCACGCTGGGAATCTTCGCGCTAAACTCTGCCGGCTTGAGTGGATCAGTCCTGCAACAGATCAATCACGGCATCTCGACCGGCGCACTCTTCTTAATCGTCGGCATTCTCTACGAGCGCCGCCACACGCGTGAGATCTCCGAGTACGGCGGCATCTCGAACGTGATGCCGGTCTACGCCACCATCACCATGATCATGTTCCTCTCTTCGATGGGGCTGCCCCTGCTCAACGGATTCGTCGGCGAGTTCACCATCCTGCAGGGCACCTTCATGGAGAACTGGCGATGGGGTGCGTGGGCCGTCCCAGGCGTAGTTCTAGCGGCTGCATATCTGCTATGGCTCTACCAGCGCGTATTCTTCGGCACGGTAACCAATCCGAAAAACGAAAAGCTGCAGGACCTCACCCCGCGTGAAGTGCTAACGTTCGTGCCGCTGCTCATCATGGCATTCTGGATCGGCCTCTATCCCAAGCCGTTTTTCCAGATTCTCGAACAGCCGGTAAATCAGATTGTGGAAAATGTCCGCAACCCGCGCGCCGGAGGGCCAGTGAACGCCTCGATTCAGCCACCGGTTGAACAGCTGAACACCGCGCCCGTCGCGACCACAGCCGCGGTGATCAATCCACCCGCCGCGGCGCACTCGATAAAGGGGAAGAACTAGTGGGCCTCGCTCCCCAATTCGGCTTGCACGACTATCTGCTTGCTCTCCCCATAACTCTGCTCACGCTGTTCGCTCTCGGCATCCTGCTGATCGACCTCATGCTCCCCCCAGAGGACAAGTGGGTCAACGCAGTCACAGCTCTCGTGGGTGTTCTCTTCGCCGCCAAGGCGGTCTATAACATCCAGTCCTGGATGCAAAACAGCGGCGTTCCTCGCCTTTCAGGCTTCATGGGCACCGTACTGGTCGACCGTTTCTCGATCTACTTTTTCTATCTCTTCCTCGCAGGCACGGCCATCTCCATCCTCATGTCGATGCGTTACATGAAGACCGAGCACGAAAACCACGGCGAGTATTACACCCTGATGCTGCTCTCGGTTGTCGGCATGATGTCCATGGCAGCGGGGTTCGATATCGTGCTCATCTTCATCGGCCTCGAGCTGATGGCGATTTCCACGTACGTTCTCGTGGGATTTCTGCGCCGCGACCGCCGCTCCAACGAAGCCGCGCTGAAATATTTGCTGCTAGGAGCATTTTCCTCCGGAATCTTTGCCTATGGCTTGTCGCTTCTGTACGGTCTTACCGGCAGCACGAACCTGGCCGACATCGGGCGACGCCTCGCCCAGCTGCTTGCCAGAGATCCTCACAACGCAATCGCGATCATTGCAATGCTGACCACGATCACCGGTCTGCTGTTCAAAATTGCCGCCATCCCATTCCATCAGTGGGCGCCCGACGCCTACGAAGGTGCACCCACGTGCATCACCGGATTCATGTCGGTCGCCGTCAAAGCCGCGGGATGGGCCATGCTCCTGCGCATCCTGATCGGCAGCATTGGCAGCCCCTTTGTTCCGGGTGGACTCCTCGCCATGCGCTCCACTTGGGTTCCCGTGCTGGTCTTCGTTTCCATCGCCACCATGACGGGAGCGAACTTCGCCGCCCTCACTCAGACCAACACCAAGCGCCTGCTCGCCTACTCTTCCATCGCGCACGTCGGCTACATGCTGCTCGGCCTGATCGCCGGAACTCTCACCCAGCTCAACCCGGACGGCGTGAAAGGCATCCTGATCTACCTGCTCGTCTACACTTTCATGAATCTGGGCGCGTTCGGCGTGATCACTTCGCTGCGCCACCGCAACGTAATCGGCGACGAACTCGACGACCTCAACGGCCTCTACTCGCGCGCCCCAGTCGAAGCCGTGCTCATGCTGATCTTCCTGCTTTCATTAGCCGGGATTCCGCCCCTGGCAGGCTTCTACGGCAAATACTTCATCTTCCTCAGCCTGATCGAAAGCGGACACTACGTGCTCGCGTCACTAGGCGTGCTTTACTCGGTCTTTGGCCTGTACTACTACCTGAAGATGGCGAACGCAATGTTCATGGGCCAGCCCGAAGAGCGAGGCGTGCTGCCGGTAAGTTGGGCCATGCGCGCCGCCCTCGCCGTAACTGCATTCGCGACCCTCTATATCGGAATCATGCCCGAGCGCTTCATCCACCTGGTGAACTGGTCGATCGGGATGGTGCAGAATCCCACCGTAGCGAGGCTGATGCATTAGTCTGATGAGCTGGAACCGCTCGTGTAGAGACAGGCGAATTAGCCCGTCCCGGCGAGAGCGAAGCTCCGCCGGAATCCAAACTCTGCCGACTGAAGTAGAATCCAACCTGCAGGCCCATTTGCAAGCCGATGACCCTCGCCGACCCAACTCCCAACCGCGAAGACCCAGAACGTCAAGACCCTGGTCGCAAAGAGAATTTCTGGGTGCAGGCAGCTCGGTATAGCCAACTCGCATTCATCTTCCCCGCCGCCCTCGTCGTAGGATGGCTGGTCGGCGCAGCGCTGGACCGTTGGTTGCACACCACCTGGCTTTATCTGGCCGGTATTCTCCTGGGTATCGCCGCCGGATTCATCGAACTGATACGCACCGTTCTGCGCGACAGCAAGTGACCATGTTTACCAGCCAATAGCTTCGATGGCCGATCAGCTACAAGCCGAACCCAACCCCGCGCAACCCGCGGCAGCGGAGCAGTTCTACTCCGGCGCTCTCCTACGCATCCATCGCTTCATGACCGTGCTCGCCCCTCTGCTGGTAGCGGCCGCGTGGTGGAACTTCGGCCCGCGTCCCGCCGCTGGTTTCGCCTTTGGCTGTGTCATTGCCTACGTCAATTTCCACTGGCTCAAACGTGTAGTCGCCGGCTTCGTCGATCGCGCCACTGGAGTCGCCACGTCGCAATCAGGGCAGGGAATCGTTTTTCGCTTCCTGCTGCGTTACCTTTTGATGGCTCTCGGCGCCTATGTTATATTGACTGTTTCACCCGCAAGCCTGAACGGGCTTCTTGCGGGCTTATTTTTGCCCGTTGCCGCTATCGGCTGCGAAGCACTTTACGAACTCTATGCGGCGCTGGCTCGTGGAGTTTAGCGAGAAGTTTGCTTGCTTGTTAAAGAGCTAGGAGCTAGTAGCTAGAAGCTTTTTATGCCTGAACAACTCTGGTTCACCGCTATCCTGAATCGTCTGTTCGCAGGCCCCGTCACGTCCCTGCTGCTGGCACTCCACATCACGCCCAAGCACCCTACAGCCCCCATTTCAAACTCGTTTGCGATGGAGGTTCTCGTTTTCACATTCCTCCTGGTTCTATTCCTTCTAGTCCGTTCGCAGCTTTCCGTGGACCGTCCCGGAGCGCTGCAGCATGCATTCGAAGGCGTCGAGGGATTCATTCAGGGCCAGAGCGACGAGATTATCGGCCATCACAGCGAAGGCTACACAGCATTTCTGGCCACTCTCTGTTTCTTCATTCTGTTCTGCAATCTCATCGGCGTAATTCCCGGCTTTGAGTCGCCGACCGCTGTGCCCATTGTTCCCTTGGGATGCGCTCTTTGCGCCTTCGTGTACTACCAGACTCAAGGATTCAAGCACGCTGGAATTGCTTACCTGAAGCATTTTGCCGGACCCATGCCCGCCTTGGCGCCGTTAATGATTCCCATTGAACTGATCAGCCACCTGGCCCGCGTACTTTCCCTCACCATCCGTCTATTTGCCAACATGTTTGCCGGCGACATGGTCACTCTGGTTTTCTTTTCGCTCGTCCCGATTGGCGTGCCCATCGTGTTCCTGGGACTGCACATAGGCGTGTCGCTGCTGCAGACATACATTTTTATCCTGCTCACCACGGTTTATCTGCAGGGTGCGGTTTCCGAAGAGCATTAAAAGCAGTGGCGAGTGATCAGTGGTCAGTGGCCAGTAAGAGCTGGCTCGAACAACGTAGCTGAAATGGCATTGGAACTCGAGGTTTTACTGGCCACTGGCAACTGACCACTGGCCACTGGCCACTGGTTTTTAGATTTTCAGCCGCAAGCGTGAGGGCGTCTGCACGGTATGACGTCAACCACCCACTGGCGGTATTTCATGCGAGGAGAAACACAATGGGTAAATTAAGTAAATTGTTTATGGTGCTGTCCGTGCTGTCGTTTGCCGTCCCGGCCTTCGCGCAGGGCGAACCGTCGAGCGGGGTCAACTGGGTTGCTATCGCCGCCGGATTTTCTATGGCCTTTGCCTCCGGCATCTGTGCCTTGGCGCAAGGCAAGGCAACCGCGTCCGCCGCTGAGAGTCTCGCCCGCAACCCCGCCGCTCGTCCCGGCATTCAGCTGGCCCTGATTCTCGGCCTGGCCTTGATCGAGTCGCTCGCGCTTTACACCCTGGTCATCATCTTCGCCAAGGTGAAGTAGGCAGTTCAAAGTTTCAGGGTTTCAGAGTTTCAATGTTTCGGAGAGTTTCAGTGGTAAATAGCAAAAGCCTCTGCGTAAGCAGAGGCTTTTGACTTTCTGAAGGGGCGCGATCTTAGAGAAACCCGAGCGGCAGGGCCGCGGCCCTCGAAACCTTGAAACTCTGAAACCTTGAAACTTTGCCCTAGATCTTCCGCTCCCCGCTCCACGCCTGCTGATCCTTATTCTGCGAAGCTCGGCTCATCGACTCCACCAGTACTCGCCGCAAACGGTAGCGGCTCTCCAGGTCGGTATTGACAATCTCAAATCCCACTTCATTCACACGTGCCCGGCGCAGCAGCACATGCGCTTTGATCTTCGCCCGCATGCCCACCGAAATCTCCAGATCGGCTTCGCTTCCGATCCGCAGATTGTCTTCCTTCGTGCCCATGCCGCCGCCCAGGCTCAACTCGCGGATCAGAATCTTTGACTTTCCCCACGAACTGCCAATCGAGGCGCTAATCGTTTTCGAAAGAACCATCCGCTCGTAGCGCCGCTGCCTCACCCACGGGCATGCAGGGGCCGTATCCAGAGGCGCGATCGCCAGTTCTGCCGCCTCGATCCCGCTATCAGAAAGAATCTGGCTGCTGTAGCGCGGGTCAGTCTTCGAGAGCGACTGCGCAGCCGCAATCCGCAGTTCGCGATGATGCACCCAGCCAAAAGTTTTCTTGGTCTCCACAATCTCGCGCAGCAGCGACACCGCGTCCGGATCCCGCAGCCTTCCCAGCGACTCGATGGCCTTCAATTGCACAAATGGAGAGCGCGAAGCGGCTTCGCCCGGCTTGGCCATGGCCAGCAAAGGTGGCGCTGCCGAAAGGTCGCCGCTCATTCCGATCTCATCGATAGTTTCCGGCAGCACCACTGCATCCAGCACTTCCGCCAGTTCCAGCAGCGTTCGCCCGCGATCTGGAGCAGCGCCGTATGCGATCTGCCGGACCACAATGTCGTGGTAGAAACGATTCCATTCCGGCAAGCGAGTCGGCAACAACTCGAGCAGCGTAGCCACATCCAGACGGCTCAGCAGCCCCACCACCGCCGAAGCCTGTCGCGGCTGTCCGGTGCGCAGAATCTCCCGTAGTTGAGTCAAAGCCGGACTTCCCATTTCCTTGACCAGTTCAACCATGCGGTCGCACTCGTCGCGCCGCATGCAACGGAAAAACCGGTCAGCCAGATGTTCGGCGCCCGATTGGCAAGTCCGCTGCAAAACTTGTAATAGATCCGGGGGCACTGGCTCATAGCGCAGCGCTTCCTCAATAAACTCCGGAATCCGGTTCTCCACGCCCACGCGCGGGCGCAAGTCGTTCACCATTACTGGACGTTGCTGCAGCAGCATCTCCATGCCGGTACATACTTCGTTCACGGCTTGGTAATTCTTGGCCTCGCTGGCCTCCTGACTCAGGCGCACAAACGCAGCACTCATCAGGCTTTGCAGTTCAGGGTCTTTCTCCACGCACAGCTGCTCGCTCACTTTGTGGATGGCCGCGCCCATGGCTTCACCACCCAGCCGCGCATAAAGGTCGGCCAGTTGGCTCAGTCCAATCGCCGTCTTGCGCCTCGGTTCCTGCTCCTTGCTTACGACGCAGCCAGAATAGTTATTCAGAATTTCGGCGGCGGTCTGCTTGTCATCACGGTCGAGCAGCACTTCGACAAACTGGCGCAGGTTGCGCGGCGGCACGCACGGAGCTTCATTCGAGAGCAGCACCGTCTTTTTCCCTGACTCCGGCACTTCCGCCCAGAACATCCGGTCGAGAATGTCAGCGTGCGACTCCACCAGGATGCCCGCTTTGTTCATCTTTTCTTCTTGCAGCTTCAGAATCCCGCGCAGCGAGTCCATCTGCCGGCTCATGTGCTCCATCATCTGGTGCACGGCATTGACCTTCACTTCGCCTTTCGAATACCGCTCCAGTGCGAAGCGGATCGCCATGTGCTCGGCGGCTTTCATTAGCAGCGGAGTGTCCTCTTCCTGAGAAGTCGTCGCCTTCGCCGACAGGCTTCCCAGCAACTGCTGCAGGTTCAGCCGTGTGTTGGGGTCGGTTTCTGTAAGTTCCTTCTGCAGAACTTCCGGACTCGCATTAGGATCGCCCTGCACCTGCCCGAATCGAGTCAGCAGGCGGATGGCCTGAATCACTTCAGCTTCCTGCAGTGGGACTACTCCGCCTTCCCACGCTGGCGCAGCCCCAGTTCCCGTCCCAGCGCCGGTCGCTTGTCCTGCTTTGCTGCCAGCAGGAGCATTCGGAACGCTTCCGAACGGAACCACGACGCCACCGGGCTGGCCTGTGCCCCCCGAGTTCGCGCCTTCCGCCGCTGCGATCAACTGCAGCAACTTCTGCGGATCGTTCAGCCATTGCTTGAATTCCGGTCCCAGGGTTTGAGCCGCAATCTGTGCCGCCACGCTGATATCGCCCGTCAGCGGGTCAGCCGCGACAAACTTCACTTCGTTGATCTTGATCGTGCTCTGCTTGCTTCCGCCACTCAGCGCTTCCTTAATCTGCTTAGCAACATCTTGGGCCTTGGAGCCAGCCAGAGTAAACGCGCGCACCAACCGGGCAAAGTCTTCGATGGTGACGTCTTTGGAGAAGTGGAGGCTAGCCAGCCCGGCCGTACTCAAAAGCTGCCCAAAGCTGCGTTCAGTCTGTCCGGCTTCCAGCGGAACTCCATCCAGCAGCAGCTTGTTGTCGGAAACGCCCAGCAGAAAGCCACCTTCGCCCGCTGCCGGCAGACCGTTCTGCAATTCATTCCAGGCGGTTTCAAACTGGCCTTCCGTCCGCTTGTGATCGGGACCATACATCCGCGCATACTTGATCAGAATATTCAAGCTGTGGACAAAAGCGCGCGCGGAGGCCGCCCGGTTTGCGTGAAATGTGGTAGCGTCGCTGATAAAACACCCCTCAACCCGCAGTTCTGGCTCTAGGCAATAAAAGGTTAAATCCAATTGGTAAGGGGTTGCACGTTACGGAGGTAACGGTCAGAATTGGCAAGACATCAGAAACACGCGCCACTGCAACCCGGAACCTTAGTGCCTTCCTCAACCACTCACACCCCGCGCGCCAGGAAAACCACCGGCCTGCGCTACTGGATGCTGCGCGTTCTAGAAGAATGCGAGCACGCAGCAGCCGACTTCCGTCCCGATCCTGTTCATGACCTGCGCGTCTCCCTGCGCCGCTGCCGCTCTCTAGCCGACGGGTTGTACGCCCTCGATCCCGATCCCAATTGGAAGGCGATGCGAAAGGCAGGCAGACGCCTGTTCCGCGGGCTTGGAGCCTTGCGCGATATCCAAGTCATGATGGAATGGATCGAAAAGCTACATCCCGCGGAAGCAGGTGTGGAGCGGGCGCCCTCGCCCGCTGTTCTTCCATCTGAAGCAAATCTGGAGTCGATTCCAGACTCAGATCGCCAAGCGGGCGGCGATCCACCAGCCCAGGCCCTGTTAAAAATCCTCGCCGCACGCGAAGCAGAACAAAAGCTCGAAGCCCACGCCGCCCTCGAAGAATTCGACCGTAAACAATGGCGTCAGTGGAGCCGTTCTCTCCCGGCCCGCGCCGCCCGCCTCCGCCTGGGCAGCGCATTGTTCAAGCATCTAGCTCTGGAGCGCTGGACCGAAGCCCGCGAACTCCACAATCGTGCTTTGCGCAACCGCTCCCAGACCGCTTTCCACAGTCTCCGCATCGGCATCAAACGCTTCCGCTACATCGTCGAGAATTTCCTGCCGGCAGAGCACAAGGCCTGGAGCAACGACCTCAAAGCAATGCAGGACTTGCTGGGCGAGGTCCACGACCTCGATGTGCTCTGGGCCACAGCCGTCTCCTGCCATGTTTTTCCCGATGAAGCCTTCCGCCGCCTCTGGCGCGAGCGAATTCTCTCCGAACGCACTAAGCGCATCGAGCGCTACCGTAAGAAGATGGTCGGCCCCGATGCGCTCTGGCAGGTCTGGCGCGCTGCGCTGCCCCAAGGTAAGCAGATCGAAGCCCTCGCAACCCGCCGCATGAAGCTCTGGGCGAACCACCTCGATCCTGACTTCGCCCATTCCGAGCGTGTAGCCGCCCTCGCCCTTCAGCTCTACGACGGCCTCCTGGCCTCAGGCTGGCAGCCTTCCGTCGACGCCGCCTCCGCCCGCTCCAGCTTGCTGGCAGCCGCTCTCCTGCACGATGTCGGCAAGTCCAAAGGCCAGAAGGGACATCACAAGACTTCCTTCGACATGATTCGCGCGCACGGCAATCCGTTAGGCTGGAAGCCCGCAGACCTGCAACGCGCCGCCATCGTCGCCCGCTTTCACGGTGGATCCCTCCCCACCAGAAAGCACACAGCCTTGCGCGATCTCCTCCCCGACGAACAGAAAGCAACCATCCAGCTGGCTGCCGTTCTGCGCCTGGCCAATGCTCTGGACGCCGTGCACGACGGCCACATTAGACGGATTCAGATTGAGAGTGATCACCTCAGAACAAGAGGGAACCAGGCTCTGATGATTGCCGCCGAGGGTTATTCACCATTCGGACCATCCGCCCAAACCATCGCCGCCGAACGCCATCTGCTCGAAACTGTTCTACACCGCCCGGTAATCGTCACGCCGCTCAAGATTGCAGCAGCGCGCCCCCTCGGGACGCAGCGCGTGTCTTCCGGCAAATCTAAAATAGACTCGCGTCGGCAGTCCCGCATATCGTATCCATGAAACGCCCGACAAGAGCATGACGAGAGTATGACTAGAGAACCCCATCGAATCCGCGTGATCGACTCCCACACCGGGGGCGAGCCCACGCGACTAATAGTAAGTGGCGGACCTGACCTTGGCTCCGGTTCGCTCTCCGACCGTTTGGAATGTTTTCGCAGCAAGCACGACGGTTTCCGCTCCGCTGTGGTGAACGAACCGCGTGGTTCCGACGTCATGGTGGGCGGTCTGCTCGCCGATCCTCTCGATCCCACCTGCGCCGCCGGTGTCATCTTCTTTAATAACGTCGGCTACCTGGGCATGTGCGGTCACGGCACCATCGGCCTGGTGGCCACGTTGGCCTACATGAAACGCATCGCCCCGGGAGAACACAAGATAGAAACTCCGGTAGGAACCGTGAGCGCAATCCTGCACGAAACCGGGGAGGTCACAGTCAACAACGTCGCAAGTTATCGCAGCGCGGCAAACGTTGCTATCGACGTGCCCGGATACGGCGAAGTCCGCGGCGACGTGGCCTGGGGCGGGAACTGGTTTTTCCTCGTGCGCAATCACTCCGAGGAATTAACGCTGCCGAACGTCGAAGAACTGACGGCCTTCACCTGGGCGATCCGCCAGGCCCTTCGCGAAAAAGGAATCACCGGCGCCGGCGGAAAAGAGATTGACCACGTCGAGCTCTTTGCTCCGTCGCAACTGCCGGGAGTGGACAGCAAGAACTTCGTGCTCTGTCCCGGCAAAGCCTACGATCGTTCTCCTTGCGGCACCGGAACCAGCGCCAAGCTCGCCTGCCTCTATGCGGATGGAAAGATCCGCGAAGGCCAGGTATGGAAGCAGGAGAGTATCGTAGGCAGCGTGTTTGAAGGCAGCGTGCAAGTGCGGGATGGCAAACTGTATCCCAGCATCAAGGGGAGGGCGTTCGTGAACGCCGAGGCCGAACTGGTGCTCGATCCGCGCGACCCCTTCTGCATGGGCATTCGCGCATGAGCAAGAGGAATGGCAAGTGAATCCCGTTCGACAGCTCGAATTGCTTCAGCCAGCGCGGTAGAATTGATGGGACACAGCAAGGGAGAACGATGTATTTCGAGCAGTTTTACCTGGGCTGTCTGGCGCACGCCTCCTACCTGTTAGCCTCCGAGGGCGAAGCGGTCGTGGTCGATCCCCAGCGTGATGTCGAGATTTATCTCCAAGCCGCCGAGCAGAATCACGTCGCCATTCGCCACATCTTCGAAACTCACCTGCATGCCGACTTCGTCTCGGGACACAGAGAACTGGCGGCAAGAACCGGCGCCACCATTTATATCGGAGCGCAGGCCGAGGCAACCTTCCCTCACACAGCGGTGCAGGACGGTTTCCATCTGCAGGTTGGGAAGATGCGCATCACAGCTCTCGAAACCCCCGGCCATACCCCCGAAAGCGTTTGCCTGGTAATTGCTGACGAAGTTGCGGATGAAGACAAGTTCCCCGCGCCCTGCGCCGTTCTAACCGGCGATACGCTGTTCCTGGGAGACGTCGGCCGTCCCGACCTTTCCAAGCGTTACAACGCCGCGCAGTTGGCAGCGATGCTTTATGACAGCCTGCACGGCAAGCTGCTCGCCCTATCCGACGATGTTCTTGTCTATCCGGCGCATGGGGCCGGTTCGTTATGCGGCCGCAACATGCGGGCCGAGCGGGTTTCCACCATCGGCACCGAGCGGCTCACGAATTACGCCTTGCAGATCAAGAGCAGGGAAGAGTTCGTGAAGCAATTGACCAGCAACTTGCCAACTCGCCCCGAATACTTTCTGCAGGACGCGGAAATCAACCGCACCGGCGCCGCGGCCCTCTCCGACCTTCCGGTATTGCCCGCCGTCGAACCTGCCGAACTGAAAGCTATGCTGGAAGAAGGCGGAATCGCGCTCGACGTCCGTCCCGGCGAGCAGTTCGCCGCTGGCCACGTGCCAGGTTCAGTAAACATAGCGTTATCGGGACAATTCGCGTCCTGGGCGGGAGCTCTGCTCGGACTGGCAGCCCGTCCGGTGTTAATCGCAGAATCGCAGGAGGCCGTGTCAGAAGCGCGAATGAGATTGGCCCGCATCGGTCTAGAGGATGCCAGAGGATACTTGCACGGAGGCATCGAAGCCTGGAGCCAAGCCGGATTGCCCGTAGCCACACTTCCGCAGATAACCGTCGAAGTTCTGCGTGATCGCTTGCGGGCAAACGGCTTGCAGGTGCTCGACGTACGCCGCGAGCCCGAGTGGGAAGCCGGCCACATCGACGGAGCGTCCTGGTGGCCCCTGGACAACTTCAAAGTCGCCCCGCCCGAAGTCGATCGCAACCTCCCCATCGCAGTCCACTGCAAAGGCGGCTATCGCAGCATGATTGCCTGCAGTTTGCTCGAGCGTGCCGGCTTTAAAAACGTGATCAACGTAGTCGGAGGCTTCGACGCCTGGCAGCAAGCCAAACTACCTGTGCAATTGCATGTCCGGGAACGTCGACTTTAGCTCCCCGATTTACCGTATCGCGACAGATACGTTGTCCGTACTCGCTCCGAGCGTTGTAGGTAGAAATACCAGACCGCCACAAACAGTATCGGATTAACGAGATGCGATCGGCTCATCTCAGCGAAGCTGGAGGGCCGATTGGGCTGAAAGATGAGTATCCAGGAAACCCATACCAAAAAATACGCGATGTGTGCACCCATATATGTCAAAAGGTAGTGCCTCGCGAAGCTTACGGCACCCGGTCTAACAAGCCAGAGCTTCAGGCCTGCAAAGAAGCCGAAGACTACTATCGGGATAAAAAGAACAGGAAAGATGATGAAGATGGGGAGCATACGAACCGGAGTGTGGGGGTTCATGAGGGTCGGGATGGTGTGCGAGAAAATGTAATAGAGGCCGGCTGCGGGGGACACGCAGGTGAGCACGAGACAAAACACCAGGAGCCATCCACCAACAGCAACCTCGGTCGGCACGAAATTTACACGGTAGTATGTACCGTTGGGATCTCCGCGTTGTCCGCTCCCCCAATCAGGCCGGAGAACATAGAAGGTTTCCATCTGCTCCTTCCAGTCTTTCCAGTCCGTACGCTCCATAACCGTTAGGCGCTGCTGGGGCTTGAAGCCGAGCACGTTATCAGGTGATGAACCCAACTCCGGTTGCTCCGCCCCTTCGCTAAACCCAATCACCAAGTAGCCGCGCTCTGAGGCTACCTGTGACGCAACTGACCAAAACTCATCTGCCAATGGCACCCGTCCACCCCTGTTTGCGTCGTTTTGCCGAGAAAAGTTGGCGAGGCAAATCCGGAAGAAAACCGATCAAGCCTGGCCGATCATGCGGCTGAAATCTTAGGACTCGAGCTAAGGCAAGTCAATGAACGAAGAAGGAATCTCTTTCGCCAGGAACACTCGCCAGGGAATATGTAAGCGAGGAGCCCTCGAAGACTTAACGAATGGCAGCTGTTGGAAAATCCCCATTTACACTCACTGAGCGCCTCGAGAGTGAATCGACATTGCCGAACAAGCTGAACCTTCGTAAACTTACGAAGGAAGCCTTGCCAGCGACCTCCCAATGAAAACCGCCAAACTAGCCAAATCCTACCGCATCGACGACGGCAAACATTTCCGCCTGAAAGACTTCGATCCCGCCGACACCGGCCACCTGCACTCAATCGACCAGGCCCAGGATCGCCTGCAAAAAGACATCGAGCGAATGGCGGAATTGCAGGACAAGCTCTACGCCCAGGACTGTTGGTCCCTGCTGCTCATCTTCCAGGCCATGGACGCGGCCGGTAAAGACGGCACCATCAAGCACGTGATGTCTGGCGTGAACCCCGAAGGCTGTCAGGTCTACTCTTTCAAGGTACCGTCGGCGACCGAGTTGCAGCATGATTTCCTGTGGCGCACAACCCAACACCTGCCCGAGAGCGGTCACATCGGCATCTTCAACCGGTCTTATTACGAGGAGGTCTTGGTAGTCCGCGTCCACCCGAAGGCGCTAGAGAACGAGAAACTTCCACCTCAGCTAGTGACTAAGAATATCTGGGACGAGCGCTTCGAGGACATTCGCAACTTTGAGCGGCACATGGCGCGCAACGGCACGGTAATCCGCAAGTTCTTCCTCCATCTATCGAAAAAAGAACAGAAGCGCCGCTTCCTGGCGCGGCTCGAGGAACCGGAGAAGAATTGGAAGTTCTCCGCAGCCGACATTCACGAACGCAAATATTGGGACGATTACCAGAAAGCCTACGAAGACATGATCCGCAATACAGCGACGAAGCACGCCCCGTGGTACGTCATCCCCGCCGACAACAAATGGTTCACGCACCTGGCAGTTTCAGCCGCCATCGTAGAAACGCTGGACGAACTCAGCCTCACCTATCCCAAGGTCGACGCCGCAAAACGCAAAGAGCTCCAGGCCGCCCGCCGACTGCTCCTAAAGAAATAGGACAAATCCCAGCCGCACGGGTCGTCCGCTTTCCATTTGGCCTGCGCCGCATTACCATAGCAGAACTATTTCTTTTCATTTTCATTTGTTTCAAATGGGGGGAATCTCAATGGCAGGTCGAACGGCATTTCTGCGCAACAAATCTGGTAAGGCTCTGCTGACTTCGTGGCCGCCGCTCTTTTTCGCCGTATTCGCCCTCGCCGTATTCGCGCCCGCCGTATTCGTGCTAGGTTCGCCAAAGGCCGCCTGTGCCCAGACCAAGCCAGAGCGTCAATCAAAGGCCGCCAAGCCCACTCAAACCGCGCCGCCGTCGACAGCCTCCGTCGACCAGAAGTCCTCCGACGACGAATCCGACAAGCCCGAAGACAAACTCTTCAAAGGCATGAAGTACCGCCTGATCGGCCCCTTCCGCGGCGGCCGCTCACTCACCGCGGCCGGAATCCCCGGCGATCCCACCACATATTATTTCGGCGCAACCGGCGGCGGCGTCTGGAAATCCACCGACGGCGCCCAGAGCTGGACCCCAGTGTTCGATAAAGAGGGAAGTGGAGACATCGGCAGTCTGGCCGTAGCCAATTCCGATCACAACACGATATACGTCGGCACCGGCGAAGCCTGCATCCGCGGCAACATTTCTCACGGCGATGGCGTCTACAAGTCTCTCGACGCGGGCAAAACCTGGAAGAACATTGGCCTGCGCGACAGCCGCGCCATCGGCAAAGTCATCATCAATCCCAGCAATCCCGAAATCGTTTTCGTAGCCGCTCTCGGCCATCCCTACGGACCAAACACCGAGCGCGGTATCTTCCGCACGACTGACGGTGGCAAGACCTGGGAGAAAGTTCTCTACAAAGACGAAAACACCGGAGGCATCGACGTCGCCTTCGATCCCCACAATCCCAACATCCTGTTTGCCGCACTCTGGCAGGCGCGCCGCACCTCGTGGAGCCTCGACAGCGGCGGCCCAGGAAGCGGCATCTACCGCTCGAGCGACGGCGGCACAACCTGGAAGCGCCTCGAAGAACACGGTCTGCCCAAAGGCCCCTTTGGACGCATCGGCATCGCCGTCGCCGCCAACTCTGATCGCGTCTACGCCCTCATCGAAGCGCAAAATCCTGACGGCGGTCTGTACCGCTCCGACGACGGCGGCGAGACTTGGGACTTCGTCAATCCCAGCCACAGCTTATGGCAGCGCCCCTGGTACTACATGCACATCATCGCCGACCCGAGGGACGAAAACGTCGTCTACATCATGAATGTGGAAACGTATAAATCCACCGATGGCGGTCACCTGTTCAACAAAGTCAAAGTTCCGCACGGCGACAACCACGGCCTGTGGATCGATCCCCGGGATACCCGCCGCATGATCGCGTCCAACGACGGCGGAGTCACCATAACATTGGATGGTGGCAAGAACTGGACCCACGAAGACAATCAACCGACGGCGCAGTTCTACCACGTAATCACCGACTCTGCGGTGCCCTACCGCGTCTACGGCGCGCAGCAGGACAGCGGTACCGTCGCCATCGCCAGCCGCAGCGATGACGGCTCCATCGATCGCTCGGACTGGTATGACGTAGGTGGAGGCGAAGCCGGCTACATCGCGCCGTATCCGCCGGATCCGAACATCGTTTATGCCGCCGATTACCAGGGAAACATCACGCGCTTCGACAAGCGTATCGGCCAGGTGAAAGCGATCACCCTGCAGCCTGAACTTTCCGACGCCTACGGCGCCGCCAACCTCGAGCATCGCTTCCAGTGGACCGCACCCGTAGTCATTTCCCTGCACGATCCCAACACGCTCTACCACGGAGGCGAGCGTCTGTTCAAAACCACGGACGGCGGCGTGCACTGGCAGGCGATCAGTCCAGACCTCACGCGCAACGACAAGAGCAAGCAACACGTTTCCGGCGGTGAAATTACTATCGACGATTCCGGCACGGAATACTACGACACCATCTTCGCAGTCACCGAGTCGCCCCTCGCGAAGGGCTTGATCTGGGTTGGTACCGATGACGGCCTGATCCAACTCACCCGCGACGAAGGCAAGACTTGGACCAACATCACGCCCAAAGACCTTCCGGAATGGAGCCGCATCAGCCAGATCGAGGCTTCTCCTTTCGAAGCCGGCACGGCCTACGTTGCCGTGGATCGCCACCAAAGCGACGATCTTCGCCCCTACATCTACAAGACCACCGACTACGGCCAATCCTGGATAAAACTCGGCAACGGCATTCCCGATGGAAGTTTCGTGCGTGCCGTCCGCGAAGATCCAAAGAAGAGCGGCCTCCTGTACGCCGGAACCGAAAACGGCGTTTACATTTCTTTCAACGACGGCGCAGTTTGGCGCTCGCTCAAACTGAACCTGCCCACCACCCCGGTTCACGACCTCGTTATCAAAGACAACGATCTCGTAGTCGCCACGCATGGTCGTGCGTTCTGGATTCTCGACGACGTCAGTCCGTTGCGCCAGTTCAGTGACGACCTGGCGAAGAAAGATGTTTATCTCTACACTCCGGCGCCTGGGTATCGCATTCAAGCGGGCGCAGCCGCAGAACGCCATCCTTCCAAGTTGACAGGACAAAATCCGCCCGCAGGCGCAGTCATTTATTACTTCCTGAAGGATGCTCCGAAAACCGGCACGGAAACCAAGCTCGAAATCCTGGATGCCTCAGGCAAAGTGATCCGCAGGTATTCGAGTGCTGAAATCGAGCCGCTCGAAGAACCCCTCGATCCCGACGAGAAGAAGCCTGAAAGAGAAATCAAGCCCGAGGCCGGCTTGAATCGCTTCGTATGGGATTTGCGCTATGAAGAAGCCCATCGCGTTCCCGGCTACTACCTCTGGGAATACGGCGCCGGAGCGCGCGGACCGGTCGCCGCGCCCGGCCAATATCAAGTACGGATCACGGTCGGCGCCGAGAGCCAGACCGCGCCTCTGGAGGTGAAATTGGATCCGCGGGTAAAGGTCAGCCCGGCGGATCTGGCGCAGCAATTCACCTTATTAATGCAGATTCACGAGCAACTCAACCGGGTTTACGACGCAGTGAATCAGATTCAAGATGTCCGCGCGCAAGTGACCGGCTTGAAGCGGCGTTTGCCGGAGAACGCCAGCACGAAACCCATCGCCTCCTCGGCCGACGACCTCGAGAAGAAGCTGGTCGCAGTCCGCGATCAACTCATCAACCTGACGATCAGCGCCAACGAAGACTCTCTAGCCTACCCGCCCCAAATTGACGGCAAGCTGGCCTATCTCGCCATGGACGTGGGCAGCGCCGACGGTGCCCCAACCGAGGCCGAGCAGCTCGAGTTCGACAAGCTGAAACGCCAAAGCGGAGAGTTGCTCAGCCGCTGGGATGATTTGCAACTCCGCGATCTGCCAGCCTTCCGCAAACTGACAGCAGAAAGCAATCTTTCCACCGTCGTCGTTCCACCCGCAGGCCAAACCGGAGAATCCGAAAATACCGATGCTCATTGAGACATCTAGTCTTGCCGTGGGTGGCCCGTCCTTCGCGCATTTTGCGAAGGGCGGGAGTCGGAATGCTGGCGCAAGTTCGCTGACGACTCCGCACCCTCAGAAAATGGCTCGTGCGTAATGTAACTCGCGGTGCCACGTCCTATTACTTCCGTGCCACCTAGATGGCACGGATGTGCCTTGTCCCGCCAGCGTCCCACTGCTATTTTGCCGATAGTGATGCTGATCCTCCCCTGAGGTGATGGCCGAATAGGAGTTGGGGGTATCTATGAGGTTCATGCATCTGTGTTACGCAGCTCTGGGCTTTGCGGTGGCCCGTTGGGTATTCCGGCGGCAGCCAGTTGCTGATCCAGTCTCGCGGTTGCGGTCTTCGGGTCTTCTTTAGAAAGCTTTGGGCTAAGGGTTTGGGCGCGCGTCCCGTTGCGCTTCCATTTCGTCAGCGCGCGCCCTGCCTTTATCTTCTGCCGGGCACTCCTACCTACTAAAGTGTTACTAAAGTTCTGCAGGTAACCTCCGCTTCGCCGCTTCCTCTCACTACAATCGCTAATAGGACCCTGCGGGTCTCTGGATTGTTTTGTGCGAGTATTTACCCCAACCCGCTTCAAGTTGACGTTGCTGATCTTGGGAATGCTCCTGCTCGCTCTGCCCCCAGGGGCAAGCGCCCAAAATGACGCCGACGCCGATGCCGGCGACACTCCGCTCGGAGATGTGGCGCGCAGCTTTCGAAAAAAAGCTGCCTCGTCGGAGGCGGTCATCGATAACGACAATTTTTCAAAGGCGATGGAAGACGCCGAAAGCCGGCGCGCAGCTGGCTCCTCGCTGGTGTTCTCGCTCGATCCTGGGGGAAAGAGTTTTCGCGTCTCCTCACCCGACGTCAGTTGCAGTTTGTCGTTTACTGCTACTGCGAAGACCACCTCGCTGCTCTCCGATCCTTTCCTGCTCGACGAATTACCGCGTAGCGAACTGGCCAAGCTGGAGGGCCCGGCGACCATTGACGGAGATTCACTGCAGGTTTCCATGCACAACGGAAGCGCCTGGGAATTGCGCGAGGTTGTAATCGGTCTGACCATCGTGAGGCGCCCCGAGCCCGGCGATCCGATTTCATACCTCGGCCCGGCGCGGATCATCCCCACCGTCGCGGGCAACGCGTCCCCGCAAATGCAGGACTCGTTCCAGAAACAGCCTGACGTAACCATGCTCTTGCACGTGAAGGGATCAGCGGCCCCATCCACCACCGCAATCTTTCGCACGCCTCTGAATTTCGCCCTCTTTCCCGACCAGGAATGGCACTGGGCAATCGTGAAGGCCAAAGGGATTCCCCCTCCGGCTCCTCCTGAACTGACGACGCTCATGCAGAGTGAAACCACGGTCCAGCCCGCCGCCGCAGAACCCGACGCCAGCGCGAAGACAGCAGCGCCGGCTCAGCCTCCGCCGAACTAGATGGCAGTTCCATTTCAAAACCGGTCATCCTGAGCGAAGCGAGACGGTGGCGAAGCCAACGTCTCGGGCGGTCGAAGGACCCCTTGGGTGCCGCGCCCCTATAGGCCTCGTAAGGAAAAAATTCCGGCGATTGTTTACCCGATACAGAGGTTTTGATACGCTGGCGACGTGAAGAAGTGCGCCTTCTGTACCCGCCCGGCCGTTAGCGAGGAGCATGTCTTCAGCAAGTGGATGCTGGATTTACTGCCCCCGAAAGAGCGCTACGTATGTAACGAGCGCCTGGTCCCGCACGACGACTACATCCGCTACAAGAAAAAGAAGGTCAGAATCACAGCAAAAGTAGTTTGCAAGCAATGCAATCACGGATGGATGAGCGATATAGAAGACGCTCTAAAGCCGATACTCAAAGACGCGTTTTTTGACGAGCAGCCGAGACTATTCACGCCGGGCCAGCTCGCGACGATCTCAGCTTTTTCCTTCAAGACGCTCGTTTTGGCTAATCACAAAGATCTAAAAGCTGCTCCCTTCTTTCCGACGGCTGACCGTTTTCGCTTTAGACGAGAACTCCGCATCCCTGCCGGGATTCAAGTTTGGATGGCTAGTCGGGAAACTGTTGCAGATAAGTATTTCGGGTTTTGGAAGTCTGTTTACGGGAAAAGCGAGAAACGCCTCGGATACGGATTTGCCAATTACATTTGCACCTGGAATTTTCAAAACATAGTTCTCCAGATCGTGGCGACCAAATGGCAAGACAGGAGACGTAGGAATACGACTCCACCTTTTGCCTTTCCTGAGGACGACTACTGGAAACACGCGTCTGTACTTATTTGGCCCACGCCCTCCAGTAACATTCGATGGCCTCCGATTTTCTATCTGGGGAGGGAGACGCTTCCCAAGTTTAGGGACAGGTTCGACCAGATCAAAGTTACCTTTACGTGACTCATAATGATCTTCGCCAGCACCGCGGACGGAGTCCTCCGGTTCAAATCGCGCTTTGCATTCCCAAGCCCCCGCGCTCTTCACTGCACTTTCTCCACAGCTTCCCACAGCCCAACCCTGTGACATGTGACCTTGCACACGGCCACAATTCGTCGCATCATTGACCAGGCAGAGGCAGCAGGGCCAGCTGCGGCTTCCGACCAAAAATCGGAACGCAACTCCTTTGCCCTCTAGATTTTGACCTCTAAGTCCTTTACTTGAAGGATTTTGCAGGCCAAAACCTGCTTAAGTCGATGACTCCAAAGATCGAGGGGGGTGGGGGTACCCCATAACAAAAAGGTAAACCCACTCCGCGACTGAAGCCGCAGGTTGAATTTATTTTGCCTCTTGATCGCGTGCTAAACTGACCTCAAATCCCACATCAAGGAACAGGCGACGATGAAATTTGGAGTCATCATCTTTCCCGGCTCGAACTGCGATCACGATGCCTACTGGACGATTCAACAGGTGGCCAAACAGCCGGTAACGTTTCTCTGGCACGAATCGCACGATCTGGAGAACTGCGACGCCATCATCGTCCCCGGAGGGTTTGCTTTTGGGGACTACCTGCGGACCGGCGCGATTGCGAAATTCTCTCCGGTGATGGAGTCGGTGCGCCGCTTTGCCGATAGCGGAGGTCTGGTGCTCGGAATCTGCAACGGTTTTCAGATCCTGTGCGAATCGGGGCTGCTGCCGGGAGCTCTCATGCGCAACACGGGATTGAAATACGTCTGCAAGCCGGTGCAGGTGCGCGTAGAGAACGCTGCTACTCCTTTTACCAACGCCTGTTCGCAAGGAGAAGTGTTGACCATCCCGATCGGTCATATGGAAGGGAACTACTTCTGCGATCAGGCAACCTTGGATGAGTTACATCGAGACAACCGCGTCGTGTTTCGTTATGTGACTCCGTCGGGTGAAGTTTCAGCCTCGGCGAATCCCAACGGTTCTCTGGATAACATTGCCGGCATCTGCAACGCCGGCGGCAACGTAGTCGGCATGATGCCTCATCCCGAGCGCGCCGCCGAACCTGAGCTTGGCTGCACGGACGGGATGAAGATTTTCCATTCCATGGTGGGCGCAATGGCGAGCAAGTAACGTCTTCCTTGCAAGAACCATGTTTGCCGTTCAGCTCCGTTAGAATCCTGTGGATAACTTCTTGTTGAATAGTTGCCTGCCTCAGTGATACTGTCTCGGCGAAAGCTGCTTCCCCATTTCGCCCAACTGGAACTAAAACGTTCAAGAAGATAGAGGGAGGAGTGTGCGATGACGGCGAAGCAGATTCTCGATTCCTTTTCCGAAACCTTGATGCAGGACGAGCGAATTCTCAGCCCGCAAGAGCGGGAGTTGCTGACTAGTCTCCTGCAAAACTCCAGGGCAGTTTCCGGCAGTGACCCAAACACTCAATCGGCTGTAACCGCCGCCATCGCGCGCTCGGTGGGCGAAACCGTAGCCCAGCGCGCCTTCGCGCTGTTAGGTGGCAGCATTGTGGAGCAGATCCTGGCCCGCTCGGGGATGCCCGCGGGAAGCGAGGAGACCACGCTTGCCGCCACGGTACGATTGGGGGCGCCGCAGCCTCCGAACCCCGTACCGCCTGCGCCAGGCCCGAAGGCGCCGCAGCCGCCGAACCCGGTACCGACGCCGCCAGGTCCGAAAGCGCCGCAGCCGCCAAACACTGTGCCTCAACCGTTGAAGGCGCCGCAACCGCCGAACGCGCTCCACCCGCAACACGGTCTCCGGCCATTGACAGTGCCCGAACCCGTGCAGCAGGGTGGGCAACAGAGTCACCTCGACTCAGGCAGCAGCGTGGGCGTTTTAGATTCGCCTGAAATCGATTCTTGCGAGATCGCGCGGGCGCAATGCGTCGTCCTGGATGAGTTCCTGGCTCCGCAGGAGCTCGACGAACTTGTTTCCTACACGCTGCAGCATGAGGAGCAATTCCAGAGCAGCGAGGTAATCTCTCCCAATGGAGAACCGGGAACGATTGCTTTTGACCATCGCCGCTCGCGGGCGCTTATGGATTTGGGAAAGCACGAGGCGGTCATCCTCGACCGAATCCGTGGCGTGCTGCCGAAGGTGCTGGACCAGCTAGGGATCGAAGAATTTCCGGTTACGCACACGGAAGCTCAGATCACGGCCAGCAATGACGGGGACTTTTTCCACGCGCACAGCGATGACTCCGATGAAATGATCGCGTCCCGCCGAATCACGTTCGTTTACTTCTTCCATCGCGAGCCGCGTCAGTTTCAGGGCGGGGAATTGCTCCTTCACGACTCGCGTGGTGAGGGGGAGCGGCATGTGAGCAGCCGGAGCGATCAGACTGTGGTGCCGCGGCAGAACCAGATCGTGTTTTTCCCGTGCTCGCTGTTGCACGAGATCACTCCGGTCGAGTGCCCCTCAAGGGCGTTCGCGGACAGCCGCTTCACACTAAACGGATGGCTTCACAAGTAAAAGACGCTGCGTGGCTGGAATGGATTACTGGCCTGATGGGGGTGGGGTCGCGGCAAACGGTGACCGCGACGCTGCCCCCCGGGCAATTCCATTGTCTGCTTGATGAATTGCCGCTGCACTTGATCCCGCAGCGCAAGTTCGAGTCGACAGAGTGGCAGAAGCCTGATCAGCCGCTGTTCCTTAACCCACAATGTTCGGTGCTGCCCGCCGGGCAGGTGCCGGCGGAACTGGAACCGCATCGGCATTTGCTGAAGAACTTTTATTTGCAGGGAACGGTGGCCTGGGTGCGGGACCCGGCCACTGCTTCTCTTTATCCATATCCATTTTGGCTGGGTCCGCGGCTAGAGGCGGTGGTTTCCAGTCTTCGGGCGGGAGGGCCTGTTCCCGACTCGGCTCCCAGGGACGCCCGCTCGTTGTTGGCTGCCGCGGGCATTGTTACGCCGGAGAACCATGCCGAGCGCCGTCTTGCGGAGTGGGCTGAAGTCGTGAGCAAGGCCACCTGCGCGTTTCAACAAAAAGGATACGCACCTCTCGGCAATTTGATTCACCCTTTCAATCTTGCAGCGTTGCGCCGCTACTACCGGCATGCTGTCCGGCGCGGAGCCATTGCACTCGGCGACGTGCAAAGTCCGCGACGCTACGCGGCCCACGACGAGAGCGTTGCGCGCTTCTTCCATCACCAGATTACGAACGCAATCAGTGCCGTGGTTGGAGAAGCAATCAAGCCTTCCTATGTGTATTTGGCATCGTATTTGAGCGGCGCTGACTTGAAGAAGCATATCGACCGCGAGCAGTGCGAGTTCAGCGTCACGCTTTGCCTGGATTTTTCTCCCGAACCGGAGCTTGCAACCTCATGGCCTATACGCCTGGATACTCGCGAAGGCACAGTCACGGTTTACCAGGCGCTCGGCGACGGCTTGGTCTACCGAGGGACGAAGGTGCCTCATTACCGCCACGTCCTGGCCGAGGGACATACCTCGACTTCTATCTTCTTTCATTACGTCCCGGCAGATTTCTGCGGGGAATTGGAATAAAAGAGGTCTAGCGCTGCTGAGCTATCGCAAACCTGAAATCAGGTAGAGCACCGAGGAGACCTGGTAGTAGCTATAGGCAAAGCGAGAGCCATCGCGGGTAACAGCCACCGGAGCTATCATCGCCACACCCACATTTGTAGGGGGCTGCAATTCCTGGATAAAAGTCTTCTTGCCGGTCGCTAAGTTGACCTCGAACACCTTGCCTGGAACCTGCCCGCCAAGATACACATAAACTGAGGAGCCGTCCTGCGACCACTGAATTGGAATAAAGCTCGGTTCGAGATCAGGGATGGTATGAGGCGGACCGCCAGCAGTGGGGTACAACGCGACTCCTGCACCCTCGTCGTTGATCTTCCGAAAAATGAACTGGCCGTCAGGTGAAATTAATCCTCCGACAATACCTTCCGGAGTGATCGGTATCGGCTTCCCCCCATCCAGGTCCACCAGGTAAGTGCGCACGCCGTGACCGGGTTCGGTGGCGTTCAGGGTGATCCGTTTTCCGTCTCCCAGGAAATGAGCGGGACCGTTTTGAATATCCAGCCCAGGTACGGCAATGGTACTGGGTTGACCGGGGCCGATGGGAACGAGCTTCACCTGGCCGGGACTGCCCTGGCTGCCCGGGAAAATGGAAAGCACCCATCTGCCGTCTGGCGAGAGTCGACCCGCGCTGCCTTGACTCAGTTGAACCGGCGGTGATCCGTCGATGTTGCGAATGGCAACCGAATAGTGGGATCCCGCGGCCTCACTGGAATCCTCGAACAAAACCGACTGCCCATTGCTCGAAATGTCTTTGGCAATATCCCAATCGTGCCAGGAAAGATCGGTGGATTTGCCGTCCCGCGCGGCGATAGCCATCGCAAGACGTTCGTGGTCCAGGCTCACCAGGACTCTACCGTCCGGCGCAACGTCCTGCAAGGTCATGCCCTCGGGAAGGTCCAGAATTCGCCGAACGCGCAGTGACAGATTCACTGCGTGCAGATCGCGGTTGAGCCCCTTTTCGACAGCCGTGAACCAGACCTCTTTCCCATCGGGGCTCCACGCGAGGCCATCCGCAGATTCCCAATGAGGCGTAAGTACCGTCTCATGCCCTGCAAGGTCGATCAGGCAAACCGACCCACCGTCATCCGACAATGCCGGATGATCCAGGAAGGCGATCTTGTCGGCTCGCGGCGCCAGCCGAAGGTGGCTGATCCATCCTTTACTTTGATACAGAACGTGACCAATGGGATATTCAATTCGATCACTGCCTTGGGCATGATGGACCACGGCCAGTTCACCGTTCGCATCCCAATCTGCCCACGGAACATCTTCGAGGACTTCTCTGGGAGAACCTCCGGCAAGCGGGCTGCGGGCGAGCGTGCCGACGGTCTCAAGGTGTGGCAGGCGAGCCCCGTGGAGTGACACAGCCAGTTCACCGCTGCGAGAGATCGCCAGTAAGTTCGCATCGGCCAGGTTGAGCGGTTGGCTCAGCAGGGAATCCCCGACGGTGGAGAAGATCTGCAACGGTTTGCCGTTCCATGCTGCCCCGTAAACGATGCCCCGAAAGTCGGGGGCAAAGCGCGCCGAGTACACGGTGCCCTGTTCGAAAGTCAGGCGCTGGTAAGACGGAGAAATCGTCTTCTGCCGCCACTGATTCACCAGAAGCAGCAGCGTCGCAACCAGAAACAGAACCGCCACCGCCCAGGGGACGAGGGTTGCTTGCCGCCGTGAAACTCCGAAGCGATTTGTTCGTGACCCGGATGCGCTTGAAAGCGTGTCCAGCGCAAAACCCAGGTCCCGGGCGGATTGAAAGCGGTTCTCCGGTTCTTTCTCCAGACAATGGCGGACGATTTGCAGGACTGACTCGGGAACGCCGGCCTGCTCCAGATTGATTTCGGGAGGATTTTCTTTGAGCACCGCTGTGATTGTGTCTACTTCAGTTTCGCCGCGGAAGGCTCGGCGTCCGGTCAGCATCTCGTAAAGAATCGCGCCTATGCTGAAGATGTCGCTGCGGTGGTCGACGGCCTTGCTGCGCAGTTGCTCGGGCGACATATAGGCGACGGTACCGATTACCGCGCCACTCTTGGTCACCGTCGTCATTTCCTCGACGGAACGCTCGGAGTCTTCCGGCGAAGATTGGAGCTTCGCTACCCCGAAGTCGAGAATTTTTACCCGGCCATCACTGGTCACAAACAGGTTTTCCGGTTTCAAGTCACGATGAACAATGCGGTGATCGTGGGCCGCGATCAGGCCTTGTACGATCTGCAGCGAGTAGTCGACAGCCAGGCGAACGGGCAAGGGTCCTTTTGCCAGGCGTTTGCGCAAGGTCTCGCCTTCCAGCAATTCACAGACGATGTAAGGAGTGCCGTCGCTGAAACCAACGTCATAAATGGCGACGATGTTCGGATGGTTCAGCGCCGCTGCTGCGCGCGCTTCTAATTCGAAACGGCGGAGATGATCAGGGTTGCCGCTCGAGGCCGGACGAATCAGCTTGATCGCGACATCGCGCCCCAGCCTCTCATCGCGCGCTCGAAAAACCTCGCCCATGGCTCCGGCGCCAATTTTGTCGAGGACTCGGTAGTGACCTATGACTCGGTCGGTCATCTGAGACAACGCCCCGCTGGAATGTTAGGGGCGCATGTCCCTCGGCGTCAATAACCCGGTCAGGCCAGGCGGCTTTCGGGAAGGCCTGTTCCGGACCCCTGGGCGGGTTATCTTCCAGGGAAAGCCTTCCACGGAAAGCCGCGACTCGCGAAATCGTGCCGTGCTATAATTCCCCTTCGCCTGCACACTTTCGAGGCAGCCTGTGATCTTTCTACGGGCGAATCCCGCGATCAAACAAGATCATAAACACGAGGTCTAGCCATGTCCGGCCATTCAAAATGGGCCACAATCAAGCACAAGAAGGGCGCGCTGGACGCCAAGCGCGGCAAGATCTTTACCCGTCTTATCAAGGAAATCAGCATTGCCGCGAAGAACGGCGGCGGCGATCCTGATTCCAACCCGCGGCTGCGCGGCGCCATCGTTGCCGCCAAAGCTGAGAACATGCCCGCCGATAACATCAAGCGGGCCATTCAACGCGGCACGGGAGAACTGCCCGGCGCTACTTACGAGGAGTTCTCTCTCGAAGGTTACGGCCCGGGTGGCGTCGCGGTTTTGCTCGATATCAACACCGACAACCGCAACCGTACCGTCAGCGAAATCCGCCACTGTTTCGGCAAGAATGGCGGCAACATGGCGGAGGCCGGCGCGGTTTCCTGGATGTTCCACAAGAAGGGCGACATCGTTATTCCGAAGAGCGCCGCGAAAGAGGACGACCTGATGAACATTGTTCTCGAAGCCGGGGGCGAGGACCTGAACGACGATGGCGAGAATTGGGAAATCCTGACCGAGCCTTCTGCTTTCGAGACTGTGCTCGAAGCCGTGAAGAAGGCTGGCATTGAGCCTGCGTCGTCGAGCGTCGCGATGATTCCTCAGAACTACATCAAGCTCGAAGGTCAGGCCGCCAACACGATGATCCGGCTGATGGAAGCGCTGGAAGATCAGGACGACGTGCAGAACGTGCACTCCAACTTCGACATCGACCAGAAGCTGCTGGAAGAAGTGGCCGGCTAGCTGCGCATTGGAGAATTTGCCTCACAGCCGCTCCTATCCGGGCGGCTTTTCTTCTTGAGCGAAAGTGAAGGCGAAAAGTTTTCAACACAACCGTGGAAAATTCTGTGGAAAAGCACGATCCTATCCTTGTAAGTGATTCAGCGAGAGATGGTTCAGCATTTTGCACTGGAGCGAGTGCTGGCACTTTCGTGGTGTTGAAGATTGTGCTGTGGCCGACGAGTTCAGATTGCTTCTCCAACTCTCCGATCTCGAGCCATCCTTGAAACTCAGACTCGACAAGCTCCTCGTCGACCGCGGCCTGGCCGCCTCGCGAGAACGCGCCCAGGCGCTCATTCTCGCGGGTAAAGTCTTGGTCAGTGATCAGAAAGTCGACAAAGCTGGTGCGCAAGTCGCATCTGACGCCGCGGTTCGCCTGCTCGGAGAGGATCTGAAGTACGTGAGCCGCGGCGGACTCAAACTTGAGCGAGCGCTCGAACATTGGCAAATCGATGTCACGGGCAAGCTGTGTCTTGATGTCGGCGCTTCGACCGGCGGGTTCACCGATTGTCTGTTGCAGCATGGCGCCAGCCGTGTGATTGCGATCGATACCGGCTATGGACAAATGGATTTCAAACTCCGCCAGGACTCTCGGGTCCGTCTCCTGGAAAAAACCAATGCCCGGTACGTGACCGCCGACGTCATTGGTGAAAAAGTAGACCTCATCGCGATCGACGTGGCGTTCATCTCGGCAACCTTGGTTCTACCTCCGGTCGTACACGCCGCTTTTCCGCAGTCTCCCGAGGAGCGCCGTGGCCGGGAGGTGATCGTCCTTGTGAAACCTCAATTCGAGGCGGGAAGGGAATTCGTCAGTAAGGGAGGCATTGTGCGCGACGAAGCTGCTCAGTTGGCGTCGGTCGAGAAGGTGCGGAGAACCTTGCTGGACCTGGCTTTCCTCGGCACCGATGTAATCGACTCACCGATCCTCGGCGCGGAAGGCAACCGCGAATTCCTGCTGCGGGCCATTTTCTAGCGTTAGTGTGCTCAGTGGCCTGGGCGGTTAAGGTTTTCGCCTGAAATTCTGTACAATCTTTCTTTCGCTCGTTCAACATGACTTCGCCCTCATTTCCACCGTCGAAAGTTGCGGCTATCATCTCGCGTCCGGCGCGGGCCGAGGTGGCGCGCACCGTTCCGGAATTGCTAGCGTGGCTTCAGGGTCACGGATATCGGGTCATCGTCGATCCGGAGACTGCCAAATATTCGAACGGTCAGGAGGAAGTGCCGCGTCCGCAAATGTCCTCGCGGGCGTTGGATTTGGTAGTCGTGCTCGGTGGTGACGGGACCCTTCTCTCAGCGGTTCGAGCCACCGCCGCAGTCGATGCTCCCCTGCTCGGAGTAAACCTGGGGTCGCTCGGCTTCCTCACCGATGTTCCGCTCGCGTCTCTCTTCTCGATGCTCGATTCGATCGCGGAGGGACGTGCCGCCATCGAACATCGTTGCCTGATGCAGTGCGATTTGCTCCGCGGCGAAGAGATCCTCGGAAGTTATAAAGCTTTCAATGATGTCGTGGTTAACAAGACAGCGCTGGCTCGCCTCAATAATTACGATCTGTTCGTCGACAAGGCGTTCGTCTCCAGCTACCGGGCCGACGGAATGATCGTGGCCACGCCCACGGGTTCGACCGCCTACTCACTGTCAGCGGGCGGTCCCGTGGTTATGCCGACAGTCGACGCCTTTGTGATCACGCCGGTGGCGCCGCACTCGCTTACCCACCGCCCGCTGGTGGTGCCCGATTCGGCCGTGGTTGAGATTCTGCTGCGCAGCGATGAGGAAGTCGCTTATCTCAGTATGGACGGCCAGCCTGGCCTTGATCTGAAAGATGGGGACCGGGTCCGCTGCCGCAGGTCTGAACACAAAATAAGCCTCTTCCGCACCGACACGGATTTCTTTCACGTCCTAAGAACGAAACTGAAGTGGGGAGAAAGATAGTTTTCGTTTTGGAAGGGTGCAGCTTTCAGCTGCGCCGTGGAGGCTCACAACTCTGCGGCATAGAGTTCCCGCACTTTTTCCCGCCGCCGGATCACCTTGACCGACTTCCCACTGACCAGCACTTCTGCAGGGCGCGGTCGTGTGTTGTAATTCGACGCCAGGGCCATCCCGTACGCTCCGACGTCAAGAATCGCAAGCAGGTCGCCCTCTTCCACGCGGGGCATCTCCCGATCACGTGCGAAGAAGTCGCCGGACTCGCACACTGGACCTACGACATCAACGGTCTCATTGTTCGCTGACTGGTCCTTGGGTCGCACCACGGGAACGATCTCGTGGTAAGCGCCATAGAGTGCAGGCCGGATCAAGTCGTTCATGGCTGCGTCCACGACCAGAAACTGTTTGGCATTGTTTTCTTTTCTGTAAAGAACGGTCGTGAGCAGCACGCCGGCGGGCCCTACAATCGCCCGCCCCGGTTCGAGCAGCAAATGGACGTTTAGACCGCGCAACGGGCGGGTCACGGCGCGCGCGTACTCTGCAACGTAATCGGCGAAAGTCTGATCGGAGAACTTCTGCTCGGCGAACTTCTGCTCGGCGAACCTGGAATCCGGTCCTTGGTAGGCGATTCCCAGGCCTCCCCCGGTGTCGACGTAATCCACGCTATGTCCGTCGGAGCGCAATTCGCAAACCAGATCGGCAACTCGCGTCACTGCTTCGGCAAAGGGCGCAACATCGGTGATCTGCGAGCCGATATGAACGCTGACTCCCGCAACTTTCAGATAAGGTGCCCTTGCGGCTTTGGCGTAAAGAGCGCGCGCGCTGCCGATCGGCACTCCGAACTTGTGTTTATGCAAACCAGTGGAGATATAAGGATGGGTCTCGGCCGCTACGTCTGGATTCACCCGAAGAGCGACCCGTGCAGTTTTACGCAACCGCGCAGCGCACTCTGCCAGAGCGCAGAGCTCTGATTCGCTCTCCACATTGAATAGCAGAATCCTGGCTTTCAACGCTGCAGTCATCTCGGCGCGAGACTTTCCCACGCCGGAGAACACGACCTTTTTCGCCGAGCGGCGGTCGGCTGCCAGTGCACGCTCGAGTTCTCCGCCGGAAACTACGTCAAAGCCGCATCCCTGTCGCGCGAGCAAACGCAGAATGCTCACATTGGAATTTGCTTTGACCGAATAGCAGATGGTATGAGGAACATCGCGAAATGCATTCTCAAAGGCTGCTAACCGCTCGCGGATGGTGGTTGCGGAATAAACGTAGAGCGGCGTCCCATATCGCTTGGCCAGTCTGGTCAGGGGAACATCATCACACCGTAATTCAAGGTCACGGCTGGCGCGCGATAACCCTTGCCCTCGTTTGTGAAAAACAAATCCCGGCGGCCGCTCGGAATCGATTTGGGAAAGTTCCGTAAGTTCGCTGCGCCGGGTCATTTTCGCTTGGAGGAGTCGTGTGCGCCGTCCTTCACTTTGATGGCCACCACGGTTTGGTCGTCGAAGGTCTCGACTCCGGCAGAATGCTCGGCGGCGGCCTTGAAGAGACGGTCTACGACGCAGTCCGCCGATTTGCTGCCGCATTCGGCGATGATCTTCTCCACTCGTCCCCTGCCAAACATCTCTCCTCTGCGGTCTCGTGCGTCGAGAATGCCGTCGCTGAAAAAGACAAACATATCTCCAGGCTTCATTTTGAATCGGAATTCGTCGTATTCCGCTTCGTCGAAAAGTCCGAGTGGCAGGCCTGTCGCCTCGATCACGGTGTTCTTCCCATCGTGAACGTAGACCGGGCGCGGCAACCCGGAGTTAGCAACCAGGAGGGTGCGGTGCTCGTCATCCCAAACCGCGTAGATTAGCGACACAAATTGGGCCTCGATGCGCCGCTCGGCGAGAGACAAATTCACTGCCGAGAGCATCTCGGCGGGTCCCGGCTCGATCGGCGCGTGCGAACGCAGAATCCCGCTGACTAGAGCCGCGTAAATGGCGGCCGGGGCTCCCTTCCCGCTGACGTCGCCAATCGCAATTCCCAGCCGGGAAAGCGAGTAAGGAATGAAGTCGTAAAGATCTCCGCCGATGGCTCGCGCCGGAGAAAATTTCGCGGCTAACTCCAGGTGCGCCAACTTTGGCAGCGTCTGCGGAAGCAGTCGCATCTGCAGCTCCCGAGCAAGGGCCAAATCGCGCTCCAGTCGCCGTTCCTGCCGGGCAATCTCCTCATACAAGCGAGCGTTCTCGATTGCGATCGCCACCTGCGCGGCCAGCGTCATCACGGTTCGCCGGTGATCGTCGGTAAAGAATCCGCGCCGTGTGTGCTCGAGATCGAGCACTCCGATTACTTTATCTTTGTAGACCAGCGGCACGACCAGTTCCGATCGCGTTTCCGGATTGCTCTCGATGTAGCGCGGATCTTTGCTCACGTCGGGAACCAGAATCGCCTGTCCCGTCTCCGCCGCCTGTCCCACCAAGCCGCGGCCCAACGGAATTTCCTGCTTCACGTGGACATTCTCGTTAAAGCGTAAGGAGAAACGATGCTGCAGCTTCTTCCCGGAAGCATCCAGCAGCAGGATGCTGAACATCTGAAAATCGATTAAACGCCGCAGAAGCTCGGCAATCCTACCGAGGAGTTCGTCCAGGTTCAGAATTGAGGTCAGCTCGCGCGCGATTTCATTCAGCAGCAGCAAAATTCGCGCCTGCTTGGTGGTGCGAGTGTATAGCTGGGCGTTCTCGATGCCTGCCGCCATGCGGGACGCGATCAGCGTCAGCAGACGCTTATGCTCCTCGTTGAAGTAACCCGCTTCACGCGCTTCCAGGTCAATCACTCCAATCACCCGGTTCTTGGTGGTGAGAGGGACGGCCAATTCCGAACGTACGTTGGGCACGGCAGAAATGTAGCGCGGATCCTTCGTCACATCGTCGATCAGAACCGCCTGCCGCGATTGGGCCGCTTGTCCGGTCACACCTTCCCCCACCTTGATTCGCGCGCGCTCGGCGAACTCCGGAGGATAGCCCACCTGAAAGCGAATCCGCAGGTCCTGCGTTTTTTCGTTCAGAAGGAGGATGGCGAAGATTTCATAGTCAATCACCTTGCGCACAACCTCCGCGACTCGGCGCAAAGTCGTATCCAGGTCGAGTGACGTCGACATGACGTCGGATACCTCGAGCAACAGAGGATCGACCGGCACATGCTTTTCGTGCTTGCTCAGAACTGAACCCATTGTCTTTCCATGATAGCAGCCGTGCTTGGACTACCCAGTATCCAGTACCTAGTACCTAGCAAAACGCTGCGAACTCAAAATGCTCACGCACTCTGGGTACTGGGTACTCGGTACTGAGTGCTGAGTTTTACTCCCTAGGTACGATGCAGACGTCGGCCAAGTTGCGGTAGCGCTCGGCGTAGTCCAGGCCATAGCCAACTACGAACTCATCAGGAATGGTGAAGCCGACGTAATCACCCTGCAGAGGCAGTTTGCGTCGCGAAGGCTTGTCGAGAAGAGCGGCGATCTTCAGCGCTCGAGGCTGATGCGCCAGCAGCAGCTTCTTCAGCACCGTGAGCGTTAGCCCGGTATCCAGAATGTCTTCCACAACAATTACATTCTTATCTTTCATGGATTGATCGACGTCCTTGGTCAGTTTTACTTCGCCGGTGGAATCCCATCCGCTTTTGAGTTCCTGGGTGGGGCTGGGGCGGTTTCCGTAGCTGGAGACTCCGATGAAGTCGAAGGTTGCGTCCAGCTTTATCTGCCTTGCCAGGTCTGCGAGAAAAATCGTCGAGCCTTTCAACACACCGACCAGAATCACCGGTTGCCCCGCGAAGTCACGCGTTATCTCTGCGCCCAGTTCCGCAACGCGCTTCGCAATCTCCTCGTGAGAAATCAACACCTTGAGTCCTGTCATGGCGTTTCATATTAAACTAAAGCCGCTGCTCGCGTAGGGTGGAGTCTCATTCATGAATCTGAAAGGCATTCAACTCACCTGGCTGGGCCACGCAACCTTTCGCATCGTAACGCCTGGCGGCCGGACCATCATCATCGATCCCTGGATCATGAACAACCCGATGTGCCCGGAATCCGAGAAACAAGTTAAGAAGGTTGATATTCTCCTGTGCACTCACGGCCACGGGGATCACATTGGAGATGCAGTCGAGATCATCAAACAGCATGATCCGCAGGTGGTCGGCATTGTCGAGTTGTGTGGATGGCTGGCAAGAAAGGGCGCTAAGAAAATCGCCATGATGAACAAGGGTGGCACGCAGAAGGTTGGCGATATTAAGGTCACCATGGTGCATGCCGACCATTCCTGCGGAATACAGGACGGCGACCAGATCGTTTACGGAGGCGAAGCCTGCGGTTACGTGGTCGAGTTCGAAAACGGCGTCAAGATCTATCACGCGGGCGATACTAATGTTTTCGGAGACATGGCCATTATCCGCGAACTTTACGCGCCTGAAATCGTCATGCTTCCCATCGGCGACCACTTCACGATGGGTCCTCGCGAGGCGGCCTACGCTTGCAATTTGCTCGAGCCGAAGGCCGTGATCCCCATGCATTTCGGCACGTTCCCGATGTTAACCGGAACTCCGGACGAACTCCGGAAGCTTGTGCCGGGCGTCGAAATCGTCTCCATGAAGCCTGGTGTGACGATCAGTAACTGAAGCTACAATCGAAGCATTTCCGATAGAAATCCGAGGGAAACAAGTGGCCGAGAAGAAGCTGAAAAAAGAAGACAGACCGAATTGGCGACACTATGACTTCACCACTACCGGTCCAGTCGATGACTACTTGTACTCCATGCTCCCCAAGCGCAGCGAAGTGCTGGTGGAGATGGAAGGCTACGCGTCCGAGCACAATATCCCCATCGTCGGGCCGGCCGTCGCGCGTGTTCTGCAGCAACTGGCCTTGACCATTAACGCCCAGACCGTTTTCGAGCTAGGTTCAGCCATCGGATACTCGACCATCTGGTGGGCGCAGGCGGTCGGTGAAAAAGGGCGCGTCATCTATACGGACGGCGATCCCAAGAATGCCGAGCGTGCGCGCCGCTATTTCGATCGCGCGGGCGTCTCGAGCCGCATCACCGTTCACACCGGCGATGCTCTTGAAGTTCTCTCTGAGCAGAAGCAGCAGTACGACATCATTTTCAACGACGTCGACAAGGAAGACTACCCGCGCGTGCTGCGCCTGGTGTCGCCACGTCTGCGAAAAGGCGGCCTATTTATTACCGATAATGTTTTGTGGAGCGGGCGGGTTGCCGAGAAGGATCCCAAGGAACCGCAAACCAAGGCCATCCTCGAGTTCAACCGCCTGCTTTACAACTCCGAGGATTTCTATACGACGATCTTGCCGATTCGCGACGGCTTGGCAGTTGCGTTGAAGAAGTGATGTCGGGATAACTAAATCGACTTCACGGGAATTGCCAGCAAGTCTTCCACCAGCCCGACTTCTTTCTGCAGAAACGGCTCGGCATAGGTCACGCCGCCGAGCATGCCATAGTACCGTGCCATCGCGTCCACGCGGGCGCGAATCTCGTCGTGGGCAGGGAAGAGATCCTTGCCGGCTTCCTGATCGCTGAACTGTGACTTGTAGGCCAGGATGGAAGCATACTTCAGCTCGAACTGCTGGCCGATGTCTACTACAAACGTCGGGCGCACATCGTAGTAAAGCGTCGCGTAGATGATTTTGAACGGACGATGCGGAGCGAGCGACTCGCCTCTGTCCGTGGTGGTTTGGCTGACTGCTAACGGCTGAGAGCTGAGAGCAAGCTTCGCGAGTCCTGCCAAAAAGCAGGCCTCGTACCCCAGCACGGAACACGTGTAATGATCGGGATGCCGTCCCTTCCAGTAAGGAAGAATCACGACGCGCGGGCGCGTTTCGCGAATCACGCTTGCCACTTTCAGCCGATTCTCCCAAGTGTTTTCGACCCGGCCATCGGGAAGATCGAGCGCCCGCCGCCAGCCGACGCCGAGAATTCTTGCGGCCTCAGCCGCTTCGCGCGCGCGATCTTCTGAAGAACCGCGCGTGCCCATTTCGCCCTGCGTCAGGTCGAGGACGCCCGTCCGCTGACCGCGCTGGGCCATCTTCAGCAGCGTGCCACCGCAGGTTTGTTCCACGTCGTCGCGGTGCGCCGCAATCGCTAGAACGTCGAGAGAAGGGGCAGTCATGAATCTGGAAGCGTACTAGTATGATGTGGCGATGTGCAAGTTAATCGGAACTCACGGCGAATGGAACCGGAAGCCTCTGGCCCCCGTACCCGATGACCAGGAGCCCGCAGCATGAAGAAAATATTTCACAATGGCACCGAGTTGCGGGCGGGATGGCGGCTGCTTTTGTTCTGCGTCCTGCTATTCGCGATCGGCTGGGCGGCAATAGAGGGACTTACACGTTTGCCGCTGCCGGAATTCCATGGTCTGGATCCGGTGGGGTTCATCCTCGAGGACGCGGTGATGCTGGCGGTTGCGCTCATTGCAACGCTGATCATGGCGCGGTTCGAACGGCGAAGCTTTGCCACTTATGGCATTCCAGGACTCCGTGAACTTTTTGGGCGAAAATTCTGGATCGGCGCGGTGTGGGGGTTCGCGATGCCGGCTGCCGTGATCCTTTTGATTCTCCTCGGCGGCGGCTATCACGTAAATGGATTGAATGTAACCGGCGCCGCACTGTTCAAGTATGCCGCCCTTTGGTTGGTTGGGAGTCTTCTGATCGGTTTGGGCGAGGAGGTCTTATTTCGCGGTTATTTCCTGTACACGTTAGCCGATGGTATCGGATTCTGGGCCGCCGCAATCCTCGAATCCATTGGTTTCGGCGCGCTCCACTACTTCACTAAGCCGTTCGAGCGCTGGGAAGATTGGGTCGCCGTGTCGCTGATAACGATTTTCATCACGCTCGCGCTGAGACGCACCGGCAGCCTTGCCTTTCCGATCGGCATGCACGCGGCTTTTGATTTTGCTTTCATCTATGTGTTCTCGGGGATGAACGGAGGAGATTTCGCCGTCGGGCGATTGTTGGACGCGGATTTTGTAGGACGGGACTGGATGACCGGCGGACGTCTCGGGCCGGAGGCCAGTTGGTTCACGTTTATTGTGGCCATCGCAGCGATAGTTCTGTTGCACTTCACCTATCGGCAAGCCAAGTGGCCATTCTCGCCGAATAGTCAGGGATGATCGCCCTGGAAATTAGCAGCTGTCGGGAACGCTCGCGACCCGTCGGCTACTTCTTCCGCTCCACCAAATACCGCGCTAACTCCTTCAGCGTATCGGCTCGTTCACCGAAGCTCTCCAACTCCGAAAATGCCGAGCTCACCAGTGAATCCGCTTTGCGCTCGGACTCTTCAATCCCAAACAGCGCCGGGTACGTTACTTTCTGCGCGGCGGTATCTTTTCCGGCGGTTTTACCAAGCTGCTCGGAGGTCTGGGTCACATCGAGCACGTCATCCACAATCTGAAAGGCCAGCCCGATCGACTGCCCGAAGGCCCGCAGCTTCCTGACTTCGCTGTCCTTGGCTCCGGCATAAAGGCCGCCACTCACGAGACTTGCCGTGATCAGCGCGGCGGTCTTCGCGCGGTGAATATACTCCAGCATCTCCGCCGTGGGTCGGGTGTGCTCGGCCTCGAGATCCACGACTTGTCCGCCGATCATGCCATTCAGCGTGCCGGTGCCGCGCGCGATCTCCTCGATAATCTTCACCCGCGCCTCCGCCGGACACTCGAGCCGCGACAGAACCTCGTAGGCCTGGGTCTGCAGCGCGTCTCCCGCGAGAATGGCAAGAGCCTCGCCAAACACCTTGTGACAGGTCGGACGACCGCGGCGTAAGTCGTCGTTATCGAGCGCTGGAAGGTCATCGTGGATCAGCGAGTAGGTGTGCAGCATCTCCAGCGCCGCACCCAACTCTTCAATTTTCCTGGGCAAGGCTCCGGCGATCATGCGGCCGGCCTCCATGCACAAAACTGGGCGCAGCCGCTTGCCCCCGGCAAACACGCTGTGGCGCATGGCCTTGTGAATGGACTCCGGATACTGAGTTTCCAGCGGAATCAGACGGTCCAGGGCTGCGTCGGTTCGCGCTCGCCCTTGCTCGAGAGTTTCTTGCAGCATTGCGCAGTGAGTATAACAAGGCGCAGGTTTACAAAGCACGATGGTCGGAGAGATTTTCACGCGTGCAAGTGGAAAGTCATCCAGCAGATACGTTACCATCGGCTGCGGGCACGACCTCATACCGCAGGGTAGGTGCCGAATCGTTGTGAGGAAAAAAGAAACCGGAGTTGAAGGTTTCTTTGAGACCTGCATTCACCTTTGGGAGAGAAGAACTCATGAGCGAAGACGCGAAGAACGATGGTTATTCGAGGCGTGGATTTCTAGGCGTAGGGTCGGCAGCATTAGCGGCTGCCGGGATTTTATCGACAGCCGATGCCGGGGCTCAGGATCAGAAACCGTACCCGGCCAAGGGCGATCGAAGTGCCAGCGCTCCCGGCCCGGGCAATCCCTCGCTGGATGATCAGAACCCGGACTCTTTTCTCCCGCCGCCCACCGACGCAGGCGGCGTGCAGACGTTCAAATACCCGTTCGGAATCTCTCACAAACGTATGCAAGAGGGGGGATGGTCGCGCGAGGTCACGGTGCGGGAGCTTGCGGTCTCCAAGTCGATTGCCGGCGTGGACATGAGATTGACTGCCGGAGGCATACGAGAGCTGCACTGGCATACGGCCGCCGAGTGGGCCTTCATGCTCTACGGAAACGCCCGGATCACAGGGCTTGATGCCGATGGCAAAAGCTTCGTCAGTGACGTGACGGACGGCGATCTCTGGTATTTCCCCCCGGGGATTCCCCATTCCATTCAAGGCCTGAATCCCGACGGTTGCGAGTTTCTGCTCGTGTTCGACGATGGCAACTTCTCGGAATACGAGACCGTCCTGCTGACCGACTGGATGGCGCACACGCCCCGTGAAGTGTTGTCGAAAAACTTCGGCGTGAGTGAACAGGCGATGGAGAAAATGCCGAGGCGCGAGAAATTCATCTTCCAGGCCGAAGTGCCGGGCCCGCTGCCTGCGGACCTCAAAGCGACAACTGGCTCGCTCGGCCTATCGCCCATCGATTTCTCTTATCGTACGTCGGAGCAACCTGTGACGAAGCGCACCAAGGGAGGCGAGGTGCGGATCATCGATTCAAGCAAGTTCAAAATATCCACCACCATTGCGGCGGCGATCGTGACTGTCCATCCGGGAGGAATACGGGAACTGCACTGGCATCCCAATGCCGACGAATGGCAGTACTACATCAGCGGTTCGGGAAGAATGACCGTGTTCGCCACCGGAGGCCGCGCCCGCACCATGGACTTTCAGGCCGGTGACGTTGGGTACGTCCTGAAAACGCTGCCCCACTACGTGGAGAATACCGGCACTACTGATCTCAAGTTTCTGGAGATGTTCAAGAGCAGCGCCTATCAGGATCTTGCGTTATCGGAATGGCTCACGCACACACCGCCGCAGCTGGTGATGGCCCACCTAGGGATCGATAAGGCGACCCTGGACGCGATGCCCAAGGACGAAGTCGTAGTTATGCCGAAATAGCACCCGAGGACGCCGGAAGGCGTCCTCGCTAGTTGAGCAGGTCGAACGATTCAGGCGGCAACGTGCTGTGCCATGGCCACGTTCCGCAAAACGGAACTTAATACTTCAGGGACATCGTCGGCGGGGCACACATCGCTGGCACCGGCTTCCAGCGCGGCGATCCACAACTCCTCATCCGGTAGGCGGTGGGTGCAGACGATCGGCAGCGTGGGAAAATCACGGTGCAGGTTACGCACATCCGTCAAACGAGAAGATTCCATGTCGAGAATCACGGCCTCCGGACGGTTGCGGACGATGCGTTCGCGGAGTTCGTCCCCGGAGCGCGTCAAGTGCACGGAATTGAAATGAGAGGAAAGCCCGCCAGCCAGAGACTGCGCGAGCCGAGGATCGCTTTCCAGAACGACCACACTAAAGCCCATAGATCCTCCTGACTTATTACTGTCAGCTACAGCGGACTAGGGCTGCGGGGAAGGGTTCGAAACCACCACTCCACAGACATTACAACTACGAGCACAGCAACGGGCTCGCCTACCTGCGGGCAGGCGCTTTTTCCGTCAACGGCTCAAACGGCTCGGCCTGGAGCTTCCCATTCTTCTTCAGCAGGATCTCCACCTTGCCTTCGGCCTGTTCCAGCTCCTTGCGGCAAGTGGATGAGAGATGCATGCCTTCTTCAAACAGCGTAAGAGACTTCTCCAGAGGCACGTCTCCCTTTTCCAGCTCCTGGACAATCTTTTCCAGTCGCTGCAGGCACTCTTCAAACTTAGCCAACGGGTTTCGCTCCTGTTCTTATTGATGCTCCTAATTGCTAGGAGTGTCCAGTGTTTTTTTGTAAATCGCTGTTGAAATCGTTTTGTGCTTCTCCACAAAGGGAATGCTATACAGTTGCGGGACTCTTCGTCCCCAGCGCCTCGAGCACATCCACTGCCGAACTGTAGCGCCCCTGAGGCGCACTGATCTGCGCGCCCTGCACCGTCTGCCGAACCGCAATCAGCATCTCCCGGGCAATTGCCACGCCCTCGGCTCGGGCCGCTTCCGGGGTCTGCGCCCGTGCCATGCGTTCCAGAATCGAATCCGGCACCGAAACCCGAAGCTCATTCTTCATGAACTCGGCGTTGCGCACGCTCACCAGCGGCCAGATTCCCGCTACCACGGGGATGCGGCAGTGTTCGATCCTCTTCAGGAAGTTTTCCAGCAGGCGAATATCGAAAACCGGCTGAGTCACCGCATACTCCGCTCCGGCCTGCACTTTGAACTCAAACCGCCGGATTTCTTCATCCAGATCGGTGAGCCCGGGATTCGCTCCCACTCCGATCACGAAGCCCGTGCCTGCACCGATCGGGTTCCCGCCAAGATCCAGCCCCCGGTTTAAATTATGAACGATATTGACCAGTCCGATCGCGTCCACATCAAAGACCGCGGTAGCGTCCGGATAGTTGCCCATCTTTGGGGGATCGCCGGTGATGCAGATCAGGTTCCTGATCCCCACTGCAGCCGCTCCCAGCAGGTCGCTCTGGATGCACAACACGTTGCGGTCACGGCAGGTGTAGTGCAGAATCGCTTCGATTCCCGCCTCCCGCTGCACCAGCAAAGAAAGCGCTTGATTGCTCATGCGCGCCGAAGCCCGCGGACTGTCTGGAATGTTGACCGCATCCACTCCCACCGATTTCAGGAACTTTGTGCCGTCCAATTCCTTGCGTATGTCGGTTCCTTTGGGAGGAACTACCTCGACCATTGTGACGAACTCTCCGCGGGCCAGCTTCGCCCCGAGAAGCGAGCGTTCCCCTAAAGGCTGGACGGGTGCAGCCTTCGGCGCGGCCGTGCTCGTAACCTGGGCCGAAGCCGCCTTGCCCCTGGCTTCTCCCACGCGCAAAGCGGATTTCATCACGCGAATGTGGTCGGGAGTGGTTCCGCAGCATCCACCGACGATCCGCGCCCCGGCGGCGACGAACTTGCGGGCATAACTCGCCATGTACTCTGGCGAGCACAGGTAGATGTTTCTGCCTTCTACCGAACGCGGGATGCCGGCATTCGGCTGCGCCGAGAGCGGCAGGGAAGTGACCGCCCGAACACGTTCGATGGCGTCGAGCATGGCTACCGGACCGACGCTGCAGTTGCAACCGATCACGTCTGCGCCCCAGTCCTCGAGTCGAGGCGCAAAAGTCTCCGGATCGGAACCATCCAGGCAGTTGCCGTCTTCGTCGATCGTAACCTGCACCACCAGAGGCAGCTTTGCACCAACGTCCTTGGCCGCGAGCATGGCCTGATGGAGTTCCTCCAGGTATCCGAAGGTTTCGAACATCAGCAGGTCGACGCCACCCTCCGCCAGCGCCGCGATCTGGTCGCGAAATGCCTGACGGGCCTCTTCAAAGGAGGTTTTTCCCAAGGGTTCAATTCTGGTTCCGAGCGGGCCAACCGATCCCGCGACCCATACATCGAAGCTCTTGGCGGCTTCGCGGGCAAGCCTCGCTCCGGAGCGGTTAATATCCTGCACTTTGTCGGCGATACTGTGCCGTGCCAGGCGAAAAGCATTCGCGCCGAAAGTGTTAGTTTCAATGATTTCCGCCCCAGCCTGAAGGTAGCTATGATGAATGCCGTGAATGAGATCGGGCTGGGAAAGATTCAGCTCGTCATAGCAGCGGTTGATGAACACGCCGTTTGCGTAGAGCAAGGTTCCCATGGCTCCGTCGCACAGAGCCGGGAACTGCTTAATTCGGGTAAGAAGATCGGTCGCCATGTACATGGTCAGAATACAGGATGAGCGCTGGTTCTTGCATCCGAGAGGCAAGATGGGCGAGGGTTTTCATCAGCCGATGGAGCGGTGTCGAGGGCGGGGCTCGTCCGCTCTGGTATAATCCCCTATTTCGCACTTAAATCTCTGGTTTTCCTGTAGTTAGGAGCCGCGCGTTTGAAGAAATCCGCTCTCTTGCCTGGTCTGCTAGTGGTCGCCAGTTTCAGCTTCGTGTCCTGCGGCGGATCCTCTGCGCATCCTCTGACGACCCGTGTCCTCGCCTCCCAAAGCGTGTCTAGCCCGACGGCAGCCCCCGGGCTGGTGATGATCGACGGGGAAAATGACACGTTGGTGAGGGGTGGAGTCAGTGCTGGCAGCTCCCCCGGCCTCATGGCAATTTCATCCAATCGAACGGTCTTGCTCGCTTTTGATTCCGGGACCAACAACGTAGACGTCGTCAACGCCGCGCGAGGATCTCTGGCCGGGACCATCCCACTGGCAGGACCGACCACCAGCATGATCGCCCTGACGGATGGTAGCGGTTATGCAGCGGTGCCGTCCGCCACACTGATCGGAGCTGCCCCCGGGGCAGTCCAGGTAATGAATCTGCAGATCGGAGGCATCGCGGCTACAATCGGCATTCCCAACGCGCAAACTGTGGTGTCGAGTCCGGATGGAACTCATCTTCTGGTTTTCAGTAGCGATTCTAACGCGATGACCGTCATGTATCCGCTTCTCGTGAACACCGGCGTTCCGGTCACGGTCACCGTTCCTGGCTTCGACCAGCCCACGTACGGGGTTTTCAGCGCGGATGGAAGCACAGCCTACATCTTGAATTGCGGCCCGGAATGCGCCGGCGGAACCGGCAGCGCCAGCGTGCAAGTTCTGGACATGGCAACCCTAACCCTGGTTGGACCTCCAGTTGCCGTCGATGGCGCCACGATCGGCTGGCTGAGCGGTTCGAACCTCTACGTGGTCGGTACGTCCCCGACCAACAATTTGTGCACGGGACAGCCGACCGCTGCCACGGCCTGCGGTCGACTCGACGTTGTGGATGTCGGTTCGATGAAGGTTACCAGCAGCGCTGTTATCACCGACGGCTACCACAACCGCATCGAGATGAGCGTCAACGGCCAGCTCTTTGTCGGCGCGGTAACCTGCACTAACGTCGGCAATGTCAACAACCCGCAGGGAGAAGTGCGCGGTTGTCTTTCGATCTATAACACTACCAACGGGGCCGTCGTTATCCCGCCGGACAACGGAGATGTCACTGGTTTCCAGGCCTTTACCACTCGCGATGTGGTTTACGTCGCCGAAGGCGGCAACCTACGCGTCTACGACACGCTCACCGACAGTTTGCTGGTGGAGACGACCGACAACATTACCGAAACCGGAACCATCATCATCCGAGGCTACGTCATCGACGTGAAGGCCATCGATTTTTTCTGATTCCGTTTGTTTGACGGCCTTGGGTTTTCCTGACGAAATAACGACCCGTGACTATCGTCCAGGCTCCAGAACCAGCCGATGCGCTTCTGTCCCTTCCACTGCCTGAGGTGTAAAAGGCAAGGTGAAGGTGGAGCCTTCATACCATGCTTTCCATTGATCCATGTAATAGGGACTGAGGAAGTTCCCGCCTTGTCCAGTGACGGTGTTTAGCGTGGATTGGTCGAGGTCCGCAAGATTTGCGGTGAATCGTTCGGATGGCCCGTGATGGCGCGTCACAGCTTTTACGGTGTAGCCGCTGCCGGATTGCTCCCTGACTCCCGGCGCGGCCCAGCGCCGAACCAAAGGAATCTTTCCCAGCACCGGGTGGTCGATCTCCACGGCATTCACGCTGCCCCAGTGCCACGAAGCGAGATCCTCGGGGGCTGCCGGACCGTTGACCGCAGCTTCCACGGCAGCAGTCAGCAGTTCCTCGTAGTTCGGATATTTTTCCGGAAGCCAGCGCTTGGGCTGATGCAGCAAAACATTCTGCAGCCATACCGTGTGCATCTCCCACTGGTAGGTCTTCCAACTGAGAACTGCTTCCTGCGCCTTCGGATCTTCCGGGGCAGATCCCAGCCGTGGTTCGAGTAACAGCCGGGTCAACTCACGAGCCGAGCTCACGGCAATAGTGGGCGCTGTCAAAGAGCCAAGCATCCGTCCATCCCAGTTGCGCATGAGATCTGCCGCCTGTTTTGCGCGGGCAGAAGGTTTCGACGCGTGGTCGACCGCGTAGACGAAACGCTCGGCTGCGAACAGGTCATTCTCGGAGTGAATATCGTTTTCCAGCGCGAGCATGTCTGTGGCGGCAAACTTCCGTCCTGACTCCAACACGTGGTAAATGCGCTCCGTGCGCCACGGCGCCTCCCACTCGATGCTGATCGAATTGCGATACCCGTCCGGCGTAATGCGCCCATTCGCAGTTGCGATTACTCCGGAGGGAGGATTGTAGATGCTTGGTAATTTCTCGAAAGGAATGTAGCCGGTCCACTCGTGGGCATCGTCCGCTCCACTGACCGGCAGACTGCCATCGCCTGCGGCGCGAATCGGAACGCGTCCGGTAGTCTGGTAACCGATGTTGCCGTCGATGTCGGCGTAAACCACATTCTGCCCCGGCGCATCGAGTTGCGAAAATGCCTTGCGGAATTCTTCCCAGTTCTGCGCCGTATCGACATCGAAAAACGGCATGCGCAGTCCGTCATACAGCGTCCAGCGCAGCGCGATTTGGCGCGTCTCGCCGGGCAAAAGGTCGGTCACGATTGGCCCATGCCGGGTAATCTTTACGTCGACCGTTACATCCGGCTGGCCCTTGATATGGATCACCTCGGCCCGGTGTTCGGGCTGCTGCCAGCCCTGCGGCGTCTGGTAGGCGCCTTGTGCGTTGAAGTTTTCGACGAAGGCGTCTGCTACCGTGGGCCCAACATTTGTGAATCCCCAGGCGACGCGTTGATTGTGGCCGACAATCACGTAAGGCATTCCGGGCAGCGTTACTCCCGCCACATCGAGACTCCCGGACTTCAGATGCGCCTCGTACCACAGGTTCGGCATCTGATGCGCGAGGTGCATATCGTTCGAGAGCAGTGGTTTGCCTGTGACCGTATGGGCTCCCGAGACCACCCAGTCGTTCGATCCATTCACTGCTTCCGGAGTGTGCTGCGCCCAGATTTCAGATGCCGTGCCTCTTTGCTGGGTCACCGAAGTGTCCGGCCCCGAGTCATCATCGTCGTCATCATCGTCGGAGTCGCCCTGATTCTCCTGATCGTTGAGGTCTTCCTTCATCACGGTGGGCGGGCGATCGTGCCAGGAGCGGTTTATGTATAAATCAGCGGTTAGCTCCGGCCCCAGCCTGGCGAGAATCTTTTCGCGGGCGAGCGCGTCCCCAAAAGGGTAGTAGTTGAGGTCCTTCACCATTTGATTCGCGATGACGATGGAGTCCTCCGGCTGCCACGGCTTAGGCCGGTACCCTAGAATGCGGAACTCAATCGGAAGGTTGCTGCCGTGGCTCTCGATGAACGCATTGACCCCGCCCGCGTACGCTTCAAAATAAGCACGATCGCGGGGACTAGCTGTCTGCAAACCTGTTCTCGCAGCCGCGCGCAGTCCCAGAATCCGCTGCTCGCGGTCGATCTTCACTGTGTCCTCACCCAGAATCTCGGATAATTCTCCGGATGCGAAGCGCCGCAGGATGTCCATCTGCCAGAGCCGGTCTTGTGCCGTAATGTAACCTTGGGCGAGGAACAAATCCTCCAGACTCGCGGCCTCGATAGCGGGAACGCCGTGATTGTCGCGCGTCACTTTCACCGCTGCCGAAAGACCTTTCACCTGAAGGCTTCCGTCAATCTGGGGCAGGGCGGAGCGGACAACGAAGTACGCGAAAGCGACCACGCCCACCGCCAGCAGTATGAGAATCAATAAGAGCCAGACGAGAATGCGCAGCCCGGTCGAGCGCCGGGAGGCAGGAGCGCTGGTCACAGTAAGAGTACTCATGAGCAATGTCGATTCTAGCAGCCGGTTTGAAAGGGCGCGGCTTCCAGGCGCGACGTAAAACCCGTCCGCCGCTGAAAATGAATTTCATTTTCAAGATGCCCGATGCTATCCTGACGCTTCATGTTGCAGAAGCGCATCGATGACCAGCCTTCCATCTCGCGCGAGATGGTGCGCGAGGCACAGGCTATCCTGCACCGCCATCTCAAGCGGGTCGGCCTGAAGCAGACGGCGCAGCGCGACACGATCCTGGGCTCGTTCCTCGAGACCCGCGACCACCTTTCCACCGACGAACTGCACCGCCTGGTGCAGAAAAAGGACGCGGGCATCGGCTACACCACCGTGTACCGCACTCTCAAACTGCTGGCTGAGTGCGGATTGGCCAGCGAAGTCGCGTTTCACGACGGCGTCGCCCGCTATGAGCACCAATATAACCGGCGCAGCCATCACCACATGGTTTGCACCGAGTGCGGCAGTTCCGTGGAGTTCTTTTCCCGCGAGGTGGACCAGTTGGAGCAGGAAATCGGGCGCAGACACCACTACACGACGACCCGCCATACCTTCCAGATTTACGGCGTTTGTGAAGACTGCCGCAAGGCGAAGTCCGCCTGAGGTCAGCAAATCAAACGGATGATCTCACTGCCGGGTAGAGCCGTTCTCGATGCAATCCTGGGGCGAGCCCTTTTCATCAGTCTTCACAACGTGGGATTCATCGGAGCAAAAAGCACGCGTCCCCGTTGTGTTGCGGGTCATGGGATAGGCCGTTACCCGGAACTTTACATTGGCCCCACCATCAGCCGATGGCTTGCAATCTGACAACTCGAACACATATCCGTTTTTCTGTCCACTTGCCAGTCTCGCGTCAATCAATCCCGCTCCCGCCAGATCGGAAAGCGTGCAAGTGTACCCTGCGTCAGGATGAGATGAGGCATATCCGACTTCAGCAACCGCCAGCGTCCGAACCGACACCATAGCCGACGATTCGTTGGCCGCCATGCGCGCCCGCAGTAGATTGGGAATTGCAATCGCGGCGATAATCAGGACGAAGGGAATTCCCGCGACTCCCAGGTAACCAAGAACCAGCCCGGCGATGGCCATGCCTTGGCCTTTGAGACGGCCCGCACTCTTGCGGATCTCGGAGAGGGAAAGATGCCCAAAAATAATCGCCAGAATCGACATCGGGAACGCGAAGAGAAAAAGCCCAAAGACCAAACTCGCGATGGCCTTCCCGCTCGTTTCCGCAGGCGGCCCCACCGCCGACGCCATCGCGGTCGGCGCGGCGACCTCCCTGCCGCAGACCCTGCAGAAGTTCTCACCCGCCGCCACATTGTTTCCACAACTGGCACAGAACACGAGGGGCGACCTCCTAAACTCCGGCGCGACGCGAATAAATGTCCTTCGCCGAAATTTGCACAGAACAGTACTCCTCGAGTTGCACCCCGTCAATCTCCTAGATAGGTTCCCGCGGGTTTGCCTAGCCATACCGCGTTCTGGTAAGGTGCGCGGCAACGACTTGTTCAACAAGAATGCCCGAAAACATGCCTCTTGCTTGCCCCGACTGCGCCGCCCAGATGCCCGACACCGCCGCTTACTGTCCGGGCTGCGGCCGCTCCATGCGGCCTGTTGAGCGCGCACAAGGAATGGTGGGCGTACTCCCTGAGACCCTGGCTGGCGCTTTGGCCTACTTCCTTCTGCCAGCGATCGTTTTCCTTCTGGTCGAGCCTTACAACAAGAACCGCTTCGTACGGTTTCATTCTTTCCAATGCCTCGGCGTATGTCTGGCCGGCGTGGTGGTTGGAGCGTTGCTCCGGGTTGTGGGCTTCGTTCTGTTTTTCATACCGGCAATTGGCCACATGCTGGTCTGGCTCTTCTCCATGGTGGTGAGCCTCGCGTTTATCGCAGTTTGGTTTTTGCTGGTCGCGAAAGCTCTGCAGGGCGAGATGTTCAAGCTCCCGCTGGTAGGCGATTTTGCTGAGCAGCACACTCGCGCGGACTAGGACTGTGACCGGTGCCCTTGACTTTCTTCCTCTAAGGTGTCATTCCTATTAGCTTTTACTTTGCCCCCAACTTCAAGGACGGCTTCTTGCAGGCGGCGGGAATTCTTGTACAACCGGGGAATGGATTGAAAGTCAGAGTCTTCTACCACGACAAGTGCTTCGACGGAGCCTGCTCCGCCGCACTCTTCTCTCGTTTTTATCGCGAGCGGATTCGCGAAGACGCCAACTTTGTCTTCTCCGGCCTGCTGCATCGCGCCGGAGCGCTCTTCGACGAATCCCATTTCGACGGCGACGAAAATGCCATCGTCGATTTCAAGTACTCCAGTTCCCCCAAGATCACATGGTGGTTCGACCATCATGAGAGCGCGTTCCTCTCGCCGGCAGACGCCGCTCACTTCGAACAGGACGAGAGCGATCGAAAGTTCTACGATCCGGACTTCAAGTCCTGCACCAGTTTTATCGCCATGATCGCGCAGCAGCGCTTTGGCTTCGACCCCGCTCCCGTGGCCGATCTCGTCCATTGGGCGGACATCATTGATGGTGCTCTATATTCCGACGCCAAGACCGCGGTCGAGATGCAGGCGCCCGCTATGAAGCTGACCATGGTCATCGAGTCGGCGCCCGATCACTTTGTCCCCAACTTGATTCCGCTTCTTGCCACCAAGTCCCTGGCCGCAATTCTCGAAGAACCGTTCGTTGCTCCTCTGTTGCCGCCGCTGCTACGCCGTCACGAAATCTCAATCGAGATCATGAAGCAGCGCACCGAGTGCATCGACGGGACCATTTTCTTCGACGTCTCCGATCAAGATCTCGAAGGCTACAACAAGTTCGTGCCCTACTACCTGCATCCCGAATCGATCTATAGCGTGGGACTCAGCAAGAGCAGTTTCCGGGTAAAAGTTTCGGTCGGATCGAACCCCTGGGCTCCGCAGGAGCCAGTCGTGAATCTAGCCAAGATTTGTGAGCGCTACGGAGGCGGGGGGCACGCGCGCGTGGGCGCCATCTCCTTCAACCCGAACCAGCATGCTGCCGCGATCAAGGCTTCTCGCGAAATCGTGAACGAGCTTCGCGCCGCCGTTCGCGCTCAACAAGCTGGAAACCGTTCATGAGAACTCCGTCGACGTTACGGCCCTCGGGAAAGAAAAGGACGATGCAAGCGGCCGTGGTACTCTGAGGATTGCTTGCGCGCCGCATGCTATCGCCGGCAACGAAAATCGACCTGCGCCTCGCCCAGAGAAATCTGCTGCGCGTGGTTGCTTCCTTCGAATTCGTCAAGGGCATCTTCGTCCTCCTGATCGGGCTCAGCGCTATTCTGCTCGTACACAAGGACGCCTGGGTGATTGCCGAGAGCCTGCTGGCCCGCTTCCACATCAGCACTGACCGGCACTCGGCGCAGCTCTTCCTTGACTTTTCCGACCAGCTCACTGATGCCCGCCTATGGATGGCGGCGCAATTCGCGTTCGCCTATTCAGTCTTGCGCTTTATCGAGGCCTACGGCCTGTGGAAGCAACGTACCTGGGCGGAGTGGGTAGCCTTCGTGTCGGGAACGCTTCTGCTCCCGCTTGAGATCCGCGGGCTTATGCGGGGTATCAACCTGTTTCGTTCAGCATTATTTCTGGGAAACCTTGCAATCGTATTCTACATGCTGTTTCTGCTGCGCGCCGGTCGCCGTCGCCGGCGGGAGTGCCTTGAGGCCGAAAGCCTTGACCAGAGCGGCAAATAGGGCCAAACGACTCTGTCCGCGAACCCCTCATATGCTTCATAATTGCTTTGGCTGCTCGACCACGGAGGTCCTATGCGTCCCCTTCTTTATTGCGTACTGATCGTGCTTTCGGCCGTTGGCATGGCTTTTGCCCAGGACACGAACTTCGCCACGGGCCCACAGTATCTGATGAATTATGGCTCGCCACTGTTCGCTCGTCCCATTTCCACGCCTTCAATGTCATTGGCTGGTCCGCCAATCGAGGTCGGTGCGCGCGATGCAACCGGCGTTCTCGATGCCGGTGCGGGAAATCAGTACGTCTCTCCTCCAAGTGCCGTGGCTCTGCCCAAGATCGATTTTTTCCCCATCTTCTACGGCGGACCCCCGGTCAGTGAAAACGGCGAGATCAGTTTTTCCCACCCGGTAGAACCACCTTCATCCCTGGAAATTCCGCCGAGCATCTTGGATAACGGTGGTTTACAAATGACCACGGTTCAAGCGTTGCGCGAGCGCGGTTATGGAGTCACGCTGGTAGAGGTAGCTGCCTACGATAAGGCGCAAGCCCGGCACGCCGCTCGCATCTACACCAACGCCGACATTGATCGACTGCACCGGGGCGACTGACCGAAAGAGGACTGATCAGAAAAGGACTGATCGAAAGAGGCGAGTGATTGAGGACACTGGCCCTAATCGCCGCTATGGTTTGGCCGGGCTGAGTGGATCGTCTCCACGGCAGAGAGCCCAGCAGGTGAGTACGCCGATCGCGACCAACCCTGCTCCCTTGACCCAAATGTTGTTCAGAATTGCCACCTTGCCGTCGACCGCGTCGCCAGGCCTGGCTGACGTTCCACACTTTTCGTCGCGCGTTGCTTGTTCACCCTGACGCACGGTCACATCCGTGAATGCGCCCTGCTTCGACTGTCGGGCACTCGCACCTGCGAAGTGGATCTGGACGCTGTTCTCTTGCGCGACCACCGTAACTCTTCCGTCTACATCGGTCACGCCGTAGCGAGTCCGGGCCTGCGCCGCGGGGCTGACGGTGACGCAGTTCGCCCGCACTTTCATGCCGTGCGAGGTGTCTACCTGCAGGCCGCCATGGTCGAGGACCAGCTCGACGGCAAGTTCATCCCCTCCGAACTGCACAACGGTTTCCGGTTGGATCGTGACGGCAGACCCGTAAGCTTCGATTTTTGCGCTCTTTCCCGGCTGGGTCTGGATCAGGTCATTCGGAAAAATCGCGGACGAACCAGGCGCGGGATTCCCGTTCAGCCAGACTCCGCCATCACTGTGGAGCATTGCACGAGCCGAGTCCTGGGCGTTAAGCGACAGCGGCAACACCACTGCCATCACGCCGCAAACGAGATTGCGCCATTCCCCCAAGCAGGCTCCGCCCTCTCCGCACTAACTGCTTTGGTCAGAATAACTTGCGGGATGGTTGGCAGCTATTGGCTTGGCGGATGCGGGAAGATAGGTCGGAAGGACGAGGCTTAGGACCTGGAGGAGCGTCGACCACGCGCGCGAAGTCGATGAACCCGCGCTGCACGTCAGTGCGAATCAGTTTGACCGGGAATCTGTCTCCCACGTCGACGCCTTGCTGGCCTTGCGCCAGCAATCCATCGATGCGCGGTTGCAACACGCGGACAAACGTTCCTTTGGCAGTTGCCCCCGTAACAACAGCATCGAAGATGGCGCCGATGCGATGCTGCAACGCGACCGCGGCCAGCCGCTTGGCCATTTCCCGCTCGACTTTCCGCTCCGCGTCTCCTTTTTCGGTGCAGTTGGCAGCGATCGCGGTAAGTTCGTCGTCCGAGTAAGGATTTGGTTGCCCGGCAAGCATCGCCTTGATCAGTCTCTGCGTCACGATGTCAGGGAAGCGGCGATTGGGAGCGGTCGAGTGCGTGTAGTCCTGCACTGCCAGGCCGAAATGCCCCGCCGCAGTCTCGCCCGGCCGTTCCAGAACATATTCTCCCGGCCCAATCAATTTGATCACGGCCAGCGAAAGATCGGCAAAATGATCCGGATCCGCCTCCTTGCGCTTGACCAGAAACTCGTTGAGCGCTTTGGAATCGGGATCGGCCGGAAGTTTCACGGAGTAGCCTGCCGCCAGTTGCACGATGCGATCCCAGCGCTCAGGCGTCTTTACGATTCGGCGCAGCGACGAAACTTTCTCGAGCATTCGCGCCACCACTCCATTCGCCGCGATCATGAAGTCTTCGATCAGCTCGGTAGCGTGGTTTCTCTGCTCGTTCACGACGTCGATCACTTCCGTATCGAGCACCAGGGGGTGCAGTTCGTCGGTCTGGAGATCGAGCGCTCCATTTTCATAGCGCCGAGAGCGCAACTTCTGCGCCACCTCGTCCTGCAACCGCAACTGCGCCTGCAGATCAGCCGATGCTGCCACTTTCGGCGGCGCCGCTGCCTTGTTTTCCAGCCATGCTCCCACAGAGTTGTATTGCAGTTGCGCCTGGTTGCGAACCACGGCGCGATAGACATCGCTGGATGTCACACGGCCGTCGCCGCCCACCACAAACTCGACGACCACGCTCAACCGGTCCTGATTTTCCAGCAGGGAAGTCTTCCCGGTGGAAAGCTCCTCCGGCAACATCGGGAAATTTCGGACTCCGGCATACACCGTCGTCGTTTCCCGAGCGGCATGCTGGTCGATTGCGCTCAGCTTGGGGATAAAGGCATCCAGGTCAGCAACGCCGACCAGAACCTTTACGTCGCCGTTCGGCAACCGCTGTGCAACCTCGATCTGGTCCAGGTCTCGCGATGTGTCGTTGTCAATCGACGACCAGAGTTGACTGCGGAGATCGCGCACGCTTCCTCCCGGAGCGATCGCCGGAGGATGAGCCCGCAAGTCTGCCAGCTGTTGCTGCACTTCTGGGGGGAAGTCGGGCTTAAAGCCGTGTTGCAGCACTACTTCTTTCGCAATCGCCTGCAAGTCGATGTGAGGAGAGCTGTTATTAGGCATGAAATCTTTCTCAGCAGCTTATGAGGACCGACGAAGACAGTTCACCACAGAGACATAGAGAAAAACAAACGGCAGAACAATGCAATAGACCTTCTCTGTGTCTCTGTGCCTCTGTGGTGAAAAGTCGCGAGTCGGGCTACTCCGTGACCACCGCCTTGACCAGGTTTCGCGGATGGTCCACGTTGTATCCCTTTTTCGTTGCCACATGATAAGCGAACAGTTGCAGGGGAATGACTTCAACGATCGGCAGCAATAGTTCGGGGGCTGGCGGAACATAAAACACATCATCGGCGACTCCGGCGACCTCCGGATCGCCCTCGGTCGCAACCGCCACCAACCGTCCCCGCCGTGATTTCACTTCCTTCATCACGTCGAGAGTCCGCTGGTAACGCAGCACCGAATCCGGGTCGTGTTTATCGTAGGTTGCAAGCACGACAACCGGAAGATGCTGGTCGACCAGCGCGTTCGGCCCGTGCTTCAGTTCTCCCGCCGGGTAACCTTCGGCGTGCGCGTAGGACGTTTCCTTGAGCTTGAGCGCCCCTTCGCGCGCGATCGCGTAATGGACTCCTCGCCCCAGGTACAGGAACTTTTCCGCCCGAAAATGCTTTTGCCCGAATTGTTCCGCTAGATCGTCCCAGTCTCGGAGGTTCTTTTCAATCGCCTCCGGAAGCCGCTGCAGCCGTTGCAGATAAGACCGCGTTACTTCCGAAGTCATCCGGCCGCGCCTTCGCGCCAGGAATAGCGCCATCAGGTAGAGAACCGTGACCTGCGTGGTGAAACTCTTGGTTGCAGGGACAGCGAGTTCGGGACCAGCCCCTGTGATCAAAGCCGCACTTGCCTCGCGAGGAATCGTGGCGTCGGCCACGTTCGAAACCGCAATAGTCTTCACGCCGCGGGTAAGCGCCTCGCGCTGCGCGGCGATGGTGTCGGCAGTTTCACCGGATTGCGTAACCACCATCACGATCGGATCCACCGCGGCGTGCGTGGAGCGGTAACAGTACTCGCTCGCGTATTCCACGTCGACGGCAACTCCGGAAAGGTCCTCGATCATGATTTCGCCCGCCAGCCCGGCGTGCCGGCTCGATCCGCTGGCGGCAATGATCAGCTTCTCGAAGGTCAGCAGCGCGCTCTCAAGCGCGTTCAGCTCGCCGGGAAAAAGAATGTCGTTCTTGAGGTGCTGCTCAATCGTTTTCGCGATGGCCTGAGGCTGCTGGTAGATTTCCCGGCGCATTGCGTGCGAAAACCTGTCAGTCGCGGCGTTGGAGCTGGCGTTGGTTGGATTCATGATCGACTGCGGCGAGGGTAAATCATTTGCCGCGCCGTGGGCAAACTGGCCCGGGAATGTTTGGCCGTGATGAGCCCTGGCCCGCGGTGAAGTTCGTGCAAACTGACGTGAATCAAACGTAGGCCGGTATTAACCCACGTGCTTGGAAGCCTCCCACTCTTAATATTCCGAACAACTATTTATCCGGGGATAGGCTACTAACGTACCGTGCTCACATCGGAAGACCGGAATCGAGCGGGCCCGGGTTCGGAATGGGAATGTTCGGAGTGCGTTTCGCGGACAGAAACTTTCTGCAACGGGATCTTTGAGCCGATCATTCGATGTATTTTTTCGCCCAACCGCGGCGCGACAAGCTTTTCAGGCGAGCGCGCCAGAATAGAGGAAAACACGATGAAAACTCACCCCGCAGTTCGTTTTCTGGTATTCGGTCTTCTGCTGCTGGTCATTCCGGCAGCTCTCCTCTCCACATCTTCTGCGCAGATCGGCATCTCGGTTCGCGTCGGTCCGCCCGCGCTGCCGGTTTACGAGCAACCTATCTGTCCCGCTGCCGGCTATCTGTGGACTCCGGGCTACTGGGCCTGGAACGATGATGCCGGCTACTACTGGGTGCCTGGCACGTGGGTCCAGCCTCCCACCGTCGGCCTGCTTTGGACCCCGGGGTACTGGGGATGGAACGACGGTGTCTACGCTTGGAACGCCGGCTACTGGGGCCCGCAGATCGGCTTTTACGGCGGGATTAATTACGGTTTCGGTTATGGCGGCGTCGGGTTCGGCGGCGGCGAATGGCGAGGCGGCGCTTTCTTCTACAACACTGCCGTGATGCACGTGAACACAACCCAGATCACCAACGTCTACGTCAACAAGACGGTCATCGTCAATAATGAGTCCCACGTTGCATTTAATGGCGGCGAAGGTGGCGTCGCGGCCCGCCCGACTGCACAAGAAGAAGCCTATTCCCGGGAAAAGCATACCCCTCCGGTCGCAGCACAGGTTCGGCAGGAACACGCTGCCAGCCAGAACAAGGCCTTATTCGCGTCGAATAATCACGGCGCACCCCCAGTGGCCGCAACAGGAAAACCGGGCGTATTTAGCGGGGCTGGGGTCGTAAGGGCTAAGTCCGCCGGAGCGCCGTATCGCGCCCCTGCGATGTCGCCCAAAGAAGCGCGCGCAACCGCGCCCGCCAGCGATCGTTCCACTAGCACGAAGGCGGCGAAGACCGGCAGTCGGCCCGCTACGTCGCCTGCAAAAGGCAACGCCAATGGCAGCCGCTCGGAGAACGCGAATATGGAGAAGTCGGCCCGTCCGACTGAGACTCATCCGGCAAAGCCTTCCACTCCGAGTTCGCATGCCTCGAACCCCCCGCATGAACCGAAAACTGATGTGGCCGGTGAGCCCCACGCTGAGAGCAAACCGAGTCTCACGGCGAAGAACGCTGCTCCGAAAGAAAGCGCTCCGAAGCCGAGCCACAATGCCGCACCCAAGGCCGAGAGCAAGCCGGCAGCGCCTAAAGAGAGTGCCCCGAGAGAAAGCGCTCCGAAGCCGAGCCACAATGCCGCACCCAAGGCCGAGAGCGAGCCGGCAGCGCCTAAAGAGAGTGCCCCGAAAGAAAGCGCTCCGAAGCCGAGCCACAGCGCCGCACCTAAGCCTGAGAGCAAGCCGCCAGCCCCCAAGGAGAGTGCCCCGAAAGCGAGCGCGCCCAAGCCAAGCCATAGCGCTCCCGCGCCGAAGCCGCAAAAGGCAAGCCCCCCGCCCAAGCCCGAAAGCGAGCCCAAAGGACACTGAACCGGTTAGTTCGTTAGTGCATTTAGCCAGTGCCTGTTCCAGCACTGGCTATTTTTCTATCCGCGCGAGGAGTGCATATGGGTTTGCCACGAAGGTGTTCTCAAACACCGGATACCAATCGGTCACCCGCGGTGCCTGCTTCGGTAAACTAGCGTGAGATAATCGGGTCAAGTTGCACCGGCCCCGTAGCTCAGTTGGATAGAGCAGCGGTTTCCTAAACCGTTGGTCGGCGGTTCGACTCCGCCCGGGGCCCCCATGCTTTCAATCACTTGCCTGGTTACTATCGACTACGTCTTGTCGTTCCCATCCCGATCGCGCTGCACCGAATCCTGTGCTATAATTGTTTTCAACGCTACTGCCACGGTTTGCTCGTGACGCGGTGATCCTGTTGGATCAAGATTCATCTCCGCTTTTCCTGCCCGCCGTTTATTCAGCGTAAATCAAAACATAAGAGCGGCATGGGAACCCACGCTACGTGTGTAACATCAGGCCCCTCCAGAAAGAACAATTACGAATGACAAGCTTTACAGAATTAACGCTATCTTCTGCTTTGCAGCAGAGGCTGGCGAATGCTCAATTCATTACCCCTACGCCGATTCAGGCGCAGGCTATTCCTTGCGCCCTTGAAGGCAAAGACGTTCTGGCGACGGCGCAGACCGGTACCGGCAAGACCCTCGCGTTTCTGATTCCGATCATTGAAATGTTGCAGCACGAGATGCTGCAGCGGGAACCGTCGCAAAAAGTCCGTGTACTGGTTCTGTTGCCCACACGCGAGCTGGCAATTCAGGTCAACGAAGAATACGAAAAACTACGCGGCAAGCAACTATCGAAGGCGGCGCTGGTAATCGGCGGCGTCTCCGAGAAAAACCAGATTCAGGCCGTACGCTCCGGCGCCAGCGTGGTGATTGCGACCCCCGGCCGCTTGCAGGACTTCATCACCCGCCGGCTGATCGAGCTGCGCGAAGTCAAAATCCTGGTACTCGATGAAGCCGACCGCATGCTCGACATGGGCTTTCTGCCGGCCATCCGGCGCATCCTGGCGATCCTGCCGCGACGCCGGCAAACGCTTTGCTTCTCGGCCACGCTGGAACAATCCGTCGCCGGCCTGGTGAACGATTCCATGCGCGATCCGGTCCGCGTGGCAATTGGTTCCGTGCTCAAGCCGGTCGAAAGCGTCCGTCTGCAAGCTTACGAAGTGCGTCCGGCAGAAAAACCAGATGTGTTGCGGCAACTGCTCTACGCCGAAAAAGGACAGACCTTGATCTTCGCCCGCACCAAGCGCGGGACCGAACGCCTGGCCAAGGAACTGGTGCGCGAAGGCTTCTCCGCTGCGATGATTCACGGCGATCGATCCCAATCGCAGCGCAACGCCGCGCTCAGTGGATTTCAGGAAGGACGTTTTCAGGTGCTGGTTGCCACCGACGTGGCCGCACGCGGCTTGCACATCGATGACGTGGCGCATGTGGTCAACTACGACCTGCCCAAGATGGCCGAGGATTTCATCCATCGCGTGGGACGGACCGGACGCGCCGGATCGGAAGGTTTGGCGACCAGCCTGGTTGCTGGCGGCGAGGTCATCGAGCTGCGGCATATCGAGCGCGCCTTGAAACTGAAAATCGAACGAAAGCAGGTGGACTGGGCGAATGCCGGGAAGTCCGAGCATGTCGTCCAGAACACGCTGGCCAGCCGCACGCTGACCAGGTTGCCCGGCGAAGTATTCGCCTAATTAGAGAAAAAAGGGAATCAGCTGGTAAATCGAAGGGGCGCGTCTTTAGAGATAAAGACGCGCCCCTTTTTCTATACGGAATTTCCACACCAACGAGTTCTACGGCTCCGTCTTTTCCGGAACCCGTTCGCGGGGGATGCTGGAAATATCGCTGTCGTCGTCCCCCATTTGAAACAGTGCAGCTTGTTCCGCAGCATGCCTTTGCAACTCGTCCAGATCCAATTCGCTCGAAACGCCCGGCGTTCCTGACGGTTCGTCTTTGCGCTGGATGCGGCGCTCGGCCTTATCGCGTTGTTTTTGCTGGCGAGTGTGTTCCTTCTGGCGTTTGGTAAAGCTTGATCGACCTCGTCCTGGCATAACTCAATCTCCAATCGTCAATTTTGGCAACAGCGGCTGGCGCTTTGCATTTTGGTCAAGTTCAGACAACAGCAGCTCATCCGCAGAACTGGCGCACCGCTACCAGCGGGGTTCCCGGGGTTGGCGCGCGTGTCCCTGATAGTCGTCGCGGCCACCGCCTCCGCCGCCGAAACGCTGTCCTCCTCCACCGCTTCGCGGGGAAGCCGTCTTCGGCTTGGCTTCGTTGATCTTCAGCGCGCGGCCGCCCAGATCAGTTCCATTCAATGCCGTGACCGCCTTATCGGCTTCTTCCGCATTCGTCATTTCGACGAAGGCGAAGCCTCGAGCCCGGCCGGTTTCGCGGTCGGTGACGATGCTCACGCGCTCGACTGCGCCATGTGCCTCAAACAAGCCGCGAAGTTCCGGTTCCGTAGTGCTGTGGGGTAAGTTGCCGACGTAAAGATTCTTCATAGGAGTTCTTCTCTCTCAGTTTCTGCGACAGGGGTTGCGGTTTCAAATACCGGTTTTTCAAATAACGGTTGAGGTAGGCTCGCCTCGCGGGGAGTATGTTGCTCGATTGCCTCCGCCCACCGGGACGGTCTGGGGGTTTCCCGTATCGCACGCGAGCGAGCTTCGCTGACCGAGCGCACGCTGGAAATCTTTCTGCACGCTTCGAGGATTCCCCAGCGCTGCGATGAGCTGCCCGAAGCCTGAGCCAGCAGCGCTGCGACCATCTCCTTATGCAGCGCATCCGCGTCCGGCTCCACAGGAGCCTGGTCGGAATGCGGCACCGCTGCCAGATACTCAGGACCGCCTACGAAGAAGGCAATTCTTTGCGGAGGAATCGCACTTCGCATATCCGTGCAGAACTTATCCCGGCTCTCGATTTCTCCAGCCACGTTGATGAGTACAAGATTGTATAAGTCGGCTCGCCACCAGCATCGCGCCTCCAACACATCGGCTGCGCAATCCACTTCGATGCCCATCCGCCGCATCACGTCGGCCCGCAGGTCGCGTTTCGTCTGCGAAGTGTCCAGCAGCAGGACGCGCTTCTTCCTCGCTGCAGCGCCATCCGGAGTCGAAAGCGGCAACAGTACGACAGGCATCGTCATGCCGTTTTCTCCTTGAGATTGGCTGCCTTCGGAGGGGCAACCAGGTGCTGTTCAGCCAGGGCCTTCAACATCTTTTCATTGCTCTGGCGGCGGCTGATCTTTTGCCGGCGCCGCCGGTTGAATCTGGCTTTATCGCCATTGATTCCGGACATGTTTATCTCCTGCCTTGAGGGCTGAGTTATGTGTTTTTTACGCAGGTTCCCAGCTAGCGAATCGTCGAATCGGCCAGAATACGCGGCCGTTCTTTCAAGTCGATGTTTTGGGATTGAAACTGACTTCCAGCACTTCTCAGGTTCGACACGTCATTCGCCTTTCAGGGAATTTCTCAATCGCGAAGGCGCAACGTGCTGTTCAGGGTGTCTTCGAGGTCAAGGTCTTCAGTATACCTTGCCTTCGCAGATATTGCTCAGGTATTGCGGCTCCGAAGCGACCGAAGGTATCGGAAGAGGTGATCAGATGCTGCAGATTGAAGAACCACCTGCACGCTTGCAGGGTGTTGCGCCCTAGGCGTGCTGAGTAGTCAGGCAGAGTACTCATGGTTCAGAAGGGCTGACGCTGCTGGGCCCGGAGCTTTTGCATAAAAGCAGGCAAAGCACAAGAACTCCCACTCCCACGCCGCCGCCAATCTCAAGCCATTTTGAGTTCAGACCATTGCCGGCGCTCCCGGGCCGAGGTGCGGCTCCGCAGGCAGTCGCCTGATCGCGAGTAGCCTGCTGTCCCTCATGCACGACCGTTGATAGAGATGAACCGCCTTGGGGATTTGTTTTTTGCGGGACACCGCCTACGCCGTCAATCGTGATATTCACGTCGTTCTTTTTCGCCGCAATCTGCACCGTGCCGTTGACGTTGGTCACGTCATATTGCGTCCGCTCACTGGAAACCGGTTCTACCTTGATGCAGTTCACATGCACGCTCATCGAAGTTGAAGTCCCCACCGACACGCTGCCGTGCTCCAGGCTCAGAAAGCTACCTTGGAACTTCACCACCGATTCCGGCTGAATCAACACCGACGATCCTTCGGCGTCGACATTGGCGACAAATCCAGGTTTGGTCTCGAGCAGGTCTCCGGGAAAGACCACAGTGGACCCCGCGACCTCGAAGCCGTTAACCCACACCCCTCCCTCGCTATGCAATACAGCGGAGCCCGTGTCCGCCGCCACCAGTGAAAACGGGCACAGAACGACCATCATCGAGGCGACAAATTTACGAAATGCAGACACACTCATAGCTAAAGACAATTTCCACAAATCTCATAAGAATCCTAACGACAGAGGAATTGATCGTCTATTGGCTCTCTGGATGCCCGTCGCACCGCGTGATGCAGGGCACCATCGCCCGATTTCCCGCGCCTGGCTCGTGAACTTCCAGTATGCTTGGCGAAAAAGCTTCGCGAGCAAGAGGTTGGGGGAGATGGTTTAGCTGAACATGGAACAAACTTCCGGCAACGATCCCGTGATTGAATTCCGCAACGTGGCCTATGCGCTGCCCACCGGCCAGCAATTGCTCTCGGCGCTGAACCTGCAAGTGCAACACGGCGAAACTCTTGTCCTGCTGGGACGAAGCGGTTCGGGAAAAACCACTACGCTGAAACTGGTCAATCGGCTGTTGACCCCAACCAGCGGGGAGGTACGGGTGAATGGTGCGCCCACGGCCCAGAGCGACGTCATTCGTTTGCGTCGCAGCATTGGCTATGTCATCCAGGACGTGGGACTGTTCCCGCATTTCACCGTGGAACGAAATATTGGCCTCGTCCCGCAAATCGAGGGCTGGACCCCCGAGAGGATTCATCTGCGCGTCGAGGAATTGCTGCACATGGTAGGGCTCGACGCGCAACTGGCTTCGCGTTATCCGCACCAGCTCTCGGGCGGGCAGCGGCAGCGCGTGGGAGTGGCTCGAGCGCTGGCCGCCGATCCCGCGATCGTCCTGATGGATGAACCCTTCGGCGCGCTCGACGCGCTGACCCGCGACCAGCTGCAGCGCGAGTTTCTCTCTCTCCAGCAGCGGCTGAATAAGACTGTAGTCTTCGTTACTCACGACCTGCGCGAAGCCTTGCGACTCGGTTCGCGCATCGCACTCATGGAAGCCGGCCGGCTGGTTACGATTCTTTCCCCGGAAGACTTCCTGCGGTCCGACGACCCGTTGGCATCCGCCTATGTGCGGGCTTTCAGAGATGGACTCGACTCTGCAACAAATCGAGGTGGGTCATGAACCTCTTACATTTCCTCCTGCAAAATCACGAGCAGGTTCTGGAACTCACGCTCGAGCATCTCTGGCTGGTAGGAGTCTCGACGCTCCTCGCAGTGGTGGTTGGCATACCGCTGGGTATACTGAGCGCGCACTGGCCGGTCTGGAATAAGCCGGTGCTGGGAGCTGCGAACATCATTCAGACGATTCCGAGTCTCGCACTCTTTGGCTTTCTGCTGCCCGTGCCCTGGCTCGGAGATCGCGCCGATCGTCTGGCGATCCTCGCTTTGACTCTCTATGCCCTGCTGCCCGTGATTCGCAACACTTACACCGGAATCCGCGGCGTCGATCCGGCGGTGGTCGAAGCCGGGCGCGGCATGGGACTCACTGCCCGCCAACTCTTGTTTCAGGTGGAATTGCCGTTGGCCTTGAGCGTAATTCTCTCCGGCGTACGCGTCGCCGTAGTCGTTTCGGTGGGACTCGCCACAATCGCCGCCGCAATCGGAGCGGGAGGCTTGGGCGAGTTCATCTTTCGCGGTCTTGCCATGGTCAACAATCAGCTCATTCTTGCCGGAGCCATTCCCGCGGCGGTTCTGGCGCTCTCGGCGGATTTCGGCCTGGGATGGCTGGAAAAACGCTTGCGACCGCGATGAAACTGAATCGACAACCATGCGGTTGCGACGTTCTTGAGGCACGACGCTGTACGTTGCTGTGCCTGATTCTCATAGCTCTGTGGTTGTCCTCGTGCGCGCCTTCGCATTCCAATCGCATCGTCGTTGGCTCCAAGAACTTTACCGAGTCACTAATTCTGGGCGAACTACTTGCCCAGCAGATTGAAGCGCACTCGCACCTGAAAGTGGAGCGCCGCTTCTACCTCGCCGGCACTTACATCTGTCAGCAGGCGCTGCTGGCCGGCCGCATCGATGTCTATCCGGAATACACAGGAACCGCGTTGACCGCCATCCTCAAGCAGCAAGTTGGAGGCGATAAGTCGGAAGTTTACCGCCGGGTCAAGAGTGAATATGAAGCGCGTCTCGGTCTTACACTCGGTCCGCCTTTCGGTTTCAACGATACATTCGCCATGGAAATTCGCGGCGAAGACGCGCGCCGGCTGAATCTTAAGACCTTGTCCCAGGCGGCGGAGTTCGCCCCAAAATGGCGAGCCGGATTTGGCTACGAATTCATGGAGCGACCCGACGGATACGCAGGCCTGGCAGCCGCCTACGGCCTACACTTTGCCGCGCCGCCCCGCATCATGGATCTCGGCCTGCTCGCCCCGGCCTTGAAAGATCATCAGATTGACATCGCTGCCGGCAACGCCACCGACGGGCTGATTCCAGCACTCGATTTATTCGTGCTCGAAGATGACCGCCATTATTTCCCTCCCTACGAAGCAGTCGCGGTGGTCCGCCAGCAAACCGAGCAGCAGCATCCTGAAATTGCCGAGGCGATTGCCGACTTAGGCGGCAAGATTTCCGATCAGGAAATGCAGCAACTAAATTACGCTCTCGACGGCCAGCACCGCGACGTGACGGACGTAGCCCACGAGTTCCTGCGCAGCAAAGGATTGATCCCGTAAGTTCTAGTCAATTTCTTCTGTGGGGACGCCCGCTCGCGAACCTGCCCCTGTAGCGAAGCCGAAGTCCAGCCGAGCGATTGTTTTCGGCTGCGACCGCCAGCAGGAAGGCGTCATCTAAGGACCCTATGAGCGGGCACACTGCGGCGGGAACCCCTGAAACGCCGGGCGGTGAACGCTTTGACGTGAAATACGGTTAGGGAAATTACCCTATGGCACTCGGAGCCACTGCGGGCGTAGAATTCCCGGCACTGCTTCGTTCGCGCCAGCCGCCGCTAAGTTACTTCGCGCCGCCGCCACGAGATTGCGAGGTCTGAATGCTAGCCACGCAGAGCTACTCTACCCTCCGTCACGACTTGACCGAGCAACTCGCGCATGCCCGTCAACAAACTGACGCCCTGTTCGATCTGGTCAAGCCGGATTCTCTGTATGAGCGCCCCATTTCTGAGCGTCATCGCATCATCTTCTACATCGGACATCTCGAAGCCTTTGATTGGAATCTGTTCAGCGAGCGTGCCCTAGGACTGAAGGCCTTTCATCCCGAATTCGATCGCCTGTTCGCCTTCGGCATCGACCCGGTTGGCGGCGGACTGCCCACCGATCAGCCTTCGGACTGGCCTTCTATTGCCGCCGTACAGGACTACGTCCGGGAAATCCGCGCCATTCTCGACCAAAGCTTTACCAACGCTCTCGATTCCAATCTTTCTATAAGCGACCGATCTACAAGGGGCGGATTTCCCCTCAGCACTCTGCTCAACGTGGCCGTCGAGCACCGCCTGATGCACGCCGAGACGCTCGCCTACATGCTGCATCAGCTACCGCTTGATCGCAAAAAGCCGCAAACCGAATCGCTGAGCCTTATCACTCCCGCGGTGCTTCACCGCAGCATTGAAATCCCCGCCGGTATCGTAACCCTGGGCCTTCCGCGTGGCAGCGATTCGTTCGGGTGGGACAACGAGTTTGAAGCCCACGCCGTCAACGTCCCGTCATTTGCCATCGATCAGTACAAAGTGACGAACCGGCAGTACCTGGAGTTCATCGCCGCCGGTGGCTACGAAACGCCCGCGTTCTGGAGCGAAGGCGACACGAACGATGGCAACGATGCTGGCGACAATAAAGACTGGAACTGGAAGTCCCGTCAGGGAATTTCTCATCCCGCCTTCTGGAAGCGTCAAGGCGAGCAATGGCTCTATCGCACCATGTTCGACGACTTGCCTTTACCCCTGGATTGGCCAGTCTACGTGAGTCACGCGGAGGCAAAAGCCTATGCCCGCTGGGCAGGGAAGTCGCTACCCACCGAAGCCGAGTGGCAGCGCGCAGCCTACGCTACTCCGCAGGGTGAAGAACGAGCGTACCCATGGGGAAACGAAGGTCCTGTTCACAGTTTCGGCAACTTTGATTTCGCCCGCTGGAGTCCCACCCCGGTAAATGCATTCCCGCGAGGTCAAAGCGCTTTCGGAGTTCACGGCATGCTGGGCAACGGTTGGGAGTGGACTTCCACCGAGTTTGCTCCGTTTCCCGGGTTCGAGCCGTTCCCCTTTTACCGCGGCTACTCCGCCGATTTCTTCGATGGCAAGCATTTCGTTATGAAAGGCGGATCGGCGCGCACCGCGGCCTGCATGTTGCGGCGTACCTTCCGCAACTGGTTCCAGGCGCACTACCAATTCATTTACACCGGTTTTCGCTGCGTAAGCCGCTGATTGTTAATCGACGATCGTTGACTCAACGACCGTTAATCGACGGCCGTTAGGAGAGGAGTTTCCAAAATGCTGGTTCAAACCATTACTCCAAACACAAGCTACGAGTTCGCAACCGACGTGCGCGCCGGGCTCACGAAACCAGGACAGAAAGAATTGCTGTCAAAGTATTTATACGACGACGTCGGTTCTGCGTTGTTCGAGGTGATCAGCCATCTGCCCGAGTACGGACTCACCCGCGCCGATGAGCGCCTGCTGCGCCGGCATGGTCAAGACATCGTCGAGCGGCTGGCGACTCCCATTTCCGTGGCAGAACTCGGCAGCGGCAGCGGCCGCAAGACTCGCCACATCCTCGAGGCTCTTTGCCGGCGCCAGCGCACCGCGTACTATCCCATCGAGATTTCTCCCTCCGCTCTCGCCATGTGCGAGCGCGAGCTCCGCGACATCGAGTCCATCAGCATCCTCGGCTTCGAGCGTGAGTACCTCGATGGGCTCCTCGAAGTCGCTGCCCACCGCTCCCCCGGCCAGCATCTCCTCGTGTTATTTCTGGGCAGCACCATCGGAAATTTCGACCGCCACGCCGGTGTAGAGTTTCTAGCAGAAGTCAGGCGCATCCTCCAGCCCGGAGATTCCCTCCTGCTCGGAACCGACTTGGAGAAATCCGCCGCTCAGCTGCTTCACGCCTACGACGACGAACTTGGAGTCACCGCTGCCTTCAACCTGAATTTGCTGGCCCGCATCAATCGCGAACTCGACGCCAATTTCGATCTCGCGCAGTTCGAGCACGTGTCCAGAATCAATCATCAGGACCGCAGCGTCGAAATGCATCTGCGTTCTATGTGCCGCCAGACCGTCAATATTCCCGCTGCCGAGCTTTCCGTCGATCTTCTTGAAGGCGAAACCATCTGGACTGAAAGCAGTCACAAATATTCACCCCAGGAACTCTTTGCCATGGCCGACAGCGCCGGTTTCCGCTGCGAGGCGCAATGGATCGATGAACAATGGCCATTCGCAGAGAACCTCCTGATCGCTGAATAGTTGCCTGCTCAAGCTTCGATGATGTTCCCCTCAGGGCGTTTCCCATTCCTGCCCTTACGCGTGTAACACGTTGTTCATCTTGAGGTAAAACTTTGTAAATCCCTCGGTTTTGTGCAATGCGCAATGTAAATTAGTAAGAGGCGCATGAACTCAACTGTCAATCGAATCTTAGCGGTAGCACTCTTTGCGGCAAGCGGAGCCGGCCTCTGCCTGGTGCCCTCCGGTTTTGCGATGCCCTCCACTCCGCAAACCCAGGCTCCCAGCGCCCCTCGCGCAGTTGCTAAGCGCATCGGCGCCATCAAAGCCATCAACGGAAGCGAAATTACTCTGACGCCGGATTCCGGCCCCGATCTGAAGATTACCGTCCAGCCCGCGGCGCAGATCGTTCGCTTGGCTCCGGGTGAGACAAATCTAAACAATGCCACGCCGATCCAGTTGCAGGATCTCCAAGTCGGTGACCGCATCCGTGCGACCGGCTGGGCCACTGATGACAACCTGCCGCTTCCTGTTTTGAAGATTGTCGTCATGACTCATTCCGACCTCGCAGCCCAGCACCAGCATGATCTGCAGGACTGGCAAAAGCGTGGCGTGGGCGGAATCGCCAAGGCCGTGGATGTGACTACGGGAACTGTCACGATCTCCATCACCAGCTTCTCGGGAAGCAAAAACATCGTCATTCATAGCTCCAAGACCACCGTGATCCGGCGCTACGGTCCAGATTCCGCGCAATTTGACGATGCCAAACCCAGCACGCTGCAGGAGATTCATCCCGGCGATCAGGTCAGTGCCCGCGGCGACCGGAACGCCGACGGCACCGAACTGGCGGCCGAAGAAATTGTTTCCGGTTCATTCCGCAATATTGCCGGAACGGTTGACTCAGTCGATGCAAGTTCATCGACCATTAGCGTTCACGATCTGTTGTCCAACAAGACAGTGCTCGTCAAGATCACGCATGATTCAATGCTTCGCCAATTGCCCCCTGAGGCGGCTCAGCGCATTGCAATGCGCTGGAAGGGAGCAGCCGCCGGAGCCTCCTCTGCAGCTGGTTCGAGCGCCCCCCCAGGCTCCGGAGGAAACGGACCAAGTGCGCGTCCCGGCGGAGCTCCGGATTTTCAACAGATGATCAACCGTATGCCAGCCGTCACCCTAGCCGATTTGCATAAAGGCGACGTGCTGATGATTGTCTCGACGGAGGGTACGTCCACGGAGGCAGGCACCGCGGTCAAACTGATCAGCGGCGTCGAACCGATTTTGCGAGCCGCACCCAGCGCCAACGCCGCCCAGGCCGCGATGCTTGGGTCTTGGAGCATGAGCGCGCCCTCCGGCGACACTGGCGGTCCATAACATTTGTTTCGCCGCAACCGACGTTGCAGTGAACCTATATCGAAGACCCTCAACAGAAATGGAATAACGGAATGAATTGTAGGAAGTATCTCTGTTTCATACTCATCTTTTTATCGCTGCAATTGTGCGCAACGCTTACCACGTCGCAGACCGCGCCAACGGCGTCCGCCGCAACGCCGGCAGCAGGCATTCTGCGCGGCCAGGTAACCGACCCTTCCGGCGCCGCCATCGCCAATGCCAATGTAGTCATGACGCCGGCCGCCATTTCCTCGACTTCCATCACCACCCAAAGCAACGGACAGGGCCTCTATGAATTCAAAGGCCTGCCCGCAGGCCAGTACACGCTTACCGTCGTAGCCCAGGGATTCGCCGTCTACGAAAACGATAACGTGGTCATCACCACCGAACAGCCCCTGCGTCTCAACGTCGCGATGGCCATTCAGGTCGAAGAGCAGAAAGTTCAAGTCTCCGATACCGCGCCGACCGTCGACGTCAATCCTGCCAACAACGCCGGCGCCATCACCATCTCCGGCAAAGAACTCGAAGCTTTGCCCGATGATCCCGACGAATTGCTTACAGACTTGCAGGCTCTGGCAGGTCCGTCCGCCGGTCCGAACGGAGGCCAGCTTTATATCGATGGTTTCACTGCGGGCGAACTCCCTCCTAAGTCATCCATCCGCGAGATCCGGGTCAATCAGAATCCGTTTTCTTCGGAATACGACAAGCTCGGCTACGGCCGCATCGAGGTTTTCACCAAGCCCGGCACCGATAAACTCCACGGCCAGCTTCTCCTGGACGGAAACACTTCTTCCTTCAATACGCAGGATCCCTTCATCACAAGTTCACAGCCGAGTTACGATTCCATCCTGTTTAACGGAAGCGTCGGCGGGGCAATCAACAAGGCTGCTTCGTTCTTTGTCAGCGGCCAGTACAGGGACATCAACAACCTCTCGGCGGTTAATGCAATTGATCCCAACACGTTCCTCCCGTTTAGCTCGACCCTTCCCAATCCCCACCAACGCACCAATATCGGCCCGCGCCTCGATTACGCGCTCAGCAAGAACAACACACTGACGATCCGCTACCAATATTATCGGGACACGGAGACGAACCCGGATCTAAACCAGTTCGACTTGGCTACACAGGCATACAACACCAAATCCATCGAAGACACCGTGCAGATCAGCGATACGCAAATCTTCGGCTCCAAAGTCGTCAACGAAACGCGCTTCCAATACCTGCGGGAAAACGACACGCAGAACACGAGTAACGTCAATCCCACTGTCAATGTTCCAGCGGCCTTCACCGGTGGTGGCTACAACTCGGGAACGCAGACCGACCACCAGAACCATTACGAATTCCAGAATTACACTTCGGTAATTCACGGCAACCATACCATCAAGTTCGGAGCGCGCCTGCGCGACTTGCAGGATTCTAACGAGTCGACATCGGGCTTTAATGGCGTGTTTACGTTCTCTTCGCTTTGTTCTCTACAAACCAATCCGTCGAATCCCGCTTGCATAAACGCGGCGCCCGGGCCAGGCATGTATGAATACGCGCAGCAACTCCTGCAGAGCGGCGCCACAACGGCTCCAGCAACCCAGCTCGTAATTACCCAGGGCTCGCCCTCGGCAGAGGTCTCGGTCTTCGACGCCGGGCTTTACATCCAGGATGACTGGCGCATTCGCAGCAACATTACTTTCAGTTATGGCTTGCGTTACGAGGGCCAGAACCACATTCGCGATCACGTAGACCTGGCGCCGCGTGTGGGCATCGCCTGGGGAGTCGGCGGCAGAAACGCTCCGCCTAAGTTCGTGATCCGTGGCGGCTTCGGCGTTTTCTACGACCGCTACCAGGAGCCGCAGATTCTTCAGGCTGAGCGCCTCAATGGCATCACGCAGCAACAATTCATCATCAAGAATCCAACTTGCTTCCCCGGTCTGGACACGCCTCTTACTGTTCCGCTCTCCAGTTGCGGAACCTCCAGCACCGCGTCAACCTCCATCTACCAGACCAGCCCCTCACTTTATGCCCCCTATACACTGCAATCGGCAATTAGTGTTGAGCGGCAGATAACCAAAGCCGCCACGCTGGCTGTCACCTATCTGAATTCCCGCGGCTTCGACCAATTGCTCTCGCTCAGCCTTAACCCCGCGACCCCTGGCAGTCCGCAGGTCTACCAGTACGCTTCCGAAGCAAACTTCAGCCAAAATCAGCTCATTGTGAACAGCAATGTGCGGGTCGGCTCCAAGATTCAGCTTTTCGGCTTTTACACATTGAACTTTGCCAATAGCGATACTGGAGGCGTTTCCAGTTTCGCATCTAACTCCAACGACATCAGTGAGGACTACGGCCGCGCCTCCTTCGATACCCGCAATCGCCTGTTTTTCGGCGGAAGCCTCGCGCTGCCCTACGCCTTTCGTCTAAGCCCGTTTCTGATTGCCAGTTCCGGCACACCCTTCAACATCGTTTCGCCCGATGATCTGAACGGTGACACCATCTTCAATGACCGTCCCGCTTTTATTTCCAGCACGACTTGCCCCAACGGTGGTACCCAAACCGGCACTACCTACTGCACATCGCTCGGCACTTTCAACAACGCGCTGCCCACCGCTGGTCAGAAAGTGGTTCCCATCAACTACGGCACCGGCGAAGCCCACTTCGTCCTGAATCTGCGGCTCACCAAGTCCATTGGATTCGGCCCCAAACTGAAGGGCGCCGGCAACCAGGGCCAGGGGCAAGGTGGTCCGCCCGGCGGTGGCGGTCGCGGCGGCAGCGGCGGTGGTCCGCGCGGCGGTCCCGTGTTTGGCACGGGACCTCAAATGGGCGGAGGCGGCGGCTCCGACCGCCGTTACACCCTGACTTTTGGTGTCTCCGCTCGCAACGCGCTTAATAATGTAAATCTGGCGAATCCCGCAGGAGTTCTCGGCTCGCGTTACTTCGACACTCCAAACAGCATTCAAGGCGGTCCGTTTTCCAGCGGTACGGCCGTTCGCCGCATCGACCTCTTCGCCACGTTTAACTTCTGATCCCTCCATTCGGTTATTCTGGAGAGACGCATGCGCATGCCGTCAATGCACACAGAGTGATTTTCGTTTGCCGTTGATTCCCACTACAAGACGCCAGTTTCTTCGCGGCGCCGCCGCCGTCGGCACGGTCGCGATCGTCGGCGATGCGATCTTGCTGGCGCCCAACCGGCCCCGCATCGTCCGCCAGGAGTTTTTCCTGCCGCGCTGGCCCCAGCGGATGAACGGCTTCACTATCGCCGTACTGAGCGACTTTCATTACGACCCTTATTTCTCGATCCATCCGCTGCGCGCCGCCATCGCGATGGTCAGCCGCCTTCGTCCCGATCTGATCGCACTCATCGGAGACTTCGTTTCCGTGCCCCTGGTTGGTGATTGGGAGAAAGCCGCGTCAGCAGCCGAGCCCTGCGCGCGCCTGCTGAGCCAGTTGACCGCGCCTCACGGTCTCTGGGCCGTCATGGGAAACCACGATGACGCCACCGACCCCGAACACGTGACCCGCGCGCTTCAGGCCGAGAACATCCAGGTCCTGGCCAACCAGTCGGAACCAATCGAGCAAGATGGCGTGCGTTTCTGGCTGGCCGGTGTGAAAGATGTACTCAGCGGAACCGCCGACCTCTCGGCGACGCTGCACGGCGTACCCGCGGGCGAAGCCGTAATTCTGCTCGCGCATGAACCAGACTTCGCCGATGAAGCTTCCCAGTATCCCATCGACCTGCAGCTTTCAGGACACTCTCACGGAGGCCAGGTCAGAATTCCGTTCCTCCCCCCGCTTTACCTGCCGGAGCTGGCGAAAAAGTACGTCTGGGGCACGTATCGTGTCGGTCCGCTCACGCTCCACACCAGCGCCGGCCTGGGCACGGTCGGAGTTCCCATGCGACTGAATTGCCCTCCAGAAATCACCCTGCTGACTCTGCGGCCTTCGCCGAAACAATAACTTCAAGCCCGAGGTTGTGCCTGGATTCGGCAACACCATTCACATGGAATATGCAATCGCCTTCACAGGGGAAGCTTTTGACCGGCGCGGACTTTCATCAACAAGCTGATAACAATATACTTACATCCGCCTACTCGCTGGCACCCAACTTGCGGCTCCGACCAGAGAAGGTTTACTTATGCTTCGCATCTGGCCTTGGTTTCTGATCCTCGCACTTCCCGCTTCCAGCACGGCTTCCGTGCAGGTTCCAACTCCGCGCCTGAGTCACGCAGTGTTAAGCGATCGCGAACACCAGGTTTTCAAGACTCCCACGCGCGCCGCCGAGTTCAGCGAGGTCCCACACGTGAGCGCGCGACCGCGCTGCGAAGATACCCAGCCGCCGCAGGCTCTGACCACGCCCGACCCTCTGCTGGTTCCGATCGAATCTGGACTGAAAGTCAAAGTGAGCTTCATCATCGGTGCCGACGGCCGCGTGCACAGTCCTCTGATCCTGCAGAGCGGAGGTCCCGCCGGCGACCGCAACGTGCTGCGAACCGTCCGGGCGTGGCGTTATCGCCCCGCAACTTGCAACGGCGTGCCCATCGAAGCAGAAGGGAAGATCGAGTTTTCCCGGCGCTGAGATTCACCCCAGCTTGCGCTGACACCCGCTTGAGCTAAAATGACCCCAAGGCGCGGCAGTCTGAATCGTGGACAGAGACAAGAAACTCGGCAAGCCATCCAGTTCTTCATCGCTGGATTCCGATAACGCGATGCCCGCCATCGGCCCGCACAATCCCGCTCTCGGCGAGATCTATCAGCGCCTCTATCCCGAAATGCGTCGGCCCAAGCCCAATCAGGAAGCCATTGCTGCCGCTTTGCAAGCCATGCAGCGCCTCACCATGGAATCCGATTCCGAAGCCGCCGCCGAAGCCGCTACGCCCGGAACCTCTTCCAACCTCCACGCCTGCCACGTCTGCGGACATCGCAACCGCGAAGGCAACAAATTCTGCGGCATGTGCGGTCTTCCCATAGGAACTGAGCCATCCACGTCGGCCGACCCTGCGATGCCCGCTTTCGCCTTGCCCACTCTCGACTACGACGACGAACTTCGGCCGCAAACGTCGCGACCAACGCAAGAAGCAATGCATTCCGGACACAAAGATGAGGTGCACCCGCAAGCTGGTGCTCCGCCCGGCACCCATCACTACCACCATCACTACCATCACCACTATTTCCAGGGTGGGCAGGACGCTTCCGCGGCGCCGCGTCCCAACGCTCCTGAAAGCGCGCGGGAAGCAGACCGCATGCGAGCTGCTGCGGCCGCCAAGGGTGAACCCATGAGCCGCGGCGAGGCTGCGGTCCGCCGGCTCACGCAGGAATGGGTTTTGGCCTGCAATACCAGGCAACTCGATGAGCTGATGGAACTCTACGCTCCGGACGCGTTGGTGCTGCGCTCGAATCTTCCGCCGATTCGCGGAGTCATGGCCATTCGTGAGTTCTTCTTCGGCTCGCTCGAAGCCGGGCTGGGAGAAGTCGCCGTCGATCCTATGCGCGTGGAAGTTCTTGGAGATCTGGCTCACGAAGTCGGACGCTACAGCGCGCTGGTTCCGGGAACAGCTGGCAAACGCCGCGAAGAGCGCGGTAAGTATCTCTGGGTCTTCGCCAAGCAGGCGAGTGGAGACTGGAAGCTGGTCTCGGAGTGCTGGTCGAGCGATCTGACGCTCACCGGCGCGGAATCAGATGTCCCCAAGGCTGTAATTCCTCTGGCCAAGCCGCAGCCGAAAAAAATCTAGTGGTCAGTCTCCAGTCGTCAGTGGTCAGCAAAGTCAAACACTCGCCACGTATTAACTGGCCACTGATCACTGGCCACTGACCACTGGCTTCACTCCCAGCTTCCCCAACTCCTCCCGCAACTGTTCGAGCGTTTGCATCTGAATCGTGTGCATGCCCAGCTTCGCGGCGCATTCCAGATTCAACGCCCGGTCGTCGATGAAACAGCACTCCTGCGGATTGAACTGCGTAATCTCAATCGCCAGCCTGTAAATGCCGCTCTCCGGCTTGCGCAGCCCGACGAAGCAGGAGCTCACAAACAGCCGGAAGATTTCTCGCAAGCCATACTTTTCGATGCGGAACAGGTTTAGCTCGCGCGACTCGTTGTTGATCGTGCCCATGAAGTACATGCCGGAATCGGCGAGGGCGTGCGCAAAGGCGAGAACTTCCGGCATCGGCTGCGACAGCGAGAACATGTAATCTCGAAACTCCTCGCGGGTGAAGGTACGGTCGCGGTAAAAGACAGTGCGATCCAGATATTCGTCCAGAGTGATCTTGCCGCGCTCAAAGGACGAGACCACCATCTCGTGCCGTGAGTGAAATTCGTCTTCATCAAGACGAAAGTGCTCGAGCGCAGCGGTGCGCTGCGTGTGGTCCCACGCGTTCGTGAGCAGCACTCCTCCAACATCCCAAAAGATGGCATGAATTCTCGACACGACTGAAATCTCCTCCCGTCACCTTGTCATTCCGAGCCGCTCGCAGCCGCGCAACGCGCGGAGAGAGCGAGCGAGGAATCTGCTGCTGCTCGTCTCAGGCCTGGAACGTCCCTCCCCGATCAAGGGTGCAGATCAAGAGTGTAGATCAATTGCGTTCACAACCGTCCCATCCTTCACTCTTCAGGCTCGGGTGACGGCCCGGGGGTTCCTGCCGGCTTCGGCTGACCCGCAATGATTGCCTGCCAGTTCAGGATAGCGTTCCACAGCAGACGCTGATCTCCGCGGTTCAGATCGCGATGCATCGGATTGAAATTGAAAGAGACCACGTGTCCTTTGCCGACGGGCATGTCCAGGATTGCAGGCCGTCCAATCAGATTCTCTTCTCCCCAGGCCTGGCCGCTCTCGACAAACGCCTTCCCATCGGTATCTCCCCATTCCATCACCACACCGCTCCGGTCTTCAGGACCGTCCAGGCAAGTCGTGCAATAAGCCATGCGCAGCCAGTGCCGTGGAGTAGCGTACAAGGGAAAGTTCTGCCGGAAGACGTGCGTGTGTGCAGGATAGCCGTAGGTGATCGGGTGGTCGGTCCGGTCGAAAGTGACCCGAACATGCGCCCCCGGCGTTCGAGTAGCTGCTTGCTGAGAGGCTGAGGACGACGCCCCACCGCCTCCGGCCGCACTGCGCGGAACGCCTCCCGAAGACCGCCGCACAAAGCGCACCAGCCCGCCTTCGAGCGCCAGCATGGTTCCGCTGCCGAGGGTCACCATCAATCCTCCGTCGTCAATGAAGCGCTGGATCTGTGCTAAGCCTTCATAGCCAATTCCTCCGGTAATGTCGTCAGATTCCGCGGGAGTGCCGAAACTCGGCGTCTGCGCGGTCTTCTTGAAAGGCATGGGCGACCATGTCTTCGGCAGACCTTCAATTTGTTCGGCCAGTTCCAGATCGACATGTCCGTAAAGCAGGACGTCGATGCGCGAGCGGAGATTCCCGGCACGAACATCTTCATCGCGCAGATACGTGTAGGGAACCTTACGTTGATCGAGCGAGTAACGGATCCATCCAATCGAGTCGGTATCAGCCCATGGCACCCACAGGCCAATGCGGGGCGCCTGCGCTTTGTGGGACGGCACCTCTGGTACAGCCGAGACCTGCGTGAAGTCGAGACCCAGTTCCGCCGCGATCGGAGGAATAGCCTCGCGCAATCCCGTGTGGTTGGCAATAATCCACGATCCGGCGGGAAATTTCGTCCCGCCCGCCTCGAACTCCCGTTCCGCAATGCGAATTTCAAAGTTGGCCAGACGGTAGCGGGCGGCCAGAAACGATTCCTGCCCGGTGTCTTTCAGCAAGTAAACGGGTCCACTGCCCGTGACCCGCCCCACGACACGCGGTGCATCCTTCAACTGAGTCAACGCAGCCTCGCGGATAGACGCGTCGGCCGTCGGTATCGCCTGCAGGTGATAGTGCGCGGGAAGCTCCCAGGAAACGTCGTCGTATGGCGCTTCTCCATCTTTTGGATAATGCTGTGGTGTCAGCAAATCAACCGCATAGTTGCGGTATGGCTGATCGAGCCGCACCACGTACGTTCCCGCCGGAAAGCTTCCTTCCTTCAGTTGAATTTGGTTCTGCGCCTGCGCAACCTCGATGTGTTGGGCCATGAGTCGCTCCACCATTTGCGCGACCCGAGCGGGGTCGCCTTGATTCTCCGGAATCAGAAACGCGTACGGCGGCTGCGTCAGGCCCTTCTGCCACGAATCCCATCCCTTCTTGTAGAAGTTGTGCAACATTTCTTTGGACTGGCTAGCCGTTTCGTCCAATGCCGCCAAAGCGCCCGTTTCCTGGTAGTTGAGATTGTCGCGGGCCGACCATGTCACCTCTCGCGGAGCCGGAAGCGGACGGTACCACTCCATGCTTGCAGAGGAAGGCGAGACCACTCGCTTCTCAGTCTCCGCACTACCGTTACCGAATGTCTCGTAGCCGCGTCCGATGCTGTTGTGATTCATGGCCACCGAATCCAGATAGAGGTGAGCGAACGCCTCCCCAAAATTCCACGTCGAAACCCCAGGCATGCCCATCGCAGTAAGAGCTTCCACTTCGTGGAAGCTGAGCTCAAGAAACTCGGTATACGTGATGGGGTCAATGTTGGGGTTGTAAGGGCCGGTGCCGTTCCACGTCATCATCAGAGGCGTGCCCTCATGCAGATCGTGAACCACCGTGGGATGCCATTCATGAAACATGCGGTGTACAGCTTTCGTGGTTTCGTGCGTCTGCTGGTGCGTGTCGCGGTTGATATCGACGAAGGTGTACTTCGACCAGTAAGGCGGCGACTGCCGCGGCAGCAGGTTGCGGTCAGTTTTGCCTTTGAGGTAGCGATAGAACCAGTCAACCATCTTGTCCCGGCCGTCAGGATTCGAAATGGGATTGATCAGCACCACGACCCGCTCTCGAATCCGCCGGATCATCGATTGTTCTGATACCGCGAGGCGATATGCCAGCTCAACCATCGCTTCCGTTGATCCCGTCTCATCGGAATGCAGCGCCGCATTGAAGTAATAAATAGGACGCGAGGTTGCGATGAGTTTGTCGGCCGAAGCCTGGTCGGTGCGGCGCGGATCGGCCAAGGCCGCAGTCGCCTCTTTCAGACGATCCAGGTCGCGGATACCGTCCTCGTCCGCGATCGCCAGCATCAGGATTTCGCGCCCTTCTTCACTATGCCCAATCGTAAACACGCGAACTCGCGGGCTCGCCGCAGCCAAAGCACGCGCATAGGCGTATGTCTTCTCCGTACCCAACAATTCTCCGGGAGCGCCCATGATCCGCCCGAAGAATTTCTCCGGAGAAGGAACCGTACTTGACGCGGGGACGTAAGAAACCCAGGGCGAGACAAAATGCGGATCGGTCGTAGCCGCCGCGATGGCCTCCACAGAGCCAGGCTCGGGGATATCGAGACTTTGAGCAGCGGCGGTGACGGTCAACAACGCAAGCCACGACATCCACACCAGCGCCAGTCGAAACATGAACCCTCCAGAGGTCGATTGAGGCGAAAGTTTAGCACGCACTCAACCGCCGAGAGCTAACTCCTTTATTTCACCGTTCTTACGGCCAAGTCGTTCAAACACCATGACTTAGACGCCCCAATGATTCCCCGATGCGCCCAAATTCCTCTCGACATCCGCTTTGTAAGCCCAAAGCTATCAGGTGAGGAAATGCCGATATTTCGGCACCTCCTTAACCGACTGCAGGATAAGCGTTTACCGCACATAATAACTCAGAGTAATTCACGACGATCCTCCCGAAATGTTCCAGCTGGAACATTACGCACTATGTTCCAACTGGAACATTCAAGCAAGTCCGCTAGCGTTTATAGACCGTCGTGTCGGGATGGTAGTTGCGCCAGTCGAACCAATAGTCTTTGAGAGCGGGGATGCGATCCAGACATTTTCCTTGCGCGGGTCCGGAGGTTGCGCAGCCCTGGAAGTTCCACTGGCTTGCGGTCGTGGTGTCGAGCAGTGCCCAGGGTTTCTTCTGCCCTGAGGCGTCGGTCGTGTCATCACCTTGCAAAAAGAATTCGGCGTCGTGGCCATCGATGCGGCTTACGAAGACGCGAAAAGATTTGCCGTCGGGGCCCAGCGCCAGAAGCAGCGGCGTGCCGTTCACGCGATCGAGAACCGGCGACTGCTTGGCGAAAGTTTCCCAGGGATAGGCGCGCGCGGCGCCGCCGATGGTGAGTCCGATGACTACATCGCGCGACTTCAGTTCAGTGCCCGGGAAGCTGATGACTACGGGCAGCTTGGCTACGTGCGTCTCCCAGTTGGGTTCGTAATCCTTCGCGTACTTGGTGACGGGTGCGAGCACCTGACCCGAGGGGAATTCGCTTCTCCATTCGCCGAAAGTGAGTTCGTCGCTGAGGACGAGTTCGAGAGTTGCGCCTTGCAGCGGGCCGTAGATGGCCTTGCCGGTGATCTGCTGCCACCAGGTTCCGGTTTCCTTATCGCGCATTAGGAAGTTCTGGTTGTTGATGCCGGCCAGGTAAAAATGCAGAGCTCTTCCATTTACCGTTCGCGTCCACACCAGACCGGTGTGACAGAGCGTTCAATAGGTGACGGCGATCGGCACGCCGCCGACCACGTCGTTGAGGACGTGGTGGTAGGCCATCTGGCTGATGGGATAAGCGCGAGCATCGCCGCCGAAGGCGACGGCCAGGGTCATTTCTTTTGAATCGAGCTTGCTCGCAGCCTGAGCAACGAACTGCGGGCCGTCGATGGGATGGAACATCCACTCGAAATAGTTTTGACGCGCCATAACCGCGGAGAAGGCGACGACCAGCAGAGTGATCACCAGCAGAGACCTGCGCCACAGGCCGACGGTTCTCCACAGCGTGAAGGCGAGGGCGAAACAGGCCAGGGCCGCGATCAGCGTGAGCAAAGGTGCGTGCTGGTGCAGAGCCATGGCAACGAAGAGTGCGCGCGGCGCCTGGTACCGGAAAGGTCGAATGATGAAAGCCGGAATGAAGAACAGGCCGATGGTGGCCAAGGAGCAGAGGAAGAACAGAATCCAGATCCCGCGTGCGGCGTGGCGACTGCCTTGCTGAGCTAGCTGGCCGCGGAACTCGTGCTCGGATAGCGAAGATGTGTTCATTGGTGGATGGAGTTAAGGCTCAACCGATTTTAACCGGCAATGGTAAGGGAACAAGCGTGGGGGATGGAATAGTACAAAAAAAGGACCCCGGTCCGTGAGGACCGGGGTGCTGGTTGACGGCTTGTGAGTCTTATTGTGGCGTGAAGTTCTGGTGATAGCTCAGACTGACCACGTCCTGGAACATGGGAGTTCCGGGAGGCAGCTGAGTCGGATTCAGGAACTGCGTGTCGAAGAAATAGTTTCGCGTGGGAGCGCCGTACACGGTGTTGCAGCACTTGAACACGCCCGTGTTGTACTGCGAATAGTACATGCTGATCAGCGAACCGGTGTAGTTCACTGTCGCGCCGTTCGCGCCACGGTCTTCGAGATAGCGCATGAAGTTGTGCATGCCGCCATCGGTGCCGAAATCCTTCAATCCAGCCACACTGGCCCAACCTGGCTCAGGGAACGGAATGCTCTTGCCGGCAGCAAGCGCCATCCGGTAATAGCTGGTGTTTCCCGGCCGATTGGTTGCTACCCCAGGCTGTAGGAAGCTTTCGACATCGGTCCAGCCTACGTTTGCGGTTGGTTTTGCAGCCCCTGACGGAGGGTTTGAGAGCAGCGTAACTGAATCCGCAATAATCGAGGCGGCGGAGTGTGGAGTGTTGGGGGTTGCGCCGCTGGGCCAGTAGGGATCGGCCGCACCGGTGTTGTAGTCTCCATACACGTAGACCGGTTCTTCCGATCCGATTGTGAAGCCGTCTCCCGAGGTGGCGGGAGCCGTGGGATGTGGCAAGTAACTAATTGCCGCAGCACTCATGCCACCATCCACCAGTCGCAACACGTGACGCGGCCCGGTGACAAAGTTGTTTTGAGGTGATCCAGGGGTCGCGGTGGCGCCCAGCGTTCCAGTACCCGGGGGATACGTCTCGACCGCGCTGCCCGCAGTGAAGGTATAAGAATTGCAGTTCACCTGGTTCGCGCTGGTGGTGACGGCGGCTGCCGGAATGGGGAAATAGGGCTGGCTGGTGAAGGCGCCAGTCAAGCCGAATCCCGCGCCCAGATAGTTTGCTCCGTACTTGTCGAGGTTGCCATCGGCGTTCAGGTCCTCGGGAGAAAACGTATAGTAGGACGCCGGTTCAAGAACACCGTCCGGTACGCCGGTGGCGGAGGCGGAGTTGACGACATCCTCGAGGCCGGACATTCCGGTGATGTTGTTATAGAGAGTTGCCGCGACTGGGAAAGGATCGGCAACCATGCCGCGGCGGTCCGAGAAATAAACGATGTAACCGTTGAAGTTGGAGCTGTTCACGTTCGCACCACTGCCGCCTAAGTAAGGGCTACCAGCCGGGCCAGCGGCACCTTGCAGCCAGAGCCACAAGTTGCCCGTATCAAGTTCGACCGCGTTCATGACTCCGATGGGACTGCACGGAGTGTAAACGGTCTGACCCTTGGTGCTGGTGGTGTTGGTGGGACGGGTGTTGACATCGCGGGGCTCGCCTTCGCGCGAGTCGTAGAAGTTAATAGGTATCCAGTTGTTGGCGGTTCCACTGGTGTCGGTAGTATCGGCTTCATAGGCACTAGCCGTTGCTACTCCCTGCTGGAGCTGCTGAAGGATCAGGATCGCGGGGCTGATCGGGTTGTAACACTGGCCAGCTGGCGGATAGCCGGCGCCACCAAAGGTGGGGCAAGCCGTGGGCCCTGCACCCGGAAGATAGGGAGCGGTCGGGGGTACGTCATAGCCGCGGCCGAAACCGTATGACAACCACTGTCGCGTGACGCCAACCCAGTTACCAACGTTGTTCAGATACTCGACCCGCAGCCAAACGTACGGGGTGTTGCCGCCGGCGGCGCTTGGAGCGGGGCCGGAGTTATTAGCCGGGCTGCTGGTGATCTGACCGAGAAGCGGCCATGAAGTCCAGTTGTACGGTGTGCCGCTTGCGGGGTTGGTGGGGGCGACCCATCCATTCACGCCGGCCGTGGCGATACCAAAATACATGTAGGGGTTGCCTGCAACGGTGGCTAGCTGGGCTGACGTGGTGCTTCCGCCACCGCCGACGGCGGTGCCTGTGACGCCGAGCTGAACGTCGTCGGCGTCGAGTGACCCGGCACCACGGTCCGGGTGAAGATCTTTTTGAGTATCGGCGAGCAGAATGCGGATCGAAGCCTCGCTATAGAGACGGGACTGTTGCAAGAGCGGGGTATCGGTTGCTTGTGTGCGGCGAATGATTTCGATGGCGCCAACTTTGTCCGCTTGCACGAAGGGTAACTGGAGCTTGGTTGCGCCGGTCAGACCGTTAATGATGAAGCTGTTGAACGTGGTCGTGGAAATTCCTTTCCAGGCAGCGTTGGCTGCACCAACAGCAGGGAAGCCGCCGGTCCAACTGCCGGCAGGAAGGGCCGCGCAATTCGCGGCCGGTCCGGTGGCCGGGGCAGCAGGGCAGGCGCCAGCGGCGCTGGGCACAAAGGTGTTTCCGCCATAGCCGTTGTTGGTCGGCCATCCATTCTCGAGCTGGTCCATAACTACCTGGCCCACGGCAGCGATTTTGTCAGTGAAGGTCAGGGCGGCGCCGGAAGCGAGAAAAAGATTGCCGTTGGTGTGGACGCGGCCGCCGAAATTAAAGTTTGGACCGGCAAAGTAGTCGCAGTCGCCGTCGCAGAACACGCCGAACTCGAAGGCGGGAAGCAGAGCGACTTCCACGGTGCGCGACAGGTTTACGGATGCTCCCGTGACATTGGTGAGAGCCGCGTTGTTGGTGGCCTCGCCGGCGGTGGAAGCGCGAGTCGCAGTAACGCTCAAGGTGTAGGGGATGAGAGTTGCCACCATGCCCTGGTCAGAACCGGAACCGACGATGTCCCACGCGCCGGTCGGATTTGCAGCAGGAGCAGGACAGGTTGTGTTCGGCGGCCAGGTGATGCATTCCGAGTAATTCATGTTGGTGATGTTGGAACCATTCACCAGGGTCGGATAGTTGGCCGGAAGAGTAAGGGCGGTGATGGCCGCGGCAGAAGGGGTCTGCGAGGTCTGGTACAACTGGGAGAGTTGGGCCGTCAGGTTTTCGATGCCAGACTCAGCGCCGTAGAAAGCGATGCTGCCTTCCAGATCGTTGCCGCCCATGCGTTCCTCATTGCTGACCATGTACAAGAGTCCCACGGCGACAGCCGACAACAGGACGGTCAACAACAATGCGGCGACAAGCGTAAAGCCCCGCGAATCTTGTGTACTCTTCCCCATATATATTTCCCCCTCCAAGCTCAACCGAAAGAACGGCAGACCACCCATCCGCTTAATCATTGGCAAGCGGTGGTTTGGCTACTGTAAGAATTGCAGAAACTCATATTGCGAGCACTGACGGAGCTCGCCAGATACATGCTCTGGGATTTCTTGCCCCCTTGGATAATGCTTTCTCCCATGACCCAAATGTTGACCTTCTGAATGAGGGCGGGAGAAAGTCCAGCGCCGATCGGATTGGACTGATTCGCGCTGATGGTGCCGAGCGTGGTATTGACCACGTCATAGCTGAACTGCAGGTTGATAATGTCGTCGGCGACGGGGACGGCATTGAGTCCGTTGACCTGGCGCATCAGGCGCGGAGTCTGCACCGTTCCACCGGCGGGGGGAACTTGCAGGAAATAGGTGACAGCATAGAGCCGGCAGACGTTGACGGTGGTTCCGGCGACAATGCTGGCGGCGATTGTAGACATACTGTTGGCGCCCGTCTGATTGAAATTGAGAGCGTCGGCGGCGGCGAAGTCGATGGTGGTGTTGTTGGGCATGCCGGTGATTTCAGCCACTGCCGCGGCGGTTTGCGCGATGCTGGTACCCTGGGCAGTCTTGCCGTTGCCGGGAGTGCCCACGGTGAACAGCAGCAGGTCGCCCACGTTGAGGCCGCCGGGGGCGAGAATGTTGTTGGGCGTGACGCCGGCGTTGATCACAGCCACGGTCGCCTGAGTTCCACTGGGGAAGGTGAAGCTGAAATTGGTGAGGGGGAAATTGTAGTCGCAGTAGATCGAGGTAATGCTGTCATTCACCGCCGCTGGAGCATTGGCAATGACGGCGGCGCTTTGCACGCCGTTGCCAAAGCCGGGCAGGATGCCATACATATAGTTTTGAGCGCCGGCGCCGCTAAGCGGGTAGTTATCGGCGGGGACGTAGCAGGTGCCGGCCTGGTTGCAGGCAACCTTGGTGGCGCCCCCGGCATTAGCCAACTGCAGGCCGCCCGAAGGCAGGCCCGCGCCCGCCATGCCGATGTCTTTGGTCATGAGCTCGATGGCGGCGCGCATGTTCTCCTGGGTCTCAGCGCGCTGAGTCACAGTGAGGGTGGCGTTCATCGCCATGTTGAACATTTGAGTCATGGCCATAACGGCGATCAGGCCGATGGCGGAGGCGACCATCAATTCCAGAAGACTGAAGCCGCGCTGCGATTTTGAGATGAGTATCTTCATGGTTTTAGTCCGGCTTAGTGGTAGCTGGAAATCAGCCCATTCACGGTGTAGGTGCGGGCGGGCCAGCCGGGTTTGATGTAGCTGACGGCGATGGTGACGGCGATGAGGTTGGTGTTGACGGCGCCGCTGGGCAGGAACACCGGATTAAAGGTGATACTGCGCTTGAAGTTGCTAAGGCTCTGGGGGATGTCGTCGCCGGTGCCGAGAATACCGTCGGCGCCGGGCAGGACGAGGCATTCGACTCCGCCCGGGCAAGCTGCGCCCGTGTCAGGAGCGGTGCAGTTGGTGTCATCGGCAGTGCCGACGATGCCATCGGGCCCGGCGCACAGCAGAGGCAGGGCCCCTGGCAAAAAGATTCCGCCGGCAGCGACGTTGTTGATGGACGCGAAAGGAAGCTGCTGGCTGTTGCGGGCGGTGTAGATGCTTTCCATGGCGTCCAGCGCCTTGTGGCGGGCGATGAGATCTTCCTGGGCTGATTCCGTGGCGGCAATCGCCGTGGAGAAGCTCGCCAACACGGCGAGGATGCCGATGGTCATGACCGCAATGGCGATCATGACTTCAATCATCGTGAAACCGCGCTGGGTCTTATTCTTTTGCTGGGATCTGTGTCTTTGTGTCATTGTTGCACCCATTCCCCGACGCCTGCCACCTGATTAAGCCGCCATCCGCGGATTCTGCCGGTAGCGCCCCAGACGGTGATGGCTCGCGAACCGTAGATACTGTCACCGACCCGTGTCAAATAGACGACGCCGCTGCTGTAGTTGCCAAGATTGTCCTGGGCGGAGCCGTCGGGAAAGAAGACGACGTAATTCAAAGGAACGCCGGGGGTAGATTCGAAGTCAATGGCCGTGACGCCGGTACCGAAGCCGTCGGGTGTAGTGCCGGGAAATCCTGCTTGCACGTTAAAGGTGACGTCCCCCGGAATGGTGTAGGTGTTGACCTGCTGAATCGGCGGCGCGGCCAGGTTGCCAGGAACGAGTGGCGGTTGATACTCGACTTGGATCGTGCCGGCGGGAAACCCAGCCGGATTGAAATTCACGTAATACTCGTGACTCTGAGTAATGGCGAGGTTGCGCGTGTTGCGCAAGGCCATCAGAGTGGTGTCATAGGCCGAGTTCACATGGTTCTGATTGAGCTGGGGCCTAAGGAAGATGAACGTGACCCCACACATAACCAGGGCGAGGCTGACGGTGATCATCAGCTCGAGCATTGAGAACCCGCTGCTTTTGCGCGATGGCATAAGTTCCTTAATTCCAAGACTTCAAGACTCAAAGATTCCAAATCCCAAGAATTGCAAAAGCCCGACCGGACAGAGAAAACCTGCAACCGTTCGGGGAGCAGGCCAACCGGCCCTGCATACGGTGGGGCAGTCTTCATCCTAGGAAGGTGGGATGATGGCGTCAAAGCACCACGGTGCAACGCAGGACTATTGGTCTTTTGTAATGGCCGTGGTGACTGAGGTCACTGGGTTGAGGGCAGTGGAGTTAGGTGACGGACGGTGGGAAACGGGGGTAGTGGGGATGACCGCGGTAACTTGTCGGAAGAACTGGGGTGATCCTAGGATGCATGAAGGTATGACTCTCTCATCGCTCCTAGTCTGCGCGGACAAAGCAGCCGTTGAAGTGCTGCGGCAGGTGCTGGAAGAACTCGGCATTCAGGTGGAGTTGTGTGCCGACCCGGTGCGAGCGGCGGTGAGGCTGGCGCAGGAACGCTATGACCTGATCATTCTTGACTGCGAAACGCAGGCGGGTGTGGTGGCGCTATTGCACGAGAGCAAATCTTCGCGGCTGAACGATGCGACGCTGACGGTGGTGGTGGTGGCGGGGCAGGAGAGCATCCGGGAGATGTTTTCTCTGGGAGTGAACTTCGTGCTGTACAAGCCGGTGTCGCACGAGCGGGCGTTGAGTACGCTGCGGGCAGCGCAAACCGTGCTGCATCGGGACAAACGCCGCAAGGCGCGGGCTGCGGTGCACACGCATGCCACGATCGACTATGCCGGAGTGGAGCGGGCGAAAGCGACTTTGGTGAACCTGGCGGAAGATGGCATGGGAGTGAACTTCGGGAAAAAGTTGCCGCCTACCTGCAAAGTTTATTTTCAGTTTCAATTGCCGGGCCAGATGGCGAACGTGCGGCTCTCAGGGCAGGTGGTTTGGCAGGATTGGAACGGGCGCGCGGGAATCCAGTTTGTGGATGTGCCGCAGGGTTCGCGGCGTGTTCTGCAAGAGTGGTTGAATATGAACGTCGCCGAAACGCCGAAGCAAGAAGTGGCTTCAGAGGAAGTGGGCGTGGAACGCTCCGGCCGGGCGAGTGGCGACTCCTCGGGAGCGGACCGGCAGGCGGAGAAGCACGAGGAGAAGGGCCGCGACGGGGCAGCTGGGGCTCGGCTGCGGTCTGAGCCGGATAATCGCCGTGGGCAGACTCGATATGCGTGCCGTCTGGGAGCGGAAGTTTACCAGCGAGGAAGCTCGGTGCGGAACTACTGCCATCTGAGCGATCTGAGTCCGGGCGGATGCTACCTGGAAATGCCGTTGGCTTTTCCAGCCGGTACTGCGGTGGAGATTACGGTGCGGACGCAGGATATGAAGTTGCGCGTGAGCGGTGCAGTGAAGGCCTCGCATCCCGGCTACGGGATGGGGATTTCGTTCAAGCTGAACACCCGGGACGAACGCCATGGGGTGCAGCAGTTGATCGACTTTGTGGCGACTACTACTGAAAGCTCTTAGTACCTAGAACCTAGTACCGAGTACCGAGTACCGAGTACCGAGTACCAAGTACCAAGTACCAAGTACCAAGTACTCGTTCCCGTTCTTTCTGCGGCAGATTTTCCTCCGGTTGTCGACTCACTTCGTTTTGGCGTTATAGCTTTTTTGGATGAAGGCTGCCACGTTGTCGTGGATTGCTTTCAGAGAGGCTTCGTGGGCGTAGACCATGTGGCCGGATTCGTAAAACTTGAATTCGATATTTTTTTGCAAATCGGCCGGGATCGGCAGGTGTTGCATTTCATAAACGCCTTCATAGAACGGGGTTGCCAGATCGAAATAACCGGCGTTCAAGAGGACTTTGAGAGTCGGGTTATATTTCATTGCGACTGCGAGGTCGAGCATCACGTTGGTTGCGCCGGGAGAAGGAAAGGGGACACCGGGAGCCTGGTGGGCAAAACTCCACCACTTAAAGACATCGATTTCGGGCTTGTATTCACGGTTCTCGCCGAACTTCAGATCTTTTCGCACGTAGTCGTTGAAAGCGGAAACGTAGGCTGAAGAAATGGCCGCCGATTGCGGATCGTACTCCGCTTCTTTGCTGAGAGGATCGAACGTGGGTCCGGAAAAGCGCGTGTCGAGCCGGCCCGTGGTCAGGTTGCTGTCGTCCTGCAGATTCTTCGAGAATTCTCCGCCGTTGATGCGCAGGTCCGCTTTCTCGATGTAGGCAACGGGCAGGCCGGTATATTCGTGAAGCTTGGCGGCGATGGCGTGGCGCTGGTCGGCGGGCAGGGAAGATCCGGCTCCAAGAGCGAGAGCGTACTCGTTCATGGCGAAGTGTTCGACTTCGGTCAGCAGAGATTGAAGGTCGGGATGCTGATCGGGCAGTTTGTGGTGATACCAGGCAGAGGCGGCGTAGGTGGGAAGATTGAGCTGGTACGCCACATCGATGCCGGGATTGATCTCGGGAACGTCGGAATCGAGAGAGAAGTTCAAGATTTGAGATAACAGGATTATGCCGTTGAAGTCCACAGCGCGGTCCGTCTCGAGAATATTGGCTAGAACGGCAGATCGTGTGGTGCCGTAGCTTTCGCCAAATAAATACTTCGGCGAATTCCAGCGTCCATACTTCGCCAGGAACTGCGAGATGAAATCGGCGAAGGCCTCGGCATCCTGATCGACGCCGTAGAAGGCTTTCTCGCGGTCTTTCCCACTGAGGCGACTGAAGCCGGTTCCGGGCGCATCTACAAATACGAGGTCGCTCACGTCGAGCAGGCTGTAATCGTTGTTGACGACCGAATAGGGCGCTGCCGGAGTGTGGGTGTCATCGGCGGTGACTACGCGCCTGGGGCCGAATGCTCCCATGTGAAGCCACACGGTTGAGGAACCAGGGCCTCCGTTATAGAGAAACGTGAGCGGCCGGGGCGCGCCTTTGTTGTCCGACTTGAAGTATGCGACGTAGAACATGCTGGCTTCCGCACCCCTGTTCTTGGGATCGGGATCGGCGTTCTGCGGGACGTCGTCCCAGCCCTTGGGATGCACGACGAGCGTGCCGGCATAGGCGTCGTAATTCACGACATTTCCGCCTATCGTGACCGAGCCTTTGGTCGCTTGCTGCTCGGCTTTGAATTGGTCGGGCTTGGTGGTATCGGTCTTGGTGGCTTCTACCTTGACGGTTGAGGTTTCGTCTTTTGCCTGGGCGTGAATTGGGGTGAGCGATAGAGCTAGGATTGCAGTCGTTAAGGTGACGACTCTGAGGGTGAGCGTTCGCATCGAGCGTTTTTCTCCGTTCGTGGAAATAGACTGGAATTAACCTTCTTCGTTAGCGATGGTCAATTTACCACGTTCGGTAAGGGGGGCGCTCATCAGCATTCGGGACGAGAAAGTCAACAGCAGGTTCCTCACCGGGCCTTCGGCCCGGTGAGGAATGACAAAAATTCAGTTTGAGGTGATTACTTGGCTGCGGTGACTTCTTGGGCTACGGCTTTGCGGAAATAATCCAGCGACATTTTCAATCCGGCTTCCAGTTGAATCTTCGGTTCCCAGCCCAGCAGTTGTCGAGCTTTGGTGATGTCGGGACGGCGCTGCTTGGGGTCGTCTTGCGGCAGAGGTTCGTAGGCGATCTTGCTTTTCGATCCTGTCACTTTGATGACATGCTGCGCGCATTCGAGAATGGTGAACTCGTTCGGATTGCCGATGTTTACCGGCAGATGCTCTGAGGACTTTGATAAACGGAGGAAGCCGTCGATTTCGTCGCTGACGTAGCAAAAGCTGCGAGTCTGGCTGCCGTCGCCGTAGACAGTGAGATCTTCGCTGCGCAGCGCCTGCTTCATGAAATTCGACACGACACGGCCGTCATTCAATTGCAGGCGCGGGCCGTAGGTGTTGAAGATGCGAACGATGCGGGTGTCGACTTTGTGATAGCGATGATAGGCCATGGTGACAGCCTCGGTGAAGCGTTTGGCTTCGTCGTAGACCGAGCGCGGGCCGATGGAATTGACGTTGCCCCAGTAGGTTTCCTTTTGAGGATGCTCGAGCGGGTCGCCGTAACACTCAGAAGTGGACGAGACGAGATACTTCGCGCCGTATTTGAGCGCGACGTCGAGGGCGTGGAAGGTTCCAAGCGATCCGACCTTCAGCGTGGGAATTCCGTGGATGGTGTAATCCACCGGGCTGGCGGGGCTGGCGAAGTGGAAGACGTAATCGACTCGGCCCACGTCGAACGGTTCGCAGATGTCTTTCTCTACGAAATCGAATCGGGAATCATTCTTGAGATGGTCGAGGTTCGCGCGGCGGCCGGTGAGCAAGTTGTCGACAACAACCACGCTCCAGCCTTCGCCGAGCAGAGCATCACAGAGATGGGATCCCAGGAAACCGGCGCCGCCGGTCACCAGGGCGCGTTGTGAGCTCATGCTTTCGGGGCGCCGTTCTGGATTTTCCCGTTTTTCAGGGTAGCCGCGGGCACGCCGTCGGGATGAGAGGCGGCGCGTCCCACGCTGTAATAGGTGAAGCCGTGTGCCGCCATGACTTCGGGATCATACAGGTTGCGGCCGTCGATCACGATGGGATACTTCAGTTCCTCGTTGAGGCGGCGGAGATCGAGGTTGGCAAACTCTTCCCACTCGGTGAGGATCAGCAGAGCGTCGGCGCCGCTGGCTGCTTCGTAGGCAGAGTTGGCGTATTTCAAATTCGAGCTGATCGTTTCCTGGGTGCGTTCCATTGCTGCCGGGTCATAGGCCGTGACCTTGCAGCCTTCCTGGAGCAGAGCCTGCACCAGGAAAAGAGCGGGCGACTCGCGGATGTCGTCGGTGCCTCCCTTGAAGGCGAGGCCGAGTACGCCGAGGTGCTTGCCACGAAGGGTCCAGAGAGCGCTGCGCACTTTGCGCAGGAAGCGCTCGCGCTGGTCTTCGTTGATGCGCATGACTTCGTCGAGTAAGCGGAAGTCGTAGCCGCATTCACGAGCGACAGCGCGGAATGCCATTACATCTTTGGGGAAACACGAGCCGCCGTAGCCGATTCCGGGATTCAGGAAGCGGGGGCCGATGCGGGAGTCGGTGCCGATGCCGTGACAGACCTGGTTCACGTTTGCGCCCACGGATTCGCAGATGGAGGCGACCGCGTTAATGAAGGAAATCTTCATGGCGAGAAAGGCGTTGGAAGCGTGCTTGATCAACTCCGCACTCTTGGTGCTGGTGACGATGATGGGAGCGGGAATCGAAGCGCGGTCGGGTTGCGGAATGGCGTCAGCCCGTTCGTAGTAGCTGCCGCTGGTGAGCGGCGCGTAGACCTCGCGGAGAACCTCGGCGGCACGCTCCGTGTCGCAGCCGATGACGATGCGGTCGGGGAAGAGAAAATCAGTGACGGCGGTGCCTTCGCGCAGGAATTCGGGGTTGGAGGCGACGTCGAAGGATTCGGGGTCGGCGCCGTTGCGCAAAATAATCTTGCGCACCCACTCGCTGGTATAGACCGGGACGGTGCTCTTCTCGACGATTACTTTGTATCCGTTGATGGCGCCTGTTATTTCGCGGGCGACGGACTCGACGTACGAAAGATCGGCCTCGCCCCGTTCGGTGGGCGGAGTGCCCACGGCAACGAAGATGACGGAACTGGAGCGCACGGCTTCCTGCAGATCGTCAGAAAAAGTAAGGCGGTGCCCGCGGTGACGGCTTAAGAGTTCGGGAAGAAAGTTCTCGTGGATGGGAACCTGTCCGTTGTTGAGGGCGGACAATTTGCGCTCGTCGTTGTCGACGAGAATGACTTCATGCCCGAGGTCGGCAAAGCAAGCGCCTGCAACTAATCCTACGTATCCGGAACCAACGACTGCGATCCGCATGTCTCAAACTCCCTGGATGAATGGTCTTGGAACGGCCTTGTTTTCTGATGTTTTCAAAGAGAAGCCACGGGGAGGAAGTTGCTGAACTTGGTTCGGATAAGCATGCTCACTTACCCCAAGATTTCACAATTCTAACATTCTCTCGCGCGACTGGAAAGGAAACAAAGGACTCCAGGACAGGATTCTGATTGACATTTTTTGTCATTTTGGGACAGACAAAGCGCGATCGCCAGCGCGATTTTACGAACCTTACTACAACGGAAAGTGGCTTCTGACGGGCGATCTTGATCTCGGGATCGATCGGAGATTCCGAACTTTATGGAAAAACTTCGCTATGAGGAAGTGAGGGCCTGAATCGATATTGACAACCCCCTGATTTGGGGCGAAACTCCGCTACATAAGCAGAATTTTCATTCGCTCTTCCTCTCGCATGGCACACAATCCAATCTTCGGGGCTGATCCAGCAAAGCCAACTTCATCCGCAGGCGAGACGCCGGCCGAGAACGCGGTTTCAGCTTCACGGGATACGGCGCGGGGATCGGATCTGGCGGACCTGGCGGCGAAGTTTGCTGTACATGGGGGCGGCAGCGTGTCGCCGGAACTCTCGGCAGACCTGGCGCTGGAGATTGTGTTGAACGAGATTGTGCAACAGGCTTGCCTGTCGACTGGAGCCAGCGGCGCGGCGCTGGTGCTGGAGCGCGATGGGGAATGGGTTTGCCGGGCGAGCACGGGCGGCATTGCTCCGCACTTGGGAGCGCGGCTCAACACTGAATCGGGGCTATCAGGGGCATGCGTGAAGACGCGGACCATGCAACGCTGCGACGATGCGCAGAACGACCCGCGGGTCGATTTTGAGGCTTGCTGGATTCTCGGGGTGCGCTCGGTGATCATTCTTCCCTTGCTGCAGAACGGTCAACTGGTGGGCATCTTCGAGGCGTTTTCAACGGTGCCTTCGGGGTTCGGCGAGCGCGATGAGCGCACGCTGGAAGCGCTCGCACAGCGAGTGCTGAGGAATCTGGAGCGAGCCGGGGAACCGATGTCCCCAGGTATGGAACCTCCTCGGGAAACATTGCCGGTTGCTGAGAGTCTTATTGCGGATTCTACCGTGGCTTCTGCTGTGGCTAACGACTCGGCTTCTACCACGACCTTCGACACGACTTCGGACGGTAATCCGCCTGTACTGGATCGACCGGTGCTGCAAACGGTGAGCGCGGTTGCCCCCGGTCGAAGGATGAATCTGGTGACGCTGGCGCTGAGTGCGGCGGTTTTGGCGTATGCGGTGTTGCTGACGGTGCTGGTGGCTCAACGGTTGGGTGGACGGAGAGCGACGTCGCGGGTGCGTCCGCCGACCGCGGTCTCCGGTGCTTCAGTGGGTGGTGTGAGTCAATCGGCGGGGGCCCAAGGAACTACGGCTTCCTTGACTACTACTTCCGGAACGCAGGCGGCTGAGAGCAAGTCGAGCACGAGCTTGGCCACGTCAGTCTCCGCAACAGCAGGCGGTCCAGCCGCGGGCGCGTCGCCCGCCAGAAAAACATCTCCTCCTGACGGCAGCTTGCTGGTCTATGAGAATGGCAAGGAAGTCTTCCGCATGATTCCCGGCCGGGAACAAGGTGGGGCGACCAATGCAGGGGCCACAAATCCGGCCGATGTAACGAGTGCGCATGGAACCGCACACGGGAGCGAAGTGCAGCGCGCCGCCGCGGTTGAGCCGGCGGGGATTCTGACGCTACCCTCGCAGGAGGCGGAGCGTAGTCTGCTGCATCGTGTTGAACCGGATTATCCGGAAGCGGCGCGGCAGCAGCAAGTCCAGGGCAAGGTGGTGTTGGACCTTCACATGGGTGAGGATGGCAGAGTGCATGAGGTGACGCTGGTGAGTGGGCCATCACTACTGGCACCGGCTGCGACCGCTGCCGTGAAACAATGGCGCTTCAAGCCCCGACTGGTGGGTGGGCGCCCCGCAGAGATGAAGACGAGAGTTACGCTCAACTTCCAATTACCCCACTAAGAAATCCGAGGGGCCACTCCGACGGGCATCATTGCGATTTGGGGGGAACTACGGCAACAGGCCGAGACCGTCCGCTAGCGGGGGAGGCCTTAGCGGGGCGCGCGGCGCCACCGCCCAAAGCGTAAAGCACCACTTCTACGCGGCTGGAGACGCCCAGCTTGTCGAAAATGCGAAATAAATAATTCTTGACCGTGTGTTCGGTGAGCTTGAGACGCTGAGCGATTTCGCGGTTGCTGAGGCCTTCCGCCAAACATCGAACCACATCGATCTCACGGGCCGAGAGCAGCGATGAGCCGTTGCGGTTGAGGTGAGCCAGCGCAGGCTGAGTCAAGGCTTCGAGGACGAACTGCAGTTCGGTGCTGCTGGCCCATACCTGGCCTGCGTCCACGCACTGAATACACTTGGCCAGCAAGCGGAAAGGCTCGGTCCGGCAAAAGACGCCCTGGGCGCCAGCCCGGAAAGCATCAATGACGGCGGTCCGCTCGGAAGAGTCCAGCAACATGATTACGCGCGGAGAAGGCGACTGGGTTCGCAACGTGCGAAGCAGATCGAGGCCTCCCGCATCATCTTCTCCCAGCTTTGCACTGATCACGACCACCTGCGGCTTCTCGCGGTGGACGAGGTTAAGAATTGCAGCTGCATTGGAGGGAGACTCGATCATCTGAAACTGTGCGTCGCGAGCCAGGGCCTCGACGAGAAGCTGGGTGTTCATGGCGGTGCTGTCCGCAGCTAGAACTCGAAGGCGATCTGGTTTGGGAACAGCGATCAAATGAGCCATATGCAGGTGAAACTTGAAACTACTGTGAGCTTGTTTCGGACAGAAAAGGCAAAGTGAGAATCAAGGGGGCGGTTCACGGAATTTGTGTAAAGCGTATAGGAAGGAAGAGCCAGAGTAAATGGCACGATGGTGTTAGGTCGTGGTGGGGCGAATCGAGTCTCGATTCGCCCCCCGTCGGTTGGAAGCCACAAAAGTTGCAAATTCTTGCAACTTTCACAGGCTCCTCGCAGCCTTCGATCCGCCTCGTATTCGAGGCAGTTTCGGAATTTTTCCGTTCTTGGACGACCCATGACCTCCAGTCATGGGAACGGTTCCCAGGCGGGAATGGGTGGGGTCTAGTGCCTAGAACGTTACTAAAAAGTGCCGAAAAGCGTCACTATTTCTGCAATTCATCAACCGGTGTATCTACAGTGGTTACTGTATGTTACTACTGGTTACCTTAGCAAAAAGGTTAAGCAGATGGGGTCTTTCTTCTCTCTACTTTACACCTCTTGCACGTTTTTGCGCAGGTGGCTAGAATCGCTTCAAGATCACGGGGATCTTGAATCCCTCAGCAGTCAATCTTCAGATCGATGTCCCCCCACACTAACAGTTCGTTGACCGGGCGACTGGCTTGCAGCTAGACGACGGTGTCGGAGGTCTCTTTTTTTCCGGGAGTCACTGAAATGTGACTCAAAGGGCGAAGCTATGAGCAGCGGTCAAGCAGCGCAGATGGGTTTGGACGACGTTGGGGTGGGCCCATTGGTGGAGGCGCCCCAGTGGTACGCGATCCGCACGCGATCTCGCCACGAAAAGATCGTAGCCGAGCAACTGCAAACGCAACGCATCGAGAGCTTTCTTCCTCTGGTGCAGAGAACCCGGGTGTGGAGCGACCGGAAAAAAGAAGTGGAAATGCCACTGTTTTCCGGTTATAGCTTTGCGCGGTTGGTGCTTTACTCTCCGGATCGTCTGCGCGTGCTGCGAACTCATGGGGTTGCGGGGTTCGTGGGAGTGCGCGGAGTAGGGATTCCGGTGCCAGAGGGACAGATTGAGAGTTTAAGAACTCTGCTGGCAAATCGGATCCCGATGAAAGACCGCCCTTTTCTTCAAATCGGCCAGCGCGTACGCATAAAGGGAGGGGCCCTGGATGGAATCGAAGGGATCCTCGCCGCGCAAGATGATCGTAATCTGGTCATCTCGGTCGAACCCATCCATCGTTCCTTATCGGTCTGCATCGATGGTTACCGCTTCGAACCGATCTAATTCCAAGAAAATCCAGCAAGAAATCCATTGAGTTGAGCGAGCGTGTTTAGAGGTGGGGACGCGTCGGGTGTCCCCGGGGGAATGTTTGTCGAAACTTAAAGATCTGTGGGGAAAAGATTATATGAATGACACCGAAATCAAGAGCGAAAACGGCGGTAACGGAGAGGCTGCGCATTCCGATGCGTGGCAGCCCGGCCGCCAGGAGATCGCAGCCGTTGCGGGGCCAACGCCGGCGGTCGACCTGTCGCTGCGCAGCCATCGCAACGAAGCCGAAGTTCACGCCATCAACTATGCGCTGCGGCAGACTGGCGGGAATCGCAAGCGGGCCGCCAAACTGTTGAGCATCAGCTACCGTTCTCTGTTGTACAAGATTCGGCAGCACAACATCACGCCAGTTGCTTCACCACTTTCTTCCGCTCAGAACGGCTAAGGACACTCAAAAAAATGTTTCTAGAATTCTACGGCTTGCGCGAACAGCCTTTCGGAGTTACGCCCGACCCTCGGTTTTTATATTTGAGTCCGGCGCATCGCGAGGCATTGGCGTGTCTGTATTACGGGATCGAGTCCGGGCGCGGGTTCATGGCGTTGATCGCCAAGCCCGGCATGGGCAAGACGACGCTGTTGTTTCAGCTGCTGGAGAAATTCCGCAGCACGGCGCACACGGCGTTTCTGTTTCAGACGCAGTGCACTTCGCGCGAGTTCATGCGTTTTCTGCTTGCCGAGCTTGGATCGGAAGACCATGAGCAGGATTTTGTGCGCATGCACGAAGAATTTAATAAGCTCCTGTTGCAGGAGGCTCGTGCCGGAAGGCGCATGATTATCGTGGTCGATGAAGCGCAGAACCTGCACCCCTCGGTGTTGGAAACGATTCGACTGCTTTCGGATTTCGAGACTCCGAAAGCCAAGCTGTTGCAGATCATTCTAGCCGGCCAACCGGAACTGGCCGACAAGCTGGCCGGCCGCAAGCTGTCACAACTGCGGCAGCGGATTTCTCTGCTGAGCGGCCTGGCGCCGCTCTCGGCGGTTGAGACCAGCAACTACATCGACCATCGTCTGCGCAAAGCCGGTTATTCAGGTGCTCCGCTGTTCGAGCCGGCAGCGCTGCACGCCATCGCCGAATTTACCGAAGGGATTCCGCGTACGATCAACAACTTCTGTTTTAATGCGCTTTCTCTGGGTTGCGCTCTGCGCGAACGGGTGATCACCGCTTCGATGGTAGAGGAAGTAATCTCGGATCTCGATATCAGGAAGCATCTAACCGAGATGCCTGGTCAAGCGCAACTGGATCCGGAGTTTGTGATGGCGAACCGGAACTCAGCTCCATCGCACGGCATCTCGCGCGATGTCGGCGATGACCCTCTTACCTCGGCACAGGCCAAGGCGTACATGCAACAGCTGGCCGGGCAATTGAAAAATTGGAAGCCAAGCCTAGATTAGGGAAACTGGATTAAGGAACCTGAATTAAGAAAACTGGCTACGAAAAGGCCAATTCCTTCGCTCTTTGTGCAGCTCGTACTACTGCCTTAATAAGCGTGACGCGCAATTTGCCTTCTTCCAGTTCCATGATTCCGTCAATGGTGCAGCCCGCAGGCGTAGTTACGGCGTCCTTGAGCAGAGCTGGATGGTCGCCGGTCTCGAGCACGACTCTGGCAGCGCCGAGCGTGGTTTGTGCAGCCAGCAGAGTGGCGATATCACGGGGAAGGCCCACTTTCACTCCGGCTTCGGCCAACGATTCGAGGATGATGTAAATGTACGCCGGACCACTTGCCGACAAACCCGTGACCGCGTCCATGTGCTTTTCGTCGACGACGACAGTTCGGCCGACTACGTCGAATATTCTGCAGGTTAGAGCGACCTGTGCAGCGTCAGCGTACTTGCCTTTGCACACCGCCGTCATGCCGCTGCCGATGGAACAAGGCGTGTTGGGCATGGCTCGAATGACAGGGACCTTTTCGGGAAGGGCGCTTTCAATCATCGAGGTCGGCACCGACGCCGCGACCGAGATGATGAGCTGGGCGGGAGTGATTTCCCCGCGGATTTCGCGCATGACTTCTTGCACGACCTGCGGCTTGACGGCGATCAGAACGATATCGGCTCCTTTGACTGCAGCTGCGTTATCGGTTCCGACCTTGACGTTGAGTTTTGCGCCAAGCAGTTTCGCGCGCTCTTCGTGCTGCACGGTAGCGCAGGTAAGCTTTGGTGAAAGCAGGTTGTTCTTGAGCAGCGCCTGCAGAATGATGCCACCCATCTTGCCGGCGCCCAGTACCGCAACTCGCGTTTTCCGGAGTTCAGATTCCATAAATTTGCCTTTGATGAATCAGGAGCGATTCACGCAATCGTTGTTTGTGCGATCGTGGTTCACGCAACCGCAGACAATACTGAAATCTTACAGGATGCCTGGAGCTGCTCGGCGTCGTTCCATCCAGTTCCAGGCGGTGGAGACGGACTCTTGTAAGGATCGCTTGGCTTTCCAATCTAAGAGACTCTCGGCAAGACTGGGGTCGGCTACCAAGGCGGGCGGATCACCAGGGCGGCGAGGGCACAGGCGTAGCGGAACTGGATTGCCCGTCACTTCTTCGACCGCGCTAATGACTTCGCGCACGGAATGGCCGCGCCCCGTACCTAAGTTGGCGGCGAAGGATTGCTTGCCGGCCTGCAGGTGTTCGAGAGCCTTCACATGCGCCCCGGCGAGATCGTTCACGTGAACGTAGTCGCGAATGCAGGTGCCATCGGGGGTGGGGTAGTCGGAGCCGAAGATTTGCAGTTCCGGTCCGGTACCGGCCGCCGCCTGCAGAGCGAGAGGGATGAGGTGAGTTTCAGGCTGGTGCAGTTCGCCGATTTCTGCACTTTCATCCGCTCCGGCCGCATTGAAGTAGCGCAGGATGGCAAAACGTAGATCGTAGGCACGACCATAAGCTTCCAGGGCATGCTCGAAAAAAAGCTTGGAAACGCCGTAAGGATTCACCGGCTGCCGAACGGTGTTCTCGGTAATGGGAATGCGGGATGGTTCCCCGTAAACCGCACAGGTGGAGGAAAAGATTATCTTTTTCACCCCGGCATCGAGTGCGGCGTTCAGCAGGGAAAGCCCTCCTTCGACGTTGTTGTGGAAGTATTTTCGCGGGTTCGTAACCGATTCGCCGACATAGGCGTAAGCCGCGAAATGCATAACGGCATCCGCGCGGCGCAGGACGGGAAGCAGCGTTGCTTGATCCAGGATGTCGCCTTTGACGAGTTCAAACCCCCTCGCCAAGGATTCATAGCCGGTCGAGAGGTTGTCGTAGATCAGAGGGGTGTGGCCCAAGCGGCTCAATTCGCGGGCTGTATGACTGCCGATGTAGCCGGCGCCACCAATTATCAGAACGACCATGAGAAGTTCCCAAGCGATCGAAGGCGTCAGGGACAGTCATTCTACATGCGGCGAAATAGAATTGAAATTGACCCGGCTTTGTCGGAGTTGGTTCAGGAGATGGGCAATGAGCAATAGGGCAATGAAGACAAGATGGGCAGGATTGTTATTGGTTGCGGTCATGGTGACGGCGGCCTGCGTGGCGCAAGACGGCTCGAGTGTTTCTACCCAACCGTCCGCTTCCGCCAATGCGGCAGAGACAAAAACGGTTGCCGACAACACCGGCAACATCACGGTTGGGCCCGGTTTTCAGCAGCGCTACCCGCGTTACAAGCTGGAGTTCGGTGACACGTTCGACGTTTCCTTCGAACTGAGTCCGGAATTCAACCAGGCCGTGACCGTCCAGCCGGACGGCTACATTACGCTGCGAGGGGCGGGGGACGTCCACGTGGCAGGTCAGACGGTGCCGCAATTAACGGAAACGCTGAAGCAGGCCTATGCCAAGATCCTGAAGGATCCGTTGATTTCGGTTGTCCTGAAGGACTTTGAGAAGCCTTATTTCATCGCTGATGGACAGGTTGGTAAACCCGGGAAGTACGATTTACGAGGCGAGACGACCCTGACCCAGGGCATCGCCATCGCCGGCGGGTTCATGGACAGTGCCAAGCATTCTCAAGTGTTGCTGTTCCGCCGCGTCAACAGTGAATGGGTTTCGGCCAAGATCATCAATGTGAAGGAAATGGAAAAGAAGGGGAACCTGGGTGAGGATCCCTACCTGCATCCCGGGGACATGTTGTTCGTGCCCAAGAACCGACTCTCCAAAGTCAAACCCTTCCTGCCGACGGCATCCATGGGCAGTTTTGTGAATCCTCTTTAGAAGCTGAAAAGTTCAGAGGTTTAGAAGCGAGGACAGATGATTAGCAACGACCAAGACCCAGTCAACGGCAAGGCCACCTTCGGTTTCAGCGTGCGGGACGTGCTGACGATTCTATTTCGTCATAAACGTGTCGTGGTGCTCTCCTTTCTGGGGATACTGACGGGCGCGGTTCTGGCGGCGGTGTTACATGCGCCGGAGTATCGAGCCTCGACCAAGTTCCTGATCGAGCGCGAACGACTGGATCCGGTGATCAGTCCGGGCCAGAGCACTCCTCCAGAGTCTCGTGGCGAAGTTACCGAGGAAGAGCTGAACTCCGAGGTCGAACTGATTGAAAGCGCAGACGTGCTTCGCCAGGTGGTGGTTTCCACCGGATTGCATCAGAAAAAGTCGTTTCTGAGGTCTCTGTTTGGCGGGGGAGACGAGTCGACGCGGATCGCAAAGGCTGCCAACCGGCTGCAGAGTGAACTGAAGATCGAGGTAGTCCGCAAGAGCAACGTCATCTCGGTCAGCTATACGGCTGACGATCCCCAGTTGGCGGCACGAGTATTGAGCGTGCTGGGCGATGCGTATTTGAAAAAGAACGTGGCGGTGCACCGGCCGCCCGGGCAATTTGAATTTTTTGACCAGGAGACCGAGGCTTACCGGAAAAATCTGGCAGATGCCGAGTCACAGCTGAAGACGTTCTCCAGCGAGGACGGTGGAGTAGCTCCGCAAATGGCGAGGGACATCACGCTGCAGAAACTGAGTGAGTTCCGCGCCAGTTTGCAGCAGACGCAAGCGGAGATTGCGGGCACGGAAGAGAGGATTCGGGCGCTCGAGAAACAGGCGGGCAGCACGCCGCAACGTTTGACCACGTCGTCGAGCCAGACCGATGATGCCCAGGTTCTGCAGGGCCTGAAGGCTACTTTGATGACCCTGGAACTGAAACGTACCGAGCTGCTGACCAAGTACCAACCAACGTACGCTCTGGTGCAGGAGGTCGATAAGGAAATCGCCGACGCACGGGCCTCGATTGTGACCGAGGAAAGCCGGCCCATCCGCCAGGAAACGACCGACCGTAATCCGACTTACAGCTGGATCAATGAGGAGTTGGCCAAGGCCAAGGCCGATTACAGCGGTTTACAGGCCCGTGCGGCCGCGACCCAAGCCATTGTCGCCACCTATGAGAAGAAGGCGGAAGAGTTGGACCAGAAGGGAATCGTCCAGCAAGATCTGCTGCGCACGATGAAAACCGACGAGGAAAACTATCTGATGTACCAGCGCAAGCGCGAAGAAGCGCGCATGACGAATGCCCTGGATCAGACGCGAATCCTCAACGTCGCGATTGCGGAACAGCCGATTGCGCCTACGCTGCCCTCGAATTCGCCGTGGTCGGCGTTGGTCGTAGGTGGGATGCTGGCGGTGATCGTCAGCCTGGGGACGGCATTCGTTTTGGATTACATGGACACTTCTTTCCGAACGCCGGCCGAGGTGCTCACGGAATTGAATGTCCCGGTGTTGGGAGCAATTTCTCTGAAACCGAATGATGCCCACATCGGTTGGAACAGCAACGGCAATGGCAATGGAAACGGCAGAGCTGAAGCTAGCTCTCGGGTTGAGCAAATGGGCGAAGGCGAATCCGCGGAGTATGAGTCGAGCGCCTATGAGAAGCAGGGAAAGCTCTAAGAGGTCAGGAGGCTAGGGTTGAGCAGAAATTTCGAGCTGTTACAGCAAGTTGGCGGCATTCTGGAAGCGCCGGTGTCGGCTGAGGAGGCTACGGAGCCGCTCAGTATGCCCCCGGTCGAGACGGGGCCGTCCACGCCGGCGCTGGATGTTGCCGGAAAAGTGCGGGACGAGATCGCGAAGCTGGTGCTCAACCTATTCCTTTTGCCGGGAGCGGAGGGCCGGCGGCAAGTCATGTTCGCGGGGGTGGAGCCGGGCGCTGGGTGCAGTTGGATGTGCGCTCGCGTGGCTGAGGTCCTGGCATCGCAGGTCCGCGGTTCGGTCTGCATTGTGGACTGCAACTTGCGCGCTCCCGGTTTGCATCAGCAATTTGCTATGGATAACCATTTCGGGCTGTCCGATGCGCTGCTTCGCTCTGACCCCTTGTCCCAGTATGTACGCCAGCTATCGAGAAAGAATCTTTGGCTTTTAAGCTGTGGGTCAACCATCGAGAACTGGGAAGAAAAAGTGGCGTCGGGAAGTCTGCGCCAGCGCCTGGCTGAATTGCGGGCTCAGTTCGACTACGTGCTCATGGATGTGGCGTCCACGAACACTTGCAACGATGGCATCGTACTCGGCGGTTCATCGGACGGCATCGTGCTGGTTCTGAAGGCAAACTCCACCCGACGGGATATTGCCCGGAAAGCCCTGCAGGAGTTGAAAGCAGCCAACATACCGGTTCTAGGAGCAGTCTTGAACCAGCGAACATTTCCTATCCCGGACAACATCTACAACCGGCTGTAAAACAGTAAATCGCCGCTTCGTCGCTTCTCCCCCGTTTCGACCAGACATCGAAGCTTGGGACTTCGTTGTAGACGCTATCTGGCGCGTTGTTATGAACCCGATTTGCCCCTTCGTGAGGAGCTAGCATGATCAGCCGTAGACGTGACGTTCTCTTAAATGCACTCAAGTTGTTCGACCTGGCAGTGGTGGTTCTAGCTTTCGGGCTGGCCACCGTGCCAACGTCAGGCATTGGTCACACGATCTCGATGGCGGATTTTTTCTCCATGCGGGTGAAGGTGGGGAACTTTCTCATCTTTCTTGGCCTCGTCATTCTGTGGCACGCCTTGTTTACGATATGTGGTTTGTATGCCTCGCGGCGTCTCTCCGGCCGTCTGTCTGAAGTCGCCGACATTGTGAAGGCAACCGTGCTTGGCTCGATGTGCCTGGCGGGCGTGGCCTTTCTGTTTCACATCCGTATGGTGTCCCTTGCTTTCGTGGTGGTTTTCTGGGGGCTCACCACGCTGATGCTGGTTTGCAGCAGACTGATGATGCGGACTGTACTCACGCAAACCCGGTTGCACGGACGAAACCTTCGCTTCATGCTGATCGTGGGGAGCAATGCGCGGGCGGTTCAGTTTGCCGATAAGATCAACGCCAGCCCGGAGCTTGGCTACCGGGTGATCGGGTTCGCCGACCAGCCCTGGGATGGAATCGGCCAGGTCAGCGAGCGGGGCTACACTCTGGCCTGCAACCTGGACAGCCTCCCCGACTTTCTCCGCAAGAGCGTGGTAGACGAGGTGGTGATCGCTTTGCCGATACGGTCTTTCCACGACGACGCCTCTCGAATCGCCGCTCTCTGTGAAGAGCAAGGTATTCTCTCCCGGGTCTTGACCAACATCTTCAACCTGAAGATGGCTCGCTCACATGCGGAAGACTTGGAAGGAGACTCGTGGATTACCCATCACAATGGAGTCAGCGAAGGCTGGCCGCTGGTAGTGAAACGAATCGTTGATTTCGTGGTTGCACTCGTGGTGGTTGTTGCCATCCTTCCGGTCATGCTGGTGGTGGCGATACTGATCAAGATTAGTTCGCCAGGGCCCGTCTTCTTTGCCCAGAAGAGAGTCGGCCACAATAAGCGAAAGTTCACGATGTATAAGTTCCGCACTATGGTCATCGATGCGGAAAAGCAAATGGAACAGCTGCAGCACTTGAATGAGGTCAGTGGGCCGGTGTTCAAAATCAAGAACGATCCCCGGATTATTCCGATCGGAAGATTCCTGCGGAAGACGAGCCTCGATGAGCTGCCTCAACTTTTCAGTGTGCTGAAGGGCGACATGAGCCTGGTTGGCCCGCGGCCGCTCCCCATCCGCGACTACGAAGGCTTCAACGAAGACTGGCAGCGCCGGCGCTTCAGTGTGAAGCCGGGAATCACCTGCTTGTGGCAGGTTCAGGGCCGGAGCTCGATTTCATTTGAGAAATGGATGGAGCTCGATCTGCAATACATTGATAAGTGGTCTCTCTGGCTGGACCTTCAGATTCTGCTGCAAACGATCCCGGCGGTGCTCAAGGGCTCGGGCGCTGTCTAACCTTCACCTGAGTCTCCACGCGGGATTCTCTTCCTTTCGGATGCCACAACCTAATCATCTGCATCACGTTTCCTCCGACTCTCCTTCCCGCCGGAGCTCGCCTTTCCTCCAAGTGAATAACTCAAACTACGGAAGCGCGCTCCGCTGTGAAGTGGCCGGCGATTTCAGTGAGCTGGAGAAGATTTCTTCGGATTGGGAGCGCTTGTGGCAAGGCGACGGCCGGGCAGAGATTTTCCAGACTTTCGCGTGGGCCCGAGCCTGGTGGCACTCCTACGGTCAGGATTTCACGCTGTGTTCTCCGATCGTCTTTGAGGGCGACAAAATCGTTGGCATTCTTCCGCTGGTGAAGCGCGGCAAGATCGCTCAATTTCTGGGGGCGCCGGAAGCCGACTACGCCGATCTTCTGTGCGAGGAGGGGCGGGAGAAAGAGGTTCTCACGGCCGCGCTGCGGGCTCTGTTTCAATCGGTGAAGCACTGGGACGAGTGCATCCTGCAGCACCTGGCAAAAGACGGCCGGGTGGTCCGCCACTGTCAAGAGTTGCCTGGTGATTTGCGCAGGCGCGTGAAACTGGTGCCGTCGGGACGCTATCAGACGATCCTTCTCCAGGAAAATCGCGAGGAGATCTTCAACTCGCTGCTCGGCAAGCACCACACCCGGCGGCGTCACAATAAGTTGAAGAAAGCCGGACAGGTAACGCTTCGCCGCATCCTGACCAAGGCTGAGGCGCAAGAGCATCTCAATTATTTCTTTCTCCACCACATTCGACGCTGTGCTTTGCTGGGGCGGGAGAGCACCTGCGCCCAGCCTGAGTTTCGTCAGTTCCTGCAAGCCGTGGTTGAGGAGCTCGATCCGAACGACCGGCTGCGCTTCGAAGTGCTCGAATTGGATGGCCGTCCTTTCGCATGGCATTTCAGCTTTCTGGTAAATGGGAAGTTCCTGCTTTATCAGCACACGTTTGATCTGGATAGCTGGGACTATGCCCCAGGAGAAGTGCTGCTCTCTCATCTGCTGCAGTTTGCGCAAGAAAACGTTACCCGGGAATTCGATTTCGGGTCGGGCGACGAAGCGTACAAGAACCGGTTTGCCAGGCACACACGGGAAACGTTCTCGCTCTATGTCGAACCCCGGACTCTTAAGGGCAGGCTGCGCGGGCTGCTCCGTGCTGGGCAAGGATATTTGCATCCTGCCGTGAGTAATCTCCAGCAGAGAGCCAAGACTCATACCGGCACGTTCCGAGTGCTTCGATCCATTCGAATCTCGGCCAGTGGGGTGATGGGCCGGATTCGGCACGCTAAGAAAGATGGCAGGCTGTTGCAGTATGGGCTTCAAGGGTTGGCGCAACTGGTTCGTGGGACCGTCTGGGGTAAAGAAGAGCTCGACGTGTTTCCCTGGGAAGAATTTGTGGGTCCTGACGGAGGGCCACTCGGCGGCGGCCCCGGCAACGACGGAGTAGAAATTACGATGGGACGGTTTGCCGACCTGGTTGACCTAGCCACGGAACGTGCGGATGCGTTGGTCGCGAACGAGCTTCCGGGATTTCGGCAGCGTCTGAAAAAAGGCGATCGCTTTTACATCGGCCGGAAATCGGGGCAGGCAGCGCTTTTGGCTTGGACTTCGACGAACGCGAAAGATGTTTTGAACCGCGAACTCTGCCAAGCAATAAGCCCTGAGCGGCCGGCGCTGGTGATGGATGACATTTGGACTGCGCCGGGGCTGTGCGATGGCGCGTTATGCCGGCGATTTATGTCGGTTTTGAGGCTTGAATCTGCGGGCAAGAAACTTGACTTGCTAATCCGCTGTCGTCCGGATCAAGTGACATTCCGAACGGAACTGGAACATCAGGGTTTCCTGCCCGGGTATCGAATCGTGCGTTACAGTTTGTTTCACTGGCTCCGGTGGACTCGGCTTTTCCACACGAAAAGGACCGTGGCTGACCGGGCATTGGTTGTGGGAACGGCTGGCACGTAAGGCTGTTCCTCTCCCCACGTGCAGATTAATTGACCGCTTTCTTTATGAGTGAAGGAACCAACACGTTGCCACGGTTTGCCCAGATTTCCGAAGCGACGCCCAACCATTTGGGGGGCGACGGGTACGCGGAAGGTCCGCAGGGGCCTGCCGGGTCACGCGTCCCACGCCGGCCGCTCGGGGTCGCGCCTTCGTTGTCGTTCGCGCAGCAGCAGGTTTGGCTCCATGCACAGCTGGCGCCGGGCGTTCCGCTTTACCATGAAGTCCTGATTCTCGAACGCACGGGTCCGCTCGATCGCGAGGCCCTGGAGCGGAGCTTCAGCGAGATGATGCGCCGTCACGAGATTCTGCGGACAACCTTTCCCGCCGTGGATGGCACCGTAGTCCCGACAGTGGCTGAGCACCAAACTGTGAAGCTCGTTCTCACGGAACTGGACCCCTCTCTGGATGGGCAACGCGCGGCTGTAGTCTTGCGGATCGCGACGGAGGAGGTGCGGCAGCCGTTCGACCTGGCAAACGGTCCACTGATGCGAGCCCGCGTGCTGGGTTTATCGAAAGAGAATTACGTTCTGGTGGTAACTCTCCACACCCTGGTTGCTGACGAGTGGTCTTTGCAGTTGCTGGCGCGCGAACTCGACGTTCTTTACCAGGCTTACTCGGCAGGGGAGCCGTCTCCTCTATCCGAATTGCCGGTGCAGTATGCGGACCATGCACACTGGCAGAAGGACTGGTTCGCGGGTGAAGTTCTCGAGCAGCATATCTCTTATTGGCGAAATCGACTCGCTGGCATTCCCGCGGTGCTTGAGCTCCCGACGGATCGGCCGCGGCCGCCGGCGCAGCGATTCCGGGGTGCGCGTGCTTCTTTGGTGCTGTCGAAGAGTTTGAGTGAATCACTGAAGGAACTGAGCGAGCGCGAAGGGGCGACGCTATTTGAGACGCTCCTCGCCGCCTTCCAGACGCTGCTCTCGCGCTACACCGGGCAACCCGACATTGTGGTAGGGGCGATTGTCCCGGGCCGCGAGGCTGCGGACACGGAAAGTTTGATCGGTCCTTTTGCCCACACCGTCCTGCTGCGCACCGACATGGAGAGCGATCCGACTTTCCGGGAGTTGCTGTGGCGGGTCAGGGATCTCTCGCGGCGCGACCGCGAATACCAGAATATGCCGTTCGACCGCCTGGTCAGCGAGCTCCAACCGGAGCGCGAACCGAGCCGCAACCCTCTGTTTCAGGTGCTGTTTTCGCTGACACCTTCAGCATCGGGTGCTCAACTGAGTTGGGAGACGGCTAATTTCGAGGTGGACGGCGGCGCGGCGAAGGTCGATTTGCAGCTTGAATGCTCCGACAGGGAAGAAGGAGTCTCCGGCCACTTTACCTATAACACCGACATCTTCGACGCCGCCACAATCGGCCGCATGGCAGATCATTTTCAGATATTGATCGAGGGCATCGTCGCTAATCCCGATCAACACCTCTCGAGATTGCCGCTGCTCGGCCAGGGCGAGCGACATCAGTTGCTGGTGGAGTGGAACAGCACGCCGACGGACTATCCCAGGGATCGGTGTGTTCATCAACTCTTCGAACTGCAGGCCGAGCGCACTTCGAACGCGACCGCAGTAGTGTTTGAGAACGAGCGCCTGACTTACCACGAGTTGAACCGGCGGGCGAATCAGCTGGCGAATCATTTGACGAAGCTGGGTGTGGGGCCGGACGTGCTCGTGGGCATTCTGGTAGAACGCTCGCTCGAGATGGTTGTGGGTTTGCTGGGAATCCTGAAGGCGGGCGGAGCGTATGTTCCGCTGGACCCGGCCTATCCGCGCGATCGCGTCGCTTTCATGCTGGAGGACTCCGAAGTGCCGGTGCTGCTCACGCAGCGTCACTTGCTAGGAAGTGTTCCTGACAGCCGGGCGAAGGTGGTTGTTCTGGACAGCGACTGGAAAGAGATTGCAAAAGAGGAAGCCGGGAATTTGGTCAAGCAAGTGGGCGCGAAGAACCTTGCCTATGTGATTTACACCTCAGGCTCGACTGGCAAACCCAAGGGAGTGCAGATTCCGCATCGCGCGGTCGTCAATTTTTTGACCTCGATGAGTCAGAAGCCGGGCATGACGGCTGGCGATCGCCTGCTGGCGGTTACAACCCTCTCCTTTGACATCTTCGGCCTGGAGATTTATCTGCCGCTGAGCGTGGGAGCATCTTTCGAGATCGTCAGCCGCGAAGTGTCGTCGGATGGAAGCCGGTTGCTGACGAAGCTGGCTAAATCCAATGCGACGGTGATGCAAGCCACGCCGGCCACCTGGCGGATGCTGCTCGAAGCGGGATGGAAAGGCGATCGCGGGCTGAAGGTTCTGTGCGGGGGCGAAGCAATCTCGCGCAAGCTCGCCGATCAGTTGCTCGAAAAGGTGGGCGCTCTGTGGAACATGTATGGTCCGACGGAGACTACGATCTGGTCGACGACTGCGAAGGTTGAGCCGGGGCAGAATGCGGTATCGATCGGACAGCCGATCGCGAACACACAGCTTTTTATTCTCGACAAAGTGCTGCAGCCAGTACCGATCGGGGTCGCAGGCGAATTGCATATCGGCGGCGACGGGCTGGCCCGAGGTTACCTGCATCGTCCCGAACTCACGGCTGAGAAATTTATTCCGGATCCGTTCAGCCCGAACCCCGAAGCGCGTTTGTACAAGACCGGGGACCTGGTGCGTTATTTGCCGAGCGGAGACATTGATTTTCTTGGGCGCATCGATCATCAGATAAAAATTCGCGGCTTCCGCATCGAAATGGGAGAGATCGAAGCGCTGCTGCGACAGCACAGCTCCGTGAACGAGACGGTTGTCGTGGTGCGCGAGGACACGCCCGGCGACCAGCGTCTGGTGGCATACTTTGTGCCCGTGGATGATTCCATCTCGGTCACCAGCGACTTGCGTGAGTTCCTGAGGGCGAAGTTGCCGGAGTATATGGTGCCGTCTGCTTTCGTGCCGCTCAAAGCGATGCCATTGACGCCGAACGGCAAGGTCAACCGCAGAGCGCTTCCTGCGCCGGATCAGGCAGCCCTGGCGCCCACCACAAAGTTTGCCGCGCCGAACGACGCCATCGAGACGCGACTGGTCCAGATCTGGGAGGCTGTCCTAGGTGTGCGGCCGATTGGCGTCAAGCATAACTTTTTCGAACTGGGTGGACATTCGCTGGTGGCTGTCAGGCTAATGAACCGGATCGAGGAGGCATTCGGGAAGAACTTGCCGATCGCCACACTCCTGCAAGCTCCAACGATCGAGCAATTGGCCGCAATTCTCCGTCAGGAGGGATGGACGCCTTCGGCTTCGTCTCTGGTGCCGATCCAAACCGGCGGCTCCAAACTGCCTTTCTTCTGTGTGCATGGAGCCCACGGCACAGTGGTTCGGTTTCACGATCTGGCGCGATACCTCGGCCCGGACCAGCCTTTCTACGGCCTGCAAGCGCAGGGGTTGGACCCGAGAAATCCTTGCCACACTCGCGCCGAAGAGATGGCGTCTCACTACGTCAAGGAAATGCGCGGCCTTCGACCCGAGGGACCTTACTTCATTGGAGGCTATTCCTTCGGCGGCATGATTGCTTTCGAAATGGCGCAGCAGTTAGCGGCTCAAGGTCAGGAAGGAGTGGTGTTTCTGTTTGACACGCTCTTGCCGATTCGTGGAATCCTCGCTGATCAAGAGGCTGGATCTGCTTCGTCGGTGTTACTCAAGCTTTTCCAGGTCCCGGCCACGGAGAGGCGGAATTATCTCTCGCGAGTCGTTGCAGCCGCGATGCGGCCGATTGAGAGGTGGCTGCGGGTTGCCAGACTCCCGCGCGAACACAATAAAGTGCGAAAGATCTGTCTGCAGGCTTACCGCGAGTACATGCCGCAACCTTTCGCGGGGCGGGTCATTCTGTTTCGCTCGAGTCAAAAACCGCTGCGCGGTGTTCGTGATCCATACCTGGGGTGGGGCGCATATGTTCCTCGTGGACTCGAAGTCTATGACGTCGAGGGCAATCACGAGAACATACTTCTCGAACCGCAGGTTCGGTGTGTAGCAGAGCAACTGAAGGTTTGTCTGGACGAGGCGCAAGTGGCCCAGCAGGCGGTCAATTCGTGAAATCTAAGGCATGTTATCCCCCGGACCCACGATCGTACGAAAGCTCGTCTCGATATGAAGTTGACGTCACGAGGGGCACTGGCAAGAATGAGCATCGAATGAGCCTCAAGTGTGGGGTGTGGAGCGACGAACCGGAAGTTATTGCGGATTGCGCCAAAGTAATTCCGGAGTTTTGCAGCAGCGAAGGCCTGCAGGATTGGGCGCTGGATTATGTACGACAGCATGCGGGACGGTGCAGCTGGGACGTGAATTTCCTGGTCAAGAACTACAAATTTTCCAGCTGTCTGAATGTTGGCGGCGCCCCCTACGTGTTCGAGTACCTGCTGAAGAAAGCACGGCCGGATCTTGCCCTGGTAAGCCTTGATCTTGACCCCAGGAGATTTCCAGAAGCCGGGCACGTCCTAGATATGAAGATTGCGGACATCAACATCGAGAATCCTGACTCCGCCGCGACCCGGATGCTGGGTCAGTTTGACTGCGTGGTCTTCTGCGAAATCTTCGAACATCTGCGAAGCAATATTTTGGGAACAATGTCATTGTTGAGGGACCTGGTGGCCGAGGGCGGATTCCTGTACCTCACAACGCCCAACGGACTCGGACTCTATTCGATACGGGAATACTTACGAGGCCGCACTGGATCCAGTCCGGTCAAGGAATGGTCCAAGCTGAATCGGCTGGGACATATGGGGCATGTGAGAGAGTATTCGCGCAACGAGGTCTGCGAGGTTCTTCGGCACTGTGGCTTCGAGCTGGAAACGTCGATGTATCGACGGTCCCGTCATCACGGCACGATGCACGCTGAAATGATCAATTTTGCAAAGACTGCGGTTACAACTGGACTTCCCTGGCTTGGCGATGAGCTTGTCCTGGTCTTCCGCAAGGCCGCCTGAGGCAACCGCGGCGATTCCTTTTTCATCTTTCTATGGCACTTTCATTGGGAACTTACTCGCAAGCACATGAGACATCGAGACCACTTAGCGACGCGGAGATTGCCCTGGCAAGTGTATCCCAGCTTGGAGAGGACGGTTCAGTGAACGGATCAAGGCTTCAGGAACCGACTGCACCCGCCAACCCTGCAGCAGGAGAGGGCACCCGTTTTCTGGGGCGATTCACCCTGACCAAAATCTTGTCCTTCGATCCTGCCGGGATACGGGAGAAGCTTGTTCCGTGGGCGATGAAGGGCGGGCTGGCGATTCTGGACCAGGGTGTTTTTACGGGATCTAATTTCGTCATCAGCATCCTGCTGGCGCGGTGGTTGTCGCCCGAGCAATATGGGAGTTACGCGGTTGCGTTCGCGATCTTTCTGTTCATTCTGACTTTTTACCAGGCTTTGCTGCTGGAACCCATGTTGGTGTTCGGCGGTTCGGTCTATCGTAATTGTCTTCGCGGTTATCTGAAGGCGCTGCTCAAGCTTCATGTGGGCTTGTCCGTGGGGATTGTCCTCATCCTCGGCGTCTCGGCCGGGGTCGCACTTAAGTGGGAACCGACGAGCAGTTTGCCCAGCGCGCTGGTTGGTGTGGCTTTTGCAGCACCGTCGATTTTGTTGTTCTGGTTAGTGAAACGAACCTTCTATTTGAAGCTCTCCCCGGCGCCCTCAGCCGGCGCAGCGGTTCTCTACTGTGTTCTGACCATGGGAGGACTGGCGTTCGTTTACAAGCATGGCCTGCTTTCAGTGTTTTCCGCTTTAATGCTCATGGGAATCGGGAGCCTGGGAGCCAGTGCCTCGCTGCTGATCTATCTAAAACTGCGGCTTTCCTCGGCCCAGGAAGCGCCGAGCGTACTGGACATCGGGGGCCGGCACTGGCGTTACGGGCGCTGGGCTTTGGGGGCCAACGCCATGATGTGGGTTCCGATCAACTTGTTCTACCCGCTGCTGAGCAGGTTCTCGGGCATGGCGCAGGCGGGCGAGTTGAGGGCATTGATGAATTTCGCTTCGCCCATGCTGCAGACTTGCGCGGCACTTTCTTCGCTGATGCTTCCTTATTCGGCGCGCGTGCTGGAGCAGAGAGGCAGTGCCGGCGTCAATGTCATCCTCAAACGAATGACGTTGCTTTGCGTTGGTTGTGCGGTTCCCTATTGGGCTGTGCTGTTAGCGTTTAGAGGACCCGCTTTCCGAATGCTTTACTCCGGCCGCTACACCGAAGTCATCTACCTGCTGCCGATCGTTGCCTTGGTATCCATATTTGGCAGCGCGTTTTTTGGCCCATCGATCGTATTGCGGTCCCTGGAGGCGCCGGGTTCGGTGTTTGCCGCCGTTTCGGTTTCGAGCTGTATCGCGCTTGCGGTTGGCGTTCCGCTTACGCGGGCTCTCGGCGTAAGAGGGGCGGTATGGAGTATGGCTCTGTCGGAAGCGCTGGCTTTTGTGATGGCTGTGGTCTTACTCCGCCGCAAAGCCCGACAGTCCGCGGAGGCGGCCGCACCTTACTTGGTACTGTCGGAGAGCAAATAGCAACTGCCAGGTGTGAGACCCTCGTCTTAGGGCGACTTACTTGTCCCGCACAGGGCTGATTTTCACCGTCATCTTCGTGGTTGGCGCACATGTTTTCAGCGTCACGTTGAGTTTTGAAACAAATACACTTCAAGGAAAATACACTTATGAAGCAAACCTATCGACGACTTCGAGCCAAGGCAGCAAGAAGCAAGATCCGCGTTCCAATGGTATGGTCCTGGCATCTTGGACTCAAATCCCAAGACGCATTTCTGGCTTCCTTTCCTCGTTCCGGCAGCACCTGGCTGCGTTTTATGCTGTACGAAATATTGTCCGGTGAGGATGCCGGATTTCGAAAAATCGAGGACCGTCTGCCCGAGATTCACCGGCACCGGGGAAGCCAGGCGATTTTGCCAGGAGGCGGCCGGCTCATCAAAACCCATGAGAACTATCGCAGCGATTACAAGAGAGCTGTGTTGCTGGTCCGCGACGTCAGAGACGTTTTTCTCTCCGTTTACAACAGCTTTACCGCTCTAGACTTGACTAAGTTTGTGTCACAGGGCGATATGGACAGCTTCTTGTTGTCCTTTCTTGAAGGTAAGGTCATCCATTCTGGCTCCTGGCAGCGGCATACGCAGTCATGGCTGGAATCGCCGCTGGCGAAGAATGGCAATCTGCTGGTCGTGCGCTATGAGGATCTGCGCAAGAATCCCGAACAGAAGCTGCAAGAGTTGCTGCAATTTGTGGGCATTCCGGCTGACAGTCGCGTCATCCGGAGGGCGATCGAGAACAATACTCTGCAACAGATGCGCGCCAAAGAAGACAAGGCTAAGAAAGCTGGAGAAACCTCGATTCTGCTCGGACGCCGCACGGAAGCCTTTGACGAAGTGAGCCGATTCGTCCGCAAGGGCGCCGTCGGGGGATGGCGGGACAAACTGACCGAAGCTCAGGTGAAGCTCTTCGAGCAGTATGCCGGGGACACGCTAGCAACCGTTGGCTACGAGCCGGGTCTGGTGAGGGAGGCGGTGTACTAGCCCGCGCCAGCCCTTAAACGAAGCCCTCCCCCAGATGTTCTTCAGGACGTCGCACGAAGCTTCAGGACCTCGCACAAAGATACAAAGATAAAAGACAGTGGAATATGCCTAAGATGGTCATCAACCCGGGCGCCAACCTGCAATCGAGCTCTCGCCTCGCGAGAATTGATCGAAGCGATATTGCTTGGTTTGCGCTGTTTGTCTTGGCGGGCGGCCTGGCTATCCTCCATCCCATTGTGCTGCTCGTTGGTCTTGCAGTTGCGGCGGGGGCGGGCGTCTGCTGGCTGATGGTGCTGGGCGTGCGGCGCGCCCACCTGGAATTCTGGCAGGTGCTCCTGGTAATTGCCCTGAGCGGGTACATCCTGCTGAGTTACGGATTTGAGAACCTCGCTTTTCACGTTGGCGGGTTTCCCATCATCGTGAGTTACGGACTGGTCTACGCCGCCCTGGCTCTGGCGTTTCTGGCGCATCGGCACCTGATGGCCAGAGCGCTAAAGGAGCCCGCGATCGTGTGCATGTTGGTTTTATTTGTCCTGGCTCTTCTGCACCTCGTGATCGAAATTCCCTCGTACGGAATTTGGGCGGTGCGAGACGCCACCATGTGCCTCGATGGCATTTTCATGCTTCTGGGAGTGCTCTGGGCGCTGAAGACGAACAGCACGGTTTTCATGACCAAGTGGCTGATGGTCATCTTTGTGCTGAACATGTTTTACAGCTTTACTCAGCCGTGGGGTGAAAAGCTTTGGGCCTGGTCTCCCCAGAGCGGTGTTTTTCTTAGCGTCCCGCTCATTGGAAACTACAACGGCAGAGGCGACCTGCTCTTGTCCGGGGCGCTGTTTTGCATTTGCGTCGGCGGCTATGTGATCAAACGTCCGAGTTGGCTAATGCTGTTTCTAGCCGGCGTGCAATTTCTCGGAATCGCGATCGCCCAGACCAGACGGATGTACGTTGGCGCTGTGGTCGTTCTTATTATTCTGGTGCTTCTGGGCGAAGCCAAGAAATTCGGAAAACTGTTCATTCTGCTTCCGGCATCCGTAATCGTGATCTTGCTGGTGACGACAGTTGCAGGCATTGAAATAGCCGGCCGCGTCGGCACGGTGAATCTGGACTTTTTCACGCAACACATTCGCAGCATTCAGAACTCTGAGGGAACCCCCGGCAGTGCGGTCGAGAGCCGCTTCCTCATGGCCGACGAAGCCATACAGCACTTTCGTGACCATCCTGTATTAGGCGTGGGGTTCGGCAGGCCGCTGCTCACGGATATTGATGAGACCAACGGCGCGGTCACGCGAATGCCTCACAACTCAAGCTTGAGCTACTTGGCCCGGCTGGGGGTAATTGGATTCGCGGCCTGGCTTGCCTTTCATTTCCTCCTGATAAAAAGATTCATCATCGCGCTTCGCCATCGAAACACCTGCGACGACAAGCGGGTATCCTCCTTCGTGTTGTGGTTTTTTCTGTTCTACGTGCTCTTTATGATCAGTAGTCTGGTGGAAGCGCCCTTCGAATTTCCCTCAAGCGCGGTTCCTTTCTATTTCTTTATGGGCTTCGCCCTCGGATTGATACAGAAGCACTTGTCCGGCAAGAGCGAGAACAAAGTCGAAGTCAAAGTCGGCCACCGCTTAACTACGCTTGTAAGCGGCGTCGAGAATGCCTGAATGCAGCGGTGCGAAAGGGCTCGATCTTCAGGAACATGCGTTTCGCGCCTGTAAAGTATGGAGAAACGAACAATTGTAACGACGAGCTGGGATGACGGCGACCGCGCCGATCTCAGAGTCGCCGAGATGCTCCGATCCCGGGACATCAGGGGCACTTTTTACGTGCCCAATACTCCCTACGGGGCGCGTCCCTCGCTGACTCACGCTGACCTGAGGAGCTTGTCGTCGGAAGGTTTTGAAATCGGCGCGCACAGCGTTTCGCACCAACTCCTCTGGGGATTGTCGGCAGAAGAATTGGCCAAGGAAGTAAATCCCTGCAAGCCGATTCTCGAAGACATCCTGGGAACGGAAGTTCGCATGTTCTGCTATCCCTGCGGCCGGTACGACTCAAACGTTATACGCGCGCTGAAGGATGCCGGTTATTGGGGGGCGCGAACGGTGCGCATGCTGGCGACGCGAATGGAGTTCGAACCCTTCGAAATGCCGACCACCGTTCAGATCATCCCGCAACCTAAGTCGAGCTACCTTAAGAATGTGGCCAGGGCGCGAAAAATGGAAGGCCTGCAAGTCTTCCTGGCCAACCTGACAAGGCTTGATAATTGGCTCGAGCTCGGGAAAAGGCTCTTTGATTCAGTATTGGAAAACGGCGGGATGTGGCACCTGTACGGCCATTCCCATGAGATTGAAAAACTGGGCCTGTGGCGCGAGTTGGAGGAGATGCTGGACTACGTAGGTAAGCGAAAGGGCGTGATGTACGTTCCGAATTGCGAGTTAATCCGGCTTCAATCGCCCGCAGGCAGTCCTGCCGGAAACGGCAAATTGTGAAGATAATCCTCGTTCATTGTCATTACCAGCAACCGGGAGGCGAAGACGTTGTCTTCGAGCAGGAGCGCCAACTCCTGGAGCGCGCCGGACACCAGGTCGTGGTTTATCGTCGAAGCAATTTCGAGGTGGACTCCTATCCTGGAGTCAAGCGGCTGGTGCTGATACAGAAGGCGGTCTGGAATGGCGACTCGCGAACAGAATTTGCCGACCTGCTGCGCGCCGAGAAGCCAGATGTTGTCCATGTCCATAACACCTGGATCATGATCTCGCCGTCGATTTATTCGGCGTGTCGTGAAGCGGGTGTGCCGGTGGTGCAAACGCTGCACAATTACAGGCTCCTGTGCCCCGTCGGAACCTTTTTTCGGGATGGCAAAGTCTGTGAAGAGTGCCTGGATCATACTTTGTGGCGAAGCATACGAAACGGTTGTTATCGCGACTCGCGCGCTGAAACTGCGGCCGTGGGACTAATGCTGGCGGTGCATCGCACTCGTCATACCTGGGAACGGGAGGTGGAATCTTATGTCGTCCTCTCGGAGTTTGCCCGGAAGAAGTTTTTGCGGGGCGGGCTGCCTCCTGAAAAGATATTCGTCAAACCCAATTTTGTAGATCCTGACCCACTCCCGCGGGAGGGAAAAGGAGAGTACGCCATATTTGCCGGCCGGCTCTCGCCCGAGAGACGAGTCAGCACGCTGCTGGATGCATGGACTCTGCTGCGCAGCCGCATTCCTCTCATGATTGTCGGCGGAGGGGAACAGCGCGATCACCTGGCGCAAAAAGCCAGCTGGAACCACCTCGACATGGTCGAGTTCACAGGTCTGCTGCCGCACGACAGAACCATAGCCGCCATCAAGGGAGCATGCTTCCTGATTTTTTCCAGTGAGTGGTACGAGACCTTCGGTCTCACCATGATCGAGGCCTTTGCCTGTGGCGTCCCCGTTATCTGCTCTCGAATGGGCGCCATGCAGGAAATCGTGGAAGACGGTCGAACCGGCCTGCACTTCAATCCCGGCGACAGCCGCGATCTGGCCGAGAAGGTGGAGTGGGCTTGGAATCACCCGGAAGAAATGCAGCGAATGGGAGAGGAAGCCCGGCGGGAATACGAGAGCAAGTACACCGCCGAGAAAAATTATCCCCGTTTGATGGAGATCTACCAGAACGCAATTGCGGGACGCAAATTGGAATCTCCGGTGCTTGACCGCAAGCCGGTGGGCTCAACAACGGTCAAGGCTAACTTGGGAACTGTGACACAAACGCAGGACCGCTTAGTCTCCATTGGGAACGCTCACACGGGCTATGCATCCCGCGTGCCTGCCGATCAGAGGAATGGGCACCTTCGGGTCGTTGTCGCCCACAACTACTACCAGATTCCCGGAGGTGAAGACGAAACTCTCCGGAGGGAGCGGGAGTTACTTCGCTCCGAAGGCCACCACGTAAAAGAGTTCATTCGCCGGAATAGCGAAATCACGCGGACTGACATCCTGGCAAAAGTTACTTTGGCGGCGCGGACCGTCTGGGGAGGCGACAGCCGAAAAGCGATGCTGGCATTCTTGAAAGAGGAGAAGCCAGACCTCGTCCATTTCCACAACACATTTCCCCTCATGTCGCCGTCGGTTTACTATGCCTGCCGGGATGCGGGAGTCCCGGTCGTGCAAACCCTCCATAATGCGCGCCTCTTTTGTCCGGGAGGCAATCTCGAACGCAACCATCGAATCTGTGAAGATTGCAAGGGCAAGAAGGTCGCCTGGCCGGGGGTGCTGCACGGTTGTTACCGGCAATCGCACATCGAGACTGGCGTGGTGGCGGCCATGTTGGCGGTCCACTGGCAGTTGAAGACGTGGGAGAAAATGATCTCTGTTTATATTGTTTCAACTCCGTTTTACCGCCGCAAATTCATCGAAGCTGGCTTTCCGGAGGACAAACTCTTATTGAAACCGCATTTTGTCGAGGACCCAAAAGTCGCGCACAGCGACCGCGGTTATGCCGTCTTCGTGGGCCGGTTGTCGACTGAGAAGGGGGTACAAACCCTGCTGCGGGCTTGGGACAAGCTGAACCACATTCCGCTTAAGATTCGAGGGGAAGGTCCGCTGCTGCCAGAAGTGCGCGAAGTCGCGAGGAAATCCGGAGGATCGGTTGAAATCATGCCGCGGCTCGATCGCAAAGGGCTGAACGAGCTGATGAGCGGCGCACGCTTCTTGATTTGGCCCTCGCAAGGCTACTACGAAACGTTCGGCTACGTGGCGGTGGAAGCGTTCTCTTGCGGAGTGCCCGTGATCGCCTCCCGGGTTGGAGTGGCTGAGGAAATCGTGCAGGATCACCGCACCGGGTTGCACTTCACCTCGGGTGATCCCGGCGACTTGGCGGCAAAAGTAGAGTGGGCATGGTCGCATCCAAACGAAATGAACGCGATGGGCCGGGTCGCCCGCGCCGAATACGAGGCTAAGTACACGCCTGAACGCAACTATCCGATGCTGATGGATATCTACGAGCACGCCCTGGCTACCGTTTCTCATTAGGAAATCGCGAAGCGCTTCGTTCAGAACACAAGCGAATAAACTACGCAGACAAATTATCCCCAGGGATGGAAATTCACCGGCATACGGTCGCGGACAAAGACTTTTGAACATGCGCTGGTATTTGTCCCGGCTGGCCTCGATGGGACCGGCTGAAATCGTATGGCGCGCGCGCTCGGCTGCGACACTGCCCCGGGACTGGGCGCACTGGAAAAAGGCACCGGCAGTGCCCGTGCCCCGTTGGACTCCCCTCAGCCCCCGAACCTACCCCGTGCACCTGGATGATGGCGGTGTGCCGATGGAGCACATTCCAGTGTTCGATCTGGAGTTTCCGCTGGGATTCGAGTTCGACTGGCATCGGGATTACCGCTATGGACGGCAGGTCGAACCTGGTTTCGCCGGTGCGCTGAACATACGCGACACCGCAATAGTCAGCGATATCAAGTACGTGTGGGAGCCCAGCCGGCACCAGTATCTGTCCGCATTGGCATTTGCCGCGAACGGTGAGCAGAACGCGGATTACATAGCCCGGTCGATCGATTCCTGGCTGCGCGCGAATCCGTATCTTCATGGCGTGCACTGGACCAGCAGCCTGGAACTGGCCGAGCGGGTCATTTCGTGGGCGTTGTTGTACCCGCGGATTGCCAACCAGGTGGCGCACGATGAGGACTTCCGCCGTCGCTGGCTCGACTCGATCTACCTGCACCTGACGCGCATCGCCGGCAAGCTGAGCCTGTATTCATCGGCCAATAACCACCTGCTGGGCGAGCTGGTCGGTCTGTTTGTGGGTTCGTCCTGTTTCGACTTCTGGCCGGAATGCAGCGCGTGGCGCAGTCTCGCGCAGAAGTTGCTGGAACGCGAAATTCTCCTCCAGGTTGGGGAAGACGGGGTGAATCGCGAACAGGCGATGTCTTATCACCTGTTCACGATGGAGCTCTTCCTGCTCGCCTTCGCCATCGGCCGCAACACCGGATCGCCGTTCAGTGCGGCATATGCGGAGCGGTTGCGCGCAATGGCCGGCTTTCTCGATACGGTCGCCACTACGGGCGGAGATCTGCCTTGGTATGGCGATTCCGATGATGCGCGCGGGTTTGTGGTGTCGGAACAGGACAGCCCGCTCGAAGTTACCATGCAGTTGGCTGGGCTGCTTTTTGCAGAGCCGCGCTGGTTGCGCTTCCGCAGTACGGCCACGGAAGCGGCGCGAGCACTCGTTCCCAACCTGCTCGGAAATCTCGAGCACGCTAAGCCCGTTCCCGCCACGCCGCGCGAACTGTTTCCTGACGCCGGTCTCGCTTGCGTACGCACGCGCGACGGCAGCGTAGGTCTGTTGATGGATTTTGGCCCGCTGGGGCTGGGCAGTACGGCCGCGCACGGTCATGCGGATGCGTTGTCGCTGTGGCTGTCAATTGACAATGAATACTTTCTGGTCGATGCCGGCACCTACGCCTACCACTCTCATCCTGAGTGGCGCACTTATTTCCGCAGCACGGCGGCGCACAATACTGCCTGCGTCGACCTGCGCAACCAGTCAGAGATGGCCGGCCGGTTTCTGTGGAGTTCCAAAGCAAATGCGCGGATGCTGCGGTTCGAAGACGGCGCCGGGCTGGTAACGATCGAGGCGGAACACGATGGTTACTTGCATTTGCCCGATCCCGTGAGCCATCGTCGTACTGTCGGTTTTGATCGTGCGACCGGGAATGTCTCCATTGAAGATAGCTTTCGATGTACTGGGAGGCACGAAGTTGAGTTGTTTTTCCACATGCATGAAGACGCCAATGTCGTTCGCGTAAGCGATGGCGAGGCTGAGGTAGCCTGGCGTCAACGACGTATTGTGTTCTCCTCGCCGGATCGCAATGCCCGCTGGGAGATCATCAAAGGCTCCGAAAATCCGAAACTGGGCTGGCGTTCGCGCCGGTTCAATCAGAAACAGCCCATCGCCACGCTGCGCATTCGCGTGGAAATCGATGGCTCGAACACAATCCGCACTCATCTGAGGGTTAATTCATGAATATCAGCATCGTCGGTCTCGGTTACGTGGGCACAGTCTCGGCCGCTTGTATGGCCGGCACGGGTCACCACGTCTGGGGCGTCGACATTAACGCCGATAAAGTTCGCATCATCGACGAAGGCCGTTCTCCGATTGTGGAGAATGGTCTCGCGGAGAAGATTGCACAAGGACGGCAAGCCGGATTGCTGCGCGCCACCGTCGACATCGAAGAAGCATTGCGTGAAACTGAGCTGTGCTTTGTCGCGGTAGCCACGCCGAGCCGGCCTAATGGGCAGATTGATCCGGCTCATCTGTTTCGCGCCTGTGATCAGATTGCCCTGGCTCTCGCGAAACTCGACAGGAAGCAGATTGTGGTAATCCGCAGCAGCGTGTTGCCCTCCATTTTCGATGACTGCCGCACCATATTCGAGGCGACTGCCCCCGGACTAGTCGAGTTGTGCGCCAATCCGGAATTCCTCAGGGAAGGCACGGCCATCCACGATTTCGAGGAGCCGCCATTCACGATCATCGGGACGGAAACCGAGGCGGCCGAGAGCAAACTGCGTTCGCTCTATTCCGAACAAGCGGCTCCCATCTTCGTGCTTGAGCCAAAAGCGGCACTGATGGTGAAATACGCGAGTAACGCGTTCCATTCCCTGAAGGTCGCCTTCGCCAATGAAATCGCAGCGGTCTGTCAGCAAGGTGAAGTGGACGCAGAGTCGGTAATGAACGTCTTCTGCAGTGACACCAAGCTGAACATCTCGCGCCGTTATCTTATGCCTGGCTTCGCGTTTGGCGGTTCGTGCCTGCCCAAGGACGTGCGCGCCATCCTCCACGCTGGCAAATCGCTTGACCTGAACCTACCGCTCATTGCGGGCATATTGTCGAGCAACGAACAGGTCATCGAGCGGGCGTTTCAGAAAATCCGTGCTACGGGGAAGAAGCGCCTCGGCCTCATCGGTCTCAGCTTCAAGTCGAACACGGATGACTTGCGGGAGAGTCCATTTGTCGAACTAGCCGAGCGACTTCTCGGTAAGGGTTATGAATTGAGCATCTACGATCCGAACGTAATCGCGGCGCGGTTGACCGGCGCAAACAAGCAATACATCGATGGCGTCATCCCTCACCTATCCCGCCTGCTGGTTCCTTCGCTCGATAAATTAGGCGATGCCGAGCTGCTGATTGTCGGGCATCATTTCGACGGAGTGGATGAGTTGCTGGAGAACACGCGCGCCTCCGTCATCGACCTGGCTGCATACGAAACCGAAACGCAAAGTTCTACGTCCAAGGGCAAGATGGTCTCTGCAAATGCAAACTAATCGCAACATCCTGATCATCGTGCAGAACCTGCCCGTGCCATTTGACCGGCGTGTATGGCAGGAAGCTACGAGTCTGCGCCGTCACGGCTTTGGCGTGGCCGTCATCTGCCCGAAGAAGGGATCATGCACCGCTGGGTATGAGCGGCTCGATGACATTGATATCTACCGCTACCCGCTGATTTATGAGGCCAACAAAGGGGTGGTCGGCTATTTCGTCGAGTTTGTATATTGCTGGCTGGCCTCTCTGTGGCTGGCGCTGAAAGCCTACGCGCACCGGCCGTTTCATGCGATTCATGCCTGCAATCCGCCTGACACTTTTTTCGCGCTGGCGTTGCTGTTCAGGCCCTTGGGAGTGAAGTTTGTTTTCGATCATCACGACCTATGCCCGGAAATGTATGTGGCCAAAGGGCGCAATCGCACGGGCATGCTCTATCACGGCCTGGTGATGCTGGAACGGATGACGCTAAGGTCAGCCGACATGGTCATCGCAGTCAACGAGTCGCACAAGGAAATTGCGCTGAAGCGAGGGGGCATCGCCGAGGCCAACGTCACCGTGGTGCGCAGCGGCCCCCGAGGCGAGTGGGCCGACATTCATTCCCCGTGCCCCGAACTGAAACGCGGACACCAGCACATGGTCATGTACCTCGGCGAAATGTGCGAGCAGGACGGCGTTTCTCACTTGCTGCGCGCGGTGCAAACCTACCGCAGCATCGCTCCGGACGACACGCTATTTGCTTTCTGCGGCGGCGGACCCGATCAACCGCGCATGAAAGCCATGGCCGAGGAAATGGGCCTGGGACCGGTCGTCCATTTCACGGGCCGAATTCCAGATCAGCAGTTGTGGGATTACTTATCCACCGCTGACCTATGTGTCGATCCCGACCCCTTTACCGAGTGGAGCAACATGTCCACCATGAACAAGATGATCGAGTACATGGCATTCGGCCGGCCGATTGTGGCATTTGACCTGGTCGAACACCGCCGCACCGCCGAATCAGCGGCCGTTTATGTCGAAGGAAATGACGATGCCGCGCTGGGGCGCGCGATCCGGGAGTTGCTGCTCGACTTTGAGCGCAGACAGAGCATGTCGACGTTCGCGCGCGCTCGCTTCCGCAAAGATCTGGCGTGGGAAAATTCCGAGAAGCATCTGATTGCAACTTACCGTTACCTGCTGAACGGACAACCTTATGCCAAGGCTTTAACCTCCAGAGCTGACAGCGGCACGGTGCTCTAGGATCGACGATTTAGGGAACTACACTTCTTCTTATGTGCGGAATCGCAGGAATCATTAACGGGGGCAACGCCGAACTTCTCGGGCGCATGAGCGATGTTATCGTTCATCGCGGGCCCGACGATTCCGGATTGGAGTGGTTTGCCGACTCCTCGTCTGGGTTGGCCTTCCGGCGCTTGTCGATTATCGATCTCACGGCCGCTGGTCATCAGCCGATGTCCAACGAAACGGGCGACCTGTGGATCGTCTTTAACGGAGAGATTTACAACTATAAGGAACTCGGAGAGGAACTCGCCGCGAAGGGCGTGCGCTTCCGGTCGCACAGCGATACGGAAATTCTTCTGTACGCCTATCAAACCTGGGGCGAAGACTGCCTGCAGAAGCTCAACGGCATGTTTGCATTCGCGATTTATGATACGCGCAAGCGGAAGCTGTTTGCCGCACGGGACCGTCTGGGAATTAAGCCGTTCTACTACTACTTCAAAAACGGCTGCCTGGTTTTCTCCTCCGAGATCAAAGCGATTCTGAATTCGACGCTGGCGCCTAAGGAACCCGATTTGAACGCGCTGCACACGCCGGCGCGGTTCCAGGTCTCGCCCTGGACAGGATTTCAAAACATTCTGAAACTGCCCGCGGGGCATTGCATGACCCTGCAGGACGGCAAGCTCGCCGTGCGCGAGTATTGGAGCTTGCACCCGTCTGAGCAGGCCGCCAGCGAAGCGGATTTGATCGAACAACTCGATGGCTTGCTCTCGGACGCGGTCCGCCTACAGATGAGGGCAGACGTTCCGGTCGGCGTGTTCCTCAGCGGAGGGCTCGATTCCTCGATCGTCAGCGCGCTCATGCGGGTTAACACCGAGCAGATGGTGCATGCCTTTACCATCAAGTTTTCCGCCGAAGATCAGAAGTTCGAACAGATGACGCCGGACGAGGTATATGCCCGGCAGGTCGCGAAGCAGTTTGGATTCACCTATCACGAGCTGGAAATTCAGCCGCAGATCGAAGACCTGCTGCCCAAAATGGTGTGGCACCTGGATGAACCGTTGTCCGATCCTGCGGCCATTAACACTTACCTCATCTCGCAGGCGGCACGCGACCTGGGCATTGTGGTGCTGCTGAACGGCATGGGCGGCGACGAAGTTTTCGGCGGCTATCGCAAGCAACTGGCTTGTTTGACGGCGGAGAGCTACCAGGCCATCGTGCCCGGAGCGGTCCGGCGCATGGTGCAATACGCGGCTGACCGGATTCCTGTTGCTACTTCGACGCGCGGACTGAAGCAGATTCGCTGGGGCAAGCGGTTTCTTTCCTTTGCGTCGGCCCCGCGCGACGTGCGCTACCTGATGTCTGATCTGTCGGTTGCACCGAACCAATTCTCGCAGATGTTTGCCAGCCGGATGTCGTACTACGACTCGCACTTTTATCAATCGCAAGCTCCGCGCTTCAACGGCAATGGCCTGTCGTATCTCACGCAGATGTGCCTGAATGACACGCTGGTTTTTCTGCCAGAGCACAATCTGACGTATTCCGACAAGGCATCCATGGCGGCCAGCATCGAAAGCCGCCCGCCGTTGATCGACCACCGCATCGTCGAGTTCATGTTCTCGGTTCTGCCACGGGAGCGCATCCATGGAGCAACGCAGAAATATCTGCTGAAGAAAGTGGCCCAGAAGTATCTGCCGGATAACATCATCTACCGGCCGAAGGCTCCCTTCGCTTCGCCGTTGCGCTCCTGGGTCCGGGGACCGCTTGCGACCATGGTCGGCGATCTGCTTTCCGAGCAATCTCTGCGCAATCGAGGGCTGTACGATCCGGCCTACGTCGCCGGCCTGATCGCGCGCGACAAAAGCGGACTTGAGGACAATTCCTACCAGATCTGGACTTTGCTGACGAACGAGATTTGGTTCCGCACCTTTTTTCAGAATTAACGAACCGTCGAACCGCTGAAACTCGCTTGACTGAAAGGCGCTTGAAAGGATTCGTCCATTGCTGCAGATAATCCAATATCAGAAAACCGGCGAGATTACCGTCGATGAAATGCCCGCGCCTAAACTTCGCTCCGGCTGCGTTCTTGTCCGTAACGTATTCTCGCTGATCAGTGCCGGGACGGAAAGGACGTCGGTGGAAACAGCACAGGCCTCGATGCTGCAGAAGGCGCGCTCCCGGCCCGATCTGGTTCGCCAGGTGCTCGACAACTACAACCGCGAAGGTCTGATGGCGACGTACAAGAAGGTCCGTGATCGCCTCGACAACTTCAAGGAGCTGGGTTATAGCTCGGCTGGCGTTGTCATTGAATCCGCAGTCGATGACATCAAGGTCGGCGACCGCGTCGCCTGCGCCGGAGTCGGCTACGCTTCGCACGCCGAGATCGTTTCCGTTCCCCGCAACCTGGTGGTCAAGGTGCCGGACGAAGTCGGGTTCGATGAAGCTGCGTTCACGACCGTTTCCGCTATCGCTATGCAGGGCGTGCGCCAGGCTGACGTACGCGTCGGAGAACAAGTGGTCGTCATTGGTTTGGGATTGATCGGCCTGATGACGGTTCAGTTGCTGAAGGCCAGCGGATGCCGCGTGATCGGGATGGATGTGGCTCCTAAAAACTTCGACCTGGCCCTAAAGCTGGGATGCGATCGCTGCGTGATCAGCAACCACGATGCGGTCATCGAGGTGCAGAGCTTTACCCGCGGTTATGGAGCCGATGCCGTGGTCATCACCGCGGCCACCACTTCCGACGAGCCGGTGGAATTGGCCATTCAATGTGCCCGCAAGCGAGGCACGGTAGTGGTTGTCGGCGCGGTCGGCATGAACATTCCGCGCACTCCGTTCTATGAGAAGGAGATTAACTTCCGCATTTCCTGCTCTTACGGGCCGGGCCGCTATGATCCTGACTATGAGGAGCGTGGTCAGGATTATCCCCTCGGATTTGTCCGCTGGACGGAAAACCGCAACATGGAAGCGGCCCTGGACATGATGGCGCAGCGGAAGTTCAACGTCGGGGCGCTGATTACGCACAAAATTCCAGTCGAACAAAGCCTCCGCGCGTACGACATCATTACCGGCAAGGTACAGGAAAGCTATCTCGGCATTTTGATTCAGTACTCCGATGCAACGGACCAGAATGCAGGTCCACGGCGCATCGACTTGCACACTTCGGAGCGGATGGCCTCTGGAAGGCGCGCGGTTCTCGGATTTATCGGAGCCGGTAATTTCACGCAATCGGTGCTGATGCCGCCGCTGCTCAAACTTGCTCCGCGCCTGCGGGGTCTTGCTACCAGCAAGCCGGTGAATGCCAAGACTACGGCGGAAAAGTACAAGTTCGAGTTTTGCGCCACCGACGCCAGCGAGATCGTTCACGACAAGGATGTGAATCTGGTTTTCGTCACATCGCGTCATGACTCGCATGCACGCTATGTGACCGAGGCTCTGCGCGCAGGAAAGAGCGTGTTCGTCGAAAAACCCCTGGCCCTGAACAACGAAGAGCTCGAAGAAATTCTGGGTGCTTACGCGGAGGCCGAACAGGCAGGAACTGCGCCGCTTTTGATGGTCGGCTACAACCGGCGCTTTTCCGAACCTATCCGCGCCATCCAGCAATTGTTTGCGGGACGGACCGAGCCGCTGGCCATGCACTACCGAGTCAACGCCGGCTTGACTCCACTTACCCACTGGATGCAGCATCCAGATCAGGGCGGACGCTTTATCGGCGAAGGCGGCCACTTCATCGACGTAATGCAATTCCTTTGTGGCGCCCCGCCCACCAGCGTTTACACCGTGGCGCCCACCGACAGTGCGCGCCGCTATAACAACGACAACGTTCTGATCTCGATCACATTCGCGGATGGCTCGGTGGGCACGATTCACTACCTGGCCAACGGCGCCAACGCCATCGAGAAGGAGTACCTGGAAGTGTTCGGAGACGCAAAGACGGCGCGCATGTGGAACTTCAAGAAGCTCGAATGTGCGGTCGGACGAAAAAAATCGAGCACGTCGTTCTCGGGAGATAAAGGCCACGCTGCCGAGATGAAAGCTTTAATTGAAGGTTTTGAATCCGGGAGCGGTTCGCCCATTGGCATCGACTCCTTGGTGGCAACCTCTCGTGCCACGTTCGCCGCCATGGAATCCATCCGAATGAACTGCGCCGTGCAGGTTTAGCGGCTAATTCAAGCCGGAAACTCCTTTCTGTTAATCGCCCTCGCGGTCTTGATTTCGTTTTAATTCTCTGATTATCCATCCTGAAGAAAAAGGTCCTGTTAAAGACAACATGAGAAATGTCCGAGTCTGGCGGTCGGGTCTTTGGGTCTTGGTCGTGTTCTTTACAGCTTGCTTCGGTTGGGCACAAAGCCAATCGAGGGCTGTCGTGGTGAAGGCCACAAAGCATGCGTTTGCCCCCCCGCTTAGTCAGCTTGTGCCCATTCCTCCGCCATCCGGCCGTTTCGGTTCACTCTCTGACGATAACGACGACGAACGGTTGGCGATGCATGCGCCGCACGCCACCGGTTCGGTGCAGGATCCACTCCTTCAGGAATCGCACGACACCACCGTGAGCGCCGCTCTCGCTACGCTCCCCACAAATACTGGCCTCAACATTCTCGGTATGGGCTACGGCTTTTCTGGTTACAGCGAACAAGCCATCGTTCCTGACACTAACGGAGCCGTGGGACCGACGCAGTTTGTCCAGTTTGTGAACGAGTCTTTTGTCGTCTTCAACAAGTCCAACGGCAGTGTCGCCTATGGCCCGGCCAACGGAAATACCTTGTGGCAAGCTCTGGGAGCACCCTGCTCCGCCAACACAAACCTTGACGAAATTGTCCAATTCGACAAGCTGGCAAAGGTTTGGGTGATGATGATGCCAGTCTTCGAGAGCCCCGACCAACTGTGTGTTGCCGTGTCCACCACATCCGACGCGACCAATGGGGGATGGAATCTCTACGCGTTCCAATTGCCCATAAGCCCATTGTGCGGGTGCAGGTTAACGCCGGACTATCCCAAGTTGGCGGTTTGGCAGGATGGCTACTACATTAGTTATAACGAAGGCTGGAACGGCGTGTATCAGGGTGCGGAGGCTTGTGCGTTAAACCGCACTACCATGCTGACAGGCGGTGCTGCCACCATGCAGTGTTTCTCGAACACCGGCGCTTCGTACGGATCGCTGCTGCCGGGGGACTTGGACGGGACGACCGCGCCCCCCACGGGCTCTCCCGAATACTTTCTCAATTTTGACGGGAACGACCAATCTCTGGATCTCTGGCAGTTTCACGTGAATTGGACCACTCCAGCGAATTCCACATTCACGGGCCCAACGAACATCCCGGTTGCGGCGTTCATCGAGCCTTGCGGAGAGACCGCCGTGGAGCTCAACTATACGACGGGGGCTTGCATTCCGCAGAAGGGAACCAGTCAAGAACTCGACTCCTACGGAGACCGTCTGATGTACCGGCTGGCCTACCGGAACTTCGGAAGTTACCAGGCTCTGCTCGCCAACCATACGGTTGCCATCGGGACGGGCAGTGCTCAAACCGGGCTCCGCTGGTATGAACTGGAAAACACGGGCGCAGGTTTCGGACTCTATCAACAGGGGACGTATGCGCCGGATTCCAGCTATCGCTGGATGGGCAGCATTGCCATGGACAAGGCTGGTGACATCGCGCTGGGCTACAGCGTCTCCAGCAGCGCCATGAGTCCTTCGATTCGCTATACCGGCCGCGTGCCCAGCGACTCCTTGGGTACCATGGAAAGCGAGATCGATGTTTTGTCTTTGGCGGGCGTTTCCACGGCTTCGCAGACCAATACTTTCCGTTGGGGCGACTACAGTAGCATGGTAATTGACTCGACCGACGACTGCACCTTCTGGTACACAACCGAATATCATCCGACAAGCAGCAGTTCCCATTGGGGCACTCGTATCGCATCGTTCAGTTTTCCGTCCTGTACCCAGAGCTACACGCTTACGGCGAATGAGGTAGGACTGGGAACCATAACCAGCGCCGACGGCGACATCAACTGCACCAATGGAAGCGGCACGTGCAGCGCGGTTTACGCGAGTGGCAGTTCAGTTGCGCTGACCGCCACGGCGGGGAGCGGCTCGACGTTCTCTGGATGGAGCGGGGCCTGTAGCGGGGGCAATCCTTGCAGCCTGGTGATGAACAGCAATCTGAGCGCGACGGCTACGTTCAGTGCGCCCACCTACACGCTCACGGTGAACGAAGCAGGGCAGGGAACCGTGACCAGCGCCGACGGTGAGATCAACTGCACCAACGGCAGTGGAACCTGTAGCGCGGTTTACGCGAGTGGCAGTGCGGTTAGCCTGACCGGCACGGCCGCGAGTGGCTGGAGCTTTTCGGGATGGAGCGGGCCGTGCAGCGGGGGCAATCCTTGCGGCTTGGTTATGAACAGTAGTCTGAGCCCGACGGCTACGTTCACACCGAACACCTATTGGGCCCTGGTTAACGAAACATCGAAAGGCGGGAATCCGATCACGAGCCTCACGATTCCCGCAACCGCGAGCGGTCATTTGCTTGTCGTGGCCATGGCGTTCAATGGGAAGACATCGGTCACCGGCGTTACTGACAATGCCGGCAACACTTATGTTTCCGCCGGCGCGAGATCCACGACCAGCACGTGGTCAATGGAAATCTGGTACGCAGTGAATGCGAACTCGGGGGCTACCGTCGTCACCCCGGCGTTCGCCGGTTCGCCCGGCAGTGTGCAGATCACGGTTTGGGAGGTCGCGGGAATGTCACACTCGGCCCCTGACGTAACCCACACTTCCAGCGGAAGCGTGACTGCCAATAACACCCCCGGAGCCGCAGTCACGACCACGCAGGTGGGTGACTTTATAGTCTCCGCGCTATTGGCCAACACTGCCGACTTCACCAGCATTACCAGCGGCAACGAATTCACCGACGATTTCACAACCTTCGGAAACGGGTGGGCGCACATCACGAACACTTCCGCTGCCGCGGGCACTCATCAGGCTAGTTGGTATACGGCTTCTCCTGTGGGCGTCTATTGTTCCAGCACGGTGGCATTCCTTTCCGCTCAGTAAATCGCTTTTAACCGGGCGAGACGGGAACACGCCCCGCGCTTAGGCGAAGGCCAAGTTGTGCTGAGCGAGTTGTCGATTTTCTGATTCGTCTGTCACCAGGAAAAGAGCCCAGGGAATACAAAATGAGAAATGTCCGGTTCGGGTGGCGGGTTCTTGGGGCCTTGGTTGTGTTCCTGACAGCGGCGTCCTTCGGTTGGGCCCAAAGCCAGTCCAAAGTCTTCGTAGTGCAGTCGAGCAAGCATGCATTTGCCCCTCCGCTCAGTCAGGTCGTGCCCATTGCTCCGCCGTCGGAAGGGATAAGTTTGCTTTCCGACGACGATGACCGAATGCCGCTACACGAGCCACGCGGCACCAACCCGGTCCAGGATTCAGTCCTTCAGGAATCGCAGGATACAATCCAGAACCCTGCCCTCGCCACGCTTTCCACGAATGCGGGACTCAACCTTCTCGGCATGGGGTACGGTTTTCCCGGTTACAGCGAACAAGCGATTGTTCCCGATACCAACGGCGCCGTGGGACCAACGCAATTCGTCCAGTTTGTGAACGAATCCTTTGTAGTATTCAACAAGTCGAACGGCAGCGTGGCCTATGGGCCGGCCGACGGGAATACCCTGTGGCAAGCGTTGGGAGCTCCGTGTTCCAGCAACACGAACCTGGACGAAATTGTCCAGTTTGACAAGTTGGCGAACCGCTGGGTAGTGCTGATGCCGGTTTTCGAAAATCCTGATCAACTGTGTGTGGCCGTCTCCACTACATCGGACGCTACCAATGGGGGATGGAATCTCTACGATTTTCCAGTGCCCCATAACCGGATGCCGGACTACCCCAAGTTGGCGGTGTGGCCGGATGCTTACTATTTGACGTACAACCAGGGCAACGATCTCGTGTTTGTGGGCGCGGCCGCGTGTGCGTTAAACCGCACCGCCATGCTGGCGGGTACTGCGTCCACCATGCAGTGTTTTACGAACATCAGCACCACTTACGGCGGTCTGCTGCCCGGCGACTTGGACGGGACCACCGCCCCTCCCTCAGGCTCGCCGGAGTTCTTTCTCAACATCGACGTTAACGATCAATCTCTCGACCTCTGGCAGTTTCACGTGAATTGGGCAACCCCCAGCAAGTCCACGTTCACCGGCCCGACGAACATTCCGGTGGCCGCGTTTACCGAGTCGTGCGGGGAAACCATCTTAGAACTCAACTACACGACCGGGGCGTGCGTCCCGCAGTCGGGAACCGGGCAGATGCTCGATTCCTATGGCGACCGCCTGATGTACCGCCTGGCCTACCGGAACTTCGGAGCGTACCAGTCGCTCGTCGCCAACCACACGGTCGCCACCGGGACTAACGGCAACCAAACCGGCATCCGTTGGTACGAACTGCGAAACTCCGGAACAGGTTTTGCGGAGTATCAGCAAGGGACGTATGCGCCGGATTCCAGCTATCGCTGGATGGGCAGCATCGCCATGGACAAGGTAGGAGACATCGGCTTGGGGTACAGCGTCTCGAGCGGCACCCTGAGTCCCTCGATTCGATACACGGGCCGCGTGCCCACGGATCCTTTGGGTCAGATGGGGAGCGAGGTCGATGTGTTGTCCTCGGCAAGCGTCCCACATACTTCGCAGACCAATACCTTCCGTTGGGGCGACTACAGCGGGATGGCGATCGACCCCACCAACGACTGCACCTTCTGGTATACGACGCAATATCATCCGACGGCCGCGAGTCCACACTGGGCTACTCGAATCGCCTCCTTCACCTTTCCCTCCTGCACGAAAGCGGCGACCTCTTGGTCGGTGGTAAAGAAAACATCGAAAGGTGGGAATCCGATCACGAACCTGACGATTCCGGCAACCGGAACCGGGCATTTGATCGCCGTGGCCGTGATGTTCAACGGGAAGACGTCGGTCACCGGCGTTTCAGACAACGCCACCGGTGGCAGCAACACTTACGTCTCTGCCGGGGCGAGAGCTACCACAAGCACGTGGTCATCGGAAATCTGGTATGCAGTGACTTCGAGGCCGGGGGCTACGGTTGTAACACCCGCGTTTGCGGGTTCGCCGACGAGTGTTCAGATCACGGTTTGGGAGGTGTCAGGAATTTCCGGACTGGCCCCCGACGCAACCAGCACTTCCAGTGGAAGCGTAACTCTCAATAACACACCCGGAGCGGCGGTTACCGCCACGCAGGCCGGCGACTTTATCGTGTCGACCCTGTTGGCCAACAGCGCCAGCTTCGCTGCAATCAGTAGCGGCAACGAATTCACCGACGATTTCACCACCTTCGGAAACGGGTGGGCGCATATCACGAGCGCGTCGGCCACTGCGGGCACTCATCAGGCCAGTTGGTATACGGCTTCTCCACTGGGCGTGTATTGCTCCAGCACGGTTGCATTCCTTCCGAACTAATCCTCTCAACCTGTCGGCGCGGGCTACTGTTTGTTTAATGTAACCGCAAAGCAAGCGCCGATTCCAGCCTTGCTGTAGGCCATGGCAGCCACGGTGTGAGATCCTTGCGCGGCATTGGTCCAATCAAAACTGTACGGGCCGCTGGTAACTGTGGTTCGCAAGCTCCAGTCCACGTAGAACTCCACCTTCTCGATTCCGCTCGGATCCGACGCTGACGCCGCAATCGTGACTGAGTTCCCGATCGATGCCTCGTCGGCCGGAGACGTAATCGTCACGGTGGGATAGCCGTTTGCGTACTTCGTATCCACTGTGCCATGAACATCCGCCCCAGCCGCCTGGTACTGGGCAAACGTCTTCCGCGAGTTCTTCTGGCTATTATTGTTATCGTAGATAAAATTGGCCGTCGACAGGTTAGGGATATGGTACATATTGAAGTCGGGCGGCGTATTGTCGGCAAAGAAATTCGGCTGATTTGCCGCATCCGCTTGTTGGTAACCAACGATTGCGGTGGCGCTAGGATCCCAGATTATCGTGTTGTGGTGGAAGGTGTTCCCCGTCGCCGTAAGGTATTGGCCCGGAGGATATGGGTTGTACCCCCGGTTGCTCCCGATCAAAAGGAATCCTTGCGCGTGGGCAACATTGGGCATACCTAACACGTTGCAGTAGGCCTCGACTCCCGTCGAAGCATAGCTGGCCACGTTTGCGTTGGATCCTGATTCCGTGGGCAACTCAGCCCCGTTTCTCACCGAGATGTTGTTACGAACCGTCGCCGAGGATAGGCTGACTTCGTACTCAACCCCGCCCCCTCCCGTGTTGTCCGTCACCGTGTTGCCGTCAATCAGGGGGGATTCGTCACTCATGTCGAAATGGATGCCGGCTCCGTCGTTGTTGGTGATCGTGTTGCTGCGAATTACGACGCCTTTGGTAGCACAGATCTTGATTCCTCCGGACCCGAATTGAGGAAGGAAATGAGCGTAGTTGTTGTAGGTGATTACGTTACCAGCAATCACGATTCCAGACGGAGTCGACCGGGTGGTTGAGTTCGTCGCCAGGCCGCCACCGATTCCCAGCTGACCGTTATTGTGAATGTAATTGTTGAGAATCTGCATCCCCAGGGCGACGCGTATTCCCATGCCATGGTTCAGCAGAATTTCGCAATTTTTGATGGTCCAATTGATTCCCTGGGTGAGGGAGGAGTTTCCGGGCATCCCAATCGTGCCGGGAGTCCCAGCCGGCGAAGCAAATTCCTTAATCGTGAGTTCCTTGATGATGACGTTGTTGCCGTCTCCGGCGAACGCGTTAGGGACTACGCTGGTTTCAACGACGTGTCCGGCCGGGTTATCATGGAAGTAAATAGTGTCGTTCGCATAATCGAACCACCACTGCCCGCTTGCGATCGTCGGCAGTGAAGTTGCACTCAGGCGCTGCAGGGGCACCTCATCAAAGAACAAATCTTCCGGGTACATGCAGGCGGTCCAGCTCGGCTGGCACTTCGAGGCTATGACACCGTCGGTCGCACCCTGTTGAGTTTGGCCCGTCACCTTGTAGTTCTTTCCGTCGAACGTGGCCGAGGGCCCGATTATTCTGGAACCGCTGATAATGACTGGGCACGGCGTTGAGGGGGGCGCGCACACTTTCTGACCCGTAAACACATCCCCGGTCTTGGCCTCGATTGGGCCTTCGAGGCGATAGGTTCCGGCGAAGATGTTAAAGGTTGTGCCGGCCGGAGAGGCGCTGACCACGCTAGGGATGTCTGCACCAGGATGAATGTCGACGACGCCCGCCGTAGCCAAACCTGAACCACAAAAAGCGACTGCGGCCAACATGGCAAAGCGTCTGATAGATCTATTGCACCGAATACGCGAAGAGAACATATTGGGGGAGTCTCCGTTTCGGAATTAGCGGCAGTCGACTCAGACGGCATGGCATAAGGCGATTCGACTGACCAGTTTACAAAAGTATTGCAATGGGGCGAGTGTCTTACATGCGGGCTGGACTGGGTAGATTACAGTAGTACATGCTGGCTCGGGCGCTGGTGCACCCCTCCCTCAGGTCCGATTCCCAACTGATCCGGAGCGCAAACCTGGCTCGTGAGACGGCTGTGCTACTATGCGGATGGGGCGGGCGAGAATGGTATAGGCAGGTTACGTCTAATGATCCCCCGTCTGACGATCGCATTTCTGCTGCTCAGTTTGGTTAGCTGGGCACAGGTTACCTTGCATCCCACCGACAACGTGCCCCGGATAGTCAGTTCTAAGCCGGGGGGCACGACCTTCATTTTTACTCCAGGCACTTACCGTTTGTCCCAGTCCATCCTGCCCAAGGACAACGACCAGTTCGTGGGCCAGACCCAGTGCGCTCCGCCGAAGACCGCCTGTCCGGTCGTTATTACTGGCGGCGTCGTGATTGGTCCCTCGGCCACGTTTGACGGCACCAATTATGCGGTCGCCAAGCAGACGCAGCAGGGCCCGCGGGGCGTCACGACCGGGAACTGTGATCCGGGCTGGCTGGCATGCATCGATCCGGAGGACTTGTTCTTCGACGGCAAGCCCTACCGGCACCTGGATTCATCCACACTGCCAACGATCGGCGCGGGCGAGTGGTGGTTCGATTACGCGAATCACGTCATTTACTTCCACGACGACCCGTCCGGCCACACGGTCGAGACCAGCGTGCTCAACAACGCCTTCGGCGGACCCGCCAACAACGTCATCATTCAGTACCTGACCGTTGAAGAATTCGCGAGCATGTACCCGGTGGGGGCGATCGGAGTTGCGCAAGGCCCTAACGCCCAGAATCAAGGTGCAAACTGGAAGGTGGAGAACTGTGAGGTCCGGTTGAACCATGGTTTCGGGGTGCGGGTCGGCTGGGGTATCCACATTCTCAACAACTACATTCACGATAACGGCCAGTTGGGAATTGACGGGGGCGTACCCGCGAGTCAATCCGGCAATGCACACATTCTGATTCAGGGAAACACGATCGATCATAACGACTATGCTCACTTCAATCCCGGCTTTGGCTCGGGGGGCTTCAAGGTTGGAGCCACGAGTGGCGTAGTTCTGCGGGGCAACGTCATCCGCAACAATGAGGGCGCCGGCATCCATTTTGACGAGGACAGCCAGAACGAGTTCGTCGACGGCAACGTCATCACCGACAACTCGGATGCAGCCGGCCTGGAGCAGGAGCTTGGTGCGGGGACGTCGATCTTCCGCAACAACATCGTGCTGCGAAACGGTGCGCATTTGAACGCCAATAATTGGACCTACCAGATCTCAGTGCGGGCCAGTTCAGGGGTGACGGCCTACTGCAACGTGATGGAGGTTCCGCCTGGGCAGGGCATTGGGGGGTGGGGCATTGGCGCGGCCAACCGGGGATCGAGCCACTATCCGCCGAACCAATATCGGGCTAGCTTCGGCAACTATTTCCATCACAACACGGTGATCTGGGACGTGGGCGCCAACGGAGAAGTCGGATTCCGCCATAACGATCCGGCAAACCAGCCGGACTTCTTCGCCAAGAACCCGCCGCCAGACTATAACTCGTATCACCTGCCCGATCCTTCCGGCCCCCATTTTGTCTATGACAACAACAACTCTCGCAGCAACCGGCCGAAAGGTTTTTCCAGCCATCAGGGGTCGCGTGCGGATGTTCACAGCACTGTTGACTCGAATTACACAAGCGGCTTTCCCACCGTGGTAATTACGTCTCCGGCAGACCAGTCCTCGGTGACAAATCCAGTGACAATTGCCGCTACCGCCTCGGACCGAAGCGGAATCAAGAAAGTGGAATTCTATGTCGACTGGGAACTGCAGGGGACGGTGACAAGTTCGCCATACGAGTTCAATTGGGCGAATGGGACCAGTGGGGCGCATACCGTAGCAGCAATGGCCTATAGCAACGCGGGAATCCATAACTGCTACGCTGTCACCTTGAGTGAACAATGACCAGGTTTGGAGATGTTTTGGCCAAGACATTCTGCGGCGGTAAAGCCGGCGCGGGCTGTACGACAGTCGAGTTGACTTTGACGCGAATGTTGTAGAAGGTGGACTTGTGGACGATTCCTATTGCCAAACCGGCGACTTACTTGGTCCGTCGAAGCGCTACCCGCGCGTGTTGACCATGTTGCATCAACTGCGCAGCAACCTCAAGGAACATGGACTGCTTGTCACTGGCAGGAAAGCATGGTCCAAGGTGTTCCTGAACGGAAAATCTTCTGGACCTCAGCCCGTTCTGCAACCCGTAGGAACCGAGGACTACAGCCAGGTCCTGGGCCTGCAGCCCGGAGAAATTGTCGAAGTGAAGTCTGAGGAAGAAATCCGCCGCACTCTCGACGCCAGCGGCAAAAACCGGAATCTTGGGTTCATGCCGGAAATGTGGAGTTACTGCGGCCGGCGATTGCCGGTGTTGAAGAGGGTCGAAAAGATCTGTCTCGAAAATGAACCGCGCACCGTACGCCGGCTCGAAAATACCGTGATTCTGGAAGGCGCGTTTTGCAAGGGAAGCGGCATCGGATGCGATCGTGCCTGCTTTTACTTCTGGCGTGAATGCTGGCTTAAGAGAACTTCGAGCTTCGGTGATGCAGACCCTCAGTCTAAGAATGTCTAAGGACGAATGTTAGTTTTGCGCAATTCCAGCCTCGTCATCTTTCGATAGGAGCAGCACCCTGCCTGAGCAGATAAGAGCCCTTGACGATTCCGACATGAATTCTGCGGACCCTGCCCGCCTTGACCCGGGTTCGCAGCGCCTAACGGCGCAAAGTGAGCGTGGAACCGTCGAATTGCTGGATCGGATCGGGGATGAATGGCGCCAGCTTTGCAAGGAGGGTGCGTGCGACCAGCCATTCTTCCGCCCCGAATGGATTGCCTCCTCGATAAGAGCTTTTGCCAGCAGGCGCCCCGTATTGTTGATTACGGTGCGCGACGGGAACCGCTTGAGGGCGGTGCTGCCGCTCCTGGAGGAGAAGGTTTGGGCAGGCGGCCTTCCCGCTAAGAAGCTCCGCAGCGCCGCGGACCATACTCCGCGATTTGACTTCATCCACGGTCAAGGGCCGGGCGTTGAAGAGGCCCTGCAAGCTGGATGGAAGGAACTCAAGAGCCGAAACGATTGGGACGTCGTCGAGCTGGTGAATGTGCCTGCAGGGGGACCGGCTCAGGGTCTTATCAACCGAGCCAGAGAAGATGGATTTCTCACTTACCAACACCAGTGTGCGCAGAGCCCCTACATTCCTTTGGACGGGAACAAGCCGGTCAAGGATTTTTCCCAATTTGCCCTTAGCAGCCGATTCAGGTACAGACTGCGCCATTTTTGGCGGGAACTGGAGAAGACCGGAAGTGTTTCTTTGCACCGGGTCGAGGCCGCCGATCCACAAGCTCTTCGGCTGTTCTATGGTCTGGAACAGAGCGGATGGAAAGGCAAAAGAGGAACGGCCATCGCCTGTGACCGGGAGACACGACAGTTCTATGACTCGATCGCGAAGTATGCCGCGCAGTATGGCTACTTATCTCTTTATTTCCTGCAGCAAGGAGATTCAGTTCTCGCCGCCCACTTCGCTTTCACTTGCGGCGGGAGATATTATCCGCTAAAAGTTGCTTACGACGAAAAGTACAGCCAATACGGACCTGGACATTTGATCATTGGTGCGGTATTGCGGGATTGCACGGCACGCGGTCTCTCCGAATTCGATTGTTTGGGACACTGGACCGAAGCCAAAGCAAAATGGGCGTCTCAAGTGCGACTGCACAACTGCTGTTATATCTTTCGAAGAAGCTTGGCGGGCCGCATTCTGCACTCGCAAACACGCCTTGGCCACCGGTTAGGAGCAGAGATTCGAAGGCTAAAGCATTTGCTGGGGATCGCGCGACGAGGACATGTGCCTCCGATTGAGCTGAGTGATTCGTGACATTTTGAAGCGGGCTATGGTATTGTGATTTCCCACCCCCACCGGATTTCAATTCCCCGAACGATTCCGGAAATCCGAGGAAGGCATTATGTCCGATTGCCTGTCATTCCGCCGCCAGAATCAGCGAGTAATTTTAGCTGAATCGAGGCCATGCGTTGGCGAAGCCGGGCGCTCTGCCAGGCTAACCGTACTTTGGAGTGTCCTGCTTCTGGCGGCGCTGGCGGTTGCGCCTTCCTGGGTGAACGCACAGAATCCGGCCGTGGTCGGGCAATTCTCCCAACTGATGAGTTGGCCCCTTAATGCAACACATGCCGTTCTGTTGCCGAACGGGAATGTCTTGTGGTGGGCGTCGTTCGCCAACGGCGACGAACCGCAGATCTGGAACCCCGCAACCAATACCAACACTCCGGCCACACCGGCGGGTTTCAACATTTTCTGTGGCGGACATTCCGTAATGGGTAACGGCCAGGTGTTGGTCACGGGAGGCGATTCCACGACAAGCACAGGGTTAGCGAACGCCAGTCTCTATGACCCGGTGAGTGGGAATTGGACGGCTCTGCCGGATATGAATGCTGGTCGTTGGTACCCGACCAATACGGTGCTCCCCAACGGAGATGTGGTGGTAACCGGTGGCGAAATCAGCCCGCTGTTGGGGGTTGATGCATTGCCGCAAGTCTGGCAGGTCGCCAGCGGCACTTGGCGCGACTTGACCACCGCGCAGCTGGACCTGCCGCTTTATCCGGAGCTGTTTCTGGCGCCGAATGGCATGCTTTTTCTCGCTGGGCCGAGTCCTACCTCCGAATACCTCAATACCGATGGCACAGGCAGCTGGACGATCGGTCCAGTCTCGGAATTCGGGAATCGCGGCTACGGACCTTCGGTGATGTACAACAGCGGGCAGATTATGATCGTAGGCGGAGGCGTCGGGCCGACGACGACCGCGGAAATCATCAACCTGAACGTCCCCAACCCCACCTGGAGCTATACCGGGTCGATGGCCAATCCGCGGCGCCAGGCGAATGCGACGGTGCTCCCAGATGGGACGGTGCTAGTGACAGGAGGGACGAGCGGATTAACCTTCGACGATCAAACGAATCCCGTGTTCCCCGCCGAATTGTGGAATCCAGCCACCGGGACCTGGTCGACGATGGCCAGCCTCAGCACTTATCGTGGATACCACTCGGTGGCCCTGCTTTTGCCCAATGGCCAGGTGCTTTCGGCGGGTGGGCAATGTACAGCAGCGGGCTGCAACCCGAATAGCGCAGAGATATTCTCACCGCCGTACTTATTTGCGGGACCGCAGCCGACGATTACTTCAGCCCCGGCAACTATTGGTGGGGGACAGACTTTCTTCGTGGGAACGCCGAATGCCGCCACGATCACCCAGGTCAATTGGATCCGGCTGGGCGCGGTGACTCATACTTTCAATCAGGAGCAGCGCTTCAGTTCTCTCAGTTTTAGCCAGGCAACGGGCGGCCTTAATGTCACCGCCCCACCGAGTGCAAATCTGGCACCTGCCGGTTTTTACATGCTCTTCCTGCTCGCCGGCGGGGTCCCGTCCGTCGCCGCGATCATCCAGGTAGATAACTCTTCGTTCGCCCAGAGTGGACCGGGAGTCAGCCTTTCCCAGACTGCGCTATCGCCCTTCGTATCGGGAACTTTTGTGGGAAGCACCAGCTTCTCGAAGCCGGTGCAGCTGACAAATCTTGGCACGGCGGCAGTTACCATCAACTCCATCACCACCGGCCCCGACTTTGTCGTTACCAGCAATACCTGCGGCAGTCAGCTTGCGCCCGGGAGTTGCACCATCAATGTTGCCTTCAAACCCACGGCGGGAGCGCAATTCAAGGAAGTCCTCACGATTAGTGATTCGGACTCGAGCAGTCCTCAAACGGTCGCCCTGAGTGGTGTTGGCAAGGCATTGAAGGCCTCGGTTTCCAGTTTGAATCTGGGGAACGAGCCGCTGGGCGCAACCAGCAAACCTCTTTCTGTAACCTTGACCAACCTGGGTACGGGTCCGATCGCCGTCACCAGTATCAGCTACTCCAACCCGGAATTCAGCCAGTACGTACCGAGTTCCACGTGCGGGACATCGATTCCCGGACTAAGCAGTTGCCAGGTGTCTTCGGTCTTCACGCCAAACACGCCGGGCACTCAAGCCGGGACGCTCACCATAGTCGACTCCGACCCCAGCAGTCCGACAACGGTCAGCTTGAGCGGAGCCGGCAGCGCACTCAGTTTCTCCCCGGGGAGCCTGTCTTTCGGGAATGAAAACCTTCCAGGCACGAGTAACCCAGTGACACTCACTGTGACGAATCCGGGCACCGTCACCGTAAACTTTTCCGGTATCGCCGTCGGTGGGACGAACCCCAGCGACTTCGCGATCCAGACCAACACCTGCGGAGCGGCGGTGGGTGCGAATGGGAACTGCGCCTTGGGGATAACATTCACACCGCAAGCATCGGGCGTGCGGTCCGCGACCCTCAGCTTTACGGATGATGGAGGCGGCAGCCCCCAAGTGGTGACCCTGCAGGGGACTGGTGTGGTCGGCCCTGCCCTCAGTTTCTCCCCAGGCTACCTGTCTTTCGGCAATGAAAACATTCCAAAGACGAGTAACCAGGCGACGTTTACGGTGACGAATGTCAGCTCGTCCACGGTAAGCTTCTCCGGCATCGCGCTCGGTGGGACGAACCCCGGCGACTTCGCGATTCAGACCAACAACTGCGGAACAGCGCTGAGCGCGGGTGCCAACTGCGCGCTCGGAGTGACGTTCGCGCCGCAAGCGGCCGGCGCCCGGTCGGCAAGCGTCAGCTTTGCGGATAACATCGGCAACCCCCAGGTGGTGCCACTTTCAGGGCATGGCATAGCTGTGCTCTCCAGTATTGCGGTGACTCCCGCCAGTTCTTCGATAGCCGTCGGCGGCACAGAACAATTCACGGCGACTGGCACGTACACCGACGGCAGCACCAACAATCTGACTGCCTCTGCGGCGTGGAGTTCCAACAAAACAGGGATTGCTGCCGTCAGTAACACGAGCGGTTCGCAAGGGCTGGCCACTGGCGCAGCTCAGGGCACTGCAACCATCTCTGCGGCCGTGGGTCCTATTAAAGGCACGACCACCTTGACCGTGCAGGCCAACACAACGACAACAGTTGCCTCGAACATCAACCCGGCTACGGCCGGGCAGACCATCGCCTTCACGGCGACGGTCTCGCCCAGCGCCGCAACCGGCAGCGTCCAATTCGTCGACTTATTGAACAGCACCTCCTCCGTGCTTGGAACCGTGCCTGTAAGCAGTGGCAGCGCGGTTCTGCCGATTGCGCTGCCCAGCGGAATGCATTCGATTACAGCTGTGTACAGCGGTGACACGAATGACACCTCGAGTACGTCGGCGGCCCTGGCGGAAACCGTGAATTGAGTTCCGAGCTTTCGCATGACACAAAACTGTCCGGGGCGGACAAGATTCATAGTCCGGGAGAATGATCCGGGAGAATGAGATGAGATCAGATTTTTCGATCAGACGGCTAGTCACGGTTCTGGCGGTAGCCATTCCGTGCGCGCTCGGCAGTGCGGCGGCAGCAGCCGACGGTTACACGGTGGTCGAGCTCGGAGCCCTACGGCAGAATGGAAGCAGCGTAGGAAGGCACATGGACAGCACCGGGACCCGCGTCGTGGGTAGCTCGGGCTTGATTCACGGAAGCGACACGCGCGCGTTCCTTTGGAGCGCGCCCACCGGAATGCGTGATCTCGGCACCTTCCAGGGAGGGGATTACAGCGAAGCTTTTGGAGTGAATGACTCGGGTACCGTGGTCGGCGATTCCAACACGCAGCAGAATATCCGGGCATTTGTGTGGAAAGCTCAAGATGGAATGCGCGAACTCAGTCCGTTACCAGGAGATGTAGCTAGCCGCGCTTTTGCGATCAACAACTCGGGGCAGGTTGTGGGATATTCGAGCGGGAAGAGCGGAGTTCGCGCCGTAATTTGGTCCGCCAAACTTGAAGTGCAAAGCCTGGGCACACTTCCCGGAGGAAATTACAGCGAGGCCTATGCCATCAACAACGCCGGGCAGGTAGTGGGGATGTCGAAGGGTCCATCGGGCACTCATCCCTTTCTCTGGACCAGCGGAGAGGGTATGGTCGATCTCGGAATACTGGCGGGAAGCGAATCGTGTAAAGCGGTGCGCATCAACAATGCCGGCCAGGTGGTGGGATCTTGCACTCTCAAAACCGGAAGCCGTCCTTTCTTCTGGTCGGAGGAGGGTGGAATGCAGAGTGTAGTTTCGCTGGGTGGGAAAGGTTACGCGGAGGCGCTGGGAATTAATGACTCCGGACAGGTAGTAGGCGCGTCGGAGACCTCGTTTGGACCCCGTGCATTCCTGTGGAGTAAAGCCGGCGGATCGCAAGACATCAATTCGCTAATTCCTCTGACCCACGATGTACTCTTAGTCCAGGGACTTCACATCAACAATCGGGGCCAGATTCTCGCCGTGGGGAGTGTCCATCACGACCTCACGCATGACCGGGAAGCGAGCATGGACGATGAGTCCCACGCCGGACCTATGCACGTTTTTCTGTTAACCCCGATCAACTCGCGTCACTAAACTCGCCTCAGGCATCCGGGCTCCGGCTCAGGATGTCCCTTCCTATTCGTCACCTGCGGCGAAGCTGCTTCTCGAAGTGTCCTGCCTCGGACGCTTGCAGCGTACCCGTTGGTTACTGTTCATTCAGCGTGACCGCGTAGCAACTGCGAATTCCGGCGTTGCTGTAGGCCATGGCCGCGACCGTGTGCGCCCCGGTGGTGGCGCCGTTCCAATCGAAATTGTACGGACTGCTGCTGACTGTCGCCTGCAGACTCCAATCCACGTAAAATTCCACTTTACTGATGCCACTGGGGTCCGACGCTGTCGCTGCGACTGTAACTGGATTCGTGACGGACGACTGGTCGGCCGGAGACGCAATCGCTACCGTCGGAAACCCGCTGCTGTAGTTCGAGTCTGCCGAGCCGTTCGCCTCGGCCCCGGCGGATTGGTATTCGGCAAATGTTTTGTGGGCATTGACTCCGCTGTCGTCGTTGTCGTATAGGAAATCGGTCGCGGCAAGACTCGACTGGTGGTACGTGTTGTAATCGGGTGGGGTATTGTTGGCAAAGAAATTCGGCTGGTTCGCGGCATCACTCTGCATAAACCCGGCATTCCCGGCCGCACCGGAATCCCAGATCACAGTGTTGTGATGGAAATAGTTTCCCGTCGAAGTAAGGTACTCATAGGGCGATGTCGGGTTGTTCCCACGATCTGCCGCACCCACGATAAACGCATTTTCACCGGTAAGATTGTTTGCCTCGATTAGGTTGCAGTACGCGTCCACTCCAACGCTGTCTGCGCTCTGCAGATTGTAGGCTGGACCGTTGCCGAAGGCGTCTGTTGCGCCGTTGCGCTGGAGGATGTTATTGCGCACCAGCGCCGACGCAAGACTGACTTCGTAGATGATGCCGCTCCCGCCGATGTTATCGGTTACGGTGTTGCCGTCGACCAGGGGCGAGCGGCTGGATGTATCAAAGTGGATGCCAGCGCCGGCGTTATTGGTAATGGTGTTTCCACGAACGACCGCGCCAAGGGTGTCGCCGAACTTAACTCCACCTGCGCCGAAGTTGGGATTCACATTCGCGTAATTGTTATAGGTAATGGTGTTGCCGGAAACCAGGATGCCCGATTGCAACGTGGCCGAGGCCGTCCCACCTCCCACTCCCATCTGTCCGTTGTTGTGGATGTAATTATTGAGAACTTGCATTCCGTAATTTATGTGCACGCCGAGTCCGTGATTCAAGAGAACCTCACAGTCCTCGACCACCCAATCCAGGCTCCCGTCCGGAGTCGTACCGCCGGCGGGCATTGGGTCAACACCCCCTTGTTGAAGGGGAGCAGCAAATTCTTCAATCGTTAGATACTGGAGCTTGACGTTGTTGGGGCCGGGCCCGGAGAAAACCCCGATCGCCGTCGGCACCACGCTGGTCTCTACCACGTGGCCGCTCGGATTATCATGAAAGTAAATAATGTGATTGGTGTAGTCAAACCACCACTGGCCGGTCAGGATGGTCGGCAGTGTGGCTGAGTACAGATGTTGCAATGGCACACCATCAAAGAACAAGTCCTCCGGATAGAAGCAGCCTAGCCGGCCGGGGTCGCATTTAGTTGTGTATTGCTGAGCCCCCTCCTGGGTTTGTCCCGTCACTTTGTAGTTCGTTCCGTCGTATACGGCCAAACTCCCAATCAGCCTCGAACCGCTCAGGATAGCTGGACAGGAACTTGCAGGCGGCGCGCAGGCTGTCTGGCCGATGAAGCTGTCCCCAGTCTTGGGACTGATCGTACTCGACAGGCGATACAGACCTGGTTCGAACACAAACGTTGTGCCCGGGGGGTTGGCGTTGACCACGGTCTGGATCGCTGTTCCGGGAGTGATGGTGACGGAAGTCCCCGAATACACCGACAGGTTCGCTCCCGTGACGTTGGCTCCGCGCACTGTTACTGGCAGGCTGGCGGGACTGAAGCTGAACCCGTTCTTGCGCCCTGTCACCGTGTAAGAACCATTGGCGAGGCCGTTAAAACTGTAGTTGCCGGCGCTGTTGACCGTGGTGGTCGCGCTGCTCGCGCCACCGAGCGTTAACGTTGCCCCGGATCCGTTCGCGGCCGGAGTGATGGTGCCGGAGATGCTATAGGTGGTTGGCGGCACGGCAGAAGCCGTGAAGTTCACTCCAGTGACGTTGGCTCCGTTCACCGTTACCGGCGAACTGGCAGGGCTGAAGGTAAATCCAGTCTTGCTTGCCGTCACGGTGTAGGAACCATTAGCCAGGCCGGTGAAGCTGTAGTTGCCCGCACTGTTGGCAGTAGTGGTGGCGCTGCTCGCACCACTGAGCTTCACGGTTGCTCCGGATCCGTTCGCGGCCGGAGTGATGGTGCCGGAGATGCTATAGGTGGTTGGCGGCACGGCAGAAGCCGTGAAGTTCACTCCAGTGACGTTGGCTCCGTTCACCGACACCGGCGAACTGGCAGGGCTGAAGGTGAATCCAGTCTTGCTTGCGGTCACGGTGTAAGAACCATTAGCCAGGCCAGTGAAGCTGTAGTTGCCAGCATTGTTGGCCGTGGTGGTGGCGCTGCTCGCACCGCCGAGTGTTACGGTTGCTCCGGATCCGTTCGCGGCCGGAGTGATGGTGCCGGAAATGCTATAGGTGGTTGGCGGCACGGCAGAAGCCGTGAAGTTTACTCCAGTGACGTTGGCTCCGTTCACCGACACCGGCGAACTGGCAGGGCTGAAGGTAAATCCAGTCTTGCTTGCGGTCACGGTGTAAGAACCATTGGCCAGGCCGGTGAAGCTGTAGTTGCCGGCACTGTTGGCGGTGGTGGTGGCGCTGCTTGCACCGCCGAGTGTTACGGTTGCTCCGGATCCGTTCGCGGCCGGAGTGATGGTGCCGGAGATGCTATAGGTGGTTGGCGGCACGGCAGAAGCCGTGAAGTTCACTCCAGTGACGTTGGCTCCGTTCACCGTCACCGCCGAACTGGCAGGGCTGAAGGTGAATCCAGTCTTGCTTGCCGTCACGGTGTAGGAACCATTGGAGAGGCCGGTGAAGCTGTAGTTGCCAGCATTGTTGGCCGTGGTGGTGGCGCTGCTTGCACCGCCGAGTGTTACGGTTGCTCCGGATCCGTTCGCGGCCGGAGTGATGGTGCCGGAGATGCTATAGGTGGTTGGCGGCACGGCAGAAGCCGTGAAGTTCACTCCAGTGACGTTGGCTCCGTTCACCGACACCGGCGAACTGGCAGGGCTGAAGGTGAATCCAGTCTTGCTTGCGGTCACGGTGTAAGAACCATTGGCCAGGCCGGTGAAGCTGTAGTTGCCGGCACTGTTGGCGGTGGTGGTGGCGCTGCTTGCACCGCCGAGTGTTACGGTTGCTCCGGATCCGTTCGCGGCCGGAGTGATGGTGCCGGAGATGCTATAGGTGGTTGGCGGCACGGCAGAAGCCGTGAAGTTCACTCCAGTGACGTTGGCTCCGTTCACCGTCACCGCCGAACTGGCAGGGCTGAAGGTGAATCCAGTCTTGCTTGCCGTCACGGTGTAGGAACCATTGGAGAGGCCGGTGAAGCTGTAGTTGCCAGCATTGTTGGCCGTGGTGGTGGCGCTGCTTGCACCACTGAGCTTCACGGTTGCTCCGGATCCGTTCGCGGCCGGAGTGATGGTGCCGGAAATGCTATAGGTGGTTGGCGGCACGGCAGAAGCCGTGAAGTTCACTGTGACGTTGGCTCCGTTCACCGACACCGGCGAACTGGCAGGGCTGAAGGTAAATCCAGTCTTGCTTGCGGTCACGGTGTAGGAACCATTGGCCAGGCCGGTGAAACTGTAGTTGCCAGCACTGTTGGCGGTGGTGGTGGCGCTGCTCGCACCACTGAGTGTTACGGTTGCTCCGGATCCGTTCGCGGCCGGAGTGATGGTTCCCGAGATGCTGTAGGTGGGTGGTGGCCCGATCGACGCGGTGAAATCCACTCCAGTGACGTTGGCTCCGTTCACCGTCACCGGCGAACTGGCAGGGCTGAAGGTAAATCCAGTCTTGCTTGCGGTCACGGTGTAGGAACCATTGGCGAGGCCGGTGAAACTGTAGTTGCCGGCGGTGGTCGTGGTCGTGGCGTTGGCCGCGCCGCCGAGCGTTACCGTCACGCCAGATCCATCCACTGCGGGGCTGACAGTTCCGGAAATGGTAAACGTATTCGATGATCCCGTCGACGCGGTGAAGTTGACGCCTGTGACCGGGGCTCCGTTAACCATCACTTGCTGGCTGGGCGGCGTGAAGGTGACTCCGCTTTTGCTGGCAGTGATTGTGTACGAGCCACTAGTGAGGCTGCCAAAAGTGTAGTTACCGGAACCGTCTGCGGTAGTCGTGGCTTTGAGAGCACCGCTGAGTGTCACCGTTGTCCCGGCACCGCTCGCCGCGGGAGTAATGCTTCCGGAGATGCTAAGGGGATTATCCAGCGGGTTCGAAGGGGAGGTGGCAGCACTGTGCGTTGTGGAAAGACCTTGACAGCCCACCATCGCAATCAGCATCAATACAACCGCTGCGTGAGCGAAGTTGTTCCATCGTAAGCCCAAGCCTTGCACGGAGGAGCCTTTCGTGCCGCAATTGAGCCAAAAGCGGCCAGAGAAGTTTTTCGATTCTTGGTGCTTTTCCAGTGCTATCCGACTTGCACTCTAGCGCTGGTGGAGAGGCGGGAACACGTCACCAAAGGCGGGGGTGGCAGGCCCATTTTCGGCCCATTCAATGGGCCGTTCGGCCATGATCGGAGGGTATAGGAAGACAGCAAGTAGTCGCTGTTTCAGAAGTCGTATTTTGCCGGAGCAATAAGGAAGCGCGCGAATCCCAAACGGGACGGAATGTAGACGGCAGACCCGCCGCGGGCGGTGAGCGAAACTTTGATTGTCTAGCTAGCTCGAGTCGGGCTTGTAGCCAACGCGGGAGATCCGTCCGATCGAGACCCCACTGGCCGGAAGGATGGGCATATCGAGCATTCCACGCGAACCGTTCCGGATCGAGTCTTCCGTGCTCTCACGGACGGCGGCAACCGTATCGGCAGGGTTGCAGCTAGCGGGCTAGCCCGATGTTCGTGCTCGCGATGTCCACGATGGCGCGCCCGATGAGCAGGGAAGCGGTTGCCGCGGGAGACGGCACGTTCACAACGTGCAACATCTTTCCCGATTGCACAAACTGGAAATCATCCACCAGGGTGCCGTCGCGCTTCAGCGCCTGGGCACGAACCCCGGAGCCGCCAGGGACCAGATCTTTCTCGCACACTTCGGGAACCAGTCGCTGCAAGGCATGAACAAATGCGGACTTGGAAAATGACCGGTGTACTTCGTCAAGTCCGCTGCGCCAATGCTTTGCGGCCATTCGCCAGAATCCAGGAAAGGCGAGTGACGAAGCCAGGTCTGTCAGGGTGAGGTCGGTGCGCCTGTATCCCTCGCGGCGCAAGGCCAGAACAGCGTTGGGCCCGGCATCGACGCGACCGCTGATCCGACGCGTGAAGTGCACTCCTAGAAAAGGAAACCGCGGATCGGGGACCGGGTAAATGAGGGCTCTCACCAGCGACGAACGCTCGGGAATGAGGTCGTAGTACTCGCCGCGAAAGGGAGCGATGATGACCTCCGGTTCGTCGCCTGCCATGCGGCTGATGCGGTCGCTGAACAACCCAGCGCAGTTGATGAAATATGTTGCGGAGAATGCTCCGCGTGTGGTTTCTACCACGATCTCATTTGTGCCGCGCTTAATGCTGATAACTTCTGCAGAAGTCAGAATGGCTCCACCCCGCCCTACGGTTAGCTCTGCGTACTTGTCGCAAACTGCTGCATAGTCGGTAATGCTGGTTGAGGGGATGACCAGCGCTGCCAAGCCCGTCGCTTTGGGCTCGAGATCGCGCAGCTCCGCAGACCCGACGAGCCTTACGCCGGGGACGCCGTTGGCTTCGCCTCGCCGGCGCAATTCTTCCAGAGGCTGCAATTCCCCCTGACTAGTGGCCACGATCACCTTGCCGCAAGTACGATGCGGAATGCCGTGCTCACGACAGAACTCAACCATTGCCGCCGCGCCGGCAACGCACAGTTTTGCCTTTAGTGATCCCGGCTTGTAGTAAATCCCGGAATGAATGACGCCGCTGTTGTGACCGCTCTGATGCCGGCCCACGTGGTCTTCCTTTTCGAGTAGCAACAAGCTCAGGTGGGGAAATCTGCCGGTGATTTCGAGCGCGACTGCGAGGCCGACAATGCCCCCGCCGACAATGATGACGTCGCAGTGGGAATCAGGCATGATCGATGATCATACCGCGACGTCATCTTTAACTACTGGGTCACGATCAGAGTTACGGTGGAAGTCGCTTGATGACTCAGGGTGCCTGATGTGCCAGTCACGGTGATGGTGTAGGTGCCGGGCTGGGTGCCTTGCTGCTGGCCGCCTCCACCTCCACCTCCACCGCCACCACCACCTCCGCCATTGCTTCCGCCCCCGCCGCAAGATGCCAGCAAGAATGCCAGCAGCAGCAATCCCAGCAGGGAAACGGGAAATGTGAGTCTTGCGTGCTTTTTCCCTAGCCCTCTGGTTGCCAGCAGCGCCAACCCCGGCAGCGCCAGCCACATGGCGTAAAAGAGGACACGATCCGGCCTGCCCGGGAACAGACTGGCTGAGTCGGACGTAGTAGTGATATTCATCACGACCGCTGCAGAGCTGTTGCCCGGAGTCACAGAGTTGGGAGTGAAGCTGCACAGAGAGATTACGGGAGCGCCGGAGCAGGAGAAACTCACGGCATTGGTGAAGGACGATCCGACCGGCAGAACACTGAAATTGTAATTGGCTGATTGTCCTGGGTTGATGGTCTGCGTTGTAGGAGAGAGCGCTCCGAGGGTGAAATCCTGGTGAACCGTAAGAGCGATCGTCCATGTGGAGCTGGGCGCACCGGTTGTGTCTCGCGAGCTGATGACGATGTTGTACACGCCGGGCGCGGCGTTATTCGGAATATTGATGGTGGCGGTTACGGGAACAGAGGCGGCGGCGTGGATCGTGATTGGGTTCGCCGGACTTAGCGTGCATTGCGCGCCCGGCAATTGGGTTGCGTTGCACGTGGCATCGACCTGGCCGCTGTAGAAATTGGTCGAAGCAAAGGTAAGAGCGGCTGGCACTTGACTGGCTGGCGGGGCAGAAAGCGTTGCCGGACCTGTAATCAGGTACGCGCCCACGTTGAACGGCACGGCGAGAGAGTGTGTAACCGAACCCGAAGTGCCTTGCACAGCGATCTGGTAGCTGCCGGCCGTGAAACTGGTTCCGTTGATGATGAGATTGACCGTGGCCGGGAAGGTGCTGACCGACGATGGACTGATGCTGCAACTGTTCGCTCCGAAGGTCAGGGCACACGACAGGCTCACGGTCTCGCTGAAACCGTCTTGGGAGGCGATTGTGATTGGGCCGCTCGCGCCAGTGCTGCCCTCCTTTACGTTGGGAAAGGGGCTGGGCTCGCTCAGGATGAAGTCAGGGTTCGCGGTGACGGTCATGGTGAATGAAGCAGTGAGGGGCGCGGGCATCCCGGCGGTTGTGGCCTGCAAAGTGACTGCGTAGTTGCCGGGCGCGGTGCCTGCGGGAACGGTCACGGTAGCCGTCATGCTTGCATGTGAGCCCGATGTTGGATTGACCACTGCGCCGGGGGTAAACGCGCAAGATGCGCCCGAGATGCTGGGACTGAAGCCGCAGCTGAGGGTCACGCTTTGGTTGAATGAACCCTGGGCTGTGACTTGGAAACTTACCGGCGGTGACGTCGCGCCGCGAGGCTCGGTCACACTGGTGGGCGACGGTGTGGTCAAAGCGAGATTCACGATATGCAAAATGAGCGCCGCGACATGCGTGGTGTTATTGGGATCAGAGCCCACGGCTTGCAAATTGAAGCTGTAGTCGCCGATCGCGGCGCCTGTGGTAATCGAGAACGCGGTGCCGGATGAAGCGGGAGAGAAACTCGGAGGGGTGGGCGTACACGGGCTGGGGGGACTTGTGGAACCTGCCGCGCAGCTCAACGTAACGGAACTGTTGTATCCGTTCACCGACGTGACGGTGCCGTTGAATGTGGGAGTGGTGCCGGCGAAGGCGGTCAGCGGCGTGTTTGAAACCGCAATCTGGAAATCCGGCGCAGCTATCAGATTGAACTGCCAGACGCCGCGGCCGTAGGTGGAAGCGCGCAGCAGTTTCTGGCCGCCGGAGTTAAAGAGCGCGAGTGCAGTGACCGCCACGTTGGGCAAGAATCCATTTAGCTGACTGCTGGAAGTGGGGCCGAGTTCGGTCCATGCGGCTGCGGATGTCGGGCTCTGGAAGACGCCGACATCTGTGCCCACATAAACAATGTGTGTGGTCGGGTCAACGACGACGGCGTTTACCGGAGAATCCGGAAGAGCGTTCGATCCCGTGCCGGTGAAATCGATCCAATTTGTGCCAGCATTCGTTGTCTGCCAGACGTGTCCTGGGCCGACCTGTCCCGGAACGGCGGTGAAACCCATCACGGTGACGTATGCCGTATTGCCGGTGGGGTCCGAGGAGTCAGTGGCGACGCCGGAGATCGGGAACTGGCTGGGATTGATGCTGCTGCCGCCGGGACCGTTCAGAGTCGCGTTGGCGAACGTGGAAACAGTGCCGGAAACCGCAGTGGCGTCGGTGGTGACCCAGACATTTCCGCCGATGGGCGCTGAAGACTGGTTCGGGCCGAATCCGTCGGTGGTGGCATAAATCACCTTCGAGCCGACCGCCGCCGTGGGACCTCCGGCGGCCAGGGCGCGAACCGTGTTGACCTCGTTGCCGGCACAGGTGCCGGTGCCGAGTGTATCGAAATTCAGGCTCAACACCGTAAATGGGCCGCCGGATCGCGGTCCGGTCCACACCCGGCAAGTTCCTAACAGCAGCGAGGTGGTCGACTGCGGATCGAGAATGTAGGGGAAGTAAAAGGATCCGTCGTCGCCCCCGACGTCACCGCTGCTGACGACGACTCTGAAGCTGCCGTTGTCGCAACTGGTGCCGGATGGACATTCCTGAATGTTCAGCGTGCCTCCCCCCGTATCCGGGTTCGAGGCAAACCAGTTGCCGGTGTTGGGATCGATGGCGTTGTAGCCACCGTCCCCGCCCAGCACATTTCCCCAGCTCGAACTTGTCGTGGCCGTCGCGGTGGCGGGAGAACCGTTATCCTGTGTGCCTCCCAATATCGTGTTGGGATCGGTTGCATGTTGCGAAAAGCTGACGAACTGGGTCATCGAGCCCAGGTTCTGATTGAGATCGTCGAATTTATTTGTGCCGGAACATGAGCCGGTGGTCAGCCCAGTGAATCCGTTCAGCGCGCGGTAAATGCCGCCGTCATTCGCGAAATACATCAGATCGGCACCCGATGATGGAATCATGTACGCCATGGCGTGCTGGTCAGGATGGACATGGGCCAGTGCGCCGATGGGATCGCAGCCGTAGACATGAGTGAGATTCAGAAACGGTTGACCGGAGCACGTGGGGTTGGCGGTGGTGATGGAACACTTGTACAGGTTGATCGCACCGGCGTAGAGGTCAGTGGCAGAAGCGCCGTTGGGAATGGCCAGCAGTTCCAGGTTGTAGAATCCTTGCTCTACACCGCAGCCCTCCCCGCTGAGGTCACCGCAATTGATGATGCCGCTGTCGCTGACTTGAGTCCACGATGTTCCGCCGTTTATGCTTTCCCAAATGCCCTGGTCTACAGGATCGTTGCTGGAGCTTAGCGAGACAAACCATACATACATCTCATTACGTCCCGGCACGACCGTGATTTCGCCACGATAGATGGGACAGCTGGCTACGTAGTTTTGCGGGCAGGCGGTTGCGCTAAGCGATCCACCGCCTGGCTGGTTGGCGAGGCGTGTCCAGGTCAGACCATCTGGGGAAGAGTAGAAGCCGTGATAGCGCTCGGCGGCAAAAAACAAACCGGCCGAGGCGTTGTACACCACAGAAGTGGCCGAGGTTGCCTCGCCGACTCCGGAGAAAAGAGCATCGTACGTCCAGGTTTGCCCGGCATCGGTTGAAGTGTAGAGGCCGCGATAAGTATTGCTGGTCAACGAGCCATCGGTTACGCCTTCAGCCGTTGCCGCCATAGCTGCGACCACCGTGCCGCTCTGCCCACTCGCTGTGCTGAAGGCCATGCGGGTTGCGCCCAGGCCGCTGAAAGAGTAAGTGCCGCCGTTCGCCGCGGAGATCAACGCCCAGGTATTGCCGCCGTCGGCGGAACGCAGAATCCCGAGGCCAAAATAAGAATCGGCAGAATTGTCAGCTTCACCCGTGCCGACCAGAACTACGCTCTGCGCAGGATTTGTGTTTCCCGGCTGAATGGCAATCGAGCCGACGGAAAGGGTTGCCTGGTCGTCGGTGACGGCAGTCCAGGCTACATTGCTCGAGATGGCAGTCGTTGCGTTAGTTGACTTCCATACCCCGCCCTGTGCTCCGCCAATGTAGACCGTGTTGCCCGTAGCGTCTGCAGGATCAATCGCTACTGCGGTGGCCCGGCCTGAAACCTGGTTGTAATTCTGAAATCCGTCGCCGATAGCGTCGGAGGCCAGCGGCACCGGGCCCAGAGGCGCCCAGCCGCCGGATGACGATGGCGGCTGCGAATCCGCGGGAGCGGATCGGGCACGAGCCAATCGCGTGGCGCGGGCCTGCATTTTAGCTTGATAGGCTTGGTGACGGAGTTCCGCGGAAGACTTTCCCGGAACCACGCGGCCCCGCAGGAACCATTCTGCGCGCTCTTGCTCGTGATCGGCATCGGCGTCGGCGATGGGAGTTTCGGGCACGGTCTTCTTAGCTCCCTGAGCATGCGCGATGGATAGCGACAAAAATGATAAGAGTGCGAGCAGGGAAGTGCGGAATGCTCGGCGGAACCTGGGAAAGGTCATAGATGCTCAACTACAGGGCCAGTATCCAAGGGCTAAACAGAAGCGGTCAATCAAAAAGCCGCACAAAGTGGCGTTTTGGACCATTCCGGGAATCGGATGCATCGGCCGTCGGCTGAGAGGTGCAGGGAAAGCAATCGATTGCCCGTCAAGTATTCAGCACCGTGCCTGTACAATCTCCATCGGCTCCTGATTTGTCTTTAATTGCAAATGCTTGGAGGTGTTTCTTAATGATGAGGCGCCTTATCTCCGTCAGTTTTATTGCTCTTCTGGCGCTCGTGTGCGAAGTCTCGATCCCGCGAGCCGAATCTGCCGACCGCGAGATTAATGTGGCGGCGGCGGCGGACTTGAGCGCTGCACTGCAGGAGGTCGCGACCAACTATGAAAAGCGAACGGGCGTTGCGGTGAAGCTGTCTTTCGGTGCGTCCGGGGCGCTGACCCAGCAGATTCAGAACGGCGCGCCCTTTGATATTTTTTTCTCGGCCGACATGGATTATCCCCGGCAGTTGATCGCGGGCGGCCAGGCCGACGGCGCAACGTTATATCGTTATGCCGTTGGGCAGTTGGTGCTATGGGTCCCGAAGGACTCACCACTCGATGTCGAGCACAAAGGCATGGACGTGCTGCTTGATCCGTCGGTGAAGAAGATATCGATAGCGAATCCGCAGCACGCGCCTTACGGGCGCGCCGCCGCCGCTGCGCTGAAGCACTATGGCTTGGATGAAAAAGTGGCTGACCGGCTGGTGCTGGGAGAAAATGTTTCCCAGGCGGCGCAATTTGTGGAGTCGGGCAACGCGCAGGCCGGGCTCGTGGCCCTGGCGCATGCCATGGCGCCCGCGATGCAGGGTAAAGGGAGATACTGGATTGTCCCGGCTGACGCATATCCGCCCTTGGATCAGGGTGTGGTTCTGATTTCACACTCGCCTCACCGCGACGATGCGGTGGCGTTCCTGGGTTTTATAAAAACCGAAGAGGTGGCGGGGTTGCTGCGGCGCTACGGATTCAGCTCGCCTGACCAGAAATTCAAACTGAGGTAGGAGGCCGGCTAGCGAAAATGTCCATCGATTGGAAGGCGTTCCGGCTCACGATAGAACTGGCTGTGGTGGTGTCAATCATCCTTGCTGTCGTCGGACTGCCGCTGGCTTCCTGGATCGCCTTTTCGCGCTGGCGTGGGAAATTCCTGGTGGAAGCACTGGTCGCGTTGCCGATTGTGCTGCCGCCAACCGTGCTCGGCTTTTATGTGCTCGTCGCCCTCGGTTCGCGAAGCCCTTTAGGACGCTGGTGGCAGTCTCTGACAGGGCACACCTTAGCCTTCACCTTTACCGGGCTGGTCATCGGTTCCATTCTCTACAGCCTGCCGTTCGCGGTGCAGCCCTTCGCCGCTTCATTCTCATCGGTCGATCGGAAACTGCTCTCAGCGTCCGCAACGCTGGGAGCTTCGCCGTTACGCACGTTCTTTCGCATAGTGGTTCCGCTTTCTGTGCCCGGGCTGGTCACGGGCGGGGCTTTGGCCTTTGCTCACACCATGGGCGAGTTTGGCGTAGTGCTGATGATTGGAGGCAATATTCCTGGAGTAACGCGCACGGTCTCCATCGATATTTACGATCAGGTGCAGGCCTCTAACTACGCCGTAGCCAATGCCACGGCTTTGCTGCTGCTGGTCTTCTGTTTCGCGGTGCTGACGGTAGTCTATGGGCTGAACCGGAAAACGCTACATACCGGGCGGCCTGGTCAAAGACCATGGACGCTGGGTCCGGTCAAATAGTCGATAGCGATGCCCACGCCTGCCGAGTTCGAACTCGCAAACCGTATCCTGAATGCGAGCGTTCGCAAGAGCTTTTCGGCTCCGGAGCACGGGTTCTCTCTCGATGTGGAGTTCAATGCCGCGCCGGGATTCACCATCCTGTTCGGCCGCTCGGGATCCGGCAAAACCACGCTGCTTGACTGCGTGGCTGGCCTGGCCGCTCCAGATGCAGGACGAATTGCCGTGGGGGAGCGGGTGTTGTTTGAAAGGAATGTTCATGACGCGGGCACTCGCATCGATATCCCAGTGGCTAAGCGCAAAGTGGCATACGTCTTGCAGGATCTCGCGCTATTCCCGCACCTGACCGTGGAGCAGAATACTGAGTACGGCCTGGCGCATCTCCCGCGCCTCGAGCGCCGGCAGCGGGCTGCGGCGATGCTGCAGGAATTCCGCATTGAGCACGTGCGCCAGCAGCGCCCAGCGGAAATCTCGGGCGGAGAGCGCCAGCGCGTGGCTTTGGCGCGAGCTCTGGTGACCGACCCGCGCGTGCTCCTGCTCGACGAACCTTTGGCGGCTTTGGACGCTCCTACGAAGTCGAAAATCCTCGAGGATCTTCGGCGCTGGAATCAGGCGCACGGCATCCCGATTTTGTATGTCACGCACACCCGTGAGGAAGTGATGGCGCTGGGCGAACGCGTGCTGGTGATGGAAGCGGGGCGTATCATCGCGCAAGGCACGCCGCACGAAGTGCTGAGCGCTCCGCTGCAGGAAACCGTGGCACAGTTGGCGGGCCTTGAAAACATCTTCGACGCCACGGTGGAGTCAGTCCACGCGGACCGCGGCACCATGACTTGTCAGATAATGAATTGTCGAATCACGACTAACCTGCCGGGCAGCCCCGAGGGAGGCATCGTCCTGCTGGAGACGCCCCTGATTCGCGCGGACGTGGGTACACGCCTCCGTGTAGGGATTCGGGCGGGCGATATTCTGCTGGCCATCGTAGATCCCGTAGGACTCAGCGCCCGCAACGTGCTCCCTGGGCGGCTGGTTTCCCTGGAAAGGCGCGACATGATTGTCTCCGCCCGGGTGGATTGCGGCGTAGAGATGGAAGTCCATCTGACGCTTGCGGCCCGCGACGCCCTGGCGCTTACCGAGGGCCGCGAAGTGTGGCTGGTGATCAAAACTCATTCCTGTCATTTAATGCGGCCTTGACATATAATGCCGCCAGCGCTTCGGATGTTTCGGAGCGAAGGCGGCAGAAGCCAACCGAGGTTTCTGTTTTGCGTCTTCAATAATTAGCAAGCACGATCCCCCACATCCATCGCAGGAGTTGTTTCGTGCAGTCTGTGCCTCAACGTCTACCCTTCCACCGCGCCGGGCGACTGCTCGCCTGGGTTCTTGCTTTCTGGCTATGCGGAGATGTCGGTGCCCGCGCACAGGTCATATTGGGCATGAATTTGGGCCCGGATGCCGGCTTCTCCCAAGTCGACATGGCGCAAATCTATCTCGACACGCAGGCCCGGCACGTTAAGGACATTGAGCGGATAAAGGCGCAGGATAAGGCGCGGGTTGATGCCGGCATCGTATCAGCGCTCGACCTGGAGGCTCCCAACAATGCTGTGGAGGAGTTCAACCGCGCCAGCACGCTGTTGAAAGCGCAAAATTCGAAAGAAGCGATGAAGCATCTGCAAAAGGCGATCGCTGACTACCCCAAATTCGTTTCAGCCCACATAGGTCTTGGGCTTGCCTATGTCGATCAGGAGGATCCGGCTCACGCCAAGAGTGAATTCGAAGAGGCGGCCAGTCTGGACGCCAAGTTTCCCGGATCGTTCCGGCATCTCGGTCAGCTGGCGTTATCATTAAACGATTTTCCGACTGCCGAATCAGCGCTGGAAAAAGCTGCCGCCCTTAGTCCCAAGGACGTCGCCGTCCTCACGGTTCTGGCGTATGCGCAAAATGGAACCCAGCAGTATCAGCAAGTCTTGCAAACCGCCCAGCGAGTGCATGCGCTCGACCACAAAGGGATGGCGAATGTGCACTACGTTGCTGCCGCGGCAGCCATGTCTCTCAAAGATTTCGAAACCATGGAGCACGAGCTAAGCTTCTTTGTAGCCGAGGACCCTACCAATGCGCTCGCTCCGGCCGCGCGCCAGAATCTGGCCGCTCTAATCCACAACAAGGAAGTTCTGGCCGAAGTCGCGACTCACGCGCAATCGGCAACTACCGTCGCCGCTTCGCAGCCGCCACAGACTTTTGCCAACAGTGATCGATTGAAAGCGCAGCTGAGTGGATTAGGCAATGAATCCGATGCCGGGACATGCGAAAATTGCAGTGCCGCCGCTGAAGCGGTCCCGCCCAACACGCCCGGCGCCAACGGCGCGGTCTCGACCGCGACGAGCAGTGCTGCCGGCCGCGTCGCGGGCGTTTGGACCATTCGCAAGAGTGTGGACGATGTGGCCCTGTTTTTCTCCGTCACCAGTCATGGGCACATGGTGAACGATCTGGAGGCGTCCAACATCCAGATTCGTGATGACAATAAGCCTCCCGAAAAGGTGGTGCAATTCGCTCCACAATCGAAGCTTCCTTTGCGTCTGGCTCTGATAGTAGACACCAGCGGTTCGGTGCACGACCGGTTCTCGTTCGAGAAGAGCGCCGCAACTAAGTTCGTGCAGAAGGTGCTAAGCAATCCTTCCGACCTCGGGTTTATAGCAGGCTTTGCTACTGAACCCACCGTGACCCAGGATTTCACTTCAAACCCAGCTGCATTGGGAAGCGGAATTGACAAGCTCGCAAACGGGGGCGGTACGGCGCTCTTTGACGCGGTGTCGTTCGCGTGCCGGAAGCTCGGGGAGTATCCCGACGACGAGCGGGTGGCGAGAGTCCTGGTAATCCTGAGTGATGGCGAAGACAATTCCAGCCATAGCAGCCTGAAGCAAAGCATACAAGTTGCAGAGCGGACGGGTGTGACGGTTTACACGGTCAGCACGAAAGAGGGCCGTGGCGACAAGACAGATGCTGACAGGGTGTTGGAGGCGCTGGCGGAAAGCAGCGGAGGAGAAGCGCTGTTTCCCGGAGATTTATACACGCTGGGATCGTCTCTTGACAAGCTGCGTGAGTTGATCCGCAGCCGGTACTTCATCGCCTATAAGCCGGCCAATTTCCAGCCGAACGGAAGCTATCGCACGATTACAGTCATCGCCGAGAAGAACGGCAAGCATTTGCAAGTCCGGTCTCGCAAGGGCTATCACGCTCGCCTGGAAGCCAATCCCAACTGAGCGGAAAACGAGACGCTTCTTCCATCCGTTCCATCTCGATCACTGCAATCCACTGCCCGGGGCGTTGTTCTGAAAATACGATGTGGCCGCCGAGAATCTGCGCCACAGCGGCGGGCGGCAGGTCGCGGTGAAAGCCGAAAAAGCGAGCCTTCAGTTCTGTCCAGGCCCGCCAGCGATCCCATACTCTGGGCCCAGGCTCGTACTTCGTAGAGAAGATGAGGGCTACTTCGTAGTTCGAGCGAAAGTCGGCAGCCGAAAGCACTTCATCCAGGGAGAAGTTCTCGATGCGAACCACGCGCATCGGCCGCGTGGTGTAACCAAGCCAGGGGCGGGTTATTTCGTCGGTTGCGGGCCACGCAGTCAGCACCCGCGCCATGGGATAACGCGCTTCAAGGAAGCGCTCGCCATCTTCATGCAACAAAACGTAATCCCGGTAAGCCAGATTGTCTTCCGGCGAAAATCCGTAGGGAGGGTTCCAGAACCAGCCCGCAATAAAGGCTAGAGCAACACACCCGACCGCCGTCCGCCAGAAACGCACCCTGCGCCAGAGCGTCGAGACGGAAAGAATGATGACCAGCGGCACGGCTGGCAGCATATAACGAGCCAGAACCGCCCCACCGATCAACGCCATCGCCACCACGTAGGTGAGGATAACGACGTAGAAAACCATTTGCACCGGGATGCCGATTCGCGGACGTTCGCCAGCGGAATCGCGTTGCGGCGGCAGCATCCACATTGCAATCAGCATCGCCAGCGTCAAGACCCACAAGTGGAGATAACCACCGATCTGCCAGAGCCGCATGCCGAGCGCGAGAAGAAACCGTGTGAAGCTGAGAGTCGCGGCCACGTTGTACCGGACGAACTCCGGATTGCCGAAGACGTATCCGGTGTGGGCGTAGTGATAGGCATACCAAAGGGCGAGCGGCGCTGCCGGAATCAGCAGCGCGGTGATGCGCTGGAGAGAACTGCTTCTCGATTCGAGGTCATCACCTCCCAGCCAAAGGATTCGCAGCGAATTCTTGCGCAGAAGCAAACCGACTATCTCCCATCCGGCGAGCGCCAGCGGAGCTAAGATCGCTGTTTCCTTCGTCAACGCAGCCAGGGAGAGCCAGAGCGCCATCGCGGCAGCTTGACCCTCCACATACGCCGAGAGGGCCCAGAAGGTAAGACCAGCGGCTGCCAAATCCACCTGCGCAAGAGAGCTTTGCGCGAAGAAGACGGGATACAGCGCCGTGCACAGCGTGGACGCGATTGCTACTCTTGTGTTGGCGACCCGTTCGGCCAACCGGAACACACCCAGAAGCGAGAAGGCGGCGAGCACCAGCATGGCCGTCCGAGTCACGAGCGGAGCGTAGCCTATCAGTTTCCACCAGAGAACCAGCCAGGCCATCACCAGAGGCGGGTGCGCGTTCGAAATCGTCGTATGAGGAATCAGGCTTCCTGTGAGCAGAAGATCGCGCGCCGCCGGAACGTAGTAGCCAGCTTCGTCCCAGAAGTATGGCAGTCGCAACAGGGGCGCGTGCAGCAGAAAAATAAACAGGAAGATGACGGTAAACACCAGCGAGGGGTAAGCGCCTGACCATCGCGCTCGACTACTCCGGTCAGACCGGTAATCTCTCAGAAATCTCCTCCTGGGACCTTTCCCTAGTGCACCGGCCCCGTCGGAGTCAGGCGCGGGTCGAGTTTGATCTCGCCAAAGGCGCTCTCGTAACCGGCGATATTTTGCTGCAGAAGCCCGAGCAAGGCCTTAGCCTGTTGCGGGCTGAGGTAGATGCCCTGGAAGTTGCGAATCTCGACTTGGGTTTCGGTCTGCTGCTGCAGCGTGCCGAAAACCATGAAGAAGTCCCAGACATTCACCCGCATCTGCACGCTGTTGGCGTAGGCTTCGCGGTAATCCGCAGCATTGATCAGCTTCAGGTTGGGTTGCGCAGGAAGGCTCATAGGAGAGCAGTGTAATGACTCAGGGGGCGCGAAGGGAAGGCACGGGCAGAGGAAATTCTCTTTATGAAGCAGGAATCTCCACTAAAGCGGACCGGACGCGATCAACTCCGATCGACAAAAATTGTCATTCCATTTGCGGCTTTCTGGCTGAATGGCCGAGAAGGGAATGCCGCAAAAGGTCATGGACGTTGGCTACTTTGCTGAAACCAAAGGGGTTGTAGGATGTCATTACAGGCGTCGTCTGGTGTTCAAAGTGCGACACCTAAACCGGTTCCTAATTTGAAATTTGCGAGTTTTCTATGACTCATAAGCCTGAAGACGGGGCCGTTGAAGAAATCATTCTCCCCGAGAACTTGCTCGCTCTGGGATCTGTGCTGGGCCATGGCGTTACGCCGTTGGACATTAGCATGGTGCTGGCGAAAGTGTTCAAGGTGCAGTACGCCGAGGTCGCTCTACTGCGCCTCGAGGGCGGCCTGCTCAAGTTCATTTTCCCTGAGCATCTCCGCACCACCGGAGCGATTCCGATTTCCAGCAAGGCAGTCGCTGCTCATACCGCTTTAAGCAAGAAAGCGGAGATCTTCAACAATTTTGCCCGGGTAAAACACGCGAGCATCTTCGAGACCATCAAGCCGGTCGGAGCCGAAGCCGAGGATCCGGCGCCGCCCGCGCCCATCCAGAAGCTGATGTCGGTCCCGATTCTCGATCAGCATTTGACGGTGCTGGGTGTAATCCAAATCTCGCGCAAGGGATTAGATCCGCGCTTCACCCAGGACTTCAGCCGCGAAGATCTGCACGATCTGGAACTCGCCGCCGGAGTGCTGGCAGCATCGCCGGTGATGTTGGAGAACTGAAAAGAATTTCCCAAGTCTAGGCGGTCGCCGCTCCGGAAGGGTCGGCGGCCGTTTGCATTTTCGACATTCAAAATGTCGAAGAGCCGTCGGCGGTGTCACTCCCTAATCCCCGCCACCTTCCCTCGCAAGACGGTGACGGAAGCCTTCGGCAAAGTGAATACAGTTTGCGGACTCCCCGCCACGGTAGTCGCAACCGGCGCGTGATCCGGGTCGGCGTGACTATTCGGCCCGTCGTTAATCCACACATACTGCTCGCTCCCGAACGTCACGAACGTGACCGGCCCGGTAAACGAAGCATTCTGCTTGCTCTTGGAGTCCTCGAACTCGACGCGCACGGTATGCGGGCTGTTCTCGTCCCGGTTGACCAGCATCAATGACCAGTTTCCGTCGGGTCGATGCACTGCATACGACGTAACCAATGCACTGCCCTCCGAGTCTGCAATACCAACGGAAGAAGGAAACATATGATGCACCCCAGAGCGGTGCTGTACCCACTCCAGGTTAATCATGTGAGCGGCGAAGTAGGGAGAGGTGTATCCCTTGATCTCGATCCCTTCTGGGCCGTCGTCAGAGCCGCCTTCGTCAGCGACAAAGTTCGACCATGAAGCCCACCCCAGACAACTTCTCTGAATGCCCTGTGGCTGAATCGGCGAGTGATAAAAAGCTGCGCCGCCACCTTCGAAGAAAGAGCCAACATTGTCCGCCAGCCACAGCGCAGCGAAGATTGTGGTCATCGGTCCGGTAAGCGCGGCGGCCAGATGGTTCTCGGTCACCATCAGCGGCACTTCTTTGGGAACGCCATCGTCCCTCCACACCTGCAGGATGTGCTTCATCAGGTGCGGTTCCGCATACAAAGTTTTCCAGGTGATGGTGCACGCTTCGAACGGATAGTGCTCGAACGACACGAACGCCAGGTCGGAGATGCGTCCATGCTCCTTCAAGTAATCGACGAAGCGTCCCATCCATGAAATCCGGCCCCGCGCGTCGGGCCAGACTCGAATATCCTCATTCACCCCTTCAAAGATCGGCCCACCCAGCTTAAGTTTCGGATCGACTTTGTGAATAGCCGCAGCCCACTGAATGTACAAAGCCCCGTAGTCTTCCGGCATGGCGTGCTTGCCGTCGGGCTCCTCGCCCAGCTCGACGTATCCGATGCGATAGCCGCGCTTTTCAATGTAGGCAATCTGCGCGGCTGCGTCATCGGGCGTGCCGTAAAGCATGGTCACCGGAATCATCGCCGGAAGATTGTTGGTGAGCCCGCTGGTGAAGAAGAGGTCAAAGCCACTGTGCTGGTAGCCGCCGGTGGCATTCACGTCGGCAGCCGAGTGCCACGGATCGATCGACGAAGAGCAGTAAGTGGTCGGTCGATCCGCCATGTTCTTCTCCACCTCGGCAAAGGCGCCGCTGGAATCGACAGTCCCGAGGCGAATCGACTGAATCGCATATCCCACGCAGTTGCGGACGTCGTCCGATCCATGCACATCGCAGGTGTTCGAGGACTCCGTCATCAGAACGCGCACGTACTGCGTGTTGACGGGCGCATCGGCAAGCTTCAAGTTGACGGTTCCGCCTGGCGCGTTTTTTATTGCGCCTGCAGAAAATGTCCTCCACTCGCCCTGCGGGCCTTCATCGAAGTCGAGGGCGCGTTTTCCGACCCAATACTCCACTTGATAGGTAGTCGCATAGGGGCTGGCCCACGCGATGCGAATCGCATTCACCGGCTTCTCGGCCTGTAGATCGACGACCACCCATTGCGGATGCAGGGCGTCACTTTCTCCCGTGAACTTGCTGGTGAGATACGGATTGCTTTTCCAATAGATAAGATTGGGGCCTTGCAGCGGGCGATCTCCGCTAGTCGAAAAACCGCGGTGCGGCAGCGCGTAGGAAAGAATGTAGCGGGTCGGTTCCTTCAGTTCGGTGCTGCCGGTAAAGTATCCGCTCTTGTGCGCAGGATCGCTCCACGTTCCATTTTCAGTCCAGTGCCACGCGGCCATGCGTAGCTCGGAATTGTTGCGATAAGTAATCGGACCCCAGCCCGCCGAAAGTGACTCCTGGATGATGTGCGGGGTATAAACCTTGTCGATCCCGTCACGAGATAAAACGTCAATGGAGCTGCCCAAGGCGCTGTCCGGATCGAATGAGTTGATGGCGTGGCCCGGCGTCACATCGACGTGAACGATCGCGGTAGATTCTGCAGCGGTTGCCGTTTGCGCATTCAAAGGCACGCTGCTCACGCCGAGACAGAGAATAGCGATAGCGATGCCAAAACCACTCAACAGAGTTCCGGCAACGATTCGGCCGAGTTTCCACTCCAGAGAAAAACTAAGTTGCACCCGTTCCCCTTTGCTTGTTAGAAAATTATTTCACCCTGCTAACGCAGCGCGCTGGCTTGTTCCAGGGCCAGTCGGCGCGCCGCTTGAACCGTCTGCACCAGTTCCTGCGCCGCTTGCGTGATCTTCGCCAGGTTTCCATCGCGCAGCGCTGCCGCGTTCACCAGATCCCCACCAACCCCCAGGGCAAACGCTCCAGCGGCAATGTAATCGGCAGCGTTCGAAACACTCACCCCGCCGGTAGGAATTAAAGTCGCGTGCGGAAAGGGACCTCTCAACGATTGCAAATACTTTGCCCCCCCAACGTTGCCGCAAGGGAAAATCTTGATCAGCTTTGCGCCATTGTCCTGCGCGTGCATGAGTTCGGTCGGCGTCAGCGCGCCGGGGATGGCCAGCTTAGCGCAGGCTTGCGCCACGGCAAGCACGTGGGTCGACAGTCCCGGACTCACCAGGAATTCGGCGCCGGCGCGAATGCACTGCTCGGCCTGCTCGCCGGTCGTAACCGTACCTGCCCCGATCAGCGCCGCGCTCCCGTGTTCCCGCACTACATGCCGAATCACTGATATCGCGTTGGGAACCGTCATGGTTATTTCAAGAATCGGAATGCCCCCGGCACAGATGGCTTCCACAGCCCGGGTTGCGTCTTCGACGCTGGCAGCCCGCACCACGGGCACAATGCCAATCTCGCCGATCCTGCGAATTACGTCCTCAATGGTCATAGGGTGGTCTCGTGCTGTCCGTTCCACTGCTGGTTCTTAACCAATGCTCTCAGCGTGCCGTATTCAGCGTGCAATGCGTGCCGTTTGCGATTTCATCGCTTGCAACACCTCATCCAAAGTTGCCATTGTCGTGTCGCCAGGGGTGGTCATCGCGAGTGCTCCGTGTGCAGCGCCGCAGTCGACGGCCCACTGCGGATCTTTTCCCGATAGAAATCCGTAAATCAATCCCGAGGCAAAGGAGTCGCCTCCGCCCACGCGGTCGTAAATCTCCAGATTCTCGCGAACCCGGGCCTGGTAGAAGTCGCCATCGCAATAGCACATTGCTCCCCAATCGTTCAGGGTTGCCGACTTCGCATGCCGCAGCGTCGTGGCGATAACGGCGAGCTTGGGAAACTCCTGCACCACTTTCTCGATCATTTTCTTGAAGTTGTCCGGATCGAGCTTGGAGTGTTGTTCGTCGAGATCCTTCACCTCAAAGCCCAGCGCAGCCGTAAAGTCTTCTTCATTCCCGAGCATCACATCGGCCAGCGGCGCAAGCCGCCGGTTCGTTTCCTGGGCTTTGGATTTCCCTCCAATCGACTTCCACAGCGATGCGCGGTAGTTCAGGTCGTAGGAAACGACCGCCCCCGCACGCTTCGCCGCTTCCATGGCTTCTAGGGCGACAAGTGGTGCAGTCTCTGAGAGCGCGCAGTAGATTCCGCCAGTATGAAACCAGCGTGCTCCGTCTTTGCGGAAAACCTGCTCCCAGTCGATGTCGCCGGGCTTCAGTTGGGAAACCGCAGTATGCCCGCGATCCGAACAGCCGAGCGGCGCGCGCAATCCAAATCCCCTCTCGGTAAAATTCAACCCGTTGCGGACGGTCCGTCCCACCCCGTCATAAGGCACCCATCGCACATATTTCTGGCTGACGCCGCCCTGCAGCATCAGGTCTTCGACAAGGCGTCCCACCGGATTATCCGCCAGGGCAGTGACGACCGCCGTCTCCATCCCAAAGCATCGCCTGAGGCCGCGGGCGACGTTATATTCGCCTCCACCCTCCCACACGCGAAAATGCCGAGTCGTCGAAATGCGCTCGTCCCCGGGATCGAGTCGCAGCATGACTTCGCCCAGGCTGACCAGGTCCCACATGCAGCCATTCTTCGGTCTAACGTTCAGTTTCGCCATAGTCTGATTTCACAAACTCGCGCGCGCCACCGGGGATCCGCTGCCGGATTCATCCGAAAGATGCTTGGAACCCTGAACCTGCGCCGCGCCGGCGTCCGCGGCAGAAACTCTGAGTTGCCGCGTTGGATCCACCACCAGCCAGCTTAGCGCCCCGACGACGCACAACCCAGCCGCCACCAGAAATGAAGTTGTCCAACCGAATCGGGCAGCGATCCACGGAGTGAGAGAAGCCGTAAGCGCCGCTCCAACCTGATTCCCCATATTCATAAAGCCCGACACCGAGCCAGAAGACGCGCCGGCAATATCGGCCGTCACCGACCAGAAAGAACTCTGCGACAAATACAGCGCACCGGCTCCGCCCGCCAGAACCACGCTGGCCAGTCGCGCACTCTGAACTTGCGAACCGAAGGCGATGAATATTCCCGCCACGGCGATCGCAAATGCCGCCACACCGCAACGCCCAACCCGCGGACCTAGCCGCTTCGTAAGCCGGTCGTTGATTGCTCCCCCTAAGAGGCAGCACACCAGCATCGCCAGAAACGGCAGCATGGTGTAGAACGCGCTCGCCTTCAAATTCAGCCCGCGCACTTTGGCGAGATAACGATAGAACCAGCTAAAGAAGATCCACGCCACGTAGCCGTAGCAGAAATAGCTGAGCGTGACAGCCCAGACTTCTTTGCTCTGCATGACGCGACTCCACGGCATGGGAGCCTTCGGATCATTCTTCGATTCCCCCTGCTTCGATTCCGCCCGCGTCAATCCGGAGCGAATCAAAGCCAACTCGTAGGCAGTCACGCCAGCATGTTCGTCGGGCGTGTCGCGAGCCATCACGAACCAGACCGCCCCCGCGGTAAATCCGATGATGGAGCACACCCAGAATGACGACCGCCACCCGTAATGAAGCATGATCTCCGTAATGAGCAGGGGCGTAAGACCGGCGCCCGCTCCCACCCCGGCGAAAATCAGGCCGTTCGCAATGCCGCGTTCCGAGGTCGGAATCCAACGCGCAACAAATTGATTTGCGGAAGGGTAAATCACCGCCTCGCCCGCACCCAGAAGAAATCGGACGACGACGAAAATAAAAAGCGCCCCGGCAATGTTCGCCGGAACCATGGCAGTCAGAGCAGTGAAGATTCCCCACCACATGACGCCCGCGGCCAGCACCCGGCGCGGTCCGAAGCGGTCGGCCAGTCTCCCGCCAACCGTCTGGAACAGTGCATAGCCGACCAGCATGGCGCTGAACACCTTGCCCAGCTGCACGTCGCTGAGATGATAGGCCTCCGCGATTGACCCGCCGGCAATGGAAATGTTAACGCGGTCGAGATAAGACACAGCGCTCAGAACGAACAGCCAGATCACCAGAAACCAGCGGACATGACTCGTTCTCGCACCATTCATTACAGGTCTTCCTCAGTTATGCCGAGTGCTCACGCAGAAGCCGCGAAAGTTGCTCGGCCACGATTTTGTCTTCACCGGGTCGCTATGGCAATTGCACTTTGACCGGAGCCCCACGAAAGAAGCTCTTCTGCCGCTCACCTAGCGACGGCGGCGATGCAGTTGATTTCCACCAGCGAGTCTCCCGGCAGCGCAGCCACCGCAACGGTTGTGCGCGCCGGTCCGCCATGCGGGAAATAGGTCGAGAACACTTTGTGCATCCCATCCCATTGCTCAATCTTCACCAGGAAAACATTCAGCTGAAGAATGGTGTCCATGGTCCCTCCACCGATCTCCACATGCTTCTTGATCTTATCCATGACCATGGTGGTATGAGATTCGATCGTCCATTCTTTCGAATCCCGAGAATCGTGGGCGCCCTGCCCCGCGACATAAATCAGCCCGTGGTAGACAACCACTGGCATAATGACGTCTTTCTCACTGCCCGGTTTGCCTTCACTATTCATCTTGCGGATTCCGCCCGCCTCTTGCGCGGCGCCCTGAGCCAAAGCTCGTCCAGGCAACACGGCGGCTGTAATTCCCAAAGCCGAAAGCACGGAAGCGCACCGTGCGGCAAAGGTCCTGCGAGTGAAAGTCGAATTCATATATTTCCTCCTTCCGATTAACCTCCAATATCCGTGCACCGATCAAGGCAACGCGAAGCTGAAAACGTCACTGCCTGCGGCAATTGCGACGTACTGTTTGCCGGCGATTGCATAGCTCATGGGGGACGCGCTGATATCCTGCCCAGTATTGAAATGCCATAGCGCTTTTCCACTTCGCGCATCTACGGCTTCAAACGAGCCGGCGTCGTCCCCAAAAAACACCAGGTCGCTCGCCGTAGCCATGGTCCCGCCGGAGGACCGTCCTCCACCAGTTTGCGGATATTTCCAGGCGATCGAATTTGTGTCCAGGCTGAAAGCAACCAGAACCTTCTGGGAAGCTTCACCCGGAATGCGTTTGACTCCAGTCGAGTAATAGCCCTGACCCTCTTGAAAAGGTTGCGGCTTGAAAAAAAAGGTTTCGCATTGCTCCAGAGCCATGAAATAAACCAAGTGAGTGGACTCGCTGTAGGAAGGCGAAAACCAATTCGTCGCTCCCGCGAAGCCGGGGCAAACCCGCGTTCCTTCCGCCGTCGGCTGGACGCCGGTTCGCAGGGGCCTACCCTGCGCATCGATTTCCTTCGCCCAGTTCAGCTTTTCCACAAACGGCGTTGCCGATAGAAACTTTCCGTTGGTGCGGTCGAGAACGTAGATGTAGCCATTCCGGTCTGCCTGCACCAGCAGTTTTCGCGGCTCGCCCTGATAAACCGCATCGATCAGCATCGGAGTCTCCACCGCGTCGTAGTCGAACAGATCATGCGGCGTAAACTGGAAATACCACTTCAACTTTCCGGTATCCGGATCCAGCGCCAACACACAGTCCGTGTAAAGATCGTCTCCCGGGCGCACACTGCCTTCAAAATCTGGCGCGGGATTGCTGGTACCCCAGTAAATCGTGTTTAGCTGAGGATCGTAGGTCCCCGGCATCCACGTAGTTCCGCCACCATGGAGATACAGTTTTCCAGGCCAACTGTCAGACCCGAACTCCCCCGGACCCGGTATGGTCCAGAATCGCCAGGCCAGCTTACCGGTCAGCGCATCGTAGGCTGCAACAAAACCCCGCACGCCGTCATCGCCCCCGGATGTTCCCACCAGGATTTTGTCTTTGACGACGAGCGGTGCGCTGGTCGCGCCGTAATTCTTGTTCCAATTCGCATAAGCCACGTCCCAGATGAGGTTGCCCGAGCGCACATCCAGGCAGAGCAGATGCGCATTGTCCGTCTCCATGTAGACCCGATCGTGCCACAGCCCGACGCCCCGGTTGATGTGGCCCGCCGCGTCGTCGATCAATCCCTCCGAAATCGGCCACGAATGGTGCCATACAACTCGCCCGGTGCGCGCATCAAGCGCGGAAGCATCATTCGAAGCAGTCACGAACATCATTCCGTTCACTACCAGCGGAGTGACCTCAAGCCGTTTCGAGTCGCGCGCATGAAAAACCCATTCTGCACGCAGCCCGGCAAGATTGCCCGAATTGATCTCTGCAAGGCTGCTGTAGCGCCGGCCGGAATAATCCCCGTTGTAGGAAGTCCAGTTAGCCGCGACCGGCTGAACCAGAAGATCTTCAGACCGTACATTGATCGCCGTGGATACGACTGCCGTGGATAGATTTGCTGGCGGATCACTCCCCGCCCCAGCTGCCAGACAAGTGAAAACGACGGCAATGAGCGCCGCCATCCGCTTAGAGAGGCTTCGCAAGCGCTGCCTCCCCGGCACTATTTTTTCGCAGTGGCAAGCGATAACCGGCGGCCCGATACCCAAGCTCATGCGAGATTTGCAGCCCAGCGGTCTGAATCAACGGCGCGAGCTGTCGTAAACGCGTAACCGCCATGCGTACCACCGGCGCGGTAATGCTAAGGCTCGCACTCACGCCGCCCGCATGGTCCCAGATGGGAGCCGCGACGCATCGTATGTGGAGTTCGTGTTCCTCCAGATCGCAGGCGTAGCCATTCTTTCGCACCCGGTACAATTCAACATCCAACTCCTGCAGATTGCTCACGGTGTTCGGAGTCAGACACCTCAATCCCAATTGCGGGAGCACTCTCTCTCGCTCGTCGTCCGCCATGTATGCCAGCATCACCTTGCCCACCGCAGTGCAATACAGCGGCACGGCGGCGCCGATGCGGGAGTGGATGCGCAACTGCTCGGGTGAATCCAGCTTCTCAACGTAAACCGCAGACAACCCGTGCCGCACCGTCAGATGGATGGTTTCTCGCGTTTGCCGGTTTAATTCCTGAAGATAGGGCAGGCTCACCCGGCGAATATCGAGTTGCCCCAAGGCCACCTGCCCGATTGCGAAACACGCGATTCCCAGGTGATACACGCCATCGCCGCCGCAGTTCAAAAAGTTCGCACTCTCGAGGTTCGCCAGGAAACGATGGACCGTGCTCACGGGCAGCCGAGACAGGCCCGCAACTTGCTTCGCCGTGAGCCCATGCGGCGACTCGCTGAACAGCCGCAGAAGACGCAACCCACGCTGCAGTGCGGTGATGTTGTAGCTTCGCTTTGGACTATCGACCATGAGAACCGGATGAAATCGGCATCAACGCAAAATGAAAGTGCGAATTATCTGATGAAAGTCGATTTAATGCAATAGGCCTCTTTTCTCTAGAGTCTCCCAAACTTCTTAACCGCCTCCACGATCGATTTCATCTGTTCGATCACGGCATACATCGAATGCTCTTTGAAATCCATTTGTTGCGCCAGGGTCAACACTTCCTGGGCCTTGGCCCGGGGGACGACCACCACCCCGTCGCTATCCGCCGTGACAATGTCGCCTGCATTCACAGTCACCCCATCGCAGGTCACCGGAATCTGGGATCCTCCGAATCGATAGTGATGCACTGAGGTCGACGGCACAATGCCGGTCGCATACACCGGAAACCCGATCTTGCGCAAATACGCCACGTCTCGCACTCCCCCGTCGATTACGGCACCCGCGTATCCGCGCGCTGCCATGGCTGTGCCCATCAGTCCGCCCATTCCCGCGATGTTCTCTCCGTCTTCCAGCACCATCACATACACGGAATCGGTGGACCCCAGGTCAATGGCCTCCAGCATTCCGTTCAACGCCGCGGGATCGCTGTTGCCTTCATCTTTCTTGAGCAGGACCGTCCGCGCAAAGCCGGCAAACTTTGTCGTCAGAATCGGGTGCATGCGGTGGCTCATGTACATGCGCTTGCCGGTCAACTGCTCCAGCGCATCTGAGACCGAGGCCACTTCCACTCGACGAAAGTCTGCGATCAAGGCGCTATCAGTTTGCGCCGCGGTTGTTCCGGCTGCCGCTTGCGCCCGCAGAACTCTGGCCCCGCACAAGATGGCGCTCAAAAGCCCGATGGATACCAGAGATGCTGCGATCGCGTGGGATTTCACAAAGCCGCGAAACTTGTTCATTTCGTCCTCCGGGATGTATATATGTGCGCGGACTCTAACACCATTTTTCTCCGGGTGGAAGAGTCAAACCAATTAACTAGAAGGGGACGAAAAATGAAGATGACAATCGAGTCCAGAGCAGTCCGGTGGTTTCTGTGGGCTTTCGCGATCGCACTGACCGCAAGCCTTGCCGTGCAGCGCGGCTATGGCCAGGAACGCAAAGCCATCAATCTATCACCCGCCAGAGGACTTCCGTTCAGCGACGGAGTCGTAGTCGGCAATACTCTGTACATCGCCGGCCAGGAAGGTACCGACGATGCCGGCAAGCTGGTCGAAGGAAGCATCGGCCCCGAGACCACCGCGGCCCTCGACAATATCCAGAAGGTCCTGAAAGCCGCTGGCTTCGAACTGAAGGATGTGGTCAGTGTTACGGTCTACCTCGCCGACATTCACGAATTTCCGGACATGAACAAGGTTTACAAAAGCGTCATGCCTGATCCAAAGCCGGCACGCGCGACCATTCAGGCCGCGGCCCTGGTTAACAATGCCCGGATTGAAGTCTCGGCCATCGCGGTGAAACAAAAGTAGCTTGTCTTGTTGTTGCGAAGCGGCATTCTCGGCCTGCCCCCAGAGGAGGTGTGACTCGGGAGCTTGGATTGCTTTTCTTGATCTGATCTAGAACGCAAAAAAGGTTGACACGCCTACTGCGCTTGGGATAAACCGTGGTCCATAGTGTCGATCGCACTTTCAAAACTCAACCAGCAAGTTTCACTAGATGAAAGTGTAGCGTGGGGGTTGAATCGGGCGAAAGCCTTTTGCGGGAGATCAGCTATGCGTAATCGTCGGTGGGCTGTGGTCGCAGTATTTGCGTTCGTGCTTTTCGCGTTGGGGCTGGCGTCGGCAATCATCACCGGCAGCATCTCTGGCGTGGTCACGGACAAATCCGGCGCAGTTGTTCCCGGCGCTACCGTGGTTGCGACCAACACCCAGACCGGCGTCCAGACCACGCAAAAGACCGACTCCAAGGGCTTCTACAATCTTCCCACGCTGGCCGTCGGCACCTATGACCTGGAAATCAAGCAGGTCGGCTTCAAGACTTACCGGCAGACCGGGCTGGTGATCAATAACAACTCGGCACTTCGGGTTGACGCTAGCCTCGCGGTCGGCTCGATCAGTGAGAAGATCGAGGTGAGCACGGACTCCGTGAATGTCGAGACCACGAGCACGCAGATGGGACAGGTGATCGAGGGCTCCAAGATGACTGCTATGCCCCTGAACGGCCGCAACTATATTGATCTCCTCGCGCTACAGCCTGGCGTATCGCCTTATCAATGCACTTCAAGCAATTGCAACGACACAACGCAGGGAGTGGGCGTTGATGAAACCACGGTATCCGGCGATCAAACCAACGGAACTCAGTCCGTGAACGGCGGCCGGCTCGGTTCGAACGGCTTCATGGTGAATGGAGCCGACGCACAGGAGGGCGTCCATAACGGAGCGGCCATCCTTCCTAATCTCGATTCCATCTCGGAATTCCGCATCATTACTAACAATTTCGATGCTGAATATGGAAACTACAGCGGCGGCCAAATCAATGTTGTCACCAAGTCTGGAACCAATCGAATTCACGGATCTGCGTTCGAATTCCTACGCAACACGGATTTTGATGCTGCCAATTACGAAAACCAGGGACAACGCGGAGATTTCAAGCAGAATCAGTTTGGCGGAACCATCGGCGGACCGATAAAGAAGGACAAGATTTTCTTTTTTGGCGACTACCAGGGCAACAGGCAAATCCTGGGCCAGCCACAGTCCTTTGCTGTCCCTACCGCGCAAGATCGTACGGGAAATCTGATCGACCAAGCAAACGCCTTCGCGCAAGCCGTGGAGAGCGGCGGCGGAATAGTCGCTGGAACTTCAGCCGCCCCTTCCGCCGGGTATCCCTTCGGCGGTTGGGCGAATGTACTCACTCAGGAACTCGGATACACGGTAACTCCCGGAGAGCCTTACTATTATACGGCCGCTAGCGACCCTTACGTGCCGGCGGGCTCCGGAGTCGACTGCACGAGTGCCACCGGTCCCACACCATGCGTCTTCCCGAACGCGGTCATTCCAAGCAACGCGTGGTCTCCGGTCGCGACGGCTACCCTGCAATACATCCCGCCGCCCAATGCGAATCTGTCGTCAGGCGCCAATTATCAGGCCTCGTCCTACAACCAGAACTTGACCGACAACAAATTCAGCGTTCGCCTGGACGCCAATACGCACTTCGGTACTTTGTTCGGATACTACTTTTTCGATCAATTCTCGGTGACCACTCCCTACGCTCAGGGCATCACTTTCCCGGGCTTCGACAGTAACACTCAAGGTCGCGCGCAGATGATAAATCTCGGCCTGACCACAACCATCAACAATTCCACGGTCAACGATGTTCGTCTAGTGTATCTGCGTAACCGGTACTTCGGAGGAATTCCAATTGGTGGCACGGGCGTTCCGCTGAACTCGTTGGGCTTTAACACGCCCTGGAGCAGCAGTGGCGCATTCGGCCTCACCGGCGGAATTGCCCCTATCAATCCAGCGCTTGAAGGGGTTCCCTCTTTCGTCTTCAACAATTATTCCTTTGGACTTCCCCAGGATGCCCTGCGTCAATACAACAACACATACCAGGTCATCGATAACTTCACAAAAATCATAGGAACCCACACCTTCCAGTTCGGCGGGGATTTTCATTACGATCAGATTAACGAGCGAAACTACGATGACGCCAACGGTGCGTATACCTTTGGCGGCGGAGAAACCGGCCTGGATTTCGCTGACTACCTGATTGGTGCTCCCGATAATTTCACGCAGGCCAGCCAGCAACTTCTCGACTCACGCGATATTTACTTTGGAGCTTATTTCCAGGACAGCTGGCGCGTGCGGCCAACCCTGACCATCAATTACGGCCTGCGCTATGAGATCATGACGCCCTGGTATGACACGCAAAACAAGTTGGAGACCGTTATCCCCGGCGAGCAGTCTCTGACCTTCCCCACTGCGCCGCTAGGGTTGGTGGTCCCGCAAGATCCGCATGTCCCGCGAACCTTGGCCCCCATTCAGTATCACAACTTCGCTCCCAGAATCGGACTCGCTTATTCTCCGGATACCACGGAAGGCTTGCTCGGAAAGATTCTTGGCGGGCCGGGCAAAACCAGCATTCGTATCGGCTATGGCATCTTCTACAGCGCCATTGAGGACGCCTCTGGCTTTGTCGAGGTCGGCGACGCGCCCTATGGCTTGTATTATTCTTCTCCGGAACCTACACTCTTGGCGTCGCCCTTTATTGATCGCGGTACAGGGTTTAGCCAGGTCAGTGCGGGACCAAAATTTCCCTTTACCTTCCCCCCACCAAACTCATCGCCAAAAAATCCCGACACAACCTTCAATTGGGCACAAGCCACGCCAATTTCTGGGTCTGACTACTTGTATCCCCACGACAAAATACCGATGGTGCAGCAGTTTGAGTTCTCGCTGGAGCGGCAGTTAGGGTCGTCTACAGTAGCCAGCCTCAGCTATGTAGGAACGGTTGGGCGGCACCTCCTAACCTTCGAAGATTCAAATCCAGGCAGTGCCGGGCTCTGTAATCAGTTGAACAATCTCGGAGCGACTCCGACCTGCGGCCCATTTGGGGAAGACAATGCATACACCCTGCCGCCGGGAGTCACTATTAACTCACCCAACGCAGTTACAGTCGGCGGAGTGACGACCGTTAACGGTACGCGCGAAACGTTTGGCATTCACTTCGGAAGTAACCCGTACATGATCACAGCTGTCAGTTCCAGCTTCAACTCCCTCCAGGCAAGCCTGAAGCACAACGACAAATATTCCGAGTTCCTGGTTGCCTATACCTACGAAAAATCGATCGATAACGGTTCGACCTCGTTCGATGCAACCAATCCTTTTAATCCTGCTCTAAGCCGCGCCTTGTCCGTTTTTGATGTCCCGCAAGACTTAACGGTGAGCTACACCGTCCAGATACCCTTTGACAGGCTCAGCGGCGGCGCTGCCAAGAGACTCACCGCCGGCTGGGCTCTATCTGGCATCGCGATATTCGCCAAAGGTGAGCCCGTCCAAATCAGCGAACCGAACGACGATCTCTCTTATAGTGGAACATTCACTGCAACCATCGATGAGCCCAATTACGCCAACAATGGGAGTTCTCTGTTTGTAAACAAGAATCCGCGCAATGCGGCTGGCCTGCCCTATTTCAACCCGAATTACTTCGTGGCAGAAAACCCTGGGGTGGTGGGAGACGTCATGCGGCGATTCTTCAGCGGGCCGGGCATCTATAACTTTGACATGGCCTTGCTGAAAGATACGCAGGTAACAGAAAGTTTCCGGGTGCAGTTCCGGGCAGAGGCCTTCAATATCTTCAATCACGCCCAGTTCAATAACCCCTCAGGAAATTTCAATAACCCAGTCGCCGGCGGTTTCGGGTATGTCACTTCCGCCCGAGACCCACGCATCATGCAGCTCGCTCTGAAGTTCTTGTTCTAAGCCGTGTTGCCGCGAATGCTATCAAGCCCCGGATCACGGTCTGTACTGGTGCTGGTTGTAGCTCTGTGGGCCCCTTATGGCCCAGCCGCATGGCCGCAGAACGCCCGCCGAAATCCCGGGCAGAAAACCGGGGCACCAGTCTCAACACGGGGCAAGCAAACCTTTGCCTCGAGCTGTGCCCATTGCCACGGCCTCGACGGACGAGGCGGCGAGCGCGCTCCCAACATAGCTGAAAATCCCAAAGTCCAGCGCCTCTCCGATGTGCAGATCGCGCACATTGTTGAGAACGGCATTCCCGGAACTGCGATGCCTGCCTTCCATGCCCTCGCAACTTCCGACGTTTCAGCCGTCGTAACCTACCTGCGCACTCTCCAGGGGACAAGGCAAGCGGTGAAGCTGCCCGGCGATCCAGTCCGCGGAGAGGCAATTTTCTCCGGCAAGGCGGGATGTTCCGTCTGCCACATGATCGCCGGCAAAGGCGGCTTTATCGCCTCTGATCTCTCCAGCTACGCCCGCACCCATACCACTGAGCAGATTCGGAGCGCGATCACCGATCCCGCCGCCGGCGGCGACCAGCAGGCGCGCCTGGTGACCGCGACCACTCGCGGCGGCGAGAAAATTGCCGGCAGAATTCGCAATGAAGACAATTTCTCGCTACAGCTCCAGACGCTTGAGGGAACCTTTCACTTTGTAACCAAGTCAGACCTCGAGAGTCTGGAATACAATGCGCAATCCCTGATGCCTTCTGACTACGGTTCCACTCTCAATCCCGACGAATTGAATGACGTCGTCAGTTATCTGATAAAGGTGGCTGGTGCCAATGTGTCGGGAACTCCCAAGAAGGCAGATGAATTTGAGGATTAGGCAGATCGCATTCTTCGTCAGCCTCTGCATCCCAGGAGAAAGGCATTCCAATGAATCGCAGCATGAAAGTCCTGCAGGTCTTCCTCGCAGCAACCGTAGCGCTCATTACCGTCAGAGCGTCAGGTTTTCTGAATGCCCCACGAGCGCCCCGCGAGTTTAAGCTGCAAGCCGAATCTCCAAAGTTTTGGGATCTGGTGGATCCCAACGCCAAGCTCGCGGTCGTGGGCACGGGCTTCGGATTTACCGAGGGCCCCGTTTGGGATGAGGCAGGCTTCCTCTACGTAAGCGACGAAACCATCAACAAGATTTTTCGTCTCCATCCCGACGGTAAAAAAGACGAAGTGATCGCGCTGGGTGACCCTGACGGCAATACTTTCGACCGACAGCATCGCCTGATCGATTGCGCCAGCGTGTTGCGCGCCATCATCGAAGTCACTCCCGACGGAAAATACAAGATTCTGGCCGACCACTACGACGGGAAAAAGCTGAACAGTCCGAACGATGTCGTCACGGGTCCAGATGGTGCTCTCTATTTCACGGATCCAACCTTGGATCTGGTAGCCGGAGAAAGGCAGGAAATTCCATTTCAAGGCGTCTACCGCCTCGATGGCAAAGGCAATGTGAAGTTATTCACCAATGATCTGACGCAGCCGAACGGCCTCGCTTTTTCACCTGACGGTAAACACTTCTACGTCGACGACAGCGAACAAAGAAACATCCGCGTCTACGACGTTGCCCCAGACGGAACCCTGACCAACGGCCGCATTTTCGGCGAAGAGCCAGGCGGGAACGGCGATGGCGTGCCCGACGGAATGAAGGTCGACAAGAAAGGCAACATCTTTGTGACCGGCCCCAAAGGCATCTGGGTCTGGGACGCCAAAGGCAACCATCTCGGCACCATCGTCATGCCCGAGCAGCCGGCCAATCTGAACTGGGGCGACAAGGACTACCGAACCCTCTACATCACGGCCACCACCTCAGTCTATCGCCTGGAGATGAAGACGCAAGGCTTCGTGCCCTACCTGTAAAGCAGCGCTTGGAAGTCGGCAAGGCTCATTCGGTGCGAAACGGGGCACTCGCCCCCCCCCGGTTTTATCCGCCAGACCCTAAGTCTGGCGATGTTTCGATTTGATCGCATGAACACTGGCGACTAGGCGTCTCTAATTTCCAGTGAATACTTGCCTAACGGCACGGCAGGCGACTGGTGCGGGTGAAGGGACTCGAACCCCCAAGTGGTTGCCCACGGCAGGACCTAAACCTGCTGCGTCTGCCAGTTCCGCCACACCCGCGGTCACACTGCCTAAATTATAAACTGGAGGCTCAATAAGCATAGCGTCTTTCATCGCGGAGTTCGACGAGTCAACCCATCCCAACCCGCTCGACAATCGGGAGAGTGTCTGAGACCACACGGTTGCGCCCGAGGTCAAAGTCTTCGACGGCTGCATCCGGCTTCTAAATATCCGAAGCATGACGCCAGCCAGAGTCGGCGGCCCGGCTTGAGCATTTGTTGAACGTCGCGCTACAATGCTCGCCTATCTGGAAACGCGAGAGGACGGATGTGACACGTAGTCCGCTCGTTGGCCGAGAGAGGCAGGAAATTATGAGTACATCTTTTTCGAATCAAGCTGAGTCTCGACGGCGATTCTTGCACATGAGCGTAACCGGAGCGGTTGCCGGCTTGCTGACGGGCGGCCTGGAACTTGCGCTACCGCCGGAAGTGCGCGCGCAGAGCGCACTTACTCCGGATGCGGCGCTGGCGGAATTGATGGCCGGCAACCAGCGATTCAGAACAGGTCGGATGACTGCGAATGAGCACGATCTGGCGATTCTTAAGGAAAAGACGTTTGATAAGCAGGAGCCGTTTGCCGCGTTGCTGTCCTGCGCGGACTCTCGCGTGCCCGTCGAACTCATCTTCGATCAGACGATCGGCCATATTTTTGTTACGCGCGTGGCGGGAAATGTCGTCACCCCGGAAATCATTGCCAGCCTTGAATATGGCGCCGCAGTGCTGGGGACCGAGGTGATTCTGGTCATGGGCCACGCTAACTGTGGCGCAGTCAAGGCGACGATCCAGGGCAAGGAAGTACCCGGACAAATCAGCGCGCTTTTTCCGCATATCCAGCCCGCGGTCGATCAGGCAGGACCGAACCTTGAAGCGACCACGAAAGCGAATGCCAAGATTCAGGCAGCGTTGTTGCGGGAGTCCTCGACTGTGATCTCAGGCATGGTGAAGCAAGGTAAGGTGAAGGTCGTTGCCGGATATTACGACGTCGGTACCGGTGCAGTCACAATTCTCGACTGACGGCTGTGAACTCGAAGGATTACTGTATTGCTCCCGCCGCGGATTCCGCAGCCAGAATCTCCATCACATCTGGAGCGTCTCGCCCCCGTAGCAACAGGTTCATCATGAGCTTCATGGGGTGATCAACATGTTTGAAGAAAGCTTTGTACCCGGCGCATAGATAATTCAAGCCCGGTTCGCCATCGGGAGTCTGGATAAACCGGTTGCGGGGACATTCGCCGTTGCAGGCGAACTTTACTTCGCACTCCCGGCAGTAGCGAGGCAGGGAGTCCTGCTTGTCATTTCCGAATTTCCGCTGCTTGTCAGACGCGACCAGTTGTACCAGGTGCTGTTCCTTGATGTTTCCCAGAAGAAACTTTGGCTCGACAAAATGGTCGCAAGAATAAAGGTCGCCGTTATGCTCCAGCGCCAGAGCATTGCCGCAAGTCTTGGCGAAGATGCACAGAGAGGCAGGCATCCCCATCCAGGACGCCAATGCAGATTCGAATAACTGAATATAGACATCCCCCACATCATGCCGCACCCACTCATCGAAAATGGCGATCAGGAACTGGCCCCATTGCTCGGACTTGACTGTGCGTTCTGTGACGAGGCTTCCATTCTGCGTGTAAAGCGGGCGCGCGCGATTGCTCTCCCCCCAACCCTCGTTGGCAATCTCCAGCAGTTCTGGCGTGGCCCGCTCCACGATCGGAATGAACTGTACGAACTGTGTCTTCAATTCATCACGAAAGAAGCGGTACACCTTCAGCGGATGGTCGACGTTAGCCGCATGAACGGTGCAGAGGACATTAAACTCAACTTTATGCTGCTGCATGAGCCGGGCTGCCCGCATGACCTTGTCAAACGTAGGAGCGCCGCCTTTGTCCACGCGATAAGCGTCGTGCATCTCCCGGGGACCATCCACTGACAGCCCGACGAGGAAGTTGTTGGTTCGCAGGAATTCGCACCATTCCTCATTCATGAGAATCCCGTTGGTCTGTATGGTGTGTTCCAGCGTCATTCCCGGACGGCGATATTTCTGTACTAAGGTCATTGCCCGCCGGAAGAAGTCCAACCCCATCAAGGTCGGCTCGCCGCCCTGCCAGGCGATAGTGATGTGAGGCTCGCGTTGGGACTCGATGACCTGTTTGACATAGGCCTCAAGTACGTCATCCGCCATGCGGAACTGGCTGTCAGGATAAAGAGTGTCCTTGGAAAGGAAAAAGCAGTACTTGCAGTCAAGATTGCACACCGCTCCAGTGGGCTTGGCCAGGACATGAAAACTTGACGGCGCATTGCGTGGCCATACCTTTGGGGATTCGGGCATCGTCCAGGGTCCTCGGGTGCAGAATGACGCTACGCGAGGGCCGCGTTACGAACTACTGTCACAAATGACAGTTTGGGTTTTTCGGCGTCAGTTTTGAGCGCTAATCCAAGGCGCCGGCCCGTGCCCGCCGGCAGTACAAAAGTTACTTGCGCAAGAGCCCCCAAACTATAGACAATAAAGGCATTCAATTGGGGGATCCTCCATTCCTCGAGTGACCATTAACACGGGCCTTACGACTCCAGACGGACGCGAAGAACTGCTCACCGAATACCTCTGTGACCACGAGGACTGTCCCAATATTGCTACCCAAGTGCTCGGATGCTTCGCAGACCTTCGCCTGGCCTCGGTTGTTTGCGAGGAACACGCGCCTAAGCCTCGGCAATAACAACCGTGCTGTCAGCCCACGATGAGTCATGGCATCTCGTGACTGGCGGTTTTTCCTTCTACTCAAGAAACGTGCCCTTTTTTCGTTGCCATCCCGTGCGCAAACCTGCCAACTGTGTTTTTTGACAGTTGCCCAGCCGATCTCAGCGCTGTACCGTCCGGTTGCTGTCACGGCGGATAGGTGTGATCGGGCTTCAAGGCGACGCTGGCGAAGCTTATTCCGTGTCAAATGGAGGACATATGAGGCGGGCGATTTTTTTCGGAGTTTTGATTCTGGTGGGAACATTTATGCCGACGGGCGCGCTTGCCCAGGTGCTGGAGAGCAAGCCGGAGACGCAGGAACAAAACTTGAACGCCGACATCGCGCTGCTCCGCTCCGACGTGCGAGCTGACAAGACGAAGATCATGGCGGCGATGATGCAACTTGACGACAAAGACGCCGCAGTCTTCTGGCCGATCTATAGCGATTACGAAGCGGAACTGGCCAAGCTGTACGACGCAAAGGTGGCAGGCATCCTGGATTACGCCGACCACTACTTGCAGATGACTGACGTGAAGGCAGACGACCTGGCAACACGGGCGCTGCAATGGGAAGACCAGCGGACGGACCTGAAGAAGAAATACTACGAGCGCTTCAAGAAGGCCCTCTCTCCGATCAAAGCAGCCCGGTTTCTTCAGGTGGAGAATCAGCTCCTGATGCTCGTGGATCTGCAAGTGGCATCCTCGCTGCCCATTATCGAGGCCAGCGAAACTTCGAAAAAGTGAGGATACGATGAAGACACCAAGACTGACGATAAAAAGACTGATCTTGCCAGCAGTTCTACTCCTTAGCGTAGTGGCCCACGCCGACATCATCCGGTTCCGCAACGGAAATTCCGTGCAGGGCATCGTGGTTAGCGCAAACTCGAAAGAGGTGCGGATCACCGACCTAACGGGCAACGGCTCCTCCTTCGCGACGGCGGATATCGAAGCCATATTCTTCTCAGAGCCACCACCCCCGCCTCCGCCTCCACCACCACCGCCGCCCGCTCCCGCGCCTCCTCCGCCCATGCAGGCCACTCTGCCTGCAGGCATGACCATCACCGTTCGCCTCATCGACGCTATAGACGTGGATAAGACCGCCGCCGGCGAAATGTTCCGCGCCAGCCTCGACGATCCAATCATCCTTAACGGCCAGGTCGTCGTGCCCCGTGGAGCGCCCGCCATGCTCGAAGCGGCAAGTGTCCAACAGTCGGGGAAGATGAGCGGCAGCGACAAAATCACTCTCAAACTAAACACCATCACGATTAAGAACCGTGAATACCAGGTGGTCGCCAGCTACGCCGAGCAAAAGGGTTCGGGAGAGGGCAAGAAGACCACCAAGAAAATCGTGGGTGGCGCAGGTCTGGGAGCCCTGATCGGCGGGATCGCTGGAGGAGGCAAAGGAGCTGGGATCGGCGCGCTCTCTGGCGCGGCCCTGGGAACTGCGGTCTCTGCCGCCGGGGAAGAACACTTGAAGGTTCCGTCCGAAACGCGGCTCCAGTTCGAGCTCCGCGCGTCGGTGAACGTCATCTACTGACCGGCTGACAGAACACGCCACTGCGCCCAAAACCGGCGTACAGAGCCGCGCTGTAAGTTTTGACAGTTGTCTGGTTGAGGCGAGGGTAATAGGTTTGGCGAGGTTGACACAGATTCTTCCCGCGCTTTTTCAAGCTTTGAAAAACACCCCCGCATTTCGAGATGAGAGGAAGCCTACCTTATGAGTGACCAGGACAATATTCAACGAACAGTTCTGCCTATTCCAGACCAACCACGCTCCGGCCTGGTCCTTTACGATGCCAAGGATCCCGAAAACAAGTATCCACCAATCGTCCAGCTGCGTCCGCCTAAAAGCGCTCCAAACGTTCTGGTCATCTTGATTGACGATGCCGGCTTTGGCTCTTCGAGCGCCTTCGGTGGTCCCTGCAGCACGCCAAATGCGGAAAAATTGGCGGCTGGCGGCCTCAAGTTCAACCGCTTCCACACCACAGCACTGTGCTCACCTACGCGACAGGCTCTCCTGACCGGACGCAATCACCACACGGTCGGCATGGGCGGAATCACCGAAATTGCCACCGGATCTCCTGGCTATAACTCGATTCTCCCGAACACCTGCTCGCCGCTCGCCCGGACCCTGAAGCTCAACGGATATGCGACCGCGCAGTTCGGCAAATGCCATGAAGTGCCAGTCTGGCAGACCAGTCCGGCCGGACCGTTCGACGCCTGGCCTACCGGAGGGGGAGGATTCGAATATTTCTACGGTTTCATCGGCGGCGAAGCACACCAGTGGTATCCGTCACTCTACGAAGGCACCACGCCGACAGAGCCGAAGAAGACGCCCGAAGAGGGCTACCACTTGGTCCCAGACATGACCGACAAGGCCATCAATTGGATTGGGCAACAGAAAGCGCTCATACCCGATAAGCCATTCTTCGTCTACTTCGCGCCGGGCGCAACCCATGCCCCACACCACGTTCCGAAGGAGTGGGCGGACAAATACAAAGGCAAGTTCGATCAGGGCTGGGACAAGCTGCGCGAAGAGACCTTTGCCCGCCAGAAGAAACTAGGCGTCATTCCGCCGGATTGCCAACTAACCGCAAGGCACACCCAAATCCCGTCATGGGATGAAATGCCTGCCGCGCTCAAGCCTGTGCTGATCCGGCAGATGGAAGTCTACGCCGGGTTCATGGAGTTTACCGATCATCATGTCGGCCGATTGCTGGATAGCCTGAAGCAGCTCAATGTGCTCGACGATACCCTGGTCTACTACATCATCGGTGACAATGGCGCATCCGCCGAGGGCACGCTGAACGGCACCTACAACGAGATGATCAACTTCAACGGCGCAGCCGCGCTGGAGACGCCCGAGTTCCTGATGGCAAGGCTGGACAAGCTGGGTGGACCGGAATCCTACAACCACTTTGCCGTGGGCTGGGCGCATGCCATGAATACGCCCTATCAGTGGACCAAACAGGTCGCCTCGCACTGGGGCGGCACGCGCAACGGGACGATCGTTCACTGGCCCAAAGGAATTAAAGGGAAGGGCGAAATTCGCAGTCAGTTTGCTCACTGCATCGACATCGCTCCGACCATCCTTGAAGTGGCGGGTCTGCCCCAACCCACATTCGTGAACGGCGTGCAGCAGCATCCGATCGAAGGCGTCAGCATGGCCTACACCTTCAACGATGCCAAGGCAGCTGGACGCCACGAAACCCAGTACTTCGAAATGTTCGGCAACCGTGGCATCTACCACAACGGCTGGACCGCGGTGACGCGGCATAAAACCCCATGGCTTCTCCAAGGCGAGAAAACCCCGGCATTCGACGACGACGTTTGGGAACTCTATGACACCAGCAAAGACTGGAGTCAGGCGAATAACCTGGCTAAGCAAATGCCTGAAAAGCTTCACGAACTCCAGCGCCTGTGGTTGATCGAGGCGGTACGCTATAACGTACTGCCCCTCGATGACAACATCGGGGCCCGCATCAACTCGGACCTGGCCGGCCGGCCGGTGCTCATCACGGGTAAGTCCCAAATTCTCTTCGGCAGCATGGGACGCCTGTCGGAGAACTCCGTGCTCAACCTGAAGAACAAGTCCCACGCGGTGACGGCAGGGATCACGGTTCCGGCAACGGGTGCGGAAGGCGTCATCATTGCTCAAGGCGGCAACATCGGCGGCTGGAGCCTCTACGCCAAAGGCGGCAAGCTCAAATACTGTTACAACCTGCTCGGCATTCAGCAGTTCTATGCCGAATCAAGCGGACCCCTGACCCCGGGTGACCATCAGGTGCGCATGGAGTTTGCCTACGCGGGTGGCGGCCTGGGCAAGGGTGGCACCGCGTCCTTGTTCGTGGATGGCAAGAAAGTCGGCGAAGGCACGGTCGCGGCCACGGCGGCCATGGTCTTCTCCGCCGACGATGGCTGCGATGTGGGATGTGACACAGGATCTCCAGTGTCGCCGGACTACGGCGCACGAGGGAACGAGTTTACGGGTGTCGTCAAGGGCGTGCAACTCGCCATTGCCGAGGACGCCGTAAGCGTCGATCACCTCGTTTCGCCGGAGGACGCCCTCCGCATCGCGATGTCCCGGCAGTAAACACAGAGTAGTTCCTTTCCTCAAACCCGCCCAAGGTTTCTCTTGGGCGGTTTTTTCTTGAGGAAAGCGAGCGGCGTCCACCGTCCCGCGTCAAAGCCTTTCCAGGCAAAAGGAATGGCCGGGTTCATTCACTTAGGGAGGGAATGAAGTGACACTTCAACCGGATACAGAAACTAAGACTACGTCGATGCCAGACCCACTCGATTTTTCGCTGGTCTTAGGTGGTCCTCTTTTTCAACTATTCCGTCGCATGCATCTCTCCGGGGATGCTCTGGAACTTCTTCGCCGCCGGACTCTGGCCATCACGATATTCACATGGCTGCCGCTCCTGCTCTTGTCTGCGATCGAGGGACACGCGCTTGGCGGGAGCATCAAGATCTCCTTCTTGCGCGACGTCGAGGCTCACGTTCGGTTCCTGATCGCATTGCCGGTTCTTCTTGGCGCGGAACTCGTGGTGCACATTCGCCTTGATTCAGTGGTACGACGGTTTGTGGAGAGAGATATCGTGCTCGCGGAAGACAGGCCGAAATTCGACGCCGCAGTCAAATCAGCGCGGCGCGTTCGTGACTCAGTTGCTGTGGAAGTCGGTTTGCTGATCCTGGCCTATACGGCCGGGATCTGGATTTGGCGCAGCGAAGTGGCTCTGGGCTCAGCCACGTGGTATGCCCTGCCCGATTCGACGCAGTTACATCTAACCCACGCCGGCTACTGGTACGCATTTGTCAGCATTCCCATTTTTCAGTTCATTCTGCTGCGCTGGTACATGCGGCTCGTGCTCTGGTTCTGGCTTCTGTGGAAGTTTTCCAAACTGAACCTGCACCTCTCAGCCGCGCATCCCGATCGAGCCGGCGGGATCGGATTTCTCGGCGCGAATTCCGATGCCTTTGCGCCCATCCTTTTTGCCGAAGGTTCACTGCTTGCGGGAGTAATCGCCAGTCGAGTCCTTTATCAAGGGCAGAATCTCATGACCTTCAGGATGCAGGCAGCTGGATTCGTCGTGTTCTTCGTTCTCTTCATCCTCGGCCCGCTTGTCATGTTTACTCCGCAACTGGATCGTGCCAAGCGCGCCGGTAAGGCCTACTATGGTTTACTGGCCAGCCGATACGTATTCAGGTTTGAGGGGAAGTGGACTCCAAGTAGCGCTCCCGGCATCGGCGAAGTGGACGCGGATGATATCCAGGGGCTGGCAGATCTCAACAATAGCTACTCCGCCGTGCGCGGGATGCGAATCATTCCCTTCGCACTTGAGGATGTCACGTTCCTCGCCGCCACCACCGTTCTGCCTCTCTTGCCGTTGGCGCTGACGAAGTTTTCACCCGAACAAGTCATCGTTGGTTTGGCAAAAATGCTTTTCCGATGAAGGAGCAATCACAGGAATACCGTCCAGGGAGTCGATGCTTGCTAGAACTCAGCTAATCCCCGTTGTAGACTGCCAGTTTTGCCAGTTACGAAAGGAACCCGCTACTTGTAGATTTCGCCCTTCTGATCAGTACGTCTCGATACGTCTGTCTTTCAAACAGATTCTCGGCCAAGTACTTACTCAAAGCCATGGGCAAAACAGAGGTTAGAATATCTGCGATGAGAATCCCGCGCATACGCAGTCTCAAACGTTTCGCATGGGCAACAGCTGTTCTCGTAACGTGCTTGTCGTGTCTGGGCGCGGCGCAACAGCCTGACATCCAGAGTATTGTCACGAGCGGGACCCTGGAAGGCATGCGCTGGCCGAACTTCACCGATTATCGGCCCTGGCTCGTGAAGTTCTACGAACCGACGGGATATGCGCCTGCCTGGGTCCAGAACTCGCAGCCCATACCACAGGCACGGTCACTGATTGGACTCTTCAAAGATGCTGGAAAGAAGGGGCTCGACCCGGAGGCTTACGATGCTTCGCGGTGGGACGAAAGAATTCGAGCGCTGCAGGGATCGCCCAATAGCTCAGCTGTGGCGCGTTTTGATGTTGCATTGACCGTCTGCGCCATGCGCTACATATCCGATCTGCGCATTGGACGGATCAATCCCCAGCATTTCAAGGTTGGACTCAGCGTGGAGCAGAAGAAGTACGACCTGGCCCAATTCTTACGCGACCGGATCCTGACCACTCCGAATCCAGAAGCGGTGTTGGACGGGGTGGAACCTCCGTTTGCCGGCTATCGCCGGACCGAGCAGGCCCTGGCTCGCTACATCGAACTGGCGAGCAGCGACGACGGGGAAAAGCTTCCTGAGGTTGCGAAGCCCATCGAGCCGGGCCAGTCCTACGCGGGCGTCCCGAGGCTCGCGCGCTTCTTGAGACTCGTCGGTGATCTGCCGCCTGATGCCACTCTTCCCAGCGACCCTCAAATCTACGGCGGAGCGCTGGTGGATGCGGTCAAACGCTTCCAGCGCCGCCACGGCCTCGATGCCGATGGACGCCTCGGTCCCGCAACCATCAAACAACTGAATGTGCCGCTGCGAGATCGGGTGCTCCAACTCCAGCTCACGTTGGAGCGTTGGCGCTGGTTGCCGGCGGAATTTTCTGCTCCGCCGATCATTGTGAATATCCCGGACTTCCGCCTGCGCGCACTCGATGAAAACAACAACGTCGTGATGGATATGCGCGTGGTTGTTGGGAAAGCGATGCGCACGGAAACGCCCGTCTTCACCCGCGACATGACCTACGTGGTGCTGCGTCCGTACTGGAACGTTCCGCCCAGTATTCTCCGCAGCGAGATTATCCCCGCCATCCAGCGCGACCGGGGCTACATTGCCCGCAAGAACTACGAGGTCGCTACATACGACGGCAAGGTTGTTACCTCAGGCAACATTTCCGATGATGTGCTGGCCCAGCTGCGGGCGGGAAAGCTGATGGTGAGGCAGAAGCCCGGCCCCAACAACGCGCTCGGCCTGGTAAAGCTGATTTTCCCGAACGAGTACAACGTCTATCTTCACAGCACGCCTTCTCAGAGTCTGTTTTCGCGCTCCCGCCGTGATTTCAGTCACGGCTGCATTCGGGTCGAGAAGCCCGCTGAACTCGCCGCATGGACGCTGCGTAATAATCCCGGATGGACGCTTGAGAAAGTGCAGGAAGGGATGCAGAGCGGGAAGGACAACGTCACGGTGAATCTGGTGAAACCTGTCCCCGTCTTCATCGTATACGGGACGGCGCTCGCCTACGGAAACGGCGAAGTTCACTTCAGCGATGACATCTACGGACACGATGCCAGCCTGGCGAAGGCTCTGGCCAAGGGTTATCCGTATCCGTAATCTCGTGTCCAACTACCAACGGCGGACGCGCCCCACGTCGACGTGCACGAAATCCGAAGCTGCATAGTAGCCCACACCGCCCCGATGCAGCGCCAAGGCAGCATCTCGCACTTGCGCAGTAGGAATGCCAGGCACTCGTATGTCGATAGCCATTGCCTGCATGTGGAGACTGTTACGGGCCACGCCGTGTCCATGAGTGCGGAGGAATTCGTTGCTCCAGGGCGTGCGGTAGCCGCAGACCACATCAATCTCGAGATTGGGATTGCCGAGTGAGGTCGTCAAGTCATGTAGCAGATCGAACACCCGCGGATCGTATTCATGAACTTCGCCGGTGCGGTGGTCGCGCAGGTAACGATTCAGGCGCGCTAGCGATTCCTGGTCGTAGCCTTCACCATCGCGGTAAACAATGTCCAATCGCTCGCCAGTGTGCGTGTGGAAAAGATGCAAGCGGTAGGGATTCTCCGACGCTACCTTTGGTCCTAGTTCCGAAGCGGAAGGGAACACCTGCCCGCAAGCGAAGATTGCCGTTAACAGAAAAAAACCGTAAACACCCCTTTGCCAGCAGGACAAATTAAAGCTCCCAGAGAATGAAAAGGCCACCAACGGCCGCCCAGCTTTTATTGTACCGTGTAAGCGGAGTGCGGAGTACTCAGGTGGATGCCTGCCTCGAGCAGTCGCGAAAAACACAGCCGCCCTCGGTTGACAGGTTGCCGAGGCGCGGCCCCCTAACGGATCGGGTTACTGCACTGCGTTTAGTCCCTGATAAATAAACATACCCGCGAGCACCAGCAACAACACTCCGGAACCCGCGCCGAAAACCCAGACCGGGACGGTCAGCCGGTTGACTTTCACCAGCAGTTCCGTTTGCTCTTGCTGCATATGCTGGCTCGCGTCGTCGAGATACAACGACTCTTCCTCATGCATCGTGAGCGTGCTGCGGTAAATGAGAAGGAGAATCAGTCCAACCGTGAAAACGCCCCACACAATCGCAAGCCCCACCATTAAAGGAGTCCACGTCCAATTCATAGGCCACCTCGACAATTTGCCAGCCGGTTGGGCAACTCCACCCCATCGAGGGCGGGCTCGTAGCCCACAATCCTCGACCTGGAGGAACGGCCTAACGCAAACATTATAGACCCGTTTGGCAAGCGCCGCGGCGGAGAATCGTCGGGGAGTGTCCGGGCATCAAACAAGGCAGCTGAATGACAAGCTGGGGGCCACAATCTGATTCCCCTGCCTATGGCTTGCAAGCCTCTGCTATAATCTAGGTACTTTAGAGCCAAGGAGATACGAATGGCCACGACAACCGTTCCACAAGTGAACACCAACGTCCCGGAAGTGAAGAAGACCCCTCCGGTTTCGCTCACTCCCAGCGCGGTCTCCAAGGTGAAGGAGATCATGGGACAACAGAGTCCTGTTCCCGCCGGCCTGCGCATTGGCGTGGTCGGTGGCGGATGCTCAGGTTTCTCCTATTCCATGCAGTTTGAGAACGCCGCCGGCATGATGGACAAGACGTTCGACATGGACGGACTGAAGGTCTTCGTCGATGCCACCTCGGTGATGTATCTGAACGGCTGTATCGTCGACTACGTCGAAACCCTGGAAGGCGCCGGTTTTAAGTTCGAGAATCCCAACGTCAAGAGCACCTGCGGCTGCGGATCCTCGTTCAGCGTATAAAGATTTCTAGTACAAGATTCTCATAGAAGAAAAACGGCCTCATCCCGCGATGAGGCCGTTTTATTTAGCCGATGGTTGGGACGAGATGATTGCGATTCGAAACCGCGTCACTGCTGTTGTGGCGGATTCGCGGGCGGCTGCGAAGGCGTCACAGATCCGCCGGGATTCGCAACATTGCCAAAGCCGGAAGACTGCCCGAAGGAACTGCTGCCTCCGAAGGAGCTGCTACCAGAATTTCCGAACGAACTTCCAGTGCTCCCCGGCGGTTGCCCGTTCAGATTGGGTTGCATCATGGCGCCCTGCGTCAGCCCAGGTTGATAGGGCGTCGTGATCAGGCCGCCACGGTCAAGCATGGGATCATAGACAAACTGCCACTCGTTGTACCTCTTCTTGTGGTTGTACTCGCGAATCGTGGTTTTCTTGCTGAGGCTGGCCACGCCTACAATCGCCCCGCCCACCACCAGCTGGGAGGACGACGACTGATCGCTGGCTCCATTACCAATTATCCCGCTCGAGCCCGAATCGCCCGACGTCGAAGATGTTTGAGACCCGTCAGGAGCTGTGCTCTGATTCGCGCTCGTACCGTTCGTTCCCGATGCATTATTCGCGTTGGCCCCAAGCCCACTGTTCGAGTTTCCTCCCAACCCGGACGATTGCGAGAACACCCCGGAATTGTTCACCCCGGAACTGCCGGACCCTGACCCCCCAAATCCTGATCCGCCACCAAACCCTGACCCGCCAAATCCTGATCCGCCAAATCCCGAACTGCTCGATCCCGAACCATTCAATCCGGAGGGAGAACCGGCCGCGGTTGCCCCCGGAATGCTTCCGCCGCCGATACTGAAACCCCCGCCCAGAGTGACCCCCGGTTCACCGTAATGAAGCAGCTTGAAGTCCTGGCACTTGCCGTTCTTGCAGTTGAGCGGGTCTTTGTAGTGCTTGCGTAGATAGCGCAGATTGTTGGTGCTGTCCAGATCCTCCAGCTTCGTGGGGTAGCGTTGGAATTTTTTGTAGTAGGCGCGGATGGCGCGCGAGTATTGCACCCCGCGGTGGATCATTTCCTGTTCTTGATCCCGCTGATTCTGAAACTTAATCGGGATAATAACTCCCATCGCAAGTATCGCCATTAATGCAACAGCCAGAAGCAGCGTGAGCAGGACGTATCCCTTTTCCTGAGGACGACTTTTTGGGGGGCGATTTTCGTGACGACGAGAGCAGGCCGCAGGTCGGCGACGTTGTGAATCGCGCGCTTGCAATGCCTTTTTCTTCACGACGGGCTCCCCTGCATCAGCGGCAGGCTCTGCGGCGGACCGCTCACCACCAGATCCTGGATGTCGACAGAAGTGGGGGAAATTCGTACAACCTTGTAGCGGCGGTCTACAATCTCGCCCTCGCCCGCAATGAAAGTATCTTCGCCCTTGATGAGGAAAACCTTTTTCGCTTCTCCCGGCCGGCTCGCGAAGCCGAAGAATTTAAGAGGAATCGCGGGCGGCGGTGCCTGCTGCGGAATCTGTATCACCGTATCTTTCTTTTCGCCCGGCTTGTTCGTCACGCCGGGGCCGAGCGGCGTCGGAATCACCGGATCCGGCTGCGATATGAAAATATTTCTTCCCGAACCTTCGTACTTTACCTGCTCCGCCGAGGCCAGTTGCTGCAGGTGCAAGGTAGGGTCCAGGTTCTGCGCCGGCCGCTCTTTCTTCCCCGACCCGGACCCTGAACCACGATGCGTTCCTGGACGAGCTGCGTTCCCCGTCAAACCACGCGGATCGGTCGCAGAGGTCACAGGAGTCGTCGAAGCGATGGTCGAGGAAGAGGGCATGAATTCGTAGAAGACGACCAGTAGCGCCACCACTCCCAACGCAGCCGCCAGGATGGTTTGATTCCGGTTTTCGATTCCGAGCTTCACTACGCGCCCGCCTTCAGATAGGTTTCAAGCTTCATCTGCAGCTTGATCGGGCCCTTCTGTTCACCCGCGAGGGTGATGCTGCTGATGATGAAAAACATGTCATCGCGTTCCAAGGCATTGATGAACTTGGCCAGCGAAACGTAATTGCCCGAGAGATTCGCTTCCAGTTCGACCGGACGCAGCCGGCCTGTCTCATCTTCATCCACCTTGTACTTGGCTTGCTCGACCGCGACTCCGTTGGCGGCCGCCAGCTTGTCGAATTCGGTGGCGATCTGCGAGTCCAGGGCAGGGAAACGTTTCTTGTAAAAGTCCGCGATCTGCCGGTTCGCGTTGGTCACTTTCTTGGGCAGATCCGTGAGCGGCTCGACCTGGCGTGTTTTCGTCTGCAGCTCGTTCCGCAACTGGTTGAGTTCCTGGCGCCGCGAGTCGGCCGAGCCCACCAGCGGTGAGAACAGCACTGCCGCAGCCAGGACATCCACGCCCACCAGTACCGCCAGCGCGATCTTGATGTTTTTCCGGGTTTGCCGCAAGTCTGGCATCAGGGCGTGCTCCGCTTGGAATTCCCCGCCTTCGGGGCGGGTACCGGCGCTGGCGTCGGCGCTATTTCAGGAAGGTAAATCCCATCGATAGCGAATTGAACCGCATCCCCACTGCCCGAGGTAGCGGCATTTTCCGTCTCCACAAAAGTTTGCGCGAAGTGTCGCGAATCTTCCATGCGGCGGGCCAGTTCGAGAGCTCGGTCGCGATCGCCCGCCACCACCATCTTTAATGTGAGCTGATTGTCGACATCCAGTTCGGGATGAATCGAAACCAAGTGGACGCGCGAGGGCATCACCTTTTCGAGATCTTCCAGCACATGCGTCCAGGAAAGTGACTTGCGCTCGATCAACTCGTTGAGAAACTGAGACTGGTCGCGCGTAGTGCGATTCTCCGGCTGACTCAGAAACGCCTCCGCCTGCTGGCGCGTCCGGTCGCGCTGCGCGATCTGCGCGTGCAAGTCGGCAATCTGGGCGTGGTCGCGCCGGGCCGCAAACCAGTCGGTGACGGTGAGCGTGAGCAAGGCGAGCGTCAGCACTGCTGCAGCCCCCAGAGCCGTTCCCCAATGCAGCCAGAACTGCCGCGCATCTTCATAAGGCTGGCTCGCGAGATTGATGTTAAGACGCATAATTAAATTCAGTGTCCAGTGGTCAGTGCCCAGTAATCGCTGTCCAGCAGATCTTTCTGATCACTGGCCACTGGCCACTGCACCTACGAAATCAAAGCCCCCACCACTGCCGCCATTCTCCAGCGCGGCACGCCGGCCCCGGTGCCCGCTCCCAACTGCGAAGAACTCACGAGTTCCTGCACCTCCGCGCCGGTCTGCGCCCGCAGCGCAGGAGCCGCGCCGGCGATGTCCGAGATCCCCGCGACGAATATATTTTCGATGTTCAGATGATACGTATCCTGAAAAAACACAACCGAAGGGTAGACTTCTTCAGCCAACTGCTCCCCGGTGATCGTGCCCCCCCGGGTATTTTCGAGCGTCCGGAAGAGCTGAAGCTGTTCCCCATTCAGGATCGCAATGCTGGTCGTGCGGGCATCCACCTTCACCACCAGCGTGGGACTCTGCCCTTCCGCGGCGCCAAGCGCCGCCAGCATGGAAGGCACTACCACGCCGGGACTGAATCCCGCATCACGGAAAGCAGCTTCGTAATCTTCCACCACACTGGCCAAGGCAACCGCGGCCACTACTCGAACCCCATCATCCGTTTTCTGCCCATGATAGGAAACTCTGGCCTTGTCCACATCGAAAGGCAGAGACTTTTTCAAACGAAACCGCACCACACTGGCGGCTTCCTCAGAATCGGCCGGCAAGGTATCGAATTCCAACAGCACTACCCGCACCGCCGCGTCCGGGACTACCGCGATCACGTCGTGCGACCGTCCTGCTACGCTGCCTAGGCTCTCGCGCACGGCCGCGCTCACCGCATCACGCTGGCGCAAATTGCCCTCCACCAGGTCTGGAACCACGCTGCCCGGAGCCAGTTCGCGCACGGCACACGCTTCCAGGCTGCGACCGTCTTCGGACAGCCGCCCCACCAGCACGCGGTCGGCGGCGATTTCACACGCCAGCCTGGGTTTTGCCGGGTTGGAACCAGAATTCATTTTCAGGATTAACTCTTTCTATAATTCAAACGCCACCGCGTGTTAATTGCAATACCTGACAGGGCACTAAGAGGGGTCAGGGGCAGGGAATAGAGCTGGGTCTTCAACGGTCACCGCCTAGTTGGAATTTCCTGACCCCGATCCCCCGCCCCCTGGTCCTTGCCTTTCTACCGCATGGCCTCGATGAACGTGACCTTGTTGATCTCTTTCAACGTGGTCAGCCCCAGCCGGACTTTATCCAACGCCGACTCACGCAGAAAACGCATGCCTTCTTCCCGCGCAGCCCGCCGGATCTCCGACGTCGGCCTCTTGTCAAGAATCATCTCGCGGATGCGGTCACTCAAATCCAGCAATTCGTGAATCGCGGTCCGGCCACGGAAGCCGGTTCCCGCGCACTCGATGCATCCCGGCCCTTCATACAGTGCCACCCTTGACCACTGTGCCGGATCCAGCCCGCTGGCCTCCAGCACCTCCGGCGCATAATTCACCTGCGTGCGGCAGGATTCGCAGATCAACCGCACCAACCGCTGCGCCAGAATGCAGTTCAAAGCTGAGACGAAGTTATAAGGCTCAACCCCCATGTTCAGAAAGCGGCCAATCACGTCGACTACGTTGTTGGCGTGGACCGTCGTGAAAACCAGGTGGCCGGTAAGGGCGGATTGAATCGCGATCTGCGCTGTCTCGGTGTCGCGGATTTCGCCGACCATGATTTTGTCCGGGTCGTGGCGCAGGATCGAGCGCAAGCCGCGAGCGAAAGTAAGTCCTTTTTTCTCGTTCACGGGAATCTGTGTGATGCCGCGCAGTTGGTATTCGACCGGATCTTCAATGGTGATTATCTTGTCTTCATCAGTCTTGATCTCATTCACGGCAGCGTAGAGAGTTGTGGTTTTGCCGCTGCCCGTCGGTCCTGTCACCAGCACCATGCCGTACGGTTCTTTGATGTAGCGGCGGAACTTGCGCAGGTCGTCTTCGTCAAAACCAACCACGTCGAGGGTAAGCGACTTAAACTTCTCGCTCATCGATTCTTTATCCAGCACGCGCAGCACAGCGTCTTCGCCGTGAATCGAGGGCATGATCGAGACGCGGAAGTCGATGGCGCGCCCGTTATATTTCACCCTGAAGCGCCCGTCCTGCGGCACGCGACGCTCGGAAATATCCAGCTCGCTCATGACCTTGATACGCGAAATCACGGTCGAGTGATGTTCCTTGCCGATGGGCGGCATCGCCTGGGTCAGCACACCGTCGATTCGGAACTTGATCACGACGGAATCGTCGCGCGTTTCAATATGAATGTCAGAAGCCCGCCGCTGCAGCGCGGTGAAGATCGTCGTATCGACCAGTCGGATGATCGGGCTGGTGTCACCCGCCGCCGTCAGCTTGTCGATGGTCAGGGTCTCTTCGGCGCCGGTATTCTCGTCTTCCCGAATGATCTGGAAGCCTTCGCTGGCCTCTTCCAGAACGCGCTGCGACTGCTCGGTCTTTTTGAGAATGTCCGAGATCTGCTTCAACGTTGCCACTTTGGTGAGGATCCGCTTCTGCAGCAGCAGGCTGATCTCGTCGATCATCATCAGCTGACTGGGATCGGCAATCGCAATGGCTAACTTGCCGTCTGCAGTCTCTTCCAGCGGCACGAAGTTATAGCGGAACATCAGTTCAGGAGAAAACTTCTTGAACAACTCATGATGAAGCTGGAAGTCGGTGAGATCGACAAACTCGCAGCGATACCGCCGCGCCACGTCCTGAGCGCGTTCCAGGTCGGTGATGGGATTCCCCGTCGTCACCACCTGCCCGCCGTTCTCGCCGTGCACGAAAAGTGATTTCTTTTCCGCCATTGCCATTTCTCAAATCCCTATTAGTGTGCTCCCTGCATCCCCAAGCTGAAGATCGGCAAATACAGGGAAATCATCACCACGCCCACAAATACCGCCATGATGATCAGAATCAGCGGCTCAATCAACGCCATGGAAGCACTCAATGCCGTCTGTACATCCTCTTCATAGAACTCGGCCACCGAATTCAACATCGCCGGCAAAGCCCCCGTGGATTCGCCCACTTCAAGCATTTCCACCGCCAGGTCAGGAAAGATATTCTGCTCCTCCAGGCTCGCGGCAAGCCCTTGCCCCTCGCGAACTCTCACGCTTGCCCGCATCACGCCCTTCAGAATGCGCCGGCTCGACATCGAGCTGCCCGCCGTCTCCATCGACGGCACCAGCGGCAACCCTCCCTGCAACAACGTCGAGAGCATGCGCGAAAAAGTTGCCACCTGATGCTTCAGTCGGATCCCGCCCAGCAAAGGCAGGCTCAGAATCACCCGGTCAATCTGGTCGGCGCCCCGATCCGTCTTCCGCCATTGCCAGAATAGAAACCCAAACAGCACCCCCCCAATCACGAAAAACGGAAAGTATTTCTGCGCGTTCACACCCACCGCCAGCATGAACAGCGTAATCGCCGGTAGTTTCGCGTCCAGACTGTTGAACAGCTCCGCGAACTTCGGCACCACATAGGTAAACAGAAACATCACCATGATGATCACCACGGTGACCAGCAGCGTGGGATAGATCAGCGATACCGCCAGCTTCTTGCGAAACGTCATCGCCAGCCGCTGAAAGTTAATGTAGCGGCTCAGCACTTCATCGATGTTTCCGCTCTTCTCCCCCGCCATCAGCGTGGTGGTATAAATCTTCGGCACCACCGCATGTGTGGCAAAGGCATCCGACAGCAACTCTCCGCCCTTCACTCGCTCGCGCACGTTTTCCAGAATCTGCTGCAGATTCGGATCCTTTTGCCGCTTGATCAGCAGATCAAGCGAGTTCAGAATCGGCAGCCCGGCCTTGATCAGCGTCAGAAATTGCTGATTGAACACCAGAAACGAACTGTGCTTCAGCTTGCGCCCGCTACGCCCTAGGCCGCCGGTGAGCAAACCCTGAGGCTTAACCCAGTGCACCAGATAGCCCTGCGAGGCAAACCGCTCGCGCACCTCAGCCACCGAATAGCCCTGCTCCACCTGCTGATGGGTGTGCCCTCGCTCGTCCGCGATTTTTACGACGAATTCCGCCATTTCCCCGGTTTTCTTCGCTTCCTAAACGCCCAAACCTTCTCGCGTCAGTCTAACATTCCCACTTCGTATCCCGGCCTCAGTAACCTGGCGCATCACTGGTCGGAACCCTCAACTGTTTCCGTTCCCGCCGGAGGACTAAAGCGGAACCGCCCCTCGGGAATGCTCACATCCTCTTTCTGGTCGCTGAACCGGTATGCCGTCACCGATCCGTCTACGTCGTTGATCACAATGCGCACGATCTGGTGCTCTGGAGTCACCTCCAGCAAAATCTCACTGATCCGGTCCGCCAAAGCCTGCGGCACTCCCCGCAGGACAACGTCCCCAGCGACCACCGGCGCCACATCAGGAGCCAGCGACAGCCCCTGCAACTCCTTTTCCAGCCTGCTCTTACCTAGCAAAAACGCAAGTGGAGAACGAACATCGTCCAGCTTCCGGGCATCCGTCTTGCGTGCCTGCCGGTCGTCCGGGACGTAAAACCACGCATCTCTCCCGTCGCTGACAAACAGCTTCTCCTTGGGAGAACGGTACTCCCACCGCATCTTGCCAGGTTTTTTCGACCCACCTTTCGCCAGCCAAAGGGTCCCCGACTCCGTCCGCTCGATCCCGGCCCCGCGATACTCCTCGGCAAACTCTGCCTGCAGGGTGCGCAAGTGGTTGTAATGCTCATCCACCGCGGCAGCGATTGAGTGGACATCTTCCAGGCCGGCGCCAGCTAAGGGCGAGATCCCAACCAGGAGAACGAAACCAGCAAACTTGAGCATTGCTCTGATTCTACGCTGAGATTCTGCTCTTGTTCTACACATATAGATGTGTAACAATCTACACATGCCCACCAACCTCGCGCTGGATGACACTTTGATCGAGGAAGCCCGCCGCGCCGGCGGTCACAAAACCAAGCGAGAAGCGGTCACCGCCGCCCTCGCCGAATACGTGAAACGCCGCAAGCAGATCCGCATTCTGAAGGCGTTCGGCTCCGTCGATTTCGATCCCAGCTATGACTACAAAGCCGAGCGCCACAGAAAGCGCTCCTGACCATGCTGGTTCTGATCGATACTCCTGTCTGGTCGCTTGCTCTGCGTCGAACCACCACGGACCTAAACCCCGGCGAAACGCGGATCATCATCGGCTTGCAGGAACTCATCCGCGATGGACGCGCCCAACTCATGGGTCCGGTCCGCCAGGAACTGCTTTCAGGCATCCGCCAGGAAGCCAGCTTCAGGAAACTGCGCGACCAGCTTCGCGTCTTTGACGAACCCCGCATCGAGGTCGCCGACTACGAGGAAGCCGCCCACATCCACAACCAATGCCGCTCGCGAGGCATCGCCGGATCAGCCATCGACTTCCTGATCTGCGCCGCCGCCTCGCGCCGCGACTGGCAAATCTTCACCACTGACCAGGACTTCACCCGCTACGCCTCAGTAATCCCTTTGAAGCTATACCAAGTAAACTGAGAATCGAAAACTGCCCTCAAAGCTTCTACGCAATGTTTCGACAGCGAATCGCTTAGAATGAAATCAAGCGGGCGATTATTCTCATGAACGATGACGCCATCACCATCTCACCCGGACCGCGCTTCCGCACCGCCATGATCCTGGCCATCGTTGCCGACGCACTGCAAATCATCGTTTTTCCTGCATTCGTCGAAGGCGCCATCTCGCCAGCTGACGACCTCCTCGATCTCGGCATTGGAGCCGCGATGATCAACCTCCTAGGCTGGCATTGGGAATTCCTGCCGTCGTTCCTGGCCAAACTCGTCCCCGGCGTTGATCTAATTCCTTTCTGGACGCTGGCGGTCGCAAGCGTCTACCGCAAATCGAAGCGGATGGCGGAGACCACAGAAGAAAGTCCTCAGGAACACCCTAAACTGGAAGACCCCCAACGTCACTGACGTTTCCTTAAGCTCCTCCCACGTTTTCACGGATTCGATCGCACTCCTCGAGTTGATCGGCCAATTCCCAAAGAGTGATAACGCTTGATTTCCCCGACTAAGAAACCTCTCAAGGCTTATGGAAGAGGTTCTTGGGCAGCCACTGGGTTTGCGTAGTGATGAGTGGTACTTTTTCCAAATGTCCCGAGGGTCCCCATTAGCCCTTGCTTTTGTCGTGTTCGCCGTAGGCTTCTGCTGCCTGAGGTTCGTGAGACTTGAGCAAAAGCTGTACTGGGTGGATGAGGTCGCCACGTCTGAGCACATCACGCCTGACGTTGCCGACCAGGTTGAAAGCGGATTGGCCTCCGGCGACATCAAGAACATTGCGCAGGTCGCCTCATTAATGAAGCTTTCCAAACCCACAACGCTCAGCGGAACGGTAGTCGATCTGGCCGCATCCGATCCTCACCATACTCCGCCTTATTACCTTCTTTTGAATTTGTGGAGCAGGCTGTTCGGGCTGGAGCCCGGAAAGCTTAGGCTTCTCTCGGCTGTGTTTAGCTTGGCTGCTATTCCTGCCCTCTACTGGTTCGCGCTGGAATTGTTCCAATCGGATCTGATAGCCGCAATTTCGATTTGGCTATATGCGTTATCCCCTTTCGAGTTGATCTACGCTCAACAGGCTCGGGAATACAGCATGTGGATTCTCTTCATACTACTCTCCTCGGCCTCGTTGATCGGCGCCGCGCGGCGACCTCGGTTAGCGTCTTGGGTTCTGTACTTCTTCTTCACTTCCACGATGCTGTGGACACACCTTCTCTCGATCTGGATTGTCATGGCGCATTCTGCATTCATGGCTCTCCACTTTCGGGGAAGCAGGAAAACCTTGCTATCGTTCGTCTTGGTAGTGGCTCTTTCGTTTCTGTTGTTGGCTCCTTGGCTGATGATGATCGGGACCCGACCGGCTGAGCTATATGATTTCGGCGGCATAGAGGTCCAGGTTGCTCCTTTGCTCTACCTCGAAACCTTCTTCCTCAACCTCAGCCGCACCGTGTTAGACGTGGATTTACCAAGCTATGAACACCTGCCCTATCTTCAATGGCGTTTGATCGTGCCCATCGCGGCGACGATCCTTCTGATTGCTTCTTGTGTGTGGCTGTTCCTGCGAAGGGCGACACCGGAATCGCGAACGCTGCTTTGTCTGCTCGGCGTATGTACCATGCTCCCACTTGTCCTCGCTGACGTTTTGGCAGGAGGCCGTCGAGCACTCTTACCTCGTTACGACTCACCCACATGGATCAGCTTGGATCTGATTCTGGCGTTCTCGATGGTTAATGCACTCTCAACCCAAAAAAAGCTCAACCAGTGGGCTGGCCGGACGGCCATGGTCCTGATCCTCTGCTGCGGTTCGTATTCCCAATGGCAGTTCCTTTCGGGAACAACTTGGTGGACCACACGTCCCCCTGATCTGGCAAAAAGTGCGGTCGTCCTTGCTGCCAATCCAAACGTGCCATTAGGCCTTGACATGTCGTCGCTCCACACAGGACAGCTAATCTCATTAGCGTACTTTCTCCGTGAAGGACCGATCATTACTATCAAGGATCAAAGCGATCCGATGTACTCAGACGAAGCTTTTGTTTACAGGCCCAGTGAGGAACTGATCAGAAACATCGAAGAATCACATCGCTTCTTAGCTCGACAAGAGACGGGGTATCTTTGGCGACTTTCACCTCTCCAACCTTGAGGGCTTTCCTCATCGACCGAGCCTTCAGTAATTTGGCGTAACATCGCCATATCACTCATTCAGAACGGATCAAGCGGGAATGCGAAACGTCAAGTCGATATGCTTTCGATAGACCGCAGAAAGCCCTAACTCCGCAAGCTCGAATTGTGGCAATATTGCACATCAAGAGGTGGCCTCCATGTTCCCCGTTCGCGTAGTTCTCTGGACGGTAGCGATGGCATATACCGGGTTCATTCTGGCCAACCAGGGGCTGCGAACCTTCAACAGCCTCTCCATCACAGAAGCATTCCTCGGATCTTTAGCGGGATTTTTCCTGGCTATCATGTTCACCCTCCGGGAGAAGCGGCGACAAAGACCTGCCTTCATCGGGCAATCCGTTGCACAAATCTTCCCGGACTGGGGCGCATCCCACGAAAACCGTAACTCACGCCCGAATCGAAAACGTTGATCCCAACAGACGGGCTGAGTCTCGCGCCAGGTATCGAGGCCTTCGCTACTACTCCACGATTCGGGTTTCTCACTCTGAAGCCACGCCCTTCCACAAAGGGGCGTCGATCAACAAAGTTCTTTAGTCTATTTCGATGCACCTTCGGCCTGAAAGTAGACGCCGAGCTGACTAATGGAGGTGAAGTAGCCTGTGCTTCCGGGCTGCCCGATGATGCGGATACCATCGCCCCATGTATTTGACAGGCTGAAAGTGTACGAGGCGAAGCTGCCCGCGTCTGCGGTATAGGGATAGGGGGGCGTTACGGTGGCTCCCGGAATGTCGACCCATTTGAAATTCTGCCGCACCTGGACGCGCAGCTTCGCCTCATACCAGCCGCCGTTCGGGAACATGGTCCCGGTGGTATAGACCACTTGGTTAATGTTGTAGACCTTGGGCCAGATGTAGCCCCACCAATCCGTGGTTTTTACCTGCTCGTCGTAATCGTCTTCGCTGACGGTCGTGTTTCCGCTGTTCAACAGGTCGGAGCAAGCGCGGGCGCAGAGGGTCCCGAAATGGGTGCTCTTGCTGATGGCACGCGTCCCCGGAGATAGGGCCAGGTTGTTAGTGGATGGGCCATTGGCGGGCTTTGAGGGCTGGTCCGGATGAAGATAGATTCTGCGCAGGGAAAAGCGGTAGGAATTTCCACCGCAGCAAACGTTGCTTTGCAGCCACAGGGTTTTTCCATCGGCACTGATGAATTTAGAGGGGATGCTGGTGCCATATTGTCCGCGATTCTGCTTCAGACGAAGCGGACCGAAATCGGTCGACTGGAAATGTTGCCAAGGGCCCCAGGGATGGTCGGCTTCATAGAGCTCGTGGGTAGTGCAGGACCATGACGCAAAAATGTACTTCTGCAGAGGCGCGTCGTAGGTGACGCCGCCCTGCGCAATCACCTGCTGGTAGGGCGGGCAATCCGGTCCGAACATAATGGGATAGAGGAGGCGAGTGTCGGTGAGCACCGGCGCCTTTTTGGTAATGTCGGTAGTCCAGGCCGGTGTGCCGTCCGCCGCTGTGCCGGCATAAAACTGCCATGCCGTGCGGGTCTGCACCGTGGCGGCCGGCACGCGGCCCAAATACATGGTTTCCTGGGAACGCCAGTTGTTGTCCAAGCCATAGGCGTAGGCGTACCCGTCAACGGCGTTTTCGGAGTCCTTGCCGTAATCGAGGAAGAAGATGGTGGTGAACTTGTAGGCCTTTGGACTGGCGGCATTCGTCGGCGTGCCAAACATGGGAGCGCTCGAGTCCCAAGTCCAGGTGGCTCCGTGATCGACCGATTTGGCGATGGACGCAGCGGGCGCATCATCGAAGGTCGATTCATTCAGGTTCTGAAAGGCCAGATAAATGGCGCCGTCCCGGCAGAGCATGCCGGTGGGTTTGCGCGTGTAGACGGAGCCGCTCCAGTTCGTTCCCACATCGGTGGCGACGGTGACGCCGGTCAGCTGGCGCGGCGTGCCGCTGATGCGGCTCACCGCCATGTCAGTGTAGACAGAGCCGAAACCGGTGCCATCGCCATTGCTGGCATAAAGATTGTCGTCCTCTGCCCAGCAGGAGGGCCAGAGGTCGCCGTTGCCGTCCATCTGGTAGGTGGAGAAACTTTCTTCCGCAACCGTCGAGAAAAACTTGCTCTCCGGCGGAGTTTGCGCAAGGCACAGAGCTGGAAGCCACATCAGGAGACAGAGGAAGAAGCAACAATAGCGCAGAGGAAACGGCCGACGCATGATGAAGTTTTTTCTCCAGGGCCGGGTAAAAGCCCGCGGGAATTATCGATTTAAACGCTTAAAAAGAAAAGCTAAAAGTGTGGCGCTTTGCATCTACGACGAGTAGGAGAGGCAATGTATTGAAGGTTGACCAGCGTGGCGACCACCGACCCGGCGATCCCAAGCTCGCCACCAGCTCCCATATCGGAGCGTAATGAATATCAGTTTCCGAAATAGGCGGGGATGCGCTGAGGTTAAATCGTCATGGCGCTCATTGACCCGGCTGTATGCGGCGGAGAAACGTCATAAAATTTCCACAACCGCCCGGTGACATCCGACCTTGTACCGAACTGGCGAAGAGCGCATCATGGTCAAAGCGGAGGCAGTATAGGAAGAGAGAGCAACGCGAGCAGCAAGTCGTTTGCGCTCAAGATTTTGACCCTTAAATCATCTGCAATCAGGATTTTGCAGACACTTTTTGCAAACCCCGCCCCCAGCAAGCTTTTCACAGGTATGGGGGGGAGGGGGGATACCCTAAGGGTAAGCAGAATTCGCGAAAAATCGCACACGCCGCAGCCCCTGAAAACAGTACCGCTCCTGGAATATTTCAAGCAGATTTCCACAAGCAAGATTCGAAATGCTAGATGCTAGAAGGTGAGAACCGACAGCTGAGAGCCGAAAGCTACAAACTGACAACTGAGAACTGAGAACTCAGTACTGCCTTCGCTATTGCACAGTACAAATCAATCGCCTCAGCCAGTTGCTTCTTCTCGATAAACTCGCCGTCCGTATGCGCGACGTGAATCGATCCTGGACCAATCAGTAGCGGCTCGCCCCAGTTCGTCAGCCGAGGAATGTCAGTAGTGAAAGCCGCAATCATCGTGGGCAATCCATCAACCGCGCGAAAGCGCAGGAAGGGAAGTTCCAGCGGAAATTCGACCTTCACCGAATCGCCTGCGGTGGCAAGAATCTGCCGCCGCAGATCTTGCGATGGACCAACCAGACGATAAAGCAAGTCCGCGTGAGCATAATCAGGAATCACATTGGGCGCTCGACCACCCTCGATCAACCCGATGTTCAAAGTGCAAGGACCGATCTCCGGATCAGAAGGCATCGGCATCGCCCGCAGCCGAGCGAGAGCCTCAAGCAGCTTATCAATAGCCGATTCCCCGAGTTCCGGATAAGCCGAATGCGCCATGCGCCCGGATGCGGTAACCTCAGCCCGCAGCGTTCCCTTCGAAGCCAACGCGATGCGGTTCTCAGTGGGTTCGCCGTTGATCAGGTACTTGCAGACCCCAGGTTGCTCGCTCGCAGCATATTCATTGGCCACTTGCGCGCCCATGCTGTCGCGCTCTTCTCCCACCACAAACAGCAGTCCGACGTAAACCCCTTGCTGGCGCAATCGCTCCGCCGCGGCAATCTGCGCCGCAATAATACCCTTGGCATCGCATGATCCGCGCCCGTAAATGCGCGCAGCATCCTCCGAAGACTGTATGAACGGAGGAACGGTATCCATATGGGTGGAGAAAACCACCGCCGGATGCGGATGGTCCGGCGACGTGGCATAAACGTTGAAGCGATTCTCCTCCACCGGCATTCGCCGCGTTTGATACCCAATGCGGCAAAGTTCTCCATAGAGATAGTTTCCAACCGCCGCTTCATTGCCGGTAATCGATTCGATGTCGACCAGTTGGCGGGTAAGCGTGATAGCGTCCATGGCAAGAGCATAACCTACATACGGCGTTTGCGAATCACCACGCCGTCGCAATCATGTAATCTGAATACTGTGATCGCCCAGAACTCAACGATCAGGTCGCTCTTCCTCGAAGGCCCGGCAGGAAGACTGGAAGCCCTGCTCAACGCCGGCGCGGAGAACGCAACTCACGCGGCAGTAGTTTGTCATCCTCATCCCTTGTTCGGCGGAACGCTGCACAACAAAGTTGTGTTCCACACCATGAAGGCGCTGAACAGTTTTGGTTTTCCCGTGCTGCGCTTCAACTTCCGCGGGACGGGCCTCAGTGAGGGCGAGCACGACCGCGGCGACGGGGAAGTTGAGGATGTTCGAACCGCTCTCGATTGGCTGGAGGCAGAGTTTCACCTGCCGCTTCTGTTTGCGGGATTTTCGTTCGGCGCCGCGGTCGGGTTGCGAGCCGCGTGTCCCGATGCGCGGGTCAAGGCGTTGATTGGCGTGGGAATTCCGGCGATTCCCGTCGCCGCTGACGCCGAAGAGCCGCGCACTTACAATCTCGAATTCCTGCAGAATTGCGCCAAGCCTAAATTGTTTGTCAGCGGAGCGCGCGATCCGTTCGGCCCGCGCGAGAAGCTGGACGCTCTGGTCAAGTCGCTTTCGGAACCGAAGAAGCTCGTTCTGATCGAAGGCGCTGATCATTTCTTCGAAGGACGGTTACGCGAGTTGCGGGAAGCGATTGAGAGTTGGGTACAGCAAGAAGTCGTGCGAGACCTGTCTTTATAATCCTGCCCATGTCTGACGCCGATCGCGAATCGCAGTTCCACAAAATGCGCGACACCGCTCGCGAGATCTTCCACCACGCGCTGGTCGAGGCGTCGATCGCCAAAGCATTTTCCCGGCATGTGCACTGCGAGCGCGGCGTGTTGCGCGTCTGCGAAGATCTTTACGATCTGCAGTCCTACTCGCGAGTCCTGGTGATTTCGATCGGCAAGGCTGGACACACGATGGCTGAAGCCCTGACCCAGCAAGTTGGCGAGTCTTCGCTGGAAGGCATCGTAGCGAGTTCCGTCGAGCCGTCGGCACAAATACGCGGCTTCCGCTATTTTCGCGGCGGACATCCCACGCCCAATTCCGAATCGATCCTGGCGGCAAAAGCCATTCGGAAAGCGCTGGAGCCGCAGACCGCGGCATCGCTTGTCATCTTCATGCTCAGCGGAGGAGCTTCGTCGATTGTCGAGCAGCCCATCGATGACGAGATCTCTCTGGACGATCTGATCGCGACCTATCGAGTGCTCGTGCATTCAGGCGCACCGATCGCCGAAATCAACGCCATTCGCAAGCACCTTTCTGCAGTTAAAGGCGGACGGTTGGCGCAGGCGGCGTTTCCGGCGCAGCAGGTTTCGCTTCTGGTCTCCGATGTTCCCGGCAACACTCCTGATGCTCTGGCTTCCGGTCCAACCATGCCCGACCCGACCAGCGTGGAAGATTGTTATCGCATCGCGGAGAAACACGGGCTATTGCAGCAGTTCCCGCACTCCACACAAGAGCTTCTTGAGCGTCATGCTCTCGAAGAAACGCCGAAGTCAGACGATCAGGCCTTCTACCGTTCGCGCTGGTGGACGGTTCTCTCGAACCGAACTGCGGTTGAGCAAGCCAGTGCCGCGGCCAAGCACTCCGGGTTCGCTGTGCACGTGGACAACTCTTGCGATGATTGGGACTACGAGCGCGCGGCTGAATATCTGTTGAAGCGCCTGCGCGAGCTGAGAAAGGAAGCGGAACGCGTGTGCCTGATTTCAGGCGGGGAAGTGACGGTGAAAGTAACGAACGGAGGCGTCGGCGGGCGCAACCAGCAGTTCGCGCTGGCATGCGCCGCGAAGATTGCTGGGGAGAACATCACAGTACTCAGCGCCGGAACGGACGGAGTGGATGGAAACAGTCCAGCAGCCGGTGCGGTGGCGGACGGAAGCACGATAACGCGTGCGCAGTCGAGCGGATTGGAAGTCCTCGGGGCGCTTGAAAAGTTTAATGCCTATGCGTTCTTCAGCACACTTGGGGACGCGGTCGAGACCGGGCCCACAGGAAACAACCTGCGCGACCTGCGAATCCTGCTGGCTTACTGAGAGCGTGAAGATCTTCGTCACACGCTATGGTTTCGACTCTTCCAGGAGCACAACATCAGAGTCGGTGTGGCCGCGGACCAGGCCGAGCTTGCTGCCATCGAACGACCAGTGAAAGTCCCAGATGCGTTCCGATTTGAAGTTGGTGATCTGCTTCCCCGGAGAACTGTCGAGAGGCTGGAGCCAGAGGTTATCCGCCGCCTGGTCATGGAAAGAATAAACGACAGCCTTGCCATCACGGGTGAAATGGAGGGGTCCCTGGACGGGATGTTGCAGGTCCAGAAGTTTCGTTTGCTGTGGAGAATCAACGGGCACCAACGCCAGTTGTTCCTTGGCCGCGCTGGCAGACGCGAAGGTTGCAAAAGCTGCCACCTTGCCGTCGGGAGATATATCGAATCGGTAGGCGGGAAGTTCGGTGAGCCGTTCCGGCTTCCCTCCGTCCAAAGGCACCTTGTTCAGTTTTGCGCCGTTGGAGATATCGGAGTAATAAACCCATTTCCCGTCTGGCGAGCAGACCGCCGCTTCATCCAGTGTGCCGTCACTTAGCTGTTTGAGGTTTCCGCCGCCGGCGTCCATGCGCCAGACTCTTAACGCGATCGCTCCGCCGTGGCCAGCAATCGTGGACACAACGTAGCGACCGTTGGCGCAGGCATCGGGTCCGAATGCGCCGCCATCCTGAGGCGAAGTAATCGGAGTCTTGCTGCGGGATTCGGGGTTGAAAAGGTGAAGAAGGTAATCCTGTTCAAGAATCATTTGTCCATCCGGCGTCCAGGAAAAGTGCGGGACCGGAGCGCCGGAGGTCAGTTGCTCAATTTGGCCGCTTGCCAAGGCCGACGCGGGCATTACGAAAAGATCGCGGTGGCTTTGTTGAAGGATGGCCGCCACGGTGCGTCCATCGGCGGCGACGCTGAGATCGGAATAATCGCTGGTGTCGTGAGTTACGGCGCGGATCTTCCCATCGGGATATGAGACTTCTACGATTCGGCTACGGGAGTGATGGGTTTCCTGGTCGGACGATAGGGCAAGCAGACCACTTCCATCAGGCAGCCACACGGGCTTATTTAACGAACCCCATTGGGAAAGAGAAAAAATATTTTGTTTGCCGGTCAGCGGGTCGACTGCCACCAGGCCGCTAATGGCTCCCGCGGGTTCGTTGATTAAGCACACGATGGTCTTGCCGTCGGGCGACCAGGCCGGGTCTCTCAACATCTGTTTCGCGATACCGGTGACCAAGGTCTTCTCCTCGCCGGTCTCAAGGGAAAGAAGCACCAGACGGAACTTGCCGAGTTCGGGGTTGTTATCCACCGAGTATGCAAGACTGCGGCCGTCAGGGGAAAAAGTGATGTTCGTGTCCACGTCGGTGGCGAGCCTTTGCGGCGCGCCCCCGAGGACCGGCGCCCGATAAAGAATCTTCAGCGCTTCCCCCGGCTCACCGCGGACGAAGAAAAGATAGTTTCCGTCGGGAGAAAACCGCAGGCCCAGGTAATGCAGCGGCTCAGGAGGCATGACCTGAGTGTTGCTGTTGGTCGGAACATTCCGCAGCCACAAGCTTTGCTGACCTTTGTCCTCCACAACCGTCAAGATGTACTTCCCGTCGGGAGAGATTGCGACCAGGGTGACTTTGCCAGTCTCGGTAACTTTATTGACGGAGAAGTTTTGAAAGGGAACGGACTTGTTGTGGAGGAAGAAGGCATAGACGCCGTAGGCGGCGGCCGCTACGAGCAGAACCGCAATCAGGCTGGTGATGCCGACTCCGAGCTTGTGCTGGCGTGCGACGGCTACCGCAGTAGAGCTGCTGCTGGTGTGTGCGGGCTGGGCGACAGCCGGAGTTGAGCCAGCTGATTCAGCACTCACGGTGAGCACGTGGCGGCTGGAATCGGTATCACGCTTTAGACGTTGCAGTTCAGCCCGTATTTCTGAGGCGTGCTGATAGCGCAGGTCACGGTCCTTTTCGAGTGCACGGTTGATGATGCGTTCCAACTCTGCCGAGACATCGGGGTTGAGGCGCGCGGGAGGGACTGGAGGGCGGTTGAGGACCGCGTCAAAGATTATGCCCGAGGTGTCGCCGCGGAAAGGCAAAACCCCGGTCGCCATCTCGTACAGTACCGCGCCGAATGAAAACAGATCTGTGCGGGCGTCGAGTTCCTTGCCTCGCACCTGTTCGGGTGACATATAGGCCACAGTACCCAGCGCCGTTCCTGGACTGGTGAGATGGGGTTCGTCGACGGTCCTCGTCATTGTGTTGTCAGCGGCACTCTGGCTCGATGAATTGCTCGTGGCGGTGACTTTGGCCAAACCGAAGTCGAGCACCTTGGCGTGGCCGCGCTTGGTGATGAAGATGTTGCCGGGTTTGACGTCGCGGTGGACGATGCGTTCTGCGTGAGCCGCATCGAGAGCGTCGGCAATCTCAATGGCGAGCGATAGAAGCAGCTCGCTTTCCAGAGGACGCCCGGCAATCCGGTGCTTCAGCGTCAGGCCATCCAGAAACTCCATGGCGATGAATGCCTGGCCGTGCTGGTCGTCAATTTCGTAGATGGTGCAGATGTTGGGATGATTCAGCGCTGAGGCAGCCTTGGCTTCGCGCTGAAAACGAGCGAGCGCTTGTGGATCTTTAGCTACGTCATCGGGCAGGAACTTGAGAGCAACGAACCGGCCGAGCTTTACGTCTTCGGCTTTATAGACCACACCCATCCCGCCACCGCCGAGTTTCTCGACGATGCGATAGTGCGAGATGGTTTGGCCGATCATGTTGGGGCCATCAAGTTTGGCCGATTTAGGAAGAAGAGCGCGCTCTGGCGACAATATTAGGAGCCAAACTGCAGCGCGTCAACGCATCAAGCGGCTTCGCCCTTGACCTGAACTCCCGCCCACTTTTCGAGAAGAGTAAGTGTCGCGGCGTAGTCGAGATCGCGGTGGCCGTCTTCGGTTGCCATTTCGTAGATCTCTTCCACGGTTTCGAGAGCAGGCAATTTCACGCGGGCTTCTTTTGCGGCTTCGAGGGTGAGCAGGATGTCCTTATGCATAAGACGCAGGGGAAAATTGGGGGTGAAGTCGCGTTGCAGGACGAAGGGCGCTTTGTATTCGACGACTCCAGAGCGCACCATGGTGGCCTCGATCAGCGATACCAGCTGTCGCGCGTCCACGCCGAGTTTGGTGGCGAGCGTGAGCGCCTCGGCAAAACCCTCGTAAATGAGGGCAATCTGCAGGTTCATCGCGAGCTTCGTCGCCTGGCCCTTACCGGTCTCGCCCATGCGGAAAATCTTTTTGCCCATGGCGGCGAACAGGGGACTGAGGCGGTCGATAGTTGCCTCGTCTCCGCCGACCATGAAAATCAGGGTGCCATTGCCGGCGCCGATCTTCGATCCGGTCATGGGAGCGTCGACGTAGGCCACGCCACGAGCGCGAACGCGTTCGGCGAATTTCACGGTGGCGGAGGGAGAAATGGTGCTGGAATCGGCAATGATCATGCCCTCGGCCAGCGACTGTTCAATTCCGTCGGAACCAAACAATATCTTCTCGACCGCGGCGGTGTCGGAAACGCACAGCCAGACTACTTCAGCCCCTTGAGCCGCCGCCGCAGGCGTGGGAGCCATGCCTGCGCCTTCCACCAGTTTGCCGGGCGTGCGATTCCAGACCGTGACTTCGTGGCCGGCCTTGACCAGATTCGTGGCCATGGCGTGTCCCATAATTCCCAAACCCAAGAAGGCGACTCGCATTTCTGGACTTCTCCTGGTGAACTTCTTCTCCCGATGAAAGGACCTTCCGGATTAGATATGAGCGAGAGGATCGAGGTCAAGCAAGATGACCCGGAAACGCGCTTGAATCGGGACGTCTGTTCCTGGCTGTGCGGTTCGGTGTCGGATCGATGATGGTCAGGTGGAACCGCCGGAATTACGCGTCTTATCTCCTGTACTGGACTAAAATAGAGCTGGAAGGCTGGCAGCCTTCATCCAACAACATAGGCTAGCTTCAGGATGATCAAACAGACCCTGCGCAATCCGGCGCTTCGCAAGCGTGCGTCGCAGTTTGGGCGGCTGGTGCGGCATTCGGCGGTAACTCCGCTTTGCGGCGAGACCCACACGCCGCGACTAGCCTCTAACGGCGAGCTGGGTCTTACATTCATCGGCCATTCCAGTTTCTTCATGCAGATTGGCGGGCGAAGCGTGATGATCGACCCGAACTTCGCGCGCTGGTTATTTGTGCTGAAGCGGCTGCGGCGTCCCGGGCTTAAGGTACGCGATTTGCCGGCCATCGATCTGGTGCTGGTGACGCATGCGCACTTTGACCATCTGCACCGGCCATCGTTGCGGGCCATCGTGCAGCACAACCTGCGCACCCGCGGAACAGCCCCGGCCATCATCATTCCCAGCCATGTGACGGACCTGATCTCCGATCTCGGTTTTTCCGAAATCATCGAGCTCGACTGGTGGAACAGTTCGCGGCACGGCAGTTTGTCGGTGACGCACGTTCCGTCGCGGCATTGGGGAGCGCGGATCCTAAAGGATTCGCACCGCGGCTACGGCGGCTATGTGCTGCAGGCAGCGAAGCACTCGGTTTACCACGCCGGGGACACGGCTTATTTCGCTGGCTTTCGCGAGATTGGCCGGCGCTTGTCGCCGGAATTGGCGCTGCTTCCCATTGGCGCCTATAACCCACCCAGCTTCCGCAACGTGCACACCAGTCCGGCCGATGCTACCCGCGCCTTTCTCGACCTGAAGTCGCGCTGGATGGTGCCCATGCACTATGGAAGCTTCCGGCTGTCGCACGAGCCCGTGGATGAGCCGCTGCAACTGCTGGAGCAGGAGGCGCGTTCGGCGGGGATCGAGGATCGCGTAGTAGTGATGGAAGAGGGAGTCACCCGGTTCTTCTGATTCCTTGCTGAGGAAAGCTGACGAAGGAGCGAGGTTTCAAGGTTTCATGTTTCAAAGTTTCAGGTTCCCTTGAAACGCGCGAGACCTTAACTTTTGAAACCTGATCGCCTTCCGAAGGCCGCTTTTAATACTCCTTTGACAAACAGTCTCCGCGTTTTGGTGTAACATCGGTCGCCCGATTGTTTCACTCTTAGGAGGTGAATCGTGACCGCAAAAGCCGTACCCAAGGGTTTCCACACCGTTACTCCATACATGACGGTCCGCGATGCCGCTCGCGCCATCGAATTCTACAAGCAGGCATTTGGCGCCGTGGAAAAAGGCGTCATGAAAGGACCTGACGGCAAAGTCATGCATGCCGAGCTGAGCATCGGCGACTCCGTCATCATGCTGGGCGACGAGTTCCCGCAGATGGGAGGGTTGTCACCGCTGTCGACTGGCGGCACCGGCATGGGGCTGCACATTTATCTCGAGGATGTCGACTCGGCGTTTGATCGCGCGGTGAAGGCCGGAGCGATCGTCGAGATGCCGGTCGCGGATATGTTCTGGGGCGACCGCTATGGCAAGCTGGCTGATCCTTTTGGCCACAAATGGTCGATCGGAACTCACAAACGCGATGTGACCATGGAAGAGATGGAAGAGGCTATGAGGCAGATGCCGAAGAGCGCTTGAGAGTTTGGTCGACTAAGTGATTTGTAATTCTGCTCGTTCGGGGAGCGGCTGCGGTCCGCGCCCCGCTCTGTTACCTTTCTTTGGTACCTCCGTAATGCCCGCCAATCGCTCTATTACACAAGTATTACAGTGCTTTACCCCGGTCCCTTGATACGTTAGATCAGGCAGTAGCGGATTCGAGACCAGCCAAACGGGGAACTACTTTGGAAATGCAATTGGAAAGCCTGGAAAAACGGCAAGCGGCCAACGGAGAAGTCAACTGGGTGACTGCGATCTTCATGGCTCTGTTTCATGTGGGAGCCATAGCGGCACTTTTCTTCTTCACATGGAAGGCGCTGTTCGTCGCCATGTTCCTGTGGTGGGTTTCCGGCAGCCTTGGAATCGGCATGGCCTATCATCGCCTGCTCACGCACCGCGGCTACAAGACTCCGAAGTGGGTTGAGTATTTCCTGACCGTCTGCGCCACGCTCGCCCTCGAAGGCGGACCGATTTTCTGGGTAGCCACGCACCGAATTCATCACCAATACTCGGATCAAGACGGCGACCCGCATTCGCCGATCGAAGGCAAATGGTGGGCGCACATGGGATGGATTCTCATGGGCAAGTCGATGCACCATGACACGACCACGCTGGCCCGCTATGTTCCCGACCTCGCCAAAGATAAATTTCATGTCTGGATCACGAAATATCACTACGTACCCATGATTGTGCTGGGCGTGATTCTGCTCGCCATCGGTGGACTTCCGCTTATGATGTGGGGCATTTTCGTGCGCACCGTGGTTGGCCTGCACGCTACCTGGCTGGTGAATTCGGCGACGCATTCGTGGGGCACGCGACGTTTTGCTACGCGCGATCTTTCCACCAACAGCTGGTGGGTAGCTTTACTGACTTTCGGGGAAGGCTGGCACAACAATCATCACGCGCATCCGACGGCGGCGCAGCACGGCTTTACGTGGTATGAAGTGGATATGAACTGGTACGGCATCTGGGCGCTGAAGACGCTTGGACTGGCATGGGATGTCAAGCGCGTGCGGCTGGCGGACCTGGAAAAGGGACTCGTACCCACTCCGAATGGACGGTTGGTTACGGGTGCTCTCGCTGAGGGCGCTGCGGCGGGCGATTAGGCCTCTGCCGTTGTTAGAATAGAAACCCGCCCTTCCGGCGGGTTTTTCTTTGCGGAGGACCCTAGAAGCCATTCGCGGATGAGCGCGACGGGCAGTTGGCGTAAATCGTCTGAAAACAAAAGGCAAGATGCAGTCAGGAAGTGTGACGATGATCGTTTCAGTGAAACTGCCTCCGCCCATCGCTATGAATAACTTGGCATGAAATAGCCTCGAGGGGAGTTCGAGACAGGCTGCCGAGTAGGCTTGCTCCACGCACATCCACCGTGATATCGTGCGCGCGAAATTCCGGTGGGGGGACAATGTGTGTCAGGCTGATCCCGTTCTGGCTAAAGGAAGGGCGAGGAAAAGGATTGTTCCACGAAGTTTGCACCGTCTCCGGCCCAACACATATGTATACGTTGCCGTCCTGTCGTAAGTTGCCGGGCACCTGCGCCGCAAAGCATACAGAAACTAGCAACAGCAGGATAAGAAAGCGCGAGATGTGCATAAACCCTCCTCGTATACCAGCGGGCATTATAGCTCTGACTTTGCGGCACGCTGCGAGGAACTGTAGCTGTTGAAATATCGCCATTGGGCCAGTAACGATCAAAGCTTACAGATGGCCTCTTTTAGCAACCGTCGACCCTGAACGCGCTAAAATCACCCTAACGCCATGCGCATCACGAGCCGCCGCGGAACCATCGTCTTCTTTGTTTGCCTGGGCATTGGCCTGGTGGCGCTGGCGGTTGCCCTCAATGTTGGATGGATCATTCTTAACTGGCGCGAGGGAGTGCTGCTGTTTTTCGGCGTCATCTTCTTTGCCTTGATCATCGCTGGGATGATCGTCAACACCAGCTTTCTGGTGCGTGAGCTGCGCCGCAGCGAGCAGCATGACAGCTTCATCAACGCTGTTACTCACGAATTGAAGACGCCGGTCGCCTCCATCCGCCTGCATCTGGAAACTTTGCAGCGCCGTGATTTGCCCGAACCGCAGAAGCAGGAGTTTTACCGGGTGATGCTCAGCGACACCGATCGCCTGACCGAGACTGTCGAGCAGGTGCTGCGCGCCGGCCGCGCCGGGGACAAGAGGGCCGGACGGGAGAAATCCGCGGTTGATTTCCGGCAACTGGTTCGCGAGTGCATGGACGCCGCGCGAACTCGCCATCATCTGCCGCAGGAAGCTCTCCGCTACGAGGAGGCGCCGAGTAACGGAGCCGGAGTTCGGGTGCTGGGCAGCGATGAAGACCTGCGCACCGCCGTTTTCAACGTCCTCGACAATGCCATCAAATATTCCGGCGAGCACGTGGATGTGCGCGTGCGCCTGGCAGTGCCGGACGAAAAGCGCGTCGTGCTCAGCGTGCAGGACCACGGCGTCGGCATTCCGTCCGACGATATGAAGAGTATTTTTAAGCGCTTCTATCGCGTCAACCACCGCTCACTGGCGCATGTGAAAGGGACCGGGCTGGGCCTCTTCATTGTGAAGTCGATTGCGCAAAAACACGGCGGCAGAGTGTTTGCCGAAAGCGCGGGCGAAGGGCACGGCGCTACGATTACGATGGAGCTGCCGAGGTCTTTGTCATGAGAGTCAGCGCCATGAGAGCCAGCGTCATGAGGGCGAGCGCATGAGCCGCGTGCTGGTGGTCGAAGATGAAGCCCATCTGGCGCAGGGGTTGCAATTCAACCTGGAGGCTGAAGGCTACTCTGCCGAGGTGGTGGGCGACGGGGAAGCTGCCACCGATCGTTTACTAAACAAAAAGGAAAACTTCGACGCCATCGTGCTCGACATTATGCTGCCGGGCAAAGACGGTTTCAGCGTGGTTTCAGAATTGCGCGCGGCGCGGAATTATGTCCCGGTGCTCATGCTTACCGCTCGCGGCCAGCCAGAGGACGTGCTGAAAGGCTTTGCTGCAGGAGCGGACGATTATTTGCCCAAGCCCTTCGACTTATCGATCCTGTTGGCGCGTTTGCAGGGACTGCTGCGGCGCAGTCAATGGATGCAGGCCGGCATGACGACTCCGGACTCAACTCTCGCCGCATCCGACTCGGCTGGCGTCAGCGACTTCGGAACATTTTCTTTCAATGGCAGAACCATCGATTTCGGCACTCTCGAACTGCGTACTGCCGACAACGTCATTCACCTGACGCTCATGGAATCGGAACTGCTGCGCCACCTGGTGCGCAACGATGGCCGCGTCGTCTCGCGCAAGCAGATTCTGGAAGAAGTCTGGGGCCTGCACGAAGACACCGACACCCGCGCGATTGACAACTTTATCGTTCGGCTGCGGCGCTACATCGAAGACGATCCTGCACAGCCTCGTCACTTGCTCACGGTTCGGGGCGTCGGGTACCGGTTTCTGGCGAATCCGGAAAAGAAGTGATCAGTGGCCAGTGACCAGTGGGCAGCGAAAGTCAACTGCTCACCGGCACCGGCCACTTCCGTTTTTTCAGCAAATGACTTACTGCTTGTCGTAGACTGAAACGCCTTCCATTTTCATGCCCATCGAATCCGTCCCGCTCACCTTGACGGTTCGGCTCTTGCCGTCCGGCGCGATCACTGCCTTACCGGTCATGGTAACTTTGCCGGCTTTCTTGACTGTCAAGTCGTAGTGACGCTCGTCGACCTGCTTGATCGCCCGGGTGTCTTGATTCGGATCGCCGGTGACGGGATAGTCTTTGCCGTCGAACTTGCCCGTCCACTCGCTGTGGGTGGGCTTCCCTTGACCGTCGACACCGTCGATCGTGCCTTTGATGCTGTCGCCAGCGGCCACGTACGTTACCGTTAAATTCTTGGAAGATCCTGCAGGTATTTTCGATTTGGCTTCGTTGAGCTTCCAGGTTCCGATGTTCGGGTTTTGAGCGGAGCACATCGCCAAGCCTACAAACAGCATTCCGAGCGTTAATCCGACGGTTCTTGTTTTCATGTTGCCTCTTTTCAAGTTGCCTCCAGGGTGAGAAACGGATTGCTCGCTAGCGAGCACCGCATTCTAGGTTCTGCACTGCCCTCTGCGCAACTCCCCAGAAGGAGGATTCGGATAGAGACGAATTAGGCGCGGCACAACTCAGCCACCAGGGTTTCCCGGCGCTCCTGGGCCAACCCGCTCATGCGGTTCAGAATCATCCGGTAAGCCGAGAGCGAAATCGCCGCCAACACCAGCAATATCACGGTCGCGATCCAGAAGTTGCCGTACATCCGGGCAATCCAGAAGGCGGCGGCTCCAATGCCGACGACGAACATCTGCACGCCCAGGCTGATCAGCACGGTCATCTGCGAAGCGCGCTGGCGTCCGAACGAGGAAAAATCCAGTTTCTTGGGCGAGTAGATCGAGAGCAGATTGCCGGCGGAGAAATTTACCGGCGCGGCGAACAACAGGCCGGCTAGTGAGGCGATGGTGACGTCGAGTCCCGGCCTTCCGTAGAGAAATCCAACTGCGATCCACGCCGCGAGAACCTCCACGGCCAGGATAGCGGCGTGGGTAAGATTCTTAGCGAGAACGATGTCGCGAAAATCCACCGGAGATGCGTAGAAGAACTGGATGCCTCCGGCGTCGCCACCGAAATTGTTGTACGCCAGATTGGTCAGCACCAGCAGCGTGTAGGCCGCAGCTGCGGGAAATGCCAGGTCTGGAGTGCGCGCCAGGAATGCTCCGGAATGCCGGGCAGAGTTCATCGCTCCAAAGCGGAAGATCACCAGCACGAAAACCGGCATGATCAGGGTGAGCAGCATGGGGCCGCTGCGGAGGAGATACCGGACCTCTTTTTCAAAAACCGCCGCCACAGGCGTGGAGAATCCCGGCAGATTCCAGCCCAGCCGGAGCGACCTGTCCCTGGGCAGAGCCGAGGCCTTGGCCACTTCGCTCAAATTCTCACCGCGATACTGGGCCAGAAGGCGCACGTGCAGGCAATAACCAACGACCAGCACAAACGCGCACAAAAGCACCAGAGAACTGAATCCCACCATGAATCGCGAAAAGACCGCTTGTGCGATGGCGTCGCCGGCAAGCCCAGGTGGAAGCATGCCCTGCAATGGAACCAGGAGCTCGACGTAGTGGTGCACATATTGCTGCGCACCGGGCCGTGACTGCTTCTCGAAGTAGTGGGTCAGCGGCCCGATCAACTGAAAGCTCAGCATCAGCAGGACAAACAGAATGCCCATGACTTCGCGGGTGCGGCGTTGCGCCAGCCAGCGCTCGACCCAGGCGAATACCATTTGCATCAACACCAGATTGAAGGTGGCAAAGGTCAACAACACCAGCAGTGTCCAGGGCAACAATACTGGTTTCGCAAACCCAACGCCCACCAGGATTCCGAATAACCACATGCTGCCCAGAGCGGTTGCGGGGTCGAATGCGCCGTACCCCATGCGCACTAGAAAATACGAGCGGTAGCTGAGCGGGAAGCGCAGCAAGTCGGTCGAGTCGGGATTGTTGGTGAAGGCGGTCGCCATCACAGGGAAGACTTGCCAGAAGATAAATACCGACCAGAGCAAAAGCGCGATCATCTCGGGCTTGCCGGTGGTCATGAAAAAATATGTGGCGACGCCCATGCCAAAGGCGCCCCCGAGTCCGCCGATGGCGAACGCGATCGAGACGAAGATGTGCGAGATCAACTCCAGCTGGCCGCGGGTCGAACGCAGGGCATTCACGAAGAGACGCCAGCGCAGCCATGCGATGGCTGCCAGTTGGCCGCGGGTTTGGAGGGTAAGGTTGGCGTCACTCATAGGGCTGTTTTGCCGGCTAAGGGTTCCCAATTCTTGTGTATTTTTGAGTTCCCGAACCGTAGCCGCCAACCATGGACGATACCGCTGGGGGAGCATCGGGGAAATCCACGTCCGACTTGATAGTCAGAGTCTTGGAGTCCGCCGAAAGCTGCCATCGCTCTTTAGTATGCATGCGCGTGGCAGGAGCGTTGGGCTGGGGTTTCGCCGCGACGACGGATTCCAATACGAGATACTTGTCCTTTAGCTGTGCTTTGCATTTGCCCGAAACTCCGCCCGGACTCGTGTAATCTCCCTCCGAACCGTTCAACGAATACCGGTTAGTTGTTTTCCGGCCCTGTTCGATTCTTGTGATTTCGATACTGTCCTCGTTCTGAACCACATTGAGAGTCGCCTCGGTTTCGCCGCCGGAAGCGCCTTTCTGCCCTCGAAGGGAATACTTGCCTGAGTAGTTCACCTGATCTGCTGCTATTCCCGTGTCGGCCGACAATGCCACCGCCAAGCAAAAGCATGTCAAACATGCGGCAAGACTCGAAACTGGCTTCATAATTTCTCCCTAGTCGCCGTTCATGAACGCTGCTCTAGCCCAGCCAGGAAAGCTCCTGCTCCGTGTGCCGCGACCCGCCAACGGTTCGTAGGAAAATCTGTTCCAGCGTCATCTTTTCACCGAAAGGAACCAACCCGGCCGCCGAGCCGTCGCTTGATCCGGCGGCGGTTTGTGCCTGAACTCCCGCGCGCAGTTCCTCCAGCGATCCCTGAGCCACCAGCCGGCCCTGATGAATGATGGCAACGTGGCTGCAAAGGCGCTCTACGATTTCCAGCACGTGCGAAGTCAGAAAAATCGTTGCTCCGCGCGCGATCATGCCTTGCAGCATTGCCTTCAGCGTTCCGGCGGCGATGGCGTCCACGCCTTCGAACGGTTCGTCGAGGAACAGCACCTTCGGCCCATGAATCACGGCCGCGGCCATGGCCAGCTTTTTCTGCATGCCATGCGAGTAGTCGGTGACCAGCTTTTTCGGCTGATCGGCGAGCTGCATGAACTCGAGCAGTTCCACGGTACGCTTCGCGGCGGTTTCGCGGTCCAGGCCGTACATGCGTCCGGCGAAGTTGAGAAACTCCGACCCCGTCAGGCGTCCGAACAGCGCCATGCCTTCGGGGACAACGCCGATTTGCCGCTTGACTTCGACCGGATGCGCGGTGAGATCCAGTCCGAGGATTTCGATGCGCCCCGAGCTGGGCGCAAGCAGCCCAGTCAGCATCTTGATGGTTGTGGATTTGCCCGCACCGTTGGGGCCGAGGAAGCCAAAGAACTGCCCGGGCGCCACGCGCAGGTCGATGCCGTCCACGGCGAGGAGTTCTCCGAAGCGCCGGGTCAGGCCCTGGGTTGAGATGGTGGGAGCAGCGTCCATGAAGCTTCTGAATCTAGCACAACGGCGGGCTCGGCGGGCGATCAAGGTTGGGCGCCGGTCTCAGGGTGATTTTCCGAAACTCGAACAAAACTAGCCCTCAAGGCTATCCCCAGCCGGTCGCGTGATAGACTGCCGCTCTTATTTCCCCCGCATTTTGGCCTCTTTGAGAGAAAACATATGGCCAAGAATATCGTCATCTGCTGCGATGGAACTGGAAACGAGTTCGGGGACCACAACTCGAACGTGGTCAAGCTCTATAGCGTGCTGATTGTCGATGGTAAGCGGCAGGTCGGGTATTACCACCCAGGGGTCGGCACCATGGGTGCGCCGACCGCACATAACAAGATCAGCGAAGGGTGGTCTGTCGTGATGGGCTTAGCTTTTGGAGCCGGGCTGCTGGCGAACGTCGGCGACGCCTACCGGTATCTGATGAATGTTTACGAAGACGGAGACAATGTCTATCTGTTTGGTTTCAGCCGAGGCGCTTACACGGCACGAGCGCTCGCCGGCGTGATTCACATGTTCGGATTGCTTTGTCCCGGCAATAACGGGCTCATCCCTTACATCATCCGGCTTTACGCGAAGCGAACGCGAAACGCGGCGGGAATGAAGAACACGTTTGAGGTCGCCGACGGATTCAAGGCCACGTTCTGCCGTCATTGCCCGCTGCATTTCGTCGGAGTTTGGGACACGGTCAGCTCGGTAGGCTGGATTTGGGATCCTCTGAAGCTGCCTTACACGGGGCAGAATCCCGACATGGTCAACGGCCGCCATGCGGTCTCGATCGATGAGCGGCGCTGTTATTTTCGAAACAACTTGTGGGGAGATCAGCTCCCCGGCCAAAACATCAAGCAGGTCTGGTTCGCGGGTGTGCACTCCGACGTTGGAGGCTCGTATGCGCCCGCTGAGAGCGGACTATCGCAGATTGCTCTGGAGTGGATGCTTTGTGAATCAGTTCCGTTCGGACTGCTGGTTGACCCGACGAAAGCTGATCAGGTGCTTGCCCGGGTTCCTCTAACCACGATTCCGCCGCCCGCACCGGTCCCGCCGGATCCGGCGCAGAAGATTCACAACTCGCTGACCAGGGCCTGGTGGATTCTGGAATTCCTCCCCCACTCTTACTACGATCCGGTGGCAAAGAAGGCAAAGTGGCGTATTCCGCTGGGAGCGAGGCGCGTGATTCCCGAGGGCTCCATGCTGCATGAGACGGTGAAAGAGAAACTCAAGATCGATCCCGAATACAAACCGTCGAACTTGCCGCACAGTTCGAGCGTCGAGCCGAGAAACGGTTGCTGCTTTCCGTGACGACGCGGCCGGCAGCAAATAAAAACGCCCGGGCCGGAGGCCAGGGCGTCTTTCGCAACGAAACTGCAGCGTTTTAGAACAAGTTCCACAGGAACTGGTTGTAAACGTCGTGGTGATACTGCACCTCGGGCGCTTTCACAAAAGTTCCCAGCAAACGCGGACAGCGGTCCGCACCGGCCTGCTTCAGGTCTGCATAGCGGCCCTTCACGTCTTTGCCCAGAAGAGTAGTTGTCCACGCGGCTTTGCGGAAGTCGGCGAGTGCGTCGTAGATGTTATCCGGCAAGTAGCGTTCGGCCTGGCGCAGGTTCTTGATCTTCGAAGTCTCGCCATCGATGCCGCTCTTGAAAATTGCCAGCATCACCAGGTACGGATTCGCATCCGGAGCAACCGATCGCACTTCCACGCGCATGCTCTTTTCGTTGCCGATCGGGATGCGGATCATCGATCCGCGGTCGACTGCGGACGCTTTGATCTGGTTCGGCGCTTCAAAGTGCGGGTCGAGACGGCGGTACGCATTCACGCTCGGATTCAACAACAAGCAAATGTCGTTGCCATGCGTGAGAATGCGATCGAGAAACGCCCAACCCATCTTGCTGAGCTTCTCTTCGCCCTTGGCATCCCAGAACAAGTTCTTGCCGTTCTCGCTGATGGAAACGTTGGTGTGCATTCCGCTGCCGTTCACGCCCACCACCGGCTTCGGCAGGAAAGAAGCGGTGAATCCCATGTTGGTCGCCACCTGCCGGCAGATCAGCTTGTAGAGCTGAATCTGGTCGGCGGCTGCGACCACTTCACCGTACCCATAGTTGATCTCGAACTGCGAAGGCGCAACTTCAGGATGGTCCTTTTCATTCTGGAAGCCCATGGCGCGCTGCACTTCCGCGGTTGTGTCGATGAAGGTGCGCAGCGGATCGCCGGGCAGCGAATGATAATATCCGCCGGTATTGACATACTCGAACTTGCCGGTTTCGTGATAGCGCCGCTCGGCGTCCGCGCCCTGGAAGAGAAAGCCTTCAATTTCGTTGGCCGCGTTGAGCGTGTAGCCTTTCTTCTTGTGCAACTCGTTGGCATAATTCTTCAATACGCCGCGAATGTCGGCCGAATACGATGTGCCGCCTTTGTCGATGACCTCGCCAAACACCAGCACTTTGCCGGAGCCGAACACGTCCGAAGGCGCCCAGTAGAACGCCGCCCAGTCGATGCCCAGCCGCAGATCGCTCTCGCGCTGCGCCGTGAACCCGCGAATCGATGAGCCGTCAAACGTGAGATTGTCCCAGCTCTTGATCAAAAACTTCTTGTCGTAGTCGAGCATGTGCAACCGGCCTTCGAGATCGCTGAAGAGCACGGTCACGGCCTTGATCCGCTTTTCGTCGGTCAAATACTTCAGCCGCTTCTCCTGGATCTTGCCAATTGGCACGCGGTTCCTGCGCTGCTCCTTCGCCTCCAGATTCAGGTCTTCCAGTTCGTCGTAGGTGAGTGCGAGAAAATTACGCAGTTCGTTAGACATGGATATCCTTCAGTCTCCTATTCGTTCTCGTCAAGAATAATGTCGGCAAGCTACCACACGGACACAGGCAGTTGAAATAGCTGGGTTTCAACCAAGAAGAATATCGTGAGTGAACAAGGTCCGACAATCGAAAAAGCTGATCGAAGGTATAAAAGAGATTTATTCAGTGGGCCTTTCAGAATTTCCCCTATTGCAAGCCCAATCCGTGTCCCGGCATCAGGCGGATGACCACGCCCAGCGCGGTCAGCACGACGATAAAGTAGATCGTAATGACGCGGCTGGGATGGGCTGGCAGATCACGGGCAAAGAATGCTCGATAACCCGCCCCCGCTGCCACCAGGAAAAAAATGTTTTGCCCCAGGGCCAGCCCTAGGGCAAGACAAACCCACAGCAGAACTATCCGTTCCGTTTTGCTCAAAGCCAAGGCCGCCTGTCCTCCATCCAGGGCCCATACTGGAATCAGGTTCAGCACATTCAGCACCGCGCCCACTCGCGCCAGCGTGGCCCAGAATGGATCGCCCGTCTGCCACCAGATTATGGCGCACGCGACCGACGCGAAGAATCCGGCCAACGGCCCCGCCAGGCTGACTGCCGACCTGGTTTCGAGCGACACGCCCATCGCCTGCCAGCGCACGTAGGCTCCCAGGCCGGGCAGAAATACCGGCATATCCGCCGGCAGGCCGCGGCGCTTGATATCGACAAAGTGACCCATCTCGTGAATCAGAATCAGCGCCGCGAAGCCGATCCCGAACTTCACTCCCGACGCGAGTGAATACAGCGCAACGAAAGCCAGAAAACTTAAGATCGATGACCACTTAAACCGCGCCCCAACGGTAGCTGTCTTGTTTGCCGCCAGCCCCGTGATCCCGGCTGCGGCGAGTGACGTTACGTGTTGCTTGATCCAGTCGGCCTGCGTCGAGGTAGATGGCAGCAGAGCGAGTGCGGCGGTCCACTTCTCCCGAGCCTGCCGCAGATCGCCCCTGGCCTCGAGCGCCTTCGCTTCCGCCGACAGCCGCTCCAGTTCCTCGGAGTGCACAAGCGTATGGCACTGGTCGCAAACCAGCGTCCCGGGCGCCAGTTCCTGCGAACAGCGCTTGCAGTTGCGAATCAGTTCTGGAGTAGTTGTAGACACGGATGAGAAAAATGTCTTTGCATCAATCCACGGTTCAAGGAGAAGCGGAAGTAGAAGCTGGTGGAGAATCGGCGAATGGTCCGTAGATTTCAAACCGCCGTCCTGCGGTGATCCTCCATGCGATCCTGATCCCCCAGAACAGGATCAACAGGCCAATCGCCCCCCAGATGAAATTGCCAGTAAGTTCAATGAAAGGAGACGCCAGCCCGAGCAGTGCCACCCGGCCCAGCCACGTCCCGAAACTCATCTGAGGTCTCTCCGGTCTCGAAGCCGGTTGCGCGTCTGGTTGCTGCTGTCCTGCGTCGTTGCCGAGCCTTCGTTCCTCCTCCTCAAAGCTTCGATCCTGCACCTGCTTTTGTGGGTGACGGGGGGCAAAATGAATCCAGATGGGAATCGCAGCCATCGATACTGCCGCATAGGTCAGCACAGCCGCGGCAATCTGATAACGTCGGCCGCCCATTCCGTTCGATCCCTTCATCATGGCCGTGCCCACCATCCACCCCACACCGATCGACATATAGCTGATCACCCAACCCTGCAGCAGGATGGCGATCACCGCATAGCCGATCAGCCCCACAGCGGCCGCGCCGATGCCGTACGCCACAGCCCGAACATACGCCGAGTGATTGTCCAGAGTGATGGCGCTGCGCATGTTTTGCGCACAGCTCGGGCATACCCTCGAAAGATTCACCCGGTAGTAAGTTCCACCCATCGGTTGCTGGCAGACCCGGCATCGATCGCCTGCCGGCTGGCTCGCGTACTCGGCCGTGCCGAACTGTGGCGTGGGATTGTTGACACTGTCAGTCATGTTCAGTCACTCGTGCTTAGCTGCTCACGCTCGGTCACCTCATACTTCCTTGCTTACGGTCCCGAACGATAGCACGGGATCCCGCATCAAGAAAGAGGGAACTGGGAAGAGACACCTCGCTAGCGATCAGGCCGGCGTCAGGAGCCGCAGAGAGGATAAGCCGCCTATCGCCGGTGCGTCGAGACTCCCGCGGCGATCTCGCGCAGCGCGCTGACAAAGCCCGCCGCGGCGTCAGGATCGGCCAATGCTTCGAGGTGTACGGTAGCCGAGAACTGCGGCGACTCCGGACGAAAGCGCACCTGCAAAATGTCCTGCCGCCGCGCCGACATCAACGCGTTCAGTTCCGCCGTGGGATCCTGCTTCCAGTGCGTCCGCGTGGTCAGGATGATCGGGCCGGGTTCGTAGAGATCCCACTCCCGCCCCTCGCGCTTGCGCGATAGCCCTCGGTTGTGTGCGCTCCAGCGGTGCCGCACCACTTCCAGATCAAAGCTGGGAGAACCGCCCAGGTCGGCCTCAAAGGTCAGAGTTTCTTTCTGCCGGCGCCAGCAGCTCAGCAGCCAATGTACCGGGAGCCCCCGCGGCCGGAATTTCACCGTGACACGGGCGTTTTCGAACCAGCGGGAAGCAAAATGCAACCGCGCCTGCAGGCGGGAACTTCCCACCCAGCGCGATTCCAGCACGCGAGCCTTGCCCGCGCAAGCCGCCTGCACCCAGCTCAAGGCAGCCGCTCCCTTCTTTCGATTGTAGGTGGAAAACACGAGGTACCACAGTCCCAGCACGGCGACCGAACTGGCCACGTCGATCAGCAGAAGGCGTCCCACAGCGCTTCCTTTGACGTTCATGGTACGTCTGCGGTCGCGGCGACGCAAGTGGGCAATCGTCCGAATTTGTCCCCTCTGGAGGATCCGGTTGCGATTAGCTGTGGAAAACTCGGGAGCAATTCGCTCCGGGGCCATTCCCGGGCACCGGCTCGGCACTACAATGACCCAGTGCCCTTCACCATTCGGGACTTCCAGCCTTCCGACTTCGAAACCCTCTGGCGCATCGACCAGGACTGTTTTGCTCCCGGCATTTCTTACTCGCGCGCCGAGCTCAAGGTCTACATGCGCCGCCGGGGGGCGTTTACGCTGGTCGCCGCCGATCGAGCGCCGTTGGGGTCGGCGACCACCGTTGCCGAGTCGGGGAAAAGGGAGAAGCATTCTCCGCCGATCGCGGCCGCCAACATCGCCGGCTTCCTTGTTGCCGAAGCCGACCGTGACTCCGGCCACATCATCACGATCGACGTAACCGCTGCTGCCCGCCGTTCTGGTGTCGGATCACTGCTGCTGCGCGCCGCTGAAGACCGTTTGCGGGCGGCCGGATGCCGCTCGGTCGAGCTCGAAACCGCAGTAGACAACGTTTCCGCGTTGTCGTTCTATAAACGCCACGGCTACAGCGTAGTCAAAACCTTTCCCCGCTATTATTCAAACGGCGTCGACGCCCTCGTGCTTCAGAAAGAGCTCGTCTAGCGAAGCGTCATACAAGTGAGGTTCGAATCAGGCGGATGTCTCCAGGCATGCCGCCAGAGCCCACTTATCAATCACCTTCAGGTGCCGTCCGCAGAATCAATTTGCACTCACCCACCCTCTCCAGCTACCTTGCCATGTAATGAAACGCACGGCCCCCAAAGTTGCCATCCAGGGCGAACTCGGCTCCTTCAGCCACGAAGCCGCAGAACACATGCTGGGGGGCTGCGCGGTGGTGCCCTGCGCGCGCTCGGTCGAAGTATTCGACCGGTTGCAGCGCGGATCGGTCGCCGCCGCCGTAATCCCCATCGAGAACTCGCTCGCCGGTACAGTCGCCGAGCACGCCGATCTTCTGGTCGCACGAGATGTCTTCGTTCAAGGCGAATTCCTGCTGCGCATCGTTCACAATGTGATCGCCGCCCCCGGCGTGAAACTCAGCGCGCTGCGCAAAGCGCTCTCGCATCCCGTGGCGCTCGACCAATGCCGCGACTTCTTCCGCCGCCATCCCCAGATTGAGCCAGTCCCGTTCTACGACACCGCGGGCAGCGTGAAGCACGTCGTCGCCCGGCACCTTCCCGACGCCGCCGGCATCGCCGGACGCCACGCCGCGCGCGAATATTCCGGCAAGATCCTCCAGGCCGGCATCGAAGACGACAAACGCAACTTCACCCGCTTCTTCCTGATTCGCAAGTCGACTGGGAAAGCGGGAATTACCGCTGTGCAGAAAGGTGCGCCGAAAAAGAAAAGTGCCGCCTCCGCACCCGGCTACCGGCGCCTCATTCCGCCCGGCGCCAACAAGACTTCGATCGCATTCAAGGTAAAGAACCTGCCCGGAGCGCTCTTCAAATCCCTCAGCGTTTTCGCCCTGCGCGACATCAGCCTGAGCAAGATCGAGTCCCGTCCCATGCGCGGACGTCCCTGGGAATATGTCTTCTACGTAGACTTCCTCCGCGGCGACGACGAACCCGCCCGCAACGCCCTCCGCCATCTGGGCGAGGTAGCCGAGTTCGTCAAAGTCCTCGGAGTCTACCGCGCAGCGTAAACAGCATGTAGGGACAGCCCGCCTCGAGATCCTGCCCCGGGCGAAGCGAGGCGTTTTTCCTGGCTTGCTTTCCTGCAAAACAGCGCTATAATACGCTCGCTCTGGGGCGTGCCTCGCTGCTTGTTTGGCTCAAAGGACAAGCGGCAAGCCCGTTTCGCCCCAACCCCCCCGGAAAGCAACTCAACGCCCGAAGTGTCAGCAATTCACCCCAAGGAGACCAAAATGACCCTATCTATTTTCCGACGAATGACTCTTGCCCGATTAACGAGCTATTTGATTGCCGCCTGCGTGCTGGGTTCTGTCCTGATCGCGTCAGGTCAGGACCAAGCCGTCCGTGCACCTCGGGCGGTGCCAGAACAACGCTCTCAAATCCGCACCGCAAGAGAGTCGGCCATCACCCTCGACCCTCCCACCGGATGGGAATTGCAGGAACACGCCTTCGACGCGCGAGGCAATCCCCTGCCGGAAGCGCCGGCGAATTTCCGTCGCTTGGGCGAGGTCAAAGCGGGAGAAGTCGGTGCGGTGCACACTCTCACCTTGCGTTTCACGCAAACCGTTACGCTCACTAACATCCAATCGACGCGGGACTTCCAGATCGAGCGAGGCGGAAGCTGTGTCGAAGGCAGCTCGTATGCTGCAGATGCTACCTGCACGCTGCTCGTCCGTTTTACGCCCCAAGGCCCGGGAAATAGGCTCGGCCATCTCGTGATCACTCATGCAGAATCTGCGTCGCCGGCCCTCTTAGGCTTGGGCGGCAACGGTTACGCGCCGGTGATCAACTTCATTCCGTCGCAGATCACCACCGTCCCGGGTTCCTTCCCGGGAAGCATTGGCCTGCTCAGCGGAGCCCATAACCTTACAATTGACGGCGGCGATACGATGTCGATCGCCGACAGCGGCAACAATGTAATTCGACAACTCGACTCTGGCGGAGCTTTCAAGACCATCGCTACCACAGCCACGAGCCCGTTGGGGGTTGCTGTAGATAACTTCGGCGAAGTCTATTTCGATGAACCCTCGGCCAATACTATGCACGAGGTCTACGACTACGGCCCGGTGGTTCAGGTCAACGGAACAGGCACTACAACTTGTCCGGCTGCCACTCCCTGCAACTTCAGTTCGGAAGCAGTCGGTACCCCCGGCGCGATGAGTATGGATCCATACAATCACTTGTTCTTTGTCGATTCCCACATGGGATACGCAATGGGGACGATGCAACCCCTCCCGGCCAAGCTCGTCTTCCTTTACGACCCCTTCACCTACCAGACAAACCCATCCTCCACCGCTGCCGTAGACACCAGCGACAACATCTATTCCGTCTGGAACAATGGCGGAGAGTGCGAGATCGTCCGAGGGACACTCTACGACGCGGAAAACAGCAACGTCATATTCACCAAAATCGTCGGCGGACACACCTGTGGCTTCAGCGGTGATGGTGGTCTTGCGGGAAATGCCGAAATCAATACGCCCATCGGCCAGATCGTCTTTGACGTGGCTGGCGATATGTACTTCAGCGATACCACCAACCAACGCGTGCGCCGGATCGACAACGTTACCGGGGTCATCCACACCATCGCCGGAAATGGAACGGCAGGCTACACGGGCGACGGCGGGCGCGCAACCACCGCGACCTTGAATAATCCGACCGGAGTAGGCGTGGACTCGCAGGGAAACGTCTACATCATCAGCTCTGCAACGACGGGGCAAGTGATTCGCAAAGTCGGGTCCCCAGGTCTCCTGGTCTTCGGAAACCAGATTAAGGGCTCAGCCAGCGCCGCCCAGCTCGTTACCCTCACCAACACCGGCAACTCGGCGATGACCCTCACCAATGACGTCATCACTGGGGCAAACGCGGCCGACTTCAAGGTCGACAATACAACGACCACTTGCCTGCTCACGCCCGGCGCCTCTTTGTATGCCGGCCAAACCTGCAGGATTGGGGTCATCTTCACACCTGGGGGGACAGGCGCACGGTCAGCCACGTTGACTCTGCTGGACAATACTATCAACGGGGCGGATAGCGTGACCCTCAGCGGAACCGGGGTATTGCCAACTCCGACCTTCAAAATTACCGCACCTGCCGGCGGATCATCCTTCACCTCTGGAACAGCGGTTACATTCAGCGTCAGCGTGACCTCGACTTCTGGCGCGCAGCCCACGGGGACAGTTCAATTCAAAGTGGACGGCGCGAACTACGGTAGCGTTGTCACGCTTTCCGGCACCGGAACGGCGTCGACTAGCGTGACTGGCCTGACCACGAAGGCTCACACGCTATCGGCTACTTACAGCGGCAGCGCGACCTACGCGGCGGCGGGTCCCGTCAGCGTCTCCATCACTGTGACCGCGCCCGCAGTCGTGGTGTTCACTGCTCCCGCGGCGTCACAAAGACTAAGCCCCACGACCAAGGTCACTCTCGCGGTCAGTGTTAAAGCCAACGAGGGACCCGTACCTACGGGCTCGGTGGAGTTTTCCGTTGACGGCAAGCCTGTGGCGACGTCCGCGATCGTTTCGGGGAAGGCAGCGGTGAACCCCGGAACTCTTTCTGCCGGTCATCACGTCTTGGCAGCCACGTACAGCGGGAACGAGTATCACCCCGCGACTACGGTGCTCAAGAGAATCACTGTTCGGTAGGTTTTAACTTCGACTTGCGCGACCGAGTTGGACCGCCCGGAAATCCCGGGCGGTCCAGCCGGAGAATTAATGAGCGCGGTAAACGCCGACACGATGTTCTACCCTCGGTCAGGCACATATACCAGGAACTCCGGCATGTCCGGGAGCCCATCTATGAACGTCCCCTTTTTCTTTCCCTTGACCGAGAAGCGCCGGACCCGCTGCTCGAACCGTTCGGCCACGTAGAGATCGCCGTCCGGACCAATCGCAAAGCCGGACGGAGCCTTGAGCTTGCCGTCGATTACCACGCGCGCCTTAAGCTTGCCGCTCGGCGCCGCCTTGAGGATGTCGTAGGCGAGGATGCTGCCAGTGCCCGCTGCGCCGATGTAGAGCGTCTCTCCGTGCAGGATAAGGTGCACGGGCTTCGAGAGCTCCTTGCCCTTGATGTGTGCCAAAAGCCGCCCCGACTTCATCTCGAAGATCTTGACGACGTCCCCAGCCTCGTCGGCCACGTAGAGAAGCCGCCGGTGCACGATGATCCCGCGCACCGAGTGGCGGGGTTTGCCGTGCTCGTCGAGCACCACCTCAAGGCCCTGTGGTGACGGCACGTCCAGCGGCGCGTGGTCGCCAACTTCGGGCAGCCGGCCCTGGCTGGATGCGACCAGCGTGCCGGGGAGGAAGTTCCCGTTGGGGAAACTTTTGCGGAGCTCGAGCGCCACCGGCGCGGGCTTGCGCGTCTTCGGCAGGATGGCAAGGACGGTGTTGGTGTCCTGGCACGAGGCATATAGGAGGCCGTCGTCGCCGAGCTCTATGTCAAAGGGGTGGACCATCGCCGAAACGTGCTTGGTTGTCACCACTACTTCGGCGAACCGGAAAGTGTCGCCGTGGCGGCGGTACCGGGCGACATGACTGTCCCTGCGCCAGGCGTTGGCGATGTAGAGATCGTCGCCGACCAGCGCGAAGCCGCGGGCTATATGTAACGGGTACGCATCGGGCGACGGATCAAGCAGCAGGGGATGCTTCTTGCGGGGAGTGCCGTCATCCTCGAAGACGCCGATGTTTTCGACGCCGGCCTTGCCTTCACCTCGATAGCTGATCCACCACACGGTGACCTTTCTCGACTGTGCACGCTCTCCAGAATGCGTCCGTCGCTCGAGCACATAGCCTAGAGGGTCTTAGGTGGATTCTACACTGTTAAAAGTTCTAGGGAGCCAGTCGTCTGGCGACGCTCGAAATAAGGTCGGCGTCGATGTTTGGTCAGGACCTAAGCAGCAGTATTGTCGCGCGCCGATCATGCTGCACGACACTTCTAAAGATGCGTTCAGCTTACCTGCGACCCCAGCCGCCACTCCGACCACCCCATCCCCCGCCACCGCCGCCGCTTCCCCAACCGCGAGCACTGTCCGACCGCGAGCCCCATCCCCCGCTGTCACCACTGAAAGCTGACGATCTGCTGCTGCCCTCCGATCCCCAGCCGCTCGAACTCCCGCTCCTCTGGCTCCAACCGTTCCCGGTGTTGCTGTATGTGTTGCCGTTTGCGGTTGCGTACTTATTGCCGTTCGCCGTCTGACCAATCGCGGCGCTGTTGCCGTACTTTCCCGACGCGGCATAAGCTGAGGCGCCGTTCGTCGCTTGCATGGACGCTGTCGTTCCCTGCGAGGTGGTTTGATGCTGGGTATAAGCGGTCGTACCGTTTTTTGAAACCGTCGAACTTCCCCAACTTCCGTAAGCATTGGAGCCTTGCTGAGTCTGGCCGTATGCCCCGGTTCTCGGGTTGTATGCCTGACCCACGCTTTGCGATCCGTAACCGTTCGACACCGTGGCCCCACGTGCATAAGTCCCGGTGGTTGGGTTATAGCCAGTGCTGGCGTGCGCCGAGCCATACGGACCATACGCCGAAGCACTCGAACCGTAGTAGCCACCGTGCCAGGCATTGTTACCGTAGTAGGCCCCGCCGTGATACACCACGGTGGTGCTGCTCCAGCCGCAACCCCAGCTGCTATATCCCCAGGCACAGCAACCGCCGCTCATCATCGCGCCCACCGCGATGCCGACTCCAAACGCAACCACCGCCGTAGCTGCGACGTCAGCCGAGCTGTATCCAGGAGTTACATAGGGATACCCGTAAACCACCGTCGGGTTATACACAGGCACATAAACCACCTGCGGATTAGCAGGCTGAATCACGATGGTTTGTGGCGCTGGTTGCGTCACCACAATCTGCGACCCGGATTTCAGGTTGCCGGCGGCCAGCGCTTTTGCCCGCAACACCTGGATAGCCGACATCACATCGGCGGCCTGCGTGTGATACGCCTCTCCGAGCGACGAAGTCCAGCTCAGGTTCGACGCCAGGTTGTTGAGCACGGACGGGAATTGCGTAAGCGCCTTCACGCTCGGTTCCCATGTTTGTTGATTAACCGCCTGCATCAGCGCAGTCCCCGACAGGCTGCTATTTTGGCCCATCCAGTACTCGGCAATAGCAATTTGGTCTGGAAAAGTCGAAGCTCCAAGAATCTGCGCTACCAGCGAGTCGGGGTACAACGCAATGGGCGCCACCAGTTGTTGCAACTCTTCAGCAGTAAGCGGTGCGCCTTGTCCTGAATACGTCGTCGAGCCTGTTTGCTGAGCTCCTGCTTCCAAGGGCGTCGTGCCAATGACCAGCAGCAAAGATAGCGTCGTTGATAGAAGTTGTTTAGTAAAGGTCCTGATCATATTGCTCTCCCATCCGAAAAAAAGATGTCGCCGCGCCGCCCTCGGTCGCCGCCGGTTAAGGACCACTTTTGTCTCGACGATTGAGTTCAGCAACTGTAAGTTTTGACAGGATTGTGGCGGGTGGGACGGGCGTCATCTCGCAACGACTCTGGGGAGCTTCGCTCCTGCTCAGAGCGCGCCAATCAGGCGTCTACACTTGTTGAGAATTGCCGACATCGTCAGAGCGGCGGTTTTTCGTCAATTGGCTTCCATTGCTACTATTGAGGAGAGTTGTTTCTGAGGTGAAATTATGGCCGTTGCGACCGTCACGAGCGTGAACGTTAAGCAGGCTGTCCCGTTTTTCGGCGTCACCAACATGGAGTCTTCTCTACGGTTCTACGTTGATGGGCTTGGGTTCAAAATGAAGAACCACTGGGTTCCCGACCGCGCCGAAGACCACCCTGACGGGAGAATTCGCTGGTGCTGGCTTGAGCTTGGCGAAGCCGCAATCATGCTTCAGGAGTTTTTGCCGGAACGCCGACCAAGGGAAACGCTTGGGACTGGAGTAAATGTCTGTTTCCAGTGCCAGGACGCGCTGGCTCTTTACCGCGAGTTCAAGTCACGCGGAATTCAGACGCTGAAACGTCCCTCTGTAGGAAACCGCTTGTGGGTTGTTCCGGTTACCGATCCCGACGGCTATCGCATGGAGTTTTCGAGCCCCACCGATGCGCCCGAGGAAAGCGAGTTCGAAGAATAGCGCCGGCGCGGCCCGATAACTTACGAAATCATGCGTTATCACTCAAAACCCCTTTCGGAGGATTCTGCGCAAAAATCCGCGATTCGAGTGAATCAGTCTCGGCTCGGCATTGGGCGGAAGGGGCACGAGAAACGCGTGCAACACTGCCGCGTGCACTGAGCACTCACTCCTATGGCATGTAGCCTTTCATCGTCTGCGATGTGAAGTTGGTCGTAGAAGCCAGAAATCCCGTCTGGGCAGCCTAATATCCGCGGCATCCCATTCTCGACATAATTCATCATCTTGCACCTCCCTGACCGGCTGAGCAAAAGATCGTTCCATCGTTCTGGGATAGACGACTGTCGTCGTGAGGATGGTTGTCGGTAAGGAACTGTAGCCGTGAGGAGCGGTGACCCCAAGACTATTTGTGGAACGCTTTAGCCCGATCTTGTGTCAATGAATGGCGATATGACGACAGTTAGCTTTCAGGGTGGGATGTGGGGTTACGCTTGGCGTCGTGCTCACTGAGAATGACGTGAATCTGGGAGATGCGCTGAGCACGGAGTTCGAAGTCTTTAACCTCTTGCTCATTCATGCGAATGAAAACTTCGAGCAGGCGGGCCTCGGACCGCTGCTTCGTGAGGACTGTCAATTCATCGCTCAGTTCTCGGAGTTGCTGTGCATTTAGCCTAGACATTTTGGTCTCTGGACGTGCATCAGATTGCACAAGAGACCGACGCCCAGACTGGGCACAGCGGTGGAATGTGTAACGCGACTATCAAAGTACAGCAGGGGCGTTATGGCCGCTATATAATTGGCGCATCTTGTTCTTGCCGAGGAGGTACCGCCATGGGGAAACCTGAGGGCGATAACAATGTTGGCGGCGAAAGGCTCGCTAAGAAGCTGCCCGCAGTTGTGGAAAAGATCGTCAAACCAGTGTTTCCCGCAGAACCTGAGAAAGTGCAGATCGCGGTTCACGGTGCCGACGATTTATATAAAGAGATTCGTGTCGAAAACACGTTGGAAGATGCGACCGGGGAGAAAGTTCGATTGAAGCAAGGTGCTGAGGTCGATGTCATCATCGAGGCACCACCCGATGCGGTCGAAAAGAAACCCACGTAGAGATTTTTGTCGTTGTCATGTTCCTGAGCATGACTCTTCGAGCGAAGCCGACACCGCCTCAAAAATACCACCACGGTTGAGTGGATTTCGCTGAACAGGACACGGTTGACGAAATCAGGTGATTCCACTCATTGACCCGCGCCTCCGTGAGGGGTGCCAGACTTCACCGCCCGCCGCGCCGCCCGCTTGCCTTTGCCGCCGAAGAAGCAGGCTAGACCGAACAGGTAGCCGAGGTTGTACCAAGCGCCGTTGTTGTGGACCTCGTAGATACTGAGGTCTCTCCGGAACAGCGAGACCACGAACACAAGGGGAGCAATAAAGCCTTGCCAGAGGCCGAGCCAGAAGCCCGCAACTCCACCGTGCTCGCTGGCCGTTCCTTTGGACGGGTTAGGGCCGGACGCGCATCCGGCCAGAACACCCAGCACCAGGAGGACAACCACAAGCAAGGTCAAAAAGGCTTTCATCGGCAATACCTCCCGCTCATACGTTTACGAAGCAGGGGCATGAAAAGTCTCAGAAGGGCTGTAGCGTTTAACACTCGCGAACTCGTAGCCGTTGGAACCAGGCGCAATCACTCGTTGGGCTGGCCGAACACGAAGTCATCCCATTCGCAGTTGCGGGGCGCCAAGTCTGGAGGCCCCGGTTCCAGAGGAACCCTTTTCCCAAAATGGGTGTGACCCCTCCGCGCTAGCCGCTGTACCTTTGATACAGTGCGAACGGTCGGCCGCAGGAATAGAATCCAGTTCGCGGGCAACTACCGGCAAAGCCTGAAACCTTTCGGGCGGAGTATCATCTAAGCTTGAGTGAGTTACACTCAAGGAGAGCCAATGAGTCAAGAGCCGCTTTCCGAGCAAGTTCCTAAGCATCGGGAAACAAACGATGTACGGGCATTGCCCGTGCTTCCTGTGCGCGATACCGTCCTGTTTCCGCACGCCGTCCTGCCCCTAACGGTAGGCCGGGAGAGTTCTGTCCAGTTGATCAACTCGCTGGGCGAGGACAAGACCATCGTCGTGGTGGCGCAGCGCGAAGCCCGCGTCGATAGCCCCCAGGCCAGTGATCTTTATACCGTCGGCACATCTGCCGTCGTCCACAAAGTCGTCAAGATGCCCAACCAGAGCCTCTTCGTGTTTGCCGAAGGCCTGGAGCGGGTGCGTCTGGGCGAGTTCACCCAATTAGCTCCATTCATGCGCGCGAAGGTTTCGACTATTCCGGAAGCTATACAGCCGGACAGCTCCGAAATCGAAGCGCTGCAACGCAACGTCCTCACTCTGTTCCAGCAGATCGTCTCCGGTTCACCCACGCTTTCCGACGAGCTCTCCACGGTCGCCCTGAACATCGATGAACCGGGCCGTCTGGTGGATTTTATTGCCTCGTCTTTGCCCTCGCTGTCAACGCCCGACAAGCAGGACACGCTTGAAACGCTCGACATTCGCGTGCGCCTGGAGAAGATCAACCAGCACCTCGCGAAAGAGCTTGAGGTCCAGCAACTGCGCAACAAGATCCAGAGCGAAGTGCAGGATCGCGTCCAGCAGACTCAGCGCGAGTACTACCTGCGCGAGCAGATGAAGGCCATTCAGAAAGAACTGGGCGAGCAGGATGAAGGCCAGCGTGACGTCGATGACCTGAAAAAGAAGATCGACGACGCGGGCATGCCCGATGAGGTCAAGAAAGAAGCGCTCAAGGAATTGGGCCGCCTCTCGCGCATGTCTCCCATGGCTGCTGACTATTCACTCACGCGCAATTACGTTGAGTGGCTGGCCGTGCTGCCCTGGGCCAAGACTTCCGGGCAGGAGATCGAGATTCCCAAGGCCAAAGAGATTCTGGACACCGATCACTATGACCTCGAGAAGGTGAAGGATCGCATCCTTGATTATCTTTCTGTGCGGCGACTGAAGCCGAACATGAAGGGCCCGATTTTGTGTTTCGTTGGACCTCCGGGCGTGGGCAAGACTTCGCTCGGCAAGTCGATCGCGCGCGCGCTGGGCCGCAAGTTCGTGCGGCTGTCTCTTGGTGGCGTGCACGATGAGGCCGAAATTCGTGGCCATCGCCGCACTTACATCGGCGCGCTTCCTGGACAAATCATCCAGGGCATTCGTCGCGCTGAAACCAAGGATCCGGTTTTCATGCTCGATGAAATCGACAAGGTAGGTCGAGATTTCCGCGGCGATCCCGCTTCGGCCCTGCTCGAAGCGCTCGATCCCGAGCAGAATTCGACCTTCCGCGACAACTATCTCGACGTCACTTTTGATTTGTCGAAAGTTCTTTTCATCACGACCGCGAATATGCTCGACCCCATCGCCGAGCCGCTGCGCGATCGCATGGAGATCATAGAGCTTCAGGGTTACAGTGAAGAAGAGAAGCTGCACATCGCGCGGCGCTATCTGGTTCCGCGTCAGGTGGAAGAGAACGGCATCACCGCTGAGCAGATCGAGTTTCCGGATGACGCTTTGCGTTATGTGATACGTCACTACACGCGCGAGGCGGGCGTTCGCAGTCTCGAGCGCACCATCGGAACCATCTGCCGCAAGCAGGCGCGTCGGCTGGCCGAGGGCAAGACCGAGAAGCTTGTGGTCACGCAGGAAATCATTCAGGAATTTCTGGGCGGCATCAAGATCCGCGTCGAAGGTGAGATCGAGGAGCGGACTGAGCGTCCTGGAGTGGCCGTGGGCTTGGCCTGGACTCCATCGGGCGGCGACGTTCTCTTCGTGGAAGCCAATGCCATGAAGGGCAAAGGCGGATTCACCATGACCGGACAGATTGGCCAGGTGATGCAGGAGTCCATGCAGGCTGCGCTGACCTGGGTGCGCTCGAACGCGGCGCAGCTGGGCATTGCCGAAAGCTTTTTTGCCGACCACGACATTCACATGCACGTGCCGGCGGGAGCGATCCCGAAGGATGGTCCGTCAGCGGGCGTGACCATGGCAACCACTCTGGTCTCGCTGCTGTCGGGTCACCGCATCCGGCCGCTGACCGCGATGACTGGCGAAATCACGCTGAGCGGCAACGTGCTTCCAGTCGGGGGCATTAAAGAAAAAGTGCTGGCCGCCAAGCGGGCTGGAGTCACGACTGTGATTCTGCCTGCGGAAAACAAGATGAATGTTGAGGAGGATCTTACGCCTGAACAGGTTGAGAACCTCAGCATTCATTATGTGAAGACCATCGAGGAGGCGCTGCGGGTTTCGCTGCCGGTGGTCGCGGAGGCGCTGGCTGCGAAGGTGTTCCTGGAGTCGGGGGCGAAGGATTCCAAACCGGAATCTCAGTCTGGCAAGCCCATCCCGGCGCCGGTTGTCGCTCACGACAAGGTTGTCACCTGGCAGTCTTGAGCAGTGGCCAGTACCTGGTACCCAGTACCTAGTACCCAGTTACAAGCCGCCAGTTCCTGACTGGCGGCTTTTTTCTGGGGCGGAAACGGTTGAACGTTCCAGTTGAACACATATGCAGTTTTACCGGAACACTGTGGAAATCTCGGAAAAGTCGGAAAACCACCTTAAAGCTATAGTTGGTTGGCGGCAAATGGCTGAGGGGGATGATGTTGGACGAGTGCCGAAATATCGGCACGAAAAATGTGGGGCGAAGGGAAAGCGTTCAAAATCGGGTTACGAGGCTGGCAGTCGTGGGTTCGGAGTGCTAATTACATAGACTTGCGGGAAATAGGGAGGGTCCCGTTTGTCCCCGGTTTATTTCCCTCGGGGCGCCGACCTCGGTTGAATCGTGCACACCAGCACCTCCCAGTTTTCTCTGCTAATCCTCGATCCCCAAAGTTTGGATTTCGCCCTTCTTATTCCAAGGATTCTTTTCAGGGTGATCACGATAGAATTTTGAGGTCCGCCTCCTCTCTTCGTCGTCTTCATCGCGCCGGAGCTCCTTGATCTTCCGAACCGCTTCCATCGTGGTGGCGTAGTTGATCTCGGAAAGACCCACTTGAAGATCCTCAAAATGCCGCTTCAGCAGTGCGCCGATCTCGGTCAGTGGCAAATGGGTAGAGATGGCTGGGACATCTTCTAAACTCGTGACTGGTTTCCTGGCATCGATTGCCCCCAAGACCGTTCCTATTTCCTCCCATTGTTTGGGCACACTCGCGGTCGCGACCTCCATGTAAAATCCATCTCGAAAAGAAACCGCCTTGAGGCGCAGGTGGTTGACCTCAAGAGTGGCTAGGACAACTCCACGGGTGCGTGGTTCGGGCTGCTCGTCGTTTGGCACGAATTTCGCACCGAATTCGTCAAACAAGTAGTCCAAGCTCTCCCGTACACGCTCCCTGAGTTCCTTCTCCAAATGCTGCATCCGCCGCCTCGCCCAACGATCAAAAATTGGCAATACCTTTACCTCCTAGGGGACCCCGGGACGGGTGGCCCGGCTTTCCGTGTTTTTCTTTCCCGTTCCGGAACTGTGGGTGCCCCGCTCTTGCGTTCTTGGCAAGGGCGGGTACGGTGCTGCCTGTACCATGGGGTTTGTTATGCCCAGCGGCCTGCATCGGACCTACGGCGCTCATCACCTGCACTTTATCACTTGCTCGTGCTACCGCCGATTGCCTTTTCTCCGAACCGCGGGCAGCCGCGATACCTTCCTTCGGATTCTGGAACAGACTAGAGAACGTTATCGCTTCGTGGTCGTCGGGTATCTCGTGATGCCGGAACATATTCACCTGCTTTTGACGGAAGCGGAAGTTGGGACTCCCTCGACCGTGATGCAAGTGGTGAAGCAGCGCACGGCCCGCGCTTTGTTACCCCAACGCAAAAGGAGGGAACCGCGCCAACGCGATCTGTTTGGAGACGAACCGAAGGGCAGAGCGTTCTGGCAGGCGCGGTCCTACGACTTCAACGTATGGACGACGAAGAAGCGCGTTGAAAAACTGCGGTATATGCATCGCAATCCGGTGAGGCGAGGCTTGGTCGGCGCACCGGAGGAGTGGCGGTGGAGCAGTTATCGTTTCTATCTCTTGGACGAAGCCGGGCCAGTGCGGGTGAATGAAGGCTGGACGGAGATTTCGTTCAGGGATCGAGTGGCGTAGCTTCGCCGGTGCAGGCGTTCGTGGTACCCGCCAAAGAACGCGAAGGAACGGGGCACCCATTGTGTTGCTGATACGAGAAAAGGTCAAAGGCCTGGACCACCCCGCCCCCTTCGCAAAGAACGCGAAGGAACGGGGCACCCTCTGTATTGATAGTGTTCAGCAAAAATCAAACGCCTGCAACACCCGCCGATGGCAGGTAGAGGAACTCCAGTTTCCGATGACATAGAGGTCGAATTGCGGCGCTCGCGTTAAACTAGCAACCGACTCTGGCGACTGCTCCTATGCGGGTGCGCGTTCTCTTTTTCGGCGGGTTGAAAGATCTGGCGGGCAAATCGAGCGACTTGCTCGAGCTGCCGGAGGGGGCGTCGGTGCGCGATGTTCTGGCGCACTACTTGTCGGAGGTTCCACGGATGAACGAGTCTGTGGCTTCTTTGGCTGTGGCGGTGAATCGGGAATATGCCGGGTCGGAGACCGGGTTGAAGTCTGGGGACGAAGTGGCGTTGCTGCCGCCGGTTAGTGGCGGGTCGGGTCGGGCGTTGATCGTCCGCAATCCGATTGATACTTTGAGCGTGCTTCAGGGCATGAAGCGGGGCGAGGATGGGGCTGCTGTTGTGTTTGAAGGTGTGGTGCGCAACGAGACGCGCGGGCGGCGGACGCTTTATCTCGATTATGAGGCGTACGAAGAGATGGCGCTGCGGCAGATGGAAGGTCTGGCGGAGCAGGCGCTGAAACAATTTCAGGTGCGCGACGTTGCTGTCGTGCACCGGCTGGGGCGGCTGGAGATCGGCGAAACCAGTGTGTTGATTGTGGTCGCTTCGGCTCACCGGGCTGCGGCTTTCGAGGCTTGCCGCTGGCTGATTGATTCGCTGAAGCGCACCGTGCCGATCTGGAAGAAAGAACACTTTGAGGATGGAGCGGTGTGGGCTGATGGTGAGGCTTTTCCGGAGGAAATTCCGCGTTGAAATCGACTGGGCGAGGCAGCCCCGGAGCCAACCTCGCATCTAAGTGACCGAGCCTGCGTGCCCGGGCGCCTCACTGCGCTTGGCGGAACAGCCGAGGCGGCTGTTCCCACACAGGCCAAGCTGCGCAGGTATACTTTCTCTTACTGAATGAGAAAATCCGCCACTCTGATTCTGCTGCTGGCCTGCGCTGCGTATGCGCAGCAACCTCCGGCCCAGACTCAATCTGCCGAGCCGGAGACTACACTCAAAGTCGACGTCAAGCTGGTGAACGTTTACGTCACCGTGACCGATGCTCATGGGTCGCCCGTGGCGGGGCTGCAGAAAGAGAATTTCCGCTTGCAGGAGGATGGGCAGGAGCAGAAGATATCCGTTTTCGATAAGGAATCGGCGCTGCCGATTTCGATTGCACTGGCTATCGATACCAGCCTGAGCACACGTCACGACCTGCCGCTGGAGCAGGCTTCGGCCAAACGTTTTGCTCATGCCATCCTGCGGCCGGTGGATGCGCTGTCGTTGTTTGCGTTTAGCGAGGCGGTGTCGCAGTCTCCCTTTGGGTATACGGCGGATCTGAAGCGCATCGACGAGGGCATTGATCACATCCGGCTAGGCGCGGCCACGGCGCTGTTTGACGCGGTTTATCTGGCCTCGCGCTCACTTGACCGGCGACAGGGACGGAAGGTGCTGGTCCTGATCACCGACGGCGGAGATACCATCAGCCGAATTGATTACAAAGGGGCCGCACGTGCCGCGGAAGAGGCGGAAGCCTTGGTTTACAGCATCATTGTGGTGCCCATCGAGAACAGCGCGGGACGCGAAATCGGCGGTGAGCATGCGTTGATCCAGCTCTCGGAAGACACGGGAGGCAAGTACTACTATGCCACTTCGATGTCGCAACTGGATGACGTCTTTCGCCAGATCAGCGACGAGCTTCGCAACCAGTACCTGCTGGCCTACTATCCATCGCATCGCACGTCGAACTCGGAGTTTCGCCGCATTCAGGTAGGAGTCTCAGGGCCCGCAGATGCGGCGGCTTACCACGTGCGAAATCGGGTTGGGTACTACACAACGAAGTCGGAGTTCTAAGGGCAGGGGTCAGTGATCAGTTGTGTTGGTGCCGGCTACTTTTTGACGGGCTTTCTTTTTCTTTGAGGCCTCTGGGTACATTTCTTTGGATGGTTGGGCAACAGGACGCAACGCTGTTGTCATCATGGTTGGTATGCTGGCGATGCTGGCAAGTGATTGACAAGGATAGTGGATAGTTTGGTATCGTCGGACTTGATCCAACATGGCTGAAGACTTGCTTTTTTCCACCCCGAGCATCGACTTGGGTTCGCGGGTACGTTTTTCTTGAGCCCATATTGCCAACGCCAAGTTGAGATGCGAAATTCCTAGTCCCATCGAGCGGCGATTGCCGGTCAGCTCCGGAGTTATGAAGGGGAACGTATGAAAGAGGTTCTGTGAAGATTGGGAAGGGTAGGTTTGCGAATTTGAAGTTCAACCGCGGTCGCCGTTTTGCCGGGCTGTTTGCAGGCGTGGGCCTGCTGTTCGCGGCATCGTTGCTCGCGGCCCAGAGCGTAGGTGCGGGGAGTGTGGTGGGTAAAATCACCGATCCAGCGGGGAAGCCGCTGGTTGACACCAAGGTAGAGATCACGAGTAAGGACAAGGGCGCGCGAATCCACGTGATTTCCTCCTCGGAGGGGTTTTATTCATCGGGGCCGATTCAGCCCGGAGACTACGAGCTGTTGGTGGAAATTAAGGGATTCAACCCGGCGTTGCTATCCGTGAGGGTTCAGGTCGGCAACGTGACTCGCGTCGATGTGAAGATGAAAGCGGGGACGGAGGTTAAGAAGGTTGAGGTTCCGGGTGGCACGACCGTCAACATTGAACAGGCCGGCATCCAAAGTGTGGTCAACACCAGCCTGATGGACACACTGCCGATCAACGGACGAAATTTTCTTGATCTGGCGCAGATTGAGCCCGGGGTACAGATGCAAGAAGGAGGCGTGTTTGAAGGCAAGGATGGGCTCTCTGCGATTTCGTTGGTCTCTCGCTTTGGCCGCTCGCAGCGGGTCACGGTGGATGGGGTCGACATCAGTGACGAGACGGTGGGCTCCACGACGCAGAACATCCCGGCGAGCGCCATCCTGGAATTTCAGCTTGCACAGTCGACGCTCGATCTCTCGACAGGACTGACGTCATCTGGGCCGGTGAACATTATTACCCGTTCAGGAGGCGATCAGATCCACGGCGCGGCATTTGGAGTGTACAGCGGAGACCAGGGCGGGGCGGCGCTGCCGGGTTCGACGCTGCCCGGTTCCACGAAGCCGTCGTTCGAGCAGGAGCTGTTTGGTGGAGATGCGGGAGGGGCGATCATCAAGAATAAGGTGTTCTGGTTCGCGGATGCGGAACGCGCATTGCAGAATCTGACCGGGGCAGAGCCTTTTACTGCTCCCTTCGATGGACTGAACGCCATTCTGAACGAGCCTTACCGCGAGTTCAACACAGATGAGCGCGTGGACTGGAATATGCGGGGCAGCACTCGGGCGTTTTATCGTTTTAATTTCTTTCAGAATAGCGATCTCCGTCCGCAGGGCAGCGCGAGTTCTACGCAGCAATTCCGTAACACGAACAACACTTTGACCAACGCGTTGGGGGTCGACTTCAACACCGGGGTGTACGCGCACAGCCTGCGGTTCGAATATCTCAAGCTGCGGAATGAAATGTCGGATGCCACCGGCAGCCTGAGCGGGATCGAGAATCCGATTCCTGGGCTGGGAATTAATATTGGCGCGTCCACTGCGGGGAATTGCATTCTTAGCAGCGGAGGCAACTATTGCGGCGGGCCAAGCTGGTTGGGACCACAGCAGACGGTTCAATCCGACATACAGGCGAGGTATGACGGCAGCCGGGTGATGGGGAAGCACATTATTCGCTACGGGGTTGGGTTTAATCGCATTGAGGCCGGACGCTTGGCGGCTTACTCCGTGTTTCCGCAGGTGGGCACGACTTCGCTGGGGGGATCGATATCGCCCGATCCAACGTCGTATCCCGCGGATTGGGTCAGCCTGGGGAACGGCCTCGGGTTCTCCACGCCCATGGCTTCGTTTGGCTTTCCCGGAGGAGGATTAGGTCCGGACAATCGGGTGGAATTCTACGTTGGGGATGCGTGGAGGAGCAGGCCGAAATTTACCCTGACTTATGGTTTGCACTATGTGCATGACACCGACCGCACAGATAGCGGCCTGGGTCCGTTGCCGGTCTTAAATGAGTGGGGCGCGGGATTGGGCGAAAAAGTTCGCAATCCGAACGATAACTTTGCGCCGCAAGCGGGATTCGCCTGGGACGCAGGGGGCAACGGCAAGACCGTAGTTCGCGGTGGCGGCGGGTTGTTCTTTGACAACTCTCTGTGGAACAGAGAGTTGTTGGACACTCCGTCGCGACTTGGCAAAGGAATTTTCAACAACGCTCCGGAGGTTTGCCAGGGAGGCGTGGCGAATGCGTTCAACTGGCCAACGAATCCGGGGGTGGGGCCGATTCCGGGCGCTACGGTCGTGAATAACCCTACTACCGGAATCGCGCAGGTGGTGCCAACCTTTTGCGGCCTTACTATTTCGAGTGCCGCGCCGCAAATTCTGGCGCTGAGCAATGCCTATCAGGCAGCGGCAGCGACGGTGCCCAGGCTGCAGGCGAATGGCAACTTCGTGGGAACGACGCTCACGGCATTGAATCCCAACTATGATCTTTTCTATCCGAACTACCGCAGTCCGCGGTCGTGGCAGGTGAACTTCGGGGCAGAGAAGGAGATTCGCCCAGGATCGGTGCTCAGTATTGATTACGTTCGCAACGTCGGTGAGCACTTCCTGATCGGCCAGGACATTAACCACAGCGGAGCGGCGCGCAGCTTCAATCAGGCGAATGCGGTTGCGGCGCGGGACGCGGCGCAGGTGGCAAATGGGTGCCCGGTCGGCTTTGGCCAAGCTACGTGCATGATCAACTCGACGGTCTTGACTGGAGCGCCGTTGGGGGTGTCAGGTGCGCAGGCGGCATACTCGCAGGCGGGACTCGACTCGAACCTGCAGGCGGCGGGCGGCGGACCTTGTTCTTATTGCGCGTTTCCAGGCACGAACCCAATCACTCTCAACAGCGGAGCCCTGGGCGGAGTCGATATGATGTTTCCGGATGGGCGCTCGGTCTACAGCGGCTTGCAGGTAAAACTGGTGACGCAGATTGAGAATCCGCTGCGCGGTGTGAAGACGGCGCACATTGAGATCTCCCACACGCTCTCGAAGTTTACCAGCCCAGTCCAGGATCAGGATTTCACCAACCTGGCGACGGACAATGACAATCCGCTACGCTTCACGGGGCCGAACGGAATGGACCGGAAACACCAAATTTCGTTCCGGGGGACGTTCGATCTGCCGATGCATGCGGAGTTCAGTATGATCGGACATTTCTACAGTCCCCTGGCGCAAAACCTGGAGCTACCGGAACTGACCAATGGAGGCGAAATCTTCGCGACGGATTGGCTGGGGGCTGGGCTGGGTGCGGCTGGGTCTCCTGAGCCCCTGCCGGGAACTCAGATCGGCCAGTATGAGCGCGGCACCAACATCAGCAATCTGCCGACCGTAATAAATACCTACAACCACACGTTCGCCGGAGCGCTGACGCCTGCGGGAGATTGCCTGGTAGGCAACAATGCACAGTGTCCGGGCCAGATTGCTGGGCCTCAGGTCATGACTGCCAGCGATATGACATCTCTGGGGTGGGTAATGCCTACCCTTGGTTCGGTAGCGCCGAATGCTGTGGCCAGCCCATGGCTGAAGACGCTGGATTTGAGAGCATCCTGGCCTTTCAAAGTTAAAGAGCGGGTCACGATCGAGCCGAGCGCCACCATTTTCAACGTGTTTAATTTTGCCAACGAATTCCAGCCGGGCAACTCGCCGAGTGACTCGTTGCTGCCAGGTCAGGGCGGGCTGTTGGCGCCGAACGTGGTGGGCGGCGTTGCTCCGGGGTCAAGCCTTACACCATTCCGGGCGGGTTTCCAGTCGGGAACTTACGCGCTGGGGGCTCCCCGCCGTCTCGAATTCGGATTGCGGATCAGTTTCTAGCGCGGGGTGCACAAGGCGACGGTTGTGCTCGGTGCGCCCGCTCCTTACCGAGTGCGAGGGCAAGTCGACCGGAAAGCGCTGCGTGTACAATGCCTTCATGCCTTTCCGCGCACAGGGAAACGCCAACGCGGCCAAGCGCGGCCGAACTCCGCCCCCCGAAGAGACCTTCGAAGAAGCCAGCTTCCTCAAAGCTTTGGGCGAAAAGCAGAAGCCGGTGAGCGTCAAGCTGATGGATGGACAGACGGTGAGCGGCTGGATCGAATACTACGACAAGCACATGGTACGGCTGACTCGGGAAGGTGCTCCCAACCTTTTTATTTTTAAGCACGAGATTATGTACATCGCGGAAGATGGCGGGAAGAGGAAGTGAGGCGGGCTTCAGGCTTCGGCTTTTGGGCTCCGGCCGTTCGATCGTGCCCCGCTTTATTTTTGAACTTGAAGCCTGATAGCAGAAGCCCGAAGCCCGGTGTCCAGACCTGTGTCTAACCCCAACGAAAGCTTTCTCCCAGCCATGTCTGCCATCGCTCGCGAGGCGGGCGCGTTGCTGATGCATCACTTTCATCAGCACTTGAAGATCGAGTACAAGGGAGATGCGGACCTGGTGACGGCGGCGGACCGCGCTGCCGAAGTGCTGATCCGCGAACGCATTCGCCAGCAGTGGCCTACGCATGACGTCCTGGGCGAAGAGCAGGGACTCAGCGACCAGGGCAGCGAGTATCGCTGGTACGTCGATCCGCTCGATGGCACGACGAACTTTGCACACGGATTCCCTGTATTCTGCGTGTCGATTGCTCTGGAACACCAAGGACGCGAACTGAAAGGTGAGCGCATTGCCGCCGTGATTTACGATCCGACGCGCGATGAATTGTTTTCCGCGGAGCAGGGAAGGGGCGCGCAACTTAACGGGGAGGCAATCCATGTTTCGAAGACGGGTACGCTGAAGGAAAGCCTTCTGGCTACCGGCTTCCCCAGCCGGAAGCGTCATAAGAATCCAAACATTTACTTTTACCATCAGATCACTCTGCACTCGCACGGAGTGCGGCGGGCAGGATCGGCCGCGCTTGATTTATGTAATGTGGCGGCGGGACGCTTCGACGGATTCTGGGAATTCAATCTGAATCCCTGGGACACGGCGGCGGGTGTGCTGATCATCGAAGAAGCCGGCGGGAAAGTGACGCGCTTCGACGGATCGCCGTTTGAGATCGATAGTCGCGAGACCGTAGCTTCGAACGGGCTGATTCACGAGGCGCTGCTGCGCGAATTCGAGGATGTCTTTGCGGGGCGAGGGTTGGAGCCTTTGCCGGATCCGCGGGTGTATGAGAGATAAACCCGAGTCCAGAGAGAGGTAAGGAGAGCATGATTAAGAAAACCGCGCTGCTGGTTGCGGTGGCGATCGCCATGTTGGGGACGGCGGTTTTGTTCGCCGGGGTGCCTGTCTCTCCGGCAGCCGCTCCTGATGCGGCTTACGTGCAGTCGTTTGAGAAGTGGAAGGCGGAACAGACTGACGACCTGAAGCAGAACTGGCTGCCGCTGGCTGGGTTGTACTGGCTGAAGCCGGGCGTGAACAGCTTTGGCACCGCACCGGAGAATGCCGTCGTGTTTCCTAAAGGCCCGGCGCGCGCCGGAGAGTTTGATTTGGAAGGCAAGGACGTCACTATTAAACTGCTTCCGGACGCGCACGCTACGTTGGCAGGCGCACCGCTGACGACGGCGAAGCTGGCTCCCGACGTTTCGGGGCACGCGTCTCTGGTGGAGATGGGTACGCTGCGCTTTCACGTGATCGTGCGCGGCGAACGCGTGGGGATTCGCGTGAAGGACCTGGAGAGCGAGTCGGTCGCCAACTTTAAGGGGCTGATATTTTATCCGCTCGATCTGAACTATCGCGTGACGGCCACGTGGGAGCCGTCCGATGGCAAGAAAACGATCGACGTGCCCAACGTCCTGGGGGACGTGACGCCGGTGCCAGTTGCGGGGACGGTAGTTTTCAAGATTAACGGCCAGGAGCAGAGGTTGACTGCACTGGGCGGAGGTCCATCGACCGGACTGTCGTTTGTGTTCAACGATCTGACGGCGAAGAGCGACACCTATCCCGGTGGACGCTTTCTCGATAGCGAGCCGGTGACGAACGGAACGGTGATTCTCGACTTCAACCGCGCCTACAACCCGCCGTGCGCGGTGACTCCTTATGCTACTTGTCCGCTGGCGCCCAAGGAGAACCGGCTGGCGGTAGCGATTCCTGCGGGCGAGAAGTTTGATAAGGCCGGACACGCGCACCACTAACGTTTACAGATCGGCCTATCACGGTTCCCCTTGCGCGTTACAATAAATGGGGACTGGCTGTGCTCGCATCCGGCTGTCCCTTGATTGCTTAATTCCTACAGGCCTAACGTGATCAACTCACTTCTGGAACGCAAGATCGAAAAGCGGCCCGACCGGGTCCGGCTGCAGGGGCGCATTCTTTTTCTCACTGAAGATCCGGAGCTGATCAAGCGGCAGCTTGCGGGCGAGGACCTGCCGTGGGACACGAAGAATCCGGGGAATAACCCCAAGCTGCGCGACGACATCTCGACCGACGAGATTACTCCGGCGCACTACTGCTTTTACTTTGACGAGACTCTGGGCGAGATTCCTTACCTGGGGCTGAAGTGTGGGAACGTGACGCCGATTGGGCGTGGCGAGGTGAAGCGCGGCGGATTTGTGTGTGCGGTAAGCGGCAAGCGGCGCGGCAAGGGGTCGAGCCGCGAGCAGTCGCCTTACGCCGAGATGTGCGCCGGTATTCGCGTGGTGATCGCAGAGAATATTGAGCGCATCTATAAGCAAAATTGCCAGAACCTGGGAGTTCTGACCTCGACTGACTTTTCGCTGATTGACAGGATTCGCGGTGGGGAAGAAATTGCACTGGCCGAGTTTACTGCTGGCGAAGATGAGATTACGCGGCAGGTGATTGAATACGGCGGCCTGTTTCCGTTCAATGTGGCGCGCATGCAGGGGAAGGTGTTTTTGCCGCCGATTAGAAACGCGGGCGAGGGCGCCCGCGCCACACGTCCCATGACTCTGGCCGAAAAGATCTTTGCACGACACATGGTGAACGAAAAGGGCGAAGTTGGAGTGGCCAGTGTGAAGCCCGGGGACACCGGATTCGCCCAGGCTGACCTGCGCTTTAGCCATGAGTACGTCACCCCGATGGCGGCCATCTTTTTTGAGCGTTATGTCGGCAAGGATGCGAAGGTAAACGATGCCTCGAGCATTATTTTCTTCCGCGACCATCTGACGTTTCTCGATGAAGTGATTTCGGAGGAGAAAAAGAAGCTTGGCCTGCTCGATCTGGCGACACAACTCAAGATCAAGCAACAGGACTTCGCTGCCAAGCAAGGTATTAAGCTGCATGGCGAATTGAAGGACCGCAAGGGGTCGGAGGGCATTTGCCACTCGATCGTGCTGGAGAGCTATGCCCTGCCGGGGCAGTTGAACATTGGGTCCGATTCACACACGCCGCACGTGGGCGCGATTGGCTGCGTGGCTTTCGGCATCGGCACGACTGACGTGTTCAATAGCTGGATTACTAAAGATGTGCGGGTGAAGGTGCCGGAGTCGGTGAGGATTGTGATTCGCGGCAAAAGGCATGCAAATGCCACCGCGAAGGATTTCATTCTGAAGATTCTTAGCCTCGACTACGTGCGCAGCGGCAAGGCGCTGGCGAAAGTGATGGAGTATGCGGGCGAGGCGATTGAGGAACTCAGTGTGGATGAGCGTGCGACCATGACCAACATGGCGGCGGAGATTGGCGGATTCACAGGGATTGTCGCGCCGGACAAGAAGGCGGTTGATTTTCTGGTCGAGCGTCGCGGGATGGACCGTAAGAAAGCCGAAAGCATGATCGCCGGCTTGTACAGTGACGCGGAAGCGCAGTATGCGCATCTGATCGAACTCGACGCGGCGGAGATTACGCCGATGGTCGCGACACCCGGGGATCCGGGCAATGGGAAATATGTGCGCGACCTGAATACGCCTGTGCCGATCGAGATCGCTTACGGCGGCACTTGCACAGCGGGCAAGAACGAAGACATGGACATGTACGCCGCCGTTCTGGCTGATGCACTCAAGCAGGGCAAGCGCGTGGCTGATTCGGTGAAGTTCTACATCCAGTTTGGATCGCAGGAAACGCGGGAATACTGCTTGCGCAAGGGCTACCTGGACGTGTTTCAGAAGGCAGGCGCGATTGTGATTGAGCCCAGTTGCGGGGCTTGCATCAATGCGGGGCCGGGAGTTTCGACGCGTCCTGATCAGGTGGTGATCAGCGCGCAGAACCGCAATTTTCCTGGGCGCAGCGGTCCGGGGCAGATGTATTTGGCTTCGCCCTTGACGGTCGCCGCGAGCGCGGTAGCGGGCTACATTGTCGAATATGAACCCAGCGAGGCGTTGGTTGGGGTATAGGCGGGTCCAGAGTGGGGGTTGCTCGTAAGTGGTTGAATTCAGGCGGGGTGGCTGAAATCAGCCACTGCGGAAACTGCAACTTTTCTTTCCGGTCCGAGTTCAAATAGGTAGGCGCTTCGGATTGAAGTAAAATCTGGAAGGCCTGGCAGATCCGAAGAACGCGGCGGTTGAAGCGGCGGATCTGCAACAAGGGGGATCAAATGCGGTACATCAAATATTTGGCGTTGGTCGCGGTTCTGATGCTGCCCCTAGCGTACTCGCAGGCGCAGGTCGCGGTAGGCGTGGGAGTTGGGCCGGGCTACGTTGGAGTAGCGCCGGTGTGCTCCTACGGCTACTACGGATATTATCCTTATGCATGCGCGCCCTATGGCTACTACGGGCCTAGCTGGTTCGCGGGTGGAGTGTTTATCGGCGCTGGGCCGTGGTATCACGGATACTGGGGCCGGGGCGGATGGGGTCCTGGTTGGGGACATGGGTACTATGGCTACGGCCGAGGTGGCTATGGCTATGGCCGCGGAGGTTACGGCTACGGCCGTGGATACGTCGGCGGAGGCGGCTATGCACGTGGTCCGGCCGGCGGCTTCCACGGGTCGGTTGGTGGTGGGTTTCATGGCGGTGCTGTCGCCCATAGTGGTGGAGGCTTCCACGGTGGCGGCGGCGGTGGGTTCCACGGTGGTGGTGGTGGGTTCCACGGTGGCGGCGGCGGGCACCGGTAAACGTGGAGTGATCAGACTTCTCTGATCCGGCAACTAGATATGTTGGCGAACGGCTGGCAGCAGACGCTGCCGGCCGTTTCGTTTTTACGTCCCGGCATAAAGCCTGTACCGGAGGCCGCGTTTCTTGCTAGAATGTGCGGTTCGCGGAGACGGGCTGTAGTAGTAAAATATCTGCATAGATTTTTCAGGAGACAGACACCTTTATGGCCTATGTGATTGCAGAGCCTTGCATCAACACCAAAGACACGGCGTGCGTGGATGCGTGCCCGGTGGATTGCATTCATCCCAAGAAGGATGACCCGAAGTATGCGACCGAGCCCTTGCTCTACATTGATCCGGTAGAGTGCATCGACTGCGGCGCCTGCGTGCCGGTGTGTCCGGTATCGGCCATCTTCGCGCTCGACGATCTGCCGGAGAAGTGGAACGAGTTCACCGCGAAGAACGCGGCGTACTTCGGACGGTAGAACGGATTTTGGCTTTAGCCCTTAGCGTGAGGCTTTCGAGGCGTGCGTCCTTACGGGCGTACGCCTTTTGCTTTTGGGGTTACGCGGTTCGCTGGGACCATGCCGCGCTCCTTTTGGAGGCCATCCTGCGCGTTATACCGGCGGCAGTCCATGGATCGTGAACTTTCCGTTTCCGCTGCATCCCTGTAGGCCGGTTGCGCTCCAGGTGCCGGAAATCGTGTCGTCGTTCACGGTCCCATTGAGGGTGAGCACGTTGTTCGTGGTTGGGAAGATGGTGCTGATGGTCATTCCAAATGTTCCAGCAATGTTGCCATTGGAGTTTCCGCTTAAAGTGAACGAACCGGCTTCCGAGTATTGATCTCCCTGATAAGACTCGAAGCAAGGGCCAGGCACCGTGAACGCGAAATTGGTAATACTGAGCGTGCTGCCGCTACCTTGAGTAAAGGTCGTTGAAAAAGAATAGGCAGGCGATCCATTTGCATTGTTCAGAATTGCGACCCAAGTTCCGTTGATGTTACCGGACCCCGGACCGCTACCGCTGCCGCAGCCAGACATGGTTAACGCCAGGGCTAAGAGAACGACCATCCGGATCTGTTTGTACACGTTGCCCTCCCACAGGGAGAATCTCAGTAGAAGTGAATCCAGAAATCTCGAATAGGTTGCCCGGCCAGAGAGGGACAGCGGCAGGCTTCGCCTTTGCATCCCCGGTCCACTACAATCGGGAATTCAGATTGGACTTTCATGGCACTGGTGGAGTCGGAAGCGATCGTCCTGCGCACCTATCCGTTGCGCGAGGCCGATCTGCTGGTTACGCTATTTACCCGCGCGGAGGGCAAGGTGCGCGGAGTGGCGCGGTCGGCGAAGAAGTCGAAGCGGCGGTTTGGCGGAGCGCTGGAGCCGATGACGCATGTGCGCGCGTTTTATGACGTGCGCGAGCGGCAAGAATTGGCGCGGTTGGACGCTTGCGAGGTGCTGGAGTCTCCGCTGGCGACGGAAGTCAGTTATGCGCGGGCGGTGGCACTGGGACATGTGGCTGAGTTGCTGGATGAACTGCTGCCTGATCGCGAGGCGAATGACGCCATCTTCCGGCTGACGCTTTCGGTGCTGCATGCCTTGACCGGCCCCGAAATCTGGATGCCGGTGACTTATTTTGATTTGTGGCTGACGCGGCTGGTTGGATTTTTGCCGGAGCTTACAGAGTGTGTAGTGTGCGGGCGCAGCTTGAACGGGAGCCGGGCTTATTTTCATGCGCTGGCGGATGGGCTGATGTGTCCGGAGGATAAGCGGCTGGCGTCCTCGGAGATTTCAAAAGACTCGCGGGAGTTGGCTGCGTTAATGTTTCGCGCGCCTGTGGAGAGTTTTACGGGGACTCCATGGCCTAAAGCGCTGGGGGCTGACCTGCGGAAGTTTGTGATTCAAATCCTGCAGCGACACATTGAGAAGAAGTTGGTGACGGCGGGGATGCTGGAGAAGGGTGGGTTTTAGTGCGGTATCCAAAAGTCAGCTGAACTGGCCTTGCATCGGGTAACCGACAGCTGACGGTTCCCGCCGCTTCCGTTACAATCAGTGATTAACCTGCGGGTTCCCAAACAGCCTGTGAGTCCATCTAAATCAAATTCGCTGACGTTTCAGGAACTCATCCTGCGCTTGCAGGCATTCTGGGCGGAGCGCGGGTGCGTGCTGCAGCAGTCTTATGACGTTGAAGTGGGAGCGGGGACGATGGCGCCGGAGACGTTTCTGCGGGTGCTGGGCCCGAAGCCTTACAAGGTTGCTTATGTGCAGCCTTCGCGGAGGCCGGCGGACGGGCGGTATGGGGAGAATCCAAACCGTCTGTTCAAGCACATGCAGTTGCAGGTGATCCTGAAGCCTCCGCCGGAGAATGTGCAGGAGCTGTATTTGGAATCGCTAAGCGCGATTGGGATCGACCTGCGGCAGCACGACATTAAGTTTGAAGAAGACAACTGGGAAGCTCCGACGCTAAGCGCCTGGGGTGTGGGTTGGCAGGTGATGCTCGATGGACTCGAGATTACGCAATTTACTTATTTCCAGCAATGTGGCGGGGTGGATCTTTTTCCCATCTCCGCCGAGCTGACGTACGGGCTGGAGCGCATTGCGGCGTTTCTGCAGGATGTGGATTCGATTTACGACATCGTGTGGGCGCGCGATCCAGATACGAAGCACGAAGTTAAGTATGGCGATGTGCGGCTGGCGGATGAGCTGCAGTTTTCCGTGTACAACTTCGAAGTCGCGGATGTGGAGAAGGCCTGGAAGCACTTCGAGCTGTGTGAGGCGGAGTGCAAGGATCTGCTCAAGCAGTATGCAGGGCTGGGAGATCAAAGTCCTCGCCTTGTCTCTCCTGGAAACGGAGAGTCAACGACGTGGCAGCCGGAGTGTGCGACGGCGAGATCTCGGTTTCCGCTGCTTGCCGCCTACGATCTTTGCTTGAAGTGTTCGCACCTGTTCAACATCCTGGATGCCCGCGGCGCGATTTCTGTCACGGAGCGCGTGGGCGTGATTGCACGCGTGCGGGCGCTGGCGGTAGGCATCGCGAAAGCCTGGGTCGATCAGCAGAAGAGCGAAGCAGCCGCGGCGGGCGACAAAGCCGATGAGGGAGAACCTGTTGGCGAGAAGAAGGCGAAAAAGGAGAAATTGTCGCCCGTGGGATCGTGATTGCAGTTGTTGTAGCTGACGCGCCGAGAGGGGACGCTCTCGGGACAGCCGGCGAGACGCCGGCGCTACGGTTTAAATAGCATGCCAGACTTTCTGCTAGAGATCGGGTGCGAAGAGATTCCGGCGCGGATGATTGACGCGGCCTCGCAGGAGTTGCGCGAGCGCGTTCGCGCGCTGTTGAGTCGGGAACGGCTGGCACCTGGCGAGGTTACTTATTTCGATTCGCCACGACGGTTGGCGGTGATGGCGGCGGGCGTTCCGATGGCCCAACCGGACGTGACCGAGGAAGTGACCGGTCCTTCAGCCGCAGTTGCGTATAAAGATGGTCAGCCGACGGCGGCGGCGCATGCTTTTGCCAAGAAGGTTGGAGTCGACGTAGCCCAACTGGAGAAAGTCGCGACTGCGAAGGGCGAATACCTGAGCGCGAAAGTCACAAGGAAGGGCCGGAGCGCGGCTGAGGTTCTCGGCGAGAATTTGCCTAAAGAGCTGTCTTCGATCTACTGGCCTAAGAGCATGTACTGGCGCAAGCCGCACCAGCGCTTTGTGCGTCCGGTGCGGTGGTTGGTGGCGATGCTCGATACCGAGACCATCCCGCTGGAGTTCGATGGAATTTGGGCGGGAAAGACTTCACGCGGGCATCGGATGCTGTCACAAGGTGAGGTGACGATTCCGCGTGCTGGGTCGGCTTATGTGGAGGCGCTGCGCGCCGCCAAGGTTCTGAGCCGGGCAGAACGTGAGCAGCGGATTCGCAAGGCATTGGACGCGGCCACAAGGTCGATTGCAAGCGCGCGCTGGAGGGAAGACAAGTCTTTGCTCGACACTGTCGCGAACCTGACAGAATTCCCCGGCGTAATTCTCGGCGGGTTCGATCCGCAGTTTCTGGAGCTGCCGGAGGAAGTACTGGTCACGGTGATGCGCGACCATCAGAAATATTTTGCCGTGGAAGATGCCGACCACAGGCTGCTGCCGCATTTTCTGGCGGTGCTGAATACGGATGGGGATCGGGACGGATTGATCCGGCATGGCAACGAACGTGTGCTGCGGGCTCGCTTCAGCGACGCCAAGTTTTTCTGGGAGACAGATCAAAAACGCTCGCTGCTGGAGCGGCTGGAACTGCTGCGCCACGTTACTTTCCAGCAAGATCTCGGCAGCTATTACGAGAAGACACGGCGGGTGCAGCGCCTGTGCAGTTGGCTGAGCGAGATCATCAAGCAGAGCGGGATCGCGGTGCGTGCGGGAGTGGTCCACAAAGCGGCGTGCCTGGCCAAGACTGACCTGACCACCGAGTTGGTGAAAGAATTCACTGAATTGCAGGGCATTGTGGGCGGGCTGTATGCCCGGGCGCAGAAACTGGATCCGAGCTTGCCTGAGGCGACGCGATTTGCCATTGCAGATGCGATTTACGACCACTATAAGCCGGAGTCCACCGAAGATAGCGTGCCGCGGTCGATGGAGGGTGCAGTGCTTTCCGTCGGCGACAAGGCGGACACCATTGCGGGGATGTTTGCATTGGGGCTAGTGCCAACTGGATCGAAGGATCCGTTCGCGCTGCGGCGCCAGGCGAATGGGCTGGTAAAGGTGATCGCGGAGAAGAAGCTGCCTTTGCGGCTGACGGAGTTGATGCGGGATGCGCGGGCTAGCTACCAGGGGTCGAACGCAGAGAAGAAGTTTGTCGACGATGGGAAGTTTATAGATTCCGTGAGAACATTTTTCCGGGAGCGGCTCGAGTTTTATCTGAAGGATGTTCGCGGATATTCGTATGACGTGGTGAAGGCGGTATTGGCGGCGGATGCGGAGGACGTAGTGGATGTGCTGGCCCGGGCGGAAGCGGTTAAACAGGTTTTGCATATGCCCGAGTTTTTAGCGATCGGCGCGGCTTGCAAGCGCATGCGGAATATCTTGCGGCAGGCGGAAGAGAAGGGAATTGCCCCGGCAGCGACGTTCGAGTACTTGCCCGAGTCAGCTCAGGAAGAGAAAGATCTGGCAGCCTACATCGAAGTCAACGGACCTCGGGTCGATGCACTTCGAAAGAAGAAAGAATACGGCGACGCGTTGATGCTGCTCTCGACGGCAAGAGAGCATGTTGATGCATTCTTCGACAAAGTGATGGTAATGGTAGAAGATGAGAAGGTACGGGCGAACCGCTTGGCACTGCTGCGGACTCTGCTGAAAGAATTCTCCACGATTGCAGATTTTTCCGAGATCGTGACCGAAGGCAAGGCGTGACCGCCGGAAATTCCCAACGAGTTTAGATGTGCGAATAGCCGGCGGTACGCCGGCGCTACAGAATCGAATCACAAAGGACTAAATCATTTATGGCGACAACCACTCTCCCCGAAGTCCCGGTGCAGGAACGCAAGAAAACTACAACCAAATACGTTTACTTTTTCGGCGGTGGCAAGGCGGATGGCAACGGCAAGATGAAAGATGATTTAGGCGGCAAAGGCGCCGGCCTGGCCGAGATGACCAACGCCGGGCTACCCGTGCCTCCGGGATTCACCATCCAGACCGAGGCTTGCCGCGAATATATGCGGTCGGGCGGCGTGTCCAAAGAAGTCGACCGACAGATGGAGGAGGCTCTCGCCAAGCTAGAAGCCCTACAGGGGCAGAAGTTGGGAACGGGCGAGAACCCTCTGCTGGTCAGCGTGCGCTCGGGCGCAAAGTTCTCCATGCCGGGGATGATGGACACGATTCTCAATCTCGGGCTGAACGACAAGAGTGTGGAAGCGCTGGCTAAGCGCAGCAACAATCCGCGGTTTGCTGCCGATTCGTACCGGCGTTTGATCCAGATGTTTGGCAACGTTGTGCTGGAGATTCCGAAGCATGCGTTCGACGAGGTATTTGATGCGAAGAAGAAGCAGAAGAAGGCCAAACTCGACACCGAGCTGGACGCAAAAGCTCTGAAAGAAGTGATTGAAGAGTACAAGAAGGTGGTCAAGAAGCACGCCAAGCGGGACTTTCCGCAGGATCCGCACGAGCAGCTGGTTATGGCACGGGACGCGGTGTTCCGTTCATGGCAGAACGACCGTGCCAAGCATTACCGCCGCATCAACAACATCGATGACATGCTGGGCACCGCGGTCAATGTGCAGGCTATGGTGTACGGCAATCTTGGTGACACGAGCGGCACGGGCGTCGGTTTTACGCGCAATCCCGCGACAGGCGCGAAGGAGTTCTACGGCGAGTTTCTAATGAACGCGCAGGGTGAAGATGTGGTTTCGGGCGTGCGCACGCCGGTGCATATTTTGGAACTGCACAAGATCATGCCGGAGGTTTACGACCAGTTGCGCGACATCACGACGCGCCTCGAGAAGCATTACAAGGACATGCAGGATTTCGAGTTCACCATCCAGGATGGCAAGCTCTACATGCTGCAGACGCGGAACGGCAAGCGTACGGGTTGGGCCGCAGTGCGGGTGGCGATTCAGATGGTGGAGGAAGGACTGATCACGAAGGAAGACGCGATTTTCCGCGTCGAACCCAATCAGCTTTATGACTTCCTGGTGCCGCGTCTGGACGAGAAAAGCAAGAAGGTGGAAGTGCTGGCGAC
>CAWFLH010000010.1:0-271120 GCA_963816575.1 uncultured Acidobacteriaceae bacterium | reverse complement strand
CGCCTACGACTCCAGCAACCGCCTGACTTCGGTCACGCTGCCGAATGGTGACGTTTCTGGTGCAGAACACCTATGACTCTTCCAGCCGCGTGATCTCGCAGACGAATGCACGCGGATATACGACAACGCTTGCCTACAACACCCCCGCGCAGGGGCAGACCACGATCACCGACCCTCTGGGGCACAAGACGGTCCACACCTACGACTCGTCGATGCGGATCACCGGAATAGCGGACGCGCTCGGACACACGACCAGCTACACCTACGACGCCAACAATGATGTGGCGTCAGTCACGGATGCTCGCAACAATATCAGCAATTTCACCTACGACTCTTTCGGCAACCTGCTGACTTATGCCGACCCGCTGGGTAACAAGGCGTCGTTCACCTACAACTCGTTCAGCGAGCCGCTGACCGTCAGACGCCGCAAGGGAACACGACAACGCTCACCTACGATGCCAACGGGAATCTTACCACGGTACAGGACCCTCTGGGGGACAAGACGTTCTTGCCTACGACACGTTAGTGGCGATGCTTGTTTCCGTGACGGATGCCCGGAACAATACCACGAATTTTTCCTACGCGTGATTCCGACTTCTGCTGTGACGGCAAGTCACCGACCCGCTCGGCAACAATGACCGCTTTTGCCTACGACCGATTGGGCGACTGACCTCGGTGACCGACCCCAACGGGCACGCGACCTCGGTTGCCTACGATGCCCTGAGCCACATTGTTTCGGTAACCGACCCGCTGAGCAACGAAACGCTTTTCGCCTACGACACTGTCAGCAATCTGACGAAGGTCACCGATGCCAATAAACACGCGACAAGCTACAGTTATGACGCCGTCGGAAATCTGATTGGGGTGACGGATGCTCTCGGGCACAAGACCTCTTACACGTACGACACGATCAACAACCGGACTGAGTTTGTGAACGCTAATGGAAATGCGGCGACGTACACCTACAATCCCGTGAACCGTCTAACCAAAGTCACCGATCCCCTGAAGGACGCGACCTCCTACGTTTACGATCCCGTCGGGAATGTCACGTCCGTGACCGACGCCAACGGCAAGCTAAGCAACTTCACCTACGACAAGGATAATCGTCTTACCAAGATCGCTTACGCCGATGGCACTTCGGTGACGTACACGTATGATGCCGACAGCAATCGCAAGACGATGGTGGACACGCACGGGACGACTGCCTATGCTTACGATGCATTGGATCGGGTCTTGTCCATTGTCTTTCCGGGACCAAGCACGCTCGATTACGCATACGATGCAGTGGGGAACCGCGCCTCTGTGAAGTACCCCGATGGCAAGTCGGTGACGTATACCTACGACGCCGACAACCGATTGTCGGGCATGTCAGACTGGCTGAACCGGAATACGTCTTACACTTATGGTGCTGCTTCAAATCTCACAAGGATCGCCTTTCCGAACACGGTGATCTCCGCCCTTACCTACGACCCAGCCAGTCGGCTGATCGAAATCACGGACTCGGCAAACTCAGTGGCGTATCGTGCGCTGGCCTACACACTGGACAAGGTCGGAAACCGCACGAGGGTGACGGACACAGTGTGGCGACCAGTTATGCATACGACGCTGTCAATGAGCTTTTGAGTTCCACGAGAGGAACCGCAAAAACGAGTTGGACTTACGATGCTGTGGGCAATCGGATTGAGCAGATCGCGCCCACAGGCACTATTAGCTACACGTACGATGCTGACGACCGAATGCTGACGGCTGGTTCAACGACGTTCACTTACGACAGCGACGGCAATCGGCTGACCGAAGCTGCATCTTCAGGCACCACAACGTACGACTACGATGCGAAGAATCGACTGCTGTCGGTTGCTGCCCCAAGCGGGACCAGCACCTTCACCTACGATGGGGACGGGAACCGAATTACACAGACCACGCCGTCTGGGACTTACGACTACGTAAACGACACCGCAGCAGCCCTGCCAATTGTTCTCAACGAAAAAGGACCTGATGGCACGATTGATTACGGCTACGGTGCTGGGCTGTTGGAGTCATCGAGTTCTGCTTTCGATTACTTCTACAATCTTGACGGTTTGGGAAGCGTGTCGAATCTAACCGATGTGAAGGGGACGGTAGAAGAAACGTACTCCTATGACGCATGGGGCAACGCGCTGACGGCGACAGGTAGCGTGGGAACGAAGAACAAATTCCGCTTCACGGGACAGGCGCTCGATCCAGCTAGCGGACTGTATTTCTTGAGGGCACGCTATCTTGACGTGTCCAATGCGAGATTCACGAGCAAAGATCAGTCAGCTGGTCTTTCTCGTTTTCCCGTGACGCTCAATCGGTACAGTTATGTTTCCAACAATCCCCTAAGGTTTGTTGACCCAAGCGGATTGAAAAACTGGAATCCGAACTGGAGTCCGAACTGGAATCCTAACCCGCCGAATCAAACCAACCCATATCTATGGCCAGTAGCCTTTGGTATTCTTTGCGGGTTGCAGCCAGAGGTATGTGCTGGCGTAGCCGCTGCCTGCTTGGAGGAACCATATCTCGAATCTTGCGGCAAAATTCTACAGTGCTTAGGTCCGTCCGGTTGTGAGGAGCCTAATCCACCCTCTCCGACTCCGTCGCCATCTGCCCCTTCCGCCGCTGAAGGTGGATCAGATGGTGCCGTTTTTCGCCCTCTGCCTACATTTCCACCACTGCCGCCTCCACCTCCAAGCGAGGGTGCTCCACCAACAAAATGATTCTCTAAAGACAAGTGTTCATTGCGACTAGGTGAAGAGGCGATCCTTAATCTGTGCAAGTTCCACGGGTGCGGAGCATTCCTCGTCATCGTTCGCCACGTGATTGACCGATGCCGCACTCCTTTTCGAAACTGCTCCAACAAGCGAACGAAGTAAGCGTTTAGACCTCTTCGACCTCCCCCTTCTTCACCTTGCTCTTGTGCTCACGTTCGGGCTCTTTCTTCTGTAATTCTTCCATGCGTCCGATTGCGCTCTGAGCGATGGCTTTCCCCTGATGGACGTATCTTTGACTGATCGTGATCGAAGAGTGCCCCGCCGCTCGGGGTCATTCTTCGTCACGCCAGTTAAGCTCAGCAATCTCAACCCACACGTTCTCGGGGGCGAATGCTGCCAAAACACGAGCCCTGTGCGCGATCCTGTCGAACACTTCTGGGTCCTTGCATTTGTTCTGCTTCGCTGCCTTTGCCAGATTGAGGATTGCCCGAGTTTCCCATTTCGGGGACTTCCGTCGTCGCTCGACCCGTTCAGGGACATCAATCGTTACCGAACGTCCGCTCTTACCTGTGAGATACCGTTCGACAACGGATTTCGGGATTCGTAAAACGCGATAACGCCGCCGACCAAGCCGAGACGATTTCCGAGACTCGCTCTGAGAGCCTAGGTCAATGACTCCGTCCATCTTTGCGAACCGACGGATGACGGCATCTTCGCCACACTGCAGAATGGCGGCGACATCGCGGACAGTCAGTAGAATGTTGCTCATTGTGCCGCTCCCGCACCCCAAGAACGCACGGGAAGTTTCGCCAATCGCTCTTCGCTTCGCTTGCTCTCCAGACTCTTGTAGTGCCTTTCGACAACAGCGACCGTGTCACCGAGGGCGTCAGCAACATCGGTCAACGACCAACCTTGGCCGAGCCAAAAATCGACCGCCGTATCCCGGAAGCGATGGGACAGATTTCCCTTGATCCACAGCCCCGCGGCCTTCATCAGCGTCCGCAAATCTTCCTGCCACAAACCAGTCGCAGACTCAGGAAGGCTCGTCCCGTTCCAAAAGACGTACCTCGGGTTGCCGTTCGTGACAGCGATGAGTTCGTGGTACAGCGACGGGTCGAGCTTCTGTCGGACAGGCTTGTCGGTCTTCTGGCGTTTGATGCGGAGCCAACCGTCCCGAATATGGTCTCGTTCGAGTTGGACAGCATCCCGAATCGCCAACCCCGTTGCGACTTGCAAATGAATGAGTGCAACGACGCGGGCTACTTTCTCAGTCTCAGGAAATATCTTCGGGACGTGTGCGAGAAGGTTTGTCAACTCCTCTTCCGTAAACGGTTGCGGTTCGAGACGTGCGTTGTCTGCCTTCGTCAACTTAATCGGCTTGAGGGCATCGAGAATTCCCTTCAGATTGTCTCGACAGCACGACCGCAGGAAGCCCCGAAGATTCTGCTGTGCTTTCTGGCGGGTAACTCCAGACTTCCAATTCCACGTACTACGGTACTCGATGACATCGGTCGGAGTGATTTCGGACGGGAAGAACCTCGACCGCCCAGCCATGAAAGAGTCGAAGAGGTTGAGTTGATAGCGGAGTTTCCTGATAGTCGCATTGCTCAACCGCTCGCCTTGCTTGGCGAGAAGGAAGGTCTCAATCGACTGCTTAATCGTCTTCTGGGTCTCGCTGACAGGGAGCGGGGTCTGGTCGCCTGCGTCCAGCCGCTTCTGTGCCTCTTCCCGCTTCTCCTCAGCTTGCGCCCAACTCCGCACCCCAGACGCAAACCGATGCTGCCTGCCCTTGTGGGAACGACCGCAGAGGCATGCGTCCCCGGAGTACCGGAGCCACTTCGGACAGTCGCATCCCCGGAAGAATGGCTTGCCGTCGTGCTGGCATTCGCCCCGATGCCTGACGTAAACCGTGACTATCGCTTTCCTCACCATGCTTTTAGTCTAGCACGGTATCTAGCACAAAACAACGGAAATATGCGAATTTTGCCGCAAAATGTGGCGGAAGCGAGTGGGGGTCGAACCCACCGGCGACAGGAAGACCTGCCGCCCGCCGGTTTTGAAGACCGGGACGATCACCGGACCGCATGCGCTTCCAGATGATCCGCTGCACACTTGCGCGGATTCCTCGAAACAAGGAACGAGCTTAACACCGCTCCCAGATCCGTGTTCATCCGCGGCAATCCGTGGCCAACTTTGCCCAGCCAGTGAAACGGCCCACCAACACTCCCGCTACTCCGGCTGGGGCACGATGCGCAGATACGGCTTCGGCGACTTCCAGCCTCCGGGATATTTCTGTTGCGCTTCGTCGTTCGACACCGCGGGCAGGATGATCACATCATCGCCCGGCTTCCAGTTCACCGGTGTGGCAACTTTGTGTTTAGCCGTGAGCTGCATCGAATCAATGACCCGCAATATCTCGTCGAAGTTGCGGCCAGTGCTCATCGGATAGCTGAGCTGCAGCTTGATCTTCTTATCCGGACCAACCACAAACACCGTGCGTACCGTGGCATTGTCCGCAGCGGTGCGGCCTTCGGATGTATTCCCGCTTTCAGCCGGCAACATGCCATACAGCTTGGCAATCTTGAGTTCCGGATCGCCGATCATCGGATAGTTCACCTTGTGCCCCTGCGTCTCTTCTATATCGGCGGCCCACTTGCCATGACTGCTGACCGGGTCGACGCTCAGCCCGATAATCTTCGTGTTGCGCTTGGCGAATTCCGGCTGCAGGCCCGCCATATAGCCAAGTTCGGTGGTGCACACCGGCGTGAAGTCTTTGGGATGGGAAAACAAAATTGCCCAGCCGTCGCCAATCCATTCATGGAAGTTGATCGCCCCCTGCGTGGTTTCAGCCGTGAAATTCGGCGCAGTGTCGTTGATGCGGGGGATTCTTGGGGTCTCGGTTATGGTTGCTGTACTCATAAATTTCTCCTTGTGCTTTAAAAGTCTATCAGGTTACTAGAGTTTGATGCCTTCGCCGGCCACGATGCTTCCAGCCTGAAAGGGTTTCCCCTGAAAACGAAACCCACCCGTTTCGCCGGGTGGGTTGGAAGAAATCTAGCCTACTCCCTACCCACACGGCGGCGAACAGATGCAACAACACATCCTGCCAGCGTTGGAAGGGCAAAACACCCAACAAGAATAGAAGCCCGCCCTCGCGCTGTCAACCGCCAGCACAGCGTCTTCCGCGGAGTTTTCCTGCATCGCCAAAGCAGCCGCAGTCATCTGTGTTCTTGCGGCGTTTTTCTCGCCCAGCCCGAATCAAGTCTTTATCGCGGATACAATCCATGAGTCAACCATCAAGACGCCTGGCGATGGCGCAGTGGGATGTTTTCTCTTCCCGTCCGCTCGAAGGCAATTCGCTGGCCGTATTTCTCGACGGCCGCGGATTGACCGACGCCGAGATGCAGTCCATCGCCAAAGAGATGAACCTCTCGGAGACCACGTTCATCCTGCCCAGAGATCCCGCCATCGAGCGCGAGCGGGGCGTTTGTGTGCGCATCTTCACCGTACAGGAAGAGCTGCCGTTCGCCGGTCACCCCACGCTGGGCACCGCGTTCGCGCTTCGCGGCGAAACCGGCAAGAAAGAAGTGGTCCTTGAACTTAATGTCGGCAGAGTGCCGGTCACCTTCGAAGACCACGCAGGCGCGCCCGCGTTCGGCGAAATGACGCAGATCAATCCCACTTTCGGAATGCAGCATGACCGCGAAGCAGTCGCGCGGGCCACCGGATTGCGCCTCCAGGACTTCGACGATTCCCTGCCGATCGAAACCATTTCAACGGGACTTCCGTACACCCTGACTCCGCTGAAGTCGCTCGCTGTAATGCGGGATTTGCAGATCGATCTGAACCGCGGCTCCGAATATCTGGCCCAGAACGGAGGCCGGTTTTTTTATTTCGTCACCCGCGAGACCGTCGCCAGCGAAGCCCGACTCCACGCCCGCATGCTGTTTTACAACGGCGAAGACCCGGCAACCGGCTCAGCCGCGGGTTGCGCCGCGGCCTGGATGGTGGCCCACGGCGTGGCCCAACCCGACGAACGTGTCCTTATCGAACAGGGCGTAGAGATGAAACGCCCCAGCCGGATTTTCGTGCGAGCCTCTCGCGCCGATAACCGGGTAGTTAACGTGCGCGTCGGCGGCAACTCGGTTGAAATCATGCGCGGCGAACTATTCCTCTAAAGTGCCATCGGCAAGTGCCGTAGAATGCGCCTTTCCGAAGCCAGAAGAAAGTCAATGGCCAGAACCTGCCATTTGCTTCGACGCTACTTTACACTGCGTGTCATTTGCCGTTAGCATCACTTCGCTCTTCAATCCTTCACGAACAGAGAAACGTTTGCTTGACTTCCGGTCATAACCGGCACGAGCGGACGCAGGCGGTGGATGAAACCCAAGCGCACGATCCTTTGTGTTGACGACAATGAACAGTCCCTTTCTTATCGCAAAATCATGCTTGAGACCCGCGGCTACCGCGTAGCTAGCTACTCTCGCGGCGAAGAAGCCCTCGAGCGCTTCAAAGCAGGTGGCGTCGATCTCGTAGTCACAGATATGGCGATGCCCGGCCTCGACGGCCCGCAGTTGATCGCCGCCATCAAGAATCTCTCGCCCCAAACCCCGGCCATCCTGATCTCAAGCAAGGTCCGCGTCTACGATCACGAATCGCAAGCCGACGTCTTCCTCGCCCGCGGCATGTACGCCCCCGCCGATCTGCTGGAACGAATCCGCCTGCTCCTGGTCCGCAAGCGTGGCCCCAAGCGCATGCAGGAGCGCCCACCGCAATTCGCGCATCGCCAGGGCGCAGCCTAGAACCGGTTTCACCGCAGAGTACGCCGAGAGCGCCAAGAAATCTTGAGGATCTGTTCTTTTCCCTTTAGTCCTCTCGGCGGACTCGGCGTGCTCCGCGGTGAATCGCCTTTCCCCTCGTGTAAGATCAACTCAGGCATGGGCGCATTCATCGAAGCCATTGACTTACACAAAACTTATCGCGTGGGAAAGATCGATGTCCCCGCGCTCCGGGGCATCTCCTTCAGCGTGCAAAAAGGAGAATTTGTCACGGTCGTCGGCCCCTCCGGAAGCGGCAAGTCCACGCTCTTCTACCTGCTCGGCGGACTCACCCGCGCCGATTCCGGCAAAGTAATCCTCGATGGCGATGACTTTGCCACGCTTTCCGATGCCGAGCGCACCCGCATGCGCAAGCGCAAAATCGGTTTCGTATTTCAGAAGTTCAACCTGCTGCCCACGCTCGACGCGCGTTCCAACATCGCCATCGCGCAGGAAATCTCCGGCAATGGCGACCGCGATCCCGCCTTCTTCCTACGCATCTGCGACTTGCTGGGACTAAGCAAGCGTCTGAACCACCGCCCCTCCGAACTTTCCGGCGGCGAGCAGCAGCGCGTAGCTCTCGCTCGAGCCCTCATCAACAAACCGGCCGTAGTTTTAGCCGACGAACCCACAGGAAATCTGGACACCGAGAATTCCAACATCGTTCTGAAGATGTTGCGCCAGTCCAACCAGGAACTCGGCCAGACCGTGCTGATGATCACTCACAACCCCGAAGCCGCCAAGTTCGGCGACCGCATCATCCACATGCGCGACGGCCACGTCGTCAAGCCCGAAGAGGATCCACAGTGGTCAGTGCACTAAAGCCGCAGACCCAGCGGGTCCCGCCGCCTCCGTTGCCGCAGCGCAACGCCTCATTTATAATCACCTTCGCAGGGCGGGAGTAGCTCAGTGGTAGAGCGCAACCTTGCCAAGGTTGAAGTCGCGAGTTCGACCCTCGTCTCCCGCTCCATTTTTTCTCCCCGCAAGTTCTCCCCGCGGATGGACTTTTTTCGCACGGAACGCTAACGTATTGAGCAGGGGCGCGGTACCCAAGTGGTAAGGGAGAGGTCTGCAAAACCTTTATGCGTCGGTTCGATTCCGACCCGCGCCTCCATTCCTCCCAACATTCGCTCATGACCAGACACTCCCGCGCTTCCCTTAGTCCCTGGGCGACTTGGCGCACAGTTTTCATCTTGACGTTCGCCTTGTCGTTCGTCGCTCCGTCGATTGCCCGAACCCAAACCAACTCCACTGTTTCGGCCAACGTCTCCAAATACGTACGCAGCGAAATGCAGCGTCAACGCGTTCCGGGCGTAGCGCTCCTGGTATCGCGCGGAGGCAAGATCGTGCAAGCCGAGGGATTCGGCCTGTCCAACGTTGAACTGCAAGTCCCGGTCAAGCCGGAGACCGTCTTCCAGTCCGGCTCCGTCGGCAAGCAGTTCACCGCAACCGCGGTCATGATGCTGGTCGAAGAAGGCAAAGTCGGCCTCGACGACCCGCTGACAAAATATTTCCCCGATGCTCCTGCCGCTTGGAAAGAAGTAACGGTGCGCGAGCTGCTAAGCCACACCGCCGGTTTTGGCGACTATCCCGATAAGTTCAATTTTCGCAAGGACTGGACAGAAGACCAGGAGCTGAAGCTGGTCGAGAGCATCCCGCTGGCCTACCCTCCCGGCACCAAGTGGGACTACAGCAATCTGGGATACCTCACGCTCGGAATCCTGATCCACCGCGTGACCGGAGAATTCTACGGCGACTTTCTGCAGCAACGAATCTTCCACCCGCTCGACATGCAAACCACGCGCATCATCAGCGAAGCCGACATCATTCCCAATCGCGCCGCCGGCTACCGCCTGGTCAAGGGCGAACTCAAAAACCAGGAGTGGGTCGCGCCCATGGTCAACACCACAGCCGACGGCAGCCTTTACTTCTCGATCCTCGATCTCGCGAAATGGGACGCCGCGCTCTACACCGAACAATTGCTGAAGCGCTCAAGCCTCGACCAGATGTGGACCCCGGCAAAGTTAAAGAACGGCCAACCAAACGAGGACGGCTACGGCTTCGGCTGGTCAATCGAGGACCGTCACGGCCACCACGTGGTCAGCCACACCGGCGCCTGGCAGGGATTCAAGACCGCGATCGCGCGTTATGTGAACGATCAACTGACGGTGGTAGTCCTGACAAACCTAGCCGAGGCCAAACCGGGCGCCATCGCCGAACACGTAGCTGACATGTACCTCGCAGACACAAAGAGCGCGGCAGGCAAAAACTAAGGAGCAAGGGGTACCTCATTTCTCGCGTCCTTTGCGAGAAGTGGGGCTTTTCTCGCCACGATTCGCAGCCCCACTGATTAATAGAGATGTTTCGCCAATTGACCAGGCAGGATTGCAAACCCTACCTCTTGACGACGCTGGCCGCCGGGTGTGCAATGCCCAATGAAAAGGAGAACCGATGAGCCGATTCTTGAGTGTTTGTTTGCTTGCCGGCTGCGGGATGGTCTCGGTCCTGGCGGCGTCCCACTCTCCGCAGAGAACTTCGATGGCAGGCGACCGGGCGAACGCTTCGAAAGAAACAATCGAGGGCTTGGTTCGGGATGTTGCCTGTCCTATTCAGAACCTGGATGGAACTGCGACTAACCTAAGCCTCAAGTGTGTCAGGGAATGCGTGAGGGGTGGTTCCCCGCTCGTTATCCTGACCAAGGATGGTTACTTGTATTTCCCCATCTCCGACAAAATGCCCGACACGGATCAGCGGCAAGCACTCATGCCATTCGTCGGCAAGTACGTGCGGGCGAGCGGGACCGTATTTGAGCGGACCGGGACGCATGCGATTGTGATCACGGAAATTAAGGAAATGAAAGAGATCCACTTGACGTTAGATGGGCAGTGACTCAGGCTCACCGGGAACAAACGACTGAATCCCGGGTGCCCCATTTCTCGCGTCCTTTGCGAGAAGTGGGGCTTTTTCTAGTCATGATTCACAGCCCTCTGATTTCACAGTCTTTCTTGCGTGAGCGTCAGCCGATGTCCCGGCAGAGCAGTTTTCACGCCCGAAACCCCCTCCCACAGCCGCATTCCGCAGTTGAATGCGCGCGCAAACACGACTATCCTGGAACCCAAGAAGTGATGAAGATGTCGATGCGCCACCCTGCCCAGCAACATGCCTTCCGTTTCCTAATGTTAGTCGCGGCGATAATCGCAGCGACATCTGCGCGAGCCGCGCCTCGAGAAAACCCCGCAGACGGCCCAGACAAATACCGCGCTTGCTCAAACTTGGGCAAATATATTTTCGTCGGCGGCACCGCTGGTTTCGACGCTCTCCGAGACGACAACCAGTTCAAAGAACTTCTCAAAACCGACCATGTCGCACTCTACCAGCATGCCAATGCGATCGCTGCCGCGGAGAGTCCCCCGAGCATCCTTCAGGGCATAGAAGCGGTGTTCAGCGGCACCGGACCAGGCGAAGCTGAACTGGGGCAGGTAGGCTGGAATTATTTCACCCTCCCGCCAGGCTACGGTTATTACCAGGCACAGTTCATAGAAAACGGTCTCAGCCCCTCCGAAGCCAATGTGAATACGCCATCCGATTCGGCCGCCCCGGGGCAATTGAAACAAGACGAAGCGCAGTGGAAAGAGTACGTGGACGCTGCCCGAACCGTGGGCATCGAATCCGTCGCTCCAGTAGTAGGCCCAAATGATCCAAGCGAACCAAAGCTGGGGGAAAACGTCTTCGCGACGAATCCGTTCTACGCACTCGAGCGGTATGAAGCGCTGTACGGCAAAGCCATCGCCTTCGATGTTCCGCCAAACTTCTTTCTGACTGGTGGCAGCGGCCCCGGCTATGAGAAGTTCATCGTGCAGGCGATTCAATGGGGAAATGCCCACGGCCTGCGAACCACCATGTTGCTTTCTCCTTACCCTTGGCCGACGAATGCGGCCGGCCAGCTTGAGACCTTCAGCCAATTCACCGGCAATACTTTCAGCCGCGACACCAAGGAATTCGTGCGCCGTCTGCTGAAAGAGAATGCGGTCCCCTCCGAATGGGCGGTAGACAATTACGAAGACATCTACCCCGATGACGCCCCCGCCATGGTGCCCGAAACCACCCGCAACACCACGACCCATCTTGGCCTCTGGTTGGCCACTCACGCGCCAGTCTCTGTCTATGCGCGAGGGGAGAATGAGGGCGTGATCTGTCCTCCACCGCCCGGCGACGCCGCAGATGAGAACGATGAGAACAACGTGTCAGATCACTAGTTAATGCGGCGGGGCTTGCCCACTCGGTGGGTGCTTAAGCTCTGGCATCGGTTCGATTAGGTCCAATGGAAGAAAGTCGTGACAATCCAGACGTCCCGTTGTCATCCTGGCGTCTCGCATCACATCCATGCAGGTATACCCAGACACGCCGTGGAATGTGGCTTTGATCAATGCCTGACCCACCTTCACTGATTTGACCGCGGCGAACGAGGAGTCAATGGCTATCGGCGCATCCTCCTTGTTTCGCGTAATCACCGTGTAGCTGACATACTCGCCCAGAATTGGCACCGGAGAATCAATTCCGTGATAGAAAGCAAGCGGCGTCATAACTACTGAGCTGAAGTCGGCAAAATCGAGGTGCGCAGTTCCCACCTCTCTTACGTGCTGCCAATTTGTCCAGGTGAGGATCAACTTCTCGGGATCACGTTCAGGGGGCGCGACGTTCACGTCAACTCGTTGCTCATCAATCGAGCAGTCTTCAAAGATAAAGCCAATATCCAATTTCAGCTTGCCGATCCCGATGGGCACGACCTCGACAAAGGCACTTCCGTCTGGATCGTGCTCGAGGACCAGCGAAGACAACGGAGCCAATACTCCCCAGAGGGAGTCCCACGAGAGTGACATTTCGCGCACGGCCTGCCTGTGAAGGTCGAGAGGAACCTTGTTGCTGCGCGCAAACTCCAACTCCGATGTTTTGAGGTTGATCGCGACGCGAGGACGGTCTCCCCGGGGCGTGGGCAGCGCTCCCTGGTCGAACTTGCAATCATGCTCGGCCCGGCTCGCATCTTGCGAAAAGCCTGAACGGCTGGCCAGCCCAACAATTAAGACAACGCATACGACCCAGGCAGAAACCGCCGCTTTGAACATTGGACGCCTCTCAATCCCAGAAGCCTCTTCATGCTAAATGGGAAATCGACACACCCCAAACGGCGCCGCTTACCTTTTCAAGATACGTCTGTCACCTGGCTCTCACTTCGTAAAAATATCGTGATCTTCGTCGTATTTGTTCTCGACCTTATCAGCCTCACCCGCCATTTCATCCGCATCTTTCTCCAACCGCTCGTCGATGGCGGCCTCGTCAGAGCGACGTTTGTTGGATGGCTGTTGCGGCGAACTTGCTGAATTCTTCTTGTCTGGCATAGTGCACCTCTTCGCACGATTATAAACAATCGGCCGCTGGTCAATAAGCGCTCTGGCGATTTAACGCCGGGTGCCCATTTCTACTTTCTTTGCGTGAAGCTGGGCTCTTGCCTTCACGCTTCCAAACCCTTATCTTCAGCATATCGCGCGCTTCGTAATCCTCGTAACTCTATGTAATCAGCACTCGACGCCCAAGACTGCCAGCCTCGTAACCTGATTTTCTCCGCTTTTCCTTCGCCCTGTGGTTTTTCTGCCACTTTCTAGGCCTGTCTCCCAACCCAATTCCTCTCAGCCGTTTGCCGCCAGCCCAACATTACTCCAAGGCACTTTTCCGAGTTTTCCGAGATTTCCACAGTGTTCCGGTAAAAACGCTTATATGTTCCAACTGGAACACTCAGCGACTATTGCTTCTGCATCTGGTCAAGCGCAGCCAGCACCTCTTCGCTGTGCCGCGCCGGGTCGACGCTCGTATAAGCCTTCGCAACCTTCCCGTTGGGATCGATGAGGAAGGTATGCCGCGCCGCAAACTTGACCACTCCAAGATTTGTCAGCGAGCCATACGCGCCGCTCACCTTGCCGTCACTGTCAGCCAGCAGCTTGAAGTTCAATCCTTCTTTGGCGCAGAACTTTTTATGCGAGTCCACGCTGTCCACGCTCACGCCCAGCACCACCGCATGCCGCTCGGCGTACTTCGCCTGATCCACCTGAAAGTTGTGCGCCTCCCGCGTGCACCCGGGAGTCTGATCCTTGGGATAAAAATAAAGCACGACCCAGCTGCCGCGGTAATACTTCAAGCTGACGGCTGCACTTTCCTGCGAGGCCAACGTGAAATCAGGAGCGGCGCTCCCGGCAGCCGGAGGAGCAGCGCGCGAGCCCGTCAACAGCCGCGGAACCAGGAAGATGATGACCACGACCACAACCACGAGCAGCGTGACTCGCAACATTTCGGACCCTCCTGACCACTGCTGACCAACATCCACGCAGACTTTTGCATTCTAGAACGTTTGGCCATCGACGCTCGTTCAGCACACGGCCAGCAAAATTCCGCGTAATTGAATATCATAGAGTGTTCGGCATCATCCGAGGGAGAGATCAGACGTGGCTCAGACGGAAACTGACGGTCAAGAGGTATTAGAAACGCGGGAGTGGGTCGACTCACTGGACTATGTGTTGTCCAAAGGCGGGCCCACTCGTGCGGGGCGCTTGCTGCAGCAACTGGCGCTGCACGCGCGCCGCGCCGCCGGAGTGCACCTTCCCTTTTCCGCGACCACCCCCTACCAGAACACGATTGCCGCGCCGCAGCAGGCGCCGTTCCCTGGTAGTCAGGAGATGGAGCGCCGCATCAAGAGCCTGGTGCGCTGGAACGCACTGGCCATGGTGGTGCGTGCCAACAAGATTCAAGAGGGCATCGGCGGCCATATCTCGACCTTCGCTTCCGCGGCCACGTTGTATGAGGTTGCTTTTAATCATTTCTTTCAGGCGCAAACCGAAAGCGGCGATCGTGACTTTGTTTATTTTCAAGGCCACGCCGCCCCCGGCATTTACGCTCGCGCCTTTCTTGAGGGCCGCCTGCCCAAAGAAAAGCTGGAAAACTTTCGCCGCGAGTTGAAGCCGGGCGGAGGGCTGAGTTCGTATCCTCACCCGTGGTTGATGCCGAATTTCTGGGAATTTCCCACGGTTTCGATGGGCCTCGGCCCCATACAAGCGATCTATCATGCGCGCTTCATTCGCTACCTGGAAAATCGCGGGTTGAAGCAGTCGACCGGCGGCAAGGTGTGGGCGTTCATGGGCGATGGCGAGATGGACGAGCCGGAATCGCTGGGATCGATCACTCTGGCTTCGCGCGAGAATCTGGACAACCTGATTTTCGTAGTGAACTGCAACCTGCAGCGGCTCGATGGCCCAGTGCGCGGCAATGGAAAGATCATTCAGGAACTCGAGGCCATCTTCCGCGGCGCGGGATGGAACGTCATCAAGGTGATCTGGGGCTCGGACTGGGACAGCCTGATTCGCAGCGACCGCGACGGCCTGCTGGTGAGGCGTCTGGGAGAAGTCAGCGACGGGCAGTACCAGAAATACTTTGTGGAGAGCGGGGCCTACTTCCGCCAGAATCTTTTTGGAACGGACCCACGCCTTCTTAAGATGGTGGAGCACCTTTCGGACGAGCAACTGGCGCGCATGCGGCTGGGTGGGCATGATCCCATCAAAGTGCATGCTGCATACCGGGCCGCGGTCGATCACACCGGGTCTCCGACGATCATTCTGGCCAAGACCATCAAGGGCTACGGGTTGGGCGAAGCGGGTGAAGGCAAAAACATTACGCACCAGCAGAAAAAGCTGAACGAAGATGAGTTGGAATTGTTCCGCTCGCGTTTCGGAATTCCCATTCCGGACGACGAACTGCACAACGCGCCGTTCTACCGGCCCTCCGACGACAGCGCGGAGATCAAGTACATGCAGGCGCGGCGGCAACAGCTCGGCGGATACATGCCGCAACGCAAGGTGCGCGCGACGCCGCTGAAGCCGGTGCCGGAATCGTACTTTGAAGAATTCTATAAAGGAACTGAAGGACGCGAAGCCTCGACCACCATGGTTTTTGTGCGGCTGCTGGCGAAGCTGCTGCGCGATCCAGAACTCGGCAAGCTGATTGTTCCCATCATTCCTGACGAAGCCCGCACCTTTGGCATGGAGGCCTTGTTCCGCCAGGTTGGCATCTACTCGAGCGTGGGACAACTTTACGAGCCCGTCGATATGGACACGCTCCTCTATTACAAAGAGGCGAAGAACGGGCAGATTCTGGAGGAAGGAATTACCGAAGCCGGGTCGATGTGCTCGTTCATCGCGGCGGGCACGGCCTATGCCAATCATGGCATCAACACGATTCCTTTCTTTATTTACTACTCGATGTTTGGCTTTCAGCGCATCGGGGATCTGATCTGGGCTGCGGCGGATATGCGGTGCCGGGGATTTCTTGTGGGCGGAACGGCGGGACGCACTACGCTTGCGGGCGAGGGATTGCAGCATCAGGATGGCCACAGCCACGTTCTCGCGCTGCCGGTGCCCAACCTGATGGCCTACGATCCGGCGTTCGCTTATGAAATTGCCATCATCATTCAGGATGGCATCAAGCGGATGTATGTGGATCAGGAATCGATCTTCTATTACCTGACCGTGACGAACGAACCGCTGCATATGCCGGAGATGCCGAAAGGCGAGCACGTCCGGGAAGGCATTCTGCGCGGGCTTTACCGGTTCAATACATCGGACGCGCCGGATGCAAAGCTAAAGGTGCAACTGCTGGGCAGCGGCACGATTATGTACGAGGTGCTGAAGGCGCAGACGATTTTGAAAGAAAAGTACGGCGTGGCCTCGGATGTGTGGAGCGTGACCAGCTACAAGGAGCTCTACCGGAACGCCAATGATTGTGAGCGCTGGAACATGCTGCACCCTGGCGAGGCGCCGAGGGTTCCGTACGTGACTGAGACTCTGAAGGATGCGCCGGGGCCGTTCATTGCGGCATCGGATTACATGAAGGTGCTGCCGGAATCTCTGGCGAAGTGGGTGCCGGGAAAACTGGTATCGCTCGGAACCGATGGGTTCGGCCGCAGTGAAAACCGGGTTGCGTTGCGCGATTTCTTTGAAGTGGACGCCAAGCACATTGTGCTGGCCACGCTGGGAGCGCTGGCTGGGGAAAATAAAATCGGCCTCGACGTGGTGAAGCAGGCGGTCCGCGACCTGGGGATCGATGCGGAAAAACTGAACCCGGCTACGAGCTAAACGAGAAACCCAACCAATTGCTTTGAGTAATAAGGAAAATAAGGGAACCGACTCAGTGATCGAATTTAAACTTCCGGCACTCGGTGAAAATATTGAACAGGGCGATTTGGTGCGCCTGATGATTGCGCCCGGCGCGACGGTCAGCGAGGGCCAGGCAGTGATGGAACTCGAAACCGATAAGGCGGTGGTGGAAGTGCCGTCGTCGGTTAGTGGAAAGGTGCAGGAAATTCTGGTTAAAGAAGGCGAGAAGATCAAAGTGGGCCAGGTGATCTTCACGGTCGAGAATCACGCTGGGGCTGCTGTTGCGGCGGCTGCACCGAAGAGCGCACCTGTGGCTTCCGCGCAACGTCCGCCTCGTGAACGTCCGGTTGGCGAATCGCCAGCAGCGGCAAAGCCACTGCAGGCTCCCGCACCCCAATCGGCGCCCCCCGCACCACCACAACGAACGCGATCGACCGATGCTCCTGCACCCCGCGAATTTCGGCTGCAGGAACTCGGGGAAAACATTTCGGAAGGCGATCTGGTGCGGTTGATGATTGCTCCGGGCGCCAAGGTTTCAGAAGGCCAGCCGGTGATGGAACTGGAGACGGAAAAGGCGGTGGTCGAAGTTCCCTCTTCGGTGAGCGGCGTGGTGAACGAAGTAAAGGTCAAAGAGGGCGAGAGGATTAAAGTCGGGCAGGTGATTTTCACGCTGCAGGGCGGGGCGCCGTCAGCGACCGAGACGGTTCGTCCGCCGAGCCGGCCCGTGGAACACGTTTCGGGACAGCATGCGGCGCGGCTGGCATTTCAAGCTGCGATTCGGGCTGAAGGCAAAACTGAAGAGCAGGCGCTGCCTCCGGACCAGCCGCGGCCGCAGCCGGCGGCGTTCTCCATGCCGGAGCAATTGGGCAAGGTGGCTGGAACCGAGCACCGGGCACCGGTTCCCGCAGCGCCGCACACGCGGCGCCTGGCGCGCGAGATTGGCGTGGACATTTACGAAGTGAAAGGTACGGGGCCGGGCGGACGCATCAGCGAGGACGACGTCAAGGCCCACGCGAAAGCTTTGGTGACCGCTGTAGCTGGCGCCGCGCAGGCGCCGCGCGCCGGGCATTTCATCGGACCCAAGCTGCCGGACTTCGCGAAGTGGGGAAAGATTGAGCGGGTTCCCATGCGCGGGGTTCGACGGAAGACGGCGGAGCATCTGGCGGAATCCTGGAACACGATTCCGCACGTCACACAGCACGATCGCGCCGACATTACCGAGCTTGAACATTTGCGGGCGCGTTTCGCTCCTAAGGCCGAACAAGCCGGGGGCAAGATGACGGTCACCGCGATCGCCTTGAAGGTTTGCGCAGCCGCGCTCAAGGTGTTTCCGCAATTCAACGCCACCATCGATATGGAGAAGGAAGAAATCATTTACAAGCAGTACATCAATATCGGGGTTGCGGCGGATACGGACCGGGGCTTGCTGGTTCCGGTGATTCGCGATGTGGACAAGAAGAATATTGTCGAGCTGGCGGTTGAGTTGTCGCAACTGTCGCAGAAAGCGCGAGAAAAGAAGATCACACTCGCCGACATGGAAGGCGGAACATTCACTATTACCAACCTCGGCGGAATTGGGGGCACGGCGTTTACGCCGATCGTGAATCATCCCGAGGTTGCGATTCTTGGGCTTTCGCGCTCGCGCATGGAGCCGGAATGGATTGGAGGGAAGTTTGAGCCTCGGCTGATCCTGCCCCTCTCGCTTTCTTATGATCATCGCTTGATTGACGGCGCGGACGCTGCACGTTTTCTGCGCTGGGTTGCGGAGGCGTTTGAGCAGCCTTTCCTGCTTTCGGTGCAGGGATAAGGAATTCAGGTTTCAAGGTTTCAAGGTTTCAAGGTTTCGGAGTTTCAAGGTTTCAGGGTTTCAACGATTCAGCGCTCGCGATCCCGAAGCCGTTAGATTCCAATGTCAGAAATTCAATCCCAGCGCATCGCTGTAATCGGCGCCGGACCGGGCGGCTATGCCGCTGCGTTTCTTGCCGCCGACTTGGGCATGCAGGTTACGCTGATCGATCCCGAGGCGAACCCCGGCGGCGTGTGTCTGTACCGCGGCTGTATTCCGTCGAAGGCGCTGCTGCACGTCGCAAAGCTGATTGAAGAATCGCAGCAGGCCAAGAATTGGGGGATTGAATTTCCCAAGCCCAACATCGATTTGGCGCGGTTGCGTTCGTGGAAAGAAGGTGTGGTCAAGAAGCTTACCGGAGGACTGGGACTGCTCTCGAAGCAGCGCCGTGTGGAATACATTCAGGGGCGCGCGGCGTTTCAGAATTCGACCACGCTGCGGATCAGCAAAGCGGACGCTTCCGAAGTTGTGCTGAGCTTTGACCGTATCATTCTCGCGACGGGATCGCGGCCTGCGATCATTCCGGCGTTCAAGCTGGATTCGCCGCGCTTGATGGATTCGACCGGCGGGCTCAATCTCGAAGACATTCCGGGGAGTTTGCTGGTGGTGGGCGGCGGATATATCGGCCTGGAGCTTGGTTCGGTGTATGCGGCGCTGGGAACGCGCGTGACCGTGGTCGAGATGTTGCCGGGGCTGCTGCCGGGCGCGGACCGCGATCTGGTTCTTCCGCTGCACAAGCGGCTGGAGAAAATGTTCGAAGCAATTTTGCTGAACACGACCGTTGCTTCTCTTAAGGAGGACGGCGCGGGAATCCGCGCGACTTTTGCGGGTGCGTCCTTACAGGAAAAAGACCGGGAGAAGGTTTTTGACCGCGTGCTGGTCTCCGTGGGGCGCAAACCAAATTCGGAGATTGCCGGGCTTGAAACTACGCAGGTGAAGGTTGGGCCGCGCGGGTTCATCGAAGTGAACAAGCAACTGCAGACTGGCGATCCGTCGATCTATGCGATCGGGGACGTGGTGGGCGAGCCTATGCTGGCGCACAAGGCTATGCATGAAGGACGAACTGCGGTCGAAGCCATCGCGGGACACAAGGTTGCGTTCGAACCGGCGGCGATTCCGGCGGTAGTGTTCACCGATCCCGAAGTTGCTTGGTGTGGTCTGACGGAGACTCAGGCGGAAAAAGAAAGTCGCGAGATCAAGGTTGCTAAGTTTCCGTGGGCCGCATCAGGACGCGCGGTTACTCTCGATCGTCCCGAGGGCATGACCAAACTCGTCATCGATCCGCAGACGGAGCGCGTGCTGGGCGTGGGGATTGTTGGCGTTGGCGCGGGCGACCTGATCGCCGAAGGAGTGCTGGCGATCGAAATGGCCGCGCTGGCCAGCGATGTGGCGATGAGCATTCACCCGCATCCCACGCTTTCGGAGACGATAATGGAATCCGCAGAAGTTTTCTTTGGCACGAGCACAGATATATTTCGCCCCAAGCGCGCCTAGTCTGGGAAGAAATCCATGTCCACTTTCTTAAAGGGAATTGCTGTTCTTGTTCTTAGTGTTGCGAGCTGCTTTCCGCTTGCGGCGCAGAGTCCGCTGAGTCAGATTCTGCAACCGTCGGCGCCTGCGAGTGCTCCCTCAAATACTGTGACCGACGCGCTGGGGCGCAACACGCCCTACGGGACGGTGTTTGGATTTCTGCAGGCGGCGCAATCGGGGAACTACACGATCGCGGCGCAATATCTGCAGATGAGCGCGGCACGGCGGCAGAGCGAAGGCGCAGCGCTGGCGGCGAATCTTAAAGTTGTGATGGACCGCGCCTATGCCGGCAGTTTGAAGAACGTGAGCACGCAGCCGGAAGGCGCGCCGCAGGAAGGCATTCCACCGAACCGGCAAAAGTTGGGGAGCATGTCTTCCGGCGATGTGGAAGCGGACTTGGAACTGGTGCGCGTTGTTGATCCGAGCCTGGGGAAAATCTGGCTTATTTCTGCGGACACGCTGGAGAAGGTTCCCGAACTTTACGAACAAGTGCAGGCGCGGCAGGTGGAGACGCGATTGCCGCCTTGGGTGGTGAAACATCAGCTGGCTGGAATGCCGCTGTGGCAGTGGCTGGCGCTGCTGTTGATGATTCCCGTGGCGGCTGCGGCTGGCTGGCTGCTGCTGGTGCTGTTGGAAATCCCCTTGCGGTGGTGGGCGGCGCGGCGCGGGCAGACGGAACTGGGGCCATGGTATTCGGTTTCCGGACCGGCATGGCTGTTGATTGGTACCGCGATTCACCGGATTCTGGCACGCTACCTCGGGATGCCGCTGTTGCAACGGCACTACTACGTGCAGGTGACCGCGGTCGCGCTCATTATCGGGGCGAACTGGATTTTGTGGAGCGTGATTCGCTGGTTCATGCGGCGGATGCGCAATCGGGCTCTGGCTCATGGTCATTCGGGGACTGGGTCGCTGATGTTGCTGGGCGAGCGGATGGTCAAGGCCGTCATTGTTGTGATGGCGATATTCCTGATCCTGGGCGTGCTGGGCTTCAATCTGAGTACGGCGCTGGCGGGGGTGGGCATTGGCACGCTGGCCGTGGGCTTCGGCGCGCAACAGACTATCGCAAATTTATTTGGCGGCGTCTCGGTGCTGGGCGACGAAGTGATTCGCGTGGGGGACGTTTGCAAGTTCGGCGACCGCACAGGAACGGTGGAGGATATTGGGCTGCGGTCGACTCGGGTGCGGACGGAAGAACGGACGCTGCTGGCCATCCCTAACGGCACCGTGGCGACCATCAATGTGGAGAATCTGAGCCGGCGGGATAAGATTCTTTTCAAGACGGTGCTGGGGCTGCACTCGCAGAACTCGCCGGATCGGCTTCGCGATGTGCTGGCGCAAATGCGCGAGATTTTAAAGGGCTATCCAAAGGTTGAGCCCAGCACGGCTCGGGTACGGCTGACGGAGGTGACCACGAGTTCCATTAATGTGGAGCTTCTCTGTTACGTACTGACGAGAGATTTTGACGAATTTGCGACCGCGCGCGAAGGCTTGCTGCTGCGCATCATGAAGTTTGTGGAGGACTCGGGGACCAGTCTGGCCTCGGCATCGCAGACACTTTATTTGAGCGGCGATCCGGCGGCGAAGAGGGACAAGATCGAAGCGGCGGTGAAGAAGGCGAGTGACAAAGCTTCCGCGACGGACTCGGCCGGGCGTTCGGAGTCTGGGTCGGCGGTGCGGCCGCGGAATACTGCGGACAATGCCGGGAAAGATGATTAGGATTTCGCGTGCCAGCGCTTGGTGAGCCAGAGCAGAAACCGGTGCGTGGGAAAAAATACAACTGCCGGGACAGTGATCAGGTAGAGCAGTAGATACAAGGGTCCGGGGATGACGTGTTGTTCGCGAAAGAAGGTGCCGCGGGCCCAGTTGACATCGTATTGCGGACGCCAGAAATAATTGATGGGGACCACGATCCACGCAGTCAGGGTCTGATACTTCCAACCTCGTTGGTCGTAGCCTAAACGCCAAATCGCCCATAACAGCAAGGGCGGGACTACAACGTGAAACAGACTCAGCAGGCGAATCCACAGCGGGACATTTGCGTCGAACATGAATTCGGTTCCGCCGATCCAGTGGCGCCCACTTAGGAGAGCGCTGGCCAGGTCGACGGTGTATAGACTTTGGAACAACAGGAGCCCGGTTGCCTGCCAGGAAAACAGGAGCGGGCTTTCCAGCCAAAGGGCGGCGGTGATGAATAAGTTTCCGAGATCGCAGTAAAAAAGAAAATTCTGCAGACCATACTGGCGGTAGTAGACCGGAGCCCAGACTAGCACCCACGCTGTCCACAGCAACTTGAGCCAGAGAGGGATGCGCATGACACGGTATTGTATGCGCAGACGGCAGGCCGAAAACGCTATTGGCCAAAAGCCCTTCCAGCAAGGCAAAACGCGCTAAATCGGAATTACCACCGTAACTTGATGAGGCTTACGAGTGTACCTAGGATGACCTTAGTATGGGTTATCAAGCGCTCTTATTCTGCCCCGATGAGAAGACGGCTCGCGCTGTAACGCAAGTTCTCAGCGAGCTGGACTTCAACGTCATTCCCTGCACCGAGCCCTTCGGAGCAGTCAAGAAATTGATGGCTGAGCACTTCGACGCGGTCGTGGTGGACTGCGATAACGAGCAGAACGCCACGTTGCTGTTCAAGAGCGCACGGAACACGCCCGCCAATCAGTCGGCTCTGGCGGTGGCGGTTGTCGAAGGGCAAGCTGGAGTCGCCAAGGCTTTCCGGATTGGGGCGAACCTGGTGCTTACTAAGCCTATCAACGTAGAGCAGGCGAAGGGCACACTGCGCGTTGCGCGCGGATTGTTGCGGAAGAACGAAGCTGGGAAACCGGCGGCACCGGCGGCGGGTACGGCGGCGGCTACAACCGCAAAGCCCGCAGCAGCACCTTCGAAGCCCGCACTGCAAGTTCCGAGTACAAAGGTGGTTGCGGCACGGCCGGCACCGCCGGTTGCGCCTTCGCGGAACGCCGCAACAGCAAGTATTCCAGCTCAGAAGCCGCCACAGCCGCGAGTTGTGGCCTCTGTTCCAGCTGAGAGTGACAGCGACGCCGAAATTCTGGAGATCGGCGATGAAGTCGCTTCCTCTGCGGTCGCAGCGCACCGGACGACAGACAGCCAACAGGACATTCTGGCGCCGACGCTTGGACTTTCGGCGTCGAGTTCGGCAGGATTTGGATCGGGCGCCGCCAGCGCGCCGGCACCAGCTCGCGATCCGAAGCCCGTTATTGCAGAACCAGAGAGTCCTGCCGCGAAAGCCGAGGAATCGATCCAGAACAGTTCTTCGAACGAGGGAACGTCCGCGCCAGCTTTCACCTTTGGCGGTAATGTCAGCAGCGACGCCAAGGCCGAGCGCGGCGGAAGCAAGAAGACCCTGCTGGTTGCAGTTGCAGTAGTGATTGTTGCAGCCGGCGGCTACGCATTGTGGATGCAGTGGGTACGTTCGAGCGGGGCCGCAGCTCCTTTCACGCAGGTGGTGGCGCCGGTGACCAAGCCTGCGGTGGTTCCACAACCTGTGCCCAGCAAAGCTCCAGGCGGTGCAGCTTCTGCTGCCGGTTATCCGACCTCGTCTGTGACCTCTTCTGCGACATCGTCGGTTCCGTCTTCGGTTTCGGACTCTGCGGCCGCTTCAAAAGGAACCCGGACGGCCACGGCTACTTCCGATTCTGATGCGTCGGACGCTGGAAGCAGTGAAGATGAACCAGTTCATTCGAGCAAGACCAACCCTAAAGCGGACTCCGCCAAGGCTTCGGCTACGACGGCCAACAAAGTTTCGGCAACCAACGAAACTGCCGCCGCAGAGCCGATTGTGATCAAGAGTGGCCATTCGCAGGCGGCCGCAAAACCGGCACAGACTCCCGATGCTCCGAACATCACTGGGATTGCTCCGTCAGACAACGGCGGATCGCTTCCTAATCTTATGGGCAGCGACAGCCCGGCGCCGGCTCCCGTGCTGCAGACCTTGAATGTCTCGCAGGGAGTGTCGCGAGGACTGTTGGTGAAAAAGACGTCACCCGTGTATCCGGCAAGCGCGATGCAGATGCACGTGGAAGGCGCCGTTGAGCTTCTGGCGACCATCTCCAAAGAAGGCAACATCTCGGCAGTGAAGATTGTCAGCGGCGATCCTCGTCTGGCGCGCGCCGCGGTGGATGCGGTGAAGCAATGGAAGTACAAACCGTATTTGCTCAACGGTGAGCCGGTTGAGATTCAGACGCAGGTCACGATGAATTTCAAGCTGCCTAATTAAGCCTTCCCACCCGATCGCTGGACAAATCACTCTCGCCGTTTCAATGTTTCAAAGTTTCTAAGGTTTCAAGGTTGAGAAACCTTGAAACCTTGAAACTTTGCCCTTGTCGATATCCTCCCACCCTAAATTTCGCAAAGAACGCGAGCTTTGAGATGGGCCACCCGTCCACGTGAAAATCACGATGGGGCGATTACTTCGTAGGGCCTCATCATTTCGTTGTCCTCGTGTTCGAGGATGTGGCAGTGCCATACGTAGCGGCCGGTGTAGCCGGTGAAGGGCACAATGATCCGCGTGACCATACGGGAATCGGCTCGGACCGTATCCTTCCAGCCGGCTTCATTGGGGTCGGGAGGTTGCGGCGGACCGAGGAAGTGCAGCTGGCGCTTGGTCTGGAACAGCCAGGGCTCATAGTTTTGCCGGTCGAGGATCTGGAAACGCACCAGGTGTAGATGGATGGGATGGGAATCGTTGGTGGGATTGATCAGGGTCCAGATTTCAGTCGATCCGAGCATCGGTTTTTCCGTGACCGGCATGCTCCAGTGGGAAGCGTTCAGGAGCAACTGGACCGGATTGCCCGACTTGTTGACATATTCATTGAGCGTCAACAGGCGGGTCTGCACGGCTTGCGATTCGGGGATTTTGGGCACCGGGCGCAGAGCGGCAGGCAGCGAACTTGTGTCAGCCACTTTTCCTGTGGAGACGCGGAATTGCATCACGATGAAAGCGTCGTTTTTGAGTGTAAGCTGCGCACCGCGATGCTCACTGAAATCAACTACTATGTCAGCGCGTTCGCCGGGCGCGATTTCAAGACTGGTGAGCGGAACGGGCGCCGGCAGTAAACCCTGATCCGTGCCGATCTGGTGAAACTGCGCATCTTCTTTTTTGGCGGATGCTTCATTGACAAACGACAGGTGATAGAAGCGGGCATTGGAAGCGTTGAGGACACGGAAGCGATATCGTCTGGGCTCGACCTCGATATAGGGAAAGAGCTTTCCGTTGACCAGAATGGCATTCCCAGAGAGCTCGGGAACCCAGGGAGATTGCGGATCTGGCGAAACCGGGTAAAGAAGCTGGGCTTCACGGGTGAGCAGGCGGTCGTAGAGAATAAGCGGCAACTCGTATTTGCCCTTGGGCAGATTGAGCGCGTCTTCCACGCTGTCGCGGATGAGGAATGTCCCGAACAATCCAGCGTAGACATTGAGGCGATTAATCCCCAGGGTGTGGTCGTGGTACCAGAGCATGGCGGCGTCTTGCTGGTTCGGGTAGAAGTAGAGAGCTGATTTTCCGGGCACAATCCAGTCTTCGGGATAGCCGTCGCTTTCTGGGCCAGTTTTCGCGCCGTGCATGTGCACGACGGTGCGGACTGCGGGTTTGTCGGCCTCGGCGCCGTGAATGGTGTGGTCGACTGGCAGGAAATGTTCGTTGGGGAGTGCATTCACCCATTCCACGAGCAGAGGTTCACCGGAGCGCGTTTCGAATGTCGGACCGGGCGTGGACCGGCCAAAACTCCAGAGTTTAGTAGGGGCCAGATCGCGGTGAACTTTGCTGGTAATGGGCTGGGCTTGGATGCGATAAAACGGTACGGTCTCCCTGGGATCGGACGGACTCGGCCGAGTTCCCTGGGGCCGCGCGAGTTCAGGAATCGGAAGGGGATCGACAAATTTCGGCAGGGTATTGACGTCGAGGGCGGGAGGCATGGTGGGCATTGCGTGAGCGTGCGCCAACGCAGTTAGTAATCCTCTTTTGCCGGTCGCCAGGGTAGCCAGCAGGCTCGATCGTTGCAGAAACTTTCGGCGTGTAATCACCGCATTCCTTTCGGGCTTCAAGCATATAACAGCGACAAGGCAGGTGAGCGCTTGGGCGCCGCACCTGCCTTGCCGCTGCCTGCATCGTGATTTAGAGTCAGACCATTTTCGGTCGGAACATTCTTCTGTCAGAACATTCTTCTGTCAGAACATCCGCAGGGAAGCCTTAGTAGATGTTCAAGGGCTCGCCCGTGTTTTCGTTGAGAAGGAACAGATCGTTGCTCACATTCTGCTGGAAATCGAACAACGAGCTGATGGAGTTTGCGATCTTGTCAAACGATCCGTTGCCGATGCGCTGGCCGCCGAGCCAATTGTCCTCGATAAAACGGATGACCGAGGTTTGATCGGTGATCGAATGATCCACGAAGTTGTGGCGCGCCCAGGGGGAAATGACGAGGAGCGGTTGCCGCGGACCATATCCGCAGCGTCCCTGAGCGTGCGTGGTGGATGGTTTGAGACCGGGCAGCGCATTGGCGCCGCTGCCGCAGGTTCCTGGACCGGTGAGCGCATCGGCTGCGGTCGCCGACGAGTTTACGATCGGACCGAGTTGATGATCGTACCAGCCATCGGAATCGTCGTAGAGCACGACCAGCGCGGTGTTGGCCCACTCCGGCTGGGCTTGCAGGAAGTTGGCCACTTTGACCACAAATTGCTGCTCATCCAGAGGATCAGAATTTCCTGGGTGGGCGTCTTGAATTGAAATGGCCTTGAGGAAACTTACCTGGGGGAAATTGCCGGCTGAAACCGCGGTGAAGAAGTCATCAACATCATAGTCGTGGTTGGCAGGATCGCCGGAGTGACCGATCGCCGCAATCGACTTGGGACGTGCATGGGTGGGATTCGCAGTGGAAGCGTAGTACTGAAATGGCGTGTGATGGGGAACGTAATCGCCCTGCGTCCCGGCGATGGGCGAGGTCGACTGGCGGTTGCAACCGGTGCTGCCGTCGGGATTTACTTTGTTCAGGTTGAAACCTCCGCCGAACCAGCCCCAGGTAATGCCAGCTGCGTTGAGCAGGTCGCCGATATTCTTTCCGCCCATCTGCGCGGTGCCGCTGCCGGAGCAGACATCGCCGTAGGGATCGGGGTCCCCAATCAGCGAGTATCCGCCGCTCCCGTCGCCGATAAAGCCGCCGGTGCCGCCGGTATATTTCGCGACGCCGTTGGTCTGGCCTGAAATCAAATTAATCGCGCCGACCGTGGAAGGACCAAAGTTGGTGCTGTAGGAGTTGTCGCTCATGGCGTAGTGCTGCGCGTAGTTCCAGAGCGCGGTAGTCGTGTTGCCGTCGTAGTAGCCCATCACCAGGCCGTTTGTGTTCACCACCGCCGGCGGAGCGCTGGGAGGGGGACCTGGGCTTCCCGTGTTCGCGGGAAAGAGATCCATGACGCCGCCGTCGAAGGCGAGTTGTTCGGCAAGGTAGTCATGATCCATGTCCTGGGTGAAGGCCTGGGAACGAGCGAGCCGGAAGGGATTGGATGCGCCGGTACCGTTGGCGGGGTTCAGATTGGGGTTATTGTTCAACAGCGCGTTGCCAAAGCCGTTGATGGTAGGGGTATCCGGAAGGGGGTGAAATTGCGGTTCGCCTTTCGGATTCAGGGCATAGGGATAGGTTCCGAAATAGTGGTCGAATGACTGGTTCTCTCCGAAGATGATCACAATGTGTTTGATGGGCGTGGCTGTTTTAGGATTGGCGGCGTTGGCTACCGGCGTAAGTACCGGCGCGGCAACCATGGCGGCGGTGAGCAATACAGCGAAAAATCGACGCATAGATTTTGCCCTTTCGGAAATTGGCGGTGCAGGGATTTGCTGGAAGAGGATGCTATGGTGCGAAAGTTAAGGCAGGATTAAAGCAATGTAAAAAAAGGTAATCAAATCGGAGTCGTCGGACGGAGGCGCCCGTCTGGTCGCAGTTGTATAAAAACCCAGCGTAGGGCTCCAGGGGTGGCTCGGCGTTACCTATTCGTGCTGCAAGACCTCATCGATGACGACTTTTCCGCCTTTATCCACGGAGATGACTTTATGGACGGAGACATAGCCGCTCAGGGTGATGTCGACGATGTAGTTGCCGGGATCAAGAATAAAATTAACCGGCGTGTCTTTGTCCAGCATGTGCTGGTTGACGGCGATTTGGGCTCCCTTAGGCTGGGTCTTGACGCTGACTGTGCCCATAGCCTGGGCGTCTTTGCCGCCGAAAAGCTTATTCATTTTGCCGACGGTCTTGATGTCGTCGACATTGCCGAGCGGCTGGAGAGTGGGCGAGAAATTGGTGGTCTGGCCCAAGGCGAACTGGGCGCTGGTGGTCTGATCAATGTATCCCGACTTGCGAATCAGCACGACGTGCTGTCCCTTGTCCACGGGGACTTGCGCGGGAGTGACCCTGCCGGTGTTCTTGCCGTCAACGAAAACGTCGGCTCCGGCGGGGTTGCTGGAAACGGCGAGCGTCGCCATTTGCTGAGAGAGGTGGCTGGTGACAAAGGCTTTGCTGCCAGAGGCCACGTTGACGGTCCGCGTATCCGTGGAATAACCGGCTTTGCTGACTGTGACGGTATGCGCGCCGGCGGCTAACCCGGTAAGAGAGAACGGAGTAACCCAGGAGGGATCGGTTCTGCCATCGACCTGGACTTGCGCGCCTTGAGGAGTGGAATCGATTGCCATCTGTCCCGGTACTGCGGCGGGAGCGGGCGCTGGTTTCTTTCTACCGTTCTTGCTTCTGGCCGCCGCGGTGGCCGCGTGAGTGGGCTCGGGTTCAGCCACTTGAGCTGGGGCTTCAGTTTCAGGTTGAGCCTGAGTTGGGGCGGCAGCTTGCGTCTGTGGAACTGGCGCGGGCTGGGCGGCAGGTTCGGCAGCCGGTTGAGGAGCGGGTTCGGCTGCGACGGGGCGAGGCGTGTCGCCATCACTGTTCAAAGTGTTGACGTGAAGAACCAGAACGACGGCGATGATCAGAATCAAGACGGCCGCGCCGGCGATGGAGTAAATCATCAGCTGGGGTGGGACGTTCTTGATCTCCTTCATCGCCTTCTGGGCAACTACGCGAGGCTGAACTTTAGGTTTCTCCGGTTCCTCTTCATAGCTGCCGGAGAAAACTGTTGGAGCATGGGACTGCTTCTGTTCGACCACCGGAGGTGGCGGAGGCGGCGGAACATAGACTTCCTTGAGCGGAGGCAGTTCGGTCATCTCCGAAAAGCTGATTCCGCCGCCCTTTGACGGACCACCCTCGGCCATCATGGGATCGACGGAGATTTTTGGCGTCTCGTCTTCGGGCGCCTCTACGGTGGGCTCATCAAGAGCGGAAGACATGTATGCCGACGGTTCTTCCGGCTCGTCCGCGACTGGCTTGACGGGTGTGGATGTCGTTGCATGGCCGCCCGAGTATCCGGCAGCAGCGGCAGCTGCCTTGCCGGGAGCGGAGGCGGCCGGAGTGGCGAATTTGTTTTCGACCGGCTTACTCTGCACTGGCGCGGCGGGCTGAGGCTTCGGCGCTGCGGGACGGCCGGGAGCGGAGGCGCCGGCAAATTTTGTCTGGGCCGCAGATTTGACTGCGGTCGGAACGACTGTGCTCTTGGCGGGTGCTGCTGCCTGCTTTGCTGCCTTCGGCTTGGATTCCTTGCATTTCTCCAGTTCGTCGAGCAGTTCCCTTCCATTCTGGAAACGCTCCGCGGGATTCTTGGCGAGAGCTTTCATGATGAGATCGCTCAGCACCGGATGGAGTTTGGGATTCACGTGCATCGGAGGCACGGGTGTGCTTTCGAGAATGCTCTGGCGCAGCGAATCGGCATCCTCACGATCAAAGGCCTTGCGGTCGGTGACCATCTCGTAAAACATGGCGCCGAGACTGAAGAGGTTCGAGCGGGCATCGATATCCTCGCCGCGAAGCTGCTCCGGGGACATGTAGTGCAGGATTGAGGGGACGTCCGGCATGTTCGCGGTAAACTTGCCGACGCTGGAAACGCCGTAGCCCAGAATTCTGACCGTACTGTCCCAGCCGCACATGATCTTGGACGGTTCGAGACTATAGTGAAATATCTTGTGAGAGTTGGCGTTATCGAGGCCGCTACACACCTGGCGGCCGATATCGAGCAGGTCCCAGATGGAAAATCCTTCTTTGCGCGCGAGCATGGTGGCGATGCTGTTGCCTTGAATGTATTCCATGGCGGCGCAGAACTGGCCGTCGATTTCTCGCGCGTCACGAACTGGTGTGAGGTTGGAGTGGCTCAGGACCTTGGCGGTATCGGCCTCTTTCAGGAGGCACTCCTGCAATTCGGCGGCGCGTTCGCCGAATGCTGATAACTGAATCGCTTTCAACGCGACGGTTTGGCTGGTTTCCGCGTCATTCGCCTTGTAAACCACGCAAGTCGCGGACTTTGAGAGTTCGCTCAGGATTTCGAAGTGGCCAATTTTAGTGGACATGGTTCCGTGCCTCATCCCAGAAACAAGCCGCGCAGTTTCAGTTGCGAACTGCGTGGGTTAGAACCCGGGGCAGGTTAAGGGTAGGATATCGCTCGCGAGATTAAGGTTCGAGTTACCGAAGTACCGTGAAAGTTGGGGAAGCCGGGGGCGCGATTTGGCGAGGTCCCGCGGCGGCTTCCGAGCTGGCACGGAAATAGCTCAATCCAGGGCGTGACTTTCGGCCCTGGGAACGGTTTAACCCGGTTGGCTGAGAAATGACAATTGTCATGGGGGCTGGATGACGATCTCCACTGGCGTTCGGGTGGGGGCGGATTGAAGCTAGACACGCCAGCTTCGGGAAAAAAGTCTGAGGCTTTTCCGGGTACCTCGGCCGGTTGTCGGAGCGGACTCATTCGTTTATGCTGGAGGCCCGCATAGACTAGGCTCATCCGTTGTCCGGCATGCTGCGTCTTCTCTGGGTTCAGCTGGGTTGCAAGATATGACTTTGACCCGATTTGTCACCAAGAACGCCCTCCGCAACAAGCGCCGCAGCATTCTGACGATTGCGAGTATCGGCGTTTCTTTGTTGCTGCTGACCTTCATGATGACGCTTTGGCAAGGTTTTTATATTGACAAGGGCAGCGCCGAATCGACGCGGCGGCTGGTAACGCGGCACCGCGTATCCTTGACGTTCAACTTGCCCGGTTTCTACCGCGACAAAATCCGTGCCCTGCCCGGAGTGGTTGCGGTCGTGCCTAACAGCTGGTTTGGCGGCTTATATAAAGACAACAAGCCGGAGAATTTTTTTCCGCAGTTCGCGACGGACCCAGACGAGTTCCCGAAGGTGTATCCGGAGATGGAGATAGCGCCCGATGAGCTGGCCGCGTGGCAGCGCGACCGCGCCGGCGTGATCGTAAACGACGAACTGGCTCAGCAGCACGGTTGGAAGCTCGGCGATCGCATTATTCTCTTGGGGACGATCTATCCCATCAACCCTGAGCTCACCATTCGCGGCATCTTTCATTGGCCGACGACGAACAAGACGGCCTACTTCAACGCGAAGTATGTGGAAGAGGCAGTGCCGGGCTTTAAGGGGCGGGCTGGGACCTTTAGCATCATGTCGGAGTCTTCCGACGACGTCACGAAGATTGCCGGCGCTGTCGACGATATGTTTCGCAACTCGCCGCAGCCCACCAAGACCGAAAGCGAGAAAGCTTTCGGCCTGGGCTTCGTCAACATGCTGGGCAATGTGAAGGCTTTTATTCTCAGCATTTGTATGGCGGTGGTCTTTACCACGCTTCTGGTTTCTGCCAACACCATGGCGATGTCGATTCGCGAACGCACCCGGGAAGTGGCCGTTCTCAAGACCTTGGGCTTCGAGCGGCAGACCATCCTTGGGCTTTTTGTGGGTGAAGCTATGTCGCTTTCGATTGCGGGCGGACTTTTTGGCTGCGGCTTCGCGTGGCTGCTGCTGACGATGATGAAAAAATCACCAATGGGATTTTTTCTTGCCCAGATGAAGGTTACGCCTGGAACGCTGGGTGTGGCGCTCGTAGCGGCGGCTCTGGTCGGCTTCTTCAGTTCACTGGTGCCATCCTACAACGCGTCGCGAGTGGAGATTGTGGAAGGGCTGCGGCACATTGGTTGACACAGCGGGTTGATTACGGCGGGATAAGTTTTATGACGTTAGGCAGTTTCGTGGTGCGCAATACGTTTCGCAATAAGCGGCGCAGCATTCTGACGCTGCTGAGTATCAGCGTTTCGCTGCTGCTGCTCACGCTGATGATGTCGATCTGGCGCACGTTCTATATCGACTCGGGACCTCCGGATTCGACAAAGCGCATCATCACACGGGATCGCGTTTCCCTGGCATTCTTTCTGCCCGCGTATTACCGCGACAAGATTCGCAGTGTTCCGGGCATTGTCGGAGTGGTGCCGATGACCTATTTCGGAAATCACTATAAAGACGACCGCGCGGTGAACGCCTTCGCCCAAATCGCCACCGATCCGGAAGAGTATCCCAAGGTTGCGGCGGACAAGATCGTTCCTCCGGAACAGATGCTGGCCTGGCAACGGGATCGCGCCGGCGCTCTGGTGGACATTGAGTTAGCCAAGAAATACGGGTGGAAGATTGGCGACCGGGTCACGCTGCAGAGTCCGTATTTCGAAGTGCGGCCCGAGCTTACGATCCGCGCGATGTATAAGATCGATCCGCCGGTTCGATCGTTGCTATTCAACACCAAGTACCTGGAAGAATCAGTAGACTGGTTCAAGGGACAAGCGGGGTGGTATCTGGCGCAGGTAGCGTCGCCCGAGGACGTGGCGCCGGTCTCGAAGGCAATCGACGAAATGTTCCGCAACGCACCCCAGCGTACCAAGACAGAGAGCCAGCAGGCGTTTCAGTTGTCGTTCGTATCTTCTCTTGGCAATGTGAAAGCCTTCATCCTCGGCATTTGCGGGGCGGTCGTGTTCACGATTCTTCTGGTCTCGGGCAATACCATGGCCATGTCGATTCGGGCGCGAACCCGTGAAGTTGCAGTGCTTAAGACGCTGGGTTTCACACGTCAGCGCGTGCTCTCGATGTTCGTGTGCGAGGCCGTTGCTTTGGCGTTGGCGGGAGGAGTGCTGGGAGTTCTGGCGGCAACCCTGCTGATACGGTGGTTGACCCACTCTTCGGTTGCGATTGGGGTTCCGGCGGGCATGAGCGTCACCGTTCCGACCATGCTTGCGTCCCTGGTGGTGGCCGCGATTGTGGGATTTATCAGCGGTTGTCTGCCGGCTTACAACGCGTCCCGCGTAAATATTGTGGAGGGGCTGCGGCACATTGGGTAGTACACCTGGGTGAATTGAAAGTGAAATTATGGCGATACCGATCAGCTATAACATCCGCAATTTGAAGCTGCGCAAGGGGCTCACCATCATGACCGCGCTGGGCATCGCGCTGACGGTGACGACGGCGATCTTTCTGATGGCGCTGCTGGCGGGGTTGCAGCGGGCTTTCGTTTCGAGCGGGAATCCGCAGAACGTGCTGGTGCTGCGCAAGGGATCCGAGGCGGAGCTGTCCGGTGGCTTTGATGCCGCGCTGTTTCCCACGCTCAAGGTTTTGCCCGGTATCGCGAAAGATAGCCACGGCGAGCCTATGGTGTCGGGCGAGTGGGTGGTCGTGATCGTGCTTCCACGCAAGGACGGCACCGGCGACGTGAATGTGACGGTGCGCGGGATGATGCCCGATGGTCTTGAACTTCGGCCCAGTGCGAAACTGATTGAAGGACGCCGGTTCCAGACTGGGCAGCGGGAGGTGGTGGTGAGCAAATCCATCCGCTCGCGTTTTTCGCATGCCAACATCGGTGACAGCATGGAGTTCGGCAAAGGATCGTGGAAAGTGGTAGGAGTGTTTGACGCCGGTGGTTCGGCGTATGAGTCGGAGATCTGGAGCGACGTGAATCAGATGGCTTCGGACTTCGACCGCCAGGGAGGGTATTCCTCGGCTTACCTGCGCGCGACTGATCCGATTGCCGCCGATGCGCTCACGAAGCGGGTAAGCGATGATCAGCGTCTGAAGCTTGAAGGAGTTCTGGAAACAGAATATTACGAGAAGCAGACTCGGTCGGGCGGTCCCATCAAATACATTGGCATTGTGGTGGCTATCATCATGGCGATTGGATCGAGTTTCGCGGCGATGAATACGATGTATGCCGCCGTGGCTTACCGCGGGCGCGAAATTGCGACTTTGCGGGTGCTGGGATTCTCGCGTCCCGCGATTCTGACCTCTTTTGTTCTGGAATCTCTCATGCTGGCTTTGCTGGGCGCGGTGGTGGGAATTCTGCTGATGCTGCCGTTCAACGGGATGCAGACGGGAACGTCAAATGCGGTAACGTTCAGCGAGGTGGTATTCAGCCTGCAGATTACGCTGCAGGTTGCAGCCGTCGCGGTGGCATTCGCACTGGTGATGGGGTTGGTGGGCGGATTTGCGCCGGCCTGGCATGCGGCGCGGCAGAATATTCTGACGGCCTTGCGAGGTTGATAAAAGCGGCGTCCGGCGTCCGGCGTCGGGCCAGAAGGTTTTGCGTTCCGGACGCCGAAAAGCGGATGCCAGAAGCCGATTTCGATTCTTATGCCGATTGACGCGAAACACGAAGACTTGCAGAGCCTGCGAATCGACCGCACCGAGCGCGGGGCGGGCAATGGAGAGCCGCCTGCATGGGCGCGTCGCTACATCCTGATTGGGATTGTGATCGTCGTGGTGTTGAGCTTGTCTGCGCTGGCTTACCGCATGCTTTCGCGCGATGTGCCGGAGGTCGAGGTGACGCGCGCTTCGGCGGAGAACAGCGACGTGGGCGGGACGGTGCTTTCGGCCACGGGTTACATCGTGGCTCATCACACGATCAATGTGAATTCGAAGGTCACCGGACGCCTGGCCTGGATTGGCGTGGAAAAAGGTGACAAGGTAAAGGAAGGGCAAGTGCTGGTGCGGTTGGAAGATCAGGAGTTCCGCGCCTCCTACGACCAGGCGAAGGGCGCGCTGGACAATGCTCGCGCCTATCTCGATGAGCTTGAGCACGGGTCGCGTCCGGAAGAGATTCAACAAGCCCAGCATAATCTTGATGAAGCCCGCGCCACGCTGGTCAATGACAAGCTGACTCTGGACCGGACGAAGGAGCTCTCGAGCGCAGGGGTTGTTTCGCGTCAGGCGATGGACGATGCCACCGCCAAGTTTGAGTCGGACCAACAGCGCGTCAACTCGCTGGAAAAAGCTTTTCAATTAATGAGGATCGGGCCGCGAGCGGAGGAGATCGCTCGAGCCCGCGGATCTCTGGCGCAGGCCCAGGGGCAGTTCGATTACGCCAAGTCACAGCTCGACGCCACGGTGATTCGCGCGCCCGTTACGGGGACGATCCTCGACCGCACGGCGGAAAAAGGGGAGCTGATTACCGCGCAGTTTGCCAGCGCGGCGGCGGGTGGACCGCAGGGATCGGTAGTGTCGCTGGCTGATTTGAACGATCTTCAGGTCGAGCTCGATATTGCGCAGGCTGATTTTGCCCGGCTTGGTCCCAAGCAGAAGGGCATCGTCACAACCGACGCTTATCCGGATCGCAAGTACAAAGGTGAAATCGCGCAGATTTCTCCCGAGGCCAACCGGCAGAAAGCGACCGTGCAAGTCAAAGTGCAGGTGCTAAATCCGGATGAGTATCTGCGGCCGGAAATGAATGCGACGGTGAAATTTCTGGCGGATGAACAGAAATCCGCTAGCGCGCAAGCGGTGGGAGCGTTTGTGCCGGCCAGCGCGGTACGCGATCGTGACGGCAAGAAAGTCGTGTTCGTCGCTTTCGACGGCAAGGCGCGCATGCGTGAGGTTCACATTTTGAGCCAGCGCAGCGACGGCTTCCTAGTGGATGGGCTAGTCGGGGGCGAGAGCGTGATCAGCAAAGGGCCGCAGGATTTGAAAGACGGGGACTCAATCAAAATCAAGGGGCAGTAATAATCATGAGCACAGTTGCCGAAAACCAAGTCGCTACCGGAACCAAAGTTGTTCAGGCTCGCAACGTCAGCAAGATTTTCCGGCGCGAGGCGTTCGAAGTGAAGGCGCTTGACGATGTTTCAATCGACATCGCGGCCGGCGAGTTTATGGCGCTGATGGGACCGTCGGGATCCGGCAAGACCACGCTGCTGAACATGATTGCGGCGATTGACCGGCCTACATCCGGCGAGTTGCTGGTGCAGAATCAGAATATTTTCCGGTTCAACGATTCGCAGGCGGCCCACTGGCGCAATGAACACATCGGCTACGTTTTCCAGACGTTTAACCTCATCCCGGTGCTGACTGCGTTTGAGAACGTGGAGTTGCCGCTGCTGTTGACCAGGCTTAACCAGCAGCAGAGGCGCGATCACGTTATGACCGCGCTGAAACTTGTGGGCCTGGAGGAAAGGGTGAACCATCTACCCAAGCAGCTCTCGGGCGGGCAGGAGCAACGGGTGGCGATCGCCCGCGCGATTGTGAGTGATCCTACGCTGCTACTGGCGGATGAACCCACGGGCGACCTGGACAGTCACTCGGCAACCGAGGTGTTGGAAATTCTGAAGCGCCTGAACGAAGACTTCCACAAGACGATTGTGATGGTGACGCACGATCCGCATGCGGCTTCGTATGCGCACGTGACACGGCATCTGGAGAAGGGAATGCTTCTACCGCCGGGTTAGTTCTGATTACTGCCGGGCTAGCGCCGCCAGCGCCGGCGTCAACTCGGCTCGCGAGTCGGCTACCCACTGCCAGGCTCGGCGGCCGTTATCGAGAACTACGGCCTTCGCCTCTCCGTATGCCACTAAACGATTGAGCACTGTCGTCACCGAGGCCATGGGATCTTTGTGACGTGCCAGCATGGGCGGGGCTTTCTCCTGAATGCGATCACAGACGTCACGGGCACTCAGGGCGCGATTTGCATCCATCAGAATCATACGGCACGCTTTGGTGAAACCTGGCTGGCGTCCGCTGCTCTTGCGATCCACCAGTTCCAGCAACTCATCGCTCAAAACTTCATCTCCAAAAAGGTTGGCGAGGCCGGCGATGGTCTGCTTGATGGTGCCGATCCGGCGCATTACGTCGGCGCGCTGGTGCAGCAACTGGCGCAGCTCGTCGTGGGCCTGCCGGACAACTTCTTCCACGTGACCGTTCCCTGTGTTGGTGATGGGTCTGAGCGTGCCTGCACTTTCCTGAAACTGCATAAACCCTCCCTGACCATCAAGCTCGGGGCATACTCCGGCTCGGTAACAGATACGCAGGAAACCAGGCAGGGGTTCCCTGATTTTCAGTCCGGACAGACACAGTTTGCGTCCAGGCTGCCTATTAGACGACGGAACACTGAGTTGGTTAACAACGAAAAGTGGATTCAGGGGCGGATTCCCTGATTCAAGGTGCAGTCTGCGACCTGCGCGGGATGAGTTTGTAAACTTTCTTAGAAAAAGTGGAGAACGATTGGAGCTAGTAGCCGGTCTACGTCGGAATTCAATCATCCCGTCACGAAATCACTGAAGAACAATAACCAACAGGCGGCCGTCGGATTGATACCCGTCGCCGGTCGCATTCTTCGCTTGCTGCACGGGGTCCGACGGAAGATAGTAGGTAAGGCTTTTGACTTTGTCAGCCTTTTGTAAACTGCCGCCGATATTGTCGCGCTCCCCATCGACTACCGGATCGATCTTATGAGTCACACTGCCGTTGCGCTTATCTTTGGCGAAACCGACATCGTGTGTGCCCGCGCCCACCCAGACTTCCTGGCCGTTCCATGTAAATGGCGCCTTCCAGATGCGGAAATGGTGACGGCTGGCCACCATGGCGATGGGTTCGGCCATCTCGTAGCCAAAATCCTGCGGCCGGCCAAAAAGGTAAAGAGTACTCATCGGCATCTGCAGATAATCCTTGTTCTCGTAGGTCTCCAGCGCCGCATCGAGGATAGCTTTCTTTTTGGTGGTGTCCGCCGCGTGCCAACTGGCGGCTTCCAGAGCGGCCTGCACACTTTTCAGCGATCCTACGATCACAAAGTTCACCATATCGCCGAGATTCTGGAACTGGTCGTTCACGCGCCGCGGCAGCGCGTCAATGTCTTTGCTGAGTGCGCGATCGATTGCGGCCGTGGAGAGCTTCATTACGGGCGCGGGCGTGGTTTTTTCCGGAAAACTAGCGTTGCCTGAGCCAGTCCCATTTGAATCGGATCCGCCAGAAACGGCCCCGCTCGAGGCATTTGCGTTGCCTGCGGATTTGTCTTGGCCAAACTGCCCTTGCATGAAAATCTGAGCGGCGGTACTCAATTGCGTCTTCACCTGCTCACTGCGGGGGTTCGAACCTGCTTTCACTCTGTGCACCTTGACCGAGAAAGTTCCTGTGCAAGGGGGTTGGCCGCTGGTGTTCACTCCGAGAAACAGATGCGAGGGTTCCTCCACGCGTATTTCCTTGCCGCTCCCGATCAGGAGAGGAGAGGCGCCCTGGGCATGAAGCCGGGCAATCAACGCTCCCGCGAGCGCCGTAGGCAAGGGCAGAGCGCTTTGCGCGGCACCACTGACACCCTGCGGATCACATGCAGAAGATACCGCGCTGCTGGCTGAGATCTGGAGCAAGTCTCCGCTCTGCAAGTCCAACCCCGTATCGGTCCATTGCGTCGAGGTGGAAATGGTGTAGATAAAATCCTGACCTTCGGAGGATGTTTGTGACCGAACCCAGGCGGACAGAAGCCAGAGGACAGCCAAGGATAACGAAACGATTGTTTGTTGTCGGGACATAGGCAGACTCGACAGCAATCAAGAAGCATCCTTAATTGTCATTATCCTAACAATTCATTAACCGCGAGAACAGAGCCGCGGAAGCTTTGCCGGAAAGGGCTCACCAGCATTTCCGGGCCAGAAATCGTCGCCTCAGTGCCGAACTGGACTCATCCCAATCTGGGATTCCTTCTTAATCTCGGATGGTTGCAAGACTACTCCCAAGGCGACGCTGCGGTTAAAAGATTCCGATGTGAAAAGAGTAGGCAAAGGAAACTCCTGTCAACCGCGATCCAACCCGCGCCCGCTCTGTTGCGCGTCCTGCTTGTGGGAAGCCAGGAGGAAGATTTCTTTCTCATTCAGGAAATACTTGACCGGAACCGGAGTGCTCTGCCGGCGCAACTCGATCATGCGGGCTCGCTGGATGAGGCCAAGACGATGTTGCAGCGGGGCGACTACAGACTGGTCTTGTTTGAACATGAGACCGGAGACGCCGCCGCCACCAAACTTCTTTCGGAGTTTCTGCACAGCAGGGGCGCGATGCCCTTCATCCTGTTGACGGAGCATGCCGATGAGAAGGCGGTCGCTGAAATCGTGCAGGCAGGCGCCTATGACTGCATGGAAAGATCGCAGCTTACTGGCGCCAACCTGGTGCGGACGATCCGATGCGCGCTGAATTTGCACTCGACGCAGCAGCAGCGGCAGATGGCAGAACAATCCTTGCGCAAGCTATCCTGCGCAGTCGAGCAATCGGCTGATGCCATCTTTATCACGAATAGCGAAGGCATCATCGAATACATAAATCCTGCCTTCGAAATGCTGACGGGTTATTCTCTGGAGGAAGTCGCAGGGAGAACTTCGTCCATTCTAAACTCCGGAGAGCAGGCGCCTGTACTGTACCGGGAAGTGTGGGAAAGTATTCGTTCGGGCAACGCGGGCCGCAGCATCGTCGTAAACCGAAAAAAGAATGGCGAAGTGTACTACGTCGATGAGAGTATCAGCGCCATCCGGGATGACGAAGGGCGCATCGCGAACTTCGTCTCGAACGGTCGGGATTTCACGGAAAGGCTGCGCCTGGAAGCGCAGCTTCTTCAGTCCCAGAAAATGGACGCGGTCGGGCGCCTGGCTGGTGGCATCGCCCATGACTTCAACAACCTGCTGACCATCATCACCAGCTACTCTGAACTCGCACTCGACTCCGTGGCCTCTGAAAGCCCCGCTCAGGCGCGAATCCAGGAGATCCTTTCGGCCGCGCGCCGGGCTGCCGATTTGACGCGGCAGTTGCTTGCCTTTAGCCGCAAGCAACCGCAGGCCCTGCGCGTCGCAGAACTAAACCCGGTGGTCAGCGGAATCGTCAAAAGCCTTCGCCGCCTTATTGGAGAAGACATCGAGCTCGTTTTTATCCCGGGGGAAACTGTAGGCAAAATCCGTCTGGATCCGGTGCAGATCGAGCAGATTCTCATGAACCTCGCGGCCAACGCCCGCGATGCCATGCCGCAGGGCGGACGATGCACGATTGAAACCTGCCATGCGCAGGTCGACGAACAATACGTCGACCGAAAGCGAGCCGCGATTCCCACCGGACGCTACGCCGTCCTAAGTCTGACCGACACAGGCGACGGTATTCCTGCGGATCATTTGTCCCACGTTTTTGAGCCTTTCTATACCACGAAACCTTCCGGCAAGGGCACCGGGCTTGGTCTGGCCACCGTGTACGGGATCGTGAAGCAGAATCACGGATTTGTCTGGGCCTACAGTGAACCAGGAATGGGCACCGTCATCAAGATCTATCTGCCGTGTGTGCAGGACAGGTCCGTCGCAATGGAAATTCCAGATCCCGGCGCTGGGGCCGTGCTCCGGGGCACCGAGACGGTCTTGCTGGTGGAGGATGAGGAACCTCTGCGCCGGGCAACTGTCGAATTTCTGAGGCTCCGCGGCTACACCGTTTTGGAAGCTCGGGACGGCATCGACGCTTTGTCGATCAGCAAGAATCATGGCTCGACGATTCACCTGGCCGTCACCGATGTCGTGATGCCTCACATGAGTGGGGGCGAACTGGCGAGGGAACTAGAAACGCTGCGTCCGCAGACTCGAGTGCTGTTTGTTTCCGGCTACGCTGGCCAGACAGTGCTGGACCACAAAGTGATCGATGTCGAAAACAACTTTCTGCAGAAGCCGTTCACGTTGAAACAACTGGCCAGCAAAGTCCGGACCGTTCTCGATTACAGGTGCAACACCGTGCCTCTGGCAGCCGAGGCGACTGCGCATCCATACAACTCTACGGCGCAATCCGACTAAGCTTGCCATCTTTTAAATGGAAACGGTTCCCGCGCCAGGTGACGGTGTGGCCACCTAAACTTGCGAACCAGGTTGCGGCGGCAGCCAAGTCGCGCAGAGGAATGAGCCACGCGAATTTTAGAATCTGACGGTCGCGCAGAACACCCCGACCTACGACCAGGGCGACGGCAAGGCGAAAAAACATCGTGACCGCTAATGCGTTCCAGGCCCAGAGCGCTCCTTGGCTTGCTGCCAAGGCGACCAACGACCAGGCAAGTCCAAAGGTGAAAACCAGACCCAGGTAGCCTCCCGCGCGCGCATCGCGAACTCCGCGCGCCCAGCGCAGTTGATGCGCGAAGAATTCCCGCAGGTGATAAGGCGGGAGATAGGTCTCAACCACCACGTCCGACAGTTTCACGGACAGCCCGAGCCCGGCAATGCGCTTTCCCAGTTCGTAGTCATCGGCGAGATAGTCGACGAATGAGGTGAACCCTCCGATCTTTTCCAGTTCAGCGCGTCGGAACGCCAGCGTCGAACCCAGACCGAAGCGAATGCCGCCTTCAAGCTGACGCGCGGCTAGCACACTCGGACAGAAGTCTGTGCTGATGCCTAACGCTTCCAAGCGCGAGCCAAGCGTCGCGCTGGCCACTCCGCGGTAAAGGCAAGTGACCATTCCGACTCTCGAGTCGGCCAAGGGCGCGGTGACGCGACGCAGGTAGTCAGGTTCTACGCGAATGTCGCTGTCGTTTACGATTATGTGGTCGTGGTGTGCTTCAACTAACATCTGGGCGAGGTTGCTGACCTTTACATTCGCGCCGAGGATCTTCGGACTCACCAGCAACTGAATTCTGCGATCCGGGAATTCCCGCTGCAACGCCCTCACGCTCTCGATTGCGGGATCGTTGGGATCGCTCACGCCAAAAATGACTTCGTATTCCGGATAATCCTGCAGGCAGTGGCTGCGGAAGCTTTCGTAGATCTCAGGGTCGACCCCTTTCAGGGGCTTGAGAATCGAAATGGGCGGTAAAGCGGATGTAGGAGGTAAAGCCTGTGTGGAGCGGGCACTCCGTTCGGCAAGCTCAAGGAAGGTCTCGCCAGCTTTTCGCTCGCGCAGGAATCTTGCGGCGCTCCAGAGGCAGAGAAGGTAGTAGAGCGAACTGGAGACTGTGCCGATTGCTGCGACGAACTGAACCATTCTGAGGATGGGGTGCATCATGCGCGAGCGCAGGCCAGATTATTCGTAACGCAGGGCCTCAATCGGATCGAGGTTCGCCGCCTTCCACGCGGGATAGATGCCAAAGATCAGGCCGGTTCCCGCAGCAGAACTGAAGCCGAAGATCGTCCAAAACATCGACATGTGGGCAGGCAGCGCGGGCCAGAACGCCGGAATCACCCACACGATGATCGCGCCCAACAAAATTCCAATCACTCCGCCGACCGCGGTGAGAATGATCGCTTCTAAAGTGAATTGCAAAAGAATATCACGCTTGCGCGCACCGATCGCTTTGCGGACGCCGATCTCGCGCGTCCTTTCAGTGACGCTCACCAGCATAATGTTCATCACGCCCACGCCGCCAACAATCAACCCGACGCTCGAAATCGCGAACATGCCTACGAACAGCATGCCGGTCAGCTGATTCCAAACATCGGAGATCGAATCCGAAGTAAAGACGGCGAAATTGTCCGGTTTATCGTTTGGAACTCTTCGGCGCCGCCGCAGCAGTTCCCGTATTTCGTCGACCGCTTTTGGCATCTCCTCGTGGGACGTAGCCTTGACGATGATCCAATGGTCTTTCAATTCGGGATGCAGCGTCCTGAAAGTAGCCAGGGGGAAAAAGACCTTGTTGTCGTTGGGGTCTTTTCCTCCTCCAAACACGGATTTGATCTTTTCTGCAACGCCAATCACTTCAAAAAGTCGCCCCTCGATGTTGATTTCCTTGCCCAGGGGATTCTCGACCGGAAATAGTTCCTCCGCCGTATCGTGACCGAGAAGGATGACCGTAGCATGCCGCTCTTCGTCAGATTCTGTGAACCACCTTCCCGCGGCCAGCCGCAGGTCAACAACGTCCTTTATAGAAGCGGTGTCGCCCTCGAGGATTGCGTTCTTGGCCTTGCGATCCTGATACTTCACCGCGAAGGTGCCGACCCCTAGTTCGGGACGAAGGAACTGGATGGTCGCGCCCGCGGCCTTCACATGAGGCAGCTGGCTGATCGCTTCCGCGTCGTCAAATGTCAGCTTCTTGCGGGTGCGCATTTCTTCGGTGGGGCGCCCGAAGGTGAACGGCTCCAGATGATAAGCAAAGATGACGTTGGAACCGATGCTGGCGACCACGTCGCGGACGTTGTCATCCAAACCGCGCCCGATGGAGGAGACGCTGATCACCATGGCGACGCCAATCACGATCCCCAGGACGGTCAGCGACGAGCGCAGCTTGTTGCCGCGGATGGTGTCGGTCGCCATCTGAACGATCTCACCGAATTCGTCTTTGCGAATCATGGGGAATTGAGTAATTTGGCAATTTGGTAATTTGTAATTTAAGCACCTAAAAGGCCGCACCGCTAGGTGTTCAAATTACCAACTTACCCGATTACAAAATTGCCAAATTCTTTCTAGGTTTCGAACCGTAACGCCACAATTGGATCTAGCTTCGCCGCTTTGCGCGCGGGATAGACTCCGAAAAACACTCCGACACTCGCCGACACAATCAGTCCAGCCGCCACGGCCCAGAGCTTGATTGCCGAAGGCATTCCGATCAGCAAAGTAACCGACAGGGCAATCGCCGCTCCCAGCAACACTCCCAGAATGCCGCCCGAGAGTGCCAGCGTCACGGACTCGATGAGAAACTGCAGCAACACATCCTCACGCCGCGCCCCGAGCGCTTTTCGAATACCGATCTCACGGGTGCGCTCGGTCACCGACACCAGCATAATATTCATGATCACGATGCCGCCGACCACGAGAGAAATGGCGGCAATGCCGATGGTCGCAATGAAGAACGTCTGGCTGAAGTCGGTCCAGATGCCGAGCAAGCTCGAATTGGTCTCAATGTCGAAGCTGTCGTCGCCGCCGAGCGGGTCGTGACGGCGGGCACGAAGAGCGGCGCGGGCTTCATCGACGGCCTCGTTGAGAGGGACGCCTGCGCTGGCGGCCTTGGCTGCGATGCGCAGACTGTTATTGTGCGTTCCATATTGTTTCAGGCAAGAGGTCATCGGAATCATCACGTAATTGTCGGCGCTCTGCCCCAGCGTCGTGCCTTTCTTCGTCCCCACGCCAATTATCTGGTAGGTCCAGCCGTCGATGCGGATTTCCTTGCCCAGCGGGTCGGTGCCGGCCATCAGGTGTTCGACAATATCGTTCCCCACCACGGCAACCGGAGATCGATTATCCAGGTCCGTCTGATTCAGCATGCGGCCCGTGCTCAGGTCGGTATCCAGAATCGTAGGCATCCCGGGGGTGATTCCCCGCACCAGAGTATCGTTGATCTCTTGCCCGTTGTACTTCACATGGCCGCTTTCGTTGCGGGTAGAAGCGGCAACCAGCACACAATGCCGGCAGGCATCCGCCACAGCCTGGTAATCCTCAATCGTAAGATCCTTGCGCTTCTCACCCTCCAGATAGCGGTCCACGTTGGTGACGGCGGGAGAAACTTTGAAGATCAGGAAAACGTCCGCGCCCAGATTGAATATCTTCTGCGCAACGTAGTCGTTGATGCCGGAGACAAAGGTGACCACGGCGATGACGGCCGCTACTCCGATCACCACGCCGAGCAGCGTCAGCACCGAGCGCAGCTTATTCGCCCACAGTGACTGCAGAGCGATTCGGATGGCTTCGACGATGTTCATAAATTCGGCTTCCGGCTTCCGTGGTTCGGCTACCGGAACAGATGGTTCTTTTGCGAAATTAAGTCTAACAGCCCAAGCCCCGCTTGTAGCAGTGGTGCTTCAATCCGGACGCCGGAGGCCGGGAAGCCGGGTTCCTGACTTCGTCATCGCATATAATGGTTCTGTTGGCAGCTGGACCGGACGGTCGCTTCCTGCGTCTTCGGACGCGGGGAGAGGAAAGTCCGAACTCCGCAGAGCAGTGTGCCGGATAACGTCCGGGAGGCCGGGTTTAAGCCCGTCCGACGGAAAGTGCCACAGAAAACATACCGCCCGCGTCTTCACGGATGAGGGTAAGGGTGAAAAGGTGCGGTAAGAGCGCACCGCCGCCGCAGTAATGCAGCGGGCAGGGCAAACCACACACGGAGCAAGACCAAATAGGAAGGGAGCCCGGGCTTCGGTCTGGGCACGTGCCGGCTCGGTGCGTCCAACCTTCGGGTAGGTCGCTAGAGCCCCGCAGCGATGCGTGGCCCAGAGGAATGACCGTCCCGCCGGAGTAATCCGGCGGACAGAATTCGGCTTACAGGTCCGGCTGCCGCAATTTCAGTTTAATTCACTTTCAGGAGCGAACCACATGTCAGCACCCAGCCGCCGCCCGGAGATTCGCCGGCGCCGCGCCCGTCAGCACAAGATCACCACATTGCGCAAGCGTCTCGCCTCGGCCAAGACCGACGCCGATCGCGACCGCGTCACCGCCAAGCTGCATAAGCTCGCCATCGCATCGCCCGGCCAGCCTTTGCTGAAATAGATCCCGCTCAGTTCAGTTTGAAAGCGAAAAGTCCCGCCGGAGCGCGCCGGATTACGCCACTCCTGCGGTCGGCTTGGGTCCCGCGGAAACAACCTGCCCGCGGGATTCGGCGTGGCCTCGCGGACCGGCGACTTCCCGATAGACATCCATGATGCGGAGCACGGACTTTTCCCAGGAAAACTTTGTCACCTGCCGGTAGCTGCGTTCCTTCATTTTCTCGCGCAACGGCTGATCCAGAAGCACCCGGTGCAGCGCCCGCATAATCTCGAAAACATTCTCCGGGTGAACCAGCACCGCGGCGTCGCCCACAACCTCGGGCAGCGACGACACGTTCGAAGTCACAACCGGTGTGCCATGGGCCATTGCCTCCAGCGGCGGCAGGCCGAACCCCTCATACAACGACGGGAAGACAAAGATCTTGGCGGCATCGTAAAAAGTGCGCAGCACCTCAATCGGGACGAATCCTAAGAAGCGCACATCGTTCTGCACACCACTGCGGATGACGGTCCGCCGCAAGTCGGGATTACCGGAAACGTCGTCGCCGATGATGATGAGCTTTAGGTCAGGAAAAACCTGGTCTTTTTCCAGCTCCGTCTTCAGCGCCGAGAAGGCTTCGATCATCCGTACGACATTTTTGTGCGGACTGATTCTTCCGGCATAAAGCAGAAAGGGATAAGTGACCTGGTAGCGCTCGGCAATCAACTGCCGGTCGGCCGCGCTGGCGTGTCCGTGAAGAAACCGCTCATCGATCGCGTTGTAGACCACCTCGATGCGTCCCGCGGGAATGCCGAACAGCTTCTCCATCTCGAGTTTGGTAAAGTTTGAGACCGCGAAAATGCGCGCCGCGCCCCGCAAGACCCGCTTGGTCAGCTGAAAGTGCAGCGCCCCCCGCAGACCGGTCTGCTGGCGTCCGCGCGACAAATGTTCCAGCATATCGTGCACCGTCATCACGTAGGGGCAAGGCAGAGCGCGGGGAACAGAGAACAGATTCGGAACGTGCACCAGATCGCATTCCAGCCGCTTCACGATCGCGCGGAATTCGCGAAAACTTTTCAGCGAGCGCTCCGGCTCCGCCAGAGGAATGGTGTGGAAGTTAGGCGGGAGTGGACCGATTTCCTTGACTTTGGCGGGTGAGCCGATGAGAAAGTACGTGGTCTCGCGATCAAGCCGGCCGAGAGTTCGCACGACGTTGCGGATGTATGTACCGACGCCGAACTCAGTCATCCGCCGGATGTCGATGGCGATCTTCACCGAAGGCATTTAACCACAGAGGCAAGCGGCTTCGCAGCAGAATTGCAGGACGTCTTGGCATAAGGGCGAACTTCCGCTAGCCAACGCCGCGGACGTATTCCGCGGGAGTAAGGATACGCGTCCCTTTATAAGAGCCGAGAACGAGAAGATCCTTGTCTCCGGCGATTAGCAGATCAGCGTTCGCGCGGGCAGCGCACTCCAGAAACATATCGTCGTCAGGGTCGCGGCATTCCTTCACAGTTCCACGAAGTCTTACACGGATTGCTCGCGTCAATACCGCCTCCAAGGCGGCATGGGCACGATTCGGTTCCCACAGGAATTTCTGAGTTAGAACGCGGAGAATCTCCGCCTCGATCTCTGGGGAAGTGGCTATTATGTCCTCGCTCATCGCCTTTTCAAGCGCCCGTGTTGGCGTCCCGCGGCGATTGGCAAACTGAAGCGCGGAAATCCACACATTCGTGTCCAGAACGACAATCACCGATGGGTCCGCGCCAGGCGACGAGTAGGTTTACCGCGGCGAACCTCTTTGATAAGGCGAGGCACGTCGGCCTCTGTATAGCCTGGATTGCGGCTGGCCGCATACTCGCCGATCTCCTCCAGCGTGTGTCGCGCCTGCTGCGCATAATAGCTGCGAAAGGCTTCGCGGAAGAGTTCGCTCATGGTCCGACTGTCGCGCTTGGCAAGGGCTTCTGCTTTCAGCGCCAAGTCAGGCGGAAGGCTGATCGTGTAAACGCGGGAAGTTCGGGTGGTCGGCATGAAGCGATCTTACATTGTAATGGAATCCATTACAAGACCCATAGAGCTTATGCTCGGACCTCGGCCTGCGCCTTGGCCCGACGCTCGGCATACAGCGGGAATGCTTCACAGAGTTCAAGCACCTGCTGGCGGACTTTCCCGAGTAGAGCGGCGTCGTTCCGCTGCAGCAGCGCCTCCGCGATCCAGCGCCCGACCTGCCGCATCTCCGCCTCTTTCATGCCGCGCGTAGTCAGAGCGGGCGTGCCGATGCGGATGCCGCTCGGCTTCATCGGCGGGTTCACATCGAACGGGATGGCATTCTTGTTGACCGTGATTCCGGCCTCGCCCAGGGCCTTTTCGGCCTCGCTGCCTAGCATGCCTTTGGAGAAAACATCGACCAGCATCACGTGCGTATCAGTTCCACCCGAAATGATGCGGAAGCCCTCGGCGGCCAGCGTCTCCGCCAGCACCTTCGCATTGGCGACGACTTGCTTGGCATACTCGCGGAATTCGGGCTGCATCGCTTCCTGAAAACAAATCGCCTTGGCGGCAATGATGTGCATCAGCGGCCCACCCTGCATCCCGGGAAAAACTACTTTATCGATCGCCGCAGCGAACTCCGCTTTGGAAAGGATCATGCCCCCACGAGGTCCGCGCAGGGTCTTGTGCGTAGTAGAGGTCACGATGTCCGCATGTGGAACCGGCGACGGATGCACACCACCCGCCACCAGCCCGGCAAAATGCGCCATGTCCACCAGAAAAAGCGCGCCCACTTTATCCGCGATCTGGCGCATGCGGGCGAAGTCGATGATGCGGGGGTAAGCGCTGCCGCCGCCGATGATCAGCTTCGGGCGTTCCTGCTCCGCCAGCTTTTCCAGCGAGTCGTAGTCGATCGTCTCGGTTTCCTTGGTCACGCCGTAAGGGACGATCTTGTACGTCTTGCCGGAGAAATTCAGGTGATGCCCGTGCGTGAGATGGCCACCGTGGGCCAGATTCAGTCCAAGAATAGTGTCGCCGGGCTGCAGAACCGCCGCGTACGCTTCCATGTTCGCCTGCGATCCGGCGTGCGGCTGCACGTTGGCATGTTCGGCGCCGAATAACTGCTTGGCGCGGTCGCGCGCCAGGTTCTCAACCACGTCCGCGAATTCGCAGCCGCCGTAATACCGTTTGCCGGGATACCCCTCGGCATACTTATTGGTGAACACGGATCCCGCGGCTTCGAGCACGGCTTCGCTGACAAAGTTTTCCGAGGCAATCAGCTCTAGCCCCTCATGCTGGCGGCGGGTTTCGTTGTCGATGGCAGCGGCAATCTGCGGATCGGCTTCGTATAGCGGGCGGTACATGTCAGAAGTTTTCATAAGGGCTCTCGACCATTTTACTCCGAGCGGAGGCAGTTTCTGAGCCTCACGGGCTCGCAGTAATTACTCAAACGCGGTTCGGAAGAACGAAGCCAACTGCCACCCGTCCATGTAATTGTAGGGCGCCTCGCCCATGGTGTAATGGCCGCAGGGTAGCACCACAACTTTGTGATCAAGTCCATGGCGCTCGAATTCTTTGACGACGTCCCGGGAAAGTTCGGGCAGGAAAGTCAGATCGTACTTCGCGTAAATGATCAGCGACTTCCTGGGCCAGCGCGAGAACTGATTGAAATAAGCCATCGGGCTCACGGCGAGCCACGACTGCCGCAGCGTCTCCAGAGTGATCTGCGATTCCATCCCCTGCCGAATGTGGCGCGTCGACTGTCCGTGCCACACCACGTCGGCAACGTAGGTGGAAGCATGATTGAAGGCGGCAACTCGAATGCGCGGATCGTGCGCCGCCGCGATGAAGGCGTAACACGAACCCAGGCTCGTGCCCACGATTCCCAACTTGCTATAGCCCTGCTGCTCGAGCCAATCGAGACAGCAGCGGACATCCACAACGCCTTGCCGCACTGCATCGAGCGTGCGGCCGATGTTGGCAGAGACGGCATAATCCGCGCGACTGGTTTCAGCGGGCATGCGGATGTCGTGATAAGGCATGCTCAGCCTTAGCACCGCGATGCCAAGCATGTTCAACACCTTGCAGAGGCTCACATAGGCAATCGCATCCGCGTTCCAATGCGGCAGAAGAACCACTGCGCGCCGCCCCCGCGCGGGAAACCAGCGCGCATTCACCAGATTGTTTTCAGGATACGGCGTTTTCACCGGTGCTGTGAAGCGCAGGAACTCTGCGAACGTTCCTCTCACCTTCGCTTCGAGCTTCGGATCAGGTACTTCCCGCGTGGAAAAAACCTGCACCTCGCGCTTCTCCAGGCGGAAATCATTTGGCCGAGTATAGGAATAAAACTCGTCACTCGAAGCAACGATCCGGCGATTGAAATCGATCAAGAATTTCGCCGGGTCATCGACCGCCTGACCTGGGCGCGCGCCATTCCGGCAAGGCCAATCCCGCGCATATTCCAGTCCCCACTCCAGCGGACGGACCACGCGGTTGTTGTCCACCGAAGTAAGCCGGTGTTCCCAGTCATACATCCATTGTGCGTAGCGGGAAGGCATAATCAATCTTCTAGTGTAACAAGCGGACTCCTGCGACTCATGCGGGAATCAGTGAATAGCAGCAACTAGCGGTTCGCGGTTGGCATTTCGACCTTGAGCGACATCGGTGGCATAAGGTACCTTTGAATGATGCAAAACGGGACGAAGATACGGCAGATGAAAAGGCCATCCAGGACCGACTGGACGCGGGTTGATGCCATGAAGGATTCCGACATAGATTTTTCTGACGTACCCGAACTCGGCCCTGATTTTTTCAAGAGCGCAGTACTCTGGCGGCCAAAAGAGGACCGTAACGGACGTGAAGGTGACGCGCACACTCTCCTAGGGCTCAAGGAAGTAGTAACGGACGTGCCCAAGGTGAAGACGCCAAGCAAGCCGCAGAAGAGAGCTACGGCAAAGAAGAGGTAGGTGTTGATTCGGCTTCTCTTCCAGAAAGAATTTGCGCTCTGAGCCGTAACGGAAAAATTCCGACGCCATTCGGTGCGGAGCACATCTTAGAACACCTCAAAAATGAGTTCGCGGAGACCTATCTCCGCACGGTCCTGTCGAACTATTGCGAACAGACCGGCGACTACGTCAAGAAGGGACAGAAAGCGCGGCTCAGACGCATATCAGAAGGCCGATACGAGATTCTGTAACCGTCCGCGCCTTGGGCATATTAATCAGACGCTACGAGATCTGCATCGATCCGTAGCCTACGCTCCGTACCGTCGCGGCACGCGCTTCGAAATATTGCAGAGAATCTCGTAAGGCGAGCTGTTGGCCAGTCGCGCATGCTCGAGAGCATCGACGCTCAAACCGTCGTGAGTTCCGAGCAGGATCACCTCATCGCCCACGGCAATTCCGGGAATGCCGGTCACATCCACCAGGGTAAGGTCCATCGAGATGCTGCCGATGATGGGGGCGTAGTGGTCACGCACGATCACGCGCCCGCGATTCGAAAGCTGGCGGTTGTATCCGTCGGCGTAGCCCACGGGCAGCACGGCAACGTGGGCCGGCGCCTTAGTCACGTAAGTTCCGCCGTAGCCGAGAGCGTGATTGGCGGCGAAGTCCCGCATGGAGAGGATTCTCGTCTTCCAGGTCAGCACCGGCTTCACCGCAAGCCGCAACGTGCCGCCGCTCACTTCCCTTCCCGCGCGCTGAAACGGCAGATAATAGCCATAGAGCGCGACTCCGGGACGCACCATGTTGTGCCAAGTCTCGCGCCGCGAGATCAGCGCGCTGGTGTTGGCCATGTGAATCAATCCCGGACCAAAGCCCGCCGCTCGCACCATGCGCTGCGCTTCCTCGAAACGACGCTCCTGCTCAGTCACCGAAGGTGCGTCCATTATTTCGGAAGAAGCCAGGTGCGTCGAAAGTCCTTCGAGAAGAAGATGCGGAGCCGCGCTGAGAGCCTTCAACACAGCAGGAAGTTGAGCCAGCGCCACGCCCAGCCGGCCCATGCCTGTATCCACCTTCAGATGCACAGCGTGCCGTACCACGCCGGAAGAAGCCGCGGCAGCTTCAAGCGATTCGATATGCCACGGTTCCCACACAGTAGGCGTGAGCCGCAGGCGCACGATCTCGCCCTCCTCACCGCGCCAGAAACCCGTCATCAACAGGATTCGTGACTCGATACCGGCTTCTCGCAATGGGATCGCTTCATCGAGGGAGGTAACGCCCAGCCAGGTCGCACCTTCCGCCTGCAGCGCGCGCGAGCATTCTACGGCGCCGTGGCCATAGGCGTCAGCCTTCACCACCGCGCACACAGTTACGCCCGCGCCCGCATGCTTCACCACCGTGCGGAAGTTTTGCTGCAGCGTGCCCAGGGAAACTTCCGCCCAGGTGGGGCGGGTCGCCACGCGGCTCAGAATTTCTACAGTTGTCGCCACTGGGCTCGATTATAGCGGCAGGCGCGTGGGTTCTAAGGTTACGCTTGGGCTACTCCTGCGTGAGTGCCGCCATCAGTTTTCCGCCAGCGAGAACTTCACCGTGATCTGCGTTTCCACCTCGACCGGCTCACTGTTCAAGATGTAAGGCCGGTAACGCCATTGGCGGACGGCCTCAATTGCCGCCGGCACGAGAATGGGATGACCAGATAAGACTCTGAGATTCTCGATCACGCCCTGCTTGCTGATCACCGCCTGCAGCACAACCTGACCCTGAAGGCGTGCAGCCCGCGCCAGTGGCGGATAGGTCGGCAGAATCTTGTGAACCAGATCTCCCTCGCTCATATGCGAGATGGAGACCGGACGGGCGACGGCAACCGGTGCTACTGGCATAATCGGGCGAGTGCCGCTCCCCAGCGGACCAAATACTCCGTCTGGAGCGCCTTTCAATCCTGGGATGTAGGGACCAGAAGATCCAACGGGCGGACCATCATCGCTGACCGCCGGCATGCCCGTCGGAAACCGGGTTGACGGCCTGAGAAAGATGGGCGCAGTGCTCGGTGAAGCCGCTTTGGCACCAGCATGCGCTCTGACCACGGGAGCGTCGGCTATCGGTTGCCCGATACTGACCGGCGTCGAGAGCTGGCGGAGCAAGGGCAGGCCCGCCGGCCGCAGCAGTGGCAGGACCAGCAATACGGCGACCGCAAGGGCTTGCAGGCCGAACGAGGTTAAGGTGGTTAATCCCCGGCGCGAGCGTTCATCCCACGACGCGTTGAGTGTGTCGTTAAACATGGTGTCCTCCTGTGTTGAAGGCGTTATTGCTAAAGACACCAGACCCAGCTGCGCGGGACGAACGGAACAAAGAAAAAAGGCCACGCTGGAGCGCGGCCTTTTGGGAACTTTTCCGACACACGCGGTGTCGTGAAAACTACTTCGGTGAACTACTTAGGTGGTGCGTTTGGAGCCGGAGTAGTTGGCTTGGGTGCTGCCGGCTTCGGAGCCGCGGGCTTGGCTGCCGCTCCTCCAGCCGGGGTCGGCGCGGGCACGCCGGACTGCGCGTTATAGATGTCCACCACAGCTCGGGTGATGTCCACCGACTCGTTGGCCCACAGCAACGGGCTTTGCGGCCACGGGTTCGAGGTATCCAAAACCATAGCGAAGCCGCCTTCCTGCGCGTGCTTCACGATCACGGGCGCCATTTTCTGCAAAATGCGCTGAAAAATCTCTTTCTGCTGATTCTGCGCATCTTCCTGTGCATCCTGCACCGAGCGGTCAAAAGACTTTTTCTTGGTCTCGATCTGCTTGACCAGGGTAGCGCGTGCGTCCTCGTTCAGCTTGTCTTGCTGGGTCTGCAGTTGCTTCTGCAAACTCTCCAGTTCGTCGTTCTGAGCCTTCAATTCCGCTTGTTTTGGCTCCAGCTTCTTGCTCAAAACGCCGAAATCGCGCTGGCCTTCGTTGCTGCCGATCACAGCTTCCTGAATGTTGATGGTCCCGAGCTTGGTGCCCGCAACACTGGGCGTAGGTGTGGTGGTCGCCGCGGATGCAGGCGAACTGGCCGCCCCCGCTGGGGCGGTGCCACCGGTTTGGGCGAATGCGGAAATCGTCAATCCGAAAATCAGTGATAAAACCGCAGTGGCCAGAAAAGACCGCAGAAACTTGCTTGTCATTGGATCGCTTAACTCCTTGGAATTGTTCCGGTAAATAGGTTCCGGGAATGAACTCAGATTACCCTCTTCAGGCAACGCTGGGCCGTACTCAACGAGGTCTTCGTCTCACGCTTCTTCTAACAAACCGCCGTTGGGCGCCACCTGGAGACCAGGCCCACTGGATGGCCAGCGTCACGCGCCGGGCTTGCGGACGTGTCGCACCCCATGAACAGCCTTCTGCAATAGTGCGGGCTCCACCATTATAGAGAGCCTCCTCAGGTGCCGTCAAACCTTCCGCCGCGAACCTGCCGTGGCATCCGCCGTAGAACCCGCCTTGAAACCCCTCTCTTAGAACGTCGTAGCCACCGTGAAGCGGAACGTCTTACGCGGCTCCCGCAGCAGGAACGTTGGGGCATAGACGGTCTTCGCCAGGTTATACGTGTAGCTACCCGCCGCTTCAGCGTTCCCTGAAGGGAACATGGCGCGAGTAATGGGTATCGGCGGATTCGCTGGGCCATCCAACCGTAGCGGGTTGTACGCCCAGTAGATGCGGAAGGGCGCGTTGACCACCGGCAGGAACATCTGCAGTTCAAGTCCGGTCGACATTCTAGGACGCCAGTTGGTCGAGCCCAGAACCTGCAAATTCTGCGACGGCTGTGGGCTCAACACAGAACCCGGAGCGCAGGTGTTGGCGGTGGCGGTCTGCGACAGGCTGGGACATCCGACCTGCGTGCCGATCACATCCAGATATTGCTGCGTGGCAATCTGCAACTGCGACGGCCGCACCACGGGGTCAATGCCCATATCGACAAACGGAGCCAGCGCCACCGGCCCATAGATCGTGATGCGGTACTCCAGGTTGGCCACAAGGCTCAAATCGCCGCCGGGGAAAGTGATCTGATCGATCGGTATCGGTATGGTTACATTGCCCGCCCGTAGATTCTGCGGGTCTTTGGGCACCGGCACTCCATCGGGATTGGTGAGCGTAATCGATCCCACGCTCGGCAGAAACGCCACTGGGGACACAGAACGGATGTCAAACCCGCGCAGATCATTCTCCCCGCCCAGATAGGAGCGCTGGAAAGGCGGCGCCACCAACCCGCCATAGCCGGTGATGAACGACCCCTGCACGTTGAAACCTATCGCGTTGCGCCGGTTCTGTACGGGAATGAACTTCTTGTACTGCACGATCGGCCGCACCGATCGAATTGTCCCCCCCAGCCCTGCGATCTCCATTCCCGCCGTAAATTGTTGCCCGTGATGCGGCGAGATTGGACTGTCAAGCGTATTGAAGGAGAAGTTGGGGAAAATCTTGCTGGTGATGATTCCGTCCAGAGCGACGGGACCGGAAATACCACGGAAGGCCAGGTACTCGAACAAATTCTTGGATGCTGTGCTCAACGCCGCCAGCGACGATCGGTCGAGCGAATACGTGATTCCCAACCGCTTGAAAGAGCGGTGCAGCGGATAACTCAACGACGACGTGAATCCCGCACTCTGTTGCGTGTAATTCTGCAGATTCTGCAGCACCGCGTTGGGCAAGTTGTTCAGGCTCTGCCCGCTGAACACGGAGAGTTGCCGGGCCTGGTCGTACTTGGTCTTCGTGTAGTACACGTTGAAACCAAACTGCAAGGGGCGGTCAAACATGTAAGGCTGGGTGAACCCGAACCGGACGCTTTTCGCCAGGTTTCCCGCGCTGATCTGCACTTGAAGCGTCTCGCCCAGACCCAGAAAGTTGTTAGTCGCGTAGTTGAGTCCCACGAAAGCGCCTTCCAGCCCGCTCACGCCTCCGTTGAGACCGATGCTATTCTTGCCCTTTTCCTTGATCTTCAGCGTCAGGTCGACCAGGCCGTCTTTCTCGTCGAGTTGGCGAATTGTGGTGTTCGGATCGTCCGGCTTCAACTGATCGAAGTACCCCAGTTGATTCAGGCGCAGCAGGCTCAACTCCCAGAGGTGAGAGTTGTAAACGCTGCCTTCTTCCAGCGCGATCTCACGCCGGATTACTTTGTCGCGGGTGGTGGTGTTGCCCTGAAATTCGATGCGGCGCACGTAGAACTGCTTCCCTTCATCTACGTCAATCTCGAGATAGATCAGCTTCTTCTCGTCGTCAAAGTGGGTGTCGGGGATCGAAGTAAAGTTGATGTAGCCCAATTCGCCATAAGCTTTGCGCAGGTTCTCAATGCCTTTGGCGATCTTTTCCTTACTGAAAACGTCTCCGTCTTTGATGGGAAAGATGGCGCGCAGCGCCTTCACGTTTTGCACCGCCTTGTTGTTTTTGAACGTGATCCCGCCGAGCGTATAGCGCTCGCCTTCATCGATGGTCATGGTAATGTCGACCGACTTGCCCGCCCCCCCCTGCAACAGCGGGATGTGAAACCCCGTGTGCCCGGTATCGTGAATTTCTGTCTTGGGCTGGCCCGCGTTCATCTTGAAATAGCCCCGGTTCTGGTATTCATTTCGAACGCGTTCCGTATCTTCGTCCAGTTTGGTGGCGTCGTAGGTTCTGGCGAAAATGCTCTCCAGGAAGATCGAGTGCGGGATTCCGATAGGCCGCAAGTTCTTCATCGCGTAACGCAGCACTCGCGACTTGACGTTCTTGTTGCCCTCGAACGTGATCTTGCCTACCTTGACCTTTGGTCCTTCTTTAATCACGAACGTGACCCCGATCGCTGCCGGCGGAATTTGCCGTATTTCCGTCCGGACCGTGGAAAACTGCCGCCCGTGTTCCGCCAACAGGCCCTTGATCGTGACTTCCGCTTTCTTCACTTTTGTGGGGTCGTATTGACTCTCTACCGACAGCCCGACCTTCGCCTCCTTGAAGCGGTCCAGCACATCGCTGGTCGAGACCGAACTCAGGCCCACATAATTGATCTCGCGGATCGTAGGTTTTTCCTTAACCTGGATAATCAGCCGCCATCCTTTTGGCGTCTCTTCCCGGCTAAAGCGGATATCCTCGAAATAACCTGTGTTCCACAACGAGTTGAAATCGCGCTCCAGAGCGGCGGGGTCATAAATGTCTCCGGGGTGCGTGAAGATACGCGCTTTGACGGTCTCGGCCGGAATCCTGCGGTTCCCCTGGACACTGATCTCAGAAATCACGTCGCTCTGCGCCCAGCTTGCCGAGGCGCAGAGAAGTGTGAGCGCGATTCCCAACGTCCACCCCAACCCCCTCGTTCTTCGGCAAAGCCGTACAAATGAAGAAGATGGAGAGTGGGCAGAGGCGGAAGAACCGTGGCCGCGTCCGGGCACAACGATATCTGGATGAGAGCAAAGATGAATCGCTACGACCTCAGCCTCTGGGATATAGGAAAACGATCATTATACGGTAGAGAAACAGAAAGCGTCCAAGCGGCCACTCTTGCCGGTGGCTTTATGGAAAGGGCTTGGCTAACTCCACCTCCACCAAGACGGAATAAACCGTGGCGGAGTTGCCCCGATCGGAAAGTTTTTCTGAGGTCAGCACGTTAATGTTCGGGAATCCAGGACCTAGGTTAGCCGAGTTCAGCCTTTCCGAAACCACTTCCGCCGAAACGGCGCCGTCGGGCTCAGATTTTTCAAGAAATCTGTTCCGGACCGTAGTTCGGTGCCCTGATTTCGGTTGGATGCAAGAAAGAAAGTCGAGTGCTCCTACTTCAGTTCGTTCCTATTTCAGCTCCAGAACTTCCTTTTCTTTGGCTTTGCTCATCTCTTCCATCTTCTTGATTTCGTCGTCGGTGAGTTTCTGGATCTCCTCCAGCGACCGCTTCTCGTCGTCCTCGGTGATTTTCTTATCCTTCATCGCCTTCTTGATGGCATCGTTGCCGTCGCGGCGAATATTCCGCACCGCCGTGCGGTGCTCTTCGAGCACCTTGTGCAGATGTTTCACCATTTCCTGGCGGCGTTCCTGCGTGAGCGCCGGCACCGGCACGCGGATCAGTTTGCCGTCGTTCATCGGATTGAGCCCTAATTCGGCGCCGCGGATCGCCTTCTCGATCGCTCCCACCTGCGACGGATCAAAGGGCTGCACCGTGATCATCTGCGGTTCCGGCGCATGCACCTGCGCGATCTGGTTCAACGGCATCTGTGAGCCGTAATAATCGACATTCACGCTGTCCAGCATATGCACCGAGGCGCGCCCGGTGCGCGTAGCCGCCATCGCTTTGCGGAAATCTTCCACGGCTTTGTCCATCCGCGTCTTCAGCTGTACGTAAGTTTCCTTAAGGCCCGGAATCGCGGCCATTGTGGCTTGAGCCATATCAGTCAGCTCCGTAACATGTCAGCAATCAAAACGCTGAATTATAAACCTAAAAGAAAGCTGCCACGGATTTGCACGGATTGTCACGGATAAGAAACAGGAAAATCCGTGTGAATCCGCATAAATCCGTGGCCAAAATTTCTAAGCGCTAACCATGGATCCGATCTTCTCCCCACTCAACACCCGGCGAATATTGCCATGCTGGTTCAGGTTAAACACAATGATCGGCAGATTGTTGTCCTTGCACAAGCTGATGGCCGTGGAGTCCATCACCTTCAGCCCCAGCTTCAGAACATCCATGTAGGAGATGTGGTTGAACTTCTTGGCGCCGTCGACCTTCATCGGATCGGCGTCGTAGATGCCATCGACCTTAGTGGCCTTCAGAATCACATCCGCCTTGATCTCCATGGCTCGCAAGGACGCAGCCGTGTCGGTCGAGAAATAAGGATTCCCCGTTCCTCCCGCGAAAATCACAACGCGGCCCTTTTCGAGATGCCGGATAGCCCGCCGCCGGATAAACGGCTCCGCCACCTGGTTCATCTCAATCGCGGTTTGCACTCGCGTGTAAACTTTCTGCTTCTCGAGCGCATCCTGCAGCGCCAGCGCATTGATCACGGTAGCTAGCATCCCCATGTGATCGGCGGAAACGCGGTCCATGTCTCGCGCCTGGTCGGCTACGCCACGAAAGAAGTTGCCGCCGCCCACTACGATCGCCAGCTGCACGCCCAGCTTGTGCACGTCGGCTAATTCCGCCGCGACCTCGTGGATGCGAGCCGTATCCACACCAAAGCCCTGATTCGCTGCTAGGGCTTCTCCGGAAATCTTGAGCAAAACGCGTTTGAAGGCAGGGGTTTCCATAGTAGCGCCAACAACGTAGCGCCGGCGTCCCGCCGGCTGCGATCCAATCAACGCGAATCAGCGAAAGCGGCTTTTCAGCCCTTCCACGAATTCCTTTGCCCTCGTCCCGGGCTCCGCGACAACAGTAAGAATCACCAGCATTGCGAAGATAGGCAAGAGGATTATCAGTGTCCGCCAAACCCCAAATCCCAGATGCCGCATGACGAATGTTGCGACCACGAAGGCAGGAATCACCAAGCGCTGGATCCACACGTTTATGCGGTGTCCCATAGAACCCTCCCGCGACACATGCACAAAAAAGGCACCCGCGGGCGCCCAGAGTTACTCTGCTTTCTGTTCAGTAGGCTTTGTAGAGGCGACCGTAGCATTCACATCGCCCACCTTAAAGCGCGCAAAGCGTCGCACACTGATGTTCTCGCCCAGCTTGCCGATCTTCGCCGCAATCAGCTGCGCAATCGACATGGTCTGGTCCTTGATGAAGGGCTGCTCCAGCAGGCAAACCTCCTCGTAGAACTTCTCCATCTTGCCGGCAACCATCTTCTCCGCAATGTTCTGCGGCTTGCCCGAGGCGACCGCTTGCGCAATGTAGATTTCCTTCTCGCGATCGAAGTCAGCCTTGGTCACATCTTCCTTGCGTACGAACTTCGGATCACTGGCCGCGATGTGCATCGCGATATCGTGCACCAGCTCCTTGAAGTCGTCGGTGCGCGCCACGAAATCGCTCTCGCAGTTGACTTCGACAAGCACACCGATCTTGCCGCCTGCATGAATGTAGCTGGTTACCGCTCCTTCACTCGTCACACGCGTCGCTTTCTTGGCCGCGACCGAAACGCCCTTCTTGCGCAGAATCACAACCGCCTGCTCCATATCACCCTTGGCTTCGGTCAGAGCCTGTTTGCAATCCATCATCGGAGCTCCGGTCTTCTCCCGGAGATCTTTCACTTGTGCCGCAGAAATATTCGCCATAGTAGTGCTCATGAGTTAAGAGTCCTTATGATTTCTAGGTTCATGCCGAGGTTTCAAGGCTTCAGAGTTTCAAGGTTTCGATACGGGATAGACAACTTGCCACAAACCGCCCGAACTTTGAAACCTTGCAACTCTGAAACTTTGAAACCTATATAGCTCGACCCGCGCCGGGAATCTTCTAAGCATGACCCGCGCGGGTCTGATCTCCACGTGCCCGGTTTTTACTAGGTACTGGGTACTGGGTACTCGGTACTCGCAACTTCAAACCGTCTGGCTCTCCACCTTCGGGACAACCTCGGCATCCTCGTTCGCCACCGGCTTCTTATGCGTCCCCGGACCAAGCACTTCTTCCATGCTGATGTTCTCGCCAATGTCCGCCAGATCAGAGGCTGCCGCAGCTTCCTGGGCGCGAATCTCGAGCGCCGCCGCCGCATCTTCCGCCTGCTGCAATTCCCGAGCCTGCGCCTGTTCGGTCGCAGCCGTCATGTCGGCAACCTGCTTGTCGGTCATCAACTGCGCGCCCTCGGCGATCGATTCCGAAATCTTCGAGGTAAACAGCCGGATCGCGCGCAAAGCATCGTCGTTGCCCGGAATCACATAATCCACTTCGCTGGGATCGCAATTCGTATCCACAACCGCAACCACGGGAATACCCAGCTTGCGGGCTTCTCGAACTGCGATTTGTTCCTTGTTCGAGTCGATCACGAAAACCGCATCCGGCAACCGGCTCATGTTCTTGATGCCCGCCAGGTTGGCCTGCAGATGTTTGCGCTCACGCTCGAGCTTGATCACTTCTTTCTTCGGCAGCAGCTCGTAGCGGCCATCCGTGGCCATCTCGTCGAGCTCCTTCAGCCGCTTCACCGATTTCTGCACCGTAACCCAGTTGGTGAGCAGTCCGCCCAGCCAGCGCTGGTTGATGTAGAAGCCGCCGCACTTGGTGGCCTCTTCGGCAATCGCGTCCTGTGCCTGGCGCTTGGTGCCCACGAACAGCACAATCTTGCCGTCGGCCGCCAGTTCCTGCACGAACTTCGACGCCTCTTTGAACATCTTCAGCGTCTTCTGCAGGTCAATGATGTAAATCCCGTTGCGCTCTCCGAAGATGTATTCCTTCATCTTGGGATTCCAGCGCTTTGTCTGGTGCCCGAAGTGAACCCCCGCTTCGAGCAACTCCTTCATGGTGATAGTAGCCAATGAACCTCCTCGTTAAGTCTGCATCGGGAAGGTCAAGGTTTCAGAGTTTCAAGGTTGCAATGTTTCAAAGTCCGAGCTTCACGCTTTTTCTTTGAAACCTTGAAACCTTGGGAACATTGAAACTTTGCTCTCCGATTGCCATTCCCGTCCCCGCGCCGCGAGGCTCGGGAAGAATTGAACACCTAAAACCTGAACGTTTCAAAGTTTCAGACGTTTCAAGGTTTCAGAACACCTTGGGACTTTGAAACTTTGAGACCTTGAAACCTTGCAACTTTGAAACCTATCTCTTCGAGAACTGGAACCGCTTCCGAGCGCCCTTCTGGCCGTATTTCTTGCGCTCTTTGCCACGCGAGTCACGAGTCACCAAGCCCTCGGACTTCAGCTTGCCGCGCAGTTCCGCATTGAACTGCATCAAAGCACGCGCAATGCCGAGCTTCACCGCATCGGCCTGCCCACGCACTCCGCCGCCCAAAACACTGGCGACAATGTTGAACGAAACCGCGGTATCCGTGGAAGCCAACGGCGCTTTCGCAGCCGAGCGCTGCGCCGGAGTCACGAAATACTCTTCGAACGCACGTCCGTTCACCTTGAAGTCGCCGCTGCCCGGACGCAAATAAACCCGCGCAATCGCCCGCTTCCGCCGACCAGTTCCGTAATACTGCACTAATTCAGCCATGCTAGCTTTTAGCTCCTAAGCTCTTAGCTTCCAGCTTGAATCAGCAGAAGCGAGCTTTATCTCTAATTTTTTTCATCCTGAGCCCAGCCGCTTTTCAGGCGGAGCGAAGGATCTCAATCTTCTCAACCGTCGCGCGGGAAAACGCCTACGCCCGCACTTCCAACTTCAAATCCTGCGGCTTCTGCGCCTCGTGCGGATGCTTGTCGCCCTTGTAAACATTCAGCTTCGACAACATGTGCGCCGCCAGCTTGTTCTTCGGAAGCATGCGCCGCACCGCGTCCTCGATAATCTTTTCCGGCTTGCGCGTCAACCGCTTACGATAATCTTCCGTGCGCAGCCCGCCCGGATAGCCGGTGTAGTGGTGGTACTGCTTTTGCTCCGACTTCATGCCGGTGGTTCGAATCTTTTCGGCATTGACCACGATCACGTGATCGCCAGTATCCAGAAAAGGCGTGTACTGCGGATTTTCCTTGCCCATTAAGATGCGTGCCACTTGCGAGGCCAAACGCCCGAGCGTCTGCCCATCCGCATCCACGACGTACCACTTGCGCACAATTTCCCCGGGTGACGGGAAATAGGTTGACATCGGAACTCTCCCAGAATGAAAAAAAAGTTGCGAAACGCGATTGAATATAACAAAGAAGACCGCTCGTTGATTCCCCGGCGAGGACGCCAGACCATCAGGCGGGCAACCGCGAGACTTCCCAAAGTCTTTAAGATACCGTAGCCTGCAAGGAATTGTCAACGCACAGTTAACAAAAGTAATGGATCATGGCGCGGATACCCCTAGCGATCTATTTCAGTTTCGACCCCAGACGCCAAAGCACTCCAAGGGAAGCGGCAAGCACAACAAACAGCAGAATGAGTAGCAGGATAAACAGACGAAACATAAGGGCCGCCCCACCTATAGTTTCGGCTATTCTAAACGATCACTTCCGCAGATTAATTGCCTTAGAAAATCAGTAGTTCCCCCCCCCCGCAAGGAACGGAAGAATCGGACCGCGAAGAAGCATCCGCGGCGAAGAGCTAACTGCCAAGTGCTCTACTCGTACGCCAGCGCCTCAATCGGGTCCTTCTGCGCCGCTTTATAGGCGGGATACAAGGCCCCCGCCAAAGCTCCGACCAGGGCAAGCACCGTGGCACGCACCACCCACCCGTTGCTCCAGAAAAGCCGCTGCGTCGGCAACTCGATCAGAATGATGCGGCGCGTCACAAAACTAACGCTCGTCCCCACTACAATCCCGGCAATCGCCAACACTGCGCTTTCCCTGAGCACGGCGCTCACGATATAGGACTTCGACGCGCCCAGGGCCTTCAAAATGCCAATCTCGCGGGTTCGTTCCATCACCGCCGTGTACATGGACTGAAAAATCACCAGGAATCCGATGATCATCGAAATCGCGATCACAATGCGAATCGCCGTCGCAAAACCCGGCAAATTCTCCGGCGTCATCATCGATAAATATTCCTGCATGGAGCGCACCGAGTAATTCTCCATGCCCGGGACTTGCCGAATCTCCTCGACGACTGCGTCTACGTAACGAGGATCGTCCAGCTTGATATAGAAAACCGAGCAGTGGCCGGGAGCTCCGATCAAGTCCTGCATGGTCGCAATCGGCATGAATTTGCGCGCGCCTTTTCCATGCTCCACAATCCCGCTAATGCGGAATTGATGGCTCAATATCTCAATCGAGTCGCCTACCTTCACCTTCTTCGAGCCAGCAAAATAGTCGTCGACGATGACCTCGTAAGGCCCCTGAAAAGGACCGCCGGAAAGAAAGCGAAACGTGGGAGGGATGCTGTTGTAGCTGTCGATATCGATGCCGTAAATGATTTCCAGCGTAGGCTTGGTGGTTAACTCCCAGATCACGGGCGCGGCGACCGCCACATGCGGCAACTGCCGCAGCTTGTCACCGACCTTCACTGGCACGGGCGCTCCTGTCACCCCTATCAGCCCTGTCGCCCCGGGCGTCTGCACCATCACATCAGCCCCAACTCCCACCTGGCTCGCCTTCGATCCGTTCAATTGGCCGTAAAAGAAAGAGACGATCAGCAGGATAAGAATGACTTCCAGGGCAACCGCGCTGACGCTGATCAGCGACCGCAACGGCCGGTGTACCAGGTTGGCGATAACCATCTTGTTCATAAGGAGTGTTCTGACAAACTCCAACTGCATTGTCATCCTGAGCGCAGCGAGGGACCTTGGTTTCTGCTTGCGTCATCCACGCCGCCTCAGGCAAACACCAGGGTCCCTCGCTTCGCTCGAGATGACAATAAATGAAGATTACGGCTGTTGTGAAGCGTCAAAACCAACCGCTAATTCCTGCTTGCCGGCGGCATCACCGCGCTCGACTGCGGTTGCGGCTGATCCAGGTGCACCACCTCCGCCCCTGGCGGCTGCTCCAGCGCGAACTGGTCATCCCGCAGGGGCGTATTGAGTTCCAGCTTCAAGATATTAAGGGTGATGTCGTACTCTTCCTGGGGCCGGGAAAACTCGATGCGCGAGGGAAAGCTGACGCCATCGTTATCCTTATAGTTGGCGTAGCGGGCGTCCGTCACCAATTTGCCCTGCTGGTCATAGATGTACTGGCGATGCGGTCGCAGGTCGGTCCGGCTGAAAACAATCTTGCGCGACAGCGCCCAACCCTGGTCGCCCTTTCGAATTACCACCAGTTCGTAGTCTTCCTGCAGAACCCGCCGCCCCTTGGAGTCATGCAGAATCTCGTTGCTATTCTCCAGCACCGCAATCTCATTCTCAGGATCGATAGCCCGGATCAGCAGCGCCTCGTAAATGTCTTGCGGCCGGATGCTTTCCATGGGCTGGTCCGCGTTATGGGTCTGCACGTCGTTTCGTCCCGTTACAAAACGATTCCTCGGCGGAATCCACAGCTTGAAGTCCTGCCCGTTGCTCACCATGTCAAAGGCAGTAGTCCGCACGATCGGCAGCAGCCCGATCATGTGCAGCATCGCCGGTTTGCGCGCCAGCACATATCCGCGAATCTCTTTGTAGTCGGTTTGATGGCCCTTCTTCGCACCACCCACGGATGTGTCGATGTCCACCGTCGCCTTCAGCGACTGGATCTTCTCCGCCTGCTGGTTGATGCTGTCGATCAACCCGGCTTGGGTCGTTTCCTGCAGCGGGGTCTTGGAGTACGTTTCCTCTACCGGCCGCGTCCGGAACAGACAGCCCGTCGTGGGCAGTACCGCGAGCACCAAGGCCAAAGCCCAAAAGGGCGAGCTGCGTCTCATGAAGGGTCTGATGACTCCTAGAACATTTGAGTATACCCCGCCGGAAAGGTTGCAAAACCAGCAAGGACGCCAAAATCGCAGGGGGAGCAGGACTTAGCTGGTTCATTCCCTGGTTCGAATCTTAACTCTCGAATCTTAACTTTCGAATCTTACTAAAGTCAGCTACGCACTCTTTCCATCATCATCTAAACTGTCGCCATCGTGCCTAAAATCGCCCGTAAGATCTTCTGGCTCCTCTTCATTGCCTTGCTCGCCTCAGCGGGCTGGTTCGTCTGGGCTCTGCTGACTCCGGTCGAACCTCCGGGGAAGACCTTCGTGATGCTGCGCCCCGGCTATTCCACGCACCGCATCGCCTCCGAACTCAAGTCCGCTGGAGTGATTCGCAGCGAGGAAGCATTCATCCTCTGGCACTACTTTCACCGCCACCGCACGCTCAAGGCCGGAGAATATCTCTTCGAGAAGCCGGCAAACATCATCGACCTCCAGAAACGGCTGAGGCGCGGCGACGTTTATTTCCACACAGTCGTCGTTCCCGAAGGCTTCACGATGTTCGACATCGCACGCGCCATCGAGGCTGCCGGACTCGGCCCCGCCGAGGACTTCCTGAAAGTGGCGCAATCCGACACCGCGCTGATCGCCGATCTCGCGCCCAGCGCGCCTTCGCTCGAGGGCTACCTTTTCCCTGACACCTATCAGTTCAGTCGAATGCAGACCATGCAAGAGATGGCGGCAGCCATGGTCAGGCAGTTCCGTCAGGTCGCCCATCAGATTGGATTGATTCAAGGTCCCGAGGGCGGTGCCATCGCATCGCCAGACTCGCCTCATATAGAGGTTGAAATCCACGCCGGCTTTCGCGATCCTAACGCGGCGCCAAATGATCTCGAACGCACCGTGATCATGGCATCGATCATCGAAAAAGAAACAGCCGTCGCCGAGGAGCGCCCGCTCGTGGCCAGCGTCTACTACAACCGTCTCGAAAAGAAGATTGCGCTCGACGCCGACCCCAGCATCATTTATGCCGAACTCTTGGCCGGAACCTACGCGGGAGCCCTCCATCACGACGACATGCGTTTCGACTCGCCCTACAACACTTACAAGCAGACCGGCCTTCCGCCCGGCCCCATCGGCAATCCCGGCAAAAGTGCTCTGGAAGCCGCGATGCATCCCGCGCAGAGCGACTACTACTTCTTCGTCGCGGATGCGCAAGGCCACCACCGTTTCGCCCGCACCATGGAAGAACACAACAAGAATGTAGACTCCTACCGCCGCGCCATGCGCGCGAAGTAGCTCTGCGTCCTGAACAAGCTGATGGCTGAGTGACCCGCTCATTCTGGAGCGGGACCGGAACAAACGGCGTAGTACAATTCCGACCTTATCGCCGACTCTGCGCCGCTGGAGGCCAAATGGCAGCTCCGTTGACCCTTGCCTCGACCCAGACGCCACCGGTGCCAATGACCGCTTCCTCTGACGGCGTGTCGACCCGCCTCACTTCTCTCGATCTGTTCCGTGGCGCCACCATCGCCGCTATGATCCTGGTCAATAATCCCGGAAACGACCACGCCTACTGGCCCCTGGAACATGCCGAGTGGAACGGCTGGACTCCCACCGATCTCATCTTCCCCTTCTTTCTCTTTATCGTCGGAGTCTCGTTGGTGTTCTCCTCCGAGTCCCGACTCAGCAAGGGTGATTCGAGAACCTCGCTCTTGCGCCATACCTTCCGCCGCGCGGTCATCATCTTTGCCATCGGATTAGGGATGAACTGGTTTGTGGCGCTGGCCACGTCGAGTGGGCTTCGTATCCCCGGAGTCCTGCAGCGCATCGGCATCTGTTACCTTGCGGCGTCCATCCTGTTCCTTTATGTACGGCCGCGAACTCGGGCCTTCATCGTTGCGGCCCTGCTGATCGGCTACTGGGTCCTGATGTGCTTCGTGCCGGTGCCGGGCTTAGGAGTTCCCGGTCGAGACATACCGTTCCTTCACCCCGACGCGAATCTGGGGGCGTATCTGGATCGCAAGTTCTTGATTAATCTCTGGGGGAGCCGTAGCGGTCTCTATGAGATCACCCGCGATCCGGAAGGATTGTTGAGTACGCTGCCGGCAATCGCGACAGCGCTGCTGGGAGTCTTTACCGGCGAATGGCTGCGATCCCAACGCAGCCCTCAGAACAAAGCCCTCGGCATGTTGGTCTTCGGCGTGATTGGATTGATTCTTGGCAAAACCTGGGGCATATGGTTTCCAATCAACAAGAAACTTTGGACCAGTTCCTATGTGCTCTTCACCGCCGGGTTCGCCCTGGTTTGCCTTGCCCTCTGCTATTGGGCCGCCGACATTAAACGATGGCGCGGAGCCTGGACCAAGCCTCTCCTTATCTTCGGAAGGAATGCGATCGCGGCCTACTCAATTGCCTGGCTCTTCGCTGTCGCGCTGTATGCTTTTAGCACCCGGCTCAACGGTAAGATTGTGAACGGACAGAATTACCTCTTTCTGCATTTCTTTGCCCCACTGGGAAGCCCGAGCTTTGCCTCGCTTCTGTTCTCCTTGGCTTTCGTCTTGCTGTGCCTGTTCCCGATCTGGCTAATGAATAACAAGAAGATATTCCTCAAGATATGAGTAGCAGTCGCTTTAGCGGATCCCCTGACCCTGCATCCACCCCTGCAGAATCAAAATTGCTGCCATCCGGTCCACGGCCTTGGCCCGCTTTTCGATCGACAGCTCCGTCTCCCGTAGCAGCCGGTTCGCTTCTGCCGAGGTCAGCCGCTCGTCCCACAAGTGCACCGGCAGCCGGAACCGCTTCCTGAGTTCCTCCGCAAACTCCTGCATCTTCTCCGACTGCGTCCCCTCCGCGCCACTCATGCGTAGCGGCAGGCCGACCACGATCTCCCGCACGGCGTACTCCCGAATCACCCGTTCCAGCGCCGCCAGATCATGGCGCTTGTTTCGGCGTTGTAAAGTCTCAAGTCCCTGCGCCGTAATCCCTAGGGGGTCCGAAACGGCAATCCCAATCCTTCTCGATCCCACGTCCAGCCCCAGGACCCGCCCCGCCGGCCGATCTGATTTTCCCTTTTCCGAACTCACCCCGCGATTATAAGCCCCCCTTCCAGCCCAGGAGCCGATGTGGGCGCTGCGCCCCGGCTGTCCGTCAGCTGCAGCCCGGCTTTGCTGTAATCTCCTCGGAACGTCACGTTTCGAGCCTGTAACCCATCCAGCAACAATCACTTACGACACTGACTCGAGTCATCAAATACCGCCAGAACGCCCCAACCCCGCACCAATCTTGCCTTTCGCCCGGTTTCAGCGTACCCTGTTTACAGTAACGACAACGTTTGCTTCCCCACTAGACCCTAACTCCTTCCCGGGTGCCTTTTATGAGTGGTGCGGACCTGAATTTTCACATTGGCGACAAGGTCGTGTACCCCAACCACGGGGTCGGCGTCATCGAACAGATCAGCAGCCGTTCCATCGGCACCACGATCGAAAAGTTCTATCTTCTCAACATTAAAGCCAGCAGCCTCAAGGTCATGGTGCCCTGCAACAACGTGGGCAGCGTAGGTATTCGCCGCGTCGTCCGCAACGGCGAAGTGCAGAAAATCCTCGATTTTCTCTCCATCGGCGAAGACCTCAGCACTGCCGACTGGAAAGACCGCTTCAAGGAAAACTCCGACCGCATGCGCACCGGCTCCCTCTTCGAAGTAGCCGGAGTCCTCAAGAGCCTGATCGCCCTTCACCAGGCCAAACCCCTATCCTTCCGCGAAAAGAAGATGCTCGAACGCGCCCGCTACCTCCTGGTCAGCGAACTCGCCATGTCCCGCAACTGCGAAGAGACGAAGGTAGAGGAACTCCTGGCCCTGGCCCTGGCCAAGTGCAAATTGCGCTTCCCCGAAGCCAGCGAATTTCAGGCTTGATTCAAGCTCCAACCCCGCAAGGAAACAGCCAGAGGGATAGCCGCCTCGGCTGTCCAGCCGAGCGCAGCGATACGCCTTGTCAGCGGCTATTCAAGGCAATCAACTTCTGCCAGCCAGCCCGATTCATGCGAACTCGCTCGCCGGTGGTAAGAAGGACCCATCCCTCAGCTCGGCCATCGCGATGAATCTCGCGTACGTGTTCGATATTGACAATCGCGGATCGATGCAGCCGCACGAACTTGCTGGGGTCCAGCCTCGCGTCAAGAGCTTTTATGCTTTCTCGCAGCAAATGTTTCTTGCCTCCCGCGTGCAGGCACACATAATAGTCCGCTGCTTCGATCCACTCGATATCGCTTACGGGTACAACTGAATCCTTGTTCCCATTCTTCGCCAGAAGCCGTTCCGGATAGCTCGGCCTCGCCGCCGGCCCTTGCAGAGCTTCCAGGACGGAGTAGATTTCCTGGCGTGCGGCAAAAGTCTCTCGCAGCCGAACCCTCTCCTTCACTCGCGACACCGCCTCTTCGAGGCGCTCCCGCCCTACCGGCTTTACGAGATAGTGCAAGGCATGTACAGCAAATGCTTCAACGGCGAATTCGCTGTGAGCGGTTACAAAGATCGTCAGCGGCATATTCCGTAGGCCGACGTTTTCAATGACATCGAAACCGCTGCTGCCGGGCATCTGAATATCGAGAAAAAGCAAATCAATTTGACTTTCCTTCAGGGTGGCAACCACCTCTTTGCCATTCCGGCTCTCCCCGGCGATTTCTATTTCCGGGTCCGGCGCGAGCAACTGCTTCAGCCGCTCCCTGGCCAAAGGCTCGTCGTCGGCAATCAGCGTTCTCAACTTCACGGGGTTTTCCGCTCGTAAGGAATGGTGATCAGAACCTCGAACCCGCCGGAGGTGGGCTGGCTGGCGCGAAGCTCAAAGTCGTCCTGGTAAAAATGGACGAGCCTTTCTCGAGTGTTGCTCAGGCCTATCCCGAACCCGGGGTGTGACTTTCCATTCAAACCCGGCCCGTTGTCGCGCACCTCCAATTGCATGTGCGTGCCAATCCGCTTAGCCGAAGTCTGGATGCACCCATCGTTTTCGCACTGCGCGATGCCATGCCGAATGGCGTTCTCTATGATCGGTTGCAAAAGAAAGGAAGGAACCAATCCATCCAGCGCGTTAGGATCCAGATTCATATCGACGCGGAGCCGGTCGGCGAAGCGCACCCGTTCGATGGCGAGATAGCTCTCCACAATCTCCAGTTCCTGGGCGAGGGGAATCTTGCTGGGAGTGTTTCTCTTCAAGCCCGTCTTGAGGATGGTATTCAGGTGCTCCAGAGCATCGAGGGCCTCTTGCTTGCGGTCGAGATCCATCAATGCCGCTACAGCATTCAGCGCATTAAACAGGAAGTGTGGCTCCAGCTGCATCTGCAAGGCGCGCAAATGCGCGCTCGAAAGCTGGCGCTCCAGCTGCAGTGACCGCATCGCATCCCGTTGCGCGGCCAGTTGCGTGTGTAGCGCGGCGCAGGCGAACCATTCGAGGCCGTAAGTCAGAAACTCGACGCCGATGCGGCCAAGGTGGAAGAATGATAGTTGGCCGTAGACCTCTCTTTGGACATCAGACCCCAAATGCGCGATCCAGTGTGCCGTAACCTGTAACGTCGCCAGATGCAGCAGAGCTACGGCAGCCGCGACGACTAACTGCACACCCGCATTGGCCGCAGACACCTTTAAAACCGACGGCCAGCGCTTACCGGCTCGCCATAAAACCTCAGCTATACCCGCCCACCACAACCACAAAACCGCCCCGTAAAGCAGCGCCCGGAACCAGGACGCCAGCGAGAACGTGCATTCGACGGTTGTGGCCAAAGCCAGCACGCCGGCGGTCGCGATCGGAACGATTCCAGCTTGCGGAAAAAGGCCGCCGATCGCCGTTCTTGGAGGCCCCGGCACGGCCTCAGCGGGACTCCGATCTTCACCAGACACCGGGGTTCCTCCTATCGAAAAGCCGCCACGTTAATCGTACAGCCCACACATTGGCTCCGATAAAAATCTTTCTGAGCCTGCTCCACTCTCGCCCGTAGTTGCGCCGCCTGTTCCTTCAATCCAGCTCGATCCAGAACCGCGGCATAAGCAATTTGAGCCGCAAAATATCTCGGATTCTTTCGGCCCAACGCCTGTTCCAGGATTCGAAGCCCGTCCCGCATGTCGACCAGCGCCTCCTCGATGTCGCCAGACTGCGCATAGGCCTTGCCCAGGAGCATAGAGTCCCACCCGGTCTTCCAATGTCCTTCGCCGTAGATCCGTTTGCAAAGTTCCAGTGAGCGCCGATAAGCGGCCACCGCCGCGGAAAGATCTCCCTCGACCCGCGCGTGCCATGCCTGTGTCTCGTAGATGAAGGCCAAATCGTCATCGCTCAGGTCGTGAGTCAATTTCATTTCCGTGGCTACGCCCTGCAAGTACTTCCTCGCGTCAGCAATCTGGTTTTGCGCAAGTGCCAACCCAGCCAGATAGGTAAGAGACCGGGCAATGCCTGCGTGGTCGCCAGATTGCTGGAGTAGGTCGCGTGCCTTCCTCCACATCTTCCCCGCAACCGCCATTTCCCCGCTATCGTTATACAGCTCCCCGTAGTTCTGCAGGACTGCGGCATATTCAGCGACGAATCGCGGTTCCCGGCCAAGAATCTGGAGCGAACGCTCGAAAGCATTCTGCGCCTCCAACAATTTTCCCTCCTGCGTGTAGGCCACCCCCAGCACGTTCCAGGCTCTCCCCAGTTCGGCGCCGCTGAGGCGGCCCGAGTCAGCAAGCTCTTTGGCTGCGGCGACGGCTTTGTCAAACTGCCCCTGTTTCTCAAAGACGTACGCCTCGTGCAGCGGCTTCTGCGGATTTGCCTGCGCCCAGAGCTGTGCCGCCGCCAACACCACCGTGAATAGGACTTCCCTGATCGGTTTCATGCCCTCACAATGAGCACGAAACTCAAATCAATCCAGACAAACTCCGCCAGACCAGACATTCTTGCAGGGAGCCTCATAGTTCCTGCCGGGAAACTCCGCTTGGGCCCGGCAGATTCCCAACGGGTTTATAATCATCCAAGCGGTACCGCATGCATGACTGATCAACTTCGAAAGAAACTGCAGGAAGAAGTCGACGCGCTCGAGCACGAGCTCGTCCACGAACTGCCCAAAGAGATCAAGCGGGCCGCGGCTCTCGGCGACCTCAGCGAGAACGCCGAATATCACATGGCCAAGCAGCGCCAGGAGTTCGTTAAGGCGCGCTTCCGCCAGCTCGGCAAGCGCCTCGCCGACCTGTCGCTCACCAACATGAACAACATCCCCAAAGATAAAGTGGGGTTGGGTTCCACCGTCAAGGTTTACGACAGCTCGAAGAATGAAGAGCTCGAATACAAGCTCGTGACCAGCGAAGAGTCTGACGTAGGCGCGGGCAAGATTTCGACCACGTCTCCCATCGGCCGCGCACTGCTCAATAAGAAGGTAGGCGACGAGGCCACCGTGATCACGCCCAACGGCAAGCGCGAGCTGGAAATCCTGGCCCTGACCACCATCCACGACGAGGCCGAGCCCGAGAAGGCGGGCGCCTGATGGCGCCCAGTTGGACCAGCGCCTTCGGACGCGCCTGCGGAGTGTTGCTCGATACCATCGTCCGGTGGCTCGCTCTTTCCCGTATCAATCCCAATGTGCTTACGTTCATGGGACTGGTTGTGAACACGTGGGCCGCAATTCTGTTCGGCTCAGCCACAGCCCTGACCCAGCAGCGCTTGTTCTTCTACGCTGGCCTGGTGATTATCGGCTCAGGATTCTTTGATCTGGTCGATGGAGCTGTCGCCCGCGCCAACAACCGGGTCACGCGTTTCGGCGCATTCTTCGACTCGGTAGTCGACCGCTATAGCGATGCCTCGCAGTTCCTTGGCCTGCTCATCTTCTACGCACGCGGCGACCGCTTCTTCTATGTCGTGCTCACTGCCTTCGTCATGGTCAGCGCCATCATGGTGAGCTACACCCGGGCCCGCGCCGAGTCGCTGATTGGCTCCTGCCGCGTGGGCTTCATGGAACGTCCGGAGCGCCTGGTGCTGGTGATCATCGGCGCACTCTTCAACCGCATGGCACCAGTGCTGTGGGTGATCGCAGTGCTCTCGACCCTGACTGTGATCCACCGCATGCGCTACACATGGACCCGCACGCAAGATTCGCCGCTTACCGCCAAGCCAGGCCAAGCTGCTTAGTCGGGTTCGCTCTCGCAAAACTCTCGATGATTTCCCGCTTCGGGACTTCATGAACAATTTAGTCCAGTAGTCTGGTTCCGACCCATTCGTGCGGGAACAGACTTATTTTCGGCGGGTAGTGTTTGGAGGGCGTTGCCAGTGGGTACTGGACACCGCCCGTCAAGCGGTCGAGTGGCTTTCGTCAGCCATTAGGGTTCGAGTCCCTCGCCCTCCGCGGTCACTCGACTTTAGTAAATTGGCTTGACACTGCATGTCGCAGGTCTATCATTAAGGATGACGGGCGGTGTCCAGTAACAAGATCACTAGCGAGCCCCGGATGACTACCGGGGCTTTGGTGCGTCTGCGGACAGAAAAATGTGGCTGACGGCGTCGAAGGTTCCGAAAGGCCGGATCCCATCAACACCATTCAGCACGTTTACTCTTTCCGCTTCGCCACCCAAGCCCCATCAGAGCGCCCTTCAACGCGCATACGCCCCCTGCCCGCATGGCCGTCAATCCAACCGCTCAGGAACGCATTGACCGGACCCGGTGCTCCTTGCTGGCTCTCCTTCGGCCACTCGCCAGCAAACGAGAGTTCCACGTAGCCGTTCCGCCAGGTGCCCGTTATCGCGCGACCCTCTCCCAGCGGTCCAGACCACGTCCCCGTCAATTTGTTTCCTTCGCGGTGCAATTCCATCAACGCGTCCATTCTGCCTGCGTCGCTTGAATACCGCATCTCCCATGAGCCGGCAACTTCAGATCCGTTCTTCAGGTTCTCCGGCGCGGACGGAGTAATCCGCACGTTGGAAAAATATGCTTCCTCGTCGGTGAAGCTCCACAGCCCGACGGCGCCGTGCAAATCCTCGCCCTTCAAACCATCCACCACAAGACTCGGCTTGGCCGATCCGTTCAGATAAAGTTTCGCGGAGCGGCCGGCCACCTCGATCCGTACTTTCGTCCAAGTCTCCATCGCCAGTTCCGCATGAGACTCATAAACGGACGGCCACTCCCGGCGCAGGCGATACCATCCGAAGTCCGGCTCCGACGCATACTGGACGGCATGATTCCGCATCGCCTGATCCGCAGCCTCCGAGTTTCCCGGCCGCAAGTAGAACAATTCGTAGTGTGAGGCGTCGGGCCTGGCGCGAAATGCAATCCCAACGAATCCCGGAAACCTGACCCCCGCGGGCATCGTCGATTTCAGCGCGATGTCCGCCTCGATCACTCCGTCCTGGAAGTCGCTTCCCAGCAGCAGAGCGAGGCCGTCGTGGTCGTCCCCTTCCAAGGTAAGCCGGACCGACTTGCGTCCCAGATATTCCACGGCCTCCGTCTTGAGCTTCGGCGCGATCAACCCGGTCGTATCGCGAAGAGGAAAGGTCTGCACCCGCCCGGGTGTCTCGGCAAACAGGCAACTCGACGCCAATACTGCTACTGCGATGCAATTCAACCAGCGATTCATCATGGTCTTTTTCCTCCTTTGCGGTCTCGCGACCTTACCGTTCAAGAAGCTCGAATCAAACACAGATTTCAATCGGTAAATCTACGCGGAGCGCCGTTGGGCAAACACCCACTTCACCAGTTCCGGCTCTGTGAACGCCAATCTTGTCGCGCCATCGTGATCTACCCCGGCGTATTCGGTGTAGAGCGGGTGTCCGCCCGCCTTCCGTCTTGCCGCGATGCGATCACGCGATGAGGACACAGGAACGACCTCGTCAGCATCCCCGTGGAAGTCCCAAACCGGCGTTTCAATTGACCCAGTGCCACCGTCGGGAGAGACGCCTCCACAACAGATCACTGCTGCGGCGAAAAACTGTGGGCGATTCGCGATGATATTCCACACTCCCGCGCCTCCCATCGAGTTCCCGGCAACGTAAATACGGCGCTCATCGATTACGAACTCGCGACGCAACGCGTCGACAATCTCCAGCGCCAGTCGTGCCCCGTCTCCGAAGCCCGGGAGTTCCTTGGCCGGCTGTTCCGAAAAATCGTATTTGATCCATCCCCGATCAGTCTGCGGTGCCAAGACGTAGCAGGGGAATTGCTCTTGGTTCTCCGGCAGCAACCAGACCCGAGTACCAAAAATATTGCCGAAGGCCAGCTGTTTGAGGTTGTCGTCGCCCAACCCGCCGCTGCCATGCAGATAAACCACCAAAGGCATTTTTCCGCGAGCTGCTTCCGGCCGGAATAAGCGATAGGGCATTACCCAGTCGCTCTTGTGCGTGCGCGCCTCGAACTTGTCTTGCAGCCCCTCGGATTTTTTCCTGAACGCGTCAATCAGAGCGAGTCGTTCGGGCGACTTAGGGGCTCCGCGCGCAAGTGGAGGGCTGGAATGCCCCTTTGCCGCGAAGGCATTTGGTGCAATTGAAAAGTTGAAACCGATCTGCGCCGCCCCGAGCCACGCTCCAGCTGAGGCCGAAGTCAGCAGTCGAACTGCCTCTCGTCGAGTCATCATCTGCGCTGTAACCTCAGCCGCTGCTCGCGATTTATCCTGAGACTCGAACGTGTAGACGATTCAACCGGGGAATCGGTAGCAAGTACTGACCCGACACCCGCTTTTGAGGTTGCCCCCACCACTCCTGCTATCCTATCCAGTCATTTTCTGAGGAGTTCTCTTGCCCACTGATCCAGTACTCGTAGTTCACGGCGGTGCTTGGGCCATGCCGGACGCCATGGTAGAGGCGCACTTGCTTGGAGTGCGGAATGCGCTGAGGGCCGGGTGGGGGGTGCTGCAGGCTGGCGGGGCGGCGCTGGATGCGGTTGAGGAAACGGTCGTCGTGATGGAGGATGACGAGACCTTCGACGCCGGGCGTGGAAGTTTTCTGAACCGCGATGGCAAGGTTCAACTGGATGCGCTCATCATGGACGGAGCTACGCTGCGGTCTGGGGGCGTCGGCTGCGTGGAGCGAGTGCGGAATCCGGTACGGACGGCACGGAAGATTTTAAGTGAAAGTCCGCATGTGTATTTTGTCGGCGAAGGGGCGGAGCAGTTTGCGGCTGAGCACGGCGTGGAGTTGTGCAGGAACGAAGACTTGGTGATCCCGCGCGAGGTAGAACGGCTGCGCGAGTATCAGAAGCAGCAAGCCGCAGGGGACGCCAAAGATGGGAACGACTTGTTCGCTCCTGAGATTTCACACGATACAGTCGGCGCTGTCGCGCTGGATCGTGCAGGCAACATCGCCGCAGCAACTTCTACTGGCGGCACTTTGAACAAGGCTCCGGGGCGGCTCGGGGATTCGTCACTGATCGGCTGCGGTTGCTATGCGGACAATATGAGCGCAGCGGTCTCGACCACGGGCTGGGGCGAGCCGATTATGAAGCTGGTGCTGGCCAAGTGGACGGCCGATCGCGTAGCGGCAGGAAATCTGCCAGAGTGGGCCGCGCAGGAAGCAATGAATTATCTAAAGCAACGATTGAACGGGCACGGCGGCATCATCGTGCTGAATGCCGCAGGACAGTTTGGGATCGCGCACAATACTCCAAGAATGGCTTGGGCTTTGAAGACTGTTCACAAAGAGGAGAGCGGGATCGAGCGCTCGGCTACTTGAGATTTGTGGAGTCTGAGACGGGATTTACGCGGTCCGTTACGGCTTCTTCATTTGTGCTTGGGAAAAGCTGAGTTCTCCCGCCTTACGCAGGCGGACAGGAGTGTCCGCCCCACACGGTCCCTGCCTACAACCAACCTTTGGTGCGGGCAATGCGCGACGCTTCCACTCGGTTGCTGGCCCCCATCTTGCTGATGGCTTCTGAAAGATAATTTCTCACGGTGCCTTCGGAGAGGCCCAGTTCGGCGGCGATGTCTCCGCTCGGCATGCCTTCACCCGCCAGGCGCAAGACCTGCCGTTCGCGATCGGTCAGCGGGTCCATTTCTGCCCAGGCCTCGGTCGCGAGGTCGGGATGGATTACCCTCAATCCCTGCTGGACCCGGCGGACGGCTTCGGCGAGCTCCTCGGCGCGCATGTCTTTCAGCAGGTAGCCCAAGGCTCCGGCTTCCATCGCGCGGCGAAGGTATCCCGCGCGGGCGAATGTCGTGAGAATGATGACGCGGGTTCCCGTGCGGCGGCGTTTGAGTTCGGCAGCGGCATCGAGTCCGGTCAGCAGCGGCATTTCGATGTCGGTAATAAGGACGTCCGGCTTGTGGGCGAGAACGGCATCGATCGCTTCTTTGCCGTTGCGTACCTGAGCCACCACGGAGATGTCGCCCTCAATCTCAAGCAACGCGGCTAGGGCGCCGAGCACCATGCCCTGGTCTTCCGCAAGAACTACGCGTATGGTCTTTCGGCCTTCCTTCGACGCGGGAGTCAATTGTCGCCGCCCTCGATTTCCGGTGCGACTTCCTTAAGAGGAAGAGTGATGCTGAGTCTGGTGCCGGCCTGAGACTCGCGGCGGAGCGTGCCGCCGAGCATCTCGACGCGTTCGCGCATGCCGCGCAGGCCGTTTCCCTCGCTCTGAACTCCCCCGCGGCCGTCATCTTCGATCTCGAGGCAGCAGTTGCCATTCTGCCGCTCCAGACGCAGGCTGCAATTGCGCGCCTGAGCGTGGCGCACCACATTGGTGACCGCTTCCTTCACCGCCATGGAGAGCACACTTTCCTGCAACGCAGGCAGCGGAACTCTGGCTGCTTCGTATGTAACTCTGACACCGGCGGTTTCGAGCGTGGACTTAGCTTGCGCCAGTTCGGCTTCCAGTCCCCGAGACCGATAGCCGCGGATGGCGTCTCGAACTTCCGATAAAGCCTGGCGGGAAATCTGTTCGACTTCGCGGATTTCGTCGCCGGCACGCTGCGGATCGCGGTCCATGAGCTTTCCGGCGAGCTCTGATTTCAGGATGATGACCGAGAGCGTGTGCCCAAGCACATCATGCAAATCGCGGGCGATGCGTTCGCGCTCGGCCACTTTGGCGAGGTGCTCGATTTCGTCGTTCGCCTTGCGCAGCCTGCGGTTCATCCGGTTGCGCTCGGCAAAGAAAGTATTTCCAGCTCCGATGATGACGGGGAAGAGGGCAGAGTAAAAGAGCGTCCAGCCACCGATATGCAGAAGCAAGCCCTCGATGGCTCCGACCATTCCAATCGCCAGCAAGCCGGCGATCGCGGCGGCTTGGCTTTCGACGCAAAACGGCAACATTGCCGCCGCGAAGATAAAGAACGTACACGCGCCGCCATTGATGGGTTGGAACAGAAGCCCGAGCAGTACCATCCCGGCGATATGTACCAGGCCGCGCGGGTTCTGAAGGACAAACAGACCGAAGTACAGGAAAAGAAACACAACAGCCCCGAGGCCATCGAGAAGCCACAACTTCGGGCTGGCATGGTCCATGATCGGCGAAATGAAAAAGAAGCCGAGATAGAACACCCAGAGCAAAGGACTCCATCCATGCTCTTTGTCTTTGAATATCGTGTCCCACGGCTTCAGTTTCAAGGGACCAGCAGACTCGCACCCTTCGTGAGGCTCCGGATTAGATTCCATAAACATTAACGGCATGAATAGTCCATTGTCGCGCTTCCTCTCAATTCCGGCCAGTGCGCCATGCTGAGCCCGCGCGGTACCACACCAGAACGGCAGCGGGAATCAGCAGCGCCAGCCACTTGGTTCCGCCGAAGAACGCCGCCAGCCCGAGAACGATGAGTATCACGGTCCCGAGTGTCGATTTTTTCGCATCTGCGCTCATTGAGAACCGCCGAACTAAAGCAAACGGTAAGCATGTTCATCCGGGCAACTCCAGCATGCCCTCGCCGTTATCCGTAGAGCTTTCCCTGATCACGCTGGAAGCCGATTCGCGCTACGCCCAGGCAGATCAGGGTGAAGGCGAGCAACACTTCCCAGTGCGCTGCGGTTGACTGCTGGAATCCCGCGCCCACGGTTCCCAGCGCCAGTTGCGACAAGTGATAAGGAGGCAGCGCCAGCGCAATCTGCCGCACCAACTTGGGCAGGAACATGTAGGGCACCCACAAGCCGCTGCAGAACGACATCGGCAGGTAAATCAGGTTGATGGCAGTAGGAGCGGAGTTTGGTCCGGTGAAATAGCCGAGTGCGAGTCCCATAGCTGAAAAGGGGATCGAACCGGCAACGAGCGTTCCGATCAGCTTAGCTATTTCCGCGAACGGCATTCGCACTCCGCCGAAACTGATGCCCAGCATCAGCAACAGAGAAACAACGATGGCGCTGAAGCCCATGCTCACCAGCACCTTGGCCACAAAGTAGGCGAACGGCGGCATGGGGCTGGCGCGCTTCACTTGCAACCATCCCAGGCCGCGGTCGGAGGCCAGACCGGATGCAGTTCCGAACAGCGACGCTCCCATCACTCCGAATGTGCCGTAGGTGGCGATTAAATAGGTTGGAGCGTGGGTGCTGCCGATCGATCCCTTGGCGTTCAACACCAGCCCGAACAACACGTAGAACATCAGCGGAAAACTAATCACCGACGCCGTATACACGCGCAATCGAAGGTTCTTTAAAAGCTCATACTTTGCTTCCTTAAGGTAGATGGCGGCGGTGTGGCTCGGAGAGCGCTCAATCTGCGGGTTGCTCAGGACCGCTGCGGCAGTGCTCATCTTCGTGTCCTCGTTTCCTACCCGACCGATCCGTACGCGATCGTTCGCATGTGCGGCATAAACATGTGGATCAGTTCCTGTGATTTCCGTTTTCGCCGTTGTCCTTGGTGAGAGCGAGAAACGCGTCTTCTAGGCCCGCGCTGGCGATCTCGAGCCCCGAGAGCGCAGGGTCGCTGGTCAGCAAAGCGCGCACCACGGGCTCAGCTTCGCCGGCATGGATCTCAACCGCCTCGCGGTCTCGCCTGGCATCGGTCACTCCGGGAATCCGCAGCAAGCTCGCCACGCTGAGCGCCGTGATGCAGCGGATGCGTTTGCCACTGGCCCGCGCTTTGATCTCAGCCGGCGTGCCCTGGGCGATAATCTCGCCCTGATTGATGACGGCAATGCGGTCGGCGAGAGCGTCGGTCTCCTCTAAGTAATGCGTGGTGAGGAGAACAGTTTTCCCGCGCTCAACCAGACGGCGGATTTCTTCCCAGAGTGCGCGGCGCGATTCCACATCAAGTCCAACGGTGGCTCATCGAGAAACAGCAGGTCGGGATCGCCGCAGATGGCGAGGGCAAACAGAGTTCGCTGCCGCTGCCCGCCCGAAAGATCGCCGAACTTGCGGTCGCGCAATTTTTCCAGGCCAGCCACGGCCAGAACTTCTTCGAGAGGCATCGGCTTGGGGTAATAGCTGGAGAACAAGTCGATGTGTTCTCGCACACGTAAAGTTTCCGGCACGCGCCCTACCTGCAGCATCGCGCCGGTGCGCATGCGATTCTGCGGGTTGGTGGGATCTCCGCCGAACACGCGGGCCTTGCCGGAATTGGGTTGCAATAGCCCAAGCAGCAATTTCACTGCGGTTGTCTTCCCCGCTCCATTGGGTCCGAGCAACGCGACCACTTGCCCGGCGCGCACAACGAAATCCACATTCTGCAGGGCGCGGATTTCTCCATAATTCTTGCTGACCTCTTCCAGACTCGCCACGACCGTGCCGGAGTCCGCTCGCAGCATGCTCGGCGTTTCCTTGAGAGTCCCAATCATATGGGCCTTCCTTACCTTGCCGGAGTATCTGCGATCGATTCTGATCTGCCCCGGTAACTGCATCATCGCGGAGCGGCAGCAAGAGCGCCAGTGCGGTTCATCACGTCGGCGGCGTGACAATTGTCATGAGTCTGAAATGCTTCTGGGAGTTGGGGTTAGAACAGCGAGGTCAGAGAGTAAGTGCAGATTTCAGGATGGAAACCCCAGCGCCGCAATCCGGGTCCTCGCAAGCCCTCTCGGCAGTTCCCTGCACGGTGTTACGAAATCCGAACAAACACGCCGGGTTCACGCCAGCAAGACCGACAGGCAGGGTCGCGGCTTCCGGAAGCGATATCCGCGTTTGCCTCGACTGGGCGCGGGTGCGGCGTGTTCTGAATTCGTAACAAGCACCACGCGATCAAATTTTGGCACATTTCATGACACAAAACTGTGCGTCCTGTTATGATGTCCAGCACTTGGAGGCGTCTCATGCTCCCGGCCGGTAAAAGTCTTCGTACGCTGCGAGAGAAACTCGGCTTGACCATGCGCGACATCGAGACTTCCAGCGCGCGCATGGCCGAAAAATATCGCAACGAGGAATTCTCCATTCCTCCCAGCCGTTTGTCGGACATCGAGACCAAGGGCGTCTTGCCCAGCATCTTCCGCCTTTATGCCCTCGCGGTAATTTATCGCCGCGACCTGCGGGAGCTGCTCACGTGGTACGGCGTTGACATGAACAACATGGCAACGGATCTGGGCATGATTTCTCCGCCTCGGTCACACGTCTCCGAAGCTCTTTCCGGACTCGCCTCGGTGCAGATGCCCATCCGTATGGATCCTGCCTTCGATTACCAGCGCACCAACAACCTAGGCCGCATGGTGGAGCAGTGGGGTCTGGTGCCGATGGCTTATCTCGCCCAATTCGCCCACAGCGATTTTACCTACGGATACATCGGCCACCAGGATTTCACCATGTTCCCAATTCTTCCCCCCGGCAGTTTCATTCAGGTCGACGAAACCAGAAACAAGGTGGTGGAAGGTTCGTGGCGCTCCGAATACGAACGCCCCATCTATTTTGTGGAAACGCGCGATGGACATACTTGCTGCTGGTGCAGCATGCGTCGCGAAGACCTTATTCTGCAGCCCCATCCTTTATCGCCGGTTCCGGTTCGAGTTCTGCGCCATCCCCAGGAAGCCGAGATCATCGGCCAGGTCGTGGGGATTGCTATGAAGCTGACGGAGTGGCACTCTTTGAGTCCTTCTCCAAACTCGAAAGCGCAATCAGCACTGAATTAAGGTGGCGGGCGGAAGCCGCGTCCTGCGGTGACGGTAGGAGTTCACTGAACTGTTCGCGCATGCCTTCGACGTAATCGCCTGCGGTTTGCCGGTTGTCCCGGCTCGACTCGCGCAAGTCTTCCATCAGGTCTGCGATCGGCGTCCTGAGCACAGTGGACAATACCTCGGTGTGAGCCGCTTTCAGCGCGCGGTCCGCCGATTCCTCCCCATGCACCAGCGCCATGCCCCAGTGCAGATATCCACCCTCCCGACGACGCAGAGAGCCTAGATAAGCCAGTTTCGCCAGCAAGCCGGAAACGGCGGCCAGCGTGGTGTTCCGGAGATCCTGCAGCGCTGATTTCAGAGTCATTCTGTTACCAGTTCTGTTACGAATTCCGAACAGTCATCGGCCTGACGTGATCTATCCCGCCGGGCTGGGGTCATGAAAATATCACGGTTCGATTTTCCAAAACAAGGAGAAAACAACCGTGAAGCGTACCCTACTCGTGGTGGCAGCAGCGCTGATGTTCGTCAGTACTTTGGTAATCCCGACCATAGCTCATGCCGATGGCGGAGGCACAGGTACCAGTTGTCCACCAAACACGCTGTGCAAACCGTAATTCCTGAGTAGCGTTACGAAAACCGGACACCATTGGCTCCTCTGTTGTCGCCTGCAGCAGGGCGAGGTATAGTTGCGTGCGACGGCCATGCTGCAGGCGCACTCACCTCTCTGGCATTTCCTTTGGCTTGCGCCCAATGTCCTCCTCCTTGCCCTCGCCTACCTGATTTGGAGACGCCGGATTCACCAGCAGTTCCCAGTCTTCGTGATTTTTGCGCTTGTGACCGCCGTTGAACAGCTTACGCTCTACGCCGCCGACGTACTTCCGTCCGTGAGCCCAGGCACATTTTGGCGCGTTGATTGGGCAGGTCTGCTGGTTGAGGCTCTCGTAAAGTTCGCCTTGATTGGCGAAATATTCGAGCGAGTGTTTGGCCTGTATCCTTCGCTGGCCAGGCTCGGCAAACTGCTCATCCGTGGAGTCGGCGTCGCTCTTGTGTTTCTGGCCACCCTAGCTGCCGCTTACACGCCGCGGGGAGAAACTCATTGGGTGGTCGCCGGCGCGCACGTTCTTGAACAGACGATCTACCTGATCGAGTGTGGCCTGATTTTGTTTCTCTTTGTATTTGCAGGCTACTTCAAGTTGCGGTGGAGCCGGCCCGCCTTCGGCATCACGCTCGGGTTGGGTATCTCGGCTTGTGTGCATCTTGCCACTTGGGCGCTGATGGCCAACGAGAATTTCCCCGCGGACTATCGTATTTTTTTAGTTTTCCTAAAAATGGCCACCTATCAAATTTGCGTACTGATCTGGTTTTATTACCTGCTCGTTCCGCAAGAAAATGTTTCTAAGTCTGAAAATTCTTTGCCACCCCAGCGCAACCTCGAGCTCTGGAATCGCGAACTGGAGCGGTTAATACAACAATGAATCTGGCCATCGTACTCGTCGTCGCTGCTGTACTTGCTCTGGGGATTATTTTGCGCCTCGCTGTTACCCGAAGCTTGCAGGCTAGGGAAAATGCTGGCCTGGCCGCGACCATCCGCCCCATCGACATTGAAGCGTTCCGTAATCTGATCAACCCTGCCGAGGACGACTATCTGCGATGCCGCTTGCCGCCCCACCAGTTCCGCGTCGTCCGCCGGGAGCGCTTGCGCGCCATGGCCGCCTACGTCCAGGTCGCGGCCAGCAATGCCGCCGTGCTAGTACGCGTGGGGGAAAGCGCTCTCGCTAGTGGCGATCCGCGTGTCCTCAGAGCTGCACAAGAAGTTGTGAATGACGCGCTGCTGCTCCGTCGCAACTCCACCGTGGCGCTCGCGCGGATTTACCTGGCTTTGGCCTGGCCCAACTCCGGATTCGCCGCCGTGCGGGTCGTCGACCGTTACGAACAACTGAGCGGCGCAGCCATGCTCTTGGGCAGGCTGCAGAATCCCACCGTCCCGGTTCGTCTGTCCGCGCGGCACTAAGACCCGCCGGGTTAACTTGCGCACTACCCCTGGCCATTCCCGCCTTGTTTTCGTCACCCGTTCTGGTGTAAAAACCAGCGGGGCGCTGCTGTCCCCCACACCCTGCGCCCGTTTTGTGTGTGATTTAATCAACCACCGTTGGAGTTGCTTCTGCCGCCTCTTTCGCGCAGGCGGAGTCAAGGGAGACTCTATGATCCGTAGTGCCCTGTTCAAAATAAAGATCCTGACGACCTTCTCCACCACCCTGCTCGTACTATTGCTTTCCACCATCGCCTTCGGCCAGGGCGGCGTCGCCACCGGCGACCTCTACGTCACGGTGAAGGACCCTAAGGGAGATCTCGTAGTCAACGCCACGGTCACGGTAAGCGACGTTGCCAAGGGCCTGGAACGCACCGCCACCAGCGATGGCCAGGGCGGCTACAGTGCCCGACTGCTCCCACCGGCAAGTTATACGGTCACCGTGCAAGCACCCGGCTTCGGCAAAGCCGAGGCTAAGGATGTAATCATAACGGTAGGCGGATTGATAGAGCTTCCCGTCGCGCTGGCGCTCGCTACCGGCCGTGAAGTAGTCGAAGTCAGTTCTCAAGCGGAGCTCGTGGAGACTTCACGCACCTCAACTACAGACACGATCGGTCAGCGCCGCATCGACAATCTGCCGATCAATGGCCGCAACTACATCAACTTCACTTTGACCGATTCCCAGGTCGTGCGCGACAACGCCCCGTTCATCGGAGTCGCGCCCACGTCCGGTCTGAACATGAGCGGCCAGCGTGGCCGCTCGAACGTGGTCAACGTCGACGGTGCCGACAATACCGACAATTCCACCGACGGCGTGCGTTCCACCGTTTCCCAAGAGGCAGTTCAGGAGTTCCAGATCATCACCAATGGCTACGCCCCGGAATATGGCCGCGCCTCGGGCGGTGTCGTCAACATCATCACGCGTTCAGGATCGAACGACTTTCACGGAGACGTCTTCGGCTTCCTGCGCAACCGCAACATTCAGGCTGTCAACCCGTTCAGCACCGTTCCGAATCCTGCCTACACGCGCGTCCAGGCGGGCATCGCTTTCGGCGGACCCATCAAGAAAGACAAAACCTACTATTTCTTTTCCTACGAGATCACTCGCCGGCACGAGACGGGCTTCTCCGATATCGGCCAGAACAACTTCGGATTAGTGCCCTTCGATGCCTCGCCTTTCTTTGGACAACCACCAGGAACATTCGACATCCAGGTCACGCCCGATCAAGCGGCTTTCCTCAGCACCCCCGGAGTGCCCCTTCCTTTGCTACAACAATATTCGGTCTTTACGGGCGCGGTATCCGGCGTGGCGGTTAACGGCAGCTACCCGTCATCCTACGCGGGATTGGTCGCTCTGGGAGTCCTTCCCACTCCCGCCAGCGGGAATCCTCTGGCCCAATTCATTACTTCCTGCAATACTGCGGCCCCACTGTGCGCCGGCCTCCCTGCATCTTTCGCATCGTTGGGTTCACAAGCGGGCAACTTCCCGGTTTTCGAGGGCACCAGCCTTTACTCGCTTCGCCTCGACCATAACTTCAGCAACCGCAATCAACTGACCCTGCGGGCGAACGTGAGCCCGAGCACAGTCACGGGGCTCGAGGGCAGCGGCGAGGATCAGCCCATCGGACAGAACGCCTACTCGCGCACCTCCGAGCAAACCTACCGCGACATCGCCGGAGTCTTGAAAGACACCTGGACCATCGGCAACAACCGGATCAATGAAGTCAGTTTTCAGTACGCGCGCCGTGGACTCTCGTACTACTACAACACCGCGATTCCCGCGGGCTCAAATCCAGCCATCAATATTCCCGGCTTCGGTTACTTCGGACGCGAGCCTTACTCCTACGTTCAGCGCGTCGAGCAGCGCTATCAGTTCACCGACATCTTCTCCTGGACCATCGGCCGCCACAGCACCAAGTTCGGCGTGGATTTCAACTACATTCCGCTCACTGCCACCTTCACCGTCAACTACGGCGGAAATTATGACTTCGGCTCCGTCAGCGCCGCTGAGGTCGGATTCAGTGTTCCTGGTCTAACCATTCCCGGACTCTCAGCCGTGCAGGCCTACGGCGCAGGCATACCCGGCGATTTTGTCCAGGGCCTTGGCAGCCCCAGCGACACCTTCCATAACATTGCCATTGCCGCGTTCTGGCAGGACTCCTGGCGAATCCGCCCCACCTTGACCATAAACTACGGATTGCGCTACGACGTCGAGATTCCACCGACACTCAAACCGGTGACTCCTCTCGCTCAAGCCGGATATAACTTCCTGGGATTGCAGAAGGGCATTCCGGCCGACACGAACAACATCCAGCCGCGGATCGGCTTGGCCTGGGATCCCAAAGGCGACGGCAAGACCGTCGTGCGCCTCTCCTATGGCATGTTCTATGACCACCCTCTGCTCGGTCTTTATTTCCTGGGGAATGCATCCGACGGTTCCTCCAGCGGTCAACTCGCCTTCCCGGACCTGGGCGGATGCGCCGGCGCAGGAAATCCCGCCAATCTCAACGCGATTCCCATCTTCCAGGGTTTGGTCAACAACCCAGCCTGCACTCCGGGACCGCCGCCGCTCCTTCCATCCCTTGGGTATCTGCCCAATCAGCAGCAGTTCACTTCCCTCAATTTCCCGAACTCCCTTTTTCTCAATCAGAACTACCTAACGGAAGGTTTTCCGCTGTTCTTTCAACCATTCGGATATCCCCAGTCAAAGCCCTTTGTGTTCGCCTATGCCCAGCAGGCCAACGTCACCATCGAGCGCGACCTGGGAAAAGGTTTCCTCATGAGTCTGGCCTGGAACTTCAACGGCGGACGCCATCTGAACCGCCCCATCAACGCCAGCGCCCAACGTGGCGACCTCCTGGTAGCAAATTACCAAACCGCCCTCACTGACCAGTTTTCCTATGCCTCCATCGGCGGAGTGTTGGGTGTGGGCAGTGGCCCCCCCTCGGAGGGATTTACTCCTTGCGGGAAAAATCCCACCGGCCAGCCTTGGATTTCCGCTGCCCTCATGAATTTCTTCCGCCCCAGCGGTACAAACGCGTCGATCGCCAACGCTTTGACCGCCAATGGTGCCGGAGCTTGCGTCGGCCTGATACCGGCGATCATGGGTTTCCTGCAGTCCGAGGGCTACAACGTGGGTACCTTCAATACCGCCTGTAATCCCGTAACTCTGACCGGTTGCATCCCCTTCGGCGACATGGACGCCAATTACTCAAACGGCAGTTCCGTTTACCACGGCTTCACCGCCAACCTGCGCAAGCATTTCGGCAACCATTACGAATTCCTCGCGTCCTACACCTGGTCGCACGCCATCGATGACTCCACCGACCTGCAAGCCACGCTCACCCCGCAGGACAGTTACATCCCTGCGCTCGATCGTTCCAGTTCGCTGTTCGATCAGCGCAACCGCTTCGTATTCAGCGCCGTCTACCAGTCGGGTAAACTCAGCGGCAGCGGCTTCGTCCCTAAGTTCTTCAGCAACTGGACCGTCGCTCCTCTAGTCGATTTCAACTCTGGGCGGCCCTTCAACATCATCACCGGCAACAGCGACAACTACCAGGAATCGTCCCTGACCGGGCGTCCCAATATCACCGTCAATCCAGCGTGCACCGCACTAGGTTATCCGCAGGTCAACTCCAAGTATTCGCCCACGGGAGTCTTTCAGGAGCCCTGCATCGCCGACTTCAACGGTACTCTGATCTCGCTCGACGGCGTCCTGGGCCGCAACGCTGGCGTCAGTCCCTGGACTGTGTTCAACGATCTGCGCATCGCCAAGCGCATCTACTTCGGCGAGCGCTTCAATATGGAATTGATTACCGACATTTTCAACATCGCCAACCGCTACAACGTAGCCGCCGTCAGCCCGCTCTTTACCAATGCCGGCCAGGCGACGGCCGCGTACGATCCGCGCCAGTTCCAGTTCGCGCTGAAGTTCTACTGGTAAGGTTTCTTTGTTCGATCGACTGGACCGGCTGAGGTCTGGATTCCGTGACCTAAATTACTGCATCCACGGAGTCCAGCCTTCGCACCGCGCTTAACGGAAGCCCGAGGTCCAAGGTCCGAGGCCCATCCCAGGTGTTACACTTCCCCTTCACCCATCCTTGGCGCTTGCCGGAGTTCGTTTCTCCATGTCCCAACCGCCTACGCCCACTCCGCGGACCCGTGTGGTCCGTGAAGCCCATCGTGCAGTTTACGATCGCGAAACCGCTTACCGCATTCTCGACGAAGGCTTTTTCTGCCACGTCGGCTTCGTCGTCGATGGCCAGCCTTTCGTGATTCCCACTTCCTACGGACGCAAAGACGCGAACCTCTACATCCACGGCTCTGCCGCCAGCCGAATGCTGCGCCAGCTAAAGGAAAGCGTTCCTGTCTGCATCACTGTGACGCTGCTCGACGGGCTCGTGCTCGCCCGCTCGATCTTCAATCAGTCCATGAATTACCGCTCGGTGGTGGTCCTCGGAAAGGCGACGCTAGTAGATGACCCCGCGGAAAAGCTCGAGGCCTTGCGCCTTCTTTCCGAACACATTCTGCCCGGCCGCTGGGCTGACACCCGCCAACCGAACGCCAGCGAACTCAAACAGACCTCGGTTCTGCGCTTGCCCATCGAAGAATTCTCCGCCAAGGTCCGCGTCGGCCCGGCTATCGACGATGAAGAAGACTATTCGTTCCCAACCTGGGCTGGAGTCATTCCCCTGGAGATGGTCGCCGGCACACCGATCGATGATTCGAGACTCGATCCTGGCCGGGAGGCTCCATCCTATGCAAAGCACTATTCCCGAAAGCGATAGCAGAAGCTTCCTTGACCTCCTGGGTAAAGACTGTTATCTTTACTGTAGGGAACATAGGTAAAGATGAACAACTCCAGCACAATCAGCAGCAAAGGCCAGATCACCGTACCTCAGGGGATCCGTAAACGCCTCGGCCTGCAGCCCGGCGACCGGGTCGAATTTGTGGTCGAGGAAGATCGCACCGTGATCCGCCCGGTCCGCTCGGAAGTCAACCCCTTCGAAAAATACATCGGAATTCTGGGCCCGTTCCCCGGCGGCGAAGAGGGGATTAAGGCTTGGATTGACGATATGCGAAGTGATGAAGACTACGAATGAGGACGGCCCTCGATACAAACATCTTATCCCTATTTTGGTCGGGAGGGCCGTTGGCAACTGCGACTGCCGCTCAGTTGTCGAAAGCTCGCGCTGAGGGAGCGCTGGTGGTAAGCGCGCCGGTTTTCGTCGAGCTTTCAGCGATCCCCACGGGCAATGCGCAGCGCGTTGAAAATCTGCTCGAGGAAATGACCATCGCCGTCGATTTCGACCTTGGACGAGATGTCTGGCGATTAGCTGCAACTAATTTCGCGGCTTATGCGGTCCGCCGACGACGCTCCGGCGGAGGTTTACCAAGGCGTTTGCCGGCAGATTTCGTAATCGCGGCGCACGCGGCGCTGCAAGCCGACAGGTTGATGACCCGAGACGCTAGCCGCTACGCAGCGGATTTCCCGAACCTTCGTTTGATTTGAAGCTGTGGGGTCCTACGGAATCAGCAGCAGCTTGCCCGCGATCTTACGCGCTTCCATATCCCGGTGTGCTGCCGCCGCCTCGGCCAGCGAATACGTTTTAGCAATTCGCAGCTTTAGCTTGCCCTCCGCGATCATGCCGAAAACCGCTCTGGTGCGCGCCAGCAACTCCTCCCGCGTGGCAGTAAAATGCGCCAGCGTCGTCCGCGCCATGTAGAGCGACCCTTTCTCGAGCAGCCTCGACGGATCCACCGGCAACACCGATCCGCTCGACATTCCATAAATCACCAGCATTCCCCGCAGCCGCATGACGTTCAGATTCTTCTCAAAGGTCGCCTTGCCCACCCCGTCGTACACCGCTTCGACGCCCTTGCCGTCGGTCAGGCGCTTCACCTCAGCTTCAAAATCCTTCTTGGTGAATACGATCACCTCATCCGCGCCCGCCTGGCGCGCCAGTTGGGCCTTCTCTTCGCTCGAAACCGTTCCGATCACCCGCGCCCCGATCGCGTGCGCCATCTGCACCAGCAAGAGCCCCACTCCACCTGCGGCCGCATGGACCAGAACCGTCTCGCCCGCCTTCAGCTTGTGCGCGTCGTTTACCAGGTAGTGCGCGGTCAGGCCGTGCACCATCGCGGCGGCGGCCTGTTCATCGCTGATCGCATCGGGCACGGGCACCAAGAGCTCCTCCGGCGACACCACAAACTCCGCATACGAACCCAACACTCCGCTCCACGCTACCCGGTCGCCCACCTTCACCGTCTTGGCCTGCCCGCCCAACTGGGTCACCACCCCTGCGCCCTCCTGTCCAGGGATAAACGGCAGCGGCGTGCGAAACCTGCCATCGCGGAAGTAGCCATCAATCGCGTTCACTCCCGCAGCCGACACCTTCACCACCACTTCGGCAGGCTTCGGCTGCCGAACCGGAACCTCCTCCAGTTCCATCACCTCCGGCCCGCCCGTCCGTTCCACGCGGATTGCTTTCATGGTCTTTCCTTAGGGAATACCGATGCAGAGACTCTCAATTCTATGGGAGTATCGACCCGCAGTGTCACGGAATCAACAGCAGCTTCCCCGTCGTCTTCCGTCCTTCCAAATCCCGATGAGCCTGCGCCGCATCCGCCAGCGGATACGTATGCCCGATCCGAAGCTTCAGTTTTCCCGCCGCCATCATGCCAAACACCGCGCTCGACCGCGCCACCAACTCCTCGCGCGTGGCAATGTAGTTCGTGAGCGAAGGCCGGGTCAGAAACAACGATCCCTTCTGCGTCAGAACGATTGGGTCAAACGGCGGTACCGCCCCACTAGACCCACCGAACAGAACCATCATGCCTCGTGGCCGTAATATGTTCAGTCCCTTCTCAAACGTAGTCTTGCCGACCGAGTCGTAAACCACATCCACGCCTTTGCCGCCGGTCAGCCGCTTGGTTTCCGCTTCGAAATCCGCTTGCGTGTAGAGGATCACCTCATCCGCACCCGCCTCCCGCGCGAGCTTAGCTTTCTCCTCGGTAGAAACCGTGGCGATCACACGCGCCCCAATATTGTGCGTCATCTGCACCAGGAGCAGTCCCACGCCGCCCGCCGCGGCATGCACCAGCGCCGTCTCCCCGCGCTTCAGCGGATAACTATCGTGCGACAAATAATGCGCCGTCATGCCCTGCAGCATCGCCGCAGCCGCCTGCTGATCGTTAACGCCCTGCGGAATCTGCACCAGACGGTCCGCCGGCACAGCCTCATATTCCGCATACGACCCCAGCAGCCCGCTCCAAGCCACACGATCTCCCGCCTTCACCAGCTTCACGTCCGCGCCGGTCGCAGTCACCACTCCCGCACCCTCCTGCCCCGGAACAAACGGCAGCGGCGCCTTGTATCGCCCCTCGCGGAAATAGCAATCGATAAAGTTCACGCCCGAGGCCGCCAGCTTGACGACCGCCTCATTCGCCTTCGGCTGCGGCACCGGCAAATCCACCACTTCCATGGTTTCCGGCCCGCCAACTTGTTTGACTTGAATAGCTTTCATGCTTGCCTTGGATTCGTTCCCCGCAACAAAAGATTCCAGTCTCGACTCAGTTCTCAGTTCTCAGAAAAGCAGAAGCCCTGCGGGTACAGCTTGTCAATATCCTGGGCGAAACAAACCTGCGGCAGCATTGGGTGTTGTTTTTTCTGGGTACTGGGTACTGAGAACCGCTCCTCTGCTACACTCTCCATTCCACCGCAAGGAGCCTTCCCCATGGCTGAAAAGAAGCCTCAGACCCTAGCCAACCACGCCCGTCTTGATCCGCTCTTCCATCTCTTTGTGCTGCCGGTCTTCTCGCTTTCCACGCTCGCCGCGGTCGTCCAGTTCCTGTGGCACCCGAGTCTGCACTCGGGATGGCATTTCGTTCTCCTCACCGCGGCCAGCGTCGCCGTTTTCAAGGTCAGGCTGTACGCGCTCCGGGTGCAGGATCGTGTGATTCGCCTCGAAGAGCGCCTGCGACTGGCGTCGCTTCTGCCCGAGCCGATGCGCTCGCGCATTTCGGAATTGACCGAAGCCCAACTCATCGCGCTGCGCTTCGCCTCCGACGCGGAAGTGCCCAAACTAGCCGACCGGGCACTCGCCGAAAAGCTTTCCTCGGCAGACATCAAAAAAGCAATTCAAACCTGGCGTCCGGACTACTGGCGCGTCTGACTCTGCTGTCATGTGAGACCGAATTGACCGGTGCCGAAAGTAACCATCGAGTTTCTTTTTCGGCGTTGACCCCAGACCGACCGGAAGGTACGATTTTTGATAGAATCCGGCGGACTTTAACCCAGGGAGCAATCCGTATCTCACAGAGAAATATGCGAGTTGCAAAACTCCAAGTACGGATCGCGTTGCTCGCCGTTCTGGCTCTATCTGTTTCTTCCTGCCAGACGGCCCAAAAACCAGCTTCCCTGCTGCCCGCAAAAACAGCCCCGGCTTTGACTGCCGTCACAGCCGCGGCTCCGCAACCAGCGCCGCAGCAGACCCAGCCCGCCGCGCCGGCGGCCACTCCGAGCCATCCCCAGGCACCAACTCAGGTCCAGACTCAAGCCCCAACCCCAGCCGAAACCAAGCCGGAAACTCGGCCTTCGACGCCAGCCTCGGACCAAGTGGCTGATCTAATCGCCCGCGTCGAGAAGGACTATCAAGCCGGATTGGACGCATGCCGGGCAGGCCAGACCGACGTCGCCAAACAGGATTTCGACAGCGCCTTGAATGCCTTGCTCGAAAGCAACCTCGATATCCGCTCCGACGACCGTCTGCAAAAGGAATTCGACCACGTAGTCGAAGGCATCAACCGCCTCGACCTCGGCAGCCTGGGTCTATCCTCTGACTCCGATACCCAGAAAGCCGAGCCCGCGCCCATCGATGAAACCAACGACATCACCCTGTCGCCCGACGCCAAGATAAAGGCAAAGGCGCAACTTGAGATCAAGTCCACTCACTCCGATCTGCCGCTCATGATGACCGACCAGGTCGCCGGCTACATCAGCTACTTTTCCAATCGTGGCCGCGGCACCTTCGAGCGCGCCTTCGCCCGCTCCGGCCGATACCACGACATGATGGTCTCGATTCTCAAGCAGGAAGGCGTCCCGCAGGATCTGATTTACCTCGCTCAAGCCGAGTCAGGCTTTCATCCCCTGGCAGTTTCTCGCGTCGGCGCCCGTGGCATCTGGCAGTTCATGGCCAGCCGCGCTCGCGGCTACGGCCTGCAGCACAACATGTGGGTCGACGATCGCCAGGACCCCGAGAAATCCACTCGAGCCGCCGCCCATCACCTGAAAGATCTCTATGCCGAGTTCGGCGACTGGTATCTCGCCATGGCCGCCTACAACTCCGGCCCCGGCACCGTGCAGGCTGCCGTCAAACGAACCGGCTACGCCGATTTCTGGGAGCTCTACCGCCGCAACGTTCTCCCCAAAGAGACCCGCAACTACGTTCCCATCATCCTCGCCATGACCATCGTCAGCAAGAATCTGTCGCAGTACGGTTTCGATGACGTCTCCATGGATGAGCCAATCGCCTACGACGAAGTAGCCATCAATTATCCCGTGGATTTGCATCTGGCAGCCGAGTGCGTCGACGCGACGCCCGCGCAACTGCAGGAACTGAACCCCAGCCTGCTGAGGTTAACCACACCGAGAGAAGGATCCTTCGTGCTCCACCTCCCGAAGGGGACGAAAGACCAGTATCAGACCGCCATCGCCTCCATCCCGCCCGACATGCGCCTCTGGTGGCGCTATCACAAGGTTCAGCCCGGCGACACCCTGGCTTCACTCGCCCGTTCTTATCGCGTCACAGCCAAATCGATTGCCACCGCCAACCACCTCGACGAGCCAAATCCCGGCCTCGAAGCCGATGCCAAGGTCGTCATCCCGGTCGCGCCCGGCAAGCACCCGCTCAGCGACACTGCCACCTACGCCCGCCGGATTACGCGTTACCGAGTCCGCAAGGGAGACACAGTCGAGACCGTAGCCGAGAACTTCGGCGTTTCCCCTCAGATGGTCCGCCGCTGGAACGGACTGCCTCGCGGCGACAGTCTGCGCGGAAGAAAAGTGCTGGCCCTACACCTGCCAGTCACGCCCAACACCGAAGCAGCCAACACCGCCTCCAAGCCGGCCACGCACACCCGGAAAACCTCCCAGATCGCGAGCGCCAAGGTTCCCGAGAACTCAGAGAGCGATTCCGGCGAACCCGCTGCCGGCCAGGCCACCGTTCTCCATCACACCGTAAAGAGTGGCGAAACCCTCTACTCAATCGCGACCACCTACAAAACCACCGTCGCAGCCCTCAAGCGCAGCAACGGCAACGTCGCTGTGCTCCATCCCGGCATGGTCCTCGTAGTCGAACCCAGCCGGTAAGTCTCTGGCTACCGATCTGCGATCTTAGAACGGCTGAGAAATCCACAGGCGTCCGCCTTTTTCACCGTCGGTTAACCCTACCCTCACCTGCCATTCATCTCCCTCTGCTATTGGTTGACCAAGCCTTTACTTCAATCCCAACAGGAGAAATCCAAATGAATTTGACTCGCAGTCGTCGCGGCGTCGTGCCGCTATTGGCGCTGTTACTCGCGACCTCGACAGCGCTCGCCCAGGCTCCCGGCAGTAGCCAGATCAAGCGCGTGCTCCTCATCAGCATTGATGGCATGCACTCGCTGGATTTCGCGAATTGCAGCAGCGGTACTTCGGATTCCGGCAATGAACCTTACTGCCCAAATTTAGCTGCACTCGCGTCAACTGGCGTGCATTACCTGCAGGCCCTGACTCCGAAGCCTTCCGATTCCTTCCCCGGCCTGGTGGCCCAGATCACCGGCGGGACGCCCCGCTCAGCGGGGATTTTCTATGACGTCAGCTACGATCGCGCGCTGTCGCCCCCGGCACACACCACGCCCTACGGTATCGTCGGCGGACCCAAGCTTTGCCCCGGCGTAAGGGGGACACAGGTTGGGTTCGACGAAGAGATTGACTACAACTATCTGGACCTTCACTCCGGGAAACCGAATGGCAGCTCCGGGATCAACGGAATCAACCCGAACTATCTGCCGCGCGATCCAAACAACGGTTGCAAACCCGTATATCCGCACGATTTCATTCGTGACAACACCATCTTCAATGTGGTGAGAAATTCGGGAGGCTACACTGCCTGGTCAGACAAGCACCCATCCTACGACTTTACCAACGGACCGAGCGGCGATGGCGTGAATGATTTGTGGTCGCCCGAGATCAATTCGATCCCGGTGCCCATACCTTCTGTTCAGGGCTGCAATCCGCTTCCAGATCCGGGCGCTGCCAAGTCTTCGAACGCCTGGACTGACAGTTTCCAGAACATTCGTTGCTATGACCAGTACAAGGTGCAGGCTGTGCTGAATTGGATTAACGGCAAGAACCACGACGGCAGCGCCGACGCGCCTGTGCCGAACCTTTTCGGCATGAACTTTCAGGCGGTCAGCGTGGGTGAGAAGTTGGTAGAGCCATCGCTCAACCTGACCGGCGGCTACACCGACCCGCTGGGAACCCCGAGCGCCTCCTTACTCGCCGAGATCCAGTACGTGGACGGTGCAATAGGTCAATTTGTTTCAGAGTTGAAACATCGAGGCCTGCTGGATTCGACCTTGATCATTGTATCCGCCAAACATGGACAGTCACCGATCGACCCGAATCGCGTGCTGCGCATCCCCGCGGATAACGCTCTGGACGAGCCCCCATCCCAAATCCTTTCGCCCCTCGGGGTCGGCCCCGGCTTGCCGGTTGCGCAAGCGGATGAGGATGATATCTCTATGCTCTGGCTGACCGATCAAACCCAGACCCTGAACTCGGTAACAACACTGGCTGCGAATGAAAGCCTGTACGGACAGGGAGAAATCTTTGCCGGCCAGGCGCTCGCCCTGCAATTCAACGATCCGCTCATCGATTCCCGGACTCCAGACATCATCATAGCTCCGAACGTTGGTGTCATCTATACGGGCGGGAAGGCTAAGGTTGCTGAGCATGGCGGCTTTGCCTACGACGACCGGAACGTTCTGCTGATCGTCTCCAACCCCAGTTTCCGTCCTGCCACGTTTGTCAATCAGGTGGAAACGCGTCAGATTGCTCCCACCATCGTGAAAGCTCTGGGTCTGTCGCCGAGCCTGCTAACCGCTGTGCAGTCCGAGCACACGGAAACCTTGCCGGGGCTGCCCTTTACCCAGAAATAGCAAGTCATTTGGAAAAGAGGGCGGGAAGCTCGATGCTTCCCGCCCTTTTTAATTGATGGCTATCCCGCCTCTGGGTAGCCCGCCGGACCTCCACGCTGCCTTTCCAAGTGTTTCCTGGGACCCCATGAGCCGCAACCGCTTTCGCCTCCTTTTTTTGTTTCCATCTGCCGAATCTCCTTCCATTCCGCCCCTCCCTGTGATAACAGGATAGGCAGGCCTTGATGCACCCAGCCCTTGCAGTCTGCAGCAAACGTCGTGCTATAATCGCCCGCCGTTCCAGCACAAGTTCTGGTGGTCTTTTAACTTCTCGTACCCGGCAGCCATGCGCAGCCGTTCCTGCGCCCGGAGGCCAAACAATATCAGGAGGAGCAATGACGTTCTACGACCCCACACTCTACGGACGTGATGATGAAGAAGAATTCGGCGACAGCGGCGCCTACAGCGAGTCGCTCGAAGAGGATTTCGAAGAAGAAGAAGAGGAGGAGGAAGAAGCTGGCGTGCCGGAACCAGCCATGAGTGAGCCGGTGATGCCCGCTCCCCCGCCTCCCGCACCCCGACCCGCTGCTCCCGCCGGAGGAGGCGGTGGCAGCAAGCCCGCCGCGAAAAAGAAAGCAGCCAAAAAGCCTGCCAAGAAAAAGAAGAAAGCGGCGAAGAAGCCAGCCAAAAAGAAAGCAGCCAAGAAGCCGGCGAAAAAGAAGAGAGCGGCAAAAAAGCCCGCTAAAAAAGCCAAGAAGAAAGCGAAGGCTAAAGCGAAGAAGTCGAAGAAGCGCCGCCGCTAAAGCAAGTATCCTGATTCAAGAACCGCGGCTCCCGGGCCGCGGTTCTTTTGTTTGTACGCCCGTCAGTTCTGGCGTGCTAGTCGAAATCTCACCAGGCTCGAGACCTTTCAATCTGCACATGGCTGGTGCGATTCTGCTCGATCGACCGTTGAATGATGGTCTTGAGCCTGTCCTCATCTTCGTCGCCAAGCGCAACGAAGCGAAATGGTTGCAGGCCCCAGGAGAGCGGACTCAGCATTTCCGCCGAGCCCAGCACCATTCCAGCCGGAGTCAGAAACATTAATTTTGCGCTGGATCCCGTGTTGACCGGATGAGGCACGGAGAGCAGGCCACCAGTCAGGGAAACGACCTTCAATTTGCCCGAGACCCGGCGGCCGTCACCGAGTCGAAGGACCGCTGGAGTGCGCTCCGTAAAGTGCACTCTCGCGGCCCGCGGAGCGGGCTGCGATTGGGGGAGGGCCATAACTTAGCCTAAGTATCTGCCTTACTCGACCACACGAGCAGATTACGGAAGGGCTTGTCCGCGGCCGGTTACGCCCTCTATTACCGCCTACTTCTTCCCCTCTACCGCCGCCCGGCACTTCCCATACAACTCCAGCAAATGCGTAGCGTACTCCTCCGGTTTCGCCGCCGAGCCCGTGCCCTGAAAACCCACGCCCGACGAGGTGGTCCGCCCATACCCGGTCGTCATGGCAACAAATTTCATCAGATCGAGCGCAATATCCTCATTGCGGCGCGCACTCCCATGCAATGCTGGACCTTCTTCCATAAGTCCTTCTCCTGAACCCGAAATATAAGGAAGCTCCTCGTCGTCTTCCATGTCTTCCATAACAAAGTCTTCCATAAACTTGTCTTCCACGTTGTTCACGAAACTCAGCCCCGATGATAACAGGGCCGGCGCTGTGTCGCCCGGCAGGCGGACTCGGGAATCGACGAGGGTGGAGCAGGCCTTAAGGCCGGCGTTATGGGCGGACTTTGAATTGGGCTTCAGCCCTGAGGTTTCCCCGATTCTTCTCGATTCATGCTCAATCCCCGGTCGGCAATTGAAAATCCACCCGCCCCGTGCGCCGCAGCCGGAACATCAGCCACAGCGAAGCTCCGAACAGGAACGGAGAGGAATAGAACCCCGGTGCCGGACGCGGAATGGTCACGGCAGCCACCGTGTGTCCCAGAATCGAAAACAGGGTATGGCCCAGCCCGTTGAAAAACATGACCCCGGCGAACCACCAGGCCAGCGGCCGCAAACCGCGCATCCCGCGCTCCGCCAGAGGAGTCAGGCAGAACAGCACTCCGCAAGCAACGATCAGCGCCGCCAGCCACTCTCGAAACTCGAGCGTCGGCATCGGAAACCCGCTCCAGCGCTCGCGCAGGATTGTCACGGTCGGGTTGTACACCGCCAGAAAGCCGGTGGTCGCCTCATCGACAATATGCAGCGCAAACGCCAGGCAAAGCGCAAACCAGGCACTGCCAAAACCCGGCGCTGAAAGTGCAGGTGCGTCCCTCATGGCGATTCGCCCATCTCACAAATTCTCGATCACCCACCAAGCATTGGCAATCGAAAATCCGCCTTGGAGGGCGCACGGATGGGCACAGCGATCGCCCTCCCCAGGCTATCGCGCCACTTCACTCATCAGCGCCAGCAGGTTTCCTTCCGAGTCGCGGAAAAACGTCATCCAAAGCTCATGCGTCGGCATTTTCGCGATCATGTGCGGCTCGTCCTCAAAAAGCACTCCGCTTTCTTTCAGTTTCCCGAAAGCCGTCTGAATGTCGGGCACAGAAAAATACAGAACCGAGCTGGGATGATCGAACTCCGGCTTTTCCGCCCGGTCCAGCATTAGCCGCACCCCTCCGCAATCAAAGAATGCCAGCCCCGGCGGAGCCTTGAACAGCAGCTTCAGTCCCAGCTTGTCCTGATAAAAGCCCGTCGCCCGTTCCACGTCCTTCGCGTTGATGGCGATCTGGCCGAGGCGCGTAATTCCCACTCCGGTCGTAGCAGTTGCGCTCATGTCCTTGACCTCCCGAATTAAATTAGTTAGCATAGCTAACTATATCCGATGGCCAAAGTCAAGCTGAATAAACGCAATCCCAAAAACTTCCAGCTCGGCAGCGTCAAGCCGGAAAACGCCAAGGCAGAAAACCCCGCGCCCGGTCCCGAGACCCTCGCCGCCGCCGACCGCCTGCACTCCACCGCCATCCACCTGCTGCGCCGCGTCCGTCAGCAGGATGTCACCTCCGGCGTCGGCCCGGCGCAACTTTCCGCTCTCTCCGTGCTGGTCTTCGCCGGCCCGAAAACGCTCGGAGCCCTCGCCGCCGCTGAGCAAGTCAAGCCGCCCACCATGAGCCGCATCGTCGCCGGACTAAAGCGCAGCCGCCTGATCGAAATCACAGGCGATCCTGACGATGCGCGCCGCAAGCACATCCGCGCCACCGCCAAAGGCACACACCTTCTGCAGCAGGCGCGCCACCGCCGCATCGAGTCCCTCGCCGGCCTGCTCTGCATCCTGACACCGGAAGAACTCGCCAAAGTCAGCCAGGCCGTCGAAATCCTGACAAAGTCACTGGGCACACCACGTTGAGGAAACCACTTCGAGGAAACTGATAAGCGTTCGGAAGGTGCGACGACGCTAGTTCACCGTTAGCGAAAACGTCGAGGTCTGCTGAATGTTGCCCGCCGTGGCAGTGACGGTTACCGTCGAAGTAACCGGGGTTGATCCTCCGCCAGTACTGCTACTACCACCACCACCACAAGCTGTCATCGCCCCCATGCCGATAAGCATCGCCGCCAACATTGGCATGAGTAGCATTGGCAAGGGCGAGCTGCGCGTTCTGCGCCAGCCGATCAAGCAAAAAGCAGCGGCCATCGCGGTCACAGGTAAGAACGGGTTCGGCGTCCGTCGTGAGGCGGACTGCGCGCCAACCGAGACTGTCAGTTTCGTCGTGATGGCAGCTCCCGCAGGCGTTACCTGGGGCGGGTCAAAGGCGCAAGTGGCCCCCGCAGGCAGACCGGAGCAGCTAAAGCTCACCGTGGAGTTGAATCCTCCCTGCGGCGTCACGGTCAGCGTAACTGTACCCTGATCGCCAGAGCTCAAGGTAAGTGAACTCGGAGAGAAATTCAGCGTGAAGCTCCCCGCACAGCCCGGGAAGCTGAAGGATGCGATTCTTGTAGACCAAGTACTGCCAGTGGTGGGAACGTATGCCGTCGTATAAAAGAAAGTGCAGTCGTCGCTCGGGTCGACCGACATGCCGCTATAGTCGGCCCAACGGTAGGTAGTGGTTTGCGAACCGGTCGTGACACCCGCCGCGGACAAAATATCGATCTCGCTCTCCATCGTACCCAATGCGTCAGTGGGAACGCGGCCGGTGTAGCGAATCGAAGGGCTCATGGTAGAGTCGGAAACACTATAGCCCAAAGCTATGTCACCAGCTTGGTCCATGGCGATGCTGCCCATCCAACGATAGCTGGAATCCGGGGCATACGTCCCTTGCTGGTGCAGTCCGAAACCTGTCCCGGTGTTCTGCAATTCGTACCAGCGAATGCCAGTCTGGCTGCTGCTTGTCCCCAGAGTGACCGTGTGGTTCACCACCAGAGCCTGGTAAGTTCCAAAATTACGGTAGGCGAGCCGGTACATCAGCCGGTCTCCGTAGGAGTCGAGCGTTTGCGTGGTTCCCGTCTGCGGAATGCAGGCGCCGGTCGTATAGTTCAGTTCCGCGTCGGTCTCGCCACAGGCCTCGGTGAACTTTGCTACCGAAATATTCGTGGGGCTGGAGTTCGTCGATGAAGTCCCGAACCAGGAATTCGCAGGGGTCGCCCAATCCACGTGAAACTGCCAGAGGTCGAGAGATTCGTCGTTGCCGTCGAAATTGAGGAAGTACTCCGGCGAGCCCGTCGGAGGCGCAGTGGTCCCGTCCAAATCTCCAGGCAACAAAACGCCGTAAGAGGTGGGCGTGTTTGTGAAGCACTGCATGGCCGGTGCCTCCGCCCCCGTGAGCATGGCACTGCGGTCTAACGCACAGGCTGCGGCGCCCACGAAGGTAAGATCGCTGCCTTGGTTATAAGCCACGTAATAAGCATCGGGCCAAACCCCCAACTTTGGATAGTCGGGCATAAAGCCTTGGGGTGTCGGGAAAACATAGAGATTCCAGGAGGCATTTGTGGCGTCGTCTGTGGTTGAGACCGCAACACACAGTTGATCGGGATTGTTCCAGACCGGCATCATCATCACCCAGCGGTTCGCCAGCTTGTCAAATTGGGCAATTTCGTCATCGTACGTTGATCCGCTGACGTAACAAGGCGCCCCCATCGCCTGCCACAAAGTAGCCCCGGTGATCGGGCCAAGAGCCACAGCGCCACTGGACTTGTCGAACACAGCATAGGACTGGTTAACAAACTGGACGACCTGCGTGAGTCCCACGGCCAGGTTGGAGTCGGGAACAATCGCTTGAATGTTGTAACCAGGAAAGCCGTTCCCGACGCCGAGAAAGTTCAGTCCCGAATCGGTGGAAAGAGTGGAAAGAGCTGAGCCTAGGGCTGTTTGGTCCGATCCCTGACGCACCGAATCTGCAACTGGCCTTGTGGCACGCGGCCCATGTATCAGCAACCTGTCATCGTCGTCGTCAAGCGAATTCATCTGCCCTGACGGCGCAGGAATGGACTCCATCTGGCTTAGCGGAGGCGCAAAAGCATGCTTCGTGGCCTTCACCACGACAGCCCTCGATTGACTCTGCGCCCAACCGAAAGACGTCGCTGCAAGGATCACTCCAACAACCAAAGACCAACAATTGAACGGCCGGGATCGCATCTTTCTCATTTTAACTTCTCCCGAATTCTGGTTTGCGAGTGGCGAAGCAGGCAAATCCACAACGAGATGGCGTCCAGGGCAGCGGCGACCAACGCGGGAACTGTTGCAACCGTATCACGCGCGCCCACTCACCAAGGAAATGCTTCTCTTTGTTGCGTGCGAAGAAGTCCTAGGCCGTAACGTTTTTAGGGTCATCAATGAGGGGTAGCCCGATGAAATCAGTTTCCCAAGCCATGCGCCAGCCAGAGGTGGGACCCAACTTTGGATCCGCCGTACGCAAGCCGATCAATTCATTCCTTACTACGATAGAAGAAAACCGCGCTTCTGGCAAGGCTTTCGGAGCTTTTAGGACGCGTGGCCTGCCTCGCTACGAATATGTGGCCGACTATCGTCGACCTTGATCCGTCGCAAGGTCGATGAGAAGTATGTCTGAATCTTTGGTTAAGCGGTCGAATACAATTCGGCTGCCATCTGGTGCGATATCAAAGGTCCGCATTACCGCCGAACTGCTCAATCGAGTCAACCGCCGCGAGCGCATCGTGCCCAGGTCGAGCAGCCAGAAGTCCTGCTCGGACAAAGTATTTCCCAGCATGTAAACCAGGCCCGTGCCATCGGGCAGAAAGCGGGCCCGCTCCCCTTCGCGCTGCACTTTGATCTCCGGCAGATTCGCCGGCGTCCCGTCCGGGTGCACGGCCAGCAGCGGCGCGAGCGTGAACACCTGGGGCCCGCTATATACAATTAAGTCTCCCCGCGGCGACCACACAGGGTCGAGGTACCGCCCGGTTGCAATCCGAATCGGTGATCCCCCGTCCGCAGGAAGTTTGAATATGCCCAGTCCGTCGCGGTCGCTGCCCGCAACGACGATCCATTTGCGGTCAGGAGACCAGCAAGCCGTTCCCCGAACATCAACATCGCTCGAAAGAGGCCGGAGCAGGGTTCCATCCGCCGCCATTAAGTGCATCTGTTGCTTGCCGTCCCGCCTCAGTGCAAATGCAACGCCACTCCCGTCCGCAGACACAGCCGGAGGCGTCTGCAGTGCGCCTTCGGAGCCCTTCCAGATCTCCACCGCCTTTCCATCGCGGTAGCTCCACACTCCGTCAGCCCCGTCTCGCGAAGACAAGTAAAACAGCGTTTCGCCCCCGAACCGCGGCGCTTGGGATCGGGTCGTCGGTAATTGGAAAGGCTTGACATCCCGTTCTTCAACAAGGTGACTGGTGATCGGGACGCTCCACAGGTTGACCTGAGGATTCACCACGCTTGCCGCAAGACGCCGGCCATCCGCTGTAGCCGCGAGTGCGCCGTATTGTTCCAGCCCCGAACTCACCCGATCGGTAGTTCGTGTTTTTAGATCGAACGCCCACAACCATGGGCCGGCCCCGTCCTTGCTGTGGGCAACGAACAGAACCGTCCTCTCGCTGATCGGTGTCGGGTACGCAATATCAGTATTAAGATGTGTGATTTGTTCTGGTTCTCCCCCATCCGGCGAAATGCGCCAGAGGTCCATCTCACGCGTGGCGGGCCGGCCTCGCGCAAAGTAGATCCAGCGCCCATCCTTCGACCAGACCTGATAGTGGTTGTGTAATCCGGGCTCGTTTTGCAGGATCAGGTGCCGATTGCCGCCGTCGCGGTCCGCCACAAATGTCGGATCGCCTGCTTGCCATGTGTGATAGACCAGCCGCGTGCCATCCGGAGACCAGGCAACCTCGGCGGCTTTTTCATCTGGAAAATTGTGCGGCGCGCCGCCAATCAGCGGCCACAGCATCAGCCTCTTGCCTTCTGTTCCCGCGCTGCCTTCGGTTCCCGCGCTCCACACTTCTGATCCGTCTCCCGAGAATCCCACCGCCCGGAGCGGCGCACGCGCGTCCCCGATCCGTCCTTGGGTAAGGTTTGTCAGGTTGTTCCCGTTGGTTTGAGTCAGCCAGACGTCGAACTTGCCGCTTCGGTCAGAGATGAACGCAGCGAAGTTCCCCTCTGGAGAAATAGCGGGGTCGCTTTTAGCTCCATTGACGTTGGCAAGCCTTGTGTACTGAGCACCGGAAAGTGGATTTTGGACTGCTGCCCGGGCGCGATTGGCGGCAAACCACGCGCCCAATCCCGCCAGCACCACCACTGAGGATCCAAGAATTAGCCAGCGACGTCCGCGCGGCACAGTCGTCTGCCGGCCACCCGCCCCAACTGCTTCCAGGGCTGGCTCTTGTTCTTCTTCGGAACGAATTTTGCGGCCTTGCCGCCAGGCATCCAGTTCGGAACACAAGGCATAGACGGAGCCTCGCTTGTGGTGCAGATGGCGGTGGACAGGCATTCCCTCCTGCCTCTCCCAGCGCTGGACGGTAGTGACGTCCCGGCCCAGGTACGTGGCAATCTCCTTCCACGAATCAAGCCGACGCTCGGACGGGGTCTCGGACAGCGCGTTGTTGGGGAATGGTTCGCCCATTCGCCCTCCTGTGAGCGGTCAGGAGACAACCGCCCCGATTGTAATGCCCCGAAAGAGAACTGCAAAACACCGCATTGCGCGGCAAATGGGCCGTTCCGCCTATTGCTGCTTGCTTAATGTCCTCAAGCTCACCCAGTCTGTGCCTGGCGCGTCGGGCTAAGACTCGCCGCGATGCAACTGCGCCAGCCGCCCCGCCTTTGATATTGGTGGGGCTTTCGGCGCGGCCGATTCGCTGAAGATGATTCGCCCAACAAAGCCAGTGTCCAAAAATTTATGGAGGCAACTATGCAAAGCAAAACGTTCTTCTGCTCGGTAGGAGCGTGGGTTCTCGTGCTCGCGCTAGCGATAAGTGCGGCGGCGCAAGATTGGCCAGGCAGGCACTACAGCGGCGTGATCAATGACTATCCATTGTCAGCCAACCCGACGGCCGGTCCGTGGGAACTTCGCGGCCCTTGGTCCTTGAGCCTCCGACCGTTCGGAAAGGCGGACTTTTCGGCATCGCTGACAATGGAGTTTTCCGACTTAGGATCCGGCTCTGGGTACACCACTGACTCCCGGCACCAGCACACGCACCACATAACGATGAAGGGCGCTACGCTGGTTTGGAATCCGCCCCAAACCGATTGCCCAACCGGCATCACTCCCTTCCCTACCTACACTTGGGTCCTGGAGGTGAACGGAATGGCGGATGTAGCTGGAAACGGGGGATCTCCATTCACCGGGCCAGTACCGCTTCAGGTCTGCCTCGGCGGCGGCCCGGACCTCGAGATTTCGAACGTCACCCTACTGTTTACGAATCTCCCGGCCGGCCCATCTCAGGCCACAAATCATTTCGGACCGCAGGCGATCCACGGGGTCGTTCAGCTTCCCAAGGAACCTGAATAGGGCGACAAAGACCGGCACTGAAATGGACGCCCGGGCAACTAAGGTTTGCGTCACGAATCCAGGTCGCATTTCCGAACAAAACGTTGGTGTTCGGAACGCTGGAGCCGCCACTTCGGCTCGCCAGCGATTGACGGCGACGTTCGCCGGAAATGGCGCCCTTAAATTCGCTTCATTGCTAGATAATGAACGCAAGCAAAGAGAACGGAAGGAGAGCGCCATGATTTCCAAAACGTTTCGCATCGCTCGAATGATTGTTCTGGCCAGTTTAACGTTCAGTGCCGCTGCCTGGGCGGCGACTTGTTCAAACGCCTCTCTGAGTGGCACCTACGGGTTTTTGCACGATGGCACAGAGAGCAACGGCGCCCCTGCCACCGCGGCCGTGAGCCAGGTCACCTTTGACTCAACCACAGGTACGTTTACTGGAGAGACCACAGCATCCCATGGCGGCGTCATTGCCACCGCACCCCTCACCGGAACATACGCAGTCGCCTCGAACTGCACCGGCACGGGTAATCCCACGGGAGGCAAGCCCCTTCTCCTTTGTGGTTGCGTCAACAGGGTTTCTAGCAGCTCACCTTTTTTCGGAGGGATTCGCCCTGAAGCAGGGCTCCCCGATCTGCACCAATGCCGGAGTTAAGGGTAGTCTTGGGTTTGCCACAACCGGCATTTTCCTCGCAGGGGCGTCCGCCACAGCGGTGGCTTTCATCGGTGAGTTGAAGTTAACGGTCAACCCTTCTGGAGAAGGAGTGATAAGCGGACACGTAGCGGCTAGCGAGGATGGCACATTTCTAACGTTCGCCGAGGAGCCCGTCACCGGTTCTTACACGGTCGACAGGGACTGCAGGGGCACCGCTACCATAACACCGAAGGGGCAATCCGAAATGCACTTCAGCCTGGTGGTTGTGGACTGTGGGAAGCAAATGCTGGCCGTTGAGACGGACGCGGACACGGTTGTCAGCGGTACTCTGCAGCGTTAGTTCCAGCAGGAAATGTCGCCGCGCCTTTCTGATTCGGCGCTACCGCCATGTTGAACTGGTGGCCGAGCATCATCGGGTCAACGCCACCGGGGGACCCGATCACTACGATCCGCGTGCCCGGCACGCGCTCGCCCCACTCCTCCTGGAGCGAAATGTCCACACGCCTGCCGACCACTTGCAGCACGGCTCGGCGCTGCGGTGCGTCAGCGTTATAGACCACTCCCTTGGCCCGGTAAATAGTCCCCGGCAGCTTACGCATCGTTTCACGCAATGCTTCGAGCGACAGCGGTTGATCCGTCTGGTAGCTCCAGGTGCTGAAAACCTTCGAGTGGTTCTCCCCGTTATGATCGTGCGCATGGTGGTTGTCATGACATGTCGGGCCGGTGCAGCTTTCGTCAGCGGAATGCCTGTTGAGCACTGCTCGCGCCGGATCGAAGCGCCCCACGCCCAAGAGGATTTCGTAGGGCACCTCACAGTAATTGGTCTCGACGATGCGAAGACGGCTGAAATGATCGTCGAGCCAAGCCTTGACCTTCTCGACTTGCTCGGGACCCGCAAGGTCCACCTTGTTCAGGATGAGCATGTCGGCAAACCCTACCTGGAGGAGCTTCAACTCCATCAGTGGCGGATACTCAGGGTGCGCGAAAACCTGGTCCGCATCCACCACGCAGGCGACGCTGTCCAGCCTGATTCGGTCGCGCAGATTAGCATCGGTGAATGTCGCGAAAATCCCGGCGGGATCGGCGACGCCACTGGCTTCCAGCAGGATATATTCGATGGCTTCTGGACGTGCGAGCAGGGAGACGACTGATTCGATGAGGTCCTCGCGAATCTGGCAGCAGACGCAGCCGTTGGACAAGCTGATCATATTGTTGTCCACTCCAACGACGAGTTCGGCGTCGATATTGATCGAGCCAAAGTCGTTGACGAGCACACCCACGCGTAGGCCGTGATTCCCGCTCAGGATGCGATTCAGCAGCGTCGTTTTTCCCGCCCCGAGAAAGCCGGTCAGGATCGTGATCGGAACCGTCTTGCCATTGTCGTCGGTGATTTCCATGGTTTAGGTTCCTCCCAACAAAAGGCAGTCCCCGAGCCCCGCCGCGCTGAACGCGGCGGGACACCCTGAGACCCTAGGCTACTTTCGGCTTACTCGCCTGTCCCGGCTTGGGAGCATTTTTCATCATTTGACTCAGATCAAGTCCCATGGCCTTCGCCATCTCAAGCAGATTGACCAGTTGCGGATTCGGGAGTTTCGTAAGCGGCTCTCGATAAAGCTCAGGCGGATAGTACTTATGCGGATCGATTTCGAGATCACGCGTAAGTTGCTCCTGCTGTTGCTCGCGCGGCAGCCTCGGTTGTGGCACGACGCCCATGCCGGTGTCGAGCGGCAGCGGGTCGCCGAATAGTACAGTGGGATTCGGCAAGGACTGACCTGCGAATCCAGGCAGCACAGCGTCCCGGTGCCAGACCGCATCCTTAGTTACGTTGAGGGTCACCACGTCCGGCGCGCCATACAGGAAAAGTCCTTTCCAGTGCGTGCGAACATCTGCCGTTTGCTCGTTGAGCGTGTCGTTATCGAACGCCAGGTGCGTGGCCATACCGACCCGAGGGCTGACCTGGTTGATGAGGTAGCCCGTGGCATAAGCCAAGGTGTGGTGGATGTCCACGGTGTAGTTGAAGAGGAATTCGGGCAGCCCATATTTGAGCAGGTTAATGTGCGCCAGATCGGGTTGCAGCTCGGTAACGAAGACGTCGACCCCCTTGGCATACTTAGCCGTCAGATCGTCAGGCCGGCCGTCACCGGTCCACACGAACGAAAGGCCGTTCCAGTCGAGACGGTAGGCCGAGGCGCCGTCCTTGACGTGCGAGCGCCGCCAATGACGAACGGTGACGCCGTTCTTCTCGTAACAGATGCCGTTCTCGTCCTTCCAGTCAAACTCATTGACCTCGACCTCATAGCCGACTCCGATCGGGCAAGCGTCGAAGGCGTCCAGGTGCCATTTGAGCATCTGCTTCATGCCCGTGACCATGGCCTTCGTGCCCATTTCCGGTGTGCGGCCCGAGGGCCCAGTGACCCGCAGCGGCTGCTTCCACCGCCCCGCCCACGCCGAAAATGGGAGCAGATAAGACAGGTCGTGATAGTGATCGACGTGCAGGTGGGTAATGAAAATGTCGTTAATGCTCGGAACCGGCACTCCCATCGCGAGGATATTCTTGACGCAGCCGGGGCCGAAGTCGAAGAAGAAGCGGTCACCATTGCCCAGTTCGACCATGATGCACGTGCCAGCCTGGTTGCGCCGGGGCGGGAAAGGACAACTGCCGACGAACGAGATCCGCATCTCATCCTTCCCGATTGGCTCACTGCCGGGGAAGTAATTCATCCGGCTCCGGACCGACGGCGTCGGCTTGTAGTATGGCGGGAACTGCAGGCCGCTGCCCGGCCCCCCGCCGTAGGGGTTGACGTTTTGGTCTGCGATTGGCGCGTTCCCTTCTTTGTTTTCGGTGCTCATATTTTTCTCCTTAATCAATCCTGATTGAGTTACCGCGTTGCTTCTCTCGTTCCACGTCCTCGCCGGATCGACCCCGCTCACATTCTTCCCGCCGACTCGCGCTTAAGCTTTTCCAGAGACTCGATCAATCGCTGATACGCGGAAGCATTCTGTACGACCACTTCAGCCTTACCATTGATCGTCAATAACTCTGGGCGGCCACTGCGCTTCAGTCTTTTCAGGTGAGTCTGCGTATTTCGCTGAAAATCTGTAAGCGACCCAATGTCCTCGGGCCTGATCATCTCCGTATTCCCCATTGATCCGATCACCAGTGATTTAGCTGCGAATCACACGCGAATTAACTTGCTCGGGTAGAGCGTAGGCAAGTTGGCTGCTAAACGTCTATTCACTTTCGGCAAAATTGAGAGAATTTCTCCGCACATCCAACTCGGAGGGCAGAACTTGCCCTTCTCCGTTGACTGTAGTGCGTAAGCGCGCGGTCAAGCTATTTAATGCAGGTGGTGCAGAGTCTCGGAAGGAAGTTCACCGAAGAGGAAGCGGTAATCCCGCGCCAGACGCCCGAACTGCCAAACGCCGAATTGGGTCGCAATTTCGGTGACCGTGGCCGCCGAGGGATCAGCGGCTAAAAGCGCTTTCCGAATTTGGTGGAGTGATCTCCGGTTTAGATATTGCACCGGCGGCGCACCGAAATACCTCAGAAACGCATCACGAAGTGTTCGCTCAGACACACCGGCCGCAGTAGCGAGCTGCTCCACCGATAGGCACTCGCAATCGTGCTGTTCAACGAAATCCATAGCCATGCGAATGATTTGTTTTCGCGGTACCACATGACGTCCATATGTGGGTTCGACCGCGCGCGGCGCAGCCAGCAGCTCGCGGACCTCTCGCAGCAGTTTCTGGCCCGCTGCCCTTTGCCCTGCGGCTGATTCCAAGACGGAAGGCGCTTCCTGCACTACCGCTTCGAGCTGCGCAACGATTGATCGAAACCTCGTGATCCGTTGACGTGGCACCTGAAAGAAACCCCGCTTGGAATCGACAGCGGTCGTCACATCTCCGTTTGCCTCCTCCAGCACCTGATTCGGAATATAAAGACCACACCAACTTCTTGGGGCGTTGGCGGTGGCCAGGCAGAAATCAGCGCCCGGCACATCGACCAGCAGAGAAAGGTCATCACACTGACGACCATTCCACCACCACGCCGCAGGTGTCCGGGTGGGAAGGAAGATCGAGACGCCGCCAGGCCTCGGAGCTCCCTCGACGACTGCTTTGGCCTCTGCCTGTCCCCATTGAATGCTTAAATTGTTGAGAACCAGGCTGGTGAGCACCCAATTTTCACCCGCGGGCCCGAGAACCATCGGGCGCATATCTGCGAACCGGAATGCGTCAAAGAAAGCCTCGAAAGATGAAAACCTCTGTACGGGCATCCTGGTTCTCCAGTCTCGAACTAGAGCTCGGGTCCCCAACGGTCGTCGCAAAAAAGGCTACGGCCGATATCGCATGATGAACTGGGAGTTTATGAATACACAGCGGCAGGCACGACTTCGCGGCGCGGGGGCCCCAGTCCCGCGCAGTGCCGAAATTACGGCCATCACGCGGTCCCGTCCACTGTCAGAATGCACAGTGGCCCACAGGACAAGGTCTGGGGAAATCCTGGACGGAACGTTCCCATTTCCCCCAAGTCTATGTAATTAGCACTCGCCCCCGTCCACTGCCAGCCTCGTAACCCGATTTTCAACGCCTTCCCTTCGCCCCACACTTTTCGTGCCGATATTTCGGCACTTGTCCAACCCAATCCCCCTCAGCCACTTCCCGCCAACCAACTATAGCTTTAAGGTGGTTTTCCGAGTTTTCCGAATTATCCACAGTGTTCCGGTAAAACCGCTTATATGTTCCAACTGGAACATTCAGCACCATGTTCCAGTCGGAACATTAAGCCACTCTCAAACTCCCCACACTAAAGATCGCCCCAAGTGACTCCCGTCACCCCCCGGGAGACGTTGGGCTGATCCCTCAAGTGTTCCCTCGCCCCGCCGATAAAAGTAACGACCCCGCATCTCGCCTCGGAGGCCCAAGTAATGTCCCGTTCGTTTGCGTTACTGCAGCGTCCCACATTTCTGTCTCTCATCTTCACCATTCTTTTCCCGCTTCTTTCCCTCGACCTTCCCGCCCGAGCCCAGCCCCCACTCGATCCGCCGAATCCTCCACAGAACCAACTACCTTTCGTTCAGGCAAGAGACCGCATCACTGGCTTCATCGATGACGAGCAACGCGTGACCCTGCGCGGCAACGTGCATCCCCTCGCCCAGTCCCAGTACGATGCGGGTGCAGTCGCGCCCGACTTTCCTATGGAACACATGCTCCTCACGCTGCTGCCTGACGCCGCCCAGCAGGACGCGCTGAATCAGTTCGTAGACGCGCAATACAATCCCGACTCTCCTTACTACCATCAGTGGCTCACGCCCGAGCAGTATGGCGACCGCTTCGGTGCCTCCGAATCCGACGCCGCCCAGATCGTAGTCTGGTTGCAAAGTCACGGCATGGCAGTGGAAGAGGTCACGGCCGGCCGCCGCTCCATCATCTTCAGCGGCACCGCCGCCCAGGTTCAGGCGACGTTCCATACCGCGATTCACACATACAAGATTGGCGATCATGTTCACCACGCCAACGTGAAGGATCCTGAAATTCCGGCGGCCCTGGCGCAGGTGGTCGGGGGTGTGGTTTCACTGCACGACTTTCACAGCGAAGCGATGCACGGACTGGTCCGGAAACCATCCCCCGAATTCAGCACCGGCGGCGCGTACTACCTTGCTCCGGGAGACTTCGCCACCATTTACGACCTGGGTCCTCTCTACCAGATGGGCATCAGCGGCAGCGGGCAGTCTGTCGCCATCGTCGCCCGTTCCAACATCAAGCTCGCGGACGCGCGCCAGTTCCGCACGTTTTTTGGCCTGCCCGCCAATGACCCCCAGATCATCGTCAACGGAACCGACCCCGGCATTTGGAATTCAGATGAAGAAACCGAAGCCGACCTCGATGTGGAGTGGTCGGGTGCGGTGGCCAGGAACGCGACCATCAAGTTTGTGGTTTCGAAGTCGACGAATTCGAGCGACGGCGTTGATCTTTCCGCGCAATACATCGTCAACCACAACCTTGCGCCAGTGATGAGCACGAGCTTCGGGCTGTGCGAGGCTTCACTCGGCTCTTCTGGAAACGGCTTTCTCAGCAGCCTGTGGCAGCAGGCGGCGGCTGAAGGCATCACCGTGTTTGTCTCATCGGGAGACAGCGGCGCCGCCGGGTGCGATTCCGCCTCGGCTTCGACGGCCACGCACGGACGCGCCGTCAATGGCCTCTGCTCGACGCAATACAGCGTCTGCGTCGGCGGCACCGAACTCAATGACGTTTCGAACCCTACGCTCTATTGGGCGCCTTCGAACGCGGCGGGGACGCAGGCATCAGCTTTAAGCTATATACCGGAAGTGGTGTGGAATGCGAGTGATCCGGGCTATGGATTGTGGGCTAGCGGCGGCGGAGCGAGCACGGTTTATGCCAAGCCTTCATGGCAGACCGGCAATGGGGCTCCGGCGGACGGCAAGCGCGACGTCCCAGACGTTGCCCTGACGGCTGCAGGGCACGACGGCTACATCATCTATCAGGAAGGCGAGTTGTATGTCGTTGGCGGCACGTCGGCGGCCTCTCCGTCGTTTGCCGGCGTAATGGCGCTGGTGGTGCAGAACACCGCGGTGCGGCAGGGAAACGCGAACATCGCGTTTTATTCTCTGGCCAGTAAGCAGCGAGCCGGCGGAGCCTCCGTTTTTCATGACATCAAGATCGGCAACAACAGCGTTCCGGGACAGGCCGGCTTCAACGCAACGGCGGGGTACGATCAGGCCACGGGGCTCGGGTCCATCGACGGCTCGGTCCTGGTCAGCCACTGGGGCGATGCCAGCGTCGTCCCGACGTTTCAAGCGACTCTGGCGCCGAATTCTCTCTCGCTTACTGCCGGGTCGAACAACAGCGTCAGCGTAAAGGTCGCAGTCAGCGGAGGCTTTAACGCTGCGGTGGCGTTTTCTGTGACGGGATTGCCCAGCGGAGTCACGGCAGCTTTCACTCCAGCTGTTCTGCCTGTGCCCGGATTGGGAAGCAGCGTGATCAAGCTCACCGCGACCAGCGCTGCCAAGGCAGGCGTCTACTCCGCCACTCTGTCAGCGACGAGCGGGGCTACAAAGCAGTCGATGGCAATTGCGGTCACGGTTACGCCGGCTCCGGCGTTTACTTTGGGGTCCTCGGCAACCTCCATCAGCGTCTCTGCGGGAAGCTCGAAGACCGTGACGCTGACTACCACCGCGAATTCGAGCTTTGACGCGGCTGTTACGCTCAGCGTGAGCGGATTGCCCGCAGGGATGACCGTGCAGGTTTTACCTTCAAGCGTGGTCGGGGCTCCGGGTTCGGGGGCCGCTGGGGTGACCTTCTTGGCGGCGTCGAGCGTGGCTCCGAAGGCTTATTCGGTCACGGTGACAGCGGCCGGCGGCGGGGTATCGCAGAAACAAACGCTCGCGGTAAACGTTCCGGGCTTTTCGTTCGCTCCGAGCGCAACCAGTGCAACGGTCAGCTCAACCTCGAACGGCACGCTCAAGCTGACGACCGCGGCTCTGGGAGGCTTTAATGCCGCGGTTGCGCTCTCCGTCTCTGGGCTGCCCACGGGAGTAACGGCCAGCTTTAGTTCAGGGAGCGTGGCCGCACCGGGTAGCGGGTCTTCCGCGCTCACTCTGATCAAGGGGTCAGGCGCCGTCACCGGCAGTTATCGCTTCACGGTCACTGCCACCGGTGGATCATTTACTCAGAGCGCGAGCATTGGGCTGACGGTGAAGTAGCAACCACGCTCGTACAAGCCCGGTCGACGGTTTGGATCTGAAGGAAGTCAAGAACTCCATTTCTCGCAAAGAACGCGAGAAATGCCTCGCATCCCTGGATCAAGGCAAGTCCATTTCGCACGAGGAAGTGCGCCGCCAGATGGACTCCACCCTCCGTTCAAACTCCTGCTCGACTCCATCGCGGGGCTTCTAGGAGCCGGGTGCCCCAGCCCTTCCCAACCTCTTGCCGGAACCATTCGTCGTGGTCTAGGTGGCTGGCGACCAGCTCTTGCACGATCTCTCCTTTGCCGGTTTGGGAAGCGATTCGGTTCAGCTTGGCTTCGAGTTCCGGTGCAAACGAAATCTCCATGAAATTATTGTAGTCCCTGGACGGTGGGGTCTTAACTGGCTTTTTTGGGACGCCGCCAAGCCCTCCTGTGGTTGACGCATCTCGTTTGACGCGCTTATCATTTTTGTTTGGCCCTGACCCCAGGCGCGGCGCCGGGGAGCCGGCGCAGGATTATAACGCGGCTCCGGGGAGCCGGCGCAGGATTATCAGAAGTGAACTTATGGATAAGAAGAAGTTAGAGGCATTCAAGAAACGGCTGGAGACGCGGCAGCAGGATTTGCGGCGGACGGTGTCGCGCACGCAGGCTGACGGCCGCTCCGCCGATGAAGACACGGCGCAGGACATCGCCGATCGTGCCGCCAGTTCCTACACCAAAGAATTTCTGTTCAGCCAAAGCAACAACGAGCGGCAACTGCTGCAGATGGTGGAGAGAGCGCTGGCGCGGATTCGCGAAGGCAGCTTTGGCGAGTGCATCCACTGCGGCAAGGAGATCAACGCCAAGCGGCTGGAGGCTGTGCCCTGGACGCGGCATTGCATTGAGTGCCAGGAGAAGCTGGAGCAGGGGTTGCTGGAAGAGGCTCCGCGGTAGCTCCGGCTGTAACGACACGCAGAAGGAAAAGCAGGTTCCTCACCGGGCTTGGCGCCCGGTTCGGAATGACAATGCATTTTGGCGCTCGGTTCGGAATGACAAGGGTTTTTGTGCTGAAGTGAGCCTGCCAAAGTCAACACGCGGCTTTGACGGTGCGGTTTTCCGGCTGATAGACTGGTTGTTCGTCCCACCGAGATATAGAGTCATCGACATCGACTCACGAAAATCGAGAATGGAAGGTAGTCGTGCGCGCAGAGACTCGCCATCAACTTAAACAGGACGCGTTCAGCCGGGTCACCATCGGAGCTGCCGAGAAGACGGCTCACTGGAGCGTGGAACACAGGAGCACGGTTGCGGTCGCGGTGGTCGCCGTGCTGGTGATCGCCGGGGCGGTCGCTGGCGGGTGGTATTACCTGAGCGCGCAGGATGAGAAAGCGAGCTTCGATTTGTCGTTGGGGGTGCGCACTCTCGATACGCCGCTGCGCCCCGCGGGGTCGCCCGAGCAGCCGGATTTTCCCAGCTTCGCCTCGGCGAAAGAGCGCTCGGATAAGGCCATGAAGCAATTCCAGGCGATCGTGGACAAGTATCCGCACACACGGACGGCGGATATGGCGCGTTACTTTCTGGGAGTGACGTCTGCGACTGCGGGCAACAATGCCGCGGCGGAAACAAACCTCAAGGCTGTGGTTTCAAGCGGCAGCAAAGAGCTGGCTTCGGTGTCAAAGCTCGCGCTGGCCGCTCTCTATGGCGACACCAACCGCCCTAAAGATGCCGTGACCCTTTACCAGGAGCTGATCAATCAGCCCACGGTATCAGTGAGCAAAGTGACGGCGCAGTTGCAACTGGCGGAACTTTACCAGACCAGCAACCAGCCGCTCGACGCCAAGCGCCTTTACGAGCAGATCAAGAAAGACAACGCCAGCCCGGTCGCGGTGCAGATTGCGACTCAGAAGCTGACGGAACTGAAGTAGGATTCAAAAGCGAGGTTTCAAGGCTCCGAGGTTTCAAGGTTTCAAGGTCGCAGCAAACGGCGGCGATTTTGAAACCTTGAGACCTTCGAAACTTTGAAACCTTATTTGCTACGGTTTGGGACATTCCAGCCCGTCGTATCGGCCATCCTTGATCGCCCGCCATCCCCTCCTGTTTGCTTACTTTCGTAAGGTCAATCCACGCTTTTGCGGTGAGTTGCGGCTTGGGCTCAGGGAGAATTGACTGGGTGCATTCTCGTCCCTGAGAGGGTTCATGAAGACGTTGCGGCAGAGGTGTGGATTCCTGGCGATCTGCTTTTTGACATGGTTTACGTTTTGCGCGTTGGGCCAGCAGGCGGAGTCTGGGCAGAGCCTGGGCGACGTGGCGCGAAAGCTGCGCAAAGATACGACCGACGAAGTGAAGATGACGGACGCGGACACCAAGAAGCTGTTTGAATCGGTGGACAGAATTTTTGCGTTTGCCGCTGAAGACACAGGGATGCCGAAGCATGCAGCGGTGCAGCGCAGGCTGGTGAGCAAGGCTGATGTGGAGAAGTATGCCGCCGGAAAGATGGCGAAGGAAGAATTCACCAAGAGATTTGCGCAACAAGAGTTGAGCATGAAAAAGCTCGGCTTCCTGCCGCGGGATTTCAATCTAAAAGAATTTCTGGTGAAGTCCACCGGGCAGGAGGTCGCGGCTTATTACGATGACGAGACGAAGACGGTTTCGATGCTGAACTGGGTGCCTCCGGACCGGCAGGAACCGATTCTGGCGCACGAACTCACGCATGCATTGCAAGACCAGAACTATGATCTGGCGAAGTGGATGAAAGCCGGGAGCAATGCGGCCAGCGGGAGCGCGGCTGGTGACAGCGCGATTGCGCGCAAGGCTGTGGTGGAAGGTCAGGCGATGGTGGTGTATGTGGATTACCTGCTCAAGCCGGTGGGGCGCAGTCTGGAAGACACTCCGGGGCTGCTTTATCAAATGGAAGAGCCGGCGGTGAAGGCAGTGATTGATTCCCAGCTGATGCACGATGCGCCGATGATCCTGCGCGAGTCGGGAACGTTTGCTTATAACCAAGGTTTGATTTTTGAAGGCGAGCTGCTGCACGCGGGTGGGAGGAAGATGGCGTTCGCCGGGGCGTTCACCCGTCCGCCGCGGAACTCGCACGAGGTGCTGCAGCCGGATACCTACATTCAAGGCGAGAAGCTCGCGCCGGTGCGCATTCCGGACATGCAGGCAGTGCTGAGCAATCAGTATGACGTGTACGACACGGGCGGAATTGGCGAACTGGATGTCCGCGCGTTATTGAAGCAGTATGGCGAACGCAGGATTGCGGATGACCTCGCGGCGGGGTGGCAGGGCGGCGCGTTTGTGGCCTTCCGGCGGAAGGACAAAGCCGCTGAGGTGTCGGCCAGCACCGGCGACCTGGCGCTGTTGTACATTTCGCGGTGGAAGACGGCGCAAGCGGCCGAGCGGTTTGCGCGTTTTTATGCGGGAGCGGTGTCGCAGCGTTATCACAGCGCGACGCCGCAGGCGGTGCAGGCTTGTTCGGGAGGGAGTTGTCCGGTCTCGATGGCGCAGATTACGACTGAGGAAGGTCCAGTGATCGTCGAGCACTGGGACGATAACAGTGTGATCGTTACGGAAAGCTTTGACACTGCGACTGCCGCAAAGCTGAGCACGGCACTGCGAGATGACAGCGGCACGACTCACGCTGGGGATGTGCCCCAGGAAGAGATTGGATTGCGACTGTTTGAGATTCCGGCGTTTCAGGCATTTGCCAAGGAAATTGGGAATCGCATGGCGGAGAGGATGAGTCGAGAGGCTGGGCGCTAGGCTTGAGGAAACGCTTAGGGCTCGCGAAGAGTCTCTTCCACGGCAAACTGGCGACAGGTGGAGCGAATCACGTCCTGCGCGGCATCTGACCCGATGAACTGGAAGCCGTAACGAAAAGCATCTCTTTGGCGGACCATCGCAGAAATATTCACGCGGCCGATGGGAAGCATGAAGCCTAACTCCACGATTTCGGCCAAGGGGACTTCAATCTTCAGCATGGCTGAGATTCCGGACTCGCTGATATCGACGGTATAGCCCGACAGGACACCGCGGGAGCGGGTGCGGATAGTGATATCCACCGCGAGTTTGAAGCGGGGCTCGTGACGGGCACCGACAACGCCGGGTGCCGAGCCGGTAGTCGATTGATCCTGAGCTTTCAATTCTGGCTTCTCCGCCTTGGCCTGCCGGGCCCACCTGAAGGATGCGATATCGTCTGACCCTCCGACTTCTACAGGTTCGCGAGGTCTCTTTCTTTTGATGTCTCTATTCTTGATCGGCGCGAAGACGGGAAACTTTAGCCCGCCGCGTGGTCGACGCGAGCGCCATTCCACTTTTCCGTCTGGTTGAGTAGGATGATTGTCCAGGTTGCTATTCGATCCAGGGAAAACATATGGCCGACTTCACGCTGCGCGTTAACGGTAACGAGAAAAAAGTAAGCGTCTCACCAGAGACTCCGTTGCTCTGGGTGTTGCGAGACACGCTGGAACTCACGGGAACGAAATTCGGTTGTGGCGCCGGACTGTGCGGGGCTTGCACGGTGCACGTGGAGGGGTCCGCGATTCGGTCGTGCTCGACGCCGGTTTCGCAGGTCGCGGGGAAGAGCATCATCACCATTGAAGGGCTGGGGGCGAACGGGCTGCACGTGCTGCAGCAGGCATGGATTGCTGAGGAAGTTCCGCAGTGCGGCTACTGCCAGACGGGACAGATCATGACGGCTGCCGCGCTGCTGGCGAAGACGCCGAATCCGAGCGACGAGCAGATTACGCAGGCGATGAACGGCAACTTGTGCCGCTGCGGGACCTATGAGCGGATTCGCAAGGCGATTCATCGAGCGGCCGGGACGGGAGGTGCGCGATGAGTCCGCTAAATCGCCGTGAATTTGTTGCGGTTGGAGTGGCGGCTGGAACAGGGCTGGTGGTGGGCTTTTACCTGCCGCATGCGGGACGCTCGGGCAAAGAAGTTTTTTCGCCGAATGCCTACCTGCGGATCACTCCCGACAACAAGGTCACAATTGTATGCGCGCGCTCGGAGATGGGGCAGGGAGTGCGCACGGCGTTGCCCATGATTCTGGCCGAGGAACTGGAAGCCGACTGGAAGCAGATCGAGATCGAGCAAGCGGGAGCGAGCACGCTCTATGGGGATCAGGGCACGGGCGGAAGCGCGAGCATAAAGACGACGTGGGATCCGATGCGGAAGGCGGGAGCGGCGGCGAGAGAGATGCTGATTTCGGCGGCGGCGCTGACTTGGGGCGTGCCGCGATCGAGCTGTGCGGCGCAGGAGGGCGCCGTTTTGCATGGGGAATCCAAGCGGCGGCTCAGCTATGGAGAACTGGTGGAGAAAGCGGCGACGTTGCCGATCCCGACGGATGTGCCGCTGAAGCAGAACAAGGATTACAAGATTGTTGGGCAGCGGCTGGCGCGCGTCGACACGCCGTCGAAGGTGAAAGGCGAAGCTGTGTTTGGCATCGACTTCCGAATGCCGGGGATGAAGTACGCGGTGTTGTCGCGGAGTCCCACGATTGGTGGTAAGGCGTTGAGTTTTGACGATAAGGAGTCGAAGAAGATTCCCGGCGTGAGCTATGTGGGCAAGATCAGCGACGCGGCTGTGGCCGTAGTGGCCGAGAGTGTCTGGGGCGCGATGGAGGGGCGACGGGTGCTGGACGTGAGTTGGGATCCGGGTCCGAACAAAGACTTGAACACTGCAGCGGTGACGGCATCATTGAAGCAGGCTGCGGCGAAGAAGGGCGTAAGTTTGTATTCTGTCGGCGACGTCTCGAAAGTCACGGGGCGGCGGATTTCCGCGGAGTATCAACTTCCATTCATGGCGCATGCGCCGATGGAGCCGGGGAACTGCACCGCAAGTTTTCAAGAAACCTCGTGCGAGGTGTGGGCTCCGACTCAGGTGCCGCAGGATTGCCGCGACCAGGTTGCGAAGGCACTGGGATTGGATCCGGATCAGGTGAAGGTAAACGTCACCTTGATGGGTGGAGGGTTCGGACGGCGGCTGGAGTATGACTATGCGGTGGAAGTGGCGCTGGTGTCGAAAGCCGCGAACACTCCAGTGAAAGTGATCTGGACTCGCGAAGATGATATGAGGTTCTCGACGTACCGTCCGGCGAGCTTGCATCAGTTGAGCGCGGTGCTGGATGGAGCGGGATGGCCGGTCGCGTTTACGCATCGGCTCGTTGCGCCGTCGATCAGCGGGCAGAAGGGACTGCCGGGACCAAACGGTGTCGATCCTGATCTGCCGGATGAGGCGGCGTTCGTTTACGCACCGCCGAATGTTTCGCTGGAGTTCGTGCCCGCGGAGACAGCGGTGCCGCTAGGCTGGATGCGGTCGGTGTATGCGCTGCAGGCAGGGTTCGCTAGCGAAAGCTTTATCGATGAGCTGGCTGCGGCGGCGGGGAAAGATCCGCTGGAGTACCGGCTGCATATGCTGGGGAAGGATCAGAACATCCAGTACTTCGACACGACTTGGCGTACGGCCCGAATGCGTGGCGTGCTGCAACTGGCTGCCGACAAGGCAGGATGGAAGAATGCTCTGCCGGCGGGGCGCTTTCGCGGGATTGCCTGTTTTGGATGCTTTTCTTCTTACGCTGCCGAGGTGGTGGAGATCAGCATGAGGGACAATGACGTGCCGCGAGTGCATCGCGTCGTCGCCGTGGTGGATTGCGGGCAGGTCGTGAATCCGAGCATTCTGGAGCAGCAAATTCAGGGCGGGATCGTTTTTGGTCTGACGAATGCGCTTCGCGCGAAGATCACCATCGAGAAAGGACGGGTGGTGCAGGGGAATTTCGACGATTATCCTCCGCTGCGGATGGATGAGGCTCCACTGGTCGAAGTGTATGCCGTGCCCAGCACCGAGGCGCCGACGGGAATTGGCGAACCCTCCGTGCCACCGCTGGCGCCGGCTTTGTGCAGTGCGATTTATGCCGCAACGAAGAAACGCATTCGGGCGCTGCCAATTCTTAGCTAGGGACGACATGAAATGTACGCCTATCCTGCGCTGCGCCGTCCTTCTAGCGTTTCTAGGCGGTCTGAGTCTCTCGCCGGCGCAGACGGCTGCATCCAGCCCCTCGATCCAGCCAGTGTCTTTATCTACCGTGCCTGCGTCTCGACTCGCGCGCCTGCGGCGCGGCATCAACACCAGCGGATGGTTCGCGCAGGTTTATGACAAGCGCGGATATACCAGGGAACACTTCCAGAGCTGGACCACGGCGGAAGACATCGCGCTGATCAAAGCGATGGGATTCGACCACGTGCGGTTGAGCGTTAATCCTGAACCGATGATGGTGAACCACCGGCCTGAGGAGATTCCTGCGGAGTCTCTGGGATATCTTGACGCGGCGGTGAAGATGATTCTGGATCATGGGCTGGCCGTGGTGATCGATCTGCATCCCGACAGCGAATTTAAAGCGCGGCTGGCGAAAGACGACAGCTTTGTGCAGGAGTTCTCTGATTTCTGGCGAGTGCTGGCGCGGCATTACTCGACTTGGGATGCGGAACGGGTGTTTTTTGAGATTTTGAACGAGCCGGAGATGACTGACCGATACCGTTGGTCGGGGGTGCAAGCCAAGCTGGCCGCGGCGATTCGTGAAGGAGCTCCGCAGCACACCATGATCGCGGCAGGTGGGCGCTGGTCGGACGATGACGATCTGGTTTTCGTCGAACCACTGCGCGATTCCAACGTGATCTATAACTTCCACTTCTACGAGCCGCACATCTTCACCCACCAGGGTGCGACTTGGAGTTCGTATTCCTGGCATTGGGTGAAGGGACTGCATTATCCGTCGTCGCCGGAATCAGCGGCGAAAGTGGCGGCGGGTGTGCCGGATGCGGTCGACCGACTAGCGGTGACTCGCTACGGAGACGACCACTGGGACGCAGCGCGCATTGACTCGGAGATTAAGCAAGTCGCGGAATGGGCCCGGCAGCGCGGAGTTCCGGTGGTTTGCAACGAGTTCGGCGTTTACCGCGACTATGCCGACCCACAGGATCGTGCGGCGTGGATTCGCGATGTACGTACAGCGCTAGAGCGGCACGGCATGGGCTGGGCGATGTGGGATTACTCGGGCAGCTTTGGAGTGGTGACGAAGAAGGATGGGCGCAACGTTCCGGATGAAGTTACGCTGCGGGCGCTGGGGTTGAGTCAGCAGGCGGGGAAATGATTGTGCTTGCCGGAATTGCGACTACTCAGTCGCCGGCGGCATCGGCTGGCCTACCGTCATTTTGAAGATTTTGATGTTATTGCCGAACGAGTCGAAGTGCAGATCGCGAAGCTCTGCGAAGCGCTTGCGCAAGTCCTCGGGGAGAAAGATTCCCCATCCCATCTGCACAATCCAGACCGTATCTCCAGGCTTCAGATTGTAGGATTGCACGACGCGCTGCCATTCCCTGGGGAAATTGTCCCCCCAGAGCATCCATGCGGTTTTATAGTCCGTGGACGCGACGCGGTAGCCTTCGCAGGAAAATTGTTCGTAGTGCGCGGGAGCCGGGTCGAACCAGATGGGACGCTCGCGGCAGAGATAGTGACCAAGAATCAAGTCGCTCTGATAATCAGTGAAGATGAGATTGGACGGATCAACATTCTTCCTCACAAAGTCGATTGCCTCCGCCATGTTTTTCCGGCTTTGATCGGCTCGGTTCATCCTGGGCTGGCGTGGTTTGCCAAAGGCTACGCAGGCCACGATGATGAGGGCTGCGATCGTAAGTGCGCGGTCCCATCTACCTGACGCCAAACACGCCAGCGCCACGCTGACGCCCGCTACTGCCGGGATAATCAGGAATGCTATGTGCCGCGTGCCTCCGTAGGGATAAACATGAGCCAGGCTGGCGATGCCGGCGATCGCAAAGGGAAGGAGTAAGAATAATCCTAACCGGCACGAAGAGGTGCGACTTTCCGCGAAGTTTTTCCCGCGCAGCAGGAGCACGACCGCGACGACGAACAAGACGGCCATGACGTCGCCCACCGCGAGCAGGCCGAAGAAATATTGGAAGACTCCGAAAGTGTGGCCCACCAGGAACAGCAGTGGGTTATCGTGGGCGCGGTCGAAAAAAGATCGCTGGAGATAGTACTCGCTCATCCAGCCTTGCAGCGGAGTTCTTGAGTCGCCGACGCCCAGTTTTGAAAGATGGGTCTTAAACAGGAACGCCGCAATAGCCAGTCCGCCTAATTGGCTGAGTGCCCAAGCTGCCGACAAGATGGCGGGTGGGCGTTCCGTGAAGATTCGGAACAGAGCATACAGGCCGAGCGCGGTGGCGAACCAGAATGCTGAATAGTGAAACAGCATGGCGACGTAAAGGCACAGCGCAAAGGCAGCCATCGCGCTTGTAGATTTTTTTGTGAAAGCTTCGTCCAGAAAATACAGAGCGCTGACCAGGAAAGCCAGCATCAAGGAGTACTGCCTCAGTTCCGCCGCTACCTGGATGATGGGCGGAAGGAATGCGACGAAGAGAAGTCCGATCAAACCGGCAAGGCTGCCCGCGGCTTTGCTTAACCATTTGTAGAACATCCAGCAAAAAACCGCTCCCGCAAGCACCGAAGGCAGGCGCAACCAGAGCTCGGAGGTGCCGAGCGCGCGCCAGTAATAGAGAAGGAAGATAAGCAGCGGAGGATGGGCAGCAGTGAGGCTTGCCTGGTAGGCAAGAGCGAGCGAAGTCTGATTGGCCAGGCGGAAATGAAGGGCTTCGTCGGGATTGAGGAAAATTCCATGGGCGGCCCACAGGCGGGCGAAAAGGCCCAGCAGGGTAATTAAAGCTGCGGCCAGATTGGGGTGGCTTTCGAACCACTGATTCTTGTTTTCCGTCAACGATCCCTGTCCTCGCGGATCATCTCTTCAGTCGTGGGCAAGGGAGCGGGCGCGTCGGGGTGATGGGCACGGAGTTCCGCCACGAGTTCCGAGAATTCGCGGCGCTTTTCTAACTCTTCAGCTGTAGGCACGATCTCCTCCACCCAGGAATCCCTCCGTAGAGTAGTTTATCGGTCCTAGTTTATCCCGCCTTGACACTGCTTTCTATCAACCTTTATTCTTAACTCTTGCTCCTAGCGGTACTTGCGCCTTCCTGGCGTGCTTCCGCGGGCCTGGGGCGGTAACAGGACGGTTGCGCGGAGGTGTCCGATGTTCTTCGAGATCAAAGATTTGGAACTTCATCCGGTAGAGTTTGCGGAGAAGTTCGAACCGGGCGTGATCGACCTGGGACCGGAATACCGCCAGGTGACGCCGATCGAGAGCAGCGGCCGGGCCGACCTGGTTGAAGAGCATCACGGCAAGCATAAGATAATACAGGACATACGCATCCAAGGTCGTTTAGCGACTAGCTTGGAATTGATCTGTGCGCGATGTCTGGAGCCGCTTACGCAGGATGTGAAGCGGGAGTTTGATCTGTTGTACCGTCCGCAGGGCGCAGATGCCGGGCGGGACGAAATGTCGGTGACCGATGCGGAAGCCGAGATCAGCTATTATGAGGGAGAAGGACTTCTGCTCGACGATGTAATACGCGAGCAGGTGCTGTTGGCGGTTCCGCTGAAGGTTACGTGCCGCGAAGACTGCAAAGGGTTGTGCCCGCACTGCGGCAAGAACCTGAACCAGGAACAGTGCTCGTGCGCAGTGGCGGTGGAAGAACCACGATGGGCGGCGTTGAAGGAAATTCGCGGCAAGCTGGCGAATTAAAGAACGGCACGCCGGGACATTCGAGAGATCGATTCATGCGGGGCCGAGGGCCCCTGACGAGAGGAATTAATTAGACCATGCCAAATCCGAAACGAAGACATTCTCAGAAGCGCACGTCGACCCGGCGGGCGCATGACGCCCTGAAGAGCCACTCGCTCTCGGAGTGCCCGAACTGCCACGAGAAGAAGATGCCGCATCGCGCTTGCGTCAAGTGCGGCTACTACAAAGGCCGCGAAGTTCTTGACGTTGAGGAAGCCAGCTAATTTCCTACCACAATGCCTAGCGTGATCGCGCTGGATGCGATGGGATCGGACCGGGCTCCCAGGCCCGAGGTCGAAGGCGCAATTCACGCCGCTCGCAGTTACGGTGTGCGGGTTCTGCTGGTGGGTCCGGAAGCCACGATCAAAGCGGAACTCAATCGGCATCCTTCGGCGGCGCGGCTGCCTATTGAAGTCGTCCACGCCAGCGAAGTCATCACCATGGAAGACAAGGCGGTGCAGGCAGTGCGCGCCAAGCGCGACTCTTCCATGCGCGTGGGGCTGCGGCTGGTGCGTGAGGGCCGCGCGGCGGGCTTCGTTACCGCCGGCAACACCGGCGCGGCCATGGCTACGGCAAAGATGGTGCTGGGCGCGTTGCACGGCGTAGACCGGCCGGCGCTGGCGGCGGTTTTTCCTACAGCACCCGGGACAACAGCAATCCTGCTGGACGTTGGCGCGAATGTGGATTGCAAACCGCGCAATCTCGAACAGTTTGCCGTGATGGGCGAGATTTATTTCCGGTCTATGTTCGGGAACACCATGCCCCGCTCCAATTTTTCGGCCGGGAAACGGCCGCGCGTGGGATTGCTGTCGATTGGTGAGGAAGAGACCAAGGGCAACGTACTGACGCGCGAGTCGTTTCAGTTGTTGAAGCGGCTGCCTTTGAACTTTGTGGGAAATGTTGAGGGCCGCGATCTGTTCAATGGCCACGCCGACGTCATCGTTGCCGATGGATTCGTGGGCAACGTGGCTCTCAAGATTTCTGAAGGCGTGGCGAACCTGGTCCGCACCGTCTTGAAAGAATCTCTGAAGGCAACGATTACCAGCCAGGTCGGCTACATGCTTTCGCGCAGCGCATTTTCTGATTTCAAGAAGCGCATCGACCATACTGAATACGGCGGTGCACCTCTGCTGGGGGTAAAGGGGGTATGCATTATCACCCACGGCTCTTCCAATTCGAACGCGATCAAGAACGCGGTGCGGGTGGCGGCGGAGTTCGCCGAGCGCCGCATTAATCAGTCGATCGAGCAAGGACTGGCGGCGCTTCGCCCTGCGCCGCTAGAGGTGGAAGCCGTCCCGGTTCACTAACTTCTCGCACAATTAAAATGATGACGGAATCAAAAGACCTACCCAGCGTCGCAGCACAAAAGATTGCATTCATTTTCCCCGGCCAGGGCTCGCAGGCGGTGGGCATGGGCAAGGACCTCGCCGAGAAGTATCCCATCGCGCGCCAAACTTTTGAAGAAGCCGACCAGACGCTGGGCTACAAACTATCGCAGTTATGTTTTGAAGGTCCGGAAGAGCAGCTGCGTTTGACCGAGATCACGCAGCCGGCAATTCTAACCGTGTCCATCGCGGCCTTGAGAGTTTTAGAAGGCCGCATCCCCAAGCCGAGCTTTGTCGCGGGTCACAGCCTCGGGGAATATTCAGCGCACGTCGCCTCCGGGACCCTGACTTTCGCCGACGCCGTGCGCACCGTGCGCAATCGCGGAAAGTATATGCAGGAAGCGGTCCCGGTAGGAGTGGGCGCCATGGCGGCGATCCTGGGCATGGAATTGGAAAAGGTTGTCGCTGTGTGCCAGGACGCGGCGCAAGGTGAAGTCTGCTCGCCCGCGAATATTAATTCGCCGGAACAGATTGTGATTTCAGGAAACACCGCGGCAGTGGAGCGTGGAGCGAAGCTCGCCGACGAGCGGGGCGCGAAGCGCGCGAAGTTGCTGCAAGTGAGTGCACCGTTCCACTGTTCGCTGATGAAGCCCGCGCAAGACCGGCTGGAAGTGGATTTGAACGCGCTGAAAATGCAGCGGCCGGTGTATCCCGTGGCTTGTAACGTGGAAGCATCCCTGGTCAGCGATGAAATGCGGGCGCGCACCACGCTGGTAAAACAAGTTACAGGTTCGGTGAAGTGGGATCCGAGCATGCGCCTGCTGATCGCAGAGGGCGTGCAGACCTTCGTGGAGATCGGGCCGGGGAAGGTTCTGTGCGGACTGATGCGGCAGATTGACCGGTCGAAGACTTGCCTGAATGTCGGTGACGAGGCGTCCTTGACGAAAACTCTGGAGCACCTCGGATGCTAGTGCTGCATCGCTTTAGCGAAATTCCAAATCGCAGGGCGGCGTGCTGATCGTCTTATCCGTTTTGTCCACGTACACCTGGGCGTGTTTCGCGCGGTCGTTCACGATCAAGTCGACGACCACGCCGGTGCCGCCGCCGGGACAGTTGCTGGCGCCGTAAACCTGGTAGGTCTTGATGAGGCCCCACTCGCCCCCCGGTCCCCAATCCTGGCGAAATTCGTTCAACGGATACTGCGGGTGATTCTGCGGATGCTGCTTCCACGCGGGATCGGCAAAATAAATGCCGTAGGCAGTTTCGAAGTCCTGCTTTTGCAGTGAGGCAAAGAACTTCTCGGCAACGCGTTTCTGGGGCCAGAAGCGGTTGAACCAGCCGACCAGCACCAAAATCAGAACCAGAACGATTGCCGCAATAATCCGGGTCTTTCGCCTTCGCTCTTTTTCGGGATGGTACTCTTTCGCGTCCAGTAAGGTCATCACTGTCTAGAATAACGGACGCAGCCAGTAAGTCAAAAGTTCCAGGAAGAATGGTAGTGGGTCAGTATGATTTCCACAGGGCATTAAGTATACGGATTCTCGATTGGCGGTAGGCCCTTTGCTTTTCGATCTGCCTGCATTTGCTTGACGACCTTCCGACGATAATAGAGCGTAAAAACCGGACGGAGTAGCTGCCCAAGGGTTCTGCCGACTTGACCACCAATCTTCCGACCGAGTTTTCTGATTAGGTAGTGGCTGAGGACAAGAATGGCCACAGAGGAAATGGCGAGTAGGGCAAGTCCGATTTGCTCAGTCACAGGCGGATATTACTACTCGCCCAGAGCCTTGAGAACCAGATTCTTTTCCGCATGGCGCGCTGAGGAAACCTGCTGAGGCACGCGGCCGCTAAGTCAAAAGTTCCAGGAAGAATTGGTAATTTGGTAATCGGGTAATTTTGTAATTTCTGACGTCACGCGGTTGGCCTTAAATTACAAAATTACCAGATTTCCAAATTACCAAATCCCCATCACAGCGTGCGCTTGAACAGCGGAATCGCGATCCCGAGAGTAACCGCCGCGAAGATCGTCAGGTACAGCATGTCGCCCCAGACCGCCGACAGGTTCGTCTCTTTCAGCAGCAGGCACTTGAATCCGTCGACCGCGTAGGTGAAAGGGTCAACTTTGGCAATTGCCCTCAACCACGGCGGAAACGCCTGGACGGGATAAACCGAACCGCTGGGGAAAAACAGCAGCGTGTTGAGAATTCCAAACATGGCCCGGGGCACCAGCGGATCTTCGATTCTCACCATCAGCAGAAACATCATCGTGTTGAAAGCCAGCGCAGTCAGCACAATCATGATGAGGAGCCCGATCACCGTCACCGGATTGAAAATCGTGCTCACTCCGGCCATCAGCGATCCAATCACCGTGATGATCACGCCCGTCATCACGGCTTTAATCGCCCCCGCCAGGTTGAGCCCCAGCACCAGTTCGAGCTTGGTGATGGGCGTGACCAGATAGCCTTCGTGCACGCCCCGTGCCTTGTCATCGATATAAAGCATCCCGCCGCCGATCATCACGGACACGAACATGGCCAGCACCAGCGAACCCGGGAGCAGATACTTCATGTATTCGATGTAGGGATACATCTCGACGATATCGAGCGCGGTCTGCTGCAGAATGCGGGGCTCGACCGTGGGCTGATTCAGCGCATTGGTCAAATCTGTGAGCTCCGATTCAATCGCGGAGCTCATGAAGTTGTCGCTGTTGTCGACGACCACGGCGATACGCGGATGATTTTCTTCGTAGACTCGACTCGAGAACTGCGGCGGAATGATTACCGCGCCTTCGAGCTTTCCGTTGCGCACATCTTCCACGGCCTTCCTTTCGCTGTCGTAGTTCACCGGGACGAAGGTGCGAATGTTGGCGCGTACAGAATCGAAAGCCTCACGAACCCGCAATGCTTGCGTACCGCCGTCTTCGTCGACAATGGCGAGCCGGGCGTCGCGAATCTTTCCGCCAAAGGCGTTGCCCAGAATGATGAGCTGGACGAGCGGAAAAATCATGGACGCCAGCATTAACGCCGGTGATCGAAAGAACTTGCGCATTTCGCGCTCGACAATGGCCATCATCCGATTCATAAAATCCGACTCGAGCGGTTCATAAAATCCAATCCGAGTGCTTCATCAGCTCAATCCTGAGCTTCATGGCTGCAACCCCGGCCGCTGCGGCATGGTGAAGGCGTACGCCTTCTGAAGCTCATCTCTGAGCTGCCTGCCGGTGTAATGCACGAATACATCGTCCAGCGTGGTGTTCTGCACCGAGAGCGACTTCACCGCAACCCCGGCCTCGACCGCCATCTCGACCAACTCTGTAGTTGTGCGGGAGCCATTGCCGGTCAGGATTCGATACATCCCCGCGCCTTCATGCTGCACCGATGTGACGTCGTCCATGGTGTGCAGGCGCTGCTCCCAATCTTCTGGAGGATTCTCGAACTGCGCTTCGATCACGTTCGATCCCGGCACGCTGGCTTTCAGGGCCATGGGCGCGTCGAGCGCGACCAGCTTGCCGTGATCGACGATGGCGATGCGGTCGCACAGGCGGTCAGCTTCATCCATGTAATGCGTAGTGATCAGGATGGTGAGCTGACGCTGGCTTTTGATGTTGCCCAGCATCTCCCACACGGCCACGCGCGAGACGGGGTCCAATCCGGTGGTCGGTTCATCGAGAAAAAAGATTTTCGGATGATGCACCAGGCCGCGCGCGATCTCCAGCCGCCGGCGCATGCCGCCGGAGAGCGTTTTCGTCTGCGCGTCGCGCCACTTGGTAAGATCCACCAGCCCCAGCAGTTCCTCGATCGAGCGTTTTCTTTCCTTCGCAGGCACGTCGTAAAGCTTGGCGTAAATGTTCAGATTCTCTTCAACAGTGAGGTCGAGATCGCTGGTCAGCGCCTGCGGAATCACGCCGATCGTTCGCCGAGCCGCATCCGGTTCTTTGGCCACATCGTGTCCGGCAATGAGCGCGCGCCCGGATGTGATGGGAATCAGCGTGGTCATCATCCGGATCAGGGTTGACTTCCCCGCTCCGTTCGGTCCCAGCAGGCCGAAGATCTCGCCGTCGCTTACGTTGAAGGAAATATCGTCCACGGCGGTGAAGTCGCCATACTTCTTGACGATGTGCTCGACCGCGATGGCGTAAGGTTCCGACATTACTCCTGCCCCGCTGCCGCCGCGCTCTGTGGATTGCCGCCTTTCAACTGCTCCGGCGAGACCAGCACCTCCGCCGTCATCCCTGGGACGAACGCGCCTTTTGGATTGTCCAACCTGACCTTCAAGACGATGGTGCGAATATCCCGCTTACGCCGGCTCACATCGCGCTGCGTAGCAAAGTCTCCCTCGACGCCTTTGAAAAACACTTTGCCGCTGGTGACCGTGCCGCCGGGCATGCGAACCCGCAACACGTCGCCGTAACCGATGTGATCCGCATAAGTTTCCGGAATTGCCGCCCGCGCCCAGGTGTCCGTGAGATCGACAATGGTCACAATCGGCGCGCCGATGTTGACCACTTCTCCCTGGCGCGCCGCGCGCACCGAAACCGTGCCCGTGACGGGCGCATAGACGTTGGTATAGCCGAGCCGTACCGCGGCTTGATTTTTCTGCGCGATGGCATTCTTAAGATCAGCCTCGGTCGATTGCACGGTGCTCTTCGCTGCGTTGGCTTGCTGGGTGCGTGCAACGGCTGAGTTCAAATCAGCTGACGCCGCTTTCACCATCTCCTGCTGGGCCTGCACGGTCGCTTGTGCCGCCTGCAGGTTGGTTTCGGCCTGCACGCGATTCTGATCCGAAGCGACGCCGGCCTTGGCCAGTTCAATTGTGCGGCGGCTATCGCTCTCAGTGCGATCCAGCGTGGCCTTCGCTTGCAGGAGCTGCGCCTTGGCGGAAGAAAGTTTAGCTTGCGCATTCGCCACATCGCTCGAAGTGGAGCCGGAAGTGGATTGCTCGGTGTGCTGCATCTCGGAAACCTTGTGCTGCAAGCTCGTGATGTTCGCGGCCGCGGCGGCTTCCTGCGTCTGCAACTCGGAGGGATCGAGAATGGCGATCAGGTCGCCGGCCTTCACCGGCGTGCCTTCATCGACCAGCAATTTCTGGATGCGACCCTCTACCTGCGCGCTGACGATCACCTGGTTCGAGTCGACGGTGCCGATCAGCACCAGGTCTTTGGAATGGTCGACGGAAAAGCCATAGTAGATTGCGGCGATCACGAAGATGATGCCGAGAAGTATGAAAAAACGGTTACGAGCACTCATTTGCGAACTCCTGACGCCGAACTGGCGCGGGGTTGAAACAGCGCGGCGGAAATAAAATCGAGAACCGCGGCCCGCCGCTCGGCAATCCTCTGCGGCGTAAGCGGATTGAAATGTACGATCCGCTGCATCACTGGGGCACTGCTGAAATAGAAAACGATCATCGCCACCATGGAAGGAACGAAGTGCACCGGGTCGACTTTGCGAAACTCGCCTTCGGCAATTCCTTTATGAAGCAGCTCGCCTACCCTCCGGTAGATCGGCTGGAAATAGGTTTTCACCAGCCGGTCGATGTGCTCGGAGCGGCCTTCTTTTGCCCGCATCATCTCGCGCTGCATCAGTTTGGGATAGATCTGGTTCGAGGCAATGAAATCGAAATACGCGCCCACGTAGGCCAGGATCTTCTCGCGTGGCGGAGAGTCGCTGTCGAGCGCATGGAAAACCTTGGACTTCATCCCGGAAAACGCATCGTCCAGCACTGCGCCGTAGAGCGTTTCCTTATCTTTGAAGTAGTAATAGAGCAGAGCCTTGTTGACTCGCGCCTCGCGCGCAATGGCATCGGTGCGGGCTCCGGCAATGCCGAGCTCGGAAAACTCCTTCGCCGCGGCTTGCAGAATGGCGGCACGGCTCTCCTCCGGCTGCCCGCGGGAACCCATGCGGGGCACGTGTCGGCGATGACGGAAGAGTTGGGCCATGACTAATTAACCAGTTAGTTAGATTATACATAAACCTTGGAGGATGTAAACAATAGTGCGTGCAAAGCCGTTCGGCCTGGGGGGAACTCCTCAGGCGCTCAGGCATTCCCCTGAGTTCGCGGGTAACGGCGGATATACAGGAAAAGATGAATCAGACCGATGGCGACGAAGGCGATCCCCTGGAGAGCGAACAGAGCCGTGAAGCTGTGTCGAGGAATCAGGTGTTTCGACGTGGCGAAATACTTCCACAGAACAAAAGCGGCCGCAGGGAAAGCAATGTAAAGGAATTCTGAGCCTCGAAATCCCTGGCATCTCAAAACACCTGCAAACGAGACTAGTAGCGATGCTGCCACTATCCAGAGACCGTATTGGCTGGCGACCGGGGAACCCAAATAGGGCGCGCCGAGGGCGAAAACAAAGACGGGGACTGCGATGAGAAAATGGCCGAATTCCAGCTTTCGAACTCCCGATGCAATGGCAACGTACCCAGTGCGTGGGTAGACAAAGCGCCGCCGCACCCACTCGATGATTTTCGGCGAGGCAATTAAGGGCAACCACACTGCCCAGAAGCCGAGGACGGGACGCCAATCGGCGGGTACAAGAAAATGGACCCAGCCGGCCGCGAGCGGACGCTCCACTGGACGATAGGAGGCGCTCCGAATCATCACAACGCCCCAGATCAGCAAGAATACGCCGAAAAACATGTAGGGAAGGCCGTCAGCGGCGCGGTAACGCGTCGACCGCGGCTGAGCTCCCGGAAGCGCCGCGTCGAAATCGGGCACCTGGGCCATTAATGCCAAGTAGTCTGCCACGCAGACCAGATAAGATCAAGCAAGTTTCGATTGGTGGCGCGCGACACGCGCGATCGGAGAGGACTACCTGGCTCCGCCCGCGATCGACGGCACCAGCAGCACCTCATCGCCGTCGGTGAAGATGTAAGCAGGCCCGCCGAGGAAGCGGATATCTTCCTCATTCACGTAAATGTTGAGAAAGCGGCGCACCTGTCCAGCCTCGTCGCGCAGGTGCGGCTTCAGTTCCGGAAACTTCTCATCGAGTACGGAGAACAGCTCTCCCAGATTCGTAGCCGCGCACGCGATCGAGCCTACGCCCGCCGTATGCCGCCGCAGCGCCGTCGGAATTTGCACGGTGATCGCCATCTTAAGGCCTCCATTCCTAAACGCCGACCGCTTCTTTCGCGACCTCGACGGTGTCCAGCGTTTCCTGCAGATACTTCTCGAACTCGGCCAGCTTGGGCGCGATGGCGCGCTCGGTTTCGTACACGCCAGCCAGCACATCGGTGGTCTTCAAACCGTTGCCGGTGATGCACAGCACCGTCGTCTCCTCGGGCAGGATGCGATCCTGACGATAGAGCTTGCCCGCGGTGCCCACAGTCACGCCGCCAGCCGTCTCGGTGAAGATGCCTTCGGTCTCCGCCAGCAGGCGGATCGAATCGATCACCTCAGGATCGCTCACATCCTCGCTCCATCCGCCACTGTGCTTGATTGTCCTGATGGCATAGTGCCCGTCCGCAGGATTGCCAATGGCGAGCGAACGCGCGATGGTCGCCGGTTTCTGCGGATCGATCTCCGCGCTTCCAGTCTTCACCGCAGTCGAAATCGGCGAGCACCCGGTAGCCTGCGCGCCGAAGAACTTCACCGGCTTCTCGTCGACAAACCCAAGCTTGACCAGTTCGTCAAACGCCTTTTTGATCTTCGTGATCAACGACCCGCCGGCCATAGGAACGACCACGTTATCCGGCAGACGCCAGCCCAGTTGCTCGGCGATTTCGAAGCCGACGGTCTTCGATCCCTCGGCATAGTAGGGCCGCAGGTTCACGTTGACGAAGCCCCAGCGGCGCTCTTCGGCAATCTGCGAGCACAGGCGGTTCACCTGATCGTAGTTGCCCGCGATGCGCACCACGTTCGCGCCGAAAACTTGTGTGCCAAGAACCTTAGCCGGCTCGAGATCGGATGGAATAAAGATCCAGGCCTTCAGGCCCAGTCGCGCCGCATGCGCCGCCACAGCGTTAGCCAGGTTTCCGGTGGAAGAACACGCGACCGTGTCGAAGCCGAAAGCCTGTGCGTTCGCCAGCGCCACGGCCACAACGCGATCCTTGAAACTCAGCGTAGGCAGGCAGACGGCGTCATTCTTGAGGTAAAGATTCTGCCCGGCCGTTTCCGCATCACGGGAGTCGGCCAGCCGCTCCGCCAGACGCGGCGCCTGGAACAGAGGCGTGAACCCGACCGGCAGCCGCGGCTCAAAGCCCGCCGGCAGCGGCAGCAGCTCGGCATAGCGCCACATGTTCGGCGGCCGCTGGGCGATGCGCTCGCGGCTGAACGTCCCTCGGGCAATCGCGGCCCGGATCGTGTCGTAGTCGTAGGTAATTTCGAGAGGAGAGAAACACTCATCGCAGATCGAGCGGGGCTGGTTTCCCCAGCTTCGGCCGCATTCCCGGCAGCGCAGTTCGTAGTGAGAATCGTTGTTCGACATCGGGCTACTCGCTTTCTGTCTTCTTACAGCAGCGAATAGCTGAGGACGAGCCGGGAAAAGACGACTTAAAATACAAAGCCTCTTTTCCAGGAAATAAGGAAAAGAGGTATCGGAATGCAAATAGAAATGAAGCTCGCATCCGAATCTCATGTTCCCCGTTTCCGGGCGGGAGTTGGCACCTGGCGGTCGGGATATATGATCCCGATCCGGTTGCCGTGGCGTCACAGGGCTCGTCCCTCAGCCACTCTGCATGAAATTCAGTCTGCCCCGAAAGGCAAACTTGTCCCATTAATGCTACAACGCAGGATGTAGTTCGTCAACCGGCAATTTAGATCCAAGCCAGCGGGGGCTTTCAGCGGCCGTCGCGCAGCGCCATTTCCCGGGCCAGTTCCCCGGTAGTGACCCTCAGCCTCTGCACCAGGACCAGCGCCAGCGACCGGTAAAACCGAGAGGCGAGCCGGGGAAAAGCTTCCATGATTTCCCGCAGGTCAATGGCCTTGATTTCGTCGACTTCGACCTCTTCATCCTTCGCAACCACGGCTGCCGTGGCCTTACCCAGCTCCAGAAACGCCATATCGCCGCAGATGTCCTCGGGCCCGAGCACGGCTACAATCGCCCGCGCTCCAGTCCCGGCCAGTTCGACCGACGCTTCCCCGCGGCGGATGATGAAAATGCTACCGCCCCAATCGCCCTGCCGGATAATCTCTTCCCCCAACTTGAAAGTGCACCGCACCGCCTTGGCCTGAAGCAAGACCCAATCATCGACGGTCAGATAACGAAGGCGATTGCCAGCCATGCCAACTCTATCGGCAAGATCAGGCCGCGCCAGTAGTTTTCGTTGAGAACGGACGGAACGGATGAGGCCGCCGAACGGCGCCGCGCAAGCCCCGCGGTCCAGTGTACAATTCATGCCGTTCAAAAACTTCACCCGGCATTTCTAAACCCCGGCATTTCTAAAAGAGGACCCGATCATGAGATCAGCTTTCCTGGCGTTAGTCACGGCGTGCGTTCTTTTATCTGCCTGTTTCGCTCAGCAGACCAACTCTCAGCCAACCAGCCCCCCAAAATCTCAAAGTCAAAAAAAGCAGGCGCAGACTTCCACCGAACCCGCCGAGAGCACGGCCGCTAAACCGGACTCATCTTCCGAACCGAAACCTCCCGCGCCTCAAGCCTTCTCCGACAAAGACAAAGAAAAAGACAAAGAAGAACACTTCGACATGACGGAAGTGCCTCCAGTCGCGACCCATCACCAGATCACGGTAGATGGAAAGCTGTTGAAATATACCGCGACCGCCGGACGCCTTCCCATCAAGCGCGGAGACGGCAAGATCGAAGCACAAATGTTCTACGTCGCCTACACCGTCGACGGCCAGGAAGCCGCCAAGCGGCCGCTCACCTTTGCCTTCAACGGCGGCCCGGGTTCGGCCTCGATCTGGCTACACATGGGAGCGCTCGGCCCGAAACACGTTGTGCTGCAGCCCGACGGCTTTATGCCGCCCGCGCCCTATCACATGGAAGACAATCCCTACACCTTGCTCGACAAGAGCGATCTGGTGCTGATCGACGCCATCGGCACGGGATTCAGCCGAGCCGCCGATACTGAGATGTTCAAGAAATTCTGGGGCCTCAAGGGAGACATCGAAGCGTTCAGCGAGTTCATTCGCCTCTACATCACGCGCAACGAGCGTTGGTCCTCGCCGCTGTTTATTCTGGGAGAAAGCTACGGAACCACGCGCGCCGCGGGAATCGCCGGATATCTTGCGGACCGCGGCATCTCGTTCAACGGCATCACCTTGCTCTCAAGTGTGCTTAACTTCGAAACCCTAGAAGAAACCAACACCAACGACCAGCCTTACATTTTTCTGATTCCGTCCTTCACCATGATCGCCGCGTATCACCACAAACTCGCCCCCGACCTGGCGCAGGATCTGAACCGAGCCCGGCAGGAGTCAGAACAGTGGGCATTCGGCGACTACGCCCAGGCCTTGGCGAAGGGCGATGCACTCACCCCGCAAGAGCGCGAAAAAACCATCGAGCAGCTGGCCCGCTATACGGGCCTGAGCAAAGAGGTCATCGACGAAGCCAATTTGCGCATCAACGTCCGCAAGTTCACGCACTATTTGCTGATCGACCAGAAACTCCGCGTCGGCCGCCTCGACGGACGCTACACCGGTCCCGACCCCAATGGCTTGCTCGATACTCCGTTCTACGATCCCACGGGCTCCGCCACTCAACCGCCCTACACCTCCGTCTTCAACAACTACATACGCACGGAGCTTGGATACAAGACGGACATGCCCTACAACGTGCGTGCGCAAAACGCCGGCCTCCAATGGGATTGGGGATCGGCCAGCGAAGGTTTTCCCGACACAGCTTCCGCCATGCGGCAAGCCATTGTGAAGAATCCGTACCTCAAGATTCTAGTGATGGAAGGCTATTACGATCTCGCGACGCCTTATTTCGCGGCAAACTACGCCCTCCAGCACCTCGACCTGCCCCCGAAGTATCGCGACAATATTTCCTACGCGACCTACGATGCGGGACACATGGTTTATCTCCCAACAGAGGGCCTGAAAAAAATGAAGGCCGATCAGGCAAACTTCATGGTGAAGGCAGGAGCTCCGTAGCACCCCCTGTCATCCTGAGCGGAGGTTGTGGTTCGCGAACGCGAACCACAACCGCAGTCGAAGGACCCCTTGCACTCTTGCGCCATCGCAGACCAGTCGAGGCGTTCTCACCACTCACCGCACGCGACTGCGGCTTCATCGCGAGTACTGATTCTTCTTCTTATCCGCATGCCGCTCCAGCCCAAGCTGAATCAACCGGTCGATCAGGTCCGCATAAACCAGTCCCGAAGCCGCCCACAGCTTGGGATACATACTGATCGCCGTAAACCCCGGCATGGTATTGATCTCGTTCAGGTAAATCTTCCGGGATTTCCCTAAACCAGGCTCCATCAGAAAATCCACCCGCGCCAGCCCGGAGCAATCGACCGCCTTAAAAGACCGCACCGCCAGCTCCTGAACCCGCTTCGTCTCCGCCTTGGTGAGCTTCGCCGGAATAATCAGTTCGGAACCCTCGTCAAGATACTTGGCGTTGTAGTCGTAGAACTCCTTGACCGGAACAATCTCGCCGGGAACCGAGGCCACCGGCTCGTCGTTCCCCAGCACCGAACACTCGATCTCACGCGCCTTGTTTTTCTTCCCGCCCACGCCCTGCTCAATGACGATCTTGCGGTCGAACTTCGCCGCTTCCTCAATGGCTGGCCCAAGTTCCTTGCGATCGTACGCCTTGCTGATTCCCACCGACGACCCCAAATTCGCCGGCTTCACAAACACGGGATATTCCAGCTTGCTCTCGACAAACTTCTGAACTTTCTTCGGCTCTTTCTCCCACGCGCTGCGCAGAACAGTGACGTGCTTCACAATGGGCAATCCCGCGGCAGCGAACAACGACTTCATAATGTCCTTGTCCATGCCCGCCGCCGAGCCCAGCACGCCCGCGCCCACATAAGCGATGTCAGCCAACTCGAGCAACCCCTGAATCGTTCCGTCCTCGCCGAAAGTTCCATGCAGCACAGGAAAGATCACGTCGACGTTGATGGCACGATCGCTGGCGCGCCGCATCAGTGACGCATCGGTCTGGAAAGGTACCAGCCCACTATGCCGATGCACAGGCTCGGGCGGCACCACCACCGACTCGCCGCGCGCAAGCACGGCTGCTGCCGGGGTAGTCTCAGGGTCGCCCGCCCGCAGTTGGCGAGGTTCCAGCACCAGCTTGCCCTGCAACAGGTTCTCGGCGTGCTCCGCCGTAAGCCAGCGGCCATCCTTGGTGATGCCGATGGGCACGACCTCGTACTTGTCTTTATCAATAGCGTTGAGAACCGAAGCAGCCGAAAGCAGCGAAACCTCGTGTTCTCCGCTCCGCCCGCCAAAAAGTATGCCGACTCGAAGCTTTTTCATAAGCGCTTACAGTATCTTTTTCCCAAATGCCGACAACGCCAACTCGACGGCTAAGTCCGCAGTCCTGTTATGTTCATCGATCACAGGGTTCACTTCGACGATCTCGAAGCTCACCATGCGCCCGTGATCGGCAATGATCTCCATCGCCAGGTGAGCTTCGCGATAAGTAGCGCCGCCGCGCACCGGAGTGCCCACGCCAGGTGCGTCCTCGGGATCGATCCAGTCCATGTCGAGCGAAATATGATAGCCGGCGGTCCCGCGCCCGGCCATGCGCAAAGCCTCTTCCATCACCGTGCGCATGCCGCGCTCGTCAATGTCGCGCATGGTGAAAACGCCGATGCCGGCGCGCCGCACATTTTCTTTTTCGATCGCGTCAATGTCACGCACTCCTACCAGCACGCAGTTCTCAGGCTTCACCTTCGGAGAAAAGTCAAAGATGTTTTGCAGTTCAGCTGGACCCAGTCCCATGAGCGCGGCCAGCGGCATCCCATGCACATTGCCGCTGGGCGAAGATTCTGGCGTATTGATGTCGGTATGCGCGTCGATCCAGATCAGCCCGACGCGCTGGTTCTGCCGCCGATAGAATTCCGCGACCCCTGATACCGTTCCCGCGGCCATCGAATGATCTCCACCAAGAGCCAGCGGAATTTTCCCAGCCTCAAGCGTCTTGAGCACCAGCTCCGCATGCTTGGTGCAGGTCGCAGTGATCTCCTTCAAATACTTGGCATGCGTGTCGCCTTCTTTTTTCTGCTCCGGGATAGCGACGGCAACGTTGCCACCATCCTCAACTTCATGTCCCAAAGCCTCGAGTCGCGCTTCAAGCCCCGCCACCCGCACAGCCGAAGGCCCCATATCGACGCCGCGACGAGACTGGCCCAGATCAAGCGGCACGCCGATCACACGAATCTTTTTGGGAGCAATCGTCGTTGAGGTCGTGGTCATAGGATTTTGCGATTCGGCAATGGGGTGATTGGGCAATTGAAAATCGAATCTCCGAAACTCGGATTCTAAAATTGCCAAATTACAAAATTGCCAAATTACTCAATTCCGTTACGGGTACAACCGATGCAGCATCCGCGGGAACGGAATCGTCTCGCGCACATGCTCCAGCCCGCAGATCCAGGCCACGGCCCGCTCAATGCCCATACCGAAGCCGCCGTGCGGCACGCTGCCGTACTTGCGCAAGTCGAGATACCACTTAAACGCTTCCTCCGGCAATCCGTGTTCATGAATGCGCTGCACCAGCAATTCGTAAGACGCCATACGCTGCGATCCGCCAATGATTTCGCCGTAACCTTCCGGCGCCAGCACATCGACACACAAGGCCAACTCCGGCCGCTGCGGATCGGGTTCCATATAGAAGGCCTTCACCTTCGCCGGATAGCGATGTACCATCACCGGCTTGTCGAACTGCGCCGAAAGATAAGTCTCATCCGGCGAGCCCAGATCACCGCCCCATTCGAATTTCGTTTCCAGCGCACCCTTCGCGTGGCCTTCCTGCAGATTCTTCACCGCATCGTCGTAACTGATCCGCGGAAAAGGTGGCTCAATTTTTTCGAGCTTGGAAAGATCGCGGCCAATCGCCCGCAGATCGACACGCCGCCGCTCGAGACAGCGCTTCACGACGAAGCTGATCAGCCCCTCGGCCAGATCCATCAAATCGTCAAGTTCGGCATACGCAACTTCTGGCTCAACCATCCAGAACTCCGTAAGGTGACGGCGCGTCTTCGATTTCTCCGCGCGAAAAGTCGGACCGAACGAATACACCTTGCCCAGCGCCATCGCCGTAGCTTCGATGTAAAGCTGCCCGGATTGCGTGAGGTACGCCTGCTCCTCAAAGTAATCGACGGGAAAAAGCGTGCTAGTGCCCTCGCAAGCCGCCGGGGTCAAGATCGGCGGATCCGTAAGCGTGAATCCCCGCTCGTCGAAGAAATCGCGCACCGCTTTAATGATTTCCGCCCGCACCCGCAGAATCGAAGCCTGCCGCTGCGACCGCACCCACAGGTGCCGGTGCTCCATCAGAAACTCAGTGCCGTGTTCCTTGGGCGTGATGGGATAGGGATCAGACTCCGGCACGCGCTGTACCACTTGCACATTCACCACATCAAGTTCATAGCCGCCAGGAGCGCGTTTGTCGGCACGGACCTTGCCTTCGACAATGACGCTCGACTCCTGCGTAAGGGTCTTGATCGCCTCGAAAACTTCCGGCGTAACCGCATTCTTCGGCACCACACCCTGAATCACGCCCGAGCCGTCACGAAACTGCGGAAACAACAGCTTCCCGCTCTCGCGCAGGTTATAAAGCCAGCCCCGCAGCGTAACCGAGTGCCCCTCGTGCTTCCCGATTTCCGCAATAGTAGTTACAGGTGAAGACATAAGATGATTTGTAATTTGGTAATCGCGTAATTTGGTGATTCGAAGACTCGGTTGCAGGGTTTTAAATTACCCGATTACCAAATTACCCGATTCCTAAATCCCTTCCAGCTTGTCAAACGCCGCCCCAAACTTCTCCAGCGGATTCACCTTCTCATCCTCCGCCAGTTCCAGCATCAGGGGCGGCGTTTGCGGCGCGGAGCGCAGCAGTTCCATCGCTTCCTTCCAGTCGATCGTGCCCTGTCCCGGCCACAAGTGCGAATCCTGGAGCTTAGCGTTGTCATGAATATGTGTAGAACAAACCTGCTGCCGCACAATCTCGAACGCCTCACGCACCGAACCCATCATGTGTGCGTGCCCGAAATCGAAGCAGATTCCCACATCGTCAAAATGGGCGGCATGAATCATTTCCACCAATTTCTCCGGCGTAGAAAGTTCGTTGGGAATGTTTTCCAACAGAATGCGCACCCCCAGCGGCTTGGCAAACGCCCGCAAATGTTCAATAGAGGTCATCGCCGATTCGAACTTTTTCTCGCTGAAACTCTCGTTGGGCAGTCCAAGATGCTGCACCAGAAAACGAAATGGAATCTGCTCCGCAATCTCCAGCGCCCGCTTCACCTCATCCATCGCCTCCACCAACCCAGCGCGGTCAGTCGATGCCAGGTTAATCGGCGGCGCACCCGCGCGCCCCCACTCGTAATCGGCGTACAGCGGCGAATGCACCGAGCTCAGCGGAACTCCGCTCCCCCGGAACCACTCGGCAATCTCCTTAACATGAGCCTTGCGGTTGGCATAGTCGAGATGCTGGCGCGCGGCAAAAATCTCAATCGCCTGCACTCCGCTGCGAGCCAGCCCATCCAGAATCCCGGGATGCAGCCGCTCTTTCACGTACAAATAAGTTGAAACCGCTCTCCGCATCAGTACCCCACTGCCTTTCCGCCGTTTCGGACATCGCTGGCTCCCAGCCGCTCGTTCGTCTTCGCGTCGATCGCAATGCATTCCGCATCGCTCCAGTAGGGAGCCGAATACTCCCCGTAGCGCAGCCCAATCTGCACGTTGTATCCCATTTTCTGCAGCGCCTGCACCGTATCCGGCGAAAACCATTGCTCAACGTTCAGCACGTCCGGCATCCACTGGTGATGAAAACGGGGAGCATTCACCGCCTCCTGAATATTCATCCCGTAATCAACCACCCCCATCAAAACATTCGCCACCGTCGTGATGATCTTCGAACTGCCCGGCGAACCCAGCACCAGAAACGGCTTCCCGTCGTGCACCACGATGGTCGGGGTCATCGACGACAGCGGCCGCTTCCCCGGCCCGATTGCATTCGCCGTGCCCTGAATCAGACCGTCAGAATTCGGCACGCCCGGTTTCATCGAGAAATCATCCATCTCGTCGTTCAACAAGAACCCCAGGCCATCCGCCGTGACCCGCGCTCCGAACCAGCCGTTCAACGTGGTAGTGACGGCGACGGCATTTCCATCCGCATCCACCACGGAATAATGTGTAGTGTGCGGCGACTCGTGAATCGCCAGAGGCTGCGGATGGGCAGCCGCGTATTGCTCTATCTCGCTGAAAACTGCGGGCCGCTTCAACTCTTTGCTGGGGCTGGCGTGGTCCGCATCAATCGAATCCCGCCAGGCTGCGCCGTATTTCTTGTCGATGAGCTGCGCCACGGGAATCTTTGCGAAATCCGGGTCTCCCATGAACTCCGCGCGATCGAAAAACGCCCGCCGGAAAGCTTCCGTCGTGAAATGAATCGACTGCGCCGATCGATTCTCCATCTTGGCCAGGTCGTATCCTTCCAAAATGTTCAGCGTTTCGATCAGCACGGTTCCACCGGAAGACGGGGGCGGCGCACTGATAATTTCATACCCGCGATATGTTCCCCGCACCGGCTCGCGTTCCTTCACTTCATAGTGCGCGAGATCGTCGGCGGTAATCAGCCCTCCGCCTTTCTGCAGCGCAACTGCCAGTTCCTGGGCCAGAGCCCCGTGATAAAAGTCATCCGGCTTCTCTGCAATCCGCTCCAGAGTCCGCGCCAAATCAGGCTGGCGGAAAATCTCTCCTGGCTGGTAGTAGTTGCCGTCACGCTGGAAGATGCGCCGCGACTCGGGGAACACTCCCAGAAATTGATCGCGACGAAAATCGCGCGCCTCTCCCCAGCTCAGCGCATAACCCTCGCGCGCCAGCCGGATCGCCGGAGCCATCACCTGCTGCAGCGTCAGCTTGCCATATTTCTGCTCGGCATAAACCATGCCTGCAACTGATCCCGGCACTCCGATTGACTTGTATCCAATTTCGCTGGCGCCTTCGATCACGTTGCCCTGCGCGTCCAGATACATGTCGCGCTTCGCCGCCGCGGGAGCCTTTTCCCGGTAGTCGAGAAAATGTACTCTGCCGTCGGCCATGCGAACCAGCATGAAGCCGCCGCCGCCCAGATTTCCCGCTGCCGGATGCACCACCGCCAACGCGAACCCGGTAGCCACCGCGGCATCCACCGCGTTGCCGCCAGCCTGCATCATTTCAACTCCCGCTCGCGACGCCAGCTCGTGAACGCTCACCACGATTCCGTGCTGTGCGTGCACCGGCTCGGTAGAGCCGAGAGCGCGGGCTGAGGCGAATACCGCCAAGGCCGCCATCAGCAGCAAAATCAATGATTTGTCTCGGAATCGCATGAGGATCGAGGCTGTCCAGGAATGATCGGACTATTGAGGCTAGCCGACCGCGCCAAGCCGAGTCAAATCAGGCTTGCAGGTGTAGGGCGGGCGCCCTCGCCCGCCAACTCTATCCACGAGGAGAACCGTTACCCGCTCCTAAGCTTTCTTACGACGGCTAGACTCGTCGCTTCTTCTTCCCCGCTTTTTTCTTCGGAGCCTTCGCCGCCACCATCTGATACGACTGGCGGATCAAGTCCTTCAATTCATCCCAGCGCACGGCATCCAACCGATCCAGCATCACCCACTTGTAGCGCCCGACGTACGGCGCTGGACGAATATCCTCGCGCTCGATCAACTCGGCAAACGTATCAGGCGTGCACTTGAAACACGCCCGCGGATTGTCCAATCCGAGCATGACAAAAATCTTGCCCCCAATCTTGAAGCAGAGATCGTCACCCCACTGCAGCTTCTCCGTCGCATGTGGGAAAGACAGGCAGTACTCGCGGATGGACTCGATATTCACGCATTGGCTGAAAGCGGATAGCTGACAGCTCCCTCACACCTGTTCCCTGGCCTCACCCAGCGCCACGCTCACATCCATCTTCTTCTTGTTGCGGTAGATCGTAACCTTCACCGTATCCCCGGCGCGGTGGTTGTTCATCATCTGCGACAGGTCCTGTTCGTCCTCAACCTTTTGGCCGTCGATGGCGACGATCAAGTCGCCGCCCAGCATGATCGGGATGTTTCCCAAATAAGCGCGCTCCGTGCCGCCCTTCAGTCCCGCCAGATCGGCCGAGCCGCCCGGAGTGACTTGCACAATCAGCAAACCGTACTCCGCGGGCAAGCCAATCTCGTCGGCCAGCTCCGTGCTGATCGGAATCGTACGCACACCCAGAGCGGGCCGCCGCACCCGGCCCAGCGTCATCAGATCGTTCAACACAGCTTTCGCAGTGTTGATGGGAATGGCAAATCCGATTCCTGCATTCTGGTTCACGCTCGACAGAATCATGGTGTTGATGCCGATAACTTCCCCATGCCAATTCATCAGCGGGCCGCCCGAGTTGCCGGGATTAATGGCAGCATCGGTCTGAATCGCCTCATCAATGGTCGCGCCATTGGGCTCGCGCACCGGACGAATCGAACTCACAATACCGCGGGTCATCGTCCCCGCCAATCCAAACGGATTGCCGATCGCGTAAACCTTCTGTCCGACCTGCAAGTTCTGCGAGTTGCCGAGCACAGCCGGAACTAGATCGGGCGCCTTGATCTGGATCACCGCCAGATCGTGCGCCGGATCAATGCCCACCACGGTCGCTTTGTACTTCTTGCGGTCGTGCAGGGTGACCTCCACCTGCCGCGCGTCGGCGACCACATGATAGTTGGTGAGGATGTGGCCATCCTTATCGATCACAAAACCCGACCCCTGCCCCTCCTGCGGCACCAGCCCGTAAAAAAAGTCAAACGTCATGGCGCGCGAGGTGACGTTCACCACCGACGGAATGTTCTTGCGGTAGACGCTGATATTGTTCTGCTCTTCGCTATCAAGCCCCTCGCCGCCCGAGGCCTCGGTAATCTCCACCTGCGCCGGATGACTGAACCAGCCCACCGGATTCCCGCCCGCCATCTTCGCGTTCGAACGCCAGGTCGTGAAGTAAAAGAACGCGCCAGCAATCACCAGCGCCAACACTACAGGCCGTATGAGTTTCATAAGTTCAAACCTTCTGGGGCCAAACCGGATCCGGTCAAAAGCCCACACCCAATTCTACGTCGGATTCTAAACAATGTTCCCTGGTGAGGCACGCGACGGTACTGTGCCTCAGTCGGCCTGTGGATTTTCGGTTGGGAAAGCGCCTTCGGCGGAGTCTTGTCGAGCGTATACTTGGCCGCGAGAAACCTGCCCATGGCCCACCCAGCATTGACCAGCAAAACAATGTGCTGCCCCATGCCGGTTGCCCGTTCAATGGTTCTGGCTGCAGTTTTCTTAATTCCGCTGTCAGCTTCCGTTTTGGGCGCTCAGACCGACCCTGGCCCCGGTCCTGGTGTTGCCGTCGGAGCACAATACGACTCCACGCACGTTTATATCGCCCCCGCCGACTTCGATGCCTTCGTGAACAGCTTCGTCGCCACGTTCGGCGGTAAGCCCTCCAAGCGGATGGTATCGAGTGTTACGCCAACCCCCAGCAGTTGCGAGTTTCAGGCTGTGCCCACTCCGGTGGGCGTGCTTTCGGTGTTCGCCTACCAGACGCCGGTCCCCTTCCCCTTCGGCCAGGAGCGTACCGGATTCCTCGTCACCGACATGAATCAGGCGATCAAAGCCGCTCGCGCGGCTGGAGCCGAAGTTATCGTCGAGCCCTTCAAAGACCCCATCGGAATCGACGCGGTCATCCAATGGCCCGGCGGCGTGAAGATGCAGCTTTATTGGCACTTCACCCCGTCCACCTACGCGCCCCTCGAAACCATTCCTGACAACCGGGTCTACGTTTCGCCCGACCAGGCCGACAACTTTGTTCGCGGATTCGCGGCCTTCGCCCACGGCCGGGTAGTCGCGGATGACAAGCATGTCGACGGAGGAGAGATCGGACGCCCCGCAGAAACCTACCGCCGCATACGAATAACCTCGCTCTTCGGCAACACTCAGGTCCTGGTAACGGATGGGCACCTCCCATATCCCTTCGGCCACGAGCTGACCGGATACCAGGTGCAGGATCTCGCTGCGACGCTGGACAAGGCGAAAGCCGCCGGTGCAAAGATTCTGTCGCCACCCTACACGGCGATCGACCGCCTCACCGCGATCGTCGAATTTCCCGGCGGCTACATAGCCGAAATACACAGTCCGAAAGCGCGGTAGACGGCCCAGGCGTATCGGGCCGCAGGTGTCGGACTCACAGGGAGAAGGTCACGGAACGCACCACCCGGCTCCGGTCCCGAAAGGGACGGCATACGATAGCCCGGACGTAAGTCCGGGGTAAGGCCAACAAAGGGAACCAAGTCCCGAAGGGACGACACCAACTTTTTGCACAGCCCCGATGTGACATCTGACCTTGCCTCCCCAAATTAAATCAGCGATGATGGTCGAGGCAGTGACGGTCTGCTCCAGAGGAAGCCATCGCACCTTAAGCCCTTTGTTGTCTAGATTTTGACCTCTAAGTTATTTGTCACCAAGATTCTGCGGACCAAACCTGCCGTAACTCCATGATTCCAGAGATGGAGGGGGGTGGGGAGGGGGGTAGCCTTTCTCGCTGCGAGAGCGATGGTCGCAGCCGCTAGCCGGCGTCGCAGCAGACTTTATTTTCGTGGAGGCCCCCTCGGCAAAGGACTCCCCACGCCGGAATCCCCGAGCTTCACTTCAACATCAAAAGACCTCGAAACCAGAGGCCTATATGTCCATTCGACCCGTGAAACAAGTCATAAAATCAAAGCCGACGCTCGAAGGCGCAGGTGTCCATCTACGGCGCGCTTTCGGCTTCGGAAACACCAAAGAGACTGATCCCTTCCTCCTGCTCGACGACTTCCGCAACGACGTCCCCGAGGATTATCTGGCCGGCTTCCCCTGGCATCCTCACCGCGGCATCGAGACTATCACCTATGTACTTGCAGGAACGGTCGAGCACGGCGACAGCATGGGGAACCGCGGCGCCATCGCCGCCGGCGACGTGCAGTGGATGACCGCAGGCAGCGGCATCATCCATCAGGAAATGCCGAAAGGCGATCAATCGGGCCGCATGCATGGCTTTCAGTTGTGGGCGAACCTTCCGGCATCCCTCAAAATGACGGCGCCGCGCTATCAGGAAGTGAAGGCGCTCGATATCCCCGAGATCAAAGACGACGACGGAACTCATGTGCGCGTCGTCTGCGGAAGTTTCTGGGGCAAGAAAGGCCCGGTGGATGGCATTGCCGCCGATCCGATCTACCTCGACGTGTCGGTTGCTCCCGGCAAGAGAAAGACGTTGCCCGTCGAAACGACGCGCCACGCCTTCGCCTACGTTTTCGGTGGAAGCGGGAAGTTCTGTAACGCATCCGGCCCGCTCGCAGTGCCGACCGAAGCCGTAAAGTGGCTGGACACCGCGCCTCCAGTAGATGCAGATAACCGTTCGCTCATCCTCTTTGATCGCGGCGACGAAGTCAGCGTGCAGGCCGGCGAAGACGGAATCCGATTCCTTCTGGTATCGGGAAAGCCGCTGGAAGAGCCAGTGGCCTGGTACGGGCCGATTGTGATGAACACCCAGGAGCAACTCCAGCAGGCCTTCAAGGAACTTGAGCAGGGAAAATTTCTGAAGAAGAGTTGAGTTCGGGTGTAGATTCTTTACCGCCTGGTCATCGCTTCGGCACGAAGCTTTTCCCACACATTCCGCACCTGCTCCCGCGTGTGGTCGAGTGAGCCGCAGTTGTCGATAACGTAATCAGCAGCTTTGGCCTTCTCCGCTTCCGGCAGTTGCGCGGCCATGCGGCGCTCGACTTCCTTGCGCGCAGCGTCAAGGCCCACCTTATGCCGCGCGGCGAAGCGAGCGATGCGTTGCTCGTCGCTGCAGGTGACGACGATGAGGCGATCGAAGCGCCTGGCTGCGCCTGCTTCGATGATCAGCGCCGCTTCCACGATGGCAACCGCGTGGGGATCCTGACGTCCCGTCTCTTCCATCCACTCTTCCTGGCTTCGAAGCACAGCAGGATGAACGATGCGGTTCAACTCTTGAATGCGAGAGGAAGCTGCTGAAGACGAAGCCGATGTGACCGATCCAAACGCAGCTTCCGCCAACTTCGCGCGGTTCACGCTGAGGTCGCGATTCAGAATGGCGCCGCCGAAATGGCGCACCACCTCGTTGTACACGGGCTGTCCGGGAAGCATCAACTGGTGAGCGATGCGGTCGGCCTGGACCAGATGCGCGCCAAGAGCGACCAACATCTCTCCGACCGCCGATTTTCCCGACGCGATACCTCCCGTGAGGCCGACTTTCAGCATACGCAGTGGCCAGTGGTCAGTGGCCAGAGGTCAGTAAGAGCGACTTGCATGAGATCGTTGCGGAGCCTCCAGGAGTTTTCAACGCTCGGCCAAAACCGAATGAGGGTCGACTGGCCCCTGACCACTGGCCACTGACCACTGCCCTCTGCGCATCTTCGCCGCTTTCACGGTGTTATACATCAGCATGGCGATGGTCAGCGGGCCGACGCCGCCCGGGACGGGAGTCAGCGCCCCCGCCACTTCGGCTACGTCGGGGTGCACATCGCCCACTAGCGTAGATCCTTTCGCCCGGAAGGCCGCTTCCCGCTTGGCGTCGCTGCCCGATCCCGCGGCCAACCCTCCCCCGAACAGGCGTTGAAATTCGGCGGGATCCGTCACCTGGTTCATGCCAACATCAATCACAGTTGCACCGGGCTTCACGAAATCGCGAGTGATCATGCCGGCTCGCCCGATCGCGGCTACGAGAATATCGGCTCGCCGGCAGACCGCCCACAGATCGCGGGTTTTCGAGTGACACACGGTGACCGTGGCATTGGCATTGATCAGCAGCATGGCCGCGGGCTTGCCCACGATGTCGCTGCGACCCACGACGACGGCCTCTTGCCCGGCAATGGGAATCTGGCTGCGCTTCAGGATCTCGATGACTCCCGCTGGTGTACACGGAACCAGTCCAGGACGCTGCGTCGACAGGAAACCGACGTTCACGGGATGGAAGCCGTCAACATCCTTGGCGGGATCGACTGCCATCAGGACTTTCTTCGAATCCACCTGCGGCGGCAGCGGCAGTTGCACGAGGATTCCGTCCACCTCGTCGCGCCGGTTGAGGTCTTCGACTAAAGCCAGCAGTTGAGCGGTGGTCGCGGTTTCAGGCGGTGTGTGCTGCTCGCTGTAGACACCAACTTCTTCACTGGCTTTGACTTTGCCGCGCACGTAAATCTCTGACGCCGGGTTGTGGCCAACCAGAACGACGGCGAGGCCGGGGCGGACTCCGGCTGCGGCCATAGCCTTCACTTCCGCCGCAACTTCGGTGCGAATGTCGTGCGCGATTTTGGTGCCGTCGAGAATTTGGGCGGACATTCGGGCTCCAGGCTTCGGCTTTCGGGCGTCGGCTAGGAAATCTTACACTGTTGGTGCCACTGTGGAAATCGATCACCACAGAGTCACAGAGGCACAGAGAAAACCATTCGCCAGAAACGCACCACTTACCAAATTCACGCAGGAGAACCCAATTTTCTCTGTGCCGGAGCCTGCCCTGACGAAGCCGAAGTGTGTCTCTGTGGTGAATTGATTCTGGCCGGGCGTACAATTCACATCATGATTGCCAAAGAGCTGCTGGAAATCCTGGTCTGCCCGGCTTGCAAGCAGCCCCTTGAATATCGGGAGAATCCCGAGAGCCTGAAGTGCAAGCAATGCCGCCGGGTGTACGCGGTGAAGGACGACATCCCCATCATGTTGATAGATGAGGCGACCATCGAGGCTTAGCAACCTCAAAAAATCCGCTGGCCACCGCCTCGTTAGCTCGCCAGCTTTCTATTTCATCTTGAGTTCCGAAAACCTGCCGTGTTCCGCCCGTATCCTCCTCGAATCGCTGGTAACTCGAGCGCATTCCCAAAGTGCGTTCCCGAAATGACACTCTGCGTCAGTTTTCGGAAGGCAAAGGTTACCAACGGCACTTGGGGGACGCGAGAAGGTTTGATAGGGTTGCCTGCAACTTCACAGATTCGCTGGTGTTAATGAATCTAAGGCCGCCTGGTTTCCGTATATGAAACTAGGGGGCAGGCGCGGCAATCGAATTGCATGCAACTTGCATGGCTGCCGATGAGTCTAATAGGCACAAAGGGTTCAAGGTCGGAGTCGGAGGTGATGACGGCCATGTTCGAAAAAATGATGAACGACAAAGCCAATAACGATAAAGACAGATTCACCATGACCGAACTATCGGCACTGCGCAGCGATCTGCTGCAGGGCGGCATGATCGATTCTTACGAGGCCGCCGAACTGCTGCAGGTTTTCCTGATGGGCCGGGGCTACGGGGTTTCGCCGAAGGCGGCTCTGGATGCAGCCGGCCGAGTCGAGATGGCCGGGTGCGCTCTTCCAGTGCTGCAGTATGAGCTGGAAAATCTCGCAATGGTGATGTAAACCCGCGGCGCGGGACGGTGACCCTGTGCAAGATGGGATTGAGATTTCGCAATGAGATTTCGCAAGAAGAGATTTTGACATTCTGGATTGGCGAATCGAAACAAGATTGACCGAACCAGTTCCACAAGAGCAAGCCGGGCTAACCAGCCCGGCTTTGTGGTTTTTGGGGGCGTTTACAAATCGCTCCCACACGCCTCGTGTTCGATGAAGCCCTACGGATCAGCTGATCTGGGCGAACATCCTAGCCATTACTCGAGCAGATCACGTCAATCTGCGTCGTGGCGGTAGGGCTTGCGTTCGCTGGAATAGATGGGGCCGTAACGACGACTTCGATGGTGACGAATCCGCAGACGCTGTTCGTGGTCCACGTCAGCGACTGGCCCGTGCCGATTGTCGTTTCTCCGACTCTACTGGCGCCGACCGGGCGGAAACTCCAGGTATAAGTCAAACCACGTGAAGCCGGAGGGTTCAGCACGAAGGCATGAAGGCCGATGTATTCGTTTTGCCCAAAATATCTCACGAACTGTTGGTTATTGGTTGGATCGCTGATGGAGACCGTCGTCTCCGGCGACACAGGCGTGATGGTCAGGTTCTCTTCGGATGTACCGGACAAGCCGGTTGGGCCTTTCGCCGTCAGCTTCAGCGTTTGGTTGCCCGGTTGAAAGGGCACTTGGGCTTCACACACTCCGGTGCCTCCGGGGTAATTCGTGGAAGCGATTGGGGTAGCGGCGATCCCTTCTTGCCATTCCAGCTGCTCGCAGGAAAGGTAGCCGAGGTTCACGCCGGTGAGGGAATAGCCACGAACGGGGATGGTTCCCGCCGGAAACGTCGCGCCCGGAGGGGGATACAAAATCACCGGAGTCGGTCCCCCGAGCTGCGGTTCGTAGTCGACTGTAATTTTGCTGGAATCGGAAAGACCCTGCGCATTCGCGAAAGTAGCGGTGATCACCCGGTGGCCCGGCGGCGCGGTCGGCGAGAAAACGTATACGAAGGAAGTTCCGCCGCTGGCGGAGTAGCCAGCGCCACTCATCGGGCCGTCGACGGAGCTTGTCCAGACGACTGGGCCGGTGGAGTAGGTAAGGTTGGGCACCGGCCAATTCAAACCGTTCGCAGTCATTGCCAAGTCGGCCAAGCGCAAACTCAGGGCGGTGGTGGGGAACGGCCAGTTCAAAAAGCTGCCGGAGGAGAACGGCGTGGGCAGGCAAGTATTTTGGTCGTCGCAAAACGTCGTCTGCCATCGGCCAGCGGAAGAGGCCGGGGGTGATCCCGCGAGAAGGTCCAGTGCCGAGGCAGTGAAGGTCACGCCCTGGTAGAGCTGCTGGCCAACGTGGGCGCCGTTCTGGGGCGACGTAATGACGACCCTTGGCTTCACCTCTTTACCGTAATTTGCAAGGACTACCGCTTCCAGCGGGGCAATCAAAACTCCCCACTGCGGCTGGTTGTCCGGTGGTGCGGAGGTCACGATATTCGTGCCTGTGTTGACGAGGATGGATCGCATCTGCGAGGCCGTCAGGGTCGAGTTGACCGCCTTCATCAGAGCGGCTACGCCCGCCACGTAGGGCGTGGATGCGCTGGTTCCGGTGTGGGCGGGCAGAGTTCCACTGCTTGATCCGTCGGGCATGGCGTGGATGTTGGTGGGCGCCCAGAGCGACACGCTCGCACCGAAGTTCGAGTAGGGTGCTCCGATGCCATTCATCGCAGTGAAGTAGTTGTTACCGTCCGCAATGGAGTTCATCGCCCCGACACAGAGCGACGATATGCAAGGCCAAAAGCCATTGGCCCATGAATCTTGAGCGTTATTGCCGGCCCCGGCCACAACCAGAGAGCCTTGCGAATAGGCGGTTGCCGCGGCGTCGACGCCATCGTAGACAGTTTCCAGCGTGCACCAGAAACCGCAATTGGCTCCCAAGCTGATTGAGATGATCGAAGCGCCGTTTGCAACGGCCGCTTGGATGGCGGCGCTAACCTCCGAAACGGAGCCGGTTGTATTGATCAGGAAGGGGTTGGCCACTATGCCTCCCGTGCCAGCGGCGCCCGTGTGATTGTTCACTGTGGCCAGCGCTACGCTGGCGCTCTTATTGCCATGCCATGGACACGGCCCTGCCGGGCAGGAAAACGCCGTTGGGCCACCAGCAAGCGATGTTCCCCCGGTCGCACTCCCTTGAAGAAACGCATACGGCAGATCGGAGTGGCCGACGGCCGGCAGCGTGGTTCCGCAAAGTGCGTCGACCGAGTAGCCGCATGGAATACCCTGCGAATTCAACCAGAAGCCGCTGTCAATGATTGCGACCAAGGGGTGCGCCTGGATGCCGGCGTCGAGAACATATTGCCAGGCGCGGTGGTCGAACTCGGGCCACAGGTAGGCGTCGCTCACGCCGTTTAAATCGGGTTGTTCGGTGGAACTGGTGGGGAACTGCAAACCGTGCAGCAGCGAATTCAGAAACACCGCGTGGCCCGCCGCACGCTCGTGTGCAACGATGGCCGCCAGGTTCGCGCTCTTTGCTGTGGAGAATGCCTGTGTGCCCGCGGCCTTGATCTTTGGCGCTTCGTCCTCCAGATGCAGCGGCGAAGAGGAGGCATCGATCTGCAGCACAGTCTGCGGCGTCGTATGAGCCGGAGGCAAGGGTTTTCCTTCGGCGGAACTCAGGCTGACGATGATCTGCCGCACCACGCGCCCGTGGTACTTCGTTGTCAGGGCCTTCACTTCTTCTGGGTCGTTGCGCACCACGACCTCGTCCTCGACGAACTCGCTGGTCACGCCCTTGTCGTCCTTCACCAGGGCCACGGCGTGCGAGCTGTCGTCGCTCTCATGGTAGATCCGCAGCTGCTTCACCAGTGATGGGTCGATAACGTAGTGAAACGGGGCGGGGGCTGCGCCGGGGGCGGGCGGGGCTTGCGTCTGGGCCGCGCAAGTCAATCCTGCAAAGAACATCACCAGGACACGGAAGGCCAGTGAGAACTTCATAAAGCTCTCCGTTAGAACGACGATAGATTTGGTTCGGTCGCGACAAAGCCATTCACGTCAGTGTACTTCGCTCCTCGTCACGCCGCGACTGCGATCCCTGATTAGTGAATAACTACTTTTTTTTCGATACTGCCGCAGCGCGCGTGGCGCGCTCTTGCAGGGCCAGCAACACAACCTGGAGCATGTCGTCCTGAGGCGCGGGTTTGCCGGTCCAGATTTCGAACTGGCGCGCCGCCTGGTGGACGAACATTTCAATGCCGGGGATGATCTGTGCGCCGCGCTGTTTAGCCAGTTGCAGCAGGCGGGTTTCGGGGGGATCGTAGATCATGTCGAAGACAAAGCGCGCGTTGATTTCTTTCTCCTGAAGAGGCGTCTCGCGGCTGTTGCCCATCCCGACCGGAGTGGCGTTAATGATCACGTCGAAGGCGTATTTCTTGAGGTCAGCGCGTTTTATGGAGCGCGCGTGGGCGCGCCGGGCAAGTTTTTGCGCCGCCGCGGCGCTGCGGTTCAGAATGTAGACTTCCGCTCCGCGTTCCCTGAGGCCGAAGACGGCGGCCCGGGCCGCGCCTCCCGCCCCGAGCACCAGGATCTTCGCGTCCTGCAGCGTGGTGAGGCGGCGCTCGAGGGGACGCACGACTCCGGAAGTATCGGTGTTGAAACCATACAGTTTGCCGTCCTGGGCGCGGACTACCGTATTGCATGCGCCAATCTTCGTGGTGTGCGAGTCGGTGTTGTCGAGATAAGGAAGGATGGCTTCCTTGTACGGCATGGTGATGCTGAGGCCGTGGATGGGAATCTCGCGCACGCAGTTCAGCAGGTCTTTGAGAGTCTTGGCATGCAGTGCGAGATAAACGGCGTTGACGTTCTCGCGGCGGAAAGCCGCATTCATGATGGCGGGTGAGAGCGAGTGGGCGACGGGGTCTCCGGCAACGCCGTAGACGCGGGTGGCGGCATCGACGGTATCGATGCGGTAGACGCTGCGCAGTTCCTGCGCGGTCGCTTGTCCCGGAGCGGTTTCTTCTCCGACGCTGACGGCGGCAAAGGTGAACACGCTGCCGGCGCGGACCCCGAGCACGCGGCTGATAATGCCTTGTTCGCCCATGCACAGCCCGACCAGTGAATGGTTCTCACTTTCGCGGCCCAGGAATTGGATCATGGTCACGTTGTCGGAAAGAGTGGAGGCCGTGCTGACCACTTTGTAGAAGTCGGCCGGAAAGGCGCGCATCTTTTCCAGAGTTTCGTCGAGCTTTTTGGTGCCCCGGAAGTCGTGGAAGGAAAGAATCAGAGCGGACCGGCCCCGCAGTTTCTGCAATTGCGCGGGCTTACACTTTAGTGCGGTTTGGATCTCGACATCGACCAACTGGCAGCCGATAGCTGAGGCCTTAGCCAGGACGTCGAGCTGAGAAGCAATGGAACCGCGGAATCGGCCTCCGCTGGCCACACGGCGGCAGGTCGCAATCACCACTGTGCCGGGATGGGTCTCGAGAAAATGCTTGATCTTCGGAAGCGCCAGGGAGGGCTTTGAAATGTAGTCTAACCTGAACTCCAGGAAGGAGTTATCGCGAGTCAGGGCCTCTGCCTTCTCGATCAACTCAGCAGGGTCCGGAGCTGTGACGGCGACACACACCCGCGGCATGCGCAGTGGCAGCAAGCGGGGCGGGTAACTCCTGGCAGCGGAAATCATCTTTAAGCGATAGGTTCGGCGCGAATCTTACAGGGGCTTAATTCCAGATGCAACAGGGATTCACAAATCGCGTGAAAAACCCGGTTTCCCCGATCGCCTTACACCCTCGTAACCTTGACCCCTCTTACCCCCCTTGTTACCTTCCTGTTGAAGCCTAGCTTCCGTTGCATTTTGCTGGAGAGGAGGCGGCGCGTGTGTCTCTTCTCGGAGGTAACATGAAGAAAATAGGACTTTTAGTGCTGATGGTCGCGAGCGCGGCCTGGGCCCAATCGGCGACCGATAGCGCGACGGCCAGCCCGACCACCCCGGACAAGACGCTTTTGACAACCGCCAACTTTCCCACTCAGCGGGTGCAGATGCCCACTTATGCGGATGTGTACTGCGCCGGATTCATCAATCGGCAAAGCTTGCCAGATGCCAATTTCATAGTTGGCGGGCTGGACACTCCTGAAACTACGAAGTTCGTCAGGGGCGACGTTGTCTACCTGCGAGGCTCAGGCTACAGCGTTGGCGCGGAGTACGAGATCATTCGCGCTCTGAAAGACATCAACGAATACGAAATGTTTCCCGGCCAGTTCAAGCTGCTCAAGGCTACGGGACAGCCCTACGAGGAAGTCGGCCGCGTCCGCATCATTGACACTCGCAGCAAGGCCGCGATCGCTCAGGTCGAATACTCCTGCGATCCCATCAACCCGGGAGATACGGCAATTCCTTTCGCGGAGAAATTGATGGTGCCGTTCCATCCCCCGCTTCGCTTTGACCGGTTCCTGCCCACCGGCAGCAAGGTTTCCGGACGCATCGTGATGGGGAAGGATTTTGACTCGGAGCTGGGCACGGGCCAGAAGGTTTACTTCAATGTGGGATCGAACCAGGGCGTGAAAGTCGGCGACTACTTCCGCGCCGTACGAAACTATCAGGCGACCTTGGAGGATCCGGTCGATTCGCTTTCGTTCCGGGCTTCGGTGAGTGACGACACGCAGAAGAAGACTCCGTCCTTCGATCCCGGCTTGTTCGAGAAGAGCAACGGTCCAGTGATTCACGTGAGAGACCTGCCGCGACGGGCAGTAGGCGAAATCGTTGTCATCGGCACCACGCCCACCACGGCAACCGGAATGATCGTGTTCGCCATGGAAGACGTGCACGCCGGCGACGGTGTGGAACTGGACGAACAGGCACAACCACAGCAGTAACCCTCGCAAGCAGCATAGATAGAATCGAATCGGGGACGGGCAACCGTCCCCGGTTTTGTTTTCAGGCAGTGGTCAGTGGCCAGGGGTCAGTGCCCAGGGGTCAGTGGCCAGTCCAAACCACCTGTGCTTGCGGATCGCCGGACTCTTGCGGATTCTCCGATGAGCAAAGGCTTCACGCGTCGACAAAGCCGAGTGATTGCGCGATCGACCCTAACTGGCCACTGACCACTGATCACTGGCCACTTTTATCCCCGAAGACTTCAGCAGCGAAAGCCTCAATGGTGGCGCCTTTTTGCCACGCGTCCAGGGGCAATCCGGCTTTGCGGCAGGTTTGCTCGAGAAAAGTTGTGCGGTCCCAGGCATGCTCGACCGGCACTTGCGGCAACAGCAGGCCGCGCTGTCCGTGCCAGCTGATGAGTAGACCGTGGCGGCCGACTTCGATTTCGTCTGGCTGAATCGGTTGCGGTGGAGAGAGGATGCTCAACTCAATTTCGAGGTGAGGAGCCTCTTCGATGGTAACCGGGCGGAAACGGTTATCGTCGAAAGCCGCAGCACGCGCGGTTTCCGCCACAGCACGGTAGACTGGGCACGTGGGCAGCACATAGCCAACACACCCGCGCAGCTCTTCTCTGTGCCGATCTTCTCTGGGCTGAGCTTCCCTAGGCTGAGCTTCTCCCGGCAAATCATGACCCAGATAGATCGAAGTGAAAACGCCGCGCGGCTCGGCAAAGTGAGCAGTGGGGGGATCCAGGGAAATCTCGCAATGCTGCAACGCGGAAGAGATGGAATCGTGCGCCAGGCGAAGCAGTTGACTACGCTCTTCGCTCGAGAACTCCTGGCTGGATGCTACTGCTGAGGGCGAATTATGTTGTAGGGGCGACATCGGCATCGGCCGGTCGGGGCGCCGGTTGCGGCTTGCGGCGGCGGCTCAGAATAAACGCGCGGCGCCGGCGCTTGGAGACGCTCCGATCGATCTTCGACCAGAACGCAGCGAAGTAGTCGACGCCTGAAACCAGCGACACGCAAACCACGAACCAGATTGAGACGTAGGCGATCCAGTGCACCGGAAAGACGAAGTTTCCGTAAATCGGCCACTCCTTCCAGCGATGGTCGAGAATCACCGCGACCACGGAAACGATCTGCACCACCATCTTGAACTTGCCCAATTCGCTGGCTTCGATGGTGAAACCTTCCGACGCGGCGATCGAACGCAAGCCACTCACCAGGAACTCGCGGCCTATGATGATCACTGCGATCCAGGCCGGAACCAGGCTGGGATTGAACTGCACCAGCGTCACGAAGGCAGCGGCAATCAGAAGCTTGTCGGCCATGGGATCGAGCAGAATGCCCATGGTTGTGATCTGCCCGCGCTTGCGAGCCAGATATCCGTCAATGCCGTCGGTCATGGAAGCGGCGATGAATATTGCCGAGGCGAGTAGTTCTTTAGCGCCGTGCGCGCTGCTGAATTGGTTGGAAGACAAGATCCAGATCAGCAAAGGAATGCTGCAAATGCGGATCAGCGTGATGGAATTAGGCAGGTTCACCGCAGCTCAGCAATCTTTCCGGAGGGCTACCGGAAGACAGCTTGATTATCCTCCACGGTGCGGGGGAACGCAATGACAGGAAGCCGCGGTTACGACACGAAGGTTCCACCGACGGAATCCTGGCTCGAGGTCCGCCAGTTCAGCTATTTCGGCGCCGGCACCGGAGCTGCCGGCTTCGGTTGTTTGGCGATGATGAGGTCCGTGATCTTGTCGTAGGTGGCCTGGGGAATGATCTTTCTGTGGACCAGATCCAGTTTGGTGCGATAGGGACGGCCAGCGATAATTTTCTGCGAGTAAGCGTCGCCGATGCCGGGCAGAGCCTTGAGTTGATCGGCAGTCGCGGTGTTGATGTCGAGCTTGTCAGCAGCGGTGGCGGCTTGCGGCGCGGCGGCTGCGCCGGAGAGCGTCGGCGAAACCGCGGGCAACATCAGGGACAGAAGCAGCAGAGGCAACATTCGCGCAAACAGTCTCTTAGTACGTGAACTCATAAATATCCCTCCGCAATTCTCCTAAACCCGGCCCAGATCCTCAAGGTTTTAACTGGCAACTGGGTACTGGCAACCGGCAACTGGTTTTAAGCGTAGATTCCGCGCTGGCGGATGGTATAGGCCACGCGATCGATCGCCAGCATGTAGGCCGCGATGCGATTGTTCACCTTGTGCGTCTCAGCGTAGCGGACCACATCCCCGAACGACGAGATCATGATCTCTTCCAGTTGCTCGTTGACCACGGATTCCTTCCAGAAGTAGCCCTGGCGGTCCTGCACCCACTCGAAGTACGAAGTGGTCACGCCACCGGCATTGGCTAGAATGTCTGGAATCACAAAGACTCCTTTGTCAGTTAAGACATCGTCGGCCGCCGATGTTGTAGGGCCGTTAGCTCCCTCGGCCAGGATGCGGCACTTCACGCGATCGACATTGCGCGAGGTGATGACGTTCTCGGTCGCGGCTGGGATTAGGATTTCGCATTCCGTGGTCAGCAAGTCAGCGGTTTCGGCAGGTTCCGCCTCGGGAAAGCCATGGACGGTTCCATTTTTCTGACGGAATTCGACTAGAGCATTCAAGTCGATCCCGTTCTTGTTGTAAAGACCGCCCCCGACTTCAGCGATGCCGATCACTTTGTATCCCGCCTGATGCATAAGGTGCGCGGCGTTCGAGCCCACGTTGCCGAAGCCCTGCACAATCACGCGGCTGCTCTCGCGCGACAGGCCGAGCTTCTTGCAAGCCTCGTCGCATACCACCATCACGCCGCGGCCGGTAGCCTCGCGACGTCCGCGGGAGCCGCCAATGTTGATCGGCTTCCCAGTCACGACCGCCGTGACCGTCTGCCGCATGTGCATGGAGTAGGTATCCATCATCCACGCCATGATTTGTTCGTTGGTATTGACGTCGGGAGCGGGGACGTCTTTCTCCGGCCCGATGAATTCGATCAGTTCCGAGGTGTAGCGCCGTGTCATGCGCTCAATCTCGCCCATCGACATCTTGTGCGGATCGCAAATCACGCCGCCCTTGGCCCCACCGAAAGGAATGTTAACCACAGCGCATTTCCAGGTCATCCAGCTCGCCAGAGCCCGCACTTCATCCAGCGTGACATCCGGCGCATAGCGGATGCCGCCCTTGGCCGGGCCGCGCGCAATCGAGTGCTGCACCCGGAATCCGGTGAACACTTCGAGATGGCCGTCATCCATCTGGACCGGGATGTAGACCGTCAGTTCGCGGTTGGGATAGCGCAGCACCCGCCACAGGCCGTCGTCGAGATTGAGCTTCTGTGCAGCCAGGTCAAACCGCGCCCGCTGCGATTCCCATGGATTGCTTTCTTTATCGACGTGCGGTGGGGCAGTCAGCGTGGTCATAAGGGTGGTCTCCGGAATAATTGCAATTCAAGATGTTCGCCGGCGCCGGGACGAGTTCCCAGAGTGATCAGGCAAACGTTCAGAGTATATGAGTCGGGCAGGCTGAGAAGCAAGGCAGACGGGCGCGCGGCGGTGTACTACTATGGCGCATCGGCCGCATAAGTAGCGCCGGCATCCTGGCCGGCTGTCCCCAGGGCGTCCTCGCCCTCGGCTCCGCGGGCGCGACGCCCGCTCGACAGCCGCCGGGACGGCGGCGCTACAATTGCCGTGCGCGGACTAGGACGCTTCGGAGCCAGTTTTTCCGTTGTATATACCTCCGCCATTTGTATATAATACACTCATGCCGCTCAGTATCCGCAACGCGGAAGTGGAGCGCCTCGCCCGCGCGCTTTCCCGCCTGACAGGCGAAGGTCTTACCCAGACCATCCTGCAGGCCCTGCGCGAACGCCACCAGCGCCTGCGTGCCGCGCGCCAACAGAAACAACTGATGAAGGATCTCACCGCCATCGCACGCCGCTCCGCCGCCCTTCCCGAGTTTGATCGCCGCAGCCCCGATGAAATTATTGGCTACGACGAGCACGGGCTACCGAAATAGATGGTGATCGACACCTCAGCCGTCGTAGCCATTCTGCGACAAGAGTCCGGGGCCGAGGGCCTGCTAAGTCGCCTGACAGCCGCCGGGTCGCGGCGAATATCCGCTGCGACCTTTCTAGAAGCGGCAATCGTAATGGAGGCCAAGTCCGGAGAAAGAGGCGGTGAGCAACTGGATTTGTTCCTGGCTCGCGCGAAGATTGAGGTCGAGCCTGTGACCGAGGAGCAGATGCAGGTTGCTCGCGCAGCATGGCGCCGTTATGGCAAGGGCAGCGGTCATGCCGCCCGGCTGAATTTTGGCGACTGCTTCAGCTATGCGCTTGCCCACAGTCTGGGAGAGGAATTGCTTTACAAAGGCGCGGACTTTGCGCATACGGACGTCGCGCACAGCGATGTTGTCCACGATGAAGACTAGCGCTTTCCGTTTCCCAGCTTAATCTCCATCCCCTCAGCCGCGGCCCGCACTTTGGGATAGTAGTTCCGCGCTTCCTTCACAACTTTATCGATCACGACATCAGTGTGGTCAGGATCATGGTGGAACAACACCAGTTCTTTAGCCCCGCTTTCCATCACCACGTTGACAGCTTCGCGCCAGTGGCTGTGTCCCCAGCCGCGCCGGCGGGCTTCGTATTCCTCGGGAAGATACTGCGCATCGTAAATGAGCACGTCCGCGCCCTCTGCCAGCTTGCGCACGGCCTTGTCGAAGGTCGCGTCACCCGGCTCGTTGTCGGTGGCGTAGACGAGGATTCCATCCTTTGTTTCCAGGCGGAATCCCATGCATCCCTGAGGATGATTGAGCCACGCTGTCTGTAGTTGGACGCCGTCTTCAACATTGCTGCGTCCGGCCTCGATGTCGTAAAAGTCGCGGCGAGCTTTCATCTCATCGATTTTCACGGGGAAGTAAGGCGCCGCCATCTGATCGCCCAGGACTTGTTTTAGGCTGCGCGTGCGGTTGGAACATTGAAAGAGGAACCGGTTCTCCGCATTGGCGTACAAAGGCCGGAAGAACGGCATGCCCTGAATGTGGTCCCAATGAAAGTGCGAAACAAAAACGTGGGCGGAAAACGGCTTCTCTCCGAACTCACTTTGCAACTGCTGCCCGAGCACGCGGAATCCGGTGCCGCAATCGAAGATGTAGATGCGGTCGCCGACACGCACCTCGACGCAGGAGGTATTGCCTCCATAACGCATGTTCTCGGGTTGTGGGGTGGGCGTGGAACCGCGAACGCCCCAGAACTTGATCCGCATAGGCTTCCCGGCCGCACGAGGGCTGCTTTCCCGGACTCTGTCCTTCGTATCTTGCGACGAGGGACCGAGTCCGTCAATTGCCGGGCTGGTTCACAGACTACTATTTCGCGGTCTTTTCGAGGTAAGTACGAAAGTACTCCCGGACCGGGGCCGCACGCACAAGCACCGCGTCCAGGTAGCGACTCTCCTATTGCGAGTCCCCTATATTGCGAGTCCCCTATAATGAACCGCGAGGCAGTGCCGGCGTCTGGCGAGTCTCGTCTTTAAATTCTTCGCATGCCTTATCCCGAATTCAAGGAATTCTCGCATCTGGCGCGGTCGGCGACGCTGGTGCCGGTGGTGAAATCGGTGAGCGCCGACCTGCTCACGCCGGTCTCTGCCTTCCTGGCGATCGCGGAAAACGAGCCGCACGCGTTTCTTCTGGAGTCGGTCGAGCGGGGCGAGCAGATCGGCCGCTACACCTTCCTGGGTGCGCGGCCTTACATGCGGCTGCGCGCACGGGGCAAGGCGATCGAGATTGAGCGCGGCCGGCGGCGCGAACGGCACGTGGGAGACGTCTTCGAGTTCGTAAAGCTCTTGCTCGGGGAGCACAAGCCGGCCGCAATCCCCGGGCTGCCGCCATTCACCGCCGGGGCCGTCGGCTATTTTTCCTACGACGCGGTGCGGCAACTGGAAAAGATCGGCGACCGCGCCAAGGACGACTTATCTCTGCCGGATTGCGAACTGATGTTCTTCGACCGCCTGCTCGCGTTTGACCACTTGCGCCACCAGATTCACATCGTAGCCGCGGCCGACGTTTCGCGCGAGAGACCCCGCCGCGCCTATGACCGTGCGGTGCGCGACATTGCGGCGCTCGAAAGAAAGCTGGCGGCAGGTTTGCGCCCGGTCATGTGGCGTAAATCCAGCAAAGCCAAGCCCGGCAAGCTCAAGATCCATGCCGGAACGACACGGGCGAAATTTCTGCAGGGTGTGGAACGATGCAAGGAATACATTGCCGCAGGCGACATTTTTCAGGTCGTGCTCTCGCAGCGGCTCGACTTCGTCCCCGGCATTGAGCCGTTCGATCTCTACCGCGCCCTACGCCAGGTCAATCCCTCGCCCTATCTTTACTTCCTGCGAATGGGCGAGACACAAATCCTCGGGTCGTCTCCCGAGATGCTGGTGCGTGTGACCGGACGCAAGCTGGAATACCGTCCCATCGCCGGCACCCATCCGCGAGGACGCGACGAGGCCGAAGACCGGCGCCTGGAGCAACAGATGCGCACCGACGAAAAAGAACGCGCCGAGCACGTCATGTTAGTCGACCTCGGCCGCAACGACCTGGGCCGCGTCAGCGAATACGGCTCAGTCAAAGTGAAAGACCTGATGTATGTGGAGCGCTACTCCCACGTGATGCACCTGGTCTCGGCGCTCGAAGGCACGCTGCGCAAAGATCTCGGCGCGATCGATGCATTCGCCGCTTGTTTCCCTGCCGGCACGCTTAGCGGCGCGCCCAAGGTCCGCGCCATGCAGATCATCGAAGAACTCGAGCCGGTGCGCCGCGGCATCTACGGCGGTTCGGTGCTCTACGCCGACTTTGCCGGAAACCTGGATTCCTGCATAGGAATTCGCACCATGCTCATGCAAGGCAAGCACTCTTATTTGCAGGCAGGCGCCGGGATCGTTGCGGACTCGGATCCAGCAAAGGAATTCGACGAATCGATGAACAAGGCGGAGGCGTTGCTGAGGGCAGTGGAGATGGCTAGAAGCAGGGGCTAGGGTCTAGGGGCAAGGGGTCAGACTTTTGTCCCATTTTGGGGATATCCACAGCACAGTGTGATACTTCGCACATCCAGAAGGTTCGACGTGCCGCAGAATGCCTAGTATGAAATGTTTAGCGATGCCCAGCGTGCGATCATATCGCGACTTAATAGTCTGGCAGAAATCGGTTGAACTGGTGCTTGAGATTTATCGGGCAACACAGGATTTTCCTAGGGCCGAGACCTACGGATTGGTTTCTCAATTGAGGCGAGCAGCGGTTTCCGTTCCTAGCAACGTCGCGGAAGGCCACGCCAGATTATCAACTGGCGAATACAAGCAATTTCTAGGGCATGCGCGAGGTTCATTGATGGAGATCGAAACGCAGATTCTGATTTCACAAAGGCTCGGTTACATGAACTCCGGCCAATCAAATATGTTGCTCAATCGTGCCACGGAGGTAGGCAAAATCTTGAACGGCCTACTTAGTTCACTTCGCCAAAAGTAGGCGGTTATATCTGACCCCTGACCCCTAACCCCTGCCCCCTGCCAAGAAGTTTCCAACCAGCTTCTTCCCCGCATCCGTCAGCACGCTCTCAGGATGAAACTGCACTCCCTCAACCGCAAACTCTCTGTGCCGCAATCCCATGATCGTGCGGGAGCCGTCCTTTTCCGTGGTCCAAGCGCTGACTTCCAGTTCCGCCGGCAGGCCTTTTCCTTCCACGATGAGCGAGTGGTAGCGAGTGGCCGTCATGGGCATGGGCAGGCCGCGGAAGATGCTTTTGTTATCGTGGGTAACGGCACTGGTCTTGCCGTGCATCAGGTGAGGAGCTCTCACGACGTTACCCCCAAAGGCCGCGCCGATCGCCTGATGTCCCAGGCAAACGCCGAGCACCGGCACTTTGCCGGCGAAGTGCCGGATCAGATCAATGCTGATGCCCGCATCCTGTGGCGTGCACGGACCGGGCGAGATCACGATGCGTTCCGGCTGCATCGCCTCGACCTCAGCGATCGTAACCTGGTCGTTGCGCCGCACTTCAACCTCGGCGCCGAGTTCCCCCAGATACTGCACCAGGTTGTAGGTAAAAGAATCGTAGTTGTCGAGAACGAAGACCACGCGGACCATCCCTGCCTGCAGTTTACACGCGCCCCGAACCCTCAACCAAACCCGTCGCTCCCGCCGGAACGTGCCACCTGCCTCCCCAAGGGTGGTATTGACGGCCAGGCCTGCTCACGTCATTCTTAGGATAAGTTAGAAGCCACTTCATTAGCTTGGAGCAACTTATGAGCGAGGCCCAGCAGGAAAAAAGGGCTGCCCGACGCTTCGCGCTGCGGATCCCTGTAGCCGTAGACCGCGATGGTAACTCAAACCACGGTGAACCAGCTCAAATCCGCGACGTCAGCGCACGCGGCATCAGCCTTTACCTCGACTCACCTATCGCGCAAGGGTCGCCCATCGGCTTCACTCTGACCCTACCGCCGGAAATCACGCTCACCGAGAGCATCCGGGTGCAATGCAAAGGGCGCGTAGTGCGCATCGAAGACGGAACCGCCGAGGGCAAAATGGCGGTGGCCGCGGTCATTGAAGAGTACGAATTCCTTCCTCAGGGCTAAAACTGGGGTCCAGAAAAACTCGGCGTTTTCGACGGCTCGCGCACACTTCACTTTTTTAGCTTCCTGACAAGTGATAAGGTTCCTTTCAGAGCCTCATGCTCTCTCCGATCTTCGTTCCAAGGAATTTCTTTGCCGCGATCTGGCCTCCAAGTTGTCGGGATTGTGCTGGCTGCGCTGATGGTCACTCGATCCTGGTCGCAGAATGCGGAATCTCAGAAAACCGGCCCCACCGAGGCCGCCGTCATCAGCAGTGTTCGGTTGGTGCATGACCAGGGCATTCCGGCCCTTGAAGTTGTTTCCACCCATCCCGTAACACCGGCGATTCAGTTGCTGGATTCACCGCCACGGCTGGTCATCGATTTACCCAACGTGCGCGTGGGACTGCAGCCCAGGCGGATTCCAGTCCAGCGCGAAAACATCCTAACCATCCGGACCGAGCAACACGAAATAAAGCCTCCTGTCACCAGGATTGTTCTCGACCTCCTGGTTCCATATGCCTACACCTGGGACGTCGCCGGCAATCGCCTGATGGTGCGCCTGAAAGCCGTCGGAACCCCGAATGAAGACCAGAGCGCAGCGAACACGAAATCGCCCGTCCCGCCGCCGCAAGTTTCGCCATTGACGCCGGCCGCCACGCCTGCCTTGGTGCCCGTCAGCAGCGAGGTCGGCGTGGTCGAGTTGGCAGGCAAGCGTTTTCCGGCGGGGTCATCCCTGGCCGCTGGAAGCGATACTGCCGTGCTGCGTTTGTCCCGAGGAGGCGAGGTCCGCGTTTGTCCCGGGACCAAGGTTTCGGTAACGCCTTCGAAGGACGGCAGAGACCTGATGTTCGGCATCGGTACAGGGACGTTGGAGATGCATTACGTACTCGATGCCTCCGCAGACGCCGTGCTGACTCCAGATTTCCGCATCCTGTTCGCGGGCCCGGGAGAGTTTCACTACGCCGTCAGCGCCGATGCACACGGCAACACTTGCGTGCGGGGGTTGATGGGGAACAACTCTTCCGCGATCGTTTCGGAGTTGCTGGGGGACCGCATCTATCAGGTGAAAGCCACCGAGCAGGCGGTCTTTCGTTCGGGGAAGATCGACAAGGTCGATACCAATGTTCCGCTGGAATGTGGCTGTCCGCCGCTGGTTCCTGTGACCCGAACGGATGCCTCTCCTGGGCTTGCTCCCGATTCTGAGTCGCGGGCGAACGCCACGCCGGCTCAAGGTGGAGCATCATCATCGGAGACTGCCGCAAAGGCTGAGAACGGCCCCGCCCAGACACTTTTGGACGGGCCCGGAACCCGGCCTCTGCCAGCTTCGCAGCCGAGTGATGTCCACATCCAGGTGGATGCCCCGCTTGTTTTCAATGGCAAGAAATCCTCTGACGAACTCCCTGCTCCTGTGCACGAGGCTGCGGCCCTTCCGGTGATGGAGTCATCAGCGCGGCCTGCCCGGTTCGAGCCCCAAGTACAACCGCCGCCCGCCCCGGCGCCAAACGCTCAACAGAATTCCGACCACCAGCCCCTCCTGCGAAGGATAGGTAGGTTTTTCGCCGCAATCTTTCGCTAGGCTGGCCTTGGGACCGCCACTAGACGCTTACCATCCCGATAGACCGCGTCATCCCGAGCGAAGCGAGGGATGACACGTCGTTGCTCGGGATGACATTTCCGCGGCTTTACCCGCGATTAACAGCCCGCCGCAGAGGTTCCACTTTCTCTCGTGCAGCGTCCCGCAGGTCTCCGGCCATTTCAACGCCGCGCTCGGCCACGTCTTTCACGCGTTCCTTCGCGTCGCGGGCGCGGTCTTTGGCTTCTTCCGTCCAGTCCTGCAGCGTGTCTTTAGCGTCGTCGAAGCCGCGTTTCAGGTCGCGGCGGAATTGTTTGCCGGTTTTCGGGGCTAGCGCAAGGGCCGCCAGCGCTCCCGCTCCGAGTCCGATCAGGAAAAAAGTGACGGCAGTTCCAGCAGTGTTTCGATCTGAAGATTCATAACGTCCAAAGCTCATAATTTGACCTCATTTCTGCATGGCGAGAACATCGGCAGTTTCCCTCCAGTGCCAATATCCCGTCAAGAACGATTCTAGTCCTCCGCAAGCTTTAGCGCCGAGACTATCCAAGAACAACGAATGTGGCCCCCTTACGATGAATGCAGCTTCGGGAAGGTTTCCTTTCCTGTGACCTGAGTGTAAAATAACTTTTCGGCCCTTGTGCGGCGGAAAATGTGGCCTGCCCGCCTTCCGTCAGCCTGCAAACCGCACTTATTTTAAGGAGATTGTTTCAAGCGATGTCGATCCCTGCCACCCAAATGCGTCCCGGCATGATCATCAAGCATAACAATGATCTGCACTCCGTATTCAGCGTCGAACACCGCACGCCCGGCAACCTGCGTGCCTTCATCCAGGCCAAGCTGCGCAACCTTCGCACCGGCGCCATGTTCGAGCACCGTTTCCGCTCGCCCGACCCCATCGAAAAGGTGAACGTGGACGAGGTCGACATGCAGTTCCTCTACGCCGACGGCGACAACTACTATTTCATGGACACTTCGAACTACGAGCAGACGCACCTGACCAAAGAGGTTCTGGGCGGCGCCGTGGACTACCTGATCGCCAACCTCGAAATCAAAGTAGAATTCTTCGACGGCAAGGCCGTAGGCATCGAACTGCCACAGACTGTTGAGCTCACCGTGGTCGAGACCGAGCCCGGTTTGAAGAGCGCGACCGCATCCAGCGTAACCAAAGCCGCGAGGACTGAAACCGGGCTGGTGGTGCAGGTGCCCCCGTTCATCAACGAAGGCGAGAAGATCAAGGTCGACACTGCCGAGGGTGTGTATCTGTCGCGGGCGTAAAAGCGGCTTGGGCGCGCGGAAAGCCGCGCGCCCTCTTCCCATCTTAACTAGAACTCCATCCGCAAGAGGGCTTCGCTCGCCGAAACGATCGGAATGCTCTGTACTGTCCCCAGGGTGAGCAGGTCAGTCTTGTCACCAGTGACCAGCAGAGTCGCCCGTCCATCCACCGCAGTGTTCAGGAACACATCGTCATCCGGGTCCGGACTCATTCTTATCCGCGACTGCAACTCGACCCGCTCCGTTTGGTAAACCAGATAAGCGGCGATGTCCGCGACAAATGTGTCGGTGATTTTCCTGAATTTCCGGATGCGCGGATACTCAAGCACCCGCAAGTACTCTTCCACAATCGGATCTGAAACCAGGTGGACGGCTCGTTTGCCTTGCACGGCCCGCAGGATCCGAGAGGGTGAGCCTGCGCCGGAGATCAATCCGCTCACAAAGACGTTGGTGTCGATTACCAGACGCGGCGGAAGGCTTTCGTTTTCCAAGTCAGATTCTTGCTTTCTCCACGTCAGTTTCCTGCCTTCTTTACATCAGGCCCACGCCGCGCTTTCCGGACAGCCTTCACGGCCTTGGCAACCGAGTTCTCGACTTCTGCCGCAGACACGCCTCGGTTGGCGGATTGCACTTCATCAATGGATTTCCAGGGATCGATGTTTCTCAGGGCCCGCCGCACGATCAGCGCTTGCGCGAGAATCCCGCTGATGGAAGTCCCCTTGTCGAAAGCTTCCTTCGCGACTTCCTCATGAACGCTGGCCGGAACTCTGACGTGTATCTGGCCGTTGAATGACCGGGACATAGCAAACTCCAACTCGTATTATACCACTATACCATGGTATATTCATGGGGGTATATTCATGGGGGTACATTGACGGTTCGGCCCCGTGTCCGCCCCTTGCGATGGTCTCTAGACCGGTCGTTCCGCACAAACTGCATCAGCCCTGTCAGTCCTGGACATAGGTCTGCCGTTGTGAGAAAAGCGCGGGACTGTTATTTTGATAAAGCTCAATGACAAATGACAGAAGACGTCCAAGCCCGCCGCTTCGTAGTCCGTGGACGCGTGCAGGGCGTTGGCTTCCGCTGGTTTGTAGAGCGCGAAGCGCACATTCTCGGCATTGCCGGATGGGTTCGCAATAACGCCGACGGCAGCGTCGAGGTGCTGGCCCAGGGAACCCGCGATCAACTCACCGGATTGCGCTCGCGCCTGCGCGAAGGTCCGCGCGCCGCTCGCGTGGATGCCGTCGAAGAGTCCGAAGCCAAACCGGCAAGCGGTGTCACTTCATTTCGCATTGAAGGAGCATGGTGAGGCAGGTTTCAACGTCTCAAGGTCTCAAGGTTGCAAAGTGTCGAGGCAAAATCCCCGCATTTGTCTTTGAAACCTTGAAACGCTGAAACTCTGAAACCTCGAAATATAAGGAGCGTGGTAGATTGTCCCCCAACTCAGGCATGAATGCCGACCAACTCAAGCAGCTGATCCGCGAAGTTCCCGATTTTCCCAAGAAGGGGATCCTCTTCTACGACATCACGACCCTACTGAAAGACAAGGTCGGTTTCGCCACGCTCGTCGACCGCCTTTCCGAGCACTATGTTGCCCAGAAGGTCGACCTCGTCCTCGGCATGGAGGCACGCGGCTTCATCTTCGCGCCTGCCCTGGCCTACCGCTTGAATGCCGGATTTGTCCCGGTGCGCAAGGTGGGCAAACTGCCCGCCGAAACCGTGAAGTTCGATTACGCGCTCGAATACGGCACCAACTCGCTCGAGATGCACAAGGACGCAATCCAGAAAGGCCAGCGCGTTCTGATCGTGGACGATCTGCTGGCCACCGGCGGCACCGCCGAAGCCACTGCCAATCTGGCCTCAATGCTCGGCGCGGAGATTGCAGGACTCGGCTTCGTCGTGGAATTGGATTTCCTGAAGGGCCGGGAGAAGCTTAAAGGCTACAACGTGATGTCGCTGCTGCATTACGACAAGTAGCCCGACAACCAGCTAGCGCTAACCAAGCGCGGCAGCCCGCTTACTTCCAGACGTGAACGACCATCAGCCCAACCCCGGTCCAGAAGCCGGCGCTGACGGCAGTTGCCAGAAATAATCCCAGCACCATATTCCAGTTGACCCGGCCACGGGTGCGGCTCGTTTCCAGCTCAGAGTCGTAGACGAGCCAGGAGCGTAGGAACTTTATGTCCGGCAAATTCGACTGCGAAGATTCCCACGCCTGGCTGATTCGCTGGCGCAAGGGTGTCTCGCTAGTGCTGGACAGGGGGAAGAGCTGTGACTTGTAGCTCATAATTATCCGCACCTCGTGAAATCTTCTAGCAACCGGACAGCCACTCCTCCCGGCCGCTAATTCCCTAAAAATAACACGACTCCAACTCCCGGGAAGTTGCTTTAGAACAACTACCGGCCAAGAATTCCCAAATCGGAACCGCAAAACACCACGCGTTCCCGATTCAGCTTCGCCACTATCGCTTCAAGTTTCCAGAGATACTACTCGCATCGCTGACCTATCCGCCAGAAAAAACTTAACCTAAGCGGAAGTGTCCGCCAGTCATCAGACCTCTTCTAGTGACAACTTCGAGTCCTTGGGCAGATAGCTCTTGCGCCGGAACCAGTCCTCCATGGCACTGCGGAGTTGCTCCAGGGGAACGTTCGCGCCGATCTCCATGCACCCATCCGCAACCGGCAAGGTATCGTCAAACACGCTGGCGTTGGTGAAATTTCGCATGGAGAAGCTATCCAGCCACTTCAGCGGACACGGGAGCCTCTTGCCATGGTCCTCGTACTCAACGCGAATCTTGCGCGCGAACATGCCTTGATTTAACCACAGACGACAATCGGAGCTCGGCCGCCCGTCTGGCGAAACCCAGCCATCTCAAAACACGCGACTTGCATCCACGCTCCAGAGACCTCCGCTCGGGTGTCTAAATCCCTGCAGGGGGCCGCACCAGCGCGCAAGAATCACAGCGCACTGCGTTCTATCTAGGACGAGCGGCCTCCCCAGCTCAACGGAGGAGCCATGCGTTTTCTGAAGGTTTCAATATTGTGTCTGGTACTCGCTTCAATTTCGACAGCCCAATATCTGTCTGGCCAATCTTCATCCGGCCAATCGAGTTCCGCCGCCGCCGCGCGCCTGCCCGTAACCCGCGTCATTCTCTACAAGAACGGAGTCGGCTACTTTGAACACGCCGGCCAGGTGCGCGACAGCCAGGACGTCAACGTAGATTTCACCACCGCGCAACTGAATGACGTGCTGAAGTCCCTGACCGTGCTCGATCTCGGCAAGGGACGCATCACCGGCGTCAGTTACAACTCGAACGCTCCTCTCGAAAGGCGTCTAGGTTCTCTGCGTCTGGCCGTGGGCGAAAACCCAACCACCGCGCAGTTTCTCGATGCCTTGCGCGGCGCGCGCCTCGAAGTGCGCAGCGGCTCGGAAAGCGCCTCCGGACGCCTGCTCAGCATCGACGAGCGCGAGATCCCGATCAAAGGCGACCAGAAAGTCACGATCGATCAGATTTCCATCATCAGCGACAGCGGAGAGGTCCGCGTGTTCGATCTCACTCCCTCCACCAGCGTCCGGGTCGCCGAAAAAGATGTGAATGATGAAGTCGGAAAATACCTCGGCCTCGTCGCTTCCACCCGCGATCAGGATGTCCGCCGCATGACCATCTCCACCGCCGGCGAAGGCGAGCGCAATCTGCTGGTCAGCTACATCAGCGAAGTCCCGGTGTGGAAGAGCACTTACAGAATCGTGATCCCGGACCAAGGCAAGCCGTTGCTGCAAGGCTGGGCCATCGTGGACAACACGGTCGGCGAAGACTGGAAAAACGTCGAACTGTCGCTGGTAGCGGGCGCGCCCCAGTCGTTTGTGCAACAGCTTTCGCAGCCCTACTACGCCCGGCGCCCGGTAGTGGCGCTGCCCGAGAATGCCATGATTACTCCCCAGACGCATGAAGCGACAATGGAGGCTCAAATGGATGTTGTGAACGGCCAACTTCCGCAAATGAGAGTCCCCGCAGGGGTGGTCGGAGGCGTGCCGGGCGGCATTCCCGGCGGTCAAATCGGAGGCCCAATCAACGGAATGGTCAGCAGCGCTCCTATGGCCCTAAAGGCTACAGGCTCCGGCATCGGCGGCGGCGTTGGAGGTGGGATGTACAGGACGAATGTTGGAAACTCCAAGCAGTGGCTCAATGAAGATGTTGCAGCCCTCGAAGCCGCCACCACCACTGCCCAAACCCGCGACCTCGGCGATCTCTTCGAATACAAACTCCAGGACCACGTCACCATCCGCAAGAACCAGTCAGCACTCGTTCCGATCCTCCAAGCCCGCATCGACGCCGAAAAGGTCTCAGTCTGGAATCCGTCGCAGAGCTCGGTCCTGCGCGCGCTCTGGCTCGACAACACCAGCGCCCTCACCTTCGACGGCGGCAGCTTCAACGTGCTCGAGGGCGATGCCTTCGCCGGCGAAGGCCTGATGGACCCGATCAAGCCCGGCGAGAAGCGTCTGCTTTCCTACGCCGCCGATCTCGGCGTCCTGGTCGATGCCAAGCAAAAGGCGGAAAACCAGCGCGTCACCAAAGTGATCATCGCCCATGGCTCGATGATGCAATCCACCCAGGAACGCGAAGAACATACCTACACCATTCGCAATCGTGACACCGCGTCTCGAACCGTCGTAATCGAACATCCGGCGCGTCCAGGATGGAAGCTCACCGACGATGAGAAGCCGGCGGAAAGCTCCGCCTCGTTCCACCGCTTCCGCCTAACCGTGGACTCGAAGAAAACCGAAACCCTGACGGTCAAGGAGTACCGCCCGATCACCAACAATTACCAGCTGTCGAACGTCACCGATGACCAGATCAAGTTCTTTGCTGCGCAAAAGATGATTAATGCGGAGATCGATCAGGCCCTGCGAAAAGTGATCTCCCAGAAGAACAGTATCGCCGCCCTCGACGCCGAGATGGCGTCCCGCAAGTCAAAGATTTCCGGGATCTCTGAAGATCAGCAGCGCGTCCGCGAAAACATGAAGGCCCTTAGAGGCAGCGTGGAAGAAAAAGCGCTGGTGGCGCGCTACGTCCGCGAGCTCAACGAACAAGAGGACCACGTCCAGTCGCTGCACCGCGAAGTGGCCGACTTACAGCAGAAGCGGGAAGCCGCCCAGAAGACGCTCAACGACATGATCGAAGGCCTGCAGATGGAAGCAACGCTCTAGACTGTGCCGACAACGCGGCCTAAGCGGGGACTGCAGCCTGCATCGCGGCAACCGCCGCTTCCAGGTGCGCCAAAGTTTCCGCGACCGTAAGCGAATACATATCCCGGCCCAAGCCTTCGCCTGCCTGCAGAGCGGCTTTAAGATAATGTCCGGCAATTTCGACGGCAAGAGAATCCGTGATCGCTCTGCCCGTGCGGTTCTTGTACTCCACCCAAGCCGGATGCGGCAGCGCCACCCAGACGGTTCGTCCGTCGACCAGAAACTTGACGTCAACAGCATCAGCGTGCCGCGTAGCAATCGCAACGATCAGCGCCTGGTAAACGCAGTGAACCGGCTTCTTCGTCCACCGGTCGGTAGCAGTGAAATCCTCAAACATGGCTAGGAAAACTATAGCCGACGAGCAGAGTGTGGGCAAATGGACGACCTCCTAACCTCCGGCGATCGCTCCGATAATGAGAAGCGGCTCCTTCCCCGACGCAACCTTGTTGGGCAGCGGCGCATCGGGCAGCTCATGCGACAGATCCTCCTCGCACGCGAAGAATCGCAGAAACGCCCGCCGCTCCTGCGTGACCTGATCCCGGATCGTCCCCCGCAACATGGGATAACGAGCCTCAAGCGCATCAAGCACAGATCGTTGCGTGACCGCACCATCGACCTCAAGCTGGACTTCGCTGCCGGCGTGGGCCAGCGTTCGCAGATGCTGCGGGAGTATGACCCGGATCACGGCAGCGTCTGCACCTCAACCGACAACACCCCCGGCAAATCCCGCACAATCGGAGCCCAGCTATCTCCCGCATCGGCCGAGGCGTAAACCTGCCCGCCGCTGGTGCCGAAATAAATTCCGCATTGATCCAAAGAGTCTACCGCCATGGCGTCGCGCAGCACGTTGACGTAGCAGTCGCGCTGCGGCAGCCCGTTCGTCAGCGCTTCCCACTCGTTTCCGCCGCTGCGGCTGCGGAAAACGCGCAGCTTGCCATCCGGAACAAAGTGCTCCGCGTCGCTCTTGATCGGCACCACATAAACCGTCTCCGGCTCATGCGCGTGCACATCGATCACGAACCCGAAGTCAGTAGGCAGGTTCCCGCTGATCTTCTGCCAGGAATCTCCGGCATCGTCGCTCCGCATCACGTCCCAGTGCTTCTGCATGAAGAGCACGCCGGGGCGCGACGGGTTCATCGCAACGTGGTGAACGCAATGACCGACCTCAGCCGTCGGGTTCGGGATGTACTTGGAATACAACCCGCGGTTGATCGGCTTCCAACTCTTGCCGCCGTCATCAGTACGAAACGCGCCCGCAGCCGAGATCGCAATCCACATGCGCTGCGGATTGCTGGGGTCAAGAATAATCGTGTGCAAACACATCCCTCCCGCGCCCGGCTGCCACTTCGGCCCGGTGCCATGCCCGCGCAGCCCGGAGAGTTCCTGCCAGTTCTCGCCGCCGTCGGTCGAGCGGAAGATGGCCGCATCTTCCACGCCCGCGTACACCGTGTCCGGATCGGTAAGCGACGGCTCCATATGCCACACCCGCTTGAACTCCCAGGGATGCTGCGTGCCGTCGTAGAACTGATGGGTAGTTAGCGGCTTGCCGGTCGCATCAGAAGTGTCGTAGACAAACTTATTGCTCGCGGCCTTCGGTGGACCGGGCGCAGGCGGCTCTCCGGGCGGCGTTCCGGGTTGGTGCCAGGTCTTGCCACCATCGTCGGAGCGCTGGATGATCTGCCCGAACCAGCCGCTCGACTGCGACGCATACAGCCGATTCGGATCGGCGGGCGATCCCTTCACGTGATACAGCTCCCATCCCGCAAAGTGCGGACCGCTGACTTCCCATTTCTCTCGCTTGCCGTCCGCCGTCAGAACGAACGCGCCCTTGCGCGTACCCACCAGTACTCGAACCGTGCTCATCGCTTCCTCCCGTTGCGTCGGCTCGCGCGTCAGCCTCTCTGATAGCTCAGCAGAACAACGCCCGAACCAAAGGTTCTTGTCGATAGGAGTTTCAGTTGAATTCTTTCGGTTATGTCTTTGAACAGAGGATTGCCTCGGCCAATCAGAACCGGCTGCAGAATCACACGATACTCATCCACCAGCCCCGCCTGCAGCAGAGACGATGCGACCGTAGCGCTGCCGAGAACCACCATGTCCTTGCCAGCTTGTTTTTTCAACTTCGAGACTTCTTCCGGAGGATTCTCTTTCGCCAGCCTTGAATTATTCCATCCCACCTTTTGCAGTGTCCTGGAGAAAACAAGCTTCGGCAGGTTATTCATCTTGTCTGCGATTTCATCGGCTGGAGCGGTCGGCCAGTAGCTGGCCATGTGTCCATATGTCGCCCGCCCGAACAACAGAGTATCCGCCGCCCGCAGCATCGCTTTCGCATAATCAAAAAACTCTGCGTCGGTGACAACCCAATCCAACTTCTTGTCGGGTGTTTCGAAGAAGCCATCCAGCGATGCCAGATTGGAAACAATTACTCTTCGCACTTATCTTCTCCCGGATTTATCTTACCCGGACTTAATGCCCGCCAGCGCCACCTGTGTCAGCCGTTCCGTCCGACCACTTGCCAACCGGAATCAGAAACACGGTCATTCGATCCTCAGGATCGCTGGCAGCCAGAATCGGAGAACCTGGCAGCCCCGCGCCCCAGCTTACCGCATCCGTTTGCGGAACGAAAAACATCAGGTGAGGATGCCAGGGCCCCGCTTTGTCATCTAAGTAGGATTGCCTTGACAGCATGTAGGCCAGCGCGCCAGGCTCCTGCATCGGCAATTGCTTCTTGTCAAATGCGTCTTTGAGAGTTTCGAACATTTGCGCCTTGGATCGCCCAGCCAATATCAGCTCGGTCTTCTTGAGAGTGATGGGAACGTAGGATCGTACGGCCGGCGGGTTAAAGCAAATCGCGCCCCGGAGCTTAGGATTCCAAAAATTTGGATCGTCGATTCCGGCCGTCCATGATCGTTCCACCATGCACACGAAGCCGTTCTTACCCTTGACCGCGGTTTCATAACCTTGCCGTCCGAGGACCATGACCTCGGCATCGCGTGAGATGGACTCCGGGGCCGCGCTGCGCGCCAGAGCGATCTCGGCCGCTCGATCCGACATCAGATACTGGTCAACCGGCGCCATGCTTGGATACAGTGCTTTCGCGCCCTGCGCTGGAGCTTGCCCCCACGCGCTCAGCACGAGCGCCAGAGCGAAAGCACCCTGTGCCATTGTCTCAACTAAGTTTCGCTTCATGAGCCTCTCCTGGCCGAATGAGTCGCGCGAACAGTATTCACATTTAACTTGCGACTTGCAAGTAACTATTTCACAATAGATTAAGATGGCGCGAAAAAAGGCAAGACCAAAGCGGCGGTCGGAGTGTCCACTGAATGCCTCCGTGGAGATGTTGGGCGACCGCTGGTCGCCGCTGATCATCCGCGACATGATGCTGCGTGGGTTTCGGAGCTACAAGGAATTCCTGGAGTGCTACGAAGGCATCGCAACCAACATCCTGGCAGACCGCCTCCGGAAACTGCAGACTTACGGCATCATCACGGCTAAACCGGACCCAAAGGATGCACGCAAAGTCGCGTACTCACTGACCCCGAAAGGAATCGAACTCGCACCCGTCCTCACCGAAATGGTGCTCTGGGCCGCTGCGCATGAACCTACCGGCAATCAAGCGCTGGTCAAGCAAATGCGAGCCGACAAGAAAAAGTTTCTGGCTGGAGTTCGTCAACGCTGGGCCGATACGCTCACCCGGTGAACTAAGACTCCGTCAGCCGATACCATGCAAGCCTGGCCTGCACTCCCAGCCAGCGGAAGGGCTCGTTCGGAACGTAATCGAAACCCGCATTGAGAAAGGAATACGGTTTCCACGGTTCCTCACGCCCAGCTTCCAGATCAGCGATGATTCTGCCGAAAACCGACGTCAGATTAATGCCATGCCCGCTGTAGCCGAGTCCATAGAAAATATTCTTATATCGTCCCGTGCAGCCAACCGAAGGCGACTCGTCGATCGACCAGTCAACTACTCCATCCCAACCAGCTTCGAACGCGACGCCCGCGAGCCTGGGATAAATCCGTATCAACTCACGCCGGAGTTGCGCAAAATGTGAAGCCGCCTTACTCGCATCAGCCATTCCATTATTAAAGACGTAGCTGGGACTGCCTCCACCGATGTGGATCCGATTGTCCTTGGTCAAGCCCAGATAGAAGACTTCGGTGCGGCTGTCGTTAAACGGAACTCGCTTGCGCCATCCAATGTCGACCAGTTCCTGATCACTTAAAGGCGGCGTGACGGCCACGTATTCCCGGACAGGCACAATCGAGTTTGAAAAAAATCCCAGCCGCGAAGTGAAGGCGTTGGTCGCCAGCACCAGCGATTTCGCCTTGATGATATGTCCGTCCGCAGTAAGCAAAACGTGCTCCCGGCCTTCCACAATGCTCGCCACGGCAGTGTTTTCGTAAATCTCCGCTCCCGCGCTCTCAGCCGCAGCCTTGAACACGTGCACCAGCTTCATCGGATGCACCTGTCCGCCACTGGGGTCAAAGAAACCACCTTCGTATGCGTCGGTGCCGATCACGCTGCGGAGTTGCTGTTTGTCCCAGAACTCAATCGGCATGCCCAGCGATCGCGCCTGCTGCACATACCTCTTCGCCGCCTTGACGTCGTCTGCCGTAAGCAGCACCTGCAGGGCGCCATTGGTTTCCAGTTCGCAGTCGATCCCAGTCTCAACACTGAGCTTCGCCAAACTCCGGATATTCTCCGCGGTCAAATCATAGATAAGCTTGTCGACCCCCGGCGCAGAGCTGAACTGCATATACCGGTCTTCCGTCATGGTCAGCACCATGGCCCCGTTGCGTCCCGAGGCTCCGTTGCCACAGCCTCGCGCTTCCAATACCACGACGCGCTTCTGTGGAGATACACGGCGGATGTAATAGGCGGCGGAAAGTCCGGTGAGGCCGCCGCCGATCACCGCCACATCTGCATCGGTATCTTCCATCAACGGCGCATTCTGCGGCGGCTGATTTCGCGCCCAATAACTGCGGTTAGCTTCGAACTCGAGCGGTTCACGCCAGATCCTGGGAGAAATCTGGTTCAATCCGGCGGCGCCGAGCAACCCACCTCCACCCGCCAGAGCTGCCTTCTTCAGAAAACGGCGGCGATTCAAGCGCTCTCGCATGTGTGGAAGTTAAAACTCAGCGTAGCGTATCAGATGAAGCCCACCATCATGATTCCGGTCGAGCGGCCGCTGCACCCAGTTGCTTCAGTTAACATGGATGAGTGCCGAACCAAGTTCCGAAGCGAGTTCCGAAGCGAGTTCCGAAGCAGGTTCCGAAGCAAGCCAAACTCAACATTCTTCGCGCCGCAAACCTGAGCAAAATTCCCTGGCTCGTCCACGGATTCTCCACACGTCAGGGAGGATCTTCGCGCGCCTACGGTGGCCACGCCCTCAACCTGGGATTCACCAAAGACGACTCCAAAGCAGCAGTAGAGCGTAACCGCGCCGCGTTGTCGCGCGAACTCACTTCCGGCAGCTGGCCGCTAGTCACTCTGCGCCAGGTTCATTCCGACACCATTCTCTCCGTCGAAGCCGCTTCCAAATCCCAGCTTGTTGGCGATGGCCTCATCACCTCAACTCCCGGCTTGTTGCTGGCGATCCAGACCGCCGATTGCCTGCCCATCATTCTCGTCGACTCCAAGCACCACGCCGTAGGAGTGTTTCACGCCGGCTGGCGGGGGACGCTGAAGCGCATCGTTGAGAAAGGCGTAGGCGAGATGCGCCGCCGCTTCGGCACCCGGCCCAGCGACATCAAGGCCGCGATCGGCCCCGGCATACACGGCTGCTGCTATCAGGTGGGCAAGGAAGTTCGCGACCAGTTCGAGTCGCAGTTCGCCTACGCCACAAAGTTATTCCGGGAGGTCGAGGAGTCCGACCCAGTCCGCGAAAAATATCCCATGCTGTTCCTCACCGCGCGCGCCCCCGGCCACAGCGATCTGCCAAAGAACATTTTTCTCGACCTCGTGGGAGCCAATCGCCAGCAGTTATTAGCCGCAGGCGTGCCGGCGAGAAATATCGAAGCCTCGCCGTTGTGCACGAGTTGCCACACCGACCTGTTGTTTTCATACCGCGCCGAGAACGGGAAGACGGGACGAATGATGGCAGCAGTGGGAATCCTCGACGAACGCGACTCCCTTGGACGGGCAAAGGGTGTCTAATAACCCGCGCCTGACAAGTGAAAGTCCCAGAGATAGAGGTATGTTGCGACAACTAAATGTCAGCGTCCTGGCCCTGCTGTGTTTGCTCATCTGGGCAGCTCCTGCCCACAGCCAGGCATCGTCCAGCGTTGACGCCATATTCGCCAGCCTGAATTCCGCCACAGCTCCAGGTGCTGCCGCGCTCGTGATTCATCACGGCCGGGTGGTATTTCGCCGCGGATACGGAATCACCGATTTGCGCACCCTGCAGAAGATCGATGAACACACCAATTTCCGTCTCGCGTCATTCACCAAGCAGTTCACGGCGGCGTGCATCATGCTGCTGGCCCGCGACGGCAAGCTGAAGTATGACGATCCCCTCACCCACTTCTTTCCCGAATTCCCCGCGTACGGCAACTCGATCACAGTGCGCAATCTGCTGAATCACACCTCTGGTCTTCAAGACTACGAAGATCTATTGTCGCAGCAATATCCCGACACGCCGCCGGAAAAGATTCCGCAAATACTCGATGCCGGCGTGCTAAAGCTCCTCGAGCAGCAGACCACCGTGAAGTTTCCCGCAAGCACGAAATGGGAGTACAGCAATTCAGGCTACGCCGTGCTGGCGATGATCGTCGAGAGAGTATCCGGCAAACCTTTTGGCCAATTCCTTCAAGAAAGAATCTTCACACCGCTGAACATGAAAAACACGCTGGCCTATGAGAAGGGAAAGAATAAAGTACCCCACCGCGCATACGGCCACACCAGGGAAGACGACGGCTGGCAAGAGACCGACCAGAGCCCCACATCCGCCGTTCTCGGCGACGGAGGCATCTACTCTTCGCTCGATGACCTGGCCCAATGGGATCGCGCTCTGCGCCTTCACACTCTGTTGAGTGAAGTCGAGATGCAGCCGGCCCTCACTCCGGTACAACCAACAGACGGCCCGGCGAAATCTCCCGAGGGCGCAACCGTGAGCTACGGTTTTGGCTGGTTTCTCGATCCCTACCAGGGCCACAGGCGCATGTCGCACAATGGCGAGACAATTGGTTTTCGCACCACAATCCAGCGCTTCCCCGACGACCAACTGACCATCATCATTCTAGCCAACCGTGCTGACACTAATCCTGAGGATCTTGCTCTGAAGGTTGCAGACTTGTATTTGGGGAAGAAGCGCCTCGCTAAGCAGTAGGAGCAGCCGAAGGCGGAGCAGCCGCCGCATCGGCGATCCCCTCATTCACCAGATCCTTCAACTCTTTGCTGGGTTTGAAGAAAGGAATCTTCTTCGCCGGCACTTCCACCTTCTCGCCAGTCTTGGGATTGCGCCCCGTGCGCGCCTTACGCTGCCGAGTGCGGAAGCTGCCAAAGCCGCGTATCTCGATCTTGTCGCCTGCGCGCAACGACCGCACCACGCTGTCAAAGATCGCCTCCACAATTACTTCGCTGTCTTTGCGCGTAAGTTCCGCCAAACGCGAGACTTCATCAATCAAGTCGGCTTTCGTCATAATGTCCCTTCGCTCCCGGCTCGGCCTTTCACTCAACCGCCTGGGGCCAGCTTTGGTCCCATATCGGAACCTGCATAACCTTCTCAAATTTCAGGGGTTGTACGCAAGTCGCGGCAGAGAGTCGGGTCTCAGGTCTCAACCGTTAGGCCACAAGCCACATGACGGCCGAGCAGTCCGGAGACCTAACACCCAAGACCTCAAGACCCTCTTCCTACTTCCACAGATAATAAAACCCCACCTGCTTCTCCAGCATCTTCTCGCGGCTGGGAATCCACTGTGAGAGATCCCCGGTCAGCAGGTCGAGCATCGTCTTGCGATCTTTCTCCGGGCGCACCAGCGTCGGTTCCCCCGAGATGCCCACCGATTTCGCTGTATCTTTGACGACGGCCTCAAAGTCGCCGGTTTCGTCAATGAGTTTCATCGACAGGGCTTCCTTGCCAGTCCAAACTTTTCCGTTAGCAATGGCTTTGACGTCGTCGAATTTCATGCCACGCCCATCGGCCACGGCCTGGATGAACTGCCCGAACATGTTGTCGATCAGCGACTGCATATAAGCCTGCTCGGCCGGAGTGAGATCGCGCGTCGGGTTGCCAGTGTCTTTGAATTCCCCAGTCTTGATCACCACACTCTTCAATTTGGCCCACTTCAGCAGGTCGCCGTAGTTCACCCACTCCGCGATCACGCCAATCGAGCCCACAATGCTCCCCTGGTCGGCATAAATCTTGTTCGAAGCGGACGCGACGTAATAAGCGCCGCTAGCGCCAACGCTCTCGATCGAAACCACGACGCGTTTCTTTTTCTCCTCGCGGATGCGCTTCACTTCCTGATAAATCTCTTCCGAAGCCGCCACGCCCCCGCCGGGCGAGTTCACGTGCAGGATGATTGCCTTGATCGAAGAGTCATCGGCAAACTTCTTGAGCTGCCCGACCACCGGCTGCGGTGAAAGAATCACGCCCTCCAGGTCGACTACCCCGATGCGGTCGCCGAAGCCGCTGAATCCGGCATCTGTGGTCCCCGCGTGCAGCGTCAGGTAAACCAGCGAAAACACGGCCAGCACGAAGAGGAAGAATGCTCCTCCCCCGATCAGAATCCAGAGCAAGGTGTGGGAACGTTTGTCAGGCATGAGGAAAGTTTAGCACCGGAGAAGCTAAGGTGTGATCACCTTGAGAGCCCGACCCTGAACGGACACTTCGACCGGAGTCCGGCAAACGTATTCGCCATCGGCATAAACATCAAGCGGAGGTTGGGTTTCCAAGCGCAATCGCGGAGCCCGGAAGTACTCCACCCCGCGGATGCCAAGATGTCGGCCAAAGTAAACGGTAGGAAAAAGGCAAGCAAGCTTGAGGGGATCGACTCCGCCAATCACGCAAACATCAAGCTGCCCGTCATCCACTCGAGCCCGCGGCGCAATCTTCATCCCGCCGCCGTAAGTCGATGTGTTCGCAAAAGCCGCCAGGATCGTGGGCTGGTCGCTGCGAGTCGCCCAGCCGGCGGCATCTGGCGTGAGAATCTTCATAGGCAGCGGGGCGAAACGAAACAGAGTTGGAACCAGGGATAACGCATAACCCCCGTGCCCGCGCAGCCAGCGCGGCAGCGCATTAGCGCGAAGCGCCACTTCCGCGTCGAGGCCAACGCCGGCCACACTGCCAAAATAGTGTGGCGCGGGCGCCCCGCCCGCGTCTATCCCGGTGACAACTCCCAGATCAATCACACGAACATTGTCCCTTTGGGAGCAAAACCGCCGCCAAGCCGCGAGCGAATCGCGCACGCGACAAAGTCCCAGAGCGCGAGCAAAGTCATTCCCACTGCCGACAGGGACAACCAGCACCGGCAGCCCAAGCTTCACCAGTTGACCCAAATGCCGATGGATGGTCCCATCGCCGCCAAACAGCAGAATGACGTCAGCCGAATCAGCAGCGGCAGGCATCCCGATGCGCCAGTCGATTGTCAGGTCAGTTTGAAAGGGCGCGAGGTCCCTCGCAGAACACCCCAGCCCGAGAATGGCCGCCACGCGCATGTGCGCGGTCGAGAGTAGCAGAATCGACTCATGTGGGGACAGCCGCGCCCGGCTGAGCGATTTCAGTTGGGCAAGGTTTCCGTAACAATTCCAGTACCCGGGATTCCCGGCCGAATTCTTTTGATCGTGCGCCCAACCTGCAACGTAACCCCGTCCGAAATATCCAAGACCGTGGTCGGGTCTTTGGTGACCACGCCGTTGACTCTCGCCGCGCCCTGTTTCACCAACCGGCCCGCATCGGTTACGGATCCCGCGAGCCCCGTGCGAGCTAGCAGTTTGTCAATTCGGAGACGGTTTTCGGGGACATCGAGTGTGGCCTCTTCCACACTGTCTGGCACTTCGTCCTTCTGAAACTGCCTAGCCCAATCCTCCGCCGCCTGCCCCGCCGCCTCCGCCGAGTGAAAGTCCCCCACAATCCGCCGCGCCAACTCCTTCTTCGCCTGCATCGGATGCGCTTCCCGCTTCATCTTCTCGATCTCAGCGACCTGCACATCCGTCAGCAGCTCGTAATACCTCCACATCATCTCGTCAGAAATGCTCATCACCTTGCCGTACATCTCCAGCGGCGCCTCGTGAATCCCAATCGCATTCCCCAAAGACTTCGACATCTTCTGCACGCCGTCCAGGCCCTCAAGAATCGGCGTGGTCAGCACCACCTGCGATTCCTGCCCATAAGCCCGCTGCAACTCCCGACCCACCAGCAGGTTAAATTTCTGATCAGTCCCGCCAAGCTCCACATCCGCTTCAAGCGCCACCGAGTCATATCCCTGCACCAGCGGATAGAGCAGTTCGTGCAGCGCGATAGGTTTTTCTTCCCGAAACCGCTTGTGGAAGTCTTCCCGCTCCAACAGTTGCGAAACCGTGTACTTCGCCATCAACCGGATGAAGTCGTCAGCGGTAAACTTCGCAAACCAGCGCCGGTTGAAGTCAATCACAGTCTTCTGAGGGTCGAGAATCTTGAAAACCTGTGCCTTATAAGTCTCAGCGTTCTCCTCAATCTGCTCGCGAGTAAGCGGTGGACGCGTAGCCGACCGCCCCGTCGGGTCGCCGATCATGCCAGTGAAGTCGCCAATCAAAAAGATTGCCGTGTGCCCAAGATCTTGAAAGTGCTTGAGTTTGCGCAGCACAACGGTGTGGCCCAGATGCAGGTCGGGGGCAGTCGGATCCATGCCGAGCTTCACGCGCAAGGGTTTGCCGGCTGCGCGCGACTTCTCCAGCTTGGCCCGAAGATCGGCCTCGCGGATGATTTCCGCCGAGCCCTTCCTGAGATACGTCAGTTGTTCGTCGACAGGCGCGAAGGTTGCCATGGGAAAGGACATTATAAGGAATGAAGCGCTAAAGGCCGAATACGGAGTTTAATGTGGGGACAGCCGCCTCAGCTGTCCCGCCAAGCGCAGCGAGGCGTTTCCGAGGGAACGCTTACCTCTTCAATTACTCGCCCTCAATCTTCGGCCAACAATTTCAAACTCTCCCCTCAGAACAGTATTGATGGCCTCTGTATAAGCAATGTGTTCTTGCTCCAGGATGCGAGCCGCCAACGTATGCTCGTCGTCGCTGCCAAGCACCTGAACGGCCCTCTGCACAATGATCGCCCCATGATCAAGCTCTTCATCCACAAAATGCACCGTGCAGCCGGAAACTTTCACTCCATAGGCGAAGGCCTGCTCCTGCGCTTCAAGTCCGGGAAAAGCAGGCAGCAACGAAGGATGAATATTCAGAATCCGACGCGGAAACTGCTGCACGAACCAGGGCGAGAGCAGACGCATGTATCCCGCGAGGCAGATCAGGTCCACATGATGCTGTTTGAGCGTGCCCACGACTTCGCGGTCGTGCTCTTCTCGCGTCCTGCCCTTCGACGGAATCACAACCGCATTCAATCCGCGCTGGCGTGCGGTGGCGATACCCGCCGCGTCCGCACGGTTCGAGATAACAACGGCAATGCGAGCATCCGCGATGCGCCCCGCGTCAATGCTGTCGGCGATGGCAACAAAGTTCGAGCCGCGTCCAGAGAGAAGAATGCCGAGGGATTTCATGGAGATCAAATAATAATTCACCACGGAGACACAGAGACACGGAGGAATTCCTAGCGGGCAAATTCAAGGTCGGAGGTCGCAATCGGCGGGCCAAGCACGGCAAAGCTCCAAAAAGATTTTCTCCGTGTCTCCGTGCCTCTGTGGTGGGTTTGTTCTTGATTCTAGTTGTAGATCACCTTACGCTCGCCCTTCACAATCCGGCCCACGGTGTAAGCCTTCTCGCCCACGCGCTCGAGCACAGTCTGAGCCTTCTTGAATTTCGCCAGAGGCACCACCAGCAGCATGCCCAGCCCCATGTTGAACGTGCGCAGCATTTCATCCTGCGGAACGTTCCCCAGATGCTGCAAATGCTCAAACAAAGGAGGCACCGGCCACGAACCAAGATCAATCGCAGCGGCAGTCCCGCGAGGCAGCACCCGCGGAAGGTTTTCAGTAATCCCGCCGCCAGTAATATGCGCCAAGGCAGAAACGCACTGCGCATCAAGCAGTTTCTTCAACGCCGGCCAGTAGCTCTTATGCGTGCGCATCAACTCATTGCCCACTTTATTCTTGATTTCGTTGACGTAGTCCTCCGGCGAGTAGTGCGCCACCTCAAACAGCAACTTGCGCGCCAGCGAGTATCCGTTGGTGTGCAGGCCGTTCGAAGCCATGCCCAGCACGACGTCGCCAATCTGCACTTCCTTGCCCGTAATAATCCGCTCGCGCTCTACCACCCCCACAATAAATCCCGCCAGATCGTACTCGCCATCGGGATAGAACCCAGGCATCTCCGCCGTCTCTCCGCCGATCAAAGCGCACCCGTTGTGCTTGCAGGCGTCTGCAATGCCTTCCACCACTTTCTCGGCGATCGTAGGCTCCAGCTTCCCAGTCGCCAGATAGTCCATAAAAAACAGTGGCGCGGCGCCCTGCACTGCAATGTCGTTAACGCAGTGGTTCACCAGGTCAGCGCCCACGGTGGAATGCAGCCCCATTTCGAAGGCGATCTTGAGTTTAGTCCCGACCCCATCCACACTCGAGACCAGCACAGGATCCACGTACTTGGTCTTATCGACCGCAAAGAGCCCGCCGAACCCGCCAATTTCGCTAAGCACACCGCGGGTAAAGGTTTTATGTGCCAGATACTTGATGCGCTGCTTGGTGCGGTTGGCGCGGTCAATATTTACACCCGCGTCAGCGTAGGTGATCGGTGCGGCGGCGGAGGTAGGGTTCTTGGCCACGGCTTCTCGCGGTGTCTCTTTCTCAACCTTCAGTGTGGGAAAACGCCGGGTTCCTGGCGAAGCAGCAGTTCCTAAGGCCGCTCATTGTAACACGGGTGGGGACAGCCGCCCTCGACTGTCCTGTCGAGCGCAACTCGATGCCGTCTTCGTCGACGCCTGATCTCTAGCTAGTGAGCGATGAAGTCCGAGAAAAAATAAGCCAGCAGCCCGAAAAGGGCCAACCCAGAAATGCCATAAGCCGTCAGAACCCAGGCGCCGCGGCCTTCGCGATGCTTGCCGCCCGCAACCGGCTGAGAAACCGACTGTTGAGAAACCGAAGAAGAAGAGACATCAGGGGCCTGATTTTCCATGCCGAGAAACCTCCGCGGAGAGATCGTGGCGCAAGTCCATCCTGCGTCACGCCTGCCTGGCGTCGTGGCCACGCAAGATCATCTGACCGGGATTTTACTATGGTTTTGAAGCGCCTGAAGCAGGAAATGTGACCCTAGTCACAGATCCGGAGTCTCTGCGCGCCGTCCCCCTTGGGCTACAACCGCCGCAGGCTTTACTATTAACCTATGCGCAGTCTCTTCCTATCGCTCCTGGTCGCCTGCACTCTGGCCGCACCCCTCAAAGCCTCAGCACAATCGGGCCAAACTCCAACACCCCCAACTGCTCCCGCGAAGACGAAAAAGGAATCCCCAACTAGCCAAGCCAAGCCTGCGGACCCCGCAGCCAAGCCCGAAACGCCCAAGCGCGACTATTCCCAGGAAGCCTTCGTCGTCGAACAGTTCCGCTCGCGCTACCGTTTTGAAAGCGATGGCACCGGCCGCAAGGAAACCGTCGCCCGCATCCGTGTGCAGAGCGAAGCCGGAGTCCAGCAGTGGGGACAGATTCAGGTCGGCTACAACTCCGCCAACGAACGCGTCGAGATCGCCTACGTCCGCGTGGTCAAAGCCGACGGCACCGTGGTCAAGGCGGGCGACGACGCCGTCCAGGATCTCAGCGCCCCCGTCGAACGCGAAGCCCCGGTCTACACCGACTACCGCCAGAAGCACATCACCGTGCCCGGCCTGCGTCCCGGAGAAGTGCTCGAGTACGACATGATCACGGTCATTCACACGCCGCTGGCCGCCGGCCAGTTCTGGGCCGACTACGATTTCGACAAGAACAGCATCATGCTCGACGAAGTTCTCGACGTCGATGTTCCCGCCGACCGCCCGCTCAAGCTGAAGAACAAACCAGGCATGGATCCCACGATCTCCGAAGACAAGGGACGCCGCATCTACCACTGGACCAGCTCTCACCTCGAACGCGAAGACGACACCAAAAACAAAGATAAAGACAAAGAGAAAGCTAAGAAGAAAAAGAGGAAGGACGACGAACGCCCCGACGTCCAGCTGACCACCTTCGTCAGTTGGGAGCAGATCGGGCGCTGGTACGCCAGTCTCGAAAAAGACCGCCGCGCCCCCTCGCCCGAAGTCCGCGCCAAAGCTGCCGAACTCACGCAAGGTCTCAATACGCAGATGGATAAAGTCGAGGGCCTCTACGACTACGTCGCCAAGAATTTCCGCTACGTCAGCCTCTCGCTCGGCGTGGGCCGCTACCAGCCTCACGCCGCCGGCGATGTTCTCCACGACCAGTACGGCGACTGCAAGGACAAGCACACCCTGCTCGCCTCCCTGCTCGAGGCCGAAGGTCTGCACGCGTCTTCCGTGCTGATCAACTCCAGCCGCAAACTCGATCCCGACGTACCTTCACCTGCGCAATTCGATCACGTCATCACCATGCTGCCGATGACCACGCCCAACGAAGAAGTCTGGATGGATACTACTAGCGAAGTAGCTCCCTTCCGCCTGCTGGCTTTCAGTCTTCGCAACAAGCTCGCCCTGGTCATTCCCGCCGACGGTTCCACCCCTCATCTGGAGATGACGCCCGCCGATACGCCTATGCCCGACAGCGAGATCTCCGAAATCGATGGCAAAGTAAATGAGATCGGCAAACTCGAAGCCCACGTCCACTACACCTTCCGCGGAGACGAAGAGTTGCTGTTGCGTTCGGTCTTCCGTCGCGTCCCCGAGGCGCAGTGGCAGCGCGTCGTGGAAAATGTGAACGCCGGCATGGGCGGCGACATCTCTAACTTGAAGATCAGCGATCCGGCCGCGACCCGCGAGCCCTTCACCATGTCTTATGACGTCGCCAAGCCGAACTTCCTCGACTGGTCCAAGAAAAAGTCCGACTTACTTCTGCCGCTTTGCCAGTTCAGCCTGCCCGACGTCGAAAACCCCGATGACGATATCGACGCCGACGCTGAGACCCTGAAGCTCGGCCCCAAAGCGTATTACGCCTACAAAATCAAACTCGAACTGCCTGCCAAATACACCGCGCACGCCCCGCTGGCTTTTTCCGTCAAGCGTGATTACGCGGAATATCAGGCCACCTACCAGCTCGAAGGAAATACCTTCACCGCGGCTAGGACGCTCACCATGCGTGAATCCGAACTGCCCGCTCTCCGCGCCGCGGACTATCAGGCTTTCCGCCGCGCCGTCAGCTCTGACCTGGGACAGTTTCTTGCCGTCGAGAATACCGTCGCAGGTACGCTCGCGCCGCCCGCCGACATGAAAGCGGATGACCTGGTCGAAAGCGGTCGTGCCGCCCTGGCTACCAACAATCTGCCTCTGGCCATTCAACTTCTAAAGCGCGCCACCGAAGTTGACGCCAAAAACAAATATGCCTGGTATGCACTGGCCGTGGCCTACATGGGGATGCGCCAGAATGACGACGCCATCGCCGCCCTCAACAAGCAGATCGAAATCAATCCCTACGACGAGTTCGCCTACAACGCCCTCGGCCGCGCCTACTGGCAGGAACGCAAGTACGACAATGCCGTCACCGCCTTCAACAAGCAGATCGAAATCAATCCCCTCGATAAATTCGCGCACGCTGGCCTGGGCGCGATGTACTCCGAGTGGCACAAGTACGCCGAAGCCGCACCGGAATTGGAAAAAGCCGCGTCCCTAACGCCCGATAATCCCGAACTCCAAGTCAGCCTCGGCGACGCCTATCTGAATCTCGGGCAGGACGACAAAGCCCTCGCCACCTTCGACCACGCGGTAGAACTCTCAGCCACGCCCCTCGTCTGGAACAACATCGCCTACCAGCTTTCGCTGAAAAACTCTCACCTCGATCGCGCCCAGCAGTACGCCGAATCGGCGGTTTCGGCCACCACCGCAGGTTTGCGCAATGTCTCGCTCGACCGGCTAACCCCGCAAGACTTGACTCTGGTTCCATCCCTGATCGCTTACTGGGACACGCTGGGCTGGGTCTATTTCGGAGAAGGCAATCTCGACAAGGCCGAAAAATACATTGCCGCCGCCTGGGAACTGGGTCAGCACGGCGAAGTCGGCGACCATCTCGGCCAGATCTACGAAAAAGCAGGAAAGAAAGATCGCGCTCTGCACACCTACGCGCTCTCCCTGAGCGCGTTGCGACCAATCCCCGAAACTCGCGACCGCCTGGCGGCGCTCGCCGGCGGCAGCGCGAAAGTCGACGCCACGGTCGCGAAGTACAAAGACGAACTGCAACAATCGCGCACCGTCGATCTAGGCAAAGTGGCAAAAGAAACCGCCAGCGCCGAATTCTTCGTGCTCCTGAGCCGCGGCAAGGGCTCTGCTGCAACAGTCGAAGCCGTAAAATTCGCCAGCGGCGACGAAAAACTAAAAGTCTTCACCGACGCCCTCCGCACCGCCGAGTATCGTCTCTCATTCCCCGACGACACCCCAGTAAAAATCCTCCGTCGCGGAATCCTCTCCTGCTCCACAGCCACGGGCACATGCGCCTTCGTCCTAATCCTGCCAGACGACGTAAGAACAGTGGACTAGAAAGAGCCGAGATTAAGGAAAAGGAATTTCGGCTGAAGAGACCGCCCGAATCGCCGGACTCCAGTCCCGCCAGGGACGGCATTCATTAGCCCCGGACGTAAGTCCGGGGTACGACCGGAAGCAAGAACCAGTCCCGTTAGGGACGGCACGGTTTTGCAGTCGCCAATCTCTGACCTCGAGTGGCGTTCACCCTCGCCACACCCGCCATTTTCCACAACCACCCTGTGATATCCAACCTTGCCCCACAATTCAAATCGCGCGATCATAGTCGAGGCAGTGACGGTCAGGAGCGCCCAAAGTGCCAACTCTAAGCCCTTTGTTCTCAAGATTTTGATATCTAAGTTCTTTGAAAACCAGATTTTGCGAGATACGGTTTGGCGAAACCCGCGCGGGGCAAGACTTTCGGGGATATCGAAAGAAAAAAATTAATCTGGAGATCTGACCGGAAGCCAACCCGTCCCGAAATCCTTGAGTTGCCTCGAAAAATTTATTTCGCTCCGGAATCCACAGCCGGACGCCGCTTATGCCACTCAGTCGCCGCCTCGTACGCCGAAGCCAGCCTCAGCACCAAATCCTCCCGCCACTGCGGTCCCGCAATCTGCAATCCAATAGGCAGCCCGCTTTTCGTAAAACCGCACGGCACCGAGATCGCCGGCAGTCCCCAAACATTGAACGGCCGAGTGTTGCGCAGCAACCGAAGTTCCGCCGGACGCAGCGCGTCAGGATTTTTTCGAAGATCGGCAATCGCCGGTGCAGGGATAGGCATCGTAGGCGTAATCAGCAAATCAACGTCAGCAAAGAAGTCACGAGCTCGCCGTCGCTCCAAATCCATCTCGCGCCGCCGCCGAATATATTCGCCCGCCGAAATGTTCGCCCCGGAGAGGATGCGCCGCAGAGTCTCCGGCTGATAAAGCTCAGGAGTCTTAGCAACATTATCGGCGTGATAAGCGTAAGACTCAGCAGCTTGCACAGTGCGGTCGGAAGACACGTCAATCCGCACATCATGAATCTCCGCCACAAGCGATCTGATCACGACAAGAGCCCGGTCAACCGCAGCACGAACTTCGTCATCAAGATCATCAAAGAAATAAGCCCGGGGTACTCCAATGCGAACTTTCTTAATCTCGTCACTCAAGCAAGAAACGTAATCAGACACCGGAACCTCAGCGCTACCAACGTCGAGTGGATCGTATCCAGCGATGGCTTCCAGAACAACCGCCGCATCGCCAACAGTCGCGGCCAGCGGTCCAACATGATCGAGCGACCAAGAAAGTGGAATCACCCCACGCACCGAGACGCGGCCATAAGTAGGCTTGATCCCCACACACCCGCACAACGCAGCCGGTTCGCGAATCGAGCCCGCCGTGTCAGTCCCAATCGCCGCATAACAAAGCCCGGCAGCCACAGCAGCCGCCGAACCTCCGGACGATCCTCCCGCGATGTGCCCCGTGTTCCAGGGGTTGTGAATATCGCCGAGGAAACTGACCAGCGAACTCCCACCATAAGCGAACTCATGCAGATTGTTCTTGCCCACAATCACCGCACCGGCCTGCCGCAGCCGTCGCACAACTTCCGCATCTTCAGTAGGAATACGGTGCTCAAACACCGCGCTGGCAGCGGTAGTGCGTGTGCCCGCGGTATCGATCAAGTCTTTCAACGCGACAGGAATCCCGTGCAGCGGCCCGCGCCACACCCCACGCACGATCTCAGTCTCTGCCGCCCGCGCCTCCGCCAGAGCAGGCTCGCCAGTAACGGTGATAAAAGCATTCAGCATGGGGTTGAACTTCTCGATTCGATCCAGGCAAGCCCGAGTCAGTTCAACCGGAGAAACTTCCTTGCGCCGAAGACGCGGACCCAGTTCAACGATAGTTTCCAAAGCAGCCATGTGCGCGAATTGCTAATTGTAGTCGACGCCGTCGGTCTACCCTGTGTACCTCTGTGCCCCCTTTGTTTGAGATTCTCGCCAAAGCAAAAAAGCATCCAACCCCCCGGGCCTATAATCAAAACCGCTGTTGTCGTAACACGGAGGTGAAACATGGCGGAAATGACGCTCGCTCCAGTCGCAACCCACGGTTTCTTTGTCGACGGCCGCTGGATGGAAGACGGCGACATCGTCGAGGTCCGCTCCCCGTTCGATGGCAGCGTAGTTGGCCGGGTCATCCAGGCGGGTCGAGGACACGCCGAAGCCGCAATCGCCGCCGCCGTGAAGGCGTTCGGAACCACTCGCCGTCTGCCGGCTTTTGAGCGGCAACGCGTGCTGCGTAGTATCGCGCAGGCAATTTCAGAGCGCCGCGACGAATTCGCCCGCACCATTACGCAAGAAGCTGGTAAGCCCATCAAGCTCGCGCGCATCGAAGTCGACCGCGCTGTGTTTATCTTCAACGTTGCCGCCGAAGAGGCCACGCGCATCTACGGCGAATATCTTCCCCTTGACTGGCAGGAGTTTACCGCTGGACGCTGGGGCATTATGAAACGTTATCCGCTCGGTCCCATCGCGGGGATCACGCCCTTTAATTTTCCCCTGCATCTCGTATCGCACAAGGTCGCTCCCGCAATTGCGGCAGGTTGCTCCATGGTCTTGAAGCCCGCGCCCCAAACACCGCTCTGCTCGCTGCTTCTGGCGGAGTGCGTCCAACAGGCGGGCTGGCCCGATGGCGGCCTCAATGTGCTGCCGCTTTCAAACGAAGACGCAAGCCTGCTGGTCACCGACGAACGCATCAAGCTGATCAGCTTTACCGGCAGTGTGCCCGTAGGCTGGGACATCAAGCGCCGCGCCGGCAAAAAGAAAGTCGCACTCGAACTGGGCGGCAACGCAGGCGCAATCGTGCACAGCGACGCCGATCTCAACTATGCCGCGGAGCGCTGCATCGCCGGCGGTTTCGGGTACGCTGGCCAGACTTGCATTTCCGTGCAGCGCATTCTGGTCGAGCAATCGGCCTACGGCAAGTTCACCGACCTTCTAGTCGAAGGCGTCAAGAAACTGAAGACCGGCGATCCGCTCGAGGAGTCGACCGACGTCGGTCCGCTGATCCGCGAGAGCGACGCCATCCGCGTCGTCAATTGGATTGAGGAAGCAGTTCGTTCCGGCGCTCGCTTGCTTTGCGGAGGCAATCGCCAGGGCTCGATCGTCGACCCCACGGTTCTGACCGGCACTAAACCCGACATGAAAGTGAATTGCCAGGAAATCTTCGGTCCCGTCGTAACCGTCGAACCCTACCAGAATTTCGACGAAGCCCTGCGCCGTATCAACAACTCCAACTACGGCCTGCAAGCAGGCTTGTTCACCCGTGACGTGAAACTGCTTTTCCAGGCGTACGACGAACTTGAGGTCGGCGCTCTGATTGCGGGCGACATTCCTTCCTTCCGCATCGACCAGATGCCCTACGGTGGCGTGAAGGACTCCGGCCTCGGCCGTGAGGGCCTGCGCTACGCGATTGAGGAAATGACCGAGCCGAAGTTGCTGGTAATGAATCTCCGCTAGCACGTGGCGAGGACGAACAGTCCCGTTCCTCGAAAAACTCCCACATCGTCGTCCGCAGGACTGCTGTTTTTTCCACTCACTTCGGCAAAAGTGCGCGACAACGGCGCACGAAATATTTATAATCTCCAGTTCTCATAGCTGACGCGAGAAAATCAGTCGGTGTTTTCTTTTGCGTCGTGACCATTACTTCCATAGATCGGGTCTCTTTTTTATTTTCTGAAGTTGTCGTGTAAGCATGCCGCAGATTTTTCATCGCAGCACCAACACCCTGTCCCGGGCCACGATTTTTGGCGCGGTGTTCGTGATTGCTGTGCTCGGCTGGGCTGCGTTGGAGGTCCAGCGTTCGCCTTACGTCACCTACGCCGGAGTGCGCAAGCCGCAGCCCGTGCCCTTCAGCCACCAGCATCACGTCTCCGGACTCGGCATCGACTGCCGCTATTGCCATACTTCGGTTGAGACCTCAAGCTTCGCCGGCATTCCTCCCACCAAGACCTGCATGAACTGCCACTCGCAGATCTGGACGAATGCCGACTTGCTCGAGCCCGTCCGGGCCAGCTACAAGACCGGCCAGTCGCTGCAATGGACGCGGGTGAACCAGCTTCCCGACTTCGTCTATTTCAATCACAGCATTCATATCAATAAAGGAGTCGGCTGCAACACCTGCCACGGTCCGGTCGACCAGATGCCGCTCATGTATCAGCAGGAGTCGTTGCAGATGGAGTGGTGTCTGAGCTGCCACCGCGCGCCGGAAAAGAACCTGCGCCCGCGCGAGCAGGTGTTCAACATGCGCTACCAGCAGCCGACGAGCGCGAACCCCGTCGTGGTCGATGGACAGAGTTTCACCGATCAAATCGATTTGGGATTGGTGCTGGCGAAGAAGTACAACGTTCGCAATGTGAAAGACATTACCAGTTGCAGCACATGCCATCGGTGAGAGAGAACTTATGAGAACGTGTCATCCTGAGCGAAGGATGACAGACTGTGTGATGTGCGACCAATGAAGATGGAAGAACAAAACGGCGCCAAGCGCGAAGACGTTTGCCCCAGCAAGAAGGGCAAGCTCGATCTCGACTCGCTCCGCGAGCAAATCAACGAGGCGAACGAGAAGGCCGGACCGGAATACTGGCGCAGCCTCGAAGAGCTTGCCGGAAGCCCCGCGTTCCAGGAAGCGCTGCATCGCGAATTCCCCAAAGGCGCTTCCGAGTGGGTCGATTCCGTCTCGCGCCGCGGTTTTCTGAAGGTGATGGGAGCGTCCATGGCGCTGGCTGGCATGACCGGCTGCGTACGCCTGCCGCTTGAACCCATCGTTCCCTACGTGCGCCAGCCCGAGGACGTGATCCCAGGTCGACCTCAGTTCTATGCCACGGCAATGACGCTCGGCGGCTACGCCAGCCCGCTGCTGGTCGAGAGCCATCTCGGACGTCCGACAAAGATTGAGGGCAACGACAAGCATCCCGCGTCGCTTGGCGGGACGGACATTTTTGCGCAGGCCCACATTCTCGGCCTGTACGATCCCGACCGCTCACAGAGCGTGGTGTCGATGGGCGACCAGCGCTCCTGGCAGTCTTTCCTGACTGCGATTCGCGGACCGCTTACCGCGCAGAAAGCGCTGCAGGGCTCGGGCATTCGCATTCTTACGCCGACCATTTCTTCGCCCACGCTTGCCGATCAACTGCGCAACTTCCTGAAGATTTATCCGCAGGCCAAGTGGCATGTGTATGAGCCGGTGAATCGCGACAACGTGCTCGAAGGCGCGAAGCTGGCGTTCGGCCAACCGGTCGAGACGCGCTACGATTTTGAAAAGGCCGACGTAATCGTCTCGCTCGACGCTGACTTCCTGTATGCAGGTTTTCCGGGAAACGTCCGCTACATCCGCGACTTCGCCAAGCGCCGCAATCCCGATGGGAAGATGAACAGGCTGTACGTGATCGAGAGCACGCCGACGACTACGGGGGCGAAGGCGGATCACCGACTGCCGATGGCGGCTAGTGAGATTGGGGATTTCGCTCGCCTATTAGGCTCTTTGGTTGGAATCGAGACGGAGCTGAACGGTGCTATGGGAGAAGCTGGCAAGTTTTTCCGTGCTCTGTCGGAGGAGTTCCACAGCCATCAGGGTTCCTGTGTGGTCGTTGTGGGAGATCATCAGCCGCCTGCTGTTCACGCAATCGCGCATGAGATTAATGCGCTGATGGGAGGTGGCAAGGCCGTTGTCCACTTCGATTCAGTTGATGCGAATCCAGTCGACCAAACGGAATCGATCAAGGATCTCATCTCCGATATTAGTGCGGGCAAGGTGGATCTGCTAGTCATTCTCGGTGGCAATCCTGCCTACGAGGCACCCGCCGATCTTGATTTCGCCAATGTCCTCAAGAACAACAAAGTTCCGCTGCGGGTGCACCTCGGTCTTTACCAAAACGAGACTGCGGAACTCTGTCAGTGGCACATCAATCAAGCGCACGAACTCGAAGCCTGGGGCGACGCGCGAGCTTACGACGGCACAGTGAGCATCATTCAGCCACTCATTGCTCCGCTCTATAACGGAAAAAGCGCTAACGAATTCGTAGCGCTGCTCTCTGGCCAATCCGATGCGACCGGGTACGATTTGGTTCGCGCCTATTGGCAGAAACAGCACACGACCGCGGACTTCGAGGCGTTCTGGCGCAAGTCGCTCCACGATGGCTGGATTGAAGGCAGTGCCTTCGCTCCGAAAGAGTTTACGCGGGTAAAGCCCGACTCCATGGAGCTTCCACAGTCACGTCCTGCCGGGGCGAACGCAATCGAGCTCAATATCCGCCGCGATCCCACGATCTACGACGGACAATTCTCCAACAACGGCTGGCTGCAGGAATTGCCCAAGCCGATGACCAAGCTTACCTGGGACAACGCCGTGCTCATCGGTCCGAGGATGGCGGAGCGGCTGCAGATCGCAACCAAAGATGTTGTCGAGCTTGAGTTGAACGGAAAGAAAGTTACAGGAGCAGTCTGGATTCAGGCGGGACATCCCGATAATTCAGCCACCATATTCCTCGGCTACGGCCGTAAGCGAGCCGGCCGCGTTGGCACGGCACAGGGCTTCGACGCTTACGCTCTGCGCACGAGCGCCGCACCGTGGATCGCCACCGGCTTGAAAATCCGCAAGACCGGCGACACTTATAACCTGGCCTCGACGCAGGGCTACCAGAGCATGGACACGCCCGATGGCGGCCATCGTCCCCTGGTTCGCGAAACTACGCTTGAGGAATATCGCAAAGATCCAGACTTCGCAAAAGAACAGGGCGAAGAACCAGCTCCCGTACTCACGCTCTACAAGCCGTATCCCTACAAAGAAGAAGATTACGCGTGGGGCATGACGATTGATCTGAACTCCTGCGTGGGCTGCAACAACTGTATGCTGGCCTGCCAGTCGGAGAACAACATCGCCGTCGTCGGCCACGAGCAGACCTTGCTCGGCCGCCACATGCACTGGATTCGCGTCGACACTTATTACCAAGGTGATCGCGATAATCCTAAGGCATACTTCCAGCCCGTGCCGTGCCAGCAATGCGAGAACGCGCCTTGCGAAGTGGTTTGCCCGGTGGGCGCGACCAACCACACGCCCGAAGGCCTGAACGATATGGTCTACAACCGCTGCGTGGGCACGCGGTATTGCTCGAACAACTGTCCTTACAAGGTGCGGCGGTTTAACTTCCTGCTTTTCCAGGACTGGACCACCGAGCAGTACAAGATGATGCGCAATCCCGACGTCAGCGTGCGCAGCCGCGGCGTGATGGAAAAATGCACCTACTGCATACAGCGCATCAACGAGCGCCGCATCGATGCCGAACGCGAAGACCGCAAGATCAACGATACGGAGTTACAGACGGCGTGCCAGCAGTCGTGCCCAGCGGGTGCAATCGTCTTCGGCAACATCAACGACCCGAACAGCAAGGTCTCTAAATTGAAAGCGCAGTCGCGGAATTACAGCTTGTTGGGCGAATTGAACACGCGCCCGCGGACGACTTATCTGGCGGAAGTTAGCAATCCGAATCCGGAGTTGAAGGGATAGATTGCGCGAGAAATAATGGACGAGCAATACAAAGCGACGCTAGACGCGAGCCAAGCCCCGGTAATCGAGCCGGGCTACACCTTCGGCACGGTCACGGAAAAGATCAGCGCGATCGTGCTGACGCGTCCTGCCTCGAACGGCTGGTTCGTGGGCTTCGGCATCGCGTTTCTGCTGACGATGATGATGCTGTATGCGATCGGCTTCCTTTTCCTGAAAGGTGTCGGCATCTGGGGCGTAACCATCCCCATCGGCTGGGGCTTCGCCATCGTCAACTTTGTGTGGTGGATCGGCATTGGCCACGCCGGCACGCTGATCTCGGCGATTCTCTTGTTGCTGCGGCAATCGTGGCGCAATTCCATCAACCGCTTCGCCGAAGCCATGACACTGTTCGCCGTGGCCTGCGCCGGAATTTTTCCTGGCATCCACGTCGGCCGTCCGTGGCTCGCCTACTGGCTCTTTCCATATCCCAGCACCATGGGTGTGTGGCCGCAATTCCGCAGCCCGCTCATGTGGGACGTGTTCGCGGTCTCCACTTACGCCACGATTTCAGCTCTGTTCTGGTTCATCGGCCTCATTCCCGACATGGCGACGCTGCGCGATCGCGCGACGCATCCAGTCGCCCGAATCGTCTACGGCATGCTCTCCCTGGGCTGGCGTGGATCGGCGCGCCACTGGCATCGCTACGAAACTGCGTACCTGCTGCTCGCGGGATTAGCCACGCCGCTTGTGCTCTCGGTTCACACAGTCGTGAGCTTTGACTTCGCGGTGGGCATCGTCCCAGGCTGGCATACGACCATCTTTCCTCCTTACTTTGTTGCCGGCGCCATTTACTCAGGTTTCGCCATGGTCCTGATGCTCGCGATTCCCATCCGCAAAATCTACGGACTGGAAGACTTCATCACCGAGCGCCACCTGCAGAACTCAGCGAAAGTCATGCTCGCGACCGGGCTGATCGTCGCTTACGGCTATGGCATCGAGGCCTTCATGGGCTGGTACAGCGGCGATCGCTACGACGCGTTCACGCTGTGGAATCGACTGCACGGCCCCTATGCAGGCCTTTACTATCTCCTCCTCATTTGCAATATTTTTGTCCCGCAGGTGCTGTGGATCCGCAAGCTGCGCACCAGTCCGCTAGCACTGTTTTTGGTCTCTGGCGTGATTCTGGTGGGCATGTGGCTGGAGCGCTTCATCATCGTCGTGGTCAGCCTGCACCGCGACTTCCTCACGTCATCGTGGGGAATGTACTATCCCACGCGCTGGGATTGGATGACCTACGTCGGCACCATCGGGATGTTTCTGGCGGCCATCTTCTTGTTCGTGCGCATCCTGCCCATGATTTCGATCTTTGAAATGCGCACCCTGCTGCCGGAAGCGGAGGTGAAGGAATGAAGCGCGATCCGGTCTACGGCATCATGGCAGAGTTCGATTCGGCGACAGCTCTCGTGGAAGCGGCGCGCCGCACGCATCAGGCCGGCTATAAGAAGATCGACGCCTACAGCCCGTTTCCCATTGAAGGCCTGGCGGAGGAAATTGGTTTTCACCGCGATGAAGTTCCGCTGGTGGTGCTGATCGGCGGCATCGTCGGCGGTCTCACCGGCTACCTGATGCAGTACTGGATGTCCGCCGTCGACTATCCGCTGAACATCGGCGGCAAGCCGTATCATTCCTGGCCGGCCTTCATCGTGATCACCTTCGAGATGACGATTCTTTTCGCCGGAATCTCCGCAGTATTCGGCATGCTGGCACTGAATGGCCTGCCCATGCCCTATCATCCTGTGTTCAACGTCCCACGCTTCTCGTCGGCATCGAAAGACCGCTTCTTTCTGATCGTGTTCTCTTCCGATCCCAAGTACGATCCAGCCGGCACGCGCAGTTTCCTGCAAGGTCTGGAGCCGCGCTCCATATCGGAGGTGCCCAGCTAGCATGATGCGCCTCCGTCAAATCGCGGTCGCAGGTCTGGTAGCGGGAATTGTGGGCCTGTCCGCCTGCCGTCTCGACATGCAGGTGCAGCCGCGGCAGAACCCGCTCTCCCGCAGCGACTTCTACGCCGATCAGCGCTCCGAGCGTCCGCCCGTCGAGGGAACGGTGGCGCGGGGCGAGTTGCATGAAGACACTTATTTCTATACGGGAAAGCTCGGCAATAATCCCGGCGATTACATGCCGTTTCCCGTTACTAAAGAAGTTCTCGAGCGCGGACGCGAGCGCTACAACGTTTATTGCGCTCCCTGTCACTCGCGAATCGGCGACGGCAACGGCTTCATCCCCTCGCGCGGATTCGCGCGCAAGCCGCCGACTTTCCACAAACCACGCTGGCAGAAGGCGCCACTGGGTGAGTTCTACGACGTGATCACCAATGGCTCTGGAATCATGCCCGACTACGCCTCGCAGATTCCGCCGCGAGACCGCTGGAACATTGTGGCCTACATCCGCGCGCTGCAATTAAGTCAAGACGCAACCATGGCGGACGTGCCCAAGGGACAGGCCGTTCCGTCGGAACCGCCGAAATTCCGCGGCCAGCCGGGATCAGGCGCGACGCTTCCGGTGATCGACTCTGAATCAGCGTCGCAGACCGAAGTCCAAAGGGAAGAAAAGAAATGAGCGCCGCGACCACTCCACATCTCGATCTGACGGCGCCCGAGGTTGTAAGAAAAATCTCGCAGCGATCGCTCGTCGTCGGCGTCGTCTTCGCGGCGATCTCTGTCGTGTTGGCTCTCAAGCAGCCCAATGAGTTCTATCGCGCTTACCTGCTCGGCTTCATGTGCTGGCTGGGCGTAGCGCTGGGCTCCATGGCGATTCTCATGATCCGTCACCTCACTGGCGGCGGCTGGGGTACAGTCATCCGCCGCATCCTGGGCGCGGCCATGCGCACGCTGCCGCTGCTCTTCGTACTCTTCATTCCTATCTTCTTCGGAATACACCGGCTCTACATCTGGGCGCAGCCTCTCGACAATATTGCGGACACGCATCTCCGCGAGCACCTCAAACAGATCACGCAGACTTACCTGACTGTGAACGGCTTCATCATTCGTGCAGTGTTTTACTTCGCGGTCTGGAATGTTCTTTCGTTCCTCCTCTCCTACTGGTCGAAGCAAACTGACCGCGCCGGCGCTCCCGACAACAGCGGACGATTTAAGGCAGTCAGCGGTCCCGGACTCATCCTCTACGGATTTACCATCTCCTTCGCCGCCATCGATTGGGTCATGTCGCTCGATCCCAGCTGGATCTCGACCATCTTCGGCCTGATCATCCTCATCGGAGAAGTGCTGTCGGCGATGTGCTTCGCGGTCGTGGTCGAGCGCATTCTCTTCAACTACAAACCTATGTCAGAAATGTTGAAACCTGACTTCGTTCACGACCACGGCAAGTGGATGCTGGCGTTCACCATGGTGTGGGCCTACTTCAACTTCTCGCAATGGCTCATCATCTGGGCGGGTAACCTGCCCTCGGAGATTACTTTTTATCTCCGGCGCATCAATGGCGGCTGGGGGGCGATTGGCCTGTTCCTGGCGTTATTTGGCTTCGTCGTTCCGTTCGCAATGCTGCTCTCTCGCCCATTCAAGCGCGACATTCGCCGCCTGGTGTGGCTCGCAGTCTGGATGCTGCTGATCCGCTACCTCGATCTGTTCTGGATCATCGAACCGAATTTCTCCAAGACGATCGCCCTAACCCTGGCCGACGTAGTCGTCCCTATCGCCATCGGCGGATTCTGGCTTTGGTATTTCTTCCGCAACCTGGGTTCGCTGCCGCTGCTGCCGGCCTACGACACCGATGCCCACGAAGTTCTGCAGCCGGCACACGAAACGCAGGCATGAAGAGACAAGAGAAATGACCGACGGGAAATGAGCGACCACACCAAACACGAGAACACCACGGAGCACGGCGGCTACGAGCGCCAGGATTTGCAGGTCTCTGGCATTCTTTACTTCCTGCTGACGATTGTGGTGGTAGTCGTGATTTGCCTTTTCAGTCTGAGGGGTCTTTTTGAATTTCTCGACCACCGCGAAAAGGCGTTGCAGCCCGCGGTGAATCCCCTGTTGACGAACGTTCCAACGGATACGCGAAGGATTTCAAACCCCGACGAATACTTGAAGAAGACTTTCCCGGATCCCCGCCTTGAGACGGATGAACGGAATCAGTTGAACAAGGAGACCGTGCGCGAAGAAGAGCTGCTCTACAGCTACGGCTGGGCGGACGAAAAAGCCGGCACAATCCGCATCCCGATCGAACGCGCCATGGATTTGATCGTGCAGCGAGGACTCCCAGTACGTTCGCAGAACATGGTCAGCAACGCTCCTCCGGCCAAGACAGCCACAACGACCGCAACAAGTAAGAAGGGCGAAAAGAAGTGACCATCGCCAGCAACAACTCGAAGTTCACCACGCAAGTCGTGCTCGCTCTCGCGTTGCTGGCGACGTCCGCCTCGGCGCAGATGAACAACGGCGTAATGTCTCCTCCGGCGAACACGCGTCCTCCGCGGCTCGAGAATGTCGGCATCGAGCAACACCTCGACGCGCAGGTCCCACCCGAACTCACCTTCCGCGACGAAAACGGCGCAGCCGTAAAGCTAGGAGACTATTTCGGCCACAAGCCTCTGATCCTCAACCTGGTTTATTACAACTGCACCATGCTGTGCGGCGAGGCTCTGGCCGGACTGGCCAGCGCCATGCGCCTGGTGAAGTTCGATGTAGGCAACGAATTCGACGTAGTCACCGTGAGCTTCGATCCCCGCGAAACCCCCGAGATGGCCGCCGCTAAAAAGAAAGATTACGTCGGCCGCTACGGCCGCCCCAATGCCGCCGCGGGCTGGCATTTTCTTACAGGCCAGCCGGAGTCGATCAACGCTCTCACCAAAGCTGTAGGTTTCCAGTATCAATACGACGCGAAGACCAATCAGTATGCGCACGCCACCGCGATTATGGTGCTAACGCCCCAAGGCCGCATCTCGCGTTATTTCTATGGAGTGGATTTTCCGCCGAAGGATTTGCGCATGGGCCTGGTGGAAGCTTCGCAGGGCAAGATCGGCAATGCCGTCGATGCGATCCTGCTCTATTGCTATCACTATGATCCGGAGACCGGAAAGTATGGCGCGATGGTGGCCAACATCCTGCGCCTGGCGGCGGCTACGACAATTCTTTTCATGGGGATTTTTCTTTTCATCCTATGGCGAATGGATCTTTCAGTATCACGCCGGACACTCTCCAACGGTGCGAGGACGCCGTAGGACTGAACGCGAAATGGCGAACGACTAACGACTAACGACGGACATGCTCAATAATTTTCCATTATGGCCGGAGCAAGCGTCCACGACGGCGGGCCACGTGGACGCGCTCTACATCTTCCTGCTCATCGTCACCGGGATGATGACGCTGCTCATCTTTATCTGTCTGGTCTACTTCGCCGCCCGCTTTCGTTCCCGCCCCGGCGTTCGCGCGGAACAAATCGAAGGTTCCACGCCGCTTGAAATCACCTGGAGCACGATTCCCTTCCTCGTCTTCATGGTGATCTTCGCCTGGGGCGCGGTCGTGTATTTCAAGGAACGCACTCCGCCGGACGATTCCACCGAAGTTTATGTAGTTGCAAAACAATGGATGTGGAAGCTCGAACACGCCGAAGGCCAGCGCGAGATCAATGAACTGCACGTCCCCGTCGGCCGCGACGTGAAACTGATCATGACTTCGCAGGATGTGATTCACAGCTTCTACATACCGGCGTTCCGCATCAAGCAGGACGTGCTGCCCGGCCGCTACACGGTTGAGTGGTTCCGCGCCACCAAGCCCGGCACCTATCACCTCTTCTGCGCGGAGTATTGCGGCACCCAGCACTCGGGGATGGTCGGCGACATCGTAGTCATGCAGCCAGCGCAGTACGAAGCGTGGCTGAATGGCGGATCTACCGGTCCACTCTCGGCAACAGGCGAGAAGATTTTCGCCGAACTCGGGTGTATCACGTGCCATCGCACCGACACGCAAGGCCGCGGCCCCAATTTGCAGGGAGTTTTCGGCAAGCCGGTTCAACTTGAAGATGGACGCACGGTCACCGCCGACGAGAATTACGTCCGCGAATGCATCCTCGACCCAGGCGCGAAACGCGTGAAGGGATTCCAGCCAATCATGCCCACGTTTCAGGGCTTGGTCAGCGAAGAACAGGTAAATGCCCTGGTGGCCTACATCAAATCGATTGCAGCGGCCAAGCCCGGTGAGGGCGCCAAAACCAGCGCCAGCACGGCCGCGCCCCAGATCCAAGAAAGCGTCCAGGGAAAAGCCGAACCGAATGGAAGTCAGGTGCAATAAGATGCCAACTCCGATGCCCCAACCCGAACGCGAGAATTACCTGAACAAGCACTACGGAGCTGGGTCCTGGCTGCTCACCACGGATCACAAACGCATCGCGCTTCTCTATCTCCTCTCGATCACCTTCTTCTTCTTTATCGGAGGCTTCTTCGCCCTGCTCATTCGCCTCGAACTGCTCACCCCCGCGGGCGACCTGGTCCAAGCCGACACTTACAACAAACTTTTCACCATGCATGGCATGGTCATGGTTTTTTTCTTCCTGATTCCGTCAATCCCCGCCGTCCTCGGAAATTTCCTTGTACCCCTGATGATCGGGGCCAAAGATCTCGCTTTCCCCCGCATCAACCTGCTGAGCTGGTATCTCTACATCATCGGCGGAGTGATGATGCTGCACTGCATGCTGACTGGCGGCGTCGACACCGGATGGACCTTCTACGCTCCCTTCGCCACCAACTTCACCAACACCAAGATCGTTGAAGCCGCACTGGCGATCTTCGTCGCCGGATTCTCCTCCATCCTCACCGGCCTGAACTTCGTAGTCACCATCCATCGCATGCGCGCGCCCGGCATGACTTGGTCGCGCTTGCCTCTGTTTATCTGGGCGCACTACGCCACCAGCATCATTCAGCTTCTGGGCACACCGGTCATCGCCGTCACCATCGTGCTGGTCGCCTGCGAACGCGCGTTGCACCTCGGCATCTTCGATCCCAAACTCGGCGGCGATCCGCTTCTCTTCCAGCATCTCTTCTGGTTCTATTCCCATCCCGCCGTCTACATCATGATTCTGCCGGCGATGGGCGTCGTCACCGAAATCATCGCCTGCTTCTCACGCAAACGCATCTTCGGCTACAGCTTCGTCGCGTTCTCGTCTATCGCAATCGCGGTCTTCGGTTTCCTGGTCTGGGCTCACCACATGTTTGTAGCCGGAATGTCGGTCTACGCAGCGCTGGTGTTTTCCTTGCTGAGCTATGCCGTCGCTGTGCCCTCCGCCATCAAAGTTTTCAACTGGACGGCCACTCTCTATAAAGGCTCCATCCACTACGACGCGCCGATGCTCTACGCCTTCGGCTTCCTCGGACTCTTCACCATCGGTGGCCTGACCGGACTATTCCTCGCGGCGCTCGGCATCGATGTCCACGTCACCGACACCTACTTCGTCGTAGCCCACTTCCACTACATCATGGTCGGAGGAGCGGTCATGGGCTATCTGGGAGGAATGCATTTCTGGTGGCCGAAGATTTCCGGCAAGTTGTATCCCGAAGGTTGGGCGCGTCTCGCTGCGCTGATCGTTTTCATCGGCTTCAACCTGACTTTCTTCCCGCAATTCCTTCTGGGCTACATGGGCATGCCGCGCCGTTATTACGACTACAGCCACATGCCGGAATTCCAGATCCTGAACGTGTTATCGACGGCTGGCGCCACGGTCCTCGGCGTGGGATATCTGTTGCCCATGGTTTATTTCCTGTGGTCGATGCGCTACGGCAAGCCAGCGTCGGACAATCCGTGGAATGCCGCCGGACTTGAGTGGAAGACCCCGTCCCCGCCACCCACGTTCAACTTCGACGAAGAACCCGTCGTAACCTGGGAAGCCTACAACTACGACGAACTGGACGCACCGCGCGGCGGCACGCCCAGCAAAGAGGAGGTCCCCGTTGCCCGATAGCACGGTCGTCGGCCTTCGTAACGAAGAGCAGCACAACCCGGCGCTCTTGCACCACTTCGCCGAGCCCCAGCAGCAGCGCGACGCCGCCAGCCTGGGCATGTGGGTCTTCCTCGCAACGGAAGTAATGTTCTTTGGCGGCCTGTTCTGCGCGTATCTGATTTACCGCCTGAAGTACTTCGGCGACTTCGGCGCCGCCAGCAAAACGCTCGACGTCCGACTGGGCGCCACCAACACAGCCGTCCTGATCTGCAGTAGCTTGACGGTGGTGCTCGCCGTCTGGGCCGCGCAAACCGCCCGCCGCACGCTGCTCACCGTCAGCCTCGGCCTCACCATGGTCCTCGGCCTCGTATTCCTCGGTATTAAGGGAGTCGAGTACAACGACAAGTTCGTCGAGCATCACGTCCCCGGCGCGTCCTTCAGCTTCGAAAAGGTGCCGATCCCCGGACATCCCGGCCAGTACGCCGATCCGCACCACGCGCAGCTTTTCTTCTCCTTGTACTTCGTCATGACCGGACTGCACGCGCTGCACATGATCATCGGCCTGGGTATTTTTCTCTGGCTCTTAATCATGGCATGGAAGGGACGATTCACTCCCGAGTGGCACACCCCGGTCGAGATCGGCGGCCTCTACTGGCATTTCGTCGACATCATCTGGATTTACCTGTTCCCGTTGCTGTACCTGATCGACCGGCACCCGTAAGGCTTGACTGAGGCTGATTATGTCTGACCATTCCAAATCGTCTCCGCTCCCGACCTACTTCGCAGTCTTCATCGCCCTGCTCATCGGCACAGGTCTAACCGTCTACGCGGCGAGCCTGGATCTGGGACCATTCAACGCCCCCGTAGCCCTAACCATCGCCAGCATCAAAGCCACGCTGGTCGCGCTCTTCTTCATGCACGTCTGGCACGCCAGTGAAAAGCTGACCAAATTGGTAGTAATCGGAGCACTGTTCTTCCTGCTCCTATTATTGGGCCTGACCATGACCGACTACGCGACCCGAGCCTGGAGCTAGTGTGGGAAGCCCGTGGAGCAGGCCTTCAGGCCTGCGTTGAAGGCGCGTATTTGGACTGGGCTTCAGCCCCTCAGGGACATAGCGTCGTAATCGTAGCGCTCTACCGCCTTTCCGATCTGCGATATACTCGCGCCGAACCACAAGCCGCCGCCCATGCCAGACCAGTTCGTCGAAATCGCGCAAGCCGCCAGATCTGCGCACGTCGACGCCGCAGCTTTAGCGGAAGCCCTGCGGATCCAGATCAGCGGTGACGTCCGCTTCGACCGCGGCACCCGCGCCCTCTACGCCACCGACGGCTCCAACTACCGCCAGGTCCCCATCGGAGTAGTACTCCCGCGTCATGCCGACGACGTTCTGGCCACGGTAGCGCTCTGCCGCCAGTTCGGCGCACCGCTCTTGTGCCGCGGCGGCGGCACGTCCCTTGCCGGACAATGCTGCAACGTAGCCGTCATCCTCGATTTCTCCCGGTACATGTCGAGGATTCTCGAAATCGATCCCGCCCGCCGCATCGCCCGCGTACAGCCCGGAGTCGTGCTCGACCGCCTCCGCACCGCCGCCGAAAAATACCACCTCACCTTCGCGCCCGATCCCGCCACTCATGGCCGCTGCACCCTCGGCGGCATGATCGGCAACAATTCCTGCGGCGTGCATTCCGTAATGGCCGGCAAAACGGATGACAACATCGAAGCGCTCGAAATCCTCACTTACGACGGCGTGCGTCTCAAAGTCGGCAAGGATCTAATCGAGCCATGTGGGGACAGCCGTCCTCGGCTGTCCGGCGGCCCGGAAGTATCGGGCCGCAGCGACTCCGCCCGAGCCGCTCAGATCTACGCCGCACTGAAGCAAATCGCCGCCACCTACGGCGATCGAGTCCGCCAGCGCTTCCCTAAAATTCCACGCCGCGTTTCCGGTTACAACCTGAACTTCCTTCTGCCCGAGAACGGATTCCACGTGGCGCGCGCCCTCGTCGGTTCCGAAGGAACCTGCGTTACGGTTCTCGAGGCGACGTGCCGTCTGGTCGAGAGTCCTCCCGGGCGCGTGCTCCTGGTCGTCGCCTACCCCGACATTTATCAGTGCGCCGATCACGTTTCCGAAATCATGGCGCACAAGCCCATCGGCCTCGAAGGCTTTGACGATCTTCTAGTCGGCTACACGCGGCAGAAAGGGATCAACTCCGAAGGCCTCGCGCTTCTACCCGAAGGCGGCGGATGGTTGATGGTTGAATTCGGCGATGAAACCGCGCGGGAAGCCGAATCTCAGGCCCGCGCCCTGATGCAGCATCTCGCCCACAGCTCTCATCCGCCCAACATGCGCCTTCATACCGGCAAGCAACAAGTGAAACGTGTGTGGGAAGTCCGCGAATCGGCTCTGGGCGTGACCTCACACGTGGCCGGCGAAGCCATGACCTGGGAAGGTTGGGAAGACTCCGCCGTCGCGCCAGAAAAACTCGGCGCCTACCTCCGCGATCTGCGCAAGATGATGGCCGCCTACGGCTACAAAGGCTCGCTCTACGGCCACTTCGGTCACGGCTGCGTGCACACTCGCATCAATTTCGACCTGCAATCGAAACCAGGCGTAGCTGACTTCCGCAAGTTCATGGAAGAGGCCGCCGATCTGGTGGTCAGCTACGGCGGATCCATCTCAGGCGAACACGGAGACGGTCAGGCCCGTGGCGAGCTGCTTCCGAAAATGTTCGGCCCCGAACTGGTTCAGGCTTTCCGCGAGTTCAAGTCGATCTGGGATCCAGAATGGAAGATGAATCCCGGCAAGCTGATCGAGCCCTACAAGCTCGATGAAAACCTCCGCCTCGGCGCCGCCTACGCTCCCTGGGAACCGAAAACGAATTTCCAATTTCCCGCCGACCACGGCAGCCTCGCCCAAGCCGCTCTACGTTGCGTAGGCGTGGGCAAGTGCCGTCACGATGAAGGCGGAGTGATGTGCCCCAGCTACCGCGCCACGCGCGAAGAAGAACACTCCACCCGAGGCCGCGCGCACCTGCTCTGGGAGATGACCCAAGGTGAAGGCCACAGAAATGGGATCATCCGCGACGGCTGGCGCAGCGAAGAAGTCAAGCACTCGCTCGATTTCTGCCTGGCCTGCAAGGGATGCAAAACGGAATGCCCGGTCGGCGTCGACATGGCGACGTACAAAGCCGAGTTCCTCTCCCATTACTACGAAGGCCGCATGCGCCCGCGCAGCGCCTACGCGTTCGGCAACATCGACCTCTGGGCGCGCCTGGCTTCGCACGCCCCCGGCCTCGTCAATCTAACCACCCAACTTCCATTCCTGCGCGATCTCTCAAAGCTAGTCGCCGGAATCCCCAAACAGCGAGCCATCCCCGCCTTCGCCCCGGAGACTTTCAAAACCTGGTTCTACAGTCGCGGAAACATGCCACGAAACCTGGAAGGCCCGCCCGTCCTCCTCTGGCCCGACACTTTCAACAACTATTTCCACCCCGGCACCGCCAAAGCCGCCACCGAAGTTCTCGAAGCCGCAGGCTTCCGAGTCGTTGTCCCCAGAGCCAACCTGTGCTGCGGCCGCCCGCTCTACGACTTCGGCATGCTCGACCGCGCCCAATCGCTCCTGCTCCAGATCCTCGACGAGCTTTCCCCCGAAGTCGAAGTCGGAATTCCCATCGTAGGCCTTGAGCCCAGTTGCGTAGCCGTCTTCCGCGACGAACTCTTGAATTTCTTTCCCCACGACGAGCGGGCGCAGGCCTTATCCCGCCAAACCTTCCTGCTCAGCGAATTCCTCGAAACCTTCGCATCGAATGTCCCACTGCCCCAGTTGAATCGCAAAGCACTACTCCACGGTCACTGCCATCACAAGTCCCTTATGAAGATGACCGCGGAAGAGTCAGTCCTGCAGCGTCTCGGCATCGACTTCCAGAGCCCCGCCCAGGGCTGCTGCGGCATGGCGGGCTCTTTCGGCTTCGAAAGGGATAAAGACAAGTACGACCTGTCCATCGCGATCGGCGAACTCGAACTCCTCCCCGCCGTCCGCCAAGCCCCACCGGACTGGCTGATCATCGCCGACGGCTTCAGTTGCCGCGAGCAAGTCGCCCAGACCACTCCCCGCCACGCCCTGCACCTGGCCGAAGTCTTGCAAATGGCGATCAATGCCCCCGGCTCGCCCGACGCACATCCCTACCCCGAGTCCGCACGCACGCGCCAACACGAAGCCGCGGTTTTCCAGTCCATGAAGCATGCAGGGATGGGTTTAGCGGCCCTGGCGGCGGGCGGAGTTCTATTATGGGAATTTTCCAGAAAATACTGATTCTATGTGATTTAGCTCATCTTTATAGCTGAATGCTAACCCACGCCCCTCGCCAGATCGCCTTTCTTCTGGGACAATAGGACGTTCGCCCGCTCCTCCAGAAGGAGCCTAGACAAAACACCACGGCGAGCCGATTCTAACTTCGAATTCTCGGTCAGGAAGTCATGGAACCCGAAGTAGACGTAATGGAGCCCGCGGTTTTAGTCAGCGAACTCCCCGGCACTGACGTCATGGACCGTGAAACCACCATCTCCGTCCCGGTCGTAGGCAAGGTTCCCGCCGAGGCTCTGCCCACTCTAGTAGCCACGAAGTCGCCGGACGCGCCCCTATCCGGCTCCGTGCTCGTCTTGATCCAGTTCGACGTTTGCGAAGAGATTCGCCTCGACCAGCTTCGCCAGATTCTCGGCGCCCGCACTGCCGATACCAGCTTCAGGCACGTCGCCCCGGGATACGTCCGCTTCCAACGTCCTCCGGTAGAAGAAGTCCTCGAACCGCTGATTCTCGAAAGCGGCGAAAGTCTGCAAGGCGACATCAAGTATTTCGATTACGGCGTAGTCAGCGTGGTCTTCGAACTGCCATTCTCCGGCGATTGGGACAAGCTCGTCCAGCTTTCCAGCCGGTGGGTTTGGGATACCAACTTCGAGAGCCTGGCCACCCGCATCGTGAAGCAGAAACTCGAGCGTGCCGCTCCCGCGCTGGTCAAGCCCTACACCTCCGAGTGGCTGCAGGAAGACTATTTCATCTTCCACCTGCGCGATATTGCCGGCTCACCCTCAGCCACGGATCTTCTCGCTTCGCAAGGGCAATACATCTCTCAAGTCGTGCGCGGCGAAAGCCAGCCGCTCTCCGATGGCGAACGTCAAGAAATCCTGCAATCGCGCATTTCCTACTATCCCCACGACCTCGCCGTGATCGGATGGAACGCCGCCTTCATCTACGACACTCCCGCCGGCGCCGAGACCGCCATCCAGCTCCTGCAGTACGCCAACTCGCAGTTGCTCGAGTTCCGCCACTACGACAACCTCCTCACCAAGCAACTCGAAGGCGTCTACGACTTCCTCGACCGCGGAGGCCGCGGCCTCTGGTCGCGCTGGCGCACCGCCAAGGCCGCTTCGAAACTCCACACCGTCCTGCTCGACGTGAGCGAACTCACCGAGCGTGCCGACAACGCCATTAAGTTCTTAAGCGACATGTTTTCCGCCCGCCTCTATAAGCTAGCGGCCCTAAAAGTCGGCGTGCCAGACTACAAAGACCTGGTCCAGCAAAAGCTGCAAACCGCCGAAGAGCTCTATCGCTTCATGGTGGACGAATTCAACCAAAGCCGCGCCTTCGTCCTCGAACTGATGGTAGTAATCATCCTCATCATCGAGCTAATCTACTTCTTCCGCGGCAAACCTATCTAGCTCGCCATTCGGCGAGCGAAGCTCCTTATCATTCCGGCGAGCGAAGCTCTTGTCATTCCGAGGAGCGAAGCGACGAGGAACCTGCTGTCTGCCCGCACAACCACCACCCTCGGCACCTTTTTCCCTTGACGTAAGAAGATAACTGGCCTAATATGTCGCCTGACGACATGTCGTAGAAGGCCATACATGCAACTGCCGCCGCTCACCGAACCCGTCCTCCTTATCCTTCTGAGCCTGTCCGAGCGCCCGCGCCACGGCTATTCCATCCTCAAGGATGTCGAGGAAATGAGCACTGGCCGCGTCGTGCTCAGCACCGGCACTCTGTACGGTGCGCTCCGCCGCCTGCTCGACGATGGCTGGATTGAGCGCTTCGAAGAAAACGACAGCTCCCGGGGACGCCAGGCCTATCGCCTTTCCCCGATGGGTCGCCGCACCCTGCAGACGGAAGTCACCCGTCTGAAGCAACTCACCCGGTTAGCCAGCCTGCGCGCCGCACGCAAGGAGGCATGATCGATGCTCCCCCTGTATCAAAGCCTGCTTCACCTGTATCCCAGCGCATACCGCCAGCAATTCGCCGAGGAAATGATCGCCGTCTTTCGTGAAGTCAACGCTGACGCGCAAAGAAAAGGAGGCATCGTCACAGCAAAGCTTTACCTTCGCGAAATCGCCGGCCTCTTTCGCGGCGCCATCGCAGAACACGCCCGGCGCATTCTCGGTAGCGACGTATTATTCCCACTCTCGTCCAGGAGGTTTGCCATGCGTTCCCAGTTCCGTTTCCCCAAATCCACCGTGTTCCTCATGACTGTGATTCTCGCCGGAGTCGTGCTCGCCATCCAAAGGGCGGACGCGATTCGCGCTTCGGTTGTGGACGTCAATCCGCCTGTCGTGACCATCCAGCCAACCCAGCCCACATTCTTGCCAACCTTCGCACTGATGTTCCTGGGGGTTTACATCGCTGGCGCGCTGGGCTGGCTCGTCCTGTTCGCGTTGCGCCGCTCGGGAGTCCACCGCTTATCGGAGATGCCCTCAGCTCCAGAGCAAAAGTAGATTGATTGTCGGAGTCTTGGCTGGCGTCAAGACGCGCGTAGCGGTTCGCTGATAACGGCGGGCACTCGGTTTCTGTTGTTGCCGGTTTTCTGCCTACGCGCTGGCCGGAACCCGGTACTCAAGCACCATCCCCCGCCCCAGAACCCATCCCGCCTGAGATCGAACCTCCGCCGGCTTCAGAAGACTGTCTCTCCGAAACCAGCCAAGCCTCAGCCTCAGCCCTGCTGCGGAATACATGGATCACCCGAAAAACCCGCTCCGCCACAACCTCAAACATTCGCAGCATGCCGAAAAGCGGGTCCGTTGTAGCTACGACGGCACAGGCGCCAAAGCGAACTCTTTCCCGGATCCTTGCTATTTCATAGGGGACGGACTGTATCTGGCGTGCACTCGGCACGCTGTTCATTTCGCTCAGATCCAGTAAGACGTCAAGCCGCCCGACGCAGTCGGGATCGCTCTCTAAGGTTCGGAAATGATCGACCACATCGGCCAGCGCCACCATCCCCATACACTGGGTGCGGATGACCCTCGCTCGCGTGTCGATGGCGTACGTCACGGGCATGTCACAACCTCGGCTACACGCTCGCAGTCTGCGAAAACTAGCTAGATTCTACCGTATCAGCCGTCTCAGGTACGATAGAGGTGAGCACGATAGACGCTGCATGAAAGGCCTGAAAGACAAACGAGTTCTCATCACCGGAGGCGCCAGCGGCATAGGCGCCGCCACCGCCGCGCGTTTTCTCGAAGAAGGCTCCCAGGTCTGCATCCTCGACCGCGACTCCGCGGCCTGCGAAGCTCTTCGTCAGCAATTGCCAGCCATCTCCGAAGCCATCATCGCCGACGTCACCGACCTGATGCAGGTGGAAGCCGCGTTCGCCGAGGCCGTCCGCGCCATGGGCGGCGTCGATGTCCTCATCAACAACGCCGGCATCAGCATCCGCCACAGCTTCCTCGAAATCACCCCCGAAGAATGGGACAAAGTCGTCGCCGTAAATCTCACTGGAGTCTTCTACGTGGCGCAAACCGCGGCGCGCCACATGTGGCAGCATTACTCGGTCGAGCGCGGCAGCGCAGTGATCCTGCAAACCGCTTCCACCAACGGCATCATGGGCTATCCCTATTACGCCGGCTACAACGCCACCAAGGCCGGAGTCATCGAACTGACACGCTCCATGGCACTCGAATTAGCGCCCCGGATTCGCGTCTGCGCCGTAGCTCCGGGATACGTCCTCACCCCCATGCAGCGCGCTGAATACACCGACGCCATGCTCGAAGAAGTAAACCGCAAGATTCCCCTCCGCCGCCACGCCAAGCCCGAAGAAATCGCCGCGCTGTTCGCCTTCCTCGCCTCCGACGACGCCGCCTACGCCACCGGCCACGTGTTCACGATGGACGGCGGCGAAACCGCCGGCGGCCTCGCCAGCCGCTAGACGGCGGGAGCAGGCCTTCCAGTCCTGCATTGAAGGCAGCCAATTGGGATTGGGCTTTACCCCTGAGGTGCTTGGGCGTAGTAGCTTGAACTCGAACCTGCGGACAATCTTGGCAACGCGCCACCTATCGGGTACAGATTGCCGTCGGGGTTTTTGAGTGTAATGGGGATGTTACGCCAACAATCCGGAATCCTGCGATTCGGGCGGGTAGGGTCATGTCCTTTTGGTCACGTTGATCGCTGCAAGTTTGTGTATATAGTCGTCCTATATATACAGGCAGAGTAAGTAATGGCATCGGGTCCGCACAAATCAAGCGGGCAGCGCGGTTTTTCTCCTTCCCGCTTTTGGAGGACAACTATGAAAAATGTGTGCCTAACCAGTTTGTTTCTCGTCGTGCTAGCCACTACCGTCTTTGCGCAAAATCAGTCCGCTGAGGACAAATCACCCTCAATACAGAAGTCCGATCTGGAGATGGAAGCAATCCACAACCTCCAGAAGTTTGCGATGGCAGAATCTATATATGCGATGAACCATCCGCAGGAAGGCTTCGCCTGCAACCCTCAGGACTTGACGACACTCGAGTGGCCGGATTCGCCGACCCACGCCAAGCTCGTAGAGGCAGCCTTGCTTAGCGGTGCAAGGCAATACAAGTTCTCGGCACAGTGCGCGGACAATTCGAAGCCCGCAGGGAAACTAAACGTACTTGCCGTCCCACTCGATTCGAATGCCGACTTGCACACTTTCTGTGCGACTGGGAGATTCGGACCCTACCCAACGAAGCCGTACGTCGCAACAAGTGAATTTCCGATCCGCAGCATCTCCGGAGGCGCCGCTGGAAGCTGTTTTGTGTCGGGGGAGCTGCTGAAGTAGTCGAATGGACGCTGTTTCCGACCTTTTCTCGGAGCCCGTTCGGGGTCTACAGTGGAAGGTCGTAGCGAGCAGATGCTGTGATCAGGAGTCTACGTGACCGCCGTGTCCCCACCCGACAGCACCCCGGGCTAGCTCAAGTCCTGACTATCACAGCTACCAGCACTAGAGGCTATCTCCGCGCAAATCTCGCGCCCAGCCGCGCCAGCCGCACCATCCGATAAAACGGAAACAGAGCTCCAGGCAACCGAACCGCCTCCCACTCCCCAAGCCCGGGAGTAAACGCCAGTCGCGCCAGAAATCTCACTCGATCCGACCGCCGTTCCCGAAGCCGCATCATAAGCCGGAAGTAAGATGTCTGCTCGGAGTCATACGAAAGGCCGACAGCCATGTTCGCCGCAATCTCATCCGCCAAAACCTGCGCCGCCCGGTCCGCAACGATCGCGCTCTCAACAGCAGGAGGAATCGCAGCTCCTAAAAACCGGTTTACCAACAAGAACGTGATCCCGAGAATCCGCTGAGTCCCAAGCTCCCGAGCTCGAGACCGCACCCAATCCCAATTCAAATTATCCAGCTTCAACATCTGCGCGATGTCGCGCAGCAAAATCACCCGTCCCCAAACATGTTTCGCCGCGTGCACGGAAAGTACCAGCAGCAGATCCTCAGGAGAAGGCGTTTTCATCGATCGCCCCGCAACCGTGATCTTCACCGCCCGCTCGAACAGTCCGTCCATATCGAAGTCGACCGCATAGAAGCGTGGTTGCAAAGCCCACTGCAGTTCCAGCAGGTTCGGTCCCGCAGGACCGTCGAACGTCCACTCATAGCCCGAAGCGATATAGTCTTCCACCGCATTTTCAGGAATCTCCAGCCGCGTCGTGTATCCCATTTCCCCCAGTGCGCTCTTGCTGCGCCCCACGTCGCGCTTCCGGACGAACAGATCGATGTCGCCAGTCTGCCGCAGCGCCATATCGCCGTAATAAGCCTCCGACAGAACGACGCCCTTGTAAGGAATGACCTCGATGCCCAGCCCCTCAAGGCAGTCCAGAATTCGCATCAGCTCGCTGGTCAGAAAAAGCGACTTGTAGACGTTCTTCTCGTAACGTTGCCGAAGCGCTTCCAGCACAGGCGAAGGAACCATGTCGCCGAAACGTGAAAGATTCTGATAAAGCAGCGAAGACGTGCCGTGATTGTCCGCCAGGCGCAGCACCGCCTCCCACTCGACCGGTTTCTCCAGCAGGCCCCGGATGCGGCCGAGACCGTTCTCGCCAGCATCGGCCGAATTAAGATCAGGCGAACTGGCGGCCAGCAGAAGATCCCACTCGACGGCAACTGAAGTAGTTGGGGCGATGTTCACGGAGGTCGAGCCATCTTAACAGGGCAAAAGTGGGGACAACCGCCGTCGGCTGTCCGATCAAGCCCAAGTCGCGAAGCGACGGCATTCATTAGCCCCGCACGTAAGTGCGGGGTAAAGTATAAGTGGACAGATCTGAGTCCCCGAAGGGGACGGCACCCAGCTAAGACACAGACTCCGTAGGGCGCAGATTCCGCAGCATTGGGGAGACAGCTGTCCGTTTCAGCGCAGCTCGACTGCTTGACCTCAGGCACCCCCGGAGGTTACTTCCGTCACCTCCGCTCACTCTTTATTAACGCTCCGTCCAGCCCGTGTTCTGTCAAACTAAGGGTTGGAGCCGGGGCACACTGCTCCGGAATAAAGAGTCTCGCAGATGGAAATACTCACACCCCAAGCGACGCGGCGCAGCACGCGAGTGCGTGTGGAGATTCCCATCACCGTGACCAGCCTGGATCGTAAACATCCCTTCGCTGCCGAGTGCATGGCCCTGGTAGTAAGCCCGCAGGGCTGCGGATTCCGCACCCCACAAGCCTTACCAGTCGGAACTCCAGTGCTGCTGAGTAATCTGCCGGCCGGCGGAAACGCCTCTGCGCGCGTAGCCAACTGCCTTCCGCTGGGCAGCGACGGAAAGCAGTTTCTAATCGGAGTGTCGCTGTACAACCCCGGAAATGTCTGGGGCATTACCGACCCTCCGGCAGATTGGAATTGCGCCCCCACAGCCACCCCCGTCTCGACTGGCGAAAGCAAGGCCCCGGCCAACAGCAAGAACGCCTGGCCCTACAACGTGTTCTCCGGCCAGCGCGAAGCCCATCCCAGCAGAAAATAGTGATTAGTGGCCAGTGATGGGTCATCGGCAGACTTCACCACAGGAAATGCCGATGCCTTTCCAAAGAATTCCTCACTGACCACTGACCACTGGCCCCTGGCCACTGATTCTTGGTTCTTTCGTAACCTCGTCCCGTTCGTTGCGAAGTGCCATACTTTATGCACGATGTCGCAGACTCCAGAATCGGTCGCTCAGGTTCCATCGTCAGTAAGTTTTCCTGGCGGCAAGGACCGCCCCTTTCGAGTTAAGTTGCGCGGTTCTATCCTGACCCTCATGCGGCTCCCCAACCGGCGCCAGATACGAGGCAAGCTGCATCAACTTTCCATCAGCGGCGGCCTGATGCATCTCGAGAAACCGCTCGACGAGAAACTCCAGGTGGAAGTAATCTTCCACCTCAGCGAGACCACCATCCGCCAAAAAGCCGAGATGATGTTTCCCATGTGGGCGACCCAAGGCTGGCTTCAGCCCTTCCGCTTCATCGACCTGCCCGAAGCCACCAAAAAGGCCCTGGAAGCCAGTCTCCAGCAGTTCGTTCAGCGCTTGCAAGATCCAAGTTCCCAGGCAAGTCCCCAAGTCGCAACAACCGCCACCCCCTAGTCCCGATCGCGCCCCTCCCACACCCCAAATACAAAGGCCGCCCGCAGGCGGCCGTTGTCCAACGCTTTGCAGCGAATCCTACGGCTTGAACCCAATGATTCCGAACGTCCCCGCCAGATTATTGCTGGGACCCGCGGTAAAAAACAGCTGATTCTTCGCGCCGTTTCCACCCGTGCCATCGCCAAAGTCGATTCCCCAAAGCTGGTTAATACGAAGGATGTTTCCGTTCGTGTCTTTGATCGACCCCACGAACTTCTTGGTCAACGGGTCGAAAGCATTGATGCTTCCGCTGTTGGTATTGTTCGAGATCAGCAGCGTGTTGCTTAGTGGCCCAAAATTTCCCGGAGCCGCTGCAATACCCCAGGGCTGATTCAGCGGCAACCCCTGCAGCAAATGCTCTCCCGGAGTCACCGGCGTACCGTCCTCTTTGAATACGTCGACGAATCCACCATCCGCACCCGCAACGCTGGCAAAGGTCACATAGACCAGCCCATTGATGTCGCGGATCCCAAACGGCGCAAAGCCCGCCGGCACCGCGGCGTCGGTGATCGAACTCACCAGGTTAAAATTCCCGTCGTAAATATCCACCTTGTTGTTCGCCACGTCGGCCGCATACAGAAAATTCCCTGACGCCTTGTTCGTGATCGCCAGGCCGGTGTACACCGCTGGAGATGCATTCTTCGAAGTGTTGACCGCCACAATCGCCGCATTGAAGTTCGACTGCGGTGCCCACCCGCTGATGGTTCCATCCAGCGTCGCAAACAGAAACACCGATGGCCATCCCTGCACCTCAAACTCGCCGCTCGTCGAGGCACTCCACACGATCCCAGTCGGCGAACCCGGTCCGTTTTCTCCCCCGGTCGGAACCAGCACTTTCAGTTGCTGCACCTCCACTCCGGCGCCATCGTAAAGCGTCGACCATCCCGAGTTTTCGTCACTAACCCACCACGCTGACCCCGGTGCGTGCACCAGTCCCCACGCATTTACGATCAGAGGATCCACGTGCTTCGCGGCTCCCACCTGATTCGAATCCAAATTTGTAAGTTGATACTGCGCCACGGCCAAGTGCGAAACCAACATCAACGCCAAGCCGAAGCAAACGGTGTAAGCAATCCTGCGACACTGCATAAAGTCTCCTCTTGCGCAAAGTCAGAGGCAGGGGTGGGTCGCTAACCAGAATACGAAGCGGGCTGGACCGCAATTTCTCCGACTGCTGCTGCTGAATCCTAGGATCGCGCTTGCCTCAGTTTGTCATCACATTGTCATGAGTTTGTACAATTCCTGTCTGGCAGGTAAGGCGGAAGAACCGCAGCGTACAAAAAATGTAATAAGCTTGTTGGTAGCGGCACAGACCACGATCAGCAGAAAGAAATGCCATCAAGGAACGTAATCTTCTGGGAAGTCGATACCCAGGCAGACTTCATGCTGCCCGGTGGCAAGCTCTACGTACCCGGCGCCGAACGCCTGCTGCCGAACATTCGCCGGCTCACCGACGCGGCCCGCCAGGGCCGCGTCTTACTGGTCTCACACGGTTGCTACCACCCTCCGGACGATCCCGAGTTCAAAACTTTTCCGCCGCACTGCATTAAAGGCACTCCGGGCTCCGCCTACGTTCCCGAGGCGTTAACCGGAAAAGCAGTCACCATCCCGAACGACCCCGGGGCGGCCTTGCCCAGCGACCTCGCCCAGTATCAGCAGATTCATTTAGAAAAACAGACGCTAGACATCTTCGAAAGCCGCCACGCCGAGGAACTAGTGAAGCGTCTGGGCGCGGACAAAGAATTCGTAGTCTTCGGAGTAGTAACGGAATATTGCGTTCGCCTCGCGGCCAAGGGATTACTCGAGCGCGGCCACCGCGTCTCCGTAGTCAAGGACGCGATCGAAACTCTCAAAGCCGAAGATGGAGCCCGCACCGTAGCCGAACTGCAATCCCTGGGAGCAAAATTCATCACCACCGACCAGGCGCTCGAACTACTCAACAGCCGCGAATAACGGGTAGCAGCTCGATCTGAAAATCTTCAGACCGACTACGTCGTCGCATCGAGCCCGGAAAAGTGCTCCGCCTATGTCCCGCAGATCGCCGTATAACGCCGCGTCACGGCCTTTACGATCAGCATCCAGGACGCGTTCACCCAGCCAACCCCTCAATCGCCAGCACATCTTCGCCCAACAGCTCCAACCCAACACTGGCCAGATCCTGTTTCATATGCTCCCCATCGGAAGTCCCAGTCAGCGGCAGCATCCCTACCGCGCGAGCAAAGGCAAACACAATCTGAGCCGGAGTGGCGCCAGCCCCCGCCGCCAGCTCCATAACCACGGGATCACCAAGCACTCCCTTATTCGCCGTCAGCAGCGAGAATCCCTGATACACAATCCTGCGCTCACGGCAGAACAATCGCACCTCGCGGTCCCATCCCCGGCGCGCATAGCAGCGGTTCTGCACGAATGCCGGAGTCTCCGCGTGAACCGCCTCCATCTGCTCCAACTGCTCCAAAGAAATATTGCTCACCCCCAACCGGCGCGCCCGCCCGGCATCGCGCTCCTTCTTCATCGCTTCCCAGACTTCAGCGTCCGCATCCGTCCAGCCGGAATCCGAAAAAGGCCCATGCAGCACATAGCTATCGACATAATCCGTCCCCAGATGTTCCAGCGAACTAGCCATTGACTGCGCAACTTGGATTGAAAAGCAGGCTTCAGGATCGTAGGGCAGCCGGTCGTCCTGCCCGTCCTGGTAAGTGAACTTAGTCTGCAGAAAAAGATCGGCACGCGCCACTACTCCAGCGCGATAAGCCTCCGCCAAGCCCTCGCCCACTCCAGCCTCGAAGTAGTGCTTCCGCTGGTTGGCCGTGTCGATGCCCCGAAAGCCCGCGCGGAGCGCCAGTTCCACCAGCCCCGGCGTCCGCTCTTCCTTCCATGCGGTCCCGTAAAGAAAATCAGGAGGAAGGCTGTGCAGTTCGATCGACGTCACTTTGTCGACTGCAACGTTTGCAAATCAGCCAGTACTTCGTCGCTGTGACCTTGCGGACTCACCTTCAGGTACACCTTCCGGATCACGCCCGTAGGATCGATCAAGAAGGTGTTTCGGGCCGCAAGCGTATTGCCGTTGTATTCCATGACTGAGCCGTATTCCTTCACCACCACTTTGTTCGAATCGGCCAGCAGCTTGAAGTTCAACCCTTCTTTCGCGCAGAAGCCTTTATGAGAATCCACGTCGTCCACGCTCACGCCCACGATCACCGCATTCTTCGCTGTGTATTTATCGATGTCGCGCTGGAAATTGTGCGCTTCAATCGTGCAGCCCGAAGTAAAGTCCTTGGGATAGAAGTAAAGTACGACCCACTTGCCCTTGAATTGATCCAGCGACACCTGCGCCCCTTCCTGGTTAGGCAGGCTGAAAGCGGGCGCTGCACTCCCTGCAACCGGAGGCTGAGGCTGGTCCGCGGCCACCGCAAAAAGCGCAGCCAGCGCCAATGTCACAAGCAAAACCGAAAAACTTTTCATAACGCTCCTTCCAAAACTACCAACAAGCATAAAGACCGCCGCAACCCTTTGGCAAGCCGCCCCCAAACCGTGCGGTAGAATGTTTCTCAGCACCATGTTTCCCGGCACCATGTTTCGCAGCACAAAGACCGGGCCCGTAGCTCAGCGGTTAGAGCCGTGGACTCATAATCCATTGGTCCCAGGTTCGAATCCTGGCGGGCCCACCAACCGTTTCACGACCTAACTCTCAAACGTGGCCGCTGGCGCAGATCACAGACATTTTGGGTTGAATCGATCCCTCGGGCACAACTTCCGATCGAAATTCGTGTTCCGCTCCTACAGCAGGAGGGTTTATGCGCAAATCCCGTCCGGCATCGATTGCCTCAACCGTCATAGCCCTTCACTGTGTTCTGGCAGGTTTTGTAGTCGCTGCAGACGCGCAAAGTGTTACGGCAATCTGCAGTCCCACCATCGTTGCTAACAAGGAGTTGGTTACTCCGGTCCAACGGGAAGCGGCAGGGGAGATCGCGCTTCCGCCGCTGACCGACCAGGCCGATGGCTTCGCCTGGCCAGACACGGAATTGGGAGTGATCAAAGGCGACGGCGGTTACGTGTTCTTCGGCAGTGACGGTGGCTACCATGCGCGCCAGTTTTGGGAGGGGCGCTACTACGGCAACAACAAATACGGCTCCATCACGCGCACGATTGGAACCCTCGACAATCCCCTGGGTACCGAACCTCCAATCGATGTCACCATCAATCCCAATCCTGATCCGTCAGTGAATCCGTTTTATTCGAGTTATGACTATATGGGTGGTGGGCCCGTGTATCGGGTTCCACAGGGGATGCCGGGAGCGGGCAAGCTGCTGATGGTGTATCACGCGGAGATCCCCACGATCACGTCGCAAAGTTTTGATTCGCTGTTCGCGCTGGCTTCGTCCTCTGACAGCGGAATGAGCTGGACTGACCTGGGCGAGATCGTTCGCATCAACCAGGGCTACCGCTCCGACATGGACGGCTACGATATCGGCGATGCCAACCTCGTGATCTCCCCCGACGGCAAATACTTCATGATCTATTTTTCAGATTGGCTGGCCAACGGCACCACGCACTGGGGAACGCCGCCCACCATCACCATCTTGTCGGTGGCACGGGCGTCGATCTCCTCCGTGTTGAACGACGCCTTTGGCGAGCATCCGCGCGCCGCCGCCTTCCAGAAATACTACGAGGGATGGCATCTCGATCAGGGCCTCGGAGGATATTCGCAGGACCTGAATCCTAACGGGGCTTACGCCGGAAATATGCAGGTGGCCTATAACTCCTACCTGAAGCGCTACCAGATGTTTATTAACCAGGGAGTGCTGATTGCATATGCCGAATCTCCCGATGGGATGAAGTGGTCGATTCCCTCAGTGCTGCACGATTTTCGCAAGGATCCAGGCATGCCCTCGGTTTACGACGTCCCAGTGGGCATGGGCGACAACCCGAGCATTCTGGATAAGCAGTTCTACATCCTCTACACGCGTTCCCCGCAAGGACTAGGGTGGACCGGCGCATCCGTGGATCGATTCACGGTTTCATGCCAATGAGTGGGATCAAATGACGTGCGGGATCGAATGACGTGCCTTGACCGAAGCGGTTCACTTGTTTGCCGAGACGCCCATCCAATGTGACAATGTCTTATGCACAAATTCTTCACCGCAACGGTAAGCATATTGGCGGCCGGGATGCTGCTAGGGAATGCCCTGGCGCAGCAGACTCCGGCAGCTACGACTCCACCAGCTTCTTCAGCCCCAGCGACTGCTCCCAAGGCCCAGACTCCCGCGGCCAAGCCGCATACCGCCACTGCGGCCAAGACTCCGGCTCCATTGGTTCTCAAAACGCAGAAAGATAAGTTCAGCTACGCTCTCGGAATGAAGATGGGAACGAATCTTCAGAAACAGTCTGTGCCGATTGATCCGGCCATTCTGGCGCGCGGCCTGAGGGACGGCCTGGCGGGGGGCAAGACTCTGCTGACCGACGACGAAGCGCAAGCGGCGCTCAAGGCTATGCAGGACGAAATCCGCGCCAAGCAGCAGGCTAAGGTCCAGGAAGCTGCAGGAGCCAACAAGAAAGAAGGAGAGGCTTTTCTTGCCGCCAACAAGGGGAAGGATGGCGTTGTCACATTGGCCAGCGGCTTGCAATACAAGATTCTGAAAGAAGGCACCGGCCCTAAGCCCGCGGCAACCGACTCCGTGGTCTGCAACTATCGAGGCACACTGATCAACGGCAAGGAATTCGACAGCTCTTATAAACGCGGGCAGCCGGCGACGTTTGCTGTAACCGGAGTCATCAAAGGATGGACCGAGGCGCTTCAACTCATGCCGGTCGGTTCGAAGTGGCAGCTCTTTGTTCCCTCCGATCTGGCGTACGGTGCGTCAGGCCGCAACCCAATTGAACCCAATGCGACTCTTATTTTTGAGGTGGAGCTCCTGTCGATCGAGGACAAGAGCAAGGGAGACAAAGCCCCGGAAAAGGGTGACGAGAAGAAATAGTTCCGCGATTCTCGCTGTCGGCTTTCGGGCGTCGGTTTTTGCCGAGGCCCGAAGCTCGGCAGCCGGCGCCCAGCGGCCAGATTCGAATCGTTGACAGGCTTCGGGCGACGAGAGTAGCGTTCAGTTTTGCGTCAGCAAGTTGACCTTCAGGAGCTCGCACCATGTTGTGCCGATTTTTCTGCACAGCCGTAATGGTCTGTCTGGCGGCGAATGTTGCCGCAGCGCAAGATCCCACTAAGGTGGAACCTAAGCATTACAAACTGGACTTTGAGAACGACCGCGTGCAAGTCGTGAATGTTCACTATGGTCCTCACGAGAAGTCCGAGATGCATGATCATCCCGGCGGCGTCTCCGTCGCCGTGACCGGCGGCCACCTCCGATTCACCGACCAGAACGGCAAGGTCACGGAGGTTTACGCCAAGGCGGGCGAGGCCCGTTGGTTTCCGCCCTTCAAACATAAAGTGGAGAACCTGGGCGACGAACCTTACAACGGCGTCTACATCGGTATCAAGGCCAAGGTTACGCAGGCGAGGGGCGATCCCGAACCGAATTCTCCGGTGAGCGCCGAACAACTCGCGAAGATTCTGGCGGAGATTCCGGCTGACTCTGCTCCGGCTCCGGCAAAGCCCTGACTCGGTGCGGAGTTTCACACCCGCCATCCCGTGTAATAATCTTTAGGTAGACGAAATTCCTGACTGAAGGAAGTGTATGCCGCACACTGTTTTCTGCGTGAAATTGAAAAGAGAGATGCCCGGGCTGGACGAACCGCCCTTCGACAATGATCTGGGCCGCAAAGTCTACGACAACGTGTCGCAGGAAGCCTGGAGGATGTGGACCGAACACTGCAAGATGCTGCTCAATGAATACCGGCTGAACCCTGCCCGCCGCGAGGATCAGGAAGTAATCGTGAAGCAGTTGGACCAGTTTTTCTTCGGAGAGGGTTCGGCCGTCCCCAAGGAGTACGTGCCCCCAACCCAGAAATAATTCCGTCGAGCGCCGGCGACGTGGAAGCCCGGTGCTACAGCCGGTTAGGGACGCCGCTCTCATTGTCTCGAATGAAAATCATCCGGCATCCGCTATCATCTCCCCATGGCAGCACCGCCCACCCAGCCCCTGGTACTAACCTTCGAAGAAGCCCGCCGCGTAGTCGAAGACCATGCCTCGCATCTGACGTCAGGAACCGATGAAACCGTGGCGCTGCTCCGCGCCGCCGGCCTGGTTCTCGCCGAGTCCATCACCGCCGACCGCGACATTCCTCCGTTTTCACGATCGACGCGCGATGGCTATGCCGTTTGCGCAGCCGATCTCGCCCGGCTTCCCGCCAAGCTAAAGGTCATGGGAGAGATCAAAGCCGGCCCATCCCCGGCTCAAGTCTCATCCAGATTGAATCGCGGCGAAGCGTTTTCCATCATGACGGGCGCACCGGTACCGCAAGGTACCGATGCCGTCGTGATGGTTGAGTACACGTCGCAAAAAGGCGGTTCAGTCGAGATCGGAAGAGGTGTCGCGCCCGGCGAAAACATCGTCTCCCAGGGTGCCGAGGCCAAACAAGGCAGCCTCCTGCTCGATCGTGGCACCCGCCTCAGCGAAGCAGCCATAGCCCTCGCGGCCTCTGTCGGAAGATCAAAGCTGCAAGTGTTCATGCGTCCGCGCGTTGCAGTCCTGACTACAGGCGATGAGATCGTCGAAGTCGATGCCGAACTCGGCCCGGCGCAGATTCGCAATTCCAACAGCTATTCACTGGCCGTGCAGATCCAGAAAGCGGGTGGCGAGCCGGTGATTCTGCCGATCGCCCCCGATGAACCGCGCCGCCTACGCCAACTGATCGAAGAAGGCCTGCAATCAGACCTGCTGATCATGACCGGCGGCGTCTCCATGGGACGCTACGATCTAGTCGAGCAGGTACTTGCCGAACTGCAAGCCGAAGTCTTCTTCACCGGAGCAAAAATCCAGCCAGGCAAGCCGGTAGTATTCGGCCGAATCAGCTCGTGTGGAGCAGGCTCTTGTGGCTCGGGCAGTCTTGCCCGAGAAGGGGCTTTAGCCCCGGCATCCTGTAAATATTTCTTCGGTCTCCCCGGAAATCCCGTCTCAACCATGGTCACATTCGAACTCTTCGCCAAGCCAATGCTCGAAGCCTTAGCAGGAGCGCTTCCCAGCCCACTCACCTTCCTGCATGCCCGCTTAAAGTCCGAGATCCAAGTCAAGCCTGGACTGACACGCTTCCTCCCCGCAATTCTATCCGGCCAATACGAAGACTCGCAGGTCGACCTCGTCTCCTGGCAAGGCTCAGGCGACATAGCCGCCCAAGCCCGCTCCAATTGCTACATCGTCATCCCGCCCGATCGAGAACAAATCCCCGCAGGAGACTGGGTACCCGTAATGCCTCGGACCTAGTCGCGGAAGCGACGCCATTCATTAGCCCCGCGCGCAAGTGCGGGGTTGTCTCGCGAAAGAGGAACCAAGTCCCCAAGGGACGACGCCGGATCTAGCACATGCGTTTCTACGTCGGCCATGCCCGTTGTAAACTTAGAAGCGAGTTTAGCCGCCGCACCGCTCCTACCGCCCGCTCTCCATGTAAGATAGAACTTCCGCATGGCGAAAAAGCTCTCCCACTACGATGCCGCCGGCCACGCTCGCATGGTAGATGTCTCCGGCAAGGCCGCAACCCGGCGCGAAGCCGAGGCCAGCGCCTTCGTGCAAATGAAACCGGCCGTCCTGAAGGCGCTTCCAAGCAATCCCAAGGGTGATCCCCTCGAAGTAGCGCGCCTGGCGGGAATCATGGCCGCCAAGCGCACCGCCGAGCTGATCCCGATGTGCCACACCATCCCTCTCGCCCACGTTGCCGTCGACCTGAGCGTATGCGAAAATGGCGTCGCCATCACCACAAAAGTAGCGACCACAGCAGAAACGGGCGTAGAAATGGAAGCCCTGGTAGCAGCAAGCATCTCAGCGCTAACAATTTATGATATGGCCAAGGGTCTCGACAAAGGGATCGAGATTCGGGAGATCGTGCTGCAGAGAAAATCTGGAGGCAAGAGTGGCGAGTACCGCCGCTCCAAGAAGTAAGAGGTAAGAAGAACGAAGTAACGCGCAAACAACACTGAGTCATGGCAAACGACGTAAAACTACTTCTGGTCGACGACAATCCCATGGTTTTGGGAATGTTGCAGCAAGCGCTGACTCCGTTTGCGCGGGTGGTGGCTGCTGGGGACGCGGCGGATGCGTTGCTGAAGGCGGTTGATGATCCTCCTGACCTGGTGGTTTGCGACTACCGAATGCCGGGCATGGATGGGCGGCAACTGGTTGAACGGCTGAAGAGCCGGCCGGCTACGGCGAACTTTTCCGCCATCTTGATGGCTAGCCGGGTTGACATTGATGAGCGGCTTTCGCCGCAGGATGCTGCTGACGACTACCTGGCGAAACCTTTTTTCCTGAAAGAAGCTACGCGGCGCATCAAGCGCACGGTGGACCGCATTGCGCTGGAAAAGATGGCGAAGACTGCGCCCTCGGACGGCGTGGTGCGCGGGAATCTTTCGCAAATGAATGTGATTGACTTGATGCAGTCGCTCGAAATGGGACGCAAGAGCTGCCAGCTCAAGCTCAATAACGAAGGCGACAAATGCGAGGTCTTTTTTGTCGAGGGCCAGGTCAAGCACGCGACCTACGGGGCGTTATCAGGAGACGAGGCCGTCTTCAAAGTTCTGCGCTGGACCGGGGGCAACTTCGAACTCAACTTCGAGGGCAAGACCGATCAGGAAACCGCGAAGCTCAACACCCAGGGCCTGCTGATGGAAGGGTTACGGCTGCTCGACGAATCGCAGCGCGATGCAGGCGGGGAGCCTGGTGTCGCGGAAGATAGCGGGGCTGGTGCTGGTGCTGCGGCAAGCAGCAGCGGCTCTGGTTCGAGCGGCGGCGGTGGCCGGCGGGAAGAGGAAGAAGATGTCCTCCTCGACAGTTGAGGCTTCGTCTCAGGGAAAACCTTCGCCGGTGGTGCTCACTGCCGCGGTGGTTACAGTCAGCGATTCCTGCGCCCGTGGGGAACGCGTGGATGTTTCCGGTCCGGCAGTCGTCGAGATCTTGAAGAAGCTTGGCTTTCGCATCGTCGCCACCCGGATCGTGCAAGACGATTCCATGCAGATTCAAAATGCCCTGGTTCACCTGGCGCTCGAAGTCCGCTTCATCGTAACCACGGGTGGGACAGGAATTGCTCCGCGCGACGTGACGCCGGAAGCAACCGAGGCGATTTGCGATCGTCTTATCGACGGCGTCGGCGAGCGCATGCGGCTGGAAGGCGCGAAGAAAACTACATTCGCTGCGTTGAGCAGGGGAGTGTGCGGCGTGCGCGCGAAAACTCTGATTCTGAATCTGCCCGGCAGTCCGAGCGGCGCGGTGGAATCTTTGGAAGCGGTCATGGATTTGATTCCGCACGCGCTAGACCTGCTGGAAGGGCACACCGACCACAAAGGCCAGTAGACCATTAGGAGGGGAAATGACAACCCTCGACGTTCTCCGGGTCAGAAGGCGCAGACGACGCCAAGCCGCAGACTCGCATTTAGGTGCTCAAGAACCACTGCTGGTTTTGGGCAGCTTGCTGACGTTGCTCCTTGTATGGATGTTGCTTGGTTCAGGATGGGCCGTTCTCTTGGCGGCGCTAGCAGCAGTGGTGGCGGGAATACAACTTTGGGAGCGTGGCGGCAGGTACGCACCACGCCCGACGCGGCACGGCCAGAGGGTACCTGATTTAGAGAAGCGCGTGCTCAGGTTGGGCTTGGGGGCGCTGGTGCTTGGGCCTCTATTAGTGTTTGCTCTCTCCGTGCCAAGGGAGAGATATCAAGAGTGGTCCGCGGCTGCTCTTAACCCCAAACCCGGCGATTGTGATTGGATGACCCCGCCTTTAGGCGACAAGCACTGCCACTACGAGAGTAGCTTCACCCATATCAGCGACCGACAGGGAGAGCACGTCATCGTCGAATGGCATCGCACGTACGATTATTAGCGATAACCGGGAGTCGAGTCGGGCTTCTGATCCCGGGGGATCAAGGCCTGTGGAATCCCACCCTTTGCAAAGAACGCAAAGGATGGGCCACCCGCGCGGTGGAATCTTTGGATGCGGTCATGGATTTGATTCCGCATGCGTTGAACTTGCTGGAGGGGCACACCGATCACAAATAGGTCAGACGGAGGATCCTATGGCGAATACATTTGGCACGGATGTTCTGATTCAGTCCAGGAACCCGATGAAAGCGGCTAAGTTCTATGTCAAGGAACTCGGGTTTTCGATTACGGATAAGAACCCGAAGATGGTGGGCCTTCACGGGGAACACATCAACCTGTTTATTGAGCCCGGTCCGGCTCTGGGCCCGGTTTTCGAGGTTACTGTGAAAAACGTGAAGGAAGCGAAAGCTCGTCTGAAGAAAAAGGGCTGCAGGGTGGTGAAGGATGAGCCGGACTTCCCTAGATGCTACGTTAAGGATCCGAACGGGCTGATCTATAACCTGACGGAGTGATCGGGCTTGTGAACCCAAGCGATCAAGGCCTGGGGAATCCCACCCTTTGCAAAGAACGCAAAGGATGGGCCACCCGCGGAGTGTGCGGGGTGCGGGATAAGACTCTGATTTTGAATCTGCCGGGCAGTCCGAGCGGCGCGGTGGAATCTTTGGAAGCGGTCATGGATTTGATTCCGCACGCGCTAGACCTGCTGGAAGGGCACACCGACCACAAAGGCCAGTAGACCATTAGGAGGGGAAATGACAACCCTCGACGTTGCCCGGGTCAGAAGGCGCAGACGACGCCAAGCCACAGACTCGCGCTTAGGCGCTCAGGAACCACTTCTGGTCTTGGGCAGCTTGCTGACATTGCTCATTGTATGGATTTTGCTTGGTTCAGGATGGGCCGTTCTCTTGGCGGCGCTAGCAGGAGCGGTGGCCGGAATATGCCTTTGGGAGCGTGCCGGCACGTCCACACCGCACCCGACGCGGCACGGCCAGAAGGTACCTGGTTTCGAGAAGCGCGTACTCAGGTGGGGCTTGGTGGCGCTGGTGCTTGGGCCTCTATTGGTGCTTGTTTTCTCCGTGCCGAGAGAGAGATATCAAGAGTGGTCCGCGGCTGCGGCCACACCTAAACCCGGCGATTGTGATTGGATGACCCCGCCTTTAGGCGATAAGCACTGCCACTACGAGAGTAGCTTCACCCATATCAGCGACCGACAGGGGGAGCACGTCATCGTCGAATGGCATCGCATGTACGATTATTAGAGACAGCTGGAAGTCGAATCGGGGCTTCTGAGCCTAGGGGGTCAAGGCTTATGGAATCCCACCTATTGCTAAGGACACAAAAGATGGCCGTCCGCGTGGTCACGCGACCGGACTAGTGGTTCAGTATCATCTGGCCCTTGCTGTCAGTCATGGCCTGATCGAATCCGTTGAAGAGATTTATGCCACTTTGCGCTTCAATACCGGGCTCAGACAAGAGTGCGTTCAGGGTTGAGTCGTTGATGGAGGCGTGACAATTCTTAGGCCCAAAGCACTTGGCCAACCCATAAATGCTGGCGATCGCAACGTTACCCTTATCTTCAACGCAAAGCATTTTCACCGTAATCACGACATCCATCTTTCCCTTGTCGCTCAAGTCTGGTACCAGTTCGTATTGCTTCGAGTTCTGGAGTGCCTCCTTGAACGCAGATAGAATCACTGACCCCGATTTCAATACGCAGTTCGATATTAGGAATACTGGCTTCAATTGGTCTGGTGCGCGAGCCTGTTGTTGGTCTTGGGGGTGGCCTTGGTTTTGAGCCTGTTGTTGTTGTTGATCCTGCGGGACGCTTGGTAAGGAATTTAATGAGGCTGTCTGCGTGGCCGGATGCGCCTCTTCCCATTTGCGAATACGTTCCTGCACATCAGCAAGCTGAGCTGGTGTGAGTACTGCTTCGACTTTGTCACGATAGTCTTTGACAAATCCTTGTTCGAGGGATGTCGCAGCGATCGCAATCCAAAAATACGCCTGCAAGTTGTCCTTTTCTACGCCTGCACCAGGGCGATAAGCCATGCCGAGGTTATATTGAGCCTTTGCAAGGCCTTGTTCGCCAGCCTTCTGCCACCACCGGGCGGCCTCGGCGGTATCCTTTTCGACTCCGTTTCCTAAGTTGTAGGCTTGTCCCAGGTTGTATTGAGCCGCAGCATAGCCTTGGTCGGCTGCTTTGCGATACCAACGCAAAGCTTCGGCCCTGTCCTTTGCGACGCCTGTGCCAGAGTCATACATTGCTCCAAGCCAGAACTCACCGTCAGCGTTGCCCTGGTCGGCAGATTTGCGCAGCCACTTGACGCTCTCGGCTTCGTTCTTCGGGACTCCATTGCCGGACATGTAGAACAGTCCGAGGCTGAGCTGCGAAGCTGCATTGCCATTAGTGGCGGCCTTAGTGTGCCATCGCACGCTTTCAACCTCGTCTTTCGGAACGCCCACGCCCAAGCCATATGCGGTTCCAAGATTGCCTTCAGCCTCTACATTGCCTTGCTCGGCAGCCTTCTTCCACCAGCGCACGGCTTCGGCGTCGTCTTTCGGAACACCCTGACCCAAGTGATAAAGTCCTGCTAGTGCTGCCTGCCCATCTGCATTGCCTTGCTCTGCAGCTTTGGTGCACCAGCGTAGAGCCGCTGCGTAGTTCTTTGGAACTCCCGTGCCGACCCGATACGCGCCTGCAAGATTGATCTGCGCCGATGCGTCGCCGTGCTCGGCAGCTTTTTCCCACCAATGCACGGCTTGCTCGTCATCCTTCGGAATCCCTTCACCTAGGTGATACGCCTTGGCAAGAGCCAATTGCGCTTGTACATCACCGTCCTCAGCCTTGCTCTTGAGTTCGGTGATACTTTGCGCGTACCCGAAGGGCAGTATCGCGAGCAAACAGAAAATGGCGCACAGCAACATATGCCATCGAGCAGTGTGTGTAGAGGTCCCTGTTTTCATGCACAGCAGCTTACTCTCGGATTTGCAACACTTCCAGAGCCGACTACCGGTAACCGGCGACTACACTCAAAATCCCGCTGCGAGCGCAGCGGTTTCGCCCCCGCTGGGTGCAATGGGTAGCACTCAGCCGATCTTCAAAATGCTAAACGATTCCACGCCAGTCACCTAGATGACTGCCCTGCTCGGTTCGGGACTAAGGGGGTCGGGATCGCCGAAGCCCCTAAGAGGCTAGGTCTTGTTAGTAGCGGCTGTGAGGTCAAAGTCAATGGCGACGGACGGGGGCGTCCGTCCTACACGGGCATCGCGGGCCGCAATGACAGCAGGTTCCTCACCGGGCCTTCAGCCCGGTGAGGAATGACATCCCTTGTTAGTTTGGGCAAGAGAGGTCTGTGGAAAACCGTAGCCGAAGCTTGTCAATAGGCAGGAATTTGTGCGCACCTGCCCTGCACTTACCCTTCGGCTTCGCTCAGGGCAGACTCTTTTCCAAAGAACGCAAAAGATGGGCCACCCGCGCCTTTCATTGACTCGCCTTCTTCCCCCACGTAACATTTTTCCCTGTGATCGGCCAGACCATCTCGCACTATCGCATTGTCGAGAAACTCGGCGGCGGCGGGATGGGTGTGGTCTACAAAGCCGAAGACACTCGCCTGCACCGCTTCGTCGCCCTGAAGTTCCTTCCCGAGGATCTCGCCCGTGACCCGCAGGCGCTCAGCCGTTTTCAGCGCGAAGCGCAGGCGGCCTCTGCGCTGAACCACCCCAATATCTGCACCATCTACGAAATTGATGAGGCCGCCGGACGAAGCTTCATTGCTATGGAGCTGCTTGAGGGTCAGACGCTCCGGTACCGGATCGCCGGCAAGCCGCTGGAGATCGAAACTGTGCTGGATCTGGGTATTCACATCGCCGATGCTCTCGAGGCGGCCCATTCGAAGAGTATCGTCCACCGGGATATCAAGCCCGCAAACATCTTTGTGACGAATCGAGGTCAGGCCAAGATTCTCGACTTCGGTCTTGCCAAGGTCACCCTGAACCCGGAAAACGTTGGCGCGAGCCCTGCGGCCATCGAGTCCGAGGAACATCTCACCAGCCCGGGGATGGCTCTGGGAACCGCGGCTTACATGTCTCCCGAGCAAGTACGGGCTGAGGAGTTGGACGTTCGCACGGATCTGTTCTCTTTCGGTGTCGTCCTCTACCAAATGGCGACGGGCAAGTTACCCTTTCAAGGCGCGAGTTCGGGCCTCGTCACGGAAGCCATCCTTAACCGCGATCCAGTGGCCCCCACACAACTCAATCCCGCCATCCCTCCGTTGCTCCAGGAGGTGATCCGCAGAGCCTTGGAGAAGGACAGAAATCTGCGTTATCAGCACGTGGCCGACATGCGGGTTGAGTTGCAACGGCTAAAGCGAGACACCGAGTCGGGACGCACTTCGACTTTGCGACCAGCCGCTCTCCGCCCAACGCGAGTCTCCAAGATCATTGACTCGATTGCGGTCTTGCCATTCGAAAATGCCGGTGGCGACCCCGACCACGAATACCTCAGTGACGGGATCACGGGGAGCCTGATCAATATCCTGGCGACGATACCGAAACTGCGCGTGATGGCGCGGAGCACGGTATTCCGGTACAAGGGCCGTAAAATTGACCCGCAAGCGATCGGCCGCGAGCTGAATGTACGCGCCGTGCTGACCGGAAGAACGATGCAAAGCGGCGGCTCTTTGCGCATTGGGATGGAACTGGTCGATGTAGCCACAGGCTCTCAATTATGGGGCGCGCAGTACGATCGCAGGCCGGGCGACATCTTTGTGATCCAGGACGAAATTTCCAACCAGATCTCGGAAAAATTGCGGTTACAGCTGAGCCGTACAGAGAAGAAGCGACTTACCAGACACCATACGGAGAATGCCGAGGCGTACCGGCTTTACCTGAAGGGCCGTCACCACTGGAACCGGTGGACTGAAGCAGGATTCTATAGAGCAATCGAGTACTTCCAGCAGGCGATCGAGAAAGACCCCAGCTACGCTCTCGCCTACACGGGGTTGGCCGATTCCTATGTGCTCCTGGGATGGAACAGCTATCTGCCACCGAAGGAAGCGTTCCCGAAAGGCAAAGCGGCGGCGCTAGCCGCGCTGCGGCTCGACCCGGATCTCGCCGAAGCGCACACGCCGTTGGCGGCCGTCTTATGGCTTCACGATTGGCAGTGGGAAGAGGCTCAGACAGAATTCAAACGCAGCCTCGAACTGAGTCCCACGTACGCTACTGCCAACCACTGGTACTTCGAGTATGTGATGACTATGGGACGACACGGAGAAGCTATAGCCGGAATGAAGAAAACTCAGGATCTCGAGCCCTTGTGGCTCATTATCAACGTCGCCGTCGGATGGGCCCTGTACTGTGCCCGCCGATACGACGAAGGCATCGAACAACTCCGGCGGACCGTGGAGTTAGACCCGAACTACCCCGTCACCTACTGGATTTTGGGCCTGTTGCTGAGAAAAACAGGTTCCTACGAGTTGGCGATTGCCGAGGGTGAAAAAGGAGTAAAGCTGTCAGGGGGCAGTCCCCTGATGCGTGCGGCGCTGGCTCACACCCTCGGCGCAGCTGGCAGGACGACCGAAGCACTTGGGATACTGGATGATCTGACGAAACTTGCCACGGAAAAGTATGTTGCACCCTACTTCTTCGCCGGAATTCACATCGGCTTGGGAGAAAACGGCCGCGCGATCGAATCGTTGGAGAAATCCTACGAAGAGCATTCCCATTGGCTTATCTATCTTCGTATCGACCCCAGCATGGACCGCTTGCGAGAGGACCCGCGTTTTCAGGACCTGTTGCGGCGCGTCGGCCTTCCGGCGCTGACAACCCCTACATCCTCATCCTGAAAGCAAGACGCAGCCAAGTTCGCGAAGTTGCAGTAGGAAACCTAGGCGTCCCGCCTGGTCGTTGACCGGATCGTTGATGTAAACAGACGCTCCAAACCCTCGTGGATCAATAAGTGTTATCGGGATTTTTCAACAGCTACCCAGCAGTGCCGCGACTTGGCACGCAGGTGCTATTCACAAAGTTTGTCACAGAAGACTAGGCTGGAATCGAGCAGCGCTCGGGGGAGGGCTGTTCAACGAAGCGTCCCGCACTCGAAAGAGTTTCGGGCGCTTTCGTTTTAGACCCGCGTGTTTTCAATCATCCTCAAGGCCCCGTCAATCAGTGCAATGACGATTTTGTATCAATTACCGTCTGCCGCGCCTGATTTGTGGCCCTCAATACGGTCAGACTCAAGACTGTGTGCGCCAGCAATCCGTAGAAAATCACGTTCACTCCAAGTAAGGTTGCAGCGTAATAGTACTCGCCGTAATGCGTAACGAAACCGACGACTACAGCAACGATTGCTCCTGGCGCGAGCACATAGTTTGATTCCCACGGCCCTCGGTTACTCATCCTGAGCCAGAACGCTGCTGACGTAATTATCACTCCCGTCAAACTCGCGAGGCTTAGCCGTGTTATCCATGACCGACGGCGAACCTGCAGAACATTTACGAGCAGTTCTTTCCCCATAGTCAAAAGTGTAGGAGTGCTTAGAATGCGACGCCACATTACCTTCGGTACTACAGACCGGACCCTCAGATGTCGTTATCAGGCGATTTACACTCATTGAGAATTGGCCGAGCGAGGTCAACCGAGTGTAATCGGGATTTATCAACAGTTGAGGTCTACAATCTACCCATGCGCCCACTCTGGGTATTGATCTTGCTCATCATAGCCGTATCCCTTCCAGCTCAAACCGCCAAGCCAGACGCAATCACTGGGGTAGAGAACGCGCTAGACGCAATCCTTGCGCAAGAGAACGCCTTCTGGAAGGCATACGCCGATGGCAACGTGGCAGACCTTTCAAGGCTTCTTCTGCCCGACTTCATCAATGTTGAAGAGCAGATATGGAGTAGGGATCAAGTGCTCGCCTTCGTCAAGCAATTTCATATGCAATGCAACCTCGCACCCGTCAAGCTCCTTGATCCCCACGTAGCCTTCCTCAGCCCGGATATTGCCACCCTGGTGTATCACGCGACGGAGAACGCCACCTGCGGGACCCGGACGGAGTCCGGCGATACAAACATATCCACTGTTTGGGTTCACCGTGACGGCCGCTGGCAGATGCACCTTCACACGGAGTATGCGATTCCGCCAAAATGACTGTATCGAAAGCTGCTTACGGGAGGCAGCAACTGTCGTTTCTTGCATAACACAGGGGATTACGCTCAAAACCAGGCTGGGAGCGGAGCGGTTCGCCCCCGCTGGGTACGATCGGTACGACTCAGCCGACCTTCAAAATGCTAAGCGATTCCAGACCAGTCACCTACGCTACATGGAAAACTGGTGGCTGCTGGCGCGGCACCATTTCCGGCGAGGAACGAGGAAAGGGGTGCCGCCGGAGGATGGGCGACCGGGGTCGGTGGACCGGTTGAGCGCGAGGATTGTGGGAGGATTCGGGGTTGCGGAAGGGAGATTGAGCCGGCGGGGTGGTGGCGGCGGATTGATAAGGAAGCGAGCCAAACGCGCGATTTATTGTGTCGCAAAGAACGCGACACATCGCGCGGCTCGCCCGGATCCTTCGCGGCGCAAAGAACGCTTGCTCAGGATGACAAACATGGTTTGGACCGGTAGGACGGCCTGTATCATAATATTTGCATGGCATTCCCCATTCGAGTCTGCGCCGTGTGTTCGGAAGAGTTCGAGCTGAAGCCGGACAAGCCTGGCTTCGCCAACCGCTGTCCGGACTGCAGCGAGCCGGAAAACGCTGACCCCGTTGCCAAGCGGGGCGGAGACGCCGACGAACGAAAGACTTTGAAGGAAGCGAACGAAGCTCGCAGGCAGGCTATGCGCGACCTGCTTTACCGCAAGGATAGCTAGGCAAATACAGCTCGCGCTCCCGGCTACCGCTCTACGGTATCTCATAACAGCCGCAATCGATTTTCTTCTCTGTTACGCGGGGCCTACCGTCGAGATCCTGAGCACCTACGACTGCAGATCCCAAATCATCCCCGGCGTTCCGCGCTGGAGAGTCTGGCCGCAGATGAAAATCGTGGGCATCAGGATCGACAAATCGGGGATCGGCAAAACGCGAGTTCTGATCATCGCCTGTTGCCGCGACATACTCTTCGAAACTTGGGAAATCTTTCTGGTCGAAAGTCCACTTCACCGCCTTCGAACCGGAGGGGAAGTAATAAATGTTGTGATCCATCGCCACGGTCGGAGCGCCACCTTCCATCCGTCCAGACTTGCTGGAAAAAGCCCGGCCCTGCTCGCCTACATAAACGATGTTGTTCTTGAAGACATTGTTGCGCATGTAGAACTGCATTAGAAACTCGCCTTGCCCCGTCTTCCACGTGTCGTTCTTGTAGAGAGTGTTATTTACGATGACTGCGTCCTCGGTAATTCCGCGCTTCAGGTCATAGCCTCCAATGCTGAATCCGGGGGCATGGCAGGAATAAATCAGATTGTTGCGCGCGATAATGTGGCTCGTGCTTCCTACGCGGTGTTCGCTGGCTAGCTCAATGCCGAAGTCAACGTCGTGGACGATGTTGCGTTCGATCAGAATTCTAGTTCCGCCATCGACGTAGATGCCGTCGGAATCAGGCCCTTCGCCGTACGCCGGATTGCCTCTCGCGGTAATGCTGTACACCGAGTTCTCACTGACCACTCCGTCGCGGGCGCGGTCGACGGCCGGGTCGGGCGCCGTGTGTTCAAAGCCGATCACGTCGATTCCGATATTGTTGTTGTCGTGGACCGAGTTCTTCGTGATGCGGAACCCCGCCACATTGCCGTTTACTACCAGGGACTCGCTCGATCCCGTCTTGAGATGGTGAACGTCATTGCCGTCGATGACCAGGTCGCTGATGGGAGTTTTCGCGTCGGTGCCGTACACGGCAATGCCAAAGCCGTTGGCCCCGCTGCCTGGGCGCAACCGGCGAGGCGAGTTCTGTTCGATGTGATGCACGTTGTTGTGCAGGATCTCGATGTGCGAACCGCCGCCGAATACGCGGATTCCGGCCGGCGCGCTGCCATACTCGCTGGTGCGATAGTTGCGTATCTCGAGGCCCTGGACGCGCACGAAGCTCACGTCGGTCAGCTTCACCATGCTGCTTTCGCCATCCGGCGGCGTCAGGCAGCCGCCGTCGAGAATCGCGTGCTCACCGGGCTGGCTCTGAAATGTGATGAACCCTTGCTCGGCGTTTCCGGAGACTTTGACCGACAACTGCTGGCAGTAGCTGCCCTCGCGGAGATAGACGGTGTCTCCAGGTTTCGCGATGTCGGCGGCATGTTGAATGGTGCGCAGCGGCTTCTCGATCGTGCCGGGATTTGAATCGTCGCCGGCGGTCGCGACGTAGAGACTAGAGTGCGCGTTAGCGGCGATGCCGGTACCTGAGAGCATCGTGAGTAAGAAACCATGGACTAGGAAGAGAAGAAGTCGATTTGCAGGGTTCATGTGATTTGTTTTGGACATGGCCTTTCAATTTGTCTTTGCAGGGATGTGGACCTTCTGTTGAAGGCCGTCCTAAGGGTGACAGTCTACGTTACATTAAGGTCTCGGGATCGTCATCAGGCTTGAATTTCTAAAAAGCAGATCCCTCCACTGCGCCGTCGGTGGCGCTCCGGCTCCGGTCGAGATGACAGAATTTTTTGCCTTTGACGCAGGCCGGGAGGGCCTGCTCCACCCTCGCTTGCTATCTAGCGAGTTCCTGACCTAACACGGTGGGATTGCTGGCGCAGGAGAGGCCGGTTTCGAGGTCGACTACGCGGTCACGGACGAGTTGGGCGATTTCGCCGTCGAAGTGTTGCATGCCTTCGGGCGCGCCGGCTTTCATGGCGTCCAACAAAGTTTTGCCATCGCGATCGCCTTTTTCGATGCACTCGCGAGTGCGGGCATTGGCTTTCAGGATTTCTGCGACCGGGACGCGGCCGCTGCGATCGGCTTTGGACAAGAGCCGCTGGCAAATGATCAGGCGAAAGGTTTTGGCGAAGCGGTCGCGCGCACTTTTCTGTTCCTCGGGCGAGAACGAACTGATAATGCGTTCGACCGTTTTGGGGGCGTCCATAGTGTTGAGGCTGGAGAGCACGAGGTGGCCGGTCTCGGCGGCTTCGAGCACGCTCTCGATGGTTTCGCGGTCGCGCATTTCCCCCACCAGAATGACCTTGGGCGCCTGGCGCAGGGCAGAGCGCAGGGCGTGGGAGAAGCTGGGAGTGTCGCTATGCAGTTCGCGCTGATGGATAGTGGAGCTTTTGTGGTTGTGCAGGAACTCGATGGGATCTTCGATGGTGATGATGTGGTAATTTTTCTCGCGATTGATGCAGTCGAGAAGCACGGCGAGGGTAGAGGACTTGCCCGATCCGGCAGGGCCGGTAACGAGGACGATGCCATCGCGCAGCTTGGCCACGTCGGACAGATGCGAAGGCAGACGGAGCGAGGCGAAATCAGGGATCGCGGTGGGAATTACCCGCATCACGACCGCACAACTGCCGCGCTGGATAAAGATGTTGACTCGAAAGCGGGCTACGCCGGGCAGGCCGTAAGAGATGTCGCAGGATCCGTGTTCGCGCAGGGTTGCGACTGCCTGTTTGTTATCGCCAATGAGATCGGCGGCGATGTGGCGGGTGTCATCGGAAGTCAGGGTGGCGAGTCCCGAAACCTGGACCGGAATTAGCTGTCCGTAAACCTGGACCTGCGGAGGGCGTCCCGGAGAAAAGATTAGGTCGCTGATCTTTTCTGCGGCGCGCAACATTGCGCCGAGCAAAGCTGGAGTGGCTACTTTTCCGCTGCCGGAATAGCCTTCCAATGAGACTGCAATTGCGGCGATGCCAGATGCTGCCATTCGTCCTCGCACACTTGTGCTTATTCTTAGGGAATTGCACGCACCACAGACGGGAGTCGCGAGCCAACCGCGGTTGGCCGAATACCTATACTCTAACGCGCTGGCGGGCGAAAGGTAAGGACAGGTAGGACATAGCCCTTAGTAACCAGAAGCAGTTCTCAGTTCTCAGTTCTCAGTTCTCAGTTCTCGGTTCTCGGCTCTCGGTTCGCGGTGCCTAGTATCCAGTACTCAATAAACCTGGCGAGGGCTGCGGCAGGGCATGATTGCGGCCTTTGGAGACAGAACTAGGGGCGGCCCGGTGGGCCGCCCCTATCCAGCTCAATCTAAGCAGGTTAGGTGTATTAGTTCTTGGTGCTTTTCTTTTTTGTACCGAAGCCGGTTTCGACGGGAGCGCCGATGCTGGCGAGCATCTGCTTCGCCACGTCGGCGTAGGTGCCAGCGGGCTGAAGCGAGAGGTACTTCTGGAAAGCCTCAGCGGTGCCTGGGGGCGCGACCATTTTGTCGCCCTGCAGGGTAGCCTTGCCGATGAGGTTCACGCCTTTCTGATAATAGGCGTCCGCCTTAGTGGGATCGGCGGCGATGCATTTGTCGAAGGCCGCGATTGCTTCGTCGGCTTTACCCGCGTTGGTGAGCACGGCGCCAATGTTGTAGTAGTAGGCCGCAGCGCCGTCGGGATTGAGCTGGGCCGCCTGGGTGTAGGCCTTCACGGAGTCGTCGATCTTGCCCAACCTGGCGTCAGCATCTGCCATGTTGTTGTAATAGGCGGCCAATTTCTTGCTATCTTCGGGATCTTTCTTGGTCTCCATTGCCTTCTGCTTGAGATCGATGGCCTTCTGGTAGTCGGTGACGGCTTCCTGAAAGCGCTTCGCCTTCTCCGCGGGATCGGTCTGCTTCGGCGCTGAGCCTCGATAGGCATCGGCGAGTTGGGCCCAGATTACATCGCGAGTGGCATCCATCTGGGTGGCTTCGGTTAAGGTGGCGATAGCGGCATCGAAGTCTCCCGCCCTCATGGAGGCGCCGGCGGCAACGATTTTGCCGTTCAGGGTCGCAATCGTGCTGTTTTCCTTCTTTATTTTCTCTTCAGCTTCCTGCCGGGCCTTGAGCTGCTCCGGAGTCAGGCCCTGGCCCTGAGCGGCCTTCTGCTGCTCCTTCTGCAGGTCGAAGTCGAGGGTGTTCTCATCCAGCGTGACGGGAACTTTGCCGAAGTGGAAGGCTTCCTTGTTGGCTTTGGCGTCGTCCGCATTGCGGTACAGTGAGACGTTATAGGTGCCCGACGCAACGCCCAGGGAGAAATACTCGCCCTTCTTGTTGGTCTTGAGAGTGTATTTCTGGCCATTATCCTGGTTAGCGTAGACCACGATCGCATCGACGAGGGGCTTGCCATCAACGTCCTTGCATACTCCCTTGACGGTGCCTGAAGCCTGGGCGAAAACTGGAGGCACACACAGTCCCAGCATTAGGAGAACGAAAACGAACAGGGCAAGATGCTTCTTCATGTTGGCCTCCCGGCGTAAAACGTTGTGGAATGATGATTTCTGATGGTTGATCGAAAACCGGTATGAGCGGATCTGTTTTCAGTCAACCATTAACAATCACACTTCAACGATCTTTTTCTCGAGGCGCGTTATCGGCATGCGTTCTCGACATACGGAATCGGATCGGTGGTTCCTGCCGCCGCAAACGCCCGCAGCCGCAACACGCAGCTGTCGCAGACGCCGCACGCCTGATCCCGTCCGCTGTAGCATGACCAAGTTAAATCGAATGGCGCGCCTAATTCAAGACCCAGGCGAACAATTTCGACTTTGCGCAGGTGAATGAGCGGCGTTGCGATCTCGATGGTTCCTTCTTTCGTCCCGGCCTTGATCACCTGGTTGAAGGCTTGATAATACGCGGGACGGCAGTCAGGATAGCCGGAACTGTCTTGTTCTACGGCGCCGATATAGACCTTTTCGGCTCCCAGCACCTCGGCCCAGCTTACGGCGACGGCCAGGAAATGTGCATTGCGAAAGGGCACGTATGTCACCGGGATTTCATGGCCAGGCGTGTGAACGGTTGGGTCTCCGGTAGGAACCGCGATGCTCTCGTCGGTAAGAGCTGAACCACCGATGGCGCGCAGAGCATCGTTGCGCACCAGAAGTGTGTCGTGAATGTTGAGGCGCCGGCAGATTGCGAGGAAGGATTCGCGCTCGCGGTCTTCGGTGCGCTGGCCATAGCTCACATGCAACGCGGCCACGGCATAGTCGCGGGCGGCAAGTGCTGCGCAGACGCAGGAATCCATGCCTCCACTGAGCAGAACGACCGCGCGATTGGTTGACCGTGTCATGAAATGAGTCAATCTCCTAAACGCCCTTTACCGCTGGGTCCCAGATGAACTTGTGCAGCTGCAATCCCAGCCGTGCGGGGACGTCATCAGCCAGCATCCACTCGGCTAATTCCTGAGGATCGAGCAGGCAGTGCGAGCTGTCGCGCGCGCCGGTTGCATCCTTGCGAAAAGCTGGGGAGAACAGTACCGCATTTACTCGCTCCGCCAGACGATGGCGGAGGGTGAAGTCCCGGGCGAACTCATAATCTGCGCGCCCGCTCAGGACGAACTTTATTTCATCGTGGGGGTTCAGCGTCTCGAGATTTTCGGGGTGAAATGTATCAGCCTCGCCTGAATTCGGACACTTCACGTCTACGATTTTGATGACTTCGTTGGAGACGTGCTCCAGTGGCCGTTCTCCGCTGGTCTCGAGCAGCACGCGATAGCCGGCTTCCAGCAGTTGCTGCATCAACGGGACCAGTTCGCGCTCCTGCAGCATGGGCTCGCCGCCGGTGATCTCGACCAGGCCGCCGTTGGGACTAAGACGCTTCACTTCGTCCGAGACTTCGCCGGAGGTCATCTTCCGGCCGCCCTGGAATGTGTACTCGCTGTCGCACCAGGAGCAGCGCAAGTTACAGCCTGTGAGGCGGACGAAGACGCACGGCAGGCCGGCGTGCGTCGATTCACCCTGGAGCGATTTATAGATTTCAGTAATTTGCATTTGTGAGTAGCGCCGGCGTCTCACCGGCCCGGTCGCGGGCGAGACGCCCGCTCGGACAGCCGCCGGGACGGCGGCGCTACGCCCTGCTACGGTTCTGAGTACTTTGCTGTCGTTGTGTCGGTCTCGAAGACCGTTACGTCTTTTACGCGCACGCGGCCGTTGGTTACGCTCTTCAGCCTCGCGTTCGATTCGTCGTAGAAATATTTAGCTAAGTTCTCCGCCGAGGGGTTGATTACGGTGAAGGGTTCGATGTCGTTGATCATCTGGTGATCGAGGCGATCGATGACGTGCTTCATTACCTCGCGCAGGTCTTTGAAATCGAGCAAGAGACCGGCTTTGTCGAGTTCGGCGCCGGCGAGCGTCACCCTGATCTTGTAGTTATGCCCGTGTGGATTCTCGCACTTGCCCTTGTAGTTGCGCAGGTAATGTCCTGCGGCGAACGTGTCGTCAACTGTCACTTCAAACATGCATCCCTCAGCGGCTCCGCGTGGATACGGGACGGACCGCGCTCCCTGGCGAAACATCTATTGTAACGCGCATGGACGCACTGCAGCTTGACTCCCCTTGGCCTCTAAAGATAGCTTGCCTATTCGTTCTTTTCCGTGACCAAGGAGCTTATATGCGACGCAAAGTGCTCGTCCTCATTCTTATCACGCTGGCGATAGCCGCCAATCTTGCCGCCCAGAACAAACCAGAAACTCCGGAATATGACGTCAAGGAGCACTACACGAAGTACGAGTACAGAATTCCGATGCGCGACGGCGTGCATCTTTTCACGTCCATCTATGTGCCGAAGGACACCTCTCGCGCCTACCCATTTCTGATCAATCGAACGCCTTACAGCGTCGCTCCGTATGGCGTGGATCTGTACCGCACGCGCCTGGGGCCGTCGCCCGACTTTGACAAGGCGGGATACATTTTCGTCAACCAGGATGTGCGCGGCCGCTACATGTCGGAAGGTACATTCATTGAGATGCGTCCGCACATCGACAACAAGAAATCTAAGCAGGATGTGGACGACGCCAGCGATCTCTATGACACCATCGACTGGCTACTGAAGAATGTGCCGAACAACAACGGCAATGCAGGGATCTGGGGCATTTCTTATCCTGGATTCTTTACGTCGGCGAGCATCATCGACTCGCATCCCGCGCTGAAGGCGGCTTCTCCGCAGGCCCCCATGACCGATCTTTTTATGGGCGACGACGCTTACCATGGCGGGGCGTTCATGCTGAACGCCAACTTCGGCTTCTACAGCTCGTTCAAGCCGCAGGAGAATCCCCAGCTGCCACCGAAGACTCCTGTGCCCTTTGATTACGGCACTAAGGAAGGTTACGAGTTCTACCTGAAGGCGGGCCCGATTGCGAACCTTTCAAAATATCTTGAAGGCAAGAGTGCGCTGTTTGATGACCAGATGCGCCACGACACCTATGACGACTACTGGAAGGTGCGCAACCTGGCGCCGCATATGAAGAATATTCACTGCGCCGTGCTCACCGTGGGAGGATGGTTCGACGCGGAAGACCTGCAAGGTCCGTTCAGCACGTTCCACGCTATCGACAAGAACAACTCGGGGATATTCAACGCGCTGGTGGTTGGCCCCTGGGTACACGGCGGCTGGGCACGCTACGACGGCGATCATCTGGGACGGGTAGAGTTTTCTTTCAATACCGGCGACTATTACCGGAAAAACATTCTGTTCCCCTTCTTCGAGCAATACCTCAAAGGCAATGGAGATGCCAAACTGCCGAAAGCGTACGTCTTCGAGACGGGCACGAATGTGTGGAGGCGGTATTCAGCGTGGCCTCCGAAAGACGTTGAGGCAAAGACGCTCTATTTCCGCGCCGGTGGCGGGCTTTCGTTCGACCCGCCCGCTCCCGATGCCTCCGGTTTCGACGAATACGTGAGCGATCCGTCCAAGCCAGTGCCTTTCGTGAACTATATTGCGACCAACGTGCCCCAGGAATACATGCTCTCGGACCAGCGCTTCGCTTCGAGCCGCACCGATGTCCTGGTGTATGAAACGCCAGTGCTGCGGGAAGATGTGACCATTGCAGGCCCGGTCTCGCCGCGGCTTTTCGTTTCGACGACGGGCACCGATTCTGATTGGGATGTGAAGCTGATCGATGTGTATCCCCCCGACTATCCCGACAGCAAGCTCGACCAACCCAGAGCGGAGGACAAAGACAAGCCTCGGACAGACGTGGGGCCTCCGGCTTTCGTCATGGGCGGATATCAGCAACTGGTGCGGGGCGAGCCGTTTCGCGGAAAGTTTCGCCGCAGCTTCGAAAAGCCGGAGCCCTTCACGCCTGGCAAGGTCGAGGAGATCAACTTCAATATGCAGGATGTCAATCACACGTTCCGCCGCGGGCACCGCATCATGGTGCAGATCCAGAGTTCGTGGTTTCCGTTGACGGACCGCAATCCGCAGACCTTTGTCGACATTCCAGACGCCAAGCCGTCCGACTTCGTGAAAGCTACCGAGCGGCTGTATCACGGCAAAGGACAGGCTTCAGGGATTGTCGTGGGCGTGTTGGAAAGTCCGGGAATGGCGGAGGAGCGCAAATAGAGAGTCACTCTTGCACGCCGAAAAATTCCTCGACTACCCGCATCTCGGTGGTCTTCTTGTAATTCGGCAAACTCTCAATGAACACGCGTCCGTATTGCTTTTTCAGGATGCGGTTGTCGAGGAGGACCAGGAGGCCGCGGTCGTGCAGCGAGCGGATCAGGCGTCCGAAGCCCTGTTTCAGTGTGATCACTGCGGCCGGCACCTGATACTGAAAAAACGCGTTGCCGCCATCGGCGTCGATTGCTTTCACGCGAGCGGCTACGACTGGATCGCTCGGCACCGCGAACGGCAGGCGATCGATGATTACGCAGCTCAACTGCTCGCCCTGCACGTCCACGCCTTGCCAGAACGACGACGTCGCGAACAATACTGAATTTGGCGTCAGCCGGAACTCCTCGAGCAGCGCGCTCTTCGGGGCATCGCCCTGGCGCAGCATGGGGAACTCTAACTCGCCTAGCAGGCGCTGGTAGACATCGTTCATCTGCGCATAACTGGTGAAGAGTACGAAAGCGCGACCGCGAGTGATCTCGAGAAGCTTGCGAATACGCTCGGCTGCGAGCGCCGTAAACTGCGGAGTCCGCGCATCGGGCAAGTCAGGCGGCACATAAAACAAGGCCTGGTTTTCATAGTCGAAGTGCGAAGGCAGGACCGACTCGCGCGCATGCTCCAACCCCAGACGCTGCCGGATGTATTCGAATCCGCCTCCGACGGCGAGTGTGGCCGAGGTCAGGACCGCGCACTCGAGTTTTGACCAGAGGGTTTCTCGCAAGATTGGGCCGACATCGATAGGAGTTGCCTGCAGGAAAACGTTCTGTCGTCCGGTTCTTTCGGAGTCTTTCGACTTTGGTGGTGAATTGCTTCGTCCGCGCCCGCCACGCCGCTCGATCCAGAACACAGTGTTGCGATTGTCCGACTCCATGGCGAAACCGAGCTGCACCTGGAGTTCCTGGGCTCGCCGGACGAAGTTGAAGATCTCCTCTGGCTTTTGGGGCAAGCCTTCCAGTTCGCCCGCGAGCCGCGTGAGCGCCTGGTTTAGCGCGAGGAATTCGTCTCCGTTTTCTTCCAGAAACTCACGGCGCGTCTCGAAGGCAAAGCGTCCTTCGCCTGGCGGCAATAACGAAAAGAAAAACTGGGATCGCTCCCGCAGGCTTCCCAGGGCTCCGGAGAGTGACGCTGAAAGCATGCGGTTATGCTGCAGCGAGGCCTCTACATCCCGCGCCAGATCGTCTACTCGCAGATTGCTCACGGAGATTCCGAAATAGTTTCCCGCGACGTCTTCCAGTTCGTGGGCTTCGTCGAAAATTACTGCTGCGGCTTCCGGCAGAATTCCTGCGTCGGGCGCGCCGTCAGCCTGCAGCTTGATAGCGAGATCAGCGAAAAACAGGTGGTGGTTGACGACAATAATGTCGCTCTCCATCCCGCGACGGCGCATCTCGGTGACGAAGCAGCGCTCCCACTCGCTGCATTTCTGCCCGATGCATGCCTCGGAACGGGCGTCGAGCTTGTGCCAAAGCGCGCTAGCCTCCGGCAGTTCGGCGAGCTCCGCGCGGTCGCCGGTTGCGGTTGTTTTCTCCCACGCGGCAATCGCGCGATATTGCTCAATCTCGTCGAGCCCACTCAGCACCGGCTGGTTGGTGAGGTCGTAGAGCTTCTTGCGGCACAAGTAATTGTTGCGGCCTTTCATGTAGCAGACGGAGAGTCGGGAGCCAGAAGCCGACTCGCCGAACAGCGCCTGCTCCAGAAAAGGGATGTCTTTGTAGAACAGCTGTTCCTGCAGATTCTTCGTGCCTGTCGAGATAATCACACGCTTCCCCGAGCGGATCACAGGCAGCAAATATGCGAGAGTCTTTCCGGTGCCGGTACCGGCTTCGATAATCAGGTGGCGTTTTTCTTCCAGCGCCTGCTCGACCGATTGCGCCATCTGCAACTGCCCGCGCCGGAACTCGTATGCGGGATGCGTGTGCGCGAGCACTCCTCCGGGCGCGAAGAACTGATAAAGCGACGCGTCTTTTCCGCCGGGCGCGGAGCGACTCGGCGTTGCTGGGGACGCGGGTTGGGAACCTAAAGCCACGGGAGTCTCTATAATAAACAGTTCCAGGTTTTCGGTAGCCGATTGCCTCATTTTGACCCAACCCACCTACAACTCGACCAGCACAGTCGCCACCACCGCAGCCGGAGTTCCAACTTTGGCCATCGTGGGCCGGCCCAACGTGGGCAAGTCCACGCTGTTTAATCGCATCGTCGGATCGCGGCGCGCAATCGTCGGCGATGAGCCCGGCATCACCCGCGACCGCCTTTATGGTGACGCTGAATGGCGCGGCCGGCGGATTCGCATTATCGATACCGGCGGAATTCTTCCGGAAGAGAAAGACTTCATTCCCTCGGAAATCTTCCGCCAGGCCCGGGTTGCATTCGATGAAGCGGCCGCCATCGTGATGGTCGTGGATGGCCGAGCCGCTCTTGCCGGTCCTGACCTGGAGTTGGTCCGCCTGTTGCGGAAGACTGGGCGTCCGCTCTTTCTTGCGGTCAACAAAGCTGATACCGAGAAGCAGGCACGCATCGTGGACGAGTTCCATAGGCTGGGAATCAAGGAGATGTTCCCTGTCTCGGCCGAACACGGGCGCGGGATCGACGATCTGCTGGATGCTGTGTTGGAGGTTTTGCCACCGCAAGAAGGCTTTACCGCCGAGCACGCAGAGAGCGCCGAGGAAAAGATGGCGGGCGAAGTTGCCGGTGCTGACGTAGAGGCCGCTCCCGTCTATGAAACCAAGGTTGCTATCATCGGGCATCCCAACGTGGGCAAGTCTACGCTGCTGAATTGCCTGACTGCATCTGACCGGGCCATCGTCTCGCCGATTCCCGGCACTACGCGCGATGCGGTCGACGAGATTGTCGAACGCGATGGACGGCGCTTCCGCTTCATCGACACCGCCGGCATTCGCCGCAAGGGTAAGACTCATTTGATGGCGGAAAAACTATCGGTCGTCATGGCGCGCAAGCATCTGGAAGCCGCTGACATTGCGCTATTGGTGATCGATGCCACCGAAGGTGTGAGCCAACTTGACGCCGCCATCGCCGGGTACGCCCATGAGAGCGGCCGTTCGATGATTATCGTGGTGAACAAATGGGACCTCATCACCGGCGGAACGCTGAAACCGGGCAGGCCGTCGAAGGCCATGCGCATGCGGGAGAGCAAGCGTCCTGGTGACCGCGACGCCTATGAAGAGCGGCTGCGGCATGATCTTAAGTTCCTGAATTACGCACCCATCGTATTTATTTCGGCTAATACCGGCAAAGGGACGGAGAAAATCTTTCCGTTGCTCGAACAGGTCGCCACCGAGCGCCGCAAGCGGATCTCGACGTCTGCGATGAATCGCTTCATCGAGACCGTGGATTTCGAGCGCGCCTCTGTTCCCATGCGGTCGCGGGTGAAGATTCTTTACATGACACAGGCTTCGGTCGCACCGCCGACGTTTGTCCTCTTCACCAACCGCGCCGTCAAGCTGCACTTCTCCTACCAGCGTTTCTTGGAGAACCAGATCCGGAACGCCTTCGGTTTTTTGGGAACGCCGATTTGGATTAAGAACCGGGCGAGGAATTAGAACCGCGCATTAACATCCAACGCTCCAGTTACTCCCCCGCAACCTCTCGATCCATGGTGAGCAACCCCACGCGTTTCACGCCTGCGTGATGCGCCACGTCGATCACATCGGCAACGTACTGGAAATCGACGTCGGCGTCGCCGCGCACGAAGACGACTTTCTCCGAGCGTTTTAGATAGATTTCCGCCAGCCGCGTTTCCAGATCCTCCCAGCGCACCTCGTCCTGATTGATCTTGACCGTCGGCGACTGACCGTCCTTCGTCCAGACAACTTGGATGACGACTGTGCTTGGCTGCGAAATGTTCGCCCTCTGCTTCTGATCCGGTTGCGGAATCTGGGCTGTTTCCCCCTGTTCCTTGTCCATGGAGACGACGACCATGAAGACGATGATCAGCGTCAGCAGCACGTCGATCAGCGGGGTGACGTTGATCTCGGGACCGCGCGCACCACGGCCTGCCATTGAGAACGACATAGAAAGCTCCTCAGCTTGTCTTTCTTTGTTGGCACGCGCGTGTCTGCAGGATCAGACACCTGACGCGGGGCGAGAGTTCCCTTGGCGGCTGTGGAACAGCATGGACGATATACTTTTGCCATGGCTCGCAGGTCTCGCCAGAATATCGTCGCGCTTCTTGCCGCCCTTTTCTTTGTTTGGGACCTCAGTCCGCTTGTTCGTGCGCAGGATAACTACGAAATCCAGGTCTACGGGTCGGAGACGGTCGCTCCTCGCACCACGATGGTCGAGATCCATTCCAACTTCACGGTCCAGGGCAGCAAGACGGTTGTAGACGGCGTTCTGCCATCAAACCATGCCGAGCACGAGACCCTCGAGATCACGCAGGGAATTAACGCATGGGCTGAAGTTGGCTTTTATGTCTTCACCAGCATCCAGTCGGATGGGGGATGGCAGTGGGTGGGCGACCATATCCGCCCGCGAGTCCGTATTCCTGAGTCATGGCACTGGCCGGTGGGTGTGAGTCTGTCGAATGAAATTGGGTACCAGCGCGCTGCGTTTTCTCCCGACACCTGGACGTGGGAAATCCGTCCTATCGTCGACAAGAAAATCGGGCCCTGGTACCTGGCGTTCAATCCGGCGCTTGACCGCTCCTGGCACGGCCAGAGCGTGAACCAGGGAGTCACGTTTTCGCCGAACGTGAAGGTCAGTTACGATTTCACCAAGAAGATTGCGGGCGGGCTGGAATACTACGCGTCTTACGGTTCGCTCAGCGGCTTCGACGCGTTCAAGAATCAGCAGCAACAATTCTTTCCATCGATTGACGTTGATTTCGGCCCGCAGTGGGAGTTCAACTTCGGCGTGGGCATCGGCGCCACGCGTTCCACCGACCACTTGATCGTGAAATGCATTATTGGGCGGCGCTTCACCTGGCCGCATGGACGCGATGCCAGGTTCAGGAGTCCGCAGCAGTGAGCATTCCCTTCTATCCGATCGGTTCGGGTGTGGGGGGCAATGGCGGAGGCTGGAACGGAGGCGGAGGAACTGCTCCTGGTGGAACCTGAACTGCGGCCGGGGGCGGCGGCGCTGGGTAAAGCGCAGCGCTCAACTTGGGATAGCGTGCGGCGAAGAAATAAATGGAATACGCGGGAAAGAACACGACCACGGGTACGGAAATGAGCGCGATCACATACATAAAACCGGCCAGCAAGACGCATCCCACGACGATCGCCAGCGTAATCGTATAGGCGTTCCACGTGAGCCCAGCCGACTTCCCGGTGATGACCGCAAGGATGCTGAGTCCCACTGTAGGTATGGCGATGATGAACCCTAAGATCACGGCGGCGATTCCAACCATGATCCCTGCGCCGATGGCCATAACGATCTTCATGCCGATGTAGGCGGCGTATCCTCCTTTTTCGGCTTTGATCATCCACCACAGGCGGCGCCATCCCTCCATCACTCCAATGTCTTCTAAGGCCATTTGCGGCACTACAAAATCTTTGGTTAACACGAAAATGAGCGCCAGCCCAAGAACGAAAATCACGAGCGCGAAGGCCACAAGGATTCCGCCTAGCACCAGGGGGACCAGGTGTTCCTTCGGCTCCTTGATCCATCCCGTGGTGAAAACAAACACGGCCGGAATTCCAACCAGCACGATGATTCCCGCCAGCGTGATCAGCAGATAGAGCAGCTTCCAGAGGAAGTATCGCAGCCCCGGGCCCTGCCTGCGGTTCCAGCCGGCGCGAATGTGACATTCTTTCGCCATGATGCTGTCGAATAAAATGAACCGCATCACGCTGCTTATGTACATGAAGATAATCCCAAAGACGAGTCCGGTAATGACCAGCACTGCGATGAGGCCGAACAACAGAGCCGGATCAACTCCGGGGAATCCCGAGTGGTGAACTCCTCCGCCGTGTTGATTCATATTGAAGTTGTGAGTATTGCACCCTCCGCTGGAGCCGAGCTCACCGGCGAGCAACCCGACTATCGCCAGCCTTGTCCACTGGCCAAACCGGAAGGGTTGGAAGAGCTGTTTCTTGGTGTGCTCAAGGGCGGGAGTGATCGCATCAACGGCGGAGAATTGCAAGCGGACACCTCGGCATCGGTGGAATGGGGACGAAAGTACTGCAAACGGGGAAACTGGTCAAATGAATTCTGAGGAGGGCGGCGTCCGTCTCCGGCCTTGCGACTTAGACCTTACCCGCTGTGAGCACCGGCCCGGTCCGTTCCAGCCACTCGTCGAAGTGCTTCAGGGCCAACTCGCACTGCAATCGGTGGCGCTCCTTGCGGTCGCGAATCTTCTTTTCGAGCGCGGGCAACAGATCGAACGTAATGTTTGCCGGCTGGAAGTTCCTGGCGTCCGCGTGGGTCACATAATGCGTGAGTGAGCCAAACGCGGAAGGCCGCGGCGGCGGCACCAGGTCGGTTCCGAGGGACAGGGCGGCCGCGTGCAGCCCGGCCATCAAGCCTGTCGCAATCGATTCCACGTAGCCTTCCACTCCGCAAATCTGCCCTGCAAATAAAACCCGGGGGTGGGCCTTCATCTGCAACGTTTCCCGCAGCAGCGCCGGGCCGTTGATATATGTGTTGCGGTGAATCTGGCCGTAGCGAAGGAAACGGGCATTTTCCAGTCCCGGAATCAGGCGCAACACGCGCGCCTGCTCGCCAAACTTCAAGTGATTCTGGAATCCCACCAGATTGTAGGAATCTGCCCGTAGATTCTCCTGGCGCAGCTGCACGACGGCATAGGGCATGCGACCGGTGCGTGGATCCTTCAAACCCACGGGCTTCATGGGACCAAAGCGCAGCGTATCGCGGCCGCGCCGCGCAATCTCCTCAATCGGCAGGCAGCTCTCGAAGTAATTCAGCTTTTCCCAGTCGCGTTCTTCCACCGATTGCGCTGCCAGGAGCGCGTCATAGAAGCGTGCGTAATCTTCCTGCGTCATCGGGCAATTGATGTAATCCGCCGATCCCTTGTCATACCGCGCCGCCATGTACACGCGGGACATGTCGATGGAATCCGCTTCCACAATCGGACTGATCGAATCATAAAAATACAGATGAGGATCGTGTGAAGCGGCCTCGCACCCGGATGCACTGAGTCTGGCAATCTCCGCTGCCAGCGCCTCTGAAGTCAAAGGCCCGGTAGCAATGATGGTAATCCGGTGGCCCGATTCGTCGATCGAGGTCACTTCTTCCCGGCGCACCGTGATCCGCGGTTCCCGCGAAACCGCCTCCGTCACCTTCGCCGCAAATGCCACCCGATCGACCGCGAGCGCATGACCCGCGGGAACGGCGCACTCGCGCGCAATTCGCAGCAGGAGAGAACCTGCCCGCCGCATCTCTTCCTTCAATAACCATGGAGCCGAGTTCTCGCTGTCGGACTTCAGCGAATTCGAGCACACGAGTTCAGCGAAATCCGCCGTCTGGTGGGCCGGTGTCGACCGCGCCGGTCGCATCTCAAACAGCTCAACCTCGATACCATGCCGGGCGCATTGCCATGCGGCCTCAGACCCGGCCAGTCCTGCTCCGATGATGCGGATCTGCGCGGTCACGATGCCTTCTTCGCCAGCCGCCGCAGCGCCTCATCCGTCAATAACGCCTGCTGCCATTCATCGCGAAACTCCGCCCCCAGCGACTTGTACAGGTCGATTGCCTTCTGATTCCAGTCGAGCACTTCCCAGCGCATGGCGTAGCAATTCTCCTGCAAAGCGATCCGCGCCACGGCAGCCAGCAATCCCATCCCGATTCCTTTTCCACGATATTGCGAGCGCACGAAAACATCCTCGAGGTAGAGCCCTGGCCCGACCCACGTCGAGTAATGGCCAAAGAAGAGGGCATAGCCCGCAGGCTTGCCATCCCACTCGGCAATCAGAGCGCGAAACTTCGGATCCGGCCCGAACCCGTCCCGAGCCAAGTCTGTCGTCTCGATCACACAAAACTCCAGCTGGTGCTCGAACTCCGCCAGCTCGCGGATCAACGTTCGCAACAGCGACGCATCATCGATCGTAGCAGGACGAATGGAAAGCATTGGCAGGTTGAAAAGCCTAGCGGATTAACAGTGTATATTGGCTGGCCACGCAGGCCCAATTTACGTTGCGGTTCACCCAGGCGTCAGTAAAACGTGCAAACCGCTTCGACCCAGGGAGCCTTATCTGCGGCTCGTCAGCAGAACCAGGGTCGGAGCTTACCTTCCGGGCTTACCTTCACTGCGCGACCGGGGTTGCCTCGGCAGCGACGCATATCCAGTGTTCACCTCGCAGCATCCAGACATCAATAAAACGCCTGCGCCGCAGGTAAGGCTTCGCATTTTCCACGCCTTTAGCGCGGTAGGTTCCAACTACGATGGCAGTGTTTCCAAACATCTGCACATTCATCGATTCCGTTACGATTTGCTGCAGGTGCGACGAATCCAGCTTCACACGATCGAGGTATTGCGCTTTCGTCAAGATCTTGCCGTCGTAATCAACGAAGACGAGAGAATTGTCGAAAATCGCACTCAGCGCCCTGACGTCTCCGTGCTCCTGCGCCTGGTCCCACGCAAGCTCCAGCGCGAGAATCTTCGACTGAGCGTCGAGATGGTTGCTATTCTGCGCCGCCAACACCAGCGCCGCCGCCGCGCAAGCCAGAATGCCGAGGTAGGCGCCGATTCTCACAGGGATGGACCTCAGCAAATCTATCGGCAGTCCGGCGCTTTTGCTGTAGGAGTGGCTGAAACTAAAGGATTTCCCGCGCGTCTCCCACCCGCCGCGTTACCCGTTCGCGATCGAGAAATTCCAGCAGCGGGATGGCATACTTGCGAGTCACTCCAATCAACTCTTTGAACTTCGCGACATCGATCTTCGTTGACTTCACCTTGTAAAGCGCCATCTGCCGCCGCAAATCTTCGAGAGCATTGCTATGAAAAACCAGTTCGTCGGAAACTTTAATCAGGAGCTTGTCCCGCAGAAGCAAAGTCACAATCTTCTGCGCCCTGACTTTGTCCACCTTAAGTCCCGCTATCACTTCACTAAGCGCGGGAACCTTCAATCCGGCTGAAGCAAACGCCTGCTCGATCTTCACTTTCGATTCCGACTCTTCGTCTTTCATCACCACGCCATGCCCCGGCAGGCGCGCCAGGTCGCCGACCAGCTCGAGTTTCTTCTCCTGAACGAGCATGCCTGCAACCGCCTCGAAGACTTCCGGCAACGCGCCCACCTGCTCCCGCAACTCTTCTTTGCTGATTCCACCGACCAGGGGATTCTTTTTATGAAAATCCCCGGCGGTGCGCATGATGTTCAACTTCAAAGATTCCAGCGCAGGCAAGTGCAGGAATCGCTCACCGGCTCGCACCACCGAGCCCGTTTTCACCGCCTCAGCCAAGTGTGCGTCGATTACGTTCTTCGTCCAACCGGTTTCGGCAATCAGTCGAGACATCGAGATTCCCTCATGACCCCGTCGCGCGATCCTGGCTCTCAGAATCGCTTCAGCATTGCCGGATGCCAGAACTTGCAGAAAGTCGCCGCGCTCCGGCATCCGAGGAATGGGAGCCGCATCCAACACGACTCCTCCGCCGATGGTCACAACCGGCGAAAATTGCCGGATGATGAACCTGTCCCCGGGGAGAAGCAGCGCCGCCTCAGGCAACTTGAGTCGCGCAAAAGCCTCCTGACCGGGTAGGAGCTGCGGATGCGCCACTTTTGCGCTTTCTGAAGAGGAGAGATCCGGTTCTTTCGGTTCAAGAAGCACGATCTCAGCTACCGCTTCCATCGTGTAGGAATGAAAGTGAACTCGTGCGCGATTTTTCAGGGCTCGGGGTGCCGAAGGCAGAAGCCTCAGTTTCACGTCCGCCCGCAACGTGGGCTCGAACGATGCCGGAAGCCCCAGAGTCATGCCTCGCGACAAATCTTCGGTGCTGGCCCCCGCGAGGTTTAATGCGGTCCTTTGACCGGCAACCGCAGCCTCCGCTGTCTGCCCGTGAACCTGCAGGCCGCGCACGCGGACGCGCGGTACAGATGCAGGACCACCCGTAGGGAAAACTTCCAGCTCATCCTCACGGCGAATCGTACCGGCTACCAGCGTTCCTGTTACCACCGTGCCGAAACCTTTCATGGTGAATACGCGGTCGATCGGCAAGCGGACCAGGGCCAGGGAATCCCGTGGCTGCACCTCGGCTGCGGCTGCGACTATCGCCCGCTTCAAGTCTTCGAGTCCCGCACCTGTCAACGAACTCACGGCGACGATTGAGTTTGGCTTCCCCAAGCTTGTTTGATCCAGGCTCGTTTGATCCGGGCTCGTTTCATTTAGGAAAGTCCCGCGCAGAAACTCTTCTACTTCCAGCCGCACTACTTCGAGGGTCTCTGCATCCACCGCATCGGATTTAGTCAGCACGGTGATGCCGCGCTTTACGCCGAGCAGTCGCAGGATGTCGAAATGCTCTCGCGTCTGGGGCTTGATCGCTTCATCCGCCGCAATCACGAGCAGCACCAGGTCAATACCTCCGACGCCTGCCAACATATTGCGGACAAAGCGCTCGTGCCCGGGAACGTCGACAAAGCCCAGCCGCAGGGTCTCGCCACTCTTTGTCTCGTCATTCGAGGTCTTGTCATTCGAGGCGGGCAAATCCATGTGCGCGAAGCCAAGGTCGATAGTGATGCCTCGCCGCTTTTCTTCTTCAAGCCGGTCCGCATCGATACCGGTGAGGGCCTTCACCAAAGCCGTTTTGCCGTGGTCAATATGCCCCGCCGTGCCTATGATGATGGATTTCATCTGGGTCGCCATCTTACCGGAAAAGGCGGGTGGGACTCGGAAATCCCGTTGAAAAATGGTGCTGGTGGCCCTATCCAGCGGCCCGGCTAAATGCGACAATAGAGTTTCCCCATGACCACCTCCATGACCTCTGCCTTCCCTCCGGAGACCCTCCGGCAGCACGGCCTCACTTCCGAGGAGTACGAAAAGATCAAGCAGCTTTTGGGGCAGCGCGAGCCGACGCTCACCGAGCTTGGCATCTTCAGCGTCATGTGGAGCGAGCATTGTTCCTACAAGTCGTCGCGCGTTCATCTGAAACGCCTGCCCACGCGCAGCAAACGCGTGCTGCAGGGACCGGGAGAGAACGCGGGCATCATCGACATCGGCGACGGCTGGGCCTGCGCCTTCAAGATCGAATCGCACAATCACCCGTCGTTCATTGAGCCGTTTCAGGGCGCAACGACCGGCGTGGGCGGAATCCTGCGCGATATTTTCACTATGGGGGCGCGGCCGGTAGCGGTGATGGATTCGCTAAGGTTTGGACCCATTTCCGCTGATGTGCAGACTACTAAGAAAGACATTCACAGAAATCACTCCATCCTCGAAGGAGTCGTGAGCGGTGTGGCTTCTTACGGCAATTGCTTCGGCGTCCCCAACCTGGGAGGCGAAACCAAGTTTGAGCCATGCTATTCCGGCAATCCTTTGGTGAATGCTTTCGCCATGGGCCTGGTTCGTAAGGACGAAATCTTCTACGCCCGTGCCGCTGGGGAAGGTAATCCCGTGATTTACGTTGGCGCCAAGACGGGACGCGACGGCATCCACGGGGCGACGATGGCCAGCGAAGAATTCAGCGAAGCCTCGGAAGCGAAGCGGCCAAATGTGCAGGTGGGAGATCCGTTTCTGGAAAAGTTGTTGCTCGAAGCCTGCCTCGAAGCCATGCAGACTGGAGCCATTATTGGAATTCAAGATATGGGCGCGGCCGGACTGACCTGCTCGACCTGCGAGATGGGCGGGCGCGGCGGAGTGGGCATCGAGATCGAACTTGACCGTGTGCCGCAGCGTGAGACCGGCATGACCGCCTACGAAATCATGTTGAGCGAGTCGCAGGAACGCATGCTGCTGGTGGCGCAGAAAGGCCGCGAGCAGGAAGTCTTCCGTGTGTTTGAAAAATGGGGGCTCGACGCGGTCGAGGTCGGCAAGGTCACGAGCGACGATAAGTTGCGGGTGCTGCAGCACGGCGAAATGGTTGCGGAGATTCCGAATCGAGCGCTTACCGACGATGCGCCCGTGTACGAGCGTCCGCTGGCGCGCTGGGAGCCTCCTGTGCCGCGTGAGATGCCAGAGCACATTAAACTTAGCGGCGACGGCGACTTTACTCAAAGTCTGAAGCAACTTCTGGCCAGCCCGAACATCTGCGGCAAGCGCTGGGTATGGCAGCAATATGATCACATGGTGCAGACCAACACGGTCGAGGCGCCGGGCGCCGGCGATGCGGGCGTGATTCGGATCAAGAGTCCAAATCCCAACGAACCTCAGCGCGGCTTGGCGATGGCGCTCGATGGCAACAGCCGCCGGTGTTACCTCGATCCCCGGCTGGGTGCGATGCATGCCGTCGCCGAGGCTGCGCGCAAGGTGGCGTGTTCGGGAGCAACTCCCGTGGGCGCTACGAATTGCCTCAATTTCGGAAATCCTGAGAAGCCACACATTATGTGGCAGTTCTCGCAAACCATCGATGGCATCACCAGGGCCTGCGAGGAGTTCGAAATCCCCATCACCGGTGGCAACGTCAGCTTCTACAACGAAACGCTCGGCGAGGGCATTTATCCCACGCCCGTGCTTGGAGTAGTCGGAATTCTCGACGATGTGCATAAGGCCGCGAAGATGCATTTTGCTTCTGCGGGCCGCACGATCGTGCTATTGCGCGCGGGCGAAGCAGCCGATATCACCGATGTAGAGAGTGAGTTCGGGTCATCGGAATACGCCAAGGAAATTTTGGGCGCGCTGTGGGGATATCCTCCGGAACTCGATCTGGAGAAAGAGGCTGCGCTGCAGAAGGCGGTCATTCAATTGGTTCAGCTGGGGTTGGTGGAGTCGGTGCATGATTGCTCCGATGGCGGGTTGGCGGTGGCTCTGGCGGAAAAAGCTTTTGCCAGGGGTGTGGGCGCGCGGGTGAATGTTGCGTCTCACGAACTACCTGCGGAGTTCGTATTGTTTGGCGAAGATGCAAGCCGGATTGTGCTCTCTTGCGACCCCAGGAACGTTTTGCGAATCGAACAGATAGCGGAGAAATACGGAATCGCCGCGGACGTGCTTGGAGAAACAATTCCGGAGCGGCTGGAGGTTTCGGTCGACGGCAAAGTGATTGCATCCGCGACGGTTTCTGAGTTGCGTACTGCGTATGAGCATGCCCTGGAATCGGCGCTGCGCACAGATCCGGAACTTGTAGCGGCAGATTGAACGAAGTGTTGGCTGAACGCTGAGAGCTGAATGCTAAGAACCGACAAATTTCACGACGAGTGTGGCGTAGTCGCGATCTTCGCACATCCCGAAGCCGAGAAGCTCGCCTACCTGGGCCTTCATGCGCTGCAGCATCGCGGGCAGGAGTCGGCGGGGATTGTCACGTCTGATGGCCTGACTTCCCGCGTCCACAAAGCCATGGGAACGGTCGCGGACATCTTTACCGAAGATGTGCTTTCGAAGATTCGAGGCACTCTCGCCATTGGACACACTCGCTACTCGACTGCGGGCGATTCTGCTCTGCTGAACGCCCAACCGATTCTGGTGCAATCAAATAAGGGCTCGATCGCGGTCGCGCACAACGGCAATCTGGTGAACGCGATGGAAGTTCGCAGCCGGCTGGAGCGTCAGGGGTCGATTTTCCAGACGAACAGCGATACGGAGGTGATCGTCCACCTCATCGCCCTCTCGCGCGAACACACCTTGCCTGAGGCGATTGTAGATGCATTGCGAAGCGTGGAAGGCGCTTTTTCGCTGGTGTTGATGACTCCGGACCGGATCATCGCCGCCCGTGACCCGCGCGGCTTCCGCCCCCTCGCCATGGGACGAATTCCCGCCTTGGAGGGGCAGAAACGCGACACGATCGTGTTCGCCTCGGAGACCTGCGCCTTCGATCTGATCGGCGCGACTTACGAGCGAGACGTGAAGCCAGGCGAGTTGATCGTGGTTGGGCCGGAAGGCATCAGCTCCAGCTTTTATGCGACGGGCGCGCCACAGTCGAGTTGCATCTTCGAGCACGTTTACTTTTCCCGGCCCGACAGCATGGTGTTCGGACGGGCTGTGCAGACCAGTCGCGAAGAACTCGGACGGCAGTTAGCGCGCGAGGCGCCGGTGGAGGCCGATCTGGTGGTCCCGGTGCCCGATTCCGGCGTAACCGCGGCCGTAGGCTACGCGGCTGAGAGCGGCATTCCATTCCGCTTTGGCCTGATTCGTAATCACTACGTGGGCCGCACGTTCATCGAACCCAGCCAGAGCGTGCGCGACTTTGGAGTAAGGCTGAAACTCAATCCGGTGCGCTCGCTTTTGGAAGGCAAACGCGTGGTGCTGATTGACGATTCAATTGTGCGCGGCACCACCAGCCGGAAGATTGTGCGGATGATTCGCAACGCTGGTGCAAAGGAAGTTCACATGAGGATTTCCTGCCCGCCCACGATTTCGCCATGCTATTACGGTGTGGACACGCCGTCGAAGAATCAGTTGATTGCTGCCAACAAATCGCTCGACGAAATACGCCAATACATTCGCGCCGACTCGCTGGCTTACCTCTCGATGGAAGGGCTCAAGAAGGCGTGCGGCGAAGGCGAGAAGACTTCTTACTGCTCGGCTTGCTACACCGGCAAGTATCCGACCAGCATTGTGGACGTGGAAGAGATTCAGCCCGCAGTAGTCCGGCGCTAGCTACTTCCGCGCCTGTGCTACGCGCGGGATCGATTGCAGGTCCGGCCGGATTCGAACGTCGTTCCAACCCTCCAGCAACTGTCGCACCTCTTCAGAGATTGTCCCGCTGATTTCCATGACCAGCCAGCCGCCGGGCCGGAGTACCGCGTGGGCCTGGGGGATGAGACGCGCGATCGTCTCCAATCCCGTTGGCCCGGCGAAGACGGCGCTACGCGGCTCGAACTTGCGAACTTCGAGCTGCACTTCGTCTTCTTCCGATTCGCCGACGTAGGGCGGATTGGAGACGATGAAATCGAAGCTGTCGTTCTCGAACCCCGCGAGCAGGTCGATTTGGTGGAATTGAACGCGAGATTCGAGTTGATGGCGGGCGGCATTGGCGCGAGCGATTTCTAGCGCACCGGCAGAAATATCGCTGGCATGAATTTCGACCTGAGGCAGTTCTTTGGCGAGAGCAAGAGCGATGCAGCCGGAGCCGGTGCCAACGTCGAGAATCCGGCTTCCGTCTCCCGGCTTCGGGCTTCCGGATACCCGGACTGCCGGGATTTGAGGTGCCGGGCGTCGAACGCCGGATGCCGGCGCTTGCAATTCCAGCACTGCTTCAACCACATGTTCAGTCTCAGGCCTCGGAATAAGAACGGCGGGCGAGACCATTAGATCCATGCCCCAAAATTCCTGATGGCCGGTGATGTACTGCGCGGGGACACCGCGGGCACGTTCTGCGAGAGCAGCATCGTAACGGCTTTGCTCATCGCCGGTGAGTTCGCGCTCGGGGTGCGCATAGAGGTAGGCGCGGTCGCAGCTCAGGCTAAACATTAGCAGCAATTCTGCGTTCATGCGCGGCGAGGGAACGTGATCCGTCGTAAGGCGGGCGATGGCGGAAGTGAGAGCTGGTTTCAGTTGCACCGAACCATTTCACCACAGAGACACCCATCGGCGTTGCTCAAGGCAGGTCCGTCGCGCAGAAAACAAAATGCGAACTGGCGTGCCTCATCTTGAACTTCCATCTCTTTGCCTGGTTAGCTCATAACCCAGATAGATCATCTGACCAATGTGGTACTGCAGGTGGGCGGCGCAAATCACCACAATGTCGAGGCGAGTTTTGGCATCGGTGCCGAGCCCTGAGTATTCCTCCGACCAATCTTCGGGTGATTGTGCGCGAATGGTTTTGAGAACCAAATCCACGGCGTCATCGAAAAGCTTGAGAGCCTCGTCTTTCGACGGAGGATTCTGTTCGCCGAATTCGCGCGGGCGGTCGCGGACGTAGTCAGTCGTCGCAATTTGGGCTCCGATGTAGTAGTTCAGATTCCCGGTCAAATGCAAGACGAGGTGGCCGAAGCTGTTGCCGTAAGTGAATGGCTTTTGCCAGAACTGGGAGTTGGTTAGAGGCGCCGCCAACGCCCTCGCGACACGCTTAAACCACGGTCGTCGCTTCGTGCTTTAGCTTCTCGGCCTGGTAATGCGTGGTGAGCGCTTCGATTAACGGCTGGAGTTTCCCGTCCATCACAGCTTCGAGCTGGTGGATGGTGAATCCGATGCGGTGATCGGTGAGGCGATTCTGCGGAAAGTTGTAGGTGCGTATTTTCTCGCTGCGGTCCCCGGAACCCACCATCGCCTTGCGCTCTTTGGCTAGTGCCTGCTGCTGCTTCTCCATTTCGATTTCGTAGAGGCGGGAGCGCAGCACGCGCATGCCTTTTTCGCGATTCTTGATCTGCGATTTCTCGTCCTGGCAACTCACGACCGTATTCGTGGGGATGTGCGTGATGCGGACGGCGGAATATGTTGTGTTCACCGACTGGCCGCCGGGACCAGAAGAACAAAAGGTGTCAATTCGCAGGTCTTTCGCTTCGATCTTGATGTCTACGTCTTCTGCTTCGGGAAGAACAGCAACCGTGACTGCCGAGGTGTGGACGCGTCCCTGCTGCTCGGTTGCGGGAACGCGCTGCACGCGATGCACGCCACTTTCGTATTTGAGCTGGGAGAAGACACGGTTGCCTTCGATGATGGCGATGACTTCCTTCAACCCGCCGGCCGACGACTCTGAGGACGAGAGGACTTCTACCTTCCAGCGCTGGGTCTCGGCAAAGCGCGTGTACATGCGAAAGATTTCGGCGGCGAAGAGCGTGGCTTCGTCTCCGCCAGTGCCGGCGCGAATTTCGAGGATGACGTTTTTATCGTCGTTGGGGTCTTTGGGTAGAAGTAGAACTTTCAACTCTTCTTCGATGGCAGCGACGCGGGGCTGCAGCTTGTCCAGTTCTTCCTGGGCATAGGCGCGCATCTCAGGATCTTTTTCGTCGGCGAGCATGGCCTTGCTCTCGGCTATGCCGCGCGTCAGATCCTTGTATTCACGGTATTTTTCCACGACGGGGACGATTTCGCTGTGCGCCTTGGCAGTCTTCTGGTATCGCGCCGAATCGTTGACGATATCCGGCGAAGCGAGAGCGCTGGTAAGCTCTTCGTAGCGGGCTTCGATTTGGTCTAAGCGTTCAAACATCGTCGTTGGTCGTTGGTCGTTGGTCCTTGACCTTTCGCTTCATGCGGCTTTTATGTTTATGGAGTTGATCAAGCTATTCAGGCTTCGGCCTGTGGCGTCTGCGGTTGCTAACAGGCGTTCAGCTTCTTCGCTTCCCAGGTATTGTAATTCCTTAGCGATCATAACTTGTGTTTGCACTTCCAAGAGCGACCCTCGCGCGTGTAGCAGGAAGTGTCCAAACTCGCGATCCGATCTATGCCCCTTACCTTCGGCGATGTTGCTCGGTACCGATACCGCTGCCCGACGCAATTGTTGGCTAAGACCGTACAACTCGTGCCGCGGAAATTGCCCTGTGACTTGATAGACTTCTACTGCGAATCTCATCGCTTCCTGCCAAACACGTAAGTCCTTGAAAGACGCTGACATGTTGATTACCTCTCATGAAACTGTACTGCCGGATGTTTGAGAGGCCAACGACTAACGACAAACGACCAACGACGGATTCCCGGGGTGGGAACCCCAGCTAGGCAATCACCAGTTCGCCGCCACGTTCCTTTTCCAGAGCCATGGCGTGGTCGAGAGCAACGATGGCGCACTGTGCCTGCTCGTCAGACGGGGGCTTCGTCGTGATGCGCTGCAGCCAGAGCCCCGGAGCGGTCATCAGGGCAAAGAGAGAGCCCCGATGCTTGGCCGCGAAACGAATAATTTCGTAAGAGACGCCGGCAATCACGGGCAGAAGCGCAATGCGAGCAGCGAAGCGCGCCCAGAACGTGGTGAATGGAACCAGCATATAGAACCCGATCGAGATCAGCATCACCGTCATCAGGAAGCTGGTCCCGCAGCGGGGATGGAACGTCGAATATCTCTGCACGGCCGCGGTCGACAGCGGGTCGCCGTTTTCGAAGGCGAAGACGGTCTTGTGTTCGGCGCCGTGATACTCGTATACCCGGCGAATGTCCGGGAACAACGACACTCCCCAGATGAACAACAGGAACAGGATCAAGCGCACCACGCCGTCAACCAGATTGAACATGATCTGGCCGCCGAGCGCCGGATTGACCTTCTTTAGTTCCGTGGCCGCCACCAGCGGCAGGTACTTGTACATGAAGATGAAAAAGGCGAGTGAGATGACCACGTTGCCCGCGGCCAGCCAACTGCTAATAGTGGCGGCCTTTTCGCGAGCGTGCGTTTTGGCAGATTCGGTATCGGATCGTTCCGTCTCGCTTCGCTTCGCCGGGACGGCCGAGGCGGCCGTCTCCACATGCTTCTTGGCGGAGTCCTCGCTCTGCATCACGTCTTCGATGGCAACGTTCGCCGAGAAACGCAGAGCGCGGTAGCCGAGGGACATCGCGTAACCCAGCGTCATGACTCCGCGAATAATGGGCCAAGCCATCCACTTGTGTTTTTCTGATGGACGATCAAGCGGTTCCTGCATGGTGACAACTTCGCCCGAGGGCTTGCGACAGGCGATCGCCCAGGCGTGCGGGGAACGCATCATCACTCCTTCGAGCACGGCTTGCCCGCCGACCAAGGTTTCCTCGCCGCTTTCAAGCGCGGGCAGAAGCTGCACGGCCACCAGAAAACGCACGAAATTTCGCAGAGAACGCACAGTGCTTAGATGCTCCAGGCACGGAAAAGCGCCAAACCCTAGGTTACCACAGGCCGCCAACGCTCGATGGCACTCCGCTCTAAGTAACAGAGATAGCAAGATTTATCCACGGGAGATCAGAGAGGATCAGCAATCCGCGAACCTTTCGTCTATTCTCGGGATACGTTCTTGAACAGCATGTTTGGAACAGCATGAGAAGACTTGCCCAGACCTGTGATGCCATCACTGCTACCTCCAAGAAACTGCAGAAAACGGCTGCGGCCGCCGACTACCTGAAGTCACGCACCACAGACGAAGCGGCGGTGTCCGCCGTGTTTCTCTCCGGCAGAGCGTTTCCCGCGTGGGAAGAAGCGACGATGCAGGTCGGCGGCTCGCTTTTATGGCGGGTGGTTGCAGAGCTTTCCGGAAAAGATGAAGCCGAACTGACGGCTGCCTATCGCAAGCATGGCGACCTGGGGGCCGTGGCTGGTGAGGTCCTGCCGGAGACCTCCCGACAGGGCCTGAACGTTCTCGAAGTTGCGAACACCTTCCGCCAGATCGCGGCGGCGCGAGGTCCTGCGGCAAAGTCTGCGCTGGTCCGCGATTTGCTTGCCCGGGCGACTCCGCTTGAAGCCAAATACATTGTGAAGATCATGACTGGCGATTTGCGGATTGGGTTGAAAGAGAGCTTGGTGGAAGAAGCGATCGCCAAAGCTTATGGAAGTACGCTCGTGGGAGCGCTGGAGGAAGTGCAGCGGGCAAACATGCTGCTGGGGGATATCGGCGAGACCCTGCGACTGGCGGTAGAAGGCAAGTTGACCGAAGCGAAGATGCGGATCTTTCATCCGTTGGGGTTCATGCTGGCCAGCCCGATCGAGTCGGCCGAGGAGGGGTTGAGTTATTTTGCCGAGGCAGTGGTGGAAGACAAATATGACGGCATTCGTGCGCAGGCCCACGTGTCCGGCGGCGAGGTGAAGCTCTTTTCGCGCACGCGGGATGAGATTACCGACTCGTTTCCGGAGTTGCCCGGCGCACTTGCGGGGTTGTCGAAGAATGCGATTCTTGATGGCGAGATCGTGGCTTGGGATGCTTCAGGCCGGGCGCGGCCGTTTAGCGTACTCCAACAGCGATTGGGGCGAAAGAAAGTGAGCGAACGAATGCTGCGCGAGATTCCCGTGGCGTACGTGGTGTTCGACGTTCTGTACGCGGGTGGGGAGTTACTGATCGATCGTTCGCTGCGGGAGCGTGGGCGAGTGCTGGATGAACTGCTGGCCGCGGAAAGAACAGTCGTTCATTACAGAGGCACAGAGTCACTGAAACAGACAGGACAACGAGAGTTAGCCTTAGAGGATGAGCGTCAGGAAACAGCCGCTGCAGTGAACGTCATCCGCGCCCCCGTGTTTCACGCGAGTTCACCAGAGGAGTTGGAAGAACTGTTCGCCGCCGCGCAGGCACGAGGCAATGAAGGCTTGATGATCAAAGATTTCGGCTCGGCGTACACGCCGGGAAAGCGTGGCAAATCGTGGCTAAAGATGAAACGCGAGTTGGCCACGCTCGACGTGGTGGTGACCGCGGTCGAGTACGGACACGGCAAGCGCATCGGCGTGCTCAGCGATTACACGTTTGGGGTCTGGGATGGCGACAGGTTGGCGAATATCGGCAAGGCGTATTCAGGACTCACCGACGTCGAAATTGCAGAAATGACGCTGTGGTTCTTGCAGCACACGATTGACGATCAAGGCTTCCGGCGGACAGTCGAGCCGAAGATTGTGCTGGAAGTTGCGTTCAACAACATGACGCGCTCGGATCGTCACGAAAGCGGGTACGCGTTGCGCTTCCCGCGGATCGTGCGGCTGCGGCCGGACAAAACGGCGGCGGAGGCGGACACGATCGAGCGGGTGCGGGAAATTTTCGGACAGCAGAGCTAAAGTTGTTGACACCGCCTCTTCCGCTGCCTAGCCTATTCAGCATGGACGTACCCCTGAATCCCGATTTGCAAGCGAAACTCAGCCGGTTGGCCGCCCAGCAAGGTCGCGCCAGTGAAGCGCTCGTGGTCGAAGCGGTAGAGCGCATGGTGAACTACGACGAGTGGTTCCTGCGCGAGGTGGACAAGGGGCTGGCTGCGGCCGACCGGGGCGAACTCGTGGATCACGGGGACGTCAGGAAAATGATCGACGAGCGGTATCCCGGTTGATGCGGGTCCGCTGGACGGACATTACCGTTCGCGATTTCACTCACATCTGCGATTACGTCGAAAAACACGGTAGTCGAACCGCTTCCCGCCGCGTAGCTCTTTCTATTCACCATCGGATCGATTTACTCGCAGAGTTTCCTGAATACGGCAGAACAGGGCGAAAGCCGGATACCCGCGAGCTTGTTTTCGGTGGCTTGCCATATCTCGCCGTCTATCGTATTCACGAAAATGCGATAGAAATCGTCCGCATTCTTCACGGTGCTCAGGACTGGACAGAGTAGATTGCATACGGATGGCGTGTTTGCCAACGCTTCAGTGGCTGTGGTGGTGATGCTCTTCGCTCTCGCCCACCGGAATCACGCACCCATGCGCCACTTCGCACTCGACGTGCTCGAACTGGATGGTCGTATGGTCGATGCGGAAGTTGTGATGCAGGCAGTCCTTAACGTCGCGCAGGATGCGCTCGCTGACCGACGGCGGAATGTCGGCAATCGAGATGTGGCAGGAGAGAGCGCGAGTCTCTGACCCGATGCTCCAGCAGTGGAGATCGTGCACGTCGTTGACGCCTTCGATCGAGCGAATCGCGGTCTCGACCAGTTCGAGCTTCACGCCGCGCGGCGTCCCTTCCAGGAGAATATTCAGAGTTTCGCGCACAATACCGAAGCCCGACCAGAGGATCAGCGCTCCAATTCCGAATGAAAGCGCGGAGTCGATCCAGTAATTGTTAGTAACCAAAATTGCCCAGCCTCCGGCAATGACGGCGGCTGTGGAAAGGGTGTCGCCCACTTCGTGAAGCAGTGCGCTGCGGATGTTGACATCGCCGCCGGAGCGTCCCGACGAGCGATACAGCATCAACGCGATCACACCGTTCATCACCACGCCCGCAGCAGCGACCCACATCATCACCGAGGCCTGAACATGCTCGGGATGCTGCAGGCGCCGGAATGCCTCGTAGAAGATGAAGAACGAAACCGCGACCAGCGACACGGCGTTCACCAGCGCGGCCAGCACTCCGGCGCGATGGTAGCCGTAGGTCTTGGTGGAACTGGCCGGACGCGACTGCAAATACACCGCAACCAGCGACAGCAGCAGAGCCAGAAAGTCCGAGAGATTGTGTCCGGCTTCGGAGAGCAGGGCCAGCGAATGAGCCCGGATTCCGGCCACCACCAGCAGCACGATGTATGCCAGGGTCACGCCGAGCGAGACCTTCAACACTCGCTTGGGACCGCCCCCGCCATGAACGTGGACGTGCATTCCTTAAGTGTACGGGCGGCGGGGATGGGCTTCAAGCGAAGAGCAGTGGTCAGTGGTCAGTGGTCAGAAGTCAGTAGCCAGTGGCCAGTGGCCAGCAAACAACCAGCTCCCACCGGCCACTGATCACTGATCACTGACCACTGACCACTGTTTTTCAACGCTTGAAAAGATTCTGCAGATAGCGGTCGTTGTAGACCGTGGTCGAGTTCTGCACGAACTCCAGGATGCGGTACATTTTCTCCCGCGATTCCCGGCTCATCTCCTTGAACTGAATCGCGACGCCCGATCCGGGATGGATCCTGGCAACACTGCCTTCGGTGCTCAGGGTACCGTCATCGATAGAGAACACCAGCTTCAGGTTGGAGCCGGGCGTGAGAATGGCGCTGGTTTCCACATAGCAGCCGCCAAGGCTGAGGTCGATCATATTGCCGAAGATCGGCCCGCCGCCAGATTGAGGATGCAGTTCGATTGTGAGCCGGCATTTCATCCGCGTGTGCAGGCGCTGGTCTTTCTGCGTCGGCAGTTTCTGCTTCTCCAGATACATGCGGCGATCAGCCTGAGTCAGAAGCTGCTCGGCGTCATTGCCGTCGTCCGGCGACACGGCCATGCCCACGCTCAACGACAGGATTTCCTCTCCGCAAACGTCGAACCCGGCCTGCCGGGCGAGAGGACGAATCTGCTCGACCTTCTTGGCTGCGGCGTCGGCGGGCAGACCCGGAGCAATCACTACGAACTCGTCTCCGCCCATGCGAGCTACGTAGTCGTACTCGCGGCAGCTGTCTTTCAGAGCCTGGGCAAACAGGCGCAAGACCCGATTGCCCTCCAGGTGCCCAAAGCGGTCATTAATCTTCTTGAAACCGTTCATGTCACAGACCATCAGCGTGAGCGACAGGTTGTCACGCTTGCAGCGGGCCAATTCGCGGTCCAGTTGCAGAAAGAGCGACCGGGCATTGGGCAGACCCGTAAGGTAGTCGGTAGTGGCGGAGCTTTCGGCCTGCTGATATTTCAGAGCATTCTCGATGGCCAGCGCCATTTTGCCGCTCACCGCCAGAAGAATGCGTAAATGGTCCGAAGTAAACGCGTCTTTCTCGGCGCGGTAAAGGGCTAGCACGCCGATCACGCCCGCCACTCCTTCAAGCGGCAGCGCCAGGGCCGAGCGCAACGTGCTGAATTTGCCTGGGTCGTTCAAGTAGCCGGGCTCTACCGAAGGATTTCCGTTCACAATCGGTTTCTTGTTCTGCGCCACCCAGCCCGAAAGCCCGTGCCCCACAGGAATTCGCAGAGAAGCGAACAGGCGATAGTTATCGCCATTCACATATTCCGGAATCAGTTCGTCTCCGCGACGGATGTAAATCGCGATCGCGTCGTAGGGCACCGTCATTTTGAGCTTTACGGAAAACACCGAGAGCGTTTCACCCAGGCTGAGCGACGCTCCCAGATCCTGACTCAACTCAAACAAAGACTGTGCTTCCTGCCGCGCCGCCGCAATAGAGGACAAAAACGTTGCTTCCCGCCCCGGCGTATCCGAAACCGTCGCATTTTCGAATCCCGCAGCCGGAGCCGGTCCGCGCGTAATCTTGAAATCCGTCGAAAGAATCAGGTTGCCATCTTCCGCCGATTTCGCCAGCGCCAGATTCTCCAGCGTCTTGTAACGCCGTTTGAGAACATCCACTACTTTCGGGTCAAATGACTTGCCCGATTCCGCGTTCAGCCGCGTCATCACTTCATCGAGCGGCATGGCGCGCCGGTATTGCCGGTCAGATGCCAGAGCGTCCAGATAGTCAACTGCGGAAAGAATGCGCGCGCCGATCGGGATCTCCGCCCCTTTCAATCCGTAGGGATAACCTGACCCGTCCCACTTCTCGTGGTGGGCGCGCACGATCGGCACCACCGGGTAGGGAAAGCGAACTCGCTCTAGAATTTCCGCTCCCACTACGGTGTGAATCTTCATTTTCTCGAACTCTTCCGGGGTCAGCCGGCCGGGTTTCGAAATGATGTGTTCAGGAACCGCCAGCTTGCCGATGTCGTGCAACAACGCGGCAGCATGAAGGGCTTCCAGTTCAGTCCCGGTCATGCCCAATTCTTTGGCTACTTCGATGGCGTAGATGCGGACGCGCTGCAAATGGTCGTGAGTGGTCTGGTCTTTGGCTTCGATGGCCAGCGCCAGGGCCTCAATCGTTCGCAGGTGCAGGTTCGCGATCTCTTCCACATGGCGCTTCTCGTCTTCCAACTTGCCCAGATATAGACGGTAGGAACGGTAAATAAGGTAAATCGCAGGGACGAACAGCAGCGACGTTTCCCAGTTGAACGCGCGGTTGAACCAGCCAATCACGCCTGCGATGCCTGCTCCCACCAGGTAGTACGGGAAGGACCAGAAATAGCAATCCACCAGGATTTGCTGAAGCGGCTTCCCTTCGGTAAACGAAATCACCGCGGCGATGCAACCTGCGTTAACGATGAAGTACGTCGAAGCCGCCAGACAAAGAACCAGAGGGCGGCTGCCAATGAGTTCGATGGCCAGAGCGTTGTGATAGACGACGAAAGCCAGCGCAGTTGAGAGTGCGCCCGCACAAACGTTGAACGTCAATTGGATGGAGCTGGGACGGTTGGGGTGAATACTCTGAGCCAGCATCGAGACCGCGCCGAGAGTAAGCGCTTCCGAGTAGCTCAACTCCGCCACCGCCACCAGGATGAACAGGAAGTTCACCGACAGCGTGCCCGTAATGCCGGGCAGAGTGACGCGCAGCCGCGAAGCCAGAATCGCGATCCCCAGATAGCAGATGAACTCCGCGATATTCTTGCTGCTCTGGTGGATCGCCGCTTGCAGCAGGGACGCCATGCCCGCGGCAATCACCAGGCCAATGAAAGCCTTGGCGCCGATGGGCAGTCCTCTCCACGACTGTGTGCTGGTGGACATTCGTCTGCGGGTTCACCGCGCACTCTTGCGGCCGGCGCGCGAGCTACCCCCTCAGCCAAGGATAACTAGCTAACAGGTTTATTAACAATGATTTGTGAGCCGTGCCGGAAACTTCAGTAACGCTTGGAATCGCCTGATTCGAGGCAGCTTTCAGGATGGTAACCAGCGAAAAATAACTCCAGGAAACTCAACTGACAGCTTTTCCCCAGAACTGCCGCAGTCCCGCGGTGAGCAGCAACGCGTCGAAAACCGTCAACGCCACCAACACTGCAGGCAGCGGAAGATGAGAGAACTGCGGCACCAGCGTTCCGCGCAGTCCTTCACTGGCGTATACCAGGGGGTTCACCAGCACCACTTTTTGCAGGATGGGAAAACTGTTCAGAGCGCTCCAGGGATAGTAGGTGCAGCCGAAGAAGATCATCGGAGTCAAGACCATGCTGAACATCAATCCGATGTGTTGCTGATTGACGCTGCAACCCAAAGCCAGCCCGCCGCAGGCGGAGAACAAAGCTACCAGCAACGTGACGCAAGCGAACGTGAGAGGGTTGTGCACCGTCACGACAACTCCCGGCCGCAGAATCACCCACGCCGCCGGAATCACCACCAGCCCGGCGATCAGCGCCTGCAGCGTTCCTGCCAGCACTTTCTCCACCGCTACCCATGAAATTTCCATGGGCGCGAGCAGGCGGTCTTCGATCTCACGGGTGAACTGGAATTCGGCAATCAACGGCATGGCCACGGCCCAGACTCCCGTGAAAACCATGCTGATGGCCATGATGCCGGGAAGCAGCAGGCTCTTGTACGCCTCCGGCATGTAACCGCTGCGCACCATGACGCGGCCGAAGACGAACACGAACATTAGCGGCTGCAGAAAAGTTTGCAGCAGCAACACGACGAAGTTGCGGCGGGCCACGTGGGCATCGCGCGCCAGCATGGCGAAAAACGTCTTCCAGTTCATTCCCGCAGACTCCTTCCCGTGTGGTGCAGAAAAAGGTTTTCCAGGCTAGGCTCGGAAATATGCACGTCACGCAACTCCACGCCCACAGCCGAAGCCAGGCTGGCGATCTCGGCAATCAGAGCACCGCCATCATCGGAGTACAGGTCAACGCCGTTTTGATCGTTGGCGCGGACCTCCCGCACTCCAGGCAAAGACTGCAGCCGCTGCAGCAGTTCTGCAGATTGCTGGCCGAAACGAAGCCGCAGCAAATAACCGCCCGGCACTGAGGCCTTCAACTCGGCCGGAGTGCCGAGCGCGATGTTGCGTCCGTGGTCGATGATCGCCAAGCGATTCGCCAGCGCATCGGCCTCTTCCATGTTGTGCGTGGTCAGCAAGATGGTCTTGCCCGTCTGGTTGTATTCGCGAATGATCTCCCACAAAAGCAACTTTGTTTGTGGGTCCAGGCCGGCGCTGGGTTCGTCGAGGAAAAGAACTTGCGGGTCGTGCATCATGGCGCGCGCGATGGAAAGCCGCTGCATCATGCCGCCGGAGAATCCCCGCACCATCTGTTCGGCCCGGTCGCGCAGCTTGAACCGGTCCAGAAGGCTCTCAGCGCGCGCCGCCCGAGCTTGTGAGTCCAGCCCGAAATAGGCCCCATGAAAGAGCAGAATCTCGCGCGCTGTGAGCGAAAAATCGAGGTTCGGACGTTGCGCCACCACTCCAATGAGGCGTTTCACCGCGACCTGTTCTTTCCAGACATCGTGCTCGCCAATCCAGGCCGTGCCACCGGTAGGCCGCACTCGCGTGGTGAGAATTCCAACCGTCGTGGACTTGCCTGCGCCATTAGGCCCAAGTAGCCCGAAAACCTCGCCCGGAGCGATGTCGAGCGTCAGACCATTCAGAGCCACGATCTCCGGCTTCGGCTGCTTCTTCCGTTTATCGCGCGCGGCAGGCGGACCAAAGCCCCCAGCACCGAACGGCGGCGAGGACGTGTAGACCTTGCGCAAGTCATGGGTGCGAATCCCAACCATAAGCAACCCCTCAACCCGCTTCGAGAGTATCCGGAAGGTTCGAGACCCTTAGCTCAGGAGTTTTTCGATGTTTCCAGACGAGCGCAGGAATGTCAATTCCTGCTCCTAGAGAACCTAAGAAAAAACGAGAGAGTGGTGGCGGCGCGTGGACTCGAACCACGGACCTACGGATTATGAGACCGTCGCTCTAGCCACCTGAGCTACGCCGCC
>CAWFLH010000009.1:0-167152 GCA_963816575.1 uncultured Acidobacteriaceae bacterium | reverse complement strand
GGGCGAACCGGAAGTGATTGCGAGCCGGAAGTCCTCTTTTAGGAAGTTTCACCACATAGGTAACGAGAAACGCTCTTGTGGCACCTAATTATCGATGTTCATTGATAGGCCATAAAATGGGCTTGGGAGAGATCGATTCACGATCTCCTCCTACATCACCATGGGATGGTTTCGTTTTCCCAGCGTGTGAACGTGCCAGTGGGACCATCCGGGCCAAGCAGCGCAACGCGCACCACCTCGCGAGAGCCATCTTCGATAGAGGCCGTGTCCTCATATCCGTTGAGGTTCGTCTTAGTAAAACCCGGGGTCACCAAGTTGACTTTGATTCGAGTCGACTCCAGCTCGATCATCATGGCCAGCGTTATAGCGTTGAGAGCCGTCTTGGCCGGGTGGCCCATCCTTTGCGCTTTTTGCAAAGGGTGGGCCACTCCCCAATTCCGAGCCGCTAGGATTTTGACTTCGATATTCTCTCGATACCGCATCACTCCCGCCTCACACTTCAACCATGCCGAGGGCCTGAAGCGTCACTACGGGCATCAGTATCTCCACTTTCTAACCCTGCCGATACTATCCTCCACCTGTCTTCACTTGGTAGCGTTAATGCTGAGTTTCTGCTCCGGTAGGACCGCCAAGTTTGAAGCCGCCGGGACCGCTGCTTTTCTGCGCTGCCGCATCCTTGCGGGCCGCTCATCCAGCTTCTTCGACCGCTCTGTGAAATCTGCCAGACGAATGGATTCGTAGCTCCTCCGCTTGGCGACGATGCGGTAGTCGAATGCAACGCTGGACGAGCCGTGGTGCAGTTCGCGAACTTCAAAACCGGCGGGCGTCAGCTCCGTGACATAAAGCCCTTCGCATTCACCGCGAGGAGTGAGGAAGACGTGATAGTCGAGATGGGTGTTTACAGTTTGCGCGAAGGTCGGTTCAAGCTGGATGCGGGCCGAGCCATTCGAGAGTTGGCCTGAGCCGAAATCCTCAAACCAGTTTTCGGGAGCTTCCATGGCGTAAAGCGCGACCTTGCGCGAGCCGCCATCAACCGGCACGACCGCGGACTTGGTGCCATCGCAAGAGAAATTGCCGTTGTTATCGACTTCGCACGTGCCGAAGTCGCCCCCTGCGATCAAACCCCAGGCAACGTCCGCAGTCGGCGCCGAGTTGATCGAATAAACGGTGGCTGTGTCCGCGGCGTCGTCCTGGAAGTAGGCCGCAACCGCATCCCCCTGTTCTACGCCTAGAGCTCCCCCAGGCGACACGGTGCCAATACCCACCGTACCGTTGGAGAAGATCTCCATTGCATCGTTGTTTTTAATTCGGAAGTGAATAATGCTGCTGGAACCCGAAGCATTAATGTAAGTTCCGCCCGATGAGTCTCCCAGCAGGGCATAGTTCCCGCAACCGCTCAAGGGCGTTGTCTGGAAGCCAATCGCTGCGAAAGTCCCGCAGCCAGGATTGCCGGCCAGGATGTGCAGGCCGCCACCTCCCAAAACATCGAGATTCGCAAGCGGCGTTGTCCCAATCCCGACGCTGCCGCTCTTTAAAACTGTCAGTCGCTCCACACAGCCTGCGCTGCAGTCCGATAGGCTGAATTCACCTAGAGACGCTCGATTGCTCTCCACGCGGTAATCCTCTCCTCCAGTAGCTGACAAAACCTGAAGACCGGGAATACCGCTGCCTCCTAAGCTGAGTATTGCGTTGCTTCCAACAACCTGTAGCTTTTCAGTCGGATTCGTCGTCCCTATCCCAACGTTTCCCGCGAAAGAGTTGTTCGCGGTGAACGCATTTTTTGAGGCCAACAGCGGAACCTTGGCCGTGTTCACATTCAAGGTGACGTCGCCGCCCGTACCACCACCGGTCAGGCCCGTGCCTGCCGTCACTCCACTGATAGTGCCCGCTCCCGTGCCGGGAAATGCCTGTCCCGTCGCAAACGTGATCAGACCTTTATTGCTGATCTTCAGCCCCGTCTCCGCCGGGGTCGCGGTCCCGGTAGCATAGAGCAGGTTCAGCGTGCCAGAAGTCGTCGCCGTGTTGTTGCCCGCTGGCTCGGCCTGCAACTGGAAGGTCTGCGGCACCGCCGTAGCCGTCCCACTGTTGAACGCGGAGGCGACAAAAGACTCCGGCCGCGAGTTCTTGCCTCCGGTCGCTGTCGCGGTGCCCGTCGCAGGCAGGTTGAGTTTGCCTCCGATGTTGACGGCACTCGTGCCCGTCTGCGTCAGGATCGAGTTCTGAACGTTCGTTGCCGTACTAAACAACGGAAGCGCGTTCACCGTCCCGCCGGTTGTGGTCACGTCACTCGTAGTCGCCGGCGAAACACTGCCGGCCGCGCTCGCGTCCGCGCTGCTCACTGCAGCAGGACCGATGACCACCGGTGCGGCCAGCACGAAGGCCGAGGGCGGAAGTCCGCCGATGGTTTCGGCATCGCCCGCTTTCAAGGCATACGGAGCGCTGACCAGCAGCACGCGCGGCTGCTCGGCCTGCCCCGAAACCTGCACTCCCACCCAGCGTGCCTGTTCGGACGTGAACAACTCCGCCGGAAGACCCTCGGGTTTGGTTGAGCCTAGCAGAACCGTGTAGTGGCCGGCGCCGTCGGCATTCGCATTCTGCGTCTCCAGCCACAGTGGAGCACCTCCGCTTGGCTCGGAATAGAGAGCGAACGTGATGCCGACTACGCCAGTCAGGGGAGTGCCGTTGAGATCTTTAACCGTGCCGCCGAAGCGGACCAGGCGAGGCAGGGCAGATGCGGTTTGCGTGGATGTCTGGGCAACGATCAATGTAACCAGCAACAAGAATCCAATTACCACGCAGGCGATGCGGAGCTTCATTTGAATATCTCCTTTAATAGGGGAACGAGCCCTGTTCCAGAGGGATCGAATAGAAATAATCAGGAAAGAATCATGTTCCGGGCAGCACAGAGAGGCAGACCTGCCCGAAACTTGCGCAAGATTATCTTCGGTGATTGTTGCCGTGTCAATGTGCAACTTATTGCAGCCCGTAAGACGAAGGTCGTTGAGGCGGGTGGCCCATCCTTTGCGTTCTTTGCAAAGGATGGGATTCCGCGGGGGGCCCATCCTTTGCGCTCTTTGCAGAACCCGCCCGCAGGTATCATGCGAAGGTCAATGAGTGTAAACGCCTGATTTCGTCAATCATCCCTATGCAAAATTCTTCGCATTGACAACGGGTCTATACGAGGCCAACATGTTGGGGGCACGCCACGGACCTGAAGGGGGATTATCGTGAAACTCAATCTTGCGTTCTGCAGCGTTCTGTTCCTGGCACTGGCGTCCACAGCCTGGGCCCATACATGGTATGCCGATGGCGCAAGCGGCTCCGACAGCAACACCTGCCAATCAGTATCGACCGCCTGCAAGACCATCGGACACGCGATCGATCTTGCTCATTCGGGCGATATCATCCGAGTCGCGGCTGCCATTTACACTGAGAACCTAACCATTTCCTACAGCTTGAGCATTGTCGGCGCTAATGCCAACACCACCATTATCGACGGTGGCGGAATAAGCGTGGTGGTCACGATACCGTACAGAGTACCTGCCAGCCAAGTCATTCTTGCGAACCTGACGATTCTAAATGGGTGGGGTGGTCCGCCGGGCGCTGGCGATGGCGGCGGCGTCTACAGCGACGGCGATCTGATGATCATCTATAGCACCATTACTGGGAATAATGCCGGCTCAGTAGGTTCCGGTTCCTCGGGTGGCGGCGTCTACAACGGTCCCAATGGCACGATGACGATCGATAAAACTACGATAAGCGGGAATACTGCGGGCTATGGAGGCGGCGTCGTTTGCGGCGGAGGCGGTCGAAATAGTCTATTGATCTACAACAGCACGATCAGCGACAACCGCGCATGGCATAGCGGCGGCGGGATACTTGGCGAAAGTTGCCATTTAACGATCACCAACGACACCGTCGTTTCCAACATCGAGGGCGGCGGCATCATCTTGTTGTCCGGGAGCCTGGCGATCAACAACAGCACCATCAGCGGGAATAATGACATTGTGGCGGGAAACACAATTAACGCCGCCGGCATTGCGAATCCTTCCAACCAAACAGTGACTATTCAGAACAGCATCGTTTCGAACAACACAGGCAGAAATTGTAGCGGCATGATCGTGTCAGGTGGCTACAACCTGAGCAGCGACGGAACTTGCAATTTCAATGCCGCTGGTGATCTGATCAACACCGATCCTAAGCTCGGCCTGCTGCTGAACAATGGTGGAACGAGGAAGACGATGGCTCTTCTGCCCGGCAGCCCTGCAATTGACGCGGGCAACCCTAGCGGCTGTACCGACGGTCATGGTCATATTCTGGGCAGCGATCAGCGTGGCTACCACCGTCCCGGCGACCCAGCGCTGACCACGGGCTGCGACATAGGAGCGTACGAGGTGCAGTTCCCCAAGTAGAACGGGCCGGGGGCGCTCTCCTCCTAGTTGACGAAAAATCGCGATTACACTCATTGACGTGGAAATCGGTCATTTTCTCAATGAGTGTAAACGCCTGTTATCGACAATTGACACGCATTAACGCTGAGGCTGCGGAGGGAATTAACGGGGCAATCACTGAGATGGCCATCCTAGCGTTGTGCAGTCGATTGTGATCTCTCCAACCCTTTGTTCGCAATGAACGGGGTCCGTGGATCGCGCATGATATGTCAGATGTAGGTGTTGATTGTCTACCCAGTCGACTTTTACATCTTCAGTGAAACTCGGGCCTGCGTGCCAAAAAATTAGGGTATGACGGCAGCAACTCGGCGACTTCAGCGTAACTTCGGTGTAGTCTCGGCCAAGGAAACCGGCGTTGTAGCTGACCCTCGCTTCTTGACCGCCCGACGAGCGCACGGTCCGGTTCACAGCGGGAGGGTTTCCCGAAGCGAGCATGAGTCCAAATAGGAAAGCAGGGCCTAGCACCAGCAGTGGTAACGTTGCCACGACGCCGAGGACGCGAGATGTAATCTGAAGCGAACGTCTGCGAAGCTTAGGTGCCCAAAGAAGGAGCACCACCAGCGCAAGGTACCCGACCACCGAAGCGAAGAGTCCGACCCGAGGAAGTCCCAACTTTACATGGTCCCAAATGTCAGGCCAGCAGGGCACGGCGCAAGTCCTTTGTCATGCATCCGGGACTATTTTATGCGCTTCCGGTCCGTTGTTGTAAAATCCCGCTTGCACTCATTGACCGGGGTCGGGCCGTTCTCAATGAGTGTAAATCGCCCGATTACGTCGACTCTGCTATAAAATCGAATCGCTTCGGGCAACGGTATCCTCGATGATCACACTTGTCGTGCTCGTAGCCGTCGCTCTGATGAGCGTCGGCGGCGGATGGCTTGCCCTCCGTGAGCCGCGCATTTGGAGGCGCACCACGAGCCTAACGGCTGCAGTTGCGTCAATCGCATCGGCAGGCTCCTTCCTTCGTCTCTTGCTCGCCTACAATTCGCAACCACTCGAACTCGTAGCGGCTACGCACAACCCGCTGGCGGGGCTCGGTCCTTGGGATTTGCTCGCTCTTCTGCTCAGCTTGATCGCGATCATCGCTGCGGCGTTTGGAGCAAATAAGACACGCATACTCCTGATGGCGCCCGGCGTCCTGATGTTTTGTCTGACGATGCTCGCGCTGAGTGACTGGGACTAACACTATGGAGTTAGGCTTTAGGCTTGAAGTCAGATGGAGTGACGCTGACGCGGGCGGCCCACCCTTGCGTTCTTTGCAAGGCTGGGGTTCTTGAACGCTGTCAGCAAAGGCGCTACCCACTCTCCGGCCACCGCATAGTCATCAATCCCCAAGCCTCCCAATACTTCCCCAACCTCCCGCTCCGAGGATTCCCATGCAAACAAAGCTTCGCCGACTGCCGCCCGTAAATCGCCTCCACCGGAATCACAAACCAGGCATCGCAAGGCATCACATAAGCCACCACAAAATCAATCTCCGAAGCATCGTAAGGAACCACCTCCCCGTTAGCATTCCTCTGCAAGTTCACCATGTAAGCCCCATACTGCAAAGCGCTCGACGACTTCACCTGCACCCGCCACAACCTCTGCCCCACATCCAGAATAAAGTCATAGCGCCGGCTATCCCCATAAGGTTTAGCGGTAGCAAATCCCTTCCGCGCCGCCTTCACCATAAACATCATCTCCGCCAGTTCCCCGCGTTGCTTGCTGGTCAGGTCCAGCGTAGAGCGGGCGCCCCCGCCCGCTGCCTTTGACTTTGACTTTGCCGTTGCCGTTGCCGTTGCCGTTGACCTTGACTTCGACCCCAACCTCGAAGCACACCCCAACTGTCGAACCGCACTCATACTCCTACCCCAGTTTTCTCATTGCTCGGATGATCCTGGTTTTTTGCACGTGTGGAAACGGACACTCCTGTCCGTTGCCTTTGACTTTGATCTCGCACTTGATTTTGACTTTCCTGGCTCCGGAGCACCTCCTCGAACCGCTGGCGCCTTGCCCAAAAACACGAACGGCGCAGACCAAAAGGCCTGCGCCGCCGTTTTCTTGACTCCATATACTCAGAATATCAAACTGGAGGGGGTAATTGTGTCACCTTAGGCAAACTTATATTTCCCTGCGAATCAATGATTTAAACAGAAAAGCTCGCGTTTGGGGTCTTGACAAGATTTTGGTGACGAGTGGTCTCCCTCTCATCGAGGCCACTCGCCAATTCGCCAGAGCCAACAAGCGGAACCGCCGCAATACCGGAATTGGCGCCACGCCCCGCCCGCCAGAACCATTTTTCACGCTGAGATCTTGTGATCCTCATCGCGTCCGGGCATCGTGAGCGAGTCGCTCACGATGACATCAGCAACCCGGAGCCGCGACACAGTCAGATCCTCAATCTCGAGAGACCTGAACTTAGCCTTCTCGACCGAGAGTCGGCGAATCGCCATCCGCCCGATCGCGACCGCCCCGATCGCGAGTGCGCCCACTGCGACCGCCCCGATCGCCATGCCTATAATCGCGATGCCGCCAAAACTCAAAGATTTTGAATGACTCATCTCCTCCATATTGTGATCCACCTCGCTAAGCAGATGCCGCCCTCCCCTTTTCGACTGGATGAGGGTCATCGTGTGTTTCTCAACTGTCATAATAGCGCCCATTCACCTCTTCTCCGATCACGGCGAAGTCGCACTTCGAAGTATTCAACGGATCGGACTTCCAGGAAAAGCCGATGGCAGGAACCTCGACCTGCGCTTCCAGTTGGCAAGTTGCACGCGTGCCCGCAAACCGCAAATGCTTCGAGGCATCTTCATACTTCACGGGTTCTCCCGTCGATTTCCAGACTATCTTGAAACTCATGCGCGCCGGCGTGGCGATGGAGTCGAGCGCCGGCCAGCGCGGCTGGTCAACCACCGCGACGTTCTGCATCTCCAAAGTGAAGGTGCCGCCGTCAGCACTGACGCTCAGACCACCTTGCGGAACGGGGACGACCCAGTAAAGTCCGGAGGGGGCGATGGGCGGGTGAAAATCATGAATCTGGTTTGCGGGGACAGCCTGTCCCCGGAACAGCGTCAGTCATATATGAGTGAAGGTGCCTTGCTGCGTGCTGCGCGCCGCCCAGTACTCGCCTTGCATCACTCCATAATCAGTAGTCGGACTGCCGAATGCGATTCGATTGCCCTGGTTGTCGGTGCCCATCCCGGTGAAAGTGCTGCAGCGCGCTACTTTCCCTTTGAAGTGGTAAATATGCGACGGTTCCAGATTCGGACCGGCCGGCTGATTGTGGCTGCCATTCTTGTCCAGCCACGGAATCGGATAAGGCTCGGCAGAGCCGTTGGCAGTGCCTGGAGCGTCGTCGCCAAGCGCGTACACAACGGAAGGCACGGCGAGAGGAAGAAGCGCCAAAGCCCCGCCTTTCAGAATCTCTCTGCGACTACAGACTGGACAGACCTTGGTCAGCGTCATCGCACCCTCCAATCAAAAAACTGTCAGTCCGCGCAGTATACCTCCAAAAAGACAGCTGGCCCATGCAAGTCGTTTCTTGACGTGAGTACGACATCCGCCGTGAAAACAGAGCACTGACCCACTGACCCCTGACCCCTGACCCCTGACCACTGCCCCCTGCCTTTCGGTATACTAAGAAGAGCATGCCAGTCCTCAAAAACATCGCCGCCATCGCCAAAGGCATGAGCATCACCTTCATGGAGATGTTCCAGCCCACGACGGTAGAAAATTATCCCGACGGCAAAGGTCCGCTCAAAGGAGCGAAATTCGAAGCCCGCTTCCGCGGCGCCCACGTCCTCCAACGCGACGAAAACGGCCTGGAAAAGTGCGTAGCCTGCTTCCTCTGCGCCGCCAACTGCCCCTCCAACTGCATCTACATCGAAGCCGCCGACAACACCGCCGAACACCGCATAAGCGGCGCCGAACGCTACGCCAAAACCTACAACATCGATTACAACCGGTGTATTTTTTGCGGGTATTGTGTGGAGGCTTGCCCGACCGACGCGATTACGCATGGGCATGGGTTTGAGCTGGCTACTTTTAATGCGAGCAATCTGGTTTACCGGAAAGAGCAGATGCTGGCGCCCCGGCCAGCGCATATGGGAGACAACGTCATATTTAATCAGGCCGATGTGGACGGCGGGGCTCCGGCGCAGATGGTGGCGGGGAGTTAGGGTTTCCGAGTTTCGATGTCGATGACACGCCGGTCCTCGGGGCCGGCGTTTGTGCATGTTAGTACCTAGTACCTAGTACTCAGTACCTAGTAGAAGCCATGACTGATTTCTTACAGACCGTTCGGGAACGCGTGGTGGTTTATGACGGCGCTATGGGGACTAATATCCAGGCGCGGAATCCCACTCTGGATGATTACTGGGGGAAGGAGAACTGCAGCGAGATTTTGGTGCTTAGCCGTCCTGACATTATTCGGGATATTCATGCGGATTTCTTCAAGGCTGGTTGCGACATCGTTGAGACCAACACTTTTGGCGGGTCGCGGATTGTTTTGAGTGAGTTTGAGCTTCCGGACCGGGTGCACGAGATTAACGTGAAGGCGGCGCAGCTGGCGCGGGAAGTGGCCGAGCAGTTTTCGACCAAGGAGCGGCCTCGATTTGTGGCGGGGTCGATGGGGCCTACTACGAAACTGCCTTCGCTGGGACACATTGGGTTTGAGGCGATGGCGGAGGCTTATGAGGAGCAGGCGGCGGCGCTGATCGAGGGCGGAGTAGATGTGCTGCTGATCGAGACTTGCCAGGATCTGTTGCAGGCGAAGATTGCGACCATCGGCGTGTTGGAAGCGATGCGGAAGGCGGGCAAGCGGCTGCCGGTTACCGTGCAGGTGACGTTGCAGGAGAGCGGGACCATGCTACTTGGCACCGAGATTGGTGCGGCGCAGACGGCGCTCGATCCGTTTGATATCGACATTCTTGGGCTGAATTGCGCTACCGGACCGAAGGAGATGAATGATGCGGTCCGCTATCTGGCTTTGAATTCTACGAAGCAGATTTCGGTTCTGCCGAATGCCGGGCTGCCGCATAACGAAGGCGGGCATGCGGTTTACAAGCTGACACCGAGCGAACTGGCGGAGTATCACAAGCATTTTGTGGTGGATTACGGTGTGCGGGTTGTGGGTGGATGTTGCGGAACTACTCCGGCGCATTTGAAGGCGGTGGTGGATGCCGTCTCCGGAGTGGAGCCGGCTAAGCGTGAGGTGAAGCGGGTGGGGGCGGCTTCTAGCGCTTACACTTCTGTTCCGCTTGATCTGGAGCCTAAGCCTTTGATCGTTGCCGAGGAAATGAATACGACTACGCGAGTCGAACATTTCCGGAACCTGGTTCGGGCGAAGAAATACGACGACATTCTGGCGCTGGCCAAGAAGCTGGTGAACGACGGGTCGCACATGCTGGATTTGTGTTGCGCCATAGTGGGCGAGGATGAGAAGGGTTACGTTTCTTCGATTCTGGAGAGGATTGCTACGCGGGTTCCGGCGCCGATTCTGGTCGATTCGACCGAAGCCGATGTGGTGGAAGAGGCGCTGAAACGGATTCCGGGACGGGCGATTATTAATTCGATCAATCTGGAGGATGGGGAGAAGCGGACATCGCTGGTGCTGCCGATGGCGAAACGGTACGGGGCGGCGGTGATTGCGCTGACCATTGATGAAGACGGGATGGCGCTTACGGCGGAGAAGAAAGCTGCGATCGCGCACCGGATTTTCGATCTGGCCACTAAGAAATATGGGCTGGATGGGACGGACCTGATTTTTGATGCGCTGACTTTGCCGATTTCTACCGGGCAGGATGAGTACCGGAGCGCGGGGATTGAGACTTTGAAGGCGGTCGAGAAGATCAAGAAGGAATTGCCGAATGTTAAGACAATTCTTGGGGTTAGCAACATTTCGTTTGGGCTGGATGCTTATCCGCGGCGGGTTTTGAATTCGGTCTTTATGCATGAGGCGGTGGACCATGGTTTGGATATGGCCATCGTGAATTACACCAAGATTTATCCGCTGTACAAGATTCCGCAGGAAGAAGTGGATCTGGCGCGGAAGCTGATCTTCCGGGATGAGTCGGATGGCGACCCGCTGCAGAAGTATATGAATCACTTTGCCGGGTTGAAGGGTAAGCCGGCGGCTTCGACTACTGCGCATGTGGATACGCTGTCGGTGGAGGACAAGCTCAAGTTTGCCATTATTAACGGCGAGAAATCGGTGGGTGAGGGTTCGCACAAGAAATCTCTTGAGGACTTGCTGGAAGAGGCTCTTGGGTCTTACTCGGCGCTGGAATTGATTAATACGGTCTTGCTCGACGGAATGAAGACCGTTGGCGATCTGTTTGGCGCACGGAAGATGCAACTGCCTTCGGTGCTGGATTCGGCTGGCGTGATGAAGCAGGCTGTGGCTTACCTTGAACCGAAGATGGAGAAAAAGGAAGGCGGGTCGCAGAAGGGCACGATTGTGCTGGCGACTGTGAAGGGAGATGTCCACGACATTGGGAAGAATCTGGTGGACATTATTTTGTCGAATAACGGGTTCAAAGTTGTGAATCTGGGGATCAAGCAGCCCGGGGACAAAATTATCACTGCGGCGCAGGAGCATGGAGCGGATGCGATTGGGTTGAGTGGGCTGCTCGTGAAGTCTACTTTGGAGATGAAGTATGTGATCCAGGATTTGCAGCGGCAGAAGCTGGAGTTCCCGGTGATTTGCGGCGGGGCGGCTTTGACGCGCAAATACGTTGAAGATGATTTGCGGCGGGAGTATGCGAACGCGGTGTTTTATGCGGAGGATGCGTTTGCCGGGTTGCATGTGATGGAAGACTTGATCACCGTGGATGGAGCGCGCGAGGCGCGCCTGCTGGATGGGCGGACGGTGAAGGAGTACGCGAAGGCGGCGGCGGTGGATGAGGAGACTGGTCCGGTGTTCTCGGAGCGGAGCGTGGTGGTCACCGATGCTCCGAACATTCCCGAGCCTCCGTTCTGGGGAGTGCGGGTTAAGACCTACGATGTGCGGGATGTGTTTCCTTATATTAATGAGACTGCGCTATTCAAGAATCAGTGGCAGTTGAAGACGGCTTCGCAGGCGGATTATGTGCGGCTGGTGGAGGAGAAGTTTCGGCCGATTAAGAAGAAGATTGAAGAGGAAGTGGCTGCTACCGGGTTGTTTGAGGCTAAGGTGGTTTACGGGTATTTTCCTTGTCAGAGTGATGGGAATGATGTGGTCATTTATGAAGTACCTAGTACCGAGTACCCAGTACCCAGTGAGAGTCAAAACCTTCACCACGGAGGGCACGGGGTTCCACGGGGTGAAACTTTGCGGTTTACTTTTCCTCGGCAGCGGGAGGGTAGGCGGCTTTGTATTTCTGATTTTTTTTCCAGCAGGGCTTCCGGGAAGATGGATGTGATTGGGTTTTCTTTGGTTACTATTGGGGCTAAGGCTTCGGTTGAGACGCAGAAGTTGTTTGAGGGTGGGGAGTATACGAAATATTTGTATCTTCACGGTCTTAGCGTGGAAACGGCGGAGGCTTTAGCGGAGCTGCATCATAAGACCATGCGCGAGGAGTTGGGGATTGCGGGTGAGGATGCTCCTGCAATTCGCGATTTGTTTCATCAGAAGTATCGTGGGTCGCGTTATTCGTTTGGGTATCCGGCTTGCCCGAATCTGGAGGATCAGACGAAATTGTTTGTGCTGCTTCGCCCTGAGGAGAATGTTGGGGTGCGGTTGACTTCGGGGTTTCTTTTGGAGCCGGAGCAATCGACTTCGGCTTTGGTGGTGCATCATCCTGGGGCTAAGTATTTCGTGGTGTAGAGGAGGGCGACATCCACCACGGAGGCACGGAGACACGGAGAAGGCACGTTCAGCCGGAACTCCCTGCGAGGCCTCACGCGGTATCTGAGTGAGAGGGGTCCTTCGACTGCGCATGATCGTCTTTCAGACGATCATGCTTCGCTCAGGATGACAGAGCCGGGGTGGAGAGCCTCGCTGCGCTTGGCTGGACAGCCGAGGACGGCTGTCCCCACATGAATTCCCTCTTAGAATGTTGATACCAGGCGGAGGGTGTATTGGCGGGAGGGGCCGAGGGCGTTGCCGGAGAATAGGCCTCCGAAGTCGATTACTTCGAGGGTGTTGCTTAGGTTCTGGGCGTCGGCCTGGAAGCGCAGGGAGCGTTTTTCGTGCTGGTAGAGATCGGCGCCTACTGAAACGCTCTCCGTGAAATAGGGACTGATTCGGTTGCGATTAAAGTTTAGGTGGTTGATCACGACCTGGCCGTATTCCGTGACGTATTGCTCGGGGGTTTGGTCGGGTTGGAACGGGAGTCCGCTGTTGTAGTCGGTGCCTACGGCGATCCACAGGCGCGGGACTACCTGATAGCGGATGCGGGCGCGAATGGTTTGGCGCTGGTCCTGGGAATCGGGAAAATGTCCGGTTAGATTGGTCGTCGCGCCGGTGGCGTCATCGCCGAGAAACAGACCTCCGGTTACCGGGTTCCAGACATTGCCTACGATGTAGGAGTAGCTGGCGAAACCGGAGAAGCGCCCCCAGTGCGGAACTTCGAGCTTGGCTTCGGCGCCGTAGAGAATTCCCTTCCGGAACGCGATGGGGAAGCTGATGCCGGTGCTCAGGATTTGAGAGTCGTCGGCGTAGTTGTTCACGTCACGGCGAAACAGGTTCGCGTTCACGCGCAGTTTTCCAAAGAACGCTTTCGTCGCGCCCAATTCGTAATAGTTCCCGTGAGAAGGCTGGACTGGCAGTTGCAGAGCGGGGACGCTGGTGTCGAGAGCCTCCGCCGCAGCGGAACTCGACAACAGAATGTTTTCGAAGGATGGGGTCTGGAAGATGCGGTCATAGGAGGCGTGAAGATTCAGGCCGATGGAGGGGAAATAGCGCGAGACGGCGACACGCGGGCTCACCGCGTTCTGATTTACCAGCAACTGGTAGTGGTCCCAGCGAAGACCTGCGCTTACCGTCCAGTTGCCTAGACGGATTAGATCCTGAACATAGGCCGATTGTTCCAGGTCGGGACGGCTGCCGGTGAAGGCGAAGGTAGTGGCGCCTGCGTCCAGTATCCCCAAATTGATGGGGCATTGAGGGTTTGCCGGGTCCTCGCAGTCGGGCATGACGTAGCTGAAGTTTTCGTGCAGGAATATCGAATCGGATTCGATGCCTGCCTTCCATTCCTGCCTGCCATGATGAACGGAGAGGCTGCCGTTGAAATAAATCTCCTTGAAGTCGTTGTGCTGGGTTGCGATCAGGGGCCATGAGGACGGGTTGGAATAAAAATCGTTGGAGCTGTCGCGGGACATTCCGCGCAGCGTGCCGATGGCATTGGAGGAAAAAATGTGCTGGTAGGAGACGCTGCCCATGGTTTCAAAGTTGTCGCCGGTCTGCAGCTGTCCGCCGGGAATGAACACGCAGTCGGTCGGCTCGTCTGGTGGGGGAACGGGTGGGCAGCCGACGGTGTTGTCGGCGGCCGGGACATAGGCTCCGTTCTGCTGCACGAATTCGTTAGGGATGGCGTAGCGCGCGAGTTCGTGGCGGACGATCAGGGTGAGACGGTCTTTTTGCGTTAGATCGCGTTCATAGCTTAAAGAGAAGCTGCCGGTGGTGCCGTTGTTGGTGTAATTCTCAGGGACTACCGGGTTGAGATAGTGGTCGGTCATGTTGCCGGCGGCGCTGAGGGCGATGGTGTTTGCGTTCCAGGTGTATTGGTTCTGGGTATTGGCGCCGGCCGTGTCATAGGTGCCGCCGAAGAGAGTGAGTTGTCCGTGAAGTCCGGGGTCTGCACTTTTGAGAGTGTTGACCTCGACTACTCCACCCATCTTGCGGCCAAATTCGGCGGGGATTCCGGCGGTGTAGATCTTCAGGGATTCGACGTCGTCGGCTTCTAGTTCCGGGCCGAAGCTTGGAGAACGGTTGTCGGTGAGGGGGATGCCGTCGACTACGAATTGCGTTTGATATTCGGAGCCGCGGGGGTGGAGAACGGCGTTGCCTTCATAGAGCCAGCCGGGTTGCGAGTTTACTAAGTCCTGCATGGAGCGGCCGGGGAGCGCGGTTACTCGATTCTCGATGGTTTGCAGGCCCAGCTCATTGACCGAGCCGGCGCGGTAGGGATCGACCAATGTTCCGGAGGCGTTGACCGTTACCGATTCAGAAACTGCGGCAAGCTTCAGCTGGATGGTGCGATCCAGGGGAAGCGCGGAACGTATTTCGATGGACTGGGAAACCTCGGCGAAGCCTTGCAGGTGGATCTGGAGTTGGTAGATTCCGTAGGGCAGGCGGCGGGCGTCGAGGGTTCCCTGGTCGTCGGCGATGAAGGTGTGGCGATAGTCGCTGCCCTGGCTGATGAGTTCGACTGCGGCTTTGAGGGGGAGATTGTCGGGGCCGGTGATTTTTAGGCGGAGTTCTCCGGCGTTGCTCTGGGCGGCGATGGGAAGGGCCAGGAGGAGAGCTAGAGGCAGAATGCGGAGGTGGAGCGGGGAGCGCACGGTGGTGGAGGAGTGTTTATGGTAGCAGTTTTGTTGTGCGGAAATTAGTTAGGGAATGCGGCTGGGCGTTGACTCGGTTGTTTTACAAATTGTTTACATCGGTCTGACAAATGCGGGGTGAGAGTGGGGGATGATGAGGGTGCGATCAGGGATCGGAGTTGATGATCGCCGATCTTCACGCCCTCCGTCACCTTGAGGGAATGGGGGAACCGGCGTTTCCACCGCAGGGGGTGGGGAGGCCGGTTTTATTTTTTTGTTCTACTTTCGCAGGAGAATGTCTGCGGCCAGGAATGTGGCGAAGACTACGGAGATTACGCCGTTCATGGTGAAGAAGGCGGCGTTGAGGCGGGAGAGATTGTCGGGCTTGACGAGGGAGTGTTCGTAGAGCAGGAGGAACAGGACTGCGATGATGCCTGCGATCGCTAGTTTGCCTAGAGCGAATGCTGGGATTAGGGCGATTAGCAGGAGGAGCATGATCAGGTGGAAAGCGCGAGCGATCCAGAGAGCGCGGGGGATGCCGAGGTGACGGGGGATGGAGTGGAGTTGGGCTTGGCGGTCGAAATCGAAATCCTGACAGGCGTAGAGGATGTCGAAGCCGGCGACCCAGAAGGTGACGGCGGCGGTGAGGATGAGGATGCGGGGGTCGAGGGAGCCACGGACGGCGATCCAGGCGGCGGCGGGAGCGATGCCCAGGGCGAATCCGAGGACCAGGTGCGACCAGCGGGTGAAGCGTTTGGTGTAGGAATAAAGGAGCAGGACGGCTAAGGCTACTGGAGAGAGCCAGAGGGTTAGGCGATTTAGTTGGGCGGCGGCGAGAATGAATATCGCGCAGGAAATTATGACGAAGGTGGTGACGAAGGCGGGCGAGAGCTGGCCGGCGGGGAGCGCGCGGGTGCTGGTGCGGGGATTGGCGGCGTCGAGGGCGGCGTCGGCGAGGCGGTTGAAGGCCATGGCGGCGGAGCGGGCGGCTAGCATGGCGATTACGATCCAGAGGAGTTGGTGAGGGGTGGGGAGGCCGGAGGCGGCTAGCATGGCTCCGCAGAGAGCGAAAGGGAGAGCGAAGATGGAGTGCTCCCACTTGATCATTTCTAAGGTTACGCGGAGGTTGTGGAGGACGGGCACGGGAGTAGGGTATCAGTTCTTGGTTCAGGGGTCAGGGGTCAGGGGTCAGGGGTTCGGGGGTCGAGGGGGCTTCCCGGCTCTTGCTCTTGGAAACGCAGACAACTGCACATGGTGTTTGTCGATACTCGTCGCGGGTTCGGCTGTTTCAACTGATACTGGCGCGATCTGGGCTTCTGGCGCGGGCTGGGGCGGATTTACTGAGAACTGAGAACTGGGAACTGAGAACTTTCTTTCGGACATTTTCCTCAATTGACAAGTGCTGTATCGTGGGGCATTATGGGTGCGTTGAATTGCGGTTCTTTTCCCTCTTATGGGGAATATTGTTGGGGATTGGAGGGAGCGCATGTCCGAAATCATTCGCAGGATTTGGTCTGAAGAGGCGGGGCAAGATATTGCTGAATATGCAGTCATGCTGGCGGTGATCCTTGTTCTGGTGGTGGGCACGATACGGTTGATCGGATCGAACGCCAACAATGCATTTTCCAACGTAGCCAGTTCGATACAGTAACAGGGCTGGCGGGAACCGCTCGGCGGTTTCGAATTGTAAGCTGGAAGGTTTTAGTATGACGCGATTTACCTTTACCGGGCAGTTTCGCTACTGGTTTAGCGGGGTAGCGGCTGCGGCGGGGCTTGCGGGAGATCGGGTCAGTTATGATTGACTAGATTCAAGCAAGGTTCAGCCAGAGGCCGCGATTTTAGATCGCGGCCTTTGCTTTTTGGACGGCAGTCAGATCCAGTACCTAGTAGCCAGTCCCCAGTATCCACCAGCCCCACCACTTCTTTTCTGGGTACTGGGTACTCTGTGATTCTGGGGTGAAAGGCTTAAGACAGGAGAGAGACAATGATCGTCAACATGTCGGAGAAGGCTACGGAGCAGGAGATTGCACACATCATTGAGCGCATTCGGGAGGCGGGGTATACGCCTCATGTTACGCGCGGGGTGGAGCGCGCGATTGTGGCGGCGGTGGGAAACGGGCGGCGGCACGAAATTGAGGCACTGCAGGTGGCTCCGGGCGTGGACAAGGTGGTGGCCATTGCTCAGCCCTTCAAGCTGGTCAGCCGGCAGGTTAAGCCCGAAGGAACCGTGGTGAACGTAGGCGGGGTCGCGATTGGGGGGCCGGGGGTGGTGGTGATTGCCGGACCTTGCTCCGTGGAATCGCGGGAGCAACTGATCAGCACCGCCTGTGCGGTGAAGCAGGCCGGAGCGGCCATGCTGCGCGGCGGTGCTTATAAGCCGCGGACTTCTCCCTACGACTTTCAGGGACTAGGGCTGGAAGCGCTGAAGATTCTGCGAGAGGCGCGGGAGGAAACGGGGCTGCCGGTGGTGACGGAAGTGATGAGCACGGAAGATGTGGACATCATTTGTGAACACGTGGACATGCTGCAGGTGGGAGCGCGCAACATGCAGAATTTTGCTCTGCTGCGGCGACTGGCGACCGTACGCAAGCCGGTGCTTTTGAAACGCGGTCCGTCGGCTACAGTAAAGGAGTGGTTGCTCGCGGCGGAGTATTTGCTTTCAGGGGGAAACAGCGAGGTGGTGCTTTGCGAACGTGGCATCAAGACGTTTGAAACGGAAATGCGCAATACGTTCGATCTGGCGGCGGTGGCGCTGGCTCGGGACCTTTCGCATTTGCCGGTGATTGCCGATCCTTCGCACGGAACGGGCAAGCAGAGTTTGATTGCGGCGGTTTCGCGGGCAGCGGTGGCGGTGGGGGCGGATGGATTGATTATCGAAGTGCATCCTTGCCCGGAGCGGGCACTTTCGGATGGGGCGCAGTCGCTGGATTTCGCGGGGTTTGAGAGGGTGATGAAGGCGATTGGGGAGCCGTTGCGGAGAGTGGCGGCGCCGGTTACATCCGTTGCGGATGTGGCGTAGGCGAGTAGGCCGCAGCTAAAAGGCTTTCACCACGGAGACACACGTAGACAATCTTTGGCTGGGAATATTGACCGTGGGCACGGATTTGGCCCACGTCAAACGCCCCCGCGGCTGGGCTATGAGTGGCAGACACAGACACAAAGCTAAGAAGAACAATGCCCGCGCGGTGCCTATTAGGCCGGCGGAGGAGCCGGTGAGCGAGTCGCCACAGCAGGAGGAACCAAGAGGGGTGTTGCCACATGGGCGGAGGGATATGAAACTGGAGCGTGTCTTCCGGAAGCCGGAATCCGTGTGGGCCGTAGCTGGCGTGGTTTTAGCCGCCATTGTTGCCGTGATTTATTTCCTGCAATGGAGGACGATGATTGATTCCGTAACCATCACTCGCCGTGTTTCGGAGAGGGATGAACGAGCTTGGGTTAAGGTAATGCCCATCGGCGCGCCGATAGCCCTTCCCAATGAGCCTCTGCAGTGGACCGTGCGCGTACAGAACATCGGCAAGACCCCAGCACGGGAGGTCCTTGCTTATTTTCTCGTGGAGGTCATACAGAACGGCTCTGAACCAGATTTCGACTATTCCAAAATACGTCCGTCAATGCGTGCGTTTACGGGGATCGTCTACCCCCAAGACACGTCGCCAGATGTTCGGGTCAGGCGGCTGCGTTACAAGGTTGGCAGTACGACCGAGGTTGAAGATTACGTCCTTCAGCCATCCGAGCACGGCGATCTGACAAGTGGTCGCTCCTACATCGCAGTACACGGGAGGGTCCAATACGCCGACATTTTCCATGTCAGCCATTGGGCAACGTTCTGCACTGCTCTGGGGCTGGCCCCAAACGGAGGTATTACTGCTGCAAATTGTTCATTTAGCGGTAATACTGCCGACGATAATGATGAACCATAGGCCTATCGCGGCAGGCAGTAGTGTCGCCGACGAAATTGAGAGAATCTGTTTCAACGGATGGCTAGTCTTTAAGAAGAAATGGCTAATCAAAAGATGCCGCGTTTTGATGTCACTATTGCTGGTGAGCTTAATCTGGATTTGATTCTTTACGGGCTTCCGGACGAACTGCCGCCGGAGCGGGAACTGCTGGCGGATCGGATGATGCTGACGCTGGGGGGATCGTCGGCGATCCTGGCGCACAATCTGGCGGCTTTAGGGAGCCGGGTGGGATTTCAATCGCGCATCGGCGACGACGATCTGGGCACGACTGCCCTGCAGCGGTTGCAAGAGAGCGGGGTGGACGTTTCGGAGCTGCGCCGCGTGCCTGGTCCGGTGAAGACCGGGCTTACGGTGATTTTGCAACGCGCCGCGTGGCGCAACATGGTGACTTATTCCGGAACCATTGCAGAGACCACGTGGGATGATCTTGACCTGGCCTATCTCGCCGACTCGCGGCATTTCCATGTCTGTTCTTATTATTTGCAGGGCGGGCTGCGGCCGCGCGTGGCGGAATTGTTCCGCAGAATGAAGGAGGCGGGACTCACTACCTCGCTCGATACCAACGACGATCCCGACGATACGTGGGGGGGCGGGCTGCAGGAGACGCTGCGATATGTGGACGTGTTTCTGCCGAATGAGCGGGAAGCTCCGAAGGCAGCAGGGGTCAAGGATCTGGAAACAGCGGTGAAGAAACTGGCGGCGATGGTGCCGCTGGTGGTGGTGAAGCTGGGGCGCGAGGGTGCGATGGCGCAACGCGGTAGCGAGCGCGTCACCAGCCCTGCGTTCAGAGTGGACGCCGTAGACGCGGTGGGAGCGGGAGACAGCTTTGACGCGGGCTTTCTGCATGAGTACGTGCGGGGCGCGGATTTGGCGACGTGCCTGGCGGCGGGGAATCTGGCGGGCGCTTTTTCGACCACGCGGCCGGGGGGCACTGAAGCCTTCCGCGATGCCAAGTACCGCGCGCAATTCTTTCGGGAACATGGATCGAAACGCGGCCAGTAATTCGGCGCGTGGCTGAAGAGATCGCGGTGACAATTCGGCGCATATCAAGGAAGCGCACCTCAGGCGCTGAAGCGCGGCTTCAAGCTCAAGACTTAATGGCACGAATGAATTCGTGCCCTTCCCGAACCGTGCTCGACTTGCGTTGTTAGCGGCCCGAGTCCCGCCTTCCCGAACCGTGCTCGAACCTGGGTTTTCTACATCCCTCCGACTCCTTACTCCTCGAAGCCATCGATGAGATCTCCTGGTTACTCTAGTTACCAGGGGCATTTTCGGAGTTGCATTATTATCGAGACTGGAACGATATGAAGAAACTGAGTTTTCTAGTCTCCCTCACCAACAACGAGAACGATTATCAACAGGAGCAGCAGGCGGCTGCGGAGAAAGCGGCGCGGCGTCTGGGTGTGGACCTGAAGATCGTCCATGCCAACAATGACGCGGTGACGCAGAGCCAGCAACTGCTGCACTACATTCAAGGAACGGCGGGTTCGCGACCGGACGCGATTGTGTTCGAGCCGGCGGGCGGGACCGGGTTTCCGCAGGTGGCTCGCGCGGCCGTGGCGGCGGATATTGGGTGGGTGATCCTGAACCATGAAGCCGACTATCTCAAGGAACTGCGGCAGGGCTGTCACGTGCCGGTGTTTTCGATCAGCTCCGATCACGAGGAAGTAGGCAAGCTGCAGGGACGACAGTTTGGGGCGCTGCTGCCCAAGGGCGGATCGATTCTGTACATTGAAGGACCAGCGAATAGTTCGGCGGCGCACGAGCGCACGGCAGGGATGAACAAGACGAAGCCAGCTAACATTCAAGTGAAGACGATGCGGGCGGCGAATTGGACCGAGGACAGCGCGTACCGGACGGTGAGTTCGTGGTTGCGGCTGCGGACGTCGCAGCAAACCTCCATTGATCTGGTGGGAGCGCAGGACGACAGCATGGCGGCGGGAGCCAGGAAGGCATTCGCGGAAATCGCGGTTGGCGAGCGCGAGCGGTGGCTGAAGGTGCCGTTTACGGGCTGCGACGGGTTGCCGAAGACGGGGCAGTCCTGGGTGCGAAGCGGGCTGCTGGCGGCGACAATTTTTATCCGTCCTAACACGGACCTGGCATTGGAAATGCTTACTGAGGCGATCCGCACTGGATCGCAACCAGCGCAGGGCAAGCTGCTTGCTCCGGAGTCGGTGCCGACGATCGAGGAACTCACGGCACGAGCGGCGATGGCGGCTAAGGTTCAAGCGCAATCACAGCAACGCTCCGCTGGCGCCTGAAAAGGATCGGACATTCTTTTCAACCTTCCCTGGCGATGGGTCGGGCGACCACATCAGCTTTGATCGCCTTGCGGAAGGGGATCTGGGTTCTGGCGCCCACGCCTGGCCGATCTTCTTCATGCTCTCGGTCTTCAGCCTCTCAGTCTTCAGCCTCTCAATCAGCCTCTCGATCTTCAGCCTTTCAATCAGCCTCTCAATTTGAGACAACTTCAAGCCCCTAACGCCACGCTTGAGGGATGACCCCGAATCATACTCATTAATTTGCAAGCAAAGATTTTTGTGGTCCCCTACCCGTAGGTACGCGCCCCATTCGTGCCCAAGCCTAGGCTGGGCGGGGAAAAGAGGAGACACCGTCTATGTTGAGCCTGAGGAAATTGTTTTCAAGCCTGATCGTGCTGGCCGTCACAATCGTGCCCGCCATGGCGGGAAGCAACGATGCGACACCGGCAAATGGCAACGCAGCTAACGCAGCACCGGCTGCAGTCCCGGCGAATCCGAACCCATCGCCGAACCTAGCCGCAACCCCTGCAAACGCAAACGTCACGGCCTTGCTGGGCGTTCTCGTGACGAAGGGGGTGCTTGCTCCGGCGGAGGCCGAGGCCATCCGGAACGCGGCTCCCGAAGTTGAATTTCAACTTCTGGTGCAAGTGCTCAGCCGCAAGGGAGTATTGAACGCAGCGGATTTGTCGGCAGCTGCGACTCCGGCGGCGCAACCCGCGGCGCCCGCTGCCTCGGTTGAGGCTCGGGAATCTTCGTCATCGTTGCCGGCGACGCCGGAAGCTTCGCCGCAGCAACCCCAAGTCACGCCGCAGGCACCTATTCCGTCGCGGGTAGCGGGCGAGTTGCCGCCTCCTCCAGCTGCGGTGGTAGGGGCGGTGATTCCGGTCCGGGTGTTCCCGATCGATCCCCCTAAAACTGGCGGTCTGGCTGGGATTAAGGCAGGGCCGATCACTCTGGCGCCTTATGGCTTTATCAAGGCGACGTTCGTCCATGACAGCAGCAGTCCCGATGGCGATGACTTTCCATTTCCCGGCATATGGCTGAATTCCGGAAATATTTTGAGCACTGGTCCTACACAGGATCCCGAGGTCCATATCAAGGCGCGATCTACGCGCTTTGGGCTCAACCTGGAATGGCCGGATATATCGAAGAACCTGACGCTGACCGGGAAGATTGAGGGAGACTTCGAAGGCAACTTCAGCGAAGTCGACAACCGAGACGTTTCGTCGATCCGCAGCAATGAACCGCAACTGCGTCTGGCATACGTCCGCATGGATTATCACGCCAGCGACACTTTCGATGTTTTCTTTTTAGGTGGACAGGACTGGACGCTTTTCGGATCGGGCGCACTGGAAAATATAGTTGAAACCACATTCAATGGCGCTTACTGGGGGAACATCTGGGAGCGTTCGCCGCAAATGCGGGGGGGCTTCATCTGGACACTGAACAAGGAACACCACGTCAACCTCGAGCCGCAATTTGGGATCATGATGCCGAGCACGGGTCAGATCCTGAAGCTCGGGACGCTGGGTCTGGCGGGCCAGATCGGGCAAGGCGAACGCGAGGGCGCTGACTCCGACCGTCCCGAGCAGGAAGGCAGAGTGGCTTTGAGTTATCAACTCGACAAGGCCAAGGGTGTGCCTCCGGCTCAACTCTCGGTAGCGGGATTCCATTCGCGGCGGACATCCATCGCTTACAATTTGTCGGCGGTCGGTTCGTCCGTACCGTACGGCACGCTGTGTGCGACAACGAATTATTGCGCTACCTTCCCCAATGGCTTTGAGGCTTCCAGCAATCAATGGGGAGAGCAAGTCGTGCTGCAGGTACCAACCCGCTGGTTTACCGTGGTGGCAAGCGCCTATCAAGGAGCTGACTTGCGCTTTTACTTCGGCGGCCAGATCAACAGTTACGCCACCAATGTGGCCGGACTGACTGGGCTGCAGGGACCGTTTCCAACTCTTGATGGAGGTCCGCTGGCTGCAGCCGGTGGCGCCGTACTAGGTTGCCAGGGTGCGTTCCTTGCCACAGGGCCGGCGGTGAACGGGATCACTCCCGGAAACTGCGGAGGCACGGTGGTGGTTGCTCCGCAGCAGCCGATCCGGGGGTTTGGCGGGTTCGTCCAGGTAGGCTTGCCGCTCTCCCGCTGGTTCAATGCTGACCCGAAAGGCCACAACGCGGGCTGGCAGATTCTGTTCACGATGGGCAAGGACCAGGTGAATAATCACGACCTGAATAATCCTGGTTATGTTGCCGCCTACAATGGCGGCGGCACTGCGCCATTGCCGCTTTTGATGGGAAAGACTGCGATTGGAACCCTGTACTACAAATTCAACAACTGGTGCCAGTTCGCATTCGAGCAGTCGGTCTACGCCAGCCGTGGTTTGGACCATGCTCCCATCTATACGATTGCGGGCAACCCTTCCAACGAATGGCAGGATCACCGAACAGAATTCGGACCGATCTTTACGTTCTAGACTGACCTTCGAACTCTGGCGGGCCGAAACCGGCCCGCTGGAGTTTCGAGGCCGGACGATTGTGATAGCCGGGGCAGATTGAGGCCCGGCTGGCAAAGAACGGGGGACGGGTCCATTCGGGCGATGTCCGCTGTGAGCCTGTCCTCCCAGACTTCCTTCTTAAAAACTCTTGAACGGACCACACCGGGGGGAGCAGAATGTACCGAATCCGCGCAACCAGGTTGGAGGATCGTGCCGAGAACAGGGTACACTACTGCGCCGGGAGCGTTTTGGAGGAGTTGGTTCGATGAGTATCCGCAGACTTGTAGCTGTGCAGATGGTTTTTTTGCTGGCGGCGATGTTCGCGAATGCCACCTCGGAGAAAGGCATTCGGATCACGGTTCTGGAATCTGTAACTCGACCGTCGAGCGCTGACAACAATAACGGCGTCCCGCTGAATTGCGAACAGCTTACCTACGACGCCTATTGCCGTTCGACTACAAACCCGCCACTGATAAGCACGTTGCTGGTGCAGGAAGGCAATAATCCGCCGTTTCGGATCAGTTGCACGATCGAGTCAAGATACTCGAAATGCATGCCGCTGCCCAAGGGCGAAAGCTTCGACGCGCGAAGAGAGAAACGCGGCCTTACCGTGTTTTTCGTGGATGACAAGGGCAAAGACCGAAAGCAGTTGTACACGCTGGTAGCGTCGGATAAGAAGCAAGGTGAAGCGGCCCCGGCGGCCGCAGTTGCGACTGAGCCGGTTTCGGCTGCCCAAACGGCACCCGCGGCGCAGAGTTCGCCAGCGCCGGCAACCAGCCCGGCCGCGGCGACGCCCTCAGTTGCGCCACGGCAGAGTTCCCCTGCGCCGGCGGTGGCAGTCGCGCCCGCACCAGCCCCGTCAGTTGGCGTTGTGCAGGCAGTACCTCCCCAATCAGCACCTGCCGAGAAAGTGGAAAAGGTCCGGTGCAATTTTGGTTCGACGCCTGCGGGTGCGGAGATCACTCTGGACGGGCAGTATGTGGGCAGCACTCCTTCGGCAATCTCGATCAGCACGGGGACGCACGTCGTCCTGTTTTCGATGCCCGGTTTTGCGCAGTGGAAGCGGGAACTGACGGTGTCGCCCGGATCGGAATTGACGGTAAGTGCGATTTTGCAGAAGCAACAGCCGTAAATTACCGAGCGGCAGCTACAAGCAAGCCGTTTCGGGGGTTGCCTGTTTTCGTAGGGGGTGGTAGATTCCGGGGCTGGGTTTTCTTCCCAAAGCCTTGTATGGCCTGAGGCTGCGCGGGAATTATGCGTGAGTCCAGGACAAGTTACAGCAGGTAAACGGAGGGAGTTATGGCGAATGCTGCAGTGGCGGGAACGAACAACGCAGAGTACAGCATCTGGCGCGTGATCATGGCTTCTTCGGTCGGCACCATGATTGAGTGGTACGACTTCTACATTTTTGGCAGCCTGGCGGCCATCCTGGGCCCGAAATTCTATCCCCCCGGCAATGACACCTTCGCTTACATTGCCTACCTCGCGACCTTCGCCGTCGGCTTCCTGGTGCGGCCTTTCGGCGCACTGTTCTTCGGGCGCATCGGCGACCTGGTGGGCCGCAAGTATGCCTTTCTGGTGACGCTCTCGATCATGGGTTTTTCCACGTTTGCCATCGGTCTTTTGCCCTCCTTCGCGACGGCGGGGTGGTTCGCGCCGATCGTGCTGCTGCTCATCCGAGTCTTACAGGGACTCGCGCTGGGCGGTGAATATGGCGGCGCCGCGGTTTACGTAGGCGAGCACGTCCCCGATAACAAGCGCGGGTTCTACACCAGCTTCATTCAGATCACGGCGACGCTGGGTCTATTTGTTTCGCTGATCGTGATTCTGTTGACCCAGCAGTCGATGTCAAAGGAAGACTTTGCGGCTTATGGCTGGCGCATCCCCTTCCTTATCTCCATCATCCTGGTGATCATCTCACTCTACATTCGGTTGAAGATGAAGGAGTCACCGATTTACGCCGAACTCAAGGCCGCGGGAATGACCTCCACGCAACCGCTCAAGGATGCGTTCACCAAGTGGACGAATCTGAAACTGGTTTTGATTTCCCTTTTCGGAGCGACAGCGGGGCAGGGCGTGGTCTGGTACACGGGGCAGTTTTATGCGTTGTTCTACATGCAGACGATTCTGAAAGTGAACGTCAAAACGGCCAATATCGTGGTGGCGATCGCGCTGCTTCTGGGCATGCCGTTCTTCACAGTGGTGGGCGCGCTTTCTGACCGCATTGGGCGGAAAAAGCTGATGATGGCTGGTTGTCTGCTCGGAGTGCTTACTTACATTCCGATCTACAAAGCGATGGAACGGGCTGCGGGGAATAATGTGGTCACGGTGAAGTCCACTCGCAACAAAGTCACCGGCGCGATCGGGCTAACAGCCATGACCACGGATGCGACCGGCGCCCTGGTTCCTGTCAAGGAAGCTACGAATCCGGATACGACCATGCTGGTGGTGCTGATCTTCATCCAGGTGCTTTACGTGTGCCTGGTTTATGGGCCGATCGCGGCCTATCTGATTGAGGCCTTCCCGGCGAAGATTCGCTACACTTCGCTTTCCCTGCCCTATCACATAGGGAATGGAGTGTTTGGGGGATTGCTGCCTTTGATCGGGCTGTCGTCGGTAGCTGCCACCGGCAACATTTATGCCGGACTCTATTATCCGATGATCGTCGCGGGCATTACGTTCATCGTGGGAAGTCTGCTGCTGAAGGAGACCCACGGCGTTCGCATATGGGATGAGGCTGGAGCAAAGGCCGCACGCTAGAGAAGTGCGATGAGCTAGCCGTGTTCGACGCGTGCCTTTATATCGGCGTACGCGTCCTTGATGAGGCAGCTTAGGGCTGCCTCGTTGATGGCCGTTCCTGGTCTCAGCTTCACATGGCGCATGAACTTGCCGGTGCCTTGGAGCAAGCGCTCCGGGTCCGGCAGCGTTGCGCCCTGAAAGAACCCCACGTTGACGTGCGAGGTGAATACGTTGACGTAGCCGAAGGGGACATCTCCCAGACAGGCAACCGGACAGCCGTCATGGAAAAGCTCCCGGACTTCGTCTCCGCATTTTCGCATCACCTCAAACCACTGGTGCGCGATGGCTCCGAGCTCACCGGCATGCCGCTTCATCCAGGCATCGATGGCGGGATCGCGCTCGACAGTGCCGTTGAATCGCAGTAGTTCGGTTCTCATGGTCGGTCCACTTTCTGTTTTCGAATCATGCTCGAAGCGCTATCTTGAGCGCTATGGCTTGGAAATGGCTAGGCCTTCACCGGCTCTCGGTAGTGCCTCAGTTTGAAATTCGCGCGATATACAGACCGATAAAGACAAGACCGCCGAGCAAGTAGATGGCAACAATCCGCCAGAACCTTTTTGGTTCCTCAGAGCGGTCTACAAAGCGGTGCCTAATGTAGCGGCCTGTCTGGAACGTTTCCCCAGTTAGTATGGAGCCTACGCCTATCAGCACTAAAACGATCCCAATAAGCAGGAGAAACCGACGATCAAATGTCATGAACGTTTCTTGTAAGGCCCGCGCTTTGCTGGTTTCGGAAGGTAATTGTCCGCCATTTGAACGATCTCTTCAAGACTCCGAACGTGGTCACTCAGGCCAGCCGCAATGCTTTTCAAACACAATCATTTCTGCGCTTGAGGTTTCATTTCGGCGAGGAGTTTATCGGCTTCGTCTTTGGAAATTTCCGCGAAGGTCCATCTGAAGGAATACCCATTCGGAGAGAAGCCTCCAGCAAGGTAGTAGGTGACGCCGGGCTTGGCATCGAGATCGACTTCGTGTTTCGAAGATCCTCTGGGAGGTCTTTCGTCCTTAGGGCGGAAGACATGGCGGCCGGGAGCCAGGGGCAGCACAACGTACTGTTCGCGGTTCATGGCGGCTATCTTCTTATCGTTATCCAGTAACGTCAGCTTCTCAGGAAATACCTTCCACCCGCTGGTATTGAAGAAGTAGAGCGTAGCCTGATCCTGCTGGGGAGCAGCGGCGGCACAGCACAGAGAAAGCAGTGTCACGCAACCTGCCCATATTATTCGGCGAGTTCCCCTGCCGCTCCAGGCAGGGTAGCGTGCGGGGTTCGGTGCCGTAGGCTTCATCTCTTTCCGCCTTTTAGATCTTCTCACTGCAAAAACCCCAAAACATAATTGATCGCCTTTCGAACGGCGCAGCCGCGGCTCTTATTGCAGGCTTAATTTTCCGGTGAGCTGGATCTCCGCGGAGGAATGAGCTACGTAGATGTCGAAATCACCGGGCGCAACGGTCCACTTGTGATTCTTGACGTCGTAGTAGGAAAATGCGCGGCGATCGAGCGTAACCTCGACGTGTTTGGTCTCGCCGGGATTGAGTTGCACCTTGGCGAAGCCTTTCAATTCCTTCACCGGACGGGGCACGGTTGCATGGCGGTCGCCGACGTATACCTGCGCAGTCTCCGCGCCGGCACGCGCGCCGGTATTGGTCACGTCGAAGGCGGCGGTAACATTTCCAGAAGCGGTGGCCGGGGTGACCGTTAGATTCTTGTAGGCAAAAGTGGTATAGGAAAGGCCAAAACCGAAGGGGAACAGCGGTTTTACGCTGGATTTGTCGAAGTGGCGGTAGCCGACGAAAATGCCCTCGGTATATTCAACTCTTTTCGCGTCGTCCTTAGGGTAGTAGCTGTTGTAGACGGCATTGTCTTCCCAGCGGCGCTCGATTGAAATGGGCAATCTTCCGGAAGGATTGAAGTCGCCGAACAGAAGTTGGGCGAGCGCGGTGCCACCATCCTGACCGGGGTACCAGGCCTCGAAGAGCGCGGGGACGCGATCGACCCAGGCGGCCATGTCGACGCCGCCGCCCGAAGTGATGACTACGATTGTGTTCTTGTTGGCGGCGGAGATCTGGCTGATGAGTTCGTCCTGACCGGGAGGCAGGCGGAACGTGCGGTCGCCGCTCTCGCCTTCACTCGCGGTATCGAAGCCTACGGCCAGCACTACGGCATCGGCTCGCGAGGCCAGAGATTTCGCTTCGGGAGTCACCAGAGTCTCAGGGCGGACGATGCCGAGATTGGCCGTGGTCTTGCCCCAGCCGCCGTGTGCGTAGTAATCGAGTTCGATCTGGTGCGGGCCGGAGGTGAGCGTCATCGAGACTTCGCCCACGAAGGCGTACCAAGCCTTCCAGTTATCGAACACGAGTTTCTTGTCGACGTAGAGGCGGTAGCCGCCGTTTTCTCCGGGACCTTGAACGAAGACGAGATAATCCCCGGGAGTGGTGGGAGTGAAGTAGCCTGACCAGCGAATGGACATATCGCCGGCTGCGCCGTCGCCGCCGCGAGCTGGTTCGTAATTGACGTGCTCGTCGGTACGGATGGTTGCGGGCGTGCCGCTCAGATTTGGGTTGGTGAAGAACTCGGTCTTCAGTCCACGCTGGCCGCCGGTTGCTTCGGTGGTGAATTCGGTGTGCTCGGCGATTTCATTAAGGGTGGGCAGGCCGCGGTCGTAGTAAACCTTGGCGCCCGCGCCCAGAGAATTCGCGATGCCTTCAAGGTAGCTTACGGGAGTGAAGGGCTTCGCTTCGGCGCTGCCACCGCCGCCGGGCTGCGCGGGATAGGCGTCTGGGCCGATGACTGCGATGGAGTGAATCTTTCCCTTCTCCAAGGGAAGAAGATTGCCGTCGTTTTTGAGGAGAACCATGCCCGCGCGGGCGGCCTCGAGGGTCGCCTGGCGGCCTTCGGGATTGAGTTTGGGAATCGACAGGTCGGTCTGGTCGCGATCGAGCCAGCCAAAGTTAATTGCGGTGCGGAGGATGCGGCGGACTTTGTCGTCGATGGTGGCCTCGCTCACCTTGCCCGATTTCACTGCTGGCAATAATGTGGCGCGGTTCATGAATTCTGCTGAGGGCATCTCGAGATCGAGGCCGCCGTTGGCCGCGGCCACGCCGTCGTAGACTGAAGTCCAGTCGGACATCATGATTCCGGTGAATCCCCAGTCTTTCTTGGCAACGTCGGTGTTGAGGTAGCCGTTCTGGCTCATGTGCTGGCCGTTGGTGAGGTTGTAGGAATCCATAATCGCGCCTACGTGGGCTTCCTTCACTGCGGCTTCAAAGGTGGGCAGGTAGATTTCGCGCATGGTGCGCTCGTCGATGATGGAATCCATGTTGTGGCGGTCGTATTCCTGGTTGTTGCCCATGAAGTGCTTGATGGTGGCACTGACTCCCTGGCTTTGCATGCCCTGGATGTAGGCGACGGCGGTGCGAGAGGAGAGGAAAGGATCTTCGCCGAAGTACTCAAAGTTTCTGCCGCACATGGGAGCGCGATAAATGTTGACGCCGGGGCCGAGCATGAAGTGGACGCCACGGGCGCGGGCGTCTTCTCCGATGACGGCGCCGATTCGATGGGCGAGTGCGGGGTCCCAGGTGGCGGCGAGGCCGATGCCGCCGAAGACGGTGGATGGGCCGTAGTTGCGGACGCCAATGGGGCCGTCGGCCATCTTCAGGCGGGGCAGGCCGATGCGCGGGATGGCGCGGATATAGAAATCGTCGACGCCGCCGAGGAGGTCGATCTTTTCTTCCAGGCTGAGTTGCTTGAGCATGGAGTCTACGCGCGCTTCAGTAGCTGCCGGGGTGACTGTCGCGGTTTGGGATAGAGCGGGCAGGACGAATAAGAGAAGTAGCAGACAGAATGAATGCAGTTTTCGTGGCATTACGCCTCCCATGGTCACAACTGATAAACCAGCGATCTTACCTTATAAACCGGCGATCAGGTGCGCACGTCGGCGGTTAATTTACAGCGGAAAAGTAAGCCGGCCAGGCCTTCGGCCAAGGTCAAGGTCAATGAGCGCTATCGCCGGCTTGCGGCGGCTCTCCAGCAGGGACAGTGCAGCGGGAGAGATGGAACAGCCCTATCGCGAACAACAAAAAAGAGAACCACCAGAGGAAGTAGCCGATTCTGAGATCAAGGTGGTTGGAACCGAAGCGAAGAAACCAGTGTGCATTGACGATGAACGCAAAAGTCGCGATCCAGGCAGATGCACGTCGTACTGCGCGTGATCCGGCCCATACAACCCATACGGAGCCGAGCACGAAGAGCAGTGTGGTCGCAGCGCTCAGGGTTGCCAGCACCACGTTGTACCATCCTTCGATGATCATATCTTCGTATGGCCATACCGCGCATGAAGCTACGCGGAAGGCTTCCCAGCCGGGGAGGCCCCGTGGAAGGACCACGCCTTCTTTAAGGACGGGAAGAAACCAGGCAAGGGCATGCACGAGCCATGCACCCGCAATGAGGAAATAGGCCTTTTTCACTATCGAGTTTACTGGCTCCTTTCCGGCGAGCGCCCGGAAATCTGGCACACCACTTGACCCCAGGTTTATTTCATCAACGGAAGCTGCCTGAAGCGTAAATGCCTTGATTCTCATCCGGTTTCCCGCCTTCCGCGGCAATCGCCGCATCTTCCGGAAAACCGGATGCATTTCGGCTGTCATTGACCGGTTGTAACTGTCGAGAAATCCCGACCGCGCTCATTGACCATTACGAAGGGAGTTTTGAGCGCGGGCCGGTTTGCACCTATGCACGGATGGATGCCCGCTACGCTGATTGTTTCGCCGGTGCGAGCGCGATTAGCGCGACGCCGACGACAACAAGCGCTGGTACGTCACCGAGCAGATGTCCGCGTTCGCTCGCATTCTGGAATGCCTGCACGGCCATAATGGCGGCGTGCACGAGGCTTGACCACGCCGTAAAGGCGATCAGGCTGCGATTTGCCGACGGGTTGCGCGCTGCGAGCAATAGGAAAATCCCCAGTGTGGCATATACGCCGAGGATCATCTGCTCGTATTCCGGCTGGTTCGGCTGCCATCGCCACCCGCTCGGCCATAGAAACATCATCAGTGGGTAGACGCAAAGCAAAAAGATCACCCCCACCAACACCAACACAACCTTCAGTGCCCGTTCTCGATTCATCATGTTCTCCTGTGTCTTGATTGGAAACTTTGTCTCAGATGCCCGCATACCAGGCGTAGCCACCGTCCGGGTTAGCGCCGCCCAGACCCTTGCCGAACGGTTTGAGGTTGTCCGTCAGAGTCAAGCGATTGATGTATTTCACGCTCTTATAACCAAGCTGGCGCGGGACTCGCAGGCGGACGGGCCCTCCGAAGGGCACGGGAAGTTCGTTCCCGTTCATGCGGTGGGCGAGAACCGTTTGCGGGTGCAAGGCGTCTGCCATGTCGATGCTCTCCCACCAGTCGGGTTGGATCGAGCGGTATACAACGTAACGCACATGGGGCAATGCGCCAACCCGGTCGAGGATATAAGAGAGCGGCACCCCAGTCCATTCGGCGATGTACGTCCATCCTTCTTCACAGCCGTTCATGGTGATCTGGGTACTGGTGGGGAAACTCCTGATCTCTGCAAGGGAGAACGAGGAAGGCCGCGCCGCCATCCCGTCTACGGTGACCCGCCAGTCGACGAAACTTGCGGCCTCGAGTCGTTTGAATTCGTCGCCCAAGGGATCGACTTCATTGGCGAACGGATTCGTCGAAATCTGGGCGCGGGAAAACTCACGGGCCATGGAATGGCGGGTCAGAAGCCGCTGCGCAGCGTAGGTCAGGGTTTCTCCCGGGCCGTAAAGGCCTCCGGCATCTGGGGGGATGAGCCCGCGATGCTGCGCTATTTTGGCAGCGACGGCAATCCCAGATGCGCCGGCCGCGACGGCCAGCCCCGTGATGACGAATTTGCGTCGAGAGATGTTGCTCATAACTTCACTCCGTCGGTGGAATGGCGCGGCCGGTGATCATTTTTCCTGAAATCATGGTTTCTGAAATCATTCTTCCTGAAATCATGGCGCGCATGCGATTTCGAAAACCCGCAACAACCACCATCAGCACGTGAATCAACAGGAACAGCACGAGGAGAATGGTGACAAGGAAATGGAGGCTGCGCGCCGTCTGCTGGCCTCCCAAGAGCTGAACCGCCAAAGGGAATTCCGAGGTGAATCCGAACGACATGGCCAATCCCGTCCAGATCATCAACGGGAACAACACGAAGATCACAAGCAGATAGGTGAGGCGCTGCAGCACGTTATACGACCACGCTTCTTCCTTATCAGGCCGCTCAAATCGCAGATGTCGAACCAGCGAACGGGCCAGCTCTCTGATGGAAAGGTCAGAAGCGGCGGGAAACAGATTGCGGCGGAAATGCCCTGCGAAGAAGCCGTACAGAACATAGAGCAAACCGGTCGCGACCGCTAGCCATGCCGCCTGAAAGTGGAGATAGCGGCTCCAGCCGTTCTGATCAGGGAGCACGTACCCGTAGCCGGTGGGGACGGTATCCCGGGAGGATGGCAGGTGCAGATTCAGCCACGGGCGCTCGTTTACGTTGCCGGTCTCACCCCAGTAAAACCGCGGATGCGAAAGCACGATCTCTCCTCCGCTGACCAGGAGGGCGAGAAATGCGACGGTGGTAATCCAATGGGTGACACGCACGAGCGCGGAGTGGCGCTTGGGGTGCGCGGCAAGCGCTGCAGAAGCGGGCTTTGCCGAAGAAGACACTTGGCGCGGACCACGGTCACCGATCGGCAGACTCGCATCCATAAAGTGGGCCCCATCCCCGACGCTCTGGATTCTACAGCAAACAGCCGCCACAACTAACACCGCCGAGGAGGGCGCCAGTAGCGTGCACCGCGGCCAGCAGGAAGGAGAATCGATATTCACTCGCCTGCCTGTAATGGCCTACGCTGGAGGGATCGAATCGGAGGAGAAGCAAGACGGATCAGAAGCAAATCAAGCGGCGGAAACGAGCAACTGGCGCGGGTTTCAGAGGTCGATTTTGTCAATCCAGTATCGACACAAAACCGGCCATGCCAGCGGCGGTGAGTTGTTGATACTTCTGGTGAGCGCGGCAGGATTCGAACCTGCGACCCATGCCTTAAAAGGGCATTGCTCTACCAACTGAGCTACGCGCCCGCCTTTCTTTCAATCTAACATATTATGTGAGGCCTAAGGCGCGCCTGGCGGGTCCGGCACCGGAGTCTGCCCGGTGCGCAATTTCAGAGCATCAACGCCGTTGCTGGAATAGAATAGCGCTTCGCCAAGTGTTGGCCTATGAGCACTCCGATCGAGTTCTGGAAAAACTGGGAAGGCCGTGTAGTCGATGGGAAATTCACGCTCCGGCAATGGCTGGGAGGCTCAGACCACAGCGCCGTATTTCTTACAGAGCGGGGCGGCAGACAGGCTCAAAAAGCCGCCATCAAGCTGATTTCTGCGGGGAACCCGGACGCGGGCGCTCAACTTTCTGACTGGGGCGAGGCCGCGAAACTTTCCCATCCTCACCTGATTCGGTTGTTTGAATGCGGACGCGGCCAGATCGACGACACGCGAGTGCTGTATGTCGTCATGGAATTCGCGGAAGAAAATCTGGCGGAGATTCTTCCGCTGCGGCCGCTGGCAGCGGATGAGGCTTCTGCCATGCTGCAGCCCACGGCGGACGCTCTGGCTTATCTTCATAAGTCGGGGTTGGCGCACAGCCGCGTGAGGCCTTCGAACATCATGGCGGTGCAGGACCAGCTGAAGGTTTCCGCGGACGCAGTTTGCCGGGCCGGGGAGCGGCGCGCCGCGCGCGCCCGCAGCCTGTACGACGCGCCGGAGATGGCGACCGCCGGACCCTCTCCAGCGGCGGATGTTTGGTCGCTGGGCGCTACGCTGGTTGCCGTATTGACACAGAAAGAATCGAACGCGAACGTCGCTCGGGATCCGGTGGCTGTGCCTGAAACCATTCCGCAGCCCCTCCGTGGGATTGCACGACAGTGTTTGCAGATGGACGCTAAGCAGCGCGGCACGGCGAACGACATCCTGGCGCGGCTCCAGCCCAAGGCTGCGCGACCTCCGGCTCCGGCGACGGCTCCGGCTCGGGCTCGTAATAAGGTGGTCGAGGCGCGCGCATCACAACAGCGAGAGCGTCCGAAGCTGTGGATCGTGGTGGCCATCGTTGTTGCCGGAATCCTGGTGATCGCGTGGGTTGGGAGCAAGTTTATGTCCCGTCGGCCGCCGATTCCGGCTGCGGAGATTAACTCTTCCGGCCCGGCGAATGTTCCTGCGACGCAATCGACCGAGCCTGCGACTGCACCTGCGCCTGCGCCGTTTTCTGAGAAGGAAAAACCCGCGCAGAAAGGAAGCGTGCGAGGCAGCGTGCTAAAGCAGGTCATGCCCGACGTCTCGAAAAGCGCGCAAAACACGATCGAGGGGCGGCTGAAAGTCTCGGTCGAAGTTTCTGTGGATGCATCGGGCAGCGTCTCGGAGGCCAAGCTTGTCTCTCCGGGGCCGAGCGTTTACTTTGCGAATCGAGCGCTGGCAGCGGCGCGGAGCTGGAAATTCACTCCGCCTCAGGTTGACGGACAAGCCACCGCCAGTACGTGGGTGCTGCATTTTCAGTTTCGAAGGACGTCGATTGAGGTGTCTCCGACGGAAAAGAATCCTTAAGCGGATCGGTTCAGCCTTCCGGCTGATCTTTGATGCTATTACTATCACTTTTACTATTCTTCATTTTCCAAACCATCTGCCGCAGCATGCCGAGGAAGAATTCCGCATCGCCGGTTTGCAGATGAAGCCGCCTTACCAGACGCCGGACTGCGCCCTCGAAAGAATCCGAGGAGTTCAGCTTCGGGTAACCGCTGGCACGCAGCGCCGTGAACAAAGTTTCAGTGATGCGTTCCACTTCAGCTGCGGAAGCAGGACTTCCCTGCTCTGGCTCTGCTAGTGCACCGGGATCGCGAATCAATTCATAAAGGCAAATGGCCACGGCCTGCCCCAGATTCATCGAGGCGTGTTCATCCCGCGTGGGGATATGCATCAGCCAGTGACAATGGCTCATGTCTTTGTTCGAGAGGCCGAATTTTTCTGATCCGAAGAGCAGAGCGCACGGGCCGGTGGCCAGGTGCCCGCGAATGATGGGAGCGCCGACCTCCAGGCGCTGGAGGGAATGCTGCAGGTCGCGATGGCCGATGGCGGTGGTTCCGACGACGAGCGAGCAATCGGCAACCGCTGCGGCTACAGTCTCGTATTTTTCAGCACTGGCCAGGACGGCTGCGGCGCCCACGGCGGAACGGGCTCCCTCGAATGCGACGTCGTAGGGATTCACCACGCGCAAGTGTTGAAATCCGAAGTTGCTCATGGCTCGAGCGGCCGCACCGATGTTGAGGGGATTGCGTGCGTCGACCAGGACGACGCGCAAATGATCGAGTTCAGCAGAAACCGGCAAGCTATCTTTATTCTACGGCAGGGTTCGCGCCAGCGGTTTGCAACTCATTCGACTGTCTGCGGACTCGTCTCAAACAGAGGTCGATTCTTTGCAAGCCTGCTGCCGTAGCGTCTTTTTGCCCGGGAGGGGAAATGTAAAAAAATTGTCAAACGTTTGCTACGAGGGAGAAAATGGGCACAAAGGTTGTAAGCTTCAGTAGTTGAGGGCACAGTTGGGGCAATACGGCAAGCTGAGCGCCGGCTCGAAAGACGAGCCCGAATCGAGTGAGGATAGCTTTATGGGTCAGACCGCAATACCAATGAGCACGGCGAGATCGGCGGATCCGATGAACTCCGTGCGGCCGATGGGAAAAATTCTTGTCGTCGAGGATGATCCCGCAGTCCAGAAGGCTTTGAAGCGGCTTTTTGAATCCGAGGGATACGTGGTTGAGGTGCAGGCCAATGGCAAGTCGGCGCTGGAGAGCTTCCAGGCGGCTCCGCCGGCGGTGATTATTCTCGACCTGCGCTTGCCGAAGCTCTCCGGCAGCGATTTGTGCAAAGAGGTCAAGGCACAGGCTCCTAGTTTGCCGATTGTGGTTCTCAGCGCCACCAGCGATGTTTCCGACAAAGTTCTGCTGCTTGAGTTAGGCGCCGACGACTACGTAACTAAACCCTTCAGTCCGCGGGAATTACTGGCGCGCGTGCGCGCGGCTCTGCGGCATAGTTCGAGAACAGCGACCGCCAACCTGGTAAGTTTCGACGGTATTTCGATCGACTTCAAGAAAATGGAAGTCCAGCGTGACAGCAAGGTTGTGGTGTTGACCGCGCAAGAGTTCAAGACTCTGCAGTTTCTGGTGCAAAATGCCGATCGCGTCATCGGCCGGGACGAATTGCTGAACGAAGTGTGGGGATACCAGAATTATCCTTCGACGCGGACGGTGGACAATCACATCCTGAAGCTTCGTCAAAAATTGGAACGCGACCCGGCTAGTCCGGTACATTTCCGCACCGTACACGGCATGGGTTACAAGTTCGTGCGCTGAGACCCCTTGGCCCCTTCATCCGAACCCGTCTCGCAAAGTTTTCCAGGATATTCCGGAAGCGCACTGGTGCCGAGAACGCGGCTGCGCACGCGATTTCTGCTCTCCATGATCCTGATCACGACCGGCCTCACGGCGTTGAGCCTGCTGGTGGTGCGGGACAGCGTGCGAACCCACGTGCGGGAAGGAATCGGACAGGATCTGCGGAACTCGGTGACGACTTTCCAGAATTTTCAGCATGACCGCGAAGTGATGCTGACGGGCTCGGCGGAACTGGTGGCCGACTTGCCGATTACGCGAGCAATTATGACGGCGCACGATCCGGCCACGATCCAGGATGCTTCTAAAGATGTGTGGCAGTTGACCAGCAGCGATCTTCTGGTCCTGGTGAATCGCAACGGTGAAGTGGTAGCCCTTCATACAAAATCAAAGGGTTTCACCCGCGAGGCTGCGCAGCAGTATTTCGAGCGATCGTTGACTGAAGAAGACTCCAGCCACTGGTGGTTTGGGGCGCACCATCTCTACCAGACTTTCGTGAAGCCGGTTTACTTCGGATCCAAGACCGAAGGGCCGGTGCTGGGCTTCCTGATCATCGGCTACGAAATCGATGACCGGCTAGCGCGCGAGGTCAGCAAGGTCTCGGCCAGCCAGGTGGCTTTCTCCTATGGGGATGAGATTGTCGCCACCACATTGACTCCGCTTCAAGCACAGAGCCCTGGTGTGCGGGCGTTGGCTGCGGGATCGTCGCAAAGCGCGCCGCATGATGTTGAAGTTGGCAACGAGAATTTTGTGGCCACGTCACTCGACTTGTCAGGCCGGCAAAAACCTCCGGTGCGCCTGACTGTCTTGGGATCCTACGACCAAGCCGCCAAATTCCTCGATAAGCTGAATCGCCTGCTGTTGCTGCTGGGTCTTACAGCGGTGCTGATCGGCAGCGGCCTGGTGTTCTTGATTTCGCACACCTTCACTCGCCCGCTGGGCAGCCTGGTGGAGGGTGTTCGCGCTCTGGAACACGGAGATTTTCATCATCCTCTTGATCCGCGGGGCAGTGACGAAGTCGCGGAGCTGACCTCGGCGTTCGACCGCATGCGCGCCAGCTTGCTCAAGACGCAGCAGGCGCTACTCGAGTCTGAGCAGTTGGCAACCATCGGACGCATGGCGAGTTCAATTTCGCACGACCTTCGTCACTCGCTGGCCGCCGTCGTTGCCAATTCTGAGTTTCTTTGCGATGGCCGCCTGACTTCTGCACAGCGCGAAGAGTTGTATCAGGAGGTCCGTACCGGGGTGAATCAGATGACCGACCTCATCGATTCGCTGCTCGAATTCGCCCGCACCAGAGAGTCCCTCAGCCCGACCTACGCCAGCGTGGCGGAAACGGCGCAGCGAGCCATGGGGGCGGTGCGCTTGCATCCGCGGCATCAGGGAACGCTGATCGAGATCAACAGCAACGGCCAGAGTCTAGCCTGGTTCGATCCCCGCAAGCTGGAGCGCGCTCTTTACAACCTTCTGCTGAATGCCTGTGAAGCCGCGCCCAGCAGCGAGGGCAGAGTTGAGGTCACGATCGGCCGCACTGGGTCCTCGGTTACGATTGAGGTTTCGGACAACGGCCCTGGCATCGCGGAACCGATCCAGGACAAGCTGTTTCATCCTTTTGTAAGTTTTGGCAAAGAGAACGGGACCGGACTCGGGCTTACGGTTGTGCAGAAAATCGTGCAAGATCACGGTGGGCAGGTCTTGATGGAACGCACAGCGGACGCTCGAACAGTTTTTCGAATCACGATCCCTGGACGCGCTCCACAAACCCCGGACACCGGCGACGACGCTGCGACGGACCGTTCGTTTTTGCCTGTTACCAGTTTGCCTGTAAGCAGCGATAGCACGACTGAAAACTCAATTCGACATTCGGACACGTAGCACCCGTTCCCATTTTCTTGATTTCACCGACGATCCGCATGTCGCGCAGGAGGATGTGTGAAGAACCCAAGGACCCTCGCGCTTTGGACAACCATCATGACGGCAGCTGCTTTTGCCCTCTTGAGCGCTTACAGCATGGCGCAGGAAGCCACGCCCGCAGCGACATCTCAGCCGGGGGATGCTTCTGTGCGTGAACTCGATTCTCAAGTGCGCGAATTGCGCGCCGTGATCGAGCAGATGCGAGCGGAAAATGCCGAGTCGCGCGCCGAAATGAGGGAGTTGCGACAGGAATTGCAGGACACGCGCAAGCTGCTCGCCCCGGTCGTGGCTTCGGCTTCAACGAACGCGAGCCCGGCTGTGCCTGCTGCAGCGGAATCGGCTGCGCCGGCCTCCAGCAGCACCTCTGACACGTCAGCGGCCGCGGATCTCGGAAGCCGGGTGCAGAAACTGGAGGAATCCACACAGTTGCTGGGCTCGAAGATTGACGAGCAATACCAGACGAAGGTGGAGACCGCGGGAAAATATCGGGCCCGGCTCTCCGGAATTGTGCTGATGAATGCGTTTCGTAATGTCGGTGCGTCCGACAACCTGGACCTGCCCGACTACGCGCAGCCGCCCGCAGAGGGTGCCTACACTCAGGCCAGCTTTGGAGCCACCCTGCGCCAATCCGAGATTGGCCTGGAGGTTTTTGGACCGACTTTTGCGGGCGCGAAAAGTTCGGCCAATGTGCAGTTCGATTTTGCCGGAGGCTTTCCCGCGGCCAACAACGGAGTGAACTTCGGCCTCGTTCGCCTGCAGACTGCCAGCGTGCGGCTCGACTGGCAGCATACCTCGGTGATTGCGGGACAGGATTCCCTGTTTATCTCCCCGCTTTCTCCAACATCTTTTGCGTCCCTCGCCATCCCGGCCTTTGCCTATGCGGGGAACCTGTGGGGCTGGACGCCTCAGATTCGCGTCGAACATCGCTTCGATCTTTCCGACCAACAGACGGTGACGGTGCAGGGCGGAATTCTGGACAATCTCGATTGGGAGCTTCCCAGCAACCAATACTTCCGGACGGCGCAGGCCGGAGAAAGCTCTGGCCAGCCCGCTTACGCGATGCGCACCGCATGGTCGCGGCCCGTGCTTGAACATCCTTTGACGTTCGCTGTGGCTGGTTATTACGGCCGGCAGGACTGGACGTGGGGGCACAACATCGACGCCTGGGCTGGAATGACGGATTGGCAGATTCCGATTCTCCGCCGCCTGACTCTTTCCGGTGAATTTTATCGGGGACGAGGTGTGGGAGGCTTGGGCGGCGCCGTCGGCCAGACTATTGTGTACGGTGGCAATCCGTACTACCCCACGACGAGCATTCGTGGCCTCAACTCTGCTGGAGGATGGAGTCAACTCAAGTTCCAACTTACGCGTAAGCTCGAGTTGAACGGAGTGTTCGCCGACGACGACGCGTTTACCGGAGACGTCCGGGGTTTCGCGACAGACGCCAACAATTTCGGCCCGATTCTGGGGCGCAATCGAGGCGAGCTCGGCAACCTCGTCTACCGGCCGCGGTCTGACCTGTTGCTCTCTGCCGAGTTCAGACGTTTGCGCACATTTCCCGTCTATGACAGTGCGAGCGTGACCAACCAGGTCAATCTCGCCATGGGGATCCTGTTCTGATTATGCTTCGCCTTGCTCATTACCGCACGGTGTCGTGCGTTTTACTGCTGTCGTGTGCTTTTGTTTTCGCCTCGGCGCAAAATGCCGACCTCAAGGGCAAGGTGCAGCTGACCAGAAACGGACATAAGGTAAACGACGCTTCAAAAGTGGTGGTCTGGCTCACGCCGCTGGGGACCACCCCCGCGCCTTCGCCGCCCCCGCAGCAGAGTTCAGAAATCCCCAAGCTGGTGCAGAAAGACAAGAGTTTCCATCCTTCGCTGCTGGTGATTCCGGCCGGCGGGCAGGTCGAGTTCCCCAACCAGGATCCGTTTTTTCACAACGTGTTTTCCTTGTTCGACGGCAAGCGTTTCGATCTCGGGCTCTACGAGAGCGGCACAACTCAGTTTGTTAGATTCGACAAGCCGGGGATTTCTTTCATCTTCTGCAACATTCACGCGCAGATGAGCGCGGTGGTGATCGCGGTGAGTACGCCGTACTATGCGATCTCGAACGGGCGTGGAGAGATCAGCATCGCCGGCGTCATTCCCGGCCGCTACCAGATGCATATCTTCCATCCATCGGTTTCGCCCGATGCGCTGCACGCCGCCGAACGGGAGATCACGGTGAATCCGGGTGAAACTTTTCTTGGCGCGTTCAGCCTGGCTGAATCGAATCTGGAGCTGGCGCATAAGAACAAATATGGCCGCGATTACGATCGTCCGGAGCCTGACAGCCCGGCGTATGCGCGGCCTTGATTGGGTCGATCTCTGTAGACTCGATCGTTGTAAGCTCGATCCCTATCGAAATGAGAAGGGCGTGCCGTTTAGCACGCCCTTCCCGCCTCTGACCTTCACTTCACTTACAACCTTGCTGGCAAGTCTGCGATTTAGTGGTGGCCTCCGCCGCCCGAATGACCGCCTCCGCCGGAAGAGTGGCTGGCGCCTCCAGAGCTGGGTGCCGCGTGAGAAGCGCCGCCGTAGCTTGGCGCGGCGTGGTAGCCACCATAGCTTCCCGAAGCCCGGGGCTGGACAATGGGCTGCCGCATATTCAGTTGCGGACGTGAGGTAGCACTGCGGTCGTAATTGCTCGAGCCGGATTCGCGCGAGTAGCTGGAACTCGGCGCGGTCCGATTCCAGTAACTGCCGCCGTCGCCCCTAACTGTGTCAGCCGCACTCGCGGCGCGACCCGCGGACTCGCTGCTGCGCGAAGGAGGCGTGAACGTCTTCCATTCACTGCGATTCGGGTCGCTTCGGGTGGACGATGTTTGGTCGCCGCGGTTCTCGGAAGAAACCGCTTCCGTCGAGTTGCGAGTTCCATTTTCATTCCCAGCTTGATTTCCCGCACTCCGTGTCATGCCGCTATTCATCTCCCTACCTGGCGCAGTTGTATTAGCGCTCGGCTTCCCCGCTGCGGGTGGCGACACGGATCGCGACTCGATTGAGCCTGGACCCGTCGCGCGCGCTCCCGCCGCCACCGGCGAAAAGTGGCTCTGCTGCATCGACTGCTGCAGATGCGCCGTTTGCTGCTGGAACGATTCCGGGTGTGATGTGCTCTGCGTGCCAAAGAAATGCTGGGATGCATTGCTATGAATCGTGGAGGCAGCCGCGGGCCGCCCGCTTGCCGACAAGCTGGCGCGCGTGGGCACGACGGGAAGGTTGCCGGTCATCATGTGCGCTCCGGTTAACTGTGCGCGGGTTGCGCCCACCGCCGTGGTTCGGCCAGCGCCAAATCGTCCGGCTGCCACGGTCGAGAGCGCGCCTCCGATGTGGGCATCATTGAGGTGCGCCACGTTCGAGAATCGCGTGCCCGCGTGCAGCGGGGCAACGCCGCCAAAACGGTTCAGTGTGCCAAACCGGTTGTAGCCGACTACTCCGTAGCGCCCGCCATAGCCGCCCCACCACGGGAAGAAGCGGTCACAGGGTCCGACGGGCAACCATCCGAAGCCGCCCCATCCACCCCATCCAAAACCGAAACCTAAGCCCCAGCCGCCTCCGAATCCGTAGAACGACACATAAGCCGGCGCCCAGTAGGGACGATAGTAGCCCGGACCCCACACCGGTCCCGGCCACCACGCCCACGAATTGCCGTACCACATCCAGCGGCCATAGTGATAAGGCGCCCAGCCCCAGGACTCATATCCAACCCATGTCCAACCGTAGTAAGGCTCCCAAACCCAGTTGCCATCGCGATATGGAACCCAGCCATCCGGTTCATTCGGCACCCAGACCTGTCCGTAGTCCGGTGCGTCTTCCCAGGTTCCGTTGGCGTCCAGATCTTCTGACCCGACGTAATACTTATTTGTGTGACCCCACGCCGCTGCCTGGTGAATCATGCGGTCGCGGTCGCTATTCCACTGGTCCCAATCATCCCGATCGGGAGCCTGGGTGATCTTGTACTTGGCATCGGCGCCGCTACCGCGGACCGTCGCCATGTCCCCTTGCTTAATCTCGGCAATGCCTTGAGGCGTCGAGATCTGGGCTTCTCCCTTGCGCACGATGATGATGGAGTCGCCGTCAGGCCGCACTTCAATGCGAAACACGCCGTCTTTGTGTGCGGGATGAAGCGCGACGTTGGGAGTATCGATCTCCGGCTCAGTCTCACCCTCGCCAAAAATGGAGTAATTGGCCAAGCCTTGCCCAAGCTGAATCTGGACGTACTTGTTGGTAAAGTTCGCGATGGTGGCTTGGGTACTCGATCCCAGGCGAAGAATGTTTGCGTAATCGAGTTGCACTTCGGCCCGCCCACCAGGTCCGGTGGAAACCTTGTCGCCGTTCACCACGGGCTGATTTAATACTGCGGCCGACCAGGTGCCCGAATCTCCCCGCTGCGTGGATACTTCGCCATGAGTCATGCTGATCCGGCCGACGCCCTGATTAGTACTCGCCGGACCTTCCCCAGAAGGTCCACCGGGCTGAGCTTCCTCTCCGAGTTGGGGAGGTTGACCTGGCTGAGGTTGCCCGGGTTGAGGTTGCCCTGGTTGAGGTTGCCCCGATTGCGGCGGTCGTCCAGCTTGAGGAGGCGGAGCGGGCTGGACCTGTCCGATTTCCATCGGCGCACTGGGTTGCTCCGAAGGACCTGGGCCTTCCTGGGTAGTTTGCGCCTGCGCGCTGATCGAGAACTCAACGGCCAGCGCGAGCGTTGAGACTGCCAAAGTCGCTATGAATCGACTTTTCATAACCCGCCTCTTCCCAGCCCAACCCACTCCTACCTAAACCCCGGATCCGAGCGATAAATGCGATATACCAAGAAGCAACTGCCGTGCCAAACGCCGGCGCCGAAGCGTGGTGTAACTCTTTTGTTTTCAGATCGAAAGGAGGCGGTCTTGGATGGAAAACGAGGAGGGATGCGAAGCTGGTGGCCGCCTTCAGCCAAGGTGGTGGTTTTCAGCCAGAAAGGTCGAAATGTGGGGCGGGAATGCGAAAGCCCGCGGCGGTCAGGGCTTTATTATTTGAAGATTGCTTCTACTCTCGCGAAGGAGTTCCGCTCTTTTGCTTTTTTTTCCTTTTTTTCTTCTTCCTCTTCTTCTTCCCAATCAGAGGATCTCGTTGAATCAGCCGTTCGAACTCGAACTCAAATTCTTTCAGCACTTCATATACTCTGGTGGTGCGCTCCCCCATCCCTGCTAGAGCACCTTTGAACTGCGGGGATGGCTTGTAGATTGCCGAATGCTCGACTTCCCAAAATAACCCGATCAGCATCGGCGCGATCTGAAGCTCGGCTCGAAGGGCGGTGTTTCGAGCGCAGTGGCCGTGGTACTTGAATGCTAATGGTTCCGATCTTTCTTCGTTTGGCCTAAGTCGAACAGGATCGGGAGTCCACAAAGCAAATTGCGGGTGCTGACGGAGAAGACTGTCGGTCTCGACCCAACGACTCCGTGGAAAGGCTAGGACACGGACGCCAGCAAGATCGTTGAGACTCTTAAGCGAGTATTTGTCCGCCCGGTCTGGGTCGAAGACTGCGCCTTCCTGTCTTCTCCGCAAGGCGCCCAACGCGCTTTCACAATCCTTGATCCGAGAAGTGACCGTGAGCTTCTCATGCCTGTCCAGTTGGTTCAGTAGCGGCAGCAGCCGATGTCGAACTTCGGCTTCAAGCTCTTCTAAAACTCGTCGGGCATCAGGCAAGAGAGCGAAGTACTCCTCCCTGAGGCGATCCTCAGCCGTTCTTTCTTTCATCGCGCGATGCTGCGGAGGAGTTCACGCTTTACGCCCTCGGACGGCGGCAAATTGAAGTAAAAACTCCATTCGCCGGACGGGGTGGGTTCCTTGATGCGGGCCTTAAGCTCGGCTTCGCTGTGGTCCTGTACAAACTCAGCGCTAAACAGCTTTCGTACATCGCGGTTTATATAGCTAAGCCTATCAAAGCTATAGGCATAGCCCGCGTTTTCAAGGATTTGCTTCTTACCTTCCTCGATGAGCATATCGAAGGCCTCTAGCCATATTTTATCCGATATGAGGCAGAACTGCTCAGGCTTCTTTCTCCTCGTCCGCGATCCCAATCTTCGACAGCCGGTACCGCAGCGCATTCCGCGACAGCCCCAGCAGACGTGCCGCCTGACTTTTATTTCCGTTCGCCCGCCGCAGAGCCTCCTGAATCATTTCATCTTCCCAGTGTTCGAGAGTCATGCCCTCTGGGAGAAACCCACTGGCGCCGTTCGCCGTCTTCGCGGGGCGTACGTCCAGATGAATATCGCTTGGCTCGAGCACTGTGCCCTTCGCCAGCGCGCAGGCCCGCTCGATAATGTTCTGCAGCTCGCGAACATTTCCCGGCCAGTGATAGTTCACCAAAATCTGCATCGCCTCCGCCGAAATACTCTTTACCGGCTTACCCGAGTCCCCGGCAAAACGCGAAATGAAAAGATTTACCAGATCCGGAATATCTTCCTTGCGCTGGCGCAAGGGTGCGATGTCGATCGGAACAACATTCAACCGATAGTAAAGATCCTCGCGGAATGTTCCCTGCTCCAGCGCTTCGCGCAGGTCGCGGTTCGTGGCCGCGATCAGCCGGACGTCCACTTTCACCGTTCTCGTGCCTCCCAGCCGCTCAAACTCGCGCTCCTGCAACACACGCAGCAGCTTTACCTGGATCGCCGGCGGCACATCTCCGATTTCGTCGAGAAACAAGGTGCCCTTATCCGCCAACTCGAACTTGCCCGGCTTGCTTGCGTTCGCGCCTGTGAACGCGCCCTTTTCATAGCCGAACAGTTCGCTCTCCAGAAGGTTTTCTGGAATTGCGGTGCTGTTGATCTTGATGAAAGGCCCCGACGCACGCCGCGACTTCTCATGAATCGCGCGCGCGATCAAGTCTTTGCCTACTCCACTCTCTCCGCCCAGCAACACCGTCGAATTTGTGGGCGCCACGCGGTCGACGGTCGCCAGCACTTCCTGCATCTTCACGCTGCGTGCCACCACGTTGGGATGCTCATAGCGCTTGCCCAGCGCCTCGCGCAGCGACCGGTTTTCCTCGCGCAAGTCGCGGACGTCCAGTTCTTTCCGGATCACCATCCGCATCTCGCTGAGCGAAAATGGTTTCAGCACATAGTCGCTGGCGCCGGCCTTCATGGCTTCCACCGCCGTCTCCACCGTCCCAAAAGCCGTCATCACCACTACCGGCAGCGCCGCATTCTGCCGCTTGATAGCCTGCAGGAACTCCAGACCGTTCATCCCCGGAAGCTTGAGGTCTGTCACCACCAGATCAACCGCATTCCCGCTAAGAAGTTTCAGCCCAGCCTCAGCATCTCCTGCGGAGAGCGTCGTAAAGCCGTCCTCCCCGAGATTCAGATCGAGCAGACGCCGCATCTTGGCTTCGTCTTCGACAATTAAAATTGTTGGCATGATGGTTGGCAGTAGTCTGCCACTTCCTCGATCTCAGATAGCCTAACTCTAATCGTTGAAACGCCGCTCCCCTAAGACGCTTGTGCGGCGTCGCCCTCAGGAAAAAACACCACGAAGCGAGCGCCGTGCTGATCGCTCCCTTCGCTACCCCCCTCGACGCGAATCGTGCCGTGGTGCCCGTCAACAATCCTGGACACAATCGACAACCCCAGCCCTACACCGGTTTTCTTCGTGGTCACGAAGGGATTGAAGATCTGCTCTCGCAGCTCTGCCGGAATTCCCGGCCCGGTGTCTTCGATCCGAACCTCGACTCCGGCCCGATTCGCGATGTTCGCCCTCGCCGCCGTCAGCCGCAGTGTTCCCCCGCGGCTGCCCATTGCATCATAAGCATTCTGAATCAGATTCACGAACGCCTGTTCGCCCAGACTCTCATCCAACGGAACCAGCGGCAAGTTCGGCTCGTACCGCCGCTCCACGCGCACCAGGTCTTCATCCTTCCGTGTTAAAGATAAACCCACGGAATGCAGCGCTCGATCCAGCACTGCTGTAATTTCCGTCGGCGACAACTCAGCATGCAGCGGACGGGCAAAATCCAGAAACCGCGTCACCAGAGCGCTCAAGCGGTTGGTCTCACTCGATATGTAACCCGCCAATTCGCTGGCCAGAGGATTCGACTCGCCCAGCTTCTGGTGCAACATCTCCGCCGACCCCTTAATTACTCCGAGCGGATTGCGAATCTCATGCGCCAGTCCGGCCGACATCTGCCCCAGAGCCGCCAACCGCTCCGAACGCCGCGCCTCCTCCTGTGCCTGTTCCAACTTGCGGTTGGTCTCAGCCAGTGTTTCAGCCAGTTCCTGGTAGCGCTTGATCTGGCGGCGATTTTCTACTACGAACCGGTTCACCACCATGGCTGCGAGGAAAAAGAAAAGGATGCGGATCGCAAGGATTCCGTAACCCTCTCTCGTCATTTCGTAATCCTGCAGTGCAGGATAAAGGTACGAACAGTACGCAGCAGAGGTCAGCGCCGTCCACAACAGCGTCAATACAGGACTGAAGTATTCTGCCGCCGTAACCGCCGGCAGAAAATAAATCGGCCAATAAGTGCTGTTGATCCCGACCTCACCCGTGTGATCGATGAGCAAAGTCGCCAGTGCAATCTTGAGCAGGACGATATATGCGGCGCCGCGCCGCGGAGCCCGTGCCAGCAGCCAGCCTTCGCTGAACTGCACGATTCCAATGGCGAGTAGGGTGAGCTGTTTATGGATCTCCGCTACCGGCGGCAGTGCCGCCAGTCCAGCCAGAAACAGCAGCCAGAGCACATCCATCCAGTTAATTACGGGACGATTCTGTTCGGAGTTAATTGGCTCGCTCATGGCAGGATCGTCAAAAATAAATGGCCGGGAGCGGGTCGTGACCCCGCTTCCCGGCAGCTGAACTTTTTTCTCTACTTCCACTTCGACACGCTGGCAACTTGCATCGCATGCGAACCTATCAGACCGCATGCAGGCGGGTCACGTCAATGTCACTTCTTAGGTGCGCTCTCCGCCTTTGGAGCGGCGGGTGGATGCGGAACCTGCTGCTGCGGAGTCTGCTGCCGTTGCGGCGACGGCGACGCAGGTTTCGCCTGAGGCTCACTTGTCGCTCGTACCGGTGCAACCGGCAGGGTGGAGGAGTGCGCCGCCTGCTGCATTCGCTGTTGTGTCCCTTGCTGGGGCAGACGCGAGGCGGACGATTGCGCGTTCCGGTTCACGGGGCTCTGTTGCTTCGTCTGCGGCTCCGGCGCTGCAGTGCCTTGCTCCTCCCATACGCGAGGCTGTGTTTTTGCCGGACTGCCTTCCGTCTCGGTCACTCCCACCATATGGAAGCCGGACTGCGTCTGTGATTGCATGGGGCGCGTTACCGGAACCGGCCGTCCCGGCGATTGCTGCCGGACCAGCGATTGTCCCATCGAGTTTTGTCCCGCCGCCGATCCCGCCGAGGCTGATCCGATCGTCCCGGGTCCAATCGAGCGCGGCAGGGGAGCCGGCGCACGCAATGCCACGACCGGACGACTCATCACCGCCGCTGGCGGCTTGTTTGCCACCGGCCTCCCCGCACCGAATACGCTGCTCCGAGCTGGCTCAACCGCAAGCGCATTGGAGACGGGCGCTGCTGCAAGCTCTTTCGAAGGAACCGGCATCACATTGCGCGCCACGGACCGGCCATTTACGAACGTATCCCGCGAGACAACTGTTACGCCTCCACTCACATTCCGGTTCGCATATGTGACGTTGCTGAAGTCCCGGTTCACGATCACTGCGTTGTAGACGTTCGTGACTCTGGTGACATTCACTGCCGTGTTGGTGACGTTCACGCTGTTTACGTACGCACGACTCACGCGATAACCCGGAATAAATACTTCTCCCGGAGCCAGCGGGAACCACGCCACTCCCACCCCGGCCGAGAAATGAAATCCCGGTCCACCGCCGGCCCAACTCACCAGCGCGGGCGCGTAGACCGGCCTCACCATGCTCGGTCCCGGAACCCACACCCAACCAGTTCCAGAAAATGCCCAGCGTCCATAGTGGAAGGGGGCGAATCCCCAGGGCTCATTCTCCACCCAGGTCCAGCCCCACGGCGCCACCCAAGTCCAATTTCCGTAGCGGTACGGCGCCCAGCCCGGTACCAGGGCGGTCGGCCGCCAGACCATGCCGTAGTCGGCAACATAGGACCAGTCGCCATACTGATCGAGGTCTTCGTATCCGGTCATGTCGCGCGAGACGTAGTTTGCCGCATCAGAGCGATCTTCGTTCTGGTCGCGGTCCTGCGCCCAGCTGTCAAATCCGTCCTGATTGGGAATGTCTCCGGCGCTGTACTCCAATTGATCGTTCTCGCTGCTGGTAAATTTGGCGTACTGATTCGCGCCCATGGTGTAGGTGTTGCCCCCGCCGGTGGCCTCGCCGCGTCCGCGCCACACCGTCACTTCGGTTCGGCTGCCGTCTGCATCCACATCCATGCGGTAATCCCCGGGCTGCATCACCACAAACGCCACGTTCGGTGTGTCGATTTCATACGAGTCTTGGTTGTCCACATGCCGCACCTTGACGATCAATGACCCTTGCGCCAGACGGATCTGCGCCGCCTGATCACTGACCTCGAGCAACGTAATACCAGTCTTAGGGCCCATGCGCAGCGCGGTCGATCCAATGTGCAGCTCAGCCCGCGAATTTTCATCCGCCCAAAGATTGTCGCCCGTCGCCAACGGACGATTGAGCTCGGCGGTGACCCAGTCGTTCTCACCGCCCGGCTGAAACGATACCGACCCCTCCATGAAACTCAGCCGGGCTACGCGGCTCGGAGGATCTTGCTCGTTGGCATTCTGCGAATCGTTTTGCGAGTTCTGGGAGGGTTGCGCGTCAGGAACCACCGGCGCATCCTGCGCTCTTGCCCAGAGCGGCTGTAACAGGAATGCCAGACTCACCAGCACCAGTGCCCAAGTCCACGACTGCCTTGTTCTCTTCATAAGCTCCCCAATGGATTCCGAGCGTCTTTGCGACGATCGTATCCATACCCCTATTAACACGACAGATACCTTTAGTTTCTTGGCGGGGATGGTCTTTCGGGGCCAGGGTTGGCCGAGGTCAGGCGGGGTAATAAATTGGTTTCGAAAGTAACTTCAGTGAGTTACTGCCGGCTTAGGAGAGATTTCATTCAAAGTAAGATTCAATTCCAGAACATTGACCCGCGGCTCGCCCAGGAATCCGAACTGCCGCGACTCAGTGTGCTGCCTGATCGCTTCGCGAACCACATCTTCGCTCAGTTCGCGTTGTCTTGCGATGCGCGGCACCTGAAATTCCGCAGCCTCGGGCGAGATGTGAGGATCGAGTCCGGAGCCCGACGTCGTCAGCAAATCCATGGGAATTGCCACCGCCGGATTCTCCGCCTGCAAGCGATCAGCATCGCCCTGCACCCGCGCAATGAGAGACTGATTGGTCGGCCCAAGATTCGATCCGCCGGAATTGCTGGCATCGTATCCGGTTCCGGCGCTGGATAGACGTGAATAGAAATAACCCCGAGAAGTGAATGACTGCCCGATCAATCGCGATCCCACGACCTTGCCATTCCGCGTCACCAGATCGCCGTTGGCTTGCTTGGGAAACAAAATCTGCGCCAATCCCGTAACCAAGAGCGGAAACAACAGGCCGAACAGCACAGTCGTCACCAGCGTCATGAGCACAGCTGTGATCAGATTCTTCTTCATAGTCGCCCCTACGCCAATCGCCCTTTAAGCCAACCCAGCCCGCACAATCAGCAGATCGATCAGCTTGATCCCAATAAATGGCACGATGACTCCACCTAAACCGTAGACCAGCAGATTGCGGCGCAGCAGCACCGCCGCTCCCTGCGGAACGTATTTCACTCCACGCAACGCGAGGGGAATCAGCGCCACGATGATCAGAGCGTTAAAGATGACCGCCGACAAGATGGCCGATTGCGGCGTCGCCAGCCGCATCACGTTGAGCGCCTGCAGAACCGGAAACGTCCCGGCAAACATTGCGGGAATGATGGCGAAATACTTGGCCACATCATTCGCGATCGAAAACGTGGTCAGCGCACCCCGAGTCATCAGCAACTGCTTACCAATTTCTACGATCTCAATCAGCTTCGTCGGATTCGAATCCAGGTCCACCATATTGCCGGCTTCCTTCGCCGCCTGCGTACCTGTGTTCATGGCGACGCCGACATCGGCCTGCGCCAGAGCCGGCGCGTCATTCGTGCCGTCGCCGGTCATCGCAACCAGCTTCCCCTGCCCCTGCTCGCGGCGAATCAAATCCAGCTTGTCTTTCGGCGTTGCCTGCGCCAGGAAGTCATCCACGCCGGCCTCCGTCGCAATCGCCGCCGCGGTCAACGGATTATCCCCCGTAATCATCACCGTCTTGATACCCATCGCGCGCAGTTGGTCAAAACGCTGCCGCATCCCGCCTTTCACAATGTCCTTTAGCTGAATCACTCCCAGAGCGCGGCCATTCTCCGCCACTACCAGCGGTGTTCCTCCAGAGCGGGAGATCGTTTCTACGGCAGCGCGCACTTCCGCAGGAAGCGAACTGCCTTGGTCTTCCAGATACTTGGCAACCGCATCGGTTGCACCTTTGCGGATCGCGCGCCCATCCAGGTTGACCCCCGACATGCGAGTCATTGCGCTGAAGGGGATAAACTCGGCGCCGTGCGAACTCACCTCGCGTCCGCGCAACCCATACTTTTCTTTGGCCAATACAACAATCGAGCGTCCCTCGGGAGTCTCGTCGGCCAGCGAAGAGAGCTGAGCAGAATCCGCCAGCATCGCCTCGGTCACACCCGGCGCAGTCACGAACTCCGTAGCTTGGCGATTCCCCAGCGTGATAGTCCCGGTTTTATCGAGCAACAAGGTATTCACGTCACCCGCGGCTTCCACCGCACGCCCTGACATCGCAAGAACGTTGTGCTGCACCAGTCGATCCATACCCGCGATGCCAATCGCAGAAAGCAATCCGCCGATGGTCGTCGGAATCAGGCACACCAATAAAGAAACCAGCACAAACACCGTCTGCGGCGCACCCGCGTAAATCGCGAACGGCTGCAACGTCACTACGGCCAGCAGAAACACAATCGTTAGCCCCGCCAGCAGAATATTCAGAGCGATCTCATTCGGAGTCTTTTGCCGCTCAGCGCCTTCCACCAGGGCGATCATGCGATCGAGAAAGGTCTCGCCGGGATTCGAAGTGATCTTCACCTTCACCCAATCCGAGAGCACGCGCGTTCCGCCGGTCACCGCCGAGCGGTCGCCGCCCGCTTCTCGAATCACCGGCGCCGACTCTCCCGTGATCGCCGACTCGTCCACCGACGCTACGCCTTCGACAATCTCGCCATCGCCGGGGACAAACTCGCCCGCCTCCACCAGACACATGTCTCCCGAACGCAATTTAGAACCGGGAACCGTCTCCGTCTTTCCGTCGGGAAGCAAGCGGTTCGCCATGGTCTCGGCTTTCGCGCGCCGCAGCGCATCGGCCTGCGCCTTCCCGCGGCCTTCTGCCATGGCCTCGGCAAAGTTGGCAAACAACACCGTGAACCACAGCCACAGCGTGATCTGCAGATTGAATCCGAAGCCCGGCTGCCCATGCATTCGCTCCAGAATGAGCAGCACGGTAGTCACGACGCTGCCCACTTCCACCACAAACATCACCGGATTGCGCATCATGGTCACGGGATGCAGCTTCACTATCGAATCCCACGCCGCACGGCGCACGATCTTCATGTCCCACAGACTGCGCTTTGATTTCTTGCTTGCCATGTTTGACCTAGACATGTTTAACCTAAAAAGCTCGCCTAAAAGGTTTTGCCCGCCATCATCAGCAGGTGTTCGAGAACTGGCCCCAGACTGAGCGCCGGGAAGAATGTCAGCGCGCCCACAATCACCACCACGCCGATCAGCAAAACGGTAAATAACGGTCCGGTCACTGGGAAAGTGCCGAGCGTCGCCGGAGTTTGCTTCTTGCCCGCCAGATTGCCGGCGATCGCCAGCATGGGCAAAATCATCATGAAGCGCCCGAGCAGCATCGCGATGCCGAGCGAAGTGTTGTACCAGGGAGTATTCCCGCTGAACCCGTTGAAACCCGAACCGTTATTGGCCACGGACGAGGTGTAGGCATAAAGCACCTGGCTGAATCCGTGCGGCCCCGCATTCGATATGGCAGAAGTGCCAAAGCTGTACAGAACCGAGATCGCCGTGAACACGAGAATCGCCAGCGGAAAGATCAGTACCACCAGCATCGCCATCTTCACATCGTAGGCTTCGATCTTTTTCCCCAGATACTCTGGCGTGCGCCCCACCATCAATCCAGCAATGAAGACGGAAAGAATAACGAAGACGAGCATTCCATACATCCCCGCACCCACGCCCCCGAAGATCACCTCGCTCAGCATCAGGTTGATCAGCGGAACCATTCCGCCCAGAGGTGTGAACGAGTCATGCATCGAGTTGACCGCTCCGCAACTCGTGTCCGTGGTGACGGTTGCGAACAGCGCCGAGTTCGCCACTCCGAATCGCACCTCTTTTCCTTCAAGGTTGCCGGAAGATTGCGGAATTGACGAAGGATGCTGCGAGCTATGCTGCGCGGCAGCCGTAACCAAAGGGTTGCCTCGCGCCTCCGCCCAATACGCCGTGCTCACTCCAGCCAGGAACAGCAAAGCCATTGCCGCCCACACAGCCCATCCGTGTCGCGGCGAACCCGTCATCTTTCCCAACGTGTAAGTAAACGCTGACGGAATCGCCAGGATGCAGAACATCTCCAGGAAGTTCGTGAAGGGCGTGGGATTCTCAAAAGGATGCGCGCTGTTCGCGTTGAAAAAGCCGCCGCCGTTCGTCCCCAGTTCCTTAATAATTTCTTGCGAAGCTGTGGGTCCTTGCGCGATCACCTGCTGACTCACCGTCTGCATCACAGGCTTACCGTCAGGCCCGTTCACAGGTTTTCCGTCAGCGCCCAGTTGCGGCGTCTGGTAGGGATCGAGGAGTTGCACGGTGTCATAAGGCTTCAGGTTCTGCACCACACCTTGCGACACGAGCACCAATGCCCCCACCAGGCACAAGGGAGCAAGAATCCACAGCGTGCCTCGAACCATATCAACCCAAAAGTTGCCGATCGTCTTTTGCTCGCGCCGCGCGATGCCCCGGATGAACGCAATGGCCAGCGCCATGCCCGCCGCCGCCGAAACCCAGTTGTGATAAGCCAGACCGACCATCTGCGTCAGGTAGCTCATGGTGGTCTCAGGCACATAATTCTGCCAGTTCGTGTTGGTCGTAAACGAAGCCGCTGTGTTGAACGCCAGCGCCGGTGACACGCCGCCCAGCTTTTGCGGATTCCACGGTAGCCACGCCCACTGCTGCACCCGTTGCAGCACATAAAGCAGGATCATGGAAATCCCGCTGAACAAGAGCAGCGCCAGCGCGTATTCTTTCCAATCCATCTCGTGGCTCTCGTCCACGCCCGTAAGCTTGTAAAGAATCCGTTCCGCCGGCCGCATGACGGGATCCAGCCACGTCCGTTCCCGGCCGAACACCCGCGCCATGAACCCGCCCAGCGGCTTCGTGATCAGCAAGACCACCAGCAACAGAAGGAAGATTTGCAGCCATCCGTTCGCCGTCATCAGAATTTCTCCGGACGCAACATGGCATACACCAGGTACACCAGCAACCCGGCGCAAATGATCAGCATGATGACCGGTTCAGAATTCATGTCCGCCTCAACGCACGCGCTCGCAGAAAACCACATATGCCAGCGACACCGCGAAAAACAGAATCGTTACAGCAAGGAAGATTACGTCTTGCATGCCAAATTCCTTTCACTCCACCGTCCGAGTTTGGGTGGCTAGCTCGCGGACGACGGGTCCCTCACGCGCACCATTCCCTAAAACTTGACCATGATGGCCATGTCGATGAACTGCTCATCTCGCCGCAGATCGGGGAACCAAACGCTGCTGCCTTGCGCCCCGCAGGCCGTTACCGCGAGGGGCTCGGTCTCCTGCAAGGAGGAATTTCCGTTGTTGCAGGCAAAGAATTGGGGATATCCGTTGTTGGTGTATGGCGCTCCCCCCGAACCCGGCGGCGTGATTCCACCACGGCCCGACCAGTATGGCACGCTGGCATGGCGATAATCGTATTCCCAGCGGAACGTGATGTACTGCCGGGGCATGTAGTCAAACGTAATCGACGAATCCCAAGCCTTGAATGGGTCCCCGGGATTTCCAGTAAAGTAGGGCGCATTAATCGCCGCCGACTCCGCCGTCTCTCCGTTGATGGGAGGGTCCAGCACCAGATAGCGTCCGGGATTGTTGATCTGTCCGCCGCCAATCGTCAATCCATATCGGTCTTTCTTGAACCACGTGCGATTGTAGAGCATGTAGCCGACAAAGCTCTGCTTATGATGGATACCGTCCACGCCCGTCTTATTGCCGAGGCAGCTCACGATGCCGCTCGAGCCCGGGTTGCCTGCGGTGACTGTGGGCCCTGCGGTGCCGCCAAATTCGCAACCCAGATCGCCTGTGAACGAGAACGCCATTTTGTCGAGAAACTTCTCCGGTTGATCGTAGTACTTGATCTCAAGGCTGTCGTCGGTGTGGATGCGGCTCCGGTTCGGGATGTAAAGGTCGTCGTGGCCTAACCCGTAATTATTGGAGATGACGTTCACCCATGGTCTCGGCGTCCATTTAATCTGTCCCCCCAGACCTTTCCGCGAGTTGGCCGACCCGTACGATTGCCATCCATTAATCAGCCAGGGCTCGATCTTTAGGTGAGGATTAGGGAAAATTTGAACTCTCAATCCATTGAAGAACCACGGGGTGTTCGAGGAAACATACGAGGGTTGATAGGCCCAGTTGTCAAAGTTGTAGTAGCTGAACAGGCCAATGTAAGAGAGAAAAATGCCGGCGTCCACGTTGATCCCGTTCAATACATTAATGTGGTAACCGCCATAGGCCTCTGCCAGGTACCGATAGGCAGTATCGAGATCCCACTGACCCTTCGCCGGACTGGGGTCATTACGTGGTGTCGTTGCGGAATACATCCCGAACTGAGTCATGAACCGCGCGCGCACGTTGTCGTAATGGAAATCGCCGCCCAGGCCGAGCTGCTCCAACTGAATCTCGTTCGAGCGGAATATTTCGCTCGACCCGCTGATCGTGTTGTCTATCGGTTTGTTGAAGTCGTAGGTATAGGTAACATCGGCGCGAATCTCCGGGGTAAAGAACTTCGAGTCGAAAGCTGCTTCCTTCGTGCGCGGGTTACCGTTCAGCCATGTCCAGTCCCAATCGGAAAAAGGATCGATTTTTTGTTTTTTCAGAGGTGCGGCTTCGGAAGATTGATTCGGAGAAGACGGACTCGAGGGCGCCGCCAACCACCCCGTCATCCCGCCACTTAAAGGAGCGGCGGCGGTGGCAGCGGCCGGGCCGGCAAGGTTCATCGCGGTGACGGCGGGAACGCTTGGCCCGGGGCCAGTCTTCACTCCTGCCGGAGACGCCTCACTGCGATCGTGGGCTGGGGCCGAGTTCCTGCCCTGCTCAACCTCCGTGCGCAAGCGATCCACTTCCGCTCGCAGGGCCTTCAATTCTTCACGCATTTCCTGCTGTTCGGTCAGAGCAGGCGAGCTAGGGCCGCCGTCCGCGGAAGGCGTCACCACGGCCTGGCTGGATTGCCCGCCACACCACGCTGTCAGGAACAGGGCGAACGGTGAAAGCAATAAGACCCGAGGTGCCTTTTTCTTCAGCATATTCGTCCTCCATTAATTGCAAGCGGGAGTGGCCGCAGCCGCTCCCGGTCACGCGGTAAGTGTCATCAAAACAGATGCCGCGCCGAACTTTAGGGCTTCGCTCTTTCTCCGCTTCCAGGCGGACCGGCACGACCCAGCGGCAGACCGAAGATGAACTCTCACGCAGCAGGGCCATCAGAAACCTGACCATGAACGCGGTCGCCGCCAGAGCTATGGCTGCAACTACCCACGTTGCCCACATACTCCCGCCTCCTGCGCCGTCGCGCCGGACTCTCGCGCAAACATTTTAGTAGAGCACTTCAGGTGTAAAGGGGAGTTAAGGAATTCCTAAGGAATTCGTAAAGGCGTACATCCCTTTCCAAAGCGGCGGAAATCCTGCCACCCCGTGAACCGACTCACGACGAAGTTCGCACGCAGATGCTTACGCGCCGAATTGCGTTCAGCAGCCCCACTCCGCTTCCCCCGGCTGGGCAAAATACTGCCGCGAGTTTGCCCGGTCGATGGTCATCGACTCCAGTTCAAGGAGCGCCAGGCGGGCCGCCGCGACCAACCGGTTCTTTTCCTGCGGGGCAACTTCTTTCCATGAATTGCAGCGTTCACTGCCCTTGCCAGCCATCTCCGGCGTCAATGCCTGATGATAATGATGGAAAAGCTCTGCCAACCGTTCTGGTGCTACTTCATGAATCCACATACGCTTGATCTCCGTGTCCCGTGACGTTTGCCGGGGACCTTTTTCGGCCCACAACGATTGGACACGGAATCGCACAAAGCCCGAATAAAGGCTCCATAAAATGTTCGTAAAGGTGGAAGACAGGAAGATCAACGAAAGCAAGGTCTTATGACCCGGGTTCAAACCGGTACCCCACCCAGGGCTCGGTAAGCAGGTATCTCGGCGAGGACGGATCAGTCTCAATCTTCTTGCGCAACTGCCCGACAAAGACGCGCAGGTATTCCGGCTGTTCGACGCTATTCGCGCCCCAGATGGCGGCCAGCAGCGTGCGGTGCGTCACCACTTTGCCCGGACGCCGCGCCAGATAAAGCAGCAAGTCGAATTCTTTCGGCGTGAGATGAACTTCATGCCCCGCAACCTTAACCGACCGCGCATCCACGTCAATGGAAAAGTCTCCCGCGGTAATTACGCTGGGCTGTTCCTCGACGGCCGGAGTCCTCCGCAACTGCGCCCGGATTCGCGCCAGCAATTCATTCATGCTGAACGGCTTGGTCACATAGTCATCGGCGCCTGCATCCAGCGCTTCCACCTTCGTGCGATCCTGACCGCGCACCGAGAGCACGATAATCGGCACCTGCGAGATCTGCCGAACTTGCCGGCACAGGCCTACGCCATCGAGATTCGGCATGGCGAGGTCCGTCACGACTACGTGCGGCGTCCAGTTCTTCATCAACTCCAGCGCCATCTCCCCGTCGTTGGCCACGCGGATGTCGTACCCCTGCGCCGTGAGTGTCGTGCGCAGCACGCGTGTGATCTGCGGTTCGTCATCCACGACCAGTATCCGCCGGTGCTCGTTTGTCATCTTCTTCTCGTCTTCTCGTCGATCCCGCTCACCGCATTTCCTGGGTCACGATGTGCACGTCCACCGAGGGGCTTTCGCGCAGAAACTTGTGAATGGCCGATAGATAGAAATATCTCTTCCAGCCCTTGGTTGCTGACCGCCCGAAGACCACCTGCGTAATGTGATTCTCGCGGACGAATTCCGCCACCTTTTCCGCGACGATCTTGCCCTCGCTCTTCACCACTTTCGCCCCTACACTCTCGGCGAATCGGATATTGTCAGCCAGCGTACGCTGGTTCTCATCGCTCTCGTCTGCGCCCGTGTCGACGTAAAACGCATACAGGTCGCCATCCATGGCCTGGGCCATGCGCGCCCCCCGCGCTATCAAGTACTGCGCCGCCGGATTCGAGCTGAAGCACACCGCAATCCGCTCCCGCACCTGCAGTAGCTGCCCATCTTCATTCTTGAGTTCCGAGAGCGTGCGATCGACCGCCTGCGTCACCTGTCGCAAGGCCAGTTCGCGCAAGGCAACCAGATTGGTGTTCCGGAAAAAGTTTGCGAGCGCCCGCTCCACCCGTTCCAGCGGATAAATATCCCCGCGCTTCATGCGCGTCTGCAGAGCCTGCGGCGTAAGATCCGCCATCACAATCTCGCCCGCGCGCCGGATCACCCAGTCCGGCACCGTTTCCCGCACCTGCACGCCGGTCAGGCTGCGGATCGTTGGCGACAGGCTCTCGATATGCTGCACGTTCAAAGTGGAAAGAACGTCGATGCCAGCATCGAGCAGTTCAAACACATCTTCATAACGCTTGGCATGCTTGCTGCCTTCAATGTTCGTGTGGGCCAGTTCATCCACCAGCACAACGTGCGGCTTGCGCGCCAGAATGGCGTCCACATCCATCTCTTCGAAAATGGTCGACTTGTATTCCAGCTTCTTGCGCGGAACGGCCTCCAGCCGCGAAGAAAGCTCCACAATCGGCTTGCGTCCGTGAGTTTCCACAACGCCGATCACCACTTCTTCGCCACGGCTCGCCCGCCGCACGCCTTCGCTCAACATGGCATAGGTTTTTCCGACGCCTGGGGCGTAGCCCAGAAACAGCTTGAACACTGCCGGCCGCTGGGCCGTGTCCACTTCCTGAAGCCACTCTTCGGGAGTCTTGGGCATCGCCGTTATTCTCCACGCCAGAGCAGAAATTGTCGAATCCGGACGCGGAGCAGGTTTCAAGGTTTCATAGTTTCAAGGTTTCAAAACCTACTCCGCGCCTTGAAACTCTGAAACGTTGAAACTTTGAAACCTTGATTCCGTTACAATCGTGCCCGTGAAAGCCCGCTGGCCACAGCACCTGCTCCGCTACGCCGCCTGCCTCGTGGCCACTGAACTCGTGGTTCAGGTTTATGGGCGCCTCATCCACGTAAACCCAACCACGGTAGCCCTAACATTCCTGCTGATGGTGCTCTGGGTGGCAGCCTACTGGGGATTTCGCTTCTCGGTTTTTCTCGCGCTGATTGCCACCCTCGCTTTCAACTATTATTTTCTTCCCCCCATCGGAACCTTAACCGTCGCCGACCCGCAGAACTGGGTGGCGCTGTTCGCCTTTCTCGTGACCGCGGGCATCGCCAGCCAACTCGCCGACCGCGCCCGCCGCCAAGCCGCCGATGCCAACCAGCGCCGCCGCGACGTCGAACGTCTCTACAGCTTCAGCCAGCGCCTGCTCGCCACCGACAACGTAGCCGAGCTGCTGAATGCGATTCCCGCCTACGTCTGCGACGGATTCGGCGCCAAGGCTGCCGCCATCTATTTGCTCAGCTCGCAACAGGTTTACCGCACCGATCCCAAAGCCACGTCTCTGGCTCTGCAGGACCTTCAGATGGTCAGCTCGCGGGGTGAGCCGGTCATCGATTCCCAGCGCGGAATTTCCCTCACTCCTCTGCACCTAGGAACGCGCACCACGGGAGCCGTTGGCATTGCCGGACCGGCCCTCTCGCGCGCTACTCTCGAAGCCCTGGGCAGCATGATCGGAATTGCGATCGAACGCGCCGGGGCCATCGAGAAGCTCTCCCAGACCGAAGCCGCGCACCAGAGCGAAAACCTGCGCGCCGTCTTGCTCGATTCTGTAACTCACGAGCTGCGCACACCACTCACCGGCATCAAGGCGGCCGTCACAGGTCTGCTCTCGGAATACAACCTCGACGAGGCGCAGCAGCGCGAGCTACTGACGGTAATCAACGAGGAAACCGATCGCCTCGACCGTTTGGTCGGTGAAGCGACGGAGATGGCTCAGCTCGATGCCCACAAGGTCGAACTGCACATGGCCGCCGTTGATATCGCCGCCGTGATCGAGTCCGCTGTGGAAGAAAGCCGAACGTTCATCGGCCAGCATCCGCTGGAGGTTCACGTGCCGGCGTCACTGCCCAAAGTTCGTGTGGATCCCGACCGCATCGCTGAAGTGCTGAAACAATTGCTGGAAAACGCCGCCAAGTATTCTCCCCCGGCTTCGCCCATAACCATCACCGCCGAACAGAAAGGAGACCGCATCGTCACCAGCGTCACCGACCACGGCCACGGCATCGACGACTTCGAACAGTCGCTGGTCTTTGACAAGTTCTACCGCGGCCGCGACCAGCGCTATAGCGTGCAAGGGACAGGCATGGGATTGGCCATCGCCAAGGCCATCGTGGAAGCGCACAACGGTAGCGTCAGCGTAACCAGCCAGCTCGGCCGCGGCTCGGTATTCTCCTTCGAACTTCCGGCTGCCTGAAAGCCGAACGCCTGCCACAACCGCCTCGGAGGTTTAGCCCTGAGCGAGGCGGCCTGGCGTTCCGGCACAACGCAGCCACCCATCAGTACCCTGCTCCCCCACCTTTCGCATTGCCGAAAGCAGTCACAAACCAGTAAATTCAAATTCAGACCATCACCCCCGATGCCTCTCACCACGCTCAACGACATTTTCTTTGCCGCCACCGAGCGCAGTCTCGACCGCGCCATGCTCTACCGGGAAGCGGGAAAGTGGCTGCCCATCTCCTCCGGGGACTTCCGCCGCAACGTCGCCGGAACCGTCCGCGCACTGCAGAGGTGGGGGATCCAGAAAGGCGACCGGATCGCCATTCTCAGCGAGAATCGGCCGGAATGGTCCACCGTCGACTTCGCCATCCTGCTGCTTGGCGGCGTGACCGTTCCCGTTTACTCGACGCTGACCCCGGAGCAAACCGCTTACACCCTGCGCGATTCTGGCGCGAGTGTCGTCTTCGTCTCCACTGATCTTCAACTGCGCAAGATCCAGACGATTCTCCCGCAGACGCAAATCAAGAGAATCGTAGTCATGGACCACGTGCAAATCCCGAGCAATCTCGCCGCATCGTGCGCGCTCATGGATGAGTTCATGTCCCGGGGCCCCAGCACCCTCGACCCGCAGACTGAATCATTCGCCCGCTCCATCCAGCCCGACGACCTGGCCACCATCATCTATACGTCCGGCACCACGGGAGTTTCCAAGGGCGTGATGCTGAGCCATGGCAACATTGCTTCAAACATTAATTGCTCCCTGCTCGGCTTCGATATGCACCCCGGGCTGCTCAGCATTTCGTTTCTTCCTCTTTCACACGTCACGGCTCGCCATGTGGATTTTTCCCTGCTTTACCACGGTGTGACTCTCGCCTATTGCCCCTTCATGGAGAACCTCACCGAAACCTTCCTGGAAGTACGTCCCTCCTTGTGCGTGTCCGTGCCCAGAGTCTACGAAAAAATCTATGCCAAGGCGGAAATGAAAGCTCACGGAATTGCCAAGCGGGCGATCTACCGCTGGGCGCTCTCCGTTGGCCGCACCAACAAGCCCGCAATTCTTGCCGGACAAATTCCAACCGCCGCTAACTGGAAGCTGGCGAACCAACTGGTTTTCTCGAAGATCCGCGAAGGTCTGGGCGGCCGTGTCGAAACTTTTATCTCCGGCGGCGCGCCTCTGGGCCGCGAACTAGCGGAATGGTTTGCCACCGTCGGTATCCGCATTCACGAAGGCTATGGCCTAACCGAAACTTCGCCAGTAATCGCCGTCAACACGCCTGTCAACCATCGCATCGGTACGGTCGGCAAGACCCTCCCCAACGTTGAAGTGCGAATTGCCGCAGATGGCGAAATCCTGGTGCGTGGCCCCTCCGTGTTCAAGGGATACTGGAACCATCCCGAAGAAACCCAGAATGCCTTCCAGGACGGCTGGTTCAAGACCGGAGACATCGGCCAGATCGACGCCGACGGGTATCTCTCGGTCACCGATCGCAAGAAAGACCTCATCAAGACATCCGGTGGCAAATTCATCGCTCCGCAGCCCATTGAAAATTCTTTGAAGCTCAATCCCCTGGTCGGAACTGCCGCCATCATCGGCGACAAGCGCAAGTTTGCCTTTGTTATCATCTCGCCCAACTTCCTGGCCCTCGAAGACTGGGCCCGCACCAACGGCATCGCCTTTTCTTCGCGCGCCGAACTTATCTGCAACTCAACCGTCCAGGCTCTTTATGAAGGGATTGTGCATGAAGTAAACCAGAACCTCGCGAGATTTGAGAAACTGAAACGTGTCTTGCTCGTCCCCGACGAATTCACTTGCGACAACGGCGCTCTTACTCCCACGATGAAACTGCGCCGCCGCGTAATCGGAGAGCGCTATCGCCGCCAGATCGACGAACTCTACGCCGAGGCGGAAGCGACGGCCACGACCTAGTCTTGTCATTTCGAAGGTGCAGCCGCTGAAGAATCTGTTTTCCTCTCCGCCAATAAGTCGTAGCCACACACCGCTGTTCCCCGCGCCGATTTTGATTACAATGTAACCATGATCGATCCCCTTATCATCGCCGGCCGCTCCTTTCGCTCCCGCCTGATCGTCGGCACGGGAAAATACAAGTCCTTCCAGGAAACCGCCCGCGCTCTCGAGGCCAGCGGCGCCGAGATGGTGACAGTCGCCGTCCGTCGGGTAAACCTCGACCGCAGCAAGGAATCCCTGCTCGACTACATCGATTCCAAGAAATATTTTCTCTTGCCCAACACCGCCGGCTGCTACACCGCGGACGAGGCCATCCGTGCGGCGCGCCTCGGCCGCGAAGTCGGCCTCTCGGACTGGGTGAAACTCGAAGTGATCGGCGACCAGGCCACGTTATATCCAGACGTCCAAGCCACGCTCGAAGCCACGCGCGTGCTCGTGAGCGAAGGCTTCACCGTCCTGCCCTACACCTCTGACGACATTGTCTACGCCAAACGTCTGGTCGAAGCCGGCGCAGCCGCCGTGATGCCGCTCGGCGCGCCCATCGGAAGCGGCATGGGCATTCAAAATCAGGCCCACATCCGCATCCTCCGCGAAATGATCACGGGCGTGCCGCTGATTGTGGACGCCGGTGTGGGAACCGCATCCGACGCCGCCATTGCCATGGAACTGGGCGCCGATGCTGTCCTCATGAACACGGGCATTGCTGCCGCACAAGATCCCGTGCTCATGGCCGAAGCCATGCATCACGCCGTGCTAGCTGGACGCCAGGCCTACTTGTCAGGCCCCATGCCGAAAAGGCTCTACGCCACGGCCAGTTCTCCGCTCGAAGGCGTAGTAAAGTAGCGTAGCGCCGGCGTCCCGGCAGCGTCCCGCTGCCGGTCTCGACTCCGAAAAAGCGACTGCAAAGACAAAAGGGCGGCCGCAGCCGCCCTAATGACTCCCAAATTTTCCTTACAGCATTTTCACGCTGTTCACGTGAATCGAATCCTTACTCACGGTTCCAGTCACGGCGACGTGGTGTCCGGCGTGACCCGTAACAGCGTCTTGATTATCCACGGCCAAAACCTTCGAATCGCCGTCGGTCACGACTACCAACTTCTCGCCCGCGGCGGCGCATTTCTTAGTGCACGCCTCAGCCCCGGCGTTGGCGCCCTTCGCGCCGCATTTCGCGTCCGTAATCCACCCGTTGACCGTCGTGCTCTTCCCCATATCATCAAACGCCAAAGCCGTCAGGGCGAACACGAAACAACTCGCAAGACATAGCACTAGAACTTTTCTCATGGCCGGTTTTCTCCTTTTTTGATGTTCCGCTCGCGGCCCCAAGCCGCAGTTATAGTACAAATTTCAATCGTACGTCCGGCAGCAACTCAACACCACCGCCCGCCAATCAACGCCCGAACTATACCACAGGGAAACTCTGCGAATGTCACACGTTTGTAAAGAGAAAAGAGTTCCAACAACACTGCAGGGCGGCGTTACTTCTTCGCCGAGTGAGTGGCTGGTGGTAGCGGGTTTGCCGGAGCCGGGGGGACGTACACGTATTCCCCGGGACGCGCATAGCGCAACTGCTCGCGCGCTTCTTTCTCGATCGCTTTCTCGTCCGTCTTCAATCCCTGAATCTGCTGGCTGTAGAGTTCGTTTTCCTGTTGTTCCAGCGCGATTCGCCTTTTCAGCGATTCGTATTCTGTCCGCTTCTGTTTGTAGACGATCATGCCATTCGCGCCAAACATAACGTGCACCAACAGCAATCCGGCAAGCACCGCAACCGTGACGGTCGCAATTCGTCTCCGCAACAGGTAGAGTCGCATCGCCAGTGGCCGCACCCTCAACATCCAGGACGCCGCCAGCGCCTCGGCCTCTGGCGCCCTTTCGGCCATTGCCCGCAACCCGTCCTGAGGACTGGGAAATCGTCGAATTCTTGAAATGCCCTTTACTCGAAAATCCATCGTTTTAGCCGCCCCGCTGAACCTCACCACGAAACTTCCGCGGATCAAACCCCGGCTTCTCAGTGAACTTCTCCTTCACCTCAGGCGTCAAGCGGAAGTTCGCGCGCTCGGGGTGCGCGAACCAAGTTGGTTACATTCAATCCTTCAATCGATCGCGCATCCACCTTCCGTTCTCGAAGCGGGCTTTAGAATGCTACCCTCTCAACTGCGTCTGACTTCTGAACATCTCGTAGCGACGCCCGCTTCTATATGACCGATAAACGCATTGTCCTAACCGCCGCCGCCTCGGAAGAAGAAGCCGGCAAGATCGCGCGCCACCTGGTCCAAAGCCGCCTGGCCGCGTGCGTCAACATCGTTCCTCAGATTGCATCCATCTACCGCTGGCAAGGCAAGGTAGAAGAGGCTCGCGAATGGCTTTTGATAGTTAAGACAACGGCCGCCGCCTTCGGTCAAGTGCGCGAGGCAATCGCAGAACTTCACTCCTACGAACTTCCAGAGTGCATCTCCCTGACGATTGAAGACGGATCGCCCGCCTATCTGCAATGGATAGCCGAGTCTGTCTCTGCCGGAGAATTCGGCGAATGACTCCTACCCGGCTGAGAGCCTACTGGCTCGATTGCAGTAGCGAACTCATCTGATTGACGGCCGAGACGTCGAAAAAGCCGGATAGATCGGCGTGGCCGGCCAGAGTCTCGCGCTGCTTGCCTTCCACCAGGATTTTCACCTCAAGAATCCCAGGAAGGTTGGCGGCCAGCGTCTGGATCAGAGACGCAACAGTCAGTTCTTCGGAGAGCACACCGGAGCGGTGGCCGTCGGCGAAAGCAGCATTGATGTCGATGACGGCGAGTCCGGGATCGACCAGATACACGCTGCGGATGTCGGCACCCTGAGGCAAAGGATGGGGCGAGGACTTGTCCATATATAAGGCCAGCAGCGAACGGAGTAATTCTTCAGCGCGTTGTTGGCGAACCGATGGCAGCGGAATGCGGGCGGACTGCGCATGGAGCACGCCGCTGTCGTCGTACGCGACAAACAGCGTTACTTGCTCGGTGGCTCCGGCCACGGGCGGCCCAACCGGACGAACGTCGATGGAGCCAGCGGGACCGGCGGCCACGCGCCCCCGCATGCGCCACGCGTAGAGGCTCATGCCGAGCACAGCCACCACCAAGACCGAGACCCCGATGAACAGATGGCGTGGAATCATGGTTGTCGCATCCTCTTCTGCTCAATCGCTGTTTGCCCTGCCATTCTCTCTCCAATGTCTCGTTGCCCCATCATTTCCCGTCCCATCATGGCGCCGCTCCGAGCTGCGCGCGAATGGCGAAGATTCCGTTGGCTACGGCGCCGGCAACAAGTTGCTGGTAGTCCGGCGATGTGAGTTGCGAAACATCGGACGCCGTTGGGGCAACCTCGACTGCAATCGCTGCGGCGACGATGTTATTCAACGGTCGGAGTGGCGCGGTCAGAGTGCGGACGGCAACCTGCTGCCTCTTCAGTTCTGCCGCAACACTCGCAGCGGCAGCTTGACTGAGGGCGATGGAAGAGGACTGCGCGGTCGTCCAGGAACGAAAGGGACCGCGGTCGTCCGCGCCACCGTAAGGAAGCAACGCGGTATAAAGGCGAACGCCGTGGCCGTTGGACGCGGCATGCAGGGCTACGTAAATGGCCGCGTGGGTGGTGTTGGCGTAATAAGCGCGATCGTCGAGCGACAGGTTGGCGTCAGAGTCGCGCAAGACGAGGGTCGGGATTCCGCGATTCTCGAGTTCCTGGCGCAGACGGCGGGCGAACGCAACGGTAAGATCCTTTTCGGCGAGCGTGGCACCGAGGGCTTCTCCGCGATCATTGCCACCGTGGCTCGCGTCCACAACGACGAAGTAACGGCGTGCACCCGAATTCGACGGTCGTGCCGCAGGCGGTTGGGTGACCGGGCTATTTTCCGGCGGGGCGGGTGCCGGCGCAGGGGTCGCGGGCGCTCCAGCTGAAGTCGCTGCGGGTTCAGTGGGCGCAGGACCACCGGCTCCAGGCGCTGTTGCCGCCGTTTGAGATTTTGGAGGCGCGAGGGTGATGATTTTTCCATCTGAGCTGAAACTGGCGAGCAGCGGAACCGTAGTGGTCACGGTGATCTGGGCTGCGCCGTTGATCTCGGAATACGTGGCTTCGGGTATGGTCTTGCTGCCGAAGGTAAGTGTGGGAGATGCAGGCGCTGCCACCGGCTCGCGGCGGAACGTCATGCGCAGTTTGCCGGGTTCGGCGGCGACCGACGGATTGACGGGTGCGGTGAAGTGAAAGACCAGATGCGAAGGATCGTCCGGGGATACCGAGGCCGTGAAGTGAGTCGCGATGTTACCGATAAAAAGGCGGCCAGACTCCTGGTGCAGAGTTGCAGGCCCGCCCAGAAAACGTGGCAGGAGAGAACCGAGAGCGGCCACGGGGACGAGGCCGCGTCCGTTTTCCATAAGAAACTTTCCCGACAGGTCGCTGTCTCTTCCCTGAACCCGCGCGTGGGTTTTGCCCACGGTGAATTCGCCGAGGATGTTGTTGTAGTGTATGTGCCAGCGCGGAGGATCAACCTTTGCGCTGACCGTTCCGAGTGGATCCAGTAGCTCCAGCAAGCCGATGTACTCGTGCCCTTGCCGCTGCACGATGGGGACAGAATAGTTGGCTGCCGTCGAGTAAACGGAAAGATGTTTTTCTGGACCAGCGCCGGAAGCCAGCAAGACTGCCAAGAACAAGAGGATCCCGCCTCCGCCGCAGCGATATCGCCGAATTGATTGCTCGCTAGCGCACCGGTCGCTAATCCAGCCTTTATTCGAGAGCATAGACCGTCAATCCACTGAGGAGCTTGGGGTAGAAGTCGGTAGATTTCTGGGGCATAACCTCGCCCGCAAAGGCAATGTCACGCACCTGCGTCATCCGGCAGGGATTCATGAGAAAAGCAATATTGGCACGAGAGCCGCCTGCGGCCCGTACCTGCGACAAAGCTTCGCCTGCGTCGCGCACGTAGGAGATATTCTCCTGGTTGCGGATGGATTCCTCCGAAAGGTTCAGGACTCTCTCGAGCAAGCACTTATGGAGTTGCACTACATCGAGCGCCTCCTGGCGGAGCGACAGGCCTGCGAAGATTTGCTCAGCGTTCGGATTGGGATGGTGCAGCAGGAAGGCTCGGTTGGCGGTGACTGCGAGGATAGAAGTCCCAACCCGCCCGGACTCTCGGAGGATGACACTGGCGCTGCGCGCATCAAGCGCAGCATCGATCTCATCGATGTCGAAGAAGGCGCGGGCGGAATTACGGAATCTTTCGTCCGAGAAAGACGCGAGGCCGTGAACCAGCCGATGCGTCGGCAGGATGAGCAGACCGGGGCTGTTCATGTTGACAAAAGTCATCATGACGAACTCATACGGCGACGCTCCAGGACCGGAGGCCGATGAGGAGGAATCGGCGGCACGCCGTTCGTTGCGGTAAGTGAGGGCGGTTTCGTAACGGTGGTGGCCGTCGGCGATGATTAGCCTCTTGTTAGTCATCGCGGTTCGTACTGAATTGATCAGGCCTGGATCCGAAACTTGCCACACTCGGTGAACCACACCATGCTCATCCTCAACTGAAGTGTCCGGATCGGCATCGATGGCGAGCAGCGATTCGACCTGGCCTGAATCCTCATAGACAACGAAGATTTGTCCAAAATGGGCGCGGGTGGCGCGCAGCAAGTCGAGACGGTCCGCCTTGGGCTTGGCCAGGGTTTGCTCGTGGCGGAAGACGACGCCGGCAGAATAGTCCTCGATCCGGCCTAAAGCAATAAAACCGCGGCGCTCCAGTTCCCTGCTCGAACCGGGTAGAGTAAAGCTCTGGGAGTACACATAAATTGAAGGCTGGGAATCCTGGCGCAGAATGCCTTGCTCGCGCCAGTCGCGAAAGTACCCCGCAGCCCTGGAATATACATTGTTCACTGCATTGTCATTCTTTTTCCGCCGTCCAAGAATGATGCGGACGAGGTTTTGCGGGCTGGCTGCGTAATAACGATCCTGCATCGCGCCAGTGATCTTGTCATACGGTTGAGTCACGACTTGCGCAGGGGACACCCGCTGAGGATCGTACCGAAACGCGCGAAAGGGATGAATGTCAGCCATGGAAACTCTTGATTGTAGCAAGGTGGCTATGGGCTTCCGGTTCCGCGCTCCGCCAGGACCGGAACGGGTCGCCCGGAATGGGCCGCCGATTCCCGATTGTCACTAACTTTTGACAAAAATAACAGGGACCCCCTGCGCAAAGCTGTGATACTATCGCGGCCAAATGAGGTGCTTATGGCCCTCCTGGATGGGCGCCGGCTCTCTCGCCCTAAGGCCCAAGTTCGGAGTCAAGTTCAGAGTCTAGTTCGGAGTCAAGCGCGAAGCGGAGTCGCGTCTTTGCCCTGCCTCCTGATATTGCTTCTCGCCCTCGCCGCAGGCTGCTGCCCGGTGGTTGCCTTCGGGCAAGCGGACGTCAACGATGTCCATATCCAACCCCGCCAAGCAGAAAAAAGCAAAACCGAAGAAGTCGCCACGCAGAGCATGGTCTCCCCGACGCTGAATACTCGCGTGCGCCCCTTGAAAGTTGCTGTAGATTTGGTCCTGGTTCCGGTCACGATCACCGATCCCATGAACCGGCTGGTGACGGGGTTGGAGAAGCAAAACTTCCAACTTTTCGAAGGCAGCGCGCCCCAGGAGATCAAGTCTTTCTCCAGCGAGGACGCACCAGTCTCCCTGGGGGTAATCTTCGATTCCAGCGGGAGCATGAGCAGCAAGATGGACCGCGCGAAGGATGCGGTGGTGGAATTTTTCAAGACCGCCAACCCTCAAGATGAATTCTTCATGATCGCATTCTCCGACGAGCCCGAGGTGGTCAACGATTTCACTAGTTCCGTCGACGACATTCAGGGCAAGCTGGTGTTCACCGTGCCGCGCAGGCGGACGGCGCTGCTTGATGCCATTTACATGGGAGTCAGCAAGATGAGGGAGGCCAAGTATCCCAAGAAGGCCCTCCTCATCATCTCCGATGGCGGCGACAATCACAGCCGCTACACCGAGAACGAAATCAAGGCGCTGGTGAAAGAAGCCGACGTGATGGTATACGCCATCGGCATTTACGACCGGTATTTTCAAACCACGGAAGAACGTCTGGGCCCAGAACTGCTGGGCGAGATCGCCGAACTCACCGGTGGGCGGGCGTTTACCGTGGAGAATCCAAACGACCTGGCCGACGTGGCCACCAAGATCGGGATCGAGCTGCGCAATCAGTATGTGCTGGGGTACCGTCCTACCGTAGTCGTGCGCGACGGCAAATGGCGTAAGATTAAAGTGAAGTTACTGCCGCCGAAAGGATTGCCGCCACTCCGAGTGTATGCCAGGACCGGATATTACGGGCCCCAGGAATAACCGGGCCGGAAGCTTCCGACTCGTTCTAACTTGTGCGCTATGGGTCAGCGCCGTCGTTCTGCTGGCACAACCTTTCGCCGGCTACGCGGCATGGAAGGCTTCGCAGCTTCAGACTGAGAGTATCCAGTCTCAGCCAGCCCAGTCCCAACCCGTTCAACCCCAGCCGGCCCCCTCGCAACCTTCTCAGCCCCAGTCAGGCGCGGCTTCGGCGCCTGCCGCACCGAGCCAGCAATCCCCCGACGACACCGGAACCTACGTCATTCGCAAGAACGTCGACGAAGTCTTGGTCCACGCCACGGTGGTGGACGATAAGCAGCATATTGTGACCGATCTTGACCGGGACGCGTTCTCCGTATTTGAGGACGGAAAACCGCAGAACATTATTTCGTTCCGCCATGAAGACATTCCGGTAGCCATGGGAATCGTCATCGACAATTCCGGTTCCATGCGCGAAAAGCGCTCCAAGGTGAACCAGGCAGCGCTGAACCTAGTGCGGGCAAGCAACGCGCAGGATGAAGTGTTCGTCGTGAATTTCAACGACGAATATTATCTCGACCAGGATTTCACCAATGACCTGCTGAAACTGAAAGAGGCGCTGGAAAAAATAGATGCCAGGGGCGGAACAGCGCTCTATGACGCCTTGTTGGCCTCCGCCGATCAGCTCAGGTTAAACGCAAGGTTGGAGCGGAAAGTCTTGTTCGTCGTGACCGACGGAGAAGACAACGCCAGCCGCGAAAACCTTGAGGAAACGGTGAAGCGGTTACAGGGGGAGAACAGTCCGTCGGTATACGCGATCGGGATTCTCGGCGATGAAGAGCACCCCAAGCGCGCGCGGAGGGCGCTGGAAATCATAGCGCAACGCACGGGAGGGTTAGCATTTTTCCCCGGGACTCTCGACCAGGTGGATGAGATCAGCCGGCAGGTGGCGCACGACATCCGCAATCAGTACACGATTGGCTACAAGCCAACAAATCCCAGAGCCAGCGGCGGCTTCCGCACCATCCGGGTGGAGGCCAAAGCCAAAGGACACAGCAAACTCGCTGTCCGAACCAAGAGCGGCTACTACGCAGGCCCGCAGACGGCAGCCTCGGGCGCGAAATAGAAACTCCTGGTGACTGCGGTTGACCCGCCATTCAAAACCTGATTTCGGTTCCATTGACGATTCCGATCTCTCCCCTTAACCTGTAGCGTGCACCTGAAAAACCCTGAAGTTTCTCATCTGGGCGTCGCCGACGACATTACGGATCTGGTCGGGGGAACGCCACTTCTTCGTTTGAAGCGGCTGGTTCCCGCCGGTTCGGCCGACATTCTCGCCAAGCTTGAATACTTGAATCCAGGAGGCAGTGTGAAAGACCGCGCTGCCATCGGAATCATCCGCAGGGCTGAGCAGGAAGGTAAACTCGCGCCCGGCGGAACGATCGTCGAAGCCACTGCGGGCAACACCGGAATCGGGCTGGCGTTGATCGGAGTGAATCGGGGCTACAAAGTGAAGCTGTTCGTTCCGGAGAATTTCTCCCAGGAAAAAGTAACCATCATGCAGGCGCTGGGAGCGCAGGTGGAACGCACACCGGACGAGGAGGGCATGCAGGGCGCGATCCGCCGTGCCAAAGCGCTTGTCGCCGGCGATCGCAGTGCATTCATGGCCGGGCAGTTTGAGAACATGGCGAACCCCGACTATCACTACGAAACCACCGCGGTGGAACTTTTCGAACAGATGGGTGGAAAAGTCGATGCCGTCGTGCTGGGCTGCGGGACCTGCGGGACCTTCACTGGCGTGGCTCGCTATATGAAAGAACATGTGCCGGGAGTGCTGGCGGTTGCCGTAACAACCCAAGGTTCGGTGCTAGGAGGTGGAGCGCCCGGGCCGCACAAAGTGGAAGGGATCGGGAATAATTTCATCCCAGAAACATTTGACCCGGCCGTTTGCGATGAAGTGATCGCAGTGACCGACGACGATGCCTTTGCGACCGTGAAGCGTTTGGCGGCGCAGGAAGGCGTGCTGGCCGGTTCGAGCGGAGGAGCGGTGGTTTTCGCAGCGTTAGGAGTAGCGCGCCGGCTGGGTAAGCAAAAACGGGTGGCGACGATTATCCCGGATTCAGCCGAGCGTTATTTGTCGAAAAAGATTTTTGAGGGCGGCATCTAATGGGCTGTAGAGGATTTGCATGAAAAAGAATCGACAAGCCGGCTTTGCCACTCGCGCCATTCACGACGGACAGCAGCCTGATCCCCTGACCGGCTCGGTTACAGTGCCGATCTATCCCACCTCCACCTACGTGCAGCAAGGCATCGGCGAGAACAAAGGCTACGAATATTCACGGGTCTCAAACCCCACCCGGACGCGGCTTGAGGAGAACCTGGCATCGCTTGAAGGCGGCGTTGCTGCGCCCGTATTTGCCAGCGGCATGGCAGCCATCAATGCGGTGGCCAGCATGCTGAAGTCGGGCGACCATGTGGTCTGCGGCAACGATTTGTACGGCGGCACTCCGCGGCTCTTTAACCAGGTGCTGACCGGCTTCGGGCTGGAGTTCTCCTATGTCGATACCTCCGACGCCGAAAATGTGGAGCGCGCCATTCGCAGGAACACCCGGATGGTCTACGTGGAGACGCCGACCAATCCCTTGATGCGCTTGAGTGATTTGGCTGCGATCAGCAAGATTTGCCGCCGTCGAAAGGCAGAGTTGGTCGTCGACAACACGTTCATGTCGCCTTACTTTCAGCAACCCCTGGCGCTGGGCGCGGATATGGTTCTGCATTCGACCACGAAATTTCTCAACGGACACAGCGACGGACTCGGCGGCGTGGTGGTATGCAGCACACCTGAGCAGGCCGAGAAGCTGGCTTTTCTGCAAAAGGCTGCAGGGGCAATACTTTCTCCGTTCGAATGCTGGCTGGTGCTGCGCGGCGTCAAAACCTTGGCCGCGCGCATGGAAGTCCACGACCGCAACGGCCGTGTGGTCGCGGAGTTTCTCGCGAGACACAAGAAGATAAGCAAAGTGTTTTATCCCGGCCTGCCCGATCATCCACAACATGAGCTGGCAAAAAGACAGATGAGCGGCTTCGGGTCGATGATCACCTTTGAGACCGGATCGCTGAAGAATGCCAATAAAATGCTGAAGAAACTCCATGTCTGCTCACTGGGAGAATCGCTCGGAGGAGTCGAGACTTTGATCTCGCATCCCGCCACGATGACCCACGCCGGGCTGGGGGCGAAGGGACGCAAGGAAATCGGCATCACCGATGGCATGGTGCGGATCTCCGTGGGCATCGAAGATATCGCCGACATTCTCGACGATCTGGAATCCGGTCTGGCCGAGATCTAGAAACCTCCCGTTCCCTACTCCACCTTCTCCGCCACCCATCGCGAAATCGCCGTCACCATTTTCCGAGGAGCAAATCTCACCGACTCCGCCACCAGCCAATTCTGCACGCCCGAGATAACAACCGTGCGCCCAGCCATCAACCCGCGGTACCCATCCCGTGCCACGACCTCCGCATTCATCGGGCGGAGTTTCCTGAACAACCGCGAATCCTCACTCCCAGCTCGTTTCGCAAACCCGGTATCGGTAGCGCCGGGACAAAAACAGCTAACCACCACGCCCGATCCCGCCACTTCATTCGTCAGCGCTTCCGAAAACGAAAGCACATAAGCCTTAGTCGCGTAGTAAACCGCCATCAACGGCCCCGGCTGAAAAGCCGCGGTGGAAGCCACATTCATAACCTTCCCGCTGCGCCGCGCCAGCATTGGTGGAAGAAAAAGCCGAGTCAAATGAGTGAGCGCCGTAATGTTCAAATGAATCTGTCCCAAGATCTCTTCTTCCGGCACCCCCGCAAACTCACCAAACCCGCCGAACCCGGCGTTGTTCACCAGAACGTCGACCGTTACTCCCTCCCGTTGCAACTGGTCGAACAGAAACTTCGCCGCCGGAGCGGCAGCCAGATCAAGCACCACTGTTTTCACAGTAACTCCAAACTGGCTCTGCAGTTCAGCCGCAACCTGGTTCAGCTTATCGGTGCTGCGAGCCACGAGCACCAGATTGTAGTGGTCGCACGCAAACAGCTTGGCCAGTTCATATCCAATGCCTCCAGAGGCCCCGGTAATAAGCGCGGTCTGAGTTTTCGAGTCCATAAAACGCTCCGAACAAAACTAAAATACAAAATCGTAGAGACGCAGCTTGCTGCGTCTGGCGCCATATCGACTCACGCCACAAAGAAAAGGCGCGGGCGAAGTTCGCCCGCGCCCGCAAACTCGATAACCCTATGCCCCGACCAGCGCCGGCTCAACCCCGTAAATCGAATACCACGAAGTAGCAGCCTTCAGCTTTCCGTTGACGTTGTTGATATTCTTCACCCCTTCAGTCTCCAGCCACGAGCGGAACGCCGCCGCACCCTGCTTGGCGTAAATCGGAATTCCATCTTTCCAGGTAGCGCGCCCGCACAGCACTCCGTTGAACTTCACCCCAGATTCCCCGGCCAGCTCTAGCGTCTCGCTGAACTCGGCATTGCTCACGCCCGCCGAAAGATAAATAAACGGCTTGGTAGCCACGTTCGCCGCCTGATGGAAAAGGTCGATCGCCTCTTTCTTCGTATAGGCTTTCTGTCCGCCAAAGCACTTCACGCCGTCGACGAATTTCATATTCACCGGCACTTCCACTTTCAGCACATCCACACCGTAGCGATCCTTGCTGAACTCCCGCATGCTCTCGGTGACGATCTGCGGCTTCTTCTTGGCGTAGTCCAATCCCTTCTCGTCGGCGCCTTCGTCATATCCAACAAACTCCAAGAAATACGGAATGTCATTCGCCCGGCATTCGTCTCCAATGCGCTCGACCCAGGCATGCTTCTTGTCATTCACTTCCTTGGGATCGAACGGCGAATAGTAAAGCAGAATCTTCACGCAATCTGCCCCAGCTTCTTTCAATCGCCGCGCCGACCAGTGATCCAGTAGATCGCCCAACCGTCCCGGACCAGTCTTGTCGTATCCCGTCTTCTCATAAGCCAGCAGCAGCCCGGCGTTCTTAGCCCGCCGCTTCGAGGCTGGCAATCCCCATTCCGGGTCGAGCAGGATGGCGCTCGCATGCGGCGTCAAAACCTCGGTGACCAGGGTCTTGAACTCCTCCATCATAGCGTCGCTCACTTCCCCGCCCTTTTCCTTGCCCAGCGACTTCTGCAGCGACCCGCGCTGATCCATCGCCGCCGCCGCAATCACTCCACGTTCATTCGAGACTCTTTTGAGACCCGCCAATTTGCCAGGGGTAAGCTTCATAGATTCCTCCCAATCAGTGCTGAAAGATGAGTACTGCAAACAGTAGATTGTAAACCAAGGGACAGCGCATGAACGAGGCGATGCTACCCAGCCCAATTCTGCACTTTTAGCCCACGCACCCGCCGAAACTCCTTCTCGTTGTTAGTAACCAACGTTAGACCAGAAGCCAGCGCGTGCGCGGCAATCCAGAGATCGTTGTTGCCGATCATCTCGCCCTTGGATTCAAGCTCGTCTCGGATTTCGCTGTAGGCATGGGCCGCACCTCTTTCAAGAGGCAGGACGGGCAGCAGATCGATAAGTGCACTCAATCGCACCAGCGCGTCGGCGCTGCGCACACTTTTGGCAGCGCCATACAGAAGTTCGCCGTAAGTAATGACTGAAATCGCGGCCTCGCCCGGATGTAGTTTGCTAAATCGTTGAGAAACCTCTTCTGGCCTCTTCTGGCGGATATAGATGAAAATATCGGTGTCGAGCAAAAATCGCATCTCCATCACAAGCCCTTGCGCTTCTGAGGATAATCTTTGCGGCGGCCGGGGACGTCGAAATCATCGGGCAGACCGGCAATAAGTTCGAACGCGCGCGCCAGCGTCTTATCCTTCTCGCGCAAAACAACCTCCTGCCCGCGACGGAAGATCTCCACTTCCCTGGTTTGAAAGCGAAACTCCTTTGGCAAGCGAACCGCCTGGCTGTTGCCCGAGCGAAACACCTTGGCGATGGCCATCGACATCCTCCATGTATATACGGTAAGTATACACTAGCGCAGAAGGTTTCTCCCTGGAGCCAGGTTGTATCAAGCTGTTATCGTGGTATGACCAGTTCATTTGCGACGAAAGGTACGAACCCTATGCCCATTGCGACCACGAATCCCGCTACCGGCGAAGTACTCCAGACCTTTCAGCCTCTTTCCGCGGCGCTGATCGAGCAAAAGCTCCAGCTGGCGGTCGCCGCCTTCAAGGCTGAGCAAAAGACAACTTTCGCCGAGCGCGCCCGCCGGATGATGAAGGCCGCCGACATCCTCGACCGCGACAAAGACAAGTTCGCCCACCTGATGACACTAGAGATGGGCAAGCCCTACAAAGCCGCCGTAGCCGAGGCCGTCAAGTCTGCCGGAGGCTGCCGCTACTATGCCGAGAACGCTGAGAAATTCCTGACCGATGAAGTCATCGAAACCGGCGCAAAGAAAAGTTTTATCCGCTACCGTCCCATCGGCCCGATTCTCGCCGTGATGCCCTGGAATTTTCCCTTCTGGCAGGTCTTCCGTTTCGCCGCGCCCGCGCTCATGGCCGGCAATGTCGGACTGCTGAAACACGCCTCGAACGTCCCCCAATGCGCGCTCGCCATCGAAAAGATTTTTCTCGAAGCCGGATTCCCCGAAGGCGCATTTCAAACTCTGCTGATCGGGTCGCAGCAGGTAGACGTGATTCTCAACGACCCTCGCGTAGTCGCCGCCACGCTGACCGGAAGCGAGCAGGCCGGCATCCAGGTCGGAATCGCCGCTGCGAAGCGCATAAAAAAAGTCGTGCTCGAGCTCGGGGGTAGCGACCCTTTCATCGTCATGCCCAGCGCTAATCTCGACGCAGCCGTCGCCACTGCCGTCGAAGCTCGCGTCATCAACAACGGCCAGTCCTGCATTGCCGCCAAACGCTTCATCGTCGCCGAGCCCATCGCCGCCGAGTTCGAGCGAAAGTTCGTGGATCGCATGAAGAATCTTCGCGTAGGCGATCCCTTCGACGAAAAAACTGAACTAGGCCCGCTAGCTACAGCCGACGCCGTCACTTCCCTCGATGCCGACGTCCAGAAAACCGTCAAAGCCGGCGCCAAGCTCTTAACCGGAGGCCATCCCCTGAAGCAGGCCGGCAACTACTATGCGCCCACGGTCCTGACCGACATCCCGAAAGAGTCCCCAGCCTACCGCGAAGAATTCTTCGGTCCGGTTGCTTCACTGTTCCGCGTGAAAGATATCGACGAAGCCATCCGCCTGGCCAACGACAGCCGCTTCGGCCTCGGTGCCAGTGCTTGGACCACCGACGACCGCGAGCGGGAACGTTTCATCAACGAACTCGAGTCCGGCATGGTCTTCATCAACAAGATGGTCGCCTCTGATCCCCGCATCCCTTTCGGCGGCGTCAAACAATCAGGACACGGCCGCGAACTGGCCGCTAACGGCATTCGAGAATTCATGAATATAAAAACGGTCTCAATCGCCTAAGAAAAAAGGAAAAACGGAAGAGAGGAACGGTAGGATCCAACAAAGCGTTCAACGCAGAGACGTAGAGACGTAGCTTACTACGTCTCGCCGCCAAGTCGGCACTTAGCGAGGCACGACTTCCTGCGGGCTTTCTTGCTTATTTTCCTGCTTGTTTTCCAGGGACGACCGCCCCTTCAATTCGCTGGTCAACGCAGTCGCCTTCTCGTCGGAAACTCGAATCTCTCCATCCAGCACGGCCATTAACTTACCCGAGCCGGTACCTTGAAATTGTGCCTGACGAAGCGTTGCGCTACCCTGTGCGCTTGCGGGAAGCGTCATTTTGAAATCCCCACCCGAACGCATGGCAGAAAAAACCGCCTGCCCGGCCGCGTCGCGCACGGCTTCCCCCAGAGAACCGGAGCGCAGCAAATCGCCCACCAGTCCCTCCGCATCAACCCGCCCAATCCCCGTGACTAGTCGCAACGTTCCGTCTTCTCCCACCGCCGGCGTCAGCTTTACTTCGATGGTGCCGTTGCCTTCCGCCATTTCGTTCATCGTATCCCGGCCAAAGCAGGCCCAACGCTCATAGTGCAACTGCACCACCACCAGGCTCGCCGGCGTCTGCGGCGTGAGACTCGCCCTCCGAATCGCAATCTGTTCCCCGCAACGATCAGCCTTGTTGAGCTGGGTGCGCAAGACGTCAATAATGTTCTGTTGCAGGTCCGAAAGATCGGAGGTCAGCTTAAGTTTGAACGTGTTCTGGCCGCCTTGCGCCACACCTTTGGAAATTACTCCCGAAGTCGTGATGGCGATAGACTGATCCTTGAAGCTGACCGAGCTCCGCACCGGCGCAATCGCGTAGGTTGAGTCCGGGCCGTTGCCGGCGGTCCCGATGCTCATTTCCTTTCCGAGATCAGCTTGTTGGCTACGGAAACTGGTGAGCGCATTCTCCAGACTCTGTGCCGAACTCGCGATCTGCTGTGGGACTGTCTTCGCATCCGCAACCACTTGACCCAGAGCCTTGGCCTGCTGTTCGAGGTCGGAGTCCGCTTTGGTGAGCCTCTTGGTGATTTCCTTTAGCCCGGATTTCTGCCGCTCCGAAAGCCCGTCGAGAAATTTCTTATTTTCCGCGCGCGCTCGTTCCAGCTCCTGGTCAAGAGTGGCACTGCGACCCACAAGTTCAGCACCGCCGTTCGCCTTATCGAGCCGTTCCTGAAAGCTTCGCAATTCAGCGCTCGCCGCTTCTGAGATCTTCACCATCGCGGCGTATTGAACAATCTGTTGGCTGGTGGCCTGCACCGCCAGGGCTTCGCGAAAGTCCTTCAACTCGTCCTTTTCCGAGACTCCGGACGCTCTGCCCGCAGGCCCGCTAAGACCGGTGCCGCCGGCGCTGCCCGCCAAGCCGCCCCCACCGGGCGAACCGCCGCCGTGTTGCGCCAGCATTCCGCACGGGTACACCAGCAACGCAGCTCCCAGAATGATTGTCTTTATATTGGAAATAAGACTCCCTTCGCGAAACATAAGCCAGATCTCCAAGCATACCTCATGGATGGTTTTGGGAAGGGCACCACTTCAGTTCTTAGTCTGCCCGCTCCGAAGCGTGCCTTTCAAGGCCCGATGAGCTCGGGGTTTTGCCGTTAGGGACGTTCCCGACTTTCCGGAACGTCCGCGAGCTTTTCTAGCTTGGCTCAGTTCCCCAAAAAAGGCCACAATCTTTACAGTACTTTGCACAAAAATGGGGGAACAATATTAAGCGCAACCTCGGCAGAACCCCTGACCGTCAGTTAGACAAATGAAAGCTGACTTCCACATTGATCTCGCTCTTAACCGGAGTTCCATCCTCGGTCCCCGGCTTGAATTTCCAGGTGCGAACCGTGGCGATGGCGCTCTCATCAAGGCCGCTTTCCAGGCCCTTGACGACCTTAACGTCGGCTACGTCGCCGCTTGCAGTCACCGTCACCGCCAGCAAAATCGTCCCCTGCACTTTGGCTTTCCTGGCCTCATCGCTAAATGGCGGAACGGGTGCATAAATCGCCTTGGGTTTGGTCGCCCCGACGTTTCCGCGGAGCGCACCTTCTCCCGCGGCAGGCGCATTGTCCGCAACCTCGGTCGACGAAGCTCCCAGCCCGACGCGGCTCACAGCCCGTATCCTGCGGCCAGGATTGAGGTAGAAGTGACATCGCACCTTGAGGGACTCGCCGCTGAATTCGGCTGGGATCGCCACAAACGGAGCAGATTTCGCAATGGCATCGAGGGCGGTACGATCTAGTTCCGGATCTCCCGAACTCTCCGAGACTTTTCGGTTATCGAGCGAGCCATCCTTCAGAACGGTGAACTCGACCGTGAGCTCCTTTTGGTCGCCGGTAGGAATAATCCCTTTTTCGCCGAGCGCCCGCTGCCAATTTACGCGGATGTTCGCCAACACGCCGAAGCTAAGGTAATTTCGGATGTGGAAACTTACGGGACCATTCAAAACCTCAATCTCCCCAACCTGCGCCACCTGGTTGGAATCGCGACCGTGTAGGGCTGGAGTATTCTGGTTCGCGTCACCTTCAGGAATCTTCTCTAACGTCCCCTGCCCAAACGCGAAAGTCCCTGCAAAAAGAAGCGTAATCACACCCGCATGCGCAAGGTTCCTGGCAAGAGTTTTTCGGATGTTTTTCATACGACCTCCGAACACCAGGTCTCTAAATTAGCTGCTCACCGCCACCGTCTCCCGAACCCCAATCCCCGGCACAGTCCTGCCCACCACTGCCGCGATCTGCCGCACCTGCACCATCAGTTCATCAAACTGATCCGGAAACAGCGACTGCGGACCATCCGACAGCGCCTCGTCGGGTTTGTGATGCACTTCCACCATCAATCCATCCGCGCCAACGGCCACCGCCGCCCGCGACAGCGGAGTGACTTTATTCCGCTTGCCCGTCCCGTGGCTGGGATCAACAAAGATCGGCAGATGGCTAAGCCGCTGCACCGCCGGCACCAGGCTCAGGTCGAGCGTGTTGCGCGTGTGGTCAGCAAAAGTTCGCACACCGCGCTCGCACAGCGCCACGTTGTAATTGCCTTCGCTCAAAATATATTCCGCCGCCATCAGAAATTCTTCGAGAGTAGCCGACATCCCCCGCTTCAGCAGCACCGGCTTCTTAGCCCGGCCAGCCCGCTTCAGCAAAGAAAAATTCTGCATGTTCCGGGCTCCGATCTGGATCACATCCGCATACTCCTCCACCAGGTCAAGTGATTCATTATCAATCGCTTCCGTAATAATCTTCATCCCATACTGCTGCCGGATCTCCGCCATAATCCGCAGCCCTTCTTCACCCAACCCTTGAAACGAGTAAGGAGAAGTCCGCGGCTTGTAAGCCCCGCCGCGAAAGAACTGCGCCCCCGCGCGATGCACCCGCTCGGCCACGGCAAACGCCTGCTCACGGCTCTCGATCGCACACGGTCCCGCCACAATCGCCAGCCCCGTCCCCCCGATCGTAGCCACCGTCCCGGCGAAACGAATCACCGTGTTGTCTTCCTTAACATCGCGGCTCACCAGCTTGTAAGGCTTCGAAACCTTGATCACTTCTTGCACGCCGGCCATCTCTTCCAGCGTGCCCTGCTCCACCTCGCCCTTGTTCCCCGTGATGCCGATTGCAGTACGCTGCGCTCCGGGCATAGCGTGCGCCCGATAACCCAGCGCCTCAATCTTCGCGCAAACCAGCCGCACCTGCTCCTCAGTAGCCTGCGCCTTCATCACAACCAACATAAATTCTCCTCAACTCGCGTGGTGCCAGTGTGGGGACGGGCATTCCTGCCCGTCCGGCGAGCGCAGCTCGCCCTGCAGCGGCACAAAACTCGCACGCATCAAGTCTACCGTCGCCCGATGCTGCACCGCAAACGGGGCAAGTTCGCCGAGTCCCAGCCCCTAAGGCCCACTTCGCTGGAAAACGTACACATAAGCCCGATCCCCCCACAAGTGCTCCGGATCCCCTGCGATCGCCACTTGATCCACCACCTCATACCCACGATGAGCGTATGCCCAAGTTGTAGTCAGAAGTACCGGATTTTCGCCGTACACCGGCTTCGTCTCCCACGACCGCACAGCGTCCACGTAGACCAGGAATCTTGGCCGCGCTTGTTGAACCTGTTGCATCATGTCACTTTCCATCCGCTGAGCGAATCTCTGCTTCTCCATCAAGGGATACATGTGCAGATAGCTGCTGGCGCAATGCCGGGAGGAATAGAAACAGATCTCCGGCTCCGAACCGAAGACCGCAACCGTCTCCTTCTCCGACGAGTGCTCCTTGATATAGTTGCCCACGGAGACCGCCTCAGAGAACGGATCCTGGCCGAATATCTTCTCGTTGAGCGACGCCGGATCGAGCCGAAAGAACTTCTTGTCCTGAGCGCGTACGGAAATCCCAAACACCAGAGCAAAATAAATCACCGGCAGCCAGGCTACGAATGCGTTGCGTCGTTTCTCAATCCATCGTTCTTCAATCAACGCCTGCCGCAGCGCACATACGCCGATCCCCACGCTCAGCGCAGCGGCCGGCATCCACAGGATGAAGTAGTGCGGGCGAAAATAAAGCCCCGGGCAAATTGCCAGGAAGGAAAACAAGAAAAAACCCGCCAGGAACCCGCCATGCGCCCGGGCGTACCGGCTCCAGACCGGCGCAGTAAGCCCGAGCATGACGATCTCCCAGATCACAAAAGGACGCACAGCCCAGGGCAGACCAGCGCGCAGCAGAGGCCACGCCTCCCGCAGGGTTATGAGCGAACCGTATTCCCGCGCATAAGACCAAGTCCAAAACCAGAAGCTGGAAAAGACTCCAGCGCGAAAAAGTATCAGGCACGTCAGCCCGAACGGCAATACCATGCCCGCGAACAAAGCCCCGCCCCGAAACGCAGCCTTCCGCCAGGAAGACGGCCGCTTCCATTCCCACCACAGCCAATACAACACGGCGAAAACGCCAAATAAAATTCCCGGCTGCTTCAACAAAAACGCCAACCCGATGCACGCTCCGCTGCCAAAGAAAAGTCCAGTCCGCTCCCTGTCGATGGCATGCAGCAGCAATAAAATCCCGGCCAGAGCCGCAAGAACCACAAAGTGTGTCGCGTGCGCATAAACCCCAAGCACCGCCGGACGGCAGGAGAGAAAACTATAAGTAATTCCAGCGATCGCGCCCGTCAGCGGCCCGTATAAATATTTCCCCAGTAGAAAAACCAAAATCGTCGCCGCCGCATTCACCAGCATCAATCCGATCCGAATGCCAGAGGCCGTCTCCCCGAAAACTGCCATCATTGCCGCATAGGCCGCATAAGTCCCCGGCAACTTCATATTGCAGGCGATTTTGTAGGGTGGGATACCCTGCAGCATCAGTTGCCCAACGTAGGCAAACTCCCCCTCATCCCGTTCCAGTGGAATGTCCCGCAGCCGCAACCGCACGAATGCGAAGAACGCCATCACCACCAGGAGCGCGCCCACGCACCAATACGTCGCCCAGCCTTTTCCGGACGGCGCCACTTTGATCGTTACCGTTCCAGGCGCACCTGTAGTTTCATCCACGAAAGGTCTCTCGCCCACCCAGTCTCAAACATCGCTTGAAAAGAAATCCATTGTATAAGGGCTCTAATGTATTCTGACCCGTCCCATGATTCGCCTTCTCATCTGGTTACTAAGCCAGCCCTTACTCTGGGCCGGGCTCGGCGTAACCCTGGGCCCGTATTTCTTCTGGCGCGGTTTTCTTCTCCTTCAGCGCAAGCGCCTCATCATGGACACTCCACGCTCCACCATCCGCTCTGCGGCCATGGGCCGCGTCGAGATAACCGGCAAAGCCATCGGTCCCTATACGCTCGTCGCCCCGATGAGCCATGTCGATTGCCTCTACTATCGACTGGTCATCGAATCCAACCCGCAAGGCGATTTGCGTGACAGTATCCATGAAATGTGTACGCCAATGTTCCTCGACGATGGCACCGGCACGCTGATGATTTTTCCCCATGGCTCGGAACTCTTGCTCCCGCCGTCCAGCGAGAGGTCTGAATATGGCAAGCTCGCCCTCGCACTCACCAGGTATTCAGAGGGCAATCCGGAATTCGCCCAGGAATATTCCATAAAGCCCGGCGACACGATTTTCGTCCTGGGCACGCTTCGGGAAAATCCCTGGACGAAAAAAGATCCCATTGCCGAGTGCAACGAGTTGTCCAGGATCGGCCCAGGATTCGTCGGCGAAGGAGAAGCCGACCTGCTGCGTCGAGAATCCTATCCCTACCTCGATCCCAGGGTCCCGTCAGGAGCGACCGTTGCCTCGCCGCATGAATTCGACTTCCATCCTCCTGTAATCTTGATGCAAGGCGAAGGCCCGTTCCTAATCTCCACCGACAGCCAGCGAAACCTCGCAGCTAAGCTGAACCTGAAATCCTTCCTATACATTTGGGGAGGCCCTGCCGCTGCGCTCTGGGGCCTCTGGGAGATTCTCAACCACGCCGGACTACTGTGATCCTTGATAGCAATTCCAAATGTGGGGGCAGACGACCTCGGCTGTCCGCGGAGCGAAGCTCCGCCATTTCCGCGCACAGTACCCTCGGCTCATTGTAAAATCAGAGGCTTACTCGGACTTCCTCGTTCCCTATGTCTTCGCAAGACAATTCGGAAATCGCTACCGCGATCAAGGCCAGTCCCGATCGTTCGAACGACGATCGTCCAAATGACGAACGGTCAAGTGACGACCGCTACGATCCCCAGCGCGTAGAAGCCAAATGGTTCGAGCGCTGGCAAAGCAATCCTCAGCTCTACGCCGCCGAACCCCATACCACAAAAAAGAAATACTACGTGCTCGAAATGCTGCCCTATCCCTCGGGCGCGCTCCACATGGGACACGTGCGCAATTACGCCATCGGCGACGCCCTCGCCCGTTACATGTGGATGAACGGCTACAACGTGCTTCATCCTATGGGATGGGATTCCTTCGGATTGCCCGCGGAAAACGCCGCCATCCAGAACAACACTCCGCCGCGCCAATGGACCCTTGGCAATATCGCCAAAATGAAGGCACAGATGAACCGCCTGGGCTTCGCCTATGACTGGTCCCGCGAAGTCACCACCTGCCTGCCCGATTACTACCGCTGGAACCAGTGGTTCTTTCTCAAGTTCTACGAGAAGGGCCTCGCCTACCGCAAGAAAAGCAAAGTCAACTGGTGTCCGAAATGCGCCACCGTGCTCGCCAACGAACAGGTCGTCGATGGATGCTGCTGGCGCCACGAAGATACCCTCGTCGAGCAGCGCGAGCTCGAACAGTGGTTCTTGCGTATCACAAAATACGCCGACGAATTGTTGCGCGATCTCGACCAACTCGGCGGCTGGCCCGAAAAAGTCCGCACCATGCAGCGCAACTGGATCGGTCGCAGCGAAGGCGCTCTGATCGACTTCAAACTCGACTACGCGGAAAACCATAAAGGGTTTGGCCCAGCCGGCTCTACCATCAGCGTTTTCACTACGCGTATCGACACCATTTTCGGGGCGACCTCCGTGCAACTCGCTCCCCAGCATCCCATCGTCGACGATCTTGCGGCGAACAACCCTGACTTGCGCGTCAAGGTCGATCAACTCATCGCCGAGCAGCGCAAAGCCAGAGAAGTCGGCGATATAGGAGAAATCGAAAAGCACGGCATCTTCACCGGCCGCTACGCCATTAATCCCTTCAACAACGAAAAGGTTCCGGTGTGGGTGGCAAACTACATCCTGATGGATTACGGCACTGGCGCCATCATGAGCGTTCCGGCGCACGACGAGCGCGACCACGAATTTGCAAAGAAATACAAAATCGAAATTCGACTCGTAGTTCTTCCAGTGTCGAACGATCCCGAAGAAACCATGGCGGAGCCTGCACTTCCCTTCACCTCACACGACCAAGGCATGCTGATCAACTCCGGCCAATTCAGCGGCCTCGAGTGCGCCGACGCCATCCAGAAAATGTCCGCGTTCGCAGAAAAAAATGGCTTCGGCAAAGCCACTGTCACCTATCGCCTGAAAGATTGGGGAATCTCGCGCCAACGTTACTGGGGCACGCCCATCCCCATGCTTTATTGCGAGAAAGACGGCATCGTGCCCGTGCCCGAAAAAGATCTGCCCGTAATTTTGCCCGAGGCGGTCGATATCGCCCATGCTCTGGGATCGCCCCTTAGCAGTTTGCCTGAGTTCGTCAATGCGACGTGCCCAAAGTGCGGCGGCCCGGCCCGCCGCGAAACCGATACCATGGACACTTTTGTCGATTCGTCCTGGTATTTCTATCGCTACACCGACGCGCACAACGACCGCGCTCCGTTTGACTCGAAAATCGCGCAGCATTGGTTCCCCATCGACCAGTACATCGGCGGCGTCGAGCATGCCATCCTTCACCTTATCTACTCGCGCTTCTGGACCAAATTCATGCGCGACCTCGGCCTCGTCACGAACGACGAACCTGTCGAACGCCTGTTCACGCAGGGCATGGTGATCAAAGATGGCGCGAAAATGTCGAAGAGTCTGGGCAACGTCGTCAGCCCGGACGAAATGGTAGCTCGCTACGGCGCCGACGCCGCGCGCCTCTACAGCCTGTTCGCCGCTCCACCCGACCGTGACCTCGATTGGCAGGATTCCGGCATCGCTGGCATTCAAAGATTTCTGGGCAAGGTCTACCGTTTCGTCACAAGAAACGCGGGCAGCGCCACAAATGCATCCGTAGAAACGTTGCTTGCAACGTCTCTCTCGCCACAAGCACGGCTGATCCAGCGTAAATTGCACCAGACCATCAAGCGCGTAAGCGATGACTTTCAGGGGCGCTGGCACTTCAACACCTGCATCTCGGCGATCATGGAGCTGGTGAATGTGTTGCATGACGTGGAGGATGCGATAGCACAAAAAGCCATTCCTCCTCAGTTTATGGCCGAAGTGCAACGCAACCTTGTTCTCTTGCTCGCTCCCTTCGCTCCCTACCTCGCCCATGAACTCTGGGAAATGCTCGGCGAAAAGGGAGACTTGCTGAAGGCTCCCTGGCCGAAGTACGACGCCGCACTGGCCAAAGAAGAGGAACTGGAGATCCCCGTGCAGGTCAACGGCAAGCTGCGCGGCCGGATCGTCGTGGCTGCTGACGCTACCGAGGATCTCATCATGAAACACGCACTCGCCGATGAGAAGGTGCAGTCCGCAATTGCGGGCAAGCAGATCGTGAACAAAATCTTCGTTCCCGGCAAGCTCGTCAACTTCGTGGTGCGATAGATTGATGCCACGCGTCTCCCCCACGCTCGAAGGCTTTCGCGCAAGTCTTCGCCGGCCTTCGCTAACCTTCGCCGAAATCGCGTGGCGCTGGAGTGTTGGCGCCGTTGGCTGGGCGTTGGTCTTCTTCTGGCTGATCGAATTCCTCGACACACTGCCGGTGACCAAAGGCGACGCAGCTCTTCTCTCAACTAGACAACCCTTGCTCGTCGGACGAGCGATTGAGCACATTCTTCGCGGCAGTCTGAATCGCACCGTGCTGGCAGCGTTGTTTGCAATCATCGCCTTGTCGTTGCTCTGGATCGTGATTGCTTCCATCGGACGCACCGCTACAGTCCGCGGTCTGCTCGAGTACTTCCGTCGAGACGGTGCGAGCAGCGTCTCGACGGCAAGACCTGACTCGATTGAGCTGCGGTCCTGGCGCTCGCTGGTCGCCCTCAACTTCCTGCGCGTCGCTCTGAGTCTGGCGGCGATTCTCGCCATTGTCGGCGCCTTCATTCTTGCCAGCTTTGTCTCGTCGGAGGCACATCCTCACCCTGGCCTGGTTTTCATTTTTTTTCTGCCGCTGGCTGGAATGATCTGCATTGCGTGGCCGGCCCTGAACTGGTTGGTCTCACTCGCCTGTGTACTCGCCATCCGCGACGGCGACGACACGTTGGGCGCGATCTCGGCCTCCGTCACTTTTTTTCGAGAACGGTCGGGACCGGTCTTTGCTGTGGGCACATGGACCGGACTGGCGCACCTGGTCGCTTTCAGCGTCGCCACGACGGCTGTGTCGGTGCCGCTTGCTTTCATCCAGGTCCTTCCCTGGCGGCTCGTGATTGCCGGCGTTTTTCTTATTACACTTGCATATTTTGCCGTCGTGGATTGGCTATACATGGCGCGTCTCGCAGGGTATGTCTGCATCGCCGAAATGCCGGATGCTCTGGTTTCTCCCGCGCCGATGCCTGCTCCACCGCCACAGACCTTGATCGACCGCGAAGAACCGATCCTCAGCGACGTTCCGGGCCTGGTTGTAGAGACGTAGCAGGCACGTGTCTGCGACGCGGTCCTTTACACTAGCGATATGATTTGAGAAACTCATCCGTGGAAACCCAATCCAGACTTAACGAATCCATCGTCATCCTCGACTTTGGCGCGCAGTATACCCAGCTCATAGCGCGCCGCATCCGCGAACAAAATGTTTTTTCCGTGGTACTGCCTTGCACGGCCTCGCTTGACGAGGTCAAGAGTTGCTCGCCCGTGGGGATCGTGCTTTCGGGGGCACCGTGGTCGGTCTATGACAAAGATGCGCCGCCGGCGGATGCAGGTCTTTTCAAGTTGGGATTGCCCGTGCTGGGCATCTGTTATGGGCTCCAGTTCATGGTGCACACGCTCGGGGGGAAGGTACGTCCGGCGAACAAGCGCGAGTATGGGCACGCGGAGGTCGATATTGTCGCTGAATCGGCACTGTTTCACGGCATGGCCAAGCGGCAGGCGGTTTGGATGTCACATGGAGACGAGGCGCTGGAACTGCCCCCCGGGTTCGAGCTGACTGCGAAAACCTCGCATGCGGTTGCGGGCATCCAGAATGTTGGTAAGAAGTGGTTTGCGGTGCAGTTCCATCCTGAAGTTCACCACACGCGGAATGGCACGGAGATTCTGCGCAACTTCATATTCCAGATCTGCGGTGCCAAGCCCTTGTGGACGCCACAGCATTTTATTGACTCGACGGTCGAAGAGGTCAAGCGTCAAGTGGGCGCGGGGCGGGCGATCTGCGCGCTTTCGGGGGGAGTGGATTCTTCGGTTGCGGCGGTGCTGGTCGATCGCGCTTTGCGCGATGCGCGCGGCAAGTCGCGGCTAACCTGCATCTTCGTGAACAATGGCGTACTACGCAAGAACGAGTTCGAGAAAGTGCAGAAGACCTTGCACGACAAGCTTGGGCTGCGCCTGGACGCAGTTGATGCTACAGAGCGCTTTCTCGGAAAGCTCAAGGGCGTGAGCGATCCCGAGAAAAAGCGCAAGATCATCGGCAACGAATTCATTAAGGTGTTTGAGCGGGAAGCTCGGCGCATTGAGAAGGAAGAAGGCAAGGTGAAGTGGCTGGTGCAGGGCACGCTTTATCCCGATGTGATTGAATCGCGATCAGTACGCGGGCCATCGCAGGTGATCAAGTCGCATCACAACGTGGGCGGTCTGCCGGAAAAAATGAAGCTCAAGCTGATCGAGCCGCTGAAAGACTTGTTCAAAGATGAGGTTCGAAAGATTGGCCGCGACCTGGGCATGCCGGAGGAAATTCTGCAGCGGCAGCCGTTCCCCGGCCCCGGCCTCGCGGTGCGCGTTTTAGGAGAAGTCACACCGGACCGGCTGGCGCTGTTGCGCGAGTGCGACGATATTGTTGTCACCGAGATCAAGAACGCCGGCCTGTACACGAAAATCTGGCAGTCGTTTGCTGTGCTGTTGCCGGTAATGTCGGTCGGGGTGATGGGCGACATGCGGACTTATGCTTATACATGCGCGGTCCGGGCGGTGAGTTCGGAAGACGGCATGACTGCTGACTGGGTTGCGCTGCCGCACGATGTTCTGAAAAACATTTCTACGCGGATCGTGAATGAAGTGAAGGGCGTGAACCGCGTGGTGTATGACATTACTTCTAAGCCTCCGGGGACGATTGAGTGGGAGTGAGGGGGGGCAGTTCGCGGTTCTCAGTTCTCAGTTCTCAGGGCTTTTCCTCTCATCTCCCGTCGGCGCAAAAGCACTGCGGCTCTAGAATTTGTCGCGGTGGACTGTGTCCATAGAGAAGGCGGGGAGGCAGATGGCGATGTACTCGGCGCCGTCGTGGCTAGGAGTGGAGTAGCGGATCCACTCGCCGGCGTGGGCGATCACGGCTTGTCCGGCGGCGACTTCGAGAGAACCGTTTTTGTGCTCCACGCGCAGCGTGCCTTTCAGGACGACGGTGAATTCGTCGAAGGCGGGAGTCTGGCCGGGCTCGAGCCATCCGGCGGGGCTGCGCATGTGGGCTACGCTGGCGGACGATGTTTGGGAGTTGACGCGTCCTATGTATTCGTCGATTAGCTTGGGTTTGTTGCCGGCGGATTGGATGCGCGTGGGTTGGGGGATCAGGGTGGGCATGGGGCGGTTCTCGGTTCTCAGTTCTCAGTTTTCAGTTGTGAGTCTAACTTGGCGGAGAGTTTTAGGAAAACTCTCCGCCGATTGAAACTCGCTTACGGGCACGGGTGTGGCGTGGGCGGAGTTGGCGGAATGCCCGGAATGTGGACGGACGGAGTTCCAGGCGAATCGGGAGTGGCTGGCGTCCCGGGGATATCGGTATCGGGCGTGCCTGGCGTGCCGGGGGTGTAGCAGGTGCCGGAGTCTGTGTTGGGCGTCGATGGCAGCGGTTGCGGGCGCTGGGCAATGGGCTGCTCCTGTACCGGGTGTCGATCGGATTGGCGGACGGCGTCGGCGACTTCGTCCCGCTGGAGAGTCAGCGGATGCTGCAGCACCATCTCCACGGGTGATCCTACGTCGAGAAAAAAGTGGTGAGAAGTTCCGACAAGTAGAAACCCGACGGCCAATCCAACGCCTGCGCCGATGGCTGAACCGATCACGGTGTCTTTTCCTTTGTCAGGAGGGCCCGTTATGCTCGAGGAAAGGCATCCGGGCGAGCCCGGGACACAACCTTGCGGAATGCTCCTGGTGAGGGTAGTGCCTTGCGAACTGGCAACAGAGTGACCTATCAATGCTCCCAGGCCCGACCCGGCTAGAGGTCCCGCAATCAATACCGCGATGCGCCCTTTGCCTGGATCTTTGAGTGCGTAGCCTTCGTCGCTCTCCAACGTTATGGGGCCAGAGACGGCAGCTACGTAGCCATAGGGGTACGTGATCGACATGGACTGGAGGTAGAGTTCGCCGCGGCTGCCGTTGCGGCCGAGCTTGTCTACTTTCCCATCAACCAGCGTGCCGGCAGGAATTACGACTTGGTCGCCAGCGGCGATGGGAGAAATGACCTGGGCGTAGATGTCGTCTCCGTGATGAATGTAGCGGCTCTGGATGGGATGGGTGAGGACGAGGGCGATGCTGGTTCCGGCGGGAACGGTTAGGGTGGTGGCTTCGGGCGCTGGCTGTGCAGATGCTAGGGCGTGCTGAGAGGCGGGTTGTGAACCCGGTGGCGAACTCGGCGGCGGGGCCTGCTCGGCGAAACTGGACAGAGCTAGCAGCAACGTGGTGGTTATCGCGAGGCCTTGCCTGATGCCTCTTTTGGCTAGAGACGTTAAGAAAGTTGTGGAGTGGGTGAGAGGACTACGACGGTGTGCAGCCATTGCGGTTCCTCCTGTTGAAGGTTAGAACCTTCCGTTCGTGTGGCGATTGAGAGCCTTCATTTGCTCTCTGGGGTGGTAGACCCGGGTGCACCAGATTAGTTGCATAGAGATTGGTGAAGAATTGCAAAGGATTTGTAAAAGCGGGTTGGAGGGTCTGCTTGGTATAAGGCGCCACAACGGTTGGCTTGACCGGGCAGGATCTTTGCCACTGCAGATCGAGCTGCGCTCGACGGACGGGCAGGAGTGGCCGTCCCCACAGGAGCATTCCTCCACACGAGCATTCCCACATGCATCGGGTACAATCCTGCTTATGTTTTATCGTTCGGATAATCGCTCGCCTGACCAACTGCGGCCAGTTTCGATCGTGCCTGACTTTATTACTACAGCAGAGGGGTCGGTGCTGATTGAGGTGGGGAATACGCGGGTGATTTGTACTGCGTCGATCGAGGAGACGGTGCCACCGTTTATGCGGAATACTGGCAAGGGATGGATCTCGAGTGAGTACGCGATGATTCCGCGGGCCACGCTGACGCGGACTTCGCGGGAAGTGGCGAAGGGGCGGCCGAGCGGACGGACGCATGAGATCCAGCGGCTGATTGGGCGGTCTTTACGTGCGGTCACAGATTTGACGCGGCTGGGCGAGCGCACGGTCTGGATTGATTGCGACGTGATTCAGGCGGATGGCGGGACGCGGACGGCTTCGATTACGGGCGCGTTCGTGGCTTTGGGACTGGCGCTCGAGAAGTTGGTGGAGGCTGGAACTTTGACTTCGGTTCCGCTAAGGGATTTTGTGGCTGCGGTTAGTGTGGGGATTGTGGATGGAGAAGTCTTACTCGACCTTTGTTATGAGGAGGACTCCCGCGCGGATGTGGACATGAATTTTGTGATGACGGCCGGGCACAAGATGGTGGAAGTGCAGGCTACGGCGGAACGGCAGGCGTTTGACGAAGCGCAGTTCGCTAAGATGATGGCTTTTGCGCGGTCGGGGGTGCAGTCGCTGATTGCCAAGCAGCAAGGGGTTTTGAGCGGCCTGACTTTGCGGCAGTAGGAGAGTAGATTTCGGGACAGTTCATTCGTGAAATCAGCGCGGTTCGGTTGGACGGAGTCGAGAACCTCTCAAACCAAGAGATTGCTTCAGAATTGGTCCCGTCCCTGCGGGACTCGGTTCCTCTCTCGCTGAGCTACCCCGCACTTACGTGCGGGGCTAATGAATGCCGTCGCTGGCGCGACTGGTGTCGATTGGGTGCTGCGGTCGCTTCCCTTGCCGGGACGGCCGAGGCGGCCATCCCCCACATCAATCCCTTTATTCCCTTCCCACAGTCACTGCTTTTGCGTTGCTACCCATTCGTGGATTCTCGTGGATAGGACGTCCAAGGGCAGAGCGCCGGCGCTTAATACTTCATCGTGGAAACTGCTGAGGTTGAACTTGTCGCCTAATTGATCTTTCGCATACTGGCGGAGCTTCAGGATCTCGAGTTGACCGATCTTGTAGGCCAGCGCCTGGGCGGGATTGGCCATGTAGCGGTCGGTTTCTCTCTGCACCTCGGCCTCATCGATGGCAGAGTGAGCGTGGAAGAAATCAATCACCTGCTGGCGGGTCCAGTGTTTGTAGTGGAAGCCGGTGTCTACTACCAGGCGGATGGCGCGGAGCATGTCATCCTGCAGGTGACCGTAATAGCTGTAAGGATCCTGGTAGAATCCAACCTCTTTGCCCAGGCGCTCCGAGTAGAGGGCCCAACCCTCGATGAAAGCAGTGTAATTCTCATTTTGGCGGAAGGGCGGAAGCTGCGGCAGTTCCTGAGCGATGGCGATTTGCAGGTGGTGGCCGGGAACACCTTCGTGATACGCGGTGGTTTCGAAGTCGAGGGTGGTGCCTTTCTCAAAGTCGCTGGTGTTGACCATGACGTGAGCGGGACGCGATCCGTCCTGCGCCCCTTGAACGTATTCCGTGCTGGCTTGCTTCTCGCGGAACTCCTCGATGGGCAGGACTTCGAGCTTCGCTTTGGGGAGACGTCCGAACATGGCGGGAAGCTTCAGGTACATCTGATCGATATATTTTCGATAGAGGTCGAGAATCTCCTGACGGGAATGGACGTGGACGCTGGGGTTGGTCTGCAGTGAGGCGCTAAAGGTCTTGAGGTCTTTGTAGCCGAACTGAGCAGCGACTTGCAACATGCGGGCTTCGATTTCATCGACCTGAGCCAGACCGATCTGGTGAATTTCTTCGGGCGTTAGATTGGTGGTGGTGATCTGCTTCACGCGGAAGGCGTAACGCTCGGGGCCTTCCGGGAGCGCCCAGACGCCGGGCTCGGTGCGCCCTTTAGGGGCGTACTCTTCACGGACGAAGGTGGTGAATTTTACGTAGGCCGGGAGCACGGATTCGCGGATGGCGGCCAGGCCTTGCTCACGCAAGCGTTTCTGGTCGGCGACGGGGATGGAATCGGGGAACTTGGCAAAAGGCTGCGCGAAAGGTGAGGCGTCGGGTGCATTGGTGGCGATGCCATTGGCCTGCTCAACGACTTTGTCGAGGACGATGCGCGGAGGCATCAGGCCCGCGGCCATGCCTTTGCGCATCTGGATCGTGTACTGGTCGAAGAAGCGCGGGACCTGCTGCAGCCGGGCAATGTAGTCGTCGTAATCCTTGACGTTTTCAAACGAGAGGACGGACACAAGTTCGGGGAGGTCGATTTGGATGCCATTGAGCTGTGACACCGGCATCTCCCAAGGCTTGAAGCGGGCTTCGTCGAGAGCCATCTGGAGGTCGCGGACCATGAGCGCTTTGTTTAAGGCTTCCTGCTCGGGAAAGCCGGTAGTGTCGATGCCTTCGAAGCGGATGAGGAACTTTCTGCTCTGTTCGAGGTCATCGTCGATGGCCTTCTGCGAGAAGTCGTCGAGTTTGTCGTTCCAGCGCTTGTCTCCCAGGATGGAGGCGTAGATGGGGCTGGTGCGGAGGGAGTACTCCCATTGTTCCGCGAGAAGATCGTTCAGCGCCTTTCTGCGGCCCTCGAGTTCAGGATTTGGCGGCGCTGCGAGGGCGGTGGAACACAGCAGAGATAAGAGCAGGACAGACAGGGATAGGGATCGCATGCAGTGGTACTCCTTCATGTGTTGGTGAAAACGTGTTGGCCAAGCGATATTCTCGTTCTGACGGGGGCGCCGCGTCGCTGATTGTACACGGAAGACTTTGTTCAGCCGAGGGCCCTAGTTCGCGGCCTTCATTTCCTGGCCTTCATTCGTAGCGCAGGCTTTCGATTGGGTCGAGTCGGGCGGCGTGGATGGCGGGGACCATACCGCTGACGATGCCGACCAGACTGAGAATAACTGTGGCCACCAGCAGGCTGCTTATGTCGATGTGCAGGTGGATGTCGCCGGCCTGTAGATTGTCGCCGAAGGCGCTCATCAGCGGGAGCGCGCCCACGATCCCAGAAATAATATAAGCGATGGCGATGCCGCCAAGACCTCCGACGAAGGTGATGGCGAGGGCTTCTGCTAGAAACTGGAAGAGGATGTGGGCTTTGTGCGCGCCGAGAGCTTTTTCTATGCCGATTTCGCGGGTCCGCTGCTGCACGGAGACCAGCATGATGTTCATGAGGCCGATGCCTCCGATGCCAAGGGTTAGAGCGCCTATGAAGGCGAGCAGGATTTTGAGGGCGGCGGTAACGATCGCGAACTGGTCGAAGTCCTGCTTGAAGTCGGCCATGAAAACGGCGCGGCGGTCGTCGGGACGGAAGTTGTGGTGTCCGGCGAGCACGGAGCGAACCACGCGAGTCAGTTGCTGGTGGTTCTCGCCCTCATAGTCCATGAAGATGCCAGAAATGTATCTAGTGTCGTAGAGATCGCCCATGGCATTGAAGGGAATGACGACCATGGAGTTGTCGTTGTCGTCGCCGCCCTGGACTTTACGCTGATAGACACCGACCACTTCAAAGGTCAGGCCGTTGATGCGGATGTTTTGTCCGAGCGGGGGTTCGCCGGAGAAGAGCCTGCGCCGGGCTTCGTCGCCGATCACGGCTACCCGGGCGCGCTGCAGTTGGTCTTCTTCGCTGAGACCTCGCCCGGTGGCGACTGAAAAACCACGAATGCGCTCGTAGACGGGATAAACTCCGGTGAGGAAAAGATTGGTGAAGGTGCGGGTGTCGTGCTGGATGGTCGCATCGCGCTTGTCGAAGATGGGAGTGACGCCCTTGACCATGGGCACTTCGTTGCGGATGTAATCGACGTCGGCGATTTGAAGGCGGATCTCGCTGCCGGCCTTGGCGCCTCCGGCCTGCAGGGAGGTACGGCCGGGAAAGGCGCCGATCACGTCCGTGCCCCAGGAACTGAAAATGATGCCGATGGCGCGCTCGAAGCCGGAGCCGAAAGCCAGCAGGATAACGACCGTGGCGATACCCCAAGCCATGCCGAGCATGGTGAGCGCGGTGCGGCGGCGATTGTACTGCATGGCGCCGAAAGCTTCCTGAAGCAGATCGCGGGTCATGGTCGCTCCTTCACTTCTTCACTCTTACCCTCGCGTTGACTTATTCCGGATGACTTATTCCTGACGGAGGGCCTCCACGGGTTCGAGCATGGCGGCCTTGCGGGCCGGGTAGAGGCCGGCAGTGATGCCGGCGAGGGCCAATGAGAGAACGGCGCTGATGGCGGAGACGGGTATGATGCGCGGCGTATCGAAACCCGGCGGAAGATCGACTCCGGAGAGCAAGCGGACGACGAGCATGGCGGCGCTTACTCCGAGTGCGCCGCTCAGCAACGTGAGGAACGCGCCTTCCAGAAAGAATTGGAACAGGATGTTGCGGTTGGTCGCGCCCAGGGCTTTGCGCAGACCGATCTCACGGGTGCGCTCGGTGACCGCGACCAGCATGATGTTGATAATTCCGATTGCGCCGAGAGCCAGCGTCACCAGGCCCACACCGCCGAGGAACCAATCCATGGCGGTGAAAATTTTGCCCATGAGTTTCTGGTTCTTCACCGTGTCCCACTCCTCCCAAATATCGTCTCCTTTAGGGTCAAATCCGCCGTGATTGCGAGCGACGATGCGGTGGAGTTCGTCTTTGGCGTCTTCGTTCTCATCGAAGCTGCGGGGTTGATAGTTAATGAAAGAAATTGCGTTGCCTTCCTTCGAGTTGTCGCCCTTGAGGGGAAAGAGTTCGCGCATGGTATTGAAGGGGACGAAGATGCGAATGTTGGTTGAGTTTTGTTCTTCGTTGCCGATCATGGAGAGCATGCCGATGACTTCGAAGTGAACGCCGTTGAGCAGGATGGTGTTGCCGACCGCGGGGCGTCCGGGGAACAGATTGCGGGTCATCTCGCGGCCGAGGATGCAGACGCGGCGGCGCTGGTCGTTGTCCTCGTCGTTGAGCCATCGGCCGACCTGCAAGGGGATGGTGCGGACCTGGTTGAAAATCGCAGGAACGCCGGAGACCTGGCCGTTGGTGCTGGTGTAGTCGCTGACGGCGCGGATGTCGTCACGCGCGATCAAGGGAGCAATGTTGACGGCGAGTTTGGATTCTTTCCTGATGGCGAGGTAGTCGTCGTAAGTCAGGTTGAACCACTTCGCTGAAGTGAAGTTGCCTTCGACGGCCGGGGCACGTCCGCCGTAGAAGAAGATGATGTTTTTGCCGAAGGTTTCGAGTTGGCGGCGGTTGCCGTTGCGGAAACCCTCGCCGACGCCGGCGAGCAGCAAGAGCGATCCCACACCCCAGGCGATTCCAAACATGGTCAAGAACGAACGCAGCTTGTGCGCCCATAGGGTGCGCAACGTCTGGCCGAATGTGTCCAGGAGCATGCGCATCGGTTAGCTCAGGTCGCGTTCGGAATAGGTACGATCAATCCGGGGCGCTACCAGTTCGACTGACGGCGAGGGCGAAGGTTAGCGGAGGATTTTTCCGAACAGAGGAGATCCGACCTCGCTGCGCTCGGCCGGACAGCCAAAAGCGGCAGTCTCCATATGGTTTGTGCTGCTGTCTGGTAGTCTTGTTTCTTTTGAGGAAGTGACCTTACATCTTGCGAAAACTCCTGATCATTATTGTTCTGATTCCAATGCTGGGCGGACTCGGCTGGTGGTATCTCCGCGAGCAGGCTTTGCCGGATTATGGGCCTGCTTACCGCGAGTATGCCTACGTTACCAACGGCAAGAGCAATACGGTCAGTGTGATTGATTTGCGGACGTTTGAGCCGGCTAAAACCATTGCCGTGGGTATGGAACCGACTGGAGTCGCGGCTAACGGCAAGAAAAATGAAATCTATGTGGTCAACTCGGACTCGAATAATGTCAGCGTGATCGATGCCGAAAAGAATGCGGTGGTGGCGACGATCGGAGTGCATGGCCGGCCGTTTTTCATTGATGTTTCCGAAGATGGCAGGCGGGCTTATGTGGCGAACTCGGGGTCGGCCAACGTTTCGGTGATTGATCTTGACAAGAGGATGGTGATCGGCAATGTGCGCGTGGGCGCTGCGCCCGGACTGGCGCGGGTTTCGCCGGATGGCGCCAGCGTGGTTGTTTCCAATCGCGGCGACAATACGGTTTCTGTGATCGACGCAAAGCTGCTGCGGGTGCGGGCGACCTTGCCGGTGTGCCAGCATCCGGAGGACATCGCCATCCTGCCGGATTCGAGCAAAGCGTTTGTGGCGTGCTCGGGCTCGTCGCAGGTGGCGTCCATTGCCCTGGCCCGGAGTGCAGGCGCAACGGGCAGCGAGGGGACAAGCGACCGCGTGCTGGCGCTGCTGGATGTGGGGCATACGCCGGTAAGCCTCGCGCTGAAACCCGATGGCGGCGAATTGATCGTTTGCGATTTCGATTCCGACAGTATTTCGATTATTGAGACGGGAAATGATGAGGTGGGCAGCAGTGCGCTGATCGGGCAGCATCCTACGCACGCAGTCGTCACGCTGGATAACTCGCGGTTATATGCCAGCAACTTCGGCTCGGACAGTGTTGCCGTCTACGACATCGACGCGGGCCGGAGGGTCGCCACCATGGCGGTGGGAAGCCATCCGGATGGTTTGGCGCTGTCGCCGGACCAGAGGTATCTTCTGGTGCTGGACACTCAAGCCGGCGATGTGACGGTGATTCAGAGACGCACGCCGCGGAAACTGGAGCCTACGGAGTATTCGCTGTTGACCATGATTCCAGTGGGCGTGCAGCCGAACGGAATTGTGGTGAAGGCATTTACGATTAGCGGGCCGGGGGAGAAATAGTAGGATGCATCCGTTGCAAGGCGGGAAGCAGATTCCCTTCGACTTCGCTCAGGGCAGGCTCTCATCGCCTTGCGGCGCCTCGGAATGATAACAATTGTTTAGACTGAGGCCGGTCTAGCGCAGAATTTATCTAACGCCGCTTTCAGGTCGGCGGCTATAGCTGGGGCTTCGCGGGATTCGATGTCGCGGCGGGGCATCATGTAGACGAGTTGGCCGTCGCGCAGAATGGCGATGGACGGCGAGGACGGCGGTTGTCCCGTGAAATAGCCGCGGGCGCGCTCGGTGGCTTCGAGGTCCTGCCCGGCGAATACGGAAAATGCTTTATCGGGCCTCGCGGCCTGCTGCAGAGCCATGCGGACGGCGGGACGCATGCGGCCGGCGGCGCATCCGCAAATGGAGTTCACGACCACCAGGGTTGTACCCGGTTGCGCGTTCAAGGCGCCGTCGACAGCCTCGGGCGTGCGCAGTTCCTCAATGCCCAGGCGGGTCAACTCTTCGCGCATGGGGATAACCATAATTTCCGGATACATTCGTGTGAGCTCCTCTCTTCTTCTAGATTGATTCTATCTTAAGAACTGGAGGGCGACGCAGTGGATCGCGTCGGAGTGTGCAATTTCCTGCGATCACGCCGCCGCCGATACAATTCGGGTTTTTGTTTGAAATTTCCACAATTGATGAAGCGCGTCTTTTTCGAAGAAATGGGGTTAGAACCAAGAGGAGGATCACTCAACGATGCGCACCAAGACACCTTTTGTCAGCTCGCTTTTCCTGGCGGCCGCCTTGATGTCTTCGGTATTGGGCACGGCTTGCGAGCATCATTACTACAAGGTCTATGACCCTTACTACAGCGACTACCACGTCTGGAACGACGGCGAGGTGGTTTATTACCAGCGATGGGCGCGCGAAACCCACCATGATGAACACGTAGACTTTCGCACTCTGCCTCCTCGAGAACAGAAGGAATACTGGACCTGGCGCCACAGCCACGGCGACCATCATTAAATAACAGTGGAGTTCGAGCGGCAGGCGGGCGCTGAGGCGCCCGCCTGCTCGAATGTTGGGGCCGGTCAGCGTTCCGAGTGGTCACCGAAGCCATCCTTTTGTGTTCTAATGCTGCCTTCTTAGTCATCGTTCATCCTGAGGAGGCTCCATGCCCAAATTGGTTTGGTCGCGGCTGATGGCCGCGATCTTTATCGCTTCCGCCGTCGCGCTCGGGGCCCAGAGTGCCCCGCCGGCCGATCTGGATTTCTACGTCGCCAATTCCATGAAGACCTTCGAGGTCCCGGGAATGGCGGTTGCCATTGTGAAAGACGGCAAGATCGTTCTGGCGAAAGGCTACGGGGTGCGCAAACTGGGCGATCCCACGCCGGTCGACGAGCACACCATGTTCGGCATTGGCTCGAACACAAAAGCGTTCACCACGGCTGCTCTGGCCGGGCTGGTGGACGCAGGCAAGCTCTCCTGGGACGATCCGGTCTACCAGCGGCTTCCGGGCTTCGTGATGTACGACCCGTATGTTTCGCATGAGATGACGATTCGCGATCTGCTGACCCACCGCAGTGGCATGGGGCTGGGTGAAGGGGATCTGCTGTTCTGGCCGCAGTCGACCTACACGCGCGAGGAAATCATTTACAAGCTGCGGTTCATGAAACCCGCGTCGAGCTTCCGCAGCCGCTTCGCCTACGACAACCTGCTCTATATGACGGCGGGGCAAATTATCCCCGCCGTGACGGGGGTTTCGTGGGACGATTACATTCCGCAGCACATCTTCGCGGCGCTGGGCATGAACAACTCCAATGTCAGCAACGCCGCTTTCAAACCCGGCGACGACCGCGCTTTCCCGCATTCCCGCGTGGACGGCAAGCTGCAGGTGATCCGTTTTGAAGTGCTCGACAATGCCGGTCCGGCGGGATCGATCAATTCCTGCGCAGCCGATATGGCGAAATGGATGCAGTTGCAGCTCAACCGCGGAAAATTCATCGACCGCGATGGGCGCTTGTTCAGTGAGCAGCAATCGAAAGAGATGTGGTCGCCGCAGACCATCCTTTCAATCGGCAACTATGCGCCGCCATTAGCCGGACTGAAACCGAGCTTCGCCGACTACGCCTTGGGCTGGGGCCTGCGAGATTATCACGGCCGCAAACTCGTGGGACACACCGGGGGCGTGGCCGGCTTCGTTTCGCGGGTAATGCTGGTGCCGGAAGAGAATCTGGGAGTGGTCGTGCTCACCAACGCCGAAGAAGACGGGGCATTCGATTCCGTTCTTTATCACGTGCTGGATCACTACTTCGCTCTGCCGCCTACCGACTGGATCGCCGCCTACAAGTCCGTGAAAGACATGAATGAGAAAGAGGCAGCCGAAATCATGAAGCACGCGGAAGGCGCGAGAGCCGCCGACTCCAAGCCTTCGCTGCCGCTGGAGAAATATGCTGGCACCTACGCGGATGCCTGGTACGGTGCGATCACTATCCGTGCGGAAAACGGCGGCCTGGTTATCACCTTCGATCACACGCCGTCGATGATCGGCGACTTGCAGCACTGGCAGTACGACACGTTCAAGGCGCACTGGCGCGATCACACCATCGAGGATGCCTTCGTCACTTTCTCGTTGAAGCCGGACGGCAGCATTGAGAGTGCGCGAATGGCGGCAGTTTCTCCGCTGGCCGATTTCAGCTTTGACTATCAGGATTTGCTGCTCAAGCCTGCGGAGAAAAAGCCATAGCTGGGGCGAGACAAGTACGAGGGCGGCCAATTTGACGGCTGAGAACTCCACTCCACTGCGCGCTGCCGAAGCCGAAGTTCGGGCTCATAGCGTTGACTTGCGCAAGGAGCTTGGCCTCTTCGACCTGGTCATGGCGCAGGTGCTTCTTGTCATGGTGCTCGATTTCTTCGGCACCGCAGCCAAGGCCGGGTCGGCCCACGTGGTCTTCTGGCTGGTCGCCTTCGTGCTGTTTTTTATCCCACTGGCGATGGTGGTCGCTCATCTCAATCGCCTCATGCCGCTGGAAGGTGGCTTGTATGAATGGGCGCGCCTTGCCTTCGGAGATCAGATCGGCTTTCTGGTGGCGTGGAATCTTTGGCTCTTTGTGATGCTTTACGTGGCGGTGATCGGTTTGGTCACCACCACGTTCGTGGCCTACGCTCTTGGCCCGGCAGCCGCATGGATCTCCTCCAGCCGGGCGCTGATCCTCACCGTCTCTTTCGTTCTGATTCTCGCGATGATGTTGCTCGCCGCGTTCGGTCTCCGAGTCGGCAAGTGGCTGGGCAATGTGGGCAGCATTGCCACGCTAATCACGCTGGTTGTGCTAATCGCTGTCCCGCTCCTTAACCTGTGGCGGGGGACGCTATCCGAATATCATCCGCTGCGACTGGTTATGCCTCCGCTCACATTATTCAGCCTCAGCGTTTTCACGAAGATGATGTTCGGAGCGCTCAGCGGCTTCGAATATGTTGCCATTTTCGCTGGCGAATGCCGCAGTCCCGCACGCAACCTTGCTCGTTCGGTCTTCATTACCGCGCCTTTCATCGCGCTCCTCTACATATTCGCCACTAGTTCGATTCTGGCGTTCGTTACACCGGAGGCCGTAGACGTCGTCGGCCCCATCCCGCAGGCGCTGCGGCTGGGCTCACGTGCTTTCGGATTTGCCGGCTTCATCGTCCCCTTCGTAATCGTATTGCTTTTTGTGAATTACCCCACGTCCTTCAGCGTATATTTCAGCGCCAGCGCGCGCTTGCCGATGGTGGCGGGTTGGGATCACCTGCTGCCCGACTGGTTCACGCGGCTGCACAGCAATTACAAGACTCCAGTTAACTCGATTCTTTTTCTGGGAGTAGTTACCCTGGCTGGCAGCGCGGCTGCGCTGATTGGCGTTGGCCCCCAGGAGGCCTATGAACTGCTGCTGACGTGGGGTTTCACGTTCTATGCCATCGCCTATCTGGCGCTATTTGCCATTCCGTTCCTGTCGCCGAAAGACCGAGGACTTCGCCCGCGATGGTGGCTGCGCCTGGCTGCGGTTTCGGGATTCCTGATGACGCTGATCTACGTCGTGCTCTCGATCTTCCCCGTCATCGATGTGGAAAGTTCGTGGGGATACTCGTTGAAGATCGCTACTGTCGTGCTGGGCGCAAACATTCTCGGCTGGATGATCTATCGAGCGGGGCGGCGGAAGGAACGCAGGTTGATCAGCTGATTTTATTGGATCGAAAGTGCCTAGCTCGCCTGTTAGCTTGCGTCGGGGGGATTGTCTGAGATTCGGATTGAGAAGTTGACGGTGATTCTGGCTTTAGTCTCGACGGGCTGTCCGTTCTGCAGATAGGGCTTGAAGTGCCACTGGCGAACCGCTTGCTGAGCCGCCGCAGTCAGGATGGCAGGGCCGCTGACAACGCGGAGGTCCTCGATCGTACCATCGACGCCGACTAGGGCCTGCAATACCACCGAACCCTGCACCCTCATGTGCTGTCCCAGCAAAGGATAGGTAGCTTCGACGGTTTGGCGCAGTTCCGGGAAAGTGCCGCTGGAAAGACGCTCGTGTTGCGCTGCATTCGTGGTCAGGCTCACCGCCGACGTGGTGGCGGCTGAGGCGCGGTTTGAATCGCTGAGGATTTCCACTTTCGAGACGTTGCTTCCGGGATGAACGCTGCGGTGATTGTCCCCGGCAATGACTTCGACATCCAGTGGAGGCAGGGCGGTCCGGGTGGTCGTGACCAATGGCGTATCTTGCTTAGCCACGCTCGGGTTGGCCAGGGGGTCGGCGGCGACTTGATGAGACGGCTCAGAGACGGCCAGCTTGGCGGAAGTCTTGAGAGCGACGTGGCTTTTTGCTGCGACCGCTCGCGCTGCTGGGGCAGACTTGGCAGGCACGGCTGCGACAGCCGATTTCTGAATGGTTTCGGAAGCTGGAGCGTCGGCTTCGACGGCCTCATCGGAGCCAAACCAGAATTCGCGGTCCTTCACGATTACGACCGCGAGGGCAACCAGGAGAAGAACCAGCGCGATCTGCAGGCGGACAGGCTGGCTGCTTGCGACGGCGACCTGAGGACTGGTTAGCTCGGTGGTTAGATTTTGCTGCAACATTTGGGGGCTTTCGGTCTCCACTCAGCTTCGCCTTGCGAAATAGGCCTCGATTAAGAAGGCCGTTCACCAGGCACGAGTATCCTGAGGCCGCGAGTGCAGGATGACAATGGCACGATACGGGAATACGTGGCCCGAGGGTGCCATACGGTGGTTTTCTCATTTTGTGAGATGACTGCGTGATTTTCTGCTTGTTCACCGCAGAAAGGCATGCCCCGCATCTTCGACACGGATATTCGACTTCCGCCGGGCGCCATTCGCCACGTTATAGCCGACCAGCAGATGCCCTTCGACGATGAGAATCTCCTTGTCGCTGATCCAGCCGACCAGCGTGGCATGGGGTAGAAACGCAATGCGCCGCGGTACATCCTCAGTGCTCTTGATCTCGACGACCGGCAGATCCGACAACGCCTTGCGAATGCGCTGCGATTCTTCGGGGTTGGACTGGCCCTGCTCCGCGAGCTGAATCGGCTTGTTGGGCTGAGCGGTGGCAACGATGGTCAGCGCCACAAAGCCGAGATCGGGCGATAGCTTGCCGTTTTCAGTGTAGAAGCTGACATCGTAGTCGGGATTCTTGTAGGCTGCCTGCTCGTCGAACACAGTGAATGTCTTGCCATGGAAATGGAGCAGAGTTTGATCATTGCTCTGATTCTCCCATCCGCAACAGGCCGTGTCGGGAATCGCTTCGAGGATCGTGTCGGCGTTGGCGGCGTCGAGCACCCGGTGCAGTGGGGGATCGAGCGGGGTCGCGGTCCATTTGCCGGCGTTTTCCTTATATAAGGAGGTTGCCTTGTAAAGAGGCTGAGTCTTTCCCGACACGAACTGCGTCAGCAGAAAGAACTTGCCTACGCCATCGTCTGGAACCCAGACTTCGCCGTACGGGCAAGATTCTTCACAGCCTCCGGTCGGGCAGGAGCACTCGGGCAACGCGGTCGAGGCCAGGTCCTGATGTCCGGCGCTGGTGAGGTCCGTCTGCCAACTCAGCCAGGTTGTCTTGGTGGAGAGATCGACGCCGTCACGCTGCAGGCGGCGCGCCTGGTTCGAAAACCAGAAGATGTGGATTCCGTCCGCGGAGAGAACAGGCACGGGAGCGGACTCGGTGATGGCTAGGTTTGAGCCGGCTGTGGCCGTCGTACGGGCAACGTCGCGCGCCAGGGTGTTCGCGGTGCGGCCATCCCAGAACCAGACCCTCTGCTCGGCCGCGAGATCGCCTTCCGCTAGCGGCAGAGAGGCGGGTGCAGCGAACAGCATCTGCCCAAGATGATTGACTGAGATGTTCTGGGGGGACGCAACTGCTTCCGCCGGAACCTTCACCGTTTGTTTGGCGGAAAAGGTTGCAGGATCGTACTCGGCCATCTCGCCGGGCGGGCGCAGGACCCACAGGCGCTTGCCTTGCGCTGCGAGCGAACCGGCTAATGCTAGAACAAGACAAAGTGATGGCATCAGTTTTCGCATGATCGCAGTGTACCGCCTGGGGCCGGAACACCGGGATGATTGTAAATCGTGGGCTCGCTGGCTTCGCACCTCTTGCGTACAATGGATTGTTAAATCATGAACCCGCGTCCCGAGAAGACAATGACTACGACCTCAACACCTCCTGTTCGCCCACAAACGTCCTCTGCGCAGCTTCCCGAGGTGCCGCTTACTACCGAGGGTTACAGCGTGCTGCACCAGATGATGCGTTTTCGCTGGACGGCCTGGCGAGCTCTGCCCGAGGCCACGCGATCGGCGATCGCTCAGGAAGCAGCGGGAGTGCTTGGTGGAATGGAACAGAACTGCAGCGGGCAGTCTGCACTTTTCTCGCTGATTGGCCACAAGGGCGATCTGATGCTGGTGCATTTCCGCAAGTCTTTTGCGGAACTTAACCAGGCGGAACTCAAACTGGCGGGGTTGCCCCTGAGCGATTATCTCGAACCCACGTCTTCTTATTTGTCCATCATCGAACTTGGGCTTTACGACTCCACGCTCAAGATTTACAAAGAGCTGGCGGATCAGGGCATTCAACCGCATTCTGATCAGTGGAAAGCCGAGATCGAATGCAAACTCGAGCGGCATCGGGAAGCGATGCATCCCCGGCTCTTCCCTGACATTCCGCCTAATCGCTACGTCTGTTTTTATCCCATGAACCGGCTGCGGGGCGAAGACAAGAACTGGTATACGCTGCCGATCGAAGAGCGCGCCCGTCAGATGGGTGAACATGGCTTGGTGGGGCGGCGCTATGCGGGTGAAGTGAAGCAGATCATTACTGGCTCAATTGGCTTTGATGACTGGGAGTGGGGCGTCGATTTGTTCGCCGATGATCCGCTGGTGTTCAAGAAACTCATCTACGAGATGCGCTTCGACCACGTCAGCGCGGTGTATGCACTGTTCGGACAGTTCTTTGTGGGCGTGCGCTGCCCGGCGGCGGCCCTGGAGAAATTGCTCGGCGGAGAACTGCCGGCGTAGCAATTGGCAGTTGGCAATTGGCGATTGGCATTTGGTCGGTGGCAAATCGTAGAGCGTCATGCCGCTCTAGTGGCCGAGGCTGATAGCTAATTGCTAATGGCTTATTGCCAAGAACTGGAGAGCTCATGGCAACGCTGGGACTCATCGAATATAAGGACGCCAGCCCGGAAGTGCGTGCTGTTTACGACGACATCATGGCCACGCGCAAGACTGACTGGATCAACAATTTCTGGAAAGCGATCGCGCACGATCCTGCCACGCTGAGGCGCACGTGGGAGGACATCAAGCAGATCATGGCTCCCGGGGCGCTTGATCCGCTGACCAAGGAAATGATCTATGTCGCGGTGAGTGTGACCAACCAGTGCGGCTACTGCATCGCATCCCATACTATCGCGGCGCAGAAGAAAGGGATGACTGACGCAATGTTTAGGGAATTAATGTCAGTCGTTGGCATGGCCAACGAAACCAACAAGATGGTCACGGGATATCAGGTGGAGATTGATGAGCAGTTCAAGAGATAGAAGTGGTGAGTTTCCCGTTCAGCGTTTCCTCATCCCGCGCGCGAACTTGTACTCGCACCGTTTCATGTCCACTTTTCGCCCCCGGAAGTGCACACCCTCGGCTTCCAGTCGCAGCCGCTGCTCGATGGCTGAATCGCCGCGCAGCTTGATTTCTCCGCCTGCGCCTAACACTCGCTGCCAGGGCAATCCGTAGCTGCGATGCAGGATCTTGGCCACCTGTCGCGCTGCCCCTGGCAGCCCGGCCGCTCGCGCGACTGCTCCGTAGGTGGAGACCTTGCCTTTGGGAATATGCCGGATCGCAGCTTCGATGCGAAGCCGCATCTTTGCCGCTCGATTCGAGGACCGATCTGGCGATTGGTGGGGCGAAGATCTCGCTCCACGTCGCGACGATCCTTTGGTTCTGCTTCCCTTCTTCACAGCGCAATCCATCCCATTCGAATCAGCCACAGTGATCCTACTGAAACCAGCAACCATAATATGACGCCCTGCAACAACGGCCGATGCCCTACCTGCTTAACAGTTGCCACCGAGATGCCGCTGCCGATCAGGAAAAGAGTAGCTGTCAGTCCGATCTTTGCTACTTTCACTGCGATAGCGTAGACGTGCGCTCCCGCTGGCAGATACGTGTTGCATACCGCGGCCAGGCAAAACAGACCGATGAACCACGGCCATTGAATCTTCGCCTTGGCGCCGCGGATTACGGCAGTTCCGATCGAAAGCGGGACAATCCACAAGGCGCGTGCCAGCTTCACCGTAGTCGCAATGGCCAAGGCTTCGGCGCCATATTTGGCGGCCGCGCCTACGACTGAACTGGTGTCATGAATGGCGAGGGCCGCCCACAGTCCAAATTGCGATTGCGATAGCTTGAGCGCAGCGCCAATGGAAGGAAAAATCAAGAGGGCGACGGAATTCAGGACGAAGACGGTTCCGAGCGATACGGCCATCTCTTCGTGGCTGGCTTGAGTAATAGGACCGATGGCGGCGATGGCGCTTCCGCCGCAGATTGCCGTGCCTGTGGAAATAAGAAATGCGGGAACTCGCTGCACGCGCAATAACGCGCCCAATCCCATGCCCGCCAGTAGCGTGAAACTGATACCCAGCAGGGTGTAGACAAAGCCGCTGCGGCCCGCGCGCACGACCTGGTGCAGGTTCATCCCGAAACCGAGTCCTACCACGGAGGCCTGCAACAGGAATTTGGAGAACCTTTGCGCTTCGTCGCCGTAGGGGTGGGGAAACGCCAGCCCAAACACCAGCCCCATGGCCAGGGCGACAGGAGGAGACACGAAACCGCTGGCGCTCACCAACAGGCAGAGGAGAAAAACGATACGAGGTAGCATCCGGGGAGAAGCCGGCGTGGCTGTGGCGGTCGCGCCGTCGATCATGCGATGAGGATCATACTTCGTTGATCATATTCCACGACCCGTGCCGCCGATCATATTCCGATGGCCACAAGCCGGGCTAAGCCACCTTGCGGAAGGATTCGATGGCTTCCGCCTCAGAGTTGTGGACGTCGAATACGGTCAGCAGCTTGGTGACCTGGAGCAAATCGCCGACGCGTTTCGTCAACTTCGCCAATTTGATAGTGCTGCCCGCGTTTCGCGCGGTTGTATCCAGGGCTACGAGGGTCCCCAGACCGCCCGAATCAATGTAGTTTACTTCGCCCAGATTGAGGAGGATGCGCTTGTTCTCCGACACAGCTTTCTGAACTTCTTCCCGCAGCAGCGAAGACTCTTCGCCAAATATAATCCGGCCGGTGCAATCCACCACGAGAACTCCTTCGTTGTTCCGCGTTGCCAGCTTCAGTTGCATAAGAACACCTCATTGCGACCCTAGGCTTCAAGCCTATCGCTTGCGCAGCAGTTTTAGCAAGCGTCGAGGATGGCGACGTGAGTCCATTTCCGGTTGGCCTGCGTTATGGATCCGGCAAAGAATATTCAGTCTGAGTCGTCTGCCATCGAGTGACTTCATTTCTACGGCATAACCGGAAGCACGAGGGCGGAAGGATGTTGCGCGTCGTGCAAAATCGTGTTGGTAGCGGCAACGGAGGTGCGCCCGAATTTGATTTCTTCGCCCGTATTGAGATTACGATCGAAGCGCGGGAAATTGCTGCTGGAAATCTCCAGGCGCAGAGAGTGTCCGCGGAGAAAAATGTTGCTCGTGGCCCAAAGATCGACCGAGATTTCATAGACCTGACCGGGGTTCAGCAGCGTGGCGTGCTCAGGGGAAGCACGGTAGCGCATACGAAGGATGCCCTCGGTGAGATCCTGCGCGAAGCCGTCGGGCGCAACGTCCACCAGCTTGGCGGTAAAATCCGTATCCACAGCCGAGGACTTGACGAACAGAGTAGCGGTAACAGGGCCGGTCACTTCCATGTCGCTAGTCAGCGGACCGGTTGAATAAATCAGCACGTCGTCGCGATTTTCCACAGATCGCTGATCGCGCGGGCCAGGCTCCATATGTTCAGCGTCGCAGCACAGCGGCCCTCCCACGGTGGGCGCGGGATTGGCAGGATTGTAAATATAGGCATCGGAGGGCTCGGACTTGGGCGCGGCGGTCGAGAGAGAGCCGTCGCCACGCAGCGACTGCGCTTTGCCGGAGGAATGCAGAAAGTATTTCGTGGGCTGGGCTTGAGGCGGCGGCCAATCGTCTTCCTGGCGGTATTCGTTGGCGCCCATCACGAACAGTTTCACGGGCTTGTCCGTGGCAAATTGGTTCCGAATGCCCTTGAAGAGGAAGTCATACCAGTCCAGAATGACGTCGGTGTAACCGTTTTCGATAGCGTGGGGACCGAAGTCGACGTCGCCGATGCGACGGCCGAAGCCGGAGTGGCCCCCGATTTCGATAAGCAGATGCTGCTGGGTCCGGGCTGCATCGGTGGATCCGTGGGCTTTCGCGCCCATGTAATTGCGCAAGGTACCGCCGTTGAAGATGTCATACCAGGCGCCGACCTGGAGCATGGGGACAGCGATGTCTGAAAAATGTTCCTCGATGGACCACTGCTTCCAGTAGTCGTCGTAGTCCGGGTGCGCCAGCCAGTCGAGGTAGTAGGGCGCTAGAGTGGCAGTGAGTTGAGCGTCCGCGGGCAACTGCCCGAAATTGAAGACGGGGTAGTTGGCCAGAGGAAGGGTGGGAACGCCGACCCGTGCATCGGTATTTTCATGGATCAGACGTTCGAGTGTATTTTGCGAAATCTGTGAGGTCCAATTCTGGTTGAACCATTGCTCAAACGCACCGCCCTGATAGGTCCAGCCGTCGTGGTAATTGCTCGCCGTCATGTTAGGTGCGATTGCCGTGAGATGCGGGGGATGGGCAATGGCGGCCAGCATCTGCGTCGCGCCCACATAAGAAGCGCCCATCATGCCGACTTTGCCATCGGAATAGGGTAGACCGGCAGCCCATTCAATGGTATCGAAGCCGTCGGCCTGCTCATGCTTGAAGGGATACCATTCTCCTTCAGAAGTGTAGCGACCGCGGACGTCCTGGAGGATGACGACGTAGCCGCGTGGCACCATTTTAAAGACCGGTGAAACTGCCCATGTGGCGCTTTTGTCATAGGGCGTACGCATGAGGATGATGGGAAACGGTCCTGGCGAATCGGGGCGATAAATATCGGCATGGAGAGTGACTCCGTCGCGCATCTTCACCGGGACACCGTGCTGAGTAACGATGTGGGTGGGGGAGGGCGGCGGCGCGGCTTGCGCGTGGAAAGGCTGCAGTGCGCCGAGCCAAACCATTGCCAGCGCGAAAGAAAATCGGAACACCGAGAGCACCACCGGGCGATCACATCTCATGCGTGAAGTCTCCCGCCGCGTTTGCGGCTGGAAAATGAACGCCGCATACGGCCGGCGCAATTATTTTTCATTTCGCGCAGGGATGCAAGTAGCAAGATACCGACGAGTTGGAAGGGAATCCTGCCACCAATCTCGGCGACGCATCACGTATAATCATCCTTTCCGGCTCATGAGCTATACCGTCCTGGCGCGTAAATACCGGCCGCAGAAATTCTCCGAGGTTATCGGACAAGAGCACGTTACCCGCACCCTGCAGAACGCCCTGGAGCAGGGACGCACTGCCCACGGCTACATCTTCAGCGGGCATCGCGGCATTGGAAAGACAACCGTGGCGCGGATTCTGGCTGCGGCGTTGAATTGCCGTTCGTCTGACAGGCCGGTTGCGGAGCCCTGCGGGGTGTGCGAAAGCTGCACTGAGATTCGCGCTGGTAATGCGGTCGACGTGATCGAAATCGATGCTGCCACCAATCGCGGCATCGACGAAATCCGCGAACTGCGGGAGGCGGCGCGCTACCGTCCGGCGCGTGACCGCTTCAAGATTTACATTCTCGATGAAGCGCACCAGATTACCGACGCCGCCTTCAACGCCTTGCTCAAGACCCTGGAGGAACCTCCGGACCACATCGTATTCATGCTGGCGACCACGCAGCCGGAAGACATTCCGCAGACCATCCGGTCACGGTGCCAGCACTTCAGTTTTCACGCCGTGAAGTTTGACGACATTGTAGGCCAGCTGCGCGACCTGGTTGGCCGCGAAAAGATTGAAGCCGATGACGATGCTCTTGCCCTGCTGGCTGAGGCTGGCGACGGCTCCATGCGCGACGCGCTGTCGATCCTTGATCAGGCTATCGCGTCCTCCAGCGGGAAGCTGACGGCTGAATCCGTGCGCAATCTGGTTGGCGCCGCGCCGGCGCACATTCTCGAAGAAGTGATGCAGGCGGTTGCTCGGGGGGCGAGTGACGAAGTGCTGTGGGAAGTTGACCACCTCATCAGCGAAGGCCATAGCCCCACGCACTTCGCACGCCAGATGGTGCGCTTCCTCCGCAATGCGACCGTGGCCAAGATCGCGGGGAAGGACTCTTCCCTGCTGCAGATATCGACTGAGGAGCGCGAGCGCGTGGAGCGCGTCGCGGAACTGTTCGGCGAAGAAGATCTGACGCGGCATCTGCAGATCATGCTGCGGACCCACGGTGAGTTGGGATACAAACAGGAGCAGCGCTTTCACCTGGAACTTGGGTTGCTCAAGATGGCGCACGCGCAGCGGATTTTGCCAATCGAGCAACTGCTCAGCGACGTGGCGGGGTCTTCGGGTATAACGTCTGCCGGAGTAAGCCCCGCCCGACCTCCGGCGCGGCCTGCAATCGTGGCTTCGACGCCAGGGGGCGCGCCAGGCCGTCCTGGTCAGGTCTCTCCGTTCGACGCTGACTCTGCGCGGAAAGGTGGTCCCCGGCAGGAGTCCGTTTCGAATCCTGCTGCCGGCAACGGGCCGCGCATGGTTGCGAGTGGAAGCTCACCTGCGCGCGTAGTTATGGGTGCGGCTGCGCCCGCAAATCTCACCGAGGAAGCAGCCGACCTCCAACCCGGTTCGCAGGCTGAACCGCAGGTCGAAGCGAAATTGCAAGCTGCGCCGGCATTCTCGCAGTCCCGGCCTCCGGCTGCGGCGGCTCCAGGCATCGAGAGCCCAGGCATCGAGAGATTGCAAAATGCGGTGGTGCAAGCGTTGGCGGATGGCAATCAGCGCATCCTGGTCTCGATGCTCGAAGCGGGGGAATGGTCGGTTGAAGGGAACGAAGTGGTGATCAAAGTATCGGAGTCGCAGACTGTGGTCGACATGTCGCTCGGTGCCGATGCCCGGCGGCTGGCGGTCGCTTCGGCCAGCGGCATTTTGGGGCGGGCGGTCAAGCTGAGGATCGTCCCCGGCGCAACAGTGGCGACTGCAGAAGGAAAGAGTAATGGCAACATCGCCAAGTCCAGCGGGACGAACTCGGGAGTTGGCGGCCGGAGCCGGGCTGAACAGGACGCAGTGGTCCGGCGGCTGCAGGAGAAGTTCGGCGCCGAGATTCGAACTGTGATCGATTACAAGGAGAAGCGGTAAGGACCAGGGTTTCAGGGTTTCAGGGTTTCAGGGTTTCAGAGTTTCAAGGTTTCAAGGTTTCGAGACCTTGAACCTTTGAAACATTGAAACGTAAGGTTCTAGAGGTTTTATGGGTGGATTTAATCTGCAAGAACTGATGTCGAAGGCCAAGGCGCAGTATGACACCCTGCAGAAGAAGATGCAGGAGACAGTGGTTGAGGCCTCGTCGGGCGGGGGCACAGTCACGGCGAAGATGGATGGCCGCAAACAACTGCTAAGCCTGCGTATTGATCCCGAAGCCGTGAAGTCTGGCGACGTGGAGATGCTGCAGGATCTGATTCTCGCTGCCGTGAACGAAGCCGCGCGCAAGATCGATGGATCGATGCAGTCGACAGTGGGTGGGATGCTGGACGGGCTTGGTTTGGGCGGACTCTAGGCGACTTGGTAATTCTGTAATCGGGTTTTGATAATTTCCCGAAGTGGCGTGACCGAAGAGTTGCAACTCACAGTTTTCAAATTACAAGATTGCCCGATTACAAACTTACTCAATCCTTTATGGCGAAATTTGCTGAGCCGATGTCGCGGCTGATTGACGAGTTGAAGAAACTGCCGGGCGTCGGCTCGAAGAGCGCGCAGCGGCTGGCTTTTTACATTCTGCGGGCGAGCGACGAAGACGCTGAGGCTTTGGCGGCCGCGGTGCGCGACGTTAAAGCCAATCTTCGGCTGTGTTCGGTGTGTAACAACATCACCGACGTTGATCCTTGTGTCTACTGCACCAGCGCGACTCGCAACCAGCGGCTAGTCTGCGTGGTCGAAGAACCTACCAATATTGCCGCCATCGAAAAAACCAAGCACTTTAACGGCGTTTACCACGTGCTGCATGGATCGCTTTCGCCGTTGCACGGAGTAGGACCCGAGCAGTTGCGCATCGCCAATCTAATCGCTCGCGTCGATGCCGGCAACATCGATGAGGTGATCGTCGCCACCAATCCTACGGTCGAAGGCGAAGCCACGGCCACTTATCTCTCTCAACGACTAAAGCGTGCGGGCGTAAAGGTGACGCGCATCGCCATGGGAATTCCGGTGGGCAGCGACATCGAATATACGGATGAGATCACGATGCTGAAGGCGATGGAAGGGCGACGGGAGTTGTGAAGAAGGTCTTAGGTCTTAGGTCAGATCTGTTCGAGGAAAACATTGAGTTCTTCTTCGGCAGAGGCTAAGCCTTCGGGCAGGGTGCCGCGGTTGTATTCTGCCATGCGGTTCTTCCATTTCAGGAAGTCGGTGATGCTTTGTGGTTCGACGCGGACCTCGACGCGGCGCAGGCTGGAAAGCAGCAGATTCATTTCGTAGCGGAAGCCGGTCGCGCTTCGCAGATTTTTTGCGGAAGGAAGCACGGTTTCGATCCGGCCGCGATTATGTTCAAGCAATCCCCAGCCCTGGGGCAGTTCTTCGCGGCGCAGGAGTCCAGCGGGGACTAGATAGAAGCGCTCGCAGCCTACTCCCTGCTCCGGTTTGAGGCGGAAGGGCTTGGCGCGGTCGGCCAGGAAGTCGGAGCGCGTGATCTTGCACTCGATCAGGACGGAATGGCAGGCGCGCTTCCAGCCGATGGCGTCGGGCATCTCGCCGCTGACGCAGGCTTGCTCGGAGAGGACTACTCCGCAGCGGTAGTGGCGCAGCCAGCGCACGGCTTTCTCAACTAATTGAGCATGAGTCATGAGTTCGGCTTCCGGCTTTCGGCTGGTGTGACGCCGAAGGCTTGGGGTTGTCGACGGAAGCAAGAACATTTGTATCTGGAGAAGCGGGCGCTTGAGAAGTGACTGAGAAGCTACTGGTCGCCCCTAAGCACCGTAATACTATTAACGATAATGCCAAGCTCCGGACATCTTGATCATTCCGCGATGCTCGCCGTGGCGATCGCGGAAGCCCGCAAAGGGCTGACTGAAGGCGGCATCCCGATTGGGGCCGCAATTTTTGACGAGAGCGGCAAGCTCATCGGCGCCGGCCACAACCGCCGCGTGCAGAACGGTGATCCTTCGCTGCATGGCGAGACCGACGCCTTCCGCAATGCGGGACGCCAGCGCAGCTATGGCAAGCTCATCATGGTCACGACCCTGGCGCCTTGCTGGTACTGCAGCGGGCTGGTACGGCAATTTGGTTTCCGTACAGTGATCATCGGCGAGAGCCGAAACTTCCAGGGCGGCGTAGAGTGGCTGCGCTCCCTCGGCGTGAACGTAATCGACCTCGATTCGAAGGAATGCGCCTCCTTATTAAGCGCGTATATTCGCGCCAATCCTGAGATCTGGAATGAAGACATCGGCGAGGAGTGATTTCCTTCCCTCGCCGTTTCTGACCTGAAGATGCGGCTAGAAATTGACCGCCAGCGACATCTGGATCTGCCGCGGGAGGCTGATGGTCTTGTTGACGGCGCCCAGCGAGGCGGGACAGTTGTAGAAACCAGAAGTTGGAGTCTGAGTGCCGCAACCGGTGGGTAATGGGGTGGTCCCCTGTATCGGGAATTGGTTGTAGTCCTGGTTCTGAGAGACATCGTCGATGGGGACATCGAAGCTGGCGGTGTTGGTCGCGTTGAAAACGTCGAAGCTGTATTTGACTGAAACGCGGTCCGTAATCGGAGTCACTTTGGTCAACGAAACATTGACCATTCTCTGCCAGGATTGGCGGAAGATGTTGCGCTGGCGGTTGGTGAAGTTGGTCTCGAAAGTATCGTTGGTAGGAATGGCCCCTCCCAGATCACCGGGCTGGAGCAAGGGCAGAGTGAAGCAAGCCGGGTTGAGCGCTGTCTGGTTGGGATTGAAATAAGCGTTAGCGCCGGAGTAGCCGGTGACGGCCTTGCAGCCGGGAATCACCGGCACAATGGGATTCGTGATGCCATCGTAGACGCTATAGAAGATGCTGCCGACGGCGCCGGTGTAGTCGATGACGCTGTAGGGCTGCCCACTCTGGAGAACGCCGCTGCCGTGGATTGCCCAGCCGTCCGCCAATTTGCCCTTCAACGTCGACGCGGAAAAGAACTTGGGCAATTCGTAGCTGTAGCTGAAGTTGAACACGTGAGTGCGGTCAAAATCTGATGAGCCGTAGGCTGAACGCAGATCCAGCGGGTTGTTACCGTTGAAAAACAGGCCCAGGCCGCTTTGCTCATCCAGAGCATGGGAATAGGTGTAGGAGAAACCCAGCTGCAGCCCGTGGCTCATGCGTTTTTCGACGTGGGTCTGCAGGGCGTTGTAGGCCGAAACCCCGGCGGCGGTGTAGCTCTCTGTTTCCGCTGAATAACCCAGATAGGGAACTCGCAAGTCAACGTTGCCACCCTCGTAGTTGGCTACCATCTGTTGGCCGTTGGGCAGATTGATTGCGCAAGTGTAAGGGTCGACAGTACAACCCGGCTGTTGCACCGTGTAGCCGTAGGTGTATGACTGTGGGTTCTGCGAATTGGGGTGGATGATGTTGCTCGGAGAGGCAACTCCGGGCTGATTGAAAGGAATAGGGATCACTCCGTGCCGGCCAAGGTTGCCGACATAGCCGATGTCGATGGCAAGGTCATTGCGCGGTTGCCATTGAAAGTCGAGTGTGTTGTTGATGGTATAGGGCAGCTTGTTGGCGCGGTTATAGGTGGCGAAGGAGAAGAGCTGCTCGCCCTCGAGGATGCCTGCTTGTATTCCGACTCCCGGCACTCCGGTATTCGGCAGGTAATTGTTGACGTCCATTGGGTTGCCGGTTGGGGCGGGACCGAGAGTGGGGCCCCACGGGCTGGAGAGATTGTAGTTAGGAACGCCAGCAATACCGGAGGGGCAGGTGGGGATATAGCCCAGGTAATAGCTGATGGAGCCGCTGGCGAGCGGGTCGTTCCCGCAAGATTGCGCGTTCACGTAGGGAGGAGTTTGATTAAAGCCGAACGGTCCGCCATTGATTACGCCCTCGGCAAAGCCTGGGGAAAGATAGGAGAAAAGTTCGCCGCGGTCATAATAGAGTCCGGTTCCGGCGCGGACAACCACCTTGTCGTTGAAGCGCTTCGGGCTCCAGGCGACACCCAGACGCGGGGCAAATCCCCATTGCCGTCCGGTGAGAGTGGTATTGCTGACGCCGTGGGTCGGAAACAGCTTGTTGTTACCGGCAATGATTATGCCGTTGGATATGAGCGAATCGGTTGCGTCGTCATAGGAATAAAGCGCGGGGTTGAAGTTGTAGATGCGGCCATACTTTTCGGTGAAGCCTCCGTCCCAGTCCCAACGCAGCCCCGCCGTGAGGCTGAGATTGGAGCGGAACTGAAACTTGTCCTGGATGTAAACGCCTGATTGCCCGGCACGCATGTAGCGGTTGGCGTCGCCCTGAAGGAATTTGGTCGTGGTGAAATCGTCGTTGGTGGTGACCAGGCCCTGCACGAACTGCCCAAAGTCAGCCGAAGCGATAATTCCCTGGTTCGTTCTCCGGTCACGGGTGTTGAGCTGAGTGTAGGCATAGCTGCCGCCAAAGGTGAGGGTGTGCTTGCCTCGCGTCCAGATTGCGTTGGCGGAAGGCATGATTCGATTCTGGAAGAGCCCGGTAAAGGCCCCTTGGGAGGCCGCCCCCTGGCCGATCTGCAGAAAGTCATTTGGCACGGGGAAGGTGGTTCCCGAAAGAATATTCACGATGCTGATTCCGGGAAAATAACCTGAACCGAAGGTATTCATGTTCAGCTGTTGCGGCGAGAACGGCTGGTCGATGGTGCTGTAGACCTTCTCGCGAAGAATGCCGAGGACTTCGACTACGCTCAAATTAGGACGCAGGCTTTGCGTATTGGTGAGCGAAGCTACTTGACTGCCAGCATCGAGGTGCTGAGTGAAGCCGGCGACGTTGGAATAGGCGTAGGGGGCGGAGGTGGGGTCGTGCTGATAGTAGTATTTGGCGGAGACGGTATCTCTGGTGCTCTTGTTCCAATCAAGATTCGCCACTGCCTGGTCAGCGGTAAAGATGGCGGTACCGGGAATGGTGGCGTTCTCCGGAAAATTGGGCGAAGGATTCACGCCAAAGTTGGAATACGGAATCAGGTATTGGCCGTTGGGAAACTGATACGAAAAGAGAGCAAGCGCGACCGGGTTTACCTGCGCGCCCGTGATAGGGGCAGACCCGTTCGGAACGATGAAATCGTTGTTGGCCAGCGTCGCCAAACATCCAGCAAAGGTGGGGCTCTGGCGATTGGTAAAGCCACAACCCGCGGTAGACAAATACGTGGGGTTGAAGTCGATGGGCACCATCAGCCGAGAGATGCCGATTTCCTGGTCGGAAGATCGCAAGCGCTGGTAGCTGACGAATCCGAAGAGCTTGTCCTTGATGAGGGCGCCGCCCACCGCACCGCCGACGATGTTCCGATGTAACTGGGGCACCTCTTCGTTGGCTAGAATAATGTTGGGGTCCTGCTTGTTGAAGAACGGCGCCGCATTCAACCAGTCCGTTCCGTGATGCCAGTAGGCTTGGCCGTGAATTGTGTTGGTGCCGGATGCGGTGCTCATGTCGATGTGCGCGCCGCTGGTCGAGCCTTGTTGCGCGTCGTACATGGAGGTGTTTACACGGACCTCTTGAATGGTCTCCGGGGCGGGCGTTGGCAACGCCTGACCAACCGACAAGTAGACTGATGCGGTGCCTTGGACAGGGGCGGCATTGGTACTGGCGACTCCGCCTACGCCGGTGTTGTTCACGACGCGGGCCGAGGCTACCTGGCTGGTGCTCTTGCCGTTGAACAGATTGCTGGCGTCGACGCCGTTGAGCAGGAAGCTGTTGCTGGTGTCGCGCTGGCCGTTGGCCCAGATCGGCTGGTTGCCCAGGCCGCTGTTGGCGCCGGTGCCGCCGGGGAGCTCGGCATTCACTCCCGGAGAAAGAATGGCTAGTCCAGTGAAGCTGCCTGTGGGTAGCGGCACGGCGTCGATCTGCTCTTTTTCCAGAATGTAGCCGTTGGTGGTGTCGACGGCGTTCATCAAGGGCGCCGCCTCCACCTCAACCACCGTGCCCACCTTGCCGACAGGCAGAGTGACGTTGACCGTGGCGGTTCGGTCGGCCTGCACCGTGATCGAGGGAATTTTTTCGCTTTGGAAACCGTCGTGAGTAAAAGTGAGCGTGTAGGTACCGATGGGCAGGTTGACGAAATCGTAGCTGCCGTTCGCATTTGCCTTTTGGGTGCGCGTGAGACTTGTCTGGTCGCCAACAATGGTCACAACCGTGTCCGGCAGGACGCTGCCGGTTTTGTCGGTGACTGTACCGGTTATGCCGCCGAGGGTCTGCTGCGCCTGCGCGCACGGTTGAAATGCAACCAGCATGCACAGGGATGACACGGCCAGGAGAGTTAAACGTCCGATTCTCTTTCCTATCGACATTAAGTGACCTCGCCCAAGTCTGTGAGCTCGCGCGTGCAGGACCAGCTGCCGATGGTCAGACCTCGACGTCTTGTTTTAACGATATTCGGCAGATTTGGATTGTTTGCCGTCCGCACGCAAAACGACTGACCGAATTTACACGAGTTGCCTGGGGAAGGAAAGCGTTCCGTTAGTCAAACTTTCTTTGACCTACATCAGATATTTTTATCGCAAGCATGAATTCTGCAGGATCGGATCGTCGTGACGCGAGTCTCGGCCCGTTAGCTCCCAGTTAGTACTGCGTTCTTTCTCCGACCGCGAATTACGAACCACAACAGTCCCGCCAGCAAATAGGCAAGGTAGATATAGGGGAGCTTGCCATACGGTCCCTCGGGGACGGGATAGAAATTTCCAATCAGCGCGAGCAGCATGGCAATCCCCGCCAGCCAGGGAACAACCTGCGCGCCGGGACGAAAGACACCGTGATCGCGCAGGTAACGCGGCAGCGCGATGCAAACCAACGCATAAGCCACGATAAAGCCATAAGTCGCCAGCGAGCCCAACCAGCCGTACACATCTAAACCACTGGCGCCGCGGGCTGCCAGCACGGCCACGGGCAGCAGTGCGGCGATTCCAGTGATGACGACGGTCCGACTCGGAGTTTGGTTGCGGCTATGCGTTTTGCGCAGAGAGTCGTGGGCGAGCCCGTTGTGCGCCATCAAAAGCAACACCCGCGCCGCCGCCGTGATGCATGCCAGAGTCCCGGCAAACATGCTCACGAGCGCGCCGATATCGATTAGCAATCCGAGCACCGGGACGCCGGCCACTCGGGCAAGCACATACATCGGAGCCTGGCTCGTCCCCAGATCCTGGCCCACTGCGTGGAAGCCCAGCACCTCTGCGTAGGCACAGACTGTGAAGAAAGCGCCGGCAAGAATCGCACTCTGGATGACGGCGCGTGGAATTGTCTTCAGCGGGTTGCGCGCCTCAGAGCCCAATGTCGTCGCACTCTCGAAGCCAACGAAGCTGAACAGAGCCAGCACGAGTCCCAGGCGAAGTCCGCTGCCCGTCATCCCATGGAGATGTAGTTGTTCCGCGTCCAAATTCCAGCCATGGCGTACCAGCAACAGCGTGACCACGACCACAATCACAGTGACGGATGCCGCTTCGATCCACAACATCAGACGAGCGGAAATCTTTACGTCACGGTAAGCGATCCAAATCGAAACGCCGGTGACCAACGTGGCCAGCATCACGGCCGAGTACACATGGCCCGTCGCATCGCGCAACAATATGTTGGCATAGTGATAGAAGCCACCGATCACGCTGGACCCGGTAGCTACGTAGGCGAGCAGAAGACTCCATGCAACTGTTGCGCCAAGCCACGGAGGCAGGGTCATGGAAGCATAAGTGTAGAGCGAACCGGGCGAAGCTGAATGGCGCGCGTAACGTCCGATGCACAAAGCGACCAGCAGCACCGCCGCGGTCGCCAGCACATACGCGAGCCAAGTGCCGTTGCCGGCCAGCGCGCAAACCAGCGGGATCGTAGCCGCGGGCGTTGTAGTAGGGGCCATCGTGGAGACAGACTGAGCGAGCGTTTCCATGGGAGAGAGAATCTCGTGGCGCAAACCGTAGTCTGCGCTTGGGGAATACGCTTTTGTCAGCTGCTCCATTCAGTGAAGATCCTTCCAAATCAGACTGGGGTGGGATTGTACAGTACGAGCCGCACGCGGTGATTGAGGGTGAGAATCTGATCTGAGATCTGATCTGAGAAGTGTTGTATTATCTTGCCACGTTTCGCCTGCCATGAAACTTGATAAACAGTTGCTGCAGAGCCTTCCCAAAGTCCTTTTGCACGAACACCTGGATGGCGTGCTGCGCCCGCAAACCGTAATCGACCTCGCCAAGGATGCCAAATACACAAGCCTGCCGACTGACGATCCTGACGCGCTTTCCCAATGGTTCTTTCGTGGAGCGAATCAAGGAAGTCTCGCAAAATACCTGGAAGGTTTTGCGCACACGATTGCGGTGATGCAGAGCGAAGAGGCGCTGCAGCGAGTCGCGTACGAACAAGCCGAAGATCTGAGTCGAGATGGAGTCGTTTATTTTGAAACGCGGTTTGCGCCAATCTTTCATACCCAGAAAGGGCTGACCCATCAGCAGATTGTGACGGCGGTGTTGAAGGGACTGGAACGAGGACGAAAAGACTTTGGCATTCCCTCCGGTCTGATCATTTGTGCGATGCGCAACATGAATACCTCGCTCGAAATGGCGGAGCTTGCAGTCGACTTCCGGGCGCGCGGGGTTGTGGGCTTTGATCTGGCGGGCGAAGAAGGAGGACATCCGGCGAAAAAGCATGTGGACGCCTTTCACTACATCCAGCGCGAGAACTTCAACATTACGATTCACGCGGGTGAGGGCTACGGAAAGGAATCGATCTGGCAGGCAATTCAGTATTGCGGGGCGCACCGCATCGGACACGGGACGCGACTGATCGATGACATTGCCGTGGTGGACGGTAAGGCGGTGAAGTTGGGCGATCTGGCGCAATACGTTCTGGATAAGCGCATCCCCCTCGAAATTTGCCTGCTGAGCAACGTTCACACAGGCGCGACGCCGAGTCTGGCGGACCATCCTTTCCGGATTCTTTATCAGGAGAAATTCCGCGTAACGCTGAACACCGACAACCGGCTGATGAGCCGTACGACTATGACGAAGGAATTCGAGGCTGCAGCCGAAACCTTTGGCTTGAATCTGGATGATTTCGAGAAGATTACGATCAATGCGATGAAGAGCGCCTTTTTGCCCTACAAAGAGCGCTGCGATTTTATTTATTCTGCGATCAAGCCTGGCTATGCCAGAATCCGCCAATCGACTGCAGCAAAGTAATTACCTCACACGCGCCGTAATCGAAGCTGAATAACGTCACCCGGAAAGCGCTGCCAAGGTTTCGGCGAGTACAAGCGTTCCTCGAACGATGTCATCCGGAGCTGCGAACTCATCAGGACGGTGGCTGTATCCGTTGCGGCAAGAGATGAACAACATCGCAACCGGAGCGATGCGCGCAATGAAAAGCGAATCGTGATAAGCACGACTGATCATGAGAAGGAAGTTAAGTTCGTGTTTACGGCAAGATCGAGAAAGCGCTTCGATGATTGTGGGGGCACAGTCTGCGGGCGCGTCCGCGTTCAGAAGTTCGCTGTGGATCGAAACCTGCCGTTTGGCTGCAATCGAGTCGCAGGTGGTTGCAATTGTGCGCACTACTTTGTCGCTCCGTTGAAGATCTGTGTCGCGTACGTCGACGCTGAGGCGGACTCGGCTCGGAATGCTGTTGACTGCGCCGGGAAACACATCGCAGATGCCTACCGTTGCGACCGTGTCGATCGCTCCGCTGCTAAGCGCTGCGTTCTCGACCGCCAGAATCAGCTCGGCCGCGGCGGAGAGAGCCTCTCTGCGGTCGGGCATCAAAACCCCGCCGGCGTGTCCGCCTGAACCCTCAATCAAAACCCGAAGACTTGCTGGCGCCGCGATTTTCGTGACGACTCCCAGAGGAGTCGGCTCGCGCTCCAACAACGGCCCCTGTTCAATGTGTAGTTCGATGAATGCTTCGTAGTAGCCACTGGGCAACCGGACCTGCTCAAGTTCTCCCGCGAACCCCGCCTTACGGCGAACTTCGTCGAGAGTGGCGCCCTCGTTGTCTGTTAGTTTTCTCGCCGCATCGGCAGAAAGAGTGCCCGACAGCAGCCTGCTTCCGAGGCAGCCGATTCCAAAACGCGTCGGTTCTTCCGAAGTGAATATCAGCAGCTCAATCGAATGCTTTGGATGGAATCCACTCTGCCGCAGAGAGCGATCGTTCCATCCTTCAGACCTTGCCACAATCTCTCGCAATTGTCGCGGCTGCGGATCGGGGGCGCACATTTGCTCAGCGTCGCACCATCGGCGATCGTTTCCGCGGTCAGATGAAGGTAGTGGAGGCAAGTCTCTACGCTAACGGGAAGACCTTCGGAGCGCGCGGCTCGCAGTTCCTCAAGCGCGTGACTGGTGGCGAGATGCACGATATGCAAACGAAAACCGTATTCGCGGCACAGCGAGAGCATGAGCCGGATAGCAGTTAGTTCCGTCTCGTCTGGCCGCGACTCAAGGTACGTTGAGTACTGCCTCCAATCGGCGCCGGCCAGAGCAGCGGTTGCCCGATCAATCGGACCGGGGAGTTCCGCGTGCACCAGAAGCGGCAGTCCTGTCCGCACCACATGAGGCAGAGCCGATCGCAGCTGTTGCTCCGTCACCATGGTGAAACCGTCGATACCAGGATGGATCAGGAAGCACTTGAACCCAGGCACTCCGGCGGCGGCGAGAGCTTCGATGTCGCTTTGATTATCGTGGACAACTCCGCCCCACGCCGCCCAATCCACGCAGCATCTGCCGCGCGCCGCCGCACGTTTCGCTTCAAGCGCCGCAACTGTCGTCGTCGCCGGAAGGCAGTTCCGTGGCATATCGACCAGGAACGTGTATCCGCCTGCCCCCGCGGCTCGGGTCGCGGTCTCGAATCCCTCCCACTCCGCGCGGCCAGGATCGTTGATGTGCACGTGAGAATCGACAAATCCCGGAAGAATCGCCGCGTCGCCGAAATCATGGATTCTGTAACCTTCAGCAGGCACTCGTTCCGGAGAAACGACAGCGCGGATCCGCTCTCCTTCTATAAAGTATGGCCGCGGGACGGATTCCATCAGACGTGACCACACGGCGAGCGATGAAAGCTTGCAAACTCAAAACAGCTCCTCGGAAGATGTCCAGAGGCAGAGCGTATCGCGATCACTCCACTTTTACAATGCACACTAAAGCGGGATCAAAACGACATTTTACGAAGTTCCGAGTCCCGGCTTATACTCGCTTCTCAGCGAAAGCGGCTGCGAAAGAGTCCATGTCGACTGATTTGCGGGTTCGTTGCTGCCCGCCAGCATCCCTTCGCGTTTCGGATAGATAAGCGATAGGCGAAGCCTGGAACGAAACATGGACAACCCTTTCATGGCCCGCGCCATTCAGCTCTCGATTGACAACGTCAACTCGGGATGCGGCGGACCTTTCGGTGCGGTCGTCGTGAAAGATGGCTCCGTCATTGCCGAAGGTGCGAATCAGGTCACTTCCACAAGTGATCCCACTGCGCATGCGGAGGTGGTCGCCATCCGCGAGGCCTGCAAGAAGCTCGGTGCCTTCGACCTCGAAGGCTGCGAGATCTACACCTCCTGCGAGCCCTGCCCCATGTGTCTCGGGGCGATCTACTGGGCTCGACTGTCTCGCGTTTATTTTGCCAACGCCGATGCCGATGCGTCCCGTATCGGATTTGACGATTCCCTGATCTACCGTGAACTCGCTCAACCGCATTCGCAGCGCAAGATTCCGATGATTCAGATGATGCGCGATGAAGCGTTAGCCGCATTTCGAGCTTGGGAGAACAAGACTAATAAGATCGAATATTGAGCCGGTTCGAGCGCCGCCAGCCTCGTTCAGGGGGACGATTGATCAATCGCTACTTTAAACTCGCCGAGAATCAGACTTCCGTGAAGCAGGAGATGCTGGGCGGCCTCACCACCTTCGTCACGATGGCCTACATCATCGTCGTGAACCCTCAGATTCTTGCTCAGGCAGGAATGCCGGCGGAGGGGGTGGTCTTCGCGACCTGTGTCTCGGCCGCAGTAGCGACACTAGTCATGGGACTCTACGCTAACTATCCCATCGCGCTCGCGCCCGGAATGTCTCTGAACGCCTACTTCACCTATTCCGTTTGCATCGCCATGCATGTCCCCTGGCGCACGGCGCTGGCGCTGGTTTTTTGTTCAGGGGTTCTTTTTCTTGTGCTCACGGTGACGCGTGTTCGCGAGCAGATTGTCAACGGCATGCCCGACGGCCTGAAGCACTCGACGGCCGCAGGGATTGGAATGTTCATCGCATTCGTGGGACTACGCAACGCGAAGCTCGTGGTGGCGAATCCGGCGACGTTTGTAGGCCTGGGCAGCTTCGCCGACAAAGAGGTGCAGACCGCCTGTTTCGGCCTGGTCCTGACACTGATCCTCATGTCACGAAAGCTGCACGGCGCCATCCTGATCGGCATTTTTGGCACTGCACTTCTGGGAATGCTTCGCGGGATTGCAAGCTGGCCGGCAGCGTTTTTTTCGATGCCGCACCCTTCGTCCACGTTCTTGCAGCTTGACTTTCGTGGCGCCAGCCATCTCGGCTTCCTCGAAATCCTGTTCGCGTTTTTGTTTGTAGATCTCTTCGACAACGTCGGCACTCTCGTGGGAGTATGCGAGCAGGGCGGCTTCGTCAAGGACGGCAAGATTCCCCGCGTCGGCAGAATCCTGGTAGCAGACGGCGTGGGAACTGTCTTCGGCGCCTTGACCGGAACTTCCACGGTTACAAGCTATATCGAAAGCGCAGCCGGAGTTGCCGCCGGCGGTCGTACTGGCCTGAGTAACGTTGCCGTCGCCGCACTTTTCCTGCTGGCAACTTTCTGCTCGCCGCTGGCGACCGCGATTCCAGCCTACGCGACGGCCCCCGCGCTGATTCTCGTTGGCGTTCTGATGACACAATCCATTGCGCAAATCGCCTGGCACGATTTCAGCGAGGCGGTTCCGGCATTTATCACCATGCTGGCCACGCCTCTAACGTTCAGCATCGCGACCGGTCTGAGCCTTGGTCTGATTTCCTACACCATCGTGAAGATTGCGGCCGGCAAGATTCGCGAAGTGAACGCCCTGATTTGGATCCTGACGATCTTATTTATTCTGCGTTACATCTATTTAGCCGCAGCCTAGCCAAGTCGAAGGTTCCCGGCCTCTCGCGAAAGCTGCGAAAGGCCGGGCTTCGGGCGTTCTCTATGCGGCCGCTTGCTTGCTTCGCTGGAAAAACGCAAGCAGGTCGGCATTGATCTGGTCAGTGTTAGTCGTAGGCATGCCATGCGGGAAGCCCGGATACACTTTCAGAACTGAGTTCTTCACGATCTTCGCGGACATCGGGCCCGCTGCGGCGATCGGCACGATTTGGTCATCGTCGCCGTGCATGATGAGGGTTGGCATATCGAACTTCTTAAGGTCCTCCGTAAAGTCCGTCTCGGAGAATGCCTTGATGCAGTCGTAACCCGCCTTCATGCCCCCCATCATCCCTTGTAACCACCAGTGTTCCCGGATGCCTTCGGAAATCTTGGCGCCGGGACGGTTGTAACCGTAGAAGGGGAGTGTGATGTCCCTGTAAAACTGCGGCCGATTTGCCACGTACGCAGCCCGAAGACCGTCGAACACCTCGATCGGCGCGCCCAGAGGATTCTTGTCCGTCTTCACCATCAGCGGTGGCACCGCGCTGATCAGCACGGCCATGCCGACTCGTTTTGAGCCATGCCGCCCAATATAGCGGGCGACTTCGCCGCCGCCGGTCGAGTGGCCCACATGAATCGCATCTTTCAGGTCAAGCTTTTCAGTCAGCACCGCGAGATCGTCAGCGTAGGTATCCATATCGTTGCCATCCCACGTTTGTTCGGAGCGGCCGTGTCCTCGCCGATCGGCAGCGATTACTCGATAGCCGCGCTGGCCGAAAAACAACATCTGTCCGTCCCAGTCGTCCGCGGTGAGCGGCCAGCCATGACTGAACACGATGGGCTGTCCTTTGCCCCAATCTTTGTAGTAAATCTGCGTCCCATCTTTCGTCGTAATCGTCGGCATAGTTCATCTCCTTGTAGTTGTGGTTTCTCTGCTTTTCGGAACTTGTGATTTTTTTTCTGAGAAGTCGTGCGGGCTAACGAGTCAGATGCGACCTTACGAATCGTTATTCCGTTCGTCCAGTCGGAACTGCAGCAAAGGCACCTGGGCCTCGAGCGCAGGAATTATAGAACCCGGGACCGAGGTCCGGCTACCCCGCCTCGTTCGATCTCTGCGGGTGAAACAGGTAGAATGCTTTTCTTGCAGGGGGTTCTCTTCACGCGACGAGAGCCGGTCAATTCCCACCACGATTTCGTCCGGAGGTTTCATGAAGTTATCGTTCAAGGCCTTGATCGGCTTGGCGGCACTGATTCTTCTCGCTGCGACACCCTCAGCAAGTGCATCCGAGCAAACCGAGGCGATCGCCTCGCGCACGTCGCAGGTAAACGGCATCGAACTGCACTATCTGACGGCAGGTCATGGCCCGGCGGTAATCCTGCTGCACGGCTATACCCAGACCTCGCGCATGTGGCGACCGATTATTCCATTGCTGGCCGCGAAATTTACGGTGATCGCGCCCGACCTGCCTGGAATCGGCGATTCCGCGATCCCGGCAGATGGGTTGGACATGAAGAACGCCGCCATCCGCGTCCACGCCCTCGCCAAATCGTTAGGTGTAGAGAAAGCGAGGGTCGTCGGCCACGACATCGGATTGATGGTCGCCTACGCTTACGCAGCGCAGTTTCCGGCTGAAACCGAGAAACTCGTCGTGATGGACGCGTTTCTTCCGGGCGTAGCCGGATGGGAGGACGTATACAACGACCCCGGCATCTGGCATTTTCGCTTCAACGGTCCGACGCCGGAGGACTTAGTGCGCGGACGTGAGCGAACCTACTTCGATTACTTCTGGAACGATTTCGCTGCCGACAAAACCCATTCCCTTCCAGAAGCCGACCGCGCAGCGTATACCGCGGCCTACGCTCGCCCGGGGCGCATGCGAGCGGGCTGGGCCTATTTCGTCTCCTTCCAGCAAGCAGCCCGGGATTTCGCGCAGCTCTCTCAGACAAAGCTCACCATGCCCGTGCTGGCAATTGGGGGCGAAAAGGCAAATGGAAAACTGCTGGGTGAGCAAATGAAGATTGTGGCGACCGATGCGACGATGGTCGTGTTGAAAGACTGCGGCCACTGGGTGCTCGAGGAAAAGCCAAAAGAAACGACTGACGCGCTAATGAAGTTCCTGTGAAGTCACCGGCAATCTAGATTAGTCCTCGTCCAGATATTCTCCCGGGACGTCATCTTCAGGAACCTCGCGCGTATGAACTTCCCTTCCCTCTTCATTTCCGGCCTCTTCGACGCCTGACACAACTCCAGCTTCGAAGGCGTTGCCCTCTTCGATCAACTCATCGACGCTTTCGGAATCCGCAGCTTCTACGTTCGACAAGCCTTGCAGGTCCCCTGATTGCCCAGCTGAGTCTGATCCTAAGTCCGCTCCGGAGAATGCCGTCTCACTGCGCCCCTGGGGTTTCTTCCGAGTCTGCTTCTGACGCGTGCTCGCGGCGTTCCCACGAGTCGCCTTCTTGAGGCTCTTCTTTTTCGCTGTAGCTTTCTTGGGAGCGGCTTTCTTCTTTGCCGATTTCTTGAGAGCTTTCCGCTTCTGCGCCCGCGCCGGCTTCAGCTTCCGGGCCGCAGGCCTCTTCGACCTGATCGACTTCTTCCCGCTTTTCTTCTTGCTGGTTTTCTTTTTGGCAGCCATTGGCGCAGTCTAGCACCGGACGCGTAACTTGGGCAAAGCCTGACCGAACACTTCGTCAGACGTCATCCACGGATCAATCACATCCCACTCAGGCATTACGCCTTAATAAACTCGGCGTCGAGGGTGATCGTCACCTCTTCTCCCACCATGATGCCGCCGGCCTCGAGCGCTGCGTTCCAGGCCAACCCAAAATCCTTGCGCTTGATCCGCGTCGTGGCCGCGATCCCGATTCGAGTGTTGCCCCAGGGGTCCTTCATGGGAGCGCTCGGCCCCTCCACTTCAAATACAACACTGCGAGTCACACCATGGATCGAAAGATCGCCCTCGACCGTAAGCTCGTCGATTCCCGTCTTCGAGACACGAGTCGATTTGAAGGTCAGAACTGGGAACTTCTCCACGTCAAGGAAATCGGCGCTCTTGAGATGCGCGTCACGCTGGGCCTCCCGCGTGTTAATCGTGGCCGCATCGATCGATGCCTCGACTTTTGATTTGGTGATGTCCGAACTGTTTAGTTCCAACTTGCCGGTAACGGCGGTAAACTCGCCCTTCACATTCGAGATCATCATGTGCTTGACTTTGAACTGGGCGTTCGAGTGAATGGGGTCAATGTTCCAGGTTGTGGTAGCGGTTACTTCCGGTGCGGCGACTGTGCTCATGATCAGCTCCTCCTTTGACACAGATGCTTCTGGTAACGACAAAGTATGCAAAATAATTATTCCGCCTCCTCAACCGCGACCGCGCCGTTCGAGCAGGAAAGCTGGTAACGCCTCAGTAACCGAGGCACTACCGGAGAAGCTATTTGGCGTGCGCTCGACTAGGCTTTTAACTTAGACTCTCATTTACTCTTAATCTTCCGGAGGCTTCTTTGGCCCGTTCTCTCAAAATCTCCCCTGCACTCAAGAAGCGCGCGGCGCGCATCGAACTGCTCCTCATGGACGTCGACGGCACCATGACCGATGGCAGTGTCACTCTGCTCTCGCAGAACGACGGCACCGCCCTCGAAATCAAGACGTTTGACGCCCACGATGGCCAGGGCTTAACCCTCGCCCAGACTGCCGGCCTGCGCACGGGCTGCATTACGGGCCGCGAGAGCGCTGCACTCCTGCGCCGCGCCCAGGAAATGAGAATGGAATTTATCTATATGAAGCAGCCAGTAAAAATGCCGGCCTATGAAGACATCCTTCGAAAAGCGGGCGTCTCCGATTCGGTTGTCGCCTATATCGGCGACGACCTTCCCGATATTCCCCTGATGCGCCGTGCCGGTCTGGCCATCGCTGTGGGCGATGCTGTCCCTGAGGCAAAAGACGCCGCGCACTACACGACAAAAGCTCTTGCCGGCCATGGCGCGGTACGGGAAGCCGTTGAACTGGTCCTTAAATCCAAGGGTATCTGGGAAGCGATGCTCGACAAAGCCCGTGCGTGACTTAGCCCTCCTTTGGGACGATAGAGCTCGATGGCTGGTCACGTTTCTTCTGCCCGATCGCACATTTCCTTGTACGCTCATAGCGTTTGCCTCTGGTTCCACCATCTGAGTGGTTTTGAGATTTGCCGCGTCTTATTGCATTTTCCCGCAAGTAACCGCAAGTAATAATAAAGAGAAACGCCAGCGGCTAACATCAGGAAGGCGATCTAACTCCGCCGATTTTCGGGTGAATGTGTGACCTACTAACCCGCCTTTAACCGGTCGCACCTGTCAATAGTGACAGCTCCCAAACCCCTGCAGTCAGGCGCATTCTGATGGTTGAGTCGCGCCCGATCCCCGGTCGCACGATAAGGAGTTCGTTATGAAGAGTCAGATCCAGGTTTCTCGATTAATTCTATGCGTCACTCTAGTTGTATTGGCGAGTGGGGTCTCAAGCTTCGCTCAGGACGGCAAACTCGCATTTCATGTGCGACCCGATCAGGCCTTCGTCTTCGTAGACGATCGCGCCATTAGTGAAGCCAGCAAAATCTACACTCTGAAGCTGAGCGCCGGCGAGCACAAAGTTGAAATCGTCAACTACGGCTACACTGCGTCGACCCAGAAGGTGAATATCACAGCGGGCAAAACGACCCTGCTCAGGGTAACCCTGGCGCAAGCGGGCGCGACCGTCTCCGGGCCTTTCGGCGCCATGACGATCAAGGGAGCCGACCGTGATGCGATTCTGCTGAACGGAAAAACACCGGACTTTGTCGTCGGCCACGGCGATGAATTCAATAACACCTTTATCTGGAAGCAAGAGCTCGTTGTGCCACCCGGCACGTACCAGGTTACGGCCAGGTCTGGGGACAAAGAGACTTGGTCGGGCTCGGTCGAAGTGCCGGTCAACAAGCGTGTCGTTATCACTGTTCCGAATGGTGTTAGTGAGACTGTGGACTGGGCACGCGGGGAGAAACTGAGCGCCGTACCGCGCTTCAAGCCGGGCATCGTCGCTACGACCGTAGCTGTCGCCAAGCCCACCGCGCAGTTATCGGTGACCGCGGCACAAGTGAACTGCGGAGACGCCTCACAAATCAATTGGACCTCGACCGACGCACCTCGCGTGGAAATCACTCCGGTGGGCACGGTCGCAAGTTCGGGCCAACAATCGGTTCAGCCCACGCAAACCACGACTTATAACCTGACTGCCACGGGGCCCGGCGGCACCGTCACTTCCAACAGCACCGTCAATGTGAACACAGCGGTTCAGGCCAATCTGGATCTTGCACCAGCCGAGGTCCACTACAAGAAGGTCGGCGACAAGGTCGTCGTGGATGACAGCACGGCCTTGAACTGGACCGCTTCCAACGCTTCGACCGTGTCGATCGATTCCTTGGGCACGGTCAGTCCCACCGGCAGCCACACTCTGCAGATCACTCCCAAGAAAACCGATCCCGGCGCGGTCGATGAAACCGTTACCTACACGCTCAACGCCAGCAACGGTTGCGGCGGAACGGCCACGAAAACCGCGACGCTGCACATCGTAGGCTCGATTGTGCAACCCGAGATCAAACTGGCGCGCAGCGTTTTCTTCCCCACCGATCGTCCGCGATCGCTCAAGACAGAAGATGCTCTCCTGGACAGCGAAAAGGAGACTCTGAAGTCCATCGCTACTGCTTTCACTCAATACGTGGCGGACCAGCCCGATGCTCGCCTGGTTCTCTCCGGACACGCCGACAAGCGCGGACCACAAACCTACAACCAGCCACTCTCGGAAAGGCGTGCCGCACTGGCCAAGAAGTTCCTCGTGGAACAGGGAGTTCCCGAAGACAAAATCGAGACGCAGGCTTTTGGCAAGGAGCAAAACCTGGATGCCGATCAAGTGAAGCAGCAGGTAGAGCAGGATGCCAGCCTGAGCCCGGAAGAGCGGCAGAAGGCTCTCGCGAAAATACAGACCATCGTGTACGCCTACAACCGCCGGGTGGACATTACCTCGAAACCCACGGGGCAAGAGTCAGCTCGTGAGTATCCCTTCAAGGCCGAGGACTTCGCCAGGCTGGTCGACCGCAACGGTCCGACTAAGCCGAGCGGCGTCGAACTGGCCGCCGAAAAGGAAAAGACCAGCGAGTAGCGGTTGCTGAATGACTCGATCCGCAGGAGCTTCTCCGATGAATTCCACCACTGGGATTTCGGACGGCATATGTAGCGACGTAGTGGCAACTGACTCACAGTTTTTTGGGAGGCGCCTGTGAATCTGAACTGGAATTCCATCCTGCAGAACACTATTGCTGTACTCACGAATGTCGGGTTGAAAGTGCTGGGAGCAATCGGCTTATGGATTGCCGGCCGTTGGTTGATCGGCTTTTCGTTGCGCTTGATCGGGCGGGGCATGACCCGGCAGAAAATCGATCCTACGCTGATCCGCTACTTCCAATCTGCGGTTGGCGCACTTCTGAACATTGCGCTGGTTGTGGCGATTCTGGGATTCTTCGGCGTCGAAACCACGACGTTCGCCGCCTTGGTCGCCGCCGCCGGAGTCGCTATCGGCATGGCATGGAGCGGCCTCCTGGCCAACTTCGCCGCCGGGGTTTTTCTAGTCGTCCTCCAACCGATGAAGGTGGGAGACTTCGTGACCGCCGGTGGAGTAACCGGAACCGTGAAGGAAGTCGGGCTATTTGTCACGGCCATTGATACTCCAGACAACGTGCACACCATCGTCGGGAACGGAAAGATTCTCGGCGACACGATCCAGAATTTCTCGCACAACGGGTACCGTCGGGTCGAGTTGACAGCACAGTTAGCGCATGAGGTCGATCCTCAAGGAGCCATCGCTCTGTTGAAGCGAGGCATGGCCCAGATTCCTAATGTTCTGGACGACCCGGCGCCTGATGCTGAGATCCTGCAATTCACCCTCGCAGGCCCAGTGCTTGCGGTCCGTCCTTACTGCCATACCGAGCACTACTGGCAAGTCTACTTCGACACCAATCGGCTGATCCGCAATAGCTTCACTCAGGCTGGCTATCCGGTTCCTGAACAGCATTACTCGATCCGCGGCGATGCGGAAAGGGTCACGCTAGCCCGGTCCGCTTAGCTCTTTTATTGGCGGGAGCCATAGTACAGGCCAAAACACCAGCCGAATACGAATGACGAATAGGCCACTGCCGCTATTATTACTTCCGGCAGCGAACTATCCCGCAGGCGAGTCACTCTTCGAATTGCGGCTTCAAAAAACGGCAACTGCGGGTTCCTTCACCAGTCCCGACTTCAGGAACTGCAGGACGAGGAGTCTCCATTCGCGGTCGATACCCGACTCCGCCAAAATGAGAATGGGCAGGGCAAACAGAAGGCGCACGTTGACCGCGAAATCCCGAAGGACTGGGATTTGCAGTTGCTTCCCGTGTCCGCCGACCCCTGAATGATTGACAGAACTAACTATGGCAGCCGTGTAACAACCATTGCCAATAGAGCCCGGCGGAGACTTCGCGCTCTTCCCTCCTGGGTGGGGCCAAACCGGAGTTGAAGCCGATAAAACGGCCCACTTGGGGTCAGAGAAAAACTCTCTGCTGCAGAGGAGCGGAGCTCGCCCATAGAATCGATTTTGCTGCGGAGTCGGTGCCGACAATAACTGTCAGAATTAACAGTTTTCACTTCCTCGGCCTCGTGGTCTGGTCCGCCGAGGGTCGCTCCTTGCTTAGCCATCTCTGATTACCGCGTGCTAGGTCGATTCGCAGTGGAGCATAACTAGTAATGTGGAGCACAAAATGACAAATTACATTTTCCGGGTCCGAATCGAGAAACGATTCTCTGCGGTACTCTCCTTCGCGATAATTCTTCTCTGTCTGCCCGCGCAGGCCAAGCGAAATGACCTGGTGATCATGAAGAATGGGGATCGTCTCACCGGAGAAGTAAAGAAGTTGGAGCACGGAGTCTTGTATGTCGACCTTGCCTACGTATCGGGCTCGATTGGCGTGGACTGGCTCCAGGTCGAGCGAGTCGAGAGCAGTGGCGGGTTTCAGGTCGTCTTGAAAGATGGTGAGCGGGTTGCGGGCACAATCGAAAAGAACACGCCCACGGAAGCAACCGACAAGGACTTTGCAATTCATGCCGCGCAGGGTGAGGTGCGCGCCGCCGCTCCAGATGTGGTCACGGTCGAGTCGCAAAAGCGGGGCTTCTGGCGTCAGCTAACGGGTGCGATCGACCTCGGGTACAACTTCAGCAGTGGCAACAATCAGACTTCATTGAGCGCAAACGCAAACGCCAACTATCTCTCAACAAAATGGCTTCTTGGTAACAGCGTCGATTCCTCTTTCAGTGGCCAATCGGGCGGCTCCAAGTCGAATCTGCTGGAAGTTCAGACAATTGACGGGCGCTTTCTGAATCGCAGTTCGATCCTCATGGGCATAGGAGACTTCCTGCACAGCTCGCAACAGGATCTTTCTCTCCGCACAACGCTCGGAGGAGGATATGGGCGCTTTCTGATCCGCAGCAATCACAATACTCTCGTCTGGTTGGGGGGTGTGGTCTACACCCATGAAAATTTCGCGTCCACTGACCAACCCGCTTCCCAAAACGTGGAAGCTCTGCTCGGTGTTCAGTACACAATGTTTCATTTTGACCGCTATAACCTGCAGTCCCAAGCTCTGATTTATCCGGGGTTAACTGACGCCGGCCGTATCCGCGTCACCGGCAAGACGACTTTTAGTCTCAAGCTGGTGAACAATTTTCATATCGACTTTTCTTTCTTGGATAATTTCGATAGCAGCCCTCCCTTCAACGCGAAACGAAATGAGCTTGGAGTAAGCAATACCTTGGGCTGGACATTCTGATCTCTGAAATCGGAATTTATTTAGTCACAGCACATGCAGTTTGTTTTCTCCCTGTCACTTTTGACAGGTGTGGCGATCTCTGCTTCCACTCTAAGGTAGGCTGAGCGAATCCAGTCCATTCACAAGGGAAGAGCAAGATGGCGACGCCGCCCACCCCGCTCCCGGAAATCAAGCCCACAAAGAACTTTGGTCGTCCAGGTCTACGCCCACGTCCAGGACACAGAAATTGGGCGCGAAGAGAGCAGGGAAAATTCTGCTGTGAGGAGATGTTATGAAAGAAAGTAAGACGCGGATCTCGGCAGGTTCAGATAACACTCGGTGCGGCAACTTTGCCGTGCTTGGCATTCTTGCGCTGGTCACTGGAGTCGCGGCCGGTCAAAGTCTCCCTAGCAGCGCCTCGCCTTCAACTCCGCGCCTGCCGGACGCTCCCGGTGTACGGGTAACCTTGCAATCCATCCCTGCCTACCAAAGCCAGACTTCGCAGCCCCAAAGAGTGGCTAAGGTCGAAAATGTAGTTTCCCATTCGGCGCCATCGGAGCCCCTCGTTACTCCGACGGGTGCACGGCTCATCACGCTGCAAGAGGCACAGGAGAAAGCTGCTCCTGCGAACAACCCAATGGTGCGCCTCGGCCAGCTCTCAGTTGAAGTGGCCCGGCAGACTCGGCTGGGAACGCTGTCCACTTTCTTCCCTCAAATAGGTTCCATGTTCGAGAACATGCACTTCAACAAGTTCATGGGTCAGCGCATCTCGGTTACCGGTCCGCTCGGAAACACCAGAAGCGCAGCGCTCCCGCTCCTTGGGGAGGACGAAACTCTGGTTGCGGTTACCGTGACACAACCGATCACACCGCTGTTCCAGCTCAAGGAACTCTACAAAATTAACCTTGCGGATGAGAATATCGCGCGAGCCAAGGCGGGCATGCCCGTCTCCGAGACCGCGAGCAAAGTCGAGAAGGCGTACTACGAGTTGCTGGTCGCCCAACGGCAGCAGGCCTTCGCCAAATCGAAAGCCACCGAAACTGAGAATAAGTGGCTGGTGGCTAGTAATTCGGTGGTCCCTGTGGCATCGGGCCGCAGCGACGAGGAGCTGATCGAGACCAGCAACGCCCTGGCGATTGCTACTACCAAGGTTCAAGAACTGACTGCGTCCCTGAACGAAATGCTCGGCTGGCCGCCCGACACCGAGTTGCAGTTAGTGGCTCCCGACCCGCGTTTTGAAAACATTTCCTTGAAGGAAGCTACCGACAAAGCGTTGGCGGCGAATCCCGAAGTGATTGAAGCGGAGCAAACTGTAATAAAGGCGCGCTCTGCTGCCACCATACAGAAATTGGCTTATGTTCCCACCGTCGCAGTCATGGGTGGCTACGCCTACAACAACGAAGTAATTCCTTTGCTGCCCCGCGACTTCTCCTTCGTAGGGATCGTGGCCAACTACAACGTATTCGACTTCGGCAAGCGGGAACACACCATCAAGGGCGCGAACGCCCAGGCTGAAATGGCCGAGATTGCCCTGCAGTTGACCAAGGCCAAAGTCGCCGCAGCGGTAAAAACCAGTCATTTCGAACTGGAGCGCTCGCGACAACTCAGCGAGCTTACTCGCCGCCTGGATTCCGCAATTCAGCTACAGAAAGCGAGTTACGACGAAAACAACGCCGAGATTCTCGCGGCAAAGAAAGCCAAAGTAGAGGCGGAGATGTTTCAATCCGATCTCGACTACCGTCAGGCCTTGGCCAAGCTGAAGACATTGATGGGGGATCGGTAAGAAATAATCGTTCTTCCAGCGAGCGGCCAGAGGCTACGTAGTTGATACGCCCCGTCGCGATGCGCTGGACAAAATGGCCGCTGCGGCGCTCGGTGGCAAAGCGGCCACAACGAGTAAAGCCGCCTAACCCGAACACCGCCGCGCAAGGGAAGGTTCCCGCGCGGCGGTGTCAACTTGGTGGAAACGCCACAATCTCACTATGTCTTCTACGGCCCGCTGCCCTCGGTGCTCGACGTTCGTATCGATTGCCGGCGGTCAAGCGGAGCGGATGAGAAGCACCAGCATCTCGGTGTCCTTTTACTTAACCGGTGGTTGCGCCTTGTGCCATAGCCGCAGTTCTCGTAACCTGAGAGTACAATCTTGCAAAAGTCTATTGAAGGAGACGATATGAAGAGATTTTGTTTGGGAGTGGTCTTTCTCGCCGTTGTTGCGTGGCCTGCATTCGGGCAGGATAAAGAACAGGATCGAGTCGAGAATGCCGGGAAGGTGGCACAGGAAATCATGAACGTTCCCGACGATATTCCGCAGACTGTGATCGACAAAGCAGACTGTGTGGTAGTTCTACCTTCCGTCCTCAAATTTGCCATTGGATTTGGTGGAAGCTATGGCCGCGGTGTAATGACCTGCCGCGGCGGTAAAGATTTCCAGGGACCTTGGGGTGCTCCTACGATGATGGCGCTCGAAGGTGGCAGCGCTGGCTTGCAGTTGGGCGGGCAGGCGACCGACTTCGTGTTGCTGCTGATGAGCCCGCGGTCAGCCGAGAACATCCTGGCCAGCAAAGTCAAGCTGGGGGGCGATGTTTCGGCTGCGGCTGGTCCAGTGGGCCGGACCGCGTCGGCGGAAACGGACGTGACCTTGCGGGCGGAGATTCTTTCCTACTCGCGCGCGCGCGGACTGTTTGCCGGAATCTCTCTCTCAGGCTCGACGCTTCGTCCGGATAACAGCGCCAACAAGAACCTGTATGGGAAAGACGTGAGCGCGAAAGATATCGTATTTAACCGCGCGGTGCCGCCGCCTCCGTCCGCGAAATTATTGCTGGAAACGCTGGACAAGAGGTCGCCGAAGAATCTGTCGAAGAACTAGCGTACGGGGTGGGGAGTGCGGAATGAAAATTCCGCACTTTTGCCGCTCCCACGTTCGGGCAACAACGGGACTAAGCGTACATTTTCGCTCGGCCCGCCTAACGCGGACTCAAGGAGGTTTGACATGGGATTTCTCGCATGGATCGTGGTTGGACTGATTGCAGGTTGGCTCGCAGGACAGGTGATGAAGGGTGGCGGCTACGGCGTAGTTGTCGATATCATTCTCGGCATCCTGGGCGGCGTCTTGGGCGGCTGGGTCTTCGGGCTTTTAGGAATCTGGCCGGGCGGCGGCATGATCGGCTCCATCATCGTGGCATTCGTTGGAGCGGTTATTTTGGTCTGGATTACCCGCTTGCTGAAAAAAGCCTGAGCAGCCTTCTATATGGAAAGGTACTGATGGATGAAGGCGATGGCCATGCTGCCCTCGCCCACTCCACTTGATACTCGTTTGATCGAGTTGTGCCGCACGTCACCAGCCGCGAACACGCCCGGCAGGCTGGTCTCCAACGGAAACGGATGGCGATCGAGTTTCCAGGTGGTGAGATCGCGTCCCGTGCAAATATAGCCGCGTGGATCCCGCTCCAAATCGCCTGGTAGCCATGACGTATTGGCATCGGCGCCGATCATCACAAACAAGGCATCGGCTTCGTATCCGAGAATCTTCTCCGCCTCATGCGGCCCTTGAACGCGAACCTCAATTCGTTCGAGATGATTTTCTCCGTCCGCCGAAACAACCTGCGTAAACGGAAGGACCTCGATATTGGCCTTCGATGCAATCTGATCAATCAGATACCGCGACATGCTGAGTTTTAATCCTTCGCCCCGCACCAAGACCTTAACTTCAGCTGCATAGCTCGATAAAAACATGGCAGCTTGCCCCGCTGAATTTCCGCCTCCCACGATGAGAACCTTCTTGCCGACCACATTGGTCGCCTCCTGCCGGGCCGCTCCATAAAATATGCCGCGTCCCAGCAGTCGATCTTCACCCTTCGCCTGTAGCCGACGCCAGTCCACGCCTGTGGCCAACACCACAGCCCGAGCTGAAACGGACTGGCCTCCGTCAAACGCGCACACGTAGCCTTCACTCGCAGGAGTAATCCTTTCCACCGAACGCGTCAGCGCCACTTCCGCGCCGAAGCGAGTCGCCTGCTTGAACCCACGCCCTGTCAGGTCTTCTCCCGAAATCCCTTCAGGAAATCCTAGATAATTTTCGATGCGCGATGATGTCCCCGCCTGCCCGCCTGCGGCACAGCGCTCGACAATCAGCACCCTTAGCCCTTCAGAACTTCCGTAAACGCCGGCCGCCATACCAGCCGGTCCGGCCCCCACAACCACCACGTCATAGCGGTCGTGATTGGGTCTAGTCTGCAGTTGCAAGGCCTCGGCAATTTCCCTGGTTGTCGGCGGCTCACTGAAAAGCTGCCCGTCAACCCTTACGCCCGGACAATCAGGGTTGTCGGACAGGCCGCCCGGCACCCTGTCCGGATAGGCATCACGATCAATCCACTCGTAAGGAATACGATTCGCGGAAAGAAATGTGCGAATGTTCTGGCAGTCCTCATCCCTGTTGCGGCCGAAGATGAGCACCCGCGCCGTTGGTAAAGAAAGAGAACGTTGCTGGATCAACAAGAGCCGTTCACCCAGCGTCTGCAGAATAAGGGTGCGGGCCTCTTTTGAGTCCCGAATCAAGTGATGAAACTGCTGCTTATCCAGGCGCGCCATGCGGCAGGAGGTTTGGGCTCGCAATGAGCCGAAGGTCGGAGTTCCCAGCAGAAGAGGGACTTCACCCAAGAACTCGCCCGGCTTGAGTTCGTACTGCGGAAATTCGGTCTGCTTTCCGTGAACATCTAGAACTATCCGCAGACTTCCTTCCAATAGCACATAAAACAAGGCGGGTGCGCCCTCCCGAAAGACCCATTCTCCCGGCTCGAGACGCACATCGGCGATAGTATGCGCCAATCGAGCGCATTCGGCCTCGTCAAGACAGGCAAAAATTTTGGCTTGTCGCAAGTCTTCTGGAGTAAACAATTTAAGCTTCCACAGCGACGGTGGGCTTCACTTCGATGATGCTCGCAGCACCGGCCACCCGTCGATACGACTCGAGCCTGTGCTCGTGCTCATAGGTATCAGTCACCACGATCACTTCGTTGGCTCCCGTATCTCGGACCAGCTTCTCCAGCCCTTCCTTCACCGTCGCATCCGATCCTACAATCGCTGCTCCCAGCCTGTTCTCCACGGCCGCCCGCTCCCAGTCCGTCCAGAGCAGCTCCATCGAATCCACAGGAGGCAGCAACTCCACCGGCTGGTTTCGGATCAGGCGCAGGAAGCGCTGCTGCGGCGTGGTGAACAACCGCTCGGCCGCGGCATCCGTCTCCGCCGCGATCACCTGCACTGCTACCATGAAGTATGGGTTCCGCAGTGCTGCGCTCGGACGGAATTCCTCGCGGTATAGCTCTGCCGCCGCGTATAAGTGTTCAGGAGCAAAGTGCGCCGCAAATGCGAACGGCAAACCCAGCACCCCTGCCAGTTGCGCACTGAATCCGCTCGACCCCAGCAGCGTGATCGGGACATTGCTCCCCTGGCCGGGAATCGCTCTCACCACTTGTCCTGGTCGCTCCGGCCCCAGGTATGCACGCAGCTCGTCGAGCAGCGCCGGGAAGTCATCACCACTCTGTCTCAAGTCCCTTCGTAGCGCCCGCATCGTTTGCTGGTCGCCGCCAGGAGCACGCCCCAGCCCCAGATCGATTCGCCCCGGATACAGAGCCTCCAGTGTCCCAAATTGTTCCGCCACCACCAGCGGAGCATGGTTTGGCAGCATCACTCCGCCACTGCCCACGCGAATCGCCTTGGTCGCTGCCGCGACATGCCCAATCAGCACGGGCGTTGCTGAGCAAGCCAATCCAGGAATCGAGTGATGCTCCGCCAGCCAGTAGCGCCTGTATCCCCACTGCTCTACGTGCTGCGCCAGATCTACCGATCGCCCAATTGCGGAGCCCGCAGGCTCACCAGCTCGCATCCCAACGAGATCAAGTACTGAAACAGCTAATCCGTCATGCATGGTTGCTTAGATGAATCAGCCGGGAAAGCGATGCGAACTCTAAGATGAAGGCTCAACCTGCAGGATATCGTCGCCACTCCGCACGGATTCTGTCCGCATAACGGGCAAGCAGGAAGTAATCCCAAAGGGAAGGTTTGCCGGCCATTCGGGAGTTAATCGCCGGCCAGGCGGGCTGCTTGCGTCAGTAGGTAATTCCTTTCCGGCATACTTGTCGTCCGCGCCGCCGCAATCCTGTAGTGTTGGATGGCCGCTTCGTGATCGCCCATCTTTTCAAACAAATGGGCGCGAACGGCGTCGAGACGATAGTGACCGGCAATACGCGGATCGCGGTCCAGAACCCTAAGCAGTTCGAGGCCTTTGGCAGGGCCGTGCACCATGGCGGATGCGATGGCGAGATTGAGAGTAACCATCGGACTGGGGGCGACTCGTTTTAGCAACTCATACAAGGCCAGGATCTGTGGCCAATCTGTATCCTCTACGCTCCCAGCTTCGTCGTGAACGGCGGCAATCGCGGCCTGAAGCTGGTACAAGCCCACTGATCCCTTCGAGAGCGCAGCGGTGAGAAGTTCAGTTCCTTCCGAGATCTCCGAGCCATCCCACAGCGCTCGATCTTGTTTATCCAAGGGAATCAATTCCTCATCCGGCCCGGTTCGGGCGGCACGACGCGCGTCGGTTAAAAGCATCAGCGCCAGAAGACCTGCAACCTCGGGATTATCGGGGAGTAGCGTTTTCGTGTTGCGTGTCAGGCGAATCGCTTCGCACGCCAGGTCGAAGCGTTGCAGATGCGACCCGATGCTGCTTGTATACCCCTCGCTGAAGATCAGATAGAGCACGTGCAGAACTGCGGGCAGTCGTTCAGTCCGCTCGTGCGGAGAAGGGAGCCGGAATGGTACGCCAGAAGCCTTAATGGTTTGCTTCGCGCGGCTGATCCTCTGGGCCATTGTGGCCTCAGGAACCAGAAAAGCATTGGCGATTTCAGCCGTGGTCAAACCGCCAACCGCCCGTAACGTCAGCGCGATTGCCGAGGACGGAGAGAGCGCGGAATGACAGCACATGAACAACAAAATCAGAGTGTCGTCAGGATCCATTTCGGCCTCGATCTCGAGGAGGGATGTCAATTTTTCCGTTTCCGCAGCCACTGCCGTTTCTCTCTCGCGGCGGGCAACTTCGCTACGCATGTGGTCCGTCATACGGCGGGATGCGACCTGAATCAGCCAGCCGCGGGGATTCTCGGGAACGCCCTGCTGCGGCCACTGGGTGAAAGCGGCAATCATCGCTTCCTGCACCGCATCCTCCGCTGAGGAAAAATCCCGGAAACGACGGGCGACGGCGCCGAGCACCTGCGGCGCAAGTCCACGCAACAAATGCTCGGAAGTCGCATCCCATTTGTTGGTCATCGGAACTCCCGTTACAACATGTCCGGCGGCGGTCCGCTCATGACTGGGCGTACTTCAATCGGCATGTTCAACGGCGCACCACCGGGGCCTGGCGCGGCGGACACCGCGGCCGCAATCTCATAGGCTCGCTGTGGACTGTCGACATCAATGATCCAGAAACCGGCGAGGAACTCTTTGGATTCTGGAAAAATGCCGTCCGTGACAGGCTGGCCATCCTTGCCTGCGCGGATCAGTTTCGCCTGGTCGGGAAACGACAGCCCTTCCGCCGACACCAATTCTCCACGCCCGTGGAGCTCTTTATTGAAAGCCATCATAAAGCCAATGTGCGCCTGAAGATCCTTCTTGGGCCAGCTCGGGACACCGTGGCCGGCCTTCATCGTGTTCATCATCAAAATGTATTTCATTTTCTTCTCCTATCGAGTTCGTTCGTGCTGTCCTCTCGCGCTTTTATCACTTAGTCGGAACCAAGATAGTGTTCTCGACAGATGTTTATCAGGATCTGGCTTCATGGGTTGCGAATTGCCGCACTTCGACCGGCACGTTTTGGGATGCTGCGGATATCCGTCCCGCGATGGCATAAGCCCGCTCGGCGTTGCCCACGTCGACGATCCAGTAGCCCAGCAGAAATTCCTTCGATTCGGGAAAAACACCGTCGGTGACTGGGAGGCCGTTCTTCTCTCCACGTACAACCTTGGCTTCCTTCGGTCCAGCCAGGCCCTGCGTAGCGACAAATTCTCCGGACTCGGCAAGATCCTGATTGATGCGATGGAGAACCGCCATGTGTGCGTCGATATCCTGTTTCGGCGAGGCGTGATAAGCCTCAACGCCTGCCCTCGTGCCCGACATTAGTAAAATGTATTTCATTTCCTTTGCTCCTGTTCTCGTCGTCATAGCGCTTGCGATCTGCGCCTTCATCCTGTAGTCGGAGCCGTCCTGTCATTCTCTACATCTTCGTCAGAAATGTTTCATGGGCCAAAGTCGCCTCCCGATGTCGATTTCTGAGCACCAGAACCGACATACAAGTGGAGGCAAGAATGACGACCAACGAAATGGTAGTGGACGTCAGCCAGGACTGGGTACTCGCCTGCGATGTGCAGCGGGGCTTTATGCAGGCACCCTGTACAGTTAGCAATTCCTTCGACTATAGTGCCCGCTGCCGTCAAGTTCGGGCGCTGGGCGGCGATTGCTACAATTTTATCGCGCACCAGGACGATTGCCTGGCTCTGGTTGTTGGAGATGCCTCGGGCAAAGGCCTGGCCGCGGCACTCATGATCGCCAGTGTGCAGTCCTCCCTTCGGACCGCAGCATTGTTCACCGGGGACGACCTGGCCGCTCTGCTCAAGGTCGTGAACCAACAGGTGTACGCCTCGTCCTCCAAGGACCGATACGCAACCTTGTTCTACGGAATATTCAACAACTCGGCCGGCGTTCTGCGCTATGTAAATGCTGGACATAATCCGCCGGTCGTTATTCGGCGCGATGGCTCAATGCACTGCCTCGAAACGGGTGGCGCGCCAGTCGGACTGTTCGCTGATTCGGAATATGGACAGGGTTCCATTCAGATCGAAACTGGTGATTTGGTGATTGCCTTCACTGACGGACTCATCGAAGCGACAAATCAGGATGGGGAGGAATGGGGAGTTCAGGGGTTATTGAAGGCAGCCGCCTCCGCAGCACAATGCTCTCAAGACGCGGGAGACCTCGTCAATTTGAGCTTCGATTCTATGGATGACTTCTCCGAAGGGCATCAGACCGATGACGCGACATTGGCAGTGGTACGGGTGATCTGAAGGTGCGCTTCAGACTGAGTGTTCAACTGAATTCCCCTTTGCCGGCTGTGGCCTGACGTCATCTCGGTAACGCCAGGCCATGACGGGATTGAATCGAGCTCGAACAATTCAACGTGCTGGCGTAGCTTCCGCGGGCCAGTACGGCTTATCCGCATCGGCTAAGTAGCCATCCGCGTAGCGATCGTGATGGCGAACCCAAGACATCGTGAAGGCCAGGGCGTCCTCATCGCGGCCTTTGGGAACAAGATCGAGATAGTTGTACGTGTTGACAATATTTTCTGTCCCGCGAGCGTAGGCGGAATAAGTGTGGAAGATGGCGCCACTCTTATCCTTGTAGAAGACGCTGATTCCTGGCGCTTCCGCACTTGGGAATTCACCGAGATCGAAGTTGTACTCTACCTTGCCTTTTGCCATTTCCGCCTGTGTGAAGGAGGCGCGGTAGTCATAGTTGAAGTCGGTCCCGAATGACGAAACCCAGGCAAATCGCCAGCCCATGCGCTTCTTAAATGGCTCGATTTTGGACAAGGGTGCTCGTGAAACCGCCGCGAATGAGACATCGCGTTGCGCCAAATGCGGCAGTGCGCCGTCGGTATGATCCATGCCGAATGAGCAACTGGGGCAGCCTTCGTTCCACTCCGGTCCGAACATGAAGTGATAGACGATGAGCTGGGTTCTGCCGTCGAACAGATCAGCAAGAGTTTTCTTGCCATCCGGTGAATCGAAAACATAGTTCTTATCGACTTTGACCCAGGGCAACTGGCGGCGTTCCTCAGCCAGAGCGTCACGTTCGCGCGTGAGTTGCTTTTCTTTGACCAATAGTTTCTTGCGCGCCGCAAGCCATTCATCTCGCGACACTACTTTCGGGTTGTCAATCGTGTTTGTCGACATTTTGATTCTTCCTTTCCTCTGAGTTCGGCAGGACTTCTCCTGCTCGGTTCCTGCGAGATACTTTCACGGCCAACGCTGCCAGCCCGCCGGTAGAGACCGTCCCGGCAACGATCAGCCCCATGGTTGCAAAGCAGAATGGACACATCGTTCACCTCCTCGAAGCCGGCTCTGGACCGCTAAGCCGCTTATAAAGGGGTGACGCGTGAAGGAAGTCGATTTCGACAGAGCAACCGGAGAAAATTATCCCCGTCTTTGAAGCAGGAACTGTCTCACGGCCGGGTCCTCAGCCAGACCAATCGCCCGGTCGAAAGCATTCGCGGCCTCAGATGTCCTCGCTAGCCGTTGCAATAAGTGGGCGCGAACCGCCCAGTAGGGTTGATAGCCCGCGACGGGCTCGGGATCGATCGCGTCCAGTACTGCCAGCCCCGCTTCAGGTCCCCTCGCTTCGGCTACCGCGGCGGCGTATCCAGTTCGCGTGCCGAGCGTCGGAGATATGCGGATCAGCTGTTCATAGAACAGGAGGATAGCAGCCCACTCAGTCCGACCGCTGCGCGCCCGCTCAGCATGGACTGACTGAATCGCGGCCTCGAGTTGAAAGCGACCCGCGCGACCGCCGCTCGACGCTTCCGCGAGATGGCGTTCCGCCTCTTCGATTAATGGCAGGGACCATTGCTGTGAATCCTGCTCCGACAGAGGAATATAGCGGCCTTCCGGTCCACGCCTTGCGCGCCGCCGCGCTTCACAGTGGAGCATGAGGGCCAGCAGCCCGCGAACCTCCGCTTCCTTGGGCATTAGGTGAAGAAGGACGCGTCCGAGCCAGATCGCTTCCTCGGCAAGCTCCCGGCCGCTCTGATCGATGCCGGCCATATCGTCCCACCCAATACCAAAGGCGGCGTAAATCGCTTCGAGCACGGCGTCGAGCCGCTGGGGTAGTTCGTGCGCTTGCGGGACTTCGAACTGAATACCGCCGTCACGGATCTTCGTCTTGGCACGCACCAGTCGCTGCCCCATCGTGGCCGGTGAGACCAGGAAGGCGTGAGCGATGCTGGCCGCATCCAGTCCCAGAACGGTCTGGAGCATGAGCGGCGTGTGCATGGAGGAGTCAATCGCGGGATGAGCGCATACGAACAGGAGCTTCAACCTGTCATCCGGAAACTCTGCCGGCAACGTCACCTCGCGTTCCTCCCTTAGGAGCTGCAGAGTCGGCTCACTTGCTACGGCCACTTGTCGATGACGCACAAGATCGATAAAGGAGCGGCGCGCCGCCGTCAGCAGCCAGGCCTCGGGATTTTGCGGCACACCGTCTGCCGGCCAAGCTTCGAGTGCAGCTACCAGCGCATTGCTGAGAGCGTCTTCCGCGCTAGCCACGTCTCGCGTCTGCGCGGAAAGATAGGCCACCAGACGACCGTACGACTCGCGGGCCACCCGCTCGATAGTTCGATGGGTGGTTCGATGAGTATTCTCCTGGCCACTTCCGTTCATCACGTGATCCGGTGCTTGGCTGCGGGTGCAAGGGGACGGACCTCCACCACACCGGTCGCGGCCGTCGGGCAGCGCGCGGCCCAATCCAGCGCCGCGTCAAGTGAGGGGAGTTCCATAATTATGAATCCCCCCAGTTGCTCCTTGGTGTCAGCGAAGGGGCCATCCTGTACGCGCCGTTTTCCTTCCTTAAGCCGCACTGTGGTTCCAGTCTCCGGCACTTCAAGCGGATCGCCCGCGAGGTAGCTGCCGGATTCGACCAGCGCCTTGTGGTATGCGCGCCAGGCACCGGTGTAGGAGTCGGTTCCGTCGCTCTTTCGGGCCGCGAAAGCTTCCGGTGGTTCATAGATCAGCAGGGCAAATTGCATTAGATTCTCCTATGGGAACAATTCTAAGCGCCTTTGCGCGCTTGAATGTATGACGGTCGGGAATAGGCCTTTTCGACAGATTTTGGGAAATCTCAAGAAATTTCAAGCACGGATTTACAGCTATGAGCTCGTCTGCTAAAGTTGCCGCCAGACGCGGAATCAGGGGTCCGCAGCATGTCACGATTAGCGGAAAGCGACATGCAATTGTGGAGAATCGAATCATGGCTCAGTCATACGAGGAGTGGATGCACCAAGTCCGCTCGGCCTTCGAGGCGTTAGACATGCCAATGGCTGACTGGCAGGTCATTGGTGCGTTCGATTACCGAAGCGAGTACGACGCTGGCGTCAAAGCCAATGACGCCGCACTGAAGGCCAACCGCCACTGGTGGCACGAGTGGAACAAGTCTCTGAAGCAGGAGTGCCGCCAGACTAAAGACTGCTGGCTCCCTCATGGTCATCAGGGCGAGTGCCAACCTGTCGCAGAGGCTGCTCCCCGGCGATAGCGCTGCTAGGCGGAACTTTCCCGCTACTGCAGCTTCGTGTACTTCGCCTTGGCTAGCTTCAGGACGGGGATGCCCGGATCGGCGTCTTTCCAGAGGGTGAGAAAGCTTTGATATTCGAGTCGTAAATTTCCGAATCCGGGGGTTATTTCTCTAATCCAATTGCTAAAATGTGAAACCTCATAGCCTTTCTTCTCGCAGGATTCTACAGCGGCTGCACACGAGGTGACCCGGTATGACCGAGAAGGCAAATTTCAAGGCAATCCCACAGTCGCCGGAAGAAGGCGTTCCCAAAGCCGTCTCCAGGCGCAACTTCATCAAAGGCGTCATCACCAGTGGTGTGGCCGTCTCTTCAGCGAGCTATTTGTTTCGCGCCTCGTCTCTTCTGCACGGCCAGCAGTCGGCGGCGGGTGTGGGCGAGCGGCTGATCACGCTCAACGTCAACGGTCAGCAGAGGCGCGTCGACGCGATGAAGCAGGAGACCCTGGCCTCGACCCTGCGTTACAAGCTGGGCCTTACCGGCACCAAGCTGGGATGCGACCGCGCGGAATGCGGATCTTGCACCGTACTTATCGACGATATTCCGTATTATGCGTGCTCAGTGCTCACCCATACGGTACGTGGCCGAAAAGTCGTGACCATCGAAGGACTGGCCAAGGCTGACGGGACTCTGCACCCGGTACAACAAGGTGTCATCGATGAACAGGGCTTTCAGTGTGCCTTTTGCATGCCCGGCTTTATTATGAGCGCAATCGGATATCTGAAAACCAATCCCAATCCCACGCGCCAGGAGTTGGCGCAGGGCATCTCCGGAAACCTGTGCCGCTGCCAGGACTACGACAAGATTCTCACGGCGATGATGCGCGGTGCCGAGAATTTGCGGAGGTCTAATCTTGGATAACCAGAAAGATAACAAGAAAACGGACAGCCAGAAAACCACTGAGACCGCCAAAGCTACCGAACGCCAGTACGGAACCGGCTACAAGCTGATCGGCAAGAACTACCAGACCCCAGATCTATATGCGAAGGTGACCGGTCAGGCAAAGTATGCGGAAGATTTTCGCGCCGAGGGCATGCTGTTCTGCAAGTTGCTGCTTAGCCCCATGCCGCACGCGCGGGTAAAGCGCATTCACACGGACGCAGCGCTAGCCATGCCCGGGGTCAAAGCCATTCTCACAGCAAACGATCTTCCCGCTCCAGCCGACACTCTTACCGACAACGGAACAGTGATCAAAGCCAGCAAGTGGGGCGAACGCGGCCTTACCAACGAACCGGTCTATCAGGGCGAACCCATTCTTGCCGTAGCCGCCGTCGACGAACTTACCGCCGCGGAAGCCATCGAGAAAATTCACATCGACTTTGAACTGCTTCCGTTCGTGACCGATCCGCTCGACACCTTGCGGCCTGGTGGTCCGAATCCCCGAACAGATGGCAATGTCTGGACTCGGCCCGCTGGACAAAATCCTGGGCCTCCGGTGGTTACGGAGCTCAAGTGGACGAAGGCCGATTTTGCGGAGCTGGACGAAGGCCGTCTTCCCATGGGCAAGGCGCCCGACGAATGGTCGTATGGCGATGTCGATTCAGGCTTCAAAAATGCGGCACTCGTTCTCGATGAAACGTTCGTCACACCCGACACCAGCCATCAGACGCTAGAGACCCGTAGTGCGATGGCTTACTGGCAGAACGGCAAAGTTTTCATTTACACGGGCACGCAGAGCACCGCGCAAACGCTGCCTGCGATCGCGCGCTGGTTGAATATTAGTCCTGACAACGTTGCCTTCATCAGCGAATACACGGGAGGTGGCTTTGGCAGCAAGATCACCGGCGGCGTGTCGATGATCATCCCTGCTCTTCTGTCCAAGAAAACGAATGCTCCGGTCATGATGCGCATCAGCCGCGAGGAGGAAACCTTCATCGGACGCGCCCGTCCTAGTTTTCAGGGAAGGATGAAAGTCGGTTTCTCGAAGGAAGGGCGGATTACAGCTCTCGACATGTTCGTGATTTGCGATAACGGTCCCTACGACGCGGTGGGGGATGCTCCTTCATCGGGCCGCATCGTCTCTCTCTTGTACCAGCCGCAATCCATGCGCTGGCGAGGCGTGACCGTGCTGACGAATACACCGCCCCGCAGTGCGCAGAGTTCTCCGGGCGGCCTTCAGGGCATTGTCATCATCGAGCCCATCATCGCGAAAGCCGCGCGCAAGCTTGGAGTTGACCAGGTGGCGATTCGCCGCGTCAACTGCCCGGAAGGCAAGGCGCCATTCGGACCAGCCGTGCAGGGAAAACGGCAGTATGCGACCAGCGCATTCCTCAAAGAAGCGCTCGACCGCGGCGCAGAGCAATTCAAGTGGAGCGACAGGGTTGCGCGCACTCCGAAAAGAATGGGCACAAAAGTTCGCGGCGTCGGCGTATCGCTGAGCTGCTACGTTGGCGGCACGATCGGGTTCGACGGGCTTCTGATCATCAAACCGGACGGCCGCATTACCTTCCAATCTGGAATTGGCAATCTGGGAACGGAATCCGTGATCGACGTGCACCGCGCCGGCGCGGAAGTTCTCGGCGTGCCGTGGGAGAAATGCGACGTCGTGTGGGGAAACACGACAAAGAACCTTCCTTTCACCTGCGTCTCCGGCGGCAGCCAGACAACGCACGCCATGACACGGGCCGCATACGCGACGGCGATGGATGCCAAGAAGAAGCTCCAGGAAATCGCGGCCAAGAAGCTTGGCGGCAAACCGGAGCAATATGAAGTCGCCAATGAGCGTGTGTTCCGCAAGGGCGGCGGACCCGGTATGACTTTGGCACAGGCTGCGAAATACGCGATTCAACTGGGCGGCGTCTACGATGGCCACGAAGCTCCGGCAGATCTTCACAAATTGACGAAGGCGTCGGTGGCCTCTCTGGCGGGCCAGGGCCTGGTGGCCGCAGCCAAGGACAACTACCCGCGCGACGGCTCGACATTTTCCTACGTGGCCAGCTTCGCCGAAGTTGAAGTCGACGTCGAGACCGGCAAGTACTACATCGTCGATTTCCTCGCTTCCGCCGATGTCGGCACAGTAATCCATCCCAGAGCGCTGGGTGGTCAGGTGCTGGGCCGTTCCGTCTTGGGCATTGGGCATGCCATCGGTCAGAAGTGGGTGTTTGATCCGCACTACGGCGAAATGGTTTCCAAGCGATTCCATCACAATAAACCGCCGACCATTCTCGATGTACCGGTCGACATGCAATGGACCGCGTTGGACATTCCGGATCCGGAGACGCCGGTCGGCGCCCGCGGTGTCGGCGAGCCGCCCGTTGCCGGCGGCTGTGCCTCAATTTTGAACGCGCTGTCGGATGCGCTCGGAGACGAGATCTTTCAGCGTGCGCCGGTGAATGCCGACACGATTCTGACGTCGCTCGAAGCGGGTCGCCCGATGCAGCATCCCTTGATGGCCCATATTTGACGGCTCACATTTGGTTGAGGTTTCGAGGAGAATTATGGCTGTCATACGAGACGTAATGCCGGCTTTCGAGCTGTATCAGCCAAGTTCCGTGGCCGATGCGCAGAAGCTTCTCGAGCAACATGGACCCGATGCCTGGGTGCTGGCCGGAGGGCTCGACAGCTTCGACTGGCTTAAGGATCGAATCAGAAAGTTCAAGGTGGTAGTCGATCTGAGCGGGGTCGAAGAACTGCGAGGAGTTCGAACGACAGCCGATGGCATCGAGATCGGCGCGATGACCACACTCACGGAGGTGGTAAATCATCCCGTCGTCAAGCAGAAGTATGGTCTGCTGGCGCAAGCTGCGGAGGTGGTCGCATCGCCGCAAATCCGCAATCAGGGAACGCTCGGCGGCAATGTTTCTCAGGATACGCGCTGCTGGTATTACCGTGGAGGTTGGCCGTGTTACCGCGCCGGCGGCAACATTTGCTACGCCGACACGCCGGAAGGTCGCAACCGGGAACATGCCATTCTGCAGGCGGACCGCTGCGTGGCAGTGAATCCTTCCGACACGGCTCCGGCCCTGATTGCGCTCGACGCCAAGTTCGTCCTGCGCACGCCCAAAGGTGAGCGCGTGGTCGATGCCGAAGATTACTTTATCGGCCCTGAGATCGACATTACGCGGCTGCACATCCTGCAGCCCGGCGATCTGCTTACTGCCATTCGAATTCCCTCCACCTGGGCGGGTGCGCAATTCTATTTTGAGAAAGTGCGAGACCGCAACGTTTGGGACTTCCCGCTCCTCAACGTCGCCTCGGCCATGGTTCTATCCGGCGGCATGATTGAGCGCATGCGAATTGCGGTGAACGGCGCCGCTGCCAGACCATTAAGGCTGAAGGCAATCGAAGATGCGGTTCGCGGCCAGCCACGAAATACGGCAACTGGCGAGATGGCGGGGAAACTCTCCGTGCAAGGCGCGGTTCCATTGCAGTTCAATGCCTACAAGATCCCGCTGATGAGAAATCTCGTGAAACGCGCCATCAGTGGAGTCGAGGAGGTCACATGGACTTCTTAGAGTGGGCCACGAATCCGTGGGGGCAAAATGTCCCCATTCATATAGCCTGGTTCCTGATTTGGGTTGCGTTGATCGCTGGATTGCTCTTCCTTATCGTTCACGCCACTTACATCATGTATTTCGCCAAACCCAGAGTGTTCGCGGCAGATGATTCTTCCCCGGTCTCTGCCAGCATACCCAAGCACGTTCCCCGGCACTCGCTGGTGGCGCGGCTCTTCCACTGGATCATGGCAGCCTCCATGTTCACGCTGCTGTTTACCGCCTTCCTGCCGAAAGTAGGCGTCCAGTTTAATTGGGTGACCTATCATTGGATCGCCGGCACCGTCTTAACCGTTTCCATCATCTTTCACATCATTCATGCCTCCTTCTGGCTGGATTTCTGGTCGATTTGGCCTGACCGAATCGATCTGGACGATGCACAGAAAAGAGTTCGACGCTTTTTCGGAATGCCCGCCCCGCCGCCGCGAAAGTTTGCCAAATATCCTCTTGAAAACAAACTCTTCCACGGCGTCATTATTTTGTGCGGTCTGTCGGCAATTCTTACCGGCGTTTTCATGATGTCTCGTGTGCGTACGATCTTTTTCCCCCGGAATCCATATCTGTTCAGCGACATGACCTGGGGCCTGATGTATGTGCTGCACGGATTGGCTGGCGTAGGACTGATTGCGCTGGTCATGATGCACGTCTACTTTGGACTCCGTCCCGAGAAACGCGCGATCACGAAATCGATGATCTTCGGCTGGATGGATCGCGATTTCTATCTCGAAGAACACGATCCCGAGCGATGGGTCGAGCCCGTTTCATCGTCAACGACCTCAAACCGGATCGAAAGCCGAGGACTAACCGATGCTGGCTGAGATCTGCGATCGTTGTGACGCCGTCGAAGAATGCTACGAGTTCCTGCTGGCATACGCAGCCCAGGGCCTGCCAAGTGACCAGGGCAGCAAGTCGGGTGGGCAAGTCCGTGAGTTCCTGCATCGCGCCGCGGAAGCCTTGACGGGGCTGTCCGAAGCCTGTGCGATGGCAGTCAAACAAGAAGGCCTTGAACCCGCCGGCAAATACCTGGCGTTCATTGCAGTGCTCGATCGTGATTCTCGTGACTCTCTTGCCGCAATTGAAATGGTTCTTGCTCAACCCGCAATCAGTTCCCAGTTGATCGATAATCTGAACGCTTCCATCCACCTCCGAGCGCTGCTCACCGACCTATTTCTGCTGGATGAGGTTCTGAGAAAGCAAAGCAAACCGGCGGTCGAGACTGTCACGAGCGACGGCAATTGAAGAAATCCGTCCTTCCGGTATTGGACCAGACCGCAACGCGACAAGGGCCCTCCACAAGAGCGGCTGGCAAGGGAAACCACAAAAAACCTTAAAATTAGGTTGCAAAGACAGAAGCCAACCGCGATCTTGATTACAGGCTTACCGGAGGATTTTGTACTTTGAGGCAGCTTTTCTGTTCGATAATACCTTCTAAAGAACCAGGTGTACTCGGGACGACCCACAGTCAGCTGATCTGAGAGCAATCGAACATGTGCCCACTTCCTGCCCAAGCCCCCACGGAATCTGCTCCTCCGCCAGAAGAACAGAGCGCCCACGAACATCCCGTGAGTGAAGGCTCCCGGTTCAAGGGAAGGGTGCGCAGTATCCTCCTCGCCGCCGTGGTGGTGCTGGTTATCGGCGCGCTCGTGCTGGTCAGTATCAAGGCGAGGAGAAACCGGTCAAGCGGCAGTAGGCCACAGTCGACGAATGCGCTCGGCGATGCCACACGACCCCTGCGACTCAGGGGCACAACCGAGGCGGTGCAAACCCGGGCTATCCTGGCGCCGCTTCTGGCCGGGCAGCAGGTCGGCACGCTCTCTATCACCAAGCTGGCGCTGGCCGGAAGCCGCGTAAAGCGTGGAGATGTGCTGGTGGAGTTCGACCGCCAGGCGCAAGTGCGAGATTTCATGGATAAGCAGGCGGAAAATAGCAAGCTGGTCGACCAGGTGCTGGAAGAGCAGGCAAAGGAGAGTGCGGCTCGAGCTAAAGATGAAACTGAGATCAAGCAGGCGGAAGACAATCTGAGCAAAGCTGAGCTTGAAATGCAGAGAGTCGAGATTCTCTCTCGCATCGATGCCGAAAAAGCCCAGGAGAACCTTGACGAGGCTAAGGCCACGCTGCAACAGCTTCGCGAGACTTTCGATCTAAAACGCGAAGCGGCACGGGCAGCCATTCGCATCCTGGAAATTCAGCGGGATCGTACTCGCGAAACCATGCTGCACGCGCAGGCGAATTCCGAACTCATGCAGATCCACTCCCCCATTGACGGCGTCGTCGTTCTCAACACGATCTGGAAGCAGGGAAAGATGGGAGAGGTCCAGGAAGGCGACCAGGTCCGGCCCGGCGTGCCTTTCATGCAGGTGGTTGATCCCTCCCAGATGGAAGTGCGAGCACCGGTGAATCAGCAGGACTTCCTCAGTTTGCAAGTTGGCCAGACGGCGAAGGTGCGCCTCGATGCCTACCCACAGTTGGTGTTTCCGGGCAAGCTGGAAGAAATGGCTCCGATTGGCAGGGCAGGTGATTTCTCTTCCAAGCTTCGCAGCTTCTCTGTAGTTTTCTCGATTTCGGGCAGCGACATGAGGCTGATGCCCGACCTCTCTGCCGCGGTTGACGTCGATCTGGCCGCGCACGCCGGCGCTGCGGGCGGTTCTCAATGATCACTCGTATGCGGGAGCTATGGATCAGGCGCAAGTTGATGGTTGTCGTCGCCGTTCTGTTCGTGAGCGGCGGCGTGCTTGGTGCGGTCCGGTACTCCAATCGGTCGCCGTCGGTCCTCACTTTTGATGTGACGCCGGGCGAGTTCATTGACTCTCTTCAGCTCCGGGGTGAAGTAAAGGCGCTGAAGTCGGTGACGATTTCCGCGCCCGCCGAGGCGGGCGACCTTCAGATCGTCAAGATCGTAGCCGACGGCACACAGGTGAAACAGGGCGATGTAGTGGTCGAGTTTGACAAAACAAAAACTGAGCAAGATCTCGCGCAATACCGGTCGACATTGAAATCGGCGCAAGCGGAAATCGAGCAGGTCCGGGCCCAGGCGCGCCTCACTGAAGAGGAAGACTTAACGGCAGTAATGAAAGCGCGATTCGACGTCGAAAGCGCAAAGTTGGATGCCAGCAAGCAGGAAATCATCTCGAAAATCGATGGTGCAGAGGCGAACTTGAAAGTAGCCGACGCCGAACAAAAGCTGCACGAAGTAGAGGAGAAGCTGAACGCCGATCGCGCCGTGAACAAAGCAACGATCGAGAGCAAAACCGAGGCCAGCAGGAAAGCAGCTTATGACGTGCAGCGCGCGGAGCACGCCCTGACCAAAATGACGTTGCAGGCGCCTTCAGCAGGATTGATTAGTCTTGTGCCGATTTGGCATCCCGGAGGCGAGGCTCCGTTTAAGCCTGGGGACCGAGCTTGGCCGGGCGCTCCGATAGCGGAGTTGCCAGATGTCTCGACCTTGCGAGTCTCGGCGCGAGCCGATGAAACCGAGCGCGGACGTCTGGCACTGAAGCAAGCGGTGAGTGCGCAACTGGACGCGATCCCCGATCGGCAATTCACCGGCCATATCGAGCAGATCAGTACCATTGCCACAATTGACTTTTCAGCGGGCTGGCCCATCCCAAGGAATTTCAATCTTGAGATCGCGCTCGATCAGACGGATGCGCGCCTGAAGCCCGGCATGACAGCCCAGCTCACTGTAGTAGTGGACCGAGTACCGAATGCCCTCACCATCCCCGTGCAGGCTTCGTTTCAGAAGTCGGGGCGGACTGTGGCATACGTATGGGACGGTTCAAAATTCCAGGAGCGTGGGATTGAGGTCGGGCGGAGAAACCGTGACCGCATCCTGGTCGCGAAGGGTCTGCAGTCAGGGGACCGCGTGGCCTTGAAAGACCCGACCGTAAAGGAGTGATCTCGCTTAAATGAAACGCCGCACTCTTGCGTGGGGAGTATTCGTGCTCATTCTCGTTGGCGCCATCGGCTTGGTGGCTGGGACGCGGCACGCCAGTCTTCCCGCGTCCAATGGCGAGATTCCCGTTGGCCAGGTAAAGCGTGGTGACCTCGAAATGCAGGTTGTGGCTACCGGCGAGATGCACGCCACCCACACGGTCATGCTCACTGCTCCTCCCGTCGGAGGCGGCGCCCTGCAAATCACTCGACTCTCTCATACCGGCGTGCCGGTCAAGAAAGGCGACATCGTCATCGAGTTCGATCCGAGCGAACAGCACTACAAGCTGGAGCAAAACCGTTCCGAGCTGTTGCAGGCAGAACAGGAAATCACCAAAGCTACGGCCGATGCCGCGGTTTTAGCGGCGCAGGACCAGGTCGCGCTGCTCAAAGATCGCTTCGACGTAAGGCGCGCTGAACTCGATGTTCAGAAGAGTGAACTCGTGAGTGCAATCGATGGCAAGAAAAACCAGCTGGCCCTCGAACAGGCGAAGCGAGTCTTGGCAGAACTGGAGCAGGACATGAAGTCGCACACCGCATCCGGCCAAGCCACCATTTACCTCGCCCAGGAGAAGCGGAACAAAGCAAAGCTGGCAATGGATCAAGCCCAGCAGAACATCGACAAAATGCACGTCAGCGCCCCAATCGATGGGCTAGTCTCCATTGAAAAGAACCGTGACGCCAGTGGCGGATTCTTTTTTGACGGCATGACCCTTCCGGATTACCGCGAAGGCGATCAAGTCCAGCCCGGCAGTTCTATCGCGGAAGTAATCGACGCCAGGGAGATGGAAGTTACCTCCAAGATTAACGAACACGACCGCGGCAATATCAAGGCCGGGCAGCCGGTGGAAATTGAGTTTCATGCCTTGCCCGGCCAGGTTTTCCACGGAACCGTCAAGAACGTAGGCGGGATGTCGAGCCGGCAATTCTGGGACGAGGATCAGGGAGGAATGTTCGTCGTCTCGATTCAACTTCCCAACCCCGATCCACGCCTGCGCCCCGGCCTCACTGCTCAAATCGTGATTCGTGGGGACGAGAAAAAGAATGTGCTGTACATTCCCCGCGAGGCGCTGTTCCTGAAAGAGGGAAAACGGATTGCCTACGTCAAGAAAGGAAACGGATTCGAAGCGCACGAGGTCACGATTCAGAGTGAAGGCGAGAGCCGCGCTGCCATCGAAGGTCTAAAGGAGGGGAGTGAGGTCGCCCTGGTCGATCCGACCGCGCCCCGAAAATCAGGCACTTCGCCTGCCGCGTCGCCAGGCCTCGGCGGAGGGACGCCATAATGTCCACCGTTGCATCCCCCAGCCCGGGACGTGTGCTGCGCGGCTACGAGCAATGGGTTCCGGACGTACGCCTGGGGCTGCAGAACCTCCTTCTCCATCGGCTCCGCTCGTTGCTGACCATGTTGGGCATGATTTTCGGCGTGGCCGCGGTAGTTTCCATGCTCTCCATCGGCGCTGGAGCCCGGCAGAAGGTGATGGCGCTGATCGAGCAGATGGGAGTCCGCAACCTTATTGTGGAAGCCAAGGAAACCACCGAGTGGCAGGCTCATTCCAAGATTCGCAAGATCTCGCCGGGCCTTACCTTTCAGGACTACCGGGTGATTCGCGATGACTTGAACGACATTGTGGCTTCGACTCCCCGCAAGCGGATGACCCCTTCGACGACCATTCCAAAATCTCAGGAGGATGTGCCGGTCGTTTACGGAGTCAACCCGACCTACCCAAAAATCGTGGGCCTTCAGGTGCTCGAAGGCAGATTCTTTGATCAGGACGAAGAGAGCCGAGGTGCACCCGTCTGCGTTCTGGGAGCGGCTGCCAGGTCGAGTCTGTTTGGCGCTTCGAATCCGATCGATCAATACATCAAGGTGAATGAACAGTGGTTTCGGGTGATCGGTGTGGCCAGTCCTCAACTCAGTTCGCAGACAGAAGTGGCTGGAGTTCCACAACAAGACCTCAATAACATCATCTATGTACCGCTGAATGCAGCGATCCTTCGCCTGGAAGACAGCTATAGCGATGTCCGCGATGAAATTGATGGAATCTATCTCAACCTGAGGGAGAACGCGGATATGCCTGCGGTAGCGCAGGTGGTCCGGGCGATCCTGGATGCGTCCCACCACGCGGCGGGCGATTTCAACCTGATTGTGCCCGCGGAACTGCTGGCCGAACAAAAGCGTACGGAACGCCTTTTCAGTATTGTCATGGTGGCAATTGCTTCCATCTCTCTGCTCGTCGGCGGCATCGGGATCATGAACATCATGCTGGCCAGCATTCTGGAACGAACCCGGGAGATCGGTGTGCGTCGCGCAGTCGGGGCCCGCCAGTCCGACATTGTCCGCCAGTTCGTGGTTGAGGCGATGATGATCTCGTTCGTGGGCGGAAGCCTGGGCATCGTATTCGGCTTTGCCATGTCTCGCCTGATTGCATGGCTCGCCGGATGGTCGACCATCGTGACAGTGAGTTCCATCCTGCTGGCGTTTGTAGTTTCTATTACCGTGGGTTTGGTGTTTGGGATTTATCCGGCGGTAAAGGCCGCGCGTCTGGATCCGGTAGAAGCTATTCGTTACGAGTGAGCTGGCGAGTTTCGAGAGCATCTACGGGCTATCCGCAGCGTGGGCATCCACCGGAAACTTCTGGAGGATGACGTATGAAGCTCCGTCTCGTTCTGTTTCCTATTCTGCTCTGCGTGGCCGGAAGCACCCTGCGTGCTCAAACCGTTCGCGAACGCGAAACATTTCGTGGACTGACCAACTCGCAAACGCTCTCCGACACGCTCCCCGGCCCCAAGTACATGCAGGATCACGTGGTCGACGGCAAACTGCGCCTGACCCTGCAGGATGCCGTGGTTCTAACCCTGATCAACAACAGCAACGTCCGGCTTCAGGAGTTGAACATCGAAACAGCCAAGTATGCCCTGCTGGGTGCGCATTCCCCCTTCGATCCTTCGCTGCAGGGCAGCTTCAACTCCCAGGGGCAATTTTCGCAGGCCTATACGCAACTTGCCGGAGCCCAGTCGCTGAGCACTTTGAACCAGTTGACGCAGCTTACCTACAACCAGACTTTGGAGACCGGAACCAATTTTCAAGTCAATTTCAACGTTAACAAGTTCTCCTCAAACAGTTCCTTCAACTTTATCAATCCCTTTATCACTTCCGTCGCGGGATTCCAGTTCACTCAGCCCCTCTTGCGTAACCGCTGGTTGTTCGCCAATCGCGCGCCTCTTGTCATCGCGCGCCGAAACCTCCGAGGATCCCGCGCCATGTTTGAAGCCCAGGTGAGCGCTACCATCCAGCAAGTCGTCAGCCAATATTGGAATGTGGAACAGGCGCGTGGCAACCTTGCGGTAGCGCAAAAGTCGCTGGATGCCGCCCAGGCTACCTACAACCATGACAAGCGCGCCCTGGAACTGGGCGCACTGCCGCCGCTGGATATTTATCGCTCGGAGTCGCAGGTGGCCGATCGGCGGGTGCAGGTGATTCAGGGCGAATACTCTCTGAAGCAAACTGAGGACATTCTCCGTCAAACCCTGGGTGCCGACGCTGATCCGCTTTTTCGGGCGCTCGATCTCGATCTCACGGACTCGCCCGAAACCGACGGAGAGTTGCGGAACATCGACATCGCCACAGCCTTGCAAGAGGCTTTACAGAAGCGCCCCGAACTTGAAGTGGCGCGTGAGTCGCTGGCCAACGATGACACCGGTATCCGGCTTGCTCACAATAATCTCTTGCCGGATCTGCGCTTGGGCGGGAACTACTCTGGCAACGGACTCGGAGGCAATCAATACAATATCAACGATACTCCGCCGCTGTTGACCTCCACGGGAGGACTCGGCGACTCCCTGAACCAGCTGTTCGGCTTTGGATATCCCTCGTGGGGGTTTTCGCTAACCTTGAACCTTCCCATCAAGAATCGGAGCGGCCAGGCCGCTCTTGGGAGTGCCCTGATCTCACGTCGCCGTGACCTGTACACGGAAAGGCAGATTCGCGAGCAGATCACGTACGACGTCAGCAACGCAGTCCACCAACTAGAGCACGCGAAAATCGGAATGGCAGCCAACAAGGAAGCGGTAGATCTGGCGCGGAAGACCATGGCCGCCGAACAGCGTAAGTATGAACTTGGAACCGGGCAGATCTTCCTCGTACTCGAAGCGCAAACCGAGCTGGCGGAGGCGGAGCAGAGTCTCCTGCAAGCCGAAATCAGCTACCGAGTGGCTGTGGCAGCCATCGATTACGCCACGGGTAGTTTGTTAGAACCCTACGGCGTACAAATCGCCGAACTCACGCGCTAATTAAGGAGAAGCGCCTGGGATGCTAACGTATTGAAAAGATGGTGGCCAGGGACGGAGTTGAACCGCCGACGCCAGCCTTTTCAGGGCTTGTTTATGTCGTAGTTTGAACGACTTACGTGACTCTGGGTGGCCGCCTAAGTCTTTGAAAAGTCGTTAGAGACGTTGCGATCATGGGTTGAAATCATGGGTTCAACGGCAGAGCCTTCGGATGACGACGCTCATGCCAGCAGTGCGCCACACCTTTGGGGAACGAGTTCAAAAGGGAAACTGCTACAAAACAACTTACAAGCGCCGTTCGACGAAAATACCTGAGCAGCGAATCGTCGCCGATCCGGATGCTCAGGGCTTTTCTGGGGTTGGATCAGGCCAGGACGAGGCTTGGCTTCGCTATTGCCTTCACACGCTTTTTGTAGGGCCTCCTCTGTTTCGGGATGTGGTCGTCCCCGGTCATGAAGCACTTGCCCAACTGTCGTATACGAGTCCGCAGCCGAGAGAACCGGGCATCCGTGATCCCAAGGAACTCAGCCGCGTCGTCCGGCGTGCCAATGGCTAGGATCGACTGTATTGCAGGCAGAACGCTCGGGTCTTTCCGCCTCACGAAATCAACGAACTCTCTGACGAAAGTTCCGTCCCGTGCCCGCTTCTCGGAAATGTCAGCAGTCCGGCGAAGGTATTCCGAGTGCTCGTGGCAATACTCGTCATCTACCTCGCCACAGTTCTTTACGTCCACTTGTCCGGTCAGCGACAAGTTACCCGCGTGGCAGATCGCGTCCTTTCTGCGTTTGGAATGAATGGTTCTGAACTTGTTCGCGAGGCATAAGTTGATGTAGTTCAAGAATCGGGCCTGGTTTGCACCGTGGTGCCTTGCAGGATCGAATGTTTGAACGATATCCTCCTTGCCGACCTCCCGGTGCGTGGACTTGAGCGGCAGATATTTCAGGTGGATTATTAGGTCTTGCGTCCAGTCCTCCAAGTCCTCTCTCAGGGCAAGCCTGTCGGTGTGCCTCTTCACCCAGTTCGAGATGTGATGTGGAAACCGTTGGTGGAACTCGTCGAAGTCCTTCGGGACGACGAATCCGTCGTGCCCGACGTAGCGGCCATCGATCAACGTGAACGGGTCAGTTTTATACGGCTTTCTTTCGGCGAAACAATTCATCGAAAAAGTGGGTTGATTGGTGACAATCGCAGTATTCAGCATGTGAAACACCTCTTTCGAAAGGAGTTGGACTTCATGCGAGAGAGCTTACGAATGGGTCGGGACGAGTTGGCCGGGAGAGTTCAGCAGGCTTTGAATTTGCCCACCAAGAAAGAAGCAGAGCACATTGTCAACACCGTGATCTCGTGCATCGAGCACACTTTGCTCAACAATCTGGGTACGAACGGGTTCACGATGAAGCTGAACAGTTTTGGCAAGTTCTCAGTGCGGCACAGGCCGGGGATACTTAGGACAATTCCGTTCACGGGCGAGACGAGGTTAACGAAAACGAAGAGGAAGATCAGGTTTATCAGCTTGGGGATGCTTCGCCAGTTGGAGCCATTGGACTAGATAGAAATTAGGAGTCCACATAGGATTCAGTACGTTCTGGTTTGTTGAACGCGAATGAGCTCCTCATTTTTACCGTTGTCAGTTATTACCACACATGTGGTATGCTTCTACCACATGCTTGATTTTCGCTCTAAGGCGCGCCAGCAACTGTTGGCTTATTACTTCACAAACCCGACGGCCCGCCACCATCTGCGGGACCTGGCGTCGCGGTTGAGCATCGATCCGTCTAACCTGTCCAAAGAGTTGGGACGCCTAGAAAGCGAAGGTCTATTTCGCTCGGAAATGAGTGGCCGCCAAAAGTATTTTCAACTAAACCGGGAGTATCCGCTTTTTAATGAAGTGCGCAAGATCGTTGCGAAAACCATTGGTGCGGCACCCCTGATCGCGCAATCCCTCAAGAGAATTGAGGGAATGGAAGAGGCATACTTGTACGGTTCATTTGCCAGCAACCAGCAGGACGCTGCCAGCGATATAGACGTGCTCGTGATTGGCTCACCGCGCGAGGAAGATTTAGCACAGGCCGTGGGAAGGCTTGAGCGGCAACTGGGTCGCGAAATCAACTACACCGTGCTTACGCCAAAGGAATTTAAGTCGCGCCGCGCTCGGAAGGATGCGTTTCTGGAGAACGTCTGGCACAATAAGCGTGTTTCACTGATAGGTCCGAATGAAGAAGCTAAAGCCGCACGCGGTTGACTGGGCCCAAATCGACCGTTTCCTCGCAAGCGCGGATAAGAAGCTGGCCTCGGCCCGCAAGATTCTCGCTTTCGATGAAGAAGCTTGTCTTCAACAAGCTTACGAGGGAATGCTGAAAGCTTCCCTCGGGTTCATGTTTAGCCACGGATTCCGTGCGAGAAGTCAGCCTGGCCACCACATCGCCATCATCGATTTCGTACGGTCGCGCATCGACAAGAAAAATGCTGGGCTGCTGGTCGTCTTTGATCGCCTCCGCCGGAAGCGCAACACAGCCCTTTATGATGACACCGGATTCGTTTCTCGCCATGACGCGGAACAGGCACTCGAATCCGCTGGCGAGTACTTGAATGTGATCCGAGCTGATATAGTCGCCCGAAAACCTTGAGTCAGTCGAAATGTTTGTTGACGATCCCCGTTTGGTTCAAATGAAATCCTTGACCTTCGCGAACTGCCACACAAGCAGCCCTATCGTTTCACAAGCGAGGCAATGGCTCGTTCTCCGACCTCGATTTCGGTGCCGCCCTTCTCATGCGGTCGGAGGCTATCAGTTTCTTAATTCGCAACCTCGATGCCGTGCGGATTCCAGGTGCCCGCGCCAGGCGGTAGGATCGACGGCGGTTCGGTTTTCGGCCAATAGAGACGCAGGAGCACGTAAAAAGGAGCATCGGGAGCCGGAAGCCAATTGGATTCGTTGGTCTTCCCCGGCGTCTTGTTCTGCATGTAGATCGTCAGGGATCCGTCGGCATTCTTTTTCATCTGCGGCAACATCGGTGTATTGATCAGGTAGCGATTGATCGGATTCTCGATCAGCAACTGCGACTTGCCGTCGTACATCGTTACCGACCAGAAAGCATTCACCGGGGGAAGCTGTCCCTTGGGGAATGTGAGAGTGTAGTTGTGCTTGCTGGCATCGAGTGGCTGTCCAGCGCTGTCGTCGGCAGCCATGGGATACATCGCTTCGGCCGGGTCGTTGGCGTAGATGCCAGCCTTCGCAGTTGCAGCGCGTTTCAGCCAATCGCCGTTGAAGAAAGCGCGGTCGCCCCCAGCAAGTCCACCGACCCGCCAGCCGCTCACGTTCTTACCCATACTGGCGATTGCGGCGGTTATCTTATCCTCGCCGTCTTTCATGCCCAGCAGCACCTCCGCCTTGTGTTCGGCGTCGAGATCCTTGAAGTTGAAAGTCTTGCCGGGGCCGACGCCGATGCGAGCTAGCGTGGAGCGAATCTCCTTCTCATCTGGAGTAGCGGGGGCGAACTGGAGGGCAAAGTCGAGGTAGTCGAAGAAACCGGTCTTGATCATGTCCTTGTCGATCTTCGGAAAATCGATGGCAGGCGCTGCCGCTGGTGCAGGCTTGTGGAGGAATGCGGAAAGTGGCTGCACCTTGTACCCGGCTTGAACCTTGATCACGTTCGGCATATCTGCCGGGTTAAACAGTTGCGTACGGTAAGCAGCCGCCGAGAACTGCGTTCCAGACCTAAAAACCTTCTTGATGGCCGCCGGGGTTTCGCCGTTCCAGTCAGGCCCTACGACCATGTAATTGCCAGCTTCGTTGCCGGTGGCACGGCTTCCGATGTAACCGTAGTTGTAGGTGTTTCCATCACAGAGCATCACGGAAAAGTAACGGTTCTTGGGTACGGCCGGGACGGACAACACAATGGGCTCGGCCCGAAGATCAAGCCAAGCCATTGAGTAAGGTGTGTCGCTGTTGGGCGAAATGATGGCCGTATCTTTGTAGGTAAACACGCCCGCTTCGTTGTGTATCTGGTTGAATGGCGCTTTGAACTGGCCGGAGTTGGGGTTCACGGCGTACTCGTACATGACCGCGTAGTTCATCACGATGGGCAGGCCGTAAACGAATCCGTCCTCGGCGATGGCCTTAGTCTCGGAGACACTGGGGCGGTCTTTCTCCGTTTTCTCCGCTTGTGAGACAGCGTCGTTCTTCGTAGAGCAGCCTGTAAGAAACGAGGTGGTGAAGGCAATCGCCATCATTCCGTTTAGTAATGCGCGTTTTTTCATGATCTTTGTCTCTCTTCGGTTTCATTCTTGTTCGGCGTTTGGCAGCTCATTTCAACAATTCGATCTCACTCGGCCGCCACTGTTTGCTGAAGAACGGTTCGAGCGGACTGTAGAGACGGAGAAGTGTGTTCCAGCCTTTACCCGGAGCGGTCTGAATCCAATTGCCATCGCTCACACCAGCGGGCTTCGTCGGAGCGAAATACACCGTCGTGGAGCCATCTGGATTTGGTACTGCGGCGGCACCCGGATAAGTCTGGCTGCCAGCGCGGGGATAGCGTTGGGGCGTTTGCAACATAGAGCGAGTCTGGTTGTCATAAAGGATGATTGACCAGAACGCACGCGCCGGGATGTTCGGCGGGAGCGTGACCTTGTAGGTCTTGCTGCCATCGAAATACTCGCCCTTGGAGTCCACGAACGCGCCGAGGTATTGAGACCCAATGTCGGGCAGGCGCATGATCATGGCCGGTGTGATTCCGGTGGCGTAGAAGAACATCGCCGTCCGCGGGTTGAGGGTGCGATAGCCGGTAGGCGGGAAAGGTTTGATACCTTCCTTCGTCACGAGCGGTGGCGGGGTCTCGAAATCGTAGCCGCCAACAAAGAGCATGTTGATCCAGGCGGAGCCGGGATAGTAGGCGAAACCTTCAGACTCTCGCGCACGCCAGTTGAGGGTCCGTGCCGTGGCAGTGCCGATCGCCGCAGCATCCGTGAGAATCTTCTTCATCCGAGCATCGGGATTGAAGGGCTTGCCCTTCACGATGCCGATGGCCGCCAGCGAACCCATGATTTCAGGATCGAGCGCATCCGTTGGTTCCTGCTGCACCAGCGCATTGATCTGCTCGAAATAGTGGAAGTCGTTCGCCGGAATCGTCATGAACGCTTTGCCGCTGCCTTCGACAAACTTCTGCTCCGGTGGCGGGATGAGGCGTCCGGGCCGGACCTTGCCGGTCAGGATTTCGGCGATGCTTGTGCCATAGCCGCCGGGTGTATAGGGATAAATCTTCGCCGTCCTGATCAATGCGGCCGCTGGTTTCGGATCGTTGTTTTCGAGAAACGCGCGAGCGAGAATCAGGACGCGCGTAGTGCGGGAGCGAGCGACGAAGTAGCCACCCTCCGGCACTGGTCCGTCATAGTCCGGCGGCAGGATAAGATACTTTCCGCCCGTACCTCGATCCGGTCCGGGCGCACCGACGTCGGTAACCCAGCGGAACCACATATCGTCGAGGGTGCCCAAGAGCCTCGGCGGCACTTCAAAGACCATCGGCCCCTTGCTGACATCGATGATTCCCCAGAGATAAGGCGTGTCGGTGTTGGCCGTGAGGAAAAGCGACTTCGAGTCCATCAACTCGGAGAACACCACCAGTGTGTTGTCCTCGACGCCCATATCGAGAAGCCCTTGTCGAATAGCGTAGGTCGAGGCACCCTGGTAGGCGTTCACGAAACTCTCGACGCCGTGCATCAAGTCAAGGTTGTCATAAACCTTTTCGACGGTGGCCTTGCTCGGAGCGCCGTCCTTATATTCGAGCGTACCGATCGTGCTCTCGACGCGATCAGGCGTCGAGATGGATTTCAGGTTCTCAGTGGAGACCTGTGCCGCCGCGGGGTAAACAGCAGTAGCCAATATAAGGCTCATCACGGTTGGGCACATTCGTGTCATTGAGTCTCCTGCAAATGATGGCTTGCGTTCGATAAGGTCAGCGCAGCAACGAGCGCGACGGCGAGGAGAGTTTGTCCAAGCATTGCTTTCATATCGTGTCCTTTCTCGTGCTGAAAAACATGATTGTCCTTTGTAAGGGAAGGATTGCCGACCAAGCATCCAGAACCGGGACGGGATACTTTTTACGGGACTTATCTTCGCGAGCCGCCCACGCGAGCAGCGCGCCTGGTTCATAAACGAGGCAATGGCTCACTTTGCTCCCGCGATTACTGACGCACCGCGCTCTCGGCAGTTCCCCCGTGACAATGTTTGAACTTTCTCCCGCTCCCGCATAAGCAGGGATCGTTGCGCCCGACTTTCGTCCGAGCCGTCGCATTCCGGGTGTTTGGCGAAATGCTCATCTGCATGATCTCGTCGGCAAATCGGCCCTGGCGCAACAGACCGGCCATGATCTTCATCGCAGCGTCAATGTGATTGAAGAACGCCTTATAGCCCGCGCAAAGGTAGTTGAGCCCAGGCTCGCCATCCGGGGTTGTGATGAACCGGTTGCGCGGACACTCACCATGGCAGGCGAACCGCACCTCGCACTCCCGGCAGTACTTGGGTAGGCTACTCAGTTTGTGCTGCCCGAAAGCGCGCTGCTTCTCCGAGTCCACCAGTTCTCGCATCGGCGTCTCCTGGATATTCCCTAGCAGGTAGTCGGGCTCGACGTAGTGATCGCAGGAATACAGATCGCCATTATGTTCCAGTGCGAGGGCATCGCCGCAGGTGGGTGAGAAGATGCACAAGTTGTGCTGTCCCAGCCAGCTTCCCAGCGCCACATCGAAAGTTTGCACGAACACGTCCCCCACATCGCGGCGCACCCACTCATCGAAGATAGCGATAAGAAAGCGGCCGAACTGTTTGGCCCCGACCGACCTTTCAGTGACCAGCCCGCCGCGCTGGGTGTAGAGCGGGCGGTCCGAACCGGGCCGTTCGCCCCACCCCAGGTTGGCGAGAGGAAGGAACTCCTTCGTAGTCCGCTCCACAATGGGGATGAACTGTATATACTTTGTCCGCAGTTGGTCGCGAAAGAACCGGTACACCTCGATCGGGTGATCGGCGTTCGCAGCGTGAATCGTGCACAGGATGTTGACGTCCACCCCGCGCCGGCTCAGGGCTTCCCAACCGCCCATGACCTGATCAAAGCTCCCGGCACCGCCCTTGTTGACGCGGTAGGCGTCGTGCATTTCCTTTGGGCCGTCTACGCTGAGACCGACGAGAAAGTTGTGCTGCTTGAAGAACGCGCACCATTCATCGTTCAGGAGGGTGCCGTTGGTCTGTATCGTGTGAAGGATTTTCTGCGCCGGCTTTCGGTATTTTTCGAGGTATCCGATGGCGCTCCGGAAGAAATCGAGGCCCATGAGGGTCGGCTCGCCGCCCTGCCATGCGACGTTGACTTCGCCGGACGGGTGCGCCTCCAGAAGTTGCCGGATATATGTATCCAGCAAGTCCTCGGACATCCGGAACCGGTCGCCCGGGTAAAGCATTTCCTTGGACAAAAAGAAGCAATACTTGCAGTCGAGATTGCAGGTAGCGCCGGTGGGCTTGGCCAGAAGGCTAAACGGCCGAGGCAACAACATCGTGTTTTGTTCCATGGGTTGCCCACTCCACCCGCAGCCGGACGTGGGCTGCCGGTCTTTGCCGCCTGGTTAGTCGTGTGTGCCCGCGAATGCCGTGTACATTGCATTCAGCTTGCTCTCATCTGCCGTGCTCAGGTTCCGCGGTCCTAGCCCAATGTCAACACGCTCGACCGTTCCGGTAAACAGAAACGGCGGTTGATAGTGTTACTGACGGGTGAGCCAGTGTCTGATCCTGGGAATGCCGAGATGAGGAGATCGGGTTCCCGTTTCCTGACGGCGATTAGGCGGCCATTGCTTTGTTGACATGCATTTCTGCGATAGCCCTCTCTGTGCCTC
>CAWFLH010000008.1:0-131089 GCA_963816575.1 uncultured Acidobacteriaceae bacterium | reverse complement strand
AGGTGTTGCCGTAGATGTAGCTGGCGTCTGTGACGTTTCGGTACTGCAATGCGTAGATCGACGCCGTGAGCGCATTTCCGAGCGGCATCTGAATCGTGTTCTGGCTCACTCGGTTGTACACTGTAGCGAGAGCAACGCCGCCGCACAAAGACGAGCAAGAAAGTCCAGTAGTAGGACTGAGATAAGAAAACGTCTTTGAGCTTTGGGAGTAATTCTGGTTGATGACGGTTGTCGGACCGTAGGCGGTACCGGCGGATGACTGACAGGCCATTGCGGTGATTGTGGCGTTCGTGCAAATAGCAACCGCGACCCCTGGCTGTATCTGAGTGGGGAAGGTTCCCGACATGGTGACCGTGACGACATAGCCTGTCTCCGCGATCGTCGCGATCGTTGCGGGCACCAAAGTGCTGTTGTCCATCGTAATCCCGATGCCCGAAGCTTCACCGAAGCCGTAGACGTGGTTTCCGGTTGCGATCACATCTTTGCCGCCGTCTATCGTTAGGAATCCCCCCGCACCTGAGTTTTCGCAGTAGCAGATGTTATTTGTAATCACCGTTCCGGTCGACTCGGCATTTTCGATTGCGAAGAACGTGTGGTTGTAGCCGAGATCGGTGTAGTGATTGTTCATCGTATTACCGGTTATCTGGGCGCCCGCGGCTACGACGGATACGAATCCCTGCGTCGTCGATTGAAACAGTTCCAGATCGTTGTCTTCGATCTGCAGACCGGTCATCTGGTTGCCGCCGAAGCTGCCTGCTTGAATACACCATGCCGTTGTGCAGTAGATCTTGTTGTGCTTGATCCGTAGGTTCGTGATGCACGCGCCGGTGCTGAGGCCGTTCGCGGGACAGGAAATCGCACCCACACCCTGCGCTTCTGCATTGATCGTCCCGAGTGTGCTGCCGCAGCTGGTGCAGTTGGTTCCGTCAATAAAGTTGTCGATGATGTCGATATCGTTGACGGAGCCTTGGATCAGAATCGGCTGTTCGCTAGCGCCGCCAACAATGCGGTTGCGTCGGATATGCGTGCGCAGCGGGCCGGAGTAAGTGTAGCTAAGCCCGGAGGTCAGCGTAATTGATTGCCCGTCGCAGTTGTGAATGTAATTATCCTCAATCACGATGTCGGAAATCTGGGGCGGCGTAGCGCTCGGGCTGGTCACTGTGATGCATGGGCCGCTGAAGCTGCCGTTGTTTCCGTCATACTCGATATTTTTCAATGTGAATTGCGAACTGGTAATGACAAACGACCCATTGTTGCTGGGGAATGAGCTTGTAGTGCCGACGCTCTTGACGATGTGTACTCCGCCGCAAGCAACGAGACCTGCAAAAGGGTGCAGGTACCCCGTGGGTACCTACCAGATCCGGCCTGTACAGGTCCCAGGAGGCAAAAAGAGCCAACTCTTAAACTTGCACATGCCAGGCCCAAAAGATTTGAGATTGCAGTCGCAGAAGGATTCACACCTGCAGGGATCTGCGCCACAGAACCCAGCCGAGGAGCCACAATTCGGGCCGGTAACGTCAATCCAGGGCCGGGGACCACTTATCCCCAGACCCCAGCTGTTTGGGCTAATGCGTTAGTGAGAATACAAAAAACGGCTAGGCTAAACAAGAAGACAAAAAACCTCTTGATCTTATATTGTGATTTATAGTTTGAATCCCATCGCGCAGCAAGAGTCTCATGTACCTGAGGTCCCATATATAGCACCTCCCTCTTCGTCCACAGTTACAGTCGAAGGTTCGAATCACACTACCATAGTTACGAGGAGTGATTTGTAATAAATTGGTTGTGTTCTTAATTTTGTAATGCCCCGGCAACACTGAACGAAGATGAAGATATGGAGCGAAAATTGACCTAACTTAGGACTTGTGCAGACGTTCCGGTATGAGCGTTAAATTTTCGCTCTCGCAATGCCCATTGCTGCGTATTGATGATGCAAAATCCTTCCCGTTGACGCCACGTTCCCTCGCGCCTATGCTATATAGCGTAGGGCTATGTTTTTCGAATCGTGAGAGGAATGTTTTTATGGCTTGCAGATGGAAGACGGCATGGTTGATATTCGCGCTGTGGTGGGCGACAGGGATTGCCTCGCAGGCGCAAACCTTCACTACTCTGCACACTTTTGAAAACAGCGACGGCAGCTTTCCCTACGGGGCTCTTGTCCAGGGACTCGATGGCAACTTCTACGGCACGACATGGGAGGGCGGCAGAGAATCTGTTACAACGGCTGCGGGACGGTTTTCAAGATCACTCCGGCAGGCACGTTCACAACCGTGCATGAGTTTGTGGGCACTGACGGATCGTGGCCACAGGCCGGACTAATACTCGCTGCAAACGGGAACCTTTACGGCGTGACGATGGGCTACGAGTCTCCGCATACCACGGTCTACGCGATTACTCCCGAAGGCGCGTTCTCAACCCTCTACAGCAACTCCTCCGGCCTGGGCGGCAGCGGCACTTCTATGCCTATTTTCCCGCCCCTAATGCAAGACACGATTGACGGAAATTTTTATGGGACAGCGCCCTACGGCGGCTCGCCCACGAAGAAGTGTGAGGACTACCCTGGCTGCGGCACGGTATTCAAAATCAGCCCAAGCGGCACTCTGACTGTCTTATACAACTTTTGCAATTTAGCAAAATGCGCCGATGGAATTTTCCCTGCGGCTCAGCTGGTGCAGGCCAACAACGGAGTCCTCTACGGTACAACAACTAGTGGTGGCGGCCCAGCATATGCTGGGGTTGTCTTCAAAATCGGTACCGAAGGCGCTCTAAACATTCTCCACCAATTCAATTTACTCACGGATGGTACTGACCCCATGGGCGGACTGACCTTGGGCACCGACGGGAACTTCTACGGAACGACCGAGAATGGAGGGACTTGGCCTGCCCGGCCCTGTATACATCGCCATATTATTGCGGCACGATCTTCAAAATGACGCCTGCGGGTGCGCTGACCACTCTTCACACCTTTGATGGCACAGACGGTGGAAATCCCCTCACCGCGCTGATCCAGGCTACCGACGGAAATTTTTACGGGACGACCTCAGGGATCGGTTACAAAGGCGCCTGCAGTGGCAACAATTGCGGCAGCATCTTTCAGGTAACGCCCGATGGCACGCTCACCACACTGCATAGCTTCGACAAGACGGACGGGATGAACCCTGCCGCCGCTTTGGTACAGGGAACCGATGGAAATATTTACGGGACGACCAACGGCTTCGTCGGACAGCACCTCTACGGCACTGTGTTCCAGTTGTCGATGGGGCTTGCTCCTTTCGTGAAGACCGTACCTGCTGGCGCTTACACGCATACCCAAGTGCTAATCCTGGGGACGAATCTGACGGGCGCGACCAGCGTCACCTTCAATGGCAAGACCGCAGTGTTCACTGTCGTGTCGCCGACTGAGATTCAGGCCACTGTCCCCGGTAATGCCACCACGGGCACGGTGCGGGTAGTTACACCCGGCGGAACGCTGTCGAGCAACGTCCCCTTCCGAGTCCTCTGAGTCTTTCGCAAGCCGCACCGCGCTGGTCGGTCCGACGCGGTTCGTCCTGGCAGCCGTGGCGCTCGTTGTCGCTGCCTTAGCGATGGGCTTGCATAGATTGATCCGATAGCTTGCTCAGTCGTAAATGGTGATTCAGAATTTCTCTGGTTTCTGTTTTTCCTCTTTGAATTCTGCAATTGCGGCGACGATTTTCTTGTAGGTATTTACGCGTATATGTGCGTGCAGCGCTTTTTCAATCGTGTGCTGCCCAATTCCTCTGCGTCGCAATTCGCGTTGTAATTTAGTTCTCTGGATCTCACATTTCAATGAGTCGAGAAGCGCAATTTTGCGGCTTTTCCCGTACTCGACGACCCTAAATCCGACTTCATCGTTATCTGTTATCACGCTGAGATCGTCGTTATGCGCCCACATTGAGCTGGTCTCTTTGTCGATATAGCGGACTTGTCCTGCGGTAATGTGCGCCCGTTGCAGCAACCCGCGAGTTTCTGCTGTGCAGGGCTTCCCATCCGAGCCCAGGCTCTTAGCCTCAGGGTGCCGGGTGTATTCCTCCATCATGTGCCCGTAGGTGAATGGGTGGAAATAGGGATCGCCCAGCGGATAACGCCGGTATGTCCCGCGCCGGTTCTTGTTGTGAATATCAATCCCTACGAGTTTGTTCCACTCATCTTGTTTGCTCGAAAACGGCACGATTACCATTGGCTTTTTGCTTGGTTTATTGTCAAAGTCAAAGTCAAACGAAAATGTCTCGGAGGTCATTACCATGAACATGAAATTGTTAGGACGTGCGCTCTCCCACATGCCCAGCATCTTAAGGACGTTCCAAGTGGATACGGAGAAACGCATCATTTGTTGACGCGAAGCCCAAGCGGGTAGTTTGCGCGGTAATCCCAGAAATCCCCGCACGATGTAGTCCCACATCTCGAAAACCCACAGTGGCGCGTCATTTTTCCAATTCTTGGGATTGTCTTTCGGCGGATAGAGGAAGCCGATGCCGTGCGCTTTCGGATTGACAATTCTAATATCGACAAGTTTCCCGTTGTTGGCGAGTAGTTTTTCAAACAGAGCGTATCGTTTGGCGGCTACGCCCATCCCCCACAGTTGCTGCCGCCGCACTTTTTTCCTTGCCATGCAGCGGCATCGATGCACCTCACAAACTCCGGCGTCGTCATGCTCGTTAAGTTCATGCGAACATTTGCACACGTAATTGTCGTCCGTGAGATTCAGGAGGTCCGGCACCGTATCGGGATCGTATGGATTGAGTGCCTGGAATTTAGCGGTGATTGCGTCAACCTCATCGCAGGTCAAAATACGCCCGCCTTGCGCTCCGGGAATGCGGAGTGGGCCTCCTTTTTTCGATGCGACAACTGCTAGACTGTCGGTATCGCAGTATAGATACGCGCCCCTTGCTCGTTTCACTTCCACCTCCAGCATGGCCAAGAGGAGCCTTCCAGCGGATGTGATGAGCGTTGCCAAGTACGGCGCAAACCATTTTCCTCGCCTTTCAATCACTCTTGAGGAATCAGGAAAGCTCTCATCGCCAGAAAACACCATCACTTTTTTCGGTTGTTTGAAGTGCTCCGGAATGAGTTCCACGAAAAATCCGTAAATCGAATTGGCGAGAATCTTGAGCCAATAGTAGAGATCGGGATCATTCTTATTGCGTTTACGCTCCTCAATGATTTTCGTGAATAGGTCAGCAGAATCATCGTTAGGGTCGATCAGAACCTTTCCCCGAAGTTTTACGGCTCGCATTCCAGGCTGCTTGCCACAGGGGACGATCCTGAATGCTTGTTGAATGTTGGGAATCTTTCCCGGTTGCTGGATCACTGCAGCGACAAGATCGGGCCCTGCAACATAAATGGCTTCTGGGTGGGAAGGATTCGAAGATAAATAATTGTTGCCGATATTATGGCTTACGCCGTCGTAAACAGTCCTGACGGGCAGGATGTCTCCGTCAGGGATTAAGCGGGCCACAAAGTTCAGATCGTGCCATGTATCACGCCTAAAACACTGTTCGTGAGTGATATTCGCGACAAACTGCCGTATGTTTGCTGTGTCATCGACAAACTTCAAACTTTTAGCGGTGAGAAATTTGAATAGGCCCATGTTTGCGCAGCAAGAAGGATACTCGGAGGTGAAATCTACCGGAACTACGGGAACAACCTCGTGACGTATTCGGCACTCCGAACGCCCGCCAAAATAGGACTGAATCCAAGAGGCCAACTTTTTGTCCGGCGCTTTGAACTTAACAGAGGGCCTTTTTATGCCCATTGCCGCGAGGTAAGCTTTGGCGATACTCGCGGGTGAGTATGCATTCCACGGCTTCAGATCGATATCGGAGTGCTTATCGAATTCCAACTTACAAGCGTTCAGGAGTGCTACAGTGCAGCGGACATCCTGCCGGCAGTGCTCAATTTCATCTGGCGTTACTTCCCCAGTGGGATCATGGTCATCTTTTGGCGGTAGGTTCTGCTCTTTGAAGGGGCCGCGTTTGTTGTCACAGGCGGACCGAAGCGAGTGCGATTTGTTGTAAAGCGCCCAGAGCAAAGTCCGAAGATCGAGGAAATGGATCTTTTTGCCTAAGTCTTTCCACTCGTGTTGATTCTTTTTCCACGGTCGCCATAGCTTGATTATCTGTTTCTTGCTATCAATAGGTGTTATCAGGACGCGTGGATAGTTGCAGTTCTCGTTGCCATCGGCATACTTCATCAGCACGAGCGACCATTCACCTTTGTTTCCTTCTTTCCAGTCGAGGGCAATTCGGGAAAGATCGTATCCGAGATTAAAACCCACAACCATCGAACTGTTTTTCTTAAGGGCGGGCCAAAATACCTTTTTCATGAACTGCGAACGCGAGTAGAGGGGAAAACGAGGTGGAAAGGTTGGCACATCGGAGACCGCAGTCTCCATATATGCTCTGAGGACTTTGCAATCTCTTTCAGGCAGATCGCCGGCATGAAATATGCCCTCTTCGATTACTTCATACACGCCCCCGACCAGCCTGCAACGCTGCCATACGCTAAGCGTGAGCGATTGGTCTACGGTGACCCGGCTCTCACTATCGAACGCCAGGACTGTATCCGGCCATGTTGGTTCGTCCAGCACATTGTTATCGTCCTCGGTGTTGGCGGTTTTCTTCTTTTTCTTTTTCTCTATAGGTACCGCAAGCGCACGTAAGAAGAGATCGTGTGTCTCAATCATTTCCCATCCTCGGAGTTAGATTCTTGACGCAGTGCCTTAGCTTCATTGATCTCCGAGCCAATTTCACTTTCCAGCATGTCGAGCAGTAACCACATGAAGAGTACTGTCATCTTCAATGCGCGAATCAATCTGATCCTGGCGTCCGGAGTGAAACGCAAATTGATCCCAGCGGCACGTTGTCTTGCGTGGAAAATTACTTGGCATTTGGCGCAGAGACTCATCGTGAACCACGCAATGAAACGTTGTCCCCCGACATGATGTTGGGTTACCTCATGAGTAGTGCCACAGAGATTGCACCGTCTCATGCGGCCCCGCCGGAGTACGGAACAACTTGCTCGCTGCCGAAATGTTCAGGGAGATTGCCTTGCTCGCCCAGCGTTCGAATAATGTGGGGGTCCGTCAGCAACTCATGACCCTGGATCGTTACGCCTTTCCATTTATCAAGCGCAGAACGATCCCCACCGAGAAAGCTGAAGACATCATTGCGGAATCGTGCAAGTTGACCTTTAGCTTTGGACCCTCTGACGGTGACTAAGACGGGACCATCGCGTCCGGGAATCTCCAGCCTTCTCACGTAGCGGTCTGCTATAGCGCGAATACGTCCACTTGAGTTCCTGGTGAATGCTCTGGGTATGTATTTCCAGAAATCTCGGATCGTGACGCCGTTATCCCAAGCGGCTTGGGATGCCGTCAGGTTGCGGTCGCGCAACATATCAGAGTGAGCAGCCAGTACATCGGCGCGCGTCTTTAGTTGTCCCTCGGTTAAAGAGGATGGACGAGGTGCGCGGTAGCCCTTTGAGGCGATCCAGTGCAGCTTTTTCTGCGCCATAGGTCACCTCACCCGCCGTTTGGCAGGTTGGTCCACCTGAAGGAATCGCTCGATTTCTACACGCGGTACGAGGACGCGGCCACGGAGTGGTTTACCTACCCTCTTAAAACGGAGAATTCCGTCCTTGAGCAGCGCATCGAGGGTCCGAATATGGATTCGGAGAATGTCGGCACACTCCTCACGGGTGAGGAGTACCTTGTCGCTTACGGTTGGTTGGGTTGGCGCGACGGCATTGGCGACTCGAAGGGCAGGCATTTGACACTTCTCCCGAAGGAAAAATTGTCATCTTGCCCTTGAACTTTTGCTCGGGACTAGTGCAAATATTGGAGTCTCAGCCGCCCTACCAGTTCTTTCGCGTCCTCGCCACGATGTTTCTCCGGCTGGTATTGCGCGGAATGGCGTGGTCTACTCGTCGTGGTAACTACATGGACGTAACATTCATCCGCACTGCACTTCGGGACCGGTTCTCACCTGTCCTATAGTCCTCCCTACTCGCGCAAAGAGGCTACTAACTTCGATGCCCCAGGCGAGCCAAAGTATTCATCAGTTTTCCACAGTTTGCTTTTATCCACATTCCTGCGCACAGTTTCGCATTGTCGGATGCGCTTGTAAGTAATAGAATATAGAAAACTTAAGTTAAGCGGGCTGCCCACCTGTTAGAGCAGGCAAACAGCCCTGACCGCTGAGGAGATATGAGCTCCATGACGGCTTCGCCAAACCTATCGCACTCGCACTCCATCCGCAAATCGGGCGTCCTCGTTTTGAATGGATGGGGAATTCGCATCAAAGTCGACGCCGGTCATCTGCTTCTGCACGACGGAATCGCAGACGAGCGCCGAACGATCCGCCTACCCCGCGTGAATCATGGTCTGAAAAGATTAGTGCTAATCGGAAGTGACGGTTTCGTCACCCTTGAGGCGCTCCGCTGGATCTCTGACGCGGGCGCATCATTCTTGATGCTTGATCGCAGAGGCAAGGTGCTCGTCGTCACCGGCCCGGTCACTCCGTCGGATTCCAAACTCCGCAGGGCGCAAGCGCTCGCACTCGGCAACGGGACGGCGCTCAAGATTTCTAAAGAACTCATCTCGCAGAAACTCGCCGGGCAGGAGTTACTAGTGCGCGACATGCTGCACGATCCTTCGACGGCGGACGCAATTGCTCGATTCAGAAGCACTTTACCGAGCGCCGAGAGCGTTGAGAGGGTTACCCTCATTGAGGCACAGGCTGCCAAATTGTATTGGCATTCGTGGGCGGATATTCCAATCCTCTGGCCCCGCAAGGATGAAAAGCTCGTTCCTGGCCACTGGAAAAAGTTTGGGTCGCGAATCTCTCCCATTACACACAGTCCACGGCTAGCGGCCTCACCCAGTAACGCCTTGTTAAATTTCGTCTACTCGCTGCTAGAGGCGGAAGCCAGACTAGCCGCGACTGCCATGGGCTTAGACGTGGGGCAGGGCTTTCTCCACATGGACACGCCCAACAGAGACTCACTCGCCTGCGATTTGATGGAAGTTTGCAGGCCGGGCGGAGTTGACGCGTTCGTCTTGAACTGGCTTCAGAGCGAGCCCCTTCGTAAATCGGACTTTTGGGAGGATCGCAATGGGAACTGCCGCATTTCTTCAGCATTGGCAATCAAGCTCTGCGAGACTTCGGACACGTGGCGCAGATTAGTGGCCCCGATCGCGGAATATGTTGCGCAGGAGATTTGGTCTTCCGTGTCAAAACCAACTTCCACATCCAAGATGATCGCGACACGCCTTACGCAGCGCAACAAGCGCGAAGCGAAGGGGCATCCATCATTTCCACCGACCAAAACCGCACCACAGCCGGAGAGTATTTGTCGCGTTTGCGGGACATCGATCTCGTTTGGACGAAGTTATTGTTCCGAGTGTGACGCTACGACAGCTCGTGAGCGAATTGTGGAGATTGCCAAGATCGGACGCGTGGCTAGCCAAGCCCCCGGTCCGAAGGCGCGTCGGGCGCAGACACAGCGGCAGCACGCCCTCGCGAAGAAAGAATGGCAGCCGTCGAGCCTCCCAACCTGGCTCAACGAGGAAGTCTACTCGCGAAAGATTCAGCCGCTACTGGCTGGAATCGCGAACCCGGTCATTATGTCGGCGCTAGGTGTTTCTGTGACGTATGCCGTTGCCATCCGTGCGGGCCGACGCCGACCGCATTCGAGGCACTGGCAGACGCTGGCGGCCCTGGTTGGGGTGTCGGGCGATGAAAGTTAAATCAAAGCTAACCCGACCTATTAACCATTTCTCACTGAACGAATCGACAAGCTAGGCGGCCTGGAGGCATACAACCACTACGCGGTGGCTTGGGCGCACGCCATGGATACGCCCTACCTCCGCCACACGAGGCCAGTACCGTTTCACTCGCGACAATCGCCGCCAGCATGGTTCGCCATAGGACTGCCTTAATCTCCCCGCACCAGTTGTGGCGTAAAGTCACGTCCACGATTGCGACCGAGAGCCCCAGCAACCAGACCGTCAGCCATATCGCCGGCCAATAAAGCTGTAGTCGCAATCGGTGAATCAGCCTCGTTTCTCCAACCATAAAACGGAGTTACTGATGCTTCACTTTAATTGGCAACCGCGCTGCATTCCAAAATGTCGCTTGCTGTCCATGTGCCCGTGGTCAGAGCCGCGGTGGTAAAGGTTGTTAATGTTACGCTGGTCGTAGATACGGCGCCAGTTTGTTTGGTAATGAAGTTAGTAGCGGACGTGGTCGTGATGTCGTCGCAGTGCACATGCCATCCGTGAGCTGCGGCTGGGAAGGTGAGCACTCCAGGGTTCGTAATGGTGCCAGATCCGACATTTATCGAGAAGGAGCAGTTGCCGTTGTTGGTGATGCTTGGTGCACTGCCAAAGCCGGAGGAAATGGTGGGAGCCGTAGTGCTGCACAGAAGATTCGTTGCGGTGAAACTGGTCGCCTTGAGAGCTCCGGCAGAGCTCACGGTCGCGTTGGTACTGCCGAGATCGAGCGTCCCGCCCGACGCGGATACTGACAATGCGGTTTGAGACGTTCCCGCCGCATTGCTAATCGTTAAGCTGCCGTTGAGAATTTCTTTTCCGTCGATCACGAAACCAGCACTGTTGGTTCCAGGATAGTAATACATGAGATCGCCGCCGGAGCTGTTGGATTGGGAATAACCGGTGATCTCGTTATTGATGTTCGTACCGCATTTGTTTGCTGAGACCCGACCCGTTACCCAACTTGCGCCAAAACTTGTCCCGGAAATCGTCAGGCAATTGGTGAGAACGGCACCCCCATCGAAGCGCACGTTGTTCAGTGCTAAGCCGCGAACATTATTTGCCTCCATGAAGCTTCCCGTCGTGCTCATAGAGGTCGAGCTTTCAAAGTAGGTGGTGTCGAAGGTAATGCTGCCGATCACATTGTTGCCCATGCCTGAACCGCTTTGCCCGTCGAGGTTAACCAGGCAATCTTGTGTATCGAGACATTGGCCGCTGGCAAATGATGTTATGCCGTTTGGATTCGAACTTCCCGTATCGACGAAAGAGCTCGCCGAAAATAGGTAATTCGATCCATTTCCGGTTCCAGTTCCGGTCGCGCCCCAAATATTCAGCGGCAAACAGTGAACGTAGAGACTACAGAAGGATTCGACGTTCTCGATAAGTAGAGCATTGTTGTCAGCCGAACTACCGCTTCCTGCATCCTGAAAATTCATGCCCACTTCTCCGACCGCTGGCCCGAACGCGCTATCGCGGATGACACCCTTGCCTTCGACCGCGATGATGCAGAGCACGCCACAGCTGAGCCGCGGAGCAACGCAGCCTGCGCCGCACGTTGTCCCCGCGGCACTGCCAATGGCAGCGTAGCCCTCCAGCATGAAATCGCTTTGCGGAGGAACGGCGCCCTGGTCGGCATTGCTGACGAGCGAGTTGAGGATGGAAGTGTTCGCTTGTTGGATTTCGCAGCCAGCAACCGACGGCGATGCTGGCCCTTTGTTGCCTCGGCATTTCAGCGCACCCCACTGCGCGATATCGATGCCATCTCCACCGGTGCCCGTTAACAGAAAAGACAGGCCGGAATCGACCGTCACCGGCTGCGTGGCCGACCCAATGGTGGCCGTTGTCGGAACGGTGATCTGGGTCGCAGAAGGCTCGACATCCCAGATACAAGGAGTTGGAGTCGAAGGGCAGGTGGAAAGAAGGCTGTTCAACGTCGGGCTCGTGAAATCCGCAGAATGAAACTCGTTGGGGCGGGAAAGCAATACTCCATTTGCACCAACGCCGACGGACTCGCCTTGGGTCAGATTGATCTGGCCGACTGCTTTCAGCGAAAGCAAGAGAAAGCCGATAACACACAAAAGCTTGATCATGATGTACCTCATCTTATAGTAACTTCAATCCAGACTCGCGCGCGCTTCGACGAACGGAAGGCAATGGTCGGAATGTTGTCAGACTATGGTGTGGGAAACTAACAAAATATCAGTTTGTTACGAAAGGCGGAATAGTCCATTGAAGTAGACATGCCGCACTGAATGAAGTGCGTCGAACCGCGTGTGGCAAGGTCGGAAGTTTTCGGCTTTCCCAAGGTGTTGCGTTAAGGGCAGCATTCAATCAGCGACAAGAATTTGTTGGGGATTGTTTCCTATGCCAGTCCCCCTCGTTTCTTCTTTTCATCCCCCCGCTTTTTGTACATACGCTGGGCTGCCACATGCGCACATGCTGAGATGCCTGTCAAGTTATACGGCGGGCAGTCACATTCGCGCATGATAAACGACTGCCCCACAATTGGTTGTAGTTGATGCTTCGCTAGTTGGCTTGCGGATGCTAGTTTCGCTGAACCTGACGATCAGAGAAACAGTCGTGGAAATTAGGAGACTATCGCAAAATCCTTCACCTTGACGCCGTTTCCGCAATGGACGAGAATATATTGGCGTGGCCACACTCCTATGTAATCCACTATAGATGGGACACATAGAGGGTGATTAGATTGGCCGTATGTTGAAAGTTGTGTGCGGCACACGTTTGGATGCTCATGTTTTGGAGGGAAGTTATGACTCCGTTTCGTACGCTAAGGACTCCTTGCGTCGTCCTCTTTGCAGTAGTAGCCGCCGCGATATCATCGCCTGCACAAACGTTCACCAATCTGGCGACCTTTGATATCACCGACGGAGCCTACCCCACCGCGCTGGTCCAGGCACCAGACGGAAATTTCTATGGAACGACCCTGGGAGGCGGAATAGGGGGCGTCGGCGGCTGGGGCACGATTTTCAAGATTACTCCTAGCGGTAATCTCACGACCGTGGTTAAGTTCGACGGTACCGACGGCGGAGGGCCTCAAGGGCTAGTGCTGGCCGCCAATGGAGACTTCTACGGCCTCACCTATTTCGCCGACGGGAGCCATACGACCTTTTTCGAGCTCAAGAGCGGCTCTCTGACCACTCTGAGCACCGGCATCGGATCTCCAGCAGGGTTAATTCAGGATTACGTTGATGGAAACTTCTACGGCACGGCCCCCCCAGGTGGCGTATACGGAGGTGCGGTCTTCGCGCTGACGCCGGGAGGTGCTGCTAGCACGCTGCACACATTTTGCCAAACTAAGGGTTGCCCCGACGGGAATGATCCGGTCGTGGGACTTATTCAGGGCGCCGATCGATTTTTGTATGGCACAACTCTCTCTGGTGGCTCCAATCCATTGTGTGAGGACAACATTGGTTGCGGTACTTTCTTCAAAATTGGTACCGCCGGCCATCTGACCACTTTCGATGTCTTCAACTCTACCGATGGTGAAGGCCCCACCTCCGCGTTGATTCAAGCGACAGATGGAAACTTCTATGGAACTTCCGGAGGAGGAAAGAATGGGCGGGGACAGATCTATAAGATTACGCCAGAGGGTTCACTCACCTCGCTTTACAGCTTCAGTGGAATCGGAGGGCCGAGCCATGCGGCGCTGATTCAAGGTACTGATGGGAACTTCTATGGAACAACGCCGGGCATTGGCGCAGGTGGAGAATGCAGTGGTAGTAATTGCGGGATGATTTTCCAGCTTACGCCGGGTGGAACGTTTACCGTTCTGCACGAGTTCACCAAGACCGACGGTATGAACCCGTTAGTGGGATTGGTGCAGGGCACCGACGGCAGCTTTTACGGAACCACGAACGGGTTTAATGGACAGCACCTATACGGCACAGTGTTCAGGTTGTCTCTGGGCCTTGCTCCTTTCGTGAAAACAGTGCCCGCTGCGGCTTACACCGGAGCACAAATCTTTATTCTCGGGACTGATCTAAACGGTGCCACTAAAGTAACCTTCAACGGCAAGGTTGCAGCATTTACGGTTGTTTCGCCTACCGAAATTTCTGCGACTGTTCCAGGCAGTGCAACGACGGGTACTGTTGAAGTGACCACGCCGACCGGAACACTCTCCAGCAACGTTGTCTTCCTAGTCCTCTGAGAACCGAGAGTCTCTCCAGGAGGTTTACTAGGTCGGCACTATTCATGCGCATTGTCGTGAAGCTGGGGGAAACGTTGCCGGAAATTTCGTGGAAACCTGCAAAGCCACTCATTCTCATCGCAATTCTATCCACAAAATCCAATTGAACTGCGATATGCGTCAAGAAGAGGGGTGGAGCCGTTTTTCCCGTTGCCACATCCTACCCGTCAAACCGGACGGTCAGTCCTACCGCCGCGGGTTGGGGCTCCCGGGCCGCTCTCTGAACGGTGTCCCCCCGGGGGGAAGCGCCAGCCATTAGATCGGCTGCCAACGGGACCGCCAAGGGTACAATAACGATAGATTATGCGGATGATCCTCGACATCTTCGCGCAAATCTTCCGCACCCTGTGGGCGCACAAACTGCGCTCATTCCTCACCATGTTCGGCGTGGCCTGGGGTGTGGGATCGTTGCTCCTGCTGGTCGGTTTGGGCGAAGGTTTCCGCTCGGGAAACAAGCGCGGGCTGGCTGAATACGGCGAAGATATCATGTTCATCTTTCCCGGCCGCGCCCCAGTGGTCGCCGGAAGCATGAACTCCGCACGCAACTATCTCCTTACCTATCAAGACTATCTCGACATCCGCGCGGAAGCTCCCCACGTTCGCAACGCTGCCCCAGTCCTGTCTCGCGATGACATGCACGCGGTCAGCGAATTCGCCAGCGCCAACGGGCAGATTGTCGGCGCGGAACCTCAGTATTCCGCGATCAGGTACCTCCCGCTCCGGCAGGGGCGCTGGCTCAATGGCTTCGACGACAAGCAAAGACGCAACGTCATCGTGCTCGGAGACGAGTTGACCAGAAACCTCTTCTCCGGACGACCCGCGCTGGGCGCATTCATCTTGCTCAACGACGTAAGGTTTGAAGTGATCGGCACGCTAAAGCGCATTGGCCGGGGCGACGAAAACATGACCAACATGCGCGGCTATATTCCCTTCCAGACGATGGCCACCAACTTCCCGCTCAAGGGCGAAAACCATCAGAACTCTATCTCCCTCATCAACTATCAGCCCCGCGTGGCTGCAGAGCACATGCTGGCGCGGGAAGAAGTCCACAAGATCATTGCCCGCAATCACGGTTTCGATTACCGCGACGAAGACGCCTTCGAAAACCTGGATACCGTTCAGCAAGCCGAGATGATGGGCAAGATTTTCGACGCCATGAACCTGTTCCTGGGCACCGTGGGAATCGTGACCCTGGTCCTCGGCGCCATTGGCGTCATCAACATCATGCTGGTCGCAGTCAGCGAACGGACTCGCGAGATCGGATTGCGCAAGGCCTTAGGAGCCACCAACCGCAGCATCCTGCTCCAGTTTTTTCTGGAGGGAATCCTCCTTACTTTACTGAGCGGATTGATCGGGATGGGGTTCGCCGGCGGGCTGATGGCGCTGCTCGGTACGCAGCAGTCGCCGGGGAATTTTGATCCTCCCAAGCTGGTGCCCGCGACGGCGATTCTCGCCATCGGCTGCTTGACGCTGGCGGGCGTGGTTGCGGGGCTTTATCCGGCGCGCAAGGCTGCCATGCTGGCGCCAGTCGAAGCGCTCCGCCAGGAGTAAGGATTAAGAGCACGAGTAAAAGCACGACTAAGAGTATGTTCGGAGATCTTCTCAGCGAAGCCTACGGCGCCATGCGGCACAACCGCCGCCGCACCACCCTCACCATGCTCGGCATGGCTTGGGGTATAGCGACCGTGGTCATGTTGCTCTCCTACGGCGATGGCTTCGGCCGCGCCTGCGCCAGCATCTTCGCCAACTTCGGCACCAAGCTGATGATCGTTGCGCCTGGCCGCAGCTCCATGCAGGCCGGCGGCCAGAAAGCCGGCCAACAGATACGCTTCACCCTCGAAGACGTGGACACGCTTACCACAAACATTCCTCAAATCGCTCAAATCACCCCTGAAGCCGATAAGCAGGCCAACATCCAGTATGAGACGCGGACCTTCACCTTCAACGTGACCGGAAACTATCCCAACGTCTTTTCCATCCGCGCCCTCAAGTTGGCGCAGGGACGCTTTTACAATCCGGAAGATGAGATACAGCACGCCCGCGTCGCGGTCATTGGCTCAGAGGCCAAAGACAAGCTTTTCTCAGGACGCAACGCCTTGGGTGAACACATCCGCATCGATGGCCTCAGCGTGGAAGTGATCGGGGTCCTAAGCCCCAAGATGCAAGCCGGCGACGACAACATCAACCGCATCCTTTACATCCCCTTCACCACCCTGAGCGACATCAAAGACACGCGCTACCTCGGCTCCATCTGGTTCAGCTATGAGACCCCGGCCTACGAAGACCTGGAACACACCGTGCGCTCCGTGATGGCTATAGAACACAAGTTCAACCCCACCGACCGGCGCGCCATATACGTCTTCAATCTCATGGAGCAAGTCCACCAGTTCGAATTGATCACGATCGGCCTCAAGATTCTTCTCGGTTTCATCGGCACGCTCACGCTCGGCATCGGCGGAGTTGGCCTCATGAACATCATGCTGGTCTCGGTAGCGCAGCGTACCCGCGAGATTGGCGTGGAAAAAGCGCTGGGCGCGCGCCGGAGTCACATCCTGCTGCAGTTCCTGGCCGAATCGCTGACTATCACTTTCATTGGCGGCGCGCTCGGCATCATCCTGGCCTACGGGGTCTCACTTTCCGTGGGACGCCTCACCCTTTACAGCGCGATGGCGAAGAACGCGGAAGCCGGCGACGTCCGCCTCGTCATCGCTCCGGGTACGTTGATCGTCGCCACGCTGATCCTCGCTGCCGTAGGCCTAGTGAGCGGCATGGTGCCCGCCGTCCGAGCCTCGCGCATGGATCCGATCGAAGCTCTGCGTTACGAATAACTTCGTTGTCGATAGTGTAGGAAATCTAGGCCTGTTTCGTGAGGGCCGCGCGAATCCTCCGGCCGACAATCGCATCTTCGCCAGGCTGCAACATCCACACCCCAACCACCAGCGTGTTTGCATCTGCCGGAATGCCCTGGTTCGGCTTCTGTCCAGTGTTCGGGTTCAGCTCAATCGAAGGCGTATCGCGACGCAAAGCCTCAACGATCTGCCCAGTCGTGATCCCGGTGACCGCCGGGTCGAAGCGTATAAGAAGATGCGGAACATGGTTCGCGATCTTCGGAACCACCGTCTCCGTCCTCACCGAAGGAATGCCCTTCACAGCATCGGCGATGAGATCGGCGCGCTTCTGGTAGTCGCCTTGCATCGACTCTTCCGTGTGCGAGAGAACCCAGTCAACGGCCGCGACCATGCCGACGATCTGCTCCTTGGCCACCTTCATGCCGCGGCCGATTCCGTCTCCCGGATTATTATTCGCATGGGCCAAATCCGTCAGGACTTTCCTGCCCAGAAGCAGCCCTGCGTTTTGCGGACCACGAATTCCTTTACCGCCGGAAAACGCCACCAGATCGAAACCCATGCCGGTGTACTTCCACAGATTCGAAATCGGAGGCATGTCCGCGGCTGCATCCAGGTGGCACGGAATCTTGTATTCGTGCGCTACCCGCAGCCACTCTTCTCGCCCGATCTCTGCGCTCCCTGCGATCCCATCCTCATCTTCCGCAGCATTGAAAAAATTCGTCATCACCCCGTCGCCCGCGCCGCAAGCGCGCTTGTAGTCATCGAGCGTGACCACTTCCGTCACTCGCGCCCCGCAAAGATACATCGCCCGGTCATATTCATAGCGATGCGCACGCTGCACGATGACCTGATTCTTCAAGCCATTAATCGCCTGCGGCATGTCGAGAATGTTGATCTTGTTCGCGTACTGCAGGCAGGCCGCAGCCGCCAGGCTGATGGCTCCCGAGGCTCCCGAAGTCACGACCGCGCCTTCGCACTTCAGACGGCGCGCAATGTACTCGCCAGCCTTCTGCTGCAGATCGTGCAGACGCACCGGATGCAACGCAGCCTTCTGCACCGCCGCCAAAACCTCCGGCGGCATGCACGCAGCCGTCAAGGTGGTATAGGTGCCGGCGGCATTGATAATCGTAGGCACGCCCAGCTTCGCGTAGTAGTCCTCACCATCCGACGCTGCCGTCGGCGACGCCAGCGGCGAGGAAAGAGCGCTAGCGGAAGAAACCAGAGGCGCCGCGCCAACGGCGGCAGCCAGCGAACTGGCCCACCGAAAAAAGTGCCGGCGAGAGAGAAATCCTGCGTGCGAATTACTCGATGCTGCCATGCGAATCGCTCCTTACTTCAGGGAAGTTGCAAAGCAGAAAGCAGAAAACAGTGTATATCGCGCACCGACAGCTTCGCCTTCCACCCTTCCTCGAACCAAGCAGTTGCTGCGACCTGTCTCAAACCTCACCCCGCAACAGTCAAGGGGTGCTGCGGCAGTTTCGCCACGCGGAACAGGCCTCCGAGTCAATTACCGACGTAACGCCACACCCCGAACAGAGCTTGTTCAATCGAAGTGCACACCGCAATCTATAGAGGAACCATGTCCCTGCCAGCCTCGCCTTCGTTCAAAGCCAAGCTAGTGAACAAACACGTTATCGTGAAAGTTTCTCTTTTCAGCCGCGCCTTCCCGGGCACGGTGGTTGCGACAGACGAAACTGGTTTTTGTTTTCAAAGCGACGACATGGTGACGGCCCTGCGCGAGATTACCGGCAGCGTGATGGCGAAAATGGATGCGCCCCAGGTGTATCTAACCTTCGCAGCCCTCGAATGGCTCGTATTCTCCGAGCCAAAAGCATCGGCCGCTTCAGCGTAAGTGCCGGTTACCCAATTTCGGCCCGCTACGCTTGCCTCAAACGCGCTGACTATTCCGAGGTTGCCATGGCGTCGATGTGCGTGAACGCCTCCATAACGCTCCAAACCCCTCAATGACCGATTTGGCCTGATAACTTCGTGGACAGACGCAATCCGCCTTCTCACCAGGCAGCGTGACCGGGATACCCGTCCGGACACAGCATGAGGTATCATTACAGCGCACCGTGTACGCATGTTTCTCCTTTCTAGGGAGACCAGTGCACGCGGCGGGCTGCGACCTACTATCAGTTTCGCCTGCTCCGCCTCTCGCAAGCCCGCCCAGATAGCCTCGGGGGGATTTCCATGACCTCAATGATGACGAGAATCAAGAGCTATCGGCTACATGTTTTGGCCGTTCTAAGCCTGATCGCGATGTGCGCACCCACGCCCACATATGCGCAGAACTTTTCCGTGTTGTACCAAATCGTAAGTGGAGGTCCCACAGAGCCTGCGGGCCGGATAGCGCAGGGTCGAGACGGCAGCCTGTACATTACGAGTTCTGAAGGAGGGACATACGCGCGTGGTGCGGTATTCAAGGTAACTGCCGAAGGGCGGGCCCAAGTTCTATACAACTTTTGCTCGCAATCGAACTGCGCCGACGGCTCGGATCCTGACGGCGGGTTGATTCTCCGCGCGGACGGACACTTTCTTGGGGTCACTTCGACGGGGGGAGCCCATAATTGGGGAACTATATTCGACATCACGCAAACCGGAAGCCTCACCACCATCTACAACTTCACGGGTGGCACGGACGGGGGTGCCCCTTTGGACCCGCCCATCCTGGGTCCGGACGGAAGTTTCTACGGCGTGGCTGCAGGTTTGGGGCTGCCTTCGGGTTGTGGCACGATCTACAGAATCACTAACGGCGTCTTTGCCCTCTTGCACGACTTTGGCGGCCCGAACGGTTGCCAGCCTGATGCGCTGGTTCTGGGCACAGATGGAAATTTCTATGGGACGACCGAGAGCGGAGGGACCGCGGGTGGCGGGGTGTTTTATCGGGTCACATATCGCCCGGGCAAGGCGACTTTGGTGACTGTGCTCTATAACTTTGGTGCCGAAACCTTCGACAGCCCCCACGGCCCCCTGGTTGAGGGTAGCGATGGGAACTTCTACGGGACGGCTTTTGCAAGCGGAGGCGCTGGAGTGGTTTTCAAGATCACACCCAGCGGTGTCCCGACTGTCCTCTACAACATGAGCCCGACGGATGGGACATCTCCACTTACCAGCGTAATACAGGCCACTGACGGAAATTTCTACGGTGCCACCGGCATGGGCGGCAGCAGTCCGTTCTGCAACGGAAGCGGTTGCGGCACTCTGTTTCAAGTCACTCCAGCTGGCGGTTTCTCGGTTCTCCATAGTTTCGATGTCACCACGGGAGCCTATCCCTATACCCCATTCCAGAACACGAATGGGTTCTTGTATGGAGTTACCGATGAAGGCGGCGCGTGCGCTCGTTGCGGTGTCGTCTACAGTTGGGGCGGCAGCGTGCCTGCATTCGTAAGCACGGTGCCATTTATGGCCAAGGTGGGAAGTTTTGTCGAGATCTTGGGACAAGGCTTCACCTCCGCAACTACGGTTTCCTTTAATGGAATGCCTTCCACGGCGACGGTCGTCTCCGGGACTTATGTGAAGGCTACAGTTCCAGCGGGAGCGACGACAGGCTTCGTCACAGTAACGACCTCCGCCGGCACGCTGACCAGCAACAGGCCATTCGTCGTGATGCCATGAGTCTCTGAGCGCTCGAACCACGAATAAAGAAGCCGCCCGACAAGGTGGCTTTTCTTTTTTTGCTGTCGGTCTTTCTCATTAACGAAATATCGTCGTTTAGAATCCTTGCCCGTGACAAGTATTTTTCGCACCCTGAGGTAAATATGAAGAGACTCATCTTCGTTTTGTTGTTCTTGGCAAGTAGAGCATCTGGGCAGAGCCTCTTCGACGGAACTTGGGCAAATAAGGCAGGAGAACAAGTCCCGCAGAAACCAGCTCTCTACTCGCTCGAAAAAGAAACCTTCCATTGTGGCTGCACATTCGGGGATGTAGCCATCAAACCAGACGGGTACGACCACAAAATTGCGGAGACCGCGTACGTGGACACCGTCAATGTTCAAGAAGTGGACACGCACACAGTCGCGATTATCGCCAAGAAGGCCGGGCGCCCGATGTTCACAGAAATCGATTCCGTTTCCCAGGACGGAAGCACGCTGACCCAACTGGTAAAAGATACGACCGAAGCAGAAACTGTGACCCTTGAGTTTCAGAGCCATCGAATCGAAAACGGACCTGCCGGTTCCCACGCGATCTCGGGTTCATGGCGTGCGTTCAAAGCAAGTCGATCAAGTAATGGTTCTGGGATCAGCTACAAATGCACGAAGGATGCTTTCAGTGCGGAAACGCCTCTGGGTGAAAAGTACACCGCAAAATTCGATGGCAATGATTACCCCGTCGAAGATGACCCCGGCCACACCATGGTCTCCGCCAAGCTGCTGAACTCAAGCACTGTGGAACTTACAAGTAAGCGCAAGGGCAAGATTGTCAGCATCCTGCATTTGTCAGTAACGCCTGACGGAAAGTCAATTCACGCAGTTTTTGAGAACAAGGAAGCCGACAGCAAAACATCGTTCGATTTGGAAAGGCAGAAATAACGAGTACAAGATTAAAGAGCCGGAATTTCAAGCAAAGCGCGAAGCGCACCCGAAGCCGGGGTCCGGAAGCCGAACTCCGCCCTACCCCCGAACGCTGATCCTAGAGAACGAAAGCACTGCCCGCGACGAAATCGGCCGTCCCATCGACATCGCCGGACGGAACGTCGTAAAGATCAGCATCCGCTTCACCTGCGGCAGCAGTTCCTGCGACTCCCCTGGATCAGAAAGAATCTTGTAGTCCTGCACGCGCCCGTTCTTGTCGACGTAGGCTTCAATCACCAGCGAGTCCGTATTCATCCCGCTCAGAGTCGTGCCAAAAACGCTCTGCTCCAACTCCGGACCGGTATTCAGCACCAGCGGCACGTCTTGACTATTGTTCGCCTGCACCTCTCCCGGCATCGCCAGGATCGCAGTAACTAACCCAAAGATCAGCAACGCGCAGACCAGGCCCGCCGTAGCCGGCACCATAAACGCGTTCAAAGCATTCTCCACGCGCATGCGCAAGTCTTCAAATCGCGGACGCCGCGTTTCCGCCGCCTCCCGCGAAATGGCCAGACGCAGCTTCAGCCCAAGGTCTGCCGGCTCCTGCACCCGCCCCACGCTCGTCAGCAGTTGCTGCGTCTGCCGCAGCAGCCGGTACTCCTTCATGCATGCTGCACATCCGTTCAGATGTGCCTGCAAGCCCTGCATCTCGATCCCGGTGACTGCCCCGTCCAGATACGGAGACAGCAATCCCTTCACGTCCCCGCATTTCATCGTCGACTTAGCCGAAAGCGGCTTCATGGCCACATACCTCATGGCATCACCTCGACCCTTCTTCCCCCTCCAGCAACCCGGTCCTGCAAATTTTCGGACCTCAAACTCGTCTCTTCTTCTTGCTCCGGCGCAGCGAGCCCCAACTCTCCGCCCACCTCGCGCACGTAAGGCGCCAGCCGCTGCTTCAACGCCTGCCGCCCTCTCGTGATTCTCGATTTCACCGTCCCCAGCGAAATCTGCAGAACCTCCGCTATCTCTTCATAAGACATTTCTTCCAAATCGCGCAGAATCAAACTCGTCCGGTAGGGCTCAGCCACCTGCCGCAGCTCAGCATCCACCCGCTTCTGCACTTCCCGGTGCGCCACACTATCGAACGGCGAATCGTTCCGGTCAGTCAGCGCGTTTTGCATCGCTGCATCTCCGTTCGCCAATCCCTCCGATTCCACCGGCTCAATCGAAGTCTCATGCGCCTTGTGCCGGAACCACCACCGCTTCCGGTTCGCGGCCTCATGCAGTGCAATCCGGTAAATCCACGTCTTCAGGCTGGACTCGCCATGAAAGCTCTTCATCCCGCGGAACACTTTCAGAAAAACGTCCTGCGTAGTATCCGCCGCGTCCGCCGGATCGCTCACCATGCGGTACACCAGCCCGTACACCGGCCGCTGAAATTCACCGATCAGCCAGGCGTAGGCCTCTTCCGAACCCGCCTTCAGGTCCGCGACAATCGCCGCTTCCTGCGCCCGTGCTCCAATTGCGCTCGCCAAATCTCCCAAGAGGTCACTCCCACGCTCAACTTCACCTAGCGCGTGACTACAGGTTGATTATAGGATTCTCCGCCGCATCCCCAACCGAAAAATCGCCTGCCCGCCCCTGGTTCACCGATTAGAGGTCACCGCCGCATGTTACCGGCAGACACTCTAATGTGCTCTCTAATATGAAGATAGACTCCGCCCACCCATCCCAGGTTCCCATCTGTAAGTGGTTTATTTGCAGTGGCCTAGCTAGTCGTGGTCTTGGCCCTGCTGGGCCGAAGGTGTCTTTCTTCTCCCCGTGCGAGTTCGCTGCGGAGGCGTAGCAGCCTTTCCCGGAGGATTAAAGTAGGCATCGCTAAACACGACATCGCCCTGAAAGCCCTTCATACTGTCCCGATAGCGCTGGCTCGAAATCTCCCCGCGGATCTCCATTTTTGCTTCTTCCAACGTCAAAGTCTGCTTGTCGATCACTTTGTAGATGAAATGGGCGCCACCAGGATCGGAGATCACTTCTGAAACTTCTCCCGGCTTCAAGTCCATGACCGCTTCATGCCGCGGAGGCAGCGCAGCCCGCCGCACCTTCCCCATCTTCGTGTCAGAGTTGGTGCGCGGAATCCCGGCGTCCGTGTAAGCCTCGATCTGCAACTTGTCAGGATCTTCCCCATTAACCGCGCGGACGCGAAGTTCGACAGCAACCTTCATCATCGCTTCCTCATCGGCCTTCGCCTGCACGTCCCCATGTTCCCCGCGCGCAGCTTCGCTTTGCTTGGAGCGAGGAACAAAGATCCGCGCCAGTGTAGCTTGCTCGTAAGAGGACTGGTTCTTTTTGTAATAGTCTTCGAGATCGACGTCGGTGATGTTGCTGGCTTCCGCTTGCAGGGTGCGGGTCAAGTCCTGCGCAAGGAACTGCATCCGCGCATAGCGCATCTCTTCTTCGAATGCAGGTGTTTTATCAAGGCCGCGTTTCTCCGCCGCCGCCGCCATTCTCAGATTTCGCGCATAAGCGTTCGCCACATTGAGCTGAAGTGACAGCGACATCCCCGGCTGCAGCGCGTCAGTAAGCTTCTCAAATTGTGCTCGAGTAATCATGGTTTTGCACGCCACGCCCGCCTGCGCAGGATCAGCGCAGAACCCGTTCAGCGTAATCACCGCATCGTCAGGCCCAACTTCTGATTCGGAGGTTTTGTCACTCGCGGCAGACGTGGCCGGCAGCGCAGCTTGCCCGTAGGCCAGGCTTACAAGCAACAGATATACTAGGCACGGGAAACGCATGCCTTTAGTATCCCCGGCGCCAGGGCTGCGCCGCAAATAATGCGGGCACGCAGCTTGGCTGCGTGCCCCGATTGAACCTACTGGTTGACGCCGTGGTCACTGCTCATAAGCTCCCATGTTGATTTGTCCGTTGGCATTCACCCGCGGATTGCCATTGAAGTCAACCGTCCCGAAATCCCCCGAACCCAGACCGGCGTTGCCCGTGTTCTCAGCGGGTGAACTGGTCGCGATGTCAAAATTCGGCGTCGGCGAACAGCTTGTGAGCGGCGTCGGCGGCCCGGTTTCCTTCGTCGACGTACAAGTCGGAACCGTGAGGTAGTCGGGATTCGCGAACACCGAATTCGCATCCTGTCCAGTCTTTGACTGGTAAGACGCGAACGAGGAGTAGCTTTTCCCGTTCAACTCAAACGTGGTAGTCGAGCTGGTCGTGTAGTAATCGTTGTAGTTGGCGGTTACTCCGCTCCCCGCTACGAACCCGTAGATGAACAGACCCTCCGCCCCGGTATAAACAATGTTGTTCTCGAACACAATCCCGGTGGCCCGGTACTGGATCTGGAACTCACCACTGCCCGTCTTCTGCGTGTCGTTATCGTAAAGGCTGTTGTTCACGATGGTGATGTTAGTGCTTCCGCCCGTCCCAGTCTTCGCATATCCGCCCACCGAGACGCCGCACGAATTTGCCGCGTAGATCAGGTTGTTGCGGATGATCACGTTGCTCGAAACCTCACCCGAGATTTCGCTGGCGGCTTCGATATTCAGATCGTTGCCGTAAAGAGTGTTGCGTTCAAACGTTACCTCCGTGCAGCCATCGCAGTACAGACCATCCTCGTCATAGGAATTACCTTCCCCTGGGTTCTTGAAAGCGCTGTTGTTGTAGATGAGGTTGCCATAAACGTCGCCGTTCTTGGCCTGATCGTACCCCGTCGGACCGACTCCCTCGAAACCTATCGCGTCCATGCCGATGTTGTCATTGTCATAAATTATGTTGTTAGAGACGACAAAGTTTTGCACGTTGCCGTTATAAGTAGTCGTCTCGCTTTCCCCGGTCAGGCATCCAGTAACGGTGTTGCCGCTGACGTTCACACTGAGCGGCGTGGAGCTCGTACCGAAAACGCCGATACCGTACGCGTTGCCGGTCTTCCCCGCCGTGGTCTGGATGTTCTTAACGGTGTTGTTAAGAATGTTGATCCCGCTTCCGCTGCCGGCAATCAGAATTCCGGCGGGAACGTCCGCTTTCTTCGCCGTCTTGTAGTTTTGGAGGGTGAACCCCTCAAGAGTCAGGTAACTCACGCCGCTCGCAGCGCCGATCGTGAACAGCCCTTGCGTGTTGCAGCACAGGAAGCCGTTGCTGGTCGCGAAGGCAGGTGTCGTGCAGCATGCGACGCTGGTGCCATCCACGATCGCCACTCCCTGTCCATTGAAGACAATAGGAGCCGTGGACGTTCCCGAGTTGGCGAACAATACGCTCTCGCTGTAGGTTCCAGCTCCCACATAAACGGTGCTGCCGGCCTGCGCTTCCAGGGCCGCGTGTCCGATGGTGAGCCAGGGCGCGCTCGCACTGCCGTTATTCGTGTCGCTGCCCGTCTTGGCGACATAGTATGTCTGCGCCTGCGCACAACAGCAAAGCGCGAAGCAACTGGCGAGAAAGAGAAACAGGGCCCGAATCAACTCACGCCTCAGCACGAGTTGCGTACCCCGTTGCAAGCGATTAGTCATTGAAACCCTCCGGATTGGATTCTTGAGTTTTTCTTCCTGAAATCGGACGCCACTGCGATCGCAGCGGTTGGTGGATTACGAACGATTATTTTTACTTTCGTTTTTGGAAGTTTGTCAAGCGAAAAGAAAGAAATAGAAGCTGGAAAAGCCTAACCAAGCCTACGCCGAGGTTGTTCTAGCAGATTCAGGAAGGTTTTTGAGAATCTCTTGCAACGCAGCCAGCATTTTCTCCGGTCCTTTGTCCAACTCGAGAGCGGATTTCTCCAGGAAGCCAACCGCGCCGTCTCCCTGCAAGCGGGCAGCATTTTTCTGCGACAAGCCCGTGATCACCACCACCGGGATCGCCATCGTCAAAGGATCTTTCTTCAGTTCCAAGAGCACATCCGGGCCGCTTATCTTCGGCAACAGCATGTCCAGCAAAATCAGGTCCGGCAATTTCTCCCGCGCCATACGCAAGGCTTCCTCGCCGTCCGCCGCGCTGCTCATCTCATAGCCCGCACGCGCCAGCGCGCGCTCCACCGTCAACCTCAGAAACTTGCTGTCCTCCACAAGCAGGATCTTGGTCATTACCCGATAGCCCTTCCACTCCGGTCTTCTGGATATTGGCTCTATCAGCAGATTCGGAATTCAAATAAAAACAGAAGGTCCGCACCCCGCCCTCGCAATCTGAGAGTCGTCTAAGAAAGCGAGCGAGAGGGGAGCAAGTCCCACTTAATTTGGACCGAAGATGAGGAGTGCATCAACTCGGGAAAGTCGCTTCAGCGACGCCATTCGTCAGCCCCGCACGTAAGTGCGGGGTAGCTGAGCGAGAAGGGAACCGAGTCCCGTCAGGGACGGCACTCACTCTCGCGCGCCCGACTTCGCATTCTTCAACAGGTTCTCAATCGCCGAGCAACCGCACACGCTATTGGCGTCTTCAGGGCCAAGGTGTACGATCCTCCTGTCTTTATTAGAAGGCGACCGAGTTAGCCGCCTGACCGTTGGCGAAGCTGTTAGGCGACTCGGGAGCCGATGCTCTTTCCCAGCATTGGATTTCCCTGAACCACGAGGAGGAGCCATGCTTCACGCTCGAGCAGTCCCCATCCCACCGCGCAACGCTGCCAGGACGCTCTGCTCAATCTCCTTATTTATGCTCTTGTGCGTGACCTCGGCCCTCGCGCAAAAGACCGAACAAAAAGACACCACCCCACCCAAGTACGATCTCCATACCGAGACCAAAACCAAAGGCATCGTCGAAGAAGTAAACCTTCTGCCCTTCGGCACCAGAAAAGACTTCACCGAACTCATCATCAAGAGCGGGGACGACAAAATCCACATCTACGTCTGCCCCAAACCATTCCAGGAGGAGATGGGCATCACCTTCACCAAGGGAGACGAGATTGCCGTGACGGGCTCAAAGGTTAAGCAAGACACGTCAGACATAATCCTGGTGCGAGAACTCATAAAGGGAACTGACACCCTCATGTTCCGCGACGACAAGGGCAATCCAGTTTGGGATTGGCGCACCGGCAAGTAATTACCCGAATCCAGCCTCACTCATCCTTCGTTGACTCGCTGATGCCCCGTCCGTAAGACGAAGCGACGCGGAATTCATCCGCGATTTCGACTGGTCCTTCGACGCCAAACAACTCGCCGTCATCCGCGGCCATCGCGACTCCGACGTCGTCCTCTTCCGCAAGTCCGAGAAATGACGTCTCCGAAAAGTAACGCCCTACACCGCAGTCCCAGCTAACGGCAGCCAGACTTGAAAACGTGTCTCCCCCGGCTTCGAAGTAACCTGAATACTTCCCCGGTGCTTCTTCACGATCCGCTGCACCGTGTCCAGCCCAAGGCCCGTGCCTGCCCCAACTCCCTTGGTGGTGAAAAAGGGTTCGAAGATGTGCGGCTGCACCTCCTCAGGAATTCCCGGACCGTTATCGGTAATCTCAACCACCGCGCAACCGTCGTCGCGGTAGGTTCGGACGCGTAGTTCGCCTTTTCCATGCATCGCGTCAATCGCGTTATCAATAATGTTGGTCCACACCTGATTGAGTTCGCTGCCAAATGAATTCACCAGCAGGGGAACACCCTGATAATCACGCTGCACCCCGACCCCTTGCTTCAGCTTGTGATTCAGGATCGTAAGCGTGGTCTCCAGGCTCTTCACCACGTCCACGTTTAAAACCGGCGCCTGATCCATGTGCGTGTATTCCTTGATGGCGCCCACCAAATCCGAGATCCGCGAAGTGCTGCTCTCGATTTCATGTAACAGACTAGCGATCTCCACCGACGCGGCGATCCGAACCAGCGCGGCTCGGGCCGTGTCCCCTTCGAGATTCGCAAACAACGATTCAACCATCTCCGGCTTAATGTTCCGCCGAGCCAGCCCGGCAGCAAGCATCCACAGGTCGTTCTGCCCATGACTGCGCAGCAAAGAATCGATTTGGTCCTCCAGGTCGCTCATAGTCAGCGCATCCGGCGGAACAATATCCGGTTGTGTGAACGAAGCTTCCATCTTTTCGATTTCCGCTTTCTGGGTGGGGGTGAGATCGCGCTTTCCCAATTCCAGACTCGCGTCCCTGATTTTCTTCAGAATCTCGCTCATCTGGCTAGCAGCGCGTTTCGCAGCCGAAGCCGGATTGTTAAGTTCATGCGCCAGTCCAGCCGAAAGCTTCCCCAAAGACGCCAACCGGTCGCGCTGTTGTTCGAGCCGCGTGGTTTCTCGAATCCGGTCCGACATCAGGCCCACCAGACGCTGCGTCAGCACCGGCATTTTCTGCACCAACTCGGGAAACAACGAAGCCGGAAATCGCAGAGCGCGGCTATCCGCGATAGCTCGCCCGCTCACCGTAAATTGCTTCATCCTCGAAAACGGAAGCACTCCGGTGACGTCGCCCGGCTCCAGATCAAAGACGAAGGTTTCGCCCCCAAGCTCGCCCCGTCCTTGAAGATGTCCCTCAAGAATCACAAACATCGCATCCGCGGGATCGCCCTGCCGCGCATAGACCTCACCCGCCTTGAGATTCATCTCCTGCGCCTGGCTGAGGAACCAATCGAGCTGATCGTCCGGCAAATCAGCGAATTCCTGGACGCGTCGTAATTCAGATTTATCGACCATTTATACCTTGCTCAAGTATTGATGAATGAATTGCACTGCCACCGATCCCTCGCCCACTCCCGAAGCCACGCGTTTGATAGAACCGTGACGCACATCGCCCACAGCAAAGATTCCCGGAACATTAGTCTCGAGCAGAAACGGATCGCGGTCCGGCGTCCATCCCTTCGGACGCTCCCCACCTCGCATAAGGTCAGGTCCAGTCAACAGAAACCCGCGCTCGTCCCGCTCCAAAATGCCCGCCAGCCAGTCTGTCCGGGGCAGCGCTCCAATAAAAATGAACATCGCACTCGCTGGCACCCGCTCAACCTTGCCCGTATCGGAGCACAGCACCGAAATTTCTTCCAGATGGGTTTCACCATGTGCCTCGGCCAGCCCGGCGTGGGTCCACAACTGAATGTTAGGCGTCTCCTTAATCTGGTCGATCAGGTATTGCGACATCGTGCTGGAGAGCGATTCGCCCCGCACCAGAATAACGACCCGCTCCGCATATTTCGCGAAGTTCATCGCCGCCTGGCCCGCCGAGTTCGCCCCGCCCACCACATAAACGTTCTCACCCTTGCACGACAAAGCCTCGGTAGCGCCGCCACCGTAATAAATCCCCGCACCCTGCAGCCTCGCCACCCCCGGAGCTTCCAGCCGCTTCCACTGCACCCCAGTCGCAATCATCAGCGCATGACACGAAATCTCATTTCCATCCGCCATCTTGATAATCCGGTAAGGTCCTTCTTCCCGGGCGCCCACCACTTCCTGCGCCAGAATTTCCACTCCGAACCGCTTCGCCTGCACCACCGCCCGCCGCGCCAGATCAGCGCCGCTCAGACCCGTCGGAAATCCCAGATAGTTTTCGATGCGCGAACTCATTCCCGCCTGTCCGCCGGGAGCTTCTCGCTCAATCATCACCGTATTCAGACCTTCGGAGGCCCCATAAACGGCTGCCGCCAAACCGGCCGGCCCCCCGCCCACAATCGCCAGGTCATAGAAGTCGGTTTGAGCCCGCGTGCGCAACCCGACTTTTTGCGCGACATCCGCCGGCACTCCCTCAAGCAGCTTCGTCCCATCGGGAAACAGCACCACGGGCAGATTAGCCGCCTCCGGCCCTAATGCTTCCAGCAACTGCTTGGTCTCCGGATCATTCGCCGAAAGCTCGACGTCAGTCCACTGATAGGGAACCCGGTTGCGCGCCAGAAAGTCCCGCAACTCATACGATCGCGGCGACCAGCGCGTGCCCAGCACCCGGATCCCCTGAAATGTCGGATGATACGAAGCCTGCCAGTCATCGAGCATGTCATCCAATTGCGGATACAGGTGCTCCGCCGGAGGATCCCACGGCTTCAGGAAGAAATAATTGATGCTGGCCTGATTGATCGCGCTGATCGCGGCGTTGGTGTCCGCATAAGCCGTCAGCAACGCCCGCTTCGCGCTGGGGAAGATCCCCATTGCCTGTTGCAGAAATTCCACGCCATCCATCCGCGGCATGCGCTGGTCGGCCAGCAGCAAGGCCACACTGTCATTGCGCACCTTCAATTGTTTCAGCAACTCCAGCGCGCCCTCGGGCGAATCGCTTCCGATCACCCGGTATTCCGCGCCGTACTGCGAGCGCAGATCACGCTCGATGGCCCGCAACACATCCGAGTCGTCATCCACGCTCAGCAAAATTGGTTTCGCCATGCTCGTTCCCGATTCCAGGAAAAGTTCCCGGCAAACTTCCAGGCATATTGCCGGTCAAAAAGATAAAGAAGATGATGCCACACTTCCGCATTCCCCGGTCGAAGTGGGCTAGTGAAATTGGTTAGATACAAAAAGTCGGCATTCGGTCGCGCAATTCGTTGACGGGCCCGGTGCCGCGTCCGTAATATGAAGCGACCCGAAAACTGGGCAACTCCCGTAATCGACGAGGCGCGTTCGACTCATCAATGATCGGCCAAACCATTTCCCACTATCGCATCATCGAGAAACTTGGCGGCGGCGGCATGGGCGTGGTTTACAAAGCCGAAGACATGCGCCTGCGTCGCTTCGTCGCCTTGAAATTCCTTCCGGACGAAGTTGCCCGCGACCCGCAAGCGCTCGCCCGCTTTCAACGCGAAGCCCAGTCCGCATCCGCCCTGAACCATCCCAACATCTGCACCATTCACGATATCGGCGAGGAAGACGGCCAGGCCTTCATCGCCATGGAGTTTCTCGATGGCCAGACCCTCAAGCACCTCATCGGTGCTCGGCCGATCGAGTTAGACACTCTGCTTTCCCTCGCCATCCAGATCGCCGACGCGCTCGATTCCGCGCACGCCAAGGGCATCGTGCACCGTGACATCAAGCCCGCCAACATCTTCGTAACCGAGCGCGGCAACGCCAAGGTGCTGGATTTCGGCCTGGCGAAGGTCACCTCATCGCCCGCCACTGGACAGAATGAGGCTACGCGAACCCAGGCCGTCGAACACTTGACCAGTCCGGGCACCGCGGTCGGCACCGCCGCCTACATGTCTCCCGAGCAGGCCCGCGGCCGCGAGCTCGACACCCGGACCGACCTCTTTTCTTTCGGAGCGGTCTTGTACGAAATGGCCACCGGCCAGTTGCCCTTCCGCGGCGCCACCACCACCGACTTGTTCGACTCCATCCTTCATAAAACACCCGTTCCCGCCGCGCGCCTGAACCCCGATCTTCCGCCCAAGCTGGAAGAGATCGTCACCAAGGCCTTGGAGAAAGACCGTGAGCTTCGCTATCAGGTTGCGGCGGAAATGCGCGCCGACCTGAAACGCCTCAAGCGCGAAATCGAATCGAGTAAGTCCGGGATTCCGGCCGCCGCAGACGACGCCAGCCATCCCCTAACCGGCACCGCGGCCGCGACCTCAGCCGCATCGACCAGCAAGCCGCAAACTTCAGTTTCTTCGGGCCAGACCTCAGCGGCAGGGTCATCACCGGCGACGGCCCGCTGGAAAATCCTGGTTCCAGCTGCGGTGCTCGTCGTCGCTCTCATCGCCGCTGGCCTCTACTGGCGCTCGCGTTCCGCCACCCCTGCCACGCCCGTCGCGACCTTAACCGAAAAAGACACCGTAGTCCTCGCCGACTTCGACAACAAAACCGGAGACCCTGTCTTCGACGACGCACTCAAGCAAGCCCTCGCCGTTCAACTCGGACAATCTCCCTTCATCAACATCCTTTCCGATCGCAAGGTCGGCGAAACCTTGCGCCTTATGGGCAGTCAACCCGGCACTCACATCACCCCAGACGTGGCCAGAGAACTCTGTGTGCGGACCGGCAGCAAGGCCATCGTGTTGGGATCCGTTTCAAACCTGGGCAGCCAGTACGTGCTCGGCGTAGATGCCGTAGGTTGCAGCAACGGAGACACCCTCGCCAAGGAACAGGAAGAAGCAGCCAGCAAGCAGGATGTGCTCAAGGCACTAAGTAAGGCCGCAGCCAGCCTGCGCACCAAACTAGGCGAATCGCTCGCCTCAGTGCAGAAGTTCGATGTGCCCGTCGAAGCCACGACTCCCTCGCTCGAAGCCCTCAAGGCCTACAGCATGGGCATCACGACCGGACGCACCAAGGGCGACGCCGAAGCCATTCCGTTCATGAAGCGCGCCATCGAGCTCGACCCCAACTTCGCCATGGCTTACGTTGGCCTCGCCGTCGAGTACGCCAATCTCGGACGCGCCAGCCTCGCTGCCGAAAATGCCAAGAGAGCTTACGACCTGCGCGACCGTGTCAGTGAGCGCGAGCGCTACCGCATCTCCGCTTTCTATTTCCAATACGTCACCGGAGAAGTCGAAAAGGCCACCGAGGCCTACGAACTCTGGGCGAAAAGCTATCCCCGGGACCAGGTCCCTCACGGCAATCTCGCCTATATCTACTCCGCTCTCGGCCAATATGACAAAGCGATCGTGGAAACCGAATTGGAGCAGCAGTTGGAACCCACAATTGTCGGCTACGGAAACCTGGCCGGCACCTACATCAACCTCAATCGCTTGAAAGAAGCCCGTCAGACTCTGGCAGAAGCCCACCAGAAAAATTTCGATGGGCTCACTCTTCGCGGCGATCTTTATTCTTTGGCATTTCTGTCTGGGGATGCGGCGGAGATGGAACGCCAGGTGGCCTGGGGAGCTGGCCGTCCCGGCGAAGAAGACCAGTTGCTCACCACCCACGCCGATACGCAAGCCTACTATGGCCGCATGGAAAAAGCCCGCGACCTCGCCCGCCGCGCCGCTGATTCCGCCGTGCGCTCCGACGCCAAAGAAACCGGCGCTCAGTGGATCGCATTCCAGGCGGTCCGCGAGGCCGAAGTCGGCAACGCCACCGGAGCCCGCCAGGCCGTAGGCCGCGCTTTGGCGCTTGCTCCCGGCCGCGATGTGAAAGTCATCGCCGCCGTCGCCCTGGCCCGGACCGGCGAAACTTCGCAATCGAAAGCCATCCTCGATGCTCTTCAAAAGTCCGAGCCCAGCAACACATATCTAAAGGTGTATTGGTTCCCCGTGATCGAGGCCTCTCTCGCGTTGGCTCAACAAGCGCCCGACCGCGCCATCATCGCCCTCGAACCCTCCCTGCCCTACGAACTCGGCGCGCCTCCACCGGGAATCTCCATGTATCCCGCCTACCTTCGCGGTCTGGCATACCTCGCCCAAAAGAACGGTCCAGCCGCTGCCGCGGAATTCCAGAAATTCCCCGACCATCCCGGAGTAATCCAAAACTTCCTGCTCGGCTCTCTCGCCCATCTCCAACTCGGCCGCGCCTACGTCATCTCCGGCGACACCGCCAAAGCCAAAGCCGCATACCAGGATTTTCTCACTCTCTGGAAAGACGCCGACCCCGGCATCCCTATCCTCGTCGAAGCCAAGGCAGAATACGCGAAACTGCAGTAGGGAACCGCCGATTGAACGAAAATCCGGTTGCGAAGATCCTGTGGCGTGAAGTTACAAACGGACGATCAGACGGCAGCCCCGCTAGCTGCGGTAACCAAATACCCAGTTTCCCGTGCGTTTGCCCTTGCTGGATTTAGGTGTAAGCCGGCTGCCGGGAACTGCTGGAACGCCTGCGGGCGCAGTCGCCAGCTGATCTAAGCGATGGCTTCTCTTTTCGCCGACAAACACGAAATCGCCATAAGAATCCGTCGCCGAATGAATCTCTCCATAGCGGCTGGGGATATCATCCACTACGCCGCTTGCGCACCGATTGCACCAGCGAGACAGCAGGGGGTTCAGAAAGCCTAACAGCCCTTGAGCGTTCTCTCCTAGCTCCTTGAATGCTCGCACGGGAAGATTGCTTTCCCGCCAGATAGTCCACTCCGAACGCACTTGAAGCCCTCCCAAGGCTGACAAGATCCGGTTTTCAAGGGCAGTCCGATCATAGATTCGTTGGAAAAAGTAAAGAGACTGGTCTCTTGTCTTCTCCACAGCATGCGCAAATCCTCTCCGCAGTTGCTCCACATACTTCTTTCCGAAAGGCACACTAAGCAGAAGTAGCCCTCCCGGTTTGAGCACGCGAACCATCTCCCGAATGCTCTCAGAATCTCCCTGCTCACCCTCAATGTGTTCGATAACCGACATCGAATAGACAATGTCAAATGTGGAGTCTTCGTAGTCGAGAGCGCGCGCATCTTGGGTAGAGAAATGAACATGTCCCTTGGCCCTGGCTGCGAGGCTCTTCGACATCAGGGAGTATTCATCCAAATTCAGCCGGCTTACATCCGTCATCTCGACTTCCACTTCCAGCTTATCGGCTAAATACAGACCAAAACACTTGGGGCTGCCAATATCAAGGATCCGTGCCGGCTTGGAACCCCTGCTCTCGCCGACGTACTCAGTGATTGCCCGATCCATGCAGTAGTATTCGGGAAAGCGGGTGTACGAACTGATTGGCTGGGAAATTTTTCCAACTGTCTTGCGCAATCCAATCGAGAAACTGTTTCCCAATAGATTACGGATTCCCGCCCCCACCCCAAAAAGGTAGTAGTCAATCTCTCTAAACGGAAAAATCATGTCAAACGGAAAAATCATACGGCCTCGATTGCGCTGCCCACGGAGGGCAACAAGACCAGCGACTGCCGGTAAGGCGCCCGCAGCCTGCTTCCGCGACTTTCAGTACTGATACCAGCAAAAGAAATTCGCGATCTCTCCACCAACCCGGATGCGGAAAGCTCGGCTGGTAGCTGAGTCCTGCACCATGCTCCTTGCGCTAATGGTTCTCGCCGGCTGTACCCGGATGTTCGGAAGGTGCGACCTGTGCAGTGTCCCTGTCGGCTTTCGCTCTGCCGAACGATTGCTGAGCCCGCTCGGATAATTGAGACGTGCCAGCGTATCCCCGGCAAATTCCTCGACTATCTCGAGTTGCTGCTCTGTCAGCCTCTGGCGCCAACCTTCAATCGTACCTTTGCCGACCTGCCGTCCTTCTTCTCCGGCAACCTTGGGAAGTTTTTTCGCCTGATCTTCCTTGGCGCGCATTCTCTCCAAAGTGTTGTTGCGAATCGCGGCTTGAATAATGGCCGGATCCACCTGCTTGCCAACAAATTCCAGGCAACGCGCGACCGAGCCCTCAAGATCTTTTCGCATATCTTCGAAGCGCAGGATCAGGAGGTCCCCGCGTTGGGCGAGAGGAGAGTTAATCCAGCTGTCAACGTGCGCCTGCCAGGGGCCATAATGAGACATCTTGCCTTGCATAAAGGGCCGGACATAGTTATCCAGGTCGGTATGAATACAGTCCACCGCCGTTTCGCGCGCGAAAAATGACAGCATTGCGTCCCTCACATCGCGAACCATGTAGATGGCGCGCTTGTACTCGCGACGGAAAGGCTCGTGCGTCTTGATGAGCCGTCCACCCCTGGGGACTATGGGAATGGCGTGACCATGCAGCCCCATTTCAGGGACGATTCGCTGAATCGTGTCAAACGTCGAGGGAACGCCGCTCAGGATTTCTCCCAGAACAAACCGCAACAGCGTGCTGCCCGACCGGCCATGCGATGCAATCATCACATCGCTCGAGTCAAGGCCGAAATGTCGAAGCCACGCCACCGGCGCATGCAAGCCGGCCCGCGCCGCCCGAGCCCGTATTGCTCGATAAGACATCATGCGTGCCTCTCTTGCGCCACTTCGCTCCCGGCAATAACCTGTGTCATGCGCGGCCTCGCAACCAGCGAGGGTCTGCCGTCGTCAGTTTTCATCTGCCAAACCCCGTCTCGTTTTTCTACAACGATGAGCGTTCCAGTCGGTGGCCCCCCGCGAACCGGAACCCGGTCCCGGTCGCCCTGCTCAATGATCGTCTGCGAGGCCAGAACATTTCGCACGTGAGTTACAGCCAGAATGCATCCCTCGGCCTCCGACGCCAGATTCATCAGGTCCGTCAAACGGCGTGAGTAACGTCCATAGAACTGGTAGAAGGACTCACCGCTGGGGGCAACGAGGTCGGGGTGTTGATTCAATAGGTTGAGAAAGGGAAGAATGTCCATCACCCTCTGACCACAAAATACTCCCAGATTCCACGGCCGTAGTTCTTTCGTGGTCGTCACTCGATGCGTGTGGGTGCGGCGCCTCAACACCTCGGCGGTTTGGCGGGCGCGACGCAAGTCGGAGGAGTAGATCGCTTCGACTGGATAATCCGCCAAACGTTCGGCGGTTTCGCATGCTTCCTTCAAACCTTGATCGTCGAGCGGAAGATCAAGCCAGCCGCGCAGGCGCTCGTCTCGGCCGGGCACGTTGAGGCTGGTATGTCCATGGCGCACAAGAATTAGCTTTCCCATTCTGTAGAGGCTCCTGATTCGAAGTTCACCCGCCAGAGGGAAGGGGTTGATCCAAAATCCCGTCTGAACCGCTGGGAGAAGCGGGGGGACATACATCAGTAAGTCAATCGACTTACTGTGTAATATAGCGTTAACATACGGCGGAAACGGGCCACTGTCAAGCCTTTTGCAGAAAGAAAAAAGTCTCTAGCCTCGCTCCGGCGCGGGAACGCCTGCAGCACCACCTGCCCACCGGCCTTTATGCCCTACTGTAGTCCGCCTAGAAAATGAACTTGATCGCAGCCTGCATCAGACGTGGAGAGGCCGCGCTGACCACCTTTCCAAACGACAAGCTGTCGTTGATGTTGCCATTCACGGATGCCGGTCCATAGAACTGGGCGTGGTTAAAAACGTTGAATCCTTCGAAACGGAATTGAAGGGACTTCGACTCCGTGAGCGGCACGCTCTTCTGTAACGCCATGTCGTAGTTGTCGATGCCCGGTCCGTAAAAGAAACGGCGCTTGGCGTTGCCGGGCTCTCCCAGTGGCTGAAGGCTGAACAGCGAAGTGTTGAAGTACGATCTCCCATTGCGCGGATTCGAATTCAGCTCGAGGGGTCCGGGAACGTATTCCGGCTCATCAACGCCGTAGTTGTTGATACCGTTCGGCTCGGCTCCGAGCAGGGAATTGTCGCCGTAGTTGAGAAGCGTCACCGGAAAACCACTGCTGAAGCGGGTAATGCCGGAAATCGTCCAACCCTTCGTCCAGCGGTTGGAAACGCCGAACAGATGTTCCAAGGGAAGCTCGTAGGCATAGCTCACCACGAAGTTGTGCTTCACATCGAAAGACGACAAAGCGCGGCTCAGCGAGGGATCAATGGGGTTGACCTGTTCGCCGACATTCGAGGATTGATCGATGGATTTGCTGTAGGTATAGCTGGCGAACAATTGCAAGCGGTTGCTGGTGTGGCGGAGACTGAGTTCCATACCGTTATAGTTGGAATTGCCGGTAGTGGACTGGTTGGTATCGCTGCCGAAATTCAAGCCCAGAGGTCCGCGGGTTCCACTTTCCGTTTCTGTAAAAGGTCCGCAGCCAGGCAAGCTGAGGCACAGTTCGGGGTCGCCGGGATTAGATTCCACCAGCACCAGCAGGCGATGGGACTGATTGCCCACATAGCTCGCGCTGACCACCGTATTGTTCCCAAGTTGGCGCTCGATCGAGAACATGAATTGCTCGGTGTACGGAATGCGATTGCTGACGGGATATGCCGGAATGCCGGTGATGGGAACATATTGCGTCCAGTCAACGCTCGAATCGGGATGGCTGGCGGAAGAGTTCAACGGCGCGAACTTGACGGGGAAATACTGGCCCTTGGTATCGCCATTGGAAGCAGTCACGAATGGGTTGTAAAACAGGGGAGGCGCGGGGCTGCTATAAGTGGTTCCGTAGGGAGCATTTGCCGCCAGCACCCCGATGGTGAGTGCTTCGATCGAGGTGTAATACATTCCGAAGCCGGCCCGAAGACTGGTTTTGCCGGGACCGCCTAAGACCTTGCCCAGGAAAGTGTCCGCCGGTACGTCGGGCGAATAGGCGAGTCCGAGGCGCGGCGAGAATTCGTCGCCGGGGGGTGCCAGCGTGCGCCGCACTCCGGGATCAGTGGGGTACAAGATCCCTACCGGCGCGCCCGGGAACACCACCGACTGTTTGCCGGGTTCGGTGGTTGAAATCTGATTGTACTTTTCATACCAGGGCTCGATGCGGTCCCAGCGCAAGCCGAAGTTGAGAGTGAGGTTCGACTTTACGTGCCAACTATCCTGCGCGAAGATGCCGGCGTACTTGTTTCGGCCATAGAAAGGATTCAGTTGACTCTGGTTGTACTGGCTGGGAATGCCCAGCAGGAAATCGGCGAAGTCGAGGCCGGTCTCGCTTCCGGTAAACAGAAAGTTGCCATTGAACTGGGCTATGGGATTCACGTTGACCTGGTCGTAGTGGAACTCGCCGCCGAATTTCATGGTGTGACGTCCCACAACCTTCGAAAAGTTGTCGAGCAGTTGGAAAGTGTTGTTCGCCTGCTTCAGTTCATTTGTGTTCGTACCGGTGGAGAAGTTGTTGAAGACCAGATTTTCCACTCCTTCGTTTTGCGGAGCGAGAGCCACAATGGTAGGCGTTCCCGAGGGCGTGACGAAACCCTGCGATACCAGGCTGACTCCGAGCCCGCCTTGCGGTTTGCCCAGGTCGTTGTACGCCCGCAGGTAGCTGAAATGAACCTCGTTGACTGACGTCGGGTTCAGCGTTTTGGTATCGCCGATGCTGAATAGTTGCGCCCGGCCCAGATACAGCGCGTTGAAACCGGGCACGCTGGCTCCGCCCTGGGCGACCGGATAAGGGTTGTCCAGCGAGTAATCGTCGATAAAATAGTAGCCGGAGATCAGTCCCCAGCCCGTGTTGGCGTCGAGGCGCACGGATCCTTTGTCGTCGCGCAGCGTCTGGTTTTGAGCGGAGGTTGCAAATTCACTGCCGGAAGCATTCGGCGCTGGAATGTATTGCAACAACTGCTTGGCGGGCGCGGACCAGGCAGTGCTCGGAATCTGCAGCGTAGGAAGCACGCAGGCGTTAGTGCTGACGCCCGGTGAGTAGTTCGTGTTGGTGCACCCGGGAAAATAGTAGGGCTCGTCCGGATAAATTGGCGTCGGATAGGCGAAAGCTTGAGACAGCGTTGCAGCCCAGGTCTGACCGCTGACTACCGTGGGCACTACAACCGGCTGCCCATTGACGATCTGCGTCGTGTAAAAGGAACTGGCCTGGTCCGATAGATCTCCGCTCCGGTCTGCGGTCGAAGGCACCGGGATCAATCCGGTATCCACTCCCAGCGTCTGACGGGTTCCCTGATAATCGGAAAAGAAGAAGATCTTGTCGTGCCGGATGGGGCCGCCGAAAGTTCCGCCGAACTGGTTTTGGATGAAGGTTCCGCGCGTAGGGGAAAAGTAATTGCGTGCGTCCAGATCGGTATTGCGGAGGAACTCGAAGAGATCTCCGTGAAATGCGTTGCTGCCGGACTTGGTAATGACGTTGATCTGTCCTCCGCTGAATTCACCGTACTCCGCGTCGAAGTTGCTGGTAAGAATCCGGAACTCGGCGATGGAGTCGAGGTTGGGAATGATCGCCGTCCCCATGTTCACGTCTTCTTCGGAGTCGCTGCCGTTCACGATGAAAGCGTTGGCGAATTCGCGCTGGCCGTGGATGGAGATGGTGCCGGGATTCAGATCGCCCGAGGGCGATAGCGCGCTCGCGCCCACGTCCTGTACCGTGTTTGAGGTTATGGAGGTCTCTGGAGCAACTCCAGCCTGAAGGGATAGGAGGTCGGTATAGCTGCGGCCGTCGAGCGGCACGGCGGTCATCTGCGCGCTGCTGATGACCTCGCCCATCTGATTGCTGTACGTTTCCAGATGAGCCGCGCTGTCACTCACGGTCACCACGTCAGTCTTTTCGCCAATCTGCAGCGCCACATCCAGCACAAGAGCGCTGTTGGTATCGAGCACGATTCCGGTGCGGCGGTAAGGTTTGAAGCCGGGCTGATTGATTTCGAGAACATAGGAGCCAACCGGAAGCACAGGAAACGTGTACGAGCCGCGGCCATCGGTGTTGGCGGATTGCCGGACGCTTGTGGCGGAGTTAATTAGGCTGACGGACGCGTTGGCGATCGCGGCTCCTGACGGGTCTTTGATTGTGCCCGAGATGCTGCCGCCGACTCCCGCCCAAGCCACCGCCAGCAAAGAAAGAAAGAGGCACAAACAGCGCAGAGCGCCGGTGACAAGGTCTTGCATAGTTCTTACGAGTAGGGTTCGGGGTAGGGAACTGCGAGTAAGCTCGGCTAGTGAATCTGGCAGTTGCGAATCGGTCGCATCTAGGACTAATATCAATTCTGGGTTGTGAGCCTTCTGGGTCATAAGGAATGAATCCGGCCTAAACTAGTTGCAGGTAAGCTAGTTGCAATCGAGTCGCATCTGAAGTAGAGTGTTCAGTCTGACGGATGTCCCCGCATTCCGTCAAGAGCCGGCGGAAGAATCCGTCGCAGCCCGGTTGCGACCAGTTGCGACGGCGTCAGGAGAGTCCAATGCCATTACCACAAACCGAAATCCCGGGCCGCCTCCAGTCCCATTTGGCCGACCGCGGAATCCGCATGACCGGCCAGCGCCGCGCCATTCTCCAGGTCATGGAAACTGCGACTAAACATCTCGATGCGGCCCAACTTTTGCGCAAGGCTCAAAAGCTCGATGCCAGCGTCGATCGCAGTACGGTTTACCGTACGCTGAAACTACTCAAGCGCCAGGGCCTGATCGACGAACTCGACCTCATGCACATCCACGGCGAAGGCCACTACTATGAACGCAAGCTCAACCGCGACCACATCCACATGGCCTGCCTGCGTTGCGGCAAGATCATGGAATTCGTCAGCGACATTTTCGAGAAGCTAAAAGGCCAGGTAGAAAAAGACTGCCGCTTCCGAATCGTAGTATCGCGCCTCGAAATTGGCGGCTACTGTGCATCTTGTTCAAAGTAATCTCCATCGCGCGGCAAAGTTTCAATGTTTCATAGTTTCGAAGGTTTCGAGCCTGAGAACCTTGAAACTTTGAAACCTTCGAAACTTTGAAACCTTGTTCCCTGACACTTGACTTTGCCCCCCCGGCGATTCACAATGCCCTGCAGTTTCGCGAGTCTCGCATTACACGACCGAAAGGAGCTCAAGATGCTACGCTCCCGGACTTGGCGTTGCCTGCTGTTGTTAGCCCCCCTGCTCGGAATCGCCGGATGTTGTAAGAAGAATCTAGCCCCGGTTTACACCTACAAGGGGGCTGAAGTGAAGCAAGATCACGTTACTGTGAATAACTGCGTCGCCGCGCCCGACCTGGTAACCATTCCCGAGAACGGGTCACTTCACTGGGAGGTCGATAAGAACGATCCAGAAACCTACACCGTGGTTTTCATGACAAACAACGTGATCCACGAACCCTCCCCGGTCTTCAGTTATTTATCGCATGACAAAATCCACACGGTAAGCAACGGATGCACCCCCAGAGCGCCTAAAGGGGCGTGCGATAAGTTTCCGTACCTATTGAGGCGGGCATCGGGCGACCCTTGTCCCGATCCCGGTGTTCATGTCGTTCCCGCAGCTAAGTCTTCGGAAGGACAGCCTTGAAGCGAGCATCCTCTTTCAGATGGTCGAAGTCCGGCGTGTCGCGAATCACAGTTCGCGAATAACCGGCCGCCACCGACTTGCTGAGGAATTGCAATGTCTTCTCTGTGTCTCCAAAGTGATTACTGAGAATGGCGGCGCGAAATAAGACATCGGCGTCCGTCGGCGCGATTTCAAGTGCCCGCGCCATCTGTTCCCGCGCCTGAGGCTCTTCATCGACCATCGCGTAGTAATCCGCGGTAAAGGCCAGGGCCAAAGAGTCCTTGGGGTTCACCTCAAGCCGCGCCCGCGCCAGCTCGATCGCCTTGCGATACGCACTGAGCGCCTCTCCACGCCGGGATGGGATCTGGTACAAGGTGTCTCCCAGGTTCCCCCAGTTCAACCAGTCCTTGTCGTCGATCTTCAACGCCAGCTGCAGATTCTCGGCAGACTCTGGATAGCGCCGCATGTAGAAGTAAGCAGCTCCCAGGTTCCCGTACGATTCAAACGACGGACGCAAAACGTTCGACTGTTTCAGAGTCGCCACAGCTTCCTCATAGTGGCCAAGTAGAAGATAAATCGCGCCCAGGTTGGAGTATCCACGAAAGTTCGATGGCGTCAGTTCGATTGCCTTCCGAAACATCGCCTCTGCGTCTGCATACTGTGCCTGGTTGTAGTAAAAAGTTCCGAAGGCGTTGTACACACCCCAGTATTTAGGGCGAACAGAGATGGCCTTGCGGTAAGCTTCTTCCGCAGCCGATGCCTTGCCTTGCTTCTGATACACCTCTGCCAGCAGCCGTAGCGTCTCATCACTGGTGCCGTCGAGATCAAGCGAACGCTGGAACTGCTGCACCGCCTCTTCGTCCCTCCCGGTGGAGAAATAGACGTTGCCCAGACAAGTATGCCCTTCCGCCAGTTGCGGAGTGATGGCGAGCGCCCGCTCGCATTCAGTCTTTGCCTTCTCGAGCCAGTCCTTGCCCCGGTTATTCCATCGAAAGCCGGCAGTGTAAGCCAGTCCCATCGCTGCATAAGCCGGCGCATAGTTCCCGTCCACAGCAACCGCTTGTTGGAACTGCGCAATCGCGCTCTCGATGCTGTCAGAGTGCTGGTAGTCCTCCAGGTATCCCCGGCCGCGAAGGTAAAAGTCGTAAGCCGCTGGTTTTATGTCCGGACGCGCCTGCGAACCCTGCCGCCGTCCGCGATCTACCGCCTGTGGCAGTTTCTCCAATACTTCATCAACCAGATTGTCCTGCAATCCGAAAATATCGCCCGCGTCCCCAGTGATGGTATTAGCCGCGATCTGAGTACGCGTCCGCGGATCGACCAGGCTCCACGTGATCCGGATCCGCGCCCCATCCTGTTGCAAGCTCCCTTCGAGCACCAGATCGGTGCCGAACTCGCGCCGTGCATGGTCGGGGGTGTTTACCCCGTGCGCGATCAGCTCCCGGGTCGAGACCAGTTGCAGATTTCCTCCATCGACCGCCTGTACCAGTTTCGCAGTCACCGTCTCAGTCAACCCCAGTCCCAGTGCGTTTGTCGGTGCATCGTTCGCTGTCGATTCGAACGGTAGAACTGCCATCATCTTCTGTTCCGGAGCGACGGGGTGCACCTGATGCCGCATCCACCAAACCCAAGCACCGATCAGCACAACCGCCGCTACGAGAATGACCACCAGCCCTCGTCGCCACTTCAGCAAGGGCGCTTGCACCGCATAGATGGGGGCCGTTCCCGTCGCCAGGTTGGCCAGGTCAATGCGCAGATCACCAGCCGATTGATACCGTTCCTTCGGATCTTTCTGCAGCGCGCGCAGGATCACGCGTTCCAGCCCCTCGCTGATCTTTGGATTCACTTCGCGTGGCGCCACCGGCGCGCTTTCAAGAATCGCGGCCACCAGAGGTCCGCGATTTAATTCTCCGAATATCCGCTTGCCCGTACTCATCTCATACAGCACCGCTCCCGCGGACCATACATCCGCGCGCGCATCCGGCTTCTGCCCTCTAAGCTGCTCCGGTGCCATGTAAGGCAGCGTCCCGGCGTCCGAGTAACTCTCAGTGAGCGTAGACTCGGCGGTCGCTTCTATCTCAGTTTTCAGGATGTACGCCAGTCCGAAGTCCAGAATCTTCAGCCGGCCATCGGGTGTGACTTTCACGTTGCTGGGCTTAAGGTCGCGGTGAATTACTCCTTCTTTATGCGCCGCCTCCAGACCGGAAGCGAGCTGCTTGCCCAGTTGAAACACCTCCGCTTCCGGCAGTGGACGCCCCGTCAGCTTCGCCTCCAGCGTCAATCCCGGGACATACTCGGTGACCAGGTAGTCAATTCCGCCGTCTTGCCCGAAATCAAACGCAATCGCAACGTGGGGATCGCTGATCTTCGCCAGACTCAACGCCTCGCGCCGAAACTGCCGCCGCGCCGCCTCGCTGAGCAGCGAAAGCTTGGGCAGAGTCTTCAGCGCGACGTCGCGATCCAGCCGCTCGTCGCGCGCCCGAAATACGACTCCCATTCCTCCAGCGCCAATCTGTTCGACGACGCGGTAATGGCCAAGGACTTGGCCAATGCTGGGAGTAGAGGCCGTCACTCACCGGATACTAGGCTGGCAAAATACAAAGGTCAACAATCCACTTAGTCTCAACCGACAAACGCTCCCTCGATTTCCAGCTGATCGAAGCACGTATAGCCGCGAAGCGGCGCAAGAATGCAGCCCAGAGCCTGCCCTGAGCGAAGCCGAAGGGGCGTAAGCCCTGGGTCGAAAGGAGGAATGAAAACAAGCCCCGAAGGGGCGAAAGAAAAGTTCTGACAAAACTCCGAAGAGCCTGCCCTGAGCCGAGGCCACGCCTGGAATTCGAAACGAATTCCTATTCCTCGTACATCCCTAAGCCCACACCTCAGAACACAAACCGCAGAGCAAACTGCATGAACCGAGGTGTGCTCAGCGTCGTAAGGTATTTGCCGAATTCCGACGCGTCGTAGGAAAGCGAGGGCTGAGCCGAGTTGCCCACTGGACCGCGCACATCGTAGCGCACCGAGTTGGTCGCGTTGAACGATTGCCAACTGAACTCCAGCCGCTTCTGCTCCCCGAAAAGGAAATCCTTGCTCACCCCAGTATCAATGTTGAAACTGCCGTCGCCAATCACGTTGTTGCGCACCCCTGATTCGCCCGGCCACTCTGGCCGGAAAGCCGATAGCGCCGCTGCCGGATTTTGGAACATATCCGGGCCGATGTCCACGCCATCGACCATCGCGTGTTTGGTGGTCTTCGCCAACGGAGCCGGCCCGTTCGGCATGGCAGCACCCTCGATGTTCCAGTTGGTCGCCCACGTGAAGCCGTTGTCGATCGTGATGGGGAAGCCGCTCGTCCAGCGCAACACGCTTGAGACGTGCCATCCGCCAACTAACGCATTCAGCGCCGGGCTCGCGCTCGCCAGCATCCTCTGGCCTTTGCCGAAGGGCAGACGATAGACCAGATTTGCGTTGACCTGGTGGAAGGCGTTGAAATCTGAAAGCCCGCGCAGAGACAGCGGATCCCAGGAATTGATCACAATGCCGCCGCCGTTCAGGTCGTTGCCCGTTCCCCCAGTTCCTTCATAGGGACCAACGCGTTCGGCCGCCGAAGCCTCATCCAGCGATTTCGAAAATGTGTAGTTAAATTGCCCCTGCAGGTTGCTTCCCCAGCGTGCTGTGTAGGTCACCTGCAGAGCGTTGTAGTCGGAGGTACCGATGTTGCGCCAGGCGTAAAGCGAAGCGAACTGATCATGAAAAAAGCTGTACGGCCCGTTCTTGCTGTTCGGAAGCGCTGGGCTCAAGCCTGTAATGGAGTCGGGCAAATCCATTTGGAACAGCGAGAACGTTTCGTTATGCGGGAAACAATTCCACAGCTGGTACACATTTTGCGTGGCCGTTGGATTTGCCGGTAAGGCTCCGTTATTGGGCGCGCAAAGATCGCCGGCAGGGTTTGTGGGGCTCTGGTTATTCTGACCTATAAGACCCTGAATGGTGGCGCCCGCCCAGGCTGGAAACATATTCTCGAAGAATGGAACAGGCTGGATCGAGTTGACCGTTGTCCCGGCGGCGGCCGCCTTGGAGAGGATCGTCGCCGACTGAAAATACGTGGTCTTGGACGATGGGTCCGTCAAATTGGCGGGCATGGCAAGATCAACCTGCATTGGGAGACGCCGGGAAACAGTGCCCACATAGGCAATCTGAAGCGATGATCGGGACGTGAGCTGGCGCGACAGCGAGAAATTGAACACGTGCGTGTAAGGAGTCTTTAAAGTCTGGTCCAGCCCCCAGTTGATGGCGAATGCGGTATTGCTTGGAGTAACCGGGAAACCGCCCGTCGGCGTAGGTCCGAGCAGGCAGCCCGGATCATTTAGATTCGCGCACGGAGTCGGCAGGCACGACTGGCCCGGCGTTCCCGGAACCAGGCAGGTGAAGCGTGGAGCATTCGCAACCGTCACCACTCCGGCGGGATTTCCGAGCTGGGTGGAGAGGCCGAACGAGCCGTTCTGGTCAAAGCTGTTGACGATGGGAATGCCGAAGTGGTCGTACATGATGCCGTAGCCGCCGCGAATCGTGAACTGGTCTTTCTTTCCCAGAATCCTTGAGGCCCACCCGTCGCCCGTGTCTGGCGCCCAGGCCACGGCGATCCGCGGTGAGAAATCCTTGTGATCCCAGTTCCACAAGCCCGGACCATTATTTTTGGGTCCGCCGAGGATAAATGAAATCTCTCCCGCGTTGTTGGCCGGCATCCCCTGCGAGGCCAATTGCGCCGTGTGGTTGAACCAGTCCGCGACGTTTTGATTGGTGCAGCCACCCCCAGCAGCCTCCACGCAAGGTGCGACCTGATATCCATTGGTTTCGTAAGGCGGAGCTTCCAGCACCCACCGCAGCCCGTAGGTCACCGTCAACCGAGGCGTCATCCGCCACGTATCCGCCCCATAGAACTCATAGTCGTTGATGGCGTAACGGCGCTTGATCGGCGTGCCCTGTGCTAGAGCGGTGCCACTGCGCGTGAAATTATATTTGCCGTCACCCTCGGCGAAAATTCCTAACAGGATTGCCGCCGCCGCGTCATAGTTCGGTCCGAAGTTGCTGTCCACTGCCGGATAGCCATTGTTGAACGGATCAAGCGGACTCGGGGTGTTGGCGATTCCGCCCGTGTTCAGATAAACCGGGTTGGTCTGAACGTCGGAGAACGAGTTGGCGTAACTGGTGCTGTTGTTGCGAATCACAAAGAAATCGCCCCCAAACTCAAACGTGTGGTTCTTCCGCGTCCACTTCAAGTTCTCGGTAAACTGGTTGTTGGGCACAAACGTAATGATCGAGCGAGTGAAAGGAATAAGGTAGTCGAGGTTAGTCAACTCAACTGCCGGATACTGCGACGTACCGGCGTTATTCGTTCCCTGCCGGATGTAGCCCCAGCGAAAACTGTTGATCAGCGTGGGGGAGATCAGCGAAGTGAGTCCCACCGTCATTCCCTTGCTGTCGTCCAGAAAGGTCGTAGAAGCGGACTGGCCGGGAAACTGCTGCAATCCAGGCTCCTTAAAATTTTGCATTTCTCCGCGCCAAAACAGGGTTTCCGATCCACTAGCCGTAATGTTGTAATCGAGCCGGGTAAGGTAAGTGTTGTAGCTCGAATCCGCATTCGAGGAAAATCGGTATCCCAGAATGTTCAAGCCATCGCCCGCATTTTCATTCGCCGTTGGGTATTGGTTGAGCAGGCTCTCGATCGCCGCACTCGGTCCGATGTGGAGAGGGTCCATCGCGGTGATTTGGGTCGGCCCTAGCGCGTAGTAGCCGGGCTGAACGCCAGTGATCCCGTTGACTGTACCGCCGGGACAATCCTTTGTGTCCAGACTGCCGTCCGCGTTTACCTGACATTGGTACTGCAGAACGCCATTCTGCAGCGCCGTGCTCGGGACGTCCCGCAATACGCTGGTACCCTGTGCGTCACGCCGCCCTTCATAGTTGGAAAAGAAAAAGACCCGGTTCTTCCAGACCGGCCCTCCGAGCGTAGCCCCGAAGAGATTGCGCAGCAGCTTCGGCGCAGTGTTCCATTCGCCGCTGCTTAACTGGGAGTTTTTCAGGAATGGATCGTTGGCACTGAAAATAGTATTGCGGTTATATTCGTATACCGAACCGTGAAAGTTGTTGGTGCCGCTCTTGGTCACCAGCGCCACCTGCGCTCCGCTGGAATACCCCGAATCGGCATCGGAGTTCGCCGTGGTCACCCTGAATTCCTCCACCGAGTCGGGCGGCACATTCAACACGCTGGTAAAAGCATATCCATTATTCTGGTCGTTGACCCCGATGCCATCGAGCGTGACGTTCGATTGGTCACTCCGTACCCCGTTCACCGCGCCGCTCCGCGTGTCCGTATCCTGCAGCGACGTACTCTGTTGGCCCATGTACGTCACACCGGGCTGCAGACTCAACAACTGAACTACGTTGCGGTCGGCAATCGGCAATTCCGCGATTTGGTCTTGCTCGAAAACGTTGCCCAGCGATGCGTCCGTTCGATTGATAAGCGGCGCTTCTCCTTCCACAGTTACCGTTTGCGTCGCACCAGCCACCTGCAACCGAATCAAGAGCGTGGTGGGCGTGCTGACAACCAGCGCGATCTTCGCCACCTGATATTTCGCAAAGCCGCTCGCCGTTGCCTCCAGCCGGTAGTCTCCAGGAGGCACGTCCAGGAACTGGTAGAGCCCTGCCTCGCTGCTGGTGGCAGTCCGCTGCAACCCGGTCGCCGGGTTGGTCAAAGTAATCTTCGCGTTGGCAACACTTGCGCCCGACGGATCGGTAACGCTTCCATTCAGCCGGCCGGTTGATTGTCCCATCGCCCACGACGCCAGCAACACCAACCCTGCGAGAACCAAAATTGCGCGTCTTGCTCTCCGACCCCACCGAACATCCAATCGGTACCACCGCTCGCGTAGCTCACTGCCCGCCTGCTGATGAACTCGCATTATCGATTGCCTCCGAGGACGGCCACAAACGCCGAACGAAAACAAGTGAGAGGAATCACACCTGCGTTCTCCCTGCGCCGCGCGCGTCTCTCCATTTTCTGTGTCGATTCTGGGGTCAGATACAACACATCCCGCCCGAGTGCCGCGAATTATACTCGAAGACCGTGTCCACCTTCATGCAGAAAACTGCAATCGCAAAACGGTTTTTCGTGTCCAAATCAGCGAAGGGTTGCGTCGTGTAAGAGTACGTCGCGTCACGAAAGTTGCGAAAGCGGCGCCATCCCGCGATGCTCGAAGTCGCGAAGCGACGGCATTCATTAGCCCCGCACGTAAGTGCGGGGTAAGGTAAGGTGGAAGAACCGAGTCCCCGAAGGGGACGGCACCCCGCAACGCCGGCACAACCGTGGAAGAGCGGGCTTCAGCGCCGCGTAAAGGCTAGGTACTAGGTACTAGGTACTAGGTACTGGGTACCAGGTACTCGCTCACACCCCGCCAGCCCCCAGCATCGCCGCCACCGTCGCCGTAAAGATCGACCGAGCTTCCTCCGCATCCTCGGGCCGGATCGTCTTCTCAATCATCAGCATCGCCGCCCCGTGCACCGTCATCCACAACGCCGTAAGCAGGCGCTCATGATCGTCAGGCGCCCCGCCCAGCTTTAGCGTCAACTTCCGTCGCATCGCATCTTTTGCCGGCTGCCCCACGACCTTAACCCCGGTGCGCTTGGCGCGGGGCGAGTAATAAAGTTCGTAATTGTATTGATAAAACAGCTCGTACTCCCGCGGATGGCTCAGCGCGTACTCGAGATACCGTTCGCACCCTTCTTCGGGAGAGCCCGCCGCATCCAGCGTTGCCGCAATCTCCCACCGGATGCGCTGTATCAACCCCCGCAGAATGTCTTCCCGGTCGCGAAACCTCCGGTACACCGCCGGCGTGTTCGTCCCCGCCCCCCGCGCCACCGTCCGCATCGTCAGCGCCTTCTCCCCTCCTTTTTTCCACAGCTTCTGCGCGGCATCCAGGATTTTGCCTTCCAGGTCAGGGTTCGGTGGTCGCGGCACGTGCTTTCCTCCAGGGAAAACGTCCTCGAACGATTATGTATACATCGTAGACATAACAATGTACAGAGAATAGATGACCCGCGGTTCCAGCATGTTACCAAAGTTTGTCAATCCGCAAATTATGTTGACATCGTAAACATAACAATGTATAAATTATCAACACTCGGGCCCCATTCTGCGGTCTTTCAGGAGTCGATACAAAAGATGTATTCTTGGGATAACCCTGACGATAGGCTTTCTATTGCTCAAATGAATTCAGAACTCCAGCACGCCCAGCTGGAGCTTCTAAGCGCCCACTGTGCCACACACCAGTTGCGGTTGCGGTTTTCGGCGGACGATTTGGCTCGCTTTGGGCAGCGCGATATTCTGCGCAAGTCGGTGCAGTCGGCGGCGGCGCTGAGTGAGTATTACTCCTCCATCGAAAAGAAGATTCCCGCCGTCGAGGCCGCTTCTGAGCCTTTAACCCGCGTCACCGAAGAGCAGATCGTTGAGGCCGTGAAGCGGGTTTCCGGATATTTCCGGGAACAGCGCGAACACTACATGGCCTTGGCCGTGCCCCTCAGCAATCACGAAAAAGCTCTCATGTGGCCTTATTTTTCGGCGGCGCTGCTCGATCGCGTGCGCGTCGTCGAACTCAAGGGAGCGCGCGTCCCTAATCCCTCTTTTTATGAGGAATACCGGGCCATGGGATTCGTGAACCTGCCCGAAGTCACGCACATGCACTCCCTGACTTTTCTCGATGTGGTGGTGTTCAACGAAAAGATCACCGAGCGCGCCCTGTTTCACGGCCTGGTGCATGCCGTCCAGTTCGAAATCCTGGGACAGGAGCGCTACAGCGAAATCTTCGTGCGCGGCTTCGTGCAGACTAAGATTCATTTTTCGGTGCCGCTGGAAGCCCACGCCTTTGCTCTCGAGTCAAAGTTCGCCAGTTCACCCACCAGCCGTTTTTCCGTCGAAGATCAGGTTCGCCTGTGGGTCGATCAGGGCCGCTACTAAAGCGAATTACGTTCTAAGACATTCCGAAGGAAAGCACTCTTCGGATACGCGGGCCTCCCCCGTGGCGGTCTCCGGGACGGCGCAAGCTGTCCCGGAGACCTATAAAGTTTGTTTGACCCCCCCAACGCTGAACGGGGACGGCGCAAGCCGTCCCCGTTTTGTCGCAGCGGTGACCCGTAATTTCCCGCCGCGAGCTCGTTTCCTTTCAATGTCTTAGGACGGTCGAGCCCCCTCCGCGATCGCTTGCGTCTTTTTTCTCCCTGTCCCCGTATTAATGAATAGTATGAACGCGGCTGCCTTTTATTTCGAAAGCTCGATGGCACAAGAAAGCAGCGAGATCGCTCGTGGGCTTCGGCGTCGAGATCCTGACTTACTCGACCGGCTGATCGAGCAATACCAGCATCGCCTGCTCCGCTACCTCATGCACCTGACCGGGCGCCGCGAATTGGCCGAAGACCTTTTTCAGGAAACCTGGATCCGCGTGCTGGAGCGCGGGCACCAGTTCAACGAGAAATACGCTTTCAGCACCTGGCTCTTCACCGTCGCCCGCAATCTGGCAATCGATCACATGCGCCGCAAACAGCCTGCCAGCCTCGACGGTTTGATGAATGATAGAGATAAAGATAAGGATGCCCCCGCTCCCTTCGATCTGCCGGAGACCGGACAAGCCTCGGCTTTTGATCTGACCCTGCAGCGCGAGCAGAACGAACACATTGCGGCCGGCATGCAACATCTCCCCGCCGAGTACCGGGAAGCGCTGGTGCTTCGTTTTCAAGAGGGGATGTCACTCGAAGAGATCGCAACCGTGGCGCACGTGCCCCTGGGAACCGTGAAATCCAGAATCTACCGCGGTCTGAGCGCGCTCGAACCGTGGCTAAAAGGAGCGCCTCTGTGAACAGCACCAAGAATCGCACTACCAACGACGACGCGCATGAACGAGCACGCCGCCTGATTGCATTAGCCGATCCCCAGGCGCTCTCCGCCGCCGACCGGCTCTCCGAGCGGCTTTCCGACGAGCCGTCGTCGAACGAGTGGCTCGCAGCGCACCTCGAAAGCTGTGCCTCATGCCGCGCCTTCGCCGAAAACGCCGCAGAGGCCATTCACCGCTTGCGCGCGATCCCTGTTGCCGCCGGGAGCAGCCTGGTCTCGACCACGCAGAGCCGAGTCCGCCGCCGCGCCCTGGAATTGCAACGCCATCGCGACCACCTGCGGCTGGTTGCGGTCAGCTGCACCGCCGTGACCCTTTGCGCCTTACTCAGCACATTCGTTCTCTGGCGCGGCTTTGAATGGTTAGGCGCGCGCGCCGAGTTGGCGCCGTCGATCTGGCAACTAGCTTTCCTGGTTTTCTGGATGATGCCAGCTCTGCTGGCGGCAATCCTGCTTCTGGCCAGGGAGAAGGATAGACACTTCCCCAATCGCCCCGATTCTTACCAGGGCTAGAACCGGCGACGAGATCTTACGGAGACCAAGCACGCAGTCAGGAGACTCAATATGACAAACCCCAATCCAACTTCCACGCGATCCAGGGACAAAGACGAGATCCGCATTCTTGCGCCCTGGGCCTACTACTTATACACAGCGGTCCTCGTGACTGTCGCCGTGGCCTTTGTGATCCTCGAGGCCACGGATCGCCATCCGTTTCCGTTTGTCACCCGCTGTCTGCTGGGACTCCTCGCGGGAGCAGTCCTCGGCTGCTGGGCCGTCCTGATCGGCTATATCAACCAGGACGCCGGCCGCCGCAGCATGAGCCGCCTGCTTTGGACCCTCATTGCCATCTTCGTCCCCAACGGCCTCGGGATCGTCCTCTATTTTGTCTTGCGCAAGCCGCGCATCGCGCACTGCCCGCAATGCGACGCCGAGGTCGAGCCCGCCTTCAGCTACTGTCCTCGCTGCCGCACCCGCCTGCGCCCGGTCTGCCCCCACTGCCAGCGCAGCATAGACCACGACGACAAATTCTGCCCCTATTGCGGCGGAGACGTTGCAGCGCCCGCCGCCCCCGCTACGCCAGCCAGCCAGCAGCCCTTGTCATCCTGAGCGGAGCATGCGGATTCGCTTCATGAATCCGCATGCGTAGTCGAAGCCTGCCCTGAGCGGAGCCGAAGGGAATCCCCGCAAACTCGTCTCGCTCTCAGCGGCGTCAAGGCGTTCTCCCGATGGCCGGGTGCCCCATTTCTCGCGTTCTTCGCGAGAAGTGGGGACTCCTGGAAGTCCTCCGCACAAGCCTGAATGCAATCGATCTTTCCCGGCGTCTCTCCCCGCAGCAAATGCCAGGCTTCCTGATACTCCCGATACTTAGCCGTCTCCAACTTCGGATAAAGCCCCACACTCCACATCCCCCGCACCACCTTCTCCGGGATGACGAACCAAACATCCTCCGGAATCACATAAGCCGCCACAAAATCAAACGTCTTCTTCTTATAAGGACCTTTGCTGTCCTTCAGCGTGCACGAATATCCCTCGGCCCCCTCCTTGAATATCGTGGACTTCACCTGCACCCGCACTATCCGCGCCCCCTGATCCACCGTAAAGTCATATCCCGAAGACTCCCCCCAAGGCCGCGCCAGCCGCAACCCCAGCTCCATAGCCCGCACCGCAAACACCAACTCCACCCACTCCCCGCGCTTTTTGCAATTCTTGATGATCCTCGTCCCAGCAAATCGATTTTTCTTCATACCGCTCCTCAATAAACGACCGTCACCCATAAACTTTGTCATTCCGAGCCGCTCGCAGCCGCGCGAAAGCGCGGAGAGAGCGAGCGAGGAATCCGCTGTCCGCCCTATGCCGCAACGAAAAACGCGGCCCCCAAGGCCGCGCAATTCTCGGAACCTATCCCACTTTCCCACGCTGGTGGAAGACCGTAAAGCCCACGAAAGTATAGTCCACTTTAGTAGACATGCCCGAGTAGAGCGGGCGCCCCCGCCCGCTGCCTTCGACCTTGACCTTGACTTGTGATTTTTCAGGGCGCACGTACGGCCCTTGCCTTAGCGTGGAAGAGCAGCGCTTCAGCGCCAATGAGCGCAATCGCCTCATTTCAACAGCTACCCCTCCGGCCATTCGCACAAAAACCCTGAACTGGCCTGTAATGCAATCCGTCGTCGACTGCGACAAATGACAGTTCCTAAACCCGGACGCCTGCGGTGGAATTGGCAAAGAAACAACGGAGGAACAGAATGGTGCTGAAAACGATTCGTCGATCATTCCCGCTGGGAGCGCTTTTCGTCTCGCTCCTTTGCGGCGCGGTGTCGGCTTCCGCTGCTGACGTTATTGAAGGTCGCGTTCTTGGCGGAGGTGCCCCGATCGCCAACTCCACGGTAACCCTGTGGGCTGCAACCGCAGACGCGCCGAAGCAACTCGCCCAGACTAAGACTAACGAATCCGGCCACTTTGAAATCAGTGCCAGCGAGACCCAGAGCGACGCCGTGCTCTACCTTGTAGCTACTGGTGGCGACCCCAAGGCACACGGAGGCGGAGACAACCCCGCCATCGCGTTGATGACGGTTGCGGGCAGCAAGCCCCCGCGTCATGTCGTCATCAACGAGATGACCACCTTGGCATCGGTGGCAACGCATTCGCAGTTTATTGACGGAACCGCCATCAAGGGGAATCCGCTCGCTCTGCGCATTGCTGTGAGCAACGTGCCAAACTTTGTCGACCTGGAAACCGGCGGCTACGGCACGACCATTCAGGACGCTCTTAACAGTACCCAGACGCCTACAATGGCTAACTTTGCCACACTTTCCACCGTACTCGCCGGTTGCGTCACGCTGGTGAGGTCCGATGCGTGCAGCAGTCTCTTCAGCGCGACGACGGCTCCCACCGGCGCTTCCCCCAAAGACACGCTGGTCGCCGTTGAGAATATCGTTCACTACCCCGCGCATCAGGCTGACAAAGTTTTCGAACTGCTCAATTATTTCTATCCCGTGCCGCAGGGCAAGCCTCTGCGAGCAACGCCTTTCATGCCCTACCTGACCTTCGCTCCAAGCGCCTGGGTTTTCCCGCTCAAGTTTACCGGCGGTGGGATGAGCGGGCCAGGCAAGCTCATGTTCGACAGCGAGGGGAATGCCTGGGCTGGAGATAATTTCATCGTCGGTGCTCAAAACCAGGATGCCTTATGGTCCGGTAACCTCTCGAAGATTGCCCCCAACGGAAAGCCATTGTCGCCCATGACCTTCGGCTTTACCGGCGGAGGAGTCGGAGGCATCGGTTTCGGCCTGGCTATTGATGCGAACGATAACGTGTGGGGTACCACCTACGCGACCCGCACGATCGTAGAGTTCGATAAGACTGGCAAGCCGCTCTCGCCGCCAGACGGTTACAACTTCGGTGGCCAGCTCGGCCAGATGCAGGGCATCATTGCCACTCCCAAGGGCGATATATGGGCGGTGGACATAGAGAAGGCCCAGGTCATCTATATGCCCCAGGGCGATCCCACCAAGGTCCAATTCTTCTGTCAGAACAAAACCGGCGACCCCTTGAAGAACCCCTGCAAGCTGCTCGCTCCGTTCCACCTCGCGATCGACCAGCAGGACCGCATATGGATCTCAAACGTTCTCAGCGACAATGTCACCCGTTTTCCCGCGTCCGATCCGAGCAAGCTTGAGTTCTTCAAAGCTGGTTGGTCCGGCAGCGGTCTGGCGGTCGATAGCCTGGGCAATGTCTGGGTTTGCAACCGGTCGGGCAGCTCGGAGCGTTCACACTTGAAGATTCTGGAAGCCATTGCAGCGGAGAAACTCAAGGGCGAGAACGCTTTCGCCAGAGTCCTGGTTGATTCCTGGACCTCGCAGAAGCCGGGATACGAGTCGGGAGGCAGTATCACGGTATTCCGCCCCGACGGAAGCCAGGCTTCCTTCTCGCCAGTGTCCGGCAAGGGGATCTCGTCTCCCTGGGCCATATCTGTCGATGGCAACGACAACATCTGGATATCCAACCTGACGACCTCATCAGCCGGGATCGTGCAGTTGTGTGGCTTCCGCACCGAGCATTGTCCGCCCGGTGCAAAGACAGGAGACGCCATTTCGCCGCCCGGCGGCTATGTAGGTGGAGGCATGCAGATGCAGGTCGACGTCGGCATCGCTCCGGCCGGAGATGTGTGGGTCACGAATAACTGGCAGTACTACCCGGCGTGTCTCGGCACGGTGGATGAACCACTCTCGACGCTCTGCGCAGGCCAGGGCGTAACGGTCTTCTTTGGCATGGCGAAACCCGTCCGCACACCGCTGATCGGGCCGCCGCGCCAGCCGTAGGAAATTCATGTTCGGCGATTGGCGGCGGCAACACCAAGAACAGGTGAGTGCCGAGCTCACCGTCCGATCAGAGGAGTTCAGATGAAACGCTTTTTCGAGCTTACGTTCACACCGTTCTTTGTCATTACTGGGATTGGAACGGCTGCCGCATTCCTCTATGCCTTTTGGCCGCGGTGGGCCACGGAAACCGCCGGAAAAATCCCCTTCGTCCCGGACTACACGATCCTCACCCAGCACTGGGGCATCATGGTGGGCCTGATGGGCGTCTTCATGATCGTCGCCGCCGTTAAAGTCGAATGGCGAAAGCCGATTCTCATCTACAGCTTATTTGAAAAAACTTTCATGGTTTATCTGGTTCTGGCCAACCGAAGCTACGCATATGCACAGGGCTTCAAAATCGGCGCGGCGATGGATGCAACCGTTGTTCTATACACCATCGTATATTTCGCCGTAGTCGGACTTGCCCAATAAATCGCAGGAATCTGAGAACCCTCGACGGCGGGTCCTCGGCGAAACGAAGCTCGTTCCGGCGTGGGAACACGGAGGAAGAATTTTAAAATGAAGTGAGCGTTGCTCTTTGAATGTTTCAGATGGTGAAACATCGGGCCCCGCGATACCTTGGAAGAGCGGCGCTTCAGCGCCGCGTAAAGCGCTCGCATAGGAACGCGGCTTCAGCCGCCAGGCACCCCAAACGCCCTGTCATCCTGAGCGAAGCATGCGGATTCGCCTTACGAATCCGCATGCGCAGTCGAAGGATCCCTACGCGCCCACCCGCACCACGACCGCGTCAGGGAGTTCTCCCCCGCATCGCATAGATCATGTGGAGCGGGCGCCCTCGCCCGCTGCCTTTGACCTTGATCTCGATCTTGACCTCGACCTTGATCTCGATCTTGACCTTGATCTTGACCTTGATGTTGACCCTGATCTTGACCTTGATCTTGATCTTGACCTTGCAGGGCGCACCCACAGACCGTGGAATCCCGCGTAAAGCGCCCCCGTAGGAACGCGGCTTCAGCCGCCGACGCACCCCAAACGCCCTGTCATCCTGAGCGAAGCATGCGGATTCGCCTTACGAATCCGCATGCGCAGTCGAAGGATCCCTACACTCTCATCCGGGCCCGACCACCTTGGGGCTTTCTCCGCATCGCGGCAGGGTCGGGAAGGGCACGAGTCACTCGTGCCGCATCAGCGCCCAATAGGGAACACGGCTTCAGCCGCTGAGGTACGCTCAACCGCCACCCCTTGACAGCGAGACTGCGATGTTGGCACAATAATAGTCGATATATTGTGTAATAACGCGAGGGGGAACAGTGGCGAAAGCAACCATTAAGTCTAAGACTGGTGGGTTGATCACGGTTGAGGGCAGCGAGAGCGAGGTGTCCAGCATTCTCGCGGCATATGAAAGAACAAGCGTAGTAGACCAAGCCAAGAAGGCGATAGCAAGGACCAGGACAGCAAGGAAGGGCGAGAAGAAACGAGAGGGCGCGTCCGATCTTATTATTGAACTTAGGGAGGCGGGCTTCTTTGAAAAACCAAAGGCGCTGGGAGACATTGCGGGCGCACTTGAGGAGAAGGGATACCTCTACCCTGTTACTTCCCTTTCAGGTGTCGTCCTTGGTCTGGTGAAAAAGAGGGAGCTACGTCGGAAGAAGCACGAAGGGAAATGGGTATATGGCAAATAGCAAGGCAAGAGTTGCCAAGACTGCTACCGAGGCTCTGAAAATCATGTGGGAAGTAGGATTCTTCCGTGCGTGAAGAAGAAGGCTCCCATCGAGGAGAGTCTAGCGAAGAGGGGGAACCATTTTTCTGATCCCGAACTCGGCATGGCTTTAAAGCGAGCCGGCCACCTGACCCGTCGCGGCAAACGCGGCAGCTACGAGTACATCCAGAAATATCCGTTTTTCGTGGAGAGCGGGGCAGGTGCCCCGAAAAAGAGGTCGAAATGAAAGCTGCCGTTACTATTACCGACGATAGGGGCAACGTTTTTCAAGGGCAGGTCGAACTGATCCAAGTCGCACCGCAGAAGTCGGCCCGAAACAAGGCGGACGGCTCAACATCAAAATTCGCCCCTGCTCCTAAAGTCAACTTCTCCTCTCCCATCAGGGCGTTCGTGAAGAACCACGCACGCGGAATGGGCGGCCCGCAGAGATTCGCCCTCCTGCTCGCGCGCATGACTAAAGGAGACGAGAAGATGGAAATCCCTCTGAAGATGATCGAGAAGCAGTGGGGGAAAATGAAGGTGCTCCTGGGAAAGTGGAACGGGGCACACTCAATCAGAGCGAAGGAACACGAGTGGGTCGATTCGCCAACAACGGGAATGTATGTGCTCCTGCCGGGGTGGAAGGGGATATTCAATGCCTGACCGAACCGCAAACGAAATGCTAAAGGACAGACTCGCCGGGAGACATGCCGACGCGGCGGTTCGCCACTTTAGTGGGATGGTTGACGACTATCAACGAGGCGATTGGGAGGACGCAAACACAAAGGCAGGACGATTTGTGGAGGCCGTGTTGAAGGCTCTTTGGCACGCAGCGGGCGAGACCGTGTTGGCGGGAAGGGCATTCAAGGCGGGAACAATAATGGACACGATCCACACGAAGGTAGCCCTACCAGACTCGTTACGGGTGACAATTCCACGCGCTTGCCGATTCGTGTACGAAATTGCAAGCAACCGTGGCGCTCGCCACGACGCCGATGAGGTAGAGGCGAACGAGATGGATGCCTCTGCAGTGCTCGCTCTTTGCTCTTGGATTCTCGCTGAAATGATTCGTTACTCACAGAAGGGCATGAACCTGGACGAAGCAAGAATGGTAGTTGATGCCATCGTAAAGAAGAAATACCCATTCATGGAGGAAATCGACGGTCGCGTGTACGTAAATATAGCAAATAGCGCGCGGGAGGCCGCGCTCTTGATTCTATACAGCGTCTATCCAAAGAGGATATCTGAAGAAGAACTGAAAGAGCAGGTCAGGCGTCATGGGTATAAACGCGCAAACGCCGACATGGGAGTGGCACGAATACGCAAGGTGGCCGACGAAGACCAGAACGGTGGTTTGAGGCTGCGAAACATCGGTGTCCAGGAAGCTGAGGAACTGATCGCCGAAGAAAGCAAGAGGTAGCTATGTGCCTGAAAAACAAAAACGGGGCGGCAAACGCCGCCCCGCCGAGAAACTGACCACTGACCACTGCACTAAGTTCCTTCCGACCACCCCGCCAAATACTCTTCCTGGTCCGGAGTCAACCGGTCAATCTTAATCCCCATCGACTCCAGCTTCAGTTTGGCAACGCGCTTGTCGAGTTCATCCGGCACGCGGTAAACCTTCTTCTCGAGCGTCTTGAAATTCTTCACCATGTACTCAACCGAAAGCGCCTGGTCGGCAAAGCTCATATCCATCACCGACGCGGGATGTCCCTCAGCCGCAGCCAGATTGATCAGCCGTCCTTCGCCGAGCAGATTGATCTTGCGGCCGTCTTTCAAAGAGTATTCGTCAACAAAAGCGCGCGTGGTGCGCTTCGAAGACGACATCTTTTCGAGCGCGGGAATATCAATTTCGACATTGAAGTGGCCGGAGTTCGAAATGATGGCTCCATCCTTCATCAGATCGAAATGTTCTTTGACAAGCACGTTCTTGTTGCCCGTAACAGTGCAGAACACGTCGCCGAGTTTTGCCGCTTCGGTCATCGACATCACGCGGAAGCCGTCCATCACGGCTTCGAGAGCCTTGGTGGGATCGACTTCGGTAATGATGACTTCGGCGCCGTTGCCGCGCGCGCGGCTGGCCAGTCCGCGGCCGCACCAGCCGTAGCCGGCGACCACGAACTTCGAACCGGCCAGCAGGAAGTTGGTGGCGCGGATGATGCCGTCGATGGTCGACTGCCCGGTGCCGTAGCGGTTGTCAAACAAATGCTTGGTGTCGGCGTCGTTTACGGCAACAATGGGGAACTTCAGCACGCCTTCTTTCGCCATCGCGCGCAGCCGGATCACGCCAGTCGTCGTTTCTTCGGTGCCGCCGATCACGCCTTCCAGAGCGTCGGTGCGCTTGGTGTGGAGGATGGTGACCAGGTCGGCGCCATCGTCCATGGTGATGTGTGGTTTGTGATCGATGGCCGCGAGAATGTGATTGTAATAAGTGTCGTTATCTTCACCCTTGATGGCATAAACCGGAATCGCCTGATCGCGGACGAGGCTGGCGGAAACGTCATCCTGCGTCGAGAGAGGATTCGAAGCGCAGAGCACCACGTCGGCTCCGCCGTCGCGCAGGCAGATGGCCAGGTTCGCCGTCTCCGCGGTGACGTGCAGGCACGCCGAGATCCGAATGCCTTTGAGTGGCTGGTTCTTGATGAACTCTTTGCGGATAATCTGCAACACCTTCATGGACTGGTTCGCCCACTCGATGCGCTTCTTGCCCAGTTCGGCCAGTTCCAGGCTCTTGATATCGCTATTAATCTGTGCTGCTGTCGACATACTCCTCCAGTGGCGCTTTCCTGCTAAGAAATTTTGGTTGGTTACCTGACCCTGTTTTGATTAGCTAGTTTGATTGCTCAAAATACTTTTTCAGAATACACGATTCGGGGGAAAGCTCAGCATGCCTAAATACTCTTCGGGGAGTGGCACCTTCGGCCTATTTCCGTAGTTGAACCTGGGTCAGCTCCAAGGTTCGTATCAGGGTGCCCCACTTCTCGCGTCTTTTGCGAGAAGTGGGCTTCTCACCCGTACACCGAAGCCCGGCCGCCGAAGCCCGAAGCCGCTACTTGCGCGCCGCCACCGGCTCACCCACCCCAGCATCGCTAGCCAATTTCGCAGCCTTGTCAGTCGCTTCCCACGTGAAATCGGGATCGTTGCGTCCGAAGTGCCCGTAAGCCGCCGTCTTCTTATAAATCGGCCGTCGCAAGTTCAAAGAATCAATAATTCCGCGCGGCGTCAGCTTGAAGTGCGCGCGAATCAGATCGGGAATAATCGCCGGATCCACTTTCTCCGTCCCGAAAGTATCCACGCGAACGCTCACAGGATCAGCCACGCCAATTGCGTAAGCCAGTTGCACTTCGCAACGGTCGGCCAGCTTGGCAGCAACAATGTTCTTCGCAATATGTCGCGCCATGTAAGCTGCCGAGCGGTCGACTTTGGTCGGATCCTTGCCGCTGAAAGCACCGCCGCCGTGCCGCCCCATCCCGCCGTAAGTATCGACGATGATCTTGCGTCCGGTAAGCCCGGTGTCACCCATAGGCCCGCCGATGACGAAGCGACCGGTGGGATTGATGTGGTACTTGGTATCTTCATCCAGCAGATGAGCAGGAATCACAGCCTGAATCACGTGCTTGAGAATGCCCGCCCGCAACTCCTCATTGCTAACAGTCTCAGCATGCTGCGTGGAAATCACAACCGCATCCACGCGCAGCACCTTCCCCTTGGAATCATATTCAACCGTAACCTGGGATTTTCCATCCGGACGAAGGAAGGGAAGCGTTCCGTTCTTGCGCATCTGCGACAGCCGCATAGTCAACTTATGCGCCAACGAAATAGGAGTAGGCATCAACTCCTCATTCTCACTACAAGCATAACCAAACATCATGCCCTGGTCGCCGGCGCCGCCGGTGTCTACGCCTAGGGCTATGTCGCCGGACTGTTTGTTGATGGTGGAGATTACGGCGCAGGTGTTGCAGTCGAAACCGTAGACGGCGTTGTCGTAGCCGATGGAGCCGACGGTGCCGCGGACCACATTCTGGAAATCGACGTAGGCTTTGGTGGTGATTTCTCCGGCGATGACTACGAGGCCGGTGGCGGTGAGGGTTTCGCAGGCTACGCGGCTGGCGGAATCTTCGGCCAGGCAGGCGTCGAGGATGGCGTCGGAAATCTGGTCGGCGATCTTATCGGGATGGCCTTCGGTTACGGATTCGGAGGTAAATAAAATGCGATTCTTCGATGCTGCCAAGATTTGTTCTCCTTAGGAAACTGCTTTGGACCTTATTTCTGGCGACGGTAGGGGGTACGGCTCGCGGTCACTCGGATCACACGAGAGACTAAGCAATGATCATACTATTGGGATCAGTCGGGAACAAGATCCGTCGTGAGAAAGTCCTCGAAAGAGGCTAACAGAGGGCTTTCCGGCGCGCAACGGTTTTGGGGCTAAGTGCCGCAGGATGAATTCAATAGCGGATTTAGCAGGGTGGATGGGGGGATTGGGGAGGGGAGCGGGATACGACATTATTCCGTGGCACCGGGGTTCGTGGCGCCCACCCTTTCGCAAAGAACGCGAAAGGATGGGCCACCCGCCAAAAGACGGCTTGAGTGGGCCACCCGTTCAATGGCTTGCTTTGGAATTTTCCTCTATGTTGAGTATACTGTGGAGTAGATTCCACATATGGAAATCGTTCAAATTGTGCTGGATAAGAAGCTGTTACACGCCGCCGATCAGGCTGCGAAGCGCACGAAGCGAAACCGGTCTGCTCTCGTGCGCGACGCCCTGCGGGAACATCTCCAGCGGTTGGAACTGCGAGCCAGGGAAGAGCGCGACCGCCAGGGCTACTCGCGGCCGTCGCAAGCCGTCGCGGAAGAGCGGGGTTGGGAGTCGGAGGCGGCGTGGCCGGAAGAATAGCCCGGGGCGAGGTTCGGCTCTATCAGTTTGCCGCGCCAGACAAGAGGCGACCGGCTCTCGTGCTTACACGCGACAGCGCCATTGCGTATTTATCGACAGTCACGGTTGCGCCTGTCACCTCAAGCATTCGCGGCGTGCCGTCGGAGGTTGTTTTGAACGAGGAGGACGGTATGAAGTCCCCGTGCGCGGTGAACCTGCACAATGCAATTACGGTGTCGCAACAGCGCCTGGGGAAACGTGTGGCCCGGCTTAGTTCGGCGCGAATGAATGAAGTTTGTGCTGCTCTGCGGTTCTCTCTGGGGTGTGATGCAGACTAGTTGCTGGAAAATGTTTGTCCGGGCACGGGTTTTCCGTCTCAACGTATGGACGACGAAGGGGCGCGTTCAGAGCGGCTTAGACATCTGAGAGTGAACGCAGTAGAGTCCTCCGGAAAGAAGCGTCATAATGGGAGCCACCATCAGAAGGTACGACAGCCAGCCAGCTTCCGAGAAGAAATGGGAGTTGATGTGCCCTAACAAGGGAATGAATGAGGAGTCTGGCAAAGGAACCGGGTTAGGCGAGAAATTCATGAACCCAAAGACCACTGCCCAATAAGAAAATAACGCCACCCCGGTTCGCCATGTGGCTCCCCAAATCGCTCGCAGGGGCGAAGTGTCAGGGTTAGACTTGACTGTGAAAACCCATGCAAGGGCAGTCAGCACTGTGATAATCAATGCCATTTCCGCGACGAGTTTGAGGGCCTGACCTCGTTCGTAGTGCTCCCCCTTTATTTGGGAACTGATGTCGTAGGACCACCACAACACGACAGCGGAAAGACACCAATACACTACAAGGAAAATCCCGGCTGGTATGTGTCTTAGTCTGCGCATGTCGTCTCGGTTCCCCCGGACGGGTGGCTTGGCTTCTCGTGTTTTTCTTTCCCGTTCCGGAACTGTGGGTGCCCCGCTCTTGCGTTCTTGGCAAGGGCGGGCACGATGCTGCCTGTACCATGGGGTTTGTTATGCCCGGCGGCCTGCATCGCAGCTACGGCGCTCATCACCTGCACTTTATCACTTGCTCGTGCTACCGGCGATTGCCTTTTCTGGGCAGCGCGCGCAGCCGCGATACCTTCCTTACGATTCTGGAACAGACTCGCGAGCGTTATCGCTTCGTGGTCGTCGGGTATGTCGTGATGCCGGAACATGTTCGCCTGCTTTTGACGGAAGCGGAAGTTGGGACTCCCTCGACCGTGATGCAAGTGTTGAAGCAGCGCACGGCCCACGCTTTGTTGCCCAAGCGCAAACGGTGGAACGCGCGTCAACGCGATCTGTTTGGAGACGAGCCCAAGGGCCGAGCGTTCTGGCAGGCGCGGTCCTACGACTTCAACGTATGGACGACGAAGAAGCGCGTGGAGAAACTGCGGTATATGCATCGCAATCCGGTGAAGCGAGGGCTGGTCAGCGCACCGGAGGAGTGGCGGTGGAGCAGTTATCGTTTCTATCTTTTTGGCGAAGCCGGGACGGTGCGGCTGAATGAAGGCTGGACGGAGATTTCGTTCAGGGATCGAGTGGCGTAGCTTCGCCGGTGCAGGCGTTCGTGGTACCCACCCCTTCGCAAAGAACGCGAAGGAACGGGGCACCCCTGTGTTGGTGGTACCAGAAAGATCGAAAGCCTGGGCCGCCCCGCCTTGAAGGGGCCACCCGATTTATTTCTTGCGCATCATTTCTTGCGCATCCAGACGCGCCAGCTTAGAGGGCCGGCTTCCTTATTTGTTAGGGGGCGGCCTGCCAGCTTCAACACTAGCTTGATCTGGCCGTGGTGGTAGCCCTCGTGCCAGATCAAGTGCTGAAGCAGGAGGATCGGGTGGTCGAAGTGAAGGGCCATTTCCTGGCCTGTCTCCACCTTGCTCTTTACCGCGTCGCGCACTGCTTTGGCGCTGTCATTCAGCATCTGTGCCATGCGGACGCGGTCATGCTCGACCGCCCACTCTTCCTTGGGGAGATCTCTTGCGAACTCGGGGACGTCCTCGGAGATGAAAACGAGTCGTACGTAGTGGAGGTGGGTGAAGAGTTGCGCGATGGATGGGCTGCTCTCCATTGCCCTGAGATCCAGGGCGTCCTGCGGGATTGCTTGAAGCAGGTTGAGCATGATTGTGTTGTTGCGGTCCCAGGAGTCGAGCAGAGCTTCGAGCAGGGTTTGTTCTGGTGCGTTCGACATGATCGACCTTTCCTGTTTGTTAAATGGGAAATTGTAGCGAATTTTGTCTGCTGAGACCGGTGGAACTGCTCTACTCAAGCCAACAGACAGCTTGCGTGGGCCAGACGTCGGTCGGGAGCTCCGGCTGTGCGCGGGCAAACCCTCGCCGGGCGGGTGTACAATCCGGGACGTTTTCCAAGTCAGGTAGGGAAGTCCGGGGCAGATGGGGTACTGGTTTGAGTTCGATCCAGGGAACAAGGTCCTGCTGGTCCGGGTTGAGGGGCGGCTTACGGATGAATTGCTGGCAGAGCTTTACCCGAAGATGCGAAGGGAATCGACGGCGACCGGTGCCAAGGCGGGTATTATTGACTTCTCATTCGTTACCGAGATTGCGCTAACCTCGGCATTTCTACGCGAGATGGCAAAGCAAGAGCCGGCCATGGTTGATGCGACCCGGCCTCGGGTCATCGTTGCCCCGACCGCAGTAGCATTTGGTCTAGCCCGGATGTTTCAGATGCTGGGAGAGTCTACGCGGCCGTTGCTGGAAGTCGTGCGCACGATGGACGAGGCGCTGGCAGCGCTGGGCATTCACTCGCCAGGTTTCGAGCCTTTCCCGTGACCTTTTGGGGTGTCCGCACGAACCTCAACTGCGGCCGACTCGCGGGCTGAAGCCCTTATTGATCGGGGGATGCGTTACGCGGCGCTGAAGCGCCGCTCTTCCACCTTACTAGACGAGTCCCGATTGCTGGCCTGAAATGTCTAGCGAACAGCCGCGGGGGATTGCGCCTGCGGGAGTATGCGAAAGCCGGCGGCGCTGAAGACATAAGTTTTGACTTCGCCTTCGTTGCCCTGGGCTGGGATTTCTTCGCCGTTGAGCTGGAAGCTGATGCCGGCGGCGTTTCCTGTCTTGACTACGACTTCGCCGATGGCTCGCACGGAGGTGTGGGCGGGGGCGATCAGGGTTTCCTGAGCTACGGGTTTGCCGTCGGCGGTGATGGAGACCCAAGTATTTTCCTCGGCGCGGATGAGCAGGCTGAAGCTGGCGGGCGGTTTCGCCGCCGGATTAGAAGCAGTGCCAACTGTGCTTGCGGGATTGGCGCGGGGCGTGTTCGCTGAAGTCCCGGGAGCGGAGCCGGTGGAGTTGGGCTGGGCGGGCGCTGTGGGCGCCGCTTTCAAGGGTGGCGGAGATGCGGACGACGCGGGCTGGGTTATGGACGCGTTGGTTGTGGGTGCGGTCGAGATGGTTCCGGAGGAAAGCTTTCCGGGCGACAATGTTTTTGCGGGCGATGCTTTTGCCGTCGTGGGCGCGGAAACGGGCTGCGGCGGCGCGGGAGATTGAGGAGACGAAGGTGCGGGCTGGGCCGCGGCTACGGGCTCGCGGTGGCGGCGAGAATTCCAGAGCGCCAGGGCGAAGGTGACGAGCAGCAAAGCGACGGCTAGTTTTCCCCAGGGAAGCTGGGCGGCGAGGCCGGGGTTCGGGGAATCGGGCAACGGAGAAAGATCTTTCGGGCTGTGATCTTCTCGTCTGTGACGATCGGCTGGCTGACGAGCTTCTCTGTGGCGATCTTCTTTGGGCCGATCTTCTTTGTGTCGATCTTCTTTGTGTCGATCTTCTTTGTGTCGATCTGTGCTGCGGCGAGACTGTTTGCGGCGATCGCCTGCTGGAAGGGGCTGGCTGCGATTATTTCGGGCGTCATTGGCGGAAATATTGTGGCCACCCAGATCATCACCATGCCGGTCGTCGCCATGGCGGTCGTCGCTGGGAAGACCGCGGAAATCCGGGGAAAGGGAGTGGGCCTGGAGTTGGGTCTGGCGCAGCGCGGTGAGGTAGTCGGCTACGGCTTCTTCTTCGTTGAGTCCGACCTGGCGGGCGTAGGCGCGCACGAAACCTTTGTTGAAGACGCCGCCGGGAAGTTGGTCGAAGTGTTCCTCTTCGAGGGCGCGCAGCATCCGGGTGCTGATTTTGGTGGTTTCGGAGATGGCATCGAGCGACATGGCCTGCTGCTCGCGCTGCTTGCGAAGTTTTTCTCCGAATGCACCCAAGGCCGGCTCCGGCGGGCGGGGTAGGTTCCGTCCGCAGAATAATCATAGGCGAAGGTGGGGGTGGATGCTAGGAGGGGTTGGAGGATCGGGGTTACGTAGGGTTAGCGTACCTCGGGGCTGAAGCCCCAGTTTGATTTTGACCGCTTTACGCGGCGCTGAAGCGCCGCTCTTCCACGGTTGCGCAAGGGTTCGTGCCTGTGCCTGGCAAGTCAAGATCTTAGGTCAAAGGCAGCGGACAGGAGTGTCCGCTCCACGCGATCTTTATTGCGGTTTCTTTTCCAGGGTGATGGTTAGGGTTGCATTGCAGGTTTTGGCGGGGTCGACGAAGGCTGAGCCTTCGCGGCCGGCTTCAGAGGCGCGGAAGAAGAGGCCTTGCTTGGTGCGCTCGGGCAGTCCGGCGAAGCGGGCTTTACCGCTGGCGTTGGTGCCGACTTCGAGGTCGAGCTTTTTGAGGTACATGAATCCGTAGGCGATGTGGACGCTGATTTTTGCGGCGTAGACGGGTGCTTGGGCGGGATCCGTTACTGTGAAGTCGACGGAGCAGGGGCCGATTCCGCCGTCGATTACGGAGACGGATTTGGGGTCGGGCGGTGCGGTGGATTGGGCTTGCAAGGCTGTCGAAAAGAACATTGCCAGCATGAGTGCCATCGTGATTTTGTTGGAAGTCGAGATTCGCATTGTGCTTATAGGATACGCCAGCGCGGGGTGTGGGAACCGGCGGTGAACCAAAGGTGCGAGGCTGGCTGTGGGCGGCGGAAGAAGAGCGCCTCGCTGCGCTCGGCTGGACGGCCGAGGCGGCCGTCCCCACATGGGCCTGAGGCGGCCGTTCTCACTTGGGCGGTAACTGGGTAAATTCAGGATGGCGTTGGCTTTAGGGGTTCCGGTTACCAACGTTCATTGCCCCGGCGACGGTGCGCTCCTATAATTTTTGGAACTGTCACTCCGTCCAGCTGAAGATCAAGGGATTTGAGACCAGAAATCAGGATCAGGGAATCAGGCATGCCCGAGGCCACCGGCACACAACTGACGCGCCAGAGCCAGGAACTGACCATCTTTCACGACGTGGCGAAGGCGCTTACGTCGTCGCTGGATCTGGACTCCATTCTGCAGACCATCATGGAAAAGATGGCGGAGTACTTCCGTCCTGACACATGGTCGTTGCTGATGGTGGATGAGCAGCACAATGAGCTTTACTTTGCGATTGCGGTGGGCGACGCCGCCGAGGCGCTGAAGAATGTCCGGCTGAAGGTGGGCGAGGGCATTGCCGGATGGGTGGCGAAGCATGGCGAGCAGGTGATTTCGGCGGACGTGGAAAGCGATCCGCGGTTTGCCAAGCGTATTGATGAAGCGACGCAGTGGGAGACGCACTCGGTGATCTGCGTGCCGCTGAAATCGAGGCTGCGTGTACTGGGCGTGATCCAGTTGGTGAATGTGGATATGTCGCAATTCAACGAGCCGGAAGTTTTCTTCCTGCAGGCGCTTTGCGACTACGCCGCCATTGCGATCGAGAATGCGCGCTGGGTGGAGAAGATCCAGGAACTGACGATCACCGACGACTGCACTGGGCTTTATAACGCGCGGCACCTTTATAAGACTCTCGAGACGGAGGTTTACCGGTCGTCGCGGTTCGGGTATGAGTTCAGCGTTTTGTTTATCGACCTTGATCACTTCAAGTCGGTCAACGATACTCACGGACATCTGATTGGGAGCAAGCTGCTGGCGGAGATTGGTTATCTGGTGAAGGCACAACTGCGGTTGATTGACTTTGCCTACCGTTATGGCGGCGACGAATTTGTGGTGTTGTTGCCGCAGACCGGAAAAGATCAGGCGCTGGTGGTGGCGAAACGGTTGCGCGATGCGCTGCGGGCCAGCAGCTTTTGCCGCGATGAAGGCTTGAATTTGAATGTTAGGGCTTCGATTGGGCTGGCTACCTATCCACACGATGCGCGGGATGCGCATGACATTATCCGGCAGGCGGACGAGATGATGTATCTGGTGAAGAACACGACCCGGGACAATATTGGGATTGCGCAGCGGGGAGTGATGAAGTGAGATTTGTAATTTTGTAATCGGGTAATTTTGTAATTTAAAACTTGCCACAGCCACGGCCAATCACGGAATCGCTCAATTGCTCAGTTTCTTCTCCGGCTCGGATGGCTTGGCATCCGGCTTCCATGGGTTCGCATTCGCGGGTCCTGTGGGGTTTATGCCGAAATCCCAGACGTAGAGGTTCATGCCTTCGTTGCCCTTCATCTCGATCAGGGCGTATTCGCCGGGGGCTAGGTTTTCGGTGGGGGTTAGTTTGAGCCAGCCGCCGCTTACGCGGTCGATGGTGGTCTTCACGAAATTCTGGTCCGCGCTGATCTTGCCGTTGGGGGCGCGCTTGAAATCGCCTACGATGCGCTTGCCGTTTTTAACCTTGGTGTGGACGATGCGGAAGCGATCGAAGGGAACGAGGGCTTGCTCGGGTTGCTGCGGCTGTTGCGGCTGCTGTCGCCCGGAACCTTGTTGTTCGGGGCGCTGTTCGGGGCGGGGAGCGTCGAGGCTGGGCTGGGACTGCTGGGCGGAGGCGGTTTGGCCGCTGGGCGGCGCGTCCGGATCATTATTGACATTGATGTAGATCGAGGGCACGGCGACGTGAGCGTGCACGGCGGCGTGTTCGCCTTCGAGTTCGACGGTCTGCTTGGGGCTGGCGGCGGGATTGAGGGCTCCGCGCAGGATATTTGCCTTGCTGTTCTGGTTGACATCGCCCTCGCTTTGCTGCATTTCGACCAACTGCGGCTGGCCTTGAAAGTTATCGAGCAGGAAGACGCCGGAATCGTCGGGAAGGCGCAGGCCCGGCGCGACTTGGGGAAGGTGGGAAAGTTCGGCGGCGCGGTCGGCGTCGGTTTCTTTGTCGACGGTGGCGGCTTCGGGGATGGCGGAGGCGGCGCGGTCTTTCTCGTACTTTTCGGTGGCCGGCCAGTCCACTAAAGAGGACGGAAGTTCTTCCCACTCGTCGCGTTCGGCGCTTTTGTAGCGGACGCGGTCGCCTTTGATTTCGTACTTCGTGACCAGTTGATAGGATCCGTCTTTGAGGATGAGACGGCGGGCGAGGTCCTGGGCGGAGGCGTGGAGAACGAGCGCGAGCACGGCGAGGACGGCTGTGAGCAGCAGGATGCGATTGGGCTTCGGTGAAATTCTGGCTGTGCGGGTCATGCGTCTAGTTGGATGCGCTGGTTTTGATTGCGTTTGACTATTATCGTCGGAAGAGGTCTATCCGCCAACCGGCAGGAGTTCGATTACACGGATGTGAATGAAGTATGGGCGGGTCGAGGCGTGCAAACCCTGCTGAAGACAGTTACCGCAAAGCCCCCTCGACAAAAAGGGCTGTTCAAATCACTGGAGTTTTGCGTACTCCGCCCTGGCTTCTTTCAGGATGGGGATGTCGGGGTCGGCGTCTTTCCAGAGCGCCAGGAAATCTTGATAAGCGGTGCGGGTTTTGACAGGATCTCCCTCCAACAAGTAGGCGCGGGCGAGACCGAGATGGGCGAGTGCGCCGATGGGCTCGTTCATCACAACTCCGGGCCAATCCATGATTTTTTGGAACTCAGCTAAAGCAAGCGCCCCTTGCTTCGCGGCTAGATAGGCTTCTCCTCGCACATAAATCGGATAGAGATTGGTGGAGAACGTGGTACTGCCGGCGATACCCAGTTCGTAAGGAGCGGCGGCCTGTAATGCCTCGACAGCTTTTGCGGGGTCGTTCCGGTTCAGAGCGAGCTGGGCGCGAAGTGCCGGCAGGTAATTGAATTGGACAATCGTATCTTCAGGAAAATGCTTCGCCATGGTTTCCACGATCGCCTGAGCGCCAGCAGAGTCATCGGTCAATGCCAGCGCCAGCGCCGCGGCAAACTGCCCGTCTCTCCCGTTCGACTGCGCCGCTGCTGCCGTGGCGCGCTTTCGGGCGCCTGCTTTGTCGCCGAGGAGCGCTTCGGAAAGCGCCATGGTGGCTTCGGCGCCGGCCGCTCTATCTTTTTCGCCCGCCAGCACCGCGGACGCCACTGCCTGTCGTGAGAGCTCCCGGGACTTATTGAGCTGGCCGGAATAGGCAGCCGTATTGCTTTCGAAGTACAGTAAGATACTCTCCTGTCCCGCCTTGCCGCCTGCCCAGGTTACCTGCTGCGCCATCTTCGCGGCATCATGCTGCAAGAAACCCAGCTCGTAGAGATACAGGTGCAGATCGCCAGAATCGTAACCCTTCGCCTGGGCTTCTGCCGCGGTCGCCCCAGCTTCTTTCAGCCGGTTGAGGCAGATATAGGAAATTACGAGGTTGCTGTAAGTCAGGGCATCATCCGGGGCCAGGCGCAGGGCTTGATGGAATTCCTCAGCCGCTTTGTCGTATTGCCCGAGGCTCTGGTATACGACACCGAGGTTCGCCGTCGGAACTAATTCCCGTGGATAGGTCTGCGCCCAGAGTTCATAAACTTTGCGCGATTCATCCAGGTTGCCGGTAGCGTAGTGATGGTAGTGAGACTCGATGTAGTATTTCTCGGGCTCGCTCACCTGCTGCCGGAGATCGAAGGCTTTCTTCGCGTTCTCCGCCGCAAGGCTTTTCTCTCCAAGGTTGTGATAAGCCGTTCCGAGAGAGGCGTAGGCCATGGCAAAATTCTCGTCCGCCGCGATGGCTTTTTGGTAGAGCGGGACTGCCGCCAGATAATCTCCCTTTCTCACCATCATTCTTCGCCCCAGACTGTAGAACTGCAGCGCTTCGAGCGATTGCGTCGTAGCTTGTTCAACCGGAGTGCCGAATTTTTCGATGGAGCTGAGCGATTCGCCTAGTTTCTGACGCAACTTGATCGCGTTCTCGTCGAGGGCTTTCAGCACTTGCTCTTTGTTGTCGACGGTCGTCTGAACTTTCGCCAGGGAGCTGCCGGTGCTACAGTTCACCGCCCTGAGGCCCAAGACATACTCGCTCCCCAAGGTCGCAATGGACCCTTCCAGCTCTGCCGCCCCCCCGACCCTTTGGCAAAGCTCTCGGGCAATCGATGGCGTAATTCGAGTATCGGGCAATCGGCCCATTAAGCCCAGAGTCTGCCGGACGCGCTGCTCGGAAATCAGGCTAAAAAATGGCGACTGTTCAAGCTGAATAGCCAAACCCTGCTTCAGTGCATCATCAAACACGGGTTCTCCCGTGGTGTTTGTGAAGTCGGCGAGCACAATGGTGTCTTTCTCCGTCAACGGCTTTGGAGGATGAAACCTGAAGTAGAGACCTGAAGCGACCACGCTTGCGACCACCAAAGCTGCTGCGGGAAGCAAAAGTTTCCGCCGCCACTTCGGTTTGGATCCTGGCTTGGCCGGAACTGCCGGCGAAGAGACTACCTTCTGTCGGCCCGTCGAAGGGCGGGGAACTGGGGCGGGGATCACAACGGAGGCCGTCTGTGGATCGTCCATCTCCGCTTCGGCTTCCATGTCTGTTGCCACCACCACGTGGCCCATCTCGATGTCCCGTTGGAGTCGTTGCAGATCCGCTCGGATCTCCTTCGCGCTCTGGTAGCGCAGATTGCGGTCCTTCTCCAGCGCCTTGTTGATGACCTCTTCTAACTTGGCGGGGAGATCGGGATTCAGTCGCACCGGAGCGACTGGAGCGCGGTTCAGAATGGCATCAAAAAGAGTCGCGGTGCTGTCTCCGCGAAAAGGCAGTTTCCCGGTCGCCATCTCGTACAAGACCGCGCCGAACGAGAACAGATCGGTGCGGGCGTCTAAGTCCTTGGCCCGCGCCTGTTCCGGCGACATGTAGGCTACCGTTCCCGCCGCGGTTCCTGGGCTGGTGAGTTGTTTTTCGACGAGGTCGGAGGCTGATTGCGTCTTCTCCGCGGCAATCTGGCTGGGGGTTTTGGGTCCGAGCACAGCCTTGGCCAGACCGAAGTCAAGAATCTTGGCGTGTCCGCGCTTGGTGATGAAGATGTTGGCTGGTTTGATGTCGCGGTGAATGATGCCTTCGCTGTGAGCCGCTTCCAGCGCATCCGCAATCTCGATGGCGATAGCGATGGTACGGTCCGTATCCAGCATGCCGGCGGCGATCAGGTATTTCAGGGTTACGCCATCGAGATACTCCATGGCGATGAATGCGCGGCCGTCGTGATTTCCGATTTCGTAGATGGTGCAGATATTTGGGTGATTGAGCGCGGACGCGCCTCTGGCTTCGCGGCGAAAACGTTCGAGGGCGGTTGGGTCCTGGGCTGAATCCTCAGGCAGAAACTTTAGCGCGACGAAGCGGCCGAGTTCGGTGTCCTGGGCTTTGTAGACCACACCCATGCCACCGCTGCCGAGCTTCTCCAGGACACGGTAGCGCGAGATGGTTTGCCCGGTGGCGGATGGGGGTTGAGTCACACTTGATGCTAGGACGGGGACACGTCCAGCTCATACTGGCAATTTTGTCAGTCGGGTCGGAAAGTCTCTTTGCTTGCTTACTGTAGCGGCGGAGGGGTCAGGCCCATGAAGGCGGTTCCGAGGAACTTTCCCTGGGCATCGAAATTCCAGTTGAATACGGCGAATCCAGCCGACGCGCAGGCATGGCAACCGTTGAGCAACGGATAGCCTACGGTAAACTGCACTCCGCCATCGAGCCCGGTCTGCGAGTTGGGCCAGATCTTTCCGTCACGATCGCCCGGCCACAGATCGACTTTGGGAAATTGAACCTTGAGATCTTGATACTGGGAAGTCTGTTCCATCGCCTTCCGGTCGAGCAACTTCAGATCTTCGACATTGACGATTGGCGGCTGTCCATTGACCAGCAAGAGACCGTAGTTCGTATTGGCGCGGAGAGGATAGGTGATCCAGGCAAAGGAGACCTGGCCTTCACCCTGGAAACCGGTCATAATGCCGAAGTCGCCGTGGCTTTGCTTGTAGAGTTCGCGAGTAAAGCTGGTGGCGGCGGCTGGGGCGCCGGCCTTCTTCATCTGGCCAATCAGGCATTCGACGTCGCCGGATGACTTGTCACAGGCAGCGTGGGCGGTGGCCAGGAAAGTCGGCGGTAGCTGCCATACAGCTGACGCGCCAATCTTTGTTATGGTTTTGGTTTTGCTTTCCTGCGCTTGTGCTGTCACGCATGCAGACAGGCAGACTACAGCGAGAAATAAACGGACATTCCGCATGTGCTTATCCTACCCGATTCCGTACCATCCGAGATTACAGCCACGTGGCAAGTGTAAATTGTCTAATTTCGGTTGAGGGACGGCTTAGGCTGCCAGCTGATACATCCCTCTGGGTTCACGTCGATGCCCATTTGTGCGGCTTCCAGGAAAGCCGGCGGTACCCAGCTCACCAAGGTGCGTTCTGAGAAGTCGACCCAAATGTCCCAAGGTGGAACGTTGTTCACGTCAAAGAATCCGTTGGAGCTAACTTTGGCAGCGCCGCATGCTAGGTTCTCATGAGGGTAGTAGAGCAGCAGGCGTCCACTCGTGGAACGTTCCAAGCCTTCCTCTGGCGAAGTCTTGCTGAGAAACTGCGACCTTTTGTTGACGACCTCCGTCACTGCTTCCGCCCAAGGAGCATTCGCGCCAAACTCATTCAGTGCGAAGCTTGGCTTCAAGGCGGAGCTTCGTAGCCTGTCCTCCATCGGACCGAGCGAATCCCGAACTTGTTTCAACAGTGCCATTGCCTGATGCCATTGTTTGGTGTCAGTTATTTTCCGACGAAGCCGACTTTGGCATGCAGACGCACTTGCTTCCTGCATCTGCTGTTCTGACTGTTCGTACAGAGCCCGACGATTGCGTGTTGCATCTGAATCTGCGGGATTGGCGACCAGCGATCGCATAGCGCACCATCCGACCGTTTCGGCGAGTGATCGCCTGAACCTTGCTGACTCAAAATCCAACATTAGAGCGATTGTAGCTCAGGAGCGATCGCTGACGGTTCATTAGCACTGCAGCCTAGACCTGCTGGCGGAGGTTGGGGCGCAGGGTGAGTGAGCCGTCGTCGTTTAACTTCTGGTGACAGGCCCAGCGCACGGGATAGCGCATTCCTTTTACCTCAATCTCAGCTCTTAGTTTCAATCCTTTCCACTCGGCGACGTTTGGGAGCACGAACTGGGCCTGGCGAATCTTGCCGGGTATCGGGTAACCGGCGTCCAGACAACCGCTCTTAAGCACCTTTCCGTCCTGGGTCTCGACCGTTACCCGCAATACGCCGGGAACACCCGCGATTCCATCGTTGGCGAAGCCGACGATCAAGCCCAGGGTACCGGCGTCCTTATAGCTCCAGATAAACGACGGCCTCACTCGGTAGCCGATTCGGCGATTGATCTGGTCGAAGGCTGCCGGATACGCCTGGTAGTAGGTCATCAGATTCTTGGCGCTGATCTGGTGAAAGTTCCAGAGCGACCAGTAATTCGCCCCGACATCGATTACGTGAGCGATCATGTTCTCGGCCGGGGATATTCCTTCAACGGCGAGGCGTGGATCTGGAGGCCTGCCTGGAAGCCCCTGCTCGAGCAGGGCCGCGGTCCAGGGTGGGCGATTGCTGAGCGCTTCAATCTGTTCGTTCTCGATGAAGATGGTGTCACTGCGAATCCAATTGTTGCTGCGGACGGTGCGGTCCAGCATCTCGGAATTACCGACGCGGCTGTAGTCAGGTTGAGTGTTGGTCAGCAGAGGAGTCTTCTTGAAGTTTTCGAGCTGGACGTCAAGCATATGGATCCAGGTGCGCTCGGCGGTCTGGTAATCGGGGAAAGGATTGTTAGCGAATGGCCAGGTGTGCCCTTCACCCCAGAAGCCATACATGAAGGTATCGATGTACTCGATGAGGGGGCTGCCATCGAATTCCGCGGCCAACATGCCAACCAGTTCTTTGAATGACTGCTGAAAAAAAAGGATCGTCGTACCGGGGCTGGTACTTCGAATGCGGGTTATCCAAAAATCGTTTTCCCGCAGCGACGTCTTCCTGATCTGCACCATTCACCAGATCAACTTTCGGAACTTTGTTGAGGACAAAATCCGGGAGAGCCGCTTCGTGCTTATAGTCTGGAGCGCACATCTGAATTCGCAATCCGACGCGCTTGTTATTCTTCTTCGCTAAGTCGAGAACGAGTTTTACGTAGTCGGGCAACTCGAGGCGTCCCGGGCGCGGCTGCACTTCTCTCCACGTGGGGCGGATATAGAGTTGCTGGCCCAGGGGAAATCGAACCAGGTCTTCGATGGCCTGCGGAATATTGTCTGACTTGATTTCGTCGGTGCCGCTGTCGGCTGTGATGTAGGTGACCAATCCTTTGCCGTAGTTCGGAACCACTTCGTCCGAAGAAGTGGTCGTCATCACCACGTCGTCGGTGGGAATGACGGCATCCGGCGGGTATTGCGGGAACGGACCCTGATTCAGGCGATCGGTAACCTGGGGACCGGGGCCGAAGTCGTAGCTTCCCCAGTTGTGTGTGGGAACCTTGGCCTGCGCTTTACCGATTCCAAGTTCTGCAGCTACGGCGACGGCGACAGTGCTTTTTAGAAAATCTCTACGCCGCATCGGAATTGCCTCCTGCTTAGCGTTCTTAGCTTGTCGTGCTTTCGTTCTTACAGTACGTACACGCGAAGCATCCACCACACCAGGAATATCGCGATGATGGCTCCCACGATGTGAACGATCCAGTCGCCTGCTGTTTTTGGTTTGCCAAAATTAAACATGCGGCAATGTTAGCAGGCATTCTCACAAGTAGCGTTACATCGGCAAACTTCATTCATTGACAGCCGGCTAAGGGTTTTGAATGTAAGCGGCTGTTTACAAGCGTTGACAAATGTACAATACTCAGGCGCTCGTTGGGGGGGAACGAGGCATGCTGATCCAGTGCGTAAGAAGCCGGCCGCTGCTGGGCCTCCCATCTGTGCATCGCATTTACACGAGTTGGCAATGGACAGCGTTCATTGGAGCCATAGCAGTGTTGGTGTTGCTGGCCGCACAAGGCGCATACGGCCAGAGTGCGGGTTTTGCGATGTTTGCGGGACGTGCGCAGGATCCGCAGGGAGCGTCGGTCGCAGGCGCCACGGTTACCGCAACTAACCAGGAAACGGGTATCGTCCGAAGCACGCAAACCACCCAGGACGGCCTCTATCGATTCGATGACCTGCCGCCAGGCATTTACGATTTCGTCATCGAAGCCCGATCGTTCGCCAGAGTTGAAGTGAAGAACGTGGATCTGTGGGTCGGCGAGCAACGCGACGTCAACTTCAACATGAAGCCTGCCGGGGAGAAGCAGTATGCGACTGTGACCTCGGAAGTACCGCTCATCGAAACGACCAAAACGGATGTTTCCACAGTAATCGACGAGAGGAGCGTGGCGAATCTTCCGACCACGACGTCCTACTCAGGGGTCGGTGGCGTGTCCAACGATTTCGAGGGCTTGGCCGTCGCAGCCCCGGGAGTGAGATATGACTACACAGGCGATTCCGCTGACCTGGTCGGTCCGGGCAACGTGAACGACCGCGGCATGGCCATCAATGTGGACGGCGGGAATATGTGGGATCAGGCGCAGATCCTGGTTGCGCGCGACGCGCTCGGCGCATCGGTGGATGAGGTAAAGGAATTTCAGGTTCTCACGAACAACTACGATGCGGAGTACGGCCAGGCCGGAAGTATCATCCTGAACATCATCACGAAGTCGGGCACCAACGACTTTCACGGCGACTTCCATGCCTACTTCCGCGGAACCAATCTGGAATCGTCGACCTACTTCTACAACCTGAGCGATCCGACGAGCCGCGCGCCCTTTTTCAAGCACGAGTATGGGTTTACGGCCGGTGGGCCGTTTGTGAAGAACCGATTGTTCTGGTTTACGAGCCTTGAGGATACGCAGCAGGGTGCTCCGGTAACTTCTTTGCCTTTTGGAAATAGCATCACTATTAATCAACCCGTGAGCGAACTGTTGTGGTCGGTGAAAGTTGACGCTAACCTCACCGAGAAACACCTGCTGACGGCGCGTTACAACGTGCAGCGCGATACGCAGGCCAACGTTCTGCTGAATACGCCGCCGGGGACGACCGACCCGAGCGGCCTGGTCAACACAACCATTCACGACTCGGGCTTGAACATCGGCCTGATTTCTACAATGACGACTCACACGGTCAACGAGGGACGGTTTTTTTGGCACCGCTTCCTTTTGCAGACGCCGACGGTCAGCACTTTACCTGGAGAAGCCTTCCCTAACGCATATGTGGGGGCGGACTACTGCTGCCCGCAAGGCGATTACCAGAACCGTTTCCAGTACATCGACAATCTCTCCTGGGTGCGGGGTCGCCACGCCTTCAAGTTCGGTTTCAACATCAGCCATTTCCCCGTCCAGGCTTTGTATCAACAGTTTCACTACGGCGAATACTCCAACTTTGCCCGCGGCGCCTGTACCAACTCCTTCTTTCCCCAAGCGGACGGCCAGTGTCCGTCGCAATTCACCATCGGGTTAGGACCGGGCACCGTGAGCATTGCGGACAATATCTATGGAATCTACGCTCAAGACAGCTGGCAGTTCCGGCGCAACATTACCGTGAACTATGGATTGCGCTATGACAAGGAGGATGGAGCATTCACCGGTGGAACCGTCCCTGAGCCGGGGGTGCCGGGAGGGTGCTTCCAGTCGAATGGTCTGATTCCCGTCTGCGGATCGGACAACTCCAACTGGCAGCCGCGTCTGGGCATCGCATGGAGCCCAAGTTTTGAGAATGGCATTGGGCACCGGCTCTTCGGAGATCCTGGCAAGTCTGTGATTCGAGCCGCGGGCGGGAAAATCACGGAACTGGTGGATCTCAACGTGACCGTAAATTCCCGGATTTTCGACGGCAACACCCTTTTCACGCAAAACATCACTGCGGGAACGATCGGTAGCGACGGGATGACGACGGGTGCGCAGGTGCTTGCGGCTTATCCAAACCGGCCGAGTGCTGCTCTGTTGGAGCTTTTCAAGCCGGTGGGATACTACGGACGAGTCCGCCCGATATCGCCAAACCTCAAGAACCCGCAAGTGACCATGGCTTCGCTGGTGTTCCAGAGGCAGATCGGGTCTTCCTTTACTTATAGCGTCGGGTACCAGGGCGTGTTTGCACACGGCCTGTTCGGCGAAAAGGATATCAATTTCCCGACGCCGATTGCAGACCCTGCCCATGCCGGCTATTTTTATATGCCGGGAGTTCCCGACCCGGCCTTTGGTCCTATCCGTGAGGTCTTCAGCGATCGCGAGTCGGGGTACAACGCGCTTGTCATCACGACGGTAAAGCGGTTGTCGCACCACGTTCAGTTCCAGGGCAACTATGTTTGGTCGCATACGCTGTCTGACGGAGAGGACTTCTTCGGGCTGTCGGAGCCGGGAAATCCACTTGCGCCTCTTTCGCTGGAAAACGCCTCCGCTCAAAATGATGTTCGTCACCTGGTCAACTTCAACTTCGTTGCCGACACAAACAATCTCTTCGAGGTTCCGGTTGCTCGCACCATCCTGAATAACTGGACGTTTGGCATGATGAGCACGCTGCAATCCGGGCGGCCGTATCCGGTTTCGACCGGCGACGCGTCCTTCACAGGACTAAATTTTACGGATCTGGGCAGCGAGACCATGCAGAGACCGAACATCTGCATGGAGGGATCGTCGGTGCCAGGTTGCGCCGGAGCTCCGATGGGAGCTCTTGTAGCCACGAACATTGGGTCGATTTCGGGCACGAACCTGGAAGTGGGTCAAGCTGGCGTGGCCGCTTGTGTTGCGGCGGGGGTGACCAACTGCGCCGCTTTGCAGACCACGTTTGCAGCGCCCGCGGGGGCGAGCGGGTCTGGTCCGGTGGATAGCTTCACAGGCACGCCGGTTGACTTTCAATACATCAATGGCAATCTGGTGCGAAATGCGGGCCAAAGTCTGGCGATCTACCGGTTCGACATCTCGCTCACCAAGGCGATGAGGATTCCGAAGTGGAACTCTACCAGCCTGGAGCTGAAGATGGACGTCTTCAACCTCTTCAACAATCCGGGCTTCATTTTCAATAACTCTTTCGACGTTCTGAGCCTGCTGCCGCTGCCGGCGCTCACCCTGAACGGGGCACCGAATCCCACCTTCAACTGCGCCGTGAGCTGCCTCAACCCTTTCACCGGCATGTACCTAGGCGCCAACGGCCAGCCTCTCACGCTGGCGAACTTCCAGAGAGTCTCGTTTAACGCGGCCAAGAACTTCAACGGGCTGGGTGGTCCGGCAGGAGAAGTGACGCCGCGCATCATCCAGCTTGCGGTTCGCTTCCGCTGGTAGTTCAGGGCAACTTCGCATACTCAACTTGGGCTTGCTTCAGGATGGGAACATCGGGGTCGGCGTCTTTCCAGAGGGTGAGAAAGTCTTGATAGGCTGCCTTGGCCTTGGCGGCGTCATGTTGCATGGCATACGCCCGGGCCAGTTCCAGGCGTGCTAGCGGGACGAGCGGTGAGTTGATCACCATCGACCGGTTGTCGAGAAACTTCTGGAATTCGCCGGCAGCCGCGCCTCCTTCCCGCAGCATCAGATCGGCTTGACCTCGCAGGTACGCCGGATACAGCAATGCTCCGATCCCAGGGAGGGGGCCGGGGACGCCCAACTCGTATGGCACTGTCGCCTGCAGAATCTCGATGGCCTTCCGGGGATTCTTGCGGCTGATTTCGATCGCGGCGCGGATCACGGGTCCCCAGTAGACGTTTATTTTTGTATTCAGAGGATTTTGCATTTGCAACTCATCCGCCATCTTCTGCGCGCGGTCCGTATCGCCAGTCCGTGCCAGGATGAGAGCGGCGAGAATGCGTACGCTGCGTGCCGAAGATAGGGCCAACGCGCCAGATGTCTGGCTGCGCGCTTGCGCTAGATTGCCGAACTCGGCTTGGCGCAAAGCGTCGTTCAACTGCCGCTTCGCGGCGGTCTCTTTTTCGTTTGCACGTTGGGCTGAGTCAAGGGCACGCTGTGACAACTCCCGGGCCTTGGCTAGATGTCCGGAGAATGCTTCCGTGTCCGACTGGAAGGACAGGGAAATATCCTCCAAGCCAGGTTTGCCGGCGAACCAGTCTGCCTGATGTTGCATTTCCGGCGCATCACCCTCGAGGAAGGCAACGCCATATCGATAGATGTGTAGATCGGGCACATCCAGATTGTGAGCCTTCGCCTGTTGGTAAATCGCTTTTGCCTCGCCAAACCGATTCAGGCGACAGTAGTATTCAACGAGATTTCCATAAGGAATGCCGCTGTTGGGAGCTAAGCGGTTGGCTTCCAGAGTTTCGCTGAGCCCCTTTTCCCATTGCCCTAAAGCGGCGAAGTTGCCTCCCAAATTGTTATGAGTTGTCCAGACCCGCGGATAGGCTTGCGAATAAAGCTCGTAGGTCTGATTCGCTTTTTCGAGGTCGCCGGTGACGTCGTTGTAGTAAAACGCTGAAATTACGTAATCTTCCCGTACGCTGACGCGGCTCCGAAGATCATAGGCTTTCTGGTAGTTCTCCTTGGCCGAATCAGTCTCCCGCAAATTTCCATAAGCCACTGCCAGCCCGGTATAAGCCAGGGCGAAATTAGGGTCCAGGTCAATCGCGCGCTTGAGGAAAGGAATGCCTGCGGTATCTCCCTTCTCCGTAAGCGCCTTCATACCGAGAGAATACATTTTCAACGCTTCCAGCGACGGTGTGGTCCCTAGTACGAGCGGCGTGTCGAAGTTCTGGATGGAACTGAGCGATTCGCCGAGACTCTTTCGCAGGCCAGCGGTGGCGTGATCAAGAGCATCCAGCACATTCTCTTTCTTTGGCACTTGCTCTTGCTCAATGGCAATCCTGGCCCCGCTGGGACACGCCTCTGCGTTAAGACCGACCACGTACTCGCTACCGAGACTTGCGATCGAACCGGCAATCACGGCCTTGCTTCCAGTGCGCTGGCAGATTTCCTGAGCTACGTCTCCGGTCAGGCGCACCTCCGGCGAGCGACCCATCAGTTTCAGGGTTTCGCGCACGCTGCGTTCAGGCAGGATACTCAGAAATGGCGATTCCTGCAGCTGAATCGCGAGAGCCTGTTTGAGCGTGTCATCGAAGACAGGATCACCAGTAGAGTTAGAAAAGTCAGCAAGCATGACGGTATCTTTGTCGGTAAGACGGGCCGCAGGCCGGCGCGATCGGAAATAGAACACGCCCGCGATTGCAAGGACCAAGATCACCGCGACCGGGACAAGAACCTTCCAGAGCTTGCCAGGGGCAGCCTGGGTGTCCGCGACTTTCAATGCGCTCGCTGACGAAGGTTGGTTCGGCGCGGGCGTGGAGCCGGATTCTGGTCGCGGCGGTTGGCCAGCCCCCGTCGAGCCCGTATCCGGCAACGCCGGCGCTCTGCCAGAACCTGGAGCGGTGGCCTGCCCGGTCTCGGTTTGCCGCTTCACTCGCAACAACTCGGAACGCATGTCAGAGGCGTGTTGATACCGCAGCTCCCGGTCTTTCTCCAGGGCCCGGTTGATGATCCTTTCCAGTTCCTCGGGAAGATCAGGATTCAAGCGCACAGGAGCGACTGGAGCGTGGTTCAGAATGGCATCGAAAAGAGTTGCCGTACTGTCTCCTCGAAAGGGCAACTCGCCGGTTGCCATCTCGTACAGCACGGCCCCAAACGAGAACAGGTCAGTGCGCGCGTCCAACTCCTTCGCCCGCGCCTGCTCCGGCGACATGTAGGCTACGGTTCCCATCGCTGTCCCGGGGCTGGTCAGGGTAGACTGGCTGACAAAGGAAGCCTTTTGCGCCGGCTGCGCGGCAATCCGGCTGCCCGTGCTGCGTGAGAAAGTAACCTTGGCCAGACCGAAATCAAGAATCTTCGCGTGCCCCCGCTTGGTGACAAAAATATTGGCAGGCTTGATATCCCGGTGGATGATTCCTTCGGAGTGCGCCGCATCCAACGCATCGGCAATCGCAATTGCCAAACCGAGTAGGGCCTCGACCTCGATCGGTTTTTCACCGATCCGCTGCTTCAACGTCACACCGTCCAGGAACTCCATGACGATGAACCAGTGGCTCTCATGCTGTGCGATTTCATGAATGGTGCAGATATTGGGATGGTTCAGGGCCGAGGTCGCGCGGGCCTCACGGCGGAAGCGCTCCAAAGCTTGCGGGTCTCGGGAAATGGCGTCGCGCAGAAATTTCAGGGCGACGAAACGACCGAGTGAAGTGTCTTCGGCCTTATAGACGACGCCCATGCCGCCGCTGCCGAGCTTCTCGAGAATGCGATAGTGGGAGACTTTGCTGCCAATCAGGTTCGCCCCACCATCTGTTATTCCTGGTTCGCTGGCAACCATCTTGCCGGCAACTTCCAGCGCCGGGGAATCAATGAAATGCTCGGCTGCTTTCTCATGCGCCAGCAGCGACTCTACTTCGCGTCTAAGTACTTCATCATCGCCACAGGATTGAGCGATGAATTCTGCGCGGCGACTCTCGTCGAGATCCAGGGCGCGGTCACATAGTTCCTTGACTCGACGGTAGAGTTCAGGCTCCACCTGGATTCCCCTTGCTCATCTCCCGCAGAAGCCACATCTTTGCCAATCTCCAGTCCCGCTGCACCGTTTCCTCTGAAACTTTCAACACTTCGGCAGTTTCTTTTACGCTCAATCCACCAAAGAATCGTAGCTCTACAACTTTGCTTTCTCTTTCATCAACCGCAGCCAGTGCCTTCAGGGCGTCATCCAGGGCAACCAGGTTCGGATCGGGTTCGCTGCCCACCGACGGCGCCTCGTCGAGGGAAATCTGAAGGGCTCCGCCGCCTCTTTTTTGGCTCCCGCGGGAGCGGGCAAAATCGATGAGAATTCGCCGCATCAAGTGGGCAGACATGGCGAAGAAATGTGCCCGATCCTGCCAATTCATTTGTCCGCAGTCGATCAGCTGCAAGTAAACCTCGTTGACCAGTGCAGTCGCTTGCAGAATGTGGCCGGATCGTTGTCCGGCCATGTAGTGCTGCGCCGCTCGATGCAACTGCTCATAGACTAAAGGCGTGAGCTTTTCCAGGGCCTGTTCGTCTCCAGTAGTCCAGGCCTTCAGCAGCTGCGTCACCTCGTGAGTCGACGTCGGGGCCATCCAAACCTCCTGGAACGAATACATTACACGTTTGAGAGGCTGAAGCCCAGCCGTGGGCAAAGCGCTAAACCCTCATTCCATCCAATCTTTTTTCTTGACCCCGTTACGGTTCTGACCCAGATTTTCCGTCTTACTAGATAGAAGAATATTTGGAATCTGAAGCCAGAATCGAAAAGGAAGGATGCTTATGATAATGCGCTCCGTTGGCGGCAGTAGCGAGGAAGGGGCGGGCAAGTGCCTGTCGTGTAAACCGGAGAACCAGGCGGAATTCACGGCTGAGATAAACATCCATTTCCGCGGCCTCAAGGATATTGATAACCCGGGCGTTTTGCTTTTCCCCAAGGTGGGGGTCTGCATGGTTTGCGGGCTTTCGCAATTTACCACCCCAGCAACCGAGCTGGAGCTGCTGGCGAGGGGCATCGCAGCATGAATCCGGCAACAGGTTATGGACTTGCAAGTGGTTGTACTCAAGCAAGAACAGTCCGACATCTCAAGAAAATACGGAGAAGATAATGCCGAATCGCTCTCGCATTCTGATCGCCGACGACCACAATCTGGTAGCTGAGCTGTGCAAGAGACTGCTGGAAACAGAATTTGAGGTGGTCGGAGTCGTAAGCGACGGTCGCGCCCTGCTGCGTGCCGTCAGCGAACTGAAGCCGGATGTCATTGTGGTCGACATCGCTATGCCGATCCTGAATGGCCTTGATGCGGGGCGGCAGGTGAAGCAAATGCTGCCCGCCGTCAAAGTGGTTTACCTCACCATGAATTCCGACCCTGAAGTTGCCGCCGAAGCCTTCGCTTGTGGAGCCTCGGGTTACCTGTTGAAGACCTGCGCCGCGGCCGAGATGGTGCTGGCGGTTCGTGAGGCGTTGCGGGGAAAAACGTATCTGTCGAAGGCTTTGTCGCGCGACGCGATCGATTCGTTGCGCTGGCAAAACAAGAAACTGGTCAGCGAAGAGGAACGCCTGACGGATCGGCAGCGTGAAGTGCTGCAGTTGCTGGCGGAAGGCAAGGTGATGAAGGAAGTCGGGGGCGTTCTGCACATGACAACCCGGACAGTGGCCTATCACAAGTATCGGATTATGGAAGTGCTTGGTACCAAGAGCAACGCCGAACTGGTCAAGTATGCCGTCCGAAACCACATTATCGCTGCTTAGGTGCAGCAGTAATCCTCGATCAATTCGAGAAGCATCATCGCGGTCAAGGGTTCGCCACGGATTTGAAGAACCCCCGGAAAGAGTCAGTCGGCTTGTAGTATCCTCGCGTTGTCGATATTCTGTTGCACGCACGACGCCGCCGGCTCCAGACTCAATGAACTCTAAACTTATCCTCTGTTCTTACATGTTCACGCTGGTCGGGAGTGCGACTGCCTTTGGACAGGCGGCTGCTGCGCCGACGGCGGCGCCTGCGGGTCCTGATCATGGCGTCCCACAATATTCGGTGCAGGGGGCGGTTGCTTCGGCAGGAACGCCACAGGGTGCGCCGGTTTCTTATGAGTCGGTGACGCAGTTGAATGGGTTGCTGGGGCAGCTGGAGGCGGCTTCCAAAGCAACGCAGGCCGACCTTGCGAAGCTGCGCATTGAACGGTGGAAGACGGACGGAGCCTCGAAGAAGCAGGCGCTGGGGAACGTGGATTCGATCCTGCGCAATCTGCAGAATGCCTTGCCGGAAATTATTGGGCAAGTGCGCAACGCTCCGGAAGACGTGCCGGCGACCTTTAAGCTGTACCGGAATCTGGACGCGCTGTACGACGTGCTGGGAAGCGTAGTGGAAGCGGTGGGAGCGTTCGGATCGAAGGACGACTTCCAGGTGCTGTCGAATGATCTGAACAGTTTTGAGGGTACGCGGAAACAGATTGCGGAGCGTCTGGAGAACCTGTCTGCGTCGAAGGAACAGGAGATTGTGCGCCTGCGGGCGGACCTGAAGACGGCGCAGGCGGCGATTCCGGTCGCGCCTCCGAAGAAAACTGTGGTGGACGATAGCGAGCCGCCGCCGAAGAAGCCTGTGGTGAAGAAGAAGCCGGCGGTAAAGAAGCCGGCTACGACGCCAAGCACGACGCCCGCGACTGCGCCACCGGCGCAGAATCCTCCGCCGGCGGCTAAGCCGCAGTAGGGTCGGTGGCGAACCTCAGGGCTAAAGCCCGACCCGATTGCTCGCCCCTAACGCAGGACTGGAAGGCCTCCTCCATCCGGCTTTCGAGTTTCCGTAGGGTGAGCCCGAAGCCGAAGCGATCCCGAATCTGATAACCTTCGTTCCGCATCATGATTGCGATTGCGAATCCCGACATTACCTTTCACGGCAGCATTCCGGCGATTATTTTTGGAATTGTCATCATCTGCGTGGTGCTGCAGGATGCATTTGAAACCGTGGTGCTGCCGCGGCGGGTCACGCGGCAGTTCAAGCTGACGGCTTGGTTCTTGCGGCGCACGTGGATTCCGTGGAAGAACCTTGCGGGGCGCATCCAGACGCCCTCACTGCAGCAGAGTTTTCTGGGATACTTCGGGCCGCTGTCGCTGATCACGCTGCTGATTTTCTGGGCGGTGAGCCTGATCATGGGGTTTGCGCTGCTGCAATATGGCATTGGCGGGCACGAACAGCTGAGTAATGAGCCCATCACGTTTGGCCGGATCATTTATCACAGCGGGGAGACGTTTTTCACGCTGGGGTATGGCGACATTGTGCCGACTTCGAAGTTGGCTCGCGCCCTTTCAGTGCTGGAAGCGGGGATGGGCTTTGCGTTTCTCGGAGTAGTGATCGGCTACCTTCCGGTGGTTTACGCATCGTTTTCGCGGCGGGAGATTCAGATCTCTATGCTCGATGCCCGCGCGGGATCGCCGCCGACTGCGACCGAGTTGCTGGTGCGGCTGGCTGGGACTGCGGAGGATCCGGGAAAGATCGACCAGATGGTGCTTGATGGATGTCTGCGCGACTGGGAACGCTGGGCGGGGGAGTTGCTGGAGAGCCACATTTCTTATCCGGTGTTGAGTTTTTTTCGTTCGCAGCATAGCAACACGTCGTGGCTGGGAACTTTGCAGACCATGCTGGATGTGACTTCGCTGCTGATCACAGGCGTTGACGGCATTCATCCCGGGCAGGCGCGGGTGACATTTGCGATGGCGCGGCATGCGTCCGTCGACCTGGCGCAGACGGTGAATGCCCGCTACGATCCACTAGCGCCGGAACGGTTGACCGACGCCGGTTTTGACACACTGCGGGATACGCTGGCGGCCGCAGGATTGAAGTTGCAAAGCACGGAAGAAGCACGGCGGAAGCTGACCAAGTTGCGGTCGATGTATGAGCCCTATCTGCACTCGATGGCGCGAAATCTCATGGTGGCGTTGCCACCGTGGCAGCATCCGGTGAAGGGGCGGGACAACTGGCAAGCGGGGCCGTGGGACCGGATGATCCAGGCCAAGGGGCTGGCCGTGCTGGGCCAGAAGCCGGTGCAGCCGCAGGGCAGCGAGGATCACTTCTAGTGAATTTGGCAATTCAGTAATTTGGTAGTTTGGCAATTTGAAAACCGTAGTGATTGGTTTTCAACTTACCCGATTGCCAAATTACAAAATTATTCAATTCAATCGTCTGGTAGGATCGCGTTTCCATGAAGAACATTGGCGAGAACGTCGTGCGCATTGAGGCGGAAGCGTTGCTCGCGCTGGCGAACCGTATCGGCGGGCGGATGGCACCGGCGTTTCAGCGGGCAGTGGACTTGATGTTTTCCTGCGCGGGGCGCGTGGTAGTTACGGGGATGGGCAAGAGCGGGCTGATTGCGCGCAAGATTGCGGCTACACTGAGTTCGACGGGGACCCCGGCGTTGTATCTGCATCCCGTGGAGGCGCTGCACGGGGACTTGGGAATGGTGGTGCGCGGGGACGTGGTGCTGGCGCTTTCGGCGTCGGGGGAGACGGAGGAGATTCTGGCGTTGCTGGCGACGATCAAGCGGCTGCGGGTGCCGCTGATTGCTATGACCGGGGATGCGATTTTTGAGGTTGGTTCACCTGGAGGGAAGGGAAAGTCAAAGTCAAAGTCAAAATCAAAAGCAGCGGGCGGGGGCGCCCGCTCCACACGGGCTCCTGCGTCCACTTTGGCTTCGGCGGCGGATGTGGCTTTGGATTGCTCGATTGCCGAGGAGGCTTGCTCGCTCGGGCTGGCGCCCACGGCTTCGACCACTACGATGCTGGCTTTGGGCGATGCGCTGGCGGTTACTCTCAGCGAGAAGCGCGGGTTCAAGGAAGAGGATTTTGCGAACTTGCATCCGGGAGGGAAACTGGGCAAGCGATTGGCGCGGGTGGAGTCGCTGATGCACTCGGGCGATGCGCTGCCGCGGGTTGGTCGGCACACGAAGATGCCGGACGTGATTTATGAAATGTCGCGCAAGAAGCTAGGGGTGACAGCAGTCGTGGAGGGTGCGCGCCTGGTGGGCATCATCAGCGATGGAGATTTGCGGCGGCTGCTCGAGAAACGCGGGAAAGATGTGATGGATCTGACGGCGGGAGAGTGCATGACGAAGACCCCCCGGACGATTGGGGCTGGGGAGTTTGCGGCCACTGCGCTGGCGCTGATGGAAGAAAAGAAGATCACGTCGTTGATGGTGGTCGACCTCGGCGGCAAGCTGGAAGGAATTGTGCATCTGCACGATCTGTGGAGCACCGAGTTAGTGTAGCGCCGGCGTCTCGCCGGCTGTTCCTCTGCGTCGGCAGGGTGGGCGGGACGCCAACCCGACAGCCGCCGGGACGGCGACGCTACGAAGCGGCGCTACAATACCTTTATGTATCACTACGATCCCAATACGGCGCTGGAAGAATTGACCGAAGACGCAACCCTGCCAAATCCGGTGCATGTGCGCGACATGATCCTGCGCAAGCATCCCTCGACCGACAAGGCGTTGGAGCTGAACCGGTTGTTTGTCGAGTATCAGAAGTTCTTTGGGGAGACGCAGAAGCTGGGGAAAGAGATTCTGCGGCGGCTGACTTCCTAATCAGTACCGAGTCGCTAGTACCTAGTACCGAGTTAACCCTGGAGTATTCCTGCTCACGCGGCCTTGGTTCGCGCCATCATTTACAATAATCGATTCCCCTCAGGGATCGGCGAGCGCCTTTCACTCGGTACTCGCAACTCGGCACAGGTACTCACTCTATGCATCGATGGTCAGAGCTGTTTATTCCTACACTGCGCGAGGCTCCCGCCGACGCGGAAGTTGCGAGCCACAAGTTTCTCGTCCGGGCGGGCTACATTCGACAACTGGCGGCGGGGATTTACTCGTATCTTTTTCTGGGTAATCGCTCGTTCAACAAGATCATGGGCATCGTGCGCCAGGAGATGGACCGGATCGGGCAGGAGTTTTATTTGCCGGTGCTCCATCCGCGGGAGATTTGGGAGGCCAGCGGGCGCTGGGACTTGATGGGCGACAATCTGTTTCGCCTGAAAGACCGCAAGGGCGCCGACATGTGCCTGGGGATGACGGAAGAAGAGGTGATGACTTCCATTGCCTTGAAAGAGTTGCGCAGCTACAAGCAACTGCCGCAGATCTGGTACCAGATCGCCTCTAAGTTTCGCGATGAGCCGAGGCCGAAGTCCGGGTTGCTGCGGGTGCGGCAGTTCATGATGAAGGACGCATACTCGTTCGACATTGATTCCGCGGGACTGGATGTTTCCTACAAGAAGCATTACGACACTTACTGCCGCATCTTTGACCGCTGTGGATTGAAGTACATGGTGGTGGAGGCGGATTCGGGGGCGATGGGCGGTAAGGAATCGCACGAGTTCATGGTGCGGACGCCGGCGGGAGAAGACCAGATTGTCAGCTGCGATGGGTGCAACTACGCGGCGAACATGGAGAAGGCTACGTCGAAGCTGGAGGCGGTCGCTGACCTTGCCGCTGCAGGGGATGGCAGGCCGCTCGAGGTACACACTCCGGGGCAGAAGACGATTGAAGATGTGGCGCGCTTTCTGGGAGTCTCGCCCAAGAACAAAATCAAAACGCTGGCTTACACGGCGGATGAGCTGGTGCGGGATAAGCCGGGGTCGAATAAAAAAGACGAGAAGACGGGCAAAGCCGGGTCGCGGGCGATCGTGGTGCTGATGCGCGGCGATCATCAACTGAATGAAGCGAAGTTCAACGCTGCGGTCGGGGTTGCGACCCGGCCCATGGAGGAAGCCGAGATCAAGGCGCTGTTCAAGTCTCCGGCGGGATATTTGGGGCCGGTGGGGATTGAATGGGCTAAGGATTTGAAAAAAGATGCGGGGCTTCCCCTGCTGCTGGTCGACAACGCCCTCGAAGGCCGCACGAATCTGATTGCAGGTGCGAATAAAGAGGACTATCACGTCAAGAATCTGACGCCGGGGAAAGATTTTCATCCTACGGCTTATGCCGATCTGCGGGCGGTCACTGCGGGGGAAGGTTGTCCGAAATGCGGCAACGCGCTGCGCATTGATACGGCGGTGGAGATTGGGCACATCTTCAAGCTGGGCTACCGCTACTCGGAATCGATGGGAGCTCGGGTGCTGGACAAGAACGGCAAGGAAGTTACTCCGATCATGGGTAGCTATGGCATCGGAATTGAGCGCATTCTGACGGCGGCGGTGGAGCAGAGCAACGACGAGAATGGATTCTGGCTGCCGGCGGCGATTGCTCCGTTCGAAATTGTGGTTACTCCGGTCAATGTGAAAGAAGAGAGCGTGCTGACCGCCTCGATTGACATTGCGAAGCGCCTGGAAGCTGCCGGATTCGACGTGCTGCTCGATGATCGCAATGAGCGGCCGGGAGTCAAGTTCAAAGATGCCGACTTAGTTGGTATCCCCTTTAGAATCACGGTGGGAAACAAGGTTACCGAAGGTACTGTGGAAGTGGTTCTACGCTCGACTCGGGAAGTACGCGATGTTACGATCGCGGCGGTAGTGGAATACTTTCAAGGAGTGCTGCCAGCCAAGGCCTGAAAGATGCGCCGGCTGGCCGGCGCAGTTTTCAGACTATGGGAACCTTCAAGGCAGTGCTTGGATTTGCCGCAGTTATTCTGGTGGTGATCGCCCTGTTTCAGGTGGCTCCGCCCATCATGGCGAACTTCAGCTTTCAGGACGACCTCAGGCAGGTTGCGATGATGGCAGGGGCGAATCCGCAAAAAACCGACGATGACGTGCGCAATGACGTGCTCCGCAAAGCCAGGGAGCACGACCTGCCGATCAGTGAGAAGCAGGTGAAGGTGGAGCGGATCCTTACGCCGGGCCTGATGGCGGTTTACGTCGCGGCGGATTACACAGTGCCTATCAACCTTCCGGGATACTCCTTCGATATGCACTTCAATCCTACTAGTGGGAATAAGTAGAAGGTCCAGTTGCCAGTACCTAGTACCTAGTGTGTCCTAAGCCCACCCTATTTAGTTTGGTTTTGCTGCTTTCCCTCTGAGACTCAAGTCTCGCGCGCAGTTCAGAGCGGTCGCGCACCGGGCGTGACGAATGGTGCCGTCCCCTTCGGGGACTCGGTGCTGTCCACTCATAACCTTACCCCGCACTTACGTGCGGGGCTAATGAATGCCGTCGCTTCGCGACTGAACATCTTCCAGTCGGCACTGCCGTGCCGGGCTTTGACATGTCCGTCCCCTTCGGGACCCAGTGCTGTCTGCTCATACCTTTACCCCACACTTACGCGCGGGCTAATGAATGGCGTCGCTTCGCGACTAAGGAGCCGCTCCGGGTGGGGTTTGACTAGACGAGAGTGAACAAAGAGAAAGCTGCGCGGGATGGCCGCGCAGCTTCAGAGGATTTCACGATGCAAGTCTGCGGGGGAGCAGGCGCTAGTCTAGAGGTCTACGAAGGACCGCAGCCGCCGGCGGCGGAGTTCGGGTCGGCCATCGAGCCCACGCCGATCGCGACCGGTTGTGACACCATGCCGTTGTAGGTCGCGGTAACTTGATAATATCCCGTGTACTCCCAGATTGCTGGCTGGCCGGCTGGCGCAGTGTTGATCCAGGTGCACAGAGGCGCTACGGCCGTCATCAAGCCGGTCGCGTTGATCGGTACGGTAGTCGGGCCATAGGGCGGCAAGGGAGTCGTCTGGTCGTATTGAGTGCCTACGGTCGTGACCTGGTAAGTGACCGAGGTCGTAACCGGAACAGTCTTGCCGCTGTGGTAGACCGTGCTGGTGAGTAGCTGAAGCGTACCGTCGGCGCCTACGAGATTGAAAAAGCCGCCGTTGTCTGCCCCAGTCGATGTGAGCTGGACCGACTGAACATAATCAGAAGTGCCACATCCGGTTGAGATGAGCGACAGGGCGACGAGCATTGCGGCCAGAATGTTTGTGCGTTTCACGTGAGAAAATCCTCCTGGAAAAATCCCCGCTGATTCCAATTCGAATGTTGTCAGCTTCTAATAATGGAGGCAAGAGAAATGTGTGGTTACTAGGCAATCGATTGGTCAGGTCCGATAGTCACACGGGAAGAATTGAGTAATTTTGTGATCGGGTAATTTTGCAATTGAAGAAGATGAAGCTCGGGTTATTGCAGAAGTTTTTTTCCAAAGCAACAGTACCCGTCTCGAAGGCGTCAAACTACTAAGTTGCGAGGATCAATTAATTACGAGAATTGCTATATCAAGGTATTGCTCAGGGCCAGTGACATTCGTAACCTTGTCGCCACATTACCTTCCACCTAGTATCGCAATTAGATTAAGAGTTTCTTCACGCGCTCGCCGCGAATCAGTGAAGCTCAGGTGGAGGCAGTTCATGAAGACCAACGCTCGAGCGCTGCTCGGCTTACTGCTGGCGGTGCTGGCATCGATGTTCCTGTCCGGTTGCAACGAGTCTTACGGATGCCGGGTCACGTTCGGCGCTTCGTCGTGCACACCCTCAGGAGGCGGAATTGGCGGGGGCGGGGGCAACGGCGGCGGTGGTGGCGGCAGCGGAACCACGCCTACGGCTTTGGCCTACAACATCGAGGAGACGACGGGTTTGGTCAACGGTATTGCATACAACAGCACCGTTCCGTCGCTGGCAAACATCACTGGGCTGGTGCTGCCGACGGTGCCTGCGGCCGATCCCAGTTCAGAGTTGGTGATTGCGCAAAAGCAGTATCTTTACGGGATATTTCCCCAAACCCAAGCGCTTTACGGCTGGACCATCGCCAATACGGGCCTGCTAACCCCGATCAACGGCAGCCCGTTCTCCATAGCTGCCCTCGGCGGGATGGTTCCGAATAGCATCGGAGTCAATTTTTCCGGAATAGCGGTCAATCCGGATGGGACGTTTCTTTTCGTCGCGGATGCAACCGGCGAAGATATTCTCACTTTTCAGATCGGCACCGGGGGCGCTCTGACGGCCGGGCCAGTCACGTCCACCGCGGGTGGTGTCCTGCAGCCTTGGAACCTCGCCATTGACGGACATGGCCTGTACCTCTACGCCACGCAAGGGCCTGTGGGAACCGGAGGGCAAGTCGCCGCCTACGCGATCAACCAATCCACGGGCGCACTCACGCTGGTGGCGGCACCGTTTGCATTCAATATCTGGCAACTGCAGGGCGATCCCACGGGTCAATTCATGATCGGGATCAGCGGCAACTCAGTTGGCATCACCGGCATTGCGGACAACAGCATTCATGTCTTCAGCATCACGCAGAGTGGGGCGACTGCGGGAGCGCTGACGGAAGTGAGCGGTTCGCCGTTCACGACACAATTCTCACCCATCAACCTGGCGGTTCAGCCGAACATCAGCAATGGGAGCTTTGTGTACTCGTTCAGCGTGGATGCTACCGGCACACCAAACCCTATCGAAGGCTACGCTTTGAACACTACGGCTGGAGTGTCGTTTGGAGCTTTGACAGCGATTACGGGTGCGCCCGCATCGCCCTTCAGTGGAGTGACGGCCTCGCCGTGGGGACAGTTTGACCAGAGCGGCGACAACCTGTTCGTGTACAGCAACACGGGCGGGGTCCTTCCCTTGATTGGGGTTGTCAACGCCACTACCGGCACGGGAGGGTTGACGGAATCGGTTGCCACTTTGCCGCTCGCGTCGGGTGGGTATTTCGCCGTGACCGATCCGCAGTAACCGGTTTCGGTCCGGTTGAGCGGAGGGAAACTCCCTTCCCTGGCTAGTAACAGCTTAGAGACCCGCATGAACTGCGGGTCTCTTTTTGTTGGCGGGTGCGGCGGTACAATGGAAGCATCGCATCCTGACATTGCGTTTTGCAGAAAATGGCGGCAGGAAAGCCCAAGAGGGACGAGCATCCAGTCAAACCTTTTGGCGCGTCCAGTCGTCTGACTAGCAGGGAGTTTTTTCGGCAGGCGTCAGGTCGAGATTCGGATTAAACCGTGGCCATTAAGATCAAAATCCCGAAAAACGGAGGCAACGGCGGCAAAGGCTGGCGCGGGCTGCCGCGCGATCCGGTCATTCGAGCCGTGCTGGTTGTTTTTCTGGTGGTGGCGATTGGCCTGGGCGGAGCCTTCTGCTACTTCTACATCCGATACGACCGCATTATTGAGCAACGCTTCCGCACTCCGGTCTTCAACAATTCAGCCAAGATCTATGCCCTGCCGCGGACGGTGCACGACGGCGATCAGATGGAGGCTAAGGAAATCGCCGCGCTGTTGCGCCGGGCGGGGTATTCCGACAAGGACGGGCAGTCGACCCTGGGCACTTTTCACCTGGTAAACGACGGGATCGAGATCACGCCGGGGCCGGAAAGCTATCACAGCCCGGAAGCGGCCCACATTGCGATCCAGGACGGACAGGTGGAGAAGATCGTCAGCCGGGGCACGGAGCTTTCGGCGTACGAGTTAGAGCCGCAACTGGTGACTGCGTTGTTCGATTCCGAGCAGCGCTCCAAGCGGCAGGTCGTGAAGTACTCGGACATCCCGAAAGTGATGGTAGATGCGGTGCTGGCGATCGAAGACCGGCGATTCTTCGAGCATAGCGGAGTGAACTTCATCCGCATGTTCGAGGCGGGATGGATCGACCTGACGCGGCAACGGCACGAGCAGGGCGGATCGACGATCACGATGCAGCTGTCGCGCGGCTTCTTTCTGACTCCGGAAAAAACCGTGCGGCGCAAGCTGACCGAGATGCTGATCGCCGAGGAGATGGAACAGAAGTTCAGCAAGCAGCAGATTTTTGAGTTCTACGGCAATTGGGTGAACCTGGGGCAGCGCGGATCGTTCGCCATCAGCGGATTTGCCGAGGCCTCGAAAGCGTATTTCAATAAGGATTTGAAAGACATCACACTGCCGGAGGCGGCGCTGCTGGCGGGGATCATCCAGGGGCCGAGCCGGTTGTCGCCCTACCGGCATCCGGAGCGCGCCTTGGAGCGGCGCAATCTGGTGCTCGACTCGATGGTCGACACCCACGCCATTACCCGGGAGCAGGCTGAGAAAGCAAAAGCCACGCCGTTGAAGCTGGCGCCTCCGAATGTGGAGGCCAGCGACGCGCCGTATTTCGTCGATATGGTGCGCGACACGCTGATTAACCGGTTCAACGAACATGAGCTGAACGATCAGTCGTATCGCATCTACACCACGCTCGATCCTGATCTGCAGAAGGCGGCGGCGCAGTCGGTCGAGATGGGCATCAAGCTGGTCGATGACCAAGTCACAAAAATGCGCACCAAGAAAGTGAAGGTGGGCAAGAAAATCGAGACGACCGTGGCGCCCGGTCCGCAGGCGCAAGTCGCGATGGTCGTGCTCGATCCGCACACCGGCGCGGTGCTGGCTCTGGTGGGCGGGCGCGATTACGGTTTCAGCCAGCTGAATCACGCCGTGTCGAGGCGGCCCACGGGATCAATTTTCAAGCCGTTCGTCTATGCCGCCGCGATGAATACGGCGCTCGACGGTTCAGCTACGGTGATCACCCCGGCATCGACGGTGACGGATGCGCCCTCGAGCTTCGCCTATGGAGATCAGATCTACGAGCCGCGCAACTATAAAGAGGAGTACCACGGCGAAGTCACGCTTCGTTATGCGCTGGCCATGTCGCTGAACAACGCGACGGTTAAGGTGGCTGAAGAAGTGGGCTACGACAAGGTGGCGGAGCTGGCGAAGTCGGCGGGAATCCTTTCGGTGAAGGCGACGCCGGCCATGGCGCTGGGGTCGTATGACGCGCCTCCGCTCGATATGGCGGGAGCTTACACGTCGTTCGCGAACAATGGCACACGGCTGTCGCCCATCCTGGTGAATTCAGTGCGCAACGCCAAGGGCGACGTGGTGGCGAATTTTAAGACCGACCAGCGGCAAGTGCTCGATCCGCGAATTGCCTACGTCATGACCAACATGATGGAAGGCGTGATCAACAACGGCCTCGGTTATACGGCAGTTCGTTTGCGCGGATTTACTCTTCCGGCGGCGGGGAAGACTGGCAGTTCGCACGATGGCTGGTTCGCGGGATACACCTCGAATTTGTTGTGCATCGTCTGGGTGGGTTACGACGACTATAGCGATCTTCGAATCACCGGGGCGATGACGGCCGCGCCGATTTGGACCGAGTTCATGAAGAAGGCGTCGGCGCTGCCGCAGTATGCCAACATGAAGGAATTCGCGCAGCCCACTGGAGTGGTCGACGTGCAACTCGATAAGGCCACCAACCGCCTGGCGACGTCAAACTGTCCGGACGATTACACGGCGGCCTTCGTGGCGGGCACGGAGCCGCGCGAGACTTGTGATCAGCAGGCGGGAGTGGCTGGATTCCTATCCCGCTTCTTTGGCGGCGGACAGAAGCCCGTGCCGCCCGTGCAGCCGGCAAACGGACAAGATCCGCAAAACGATCCGCAAAAGAAGAAGGGCATCTTGGGCAAGATCGCAGGGATTTTCAAGGACGACAAGGCGTCAACACCGCCGCCCAAGCCGCCCGACACTACCCAGACTCCACCGCATTGACGCTTTCGCCCTCGTTGCAACTTCCTGAGGGCTGCCTCGTCCTCATCGCTTCGTTTTCCGTAGAAAAAGGCTGAGGCGCGAGCAATTGCCCGCGCCTCAAATCGCAACGTCAGCCGAAACGTCAGCCTAGCCTTGCGTGGGATGCAAGACGAGGAAAGCGCTTCCGGCATTGGACCAGACCAGCACCAGGGCATCGCTGTCCTTGGGAACGCTGGCAAGCGCCTTCTGCACATCGGCGGCAGAATGCACGGGCTGGCGGTTCACCTCCGTGATCACTTCACCCTGCTGCAGACCAGCGTTATCGGCCGGACTGCCGGGGGCGACTTGCTCGATCACGGCGCCGTGAACGTCATCGCCGGCTTGCAGTTGCTGCCGGAGATCGGGCGTCAGGTCTCCCAGGCCGAGGCCCCAACGCGGCTTTCCGTGACTGGCGTCGCCGCTCTGGTTATCGCGCTCCCCTTTGCCCATCGCTTCCAGCGTGACCGGCACTTCGACCGCCTTGCCGTCGCGCAGGGCTTTGAGATGCAGCGTGGTACCGGGCTGCTGTTCTCCGACTTCGACTTGCAGGGCACCCGCATCGCTCACGGTTTTCCCGTTGAGTTCAGTGATGACGTCACCGACCTTGAGCCCGGCTTTCGCGCCCGGTGAGTTCGGCTCGACCTGCGTGATGACGGCTCCAGAAGCGTTATTCAGGTGGAAGAATTGCGCCTCATCGGGAGTAACGTCACTGATTCCGATCCCAATAAATCCGTGACTGACTTTTCCGTACTTGATGAGACTGTCGACAGTAGGCTTCACGATCTGCGCGGGAATAGCGAATCCCATGCCGGAAAAACCGCCGGTCTCGGAAACCAGAAAAGTGTTGATGCCCACGACTTCGCCGTGCGCGTTGACCAGCGGTCCGCCGGAGTTGCCGGGGTTGATGGCCGCATCCGTTTGGATAAATTCGCCGGGCGAACGGCGGTCCGCGGCGTAAGGGTTAGGACGGTTCAACGCGCTCACGATGCCGCGCGTCACGGTGAAACGGAATCCCAGAGGATTGCCGAACGCCAGCACAGTTTGTCCTGGATGCAGTTGCGTCGAATCTCCCAAAGGCACGCTGGGCAGGTTGCTCCCGTCGATCTTGATGACGGCAAGATCGGTAAGAGGATCGGCCCCGACAAGCTTCGCGGGCAGAATTCGCCGGTCCGTCATGGTGACGCGAATATCGACTGCGCCGTCAATGACATGGTTATTGGTCACGATGTAGCCATCGGGCGAAATGATCACACCGCTGCCCAGACCGTGCTCAATGTTGGATTGCGGGCCCATCTGTTGGCCAAATCCATGCTGGCCGAAACCGAACTGGCGACCGAACTGTTTTCCAAAGAACTGCTGCAGGCCGTTGGAATCGTCGTCGCCATTGTTGTCGCCGTTTTCTCCGTTGCCGGCTCGGTTCGAAGCCACGCCGGACTTCTTGGAAACAACGGTTACGTTGACGATGGCCGGAGTGACGCGCGCGGCCAAGGTTTCCATGGCGCGATCAAGTGAAAGCAACGCGCTGATGCTGTTGTCGTCGAGTGCCGCGGCGGCCGCTGCCGGCGCCGCTGCCCTGACGGGATTGTCAAATTCATAGGCTGTGAGCGACACGACCATCGCCACCGCAGCCAAAGCAATTAGGAAGCGCCGGTTGAGCGCTGCCTGGCAATACTTGATCCAACTCTTCATGGTGCTTTTTCTCCTTGGTGAAACTAATTGTTTAGTTGATAAAGACAAAAAATAATCCTGGTTCAGACTGACCCGATCAGACTCACTAGATCAGACTCAGTACCAGGGCCGATTCCCACTGTTGTTCCGCCTGTCGTTCTGCCTGATGTTCCGCCTGCTGTCCCGCTCGACTTTCTCCTCCGACTTTCCAAACGCACAGAGTCCATACCTGAAAACCGGATGCGTCATAACCCGAGGTTTGCAGAATGACAAGAGTCTCGTGCATGGGAATCTCCGTCTGCGCTGCTCGGGCGCGCCTTAGCAAGGGCTTGCGCGGCGTCGTTGCTTTCAACTGCAGCGGCGCCACTGCAGTGCGCGGATGAAAAGCAGCCGGTATTGCTCTGGCTGTCTCAACTCGCGGCGCAACATCTGGCGCTTCGTTCTTTGCCGCTTGCTGAGCCAGTTGAATCTGTTGCGCTTGACGGAAGCTCGATTGGGACTGGAAAGCCACGACTCGGGGCGTGTAAGGAACCGCGCCCAAAACTAGCGCCAGCAGGCCCGCGCTCACACCGAGAAACGGCATTCCAAGCCCTTTTCGGTTTGGCCGTCGCGCATCGAGGATGTGCGCCACGCGCAGCGACATCTGGCACACTCGGCTCACTAGCGATTGCGCAAGTGCCAGTCCTCGGGCATACCGCAACTTCTCGGCAAACGAAATCAGAGACGATGCGTAGGCCCTGGGGCTGGCAGTGTGCGCCAAAACAATGTCGTCGCAGGCCATCTCACGCTCGAGCGTCAGGCGGTTTTCAATCCACCAGACGGCGGGATGAAAGAAGAACACAGCTTTCACCAGCTTTTGACCGAGATTGGTCCAATCATCCCAGCGGCGAAGATGCGCGAGTTCATGGAGCAGAATTACTTTGATCTCTTCAACGGAGAGTTGTGACAACAGTCCGGTCGGGAAAACAATGGCAGGCTGAAAGAAACCGATGGCGGCTGGAGAAGCCACGTCGCTGGAAACGCACAGTTTCACGGGGCGACGAGAGCTAAAGCTACGAAGAACACCGGCAATCTCGGCATCGAGAGTAGCCAGGTCAACTTCGATGCACTGCTTGCGAATCTGGCGCACACGCCAGAGCCCGACACTCAGCACCAGCAGCGACAAACCGGCGCCGGCGCCCCATGCCGCGAACAAATAATAAGCCCAGGAACTGGAAAGGATGATTTCTTTGTGCTGGCTCGCGGAGGGAAGGGCGAGGGTGTGCGCGCCGCCGAATTCCAAACCTGAAAGAAATGGAAGGGCGACAACCGCCAGAAGCGTCGACAGCCAAATGGCAAAACGAGTTCCGGAGTTCTGCCGGCCTCCGATCCGCAGCAACAGCCATACCACGCCAACCAGAACCATTCCCGGGAGGGCAGTATTCAGCACTCGTTCGGTGAAGACTTGCGCGAGGGCCTGTAGCTGCAGGACAGTCATTTCGCGTCACCCCTCTCGTCGCTCCTGACTTCGTTCCGCTCCAGCATTTCGCGTAAGCGTTTGAGATCGGCGGCGTCGATCGCCTCGTCCTGCAGAATGTTCAGTATCAGTGCCTCATGGGAGTTGCGGAAGAAGCGGCCAACCAGGTGCCGAACCTCGGAGCGGGTAGCCTCTTCGCGACCAATGATCGGCTCATAAACGTGGGCGCGGCCATCCTTAATGTGCCTCACTTGACCCTTTTTTTCCAAAGTGCGGATCGTCGTCAGGACCGAGTTATAAGCCAGAAGAGAGCCTTGCCAATCCAGCACCTGCTGGACCGTGCCAGAACCCTTGCGCCAGAGTACTTCCATGATGCGAAGCTCGGCTTCAGTCAAGGTTGCGGACTGCTTTGGCGGCACTCTGGCTCTCCTTCCTGCGATTAGACGGATGAGTCTTTGAAAGGTAACTAGTTATTTAGTTGCTGGATGGAAATGGAGGGTTGCCCGCGGCACCATCAGGCCGTCGGAAAATTCCGCAGACCTTTGTGACATCTGACCTTGTGCCGGCAATAAATTTCCGCGATCATTGCCGAAGCCGAGACGGTGCTCATTGCTCTGGTAACGTCGTCCTAAGCTCTTTGTTCTCAGGATTTTGACCTCTAAGCTCTTTGGCATCAAGATTTTGCCGACCCTTTTTGTAGACCCCTTGCCGGCAAGGCTTTCGGAAGGCATGGAGGGAGGGGGGTACCCGGGTTTCTGGCTCAAAACCGGACAAAGCATCCTGTTCCGGAAAAGCCATCGGGACTTTATTTCAGTTTGAAATCCACAGTCGACGTGCCTTTGCAGGCAGAGTCAAATTTCTTCGCCGGCCGGCGAAAACTGTGGGAGAATGGGCTCGTTGGAACTGGTCGCCTTGGGGGTGTGTATGTCCTACCGAAAGGCCTGCCTGATTCTTCTCGTTGTACTCCCTTTCACTGCTGCATTGGCACAAGTTTCTCATTCGGAGCAGGTGCAGATCGCGCCGCCGTTGATTCGCGCGATTGATCCTCCGGCCGTGGACGCAACTGCGGCGGATCTGGAGGAACAGGGCGACGCCTTACATGCGGCGAAGCTTTATTTGGACGCGCTGGATTACTACCGCGCCGCACTGGTCAAAGTGCCCGGTAACGCTCCGGTGCTGAATAAGATGTGCCGGACCGAACTGCTGATGAACCGCTGGAGAGATGCGCGAAAGAGCTGCGAGCGGGCGATTAAGGTGAACCACACCTTCGCCGAGGCCTACGGCAACCTCGCGGTTGCGTATTACGGTGACAGGAAATTTGGGGCCGCCGTTAAGCAATGCAACAAAGCCATCGCGATTGATAATACAGCCGCGGCGTTCTTCAACAATCTGGGCGCCGCGTATTTTGCCGAGAAGAAGTTTGAACCGGCGGTTGCCGCTTACCAGCACGCTTTGCAGCTCGATCCGGAAGTTTTTGCGCGAAGTTCACGCGCCGGCATCGAGGCGCAACTGGCGGGCCCGCAAGATCGCGCCCGCTTCGACTACACGGTCGCGAAATTGTACGCGAAAATGGGCTTCTCGGAGCAATCGCTCGAATACCTGAAGAAGGCGATGGAAGCCGGGTACAAAGATCTGAAGAACGTGTACAAGGATGAAGAGTTTGCGGACCTGAGGAAGAATCCTCGTTTCACGGAACTGATGGCAGCGAAAACACCGGTGATTCCGGACTAGCCGTAGTCGCGAGAGAGTTGTTGCTTATCTTTGTTGCTTAACTTTGCGCGAAAATTACAAAGCTTTACAAAATTAGACGGAACTTGGCTGAGTTCTGGGGTTTAATCATTGCAAATACTCCTGAAAACAACAGGGTGAGTAAGGAGAAACGGTAGCCCATCGGATGCTGACCCGAGCACGCCCCAAGCAAGCATCCGGTGGGTTTTTTATTTCTGGCTGGTTCCTCACTTCGCCGGTTTCAACGCAGCATTCAAGTCATCTGCGGCCTTGCTGATTCCCGCGGCTATGTTCTCAATCACGTGAGCGACCATGGGAATTTGAGCGTCGGCTTCCTTCCACTTCTTTTCGTCCATGTATTCGCGCACGGCCGCAATGGGTTTCGCGCCATATCCCGTGTAAGCGCCCGGAGCGTAGATCTGGTTCTTGAACCAGGGACGCTCGGGCAGGCCTTTCTCGTTCAGGAACAGGCGCGAGATGCCGAGTAGGTCGGTGTTCACGGCGTCGAGGGACTGCGGAGAAATCGTCGCGCCACTGCTCTTGAATTTGGCGAGGGCCTTCGAGTAATCGTCCGCGCTCTTCTTCAGCAACTCGATGGCATTTTTCATGGGCGCGAAGTTCATGTATGGCGGAACGATTTCTGCCGGAGGAGGAACGTAGGTTTTATGCGGATCGGAAGTCGCGGTAAAGACTCCCTCTTGAAGTTCAAGGTTGTGCTCGGTGAATTCCTCCTGCTTGTCCTTCAATAGTTTTTCCAGATCGGTTTCATACTTGGCGATGGCTTCGGCTTGAGGAGCGTAATCGTAAGGAAGCAGATCGGCGTCGGCGATGCGCATGATGGTTGTGCCCGCGGTCTGGGCCAAGGCGCGACCGTAGGCGAAATCGGTGTCGGCGAAGTGCGTGTACCAATAGAAATCGTCATAGATCGAGTGGTACTGCGTGCCCTCATCCTCGCCGCCGAAACCGAGATCCAACGAGGAAATGCCGGCGTGGTCCTGGAATGCGGTGTAGTCTGATCCATCGCCGAGCGCTTCGACTCGCAGAGTGGAGCGCTTGCGAATCTGGCCGCGCTCTTCCGCGTCTTTGGCTCTCGAGATGCCGCGCAGGTGCGCGCGCTCCCAGACCGAGATGTTCTTTTCCGGATCGTTGACGTCGCGTGCGACGGCGCTGACTACCCCTTCCAGATCCTGAGTTCCGCCGGCGAAGAGAAAGCCGCGGCCGTTGCCGTCCGTGTTGAGATAAGAGACGGTATGCTTGCGCAGATCGTCGAGGTGAGTCTCGACCCATTCTGTGGAGCCGAGCAAGCCGGGCTCTTCGCCGTCCCATGCGCAATAGATGAGGGTGCGCTTGGGCGACCATCCCTGCTTGTGCAGTTCGCCCAGCATGCGTGCTTCTTCGAGTTCCGGAGACATTCCCGCGAGCGGATCGTCAGCGCCATTCACCCAGGCGTCGTGATGGTTTCCACGAATCACCCATTGATCGGGAGTGGCGGAGCCGCGCAAGGTAGCGATTACATCGTTGACAGGTTTGATGTCCCAGTTCGAAGCGACCTTGAGATGGACGCGGGCCGGGCCGGGACCGATGTGGTAGGTGATGGGCAGCGCGCCGCGCCAGCTCTCGGGTGCGACCGGACCGTGCAGGGCTGAGAGAAAGGGCAGCGCGTCGGCATAGGAAATCGGGAGGACGGGAATTTTCGTGATGGTCTTCGCTTCTTTGATAGCTAACCTCTTGGCGCTGGGGACCGCGCCTACGCCTGGTGTTAGAGGATCGCCAGGATAATCCGTGTCCATGACGCTGCCGCGCTGCACGCCTTCGCGGGGACGCCAGCCGCCTTCAGGGTAATCTTCGCCATGGAAATAGCCGTCTCCCCTGGGATCTGAATAAATGATGCATCCGATGGCTCCGTGCTCGCCGGCGACTTTGGGCTTGATGCCGCGCCAGCCTTCGCCGTAACGCGCGATTACGATTGCGCCTTTGACGGAAACTCCGAGGCGGTCGAGCTGGTCGTAGTCGTCGCGGTTGCCGTAATTCACATACACCAGCGGAGCGGTTACGTCTCCGTCGATCGAGTAGGCGTTGTAGGTGGGGAGCTGTTCAGAAGTCTGATTTGAAGTGGGATCGGCGGCTAGAACCGGTTCCTGCAGTTTGGCGTGGAACTGCGTGGGTTCGAGGAGTTCGAGCACGCGTTCTTTTGGAGTGGGGAACAGCACGTCGAAGGTTTCGATGTGGGCGTCGAATCCCCATTCTTTGAAGCGGGCGAGCATCCACTCGGCGTTGTCTTTGTCGTAAGGTGACCCGACGTGGTGAGGACGGGCGCTGAGGCGGCGATCGTTCTCACGGATGTTGGTGGCTACGATGCCGTCCTGAAATTTCTTTTCCCAGTCGCGCTCGGTAGCGCTGGTTTGCGCGGTGTATCCGAGAAGCTGCGCGGTGGTCGCGGGTGGCGCGCCTGTTTGGCCAGAGGAAGTCTGGGCCACGGCGAATTGCGTAAAGGTGAGCAGCAGTATGTAGCAGGTTAGCGAGCGTAACTGGGTCAAGATGTTCTCCTGGGTTCGGGAATGGACCGAGAATTCTAACATCCTGAAGGGGCGGAAAAATTTCTCGGGCAGACTCGATGACTGGGCGAAGTAGTTGCTGTCTTGGGCTCACCTCAAGGCGAATATTTTGCGAAAGCGAGCGTGATAGAATATTTCGGTTGTGACCTCCTTTCCTTCCTCTCTCGCTTGGGCTCATCCTCTCGTGGCGGAGTGGTTTGTGCAGCGGTTTGGCACGCCTACCGAGCCGCAGGAGCACGGCTGGCCGCACATTCTGGCGGGACGGACCACGCTGATTTCCGCGCCCACCGGATCGGGCAAGACGCTGGCTGCTTTCCTGGCTTGCATTGATCGACTGGTGCGCAAGGCGCTGGCGGGGGATCTGGCTGATCGAACCGAAGTCCTGTACGTTTCGCCGCTGAAGGCGCTGGGCAACGACATCCAGAAAAACCTGGAAGTACCGCTGGGGGAAATCCTGGCGATGGCCGGGGAGCGCGGGCTGCTGATGCCGGAGATTCGCACCGCCGTGCGCACCGGCGACACGCTGATGCATGAGCGGCGCGCGATGCTGAAGCGGCCGCCGCACATTCTGGTGACTACGCCGGAGTCGCTTTACATTTTGCTGACGGCGGATAAGAGCCGGGCGATTCTGCGCGATGTTGAGACGGTGATCGTGGATGAGATCCATGCTGTGGCCGACGACAAGCGTGGGGCGCATTTGACTTTGTCGCTGGAACGGCTGGACGCGCTGGCCTACAAACCACCGGTGCGGATTGGGCTTTCTGCTACGCAGAAGCCGATTGAAGAAGTTGCGCGCTTTCTGACGGGGAGCTCTGGCTCCGGAGAGACGCGACCTGATCCCGTCATCGTCAATATTGGGCACAAGCGGACGCTTGATCTCGCGGTCGAAGTTCCTTCCATGCCTTTGGGGCCGGTGGCTTCAAATGAGATGTGGGACGAGGTCTACAACCGGCTGGTCGCGCTGGTCGACCAGCACCGGTCGACGCTGGTGTTTGTGAACACTCGGCGCATGGCGGAGCGGGTGGCTCACAACTTGGGCGAGCGCATTGGGGAAGAAAATGTGGCGGCGCATCATGGCAGTCTCTCGCGCAAGCTACGACTGGCGGCGGAGAAGAAATTGAAAGAAGGCCAGGTGCGGGTGCTGGTAGCGACCGCGTCGCTCGAACTTGGGATTGATGTGGGAACGGTGGATCTGGTGGTGCAGATCAATTCTCCACGGGCGATTGCGGTGACGTTGCAGCGCGTTGGGCGATCCGGACACTGGCGCGGGGCGGTGCCGAAGGGACGACTTTTCTGCACTACTCGCGATGATCTGCTGGAGTGCGCGGCCCTGGTGCGGGCGATTCGGCACGGCGATCTGGACCGGCTGATCATTCCGGAATCGCCGCTGGATGTTTTGGCGCAGCAGATTGTGGCGGCTTGTGCTGCGGGAACAACGACGGCTGCGCCTCGATTGCAGCAGCGAGCCCAGGATGGGCTCGCGACAGCCGGCGAGGACGCCGGCGCTACGGGTTCGACGGTTGGCGACGCGGGAGTTGTCAGTGATGGATGGGATGAGGGCGAATTATTCGCGCTGGTGCGGCGAGCTTACCCGTATCGCAATCTGAAGCGCGCGACCTTCGATGCGATTCTGGAGATGCTCTCCGAGGGGATTGCGGCGCGGCGCGGGCGTTATGGCGCGTACCTGCACCGCGATCGGGTGAACGGCAAGCTGCGGGCGCGGCGTGGGGCGCGGCTGGCGGCGATCACCAGCGGGGGAGCGATCCCGGACAATTCGCTTTACGCCGTTGTGGCGGAGCCTGACGGCATCGTAGTGGGCACAGTGGATGAGGACTTTGCGGTGGAGAGCAACCGCGGCGACATTATGCTGTTGGGAAATACGTCGTGGATGATTCGCCGGATTGAAACCAATGCCGGGCGCGTGCTGGTGCAGGATGCGCATGGCGCCCCGCCTAGCGTTCCGTTCTGGCGCGGTGAGGCTCCGGCGCGGACGCAGGAGCTCTCGGAACACATTGGAGCTTTGCGGGAAAAGATCAGCGAGATGCTGCCGCATACTTCGCCGGTTGGCTTTTCGGCAACGCAACCGGATGTTGCCGCAGCAGTGGGCTGGCTGAAGCAAGAATGTGGCCTCGATGATTCCGGGGCGGAGCAGGCGATCGAATACATTTTGCAAGGGCGTGCCGTGCTTGGTGCGGTGCCAACGCAGACGACAGTAATTGCGGAGCGTTTCTTCGACGAAGGCGGCGGCATGCAGCTTGTCATCCACGCGCCGTTCGGAGGGCGCATCAACAAGGCCTGGGGACTGGCGCTGCGCAAGCGTTTCTGCGTTGGGTTTAACTTCGAGTTGCAGGCGGCAGCTACCGACAATGGCTTGAACATCGCCTTGGCTGAGCAGCACAGCTTTCCGCTGGGAGACGTGTTCAACTTTCTGCAGGCGGCGACGGTGCAGCCGATTCTGGAGCAGGCAGCTCTCGACTCTCCGATCTTTGCGACGCGCTGGCGCTGGGATGCGAACCGGGCGCTGGCGCTGTTGCGCTTTCAAAACGGAAAGAAGGTTCCACCGCAGATTCAGCGCATGCGCTCGGACGATCTGCTGGCCTCAGTTTTCCCGGATGCAGCTGCATGCTTTGAAAATATTCAGGGCGAGCGGCAAATTCCGGATCATCCGCTGGTGGGCGAGGTGATGAAGGATGTGCTCACCGAGGCGATGGATATTGACGGGCTGAAGGCTGTGCTCAGCGGGCTGGCGGATGGCCGGATTCGTTGTATCGCGGTCGACACGCCGGTTCCGTCGCAGTTTTCGCACGAGATTCTGAATGCGAATCCGTATGCGTTTCTTGACGATGCACCGCTTGAGGAGCGGCGGGCACGCGCGGTGCAAATGCGGAGGATGCTGCCGGAATCGGTGCTAGAGGAAGTAGGCGGGCTTGATCCGGCGGCGATTGCGCAGGTAAGGGAAGAGGCTTGGCCGGATGTGCGCGATGCCGATGAATTGCATGATGTGTTGCATACGCTGGTAGCGCTGCCGGAAGATTTGTTACCCGTGAGTCCGTGGCAGGGGTTCTTCGAGAGACTTGTTAAAGAAGGACGGGCCGGAATCGCTGCCATCGCCGAGGGCGAGACGTTCTCTGGACAGCCGGCGGGACGCCGGCGCTACTGGGTTGCTGCCGAGCGTGGCCAGACTTTTTCAGTTTTGTTTCCTGAGGCGCGATTTGAGCGGGAGTTGGTTCAGGTGGAGTCTACAGTTCCTTCGCGTGACGATGTTTTGCTTACGCTGGTAACGGGATGGATGTCGCATTTGGGGCCGACTACCGCGCCGCAGCTCGCCGAGACTTTAGGGATCCCTGCCTCTGAGATTTCGACTGCTTTGCTGCGGATGGAAGCTTCCGGGACTGTTCTTCGTGGAAACTTCAGGGGCACTGCCCAGCGGGCAGGAGTGCCCGCTCTACATCAGCCGGACACAACGCCCGGGACGGAATGGTGTGAGCGGCGGTTGCTGGCTCGCATCCATCGGCTGACTGTTGCTACGCTGCGTAAGCAGATTGAGCCAGTGACGGCGGCGCAATTTATGCAGTGGCTGCTGCGTTGGCAGCATGTGGCTGCTGGCACGCAGGTTGTGGGGGAGCGGGGTACGCTGGAAGTGCTGCGGCAACTGCAGGGGTTTGAGATTCCGGCGAATGCGTGGGAGCGGCAGGTGCTGGCGCGGCGCGTCGTGGATTACGATCCGAAGTGGCTTGATCAACTTTGCCTGACTGGGGCTGTCGGTTGGGGAAGGTTGTCGCCGCATCCGGCGACGCTGGACTCGAATGTGAACCGCGGAACCGAGACGCAGCCGGGCGCTCCGACGCGCCAGCGGCGAGTGATTCCTACCAGTGTTGCGCCGATTACGTTTTTTGTCCGGGAAGATGCGGACTGGATGACGCCGCGGCATCCGGGAGCGGAACAGGCCGCAAACAGTGGGCTGGACAATGGTTTGAGTCATGGCGCGCAGAAGGTGCTCGATTTTCTGCGGCAGCGGGGCGCTTCGTTTTTTGCTGATATCGTGCGCGGCACGGAAAAGTTGAAGGCGGAGATCGAGACTGCGCTTTGGGAGCTGGTGGCTGCGGGGCTGGTGACTGCCGACGGCTTCGACAATCTGCGTTCGTTGATCGACCCTAAGCGGCGGGCGGGGCAGGGCAGCGGACGGACGACGCGTCCGCGGCACAATGCCGGGCGCTGGGCTTTGCTGCATACCGATGAAGTGTTGGAGCGGCCTCGCGCGGTGGAGGCAGCGTGCTGGATGCTGCTGCGGCGTTACGGAATTGTTGTCCGGGACGTGCTGGCGCGGGAGGCGAACCTGCCTCCGTGGCGCGAGCTGCTGGCGGGCTTTCGCCGGCTTGAAGACCGGGGCGAGATTCGAGGCGGGCGCTTCGTCGATGGATTTCTCGGGGAGCAATTTGCTCTGCCGGTTGCGGTGGATTCGGTGCGGGCGATGCGGAAGCTCGATGCTGCGCAGGAGACGATTACGCTGTCGGCTGCCGATCCGCTGAACCTGGTGGGGATTCTGGTTCCGGGGGAACGCGTGCCGGCGATTTCCGGGAACAGCGTTACTTACCGCGATGGGGCTGCGGTCGAGGTACCTGCGGTTCAGGTGTCTGTGGGCAGTGAAGCTGTGGCGAGTTAGTCTCGCGTCAGCGATGGAAAAAAACCAGGGACCCGATGAGGGGGCCCCTCGGATCCCTGATTTACGCTTGCTCGGCAAGGACTAATGCAAAAGCGCTTCCCCCATCGCTTTTTGCCGATACTCGCGCACCCCGGCATAGTGCATGCCATATGCCAATCGTCGCGGACCAGGCAGGAACCGCTGGCGCCTTCCCAATATGCTCTCGGCAAAGTACTTACCGGGTAGCTTGGAATTACAGCAGCAGGGGTGCTGACCATGGTTCCGGCCAGATGCTATCTGATCGGATAGCGATCCCTATCTGTTCGGATAATGGAACGAGTTCAATTCGGGCATGAATTTGGGGTGAAAGTGTGATAAGAAGGGCGCGAGGTGAGCCGCTTGCGTCCCAGACTTCTGGTGCTTTCCGGGCCCTTGAAAGACTCGACGATTCCTTTGTCGGAGGGAGAAGTCACGATTGGAAGGGAAGCGTCGAATGCGATCGCGATTACCGACCCGTCGGTCTCGCGAAAACATTGTCTGCTGAGCGGGCAGGACGGAAGGTTTTTGGTGCGGGACCTCGACAGCCGTAATGGAACTCTGGTGAACGGCGCAGCGGTCGAGGAGCAATGGCTGGAACACGGAGACGAGATCGCCGCGGGCGACTCGTCCTTTTTGTTTCTGCTGCAAGAGGAACAGACTTCGCCGCCCGCCGGCCGGGTGGAATTCGAGGAAGCGCAATTCACCGCGGAGACCGTTGTCCTTCATCCGCGTGACGTGGTTTATCTGCAGCCTGACCGGCTTTTGCGCGAGTTGCCCGCGAGTTCGCGTGTGGGCCGCAATCTGAACGCGCTGCTCAAGATTAGCCGGATCGTGCATGCCATTCGCGATCTCGACGAGCTGCAAGGCCAGTTGCTGGACCTGATTTTTGAGATTGCTCCGGCGGGCCGGGGCGCGATCTTGCTCACGGACAAGGAAGGCGAGCAGTTCAATTCCATGTTCGTCCGGATGCGGCAGGCGGGGCAGGCTCCGTTGGTTAAGGTGAGCCGCACGATTGCCCGCCAGGTGCTGGACCAGGGAGTTGCGATTCTGGGCAGCGATGTCGCGGGCAGTGAAGAATTGCGGGAGGTGGAGAGCCTGGCCGCGTCTCAGGTGCGGTCGTTGTTATGCGTTCCCTTGACGGTGTTCGAGCAGGTGATTGGGTGCATTTATCTGGACAGCGACAACGTCAGCAACCGACTCCAGGAGGAGCACCTGCAGTTGGTGGCGGCGATTGCGGGCATCTCTGCGGTTGCGCTGGAGAATGCCCGCAGCCTGCAATGGCTGGAACAGGAGAATGAGCGCCTGACGGTGGAGATCAGCCAGGAACGAAGCCTGGTGGGGGACGGTCCGCGCATGCAGGAGATCTACCAGTTCCTGAAGCGCGCGGCGCCGACGGATTCGACGGTGTTGATCGAAGGCGAGAGCGGTACCGGCAAGGAGTTGGCGGCGCGGGGTTTGCACCGTAACAGTCCACGGGCCGGGAAGCCGTTTATGGCGATTAATTGTTCGGCAATTCCCGAGACGCTTCTGGAGAGCGACCTGTTCGGCCATGAGCGTGGAGCGTTCACCGGCGCTGCCTCGCTGAAGAGAGGCCGGCTTGAAGTGGCCGACGGAGGCGTGGTGTTTCTCGACGAAATCGGCGAGATGGCTCCCACGCTACAGGTGAAGCTGCTGCGGGTGCTGCAGGAGCGCGAGTTCGAACGAGTGGGCGGAACGCACTCGATCAAAGTGGATATCCGCATCATCGCGGCGACCAACTGCAATCTGGAGCAAGCTGTGCACGACGGCCGTTTCCGCCAGGATTTGTATTATCGTTTGGCGGTGTTGAAGATCACGATGCCTGCGCTGCGGGACCGGCGGGAAGATATTCCGATGCTGGTTCGGCATTTTGTGCAGAAGCATGCTAAACGCTGCAAAGTGAAGGCCCGGCCGATTTCGCGCGAGGCTCTGGCTTTCCTGGTGAACTACGATTGGCCGGGCAACGTGAGGGAACTGGAAAACGCAATCGAGCGGGCGCTGGTGCTGGCGTCTTCGGATGTGATTCTGCCCGAGGATCTGCCGGAGTCGCTGCTGGAGCGTCCCCGAATGCCTGAGATGACCGAGGCGAGCTATCACGCCGCGGTGAAGGAATTGAAGAAGCGGCTGATTCTTGATGCGGTGGAACAGACGCATGGCAGCTATGCCGACGCGGCCCGGATTCTGGGCGTGCATCCCAATTATCTGCATCGCTTGATCCGTAACCTGGAGTTGAAAGAGATTTTGAATGACGCGGTCCGCGAGGTTCCGGCGCGGGGATGGAACCGGATTTCGGGTGGGGACGCGTAGCAGGCAGCAGTTAGCAATTGGCAGTTGGCCAGTACTGGTTGCTGGGGCTGAATGCTAACTGCTAGTTGCTAATTGCTGCTGACGGCAGTTGCAAACGCAACAGACCTGCGGGATCGAGATACGTGCCCTGCCAGCGCACGGCGACGTGGAGATGCGGGCCTGTGGCGCGGCCGGTGCCGCCGCTCAGCCCTACGATCTGCCCCCGTTTTACCTGATCTCCCTCCTTTACTTTGAATTCGGAAAGATGGAGGTAAAGGGTGAGCAAGCCCTGCCCGTGGTCGAGCACGACGAAATTTCCCTCGAAATACAACGGCCGCGCCAGCAGGACCGTGCCGGCATTCATGGCGGCAACGGGAGTGCCGCTGGGGACGCGGAAATCCAAGCCGAGGTGAGTGCTTTGCGCCTTGCCGTTGAAGACGCGCTCGGCGTCGAAGACGTCAGAAATTTCAGCGTCGGCAGGCGCCGTGAATGAACCTGACCACTCGCGTTCCGGCGTGACCCGGTTCAGGTAGTCCTTCTTGATTTGCTGGCCTTCTTCAATTTCTTTCTGCTCCTCGTCGCTGGGCTGGGTGTACTTGCTGGGAACGCTGAGCTTTCCCGGGAGGCGGGGATACTTTCCTCGGGCGACTGTGAACTTGCGGGTGAAAGAGATTTTCCCAGCCGGCGTTTTTCCGGCAATGGCTTCGCCGGTCAGTTCGATGGCGTAAGTTCCAGGAACGGTTTCCAGGCTGACGCCTGCCAGCGTAAACCAGGTCTTGCTCGCGGGATCGAAGCTGAAGGAGAGTTCGTGTCCCAGCCAGGTTCCGCTTAGCGATCCCAGCCGCACCGGAGGTTTAACCTGAAATAAAACCGGCCCTCCATTGACCAGCCGCGTGGGCTGAGCACGCACGGCCCAGTTCGCGGCAGAGGCTTGGGGAACGGAGCTGAGTAATAACCATCCCGGAAGAAGGAGAGCGATTGCGATGCGGAAGAAGGGAAGGGCAGATAGCCGGCGGTTCACCCTCCCAGCCTAGCATTTCGGGGAGTGGGGGATGGTTATAATCTGCGCATGCGTGCCGGGGTGTTTACCGCACTGACGGTTGGCCTGCTCTGTGTCCCGACGATGGCGCAATCCGTTCCGCAGCCTGCCTTGCATGTCGATCATGTCGTCGTGCTAAAGAGGGAGCGGACGCTCGAACTCCTCAGCCGAGGCAAAGTGGTCAAGACCTATAAGGTAGCGCTCGGAGGGGATCCCGTCGGGCCCAAGACCAGGCAGGGAGACCACAAGACGCCGGAGGGTGTTTACGTCCTGGATTTCCGGAATGCGCATAGCCAGTTCTACAAGTCGATTCACATTTCGTATCCGAGCCAGCGCGACCGCGCACTGGCCCGTCAGAAAGACGTTTCCACTGGGGGTGACGTTTTTTTGCATGGATTGCCCAACGGCTTCGGCGCCGTCGGCACAGCTCACCGGCTAAAAGATTGGACCGACGGGTGCATCGCGGTAACGAATCAGGAAATGGACGAGATTTGGCAGGCTGTGCCTGATGGAACTCAAATCGAAATCAGGCCATGAAACCCGCTCCTAAAACGATAACCGCGGAAACTCCGGATCGCCGGTTATCTGACCAAACAACGTCAGAATCGCTGCGATTTTGGCCGGATTTGGAGTACAGTTCCAAGGCATATGAGCCGTTCTCGACAGGATGCGCCGGCGCTGAACCCCTTAGTGGTGCTGGCTGGCGTCATTCTGATCCTATATTTTGCGCGCGAAGTCCTGATTCCTCTCGCTCTGGCGTTGACGCTCAACTTCCTGTTGACGCCGATGGTGAATTGGTTCCAGAAGCTCGGTCTGCGGCGCCTGCCCGCGGTGGCTCTGGTGATGCTCATTTCGGTTGCGGCCGTTGGAGGCATGGGCTGGGTGGTCGCCGACCAGTTGCTGGAAGTTGCGAATGATCTGCCGAAGTATCGTTTGAATGTCAGGAATAAGATCGAAGCTCTCCATTTTTCGCCGGACGGCGCGGTCGGGCGCGCGGCCGCAAGCGTGCAGGAGGTTGGCACCGAGATTGCCGAGACCAGAATCAGGCCTACTCGGCCGGCCGATTCGTCTGCGCCAGGTTCCCAGACCAAAACTGCTTCGCCGACGACGGCGCCGTTGCCGGTTCAGGTGGTCCCGGTTCCCGCCGGTGGTTTGCAATCCCTGCGCGAAGTGCTGGGTACGGCTCTCAAGCCGATCGCGATGACCGGCATGGTTCTGATTTTTACCGTGTTCATCCTGATCAAGCAGGTGGACCTGCGTAATCGGCTCCTGCGGCTCGCGGGCGTGGCGCAGTTAAACACCATGACGCTGGCTTTGGATGACGCCGCCCGGCGCATCAGCCGCTACCTGGTGGTTCAGTTTCTGGTGAACGCGTGCTACGGCGTTTGCTTCGGCACCGGGCTCTTTCTGATTGGGATTCCGAACGCCGCCCTATGGGGGATCTTCGCCGGTGTTTCCAGGATTGTGCCTTACGTTGGCGTCCTCTCCGCTACAGCGTTTCCCCTGGTGCTGGCTCTGGCGGTGTTCAATGGCTGGGGACCGCCGGTTCTGGTCGTTCTACTATTCGTGCTGCTGGAATTGGTTGCAGTGAATTTTGTGGAGCCGTGGCTGTACGGTGCGCGCACTGGAATCTCTGCGCTCGCGCTGCTGGTGACCACTGTTTTCTGGACCACGCTTTGGGGCTGGGCTGGGCTGGTTCTGGCGGTGCCGCTTACGGTCGTCGCAATCGTATTCGGACGCTATGTGCCGCGGATGTCGTTCCTTCATGTTCTGCTGGGGGATGAAACCGCTTTGTCGGTGGAGGCTCAGTTCTATCAACGATTGCTGGCGCTGGACCAGGAAGACGCGCGAGCTATTGCCGACACATTTCTTAAAACTCATCCTCTCGCGACTCTTTATGACCAGGTTTTGGTCCCCGCGCTCACTCTGGCCGAACAAGACCGTCACAAAGGCGCATTGGACGAGGCTCGGGAGTCGTTCCTGTTTCTCAGCGTGAGCGAAATCGTTTCCGAGTTGGCGGTTTACCGGCCGGAAGAGGTCTCGGCAAAACCAAGAAGGCTGAGGCCGCGCTGGATATCCGCTCCGCAGCACGAGGCGCCCTCTCATCATGCGGAGCCCGCCGCGCCTTCAACGGTTCGCATTTTCTGTTTGGCGGCGAATGATCAGGCGGACGAGATCACTTCCTCTATGCTCGCCCAATTGCTGGAGCGCGCCGGCCACGGCGTCCTCTCGCTGCCGGTTGGTTCCCCAGTCGAAGAAATACTGACGAATCTTATGCCTGAACCACAGGACGTGGTCTGCATCTCCGCGCTGCCGCCGTTCGCCTTTGCACAAGCTCGCACCCTGTGCCAGCGCATCCGAATCCACTTGCCGCAGATCAGGATCCTTGCTGGGATCTGGGGATTTGCCGGCGATCTCGACAAAGCCAAAGAACGCTTTGGCAGCACGCGGCCCGACCGGGTCGTGGGCTCGCTGGCGCAGGCGGTCGAACAGATTGGGATTTGGCACAACGCTACCTTAACGTCCGAGCCGGCCGGCAGGTCAGCTCTTGATCCTGCCCAACCCTGACAAGCCGTTTGCGGCCGCTTGCGCAAGATCCTGCACCTTGACAGGGAGTGCCCACGGCGGCCAAGATAGTGCCGCCCACCCTGGGGTCTTCAGCTGCGAGCGCCTGCTTCAGGCCTGGAGGGCCCGTTCCCAATGGTGGTCCGTTCCCAGTGGTGGTCCGTCTCCCCGAGCGCGGTCCGATCGATGGCACGCCGCGCGAAAGTAAGCCAGAGTAATCGCAAAGGAGAAAAATTATGACTCGCATTAGCGGTTGGAAAACAGCCTGCATCGTCCTTGCATTTTGCGGCGCAACAGCAATTCTTTCGCCCGCGCAAACTTTCACGACTTTGGACACTTTCGTCCCCGGGATCTTCTACAGGTCGCAATCGCCTCTTGTCCAGTCCATTGACGGAAACCTCTACGGGGAAGCCAACAGTGTTTTCAAGCTCACCCCCTCCGGCACAGTGACCCGGGTGAACAACAAATGCCCTCTGCTCGGCTGCCTTGGTGGCCTGGTTCAATCCCCCAACCTGGATCTCTATGGGATCTCGGCAGGCGGCACGTTCAATTGCGGTACGTTCTTCGAAATGACACCAAACGGCACCGTGTTCGTGATGCACAATTTCGCCTGTGGCTATGACGGTTCGGGGCCCTCCGGCGGGCTGGTGCAAGCCAGCAACGGCAACTTCTACGGCACAACGACCAGCGGAGGGGGCTTCAGCTACGGAACCATCTTCGAAGCAACTCCAAGTGGCACTGTGACCACACTCAATGAATTCCACGGGCCCGATGGCGAAACTCCTTACGGCGGCCTTACGCTCGGTGTGGACGGAAATCTCTACGGAACGGCGGCCTTCGGCGGCGCTAACGGCTATGGCACTTTCTTCAAAATCACTCCTGCGGGTGTCCTGACCGTACTGCACGTCTTTGAGGGGATTGACGGCGCAAACCCGACGGCCAAGCTGGTGCAAGCCAGCAACGGCAACTTTTACGGGACCACCAGCTACGGGGGCGTCAACTACACTTGCTTTCAGGGTTGCGGCACGGTCTTCGAAGCCACACCCGCCGGCGTAGTTACGGTGCTCCACAGCTTCGATGGCACCGACGGCGCCAACCCTGAATCAGTCCTAGTGCAAGCCACTGACGGAAATCTGTATGGGACCGCGGCTGGTAACGTGAACTTCGAGTGTACTGAAGTCCCCAGCCCCGAGGCTTGCGGCACGATTTTCCAGATCACCACCGGCGGCGCCTTCACCTTGCTGCACACCTTTTCCGGGGATGACGGCGCGAATCCTATCGGAGGGTTGGTGCAGGCCACTAACGGGACGTTCTACGGCACGACCTACGTTGGCGGCACCGGCACAACATGTAACAATACCAGCCCAACTTGCCAGGGTACGGTCTATAGCTTATCGATGGGCCTTGGTCCGTTCGTCGCAGCGGTTCCTCCTCGCGATGCCGTGGGGCACAACCTGATCATCCTTGGCAGCGACCTGACCGGCGCAACCAGCGTCACCTTTAATGGCACCCCGGCCACATTCACCGTGGTCTCGGCTACCGAAATCAAGACCAGCGTGCCAGTCGGGGCAACCACCGGTCCGCTGGTGGTAACCACACCCGGCGGCACACTATCGAGCAACGTGATCTTCCGCGTGCCGTGATTGGCGCCGCGCGCTGGGGTCACCGGACTTCGCGGGAGTCGCGGGACAAAGCAGAGGCAAATGAGGCGGCTCCCGTTATTTCGGAGGCGATGGGCTCGATTTGCCTTCGGCGACGGGAGCGCCTACAGTTAAAGAGTCTATTGTTCATCTCTCCGTCGCATTGCCGTTCCCACGTCGCGACGACGGTCTCCTGCACAACCGACAGAAAAGCGAGGCGCCATGGAACCGACTTTGTTCCATCGTATCGTGCAGTCGGTCATCCCCCGTCGGCTAAGGAAGGGGACTTCGTTCGAGGGCTCGATCGAGGGAAAACCCGAGGGAAAAAGGAAGATCGCGGCTTACGGATCGCAGAGGATGTGCCGGTCGTGCGGGGCGATCACCGCGTGCTCGAAGCCGCTTTGCCTGGAGTGTGGCGCACTGCTGCCGACGGTCTGATGAGAGAAACTGCTTGGCGTACGTCTATTTAAATGATTGAAAAATTGGTGGACCTGGTCGGGATCGAACCGACGACCTCTTCCATGCCATGGAAGCGCGCTCCCAGCTGCGCCACAGGCCCACGATTGAAGACAAGAAACCGAAGCACCGACGAATCGGGATCGAGGGAAGTACTGGAATCATTTTCGCCCACATTACCGGGATAGTCAACGCGCGCGGATTCTTCTGTTTGTTTCCACAGGCATGTTCTGGCATAATTGATCGTGCACCCCACCTGCACAATCTTTCAAACACAATTTAGGACGAGGAAGAGATGCCAGCAAAGTACATCTTTGTAACGGGCGGAGTTGTGTCTTCATTGGGTAAGGGATTAGCCGCGGCTTCGATTGGCTGTCTGCTGGAGAGCCGCGGATTGAAGGTCAACCTGATGAAGTTCGATCCGTATCTCAATGTCGATCCGGGGACGATGTCGCCGTTTCAACATGGCGAGGTATTCGTGACCGACGACGGCGCGGAAACCGATCTCGACCTCGGCCATTACGAACGTTTTACCCACGCCAAACTTTCTCGCGACAACAACTGGACCACGGGCCGGCTCTACGAGCAGATTATCGCGAAGGAACGCCGCGGCGATTATCTGGGCAAGACGGTGCAGGTGATTCCGCACGTTACGAACGAAATCAAGGCCGCGATGAAGAAGGTGGCGCAGGACGTGGACGTCGCGATCGTTGAGATTGGCGGCACGGTGGGTGATATTGAGTCGCTGCCTTTTATGGAAGCGATCCGGCAGATGCGCCAGGAGCTTGGTCGCGAGGACACTCTGTTCGTTCACGTTACGCTGGTGCCGTTCATTGCCGCGGCGCAGGAATTGAAGACGAAGCCCACGCAGCACTCGGTGAAAGAACTACTCAGCATCGGAATTCAGCCTGACATTTTGCTTTGCCGCACGGATCGCTTCCTTGCGAAAGAGCTTAAGTCAAAGATCGCGCTCTTCTGCAACGTGCAGGAAGAAGCGGTGATCACGGCCAAAGACGTGGCTTCGGTGTATGAAGTGCCGCTGGTGTTCGCGAATGAAGGTGTGGACACGCTGGTGCTGAAATATCTGCGGATGGAAGCGAAGGATCGTGATCTCTCCAAGTGGGAAGACATTGTGCATCGCGTCTACAACCCGAAAGACACGGTCACGATCGGGATTGTCGGCAAGTATGTTGAGTACGAAGATTCTTATAAATCGCTGAAGGAGGCGCTGGTGCATGGCGCGCTGGCGCACAATCTGAAACTTCAGTTGAATTGGATTGAAGCCGAGGGGCTGGAAACCGGCGACCAGAGCAACAGTAATGACGCGCAACTCGAGGGCTATGACGGCCTGCTGGTTCCCGGAGGTTTTGGCAAGCGTGGGATTGAAGGGATGCTGATTGCGATTCGTTATGCTCGCGAGAAAAAAGTTCCTTACTTTGGGATCTGCCTCGGAATGCAGACGGCCTGTGTGGAATTTGCCCGCAACGTGGTGGGCTTGGCGGACGCGAATTCGAGCGAGTTTGATCAGGCGACGCCGCATCGCGTGATCTACAAACTGCGCGAACTGCGCGGCGTGGAAGAGCTCGGCGGCACCATGCGCCTGGGCGCGTGGACCTGCAAGATCGAGCCCAACACGCTGGCCAGCAAGATTTACGGAAAGCTCGAGATCAGCGAGCGCCACCGTCATCGCTACGAATTCAATCGTGAATATGAAGAGCCCATGGTTGCCGCGGGGCTGCGGATCTCAGGCTCGACGCCCGACGGCACTTACGTCGAGATGATCGAACTGCCCGACCATCCGCATTTCATCGGATGTCAATTTCATCCCGAGTTCAAGTCGAAGCCGCTGGAGCCGCATCCGCTGTTCAGCACGTTCATTGCGGCGGCGTATGAGTATGGGTCGAAACGGCGGGCTCAGAAAGAGTCGGCGGCGGTCGAGATGTTTCATCGTCCGGAGAAAGTTACGCGTCGATAGGCCAGACGATTCACCGCCGAGATCGCCGAGTACGCCGAGAAAGGCGATGCCGATCTTGGGTTTTCCTGGATTTATCTCGGCGCTCTCTGCGTGCTCGGCGGTGAAAGGTTTTCGCTTTTGATTTCTTCCTTCCAAGTCGGCGATGTCCACATCGGCTCGGGAAACCTCTTCCTGATTGCCGGCCCGTGCGTGATCGAGAGTGAAGAGCACGCCATTCGCATGGCTGAAATCATCAAGGGCGTGACCCGGGCGCTCGGGTTCCCGTTTATCTTCAAAGCCAGCTACGACAAAGCTAACCGCACTTCGATTCGCAGCTTTCGCGGGCCCGGAATCAAGGAAGGTCTGCGCATTCTGAAGAAGATCAAAGACAACCTTCAGCTTCCGGTGCTGACTGACGTTCATGAAGTGGCGGATGTGGCGAAGGTCGCGGAAGTTGTAGACATTCTGCAGATTCCTGCGTTTCTTTGCCGGCAGACTGACCTGGTGGTCGCGGCAGCGCTTAGCGGCCGGGCAGTGAACATCAAGAAGGGGCAATTTGTTTCGCCGTGGGACATGCGGCATGCGGTTGAGAAATGTCGCGAGGCAGGGAATACGCAAGTCTTTCTGACTGAGCGCGGGACCAGTTTCGGCTATAACAATCTGGTTGTCGACATGCGTTCGCTTTCCATCATGCGCAAGTTTGCTCCGGTAGTTTTCGATGCGACCCATTCCGTCCAGTTGCCTTCTGCTCAAGCCGACGATCGCAGCGCTGCCGTGGCTGTTAGTGGCGGACAGCCTGAGTTCATCCCAGTATTGGCGCGTGCTGCGGTTGCGGCTGGCGTGGACGGCGTCTTCCTGGAAGTGCACGACAGTCCCAAGGAGGCGAAGTCGGACGGGGCGAATGCTCTCGAGTCTACTAAGCTGCGTGAGCTGTTGAAGGAATTGCTGGCGGTGCGGAAAGCGCTGGATGTGGCGAGGGCCACGCCTTAGGATTGATCGACTGCGCTTCGTGGTTAGATTTCGCGGGCGAGGGCGCCCGCGCCATATGGTCCCTCCTCCGTGGTAGATTTGAATCTCCGCATGAAGGAAATTGCTAACTGGGCTTTGAATGTCGCGACGATGCGCGGGGCGAGCTATGCCGATGCCCGCATTGTCAGCCAGCGAAGCCGCGCACTGACGACGAAGAACGGCAAAGTCGGCAGCGCGTCTGACGCCGAGTCTGCCGGGATGAGCGTGCGCGTGGTCGCCGACGGCGCGTGGGGATTCGCTGCTTCCGAAGATCTGTCGCGCTCCGGGGTTGAAGCCACTGCGGCCCGCGCTGTTGAGATTGCACGCGCCTCGGCGCAGGTGAAGCAGCAGGATGTCCGTTTGGCTCCAGAGAAGCCTGTCACTGCCGAATGGACGACGCCGCACGTAATCGATCCATTTTCGATTTCTGTTGAGCAGAACATTGCACTGTTGCTGAAGATCGATTCCGAGCTGCGTGCGGTGGCCGGGATCACGCTCGCTGAGAGCAATCTCAACTTCAATCGCGAGGAGCAATGGTTCGTGTCTTCTGAAGGATCGGATATCCATCAGACGAAGTATTCCGCGGGCGCGGGTTACGCCGCGTATGCGTTTGCCGGCAACGAGATTCAGAAACGGTCTTACCCTAATTCTTTTGGCGGACAGTGGCAGAACAAAGGATATGAGCTGATCGAAGAGTTGAAGTTGGTCGAGAACGCCCGCCGCATCGCGGAAGAAGCGGTTGCGCTGCATCACGCGGAGCAGTGTCCCGCAGGGGTGTTCGACATCATTCTTGATAGTTCTCAGCTCGGATTGCAGATCCACGAATCGATCGGGCATCCCATCGAACTTGATCGCGTGCTGGGCATGGAAGCGAATTTTGCGGGCACGTCGTTCTTGACCCTCGACAAGCTGCGCACCCTGCGCTACGGTAGCGAGATGGTGAATGTGGTCGCCGACGCGCGCCAGGAGCACGGACCCGGCCTGGGGACGTTCGGTTTCGACGACGAGGGCGTTCCCGCGCAGTGCACACCCATCATCACGAATGGATTGTTCACCGGCTACCTCAGTTCGCGCGAGACCGCGCATACCATTGGCGAGAATCGCTCTGGCGGAACGCTGCGCGCTGAGGGCTGGAATCGCTTGCCCATGATTCGCATGACCAACATCAGCCTGCTGCCCGGAGAGAAGCCACTGACCCTGGAGCAACTGATCGCTTCCACCGATCACGGCATTCTGATGCAGACCAACCGCTCATGGTCGATCGACGACCGGCGCTACAACTTTCAATTTGGCTGCGAGATCGGTTGGGAGATCAAGCACGGCAAGCGCGTGCGCATGGTGAAAAACCCGTCGTACTCCGGAATCACGACTGAGTTCTGGAATTCGCTCGACGCCATCTGCTCCCGCGATGAGTGGACGCTTTGGGGCACGCCGAATTGCGGCAAGGGACAGCCGCAGCAAGTGATGGGAACGGGTCACGGGGCTGCGCCATCGCGGTTTCGCGGGGTTAAAGTGGGAAGCGCTTATCGGAGCATGTGACATCTGTCACAGAAGCAATTAGCAATTGGCAATTAGCATCAGGACCGAGCGAGGTGCCTGATGAAAGACTTTAGACGACTTAAAGTTTGGGAGAAAGTTCATCTTTTGACGTTGGACATTTACAGAGTTACAGGGAGCTTCCCTCGAGAAGAAATGTACGGCCTCACGAGTCAGATGAGAAGATGTAGCGCTTCAATAGGAGCAAATATCGCCGAGGGCTGCGGCAAGCAGGGAAATAACGAACTTCATCGCTTCCTTTACATAGCGTCGGGATCGGCCAGTGAGCTTGACTATCATCTGTTGCTAGCAAGAGACCTGAAGTATTTGTCGGACGTAGACTATCGACGCATGGACGGGAGCCTCGCCGAAGCAAGAAGGATGCTGACTGCACTTCTGCATAAAGTAGGCTCCGATCGCTTTGCCGCCAACTGCTAATTGCTAATTGCCAATTGCTCAATGCTAACCAGGGAACAAGCCGCTGACATCTTCGACCGCATTCGCAAGCTCTCGAGTGCTGATGAGGTCGAAGTCCTTTTCTCGGGCAGTCGCTTTGCCCTGACGCGCTTCGCGAACAACACTATCCACCAGAATGTTGCCGATGAGAACCATCTCGTCTCAGTGCGCACAGTATTTGGTGGGCGCACGGCTCGCGCTTCCACAAACAAGTTTGACAGCGACAGTTTGCGGCGGGTGGTTGAGTCTTCGGAAGCTCTGGCCCGGGTCCAGCATCCTGATCCGGATCTTTTGCCCATGCCGGATTCAGCTGAAGCTGCAAGCAGAGAGGACGAGGGCGTCCGCTCCACACGGGTGCCGTCTCGCTGCTTCGCTGAGACTGCGGCCCTCACTCCTCAACTTCGTGCTGCGGGTGTGAAGAAGATTGTTGATGTCGCACAAAAACACAAACTCACAACCGCCGGAATCTTTTCCAGTTCTGAATCGGTTGAGGGCATTTTCAATTCGCGCGGCCTTAATGACTGGCACACGCAAACCCTGGCAGAAGTTTCGATCACCATGCTGGGCGCTGATTCATCCGGATGGCAGAAGGCCAACTCGCCCGACGTGGCGAACCTCGATCCGCTTGCTCTGGCTGAGATTGCTGCGAAGAAGGCGCTTGATTCCGCGCATCCGGCGGAGATTCCGGCAGGGAAGTACACGGTGATCCTTGAGCCGGCCGCGGTGCTCGACATTGTTGGCTTCATGTTCTGGGATTACTCGGGCACGGCGATCCTCGACGAGCGTTCCTTCCTCAGCGGCCGCATCGGTACGCAACTCTTCGGCGAGAACATCACCATCTGGGACGACGTCACTCATCCTCTGCAGACTGGATCTCCCTTCGACGGCGAAGGTATGCGGCGGCTTCGAGTGCCGCTGGTTGAGAACGGAGTCGTGAAGCGAGTTGTCTATGCAAGGGGAACGGCAGCGCGCATGAAGAATTCCGAATACAAAGATAAGGTTGGGCCGATCGAAGCCACCGGCCACGGATTCTCGCTGCCCAACGAAGTGGGCGAGATGCCGCTTAACATTGTGTTTGCGCCGACGCAGATTCCGCAAACGCTCGCGCAGATGATCGCTTCCACTGAGCGGGGCGTGCTGGTTACGCGGCTGTGGTACATCCGCGAAGTCGATCCTTACGAGAAAATCGTTACCGGCATGACCCGCGACGGCACCTTCGTGGTGGAAGACGGGAAAGTTCAACGTGGCCTGCGCAACTTCCGCTTCAACCAGAGCCTGATCCATATGCTTTCAGGGGTCGAGGTCATGAGCTTGCCCATTCGGTCCTCGGGCGAAGAGTCGTTCGACATGGTCGTGCCGGCTATGAAGGTCCGCGATTTCAATTTCACCGAAGTGACCAAGTTCTAGCCAGCGTGGCATTTGGCTGACGGCCGTGCCCGCCCACACTGCAAGCGGCTCCAATTTCCCCCGTAAATTCCCTCTAATTAGCTCATCCAGAAGCAGTTAGCACCCTTTTGTTCCATGACTTCGGTAACTTTGCATGCCTGATTCCTGGGTGTACGCTGCCTCAGAGTTCCCTAAAAGCAGAAGAAAGGTCCAATCGAGTCGTGGCAGCCGAGACAGGCAAGGAACTGACGATTGCACCGCAGGCGGAGGGCAAGCACTATGCCTCAATGCAAAGTGCACCCCGGTTTCCGCTGCATCTGTCCGTGGAAATGAAGTCGCAGAGTGGAGCGTGTTCGGCGGAGACGCAAAACATCTCTGCCAACGGCGTTCTGTTTGCAATGGATCGCGACGTGCCCGTGGGTTCGGTGGTGGATTTCACGATTCTGCTTCCGGGTGAGGTTGTGGGTTCCCGTCGCAATGTGCAGATCGACTGCCACGGCCGCGTGGTTCGCAGCTTTGAAGACCAAGGCCGGCGCGGCGTTGGCGTAGTGATTGACGAATACCATTTCGAGCGAGCGTAGGTAGAAGGAAACTGATGGCGAGCACTTCGGTCAGCGTGGGAGAAAATAACGGCGTTCCCGAGAATGCTGGCACGGGCCAGTTTATTCGCGTGATCCTGGCCGATACCCAGGCTATTTTCCGTGCGGGATTACGGAAAATCTTCGCGCTGGAAGACGATATCCGCGTCGTCGGTCAGGCCGAGACCTTGCCCCAGACCCAGTCTGCCGTAACCAAGTTTTCCGCGGACATTCTGATTTTTGAATCGGCGCTGGCGCCGAACCCGGTTGAAGCAGTGGCGGAACTCTTGCGTCAGGCGCCGCAACTGAAGATTGTAGTGGTCACGCCCGTGTCGGACGAACAGCTTACGCTGGAACTGTTCCGCCGCGGAGCCCACGGCATCCTGTCGCGCGAGGTCGAGCCGGAGATTCTGGTCGATTGCCTGCGCAAAGTCGCCGCCGGCGAACCCTGGCTTGAGACCAAAGCGATTCATTGGGTGATGGAAGCATACCGCGGCCACAACTTGCGTCCCTCGGGAGCGCGCCCGAAAGTTCAACTCACGCCCAAGGAAACGCTGATCGTTTCCTGCGTCACCCAGGGCATGAAGAACAAAGAAATTGCTGTACGTGTGGGGACGACCGAGCAAGTGGTAAAAAATTATCTGCGCAAGGTCTATGACAAGCTGGGCGTTGCCGACCGCCTCGAACTGGCGCTCTATTGCATAAGCCATCACGTGGTCGATGGAGTCAAGCCTCCGCCAATCCCCGCAACCGCTGCGCAGAATGGCGGAGCCGCCAATGCCGCCGCCGCGGGCGCGGGTACAGCCTCTTCGAACGCGGGGGCCGTGCCCTCCAGTTCAGACGTACCTAAGAACAACCCGCCGCAAAAGATCTCCTAGACTCTCTCTTGCTGTGAAAATCAGGTCCTTTCGTTTGCGCATCTGAATTTGTTCCGGCGGCACGTCTATGCTGCCGATTTGCGCTCGTGCGCCGCTGACCATAGAATGAAAGTGAAGCCAAGTCGGTGTGAAACGAGCCGACTTGACGCGATGCGATCGCCCGCCGGAGAGCGATCGTCCTTCCCAGGTTTCCGCCGGAGAGATGGCCGAGTGGCTGAAGGCGCACGCTTGGAAAGCGTGTTTACTCGAAAGGGTAACGTGGGTTCGAATCCCACTCTCTCCGCCATTACTTTTGTTATTTGGCACTTACGTCGTGGTGATATTACAACTGATATCAAGTTGGAGGATCACCATTGAACCGCGAGTGCAGCGTCTCTAAACGAATCCTGACGCCCCAAGGTCTTCGCTACTGTCCCGTCGTACTTTCCGCAAATGGCCGCGTCAAGCCTGACGCAGTCCTGATCAATGGCAAGCAGGAGCGGCACCCCGAAGGCTCGTATTACATTTCTTGGTACGAGGGGAAGCGTCTAATGCGCCTCTCAGTCGGCAAGGATGCATCTACGGCGACCGCCCGCCGTCTTCAAAAAGAAGCTGAACTCAACGCCACAAACAACGGGCTTGAGGTGACGCCCGAGAATGGCGATAACGGGCTTCACTCACTCGCAGGAGCGGTCACTGACTTCTTGGAGGAAACGAAGCTCACGAAAAAGCCGAAGACGCTGGCCGCGTACACGACGGCTCTGGATTACTTTCAAGAATCTGCCCCAAACTTCACCTCGAAGACATTGAACGCCGAGACCTCCTCAAGTTCGCTGCATTCTTGCGTGATGAGAAGGATCAGGCTCCCCGCAGTTGCTGGAACAAGTTCGCAAACGTCATGTCCTTCCTCAAGGCAAATGGCATTCGTGGTTTGACAGGGAAGAACGATTGGCCGCGTTACACGGAAGAAGAACCTGAGACGTACGAGGATGAAGAGCTTTCCTCCCTCTTTGCTGCTTGTGATTCCGAAGAGAAGCTTTGGTTCGAGTTCTTCCTGATGACGGGAATGCGCGAGCAGGAGGTGATGCACACCTATGGACGATATCAACTTCACGCATGCGACCGTTCGGGTCAGTCACAAGCGAGATCGAGGCTGGACACCGAAGGCGTACAAAGAGCGCGAGATTCCCATCCCTACGAAGCTGGTCAAGAGCCTGAAGGCGTGGAAGGCAAAGGCGGACAAGACATGCCCCTTGGTGTTTCCGACCTCGGGCTGCAACGTCAAACTGAATTTTCTGGACGATCTGAAGGCCGTCGCTGAGCGTGCCGAGCTAGACAAAGACAATTTTTGGCTCCACAAGTTCAGAGCGACATTCGCCACACGGCATCTGTGGAATGGAGTAGACCTTCGCACGGTCCAAATGTGGTTGGGGCACTCTGACATGGAGAGCACGATGCGCTATCTCAAGCCGTCGCGAAGTCAGACAGTCAAAGATAAGGTAAATTCGACATTCGAGGCTCAACAATGAATAGTGTTCTCGATAGTCCAAATCCGCATCGATTGATGAGTCTGCGTCTCGAATCAACGCCATGCACCGCGCTTTAACGGCTGAAGAGCTTGCTGAATTGCTCCAATCTCAAGACTCACGATTCTTCGACGGGCGAAGCGGGGCACCATACCGTCGTTTCGTGTTGGCTCCTGTGTCCGATTCGATTCGGCTAATATCGCCAAGTGGCTTATGCAACAGGGCGTGCAGTCGATGTCCAATCCGACACCGCGTGCGCGACTCCCAAAAGAAAAGTGAACGAGACGGGTGGGTGGTGAAGGTGAACTCTAATCCTAAGAGTGTACTGCTGCGCTCTAAAGGCGCAATGCAGGTAGCAGGAGAGTTAACGATGAAAGGTAGCCTTATTCTAGTCTTGCTCGCTTCTCTGCTTGGGTGTAACCGTAGAATTGATACCCCCGACGATGAAATACGCGTCACGAAAACTGAACTCATCACCGACCGCAACCTCAGGAACAATCCCGAGGTCTGCTGGATTACCGCTGCGGGGCGACTAGGGAATTCCCGCATTGAATACCGAGCGGTGAATTACTCCGGAAATTGCCCAGAGATACAGACTGTAGTCGTCGATCACGACGGCGTGTTGATAAAGAAGGGTGACCCCCGCTTTCACGAATGGCGGCTCTTTCTTGGCCGCGTTCGTGAAATCGAAGAAGGAGATTCCATGAAACACTCCAATTCTTGGCTTTGTGGCTGGTCGAACCGGGAGACTGACTTACTCTGAATGTGTGGCGTTTGTCGAGACCCCCGCCTTAGCAACGGTCAAGCCTCAATCAGAACGCCAGTTCGTGCGGGTGAAGGTGTCGGTGTTGGCGTTAAGGGCGTTGAAGCGTTTGAAGGGTGAACCCGTTCTCCGCAAAAGCTGCGTTGAATACGCCCTGTAATCTTCGCGTCTCTGCCGCCGAGTTCGCTTCAACCTGAACTTCGACACGCCCTTCCTCATCGATTACAACGGTCAGTCGTTTGCTCACAGTTCAAAGGTAGTATCGTCGAGCAGGGGGGCTATTCCTGCCTCTATGCCTTGCTTGAGGCACTCTGTCACGTACTCAGGCTTTGAGAGGCAAACGACGAACGTACTGCTCTCGTGGGGGCCTAGTGGCCTTCACGCCCCGAAGGCTAAACGTCTTCGGTATCGTGACCTCGTGTAGTTCACCTGTTTCGACGTTCTCAATCCACGCATGATGTGCCTTCAGAGCGCCAACGGTGAGATACCCCTCACAGTACCTGAGTGCTGGATCCGACTCTGACAAAATAGCTCTGCCCGCGTTCTGAAAGCAATCATGACGTTTGCCACGTTTAATCACTTTGCCTTGAAAAACACGCCCAGTTATAGCTGGGCTTTGTTATATGAATAATCACGCGGCCTTCCGGTTGTGGTGCAGACTGGAAATCCACAAAACTGGCAATCGGTCCTAGCCTGTGGACGCTATCTGCATGGCAAAGATAAAAACTGGTCAGGTCGTAGTTTCAGAGGGGCTTGTCGGAGTGTCGGTTCGATGTGTCGAGTCAGAAGTTGGTTGGCTACCGAGTCCGCCGGGTTGCAATTGACAAGTTGACCGCTTAACACAAGAAGACCCCAGCCAAGCCGCCGCAAGGATCGTGAGGGAAGCAGCTACTGAAGACTAGCGAATCGCTGCCCGGATGCATGGCTAAAACGGCACGCCGGGCCACGATGCGCTCGGGTGGCCCTGCTCAGCGTGTCGAGCGGGGCATTTTTCTGTGTCTTCACTATTGGCGCTATGAACGAAACCTTTGCATGAGTATTTCGGGCTAAAGACTGCGGAGTTGGGTTCTTGGACGGTAGTCGATTTGAGTTCCATGCAATGCCCGGAGCGGCGAGCCTCGGGATAATGCTTACAAACATCGCAATACACCGTGTCCTTACCCATATTCGTTTATCTCCAAGAAAGCGCCGCCTTATTTGATTTTTGAAGCGATTCGCCAAAGCACTGCAAGCAACACAGCAGCCAACAACAACAACCAGGATGAGTACCAGGATAAAGCAGACGAAACATCAGAGCCCCCCGTTTCGTCTATTGAATGGAGCTGGCGGCGTTTGAAAATGCGTTGTTCGCCGTTATTGCCGACCAGCCGAACCTGACGAAGCTGACTAAAACGAGAATGACAGCCAGCATTACTGCGTACTCAGCAATGTCTTCGGCCTTCTTCCTGCGACCACAGCTTGCGCAGAAGATGAGCCATGTTGCGTGCCTCCGGGTCCTTTCATCATAGTGCCGAGCAGGAAGGTGCATTGTTAAGGGATCATGAAAAGGACCGGCATTGCGCTCTCCACCTTCTTCATCTTGGCCGGAAAATTCTCAGCCGAGCCTTTGGAAACAGAGCTTTCCGGACCTTTTGCCTCCAATCGACGGTCCCGGTGCGGAGTCGAGCGGGGCTGGCCAGTGCCGAGTTCACATTTTTGCCCGGCGCAGCGCCACAAGTGGGGCAACGAACTGCGAGTATCTGTTTTGGGCTGAGTTCTTGTTTCATCAGGCGATATTGCCATAGGACCTCCGGAAACGAATGGTCAATTTTGACCAACTTGGCCTGAACACCCTCCGGCAAGGGTCAATGAGTGATAAGGTTGGAAGCAAAGAAAGAACATTTTCAACGGGGGGTTCGTTGATGCCAAGGAAAAAACGCAAAACGCTGCACGGCACGGTAGAAAAAGTCATCAAGCCCGTGCATCCAAGCGAGCCTGAGAAGGCCCAAATCGCCATCGCAGAAGGCGAACCTCTGTATAGGGAAATTCGGATCGAGAATGAATTGACCGATGATGAAGGTAAGAAAAGCAGTCTAAAGCAGGGTGCGGAAGTTGATGTAATTGTGGAAGCGGATACCAACGCCACGATGAAGAAACCAGTATAGCTTGCTGTTCACTCGCTGCCTTTTTCCTCGGGCTCGTTCTTTCTTTTTCCTCGTCTCTTAGTCGAATCCCGAGAGGCATCCGTCGAACCTTTTTCCCGGCTGCCGTACGGCTGACGAACCTCACCTTGCGGAGAGTCTGTTTCGGATTTAATTTTGCATTGGCGTCTCCTCGTTGCCGTAGCGTTCTGCGAACTTTTCTTAGCTACCGCGCTTGCCTGAATTTGGCTTTCCAGTGTGCGAATCCGGTCTGCTTTCTTTTCGTATTCAGTACGTTCCGCTGGCGACAGACCCCCAAATACTTCATCTCGCCGGGTTTTTTCTTGCTCAACACGAAGCCGCGTCAATTCTGACTCTGGCTTTTCCTTTGCCACGACGATCCTTCGATCTGAGCGGAGAACACACAACGATTAACACGAAGTGCTGCCATCTTCGATACCCTTTATCCTGTAAGGACAACCTACATCCCCACGATCCTCTTCGGGAGTTTGCCCTATGGCAGCCTTGGAGTGAATTAAGGCCCCGATCTGCAATAATCTCCTAATGTGCGGACGCTACCGATTGTCGCGGCGAAAGCAGATGGTCGAGGAACACTTCGACACGGTGTCCGACGAACCTGAGTGGAATCCCCGCTACAACATCGCACCAACCCAGCCCGTCCCCGTCATCCGCCAGAACCTAAAGGAACCACGGCGGGATTTGTCGCTCCTCCGCTGGGGGTTGATCCCTTCATGGGCGAAAGACATGTCTGGCGCGGCAATGATGATCAACGCCAGATCAGAAACGGCTGCGACGAAGCCAGCGTTCCGTGATCCACTCGCCAACCGTAGATGCCTAATCCCGGCGGACGGATTTTACGAGTGGGTCGCGACATGAAGTCGCATGTGTGATTGTCCGGCGAGCACCACCCGACCGGACCTGCCATCCCATTGGCAGTACCCTACGAGGTATGGCGATTCGGAAACGAATCGTCTAGAAGCCCTCGGACAATGTATCCCACCGTCGTCAAGACGGGTATCGAAACCGCGAGGGGCCGATATTTCTGCCAGCATCAGGGCGGAAACGGGGCTATGATGGATGGCATGGTTAGTGAAAGCGAATTTCTGAAAGTATCGTCAAGAACGAAAGGAACCAAAGATACTGCAGCTCCCCAACCCGCGGCCGGGACGGATGCTCCATTCGTCCCCCGTCATGGGCGGATGGCCGCCGGTATACTAGGAAGGACCTAACCCACCCCTGTCACACACGCGGAACATGGTAAGCGCGTATCGCTCCCTGCGAGGGTATGCACGCCGCGAGGTGAGGCGATGGTAATGCGGGTAGAGGATGAAGGAAAGAGCGAAGGCCGGGCTGTAATGGCTCGGATACGGGTTGCAATATCATCCGACGCGAAAGCGGGCAGACTTCCTTCTGGTCTTCCGTCACGAAAGAACTTGGCAAATCGGCATAACAGGCAAGCAGATGACGGCGCAAGCTGGTGCAGCCCTGGATCGAAGTCAGACATGGGAAACCCTTAACTGGGAAACCATTGAGACGAGGTTCGCCACTCCAGGCACGTATCGTGAAGGCGGTGCAAGAAGGCAGGTGGAACAAGGCGAAAGCGCTGCAACGTCTGCTGACACACTCGGCGAGCGGTCGGGAAAAACCAAGCAGCCGTATTGTTTTCAAAGTGAACGAGGGTCAGTTGTTTGCGTTCGCAGGAATATGGGATCGATGGAAGGACCCTAGTGGCAATTGGCTCAAGACTTGTTCGATTCTGACCACGACACCGAACGCCGTGACTTCGGCAAGGTTCATGACCGGATGCCAGTCATTCTTGATCAGAACCTCGTCAATGTGTGGCTCGATCCGGGAATGCACGACGTGAGGGCGTAGTGTCCGAGATGTTGAAGCCGTTCGATGCTGGGTTGATGCGACTCTTTCCAGTGAGTTCGAGGGTGAATAGTGTTGTCAACGATGACGCCGATGCTCAGCGCCCGTCCAGCTCG
>CAWFLH010000007.1:0-246770 GCA_963816575.1 uncultured Acidobacteriaceae bacterium | reverse complement strand
GGCACGGTTCCAACCGCTGCCTACACGACGTTGCCGCAATTCATCTATGGAGTGGCATCAACCGCAACGCAGACCTTTCCCTTGTCGACGAACGAACCATTCCGCTTCCTCAATCTCGATTTGTATGCCCAGGACACCTGGAAAGTGACACACAAGCTTACCTGGACATTCGGGTTGCGCGACACTTTCAATTCAAATCCGAGCAATCCCCACGATCAAATCGCGCGGCTTGGCGGTTCTTTCAACTCCATCTCGCATGATTTGAATCAGCCGCTGAATGCGGCCATCCAGACCCATCTCGGCAATTTGTTTTCGTCCACACCGCTGGCGATTCTGCAGCCGCGGACCGCGATTGCATGGCAGTTCGAGCCTAAATCTGTGCTGCGAGCCGGATTCGGAATCTTCAGCGATATTTTGCCCGGCAGTGTGGCCGACCTGATCGGCACGAATCCCCCTTACGACAAAACCTTCCAGGGAGGACTGCTGGGTACGGTGGGCGGGACGGCTATCGCTCCGGGAGTTCCGAACGGTGCGGTGGATGCGACGGTCGCCGCAAATCAAAGATTTAGTTCGGGCTTCTCCCAAGGGCAGCTTTCGTGCGCATCCCCGCAGGCTGATCCCACTACGTGTCTGCCACCCGTCGCTATCACAGCGGTGCCCACTGGCACTCTGCATGCTCCCTACTTCATGGAGTGGAGCTTGGGAATTGAACATCAATTCGGAACCACAGCAAGTTTGCTCGTGCGATATGTGGGAACACGCGCTGTGAACCAGCCCTATCTAACCCAAGTCAACGGATACCAGACGGCATGCCAGGGCTGCTTTGCGCCATTCCCCTACATGCAACCAACCGATCCACGGTTCAGCGCGGTGACCCAACTCGCAACTGGAGAGAACAGTCATTACAACGGCCTTCAACTCACCGCGATGAAGCGCCTGGGGCACGGTCTACAGGGGCAACTCAACTACACCTGGAGCCGTTGCATGGATACGGTTTCGAATGGAGGCTTCCTTCAGTTCTCCGCTGGAGGGATTCTTTCTCCGCTGCCGGGAGAGCTCGCCCGCGATTACGGTCCTTGCGACTACGACATCCGGCACAATCTCAACGCGCAGTATGTGTATCAGTCGCCAATCCACATTCGGAATCACCAGTTGGCGCACGCGCTCAACGGCTGGCAGATTTCTGGAACGGCGTTTTGGCATAGTGGAGTTCCGTTCTCAGTCTTGAGTACGCCCTATTCGGCGAACGGGAACGGCATTGTGCAGGGCAGCGGGCCGCAGTTCGCCAGCGTCGTTCCCGGAGTCCCGCTCTACGGGCACCATCCCGTCGCCGGTGTAACGCAACCGGGCACCGTCCAATGGCTCAATCCCGCCGCGTTTGTTTCCGCCGTCGATCCGAGTACTGGACAATGTGCCGGAGGCGACGACCCTCAGCATTGCCAGTTTGGAAACCTCGGCCGCAATGCCCTGCGCGGTCCCGATTTTGTCTGGAGTGACTTCTATCTCACAAAATGGTTTGCTGTGACGGAGCGTGTGAAGCTGAGGGTAGAAGCCCAGTTCTTCAATGTCTTCAATCATCCGAACTTTGGGCTTCCCAGCATGACGCTAGCCGGAATTCCAGGAAAGCCTTCCACACAAACTGGCTTTGGAGCGCTCACATACACGACCTCGCCACCGACTGGACTCCTGGGCGTCGGCTTGGGCGGGGACAGCAGCCCTCGAATGATCGCCTTTCAGGCACGCCTGGAGTTCTGAGAGTGCCCCGCCGATTCTATGCAGTGTGTCGGCCACTCGGAAGTGATCTGATGCCGGCTTACCGCGATTAGTAACGGGAAGTCAGCTTCTCGTCACCAATCGCACAACTGACGACACCCTTCGAGATGCGAAGAAAGGTTTTCGACCTTACGCCTCTCTTAGAAGCTCGGTACGGTACTTAGGGGCGAGCGCTTTCACTTTCTCGATGAATGCTGCTTGTTCCTTTTCAGAGAGTTTGGGCGGAGGTGTGGTGCGAGTGGAGACCGGAACTCCAACCTCCAAAAAGAATTTCTCCTGCCCGGCAGGAGAGCAAATACAGAGCATGCGCACCGCCTCTGCGGTAGCGTTGTGAAACTGATGAGGAGCGTTGGCAGGGACGTTCAGGGTTTCGCCGGCGCGGACGGCCGACTTCTTGCCCCGGAACGTGGCTTCCATCTGGCCTTCGAGGAGGATGAAGGTCTCCTCGAAGTCATGCCGGTGCGGGGGCGGACCGCCGCCCGGCGGGATGTGCATGTCGATGACGCAGAAGCGTCCGGCAGTCTGCTCGCCGGTCACGGTGATGGTGTAGGTATCTCCAACCAGTCCAATGTGAGGGAGGTTGTCAGGTTGAGCGAAGGTCAGGCTGCGTTTTGGATCGTCCGCAGGGATGAGTGACACAGCAGATGACATTTCGTTCTCCTCAAGGTTCTGTTTTTGGGTGTTTGATGCCGATTACGATTTCCACAATGCGGCCGTTTCTGCGGCGAAGTCCTCGTAGCTGCGCGGTGCATGCCCGAGGAGTTTCGTCAACTTCTCGACATCGCCCGTCTCCGCCACGAACCCACGTTCGAGATACCCTTGAAACATCATGCGGATGTCGAATGCCGACCACGACGTGGCCCGCTTTCTCATCTGCTCCTCGAACGCATCCATGTCGTGCCCCCCGTAACGAATCTCTTTGCCGAGCAATTGGCTCCAGATCGATGACGCTTTCGGACCACTTATAGCTTCCGGACCGTTAAGGTTATAAGTCTTGCCGTTGTGTTCTTCCGAAGTCAGAACGATTGCCGTTGCCTCCGCAATGTCTCGGATGTCGACTACGGAGATGCCTACGTTGCCGAGAGGCATCGGGTAGACTCCAGCCATCAGGGCGTCTTTCAACGTCGCATCGTTCTGTATGAAGTAGTTTGGGCGAATAATCGTGAAAGGGACTTCGAACTCCCGTAAGGCATTTTCAATCGCGAGCTTTGAGGCGAAGTGTGGAACATCCTTGAACTGTTCCACGCGGAAAACCGAGTGATAGACGATATGTTTCAGCTTCAGCTTTTTGGCCAGATCGTAGGCGATAAGGGCTTGCGTCAGTTCATCGGGCGAGACGGCGTTCAACAGGTAGAGTTTGTCAACGCCGTGCATCGCCTTCTCTACCGAGACCGGGTCAAGCAAATCGCCGGTCGCGACCTCAACGCCCGGCGGTGTCGGAATGCCGTCCTTTCTTACAAACAGGCGAATGTCTGCCCTGCGCTTCTGCAGTTCCTTCACGACTTCTGCACCAACTTTGCCCGTGCCGCCAATTACCAGAATCTTCATTGCCCCTCCATAGTCTTTGCGCCGCACAACCGGATTCTTCTCCCGCCCAGCGCAGGTTCATGAATAGATGTTTCCTGGACAGCCCTGATAGATCGATATGCGCAAGGTAGAATTGCGCCAGTGCAATACTTGCTAGACTTAACGAATAGACACTGCGCGGTGGCTCTGCATGAATGAATTAGATCTCAACGATGTACGTACCTTCGTCTCGGTCGCGCAGGCGGGCACGTTTACCGCTGCCGCAAAGGAGTTGCACTGTCCTGCTTCTACCCTGAGCCGGGCGTTGACTCGACTGGAAAAGCACCTCGGAGTTCTGCTAGTGCAGCGAGGTCCCCGAGGCCTCGTCATGACCGACGCCGGGAAGGAGTACCTGCAAGCGTGCCAGACGTGCGCTGCAGAGTCTTCAGCGCGGACGTGACGTTCTGGAAGACCGCCGCTTCAGCCCAAGCGGGCTCCTGAAGGTAGCTTGTCCGGTGACCATGGCGCGCGACACTCTAGCGCCCTTGCTGAAGGAATTCCTGGAACGCTATCCCAAGTTACGCGTTGAGATCGAACCTTATGCGGCGAGTTGGGATCAGGAGCCGCACGATGACGTGGACATCTTCTTTAAACTGCGGGCGCCGAAGGACTCTCTGAGGCGCGTGCGGCCTTATCCTGGGACGGTTCGCGGCCTTTTCGCCAGCCCAAACTATCTCAAAGTTGCCGGAAATCCATCGACCCCGGAGGACCTTACGCTTCACAAATGCGTCGGCTCCGGCCCTTGGAAGTTGAGCAAGGGCAAGAAGGTGGTAATGCCCGATATCCTTTTTCGAGTGGTTACAAGCGATCCGACGGTTGCTCTGAAACTCGCCCTGAGTGGGTTTGGCATCGTGATTCTTCCATTGTGGATGGCGAAAAATCCGGACATTCGAAATGCGTTGGCGCAGATCCTGCCGCAGTGGGTTCCCGAGCCGATTACCCTCTGTGCGCTGTTCTCGAGCCCATCACGGCTGACGCCGAAAGTTCAAGTCCTGCTGGACTTTCTCGACGAATACCTGGGAACCGATCGCGACCCCCGCCTCAAGAACGATGTTGCGCAAGGATATTTCTCCGACCGATCCCTTACGCCGACATCTGGTCCGTAACCACAGAGCCGGGACCAGGAACCTAATCCAGTTTATCGATGGTCGGCAAAACGGGATTGGGGAATTACTCCCCGCAAGTCGGCTAGGCTGGAGACCAAAACCCTGGAGGCTTGCGAGTTTTTCGGTACCAATCTGGCGGACGAACCGATAACATGTGTCCTTCAAATTCGGCGACACCGCCCGTGTGACCAACATCTGGGCATGGGAGGCAAAGTCCCGACACGCATACGAACTGATTGTGGAAGAGTTGCGAGAAACGCTGCTGTGGGGCCGTTTTTTCACTATCGTTGAAATTCTTGCCGGAGTTGAGAATGCCTACGCCAGAAACTACCGAGTGGCAGGCAATTTCCGCCTAAACCAGACGGAAGCGGAGGTTAGACATTACCTCGGAACGCTCCGGCCGCTCTCCACGGCGCTCAAGTGCCTCTGCGCGACTTCGGCATCGAGGGCAGGTTGAGTTAGGCTCTTGCCGCGTTGACTTCGCCGAGAACGGAGCACATTGCCAAGCTCATGTTCTTTGACTCGCCTACATCGCTGCCTGAACTTCTGTCCGTCAGAACTGAACCGGTCCTACAGAACCGATCCATCTGCGCACTTTATTCGCGTCCTGTTCATCCATGTAGAAAAAGTGCGTCATCACCGGCCGGACCACAGGCTTGCTCTTGTCGTCTGGGGTCATGGTTACCGTGCCCCAAAATACCTTGAGCGATCCGCCGTCCCAGTATTCAACGACATCGTGTAAAGCGGTAAAGCCCGTGTCGATGAAGGCGCGCAAGTTCTGGCGAATCTGCTCACGTCCGTGCCAGTCGGCGACGCCGAGGTTGCAGGTCGCGTCCTCGGCAAAGCAATCGAAGCCTTTGCCAAACGTCTTGTTGTCGATTTCCTTCCAAAACGCAAGCAGCCACGCAGGCGGCGCTGTTTTCGTCATGGTCCGGCTAGTCGCTGGTTTCTCTCCGTGTGTCCTGGTCGTCATCTGTTTCTCCTAATCTCAGGCATCTAGTTAGAGGGAATGTTGTACGCATCCTTACAAGGTGCGAGTGGGGGCAGGTCACTACGCCGGATTAGCTACTCTCCGCCTAATAGTCCGGGATCGGGGAATACGGAACTGGCGGTCAAATCGCACAAGTTTGGGCTTTTGTACCCGTGAAGATACCGCTCGCAGACATCGGCCATAACCGTTCCCCATGTGCTTCCTGGCTTGTGTGCAAACCCGCCAAAGAAAGCTTGATTGATTCCGGCTTTGAAGTCCGTCCGAGGATAGGCTTCCACGATCTTCTGTCGCAAATCTGCTGGAAAATCATCCACTCCAAGGCCGATCACATCGAGCCCCACTCCCGTGAAGAGCAACGATACCTCCGGCCTCATGTACTGCGTGACGCCAGGGGTCGTATGGAGCGCAATCGCCTCCCATGCTGTCTGTGCCTTTTCCTCCGGAATATCATGTGCGATGAGAAACTGGCGCACAGCGTTAGCGCCATCGACTTCGAAGCGCTCGGTCTCGCTCGAATACTCTGAGAGAAGACCCAGATCATGGAATGCTGCACTCACATAAAGCAGCTCGGGATCGAAGGTTATCTTCCTTTGCCTACCTTGCTGGGCGGCAAAGAAAAAGGTCCGGTTGGAGTGGTTGTAGAGAAGCTCGGTCGAGAATTCGCGCAAGATGTCGTGCGCCTCTTTCGCAAGCTTAGTGTCCGGAATCTGGACTGTTGCCGTTGTGATTTGCATGTGCTTGTCTCCTTTCAACCGCTTACAGAAGCAACATTAGCCCGAGAGGGGAACCGACGCCACGACATATCTACAGCGAATTAGGACAGCAGATTCACTCATCGAGGCTAGAATTGCGGGATGCGAAAGGTCGTTATAGTCGGTGCTCCGCCCGTGCAGATTCTCGATGTCTCCGGTCCTCTTGAGGTGTTTTCAAGAGCACCCGGGTATGAATTGCAGTTAGGCAATCCGGGACGGGATCGATGCCTGCAGACAAACCGAGGAGTGTCCCTGACAGGCGCAACGCCGATTGAGGAGATCAACGGCCCCATCGATACGCTCATCATCACTGGCGGACCGGGAGCCGAGACGAGTGTGTACGACGAGAGTTTCATATCATGGATTGCAGCAACGGCTGTGCGCTCCCGCCGTGTGGCTTCTATCTGTACCGGTGCATTCTTGCTAGGGGCCACCGGACTCCTTGATGACAAGGAGGCCGTGACTCATTGGGCTTATTGCGATCGACTCGCGAAGGAGTTTCCAAAGGTCACCGTGCGGCGAGAGCCGATCTACCTCAAAGACGGATCGGTTTACACTTCCGCAGGGATCACAGCGGGAATCGACCTTTGTCTTGCCCTTGTTGAGGAAGACCATGGACACCAGGTAGCCCTCAATGTGGCCAGATTCTTAGTCATGTTCCTCGTTCGGCCAGGCGGGCAGGCGCAGTACAGTCATATGCTTCTGCGGCAGGCCATTACTTCCAAGCCCCTGCGAGAGCTGCAGGTGTGGATGCTTGAGAACTTGCGCGAAGATCACACTGTCGAAAAGCTTGCGGACCGACTTGGAATGAGCGCGAGACAGTTCACTCGCGTCTGTCTTCGGGAAACGAAGATGAATCCCGGTCAGTTCGTGGACCGCATGCGCGTCGAAGCCGCGCAACAGCTGATCGACAGCTCCTCCATGGGCCTCAAGGAGATCGCCGACACCTCTGGCTTCCAGTCCGCTGATTCTATGCGCCGCACCTTTTTGCGGGTGCTCGGGGTGAGCGCCGCTGAGTATGCAACCCGCTTCACTCGCCACCCGAGATCTAGCGAAGAAGCTTCAGATTGAAGCAGCAAAGGGTTCGCGCCCAATCAAATAGACCGGTGCAAAAGTTAGGATTCGATTACCGAGCCATTCACCGTCGGCGAAAATTTGTACCGAGAAACCGGCTTCTCGGTAGCGAACCGTTGCTGATGAAACAATGTTTTTGCCAATGGTTCTCCTTGTCATGAGAAGTGAGAACCCACCCGTTCGAGGCTGATTACCGCTTTGTGAGTTTCATCTGCTTTGCGACCGCGGCGTCGAGCATCCTCGCAGGAAGAAGTCTGGGCAGAGTCCAGTTCTTGAAATGTTGCGGAATGACCGCGTAGCGTGCCTTCGGTTTCGCCGTGCTGAGTGCGACATGGACGGCTTGGCCCAAACGCTCAGGGGATAAGCCATTGGTACGTGCTTCGGTGACGATGAACTTCTGGAAGTTCTGCACCGCCTCCCAATACTCGGTCTGCTTGAACTCACTCAGATCTTCTTTTTCGCCCTTGTCGTACATCGCCGTGTTCACGGTGCCCGGTTCAATGATCACGACGTCGATGCCAAATAACATCAGTTCTCGCCGAAGCACGTCCGACATTCCTTCAAAACCAAATTTGGAAGCGCTATAGGCACCGAGAAGGGGGATCGCAACTTTTGCGACGCTAGAGGTGATGTTCACGATGCGCCCTATCAACAGCAATACCAGCCTCTGTCAATATAGTTCCATAATAGAACTATATTGACAGGTTATGATCGGCAGGATGCGACTGTCCTTTAACTGTCCAATAAGGATTCCCTAACGCTATTTACAAGGCTTTTCGAGGGCCACCCGCGTCTTGTAAGTTGTTGAAAACACTAGTGTTTTTGGACTCATAACCCAAAGGTCGGTGGTTCAAATCCACCCCCCGCAACCAAGAACTCATAGAAAATAAGCAAGTTAAAAGGGAGCCGGAAAATTGGCTCCCTTTGTTTTTGCTCAAATGTGCGGGGACAATGGTCACCTTATCCGCGCGGGCGTGTTCACCCAGCGATCCCGGTCAATGAGCGTAATGGTTTTAAGAAGATTTCCGGAAGCGGCAACTCCTAGATCGCCAGCGTGCGGCGGCCCTACTCCGGCACGCCGTCGTTGACCTGGGCGCAGTCCATGCTCAGGGTTCCATTGTCGTTGAAGACCAACCCGTAAAAGCGGAAGACGCCGCCTACGCTGATCGAACTCGAACTCAGGCTCTGTGTATTGTTATCGGCGTAAACCACGACCGTGTTCGGGCTCGTTAGCGCAGGTTGGCCAGGCGTCCCCGCCAATTCGACGAAAGGATCGTAGGGAGCGAGTGTGACGGTATAGGTGGTAAACCGGCCGTTCGTAGAGATCGCGCTCACGGTGCCATTGATGGTTTGGGGCATGAGCGTCATTGTGGCGGAGGGAAGAGGAAGAGGCGGCAAGCCATTAACGGGAGGTGCGTTGGAGGTAACCAGGACGTTCTGTCCAGCAACTGTGTTCGCCGCGTTGAATGTAGCAACGAAGGGAAGGTTTTGGAGATTTGTAAACTGACCCGAGATCTGGGACGTAGCATTCCCATAGCCGAATACGTCGAACAACTCGCTGAGATCGCCCACGGTTTGAGCAGTGAGCCCGAAAACGCTGGATTCGGAAGGGTCCGCCAAAATCACTTGGCCGCTAGATAAACTGAGATTCGTCGCGTCCGGGTTATAGACTGCAATGCGGGTAGCCATCAACGATCCATCCGCCTGAATTGCAACGTCCATGTCCACAGGCATACCTGTGCTCAACCCCGAGACTCCGCTTATCCCCTGAAATAGAGTGCTGCTATTGGTGCTCGCCTGCCAGGTGGGAGGATTGCCGTTGAAGTAACCATAGGGGGCAGTCACGGTAAATCCAGTTCCGGCCGCGTTGATGGATGCGATGGCCCCCTCGAGCCCAAGAGCCTTGCCGTTTGCGCTGTTGGTCGGCTGAGCTGCGATCACCACGGGGGTTAAGTCGAAAACCGGCGAAACTGCAACCGGAAGAGAGAAACCTTGTACGCAGCCGCCAGAGAAGGGCGCCGACTCCGAAACCTGCAAATTCAAAATCAGCCCCATAGCTGTCCCGGTCACCTCGATTGGAGCCGGCAGGTTCACCGTTACACTCGGCGTACCCGGCCCATTGATGGCGCCGTCGATAAAAAACGAAGTGGAGGCCGTTTGCAGGCCGAGACACACAGGACTGGTCCCATCGTAGGCTGCGGTAGCGGAGATGTAAGTATCCTGTGGAATGCTTAGGGTTGCGATCGGTTCGAGGTTGCCGTTCAGATGGATGAACTCAGCGCTCACGGGCGCGGAGAACAGGGTCACGGTCTTGCCCGATTGGCTTGTGAGCGTCAAGTTCTCCAGCGCTACGGGAAACTGAACCAGTTGATCGTTGGCCGTGCTCGACGCCAGCACCACCACGGTTGTGTTTCCAGGCAAAGTTGTGGCGCCGGTGCCTCCGCCGCACCCCGAAGCAAAAGCGATGACAAGTACGATTGCAATTGCGGATAGAGAGCGGGAAAAGCGGAATCTAGAATATCGGTCAGGGCGAGAGGAAGGCGCCATATGCTACCTTTCAGGCCGTTCTAAGCCGAGATTTCCATTTTTGGCGTCTCGGAGAGTCCAGTATATCCCCGAGCCGCTTTCGCTCACAATGACCGATAAGATTCGGTAGTGGCTAAGTTTGGAACTGAGCCACAACCCGACGTTTGAGCATCACGAACAGTCCGTAGCCGATTGTGACGCCGAACGCGTTCAGTATTATGTCGTCAACGTCGAAGATGCCTACACGGAAGACAACTTCCATTACCTCGAAGGTTAGCCCGGTGGCCACTCCGAGGACTAGGGCCTTCTGCCATGAGAGGGGTGGAACGACCAGTGGAGCGAGAAATCCTATCGGCATAAACGGGATGATGTTTCCAAACAAGTTCACCATGGCGATCAACTGATTCCCCTGACCACTGAGTAGGGGAACAATGCTCTTGAACGGGACGAAGTTGCCGGGACCGGTGTGAGTACCGGCAAACCTGAACCTCAGGTGTCCTATATGAATGACAGGTATGTCCTTGAAGACCACCCACCTGATCAGAAGTGCGCCATATGCGGTGAGAGCACACGCTGCCAGCCAACGCGTTTGTTTCGGCTTCATGCCATTCCCTGAACAGACGCCAGTAATTCTCAGCATGAGTACATATCATAGTTCGGGCTGGAGGAACATCCGTAATCCCGGCTTCGCTGGGCGCCTCCGCAATTGGATTCGCAGTGCTGATACACACAGCAAGCATGCTGGCCGTCGCTGGAATGCTCGCCATAGCGTTTTTCGAAACCTATGAAAAGGTGGGCCTACAGCTACTGCGGCACACGTGGCTCAATTTCGACCTGCTGTGGGCGATGGCGCTGCTGGTGGCAGGATTTGTGGTCCTGTTCTTTTGACAAAACCTTTACCCAGCGAAAAAGGGGATCTCCTGACGCGAAAATGCCTTAGTGCAGAGCGATAGCCTGCGACTTGCTCCGGAGGACCCTGTCAACTGTTACAGTTCCCCCGGCAGAAGTGTTCGTCCACAATAGCGTAACTCTTCACGTGAAGGCTTTCGTATGACCTTTCCAGTTGAGAACGAGTGGACACTAGCTCTGGTCAAGTCTGCCGCTGTAGTTGGATCGGCGTTGGCCACCTTGCTTCTTCTGGCACTGCTGGGAACAAAGAAGATGTGAGCAGGGCGTCCTAACATCGGGCCGTTTCCGTGCGCGGTGGAGTCGTCACGATCCATTCGCGCGCGAAGGAATTCAGCCGCAGTGGCCAGTACTGGGTGTTCGCTCATTTTTCTCGCACCATTCGCCGTAGTTCCCTGACGACGATGACGTGAAAATAAACGCTCACTAGCGCGTAAGAGTGAACTTCTCTCGCAGTTGGATATTGTCGGAAGAACCTCCGACCATGATTGTGAATTCACCCGGTTCCGCACTCCAGTCGCCCTTCTTGACGTCGTAAAAAGAAAACGCTCGGCGATCGAGCGTCATCGTCACGCGTTTGGTCTCGCCGGGTTTGAGTCGTACTTTTGCGAATCCCTTTAACTCCTTCACCGGCCGAGGCACACTGGCGGCGGCGCTTCCGACGTACAGTTCCGCTACTTCAGGTCCTTCGCGAAGGCCCGTGTTTTTCACGTCAAAAGAAACCGTCACCGGCTCGTTCAAATCTCCCGATTGGGGGCTGACGGACAACTTGTCATATCCAAATGTCGTATAGGAAAGACCATAACCAAAAGCGAATAAAGGCTTCGTATCAGAACGATCGTAATGCCGGTATCCGACGAAAATACCTTCCGAGTACTGCACCCGGTTTTGGTTCTTCTCGGGATAATAGCTGTGGAACGTGGGGTTGTCTTCCCAACGCCGTTCAAAAGATGCAGGCAGCTTGCCGGACGGGCTGTAGTCGCCGAAAATAATTTGCGCTAGAGCCGTTCCCTCCTCCTGACCTGGATACCAGGCATGCAGAATCGCGGGCACGCGGTCGATCCACTCCGTCATGTCCACGTTACCGCCCGCCGTTATGACAATGATCGTGTTCTTGTTGACCGCGCTGATTTGCTGGATGAGTTCGTCTTGCCCGCCGGGTAGCTGGAAGGTTCGATCAGCACCCTCACTCTCGGTTTTAGGATCGAATCCTATACAAATGACTACTGCATCAGCCTTCGCTGCGAGAGCCTTGGTCTTGCTGCCGATGAACGACTCAGGTCTAGTCACGCCGAAGCCAACGATCGCACTCCCTACTGCTTCGAAATATTCCAGACGGATTTTGTAGGGCTGGCCCGCTTCCAGATGCCTGGTGCCGCTGTCGACGGTCTGGGCATGAGGTTGCCAATCGTTGATCACGGTTTCGTCGCCAATGTAGAGGCGAGCTCCGTCATCCGCAGACGTGAAGAATTTGTAGTCACCGGACTTCTGGGGCACGAAGTAGCCGGTCCAGCGAACCGAGAAATGATCGACCGGCTGACCCGCAGCAAAGCTGCCTTCGCCCCAATCGAAGTGGACGTGCTTGTCAGTGCGCACTAGAACAGGAGTGCCCCGCAGGTCTTCGTTATCGAAATATTCTCCCTTCAAGCCGCTCTCGCCGCCGGGCGCAGTAATAAATTCGGAGTTCTCAAATACTTCGTCGAGAACCGGTTCGTCAACCGCGTACAGGACTCTAGCCTTTGTCCCCAGTCGATTGCTGATGCCTTCCAGATAGCTGACTGCGTTAAACGATTTGGTTTCAGCACTGCCGCCACCACTGGGCACCGCCGGATAAGCATTCGGGCCAATGACGGCAATCGTTTTTACTTTGCTTTCGTCCAGCGGAAGCAAGTTGCCGGAGTTCTTCAACAAGACCATGCTTCCCCTGGCCATCTCGAGGGCAACTTCCCTGCCTTCCTGACTGTAGGTAGGAATGCCTGTATCCGTCTGCGGTTGGTCAAAGAACCCGAACTCGATTGCCTTGCGCAAGATTCTTCGGACCTTGTCGTCCAGCGTTGGGACCTGGATCTTGCCGTCCTTGAGAGCGGGCAGCAGAGCTTCACGGTTCATGAAGGTTGGAGACGGCATTTCGAGATCAAGCCCGCCCTTCGCCGCTGCAACTCCATCGTGCGTGGCTCCCCAATCTGACATCAGAATTCCATCGAAGCCCCACTCTTTCTTGAGGATCTCGATATTCAGATGAGCATTCTGTGTCATATAAACGCCGTTGACGAGGTTATAGGCGTCCATTACTGCGCCCACCTTGGCTTCCTTCACCGAGGCTTCGAATGCCGGTAAATAGATTTCGCGCAAAGTTCTTTCGTCGATATCGGAACTGAGCGTCATGCGTGCGAATTCGGAGTTGTTGCCGGCAAAATGTTTTGCGGTTGCGATGACACGTTGCGCCTGCATTCCTTCAATTACCGAAACAGCCATTCTGGAGGCAAGGAAAGGATCTTCTCCGAAATATTCGAAGTTGCGGCCATTCATCGGCGCACGGTAGATATTCATGCCCGGAGCCAGGATGAAATGTACACCGCGGGCGCGCGCGTCCTGGCCCATCGAGGCGCCGAATCGCTCAGCGAGTTGAGTGTCCCATGAAGCGGCCAGGGCAATGCCGGCGGGATACGCGGTAGTCAGGCCGTAGTCGTGAACGCCCATTGGGCCATCGGACATCTTGAGAGCAGGAATCCCGAGCCTGGCGATGGGCCGAGTGAAAAAATCATTGGTGCCGCCGATGATCTCGATCTTCTCGTCCAGGGTCATCTGGTTCAGAATCGAATCGACGCGCTTCTCCACATCCGCTTTGGCGGGCGGAACCTGTGCGATCGTCGACTGACCAAGTGAGAGAAGAACGACAGCAACCAATAACCCGCACTTACTCATAATCGTTCGCTCCGTGAGGGACGATGAAGAACACTCGACTTCGATACGCCGAGTTCAGAGATCGTATCCTACTCGCTGCTTCGCTGGTACACGCGGACATAATCGACCAGCATCGTTTGAGGGAAAACTGTAGTCGCGTCGGGATTTCCGGGCCAGTCGCCTCCCACCGCGACATTCAGTATCAGAAAAAAAGGATGATCGAATACCCATTTCCAGTCGGGACGAAGATCAGATCGAGTGCGAGTCACGTAGAGATCGTCGTCGACATAGAAGCGGATGGCGTTGGGCTCCCACTCGACGGCGAAGATATGAAAATCGTCGGCAAACCGTCGTTTGCCGGGCAAGGTGTAGGGTGCTTCGATTCCATCACTTCCAGTGTAACCTGGCCCGTGAATCGAGCCGTGGACGATCGACGGTTCCTTCCCTATGTTTTCCATGATGTCGATTTCGCCACACGCAGGCCAGCCTGCCTTGTCGATGTCGTCGCCTAACATCCAGAAAGCTGGCCACATGCCTTGACCGGCGGGCAGTTTCATGCGCGCCTCGAAGCGGCCGTAGGTTTGCGAGAATTTTCCCGCAGTCTTCAGTCTGGCTGAAGTGTAGTTTGTCTTCACTCCGTCGGCGCCGGTGTAGACCTCCCGCCGCGCTTCGATCACCAGGTTCCCTTGCTGAATGTGTAAGTTCTCCGGTCGACTCGTGTAGGACTCCAGTTCCTCATTTCCCCAGGCCTTAGCGCCCACTTCGACAACCCATTTCGAAGGGTCCACGCCGGAACCGTTGGGACCATTAAATTCGTCGCTCCATGTCAATCTCCATTTCCCGACCTTCGGGGAACTGGGTGGGGCTTGAGCACCGGCTGCCACTGACAAGAACAGGCATGCAACCATTAGCGCCGAACTTAACCTGTGTCTCACTTAGTGATCTCCTTGACGGAACTGTTCCACCAGATATTCGCTGGTACGAAGGGTGAAGGCAAGAATTGAAAGGGTGGTTGTCTTGTCAGTACAGTTCAGGAAAACGCCGGCGTCACACACATACAAGTTGGCGACATCGTGAGACTGGCCAAATTGATTAGTAACAAACTTCCTGGCGTCATTCCCCATGCGGCATGTGCCAGTCTCATGCAAGCTGTAGCCGGGCATTTCGGGTTCGTCCGCGGCGTATTCCAAGACTCCGCCGGCTGCATGGAAAACGTCCGCAGAGATCTTTTTGGCATGCTGGAACATCTGCAACTCGTTATCTCCCCATTGGAAGTGAATGCGAGCTTTAGGAATTCCGAAGGAGTCCTTCGCTTCGGGATCGATATCCACAAAGTTCTTCTCAGAGGGTAGAGTCGGAGCCTGCACCGTGAGACTGACCGGTGTCGGGTAGCGACGCTTGATCTCGCGCTTGAAGGACGAGCCAAAGCCCTCGACCTGATCGAAGTACGAGGGAAACTCCGAACAGCCCCCGTCTGGATAGACCGAGTAGCCGCGGACAAAGTTCTCTTCGTGTGCGTGTTCCAGGTTCTGCCAGCGTGGCATCCACGCGATGGGATTGGCGCTTACATTGTCCGGAAAGCTGGGCTGTCCCAAAAGCTGGGGCAGATAGCCGCTCGCCGTGGTTGCGTACAAGTGGTCGCACAGGTTGCGCCCCAGTTGCCCGCTGGAATTAGCAATACCGTTCGGCCAATGCCGCGATTTTGAGTTCAACATGATCCGGGCACTCTCGATACACGAAGCGGCAACCACCACCGCGCGCCCCCGGACCTCATATTCCTGCCGCGATTCACGATCAATGTATGCCACTCCCGAGGCGTGACCGTTTTCATCAACAAGAATATTCCTGGCCACGGCATTGGTTCGGAGTTCCAGGTTCCCGCTAGCTTCGGCTGACGGCAGCAAAAACCAGGGCGAGGAGAAGAAGGCGCCTACTTCACAGCCAAAAGTACAATCTCCACAGAAGTGGCACGCTGGATGCCCCGCGTGTGCGACGGTAAGCTGGGCGAGACGATCCGGCAAATAAGGCACGCCGACTTTCTCCGACCCTTTCTGAAGAATCCAGTCGAGACATCTGAAATTAAAAGGCGGCAAGTAGACGCCGTCGGGGTTGCTGGGACGGTTCTGCACCGTGCTGGCCACACCGATCATCTTTTCCACGCGCGTGTAGTAAGGCGCAATCTCGCTATAGGTGACCGGCCAGTCCGCGTCATGGCCGTCCAGAGTGGCGGCCTTGAAGTCGATATCACCAAAGCGCGCCGAGCTCCGTCCCCAAAAATTGGTTTTCCCACCCACCGCAGAGCAACGCGGCCACATCCACTTCGTGCCGGGCGCGGTCGTGTACGCGATGTCGTGTTCCCAGGCGCCTTGGTTGTACTCCGAGTCCAGAAAGTCGGGCATGTCCTTCATGCGCGTCTTGGGGTCGCCGAAACCTCGATATTTCATTTCCCATGTCATGCGGTGGTTTCGAAAATCTTTTTGAGGATCGAGCCGGCGCCCAGAATTTAAAGCACAAACCTTGAGTCCAGCCTCGCACAGGGTCTTAATCGCCATGCCTCCCCCAGCGCCGGTTCCGACCACAATGACGTCATAAATCTGGTTTGACATAGGTTCCTTGTTATTGTGACGGTGCAAGGTCAAGATGGCGGTGTTCTGGATCATCTTTGTGGGGACAAGCGGGAGATTCGGCGTAGAAACTCAAGCCGGGAAAATCCAACTCCTTCAGTCCGATCTCACTCGTGTAAAAACCCATCATTGTGTATTCCCGGATCAGACTAAAGAACTTCTGGCCTGGTTCGTCGCCAGCCCGGAACTTCTTCCGATAAGCGAGAGACTCAAGGAGAGCTGTTTGCTGATCAGGATTGAGCTTCACAAATGCCGCGCCCCCGGCCTCGTGGCTGCGTTTGTTCAGCCAACTCAGGCCATCGCGGAAATTCCGCTGCAATTGCGGATCTCGCGACACCATCAGGTCGACGAATTCCGAGACTCCCGCATCACGCGCGCCGGGTGTCTCATCCGAGGGAATGATCAAATCGGCGAGGCGCTCAATCAGGGCGTATTCCGGCGCACTGAAGAAGACTGGACGATAAACTGCCGGCTTGATCTGCGCCAACGGGTTGCCGATGTGAGTGCAGGCAAAAGCCCACTTGCTGAAGCCGGGGAACGCCGCAACGCCCGCTGCGATCGCCAGGATGCGTAAGATTTCACGCCGTTCTATGCTTTGTCCGGCCATCCGTCATTCCCTCGGTCTGCATTGACGCAACCTGAAGCTACTCGGCGCCAAACAACTGTCTTTCAAACCGTGCCCCCTAGAACGGCGTCCCTTGAGTTGTTACTCACTAACCCGGCGGCTATTTTTGTGCCGCCTATGGCAGTTCCCTAGGGCCCTGGCCGCTCGCGTTAACTTTTGATGCTCTTCGAGGCTTCATCCCACGAAACGGCGGTCCTGCGAAAATAAGATTCATTCGCCATGTGGCAGGCCAGTGCCGCATGGTGGCCGAAGACGGCATCTTCGACAACCGGCTTGCGGGAACGCACAGCCTCGAAAAAGTTCCACAGGTGCGGCTTGATGTCGTCGTAATCCGGACCGCGGAACGCCACCGTCTCGGGCATGGGCTCGTGACCCAACTTCGGATCATTCTCGGCGTGCCACTGCTTCTCGTAGGCGCTGCGCATCGCGCGGGGGAAACTGGCGGAGTAGTAGCTGGGGCTCGAGTCCTTCCCGCTTTGAGGTGAAAAACTCAGCCCGAATTCCGTGACTTCAAGGATCCCCTTCGAGCCTTGGATGCGGTAGGTCTCAGGCATGTCAGTGGCCTGGTTCAGTCGCATGTAGACCGGGAGATCGCCGCCGTAATAAAAAAGTGTAGCCTGAACGTCGGGCATGTTGCGGCCATCTTTCCAGCGCCGGATACCGCCGATCGCCATGGCCTGCCGCGGAGCTTCATTCATATCCAGCATGAACATCATTCCGCTGATCAAATGAACCAGGAGATCGCCGGCTAGGCCGGTGCCGTATTCCTTCCAGCAACGCCAGCGGGCAAAAATGTAGGGATCGAACGCGCGCTTCGGGACAGTTCCCTGCCAGGTGGCCCAGTCGAGCGTCTCGGGAGACAGGTCTGTGGGCGGAGGATATTCCCAGGCGCCGGTCGGGTCGTTGCGACCCAGCCATCCCTCGACCAACATCAGCTCGCCCAACATTCCCTGGGCAACGAGTTCCCTGGCCTTGGCGCAAATTAGCGAGCTCACGCGTTGCGAGCCGATCTGGACGATGCGCCCGGTTTTCTGGGCAGCCGCAACCATCTCGACGCCATCGGCGGCGCTGTGCGACATGGGCTTTTCGCAGTAGATGTCCTTGCCCGCGCTCACCGCGTCCACGACCACCTGCTTGTGCCAGTGATCGGGCACGGCAGCGACGATGCAATCGATGTCCTTGTTGGCGAGCAGTTCCTGATAGCGGCGAGTGACGGGAAGATTCGGCTGGTTTGTAATCTCGCGAGCCAGAATGTGACGTCCGTCATAGAGATCGCAGGCGGCGACGCATTCGATGCCAGGTAATTCGATGGACTGACCGAGCAACCAGGATCCCTGCATCCCCACGCCGATCATGCCGAAGCGGACACGGTCGCTGGCCGCAACCGGGCGCGGCGAGGCCAGAAGTGGCGTGGGATTCAGCAGCATGGTTTTTGTCGCGAGAGATGCGCCCGCGGCAGCGGCACCGATTTCCAGGAATCTACGACGCGAGAATTTGCTCATTCTTGTATTCCCTCGCTTCTTGTGATTTTTGAAACGACACCAGCGTCTACGTGACCTGCAAGTACGTCGTATACTGCTCTTCCCCAATGTCAGTGAAGGGTAGCATCTTGATTGGCGCGCCCGCAGTTTTTACTTGCCAGCTTCGCTGGTCGACTCGGTTGGCGGCCAGCAAGTCCGCGCGCGCTAAAACCGGTTGCGTATCCGTGACCGCAAACAATACCAGCGGCCCAACAACCAGCGCAACGACCTGCGGATGCCGGGGGTCCACTGCTTCCAATCGCTTCGTCATCGGCAGTTCCAGTTCCACGCGGTCGCCCGTGCTCCATGAGCGGTGAAGCGCCGCAAAACTTCCAGGAGTTGCTGGTGCCTGGACGCGGCGCCCATTCACTGAAATCGAGGCGCCTGTCGCCCATGCCGGAATCCGGAAATTGATGGCGAAATCCCTAACCTGCGACGTCGTAACGTCGAAGGTCACCACCTCGTCAAATGGGTAAAAGCTTTTTTGCGTCAGCGCGACCTGAGCACCATCTTGCTTCCATCGCAGCGTCGATGGAATATACAAATTGATCCACACACCGCTCGAATCGCGGAAGTAAGTATTGATGCGATAGTCGGCTGCGACCTGCGGCAGCGTACCCGAGCAGCAGGCCCAGTGCTGAGTATCGGAATAGACCTTGCGTCCTTTGAAGTTGTAGTCAGAGTAGTAGAAGGTCCGCCCGTCGGGCTGCAACGGCTTCGCACCCAGAACGGTGTTGTACATCACGCGCTCCATACTGTCGCCATAGCGCGAGTCGCGAGTCACGCGCAGCAGGTAGCGGGTCAGCTTGAAGTGCGCATAGGAGCCACACGGCGTTTCAAAGCTGCTGTGGGTCCCTGTAAGGCTGGCCGCAACATCCGGACTGTCAGGAGCGCGCAGCGTCTCATCCGGCCCCCAGCCCCCAGTCGCGAAACTTTGCTTCGAGAGCATTTCAAAAGCGTTCCTGGCCGCGCGCAGGTACTTCTCACTTCCTAACGTCAGATACGCCTGCATGGCCGAACTCAACGAATTTACATAGCTGTAGGCATGTCTACCGCCGAGCACGTCGCGGCCCTCAGCCAGCGGATCATAATACTCATCGTCAAGATACTGCCGTCCCAGCTCTCGATATCGTTCACCGGCTCCGCGCTGATAGGCCAGAAACAGATTCTCCGAAATCGTATAGGACTCGTCCCACGTCCAACTCTCGTCCTTATTCGGCCGCCATTCTTTTCCATGCTCCACCGCATGCTTCGGAAAATGCGGCAGCGCGGCGTCGGTTGTGCGATCGAGAATCGAGAAAGCATCAGGATCACCAACGTATCGGTGCGAATCGATCAGACCGCAAACCAGCTTGTCGTAGCAGTAGGTGGGAAAACGATTCTTATCGTAGTAGTCGCCTGAAATTGTCTGCGCGTACAAACGATTCAGGCGTATTACTTTTTCACGCGTTGCCTGGTCCCGCGTGATGGCATACATGCGGGCGAGTGCTGAAACCCACTGTCCGAAGGTGCAGCTGGGAGCGAAGCCGTCTTCGTCTTTGCCCCACTTGTAGTCGGGATTGTAGTGATACCAGCCACCCAGGTCCGCACCAGGTGCCGGTTGGCCGCTCATCTGCCGGAAGGGCTTCAACAAGCTGTCGTCGCTCAACCCCATCAGCACAGCATGAGTCTCTTCCAATTGCTTTTCGTGAAGACTGCTGGTCAACACTACATCGCCGTAATCAAACTGCTCGAGGGGTTGGTGGGCCGGGGCTCCAACCGGCATTCCGAGGAAAAATCGGCTAGGAAGCGCTAGTCCCGCAGTCGTCAGCGAAGCCGACTGAAGGAATCTTCTGCGCGAAACTCTGAGCGAGGGGGTCACTGGCCATTCTCCTACGGCCGCAATGATTTAGTTGCGAGTCCGACAGAGCTGCTTCGGGGAATAGTACCAGTTTACGATCGCCCGCGTTTGCCGGCCGATCCATTCCTTTCGCTTCTTCTCTCCATTGACTCTCGAAAGAGCATCTGCTTAACTGCATGCGTTAAACCACAGATCCTCCTCTGAATGTCTACTCGTCGGAAGTTCATCACCGGCTCGGTCAGCGCGGTTGCAGGAGCACTGGCCACTTCTACGAAAGCGCGAGCGCAAATAAAAGTTGAGTCGAGTGTTTTGGAAACGTCGAGCCTGTGCGGGGAGTGGTTTTTTCGGACCGACCCGGCCAACTCGGGTACGCAGCAGAAGTGGTACGACGCTCATGCTCTGAGTAGGGATGAGGATAAAGACTGGCGAGCTGTTCGCGTGCCTCACACCTGGCAGGTGGAAGATCCCCTGACCGGGTATCGCGGAGTTGCGTGGTATTGGCGGCACTTTGATGCCCCTGCGACCTGGCAGCCATGCGCCGTGCGGGTGGAGTTCGAAGCGGTCTTCCACACAGCCACAGTTTGGGTAAACGGCTCGATGGCCGGAGAACATGCGCGTAAGGGATACACCGCCTTCACCCTCGACATCGCGCACCTGATGCGGTGGGGCCAACCCAACACCATCGTGGTTCGTGTCGACAATGCTTTCAACCAGAACATGCTGCCTCGCGGTCAATCGAGCGACTGGGCGAATGACGGCGGCATCTTCCGACCCGTACAACTGCTGGTTACGCCCAAAACGTTTGTGGAACGGGTTGATGTCGACGCGGCGCCCGACCTCAACAGCGGAGACGGAATTCTCGCGATTGTCGCCCGCATCCGAAACACGGGCGTGAAAACATGGAGAGGCAAAGGATCGTTCCGCATCGTAGACGAACAAACTGGATTGACTGTCCTGGACGGATCACCGGCCAGCGCTTTATCAGTCAAGCCAAGCGAGAGCGAGAGTCTCGCCTTCCAGGCGATTTTGCCTAAAGCGAAGCTTTGGCATTTTGATCATCCGAATCTGTACTGCCTGGAGTTTGTGATCTCGGATGAACGCGATGTACACGAATATAGGACGACTTTTGGCGTACGCAAGCTAGAGATTATCAGCGGTGCCTTCCACCTCAACGGCGAACAGGTACGACTCATGGGCGCGGAACGCCTGGCGGGGAGCAATTCAGAGTTCGGCATGGCGGAGTCGACAGAGCAGATCGCGAGCGATCATGCCGACCTGAAGCATCTGAATTGCGTCTTTACTCGCGTCCATTGGCCGCAGGATAAACGTGTTCTGGACTACTGCGATCGCCACGGCATTCTGATGCAAAGCGAGGTCCCTGCTTGGGGGCCCGACACCTTCGATCGCATGGGGCCGCAGCCTGACGAGGACATCATGCAGAATGGTCTGGAGCAATTGCGCGAAATGGTTGCGCGCGATCGCAACCATCCCTCAGTCGTGGTCTGGGGCTTGTGCAATGAGATTGGAGGGCAGGCGCCCCCCGCCTATCAGTTCGCCAAGCGCATGCGCGAGGAGGCCAAGAGTTTGGATCCGAATCGCCTTTGCACCTACGCTTCAGATTCGCTGCGCAGCACTCCACAGCGCGATGTTGCCGGACTGATGGACTTCATAGAAACCAACGAATACTACGGAACCTGGTACCCAGGGGCAGCGGAGGACGTAAGCCGCCATTTAGACGAAGTTCACATGGCATTTCCCGACAAGCCAATTGTGATTTCCGAATACGGATATTGCGCATGTGCCGCAGACCGGCCGGAGGGAGACGAACACAGGATTGAGATCATGCGATCCCATGACGCCGTAATCCGCTCGAAGGATTTTGTCGGTGGCGCGATTTTTTTCTGTTACAACGACTATCGCACTCATATCGGTGATCGTGGTACAGGTGCATTGCTGCAGCGTGTACACGGTGTCGTAGACCTATTCGGCGCGCGCAAGCCGTCTTACGAACTTCTCCGCCGCGAGTGCAGTCCGATCGAATCAATTGCAGTAGAGAACCAACTCAACAAATTCCAACTTCTTATCAAGACGCGACGCGACCTTCCCATGTACACGTTGAAGGGCTATAAGGTGCGAGGCTTGTTTTTCGGCCAAGGTAATATTCCGGTCGAGCGCCGTGAAGTGAGTCTGCCGGACACCGCGCCGGGAAGCGAAACGAAGCTGGAACTCGCGTTTAGCCAGTCCGAAGTCCCGCTTCATATTCAGTTTGACGTGCTGCGACCTGCTTCTTTTTCAGCATATTCGCTGGTTTGGAAGCCTTAAATCGTGGTGTGTCGTTGGTGGATCGGAGCCTACGAGGGTCGATCAATTACAATCCCATGCCGAGGGCACGTTATGGCAATTCTCAGAGTGTTTGTGCAATCAATGTTGGTCCTGATGCTTTCTTTACCGGTGTATTCCGAGCCAAAGAATGCTGCGGACACGACTGCGCCGGTTCAGGCTTATCTAGGTCGTTGGGATTTGACCCTGAAAACTCCGGTTCGCGAAGCTCCCTCATGGTTGGAGATAACCCAGGAGAATGGGCAACTCAAAGCGCGAATGGTGAGCCGCTGGGGGCACGCCCGGCCGCTGCCGAAAATCGAGCTCTCGAATGGCACCATCACTTTTGTTTCTCCTAAGGAGGAGGAAGAAAGGAAAGACGACATGGTTTTCGAGGGCAAACTATCGGGAAACATGCTGGTCGGCACCACGACCGGACCCGATGGGACTCCATGGCAATGGACGGGCGAGAGAGCGCCTTCCCTGAAAAGAAAAAGCGAGCCGAAGTGGGGCACGCCAGTGCAGTTATTCAACGGCAAGGATCTGAGCGGGTGGAGGATGAGCGATCCGGCGTCAACGGTGACCTGGAAAGTTGAAAACGGAACGCTGGTCAGTCCCGGGCATGGTCCTGAAATTATCACCGACGCCAAGTTTGAAGATTTCAAGTTACACGTCGAATTCAACTGCGCGCCAGGATCGAATAGCGGCGTCTACCTCCGTGGCCGGTACGAACTCCAGATTGAAAACGATCCCGAGCCCGAAGGGCCGACGATGCGGACGGGGGGCATCTACGGCTTCCTGGCTCCGTCGCCGGAACAGCCACGCAGACCGGGAGAATGGCAGACCTACGACATCACGCTGGTCGGACGAGTCGTCACCGTTGTGCAAAATGGTCAGACTATTATCGACAAACAGGAGATTCCGGGCATCACGGGTGGAGCGTTGGATAGCCACGAAGGACTGCCCGGACCGATCTATCTGCAGGGTAGTGAGGCCGGACACGTCGCTTTTCGGAACATCACGCTTACACCAGCCAGGTGAAACAGAAACGTTTTTTCGGAAACTTTGCACATCTATTTTTCTATGAATATTTCTCTATGAAAACAAACAGGGTTCAATTATCTCGCCTGCTCCGCTCCAACAGACTTCACCTCGCTGTCCTGATCGCGCTGTGTTCGGGATTTTGCGCGGCTCAGAATGGCAAGCTCTCTCCCGGCAAACTCGCAAAGATCGATGCCGCCGTCTCCAAATTCATGGCTTCTACTCATGTCCCAGGCATGTCGGTGGCCGTGGTAGAAAACGGGGAGTACGAGTGGGCCCAGGGCTATGGCTTCGCCGATCTTGAGAACAACGTTCCAGTCAGCGAACACACGCTTTTCCGCCTGGCCTCAATTTCCAAATCCCTCACCGCAACAGCCGCCATGCAACTCTGGGAACGCGGGCGGCTCGATCTCGACGCCCCGGTACAAAAATATTGCCCTTCCTTTCCTCAAAAACCGTGGCCCATCTCCGTCCGCCAGGTGCTCGGGCACCTGGGCGGGATTCGCCACTACAAAACCCAATCGCAGGATGATCCCGAAGTCGGCAACACGAAACACTTTGACGATCCCATCCAGGCCGGCCTGAATTTCTTCAAGGACGACCCGCTCGTGGCTCAGCCCGGTACGTCCTTCCACTACTCGACGCAGGGATATACTTTGATCGGCTGTGTGATCGAAGGCGCATCCGGGGCAAAATACGTTGACTTTGTGCGGCAAAATGTTCTCGTGCCGGCGCAGATGGAACAAACTCAGACAGACAACCGTTTCGCCATCATCCCTTATCGCACGCGCTTCTACGAAAAGACTGAGTCGGGTGCGGTTCGCAATGCCGACTTCCTCGACTCCAGCTACAAGATTCCTGGTGGAGGCTGGCTCTCTTCCGCTGAAGACATGGCGAGATTCGAAGTTGCAATATTGAGCGACAAGTTGGTTCGCCGTCCCACGCGCGATCTGATGTGGACTCCACTCAAACCCTCCGATGGATCAACCGACACGTATGGTCTCGGCTGGAGTTGGTACGAACAGAAAGATCAAGAGATTGCGAGAGTGGGCCACAACGGCGGCCAGCAAGGCACCAGCACTTCCTTTGCGATGGTGCCCGAGCGTCGTGCCGGCGTCGTTGTGCTGACCAACATGGAAGGTCAGCCGGCGGCCGACCTTGCCAGAGAGATTTTGAAGATTCTGGTTGCCGCTCCGGAAAGCTGAACCGCCTTTCACCAACAAATCCCCGGAGCGTATATTGGCGGCATGGGACGCCAATTCTTCCACATGCTCGGGACGGCAGGAATGCTGCTCACCATGTTGCTCTGGCTTTCCCTGCTCAATCCACCAAAGGCCGACCATCTGGTAGACAATCTCGCGGGGGCACAACACGAATATAAGATCGTCTTAGGTGCAGCTTTATTGTCTACTGTGCTTTCCTTCGTTGCCGCGATTCGAGGTTCCAAATGGTGGTATCTAGGGATGGCTCTGTCGGCGGGGACGACGGCTTTTTTTACTTACACTCTCTCGGTCTAGTGTTTGCAGCCGCAGGCTCGGATGATCTGGCGCAACGCTGGCGGGCAAAGAGAAAGTGGAAGAGAAAGAGAAATTGTTCCGCACGGGCTACTGAGTGTGCCCTGAGGGGGGTGCCGACGTCGCAAGGCGAAGTATATTCCCCGTCGCATTCAATTCCTGTCGGGAACGTCCACCGTGCTTTCTGTCTCCAGCGCGGAGAGTTCTCGGCACAGGGCTGCGCCCCCAGCGATGCCGGCATCGGCTCCGTAATGAGCTGTCACGAGCGGAATCTCCTGACAATGCGAATTAATACACCAACTGGGCAGCCGGTTGCGTATCTCTCCAAAGAACGGTTTCAGCATGGAAGCTGCACCGCCACCGATAATCATGACGTCGGGCTCGAGCAGGTCCACGATATTTCCTAGCCACACGGTGAGATACATCGCCGTTTCTTCCAGAACCTCTTTGGCCAGCGCATCGCCTGCGACGTAAGCTCGACCGACCATCTCACCGGTGATGTGGTCAGCACGGCCTCCAGCCAGTTCCAAAATGGAAGAGGCGCGTCCGGCGGCGATTTTCTCCGAGGCGCGTCGAGCAATCGCAGGACCGGACGCCAGGGCCTCAATGCAACCCAGCTTGCCGCACGCACAGCGCGGGCCGCGATAGTCGATGGTGTTGTGACCGCCCTCAGCCGCGGCTCCGGTGCGGCCGTGATAGATGCGGCCATCCAACACAATGCCGGTGCCGATTCCGGTGCCGATGGTGGCGCAGAAAATGTTCCGGTAACCCTGCCCAGCGCCCCATATAGCCTCCGCCAGGGCAGCAGCGTTCCCGTCATTATCAACTCGAACCGGCAAGCGATAAGCTTTAGACACTAAGCCAGCCAGCGGAAAATCGCGCCATCCCGGAAGATTCGGAGGATTAATGACAACGCCAGTCCGGGGATCGAGCGGACCAGGAGCGCAGATGCCGATACCGGCTATTAAGCTCTTCAGCTCGTCTTTAGGATCGATCGCGGCGCGGACCGAATCAATAGCGCAGGTCACTGCCGCCAAACCCGCGGTTCCGTCAGTAGCCACCATGGGGATGCGGGCCTGGTAGGTGATTTCGCCTGCGGAATCTACGAGACCCGCTGCCACTTTCGTTCCGCCGACGTCCACGCCGATAAAGCATGTATCTGGAACTTTCATCATGCACTTCGCGTAGAGTCTTTAGCGGCGCACGCAGGTAACACGCGCTATTCGGTCGCGAATCCTCAGAATACCTAGAAGAATATACAGGGGAAGTCGATCCGGCGTACCCTTGATTCTCAAGCTGTCGAGAGAGCTTTTCGGCGCCCAGCTAACAGTTTCGCGTTAGACGGGTCCAATATAAGGAGGATTCTAAAGGCCTTGGATATGCGGGAGGTGTTGCAACAGACAGCCACGTCGATGGCGGCTCACAGATTGCGGAGCTTCCTGACCATGTTCGGGATCATCTGGGGCATCACGTCCGTCATTTTGCTGGTCGGCCTGGGAAAGGGATTCAGCCGCGACCAGAAAGAACGCCTGAAAACGATCGGCGTCGATCTGGCCATTATCTGGGGTGGACGAACCAGCGAACAAGCGGGAGGATACGCCGCCGGCCGGCCAGTTCGCCTCTCGATCAGCGACGCTTACCTGATCAAGCGGGAAGCCTACTTAATCAAGACGGTCAGCCCGGAACTGAGGCGAAGCGTCGCCGAAGTAAGCCGCTACAATGCAGCGTCGCGTCCGGTGCGCGGTGTATGGTCCGACTACCAACGCTTCCGCTCGCTTAAGGTGCAGGAAGGCCGGTTGATGACTGAAGATGACGATAAGGAAGCCCGGCGGGTCGTTGTTCTCGGGGTGGAGTCCCGCGATCAACTGTTTCCCGGCAAGCCCGCCGTCGGAGAGATCCTGATGATGAACGGCTCGCCCTACAGCGTGATCGGCGTACTCGAGAAAAAGAAGCAGAATGGCAGCTATGGGAGCGGACCCGACAATACGCAACTCTTTGTTCCGTACGCGGCCATGGCCCGCGATTTTCCACCCTCGGAGCGGCCCGGTATCTTCAAGGGATGGATCAACAACCTGGTGGTTGAGGTCGCCGATCCAGAACATCATGAAGACGCAATGCACCAGCTCTATGAAATTCTGGGCCGTGAGCACCACTTCGACGCCAGCGACAAAGACGCGCTCTTCATCTGGGACACTCTGCAGGGTTCGAAGCTTGTGGAGCGAATTTTCGACATCATGACCATCTTTTTCGGAGCGGTGGCTCTGATGACGCTCATGCTCGGCGGCATCGGGGTCATGAACATCATGCTGGTTGTGGTCACGGAGCGGACTCGCGAGATTGGCGTCCGCAAGTCTTTGGGAGCGACGGCGGGCGACATTCGCAACCAGTTCTTCGCCGAGTCCGCCGCGCTGATGATGGTCAGCGGAGCCATCGGTCTTGGCATCGGCGTTGGTACCTGCATCGCGATGAACCAACTGCCCCTGCCGGACTTTGTTCCGCATCCGGTGATCTCTCCGGTGGCGATTGTCGGGTCGCTGTTGACTTTGGGATTGATCACGGTGGCTGCGGGAATGTATCCGGCGCAGCGCGCCGCAGCGCTCAGTCCGATCGAGTGCCTCCGTCAGGAATAGCCAAATGGAGATAAAAGAACTAATCCTGCAAAGCTGGGACGCTCTGACCCGCAACCGTCTGCGGTCGATCCTGACCATGATGGGGATCGTGTGGGGTCTGACCACCGTGGTCCTCCTGCTGGGCTACGGCGAAAGCGTGAGCGAGGGCGTGCTCAATGCCTTTCTCGGTATCGGAAACAACGTCATCATGGTTTGGGAGGGTCAGACCAGCATGCAGGCTGGCGGCCAGCGCGCCGGCAAGCGCATTCACTTCAAGTACGAAGATGTTCAGGCTATCCGCGACGAAGCTCCTCTGGTTCGTCTGGTGAGTGCGGAATGGGACGATCCGTTCGCTTACAAGTACGGCGACAAAGTCATCTCCGTTCAGACCAAGGCGGTGCAATATCCGTATCACGAGATTCGCAAGCTGAATATCGCGGAGGGCCGTTATTTCGAGGAGAGTGACTTCAGCGAACACCGTCACGTTCTTATATTCGGACCCAATGCCGCCAAGAAAGTATTCGGCGGTCGTGATCCCGTAGGCGAACACGTGAGCATCAACGGGGAAACCTGGGATGTGATCGGACTGCTGCAACTTAAGATCCAGGATTCATCCAATAACGGTCCTGACAACGAGAACGTCTTCATGCCTTTCGAAAGCATGAGCGATGTGAATGACAAACGCGACCCGGAAATGATCGTGTTTCAGCCGGTCACGCCCCTGCTGCACAAGGCGGCGCTGGCGCAGGTGCGGGAAGTGCTGGCCCGGCGGCACAATTTCGATCCTAAGGATGACAAGTCCACTCCTGAGTGGGATACGGTGGATGACACCAAGGACATCGAACAGTTCGGAATCGCGCTGCGGTTGATCCTGGGGTTCGTGGGGGCATTGACACTGGGAGTCGGCGGCGTGGGCGTGATGAACATCATGCTGGTGAGCGTAACCGAGCGCACCAAAGAGGTTGGCCTTCGGAAGGCGCTCGGCGCCCGCAATCGCGACATTGCGTTGCAGTTCCTGGTCGAAGCGCTGGTGCTCACCTTCGTAGCCGGCGCGGTGGGGATGCTGGTTTCTGTCGTGTTGGCGCACGCCATCCCGCCCATGCCGCTCTACTCCGAAATGTACAAAACGGCCAACCACGAAGGCGACATCTTCCTGAGGACGAATTTCAGCGTGATGCTGACCGCGTTCCTGATTCTTACCTTCGTTGGCGTAGTCGCGGGCATGTGGCCCGCCTTGAAGGCCGCTGGCATGGAACCAGTGGAGGCGCTCCGCTACGAATAGGGCGGAGAAAGTCTCTGGAGGAGTACCTGCCACAGACGGCTGGGTTGTATCATTCAGCCATCGTCATGCCGCGTCATTCGCCAGCTTTCCAACCCCGCGCCAAAGATCTTTCCATCAAAGATCAGCAACTGATTCAGATCGTAGACTCCGCGCTGTCTGAGGTCACGCGCCGCAGCGGCGAGTGGCTGGTCTGCCGCCCCGGGTGCACGCAGTGCTGCATCGGAGCATTTCCCATCAATCAGCTCGATGCTCTACGCTTGCGCCGCGGACTTGCCGATCTGGAATTGCGCGCGCCCGAGAGTGCCGCGGGCGTTCGAAGACGCGCTCGCGAGTCGGTTGCCCGGTTATCTGGAGATTTTCCCGGCAATCCGGCGAGCGGCATTTTGGACGAGGGGGACGACGACGCTGAGCGTTTCTCTGACTTTGCGAACGACGAGCCTTGCCCCGTTCTCGACCCTGAAACGGGGAATTGTGAACTCTACGAATCGCGTCCGATGACCTGCCGCGTGTTTGGGCCGCCGGTTCGATCCGAAGATGGCTTGGGAGTCTGCGAACTCTGCTATCACGGCGCTTCGGACGAGGAGATTGCAGCCTGCGAGATGAAGCCTGACCCCGACGACCTGGAATCTGCCTTGCTCAAAAAGGTCGAAGACAGCACCGGCACTCGCGGAGATACGATCATCGCTTTTTGTCTTGCATCCTGAACCGATCGAGCGATGGGCCGGCCGAGAGGCAGAAAAAGTTCAGGTCTTCTTCTTTTCCAGCTCAGCCCAACGGGCATAAAGCTGATCCACCTTTTCCTGGGCCGCTTCCATCTCCGCGTGGGCAGTCACCAGCCGCGGAGCGTTGCTGACAATCTCTGGATCTTCAACCTGGTCGCGTTTGGCCTGAAGTTCGACCTCGGCGTCGGCGACACGCTGCTCGATGGAGTCATATTCGCGTGCTTCCAGATATGACAGTTTCTTTTTCCCCGGAGACTGCGGGACGTTCTGCACCGACACCAGAGCAGGCCGCGCATCGTTCCTCGCCTTCTCCTCGTTCCCTTCGAGCCATGACTCCCACTGCGAATAGTCTGCGAAGAGTCCAGATCTTCCCTGCCCGTCCAGCCCGAGAACCACAGTAGATACGCGGTCCAGCATGTAGCGATCATGCGTAACCAGGACGAGCGAGCCGCGAAACTCCAAAAGGCTTTCTTCGAGTATGTCGAGTGTCGGAATATCAAGATCGTTAGTCGGCTCATCGAGCAGGAGAACGTCGGCCGGCTGCAGCATCAGCTGCGCGATCAAGACTCGCGCCCGTTCGCCGCCGGAAAGCTTGCCCACGGGCTGATTGAGCTGCTCTCCCGCAAACAAGAATTTTGCCGCCCATGACGCCACGTGGATCAAGCGGTCCTGATACACCACGGAATCGCCTTCCGGAGCCAGAGCGCGGCGCAGAGTCACATCAGGATCAAGTTCGCGGCTCTGGTCGAAATACACAATGCGCAGCCAATCGGCGCGATGAATCTCTCCGCTCGCCGGGGCTGTTTCTCCAAGCAATAGCCGCAGCAGGCTGGTTTTTCCGCTGCCGTTCGGCCCTACCAGCCCCACCCTCATTCCAGCGGTGATCACACAGTTGAGCCGGCTAAATAAGGTGCGGCCGCCGATCTCGCAGGAGACGTCTTCCAGTTCAATCAGGCGCTTGGTCTTTCGATCGGTGGCCGAGAAGTCGATGAGCGCCGTCCCGCTGCGGCTTCTGGCATTCAGATCTGCCAGTTCGCCCATTAATTCGCTCGCCTTATCGATGCGCGCCTTGGATTTCCTTGTCCTCGCCTTGGCCCCACGGCGGAGCCACTCGATCTCCCGATGAACCAGATTTTCAAGAGCCTCCTGACGCTTCGACTGGGCGTGCAGAAATTCTTCTTTCTTCTCCAGGAACCGGGTGTAGCTTCCGGAAACCCGCAGTAACCCGTCGGGATAAGTCCGGTTCAATTCGGCCATTTCGGTGGCAACATTCTCCAGAAAGTACCGATCGTGACTGACCACCACGCACGCGAGAGATGCGGCCTCGAGCAATGCCTCGAGCCACTCGATTCCGGCCAGGTCAAGATGATTCGTAGGTTCATCGAGCAGCAGAATATCCGGCCCTTGAACCAGCGCTTCAACAATCGCGAGCCGTTTCTGCCAGCCGCCGGATAGAGCGGACGCCTCCGCATCGAGGTTTTCGAAGCCAGCCCGGCCCAAAGTTTCGGCAAAGCGAGTGCCCCGTTCCGACTCCGGCACCGCAACTCGTTCCATCGCGGTCTGGGCAACCGAGCGGACCGTCGCTCCGGGCTGGAATTTCGAGTCCTGCTCCACGTAACTGAGGCGGATGCGTTTTCTAACCGCAATGTCGCCGCTGTCGGGGCTCTCGTCGCCGGCCAGAATCCGCAGCAGCGTCGATTTGCCAGAGCCATTCGGACCGATCAGCCCGATGCGATCCCCCTCTGAAACCGTAAAGCAGATGTTCTGGAAAAGCGGGTTGGCTCCAAAGGCCTTAGAAATACCCTGCGCATTAATGATCGGTGGCAACGACTGAGGTTCTCCCCGGTACCTGAATTGAGGTTATCAGGAAAGGCCGACGCGCACGGCATACCCTGCCCTGCTATGTCCATGAGAGTCCACGGGCTCTGCGCATCATGGCTAAAATGAACTGCAAAGTCCCCAAAACCCTGATTTCAATGGGTAATTAATAACCGGTAGGTCGGGAAATCTAGGGTATGATCAATGGATGCCCTTACTCCTCGAACACCTTACTAGCCTTCGTCAGGAAATCACGGATTTACGGAACATGAACGCTCGGTCGGCAGTCCGGACCTCCGACAGCCAGATTGACCAATCGGCGGTAGAAATGCGCGCCAATCGCCTACTCGAGATCAAGAAGGAACTGTCACAGATGCTGAACCGTCCCGAGGATCCGCAAGTGTGGTGGGAAAAGGGCGGGCGGCGGAATCGCGTCGCCTAACGGCAGCACGGCAGCAAAGAATTCTGCATGCAATGAGCCTCCAAGGGACTCAGTCCCTGGAGGCTTTGTTTTTGCGGTTCGGTATGGTCAGCGCGCGAGAGTTTGCCCAGCAGCATTCAGCGCAGCAGCGAGTCCCTCAGATGTTGGCGCGCCGCCCTGGGCCAGATCTTTGCTGCCGCCGCCGCGTCCTCCGAGTTTGGCCAGGGTCTCTTTCAACAACGCGCCCATGTCGTAAGGTTGCCCGGCAGATTGAGCGAAGACCAGCGCGGGCTGCGGCGATTCGGTGGCAAGCAGCGCGACTGCGGGAGATAGCCGCGTCAGTTTCTGGGCCAGCAGCTTGAGGAAGTTGAGATCGCGGTCCTGAAAAGTGCGCACGATCAGCTTGCGGCCCTGACTCTCCTGAGTTTCCGCCAGCAAGGTTGCGGCCTGCGCCGCGGCAAGTTCTTCCTGCGATTGCTCGCGTTGTTTGCGCAGCGACTTGATTTCGTCCAGAGACTTGCGGGCTTGCTGCGGTACGTCGTAAATCCCGGCGGAAAACAGCGCAGCAGTTTCCGTGAGGGTGGAAAAATCGCGGCGCGCGGTCGAGACGGCGCGCTGGCCGGCAACGAATTCCACGCGATATCCCTGGCGAACTTTCTCGGTCTTGCGCAGCAGAATGCCGCCAATCTGTCCCGTGCTACTCACATGCGTGCCGCCGCAGGCGGTAAGATCCCATTCGCGGATGTCGATTAAGCGCAGCTGGTCGCGTTCGGCAGGCGGAAGTTTGCGCAGGCCGAGCTTTTTTGCCTCATCGCGCGTCACATAGCGCACGTCCACGGGACGATCCTCGATCATGATTTCGTTGGCCAGGCGTTCAGCAGATTCAACTTGATCCTTGCTAAGCGAGGCTGTCTCCAGATCAATCGAGCAGTAGTCGTCGGCCATGTGGAACGAAACGGTCGCCATCCCAAACAGGCGGACGAACGCTGAAGAGAGCACATGCTGCGCGGAGTGTTGCTGCATGTGGTCACGGCGGCGGACGGGGTCGATCTCCCCACGAACCCGGGTTCCGGGCTGCACGTTTCTTGACAGAGCGTCTTTCAGCGGAGCGTCAAGATAATGGACGATGTGCCCGTCTTCGGTGTCGGCCACCTCTGTAACGGCGAACTTGGCAGCGGGGAAGACGATCGAGCCGGTATCGTGAATCTGGCCTCCGCTCGTGGGATAGAAAGCTGTACGGTCGAGAATGAGCCCCGGGCGCGGCGTCTCAACCACCGAGCGCACCTCGGCATCAAAGTTGTAAAGAAACGAATCGTGGTAATAAAGGCGGTCGGTCATGCTTTGTTCAGAATAGGCATGAAACTGATGGTTATCAAGTCGTTGCGTTCGTCGATTTCCGCGCGATTGGGTTTGATAATTCGATGTTATCTTTGATTCGTCACGCTTGAGTCGTTGCGCTGACAAGCTCTCCCGACTATGGACGTTCTCCAGAAACTGTTTGAGCAGCATTTTCACGCTACGGCCGCTCGGATACAGCCCTTGCAAGGCCAGCTCGGCGGCTCCGGCAGGAATATCATCCGGCTTTCCACCAACCGACACAGTGCAATCGGCATTCTGTATAGCGTCCGCGAAGAGAACGCAGCCTTCCTCGAGTTCTCCCGGCACTTTCGGAAGTATGGCCTGCCCGTACCTGAGATTTATGCGGAGGATTTGAACCAGGGCGCGTATCTCGAAGAAGACCTGGGCGATACCACGCTCTTCGAATTCCTCTCGAAACATCGCACCGGCGAGAATATCGCCCCCGACGTAGTGGAAGCCTATCGCAAGGTTGTAGCCGTGTTGCCGCGCTTTCAGATCGAGGCTGGGCGCGACTTGAATTATAAGGTGTGCTATCCGCGGGCCAGCTTCGATCGGCAATCCATCGCATGGGACTTGAATTATTTCAAATATTACTTCCTCCGGCTCGCCGGCATTCCCTTCAACGAGCAGGCGCTGGAAGATGACTTCGACGCCCTGACGAATTTCCTGCTGAGTGCTGACTGCGATTACTTTCTCTACCGCGACTTTCAATCGCGAAATATCATGCTAAAGGGTGGGCAGCCGTTTTTCCTGGATTATCAAGGAGGCCGCAAAGGCGCGCTCCAGTACGACATCGCTTCCCTTCTCTACGATGCCAAGGCTGATCTGCCTCCGGAACTGCGTCAGCAATTGCTCGATCTTTATATCGACAAGCTGGGCGGCTTTGTCGATGTGAAGCGCGAAGCCTTCCTGCACTATTTCTATCCCTACGTTTATGTGCGAATCCTGCAGGCGCTGGGGGCGTATGGCTTTCGTGGATTTTATGAACGCAAGCCACATTTTCTGCAAAGTGTGCCCTACGCGCTGAAGAACCTGCGCTGGCTGCTGCACAACGTGAAGCTGCCGATCGCGTTGCCCACGCTGACGGGGGCGTTCAACAGCATGCTGGCGTCCGAGAAGCTGCAGGCTCTGACCTCTGAGGCGGAAACCCTTACGGTACGGATTATGAGCTTTTCGTTTCACCGCGGCATGCCGAAGGATGAGAGTGGACACGGCGGCGGATTCGTTTTCGATGGCCGCAGCCTGCCGAACCCCGGCCGCGAAGAGCGCTTCAAGCTGCTCACCGGCAGGGACGCGCCCGTGACCGACTATCTAAATCAGCAGGAGAGCGTGCATCAGTTCCTGGCCAGCGTCATGTCGCTGGTGGATGCCAGCGTGAGCGAGTATCAGCGGCGCGGCTTCAAGAGTTTGATGGTGTCGTTCGGCTGCACCGGCGGGCAACACCGCTCGGTGTATCTCGCGGAGCAGCTGGCGAAACGCTTGCGTGGCCGAAATGGACTCGAAGTCCTGGTAAGGCATCGCGAGTTGGAGAATCTTCCCGCGGGAAGATCGGCGCAATGAAAGCCATGATTCTGGCGGCCGGCCTGGGCACGCGCTTGCGCCCGCTCACGGACAGTCGTCCCAAAGCACTGGTGGAAGTCGGCGGCCGAACGCTGCTCGAGATCACGCTTTCCCGCCTGCGCGAATTTGGCGTTCGTGAGGTAATCATCAATGTGCATCACTTCGCCGACATGGTTGTCGACTACCTGAAAGCAAACGACAACTTCGGCATGCGCATTGAAATCTCGCGCGAAGAAGTCTTGCTCGACACTGGCGGGGGCTTGAAGAAAGCCGCTCATTTCTTTCTCGAGAACTCCAGTCGTTTAGATGAGCCCTTCATCCTGCACAACGTCGACGTCATCAGCACGATCGATCTGGAACGCATGCTGCAATCTCATGCCGAACGCCGAGCCCTCGCGACTCTGGCGGTGCAAGACCGCGAGACTTCCCGATATCTTCTCTTTGACCAGCAGCTCCAGCTGTCCGGGCGGCGAGCCGGGCGCGATCAGCCTCCTGAAATGGTTCGAACCGCACAACCGACACAGGCGCTGGCCTTTTCCGGCATCCACGTTATTTCGCCGCGTCTTTTCAAGATGCTGACTGAAGAAGGTGCTTTCTCCATCATCACTTCGTATCTGCGTCTGGCGCGCCAGGGAGAAATCATCGCAGCGTTTCGAGCGGACGAATACTATTGGCGCGATCTCGGGAGACCGGAGAATGTGGCGCTGGCTGAGCGGGATTTCAAAGACAAATTAGTGGTGTATTGAAGGAATCCGAGACAAACACGGGAACCTCACGGGTCAACGTCCGAAACAAGTGGCCGCCTTAACGCAGGCCTGGAAGGTTTCATTTTTCTTCCTTCATCGCCTTGCAAACCAGCGTAGTGTGCCCGGTTTTTGAATCGATCACGGTTTTCGCGGGCACACAACTGCAAGTCACCGTGTTGGCATTTTCCTGCGTGGTCACAACGCAGTGTTGGATTAGCTCGGCGGTGGGTGGAGGCTGCTGGCTCCGTACGGGAGTCGGGGTGGCCGCAACCGGCGTCTTTTTCGCCGCGCAGCCGGCCAGAAACAGGCAAAACACCAGTCCAGCTTTCCTCATGCTCTCTGTTTTCGCTCTCTCGCGGCTGCTTGTCGATGGCAATCTTGGTTACAGGTCCAGTTACACAATCCGGAATCCCAATTCACAGGTTGAGCAAAAAGACGGGAGCCATGGAGGCCAGGGCAGCTCCGGCTTGCAGGAAAAGCACATACGTCGTCGGCCTTGGAGCCCGGGGCAGCCACTTGATCGCGAAGAACGCCAGTACCGGCGCCTGCCCTGCCATGAGCAACTGCCACAGATGAGCGGCGGTTCCTTCATCCGCTTCCTGGACCGCACCGAACAGAGCAACGTGACCAAGCACCAGCGCCAGGGCGGTAAGCGACATCATGATTGGAAGAAAGGCGCTCGGCTTTCTTACCATCGCGCCGAAAGAACGAGGATCTTGATCCATCTCGCCTCCTCGAGTGAAAAACCTTACAAATCACCCCGGCGACGCAGGTTGCGCAAGGTCAAGGCCACCGCCAGAGTGCCAATGGCGATAAATACGCAGGCGCTGGTCATCCATGCCGGATACAACTGCTTCGGCGGAGCGAAGGACGCAGTCAGGAAAAAGAACGGGTTCAGATACATCGGAACGCGGATGTTCAGTGGGATAGCGTACCAATTCCCCACGGCAACCGCCTGGCCGCGATGCCCCGTTTCATACATCGTCAGTCGAACAAAGAAGACGATCGCGGTCACCACGCTGATCGCGATCACCGTAGCATAGGTCACGGCCGTGGCATGAACACTGCGCTGGAACGCCGACGAACAATAAAGTCCGATCGCGCTCATCGAGGCCAGGATGATCACGGTGGTCAACGTGGCGCTGAAGACTTCCCACGGACCGATCCCGCCAAACGCAAAGGCCATGCTCAGCACCGGCAGGCTCGTGACCAGCAATAGCAGGACGAACAGCAGTGAAGAGACAAACTTGCCCCACCAGATCTGCCAGGAAGTCAGCAACGAAGTAAGCAGGCCGGAAAGGGTTCGTTGCTCTTTTTCAATCGTGATAGAGCCGGCGCTGAAAATAGGCACCAGCAGCAGCAACAGGCCCAGTTGCGAATACGCGAGGGTTAGAAACAGAACCACGCCTACGGTTGACCCTTGAATGCCGGACGCTCCGCGATCGCTCGTGGTCAAGAAGTAGGCGAAGGTCACCACAGCGCCGAGGACAACCAGGTAGAGCGAGGGCAGCAGCCAACCGCGCCGTTCCCGCATGCGCTGCCGCAGTTCCTTTCGGATCATCGGGTTCATGGACGTTTCTCCCGGAAAACCATCCGATACCGCTCCTCAAGACCGAGCGCGCGGTGATCGAAGCGGAGGATGTTCACTCCGGCCATCACCAACACCCGCAGCAGGGCCGCAGCCTGCTCGTCTGCACCGGTGATCTCCACGGCCAGCCGGCCTGCACTCGATTCCAACGTACGCGCACCCGCAATCGAATTGACGATGGTCACCGCGTTAGCGCTGTCGCCGATCAGCTCAATTTCGTAAATTCGCACCGGATCCTGCGGCGCGCGCAATTTTAGAACTGACTGTCCCTCAGCATCGGTCGCATTGCGCCCTCCTCCAATCAGCGCAATCTGCGTGCAGATGTCTTCCAGGTCGCTAAGAATATGCGATGAGATCAGAATCGTGATGCCTTCGGCCTGCAAGCGCTTGAGTTGCTCGCGCAGTTCGATCCGAGCGAGCGGGTCGAGCCCGGTAGCCGGTTCGTCCAGCAACAGCACCTTCGGGTCGTGCAGCAGGGTTTTCGCCAGCACTAAACGCTGCTTCATGCCGAACGAGAGTTGCTCCACAGAGGTTTCGCTGCGATCCCCGAGTCCCGAGCGTACCAGCGCCCGGTCCACGGCAGCCCGGTTGCGCACGCCTTTGAGCTGGAACGCGTCGGCGAAGAACTCCAGAAATTCGCGCACGCTCATGTCCTGGTACACGCCGGGCTGGTCGGGCAGGTAGCCGATCAGGCGTTTCACCGAGCGGGTCTGCACGTTCACATTCAGGCCGTCGATCTGAGCCGTACCGCTATCCATCGGCAGCAATGTCGAAAGCACCTTCATCAGCGTGGTCTTGCCCGCGCCGTTTGGGCCGACCAGTCCGAACAACTCTCCAGCGCCCACGTGCAGAGTGAAGCCGTCAAGTGCGCGCCTGCCGTTAAAACTCTTGCGCAGTTGTTCGACATCGATCATGACTGCTCCAAAATCAAGGCTGCTCCGAAATCATGGCTTCGATTATGGCTGCTCCAGGGCAACAATAATGAGCGAATGGACGCTGCTCTGCGGCGAAACGTTCAATTCGACCGGCAGCGCGGGCCCGTCGCTGAGTCCGGCAAACACCCGCCCCCAGCCGAGAATGGGCAAGCCCACCGTAAGCACCGCATCCTGTAACGTTTGTTTGCTGGGATCATAGCTCGGGATGATCACAGGTTCCTGCTTCCCGTCTTCCGGGCGGATTCGCCTCGGTGAGATCGTCTCCAGTTGAATTTCTTCGCCGGGCCTCAGCGCCGGCAGCGCGTACAAAGCGTTTGCTGGGTAATCCAGATACACCGCATCCTCAAAACGCTGCCCCGTATCGTTGCGCAGGCGGTTCGGAGCAACGAAATGAACCGTCCCGGAAAATTCGTGCAAGCCCTGCAACTCCAGGTCGTGGAACGACCATTTCAACATCGACAACTCAACCTGTCTCGGCGGGCCTAGATGAATCTCATAAGTGCGGCGCTCCTGGATCCCCTGCCGGTTCATCTCAGCCCAGATTTCACCGTTGGGTTCGTCTTCGGCGAAATTGGAAGAGGTGAACACAGCGGGATCGGTAACCGAAACCAGCACTTCCCTCCTTTGAGGAGACGACACCCGAACGCTGTAGTCAGCCATCGCCAGGGAACTCCGCGAATCGAGGTAATAACTTGCGAGATTGTCCAGACGAAAATCCCTCGGACGCCGGCTGGCGCTGGAAAAGTAGAAGCCCGCGGCAAAAATCAGTGCCAGCCCGCACGTGCTGATCCAGCCGAATTCCAAACGGTGCAAGCGCCGCAGCACCGCAAAATTCAGCACCCCGATCATGACCACGTAAACCGCCAGCCATATCAGCAGCCAGCCCAGCCGCGGAAAATCGAATGCAGTGGCGAACCGGCGGCTCAGCCAGTTCGTCTGGTTCGGGTTCCAGGTGTAAAGCTGGCCCAGAAAGCCCGGCAGATTCCGGCCGACGAACACATTGCCGAGTTCGTTCGCGCCTAGCCCTGAAACCCGAAACAGCGTCCCTTTACCTACGCGTTCACCGTTGGGGGACGCCGGCCCTTGGCGATAAGCAGCAAGAAAGCCGGGATCTGCGATCTCGTCTTCGAGCAGAACCAGGCGTCCGCCGCTGCGCAGAAATCCTTCCAGAGCATCTCGTTGCGCCGGCGTAAGGTCTGCCGTCGGCCTCGCCAACACAATGGCCTTGCACCCCGAATAGGCCCACCAATGGTCACGCGGGTCGTTCACTATTTCGAACTTAGCCTCGCGGTTCTTGTCGGCTCGTTCCTCAATCGTCCCGCCGAACTGTATCTGCGACTGCGCGGTCTTGCAGATGCTGTCGCTGCCGCACATCAGCACGATCAAATTGGCTTGGCGCAAAACGCCTTTGTGCTTGTCGTGAGCGAAAACGGCGCTGGCAGTCGTCGCTTCAGCCGTGAGGACGGTTTCTCCGCCCGGCATCAGCACCGGCAACTCCAGTTCACGCTGCTCCCCGCCCTTCAGGCTAACGTCCGCGGCAACCGCGTTCGTGACCCCTCTCTCGCTGCTGGCAGAGACCTGCAGATGAATCGTCTGCGCTTCCGAAGAAGGATTGCGCACGAGAAGGCGGACGGCCGAGGTAGTACCCGAGTAGCCATGCAGGCCGACATCGACAATGCGCAGGTTGGAGTCGGCCATCAGCGATGCCGCCAGAGCCAACACGAAACCCATGCACGAGAGGGCGCGTCTCATCTTTAGCAGGGTTTTACGCGCAAACGAAGGAAATATCAAGAAGGGAGATGCCGAGTTCGATCAGCGTCTTGGCGGTTGCCAGCAGTGTCGCGGCTTCAGTGATCTCCGCAACAGCGGGATGATCAGTACGGTCCAATGATGCCGGCGATGGCCCGCGCCGCCGGCGCTGGTGCAGCTTCAGTATCCTTGGTGTCGAGTACGTCCAGATACTTTAACCCGGAGCCAGTGTTGAAGAGCACCACAGTATCGTCGGCACTAAAGAAGCCGCTCGCCAGCAACTTCTGGTAGGCAACCACTGACGCAGCACCTTCCGGCGCAGCGAAAATTCCTTCCACCTTCGCCCAGTGGCGGGTAGCTTCGAGAATTTCCGCGTCCGTAGCCGCGATCGCAAGGCCTCCGCTTTTTTTCAGGATGTCGAGAATCAGGTAGTCGCCATAGGGTTTCGGCACGCGCAGTCCTGCCGCCAGCGTGGCGGCGTGCGGCCACATTTCTGCTTCCGTTCGACCTTCATCCCATGCTTTAACAATGGGAGCGCATCCCGCAGATTGCACGCCAATCATATTCGGCCGCTCTGGCCCAATGAAACCCAGCTTCTCCATCTCATCAAAAGCTTTCCACATGCCCAGCAGCCCAACCCCTCCGCCCGTCGGATAAATAATGCCTTGCGGAAGCTTCCACCCAAGCTGCTCAGCGACTTCGTAACCCATGGTCTTCTTGCCTTCGACCCGGTAAGGCTCTTTCGTGGTTGAAACGTCGAACCATCCTTCGGTCGACCAGGCCAGCGTATCTTTAAGCGCGGCCACTTTGCGAGCGCAATCGGAGATGAGGCCATCCACCAGCGTGATGTGCGCGCCATAGTATTGGCACTCCACGCGGTTAGCGAGAGGAACATCTTTCGGCATAAAGATGTGGGCTTCGATGGACGCAGCCGCAGCATAAGCGGCAAGCGCTCCCGCCGCGTTTCCGGCAGAGGGGATGGCCAGCTTCTTCAGACCAAAATGCCGCGCCATGGTCACCGCGGCGGAGAGTCCGCGCGCCTTGAACGAGCCCGTAGGATTCAGGCCTTCATCTTTAATAAAGGTGTTGGGATATTCCCGGCTGCGTAGCATAGGAGTAAACCCCTCGCCGAGCGAGACCGGCGCTGCTTCAGGCAGTACGGCGTCGTAGCGCCACATGGTAGGAGCCAGCGGCAGCAGCGAAGCCGGCGAAAAACTCTTCCGAATGCTGGCCAGATCGTAGCGCGCATAAAGAATGCCGCCGTCTTTCGGGCAAACGGTTTGCGGACGGTCGGCGGGATAATGCTCGCCACAGCGAGTGCATTCCAGGTGAGTGAGGCGCGGCACGCAAAGAGTTTATCAGGCGTGAGCGCGCAAGCGGAGAGATCAAGCGCCCAGCCGGCCCTGAGCGGCATTCTGCACGTTTACTCACGGCCTCGTTGCAACGCGCACGAACACGTCCGCCACATCGTCGCGGTAGATCGCCCGCCAGCCAGCGGCTTCCCCAAGAATGTTCGCCAGGGCGGAATCCTTGGGCACGACCACACAATGAGCGTGATGCTGCTGAAGAAAATCTTCCCAGCCCGGCTCCACGTGCACCATCTTCAAGTAAGACTTCAAGAATTCCTCTCCGTAGAAATCGTGCCGGTCATCCACCACCATCCGGACCCGCGGATAAAGCCGGTAAATCAAATAGCCGCCCCAATAATCGGGACCGGCGAGCGGCCCCGGCACATTCTGTTTTTCGATATAATCCACCGCCGCCACCGGAAACCGCTTCGCGTCAAAGTGCGCGTCCATCAACCGTTTTGCACCCACCTGGCCGCCATGGCCCGCGATCCAGCAGGTAAACACGATCATCGCGACCGGCCACAGATGGCCTCGCAAACCAAACTCGATCGCCTGCATTCGCTGCAGAAACTGCATGGGCCCGCGCGCTCCGAGCCGTCGATCCGCCAGTCTTCGATTCGCCAGACTTCGATCCGCCAGTCTCGCCATCCCCTCCGACAGCCAGGGCCCAATCACCAGAATCAGCAACAGCGCTGAAACTGGAATGTTCCGCGAGGCATACAACCCCGCATACACGGCAAAGAGCAGCAACAGAGCCTGGCTCAAGCGGCCCTGCCCCACCCCACGCCTTTTCACCGCCAAACCCACCAGCGTCAGCAGCAACAACGCCGCAAAGCACTTCTGCGCCACATAGTGAAAATTCGGAGATTGAAACTCGTCAATGTGATCCATCAGAAAGCGGTTCGAAAGATACTGGTAGATATGAACGTGCAACCGAAAGCCGTAAGGATTCACCAACGTCGCCAGCCCGCTCAGGATGCCGGTCAGAGTGAGAGCCCGAACCAGCCGACCCGCGCGGATCTTCCGCAGCGCGTCGTCAAACCGGTCATCCTTCAGCCCGAACCACTGCCAGGCCGCACTGAACCAGTAAATCCCGAGCAGCACAAAGCCCAACAGAAATCCCCCATGCAGATTCACCCACACCAGCATCAGCGGCGGCAGCAGCCACAGCATCCAATCGCGCCGGCGATTTGCTTCAGAAGCAAAACAACTAGTCTCCGCCGACTCCAGAATGCAGAACCACACCACCGTGAAGAGCCAGCTCACCACATGCGGCCGCGCCAGAAAATGAATCATCGCCGCCGATGCCGCCAGCAACGTCAGAAGCACAGCAACTAGAACATTCGTGCCCCGCCTCAGCAGCAGCCGGAAGGTCCACGAAAACACCATGGCAATCACCAAGGCCGTAAACAGCACCACGCCGTTCAGTCCCGCGACGCCCTCCAGCCAGCCGACGATCACGTCGTACAGCCACTCCCATGCAAACCAGGTCTGGCCGGGCATCACCGAGTAAACAGAAGAAAATGGATCGACTCGCGGAATCGCATGCGTCGCCAGAATCATTTGCCCAGTGCGAATGTGCCAACCGATTCCGGCATCGCCCAGCAACCGCACGGAGAGTGTTGTGAACGCCAGCAGGCCCGCGAGCGCCACGAAAATCAAATCACCCACCGACGGGACGACCCACCGCAACCACCCAGGACGCAAGTCCGCAGCCGAATTCCCCTCGGGCGAACTTATGGAGCCGATTGCCATCGCGCTGAATCTTATAGAGTAGGAGCCTGATCAGCAAGAAAAGGATCAGCAAGATAACGATCGGCAACAAGAGGACCTGCAAGAGGATGGACGGCAAAACCACACATCAACCTGCACCTCGCGTCGTAATCGTCGGCGCTGGCTTCGGCGGCCTGAGCGCAGCCCAGGCGCTGGCCAGCGCTCCGGTGAGCATCACCGTCATCGACCGCAAGAATCATCACACCTTCCAGCCTCTGCTCTATCAGGTAGCGACCGCCGGTCTTTCTCCGGGAGAAATCGCCGCCCCCATCCGCTCCATCCTTCGGCATCACAAAAATGTCGAAGTGCTCATGGCCGAGGTGACCGGCTTCGATCTCGAACGCCGCGTAGTGCACACCGCAGAGGACAATGAAGCGCAGGAAGTTCCTTATGATTCCCTCATCGTAGCCGCCGGCGCCAGCCACGCCTATTTCGGACACGATGAGTGGGAAGCTTTCGCGCCCGGACTCAAGACCATTGAAGACGCGCTGGAAATCCGCCGCCGCGTCCTCCTTGCTTTCGAACTAGCCGAGCGCCGCGCCTCCGCCGGCGAAGTATTCGAACCCTTAAACTTCGCGGTAGTCGGAGCCGGCCCCACCGGAGTCGAACTCGCCGGAACCCTCGCCGAAATCTGCCGTCACGCCCTCGCCAACGATTTCCGCTCCATCGATCCCAGCCGCGCCCGCATTCATCTCATCGAAGGCGGCCCACACGTCCTCCCCGCCTATCCCGAAGACCTCTCGCGCAGCGCCCTCGAGCAACTGCAGCGCCTTGGCGTTGAGGTGCTCACCTCGACGATGGTCACGAAGGTCGAGCCCGGCGCGATTTACATGGGCGAAACAAAAATGGAAGCAGCCGTGATCCTCTGGGCCGCAGGCGTAGCCGCATCCCCACTCGGCAAAAAGCTAGGCGTCCCCATAGACCGCGCCGGACGCGTGCTAGTCAATCCCGATCTAAGCCTCCCCAACCATCCCGAAGTCTTCGTCATCGGAGACTTAGCCGCCCTGAAAGACGCCTCAGGCAAGCTGTTGCCGGGAGTAGCGCCGGTAGCGATCCTCGAAGGCCGCTACGTAGCGAAGCTAATTCGTCGCGAACTGACATCGGGTTCTCACCCTCGTCCCCCATTCCACTACTACGACAAAGGCAGCCTGGCCACCATCGGCCGCTCCGCCGCCATCGCACAGTTCGGCAGGATTCACATCTCCGGCTTCATAGCCTGGCTGGCCTGGCTGTTCGTCCACATTCTTTTCCTGATCGGTTTCCGGAACCGCGTGCTTGTCCTTATTCAATGGGCATGGTCGTATTTCACCTACGAGCGCGGTGCTCGCCTCATCACCGGCAGCACCGACCTCCCGGGCTGGAGCGCCGCACCCTCCGCCCTTCCCAGCCCCGTGGAGCCCGAAGAAATCTCCGCCGCCAGTCACAAATAAGAGTAAGAATATTCATGTAGGAATTGTCGACCAGTGAAAAGCACCACAATCTCGCGGATTCTTCTCAGTCTCGCAGCAGTTCTAGTTCTCTCCTGCGTCTCCTCCGCCGAGGTCCTGAAGATCGTCGTCAACGACACCATTCAGCCCATCACCGAGGAATACATAGCCCGCGCCATCGACGAAGCCCAGCGCCGCAACGCTCAAGCCGTATTGATCGAGATGACCACTCCCGGGGGCCTCGTCGAATCCACCCGCCACATCATCGAGAAGATCACAAATTCGCAGGTCCCCGTAATCGTCTACGTAGCGCCCACCGGCAGCCGAGCCGGTTCGGCCGGAATCTTCATCCTCGAAGCCGCCGACGTCGCCGCCATGGCTCCAGGAACCAACGCCGGAGCCGCGCATCCCGTCCTGCTTGGCCCGTTCGCGCCCAAGATTGACGATGAGATGAAGCGCAAGATCGAGAACGATACCGCCGCTCTCATGCGCTCCGTCGCCTCCCGCCGCGGCCGCAACGTCGAAGCCGCCGAAAGCGCCGTGCTCGAGTCCAAGTCCTTCACCGAGCAGGAAGCCCTTTCGCAGCACCTGATCGACTACGTGGCCTCCAGCGAAGAAGATCTTTTCCGTCAAATTGACAGCAAGAGCATCAAGCGCTTCAACGGCCGGGAGGTCACTCTCAAGCTCTCCGGCCAAGCCATCGCGCCGTTCGGCATGACCCTCAAGGAACAGATCCTCGATTACTTGATGGACCCGAACATCGCCTTCATCCTGCTCGCCATCGGAGCGCTCGCTCTCTACGCCGAGTTCAATCATCCCGGCGCGGTCGTTCCCGGAACCGTAGGCCTGGTCTTCATCCTGATCGCGGCCTTCGCCCTGAACCTACTGCCCACGCGCTACGCCGCGCTGGGCCTCATTCTCGCCGCCTTCGCGCTTTTCGCCGCCGAAGCCAAATTCGCCAGCCACGGCGTGCTCACCGTAGGCGGCATCGCCCTCCTCACCCTCGGAGGCCTGCTCCTGGTCGATTCGCCCATCCCGGAATTGCGAGTCCACCTGCTCACCGCCCTCGCCGTCAGCATCCCGCTAGGCTTGATCACCGCATTCCTGATGACGATGGCCGTCAAGGCCAGGAGGAATAAAATTGTCACCGGTGTGGAAGGTTTGGTAGGAGAAACCGGCGTCGCGCAAACCCCACTCTCCCCCCGCGGCAAGATCTTCGTTCACGGCGAACTCTGGGATGCCGTCTCCTCCGCCGACGTATTTACAGGCCAATCCGTGGTCGTGCGCCGGGTTGACGGATTGGTGCTTCAGGTCGAACCGGCTGCCGCCATGCAGCCCGCACCTGCAGCTGCGATTTCGCGATAAATTCGCGGTCGCGCACCAACCCAAGCAACTGCCTGCTTCCGAATTCCACGCCCGCCCCTGCTCGCTGGCGTTACAATCCGCGATAGGGCGTAACCCGCTCAGCCGTCGAGGCCGAAAATGGAAATCTTTGGATTCACCATCGGATTTGTCGCGATTGCCGCAATCATCGTCGTTCTATATGCATTAAGTTCAATCAAGATTCTGGCCGAGTACGAACGCGCTGTCATTTTTCGTTGGGGACGCTTATACCATCGCGCGAAAGGACCCGGGATTATTCTGGTGCTTGCGCCCATGGACCGCATGGTGCGCGTTTCGCTTCGCCAGGAAGCCCTCGAAGTCCCTCCGCAAGACATCATCACCCGCGACAACGTCACGCTCAAAGTAAATGCAGTCATCTTTCTCCGCGTCATCGATCCCAACAAGGCCGTCGTCGAAGTTTCCAATTACGTCTATCAGACCTCTCAATTTGCCCAAACCACGCTGCGTTCAGTGCTGGGCGAGCAGGAACTCGACGAACTGCTGTCTCACCGAGAAAAAATCAACCTGCGCCTGCAAAGCATTCTCGACCAGCACACTTCCCCCTGGGGCGTAAAGGTGACGAACGTCGAGGTCAAGCAGGTCGACATGCCGGAATCCATGTTGCGCGCCATGGCCAAGCAGGCCGAAGCGGAACGCGAAAAACGTTCCAAGATCATTCACGCGGAAGGCGAGTTCTCAGCCGCGCAGCGTCTGGTCGATGCCGCCCATCTGCTGGCCACCGAACCGGTCAGCGTGCAACTCCGCTACCTGCAGACCCTGACAGAAATCGGCGTCGAGAAAAATACCACGGTGATCTTCCCCGTCCCCGTCGACTTCTTTTCAGGCCTGCAAAAGCTGCTGGCAAAGGGAGAAGATAAGGCGGCGTAAGTGGCGGCTTAGGTGGAAGAGCGGCGCTTCAGCGCCGCGAAAAGCTTGCACAATGGATGAACGGGGCTTTAGCCCCCGAGGTACATACTTGCGATGGAGCCAGTACAAGACACTGAAATCACATTAGGCACCGCCAAGCTCCTGGGCCTTTTCTTCGGCCTGGTAATAGTCTGCGCCGTCTTCTTCGCGCTCGGCTACACGCTCGGCCGCAAAACCGACGCCGGCCTCGCCGCCCCCAGCGCCGCCGCCCCGCTGCAAACCGCATCCAACGGCGTGAAGCCGACCAGCTCCTCATCTCAACCCGCTCCGCCGATGACTTTTTACAAAGCGGTCGAGCAAAAGGACGCCAATCCACAACTGACCCCGGCCTCCTCTGACGCGAATTCCACTAACCCCACCGCTGCCGGTCAACCCGCGTCTCCTCCCGCTGCGTCTTCATCCGGAACGTCGTCCCCGGCAACCCAAACCCAGCCTTCGCCCACCGCCAACCCGCCCGACCCCATGACCGTGCTCCCCGCAGTCGACTACTTCGTGCAGGTGGCCGCAGTCACCAAGCAGGAAGACGCCGATTCCCTGGTCGATGCTCTCAAGAAAAAACAATATCCCGCTTTCGTCGCCACCAATTCCACCGCTGACAAGTTTTTTCGCGTCCAGGTCGGACCCTTCACCGACATCAAAGATGCGGAAGCCATGCGCACCCGCCTCGTCAACGACGGCTACAACCCGATCGTGAAGAAGTAAGAAACAAGAGAAATAATAAATAAAGACCAAATCCCCTATGAAGCCAGACCCTCTGCTGAACCGCCGTGTCATCTTCAAGCTGCACGGCATGGACCCGCTCGACTCCACCATCCTCAAACAGGAAGCCACCGGCTACTGGATCCGCGGCGGAACTCTCGCCCCCCAACTCGACCAGGCAAATTGTTCTCAGGATAACGACGTACGTTTCCTCGAATTCACCAAAATCGAATGGCTGCGAGCCACCCGTTACCGCGCATGATGCTCTAGTGTGTCGAAGCGAGCAGTTTGCACTGATCTTATGTGGGGACAGCCGCCCTCGGCTGTCCATCGAGCGGAGGTCGATGGCTCTTCGCCCGTGCCAGACAAACTAAGCCGCGAGTCGTTCATCGTGCGTCTCGCATATTGACAATCATCGATTTAAAAGCTATTTCTAGTCGGCATGATGACTTCGCCCACGTCTCTCGACCGCACACTCCACGCCATTGCCGATCCCACCCGCCGCCGCATCTTGGCAGCTTTAAAGCAACGCGGCCCCGCTGCCGCAAGCGCTCCGGCGAGCGGAAAGCACGCTGGCCTCTGCGCCGGCGACATCGAAGAGCGCATCCACCTTTCCCAGCCAACGATCTCACATCACATGGCAATCCTGACAAAAGCGGGCCTGGTTGACGCCGTCAAGCAGGGCCAGTGGCGCTGGTACCGCCGCAACGAAAAAGCTCTTCGCCGATTGGTGAAGAGCCTGCGCACCCAACTGTGAAAAGGTGTGGCGGAAGAACCCACAAATGCATGTGATCCGTGGAAGAGTGGCGCTCAGAGCCGCATGTCAGAAGAGCGGCGCTAAGCGCCATGTGTGGAGAGCTGCCCTCAGCCCCGCGTGTGGAAGGCCTGCCCTCAGCCCCGCGTGTGGAAGGCCTGCGCTCAAAGCCGCGCGTGTGGAAGAGCGGCGCTTCAGCGCCGCGTAAAGCCCAAGATCAGGCCGGGCTTCAGCCCCAGTGGTCGCACTTGCAGCAGGAACCAACCAGAAATTGTCGGACAGAAGGTCCCGAAGACTTTCGGAGATTCCAGATAAGCCTAGCTACCGCCAGCCGAAGCCGCTTTAGCCTTGCTCAGCAGCCGTCGCGCCTGCGTAATCAACTCCGCCACTTCGAAGGGCTTCACTAGGTAGGGTACGTTGTGTTCCTGCAGGAAAGCCCGCTCATCGCCCTGCTCCACGCCATTCGAGAAAGTAAATAGCACGTGCTTTTCCATGTCAGCGCAGTTCTGCTTCAGCCAGAGGTAGGCATCTTTCGCATTCCAGTCAGAAGGCATCTTGCCGCTCATAATCACCGCATCGAACGGTTCAGAGAGCAGCCGTGTCTTCACGTCTTCGCTCCGGCTGGCCGTCACCACATTGGCTCCGGCGCCGCTCAGCACATCGCGCTCGAAGTCCAGCACAGCCTCTTCTTCTTCCACCAGCAGCACCCGGCCCTGGATCGCTCCTTCGCGCTTCGGAGCAGCCATCACAACCGCCGCCGCCGGAGCATCCGCCGCCTCCGCCATCGGCAGCCGCACCTCGATCACCGCTCCACCCTCCGCCGCATTGTGCGCCGTGATGTCGCCGCCGTGCTCCTTCACAATCCCGTAGCAGATGCTCAACCCCAGCCCCGTTCCCTTCCCCACACTCTTCGTGGTGTAGAACGGATCGAAAATTCTCTTCGGATCCTTGATCCCCGGCCCATCATCCGCAAACTGAGCGCACACGTCGCCCTTCTCGCAGTACACTCGTATCTTCAACTTCCCGGCGCGCCCGGTCTCCAGCACCGCATCCACCGCGTTGTTGATGATGTTCAGAAATACCTGCTCGATCTGGTGCGGATCGGCCACCACCAGCGCCGCATCCGGTCCCAGATCCTTTTCCACCGTAATATTGTTGACCTTCAAATCGTAATCGCGCAGGGTTAGCGTCTCTTCTAGCACCCTCCGCACGTCCACTTCCGACCGCTCCGGCTTCCTCTGCCGCGCAAACGAAAGCAGATTCTGCACCACCCGGTGCGTGCGCTGCGCCTGCTTGAACATCTTGCCGACGTAGTCTGTCGCCCGCTCGTTCAACCCTTCGCTTTCCAGCAACTGCGCATAACCCAGAATCGCAGTCAGCGGATTATTCAGCTCATGCGCCACGCCCGCAATCAACTGCCCCACTGCCGACATTTTCTCGCTCTGCAACAGTTGTTCCTGGGTGCGCCGCAGATCCTCGTAGGCCTTGCAGGTTTCTTCATACAGCCTGACCTTCTCAATCGTGGTCGCCAGCTGCCGGCTGATCGCCACCATCAGGTTCTCTTCCCCGCTGGAATACTGGTACTCCGCATGGCTGCGCAATCCCATCATCCCGATCGGACTGTCTTTGCCCCAGAACAGCACCCAGATCCACGCCCCGTCACTGGCCGACCGGATGAACTCCGCCACCGTTCCCGTGAGATGCGGCAAATACTCCGCCGTGATCACTTCGGCGCGCGACCGCATCACCAGATCTCCAAACCCCTCGGCAAAACTGACTTCCGCCGGCCGCGACTTATCCCGGCTACTTGGACCCCACGCCGCCCGCCTCCGGTAAGTCGGGGCATCCGAATCCGAAAGGTAGACCGCTCCACTCTCCGCCCCGAACAACGAAACCACCTGCCGCAGCGTCAGGTTCAGGATTTCATCCAGATCGAAAGATTGCGTCGCCACCACCGCCATCGCATTCAGCGCATTCAGTTCGCGATTGCGCCGCCGCATTTCATCTTCCGCCCGCCGTTTCTCCGTCACGTCCAGCACAAATCCCTGATACCGCTCCACCTTGCCCGACGAGTCCCGCGTCGCAAAGCTGCTCTCCGCCGCCAGCAGCAGCGTTCCGTTCTTGCGCCGCATCGTCACTTCAAAGTTGCGCACGTAATTCTGCAAATCAATGTCCCGATGAAACGCATCCCGCTGCCCCGCATCCACCCGAATATCCTCGTCCAGGTTCAGCGGCAGCACCTCTTCCCGCTTCTCATACCCCAGCATCCGGACAAACGCGTCATTGCAATCAAGCAAACGCCCGGCCGGAGTGGCCACATACACGCCTTCCTGCACCTGCTCGAACAGCAGCCGGTATTTCTCTTCCGCCGACCTCCGCTCCGTGATGTCGCGGACAATATGGATGGTCCCCTTCTGCTTGCTCCCCTGCTCCGCATATGAAGAAGAGGAGACCATCGAGAATCCGCCGAAACACGGATCAGCTCCTTCGCTGATTTCCTCGTCCCCACGCGCGCAATAAGGACATCCCGTCCATTCGCCCAGCCCATGCGGCAATACCGATTCGCACGTGCTGCCGATCACGTCTGCCGACGCCAGCTGTATCTGTTCCAACAGAATCTGATTCGCCTTGATGATCCGGAATTCCGCGTCATGCGCCAGGATGATGTCATGTACCGAGTCAAACGTGTTCCGCCACTGCCGCTGCGAGCGCAGCGCCTGCTCCAGCAACCGGAAATTCTCAACCGCAATCCCCAACTGCCGGCCGCAAGTCTCCAGAAACTCCAGCTCCTCCGGTGTCAGTTTCCTCGGAGCCGCACTGCCCAGAACCAGCAACCCGATCGACGCCTTCTTCCCCAGCACCGGCACCATCACCACATACTTCAGCTTCTCTTGCTCCAGCAATCCCGAATCTTCTGAACCGGCTTCATTCGCTGGTGCGGTAACTGCCCTGCCTCGCTCCAGCATCTGCGACACATCGTCCGTCAGCTCGGCAAAGCCCGCCTCCCGCAGGAAGTCCGTCGAAACCCCCACTGCATGTGTCGCCACCAGGTGTCCGCCCTCGATCAAGCGGAACCACGCCGCTTTGCTCTTAGTCAGCCGCTGCAATTCTCCCAGCGACTCCTCCATCATGCCGCCCTGCTGTTGCGCCAGCACAATGCTCTCGGTCAAAGCCCGCAACACTTTCAGCCGCCGGTCCCGCGCCCCGGCTTCTCCAAACACAATCAGAAGCATGCTCACCCCGAGCAACGCTTCTGACAGCAACACAAATTCCGCCGGAATCTCGTTCGTGAAAGGATCCCAACTCAAATGCTGCACCAGCAGGCACGTCGCCAGCAGCCATGCCCCCAGCTCCCAGCGCCCCTTGCGGGCGCGCAACAGCGCGAGCGCCGCCGTCAGTAGAATGATTCGGTAGGAAACTTCCAGCGCAACCCGCAAGGGCAGCGAATCCGGCCACATCACCACCCGCGCCACCGCGAACCCCGCCACGCTGACCGTGATCACAACCAGCGGCACCAGCAGATCTCGTCCTCGGATGTAAACCAGGATCGCTCCGGCAAACAATCCTATCGCCACCACAAACGCCGCCTGCTCCACCGCCGGAACATATCGCTCCGGGATCCGCATCGCGGCCCCGTGTAATCCCGCCAGTCGCGAACCCGTCAGCAGAGCCCAGCCCGCCGTCCATATCAGAAGATAGCGCTGCCGCAGCGCGCACAGCACTACCACTGACGCCGCCAGCATCAGCAGCAGCGCCCACTCCTCCGCCTTCAGTCCGGCCAGCGCCGGCTGTGCGGTAGTGCTCCAGATCGACCCCAGGGAAGCGTTCATCTTATTTCAGGTTCCAGGCGCACACCCCAGACGTAACAGTGCCCTGCTTTTGAATATCATGGCCCAGCCCTTTATCCATGCGTTTTCAGAGCCTGTATGGTTACTTTCGGCACCTAGCGGCGGGGGCTGGAATTGCCGAGAGTATACTGACAGGGCGCCATGCCAGATCGCATTCTCGTAGTTGACGACGAAGAGGCAATCCGCGAGATTGTCTGCGCCATCCTTGCTGCCGCCGGCTACTCCTGGAAGCAGGCCAGTTCCGGCATGGAAGCTCTCGCCCTGCTCAATTCCGGCGAGGAATTCGAGCTCATGCTCTCCGACCTCATGATGGCCGACCTCGACGGCATCGGCCTGCTCGAACGCACCAAAGAAAAATTTCCCGACATGCCGGTCGTGATGGTCACCGCCGTCCACGACATTTCTGTCGCCCTCGCCGCCATCCGCAACGGCGCTTACGACTACTTGCTCAAGCCTTTCGAACGCGAACAGTTGCTCAACGCCGTAGGCCGCGCTCTGGAAAATCGCCGCCTCAAGGTGGAGAACCGCACTTATCAAACCAATCTGGAGTCTCTGGTGGAAGCCCGCACCGACCAGCTTCAGGCCGCCATGGCCGATCTCGTCCGCTCCTACGACATCACTCTAGAGGCGCTGGGAGATGCTCTCGATTTGAAGGATCGCGAAACCGAGGGCCACTCCCGGCGCGTCACCCTCTTCACCATCGCGATTGCCCGCGCTATGGGCTTGCCGCCAGAGCAAATCGACATGATCGCCCGCGGCGCCTTCCTGCACGACATCGGCAAGATGGCCATTCCTGACAACATTCTCAACAAGAAGGGCAAGCTGGACGAAAAAGAGACGGAGATCATGCGCGAACACTGCTTTAAGGGTTACCAGATCGTCAAGAAGATCCCGTTCCTCTCCGATGCTTGCGAGATCGTTTACTCCCACCAGGAGCACTTCGACGGCCGGGGCTACCCTCGTGGTCTCGAAGGCAAGGAAATTCCCCTGGGCGCACGCATCTTCTCCGTTGCCGATACGCTCGACGCCATCATCTCCGATCGCCCCTATCGTGTGGCCAGGTCGTTCGCCGAAGCTCGCAAAGAAATCCTTGCCTGGAAAGGCACCCAGTTTGATCCCGAGGTCGTCGATGTCTTCATGACCATACCCGACGCCGTCTTCGAAGACCTCCGCCGCCAAATCAACGCCCAGATTCACCCCTTCAGCTATTCCGCCAGCACCAAAAGCAACTGACGCTTCGGATTCCGCCCGTCTTGGAGAAAATCTGCCGAGAAATCGACCGAGGTAGAGTCGCGTCAGCGACGCCATTCATTAGCCCGCACGTAAGTGCGGGGTAGGGACCAAGAGACCAACCGAGTCCCGCCAGGGACGGCACCCGCCCTCGCCACTCTGCAACTCCCGCCCACCGCGGCGTTCTTAACTAAGGACCAGTCCCTTCAACGCGCACTGAGCCCGCCGGACCTTACAATGGAGAAACTCCACGGAGGCACTATGAAATCCGCACTCGTTTTTTTCGCGCTCTGCATCCTCACCACCGCATCCCTGGCGCAAGACCACCCCGCCCTCACCGCGCTTCCCAATTCCATCTACGTCGGCGCCGACGGCAAATTTGAATCCGCTCCCGACACCGCCGTAATTCAGTTCAACATCTCCGCCCAGGAAAGCACCTCTCAGAAAGCCTACGAACGCGCCTCGAAACAAGCCGAGCAGGTTCGCCAGGCCCTGCGCGACAACGGCATCGAACCCAAAGCCGCCACCCTTGGATTCTTCTCTGTGCAACCAGCCTACGAATGGACCAGCGGCAAGCAAAAACTCATCGGCTACCGCGTCACCACCGACGTCAGCCTCAAACTAAAAGATTTCTCCAAGATCGGCCCCATCACTCAGCAACTAGCCGATACCAACGTCAGCGACACTCAAACCGTGAACTACGTTCTCGAAAATATCGACGAGGCCAAGAACAAAGCCGTCGAAGACGCCTACCGCCGGGCCCGCAACTCCGCCGAAGCCCTCGCCCGCGCCAGCGGCCGCACCGTCGGAGAACTCTCCTACGCCTCAATCGACACTTTCGAAAATCAGCACCTGCCAGTCCCCCGTATGGCCCGCGCCATGACCGCCAAGGCCGACGCAGCCCCCGCCCCCACCGAAGAATTCACCCCCCAAACGGTAACCGTAACCGCCCACGTGAATGCGCTATTCAATTTGAAGTGAATCGTCAGGCGAGCGAAGCGAGCCATGCTCGTGTGGAGCGGGCGCCCCCGCCCGCTGCTTTTGACTTCGTTCTTGATCTTGATTCTCGATCTTGGTTCTTGATCTTGCTCTTAATTTCTGCCCTCACTGCTCCTACGGTCCACCCCGGGCCACCGCAATCCGGCTCACATCCACCGTAATCTCCCGCTGAATCTCCATCTCAATCGACGTACCCACATCCAGCCTCACATCGCTCCCGCGCTTCAACAGCGCCCACCCTATGCCCGCCGCCGCTCCCACGCCCGCTCCCACCCGCGCTCCAGTCAGGCCGCCAGTCGCCAACCCTCCCGCCGTCGCCCCGCCGATCGTTCCGTAGGTCCCGCCCTTGGCCGCATCTTCCACCTTCTTCCCCGTCTCGCTGTCCTGCTGAATCGTCCCTTCCGAATCCTTCACCGAATTATTCTCCGCCCCCGGCGTGTTCTCCACCGACCCCGGCAGCATCACCGTATATCCACTGGGATAAATCATCGAAGTAAAGTGCATCAGGATCTCCGCCCGCCCATGTCCATGTCCCGCGCGCTCCACATGCGCAATCTTTCCCTGAATATAGGACCCCGCCGGCACAATGACGCGGTTGTCCACGACAAACGGAAACGCCGTCTCCGCATAAACCGCATCCCCCTCGCGCGCATTCTTGGTCGAGATCGCCTGCTTCAGCAACAAAGGAATCTTCGTCCCCGCCGGAATCGCAATCACATTAGGATCAGAAGCCGCACCCGGCGCCGGACTCGAAGCCACAGCCGCAGCCGGTGGCGCGACAGGTTGGGAACTGATGCCGGTGTCCGGCTTTGGAGCATCAGCCGCCTGCCCCAACGCCATCCCTGACAACAGCAGCAAAGTCCATGCACTCCTCATCACAGACCTCCAGAATCGCCAATTCAGCCCGAGAATATCACGCTCAGTCGCTAGGATGCGCCCTTTCTCCTTCGCGGTTATCCCCCACGAGGGCAGGTCTCAAAAAGGATCGGGAAGAACACGGCTTCAAGAGCCTGCCCTGAGCGAAGCCGAAGGGTGCCTTAGAGTACGGAAAATCCATCGGGCTTTAGCCCCTGAGGAATTTCTGCGGGGAGTATCTACTTCGACCAGATCGGGTGCAGCGGATGTTGCTGCAGAATTTCGTTAACTTCTTTCGCGCCAGGAGCCTCAGAGTCTTCGACGCGACGCGAAACGGCAAACGCGTATTTGCGGTTGCGTCCCAGTTCGCCAGGAACAATCGCCTCTCCACTGACAAAAAAGTCGCCATGCTCCACCGACTCCCACTGCGTCAAGGTGAAGACCATGATCGGAATGTCTTGCCGCGGATTCTCCTTGGTCCAATCGGGAGGTCTGATGTAGACGATCGGCCCCCGCTCAACCACACCCTTTTGCGCATCGCTAGCTTCCCACTGCTCCGTAACTACGCTGTAACCCTTCCATCCGCTCGGCAGTGAAAAGCGAAACCCGTACTTTGGGTTCGTATATTCGACCGCATCTGTCGAGGGCCCCGCCGCCTCTTGTTTGGCTTGCTGACCGGTCCCACCTGTCGCTCCCTTCAGCATACTGGCGAACCCCGGCGAGACCACAGCACAGGTCGCCAGCACAGCAACGCGCATCCTAATGTTGAGCTTCATCCCTGTACCTGCTCCTCAATATGTTCCAACGCAGATCATTTATAGATCAAGTATTTCTGCCGCATCACTTGAAACTTCTGCAACTCTTCCTGCCAATCCTGCGCAATTCGCCGCGGATCCCTCCCCGCCATCAGTCCATCGAACGCCGCCTGGTTTACCAGCAACTCGGTCATGCGTCCGATTTTAAAATCTGCCGGATACAATCTCTGCAACGCCGCCGCCAGCTCAATCCCCAATTCCGGCGCGTCCAGCGCATTCCGCTCCGTAAGAACAAGATTCACCCCTTCACACTTCTGCCCGCTATAAACCGCAGCCGAAGGCGTGAACGTAATCGGAACAAACCGCACCCCCGCAATCCCGCGCGCATTCAAATAAGCCGCCAGTTCCCGACCCTTCATCCAGGGCGCGCCCACCACTTCAAACGGAGTATCCGTCCCCCGCCCCACCGAAACATTCGTACCCTCAATCAAAGCCACTCCCGGATAGAGCGTCGCCGCAGTCAAACTCCGCAAATTCGGAGAAGGATTCACCCACGCGACCCCGGTAGAATCAAACCAATCCCCGCGCTGCCACCCCTCCATCGGCACCACCGTAAGCTTGGCATTGATATTCCGTTCCGCATTAAACATTTTTGCCAGCTCGCCCATCGTCATGCCATGCCGCACCGGCACCGTCCAGTAGCTCGTAAACCTCTCATGCCCGGCATCCGCCACCGGACCCTGCACATACGACCCGGTAACCGGATTCGGCCGGTCCAGCACAATCACCTCAACCCCAGCCGCAGCCGCCGCCTCCAGAAAATATCCCAGCGTAGTCTCGTAGGTATAAAATGGCACGCCCGCATCCTGAATATCGATCACCACTGCATCGAGCGACTTCATCACCTCCGCGGCTGGCCGCCGTGCCGCATCCGTCCCGCCGTAAACGCTGTAAACCGGAACCCCGGTAGCCGCGTCCTTCGAATCGCCGACCTTAAGCGTATCCAGCGTCCCCGTAACCCCATGCTCCGGACTGAAGATCGCCTCCAGCGTTACTCCCGCAGCCCCGGCCAGCACATCAATCGTCCGCCGCCCTTCCAAATCCACTCCCGTCTGGTTCGTCACGACCCCGATCTTTCTCTTGCCCCCTGCAACCTGCAGCACATCGAACCCATGCTCTTCCAGCACATCAATCCCATTCTTCACACTGCCATTGCGCACGCTCACATGCCGCGCCGCGCTCAACGCCTCGTTGTAACCGGTAATGCTCTCCCAGCGCAGCGCCTCTTTCTGGCTGGTAGTCAAGGCCAGCTCCGCCGCCACCGCGGTCGCCACCTTCGACCGCAAAGCAATCGCATTCCCCCCGCGCGGATGCACCGCATTAGTCAGCAAAATAATGTAAGTCTGGGTAGTCGCATCGATCCACATCGATGTCCCGGTCCACCCCGTATGCCCATACCCGCCCACCGGCAGCAAATCCCCCCGATTCGACGACAGCGGAGAATCAATGTCCCACCCAAACCCGCGCAGCACCGGGGCCGAAGGCGGCTGCTCCGGCCGCGTCATCTTCTCCACCGTAAGCGCCGACAAAATCCCTCCACCCCCATTCAGCAAAGCCTGCGCAAAGATTGCCAGATCATCCCCGGTAGAAAACAACCCAGCCTGCCCCGCCACGCCGCCCATCCGCCGCGCCGTAGGATCATGCACCACTCCCCAAAGCATGTGCTCATTCTCGTCATACTGCGTAGGCGCAATCTTCTCTATCCACCCAGCCCGCGGCGCCGTCGGAGGCACAAACCGCGTCCGCATCATCTTCAGCGGCAAAAAAATATGCCGCTCCGTATACGCATCCAGCGTCTCCCCGGAAACCCGCTCCACCAGCGCACCCAAAACAATAAAATTGATGTCGCTATAAACAAATCCCGAACCCGGCGCCTGCTGCGGAGTCTCCCCAAAGGCCATCCGGTAAGCCGTCTCCTTACCCTCCCACGGAGTCTTCAAATCCAGATCCGGCTCGAGCCCCGAGTAGTGCGTCAGAAGTTGCCGCACCGTGATGTCATCCTTCCCATTCTGCGCAAACTCCGGCAAATACTTCGCCACCGGATCATTCAACCGCACCTCACCCCGCTCCACCAGTTGCATCACGGCGGTAGTAGTAGCAATCACCTTGGTCAGCGAAGCCAGATCAAACACCGTATCCAGAGTCATCGCCTCGCGCCGCGGCTCCAAAGCCCGCGACCCATAAGCCTTCCGGTAGATCACCTGCCCATCATGCCCAACAATCAGCACCGCCCCCGGAACCTGCTTCTCCGCAATCGCCTGCTCAATGACAGCATCAACCCCCGGCAGCGCACGTGTAGAAACAGCCGCCCCGGGGGATGTGGGGACGGCCGCCCTCGGCTGTCCGTCCGGGCGCAGCCCGGACTTCTGTGCAGCGGCAGTCCCCGCGCCAAGAACGCAGCACAGCAGCCCGACCCCAAATACCGACTTTGTCTGAGAAGAAAGGATGCTCTGACTCTACACACCCGCACAGCATGACTCAAGAAACTCAAGTAAGGGGGTGCCACTTATGCCATATCATGAATCCATCAATGACCGCGCCCCATCCCTCATCCGCGCCGCTTGAGAAGTTCGGCCATCAAGACCAAGTTTTCGCCCAAGCCTTCACGATTCTGCAAGAAGCAATCGACCAGCAAGCTTTCCCCGCAGCGTCCATAGCCGTAACCCACCAAGGCACCCTGGTAGCCCTAAAAGCCCTAGGAAGTTTCACGTACAAAGAAAAACCGCCGGGTGGCCCATCCTTCGCGTCTTTTGCGAAGGGTGGGGATTTTCCTGTCCACCCCTCCACCCTCTTCGATCTAGCCTCCCTAACCAAAGTAGTAGCAACCACCCCAGCAGCAATGCTCCTCTACCAGCGCGGCCTACTCGATCTCGAAGCCCCAGTCTCCGCCATAGTCCCCGAATTCACCACCGACAAAGAAAAAGACCCCCGCCGCCACGAAGTAACCCTCCGCATGCTGCTAGCTCACTCCTCCGGCCTACCCGCGCACGAAAAGTTTTTCCTGAAAGCCCGCACCCGCGACCAACTCCTGCAAGCCGCCTTCACCACGCCCCTAGCCATCGACCCCGCAACCCGCGCCCAATACAGCGACATCGGATTCATAATCCTAGGCGTCGCCCTAGAACGCCTGGCCGACGAATCCCTCGACCGCTTCTGCCAACGCGAAATCTTCGCCCCGCTAGCGATGACCAACACGACCTTCAATCCCCCAGCAGAACTCCGCGCAAAGATCCCTCCCACCCAGCACGATCAAACTTTCAGAAAAAGAATCATCCAAGGCGAAGTCCAGGACGAAAACGCCAGCGTCCTAGGCGGCGTAGCTCCCCAAGCCGGACTATTTTCCACCGCCGAAGACCTAGCAAAATTCGCCCAAGCCATGTTGAACCAGGGAAGCCCCATACTCCGTCCAGAAACCATAACCCTATTCACCCGCCGCGAACCCGCGCCCCCCGGCACGACCCGAGCCCTAGGCTGGGACACTCCCTCGAACTCCTCGCAATCCGGAAAATATTTCTCCGCGCAGTCCTACGGCCACCTCGGCTACACCGGAACCTCCCTCTGGATCGACCCCACCCGCCAACTCTCAATCACTCTACTAACCAACCGCACCTGGCCCGAGGGCTCCAATCTAGCCATCAAACAACTCCGCCCCAAATTCCACAACGCCATAATCGAAGCTCTGAATAAGGATTGAGAAACCTCGATCTCGCATCGCTCGGGAAGGCCACGACTTTAGTCGTGCCGACATTTAGATCAAGAAGAAGCTGGGCTTTAGCCCCCGAGTACTCGCATCGAACCAGCCGCCAAAAGGAGCTTTTCAGAAAACCAGTTAGAATGAACAGGCTTCCGAAAGGTCCGACTTGAAACCCAACCCATCCACCCTGCGCCAACTCCACACCGAGCAACCCAACCACGATGCCGACGACCTCGACCGCAAATCCTCTCTCGACATCGCCCACCTCATCAACGCCGAAGACGCCACCGTAGCCCTGGCCGTAAACCGCGCCCTACCCCAAATCGCCCGCGCCATCGATCAAGTAGCCGCCGCCCTCCGCCAAGGTGGACGCCTCATCTACGTAGGTGCCGGAACCAGCGGCCGCATAGCCGCGCTAGATGCCGTAGAGTGCCCGCCCACCTTCAACACGAGTCCCCGCTCAGTCCAGTTCATCATCGCCGGAGGTGCCAAAGCCCTGGCCTCCGCCTCCGAAATCAGCGAGGACGACTCCCAAGCCGGCCGCGAAGAAATGTCCCGCCGCAAGCCCACGAAAAACGACGTAGTCCTCGGCATAGCCTCCAGCGGACGCACTCCCTTCACCGTAGCCGCCATCGAACGAGCCCGCCAGCGCGGCGCCCACACCATCGCGCTAACCTGCAACCCGAATTCCCCGCTCGAACGAGCCGCCCACTTCGCCATAGTCACCCAGGTAGGCCCCGAGGTCCTCGCCGGATCTTCCCGCATGAAAGCCGGCACCGCCCACAAAATGGTTCTAAACATGATCTCCACCGCCGCCATGACGCGCCTCGGCTACGTCTACGGCAACCTCATGGTCAACGTAGCCCCGAAAAACGAAAAGCTCCGCCAGCGCGCCATAGGAATCCTCGAACAAGCCACCGGAGCCACTCACGAATCCGCGACCCGGGCCCTGAAAGCCTCCGGCAATCGCACCCCAGTAGCCGTAGTAATGCTAGCCGCCGGAGTAACCCGCGCCGAAGCCACATCAGCCCTGAAAAAAGCAAAAGCCAACGTCCGCCAAGCGATTGCGAACGCAAAACCCGTGTAAAGGAATGATGCAAACCCTGTGGAGAGCCGCCTCGGCCACATCTTGTCATTCCGAACCGGGCTGAAAGCCCGGTGAGGAACCTCTTTTCGGGTGCCCATTTCTCGCGCGTTCTTTGCGCGAGAAGTGGGGTTCTTAAGCCTCCGCCCACCTTGTCATCCTGAGCGTAGTTGCCGTTCGCGAAGCGGACGGCAACGCAGTCGAAGGACCCCTGTAATCTTTGCGCAACCAAAGTCGCATCAAGGCGTTCTCACGACGCCCAAATTTACTACGCACCCCCCCGATTACCCATGCCGGGTGCCCCATTTCTCGCGCGTTCGCGCGAGAAGTGGGTCTTTGACTTCGACAAGCCGCGCACCCACTCGATTACCATCCCCATCCCAATTCCCCGCTAAAATAACCCGTTACCCCGTACCCTTAACCCAATGGACAAACTAGTAATCCGCGGCGGCTCCCCGCTCCTAGGCACGGTCCGCGTCAGCGGAGCAAAAAACGCCGCCCTCCCCTGCATGGCCGCAGCTCTTCTAACCGACGAGCCGGTAATCTTAGAAAACATCCCGCAAGTCCGCGACATCCAGACCACGCGCAACCTCTTAGCCGCCATGGGAGCCGAAGTCGAACTAGGCTACGGACGCGCCCAGCACCGCACCACCATCCACTGCAAGAATCTAGCCAGCCCCGAAGCCTCCTACGAATTAGTAAAAACCATGCGAGCCTCCACGCTAGTCCTAGGCCCGTTAGTAGCCCGCTGCGGCCGCGCCCGCGTCTCCCTCCCCGGCGGCTGCGCCATAGGCCAGCGCCCCATCGACCTCCACATCAAAGGCCTCGAACTCTTAGGCGCAAAAATAAAACAAGAGCACGGCTACGTAGAAGCCACCGCCGACCGCCTCCGCGGCACGGAGATCGTCTTCGACAAAATCACCGTAACCGGCACCGAAGACCTCCTGATGGCCGCCACGCTAGCCGAAGGCGAAACCATTCTCCAAAACGCCGCCCGCGAACCAGAAGTCGCAGACCTCGCCGCCCTGCTCAACAAGATGGGAGCAAAGATCCACGGCGCCGGCACGCCCACCATAAAAATAAAAGGAGTGACCAAACTAAAAGGCGCGCGCCATCGCATCATCCCCGACCGCATCGAAGCCGGCACATTTCTGATCGCCGGAGCCCTGACCGGCGGCGACTTAAACATCTCCGCCTGCGATCCCGCTCACCTCGAAGCGATTCTCAACAAACTAAAAGAATCTGGCGTCAAGACCAAGTCCACCAAAGATTCCGTCCGAGTAATGGGAGACAATCCCTTCACCGCCTCCGACCTCAACACCGAAGAATATCCCGGCTTCCCCACCGACATGCAGGCCCAATTCATGGCTCTGGCCACCCAAGCCGAAGGCACCAGCGTCATCACGGAAAACATTTTCGAAAACCGCTTCATGCACGCCCAGGAATTAGTCCGCATGGGCGCCAACATAAAAATCGAAGGCCACCGTGCCGTAGTCCGCGGCAAAACCCCGCTAAGCGCCGCCGCAGTCTTAGCCAGCGACCTCCGCGCCAGCGCAAGCCTGGTCCTGGCCGCCCTGGTAGCCGATGGCGAGACAATAATCGACCGCGTCTACCACATCGACCGAGGCTACGAAAAAATCGAAGAAAAACTAAAAGCCGTTGGCGCCCAAATCCGCCGCATAGGCAACATGCTCCCGTAAGGTTGGCGAGACTCTCCGATCGTGTAGGGCGGGCGCCCTCGCCCGCTGCCTTTGACTCTGACTTTGCCTTTGCTTTTGCTTTTGCCTTTGACCTGGTGGGCGAACTGGCCTGCAAGGAGCGAAGCGACGCAGCCGGCCAGTTCGTGGGTAAGAGGGCGGGGAGCGCTAGAGCCGGGGCCGAGAGAGGAGCAAAGCGACGACCGTAGCCCCGGCGAAAGCGCTGCCTCCACAATGCCTGCACCGTGAGTTCAACCTGGAAAAACAAATCGGGCCGCCCGAAGGCGGCCCCTGTAGTTTTAGCTGAAGCCCGAAGCCCGATAGCCGAAGCCCGAGCTAGTCTCCCGCCACCGGTTCAGCCACTTCCGGCTTAGCAGCAGGCGTCTCGTTTCCGTTGGCCTTGCCCAACGCGCCCAGCGGAATAAATCCATTCTCCGCCACCGCCGGCTTCTCTTTCAACACGACTTCGCGATACAGCGAAGCCATGCGCGCGTTGTAGGCCTCATCATTCTTCTGCGGTCCACGATGCCCAGCAACCGGAGTCTCCGAATGATCCACAGCCAAAGCCGCCTTCGCATCCCGCGCCCGCTTCTTTTCCTCGCGCGCGTTCTTCGCGATGCCCAGCTTGTCCAGATCGTGCTGCAGTTCATTGGTGACGATCTCTTCGCGCAGTTTGAGATAGTCGGCGGTCTCGTCTTCCATCTTCACTTTCTTGCCGCCGGCGAAGATCTCGTGCCGTCCATGCTCTTCGTACCACTTGGTGAGCGTCGCGGTCATATGCATCTTCTCGATGATGTTCCGCCACCCCACACCCGTGTTGTAAGCACAGAACGAAATCTCCCCTTCCTGCGTGGCGTAGGGAATAATGCATTGCTCCGTCCGCCGGAAGTCGTAATTGAACAGATCCTGGAACCACATCCCCGCGATGAACAGGAAGTTCCAGCGGTCGTTCGTCCGCCGCTTCATCACATCATCAACCGTCCTGTCCGGACCAACCTTCCCGTAGTTCTTCCCCGTAGCATTAAAGTTCTTATCAAACTTCCGCAAAAGATCAATCAGCTTGAAATGCGTAGGCGACTGAAACGGATCGTAGTTCTTCATCAGACAAAGCGCCATCCCAAACACAGTAAGAAATTTCCCCCGCGCCGCATCATTAACCTTAGCAATATCCTTAGCCAACTGATCCCCAGCCAAAAAAGCAGTAACGGGCACAGCTTCCTTAGTCTCCTTATCAATCATCACCGCCATCCCCGTCCCGCAATTCGGATGGCAACCACATGATAGTTGGCCCCAGTCGTTCTTTACGTCGTTGGCGTGCATTAGGTCGGCCCAGTCGCTGAATGTTCCCATGAAGGAGATGGGGAACCAGTCGCGGGATGGTTCGCCTAAACCGGTTTGATTTTTTACGTCGTGGGCCAGGTGAGAGAGCGTGTAGCGCTGGGCTTGGCGGCGGTCGTCGGTTACGGCTTCGTCGCGGCCGGTGAAGCTTACTGGCTGGAAGGACAGGAAGCTGATTGTTTTTGGATTGTCCAGCGCGAACTTGATGATTCTGCCTACCTGTTCGTTGTTGATGCCGTTTACGATTGTTACTACTGGGACGATTTCCACCCCGGCCTTGTGGAGGTTTTCGATGGCCTTTAACTTTACGTCGAACAGGTTGCCGACCATGCGGTGGGCGTTGGCGGCGTTGCCGATTCCGTCGAATTGGAGGTAGGCGTAGCGCATGCCGGCCTCTACTGCTTGTTGAGCGAATTCAAAACTTTTTGCGAATTCGATTCCGTTGGTCGCGGCCTGGACGGAGTTGTATCCGACTTTTCTGGCGTAGCGGACTGCGTCGAGGAAGTATGGGCTCAACGTGGGCTCGCCGCCGGAGAACTGCACGCTCATTTGCCGACGCGGCTTGATGGTGATGGCGTTGTCGAGCATGGTCTTGATTTCTTCCCAGGTGAGTTCGTGGACGAAGCCTACCTGGTTGGCGTCCATGAAGCAGGGATCGCACATCATGTTGCAGCGGTTGGTCAGATCGATGGTGAGAACCGAGCCGCGTCCGTACTTCACGGTGGAAGAACCGTGATGGTGGAGTTTCTCGTCGTTGTGGGCCACGATGTCGCGGCCGGGGAAGACGTCTTCCAGATGCTTTGAGAAATCGGTGTCGATCGACATCACGTCTTCGAAGTGGCCGTGCTTCGGGCAGTCTTTCACCATCAGAATCTTGCCGTCACGCTCGATGATGGTGGCTTTGATCTCGCCTACCTTTTCGTTCATCAGAACTTCGTGGGGCAGTTTGCCGTCGAGAATCTGCTGGCGGATTTCCGGGACACACTTCGGGCACAGCGAATCGGTGGAGCGGGGCCAGCCGAGGGGGGGCTTCGACTTTTCGTAGGACTTGAGCAGAGGCTTGTCGGACCATTTAGGGGTGGGCGAAGGGTTTTGCTTGATCTGATTCAAACGATCGAAGACTGCCCAAGCGCCTTTGGCGGCGACGGTGACTGCTTTCTCTACGTACTTGATCGGCTTGCGCATTTTAGCTTCTAGCTCCTAGCTTCTAGCTTTCTTGGTCTTGGGTGCTCGGTCTTAGGAAAAACTCGGCGGAAACTTGCCTTGGCTTTGCCTTCGATCCTTACCCACAAAAGTGGTTCACAAAAACCTGACCTTGAACCCGACTGCTTATGGTTCTCCCCGGGAATTGGACCTGGTTCTTACACTTTTCCCTGGGTATTGGTCTGGTGTGATGCTATTGGAGGGGAAGGGGTTACGCATCTTTATCTCAACGAATGGGGGAAAAATGGGGTTTAGCGGTTGATTGGGGGATTGGGTGGGGGTAAGTTGTTGAAAGGAAAAGGGGGAGGGGCCTAACTATTGCTGCCGGGTGTAAAATCGACCGATAGCGAGGTCTGATCATGGCGCAGATGACACCAAAGGTTTCGGAGTTGCTGGAGAAGGCGCTCAGCCTCTCCACGCGTGAACGCGGTCTGCTGATTGATCGTCTAGTTGAGACTCTGGATGACGAGCCCGCCGAAGAAGGCGTGCAAGCGGCATGGGACGAAGAGATTAAGCGCCGGGTGGATGATATTCGCTCTGGACGGGTGAAGACCATTCCTGGAGAGCAGGTGCTTAGAGAGATCGCTGAAGAGTTCCCCGATGGGGAGTAGTCTCTTTCAGTTTCATCCTGAGGCAAGGGAAGAGTTTCGAAACACGGTCCGCTGGTGCCGTCCGCAGAGTCTGTTGGCTTCATCGGAATTTCGTGTGGCAGTGTCGGCCGCGATTCGGATGATCGCTGAGGCGCCGCAGCGCTGGCCGAAATATTTATATGGGACGCGCCGGTTTGTACCTCCGCGCTTCCCTTTCTCTATTGTTTACCTTGACGATCCCGAATTAGTCACAATCGTGGCGGTGGCACACAGCAAGCGAAAACCGGGGTACTGGAAGGACCGGCTTTAACTCTTGTGTTAAGCAGTTCTGTGTCCGATGGAGAAAGATGGCTAGAAACTTTCGAGAGTTAGAAGCAAAGATGTCGGTGGAGTCGCTCGAGCGTTCCCGCGTTCTGGCCGAGAAATATCGCGGGGGCCCTGTTCGGAATGACAAGGGTTGTTGGTGGGTGTTTTCGCAGCGCTGAGGCGCTGCTCCATCCTGGGGCTTTACGCGGCGCTTAAGCGCCGCTCTTACACGGTTGTGCTGGCGGCGCGTGGTGGCCCCTTCAGAGTCAAAAAGCAGGATCAACGTCAAAGGCGACGGACAGGAGTGTCCGTCCCACACGAGCAACACCAACACCAAGAGAACCGGGCTTTGCCCGGTGGACAGCCGAGGGTGGCTGTCCCCACATTTACCTTAGGCTGGAGCCTGATTCTTTCTTCTTACGGCTTTGCGGCACGACTGGAAGTCGTGCCCTTCCCGATCTCGCTCATGGCTCGGTTTGTGGGTCGTCCCAGCAAGGTCAACGGCAGGTACCTCACCGGGGCTTCGGCCCTGTTCGGAATGACAAAGGGTATTGGTGGGGAGTGCGTCTTGTCGCAGCGCTCAAGCGCTGCGCCATCCTACGGCTTTGTCTTCCCCTCCGACCAGTCCGCTTCGATCTCGGGGTCGTAGACTTCCGGTTCGTAGGTTTCGGGGTAGTCTTCGTCGATGCAGGCGTGGATGGTGATTGGGGGATTTGGGAGTGGGGGATCCAGCAGGTGCCAGGCTTCGCGGTATTTTTCAAGGCGCATGCGTTTGGCTTGGCGGTGGGGGTAGAAGCGGAGCATTGGCGCTGGCGTGCAGACTTCTACCGGGATTATGTACCAGATGTTTAGCGGGACTACGTGGGCGGCAATGAAATCGATGTCGCGTTTGGTGTAGACGGCGCGGCGTTTGCCTACTGTGTATGTCGCGCGGGTTTCGTAGGCGTCGGCGCGGAGGGAGTCGGTGCATTTGATCTGGATGCGAAATAGGTGAACCTTGGGTTGGGGACGGTTGTCGAGGATGAAGTCGTAGCGCTCGCTGTCTCCCCAGGGCTTGCAGATGGCGAAGCGGCGCTGGCTGGCCTGGTAGAGGAAAGCGGCTTCGGAACGCTCTCCGGTGCGCTTGGTGTTGGGGCGGTTGGGATCGTCGGGGCGGCTGGGGTGGGACTTCGACATCGGGACCTGATTTCCTCGGACCTGCGGCTTTTAGAACCTACTGCTTAAAACGTGAATCTGGAGAACGGAAAGGCGGAGCTTTGGGGCTCCGCCTGAATTTGCGAAATTTTCTTGGGTTCTACTTTTATTTTAACATTGTGGCGCAAGGGGACTCGGGGGCTGAAGCCTGGTTGATTTTTTTCGCTTATCGCGGCGCTTAAGCGCCGCTCTTCCACGGTTGTGCCTGCGGTTCTGGTGGTCCTCTTAATTCAAGGTCAAGTTCAAGACCAACATCAACACCAACGTCAAAGGCGACGGACAGGAGTGTCCGTCCCACACGGGCAACGGTAACGGCTCCGGGCTGGCTTTGCCCGGTGGGCAGCTTGCGTCCGACTGCGCTGAGGAATGACCCCCCGGTTCGTTCACTCAACGCAGTCGGACACTTCGCCGCGCCCTGGGCCACGAACTGAAGTCAGAACGTGGCTAGGACAAACTCAGGCTTGTCTGGTATCCGGAACCAGACTCACTCAAACCAGACTCGTTGAAATCAGAGTCTCCGAAATCAGATTTTCCGAGATCAGGGAGCCTCCCGGATTGCATCTTGTATTTCGAGCGCCTCCAGGACGGCGGCAACCACCTCGCGAGCCTCGGTTGAGCTGGTTAAGCCACAGAGCCGGACCGCGCAGGAGACGATTTCGCTGACCTGGGATTCGGGGAATACGCCCAGCCCTCCTGTGGATTCGTTGATCTGTCGGAGAAGGATGAGCAAGCGGGCTATTCTCCTATCCTTAAGGTGCAAGTTCGGAACGGCCGTCTGGCTGGGCGCGCTGCTCAGGCGGGTTTTCCCGGCGGAGGAAAGAAGAAGAAGCTTATTTGCTTTGTCCATGGTTGCCTCTCTGATTGCGCTCGCTCGAAGGCGGCGCGGATTTCGTAGTTATCAGGGTCCAGTTCACGGCTGGAACTCCTGCATTTCGGCTTCTCCAGGAATCGAGCCATTGCCGGAAGAATGGTTTGGGACGGTTGGCAAGTTCCGGGCGCGGATTTCTGATTTCCGAAGACACCCTCGGAAACTTTGAGGGAAAGCGCAGAGTGACTAGCGAGAGTTCCGCTCCGGCGATGCTGGCACATAGGGATCGTGCCCGCAGAAACATATTGCTTTTCATAAAACTCTCCTCAGATTCGGTGATTGAATTTGTTTTGCCCCTTAACGATCTGCCGGAAACTTCGATCCGCTGCCGCAAGTCAGGCGTGCGGGTAGGGTTTTCGGCTGGGACGGAATCGCGCTCACGGCTTGCTTGCGAGGGGTACGCGGAGTTCGGCTTCCGGCAACCCGGCAGCTATTACGCCCAACCCACGGTGAAATAGGGCGAGTGGAAGCGGGCGCTGTGAGCTATTCGGTCTGAGATTGGGGTAACTTCAGATCAGGAAGGTACAGAGGAGATCCTGGAGGGAAAGCGGATGACGACGCCGGGGAGCGATGACCGGTTCGGGCGCCAAGCGGGTGACAATGCAACCAGCGCAGTCAATGGGCAGCGTCGGCAAAATAACGACGGGATCGATGGCCGGAGCGATGACCTGGATACGAAGGCCTACCGGAGGAGCCAGGTTTACCGGCGTGTCCGCCTCGTTGAAAGGGGTTTCGGGTAAGTCTGGGCGGGGCACGGCGGAGACGCATACCGCGGCTGCTAATAGGACGAGAACCAAGGTCCAACGAAGTCGCTGCACGTGACGCTACCTCAAGAAACTAAAAAGGTAATCCTGCGAGCTATCTGCTGTCAATGATGCGTGAGGGAGGCGGAGGCACGATATCCACGGCGATCCTCAGCTTTTCCACATTGGCCTGGGAGCGAGACTCTGACGGGGCGGGCAGGCAACGCTTCGCCGCTCAACAGGATAGGGACTTCCTTTCAGGATGTGATCTCTGCCGTTGACAAAAATTTCTGAGGGGCTAAAATACGCCTCGCTCGTTCCCCTGTTAAATTTAAAACATGACACCTAAACTTCTTGACCCCGTAGTGCTGCAGACCGATTTCCCGGACCTTAAACTTCATGCCAGCGGCAAGGTGCGCGACGTATATCAGATCGATGAGGAGCGGCTGCTGTTCGTCGCTACTGACCGGATATCCGCGTTCGACTTTGTGCTGGCTACCGGCATTCCTCACAAGGGGCGGGTGCTGACGCAGATTTCGCTGTTCTGGTTTGATTTTCTTTCTGACATCGTTCCCAACCATTTGATTACGGCGGATGTTGAGCGCTATCCGCAGGCGCTGCAGAAATATGCTGATGTGTTGCGCGGGCGGTCGATGATTGTGCAGCGGGCTGAGATGTTTCCGGTGGAGTGTGTGGTGCGGGGATACATTTCAGGGTCGGCGTGGAAGGAATACAAGGCTACGGGAAAAGTGTGCGGCATTGAACTGCCGGCGGGGCTGCGCGAATCGGAAGCATTTCCGGAGCCGATCTTCACGCCGGCGACCAAGGCGGTGAGCGGGCATGATGAAAACATTTCGTTTGCCCGGATGTGCGAAATTGTGGGAGCGGAGGCGTCGAGCACTCTGCGCGATCTGACTTTGCGGATCTATAAGAAAGCTGCCGCCTACGCCCGGCAGAGAGGTATCATCATCGCCGACACGAAGTTTGAGTTCGGACGGACGGCGCAGGGAATCACGCTGGCGGATGAAGTGCTCACGCCGGATTCGTCCCGCTTCTGGCCCGCCGATAAGTATGCGCCGGGACGCGGTCAAGAGTCGTTCGATAAGCAGTACGTTCGCGATTACCTGGAAGAGATTCACTGGAATAAGCAGCCGCCCGCGCCGGCTTTGCCGGATGAGGTGGCACGCCAGACCAGCGAGAAATATCTTGACGCTTATCTCCAGGTTACGGGACGCAAGCTGGATGTGTAGGAGTTGGGCCCGAGACGGAGCCCGCCGCGGGTTGACGCGAGGCGGTTCGGCGCGAAGAAGCGCGGCTGGCAGGAGAAGAGCATGACCGCGGCGGACTGGTTGATTGTCGCGGTTATACTGCTCAGCATTGTTTCGGCTGGGATTCAGGGCTTTTTTTCCGAGGCTCTGAGCATGGCCGGGCTGGTGGTGGGTTACATTGTTGCCGCGTGGAAGTATCCGGGGCTGTCGGATTGGTTCATGACGTTTTTGAAGAACGCCTGGCTGGCTGATATTTTCAGTTTCCTGATCATCTTTTTTGTGATTCTGCTGCTGTTCAACGTTGCGGCGCGGGTTGCACGCAAATTGATGAAGGCCGCCGGGCTGAGCGGGTTTGACCGTTTTATGGGAGCGTTGCTGGGCGTGGTGAAAGGGGTTTTGATTGTGACCGTGGTGCTGATGGGTATGACCGCGTTCACGCCAACCTCGTCCATGTTGAAGAAGTCGGTGCTGGCGCCGTATTTTCTGGTGGTGGGAAGAGCTGCGATGTGGGTGGCGCCGGCGGAGTTGCGGGCGCGGTTTGATCAGGGGCTGGACTTTCTGCATCGGGCCCCGCAGGATTTGAGCGGGGCTCCGGCTGCGAAGTCGAAATAAGTGCGAGGCGGGTAGAAAGTTAAAAAAAGACATTCAGGAAAAGAGAGAGACCTCACGTGAAAGATCAACTGGAAGCACTCATTCTGCAAATGTATAAGAGCAACATCCTTTATTCGGAGGGTGTGCGGGAATTCAAGAAACGATTTATCCTGACTGTCCTGCAGGAGAACAAGGGAAACCAGTGCCGCGCCGCGCGCGAGCTGGGAATGCACCGCAACACATTGAGCCGGACGATTGATGAACTTAAGATCGACATCCGGCAGCTTCGGGATGGGGCGAAACGGCCGCCACGGAGCGCGCGGCCGGTGTCTTTGGATCGGGAAAAGAAAGCGGTGCGCTAGGTAGTCGGCTCCGCTGATTCTTAATTCGTGTTTCCGGGCACTCCGGAAAAACTCAAGAGCCTGAAAAATCTGTCGAAACAAAAAAGCCGCCTCGTGGGAGGCGGCTTCTTGTCCTTTCTCGAACGCTTTCAAAGCATCACGGTGCTGTCACAGTGAAGACCGTGGGGCTCCCCGTGTTCCCGCCAGGAGTCACTACGCTGATGTCGCCGGTCATCGCGCCGGCGGGGACTGTGGCTGTGATTTGAGTGTCGGAGTCAACGGTGAAGGTCGCCTTCTTTCCGCAGGCGAAGAAAACTTCAGTGGCTCCGAGGAGGCTATTGCCGGTGATGATCACGGTGGTGCCGGCGGGGCCGTCCGTGGGCGAGAAGCTGGAGATTTGCGGCGACACGCGGAAGATTTTGTTGCTGGTGAGCGTGCCGCCTGGCTCAGACACGGTGATCGAGCCCGTTGTGGCTCCGGCGGGAACGGCGGCGGTCAGAAAAGTGTCGGATTCCGCAGTGAAGGTTGCGGCGGTGCCGTTGAAGGAGACGCCGGTTGCGCCGGTGAATCCTTGGCCAAGAATCTCCACCACCCCCCCGACCGGACGAGCTGCGGGTAGAAAAGTGACGAACGGGCCAAGCCCCACAGACAGACTGAAGACGGTGCCGTCGCCGCTGGTCCCTCCAGCATAGGTGTTTCCGTAGAATGTCCCGTTGGTCGCTTGAAGCAGCCCGCTCTGAGCGCCCGCCCCGTCCGTGCCGTCGAAGTTGTGCAGCGTCGTCAGCGTGCCCGCGGTTGTGATTTCGAAGATCGTTCCGTCGCCATTCGCGCCGCCCGCATTCGTCGTCCCGTAAAAGTTTCCGTCCGTGGCTTGGACCAGGGTGCCAAAAGGGTTGGCGCCGTCAGTCCCGTCGAAGCTGTGCAGCGTTGTCAGCGCGCCGGCCAGGGTGATCTTGAAGACTGTGCCATCGCCGTAAGTTCCGCCTTGGTTGGTGGTCCCGTAGAGGTTCCCGTCGGCACCTTCAATCACTCCGCTGAAAGGGATGGACCCGTTACTCCCGTCGAAGTTGCGCAGTGTCGCAAATGCGCCTCCAGGAGTGATTTTGAAGACCGTGCCGCAACCGATAGCGGGGGAGGAGCAGGTATGGCTGCCCCCACCCGCAGTAGTCCCATAGAAGTTTCCATCTGTGGCTTGAATCAGAGCTGCGTCTTTAGGGTCCCAGCCGTCAGTGAAATCAAACTCATGCAGCTCGGTCAGCGTGCCCGCCGGAGTCATTTTGAAAATCGAGCCGCAGCCTTTGTTGCAGCCGCTGGCGCCCCCGTTGACGGTGGTTCCGTAGAAGTTGCCGTCGGTGCCCTGAAGCAGCGCTGAATTAGTATTGGCCCCTAGCGCGTAATCGAAACCATGTACCGTGGTCAGCGTGCCTGTCGGGGTGACCCTGAAAAGTGTGCCACCTCCGTCGCTGCCAGCGTTGGTGGTTGATCCGTAAATGTCTCCGTTGGCAGCGAGAGCCAGCCCTCCGTCAGGGTTACAGCCGCTGTCGTCGTTCTGGAAGTTGAATAGCGTCGTCAGGGTTCCCCCGGTTGTGATTTTGAAAACTGTGCCACAGCCGTAGCTGCCACCTTCGTCAGTTATCCCGTACAGGTTTCCGTCGATGCCCTGGACGGGAGAGCCGAGCAGAGGTTGTGAACCGTCGGTCCCGTTGAAACTCAACAGGGTGGTAAAGGTTTGTGCCGACGCGGCAATCGCCGCGGCGAAACAGAACGCAAAGACGACGCAGGCTATCTTTGGTATCGGTAGTTTCGTCATTGGAATCCTCCGTCGTGCGAGATTAGGGGATCGCGTCGCGGGCCTCAGGAGAGATCGCGGGCGGCCGGGCTGGGAACCGCGAGGTGGGGATGCGATGCGGCCAGGGCCGAGCAGGGCAATTCTCCTCCCCGGACCACGGGCCGTCAAGGCGCAAACTCCTTGGTGGTGGCCCAGTTTGCTGCGCAGGGAGGAAAGGTCGACCTGCGCTCAACCGGACAGCCGAGGGCGGCTGCCCCCACACAAGCACTGAGGTGCTGTACGAAAACAAAGGCAGCCCTTGCGGGCTGCCTTTTTTTCATATCGGACTTGACTAGTTGGCGGCTGGTTTGTGGACTGGCTTTTTGGCCGGAGTGGGCGTCGCGGCTTTCAGGAGCTTGCCCTTCTCCATGGTCATCATGAACGGGCTTTGCGTGTAGGAAGCCGGCTCGCCTTGAAAGTCCAGACTGGAGCCTTCTTTGGGGATCAGCTTCAAGGGAACCTTGTCTTCAAAGGTCAGAGTGATGTCGACCTTTTTGGCTTCGATGTCGTCGAGGCTTCCAGCGATGTCAAACTCGGTTGCGGTCGCCTTGATGACGGTACCCTGCAGTTGTACCGCTTTGCCTTTGATGGCGTTCCAGACCAGATCCTGATCGGCCTGGGATCCGTTAGAGAGGATGAACTCCCACTGGCCGAAATCCATTTTCGCGGGATCGGTAGCGATCGCCATGGCGTGAGCCTGTTCGGCGGGGGTAGGAGCGGGTTTGATGGTGAAGCCTGCGGGCTGCACTGGGTTGGCCTTGATTTGCGCCAGGACGTCGGCCCAGCCGTCGTCGCCTGCGTGGTACTTGACGTACAAGCCTCGGGCGTACTTCTCGATCGACTGTTGATATTGCGCGTTGGGTGCGACTACGGAAGCGCGTCCGGCGAACCAGATCGCATTGATGGGATCGGGAGTGAGGCTTGGGTCGGGCGGGGTGGGACCGGCGTAGGCCAGTGCCAGGGGATAAACCACGCTGAAATCTTTTTGGAAATCAGGGCTGCTATCAACGGCGGTACGCAAGTCGGTGCGGGCGGTGGCATAGTCCTTGGCAGTGAGGGCGGCGAGGCCGAGGGCTGCGTTGAAAACTCCGGTCATCTGATCTTTCATCTTCTGAAAGTCAGCGTCTGACATGCCATCGGGCTTGGTGAATTTTGGCAGACCATCCAGTCCCATTTGCCCGAACTTCTTGGCGTCCGCGAGATCCTGTGCAGCGTTGGGGTCGCCGCCCTGCGCCTTCAGGCGGTCAAAATAAGCCAGCAAGAACAGAGCGCGCTCGTTGGTGGGGTCGGCGGCCACTAATTTGGTGGCGGCGTCGATGGTTTTTGCCTGGTTCCCGGCCTGCTGGTAATCCTGCATGAGAGTTTGCAGGGCGGCAACCTTCATAATGCTGTTGGGATATTGGGCCAGGAAAGCTTCGAGGCCGCTGATCTGGGCGGCGTCCTTCTGGCCGATGGCGCCTACGTAGGCGTTGTACTCGGCGGGGTCTTTAATAACGGGCGCTGCGGCGGGGGCTGCGGCCGCCGGGGTTTGTGTGGGTTGAGCGGCAGGCTGCGCGGGTGCCGCGGACGGTTGCGACTGTGCCGGCTTAGCAGCGTCCTGGGCTGCGGCCAGCGCAGCAATGCCAAGCACAACCGTGACCAGAATCTTTTTCATCAGTATGGCTCCTTGGATATTTCGGGATCGGCAATTTGCATCTGTTCGAGATGGTAAGACGACTGACCCAATTATTATTCGGGTTTGCCGGATTATAAGTACGTCTTGTTCCGAAGGCAAGCAACTTCCGAGTTGGCCCCCCGCGCTATTGTATAGGATGCAGATGTTGAGTCTCGCGGATAGCTGTTAGCGACACTCGCGAGGAAGCCGGGCAGGACTGGAGGCAAGTTTTATGAGCGTGGTTCGAGCGGACGAAGTTCGAGGGAATACGGTTCCGCCGCTGGCTGGGCAGGTGGCCGTGGTTACCGGGGCGGGCCGGGGGATTGGCGCTGCCATCGCAAGGGAGTTGTCTGGCCTGGGCGCAACGGCTGTGCTTTGCGGACGCACTCGTGCTGATCTCGAATCGGTTACGCAAGCGATCGCGGAGGCTGGCGGGATGGCTGAGGTTATTCCTTGTGATGTGACCAGTCTTTCGTCGGTGGAGGCGGCGGCTGGGCGGGTTGAGGCTTCGTTTGGGCGCGTGGACGTTCTGGTGAACAACGCTGGGATTGGCGGGTTCGGCGGGCCGCTGCATCTGCTCGCTCCCGAGGCGTGGGAGAAGATCCTGAATACAAACTTGCGGGGCGTCTACTATGCCGTGCGCGCGTTTGCGCCGATGATGATTCGGGCGCGCTCCGGGCACATGATCAATATTTCTTCTCTGGCCGGGAAGAATGCGTTGCCGAACGGCGCGGCTTACGCCGCCTCGAAATGGGGATTGAACGGGCTGAGCTACTCTCTGGCGGAGGAATTGCGCGGATATAACATTCGCGTGGCTGTGATTTGTCCTGGGTCGACTAACACTGAGCTGAGTCCGCATGCGGGGAAGGATCCGGGGAAGATGCTGCAACCGGAGGATGTGGCGCATGCCGTGGCGATGCTGGTTACGCAGAGTGCGCAGTCGTTTGTGAGTGAGATATTGCTGCGGCCAACGCAGAAACCGTGAGAAGGCGAGCGCTGCGCCGGGCTAATTTGATTTTTTGTTCTCCTCGGACGCCGGGCACCGCACCTGCTTCGTGCGGTCGAGGGCTGCGTGTTGGGGGTCCAGAGTTAGATGGATATGGACGGAAACGGTTGAGCTGTTGCAATCCTTAAACAACTTCACCCCGGTCTGTTCGACGAAATCTGTAGGGACCAGCGAGCTATTCTTTTCCAGGAAGGTTTTCACGTAGCTAGCATCGAAGACTGCACCTGGTTCGAGCTCCCAGCCGGCCTGCAGCTTCTCCGCCACCTCCGGCGGGCCTGTGATTTCGAGCTTGTCCATTCGGTACTGTCGACCCTCATCGACCTTGATGTTCAGGTTTACGGTTGAAGCGGAATCGAAACTGGTGTCCGCGATTGCAGTGAAGTCCAGAAATCCCTGCGAGCGGGCGACGGGTCCCATCATCTCCAGACCTCTAGCAATCTTATGTTTAGTGAACACATCGCCGGTCTTAATCGGGAAATTCGCCCGCAGTTCCTGAGAGCTAAGAGCGTGGTTTCCGGTGAAGTCAATGGTGGACAATCGGTAACGGCCGCCCTCGCTGACCTGGGCTTCCATGCGGACTGGTTTGGGGGAAGCCAACGGGTCGATGACTTTGATGTCCAGCTTTTCGACTTCCGCTTTGAAGTATCCGCGATCCTGAAATTGGTTGCGGATTCGCTCGCTCAACTCGTCGGAATCGTCATTGAAAATCGATCCGGACATGCTGTTGGTGATCTCGGCGAGCTCCGCCGAGTCAACGGCCCGCGTGCCGGAGATGACGAAGCTCTCGATGACAACCTTGTGGGCGTCGGAGGCTTGAGCGGCGCTTTGGGCGAGGACGGCTTGGGAGGAATTAAGCAGGAAAGCGGAAACGACGCTGATCCACGCGAGAACGTCTCGCATCGCAACTCCAATCACTTCTTGAACAGATTTTCAAACGCCTGCCGCGCGTCGTTGGGGCGAAGGTTGGCGGGCGTGGAGGTCTCTTTCTCTCGGATGACGCGGATTTCGTAGAAGTTGCACTCGTTGCGGGCATCTTTTTTGGCCACGCGTTCCTTTACCGGCTGCATGCACTCGAAGCGGCTTCCGGGATCGAAATACATACACTGCTTGCAGGAATGAAGTTCGAAGCCGCACTTGGGACAAAGGCCCGTCGGGGGAATGGCCTGGAGCACGGTGCCGCATTGCGCGCAGCGCGAGACGGCGCGGGTGCCAGGCATATTCACGGGCTTAGGTCCCATGCTGTAGTCGCGTCTTGCCAGCGGCAGCGGGGCCGGCTTTTCCCGGGGCTTGTTTTTTCGGGAGTCGTTTCCTCGAGACTCGTTTTCTCGAGACCCCGGGCGCGGGTTTTGTTCGCGGTCGCGGTCCTGGTATCCGTGTTGACGGTATTTAGCCATCGAACCTCCGAGCACGTTGGCGTATTGTCTCGCCAGCGGCGATTCTAGACAAGTGGGAATCTGGTCGAGCGCCGAACCTCAGGGGCTAAAGCCCCAATCTTCAAGAAACCCTAACGGCACGGCTGAAGCCGGGCCCTTCCCGAGCCTTTTTTCGAAATGCTTCTAAGCTGCGGACACCTCGTTACAATGGAAGGATGATCCACGAAATCTTTCCTGTGGGGCCGCTGCAGTGCAACTGCTCGATCATTGGCGACGAGACGACGCGCGAAGCCATGGTCATCGACCCTGGAGATGACATTGAAGATGTGCTTGCGCTCATCCGCAAGCATAACCTGCGAGTCAAGCAAATCGTCATCACGCACGCCCACATTGATCATGTAGGAGGCGCGATGAAGCTGCGGGCAGCTACGGGAGCGCCGATTCTGCTGAACCAGAATGATTATGCGCTGCTGAAGATGCTCGACGTGCAGGCGGCGTGGATCGGAATGGCTGCGCCCGGCGAGGTCAAGATCGACCAGAGCTTGAACACCGGCGACACGGTGGAGGCTGGCGCGCATGCGGCCAGTATTCTGCATACGCCGGGGCACACCGAAGGCAGCGTCTGCCTGTACTTCCCTGCTGAGAAAATTCTGATTGCGGGCGATACCTTGTTCGCCGGATCGATCGGGCGCACCGACCTGCCGGGGGGATCGATGAAGAAGATTATGGAGTCGCTGCATGGGACGGTGCTGGCGTTGCCGGATGACACGGTCGTTGTGCCGGGGCATGGTTCGCTGACTACGATTGGGGAGGAGCGGGAGAGCAATCCGTTCTTGGTGAAGCGGTGAAGCGCGCCTCTACCGATTAAGCGTCTCCGAGACTCGTTGCAATGCCTCGGCGAACTCCGCTTTCGGCGTGATCAAGCTTAGAACCAGATATCCGTCGCTGGGGAAGTCATAGAAGTGGCCGGGATGTACGAGCACAGACTTGCGGCGCAGCAGATCGATTGCTAACTCTTCGTCGGTCTGGGTTACCGGAACGCGCAGCACAGCGTACCATCCGCCTTCTACGGTTAAGCGTTGGCAGGTTTTTTGCGCGGCGAGCTGGCGGTCGAGTTCGGCCAGATTGCCTAGCACGCGATCGAGCAGTTGCTGCTGGATGCTTTTGCGCTGCGCCAGCAAAGCCGGGAGCGCCCACTGGATGGGCGCGTTCATGGAGAGATAGGTGTCGGCAATTACTTCCAGCCGTGCCAGTGCCGGGTCGACCTTCGCGGCGGGGCCGCTGGTTACGATCCAGGCAACCTTCATTTGCGGGAGGGCTGAGATTTTCGAAACTCCGCTTAGGGTAAAGGTGAGGACATCCTGGTTCGCGGCGAAGCTTTGCCGGGGTGCGTGGTCGTGGGCGTAGTCGAGAAAGACTTCGTCGGCGATCAAGGCTAGTTCGTGTTCGCGGCAGAGGCGATTTAGAGATTCTTGTTCGTCGTGGTGCACGTACGATCCCGTTGGATTGTTGGGATGAACCACGACAACGCCTCGGGTGCGCTTCGTCACCGCCTTCTGCAGGGAGGGAAAATCCATTTGCCAGCCGTGATCGTAGATCAGGGGATAGGGGACGAGCTTTACGTCCTGTAGGTCGGCGAGGAATTCAAACAAGGGATAGCTTGGTTTTGGAACCAGCAGTTCATCGCCGGGATTGCAGAGCAGGCGGAACACGAAGGAATAACCTTCGCTGGTGCTGGTGGTGAGGATCAGATGTTCAGGGTCGAGATGGATGCCATGCTGAGTTTGGTAGTACGCCGCGACGGCCGCACGGGCACTGGGAAGGCCTTTGGGCTGGGGATCGTAGTCCAGGGATTGCGGTGAGGCTAAGGATTGCAGAATTTGCTTCTCGTCGTAGTGCAGGCCGGCGCGGGTTGGATTTGAGATCGTCAGATCGAGCACACGGGCGCCGCTCGAGCGCGCCCGTTCGAGCGCTTCGGTCAGGCGATTTTGCGTGAGCTTCCAGTTGGTGCGATCGGAAAACATCTGAGCCGGGGTTCAGTCTATCAGCCCGCTCAGTCGTCACTTGCGCTTCGGCTTCAAGGGACTTGCATGCTTTGGCTGGTAGATGCCCACCCTGCCTCCGCCAGGCAGGGAGAACCTGGCAAGGCGGCCCCAGCGCTGTTCGGTCACGTCCGAGACCTCGACGTTTTTGGCTTTGAGATCTTTCAAGGTAGCCGCGATGTCGTCGCACATCAGGTAGAGTTCGTGCCTGTCGTTTTTCCGGGAATCATGATCGTCAGAATCATGGCCATCAGAATCATGGTTCCCCGAATCATTCTCCTGATCATGGAAGGCGGCTTCGCAGGGCGGCAGGGCGAAAATCAGCCAGCCGTGGCCGGCGTCGACGCTGGGAAACTTCAGCACGTCGCGAAAGAAGGCGCGGTCAGCTTCCGAATTCCTACTGTAGATGACAACATGAGCGCCGTTGATCATTGGGAACCCTGGGTCCAGCTGGCCAACGCCCGCTGCTTTCTTACGGCTGCAAGTAGAATCCTAACTCCTGCGGCGCAGTCAGCGTCTTGGTGGTCTCATATTGGCGGCGGGCCTGGCGTACGGCTACGATTTTTTTCTGGAACTCACGGGCCAAGTCGTCGTAGCGGACTAAGACATTATCGAGCCAGTACGGGCCGTATTCCCCGAGATAGGCAGCGCGGTACATCTGGCTGACGCGCGTGGTCGCATCGCGCAGGTCTTCGAGGCGAGCGTTGATGGCTGTGATTTCTTCCAGGTCGCCGCCTACGCGGTCGGCGTCGGTCTGATTCTGGAAGGCGTCCCAGTAGAATTTGTTGATCTCTTGCGTAAACTCAGCTTTCATTCCCAGGGCATCCCAACGCCAGGCGGCGAGAGTCATGTCGGCGAGCGTGTCTTGATTGGCGCGGGCTTTGGCGCGGTCGTGACCGAGCGACTCCAGTGCGTGTTCGGCGCCTAAGCGCATTTCGGGAGCGGCTGCCGCTACCTTCTGCATCATCTTTGATCCTTCCGGTGTGAAGGGATCGATCCAGAACAAATCGTCGGTCTCGGTTTCGATTTTTATTTTCGCGAGCGCCTGGTGACCGCGATCGAGATTCTCGAGCACGTCACGGAAGGTGGCATCGCCGTTGCGGTAGAAGGCCCAATCGTAGGAGTTTTTGAACTGGTCGATGCTTGACTCGCCTGTCTGCCAACCCGCGGCTGCGCCGAAGATCAGCGTTGGCCACGCCATGCCGTAGAGGGCTTCGCCGTCGTCGTTCCAGGTGGTGTTGAGCATGCCGATCGCGCCCAGCCGTTGGCCGTCGCGCACAAAGTTGCGGATATTCAGGTAGCCCACGTCCAGGTCCGGCCACACCTGGTTCCAGGTCTGCGCGCCCGGGGCGACGACTACGCGCAGGCCAGCATCGCGGTAGGGTTTGATCAGGCTGTCGTAACTCGGCTTCGGATCGTAATCCCAGGGGACGGCAATCATGTCCTTGGGCAGGATGCCCAGCAGTTGCGGATATTTCAGCGCGATGTCTCCCCAGAACATGAGTTGCTTGTGATAGGGCTGGAGAATGGCAAAGACCTTTTGCATGTGCTCGAGATAAACGCGGCCCAGGCCTACTTCTGCGACGCGCGCGGCGGTTTGACCGTGACCCAGTTCAAACGTTTCGTCGCCTCCGACATGCAGGAACGGTCCGGGGAAAAGTGGGACAAGGTCGGCGTACATGGCTTTGATGATTTCGTAAGACTGCGCTTTTGTCGGAGTCAGCACGTGGCCGTGAGGACGCTCCGCTACGTCGGAATAGATTTCATACTTCAGCATGTGGTGAAGATGTCCGAAGGTCTGCTGCTCGGGGAGAATGGTGACGTAGAGTTTGTGGGCGTAATCCACGAGGGCATTAATTTCTTTGGGCGTGAGCGCAGCGTCTTTCGGGGCGAGCAGGGGCTGGCTGGCAAAATCGAATACGTGCTCCATGTAGAGGGCGAAGACGTTCACCTTGTAGGCGGCCAGGGTGCGGATCTGGCGCTTCATGTAGTCTTCGGTGGGAATGGGGCCGCGGCTGATGTCATCCTGCACGCCGCGCCACTCCATGCTCGGCCAGTCGCGAATGGAAACGGCGGGGCAGATCAGTTTTCCGTCGTCCTGGCGAAGCAACTGGCGCAGCGTCTGCACGCCGTAGAAAAGTCCCTGGCCGGTGTTGGCGGCGACGATCAGGTGAGTCTTGTCAGAGTAGAGCAGGTAACCCTGATCGCCGATGGAATCCGCGTGCAGGCCTTTCGCAGCCAGGAAATTCCTGACACTTTGGTCTTGCAGACGGGCCAGCACGATGGTGCTGCGAACCTGTCTTGCTTTCTCTTTGGAGCCAGTGATGCTTAACTTCAAGCCGGACTGATCATGGATTTCTTCCGCCAGGGTTTCCGCGGCGATGCGATCTTCCTCTTGATGTCCGAACTCGACGAGGATTCTGGTGGTCGGCCTCACGCGGAAGCCGCCTTGCTGGAGCCGCACTTCCTTGGGCTCGGGGATTAAGTTGAGTTGGGTCGTTTTGAGTTCAGCGTCCCTGACTTGAGCGTCTTTGACTTGAACTTCTTCGAGTTGACCCCCCGCGGCGGGAGCTTGGGCGGACGTTGCGGGAATCAAAAGCAGCAAGGCGAAGGGGAGAAAGAAAGCGTATCGCTTTTTCATTCGTATCCTTACCAACTAACGACCATCCATTCTAGCGGGAACTTCCGGCTGGGGAAACCATTAATGCGGAGAATCGTCAGCGAGCGTGCGGACTATTTTTTCTGGGCGGCCCGCATGAGCAGCGTGACTAGGACCCCGGCAACGGCAGCCACGCCGACTAGCCCGAGGATTTTGCGCAGGTCAGTCTGCAGATCGGCCATCTTTACCAGATCGAGGATGTAGAGAGAACAAAGCAGCGCCGCCAGAATGACTGCAATTACACCGAGCAGCAGCAGGAATTGTTTGATCATTTCGTACCAGCTTGTCGGAGCATCTTGTCGAACCGGCTTGTCGAACCAGCTTGCGAGTTCGCCGAATCTGCCTTGAGTCAATATAGACCGGGTTGAGGTTCGATGCTATGGAGTGCGGTTTACTTTCCGAACGCCTCTTTGTTTACGACGTAGGGCATCTTGGTGATGTCGCCGCCGTAGTTGGATTCGAGGACGTCGATTAATCCCTGGATGCAGCGTCCGGCCATGCCTTTGTTGGGATCGATGGAGAGGCGCGTTATGCGGGCGGCGCTGGCGAAGTGCGGCATGAGGCGGCAGCGGTCGGCAATTGCGGGATCGCGCAAGGGCGAATCAGCGGGGAGAGGCTCTTTCTCGTACACATCGAGAGCCGCGCCGGCAATCCAGTTTTCGCGTAGAGCTTTCACCAGCGCGAGCTCATCGATTACCGGACCGCGCGAGTCGTTGACCAGATAGGAGGTCGGCTTCATCATGCGGAGAGTCTTCTCATTGAAAAGATGATAGGTGGGAGTGGCGCTTTCACCGGGACGAAGCAGCGGCACGTGCACGCTGACAAAATCGGCTTCGCGCAGGGCGGTTTCGAAGTCTACATATTTGATCCAGGTTTTTTCGCTGGAAATGCCGCGAGCGTGGCGCAGGTCCATGGTCTCTTGAATGGCTTTGATGTAGTCGTGATTTTCGTAGGCCGGGTCGTAGCACAGCATGTTCATGTCGAAGCCGGCGCATTTCTTGATCATAGCCAGACCGATGCGTCCGGTGCCGATAATGGCGATGGTTTTGCCGGTGACTTCGTCGCCGAGAAAGGGCAGGTAGGGATGCCAGTATCCCCACTGGTTGTCGCGGGTAAGGTGTTCGGCGGGCCACATCTTGCGGGCCAGCATGCCCAGCATGAAGAAGGCGAACTCGGCGGTGGCTTCGGTTAAGACGTCGGCTGTGTTGGTGAAAGGAATCTTGTAGCGGTTGGCATCGGCGCGGTTGATGTTGTCGTAACCCACGGCGTATTGAGCCACGACTTTCAGCGTGGGCTTGCCGGCTTCATTGCTGCCCGCAGCAAAGATCTCGGCATCGATGGGATCGCGCAGCGTGGTGATAAGTCCGTCGATGCCCGACTTCACTTTTTCAATAATCAGACTTTTCGGCGGCGCTTGAGGCTGGGGATAGACCTCGACTTCGTAACCGCGCTGGCGCAGCAGGTTGATCGCCTCTCCGATATCGCAGGTGGCAAAGACGCGAAAATGTTTGTCCATGATTTTCCTTCAGCGAGTTTCCTTCCGAATGGCTAAGCCTGAACTGGACAGCTTACTCCGCACTCGCTCGCGGGGATCATCGAAAATATCATACGCGACGTGTTGATGGCCTTGGGAGCCGGGCGCGGCGGCGGTTCTCGGCGATCAGAATGTACTTCGGCAGTGGGTCAGTTCGCCTAAAGCTGACCGAGTACCTGTACTTCTGAGCCGTTGACCGGATTCCTTGTCGAGCATAGAGTCGCGGCAATGTTCGATTCATCTTTCCTCGCCTGAGGAAAGATTCCCTGGTGGGATTCCGCTCCCACAGCGCTGTTCGGTTCGCGGTGAGCACGGTAGCGGCTGCTTTCGCCGGCCATAGCTCAAGCTGAACAGTCTCAGTCCAACCTTGCGCCGCGCGTCGCCAAACAACAAATCCGAGCTAGAAGTGTGTCTCTGACCCTGCACGGAGGTGCAAAAATGAAGTGTCGAACTCTGATCGTCCCGGTTATTTGTTTCGCACTCTCGGCTGTCGTCATCTCGCCCCTTCACGCGCAAAACGATCCTGGTCCTCGCCCTGGCCCGGCGGCAGCAGGAAGTTTTTATCCAACTCTTAACGCGAATGAACAGGCATTTTTCAATCAGGCTCAGCTTCGGTTTCAGGAAGTGGATTCGGTTTCTGGCGGCATTGCCGGCGAAACGGGAGTAGGTCTTGGTCCAACCTTCAACGGCAACAGCTGCGCGCAGTGCCATGCTCAGCCGACGATTGGGGGCGCCAGTCCGGGCCTTCTCAGTCCGCAGAACTCGATACAGAATCCGCAGGTAGCGCTGGCCGCGCTGGATGGCGCGTCGAACTCGGTTCCTTCCTTTATTACTGCAAATGGGCCGGTGCTTGAGGCGCGTTTCGTCAAAACCCCGAGCGGCGCACTCGACGGCGGAGTCCACGACCTGTACACGATCACGGGCCGTTCCGACGCCCCGGGCTGCACCTTGGCACAACCCGACTTCGCCAGCGCGCTTTCCAGCAACAATGTAATCTTCCGGACGCCTACGCCGTTGTTTGGGCTGGGTCTGGTCGAGGCCACGCCTGACGCCAATCTGCAAGCCAATCTAGCGGCCACGCAATCCGCGAGAGCAGCGCTGAAGATCGGCGGTGTCTTCAACACCAGCGGCAATGATGGCACCATTACTCGGTTCGGGTGGAAGGCGCAGAACAAGTCGCTGCTGATTTTTGTGGGCGAGGCTTACAACGTCGAGCAAGGAGTGTCGAATGAGAATTTTCCCAATGAGCGCAGCGCGGTGCCGGGATGCGTGTTTAACGGATCTCCGGAGGATTCCACGAACCTGCTGAACCAGAATGCGAGCAGTCCGAACTTCGGCACCGGCGTGGGCACAGAATCGGAGATGTCGTCCGACATCGTGAACTTTGCAGCGTTTAGTCGACTCTCGGCGCCGCCGGCACCTGCAGCTTCAACTCAATCCATTCAAAATGGAGCGGCTGATTTCAATGCCATCGGCTGCAATCTGTGCCACTCGCCGACTCTGACCACAGGGACCTCGGTTTTTACTGGTATGTCCAATGTCGCCTACCATCCTTATTCCGACTTTGCTCTGCACGATATGGGCACCGCATTGGCGGACGGCATTCATCAGGGCTCGGCCGGCCCTAATCAATTCCGCACGGCGCCGCTGTGGGGGCTGGGACAGCGGCTGTACTTCCTACACGATGGCCGGACGACAGATCTGATCCAGGCGATTCAGGCGCACAGCAGCAGCGGATCCGAAGCCAATATGGTAATCCGCAAATACAATTCGCTTAAACCCTCGCAGGTGCAGGACATTCTGAATTTCCTGCGCTCGCTGTAAGTGGAGTTCGATTGTCGAAAGAGCGGCGGAGGGCCTGATCAGGCTCTCCGCTGTTTCGACTGAGTCAAGCGGTGGAGTTATTTCCCTTCAAATATCTTCTCTTCAAATATCCAGCGGGTGGACTTGCCGATGAAGTGCTTCTCCCACAGGCCAAATACCACTCGGGGACGGACGGCGAAGACTGGTTCTTTCATGGAGAGGATGTCTGATTTCATTTTCGACATATCGAAGTTGTACTTGCGTTCGTAAGGAGGAAGAAATTTGCGGCGCGCGGGGACATCGGCGATTTCGGCCGTGCCTTCGACTATGACTGCTTCGTGCGCGTGTTCCGTGCTCACGATGCAGTTGGCATTTTGAATCAGGTTGCGGGCCTTGCGGGACTGACTACCGGTGCTGAACAGGAAGCGGCCGTCCTGCCATAGGCCCCAGACCACCATGGTGTGCGGCGATGCTTTGTCCGGCGAGGTTCCGGGCTTCACTGTGGTGATCCAGTAGTTGTGCGATTTCTTCAGACGCTGTTCGGCCCAGCTCCACGGGAGCAGGCCTTTGCTGCCTTCGGGTAGGCCGTAGCCTGGCATTAGGGGGCGGCTGGACTTGGGTTTTCCTGCCTGCACTGGAGTTTTTTTCACTGGCATGAAATCACCCGCATTTCATCCAGACTTTCAGAGATTCTTTCCGGTCCACTGGTCGAGGCGGTCGAGGGCCTGCTGCAGGTTCTCGAGTGAATTGGCGACGCTGAAGCGCAGGTAGCCTTCGCCGAAATCGCCGAAGGCGGTGCCGGCAAGCGCGGCCACTCCCGCCTGCTCGAGGAGGGCGTCGGCTAGCGGCTTCGACTTCCATCCCGTCTTCGTGATGTTTGGAAAAACGTAGAACGCGCCTTTGGGCAGGCGGCAGGAAAAGCCTTTGATCTTGTTCAGGCCGGCAACGAACACGTCGCGGCGGCGTTTGAATTCCGCGCACATGCGATCGACTGAACTCTGGTCGCCGCGCAGAGCCTCGATTCCTGCGATTTGTGTGAAGCTGGCTGTGCACGAGGTGGAGTTCGTCGCCAGGCGGGTGATTTGGGCGGCTAGGTCGGGCCGCATGACGCCGTAGCCCATGCGCCATCCGGTCATGGCGTAGGTTTTCGAGAAACCATCGAGCAGGATGGTGCGCTCCTGCATGCCGGGTACGGACATGATGGAGAAATGGTCACCTTCGAAAAGCAGGCGGCTGTAGATTTCGTCGGACAAGACCAGGATGTTGCGGTCGCCGATGATCTGAGCAACCTGCTCCACGTCTTTGCGTTGCATCACGCCGCCGGTGGGGTTCTGCGGGGAATTCAGGATGATCAGTTTCGTCCGGTCGGTAATGAGGGCTGCGAGTTCGTCTACATCGAGGGAGAAATCGCGTTCCTCGCGCAGGTGGATGGGGACGGCTTTGCCCCCGACGTAGTGGATCATCGACTCATAAATCGGGAAGCCAGGGTTGGGATAGATGACCTCATCTCCTTCATCAATTAGGGCAAGGATCGTGAAGAAAATGATTGGCTTACCGCCCGGCACGACTACTACCTCCTCGGGCGTAACTTTCACGTTGCGGGTGCGGCTCACGTAGTCGGCAATGGTCTGGCGCAGTTCGGGCAGGCCGGCGGAAGGGCCGTAGTGAGTCCAGCCATGGTGGAGGGCGTCGACGCCGGCCTCGATTACGTTGGCGGGAGTGTCGAAATCGGGTTCGCCGATCTCCAGATGGATGATGCTCTTGCCCTGGCGCTCGAGAGCGCGCGCCTTGTTCAAGACTTCGAAAGCAGTTTCGGTGCCGAGGCGCGACATGCGGCGAGCCAGTTGCAATTCGTGTTGCGTGGTTTGTGCCATGATGGCGGGCGCTCCTGAGAGGCTAAACGGCACATTATACGCCGAGGGTGCGGGCACGAATCGCCCAGGCGCGTGCGGGCAGATCGATCGCCCCGTGGGAATCTGCCGGCAGTGCCGCTCTCAGGCGGTCTCGGATCGCCGCCCGGGTCGACTGATCACGCGTAGCGATGAAATTGGGCGCCGAGCCTTGGCCCGTCAGCAGCGGCGCCCAGTAATCCTCGAAGCTGGTGAAGTGGGTTACTATTTCGAGCGCGTGGATAGATGCGTGATTCAGGCCTGCTTGCTCGAAGAGAGATTGCAAACCTTCCGGCGTGCACATTGGGAAACGGTGGGCCTGGTCGAAGCTGGCCGCTTCGGGATCGATGGCTATGGCTGCATCCCAGAACTCACGTAAGAATCTTGCGCCCCGGGCGTAGTCCCAAAGGTAGACCGCGATGGTGCCGCCGGGTGGCGTGACGCGGCTGAATTCTTTCAGCGCCTCGACCGGGTTCGGAACGTAGTTCAATCCCAATCCGCAGACGACCGCGTCGAAAGTGGCGTCGGGGAACGGCAGGGACATTGCGTCCTCGGTTTGGAAGGTGACGTTCGGGTGGGCGCGATGCTGGCGGGCGAAGTTGATCTGCTCGGTCGAGGCATCGATACCGACGATGCTGGCCGGGGCGCTGCGTTCCACGATGGCTTCGGTGATGACGCCGCTGCCGCAGCACACGTCGAGCCAGCGCAGGCCCGCGGGGAGGTTCAGCCACTGCAGAAATTCATGGGCGAGCAGGCGGCTCCAGCGGCCCATCCATTGGTCGTAGTGAGAACCGGAGGTCCATTGATCTTCGATCATCCGATCTGCGGTCATCGAACGAGGTCCGGGGAATTATTCCGAGACGCTGTGTTCTTCGTTCTGCGAACGGAGGACGCGGTCGACGGAATAAGGGGCGCGGTGGCGGGGTTCGTGGTAGTGGCGGACTTGCATCTCGCCGAGCAGGCCGATGGCTAGCAGGTTCAGGCCGCCGAGCAGCAGGCCCAGAGCCAGCATCATCAGCGGGCCGTGAGAAGCCATTACCGGAACGTGGCGCAGAAACTTTTCTACTCCGAGCCAGGCCACTACCGCGCTGCCGCCGAACAGGCTGAGCAGACCGAAGGTTCCGAAGAAATGCAGCGGACGGGATAGATAGCGAAGCAGGAAGCGAATGGTGATGAGATCAAAGAAAACCCGGAAGGTGCGGGAAATTCCATAGTGCGAAGCGCCGCGCTCGCGGTTCACATTGCGGATGGCCACTTCGCAGATCGACGCGCCATACCACGAGGCCAGCGCGGGGATGAAGCGGTGCAGTTCGCCGTAGAGCGGTACCTGTTCGAGGATTTCGCGGCGATAGGCTTTGAAGGTGGTGCCGAAGTCGTGAATGTCGACGCCGCTGAGCTTGGCCATGAGCCAGTTCGCCATGCGGGAGGGGATGCGGCGCATCCAGAAATTATCGACGCGAACCTTGCGCCAGCCGCTTACGATGTCATAGCCGGCCGCGATCTTTTCCAGAAACAGCGGGATGTCGGCGGGATCGTGCTGCAGATCGCCATCCATGGCGATGATGTATTCGCCGCGGGCGTGGTCGAAACCGGCGGCCAGTCCCGCGGTCTGGCCGAAGTTGCGGCGGAGCTTGACGACCGTGACGCGGCTATCGACCGCTGCGATCTCGCGCAACATGGGGAAGGTGTGGTCGTTCGAGCCGTCATCGACCAGCACGATTTCGAAAGTCTCGCCCGCAGCCTCCATTACCGCTTTGAGGCGGTCGTAGAGATCGGTGACGTTCTCCTGCTCGTTATGCAGAGGGACGACGATGGAGTACTTGGGCACGGTTTTTTTATTATAACGCAATGCCGGCGTCGGACCTCTGACTTCCGACCTTCGAAAGTGCAGGTACCCAGGGTCTAACGTCTGAGGTCTGTCTCGCAATGCGGGCGTCGGACCGCTGACTTCGGAGCTCTGCCTTCGGACCTTTGAAGGTGAGGTACGCAGGGTCTAGGGTCTAGGGTCTGGCGTCTCAGGTCTGGCGTCTGTTTTCAGCCTTGCTCCTTGAGCTTTAATCTTGACTTGTTCTCTTCCAGGAACTTCTTTATGTCGTCGGCGGCTCCTAGCAGGCGGTTCCATTGTTCGTAGTAAAGCGTGACCGGAAAGCGGCCCAGGCCGTAGACGCTTACGCCGCCTTTTTCGCCGACCTTGAAGATCAGGTCGCCGCTGCGTTTCTTGGTCTCGACTTCTTTTTCTAACTGGGATAGACGGGCTTTGAGTTCTTCGTAGGTTGGTTCTGACATTCATTCCCTCCGCATGGGATTTTGAGACTGCGTGCACGCCCTTGAACGACCAACATAACAGTACCGTCCAATAGTAACTCCGCTGGCATTGCCTTGTGCAGGACAACCGATATAAGCTAGACAGAATCTATCCCAATGCAGGAACGCATGCGGTTTACATTGCGATGGTTGGCGTGGCTCTGTCTGTCCCTGATGTTGTGGACGGCGGTGGCGGAGACTACTCACAACCATCCCAACAAAGCCGAAGCGGCGTCCTGCTCAATCTGCGTGGCGGCCCACACGACCACGCCCACAGCGAGTTGCAGTCACGCCCGGCCAGTGTTTGCCGCGGTCGGACTGCTGCAAGAAGAAGAAGTTATCGCGAAAGCCCGGCTCAGTGTTTTTGAATTGGGCATTCGCGGCCCTCCTGCCGTTTAGGGATTCCCACCAATCGCAGTTTCCGGCTTGACGTTGCCAGCGTTCGGGCCGGCGGATTCCCTATTCGTTTCAGGAGAGCTGATGCCTACTTTTTATCCTTTCCATCTTTTCTATCGACTGCGCATCGCCGGTATGGCGATCGCGCTGTGTCTAGCCGCCGGCATGGCAGGGGCGCAATCCGCCGGCAACTCCACAACACTGAACGGGACGGTGGTTGACGTGACCGGCGCAGTGGTGGTGGGCGCCACGATCAAGATTCACAATCCAGTGAGCGGCTTGTCTCGCAGCACCCAGACCGACACTACGGGCCAATTCAGTTTAGTGAACGTTCCATTCAATCCCTACCATGCCACGATCACGGCGAAAGGTTTCTCGCCCTATACTCAGGATGTCGAGCTGCGTTCGGTCGTGCCCGTCACCATCAGCGTGACGCTGCAGGCCCTGGTTGAGGCGACTACGGTGACCGTCCATGAAGAGGCAGGCGACCTGGTGGAAACTGACTCTACCTCCCATGTTGACGTGGATAAGAGCCTGATCGACCGGCTGCCCATGCCGGCAGAATCGTCCGGTGTGAGCGCGGCGGTTACGGGCCTTACGCCGGGGGTTTCGGCCGATTCCAATAACAGCATGCATGGTCTTGGTGATCACGCGGAGAACACCATTTCCGTGGACGACCAGGCTAATTCTGATCAGACGAGCAAGACTTTTTCCAACCAGATTCCGTCCCAGTCAATTCAATCAATGGAAGTCATCGCTGGGGCGCCGCCAGCGGAATTTGGAGGGAAGACGAGTCTGGTCGTGAAGGTCAGCACACGGTCGGGTCAGGGCGTCACGACGCCAACTGGTTCGCTCAGCGCATCCTACGGCTCGTTTGGCACTTCGAACACGTCGTTTGATCTGGCGTACGGCGGGCAGAATTGGGGGAATTTCCTCGCTATCAGCGGCACCGACGGCGGCCGCTTTCTCGATGCCCCCGAATTTGCCGTGATGCACGACAAGGGCAACCTGGAAAACTTCTTCGACCGGATCGACTACCAGATCGCCACCGGCAACACGGTTCATCTTGACCTGGCGTGGAGCCGGTCCTGGTTCCAGACGCCGCAGACCTACGACAATCTCAATATCGGTGTCCTCGACCCGTTTGGGAACCCGGTTCCGGCCATGGACCAGCGTTCGCAGATCAAGACTTTTAACGTTGCTCCGTCGTGGTCGCTATTGCTCAATCCGAAAGCGGTATTTACGCTGGGTGGCGTCGTGCGCCGCGATGATTACCACTACTATCCCAGCGCCGATCCGTTTTCAGATCTTGGTCCTCTGAACCTGCAGCGGGAAACCATCGGCCAGCACCGGCTGCTCACGAATACTGGCGTGCACTCTGATCTGGCGTATGTACGCGGCGTCAACAACATGAAGTTCGGGATCGGCTATCAGCAAACATTCCTTACGGAAAACGATGCTCTTGGCATTGTGGATCCCACGCTTAATGCGCCCTGCGTGAACGCGAGCGGGACGCCCGTCGATGGCATGACCAATCCCGCACTATGCCCGGCGGGGCTGTTTCCCAATGAGCCCGTCGCGGGATCGCCGGCGACAGGGGCCTCACCATACCCGTTCTTCACCCCCGTCCTGCTGCCTTACGACCTTACCCGCGGGGGCGGCCTGTACGGCTTCAATGGCCACACTGACGTGAAGGAACTTGCGCTCTTCGCTCAGGACACTATTAGCAAGGGGAACTGGTCGTTCAGCCTGGGCATTCGCGGCGACTTGTACAACGGTTTTACCGTCGCGCGGCAGGTGGAACCGCGCTTCGGGATGGCTTACAACATCAAACCGAGCAGCACCGTGCTTCGCATCTCCTACGCGCGAACTCTGGAAACTCCATTCAATGAGAACCTGGTTCTTTCGAACAACGGCTGCGACTATGCGGTGATCGCGGCTCTGGTGCCTTGCGTTCCGGCGAACATGAATCCCGGCTTTCGCAATGAATTCCACGCCGGCTTGCAACAGGCTTTCGGCCGCTACCTGGTCTTCGACGGCGAATACATCTGGAAATACACCCACAACGGTTACGACTTCAGCGTGCTGGGAAACACGCCGATCACTTTTCCCATCGAGTGGCATAATTCGAAGATCCCCGGATATGCGGCAAGCCTGCACATGCCCAATCTTCATGGACTGACGGCAGGCGTGGTGTTTTCCAGCGTCGCCGCGCGCTTCTTCCCGCCGCAGGTGGGCGGACTGGGAGCCACGGTGGGGCAGAATGGCCTTCCCTTCCGCATCGATCACGACGAGAAATTCAACCAGTCGACCCATTTGCAATACCAACCATGGCAACGCGGCCCCTGGCTCGCGTTCAGCTGGCGTTATGACAGTGGACAAGTAGCCGGCGCTGCGCCGTGCTATGGCGTGAACCCAGGAAACGACTGTCCGGCATCCACCACGATCGGCGGTCAGCCTGCGGTGGAAATGTTCGCCAACGGTGCTCCCATGACGGCCGATGAGGAGTTCGAAGCTGGGTTTTTTTGCGGAACGCAGCATGCAACTCCGACAGTAGCTCTGCCATCCACTTGCCTGACGTCGGAGTTCGGTTCCGCACTGATCAAGGTGCCGGCGCCCAACGTCGAGAACAATGACCACCATCCTCCGCGCATCGCGCCGCGGAACCTGTTCGACATCTCGGTGGGCGACGACAACCTGTTGCGTGCCGACAAGTACAAAGTGAGCTTGCAGTTGACCGCCATCAATGTGGCGAACAATTACACGCTCTATAACTTTCTTTCGACTTTCAGCGGGACACACTATGTGACGCCGCGGTCGCTCACAGCGGAGGTCGGATTCCACTTCTAGCGGGCCCCGTCCCTAGGGAGGATCCAAGAACGTATGCGATTTGCTTTTCGATGGTTGGCTTGGCTCTGCCTGACCCTCATGTTGTGGGCGGCGGTGGCGGAGTCTACTCACAACCATCCCAACAAGGCCGAATCCGCACCCTGCTCGATCTGCGCGGTGGCGCACAGCGCAAGCCCCACAGTCAGTTCCCATCAGGCTCGACCGGTCTTTGCCGCAGTCGGTCTGCTGCAAGAAGAAGAAATAATCGCGAAAGCCCGGCTCAGTGTTCTTGACTTAGGCATTCGTGGTCCTCCTGCCGTCTAGGGATTCCGTCGATCAAGGCGCTCTTTTCAGGATTCTCTGATCAAAGAGCAAAGCTCCGGCTTCACCTGCCGGGTCGATCCCTATTTTCTTGACTTGGTTCCAGGAGGATTCATGCTTACTTCATCATCCAAGCAGTGGCTCGTTCTTCTCGTCGTGTCGTTCTGTCTAGCCGGGAATCTTGCTAACGCGCAGTCCGGCGGGAGCTCGGGGTCCATCGGCGGCACGGTGCTCGACCCTGACGGCGCCGTTGTGCCCAATGCGACGGTTGAGATTCACAACGCGGTCAGCCACTTTGATCAGTCAACCACCACAGATAAATCGGGGAGTTTCAGCATCCCAAACGTTCCCTTCAACCCGTATCAAATGACGGTGACGGCGACTGGATTCGGCAAGAGTGTGCGGGACGTAGAGGTGCGGTCGGTCGTGCCGGTCAGCGTCAGCGTGAAACTCCAGGTGTCGGGTTCCACCACCTCGGTGACGGTGGAGGCGGGAGGGGAAGGTTTGGTCGAGAACGATTCGACATTCCATCAGGACATCGACCGGAACTCGTTCCAAAGGATTCCTCTGGATAGCGTTTCGTCGTCTCTGACTTCGATCATTACGAACTCAACCCCGGGAATCGCTGCCGATTCGAATGGTCTTGCGCATGGGTTGGGAGATCATGCGGAGAATTCGTTTAACATCGACGGCCAGCCCGATACGGATCAGCACAGCAAGATCTTTTCCAACCAGTTACCGCTCGACTCGGTGGAATCGTTGGAGGTGATATCGGGCGCACCGCCGGCGGAGTATGGAGGCAAGACGAGCATCGTGATTGTGGCCACCACTCGCTCGGGCCAGGGCGTAACTACGCCTCACGGCAGCGTGAGCACCTCGTACGGCTCGTTCGGAACATCTAACGTGGCAGCCGAGCTTGCCTATGGGAGCAAGAACTGGGGCAACTTCATTTCCGCAAACGGTTTGAACAGCGGCCGGTTCCTGGATCCGCCGGAATTCACGGTTCTGCACGACAAGGGCAATGAAGAGAATTTGTTCGATCGCGTGGATTATCAGCTGAACAACACTGACTCCATTCACTTAAACTTCGGCTACAGCCGGAGCTGGTTCCAGACACCGAATTCGTTCGACGCCGAAAATGCGACACCATGGAGTGGACTCGGCGGAGTTCTTCCGCTCGTGGATGACTATAACGGCGTAGTTCCTATCGGCACTTCGACGGGCTCTGTACCCGGTGTTACCGTCGGAGCGACAGACCAGCGTTCCAAGATTGGGACCTTTAACATCGCTCCTTCCTGGACGCATGTTCTGAACGCTAATGCCGTATTCACTTTGGGCGCATTTGTTCGCCGCGACGATTACAACTACTATCCGAGCAGCGACCCGTTCGCAGACCTGGGGCCACCGAGTCTACAGAGGCAGTCCGTCGGTCAGAACCGGACGCTCACCAATACTGGAGTTCGATCCGATCTTTCCTACGTCAAAGGGATTAACCAGGTCAAGGCCGGAGTCGTTTACCAGCAGACATTTCTCGATGAGAACGACACCCTCGGTATCGTTGACCCAACCTACAACGCACCCTGCTTGACTCTAGCGACAGCCACGGAGCCTAACGTTCCCGTCCCCGGTTACACCGATCCCTCGCAATGCAACGGGTTCGGCTTCGCGCCAAATGTGGCCGATCCTACAAACGCGTTGTTTAATCCCAACGCACCCAACACTGCGTTTTACCCTGCTTTCAATCCCACCTTGTTTCCCTATGACCTGACCCGCGGCGGAGGCCTTTACAACTTCATTGGCCACACCGACGTGAAAGAACTTGCTCTGTATATCCGGGACGTGATCACCAAGGGGAACTGGTCTTTTAACCTTGGCTTGCGCGGTGACTTGTACAACGGACTCTCGATCGCGCGGCAGGCTGAGCCTCGTGTTGGAGCTGCTTACAATGTTAAGAAGACCAACACGATTCTGCGAGTTTCTTACGCGCGCACGCTGGAATCTCCATTCAATGAAAACTTGATACTTTCAAGTATCGGATGCGAGAACCCCGTTTTGGCTCCGCTGCTTGCCTGTTCAGGCCTGTCGAGCGGCGCGTTGAGTCCCGGCTTTCGCAACGAATTCCACGCCGGGATCGAGCAGGCGTTCGGGAAGTATCTGGTATTTTCCGGCGAGTGGATCACAAAGTACACGCACAACGGCTACGACTTCAGTGTGCTCGGCGACACGCCGATCACGTTTCCCATTGAGTGGCATAACTCCAAGATTCCGGGATACGCGGGTCGCGTGAGCGTGCCCGAAATCCACGGCTTCTCGGCGCTCATGGTGTTCTCCAGCGTGGCGGCACGCTTCTTCCCACCGCAGATTGGCGGCGCTGGCGCGACTGTGGGAGCTCCGGGACTTCCCTTCCGCATTGACCACGACGAGAAGTTCAACCAGACCACCCACTTGCAATACCAACCATGGAAGCGTGGCCCCTGGGTGGGCTTCAACTGGAGATACGATAGCGGACTCGTGGCCGGGAATGCGCCGTGTTACGGGGTAAACGCGAACAACGATTGCCCGCAGTCAACCACAATAGGCACGCAACCGGCCGTCTTCCTGCAAGATGTTTTCGGCAACCCGCTGAGCGCTGATCAGGAGTTCCAGGCCGGGTTTACTTGCAATGGAGTGCGTGCGACGCCGACCACTCCGTTGCCTTCCGCGTGTCCGGCATCGGGGTTCACAACCAGCCTCATAAAAGTGCCCGCTCCCAATACTGAAGACGACGACCATAATCCGCCGCGCATTGCATCAAAGAATCTCTTTGACCTCTCGATCGGGCATGACAACCTGTTCCATTTCCACAACGACAAGTACAGAGTGAGTGCGCAAGTGACGGCCATCAATGTGGCCAACAATTACGCGCTCTATAACTTTCTTTCAACTTTCAGCGGCACGCACTATGTGACGCCGCGTGCGATTACGGGAGAGATTGGGTTTCACTTCTAGGGTTGTCCTCCCCCAGCGCCGAGGGCAGTGCGACCAAAAATCGCGCTGCCTTCGTTCTAAGAACTAGACACACCAGTTTGAAGTACTGTAGCTCTTGGTGGCGCAAGTCACTGCCACGTAGGGACACCGAGTGAACGCGGCGAAATCCATATTGCTGGCGTCTTTGTTTCTCTATTCTGGAAACGCCCTTGCGCAGTCGGTCAAGGAGCCCGCTGCCATTGTGGAGCTAGGAGGCGCAACAGGCTGGAGCATCACGGAGGGCGGATCGAGCTTTGGCCCCACCGTCGCTGTTGAAGTTACGCCGATAGAGAATTGGCTGGAGCTTGAGTCTGGAGTCACGCCGCTCTTTAGGCGTCACTCGACAGAATGGGACCTCGACCTTCTTTTCAAAAAACCTTGGACGCTCTCGAAAAAAGCGGAGTTCATGGCTGGCATTGGACCGGAGTGGGTTCACGCGACAAAATTCAGCATGACTACGAACTCCATCAGTGGTGAAGCCGTGCTGGACTTTATGTTCTGGCCATCGGCAAAGCGCAGGTTCGGTTGGTACCTCGAACCGAGCTATGAATACAACTTTGGGCGAGGGCATGAGCAATCGCTCGGAATAAGCGGCGGCCTGCTGATCTCAATCCCATGAAAAAACAGGATTACCCAACAGAGCCGCTTAATCCTTCCCCGGAGTGGAGACCCCTCGCACGAACCTGCGGTTGCGAATCGGATGAAACTTGGATCTTCCACGTACTCCCGCCACATCGCTAAGACGGCATTAATATTTTCCCTTAAATACCGCCTGATTGATGTCGGGCCAGAATTCCTTTAGCGTGTTGAAGATGCCGTCCAAGCCGACCTGCGTTCCCCAACGCTGGTACGTTTTCACCCAGGGGTTGGATTGTGCCGGGTAATACGTATTGCCGATTCCCGCCGCTGCTCCGGCACCAACGATCTCCGACAGATTGAAAGTGCTCTTGCCCGAGTTGGTCCTGGTGATGAACAGCCGAGTTACAGCATAGCCGGTCCGCTTAACGAATCCGCCTCTGCCCATGGTGTAGTATCTCGGGTCTTCTCTCGTGACCACTGGGACGATCGCTTCCGTCATGTAGTTCTCTATGCCGCCGTCGACAAAATTGTGCCAGTAATATTTGCCGTAGCCCTCAGCACCCTGCCCAAAGGCCGGCTGCGACTTGCTGGCCATGTCAAGTCCTGCGAGCCCTGCCACTAAAATGAAATAGGAATAGTCGAATGTATCCTGCGTGGCCAGCCAGAGTTCACCCTTGAAAGTCAGTGGAGGCAGCTTCGTGTTGGCGCTGACCGCCCGGTAATTGGGAATAATCCACAGAATTCGCTTGGGTTGTTTGCCAAACTGGTCATTGGGGTTATTGGCATCCGCGGGGGTGACGCTGGGAGCGGGCGCGTCGGGCAGGGAGGACTTTCCGTCTTTGGTTGCAGTTGTCGCCGGAGGGGCCTGGTTTTGCGAAGGCTGGTCTTGCGAAGGCTGGTCTTGCGAAGCCTGGTTTTGCGAAACATCAGTTAACGAAACATCCGTCAGGGCGACATTGGTGGTCGGCGAACTATCATCCAGACCGGACGGCACCGTTCCTTCCCGGGACTTTTCCAGCGCGCTGGCTGATTCCTGAGCTTGGACAGACGCCACTGCAAACATCCCCGCCAGGGCTACTGCCATGCAAGATAATCGAATGGCTTTCAAATCTCCCCCTACATCCGTATTTCCCGGCTCGGCCCGACTGGTGTGCTTTTTCAAATACTACCGGCCAGCTAAAGTTGGATTGTCTGATTCGGTGTTTGGATGCACTTCAGTGGCACGAAACGGATAATGTTTAATCCGAATTGGGAGCGTTAGTTGGATGATTTCTGCTCCTGTTTCTGCAGATGGCTGGCGTGTCTTCTCTGCAAATAGCCGTGAATATCTGGCCAAAACTCCTTCAGCTCATTTCCAAAGGCGTCGAGGCCCATTTGCGTTCCCCAGCCTGACAGACTCGCCGAATAGCTGCGATCGGCTTCGGGATAATAGAAGTTGGAAATGGCAATCGCCGTTGCGTTGCCGGCAAACTCAGGAACGTTGAACATGTGGGTACCGGAATCTCTTCGAGCAATGAAAATGCGATCGATGGCGTAGCCAAAGCGGTGCACGAACGAGCCCTTGCCCAGTCGAAAATAGCGGGGGTCGATTTTCAGAATCGTGGGGTAAACGCCGCCCACCATGATATTGCCATCCACCTGATCGGCGAAAGCCGTTCCATACCGCTTCGCATATCCCTCAAATCCCTGTCCGAAGCCGGGAGAGGAATTATCCGCTTGCCGGATGCCCGCCACGATGCCCACGAGCGTGAATTCATAGGGGTCGAAGGAGCCCTTGGCTGCCATGGAGAACTTCTCCTTCCAGGAAACCGGCTTCACTTGTGCCTGGCCATCCACGGTCAAGTAGTTCGGCATCACGTAAAACATCCGGTCGTCTTTGACCTTCTTTGTTTCTGGTTGCACCGGGGCGCTTGGATCCTGGGAACCACTCTGGGCAGACGGTTGCTCTCCGGGTTTGTCCTGCTTCGACGAGCTGGCCGCGGGCTTTTCGACTGATGGTGTAGGGTCGGATGTTTGAGTCTGCGGGGCGCTTTGACCTGCGCAAAAAGCCGAAGAGGATAAGACCGACAGAGTTAATAGGCCTAGCCGCGCTGCATAGCTCAGTTTCAAATTGATAAGGGCTCCAAATCCAGTCGATTAAGATGTTGTTGAGCGAGGAAACTCTCTTCCACTCTACCAGTTTAGATGCAGTTGGGGGCGAGCGCGTCGTCCAGGATGTGAGGTTTGGTTGCTCTACTAATTACCATTGAGAAGCTTGGCCACCGAATCTATCGTCGGCGGCTAGCTCCGTAAACAGCTCGATCCGCTCGCTGGACCCTTCGGCTTCGCTCAGGGCAGGCTCGCCGAGGCGGCTGTCCCTAGATGTTCCTTTACAGGATTCGTTCGTGGGTGTAGCCGTTGGCGCCGAGGGCTGAAATAAGCTCGGCGATGTGGTCGGGACCGCGAGTCTCCATGGTGATGTCGATGGCGGTGTCTCCCAAGTTCACGTTGTGGTAGGCACGGTCGTAGGAGGTTTCGACGATGTTGGCGCGGTGCTGGGCGAGAATGCCGGTAACTTTGTGCAGCGCACCGGGATAATCCGGAAGATGGACGCGCAGGCGTACCAGTCGCCCATCTTTGACCAGGCCGCGTTCGATAATGCGGGCCAGGAGAGTTACATCGATGTTTCCGCCACTCACGACTACTATGATTTTCTTCCCTGTCTTCTCACGAATCAAGGAACTGCGGCGATTGACCAGAGCTGCCAGCGCCGCGGCACCCGCTCCTTCAGCCAGCATCTTCTCTCTTTCGAGCAGCAGCAGGACGGCGTTGGCAATCTCCTCTTCCTCGACCGTGACGACGTCGTCCACATATTTCTGGATCAGAGGAAGCGTCCGTTCGCCCGCGCGGCGCACCGCGATCCCGTCCGCGATGGTGACTGCCGAGGGCAGGGTCACGGGTTTTCCCTCCGCGAGCGCGACTTTCACCGAAGGCAACCGCGCCGGCTGAACTCCGATGACCTGGATGCGGGGGTTGGTTTCTTTCAATGCGCAAGCCATTCCGCCGATCAATCCGCCTCCGCCGATGGGCACGACGACCGCTTCGAGATCGGGATGCTGTTCAAGCAATTCCAGCCCCAGAGTTCCCTGCCCGGCAATCACGACATCATCATTGAAAGCGTGCACGAAGGTAAGGTGGTCCTGCGCGCTGAGGCGCAGCGCTTCCTCGAAAGCCTCATCGTAATTCGCTCCGTGGAGTACGACCTCGCCGCCGTAACCTCGCGTGGCCGACACTTTGATCAGCGGAGTCGCCAGGGGCATGACAATTCTTGCCCGAATCCCGAGATTGGAAGCGTGGTAGGCGACGGCCTGCGCGTGATTGCCCGCCGAGGCTGCGATCACTCCTTGAGAACGTTCCTCCGCGGTGAGGCTTAGAAGTTTATTCAAAGCGCCACGTTCTTTATAGGCGCCGGTTCGCTGCCGGTTCTCGAGTTTCAGGTAGATGGAGTTGCCAGTTAGTTCGGAGAACGTCTCAGAACGCGTGCAGGGAGACACGTAGATCGATTGTCGTACCCGGGCCAAGGCGGATTGAATGTCGGAAAGATTGACCATGGGAGCGACCGCGGCAAGAGTTGTCATTTTACCTGAAGGCAAAGCTGGAACCCTTCACGATATAGGAACGCCCCGCCGAACTCTGAAAAAACGCCATCCAGCGAGTGCAGAAAAATCCATTCACCGCATCGAAAATGACGATTGTACTTGGCTAGGTGTTTCAGGTTAGACAAGTAGCATGGCGGAAAGTCGCCTCACCTTCTCGACGGATCATGATGCATGTGGCGTGGGTTTTATCGCCCAATTGGGCGGACCTGCGTCTCATGCGGTGGTCGAGCGCGGGCTGGAGGCTCTGGCGCGAGTGGCTCATCGCGGCGGCGTGGATGCCGACGGCCGCAGTGGCGACGGCGCGGGCCTTCTGGTCGCGCTCCCGAAGGCGTTCTTCCGCAGGGTCGCGCGCGAGGATGGGATTGAATTGCCGAACGAGTTCGCGGTCGGCATGGTGTTTCTTCAGCGTGGCCGGGAAGACCAGGCGAGGGATGCGATTCGAGCTGCCGTCGGGAAATTCGATCTCTCGTTTCTGGGCTGGCGAACCGTACCCACAGATCCTTCAATCCTGGGACCGCGCTCGCGTGATTCTCTGCCGGTGGTGCGGCAATGCTTTGTTGCGCCGCGCGGCAAGTCTTCTCAGTCAACGTCTCGTGGCATCGAATCTTTCGACTTCGAGTTGCAGCTATTCCGGCTGCGACAGGAACTCGAAGCCATTTCCGGTGCCGGCTATTACTGTTCATTCTCTTCGCGAACCATCGTTTATAAGGGACTGCTTACGCCCGAGCAGTTGGCTCCCTTCTATCTTGACCTGAACGATCCGGAGTTCGAAAGCGCGTTTGTGGTTTTTCATCAGCGCTATTCGACGAACACACAGCCTAGCTGGTCGCTTGCCCAACCCTTTCGCTTCGTAGCACACAACGGCGAGATCAACACGATCAGCAGCAATCGCCGCTGGTTTCAAGCGCGTGGGGCCGGATTACGCCGCCAGCTTGGCCTGCGGGAAAACTCCCGCTTGCTGCAGCCGGGCATGAGCGACTCTGCGAGTTTCGACAATGCGCTGGAGGCGCTGGTACGGAGCGGGTCAAGCATTGCCGAATCGGCGCTGCGCCTGGTGCCGCCGGCGTGGGAACACGATGAACGTCTGGATCGCGGTTTGCGCCAGTTCCTCACCAATAGCGCTTCTCGGCAGGAGCCTTGGGACGGCCCGGCCGCGCTGCTTTTCACCGATGGGCAGATTGTGGGCGCCAAGCTTGACCGCAACGGCCTGCGTCCGCTGCGCTATACGCTGACTTCGGATGGGCTGCTGATCGTCGGATCGGAAGTGGGCATCACGGATCTTTCCGACAAGCAAGTGATCGAACGGCAGCGGCTCGGACCGGGCGAGATGCTGATTGCCGATCCGGCTAGCGGAAGGTTTTTCCGCCCGAACGAAGTGGCTCGGCTCGTGAGTGTGGCCGATAGCCGGGCGACCGCCTTGATTCCCGCAGAAAACAAAGCCGCGCCCACCACCGTCGATGCCAACCGTTTGATGGCAGCGTTCGGCTGGACGGAAGATCAGTTCCGGATGCTCTTTCAGCCGCTGGTAGAGCAAGCTCAGGAACCGTTGTGGAGCATGGGCGATGATGCCCCGCCGGCATTCCTCTCCAGCCTGCCGCGTCCTCTGTGGGATTTCTGCAAACAGCGCTTTGCCCAGGTTACGAATCCTCCCATCGATCCGCTGCGTGAGAGTCATGTGATGTCCCTCGACGTGTACCTCGGCGAGGATTCGAAACTGGAGTCTCCCCTGCTCGATGCGGGACAGATGGATTCGCTGTCGGAAGCGCTACTGACAATTCACTGCATCGATTTCAGTTTCGCAGCGGCGGGAGGGGTTGAGGCTGCTCGTGAAGCTTTGGGAAGAATTCGTGAAGAAGCATCGACTGCGGCGGCGGGAGGCCGGGCAATCCTGTTGAGTGATCGGGGCTTGAGCGACAAGCGGGCCGCCCTGCCTGCGCTGCTGGCTGTTTCGGCTGCGTGGCGAGTGATGACTGCAGTCGGAGCGTGGAATGTCCCGCTGATTGTGGAGACGGGTCAGGTTATCGATACGCATCACGTCGCTCTGCTGGTGGCGGCGGGGGCGAGCGCGGTGCATCCGTATCTCGCGATGGGCCTGGCGGCTCGTACCGATATCAACGGGCCCGCGCGGTATCGCGCTGCGATTGAAAAAGGTCTGCGTAAGGTGCTGGCGCGCATGGGCATCTCAACGATGAGCAGTTACCGGAACAGTCAGATCTTCGAAACCATCGGGCTCGATTCGGCAGTGTGCGACGAGTTTTTCGAAGATGCTGGCCGCACGCTTAGCGGGAAGACGCTGGACAATCTTTTGGAGGATAGCCTTACTTGTCACGCTGCTGGGTTCGGGTCTGCTGCCGCGGAGTTCCGCGATACCGGCTTATACCGCTTCCGCCACAACGGAGAGCAGCATGCGAGTTCGCCGGAACTGGTGCGGAGAATGCATCGCTACATCAAGTCGCCGACTGAGGAGAATCAGGCGGCTTTGGCTGTGCTCTCCGATGAGAGGAAAGATGTTGCTGTGCGGGACTTGCTTGAAGTGCATCCCGCACAGCCTCTGTCGTTAGACGAAGTGGAGAGCGAAGTTTCCCTGCTCAGCCGCTTCAGCACGCAGGCCATGTCGCTGGGAGCAATCTCGCCCGAAGCGCACCAGACCTTGGCGATCGCCATGAACCGTCTGGGAGGACGCAGTAATACCGGCGAGGGCGGCGAGGATCCAAGTATTTATTACGAGCGCCCCGAGGCAAATAACCGCGTCAAGCAGGTCGCGTCAGCGCGATTTGGTGTCACCGCGGAATATCTGGTGCACGCCGACGAAATCGAGATCAAGATGGCGCAAGGCTCGAAGCCGGGTGAGGGCGGGCAGCTGCCTTCGGCGAAAGTCACGCCTTACATCGCGCGCCTGCGGCACGCCGTGCCGGGAACATCGCTGATCTCGCCGCCGCCGCACCATGACATTTACAGCATCGAGGACCTGGCGCAGTTGATCTACGATCTGCGCGCCGTAAATCCAAACGCGCGCGTCGGAGTTAAGCTGGTTTCGAGTTCAGGAGTCGGCGTGATCGCCACGGGCGTCGCGAAAGCCGGCGCGGACGTGATCACGATCAGCGGCCACGATGGCGGCACCGGCGCGTCGCCGCTCACCTCCATCAAGAACACCGGATTGCCCTGGGAGATCGGTTTACGGGATGCACATACCGCGCTGGTGCGCGCCGGCCTTCGGGCTCGAGTTCGATTGCGTGTGGATGGCGGACTCAAGTTCGCCCGCGACGTGGTGGTAGCCGCTTTGTTGGGTGCTGAGGAATTCGGTTTCGGAACTGCCGCTCTGCTCGCCATTGGATGCGTCATGGCACGGCAATGCCACCTTAACACCTGTCCCGTCGGCATCGCGACTCAGGACGAGACCCTGCGTGCTCGCTTTGCAGGAAATCCGGAGATGGTCGAGACCTTTTTTCGTGGGCTGGCGGCGGACGTCCGCCAGCTGCTGGCGGGGATGGGGTCTGGATCAATCGACGAAGTTCTGGGCGCGGTCGAGCGCTTGCGGCCGCGTTCGGCAGAAGCCGAACAAAGCGTGGCTTCGTTGTTGCAGCCCATTCTTAATCCGCCGGCGCAGTTTCCTTGTCCTCATGAAGACACGAGCGCACTTCACGTCAAACTGAATCGTGTGGTTGACGATCTGGAATCGCTTTCTGTTCGTCCTTATCGTTTTGAAATCATGAGCGAGGATCGGGCCGTGGGCGCGCACTTCAGTGGCGAGGTGCTGCGACGCCTCGGTTCGTCGTTTGGGCGTTCGGCTTTGGATATGGCGGGCGTTGATTGTGAGTTCTTCGGCACCGCCGGACAGAGTTTTGGCGCATTCCTGATTTCCGGCGCGAATTTCCGGCTGACTGGCGAAGCCAACGACTACGTGGGCAAAGGCCTGTGCGGCGGCAGCATCGCCATCAGCGCGCAAGCCGAAGCCTCGGCGCGTGGAGACGTTTTGGTTGGAAACACCGTGCTCTACGGGGCGACATCCGGTGAACTGTTTGTCGCGGGCCGGGCCGGAGAACGGTTCGCCGTTCGCAACAGCGGCGCGCTCGCCGTGGTCGAGGGCGTGGGCCGCCACGGATGCGAATACATGACCGCGGGCGTGGTCGTGATTCTTGGACCGGCCGGCGCGAATATGGGCGCGGGGATGACCGGCGGACTGGCATATCTTCTACAGGCCGATGCCGATGACCCCTTCAACGACGACGCCATGAACCGAGAGTCCGTGCGGTTCGCAACTCTCGAACCTCCGGAAGAGCAGTGGCTCCGCCGCATTCTGCGCCGGCACTTGCAACTCACCGGCAGCCCCCGAGCGGCTGACCTGCTTTCCCGTTCCGCCTTGCCGCTGCTTCGGGTTGAGCCTCTCGCGCCACCGTGTACGATCGAAGAGACTTGGGCTTCGATACTGGCGCGCCTCGCCACCGAGGAGGCGCGGAGTTATGGACGCGACAAACTTCTCACTTCCGAAAGACCAGTCGTGCAATGAGCAGGCTCCCCAGCCAGACCAGCTCTTACCGAACCGTTCGATGAGAAGTTCGCTATAATCTCCTAACTTAAAACTGCATGGATTTCGATCAGCTCATCACATTTCTGGAAGTCGCCCGGCAAGGCAGCTTTTCGCGTGCCGGGGAGAAAGTTTTCCGTTCGCAATCGGCGGTGAGCGCGCAGATCCGCCAGCTGGAGCAGGAGTACGGCGATCGCCTGCTGGATCGCTCGGGCAAAACCGTCAAGCTGACTCCGGCCGGTCAGGTCTTCCACGATTACGCGTTGCGCATGAAGAAGCTGCGCGACGAATCGCTGGTGGCGGTCGCTGACCACGGGCACACGCCGCGGGGCACGCTTCTGGTGGGCGCCAACGAAGCTACGTGTCTTTATGTTCTGCCCGAAGTGTTCGGAGAATACTGCCGCAAGTATCCCGATGTGCAGATCAGCATCTATCGCAACTTCACTTACAAGATTGTGGAGAAGCTGGAGAATGGCTCTCTCGACGTGGGCGTACTCAGCCTGCCGGTCCAGTCACCCAGCTTGAAGGTTCAGGCTATCTACCGCGACCGGCTGATGCTGATGGTGAGTCCCAAGAATCCTTTAGCCAAGCTGAAGTCAGCGCACATCAGCGACGTCGTGAAATATCCTCTGCTGCTTCCGAAGACCGGTCACACGCGCAGGCTTCTCGATAAGCTGTTTCGCGAATACAACGCCGAGCTCAAAGTCAGAATGGAGCTGCCCAGCATCGGGATGATCAAGAGCTTTGTCGCCGCCGACCTAGGGATTTCGCTGATCAGCGCGTCTTTTGCCCGTGATGAAGTGGCGGCGGGCAGAGTGAAGCTGGTCGAACTGGAAGGCGCTGAGCTGTGGCGCGAGCTCGGGCTTGCCTACCGGCGTGACCGCACGCTCTCTGTCGCCAATAAGACCTTCATCGCCGTGGTGCGGCAGCTCTCAGACTATCTCAAGAAAACGGAAGGCTCGTCGCACTAGAAACTTGCTTTATGCGTCGCCCCCGGCGGACTGGGCAGCGGCCTGGATTGTGTGGAGTCCGCACTCCGTCTTCGACAATCCCGCCCAGCGCCCCGCTCTCGGATCTTCTCCCGGCCGCACCGCTCGTGTGCAATGCGTGCAACCGATGCTCGGGTAGTCGCGTTCATGCAGCTCGTTGTAAGGCACGTCGTGCTCGCGAATGTATTGCCACACCTGCTTCGAACTCCAGTCGACGATGGGGTTGACTTTCACCAGCCCAAATTTCTGATCCCATTCGATCTTGCCTGCACCCGCCCGGGTCGCGGTCTGATCGCGCCGGATGCTCGTGACCCATGCCTGCAGCTCGCCTAACTTGCGCTGCAACGGCTCGACCTTCCGTAGATTGCAGCACTGGTCAGGGTTATGTTGCCAGAGCGCCGGCCCATGAAGCCGTTCCTGTTCCTCGGGCGAGTTCAGCGGATATACGCGTTCAATCGTAATTCCGTATCTTTGCTCCACCTGATCCATGAGGTTGTAGGTCTCAGGAAACAGAAATTCTGTGTCCAGGGTGAAGATCCGAAAGTTCTGACGTACCCGGGAAGCAATGTCGATCAGAACCATGCCCTCGGCGCCGAAAGCGGAGGAAATCGCCACACCATCCCCAAACGTGTCGAAGGCCCATGCGAGAACCCGCTCGGGTCTCCAGGCTTCGGCGGCGATCTGCAGTTTTGCTACTTCTTCTTTCATGACTTCTTCCTTCATGCCACGTGCTCCTCATCAGGACTGAAGCTTGCGGTGACGCTTTGCACCAGTGCGGCTTCGAATTCGTGTTCTGCGAGGCTGGCCGCCTCTTCGACTAAATTGTGATCGGCGAACTTCACCACGTCGCCGACCACGAGAAGCGTCGGAGCAGCAAGCCTCGGCGCACGATGGAGATCTGAAACTGTGGTGCGGTAGATTCGCTGCTCGGGAGTGGTCGCCCGGGAAATAATTGCGCACGGAGTTTCTGGTGCGAATCCGGCGGCGGTGAGGCGGCTGGAAATGTCGTCGTATTCTGAGCCTGGCATGTAGACGACAAGGGTCGATTCAGATGCGGCGAACTGGCTCCAATCCAAATCTTCGCTTGCCGAGGCGCGATGGCCCGCTGTCAGGACGATCGTGGAAGAGGCTTGCCGATGGGTCAGCGGAATCCCCGCTACGGCTGCGGCGCCGAGGGCCGAGGTCACACCGGGGACGATTTCGTATTCGATGTTGGCTCGGCGCAACGCTTCCATCTCTTCGCCGGCGCGGCCGAAGATCAGCGGGTCTCCACTCTTTAGTCGCACTACCTGCTGTCCTGAAGCAGCGCGCGCGACCATTAGAAAATTGATCTCTTCCTGCCGGATAGTCTTGCTGCCGCACCGCTTGCCCACGTTCTGCACTTCGGCGGCGGGCGAAATCAGGTTCAGGATTTCGGGCGTGACCAAGTCGTCATACAGCACAACGTCGGCCGTCCGCAGCAGTCGCAGCGCCTTCACAGTCAGCAGTTCGGGATCGCCCGGACCCGCGCCCACCAGGTACACCTTTCCGTTCATACCGTTACCCTCCTGTCGTCTTCGTTCTTCGCCGACTCTTCCTCCAGCGCCGCCTTCAAAGCCTCGCGGCTCGCCAGCGAATGCAGCAGATCACTCTTCCGCTTCGGGTCGAGATCGCTGGCCAACACCAGCCTTCGCGTCTCACCCAGTTCCGCAACCCACCGGGCATATCCAGGACCAAACTGCCGTTCCAGTTGTTGCCGAAGCTTTTGCGCCAGCGAAGGACTCTGCCCATTCGTAGAGACTGCAATCTGAAGGTCGCCCCGGCGCACCACGGCGGGATAGTAAAAATCGCAATACTCCGGAACGTCGACTACGTTGCACAGAATTCCCCGCTGCTGCGCCTGGTGATAAATGGAGCTATTCAGATCACGCGACGCGGTGGCCACTATCGCCAGAAAAGTTCCGTCGAGATCCGCTGGAGTAAAGGCGCGGACCTCAAGCGTGATCCTTCCGGACCTGGCCCACTGACGGACCGCTTCGGAAGCTTCCAGAGCGACCACGTGGACACGCGCACCGGTTTCGAGGAGGCCGCCGATCTTGGGTTCGCCGACCTTACCGGCGCCGACTACAAGGCAACGTTTGCCTTCGAGTTTCACGAACATTGGAAACAAGCTGCTCATATTTATCGTTTAACGTCCTCGTTTAACCTTCCACGCTGCTCGGCACTCGTCCCTCGGGCAGATCGCGGGCCACCGCTTCCACGAACTCTCCTGCCAGAAAATTCCGCAGGTCTGTGTCACTGTGACGAGCGAAGAATCGCCGCAGATTCTCACCCGGCCTGCCATCTGCCAGGTATCGCCGCAGCAAACGCTCGATCGATTCCGGAACCTCGGTTGCGGGGCAGCGATAACCGACCGGCCGGGCGATCGCCTGATTCAGGCCGAGCGCCCCGCCCAGGCAGAAGTAGTAGGCATCCACCACGCGTCCGTTGGCTTTGATCTTCTTGCCTTCGATTCCGATGTCGGCAATCCAGTGTTGCCCGCAACTGTTAGGGCAACCGGTGACGTGCAGTTTCAGGTGTTGATCGAAGCCGGGCAGGCGTTCTTCCAACTCTTCCACCAGCCAGCGTGAGAAACTCTTGGTCTCGGTGATCGCCAGCTTGCAGAACTCTGTTCCGCTGCAGGCAATAGCTCCGCGCCAAAACGGCGATCCGCTGACTGGGAGTCCGATCGCCCCCAGCTCTTTTGCTAAATCGTCAGCCTGTAGCCGCGGAACGTTCACGATCAACAGGTTCTGCATGTTGGTGGTGCGTAATTCGCCGCTCGCGAAGCGGTCGGCCAAGTCAGCCGCGGCGTGCATTTGCTCGGGCGTGATCCGGCCGCGCAGAACCGTGGCCCCCACATAGCAGAGACCCGGCTGCTTTTGTGCGTGGATGCCGATGTGATCCCGGTAAACGTCGACCGGCGGCCGTTCGGGTTCGGCGGGGTCGAGCTGAAACCCGATCCGGTGTTCGAGCTTTTGCTGGAAGTCGTGCGGAGTCCAACCGTGCCTCAGGAAAAGAAACTTCAACCGCGCCCGCTCGCGGTGCTCGCGGAGCTGATCGGAGTCGCGAAAAAGCTCGGCAATTCCCCGGATCACGGGCAGAACCTGGTTCGAGCGCACGAACGCATTCAGCGGAGCGCCCAGGTAGGGCTCGGTAGAAAGTCCGCCGCCTACGCGCAAGCCAAAACCAATCTCAGACTTTCCCTTGAACACGCGCTCAGTCGCAGTCAGGCCGACATCGTTAATCTCCGGATAAGGGCACCAGACGCGGCATCCGGTGATAGAAATCTTGAACTTGCGGGGCAGGTTGTAGAACTCGGCGTTTCCGGCCAGCATTCGATCTACTTCTAGCGCGAGGGATGACGCATCGCAGATCTCGTCCGCATCTACGCCGGCGACGGGGCAGCCGGTAATGTTGCGAGTCACATCGCCGCAGGCTCCCATCGTATTCAGGCCGACACGCCAAAGTTCCTCGAGCACATCCGGCAGAGCCTCGATTGTGACCCAGTGCAGCTGAATGTTTTGCCGCACCGTGAGATCGGCGATGCCGCGGGCGTAACGGCTGGTCAGGTTGGCAATGGCGCGCAGCTGATCCGATCGCAAAAGGCCATTCGGAATGCGAATCCGCAGCATGAAGAACGGCAACGCCAGTCCCTGGCCGTCTTTGCCGCCGACTACCCCGGCCCCATCGCCCTGCGTGTAGACACCCCACCAGCGAAAATAGGTCCCAATCCACTCGGGCGGAATCGAGTTGAAGCCTTCTCGCGCGAAACGGCGAATCTCCGCGAGACCCTCCCATGGATTCATCGCGCGCTTCAGGCGCTCTACCTTTTGCGCTTTGGTTTCTTTGACTGGACCTGCCATGGGATGACTTGCCATAAACTGATTCGCCTTAACTGATTTGCCGCAAAAAAAACCACCGCCAGATGCTCTCTGGCGGTGGGCTATAAGTGCTGAAAGTTATGAAACTCTTAAGTCAGCAACCTCCCTGCGCCAGAACACACGCATGCACAACAACAACATGCACACATACACATCTGACGAGGATTGCTGAAACTGATCATGCTACTGAGAATAGTAGGCCGAACCTGACAACAGCGTCAAGTTACCGCCAGTCTCCTTGGATGAATAATTTCGATTGTTGGAATCAAAATCTTAACTACGCCTCGCGGGGGGCATCGGGGGCCCGTTTTGGCGGACCTTGAGTCAGGCGGCGTTATTGACCCGCCGTCCTCTTACGCTCTGGAGAACGGTCGCGGGAAGCTGCAACACGCGGATTCTAGAGTCTTTCTTGGTTGTAACCCGAACGGCGATGCCATCCGCCTCTGGAAAAGGATCTGAGACCACTTGAAACTCCTCGCCATAAAGGCGAACCCGTCCAGAAAGCGTATATCCGAGGTGTCTGACGCGCGCACAGACTTCCGACATCGAGGGAGGCTCAATCTTGCGATCGGTCATGAAAAGTCCATTATAAGCGTTTAACCGGGTGCGTGCCGAGGAGCATTTCCGCGATGGAGCTTGTCCCAGTATCCCGGCCGCCGAGACAGCCAGCGACGCAACTACTAGGACACTAGCCTTTTCCGCCCAATCAAGTAAGATTTTGAGGTCCCCGCATAGCGGGGTGCGCCGTGAAAATCTCCTCTTCAGCAGGAGAATTGGCAGGCGGTTACGAGGTACGGCAAATCCTCGGCCAGGTTTGACCTTAGAGGTTAGAGCTCTTGGAGAAAACACGGGACCAGCAAACCCGCACCGAATCCAAAACGCGGCTCGTCGAGCAGATCAAGATCTATCTGCGTTCGGGCGACTACTCTCGCGCCCTGGATTTGTTGCGAGGCACAGCGGCGGAATTCCCCAACGATCCCGAGCTGTCCGAACTGGAAAAGCTCGCCCAGGATGGCGTCAAGAGCAATGCCGAAGCTAACCGCCTTATCACCGAAAGCCAGGAACTGTTCGCGCAGCGGAAGTCCGCAGAAGCGATTCAGGTTTTGCGCAAAGCCTATGAACTGGATAAACGCAATTCTCTCGCCCGCTCCATTCTGGCCAATGCCCTGGTCGAGCACGCGGAGTCCGTTGTGGAAACCGATTGGCTGGAAGCCGAGACGCTAACCAATCAGGCCCTCAACTTGAACCCCGCCCATCCCACGGCGAAAACCATCCTCGGCCTGATCGTTGCAAGGAAAGAAGCGAGCTCGGTGGAGGACTGGGTTGCGCGAGCGCGGAGGCTGCAGGCCTCCAGCGATCCATTTGCAGCCTTGGCTTGGGTAGCAGAGGGATTGGCGGTTCATCCCCACGATCCGAAGTTGCTGGTGATCCAGGATGAAATCCAGCGCGACCAGGATTCCCGGCGACGTATGGCCCGCCGCGGCGACTTGGAAGACTTACGGCGCCTGCAGCGCGAAATCGATGGGGCCACCGACGTTGCCGCAAAACAAGCATTAGCCGTGCGCATCCAAGCGATGGCCGCCAAGTACTGGACAGATGGCGAAATCTTGTCCATCGCGAATGCCTTGCTCCTTCGCTTAGGATTAGTCTCTCGGGAGGGTTCTGCCGCCTCGCCGCGCGGCAAAGGTGCGACTTTAATTCTTCATGTTCCGCGCCCCAGTGCTCCGGAGGCATCACGCGAAGCTACCGGCCAGATTCCGCCAGACTCTGTTACGGCAAATCCTGCTCCGCCAAGCCCTGTTCCGGCAAGCACTGTTCCATCCCAGAACGTTCCGAGGGCCATTGTTTCGCCCAGTTCGGTCGCGCCTCAAAACGTTCCGACCGTCACCGCTCCGCCCGACGAAGTTCCGCGAGACATGGCTCCGGGCGGCATGGCTCCGGCCGGCATGGTTCCGGCCGGCATGGTTCCGGCCAGCATGGTTCCGCCCAGCAAAGTTCCGCCCAGCAAAGTTCCGCCGAGCGAGGCTGCGCCAAGGAAGGTTCGTCTGCGCGAGGATACTGCCAGCATTGCGCCGGCGAGTCTAGTCCCAGCGATTCCGTCCCAATCCGACACTCCTCCCGCCGCGGAGCCTTCCGAACCGGCAGGCAAAGCCACATCTCGACGATCCCGGCCTAAACAGCCCGCCAGTTCAAACTCCACAATGCTGATCCTGATCTCCGCCGCCGCGATCATCCTCGTCACGGTGACGTTTTTTTTCACGCGAAGACATTACGCCGCGGTGGCGAAGACTCAATCAACTGCTCCCGCGGTCTCTGCCACCGACGTCCCTGCCCCCGCGCAGGCTACTCCAGAACAAGCAACTCCCGCACAAACAGCTCCCGCACAACCTGCACCGGCGCAAACAGCCCCCGAACCGTCTCTGCCGGCCTTGCGCACTTCTTCCGAGGCGTACACCGGAAAGGCGACACCCGAAGTTGGGCCCGACGATCAGCCGCGCGCCGACTCCAGTCACAATGTGGGAACGCTTCTTGTCGTTGCCGGTCAAGACGACGCAAGAGTTTTTCTCAACGGAAATCTTCAACCGCAACTCACTCGAGCCGGCCAGTTGCGCCTGCCGAATCTCGAGCTCAGGGACTACGTTGTACGAGTCTCGAAGAGCGGCTTCCAGGATCCTCCCGAGCAGAAGATCCGCATTCGCATGGGCGAACAGGCGAGGCTTATCTTCAACCTCCGACCGCAGCCGCAGCCTCAACCGCAGCCCCCATCGCAGCCTCGGTTGGCCTCGCTGACCGTCCAAGGCGGCACTCCCGGAATCGCGGTCCTCGTCGATCAAACTCCCGTCGGCACTATTCAGCCCGATGGCACGCTCTCCGTCTCGACCGTTAATCCCGGAGACCATACCGTCGAGCTGCGCCACGAGCGATTCAAGCCCCGGCAGTTCAGGAAACACTTCGATGCCGGCGGAACCATATCTCTGTCTGCTGCGGATGCCGCGTTGGAGGCCGCTCCGGAATCCGCGCTCGGCGAATTGAAAATTACGTTCGCGCCCGCCGACGCTAATGTTGCGATCGTGAAAGGTGGTTTTCTGAAAATGGTGAGTAGTGGTGTCCCGCTCAATCTTGCCCCCGGTACTTACACTCTTACTGCGCGAACCGCCGAAAGGCTGACGCGCTCGGCGACGCTCGAAGTCGTCGCCGGCCAATCCAAGGCGTTGGATCTGTCTCTCGCCCCGAGCGGTATGTCGAAGTGGGATGACCCCGGGGCATGGAAGCATGAGGGAGATTCGTTCACTCGCAAAGGAGGGGACTTCGTCCTCTACGGGGTCGTGCCGGCCTCGGGCACCTTTATTTTTTCCGCGATGCCTACCAAGGGCCACCGCTTGCAGTGGGTCCTCAACTACAGCGATCCCAAGAACTACGTCCTCTTCCAAATCGATGACGACAACTTCTACCGCATTGTCATTCGCAACGGCGAGAAAACGAACGAGATTATAGTTCCCGATAAAAGTGACAAGAAAAGCTTTCGCACGCTCCTAATCCGGGTCAGCCCCACGGAACTCGTCAACCAAATCAAGCACGGTGACAGTGTGACCGTCCTCGATCGCTGGACGCAGCCCGGCGCTAATCTGAGCCTGGGTAAGTTTGGCTTCTATATACCCGGCAACGACCAGGTAGCGCTCTCTAGCTTCGTTTACTACGGAGACCTGAACACCCACTAGAACCCTGCGGTCTTGCGTGACCGTCCCGACATTGTTAAAGCATCACAGAAACGCGAGCGTTCATTGCTTAACGACGTCGATCATGTTGTCATCGGCATTCCGATCAATCAGCTTGTTGTAGGGATCAATGCCCGCCAGCGTAGGCTCTTGGTCGACGACAATCACAAAGGTCTTGTGTTCGTCGGTGAGTTTTTCTTTCTTGAGGTACAGCGGTTTCTCTTCGTCCTTTTTTCCACTGAAAACGCCGATCTCGATGTAATCCGCGAGGGGCATGGGAGTTTCCGCGCCGTTCCCATCGGCCTGCATCTTGCGTGCCTCAACCTCGAGGGTGACCTTGTATTTTCCGTCCGGCATTTTCTGCGAAGTGGCAGAGACCGCTTTGTTGTCGTAAAGGACGATGCGGTTGAAACCGTCATCCACCAGATACTGAAGCTCGGGAGGAGTCTGAGCACGAATGGCATCAACCAGCATGCGAGTATCGGGGTAAGAAGTGTCGATGGCTTCGGAGGAACCGGATGCGCCGTCTTTGCCGAGACTGGCGTCGACCTGGTTGTTGGCGTTGGCATAGCGGTATTGCATGAGGAAATTGTGCAACGCTAAATTGAGTTTATCTTCGCCGATGTAGTCGGCAAGAGTGTAGAGAATCTGTCCACCCTTCTGGTACCAGACGTAGTCTTCGCGTTGCACGAGGGCGAGTGGAGGCTCGTAGCGGATTTCGCTGGCGCGGCCGCGAAGGTAGCGATCAAGCTCGTGGCGGAGGTAGCGATGCATCAGATCGCGGCCGTACTTGTGCGCCATGACCTGCAAGGCAGAGTACTCCGCGAGACTTTCCGACATCATGTTGGAGCCTTCGGCATCGGCACCGATGAGCTGATGCCCCCACCATTGATGGCCGAGTTCGTGGGCAGTTACGAAGTAGGTGAAATCGATATCGGTGGCCTTCTTCACCCGGCCGATGAAGCCGATGCCTTCGGAATATGGAACCGTGTTGGGGAAGGATTGGGCGAACGTGCGGTAACGGGGAAACTCAAAAATGCGGTACTGCTTGAACTGGTAGGGGCTGTAGATACGTTGATAGTAGTCGAGGCCAGCACGGGAGCTGGCGAGCATGTCGTCGATGTCGTAGGTGTGCGCGGGATCGTAGGAGACCTCGAGAGCGACATCACCATTGGGCCCGTGATAAGCCTCCTTCCGAGACTGGTAACGAGCGGAGATGTAGGAGAAGAAGTCCAGAATGTGCGTGGAGCCCATGCTGTATTCGAAGAAGCGCCGGCCATTGGCTTGCCATTCGCGCTGCAGGTATCCAGGGGCGATGGCTATCTGGTCCGCTGAGGTGCTGACCACGGTGTGGTAGGTAATCCAGTCGGACTCCCCGCGGAAGAAAACGTTGTTAACGGAGTGGATCGGATCGCCGCGGTGAGCCATTTCTTCGAGAGCCGGAAGATGCTCTTCGCGGCGGCGGCGGGGATCATCTACTTCGACGCTTGTGTTGTAGCCGATAAACGGGAAGTACTCGGAGTCGAAGAAGGTGCCATTGTAGGCGAACTCAGCCGGCTCGTTGCCATCGCGGAAGCCGCGGGTTTGATGACCGACGTTGCAGGTGAGTGTAATGGTTTCTCCGGGCGCCAGAGGCTTTTCCAGTGCGTAAATGGAGTAGAGGTTGCGCGGCGCGGAACTGACAAGGTGGAACGGCCGATCAAATTGGAGGTTGCTGACCGACTGCCTGAGATCCGTAACGTGAATCTGCGGGATCGGCTGGTTCGTTTTATTCTCGAGCGTGATGCGAACGTTTCCGTCGAAAGAGCGGCGGTCGGGATAGATGTTGACGGTCGCGTCGACGGCCGTGACTTTGGGTTGCAGCAGGTTTTCGTATTGTTTGAACTTGCGTTCGTAGTCGGCCTGGATGCCGCGGCGGGCCTTGGAGTCGAGGTACTCGTTGAGCACGTGGGTGTTGTAGAAGTACCAGGATCCGGATCCGGCGGCGATGAGGGCGAAAACAATCGCAATCGGGGCGAGGCGAGGAGCCAGCCGAAGAGCCAGCCGGGAGCGGGCGCGCAGGGAATCTTCTGCGCCGCGCCGGGTGAAAGCGATCGACACTACTCCCAGGACGGCCGAGATCGCCAGCCAGTAAGTGATCGACCAGAACAGCGCCGGGACGAAGTGGCCGTAGCCGTTCATGTCAGAGTAGGTGTAGGCGGGAGTCTGGCCGACGAGGTACAACGTGTTTTCCCAGCCAAAGTTGTAGAGGATGGGCATGAGCACAAAAATGCCGATCAGGATGCCATAGCCCAGAAATTTATTCGAGACCAGGGTCTGAACGAAGAGGGCCAGCAGGATGAACGTCAATACCTGCGGAAAGGTTACGACGTAGAGCTCCTTCAGGTATTGCGTAATCTCGTAATGATGATACCCGGCTGCGGTTTGCATCACGATGCCGATCAGCATGGCGAAGGCGAGAAGAATCAGTTCGACGACGGCAACCGCCGTGAGGCGCGAAAGCCAGTCGATGGCCTCTCCCATGGGTAGAGCATCGTGGATGCCATCGAAGTGTGTATCGCGTTCACGCCAGAGCAACTCTGCGGCGTAGAGTCCCGCAATAATGAAGAGGAAAAGCAGAGCGCTACCCTCGACTGCCTGAACCATGAGGTAGGTGACGGGCCAGACGTCGATTTCTGCGACTCGGCCGGCGAAATAGCCGTTGTTGATGCCGAACGCGAGCAGCAGGACGACGATTGCCCAGAACACTACATCGCGGAGAATGCTGCGAAGGCGAAGGCGGGACAGAGAAAGGTATTGGGCGAAGGTAGTGCCAAGAGTAAATGCCTGACGGACGCGAGGGAGGCGAGCGGCGACGACCGAGCGGACGGGCGCGGCTTCCGCGAGTTCCTGTTCCTTGGCTTTAGCGGCGCGGCGGCCTTGGGAGCGCGCGGTCAGCGCTTCCACGGACATCGGAAACAGGGCCCAGACCGAGATCAGCGATAGAACACCCAACGCAAGCCAGAACAGGCGGTTGTAAAGGAAGACGCCGTTGACTAGCGCGGGCGACCAGGTGACGAAAAGCGTGTTCTTTTCGATGACGGTCCAATAACGGGTGACGTCATTGAACAAGACGAGGCCGATGGGATCGAAAATGCCTGACCAGAAGCGTTCGAGTGAACGAGTCGCGAAAAAGACAGTGATGCCAATCACGTACAACATGAACAGGGCAACACCCTGCAGATAGACCACGAAGATCTTGCGGGTAAGGGCCGAGACCACAAAAAAAGCCGAGCCAATAAAGAATATCTGGACGACCAGGATGGAGAGAAATGGTTGAAGGTAAGCCCAGAGATGATTCGGACCGATGCGAGTGTGGTCGGCCCAGGGCGCGAAAGTGCCGAGGAAGGTGCCCACCATCATGCCGGAAAAGGCGAAGACAGTTGTGACGAAGGAGCCAGCCCAGCGCCCTCCGAGGTAGGCGAACTTGGAGATGGGCTGGGTAAAAAGAATCTGGTAGGTGTCACGCTGAAAATCGCGAAGTATCGCCGTCCCGAAAATCGCAGCGATGACGATGATGCCGAATAGCGCGGCTCCGATATTGTTGTAGGCGTTGGCATACGCGGCATTCAGCAGGACCTTCCCGTTGCTGTTCCCGATGGGGCCGAAATTTTCCGAAGCAACGGAAAGAAAGGAAAACGCGAGCCAGAGCAGAAAGTACATGTACGTCGAGAGACTCTTGAAGCGGTACTTGAGTTCGAAGGTGAAGAACTCCCAAAAGAGCGCCATGTCAGATCTTCCTCCCACTGTGCTAAACGATAAGGTTACGAGGCATTAATTCGGACGTTGGCTTGCTGCGAAAGGTTGAGGAAATAAACATCTTCAAGGTCGGAATCGACGGGGCCGAAACCGTTGCCGGGGGAAGTATCCGCGTAAACGCGCACCTCGTGGTGTCCGCCAACGAGGTGAGTGGAGATCACATGGAGCTCGGTCTCCAGGGCGCGCAGCTCGTCGTCGGTAGCGACCACTTTCGACCAGACCTTGCCCTTGAGGGCCTCCAGGGTATCGCTCGGTGCACCCTCCAGCAGCAACTCGCCCTGCGCAATGATCGCCATGCGCGGACAGAGTTGGCGGACGTCGTCGACGATATGGGTTGACAGGATGACGGTGCGGTCGCTGCCCAGTGACGAGAGCAGGTTCAGGAACCGATTGCGTTCGGCAGGGTCCAGGCCAGCCGTGGGTTCGTCGACAATAATCAACCGGGGATTGCCGAGCAGAGCCTGAGCGATGCCGAAGCGCTGTTTCATGCCGCCGGAAAAAGTGGAGAGCGCTTTCTTACGAACGTCCCAGAGATTGGTTTGCTGGAGCAGTGCGTCGATGGTTTCTTTGCGCTCGGACGAAGAGGTAATACCTTTCATGACGGCGAGATGGCGAAGCATGTCCAGCGCCGAAATCTTGGGGTAAACGCCAAACTCCTGTGGCAAGTAACCCAAGATGCGGCGGAGCTCGTCTTTCTGGCGAAGCACGTCAATGCCATCGAGGTTGATCGAGCCTGAGTCCGGGTCCTGGAGCGTGGCGACGGTTCGCATCAGGGAACTTTTGCCGGCGCCATTGGGTCCTACCAGGCCAAACATGCTGTTGCCGATTGACAAGGAGAGATTCTTGAGCGCCTTTACGCCGTTCGGATAAGTTTTAGAAAGACCTGTAATCGTGAGAGCCAATGCTACCTCCACGTTTCGAGAAATGTGTCTGTTGGACCCGGGCAAACTATCGCAAAGCGGGATGGGAAGCTATTTTACTACCTAAGGTGTGGCAACTGGTCCGCGATTGCTGCCGAGCGATGGAACGGGGAGATCCAATGGACCGCAGAACGACGGCGAAGATGGAGCGGGAGACCGGGATCGAACCGGCGACATCCAGCTTGGGAAGCTGGCGTTCTACCGCTGAACTACTCCCGCTCACAGGCTGGAGATGGGCAAAACCTGTCTGAGCCAACCAAAGTTTAGCACTCGGACCTGCGGGAAACAATCCGCTCGATCTTCGTCTCGGTTAGACTGCACAAGGAGCAAAACTGTGTCTTCCTTATCTTCATCCAGAAAACACGCGGGCCCGGGCGCCAGCGGCGATCAGGCCATCATTCCGGAACCTTCATTCTCCGAGCGCGCGCGAACATTGGTGCACCTGGGACGCATAGGCAGCCTTTCCACTCTATCTCGGAAGCAGCCGGGCTTCCCTTTCGGATCGGTGATGCCCTATGGGCTGGACCCGTCCGGTCGTCCTATATTTTTAATCAGCACCATGGCGATGCACACGCAGAATTTGCAAGCGGATTCGCGTGCCAGCTTGCTGGTTACTCAACCGGATTCCAGCGGAGATCCTCTGGGGGCCTCGCGCGTGACAGTGATGGGAAATGTTCTAACGATCGCGAAGGGGGAGGTGGCGGACGCGCGCCAACTGTACCTCGAGCGTTACGCCAACAGCAAGTACTGGGTGGACTTTGAGGACTTCTCTTTTTACCGCATGGACGTCCTGGATGTTTACTACGTGGGCGGATTCGGCGTAATGGGCTGGGTGCAGGCATCGGACTACACGCAGGCACAGCCCGACCCGCTGGCTGATGCCGCGGCGGGAATCATTGAACACATGAATACCGACCACAAAGATGCGCTAATCCTGCTGGCCCGGATGTTTGCCGGCATCGAGTGTCAGGAAGCGGCTATGACCGCCGTGGATCGACTCGGCTTTCATGTTCGCCTGAAAACCGCTGAGGGGATGAAGGGTACGCGCATCGCGTTTCTGCGGGAAGTGCGCGATCCGGGACAAGCTAGAAAAGTTCTGGTCGAGATGGTGCAGCAGGCGCGGCAAGAGTCCTGAGTCCAGACAAAAAGATGCCCGTGATTCTTGCGAATCACGGGCACCTTGTTCTCACTGCAAAGCGGTCATTTAGACAGCTTGGACGTTCTCCGCCTGCCAGCCCTTGGGGCCTTTGGTCACGTCGAACTGCACGGTTTGTCCTTCTTGCAGGCTGCGAAAGCCGCCCGCTTGAATCGCGGAGAAATGAACGAAAACGTCCTCGCCATTCTGACGGCTGATAAAGCCATAGCCTTTGGCGTCGTTAAACCACTTCACTGTTCCTTGTTCTGCCATTGTTGATAGTCCTATTCTGTTTCTTTGGATTGTGCTGAGAAGATTCGCTGCTAGTGAGGGGGTGACGCTGGTTGGCGATACCGACCTTCAGTTGCTCGTGAGTCAAACTTAGCTGTGTTTTATTGTAACACCATCAACTGGGAATCCGCCAAGAAATCTTGCACGCCGCTTCTCTACCTCGGGAACGCGCGACGCCTCGAAGGTATAAGTGCAGGGAAATCAACATTTGCTTCCCCGTTGATCGGTGGAGCACAATACAGGGCCATGTTCAGAATTCGTCTCGTCCCGCTCGCCGTTTTCGCCATTGCCTCACCTCTTTTGTGGGCATCCGATGCTTCGACTCCGCAAACGCTGCGCTACACGGTCGTGAGCAACGCCAAGTCCGTTGGAAGCGAGGTGGACACCTACGGCCCGGGCGGGCACATCGACTCTACATTCGAGTTCAACGACCGTGGCCGCGGCCCCAAGATCGAGGCGCATTACGCAATCGCCCCAGACGGGTCACCGCTGCGGCTGGACATAACCGGCAATGACTACCTGAAGGCTCCGGTTGACGAACATTTCTCCGTCGAAGGCGGGGTAGGTCATTGGAAGAGCACCTCGGAGAACGGACAGGCTTCGGCACCGGGGTTCTACGTCAGCATCAACGGGCCATCCGTCGAGTCTGCTCTGCTGGTAGGGGCGCTGTTACGCGCGAAAGATGGCCCCGTCAGGTTGTTCCCGGCGGGCGAAGCCAGACTGGAACGAATGACCGACGTGACCGTCGAAAGTCACGGGCAGAAATTGCACTTGACCGAGTATGCGATCACCGGACTCTCCTTCGAACCGCAAACCGTGTGGCTTGATGATGATCAGCGTTTTTTCGGGTTCCCGGGCAAGTGGTTCGCATTTCTTCGAGAAGGCTGGGAGGATACAAACGATCAGCTCTATGCCCTCGACCGCAAAGCTCTCGACGAACGCTACGCACGCCTGGCTCATGAACTGGCTCGGCACCCGGAACATCCGGTTGCCGTGGAGCATGTGCGCCTGTTCGATTCCGAGCAGGCCGTTGTTCGAGAAGACCAGACGGTTGTGATCCAGGGTGAACGGGTTGTGATGGTGGGTCCATTTTCGTCTATCAATGTTCCCAAAGACGCTGAGATCATCGACGGAACTGGTAAGACGCTCGTGCCCGGCCTGTTTGACATGCATGCTCACGCCCAGGCTGGGGATGGAATCTTGAACATGGCCAGCGGCGTAACTACCGTTCGCGACATGGGAAATGACATTGACGAACTCCGGCATTTGCAAGACCGGTGGGAGAACGGAAGCGCGATCGGTCCTCGCGTCTGGAAATCCGGCTTTATCGACGGACACGGCCCATTTCAGGCTCCAACCGGTTTGTACGCCGATACGGCTGAACAGGCACAGGCTGCGGTCAACCGTTATGCCGACCTGGGCTACATTCAGATCAAGCTTTATAGCTCACTTAATCCTGATTTCGTACCCGGAATCGTGAAGACGGCCCATGCCCGCGGATTGCGCGTGAGCGGTCACATTCCCAACGGCATGATCGCGAGCCAATTTGTAGAAGACGGCGCCGACGAAATACAACACATCAATTTCATCTTCCTCAACTTTCTCGCGGACAAGGTCAAAGACACTCGCACTCCGGAGCGGTTTACGGCTGTGGGCGCCAACGCTGCCAAGCTCGACCTGCAGTCGAAACAAGTCAACGATTTCATCGCACTGCTGCTGCAGCATCACACCACTGTGGACGTCACCTTAGCTACTTTCGAGGGAATGTTCACGGGACGCCCCGGTGAGGTTTCTCCGGATTTCGCCCCCGTGCTGAACCGGCTGCCCGCACAGGTTCAACGCGGCGCTTACACCGGCGGCCTCCAGGTGACTAAGGAGAACGATCAGCTCTACAAAGACTCGTATCAAGCCATGTTGCGGATGACCAAGCGAATGTACGACGCCGGCATTCCGATACTGGCTGGAACCGATGCGACGGCCGGAATCATGTTGCATCGTGAATTGGAGCTTGAGGTCGAAGCGGGAATTCCGCCTGCGAAAGCACTGCAGATCGCGACTTTCAACGCGGCCCGGCTTCTAAAACAAGAGAAAGACCTGGGCTCGATTGCGCCGGGAAAGCGAGCCGACCTGGTGCTGGTAGAAGGAAATCCTGCCGAACACATCAGCGACATTCGTCGCTGCCGGCTGGTGATGAAGAATGGAGTAGTGTACAAAAGCGCCGAACTTTATAGCGCCGTTGGCATCAAGCCTGCCGACTAGGCTCTCGGATGCTGAGAGGTATCTCTACGGGAAACTTTTACACCGATGTGATCTCGCAAGACCCGCTCTTTGACTCGGTGACGCGTGTCAGCGACCCTTCCCTGCTCGAACCGACGACTCGCAGGCTGGTTGAGAGCGTAATTTCCGCGGCGCAGCAGATGGGAATTGCGATCATGATCTACGAAACCTATCGCAGCCAGGATCGCCAGCAGGAACTCTTCAACCAGGGCGCGACCAAGCTTCGGGCGGTGGGCGTGCACCACTACGGCCTGGCGTGCGACATCGTCCGCGTGGTGGGCGGAGAGCCTTCGTGGAAGGGCGACTTTTCCTTCCTGGGACAACTCGCGCAGAGCAGCGGCCTTATCTGGGGCGGGGACTGGGGCGCTCCCGACATCAAGCATACCTTCGTCGACAGTGTTCATGTGCAGCGTTGCACAGTCGCAAGACAAGGAGATCTGTTCACCGGCACCTGGTATCCCGACGATATTTACAATCCCTATGACGACGAGCAACATCTTTTTACGGCGGCAATGATTCCGCCAATGAAGGTTGGAGCTGCCAGGGGAAGATCATCTGCCAAGAACAAGCGCGCATAGCCACGCGAATCCCAGTCTCGCCTTTTAACCCCGACCGACCTTCTCACCGTGCACGACTTGGTGGCACGTTGAGTTTATGGATTAGTATCAGTGGTTGCGATTCGCCATTCTTCACGACTAATAAAGGACAGCCCTCATCATGCCCCGAAAAGAAGCGTATCTTGCGGCCAACCGCCGTTCGTTCCTTAAGACCACTCTGATCGGGAGCGCAGCCGCGACACTGACTCCGCTCTATCCCGCGCTGGGCGCCGCGCGAGAGACTGCGACCGCAGTCCCTGCTCAAGAAATCAGACCCTTCGAGCTCGATGAAATTACCATCGCCGATCTGCAGGATGGAATGAAGTCTGGCAAGTTCACGGCCCGCTCTCTGGTGGAAAAGTACTCGGCTCGCATCGCAGAGATCGACAAGCAAGGTCCCGCTATCAATAGCATTCTCGAACTGAATCCCGACGCTTTAGCGATTGCTGACTCCCTCGACCAGGAGCGCAAAGCCAAAGGTGCGCGTGGCCCGATGCACGGCATCCCCGTGCTGATCAAAGACAACATCGACACCGCGGACCAGATGATGACCACCGCCGGTTCGCTCGCCCTGGTCGGTTCGAAGCCCCAGCAAGATTCTTTTGTGGCACAGAAGCTGCGCAGCGCCGGCGCGGTAATCCTGGGCAAGACGAATCTCAGTGAGTGGGCGAACATTCGCTCCAGCCACTCGACCAGCGGATGGAGCGGCCGCGGCGGCCTCACCCTCAATCCCTACGTCCTGGATCGCAATCCTTGCGGTTCGAGCTCTGGCACGGGGGCAGGCATATCGGCCAACCTTTGCACAGTGGGGATCGGCACTGAAACCGATGGTTCCATCGTCTGTCCATCCTCATCGAACGGACTTGCCGGGATCAAGCCGACGGTCGGTCTGGTGAGCAGGAGCGGAATCATTCCCATCTCTCACAGCCAGGATGGCGCCGGGCCGATGTGCCGCACAGTTCGCGACGCTGCGATTCTGTTAGGCGCGCTCACCGGGGTCGATCCCCGGGACTCCGATACGGCAGCCAGTCAAGGCATGTCTTTCACCGACTACTCCCAATTCTGCGACCCCAACGGACTCAAAGGCGCCCGAATCGGCGTCGCCAGAAAGTATTTCGGCTTCAGTGAAGCCGTCGACGCTCTCATGGAACAATCTCTCGATGCGATGAAGAAACAGGGAGCCATGCTGGTCGATCCCGCGGACGTTGAAACTCTGGGTAAGTTCGATGAAAGCGAGCTATTGGTCTTCATGTACGAACTGAAGGCGGATCTCAACAACTATCTCGCGGGCCTCGGCCCAAATGCCCCAGTGCGAACATTGAAGGACATCATCGACTTCAACGACCGCAATCGGCAGAAAGAGATGCCCTACTTCGGCCAGGACTTGTTCTTAAAAGCCGAAGCAAAAGGTCCGCTAACTGAAAAGGCGTACCTCGACGCGCTCGACAAGAACCACCGACTGGCCCGCACCGAGGGCATTGACGCCACCATGGACAAGTACCGCCTTGATGCCATGGTCGCGCCCACCGGCGGTCCGGCCTGGCTCACCGACCTTCTCAACGGAGACCACTCTGCCGGCGGAAGCTCGAACGCCGCGGCTGTCGCGGGTTATCCGAATATCAACGTAACGGCTGGATTTATCTCTGGCCTGCCCGTCGGCATCTCATTTTTCGGGCGCGCCTGGAGCGAACCAACACTCATCCGCCTGGCGTTTGCTTTCGAACAAACCACAAAAGCTCGCCGGGCTCCGCGTTTCTTGTCGACTATCGGCGCTGGCTAACTGCCTGACTTAGAGTCATCGAAGGAATCGAGAAAATGTCTTATCGTGTTAGCCTTGTCTGCAAGGGGGTATTCAATGATGATCCACAAAGTGGTTGCTTCCCTGCAAAAGGAGTATTCCCGCCTTGAAAAAGAAATGGGACAGGTAGGGAAGGCACTTGACGCTCTCGGCCATGCGGGCGGGAAGAAGCTCAAGAAGACAGGTCGTACTTTGAGCAAGGACGCCCGCAGACGAATCGCCGCAGCGCAGAGACTACGCTGGGCGAAAGTCAGAAAAGCAGCCGCCAAGCTAGTGAAGTCATAAGTAGAGTGATGTTTTCGCAAGCACCGCAGCCGGCCTCGTTCGTAACTTCTCCCAAGACTTGCGGACGAGGCCGAAGCTTCGGAAACTAACACTAAGTTTGACAAGCAAGATTGGCCAGCCGGATTAAGTCCACCGAAACCACTTCAGAGCCAGCACGAACGAGATACCACCCCACAGGAGCATCACTAACAGCCGCGGCCATTGCTGAATCAGCGGCGTCCCTTCCAAAATGCTCGCCCGCAGCGCATCGTTCAGAGCGGTCAGAGGGAGCGCCTTGATCAGTGGCTGAATCACCGCAGGAAAGCGTTCGTAAGAGAAGAACACTCCGGAAAAAATCCACATGGGCATCATGACAAGATTCATAAGCCCACTTACGCTTTCGATCTTTTGCGCCCGGCTAGCGGTCACCAATCCGACTCCGCCAAAGCACAGGGCCCCTGCTGCACCCAGTAAAAGGATGGCGAACACCGAACCCAGGACCTTCATATGGAACACGAGGATACCAAGTGTCAGCAGCAACCCGATCTCAATGATCATCAGCACCAGGCGGCTGGACATCAGCGCCAGCAGAAAATCGCTGCGGCGCATGGGTGTACCGACGAAGCGCTTGAGCAACTTGCGTTGCCGCATGTCGACCAGCGCGAATCCGATGCCCCACATGCCGGAGTTCATCAGGTTCATTCCGAGGAGTCCGGGAATCAAGAAATCGATGTAGCGGGAACCCGGCTCCGACGAAGTGACTACAGAGGTAGCTACGATATCTTTGCGTCCGGCTGCCGTCTGCAACGCATCATCCACTTCCGATCGTGCCAACACGCTTTCCGGACGCGCCGGGTCGTAGCGATATCGAAGTCCTCCGGCGCCGTCCGGTTCGATCACGAGATCGTATTTCCCCAGACGGAAACCTTTCCGCGCCGCCTCGCCATCCAGTAACTCGACTTTGAACGACGCACTGCGCGGAGACTTTTGCAGCAACGACTCGGCCTGCTGCGCTCCTGCTTCAGACACGATGGCAACTGAGGATGCGTCCGCGGGCTTGTTGCGGAAAGCAATTCCGAGTCCCGTCGCCAGCAATAGGGGAAACACGAATACCCAGAACACGACTTCTGGTTCGCGCTTCAGTTCGAGCATGCGCGCCATTAGGAGATGAAGATATCCCGCCCAGCGGCCGTTGCGCCGCGGCGGTAGTTTCTTCGGAACTCTCCCTTCAACAACGCGTGTTTGCTCAGCAACACTCATAAAAGAATCACTCGATCGCCTCGATCCGACCTTTATTCCTCCCGTAGATGCCGCCCTGTCAGCCGGACAAACACATCCTCCAGACTGGCCTGGCGCGTGGTCAGGTGCTGCAGTTCGCTTCCCTGCTTGCCGACCGCATCCAGCAGCGCCGGGATCGTCAAATGCGGCTCCTTCACACTCAGCGCCACCATGCCATCATCCTCACGAACGGATTCCACACTCGGCAATCCGCGCCAGGCTTCGAGCGCCGCGCCGTCCGACTTCCCGGGCGTTCTTGTGCCGACTGCAAACTCAACTACATGATGACCGCCCAGACGCTCAATCAAATCCGGCGGCGAACCTTCCGCAATGATCTGCCCGTGATCGACGATCGCCAGCCGATCGCAGAGGCGCTCGGCTTCATCCATGTAATGCGTGGTTAAGAGCACGGTGCCGCCGGCTCGCTGAAATTCACGAATGATGTCCCACAACTGCCGCCGACTCTGCGGATCGAGCCCGGTCGTCGGCTCGTCGAGAAAAAGAATCTTCGGATTGCACACCAGCGCCGTCGCGACCGCCAGCCGCTGCCTCTGTCCGCCGGAAAGCTTTCCCACCCAGGAATCGGCCTTCTCGGTAAGCTGCAACTGCTCGAGCACGTCATCGCACGAACGCGGTTCGCGATAGAAGCTGGCAAACAGCTCGACCGTTTCCCGCACCGTGAGTTTTTCGGAGAGGCGCGTCTCCTGCAGAGAAATCCCCAGCCACTCCCGCATCTCGCGCGCATTCTCGCGCCAGGAGTGACCGAAAATCGACACCTCGCCCGAAGTCGGATCGAGCAGGCCCTCAAGGATTTCGATAGTCGTGGTCTTCCCTGCCCCGTTTGGACCGAGAAGGCCGAAACATTCTCCGGTCTGGATCTCAAGGTTCAGCCCGCGCACGGCTTCGACTTTGCCGTCGTAGGTCTTGCGCAGATCGCGGCATTGGATAGCAACTGGCACGTTGTCGATTCTATCGGATGAACACGGAGCACGTCCCCGAGGCATGCGATTTCGGCTCGCGCTCTGCTAAAATACCGCATCGCCGGATTCATTCCGGCATCCTCATTTTCATGCGCACACCCAAGCGCGGCTTCACTTGACGGCGCTCCCTCTAAGACGCCCGTGTGTCGTTTAAAGCCAGTTCCCATTTGATCGCTCTCCGTTGAAAACATGAAAGGACGCCGCCCATGCTGCGCAAGCTTTGCGTATTGTCGTCTCTGTTTCTTGTCTTCGCCCCGTCCGTCTTCGCCCAGGATTCCCGCCACTTCACGTTTCACTACGCTTTCACGGTGAGGAATCTTTCCGCTGGCAAGAGAGTCCAAATCTGGTTTCCGGCGGCCCAGTCCGACGCTTATCAAGAAGTGAAAGTCATCTCGACCCGAGGCGATCTGCCGTTGAAAAAGATCAGCGAGTCGAGATTCGGCAACCAAATCTATTTCGCCGAGACATCGGGATCTACACAGCCGGAACTGCACTTCGATGTGGAATACGACGTGATACGCCACGAGCGTATGGCAATTGGACAAAGTGCGAATCTGGTCGCAACTTCCCTCTCGTCCACGGAAAAGCAACAGGACCTTCAGCCCGATGTTCTTGTTCCTGTGACCGGCCTTCCGGCTGATCTGGCGGTTAAAGTCACCCAAGGGCTGACCCAGCCGCTCGACAAAGCCCGCGCCATCTACGATTACGTGTTCACCGCCATGCGCTACGACAAGACCGGAACGGGGTGGGGACACGGTGACGTTCTCTATGCCTGCGACGCCAAGAAAGGCAACTGCACCGACTTTCATTCCCTGTTCATCGCCATGGCTCGATCGCAGGGCATTCCTGCACGCTTTGAGATCGGGTTTCCATTGCCCGCCGACAAACACTCCGCCGAGATTGCCGGATACCACTGCTGGTCCGATTTCTGGATTGACGGCAAAGGATGGATCCCCGTGGACATTTCCGAGGCGTGGAAGCACCAGGAGAAGCGCGACTATTTCTTCGGCTCCCACGACGTGAACCGGATGCAGTTCAGCATGGGCCGCGATCTGCGACTCAGCCCGCCGCAAGAGAGCAAGCCGCTGAACTATTTCGTCTATCCCTACGTGGAAGTCGACGGCCAGGAGTTTCCCAACGTAGCGTTGGCGTTCTCCTTCGCCGATGTTGGGACAGCGGTAGCTGCGAAATAGGAACCGAGCGAGCCAATGCTACCGGGTCGCCACCACCTCATTTGGCCCGTTCGGTGGTTCGGGCGACCCCTGAGGCGTCGCGGGCGGCAGTGGCGAGGCTCCATTCGCCGGCTTCGGCACGTCTTGCGAATCTTCCCCGGGACGCCGCAAAGTGGGAGCGTTCGCGGGATGCTCAGACGGTTCTTTCTTCGCTTCTTTATTCTTGTCTTCGTCAGACGGCGCCAAGATGATTTCTTTCTCCGTGCGTACGATCTTTTCGCCGTCGACCTTCATGGTCTCAACGCGCACCACTTCGCCTCCCACGATGCGCACGAAATCCACATCCGCCGGAGGCTCGCCATAAATCCATTCTTCGTATTCAATCTCCCCGTCGCGCTCTCGAACTTTCTTCGGTGGCTTACCCTTGGCGTAAAGCACCATTTCCTCGTTCATCCCCACCAGAACGTGATGCGCCAGAATTGCTACTTTCGCTTTGGGAGGCACGGTGTCCAGGTAAGCCTGCTCTTTATTCCGGGCGTTGAAATCAAGCACGGGATACAGCAATGACCGCACTTGCTGCACCGTCATCTCAGGCACATGGTTGTCGAAATAAAGGTCCACGAAGGTACCGTGAGGATTGGTTTGCGACTCGTCCGGCCCTCCTGTATCCGGCTGACCGTAGGCCCCTCCGACCTCCACGCGCTGATACCATTTCTTCCGACGCACCGGGCCACCGTTGATCTCGAAATGAATGTGGTCATCCTTGATCTGCACAAAAGAGATGTGCGCCGGATCGCCCGGCTTCACGGCCGGCCCCCAAAGGGTGAGCGCCTGCTGCAATTCTTTGCCGTTGGGCGTAATCACTCCGTCCTTCAGCAGCAGTCCTTTGGTGCCCATAGGAAAAGCCGTCCGCGCATACACCAGCTGGGTTTCAAAGTTGCGGATAATTTCGAGGCGAGCGTCTTTGCTAATGCGCGGTGCGTTGGGAGGAAGCGGCGGAGCATCCAGTCCGGGTTGGTCGTTTGCCGGCTGTGACGCCGCAGTGGGTGGCGCCTTCCGCAATTGCCCGGGATCGCTGGCCTGACCGTGAGCAAGAATTGAGGCGAGACAGAAAGGCCACAACCAGAGAAGAAGAGGTACATTTCGCGAGCGCAACATGGGACACCCCGGGGCGCGTGGTTCATTATAAGCGATGGAGCAAGCGGAGCGCCGGGTGCGCTGCCAGTTCAAGTCCGAGAAGGTTGTCTTACACGCTCTGCGGCCCGCGCCTCTTATGTTCCTGGCACTTGGTCATGATGGCGGAGCGAAGGCGAGAACGGAGGTCTTCAGGCAATTCGTAGAGCTGCGAGTCGCGGTAGATCTCGATGGTCTTCTTCGTGGTGTCACAAACTACGTAGCAGTTGTGGCACCAGGAAAGATGATTCTCCAACTCGACTTTGGTAGTTTCGTCGAGGACGCCGTCCAAATAATTGGTCAGCTCGTGCAAAAATTCAGAACATTTCACTGGTCGCCATCTCCACTCTCGCGTTTCTGGAAGAACCGGCCGAGGCGCTCGCGCAACTGCAGGCGTGCCCGCAACAGCCGCGACTTCACCGCGGGCACGCTCAATTCGAGCGCTGCCGCCGTCTCCTCGGTCGACAGCCCTTCCACATCCCTCAGTACGAACACGGTCCGGAAGCCTGGGGGCAGGCCCTGGATCGTCTTACTCAAAATCTCCCGCAACTCCGCCTGGTTGTACTGCTGCTCTGGATTGGGGCTCCAATCCGCGATCTCACGGGGAAGAGAATCATCTTCCGTCTTGATATCTTCGTCGAGTGAGACCGTACGCTCAGGCTTCCTGCGGCGCAACTTCATCAACGCTTCGTTGACGGCGATGCGCACCAGCCAGGTATAAAATTTTGACTGCTCCTGAAACTTCGCCAGGTTGCCGTACGCCTTCAGGAAGGCTTCCTGCACCACATCTTCCGCATCCTCGCGGTTTTGCGTGATGTGTTGCGCGATCCTAAAGACATTGCGGTCATAACGGCGAACCAGCTCTTCAAAGGCTGAATCGTCGCCCCGCTTGGCGGCCTGTACCAGGGTCAGCTCATCGCTGACAGGCCCTTCTAGTTTGTTTTGGATGGCTCCCATTCTCTTGGCGATGCAGTATTTTGCGGTCCCAACCGCGACACTCAAAAGTAAGCTGTTATTCTACTTGGTAACCGAAGTGTTTGCCCAATCGGTTTCCGGTTTCAGCTGGGACGACATTTGCGGTAGAGTCGAGGATTAGGAAGGGTACGCGGTCGAACACGTCCTTGCGTACTCTGGGGCGCTCTCACAAGTGCCGTATAATCAGCACTTAGGGCTCGGCTCAGACGGGCATTACCAGAGGTGCGCGGTTCGAAGGGATACGGTTCTCTAAGCATGGCGGAGCGGAAAGAAAAACACAGCGCGATCGAGCAGAGCGAGGTCCGGCAAGTAGTGGAGCAGGCCGTGGCGCAAGCTTTGCAGGCACAGATTCCGCAACTGCAATCGCAGATTGTGCAGCAGGTGCTGGAAGCGTTGCCGGCGCGCGCGAGCGAAGGTTCCGCTGCAGCGCATTCTGTCGCAGGCGCTGATTCCAGTGCTCTGGTTCACGCCGTTGCCAATATCCATACGGGATCGACCCAGAAGGAAATTCTGCGAGCCCTGCTCGACACCGGCAGCGCGTGTTGCTCGCGCATCGCGCTGTTCGTTGTAAGGGCAGGAGCGGCGTCGGGGTGGCAATCCCGCGGTTTCGGAGATGACGAACTGGTCAAGGATTTTGCTCTCGATCTCAGTGCTGGTCCGGTAGCACACACTTACCAGAATCGGGTGGCAACGCCGGGTAATATCGCGGAGATGGGCCGGAAATTCGTGAAAGAGTTCGGCGCCCCGGCCAATGAGCAGGTCCTGGTGTTGCCGCTGGCGCTCAAAGACAAGGTGGCGGCGCTGGTTTACGCCGATGGAGGCGACAGCGGCAAGCTGGATGCCAATGCTCTTGAATTACTCGTGCTGGCGACCAGCGCGTGGCTGGAAGTCACTTCGCTTCGCAAGCAGGCCGCAGCCCGGGAAGATGGTGAGATGGTGAGCCGGATTGAGAGCCCGCCGGTACAAACGGTCTCTTCGTTTTCGGATCCTTTTGCGGCGCACGCCCCCAAACATGTACCGGCCAAGCCTGCTGAACCCGAACCTGCGGCCGAGGTGGTGGAAGTGGCTTCGGCGCACGGGGCCAGCGCAGCCGCGCCAGCGGCGGCCACCGATCCCCTGGCTGGGCTTTCGCCCGAAGATGCCGACGTCCATCGTAAAGCGCAACGCTTCGCGCGTCTGCTGGTGGATGAAATCAAGCTCTACAACCAGGCGAAGGTGGCCGAGGGCCGCCGCAACAAGGATTTGTACGACCGGCTCAAAGAGGATATCGACAAGAGCCGTGGCACTTTTCAGAAGCGATATGGCAACACAGCGGCCGCCAGCGCGGACTATTTTCAGAGCGAGTTGCTGCGCAGCTTAGCCGAAGACGACATTTCCATCATGGGTTCAAATTTCCGCCGCTAGGTTAGCGGCAGGGTTCTGGCAGTAGCGTGTCTCCGCAAAAAGTAAACGCAGTGACATCAGGTTCGACGTGGCCGGTGCTGGCAGCCTTGGTTGTCTGCAGCTCCTTTGTTCTCGTTCCGCCGTCCGAGGCATTGCAGCAGCCTGCGGCCAGTTCCGCTCCAACCCAGACAGACGCGTCTCCGGCGAAGCCGTCTGCTCAGGGTGCCCCTAGCAGCGATAAAGCTGCTGGTCCAGACAAAGCTCCGGGCAAAGCTCCAGGCAAGGCCCCATCCAATCAGACCCCAGCCGTCAAAAAACCTGCAGCCGGCGCGGTTAAACACCACCCCGTCACTACTCGGAGCCGAACAATCTCTCCGCGCATTCGCCGCATGCGGCAGGCTTTTGTAGCTTCGGCTAGCTTGCGCCCCATGGCTGAACAGCTTCTGCAGGATCGGTCGCTACCGGCCTACGCCGGGGTCGAAGCCTATGCGCGAGTCCACGCTCAGGAAGATGCAGGGGCTCTGGCCTGGCTCGTCCTGGGCTACGCGCACGTTCTTGATCACGAGTATGCCAAAGCCATCGACCCCCTGAATCGCGCCAAGGTTCATGCCGGAGATTTGGGCGATTACGTCGACTACTATCTGGGAACGTCCTACCAGCAGACCGGGCGCACCGCCGAGGCCTTGGCAACACTCACCGATTTTGCGAAAACGCATCCAGATTCACTGCTGGTACGAGACGCGCATGTCAGCTATGCCGGCGTGCTCCTGGCGGAAGGGCAGGCAACGGAAGCTGCAACTCTTCTGGAGCAGAACCGGTTACCGGTGCGCTCCGATGTGGAACTGGCGCTGGGGCGAGCCTGTGCCGCGTCCGGCGAGACCGCTAAGGCCGCTCAGACGTTCGCCAACATTTATTACACGATGCCGGCCAGCGCCGACGCGGATGTAGCGTATAGCGAACTGAAGAAGCTGCCTTTCGTACCGCCTCCAACCGCCACTCAGCTCAAAACCCGGGCCGACGGTTTGATGAGCAAGAAGCGCTATGCCGATGCCGCGGATGAATATCGCATCCTGGTCAACGAGCTTGGCCCAAATTCCAATAGCACTGAGCGATCCGCGATACAACTTGCCCTCGCCGACGCGCTTCATCGTGGCGGCAAGAACCGTGACGCTAAGATGGTCCTCGCCTTGGCCGGTGGCGAAGGCGGCGAAATAAACGCGCATCGCCTGTATCTGCTGGGCCAGGTTGACTTCTCCACAAACGACAACGACGCCTTCTACCGCACCGTGGACGAGCTTCGCCAGGAGGCGCCCGCGAGTCCGTGGCTGGAACAGGCGCTGCTCTCCGCCGCCAATCTGCACCTGGTGCACCATGAGTACGATCAGGCCCTCGACACATTTCGCGAGGCGCAGGCGCGCTTTCCTAACGGCCCGCGCGCTTCGTATGTGCATTGGAAGGCAGCCTGGCTGACCCTGCGCCAGGGACGCAACGCCGACGCCGAGAAGGCTTTCGAAGAACAGATTGCTCTGTATCCCTCGAGCGCGGAAACTTCTGCGGCTTTATATTGGCGCGCCCGCCTGGCCGAGGAGGACAACCAGCCCCTCATGGCCCGGGCGTTTTACCAGAAACTCTCGGATCGCTATCGCAACTTCTATTACGCCGAGCTGGGACGGCAGCGATTGAAGCATCTTCCGGCAGCGGCGGGCGATGGCACAACAAAGTACCCTTTGCTCGACCGCATACCGCCGCTCGAAAACAAAGACAAAGTAGCAGACTCCGAACCACCATCCGATGAATTGCATGTGCAGAAAGCGGAACTTCTCAGCAATGGCGGCTTGGTCGATTTTGCCGTGCGGGAACTGCAGGCTGCCGCCGCGGCCGACGGCGGCAGTTGGGGACCCGCCGAGACCGCGCAGCTCTATGTCGAAACCGGACACTACGACCAGGCCATCGAGCTCATGAAGCATTCCGCGCCGAATTATTTCGCCCTCGACATTCCCGACCTGCCACGGAAGTACTGGGAAGCGCTCTTCCCCAGAGCCTACTGGAGCGACCTGAAGCGTTCTTCCGCAGCCAACGGGCTGGATCCCTATCTGGTGGCATCGCTAATCCGGCAGGAGTCGGAGTTCAATCCCAACGCGGTTTCGCGGGCCAATGCGGTGGGCCTGATGCAGTTGCTGCCGAAAACCGGCAAAGCCGTCGCTCGACAAGAAAAGATGAAGCGCTACACGGCGAGCCAGCTGTACACGCCTGCGGTGAACCTGCAACTGGGAACGCGTTATTTCCGCGGCATGGTCGACAAGTTCGGCGGCTCGTTCGAATACGCCCTCGCCGCTTACAACGCGGGCTCAGACCGCGTCGATGACTGGTTGAACCAGGGCAAATATCGCGACCCGCAGGAGTTCGTCGAGTCGATTCCCTTCACCGAGACCCGCGAATACGTGCAGGCGATTCTGCGCAATGCGAGTGTCTACAAGCAGCTGTATGGGACGCCGTAAGGACACGGGAATCCCGGAGGTAAGTGTTTCCGCAGGTTAAAATGTGTCTTCGCCAATGACTCTTTACCGGTGAAATCTCCCGTTCTCAAGAGATTCGACCTTGGGGGATAATTACCTTCCTAACGAACCTCAGGAAAGGGCAGCCTTGACGCAACCGCATCCGGCACGACTATTAACCACCCGCGTGAGAGTCGCATTTGCATTGGGTTTGACTGCGCTCGTATTGGCACAGACAATTCACGGGTTGTATACGATTCACGCAGAATCTGGGTGGTTCCTAGGTGCTCCTCTGCTCCACGGCTGGCCCCTGATCGTTGTGAACGTTCTCCTCTACAGCTATATGTGCTGGCTCGGAGTCTGGTTCATTCGTGGAACTGAAGGGCTGGAGCGCTTTTTCATGGCGGGGTGGTTCGCAGGCGTTCTGCTTTGGCCGCTTAAGATACTACGTCCTCAATTGGCTGTGACAACGAAGTACGTCACGGCCTTTGGGCTGGCGGTTGCACTGCTGGCGGCAGCGGCGATTCTGCTTCTCCCACCAAGCGCGACTGAGCGCAACGGTCCGAACTGACTACTTCAGGCCCTCGACCAAGTAGAGGTCCGCCAGGGTCCGGTGAAACCCATATACGTAGGTTTTTCCGTCGGGGGTTATGAGGATGGGCCCGATGGTAGCGACGCCCGCTGGGTCGGCGGGCATGAGCTCTTTCCAAGATGTCCGTTGCCCTGTGGCCGGGTCCACGCGATAAACCTTCGCGGGAACTTCGCCGAGCTTGTAGACATAGACCGACTTGCTGTCCTGGGTCCAGCCGATGGGTTGCTCCGCGGCCTGCAGACCTGATATCAACGTGGCCTCGCCCCCGTGAATTGGATAAAGATAACCCTTTCCATCAGGGCCGATACCGGCGACGAAGCGGCCGTCCGGTGAAACGGCGATGTTCGTTCCATTCACGCCCTCGGGAGCGATGGCCTGCGGTTTACCTCCTTGGACATCCTGAAGATAAAGACGCACGCCGTGAGTCGGTTCGTTGCCGGCAAAGACAAAGTGTTTTCCGTCGGGTAACCAGCGCGCCGTGTCGTGATTGATGGAATCATTGGTCAGCGCCTTGGGCTCACCTGCGCCTGTGGGCAACAGGCGAAATTGCGCTGGAATGCCGGGAGTTTGAGCGATCACCCACTGCTGGTCCGGAGACAACGCTGCTGCTGCTCCTTCGCCGAGGCGGATCGCTGCTGAACCATCGACGCCGCGCATGTAAACCGCATAAGTCAATTCTTGCCCCTTGCCGAACTGCACTCCTCCACCCACGCCCTCCTCGTCGAAAAGCAGGGTCTTGCCGTCGGCCGAGAGATCGGCGGGCCAGGAGTAATCAAGCCAGGAGAGATCGCGTTCTTTGGCGCCGTTGGCGGAGCCCATTGCTTCGCGACGGCGGCTGGCGCGGGCTAGCAGCACTCGCCCGTCGCGCCAAATATCGAACAAAATGAGCGTGCCCGGTATCCGAGTCACCAATCGTTCGTTCCCGGAAAGATCGACTGCTGAAAGATAACGATCCGCTCCCATGGCCCGGGCGGTGAACCAGACTTCCCGGCCATCCGGTGACCACGCCAGGCCTTGAGCGCTGTACCAATCGTGCGACAGCTTCTTCCGGTTGCCCGACAGATCCACCAGCATGACGGAGCCACTATCGTCCCCCTGGACGGGATGGTCGAGGAAGGCGATCATGTCGCCTTTGGGGGATATGCGTGGATGACTAATCCAGCTCCCGCTGGCCTCGTAAAGGACCTTGCCAATCGGGTATTCCAGCCGGTTGCGGCCACCTGCGTCACGCACCACTGCCAAATCATTTCCATCGGGAGACCAATCGGCCCATTGCACGTCTTCGAGAACCTTACGCGGCGCACCACCCGCCAAGGGGGCTCTGGCCAATGTTCCCGAACTTACCCAAGTGCCGGTTACATGGCTGTCCAACGACAGCGCCATTTCGCCGGAGGGTGAAACCGCCAAGAGTTGGGCGCTCCCAAGCCCAAGAGAGCGGGATTCGACGGACCCCTGGCGCGCAGTGAATATCTCCACCGGATTTCCTTGCCAGGCAGCGCTGTACAAGATGGTTTGACCGTCCGGAGCAAACCGGGCCGCAGGAATCACACCGCGCCGAAATGTGATTTCGTGATACAGCGGCGCCGATTGCGCCGTTTGCCAAAGACGTTTGCCCGCCAGTACCCCAAGGGCTGCGCCAACAAGGAGCGCAAGGCTGACGAAAACGGGGACAAGCGGATTCTTACGCGGGGTCGACGGCGAGGTGACGGCCGACATGGCTGCGCTGGCTCTCTGACCGACGACATCAACTCGAGCCGACTCCATGTCGCGCTTCAAACGCTTCAGATCAGCGCGCAGTTCCGCCGCAGTTTGGCAGCGTAAGTCTCGGTCCTTTTCCAGCGCTTTATTCAGGACGACTTCCAATTGCGGCGGTAAACCCGGGTTCAGCCGTAGCGGGGAAGCCGGCACTTTGTTCAATATCGCTTCGAAGATGAGGGCAGAAGTATTGCCCGGAAATGGTTGCTTGCCGGTGGCCATCTCGTAAAGCACTACACCGAAAGAAAACAGATCAGTGCGTCCGTCGAGCATTTCACCGCGGGCCTGCTCGGGCGACATGTAAGCGACCGTGCCCACCGTAGATCCTGGGCTGGTCACAAACGCTTCGGTGACCACTGTGGGCGTGTCACTACCTTCGGCGCCAGTTGTGGGCGCAGTTCGGGCGAGTGGGACGAGCTTGGCCAGTCCGAAATCGAGAATCTTGGCATGTCCCCGGCTGGTGACATAAATGTTGGCCGGCTTGATATCCCGATGCACGATGCCGCTGCTGTGAGCTGCGTCTAAGGCGTCTGCAATCTGAATACCCAAGTCGAGCAGTGGATCAAGCTTCGGCGAATTGCTCTCTATGCGGTGCTTGAGGGTCTCACCCTCGAGCAATTCCATGGCGATGAAATGTTCCCCGTCAGCCTGATCAATCTCGTAGATGGTGCAGATGTGAGGATGATTCAGGGCGGAAGCCGCACGCGCCTCGCGTTGAAAACGATCGACAGCTTGTGGGTCTCGGGAGAATTCGGGAGGCAGGAATTTGAGAGCAACAAAACGGCGGAGCTTGGTGTCCTCGGCCTTGTAGACCACTCCCATGCCGCCCCCACCGAGCTTTTCGATGATCCGGTAGTGTGAGATGGTCTGGCCGATCATAAGGTGCGAATCTTACGTGGCCGAAACGAGACAAGTCAATAAAAGCAGCGCAGCAGGGCGTCGTAGTTGCAACACTACGGACGCCCCGCCTGAACAAACAACAACCCTTGCACCTTGCTCACATCTTCGGTTAGGCGATCGAAAGTAACGGAGCGGCGCGAATCAGAGAAGCGCACATCCTGCAGCAAGAACTTGTGGACCGCGTACGTGGTCTGGTTGGTGGAATAGTCAACCGTCGGGACATACGTCACGCCGTAAAGCACGTACAGGCGAGAATTCCACATCATCAGCGCCCCGCGATCGTTCCGAATCATGGCGATCAGCTGACCGGCATTGACCTGATCCGGCGTCAGAAATTCCGTCGTGACCATGATGGGTCGGCCATCGCTCAGAAGATGCCTCCCTTGAAGCTTGCTGGCAATGTTCTTCAAAGACTTTGGATCCGCTGACTCGACGCTGTCTTCCAGGGCGGAATTCTTTCCGCAGCACGCTTCCTTGTCGTTGAAAAGCATCTCCAGCGATGTCATCAGCACATCGGGTGCATGCGCGGATCGCGCGGTGAGCGCAGGCAGATCGTGGACACTGACTTCTTGCTCGGGATAGGCAACCTGTCCATATGTCAGGCCACAAACCACAAGGAACGACGCTACGATGCCACCGACCGCGAGAAAAAACGCAGACCTCTCCATTCGCCTGCAGAATGCCATAGCTATCCTCCTAAGGGCGGCGTCTCGTGTCCGCTCGATTTGTGAAACAGAATCTCCAGCACCAGCAACCCCGCTCCCACCACAATCGCGCTGTCCGCCAGATTAAACACTGGCCACTGATACTGCTTCACATAGAACAACAGAAAGTCGACTACGCGCCCGCGGGCAAGCCGATCCCAGAGATTCCCTAGAGCACCGCCCATAATCAGCGACAAGCCAATGCCGGTAACTATGTGAGCGTGGTGGTTTTTCCACAGCAAAGCGGAAACCACCGTCAGAGCGACCACGGAAAATGCGATCAGCATGGCCGTCTTCCAGTGCGCGTTCGAGTCGGCGAACAGGCTGAAAGCCGCGCCGGTGTTTTCGGTATGAGTGAGTTGAAAAAAACCGGGAATAACCTGGATATGCGAATAAAGCGCGATACGCCGCGCCACAACGTGTTTGGTCCAGCGGTCAAGCAGCACAATGACGAGAGCGATCAGAAGATAAAGGGTGCGCGCGGAGTTCTTGGTCATCCGAAGTTTTGGCCTGAGTAGTGTAGTCCTGGAAACATCTTAAACTGTTTGTGCTTTCGATTCTTTTCTCCACAATCTCTCATTTTCGTCTAGGCCGTTCAAGGGCTCCCCATGTATTCTGATGCCGCCTTGAGCTGGGCTGCGCGCCGCGAAACGTCGAGCGCGAGCCTGGCCCAGGTTGTTTTAATTTCTATGCCGGCAAAATGCGCGCATGAAGCTTTGGAAACGTTACCGAGGCCGGACCCTGTTGTTCCTCGCCGTAGTCGGGCCGGGGATCATCACGGCGAACGTCGACAACGATGCCGGCGGCATCCTGACCTATTCCCAGGCTGGGGCACAATACGGATTTCTCCTGCTTTGGACCATGATTCCGATCACGCTGGCCCTGATCGTGGTGCAGGAGATGAGCGCCCGTATGGGCGCAGTCACCGGCAAGGGCCTCAGTGACCTGATCCGCGAAGAATTCGGGCTCCGCATCACCTTTCTGATGATGCTGGGGATTCTGATTACCAACTTCGGCAACGTGGTGACGGAATTTATCGGCATCGCCACCAGCCTGGAATTATTCGGGCTTTCCCGCTACGTGACCGTGCCGGTTTGCGGCGTGATCGTTTGGCTGATCGTGGTCAAGGGTCAGTACAAGAGCGTCGAGAAGGTCTTCCTGGCGGCCTCGTTCTTCTATATCACCTACATCTTCGCCGGGGCGCTGGCCCATCCGGCATGGAAGGTCGCAACCCGCGCCACCTTCCAGCCGCCCGAGTGGGCGAAGTTCCGGGAACAGGCTTATTTATACATGGTGATTGGCGTCGTCGGTACGACGATCGCACCCTGGATGCAGTTTTATCTTCAGTCCTCGGTCGTGGAAAAGGGCGTAACCCGGCGGGGGCTCAAAGCCTCGCGTTGGGATGTAATCGTGGGCTGCATTTTTACCGATGTGGTGGCCTGGTTCATCATCGTAGCCTGCGCCGCGACCCTATATGTCCACGGCTACCGCGACATCAAGTATGCGGCCGATGCCGCTCAGGCTCTCAAGCCCTTGGCCGGGCAGTATGCCTATATCCTGTTTGCCGTTGGGTTGTTCAACGCTTCCCTGTTTGCGGCGTCGATTCTGCCGCTTTCCACTGCCTACACGGTCTGTGAGGGTTTGGGCTTTGAATCTGGTGTGGACAAGAAGTTCAGCGAGGCTCCGTTTTTCTACTGGTTGTACACGCTGCTGATCGTCGCCGGCGGAGCCGTGCTTCTTATACCCGGCTTGCCCTTGGTGAAGATAGCTGTATTGTCGCAGGTGGTGAACGGCGTGGTGTTGCCGTTCGTTCTGATTTTCATGCTGTTACTCATCAATAAGAAAGAGTTAATGGGCGAGTACGTAAATACGCGCTTGTTCAACGCCATAGCCTGGTTGACTACGGTCATAATGGTGGGACTGACGATTGCATGGTTCTGGACGTTGAGGGGCGGCGGTTAGCGCGAAATCCGCCCGAGGGTCCTGTCCGGCCGTCGCTCCGTTAGAGAAGCTTTCCGGCAATTAAATCCTTCACCAGGGACGCATCCGCCTCAAGAAAATCATACGATGCCAGATCCTTGGGAGCCGACCACTGCAGATCGCGGAAGATGCGATTCTCGATTTCGCCATCGTATTCACGAACGATAAAGAATCTCAACTCGACCATGGCTCCGTTCGGGTAAGTATGCTGGAGTCGGGCGATCTCGTCGCCGATCTTGGCATGGACGCCTAATTCTTCCTCCAACTCGCGGCGCAGAGCATGGCGAGGCTGCTCGCCTTCTTCAATCTTCCCTCCGGGAAATTCCCACTTGAGCGGCATGGTCTGATGCCGTGTCCGCTGGCAGACCAGCAGCTTGCCATCCTTTTCGATCACGGCCGCAACGACCCGTTTCATAGAGAGTATTAGTGGTGGCGGACTGCGAACAACGGGCTTCAGCTACACGCGTCCGAGTCTCGCGCGCCTGGACCTTGCCCTTTCGGCCCTTACCGAGACTTCTCCAGCTTTTTTCCTACAACTTCAGCGCAGTATTGGACGAGTTTCTGGTCCTCGACCCCGAACGCCGCTGGGAAATGGCTATCGATGTCGAGCTCGCCGGCGACTTGGTTTTTCACGAAAATGGGCACAACGATTTCGGATTTCGTCTCCAAGGAACAAGCGAGGTACCGGGGATCTTTGCTGACGTCGTCGACCACGATAGTCTTCCCGCTCGAAGCCGCAGCTCCGCAAATACCCTGGTTGAGTGGAATTCGCGTGTGCGGAGTCATGGCGCCCACGAAAGCTTCCAGCACCAGCATTGGCGGTTTAGCACCGGGCTCGAGCATGTAAAAACCGACCCAGTTGTACTTCAGCATGCGCTCGTGTAAAAGTTTGCAGACGCCTTGCATAAGATCTTTCGCCGTGGGCGCAGCTTGTGCGAGCTCCGCGATTTCGTTGCGAACCTCTTCGATTCTGGTAGTAACGGGCATGATCAGAATCTTAACTCAGAGTGGGAGATTCGCGGCTGTGGAAGACGGAACACAAGTAATCTGCCGGATTCCCTCCGTGCCGGCAAAGAGCTCAGGATGAATCGCAAAAGCCAGTGCATCGAGGCCACGGAGAAGCGTGGGAGCGCGCGTGTTGAGATGTTCGTCGCGCACGCAGTAAATGCGGGATCTTAGGGCGGCACGAGTTCCCTGCCACTTGCGGTCGGCAACGAGCTTTTCCAGCGGAACGCGGTCGCCGGCACCGCACCAGGCGGCGATCAGGATATCAGGATCCATGCGAGCCACTTCTTCAGCGGAAACCTGCTGTCCGGGTGCTCCCAGAAACTCACCTCCCGCGGCTTCGACCAGCTCCGCGACCCAGGCTTGCGACGCAATCAGCGGCTTGCCCCATTCTTCGCAGAAGACCTTTGGACGGTCCGCTCCCGTGGTTTGAGCGCGGACGCTTTCGATGTGCTGCTGCATGCGAGCGATCACGGCTTCGCCGCGTTCACTTGCCCCGACTGCCCCGGCGATCAGCGCAATGTCAGCGTAGACGTCCGCTAGATTCTTAGGCGCGAGCCCTAGAAACGAAGTTCCAGACTTAAGGATTTCGATGACGGCTTTTTCCTGGTAAGGCACCGAGGCAATGACCAGGTCAGGCCGCGCGGCCATAATCTGTTCGGCGTTGGCAGTCCAGGAGTCGGCAAGGATGGTTCGCGGGTGCTCTGCAATTTCGGGAACCACATCCACGCAATATTTGGTGCAGGCGATCACCCGGTCGAGTTCGCCGACTTCCGCCAGAATGACGGTCGCGCTCGGTTGCAGGCAGGCGATGCGGCGTGGCGCATGGGAGTTGGGCATAAACCTCGACCTACTGATCGATCCGGCTTAGCGCTCCAGCGAGTGCGTCAAGGGCTAACTGGGCCGCGTGCGTTGAGGCCTGGGGCAGACTGCCAACGACCGCAATCACATCATCGCGCCGCAGCTTGCGAGCTTCAATTAGCGTCTTCCCCACAACCAAATCTGTCAATGCCGAGCCACAGGCAATGGCCGCAACGCATCCCTTGGCCTTGAATCGCGCCGCAGTAACTCGGCCGGCGCTTACTTTGAGGCTCAGGCGCAGGACGTCTCCGCAGGCGGGGTTTTCAGTTTCCGCCATGGCATCTGCGTCTGCGATATCTCCGGCATTGCGCGGATTTTGGAAATGATCGAGTACCTGCGCGGAATACATGTGCAGCTCAATTGTAAACGGCAGACATCCAGCGGCAAACTCAACTCCGCGAGCGCGTACCCTCGGGAAAATAAATCCGCCAGCCGTGTTCGCGGGCCGCGGACTCAAGGTCGGGATTCGGGTTCACTGCAAAGGCATGGTTCGACATCGCCAGCATGTCGCGATCCCAACGGGAATTGCCGAAGGCGGCGTCGATCTCCTTCTTCACGACTTCGCGCAGCGCCTGTGGTTTGCCCGCGCCGGATGGCACGCGAATCAGCCGATCCGTCACAATGCCATTATCGACATGGACCCTGGCCGCGAGGATGCGGTTTTCAGGGATGCCGAAATGCTTCATGCCGGCGCGGATCACCCATTCATTCGAGGACGACACCGCCCACACATCGCAGCCATTTTCCCGCAGGCGGCGGACGAGTTCCCGCATCTCGGGAAAGATCTGCGCCACGAAAAACTGGTCGAAAAAGCGCTCCGCGGCAGCCATCATCTTCTGCTCTGGAATGCCCCGGTGCATGGTCACCATTTCGCCGCACATGGTGGTTTCATCGACCTCGCCGCGTTTGTAGGCCGCGTAACGCTCGCGCAGGGGACGCTCCAGGGATCGGGGAACGAGTTCGGCCTCCCTTAGTTCCCAATCAAAGAATCGTTCTCCAGCATCGCCCGACCACAGCGTGCCGTCGCAGTCAAACGCGGCAACTCTCAGATTAAGGCGGAGAATCGAGTCCAGAAACTCGTTGGTGACAGGTAGAAAACCTTCGGCTCCGGCAGCGTTCATCTATCGACGATAACGTGATTGCTGGAAAACGCGCAATAACGGGCTTGGTCAGACGGGCCTTAGTGAGGAAGACCGCGCCAGTAGCCCTGCGTAGTCTTCCGGCGTGTTGATGTTCATAGCGACCAGAGGATCGTCAACCGGCAAGTATTGGATGTGTTGCTGGTTCTCATGTTCGATGTCGCGGGCGATGGATGTCGCCGGAACCCGGAGAAACGCTTCCATCATTTCGCGACCCACCAGATAGGGATGCCCGTGTTTGCCGGAAAAGTCAGGGACTACCGCCCAGATCTTCTGATCCGCGGCCTCGAAGGCAACGCGAAGAGTTTGGATCGTTGTGGTGCTGACCGGCGGGCGATCGACCAGCGTCACCATAGCGGCATCGCGCCCGCGGTTGAGCACCTCGTGCAGCCCGACTTGCAATGAACTGAACTGACCGCGATTCGGATCCGGATTGACCACGAGAGATGCCCCGTCCGCATAAATAATCGGCGCCAGTGCCGCTTCGTTCTTTCCCACCACAACCAGCACGAACTCGGTAGCCAGCGAAAGCGAGCGAATGGCCGCCGAGAGGAAAGTTTCACTCGATGGCGATTGCCCGGCTGCTGGAGGCCACGGCAGCATGGCTTTATCCCGACCCATGCGCGAGGAGTCTCCGGCAGCGAGGATCACGCCGGCGAAGTTGGCAGCGCGGGTCATGCTGCGACGATAGCAGTGAATCAGGGAAAAATGCGAAAAACCTGAATCCACCACAGAGGCACCGAGACACGGAGTGAGCCCAACATCTCGGCCAGAAGGCTTTTTCAGGTCAACAATTCATTCGGGTTCTTCGACCGCGGCACCCGTTACATCGTTCGCTTCGGCTTTGGATTCTTGCGACGAGAACCAGCTCATATGCGGCAGGCTGGCACTGGCGTGCCGGCGAAACGCGATCAGCTCTGCGGTGATTGCAACCGAGATTTCCTCAGGCGTGACAGCGCCAATATCGAGCCCAATCGGCGCGTGGACGCGGTCGAACAAATCTGCGGGCACGCCTTCCTCACGCAACGTCTTGAAAATTCCGATCACCTTGCGCTTGGAGCCGATCATGCCGATGTAGCGGGCGCGAGTCTGCACTGCCCAGCGCAGCAGGCGCATGTCGTCGCGGTGACCGCGGGTGACGATGACGATATAGGAAGCCTCGTTGGGATCGAGCTGCTTCGTAGCCTCTTCGAAATCAAGCGCATAAACTTCGCGGGCGGCTGGAAAACGTTCCTTTGTGGCATAGGACGTCCGATCGTCTATAACAATCAGCTCGAAACCTGAATTCGACGCTATCTTGCAAAGATTTATGGAAACGTGGCCTGCACCGAACACATAAAGCAACGCTGGAGGTAATACCGGCTCGATGAAAACCTCAAGAGTGCCGCCGCAGACCAAGCCGGTGTCGTATTTCGGATCCTGATTCAGGTCGAAAGTAAGGGTGCGGGGCTTCTCCGACTCCATGACTTCTCGCGCCGCCTGCCACACGTCGGCCTCAACGCAGCCGCCGCCGATGGTGCCGGCGATCGAGCCGTCGTCGCGCACCAGCATCTTGGCAGTCTTAAACGAAGGGATCGAGCCGCGGACGTTGACGATGGTGGCCACGGCGCCGCGGCGTCCGTTGCGGCGGAGTTGCACGATTTCTTCGTAAATGTCCATGCGGTAGAAGCAGCTTGCAGGATTGATTATCAGTCGGTTAACAACGAGAGTCAAACGAGGAAAAGCAAAAGCCCCGAGTCATCACTCCGGGGCTTTGCGCTAAACCAGATAGGTACGACACGGCCTGCCAAGCTCCTCAATCGTGAACCCGCGCAGCGCGGTTGTCAAGCAAACTTTCGGTGAGTGGAACACAGAGGGTGGCAGAGTCGAACTGCAGTGGCTGATAAAGCCACTCACCGACTTGGCAAGCCGTGTCCAGTACCCACTGGCAACACCCTCTAGACCGCAGCCCGCCAAGAAGACCCTACTCCGGTAAGGCTCGGGCTGAGTGGCTGTCTCTCGATAAATTTCAATATGATCCCGGATTGGGAATTCCGAATCCGGACAAGTATGCTTACTCAGCGTGAGAGCGCAGAGGAGAACGTTTATGAAAGCAGTCCGCATTCATCAGTTCGGCGGCCCGGAAGTTTTGACTTATGAAGACGTCCCCGATCCGCAGTCGCGCAAAAATCAGGTGCTAGTGCGCGTGCGGGCCTGTGCGCTGAATCATCTGGATATCTGGGTGCGCAAGGGGCTGCCGGGAGTCAAGCTGCCGCACATTCTCGGCAGCGACGTCGCGGGCGAGATTGTCGAAGTGGGCGAGTACGTCAGCGGATTCAAGGCAGGGCAGCGAGTGCTGCTAGCGCCGATGCATTACTGCGGACACTGCGAGAAATGTGTGATGGGATTGCAGAATCAGTGCCGGGAATTTACCGCGCTGGGGAATGCGGTGGATGGAGGCAACTGCGAGTTGATCGCGGTGCCGGCGGCGAATGTGATTCCGATTCCCGACTCGCTTGATTTCAATCAGGCGGCCAGCGTGCCTCTGGTGTTTCTGACGGCGTGGCACATGCTGGTTGGACGAGCCGGCATTCGTCTGGGACAAACCGTGCTTGTGCTCGGGGCAAGCTCCGGCGTGGGCATCGCAGCGATCCAGATTGCCAAACTCTTTCACTGCCGCGTAATTACGACGGCGGGAGACGAAGCCAAACTGGCCAAGGGCCGCGAACTGGGCGCGGATTACGGCATCAACCACTACCAGCAAAAGATCTCCGAGGAAGTTCGCAAGATCACCAATAAACAAGGCGTCGACATCGTGGTGGAACACGTTGGCGCCGCCACCTGGGATGAGAGCGTGCGCTCGCTCAAGAGCAGCGGCACGCTGGTGACCTGCGGGGCAACCACCGGGCCGAATGTCGCACTCGATCTGCGGCATCTGTTTGGCCGGCAGTTGACCCTGCTGGGCTCCTATATGGGAACCATGGGCGAGTTGCACGAAGTGCTGCGGCTCGTGTTTGCCGGACGCCTGAAGCCGGTGGTGGACCGTGTGTTTCCGCTGAGCGAGTTACGCGCCGCGCATGAGTATCTGGAGAAAAGTCAGATGTTTGGAAAAATCGTGGTGAACCCCTAAGTAGACCGCTGCAGTCAGCTAATTCTCATGGCCTTTCTTGCCGATAGCCTCCTTGAAGGTCGGCTTTGGAGTCTTCTCCCGGCTGCGTTACACAATCATGCTGCAATGGAATTGGTTCGTTCTCGGAGCACTCGGCATCCTGGTGCTGTACCAGCAGTTTCGAATGTACCTGGCTCGCCGGGAGTCAAAGCAGCGTGAGGAGTTGTTCCGGATCGTCACGGAGAACGCGGCCGACATGATCGCGCTGGTAGACGTGAAGGGGCGGCGGCTGTACAACAGTCCTGCATACAAAAGAATTTTGGGCTACACCGCGGCGGAGTTGGGGGCAACGTCCTCGTTTGAGCAGATCCACCCGGATGATCGCTTTAAGGTGCTGGAAGCAGCCCGCGAGGCGCGCAGCACGGGAATCGGAAGAAAGCTGGAATACCGCATTCTCCACAAAGATGGCAGCTGGCGGGTTTTGGAATCGATCGCCTCCGCCATCCGGGACGAAAAAGGAGAAGTCGTCAAGCTGGTCATCGTCAATCGCGACGTCACCGAGCGCAAACTGGCGCAAGAACAACTGGAGCACAACTCTTTTCACGATGCTTTGACCGGACTGCCCAACCGCCGCCTCTTCCTGGATCGGCTGCAGCACTTGTTTGCCCGCGCCCAGCGCAACCCGGAACGTCTGCATGCTGTGCTGTTCGTCGACTTGGATGGTTTCAAGGTGTTCAACGACGCGATGGGCCCTGCGGTAGGCGATCGGGTGATCGTCGAGATGGGGCGGCGTCTGGGGAGTTGTTTGAGGCACGATGACACCGTTTCCCGCCCGCAGGACGGGTTCCCCATGATGGACACGATTCTCTCCCGAATGGGCGGCGATGAATTCACCATTCTGCTCGAAGAAGTGAGCGATGCGAGTAATGCGATGCGAGTTGGGAAGCGAATCCTCTCCACGGTGGCCGAGCCCTTGGTGGTGGAGGGACGCGAAGTGCGCACGTCGGCGAGTGTGGGGATTGCTTTAAGCAAGTCGACACATGAGCTTGCCGTAGATCTGCTGCAGGATGCCGACGTCGCGATGCGCCGCGCCAAAGCGATGGGAGGATCCCGGTGCGAAGTATTTGACGCGGCGGTGCACACCCGCGCGGTCAACCGGCTGAAGCTCGAAGCCGAACTCCGAGACGCTCTCGAGCAACGCCAGTTTCGCGTGTTTTACCAGCCGATCGTTGAGCTGAAAACGAAGCAGATCTCAGGCTTTGAGGCGCTGTTGCGCTGGCAGCATCCGGAGCAAGGCTTGATTTCGCCGTTCAAATTCATCGTCGCCGCCGAAGACACGGGGCTGTTGGTTTCCGTTGGCCAGTGGGTGATTGAGGAGGCATGCAAGCAGTTGCGCGCCTGGGACAATGGGATGCCCACCCTGGAGGACGTAAGTATGAGCGTGGATGTTTCGGCCAAGCAACTGGCGGACGTTGGATTCGTCGCCCGTCTGGAAGCAATCCTGCGGGAAAACCGAGTTGATTCATCGAGGCTGCGTCTGGAGATGACGGAGGGCGTGGCCGCAGCCGACCCAAAGTTGACGGCAACGGTTCTCTCGCACCTCAAACAGCTAAAGGTTGGCGTCGTGCTGGACGGTTTTGGAACGGGGAATTCGTCCTTGGGAGGGCTGCGGCAATTCCCCGTCGAAGCTCTGAAGATTGACCGCTCCCTGATCGGCGAAATGCTGGCCGACCGCGGCACCAGTGAGACCGTAGAGTTGATTATGCTGCTGGCGCACAAGTTGAAATTGAAAGTGATTGCGGAAGGCATTGAATCTAGCAAGCTCTTCGACCACCTGCATGCGCTGGGATGCGAACTGGGGCAAGGGCATTTCTTCTCCCCGCCGGTGGAGGCGAAGGCAGCGGAAGAGCTTCTGCGCCTGCGCGCGCCCACCTTGCACGCGAAGGTCGCAGGAGCGCAATAATCGGCTGTTCGGTGCGGGGTTCGGTGCGGCTCTCGCGCCGTTCGTAGTATCGGCTTTGATTCCCCGTCCCCCGCGCAGTGTCTATACTCTTCTTGCCGACAGACACCGATGCTCACTCCAACCGCCAAGCACATCCGTCGCACGACCTGGGTGATCACTGGGCTGGAAATAGGAGCGGTGCTGTTTATCGTTGGTTTGATGGCCCTCTATCTCAATCCTTATTGGCATTTTGATGAGGGTGGGTTCCTGGATTGGCGGCTGCGCTGGTGGAATGTGGCAGGGGAAGCACTCATCGCCGCCGGCTTTTTGATTGAGGCGTTAGCTATGGTCGGTTTGGCGGCGGTGCTGGTATCCCGTATCGCTGGCCGGCGAGCCTGGCCTTACCTGGTCGCGGCTTTGCTGGTGGTTTGCACTGTGGTATGGATCAGCCCCACGGGCTTCATTCGTAATCTGGATGCGCACTTTGAGTGGAACCTGGCCGACGGCTTCAGCGTGTTTCGCTTGCAGGTATGGGACGAAGCCGCGGGAATCTGGCGCCCGGTTGGAGGCCAGGCATGGCAATCGACAGTTGGGATCCAGATTCAGCCTCTGTTACGAGGCTATTTCAAACTCAACGATTGGCAGAAGATGAATGGGGATGTCGGCATCAAAGTGGCGCGGATTGTTCCCATTGCCTGGCCGATCGATCTGGGAAGCGGTGGCGAAACCCTTGAGGATCCCGATGAGACCGAATTAATGCGGGCTGCGGCGCAGGAAGACTTGAAGGCGGTGCAGCAGCTGCTTTCAGCGGCAACCGGCACCGGTGTGAATACGTCGGGAGCGAATGCTCTGAGCGTCAATGCGTTGGGCGTGAACAGTTTAGACCAGAGCGGGCAAACAGCTTTGATTCTCGCCTGCCGAAATCCCAAAGCAAACCCTGAGGTGATTAAGGCACTTCTGGCGGCTGGAGCGGATGTGAACTTGCGCAGCCGAACTGGCTATACCGCGCTGACGTGGGCCCAGGTTCGAAATAATACTGAGGTGATCCGTTTGTTGCGCCGCGCGGGAGGCAGGCCTTAGCGGGCGCTCTCCGCACTTTGCGTAGGTCTCGTGATGCTTAGGCGGAGGGTGACTATCAACGGGCTCCGTTGCCGGGAGAGACTACCCGGCCGTATTCCGAAGCGCGGCTGAGGCGATCGAACATACGCCAGGCGGCGAGGGAGATCTTGGTGATGGCCTGTTCGCCATCGCGCTCGTTGGTGAGGAATGCGGTCATGACACAAATCACATAAGGACGGCCTTCGACGAAGACGATGCCGGAATCGTTGCGAACACCTTCGAGCGATCCCGGCTTGTCGGCGATCTTCAGCCCGGCCGGAAGGTCTCGGGGAATCCAGGAATCTTTATTCGTGCTCAGAACTTTGAAAAACTCTTCAGTTGATTCCTTGTTAAGAAACTTTCCGCGATAGATGGCTTCCAGCAAAGTCATCATTTCGCGCGGCGTCGAAATATTCTCGCGGCCTTGCTTGGCCGCTTCGAGGTCCATCATCTTGCGACGGAGACGAGTGTGCGAGAGTCGGAGCGAATCGAGCATGGCGTTGACGTTGTCCATCCCCACGCGATCGATGAGGACATTCGTCGCGGAGTTGTCGCTGACCGCGACCATCATGGTGGCAAGATCGCGCAGCGTGAGGCGGGTGACGCCGGGGGTCAGTCCGCCCATGATGTCGCTGTCGGGCACGAGATCTGAAGACTGCACGGTGTAGAGGTCGGTGAGCTTAAGCTTGCCTTGCTGCGCCTGCAGATACAGATTGGCGAGCACCGTGATCTTGATCGAACTGGCCTGGGCGAAGACTTCATTTTCGTGGAGGAAAAACTGGTCCCCGGTTTTGAGGTCTTCGATGGCCAGGCCCATCACGCCATCGAGGTGCTGGTCGACGTCGTGAATGGTCGACTCCAGTTTTTGCCAGAGGATCTTCTGCTTTTCCCGTGCGGGAGCGTTTGCTGATGGACTGCTGGCAGTCTGGGCAACGGACGTGGCAAGGAACAAGGCTACGCAGACCAAATGTTTCAAAGGGCATCTCCGAGGACGGGATTGTACCAGGACAAACTCACTACTCACAGCTTGGGGTCGAGCCGCTTGGGATAATCTGTACGCGCGCGTTTTTTTGAACCAGCACTAGGTCGTCTATCGTCCAGACGCCGCTCTGTTCCTCGGCGGACATGACAAGTGTGCCCTCACCCTTGGAGCCTGAGATCGGGATTTCGAGATGCGCCGAGCCTCTTATGTTGCTCTCCTCCAAGTTGCCCATAACCAGCCAACCCGCCGTGAAGGGATGCCCAATCCTGGTGGTGAGGCAAGGAGAATGCTCAGCCTCATTGAGAGTGGTCTTGTAGATTTCAGATTTGCGAATCATGCTCTCCGCGGCGAATAAAATGCACCCAACGAACAACCCGAGTGTCGCGACCGCAGCGGATGCAGTCCAAACCTTCCTGGCTTTCGACATCCCAGGTGGCGTTTCCGTTCCAGGTGAGCCGGGCGGGGTCGGCGCCACCGAGCCAAACGCGAGGCGCACACGTGGGCGATTCAGATACCAAATAACCCACCCAGAGAAAATAACCGAACCTATTGCCGTCGCGAAACCCAAGGCTGCTGGTTCGGCGACAAACGGTATGACCAGAACGCTTGCGACCGCGAAGATCATCAACAGGCCCAGCAGCCCTCGACGCGCCCAATTCCGAAGTTTCCAAAGGCCGAATCCGATGCACGCATAGGCTAGATAGAGCAGCCAGTAGAGTACAAAAAAGGGATATGCCCCGTAGTGGATTAACGGCTGCAACCATGGATGGGACTGCGCGACTCCAGCGGTCATCCCCTCCCACATTATCCGCGTGAGCCCAAAGCCCAATAAGATAGGAAAGAAGAGGCTTCCGAGGCAACCGATCCATAAGAAGACACCCGCCAATAGCGTGATGCCGACCGGCCTCTTTGGTTTGGAATTTCCGCGTTCCGTTATGGACGCCTCAGCCATCAATCTTAGCCTCGCGCAGCTGCTTGACCGCAGTCTCGGAGGTGACCGGCGAATAGTAAACTTCCTTGAACGTGTAGGAGCGGGCTTTGGTGGCGAGGACCGGCATGATTTCGATGTGCCAGTGGTAGTCGTCGTCGATGGTCTTCCAATAGCCAAGGGTTTTCGAGGGATGCAGGCTGTTGGGCGAGGTGTGCAGCACGAGATGGAAACCTTCCGTGACGGTGCGAATGCGCTGCAGCGTGCGTCGCAGAAGCGCGGCGAGATTCACGCGCAGTCCCGGCTTCGATAATCCCGTGCGCTCGAAGGAGGCGTCGTGGTTGCGAGGCAGAATCCAGGTTTCGTAGGGGACGCGCGGAGCATAGGGCCCGAGCGCGACATAATCGCCGCGGGCCTCGATCACCCTCGAGGCCTGGCGCTCCTCCTGGTTGAGAATGTCGCAGAAGACGCAGCGTTCTTTTTCGGTGAAGTATTCGCGTCCCGCCCGCAATTCGTAGAGCACCCGGCGCGGTACGAACATGGTGGCCGTAAGCTGCGACGTGGGATGGCTGAACTCCTGGCCGGCGTTCGGTCCGTAGTCCTTGTAAAGACTGACGTACTTGACCCGCGGATCGCGCTTGAGGTCGAGGATCCGTTCGGCGGCGAGACGCAAAAACATCCCGATTTCATCGTCGCTGGCATGCCAGAGCTGGCGGTCATGCCGGGGATTCTCGACCAGGACCTCATGCGCGCCAACCGAATTCATGCGGTCGTAGAGGCCGTCGCCGCGGCGTCCGGGCTCGCCTTCAATGTGATAAAGCGGCGCGGGATGCACCATGGAGCGCGCCGACCAGCCTGCAGCGCTCGGTAGGGCGGAAATGACTTGCGTGGCATCGGGCGCATCCGGGCAAAAACGGCAGGCGGTTTCCGGACGCAGCGAGCTTTCCGAAGGCTCGTCTCCCGTCATTACCCAGGAGCGGGTGATGGGATCTTTGCGGAGTTCCATGTATTAGGTAAACACTGCGGGAGAAGCTGCGTCAAGCCAGTTTCAAAGTTCAAGGTTTCAAGGCTGCAAAGTTTCAAGGTTTCAAAGACAGATTGCTCGACATCGCTTTTGGGACATTGAAGCTTTGAAACCTTGGAAACGTTGAAACCTTGCTACTTTGAACTTGTTATAATCCGCGTCAGCCGCAGAAGAATGACCGAGCCGTCCACTCCGCTAATGCGGCAATACGCCGCCGTTAAGAAAGAACATCCGACCGCGCTGTTGTTTTTCCGCCTAGGAGATTTCTACGAGCTCTTCTTTGATGACGCGATTGTCGCATCAAAAGAGCTGCAAATCACCCTTACGTCGCGCAACAAAGAGAAAGGCATCGCGGTGCCCATGTGCGGCGTGCCGCACCACGCTGCGGAGGGCTATATCGGCAAGCTCATCCGCAAAGGCTTTAAAGTAGCGATCTGCGAGCAGATGGAAGACGCGCGCCTGGCAAAAAAACTCGTGCGGCGCGAAGTGACGCGAGTGGTGACGCCGGGGACGGCTGCGGATTCGCTGCTGGGGTCGGAAGAAAACAATTTTCTGGCGGCGCTGGCGCAGGTTGGAGAGCGCGTGGGCTTTGCCGCGCTGGATCTCTCCACTGGCGAATTTCGTGCCACGGAATTTTCCGGAGAGAATGCTCTGCGTCGAGTACAGGAAGAACTGGAGCAGTTACGGCCGAAGGAATTGTTGTATGGGTCGGCGGCGCCGCTGTTCGAAGTCAAGACGAACCGCTCCTTGTCCACGCAGCCGCAGCCCACCCAGTCACCGCAGCCTCGCGCACCTGGAGCCACTTGTGCAGAGACTCCGTTAGATGACTGGATCTTCGCTCCCGACCATGCCATTCCGCTGCTCGAGAATCATTTCGGAGTGTTGTCGCTCGAGGGATTTGGGTTAGCGGGGCGGACGGCTGCTGCGGCCGCGGCTGGGGCGATTCTCTACTACGTGCGATCGACGCAGCGCGGGTCGCTCGATCACGTCGACCGCATCGGCTGGTATGAGCGGCAGAACTATCTGGTGCTGGATGCGGTCACGGTCCGCAATCTGGAATTGATTGAACCTTTGTTTGCCGGAACGGATGCGGGCGTCACCCTGTTTCGCTCCATCGACGTCGCGGTCACACCGATGGGTAAGCGCCTGCTGCGGGCTTGGTTGCTGCGGCCGTCGCTCGATTTAGCCGAAATCAATGCACGCCTCGATGCCGTGGAAGCAGGCGTGAAGGACACCATTGCGCGCGAGGAGTTGCGCCGGGCGCTCGATGGAGTGCTCGACCTGGAGCGGCTTTTGAGCCGCGTGACCCTGGAAACAGCGAATCCACGGGATGTACTGGCGCTGGCTGGGTCAATTGGGAAGATTCCGGCGGTGAAGTCTGCAGTTGGCCGATTAGCGGCGGAGCGGCTAAAAACTCTGCACGGATTGCTCGACGAACTGAGTGACCTGCGCGACCGCATCGAAACGACGATTGTGCCGGAGCCGCCGCTGAGTTTCGCCGATGGCGGTGTGATTGCCACGGGCGTAGATCGTGACCTCGACGAACTCCGCGAGCTTTCGCGGAACAGCAAACAGGTGTTGGCACAGATCGAGCAACGGGAACGCGGGCGGACTGGCATTGGGTCACTCAAGGTTAAATTCAACTCCATCTTTGGCTACTACATTGAAGTTTCGAAACCGAACCTGCACCTGGTACCACAGGATTATGAACGCAAACAAACTCTGGTGAGCGCGGAGCGCTTTACCACGCCTGAGTTGAAGGAATACGAAGCCAAGATTCTCGACGCGCAGGAAAAGATTGTAGAAATCGAGCGGCGGCTGTTTACCGAGCTGCGCACCGCGATTGCGTCGGAGGCGAAGCGAATCCGCCAGACCGCGCTGGCGCTGGCGGAAGTGGATGTGCTGGCTTCGCTGGCCAACATCGCCGCCCTGCGAAATTATTGCCGTCCACATTTAATTGATTCGGTGAACACGGCCTCGACAGAAAAGGCCTCAAACACCGACCAGGGCGACCTGGAGATTGTCGAGGGACGGCATCCGGTGATCGAGCAGCAGGAAATGGCCGGAGGCAGCGAACGCTTCGTGCCCAACGATCTTTACCTGAATTCGTCCACGCACACGATTCTACTGCTGACTGGGCCGAACATGGGCGGCAAGTCTACGTACTTGCGGCAGACGGCGCTGATCGTAATTCTGGCGCAGATGGGGTCGTTCGTCCCGGCGCGCTCGGCGCGGCTCAGCGTGGTCGACCGTGTCTTCACCCGGATCGGCGCCAGCGACAATCTGGCCCGTGGTCGCTCGACCTTTATGGTCGAGATGACAGAGACGGCGGCAATTCTGCATACGGCGACGGCGCGGTCGCTGATTCTCTTGGATGAGGTCGGTCGCGGCACCTCGACTTACGACGGGCTCGCGATTGCCTGGGCCGCCATCGAGTATTTGCATGCCCGCGTGCGAGCCAAGACTCTATTCGCCACTCACTATTTCGAGCTGACGGAGTTAGCTGAGCAGCTTGCAGGAGTGAAGAACTATCACGTCTCGGTGAAGGAATCCGGTGGCGGGATTGTTTTCTTGCGCAAGGTTGAGCCCGGCGCTGCCGACCGCAGCTACGGCATCGAAGTGGCCAAGCTGGCCGGGCTGCCGAACGAAGTGATCACGCGGGCGCGCGAGGTGCTGGCGGAGCATGAGTCGGTCGGACGACTCGCGACGGGACATCTTTCTCCGGGAGCTTCGCCTCCGCCGACGCAGTTGACCATCTTCACTCCGATTTCACAGCCGGTGCTGGAGAAGCTGCGCGAGGTGGATTTGAATCGGCTCACACCGCTGGAAGCGCTGAATTTGCTGGCGGAATTGAAGAGGGAAATCTAACTACGATTCGATGACTGCTCAACCGAAGATGCGTCGGCTTGCCTCGATTGGCCAACTCCTGATCGTCGGGTTCGACGGCGCAGAAATGACGCACCGTCTCAGTTCTCTGCTCACGCGCTTGCAACCAGCGGGCGTGATCCTGTTTGCCCGTAACATAAAGAGCGCCGAGCAGACTTGGCAGCTCTTACGCGATTGCCAGAAGCGCGTTTCGACGCCGCTGTTTACCTGCGTCGACCTCGAAGGCGGCTCTGTTGATCGCTTTCGCAACGTATTGGGGCCGACTCCAGCGGCGGCTGACGTGTTCGCCACCGGCGACCGCAAGCTGTTCCGAAGGCATGGGCAGGTGGTTGGAAAGAACTGCCGCACCCTGGGATTCAACGTTGACTTCGCTCCCGTGCTCGACCTGGCATTTGAAGCTTCGCGAGCGGTAATGAGTTCGCGTTCAGTTTCGCCGGAAGCACGGGAGACCGTCGCCTACGCACGAGAGTTTCTCGCCGGGCTTCGCGCAACCCACGTGCTCGGATGCGGCAAGCACTTTCCCGGCCTGGGCGAGGGCACGCTCGACAGCCATCACGAATTACCCGCGATCGAGAAGCCGCTGAAAAAGCTTTGGGCTGAGGATCTAGTGCCTTACCGCATGCTCCGCGCGGAGATGCCCCTGGTCATGATTTCGCACGCGGCCTATCCGCTGGTCACGTACGATCGAACTCCGGCATCGCTCTCGAAGATTTGGATCACGGACCTCCTGCGCAAGCGTATTGGCTACCGCAATCTGATCGTGTCGGACGATCTGGAAATGGGCGGAGTTCTATCGGCGGCCCCGGTCGGACAAGCCGCAGTTCAGTTCGTTCGCGCGGGCGGCGATTTGTGCCTGATCTGCCATCACGCGGATCACGTCGCGCAGGCTTTTGAAGAGTTGGTGAAAACGGCGGAGCTCGACCCCAAATTCGCTCAGCGTGTCCGAGAGTCTGTGCGGCGGGTTCTGGCATTCAAGAAGAAGTCTGCAAACCTATTGCGCAGAACGAAAGCTCCGTCTTCCACAACGGTCGAAAAGCTCTCCCGGAACCTGTGGGAATTCGGCGAGCAAGTGCGGGTGGAAGCACTGAATCGACTTGAACATGATCGATTGGAGAAAGATCGCCAGAAGAACGATCGCACAAAAACGCGGCGGCCCCGGGGATGACGAAGAAAGCCATGATCGTGGCCGGGGTGATGAGCGGGACGTCGGCTGACGGCATCAACGTGGCGTTCGTACGGATGGACTCGCGGGTTTCGAGTTCGCGTCGAACAGCCAACTCCAAGTTCGAATTGCTGGGGCATGCGGAGTACTCCTATCCGAATAGGGTTCGCGAAGCTGTGCTGGGCGCGATGAATTCTTCAAGGGCGACCGTGGCCGACCTAGCCCGGCTGAATTTCCTGTTGGGCGAACTTTATTCCGACGCCGTGCTGGCCACCGAGCGGCGGTTCCAGATGAAAGCGGATCTGGTCGGCTGTCACGGGCAGACGCTCTATCATCAAGGCGAGGCGCAACCCTTTCTGGGGCGCAAAGTGGCCGCGACGTGGCAGACGGGCGAGGCGGCCATCGTCGCGGCGAGGGTGGGCGTTCCGGTGATTTCAGATTTTCGTCCCGCGGATATCGCGGCTGGAGGCAAAGGTGCGCCGCTGGTTCCCTTCCTCGATTACATGCTCTTTCGCAACGCACACGTCGGAAGAATCGTGCAAAACATCGGCGGCATCGCGAACCTGACCGCCGTCCCTGCGGGGGCTGTGGCAAGTGACGTGGTCGCCTTCGATACCGGGCCGGGTAACATGGTGATGGACGCTGTCACCGAGAAGCTGTTCGGGAAACCGTTTGATCGAGGTGGGAAGATCGCGGCTTCAGGGAAGGTTCTGGATGAGGTCGTGCGTAGAGTGCTGCGACGCGAGTTTTTCCGGAGAAGGCCTCCTAAGACGGCGGGGCGCGAGGAATACGGCCGGGAGTTTTTGCTTGAATTCTTACGCAGTTGTGGACACTGCCGAAAGCAACAAGTCGTCGCAACGGCCACTGCGCTGACGGCCAAATCAATTGCGGACGCGGTGCGGCGGTTCGTGCTGAAGAAGTCGCGGTCTCCGCAGAAGGCGGGTTTTCAAGAGCTGATTCTTTCCGGCGGGGGGGCGAAAAATCGCACACTCGTGGAGATGCTGGCCAGCGAACTCGCTTCGCTCGGCTTGCGACTGCGATTCTCCGACGAATTTGGCCTGCCTTCGGCAGCGAAAGAGGCCGTGGCCTTTGCGGTTCTGGCGTATGAGACCTGGCACCAGCGGCCGTCGAATATTCCTTCCGCGACCGGCGCGAAGCGGGCGGCGGTGCTAGGTAAGATTTCGTATCCTTGAGGTTACGCGGACACTGTTAAGCGAACAGGTCTTCGGAGCGCAGGCTTTGGTTTATTTATGCCGATTTATATTTCACTGCTTCGCGGGATTAACGTGGGCGGGCACAAGCGAATTAAAATGGACCGGCTTCGAGAGTCGTTCGAAGCCATGGGTTTCAAGCAGGTGAAGACCTACATTCAGAGTGGCAACGTGGTCTTCAAGGCGAGAACACTTTCTTCGGCCGCGTTGTCGACCAAAATCGAGGAAAGAATCCTCGCCGACTTTGGTTTCTCTGTCTCTGTCATTTCGAGGGTTGCCGACGAAATAGCAAACACGATCAAGAACAATCCCTTCCTGCGCCAGCCGGGGATCGATTCCGAGAAACTTCATGTCGCGTTCCTGTCGGAGGCCCCTGCACTATCGGCGTTGAACAAGTTAGAAAAGCTCACGCTGAAGCCGGACCAATCGCGCTGTATTGGTAGGGAACTTTATCTTTATTTTCCGAATGGGGTATCCGGCAGCAGTTTGTGGAAGCATCCACTCGATGCCGTGTTATCCGTGGTCGCTACCACTCGCAATTGGAAAACCGTCAACACTCTCGACCAGATGTGCGGGGACTGCCGCTGATGGGACGAGCCTGGTCAGTTTTCGCTGCTCTGGCGCTGATGGCGTCACTGTTGTCCTGTTCGAGCAAGCCAGATCCCGACACGCTGGTGATGGTGATCGAATCAAGCCCCACGAATCTGGACCCGCGGGTGGGAGTTGATGCGCAATCAGAACGCATTGACAGTTTGATTTTCGATTACCTGGTCCTGCGCGGCGCCGACCTGAACGCGACACCGGGACTGGCAGAGCGATGGGAGGTTCCCGACCCGCTAACCTACATCTTTTATCTGCATCACGGGGTAAGGTTTCACGACGGGCGTCCGCTTACCTCGCGCGATGTGAAATGGACCTTCGAGTCCCTGCTTGGCGGGAAGATCCGCAGCACGAGGGCGGCGGCGTATCGCTTTGTTGACCACATCGATGCGCCGGACGATTTCAAAATCGTCTTCCACATGAAGGAACCGGACGCAGCGTTGTTGTGGAATCTCACTGATGGAGCGGTCGGCATTGTGCCCTTTGGCAGTGGAGATGAACTTGCGCGGCACCCGATCGGCTCCGGGCCGTTTAAGTACGTCAGCGCCGAAACCGACAAAGAAGTAGTAATCGAACGCAACGACGATTACTGGGGCGAGAAAGTAAAGCTGGCACGCGTGCGTTTTGCCGTCGTGCCCGACGCGACGACCGCGGCCCTCGAACTGCGCAAAGGAACCGGTGACATCGCCAGCAACTTCCTCACGCCCGACACCGTGCTCACACTTGAGCGCGAACCTTCCCTTGCCGTCGAACGTGCCCCAGGCACCGAGGTCCAGTATCTGGGATTTAATCTGCGCGATCCGATTCTGCAAGATGTGCGAGTCCGCCAAGCCATCGCCTACGCAATCGACCGCCGTCCGATGATCGAGTATCTGTGGCGAGGCGAGGCGCAACCGGCACGCAGTGTTCTTCCACCGCAAAGCTGGGCCTACAACGGCAACGTGCCGGCCTATGATCACGATCCCGACAAGGCTCGCGCGCTGCTCGATGCCGCGGGCTATCCTGTGGTCAACGGTGTGCGCTTCCACATCACCATGAAGACTTCTACTACCGAGAGCACACGGTTGATGGTGGCGGTGATGCAGCAGCAGTTGCGTGAAGTGGGGATTGCGCTCGACATACGCAGCTTTGAGGCGGCTACCTTCTTTGCCGACGTGACTCACGGGGCGTTTCAGATGTACGGGTTGCGTTGGGTCGGAGGCAATCAGGATCCGGATATCTTTTACGTGTTCCATTCCTCGAGGTTTCCTCCCAACGGCGCGAACCGCGGTCACTATTCGAATCCTCGAATCGATGCCTTGATCGATCAAGCCCGCCGCGAAGTCGATCCCCACGTCCGCAAGCCGATTTATGGCGAGATACAGAGCATTCTGGCCGAGGAACTGCCTTACATTGATCTCTGGTATCTGGACAACGTTCTGGTCAACAACAGGCGGGTAACGAATCTGAAATTGAATCCCGCGGGAAATTACGATTTTCTCCGCACGGCGGAGTTGGCGCCCCGGACAAACTGACGGCCGTTCGCTAGAACGTTTCAATTCTGTGGTGGCGAGACTTCTTCACCGCGGGAACCGACTCGGCGCGCGAGGATCACGGCCCAGAAAATTCCATAGGCTAGGAAAGCAGCGCCAACGAGAAGCTCCTCCGTCCACTTGTATTGCCACTTTGCACGGAGCAAGTCCTGAATGGCCCAGCCTAGCTCTATCCCTCCGAAACAGGAAAAGAACACTGCGCTGACTGCCAAGGTCCGGGGCGAATGCTTCTTCAAACTACTGAGATCCATATTGGCCTCCGACTCCACCAAGGATAACGCAAGAACTGTTCGCCTTGTGGCCACCGCGAAGATCGCTAAGGATTGGTCAGTCCGCCAAAAGGGCCGTGCACTCCGCGTGTTACCATCGAACTTCGGCGCTAACATGCGGATTCTCTTCATTGGCGACATCTTCGGGCGGCCGGGACGGACGATCGTCAAGGACCGGCTGCCGGGCATTGTCCGCGACCATGCCATCGACCTGGTCATTGCGAACGGGGAGAACTCGGCGGCTGGTTTCGGCATCACTCCCGCGCTGGCGGAGGAGTTGTTCGAGCTGAACATCGACGTCATCACCACCGGCAACCACGTCTGGGACAAGCGCGAAATCCTCGATTACTTTCAGATGGCCGAGGGCAATGGGCACGGCCCGCAACGCCGCGTGCTACGTCCGGCAAATTATCCCGCGGACATGCCCGGCTGGGGACTGTATCAGGGTCACAAGGGCAAGATCCCTTATGCCGTGATCAACCTGCAGGGACGCGTGTTCATGGCTTCAAATGACGACCCGTTTCGCATCGCCGATCAGCTCTTGCAGAAGATTTCCGCCAAAGTGATTTTCGTGGACTTCCACGCCGAGGCTACTTCGGAAAAGATTTCTATGGGCTGGTATCTCGACGGCCGCGTGACGGCAGTAGTGGGCACGCACACCCACGTACCTACAGCCGACGAACGGGTCCTGCCCAACGGAACCGCGTACGTTACCGACGTCGGCATGACCGGCCCCTACGACGGAGTGATCGGCGTCAAGAAAGAGTTGGTGGTCAACAAGTTTCTCAACGGCATGCCGGTGCGCTTCGAGCCCGCCGCGGGCGACGTCCGGCTGTGCGCCGTCGTGATCGACTGCGATGAGAAGACCGGCAAAGCGCGCGATATTGAGCGCCTGATGCTGAGTTGACCCGGAAATATCTGCAAGAAGCCTGAACTTCCACGTTCTGGCAATACTGGCCTCTTCCTCATTCCATCCCCTTAGGAGCGAAAATACGGGGCCATTAGACTCTCGATTCGGAGCAGGCGGCAGGTTAGAATCAGATTCGATGCGAAGCGCGTGGTCCATTCTGGCAGTCGGTCTTCTGGCGGCAATGCTGGCTGTTCCGGCTTTGGCCGCGAACGACGCGTCCGTCGATACGCCGATCATTTCCTGCGGCAACGGTATCCCCGGTGGCGTTTACTGCGCTCCCTCAAAGAAGGATCTCAAGGAAGCCCACGCCGCTTATGCGCGCGGACTGAAATTGCAGGATCACCAGCAACTGGAAGACGCTTTTGCCCAGTTCGACGAGGCGCTGCGGCTGGTGCCGGAAGACGCGAGGTTTCTTTCGGCGCTGGAAATGACGAAGTCGCAACTGGTGTTTCGGCACACCGAGCGCGGCGACTCCCTCATGGCCGAAGCCCAGCCGGTGACCGCAGCGGCTGAATTCCGTGCCGCGCTGAAACTCGATCCCGAGAACGCCTACGTGGAGGAGCGCCTCACCGAAGCGTTGCGCACTCCGGGGGCGTCAAGGCTGGGCGAAGTCTCCGCGACGCTAGCCGATGCCACCGAAATCAGTCTTCAGCCGACGGCAGAGCGGGCAACGTTTCACTTCCGCGGTGACGTTCGAGGTCTATTTAGCGAGTTGGGCTCAGCCTATAGCATCACTACTGATTTTGACGATTCGGTTCCGGCTAACCCGAAGCCGGTGCGCTTTTACGTGGACGATGTTGATTTCTTCACCGCGATCCGGCTGGCGTGTCTAGTCAGTGGAACGATGTGGGCGCCGCTCGACGCCCACCAGGTGGTCATCGCGAAAGACACCAAGGAGAATCACAAGCAGTTCGACCGCATGGCGCTCGCCACTTTTTCGGTGCCCGGAGCGACCACGCCGCAGGACGTCACCGAACTGGTCACCACGCTGAAAACCGTGTGCGAATTTCAGAAGATCAGTTCGGGGCAAAATGGAGTGTTGGAGGTCCGCGCTCCGCAGACCATGCTGGAGGCGTGTACCAAGCTTCTGCACCAGTTGACCAACGATCGCCCGCAGGTGGCGTTCGATCTCGAGATCTACCAGATCAGCCACAACTTCACGCGCGAAATCGGCATGCACATTCCGAATACGTTCAACCTCTACAACCTCCCGGTGGGGGCCGTGGCGGCGGCCGTGGCGGCACTGGGCGGAGGACAGAACCTCCAGTCCCTTGTCAACCAGCTGATTTCTGGCGGCGGCATTAACGCTGCTGGGAGTTCCGCGCTCTCCGGGCTTCTGGCACAACTGCAGAGTCAGACCAGCGGCATTTTCAGCCAACCCCTGGCGACATTCGGAGGCGGCCTTACTTTCTCAGGCGTGAGCTTGGATCACCTTACAGCGGCTCTTTCTCTCAACGAGTCGTGGGCACGCAGCCTGAGCCGCGTCACTTTGCGCGTGGGGCAGGGCAATGAAGCAACTTTCCACCTGGGGGAGCGTTATCCAATTCTGACGGCCACATACGCGCCTGTCTATAACTCCCCGGCGATTTCTGCGGTGCTGGGGAACCAGAGCTACGTTCCGCCATTTCCTTCGGTAAGTTATGAGGATCTTGGACTGAGCCTTAAGGCGAAGCCCGTCATTCACGGCGGGGGAGAAGTGAGCGTAGCTCTCGAACTGCAGGTGCGGTCGCTGACCGGGCAGAGCTCGAATGGTGCGCCGGTACTTTCCAATCAGGAATACAAGGGCGGCATCCGCCTCCGCGATGGCGAGACCGCCGTGGTGGCCGGGGAAATCACGACCAACGATCAGCTCTCGATGGCTGGCATACCCGGGATTGCCTCTATTCCCGGCTTCAATCAAGCCGCTAGCGACAACACCCGAATGAAAGAGGAAGACGAATTGCTCATTCTGATCACACCCCATGTGCTGGAAAACCGCCATCGGACCACGGATGAGATCTGGATGAGCGAGTAGCTAAAAGCGGGCGTCGGACTTCGGCTTTTCCGCGGAGGCTGAGGTCCGACGCGTCTGCTACTTTCCTTCCTTCGCAGCGAAATCCACCAGACTCTTATACACATCGGCCATTTGCGGATCGAGATTTCCGATGGAGCGACCGTTGATAAAAAGAGTAGGCGTGCCAGTCACGTTGACTGCCTTGCCCAGCGCCAGCGACGCATCGACGTGAGCCTTGGTTGCGGGAGTGCTGGCGCACACCGCAATCTCCGCCCCTTTCACACCCGCACCGTTTGCCAGCGCAGTTAATTTTTCATCTGCGTTTTCGGCCGTGATGTCGGATTGCGTTTCGTAGGTTTGGGCGATGAATTTCCAGAACGCGTCGTTCGACGCTTGCCCCACGCAGTCGGCGTAAGCCGCGCCCTTGGCCGCCCAGTTGTGCATCTCCAGCGGAAAGTTCTGGAAGACGAACCGGACATTGGGCTCCGCCGCGATGAGCCCCTCGACTACGGGCTGCGCCTTTTTGCAGGCCGGACACTGCAGATCACCGAACTCGACAATCGTGACTGCGGCGTCTTTCGGACCTCGCGAAGGACCGGTAATGCCCTTCTCGAGCGTTCTCCGGGCCGGATCGAACGGCTTGGCCCCGAACGGAATGATCTCGCCAACCACGGCATGTTGGCCATCCGCCGTGACGTAGAAACGGGTCAGTTGCTGACCCTGGGGATTCGCCAGAATTACGTCGACCTGAGCCAGGCCCGGCACCGGGGCCGGCTTGATGGCAGAGATTTTCCAAGTCACTTGTGGCTCATAGCCAAAGGTCTGTTGCATGAAGGAGTCCACGGTGGCTTCCGCGGGAAGATTGACGGCCGCCCCGGAGGGCGGCCTCTCCGAGAGCTTAGGAGCCGCAGGCTTGGCGGTGGCGGGGGTTTGAGCTGCGGCCAGACTGCACGCCAGCAGTAGGATAAGAATGAGGTTGATAGAACTGCGCATGATTTCCTTTCGGTTCAGCAATTATTATGGAGCACACGACAAAGGGGATTCTCTGACCAATCTCTGAGCGATCCCTTTCAAACCTCGCTCTTCTTCAAACCTCGCTCTTCGCAGCGATGGGAAAACGGCGGCCGTAGCCGAAAGCCTTCGGAGAAATCTTAATCCCCGGAGCAGCCTGCTGGCGCTTGTACTCGGCGCGATCGACCATTCGGACTACGCGCCGCACGAGTTCGAGGTCGAAACCGCGATCCGCGGCGATCCGCTCGGCGGAATGCGCGTCTTCCACGTAGTCCTCGAGCACTGCGTCAAGAATCTCGTAAGGCGGAAGCGAATCGCTGTCTTTCTGATCGGGCCGCAGCTCAGCGGAAGGCGGCTTCTCCAGCGTGGCCTGCGGAATGACCGGACGGCGTGAATTCACGTAATGACTCAGGCGGTACACCATCGTTTTCGGTACGTCCGAAATGACCGCCAGACCGCCAACCATGTCCCCGTAAAGTGTACAGTAGCCCACCCCCAGCTCGCTCTTGTTGCCGGTGGAAAGCACGATGGCTCCGAACTTGTTCGAGAGCGCCATCAGCAGCGTGCCCCGGGCGCGCGACTGAATATTCTCCTCAGTGACGTCTTCCTTGCAACCCGCAAACACTTCCCGCAGAGTTTGCCGGTAGGATTCGAATACCTGATTGATGGAAAGCAACTCGAAGCGCATGCCCAGATTTTTTGCCAGGGCGCGGGCGTCGTCGATCGATCCCGGCGAAGAGTATGGTCCGGGCATGCCCACGCCGACCACGTTGTCCGGTCCGACAGCATCGGCAGCGATAACGGCCGTGAGCGCCGAATCAATGCCACCGCTCAGGCCGATAATGGCTTTTTGGAATCCGCACTTGCGCATGTAGTCGCGGGTTCCGAGGACCAGCGCCGCATAAACGCTCGCTTCTTCGCCTTCGATCTGCTCGTGCAACTCGCCAATTAACGTCTTCGAATCGAAGTAGACAATATCTTCTTCGAACGACTTCCCCCGCGCGATGACCTCGCCTTTTGGATTGAGCACCAGGCTCGAGCCATCGAAAACCAGGCTGTCGTTGCCTCCCACCTGATTGACCAACGCGACCGGAACCTTGTGATGGCGGGCGATGGCGGCGAGCATGTCGCGGCGCAGTTCGCGCTTGCCGATCCAGAAGGGCGAGGAGGAAATGTTGAGCACGAAGTTTCCGCCGGCGCGAACCAGGGCCTCGATAGGATCGACCGTGTACAGGCGTTTGGGCCAGAAAAGCTTGTCGTTCCAGGCATCTTCGCAGATGGTGAGCGCCATCTGGTTGCCGCAAAAGGAGAACAAGTCCTGACTCTTGGCAGGCGCGAAGTTGCGCATCTCGTCAAAGACGTCGTAGGTGGGCAATAGCATCTTCGATTGCAGGAAGGCGATCTTGCCGTCCTGCAGCAGCGCAGCCGAATTCATCGCGGACTTGCCGGTTTCGGAGTGAGCCGGAGTCACGAGGCCGCAGATGACGGCGATGCCTCGAGTCTCGAGGGCAATCTTCTCGGCGGTTTCGCGATTGCGGGCGACGAACGAGGGACGCTCGACCAGATCGCGCGGCGGATAGCCGCACACCGACAATTCGGGAAAAAGGATCAGGCCGGCGCCGTTCCATTCCGCGCGGCGGGAGAACTCGACGATCTTGGCAGCGTTCCCGGAGAAATCTCCGACCGTGGGATTGATTTGGCCGAGCGCAATCTTCACATGTTTAGTGTAAAGCCGGAGGGAGGGTAGGGCCAAGCTGGGGGAGTCACAACTTCCGCTTGCATCGCAGCCGTTCAGGCAATGAGTGGGAAAGCCTCGCACCTCATTGTCGCAGCTGTTAACTGACAACGAAGCTACACGGGGTGTGCACCAGCAGCAGCGGCAGCGGCACTGGCCATTCCAGGCCGTTTGTTCGAAAGCGAAGCGCTGGTGGGCTCGGAAACGGCAGATTCTAAACACAGCTCTGCGGCTTCGGCCATGCTTTGGCACTCCTGTCGCTTCAACGCCACCCAACCCTCAAACGTCTCTTTTTCGCGGGCCACACCATCCAGATTGCGGCTAATGCGGGCCATGTAGTGCGCCCTCACACTCTCCAGTTCCGTTTGAATCTGGATGTTTTCTTCCTCTTTGCGTGCCCATTCGGCCTCTACCTGTTTCCTCTGCTGGGCTTCGTGGGAATCCAGGGCATCCTGGCGGAGTTTGGCATCCTGCAACACTTCGCCGATCGGAACCCCGGCGGCATCGAGAGCCATCAGCAAGGCAACCCGCTTCATCTCCTTCGACAGCCCGCGGATATGCTCGCTGTTAAGCATCTCGACCACCTTGTTGATGGTGTATCCCTTCCGCGGAACCATGATTCCGGCCGCGCGGTAAATATCTTCCACGGGCGAGAGGTCGACTTGGAAGGTTGGGACCTCGCGTGCCGCATGCCCCGCGGTCTTTTTCGCGGACGAACTTAGGTGGGACATAACATTCCGCGTTTCACTCTTGCCGTTGCTTCTTCCGTCGTCGCCTGGGTTATCTCCGCTTGGGTCGTCGCCGTCTTCGCTGAGGTCACCCTGACTACTGTGCCAGGGCGCCAGTTCGAGCCATTTGCGTCGCATAGGTTTCCTTTCCGTACCAGCTTGCTTTTCTTTTGGAGGTTTTTTGGTTTGAATCCGTGGAACATCGAAGTGTGGAGCATCGATGTCTTGAGACGAGGGAATTCGGGGCTTGCTGTGCTTCTCGATTTCGTAACTGGCCAGGGCTGAAAGCCTCGCGGTCGAGCGGACCGTGGCGCGCGTGATCGGCACAATTTCCACTGCCGGCGGAACTGGAGTAACCTCGACCAGCCTGCTTTCCTGCGGCAGCGACCTTTCGACTCTGGTCGCCAAAACTGCAGGGCTGCTGCTTCTCACGCCTTGCCGAGTTGGAACATTCGGGGGGAGAAGCCGGTTGGGGATGGCACCGTTCGCTGCGTCTCGCTGAATCCCGACAACGTAGTCGTTCCCTTCGCTGCGGCAATACTTGGCAGTACCAGAGAACTGCTCGAAGCGCCACTGAATTCTCAGCTTTGCTCCCACCTCGATCGGTGTATTGATCCGTATACATGCTCCGCCAGTAGACTTGTCTTCCATGCGCGCAGGCACGCACCGCAAAGCTCCACTTTCGTCTTCCCACGACGCTTCTACTAAGGTCATCACCGCCGTCCGGAAGTCGGGCATAGCTAGCGCTCATTCAAATCTATCGGCAGGAAGCTAAATTAGTTCACAACTGGGCGGGGGGCAGATGTGGGACCGTCGCCGCATTTTCCCGTTCTGGCCCTAAAGGGGTGCAGGTTATCGACAGTTCGGTTTATGAGGGGGCGAAGCCGTGCCCCCAGAAGCCATTTCCGGGGAACCGTCTAATCGCCCCCGGGAGGAAAAACGGTGTGTTTGGGCGCGGGAACCGGGGCGTCGCCCTTCTGGTCACGCCAGAGAACGGCATTGAGATTCGCGGCTCCAGCTGCGTCGGGACGGGAGAAGTCCATCTTTGCCGATTCGCTTGCGCCCCGTGCGCCGCGCTTGTTGGTCTCGTAAATCAGACCGTTCTTCAGATTGCGATAGTCTGCTTTGAATGCGGGTTGGTCGCCTGCGCCCGAGAACAACGGCCCCATGGCCGGAGCATACGCGTCGTTCTGGTTCATGGGCGGCAGGCCCAGCAGCATTTCCATGGTGTGAATCATGTTTACCGTGGTGTAGAAACGGTGATCGACATAAGGCTCGGCCGCCGTTCCCGGCGAATACTTGCTCACAACGAAAGCAATTGAGCGGTGAGCGTCAACGTGGTCACCGCCGTCCTGCGCGTCGTCTTCGAGAACGAAGATGGCGGTGTCGTCCCAATACGGGCTGTGGGAAACGGCATCGACCACACGGCCTAGCGCCAGATCGTTATCGGCCACCGACGCCGCCGGACGCGGATGCTCAAGACGCGTCCCGCCGGTGTGATCGTCAGGAAGATAGAGCAAGACGAACGCCGGCAGCTGAAATTCGGGGCCCTCGTTTTCTTCGCGGGCGCGAGCATATGCTGCGAATTCGTTGAGGAACTCGTCGGCGCGAAGCTGGTCAGGATAGTCCGTATTGAAATCGGGGAACAGCGGGTCGAAGTGATCGCGCAACACTGCTTTCGTGGGCTTAACGCCGTTGAACAGGGGGACTGTCCATGGGAACGGACTCGGGCCCGCGTGCGGATCGCCGACGTTCGGGGGCAGAGGATCTCCCTGGTGGAGTTCGGTGCGCGGGCACGTGGCTTCCTGCGCCGAAGGAGTGCCCTGCTTCGGCGTGGCTGCCTTTCGTGTTTTGTTGCACCATATGGCGTTCACGTATTCGCCGTAGTCGCGATAGGAGAGTCCGTTTCTAGCGAGGTTGTCCCAGAGATAGCCGGTACCGGGATCATCGATATCCGGCTGATTGTGATCGAGCGGATATTCATCGGCGACCGTGCCCTGGAAGTCATACGTGCGCTCCTTGCCGCGATAGGCAATCTGCCAGGTTTTTTCGTTGTAGTCACTGGTGATTGCCGCGGTTGACCAGAGATGACCGTCGCCAGAAACTTCTCCGCTGTCGTAGAAATTGTCGAGCACGCCGAATTGCAATGCCAGTTTGTGTTCGTTCGGCGTGATATCGGCACCGTACATGGTGAGCGAGGAGTCGCCGTCCCCCACCTTCAGATCGCCGAGAATCTGATCATAGGTGCGGTTTTCTTTGATCACATAGATCACGTGCTTGATTGGATTCTTGCCGCCGGCGAACCGGATCGTCGCGGGATCGTTATGCAGCAGGTTGTCGTGCTCGACGACGCGAGTGAGTTCGTCAAGCTTGCTGAGGGTTGAGGGAATGTTCAGCCGCGCGATCGAACCCCGCAGCAACGTCGGAATGTAAGGATGCTCGTGATATCTGATCTCCCAGGCTGTCTTGCCCGATCCTCTATTGGGGCGAGTCCCCTGGCCTTTGGCGGTGGCGATGAGCAGGTCGTCGCCTTGCACGGCGAGCGCGCTCGGGTACCAGTCGGTGGGGATGAAACCGAGCAAAGAACGGGTTCCAGTGAGGTCTTTCCAGGACTCCAGTTGTTGGGAAGTATCGAAGACGGCCACCGCATCAAGCGAAGAGTCGGCCACGAACAACCGTTGACCGTCCCCGGAAACGGCAAGGGCTGTCGGGTAGGTTCCATGCTTTTCTTGTCCTGGGACGTTGGTCGAGAAATGGATCTCGGGCGGACCACCCGCGGTCGATAGGGCTATTACCATGTCGGCGTTCGACAGTGCGACGTACAGCGTTTTTTCGTCCGGACTCAACAACAGAGCCGTCGGATGGGAGCCTGGGGCCAGCGAATCGGCCGGTTGCTCGAGCGGCGTCCGACGCGTAACAACAGCGCTCGTTAAGTCGAGGTCGATAACTTGCGATGCATTCCACAGGCTGCACCAGGCGCGCCGGCCATCGCGCGTGGCGATGCAGGTATAGGGGAACGACGACGGGACGAGATTGTTCGTGCTCAGGTCGAAGCGCTCGAGCACTTTGCCGCTCGCGATATCGAGCAGCACGACGTTGTCGGAAAGATTGTTAGCCACGAGAAGGCGGTCTTTGCCGTTAAATCCTGAGGAAACCAGCGCCAATCCAGCAGGATAAGAAATCGCAGTTCCCGGCGGCGTCTTCTGTAAGCCGATTGCAACTTTCTTCCCGGCAGCGAGCGCTTGCGGCGCAATGGCGATGAATCTCTCAGGCGCGACTTTGCCATTTGTGAAGCTGTAAACTGCGATGCCGTTGCCGGTGTTTCCCGGCTTTTGTCCGGTCGGATCGGTGATCGAACCGACCGACGCGTACAGATGCTTGCCATCGGAGCCGAAAACCAAGCCGAGAAAATAGCTCTGGTGCACATCTTCTCCGAAGCGCTTGTCAGGATATTCGGCGATCTGATTCGTCTTGAGATCGAGCACCGCGATCGACTGCATGGCCATGGTTTCCTGCGTACCATAGCCGTTGTTCAAGAGCGCAGCGTAGCGGCGGTCCGGGCTGATCACGATGGTCGCGGGAAAGCTGTTGGTGGCGCCGATTCGGCCGGGAGTAGGAATCGTCAGGGTCTTGCTGGAGGGCAGCGGGATGGAAGAGGTCGCCGGCTGTTCCTGCGCGCGCATGACCAGAATCTGCAAGGTGAGAAATCCGGTCAAGAGAACGATGCGGGAGAATCGAATCACGGGACCTCCGCGGAATTTATTCTGCGACAAGGTGAAGAAAGATGAGCGTAATTCAGGCGGGACGCTGTGGTCAAAGGAATCTCGCGCTCTCATGGAAACGCCTTGCCGGGCCGACGGCAACAAAAGAGGCTAGGGATCCTTCGACTCCGCGGAGGATGACATTGCGACTTTGGGCTTCTAAACCCCGGAAGCTCTCGTAGGCGCCTCGTGCGTGGGTGAGTGCTCGGAATGTTCTTCCACATTGGCATTGTGGCGGACATCGGCGCCCTGCACCCAGAAGATGACATCCTCGGCGATGTTGGTGGCGTGGTCGGCGACGCGTTCGAGATTGCGCGCCACCAGCAGCGCGTCAAGGGCTTGCCGCACTACTTCGGGACGCTGGTTCATCGTCTTCACCAGCTGGATGAAGGCATCGTCCTTCATCCGGTCGACTACGTTATCCATTTCAAGCACGGCCTGAGCGAGTTCTGCCTTGCCTTCGATAAACGATTCCAGCGCCCGGCGCACCATGGCGCTCACGGCTGCGCCCATGCGCCCGATGTCGACGGGCAAGTCCGCAGCCGGCAGTTCCACCATGTCCATCACCCGCTCGGCGATGTTGACAGCCTGGTCGCCGACGCGCTCCAGGTCAGAATTAATCTTGGTTACAGCAAGAATGAAGCGCAGATCGACCGCCATGGGCTGCTGCATGGCGAGCAGGTCGAAAGCAGCCTCGTCAATCTCGCGCTCCGCCGTGTTGATGAGGCTCTCGCTTTCGAGAACCATCTGGCAGCGGGCGAGATCGCGATCGACATAGGCCTGGCGAGCGCGATCCACCGCTTGTTCTGCCAGCCCGCCCATGCGGAGCAACCTCTGCCGTAGATCGTCGAGCCCTTGCTGAAAACGCGTGCGCATTTTCCCAACCTTCCTTCTTATAGATCCTTCGCTTGCAGATCTTCCTTCTGCAAAATCGCCTTATCCGAAACGCCTTATCCGAATCTGCCCGTGATGTAGTCTTCGGTCTTCTTATCGGACGGCTTGGTGAAGATTTTTTCTGTCTTGTCGAACTCGATCATCCGACCGAGCAGAAAGAATCCGGTAAACTCGGCGACCCGCGCCGCCTGCTGCATGTTGTGCGTCACAATTACGATGGTATACCGCTCTTTGAGTTGAAAGATCAACTCCTCAATCTTGCCCGTGGAGATGGGATCGAGCGCGGAGCAAGGCTCATCCATCAGCAGGACCTCAGGCTCAACCGCCAGGGCGCGGGCAATGCAAAGCCGCTGCTGCTGGCCGCCGGAAAGGCTGGCGCCCGACTTTTTATGAACCTGATCCTTGACTTCGTCCCACAGCGCGGCTGAGTCGAGCGACCGGTGCACGATCTCGTCGAGCTTGCCGCGATCGTGAAAACCGTTCAGCTTCAGCCCGGAAGCAACGTTGTCATAGATCGACATGGTCGGAAATGGATTCGCTTTTTGAAAGACCATCCCAACCCGGCGGCGAAGCTGCGTCGCTGAAGTGCCGTTATAGGCGTTGATTTCTCCGATGTGCACACTCCCGGTCACGCGCGCTTCGGGGATGGTCTCGTGCATGCGGTTCAGGCAGCGGATGAACGTCGACTTGCCGCAGCCCGAGGGCCCAATCAGCGCCGTGGCGTGGTTGGCCGCGACCGTTAATTGGATGTCGTATAACGCCTGAGTCTTGCCGTACCAGGCGTTCAGGTTTTCGACCTGGATTCCAACGCCCATAAACTATGCCGCTCCGAAGGTACCACGGCGTACGGCGAAGCGCACGGCCGCGACTGCAGTGACAATGAGGATGATGAGCACAAGCGCGCCCGCCCACGCTTGCCGGTGCCATTCGTCGTACGGAGAAATCGCGTAGGTGAATATTTGCAGAGGCAGCGCGGCTGTCGGCTCGTTCACTTTCAGATTCCAGAACTGATTGCCGAACGCGGTAAAGAGCAGCGGAGCGGTCTCGCCCGCGACCCGCGCAAAGGCCAGCATAATTCCCGTAATCACGCCCGAGGTCGCGGTGCGCAGCGTGATGGAGAGCGTCGTCCGCCAGCGGGGAATGCCCAGCCCATACGCAGCCTCGCGCAAAGCCTGCGGCACCAGCAGCAGCATTTCTTCAGTAGTGCGCGTGATGGTGGGAATCATCATGATCGCGAGCGCTACTCCGCCCGCCAGCGCAGAGAAGTGTTTCTGGCTGAGAACCACGATGGAGTAGGCCACGATGCCAATGACGATCGAAGGCACGCCGTTCAGCACGTCCGCAGTGAACCGAATGACGTCCCCGAAACGGTTGCGGCCATACTCGGCAAGGTAGATGCCGGCGCCCACGCCCAGGGGCACGCCCAGAACACTGGCCAAAGCAAGAATGAAGCCAGAGCCCACGATCGCGTTGGCCATTCCACCACCGGCTTCGCCCACCGGTTTGGGAGTTTGCGTCAGGAATGCCCAGTTGATCGAACCGAAACCGCGGTAGACAAGATAAGCGAAGATCGCGAACAAAGGCACCAGCACCAGGATGACCGTCAACACGGCCACTCCGGTCATGACATGGTCGGTGATGCGGCGCCGCAAGGCGATGGGCGCAACGGCGTGCAGCGCGGAAGTATGAGTTGTCTCAGGCATTCGCTCTCGAAGGCTGGCCGCGGGTAACGGTCCACACCAGCAGTCGCGCCAGTGCATTGACCACAATCGTAACCAGGAACAGTGCCAGGCCAATTTCGATCAAGGCCGACAGGTAGACATCGCCGGTGGCCTCGCTGAACTCATTCGCCAGCACGCTGGCCATGGTGTACCCTGGCGCGAACAACGACTTGGCAATCTCCGGCCGGTTGCCGATCACCATGGTCACGGCCATGGTTTCTCCCAGGGCGCGGCCTAAACCGAGGATAATGCCGCCCATGATGCCCGCGCGTGCGTTGCGCAGCACTCCGACGCGAATCATTTCCCAGCGCGTAGCGCCCAGGGCGAGTGCGGCCTCCCGCTGGTGCTGCGGCACCACCATCAGCACTTCCCGCGTTATCGAAGAAATAATCGGGATGATCATGATGGCCAGGATAATGCCCGCAGCCAGCATGCTGATGCCGTATGGCGGCCCTTCGAAGAAACCGGTCCAGCCCAAGGTGCGGGATAGAAAAGGTTCAACGTAGCCGCTGAGGATCGGAACCAATATGAAGATCGCCCACAGCCCGTAAACCACGCTGGGAATCGCGGCCAGCAATTCCACGAAAAATGACAGCGGACCGCGCAGCACCGGGGGACACATCTCGGTGGTGAACACGGCAACTCCAATCGACAGCGGCACTGCGATCAGCAACGCGAGAAATGAAGAAACCAGAGTTCCGTAGATGAACGGCATCGCGCCGAATTGCTCGCTCACCGGATCCCAATCATGACCGCCAAAGAACTTGAATCCAAAGGCATGCCAGGAAGGACCGGAACGCAGCACTAATTCGTAGACAATCAGCCCGAGCGTCGCCAGCACTGCAACGCCGCAAAGCAGCATCGCGACTTTGAAAATCCGGTCGCCAGTTTCGCCGCGTGTCCCCCGAAGAAACGGCTCGGCTGGCCGCCGCCCCGCGGGATGGAGGCCACTAACCTTCGTCGCTTCAACAGGTTGCGGAACCGGCATATCTGGCTGAGGTAAGGCGGAAAACACCATTCGTCCTTCACCCTAGCAGAATCCTGTTAACAGGATGTTAAAATGATGAGGTTTTGAGGGTTGCCTTTTCCCGTGTAAGCCTGTATTTTCATCTCCCCGGTTCGATTCGCTACTGTTATGTCGATCGCGCCAAAGCGCAGCCGTCTTGTTTTTCAGAAGCTGGACCAGGACCTGGTCAAGCTTTCCTCGAAACCGCGGGCGGAGAATGTCCACCGTTTTCGAACCGGGACGCGCCGTCTTCAGATACTGCTGGGCGAGCTTTCTCCGAAGCTCGACCGCAACCAGAAGAAGCTTCTGAAGCTGCTGGGTCGAATCCGCAAGCGTGCAGGCAAGGTGCGTGACCTGGACGTGCAGCTGACCGCGTTGCGCAGTGTGAAGATCCCGCAGGAACCGCGGCGCAAGACGCAACTCGTGAACCGTCTGATCGAACTGCGGGCGCGGCAGGAAAAGAGGCTGAAAAAGGCGGTCGACGAAGACAGTGTCCGCGAGATTCGCAAGCGACTGAAACGCGCCGGGAAGAACCTCGACCCGCAAGTGAGCCGCGATCCTTTAGCCATCGCCAGAGGGATGCTCGCCGGGATTAACCGCGGGGACGCGCCGGTCACCGAGGCGCTCCTGCACCAATATCGGATTCTAAGCAAACGAGCGCGCTACGCGGCCGAGTTCGCCGAGCCAACTCGCGAAGCGGAACAGTTCATCGCCGCGCTCAAGCGCATTCAGGATGCGCTGGGCGATTGGCATGACTGGCTCACCCTGACCCAAACCGCCACAGAGCATCTCGGCGAAGTGCGCGAGTCATCCCTGGTCGCGGAACTGCACAATGTGACTGGCGCGAAATTTCGCCATGCCGTTGCGCTGCTCTCGCCTATGAGAGCCAGTCTGGTCTCTGCTCCTGCCCTGGGACAGGCTCCGCGCGCTGCTGCTCGAGCGAAAGCAAACTCGACCCACCCCGCAGCCTCGGCGGCTTAAGACCGACAGGAATCTGGCATCGCGACCCGGACGCAGGTCCGGATGACCGAGCGACATTTGCCATGTAAACTGTTGGCCTCGCCTCATGCCAACCTTTGCCGCGGTTGATATCGGATCCAATTCTGTTCGGCTGAAGATCGCACGCCTCACGCGTGGCCGCCTTCACCCCATCCACGAGGATCGCGAAGTCACGCGGCTGGGCGAAGGCGTATTTCGTTCCGGCTTCCTTACTCCCGAATCGATGGCCGAAACGGTAAAAGTCTTGCGCCGCTTTCACCGTGCCACGCAGCAAGTAGTCACGGATCCAGTGCGCGTTGTCGCGACCAGCGCTCTTCGGGATGCCCGCAATTCGCAAGCCTTTCTGGAGTGGGTCCGGTCGGCGACCGGATGGAAGGTCGAAATCATTTCGGGATTGGAAGAAGCGCGCCTGATTCATTTAGGACTGGTCTCGAATCTCCACGTTGACAGTTCGCCCGCGTTAATGGTGGACCTGGGAGGAGGAAGCTGCGAACTGACAGTCTCCGGCCGTGGCCACATCCGCGACATGGTGAGTTTGCCCTTGGGTGCGGTGCGCCTCACCGATGAATTTCTTGGCCACGACCCGCCCCGGAAGGGGGAACTCAAGCGGCTGCAAGGGTTCGTGGCGCGCGAAGTGAACCGCATCGCCTCGCGCGTGGTGGCGGCAAAAGTCAAGAACGTGATTGCCACGTCCGGAACCGCTGCGGCTTTAGCGGCCGCGGCGAGCCATCTGCGGAAAAACGGCAGTCGCCAACGCCGGGTCGTCTCCCGTGCGGAGATGACGCGAATTGCCAAGCAACTGGCGCGGCTGCCGGTCGATGAACGGCAGCAGATTGAAGGCATCGGTCCAAAACGGGCGGAAATTATTGTCGCCGGGGCCATCGTCTACCACGAGTTGCTCGATCGCTGCCATCTCAAGGGTTTTCGTTATTCCCCGCTGGGCCTGCGGGACGGGCTGCTGGCGCAGATGGCGGCGGAACACGACCGCAGCACGCGCTCAGGAAGACAGATTGAATCGGAACGCTGGGAGTCGATCACCCGCGCGGTCGCGCACTATCACGTCGACATGAAGCACGCGCTCGATGTGCGGGACTCCGCCATGTTCTTGTTCTCCGCGCTGCGTTCGGTACACGGGCTGCCGCCAGAATTTCGCGAGTGGCTATCGGCGGCGGCCATGCTTTACGAAGTGGGAGACTACGTGAACCGCAACGGGCATCACCGGCACACCTATTACATCATCGCCAACTCAGAGATTCTGGGCTACACGCCGCAGCAACGGCGGATTATCGCTGCCATTGCCCGCTATCTTGGAAAGTCGCGCCCCGCTTCGGAAGAGGCCCCAATGAGGACCCTCGATCCCGCGGACCGCGTGGGAGTGCAGAAAGCGATTCTGCTCTTGCGCCTAGCGCGCGCCTTGAACCTGGGTCGCAGCCGTGCCGTGCAAAAAGTCCGCGTCAGCCAGCGCGCCGCCGAGATACGCCTTTCCCTGGTTCCCCGCCGGCGCATGGGAGTCGACCTGGAACTGTGGGCAATCGAGAAGGACTGCGCTTATTTCCGCGAAGTCTTCGGGCGGGAACTCTCGACCGCCGCGGTGTAGAGAGTGCGCAAGGCTTTCGGCGTCAAGCACCACATCAGCGTGCCCGAACTGCGGCGCATATCCACGCGGGCCACTGCTCCTTTTTTCAGTTCTATCGAAGCTTCACAACCCGACTCGCTGATCAACGTGCCGAGGAACTGGCTGAGGTTGGGATTGTGTCCGACAACCATGATCGATTCCTGCTTTGCGTACTTTTCCAGCAGGCGGCGAAAGTCGGCGAAGGTCGCCCCGGGACGCAGCCCCGCATCGATCTGCAGCTTGCCCTCGTAACCCATCTCGTTTCCAACCAGCGAAGCGGTTTGCGTCGCGCGCTTGAGCGGGCTCGAAATAATGCAATCCACCTGCGCGTCAATAGCAGCCAGTGCGCGGCCCACGTAGCCGCATTGTTCAATGCCATCCTTGTCGAGCGCCCGTTTTTCGTCCTTCTTCGGGTTAGCGACAGGTTCGCCAGCGCTCGCGTGACGCAAAAAATAAATGATCATCGATAGTTAGACTCTAGGGGTTATCGTACTCTTCCGGCGGAAGCTTTGCGCTTTGCCGGCGGAAGCTGCGGTATCGCAAAATCCGCCGCCTGTTTGCCTTCTGCCACGCCAATCAGGAAATCCTGCGCGCTGAAGGCGGCGACGCCGGTCGGCGGTTTGCGATTCCGCTTACCGCGCATCGGCTGCCACGCCCGGATGTAAGTGGCATCGCGCAACAGGATGCGGGCCTTGCGGTTATCCGCCAGATAGGCATCGAGAATTTCTCGATGCACGCGCTCTCGCAGGAATTCGTCGCGCAACGGCACTAGAACTTCCACCCGCTCATAGAGATTGCGCGGCATCCAGTCGGCACTGCCGATGTAGATTTCTTCCTCGCCTCCATTACCGAAGTAGTAAATCCGGCTGTGTTCGAGAAAACGTCCCACAATACTGCGCACCCGGATGCGGTCACTCACACCCCGCACGCCCGGCCGCAAGGCGCAAATGCCGCGCACGATGAGGTCGATCTCCACCCCAGCCTGAGACGCCCGATACAACGCCTGCACCACGTTCTTGTCGAGCAGCGCGTTCATCTTGGCGATAATCCTTGCCGGACGCCCCAGGCGCGCGTGCTCTGTCTCGCGATCGATGAGGGCAATCACCTTTTCCGCGAGGTCAAGCGGGGCGACCAGCAGCGGGTCGTAGCCGGGGTTTTCGGCATACGCAGTGAGAAAACTGAAGACGTCGTGCACGGCGCGAGTGATCTCCGGATTCGCCGTGAACAAGCTGAGGTCGGTATAGATGCGCGCCGTGGTCGCGTTGTAATTGCCGGTTCCGATGTGGGCGTAGCTGCGCACACCGTCGGGATCGCGGCGCACCAGCAACGAAAGCTTGCAATGTGTCTTCAGGCCAACCAGCCCGTGAAATACCTGCACTCCGGCATCTTCCATCTCGCGCGCCCACCGAATGTTATGAGCTTCGTCGAAGCGCGCCTTCAACTCGACCACTGCCGTTACTTCCTTGCGCGAAGCCGCATCCATGAGCGAAGGCACAATCTGGGAATGCTCGCTGGTGCGGTAAAGCGTCTGCTTGATCGAAAGTACGTGCTCATCCTCTGCCGCCGACTCAATGAACGACACCACCGCGTCGTAGGAATCGTAGGGATGGTGCAACAACACGTCATGCCGCCGCAATTCCTCGAATAAATTCTGGGATTTGGCAGTAAGCCGCAACTCGCGAGGCGCAAACGCCCGATATTTGAGATCCGGACGCGGGGTCTGCTCATAAACGTTAAACAGCCGCGAAAGGTTTACCGGGCCGTTCACCGGAAACACCTGCCAGGGATCGAGCTCGAACACGGTGCGCAGGCGCTCGATGATCTCGGGATCAGCGTCAGCCTCAATTTCCATACGCACCGCGTCTCCCTTGCGCCGATTGTGCAACTCCGCCCGCACCGACTCGAGCAGATTCCGCGCTTCTTCTTCCTGCAGATAAAGATTGCTGTTGCGGGTCACGCGGAACGGCGCCGAGGAAACGATGTCGTAGCCGTGATACATGTTCTGGGCGTGGTGCGCGACCAGGTCGGCGAGGAAAATGAAGTCGGTCGTTGTGTCGGAGGGCAGACGAACCAGCCGGGGCAGTGCCCGCGGCACCGAAACCACGCCCGTGTAAGTAAGAGCGGACCGGCGACGCCGGCGCAAGAGAAACCCCAGGCACAGCGCCTTGTTGATCACCCGCGGAAAAGGATGGGTGGGGTCGACCGTCACTGGCGTAAGCAGAGGATCCAGTTCCTTCTCGCAGTATTGGTCGACGAACCGCCGCGCCTCGGCGTCCAACTCGTGCAGGCTCAGTACACGAATGCCATGCTCGGCCAGTGCGGGGCGCAGCGCGTTCCAGCACTCGTACTGGTCATCAACAAACTTGTGACTGGCACGAGCGAGAATGTCGCGCTTCTCGGTCAGCGTCAAACCATCAGGACCGGCCTCGTTGTAGCCATCCTCGATCTGCTGCACCATGGCAGCCACGCGAATCTCGAAGAACTCATCCAGATTACTGGCGGAGATAGCCAGAAACTTCACACGCTCCAGAAGCGGGTTGCCCTCATCCTCAGCTTCTTCGAGCACACGCCGGTTGAACGCGAGCCAGGAGGTATCACGGTTGAGATAATACTCAGGATTTTCCAGCGAAAGACGAGCCATCTGCGAGGGTGCTACGCCTTCATTGGTGCGGTCTTTTCTTGCAGACAGGAAACCGCTTCACCAGGAACTAGTATAAAACATCCGGCTCACAATACGCAGAAGGTGAATCAAGGGCGACACGTGAGGATCGTCGGAAGCAGATAGGGCAGAGAAATGAATTCGGCGCACCGGAAACAGCCGTTATTGCCACCCGATGCGCCGTTAAGGATCGATATGCGCCAAGCCGGGTACTACTTGACCATCTTGATCGCCTCTTTTTCTTTTTGGACGACGCCAGGCGGCAACGGCGCATAGGTGAGTGCAGCCGTCAGTTTCTGCCCGTCGGTCACCATCCAATTCAAGAAATCAGCCAGAATTTTACCCTTCGCCGCGTCTTTCGACTGCTCCGGAACCAGCAGCCAGGTGAAACTGGAGATGGGATACGCATCCTTGCCCGGCGCATTAGTGATGGAGACGCGAAAATCCGCCGGCATTTGGGGAGCCGACGCGGCTGCCGCCGTTACGCCCTCCAACGACGCTTTCACGAAGCTGCCCGCTGCATTGCGGACGCTCCCGTACGCAATGTTGTTCTGCACCGCGTAGATCAATTCGATGTAGCCGATCGCCCCCGGCAACTGTCGAATCGATCCCGCGACCCCTTCATTACCCTTTCCACCCAGTCCAATCGGCCATTGCACCGAGGTGTTGCTGCCGACCTTGCTCTTCCAATCCGCGCTCACCTTCGACAGATAGTCCGTCCAGATAAAAGTGGTCCCGCTGCCATCGGAACGATGAATCACGATGACGGGTTTGTCGGGAAAATTGACGCCCGGATTTACGCTGGTGATGGCTTTATCATTCCATTTCGTAATCGTCCCCAGGAAGATTCCCGCCAAGGCATCGGGGGTGAACTTCACCTCTCCGCTCACTCCGGGAATGTTGTAAGCGGGCACGACGGCACCGAGCACCGCAGGAAAGTTCAGAATCCTGGTGTTCCGCTTGCTTTGAGCTTCCGTGAGCTGACCATCCGTCATGGGCATATCGCTCGCCCCGAAGTCTACCGTTCCCTCCGTCACCTGGTGGATTCCGGCACCGCTTCCCAGAGACTGGTAATTCATCTGAATATCCGGGTGCAAATTGTGGTATTCGCTAAACCATTTCGAGTAAATAGGATTCGGGAACGTTGCCCCGGCTCCGTTCAGCGTGGTCTGCCCTACAACCGGCAGGGCTGCAAGAGCGCACAACAAAAGCAGGGTGAGTCTGCGCATCGCTCGATGATTCCTCCTGAATGGATATGTTCGTTTCTATCGGCGCAATATTACAGTATGGTTACAAACGAGTGAATTTCTAATGAACAAGCCCGGAGCCGCAAAATCAGCCTACACACGCACGCAATCCCAAACCTAGCCAAGGGCTGCTACGATACCAAGGACTTATAACGCCCTAGGACAAGAACTTCATGAGCGACGCCTCTACGCGTTATGCCCCCGGCTGGCCGGGCATTCCGCCCCGCTGGACCTCAAGCGCCAAAACCGGCGCCGGTACCGCGTTGAACCAGCACAGCAAAGTCTGGTTCACTCTCAGTCACGGCATTCTAAATGAAGTGTACTTCCCGCGGGTCGATCAGGCCTGCACTCGCGACCTCGGATTCCTGGTTACCGACGGCCGATCCTTCTTTTCTGAAGAGAAGCGCCACTGCACCTTTGAGAGCCGCCCCGTCGAACCCGGCGTCCCGGCTTTTGAACTGATCAACACAGAAATCGGTGGCCGCTACCGCATCCATAAGGAAGTCCTCACCGATCCTTACCGCAACGTCCTGCTGCAGAAAGTCCGTTTCGAACCGCTGCAGGGCCAGCTCTCCGACTATCACCTTTACGGGTTGCTCTCGCCCCACCTGGCCAACTGCGGTTCCGACAACACAGGCTGGGTCGGCGATTACAAAGGCCTGCCGCTGTTCCTCGCCGAGCGCGACGGTACCGCTTTAGCCCTGGGCTGCTCCGCGCCCTGGAAGAAAATGTCCGTCGGGTTCGTCGGCGCTTCCGACGGATGGCAAGACCTCTCGGCTCATTTCCAGATGGAGTGGGAATACCAGCGTGCGGAAAATGGCAACCTCGCCTGCACCGGAGAGATTGACCTCAACTCCTGCGCCGGAGAATTCGTAATGGCCCTGGGCTTCGGCGCAAGATGGACCGAGGCCGGACAGCAGGTTCGCTCCAGCCTGCTCGAAGACTATGGCGAGCTTCGCCATCATTACGTCTTCCATTGGAGGAACTGGCAGGGCACTCTGCTCCAACTCGACGACCCGCAGCGCGAGTACGACCTGTATCGCGCCTCGACCTCGGTCCTGCGCACGCACGAGTCCAAAGATTTTCTGGGCGGCATCATCGCTAGCCTCTCCATCCCTTGGGGCTTCAATAAAGGCGACGAAGACCTCGGCGGCTATCACCTGGTCTGGCCGCGCGATCTGGTCGAGACCGCGGGAGCGTTGCTGGCCGCAGGCGCCGCGAATGACGCCGTCAAGGTGCTCCGCTACCTAGAGTCCACGCAGGAATCTGCCGGCAACTGGGCACAGAATCTCTGGCTCGACGGACGCTCTTACTGGGGCGGCGTCCAGATGGATGAAACCGCTCTCCCCATCTTGCTCCTGGACTTGCTGCGCCGCGAAGCCGCACCCGGACTGGGCAAGCTCGAGCGCTGGTGGCCGATGGTGCGCAGTGCCGCCAGTTTCATTCTGCGCAACGGCCCCGTCACCCAACAGGATCGATGGGAAGAAGACGCGGGCTATTCTCCGTTCACCCTTGCGGCAGAGATTTCCGCACTGCTGGCTGCGGCCGACTTAGCTGAACTCACGGGCCACGCCGACGCCGCAGCTACCCTGCGCGATACCGCCGACGCCTGGAACGACAACATCGAGCGCTGGATCTATGCGACGGGCGGCGATCTCGCCGAACAAATCGGAGTGGAAGGCTATTACGTGCGCATTGCTCCGCCCGATAGTGATGGCGCAGCGTCTCCCACCCAAGGCTTCGTGCCGATTAAAAACCGTCCTCCCGGGGAGAACGTGGCGAGCGCAGCTCACATCATCAGCCCTGACGCGCTCGCGCTGGTGCGCTTCGGATTGCGCGCGCCCGACGATCCTCGCATCCTCAATACCATTCGCGTCATCGACGCTCTGCTGCGCGTGCAACTGCCGCAAGGCCCCTGCTGGTACCGCTATAACGGCGACGGCTATGGCGAGCACAAAGACGGCTCACCTTTCGACGGCACCGGAATCGGCCGCCCCTGGCCTCTGCTGGGCGGGGAACGCGCCCATTACGAACTGGCCGCCGGACACCCCACCGAAGCCGAAGCTTTGCTCACCATGATGGAGAACTGCACCATCGGACAAAGCCGCCTTCTCCCCGAGCAAGTCTGGGACGCCGATGACATTCCCGACCTCGAACTGTTCCGTGGCAAGCCCACCGGTTCCGCCTGTCCCTTAGTTTGGGCCCACTCCGAGTATGTGAAGTTGCGCCGTTCCATGCGCGATAAAAAGATTTTCGACCAGCCTCCGCAGACCGTACAACGCTACCAGGTTGAAAAGCCTACGCGACAGTTCTCGGGATGGAGGATCAATAACAAAGCCAGGTCCATTCCGCGCCACAAGAAGTTGCGCATCAAGTTGCTCAATCCCGCGCTGGTGCACTGGAGCCTTGACGGCTGGAAGAGTTCGCACGATACCAACACCCGCGACACCGGCCTCGGCCTCCACATACTCGACCTACCCACAGCCTCGCTGCCCGCTGGAAGCCAGGTCGTCTTCACTTTTTATTGGACACAGGAGAATCGCTGGGAAGGCAAGGACTATACAGTCACAGTGGTCTAGACCACAGCCGACACCGGGCCCACGTGCGAATACACCAGTTCCACGACCGTGCAGTCGTCGCTGAGGGGATTTCCGGCGCAGAACTCCGAGACCGCGGAAAAAATGCCTTCCAGCGTCGGAGCCTTGGCTGCCGCCGCTTCCAGCCGGAAGTCTTCGAAGAAATCGCCCATCGCGTTTTCCGCTTCAGTCACACCATCGGTCACCAGGATGAAGCGGTCCCCCGACTTGAGCTGGCAGCGGGCGCTCTCAAACGTAGCATCGGGAAGCAACCCCACCGGCACATTGCCATGCGGCGGACGCATCACCTCTCCCGCACAAACCAGCAACGGCTGTACGTGCCCGCAATTAACGTATTCCAGATCGCCGTCGCGCCGCAGCAGAACCAGCAGGACCGTCGCGTACTTTTCTCCCACAAGCTTTTCGCTGAAGAAGTGGTTCACCGCGGCGACCACATCGAGCAAGGGCATGCCCGAACTCAAATGCGAATAAATCATTCCCTGCAAAGTAGAAGCCAGCAACGCCGCTGACACTCCCTTGCCGCTGACGTCGGCCAGTACTACAGCCAGGCCTTCCTTGGTGTTAACCGCATCGAAGAAGTCTCCGCCAATTTCTTTGCAAGACAGATTCTTCCCACGCAATTTAGCAAACGGCACTTCCGGAATCTTCACCTGCATCAACCGCTGCTGGATGCTGGCGGCAATCGTAAGTTCCTGCTGGTAGCGCCGGGATTCTTCCTCGGCCTGCACCAGCCGGGCGTTCTCGATCAGTGACGCTGCTTCAGTCGCGATCGCCCGCAGAATGTCGTGGCCGACGCCAGAGAATTCCCGCGAAGCGAACCGCGAGTCCACGTATAGAACTCCCGTCACCTCAGAAGAAGCGTCGAGGGGAACAGGCGTTAGCCGGTCGCGCGTCTTGGCCTGTACTTGCCGCTTGCGCAGCGGAATGCAAATCACGGTACGAAGATCATAGGCAACAATGCTCTGCCGCCCCGCCAGGTCCGGCGAACTGCCGGTATCCGTCAGCAGGAACTCGGAATTCGACCGCAATGATTCTTCGAGCGCGGAGTGCGAAATGGTCTTATCATCCAGCAGCGCCTCGCCTTTATTGTTGCGCCCCGCGGCAAGCCGCAAGTTGCCTTCGTCGTCTTTAAGAAAGACGTAGCCGCGTTCGGCGCGCGTCAGCCGCAGCGTCACCTCCAGCATCGTCATCAGGATTTCGTCCAGCACACCGGCGGTGTTCAACTTGCGCGCCGCTTCCAGAAACAAAGTCAGCTTCTCGAGATCCGTGGCCTCCTCCGAGATCTGGATCCCGGAAATCTGGCTCAGAAACTCGCGCGCCGTGTTCGAGGTGCCGTGCGCCGGATTGAAAATGGCGTAGGCGGAATCACGAGCCCCAAATTCCAGGCGATCGTTGCGCTCCAGCTTTTGCCGCTGAATCCGTTCCCCGTTGACGAAGGTGCCGTGCTTGCTGCCCTGATCGACCAGAAAGAATCCGTCTTCTTCCAGCACGATCAGCGCGTGATCGCGCGACACCCGCGGATCGGCGATGACCAGATCCTTATCTATTTTGCGCCCTACGCTGAAAGGCGTGCGGTTCAGGACGATGTTCTTCTGCTCGTTGCCCTGCACCAGCACCAGCCCGGGAAACACTCCCGAACCGGAGGACGACGGACGGCCTATCGCGTTTAAGACCATGGGATGTGGCGCAACTTCCTGCCCAAGACTACACCGAAGTTGCCGAAATAAGAATAATGACAGGAATCATGCCCCGGCGGGAAGAGGGTTTAGTTTAAGAGACCGCGGGTAGCACTTCCAGCAGCCGTTCGATAGACTGCGGCGGCGTGCTCTCCCAGGACCCAACTCGCAAGCGGGCTCACACCTCCGGCATCTCCCCCGCAAAGATGAAATCCCTCATTTTTCTAGCCTTCATCTTCGCCATGGCGGCTTTCGTCGCCGCACGGGTCCCGGCCTCACTGCAAGGCACTGATTTCCCAGACTTTTATTGCGCCGCACGCATGCTGGCAGGGGGCCAAGGACACCAACTCTACGATGCCGACCTCCAGCGTCAATATCAGGCACGCTACGCCGGAAGAGTCGGCACGCTCTACATTCATCCGCCGTTTGAAGCCCTGCTTTATCTCACAGTGGCATGGCTGCCCTTGCGATATGCCTATCTCCTGTGGTCCTTGCTGAACCTAGCATTTCTCGCGGTCGCGGCGCGCCGCCTGGTTCAAGAGCTGGTACCGCCCTGGGATTGGATCGTTTGGTTCGCGGCCTCGCTCACTTTTGTTCCCGTGTTGCTCTGTCTTCTGCAGGGTCAGGATTCGGTGCTGCTTTTACTGCTGGTAATTCTCGCGTTCGTGGCTCAGCGGCGCGGCCGCGCATTCGCCGCCGGATGTTGGCTGGGCCTCGGACTTTTCAAGTTTCAGCTCGCACTGCCGCTGATCGCGGTGCTGGTGTTGACCCAAAACAGAAACGTCCGAAGCGCGCTCGCGAAAGGGTTCAGCCTGGTTGCGTTAGCGCTGGCGGGGTTGTCGGCCGCTATTTCCGGATGGTCGGTCTTCCTCGTCTATCCGAGATTCTTGCTGCACCTACAGGCGCAGCCCTTCGCCGGAATTGCTCCCCAGTCCATGGCGAACCTCCGCGGATTGGTCTATTTCTTCTTTCACAATGACCACTCCCTCGGGGCAGTCGTCACGTTGTCGCTCTTGTGTGCGGCCGCCCTGATCAACACGCTGCTGGGCGCGAAGTTGGGCTCGAAGGAGAAAGGCGAGTTCGATCTCGCCTTCGCCAACACCGTAGTGTTCGCGCTGCTAGTCAGCTATCACCTCAACCCGCACGACCTTACCCTCGTGCTGTTGCCGATTGCTCTGCTGCTGCACCGCGTGCTGACGCGAACGACGCGCGTTTCAGAGCCAGCGCACTGGATGACCTTAACCTTGCTCGCCATCTTGTTTCTGCCACCGGTCCATCTATGGGCTCTGAGAGCGGGAGTCTACGCACTCTTGAGCCTTCCCTTGCTGGCCTTGTTTTGGAACGTCGCGGTTCTCTTGCGACAAGACAAAATTCGCACAATCAGTTAACGCTCTCTTGGGCCCTCGCCTCGCGCTGCACGACCTGCACGTCCAGAAAGATCAGAGCAAAAACAAAAACCGGCAAGCTGAACGTCGCAAAGAAAGGCACTTTCCAGGCGCTGAGTGCCCACACCCGCCATCCCAGCAGATAGGCGGCGCTCAAACTCAAACTCGCAATCCACTGCCACGCCAACGCAAAAGCCGCTGCCAAATACAAGAAGCGAACTCCACGCGACCGCGAAGTGAACAACGCCCGATCCCGCACCAGCACCAGAATCGCAGGTAGCAGCAACACCTGGTTATACGGCGCATACATGGGCACGACCAGCACCGTCAACGCCATCACCAGAGAGGTACCCAGACCGAACTTTTCCGCCTCGGCAAGCTCGTCGCGCATCCTCCAGAGATAAAACCCACAAGCGAGCACGGCAACGACGATAAAGATTCCCGAATACTCCCATGGAATGAGCAGCACTGACTGGTTCTGGGTGTAGCGATGATATTGCCCCAAGGCGTGAGCGAACATCCGCCACCAACCCGGCAAAACGATTTCTGCGCCAGCGAAGAGCAACGCCATCACCAGGCCAAACCCGAAGAGAAATCGTCGCCGATTCCGCCAATCACTCAACGCCCACACCACCAGCCAAGCCACCAGAGGCCAAGCCAGCTGCGGCTTGATGGTTGCCGCCGCCAGCAACAGTCCACCCCAAAACAAGGACCCGCCAGCCACGCAAGCCACCGCACCTGCCAGCAACGCCGCCACCAGCAAGCTCAGTTGCTGTAGCTTGATTCCCTGCACCGCCGCAAAGCTCCCCAGAGTGAGTGCGACGCAAGTGGCAGTCGCGAGCACCGGCGGACGCCATCGCAATGCGCGTAGCCACAGCCACACGCTGATTGTGGTCAGACCCAACAACAGCCAGTGAAAAATGAGTTGAACCGACTGAAATGGGAATCCGACAAACGGCGCCAGCAGGAACACCACATAGACGGGATAAGCGAATCCCTGCTGGTCCTTCGGATCGTTAGGTCGACCCGGATCAAGCGCGCGCCCGTAGTACCCTTTCTGGATTTCGATCGTAATGTCATCACCGTAAGGATTACGGTGGTCGAGCAAGAGCTCCCGCGCCCCCAGCCAGCGAGGATAAAGATCCGACAAATTGCCGCGCGGACGATCGCGCGCCGCCGCATCGGCAACCTGGAAGCCGACCAGGATTCGGTCGACGTAAAACCACATGCTAACCGCAGCGAGCAAAGCCAGCATCGAACCGATCTGAGCTCGCCGTATCAAGGTTGCGAAGTCTCCGGTAAGCCGGAGCCGGATGAAATCTCCTGCGCAATTCCCCACGTCCACAGCAGCAACACCATAGCGAACAGATTGAAATGATCCAGCCGGAGCCACAGCAGCATGTAGACCGGGGTGATGAAGAGCAGCACCGCGGGCAGCATGAGAGCCAGATTTTTATATCGTCGAAGTGGAGCCGTTTCGATCGCGTAGCTGACCACAAGCAGCAGCGGAATCACCAGCAGACTCAGGTCGTAAGGAAATGCATGATAGCTGGCCAGCACCGCCGTCACCATCGCCAGTGAGAATTGCAGGTCGAACTGCCCACTCGAAGGCGTCCGTCCGCGGCCTTTCACAACGACCCAGACAAGCAGACAAACAGAAAGGAGAATAGTAATCACATGTACGCCGGGGAACCCGCGAGTAAAAGTCCAACCTTCGATCAATCCGCGCAGGTTCGGCATGTCCAGGGCGATTCCGCCCCGTTCCATGAATTCCTCAAAATGCAGAACATACGCGGGATAGCGCAACGCTCCCGCCCAGCCCGTGATGGCCACAGAAACCGCCGCCAAGCCGGCCGCTGTGACCACAAAACTCTGAACCACTTTCGTGCGCTTCCAACAGAGAAGAATCAGAACCAGCGGAACCATAAGCTGGAACTTAAACACACTGACGCCGAGCCAAAACCCAGCGCGAGCGTCGGCGTCCCGTTTCAAAGCCACGAAGGCCAAAGCATTGAGCAGAAGCAACAAAATCACATCCTGCCCCTGCAGCAGCGCGACCAGCACAGGAAAGAACCCGAGCAAAACCAGCAGCCACAGAAAAGGAGAGCATTCCGCCAGAATCGGAATGTGCCGTCGCAGCAGGAAGGGCAGAAAGCCCAGGATGGCGAGATTGATCGCGCCCCATGCCAGGTAAGCCGCCGGGTAATCGAGACCGGCCAGCGGCTCGAAGATCAGAGCCTCAAACGCCGGATGATTGTAAGGCAAAGGCCCCTTTCGGATTCGTACTCCCGAAGCGAACGTTTGCTGCACTTTGTACTGCAAAGTGCCGTCGTAGAGGTTGCGGCTCAGGCCCTCGCGCAAGATCTTCCCCGCGGTGTAGAAAATCGTAAAGTCAGGGTAGCCCTGCTGGACAAGGAATCTCGCCCGCCAGAACAGCACGCCGTGAATGCACAGCATTCCGACAATTAACACAGCGAACCACGTTTTGATTCTCCCTCGGCTCACGTCTCCCTTGATCCTCGCGCAGGTAGCGCAATCCCCTTGCCCGAGAATTGCAATGTTCGGGATTATATCTTCGCCCCAGCCGCGGTATGATCCATGCGCGTGAAGAAACTTCTGCGGACAAAAAATGCCTTTCTCGCGGCGCTGTTCGTCGGACTGCTTGCCCTCGCCGCGCGCAATGTCACCGACCCTGACGTCTGGTGGCATCTCAAGACCGGACAGTACATCACCGAGCATAAAAGCGTTCCGCGCACAGATCCCTTTTCCTACACGCGCGCCGGACAGCCCTGGGTGGCGCATGAGTGGCTGAGTGAACTTCTCATGTACAACCTGCTGCGCACCACTGGATTTGCTGGGTTGATCCTGATTTTCGCCGCAGTCCTCACGGCGGCGTTCTGGCTCCTATACCTCCGCTGCGGCCCTGCCTCCTACATCGCCGGCGTGGCCACACTTTGCGGAGCCTGGGCCACCGCACCGCTATGGGGAGTGCGTCCCCAGGTTCTTTCCCTTCTATTGACCAGCCTGTGGCTTCTGATTCTCGAGCGCTCCGAGCGGAACTCCAAGCTTCTCTGGTGGACTCTTCCCCTCACTCTTCTCTGGGTGAATTTGCACGCCGGATTCGCTTTGGGTCTGGCCCTCTCGGCCTTGTTCCTAGCTGCAGAATGGATCGAACGCGCCCTGGGAGACACCCGGCAGAGCACGTCCCGCCTACGGATGATGGCGCTGACCCTCTTGCTCGACGTTCTGATCGTGCCTCTGAATCCCAACGGCTTGCGGATGTTCTCCTACCCGATCGAAACCCTCCGTTCCGCGGCCATGCAGAACTACATCGCCGAATGGGCCTCGCCCAACTTCCACCATCCCGAATACTGGCCTTTCCTAGTCGTCGTACTCGGGACGTTCGCGGCTCTCAGCGGGTCCAGCCTCAAACTGCGACCGCGCGACCTGCTCCTGTTACTCGTAAGCCTGTACGCCGCACTCTGCTCGATCCGCTTGATCCCGCTTTTCGTTTTGGTCGCGGTCCCGCTGATCTCCACCCGGATGGGAGACTGGCTGCGGAGCACCTCAGCCCCGCGGCGTCCGCAAGCCACAGCCGGGACCTTGTTCAACGGCGCAATCGTGCTGGCGATGGCGGTCTTTGCCGGAGTCCACATCGCCCAGGTAATCCAGCGCCAACCGCAGGCTGAGCGGGAGCACTTCCCCGCCCGCGCGGTCGCGTTCCTCCAGCTCCACCAACCCTCCGGCCGAATCTTCAACCACTACGATTGGGGCGGGTATCTCATCTGGAAGCTCTACCCCTCCGTGCCCGTCTTTATCGACGGACGAGCCGACCTCTACGGACAACAACTGTTCGACCAGTTCGCCGACACCTATCAGTTCAAAAGCGCCTGGCGCGAACCCCTGCAACGCTGGAGCATCGACGCCGTACTCGTTCCCCCAAATTCGCCGCTTGCGACCGGTTTGCGGAGTACTCCGGGTTGGACCGTGTCATACGAAGACTCGCAAGCCGTCATCCTCACAGCCCTTCCTACCCCGATCCGGACGGAGCCGGCTGCCGCTAAACCTGCCACAGTGACACCAAGTCCGTAGACGGGTCTGTTGAGCCCGCAGGCGCACTGGCAGTTACCATCGGTATCCAAGAAATTACACCCTCAAAGCATTTTGCGGGTTATTATGAGTTGGGTTAATCCCCCCCCGTAGAGCGGTACAAGTAGAAAGGACGCAAGTCCCAGAAGCCATGGGCCTTATCTGCTTTCTGCGGATGTCAGAAGTTTGATGTTTCTAAGGAGGCCGGAAAGTATGGATCATCTTTGGAGATTGTGGCGCGAGGAAGAAGGACAAGATATCGCGGAATATGCCGTGATGCTGGCCGTGATCCTTGTGATCGTCGTAGGCACCATTCGGCTGATCGGCTCTAACGCGAACAATGTTTTCTCCAACGTCGCCAGTTCGATTCAATAAGGAATCTGCAACGGCGCAGCACAACTGAGGCAATCCTCGCCCCCCTACGGCGGGGATAGTCGCCTTTGCTTGTGCCAACGGACTACGCGCTGACGGAGCACGCTGACGGAGCACTATGAACCGTACTCGTTTGTTGATGATCGGGGTTGTGGCCTTGGCCTTGGGAGCCTTCGTCAGCCTCTTCGTCTACAAGAACCTGGTAGGGAGAGGCCCGATTGTCGAAGCCGGAGCAGACGTCATCGTCGCCGCCGACGACATTCAGGTGGGGGCTCGGGTGGAAGAGCATGACGTCCGGATCGCCAAGTTCCCCGCCTCTGGACTGCCCGCCGGAGCCTACACCAAAAGGTCTCAAGTGATGGGTCGCGGCGTCATCATTCCCATCACCAAGGGCGAATTTATTCTGCCCAGCAAGCTGGCGCCGGAAAATGCCGGATCGGGCCTGCCCTCACTGATTCCGCCGGGAATGCGCGCCGTCTCAGTTCGCGTGAATGAAGTCGTCTCGGTGGCTGGTTTCGTCGGTCCCGGAACCCGGGTCGACGTGCTCCTTACCGGTACTCCCAACGGCAGCACCGAGCCGCAAACCACCACAGTCCTGCAGAATGTGGCCGTGATCGCTTCCGGACAGCGCCTGGAACGCAATGCCGCTGGGGAACCAACGAACACGCCAGTGATCACCTTGCTGACTTCTCCCGAGGACGCCGAACGTGTGACCCTGGCTCAGTCGGAAGGCAAGATTCAACTTTCTCTGCGTAACCCGCTCGATACGCATCAGGATGCCGTGGACCCGGCCAACGCCAAGGGCCTGTACAAGGGTGGCACGCCGGCCGCCGCGCCCCGGGTGACGATTCACCCCGTAAAGCTGCCGAAGACCGAGAAACCGGCTCCCCCTCCTTCGGTCTTCAGTGTAGAGGTTTATAAAGGTGACAAGAAGACGACTGTCCCGTTGCCGGAACAGGGCGGTGAAGACCCCAAGTAGTCGAAAGGCGGTTTCCCCCGCGCGTTCGACAGTTGCGTTGCAGGTTTCCTCATGTGGAGAGGAATCACACGATGAAGGTTCGCACGACATTCTTCGTAGCCGTTGCGTTGTCGTTCCTGGTCCCGCTGTTCGCTGCAAGCCTCGCCCTGGGCGAGGCTTCGCCTCAACAGCCCGCAACTCAGGCGCCTCAGGAAACGACTCCGCCCGCTACCACCCAGACCACTCTTCCGCCTCAGTCGGCCCAGCCCCAGGGTTCGGCTCCGCTGCGCGTCATGGTCGACAAGTCTCTGCTCATCAATACCACCGAGCTAATCAAGCGCGTCTCAATAACCGACCCCAATGTCGCCGATGTCACTCCACTTACTGGCACTCAGATCCTGGTCCACGGCAGATCTCCCGGCGAAGTTTCCCTGATCATCTGGGACGAACTGGAACGCTCGCGCAGCTTTGATCTCCGCGTCGATGTGGATGTCAGCGCCTGCGCCGAAGAAGAGCATCGCGTCTTTCCCGAGGAACAGATTTCCGTCACGCCTTCGCGCGCCGCCATCGTCCTTTCCGGCCACGTTACCACCGAAGACGTCGCCAAGCGCGCCGGAGAATTGGCTTCCGCTTATTCCAAGAATGTCGTCAACGTGCTCACCTTCGGTCCCGTAGGTGCTCAGGAAGTCTTGTTGGAAGTGAAGTTCGCCGAGGTCGACCGTACCGCCCTGACCCAACTCGGCGCCAATATCTTCTCCACCGGCGCCGGCAATACCATTGGAACTATTACCACCGGCCAATACGGCGGGTTCGGCACCTCGCAAGTGAACCAGACTCAAGGACAGAGTGGCCCTTATCAGGCCACCCAAACCATCAGCAATGTGTTAAACCTGTTCTTGTTCCGCCCTGACATTCATTTCGGCGCCGTGATCGAGGCACTTCAAACCAAAAACCTTCTCCAGATTCTGGCCGAACCCAATCTGATCGCCGTCAACGGCAAGAAAGCAAGTTTCCTGGCTGGCGGCCAGTTCCCTTTCCCCATCGTGCAGCCCGGCGCCGGGTTTACGGCCGTCACCATCTCCTTTAAGGAGTTCGGCGTGAAGCTCGACTTCACTCCGGTCATCATGCCCAACGGCAATATTCACCTCACCGTCGCCCCTGAGGTCAGCACCCTCGATTTTGCCGATGCTCTCACCATTTCCGGTTTCACCGTTCCGGCTTTAAGCACGCGCAAGGCGGAAACTGAATTCGAATTGCGCGATGGACAAAGCTTCGTTATCGCCGGCTTGATCGACAACCGCGTCACCGACATTTGGAACAAGGTTCCTGGCCTGGGCGACATTCCGATTCTGGGTAATTTTTTCAAGAGCAAGAGTGCCCAAAAAAGCAATTCAGAACTCATGGTGCTCTGCACTGTGCACCTGATGTCACCCAATGCCGTACCACCGGCCGGGCCCACCAATCCTCAGCCTTTCATCAATAACGATAAGTTCGATGGAAAGAAGCCGTCGGGAAAGTAAATTCTATGAATGCAATGATCGTACTGGCAACTGGCCACTGGACACCGGCAACTGATTTTAGGGGAGTGGAAGAGTCATAAGTTATGGCCGAGCTTTCAGTCGTCATCGTGGCCACCGATAATGAGCAGCGCACCGTGCTGCAGGTCTTGGTGGATGGAACCAGTGTAGCCCGCACGGTTCATACCTGCGCCAGCTTCCCGGTCGCGGCCTCCGATCCGATCACGCGGCGTGTGCAAGCCGCCAGTCCTGACGTTGTCCTGGTCGATATACCGACCGATAATCCTTCCACGGCCATGCGCGCCGTTGAACTTCTCCGCCAGGAACTGCCCGACTCGGCTGTCTTCGCCATCGGCAGTCTTAGCCAGCCCCAGGTTATCGTCAGCGCCATGCGCGCCGGAGCTCGCGAATTCATCGAGCGCCCCACCACAACCACCGATCTTCTGGAAGCTTTCGTTCGCCTGACAACGGCCCAGCGCAAAATTCAAAAGGAGGGCCCGCGCGGCAAGGTCTTCTCCGTGGTCAACGCCAAAGGCGGCAGTGGGGCGACGACGGTCGCCGTCAACCTCGCCCTCGCTCTCCAGGCAGCCCATGGCCACGCCGCTCTGGTCGACCTGGCCCCTCTCGGGCACACTTCCCTGCATCTGAACCTCAAGCCCTTGTTCACTTTGGCCGACGCCACACGCAATCTGCACCGGATGGACAGTTCCCTGCTCGAGAGTTTCATGACCCGGCACAGCGGCGGCCTCCAATTGCTCGCGGGAACCAATGCCCCCGCTACGGTCGAACCCTCCACAACTGAGTTTGTCAAGCTGTTTGACATGCTGGTATCGCACTACCGCTACGTGGTCGTGGACAACTCCTCGCGCCTCGACGCCGCCAGCCGCCTGGTCGCCAATTTGTCGGAGTGCGTCCTGCTCGTAGCCTGCACCGATGTAGCTTCGCTGTGGAGTGCGGCTCGGGTGCAACAGTACCTGGGAGAAACCGGCAACCGAGACCGCTTGCGTCTGGTCCTGAATCGCTTCCGCAAGGTTCCCGGCTTCAGCGAAGCGGATGCGGAAAACGCCGCCGGAGTCAAATTATTGTGGCGCGTCCCTAATCAATATTTTGCCATCTCCTCCGCTATCGACCGCGGCGCACCGGTCATGGAGCAAAGCCACACCGAGATCGCTCGCTGTTTTTCGGGGCTGGCCCAGGAGTTGACCCGCAACGACGTCGACGTGAAACGTGCGGCCTGGTCCTTGTTTAAGACGGTACAGGGTTAAGACGATGTGGGGTTAAGGCGGTAAGACTTTATGGCCAATCTCCAAACCTTCGAGCAAAATACTTACCAGCAGGTAAAGGCCGACCTGCACCGTAAAATCCTTGATCGCCTTGACCTCGAAAAACTGGGCCGCAATACCGGCGATACAGCCCGCGAAGAAGTTCTCACTCTCATCCGGAAGTCAGTCGATAGTGAGGTCGTTCCCCTCAGCTTCACCGAGCGCGAGCGCTTGTCGCGAGAGATTCTCGACGAAATCTTTGGCCTCGGTCCGCTCGAACCCCTGCTGAAGGACCACACCATCTCCGATATTCTGGTCAACCGTTTTGACAAGATCTACATCGAGCGAGCCGGCAAGCTGGAGTTTATGAAGGATCTGTCCTTCAAAGACAACCAGCACCTCATGCAGATCATCGAACGCATCGTTTCCCGTGTAGGCCGCCGGGTTGATGAATCTTCTCCCATGGTCGACGCTCGCCTGGCCGACGGCTCCCGCGTGAATGCCATCATTCCTCCCCTCGCCCTGGATGGCGCTTGTCTCTCCATCCGCCGTTTCGGACGCGACCCGGTCACGGCTCGCAACATGCTCGAAAACCACACTCTGACCGAACCCATGCTCGAACTGCTTTCGACCATGGTGAAGGGAAAGTTGAACCTGCTCATCTCGGGAGGAACCGGCGCCGGTAAAACTACTTTGCTCAACGTCCTTTCCGGCTACATCCCTAACGTCGAGCGCATTGTCACCATCGAAGACGCCGCCGAACTGCAACTCAAGCAGGAACACGTGGTTCGCCTCGAAACCCGCGCCCCCAACATTGAAGGCAAAGGCGCGGTCCGCCAGCGTCAGTTGGTGATCAACAGCTTGCGTATGAGGCCCGACCGCATCGTCGTCGGCGAGGTCCGCGGCGAAGAAGCCTTCGATATGTTGCAGGCCATGAACACGGGTCACGAGGGGTCCCTGACCACGGTCCACGCCAACTCCGTCCGCGACGCCCTCGCCCGCGTGGAAAATATGGTCTCCATGGCGAACCTCAACATTCCTGAACGCGCCGTTCGCCATCAGATTGCTTCCGCCATTCACGCAGTGGTCCAGGTCGCCCGCTTGTCAGACGGCACCCGCAAAGTCACCTCGGTTTCCGAAGTCACCGGCATGGACAGCGAATCCATCACCATGCAGGACATCTTTGTGTTTGACCGGCGCGGCATTGACGAAAACGGAAAGATACGCGGAGCTTTCCGCGCCACCGGAATCCGCCCTCAGTTTGCCGAAAGGCTGGCCAATGCGGGCGCACGTTTGCGGCCGTCGCTGTTTGAATCGAAGACTGAAGTTTAAGGGCTTTATTTGAAAGAGTTGGATTTGAAAGGGTTTGGGTTTGGGAAATCAGTTGCCAGTACCTAGTAGCCAGCAGAGAACTGGGTACTAGGTACTGGCAACTGGAGTATTTGGGTTCGCGCGAATTTGGGATTAAAGAGCCATCGCTTATGTCCGCAGCCTTAATCGCGTTTCTCGTGTTCGTCGTCGTTGCCCTGGCAATGTTCGCGGTTTTGTCTCTGTTCGACGAGCGCCGCGCCCAGGCCCGCCTCATCAAAGACCGCCTGGCCACGGTGCAGAAAGCGCCGGAGCGCGATCCCGAGGAAGAACTCGCTCTGTTGCGCGACGAGCAACTCAGCGAGATCCCGGCCCTCGACAGTCTCCTGCGCCGCTCCGCCCGGGTTTCGGCCATGCAGGAATCATTGCTGCAGGCGGGCATGAAATTTCGTGCGGGAAACTTTCTCGTGCTGTGTCTGCTCGCCGGAGCTGCGGCTGGGCTCGCCGCTCTAATCTGGAGCCGCAATCCTGCCATCGCCTGGGCCGCCCTCATCATCGGAGCATTTCTTCCCTATGCGTTTGTGTCCTACCGCCGCCAAAAGCGTTTTGAGAAAATCGAGGAGCTCTTCCCCGAGGCAATCGACACAGTTGCCCGGGCCGTCCGCGCCGGTCACGCCTTCACCACCGCTCTGGAAATGATCTGCAACGAAACCACCGAGCCCCTGGCCGGCGAATTTCGCAAGCTTTATGAAGAGCAGAAGTTCGGCATGCCGGTGCGCGACGCCCTCATGAATCTTACCGAGCGCGTCCCCCTGGTAGACGTGAAGTTCTTCGTCACCGCGGTCATGCTGCAGCGCGAAACCGGCGGCAACCTCGCGGAAATTCTCGACAACTTGTCATACGTGATCCGCGAGCGCTTCAAAATTCAGCGCCAGGTGCGGGTTCACACCGCCCAGGGCCGCCTCACCATGGCCTTGCTTATGGCCATGCCCCCCGCCGTAGTCGCGATTCTTGCTGTGTTCAGTCCGGAGTTCGTCCGGCCCCTTTTTTATGATCCCATCGGCCATACCCTGCTGGTGGTAAGTATCGCTTTGCAAACCATCGGCTATTTCGTGATCCGGAAGATTATTAAGATCCAGGTTTGAGTAAGACGTGGTTTGAGTAAGACATGGTTTGATTAAGACGTGGGTTCAACGAACCGAATATAAAAAATGCCGTCAATGATTCTCGCAATCGTCGTATTCGTCACCGTCGTGCTGGTCGTGTTCGCCTTCGGCGCCGCCGTGGTGACGCCCAGTTCCGTGCTGGGAGCCCGCCTGCGCGCCTTGGGTGGGCAGGGGACACAGATTGTCGAGAAGCCTGCGATGAAGATGAAAGAGCGCCTGGAACAGGCGCTCGACCCCATCAGCCGGGCAATTCCGATGTCGCCTTCCGACGTTTCCCGCACCCGCGGGTGGCTCATCCAGGCCGGACTTCGCGAATCGCGCCACTCCAGCTACTATTTCGGAGCCCGTCTGCTGCTGGCCTTTCTCGGCCTCGGCGGTGTCATACTTTTTTCCGGTTTCGACAGCCTCAGCCTGCTGGTCTGCGTGCCCGCACTCGGATTCTTCATCCCCCGCTTCTTCCTGAAGCGGATGATTAAAGACCGCCAGCAGCGCATCCGCATCGCCCTGCCCGACGCGCTCGACCTCACCGTGATTTGCGTTGAAGCAGGATTGGCCCTGGACCAGGCCTTAATGCGCGTCGGCAAGGATTTGCATCACGCGCATCCCGACCTCAGCGACGAATTTCATCTTGTGAATCTTGAGATGCGCGCCGGCAAGCCTCGCGCCGAAGCCCTCCGCAATCTCGTCGACCGCACCGGCGTCGACGACATTCGTTCGCTCGTGGGCACCCTCATCCAGACCGATCGCTTCGGCACCAGCGTGGCTCAAGCTTTGCGCGTTCACTCCGACTCTTTGCGCACTGCCCGTCGTCAGCGCGCCGAAGAACAAGCCGCCAAAACTACCATTAAAATGGTCCCTCCCCTCGTTATATTCATTCTGGTACCGTTCCTCTTCGTCACTATTGGACCGGCACTGATTCAGGCGTATCACTCGCTTGTCTCTAAATAAGTCTCGAAGTAGGGGAGTAGCGCCGGCGTCCCGCCGGCCGTCAGCGCATCGAGATAATGAGCGCGAAGTGGAGAGCCGCTAGTCCGCATCCAACGAAGAACTGGGAGTCGCAATGCCGAGATTAGCCCCTCGCGGCCAGGCTTTCAACCAAACCCGCCAGCTCTATCTCGCTACCAGTCTTGCCGTGGCCCAGACCCACTGGTCCCGCTTTCGCGGTCTGCTCGGAGTCTCCGAAGATGACTTCCGTAACGGAAGCGGCCTCTGGATTCGCCCCTGCCATGGCGTTCATACTCTAGCTATGCGATTCCCCATCGACGTGGTCTACCTCGACCCCGCCGGCAAAATCGTGCACCTCGAGCCTGGACTCCGGCCCTGGCGTTTCGCCCCAGTCCGCCTCCAGGCAGCCTCAGTTTTGGAGTTGCCGCAAAACACGGTAACCTCAACAGGAACTGCTCTCGGAGATAGAATTGAGATCAAGATGTAAGGAGGACGTTTAGCAGCATCGGCCACGACGGCGCCCCCAGCCGCATATCGGCCTACGCAGTCCAGCCCTAGACCCTCAGTGACCGACACGCTCCAACTCGAAGAAGCCACCGAGCTTCATGATCTTCACGATGCTCCCAAGCTCCTGGTCGAATGGACCCCGCGGTGGCAGGACTTCGTCACCTCCATCCGTCCCGCCTTTGCCCGCTCCGGCGCCCGCCTGGCCGGGGAAGCCCCTCACGGCATTTTCCCCTACTCAGGCATGCTGGCTGCGTTGCTCCTGGAAGCGTTTCTATTGTTCGTCCTGATCGTAATCCCCAAGGAGATTGCCGAGCTTCGCCCCTACGCTCCACCCAAAGTGCAGCCCTATGAAGTCATCTATTACTCCGGCGACGAACTGCCTCGCACCGAAGACCTCGGCGGCGCCCAGTCCGGAGCGACCGGCCGCGCCGGTGGGCATGAAGCGCATCACCGAACCCAAACCATTCACGTAGCCCGTGGAGGCTCGCTCGCTCCGAGAGTCGTCGACGCGCCCGATCTCAAACTTCCCTCCACCGCGGGTGCAGTAGCCAACTTGCTCGCCTTCAAGGCTAACCCAGCACCCCCCAACCCAGGCCCGCCTCCGTCGGAAGGCCTGCACTCATCTCTGGTCGCTCCCAGTCTTCCCGCCAACGTGATTGCTCCGGCACCGGGAAACGTCGCTCGCGATCAGTCCCGCAGCGCACCGACCCTGGGCGCTGTCATTCCGCCAGCTCCCAACACTCCTTCAGACAGATCCCGAACCGCTCCTGTTCTAAATGCGGCCGTAGTGCCACCCGCGCCCAGCGTCCGTTCCGAGCACACCCTGATCGCGCCCGCTCTGGACCCCAGCATCATCGCCCCAGCTCCCACTGTGAATGGATCCCGCGAGCGCACAAAAGCCGCACCGTCCTTGGACTCCAACGTGGTCGGCCCAGCATCGACGCGCATTTCCCGCGATCAGTCGCGTTCCGCTCCAGAGCTCAGCGCCAGCGTGGTTGCTCCCGCTCCCACAGCCGTCAATCACGAAGTTTCGCCAACCCGAGTACAGATGAACAATGTCGCGGTCGTCCCTCCGCCAGTTTCGGCGCCCGAACGCGAGACGGCTCGCAATTCGAAACTCAATCTGCCACCGCCCTCGGTGGTCGCACCACCGCCCTCCGCCGACTCCACGCACGACCTGCGCCGTCTGGAAAGCGGCGGCACCGACGCCTCAAGAGCCGTTGTCCCTCCGCCACCTACGCCGGCAAGCAACGGATCCTTCGTGAGCAGCGTTATCGGCAAACTCTTCGGAACCCAGGACGTTGTCCCACCTCCGCCCGCTGTCTCGTCCGGAAGTGCTTTGGGAACAATGCGCAACGCCGGAGGCGGGTCAGCCGGGTCAGGCAGCTCACTCGCCAACAACGTCGTTCCCCCACCACCCTCCGTCGGCTCGGGAACAACTCGCGGCGCCGCCGGCGCTCAAGGAGGAGGCGCGCTCTCTAACAACGTCGTCCCCCCTCCGCCGTCGATCGGAGGTTCCGGCAGTTCCACACCTGGAAGAGTTCAGGGATCAACCTTGGGCGCGTCGAATGTTATCCCACCGCCACCCTCAGTAGCGGCCTCCACAGGAGGTTCCGGAACATCTTCCGGACGAGGTTCTGGAAATTCCGGCGCCCCCGGCAACGGCACCCAGCTGGCCAGCAACGTGGTTCCGCCTCCTCCGTCGATCGGCTCCGGCCCCGGACTATCCGGCTCCGGCTCGGGCAGAAAAGGCGTCGGACTCGGTGGACCCGGCGACTCCGGCTCAGTTCTAGCGCCTCCTAAAAGCGAAGGCGGAAGCAACAGCGGTTCTGGAATCGTGATCTCATCCCAACCCGGCTCCAAGGTAGGAATGCCCGGCAGCGGCGGCAAGGGATCAATTGCCATGTCGCCCTCCGGTGGAGACAAACCGGGCCTCGGCGGTTCGGCTGGAGGCGCAAGCATCGGTCACGGCGACGGTCCGGGTAGTGGCCTGACCGGTCCCGGCTCAGGCGCCGGCAAGACCGGAACCGGAGTCGGGTCCGACCCCGCGGCGCATAACGGAATCTCTCCCACCCCTGGTCCCGGAGGTGCCGGCAACGCTCCCACAGGCTCCCCGGCTGTTCCCGGCGTCGACGTTCGCGGCGGCAGCACCAACGTCGTCAATCTCCCCAGCTTCGGATCAGACGGCGGCAGCGCTCCCACCCCCGCCGCCCACTCCCCGGAAATGCCAAAGGGAGGACCAGCCATCCAGATAGTTGCCACATCGCGCTCAGGCGGTGTGTTTGATTTCTACGGCAGGCTTCCAGGGGACAACTACTCCGTCTTCGTGGATTCGGCGCCAATTCCCGTGGCGATGCAATTTGCCGAGGTCAATCCTGCCGCGCATGCTCAGGCCGGAGCGCTCGTCGGCCCGGTAGGCTATGTCACCGACTTACCCGACGGCCTTCCCCATGCCCGAGTCGTAATCAAATGCCGACTCGATACTTCCGGCAAGCTGAAGAATCTCCAAGTCCTCGTACCTGGCCCAGCCGAAATGACGGCGAAGATAATGGCTTCCTTGCCGAATTGGAAGTTTCGCCCCGCCATGCGCGGTGCCCAACCAGTTGAAGTGGACGCCATCCTCGGCTTCAACGTCGACACCAACGATCACAATTGAATATGGCCGAAGCCTGAAAGCCGAAGCCTGAAGCCGGTCCTACTGCAACCGCAATCTCGCCAGCAGCGCATAAGCTTTGCGAAACCAAGGCCGCTCGCGTCGCCTGAGATACCCCGGCATCGAAGGTTTCTTGTCGAGAATTTTCTGCGCCCACTCCCGAGCTTCTACCACACGGCCCTGCGACTGCAGAAAAAGCGCGTAGTTATAGTAAGTCTCCGAACTCGTAGAAATCTTCGTAGCCTGCTGGAACAGAGCGTCGGCTTTTTCCACTTGCCCGGTTTGAGCGTAAGCATGCGCCAGCAGCCCTTTGGCGCGCTGAAAGTCATAGTTTGGATCGGCAGCATAAGCTCGCTCAAGGTCCGGGACCGCCGCAGCAAAATCCCCCAACTCGATCTCCGCAATGCCGCGCCGGTAAAAAGGATCAGCAGAATCCGTTCGCGACGAGATCGCCTTGTCGTAGCAGGCACGCGCCCGCGCGAAATCGCCGTCGTCCAGATAGAGCAGTCCAAGTTCTTCGTAATTTCCCGCCGAAGGATTGTCGAGGATCGCCCGCTCCAGCTCATGAATCCGCCGCCGCCGCGGAAAAGCCTGAAACGACCCCCGCAGCAGCCCAGCATCAGGAATCACTTCCGCGACAATGTAGATCAGGGCTCCAATCCATCCCAGAAACACAATGATAAAAATCCAATACGTATCCGGCCGGCGGCGAATGAAATGCACGATCGCCACTGCCTGCAGAATGAATCCCCACCCGCCGAGAAAAAAGAGAAGCGATCCCATGGACAGCGAAGAATACCACGGGCTTCGGGACTCAGCGTTCGGGCTTCGGCGAATGCTAAAATACAGATGGTGAAGTCCTTCACGCGTCCGATCCGACTACTCGCTTCCGACATCGACGGTACGCTGCTCAACCCTCAATTTCAGATTTCCAACGACGACCTTGCAGCCCTCCGCCAAGCCCATGACTCCGGTATCGAAATCGTGCTGGTAACCGGACGCCGCCATACCTTCGCCTTACCCATCGCGAAGCAGCTAGGGTTCGATCTCTGGCTAATCAGCTCGAATGGCGCTGTAACCCGCTCTCTTGCAGGAGAGACTTTCCATCGCGATCTGATGCCGCGCGAACTCTGCCGCGAGCTATGTGGAACCATGCAAGACTTCGGCGGCAATACCGTTCTTACCTTTGATAAGGAATCCAAAGGCGCAATCGTGCTCGAACACCTCGACGACTTGAACGCCAGCATCCGCCGCTGGTTGGAAAAGAATATGGCCTACATCGACTTCGTAGTACCCATCGAGAATGCCCTGACGAACGACCCAGTGCAGGCCATGTTTTGTGGCTCTATGCAGCGCATGAGCCAGGCCCTGGCAACGCTCGATGCCAACGGCATGCAAGGCAGGATTACCGTACTGCGCACCGAGTATCCTGAGCGCGATCTATCCATGATCGACGTGCTCAACGCAGGCTGTTCCAAAGGCCACGCCCTCGAGCGCTGGGCCGCGCATCGCGGCTACCGGCGCGACCAGGTCATGGCCATCGGTGATAACCACAACGATGTGGAAATGCTTGAGTTCGCCGGCCATCCGGTTATCATGGGGAATGCCTGCGAGGAGTTGCGAGGCCGCGGCTGGAGCGTAACCCTCAGCAACGATCGCGGCGGCGTAGCCGCGGCAGTAGCAGAAGTGGTAGGCAGCTAAGAGTCGCGAAGCGACGCCATTCACTAGCCCCGCACGTAAGTGCGGGGTAAGGTATGGGTGGACAGAACTGAGTCCCCGAAGGGGACGGCACCCAGCTATAACGCAGACCCGGGGACGTTGCAATCTCTGAAATGACGAAGCCATTCCAGATCGCGCAATGGGCAGCCATCATAGCCCTGCTGGCAACAACGGCGGTTCCTTGCCGAGCTGCCGACGCGGCCGTCCTGCGCAATGGCTTCTCCATCCGCCACGAGCGCCGCCAGGTCATCGGGACCATCACTCGCCTCTACCTGGATGGCGACGACTCAAGTTTCGTAGATGTGCCAACTGCAGAAATCGACCACTTCGAAGCCGTGCCGTCTGAAGCGACGCCCGGTCAACCAGCAAAAAACGATCGCTCCCAGCTCCCGTCAGATCTGAACGAGGTAGTAAGAACCGCGAGCGGAACCTACCATCTCGACCCAGATCTGGTAACCAGCGTGATTCGCGCCGAGAGCGGCTTCAACGTACGTGCCGTATCGCCCAAAGGCGCGCAAGGACTAATGCAGTTGATGCCCCAAACCGCGTCGAACCTGGGCGTGCAAAATTCCTTCGACCCCAAGGCCAACGTCGAAGGCGGCACACGCTATCTGCGCGAACTACTGGAACGTTACGACTTCGATCTGATCAAAGCGCTGGCCGCGTATAACGCAGGCCCGCAGCGGGTCGAGCAGTATGGCGGCGTGCCGCCGTATTACGAGACCAAAGCCTACGTAGCCCGCGTCGTCCGCGACTTCAACAAAAAGAAACTCGCCGCCAAAACAGCAACGCCTGCTCCCGCAGCCAAGGAGCACAACCCCGCACCCCGAACTCAGGCAAAAACGAGTCCAACGCCAAGCCAGTAACAAACGCCCGGGTTTGACCCTCTACTCCCACTCATTTACCTTGGGAGTGCCGTTTCCGCTTCTCGTTGCGAGGGTCGCGGCGCGAGGCTTCTCCCCTTCATGGACAAAAAGCGCATCCTGGTGAGTTCGGTCGTTTTCCTCATACTCGCCGTTCTAGTTTACGTTCAGTTTCGCGAATGGCGTGCCTTCGACTGGGGCAAGTTCCGCAGTCTTAGCCAGCAAATCCGCTGGTTCCACGTGCTCCACGCCGTAGCATGGATATATTTTGGATACGTATTGCGAGCCATCCGGTGGAAGATTTTTCTGCTGCCGGTTCGGCCAAAAGCTTCCTACACCGGACTGATCGCCCCCACAATGATTGGATTCACCGGCCTAGCCTTGCTCGGGCGCCCCGGCGAACTCATCCGCCCTTACCTCATTTCCAAGCGTGAGAACCTTCCGTTCTCTTCTCAGATGGGAGTGTGGGCGATCGAGAGACTATTTGACGTCGGCGCCTTTACCATCCTGATGGTGTTTGCCATCTTCTTTCTTCCGGCCGCGATGCAGTCGATTCCTCACCCCGAGTACTATCACAAGTTCCGCATCGGGGGCTTTCTGCTCATGGGTCTCGTGGCCGGCCTTGCCACAGCCGCCGTAGTCGTCAGCCGTAGCGGCGAAGCCATCGCGGCTTGGGTTGAGAAGCGCTTCGCCCATTTGGCTGCAAATCTGGGTCACCGTGCAGCCGAGAAAATTCGGGAGTTCGGCCTGGGGCTGCGCATCGTCCATGGCCCCATATCCTTGACGCTATCGATCCTGGTTTCAGTGGCGATGTGGTTTGTGATAGCCGTCGCGTATCAAGAGGTGGCGCATTCTTACGGTACAGACGCCCTCGATATTACGCGACCGCAGGTGCTGCTCCTGATGGGAGCCAGCATCTTTGGATCCCTGTTGCAGTTGCCCGGCGTCGGCGGAGGCTCCCAGGTAGCGACGATCGCTGCCCTTACCAGAATCTTTGATGTTCCAGCCGAAATGGCGACAAGCTGCGCCATCTTGCTGTGGCTGGTGTGTTTTGTCGCGGTCGTTCCTCTCGGACTAGCGCTGGCGCACCGCGAGAGATTATCGCTGCGGAAGTTATCTGAGGAGAGTCATCAGGCCGAAGAAGCGGAGATCGATGGGCCGCCAGCGTAAGTGGCATCCCTGTCGATTACGCAGGTTCGTCCTGAGACGACCCGGTCTGACTCGCCTGTTACAATTTCTCTATCAATCCTGAATATCGATTTGCCAGACAGATTCGTTTATCGACCAACGTCAGCGCCATGAAATGTCCTTTTTGCGGATTTGCTAACGACAAGGTAGTTGACTCGCGGGAAAGCAAAGAGGCGGAATCGATCCGCCGCCGCCGCGAGTGCCTAAAGTGCAGCAAGCGCTTCACCACCTACGAGCGCATCGATGAAATCCCCTACATGGTCGTAAAGAAAGACGGACGCCGCGAAAAGTTCGACCGCCAGAAAGTTCTGAACGGCCTGCTGCGGGCCTGTGAGAAACGCCCGGTCCCCATCAGCAAGCTGGAACAGATCGTGAACGAGGCCGAGTCTTTCGTCATCGAGTCCCAGGAACGCGAGCGCAAGACCAGCGAACTCGGAGAACTCATCATGAACCGCCTGCGCCGCTACGACAAAGTGGCCTACGTGCGCTTCGCCTCCGTCTATCTGGATTTCAAAGACGTGAAAGAATTCATGAACGAGCTGACCGATTTGGTGAAATCAAAAGAACCAGGAGAAGTGAAGGCAAAGAAAAGTGGCCAGTGATCCTTGTTAAATGATCAGTGGTCAGTCGCCAGTCGAAGCGAGGATTACTCTTGGTTCTACTGGTCCCCGGTCCCCGGTCCCTGGTCCCTGGCCCCTGACCACTGGCCACTGAGGTACGCATGGCACATAAAGTAACGCTCATTCCCGGCGATGGCATCGGTCCCGAAGTCACCCAGGCCACGGTGCGCATTCTCGAAGCAACCGGCGTGAGATTCGAGTGGGAATCTTTCCAGGTAGGCGCAGATGCCTTTGAAAAACACGGCGAGTACATTCCCAAAGAGGTGATCGAGTCGATCGAGCGCACCCACGTAGGATTAAAAGGACCAGTCACAACGCCTGTGGGTGGCGGCTTCTCCAGCATCAACGTCGCCCTCCGCCAGAAGTTTGAGCTATATGCGAACTTCCGCCCGATTCGCAATCTGCCGCACATCCCCACGCGCTATCCCGATGTCGACCTCATCATCGTGCGTGAAAACACCGAGAGTCTGTACTCGGGACTCGAGCACGAGGTCGTCCCCGGCGTAGTCGAAAGCCTGAAAATCATCACCGAAAAGGCCTCGACCCGCATTGCGAAATTCGCCTTCGAGTATGCCCGCAAGAATCAGCGCAAAAAAATCCACGCCATCCACAAAGCCAACATCATGAAGCTTTCGGATGGCTTATTCCTGCGCTGCTGCCGCACCGTAGCCAAGAATTATCCCGAGATCACCTACGGCGAGCACATTGTCGACAACACCTGCATGCAGCTTGTCATGAATCCATATCAGTACGACATGCTGGTCATGGAGAACCTGTACGGCGACATCATTTCAGATTTGTGCGCGGCATTCGTAGGCGGCCTGGGATTTGTACCCAGCGCGAACTTGGGCGACCACTGCGCGATTTTCGAAGCGGTTCACGGTTCAGCCCCTGATATCGCAGGCAAGAATCTGGCAAATCCCACCGCGCTCCTGCGCTCCGGACTGCTGATGCTGCGCCACCTCGGCGAGTTCGACGCCGCCCTGCAGATTCGCAATGCCCTGGAAAAGGTCTACCGCCATCCCGAGAAGCTCACCAAAGACATCGGCGGTAAGGCAGGCACTTCGCAGTTCGCAGACTCAGTGATCGAAGAAATGGAAAAAGCAAAGACCACGCCCGCCGCCGTCCACTAGTGACGAGTTTTCACTTTTCATCATCTTTGATTTCCACCATTGACTCTCGCCGCAGATGGGAGTAAATTCGCCGGTTCTGGGGAATCTGAAGGGATGGCGAAGACAACGCGCCGGGTGGGGGTAGTTCTGTTTCAGCTGGGCGGTCCTGACACGCTGGCTGCGATCGAGCCTTTTCTTTACAACCTTTTCTGCGACCCCGATATCATCGACTTCCCTTTTGCGCGCATCGGCCGGAAACCTCTGGCCAAGCTGATTTCGACCACACGCGCCCGTAAAGTGCAGCACCACTACGCGACGATCGGTGGAGGCTCGCCCATCCGCCGCTTCACCGAGCGACAGGCGCGAGCCCTCGAAACCGAGCTGACCCATCGCGGTCTGGACGCGCGTTGCTTCATAGCCATGCGCTACTGGCACCCGTTCACCCGCGAAGCCATAGCAGAACTCCAGGCCGCGCAATGCAACGAAGTGGTCTTGTTGCCCCTGTATCCGCAGTACTCCTCGACCACCACAGGCAGCAGCCTGAACGAATGGCAGCGCCAGTTCCGCGACGATGTTCCCGTACACAACGCCGGTCCCTTCTACCAGCATCCGATGTATTTAGATTCCGTGATCGAGAAAATTGAAGAAGCTCTCGCGCGCTTTCCGGTGCCAGAGCGCGCCGAAATCGTTTTTAGCGCGCACAGCGTCCCCATGTCTGTGATCGCGAAGGGTGATCCTTATCAGCGGCACGTTGAGGAAACGGTTCGCCTCCTCATGGAGCGCGGCGCCTGGCCCAATCGTCACCGCCTCTGCTACCAGAGCAAGGTCGGAGCCAGCAAATGGCTGCAGCCATCCCTGCATAGGACGCTGCATGACCTGGCTGCTGAGAAGGTGCGCGAAGTTTGTATCGTGCCCGTGGCTTTCGTTTCTGACCACGTGGAGACCCTCGGCGAGATCGATCACGAAGCCCGCGCGGAAGCGCGGCGTCTCGGCATCACGCAGTTCGAAATGAGCGCAGGCTTGAACGATTCTCCAAAATTTATCTCGGCGCTGGGGCAACTGGTGGAGCAGGCCCTGGGCGAAGCGGTTGATTCCTGCATTCCGCTTTACGGAGCCGCCAGGCAGGTCGTGACGCCGGCCTTGGTAGCAGCCGATTAGCGCAGCAAGATTATTCGACCGTGAGCCGGTCGACGTGTAAATGGTAGATAAAGAATTAAGGAGGAAAGACTCATGCCGGAGCCGGAGGGCGACAAGCCCAGCCCGAATCCAGAGGGCGCGAAACCTGCACCCACAGGCGCAATGGATGCCACAAAGTACGTCGGCACGCCAGCGGTCGGAACCTCGAAGGCAGCGGCGTCTGCCGGACTTTCCTCGACCGGCCCCTCCAATACCGAAATCGACCGGCGCCGCCGCCGTCTGGTGTGGGTCGCGGTAACCGGTTTTCTGACCGCGTGGTTCTTAGCCTTCTTCCGATTCTTTCTTCCGCGCACTCTTTTCGAACCCAATACGGTTTTCAAGATCGGCTATCCTTCCGAGTTCGCGCTCGGCGTCGACACCAAGTTTCAGCAGAAGTACCGCATCTGGGTCGATCGCACTCCCGACCGCGTGTTCGTCATCTACGCGCGCTGCACCCACCTCGGCTGCACGCCAGACTGGAAGCCGAGCGAGAACAAGTTCAAGTGTCCCTGCCACGGCAGCGGTTATGACAGCGAGGGCATCAACTTCGAAGGCCCGGCTCCGCGTCCCATGGACCGCGCCAAGGTCGAATTGGCTCCCGATGGGCAGATCATTGTGGATACTTCGAGGCTTTACCAATGGCCGAAAGGGCAACCGTCACATTTCAACGATCCAGGAGCATTCTTAACCGGAGTGTAAGTGTGGAGCGGGCGCCCTCGCCCGCTTGCAGTAGGCACCACGAAGCAGGACTCATCTATGGCTGACGAAAATAACGGCAAGAACGGCAAAGTAGGGCTGGTCGACCGCGTCAAAGACGATATCCAGGCAATGAAGGTCGACATCCCCGCCAAGGCGAAGGAACAGATCGAGGGCCTGAAAGACCCGACCAAAACCCAGGTCTACACCTCGATCTTCCGTCACAAGCATGACGACACGCCCCGCAACCGGGCTCTGGGCGTGCTTTCCAACGTCTTCCTGCATCTGCATCCTGCCAAGATCAATCGTGATGCCGTGCGTTACAGCTACACCTGGGGCATGGGTGGAATCACCTTCTTTCTCTTCATCATCCTCACCTACACCGGCGTGCTGCTGATGTTCTACTATCACCCGACCAAGGTGCAGGCCTTCCGCGACGTGCTCTATCTCGAGCACGACGTCCCCTTCGGAAAGATTCTCCGCAACATGCATCGCTGGGCCGCTCACCTGATGGTGATTGGCGTCTGGCTGCATATGTTCCGCGTGTTCCTCACCGGCTCCTACAAGAAGCCGCGCGAATTCAACTGGAATATCGGCGTGCTGCTGCTGGTGTTCACCTTGTTGCTCTCGTTCACGGGATATCTACTGCCCGACGATCAACTCGGATTCTGGGCCGTAACCGTAGGCACGAACATGGCGCGAGCGACGCCGCTGCTAGGCCACGAAGGCCCGTTCGGCTCGATGCTCGGCATGACTCCATATAACGATGTCCGCTTCGGCCTTCTGGGCGGATCGATCGTGGACGCAAATGCGCTGCTGCGCTCCTACATCTGGCACTGCATCGGCATTCCAATCGTGGCGTCGATCCTGATGATCGTGCACTTCTGGCGAGTGCGCAAAGACGGCGGAATCTCGGGCCCAGCTCCGGTAATGTTGGCAGAAGAAGCCGACAAGACGCGAAGAGGGCCAAAGGCCGCGGGAGAGTAAAAACAACGCCGAAGGTTAGGACTTAAATACTTGTCATTCCGAACAGGGCCAAAGGCCCGGTGAGGAACCTGCTTTTAGGATGCGAGAGAACTTATGGACTGGCGACAACTTTGGGAGATATGTTCGGCTCCAGACAACGTCCCGATCGTAGGCTTGATCCCCTTGCTTGGCTTCTACATTTATCTGGCATGGAAGCAGGCGCACGCCAACGACCAGCTCATCGCGCAACTGGAAGGCGACGCCGCCCTCGCCAAAACGCATCACCGCAAGACCTGGCCCTTCAAGCCGGGCTGGCAAAAAGAAGTCCACGTCTGGCCATTCCTTCTCCGCATCGAGTTTCTCGCCGCCATCATCGTCACCATCATTCTGATGGTCTGGTCGATCACGCTCAACGCTCCGCTAGAAGAGCCCGCGAATCCCAACTTAACAATGAATCCGGCGAAGGCGCCGTGGTATTTCCTCGGACTGCAGGAGATGCTTGTCTATTTCGACCCCTGGATCGCCGGCGTAGTAATGCCCACGATGATCATCGTAGGCCTCATGGTCATTCCTTATATAGATACGAATCCGCTAGGCAGCGGCTACTACACCTGGAAGCAGCGCAAATTTTCTATCGGCACCTTTTTATTCGGCTTCATTATCCTCTGGGTCGCGATGATCATCATCGGTACGTTTATTCGCGGCCCCGGCTGGCAGTGGTTCTGGCCGGGGCAAACCTGGGATCACAACCGGCTCATCTATGAGGTGAACCGAGATCTGCCGGATATTTTCGGGATCACCTCGAACATGGCGAAAGCGCTTTTCGGCGCGATCGTAGTCGGCGGCTATTACCTGCTCGGAGGCTTCCTGGTGTATTCGCTCTTCCGGCGATTCATGGCGAAAGACTTCAAGCGCATGAGCCTGCTGCAATTTTCGATCACTCAATTTCTTTTGCTGACCATGGTGGCCTTGCCTCTGAAGATGGGGCTGCGCCTCCTCTGGCACATCAAGTACGTATGGATTACGCCCTGGTTCAATATTTGAAAACCGTCACTGGTCGTTGGTCATTAGTCGTGGGCCAAGACCACGAACTCCAGACTTCAGACCGAATTGCGAACACTAACGACCAACGACTAACGACGGTTTTCCGGAGGACGCGCGGTGCCTGAACAACCCAACCTCGAGCAGGACCCGATTACAACTAAGTCGTACGCCGCCTATTACCTGATCGCGATGGTGATTCTGATGGCAACGTTGTTCTGGGCCTTGTGGGACGAGGCCTGGACACAGCGGCCGTGGAAGGCCTTCCAGGAGCGCTGGGCAGAGCGCTATCCCGCTTTTCTGAACACCGCGCGATCAAAGTCGGCCACGTCGGAAACAGAAATCGAAAAGAATCCGGATTACCTCGCCCTCAAGCAAACCTACGAAAAGACCTATCAGGATTCCAAAGCTCAGGGCGAAGAAGCGCGCAAGAAACTCGACGACGCCAGTGCCCGCCTGCTAGCTGTACAAAGCGTATTCACGGACCGCCGTGCCTATGTGAACGCTCTGACCTACGAACTCGAAACCAGCACCAGCGATTCCGCGAAGGCCAGCAAGCGGAGCGAAATCAAGGAATACAAAGAGAAGAAAGCGACCGTCGAGTTTCCCGACGGAACCAAGCAGGCCTATAACTTCGAGGAACTGGAAAAGACCTATAACTCGATCCGCGACGAACGCACGAAACGAAGCCTCGAACTAGGCGAGGTGTTAAAGCCCGTCACGGCCGCCAAAGCAAAGCTGGATGAATACATTTCCGACCACATGGTCGACCTAACGCCCCAGCAGATCGACGGCCTGAAAAGGCGGGCGACCGAATGGGTTCCGGCGATCGTGCAGATCAACGTGGCCGAGGCCAATATCGTCGACCGCTGCGAGTCCTGCCACATGAACGCGCGAGAGCCGCTTAAAATCACTCCGGTTTCCATGACCGCGAAAGGCGACAAGAAGCCGGATGAGTACGCCGATGCGTTCTCAAGCCATCCCCAGCCCGAGTTGCTGGCCCTTCACGATCCCGAGAAATTCGGCTGCTCGCCCTGCCATCAGGGCAACGGCCGCGCGACCACCAGCGTCGAGAAGGCGCACGGGAACTACGAGCACTGGCTCTGGCCGCTCTTCCCCAGGGAAAACGCACAAGCTGGCTGCCAGAATTGCCACGCCGCCGACATGGTGCTGGTCGCAGGCGACGTGCAGTGGCAAACGATCAACAACGGCAAAGACCTCTTCCGCCAACGCGGTTGCATGGGCTGCCATCGCTATGAGGGCTACGACAAAGAGCCCGATGACCTGAACGCCATCGGCCAGCAGATCAAGCAGATCGAGAACCAGAAGATAGACAATCTCAAGCAAACTGCCTACCTCATGAAGCAGGCCGATGCGGCCGAATCGAACGAAGAAGCCAACAAGCTGAATACCAAGGCGGTTGACCTGAGAGTCGCCAACAGCAAGCTCGACGGCCGCTTGCAGCAGCTCGACTACCAGTCCCACAGCCTGATGCAGGACATGAAGAAGGTCGGTCCGAATCTAAAAGACGCGCGCCTCAAGCTGAACAAGAACTGGATCCCCGTGTGGCTCAAGAAGCCCTCTGACTTCCGCCCCACCACCAAGATGCCGAACTTCCGCCTGAGCGATCATCAGATTCAGGCGATCTCCGCCTACATCTGGCAATCGGGATTCACTGACCCGCTTCCCAAACAGAAGCCAGGAGATGCCGCGCACGGCAAAGAATTATTCGAGACTCGCGGGTGCCTCGCCTGCCACTCGATTGGCGAAGGCGATCAGGTGCAGGGCGGCACTTTCGCCGCGAACCTGACCCGCGTCGGCGAGAAAGCAAATTACGATTACCTGGTTCGCTGGATTCACAACGCCCGCCAGCGCACCCGTCCCTACTGCCCGTACGAAAAGAAAGATATCGGCCCCGAGGACTACGCCAAGAAGGGCCTTCCCTACGTATTCGATCTGGACCACAGCCAGTGCCCCAACGACGGCCACGAACTGCAAGTGCAGAACATGACGGTGATGCCCAGCCTGCGCCTGTCTCCAGAGGACGCCGAAGACATCGCCACCTATCTGATGACGCAGAAAAAGCAGGAGCCATCCTCCTACGCAGACGCGTCGTTCATGGATGACCCGAACCTGAAGGCCGATGGCAAGAAGTGGGTCCGTTACTTCGGCTGCTCCGGTTGCCACGAAATCGCCGGCTTCGAAGACGAGGGCCGCATCGGCACCGAACTCACCTACGAAGGCAGCAAGCCTATCGAACGTCTCGACTTCGCTCTGTTCACCGAAGTAGCTCAGCGCGGCGGCAAAGACGCCGAACCTATCAAAGATAAGGAAGACCTCGCGCGTCTGCCCGACGGTCCCGCCACCGAACCCTGGTACGACCACAAAGGATTCTTTGAACATAAACTCGCCGAGCCCAATATTTACGATCAGGGCAAGGTCAAGGGCGAAACCGAAGCCCTCCGCATGCCCAACCTGCACCTCACCAAAGAACAGGTGCTCGATCTCACAACTTTCCTGATGGGAAGCGAGGAGACTTCCCTGCCCGCCAGTTATCAATACAAGCCGGGCGATGCGCGGCACGACATTCAAGAAGGTTGGTGGATCGTCAAGAAATATAACTGCATGGCATGCCACCAGTTCATCCCCGGCCAGCCTACGGTCTTGATGCGATTGCCCCAGTATCAGGATAACCAGGAGCAACTGCCGCCAAAGCTCCTGACCGAAGGTGCGCGCGTCGATCCCGAATGGCTGCGCAAGTTCCTGTCGAACCCCGCGTTGAGCACAACGGACACAAACCGCAACGGCGTCCGCCCGTACTTGAAAGTCCGCATGCCCACGTTCTCTTTCTCCGACAACGAACTGCGCAAGCTGGTGCGCTTCTTCCAGGCACTGTCGCAGCAACCCATGCCCTATATTCCGGAACAAGTACCGGTGCTCACAGCGAAAGAAACAGACATGGCACGCAGCCTGTTCTCAAGCACCGCGGCTCCTTGCCTGAAGTGCCACGCGACCGGCGACCCCGCGCACGACAAAATCGCCACAGCGCCCAACTTCCTACTGGCAAAAGAGCGTCTCAAGCCGGACTGGGTCGAGCGCTGGATCACCGACCCGCAAGCCGTCAGCCCCGGGACCTCAATGCCGTCGGGCTTGTTCAAAGAACAAGATAATCAGTGGGTGTTCGCCGGACCGACGCCGCCGTCGTTCCAGGGCTACACGGGAGATCACCGTAAACTGCTGACGGATTACATCTTCCTGTTAACGCCGGAAGAACAGCGGAGAGTAGCCGCGTCCATGCCGCACGCGAAGGCCGCAGTGCAGCGCAAGACCGATCGCAGACAAGCGCTTGTCGAATCGCATCCAGCGGCCAGCGGCGGTTCGCGGTAAAATAGCGGGTTCGGTTGCGGCCGTAAGGGACCATCATCCCGAGCGAAGCGAGGGATGACAAATGATTCTTAAGTCGACAATAGAGGAAAGAAAAGAAAGAAGGACATCATGAATAAGAAAACCAGTTTGACGATGTTATCAGTCACGGCGCTCGCATTGTGCGCTTTGCTGCTGATCGTAGCCTGCAGCAAGAAAGAAGAACAGCCGGCACAGCCGGCCAACAACATGTCGTCCGGACAGATGACAATGGCCCCCGCGGCCTCGCCCATAGATCCCGCAACCGTCGCCACGGTAAATGGCACCGTCAAGTTGGATGGCGCCGCGCCGAAGGCCGGCAAAATCGACATGAGCCAGGATCCCGCCTGCAAAGGCATGAACGAAGCCGAGAACGAAGTAGTATCCAACGGCGATCTCTCCAACGTCTTCGTCTACGTAAAAGATGGCCTCGGCAGCCGCACCTTCGACGTCCCCAAAGACCCAGTTGTCCTCGATCAAAGCGGCTGCAAGTATCATCCTCACGTGCTGGGCGTGATGGCGGGGCAGACGGTCGAAATTAAGAACGACGACCAGACCACGCACAACATCCATCCCACGCCCAAAGATAACCGCGAGTGGAACGAATCGCAGCCGCCGTCCTCCGCTCCGCTGGAGAAAACTTTCGCCCGCGAAGAAATCATGCTCCCGGTAAAGTGCAACCAGCACCCCTGGATGAAGATGTACATCAACGTGGTAAAGAACCCGTTCTACGCGGTCACCGACAAGGACGGGAAATATGAAATCAAGGGACTTCCCCCCGGCGACTACACCATCGCCTTCGTGCACGAGAAACTAGGCGAGCAAGACCAAAAAGTGACAGTCGGCCCGAAAGACACGAAGACCGTAGATCAGACTTTCAAAGCCAGCGGCGAGTAGACGTTCGCTAAATAAAATTGGGCTCGGGAAGGGCCGTGCCTTCCGAACCCTCTCGTCACCGTGCATTAGCCGTGACCCAAGGGGAAACACTCTGAAATCCGCTCCATCAACCTACAACCCAGCCCATCACGCCTTCGCCGTGTTCACCGCCTGCGCGACGCTCGTCGTGATCACGGCAGGCGCGCTCGTCACCAGCAACGATGCCGGCCTATCGGTTCCAGACTGGCCAACCTCCTTCGGCTACCTGGTAAAGGTCCCGCATTTCGTCGGCGGAGTCCGTTACGAGTGGAGCCACCGCATGGTGGCCGGCACTCTGGTGTCGCTCACTCTGGCCATTGCGATCTGGACGCTGTTGGTCGAGAAGCGCCGCTGGATGCGCTGGCTGGCCGCAGGCGCATTCTGCACGGTAATCGCGCAAGCCACTCTAGGCGGGATGACCGTCTTATTCTTCCAACCCCCGTGGCTTTCCACCGCCCACGCCACAGTAGCGCAAACTTTTTTCTGCATCGCGGTCGCCATCGCTCTCTTCACCGGACGCAAGTGGGTAGATCCGGAAGAGGATCGACCGGAAAAAGATCAACCTAGCGTGGAGGTTGACTCCCGCCACCCCACCCTGTTCACGCTAACCTTGCTCTCCATAGTCGTGCTCTACGTGCAACTCATCCTCGGCGGCATGTTCCGCCACCACGGCATGAGCTGGTGGCCGCACGTGCTGAACGCGGCGACAGTTTCGTTCGTGCTGGCCTGGACCGCGATCCGGGCGATCTCGGTGTATTCGAATATCGACGCAGTACGCCGTCCGGCGATCATCATGCTCTCACTTCTGATCACGCAACTCTGCCTGGGTTTCGCCGCATTCCTCACCCGCGTAGCCTGGGGACAAGGCGCAGTCCAACCGGAGCTCCCCATGGTTGCATCCACGGTAGCGCACGTAGCCGTCGGCGCGCTGCTCCTGGCAACTACGGTGGTCCTCGCAATTCAAGTGTGGCGCAACGTTCCGGTAGCGCTGGCCGAGCGCGTGCCTCAAGCACAACGGGATGTTTCGGCCGCATGACGGTCGCCCTAAGCGGCGGCCACCGCAAGGCAATTGTCATCCTGAGCCAAGCGTTTCTTGCTTGGCGAAGGATCTCAGCGACCAACGCTTTCTCGTGATGCTGCACCCGATCTCGTCGTAAACTGGTAGTGGATTAGTTCAGGAACCCTTTGGTATCAAACGTTGCCGCATTCGCCGACGCCGCCCCGGAAGTAGCTCCTGCTTCCGTCACACCCGTCATTTCGGTCGAGCACCTGGTGCATCGCTACGGTGACCGCTGTGCTTTAAACGGCGTTTCTTTCGACGTGCGCCCGGCAGAATTGTTCGGCCTGCTCGGCCCCAACGGCAGCGGCAAAACCACCCTCTTCCGGATTCTTTCCACCCTCATGCTCCCCACCGCCGGTCGCGCCACCATCATGGGCTGCGACGCCGCGCAGGAACCGGCGCGCTTGCGCCGCCAGATCGGTGTGGTCTTTCAGGCCCAGAGCGTCGACCTCAAACTCACCGCCCACGAAAATCTCTGGCATCAGGGACATCTTTACGGTCTCCAGGGCGCAGCCTTAAAGAAGCGAATTCACGAAATCCTCTCCCGCGTCGGCCTCGCCGATCGCGCCAGCGAACTGGTCGAAACTTTCTCTGGCGGCATGCAGCGCCGCATCGAGCTGGCCAAGGGATTGTTGCACCATCCCGGAGTGCTCTTACTCGACGAACCAACCACCGGCCTCGACCCAGGCGCCCGCCGCGATCTCTGGCAATACCTGCAGATCCTGCGCGACGAAGAACGTGTCTCCGTGCTCGTCACCACGCACCTCATGGAAGAAGCCGAGCGCTGCGACCGCCTCGCCATCATGAACGAAGGCAATCTGGTGGCGCTGGGCACGCCCACCGAGCTGAAAAGCGAAATCGGCGGCGACGTAATCCTGCTCGACGCCGCCCACGATGCAGCGGTGCTGGCCGAACGCATCCGCGCGCGTTTTCATGTCGAAACGAGCGTTCTCGAAAGTCGAGCTGGCAAACATCAGGTGCGCATGGAGCGCGAAGGCGCCCACCGCTTCGTCACCGAAGTAGTCGAAGCCTTCCCCGGAGAGATCGAAGCGCTCTCGGTAAGCAAGCCGGCCCTGGAAGACGTCTTCATCCGCCGCACCGGACACAAGTTCTGGAGCGAGAAAACAGAGATCTGAAGACTGGAGTTTTGTCATTTCAGAATGGATTGCCATTCCGAGCGAAGCGAGGAATCCTGGTTTCACTGGCAACTGGCCACTGGCCACTGTTCAAAGGAGGTAACAAACGTTCTATGATGCTGATTATCTCTCTCGTGCTTGCCGTGCTCCCCTTGCTGGGAATCGTATGGACGCTGATGAACGGCCTCATCACCACCGTCGACGGCCTGTTCATAACCCTGATCCTGCTGACCCTTTCAGGCGTCTTCCTGCTGAACGCATACTGGGAAATGCGCGACCAGGGACTGCTCGGCGCCAAGAAGGACGGAAAGACGGCGGCAGCTCCGGCCACCAAAACCCCGGCACCGAAAGCGAGTTAACTTAGTGGCCACTCAAACCGCCGCCTTATCCAGACCGATTGCGCCAGCATCTGCGGGAATCTTGCTGCCCGCTTTCACCCTGTGGTGGCGCGAGATCGTGCGCTTCTACCGCCAGAAGACGCGAGTCGTCGGCGTCCTCGCCTCGCCGCTGGTGTTCTGGATCGTAATCGGCTCGGGATTCGGCACCTCATTCCGTTCCGGCGCAGGCGCAGGTCAGCAGAACTACCTCGACTATTTCTATCCCGGCGCCCTCATCATGATCGTCCTCTTCACCTCGATCTTCGCCATGATGTCGCTCATCGAAGATCGCAAAGAAGGCTTCCTGCTCTCCGTGATGGTCGCCCCAGTGCCGCGCTCCGCCATCGTGCTGGGCAAAGTCCTGGGTGGCACCACGCTCTCCGCCGTCCAGGGCATGATCTTCCTCATCTTCGCGCCCTTCGCAGGCATCCATCTCAACCTGCTGCAGTTCCTGCTGGTGACGGTGGTAGTCTTCCTGGTTTCGTTCGCGCTGACCGCCCTGGGCTTCGCCATCGCCTGGCCCATGGACTCGACCCAAGCCTTCCACGGCATCATCAATTTGTTTTTGATTCCGTTGTGGCTTCTATCAGGCGCGCTGTTCCCCATTGCCCGCGCCTCCGGCTGGATTCGTGTCCTCATGTACATGAACCCGCTCACCTACGGTGTCGAAGCCCTGCGTGCCCTGCTCTATCCCGGAATGGAAACTCCGTTCCCCCTGCCGTCCTCGATGGCAACGTTGCTCCTGTTTTCACTGGTGATGTTTGGATTCGCATTCCTGATGGCCAACCGCCGCACCACAAGGCCGGCCGCCTGATCGCCAAAGCTTGATCGACTAAAACTGATCGACAACATTATGATCGCCGAACAATACGCCTACTTCCCCGCCCTGATCGCCAGTCTGAACGGAATCAGCGCCATCCTTCTGGCAGTTGGCCGCTACATGATCGCTCGCGGCCGCATGGCCGCCCACCGCGCCTGCATGATCGCCGCCGTAGTCGCCTCAGCTCTGTTCCTGGCGTGTTACGTGTATTTCCATGCGCACGTAGGCAACATTCGTTTTCTTGGAGAAGGTATATGGCGCCCGATCTACTTCGCCGTCTTGATCCCCCACGTAACGTTAGCCATACTGATCGTCCCCATGGTAATCGTCACGTTAATCCGTGGGCTGCGGGCGCGCTATGATAGCCACCGAGCCATCGCGCGCTGGACCTGGCCACTCTGGATGTACGTAAGCGTAACCGGCGTACTCGTATACTTCATGCTCTACCAATGGTTCCCCCACAGCTAGAACTATGTTAACCACGGAGACGCAGAGACACGGAGAACTTCTTGAACTTGTTTTCTTTTCTCCGTGGCTCCGTGCCTCCGTGGTGGATTGATCTTTTATGCCGACAGTGAGATTAAAAATCGACGTCTCCGGCACCATAGCCGACGAAGCCTGGCGCGAAATCAAGCAGTTCGATCAAATCCAAAGCGCCAACTTCGGCCCCCAATTCGGCAGCGGAGGATTTTCTGCGAGCCCCGCAGCCACGGTACAGCCAAGCGAAAAGAACCGGAACCCCTACCCCACAGGCTCCTGGATCGGAGCCGAAATCAAGCTCCAAACCCCGCTCCTGGCCCAATATGCCGTCTCGCATTATCTGGAGCAAGAGCGCGTACTAGACGCCGATGTCGTAGAGTAGTTCCTGTGGTGATTTTCGCCGTGACTCAGTGACTCCGTGGTAGGTGTTGCTCTTATGTCCGCCAATCCAAATCCCGCCCAACTTGCCGGGACTCCACCCAAGCCCGGCATGTCCCGCACCCAAAAACTCCTATTCTTCGTCACAGCCTGGCTAATCTGCCTCATGCCTTTTCTCTTCTGGTGGAACACCTGGTTCGGTCGCAAGCTCTCTGACCAGCAGCTAACCGAATACTTGCACGACACAAAAAAGCCGCGCCACATTCAGCAAGCGTTAGTCCAGGTAGGCGAGCGCATCACGCGCCACGACGCCACGGCAAAACAATGGTACCCGGATCTGGTGAGTCTGGCCGCCGATCCCGTAGAAGAAGTCCGCAACACCGACGCCTGGGTCATGGGCCAGGACACGTCAGTCCCAGGATTTCACGAAACTCTACTGAAGATGCTTACCGACCCGTCACAGATGGTCCGGGGCAACGCCGCACTGTCACTGGTGAGATTCGGAGATGCCACAGGACGTCCGCAAATTCTAGCCCTGCTCCAGCCCGCCCACATCACTTCTCCCGAATCCGGCCGCATCATCGACTCAGATCGCCCAGGCACCGCCATCCACCAGGGCGGCCTGATAGCGAAGCTGGAGTTCGACAACAAACAGATTGCAGAAATCCGCTCCCCGATTCCCGGCCGCATTCGCTCAGTCTCTGGCACCGGAGCAACTGTAGCGGCAGGAACGGAGATCGCGGTAGTCGATCCCGCCAACGACCAGGTCTGGGAAGCCCTGCGCGCCCTCTATCTAATCGGCCAGCCCGACGACCTCTCAGCCATTCGCCCCTACCAGCGCGATCTCCCCGATATTTCCAACGACGTACGCCAGCAAGCCGTGGAAACGGAGCAGGCCATCCAGAACAGATCGAGTAAGTAGATCTCGGCTTCGCCCGTCAAGAGTCACAGACCCTCCCACCTGCATCCGAGTCGATCGGTCGTGCATCTAAAGCTATAGTTATAAATAACAATCTTAGCTTATTGGAATTTATCGTCTGTCATGCCATTTGAAGTTGGAGATGTAGTTCACAACAAAACCACTGGGGAAGAAGGTCGTATCGTGCGGATCGCGGAGCTTCCCGGTTACGGCTCGTGTTACATAGTGTCGGTCACGCCGAATCCAGTTTGGGGCACGGAAGCCAAAGAAGCCATCTGGAAACGATCAGAGGTTGGTAACTGACCAATGGACGAAATGGACTCTGTCCATTTCCTTGTTCAAGGGTGAAGGCCGAGCCGCCATTCACCCCGCCGCCTCCATCACCACTCTCTCCACGTCCTTCCAAGCCCCAGCCCGCGGATCGACCACCTCAAAATGCCCCGCCCCGGCAATCTCCACCAGCCGCGCATCTTCCTTAGCTTTCAGCTTCGCACCGACATAATCGCGACTGAACGTCACAGGCACCACATCATCCGCCGCGCCATGCACCATCCACTGCCGCGCGCTGATTGCCAGCTTCATCGGATCGGCCTCGCGATAGTGGTCCGCAACCTCCGCCGGCGTCCCGCCCAAAAACTCCACCACCGCGTCGTCACTCAAATGCAGAGAATAAGCCCGCTGCAAATCCACCACCCCCGCCAGCGAGATCACTGCCTTAACGCCGGTCTCATGCGCCGCCAGACAAAGCCCCAGCTGACTTCCAGCCGAGTGCCCGATCACCACAACGCGCCGCAAGTCAAACGCATACTGCCGCGCATTCTGTAATAGAAATTGAAAACCCGCCCGCACATCCCCAAACGTCCCCGGCCATCCTCCGCCCGAATTTCCCACCCGCCGATACTCCAGATTCGCGGTAGCCACTCCCTTCGCAGTCAAAGCCGCGCACAAATGCCCCATGTACCCCAAATCGTACTTCGCTCTCCAGTACCCTCCATGAATGCCGATAACCAGCCCATGCGGTCCCCGCGCCTTAGGCAAACGCAACTCCAAAAACTGATTCGAATCCCCTGCATAAGCCACCCGAGCATCCGCCCGAGGCGCAGCCAAACTCAAAATGTCATCCGACGAACTCATCTTCACGAGGTACTAGGTACTGGGTACTAGGTACTGACTACTCGTACCGCAAAGCCTCAATCGGATCCAGCTTAGCCGCCCGCATCGCTGGAACCATCCCGCTAACCACTCCCACCACCGCCAATATCCCCGTAGCCACCACCAGAATCATCGGCGACAGAATCAGCCGGATGTCTCCCGCCTCCGCATGCTTCGCCATCGCGCTATAAAATGTCAGCCGCCCCACCGATACCGACACCACGTACGACAGCAAAATCCCCAGCATCCCTCCCACCGCCGTAATCACCAGCGCCTCCGCCAGAAACTGAAACAGGATGTCCCGCCGCCGCGCCCCCAGCGCCTTTTCCACCCCAATTTCCCGCGTCCGCTGCGTCACCGACACCAGCATCATGTTCATCAGCCCCACGCCGCCAATCCCCAAAGTCAGCGTCCCGATAAATGCCAGCAGCACCTTCAGCGCCAGCGAAATAATCCCGAACTGCGAGAGTTGCTTCTGCGCATCGAACACAAAGAGCGCCCGCTTGTCATCACTCTTGAAGTCGTGCGCCGCCCCTAGCGTGTCGCGAATCGTTTGATCCAGCCGGTCGTGATCGAGGCCCTGCGAATCCATCCAGATTCCATCCAGATAGTGATTGTCTTTCAGCACATTCATCGCGTTATACGGAATGTAGATCGTCCGGTTATCGTCGTCGTCGCCCTCCTGCATTCGCGGCTTCACCACTCCCAACACCTGAAAGTCCACTCCATTGACCCGGATCTCTTCTCCCACCGCCGGCATCCCCGAAAACAGTTTGTCCTTGGCCTCCGAACCAATCACCGCCAGCAACCGGTGCCGCTCATTGTCTTCATCATTGAGAAAGCGCCCCTGCTCCATGTCCAAATTCCAGATCTCCCCGATCGCCGCGTCCATGCCCAGCACGGGCAAAGTGAATGTCCGGTTTCCGTTCTGCACCGACGAATCCTTCTGCGACATTCGCACCACGTGTTTGCACAAAGGCACATTATTCCGCAGCAGTTCGATGTCGGCATCCGTGAAACGCACCTGCACGCCCGCCTTATTCCCTCCCGCCTGCTCCGAAGTTCGCCCCGGAAATATCCCCACCGCGGTAGCCCCAAAACTCTGAAAAATATTGGTAATCGCCAGCGCGAATCCGTTCCCATAAGCCAAAAGCAACACGACAGTAGCAATCCCCCAAGCCATCCCGGCCATGGTAAGCGTAGTCTTCCGCAAATCATGCCGCATAGCCGCAAACGCCTGTCCCAACAAATCCCGATGCATAAAAAGATTTACCCCGTGATCCCCCGTGTCCGCTGTGTTTAAAGGCGTTGGTTTTAAATCCATGCAAATCCGCGCAAATCCATGGCGAAAGGTTGTTAACTGGCCACTGATCCCTGACCCCTGGCCACTGCCCCTATTCCTTCCGCAGCGCCTCCACCGGCTGCAGCATCGCCGCTCGCCGCGCCGGATACAATCCCGCGACCACCCCCGCCACAGCCAGCGAAACCACCGCCAGCGCCGCCGTTGACGCCACCAGCTTCGGCGGATCAAATCCATCCCCCAGATTCACCCCCGCCAGCAACCCCATCAGCCCCGCCGCCAGGCCGATCCCAACCGTCCCACTCAACAAAGTCAAAAACGCGCCCTCCACAAAAAACTGGAACATGATGCTCGCGTTCGTAGCTCCCAAAGCCTTCCGCAATCCAATCTCCTGCGTCCGGTCCGCCACTGCCACCAGCATAATGTTGATGATCCCAATGGCTCCAAGCCCCAAAGTCACCAGCCCCACGCTCCCCAAAAACGCATTCATCGCGTCGAAAATCTTTCCCACTTGGTCCACCGTGTTCACCGTATCCCATTCATCGAACGAATCCGGATTGCTCGCATCAAACCCATGGTTCCGCGCAACAATCCGGTGCACTTCCTGCCGCGCCGCTTCATGCAGCGCACGCGTCTTCGGCTGGTATTCAATAATGGTGACCACATCCGGGGCTTCGCCCACGTTGGTCGGCCGAAAATATTCCCGCATCGTGCTGAATGGCATAAAGCATTTCAAATTCTGTGTATTGTTGTCGCCGTGTCCAATCCGCTGCAGCGTGCCGATCACTTCGAACTGCACCCCGTTCAGCAGAATCTTGCTCCCCACCGCTGGCCGTCCCAGAAACAACGTCCGCTGCGTCTCATCTCCCAGCACAATCACCGCCCGCTTCTGCGCGATATCCATGTCATTGATCCAGCGCCCTTCCTTGATTGGCAGGTAACGGATCCGGTTGAACATCGCCGGCACTCCCATCAGGTCCCCGCTCGACTGGAAGAAATCGCTCACCGCCCGAATATCGTTGCGCCGGATCACCGGCGCAGCCGCTCCCACGCTCGTAGCCTCCCGCAAAATGTCTTCGTAATCCCGGTCGGTTAGGTAGTACTGCCGCAGCGCCGTGAAACTCCCCTGCATCACTGGAGCCCGGCTCGACCAGATAAACATCACGTTCTCGCCCAGCGTGTCGAACTGCCGCTTATTCCCCGACCGAAATCCCTCCCCCAGTCCCACCAGCAGCAGCAGCGAAAACACTCCCCAGGCAATTCCAAACATGGTCAGAAACGACCGCAGTTTGTGCCCCCAAAGCGTCCGAAGAGTCTGCCCGAAAATGTCAAGAATCAGCCGCACCCCTGTATTATACGGGCTGCGATTCAAATGCCTTTGTCCCAGAAACGCTCTTCATAGATTAGGATTCATTGGTCGCCAGAACATTAATCGTATGCAAACCGACGCCGCACACTTCCCGACCGGGCCAATTGCCTTGAAAATGGCCGTCGCCATTGGCATCGGAATGCTTGCCGGCATGGAGCGCGAATGGTCCAACAAAGACGTAGGCATTCGAACCTTCGCCATCGTCGCCCTGCTCGGCATGTTGGCTTCCCTGATCTCGCCGGGCGTTGCCATCGCCGGTTTGATCGGTGTGTTCTTGCTGGTTGCCGCCATGAACACGCGCAGTATTCTCGACAACCGCTCGCTCGAGATCACCACCTCCGCCGCCCTGATGGTGAACTACGTACTCGGCGTTCTCGTTGGTCTTGGTCACATCTTCACTCCCGTCGCGGGAGCGATCGTGATGACCATGCTTCTCGCCTGGAAAACCGAACTCAGCCGCTTTGCCGGCGGTCTGCAACCCTCCGAAATTCGCAGTGCCGTACTGCTCGGACTGATTGGCTTCGTCATCTATCCCACCCTGCCCAACCGCTACGTCGATCCCTGGCAGCTCTTCAACCCCAGCGATGCGTGGATCAGCGTCATCGCCATCGCCGGAATCGGATTCGTAAACTACGTCCTTCTCCGCCTCTACAGCACGCGCGGCCTCTATCTCGGCGCGCTCCTGGGCGGTTTGGTCAACAGCAGCGCCGCCATCGCCGAGTTAGGCGTCAGACTGAAGCAAACAGGCATGGTCAGTCGAATTGCCAGTCTGTGCCTCTTGGCCACCATCGCCATGTTCGCCAGAAACCTCCTCTTGGCAACCATTTTTTCGCCCGCGTCCCTCAGCGCAACCCTGGTGCCGCTTGGCGCAATGAGCCTCGTAGCCGGGCTCTGGGTGTGGCGGGACCGCAGAATAGACCAATCTGTTCCCGGAACTCTCACCCTCACTTCTCCCATCTCAATTGCAAATGTGCTTTGGTTTGGAATCGTCTTCCTTTTCGTGCAAATTGCCGGCACCCTCCTCACAAAATACTTTGGCACTGGGGGTATGCTGTTCACCGGCGTCGTCGGAGGCCTGGTGAGCAGCGCCAGCACCACCACCGCCGCCGCCACCATGGCCATGCACGGTAAAATCACCGCCGCCCTCGCCGGCAGCGCCACCGTGCTTACATCTTTGACCAGCGCCGCCGTCAACGTCCCCATTGTCTGGAAGACCACAAAAGACAAAGCTGTCATGAAATCATTGACCATCCAGATGGCCACCGTGATCGCGACCGGAATCGCCGCCGTCGCCATCGACCGGATTTTCCAGTTCTCTGAATTGCTGGTCAGAAGGTAAACGACCGATTTAGGAGCCGATACTTACCATGAAGAACGTTTGGCGGGCGGTAATCGAGGTAGCGTTTATCGTCTTCCTGTTTTATTCCAATCTCTTGATGGGAGAGTTCGAGCGCTCGGGCTGGGGACAGAAGCGAGGCCTGGCGTGGGCAATAACAGACGTTTTCACCACCGCCAACTTTGAAATTGCCCTGATCGCTGCCGTCATTGGCTACATCCTCTTCGAGTTCCTTCGGAAACAATTCTAAGCAACCGCCGGCTGCCATTTTGGGGCGACGGTTATTGCGTAACCGGAAGGTCAATCTCTCGGATCACTACCCCTGTTCCTTCAGACTTGCCGTTCACCTTCACAAAAGGATTCCCATCAACAAAAATAATGTGTATGGGATACTGCTTGCTCAGATTCTGCGTAAGGTATTTCACCCTTTCGATCGTCGGTTCAATCAGTTTGCTGTCGTCCGGCTTGCCATGCGTGTAAAAACGCAAATCAAGCGTATTGTCCGATTCCAGTTGATACCCCGTCATTGAAAACCCATCGTCGGGCAGCTTTCGACGGCGCAGATCCTCGTAATCGACATAGGGGTTGCCTCTGTCCACGATAAATGTCGCTCCGCTTACCGTAGTCCCTTGGTGAAACGCACGAATACCAATGGCCACACCGATTATTAGAACACCAACTGCCAGCATTTTCTTCATACTCTTAATTCTCCCAGTGCCTGTTCAGCGCGCCGAAGGGATTATCAGACTGAACCCTCGAGGCATCGCAAGCCTGATTATTAAGCGTGGAATATATGGATTGAAGAGTACTAAAGTGCTTCGCCCGCGGGAGATCCCGACTGCGGACGATCGCCGTATCACTCATTGCCCTAGACGGAGCGGGTTCTAAGTGTAATCGCCCGATTTCAACAGCCACCCTGCGGGCTGAAGGAGTCGTTGACCTGAAATCGCGATGTCGCTCACCTGCGCATCGCCGGGGGCAAGACGTTTCGAGTTCCAAACCTATACGCCCATTTACATCGCGGGCTAACGAGAGTAGCGATTGCCATGAATTCGAAGGGCCAAGTGAAGAGGATTATCACTGGCCAAGAGCCGTCAGCCATCGACACGGTAGGCTGGATTCTCGAAACCGAAGGATGTGAGGCCGAGTAATACGCCGTTACGTATTCACCTGCGATACAAGAGATCCTACCCTCGTGCGGGCAGTAGGCGGAGGTCGTGTACTCGTTTCCATTTACGCGATAACGGTAGCCCACACTTCCGTGTTCGCGGATATCGGTGATAGCTGCTCTGACTTGGCGACCATCGCGCAACAGCCAGTAGTTCGTCCAAACAGTGCGGAACGGACTTACCAAGCAAAAACTGCCCAGTGCCAGCGCAAGAACCAGCCCTTGCAAGCGCTCCGGCATCATTTGAATGCCAAATCGCAGGAACCACTGGGTGTGAGTGACCTCATAGGCGATCACGTAGAAGGCGAGCACGGAGAACATCATCCACGCCGTATTCCATCGACCCAAATAGGCGAGGGCGAAGCCAAACAAATCCCTACCGCCCACCAGGAAGACTGCTCCAAGGGTGCCGCCTGCAGCCGCTAAAACCAACCCGAGGAGCGGTAGATACTGCACAAGACGACCACGCAGCGTGCGCCTGTTTGCTCCGTCCCACTCGGGCTCGTCGTTCCCAGCCACCCATCGACAATCCGCCATTCCCTACTCCGATGTCTTGAACTCCATGTTCTCATCCACCGAAAGCCGCGCGGGGGTACCAGGGGAAGCGCCCGAACCGTCGTCGCCGGATCGCGTAGCGACCACGCGAAATCCGCTCGAGCTGGTCTCGACTTCATAACTATAAGGAGGACGCTGCCGCATGGTAACGGCGTGGCTCGCGATCAGATCGTCAAGAGAAGCGTATTTCCCTTCGCTCGCGAAGTACAACCGCTCCGCCGAAGCGATCCCGATCAGATCGCTCTTTACCCCGGTGATGTTGATGGCAGCCTTCGGATTGCTAGCCCCCGCCGCAGCAGACGAACTCTGCGCCTGCTTCGAATAAACATACATCCCGACACCCAGCACCACGACGACACTTAGAAAACCAAAAAGGCGCCCCATGTGCCCTCCCAACTGTCTCAGCAAAGACAATTGCACCGCGAAGCCCGAACGCTGACAAGTAACCAGAGGGCAGCGACCTTCCCACGGCGAGGGTAGAAACTTCGAGGGTGTGCGGTAACGTGGAAGAGCGGCGCTTCAGCGCCGCGTAAAGTGTTCCCAATCAATACGGGCTTCAGCCCCGGCGGGCGGATGGGAAGGGTCCGTCGAGCGCAGCTCGACGCTCTCTTCGTCCCTCCGGCAATCTAAACCACACCGCAAATTCCTTCGTCCCCACCGATAGCCGCTTACTTGGTGGGATTGACCATCGGAATCACCGCCGACAACTGCAAATTAATCAGCAGGTCGACCCGGCGATCGATCTGGTACCACAACGCAGTCTTCTTGGCCGAGATCACCTTCTCAAACACCGGAATATACTTCATACGCAATGCCAGCAGTTGCTGGTCAACCGCTGTCGACCTCTTCATGTAATCCTGCGCCTGCTCATCGGTCATGACGCTGTAGTTCGCTGCGTAATCCTTGATCACAGCCCAGCGCTCGTCATTGGGCGCGATAGCTTCCTTCCGGTACTGGTCAAAAATAGGCCAGAACTTCGTAGCCTCGTCGGCCGTCAGGGTCATGTTCTGCGCCACGATCTGCTTCCGCTGTGCCCGTAAGTCCGCCCGCAGCATCTCGATGTCTTGGTCGGAAACACTATTCGCTTGTGCGTCTCCCCCCGAAGCGCTTTGCGCCGCGGGTTTCAGGGACGCCTGAGCCAACATCGCTACGTTGAACCCGAACACTACGCTGATGAGAACCAGGACAGCTTTGATACCGTTCCTCTGCATTGTCGTCTCCATGAGGTGCTCTTAAGCACTCGCCACCACAGCCTAGGGAAGCAGCCTCGCAGTGCCAACTGGCAAAAGTAACAGCTCCGTGAAACCCTCAAAACACGTGGGAACAGCCGCCCCTGGCTGTCCTTCGAGCACAGCTCGACTCAAACTAACAATCGACAGTTTCCGCCCGGACGGATACAATACCACCCAGACAGGCTAGCCGCGCCCGAAGAGCCCCGGTATGAGTCACCGATTTACCCTCGATGTTCCCTCCTTCCAGAAACTGTTGGCGGCTGCCTGGGTTCTCCAATGTGAGCGCGATCTTGCACTGAGTGAATCGGACGATGGATTGAATGCCCTCGCGCTCTCCTCCGGCACAGACGAACTGAACGCGCCCCTTCCGCCGACTTCGGCGGGCAACGTCTTTGAACCTGCGAGAGCGGTCGCCGCAGGCTACACACCACAAATCGAAATCCTATATCCAAGTGTAGATCCGGCGATCGATCCGATTATCGATCCGAGTTTCCATCCGAGTATCGCTCCAATCCCGTCGACGGTCGCGCCAACGCACCAGCAAACCGATGTCGCCGGGGCGCTCGCTCTAGCGGCAGACCTCGATTCCTCACCCCTCCCTGATCCAGTCCCGCCAGATAGTTTCAGGAAACCTGCCCGCAGGACGAGCGAGTCAGCTGTCGCCCAGATCAGTCGCCGAGCCCTCACGCTCGTGCCATTCAGAAATAGAGATAGAGGCAGAAATAGAAACAATAAAGATAACGAGAACGAGAACGGCGCATTCACTTTCCAACACGCTTCGCGAGTTACGGCAGCCTATGCCGGACCCGTCGTTGTGCTGCTGATCATGCTCGCCTTCTTGTCTTCCCTGCTGGGAATTCACCCGCCTACTCTTACCGCGGTGAAAGCCGCTCCTCTGCTCCCCAAGGTCGTATCAGATAAGACCGAAGTAGATAAAATCGCAGCAGATAACCTCACAGTCGACAAGATCGCACCGGACCCGATCGCACCGGACAAGATCGCACCGGACGCGATCGCATCAGACAAGATCGCACAGGACAAGATCGCGTCAGTCACGATCGCATCAGATAAGATCGCAGTCCCAGCTCTGCCAGCGTCCGACCACGCCGGCCAGCCCCAATCCCCCGCGCCTGAACCACCCGTGCCAGAAGCGAGCCATCTGCGAGTAACCGATCCCGCAGCCTCCTCGCTCGTCGCCGGCTTGAGCCGCTACGAGATGCAAACCGTGCGCCAACAAGCGCAGTACGGAGACGCCGCAGCCGCCCTCACCTTGGGGATGGCCTACGAGATAGGCCGCAATGTCCCCCGCAGTTGCACCCAGGCAGCCCACTGGGTTGCCGTCGCTGCCGAGGACGGAAATTCCGCAGCCCAGTACAACCTCGCTCTCCGCTACATCTCCGGCGATGGAACTCCGGCCAATCTTGACGAAGCCAGAAAGTGGCTGGAAAAGGCCGCCACGCATGGATATCAGAAAGCCCGGCTCACCCTCCAGACCTCGCATCTGTAAGCCCAAAAGTTTTTCTCCCGCCTCCGTGGTGAGTCGGCGGCTCCAACCCCTGATTACCCTGATTACCCTCATTACCTAAGGTCTGAAGCCGTGGTTACGTTTACCACTCGCCCCGACCCCGCTATTTTGGAGATTCCAGTGGGCCGGCGTCCGCCCCGGCCTGCGTTGTCCGTGGGAGCAGGAAGCGATGCCTATGCTTTTTCGCCGGTTTCCAATCAGAACGTTCGCAAGTAAACGCAGCGTAGTGAGAACCATGATGAAGGTTCTATCTTTTGCGCTCGTGCTGGTCGTGCCTGCCCTGGCGCAAAATCAACTGCAACCCGGACCGCCCGCCACTGCTTTTGGCCCCACTTACGACGTGAGCGCCGGCTATAGTTATCTTTCCTCGACAGTTCCATCCGCCGGCCGCATAGGCCTCAGCGGATTCGATGTCACCGGTCACGCCAACTTTCTCCCCCATTGGGGAGTCGCCGTTGACTCCGGTTACGTCCACACCTCCAACGTCCTGACCACCGGACAGTCGGGCTACACTTTGACCTTCCTGGCTGGCCCCGTGTTCCATTTGTTTGAGCAAAGAAAAACGCAGGTCTTCGTGCACGCACTCGCCGGCGCCGGACTGGTCGAGAGCGCAGTCCCCGTGACTGGCGCCGAATACGTCCATGGATGGGTAGCGAGACCGGCCTATGCTCTCGGCGGAGGCATCGAACATTCCGTTGTCGGCCCTTTCGCGGTCCGCCTCACCGGAGATTACCTGCGCACCGCATGGGTAAACTCGGCCGTCGACGTGAGCAGCCAGAACAATCTTCGCCTGACCGCAAGCATCGTCTTTCGCTTGAGCGAGCTCCACGGTGGCGCCCACTAACTCGGAACATTTACTCCGCTCAGAAACCCACCCAGGTGGCCAGTAAGCGCAACCACCACTCCCGTCAGCAGTTCCAGCCCCAGACAGTAACCCGGCAGCGCAACTCCTGAAGCTCTTGGTTGCCGGAAGTGAATCCACCCCACCAGGCAGATAAGAAAACTCGAGGCGCACGCCAGAAGCAGATGAAGCAGCAACACTCCTTTCAACCTCTGTCCTTCCAGTTGCCACTGCCAGGCCACGATCCCGGTAGCCAGCGTCGGCACTACCGCAACCGCCGCCGCCAGCAGGTTGAGCCGTGCCGCTCCCGCCAGTGTCGCTCTCTTCGCGGAGTCTTTCGTCCACCGGGCTGCCAAGTCGAAACCCACTCCCGTCAGAAATAGCGCAATCGGAAAGTGGACTAAGACCACATGCTGTGCGTGCTTCGCCAGCAGCGCAGATTTCAGATCAAAAGGATGCACCACGGCATCTACTCCACTACCACTCTGCCCGTCATCTTCGGATGAATCGAACAGAAGTAAGAGTAAGTACCGGGCTTGCTAGCCACGAACGTAAACTTCTCGTCCGTATCCAGCACTTTCGATTTAAAACTCTGGTCCTCGCTGACCACGGTATGCGGAATGTCGTCCGCATTCGTCCAGGTAATCTGCGTCCCCGCTTTCACCGTGAGCGTACTCGGCGTAAAGCTGAAGTTGTCGATCTTGACCTCTACACTGGGCGCGCCCGCCGCCATCGACTTCTCTACCGCGAACAGCAAAGCCAGTGCCAGCCCTATCGAAACCGCCACGCCACCAATCCATCGATTGTTTTTCATTTCCAGCTCCTTAAAGTATCTTTCTGTTTTTCCTGAGTATTCGACAACCGACATTCGAGAACCGACATTCGAGTACCGCTTACTCCAGCGTCGAATCAATCAACGCCAGGCTGTGACGCTTGCGCACATAGTTCACGTCGGTCACTCCCAGCAGACTGCGCAACTGCTCCGCCGGAACTTTCATCGGACCCGGAGACGGCGCGGCCCCCGGATGCGGCTGCGGAAACGCAGTCGAAGTCGCCGTGTGAAAGGTCACATTGCCTTCCACCTTCTGCATGGTTTGATGAATGTGCCCGTTCAGCACGGTCACCGACCCAAAGCGCTTCAGGTAGGAAAGCGCCTGCGCGCTGTCGTCCGTTCCCCATCCCCATTCCGGATAAATATTCCACAGCGGCATGTGCGCAAACACCACCACCGGAGTGCTCTTCGAAAGATGTCGAACGTCGTCCTCCAGCCACGCCAGTTGTTCCGCTCCCAGCGAGCCCATGCCTCCAGCTTTCAGATTCATCACGTTCACCAGCCCAATCAGGTGGACTCCCTTCTGGTCAAAGCTGTACCAGCCCGCACCCTTTGTATTCTTCCCGTAACGCGCGAGGTATTGCTTGCCTTCGTCTTCCAGCACATCGTGCTCTCCCGGAACGAAAAACACATCTCGGGTGGGCGCGGATTTCAGAATCTCGTCCACCGTGTCAAACTCCTCCGCTCGAGACAGATGGCTGATGTCGCCCGTGTGCAGCATGAATGCCGGCGCTACCGGCAGCGCGTTGATCTTTGCCACCGCGGCTTTCAAGGTCGCCACCACGTCAGTGTTCGCCGGCTTGTTGAATCCCATGTGGCTGTCGCTGATCTGTACAAAACTAAGGTCGCCCCGCGCGGCTTTCGCAATGTGCGCCGGATCGTCCAGCCCGTAAGACTTCAGCACCCCGCCCGAGAGCACGCAAAGCGCTCCCGTGCCGGCCCATGCCATGCATTTCAAGAATCCACGGCGGTCAATTCCGTCGTGGCTGTGGTCGAACAAAATAGCATCAGGATTTTTCTGCAGTGCCATATTTTCCTTTCCTTTCCAACCAAGCTCCGGTTCGTCCTCGGTTCACTGTGCAGAACCAGCGCAACCCGGTTTTATTCCACGAAAATTTATTTTCATGCAATGGGAATAAAACGCCCGCTCGCTGGTTTACTCTTGTGTGCGTGTCGGAAGAGCGCGCGTTATCAGGATCGTTCGAGGAGTTGGCCATGCCGCTGTTTGAGCGGCTCTATAACTTCGCCCAATGGCTGACCCAGGACCGTCAAGAAGCCGAGGATTTGGTGCAGGAAACTTACGTCAAAGCTCTTAAAGGATTCCGTTCGTTCCAGCCCGGCACCAACTTCCGCGCCTGGATCTACCAGATTCTGCGCAATACGTTCCTCACCTCGCGCACCGGCCTGCAATCAACCGCAACCGTCCCCTTGGAAACGGAAAGCGAACATGAGACCATGCCCGCGTCCCACGACACACCAGAGACCATCCTGCTCCAGCGTTCCGATCAGCAACTCATCCAGCAGGCCTTGACCCGTTTGCCCGTGCCTTATCGCGAAGTCCTGCTTCTGTGTGAATTCGAAGAAATGTCGTATCAGGAAATTTCCGCAACTCTTGCTATCCCGATGGGTACCGTGATGTCGCGCTTATCCCGCGCCCGCCGGGCTTTACGGGACTCCGTACAAGAATTTCAAACTAAATAGAGTTACCTGAAATGCCCTGCGAACACTGGACCGAACAACTCGATACTTACCTCGACGGCGAACTCCCCGCCAACGAAGCCCGCGCCCTAGACGAACATCTGCGCGGATGCCCCACTTGCGCCGCCCTGGCCCTCAGCAGAGTGCAGCAAAAGCGCGCCGTCCACGCCGCCGGCCAGAAGTTCACCCCAGACCCCGCTTTCCGCGCCCGCATTAAGAAAACCATCGCCGCGCCCAAGCCCACCCTGTGGAGCCGCAACTGGCTCCCCGTCTTTGTAACCGCAACCGCCGGGATCCTGCTGACGGCCGCCGCTTTTCTTCTAATGCTCCAACATAATCGAAATGGCGAACAGCAACTCATCAGCGAACTCGTCGACCAGCACGTAGCCATCCTCGCCAGCGCCAACCCGGTCGACGTAGTATCTACCGATCGCCACACCGTCAAGCCCTGGTTCGCCGGAAAAATTCCTTTCACCTTCAACCTGCCCGAGTTGCAAGGTTCGCCCTTCGTCCTCGTCGGTGGAAGGGTCAGTTATCTCAACCAGTCGCCCGGCGCGGAACTTATCTTCCGCGTCCGCCAGCACCAGATCTCAGTCTTCATTTTCCAGGATCAGGTCATCACCAACCAGCGCGCGAATGAATCCGTTCGCACCGCTCTTTCCTTCCAGGTCCGCACCTGGCATCACAACGGCCTGCAGTATTTCGTAATCGGAGACGCCAGCCCCCAGGACCTGGACAACCTGACCGAACTGATCAAGAACGCCGGCTAGACCCGATCAGCCCGACGCCAGTTGACCCCCAACTTGAGCTGACGGATAATCATCGCCTCTTCAAGGAGGCCTCCTGCGCGATAGCCTTTGGAGCCAAATGCACACCACGGCGCCTTCGGGCTTTCAAGTGAGGTAGACCACAATGGAACATTACGATCGCTCCCCTGAAGCACCGCGGCCGAATCGCCGCCAATTTCTTTTGACCATGGGCAGCACGGTGGCTGCCGGTGTGATCGCACCCAGCGGCCGGCTCACAAATGCTTTCCCCTCACCGCAACCACACGAAAAGGAGACCAAAATGAAAGGCACCAAACCCAGCATCGTGTTCTGCCACGGCATCTGGGCAGACGGCTCATGCTTCAGCAAAGTGATCCCCACGCTTCAGGCGGAAGGGCACCAGTGTATTGCTGCCCAATACGACCTCAACACCACCGCGGACGACATAGCCACGGTAAAAAGCACGCTCGGGCGAGTCAGCAGTCCTGCCATTCTCGTCGGCCATTCTTATGGCGGAAGCGTCATCACGGGCGCCGGAACCGACGATCGCGTGGTCGGGCTGGTCTACATCGCCGCATTTGCACCGGACGCCGATGAGACCTCCAACACGCAACCGTCCAAGTTCCCGAAAACAGACGTCCTCTCGCACATCGAAGTCGCGGACGGACGTATCTGGCTACTTCGGGAGGGCATCGATTCCTTCGCAGGTGACTTGTCCGAGCAGGAAAAGAAGCTGGTCTGGGCGACCCAAACCGTGCCGGCTCCAGACCTGTTCGACGCGAAAGTCGCAGGAACCGCCTGGAAATCGAAGCCAAGCTGGTACATCGTCGCCAAGAACGACCGTACTATCCAACCTGACTGTGAGCGCTTCCTCGCTAAGCGCATGGGGGCCAAGACGACCGAGGCCGAGAGCAGCCACGTCGTGATGCTCTCGCAGCCGCAAGTCGTGATCGACGTGATCCGAAAAGCGGTAAATGCCGCGCAGGGAGTGACGGCAGCAGCCTGAAGACGCCAGGCATCCTCCATTCTTCGGCGGGGCCGCCGCTCAATCGGCGGCCTCTGTCCTCAATTCTTGAAAAATCCCGGAGTTTCGACCGCAAACCCCTGCCTCCAACCCCGATCAGGCCAGTTATAATTCACGCCGATGGCCAGCGACGCTTTTCTCTCGTGGGCAAACCGCACCGTGCTTCGCCCGGGCCGCGAAGACCCCTACCTCTCGATCCAGGACATCGTCGTTTTCGTCCGCGATCTGGAAGTGAGTAAGCCGTTCTACCTGCAACAATTGGGCTTCGAACTCATCACCGAACAACGCCTTCCCACCGGCGAACGCTGGATCGAAGTGGCGCCTCCCGACGGTAGCGCGAATCTCGCACTCGTTGAACCAAAGCCCGACGCGCCGGAATACAAACTGATTGGCGGCTACCGCTGGGTCCTGTTCATGACCGAAGATGTCCAGGCCAAGTACAAAGAATGGACCGAACGCGGGGTTCGTTTCTCCACCGCCCCGGAGACCCCGGGCTGGGGCGGCACCTATGCCCGTTTCGAAGATCCCGACGGGAATGCGTTTGGCCTGGAAGGCTTCGATGAAGTAAGGCAAAGCCTCGAATCGCGCCGGCAGGCCCACGCCGAGAAACTCGAATCTGAACGCCGCATCGCCCAGGAAATGGAAATAGCCCGGCAGGTGCAGGCGCGGTTGTTTCCCCAGATTCAGCCGGAGTTGAAAACGCTCGAGTACGCCGGTATCTGCCTGCAGGCGCGCCAGGTGGGAGGGGATTATTTCGATTTCCTCAATCTCGGGCCGCAACGGCTGGGGTTGATCATCGGCGATGTTTCCGGCAAGGGGATCGCGGCAGCTCTCCTCATGGCGAATCTGCAGGCCAGCCTGCGGAGCCAGACGGCACTGGCCTTCGGTCAGCCCGAGCCCTTGCTCCAGTCTGTAAACCGCCTCTTCTATGACACCACCGGCGACAGTGCCTATGCCTCGCTTCTGTTTGTCGAGTACGACGAGGCGGCGGGGCGACTGCGCTACGTCAATTGCGGCCATTTATCAGGTCTCCTGATAAGACGCGACGGCAAGGTCGATCGGCTCGACTCCACCAGCATGCTGCTCGGGCTGTTCAGAGATTGGAATTGCTCGATGCACGAACAGCAACTCTCTCCCGGGGACGTCCTTGCCCTTTACACCGATGGCATCACCGAAGCCTGTAACGAACAAGGAGAGGAATTTGGCGAGCGCTGTCTGATCGAATCGCTCCAGCAACATCGCGACCTGCCGTGCCAGGCCTTGTTGACCGCAATCGTAGATGGTGTTCGGCGATTCAGTCCTCACGAACAACACGACGACATCACGGCCATCGTCGCAAAGTTCAAGGCTACCTAGACCGCTGCCGCTCATCCGCCCCGGGGGACTTTTTTTCTGCCCCGCCTCCACAATTCATTTCTCTCCCCCGCAAAATTCCGCTATCCTCTACCCCGGATGACCACGTTGCCTCTTTCCGAACTCCTCGGCGCCACGGTGTATGACCCGTCCGGCGCGGCAACTGGCCACGTGCGCGAAGTCACCCTCGCCCCCCAGGAAGATCGCGACCGCATCGCTTCCTTCATAGTCAAAACCAAGTCCGGCACCCGCGTTCTTCCCTTCTCCGCCGTCACCACCATCAACGCCGGCATTCACACCTCCACCAGCCCCGCCGACTGGCCTGCCGCCAACGGCGCCGAAGGCTTGTTCCTTCTAGAACGCGATCTCCTCGATCAGCAGGTCATCGACATTAACGGCCGCAAAGTCGTCCGCGTCAACGACGTCGACCTCCAAGTCGATTCCACGGTCGAAGCCGGACACCCTCACGCCATCTTGCGCATCCAGTCCGTCGACATCGGCGTCCGCGGCGCCGTCCGCCGCCTCCTCCGCGGTCTCGCGCCCCGCCCCGCTCTCCATCTCCTGCTCCAGAAAATTCCTCCCCGCACCATCCCCTGGAGCTTTGTCGATCTGATCGAAACCGATCCCGCGCGCCGCGTCAAGCTCAAGATTTCTCACGACGGCCTCGCCACGCTCCATCCCGCCGACATCGCCGACATCGTCGAAGACCTTGCCCCGGACGAGCGCGAAGCCGTCTTCCGCACTCTCGACCAGGATGTAGCCGCTGAAACCTTGGAAGAAGTCGAACCCAGCGTCCAGAAATCCATCGTCGAATCCCTCGACTCCGAACGCGCCGCCGAAATCGTCGAAGAAATGGACCCCGACGCCGCCGCCGACCTGCTCGGCGACCTCCCGCAGGATCGCACCGAGCAAATCCTCGTCGAGATGAAGCCCGAGGCCAGCCAGGAAGTAGTCGAACTCCTCGAACACAAAGAGGAAACCGCCGCCGGCCGCATGACCACCGAGTTCCTCGCCCTCCCCGTCTCCGCCACCGTCGAGAACGCCATCGGCGTAATGCGCGAGTTCGAAGGCGGCATCGAATCGGTCAGTACCATCTATCTGGTCGACTCCCACGGCACGCTAGTAGGCGCCGTCCCTCTCGTAAAGCTAGTCCTTGCAGATTCCAACACCCCACTCCTTTCGCTAACCCAAGAGCCTCTAGTCCTGACCCACAAAGAAACCAGCGACAGCGAAGTAGCCGAACTTTTCGACAAATACAACCTGGTAACGCTCCCCGTAATCGACGAGCACAACAAACTCTCCGGCGTAATCACCTCCGACGACGTAATAACCATGCTCCGCAGCAAACTCTAAGAATTAGGTTGTCATCCTGAGAGAGCGCGTTCGTTGCGCGAACGAAGGATCTGGGCGAGCCGCGCGATGTGTCGCGCTTTTTGCGACACAATAATCGCGCGTTTGGCTCGCCTCCTTATTTCACTGGCCACTGACCCCTGACCCCTGGCCACTGTTTATAATCATCCCTTCCAAGGAGACCCCCTTGCCCTTCGACGACCTCCGCCAATGGATCGCCGCTCTAGACCGCGACGGCGAACTAAAGCGCATAAAAACCGAAGCCGACCCAATCCTCGAAATCGCCGAAATCACCGACCGCGTAAGCAAATCGAAAACCGGCAAACCCGGCGGCCCAGCCCTATTATTCCAAAACATCAAGGGATACCCCGGCTCCCAACTCCTAATAAACCAATTCGGATCCGACTCCCGCATGAAACTAGCCCTGGGCGTAGATTCCTTCGACGAATTCGCCGACCGCATCAAAATGTTCCTCGACATGAAATCCCCCCAGGGTTTCCTCGACAAACTAAAAATGCTCCCTCTCCTCACCGAAGCCGGAAAGTTTTTCCCCAAGACCGTCCCCACCGGCCCCTGCAAAGAAGTGATCAAGCACGACAATTTTTCGCTACTCGATTTCCCCATCCTCCAATGCTGGCCTCAGGACGCCGGCCGCTTCATCACCCTCCCCTGCGTAACCACCCGAGACCCCAAATCCGGCAAGCGAAACCTGGGCATGTACCGCCTCCAGGTCTACGATGCCCGCACCCTCGGCTTTCACGCACAGCGACAAAAGGTGGCAGCCGAACACTACCGTCAAGCGATGCGCGATGCCGGCAGTCCCTCCGAACATGTGGGGACGGCCGCCTCGGCCGTCCCGCCGAGCGCAGCGAGGCGCGCTGCGGTAGATTTAATGGCCCGCACCTCCGGAGGCCAGGTAGTCTCCAAGAAAAATCATCCGAAAGGCAAACTAGAAGTAGCAGTAGCCATCGGCACCGACCCCGCCGTAACTTTTTCCGCCATAGTCCCCGCTCCCCCGGACGTCGAAGAGTACTTAATCGCCGGCTTTCTCCGCGCCGCCCCGGTCGAGCTGGTAAAGTGCGAAACCGTAGATTTAGAAGTCCCCGCCACCAGCGAAATCGTCCTCGAAGGCTACGTCAACCTCGACGAACTCCGCCCCGAAGGCCCTTTCGGAGACCACACCGGTTTCTACTCGCTAGAGGATCTCTACCCTGTCTTCCACGTGCAATGCATCACGCACCGCAAAGATCCCATCTACGCGACCACCATAGTAGGCAAGCCCCCCATGGAGGACGCCTACATGGGCAAAGCCGTCGAACGCGTCTTCCTCCCGCTGATGCGCCTCACCATCCCTGAATTGATCGACATCAATCTACCGATCGAAGGCGTCTTCCACAATCTGATGATCGTCTCCATCCGCAAATCCTATCCCGGCCAGGCCCGCAAGGTGATGAACGCCATCTGGTCTCTAGGCCAGGCCATGTTCACGAAAGTCATAATCGTGGTCGACGAAGACGTAGACGTCCAGGACCTCGCGGATGTAACCCTGAAAGTCTTAAACCACATCGACCCCGAGCGTGACATCCAATTCACGCTAGGCCCCATCGACTCCCTCGATCACGCCAGCCGTCTAGCCAATTACGGCTCGAAGATGGGCATCGACGCCACCCGCAAATGGCCCACCGAAGGCTTCTCAAGGCCCTGGCCCGACGAAATTGTGATGGATGCAAAGACAAAAGCGCTAGTGGACAGCAAATGGAAGGCCCTAGCCAAAGAACTAGGGATCGACTAAGTGTAGCGCCGGCAGCCTGCCCTGAGCTTGTCGAGGGTCCCGCCGGCCGGCCGGCCCGCACGAGCAAAATCTCCGACCGGTGGCCCACTCAAGCCGTCCTTTGGCTTGAGTGGGGCAGTTCGAAAGCGAAGGGGTTACGCCGCAGCCGTAGCTTTTTGAACCGCATCCGCCGCGGCACGGATCACATCAATCACCACGTCCGGGTGCGAAAGCATGGGAACGTGACTGCTGGCGACCTCAGTCGTGGTGGCGCCCATCCGCTTCGCGAAGAAGCGCTCCAGATCAGGATGCACCGTGTACTTGGCTGGTAGAACTCAAGGAGCGCAGAATTCGAGTCAATATCCTCAGCCCCGGCACCATCGACACGCCTGTCCTAGATCCGCTCGGGCCAGACGCCAAGGAGTTCTTCAAATCTCAGATCCCTCGCGGCGAAATGGGACGTCCGGAAGAGATCGCGACCGTCGCGCTCTTCCTCGCCTCAAGCGATTCAAGTTTTGTCAACGGTATCGAACTCTTTGTCGACGGCGGTACGGCCCAGATCTAAGTCATCGTCACAGGTGTGCAGATGCTATCGACCGGCGGGACCGCACTTCGGCTCTCAGAACGCGGAAGTAATGCCTCCGGATTCGTCGCGATAGACGCGCTTGTTGTCAGTTGTGCCATTGATGACGAGAAGCCGACTTCACAGGACTGATGTCCTCGAAGCCGGTTTATGGCCAACTTAAGAGCCTGAGATGCACTAGCCGTTGTTGTTTTATACGTTAAGGTTTACACGGTAATGGCCGTCGCTCTCAATCGCGGCACCGCCCGGCGGACGAGACATTGTCATCCGACGGGCAGTACAACGCGGCACCTATTACTCGACGAAGTTACTCGCTGAACGCTACGCCGCTGAAAGCTGCGACGCCAGCCGCACTCGAGGTTGCTACCTGGGTCAAGTCGCCGTAACCGTCGATGGAAAATACGGCGACAGACGCGTTGCCGCCGGCGCTATAGATCACCGCGAGCCAATTGCCATCGGAGGAGACTGTAATATCACTCGGCGATCCTGGCAACGGCAACGATTTGTAGAACACTCCACCCTGGCTGTCGCTGAAAAAGATGCTGATCGCATGCCCGGGCGAGTTCCCCGTATACCAGATGTTGCCCGCGCCCTTGGCTACCCAGCAGGGCGCGTTGGTGGGATATGAAGGCGTCGGGCCAGCCACGGGATTCAGATTTCCGTTCACGTCGACGATGGCGAAGCTGTCGGGACTGTGAGCTGGAGTGAAGCCCAGCACGTTGCCCCAGAACGCTTCTCCAAGGGGAACCATGTCTGCATTGCTGGGCAAAGGGATCGGATTGGTCGCGCCATTCAAGACGCCACGCTGCGTGAGCGGAAGTTGCAAAAGAGATCCGGAACTTAACGTGACAGCGGCCCAAGTCTGGCCGACTGCAATCTGCGCGGCCGAGGGGTCGGAAAGGCTTACGACTGGACCCTCCACGTACCCCCATGGCCAGGTGTGGCTCTCGGCGCAGTTCGCGCCGACTACGAACAGGTGGCCTTGCGTCAATGCGACAGAGTCGGGCTTTGTGCATCCGGCTGCCAGCGGAATTGTCGAACTGATTGCGATGGCGTCGCCCGAGCGGACCAATTGACTTACGGTATTGGATCCGTAGTTGGCAACGGCGCCAAGGTTCCGTTCGAACTGCACGATGCCTGCATTGGTGCTGGCGCCGCCGTTTCCTCCGGTCGGCAGCGTCTGCTCAAACTCGAGCGAGGGAGTTCCTTTCGTGTTCAGCTTGAAGACTACAACAGCGTTTCCGCTGGCATCATTCGTGCTCGTGAGCACCAGCGGACTGCGTACGTGCTGGCCTTGAGCAGCAATTGCACTGGCGAGAATCAGCGCGACGGGCACAAAAGCTGCGAGCCACAAACGAAGCTTCATTAGGCAAAGTTTATTCATCGTGATCTCCTGAGAGTCTGGGATAAAGTTGTTCCGCGCCGCGAGCGTGGGACTGGTTCCCGGCAGAGGACGCGTTCACAGATGGATTCGCTTCGAGCTCGCGGAAAGTTACGGTGTCTAGGCGTAATTAGGAAAAATTAAATGTTGCTGAATTCTTTTGTCTCCTGCGTAACTTTTCAGCGCAGTCCGTCGAATCTTGTAATTTTGGGGGCTGCGGGCCGGTGGACGAGTGCGGCTAATGCAGCGGGGGATTTGCGCTAAGGCGCTGACGTCGGTGAAGATTCCAAGTTAGATATTCCATCGCATGCACACCGGCGAAAATCTCGAGATGTTGATGGTCCGCTATCAACAGGGCGACTTTGCCGCTGCGACGGCTCTTATCGATCGCATCAGTTCGCCACTGCACAGGTTTTTTCTTGCGTCGTCGAACAGCCGCGCCGATGCCGATGACCTGCTGCAGGAAACCTGGCTGCGGATTCACAAGGTGCGCCACACGTATCGCCCAGGCGAACCGGCGCTGCCCTGGTTCTATGCGATTGCCCGGCATATTCGCGTCGACCACTATCGAAAGTCGATCCGCGCCGCAGCCGGCGAAAGAGAGTTGGAGGAAATGTCGAAAGGCGTCTCGTCCGCTCCGCAGCAAGCGTGCGAACTGGAGGTATTGTTGGCACCGCTCTCCGAGGCCCAGCGCGAGGTGATCGCTATGTTGAAGGTCGAAGGCATGTCACTGGAGGAAGTCGCGCGCGCCACGTCGTCGAGCGTGGGATCGGTGAAGCAAAAGGTGCACCGCGCCTATAAGAAGCTTCGGGAAACGATTGACGCCGCTGGCTCGAAAAAGTGGCGGAGCGGAGGAGCCGCGTGAAAGACGAGGAGGTTGACGACGTCTTGAAACAGACCGCGCAGGTTCCGCAGGATCTCGATCCGCTGGTGATCGAGCGCATCGTTGACTCGATCAAACCGTCGTTGCGACCGGTGCGACCGCTGCCGCCAGTTTGGGTGATGGCCGGGGGACTCGTCCTCGTCTGCGCGGCTGTTTCGCTGGCCGGTGCGGCGCGCGCGGGCTTCTTTGGAGTTGCGAAAATGAATCCGCTGGAGCAGTCGCTTATCTTTCCCGCGCTCGGCCTGCTGGCTTGTTTGGCAGCCGTCAGCTTTGTTCATCAGATGATTCCGGCTAGCCAAATTCGCGTTTCTCCTGGGGCGCTCCTGGCGCTTAGCAGCGTCGGGTTGCTTGCCGCATTCGCGGACTTATTCCGCGACTACCACACCGACCATTTCTTCGCGGCCGGCATCGTATGTCAGCTCACCGGTCTTCTCCATGCGATCCCCGCCGGATTGCTGAGCTGGCTGCTGCTTCGCCGCGGCTTCGCGGTCAAAGCGACTTCCGCGGGACTCGTCGCCGGCATGCTGAGTGGACTGGCCGGTGTGGGAGTGCTCGAACTGCATTGTCCGAACTTCCAGGCCGCGCACATCCTGGTTTGGCATACTGCCGTCGTTCCGGTCAGCGCCGCGCTCGGGGCATTCCTGGGTTGGGAGCTCCGTTTTCGCGCGCGTTCAGACGAACGCTAGATCGGCCATCTAGTTATGGCCCTCGGCATCTATACCGTTGCCACGATTCTGTCCGTATGACGGGCGAACCGGAAGTGATTGCGAGCCGGAAGTCCTCTTTTAGGAAGTTTCACCACATAGGTAACGAGAAACGCTCTTGTGTTGACTAATCCAATCAACTCCCGGTTTGTCGGCAATGCGGAAGTAATCCCGGTAGCCCTGCAGCGTTCTCTCGCGGCCAGAACGGGCTTCGGACCGGCGTTTCAGGGAAATTAAATCTCTTGAAGAAGACAACTTTTTACGATTTGCGGGTTTCAGAGTTTACAAGTGCCCTGTCTTTGGTGCGAGGGGAAACGGGTACAACGTTTCGGAGGTTAAGGATCGAAGAGACAGAAGCAATGAATTGTACGAACAGGTTGCAGCACTGGGATGAGCAGCAACCGAAACACCTAAGCGACATCCGACGCGTGGGGCGAGGACTGACTGGACACGGTGTCGTTCTCCTTGCTGCATGGTCAGCGTCGGCAGTGGTGAACCAATATGGGGATCTGGCCAGCCATTCAGCGATTTGCCGAACGGAACTCTCCTACCCGCGAAACCTGGGCAAGCATAACCGCGCGCGCATTTTCTTCGTCCTGCCTTGACCCGGTAGTCCTTCAACTCAATCAGTTGCAGCAACTTCGTCTTGTTCGTCAGTAGAACTGGCGCTGGAGATGCCCATACGCGCGCTCGTGTCACGGATATCACTTTACGGAGATGACTAGAAGATGAGTGTCCGCAGTCGCGCATCCGCGTTTCTTGGAAGACAGCTGACGCTTATAAAAACAGTCCCTCTACTTTGATTGGCACAATCACACGCAGGGGCCCACGAGTTCGGAACGTGATCGCAGCTGCTCAAAGCGGACGATTTGCAGTGAGATGTGCTCATGGAAGAAGGTCCCGATCCCAAGGGCAAAAAGGCAAACCAACCCTTCAGTTGGTTGCCGCAGATTGACCAGGTTCTGGTCGTCGGGATGAAGTATGGTCCCAAAGGGACGCATGAGGCAGTCAAGAAGCTACGGCAGCTCGCTCCAGAACTTTCCCCCGCCCAAATCTGGCATCGGATGCGACACCTGCGGGAGAAGGATCGCGGTAAGCGTACCGGACCCATCGACTGGAGCGAAGAGGCCATTGAAACCCTTCGAGATGGCTATCGGAGTGGGGGGCGAAAAAAGGCCGCGGCAATCAAGACAGTCAGAGCACTTTATCCGGGATTGTCGGGATACGCCGTGTCCAGATTTGCCCGGAGTCAAGGTTGGCTGGAAGGAGAACGGGGAACCAAAAAGAACGACGGCCGCCGACCTTGGACAAGGGAAGAGGAACAGGAGCTATTTGTGCGGGCCGGCTACGATTCAGTCAAGGAGATCGCTCGGAAGCTCCGCCGCTCGGAACAATCAGTTCGCTTCCGCCTTAAGGGCCGGTCGATAAGCGCCAGAGTTACGGATGGATGGTCCTTACGACGGCTCCAACAAACGTTGCATGTCAGCTATCGCCGGCTTCAGCATTTGATCGGGAATGGTTTCCTGAAAGTACGCGACCCAAGGGTATCCGTGATCTCGCTGGCGGAATGGTGTGAGAAACACAGGGCTACACTGCAACCGGGAGTAGAGGACAAAATTGCCGCAGACCTGTGGAAAGAAGAGAAAGGGCACTCCTGGGGCCGAGTTGCGAAGCTCTTGGGTGTCACTGCTACCGAAGTGGGGAAATGGGTCGCAAGCGGAGAGCTCAAGGTAGTAGACCCTTCCGTGACCGACCGAGCCTTTGAGGTGTTCTGTCGCCAGCACGGCGCGGAACTGAATTTGCAACTCATGGACCCAGAGGTCGCGAGGTGGCTCATCGCGGAGTATGGTCTGAAAGTAGTGGCGCCGCATCTAACCTCAGTACCTTTTTCGCAGAAACAGGCACTTGTCGTCAGACTGTGCCCAAAGTGCAAACGTGATATTCGAGGGAACGTGTATTTTGGGCACGTCCGATCATGCCGTGGAGCAATGTCACAGAGGGGTGACGGACGATTAGGCGTTAATCAGCAAGCAAGTTGAGACCGTCTCATCGGGCATCGAGACGACGTACGAATCAGCTTGTTTACGCCAGCTCCGGAATGACGGGTAGGGATCGGGTAAGTTCGATGCCCAAATCTCATCACACTGCTCCCAGTACTCCATCGTGCGTATCGCGCGAGGATGACTCCTGGCAGACGACAAGATCGCATCCATCCACCCGCCCGTTTTGGCGTCCTGAAAGAAGTGGTCCGTTATCCAGAGCATCAATCGATGCCAATCTTGCGGAAGCTCTACGTGATCGGCCTTGCGCGCTTTCGCATTGAACTCCAAGAACCCACGACATCGACGAGCGAGTTCTCGGGCAACGCTGTGAACGAGTGGAGGCGCGGCTTCAAGCGCAGGCCGAGCCCAGTATGCAAGGGCCTCCCAGTCTATGTAGCGAGCAACAGCTTCGGTGAGGCGCTTGGGTTCGACCAGCCTGTACGACGCCTTGGCCTTGCGAGCTCCTGGGGTTAGATGAGTAAAAGGGTCGCACCCAGCAGCATCGCTCAGCCACTGCTTCAATGATGGATACTTCTGCGGTTTCGCTTTTCTCCACGTCTTCACGCACTCAGACCAATACACTTCCGCTCTCTTAGAACGGGAATCGCGGATAGCGTAAAACTGGACCGCATCAAACCAACCCTCATTTCTTGCACGGCCAAACATGTGTTCCTGACTCCAAAAGAGAAGTCGAACGGAGAGTGGAGGATAGGTCCTCGAACGATCGCTCTCACATCGTTGCTGGTCCTCGATGAATCCTGGGCAGCGCCGGTCAAGCATCTTGGCCAGCCAGCCGGGTATACCATCCTCGGTCTCAATGACGGACCGCGCCCAAAAGTAGAACTCCTGCATCTCTACGTACTGATTTCGAGTTTCCAAAAGCAACTGCCAAGGGACACGACGGGCTTGGTCATCAGCACGATCGCGCGCGGCTCTCTCAATCTTGTAAACCGAATTGTCCGCTCGTCGGCGCTCTTTCTTTCCTAATTGTTTCGATCGCCTCACGTGCGCGAACCTCTTCTCGTGATTTTGTTGCGAGCCCTTGTCTTTTGAAAGAGACAGCTTAGTCTACGATCCGCGCGGAAAACAAGAAGTCAACCCCGAGCGGTGTTGTAGTGCGGGCTGCTACGAATGTCAAGCGGGACCACCCGGAGGTAGTGGGCTACCTTGAATTTTGCAATTGATTGCAAGCAACCGCCCTCAATTATTTTGCCTACAACTTCATCAAAAGTCATCGTACACTTCGCTTGTCGCCGGCTATGGCCGCTGGCGTCACGGATCGGCTGTGGAGCGTGGAGGATTTGGTAGCCCTCTGGGAAGCCTATGAACAGCGGCGGGCGGAAAGAGCGGCCTAATCAGAAATGAAAGATGAATGGACACAGGTGAATCGAGCCGGTCAGCTCGTGAAGTTTACCTATGATGACCTGCCGCACGGTAAAGCATTTCTGACTGCACAGATTGCCGGTCATGAGGTCGTTTGCTCCGTCATTTTGCCCGAGCCAAAACTCCCATTCAGTCGTGAAAGCGTCGAAAGTCATTTCCGGCATGGAACAGACCTCCGATTACGCCCGCGTTCAAAGTAGCCCACTACCCACCCGGAGGGTAGTGTCCTAAGGGCGGATGCGCAACTCATGGAAAGCGTGCGCGGCTTGATGGGAGCGAAACCAGCTAGGGCCGAAGCCTCGCAATACACTGATCAAAATTGACCAGTCCAGCAGACGGGGAGTTGGGCTATTCTTTCTGGGCCATGAAGAAAGTCCTCAGCCCAAAGCAGGTACTCGCTGTCCCTTGTCCGACTTGTGGTGCCAAGCCCGGAGAGAAATGCGAACTCAGCGCGGGTCAACCGCGCACCGATCCGCATCGCGACCGTCGATTGATCGCAAAAGACCAAACCTAGCAACGCACTGTTAGCACTCTACCCGCCCGGACAACCGTCTAAGGGTCTCTCTCACCTTCGGAGGGACGTGCCGGCAAATCGCGCAGGTGTGTCACCACCCGTGTTGTTCTCAGGTCGAAAAAAGCTGTGGGTGTCTCCCTTCGCCACGGCGCAGTACACGGCGACGCTTTCGCGCCGCTGTCACCACCCATATTGTTCTCAGTTGGAAAAAGCTGTGGGGGTTTGCCTGGCGACCACGAAGAGCACGTGGCGAACGATCTCACATGCCTTTGTCCTTTATCGCGAGTTGGTTACCGAGCTTTCTCATGCCGGCCTCGACAACAAGTTTACCGACCGAATCGCTCTAATATGCCCCAGCCTTCCTCCCACGGATAACTGACCGCCGAAAAGCCGTTGGACTTGGTGATTGAGTGAGGTTAATTTTGCCCCAAGAGCAGCCGCTTTGGGTGCTGCCGGAGGTGCATATGCCACGTTGGTCTCAAGTCCCTTTGGTGCGTCAAGTCCAGCTCGTTGCTCGGTCGAAGTGAGCGCGTCCAAACCGCCGCTCTTGTCACCCTACTTCTGGTCCTGCCTGTGGCCGCGTTGGCACAGGGTTCACCGTTCGACACGGGCTTTAACGCCATCCAAAGCCTTTTCACCGGCACCATCGCGAAGGTTGCCAGTCTGGTTGCAATCGTGATCGGCGGCTACGGATTCGCGCATGGCGAACCCGGCGCAAAAAAGGCGCTCGCGGGCGTTGCCGCCGGAACGGGCATTGCAGTTCTTGCCGTGAATGTCCTGAGTTGGCTCTGGGGTGTATAGCGCCACTTTCAACCAGCGCCTGGAACGAGGAACTTATGCCCGACAAACCACAGCAGAAGCATCGCACAAATCGAGTCTTCAAGAGCCTGCACAAGCCTCTCACCTACTTGGGCGTGGAACGCACGCTGTTCTACTTCGTCTGCGTCGGCGCAGTGGGGGCCTTCAACCTCTTCAATTCCATCCTCGCCGGTATCGCCGTATTCATTGGCGGTTTTGCTTTCGGCCATTGGGTAACGAACAGCGATCCGGCATTCCTCCGCATCCTCGCGAAATCCGAACGCTACAAGCTGCGCTACGACGCGGCCAAACAGCAAGTGCCCCTTGTGGAGGTCGTTTGATGCTGCGCCTCGATAAAGTCATCAAGCCGTGGAAAGAGAGTGCGGCTCTCAACGACCACATCAACCTCTACGGCTTCTGGAACGAGACGGCTTTCCTTACCAAAAGTGGCGATCTAGGCATGGTTCTGAGCGTTCCCGGCGTGGACTACGAAAGTCTGGACCGCTCAGAACAGGAGTACGCAGTGAAGCGGTTGGAAGCGGCACTCAAAGCGTTTGGCCCAGGCTTCCACGTTTACCAATACCTCTTCAAATCG
>CAWFLH010000006.1:0-796324 GCA_963816575.1 uncultured Acidobacteriaceae bacterium | reverse complement strand
GTTAGCGGGTTACAAGCACTTTCAACGACATGGAAGAGCACGGACGGCATCCGAAGTCATTGGAAGTACGTGGTAGACAACGTTATTGTGTATCGCGGTGTGTATCGCGGTTACCAAACTTGGTATTGCGGCGGGCCACCGCTGATCGGAGTTTCAAAGTTGAGATTAAGTGCTCACGTCGGATGCGAACCTAGAACTCCAGGCGCAATTGGAACGCGATCATGCGGGGCGTGCTATCGCCGCCCAAACCGACGCCGAGCAAGCCGGTCGGCGGAGAAGTGGTGTAGGTAAGCGCTCCGAATCCAGTCTGCGTGGAAGGCTTGCCCGGAATGCCGGCCAGCACCATGCTCGGAAGCCCGAAATTCGGATGATTGAATACGTTGAAGAACTGCGCGTCGAACCGCAGCTTCACACGCTCGGTCAAGGGAAACGATTTCGTCAGGTAGAAATCGCTCCACGCAAAATCGGGACCGCGCAGCGCGTTGCGGCCGAGGTTGCCGAATTGGCAATTCTTGGGGCTGTCGCCGCCGAAGCACGCGCCGGTGCTCGGGTCCACGGTCGAGACAAAAGCATCGGGATTGAGCCACTGAACCGTGCCCGGTTGCGTGACGCCCGGAATCGGATTGTGTTCGTAGAGCGGCACGCCGGGAACAACGCTCGCGAATTGCGGCCCGCTGCCGTTCACGATGCCATTTCCATTTGCCGAATAGGGCGTGCTCAGAACGGAGAACGGAATCCCGCTATGCCAAAACACGGTTCCCGACACCTGCCAGCCGTTCAGTGCGTAGCCAAGAAGCCGGTTTTGGACCTTGACCGGCAATTGATAGACATATTGAGCGTTGAGATTGTGCCGGATGTCGTAATCGCAAGGACCGTAGTCGCGCGCCAAATCTCCCGGAAGCGGGGACAGAATTCCTCCGGCCGAGAACTGCAGGAATCCGCCGTTCGAGACTGTGTCCATGCAACGGCTCCAGGTGTAGTTGATTTGTCCCATCAGGCCGTGGCCCATGCGCTTCATCGCGGTCATTTGCAACCCGTTGTAGTGACTGTTCGCGCCGGTGGAAAATTGCGTCACGGCCCCGAATCGGGGATCGGTCGAGCTGCGCGTAGGGAAACGGCGCGAAGCAGCCCGTCGCAGACCGTTTGATAGCCGTTCACTTGCGTCAGATAAGGCTGGTTTACCGCGCGCGTGCCGACGTATTGCGCGTGGATGCTTCCCGTGGCTCCCAACTGATGTTCCAAGCCAAGACTCCACTCCATGAAGTAAGGCGCATGAAGTTCGCCATCCGGCACCGCCGTGATGGCGACCGGAGGAAGACAAGTTGCGGGATTCGCTTGCGCAGATGCGCAGGAAAGCTGGCCCTGCGCAAATCCCGAACTGAACGTCTGATTGGCGGCCACGGTTGCGTCCACCGCGCTGTTAGGAACTCCCGGCGCAATCGCCGTGCCGCCGACGGTGCCAAGAAGGCCGCCCTGGAAAGTCTTGACGTAAGGCGGATTGACGCCGACCACATCGGCGATGCTGCCGGGCAAAATGTCGCTGAAAATTCCGAAGCCGGCGCGCAGCACGGACTTGGGCTCAAATTGCCAGGCGATCGCCGTTCTCGGTTGCAGGATCGCGAGGGGCGTCGAGGAAAATACGTTGCCGAGACCGGTTTGAATGGCGGCGTTCAAGGGCTGATTCACATCATGCGAGATGGAATCGAAAGAGCCGCGAAGACGGGCAATCTGCTCGATGCGGATTGAGCGGATTGGAATTGAACGTGTCTCGAATGCCGAAAGTCCACGTCAGCTTCTTGGTCACTTTCCACGTGTCCTGCGCATACAGGTCGAGATTCAGGAAGTTGAAAGGTTCGTTCGCTGACGTAGGGAAAGTCTCTGTCGCCGTGGATGCGACTCCATAAATGTATTGCGGCAGGGTGGTGTAAGTCACGGTGGGGACCGATCCCTCCCCGAAGTCATAGTCGTTCAGGCGGAAGATTCGAGTATTGGTTCCAAACCGCAGTTCGTGCGCGCCATGGCTCCAGGCCAGGTTGTCGTTGATGAAAAACCGGGAAGCGCGCCTTCCCTGGACCCATGTGTTGTCCAGCCCACCGAGCGTGGTGAAAGGCGCATTCGCGCCGCTGCCTTGCAACACAATCGGAAACGCGGCGAGCGTCTTCTGAAAATCGCTGGGCCCGAACAGGCTTCCATACCAGGAAAATGCCGGATTGAAATAATTCACGAGATTCTGCGAAAAGACGTGCGTATATCCCGCCGCAAAAGAGTACAGCGGCTGCGGGGAAAGAGCATTGAACAAAGGATTGATCGGATCGGTATAGGCGGCCTGCAGTCCGGTGTCCGTCTGAAAGCGAAACCAGGTGGTGTTTTTCTCATTGATGTTGTAATCGATTCGAACCGTCTGGACCTGTTCATGATCGTCGCTCGAATGCGAAACGCTCTGGCGATTCGCGCAACCGTTTCCATCGTTCGCGATTGCCGGGCGAACCTCCGCCAACATCGAAGGGACAACCCAGTACCGCGAGAGGCGTTCCGCTGGTATTTCCGTACAGCGAAAACATCTTCTGATAGAACGGCACCGACTGCGGCGCCGGCTGATAGACCGACCCAGTGACGGAATCCGTTCCGCCCAGGGGGAGTTGCTGCAAAACGTACTCCTGAAATGCCGGAGTTGGAACGGTAGTCGGCTGTGACGATCGGCAGCGCGATGCGAACCCACTCGCTATCGAAAAAGAAAAATAGCTTGTTGCGAACAATCGGACCGCCCACGCTTCCGCCAAAATGGTTCACCGTGGAGCGCGGCTTGTGATTTCCCGGAGTGGCATTCGTGAAATAGTCGGCCGCATTGAACCTCGAGCCGTTCCACAGCTCGTAGAGATTTCCGTGAAACTGGTTCGAACCCGATTTTGTGACGTAATTGACCTGCGACGCTCCGTACCGTCCCTGGTCCACGGCATAGGAAAGCGTGTTGACCGTCACTTCCGATATCGAATTCAATCCGAGAACGAGGTTTGTCGAGAGTCCGCTGTTCAGATTCGTCAGCGGATCGTTCGTTTCCAATCCATCGACGATGTAGCCGTTCGAGAGAGCGGGCAGTCCGTTGAACTCCACGTTGCCGTATCCGTTCGTGCCGCCGACGAAATCGTTGCCGCTGCCCGCCGTGTTGACCAGCGCGCCTGCGGCGAATTGAAGAGGGTAAGTTAAATCGCCGCCTGGATTGGGAAGGTTCTCCAGCGCCGGCGCATTCAGAGTCGTGGATGTGTTTGCATTCTCTGGGTTGAGGAGCGGAGCTGCGCCGCTTACCTCAACCGTCTGATTTGATTGAGCCACCTTAAGTGTGAAATTGACCGTCTGCTTCTGGCCCAGACCCGAAAACACGTTGTCATTCTGCTGCGGATCGAAGCCTTCTGCTTCCACCTTGACCGAGTAAGTACCAGGTTTCAGCTGCGGAAAATTGAATCGGCCCTCATCGTCGGTCTTGGCGCTGCGCTGTAGGCCGGTCTCGCGATTTTTGATCGTGACCGTAGCGCCCGGAATGGCCGCGCTGGTCGCATCGGTCACCTGGCCGACGATTGCGCTGGTGGTTTCACCTTGGCCGAAGGCAACTTGAGAGCATGGGAGAAGAAGCGATCCGAGAACCGCAGCTATTGACAGAGTCGTTCTCAGCATCATTGAAGACGTAGTTCCTTCCGTAGGCATGGGGCATAGTTAACTGTAGTTAAGCACATGGCTTAACGCAAGTTAATTGTTGCAACACACGCTGGGGGTTCACTTTCTTCTGTGGAGAGAACCCGCCACATCACAGCCAGAGCCGTGGCGTTCCGGCATCCGTTGCAGCGGAGCCTACAGTCTCGAAGCCTGACAATTGCGGCAGTTTTAAAACAAACCATGTGCGAGAGAGAATATGCGGCATTTCACTTCGCGATCTGCAGCGGGTATGCTTTCAAAATGACTGAACTGACCGTCGCGCGCCAAGTAATGGCCCATCGCGGAAGGCGGCTGGAGTATTTCACAATCGTGTGGAATGGCCTCGAAGGGCTAATCGCTGTCGCGGCTGGAATAGTTGCAGGGAGCATCTCTCTTGTCGGTTTCGGAATGGATAGTTTCATTGAGGTCACATCCGGTGCCACGTTGCTTTGGAGAATGTCGGTTGATGCCGATGTTGAGAGTCGAGAACGAAACGAAAAACTGAGTCTCAGAATCATAGGCGTTTGCTTCGTCGCCCTCGCCGGCTACATCGCCTACGAATCCATGTCTGACCTGATTAGGAAAACAGCTCCCGAGCACAGTATTGCCGGAATTGTACTGGCCTGCGTTTCCCTCATCGTCATGCCGATTCTTTCACGCGCCAAGAAGAAAGTTGGCAACGCGCTCGGAAGCGCCGCTATGAAGGCCGACGCTAGGCAAACAGATTTCTGCGTTTACCTCTCGACTATTTTATTGGTGGGACTCTTGCTGAACGCGGTTTTAGGATGGTGGTGGGCCGATCCAATCGCTGCGTTAATTATGGTCCCGATCATTGCCAAAGAAGGGGTTGAAGGAATCAAGGCAAGGGCTTGCTGCTAGCGATCTGCATTTCAACCGAGACAGTGGCGGGAGCGGCGGGACTGGAACCACGTTCCTCGAAGCCCTGTTTGAGAGATTAGGACGGGAGTAGACTTGGGTGCATGCGAAAGCGCCTTATCACTCCGACTCCAGAGAGAATTCGGGCTCGTGGAGAAGGCTGGTTAGATGTAGAGCGTGCCGCCGTAGTCGAAGTCACATCGGAAGACAAGGACTTTCCGGTCGAGTCGGCCTTCGGATCGGAAAATGCACCGGGCTGGCGAGCAGCAGCGCCGGGGATTCAAACAATTCGGCTAATTTTCGATCATCCGCTAAGGCTCAGGTGCATATCCCTTGTTTTTGAGGAAAACGAAACTGGACGCACTCAAGAGTTCGTTTTGCGGTGGTCTTCGGATGGCGGGAGTTCACTCAAAGAGATTGTGCGCCAGCAGTGGAATTTCAGTCCACCTGCATCGATACGTGAAGTCGAAGAATATCAGGTGCAACTTTCAGACGTTACCGTGCTCGAATTGGTGATTAAGCCAAATATCGGTGGCGGAGTTGCTCGTGCGTCGCTGAAGAATCTTCGTTTGTCATGATAGTCCGGTACGTCTTTGGCCCGTAGGGCTGTCCGAATAAAGCAAGAAACAGAAACGACGTCACATATTGTGGCGGGAGCGACGGGACTCGAACCCGCGACCTCCTGCGTGACAGGCAGGCGTTCTAACCAACTGAACTACGCCCCCGCAAACTGACTAAGAAGCACTTCCAGGTGCTTCCAGTGTCTTGGACTGCCTTCCACGTCCTTCGACGTGACAGTTAGCGGGTTACAAGTACTTTCAACGACATGGAAGAGCACGGACGGCACCCGAAGTCATTGGAAGTACGTCGTAGACAACGTTATTGTGTATCGCGATGTGTATCGCGGAGCCGCTCCGACATTCATCAAATGAGCGAGGATTTTAGGTCACGGAAGTTGATTTTCTTCTGAGCCATGCCCACAGATTGCCACAGACCGCCAAATCTTCGCTATGCTATCAAAGCGTGGAAACCCTGCGCGAAACAATGACCAAGGGCAAATCCAGTCCGCTTCCTGTCCTATACGACAGCTTCTTACAGGAGCTGAAGGAGCGAATCCGCACAGCGCAGGTTCGCGCCGCTTTTTCCGTCAACCGGGAACTTGTTTTCCTCTATTGGGGCATCGGCAGAGACATCCTCACTCGCCAGCAATGGAAGGGTGGGGCGCAAAAATCATTGACAGCCTGGCGGATGACCTGCCCAAAGCTTTTCCGGGGATGACTGGGTTTGGAGCGAGAAACCTCAAATATATGCGGGCTTTTGCTGAAGCCTACCCCGACCAAGAATTTGTGCAACAGGTCGTTGCACAATTGCCATGGGGACACAATGTCAGGATTCTTGACATGGTAAAGGACGCAGGCGAAAGGGAGTGGTATATCCGGCAGGCTGTGCGAGGCGGCTGGACGCGGAATGTCCTGGTCCACCAAATTGAAAGCGACCTGTTCACCGCAGGCAGGGCCAGGCAGTCACGAACTTTCAGCGAACGCTCCCTGCCCCTCAATCAGAACTGGCCCAGGAACTCCTCAAGGACCCATACAATTTCGATTTCCTCACGCTAGGACCAGAGATGCTAGAGCGGGATTTGGAACGAGGTTCTGATCGACCATCTGCGCGACTTCATTTTGGAGCTCGGGAAGGGTTTGCATTCGTCGGAAATCAGTACCATCTCGAAATCGGCGGGCAAGACTATCTTTCTCGATCTGCTTTTCTATCATCTGCAGACTTCGCTGCTATGTAGTGATCGATCTCAAGATTGAAGAGTTCAAACCCGAATTCGCCGGCAAAATGAATTTCTATCTGTCCGCTGTGGACGATCTCCTGCGGCGGCCTGAAGACCAACCCAGTTTCGGCCTCATTCTTTGCAAGGAAAGTAACAGGCTAGTTGTGGAGTATGCTTTGCGGGACATGGGCAAGCCGATGGGCGTCGCAAAATATCGCCTGACGCAATCACTCCCGGAACAACTGCAGTCGGAACTCCCGACCACCGAGGACCTAGCCGAAGAACTGCCACTGCTCGATCTACTGACCTTGCGAATCCAGCTCGAAAGAGGGCTTGCGAAATTGGCAAAAGCGCATGGTCTTGAATGGGAACGCGAGAGCATCGGAATGCTGGCGACAAACTTACACGGCAAGGACTTAATTTCTACTGAGGTGTTGCACAACGTCATGATTCTTTCGGACACTCTCAACCGCGCTGTGCATGGGGAAAAGATAACTGGTCAGCGGGCGCAACACAGCCTGGAAACAGGCAGGGTTATTTTGAAGAAATTGGAGTCTTGAGCCGCAACCCCTCCGAAGCCTCGCGCGGCCAAGACGATTAACCCGCCTGCATCATTCGCAGTCCCCTAGAAACCGAAAGGCATTGCACTCACCAGAAAAAGAGGTTGTGGACCGTCACGGGAATAAGATGAATAGTTACCTTGAGATTCCGTTGTGCCTTTTCAGAAGTGACATGCAAAAGGCAAAGAAGGTATAAACGGTGGGGAGCATCCGTTATAGGAGCACGCGGCCCTCATCCTTGGCCACAGTTGGGCCGTTTCCCCCAGACACTGCATGAACAAGAAAGACCTCAGCGAACGCGACATCTGCTCCAAGTTCATCACGCCCCGCCGTCAAGCGCGCGGGCTGGGACGGGATGATGCAGATCCGCGAGGAGGTCGCTTTCACCAAGGGCCGCATCATCGTTCGCGGCAAGCTGGTCACCCGCGGCAAGGCCAAGCGCGCCGATTACATCCTCTATTACAAGCCCAACATCCCGATTGCCCTCATCGAGGCCAAGGACAACAACCACAGCGTCGGCGACGGCATGCAGCAGGCGCTCGACTACGCGACGACCCTCGAATATCCCCTTTGTGTTTTCGTCCAACGGCGACGGCTTCGTCTTTCACGACCGCACCGGCGCGAGCGCGGAGAAGGAAGCCACCCTCGCGCTCGACGCACTTCCCGTCGCCCGCAGACCTCTGGGCAAAATACCGCGCATGGAAAGGGCTCACGCCCGACGAGGAAGCAGATCGTCCTGCAGGATTACTTCGACGACGGCAGCGGCAAGGCGCCCGCGCTACTACCAGGTCAACGCCATCAACGCGGCGATCGAAGCCATTGCCAAGGGCCAGAACCGCATCCTGCTCGTCATGGCCACCGGCACCGGCAAGACCTACACCGCCTTTCAGATCATCTGGCGGCTTGTGGAAGGCCGGCCGCAAGAAACGCATCCTCTTTCTTGCCGACCGCAACGTCCTCGTCGATCAGACGATGGTCAACGATTTCCGGCCCTTCGGCGCGGCGATGGCCAAGCTCAGCACGGGCGCGAAAACCATCGAGCGCGAGGACGGCACCGAAGTCGAACTTACGACGGCGCTCGACAAAAAGCGCCGCATCGACACCGCCTACGAAATCTATCTGGGCCTCTATCAGGCCATCACCGGCCCGGAGGAGCGCCAGAAGCTCTTCCGGGAATTCTCGCCGGGCTTCTTCGACCTGATCGTCATCGACGAGTGCCACCGCGGCAGCGCCGCCGACGATTCGGCCTGGCGGGAAATCCTCGAATACTTCTCCGGCGCTACCCAGATCGGCCTCACGGCCACGCCCAAGGAAACCGAATACGTTTCCAACATCCATTATTTCGGCAAGCCGGTTTATACCTACTCGCTCAAGCAGGGCATCGCAGGACGGCTTCCTTGCCCCGTACAAGGTGGTCAAGGTCCATATCGACGTGGACGTGGAGGGCTACCGGCCGGAGCGGGGCAGACGTCGACCGCGACGGCAACGAGATCGAAGACCGCATCTACAACACGAAGGATTTCGACCGCACGCTCGTCATCGACGACCGCACCAAGCTCGTTGCCAAGAAAGTCTCCGACTTCCTGAAGGAAAGCGGCGACCGCTTCCAGAAAACCATCGTCTTTTGCGTGGATGAAGAACATGCCGCGCGCATGCGGCAGGCTCTTGATCAACGAGAACAAAGACCTGTGCAACGAGAATCACCGCTACGTCATGCGAATCACCGGCAGCGACACCGAAGGGCAGGCGCAGCTCGGCAACTTCATCGACCCGGAAGCCAAATATCCCGTGCTCGTCACCACCTCGCGCCTGCTTTCCACCGGCGTGGACGCCCAGACCTGCCGCCTCATCGTGCTCGACCGTGCCGTGGGCTCCATGACGGAATTCAAGCAGATCGTCGGCCGCGGCACCCGCGTTCACGAGGACACCAAGAAGTTCTATTTCACGCTGATTGATTTTCGCGGCGCGACCAACCATTTCGCCGATCCAGATTTCGACGGCGAGCCAGTGCAGATTTACGAGCCCGGCCAGGATGACCCCATCGTCCCGCCCGATGACGTGCCGCCCGTCGGATGAAAACGGCGAGCCCATTCCGCCGCAGCCCGGCAGAAGACGAAGTGATCGTTGATGCAACCGCCCGACATCAACATCAGGCCCGGCGAAGACCCGCCGCGCAAAATCTACGTCGATGGGGTAGGGGCCACCATCGTCGCCGAGCGCGTGGAATACCTCGACGAGCAGGGCAGGCTCGTCACCGAAACGCCTGCGCGACTTCACCAAGAAGGCGCTGAAGAAGCGCTTCGCCAGCCTCGATGATTTTCTCAAGCGCTGGAAATCCGCCGAGCGCAAGCAAGCCATCATCGAAGAACTCGAAAACGAAGGCCTGTCGCTCGACCCGCTGGCCGAAGAAGTCGGCAAGGACCTCGATCCCTTCGACCTTATCTGCCACGTCGCCTTCGACCAGCCGCGCTCACGCGCCGCGAGCGCGCCGAAAACGTCCGCAAGCGCGATGTCTTCACAAAATACGGCCCGCAGGCCCGCGCCGTGCTTGAAGCGCTGCTGCAAAAGTATCAGGATCAGGGCGTCATCGATCTTGGCGACCCACGGATTCTGCAGATTCCGCCGCTCGATGCGATGGGAACACCCGTCCAGCTCATCAAGGAATTCGGGACGCGCGCGGATTTCATGTTCGCGGTGCAGGAACTCCAGTCCGCGCTCTACCAGAAGGAAGCTTAAACAATGTCCGTTCGCAACACCGTCAAATCGATACAAGACATCATGCGCCAGGATTCCGGCGTTGATGGCGATGCCCAGCGCATCTCGCAACTGTGCTGGATGTTCTTCCTGAAAATCATCGACGACCAGGATCAGCAACTGGAACTGATGCAGGACGGCTATCACTCGCCCATCCCGCAGAAACTTCGGTGGCGCACCTGGGCGGCCGACCCCGAAGGCATCACGGGCGAAGAACTCCTGACCTTCATCAACACCCAGCTCTTCCCGCAGCTCAAGGAACTCTCCACCGCGGGCAAGCAAGGCGACCGCCGCCGCGTCGTGCGCGATGTGTTCGAGGACGCCTACAACTACATGAAGTCCGGCCAGCTGATGCGGCAGGTCGTCAACAAAATCAACGAAGTGGATTTCAACAATCTGGCCGAGCGGCAGCATTTTGGCGACATTTACGAGCAAATTCTCACCGACCTGCAGAGCGCCGGCAATGCGGGCGAATATTACACGCCGCGCGCCGTCACGGCCTTCATGGTGGATCGCATCGACCCCCGGCCCGGCGAAATCCTCCTGGACCCCGCCTGCGGCACTGGCGGATTCCTCACCTGCGCCATTCGCCACATGCGCGAGCGTTATGTGAAAAAGGTAGAGGATGAGCAGCGCATGCAGGAAGCGCTGCGGGCCGTCGAGAAAAAGCAACTCCCGCACATGCTCTGTGTCACCAATATGCTTCTGCACGGCATTGAGAATCCCAGCTTCGTCCGCCACGACAACACGCTAGCGCGGCCCTATATCAGCTACACGCAAGTCGATCGCGTGGACATCGTTCTCACCAATCCGCCCTTCGGCGGGCGCGAGGAAGACGGCATCGAGAGCAACTTCCCCAAGCACTTCCAGACCCGCGAGACCGCCGACCTCTTCCTCGCCCTCATCATCCGCATCCTGAAACCCGACGGCCGCGCCGCCGTGGTGCTGCCCGATGGCTCGCTCTTCGGCGAAGGCGTGAAGACGCGGCTCAAGGAACACCTGATGGAAGAGTGCAACCTGCACACCATCGTCCGCCTGCCCAACAGCGTTTTCAAGCCTTATGCCAGCATCGGCACGAATCTGCTGTTCTTTGAGAAGGGCGACGCCGACCAAGGAGATCTGGTTCTATGAGCATCGAGTGCCCGATGGGCAAAAAGCCTACTCGATGACCAAACCCATCCGCGTCGAGCACCTCAAGCCCTGCGTTGACTGGTGGGGAGGCGCGAAGCGCAAGGGGAGGGTGGAAACAGAAGTCGCATGGAAGGTTACCGCCGATGAGGTGAAGGCGCGAGGCTATAACCTCGACTTCAAGAACCCGCACACCGTCGCAGACGACCACGGCGATCCCGAGGAACTGCTGGCAAAGCTCGATGAGGCCGAGAGCCAAGCCGCCACGCTTGCGTGACCAGCTCAAGACCATTCTGGCAGAGGCACTTCTGCGATGAATCCGGAGCTGCTGCTTGCCCATTTCGACCGCATCAGCGATGCGCCTGACGCCATCCCGCGCCTGCGGCGATTCATCCTCGACCTTGCCGTCCGGGGGAAGCTCGTCGAGCAAGACCCGCACGACGAACCAGGCTCTACATTGCTAAAGCGCATTCAGATAAAGAAAGCCGAAATTACACAGGACGGGGCCGCCCGAAAAGAGAGACTAATTCCGCTTTTAGCTGAAAACGACCTGCCATTCTGTCTCCCGTCGAATTGGCGTTGGAGTCAGTTGGCGGAAATTGGCTTCATCAACCCGCGCAACACCTCTGAAGACAGCCTGCTGTCATCTTTCGTTCCAATGCCTCGTATCTCCGCCGAATATGGAGTAGCCAGCACGCATGAGGTCAGACCTTGGGGAGATATCAAGAGTGGGTACACGCATTTTGCCGAGGGCGACGCTGCTCTTGCGAAGATTACTCCATGCTTTGAGAACGGCAAATCGACAATCTTTCGTGGATTGACGGGCGGCATCGGCGCAGGAACCACGGAGTTGCACGTTATTCGCCCTGTGATTGTCTCTGCTGAGTATATTTTGATCTTCCTAAAATGCCCGCATTTTATCGAGTCAGGCATTTCGCGAATGACAGGCACGGCGGGACAAAAGCGCGTGCCGACTGAATATTTTGCTTATTCACCATTTCCGCTTCCACCGATTGCCGAACAACGCCGCATCGTCGCCAAGGCAGAGGAGTTGATGGCACTCTGTGACCAACTGGAGACGGCAAAGGATGATCGAGAGCGACGACGGGACCGTCTGACGGCATCCTCGCTTTTCCACCTCAACGGCGCAGCGAATACAGAAGCCTTTCGCCGGCACGCCGATTTCTGTCTCGGCAATCTGCGGAGCTTCACCACACGTCCTGACCAGATCAAGCAACTCCGTGAGGCCATCCTGAACCTCGCGATCCGTGGCCAGTTGGTTCGCCAAGACACCAGGGACGAGCCGGTTTCGCAGCTATTGAAGTGCATCGTGGCAGAAAATGCGAGACTGCAGCAGGCTAAGAGCATTCGCGCGCAGAAATCGGTCCCACCCGCGGAGAGCTTCGAGACTGAAACCGTGATACCGAAGACATGGATTCACGCCTATCTGCAGGATTTGGCCTATCAGATCACGGATGGTACGCATCTGACGCCGAAATACACCGAACGGGGCAAGCCCTTCCTCTCGGCTCAGAATGTCAAGCCGTTTCGTTTTATACCTGATAAGCATCGTTTCGTTTCTGATGCTGATTTCACAAATTATCGATCCAACCGGAAGCCAGAACGTGGTGACGTACTTCTCACGCGTGTTGGTGCAGGAATCGGGGAGGCGGCCGTTCTCGATTCAGACTTTGAGTTCGCTTTTTATGTCAGCCTCTGCCTCATCAAGATCCCAACGAAATTCTTGAATCCTAAGTACCTGGTGCTTTGGTTGAACAGTCCCGAGGGACGGGATAGCTCGACTATCCGGACCTATGGTAAAGGTGCCTCGCAGGGTAATCTGAATCTCGGCCTAATCCGAACATTTAAGGTTCCCCTCCCACCTCTAGACGAACAACTCCGGATCGTTGCCAAAGTCGATGAGTTAATGGCAGTCTGTGACGAGCTTGAAAAGAAACTTTCAGACACTCAGACTGAATGCCACAGTCTACTTGAAGCCATCCTTCACCACGCCCTCATCGACGCCTCGGAGACCTCAACTACGGCAACACACTTGGCAACCAGGAACGTTGACACTGCGGTGTCAGCTATATAAGCTGACATTCATGGAAGGCTTAGGTCCCTACATGCGCCGCCGCCGAGATGAGCTTGATCTCTCGCTGCGCGAATTTGCAAAGAGGCTCGATTGCTCCGCAGCGTTCATCTCGGATATCGAACTCGGTCGCCGCCATCCTTCGGAGAAAGTTCTCGCCGAGATCGCCCGCGTCCTCAAAGTAAAGCTGGAGGAACTCCAGGCAATGGATGTGCGAGCGCCAATAGACGATATCAAGCGCCTCACGCAGAATGATCCCCGGTTCGCCCTCGCGTTCCGAACCATGATCGACAAGAAAGTCAGCGCGGACGAGCTGCTCGACCTTGCTAACCAGAAAAAGGGCGAGAGGCATCCCAAGCAAAAGAAATGAAAACATTCCGCTCCAAGTCGGGTCCGTTCTCCGAGCGGCCGCATTTTGAATCCAGCGAGATCGACCGGATTTGCGCCGACGAGCTGCGGAAAGAGGGGCTCTACCCTAATTCGCCGGAGGCCATACGCATCGATCGCTTCGTCGAGAAGCGTTTCGGCGTCGTGCCGCAGTACGAAAATCTGCCCGACGGCGTATTGGGATTTACGAAATTCACCAAGAAAGGCGTTGTGGCCATCGTGATCGCGGCAGCGCTCGACGCCGAGAAGGGCAAAGTGGCCGAGCGCCGGGTGAGGACCACGCTCGCGCATGAAGCCGGGCACGGGCTACTGCACGCATATCTGTTCGCGCTCGACGAAAAACCTCTTCATCTCTTCGATGCCGACAGCCATTCGGATCACAAGATTCTCTGCCGGGATGTCCAGGACGAGGAACGCAAAGGCCGGGCCTACGATGGCCGCTGGTGGGAGTTTCAGGCGAACCGCGCAATAGGCGGTCTTCTATGTCCCAGGACGTTGGTGCAGGAGGCGCTGAAGCCTTTTCTCATGTCGATTGGTTCCCTCGGCGCAGTGACTCTCGACGAAAAACGCAGGGACGGAGCGGTGCGCACGCTGGCCGACATCTTTGACGTAAACCCCATCGTCGCTAAAATCCGGATCAACGAGCTGCATCCGGCGGAGACGGGGCAACTCAGGCTGTAGCTTTTTTTTGTTGACACTGTTCGCACTGTCCGCTTACACTGTTAGCCTCACGTTAGTTTGGCGCATTCTCAGCCGAAAGGCAGGCGCGGATTCAGGCGGAAATTATGGAACTTACAGATACGCAGCTCAATTATTTCGTCAACAACCGGCTCAAGCTGCCGAAAGGCAAACGCGCCGACTTTCTCGCCCAAGTGGACCATCTCATCGAAAGATTTTCCGCCGCCGCCGCTGGCGATAAGCTGATCGACATCAAGAAGTTTTTGAAGACGGGCTCGCTGCGCAAGGGCACGGTTCTCCGCCCCAAGGGCGACTTCGGTGTGGACGCCGACGTGGCGGTTTTCCTAAACGCCAACGGCGCTTCCCAATACGATCTGGCAAGCCTCCATAGCCGCATCCGGCGGCTTGTGGCGAAGATTTATCCCACGAAGAAACCCGAGGACTTCACCATTCAGCCGCGGACGCTGGGCATTGAATTCCGCGATTCCGGGCTTGAAATGGATCTCGTGCCGCTCATCGCGATAGACGGCCCTGGCGACTATGGCTGGCAGCCCTCATCGCAGGGTGCCGCGCCGGTCAAGACCAGCGTCACGAAGCAGCTGGAATTCATCCGCGCCAGGAGGGATGCATATGCGAATTTCGCGGCGCTCGTGCGGTTGCTCAAGTTCTGGAGAAATTTCCATGAATTAGACGACAGCCTCAGGTCATTCGCCATCGAGCTTATCGTCAGCCACCTGCAGGACACGCAGGGTGTGCCCCCTTCGTTAGAGGCCGGGCTTCTGCGCTTTTTCCTCTACGTCGCGGACTCGCAGCTGAAAACCCCGATTTGCTTCAAGGAATGCGGCACGCCGAAATCTTTCCCCAAAGATCGCGTGGTAATTCTCGATCCGTGTAATGCTGACAATAACGTCACCCGGAAAATTACGGACCAGGACTGCGAGGTCATCGTTGAGAAGTGCCTGAAGGCCTGGGAGACTCTTACTTATGCGCGCAATTACGACGGCAAAACGCAAACGCTTGAACTCTGGAAAGAAATATTCGGCCGGTCCTTTGTAATCGAGGAGTAAGAGATGTCTTATTCGGAATCATTAACGGAAACCTACAGCGTAGCCGACATCGGCAAGGTGATTGACTGCATTGCCGCCGATTTGGACATGAATTCACAATCCACGGGACTTTTGACGCGCGACCTGGTGAAAAATTATGCGGCGGATGTCAAAGCCCTGGCCCAAAAAGGCTACCTGCTCGAAGCCAACATCGTGCTGTACGATTCCTCGGGCGAGGTGATCCGCGCCGCGAAATACGAAGTGTCCACCGATGCCTCGACTCTCACCGCCCAGCGTCCAGGCAATAACCGCTGGCCCCGCACACCGTCCGGCCAGCTAAGCATAGTGGTTCAGTATAGCCAGAAGTGGCATGGTCTGACCGACGCGCAAAAAGCGGCATTCAGGCAGACCCTGACCACAAGTTGGACTACGTCGAATACCGACCTGTCGTTTCCTTCCTTGACTCGGTCGGCGGATCGCAATTACGTGAGCAACGGCTGGGGAGTCACCAAGAGTGTGTATGCGTAACGCAAACCGGGAAGCAGGCAGTCGATGAACGAAGTTACCGAAATCGCCGAGCTTTTTGAGCTGGAGCTGGAACTCCCGAACGACGGCATTGCGGCTTCGGCGAAGAGACTAGTCGGTTTTGAGAACCGTTACCAGAGACTGCACAGGTCGCTTCGCCTGTTGGCCGATCCGGAAGAGCTGCGCGCCTGGAGCCGGAAATTTCATCACAAGGAACTCGCCGTTTGCGACGCGGTGTCGGACAGGTATCCCCTGGTTATCTTCGCGGGCGATGTAGGCACGGGAAAGACGGTCACTGCCGAGGGCGCATGCGACAGGCTGGCTCGCGAGTCCGTCAAAAAGGATGCGATGCTCTTTAAACTCAGCACCCGCGTCCGTGGATCAGGCAAGGTCGGACAGATGAGCACGCTTCTCAACCAGGCGTTCGATGTCGTCGCCAAGCAAGCCGGAAAAACCCGGCAGGCCTTCCTTATCATCGACGAAGGCGACTCCCTTGCGTCCACGCGGGACACGGCGCAAAGCCACCACGAGGACAAAGTAGCCGTCAACACCATCATCCAGAAGGTTGACGACCTTCGCCGCCATTCCGGCCGCATTCTGGTATTTCTCTGCACCAACAGGGCAGGGGCGCTGGACCCTGCCATTGTGCGCCGTGCGGCTGTTACTGAGCAGTTCGACCGTCCCACCGATCAGGAACGCGAAGACCTATTTCGCATGGATCTGGACGGTCTAAATATTAAGGCCCAGACGATCCGTGAATTGGTACGGCTCACCGGCCCGCGAGACTCCCGGCCTGGCCTTACCTTCTCCGATCTGCGATCCAAACTTTTGCCGGATGCGCTTTGCCGGGCGTTTCCGAGCCGAGCGCTGACCGACGACGACCTTATCGCCGCAGCGAAAGAAGTGCGGCCCTCTCCCGTGGTAGGAAACGGATGATGCCCCCGTCGGCCAGCTCCAGCGCAACAACATTGCCCCTCCTTGGCCGCCGCGTGCAGATTGCCGGTTCGGCCAGTGGGAAAACTGACCCCGCTCTTATCGGCTATGCCCATCAAGTCGTAAGCAATCTGGTGAAGGGGATAATGGCCGTAGGCGGCGGAATCGTAGTCGGGATCGGAAGAGAGCCACGCGCCGATGGCGCTGCGCCGGACGCCCCGAGTCTGCTATTTGATTGGACGGCACTTGAAACGGCTGCGGAATGCTTAAAATATGGATTTCCTGTGTGGCCTGCCGAGTCAGGCCTGCCCATCGTTGTCGCTTCTTCTGAGAAGGCGGTATCGGAGATTCCGGACAACCGTCGCTTTCTATATGAAGAGTTACTCCGGAGCGGCCTGCTTCACATTGAGTCGATAATGCCTGGCTCCCGTGCTGCTTCTTTTCTGCGTCAGCGCCAGGCGTTATTTGGCGATGTCCTGGTCATTCTTGGCGGCGGCACCGGGGTTGAGCATTCCGCCGATATATATCTTTCCCACCGAAGGCCGGTGGTGCCTCTTGATTTGACGCTGGGTGCCAGCAGAGCTGACGGCACCGGGGGTGCGGATGAAGCTGGCAAAGGAAGCGAGAGCGGAACCTGCCAGATTCTTCCGCTTCAGCCCCGCTTATGCAAACACGGAGGGCGCGGCGCTCGCAGAAATCGCCACGCGAAACAGCGCTGCCGCCGCGTCCGATGTCGCGACCCGGACGGTAAGCCTGCTCACTAAGATCGCGCGGCCCGCTGCATTTTACGTCCGCCTTCTCAATCCCGATCATGCGAAATTCAAAATCGTTGAGTCGTTTTTCCGCGATGTCGTCGATCCGGTCGTGGACGAAGCCGGAATGCGCCGTATTGAGATGGGTGGCGATAAGAACGAATATGCCTTCATGAACGTAGCCATTTTCGAGAGCGTGCATTTTTCCTCGGTAGCAATCGTCGATGTAACCGGCGAACGGCCGAACTGCTTCATCGAACTCGGCTACGCACTTCGTGGGGGCCGCGTTCTCGTGACGGCAGAAGACGGGACGAAGCTTCCGTTTGACCAGGAAATGATACCGTGTCACTTCTGGAGGCCCGGAGACTCCGTTGCCGACAGGAGAAAGGCTTTGGTTGATTTTTGGGAAAAGAACATCAACAGACCGCAAATTGTGAAGATGGTTTAACGGCCCGTGGAGGCGATGTGCGAGAAGCTTACATATCGGTTGACGTGGAAGCTGCCGGACCGCTTCCCCCAACATACAGCATGCTCTCGCTGGGCGCTGTGGTCGTGGACGATCCGCAAGCTACTTTCTATGTTGAGTTCAAGCCGCTGAACGACAAGTCGGTGCCCGCAGCAATGAAAGTTGTCGGCCGGACGCTCCAGGATTTCGCGCGCGCTGGCCGCGACCCGAAAGACGCGATGGCCGGGTTTCGCGATTGGCTTGGTTCGGTCGCAACGGCGGCGACGCCGGTCTTCGTGGGCTTCAACGCGACATTCGATTGGGCCTTTGTTAATTTCTATTTTCAGCAGTATCTCGGCGAGAATCCCTTCGGGATCGGCGGCCTCGACATCAAGTCCTACTATATGGGGCTGACCGGAGGCACATGGGAAGACACGCGGTCGAGCCGCATAGCGGCGGAATTTAAGGATTCGTCCCGGCGTCACACGCATAACGCGCTTGACGATGCGATTGAGCAGGCCGAGCTTTTTCGGCGAATGCGGCAGAAATCTGCGGAAAGCCGCTAAAGGCAACGATGGCTCTGGTGTTTCAGTACGGCTCCAACTCGAGCGCGGAGTGCTGGAAGACTACATCGAGCGTGTGAAGAAGCTCGCCCAGGCAAATAACCCAGTGCTCGCCACTCAGGTGCAGGAACTCTAACATTTGTTCGATCTGCAGCGCGCCGAAGTTGCCTCCGCGCATCACCCGCGCAAAATCTCAGCACGTATCCCGGACACCTATTGCCTGCATTTTCAGCGCGTGACAATCCCATTCATGAGGCTGGAGCTTATTCAACCATCCTGGACACACCCAGACTCTCTTAGTGGTTTAAGCAGTTGTCGAAAGTTTTCTGCAACCGATATTCTCACCGCTGAGGGCTCGGTTGACCACATCGCTGCCAGTGCATCCTCAACTACCTTCACGTCTCCGGGGACTATCGTTCTGTCTCCTATATTTATGAAAGGACCATCGGATTCAGTCAGGACTCTCTCTCGTGGAAGCCGACTGACTATCGCCCTGCCTTTTTCGTTGAGTACCATCGCAGGATTGATCGAAAACAAATGGCCTCGTTCAATCGCGAGGCTCAAGCTTTTGAGACTTCCGCTGTACCAATGGAAAACCACCGGTCGCGAATATTCTTCTGCAAGCATTTCCAACACTGCCGTCTCTGCCCGCCTAGAGTGGATCGTGACGAATTTTGGCTTCATTTCCAAGCATCGCAGAACAAATCTAAAAGATTCCAATTGCCGGTCCCGCGTGGCAAGGCCATCACGCGAGAAATCGAGTCCCACTTCTCCGATGAAGGACGTCTTCGTTACAAGCTCCTTAAATCGGCTCAATGGCGATTCCTTCTGTCGGAGCTGGACTGGTGGATGCGCAACCGCGTAGACTCGCCTTGCCGTCCGTGCTCTCCGAATAGGAGGGAATCTTGAAGATGAGAGCACGGTATCAGAAAGGAAGTCTTACGAAAATCAAGCGCAAGAACGGCTGTTTGGTCTGGCTCTTCCGTTGGCGGGAGACCGGCTCCGATGGCAGCCGCCGACCTAGAAACATTGTGGTCGGCCCGGTAAGCGAGTTGCGAACCGAGGTCGATGCACGGCGGGCACTGGAGACCTTGCGCCTCAACATAAACCACGATCACTCTGAGCAGGCACGTCCTCCACGTAATTTTAGGACACTCGTGGATCACTACCGCCTCAAAGAGCTGGTCCTTCAGAATGACGAACGGAAAGCATACTCGACCAAAAAGGGCTACGAGTCCTACTTGAAAAACTGGCTCGTACCTCGATGGGGCGACTACATGCTGGCGAGGATGGAAAACGGCATTGCGGTTTACGTCGAGGAATGGCTGGGTACCATCACACGCAGCCGTGGAACCAAGGCAAAAATCCGCAACATCATGAGTGCCGTTTGCACCCACGCTATCCGTTACGGTTGGATGACGACCAACCCGATTCGCGCTGTTCGCCAGAGTGCGAAACGAGAACGCATCATAGTCCCTTTGACGGCAGAAGAGCTTCAAAGACTGTTTGCCGAATTGGGACCGCGAGAGCGGACTCTCGTTCTTCTCGACGTTCCCACCGGAATGCGCAGGGGTGAAGTGCTAGCCACACAATGGTGTGACATCGACTTCACAAAAAAGACACTCAACGTCCGAAGGTCGATTTGGCAACAGCACCTGGGGCCGGTGAAAACAGAAGAGAGCGAAAAGACGATGCCGCTTGACGACGAAATGATTACTGACCTCTTGCGATGGCGTTCCGAAACGCCTTACGCGGGAGAGCAGGATTGGATCTTCGCCAGCGGGCGTATGAAGGGTCGTCAACCACTTTGGCCGGAAGCTATCGAGCGGAACTACATCCGACCGGCAGCAGAACGTGCCAAAATCACGAAGCGCATCAGTTGGCATGTATTCCGCCACACATTTTCTACGCTTCTTGCCGAAAATGACGAGGATGTGAAGACCGTGCAATCGCTGATGCGCCACGCCAACAGCAACATCACCATGAACATCTACACCCACGCGGTCAGCAGCAAGAAGCGGCGGGCGCAGAGCAAAGTTGTGGAAATGATTCTGCCAGTGGAAAGAGCGACACCAGTGTCGGCGGGCGTCGCTTAATGTGTATTTTCTTGTGTATTTCGCCGATTTTCCAAAAGCGAGCCAAGTCTTTTGGAAAGAATGGCGGGGACGACGGGACTCGAACCCGCGACCTCTGCCGTGACAGCGTAGCGTGGTTAGGTTTTACAACAACTTACAAGACCGCGGGGACTGCCAAAATACGCGGAAGTCATATAAGACAGCCCATTCTGTGGGTTGAGTTATGGGTTGGTCGAACGAAAAATCTGGCGGCATTTTGCCCTACGGCACGTTGATTTTTACACGCATGATAGAGCCAGCGTCATCGACGTCAAGCTCTCCGACGGCTTGTTTCTTCGTTACGGCCGATAGCAGGATGCCGAGAGCACGTATGCTCTTGGTTCGGACTTTGGTGGACTGGCCTATGATCTTTGCCGAGCATGCGTCTTCCGCCACGTCGCAGACGACTTCTTCAACGCATCCTTTATTGCTACACGGAGCGTTTGATCGCAGAATGGCTGTTCGCAACTCCGCCGGGTTGCCCGCTTGGTACGTGACGCGCACTTCTGTCTCATTCAAAAGCGCTGTTTCTAAAGTGCGCTGGATAAGTTCGCTCTTCGAAGTCGCGACCAGTTCCGAATGGCTTCCAGTGGACTCAATCAGCACTTGGGTCCATCCCTGTCGGCCAAGGTAATCTAGGTCGTACACGCGGCCAGCAAAGTTCTGATCAGTAGGACCCTGACCCCGCGTTAGTCCTGACCCCGACGCTAGCGCAAGAATCGTTGCCACGAGAAGGCCGAACCGCAGTTTGGGAGTTTTCATGCACAGCTCCTTTGGCCTATCGGCTTAACAACCGAGCTCAAGTGTAAGACACCTCCGTTTTTCATTCAGTCCAATCGCCTTGCGTGTAGAATCCTGTTCAGTCGATACGAATGAGACCACATGTTTTTGCGTTTCTCAAGCGTAAAACATCGAGACAATCACTTTGGCGAACGGTATTGTGAACGAACATGTGTTGGCCGGCTCGGCAGAAATTCGATGAAGTCGAACAAATAGCATTTGGATCGAACGTAGATAAGAGGAGACTCGCTATCTAACGAATAGTGGAGGAAAAATGAGAGCTCGCGAACTGTTTGTATGTAGACCGATGAAGGTTGCCGTGTCGATGGTGGTCGCGATTCTGATGCTCTCTAGCCTACGTCTTCAGGCACAGACAGCATCAGCAGTCGTCCCGTTTCAGGGACAATTGGCAAGTCAGTCGGGCGAGCCGATTTCGCCTCCGAAGCCTCTTACTCTCGCATTCCGGCTCTACGAGAATCCGGTTGGTGGAGTGGCGCTCTGGGAAGAGATTCAGCCAAATATAGTAGTGATAGCCGGGCGTTTTAACGCTCTCTTGGGTTCGCGTAACCCGTTTCCCGATTTGAAGATCTTCAATCGTACGGTTTATTTGGGCATCACCATTGACGATGGCGATCCGACTACTGCCGACGTGGAAATGCGCCCGCGGCAGGCAATCGTGCCGGTGATTTCTGCCATCTCGGCACGGAATTCGGACAAGTTGAACGGACACGACTGGAGTGACTTGCTGGTAGGTGGCAGCGATGACCCGTCTAGTTCGAGGATTCGGACAGATAAGCTTGACCTCAGTTCGCTCCAAGCAAAGATCGAGACGCTCACGCAATCCCTGGAGCAGGAACAGGCTTCTATCGCTGCGCTCGCGTCAAATTTAGAGGCTGTGAAAACCAAGAATGACACTGTTGCAAAGGGCTTGGACGACGTAAAGGGCTCGTTGGTATCATCGACGCAGAAGCTTCAATCAGCACTAGCTGCCATCGGAACCGATGGTGATCAAGGGCAACGTGCGTTCGCGCGCGGTCGCGGTAACCAAAACTATGCTTGTCCGCCTGGGCAATTCGTTTCTGCGATTGCCGCGACTGAATGGAACTCGGACCATAACGACGCGATCGTCGCTAACATTGGCGTTCAGTGTCGCAAGGCCCTGGTCGGCAACTCCGATAAGCAATAAATTCAAAGAACCCGTTGCGGTGCCCCAGCAACTCGATTCCTTTGGAGCCCATCATCAAGGGGTCGGATCCGTCGGCGCTCTTTCGATGGGAGCATGGAGGAAAAATGAGAGCTCGCGAACTGTTTGTATGTAGACCGATGAAGGTTGCCGTGTCGATGGTGGTCGCGATTCTGATGCTCTCTAGCCTACGTCTTCAGGCACAGACAGCATCAGCAGTCGTCCCGTTTCAGGGACAATTGGCAAGTCAGTCGGGCGAGCCGATTTCGCCTCCGAAGCCTCTTACTCTCGCATTCCGGCTCTACGAGAATCCGGTTGGTGGAGTGGCGCTCTGGGAAGAGATTCAGCCAAATATAGTAGTGATAGCCGGGCGTTTTAACGCTCTCTTGGGTTCGCGTAACCCGTTTCCCGATTTGAAGATCTTCAATCGTACGGTTTATTTGGGCATCACCATTGACGATGGCGATCCGACTACTGCCGACGTGGAAATGCGCCCGCGGCAGGCAATCGTGCCGGTGATTTCTGCCATCTCGGCACGGAATTCGGACAAGTTGAATGGGCGTGACTGGAGTGATCTTCTCGTAGGGGGAAGCAATGACCCTGCAGCGTCGAAGATTCGGGCTGATCGGATCGAACTCGGATTCGAACCTGCACATTTTGAGAGCAACAGCGCAATCATCTCTATCAGATCAAAGAGCATCGGTACCGACCTGCTTAGCGATCAGTCAATTACTCCCACGAAGATGGCCGACGGCATGATATCGCCTATCGGATCTGTAGTTGCGTATGCCGGTCTAATTGATACTTCGCACCCCCTTCCTGGTGGATGGATGCTTTGCGATGGACAAGCGATGGCCAGTGTCAAATACAAGGAGCTGTATGCCGTGTTGGGTACCGGATATGGGGACGGAAGAGATGATAACGACAAGAAGCTGACGGACTACGATTTCAACTTACCGGATTATCGTGGTTATTTTCTTCGTGGATCAGATCCAGCAGGGAAAAGGGATCCCGACACCGACACCCGTACCGCCCCGAGAACTGGTGGGAACTCGAAGGGCCAAGTTGGCTCCGTTCAAACTGATGACCTGAAACAACACAGTCATCACTTCGATCTTGCGAGCACCACCTACGAGAGTTTCGACGGCAAGCATGGACCCACGAACGGTTTACGAGGGGATGATTTCTACCACCTGGGCCTGTACCCCGGAGGTTTTAACACAGCAGTCGCTCCTGCAGACCCAGCCGGTAAGGAGACCAGGCCCAAGAACGCTTACGTCAACTGGATCATACGAGTGAAGTGACTCCCCAGTAAGGAGAGAACTGCAAGGCGTGTCAGTGTGTCGGTGAGTTAAAGTTAGGCAGGATCCTGAATGGTCGTGTTAAGCTTCGCCAACCTGTAACCGGTCGCGTAGGACTTTTATGCCCAAAGAAAGTCAGCTCCGGCATCCATCGGCCGCTTGGATGGTTTTGGTAACGCTCATCGCAATCTGCTCCTTTGCAGGTGTCCCCGCTCGCGCGGATGAAAAACAGGCGATCACGCTTCAAGGTGGTTGGAATCTAATAACATTTCAGGTATTGCCTTCCACGGCGCACACGCCGGAAGCGGTGTTGGGGGCCGTGATCGCTGCTGATGGCACGGCACGGCCGTTGTACGCCACAAACATGCCGAACAACCCTCTGATAAGTATGTACCACGTGAGGAAGTCGCAATCAGGAATCGTGCTCGAGAAATTTCCAATTTCGGCGAGCGATAAGCCGCCGCTACCGGAAGGTCCCCAATTTGCGGACGCGGCCTCCACCCAGCCGCTGACTACTGTCGATTTCGGAGAGGCGTATTTTGTTAACGTGCAGGGCATCGCCTCTGATGCCGCATACTCGCTCACAGGCCAAAGTGCTCCGATTAGCTGGCGGCTCACACTGGATACCGGCTGGAACCTTGTCGGGATTGCCGGTACGGTTCCCTTGCGCGACATCACAACCAACGGAGAGGGTAAAGATCAACCGCTAAACATCCTTAGTATTTTCCGTGCGTCTGACCTGCAAAAGATTGTCTCGATCGCTCGTTGGGACGCAAAGAATCAACGTTATCAGAACTATGATCCCAGAGAACCGGAGCGTGCCGAATTCCAAGTTCTTGATACAGGACTGGGATATTGGGTCCAGACCTCCGAGGCACTGTCCCTGGCCCCCGATATGGTAGTCGAAGCTCAGAGTGACGAGGATAATCCGCCGCTCGCCAATCCACCGGTGAAGGTTGGTATGCCATGGAACCCAGGTCCGGAGGACTTGTCAATCAGCATTCCGGGTCAGCAGGCAGTCTTTCATGATCGATCGACGCAGACGATTATCCGTATCTCGAAAGCTGAAAACTCTGTCCATCTACCCCTATATAACCGCGGTGGCGGCGTCCTCCTCTGGAAGGCCACTTTGCTTCCGTATACCGGAGCGTCGCCCCCGAACGTATATCCATTAAACACTGAAGAGTCTTTGCGGGCGTCGATTGAGCTAATTCGCAGCAATGCAAATTCCGTTCCGAATATCCAAGTACAAGGCGTAACGTCGTCAGAACCTGACGGCATCCAGATTGTCATCCGACGCAGGAATCTGCGGCCGGGGACCTATCTGGCTAAACTAGCGATCGTGTCCAATTCTGCAGACCGAGAGTCCGGTCAGCAGCAAAAAAGAGAGTTCACGATCGTAATCGACGTCTGCGGAATGCAAGGAAGTTGGAAGGGTTCGGCGAACATTCTTACAGTTAATGGAAAGATGGCTCGCGTCCCCGACATTGACCTCGTCCTTCAGTTGTATGAAGACAACGTCCCGGGTTCCCACCTGCTTCGAGGGATAATCGACAGTCGCGAGGCTCTCCTTTGGCCTGTTGATGCGGACCTCTTGGGACACATGGCAGAGAGTCCAGGGGGAGGATACAGCGCTCAATATGCAGGTCGATTTGTGATCAGCGGCGGTTACACTCTGCCGCCAGGCGATGTAAATCGTTTCCCATACGGAAGCTTTCCGAGTGCAGATGCAGCGGATCTTCAGAACGACACGGAAACGGGTCTGCAATATGCCACAAACTCCGAGGGAGACAGATTCTTTGTTGGTTTGGTTGATCGCGCTCGGCTTGACGAAAACGGTGCTGTCAGGGAAGTCCTGCCTAATTTCACCAATCCGATCCCTAGGTTTGTCTCGCGAGAGGTAGAACTAGACGGTGAGGTTGCGGCTCCCGAGCAACAGGACCCAAAGAGTGAGTTTCAGACTCCGGAACAAGAGCCGGTTGTCGTAGGGAAGTACTTTGAAACCATCAGGGGGCTAATGCGTGATCCGGTCCAATTGGAAGGGACTTTCCGCCTTGTGCGCCAGACGACTGCGGCCTTCGCGCGGAGGCCCGTGAAGGCTTTCTACATCGCACCGGCAAGCGGGCGACCGATTACTCACAAGCAACCATTCGGTCTGGGCTCGGAAGAGTCGGTTAATGTGAATCAACACGTGCTCATTAACCGAATTCTGGTCGTTGTTTCGCAGGACATGCCTGATGTTAAGCATACTGCTACTCTCTCCGGACCGAACGGTAAGAAAATCATATTGCATGCTCGCGAAAAGGTAGGTCCCGCAACCCGAGTGATCTTCGATTCTGGTGATATACCGATTGATCCGGTGACGTTGCTTAATCCTCCTGAGTTTGACGCCGCCTCACCGGCGCTCGGCCACCAACCGAACGATGATCGCCGAGAAGCGGAGCTACGAGCGACTCTGGGTCAGTACGTCATTCGTCGTCCGCGGGAGTCCCTACTCGGGGCGTTCCAGGACACCGACGCCTTTGGCCAGTGGAAGCTCGCGATAACGACAAACGCCGGAGAAAGCGGCAACGTTTTGGGATGGGGTCTGTTAATTTACGGTGCCCCGATCTACACCGTGGAGGGAGATGTCATTGTGAACGGGAACAACGAGCCCGGTCGCTTCGACGACGTGCAAGTACGGGTGACCGGGCTGAATGCGGATCTGGCACCCGCATTCACCAAGTTTGATCGCAGTACGGGTCACTTCTCAATCGGTTATCTTCCGGGTATTCGGGTCGACATCACCGCCACCAAGCCTGGTTTCCCCACCGCACACATTGACAATTTGAACCTTCCGGGAGACCCGAGAGGATATCGGGATAACCTTTTCGGTATACAGCCTGGCCAATCCATACTTCGGCATCCGCCGTCTCCGACGACGAACTTTCGACTGACCTTGAAGCAAGAATGAGGACCTCCATGGCACTACTGAGACTGGTTTTGCTATTTCTGGCCGCTTTGTTTGTTAGCACCGCTTGGGCGCAATCCGATCACGTCGTCATGGCCTACCCTCGAGAGTTCCTCAATTTAGTGCCCCAGCAGGGGTTTGTGACGGTTGGGCCCATCGAGCTCTCGGTTTCGGGTGCTTTGCCACCCGGCGTCACGAATGAGCTGATTCGGTGGCAGCCGGATTGGGATGGGCGTTCTGCGGCGCTCTCACTGCCCACGACGCCGGTCGGCAGAGTTGTCAGCACTTCAATCACAATACCAGTCTCTGCTTTTTCGCAGGCGAACAACTTCACGGTGGCACTTCGCCCGCGCGTATTCCTGGGCACTATTGAGGACACCGCTACATTTACCGCCTGGATCGTCGTGACGTTGGCATATCCCGCAGCGACTGCGGCTCCACGACTCTTGGTTGGCGAACACCTTTTGGGCTTCGGAGCAGCCCCGCAAGGCAAAGACATTTCGCTGCACGCTCAGAAAACTGATGTGGCAAAAGTTGATATCGACCGGCCGCCTCTGATAAATCCGGCCACAAACCCTACTCTCGATCTTTCCAAGGACGGCCTTACCGAAGAGGGCAGCGATGCCGAGGATACTGCTCTACATCCCAGAATTTTCATTCGTTATGCGCCTGGAACGAATGGAAACCAGTTTGCATACGCTGAGTTCATCATAGCGACGCCGGATTTGATTTTTCATCCACTGCGCCCATCTGAGGGTGCAACCAGCGACTACGACGACCGAACCCAGCAGATTGACGGTCGGCGCACGGACGCCCCTGGCGAACCCGTTCGCATGTTCACCGCGATTGGGGCGCGAATTGTTGACCGTGACTACGGCACCGGAAACGGTAAATACCTGCTTTTCACTGGCACGCTTCCCGGAGAAAAGTGAATACATGAGCTTAACTAAGTGCCGATCAAGCGTCTCTTTTCCATTGCTCGCGTGCGTTTGGCTTATTCTCGCGATGCTAGTGTGGCCGGTTTTCGCTGAAGCACAAGGATCGATGGACGATCAAATCAAGGATCTACATCGTGACGCAAACACTGGTGGACGCTATTTGGCTGGATATCCCCAAGGTAATAACGACCCGAATTTCGTTCGCCGGAAGTTCTTGGGACTTGGCAACGATGATGTTGCCTCGGGCTCACCTCCCTACGCTCCTCAGCTACAGTCGACCCTAAACCGTGCCTTCATTCTTCAGTCGCGACCGATGAGTGACTCGCAGCGAGACGACCTCGGCCGAGTCGTCAGCCAGAGTTTGGAGTTGTACATACAGGGATTCTTAGTCTCCGGGAATATCTTTCTTTTGGAGGGTCTCAGGGTTAATTATCCGAACGCCAGCAGCAACCAGGCACGCCCGAGGAGTCCGGATTTACCGCCGGGATGTCCGGAGAACAAGTACGACTATGTCCCGACTAGATCATCTTGCGTTGCCCTTCTGTTTTACGGCGAAGCAGTCGGAGAGATGCTCGATGTTCTCGCCCGCAATCGCGAAAACAGCCTCGGTTTGAGGCTGAAGGATGTGACGACTGAGGAAATTCCGGGTACGTACAGCAGACTTCCGAACTATTTTACGAATAAGCAATTTCCCCAGTACACCTACTACTTGGAGGACGACGGTACTCAGGCCGCGACTCCCGTAGCTATCGTTCCGATTTTAACGGAAGCCTATATGATGGGCGATTTATTACGCAAGCAGGCCCAGGCTGCGCAGACAATTGCTTATCGCTTGTGGTCGGCGGCCTATTATAGCGCCCCGTCCCAAAAGGACCGTCGAATCCGTGAGGGGCTGCTCGATGAAGCAGTGCGCACCCTCCATGCTGCCGCCAACACACAGTTTCTGACCAGTGTCGCGATGGCCGCTTCAGTTCGAACAGAACCGGAGGTGCAGGGACAGACCCCATTTGAGTTTGCACATTTGAGTGTGGCGCGCACGGATGTCGCAGAAGCGGGAAGTTTAATTAACCGGATACGCAACCAGGAAAAGCCGACGTTGCCCATCGACGAAGTGATGGCGGGCGATGCGCAGGTGGGCAGCGTGATGAGCGCTATATTGGGCGATGGCACAGGTAGTCTCAACGCCGCACAAAAGGCTCACGAAGATGCAGAAGCCGCGCTTTTCAAAGTCCAAACCAACGCTCAGCTCAGCTTCGATGAAGCCCAAAAGCGGCAATTGGGTTTTTTTGATCGTCTATTTGAACTCACGGGAATTGACACGCAGTCGCTAACGCACGGAATCGAACTGCCCGAGGGACAGGAAGAGTACCGGAAAAGGGTTCACGAACGAATCGAAGCGATTTTAGGGGGAACTGCTCCCCAATTCGTTGATGCCGCGAATCTGCTCGATCAGGACACGAAGCTACTTTTGGTCGCGCGCCAGGAGGTTCTGAACAAAAAGGCCATCTTTGACAGCTATCCCGAGCGCATCAAAGTCGAGGAAGACAAGCTCGGAGCAGACGTAAAGGCGATTGATGACGCCCGCCTCAGTATCTCGGCGTCTCAACTGGCGATTGGGAAGGCGAACTCTGTCTCGATTACAGCATCGGCGGGTGTGTCATACGGAATGCCCACCGGTTTCTACGCTGGTTTGTCCGTTACCTACAATCCAGGCGCGATCCGCGCCGCGGAATTGCAGAACGATATTACATATGCTACGGCTCTTCAGGACGTCAAATTCCGAACAAACTCGTCGGCCGCGATCTGCAAGAACCTTCTTATCGATCAAGCCCTCGCTTTCAATGAACTGAAAACACAAATAATTATTTTCAACAATGCTGAGGATGAAGTTCGCAAGGTCTTGGGAACGACCGAACGCTTGCTCAGCGAACTCCGTCAGTTCAACAAAGATGCGTCTGCACTTTACTATCATGATCCTTCGTTTAACACGCAGCAGACCGCCCAAGAAGAAAAGGCAAATCTGGCGCTGGATGCTGTTGTAAGAAATCTATACAAGCTAGGTAAATTACTAGAGATGCGATGGCTTGAACCGTTCTCCAACCCGATTTCGGTGCCGGGCGGCCAACCCATTGCACTCGATCCGCAATACGATAACTTCTGGAGTCTGGAGAGCGTTTTTGCACTTGGCTCCGTTAGCGTCAAGAAACAGGACAGTGTTCTAAAGCCATATGAGGCTGCGCGTAACTTCTTTGATGCCCTGATGGCCTGGGAAAGCAAACTCTACGACAACCGCAGTTTTGATGGAGATTTGGGGCGGCGGGAAATCTCCTTGAGGGAAGATGTCTTTGGCTTCCCCGATCTGAAGATCTTGAACGGTCAGAATGTCCGCCTGGATCTAAATCCTTCAAGCAATGCTGGTGGTCCGGTCGGCGCGCGGGCCGATGCCGCTGCGATGGCCCAAAATGTTCGCAGATTTCAAAACATCTTGTTACGAAACGGCCGATTTCGGGTTGAAAACGGGGTCCCAATTCAGGATAAGTTCCGGGGATTTCAAATTCGCTTCTCATTGCTGCCAGACAACCGTGGTTTCAGTGGCGGCATGAATGGGGATCTGTTGTTCGGTGCGATTTCCACTTGGAATTACCGCGTCAAGTCCTTCAAAGTAAAAATCAAGCCCCTCGCCGGAAAGACAATCACTCAGATTAGGCCCATTGAGTTCTACTTTGCACAAGCGGGTACTACGTCCAATGTGGACTTCTTCGAAAGGGCGAATGCGGGCGGTGCTCGGCAATACAAGAATATTAATCTGGACAATTACGTTCGCTACAGCAAGGACTCACTGGCCAAAACGGCTACCAATAGTCCATACCTGCGATACGCACCTCTCGCCGTAGGCGAAGATTATCTGCCAGATAGCCTAGTCCCAACGACTTCAAATATGGCTGCTCAATACTGGAGTCCATTTACGAGCGAGTGGATCCTAGAGGTGCCTGCCTACTCTGATTTTAGTATCGAAAGCATCGAGGACATTCTCATCCAGATTCAACTTACAAGTGGAAAGCCGACTTTAGCGTGCCAGCTTGTTGCGCATTGTAGATAAAGGACAAATATTTCCCATAGAAACACATCGGTCGCCTGCTGTCTCGTGGGCATCGCTGAACTGGTTTTCTCGCGCCTGTGGTCGACCTTTACGACAGTCTCGTCTGCGTCGCTAGCGCGCAAAACACTTTCTGACGACTATCTTGGTCGGCCATTTGGTAGTTCAATTTTGACGGTCTTCAAATTGGGAATGTGCATAAAGCAAATATCTCTCCGCGATTCGTGCCACGGAATTCTGCGAATGCTCGCGTTTGGCCTTATAGGCAGTTATGGTCTTTTGACCCTAGCTCAGGACAAAACTGGCACCAAGCCGTCCGTCATCTCTTTGCCGACTGGTCCAGGATCAATAGAAGGTCTTGGCAAGTCTTTTCAGCCACATCTCAACTCTGGTTCCTTCTCCTACAGTGTTCCAATTGTTGTTCCCCATGCTGCGGGTGGGTTTGCGCCGGAGATCGAGTTAGCTTACGACACCGGATTTGGCAACTCGGTGTTGGGCGTAGGCTGGCGGATCTCTGTCAATCTTGAGATCGAGAGGCAGACGGAAAAGGGTTTCCCCCGCTACCGCGATTCTATTTCACCCGGGAACACACCCGGATCGACACTCCCGCAAGACACATTTGTGTTCCAGGGGGAAGAGCTCGTCTCATTGTCCGACGGAACTTTTCGAACCCGTGATGAATCGGCTTTTCGACGGTTTCGCCCCATCGCTAGTATCGTAGGCGGGGCGCGAGATTCCTGGATAGTCGAGGACCGCAATGGCGTAAAGCACTGGCTAGGGCGCTACAACACCGATCCTCTCCATCCCGACAGCCGTGTCACAAATCCTTTCCCTCCAGATGACGGGCTCGGCCAACGAAGTCCATTAGAAGACACGTTCAGCTGGTACGAAGATGCCGCCGAAGACCTCAGCGGTAACCGAATCGAATACACATACACCTCTGATCTAATCCGATCTCCAGGGGTGCTTTATCTTTCGGAAATCCGGTACTTCGCGCGCCGCGAGGTGAACAGCTATCATTCCATTAGTTTCCTGTACGACATCCGGAATGACGTGCTGGATGATAACCGCGCCGGAATGGACCAACGCCTGGCTTGGCGCTGTCGAGAGATTGTGATATCGAGCGTGTATGGTGGCGTTACGCATCATCTGCGATCTTACGTGCTGGATTACGATCCGCACTCAGGAGCCATCGCTCCAGAAGATGCTGCTCCAGGTGAAATACCAGCTCAAATCGACAACGGGTTGAGTCGGCTCTACGCGATCACGCAATACGGTTCTACGCATCAACCCGGAACGGGCCATGCCACTGGCGTGGCCCTGCCACCGACTCGTTTGGCGTATTCTCAACTCTTCTTGCGGTCGCCATCGCCAGCCTACTTGTCCCAGCTGCACCCACTTTCCCTTCGGCTAAGGGAGGGCGAACCAGATCCGCTGGTATTCGGTCCGGTAGAGCGCGGGATCAAGCAGCTAGACCCGGGGAGTGACGCGCCGGCAAGTTCTGTGCTGGATTTCGACCTCTCCGACCCACGAGTTCAGTTCGTGGACATGAACGGAGACGGCCTGCCGGACGTGCTTGACACCAGCCGGGACTCATCGACGAACGCAAGCGGCCTTTACCATGTCGCCTGGAATCTGGGGCAGGACACCTTTGGACGGCAACAGTTCTCTACGGTAGATGCAAACCCCCCGCTAGACGCACGAGGTCAGGACATAGCTTTCGCTGATGTAACCGGTGATGGGGTCGTCGATTTGCTAGAAGTCACTCGGACGGGTGGCACTGGGCAGACGCGCGTCTTTAGGAATCTCCACGATCCCGGTAGATCAGATTCACCAACCGGATTCGGCAAGCTGATCATAGCGGATGCTCCCCCTCCTGGGGTGACACTCACGGGCCCAAATGTTCGAATGATGGATCTCAATTTCGACAAGAAAGCTGACTTACTGGTGTCCAGTCCAGACGGTCTCTCGGGTTACATCTGGAGTGATGCCGGTTGGAGGCCATTCGGACGTCGCCCTTGGAGCCAAGGTCTAGGCGATGGGGGGATGTCTCGTGCTTATCAGTTTTCCATAACCGATCCGGTCAGCGGCGAGCACGCTAATCCCCTTGTTCAGTTAGCGGACATGAACGGCGATAGACTCTTGGACTTGGTGCGTGTTTCGGTAACAGCGGCGAACGAGGTTGAGATCGCTTATATGCCCTTAGTTGGTCCCATGCAGTGGGGGAAAGAAGTGGTCTTCAACTTCGCCAACCCGAACGGATCGGACAGCGGCATTCCAGGGCGGTTTCGTATGAGTGGTATTCTTCCGGGCGCGTTCGATGCATCCAATAATTGGCAGTCCGTAAAACTACTAGATGTCAACGGCGACGGCCTGACGGACGTGGTCTTTCTCGGGCCGAACAAAGTGGCGCAGGTATTCCTAAACTGCGGAGGCAGAGCTCTCCTTGGGCCCATACAAGTCCAATTCCAATCCGAGTACCATCCCGACAATGAACTAAACCCTACAACACTGCGAACGCTCGATATCGACGGAAACGGATCTACCGACTTGGTTTTCTTTCAAAAGGCGAGCCGAACCCTCACATATTTGGACTTTACTTCGGGACAGAAACCTGGACTGCTTCAAGTCGTAGATAACGGCATAGGTAAAAGGTCTTTTCTTCGATATCGGCCAGCGACGGCAGATTTGGTTCGATCACAGAAGCATCACGCCAATTGGTTAACGACTACGCCAAATGCTTTGTGGGTGCTATCGGCAATCGTCGAAACAGGTGAGCCGGATCCCTCAAACAATGCGTTTCAGGTCGCGACCTTCGACTATCGCGATGGCTACTATGACCCGTTCGAAAAGCAATTTCGAGGGTTCGCCTTTGTCCAAAAAACTGTTTGGGGAGATGACCTAGACTCGCGGACGGGGCAGTCGCCGGTCTTAGGAGCCGGCCATCCCGGAGCCCGGACTGAGGTTTCGCGCTTTCGCTTTCACACTGGCTCTCCCGATGGGGTGGATAACGAGGAATATATAGGCGGATTTGATGTTGGGGTACGTCCGGCATCTCCTATTGCGGCAAATGAGATAGCTGGATTTGCGGAAGAGCCGCTGAAGGGGAAGTTGATCTGGATAGAAGTTGCCGATGGAGCCGTATTGGGAGATCCCCAGGCGGACTTCGATTTGTGCGCATCCCGAGTCGATCTCGCGATCAGCTCTGGCAATGCCTACGGTCCCGCAGCCTCCTCGTGCGCGCCCGACCGATACGTGCTGAAGAGAACGATACATAACTGGTCGATTCGCCGCCTTTATCGTCCAGCGAACGCCGTATGGCCGAAAGGACGCCTTCTTCGAGAGGAACCGAACATTGTAGCCACGAATGGCAAGTCCGTAAGCTTTGCCATTGAGACCCGTCAGACCGAGCAAGAGATTGAGGCGAATGCGTACGAGCGCGCGTCAATCTCGATTCCAGGGGTGGCGTTGCCGGCTACCGCACCTTTCATTCGCGGAACATTCTTTGACTATGACGATTATGGAAATATCATTCTCATTCACGAAGAAGGTAATCGGAAGGGCGCGTCACAGTCTTACGTCGGCGGTCGAGTCACGAGAAGGTCGTATATCCTCACGCGTGGCTCTTCCGGTTCAATCGATCGTTGGATTCTCAATCGGCCGCTTCGAGAACGCGTAGAAGGCGAAAACGGGCAATTCGCTAGGGAAACCCAGTATTTCTATGACGGTCCGGACTTCGTTGGCCTCGCCGCGGGCAACGTTGGCCTTCGGGGGCTGACGACGCGTATTCAAAAGCGGGTGCGCGACGGCTCTTCAACTGTCGTTGACCTCGACACCATACCAGACAGCGAAACGACACTCGCACGGATCTCCTCTCCTGGAAATGCTTTGAGCGATTCACCGGAGTGGATCGATGCGGAGCGTCGGAGTTATGACGAATACGGCAATGTTGCCGCAATACTAGATCCTCTAGCTACAACAACATCCCAGGGTACTCCTAATCCCGCAGTTGGCCACTTCCGGACCATTCTGTACGACACGATCTTTCACTCGAATCCGATAAGTGAAAGCCTTGAATTGGGATCCACCAAGACTCCGCTTGTTTTCAGCGCAGATTACCAGCGTGTGGAAACGGCATTTTCCGTGGCCGTCCCGCTCGGATCAGATGTAATTACTAGATCCACTGATCCCAACGGGAATGTCACCGATTATCTATTTGACGGATTTTATCGTCTCACTGGGATTGTTCGCCCCGGCGATTCTGAAGCGCTTCCTACCGTCGTGTATTCCTATCGTCCGGCGGACTCATATCGTTCATTAATCTATGGATATACTCGCAAAGGTGAGTCGCTGGCCCTGGGTAAGTCGGCCACTGCTCTGCGTCAGCCTCTTGCGAATGCGGTGCAAACTGATCGGCGCCTTGTGTCCGGACGCCCGGAAGTATTTACAAGTATCGCGTACACGGATGGCTTTGGGCACTTATTAATGTCGCTAACGCCGTCTGGGCACCCCGGGCGGTTCGACGTTCGAAACGCTGCCGTATATGACGCCACCGGAGAGCCGCGGGACGTTTTTCAACCCTACGAACAACTGGACGCTACCTACCAGTTTCCCCCAAAGGGATCTGAGAGCACGACTTTCTGGCGAGATGCGGTCGGGCGGGTGGTTCGCACTCTACTGCCAAACGAGTTTGACGGGCCGGTCAAGTTACGCCGGGAATCCCGGCAATACTACCTTCCATTATGCCAATACCGCTTCGACGAGGAAGACATCACTGCCAGTGACTCGCGAAATTCTCACGTTGGCACTCCCACGGTTTATTGTAAGGACCGGCTTGGACGTCTTGCCTCGATTCAGGAAACCGTTCACGATGGCGACGAGCGCGTGCTTGAAACCCGCTATCGGTATGACCTCAATGATCAGCTGTTCTTTGTTCGAGACGGTCAAGGCAACGTGCAATGGAGTCGCCTCGACGGTCTAGGCCGCCGACTATTTCGCCAAGACCCCGACAGCGGAGCAACACGATATATCTACGACGATGCCTCGAATCTCGTCGAACAGATTGACAATGCCAAACAGAGAATCTCTTGGACGTACGACGGTGCTAACCGCATCCAAACTACCGAGTACTACGATGAGCACACGGCTTCTTCTACACATCGGCGCTTCGATCCGACTCAGCGCATTTCCGCCGAAAATCGCCCTGACATCGCTTACTTCTATGATGAGCCAGCCGGGCCTCTTGAGTTCGGGGCTGCTGGTCACGGAACGGCCACCAACACCAGGGGCATGCTCGCCTACGTCATGGACCTTTCCGGGGAAGAGCACCTTAGCTACGATAGCCGCGGCCGGGTCGCATGGAAACTAAAACGGATATCGGCAGACGGAAAAACGAGTGTTGGCTACCGGTTCGTCCGCGCCTTCGACGCAATGGATCGCCTAACGACTTTGACCCTTCCCGACGGCCTTTCGGTAATCTACCAATACGATACTGCAAACCGATTGAGCGCAACCCTCCTGGGCAGTGGCAAGCCGATTCTTCAGCGGGCTGAATATTCTCCCGCCGGTCAGCCGCTTCTTTATAGATTCGGCAATGGCGTATCTACTTCGTACGAATACGATTCTCGTTTGCGCACCACTGTGAGTCGGACCACCGCATCCGGCGCGACATCCGCATTACAAGGGTTTCGCTACAGCTACGACGGTGTCTCAAACATTACAAGGATGGAGGACCTACGCTCATTCTCATCACCGACAGACGGTCGCAACGATTCCCGAACTTATCGCTATGACGACCTTTATCGCTTGGTCAGAGTTGAGTACCCCCACCTCGCTTCACCCGCAGGTTCAAATCGCTCCAAGCAAATTAGTTACGCTTACGACGACATTGGTAATCTGGTCGCGCAAACGTCGAACATGGTTCAATCGGCAGCCAGTAACTCGCCTACGGATTTGGGAAAACTGACATATGGCGGACACTCTGGCACTAAAGGAAGGCTAGGTCGTCAAGTTGCCGACCCGGGGCCACATGCCGTTTCCGAAATTGGGTCTAAGTCAACGCTGACCTACGATCTAGTTGGAAATGTGACACGGATCAAGGCGCTGACACTGACCTGGAATTTCGCTCATCAGCTCGTGGCCGTCGATTCTTCGGAAATGCACTCCGAATACGTCTATGACTATTCCGGCAGTCGGGTGGCAAAGCGGACGTGGAAAAAGACTGCTGGTGCATGGGCCGGCAGCGCGCCCGACAACTGGACGGTCTACGCCGGGAGAGAGTATGAAACACAACCATCGGGACCAACAGACTACATCTGGGTTGGGGATACACGAGTAGCGCGCTGCAATTCATCGCACCCCGATCGCATCGAGTGGTTTCACGGCGACCAGACGGGCTCCACCGCTTTGGTTACAGATAACGCGGGGCACGTTAGAGAAGAAACCACGTACGATCCCTTCGGAGAGATTCGACATAGGGCATTAGCGACGACGTCAAGCGCGTCTTCGACCGAGACAGAGTATTACTTCGCTGGGAAAGAGCACGACGCAGAAAGCGGTCTTGACTATTTTGGAGCGCGATACCTCAGTGCGGGGTTGGGCCGATTTCTGAGTGTGGACCCGGTCGTCGGAACTGCGGTAAGCAACCCCCAGGACCTAAATCCATATGCCTACGGCCGCAATAATCCTATCAAATTCATCGACTCGAACGGCAACTCGGCGACAGTAGCTGGTTTTCTAATTGGCGCTGCCGTGGGCGGCGGCATATCGTTAGCACAAGGAAAGAGCTGGACGGAAGTCGGCCAATCGGCCTTATCCGGAGGTCTGAGCGGTGCAGCGGCAGGATTTGTAATTGACACTGGTGGACTTGGGTTAGGTGTAGTTGCTCTTTCAGGTGCAATCGGAGGCGTGACACACGGGGCGCTCGATCGAAGTTTCAGTGGCCAAGCAAACACATGGCAGAACGTGGCCACCGATGCCGGTGTCGGGGCCGCGGGATCGTTCCTCGGGTACGGGATTGCCAGAGGAGGGGCAGCGGCACTCGCGGCTCTTGGTGGATCTTCACCGTCTGGCTTGACATCGGTTGTCTCAGTGCTTCAGCGCGATGCGACTGAATTGGCGGAGACAGCTGGATCGGTGCGAAGTCCGGTTTACGGCAACAGGGTGGAACTCTTCAGAGGCGTAGGAACAGCTGAGGCGATTAGCATAAGCGAAACCGGTGGGTTTGGGCGTTCCCCGCAGGGAACCGAATTTAAGGGTTTTTTCTTTACCGAAGCAGACGCCCAGACGTTTTCAGCACGGATGACGAACATTTATGGCGATCCCTATAGGGTCGTATCCGCAGAGGCTCCTTCCGAACTGGTCGGCACTTCTCAGCCGCATTCAGCGGCAACAGAAGGGCCAGGAGTTTTGATTCGGAACGAAGATTTGCCGCAGGTGACCCTGAAGCAACGAGGTCCGCAGTAGCGGACAAATTGCGCAGCTGCGCAAACAGCAAGTTGACTACTATGGATTTAATACCGCAAATTGTTTTGTACGACTCGGACGCGACGGTGCTTCAAAGCCTTAAGCCCTTCTCAAATAAATTATCGTTTATTCACTACGCGCCAGGAAACGCAGCCCAAGCCACGATAGAAGCAAAATTGGACGCTCTTTGGCTGCCCTTGATGCTCGCGGTCGAGTTGATTGGGGCTTCGCCACCTTTTCCTTTGCATGAAGCACGCATCTTGAGAACTCCATTGGAGCAAGTACAACAGGGGTTGCCCAGGTACGCAATCGTGGGTATTGCTACTTCTAAGTGCGACCCCACGACTCCGGAATACAACATACGACTCATCACCTCGGCCCTATTGAAGGCCATCAAGAACTTCAATTCTGAAGGCCGAGACCCCGTTTCTCGCGTGGGACTTCAACCCGACGATCTGGAACTCAAAAAGATTGCGCCTGAGACCGCATTCCGCATCATTCGTGAGGTCTATGACGCAAGATAAGCCCCCCCCGGGGGGAGTTCTAAGCTTAAGTGAAACTCATGTAAGAACACTTGCCAAGGGAGTTGCAAGGCATACGCTGATGCTGGTTCCTAGCGCGGTTCAGCAGGTGGCCATTGCGTCCTTTCCGTCTCGTTTGGTCAAGGTCGCTCTTGGTCGGAAAGGAGTTGTTACGATGGCAAAAAGAACTAGGGTGCTGGTGCCCATGGCCGTTCTGGCGATGAGCAGCCTACTTGCTCGCGCTCAGATGTCGCCCGCGGTAATTCCGTTTCAAGGACAACTAGCAAGTCAGTCAGGCGAGCCGCTATCGCCTGCTCAGCCAGTCACGCTTGTTTTCCGCCTCTACGAGAATCCGGTCGGCGGGGTAGCGCTCTGGGAAGAGAGTCAACCCAACATCGTGGTGATAGGCGGTCGCTTCAACGTGTTATTGGGCTCACGCACTCCGTTTTCCGATTTGAAGATCTTCAATCGTACAATTTATTTGGGCATTACTATTGACGACGGGGATCCGGCTACCGTGGACGTAGAGATGCGGCCACGGCAAGCAATTGTTCCGGTGATTTCGGCTATTTTGGCGAGGAATTCGGACAAGCTGAACGGGCATGACTGGAGTGATTTGCTCGTGGGTGGCAGCAACGATCCCAGCAACGCGAAGATTCGCGTCGACAAGGTGGACCTTGAGAGTGTTTTAGATCCAGGCACTTTTCGGATTGAGGGCGCGAAAATAAAACTAAAGACCTCAAGCATAGGGAACGAGGTCCTGTCGAATGGTGCCGTCACCAGTGACAAAATCGCCGCCAAAGCAATTACTCAAGATAAAGTCGCCGACCATGTGATCGGTGCCGACCAGAGGTCTGAGCTTACAATTGCAAGTACCGGAATACCGCAGCGGCTGTTTGGGGGCGATGAGGCTCGCTCTTGGAAGGAAGTTGCTTCACTTAAGATCATTACTTCCGGGCGTCCTCTCTTGGTTGGGATTCTACCGTCCACCTCAAAGGGACAGGCTTCAGACATCGAAGTCCAGAGCCATACAGGCCTGCAGGGTACTGATCACTGGCAACTAGCTATTACGAGAGATGGCGAAGATAATGTCATCTCTTCAACCGAGTTATTTTCCGACAAAGAGAAATGGATCTTCGAGCCAATTACATGGTTTTTTATTGACACCCCTTCCGCTGGACCTCACACCTATTCGCTTCGCATTATGTGGATAGGCTATCCCAAGACCCTCGCACCCGCTTCAATGGGTTGGCTGGCATTTCGCAACTACAATTTGGAGGCCTTCGAACTCTAGCGTTCCGCTCGACGTGCCCAGACTACAACTCATAATCCACTCGTTGAGAGTCCGGGATTGAGCACCCGCAACATTCTTTGCCGAGACTTTGGGATATTTGCACTGAGACGCTAGACAAGGCGATGCTTCAGGACGTGCTCTCAAAAAAATGGTAAAGCCTTCGCGGCGTGGACCGATGGTGGAGCATCTGGCAAGTACTTACCAAGTCGGTGAGCGACATGCGTGCCGGGTTCTATGCGTGGCAAGAGCTACGTATCGCTATCGCAGCCATTTGGATCCACGGACTGAGTTGCGGATGCGTATCCGCGAAATCGCTCAGGCAAGAGTGCGCTACGGGTACCGTAAAATCCGCGCACTGTTGAACCGCGAGGGCTGGAATGTAGGCAAGTACCTGGTTTGCCGTCTGTATAAGGAAGAGGGGATGACGCTGAAGAAGATGCTCCCACGGCGCAAGCGAAAAGCAATCAAGCATCGGGAAGAACGATTCCAGGCGACGGGACCCGATCAGGCGTGGAGCATTGACTTCGTCGCGGACCAACTACAGGACGGGCGACGCTTCCGTGCACTAACAGTAGTGGATATCTTCACTCGTGAGGGAGTGGCCATCGAGGTGGGACCGCATTGCTCTGCTGGTACGGAGTCGCAAGGCGGGCGAAACGATTCAACGGATCACGACGGCGACGAATGCGGCCAGCCAGGATTTTCAGGCGTGGCTCCGGCACAAGAATGTCAGTTCTGACGTGTACATAGGAATGAACACGCTCAGGCACGATGCCCAAAGTCGCACCAAAGAGGACATCGAGGCAATCCGGCATCTGTACCTCGACATCGACCGCAACGGGCCGTCAGCTCTCAAGGGAGTCGAAACTTCCGCCTTGGTGCCACGGCCCAACTATGTCCTTGAGACATCACCGGAAAAGTATCAGGTCGTTTGGAAGGTCGAGGGGATTGCACAAGATCAAGCCGAGACCCTTCAGCGTGCGATGGTGCGAGAATTCGGCGGCGATCCGGCTGCTACGGATTCTACGCGCGTTCTGCGGCTACCAGAATTCGTAAATCGAAAGTATGAGATGGAGCATGTAGTAAGGGCACAATCAGGAGCGAAGCAGAGATACCATCTCGAAGACTTCAGGCTTCGCACGGATCTCCACGAGACCCCGGCCCAATATCGCCCGCATGAAACACGAAGCGCTCCTCCCGGCGACATCAGCCAATCAGAACGGGATTGGGCATTCGCCAAACGCTCCCTTGCTCGCGGTGACGACCCCGAAGAGATCATTCGCCGAATTGCAGATTATCGTGGGGAGGAAAAGCACCCGAGCTACGCGCGGTACACCGTTGAGAAAGCTCAAGCCGCACTACAACGCAAGGTCGGCGAAATGAGTAGCGCTGGTGGAGAAACAAGGCAAGCGATTGAACCTGGCCGAGACACAATGGAAATTCCATGAACGAAACAACTCCAATTGTGCCAGAGGAGCTGCATTCACAGCTAGAAGCAGTGGAGCGTTACGTGAGTGCCGCTGAAGCGGCGAAATTCCTGTCGATAAATCGCCGAACTCTGTTGCAAATGGCACGAGAGGGTGTCGTTCCAGCGCATCCTCTTGGCAACGGTCCCCGCCGCCTATGGCGATTCCTTCTGTCGGAGCTGGACTGGTGGATGCGCGACCGCGTAAACTCGCACTGCCGTCCGTGCTCTCCGAATAGGAGGGAAATTTCAAGATGAGAGCACGGTATCAGAAAGGAAGTCTTACGAAAATCAAGCGCAAGAACGGCTATTTGGTCTGGCTCTTCCGTTGGCGGGAGACCGGCTCCGATGGCAGCCGCCGACCGAGAAACATTGTTGTCGGCCCGGTAAGCGAGTTGCGAACCGAGGCCGATGCACGGCGGGCATTGGAATCCTTGCGCCTCAACATCAACCTCGACCCCTCTGAGCAGGCGCGTCCTCCACGCAACTTTAGGACCCTCGTGGATCACTACCGCCTGAAAGAGTTGGTCTTTCAGAACGACGAACGGAAGGCATACTCGACCAAAAAGGGCTACCAGTCCTACCTCAAGAACTGGATCGTACCTCGATGGGGCGAGTATATGCTGGCGAGGTTGGAAAACGGCATTGCGGTTCACGTCGAGGAATGGCTGGCTAGCATCACACGCAGCCGTGGAACCAAGGCGAAAATCCGCAACATCATGAGTGCCGTTTGCACCCACGCTGTTCGTTATGGTTGGATGGCGACCAACCCGATTCGCGCCGTTCGCCAGAGTGCGAAAAGAGAACGCATCATAGTCCCTTTGACGGCAGAAGAGCTTCAAAGACTGTTTGCCGAATTGGGACCGCGAGAGCGGACTCTCGTTCTTCTCGACGTTCCCACCGGAATGCGCAGGGGTGAAGTGCTAGCCACACAATGGTGTGACATCGACTTCACAAAAAAGACACTCAACGTCCGAAGGTCGATTTGGCAACAGCACCTGGGGCCGGTGAAAACAGAAGAGAGCGAAAAGACGATGCCGCTTGACGACGAAATGATTACTGACCTCTTGCGATGGCGTTCCGAAACGCCTTACGCGGGAGAGCAGGATTGGATCTTCGCCAGCGGGCGTATGAAGGGTCGTCAACCACTTTGGCCGGAAGCTATCGAGCGGAACTACATCCGACCGGCAGCAGAACGTGCCAAAATCACGAAGCGCATCAGTTGGCATGTATTCCGCCACACATTTTCTACGCTTCTTGCCGAAAATGACGAGGATGTGAAGACCGTGCAATCGCTGATGCGCCACGCCAACAGCAACATCACCATGAACATCTACACCCACGCGGTCAGCAGCAAGAAGCGGCGGGCGCAGAGCAAAGTTGTGGAAATGATTCTGCCGCAAGAAAAAACGACACCGGTCGCAGCGGGTGTCGCTTAATGTGTATTTTCTTGTGTATCGCGCCGATTTTCCAAAAGTGGCCTAAATCTTTTGGAATGAATGGCGGGGACGACGGGACTCGAACCCGCGGCCTCTGCCGTGACAGGGCAGCGTTCTAACCAACTGAACTACGTCCCCAACTTTGTTTTCTTACCTTTATCGGAAACCCGCGTATTTACTGGCTTTCCTCAGGTTCAATCGATTCGCCTGTGTCGCCTGCTTCAACCTCGTAGAACCAAATTCCGAGGTTAATGGACACCATGGACACCAAGCTAAATCGCCGTCCAAAGAGGTGCCGCAGGCAAACACTACCCAGAGCAGCTGTCCCTGCCCCGTGAAATGAATTGTAGCAGAGCGTCGATTGATCCGTCAGGCATAGACCCGAATGCGACTGGGGGTTCTGGGATGGTTTTGCGCTGGATGAGAGACAACTTCGTTGAGGCTTGGGCCTCTGCCTTGTCGCGGCAGCGTCCACGCCACGCACTTGCGGGGAAACAACTCCTGGAATGAGGCGAGAATTTAGTGCCAACCGAGCGCTGGGGCGATCGAAGTCAGAATTGCCTCCATGACGTGCGCATTGTAGGCAACACCGAGTTGATTTGGGATGGTTAGCAGCAATGTGCCGGCCTCTGCGATCGCCTCGTCTTTCCTCAGCTGCTCGATGAGAATCTCTGGCTCAGCAGCGTAGCTGCGGCCAAAGATCGCGCGTGTATTTTCGTCAAGGAACCCGATCTTGTCCTCTTCCTGAGAGCCTCGACCGAAATAGCCGCGATCACGGTCATCCAGCAGCGGAAAGATACTGCGGCTAACGGAAATGCGCGGAGTACGCGTGTGACCGGCTTTCTTCCAGGCAGCGCGAAAGGCCCGAATCTGCGTGGCCTGTTGGATGTGGAGCGGCTCACCGCTCTCGTCGAACTTAAGGGTTGAGGATTGCAAGTTCATTCCTAGCTTCGCGGCCCAGGCTGCTGTCGCGTTGGAAGCAGACCCCCACCAGATTCGATCGCGCAATCCTGCAGAATGTGGCTCAAGACGCAGAAGCCCAGGAGGATTGGGAAACATTGGCCGCGGATTAGGCTGAGCGAAGCCTTTGCCGCGCAGCAACTCTAGAAATTCTTCGGCATGCCGCCGGCCCATATCTGCATCGTCCTCGCTTTCGGTCGGGAGGTAGCCAAAATAGCGCCAACCGTCGATGACCTGCTCGGGGGAACCGCGGCTGATTCCCAACTGCAGTCGGCCGCCAGAGATCAGATCCGCAGCTCCAGCATCCTCCGCCATGTAATGAGGATTCTCATACCGCATGTCGATCACGGCGGTGCCAATTTCAATCTTCCGCGTTTTCGCACCCACCGCCGCGAGCAGCGGAAACGGTGATGCCAGTTGCTGCGCGAAGTGATGAACCCGGAAGTAGGCTCCGTCCATTCCGAGGCGCTCGGCCTCTACAGCGAGGTCAATGGACTGCAGGAGCGCGTCAGCCGCTGACCGCGTTCCGGACTGCGGTGAGGGTGACCAATGACCAAATGAGAGGAACCCGATTTTCTTCATGCGATATAAGTCTCCATTCGCCGTCTCCCGTTACGATTCTTTCCTCAGAAGGCCAACAAGCCCATCCAAATTGTCCACCGTGGCATCTGGCCTCACACTGAGTTCATCCTCGGGGAGCTTGGCTCGGTTCACCCAGCAGGTCCAGAACCCAAAGCTCTTAGCGCCAGCGACGTCCCAGAAATTTGAGGAGACGAATGCGACCACGCTGTCAGGCACGCGCAGGTGCTTCGACACCAGGGCATAGGCTCGCGGGCTTGGCTTGTAGATCTTCACTTCGTCGACACTGATCAGGTTCGCGAAAATGTCTTTTAGACCAGCGCTCCCTACTAGGGCTGCGAGCATCTTCGGTGACCCGTTCGACAAGATGCCCAACTTATATTGCGATAGTTGCTCCAACGTCTGCTTTACTTCGGGGAAGATTTCGAGGTGAAGATAGGATTCCATCAACTCCTGGCGCGTCTGGGGAGCGCACGAAAGATTGAGACTCCGGCAGGCAAATGCGAGCGCAGAGTCCGTCACTTTCCAAAAGTCTTCGTACTGCCCCATGAGGCTCCGGAGCCATGTGTATTCGAGTTGCTTGGCGCGCCACAGCTTGCTGAGTTCAGCGCCGCGGCCGGGGAATTTGCGGTCGCAAAGTGCAACCGCTGAATGCACGTCGAACAACGTACCGTAAGCGTCGAACACAACCGCTTGGATGGTTTGTTTCATTGAAAGCTGCACGCGGGCCACAGGCTAAGGAAGAACGTCATAGAGTGGTTGAACAGGTTTCACCGGCGCATTCTCATCGGCAACCGAGATGGCCACGATCCGGATCTTGTCGTTATTTGGCAGCGTGATGGTCTTAGCCCCGGGGGGTAACTCGATGGGATAGGCGAAGAGATAAGAATAGCTGTAGGGCACATTCTCGCCCGCGGCGTTGTGATGATGCGAGCAGTACCACGCCAGATCAGCGCGCTTGATAAAGCCCGGCCTGATGCCGGTCATTTGGCCGTAATCGTCTTGCGAGGTATCTTTCGAGGTCCACTGCCGGTCGTCCCACTGGCCGATGAATCCGCCCCAGTTCTCGACGTTGAGGTCGACCCCGGCGTTGCCCACTTTGAACGTTGCTTTCTGATCGCCGTCCGCCGAGGCTGCCAGCACGTACACGCGGTTGTATTGTCCCGCCGGCAGGTCAATGGTCTGTCCCCTGGCTATAACTGCGTTGGGAGAGCCCGTCTTCGCCTGGGCGAGTTGGAATTGCACATCGTTGAACGCGATTTGCCCGGGCAGCATCTCCGCCGGCAGCGTATTGCCCTTGCCGTCAAACCCGCTATCCGATTTAGTTCCGTCGTCGCTCGCGGCAGCAAGGTCATAATGAAGCGTCACCGGCGCGGAACGCACCGCGGCAACTTTGGTCGGGGCCCCGGCCAGCTTAACCGCGAAGGTACGCGGCTGATAGGCGGAGAACGAAGTGACCAGGGCGCCTCCGCTCACGGGCGTGCTTGCAACCGGCTGTTCCTGCCCGTTCACTTCGCGCGCAGAAACGATTGCAGCATTGAAAGATATCCTGACGTCAGGCTGCGGCCTGCCCTCGAGTTCAACCAGGCGCACGATGATCTCGTCTCCGTGTTCCGCCTTCTTCAGCGCCAGCACTCGAATTCGCGGGTTGCTGACTTTCACTAAAGAAAACTCTTTACCCAGCGCTCCCGGGTGCTTGGAAGCTTCAAACCCGATCAGCGGATCGTTCAAGCGTTGCCCTTGCCAGTCGGTCTGGCTCTCGCGCCAACCGGCGGGGTGCCCAGCGATTCCGTACACGAACTCGTGGTGGCCGATATCCTGCGTGCCTTGATCGGCATAACCGCCGCGCGTGCCCGGCGTGCGGATTAGAGTGAGGCGGATGGTGTGGTCGTTCGGTTTGTCCGACCCGTTCTTGCAATCGGTCAGGATGGTAGCGCCGAACTTGCCGCTCATGTCTGTCAGGTCAATCCATTGATGCGAGGGCACCTCGAATTTCTTGGGCTCGGCAGTCGGGCGCTCGATCGCGCCAATGTCCCAGTTGTAGGTAGCAACCTGATTTGAAGCGGTCAGCGGGAAGGTGGCCTTCAGGTTGGATTCTTTGGTATTCCAATCGACGACGTTTACAAATTCAACGCGCTTTCCGGCATCCCCCGCGGACAAACGGATGGTCTGCACGAATTTCGAGCCCGCGGTCTCCCGGGAAACTTCCACTGCAATGCGCGCTGGACCATTTTCTACGACTCGAATTTTCGCGGGACCTCCGACGTAGGCTTTCGGCGCCGCTTGTTCCTGGTCCCAATCCATATTCCACGCCGGCCAGTGCGCCGGATTGTCGTAGGAAATGGCAAGCCGTGCGGGCGCGGCAAGCAATTCCTTGCCGAGCGACTTGTCGAAAATACTCGCGACGTCGCCATCGGCATTCAGTTTCACCCGGTAGTACTGGTTCTCGAGCGAATTTTCCGAAACTTTCATGGGGTGCCGGACGGCCGCGCTTTCCCCCGGCTGCACGTCGTAAACCGCATAGCCAACGGACGGGGCGGTGGCTGCAAAGATCACTTTGCCGTTCGAGATCTGCGCCGCAACTTCCTTATTATCCGGACCAACGACGTGCACTGCTTTGGGCATGCCCTCAGGAAAGTTCACGCTCGCTTCCACCAAATCCTCACGCACGATGTTTAGCGGATTGAAGACCACAACCGGAATCCCTTTTGTCTCGGTGTTCAGCGCGGCCGCAACGGCTTCGGTGGCGTTGTTGAGCACGCCGGCAAACTGGTTCATCGCAATCACGTCATCGTTCCAGGCAAACTCGTAGGCTTTAGGGGAAGCCGTGCCGGCGGCGATGTCGTGGAAGTGGCCGCCCATCGCCAGCGTCCAGGCATTATTCAAGCGCTCCAGCGGATATGGCCGCGCTCCCAGCCATTCCGCCGCGAGGGATGCCTTCTCCGCAGCATCGGCGAGGAGTTCTTCCTTCCTGATCCAACGTTTTTGGTAGCCCTGCGAAGTCAGAGAGCCGGCGGAATGGTTGGTCAGCTCCATTTCCCCGGTGTAGCGCGGAAGTACGGCAGCCTGTGCGGGCGTGATGTCGAGAAACATCTGCTCAGCGTTCGCCGAGATCACACGCACGGGTCCGTCCCCGACCTTCACCGAGGGCCCCAGCGGATGCGGCCCATCACGAAAGGCAAGGTATTCCGGAAGGGGCAGGCCTGCCACACCTTTCGTGACGATGGCTTCAAGGAGCTTCACCGATGTCTCATCCGGCGCTCCTCCGATGTCACCCGTGCCAAAATAATGATAGTCCGTGAAAACGCCGCTGACTTTGCCGTTCAGTTCGACGCGCGCCGCCCAATCTCCCTGATGCCGACTCTGTTTACGATTCTCCTCGACCTTGCTGAACGCTCTCTCCTGATCTCGCAGGTCAACGAATTCTTGAATCTTCTTCGCATCGAGGATTTGACCGTGGTCCTCTGCCTGTTCAACTTCTTGTTGTAGCGGCTGAAGTTTTTTCCGAAGATTTTCGAGAGTGGTATCCGGCTGCAGCTGAGGCAAAGGCTGGCTGAGATCGCTGTAAATCCCTCCGCTGTAGTCGCCGGGATTCAGCCCTGCCAAAACGCTTTCGCCGTCCGGTCCCACCCAGACGCCAACGTTAAAGGGCGTGCCTTCGGGGGTTTTCTCGAGTGATTCCGCACCTCCGCCGGGAGCAGACGATCCCCACACCAGTTTCTGCGTGGAAAATCCCTTCACTCCGGAATGCGCGAGAATCGTCGGTAGCGAGGATGGGAATCCAAAGCAGTCGGGCAGCATGTATTCCGCACTGGCCTTGCCCAGCTCTTTGCGAAACCAGTCATTTCCGTACAGAACCTGCCGAATGATGCCCTCGGCGCTGGGAGCATTCACGTCACCTTCTTCCATGGACGATCCCGTCGGAAACCATCTCCCTTCGTCGACGTACTTTTTCAGCCTGGCAAAGTCGGCGGGATAATATTCCTTCATGAAGCGGTAACGGTTGGCGCCGCTGAAGTTGAAGACGTAGTGAGGATATTTGTCGATCAGGGTGAAATTATCCTCCATGGTCTTGCGAATGTACTCGCTGATGACCTGGGGATACTCCCATCGCCATTCCGTATCGAGGTGGGCGTAGCCGACCACGTAGAGGGTTGGCTGTTGGCTCAAATCGGGTTTTTCAGGGGTTTGCGCGTACGCCGCCGTCAAGAGCATCAGGCAAGCCAGGGGAACTGCAGCCAAAGTCTCGCGGAATTGTCGCATCGTATCTTTAATCGTATCTTTAATCGTATCCCCGATCGTATCCGAGACGGAATGCCGGATTGGTGGGCAGTGCAGGACTCGAACCTGCGACCTCCTGCTTGTAAGGCAGGCGCTCTAACCAGCTGAGCTAACCGCCCACTTTGAAAACAAAAGACTTAACGTTGCTTCCGTCGTCGTAGCACGTTCATGCCTTCCCATAATTTCCCATGAATAGTACCATGGCTCGGAATCCTCCCTGCATCCCGACTCCGCGCTTTCCGAGCTATTTCTTCTTCATGGAGAGAAAACTCCTTCGCTGGAACACACTCAAGCTTGATACGCGTCGCGGCCGACCTTTGTTGCATGGAGCGATGAGGCGCGTCGCTTGTCGTTCCCCGATTCTGAGGGACTTTAAGACTCCGAGCCGATCACGACAAGTCAAGAGTTCTTGTCAACTGTCGTTATCAGGCCATTTACACTCATCGAGAATTGGCCGGTCTGGCCAATGAGTGATATAGAGATTTTACGTCAACCATCGGCGCCACCCGCTTCGCAGCCGACCGCACCTGAGGCACCGGGAGCCCTGGCGGAACTGGTCGAGGTTTCGGCGGACGGTCAATGAGTTCAATCGATTTATCGTCAATTGACAGTTCACTCCCAATTAAATCGCGTTGCGCCAAGCCCGGAAAGGTCATTCTGCGTGGCGTCTCTCGGGCTGTCCCAAACCGGGTTCGAGAAAGATTGCGATACACTCCAAAACAGGCTATGACCGTGCCAAGGGAGCTGGCCAGGGGCATTCTGACCCTCCTGCTGGTGTGCGATGTTGAATATTCAGAGGATTCTTCTTCCAGTTGATTTCCCGAACGCGTCGCTGCGGGTAGTTCACCAGGCGGCCGTGCTGGCCCACCATTTCCGTTCTGAGATCGTGATGCTGCACGTCGTGACAGCGCATAGCCGTGCCGCCGGTGCGCTGGGGGACGGGCCCCCTATTGCTGGTTGGGATATGCTCGCTGCGATAGTTAGAGAGGCCGAGAAAAACCAGGACCAGTCTCTCGCACCGGAGCTTGAAGGCCTTGCCATCCGAGGCGTGTTGGCTAAAGGCGACCCGGCCCGGGCAATTTTGCAGACGGCTCACGTGGAAAAAGCCGACCTGATCATGATGCCCTCCCATGGCTCCACATTCGATCAATTTCTGCTGGGCTCGGTGACGGCGAAGGTGTTGCAGGGGATCGAATGTCCGGTTTGGACCGGTGCCCACCTTGATGAGCCGGAGGGTCCGCCAACACCCTACAACCCGCTGTTCATGTTTGGTGGGGTGGCTCTACGCGACAGGCACCTGACCCGGGCCGAGGGACTAGCCGATGGACAAGAAGCGAAGCAGCTCCCAATGCAGAAGTTTGCCATCCACAACGTCCTGTGTGCGGTCGATTTCGGGCCCCGCAGTCATAAGACGGTGTCATGGGCCGCGCAGATGGCCGCTGAATTTGGCGCCCACCTTACGCTCGTCCATGTGACCGGCTCGGTTGAGCTTTTTGGACCTGGCGGCAGCTACGTCGTTCAAAAGTGGAAACGGGAGCTCGTCAGCGACGCTTCCCAGCGCATCGCAAACCTCCAGCGGGAGACGGGCATCAAAGCGGACGTATTAATCGGTAGTGGTGACGTGCCGAAGGTGCTGCGCCAGGCTGCGAAGCAGACGAAAGCGGATTTGCTGGTTACGGGGTGTTATCCCTATGGCGGGAACCTGCGGATCCATGGCTACGCAATCATTTGCGCGGTGCCGATTCCAGTTCTGAGCGTATGAGCACTCTGGTTCGTTGCGCGCATAAACCCCGGTTAGTCGGCCATCCCATGGATGGTTGATTCATTCCCTTTCGAACTTCTGTGCCGATTCTTTTGGCTCCCGACGATCGCTGAACACGGGCATAGGCATCACGATTGCAGCTTGGAATTCTCATTGCACAGCTATAATTCTGATCAATTCGGAGCCGACAAAGGAGATCCCTTTTGACTGTTGACACGAATGAAGCGCCCCGTATCGAACGTGACCATCAACTCTCAGCTCACGGTTCGGATTCTCCCCCGCATAAAGGATTGTGGATTGTCGTAGGGATTGTGTTGGTGCTCCTCGTCGTGATTGCCGTGCTGATGTGGCGCCGCCACGATGCCGCGAAAAAGCCCGCCCCACCCGCGCCGAAGATCAACATTACAACCGCGACGGCCAAGAAAGGTAACATCGGGGTTTACCTTGATGCAATTGGTACAGTCACTCCGGTCTATACCGATTCGATTACCAGCCAGGTGAATGGCTTGGTCGTCGCCGTGCACTTTAAGGAAGGCCAACTGGTCAGCAAGGGCGATCCGCTGATTGACATCGATTCCCGTCCGTACCTAGCGACTCTTTTGCAAGCTCAAGGCGCGCTGGAGCGAGACCAGAACATTCTCGCCCAGGCACAGATGGACCTGGAACGCTACCGTGCCGCATGGGCGCGCAACGCCATTGCAAAGCAAATTCTGGATGACCAGGAAAAGCTTGTGCTGCAGGACGAAGGCACAGTAAAAAACGACCAGGGTGCGGTCGAGTACGACAAGATTCAGGTCGAGTACTGCCATATCACCGCTCCCATCGCTGGCCGCGTCGGTTTGCGGTTGGTCGATCCGGGCAACGTGGTCCAGTCTTCGGGAACCACAACCCTCGCCGTCATTACGCAACTGGAGCCCATTACCGTAATTTTCACGCTACCGGAGGACAGCCTGGGTCCGGTCCAGACTCGACTACAGAAGAAGGCCACGCTCCCCGTCGATGCACTGGATCGTAGTGCGCAGACCAAAATTGCCAGCGGGAAGCTGTTGACGCTCGACAACCAGATTGACACCACGACAGGGACTGTAAAAGCACGGGCCGTCTTCGGCAACAAGGACGCTGCGCTTTTTCCCAACCAGTTTGTAAACACGCACCTGCTGGTGAATACGTTGCAAGGGGTAACGCTGATTCCAGCTTCAGCCATTCAGCAGAATGGCCAGGCATCGTTCGTGTACGTCATTCAAGACAATGTCGCGCACATGCGCAGCATCAAGCCGGGAGTGACCGACGGCGGTTTGACCCAGGTTGACGGCATCAATCCAGACGATGTTGTCGCCAACAGCAGCTTCGATAAGTTGCAGGATAAGATCGCGGTCGCGATTTCGAACCAGTCTCCTGCTAAACCTGCCCCCGCCAGCACGCCCGGGAGCAGCGCCCCGTGAGTCCATCCCGCCCGTTTATCCTGCGGCCGGTTGCGACCGCTTTGCTGATGGCTGCAATCCTTCTGGTCGGGATTGTTGGCTATACGCAGTTGCCTGTCTCCGCCTTGCCGGAAGTCGATTATCCAACCATTCAGGTGCTCACGTTTTATCCCGGAGCGAGCCCGACCGTAATGTCGACCACGGTAACGGCGCCACTGGAGCGCAATTTCGGCCAGTTGCAGGGCTTGAGCCAGATGACTTCCACCAGTTCCGGCGGCACCTCCGTCATTGTGCTGCAGTTCAATCTCACTCTGAATATCGACGTCGCCGAGGAAGAGGTGCAGTCGGCCATCAACGCATCACAGAGTCTTCTGCCATCTCTTCTGCCCGCGCCCCCCACCTACAGCAAGACCAATCCAGCCGATGCTCCCGTGCTCACCCTGGCGATTACCTCAAGTTCCATGCCGCTCTCTCAGGTCGAGGACCTTGTGGACACGCGCCTCGCCCCCAAGGTCTCGCAACTCAACGGCGTCGGTCTGGTAACTATCAGCGGCGGCCAGAAACCGGCAGTCCGCATTCAAGCCAATCCCACGGCTCTGTCATCCTACGGCATTAACCTCGAAGATCTGCGGTCTGCGCTGACTCAGGCCAGCGTGAACGCTGCCAAAGGAAACTTCGATGGGCCACGGCAGGATTACCAGATCGACGCCAACGATCAACTGGTCACCAGTGATGACTATCGGAAGGTTGTAGTTGCCTACCGCAATGGCGCGCCCGTGATGCTCACCGATGTAGCGCAAATTGTGAATGGCGTGGAAAACAATAATCAGGCCGCGTGGATGAATCAGACCCCTGCCGTGATTCTGAACGTCCAGCGCCAGCCCGGGGCCAACACCATCAGCGTGGTCAAGAGCATCAAGCAGCTTTTGCCGCAGCTTGAGGCCAACCTGCCCGCGGGCATTCAGGTGACCACGCTCACCGATCTTACAACCGCCATCGAAGCCTCGGTTTCCGACGTCGAGTTCGAATTGCTGCTGACCGTCGGCCTGGTCGTGCTGGTCATCTTCCTCTTCTTGCGGAGTCTCTATGCCACGATTATTCCCAGCGTGGCGGTGCCGCTTTCTTTGATCGGTACCTTCGCTGCGATGTATATCCTGGGCTACAGCCTGGATAACTTATCCCTGATGGCGCTGACCATCTCCACCGGCTTTGTGGTGGACGATGCCATCGTGATGATCGAAAACATCGCGCGCTACATCGAAGAGGGCGAACCGCCCATGGAAGCCGCGCTCAAAGGGGCGGAGCAGATTGGCTTCACCATTCTCTCCCTGACCGTGTCGCTCATCGCCGTCCTGATTCCTCTGCTATTCATGGGCGACGTGGTGGGTCGCCTGTTCCGGGAGTTTGCCGTAACCCTGGCCGTCACGATTGTCGTTTCGGCAGTGGTCTCCCTTACGCTCACGCCCATGATGAGTGCGCGAATCCTGCGGCACCAGCCCAAAGACCAGCAGGGGCGCATCTATCAAGCGTCGGAGCGTGCCTTCGAAGCAATGATCGCTTTCTACGGCCGTACGCTGAAGTTTGTCCTTCGCTTCCAGACGATCACCCTGTTCGTCGCGCTGGCGACGCTGATGCTCACCATCTTTCTCTACATCATTATCCCGAAAGGATTTTTCCCGGTGCAGGACACGGGCGTCATTCAGGGGATATCGCAGGCGCCCCAGACCATTGGCTATAAGGCGATGGCCAAGAAGCAGCAGGAGCTGGCAAAAGTAATTCTGGATGACCAGGCGGTGGAAAGCCTCTCGTCGTTTATCGGCGCCGACGGAACCAATACCACCACGAACAGCGGAAGAATATCGATCAACCTCAAGCCGCTTAATCAACGCAGTATGAACGCTTCCGACGTAATCCGCCGGCTCAAGTCAAAACTGTACCAGGTTCAGGGCATAGAGCTTTTCATGCAACCGGTGCAGAACATTACCGTGGACGACCGGGTGAGCCGCACGCAGTACCAGTACACTCTCGAAGATCCTGATGCCAATGAATTAAACAACTGGACCAATCGCTTCGTCGACCGGCTGAAGCAGTTGCCGGAACTTGAGGATGTCGCCACCGATCAACAAACGGGAGGGCTGGCTGTATCTCTGGTCATTGATCGGGTCACCGCCTCACGATTAGGCATCGCGCCGACAACCATCGACAACACGCTGTACGACGCCTTCGGCCAGCGGCAGATCAACACGATGTATACGCAGGTGAATCAGTACCACGTTGTGCTGGAGAGCCAGCCACAGTTTCAACTGGACCCCAATAAGCTGAACCATATTTACATTCAGTCGAATGCCTCTGCAGGAGCGACTGGGTCCGGGGCGTCTACATCATTCGCGTCCTCTGGATCATCTTCTGCAGGATCCAATGCGCTGACAGCTTCAACTCGGTACACTCCATCGGCAAATACGCTTACTCCTCCTTCGAACGCACTTTCGCCGACTGCCTCCTCGATCACAAATAACGGAGCAAACTCCGCCGGCGTCACCGTTTCCGCCGTAAGCAATGCTGTACCGCTGGGCGCTTTCTCGCACTTTGAGAAGACGACGGAGGCGCTCTCCATTAACCACCAGGGTCAATTTCCCGCCATCACGGTATCGTTCAACCTTGCGCCGAACGCCGCACTGGGCGAGGCCATTACCGCAGTCGACAAAGTGCAGAAAGACCTGAAAATGCCTCCCAGCCTGCAAGCTGGTTTTCAGGGCACCGCGGCGTCGTTCACGAATTCACTGTCCAATGAACCCATACTGATTCTGGCTGCGCTGGTCACGGTGTACATCGTGCTTGGCGTTTTATACGAGAGCTTTGTCCACCCGATTACGATTCTCTCCACGCTACCGTCGGCGGGCGTAGGAGCGTTCCTGGCACTGATTCTCTTTCACCAGGATTTGAGCGTAGTGGCGATCATCGGCATCGTCCTGCTGATCGGCATCGTGAAAAAGAACGGCATCATGATGGTCGATTTCGCGCTCGAAGGCGAGCGCAAGCACGGAAAGAACGCTACGGATGCAATTTATGAAGCGTGTCTGCTGCGCTTCCGCCCTATCATGATGACGACGATGGCCGCCCTGCTGGGCGGACTTCCGCTTGCGCTCGGGACTGGTTTCGGTTCGGAGTTGCGCCGTCCTCTGGGCATCGCCATGGTGGGCGGATTGCTGCTGAGCCAGGCGCTCACGCTCTACACTACGCCCGTTATCTACATCTTCTTTGACAATCTGGCGCAGCGCTTTGGGAATAAATCGAAGCAGCCGGAGGCAGGCGAGGCAGAAGTGGCAGGACCGGCATGAATATCTCTGAACCCTTCATTCGACGGCCCGTGGCTACCACGCTGCTTACCGTGGCGGTTGCCCTTGCCGGCGGGATTGCGTTTGAGGTGTTGCCGGTAGCGCCCCTGCCGGAAGTCGACTTCCCGACGATTTCAGTGAGTGCCAGCTTGCCGGGAGGTAGCGCCGAGATTATGGCCTCGTCCGTCGCCACTCCGCTGGAGCGGCAGTTCGGCCATATTGCCGGCGTGACGGAGATGACCTCCTCCAGCACGCTGGGCAGCACATCGATCACGATTCAGTTTGACCTCAGCCGCGATATTGATGGCGCAGCGCGTGATGTGGAAGCAGCCATCAATGCGGCGCGAACCTATCTGCCCGCCAACCTTCCGGGCAATCCGACCTATCGCAAGGTCAATCCCGCAGATTCGCCGATCATGATTCTCGGTCTTACCTCCGACAAGTACGGGCCCGATAAACTTTATGACGAAGCCTCCACCGTGCTCGCGCAAAAGTTGTCGCAGATACAGGGTGTAGGCCAGGTCACGGTCGGAGGCGGCGCCTTGCCCTCCGTGCGCGTGGACGCAAATCCCACACAATTGGCCGGCTATGGACTAACGCTGGCGAATTTGCAGTCGGTGCTCAGCCTGCAGAACGCCGACCTGGCCAAAGGCCAAATCACCGACGGTGAGGTGACCGCGGACATCCTGGCCAACGACCAGATTTCGCATGCCGCCGACTACAAGCCTCTCATCGTCGGCTATAGCAACGGCGCAGCGGTCCGCTTGTCCGACGTCGCGCAGGTGACAGACTCGGTGGCGAACATCCGCGCTGCCGGCTACTTGAACGGGAAGCGCTCGATAACGGTGATCATCTTCCGCCAGCCCGGCGCCAACATCATTGACACGGTCGACCGCATCACCGCGCAACTTCCGTCAATCCAGGCATCCATTCCGTTCGGCATCGACACCACGATCGTTCTGGATCGCACCACAACCATCCGCGCCTCGGTCAGTGACGTGGAGAGGACGCTGCTCATCTCCATCGCCCTCGTCATCGTTGTAGTGTTTGTTTTCCTGCGCAACGGCCGCGCCACGCTCATTCCAGCCGTTGCCGTGCCAGTGTCTCTGGTGGGGACTTTCGCAGTCATGTATCTGTTCGGCTACAGCCTGGACAACCTCTCCCTGATGGCCATGACCATTGCCACGGGCTTTGTGGTCGATGACGCCATCGTGGTGATGGAAAATATCTCGCGCCACCTGGAAGACGGCCTGCGGCCCTTTGCCGCGGCTCTCAAAGGTGCGGAAGAAATCGGGTTTACCGTCTTCACCATCAGCATTTCCCTGATCGCCGTCTTTATTCCTCTTCTGATGATGGGCGGAATCGTTGGCCGCCTCTTTCGCGAATTTGCCGTCACTCTCTCGACTGCAGTGTTTGTGTCGATGATCATCTCGCTGACTACGACGCCGATGATGTGCGCCTACCTTTTGAAGAGCGAGCGCGCAGAAAAACATGGCCGCATGTACATGGCCAGCGAAAAGTTCTTTGACGGGGTGCTGTCGTTGTATCGCGTCAGCCTGCACTGGGTGCTCGATCATCCGGCTCTCACGCTCGTCGTACTGTTCATCACCATCGCACTCAATGTGGTGGTGGGCTTTAAGATCCCCAAGGGCTTCTTTCCGGTGGAAGACACGGGAGCAATCTCAGGCAGCGTACGGGGACCGCAGGATTCGTCCTTCCCTGCAATGGACAACTCCATCCGGCAGATCGGCGCAGTCATCAAGAGTGATTCTGCGGTACAGAATGTGATTGCGTTTACCGGCGGTGGCGGGGCCACCAACACCGGTTCTATCTTCGTTGCCCTCAAGCCGCTCGCGGAGCGCAAGGTGAGCGCCGCCCAGATCATCGATCGCCTGCGCCCGAAATTGAACCATCTGCCGGTCGCTTCGGCGTTTCTCCAGGCCGTGCAGGACTTGCGCATCGGCGGCCGCTCCAGCAATGCCATGTACCAGTACACCCTCCAATCCGACAATGTGCAGGATCTTTCTCACTGGGCGCCGATCATACTGAGTTCGATGCAGCACCTGCCCGGTCTGCAGGACGTAAGTTCAGATCAGCAGAATGGCGGCCTCGATCAGTTGATGAACTATGATCGTGTTACTGCGGCCAAGCTCGGCATTACTACACAGCAGCTGGATTCGTCCTTATACACTGCGTTTGGCCAATCGCAAGTGTCCATCATCTACACGCAGTTGAATCAGTACTACGTGGTGCTGGAAGTGGCTCCTCAATATTGGCAAAGCCCGGAAGGATTGAAAGACCTCTACCTACAATCCAGCGGAGGCAACATTCCGCTGCTCGCCGTGGCCAAGGGCCGAGCCAATACGACACCCTTGGCCATTAACCACACCGGACTGTTCCCCTCGGTCACCGTCTCCTTTAACCTGGCCGCGGGCGTGTCTTTGAGCGATGCCACATTAGCCATCAGCCAGATGCAGAAGCGCCTTGGTACGCCTTCTACGCTCCAAGGTTTTTATGCCGGCACACTGCAGGCCTATCAGCAATCTTTGGGCAGCGAGCCCTGGTTGATCGCGACGGCGCTGCTGGCCGTCTACATCATTCTCGGCATTTTGTACGAAAGTCTGGTCCATCCCTGGACCATCATTTCCTCGCTGCCGTCGGCGAGCGTAGGCGCGATGCTCGCATTGCTGCTCTTCAAGCAGGATCTGAATATCATTTCCATCATCGGCATTGTGCTGCTGATTGGTATCGTAAAAAAGAACGCCATTATGATGATCGATTTTGCTCTGCAGGTTGAACGCGAGGAAGGGAAGAAGCCGATCGATGCGATTTTTGAGGCATGCATGTTGCGCTTCCGTCCGATCCTGATGACGACGATGGCCGCGTTATTGGGCGCGTTGCCGTTGGCGCTGGGAACCGGCACCGGGTTCGAGCTACGTCGGCCGCTTGGAATCACCATAGTGGGTGGGCTCATCCTGAGCCAGTTGCTTACGCTCTACACAACTCCAGTCGTCTATCTGGAGTTCGACCGGCTGCGGCTACGGTTTCAGGGCAGAAAGGCACGCCAGCCTTCGCTGGCTCCGGAAGCCCTGTAACCCGGCGGACGGAGACTTGAGACCGAGATGAACGGTTGGTTAGGCAGAAACGTTATGACGATCTTTACGCGAAAACGAGCGAACGGCTCCATTCAGGTGTGTGCGACCGCGCTGTCGTTGCTGTTAGCCGGCTGCGTGGTTGGCCCAAAATACCATCCACCTTCACCGCCGCAGGCGCCTGCGCCGGAGTACAAAGAAATACCCACGCCGACCCAGGAAGCCGGACTCTGGACGCCCGCACAGCCCGCGGATGCCAAGCTGCGCGGCAAATGGTGGGAGATCTTCAACGATCCCGAGCTGAACGCACTCGAGGAACAACTGGACATCAACAACCAGAACATCAAACAATACTTCGAAAACTTCATGGAAGCCCGCGCTGTAGTGCGCGAGGCCCGCTCGCAATACTTTCCCACCCTGTCGGTTGCGCCCGCGATCACGCACTCGCGAACTTCGGCAAACCTGAACACCAACAACAACAATGCGTCAGGCACGGGCAACACAGCCAGTCCGCAATTGCAAAGCACACTCTATACGCTGCCGCTCGAGGCCTCCTGGGAGCCCGATCTTTGGGGCAAGGTCCGCAACACAGTGCGCCAAGCCCAGTACGCTGCCCAGGTCAGCGCCGCCGATCTTGAGAACGAGCGCCTGACCGAGCAGGCCAGCCTGGCAGAGTATTTCTTCGAGATTCGCGGCCAGGACGAGCTGCAAAAGATTTTCGACGACACCGTTACGGCGGACCAGAAAGCTTACGACCTCACCCGTGCGCTCTATGAGGCCGGGATCGATGACCAGATCTCTGTGGTCGAAGCCGAAGCTACGCTGCAGAGCGCCCAGGCGGGAGCAACCAATGTCGGCATCGCGCGAGCGCTGTACGAGCACGCGATCGCCGTACTCATCGGCAAGACGGCCTCCGAGTTCTCGATTCCCGTGAAGCCGATGACGGCCGCCCCGCCGCCGATTCCAGTCGGCCTGCCCTCAGAACTGCTGGAGCGCCGGCCCGACGTCGCGGCCGCCGAGCGTACCATGGCCCAAGCGAACGCGACGATCGGCATCGCCTACGCAGCCTATTATCCGAACCTGACTTTGACCGCGGAGGGCGGCTTCGAAAGTTCCGCCTTCCATAATTGGCTTTCCTGGCCGAGCCGTTTCTGGTCCGTCGGCGCGTCGATCCCTGAAACCATCTTCGATGCCGGACTGCGCCGCGCCACCGTCCAACAATACGTAGCAACCTACAACGCGGATCTCGCCAGTTATCGTCAGACGGTGCTTACTGCTTTCCAGCAGGTGGAGGATGGTCTTGCAGAAGTTCGCATCCTATCCAAAGAGATCCAGCAGGAGCAGCAGGCAGTGGATTCTGCTCGAGCCTACCTCAAGCTCGAACAAGCGCGGTACGACACTGGCGTCGATCCCTACCTCGACGTAGTGATCGCCCAGACCACAGTGCTATCAGACCAGCAGACTCTGAATACTTTGCAGGTGCAACAGATGGCCTTCGCCGTCGCATTGGTTGAGGCTCTGGGCGGCGGCTGGGATCGTTCGCAATTGCCGAGCCCGCAACAAGTGACCCAGAAACCGGCCAAGTCTGAGACGACCATGAAGCAGTAAGACGCAGGACATCGGGCCCGATTGCTCCTTAGATACAGACCTGGAAGGCGCTAGGACAGCTGCGATTACTGTAAAGGTCGGAGTCGGGCCGAGCCCTTCATAAGGATGACGAATGCGACAGAATCGGCCCTGTGATAAAAGGTGCAAGCATGATTCACGCTCTTCGCAAACTGTGGCGGCGCGACGAGGGCCAAGACATCGCCGAATGTGCCGTGATGCTGGCTGTTATTCTGGTATTGGTAGTCGGCACAGTTCGCCTGATCGGAAGGAACGCGAACAACGCATTTTCGAATGCAGCCAGTTCGATTCAGTGACGCTATCCCTCAGTTAAGTGCGTGGCGATCCCGGAGGGCGCAGGCAAGCGGTCAAACGCGCGACCTCAATTTCACTGATCCTCAAACAACGATCCTCGAACAACGATTCCGGAACGACGATCCCCCGAATAACGATCCGCGAACAACTCTCCAGCCCTGCTAAACTGACGCGGTGCGGCGTCTGATCGTCAATGCCGATGACTTTGGTTTCACCAAAGGCATCGACCGCGCCATCGTTGAGGCTCATACTCGCGGAATCGTGACTTCTTCCACTCTGATGGCGAATGGACGAGCATTCGATGACGCGGTGCGCTGGACAGCAACCCTACCTACTCTCAGCGTGGGCTGCCATGTCGTGCTGATCGACGGCGAACCGGTTCTCGACGCGGAACAACTGCCTTCTCTGACCGAGGCTCATTCCAGCGGCCCGCGCTTCCGGGACGGCCTAAAGTCCTTCGCCGCCAGAGCACTGGCCGGCCGCTTCAGTGCAGTCGAGATCGAAGCCGAGGCCACGGCGCAGATTCGCAAACTCCAATCGGCCGGCGTCAGCGTCTCTCATATAGATACTCACAAACACACACACCTGTTTCCGGCGGTGCTGCGGCCTCTTTTGCGCGCGGCGCGGGCCTGCGGGGTGGGCGCTATTCGTAATCCGTTTGGGCCGCGCAAACCACTGAAGTCGAGTACGCTGTTGGCGCGTCCCAGCCTGTGGACACGGTACGCCGAGGTGCGGATTCTTCGCTCTCTGGCTTCCAACTTCCGTGACACGGCCGAACGGGAAGGCTTGGTGACTCCCGATGGGACCCTCGGCGTCATCGTCACTGGCGCGCTCGATGAAAAACTCTTCCGCGCGATTGCGGCAGCCATTCCCGAAGGCACATGGGAGTTTGTCTGCCATCCCGGCTACAACGACGACGATCTGAAGTCCGCCAAGACTCGGCTGCGCCAATCGCGCGAAACCGAGTTGCGCGTTTTGACCATGCCGGAGGCCCGACGGTTGCTGTCGGACCAAGGGATCGTTCTCGTTTCGTATCGCGAACTGGCACTTACGGAAACCGGAGCGTAGAGTTTCTCGGGAGGAGCCCTTAGATCGAATGACTTTCGTAACCTTTCTCAGGTACTTCTCTGGGTTATGATTGCTTAGAACCGGCTCAGATATTCAAGCTGGGAGGCCTTTATCATGTCTGCCACTGGGGCAGCCCCGCGAGCGACCTTAGACCTGCGCGTACGTGTGTGGGGCATGGGCGCGAACAACCAGCCCTTCCATCAGAACGCCACGGCGCAAAATGTCAGTATCACCGGCGCCTGCATCTCCGGCATCGAGCAGGAGTTGAAGGTGGGCGACGTGATCGGCGTTCAATACGAGACGAAGAAAGCTCGCTGCAAAGTAATCTGGGTGTCAGAAGCAACCGGGCTAAAGAAGGTTCAGGTCGGAGTGCAGTTGGTGACGGATCAGGAGTGCCCTTGGCTCTCCAAGCTGGATCCCGAAGTAAGGTCTAACCTGCCGGCTCCTACACCGGACAATCGCCGCCGATTTCAACGCCACAAGATCTCGTTTCCTTTGGAATTCAAAGATGAGCGCGTGAATACCCCGATGCGGGTCAATGCCACCGACATCAGCGGGAACGGTTGTTATGTTGAGACCGCCATGCCGCTCGCAATCACCACCGTGCTCAAGGTAGATTTCTGGATCGACCAGGAGCACATTACTGCCTCGGCCACTGTTCGCACCCGCGACCCCGGAGTCGGCATGGGCATTGAATTCACGGGTCTGCCGGATGAGTCCAAGAAGCGCTTCCAAGCTCACCTGGATAAACTGGATCCCGGTATCATCAAACCTGGCCCGAAAACCGAAGAGTAAGTCCTCCCCCTCAAATCCCAGTTTCCGCCCCGAAGGATTTCCCCGCCTCAAGCCTGTCCAGAGCTGTACAATCTGCATCCTCTATTGTTTCCAGCCATCGAATACAGGACTAGCGGAAAGGGCGGACTCGAGCGGAATGAAGATTGGGATCACTTGTTACCCGACTTACGGTGGCAGCGGCGTGGTGGCCACGGAACTCGGCCTAGAATTGGCCCAGCGCGGCCACGAGATTCATTTCATTTCCTACGCCCAGCCCATCCGGCTGCGGGGTGAGGAACCCAATATTCACTATCACGAAGTCGAAGTCTCGCGGTACCCGTTGTTCGACTATCCGCCCTATGACCTGGCGCTGGCTACGCGCATGGCCGAGGTAGCGCAGTTGTACGATCTCGACCTGCTCCACGTGCACTACGCGATCCCACACTCGGTAAGCGCGCTGCTGGCGCGGCAGATGCTAGGGGATGGTCCGCGAGGCCGCCGGCTTCCCTTCGTCACGACTCTCCACGGCACTGACATCACGCTGGTTGGGATTGACCGATCTTACCTTCCCATCACCCGCTATTCCATTAACCAGAGCGACGGCATCACCGCCGTCTCCAACTACCTGCGCGACCGCACCATGAGGGTCCTCGATGTGAAAAAAGAAATCGAAGTGATCTACAACTCGGTGAACTGTGACGTGTATGTCCGGAACAACTCCACCGAGCTTCGCGCCGAGTATGCGCCCAACGGCGAGCGACTGCTGGTGCACCTCTCGAATTTCCGGCCGGTAAAGCGGGTCTCGGATGTGGTCGAGATCTTCGACCGCGTGCGCAAGAAAGTTCCGTCGAGACTACTCCTGATCGGCGACGGTCCGGACCGCTCGGTCGCGGAATGGCTGGCAGTGCAAAAAGGGATCCACGAAGACGTTCTGTTCCTCGGCAAGCAGGACCAGGTGCAGGAGAAGCTGGGAATCGCTGACATTCTGCTGATGCCGAGCGAATTGGAATCCTTCGGCCTTGCGGCGCTAGAAGGGATGGCCTGTGAAGTTGTCCCTATCGCGACGCGAACCGGCGGCGTTGCCGAAGTAATCGAACACGGCGTAAGCGGCTATTTGGCTGACGTGGGGGATGTAGACACGATGGCCGGCTACGCCATCGATCTCTTAAACGACGAAAGCCGGCTGCGGACCATGGCCAAGGCAGCTCGTGCCGTCGCGCAGTCGCGATTCTGCTCCAGCAGAATCGTTCCGCAATACGAGGCTTTTTACCGGCGTGTGGTCGAGCGCTCTACGTAAAAACCTTCCGGAACCGCTCCCGTGGCCTGTAGTAGCGGCAGCCGGATGCGAACCAGAGTTCCCTTCCCTTCCTGGCTGTCGATGGTCATACGCGCGGCATCTCCATACAACACCTGGAGCCTCTCGGATATGTTGGCCATGCCGATGCCGGTGCCTTGCGTGCTGGTTGATCCCAGCGATGGCGTAGCCGACATGCCCACTCCATCGTCTTCCACTTCAATAACGAGACCGGAGTCGGCGAGACGACTGCGCAGGTAGATGCTGCCGCCTTCCACCATCGAAGAAAGTCCGTGCTTGATGGAGTTTTCTACCAGCGGCTGCAGGAGCATGCTGGGAACCATCACGTCGAGCGATGCGGGGTCCAGTTCCTTCATGACCCGCAGTTTGTCGGGCCCAAAGCGGACCACTTCAATGTCGAGATAGTTGTCGATGAATTCCACTTCTTCGCGCAGAGGCACGAAAGAGTCGGAGCTGTTGAGCAAACGCCGGAGAATGGTGGCCAGTTTGGAAATCACTTCGCGGGCTGTATCCGGATCGAACCGGACCAGGGAAGAAATTGAGTTCAGGGTGTTGAAAAGAAAGTGAGGATTGATCTGGTTTTGCAGGGCTTCCATGCGCGCATGCAATAGCAGCCGCTCCTGCTCTTCCAGTTTGATCTGGATGCGAACGCTGTTGAATATCTTGAGCTCAATCCCGATGGCCATGGCCGACGCCGCATAGATCGCGGCCTCCACCCACAGATTGCTACTATCCATGCTGAAGATGGAACGGGGAAAGTAGCGTGCCATCTGGCTCTGCACAAAACGCAGCCCGATGATTGTCGTGAAAAACATGATCTGCCAGTCGAACAGGTGAGGCGTCGGCAGATTGCGGCGGATCAGGCGATAAATGCTGAGATCGATGAAAGGAGAGAACGACCAGATGTCGTCCTTATCGAGAGCCATGGTGCGCAGTTGACCGGCGATGAAACCGCAAAGCATGCCGAAAGGCAGCGTCGCCCACTCGCCGTGAAGCAGCGCGGGCAAGGCCATTAATACGCCGCCCAGAACGCCTGCCCAGCGGCCGCCGATCACGCCCAGCAGCAGCGCAGTTTCGAAACTAAGATCTCCCGCGAGAAAGCTTCGCGCCGAGAACCGGATCCAGACCCCGATCGTGATCGGCAATCCGAACCACAGCACGAGATAGATTTTCTGGCGCAGCGAACGCTCTTCGCGAAACAGAAGCGATTTGAACTCCACGGAACGCACCAGGCTGCTCGACACGGCGGCAGCCACGCCCAGCTTCACCAGCAGATTAATCCATATCAGTCGCGGTTCCATGGAGTTTCAGGCGAACACAAATGTCCGCGAGAAAACTGTAGCACGAGGGGGAGCATCAGGATTTTTGACGTTGAAAGGATCGGCGCTATGATCTTAGGCATGACGACCGTGACGTTTACCCCGGTGCATGTGCTCGTCCTAGGCGAATTCCTTCACAAACGCGCGCAGATCCGTCCCCGTCATCTCTTTCGGTTCATCGACGCCCATCATTCCCAGCATGGTGGGTGAAATATCCCGCAACGAGCCGTTGGGCTTCAGGGTGAATTTTCGCGCATCTTCTGCAACCACGATGAAGGGCACTGGATTGGTCGTGTGCGCCGTATGCGGACCGCCGGTCACGGGATCGATCATCATCTCGGCATTGCCATGATCGGCTGTGATCAGCATGGCGCCGCCCCTGGCGCGAATAGCAGTCTCGATGCGGCCCAGGCAGGCATCCACCGTTTCGACTGCCTTGATCGTTGGTTCAATCTTGCCCGAGTGCCCCACCATATCGGCGTTGGCGAAGTTGACGATGAGCACGTCAAACGTTCCTTCCTCAGTGGCCTTGATCACGGCATCAGCAATGCCAGCGGCGCTCATCTCCGGCTTCAGGTCGTAAGTGGCAACCTTCGGTGACTGCACCATCACACGCTCTTCGCCGGGAAACGGCTGCTCCACGCCACCATTGAAAAAGTAAGTAACGTGCGCGTACTTCTCGGTCTCGGCTACGCGCAGGTTGCGCATGTTGAGACCACCCATCACGTTGGCCAGGATGTTTGCCATCGATTCCGGCGGAATCACCACCGGCAGGCTGAAGTTTTTGTCGTACTGGGTCATGCAGACGTAATCTAAGTTCTTCGGAACGCGGTCGCGGGGAATCGTGGCGTCGAGATCGGCGGCACCCGGAAGATCGCCGCCGCCCTTCGCATTGAGCCCGCTGTTGCGCGCCAGCGCGCGTGTGATCTGGCGGACGCGGTCGGCACGGAAGTTAAAGCAGATGCAAGCATCGTCATCGCGAATGGTGGCAAGGGGCTGTCCGCTTTTATCTTTGTCCGTACAGACAAACGGAATGACAAACTCATCGGTGACGCCCCGGTTGTATGAATCCTTCATCCCCTGCACCGGGTCCGCACTTTTGCCGCCTTCGGCATCGGCAAAGACCATTGCGTTGTAAGCCTTGGCAATGCGCTCCCAGCGCCGATCGCGATCCATCGCGTAGTAGCGGCCGTTCACCGTGGCAATTTTGCCGGAGTTGTACTCGCGCATTTTCTGCTGCAGTTGTTCGAGATAGCCGGCACCGTTGGTCGGAAGAGTGTCGCGGCCATCCATGAAGGCGTGCACGAAGACGCGGTCTACGCCGTTCTGCTTCGCCAGCTTCAGTAGCGCGTAAAGATGAGCCTGCTGCGAGTGCACGCCACCGTCAGAGACCAGTCCGAAAAGATGCAGTCTTCGGTCGCCGGCGCGAGCATGCTTCATCGCCGCGAGCAGCACGGGATGCGAGAAGAATTCGCCGTTCTGGATCATCAGGTCGATGCGGGTTATGTCCATGTGAACGATGCGCCCGGCGCCGATGTTGAGGTGTCCAACTTCGCTGTTGCCCATCTGCCCCTCGGGCAGGCCGACAAAAGGTCCGCTGGTATGAATCAGAGTGTTGGGATATTCGCGCAGCAGGCGATCGTAAGTGGGCTTGCGCGCCAGCGCGATGGCGTTGGCCTTGGTTTCGGCGCGGTATCCCCAGCCGTCGAGGATGATGAGAACGAGTGGTTTAGGACGAGACAAGCTTTGAGCTCCTGGCGTTTAGCTCTTAGCTCGCAGCAAGCGAGGATCCTGCGGTGAGCCTGAGATTCATAAACGCAGATTGAACTACCAGATTACCCGGATTGGATACCTTTTGAACACTGTGTCCGACGTGATGATCGTCCAGTTGGCAGCCAAACGGCTGCCACTACATACGCCCACCCAGGATGCGGTCGATCTGCCGAAGATGGTTCAAGTCGTGTGCCGCTTCCAAGCGGACGAACTCCTCGACCGTTTGCCGTCCGCGTACCTCGTGGACCCCATAGCACTCCACCCACCGAGCGCGCGGGACCGACTCCAGCAGTCGCAGGTTGCTCTCGCGCAGCGCCCGAAAGACCCCTGCCGAAAGGCTCGCATCTTGCTGCGCGTAACCCAAGCGCTCCGCCCATACGTCCTGATCCCACCACGTTAAGGCCACGCCCGGATTCGCCAGCATGTTTCGCAATCGCCACCCCATCGCCAGTTCCGCGTCCGCCAGATGCGCTACGATCTCGGCGATTGACCACTTTTCAGGTGCAGGACGCCGGATCAGCTCCGCGGGCGCGACATCGAGCAGACGCCGATCGAGTTGCGATGGGGTGGCTTGTTGTACACCGATGGGCTCCTCATCGCCAAGGTAGCTTAGGACTCGAGTTCGATATGCTTCGAACGTCTCTGCCATTGGTTCTCCCGGTGGACTGCATATGTGGCAGAACATCTCGTGGCGTATGACCGAGCCATCCTTGCTCGCAATCATGCCTCACTTCTGCGGTGAATTCGTCTTCTCTTCCGCCCGCTTGAGAGCAGCCTCGATCTCCGTCTGGATTCGCGGATACACCGTCCGCATGGTGTCTGCGGTCACCGCGGGCATCTCGTGGAGAAACTTCTGCCCCGCCGGCGAAGAGTAGAAGACCGTCAAGGCGTCAATCTCGGTCTTGGTAAAGTGCCGCTGGTAGATCGGGATCATGTCGCTCAGCATCTCGTCCAGGGGAAAGTTCTTGAGGAGATCCTCCGACTCGCGGTCCATACGTGCGAGGTCGGCATCGGTGATGTCAGGATGCCGTTTCTTAATCTCGTCGCGGTTCAGACTGCGCATCTGCGTGAACACCTGTTTCATCATCTGGGTCATCTGCTCGCGGCTGGCCATGACGTCAAAGAGTTTCTTGACGTCTTCCTTCGACGCCGCATCCGGAGCGATCGACACCGCGGTCTGCGCGCCGGCGGACTGTGCTCCGGCCGACAAGGCGAGAGCGATAAAACTCGCACACAGCAACGACTTAAATCGCATAAACACTCCATGCCTTCAAGATATCTGCCTTCACCCTTTGTAATTCAGCGCCTTCAACCCCAAAAACCTTGCTGAACCTCCTAACTCTTCCTCAATCCGTAGTAACTGGTTGTATTTGGCGATGCGATCGGTGCGCGAGGCTGATCCGGTCTTGATCTGACCCGCGCCGGTGGCTACGGCGAGGTCGGCGATGAAGGTATCCTCAGTTTCGCCGGAGCGATGCGAGATCACTGACGTGTAACCGTTTCTTCGCGCGAGGTCGATGGCGTCGAGAGTTTCGCTGACGGTCCCGATCTGATTGACCTTGATCAGAATTGAATTGGCGACACCCTTGTCGATTCCCTCCTGCAGAAACTGAACGTTCGTGACGAACAGGTCGTCGCCTACGAGTTGAATCTTGCCGCCGAGTTCTTTGGTCAGGTTTTGCCAACCGTCCCAGTCGTCTTCGGATAAACCATCCTCCAGCGAGACGATGGGATAGTCCTTCACCCACTTCGCCCAGAACCTCACCATATCGTCGGAACTCTTGGCGGATTTGTCGGACTTTTTGAAGACGTACTTGCCGTCCTGATAGAACTCACTGGCGGCGGGATCGAGAGCGATTGCGATCTCGTCTCCCGGCTTGTAGCCGGCCTGCTGAATCGCTTCCAGCACAACTTCGATGGCCTCGACGTTCGATTTCACGGAAGGCGCGAATCCGCCTTCGTCGCCTACCGCGGTGTTGTAGCCTCGCTTCTTCAGCACGCCCTTGAGCGTGTGGAAGACTTCCACGCCCCAGCGCAACGCCTCGGAAAACGAAGGCGCGCCCACGGGCATGACCATGAATTCCTGGAAATCAACATTGTTGTCGGCGTGCGCGCCACCGTTGAGGATGTTCATCATGGGCGTGGGTAAAGTGTTTGCGCCGGCGCCGCCGAGATAACGATAGAGCGGCAGGCCGTATTCCGCTGCGGCCGCGCGCGCGGCCGCCATCGAGACCGCCAGAATCGCGTTCGCGCCCAGCCGGCTCTTGTTCTCCGTGCCGTCCAGCTCAATCATCTTTTGATCGAGCGCGCGCTGATCGGCGGCGTCGAGATTCGCCAGCGCGTCCGCGATCTCGCCATTTACGTTCTCCACCGCCTTGAGCACGCCTTTCCCTAGAAAACGCGCGTTGTCACCGTCGCGCAGTTCGACGGCCTCGTGCTCGCCGGTCGACGCTCCGCTGGGCACGATGGCGCTGCCAATCGCTCCGTTCAACAGTTGCACTTCCGCTTCTACCGTAGGATTGCCGCGCGAATCCAGCACCTCGCGCCCAATGATTGCTCCAATATTCGTCATAAAGGTCTTACCGTCCTTATCTAAATTCATTGCTCGGGAATCGTCGTCCACACGCACAGCGTTGCTGGAAAGGTCCGAATGGAAGCTCGGACGCCGGCCAGTTAAATAGCCGACGCCTCTATAGTTCTTGCCCATGCAGTGATTCCGAAGCCTTTGATTATAGCGGAAGGAAGATTACGGTAATGGAACACAGTTCACGGGGTAGCGGCCCGCCGGTGTAGGCGCGGGAGATCGGGATGACGCCGGAAGGAGTTCGCCTTCGTCTAGTTCTCCCCGCCCGATACGTTGCTTCCCCAGAGCACGTTACTGCCCCACAGTACGTTGCTGCCCCACAGGACATTCGAACCCCAGAGCACATTGGAACCCCAGAGTACATTGCTGCCCCACACTGCGTCGGAGCCCCACAGAACATTGCTACCCCAGAGGACGTTGCTGCCCGAGGTTGTGCTGTTCGAGGCTAGGGTGCTGCCTGACGCTCCTGACGTGCCGGTGACGAACTGTGAAGCGCCCCACACTGCCGCGTTGGACCACGTCGATGACGTATTCCAAACCGCCGAAGGATCGTCGGTCATGGTCACCTGATCGGTGGTCGAGTTAAATGTGGCAATGGGAGACATCGCTGTCCCTTTCGCCACCGCGGTGCTGTTCAGCGCGGCCTCAACATCCACGTAGCCAGCTCCGATGGTGAAGACGTCATATTGGTCGGTGTAGGTGATCCCCGTGGTGGGATCGGTCGTGCTGCTGAATTCAGGAAACGTCTTGTATGCCGTCAGCATCAGCCGGGCCTTCACCTGGTCGGGAGTGAGCTTCGGACTCTTCTGCAATAGATCAGCAACGACTCCACTGACGATTCCCGTAGCCATACTGGTTCCACTCAAGGTGAAGTAGGTGGAAGAGATTGCACTGCTGCCGCCCTTCACGTAGTAGCTGTCGGGAACCTGGTTGCCGGGAAGTTCGTTGTAGAGAGTGGAATTCGGCGCCTCCAGCGAGGTCAACAGGTTGCCGGGGGCAACGATGTCGGGCTTTACGACCGCATCAACCACGGTTGGCCCTTTCGAGCTGTAGCTGGCGATCAGGTCGTCGACTCGCGTGGGAGTGCCCATGGGCTTCATGGCGCCCACAGTGATGACATACGGATCGTTGCCGGGCGATGTAACCGTGGCATAACCATCGGTGGGCTGATAGCGACCGTTGTTGCCCGCAGCCACAACCACCACAATTCCATTTTTCCAGGCCTGCTCGACGGCCTGGCACAGAGGATCCAGCGTGTAGGTCTCATATACGGCACGGCCCAGCGAAAGGTTAATCACACGAATGTTGTAGCGAGACTTAAGAGAGATCGCTTCGTTGATAGCCGCGATCACTTCGCTATCGGTGCCTGCGCCGTTCTGGTCCAGCACTCGCAAGTTCACGATGCTTGCGCCGGGAGCGATTCCTTTGAATGTCTTGCTGTAGATCGGGCCAGTGGAACTTAGGCCATCTCCCGCGATCAGCCCTGCGACGTGAGTGCCGTGGCCGTATTGGTCATTGGAGCTCGAGTTTCCGGGCACGAAGGACTGTTGATACACGACTCGCGAGAGCGGGAGAATGCCCATATTCAAATCTGTGTGATTGCTCACGCCGCTATCAATCAGCGCCACACCAACACCCGCCCCGGTATAGTTCGACTGCCACGCGAAGGGTGCGTTCACCGCAACGGCGGCATTGCTGAGCGACGGCGCCAGTGGACGATCTGAACTGATGTAGACGACGTTCGAGTGGTTCGAGAGGCTCTGGATGGCGTTGCCATCGAGCTGAGCAACGATGCCGTTGATCAGCGGCAACTGTCCCAAGATCTTGCCTCCAAGATTCACAACGTCGTTCACCAGGCAGTCGACAAGGCCGAGCAGCCCGCTGCAAGTCACCTGCGTTCCGGGTGCGTATTGCACGATTACTTGTACCTGCTGGGTCGACGCAGCGCCTTGCAGTTCGGGCGAGATTTTGGAGTTGTCGGCATTGGCCAGCGTTCCGGTGGCGAGCAACAGCAACAGAATGACCAGAAGTCTTTTCATATCCCCTCAAGGGCAGCGACACCGCCGCCCAGCGATGGAGCTAATTCCAAGGGTAGAAGTGCAGCCGGAGGGCCAAAGCAGGATCGGCGCGTGCTTCCGAATCAAGGAGTTAGCCGACTTGGTTTGAGGGTCGGTGGGACAGCTTGTCCCACGCTGGTGGGCCGAGGACAACTTGTCCCATGCAGCCGCACAGGGTTTGCACGGTGGTAACCCGTGGAGCCCGTTTTGGGCGGACATTGACCTCTCATTTCAGCAAGAATCTAGGGGGAATCCCAATGTCATGGGCACGTCAAATTGGCGCTCGTGCGTTTATCGCGGGAATGGCGCTCGCGGCCTTCGGCTGCTTCGTTCTGGCGTTCTTTCACTGGCAATCCACGGATCCGGCTAAGTTCGTCTGCTACCTGGCCGCCGCTCTGCTCGCCTCGTGCTTCAAAGTTACTCTGCCCGGCATAGAAGGCACGCTTTCGATGAATTTCCTGTTCACGCTGATCGGCATATTAGAAATGAGTTTGCCGGAGACGCTGCTGATCGGCCTGGTGAGCACGCTGGCCCAGTTCTACTGGAGGCCGGCGCGGAAGCTGAAGCTGGTTCAACTGGTTTTCAATCTGTCGCACGTCACGGTCTGCAGTGCGGCCGCGTACGGCGCCTACCAGCTCGTTTCCCGCAGTGTTCTCCATCGTCCCGGATCGCTCGCTTTGCTGGTCGCGGCAGTCACGCACTTCCTTTTCGGCACGGCGGCGATGTCCGCCATTATAGGCCTGACGGAAGACAAGCCGGTCCCGAAAGTCTGGACGGGAAGTTATCTCTGGCTGTTTCCCTACTATCTGGTGGGAGCAGCCATCGCCGGGTTAGTCAGCTTCCTGAACCAGCACATCGGATGGCAAGCTTCTCTTCTCGTGTTGCCGCCGATTTATCTCTTGTACCGTTCGTATCGTCTTTATCTGGGCAAGCTGGAAGCGGAGAAACAGCACGCGGAAAAAGTTTCCAACCTTCACTTGCGAACCATCGAGGCTCTTGCCCTGGCCATCGAGGCCAAGGATCAAACGACCGGGGAACACCTGCAACGGGTCCGCATTTATGCCATGGAACTCGCCCGCGAGATGAGTTTGAACGAAGACGAAACTGAAGCTTTGCGGGCCGCTTCGGTTCTGCACGACATCGGGAAGCTTGCGGTTCCCGAACACATTATCTCGAAGCCCGGCAAGCTTACACCGGAAGAGTTCGACAAGATGAAGATCCATCCCACCGTGGGAGCGGAGATCCTTGAACAAGTAGACTTCCCCTATCCAGTCGTGCCCATCGTGCGCGCCCATCACGAGAAATGGGACGGCAGCGGTTATCCGAACGGCCTGGCTGGTGAAGCGATCCCAGTCGGAGCCCGCATCCTCTCGGCGGTCGACTGCCTGGACGCGCTCGCATCGGACCGCCAGTATCGCAAAGCCCTGCCGCTTAGTGAAGCTATGGCCAAGGTCGCTTCCGAAGCCGGGGGCGCCTTCGATCCCAAAGTGGTCGCCATCTTGCAGAGTCGCTACGTGGAGTGGGAGAAACTCGCACGCCTCCAGCCTTTGCAAGTGCCGCCGAAACTTTCCACTGACATCAAGGTGGAGCGTGGACTCGCGCCGGCCGCGGGCTTCGCCGAATCCGCCGAAGCAACCCAAACTACATCGCCGCTCGCGGACTTCGCGGAACGTATGGCCGCGGCCAGCCAGCAGGCACAGAGTCTTTCCGATCTCAGCCGCGGACTCAAAGATTCGCTCAGCCTTGACGACATCCTTTCGCTGCTTTCGGCTCGTCTGAAGCGTTTGGTGCCGCATGACTCCATGGCGGTCTACCTTCGCAAGAACAATCTTCTCGCGGCGGAGTTTGTCAGCGGCGAAAACTTCCGTCTGTTTTCTTCGCTGAGGATTCCGCTTGGTGAAGGTTTGTCAGGCTGGGTGGCCCAAAATCACAAGCCCATCCTGAACGGCAATCCGTCGGTGGAACCCGGATATCTCAACAACCCCACGCAATACAGCACTTTGCGTTCTGCTCTGGCAGTGCCGCTCGAAGGCAGCGCCGGGGTAGCCGCGGTGCTGGCCCTCTATCGCGCCCGTCAGGATGCCTTCACCAGAGACGACCTCCAGGTGCTCGAAGCGATAACCTCCCGCCTGGGGGCCGTCATCGAGCACTCCACGACTCGTAAGGCCGCAGGAACTGCCGCCGGCGCCGACTGATCGAGTCGGCGCTTCACCGTGGATTCTCGCGCAGGCCTCATTCCATCCCCAAATCCTGAACCAGATCATGTCCGACCCTTATCTTCTCTGGTTCCCTGACTGGGTCGCTTATTGTCCCAGCTATCTGCCTGGTCTAAAGTCAAAGCAACAATCGATCGCTTTACGGGTTGGAAGATCTGAGGAGGAGTCATGAAGAAGTGGACGGTTCTACCCTGCGCTTTGCTGCTGGCGTGCTCTGGCATAATTACGACCGCTGCGGCACAAACCGATTCGCCCGTGCCCGCCGGCACAGCCCTGATGGTCACGTTGCAGACAACCCTCGCGACCTTCAGTAACAAGGCTGGCGACCCCTTCCAGGCACGCCTGACGCAGGCTGTGATGCTCAACGGCAAGACGGTGATTCCTGCCGGAGCCATGGTGGAAGGCCGCGTGACCAAGGTGACTGAACCGCGTCGCATTGCGGGCAAACCGACTATCGGAATTCTGCCCGAAGCCCTGATCCTGCCGACCGGCGAACGCTTCTTTCTCGATGCCACGCTGGTCGACACCAATGTCGGGCGCGGCACCGATGTCAACCAGGAAGGTACATTTAAGGGATCAGGTCACGACCGTGGCGACCAGATAGAAATCGGCGCCGGCACCGCCGGTGGCATGCTGGTCGGCGGGCTCATCGGCGGCCCCCCGGGAATCCTAATCGGCGGAGTGGTTGGTGCGGGTTCAACCAGCGTTCACTGGCTCAGCAAGCATCGCTCGGCCACGCTGATGGCGGGTACTCAGCTCACGCTTGAATTGAACCGCCCGCTGGCGATGACCCCGGCGGTGGCCAGCGCGGGACAGTAGGCCATTCTTGACTTTGTGAATCGCGCCGGAAGCGAATGCTTCCGGCGTTTTTCTTTAGAGCGGCTGACGAAGCTATATTCCCGAATGCAACTCCGACTCGCTCACCAGGTGCAGCTCAATCCAACCCTCCACCGGCAACGCGTCTACGGGCAGACGGTTCTGCCAAAGGCTGAAGCGCAGCCGCAGCCGGCTGGTCGGCGCAATCGCGGCGGCCGCGGGCGGGTGATCGGCGGCCGGAGAGGCCGCGGCCGAACTGGGCACCGCGAGCAGCCATCTCAGCGGCAAGCGGAACTCGAAGTTGCGGATCAGAGCCGCCTTGGCGATCTCTTCCCCCTGGGCTGCAGCAACGCCGGAAGAGAATGACGACGATTCTTCCCGCCCGTCGACCTTCCATCCCGTAAGCTTGCGGTCTTGTACTTTGGCATCGAGCCGCAACGCCCGGCGTGGACGCGCTTCTCCGCTCGCCCAAGATTCCAGGTTCACGACCAGATCGAACTCCATCTCCGGCACCGCCCCGGCAAAATCCAATCGCCCATAAACAAAAGCGGTGTCGATCCCGGCGTAAACAGAATCCAGCAGAAACTGTTTCCCGTGCATGGCGCCGGCGCGCTGGTCGGCGGTGAAGATGGCCGCGCCCATCCATTCGAAGTAACGAATCATGTCCCCTGTGACGCGGGGATGGATGTAGTGCGTTTGCGGCGTGAAGGCTGGTCGCACCTCGCCTGCCGTAATCGGCTGAGCGAGATAATCTGGCGGGGTCGCTCCCAGTGCCTGATAAACGTTGGAGAGATGTTTGCGGTAGAGCTCGTCAAAGTCACGGTCATTGGCGGAGTGATGTTCGGGTCCATACCACCAGTTCCAGTCGCTGCCCTCGGCGATCAGGATTTCTTCGAAGGCCAGCTTACGCTGCGCCTCGCTGGCGTGGGCCGCATGCTGCGCATAGGACTCGCGTGCGTGATGCAGGTAGTCCCAGGCGCGATTGTCTTCGGGAGCGCCGATCCAGACGTTGAAGTTCGCATTGATCCACGACCCCGGCACCAGGGACTTTAACGGCGCGATGTCGCGTTGGCGGGCAATCGCCTCGGAGACCGTAACTGCTTCCAGGCCTGCCTCGCGCTGCAGAGCGTCGTAAAAGCGCCGCAGAAACTCACGGCCCGACCTGGGGTAATATTCCCAGGCATTCTCGCCGTCGAGAATCACCGACACCACGGCGTCACGCCCCTGCGCGAGCACCGGCTGAGCCGCCTCTTTGATGTTGTGCAGCAGGTGCCCGGCTGCGTCGCCTGGATCCATCCCCGAATAGACGAAGCCGATCAGGTCCGAAATTGTGTGGTCGCGGAAGACCATGTGCATGGCGGTCTGGCCGTTCTCATAGCGGTGAATGTTGTACAGCCGCTCCGCCAGATGCGCGGGCAGGCGGCCGTTTCCGTCGCGCGCAAAGAAGACTCCGGTGCTGCGGCCGAGCACCCCTTCGTCGGTGGCCATCCACTGGATCCCGAGGCTGTGCGCAATCGCCAGAACCTCTTCCGAGACGCTGCCCTCCGACGGCCATACGCCCTGCGGCCGCACTCCAAATACTTGTTGATGAAGGTCGAGAGCGCGCACCAGTTGCTCGCGGGCGTCCTCAGGGTGACGAAACCGGTTTTGCGGCAGAGGCAACCCTGGCGTGGAAGCCGCTCCCGCATTGGTGTCGCAGACTAGCGGCAGAATCGGATGGTAGAAAGGCGTTGCCGAAATCTCGATCGATCCTTTTTTCGCGGCATCGGCATAGGCCGGCAGAACCTTACCCAGCAGTTCCCGTTCACGCTTAATCACGAAACTCTGATCTTCGAGCGAGTAGTTGCGTTCTTTCTTGATCAGCTCGGCAACGTCTTTGTCTTCCAGAAAGAATTCGTCGAACCAGGCAATTTGCGACAGCACTTGCAGGTCTGTGAAATGCTGGGTTTCAAAGTATTTCTCCGCCTTTTCGGGCACATAGCCGTGCTCGCGGAACTGCTCGAGCAGTTCCCGATAGCGCGGATAACGCCCGATCACGTTGGCGTGGTTCGCCTGGAAAAGATACTGCAGTGCGAACCTCCGCTCCTTCTGAGTCAGATCCTTGGCTGGCTTGGCCGCCACGGTCAGGAACGGATCCTGCGCCGTGCCGGCAACGTAATCCTGAATCTGTGTAATCAGCGATGGCACCAGATTGAAATTCTGGTGGACATTAGGAAACTCGTCCAGCAGCTTCACCATGCCGTAATAATCTTTCAAAGCATGCAGGCGTACCCAGGGCAGGCGATACTCGCCGGTCACCAGATCCTTGTAGAAAGGCTGGTGCTGGTGCCAGAGAAAGATCAGACGCAGGGCAGGCATGGTTGGAAGAGAAAGTCTAGCATGGGAGATTCGGCCTGCCTGTGGGTCTTCCGGTACACTGGAAACTCGGAAAATGCCGGAAACACCTATCCCCGCCGCTTCTGACCGCATCACGCTTCTTTCGGATCAGGATCTTTACCTGTTCAACGAGGGCAGCAACTATCGCATGCAGGAGACGATGGGTGCGCATCTGGTTAGGCGCAATGAACTCGACGGCGCCGTCTTCAGCGTGTGGGCGCCTAACGCTCGCCAGGTTTCGGTGATCGGCAGCTTTAACAACTGGCATCCCCAGACGCACCTGCTAGTGCCGCGCGGTGGCTCGGGCATCTGGGAAGGGTTTATCCCCGGTGTGACCAAAGGCGCGCTCTACAAGTTTCACATCGAGTCGCGGCGGCACAGCTACCGCGTCGACAAAGCCGACCCGCTCGGCGTGCTCCACGAGAAACCTCCTCGCACGGCTTCCGTGGTGTGGGACCTTGACTATCAGTGGAACGATCGCGAGTGGATGGAGAAGCGTGGCGCGCGCAATTCCCTGCGCGCGCCGCAGTCGATTTACGAAGTTCACCTGGGTTCCTGGATGCGTGTGCCCGAGGAGCACAATCGTCCGCTTACTTATCGCGAGACTGCGCCTCGCCTTGCAGAGTACGTCAACCGCATGGGCTTCACCCACGTGGAATTCCTGCCGGTGATGGAGCATCCCTTCTACGGTTCCTGGGGATATCAGACCACCGGCTATTTCGCCCCCACCTCGCGCTATGGCACGCCGCAGGATTTCATGTATCTGGTCGACTACCTGCACCAGCGCGGCATCGCTGTGATCCTCGACTGGGTGCCTTCGCACTTCCCTTCCGACGCCCACGGCCTGGCCTATTTCGACGGGACGCACCTGTATGAGCATGCCGACTCGCGGCAAGGATTTCATCCCGACTGGAAGACGCACATCTTTAATTACGGCCGCAGCGAGGTCCGCAGCTTTCTGATGTCGAGCGCGATGTTCTGGCTCGACAAGTATCACATCGACGGCCTGCGCGTGGATGCGGTCGCCTCCATGCTCTATCTGGATTATTCACGCAAGCAGGGCGAGTGGATTCCGAACAAGTTCGGCGGGCGGGAGAATCTTGAGGCCATCGAATTTCTCCGGCGTTTTAATCAGGAAGCCTATAAAGAGCATCCTGACATCCAAACCACCGCGGAGGAATCGACCTCCTGGCCTATGGTTTCGCGACCGGTTTATCTCGGCGGCCTCGGCTTCGGCTTGAAGTGGGATATGGGATGGATGCACGACACGCTTGAATACTTCAAGCAGGATCCCATTCACCGGAAATACCACCACAGCAAGCTCACCTTTCGCATGCTGTATTCGTTTCAGGAAAACTTCGTGCTGCCGCTGTCGCACGACGAGGTCGTGCACGGCAAGGGATCTTTGATCGGTAAGATGCAGGGCAGTGAACGCGATCGCTTTGCCAACCTGCGGCTCTTGTTTGCTTATATGTTCGCCCAGCCCGGCAAGAAATTGCTTTTCATGGGCGACGAGTTTGGCCAGGTCCGCGAGTGGGCGCATGATAGCAGCCTGGAGTGGCACGTCCTTCAATATCCAACGCACAGTGGTTTGCAGAACTGGGTTGCGCAGTTGAACCGGGTCTACCGCAGCGAGCCCGCCCTGCACTTGCTTGATACCAATCCCGCGGGCTTCGAGTGGGTGGATTGCAACGACAACCTGACCAGCACGATTTCGCTGCTTCGAAAGAGTGAGTCGCCAAAAGACACCGTACTCATCGTCTGTAACTTCACGCCGATCCCGCGGGTTGGCTATCGTGTGGGCGTGCCCGAAGGCGGCTATTGGCGCGAACTGCTGAACAGCGACGCTTTGGAATACGGTGGCACCGGCGTGGGCAACCTGGGCGGAGTAAATGCCGAGGACGAACCGGCCCACGGCCGGCCGCATTCGCTGAAACTCACGCTGCCGCCGCTCTCGGCGCTGTTTCTGAAGAGAGCTTAAACAGGATAAAGAGCAACTCAGTAAGTGCATGGATATTTTACACCAGTTGTCTGCGAGCCAAAGTGTAGGATTAATTTGTCAAAGGCGATGAAAATGAAACGCCGCGAACATGCTGCTAGGGATTTGTTGCTGTACATAGCAATCGCTCTGCTCGTCGCTGCGGTCGCGATAGGTTACGGAGTCTACTTGGGAAGGAAGGGCGAGAAGCCAAACTTCAAGAACGACTGGTTTGTAACGATTGGGACGGCCGCGCTTGTTTTTGGAAATGCGGTCAAGGGCCGCTGGCGACTTCGGCGGCTGTGGTCATTTTGGGCTATTTGGTTCGTACTATTGGTTGCACATTTCGTGATTCTCTTGCCGATTTTGTCGCGAATGGAAAAAGTACCCCTCCTTCTGATTGCCATCATAGGGCCGTTAGAGGTCTTCATCGTGTATCCCGTGCTAGACTCCGTCGTGGAGCGTTTGAAGTCCCGAAGTACTTGACGGTCGTTGTTGACGCTAACAGGCGTTATCACCCAAAACCCGCATCGTTCGCTCCCAGGATTTTTCCACACCTCCCGCGTGACATCTGACCTTGTGCCGTCATCGAAATCGCGTACTCATGGTCGAGGCCGTGACAGTCGGGTGAACCCGCGTCGTCGCACCTCTAAGTCCTTTCTTTCACGGATTTTAGTACTTAAGTTCTTTGACATCCGGATTTTACGGAGAATTTCCTGCTAACGTGATGATTCCAGTGATGGGAGGGGGGAGGGGGATACCCCGATTCTCGTCCGAAATGCATGCAAGGGAACTCAGAATCTACGAGGCTCGTTTGAATTTATTTTGACAACGAATTCACAGGAACCTCCAGCCATTTTCCGCCTACCACGAAGCTGCGGCACCTTATGTTTCTCGTACTGCGCAAACGACTACGGCGTGCGGGATAGTCCGCGGCGATAGGCTTCGGGAGTTTCTATCAGAAACCTGGTTTGCCCAGCCAGCACCAGCAAATCTTGATCGCCGCTCACCAGCAGGTCAGCGTCACCGCTCTGGGCGAGATCTAGAAAAGGTTGGTCAGTGGGATCCCGGCAAACTACTGCGCATTTTTCCGTCCGCTCAATCACTTCGCAGAAAGGAAGATAATCACCCAGCAGTTCTCTGGCATCATCGGGGGAGAGCCCGAATTTTGGGTAACGGAGAACCCGCGTGAGTTCTGCTGCGGTCGCGCGGGAGATCAGCGAAACGCAGCCGCTTTGGCGCCAATGCTGCCGGAGCCAAGCCAAGCGGCCATTCGCAAATAAGAGCGCCGACACAACGGTCGCCGTGTCATAGACCACGCGTCGGCTCACGCCTTTTTGCGCGCCCACGAAACGGCGTTTGCAACACCCTGTTCGTTAATACCGAGTTGGGCAAGCCGGGCGCGCACTTCATCTGCGCGGCTCATTTGGAGCGGACGCAGGATTATGCACTCCCCGTCGGTGCTCACATCGAAGTATTCCACGCCTCCGAAACGGGTGACCACCTTCTTGGGAAGTGTAATTTGGTTCTTGACAGTCTTTTTAGCTAGCATGATAACCTGATTCAAGGAAACAAGGAAATCTTACCATGACTGCACTGCGCCGGCAAGGCTGGCCTTAACCACCGTGCTATGCTGCCTTTAGCGCGTCATCATGCGCATCCTTACCCGTTACATTCTCCGTGAAGTAACCTCGCACGCCCTCATCGGCGCGGCGATCTTCACCTTTGTGTTGTTCACGCGCGATCTGGGACGCATCCTCGAACTCGTTGTCCGGGCGAGCGCGCCGCTGCCCAGCGTGGCCGAGATTTTCTTCTACACCGTCCCCTTCGCACTCACCTATACCATCCCCATGAGTGTGCTGGTGGGGATTCTGATCGGCCTGAGCCGGCTCGCCGCTGACAGCGAAATCACTGCCATGCGGGCCAGCGGCATGGGGGTGTGGAGCTTCGGGCGAGTGCTGGCGATATTTGTTGCCGGAGCCTGGATGCTCGCGCTGGTCAATGGCCTTTATCTTGCGCCGTGGTCGCTGGCGTCGTTGGGGCGACTCGAGGATCAACTCAAAGGCGCGCAGGCCTCCTATGAAGTGCAGCCCCGAGTTTTTTATGAGGGCTTTCCAAAGCTCGTGCTCTACGTACAGGACGTCCATAGCGCCCAGGGTGGCGCGGTTTGGGATGGAGTCTTTCTTGCGGACATCTCAGATGCCTCCAATCCGCGTATTACACTGGCCCGCGAAGGCATCCTCGTCCCTGAGGGGCAAGATCGCCTGCATCTCCACCTGAAAGAGGGCTCCACGCACGAAACGGACCCGGCACAAGCCGACCATTACCAGATCTCGACCTTTCGGCAAACCGATATCCCGATCGAACTAGCTTCGTCGGAAAACAAAGCGGACGAGCAGACTCCAGTCAAAGCCGTCAGCACATGGGAACTGCATGATCGCGCTGCCAGCATTGATCCGGTGTCGGCGCGTCTGTACCGCATCGAGTTTCACAACCGGTTCGCCCTGCCCACGGCTTGTCTGGTGCTTGCCATGGTCGGAATCCCTCTGGGACTTTCGTCGAAGAAGAGCGGCAAGTCCGGCGGATTCGTCCTGACCATTGTGCTGGTCTTCGTCTATTACTTTATTTCTCTAATCGGAGTTTCGCTGGCCAAGCAGGGGAGAGTAAGCCCCGTTTTCGGGGCGTGGCTGGCCAACATAGTGTTCTTTGCCGCGGCCTTGTTTTTGCTGTGGCAGGCCGAGCGGCGCCCTTTATCGCTGTCGGCGATTCGGCTGGGATGGAAGCGCGGTGAGCTTCCGAACGCTCCTGCAAGCGACCGCAGGCACAGGCGCAGAGATGGTAACGCGTTCGAGCGCGTCTCCACGCGGCGCCGAGTCTTCAGCGCAAGTTTCCCCACCCTGCTCGATGACTACGTGCTGCGCGATTTTTTCCTCTACCTGGGGATGATCGTGGCGACGTTCCTCGTTCTGCTGCTGGTGTTCACGCTGTTCGAGTTGCTCGGGGACATTCTGCGCAATCAGACGCCGGCGATTGTCGTGGCGGAGTATCTGCTCAACGTTTCTCCGTACTTGCTCTACAGCGTTGCTCCTCTAATAATGCTGCTGGCCGTGCTGATCACCTTCGGTCTGATGAACCGGTCCAATGAGATCACGGCGATCAAGGCGACAGGGACCAGCGTTTACCGTATCGTCTCGCCGGTGCTGGCCGCGGCCGCGGTGCTCTCCGCGGGATTGTTCTTTGCCGACCAGTTCTACCTGCCCCATACCAACAAGCGTCAGGAAGCGCTGCACAACCAGATCAAGGGCAAGCCGCCGCAGACCTATCTGCGTCCCGACCGGCGCTGGATTTTCGGACAGCACAACGACATCTACTACTACCAGTTCTTCGATGCCGACCGCGATCAGTTTGCCAATCTCACCATCTTCCAAATCGATCCCGGCAGCTTTGCGATTACGCAGCGGATCCACGCCGAGCGCGCCCATTGGGCCGAGAGCATGGGCCGCTGGATCTTCGAACAAGGCTGGCAGCGGTCCTTGCGCAGCGCCGCCATCGCCGGTTACCGCACCTTCGACGTCTCCACCTTCCCCGAACTCAACGAAGCTCCGTCTTATTTTAAGAAGGAAGTGAAACAGTACTCCGAGATGAACTACGAGGAACTGCGCCGCTACATCCGCGATCTGCAGCAGAGTGGCTTCGATGTAGTGCGGCTCCGGGTACAGCTAGACCGGAAGCTCTCCTATCCGCTGATCACGCTGATCATGGCCGGGCTCGCAGTCCCGTTTTCACTGTCAACCGCCAAGAAGGGAGCGATCACCGGAGTCGCTGTGGCGGTAGGAATCGCCGTGGTCTACACCATCGTGTCGCGTTTGTCCGAGGCGATGGGGGACATCAGCCTTCTGCCCCCGGCGCTGGCTGCCTGGTCCCCCGACCTGATCTTTGCCCTGGTGGGCGCCTATCTGATTCTGAAGATTCCGACGTAGTCACCCCGCAATCCGGCGAATCGCGCTTGAACAAAGTGGCGCGAACTACTTCACCGCCACTCCCGAAGGATAGTTAAAAGTCTGAGTCGGGGTCAGCGCGACCAGATTTCCATTCGCCAGATTGATGGCATATTGCGAGAGGGTCGCAGTCGTCTTGTTGGCCACGAACACCCAACTGTCGTTACTGCGAATCGCGATCGAGTTAGCTCCAATGCTTGCAGCCACGAACGGCGGGGTAAGTGGTGTCAGGGAACCGGTGGTTGGGCTCAATCTGAACTGGGAGACCAGGCCCGACGCGGTATTCACGACGTACAAGAAACTGCCGTAAGCATCCACCGCCAACGGCCCAGGGCCATCGCCGGGGGAAACAGGAAAGGGCGAACCATTGACCGGCAGTAGTCGATAGTCTGCCTCCGTGCACTTGGGCAGCGAAACGGCACTACAGATCGTGTAAGCGCTCACCGTATTTGCAGTTGCGGCATTCGAACTTCCGTTCGAGACGTAGACGAACCGGTTACAGGGATCGACGGTCACTCCGTCTGGCAGATAGCCCGTCGGAACTCCGACGTTCGTTTGCGTGGGAACCAAGGTTAGGTTGCCACTCGATGACACCGAGTAATTCAACAGCTGGTTGCCGATGGAATCTGGCACATAGAGGTTCTCCGTCGTGGGCGCCGTAAACCCTGAACAATACGAATACAGCGGCGGATAGGCAGTCGAAGTCAAGGCAAGCGCCAGAGGACTGGGGCACCCGACCTGAACGGTGCATGGATTTTGGGGAAGCGTGGGGAGCAGGTTGACGCCGCCGACCGGGAGCACAAAGGGTGAACCTGCCACCTCGGACAAGGTGGCGTTGCTGCCGATGGTGAACACTGAGACCGACCCCGGTACCGAGTTCCCAGAACTGTCAGAGGTGGCACTGTTGGCTACGAAGAGAAGCTTTCCTGCAGAGTCGATGGTCAGGGCCACGGGAACCACAGGGACGGACTCCGTAGAAGTCCGGCCGTTGACCAGGACCTGGGCGTTGTTGAGCGGATAAGTCGTAGCCGTCCCTAACTTGCCATCGGAAGCTATGGGAAACGTCGCAATCCCCGTAACTCCACCGTCGGTTACGGCTGCATTCTGGGTAACGATCACGTACGCAAATGCGCCAGCTGGATCAAGGATGATGGCCGTGGGTAGTCCAGGCGTCGGGGGACCGTTCACGTTATTGATCTCCTGCATGCGACCGTTGTTTATGTCGAGGGAAAAGCTCTCCATCACCAGCGAACCCTGGCTGGGCATAACCACCAAACCGTCGGTCGAAGATGTGTACTTAGAGCTACAAGCCATCAGGACCCCGATTGATACCAGAGTCAAAATCGCCACAATCCAGGTAAGCCTTGTCCGCATTCTTTGGTTTATCTCCTAATGAGCATGCTTATCCGTCCCGGCCGCGAGAGACCGGCGGGAAGACTATTTGAGGGCGAGAATTGCCATCCATTTATGTATCAGGAATGCGCCGGAAGAGCAACCGCCCGGAACTATTGGAACCGCAGATGAGGCCGCGAGTTGCCTGAAGGCAGTGGTCAGTGGTCAGTGGTCCGTCATCCGCGATTGGCGGTCAGTGGAATCTCACCGGACACTGGCCACTGATCACTGGACACTGGGGTCAAGCTCGCCGGCATCAGAGGCAGATGAATTTCAACCATAAGTCCGCCTTCGCTCCGGTTTGTAGCTGTGACCCGTCCACCGTGGAAGCGCACGGCGCGCTCGGTGATGGCCAGGCCCAGACCAACCCCTCCGGTCTGCCGGCCGCGAGCGTCATCCAGGCGGTAAAACGGCTGGAACAGCTTTTCGAGTGCATCGGCGGGAACGCCGGAGCCGCAGTCGGTGACACGGACCACTGCTTCCTGACCGCCAGCAGCACTCGTTCTCTCCAGATTAATCTCAACCGTGGTGCCTTCGCGCGTGTAACGGATGGCATTGCGCACAACGTTCTCGATGGCACTGTGCAGCAGCGACACATCTCCACGCACTCCCCAGCTTCCTGCAGCAATCTCGCTGTTTACGTGGCACCGCCGTGCCTGCGCTTCGAACTCAGCATCTTCGGCCACGTTGAGCACCACTTCATCGAGCAAAACCGGCGTGGCGGGAACGTGCTGCTCGCCGTCTTCCAGGCGGGCCAACGTGAGCAGGCGTCCAATCAGTTCGTTCAGGCGTCCGGCCTCGAGCTCGATGCGATCGAGCATAATGGCGCTTTCCGGGTTGGAGCGTTGTCGAGCCAAGCCCAAAGCGACATTCAGCCGGGCCAGCGGCGAGCGCAGTTCGTGCGAAATGTCATTGAGCAAGCGGGATTGCGCCTTCACCAGGTTCTCCAGCCGTTCTGCCATCGTGTCGAAGTCCCTCATCAATCCCGCGACTTCGTCGCGTCTGGTGACATTCGGAGCACCGGCCCGTGCGGTGAGATCGCCCGCGGCTAGTTGACGAGTTGCCGCGCGCAAACGCACGATTGGCATGGTCAAGAACCACGCCAGCAAGTAGCAGACGAGCCCAGAGGAGATAACAGCGATGATGAGACCAGGAACGGGCAATCCCCGTGGACCGAGAAACAAGCGTGGCCCAGGCGGAGGAGACAGCACCAGCGTGTAACGATGCAATCCGTCCGAGGAAGCGCGTGAATCACGCAACACAGGGGGCGGAGCGGGAAAAACAAAGCCCTCGTGCGGCACCCGCGGTCCTCCTTTCGCGACCCGCAGTGCCCACTCCGGCGCGCCCCGGTGCAAAATCTCCTCCATGTTTTCATTGAAGAGAAAAACGCGGACGTGCTGCGTCTTCTCCAGATTATCGAAATATTCGCCTAACCCCGCCGTGCCTCTCTGTTCATAAGCACTTACCGAGTCGTTCAAAGCGGTGGCGAGAAGGCCTTCCCAGCTTGAGCTCCGGGGCCGGAACGCCAGCGTGACCAGGATCGCGAGCACAAGAAACAGAGCAAAGGCCATCCAGAAGGAAAGAAAAATTTTGAGGAACAGGCTCTTCATGACGTGGCTTTTACCTTCTCGCCCGTCTTTTCCCGCGGACGGGCAAAGATATAGCCTACACCCCGGATCGTTTTGATGTGCTCGTCGGCGTCGGTATCTCCGAGCTTCTTGCGGACTTTGCTCACGTGCATGTCAATGCTCCGGTCAAACGGCGAGAACTTGCGGCTGAGGACAGCATTTACCAGACGCTCGCGCGGGACCACGTGTCCGGCCTCGCGCAGCAATACTTCCAACAAATTGAATTCCACCGAGGTCAGGTCGACGGGTTGACCGTCACGGCGTACGCTCCGTGTGGCGGGATCGAGCTCAATCTCACCGACGCGCACAATCTCTGGTGGCGACGGAGCCGACTTGTCGCTGCGGGTGCGTCGCAGGATGGCTCGAATGCGGGCCACCAGTTCCCGCGGGTTAAAAGGCTTCGGCAGATAGTCGTCGGCGCCGATTTCCAGACCCACGATGCGATCCACATCTTCCCCGCGAGCGGTGAGCAAAAGCACTGGCAGGCGGGAAGTGGCGCGGATCCGGCGCAGCACCTCGAAACCATTGATACCGGGCAACATCACATCCAGCACAACGAGCAGGTAGCCTCCGGCAGTAGCGCGCTGCAGTCCGTTCTCGCCGTCGTGCACCGATTCCACCACGAATCCCTCGGCCTGCAGGTATTCGCCCACCAGGGTGCACAGTTCGACGTCATCGTCGATGACCAGAATTCGTTCCATCTTAGCTTTCATTGTGCACCAGACCGCAGGCCGCCAGCGGTAAAGAATTGTCAAACCTTTACGCACTAACCCGATGGTACCCAAGTGGGTTCGGCTTTGACAAAACTTTACTCGGATTGACTCACTTTTTACCACTTTTTTGTTGGGAACCGTGTTCCTATGAATGTACGCAAGAGAACCCGAGGTTCCCGGAGAATGGCGTCTGTACGGAACCGATCTTGAGGAGTGAGAGTTTATGAAATCGATCCGTTTTCGGTTGGTAGTAGCGGTGCTGGTGGTGATGTTGGGTGCGGCGATCGCAAAGTCGCAAACTTCGGACGCGCCGCCAATGCGCGGTCATGAGTTCGGTATGGAAGGCCACATGTTTGGCTTTTTCGCCAAATCGCTGGATCTGAGCGATACCCAGCGCGAGCAGATGAAAGCCGTTCTGCAAAAAGAGCACGCCACGCTCAAGCCTTTGTTGCAGCAGCTCCGGCAGGCGCATGATCAGCTGAAGCCCTACGAGGAAGGCGCCTACGATGAAGTCAAGGTGCGCGCCCTGGCCGCGCAGCAGACCCAAACTATGGCAGAGCTTACGGTCCAGGAAACCCGCATCCACAACGAGCTGTTTCAGTTGCTCACCGCCGACCAGCAGGGCAAGCTGAAGGAGTTGGAAGCCAATCGGGAAGCGCGCATGCAGCAACGTATGCAGAACGCGCCCGCTGCTCCTCAGGAGTAAGAACGCGGATAGACTTTTGCGCTAGTGCGTGGGGTTGGTTCCAGATTCGACCCTACGCGCTGGTTGCAGCGGAGGATGAGGCAATGGATCTGGCTCAGGTATTCATCGTTTATGCGGGATGGATCTTCTCCGTTGCTTGGGGAACGGTACTAGCGGCAGTCAGCGTGATAGCCTTCGGACGCGACATTCTCCCGAGCCCTCAGCGCGTAACCGTCGAGAAAGATCGCACTTTACGTTAAGAGCGCTCTAGCGACGCCTCTGGCCGCTCCGGCGTTTTACTTCTCAGCTCTTGTGCCCCGAAACTTGCACCCCACCCTGCTAGAATTTCATCTACACGACCTGGATGATTCCCAAGAACATGCGTCCGCTCCTGCCTTACCTCAAGCGCTATCGCTGGGGCTTTGTGGCGGGCGTTTTCTGCATTTTGCTGAGCAATGGCGCCTGGGTGCTGCTGCCCCAGGTGATCCGCCACGCGGTCGATGATCTCAACACTGGAGTTACGTCCGCGAAGTTGCTGCACTTTGCGTGGCAAATGCTGGAGGTCGCTGCCGTCCGCGGCGTCTTCCTGTTCCTGACGCGCTGGATTGTGATCGGCATCTCGCGCGACATTGAGTTCGATCTGCGGAACGACCTTTTCGCCCACCTGGAAACGCTTTCCTACTCTTACTACCAGCGCATGCGGACCGGCGACATTATGGCCCGGATGACGAACGATCTGAACGCGGTCCGCATGCTGCTGGGGCCGGCGATCATGTACTCGGCGAATACGTTGGTATTCACCGCGGCGGCCTTGTCGTTCATGTGGCGCATCAGCCCGAAGCTCACGTTCTATGCGTTCCTGCCGCTGCCCGTGGTCAGTGTGGTGATTCAGTACTTCGGGCGTCGCATCCATGAGCGCTTCGAGAGAATCCAGGCAATGTTCTCCGACATCTCGGCGCGAGCTCAGGAAAACTTCTCTGGGGCCCGCGTCATCCGCGCCTACGTGCAGGAAGAAGCAGAAATCGCATTGTTCGAAAGCGCCAACCAGGAATACGTTTCGCGCAGCCTGAAACTGGTCCGGCTCATGGGGATGCTGTGGCCCACCCTGGAGTTGATGCTCGGACTGGCGGTCGTGCTGGTCTTGTGGATCGGCGGAGGCGAGGTGTTGGCGGGTCGCATGGAAATCGGCGGCTTCGCTGCCTTCAACATCTACATGCTGCAGTTGACCTTTCCCGTGATCGCGCTAGGTTGGGTCGTCAACATCTTTCAGCGGGGGACGGCGTCGGTGGTTCGCCTGAACGAAATTCTCCACGAACAGCCCAAAATCAAGGATGGGCCTGAGGCTGCGGACCGGCAGGTGCAAGGCGAAATCGAATTTCGAGGGCTCAGTTTTGCATACGAAGGCAAACCCGTGCTGCGCGACCTGAACCTGAAAATCCCCGCCGGAACCAGCATGGCGATCGTTGGTCCTACTGGCTCGGGAAAGACAACCCTGGTTAGCCTGATTCCGCGTATTTACGACGCGGCGCCGGGGATGGTTCTGGTGGATGGCCGGCCGATCCGTGAGTTTTCCCTGACGTCGCTGCGCAAGAATATCGGCTTTGTGCCACAGGAGACATTTCTATTCAGCGATCGCATCCGGGAAAATATCGCCCTGGGAGTGGAATCCGCCACCGATCAGCAGATTCGCGAAGCGGCTGAAGCGGCCAATATCGCTCAAGATATCGAAGGCTTTCCTGAGCAATATCAGACCATGGTAGGCGAGCGCGGCATCACGCTCTCGGGGGGCAGAAGCAGCGCACCGCGATTGCCCGCGCCTTGATTCGCAATCCCCGCATCCTCATTCTCGATGACGCGCTCTCCAGCGTTGACACCCACACCGAAGATAAAATCCTCAATCACCTGCGCGAAGTAATGCAGGGCCGTACTACCATCTTCATCTCCCACCGCGTTTCCACGGTGCGCAACGCCGATCGCATCGCCGTGCTGCATGACGGACGCGTCGTCGAGTCGGGCACGCACGACGAACTGCTCGCCTTGAACGGCTACTACAGCGACCTGTATAACAAGCAGTTGCTGGAAGAAGAGCTGGCCGAGGTTTAGACTCAGGCAGCTCCGCAGCGCATCGAAAATCCTGCATGGGGAAGCAATCAATGAAGAGACTCCGCGCACTTGCTTTGCCGTTGTGTGCATTAGCCTGTGCTTCTTATTCTCTGGCGCCATTCGCGGCTGCTCAGTCTGCTCCGTCCACACCCCCAGCGCCGGCGGCTATCACGGTCGATGATGCCTTTGAAATCCGTGGAGTGGGCGATCCCCAGATAGCAGAGGATGGCAAGTGGGTCGCTTACACCGTCTCGACCGCCTCATTGAAGGAGGACAAAACGGAGACCCGCATCTGGATGGCGCCGACTGGCGGCGGCGATGCCATCGTTATGACTGCGGAAAAAGTCTCTTCTTCGCATCCGCGCTGGAGCCCGGACGGAAAATTTCTGGCATTTCTCTCCAAGCGCAACGAAGGCAAGACCCAGGTGTGGCTGCTCAATCGCATGGGCGGCGAGGCGCAGCAGTTGACGGAGGCGATCCAGGATGTCGATGACTTTGCCTGGTCCCCTGATGGCAAGCGGCTGGTCCTCATCCTGCAAGACCCCTCGCCGGAAGAGGTGGACGAGGCCAAGGACAAAGAAAAAGACAAGCCCGGGAGCAACGATAAAGATAAAGATAAAGCCAAGAACGCAACTGCGAAAAAGCCGAAAACTCCGCCCCCATTCGTGATCGACCGCTATCGCTTCAAGACCGATACGGTGGGATATCTCGACCGCCGACGCACGCATTTATATGTGTTCGATCTCGCCACCAAGGCCGTCGTGCAGATTACATCCGGCGACTTCGACGATGAACAGCCCGCGTGGTCTCCCGACGGCAAGCTGCTGGCATTCCGCAGCAACCGTTCGACTCCGGATCCCGACCGCACCTATGACACGAATATCTGGGTGGTGGCCGCCGACAACTCCGACAAGGGCGCGCACCTGACGCAAGTCACGACGAATCCCGGTTCAGATGGCTCGCCCGCGTGGTCTCCCGATGGCAAGTGGATCACTTATGTCACGCAGCTTGATCCGAAACTGCTCATCTATGCCACCCATCACATTGCCGTTTCTCCGGCTGCGGGAGGCGAGGCCAAAGTGCTTACGCTGACCTTCGACCGCATGTCGCGGTCGCCGCGCTTTTCGCCGGACGGCCAGTTCATCTACTTCATCGCCGATGACGACGGAACGCAGAACCTCTTTCGCATCCCGGCAGCCGGCGGAGAAGTGACGCGAGCAATCTCCGGGCATGTCGTGGTCGCGAGCTACACCCTTGCAAAGTCGGGAGACCTAGCGGCGCAGATCACGAACATGGACCGGCCAGGGGAAATCTTCACCACGAACACCTCAGGCGGCGCATTGACGCGGATTACGCACGTGAACGATGCCTTCATGGCAAAGATCAAGATCGTCACTCCGGAGTATGTCAAGTTCAAGAGCAAGGACGGCACGACGGTCGCGGGCTATCTCTATAAGCCGCTCGATTACGTCGCGGGGAAAAAGTATCCCACGCTTCTCCATCCGCATGGCGGGCCGGTGGGAGCCTATTACGGAGACTTCAATCATTTCTCGCAGCTGTTCGCGGCCAATGGGTACGTTGTACTGGAGCCGAATCCACGGGGCTCGTCGGGCTACGGACAGGATTTCTGCAAAGCCATCTTCGCCGATTGGGGCAACAAAGATTATCAGGACGACATGGCTATGGTAGACTACGCGATCGCACGGGGTCTGGCAGATCCCGACAAGATGGGCGTCGGAGGATGGTCCTACGGAGGCATCTCGACGGACTTCATTGTTGCGCAGAGCACGCGCTTCAAGGCGGCAGTTTCTGGCGCCGGCTCAGCCTTTTTTGCGGCGCTGTACGGGCATGACGAGTACGTCCTCGACTACGATATGGAACTCGGTCATCCCTGGGAGAACCGCGCGGTGTGGGACAAAATCTCGCCGATCTACAAGGTCGCAAATATCACCACGCCAACGCTGTTCATGGGCGGAGACGTCGACTGGAATGTGCCCATCGTGGGAGGCGAGCAGATGTATGAAGCAATGAAGAGCCTGGGCCGCGAAACTGAACTGGTAGTGTATCCCGGCGAGTTTCACAGCTTCAAAACGCCCTCGCATATCAAAGACCGGCTCGAACGCAATCTCAGTTGGTACGCGCACTACGTGAAGGCCGACGGTAGTCCGGCGCGGCCGGCAGCGAAAACGAACTAGAAGTAACTTTCCGCTGGTTTGAGGTCCAGCTTGGGGACAACCTTGCTATGCAACGAGTCGACGCTCCTGAGATTCTTGATTCTCACACCTGCTCTCCCGCTGTTGTAGCGGCTACACTGCGGGATCTCGGACGGGTTAACCGCTGGTTCGGCGGCGTGACCACCACGCGGAAGATGGTGGAACGCACGGCTCAAGTTTCAGGGACGAAACACTTCTCCCTGTTGGAAGTGGGAGCAGGATCGGGAGAAGTTCCGGAGGTGGTGCGTCGGAAACTGGCGCCGCGAGGCATCACGCTCGATGTGACCCTGCTTGATCGGGCACGCGGTCATCTTCCTGGGAAACATCATGCTGCAGCTCATCGCACCGGGAGACATCATGGCGTCGTGGCCGATGCCGTTGCCCTGCCTTTCGGCGATGGAACCTTCGATCTGGTAAGTTGCAGCCTCTTTGCCCATCATCTGGACGAGCAGCAACTGGCCCAATTTATGTGCGAAGGTCTGCGGGTGAGCCGACACGCGCTGCTGATCAATGACCTCATTCGGCATCCCCTTCATCTGGCTTTGGCATTCGCTGGGTTTCCGCTTATGCGCAGCCGCGTAGCTTGGCTGGACGGGCTGACTTCGGTGCGCCGGGCCTACGTTCCGGACGAAATTCGGAATCTGCTGGCATCTGTTTTGTCGGCCGACGCGGGGGCGCGAGTGGAGATCTCGCGCAATTATCTTTACCGGATGGGAGTGATCGTTTGGAAGAACCCGACCTCAGGAGCTAACGCTCAGTTTCCTACCGATGCGTAGTGGGACAGCTGAAGCCATTGCCTTCCGGAACCATTACTGCACGAACTGGTCACTCGGCCAGTCCTGCTGAGTGAACGAACGCTAGCGGACCACCAGCACTTCGCGGATATTGTCTCGAGCAAGAAAGAACTTGATGGAAGCAAAATCGTGGAAGAGATTCTCGATGTGGCGGTTATTGAATACGCGCTGCAATTGGAAACCATCCGAGATGGCGGTGTGGACGGCGCCCGTGGGGCCGCGACGAGCTTCCCGACGCAGCACAATTTTCTGCATCTCAAGGGTGTCGCTGCCCACGATGTGAAAGCGGTGGCAGGGTGAATCCGGACCGGCGTCGCGAGTGTGAAAGAACGCCAGCAGCATGCCTCCTGGTTTCAGCACTGACCACAGGCGCCCGACGACCGGCTTTACCAAACTCTCATCAAGGTAGTCGGGCAGATTCCAGCACAGGACAACGTCGAAGCGGGCCGCCGGGTAAACCAGGTTATCCGCGAGAAACTTGCGGCTGTCGAGGACAACGCTTCCCTGCTCGTCCTTGCTAAGCAGTTCGGGATCGGTCGACGCGGTCAACAGATCTTCGCTGTAGATTCTGTGTCCACTCTCCGTAAAGTGGCGAATGTTTGCAGGCGACGTCGATCCCAGGTCAAGAATGCAAAGGCCTTCGGAGGACTCCCAGAGGCGAGACAATTCTCCCAGGCCGCTGGAACGGCGGGTTAACTTCTGCGAGCCCTGCGCCGGAATGGTCTCCGGTCCGGATGAACCGCGAAAGAGTTTCATGAAATTCTGCGAAACTGACGACATCCTGAGTTCGCAACTCCTGTGCTCGACAACTTTATCAAAACTGCATACCGCACGACGGCACGACTTACTTGTCGGTCCGGTGGATATCAACTTTGCCCTTCAGATAGGCGCCTTCTTCAATCGAAATACGCTGGGTGGTGATATCTCCCGTGACGACTGCGGACTTACGCAATTCGACGCGGTCACTGGCCTGAATGTTGCCTTCCAGCTTGCCCTGCACCACCACACCCTTGGCCTCGACGCTAGCCTTGACCTGGCCGTTGGGTCCAACCGTCAAGCTGTTGCCTTTGAGAGCAATGGTGCCCTCGACCTGGCCATCCACGTAGAGATCTTCGCTGCCGGAAAGTTCGCCCTTTACGACAACCGACTTGCCGATCTGTGCCAACCCCAACCCACTGGCGGGTGCGCTCATAGGACGCTCTCCTGACTCCACGCGATCTGGTTCAACGCGATCTGGTTCAACGCAATCTGGTTCAACGGGATCCGTGACCGTTTGCTCCCGGATCAGAATCCATGAGGCAAAGACGGAAGACCGCTCACTGCATCGACTATACGCAAGGCAAGGAGTGCGCGGCAAGCCATGTCTGTCTCATTCTGTCTACTCGGTTGACTGTAGAGAATGTGCGATGCCTAATTGTTACACTGGAAGTGTGTTGGTCAGGATGAAATCGGCGGGGCTGATCGGTGGCGCCACCGCGGTTTTGCTGGGAGTCTTGCTCTCAGGGATTGGTGCGGCCTCGACTTGGGATTCCACTTCTCCGGTCGAACTGGTGCGGGCCGCGGTTGCGAATGAGGTGGCAGCCGGCAACGACAATTCGATCAAACACATGTTCCGGTCGCGCAAGCAGACTCCGCAGGGTTCGCAGACCCGGCTCTATGTGGAGACGCAGAGCGCTATGGCCGGGATGACGATTGCCTACAACGACCAGCCGCTCACGCCCGAACAAATGCAAGGTGAGGAGAACCACCTGGCAGGACTTGTGGGCGATCCCGAGCAGCTTAGCCATAAACACTCTCAGGAACGGCAGACTGCCGAGCGCACGTTGCGCATCGTGAAAGCCTTGCCCGATGCTTTTCTTTACGACTATGACGGCGAGGAGCGAGGCACAGCGGACCTGGGCAAAGACGGAGATCTGCTGGTGCGTTTGAAATTCCGTCCCAATCCGGCGTACCAACCACCTTCTCGGGTGGAGCAAGTGCTTGAGGGAATGCAGGGAGTCGTTTTGATTGATTCGGCGGCGCATAGAATCGCCAGAATCGACGGAACTCTGTTCAAGGAAGTCGGCTTCGGCTGGGGGATTCTGGGGCATCTCGACAAGGGCGGACACTTTCTGGTCGAACAGTGCGACGTGGGGGATGGATCGTGGGACATCTCGCGGATGTCGCTGGGCTTTACCGGCAAGATTCTTCTATTCAAGAGTCTCGCGATCAAGTCCGAAGAGGTATTCAGCGACTTCCGGCGCGTGCCCGCCGACACTACGTTTGCACAGGGAGTGGAGATACTGAAGGCGGAAGAGGCGAAGCTGGCTGAGAATCATAAACCGTCGGCGGCGACGGAGCCCAAGTCGCACTAGCAAGCGATAGCGCTCGAAAAGTGTAAAGGTGATTCATCGACGGTTATCACATGCAGCCTCCGAGTTGATGGAAAACCGAAATCCTCTTCAGCGTGTCCGAACCGTTCGTCTGGGATAGCTCGCCTTGTGACTTGGGATTGAACTCAAAGGCGATGTACACGTTGTTTTCGCTGCAGACAAACGGGGCGCTCTCCTCGGCGATTTTGACGAGATCATCATATCCCGCCTGATCAAGGCTCACATATTCGCCTTTGAAATTCGCAACACAGCACATCTGCTTGAACCCTTTTCCGTTAGCTTGAAGATGTCGCTCGACCTGTTCACGAGTCATTCCGGGTTTCAATTCGACCGTATATTGAGCTAAGACGGTGTGGTAGCCCCCTTCGCGCTCTGCTGCATCGCGATCTCGGGCGTGTTGCACGAACCACAGGCTAATGGCGATTGCCGCGGCGGCTGCAACGATCATCGACACCTTTACTCGCCTTCCGTGCATAGATTGATTATCGACCTAATACAGTCGTTAAAACTGCCCAGAACGGGGCGATTACACCAACTACCCCTCGTGAGACGGCTTCCATCGTCACACTCCCACGCGCAGCATTTCCTTCTTTACGGTCAATTTCTCGATCAGATCTTCTCTGATTCGATAGCCTGTTCCAGGCTGATCGCTGATCGCAATCATCCCTTGCGGTGAAACCTGCACTTCCGGCTCGATAATGTCTTCCTTCCAGTAGCGTTTGGAAGCGGAAACGTCCCCGGGCAGGCTGAAATTCTCGAGCGTGGAAAGGGCGATGTTGTGGGCGCGGCCGATGCCGGATTCGAGCATGCCGCCACACCAGACTGGAATCTTCTTGGCGTGGCAGATGTCGTGGATCTTCTTGGCTTCACTGAATCCGCCCACGCGTCCCACTTTGATATTGATGATGCGGCATGCGCCGGTTTCGACCGCAATTGCCGCCGTCCGGGCGCTAACGATGGACTCATCGAGGCAAATGGCGGTGCGCAGTTCTTTTTGCAGGCGGGCGTGATAGAAAATGTCGTCATCCCAGAGCGGCTGCTCGATCATCAGCAGATTGAACTGATCGAAGCTCCTCAAGTGCTCGACTTGATCGAGAGTGTATGCGGAGTTGGCGTCGCAACTTAACGTGATGTCGGCCCAGCGCGAGCGGATTTTTTCGAGCACGTTTACATCCCACCCCGGCTTCACCTTCACCTTGATGCGGCGGTAGCCTGCGGCCAGCTCAATCTGAATCTTTTCGAGAAGTTGTTCGACCGAATCCTGAATGCCGATGGAGACTCCGCAAGAGATTTCAGTTCGCGTGCCGCCCAGCAGTTTCCACAGGGGCTGGTTTTTCTGCTTCGCCTCGGCATCCCAAAGCGCATTCTCGAGGGCAGCTTTGGCCATGCGGTGGCCGCGTACTCTGGAGAATAAGGCCGCGCAATCGCGTGCCGAGTCGAGCGTGCGCCCGAGGACGGCGGGGGCAAGATATTGAGTGATGGTGGGCCAAGTGCTTTCGGTCCACTCGCTGCTATAAAAGGGATCTTCCCCGGCCACACATTCGCCCCAGCCGTTGACCCCCTCGCAATGGGCGGTAAGCAGCAGAATGCGCCGGCTGTAGGTGCGCCCAAAGCTCGTCTCAAAGAAATGGACGAGCGGCATATGAATCTCACGCAGCGTGATGGCTTCAATCCTCATAATTCAGTTTCCAGTACCTGGTGCCCAGTACTTAGTACCCAGTAACCAGTACCTAGAAAAATACGATAAAGGGCACAGTCGAGGCGAACGGTTGCGGCGCGTTCCGGGGATATTGGGTACTAGGTACTAGGTACTGACCTCTTCCGATGCATACGACCACTCCTCATCCCAATTACCCAGCAGGAACTTTCCGTTGCCTTCAGCATCGCGCTCGTAACCTAACACAGCCAACCCGTCGCCGAACGCCCGGAGAAACTGTTCGCGGTTGCGTTCCTGTACCTGTTGCGCCTTGCTTCGCGTCTCCGCCGCGGCCTTCCACTCATAAATTTGCGCAGGAACGTCGATCGAAGTCTCCTGCTCAAACGGTGGATTCTTTCCCTCTGCCAGCAGCGTTTCCACGCGCTTGGACTTCAGCCACCACTCGGCTATGAGCCGGTCGCTGGGAAGTCCGCCCTGCAGCGGCGATGACGTGATCCCATACTGGTTGATGTTATAACGCCGGGAAATCGCTCCCAGCTTCTCGATATTCAAATAGGAGTTCTTGATTTCGAGCGGATCAAAGGTCCACTCGATGAGTTCGATGCCGCGAGCCAGTGCGTCTTCACGCTGCAGCAGCTTGAGACGGCGGCCGAGTCCGCTATTGCGCTGGTCCTTGCGAACCGCCAGCATGTGCGAGTGAAGATAGACGTGGCCCGAGCGCGTGCCCGGCACCGAGAGAGCAAAGCCAACCATTTCACCCCCGTCGAAGGCCCCCATCACCTGACCGCCAACTTTTTCTGCAACGACGAACATGCGCAGCGGAACCAGTTCGGAATCACTGAAGTTCCACACCTCTTTTTGCAGGCTGACGCAGGCCCGCAGTTCATCGAGACCCTGACAGGTGCGAATCACTATGGCGTCCGGGCTCACGCTGGCTTCTCCTGTTGCTTCGCTTGCTGCCAAAGGGATTCAAGTTCGTCCATCGAAGCCCTCTCCGGAGTGGCACCACGTTCGCGCAGGCGCTGTTCCATCCACTGAAAGCGGCGGCGGAATTTGCGGTTGCTCTTGCGCAGCGCGGATTCAGGATCGAGCGAGAGGTAGCGGGCAAGGTTAACGAGCACAAAGAAAAGATCGCCGACTTCTTCTTCCAGCCGCGTCCGCAGATCTTCAGGAATGGCCTGCCGCCCCGAACCAGCGACGCCTCGGCCTTCGGGGCGCGGACCGGGAGCCGGAAACTCCCGCAGAAGCTGACGAAGTTCGCAGGTCTCCTCGCTGAGTTTCTCGAATAGACCTTCGACATCAGGCCAGTCGAAGCCAACCTGGGCCGCGCGCGAGCTGAGTTTGTGGGCCTCGAGCATCGCCGGCATAGAGGAAGATATGCCAGCCAGAATCGATGGCGCGGTCTTAGCCGGAGGGCCGGCCGCATCCTTCCGGCCGAAGCGCTTTTTTCGTTCCTCGACCTTCAGCGCCTCCCAGTTGCGTTTTACTTCGGTCGCGGTGTCGGCTTTCGCATCGCCGAACACATGAGGATGCCGGTCTACAAGTTTGCCGGAGAGCCGGTCGAGAACGTCATCAATCGAAAACGTCCCCTGCTCCTTGGCCATCTCCGAATAAAAGAGCACCTGCAGCAGCAGGTCGCCGAGTTCGCCCGGCAGCTCGTCCCAGTCGCGATTATCGATGGCTTCAAGGACTTCATAAGTTTCTTCCAACGTATAGGGCTTGATGGAATCGAAGGTCTGCTCGCGATCCCAGGGACACCCGCCCGGAGCCCGCAAGCGCTCCATGATCGCGACTGCGCGTTCGAATCGTTCTCCGGTGGTGGACATTTGCCAAACCACTCTAAATGAGCCATCGTGCTACCAGCAAACGAGTAGAAATGGCGGTGTCGTCGAGAATACCGGTCACATATTACCCGCTGCGGTCACCCTAGGCCTGGGATGTTTTAAAGTGCCGTTTTCAGAACTCTGAAGTCGAGGTTGCCGGACTTTTGGTCATCAGTTTCGCGGTACCAAGGTTACCTTCTCTCGTTGACGGGCGCAGTGCACACTTTAAAGGTCATAGTGTGGCCGGAGCCCAGCTCAAGGCTCAAGAATCGTCTTTCGCGAAGTCTGCATCTGTCTGATAAACATGGTCTTAGCTGCAAATCCCCGAGCGTCCCTGGAAGGCCAACACTTTCAAGTGGTGGTGATTGGCGGGGGCATCAATGGCGTCGCCGTGGCGCGGCAATGTGCGCGCGCCGGGAAGCATACGCTGCTGATTGAGCAGAATGATTTCGCCTCGGGGGTAACCAGCCGTTCCACCCGCATCATCCACGGTGGCCTGCGTTACCTGGAACACGGCGAACTAGGCCTGGTGCGGGAATCCCTCCGCGAGCGGGAAAAGTTACTCCGGGAAAAGTCTCACCTCGTGCATCCCATGCAGTTCCTCCTGCTTTTGAATGAGACCACCCAGCGCAGTGCGTTGAAAGTACGTGCGGGATTATGGCTTTACCAGCGTATAGCCGGAAAAACCGCAAGCAAAGACGCCAACGAAATGGAATTGAAACGGCTGGAGCGGGCCCTGGATGCGGGGCATCGCTGGTCGTTCTACAACTATGAAGATGCTCAGTGTGAGTTTCCGGAGCGTCTGGTGGCGGAATGGTTGATGGAAGCGGTGGCAGCCGGGGCAACAGTCCGCAATCACATGGAGGCTCTCGCGGTTGACGTTTCCCACGGCCGCACCCGGGGCGTGCTCTTACGCGACCAGATCACGGGTCGTGACCAGCGTGTGGACGCAGCCTGGGTCATCAATTGCAGCGGACCCTGGGCAGACCGCGTGTGCCAGCGCTCTTCGATCCGCATGGCGAAGCCCATGCTGGGCGGGGTACGCGGCTCGCACATTGTCCTGCCGCGGTTTTCGGGTTCGCCGACCGCAGCGGTTTATACCGAGGCAGTGGATGGCCGTCCCTTCTTTGTTCTTCCCTGGAACGACCAGATCCTAGTGGGAACCACCGAGGTTGCCGATAACGGAGATCCGTCAAGAACAGTTCCATCGGCGGATGAGATCAGCTACCTGGTCCGCTCCGTGGCGCAATTATTTCCTAAGGCCAAGATAACGGCGCAAAGCGTGAAGCACGCTTTTGCCGGAATCCGACCGCTGCCTTATTCCCCGGACAACAATCCTTCATCGGTAACGCGGCAGCACGTTCTGCACGACCACACCGATGATGGCGCGGCTCGAATGCTTTCCGTGATAGGCGGCAAGTTGACAACTGCGGCTTCACTCGCGCGCGACTGCGCCCGCAAGATCGGACTAAAGGCGGCCGAACCGGTCGCGCTGGCCATGGGGCCCGAGAATGCGATGGATCCGCTTCTGGATGACGCGGTGTTGGAAATCGCGAGGATTGGAGCGGTAAGCGAGGAAACGGCTCGCGGAATGGTGGAGTGGCACGGCCAGCGTGCCGCCGATATCGCGCGCATGGCTCTGGTGAGCGCTGAATTGCGAGCGCCGATTTGTCCGCATACTTCTCACGTCATCGCTGAAGTGGTAGAAGCCTACCGCAGGGAGTTTGCCGTAACTTTGGGCGACGTGCTGCTGCGCCGGGTGCCGGTGGCTTTGGGCGCCTGCTGGTCCGAGTCATGCAGCCGCGAAGCCGCGTTGCGCATCGGGGCGGTTCTCGGCTGGGACGAACACGCCATGGGAGCCAACCTGGAAGCTTTTGAAACGGAGCGCACCGCCTTCCTGCGGCCGGCGGCCCGCGCAACTGCTGCATTCGAAGCCGCGGCCGACTAGATCCTGGCCACGGATCGATCTACCCCGATTTCCACGGATAAACCAATAAACCCAGATAAACCAAGAAGAAGTATCCGTGAACATCCGTGGCTACGATTTTTGTTTCCGTCCCAGAGCGCGCGCCAGTCGCTTGGGATGGTCGGAGATAATGCCATACACTCCCCATTTCGAAAAGCGCTTCATGTCCACCGATGCGTTCACCGTCCAGACCAATATCTTTTTTCCTGCGGATTTAATCTCATCGATCAGTATCTTCCTCACCAACTTGCGGTGCGGAATCACATACTGGATCGGCAATCGCCGCCAGCGGTTCAACTCGCCCTGCGTCTCGCAGATCAATCCCAGCGGAATGGCCGCGTCCAAGACGTGAATGCTCCGTAGCACGTCCGGAAGAAAAGAAGAGACTACGAAGCCACGCGCCGGAGGAAGTTTCTTTAGCAAATCCACGACGATCGTCTCCAGACCGGAGACTTTCAACTCGATATCGAGGAACGCAGTGCTCTGATAGCGAGCTAAGACGTCGCGCACGTGCGGCAAGCCTAGCTTTTCGGCTGAAGATTCGGCAATTTTCAATCCGTGGGCCGTTGCATCGTGGCAGACGACGGGTTGCCCGTCCGCCGTAAGCCGCACATCAAACTCGAAGCCGTCGCAGCCTCGGGCAAGCGCGAGGTCGAAAGAAGCCAGCGTGTTCTCAGGAACCGCTTTTTCCGCCCGCGCACCGCGGTGACCAAGAAGCAATGGAGGGATCGCCATAAGTCAGTGGCCAGTGTTCAGTGGCCAGTGTTCAGCAAGGCAAGCGGGCGCGATGACTGGCCACGGACCGCTGATCACTGGCCTCCGTTCTTAATCCAGATCGAAATCGCGGATGGGCTTGCCCGTGTCAGGAGATTCCTTGGCCTTCTTCACCGCCTCCTGAAATTTCTTGTCCAGCAGTTCCGAAGCGTGTTTTTGCGCTTCCACCGATTGCCGGAAGATGGATTCTCGGCGGCTGTCTTGTTCTTTCATAGCCCGGGCGGCGGCTTCCATGTCCTCGAACATCCTCGGCTTCACCGCGGCGGTGTGGGCGATCACTTCCGCGGTGGCCGTGTCAACCTTCAACAGCGCACTGCAGCAGGGGCAAGTGACTTCGATGGTGGGGGAATTCTTCGCCATTTTGCGAATGATACCGCAAAAACCGGATTGACGGACCGGTCGAGCCCGTTCGCCTTCAGACAGACCGGTTCAGCGCTGAAGTTTGATGGGAAAGATGTGGAACACGCCCAGCAACTCCCAGCCCAACAGAAAGATGGAAAGCAGGACGACAAGAACGGCCATCAGCTCTCCAAAGGTGAGGCCGCGGCGGTTAGGCTCGAAACGCCGGGCAGCGAGGCTCAGGATATTCAGCGTGGCGAACCCGAAAACGACCGCCCAAAGAATGTTGTAAACGTCGTTGCGGCGGCTGGCATGGCGCTGCAATAACACCAGGCTTGCGACCAGCGCGGGCTGAACTCGCAACAGGTTGTGCAGCGAGAGGAGGGCGCGCGTGGTCCGCGCAAATCCCGTGATCACCCACGATGTTGAAGAAAGAGCCATAGATCGGCAAGAAGGGATTGTAGTCTTCCGAGTGATTAGTGCTGCAAGTTTTTTCGCGTGGGTCACAAAGGACGCACCTCCACGGCATCCAGTACGCGACCGCTTCCGGGGCAGGCACGGGAAAACAGTTCCCTGCTTCGCTGCGCAGATGCTTTCAGTAAGATGGACCCATGGCAGATCGGCGCGTGATTTTCTTTGATGTCGGCAACACTCTTCTTTTCCCCAACCGGGCCAGGATACTCGCCCCCTTACCGAGCCATCGGCATCCCACGTTGGAGCAATGGCAGGCCCTCGAGCGCAAAACCAAGCATGAGTTCGATCAGGGCATGCAAATTGGGCGAGTCGATCACAGCTTCTGGTGGATATTTCACACTCATCTGCTGCAGCAACTCGGGGAGGACGTTGCGGTCCGCGACGTGCTGGTGGAGAACACTCAGAAGTCGGCTAACTGGGACCAGATTCTGCCCGGCACGCGCGACGCCCTCGACCGCATCGGCCAGCGCTTTCGCATCGCCGTGATCTCGAACTCCGATGGCAGGATCGAGCAGGTGCTTTCCCACTGTGGTATCGGCGACTGCTTTGAGAGCGTGACCGATTCAGGGACCGTTGGAGTCGAGAAGCCGCGCGTGGAAATCTTTCAGGCAGCGCTCGGCGCGATGAAGGCGCGCGCCGATGAAAGCCTGTACGTAGGCGACTTGTACTCGGTGGACTACGTTGGAGCCCGCAACGCGGGAATGCAGGCAGTCTTATTCGATGTGTCAGGTGCCTATCGCGACCGCGAAGTGCCACGAGTGGAGTCGCTGAAGCAGCTCGAAGCCTGGCTGCGCTAGAAGCGGAGGCCCTGGCCTACAACTCCAAAATCTGGTGATCGTGGCAATCGGTGCGCATGGTGTCATGAATGCTTTGCAGCAGTTCGATTCCATGGCGAGCAACGAAATACGCCCCGGCCACGCCGCGCTCCTGCAAGGCGTTTTCCGGATAGAGCGCTTGGCTGAGGGCTTGAGCATGACGTCCGACCACTTCGCTGCGGCGCAGTTCGGCTGCCATGGCCCGTTCTCGCAGGCGATCCAGCTGGTACCGTACTTTTGAAGCGCCAGTCTCGCTGGCTTCAACGAGTGTCGGATCGAGTTGACCCAGCGCTTCCTTTAGTCCGGAAAAGGATTCTTCGACCGACTGGTTCGCGCGTTCAAAGGCTGCCTGCAAACCTGCCGGCAGAGTGCGCGAAGCCAGCTTCTGGCGCAGCGCCTCAGGTCCGTCGAATACATCCCGCACCGTGATGTCGTACTGCCCAAGCCAGCGCTGCACTTTAGGCTCGACCAGAGTTGCTGAGAAACGAGGCACGATGGGCGTCACCCGGCCCAGAATCGCTTCATAGACCGCCCCCACCTGCGCAAAGTAAGCCGCCTCGGCAGCTCCGCCGGTGTAAGCCAGCGTGGGAAGAAGATAATCTTGCACTACCGGCCGCAAGAGAACGTTAGGACTGAAGTTTTCCGGCGCCGCGGCGATGCGATCGAGCAGTTCGGCGGACGAAAGCTTCTCGGCCCCGGGTTCGCTGCCAATCGCAAACTCCACGGCATGGTTCGCTCCCTCCCGGCGGTGGATCGGCGTGCGAGCGCCGTCGCGCAACGTGAATAGCAGTACTGATGACTCCGTCACCTTCACCTGCTGGTAATAACCCGCATTCTCCAGGGCCTGACCTCGCAAGAGCAACGCTGCCTCTAAATCTTGCGCGCGTTCGATTGCGGTCCGATAGATCGGCGCCGCAACTCGATGCAGTTCGGTATCAGAAGCATCCAAAAGAATCACACCCCACCGGCTGAACAGGCGCGCATAGAAGCGGGCAAAAGCGGTGCCCAGCGTTTCCCCGGGACGATACGACTCGCGCAGGTATTGCGCAGCCTCGCCATCTCCCAGCAGAGACACCGCCTCCCCTACCACCGGCAGAATCTCATCGCCTAAGGACACATTGCTCACGGGCGCACCGGGAATGCCGTGGCTGGAAGTCATGAGCGTGCGCAGCATCCCGTCAGGCCCTGGTATCGAAACGTGATTCACTTCGGCAAGATCGTGGTCCGACGTCGCCAGCCAGAAGACAGGAACCGCATCGATGCCCGCGGCCGTGGCCTCTTCCGCCAACTTGACCGCGGTCAGAGCCTTGTAAATGGCGAACATCGGTCCGCCGAAGAGGCCGACTTGCTGCCCCGTAACGACGGCAGCCGCGCCCCGGCGAAGACGCTCAAGGTTGGCCAAAGTCTGCGGCGATGCTTCCCAGGACTTATTCTGGCGCTCAAGAATCGTGCTAACGCGCTCCCGCCGGGATGAATCGTACCGCAGCGCGGAAGCCTCGGCCTTCGACCATTCGCTGAAGTGTGGAGAATGCGGATAAAAGGGCTGGATGCTGGAGGGGTATGCGAGAAAATCGGTGAAAAGGCGCGTCGTGTGCGGGATTTGCGAAAAGGGCAGACACTGCGCTTTCACCGCTGGCTCTCCTGACATCGCCGGTTGGTACAGTGTTGGACGGATGAAAGCATCGCTGGTCAACGCGCTCCTGTCTTACTCTGCAGATCTCATTCTACAGGTGGCGTCGTAGTAGAGATGCCGCAAAACAGCCCAAGATGCAAGATAATGGCAGCAGGTCAGGGAAGGAATGCACGATGAGTTTGGTTTCTGCTCCATTGAATATTGTGACTCCGGTCACACTGCAAGGCTCCACTGTCCGCCTGGAGCCGATCCGTCGCGAACACGCGGAGATCTTCTGGGAAATTGCCAAAGACTCTCTCGACGGTATCTTCCAGTGGTTTCCCTATCGCATCCAGACGCGAGAGGACTTTCAGCAGGTGGTGGAGAAGATCTTCGAAGAGCAGGGGCGCGGCGAGTCGGTAGCGTTTGCCACGGTCGAGCGTGGTTCCGGGCAAGTAGTTGGCAGCACACGCTTCATGAACATTGACCGAGTCAACCGCCGGGTGGAAATTGGTTCCACCTGGATCGCTCCAGAGTGGCAGCGTACCGCCGTCAACACTGAAGCGAAATTTCTCATGCTGCGCCACGCCTTCGAAGTGTGGAACTGCGTCCGCGTCGAACTGAAAACGGACGCCCTGAATCAGAAGTCGCGCAACGCAATCCTGCGCATTGGCGCGAAGGAAGAAGGCACATTGCGCAGGCATCTGATCACCTGGACGGGACGCGTGCGCGACTCGGTCTATTTCAGCATCCTGGATACGGAATGGCCCGAGGCGAAGGCGCGGCTGGAACAGAAATTGCTCTCTCGGTGAAGCGGGTGTCCGCTCTCGTCCCTCCGGTTTTCTGGAGGGACAGAGCCTGCCCTGAGTGAAGTCGAAGGGGCGAGGATCTTGACTCTCGCCCTTTTCAAAACGAACCGGGGCCTACTTCAGCGAAGCCATATCGATCACGAACCGATACTTCACGTCGCTCTTCACCAGCCGCTCGAAAGCCTCATTGATCTGCTGAATTCGAATCAATTCGATATCGGCGGCGAGGCCATGTTCGGCGCAGAAATCCAACATCTCCTGCGTCTCCCGAATGCCCCCGATGATCGATCCCGCAAGCGACCGCCGCCGGAACAGCAAGCTCCCCACCGCCAGCGGCAAGGGAGACGGAGATGCTCCCACCAAGGCGAGCGTTCCATCGAGCTTGATGAGATCCAGGTAGGAGTTCAAATTGTGTTCGGCGGAAACCGTATCGAGAATGAAGTCGAAGCTGCCCGCGTGCTTCGCCATCTCTGCTTCATTTTTCGAGATCACGACTTCGTCCGCGCCCAGCCGTAACCCATCTTCCACTTTGTTCGACGAAGTCGTAAAGAGCACGACGTGGGCTCCGAAGGCGTGGCCGAATTTCACTCCCATGTGCCCAAGCCCGCCCAGGCCTACTACTCCCACTTTCTGCCCTTTGCGCACGTTCCAGTGCCGCATCGGAGAGTACGTAGTAATGCCTGCGCAAAGCAGAGGCGCGGTGGCCGCCGGGTCCATTTTCTCCGGCACGCGCAGCACGAAGGCCTCGTCGACCACAATGCTTTCCGAATATCCTCCGTAGGTCACTCCGCCAAGATGCTTGTCTTCCGCGTTGTAGGTGAAAGTCGGCATGCTGTCGCAGAACTGCTCGTTGCCCGCACGACAGTTCGGACACACGCGGTCGGAATCGACCATGCAGCCCACCGCTGCCAAATCTCCCTCTTTAAAATTCTTCACCTCGCTGCCCGCCTTGACCACGCGTCCCACAATCTCATGACCCGGCACGCAGGGATAAACCGTCGGCATCATGTTTTCCCACTCGTTGCGTACTTGATGCAGGTCAGAGTGGCAAACTCCGCAGAACAAAATATCGATCTGCACGTCGGTCGCCCCTGGCTCGCGGCGCCGAATCGCAGCCGGCGCCAGCCCCGAAGCCGCACTCTGCGCGGCATACGCCTTCGCCGGATATGCTTTCCCTTTTCCAGTCGCACTCTTCTGTTCAGAAACTATGGTTGAAGCCATCGGTATGAATCCTCCTGAATTGATAGATGGCTGGCCCGAGCGCTCGGTTCCAGAAATAAGTCTGGGGAAGCGACGTGCCGTAGGTCCCGCTCTCTGTCTACGTTTTCTTCTTCATCGCTCATAGGGGGATTCTCTGATCTATCGAGGGCTAAGTTGCGATGAACTCCCTGTAACGGCAAACTGAGTCTTTTCTTTAGGTTAGGCCATCTAATCGGTTGTTGACTTCCCTTCTAGCTAACCCTAGTCTGGAAGTGGTTCTTTATAGGCCAATCCCACCAGTGGGGGCGTCACGGCTTCGACGGAGATGCTTGCGGCCAAGAGGCATGCCGGGGTGCACACACCCGTAATCGTGGGCAAAATGATAATTGCCAATCAACAAATGGCATACGCAGCCTAATTAATTAGGCAGCCGCTTTCCACCGCTTCGCCCTTGGGCGGTGAGCGAGCGTCACACAGAGGGCTGCTCTTCTCCGCTACGTCTGGGCGGGGAGGTTAAGATCTCAGGCTAGCGGCTAGCGTTTCTTGTCCGTTCTGAGCGTGGGCCGCGAACGTCCCAGGGTAATGCCTGGGGCATGAACGTGAATAAGCATGTAGTCTCTTGACCAGTAACATTTTCGGACGCGGGTTCGACTCCCGCCGCCTCCACCATGCCATGTATTATCAATTACTTACAGGTGCTGTTATTTTTAAGACAGCTGCATTAATCAATCCGGCTTGACTTTTCGGACGTCGGTTCCTTTTGCAGGATGCATATCACCAGAAAGTCTAAACCGGCATCACTTTCCGAGATGTATGGACGTTTTTGCAATACCAGTAACCACCGCGGCCGAAGACCGCGAAAATGCGGACGTCGACAATGGTTCCCTGCTCGAGCTGGAGGCTTGCTCAACACACTACGGGATCGTGTCTTGTCGGTTCACTGCGTCTGTGCCGGCATAGAAGGCCCGAGAGGACCCGTCGCTACTTCATGGGCGAAAAGTCGGTGGGGCGCATGTACGTCGAGTCTATCTTTTCCACCAGCTTGTTTGCCTGCTCGGATTTCATCACCTCTTGAAACTCTGGATCGGCCATCATCGCGTCCCAATTCTTCTTCGCTTCCTCCTGGTTGGGATGAACCAGGATATCGACGAATGTATTGTCCCAAGCGGGAGCACCCTCGGGTAACCAGTCACCCACCACCTTCAGATCGTGTTTGGCGAGTAGCTTTGAAGTCGTGTCGCGAAATCGTGACTCCAGCGCCGGCAGCTTCCCCGGCACGACATGATAAATGCGGAGCTCGAAGACGCGATTACTATCGGCCCTCACTTGACTCACGTGCATCAAGCGGGCAGTCATGAGCGAGCCAGCTCCGAAGCAGACCAGACCGATACCGAAAACGGTCCAGCGGTTCAATTTCCAAGAGTCGTTTCTCATAGTTGCCTTTCTGTGGCAATTCTCTACTCCGCGATGGCCCCGGGCCGGGGCCGTTTAGGTGACAGTTCCTGTTGTTTTAGCGTCTAAACAATGCCGGGATAATTACCGACGCCCCGGCGATCCGGGCCCTGAGACGGGGCGACAACTTTTGCAATCCGTTGCGTCATCGCTGCTGCGCTCATATTCGTCTCTCCTTTACGCGAGTCATTGAATCACGCGCAGGCAAGCTAGACCGGTTCGGGTAGCGGCGATAGCCCGCGGCTTTTCATGTTGCGCTAGCCTGCTCCTTCCATCGTTGAACGTTCACGCCCTTCACGAGGAGCCACAGCATCAGCAATAGTTCTGCGAGGAAGCCCAGCACTAGGACGTACGGGGACAGAGAGTTTGCCAGCGGCGGGTACAGGAAGGCCAGCCAACCCAAACCGGCGAGCGCCATCAATACACCCAGAACTCGAGGCAGGAAGGCCGACCTGAAAATGAGGTACCCGATCAGGAGGTCATAGAATCCGAAAAGCACGAGGCAGATGTTGGCGGTCTGATCATTGAGTTTGAGAAACATCAACGCAAGAGCCTGCAATTGTTCCAGATTGAACACGCGCAAGTATGGCGCGCCTCCCAAGACGACCAAGGGAGCAAGTTGAAAGAGGCTACCGAACGCCGTAATAGCGCATCCCACCAGGCCAAAAAACGCCGCGAGCAGAGAGAGGCTTCTGTTCACGGGCTTGAACAAGCCATAGAAGAGCGCCGTCACCGCGATGTAGCACGCGGTCGCGATGAGGCCGGTCGCCAGCCCCAACCGAAACAAAGGCTGGTGAGCCAGAAGGTTATTCGCAGTAGCCGCGGCGTCGCCATCTACAACCATTCCTTTAAGGAAGAACTCGCCGAGGACTGCCGTCAGAAAGTAAAGGAAATAAACGATCCCGGTAATTCTGGCACTGGGACGCGGCGACCCTTCTTCGATCCGTCCTCTCATCACGGGTGTGCTCATCGTTCCTCCCAGTAATTTCGCGTCCGCATTCCCGGCGCCTTCATGCCAGCGCTTCAAATGCGGCGATGATAATGTCTTCGGTTATCAGTTCCGGCGTTTGAAAATACGTGAAGAACAAGCCTGTAGTCATTGCATCCAGTATGCGGACAAACTTCTCGGCAGACATGGGCAGTTCTTTCGCTGGCACAATTTTCAGTAATTCCTTCGCCATACGCCGGTAGGTGGCCGCGTTCTGTTTTGTCAGACGGGACCGCATTGACTTGTGCGTCAGCGCGTATAGTTGAAATGCAGTCGCGGCGGCAGCCTGACTTCGACGAGCCTGTGCCTCTTTGGCGACCGTCTCGCCTAAAATATGCAACTGTTCCTTGAGGCTGGCGCCGGGCTTCAATGGCGGGACAATCGGTTTCCAGCGCGACGCAATAAGGGCGAGGAAGAGCTCCTCCTTGTTCTTGAAATTGCCATACACTGCGCCTCGGGTCATTCCGGCGCGTGCGGCGATCTCCTCGAGCGGCGCCCTGTCGTAACCCTTTTCTCCGATAACTGCAGCCGCTGCCGAGATTAGTTTCTCTCTTGTGCGGGCGCGCTTGCCGCCCGCGGCTCGATTGAGCACCACGTTTGCCTCCGCTTGCTGCGCTGTTCGTCGTCACAAGATACATGGATGTACTTTATACGACTATGTATTATTATACCTGTCATGACCTCAGCCTGGCAAGGGAAATTAGTCATCGCACTGCTCTCCTGCGTTCTGTTACTGATCGCTGGCTATATTTATGAGAAAGCTGCCGAACGGAAGGAGAAGAGGGTCCAGCCGGATTTCGGGAAGATGGTCGATGTCGGAGGTCACAAACTTCATTTACTCTGCAACGGGAACGCCGGCCCGACCGTCGTCATCGAACGGGGGGCAGGGGAGCCATCGCGGCTTTGGTGGCCCGTCCAGGAGAAAGTCGCCGAGTTCGCCAGCGTTTGTACCTATGATCGAGCCGGGTACGGCTGGAGCGAGCCGGCGGCGGCCGAACGCACAATTGCAGAACGCGCCGAAGAACTCCATACTCTGCTCACCAACGCGGGCCTCTTCGGGCCTTACATTCTGGTGGCGCACTCCTACGGTGGCTTCATTGTCCGATGCTTCGCCCGCAACCATCCCGATCAGACGGCAGGACTGGTCCTTGTCGATACACCGGAAGAAGCGGCGTTCTTCCGACCAGAGGTTCTCAATTTCTATTCCCGGCTCGGGGTCATGAACAAAGCTGTCGAACTCGCGGCTCGTTTCGGCATTTTGCGGCTGTTGGGTCACTGGTTTCCACTGGACCATGTAGGGTTTTCATTTGTGCGGCCGGCCGAGTATTCAGCGGCGGGAGACGATTTGGCCTCCTTGCAACTCGTGGAAGCGCCGACGGCGAATTTTGGAGGTGGGGGTAGCCTTGGAGATTTGCCTCTTGCGGTGATCACACACGGCCAGCCGTTTCCAGGACCATTTTTCGTACTTGAGAAGGGCTGGAGCGAAGGTCAAACGCGGCTGGCTGCGTTATCGACAAATAGCCTGCTCATTCGGGCGAATAAAAGTAACCACATGATCCAGATCGATGAGCCCGGACTCGTCGTGGATGCGATTCGTCGCGTCCACTCAGCCGCCCGCAGTAACGTACAACTTGCCCATGATGGGACTCTACCTCCACGGGATACTAAGGTCGCAACGTGCCCGCGGGACGCTAAACCGTGAAGCATTTTCGTACAATAAACGTACAATGGATCGGGCAATGAGGCATTTTTAGCAGTTCTTGCAGTTCCTGGAATCAATAACTTGCGTGCTGTCAACATAGTGACTAGTTCGACTCCCGCCGCCTCCACCAATATCTCTTTTTTGTATCAATAGCTTGCAAGCGATAAAACTTTCCGTACAATGATCGTACAATCGCAAATTGCCTTTCCTTACTACCTAGGGCTGCGATCCACTTTGAAACCGCAACGCCGCAAGGTCTGCTTCATAGTCAAATCGGGCATTGGCCTCGGCGATCTGTGCCAGTGTCTGCTGTAACTGGGCCTGACTTAACTCAACAATCGAGCTGAGCCCCAGGCGATACCTTGTATCGGCCAAGTCCAGTGCAGTGTTGGCCTCTTGCAAGAGCTCCGCGGTCACACTCATTTTCTGTTGCGCAGTGTTCGCTCGCAGCCAGGCTGTGCGGACATCCCGTACGATGCGATTGATGAGGGCACGACTCTGCTCGTCGGACGCCTTGGCGCGGAGGTCGGCTTCCGCAGCCTGGGCATGGAATTTGAAACCTTCGAAGATCGGTACGCCAATGTTCACGCCTGCCGCTCCATACCAGTCAGGGGTGAAGTACGTGCTGGATCCGACGGGGGTGATGCCCACCGTGCCCAACCCGGAGATCGTAGGCAACAGCTGCTCGTGCTGCGCCCGGCTGAAGCGCACATCCGCCTCGTGGTTGAGTTTGAGGGCAAGAAGATCGGGGCGCTGTCGCAAGGCGAGAGCAATGATTGCGTCGGCTGAAGGCGCAACCGGGAGCGGGGGCGATGGGTCGTCGACGAGTTGGTACTGTTGATTGCTCGTGGTTCCAAGCACCTCATTAAGATTCGCCATTGCGGCATCGAACTGATTTTGCGAATCGAGAGCGAGCAGCTTGGCCTGCGACAGATTGACTTGCGCGAAACTCTGGTCGAGCGTGGACTTGAGCTTGCTCGCAGTTAATGCATTGACCTGATCGCCGACCGCTTGTCGGGCCTTGACGGTGCTTTTCGCAACCTGCAGCGTGGCCTGCGCCTCCAGAGCATTGTAGAAGGCCAGGTCTGCCGTCAGGACGATGTCCTCCCGAGTCGCCTCCGATTGTTGCTCGGAGGCTTTTGCCTGAAAGGATGAGGAAGCGACCAAATTGCGCGTGCGGCCAAAATCCGTGATCAACTGATTGAGGTCAACCCCCAAGCCCACGTGATGGAGAAGCCGGGAGTCGCTAAGCGCGCCTGCCGAGATGCGGCTTGCTTCCTCAGCGTCGACCCCAGTCGCATTGCCATTCAGCGTCGGAAGCAAGGCCGAGCGAGTCTCGCGGACGACCTGCTTTTGTGCTAGAGCAAGCAGCGCCGCAACGCTGATGCGTGGGTTGTTCTTGAGCGCCAACTGCTCCGCCTGTTGACGCGTAAGCGTTTCTCCGGTTGCGTCTGGCGGAAGGGAGCCAGGAGAATTGGTGGTCGCGGAATTTAACGCCGGAGTTGGTGCCTGAGCCCGGAGCTGCGGTGCATCTGGAAGCTGCTCGACGAACTGCTGCGCGCGCATAGCGAGGGGACACAGAAGAAGCCAGAGCGCCAAGAATAGACGTCGGTTAAGCATGGGTCACCTCACCGGATCGGGGCTCGATTTCGTCATCACGAGTTTTCTTGCGATGAATAAGCAGGTACGCTGTCGGCACTAAGAAAACGGTTACGATGCCGGAAACGGTCAACCCTCCCAGAATTGCTCGTGCCAACGGCGCGTACTGTTCGCTGCCGGGCTCCAGAGCGAGCGCCATTGGAATGAGGCCGAGGATGGTGGCTAGTGTGGTCATCAGAATAGGACGCAAACGCACTTTGCAAGCTTCGGCGAGCGCTTGCTTGAGTGGGCGACCGTCTGCGCGGAGCGTGCCGACGAATTCCACGATAAGGATGCTGTCGGAAACTGCGATTCCAGTCATCATGATGACTCCCATGAGCGACATGACGTTGAGCGTAGTGCCCGTGACCATCAGGAATAAGATCACGCCCGAAAGCCCTGGAGGAATCGCCAGCAAGATAATGAAGGGATCGGAGAACGAAGCGAACTGCGCCATCAGGATGAGATAAACCAGCACGATCGCGAGGATGAGACCGATGCCGAAACTCTGGAACGAACTGTGCATATCAGAGATCGCTCCGCCCATGGACACGGTGATCTGAGAAGAGTGGTGCATGCCATCAAGGACGTGTTTGATCTCAGTGCTTACGCGGCCGAGATCTTCCTTCTTCGGCATGACGTAGATGTCGAAACTGCGACGCAGTTGGTAATGATCGACCTCCGTCGGAGTACTGATCTGCTTGATAGATGCCAGTGATTCAAGCGGTGTTGTGTTTGCGGCTCCGGGGGCGCGCAAGGGAATCTGCTTTAAGTCGGTCAGGGTTTTAATTTGATTGTCGGGATATTGCACGCTGAGAAAGTAATTATTGCCAGTCTTCGGATCGACCCAGAAACTCGGGGCAATCATCGTGTCCGACGTCAGCGCAGTGATGACATTATCAAGCGCCGCCTCCGGCGATATGCCGAGGAGCGCCGCATGTTCACGATCGATATTCAACTCCAGTCCCGGATAGTCGAGGTCCTGCGGAATCAGGACATCGTTGACCGAACTCAATGCTTTCACCCTCGCAGCCACGGACTTGGCGAAAGCAAACGGTTCATCCAAGTCACTGCCGCCGATCCGAATGTCGATCGGAGCGGGCTGCCCCTGGTTGACGACGGAATCAACCAATCCGCCCGTTTGAAAATAAGTGCTCACTTCTGGAAAGTCGTCGGCGAACCTCTCGCGCAGACGTTGCATGTAAGCGAAGCTGCTGGTCTTATGGTCCTCCTTGAGGCTGACCTGAATGAAGGCGGTATGCATACCGGAATTGCTGGTATAGATAGCCGAAAGATCTGGCGTAATACCAATGTTCGACACAATCATATTCATGTCGAGCGGTGACACTACATCGCGGATATCGTGCTCCATCTTCCCGACATATTCATCAGTCACCTCAAGACGAGTTCCGGGCGGGACTTTGACATTGACGACAAATTGCCCGGGATCGGTGCGCGGAAAGAAAGCCACGCCAAGAAATGGAAACAACGCGAAGCTCAACGCCACGAAAGCAGCAAAGCCACATACGACCAATACGGGGCGATCCAAACAAACCGCGATAGCTTCTTCGTAGGCTTGCTGCAGCCGCTCGAATTGCTGATTGAAGGCGATGACGATGCGTCGAAAACTGTTCGCGATGTTTATTCTCTGCTCTCGTTCAACTTCCAGCACCGCCTCCCTGGCACCTCCCAACGTGCTATAAGAAGCGTTTTTGTGTTCAGGCTCCAGGCGGATGAACTTCGCGCAGAACAGCGGCACAACAGTCATGGCGACGGCATAAGAAGCGAAGAGTGCGAGCACCACGGCGAGAGCCAGAGCGCTGAAGATATACTTGCTGACACCCGACAGCAGGATGACAGGAAAGAAAACGATGCTTGTGCTGCACGTAGCCGCCAGCACTGCAAGTTGGACCTCTTTGCCTCCATTGATGGCGGCTTCAACCGCCGGCTCGCCCAATTCCATATGACGAAAGATGTTCTCAAGAACGACCACCGAGTTGTCGATCAAGCGGGAAAGAGCGAGCGCGATTCCGCCGAGCACCATGGTGTTGATGGTGCTCGCGCCCAGGTTCAACGCAATGAAGGCGGCAAGGCAAGAAATGGGAATAGAGAGTAATACCGAAGTCGTCGCGCGCAGATTGCCGAGAAACAGAAGGATCATCAGCGCGGTCAGGCAGAGGCCTATGGTGCCCTCGTTGATCACGTTCTTCACCGCGATCTTCACAAAAACCGATTGATCAAAGACGACCGCCGTTTTCAGCGTCTTCGGAATATCCAGGAGATGTTTCACTGCCTCTCGAATACCGTTCACAATACTGATCGTGTTCGATCCCCCGCCCTGCTTTAAGATTGGAATATAGACGGAATGTTGGCCGTCGACCCGGACAATGTTGTATTGCAGTTGGCCTGAGTCCACCGCTTTCCCCACATCGCCAACGAATACGGACTCGCCGATGTGATCCTGTTTGTCCGTCTTGATCGGCATGGCGTTGATTTCGTCGACGACCGGAATCTGGCTATTCGCATAGACGTTGTAGTCCTTCGGTCCGATGCGCACGTCGCCGGCGGGCAGAATTAAGTTCGATTCATTCACCGAGCGCACCACGTCCATCACCGAGAGTTGGTGAGCTTCAAGTTTGACTGGATCGACATAAATCTGGATTTGCCGATACTTGCCTCCATAAGGTTGCGGCACGGAAGCGCCCGGAACGTTGGCGATTTGATTTCGTACTTCAAACTGCGCGAGATCTTTGAGCCGCGTCTGGTCGAGTCCCTGACCTTCAAGCGTGACCAGACACACTGGAAGATTCGAAGCGTCGAACTTCAGCACCACCGGAGGTAGGGTTCCCGGCGGAAGTCGCCGCAAATTTGCCATGGCGAGATTCGAAATATTGCTGACCGCGGCGTTCGCGTCTGTGCCCGGCTGAAAGTAGATCTTGATCAGGCTCACCCCGGGCAGCGATCGCGACTCGATGTGGTTGATTCCGCTTCCCAGCGTAAAGAAGCGCTCGTAGCTATCTGTGATATCCGCCTCGATCTGCTGCGGCGGCATCCCGGCGTAGAAGGTCGCGACCACGACAACCGGGATATTAATTTCCGGGAACAGATCGACGGGCATACGCGCGACTGTTGTAACTCCCACGACGATCACCATGAGGCAAAGCATCAGGATGAAGAACGGATGCTTGATGGCAAAAGAGGACATTACTGGCTCACCTCCTGCGCCGCCGTTGGAATGAACGCCGGGTGCGGGGACACCACTTCCCCGGGCTGATAGCCAGTCTGTCCAGAGGCGATCACGTTGTCCCCAGCCTGCAGACCGCTGATAATCTCCACGCGGTTTGAGGTTTGAATTCCCAGAGTCACATTGCGCTTCTCGACATGGTTCGTTGCATCCACTACCAGCACATAAGACTGATTGCCATTAGACGTGTCGCCGCTCTGCACCACGGCCTGTGCCGGCAAAATAAGAGCGTCATTCTTTTGCAGGAGTTGAATTGTCGTTTCCGCGTACATCCCTGGACTGAGACTCAGATCACGGTTTGGGACATCGACCTCGGTCAGCATGGTTCGGGTGTTGGTATCGAGTGCACGCGAGAAACGGATGATCTTGCCTGTAAATGTGTGGCCAGTCGCGTTGACTTTCACCTGCACATCCCCCCCGACCTGAATGTAAGGCACGTCGCTCTCGGGCACGGGCATGCGAAGACGGAGCAGGTCGCTCTCGGCCACTTGTACCACGGGGAGCGTATTCGTATTGTTGTCCTGTCCCGCTTGAATCAGCGTGCCGGTATCGGCGTAGCGCTTCGTCACCACACCTGTAAAGGGAGCGACAATCTGCTCGTATCCAGACATCGTTTCGAGCCGGCTACGAGTCGCGTTGGAAACGCCGAGTTGTTGCTGCATGGCGTCGAGCGAGGCCTTAGCGACCCCGACCTGTGCCGCCGCTTGCTGGTCTTTGGCTCGCGCGTCATCCAACTCCTGCTCCGCGATCAGCCCTGGTCTCTCTTTGGAAGCCTCCTCCAGACGGGTATATTCAGCGTGCAGTGCGGAGTACGTCGACTCGGCGCTTATGATCTCGCTTTGTGCGCGAGTGATATCAGATTGGCTGTGGCGGACCTCGGCCTGAGCGCCTTCCACTTGATTCTGCAACTCTGGGACTTCCAGCAGAGCCAGAACTTCGCCCTGACGAACGCGGTCGCCTATATCGACTTTGATCCAGCGAATATATCCCGAGACTTTGGCGTGAAGATCCACCTGTTGATACGGCTGGAATTGGCCGGCAACGGTGAGGGAGTTGGCCAGATTGCCACGCGTGACGGCGACAACTGCTGCCGCTCTCGGCTGCTCGGCCGGGGCTTTGCCATAGCGATTTCGAACGATCTGGAACAGAGCTGCCAACAAAAGGCAAAAAAGCACAGCGATCCAAAGGATTCGCTTACGATGCATGGAGCCACCTTACTTTCCATCCCGCACGTTGGGGATTGGAATCGACGACAGCACATGTCCTTAAAGGGGTTGGCGATCACTCAACAGTCCTATTCTATGTTTGAGAACAGGCCGGGTTGCCGCAAATAGATCGCGCTAAAGAAATTATTAGAAGGCTGGAGGAGGACGTTGCGTCAGGCGTAGATCCTGAAAATCCTGTCTGCGAGACCCGCAGAGGCTCATTTCGACTTGGTAAAACCTGAATGTAAGAATCAAAATCGCCTGGGTCAAAAGCAATAACGGAATCAGGTTCAACGTCTCCCAAGCCGTATGAGGTTTAGGGGCCTTTTCAAGCAAAGCCAAGGTTTGGGCGGAACGCCTCTCCGTCAAGAGTTTGGCAACTGTGACGATAGATGGAGATTGCGTAGGCTTGTAAAGGGAAAGTTTTGCCTGCAATCCCCAAGTGAATATGGCAGAGGCCAAAAAGAGGAGAGCGAACTTGAATGCGTATGTACCGGCGATTCGCTTTAACATCTATCCTCTCCTTTCCCAAAAAGCCCTGTTCATAATGTAGCAAAGAATGGCCTGGTGGAGTTGCGGGAAGAAGGATACCCAAGATTGGGGGGGGCGGGAGGCTGAACATTTTAGGGCGTGAGGATGAACTTCCTTCCGTTCCTATCTGAACGAAGCTCAGTCCATTTGAACTTTGGGAAGAAAACTGAGACGGTCGATCTCCCGTCAGAAATGACGGATGTACTACGCGATAGCACAGTCAAACATCTCACGCTTCAACCTTATGATGTTGCGGTACTTCAGGCACCCGCGCGACACTGAGGGATTTACTGCGGTATCCACCGTGCATGGGTCGTGAAAAGGCCGTTCACAAAACAGATCTGGTAGGCGACGAAGAGACCGAAGCCGAGACTTAGCAGTCCCGAAGCGAAAGCCAATCGACGGGAAAACTTTTGCCGGCCCTTTCCGACCATCGTGAACGCGGAGGCGAGGCTCATCGTGATCAGCATCATGCCCGCAATCGTGCCCACCCCAAAGATCAGCAGATACGCGACCGCCCAATGGACATTTCGAATCGTGGTGAGGACCAGCAACGCTACCGCCGCTGAGCCCGCAAGTCCGTGAACCACGCCCACGACGAACGGTCGCAAATATTGATACAGACCGCTCGTTCCAAAGGCGCGGTCCAGCCATGTCAGGGGGGTATGGTCGGTTGTATAAGGATGCGACTCGGCCCTGTGAGTATGGGGGTGGCTATGGGTGTATCCGCCGTGGCTATGGGAATGTGAATGGACGACTTCCTCTTCATCATGAGCGGGAGTCGATCCGGCAGGCATCGGTCTGGCCGGCATAGACCGCAGAAACCCTGCCACATTCGCCAAGCCCAGGATAATCAGCATTACCGCGACCGATAACTCCATGCTGAGCCCCACCCGCACCGGAATGACGAGATTGAAGAGGATAATTCCAGCGCCGACCACGAAGATGGTAACGGTGTGGCCAATGCCCCAGAATGCTCCGATCAGCGCCGCCCGCATGCGGTTCCGCTGATTGCTGACGATGGTTGTGACCGCGATTACATGGTCCGGGTCGGTGGCGTGACGCATCCCTAGAAAAAATCCCACAGCGAGGATGGAGAGAAAGCCGATCATGCGTTGTACCGGAATTCCTTAGATCGATTATTCAGATCGATAACTTAGACCGCGGCTGCTTGCCGTAACTCTATCAGGCGCGCCGCAAGAAATCCCAAATACTCTTCCATCCCCTCCCCGGTTTTGGCAGAAACCTTCAGGACCGGCATGCCCGGGCGCACAGCCTGTATGTTGTTGTACGCGGTCTCCCAGCTGAACTCAACCGCCGCGGCCAGGTCAATCTTGGTGACGATTGCGACATCAGCGCTATTGAAAATGGTGGGATACTTTAGCGGCTTGTCCTCGCCCTCGGTCACGGAAATGAGCACGAGGCGAAGGTCTTCGCCCAGATCATAAGAAGAAGGACACACCAGGTTGCCCACGTTTTCGATGAAGAGAAAATCCAACTGGTTGAGATCCCATTCTTCGAGCGCGTCCTGTACCATCGCAGCTTCGAGGTGGCAGAGAGTTCCGGTTGTGATTTGCTTGACTGGGGCATGGCTACGGGCCAAACGCAGCGCGTCATTCTCGGTAGCAAGGTCCCCCACCAGAGCAGCTACGCGGTAATTTGAACGAAGTAGAGTTAGAGTTTTTTCGAGGAATGCAGTCTTGCCCGAGCCGGGACTCGAAACCAGGCTCACCACGAAGACTCCGGCGGAGCGGAAGCGATCGCGGAGGCTCCGCGCCACGACATCATTCTGCTTCAGAACATTCTTGCGGACTTCAATCAGACGGGGTTCGGGACGCATTCCTGTATCTCCAAGGCCACGACTTCGAGTTCCTTCCCCCGCACGATCTCAGCGCAGGGAGTACCGCATTCCGGGCAGCAAAACAACTGCATCGAAGTCAGAGGCCGCTGCGCTTGACAACTCGGACAAAAGATCACGACGGGAACATCTTCTACCAGCAGGACCGAACCCTGCAGCGGAGTGTTCTCGCAGGCCATTTCGTAACACGAGAGGAGCGCCTCTTTCACCACGCCTGACAAAGCTCCCAGCTTCAGATGCACGGCGTTTACCTGGACGCCGCGAAGCTCGGCCTCTTCCTCGGCCAGTTCCACGATGCTCATCGCAATGGAAAGTTCGTGCATAGTTTCCGTTACTCGCTCGGCTCCTCATCCGGTCGCGCCAGACCATCGAAGCAACCAAATGCCGCCAGTGCCGCCTGCCCCAAGCTGATGCCGCCGTCGTTGGGCGGCACGGCATGGTTTGTCCAGACCTGCAACAACTCGTTCGTCAGCAGAGACTTCAAATCTTCCAACAGCAACTCATTCTGAAAGACGCCTCCGGAGAGCACAACTGTATCCAGTCCGTGACTGCTGGAAACTTCGTTGACCGCATCCCGCAAGCCCTGAGCGATTCCGCGCTGGAAAGACCTGGCAATTTCGCGCACATCACGGCCGCGAACACGATCGCGCGCCATCGCCCGGAGCAGCGAACGAAAATCGAGTTCGCCATCGATAAAGGGAAAGGGATACGCTTCCGTCAGGCGAGCACTTCTCGCGAGTTGCTCCAGCCAGGTCGCAGCCTGGCCTTCAAACGTGACCTCACGGGTAAATCCCAGAAGCGATGCAGCGGCGTCAAACAGGCGCCCCACCGAGGTCGTAGCAAACGTGCGAACATTCTTGCGCACCAAGTCGATCGCATTGCTGTAGCGCTCGGGAAAGCCGAAGGGCTCGGCAAGAACGTCCGGCATGCCATCAACCTGGGCGAGGAATCCGGCTGCGGCTTGCACTGGGCAGTGCGCCGCTGCGTCGCCGCCCGCGAGGACAGCGGGACGCAAATGAGCCACGCGCCTGAAGCCCTCCCGCACGCTGCCGACGAAGATCTCGCCGCCCCAGATGGATCCGTCGTCCCCATATCCGGTGCCGTCGAAACTTACACCTACGACTCGTTTCGTCCACTCTCCACGTTCCGCAAGCACAGATGCCACGTGCGCGCGGTGGTGCTGCACCGCCCCTTTTCGCGGAGCGCTTTGCGCGACCCCAAGCGCTGCGGCGTGAGCGGTTGAGAGGTATTGCGGGTGAGAGTCGTGCACTAGAAGTAAGTCACCCCAGCGAACTTCGTACATCGAGACCAAATCCTCAATCGTCTCGCGAAATGCGCGCAGCGACTGGTAGTGATCTAAGTCACCGATGTGCTGGCTCACAAACGCCTGGCCGCCCACTACCAGCGCGACCGTGTTCTTGAGATCGGCGCCCAGCGCTAGAATGGGGCCCGCAGCAGGAAGGGACGCAACCGCTCCCGGAGCATAACCCCGAGCCCGGCGCAGAATCACGGGACCGAAAGTGCCGGCTCGCGCCACGGAGTCGTCCACTCGGCGCGCAATAGGCCGCTGCCCAATCAGAAACGAGTCGGCAATTCCGGTGAGACGCTGCAGTGCGTCTTCGTCCTCGTACGCGATGGGCTCACTCGATCGATTCGCGCTGGTCATGACCAGGATTTCAGGCGCTCCCGCAGCAAATAGTAAGTGATGCAAAGGAGTGTACGGCAGCATTACGCCGAGTTCATTGTTTCCCGGGGCAACTCCGGTGAGTTCGATTCTTGCCGGCGCAAGCACGATGGGGCGGGCGGCTGAAGCGAGCAGCGCTTCCGCGTCGGAAGAAAGCACGACCAGAGTGCGCGCCATCTCAACATCGCGCACCATGATTGCAAAAGGCTTTTCTTTCCGGTACTTGCGATCCCGCAAAGCCGCGACCGCTGCGGGATTCCGGGCATCGCATGCCAGGTGGTAGCCGCTGAGTCCTTTCACTGCGAGAATCGCGCCGGCCTGCAACATCTCTGCCGCCCGGCGAATGCTGTCTTCACTCCCAGCTGTGGTCTCATCCTTCAACTGCCGCCGCGTGTGAGGCTGCGGGAGAAGATAGTAGCCGGGACCGCAAGCGGGACAAGCCACGGGCTGCGCGTGAAAACGGCGATTTCCGGGGTTGGAATATTCCGCTGCACAATAGTCGTCGAGCAGCCAATCCTTCATGGTCGTATTTTGCCGGTCGTAAGGCAAAGACAGGACGACGCTGTAGCGCGGACCGCAGTTGGTGCAATTGATGTACGGATACAGGTGGCGGGGATCGGCCCGGTCGAAGAGTTCCCTCAGGCATTCGCTGCAAACCGGCAAGTCCGGTGAAATCCGAACTGTCGGGCGCTCGCGGCGCTGGCTCGTCCGGATAATGAATTCCTGCAGCCCGACTGGCTCCGCAGGCTGCACATCAATTTCGGCGATGCTGGCTGCGGGTGGCGGTTGCGCTTTCAAGTCCCGAACAAAAGCTGCCAGCCCAGTCTCCGCACCTTCAAGATGAATCTCAACGCCCTCTTCCGCATTCAGCACCCATCCATTCAGCGTGTTGGCGCAGGCCAGGCGATAGACAAAAGGACGGAATCCCACGCCCTGCACTACTCCTCGAACTCGAATGGAACAAGCGCTGGCCATTGCTGTTTAAGCCGCCTACTCGTCGACATTACTCATCGATGATGCAACCGTGCCCTTGCCACCCCACTTGTACTATCTTGCCGTCCTCGACCAGCATGGGCACGGTGCGCTGTCCGCGCGCGATCTCGCGCATGCGCCCGCGGGCTACTGGGTCGGCTTCCACGTCGTACTCGACAAAGTCACCGCGCTTCCACTCTAGCCATTCGCGCATTTCGCTGGTGTGAGGACACCGAGCAGTTCCATAAAGTTCAAGCATAGATTTCAAATATAGCTTTCAAACCTGGATGCGGCTTACTCCCCCTGATTCAACAGCTGCAACGATTCGCGAATGACGTGGTAGATCGAAGCCTGCACTTCCTGAATGCGCGGGATGTAGTCACAGTTCACCACCACGGGAAAATCAGCCAGTTGCTTGCGCTTGATCTCGCCTCCGTCGTAGCCGAGTAGCGCCACGGTCAACATATTGCGCTTCCGCGCTTCTTCCAGTGCCGCGATGATGTTGCGCGATCCGCCGCTGGTCGAAATACCGATTGCAATATCTTCCGGGCGAGCCTGCGCAATCAATTGGCGAAGGAAAATTGCGTCGGTGCCAATGTCGTTGGCGACCGCAGTAATGTTCGCTGGCTCCAGGGAGAGTGACACGGCGCGGACAGACTGATAGCCCGGTGGCGGAAGCACGCAATCGATGGCGAAATCGTTGGCGTCAGTCGCGGACCCGCCATTGCCGAAGACGATGATCTTGCCGCCGCGACGCAGCCTCTCATGAATCGCCAGCACCGTGCTGCCGATCTGTTCAGCCTCTTCTCGCGCCACCTGCTCGCGCAGCTTAGCGTCGTCGTAAGCTTTCATCACAATGGACGATGCCACCTCAGCTACCAGGATTGCGGTTCCTTGCTTTTCTCGGCCCAAGAATGGATAGAGAAAGCCCGATTCTCCCACGTCGTGGCCGAGTTCGCGGTGCTCAAAGAAAACGTGCACGGTCTCCCAGAGCGTGTGGTAAAGGATCTCGATCATCTCCTGATGCATGAACTGATCATGCGTGGCTGCTTCCACCGCGTAGGAACCGTCAATGCCCGGCAGGGCGAAAGTCATGGCATCGCGACTGTGGGCCATCTGCAGCGCAGCCCAGACTTCGGGATCGCCCTCTGGGGGACCGAACCCCATGACGATATCTTCTGGACTAAGGATGGCTTCGAGCCACGGTCGAAACAAGACCGAAAGATCCAGGGCCGGCAGAGCGCGTTTGCCCACGATGACGGGATGAACAAACTCGACAGAAACGTGCTGCGCATCGGTGGCGTAAGGGCCGCGTCCGAAGGCTAACAACCGCCCGCCGCGCAGGAATCGCTCCGACATCTCACGGCAAGCCTCTGCCAGACGCGGCGCCTCCTGTGAAAAGAAATGCTCGAATAGTTGGTTCCGCTCGACCAGCCGTTCCTCGACTTGGCTCGCGAGTTCACATGCCGTTGCGGTAGCATTCTTGTCTGACAAATTCATCTTCGCTCTTCGCCTAACAGATGCGGCTTAACAGATGCGCGGCAACGGATCGCCGACGAGCATATCTACGATTCGGCTTCCCCCGTAAAGGGTTGTCACCAGCACCGTGCCAGCGGGTTGTTCGCGAACTTCGCCGATCACCTGTGCCTCGCTTTCGCCCGGAGCCAGGCTTAACGCATTGATCGCGGCGTCCGAGTACTCTGGGGAAACAACCGCCAGAAACTGCCCCTCATTCGCAATATGCAGCGGATCGAGCCCAAGCAGTTCACAGGCACCACGAACCGTATCGCGCACCGGAATCTGATCTTCAAAAAGAACCATGCCGAGCCCGCAATCGCGCGCCAGCTCATTCAGAGACGTTGCAGCGCCGCCGCGAGTTGGATCACGCATCCAGCGGATACCCGGACCAGCGGCACGAATAAGGGCTTCGACCAGAGGGAGCACAGAGCGCGTGTCAGAACGAAGATCAGCCTCGAAATCAAGCTCGCCACGCGCCAGCAGAATAGTGATGCCATGATCGCCGATGGGGCCAGAGAGCAGAATTCTGTCGCCAACGCGAACCGAGCGAGGATCGACAGTCACTCCGTGAAGCAAGCGGCCGATGCCGGTCGTGGTGACATACATCTGATCCGCTTTGCCGTGTTCGACGACCTTGGTGTCGCCTGCAGCTATCCTGACGCCCGCGTCCCGCGCGGCTATTGCCATGGCGCGAACTTCGGCTTCGAGGACCGGCGTCGGCAGGCCGGCTTCGAGCACGTAGGAAACCACCAAAGCTTCTGCCTTCGCCCCAGAAACAGCCAAGTCGTTCACGGTGCCGTTCACCGCAAGCTCGCCTATCGAACCACCGGGAAAAGTCAGCGGCTTCACCACAAAACTATCGGTAGTGATCGCAACTTTTGTGCCATTGATGTCGACCTGCGCGGCGTCGCCAAGTGGGCCCGCCGAGGAACCGAAAAGCAATGGAGCAAAAAGCCCTTCGACCAGCTTACGGCTGGCTTTGCCTCCGGCTCCGTGCGCCATCTCTATCTGCGGGTCGCGAAACCGCGTGGGCGCGGATTCGGCAAGCAAAGTTTCTGAAGCTCTCAGGCGATCGAGCTCAGACTTACCATTGCTGCCTTGCGGTGTTCGTAGTTGTAATAGGCGGCGCATGATCCTTCCGATGACACCATGAGTGCGCCGATGGGATGCTCCGGCGTGCACTCGCGACCAAAAAGTTTACATTGATGCGGCTTCAGTACGCCCTTCAGCACTTCGCCACATTGCGCGGCTTTAGGGTCGGTTACACGAATGCCAGGGACGGCAAAGCGTTGCTCCGCATCCCATTCGGCGTACTTGTCGTTGACCCGCAGCGCTGACTGCGAGATGAACCCGAGACCGCGCCACTCGAAGTAAGGACGCAACTCAAAAACCTCTGCCATCGCCTTGAGCGCCGCGCGATTGCCTTCCCAGGGAACAACGCGTTTGTATTGATTCTCGACTTTGGCTTCGCCCGCTTTCAACTGGTGCAGCAGCATGACAATCGACTGCAGCATGTCGAGTGGCTCGAAGCCAGAAACCACGATGGGCTTGCGTTCGTTTTGCGCGATCCACTCGTACGGACGGCAACCAATGACGGTCGAGACATGGCCGGGACCGATGAACGCGTCGAGCCGCATGTCGGGGGAATCCAGGATTGCACGAATCGCGGGAACGATGGTGACGTGGTTGCAAAACACGGAGAAATTTCGAAGGCCTTCGGCTTTGGCGCGCATCATTGTAAGCGCTGTGGAGGGCGCGGTGGTTTCAAACCCGATGGCAAAAAACATCACGTGCTTGTCCGGATTGAGCCGAGCCAACTTCAGCGCATCGGAAGGCGAATACACGATGCGAACATCCATGCCCCGGGCTTTGTGCTCAAGGGGGCTGCCCAGGGTGCCTGGGACGCGCATCATGTCTCCAAAGGCGGCGAAGATTACGTCCGGCTGCTGCGCGATCGATAGACCATCGTCGATTCTACCCATGGGCAGCACGCAGACCGGGCAGCCGGGGCCGTGAATCAATTCGATGTTTTCCGGAAGGATGTCTTTCAGGCCGAAGCGATAGATGGCATGAGTATGTCCGCCGCAGACTTCCATCATGCGGTAGTGGCGCTCGCTCCCGGCGAGTCGGCGGATTTCCTCCGCTGTCTTCGAAATCAGTTCGGGTTCGCGAAACTCGTCGACGAATCTCATGCCGATTTCTTCCTTGCGGGCTGGACGCAAGTGGGCGTCAATTCACATCCTCCAACCCGTATCCCCGGACTTCCTGCATCGCTCCGTCAATCTCTCCCAGCATCCGGAGAGTGTTCATCTGGTCGGCGGCATCCTCCGCGCTAATCTTGCTCATGGCGAAGCCCACATGAACCAGCACCCAGTCACCGGGCACCGGCTTGTCGTCCCGCAACAAGCCCAGATCAATCCTCCGCCGCACGCCGACTACATCAACCATTGCCAAATCCTGGTTATCGGAAAAGATCTCGACAATTTTTCCTGGTATGGCTAGACACATGCGGCACCCTCCCACGGCGTCATCATTCGCTTCATCCCGATTCATTTTCCGGCACACTCCGCGCTCCGCGGGCAGATTACTCCTGCTTGCGAGCGGAAATATCAAACGACAGCTTGAGCTCATCCTTGAGCTTCACGGCTCCCCCGAGCGCGGATACAGGGCGAATCTCGTAATCGCTCTGGCGGACCGAGAACTCTCCCGCCGCCCGGAGTGTATTACCGTTCACCGAGACCCGAGCCGAGACCGGCTGATTGCGCTTCACCCCGTGCAACGTTAGTTCCCCATTCAAAGCCATCCAGTATTGTCCTTCGCCGGTCTTGCTGGCGGACCCGCGAGAACACTCGTACACGATGTCAGGAAAAGAGTCGGACTCGAGCACCTCATCGTGCATCCTGCGATTGATTTCTTCACGATCTTTCTCGCTAATGTCATCGGTGACGGTCAGCGCGGCCGAATGAATCACCATGCGCAGGGAGCTCTGTTCCACCGCGTCAGGATTCAGAAAGACTTCCCCTTCGAAATCGGGAATTGCAATCGTTGGGTTATGACCAAGTGCGAAAAGCAGTCCTGTGGCAAACGCCCTGAGGGTGAAGGTGCTACCCTTGGTTTCAATGATGTAGTGAACCGTGGCGCCCTCCGGCTTTATCGTGGGTTCTGTGGCGTAATGCACTAGGGAAACCTCCAGGAATCAGAACGTCCTTCTCGAAACATTCATTGCTGTCAATCCGCTTTGCGCGCCACCACGTAGAACGAGAACTTCAATTCGTCCTGAAGTTTCAAAGTGCCTCCCGCGATGGATGCGATGCGAATGTTGTAGTCGCTCTGCAGCAGCGTAAACGAACCGTAGGCCCGTGCGCTGTCAACTCCGAGAGATGCTTGAGCCACGAAATCCTGATCATTGGTAACACCATGAAGACTCAATCTCCCACGGACGTTCAGACGGTAAAGGTCTTCCTTCAGCCGCTCGGCAGCCATCGTGCTGTCGTAAATAATCTCCGGAAACTGCGCCGTTTCCAGCACTTCCTTGTTCATAACCCGGTGAAGCTCCCGCCGATCAGAGTCCGGCAGTTCATCCAAAACCTCCAGTGAAGCGGACTTCACTTGAATCTTCAAGGAAGCGCCCTCCAGCGAACCGGAAGCCATCTGAACCGCTCCGCTCCAATCGCGAATGGCGATCTTTGGACTATGTGCTATTGCCGAAATCAGACCGCTGGCAAAAGCCTGCACCGTAAACTGGCTCGTTCGTGTATCGATCACGTAACGAGTACCGGCGACGCTGGCCGTCATCGAAGTCTTCCTCCGCGACCGTGTCGATCACATGCCGCCACGGTCCGCTGTGCCGCTCCGAATGATGCGAACCATCTTCAGCCAGCCGGCTACATCGAGCGCAATTTCAAATAGCGGTCCAGATCCGGCAAGGCGCCTTGAGCCAGATTCGCCAGGCCGAACTGGCCGAGATAGCGCCTCGCGATCGGATTGGAAAGAATCAGTCCCGCCCCGAAAACTACCAGAGCCACTCCGCTCAACATGAATAGTGTGTCCTTGTCGCTGGTTCCGTTACCGTTCTCTTCCATTGCCACGGCTGTCTCCTTTTATCGCTGGATATTTACTGGGTTGAACCCGGCCCACCTTTGTCCAGAATTTTCTCGATCAGCGACGTCACCAGCGTGACCGCCTCTTCCACGGCTGCTCCAACAGGCGCGCTGAGTCCCATCAGGCCTTCGTCGCCTCCCAGAGTTTCCGGCTCGCAACCAACGAGCAGTACGCTCTTCATCTCGATGTTCATGGCTCGGGCCATGCGCAGCACACTCACGGGATTCATCGCGTGGGCCTCGATCACGGGCTGTGGCGCCTCCAGATCATCCAGCACTTTCAAATCCGGCTCGATGACATACAGCGTGCCCGGAGCCTCGCCGTGCGGGCAGGCGTCCACCAAAATCGTGGTTTCGTAGCCGTCTTGCAGCGCGTAGGCCAGGTCGAAACCTCGGATTCCGAAATCGGCCACGCGCACCGCCTCCGGAAGATTCGCGCTAGCGAGTCGGCGAACTACTTCTACGCCGAACGCGTCATCGCCGAGAAAGATGTTGCCGATGCCGGCAACGAGGATGGTTGGTTTCTGCGCGGCGACAATTTGCGGGAACTCATCGGGTGAGAGCGGTTCAACTTCTTCCGCATCGAAGAAAAAACGATGACCGGGTTGGCGAAGCAAGCCCATATCCTTGCCGGGATCGTCGTCCAGAACCACGCAGACGTGCCGCTTGCCTTCATAATCCTGCTCGATGCATTCGATGGTGGCGGTTTGCCCGGCCAGCGCGATGTCCATCACATCGCCGCCGGGGCGCGGGCGCAGGCGCACCCGGCTTCCTGTCTTCACTTCGATTCCCGAAATCTCCAGATGGTCGAGAGGAATCTTCTCTTCGAGGAGTTGCCATTCCCACTCGTTCATTGGGCCTCCTCCCGTGGTGAACGAGGATCGACCGGGCGCAATCCGCGCAGAACTCCATGCAACTTCATCAGTTGTTCCACCGGCATGGTCTCCGTGCGCTCCAGCATCTGGCGGGCGCGTTCGTCGGACTGCCTCATCTCGCGCTTCTCGTCGTCGGTCAAGGTCATGATGCGCAGGGAGAGAATCTCGTCAATCTCAGTTCCATCAAATAGGTCGCCCGCACTCTCGGGAGCAATCTGCGGATAGTCGTAGAGAATGATCGGGGAAGAAAGCATGGTGTCGCATTGCCCCTCTTCGCCAACCAGCACCGGCCAGGTTCCCACGTTCTTACAATTCGCAGCTGCTTCGTGAAGCCGCTCGTCAGGTGCGATGAGCGAAATAAACTTTCCATCCTGCACCCCGAGAACGGTATGGGCTGAGGCCATGGAATTAAGCAGCGCCTCGTCACGAGTGGAATTCGTTGCGATTTCGAAAGGCGTGGTGTTGCGGATCAGCACACTCACCTTGAATACTTCACCCTCACCTCGCTCAACCGCGACTTCAATAGAGCCGGAGATCGCCCTCCGTTCACGCACGATCACGCCGGCAATCCGTCTCTCGGTGTCGGACAGACATTCAAATTTCCTTTCAGCAGAGAAACTGAAGGCCTCCTGCGCCGATTTGCGACACAACGCTTCGACGCAGTACACCGGCAGGCACAGTTCTCGCTCGATCGCTTCCTGCCATGGCTGATAGACGTGGCCGTTCACCGCAAGTCTCTCCACAAACCGAAAGTCGGGGGACTTGCCTGGCAACAACTCCCGCAGCGGCGTGGTCAGTTCGCCGACAGAGCGCGCCACTAACTGAAGGAAGCGCACTCGCACTTCAAGTCGAGTCAGCGAACTGCCCTCGACCAGGCATTCGGTCTGCATGGTCCAGGCCTCACTGCCCTTCTGCGCTTCGCTGTACGACTGCGGACATAGCACTCCAAAGTTCCAGCGCTGCTGATTCTTCACCGACGACGGGCGGTAGGGATAGAGCATATATCCCTCGTACAGCACCGCTTTCGCGATCTTGTCCACCGCCGCGAGATTCATCACATTACCTTCTCTTCGACTTCTTCGACCGGGATGAGGCTCTCCAGCGCTTCTTCCCATGTGGGAATGCCGTGCCGGACTTTGTATTGATACAAACGGTCGAAGGCATCCTTATGCAGGCACAGCCATGCGCTCTTGGGATAGAAGGACTCCATCATGTCGCGCCAGACTTTAACCGGGAGTTTGAAACGAGCTTCCTTGTCCCAGGAAATCGGTGCGACCTGCAAGCCGCCTTCTAGGCTGGCATAAAACACGGTTCCGCTAAACTGCAGGCAGACGGGGACCTCTCCATCCGCCAGGCCGTCGAAGTACTTGGTGGCAGCTACGTTGAAATCGAAACTGCAGGGCACCGGCAGATCGATCAGAGTGGTTCCTTTGAACGAAGGCACGACGAGATTGGCATGGGTCCACAAGAGACTTCGCAGAGTTTGGCCCCAGCGGCTGGGCTCGCCAAACAGGTCGAGCAACCGCTCCTGATCCTCAGGTGAATACTTGCGGCGAGTGACTTCGATCTGGATTTGGCAACGCAGCGCAACGGTGTGAATCGTCTGCTCCGGATTAGCGTCGGTCAGGCGGAGCTTGAAGGCGAGCAGAGGGGAGGCAGAATTGGCGACAACCTCGGCGCCCTCGACTTGAAAGCTCAGATCAGGCATGAGATTCCTCTTGCATCCGCGCTTCCGTTGTGGTCCCCACAGTAATCTCAACCGATCGTGCTTTCACACTGCTGAAGAACTCGCCCAGTTCCTTCCAAACTTCCGTCCCGCCGGAAAGGCCCTTCCAGTGCATACGAATCAGCCCCACCAGCTTGTAACATTCATCGATCGGGAGCAGGTAGTACTCGGCTGCGGAGTATCCGCGGGAGTAGCCCAGCCGGTTGACCAGCAGCCCTTCCACATCGGATTCCATTTCCTTCAGAATCGGGTTGCGCGCCACAATGTCATTCCAGGATTCGAGTGCGAGCAGCGATTCGGTCGCGCCGGCCGGGCTTGGATAAAGAGCGACAATCCGCTTCTCAAGGCTGCTTCTGAAGAAGAATGCCATGTTGATGGGGACCATCAAGCCATTCCATTCAGCATCACTGAGATTGAACCCGGGAAGCGAGCGCACTCTCCGGGGTACGCGCTTGAACTTCACTCCCTGGCCGCTGAACAGAATCGCGCAGGCATCGCAGGTGCAGAGCAGCTTGCGTTGCGCCACCTCAATCAAGTGTGGATGGTCGGGTCGCAGGCCCACGCTGCACAGCTCGCAGCGTTCCAGCGGCCTCTCGCGCCGCGCAAGCTGGCGCAGCGTTCCGAAGCCATCGGCCGATCCCGTAAACTGTCCCGAACTCATGATTGCGACATCCCAATCTCGTTTGCTTCTCTTTAATCCGCGCCCTGCGGTCCAGGAGCCACCAATGACGGAGCTGGGCCGCCCATCAATTTGTCTAAAGCAACAAATCCTGAAGCCGGCTTCTCTTCCAAACCCTCAATTACAAGGGAGGTCAAGTCCGGCGCCGCGTCGTACAAGGCCGTCTCAAGCGCGGCCTGAACAGTCTTCGCGGTTGAGCCGCAAGTATGCGATCCAGTTTCAACCCGCAACCGGATTGCGCCATCGTTCACATTGACCAACTCAACCTCACAACCTTGTTTCCGCAACTGCTGCCGCACCCGGTCCACAGCCTTTGCCACCCGGCTTTCCAGATCCTCGGGATGCAGGCCGTAGAGAATCAGAACGCTGCTAACCAACGAATCCCGGCCCAGCCGGTCGATGAGAGCCATTCCCGTTTCTTCGGCTCCAGCGACGATTTCGAGCGCCTTCTCCAGTGCAGCGCCGTGTAAATCCATGAGTGACTGCACCAGGTCCTTGGTGGCGGCTCTTATCGCGGGATCGGCGATCGATTCGATTTCCTGAACCAATCCGCCGATCCGCTGGATGTCTTGTCGAAAATCCTTACCGTCGCCCACAATGCTCCTCGTCAAACTTCCTTTGCCGACCACAGCCACTCGAACATGAAAAAATGGAGTGAGAGCGCAGTTTCGAGATGCCAGTCGCGTCACAACCAAACGTGACTGGCGATTCCTAACAGCTTGCCACCCTCACTCCTTAGTAAACCCATGGAGCAGGTTCAGGGTTGAAGACCAAACATTGGAGAGTGATGCGTCTCCAGCACCTTCCCATTTCCCAGATACATGTGCACGCCGCACGGCAAACAAGGATCGAAGCTTCGCACCGCCCGCATGATGTCGATTCCCTTGAACTTGTCCGGGCCGTTTTCCTCAAAAATCGGGGTGTTCTGCACAGCGTCTTCATATGGACCCGGAGTGCCATAAATGTCGCGCGGATTGGCGTTCCAAGGCGTCGGAGGATACGGATGGTAGTTGGCGATCTTGCCGTCTTTGATCACCACATGGTGCGAAAGCACGCCGCGAACCGCTTCATGGAAACCGCAACCAATCGCTTCCTCGGGCACCTTGAATTCCGTCCAGGTCTTGGTGTGTCCGGCGTGCAATTCCGCCAGCGCCTTTTCCATGAAGTGCAGCGCGGCACAAGCGGCATAAACCTGGAAGTAGGTGCGTGCCCGGTCGCGTTCGATGGCATTGCTCCACTTGGGAATCTTCCACTCGAACTCGACTTCAGGCAGCGAGGTCGTCTTTGGCAGATACATCTTCACGCTGGTGCCGGTAGCCTTGATGTACCCGATGTCAACCAAGCCGGCGAGCGCGGTGGCCCAGAGGCGGGCGATGGGGCCGCCTCCAGTGTCCATCGCCAGATGATCGCCGGTTCGCTTGTCCAGCCAGCGCGGTGACATCACCCAGGTGTACTTGCCGCCGAAATCGCGCTTCTGTGGACGGGGTATCGTAGTCTGGTTCCAGGGATGGTTCTTGTCTACCGGATTCCCCAGTGGATCCGTCTTCACGAACGTTTGTGAATTCTTCCACTCGTCGTAATAAGAGCTTCCAAGCAGAATACGGATGTTCAGGTTGATGTCGACCAGATCGGTGGTTACCAGTTTGCCGTCGACCACGATGCCGGGAGTCACAAACATTCCCCGACCCCAGTTCGTCATGTTCTTGTACGTGTAATCGCAGACGTCGGGATCGTTAAACGATCCCCAACACGCCAGCAGCACGCGGCGACGGCCAACTTCCTCATAACCGGGCAGCGCCTGGTAGAAGAAGTCGAACAGATCGTCGTGCAAGGGAACGACTTTCTTCATGAACTCGACGTACTTCATCAAGCGGACCAGGTAGTCGGTAAAAAGTTGAATCGTCGGCACTGTCCCGACGCCGCCGGGATACAGAGTAGACGGATGAACGTGGCGGCCTTCCATCAGGCAGAACATCTCCCGCGTCATGCGGCTCATGACCAGCGCTTCGCGATAGAAAGATCCGGTAAACGGATTGAGCGCGGTCATAATGTCGGAGATGTTCTTGAATCCATGCAGATTGGAATGCGGCGCCGGCGTCGATTGCGCTTTCGCCCAGACCTTAGGATTGGTCTCCTTGACCATCTGCTCGCAGAAGTCGACGCCGACCAGATTGTCCTGGAAGATATTGTGATCGAACATGTACTCGGCGGCCTCGCCGAGATTCACGATCCACTCCGCAATCGGAGGCGGCTTCACGCCGAACGCCATGTTCTGTGCATAGGTCGCGCAGGTGGCATGGTTGTCACCGCAGATTCCGCAGATGCGGCTGGTGATGAAATGGGCATCGCGCGGGTCTTTGCCCTTCATGAAGATGCTGTACCCGCGAAAGATGGATGAGGTGCTGTGGCACTCGACCACATGGCGATTCTCAAAGTCGATCTTGGTAAAGATGCCCAGGCTGCCCACGATGCGAGTGATCGGGTCCCAGTTCATTTCCACCAGATTCCCCTTCTTGCCGGAAACATCTTTTGTCGGTGCGGTAATAGTGCTCATGGATCGCTCCTTTATCGGTCTCGGCGGTCTCTCGGTATGTCCTTAATAAGATCTTGGATGGTATCCCGTGGTCAGTTCCGCGCGCGGATGACGCCACTTGGGCTCTTTGTTGGTAGTGGCCTGGGTCATCGAGCGCAAGGCACGAATCGCACGGCCATAAGCGCCGACCGCAGCGCTCGAAACCTTCGCGCCCGGCGGCTCATCCATGAAGGGCATGAATTTATCCGGGAACCCAGGCATAGTGCAGCCAATGCAGATGCCGCCCACGTTGGGGCAGCCGCCGATTCCCGCCATCCATCCCCGCTTGGGCACGTTGCAGTTCACGACCGGACCCCAACATCCCAACTTCACGATGCACTTCGGTGAGCCATACACTTCGGCGAAATCGCCTTGCTCGTAGTAACCGGCGCGATCGCAGCCTTCATGCACCGTCTTCCCGAACAGCCAGGTGGGACGTAATTGATCGTCGAGCGGAATCATGGGCGCCAGCCCAGCTACCTGGTAGAGCAGGTAGAGCACGCTTTCCATGAAGTTGTCAGGTTGCACCGGACATCCCGGAACATTGACGATGGGCAGGCCGGCTTTCGAGCGCCAATCCCAGCCGAGGTAATCCGCGAGCCCCATGGCTCCGGTAGGATTGCCTTCCATGGCGTGAATCCCGCCGTAAGTGGCGCAGGTACCGCAGGCCACGACCGCCAATGCTTTGGGAGCGAGGCGATCGATCCACTCGTTGGTGGTAATGGGCTGGCCGGTCTTCGGATCGGTCCCAAGACCCGCCCAGTATCCTTCCTTCTTTATTTTTTCGTTAGGGATCGAGCCCTCGACCACCAAAACAAACGGCTCGAGTTGGCCCTTCTCGGCCATGTACCAGAATTTCAGGAAGTCATCTCCGTTTTCGTAGGCAAGGACCGGATTGTGCAAGTGCACCTTAGGCAGTCCAGGGATTGCTCCCAACAGAACATCCTCGATGCTGGGCTGAGTAGCTGCGGTAACTGAAACCGAATCTCCATCACAGCCGAGACCGGCGGTGATCCAGAGTATGTGTACCTCGGCGACTGGCGAAGGTCTTTGCGTAACCCGACCGTAAGGAACTGTTTCCGGTGCCATAACTGCGTTCTCCTTTTCCAGATCGACTCTTCAAGAACGGAGGCATATCTCTATGTCTACGCCACACTTTCGGCGCATACGCAGAGAACCAATCAGGACTCAACAAATCGAAATCTCAAATGGGCGGAATCAGAATCAACAATATCGGAGAGGCGTACAAGCGGGAGCACCACTTTTTCACCTTGGGGGAACAACTATGAATGGCATCAGGGATTCCCCGTTGCCTTGAGGGTGAACAATGGCCTATCGAATGTTAAAGAAAGCGGTAATAGCGCGGAAGAGGAACTGAATTGAACGAAAAATCGCAGTCACACCGCCTTTTCGTTCATATTCCATTGAATGGCGTGCTGCATGAGTTCGCGGGCGCTGCGCAGCGACAACTTCTCCTTGATGTGAGCCTGGTACGACTCCACGGTTTTTATGCTGATGTGCAGTTCTTCCGCGATCTGCCGGGTTCCGTGGCCTTCTCCGATTAGGCGGAACACCTCGAGCTCGCGGTCGCTGAGATCGGCGATGGAGGAGTTTCGCAGAGTGCCGGAGCCGGTGATGTAATGCTTAAGCATCTTGTTGGCGATGCGGTCGCTCACATAAACCTCGCCACTCAGAATGCGGCGCACCGCGACCAACACTTTCTCCGTGGCCTCTTGTTTCATTATGTAGCCATTGGCGCCGGCGCGGAGTGCGCGTTCCGCGTAGATCGACTCGTCGTGCATGGAGAGAATCAGCACCGGCAGAGTGGGATGAGTGGTGCGAATCGTCTTCAAAAGATCGAGGCCGTCCGGACCATTTAACGAAATGTCCACGATAAGAACATCAGGCCGGGCGGAGGCTAACACGTGCAGAGCGCCCATGGCTTCTTCAGCTTCGCCACAAACCACAAGATCGGGCTCCCGATTGATCAGCAACGCCAAACCCTGACGCACGATGGGATGGTCATCGACCACCAGGATTCTCTTCTTGGTGATCGCCTGGTTCGGCCCAGTATGGTTCTGCGCAGTCTGGCTCTGCGAAGTCTGAGTCTGCGATTTACTACTCACGCTCATGTTTCACTTCGTTCCTTCGTTCCCGAACGGAGCCGAGACCGGAAACAAACAGGTCACCATAGTTCCCCCGGTAGAGACGCGTTGCACTTCGAGAGAACCTCCGACCATCCTGGCTCGGTAGTTCATCAAGTGAAGTCCCATCCCTTTATTGCCGGGAACAATGCTACCAATTCCGTAGCCGTTATCCTGAATTGTAAGCGCTCCCTGGTGCTGGTCGGCCGCCAGGCGAATGACTATCTGGCCGGCATGACCGTGCTTGATCGCGTTGTTCACCGCCTCCCGGGCAATGTAATAGAGATGTGTGGCCACGGTGTCGTCATGGATCAGAACTGGGGCAAAACACTGGAACCGGCAGCTGACCGCGAACAAATCTTCCACCTCGCCAGCCCATTGCTGCAAGGCCGACATCAACCCCTGCGCGTCGGACACGACGGGAAGCAGTCCGCGCGCCAATTCCCGCGTCTTGTAAATGGCTTCATTCACTAGATTCACGATCTTGCCGGCGTCGCCAGCCTCGGGCAGACCTTTTTCCATGAGCTTTTGTTCCTGCACCTTACTCATGAAAGCGATGCCGGTCAGATGCTGACCCAAACCATCATGCAGATCCTGTCCGATGCGGCGTTGCTCGCGGGCGCTGATCTCCAGAATTGTTTTCTCGAGATGTTTGCGCTCGGTGATGTCGCGAATCGCGCTGGAAACCAGTATTCCCTCTTCTGTCTCCAGCGGGCTCAGGCTGATTTCCACGGGGAATTCGTGGCCGTCTTTATGCAGGCCGTAAAGTTCTTCTCCGGCTGCTCCCATGGGACGCACTCGCGGCTCTCCGAAGAAACGCTGGCGGTGTTCGGGATGTTTATGGCGCAGACGTGCTGGCACCAGCATTTCGAGCTGCTTTCCCAGCAACTCTTCCCGCTCATAGCCAAACAGCTTTTCCACTTGGGCGTTGACCAGAACAATCCTGCCTTCTCGATTGACGACAACAACCGCGTCGGGCGCGGCTTCCAGCAGCCCGCGGAACTTGGCCTCCGCCCGCTTCCCGACGTTGCGCTCCTCCTGCAACGCTTCTTCAGTCCGCTTCAAATCGGTGATGTCAAAGCCTACGCCATGAATGAACCAGGGTTCGCCATCCTCCTTGCGGATCATCTTGGCTTCGCAATGAAACCAGAGGATGCGGCCATCGCGCGCAATCACACGATAGGCCGAACGCAGCGGGTTGCCGGTGAGAAACATCTCGGCCGCTTCGGTGCTCCAGCGCGGCTTGTCTTCGGGATGGATGTGGCTGTACCAGCGGATAGGATCCTCCAGCCACTCTTCCTGGGAAAAACCCAGCGCGGCTTCAATCTGAGGACTGACGTAAGCCTCGCCGATCCCGCGATCGAGATAAGCCATGAACACTACTGCGGGAATCTGCTCGACCAGAGCACGGTATCGGGCTTCGACATTCGGAAGCTCCGCGTCCTCATCTTCATCTTTATTTTTACCGTTATCTTTCGACCATCCCTGGTCGGGCCGTTCCGGCGGATACACGACGCGTCTTGCAGTCGGGGGATTAACGCGAGGGCTGAAGACTCCAGCCAAGCCCTGGAGAATTTCTTCAGCCGCAGCCGGACTAATCTCCGGCTCGGCAACCGCAGACGGACGATCCTCCGACCGATGACCATCGGTCGCCTCGCTCTTATTCGGCCATGAAAATGAGACCATTCCGCCCCACTCTAGCGAGTCTTCTTGCGCCAACTGGGCTCTTTGTTCAGCGATGATTGCGTGAACCGGCGCAAGGCGTGAATCGCGCGTCCATAAGTTTGCACCGCGGCCGACGACAAAAGAGAACCCGGCGGCTGATTCATGAAAGGCATGAACTTATCCGGGAATCCCGGCATCGTGCACCCAATGCAGATGCCGCCAACGTTCGGACATCCGCCAATCCCGCCCATCCAGCCGCGCTTTCCGACATTACACTGCACCACCGGCCCCCAGCATCCCAGCTTCACAATGCAAAGCGGAGATCCGTATTGATCGGCAAACTGCGCTTGCTCATAGAAGCCGCCGCGGTCGCAACCTTCATGCACCGTGTTGCTAAAAAGCCAGGTCGGCCGCAGCGCCTCATCGAGTGGAATCATAGGCGCGCGCCCCGATGCCATGTACAGCAAATACAGAAGCGTTTCCATGAAATTATCGGGCTGCACCGGACACCCGGGCACGCACACGATGGGAATCTCCGCTTTCGACTTCCACTTCCATCCCAGGTAGTCGGGAAGCCCCATGCACCCCGTGGGGTTGCCTTCCATGGCGTGAATGCCGCCATAGGTGGCGCAGGTTCCCGCCGCCACCACCGCCCACGCCTGCGGTGCAAGACGGTCGATCCATTCACAGGTGGTGATCGGCTGCCCGGTCTTTGCATCTGTGCCCAGCGATGCCCAGTAACCTTCTTCCTTATTGTGTTCGTTCGGAATCGACCCTTCGACCACCAGAATGAAGTTTTCCATCTTGCCTTCTGCGGCTTGATGGAAAGGCTTCATAAAGTCGTCGCCGTTAGCGAGCGCGAGGAAGGGATTGTGCAGGGTTACTTTTGGAATCCAGGGAATTTGCCCGAGAAGAACGTCTTCAATGCTCGGCTGAGTGGCCGCTGTCATCGCGATCGTGTCGCCATCGCAACCCAGGCCGGCGGTAATCCAGAGGACATCGAGCTCGATAACCGCGTCCTTACTTATAGGGGCGAACGCCATCCGCTGCTCCGTGGACGAACATCATAAGCCTTCGGTTGCAGAAGAGAAAGTGCCATCGCCAGCGGCTAGATGCTTCAGCGACCGAAACTGTAACGTAAAGTGAATCGCGCCTGAACTGGTTCGACGGGGTGCATAACCCTTGTGAATGCCGCATTAGTATTCACCACACTCGCAACCTGCGTCTGGCCTGCTAAGGTTGTTGGCGGTGTCGCTGGTAGCTCCAGCCCGGCAGCTGGCGTTATTTGCGATACATAGGCGTAGTCAACGTCGTGATCACGCCGGTTGAACAAATTCAAAACTTCACCCCAAAGGCTCCAGTTCTTGTTGATTTTGTAACTGGCTCCCAGGTTGACCAACGCCGTTGAAGGTGAGGTATAAATTGCGTCGGAGGTTAAAGGGCGCGGACCAAAGTAGCGCAGGCGCAAACTCGCCGAAAAGCCTTTGCAATCCTGCAGCGTCGCGCCCGCTGCAACCACCCACCGAACTGCTTCGGGCACCTCCTTTCCGTACGGACTTTGCAGGTAGGCGCCACCCCCGATCGGAATCAGTCCAAAGCAGTTCGAGTTTCTTGCGCAAAGCTGGGGACCCGCTGGAGTCGAGGTGTAAAACGTCGAATCGTCTGGGTCGTTTTCGGCAAAGATGGCGCGGGAGTCCGCAAAGTCAGCATCAAACACCAAGTGCTCCGTTGGTGTGTAGTAGTTCCCAACTTCTACGCCGTAGCGGTTGCTCGACTGAAGTGACGGAGTCGTGCCTCCGGTGTCGCCATCCTGCAGAAGTTCGGAATTACTGTGGAGATACCAAACTTCAACGGTGCTTTGCAGTTGTGGGACGGCCGCAGTGCGCACGCCGACTTCCGCGCCTTTGGTTTGGACCAGGAAAGGAATTTTAATGGGGTTCGGTGTGTTGTAGTAAGGATAGGCTGGCGAAACCGGTTCATACAGTTGCGTCGAGCCACGCACGTCGTTCGTGTGGTAACTGAATCCGCCCTGTAGATAGATTTCCGTACTGGCCCACGGACCGAAAATCAAACTTGCTTTGGGGCTCGGCAGGAATTTGGTGACCGATTGGTTGGTATTGGGATTGTAATTGGCGGGGTAGGGATCGTTGGGATAGTCGGGGTTGGTGGGATTCGCAAAGCTGGTTATGACACCGTCGCCGTAATCGCCGCGCACGGCAACAACGGAGCGAAATCTCTCCGCCCACTGAATTTTAGTCGTCACCCACGGACTTGCTATCGTCTCCGTAAATTTATTCAAATCCGTGGCCGCGGGCAAAACGGCTACCTGATCGAGGGAAGAGGGTACATCCAGATAGTTAGCCGTATAGTAAGTCTCGCTCGTACGCACGCGATCTTCCGTCCGGAAAAGGCCGTTGTGGATCCAATCGTTGCGGAGCTGCATGCCGAACGTGGTCTCCGTCTTACGGCCGAAGAAGTGGCCGAAAATCGTATGGCGTAGGTCGAACCCAGCCACCCAGCGCCGGTCCTGCTGTTCGAACTGGTCGCCCTTATAGGGGTCGACCAGGTAGTAGGTGAAATCCGAGAACAGATTGAGATCGTAATAGAACCCGTAGGCCATGAGTGTCGTTTCGGAGTTTGTGCCCTTGTGGTGCCATTCGCCCTGCAAGCTATAACGTTGCGATCTGCCACCGTCGGTTGGGTTCAGTGCACCGAAGAAACCAATGACGGGTATAGCGGTATAGGGGAGCTGATCACTCGAGTTCCATCTGGCTCCATCGTAAGCGTGAGTCGTGATGCTGAAACCGTTGGCCTCCGTTCCCTGGCTGTAGGTTGCAAGGCCGTTGAATTTGTAATAGTTGTCCGGATGCACCCATGGGCCGCCGTCGTGATACGCCTCTGCGCCATACAGCAAGTTGCCCCTGCCAACCTTTTCCGATGCTCCGAAAACGAACCGCGCGAACTGGTACATGCCGCCGTCGACCTGGAAGAAGTTCTGGGGCAGCGTCTTGTAAAACACCACACGGGCATTTCCCGCCGAGCCATAATCGCCGACATCGGCGTAATAAGGACCTTTCTCAGCATCCACTCGCTCCACAAACTCCGGGATGACGGTATTCATGTCCGAGTACCCCTCGCCGTGCGCGTGCGACGGCAGGTTAAGCGGCATGCCGTCCAGGAAGATGGCGAAATCTGTGCCGTGGTCGAGATTGAAGCCGCGCAGAAAATATTGGTTGGCCTTGCCGCCGCCGGCGTGTTGGGTGATGATGAGACCGGGAAGGGCCTCCAAAATCTCTCCAGAACGAAGAATCGGACGATTCTTGAGTTCCTCCGCGCCCACCGTTACCTGGCCAGCGGAGGCGGCAACTCCGACGAGGTCATCCGCTCGGCCGGGCACGTTTATCGTGGTGCCCAGGGAACTCACTGCCAGAGAGATGCGCAACGGGGCCGGCGCCCTGGTGGCCGCTATGGTCACGGATACTTCTTTGGTTTCAAAACCGGGATTCGATACGACGAGCCGATAATTACCTGACGCGAGTTTAGAAATAATGAAGGAGCCGTTCGCGTCCGACTTTGTTGTTACTTGAACAGTACCGTTCGCGCTTCGAACCTGCACGGTAGCCCCGGCAATCACCGCGCCAGACATGTCTACCACAGTTCCGGATAGCTGAAGCGGATAAGCCTTATCACGCGTGGCGAGCGGCGTCTTCTCCTGTGCAATCGCCGGAAGCGACGAAAGGATAAGCATCAAGAACAGCCCTGGAGTTCTGAGGGTAGCGACGCCACGTCTCCCGTCGCCGTTGCGCTTCCAAGAACTCTTTCGCATATCACGTTTTCTCAGTTCGTGCTACGCCTCTCGATAACACGACTCTTGATAACGTGCTACAGAACTGACCGTCTGACCATCCGATCCGCGCTTACTTCCCGTTCGGCAACGATGAGCTACCAACCGACTGCGGACGAAATCGCAACGCCAATCGGATGATCTCCCTGGTTTGCTCCAGTTCGTCGTCCACCAGTTCCAGCCTTGGCGGACGCACTCGCGAATTTCCCACCCCGACTTCCACTTGCGCGAGCTTGATGAGTTGTACGAAGTGCGGGACCGTATCCATACGGAGTAGCGGCAGGAACCAGCGATACAGCTCAAACGCTTTGTCGCGCTCTCCATTCATCGCATAGTTGAAGAGGTCGACAGATTCGCGCGGCAGTGCATTCGCCAGGCCCGCAACCCATCCAGTCGCCCCCACTCCAATAGCTTCGACGACGGCATCGTCCACCCCGACGGCAATCTCCACGCGACGGTCCAGCAATGCGCGAATGGCAGAGACCCGCCTCACGTCCGTGCTCGACTCCTTCACGGCCTCAAGGTTCTCGTGTTCTTCCGTCAGCTCGAGAATCTGCTCGGGGAGGAAATCCGTCCCATAGGCAACGGGATTGTTGTAAAGCATGCAAGGCAGCGATGTTGCCTCGAATACACCGGCCACGTGCCTTTTCATTTCGCGCCAATCGCCCCTGTAAACGTAAGGAGGCAACACCATCAGACCATCACAGCCCAACTCCGCAGCTGCCTTAGCCAAAGCCACGGCCTCAGAAGTGGTGAGCGCCGAAATGGAAGCTACAACGGGTCCCCGCCCCTGAACGGCAGTAATGCAAGTACGGCAAATGTCCAACTTCTCCGCGAATGACAGGGCAGCGCCCTCCCCTAGCGACCCAAGGGCAACAATGCCGGAGCAACCGTTATCCAGCAGCCAACCGCAGTGTCTCGCCATAAAGCTGTGGTCGACTTGAAGATGCTCGTCAAAGCAGGTTGTGACAGCAGGCATCACGCCCTTCCAGTTCATGCGAGACCTCCTGTTTTTTGACTGTGCTGCGGCTGCGCACGGTCGGTGAGGGCGACGAGATTTTCAACGCGTGCCGGAAAGACTGGCGGCCGCACGGAATCTGGATCCCATCCAAACAAGAACTGTGTCGCCGGCCCACACACCCGACCCTGGCACGGCCCCATCCCGCAACGAGTATAGAGCTTGGCCGCACGCCAGGACGTATGCGGACGAAGACGGGAATATGAAACATCTTCGCAACGGCAAACAATAGTATCCGGCGACGGCAACCTGCGAAGTTCCCCTCGCAGTCGGAATGTTCGTTCCAACAACTGCGCAAACGTCCGTGCTTTCTCTCGCTCACTAAACAGCTTCTTCGCTTCCATCGTTCGCCCACTAGCGGCAAGACCGGCGATCTGCCCCTCCACGAGAGACAATTCAACGCCTCCGATACCGGTTGGTTCGCCAGCGCAGAACACTTTGGAGACTGTCGTCTCCTGGAAATCGTCGACTCGCACGCAGCCAGATTGAAGCTCGCACCCCAACAAAAGCGGTAATTCGATGTTGGGAACCAAGTGAAACCCACAAGCCAGGTAGTCGCAAGGAATGATCTCAGTTTTCCCGCTTTGCGAGACAGCTACACTCTCTAGACTCTGCCGTCCGTGAGCAGCCACCGGCCAGCTATTGGCAACGAACCGAATGCCGGAAAGTTCCCTTCTCAACTGCAACGTCTGTTTGACCTTCTCCGGGCTAGCAAGGAGCGACGCACCAAACCGCGCCAGGCTGCTCCACGATGCCTGCTCGCAAATCAGCGGTATCTCGGCACAGTGCTTGCGCAAGTATGCCGCGACCGCAAGCAAAAGAGGCCCAGTGCCAGCGACGACGACGCGTTTGCCGCGCACCGGCAGCCCACATTTAACCATTGCCTGCAGACCGCCTGCACCCATCACATTCGGCAAGGTCCAGCCCGGAAAAGGCAGGAACCTTTCGCGGGCTCCTGTTGCCAGAACCAGATGTTTGTAGCTCAATTCGAAAAGGTCATTTATCCCTTCGGCCAACAGGACACCCGGTTCCGGCTGGTCAAATATCCTAATTCCGCAGACCGTCGTAACTCGCGCAGATTGCACCCGCTCGGACCATCGTGCAGCGTCTTTACTTTGATCGCGCCAGATTTGTCCTCCGAGACTCGCGTTGTCATCGACAATTCCCACGCGAACACCAGACTCGGCTGCGCGGGCGGCGGCGGCCATGCCCGCAGGACCGCCACCAACAACCAGAACATCGAACCGTTGGCGCAATTCCCTACCCGTCACTGACCCGTTCTCACTTCCATCCCCGCTTCACACAGAATCTGGCAGCTCCGGCAGTGCGGTTGCCCGTTGATCGTTACGCGACACTCAAAGCAAATTCCCATTCCGCACAAAGGTCCGCGCGGTAAACCGTTCACCGAAGTTCGGCAAGCTTGCCCGGCAATCATCATGGCGACTGCCACCGATGTGCCCAGGGGCACCGTGACCGGCAATCCGTTCACCGCCACCGTGACTTGCTCAGACATGCGCCTCTTCTTTCACCACTCGTGACGGCAGGTACGGTTCTATAGGGATTGCGGACTTCGCACCCGTGATCTGATCCACCAGAATGCGAGCCGTTCCCAGAGAGGTCGTGATCCCCAAGCCCTCATGTCCGGTGGCCAGGAACAGCGATTTATCTCCCGGCCATGGACCGATGAGAGGCAGTTTGTCGGGAGTGGCAGCGCGGAAGCCAGTCCATGTACGAACCGCCGACATCGCCCCCAAGCCCGGCATGAATTGCTGAGCACGCCGCAGCATGCGGCTGAGGATGTTGCTCTCCACATCCTTATTCTCTGCTCCAAACTGTCGCGATGAGCCGATAAGAATTTGTCCCGTTCGGCGAGGTTGCACATTAAACGCCACCGAATCGCTGGTGACCGAGTGAGCACTCTTCAGGTAGCCGAGTTCCACCAACTGGTGGCGCAGAAAGCCGGGATATCGGTCGGTAATCACCAAATGACCTTTTCGCTTCATGATCGCAATTCCGGGCGTAAGTTCGGCGGCCGAAGCTCCGGCCGCGTTCACGATGATTTCCGCCCCGAATTCACGGCCATCGTTCAGCACCATTCGCCCCTGCCCAATCTTCGCAACCGACGCACCGAGGTGAAGATCCGCCCCCCGTTGCTGCGCGCGTTTCATAAGGAACCCAGCTGCACAGGGTGGATACAAGACTCCATCCTCCGGCACCAGCAAGCCGCCGGCCATCCCGTCGCGCAGGTTCGGCTCCAGACACTTTAACCGGTGCGAATCGAGCACTTCCGTCGGGACTCCCAGCTTGCCGTAGTACTCCCGCTTGCGCCGCACCTCAATCAATTCTTCTTCGTCGGCTGCAACCCAGATGGTGCCACACTCCTGGTATTCCACGTCATCCGGCAACTCCGGCCTTAACTCTTGCCACAACCGCTGCGAGTAGCGAGTCAGCGCAAACTGCGCCTCAGAATCGTCCATCACGACGATGTGCCCCATGCCGGCGGCAGTAGCGCCGCTTCCGACGAAGTCCCGGTCCACAACCGCTACGCGCAGACCGCGGCGCGCGAACTCGTCCGCGCAGGCCGCGCCAACAATGCCGGCGCCCACGATCGCCACGTCATAGGCCGCATTGTTCATAAGTTCAACTAGCGCAGCCTCTCGGCATAATGGGTAGCGCTTAGGTTCCTTAGAGTGCTCGCCGCCACTTCGGGCGTGATATCTCGCTGCGGGCTGGCGAGCATTTCATAGCCAACCATAAATTTGCGCACCGTGGCCGATCGCAACAGCGGCGGATAGAAGTGCGCGTGCAGATGCCACTCTGGGTGCGCTTCGCCATCGGTCGGCGCCTGATGGAAGCCCATCGAATAAGGAAACGATATCTCGAAGAGATTGTCGTATCGCGTGGTGAGCTGCTTAAGGATGTCCGCAAGCCCGGTGCACGTCGCAGGATCAAGAGATCCCAGGTCGCCAACGTGTCGTTTGGAGAGCAGCAGCACTTCGAAGGGCCATGCCGCCCAGAACGGCACGACGGCTGCGAAATGGGCGTTCTCAACGACAACGCGTATCCCCTTTTGCGTTTCCGATTCCAGATAGTCACACAGCAAGCAAGCGTGGTTCTTCTCGAAATAGTCCTTCTGCGATTCTTGTTCTTTGCGAGGTTCGTTAGGAATAGTCTGGTTGGCCCAGATCTGACCATGCGGATGCGGATTACTGCATCCCATGATCTCGCCCCGGTTTTCAAAGATCTGCACATAGCTGATATACGGCAAGGAGCCAATCTCAGAGTATTCGTTCGCCCATATGTCGGCGACGCTGGCGATTTCCGGGACCGTCATACGCGACAGCGTGAGATCGTGGCGAGGCGAGAAGCAAACCACCTTGCAGAGACCCTTCTCAGATTCAGAAAGCAGCAAGCCGCGCCCAGAGTCATCGTGTCTCGCAGGTTCAACCTCAGGCTTCAACGCTGCGAAATCGTTGCGGAAAACAAATATGTTCTCGTATTTTGGATTACGAGCTCCGCCTGCCCGCTCGTTACCAGGACACAGATAGCAAGTCGGATCGTACTTGAGCGCCGACGCGGATGCGGCCTTCTCCACTTGGCCCTGCCAGGGCCGTTCCGCGCGCTGCGGCGACACAAGAACCCAGTCGCGCGTAAGCGGATTGAACCGGCGATGAGGTTCTTTATAGAGATTCCCCAGTTGCATTTCCTGCCCTGTTACGCGAGTGCGCATGGCCAGGCCTGCGCGCCTTGACCCGGCTCACAAATGTAAATTTCTGGAACGATACCCGTTGCCTCCCGGTACGCTCGCGACATATTTTCTTTGAAAGAATCGCAGGCATCTGCCCGCAACAAATTGACTGTGCATCCCCCGAAGCCGCCACCGGTCATGCGTGCTCCATAGACGCCGGGGCTTGACGAAGCCAATTCGACCAGCAAATCCAGTTCTCTGCAACTCACCTCGTAGTCGTCGCGCAGGCTCGCATGGGACTCGTACATCAATCTGCCAAACCGGTCGACTTCGCCGGACTGAAGGGCCTTTGCAGCCTCCACGACTCTTTGAATTTCCCCCACCACGTGCCGGCAACGACGATAAACCGTCGCCGGCAACACTGGCTCACAGCCTTCCAGATCCGCGACCGAAACGTCCCGCAGCGCGCGGATTCCCGGAAGACGAGGTTGCAGAAGTTTCACCCCCTGCTCACAGTCCGCTCTACGGCGGTTGTATTCGCCTGAGGCGAGTTCGTGTTTGACCATGCTGTTGCATACCACCAGCCGAACGTCGTTAGGCAGTGGCAGCAACTGATATGCGAGGGAGCGGCAATCGAGCATCAGAGCTTGCCCAGCGGCACCGTGAACGGCGACAAACTGGTCCATGATCCCGCAGCGTGTGCCGATGAATTCGTGCTCTGCCCTCTGGCAAAGCTTCACCAACTCCATACGGGGAACATCAATTCCGGAAAGCGAGCTGAGAGCGAGCGCGGTTGCTACTTCCAGAGATGCCGAAGAACTAAGCCCCGCGCCGAGCGGAACTTCCCCTTGAATAACGAGATTGGCCCCGGCCAGCTTATATCCAGTATTCTGCAAGACCGCTGCGACGCCACGAACGAAATCGCTCCAGTGCTTTCGAGGCGGACCGACCAACTCATCAAGAGATAGTCTGATCTTTTCGTCGAAGTGGTCGGAGTAGGCTTCGATTACGCGGTCTTCGCGCTTGGCCGCGGCAACCCAGGTATAAAACTCCAAAGCTACAGGCATGACGAAGCCCTCGTTGTAGTCAGTGTGCTCGCCGATCACGTTGACACGGCCGGGCGCACGGAAAATCCGGGGGATCGAGTCGAACATTTCTTGGAACCGAGCCGCCACCAGATCCCCCGCGGCTTCAGAACTCAAAAGGCGGGAAGTCATTTGCGCTCACCCGGGGGGCCATTGCTGCCTGCCGACGATTCAATCTTTGGAGGATTCGCGCTCGCACGTCTCGCGAGTAGCACCATCACCGCCCCGAAGATCAGCAACACCGCTCCCCAAGCCAGGTTTACATTGAGCCCGAGTGAACGCTCGTAAATTGTCTTGTCACCGAAAGCGCCGAAGCCCACCAGCAACAATCCAATCACGCTGAAGAGCAGGCCGATCGGCAAACGGATATCCAGTCCCATTGCACTCCTACCAGAAAATAATGTTTAGCACCAACGCCAGCACGAGGACCAAAATTCCCAGCGCTTCAGGCCTTTGGTACCACGCCAAGCCGCCTTCCGACGTGCGTTTGGTCAGTGAATAGACGAGCCCAACGAGCTCCTCTTCTTTGCGAGGCCGGGTTCCCAAACTCACGAGAGTGGTAATCACCATGCAAACCGACCAAGCCCAGATAGCGGTCCAGAAGTTTTGCGCCATTTCGCTTGGGTAAGTGTGCAAAGTTGCCAGCCAGCCGCCCTTGATGCCCGCATCCGCCCCAACGGGAAGTGTCAGCCCTTGGTGAACGGCAGCGGCCAGCGTACCTGACAGTAATCCTGCGAAGGCGCCATGCCCGGTCGTGCGCTTCCAGAACATTCCCAGCAGAAATGTCGCAAACAGTGGAGCATTCACAAAAGCGAACACCAGTTGCAAGAAGTCCATGATGTTGTTGAAGCGAGTAGCGGCGTAGGCAGCGGCAATCGAAAGCGCGATCCCAAATACGGTCGCCATTCGACCCATCCAGAGATAATGCCGGTCGCTGGCATTCTTGCGAATATAGGCCTGGTAAATGTCATAGGTCCAGACGGTGTTGAATGCCGTCACATTTCCCGCCATGCCCGACATAAAACTGGCCAACAATGCCGTCAGTCCCAAACCCAATAACCCGCTGGGCAAGTAATGCACGAGCATGTTCGGGACGGCGAGATCGTAATCGAGCAGGGGCTTCCCGTTTGAGTCCAGAAACGGCTGGCCGGTACTTTCGTTGATCTTTATAGGAATCAAGCCCTGGCCCGTGGGCATGCGACCCCTAATGTCTATCCCATGTGCGCTGGGAAGAAGGCTGGGACGCTGAGCGGGAAGAGCGATCGCAATCAGCCCAGGAAGAATGACGAGAAACGGGAACACCATCTTCGGAATCGCGGCGATCAACGGCGTTCGTCGGGCCGCGCTCATCGACTCCGCAGCCATGGCACGCTGCACCACGAGAAAATCCGTACACCAATAACCGAAGGAGAGAACGAAGCCCAACCCCATCACCAGGCCAAACCACTCCACCCCCATCGGGTTCGTGTTCGCGCTGCCCATGCCCTGCCAGGAGTGGGTGTACGCCGTCGGAAGTTGATGCTTGATACCGCTCCAGCCTCCCACATCCTTTAGGCCGAGAAGGACCAGAGGCAGGAAACCAGCCACGATCAGAAAGAACTGCAGGACTTCGTTGTAGATCGCGCTAACCAGTCCTCCCAGCAGAATATAAGCAAGCACCACGATCGCCGACAGGATCACGCTGATATGAAAACTCGCCGACAACGGCAGGCCCATGGCCTTCACCGGAGCGTCCAGGATGTGGAGCATCTGCATCAGCTTCGCCATGGCATACATGGAAATACCCGAAGAAAACACGGTCATCGTGGCAAAAGAGATGGCGTTAAGCCCGCGCGTTTTCTCGTCGTAGCGCAGCCGCAGATATTCCGGCACCGAGCGAGCGCGCGATCCGTAATAAAACGGCATCATGAAGATGCCCACAAACACCATGGCAGGGATAGCACCGATCCAGTAAAAATGGCTGGTGGCGATGCCGTACTTGGCGCCCGAAGCGCCCATACCGATGACTTCCTGGGCTCCCAGGTTGGCAGAGATAAAAGCCAGACCGCAAACCCACGCCGGAATCGAACGGCCAGCAAGAAAAAAATCTGTGCTGGTCTTCATGTAGCGTTTCAAAGCTACACCAATCCCGACGACAAAGACCGAATACACCGCCATAATGACCCAGTCAATGCCGGTTAAGCTCATAGGGTTGCGATCCCGGAAAGGTAGGGCTTGAGATTGACCTCTTCGGAAGTACTTCCGATGTAGTTCTCGCCTCCCAGTTCACCAGCAAATTCCCGTTTTGGCGCGGTTGAGATCGTTAAGAGCAAGATTGACCATCTTTCATGTTGGCGGTGTTGAATAATACTGATATGGAGCCCGGGAAGCTCACTCAGCGACACATATTATCCGTTCGCTGCCCCATGTGCCGGGCTAAGCCGAAAGAGCGCTGCACCCTGACCACGGGGCATCCGTCAGCCAAGACGCATCTCGCCCGCGGCCTGGCTGCCGCCAAGGTTCCTCCCCCTCCGAACGCGGGCCGGGCGGCTTTGAACATCCTGATGTCACTTACTGGTCGCGGCTTTCGCGCGCTTTTCCACCAGAAGTAAAGGCGCGGGTTTCGAGGGTGAGCACTTCGAAGGGCTCCAGTATGAAAACGTGCTGCTCACCCGCTGCTAACGCCAAGGACGGCGCTCCTCGGTCCTGCTTCCACGGGCTGCTTGCGACAAAACGACGCGGCACTCCCGGCGGCAGCTCAAACGCTCGGGCCACGTCGATGGCTATGTTTTGGCGCTGGTCGCTCGGGTTGCGCAGCGTAAGAATGGCTTTTTCCCGTGACCAGGCCGCCCATCCGTAAACTTCCAACTTGCCCGGGTCGCCGCCGATCCAATGCGTATCCCTGAGGACTCCCGCATTACGCCGCGACCAGTTTGCAGCTTCGGCCAGCACGTCCCAATTGTTCTTTGAAAGCAGCGCGTGCGAAATGTACATCTCCTGCAGCTGCGTTCCCGTGCCGAAATAATCATGGACTTCATTCTTAAAGTCATTTCCCGGATCGCTATCGAGGTGCTCGGCCTGCCGCGCAAAGATCAGCCCATGCAGCATCAGGGAATTCAGAGGAAACAGCGGCCCAGCCTGCACAATATTCTGATACGTCTGCGCATCGCGGTACGTGATCCATTTCTCCCGCCAGGTCCCTACTCCCGCAAAGCTGTGGTCGTCTCCCCGGCGCCAGATCGAATCGGCATACCGCAACCAGAACGGCGAGGGATAGGTTCCCGTCGTCAGATTCACATAAAGGTCCGGCTTCTTAGCTCGCCAGTCTTGAATCAAGCTGATCGCCGCCGCAAAGTCGCTATCGAAACTGCTGCCGGAAAACACGCTATCGACATTCCCCGTCCCATCAATCTTGAACTGATTCACTCCATCTTTCTGTATGAAATCAAGCGACACTTCCCGGAACCTGGCGTAGTACTTCGGCCCCGACAGCGCAAACCCTCCTTCATTCGTTTCAAATCCGTTCTTCCGGCCAAAGTCGATCCGCTGCTGCTTGGCTTCCTCATATCCACCCCACGGAGACAGCCACACCCCGATCGCACCGCCGTACTCGTGCGCCGCGCGGTTAAGCGCAGCGATCCCACCCGGAAAACCCGAGTTCACCTGCCAGGTCGAATGCGGATTATCCCACCCATCGTCCAGTAGAAAAGAATCAAGCTTCACCCCGCGCTTGCGGACCAACTCCGTTCCGAACGCGCCAATGACATCGAGCACCGCCGCCGCGTCGTACGGCTTGCCAAAGCCAATGTCATACCAGGTGTTGTAATGGAGAAATGTCCGATAGGGATGCGCCCGTTCCCGCTCCACATAGTTCAGGAACCCGCGCCGCATTTGTCCCGGGGGTGATACGCCGATGACGAACGAATAGTCAACCGTCTGCCCCTTCCTTAGCGGCAGTTCCCTTTTCATGCCGCAGGTCGCGATCGCTCCGGCCTGGCATTCGGCCAATGGGTCTTCAAAACCAAGAAAAAAATCTCCCGCCGTCACCGGAGACCCTTTGACGCTCCCGACCACGATCGCGCCAGGCAATCTGCCATCGAACAAGCGGACCTCGGCAATCGGCTGATCATTGTTCAACGAGGCCGTGTTCAGCGCGGCAATCGTAATCTCCTGACGAACATAGTTAGACCCGTCTCGTAGAATTGCCCGCCAGTCGACCGAAATTCTTCCTGCGGAGTCCTGAAGCCGTACCAGAATAGCCTGGCCGACGAAATGTTCAGCGCCTCGCGAGGCGCCGGGATCCGCACTCAGAGCCTGGACTCGCGGACCCTCGATCATTTTCATTTCGGAGGCGCGTAACGACGACCCATCCTTGAGAATCAGAAGAAACGGGTCGTGCGGCAGGGCCATCTCCGCGCCCGTCCCGCGGACTGCAACCTTTAACCCCTTCAGCTTGCCCTCGCGAACCGACCATTGCGCTTCAAGCATCTGGTTCGAGAGCGACAGAACCGAACCTTGGACTTTCGCTTTTGCCACGCCCGGCGACGTTCCATAAAGCACGGGACTTGGTTCGGGACTCTGTACGGGACTCCGCCCGGAGCTTTGCCCCACGGCAACTGCGCCGTTCACCAGCAAACACCCGAGCAGCCCAATTCTCAGGCAGGTGGCTTGGTCAAAGCGGAAAGTGGGCATAGGTTCTATCGTGTGTAAACAACAACGCAAGGTGCGAGACCAGCGCGTCAGACGATCGTCACTTCCACTCCGGCCTTCTTCAGCGCGGCCAAGTCTGCCTTCGGAGCAGCCTGGTCCGTGATGACGTGTTGCAGAGCGGAAGGCGGCGCAATCAGCGAAAGACTCCGCTTGCCAAACTTGCTGGAATCACAAGTCGCCACCGCCATTTTCGAGATCTCAATCATCGCCCGGTTGACCTTAGCTTCCAGCAGGTTGGGGGTGCTGAGTCCATACTGCACGTCGAATCCGTCGACCCCAAGAAAAAGGATGTCCGCATTCAATTTGTGCAGCGTCTCCTCGGCAATGGGTCCAACCAGAGAAAAAGAATTTTTCCTCAGATTGCCTCCCGTCAGAATCACTTCCACCGCTGAGCCTGATAGCTCGGCGGCGATGTTGACGGCATTCGTGATGATGGTCAGGTTTTGAAAATTCCGCAGAGCACGCGCAATCGCAGTAGTCGTGGTGCCGGAATCAAGAATCACCACTTGCCCTTCCGCCACCATTCGCACCGCCGCCGCGGCAATCTGCAGTTTCTCCTTCCGGTGCAGCTTTTCTTTTTCCCGCAAGGTAGGGTCTTCCAGCGCGCCTTCGCGCGCCGGCAGCGCCCCACCATGGGTGCGGTGGACGCGGCCTTTGACGTGGAGGATTTCCAGGTCCTTGCGGATCGTGACCTGCGAAGTATGAAACTGCTTGGCCAGATCCACGACCAGGACCCGGCCTTCCCGACGCATTATTTCGAGGATCGCTCTTTGCCGCTCTTCTGTAAGCATTTAGAAATCTTGGACTTTCTGTCTTATACGCGCCCGCCTACGGCGATCGCGGGCACTTCTCTTTTATCTTGCAGGGCTTTCCCTTGTCTATCGAAAAATGTCCGCCGAAGAAATGCCTACGAACAAATATCTGGCAACGAGTTCCGGTCCCGGGTTGGTCACTTACGATTCCGGCCAATAGCAGTGCGACCCCTCTCGGGCGTGTGTATATTGAAATCTATTCGTGCTCCCGCTCGAAAACATCCCGCTAGCCCAACTGACCACCTTCAAGATCGGAGGCCCGGCAAAGTATTTCGTCGAGGCCAGGAATGTCGGCGAGGTACAGGAGGCAGTCACCTTCGCACGCTCGCGCCACCTCCCTCTATTCGTGCTAGGCGGTGGCAGTAACCTGCTCGTCGCCGATGCTGGTTGGGCCGGCCTGGTTTTGAAAGTCGCGCTTCAGGGTATCGACCAGCGCAGCGGCCACGATGAAGATGGCAAAACTCTTTTCGACGTTGGCGCCGGCGAATCCTGGGACAGGTTCGTCTCCCATGCTGTGATGGCTCGCTGCGCCGGCGTCGAATGCTTGAGCGGAATCCCCGGCAGCGTAGGCGGCACGCCCGTGCAAAACGTCGGTGCCTACGGACAGGAAGTGTCCGAGACCATCGCCTCGGTGCGGGTCCTCGACTTAAAAGATAGCCAGGTGCGCGAACTCTGCCCCGAAGCCTGCGCGTTCAGTTACCGCGCCAGCATCTTCAACACGATCGAGCGCGGTCGCTTCATCGTTCTCCGCGTCACCTATGCGCTCACGCCCGGAGGCAGCCCTCGCATCACCTATGCCGATCTCAAGCGCCACTTCGAGGGCCGCGAAACCACGCCGAATCTCTCCGAAACCCGCGAGGCCGTCCGCCACATCCGCGCCCTCAAGGGCATGCTGATCGTTGCAGGAGACCCAGACTGCCAAAGCGCGGGCTCATTTTTCAAGAACCCTGTGCTTTCGCACGAGCAGCATGAAGATCTGAAGCAGCGGGCCGCCGCTCGAGGATTTACCGTACCCAACTATCCCGCCCTCGAAACCCGCAAGAAGGTTTCAGCAGCCTGGCTAGTCGAGCGCTCCGGCTTCGCCAAAGGCTTCGGCTTTGGCCGCGTTGGCATCTCTACCAAGCACGCTCTAGCGATCGTCAATCGCGGCGAAGCCACCGCCGCCGACGTCCTCGCCCTCAAAGAGCAAATCCAACACCGCGTGGAAGAAATCTGGGGCGTCCACCTGGAACCGGAACCGGTCATGGTGGGCTTCTAGACCGGCTTCACGACCGCGTTTACTCATTGAGACTTGTCATTCCGACCGGAGCATTCCCTTCGCAAAGGGCATGGGATGCGGAGTGGAGGAACCTGCTGTTCCTGCCAGGCTCCAGGTCTCGCTGAACGTCCGCACCCGTGCAAGCAACATCTCCCCAGCCGTTCTCCCTGAGAAATACCTGAACAGGCCAGACATCACGGCGGTCTTCATGATTGAGGTCAAGCGATTGTTGGCGGGAGAAGCAGTCCTGAGCAAAGACATGACGGTGCCGCGCAGTCGAGACCGCGGTCACGAGCACAGTCAGGACCGCAGTCGGGACGAAGCGCTCGAAGACCTCGTCCGGCAGCACTCGCGCTTGGTTTACCGCATCGCCTATGCCGCGCTCAGAAGCCATCACGATGCCGAAGATGCCACCCAGGAAACGTTTCTCCGGGTGCTGCGTTACAGCCACAAGCTGGCTACAGTAGAAAACCCCAAGACGTGGCTGGCACGCATCGCCTGGCGAGTCGCAGTTGATCGGAGCCAGCAACGTGGACGCAGGCGGGAGATTCCTATCGAAGATCCCGAGAGACCCACTAACGAAATGCCGTCCTGGGACGCATCGGCGGAGGAAGCGGTGCACGGCTCACAAGTCGGTGCCCTGCTGGGGCCACTGATTGCGGCCCTGCCCCAGAAGCTTCGAGAGCCGTTGATTTTGTCGACAGTCGATGAGATGTCGCCCCGTGAAGTGGCTGCCACGCTGGGGATCAGCGAAGCAGCAGTCCGGTCGCGAGTGTTCCGCGCAAGACAGATTTTGAAGGAAAAACTGACAGAACGCGTGGGCAGGAAATAGAGGCAGCAAAACATGAGAGATAACGATTTCCGCCAAGCCAGCATGGACCGGCATGAACTGGAAAACGACAAGCTCGACCGCGACCTCGATGCCGCACTCGCGAAGTTCGCAGCCGCGGAGCCGAGAACAGGCCTCGAGGAGCGCATTCTGGCGACTTTGCGTGCGGATCAGCATCGTGCCGCCACGAGATCGTGGTGGCGCTGGCCCGTGCTAGCCACGCTGGCGGCGGCGCTCGTGTTCAGTGCGTCCCTTGCGCGGAGATCGGCGAAACCAGTGCAGAACACGACCTCGCCCCGGCCCGTCATGCAGAAGACCGGGCATGCTGAAACGCAAATTGCCAACAACATCGGAGGCAGTCCCATTCGCCCCCACGAGGCGACATCTGAAGTGCGGCTTAAGCGGAACGCCATCGGCCACCCAGTAACCGTTGTTGCTCATGTAGTGAAACTCGACCAATTCCCGTCGCCGCAACCGCTCAGCGAGCAGGAAAAGATTCTAGCGGGATACGTAACCAGGTATCCCCAGCACGCAGCGCTGGTCGCGCGGGCGCGGACCGAAGAACTGCGGCGCGACCACGCAGAAGAAATGAGCGATGCTGCTCCCACTCACGATCAGGATTTACAGCAATCGAACAAATAGAGCACTAGTAAAAACTTAAGGAGAATGAGACCAATGTTCAAGAGAACCGTTGTGGCCGCAGCGTTGATCCTCACTCTGATGGTTGGCGGAATCGGGAAGGCATTGGCGCAGGGCTCGAGTCTATCGAAAGCGACGCCCGATGCAGAAAAGATCGTGAATGCTTATCGCCTCGACTTCTCGGTCAATGAATTCGATGACAGCAAAAAGATCAACACAAGGCAGTACTCCATGAACTTGAATGCCGATGATTCGAATGAAATCAAGATCGGAACGCGGGTTCCCGTCGAATCCAAGCAGGGAGAGTTCCAGTACATCGACGTGGGGACCAGCATCTGGTGCAGACTCGAAGAGCGCGCCAATGGTCTGCCGATATCGGTCCGCGCGGAAATCAGCAACTTCGCCATGCCCGACCAGCAAGGGCAGCAGGCACGGCCCGTGCTGCGCCAACTATCGATCAAAGCCAGCACCGTGGCGCAACTGGGAAAGCCGATGGTTGTCGGCAGCGTGGATGATCCCAACTCGAAGCGAAGCTTCCAGCTTGAAGTAACCGTGACAAAGCTGAAGTAGGTTGTCTGGGCGCGGGCGACTCGCCCGCGCAAGCCAGGCTAGCGGCGCCGCCCCGGATCGTGACCCCCGCTTCTCCATTGTGACCCCATTCAAATGGGGAAGGTGCAACGATTCGCCTGGCGGCGCCTCAACTTACTCATCGGCAAGTCTTGCCGCCTGCTTAAATATCTTCACAAACATTTCCCGCGTCAGCTTGCCGGTCTGCGTATTCTGGTTCGACGGATGGTAAGAGGCCAGTAACACCTTACCGCCCGGTAACCGGTAACTGGCACCATGTTTGAAGAGGTAGTCGCGCTTGCTGACGAGCAGGCCTCGACGCTTCAGGTAGTTCAGATACGCGTCGAAACCAATCTTGCCCAGCGCGACTACCACCTTCACCTTCTCTAATCCCGCCATCTCACGGTCGAGAAAATGCGAGCAGTTGGCGAGTTCCTGCGGCGTGGGTTTGTTGTCGGGTGGCGCGCAGCGGACAGCGGCAGTGATGTAGAGGTCTTTCAGCCTGAGCCCATCGTTGCGGTCGGTGGCGTTGGGCTGGCTGGCGAATCCCGTCTCAAAAAGCACCGGGAACATGAACTTGCCGGAGGCGTCGCCGGTGAAGGGGCGTCCAGTGCGGTTCGAGCCATGGGCGCCGGGAGCGAGGCCCACAATCAACACCCGCGCCTCGGGATCGCCAAACCCCGGTACAGGCTTGCCCCAGTACTCGCAGTCGCGATACGCCCGGCGCTTCTCCCGCGCCACCTGCTCGCGATAAGCGACCAGTCGCGGGCAGCGAGTGCAAGCGATGACCTCGCGATTGAGAACGGTCAGCCAGTTGGGATGATTGGTGGTCACGTACTGCTTCAGGTTATCGCAAGACGGTCACCGATGCCGTTCGGCGTGCTTCGCGGACGGTTCAATGGTCAAATCCGGCCGAGAACCAAAAGAATGACCACTATGAAAAGAACCAGGCCCAAGCCGCCTGTCGGCGCATAACCCCACTCCCGGCTATGCGACCAACGTGGCAATGCCCCAACCAGCGCCAAAACCAGAATCACGATCAATATGGTTCCAAGCATGTCTCGCTCCTTGTGCTTCTGGAATGGCGCGGGTCCGAGGGTGGACCCGCACGTGTTGCCAGAGTTAGTCGACTTTGTTAATAGTTCAGCAGCCTGACCGATCCATGGCGGTCAATTCGCTACTGACGGGGTTTTTCTTCCGTTTTAGGAGCCTCTTTCGCAGGAGCAGGCGCAGGTTGCGCATGAGCTACGGTTGCCGGATGAGAAGCAGGCTGCGCATGACTTGCAGTCGGCTTACTCGACGGTGCCGGGGTGTGAGCCGCCTCGGGCTTTGCTGGCTTCGGCGCGTTCGTGTGTGATGCTGCCGCCTTATTCTCTGGAGCCTTGTTCTCGTTCGTGCGCGTCGCAGCGGCCTTGTTCTCCGGAGCCTTGGTCTCGTTTGTACGGGTTGCAGCCGCCTTGTTTTCGGCTGCCTTGTTCTCGGTAGCCTTATTCTCAGCTGCCTTGCTCTCCATGGCCTTGCTCTCCGTGGCCTTGTTCTCGGCCGCCTTGTTCTCATTCGACCGGGTTGTGGCCGCTTTATTCTCAGCCGGCTTGTTTTCGGCTGCCTTATTCTCGGTAGCCTTGTTCTCGGCTGCTTTGCTCTCGTTCGAGCGAGTCGCCGCCGCTTTATTTTCAGCAGCCTTGTTCTCGGGGGCCTTGTAAGCTGCGCCCGCTTCCTTCGCTGGAACCACACCCCGACCGCTCAACTCACCAGGCTTTGCGGTTGCCGCGATCGTGGGACGCCCGTGGTTTACGGACGCTCGGAGCGCCTCGTTGGTGCTGGCAGCGTGCACATGCTGGGCTTGCATCTCAGTCGGCGGTGTGTGTCGCTCGTGCGCCGCAGTCTCTTCCGCGGCGGTCGGGCGAGCGGTAATCCCACCGGTACCGCCGTTATAGCTGACGTGGTTTACCGTGGTTTCGTTGATTACCGTCTTGCTGTAAACGTTGGTAATGTTCGTGACGCCGCTAATGTTGTTGACTGAGCGGTTGTAGTAGAAGCCCCCGTTGTTCCAATATCCGCCACCATAGCCCACGCCACCATAGCCGAAGCCGTAGTTGACGCCACCGTAGAAGCCGACCGTCTGGCCCCAGTAGCCTTCATTCCACGCGAAGGCATTGCCACCCCAGCCCCAATAACCGGGAGTCCAGAGCAAACCAGCGCTGGGCGGCTCGACCCAGGTGCCCGGCACCCAGAAGTAGCCTCCGTCCCCATTCCCCCAGTAGCCGGGTGTCCACATATAGCCGGCGGCTGGAATCATGGGTTGTTCGTAAATCGGCAATGCCGGCGGAGCGATCGTGACCGACACGCCGAACTGCGCAAACAAACTGGCCGGTATGGCCATCATCAGAACTGCCAGCAACAGAAAACGGGAGATACGCATTTTGAATCACCTTGCCGGATCATCCTTCGATTGCCCGGTTAAACTTTACGGCTGCGGGCTGCGTGGATTGAGGGCGATTGGGTCAGATACAAGAATTCCACGGATGCCCAGCCCAGTCTGAGCAATCCGACTCACTTTGTTCGAATCTGTGCCGAAAGAAAGAAAGTGGCGCGAGCCAAGAAAACAATGGGCTCGCGCCAGCGAAGGTTAAGTTCGCTTGCTCCCGGCGCTATAACGTGACATTGATGGCAAGGTTCACACCCGGATACGCCGGATTGCACAGGTAATACATACCGTCGATCTCGATCACATAAACGTCTTGCGTATAGAGCCAGTTGCTGGGCCATGCGCCGCCGAATCCAAACCAATAACCTCCGTATTGGAAGCGGCCGCTTCTAAAATCGCCCTGACTTACGCGAAACGTGTGTTCCCGTCCAAAATTGGCCTTGTAACGGTCGTCAGGAATGCGGCCAGCGCTGGCGTGCTCCTGCTTCTCTGGTTTAGCTTCCGGTGCGCGTTGCGGCTCTTGCTTAGCGTTCTTCTCTTCCGGCTTAGCGCTGTTCTCCTTCTGCGCGTTCTTCTCCTCCGGTTTGGCGGCCTTTTCTTGTTGCGTTGCCGGCTTTTCCGGTTGCGCCTTCTTTTCAGCAGGCTTGTCTTTCTGTTCTTCCGGCTGTTCATGCTGCTCCTGCTGTGCGTACACGGGAGCCGCTAGGGTCAAAGATAGAACCGCTGCACCGATAATCCCTACTAGTTTCATGGGTGTTGCCTCCGTTGTCGATTCGATCGTTTCACTGCGTCGCTCTACTGCAAGCTTCCTGTGGTCGCGTTGACCGGCGTGCCAATGGCGTCCCCGGAGACGAGAAGTTCCACTCTCCGGTTCTGTTGCCGGCCAGCAGAGTTGTCGTTCGAGGCTACCGGCAACGTATTGCCAAAGCCCTTGGCGCTGACTGAACTGGTGGCTACACCTTCCTGCACCAGGTAATCGCGCACCGAACCAGCGCGGTTCTCGGACAAAGTTTGATTCATGGCATCGCCGCCGACGTTATCCGTATAACCGCCGACTTCAATGTTCAGTCCTGGATAGGCCAGGAGAATGCCGGCAACCTTTGCCAACTTCTCGCGCGCACCCGGCTTCAGCGAGTATTTCCCGGTGTCAAACAGCACATCGGACATGCTGACGATGAGCCCGCGCGCGCTGTCACGAGTCTGAAGAATCGTATTCAGCTGCTGCGCCAATTTCACACGCATGGCCGCTTTGTCGGTCTCGGCTTGCTGCGCGCTCAACTGGGCCTGCTGTGCCGCCAAGCGGGACTGTTCCGCGTCCGCCTGCGCCGCGGAAACCGCGCTTGCGGAAGCCGCCTGACTATCTGCCATGTCGGATTGAGCTTTCGCCGTTGCCGCCTGTGAATTAGCCGCGTCGGTTCGGGCTCTCGCCGCATCCGAGTCTGCCTGGGCCTTCGCCGCCTGGGCTTGCGCTGTGTCGGATTGAGCTTGCTCCTTCTGCCGGCGAGCATCATCCGCTTGCTGCCGCGATTGAGCTTGCGCATCGGCGGAATCCTGGCGCTCGTTGGCCAGGCGCATTTCGTCTTCCTTCTTCACAGCAACGGCGCGCGCATCTTCCGCAGTCTGCACCGCTTCACGGGAAACTGCGATCAGCGGCTTCCGATCCAGGTGCTTGTCTATGGCATAGCCGTCCGCTTTATTCATTAACTGGACCGCATGCTGATAACTGTCCGAGGCGTACTGCTCAGCTCCTTCAGATTGAGCGATGCGCAGCGCATTCCGCGCTTCGAAGAACTCGAGTGGCAAGTTCGCATTCAAAACCACCGGGTCAAACTTGTAGCCGGTGGGAATGTAGCCGCCGCGTTCCATCAATTCATACTTAGCATTCACCGCTTCGCTGGTTCCCTTGGTGTCATTGCGGACGACATTCTCGAGCACCACCACGTTGCTCGGCTGTCGCACGGCGTAATAAGGCTCCGCCGTCACGATCAGGGCGAAAGCCTGTAGGTCCGTGGTCACGTGCAGTTTGCTGCGATCGTCATTGCCGACCAGTACTTCGCCCAGGTTCACGGCCCGGCCTTCCGGTGAAATCGCCCACAGAACATAGGTCAGATACTCGTTACCAAAAGTCGTGGGCCTTTGCAGGTTGCCGAAATACGCATCGATCGAGATCGATCCCCGCTTGCTGTTCACATGCGCTTCGCCCGTCGCTCCCGCCATTAGAGCCGTGCCCGCGAAATCCAGCTTCGAGCTTCCGCTGCGGTGCTCGTAGTTGACCGCCTGCACGCTTCGGCTGATAACGGTCACGCGGAACGTTGGAGTCGAACTCATATGCTCGACTTCTACCGTCGATTGGGAGCTGTTCTGAGCTACTGCTGGCAGACTGAGCGCTACTGCCGCTGCTAACAACAATTTTGTTTTCACACGATCTCCTTGGGGCAGGTATCTGCCTGGCTTCTAGCTTCATTCAAAGTTTGGAATTCGCGACGTATTTATCTGAATTGCGTCGCCGACCTTATCCTTTTCCGATACGAATCCCAGAAAGGGAATGAAACAGCCCGAAAACATTCAGCAGCCATAGAACCACCGCAATGACCACTACACCATTCAAAATTGACTTAATGGAGGACTGCATGGGGATGAAGCGATTCACCAGCCACAGCAGAACACCCACCACAACAAGAACTTCCAGGAGTTGAATTAAAGGCATGATCTTGACCTTTCTTCTTGCGGGCTAACCCTCTCGTCCGCCGGAGGTGTTGCCCCAGTTTCGCGATCCGAAAAGCGTTTTAGGGTCGAACCGTGTCCGCCGCAGATTCGGGGCGGACACGCGGATGAAAAATGCCGATTGTCTGGATGTGGTCGCCCGGAGTGACTTGCTATTGCCCGGGTTCGAGGCGACCTGGAATTAAGAGCTGCGAATCAGCGTCCGCGGCTCTGTCTACACACTCAGGAGAATAAAGAATGACAGACGCCAGCTTGCGTGTCTGAGCAAGATAGCTCACATGCATGATTTAAAGATTTAAAAATAAAGACTAAAGATAAAGACTAAAGATAAAGACTAAGGTTGTCTTACAGGTCCTGCGCTCGCTGCCGGCGCTCGCAACAACCGTTGTCATCCAGCCACGCCAGCAAAGCGCGCACACTGGCCCGAGCCAGGGCAATCGAGCAGTCTGCCGCTCCGTAATAGATGTTCAGGGTGTCGCCGTCGGCGTCCATCGTATAGCCGCAGGGAAAGACCACGTCGTCGACGTCGCCGTGGCGTTCGTACTCCGCCTCCGGCCCAAAGATCCACGAATCTCCGCGCAGCAGACACTTCGCCGGATTCTCCAGATCGAACAGCGCCAGCCCCAACCGGTAGAGACAGCCGGAAGGAGTTTGCCGAACTCCGTGGTAGAGCACGAGCCATCCCCGGGAGGTTTCAATCGGAGGCGGCGACATGCCGATTTTGTTGGCATCCCACCAGGCGCCGCGGCGCGCTTCCAGCATCAACCGGTGCCGGCCCCAATGGCGCAGATCGGGAGAGTAGGAAATCCACATGTGTGCCCCGAGACTGGTCGCGGGCCGATGAATCAATGCCCAGCATCCATCAATTCGGCGCGGCAGCAGCGCCGAGTCCTTATCATCCGGCGGCATAATCACGCCGTAGCGCTCGAACGTTCTAAAGTCTTTGGTTAGGGCCAGAGACACCCCGGGTCCGCCCCGCGAATAAGAAGTGTAGGTGACGGCGTACTGTTGTAGCTCAGGCACGAAAGTGATGCGAGGATCTTCAATGCCCCAGATCTCTTCCGGAAAATCCCTGGGGCTGGGCATCAATGTAGGTTCGGGATCGATCTGCCATCCATCGACTCCATTCTTGGAACGCGCGGCGCAGAGATGCGACAAGCCGCGCCGATCTTCCACTCGGCACAGCAGCAGCGTCGAGCCATCCGCGAGCAAAGTCGCGCCCGGGTTGAACACGCTATTGATCGAGTAAGGCCAATCCTTGCTGGTGAGGATCGGGTTGGCAGGATGCCGAAGCAGCAGCGGCTCGAAGCGAGTACTCAGAGGACTCAGAGGTTCCTGAGCGGGAACGGTCATGATTGCATTTCCTTTGCTTCAGACTCTTGCAGAGCGCGCATTTCGAGCAATGCCATCAAGAACGAGAGCGTCGATTCCGCGCCCTGATTTTCATTGGCGCGGTCGGGATGCAGGCCGTCCCGGCAACCCCCGGTGACGGAATCATAAAGAGCGAGTTGCAGATCGTTGTCTCCCAAAAACCAGTTGAACGCCGACCAGGCCGCGCTGCGCCAGCGCCCGTCGCCGGTCACGCGGTAGGCTTGCAAACAGGCCGACACCGCGCCAGCGGCTTCAATCGGCTGTTGATCGAAACGGACCGGTTCACTCCCCTGACGATAGAACCCCTGCGAACCAATCGGTATAAAATGCCCGCTGGTCGGGCAGCGCTGGGTTTCCATAAGCCAATCCAGTGAAGTGAGTCCCGCAGAAAGCATCCGATCATCCCCGCACGCCGATCCCACCAGCAGCATGGCCTGGGGCAGCCTGGCGTTCCCGTAAGCTGCAACATTCTCAAACCACTTCCAGTCCGGACGCTGAATCGATTCATACATATCAAGCAGCCTTCGAGCCAATGCGAATCGTACGCGCTGTGCATCCCGGTCGCCAGGGTACGAATGGAGGTACTCCTGAACTCCCAGCACGGTATACGCGCAGGCCCGCGGGCTATGGAAACCGACCGCCGCCGGCAAGGAAAACTCAAACAAACGCCCGGCCGCGCCTCTCAACCCAGTATTCGTCGATCGCGCAAGGACAGTTCCAAGAGCCCACAACGCGCGGCCGTGCGAATCTTCCGAGCCCTGGTCTTCCATCCAGTGGTGATCGTACGCAAGGAAGTTTCGGAACCTTTTCTTCTTCGCATTGAAAGCATGCTCCAGGAATGCCAGATACCGGAAAGCCCAATCGGGGTTGAGCCCCTCGGCTCTTCCGAAACCATCCGCGTCTGGCTGGTTCATGCCCGCCTGGTTCGCACCTGTTTGGTTCACACCTGCTTGCTCCAGCTGCACCGTAAAGATAAGGGCGCGCGCGTTGTCGTCGGTGGTATATCCCTCGGCTCGATTAGGAATAGTAAAGATGGCGTGCTGCAGCATCCCCGTATCATCCGTCAGCGCATTGACGTGATTGAGATTCAACGCAGGCAGCTGATTCAACACCTTCGGCGTGTCGCGCGCCATGAACTGTGCCCGCGGACTCTCCATGCGATCGTTGCGAACCCGTGCAAAACTTGCCATGTAACCCTGCGCCACTCTTTTCCAGATCATCTCCCGCGCGAACAGATAAGCCCGTTTGCGCATGGCATGGCGGACGGCGGGCGTGTCCAGGAGTTCGATTGTCTTCTGCGCGATGGCATCCGGATTTTGAAACGGCACCAGCGCGCCCCGGCCTGCATCCAACAGCTCCATCGCGTGCCAGTATGGAGTGGAGATGATCGCCTTCCCCGCGCCTAATGCATACGCCAGCGTCCCGGAAACCACCTGCGCCTCATGGCGGTAAGGCGTGATGTAAATGTCGGCGGCGCCAATGTACTCAGCCATCTCTTCCGGGGTGACGAAGCGGTTGTGGAAGACCACTTGCGATTGCACTCCCGCCTCCTTCGCCAACGCCTGCAGGCGGGCCCGGTACTTGTCTCCCTCGCGACGCAGAATGTGGGGATGGGTCGCCCCGGCGACCATATAGACGACGTTCTTATGCCGGGACAAAATCTGCGGCAGCGCTTGAATCACGTTTTCGATTCCCTTATTCGGCGAGAGCAGTCCGAACGTGAGCAGCACGGCCTTCCCTTCCACCCCGAAACGGTCTTTATAGAAATTAGGATCCAGAAACGCTAGATCCGGAACGCCGTGCGGAACCATGTCGATCTTGCTACCTGGCACCTTGAAGATTTCCTGCAGGAACTGCGAGGAAAGCTGGCTCATGACAATGAGGCGATCGGAAACTTCCGCAATCTCTTCCATCACCCGCAGTTGATCCGAATCGGGCTCACGCAGAACCGTATGCAGAGTGGTCACCACAGGCATCTTCAGACCACGCAGCAGCTGCAGGATGTGGCTTCCCGCCGGGCCTCCGAAGATTCCGTACTCGTGCTGCAGGCACACCATGTCGATGTTGTTAAAGTTCAGGAATTCCGCGGCGTCGCGATAAGAATTCAAGTCATCCTGCGCAAGCGACCATCGCACGCGCGCAGGATAATCGTAGCCCTGCTCCGTGTCGTCGACCGGGAGCGCCAGCAGCCGCGCAGTTCCGTACTCGGCCGAGATCGCGCTGCACAGGTCCGTAGTGAACGTCGCGATTCCGCATTGCCGGGGAAGGTAATTCCCGATCACCGCGATTCGACTGGGCAGCGATGGTTTCGATTGCAATCGCGCGCGAGTCGCTGAAATCGCTTCTGGCACGAGCGCACGCCGGCTGACGACTTCCAAGTCCCGATTTGGGAACACTGTGATTGGTATCGCCATTTTTCCCTGCTTCTCGTGAGAACAATTGCTTCAAGAGACCCTTCTCAAGGCGGGACGCAAGCAAGCACTGAGGTTTAGATTGAAGTATTGTCTCCCGCCAGTATTTAACGGAAGTAGATCGGCAAACTGATCAAAATTGACCAGCCTGTTTCTTGGGGACGGTTCACTATGCGGCTATGAAAGCCAAAAAAGACCTGGCTCTTGATGTGCGATGCCCCACCTGCGGCGCCAAACCCGGAGAGCCATGCGAACTCAGCACCGGCCTACCCCGCACCGCGCCGCATCGAGATCGGCGTTTGGTGGCATCGGACCAATAAACTCGTCCCTGGCCGACGCGATACTGTTGGAGCAACTACACAGAATCGCATACTTACTCTTCGCAATACTGTGCAGAATAGCTCAGTTTCTAAAACCGTGATGCTGCGACCTTTTGTGAATTTTGAAGCTCTTTCTCGGGTCTATACTTACTGATGATGAAGCATGCTGTGGCGACCAAGAAGAACGGTGGATTCAATTCCGATACTTTCCTCGCCACCATTGGCGATGGCAGGAAGATCCTGTCTGTGGCGAAGAAGGAAACGATTTTCGCGCAGGGGGATGGGGCCGATGCCGTTTTCTACGTTCAGAAAGGCAAAGTGAGGCTGACGGTCGTCTCCCAGGCCGGCAAGGAAGCAACCATCGCGATCGTGAACGAGGGGAATTTTTTCGGCGAGGGTTCCCTGGCGGGCCAACTCTTGCGCATGGGCTCGGCAGCGGCCATGACCGACTGCGAGATCCTGCGGGTCGACAAGAAAACGATGATGGATGCCCTCCACCGTGAACCCGCGTTCTCCGAAATGTTCGTCTCCTACTTGTTGGCGCGGAATATCCGCTACGAAGAAGATCTGGTCGACCAGTTGTTTAATTCCAGCGAAAAGCGGCTGGCCCGCGTCCTTTTATTGCTGGCTCATTTCGGCAAGGAAGGGATTCCGGAAACCGTGGTGCCGAAGATCAGTCAGGAAACACTCGCCGAAATGGTTGGCACCACGCGTTCACGAGTCAGCTTTTTCATGAACCGGTTCAGAAAGCTCGGCTTCATCCACTACGCCGGCGGTACCGACGGAGCCCTGCAGGTCCACAGCTCTCTGCTCAACGTAGTTCTGCACGACTAACCTGCTGCACGATTAAGCTTCTGCACGAATAAATTCCGCGCGATCGAGCTCCTCGCTGGCGGCACGCTTACGCCCGCACCTGCTACTCCTCCGCTCCCGAATTCTTGGAAGGATCGGCTCGCCAAACGTACAGGAATTTCTCATCGCTCGACGTGACCACGGGGATATTTCTCTCGCGGGTTACCCGGTTCAGCGCCGAGCGAAGATTCTGCATCTTCTCGCCGTTCAGTCCGCTTAGCGGGACCTTGATAGCCTGCCGGCCGTTCAGCTTGGTAAGGTCGGAAAGAATGTCCGCGACCGCTTTGCGATGTTTTCCTTTGCGGCCCTGCGGCACTTCAGACCGACTCACCGCCGAATAGTGTGTGCCGTTTCCGGTGCGTCCCATGGGTGGACCCCTTGATCGGAGATCGTATCCGTTTGCGCGAAATCCTACCGCAAGAAATCGTATCCTGCAACTAAGAATCTGCACGAATCCTACGTAGCGTATCGATCTGCCGAGGATACCCGCATTAAGTTTAGTGTTTTCAGCATGATGTACAGCCTGCGTTGCGCTAAGACCTGCTAAGAGTTTCCCCGTACGACTTGCGCTGGGCTAACATGGCTTCGGTATGGGTGCCCGAGACGTTCAGGAAATAAGCGATGTTCCAACCATCGCCCTGGCGCACTCGACAGAGGGGGACACCCCTACCATGACTGGATCTCGAATTACCAATAAGAAGCCCGCATTCGATGCTGATGCCTTCCTCGCCACCATCGGCGTGGGCAGGAAATCTGTCTTCTTCCTTAAGAAACAAAACATCTTCGCGCAAGGGGATACGGCTGATGCCGTGTTTTATATACAGACCGGCAAGGTAAAACTCACCGTGGTCTCGAAGAACGGCAAGGAAGCGACCATCGGAATATTAGGCGAGGGAGACTTTTTCGGCGAAGGCTCGCTCGCTGGCCAACTGCTCCGCATGGGCTCTGCAGCCGCACTCACAGATTGTGCCGTCCTGCGCATCGACAAGAAAGCAATGATGGCAACTCTGCATCGCGTCCATGAAGTCTCTGACATGTTCGTCGCCTATCTGCTGGCGCGAAACATCCGCTACGAAGCGGATCTGGTGGATCAGCTTTTTAATTCAAGCGAGAAGAGGCTGGCCCGGATCCTTCTGCTGCTGGCTCGTTTTGGCAAAGAGGGACAACCCGAGACGGTAATTCCCAAGATCAGTCAGGAAGCACTGGCAGAAATGATCGGCACCACTCGCTCGCGCGTCAGCTTCTTCATGAACCGGTTCAGAAAGATGGGATTCATCCATTACAACGGCGGCCTGCAGGTCCACAGCTCCCTGCTCAATGTAGTTCTGCACGATTAAGCGCCTCGGCGTAGGCCGCGGTCAGATGACCCTCCCCAATCGGGCTCGCCGGCTCCCACTCAATCGGCAACAAATGACGGACGCGGGCCGTCCCGGTAGGTTTGCTTTGTCGATGGCCGCACGAGAGGCAGATGGCTCCCACTTCCCGGATCCCGGTTTCTCTCGAGATTTCATTCTCGCGGACCGCAACCGAACCGGTAATGACCGGGCCTGCACACACATCGCAATCATAGGCAGACAAGTGAAGATATTGTTTTCGCATTGGTGTCCTCCCGCCGTCACAACTAAGGTAAGCGACGTTAAATGCACTGCCGCAATCCTAATCTTGGAGTCATTCCAGCATCTGTTCACTATTGCTCGGCCTGCCAGCGAAAGACCGACTGACTTCCAGAACGTTTGAATGCGAACATGAGCAATTGTGAGCAGCATTGCAAGACGTTAAACCTCTATAACCATCAAGCATGCCTGCCAACAACACTCTGCTCTGCATCCACCGCGACCCGGCTCAACTGAGCTTGTTGCAGGAGAACGGATACGAACTGCTCACTGCAACTACCGGTCACGAAGGCCTGCGACTTTTTGCGTCGCAGCCCGTCGATGCCATCGTGCTCGAATACCACCTCGGACTTCTGGATGGCACATTCGTTGCCAGTCAGATCAAGCGGCTCCGGCCAACAATTCCCATCGTCATGCTAGCCGACGACCTGGAATTACCCGACGGCGCTCTGAACTCGGTCGACGCGCTGGTAACCAAGTCCGACGGATCTCACTTCCTCTGGGCAACCGTTCACTTTGTCTTAAATGTGAAGCCCGCACGGTCCGTGAGGCAAAAGTGAAGGCTCAAGCGGCGCCCGACCCAAAGGCCGCGCCCTTCTCAGCAAGAGAGTGGAAAAACATTCGAAGGGGAACCGTCCGGTTCTGAGAACCTTGTAACGTGTAGCAGAAATCGGGAAGGGCGCCTTCCCGCCAAATGAGGAGGTCGCCTCTTCCCCGGCTTCTCAACCAGCGTTCTCTTAGACCACGCCTCGACGGCCGCTCACCAGATTAATCACCAGCACTACCAGCGCCACAACCAGTAAAAGGTGGATCAGACCACCGGCTATATGCAGGCTGAAACCCAAGAGCCACAGAATTAGAAGAACCACAAAAATCGTCCAAAGCATATTCGTCTCCTTAACTTGCAGGGTCCTTCTCATTCTGCCTGGTTCTCATTTGGGATACTGAGCAGCATTGCTCATTCCTAACGATTAATGAAGTGAGCAATTCAGACCATCTAATCCTTCTAGCTTCCACGATCATTAGTAGCAGAGACGAGCACTTCTTCTCGCTCTTTCAGATCCCCTGAACTAAGTCAGCCAATCTGAAGTTACCCCCTCCTTAGCTGCACAGCTCCGAAAGGAACAATTTCATGAAAAAGACAATTTCACTTTTGTTGATGGGCATGATCGGCATGGTTGGAACTTACGCATTTGCCGGCTCGGACCGGGAAGACACCATTGAGCGCATGCAAAAATCCGTCGACGTCATGCAGTCCATCATGTCCACGCCCGACAAAGGGATCCCCGAAGAAGTCTTGAACGGCGCCAAGTGCGTCGTCGTCGTGCCGAACTTGCTCAAAGCCGGATTCATCTTTGGCGGCAAGCACGGGCGCGGCGTAGCCACCTGCCGCACGTCAGCCGGCTGGAGCGCTCCCGCATTCGTCTCCGTGGGCGGTGGCAGCTGGGGATTGCAGATTGGCGTCGAAGGCGTCGACCTGGTCATGCTGGTCATGAACGACCGGGGATTGCAGCATCTGCTTTCGAGCAAGTTCGAACTCACAGGTGAAGGATCGGTAGCGGCGGGCCCGGTTGGCCGTCACACCTCGGCTGGAACGGACATACTGTTAAACACCGAAGCATTGACCTACTCGCGCTCGAAGGGCGTATTCGCAGGCCTGACACTCGAGGGCGCGGTAGTCGAACAGGACAATGACTCAACGCGCGCCATCTACGGCCGTCACATGATGTTCCGCAACATCCTTTCAGGCCAGGCGCCAACACCCGCCAGCGGAGCAGCCTTTGTCAGGGCAGTGTCCGAGGCCGGTCACCAGGCTCACGTCGCAGAAGCCAGAGAAGACAACAAGCAGTAATCACAGCGAGCACCATCATCCGTCGCGATCCACAGCTGGCCGGAGCCGCACAGGCTTCCGGCCAGCTTTATTTTGCCCCTATCCTTGGCCGTTTGACGCTGCCTCCTTCTGTCTTTACACTCAAGTTAACGCCGTATGAATTCGGGCTGGTTCCGTTCAACGGAGCCTCTGAATCCGATGGCCAGTGAAAGGTAAAACGTGAGCCCCACAGAGACTACCGACGCCGCCAAGATTGACGGAACAAAGACCGAAGCTACTAATACTAATAAAGACATCAAGCGGGAGATCTCCGTCCAGATCCCGGCCGCCGAGGTCGCCCGCGAGACCGAGGTGCAGATTCAGCGCTATCAGAAGAGTGCGCGGCTGCCCGGGTTTCGCGCTGGGCACGTGCCGGCTTCCATCATCAAACAACGCTTCGGCGATGGCCTCAAGAACGATGTGGCCGAGGCTCTGATCCCGAAATACTTCCGTCGCGAGGCTGAGAAACAAGGCCTGATTCCGATTTCGCAACCCCGCGTCACCGAGCTGCACATGCATGACGGCGAGCCGCTCACCTTTAAGGCCACCTTTGAGGTGCTGCCCGAGATTCAGGTCGAGGGCTACAAGGATCTCCGCGCCGACAAGCCGGAGATTGCCGTCACTGATGAAGACGTCGACCAGGCGCTCACCAGCCTTCGCGAGCAGCACGCTACCTACACCACCGTGGAAGGACGCGCGCTCGCTGAGGGCGACTTCGCCCAAGCCTCGATGGACGGAAAGCCCAAAGATGGGAAGGATGCCGAGGAAGCCAAGGCGAATCCCGTGCACATGGATGACGTCCTGATCGAAATCGGCGGCAAGAACACGGTGCCCGAATTTACCCAGCACCTGACCGGCGCCTCATCCAGCGAGGAGCGCACATTCGATGTGAGCTATCCCGAAGACGCCACCGACAAGCGCCTGGCCGGCAAGACCTTCGTCTACACCGTGAAGGTGAACGGCATCAAGCAGAAGAGCCTTCCGGAGCTGAACGACGACTTTGCCAAAGAGTTGGGCGAGTTCACCAGCCTCGACCAGGTTCGCAAGCAGATTCGCGACAACATGGAGGCCGAGAAGCGCCACACGGTCGAGCACGCAGCCAAGGACAAGCTGGTCGCCGAACTGGTGAAGCGCAATGATTTTGAGGTGCCCGAGTCCCTGGTCGACCGGCAGATTGATCTGCGCCTGGAGCGTGGTCTAAGGGCGCTGGCGGCGCAGGGCATGAAGATGGAAGACCTCAAGAAGATGGACTTGCCGCGGCTTCGGGCAGGGCAGCGGGAGCAAGCGGTGCAGGATGTAAAGTCTTCTTTGCTGCTCGAGCGCATCGCAGATCTCGAGAAAATCGAGGTCAGCGACGAGGAACTGAATCGGGAGTTGGAAGCTTTGGCGAAACAGTCAAAACAGACGTCAGAAGCGGTGCGTGCGCGTTTGACAGAGGATGGGGGCCTCGATAGAATCCGGAATAGAATCCGCAGTGAGAAGACCCTCGAATTTCTTTATCATCAGTCCGCGTAACTTGAAAACGATGCGGACCACTTTCGACCCTCCCCGAGAATGCAAGCTGTAGTTCGGGGCGGAGTGTGGCAGGTGAACGTGAAGCAAAATGATGGAAACAGGAACGACGCGCAAATGATGCTCGTTCCTATGGTCATCGAGCAGACTGGGCGGGGCGAACGCGCCTACGACATTTATTCCCGGCTGCTCCGCGATAACATTATTTTCATCGGCACGCCCATTGACGACAACATCGCCAACCTGGTGATTGCCCAAATGCTGTTTCTGGCCCAGGAAGACCCCGAGAAAGACGTTCAGCTATATATCAACTCACCGGGCGGGTCGATCACGGCGGGCATGGCCATTTATGACACCATGCAGTACGTCAAGAATGACGTCATGACCCTGTGCGTAGGCCAGGCGGCCTCAATGGCGGCTTTGCTTCTGGCGGCCGGGGAGCCCAAGAAGCGCAATGCTTTGCCCAATTCGCGCATTCTGATCCACCAGCCCTCCATGGGCGGTTTGTCAGGTCAGGCCACCGATATTGACATCCACGCGCGCGAGATTCTGCGCATGCGGGAGATTACCAACCAGTTACTCTCCAAGCACAGCGGCCAGAAGCTCGATAAGGTGGAAAAGGATGTTGAGCGCGACTTCATTATGAACGCCCAACAAGCTAAGGAATACGGAATCATAGACGATATCATCTATAAGACCGGAAAAGCGGTATGATCTGCCTTCGCGCTTGAAGGTGGGCTGTTTATCCGGATCAGTTAAAGGAGTAGAGCCGAGTGAAAACCAAGTCAGGCTCCGACGAGATTTTGCGCTGTTCGTTCTGCCACAAGTCGCAGGATGCGGTAGCCAAACTGATCTCGTCGCCCAGTGATTATCCGCGCGCTTATATTTGCGATGAGTGCGTAGCGGTATGCAACTCGATCCTGGAAGACGACCGCACGGCGACTCCTCAGACCGCGGCGCCCAACCAGCTGCCCAAACCGCAGGAAGTCAAAACCTTCCTCGATGAATACGTCATCGGGCAGGAGCAGACCAAGAAAAAGCTTGCAGTCGCGGTTTACAACCACTACAAGCGCATCTTCATGAACCGGCAGAAGACCAACGACGGTATCGAGCTGAGCAAGTCGAACATCATGCTCATCGGTCCGACGGGCACCGGAAAGACGCTGCTGGCGCAGACTCTGGCGCGCATGCTCGACGTGCCTTTCGCCATTGTCGATGCCACCACGCTGACCGAAGCCGGCTACGTGGGCGAGGATGTCGAGAACATCATCCTGAAACTTCTGCAGGCGGCCGAGGGCGACGTAAGCCGCGCCCAGACCGGCATCATCTACATCGATGAAATCGACAAGATCGGTCGCAAGGACGAAAATCCATCGATTACCCGCGACGTTTCCGGCGAAGGCGTGCAGCAGGCCTTGCTGAAAATTCTGGAAGGAACGATTGCCAATGTTCCGCCGCAGGGCGGACGCAAGCATCCTCATCAGGAATTCACTCCCGTCGACACCACAAACATCCTCTTCATCTGCGGAGGAGCGTTCGTAGGCCTGGAAAAGATCATTGGCAGGCGCGTGGGAAAGAAGTCGCTGGGCTTCCGCACCGGCGAAGAAGCGGAAAAGGAAGAGTCCGGGGTCTCGCGCAAGCGCAACTTCGAACTGCTCAGCGAAATCCAGCCGGAAGACTTGATCAAGTTCGGCCTGATTCCTGAATTCGTCGGACGTCTGCCCGTGGTAGGCATGCTGGAAGATCTTGACGAGTTTGCGCTGATCGAGATCCTTACCCGCCCCAAGAATGCCATCGTCAAACAATACCAGCGCCTGTTTGAGTTCGAAAACGTGCGCCTGAAGTTCTCCGACGAGGCTCTACGAGCCATCGCCCGTCAGGCCATGGCGCGCAAAGTGGGCGCTCGCGGGCTGCGCATGATTCTGGAAGAGCTGATGCTCGACCTGATGTTCCACCTGCCCAGCCAGAAGAAACTAAAAGAGTTTGAAGTCACGCGGGAGATGGTCGAGAAACGCAGCGCTTCCGTGGCTTTGGAGAAAGCCGGCTAGTAAAAGAGTAGTAAACTGTAGTGGACGGTTGTCACGAGTCTTGTCGCGCGAGTCATTCGAGTGCACGTCATTCACTACGAACCCAGGGAGATTGAGTGACCACATCCAAAGAGAAATTCGAAACCAAGAAGCTGCCCATGATGCCCATCCGGGACGTGGTCATCTTCCCTTTCATGATGACGCCGTTCGTCGTGGGCCGCGAGTCCAGTGTTCGCGCCCTCGAAGAGGCGCTGGCCGCGGACAAGAAAATCTTTCTAGCCACCCAGCACGACGCCTCCATCGACGAACCCAAGTCGAATGAGATCTACCAGGTCGGCACCATCGTCAACATCGTGCAGAGCCTGAAGCTCCCTGATGGCAATATCAAAGTTCTGGTGGAAGGCATCGAGCGCGGCCGCCTGCTGCAGGCCACCGACGCCGATGGTTACATGCAGGCCTCGGTGCGGGTCGCGCGCTATCCCGTAGAGATGAATCCACAGATCGAAGCCGGCATGCAGCGCGTCACCACGCTGTTCGAGCAGTATGTAAAGCTGTGCCAAGCGTTGAACTACGAGACCATGATCTCGGCCGTCAGGATGGAAGATCCGGCCAAGCTAACCGACATTATTTCCGCAAACCTGCAGCTTTCCATTGAAGAAAAGCAGGAACTGCTCGAGATTTTTGACCCTTCCGAGCGCCTGAACCGCATCGCCGACGTGCTAGATGTGGAAATCGAAAAACTCAATGTCGACCGCACCATCCAGTCGCGAGTCAAGCGGCAAATGGAGAAGGCGCAGAAAGAGTATTACCTCAACGAGAAGATCAAGGCCATTCAGAAGGAACTGGGCCGCGGCGAAAAAAGCGAGTTCGACGAACTGAAGAAGAAGGTCGAATCCGCCGGCATGCCGAAAGACGTCAAAGACAAGGCGTTGCAGGAACTCAAGAAGCTCGAAGCCATGCCGCCCATGTCGGCCGAATCCACCGTCTCGCGCAACTATCTCGACTGGCTGCTGGCCGTGCCGTGGAAGAAGCGCTCGAAGGAAATCCGCAACATCTCGCGCGCCGAAAAAGTTCTCAACGAAGATCACTACGGCCTGGAGAAGATCAAAGAGCGCATCCTCGAATTCCTCGCCGTCCGTCAGTTGGTGAAAAATCCCAAGGGCTCGATTCTCTGTTTCGTCGGGCCTCCGGGCGTAGGCAAGACTTCGCTGGGCATGTCGATCGCCAAGGCCACGGGCCGCAAGTTCGTCCGCATGTCCCTCGGCGGAGTCCGTGACGAGGCCGAAATCCGGGGCCACCGTCGCACCTACATCGGCGCGCTGCCCGGCCAGATCATTCAGATGATGAAGAAGGCCGGCACCAAGAACCCCGTCTTCATGCTCGACGAAGTCGACAAGATGTCGATGGACTTCCGCGGCGACCCCTCGGCCGCTCTGCTCGAAGTGCTCGATCCCGAGCAGAATTTCATGTTTGTCGACCATTACCTCGACGTCGAGTATGACCTCTCGCAGGTGTTTTTCATCGCCACAGCCAACGTGATGCACACGATTCCTCCTGCGCTACAGGACCGCATGGAAGTGTTGCGGCTGCATGGCTACACCGAGCAGGAAAAGCTCGAGATCGCCAAGCAGTTTCTGGTGAAAAAGCAGATGCTGCAGGCCGGCCTGTCAGAGAAAAACATCAAGTTCAACGACGAAGCGATCCTCAGCCTGATTCGCTCCTACACGCGCGAAGCTGGAGTGCGCAATCTCGAGCGCGAAATCGGCAACGTCTGCCGCAAGGTTGCGCGCAAAGTGGTCAAGGAAGGCGAAAACTATACCGTCTCCGTCACCGGCGAGAATGTCACCGACTTCCTGGGCGTCATCAAGTTCCGCGACACGCTAGCGCACGAAAAAAGCGAAGTGGGATTGGTCACCGGCTTGGCCTGGACGGAAGTCGGCGGCTCGATCCTCAGCACCGAAGCCACGGTCGTCGACGGCAAGGGCAAGCTGACCCTGACCGGCAAGCTCGGCGACGTCATGCAGGAATCAGCGCAGGCGGCCTTGTCCTATGTCCGCTCACGAGCGCATCGTCTCGGCCTTACCCGCGACTTCTATCGCACTCTCGATCTGCATGTGCACGTGCCGGAAGGCGCGATTCCGAAAGACGGGCCTTCGGCCGGCATTACCATCGCCACGGCGATCGCGAGCGCGCTCAGCAAGATTCCCGTTCGGCGCGACCTCGCCATGACCGGCGAAATCACGCTGCGCGGCAAAGTGCTCCCTATCGGCGGTCTCAAGGAAAAACTGCTGGCGGCCCATCGCGCTGGACTGTTTGAAGTGATCCTGCCCCAGGACAACGAAAAAGATTTGGCCGAGGTTCCGGAAAACCTGCGCACTGCGATGAAAATGCACTTCGTCGACACCATGGATCAAGTGCTGCAGATCGCGCTGGTATCGCCTCTGCCCTCGCTCCGTGAAGAAGAGACCGCGCAGCCCATCGCGCCTTTGACTTCGGGCACAGAAGATAGTCCGGCGGCGCATCAGTAGGAGCTGTTCTCAGTTTCCGGCTTTGAGGAGACGGCGTGAGAATCGCGAAGATGATTGCTGCGATGCTCATCGGTCCAGTGCTCGGAATCGTGGGCGGGGCACTTGTCGGGGGTATTGCCGTTAAGGTCATAAATATAGTCGGGGGCCATAATGATGCTTTCAATCGCCAGCACCCAGCGCCTGGCGATGGGATCCTGATCGTCGCGTTTGTCCTTGTTGGCCTACTCGCTTCGATACCATTGACTACGCTGTGGGCCGCACGAGTATGGCGCCGATCAAGCGCTACCAAGATATCGACTTCGGACTGAGCCGCCTCCTTACAGTATGATGGCCTTCTAGTCTGTGCTGAGCCGCTCTCGTTCTACCAGAGGGCAGTACGCTTGTATCCAGCCACGCGGTGTCTGAGTTTTCGCTACGCTCTTAGTGGGTACGGGGAATCCTGAAGATGTCCACATCCAACCAAAGTCAAATTGCCTTTGAAAACGGGCCGGAGCTGCCAACCGAAAGTGCGCAACCCCGGACCACCGGAATCCTCCCCTCGCAGGAAATCACAAACCTGATTGCCCGCGGAAACATCACCGCCTCGCCAGCCATCAACCCGGACCACATCCAGCCCGCCAGCCTCGATCTGCGGCTGGGCGACATGGCGCACCGCGTGCGCGCGAGTTTTCTGCCAGGCCCCAACAGCACTGTCGAAGCCAAGATCAAGGAACTCCGCATGACGCGGGTCGATCTCACGGCTGCGCCCGTCTTCGAGAAGGATTGCGTTTACATCATCCCTCTGGTCGAGGAACTGAATCTCCCAGAAAATATTTCCGGCAAAGCCAATCCCAAGAGCACCACCGGTCGCCTCGACATTTTCACCCGCCTGATCACCGATTACGGCACCGAGTTCGACCGCGTGCCGCCAGGATACAAAGGCAAACTCTACGCCGAAGTGGTTTCCCGCACATTTACGGTCGCCATTCGCGCCGGGATGCGGCTAAGCCAGTTGCGCTTTGTCCAAGGCAATCCGCGCTCCAGCGACAGTGCGATCCGAGGACTGGACCGGGAAGATCCGCTGGTCTACGACGAAGACACTCCCACGAAAGCGCGAGTCGAGCGGGGCTTGAGAATTACGGTGAATCTGGAGGGCGCAGAGGCAGAGATCATTGCCTACAAGGCGAAGCGCTTTGCCCCGGCCATCGAACTGGACAAGATTAATTTTTATCCTACAGAAGAATTCTGGGAAGTTCGTCATCAGAATGCGAGCAGGAATCTGATTCTCGAACCCGGCGACTTCTACATACTTGCGTCCAAAGAGAAGGTGAGCGTCCCCCCAGAGTTCGCAGCCGAGATGGTGCCTTTCGATCCATCGGACGGCGAGTTCCGCATCCATTACGCGGGCTTCTTCGATCCTGGATTCGGACACGGCTCCGGCGACATCAAGGGGACCCCGGCAGTGCTCGAAGTTCGAGCCCATGAAGTTCCATTCCTGATGGAACACGGCCAGCTCGTCGGCCGGCTGAACTACATGCCTCTACTGCGCCGGCCGGACAAAATCTATGGTACGAATATAGGATCGTCCTACCAGCACCAGGCGCTAACTCTGAGCAAGCAGTTTCGACGGGAGCCCGGACGCTGAGGCGCGCAGGTCTCAGGTTAGTCCCCGATTTCCAGCTAATTGCTTCCCACTTCCTTGATCCTTTATGTGATCACCGTGCCGCTCTGGTCGGCTAGCGCGGAGTTCGCTTAGGCACACGTTCTTTCTCTTGTACTGTTTTCCTTGGACCACTGCCAGAGGGCGCGGTCGAGCGTCCGTAAAGACACATTGTGCTTACGGGCCAATTCGCGACATTTCTCTAGGTAGCTGAGGTAGTACGGAATGGAGTCGGTCGGGGCGTCCACCACACTAAGCGACTCCAAGGCACGGAAATCGATGATAGTGTACTTTTCGGGAAACATTGTCGTCAGAATCGCAGAGGCGATGGGCACTCCCACTCCGTGCAGCTTGTCAAGAACATCAACTGCAGACCCCTCGCTCGTACGCGAGTCACTGGCGAATCGTAAAGCGCGAGCTATCTCAATGTCAGTGTTGTCGTCTATGTAGGCAATCTTGCGTGGCGACTTCCAGTGAACAATAATCTTCAGGTTGTCGCGGCTGTAATTCCCGCCTACGATGTTGCTTCCCGCCTTAAGTGCATCGTCGTCCTGATCATAGCCATATCGAGCTGCGAGGCCAGGTATTTCCGATGGATCAAACCGGAGCACGAAATCTCTCATGCTGGGCATTCTACTGCGGATCTGGACTTTTTGCTCTTGCTAGACGCCTGGGCTGCGGGCACGCGCTTGCGCATCGCGAACCCGATGCTAAATTAAGACGTGAGCAGGCCCGCGCCATTAGCGAGGCGCCAGCTTGCCAACCTTCGTGCCCGCATAGCACACTAGCGCATGAGGGTTATCGCCCGATTCCTGGCGTCGGCCACCGGTGCCGATCACTTCCCTGCTCCCACCCTACCGGAAGTCGCATTCCTCGGCCGGTCGAACGTGGGCAAGTCCAGCGTGATTAACACTCTGGTGGGCGCCAAGCTGGCCCGCACCAGTTCCACGCCGGGCCGCACCCGCAGTATCAATTTCTTCGAAGTACGCTGGCCCGGAAAGCCGCAGCCCGAGGTCATCTTCGCCGACCTGCCGGGCTACGGTTATGCCAAGCTCTCGCGTGAGATTTCGCAGGAGTGGCCCAAGTTCATCGAGCCCTACCTGAACGACCGCTCGACGCTGGCATTATGCGTAGCGCTGGTGGACGCAAACGTTCCGCCGCAAGATAGCGACCGGCAACTCTTAGATTTTCTTAATGCCTCGGGTCGCGACTTCCTGTTGATCGCAACCAAGAGCGACCGGCTCTCCAACAATCAGCTGCGTAATGCATTGAAGACCCTGACCGAAGCCTACCCAACGGCCCCGGTGATTCCCTTCTCGGCGAAAACCGGAGCCGGGCGGGACGAAGTGTGGAAGAAGATTCGGCAATCCGCAGCCGAATTTCCTGTTGCGACGTTCCAATCCTGAACGCCTCCCGTTGCGGAAACTACCTAATCCCTTTGTCGCCAGCCGCTCGCACTTCCCCTAAGTGTTCCGCTTAAAAGCTCCGTAGAGTAGGAGAGGACGCATACCGCCCCGAAAAGCCGCGCGAAGACTCCATCCCGAGCCGCGATGCGGAGAAGCGAGTCTTTGTTATGGCTGATGAACGTTATGACTGACGAACCCGATGCCGGCGCGGCTTATTTAGCCGCCTTGAAGCAATCCACCGGACCTCAGGCCGGCGCGGCCGCGGCTGCGAGCGCGCCCGAAGCGCCGCGTTCCACCGGAATTCGAACCAGCGGCTTGATCTCGCAAGCAAGTCCGGACAAGCGCAAAAGCCCTCGCTACCGCTGCCAGGGCAAGGCTCACATCCGCGAAATCGCCACCGGGGTTTCGATCTGGACGACGTTCACCGACATCAGCCTTCACGGATGTTACGTGGAAGCGACCACCGCATATCGTGTCGGCGTGACGCTCGGCCTGAAGCTTGAGGCCAACGGTTATCGGGTTGAGGCCACGGGGGATGTGCGCGTATCTTATCCGAACCTCGGCATGGGAATCTCCTTCACCAAAATGTCTGAAGAAGATCGCGAGCGCCTGCGCGAACTGGTCCGCTCCATCTCACGGCCTTCCGTGATCCTGGGCGGACGCGCTGCGGCGCGCGCTCCCGCAACGGCGCCAACCGAAACCTTGCCCGGCGTGGCAAACCCAACCGCCACCCTGCAGGCCATGTCGAACTTCTTCGAAGACCGCCACATGATGGGCCGAGAGGAATTTCTAAGGATTCTCCGCAAAAGCCAGTAGCAGATCCCAGTTCTCAGTTCTCAGTTCTCGGTTCTCGGTTCCGAAGTCCAAGGTCCGAAGTCCGAGGTCTTGTTATGATGAAGACCAATGTCCGTTTACCTCATCACTGGCGTCGGCGGCTTCATCGGATCCTCCCTGGCGCGCGAGTTGTTGCAACGCGGCGAGCAGGTTCGCGGAGTCGACAACTTTTCCACCGGCAAGCGGGATAATCTCGCCCAAATCCTGAAGCAGATCGACTTTCGTGAAGCCGACATGCTCGATCTCGACGCCATGAAGTCCGCCTGTTCCGGCGCGGATTACGTTTTGCATCAGGCCGCAATCCCGTCAGTTCCGAAGTCCGTGCTGGATCCGATCGCAAGCAACCGCGCGAACGTGGATGGCACGGTCAACGTGCTGGTGGCGGCGCGCGACGCCAAGGTGAAGCGTGTGATCTATGCGGCGTCATCGTCCGCCTATGGCGACACACCGACGCTGCCCAAACACGAGCGCATGGCGCCAGACCCGATCTCGCCCTATGCCGTAGCCAAGCTGGCCAGCGAGCACTACATGATCTCGTTTTACCGCTGCTACGGATTGGAAACCGTGGCCCTGCGCTACTTCAATGTTTTTGGTCCACGGCAGGATCCGTCTTCGCCCTACTCGGGCGTGCTGGCGAAGTTCATCACGCAGATGCTCAGCGGGCAGCAGCCCACGATCTTCGGCGACGGCGAGCAGAGCCGCGATTTCACCTACATCGACAACGTGGTCGACGCCAACCTGCTGGCCTGCAAAGCTCCCGCGTCGCAAGTAGCCGGCAAGATGTTCAACGTCGCGACAGCCCGTCGAGTCACGCTGAATGAGACCTTCTATGCGTTGCAGAAACTCACATCCTATTCCGGTTCTCCCCTCTATACCGCGGAACGCGGCGGCGACATCAAGCATTCACTCGCGGACATCTCCTCGGCAGAAGCCCATCTCGGCTACAAACCCAAAGTAAGTTTTGAAGACGGCCTGCGCAAGACAGTCGACTGGTATCGCAATACGCGGTCGTAGCGCGGACCTCGGACGTCAGACCACGGACGTCGGGCGTTTCGCCAAAGGTTTCGATGCACGAGTCTCGAGCGGGTTGGCCGAAGTCTGAGGTCCGAAGTCCGAGGTCCGTCTTAAAAGTCAAAGTTACGTTAGTGATCTACGTCGGCATTACCTCTCTCAGTAGAGTTGAAGGCATGACACTCTCGTCGATGGTAGTTTCGCGTGATTGGCAGGAAGTCAGTGTTCTGGAATGCATTCTTGGCGGCTTGCACATGGATGTGGCCGTCGAGAGCGAACCGCAACGAGCTTTGTCCCGGCTCACAAAATCCAAAGTGGATGCCCTGATTGTTGACTGTGACCTCAACGGCACGGGGCAACTGTTCTGCGAACTGCAACGCGATGCTCCGCGGGTCAGTACGGTACCGCTGGTGATCATGGGCGCTCCGCAGGGCAGGCGCGACATGGAGGCGACCGGCGCAATGTTTGCCTTCGATAAGCCGATTTCCGTGGAACAGGCGGTGCGCACGCTCTCCGCCGCCCGCAACATGATCCTTGACGGACGCTTGCGCTATCACCGTGCCGGCCTGGAAGTTCCCGTGACTCTAAGCAATCGCCGTCAGAAGCGGGGCGGGGCACAACTCATCAACCTGAGCCAAGGCGGCCTTCAGGTTCGCGTCGAAAATGGATTCGATGCCAGCGAGGCATCGCAGGTATCGTTCGCGCTCCCCGGAACGAATTGCGGGATGAAGGCGCAGATCGAAGTGGCCTGGTCCGACAACCGCGGAAACGTCGGCATCCGCTTTGTCAAGATGGCATCGGAGATGAAACACACTCTGAGGCTCTGGCTGGCCCAGCAGTATTTCGCGAACTGAGGGAGAGCAGTTCTCAGTTCTCAGTTTTTAGTTCTCAGTTCTCAGAAAGACGCCGGCTTCGCAACCTGCAGAACGATAACTGCCGGCACTACCGTGGAAGAGCGGCGCTTCAGCGCCGCGTAAAGCCCCAGAAAAACTTCGGGCTTTAGCCCCCCGAGGAATCCCGCGGCTCACTCGATTCTTGCCTACCGGAACCGGCTGCCGCCGTCCTCGTCTTCTTCCTCGGATGTTGCCCGCGCCAATCTGGCGCCCAGGCTTTGCCCTCCAAATAAAGCGAAGACGGCCCAGTACACAGCGGCGACGAAAACCGCGGCCGCAAAGACTGTCCCGAGAGTCAGGGGCCAGGGCGGAAGTTCGTGAGCGATGGAAAGAAAAATCAGAGCGAACAAGAGCAGACCTGCGATTATGATAAGACCATCGACCAGCCATGCGATGGTGCGGCCTGACAGAGGCTGGGAAAGCCAGTTCCCTTGACCATAGGCGCGGTCATCCGGATCGGTAATATCTTCTTCGCTATACTGATGCAGAATTGGCGTTTCGTCCCATCGGGCAACGCTCGGCCCCAGACGGATCACCGGGCGGGCTGAAGCTGACAGTTTGAGGCCGTCGCTTTCCTGCCGAGCGTCCTCTTCCCGAGCATTCTTGTCGCGAGCAATCGAGACTACAGAAGTTCCAAACATGGAGCGGGGATGATCCTCGTCGCGAGCCACTGCATCCAGCAGGTTGGAAAAAATCCACTCGTTGATCTGACGACGGGTGCGCGCCGTCAACTCGACAAAGCGGATGCCGCACTGCCCCGAGGAACTGGCCCAACTGACCTGCCCGTAAGTCTCCACGCGCAAGCGGGGAAATCTCAACTCAAAGCGCAAATGCACAAGCTCGTGCTGACGCAGCGGGCCGACGGCCTGCACCGCCACCCCCTCATGGTTGAGGTTGCGAATGATTCCACCGTTGTCCTCATCGAGCGTGACATAAGTCAAGGAGCGCAGTTCGTGCCGGTAGTGGGTGCGTGTTTGCCGCGCGGGAAAAGATGCTGTTTGCATGCTCTCCGCCAAAAATCGGACGATTCAGGAACAAGACTGGCTCGGACGGGGCCCGTTTCTTCAAATTCTAGTTTCTGGTAAACGCCGTCTGGCAGTAACTGGGCAGGTTCGGGGATCCCGCTGGGCGGTGGGCTTACCAAAGACCATGGCCGGGAGATCACGCCGCCAGCATTGCATATAGGGCAAAACCCGGTTAACTTACTGTTAAACCCGGCAAAAACCGGAGCGGGGCAGGCTTGTCTCCGGAAGCGCGGGCTTAGGCAAACCAGCTACGCCAAGTAGTCAATTGACACGGGCTCGGCTGGGTGGCCACACTCGAAGTAGCGTCTTGACCGCTCCGTAATGTAAATGGCAACAACTCCCACCAAACCCGCGATCGAAGTCGACGACAAACTGGCCGATGCGCAGGTGCCGGCGTGGCCGCCCGAGCGCGGTGCGCCAGCGCCCGGGGAAGATGTTTTTCGTCCGGGGACTTCTGTTGCGACTCGCGGATTGCGCCCCTCAGGAGGCGATGCGCTGCAGGCGCTTCTCGCCTTCTCAACGCTGCATCAGCAGGTGCGGCAGCGGCGGGCGCTGGCTTCGCGGATCAAGGGATTTGAGACGATCGCGCCTCCGGAGGAGTTCGAGGCACCAGAGCAATTCGTCCTGGACGAAGTGCTGCAGCTGGTTGCAGAGCGGGCCATTGCCATCACCGGAGCGGATGGATTGGGCATCGCTCTCGCAGAGAATAACGAAATTGTCCTGCGGGCTTCCGCGGGCGCGATCAAGCCCGATGTAGGCCAGCGTATCCAGCGCGACTCGGCTTTCTCCGGAGCATGTTTCCGTACCGCGCAGATAATCCGCTGTGACGATACCGAGACGGATGACCGCGTAAACCTCTACGCGTGCCGGCAACTGGGCGCGCGCTCCATGGTAGCGGTGCCGCTCTGCGGACGCCGGCGCGTGATTGGATTGCTCGAAGCTTTTTCGGTCGAGCCGTTCGGGTTCAACGACAGCGACGTGGGCAGCCTGGAACTGCTGGCCGAGCTGATTCTCGGGGCTCTCAAGCCTGAGGACGAAGACCGCTTCGCGCAATCGGCCGAAGTCGCCGAAGCGGAGCTGGCCGCGCCCACCACTGCCCCTCTTGTTGCTCCGCCGGCAGAAAAGCCTCCCGCTGAGAAAGTTTCTGTCGAGAAGATTGTTGTCGCTGCCGCGCCGTCGCCTCAAGTACCGATCGAAGCCAAGGCTCTGCCTGCGGTGAGCGCCCCTGCAATCTCTCTGCGCGCACCTGCACTCGCACCAATGCTCGAGCCGAAGATCGGGCCCAAGCCGAAGATTGAACCTGAACCGAAGATTGAACCTAAAGAGAAGATTGAACCGAAGCGCGCTGTCGATGACGCGATTGCCCCTCAGATCGTTCGCGAAATCGGATCTTCGCGTGGCCGTCATCCCTGGATCGTGCTGGTCTTGGTGCTGGTCGTGGTCGCGGCGGTATTGGCGGGCGGGATTTGGTGGAAGCTGAAGAATGCGCAACTCGGCGACGTAATGGTGAAGCCTGAGCCCAAGATCACAAAGCCGGTGACGAAGCCGGCCGCTCCCGAGACGAACTCTTCGGTGAACCCGAGCACGAGCCCCGATGGGCAAGCCAATTCCGCAGCTGCGACCGATGCGGATTCGGCGACTGAACCCTTGAGTGGAAACGTGACTCCGCAGGAACTGGCGAAGATGCCCCGCGTAACGGGAATCCGGCATTGGTCTTCGGCGGATTCCAGCACGGTCGTGCTTGACCTGGAAGATCAGGTGCAGTACGAGGCGCATCGCCTGACCGGTCCAGATCGCATTTATTTTGATCTGCACGATACGTCGCTGGCTCCTGAATTTGCCGGAAAGAGCATCGAGATCGGAGACGCGCTGCTGGCGCGGGTCCGCGTGGCGCAGCCGGTAGCCGGTTTGACACGCGTCGTCCTCGAAACCAGAGGCAACTCGAACTTTTCCGTGAGCCTGGAACCGAATCCTTACCGCCTGGTGGTGCAGGTACGGCGCCTGGGCGCGGACACCAAAGCTCAGGTAAATCTTTTCCCGGGCGAGGCCGAAAAAGAGAAGCTCGCGATCGTCGTGCCTCCGCCTTCTCGCGAGGACTTGATGTTGCGCGCGCGGGTGCCGAAGATGCGCATCGTCGTCGACGCGGGCCATGGCGGCTGGGATTTGGGAACCGTGGGCAAGCAAGGTTTGCTCGAGAAGGATCTGGTGCTGGAGATTGCGCAGCGCCTGGGCAAGCTGCTCGAAAGCCGTCTGGGCGCGGACGTGATTCTGACGCGGATTGACGACAATTACATTCCGCTCGACGAACGCGCGGGGATCGCGAATCAGGCGCAGGCCGATCTGTTTATCTCCGTGCATGCAAACTATAGCGACCTGCCTTCAGCGCGCGGGGTGGAAACTTACTACACGAACTTCTTTGTGGCGCCTAATGCAAAGGACCTCGAGACTCGCCAGAGCGCGACCGGCAATAAGAACGCTGTGACGGCGTCGCTTTCTCCGGCGGAACTGCACGACAAGATCGAGCAGTCGCGGCGGCTCGCGGCCAGCGTGCAGCGGTCGCTTTACGGGACTCTGGCGGTGCAGAATCCCGGGCTGCGCGACCGCGGCGTGAAAGAGGCTTCCTACGTGGTCCTCACCGAAACTGCGATGCCGGGAATCCTGGCGGAAGTTTCGTTTGTCAGCAGTCCCACCGATGAGCAGAAGCTGCGCAGCGACGGATACCGCGAACAGATTGCAGAAGCGCTTTACAAAGGCATTGCGCGGTACGCGGCTGCGGCGCGTGCTGTGAAGGTGGCGAGCGCGGGGAAGTAATTCGTCTCTTTTCTCTTTCCCGTTCCCGATTTCCTCCCCGACAATTTCAATGCGGCTTTTGTTCTGCGGCAGTCTCCTTCTGGTATGCGGCGCTGAGCGTGCCCTTGCTCTTCGCGATCGGCAGCAACGTGGGGTAGAACTGGACGAACGTGGTATCCACGGCGGCATGTTCGGCGTGGCAGGTGTAGCAGAACATGTCCGTTGGAACCATCTTTGCTGTTTTCGCGTTGTCGAAAATAAAGAACGCCCATTTCCCGGGGAAACGGGCTTCGTCTTTGACGTGGATTTCGAGGCCCATAACCTCAGTGCCCTGGTAGCTGCCGGCTTGATTTATCGAGCCCTTGTCCTGCCCCCCGCGGTTCTCGAGCACCAGCATGGTCTTGTCGGGCCAGGTGCCGGTGTCCAGAAATAGGTTGTATGCCTCGGGATTAACGAAAACGTTATCGAACATGTGGTGGCCCATTTGTTGCGCCGGGTTATAACTCATATCGAAGCCGGTGGTCAGGTACACCCATTGGCGGTAGTGCTCGGGAAACTTCAGCTGGGCGTCGCTGGTATATTCCGGGCCCGAAGGCGCCGGAGCCGCGGACGGGTGCGACGCGGCCGCGGAGAGGAAAAGCAACGCCGCGAAGAGGACGATTGTTGCTTTGCCGGGCATTTTGCGGGTCATTTTGCGGGTCATCAGTTGATTGTCGCACTTTATTGACGCACTTTATTGACGCACTAGCCGGCTCGGGGAAAGCCTTAGCCGCAAGAATCTTCCTGCCCTATCCCGGCTTTGCTGCCGACTCATCGGCCATGGTCTCCAGCAACCAGTTTCGGACGGCGCCCTGCACCTTCATCCGAGCCTCCTCCAGAGTAACGTGTTTCACAGCCTCCGTCTCTTTGGGGACAGGTTCAGCATTCGCTTGCGCGCCGCCAGCAGCGGCTTCGTCAGCGGCTTCCACAGCGTCTTCCGCTTCAACCTCTTCCTCTCCTTCGTCCTCATCGTCAAAGTCCTGTGCAAACCACTGAGGGCCGCCGATGGAGGTGCGATGGACGTCATCGCGGTCGATCACAACATGCGTCGCCTTGCTCGCCTCGAACTCCGCATTGCGCAGGTTCACGCTGGCGGTCTGCAGGGCATAGAGCATCAGGCCGGCCGTCCGGTGGTCCATGCGGCCGGAGCCCAGCATCTGCATGACTTTCATGAGCGCCACCTGCACCGAGTTTGCGTCTTCGAGCAGCGGCAGGTCGAAGCGGCGTTCCGCTGTCGTGTCCTTGGCAATTTTCGTCCGCTCGCGCTGGATGCGATCGTGAAAAAAGCAGAGCCGCCGCGAACGCAGCGCGGGAGAGCCGCACTGCGTCCCATTCATCTTTATGTGCTGACACCGTGGAACATTGTCCATCCCCATAATTTTCTTCTCGTATCCTTCAGGTTGGTTTGCCAGCGCGACATTCGCGGGTACCCTCCCCCACCCCCCTCGATCTCTGGAATCATGGGGTTAGAGTGGAATTGCCCCGCAAAATCCAGAGGGCAAAGAAGTTAGATACTAAAATCTTTGCAATCAGGGACTTAGAGCCTGCTGATCGGGTTCCGAGTCATTTTTGCGCTATCCACCATAGTTTCGCAGTTTTTCTGGGAAGACAAGGTTGGATGTCACAGGGGTGGGCTGTGGAAGGGTGTGGATCGCTCCGGGGATCGAGGATTATCTTTCGCTGCTGTGAACGGCAACAGTTAAGAAGTCTGCTTCCGAAGTCTGTGCCGTCCCTACGGGACTTGTTCCTTTCTGTTCGGCTTACCCCGGACTTACGTCCGGGGCTATCGTATGCCGTCCCATTCGGGACTGGGGTTGGGTGGTACGGTCCGCATCTTTGTCCCATGAAATTAGTTCCCTGCGGGGACGCCGCCGTATTTCTGCAGCCACTTCAGCTCTTCGCGGACTTTGATTTTTCCGTGCCAGGGATTCTTTGCCAGCGAGTGGCCTTCGCCGGGGAAGATCAGGAGTTTGTTGGGAATGCCTAGAGCGTAGAGCGCGTGTTCGAGCAGATAGTCTTCTAGTACCGCTACGCGAATGTCGTCGGCGCCGGCTACCATGTGCGTGGGCGTGCGGACTTTGTCGATCTGGAAGATGGCGGCTTCGTCGTGATAGCGCTGCTGGGCTTCCCAGGGACGTCCGCCTAAGAAATAAGCATCGTCCATGGTGGTGTCGTCGTTGCCCCAGTTGCCGACATTCTCGACCGCGCCCGCGCCGGTGACTGCGGCTTTGAAGCGGGTGGTTTGCGTTATCAGCCAGTTGGTCATGTAACCGCCATAGCTGTAGCCGCCTACGGCTAGATGATCGGGGTCGGCTATGCCGTCTTTCACCAAGGTGTCGACGCCTTCGAGAATATCTTTGCCGGGGCGGGAGACGATTTCGGGAACGATCTGCTCGAGGAACTTGTCGCCGTATCCAGACGACCCGCGGTAGTTGGGTTCGAAGACCAGCCAGCCGTTAGTGGCGGCTAGCGCTCCCCACTTGTACCAGTCGGCTTCGAAGTAGTCGCCGTCAGCCTCGGCGGGACCCCCGTGAATGAAAACGAACATCGGCAAATGCTTAGCCTCGAATTTGCCAGGAGGATAAATCAGCATGCCTTCGATGGTGGTGCCGTCGTCGGCCTTCCAGCGGTAGGGCTTGCCTTGGGGAAGTTCGCGCTCGGTGAAGAGTTTGTTGAAGGACGTGATGGGACGGGCCTCGGCGAGTTTGTCGGCGTTTTCCGCCAGGTAGATTTCGGTTGGGCGCTGCAATGATGAATACACGAAGGCGATGCGGGCGGAGTGTGCTGTCGTCGACAGATTTTCGTACGTGCCTTCCCAACCTTGCAGTTTGTGAAGGGATTGGCTGGGCTGAGTGGCGGAGTACATGGCGACTTCGGTTCCGATACGCGCGGAGGTTAACGCTCCGTTGGCAGTTACGGCGTAGTGTTCGACTGGACCGATGAAGTCTTTGTCCCACTGCTCGACGGTATTTGGATTTTCGCTGTCGACCCAATAGAGATGTGGCTGGAGGTCGCGATAGGGACCGGTTACGTCATTTTCGCTGGTGAAGAATATGTGGCGATTGTCGTTGGACCAGCGCAGGGCGCCTTCGAAGGCCTGGTTGTGGGTTAACTGGCGGGGTTGAGCGACGGCCGGCTTATTTTCGCTGCCGGCAGTTGCCGGCGAGGACGCCGGCGCGACAAGAACGTAGATTTCGGCGTCTTCGGCCTTTTCCTGGCGCTGGTTGATGGAGTTGGTGACGAAAGCTAGTTTGCTGCCGTCGGGTGAGGTGATGAGGTCTTCTACGCGGAATGCGGAGGTTGCGATTACGCGCGCGCCGGGAGTGAGATCGGACTCTTTCTCGGTTTCGGATTCTTCTTTCATGCCTTCGGTGGCATGATGGGCGAAAGTCTGGGCAACGTCGAGGGCGAAGATGGTGTCACCGCGTTCGGCGGTGCGATATTGCACTACATCCTTCCACTGTTTTTTGTAATCGTCTTTTTGGGTTTTGGTCCAGGGATTGCGCGTGGCGAAGTAGATGGTATGGGAATCGGGTGACCAGGAAAAGGTGTGGACTTCCTCTTCTCCCTGCGTGAGCGGGATGGCCTCGCCGCCTGCGGGAGAGATCACGTAGATCTGGCTGACTTCTTTGTCACTGTCGCTGTTCTTGTCGTCGCTGGAATCGGAGTCTTTTTCGGAGGACAGTTTGCGGTCGGAGAGGAAGGCAATCCAGCGTCCGTCGGGCGACCATTTGGGATCGGAGTCGTGGCCGGATTGAGTGAGTTGAATCAAGTTTCCGGTCTTCGCGTCGCCGCGGTAGAGCCAGAGGTCGGTGCGGAAGATTTTCTGGTCCCAGTCGGAGCGCTCGGTTTCGATCACCACAGAACTTCCATCGGGAGAGATGGCTACGCTGGAATAGCTTACCGAATTGAAAAATTCGTCGAGAGTCAGCTTGGGTTTGCTGTCGGCGAAGGCTGACGAGGTCGTAGCTAGAAGGACAGCTAAGCAGAAGAAATATTTTGAGATTTTCATAAGGGCCCTTGGTGGGAAGTAGGGTTATACATCGACGGGTTTGACGTGCGCAACCTTCTGGTTGACTCGGAGTCAGGCATGGAGGCACGCCTATCCGTGATGATTTCGGAAAGCTTTAACCATGGAGTGCACGGGGTCACACGGAATAGTGCCATGCTCGTTACTGCGGGGGCTCGGCGTTCTGTAGCGCCTGGCCTAGAGGTTGGCCGGAATGGGAGGAGCTTTCGAGCACGCGCCAGCCGTCGTCGTAGTGGCGAAAGATTGTGGTGGTGCGGTGGGGGACGTCGCGGGCGTAGAGGGCTGCGCCGACTTCGTTCAGGGGAATCCATTTCCAGGTGAATTCGACATCGGCTGTGTTGCCCTGCTTGGCGATGCCGGTGATGGCGATTAGTTCGCGGCGAGCGGTCGGGATGGTGAACAATTGTTTGTCGGCATCACCGGGAGCTAGCAGGGTTTGAAATGTGTCTACGCCGGAGGGAGTGAGTATGACATCCCAGCACGGAGGCGGGGCTAGAGTTGGTGGACACGGGACGTTGGTGGCGGAGATCCAGCCGTGATGCTGGAGGGCGAGGTAGTCAGGCGAGAGGTAGTCCTTGTTCGCGATGACTCCGATGCGCAGCTGAAATTGGTGCTGAATGCGAAAAGTGTCGGAGGCGGCGATCAGGTCGGCGGCTAGACGGCGGGTTAGGAAATCACGGGGGGAGCAGGAGGGGAGCAGGAGCAGGGAGGCAATCGACAAAGCGAGTGTGAAGAGTTTCGGCATGAGCGAAAGTTGATAAGGATGCGAGCCAAACGCGCGATTATTGCGTCGCAAAAAGCACGGCGCATCGCGCGGCTCGCCCGGATCCTTCACTGCGCGAAGAACGCTTGTTCAGGATGACATTCCTACCGGATTGTAACGAAAAGCGCGCTTTTGCGCGGGAGGAAAGGGCGGGAGGTGATTTGGCCTTCGAAGATTGGGGACCAGCGTCCGGGAATTTCTGTTGCGCAGTTGGGACAATTTCCTTCGGGAGTCAGTCTGTAGTCTTTGATCAGGTAGGCGTGGCGCTCGATCAAGGTTTCGTTGCAGTTTGGACAGCGCGTGTCTTCCCATTCGGCGACCGCGCCGGGGAGATTGCCGGCGTAGATGTAGCGGAGGCCGGACTGGCGGCCGATTTCGACGGCTCGCAGGAGGTCTTCGGAATTGGTGTCGCGGGCTACATCGTTTTGCATTTTGTAGTCGCCGTGGAAGGCGGTGATGTGCCACGGGATGTCCGGGGAGATTCCGGCCAGGAATTCGGCGAGGCGGCGTAGTTCGCCGGGATCGTCGTTGAAGCCGGGGATCAGGAGGGTGACGATTTCGAGCCAGAGTCCGGACTGATGGATGCGGCGGATGCTGTCGAGGATGGGAGCGATGCGGCCGCCGAGTTCGTGGTAGTGGCGGTCGTCGAAACTTTTGAGATCGACTTTGTACAGATCGAGCCAAGGGCGAAGGTATTCGAGGACCTGAGGAGTGGCGTTGCCGTTGGAAACGAAGCCGGTCATGAGTCCGGCGGCTTTGGCTTGTTTGAAGACGGCTACCGCCCATTCGCTGGTGATTAGCGGCTCGTTGTAGGTGCTGACGAGAATTTTTGCGCCCTGGGCTACGGCGTCGCGGACTAAGAGTTCGGGCGAGGCTTCGTGCGGAGGCGCAACGGCATTGGGATCGCGCAGAGCCTGCGATGTTACCCAGTTCTGACAATAGGCGCAGTGCAGATCGCAGCCGAGCATTCCGAAGCTGTAGGCTAGTGCTCCAGGATATGCGTGGAAGAAAGGTTTCTTCTCGACGGGGTCGCACTGGGTGCCGGCGGTGTATCCCCAGGGAACGTAGAGTGTGCCGCCGCGGTTGTAGCGGACTTTGCAGACGCCGGGCTGGCCTTCGGGGATGGGGCAGCAATGTCCGCAGGCGAAACAGCGCACGCGATTGTTCTCTAGCTTTTCGTAGAGGTGGGGATCGGCTTCACGGGCGCGTTTGTCGAGAATGGTGCGGAGGGTGGGCACTGGGCCTCTGGGTCTATTCTACCGCCGCGGGTGCAGCAGGCGTGAACGCCGCGGCGGTGGGAACTCCTTGCGGAGTTTATGCTGGCGCCGGCGGGTATGGGGTCCTTCGACTGCGGCGATGCTTCGCTTTCGCGAAGCACCGCCTTCGCTCAGGATGACAGAGTTGTGGAGAGTTCTTTAGCGGCCGGGGGTTGGTTTGGCGCGGGATTCGTGCTGCTCGTACCAGGCGTTGGCTCGTTGTTCGATTTCTGCGGCCTGGGCGCGCGTCAGGTGAGAGGCCAGGATGGTCGCAAACGTCTTGCTATTCTGGTCTCCGGCGGCTCGGGCGAGAACGGTCCAGAAGTAGGCTTGCGTCACACTGGGCGGCACGCCGCGGTTTCCCACCCAATAACGAGTACCAAGTGCGGCCTGCGCTTTTACATTTCCGTTCTCGGCTGCTTTTATGAACCAAGCGGCGGCTTCCTTGTCATCCTGCTTCACTCCATCGCCGGAAGCGTAACGCACACCCAACGCGTATTGGGCTGGGGGATCTCCGCTGGCGGCTAGTTGCCGGAGTTGGTCGAGGGTTGCGGTCTCGATAGCCGGTACTGCGACGATGGCCGGCGGTGAAGGCGGCTGCGACGAAGCCAGAACTGTATGTACTCCCTGGTCGCGAGATTGGAGTTTTTCCTGAATCCACGGGGCGAGGATATAGCCCAGCGCCAGAAAGATGGCGGCCAGGCAGGTAATGAGCAGGTAGAGATGGGCGCGAGGCAGGCGAATACCACCCACGTGGTCGGCATCGCTGGCTGCGTCTTTCTTCGCGTCTTCGCTTTCGGCAACTTCCGTTTTTTCCGCGGGTTCGCGAGCGAACAGAACACCGGTCCGAGGGGTGGAGATAGGTTTTGCAGCGGCGAAAGGCGGAGTGGAGGAATCGTGTGCGCGCGCGGTACGGACGACTGCGGCGAGAATCATCTCGGCGAGCCGCTGCAGCACGGCGCTGTCGTTCTCAGTAAAGGCATTGGGTTCCGCGGAAAATACTTCGAGCAGGCCGATCACCCTCTCGCCCAAGCGTACGGGGGCTGCGAGCATGGAGCGAATGCCGAGGGCGCGACAACTTTCGCGATCGACGCGTTCGTCGGTCTCGGTGTCATCGCAGCGCGACATCCTTCCAGTGCGAACGCACTCGCCGGAAAAACCTGAACCGACGTGCAATGCTGCGTCCACGGGTGGGGCGGCGGGGCCGGCGCTGGCCCGGCAGATCATGGTCGCAGGCTCTTTTGCCGCGAGGGCGATTGCCGCGCCGGAAGCCCGAAGCAGAGAGTGAGAGCGAGAAGCGATCAAAGTGAGAACGGCTTCGAGATCGGAGCCCAAAGACTCCACTTCCCTTTGGACAGCGGAGGTGGCGGTGAGGGTGTCGGTATAGTTCGGCCGGAGTACGGTGTGCTCTATCGCTGGGAGCGGGACGGCGGTGGAAGATGCGGCGCTGGATGAGGCGGCGTTGGCTGCTCCCGCCATCGCGTTCAGGAACAGCCACTCCTGTAGACGGTGCTTTGCGGAGCTCGTCACAGCAGGAAGACTGAGACCCACGCGTCCGTCTGGGTCTGACCAGACAACGCGGGCAGTGGTTGAAATCGGTCCGCCGGCTTCCGCCAGATCGAGAGATAGTTCCAGCTGGCGGTCGATTTTCATGGGCGAACCGCACTGCACTGCCATGCCGACTTCGCTGATGTCCAGGACCTCGTAGAGATCGAGCATCTCGCTTTTGGAAACGCCGTTGAAACTGGCGTAGGCGGGCGCGTGCACCTTCTGGCGCACGCGGCGACGGCGGTTGACGGAAGCAGGTCGAGTCGCCTGGAGTATTGCCGACATAACAGAACCGGGGATCGAACCCTTGCTGCTACATATTAACCCGATATTGTGGAAAAGTAGCAGGAAGAAATCGCATGGTAAACGGTTAGGGGAACCACCGGAGAAAGAAGACTCTAAGCCGAACGGCGCAAAAGCTGGGCCTGATGGAGGCTGGAGATGCGGGAGATGGCGGCGACCATCATGCTGGAAAGCAGCTGCATGGTGGCTACATCGCGTTCATCGAAAGCGCTGGGGGAGGATGACAGGACTTCGAACACTCCGAGAGTCCGGCGATAGTAGCGCAGCGGAGAGACGAGGATGGAGCGGACTCCGAGGCGGCGGCAACTGGCGAGGTCGACGCGCGGGTTGCGCTCGGCATCGTGGCATAGCATGACTTCGCCGGTGCGGACGGCCTCGGCGGAGATGCCAGCATCGGTTTGGAGGCGTACGCCGAGGTCGGGAGCGGTGCGGCCGGCGCGGGCGCGGCAGACGATTTCATCACCGGCACGCAAGGCGATCGCGGCACCGGTGGCTCCGGTGAGATGCTGGGCGCGCTCGGTGATGGCGCTGATGGCGGGCTCGAGATCCAGTTCAGCGGGGCGAATATCGACTTCTTCGCTTCCTCCGTACGCCCCGGAGTGCACGGCGCGAAAACCGGAGACGGGATGGGCGGCATTGGCTACGCGGAGCTGGCTGCGAAGGGCGGTCGAGGGGATGCGAGCGTGATGATCGGCTACGTCCGAGACTTCCCTATTAACGAAATGGGGATCGGGGACCGTACGCAGCAGATCGCGGACGAGACTATCCAGTTCGGAATCGGTGATGAGATGGGCAGTTTGTTGATGGCGCAGAGATCCGCCGAGGACACGGGAAAGACTGAGCAACGAGGGATTTCCGCAGGCCAGGCAATAGGGCCTGTGATTGGTGGTGATCAGTTCACACTGGATACAGAACGTTGCAGATTGAAGAGGAACGAAGTGAACGTCCTTGAAAGTAGTGCCATAAATCGTCTTGCGAAACATGATTACCTTTCCCGCCAATACTGAGAGAGATCAAGGTAAACAGGGTTGGGCGGGGTTAGGCAGTGGCCGCGATGGTTCCTGGTTGTGGAAAAGTCTGAAGGTGCGAAGTTGGGTAGTGCCTCAGTTTGAAATTTCATAGGGTAGATCGTTGGCGCGGCCTATGCGATACTCGGTTTATCGCGAAGCGTCCTCGTGATCCCGTCCAGCTTGCCAAGCAGGTATTCGACATTGCCATCGGCGAAGCTGAGGATAGCCGAGAACGACACGCGCTATTCACCCGCCGTTTGCATCGGCTGTGACATGAAGGTTGTGATCGGCGATCCCGACCCAAAGCATGTGAGCACTAGTTACGTGGAGCGGCACAACCTGAGTATGAGAATGGGCATGAGGCGCTTCACCAGATTGACCAATGCTTTCAGTAAGAAAGTTCAGAACCACGAAGCTATGGTCGCGATCTACGCGGTACACTACAACTTCGCTAGAATCCACAAGACGCTGCGAATCACTCCAAGCATGGCGGCAGGCTTGAGCGACCACGTTTGGAGCCTTGAGGAAATCGTGCAGATGGCTGACAGCTATATGCCGAAACCGGGAAAGCGTGGCCCTTACAGGAAACGCAGTGCAGCATGAAACACTCACTTGGCAAAAGAGCTTCTCTCGCACTTTGGTTTGCTGGCTCCTGCGGCGCGGTGTTATGGACTGTGCTGTGGACATGCTTCGGGATACTTAACTTCATCTACAAGCGACCTACCCGGCCAGTTGTCATCATCCTATTCATTGCTGTCGGAATCTGGGCTGCACGGGAGGGTTTCAAAACCTTTAAGGCCGAACGAAATTCAAACTGAGGCACTACCCGAAGTTGCGGGCTATTGATTGAGGGCGTGTGCTGGGTTAGAATTCAGGGGTTCGAGAGAGTTCGCTTGGAACGGGGGATCTATGCAGTGGACAGCACCTACTTTTGAAGAAGTTTGCTTGAATTGCGAGATTAATTCTTACGTTAGCGCGAAACTTTAGCTTCCAACCCTCGCGTTGTGTCCTCGAAGCCTTTCGTACGAAATCTCCGTAATCGCTTGGCCTGCTTGCCTCATGGCTGGGTGGCGTCCCCTTCGGGGACTCGGTTCTCTACTTATCCCTACCCCGCACTGACGTGCGGGGCTAATGAATGCCGTCGCTTCGCGACTGTTGTCACGCCGCTAATGCAGTGTTCGAGCTATCCACAGACCCCGCAGGACCCTGCTAGCCCGCCTGGGCGGCAATGAATCCCTCATCATCTTGACCCGGAAGCTGCTGACCTGGGAGCGGAATGACTTGCGCGGTGTGTTGGAGCGTGCGGTCTAGCGCGTCGGCGAGAATGACGGGGAAAGACGAAGTCAGTAGGTTGATATCCACCTGAAGGTCGCGCTCGGAATAAAGGCGGTGAACCGTCATCGCGCCGCGACGGCGGTTGGAGGAGCTCATCAGATCGAGGGATAGAGTCCAAACCGGCAAGCCTTCGAGGGAGGGCGCTCGGCGGGGTCTGCCCCAGTGGAAAGACATTTCTCCGCGGCGCGGCTGCGCGCCGGGCTCGGCGGCGGCTGCGGGACAGGATTCACCGGGGAAAAGCTTGAAGCGTACATCGAACCCGTCAAAATCATTGGAGCTGAAGGCTGCCTCGAGAACGCGCCGAATCTGTTCGTAATCACGCGCTACTTTTAGTTCCTCGGTGGCGCGGCGGATGGCTAGATTGTTGATGAAGATCTGACGCTGTTCGAAGGTGCGCTGGGCGACGCGGCCGAGTTCACCTAACTCGAGGTAGCCGAGGCGCTGGACGCCGATCCAGATGCCGATTCCGAGCACGGCAAGAACCAGGCCGAGAGAACTGCCGGTGGGCCACAGCAGAAACAGGCTGAGCAGGGCGAATACAGCGGAGACGCCGTAAAGCACGATTACGACCTGGCGATGGGTGAGTCCGTGCTGCAGCAGCTTGTGATGAATATGCTCACGATCGGCGGTAAATACAGGGCGGCCGCTGATCAAGCGGCGGAGAATGGAGAGCGAGGTTTCGAGAATCGGCAGGCCGAAGGAAACTACGGGAATGGCGACGGCGACGATGGTCGGGGCTTTTTGCGCGCCTGCGAGAGCCAGCGCGCTCAACAGAAATCCAATGAAGAGGCTGCCGGAGTCTCCTAGAAAGATAGTTGCGGGATTGAAGTTGTAACGAAGGAAACCGAGGATCGCGCCGGCTAGCGCGATCGTCATCACGGTGACGAGGGAGTATCCGTTCAACAGCGTCACCACGAACGCCACCAGCGTGGAGAACAGGGCGGAACCGGCCGCCAGGCCATCGAGGCCGTCGATAAGGTTAAAGGCGTTGGTGATGGCCAGGACCCACAGAATCGTGACCGGCAGGCCGACGAACCACGGCAGTTGATGATCGCCGAAGAGGACGGGGATATTGAGAATGCGAAGACCGCCCATGAACAACATGGTGGCGGCCAGAGATTGAACCGCGAACTTGGTGTAGGGGCCTACGGTGTGAAGGTCGTCATAGAGACCCAGCAGGAAGACGACGGACGCGGGCACGAGGATGGTGAGCAGAGTCCTGGGAGAAAAGGCTGCGTGCAGGCGGGGAATGTAGGCGGCCAAGAGTGCTGCCAGCAACATGGCCAGCGAAAAGGAGAGAAAAATTGCGACACCACCCAGACGGGGCAGAGGGGTAGCGTGCAAGTGACGCTCCTGAGAAGGGATCGCGACCCAGCCGCGGCGGGATGCGAAGTCTCGAACGTAACGAGTGAGGACGAACGAGAACAGCAGCGACAGGAAGAAAATCGCAAAGAAAGCTAACGTCAACGATCCCCCTTCGCCAAAATCATGAACGCGGGCGAGAGACATGTTCGTCCAACATGCTCGTCCGACAGTTAAGTATGGCAGCCTCACATGCTGGCTGGTAGTTAGTTAACGGGTTCCGCTGGTCCGTCTGCGTTTAAGGGTTACTGGAAATCTAGCAGCCTGGGCCGGGGGTTTCAATTCCCTGTTGTGCAAAATCTGTGGAAAACCAGACTCAGGAAAATGCCGCGGCAACTCGATATCGTGCGCGGAGAGCGCGCCGTGCTAAACTTTTCAGCGATCGTTCTTGCAGCAATACTTGTTGCGGCAATCTTTGTTTCGTTAATCTTTGTTTCGTTAGTCTTTGTTTCGGCGATTCTTGTTTCGGCGATTCTTCTTCCGCCCAGAGGCTGGTACATGGAGTTTGGCAGATTCAGTTTTGTCCGCGGCCGCAGCTGGTTTGTGCTTTGTCTGGTATTGCTTTGGGGTTCGGAGTTCGAGGCCTGGGCGCAGCAAGAGGCCGCCTCGCCTGCGGGGAGTGCGGTACCGGCCCTGCCTGTGAGTCAAGCTGCGACTCACACGAACCCTGACTCTGGGAAGACTGGCCCGAGCGGGGCTGCGGCCGGCGCTATTGCCGCCGGCGACGCTGCTTCCAAGACTGAAAATTCGTCGATGCTGAAGCTGGGTCCGGGCGATTTGCTTGAGGTCGGAGTGTACAACGTGCCGGAGTTGGCCACCAAAGCGAGAATCGGCAATTCAGGTGACATTTATCTTCCGCTGATCGACTACGTGCACGTGGGTGACCTCACGGTGGAAGAGGCGCAAGGGTTGATCCAGAAGCGACTGGAAGATGGCGGCTTCGTGCGCAGTGCTCATGTCACGATCTTCGTCGACGAATCGGCTTCCCAGGGAGTAACGATCCTCGGCGAAGTAGCGAAACCCGGCCTCTACCCGGCCCTTGGGGAACGCAAACTGTACGACATGATCTCGGTGGCGGGAGGGTTTACACCTTCGGCGGGACGAAAGGTGAGCATCATCCGGGAACACAGTGAGGGCGGATCGATTACTGTGAACCTGCCGAGAAATCTGGCTGACGATTTGCAGAACAACATTGAGATCCTGCCAGGAGACACGATTACGGTGCCGAAAGCGCCGATCATCTACGTGGTGGGGGATGTGGGGCGTCCGGCGGGATTGCTGGTGGATAACGGCAGCCTGACTGTGCTGCAGGCGCTGGCGCTGGCCGGCGGAGCGAATCACACGGCGAAGTTGGGCGGAGTGCGCATTATTCGCAAGCGTCCGGAGGGAATGACCGAAACGAAGGTTCCGTTGAAGCAAATGCTCGAGGCGAAGGCTCCTGACATCACGCTGCAGGCGGACGACATTCTATTCGTGCCGCTGAGCGGAGCGCGCGTGGCGGCCCAGACTGGGTTTAACGCGGCGGTCGCGGCGGCCTCGGGCTTGGCGATACTGGCCGTGCATTGAGTGGGAGATCGAGTTAAGCGGCGAGTTTTGTGCTGCGCCGCTGCGGCAGGTTCAGCATGTGTTCGAGGACGCGGATGTATTTTTCCGCGGTCTGCTGCCGGGAATATTTGCGGAGGATGTGCGCCCTGCCGTTCTGCCCCAGTTCGCTAGCCTCTTTCCGATTTGCTCCCAGATAACGAATGGCATTCACCAGAGCGTCTGCGTTTTCCGGTTCGATCACCAGGCCGGCGCGGGCTTCTTCGAGAATCGCGCGCGCCTGGCCGTCTACGCCGAGAATCACTGGCGCGGCGCACGACATGAATTCCAACATTTTGGTGGGGATGACTGTCTTGAACAATTCGGTTTTCTTGAGCAGAACCAGGCAAACGTCTGACGCGGCGATGTAGGCGGGGATTTTTTCGCGGGGCTGTTGATCGACGAATCGCAGATTGCTCAGGCCGCGCTGCTGGGCCAGAGTCGCGATGCGTTCTTTCTCGGCGCCTTCTCCCAGCAGCAGAAAAACAATTTCGGGATTCGTGGCGCGCAACTGGGAAGCAGCGGCGATGATGGTCTCGAGGCCGTGCGCCATTCCCATGGTGCCGATGTAGGAGACGACAAACTTTCCCTCGGCGTCCAATTCCCTTCTCAGACTGCTTTCTGCTTGTCCGGTTAATGGCTCGGGAGCGAATAGTTTGGTCTCGACTCCATTCTCGATGACCGAAATCTTTTCCCTAGGAACGTTCCAGTGTTCGACCAGGTGGTTTTCAAAAGCGGGCGTGACTACAACGATTCGATCGGCATGGCGATAGAGGAATCCGGCAATCTTCGCGAGCGAACGGTGCAGGAGCGAATCGCCTTCGCCCATGCCTACCGCGGCCAGCGACTCGGGCCAGAGATCGCGGACTTCGAAAACGAAAGGGACGTGCTTCCAACGAGCCAGCCACCAGCCGGAGAGCCCGACCAGCAATTGCGGGGAGGTGGCGATCACAACGTCAGGGCGTGACAGGAAAAGACCTGTGCTTGCCGCCGAGGCGCAGAACGAACTGTAGTTCAACATTCTCTCGTGCGCTTTTCGATTGGGAAAAGGGAGCAGCCAGGTGCGAACGACATCTACGCCGCCGGTTTGCTCGCGTGCGACTAGCCGCCGGAATTTGTCGCAATACTCGGGGGGCACAACTCCGGTGGGATGATTGGGAAATCCGGTCAGCACGGTCACGTCGTTCCCTGCCGCCGCCCAGTGGCGTGACAACTCGGCTGCCCGCGCGGCGGGCGCCCCCATCTCCGGTGGAAAGTATTGCGAGACGTAAAGAATCTTCATTGAGTGTCGGTAATAATCGAGCTTAGTAATAACAGAGTTTGAATGCGCTCTTGTAGCACAGGGCGCGGGTTCGTTTGCTGCGGCTGCGGCCGTAGCCTTCCCAGCGATCGGCGACACTCATGAATTTATCTTCGCCCGTCAACCGGTGCATCACGCGCAGCTGTACGACGTGCAATTGATGATAGAAGGGGCTGGCCACCATGGGCAGGCGTGTGCCGGACTGTTCGTAGAGAGACCAGAATCCGAGATCGTAGCGATCGAGGTTGCGAGTCAAGGTGCTGACGGCACGGGAGAAGAGTTCCTGAGCTGACTGATCCCGAGTTGCCAGGAAATAGTCGTAGACTCCCCAAGCTGCCCAGATGAAGCCGTTCAGGATGTGAGTTGGCGGGGAGACTATATATTCCTCGAACCAGAGGTCGCCTTGTTGGTCGGTGAAGCTGACTCCGCCTTCCGTGACTGGCTTGAAGAAGCTGGCCAGGGCTTGCTGCGCGGCGTTTAGATACCGCGAGTCGCCTTTATTGGCGAACTGCTGGGCGCGCACCAGAACTGAAATTCCCTGCCCCTGCGCGAGCGCGGAATACCACGGCGCACGCAGGGTATCGCGGTACTCCCAGTCGAAGTGGTGATTCCACACTGCAAGTCCTTGCGGGTTTTTCTCGAGATGCAGGACTAGCCAGTTCGCAATCTGCAAGAATTTGTCGCGGGACTCTGCGCTGCCACTGCGGCGGAAGAGGTTGTAGTTGCCTAATCCGTATTGCGCGATGGCGATGGGATTGTATTGCCGGCCGATCTTGCCGCGGTAATCGAGTTGGGGAATGCCGGTTGAGTCGAGGGCGCCGGCGTAGTTCGCTTTCTCGGCAAACAGCATGTAGTACTCGCCGAGTTCCCTTGCGCTCGCATTCAGATTCTCCTCGGGGGTTTCATGCCAGAACGTGAGATGGCTCTGTCCACCGAGCAGGTAGGCGCTGGCGATGCGGCGGTAATAGTTGAGGCTTGGCAAAAGGGGCATGGGTCCCGGAGAGATTTGTCGAACTATATCACGAGCGAAAACACAGTACTGGCAAGGTTTCCGTTTGCCCGTTGTATGCCAGCGACTCGAATGCCGCTACAGGCGCAGCGGTTCTGGTCCGCCTCCGACCACGGTTCCGGGCGCGGCGTCGCTATTCCCATCCTGACCTCCTCCTGCCTTCTCGCCTTCCAGCCACAGAGAGATTGCTGGGGGGATCGCGATTCCAATTAACAACCCGTTGGCAGAATAGAAAAAACGGAGGTATGGGGCGAGGTGCCTCAGTTGGTAATGCGCGATCGCATAGATATTCAATCCGACGAACAGTACGCCGAATATTCTCATAGGTTTTGGCCCCATGGGGACGAACGACGGAAGCAAGCACGGCAACGGATATTCCACACAAGACGCTCTTGCCGAAGTAGAAAGCGTTAACCCCCGGCAGGGAGAGGAGAACGCCGAAGTGGGAGTGCCCATATAGATCAACCCCTAGCCATAACAGGCCAAGTAGTCCCGCCAAAGCTGCTTTTCTCTGTTCTCGATTCCGAATGCCTCCCCACCGTATCAAAAGCAAGATACTTCCCAGAAACGCAAGCGACAGGTTGATTTTGCTCTGTGTGCTAAAGCCAATCTTCCATGAGTCCAGGGTGCGACGGGCGGCCTCGTCTCCTTGTTTGGCGGCTTTTCGGTACCAGCGGGCGGCTTCGGCGTAGTCCCGCGGCACTCCCTGACCTTGGAAGTACATGCAACCGAGGTCGTATTGGGCTTTCGCGTAACCCCGGTCGGCGGCTTTGCGGTACCAGCGGGCAGCCTCGGTGTAGTCTCGCGGCACTCCCTGACCCTGGTAATTCATGAAACCGAGGGCGTCCTCAGCCCAGGCATCTCCTTGGTCGGCGGCCCTGCGGAACCAGTCGACAGCGTAGGAGTAGTCCTGTGCTAGCCCCTTGCCCTGGTAATACGTGTTGCCGAGATCATATTGAGCTTTTGCATGGCCCTGGTCTGCGGCTTTGCGGTACCAGTTGGCTGCCTCGGTATAGTCTTGCGGAACTCCCTGACCCTGGGAATACATGTATCCGAGACCGTCTTCGGCTTTCACGTTTCCCTGCTCGGCGGCTCTGCGGTACCAGCGAGCGGCCTCTGCATAGTCCTGCGGCACTCCCTTGCCGTGGTAATACATACTGGCGAGGTCGGACTGAGCTTTCGCGTCTCCCTGTTCGGCACGTGCGCGGCATGCCTTCGCATCCGCGGCGAGCCTTCGGTCGGTGGCTCTCGCTTCAACAAGATGCCAAGCAATTGCGGCCGCACAGATCAGCACCACAGAACCAACGGGCACTACAATCCGCCAAAGTGATTTCATGGCATCACTTCCGGGCATAAGATCCGCCGACATGATTCTAATGCCAGATGTCCACCTGTCACGGCGGGGAGGGACAATGCGCGGCTAGTCCGAGGCGGTCTTACCGATCAGGCGCTGGAGTGACATCTTACCCGAGCGCACCATCCCTAGCAATCGCGCAAGAAGCGGCGAGCGGTTTCTATTTTTCAGCTCGTGGGCGGACTAGGTAGAAGGATGTAACCATGTCTTCTGAGTCGACTGCGATGGTCGTAACCGCGAGGTAGGGTGTGCTGTTCTCGCCGTCGGGCAGGAGGCCGTTGCCGTATTGGAAGAAGCCCATGGGCCAGCGATCTTTTTGCCAGGTGAGTACGGGACGCCAGTCCCGGCCGTTGTGGCCCTGGTAGATGCGGACGAAGCGATCGGTGTTCTTCGGGCTTGGCTCGACCATCGTGGAGAAGAAAACATCGCGGCCTACCCGGCATCCGTAGATGGATGAACTGGTTAGGGGAGCGAGTTGCGACGGCTTTCCCTGGCGATCCGTTGCTTCTCGATCGAGATGATAGATGGAATTTTCTTCCAGCGGGGTGTCGGAAGAGAAGTAGAGGCCGCTTTCCGTGGGGACAAAGGCGACTGCTCGCGTCTGCTGGTCGCCTTGTAAGACGATGTCGACCTGGCGGAAGTCATAAGACGCGCGGATGATGCGGCATTCGTCGCCGTAGTCGCCGGTGAGCACCCAGAGGCAGTCTCCCCACGGATCGTGCACGATGTTGTGTACGTGGCGGATTGCGCGCTTGGGGAAAGTGTAGGCTACGTCCCACTTCAGGCCACCGTCGGTCGAAGCGTAGATGTGAACTTCATCGCGGGAGGGGTTGTCGAAATACTCCCCCCAGAAAACAGTGCCGGTGGGAATTGCTGTTATATGCAGCGGACGGGTGCCGCGAGTAATTTTGTGGGTTACCTGGAATTGGGTTTCGTTCGGGCGAAGTGTGATGATCGCTCCCGGAACCGCGGCCACGATTCCTCTGGTAGGGAGAACGGCCAAGGCATGAAGACCGTCACGCACCAGGCGTGAGGTTAGATTCGTTCGCGCTGTCCAGCGGCGCCAGTGCGCGGGATGAAATGACGCGACGGATTCCCACGACTGACTGTCCGAAGGAATCTGACTTTCATTCTGACTCGGCGAAATTCTGGTGCGCAGGAGGTCGTAACCACGGGAGGCGTACAGAACGTCGTTGGCCCAGGTTAGCGCTCGAAGACGCTGGAATCGGGCTACGCACCGGAGACCTGGTGCGGGCTCTTCGGGATTGGCGTGGGGAGCGCTCATGACGGGACCGAGTTCTCGGTCTTGGACTTCGTCACAAGAAATGGACCGATCGCTAAAACGTCCATGCGGGTGCGCTGGAAGCAGTCGATGGCTTCTTCGGGCGTGCAGACGATCGGCTCATTTTCATTAAAGCTGGTGTTGAGGACCACGGGGATGCCTGTTCTGCGATGGAAGGCCGAGATCAGATCGTAGTACAGCGGATTTTCTTCGCGAGTCACCGTTTGCAGACGTCCGGTGTCGTCTACGTGGTTGACGGCGCACAGCAGTTTACGTTTTTCCGGGCGAATTTTGTAGACGTGCAGCATGAACGGGGAAGGATGGTCGTGCTCAAAATATTCGTGCTGATAATCGGCGAGGATGGAGGGCGCGAAGGGACGAAACCATTCGCGATGCTTGATGCGGGCGTTGAGAACGTCTTTCATGTTCGGCAGGCCGGGATGGGCGAGGATAGAGCGGTTGCCGAGAGCGCGCGGGCCCCATTCCATGCGTCCTTGAAACCAGCCGATTACGTTGCCGGCGGCAATTTGTTCGGCTATGGCGTCTAACAGAGGAGCGCGTTCGAGCTTTTGATAGTTCAGACCGGATTTTTTTAGCGACGACTCGATGTACGAGTCGGAGAACTCGGGGCCGAGGTAGGAGTTTCTCAATTCGTGACGCCGGGGCTGATGGAGCACGGAATGATAGGTGTGCAGGGCGGCGCCGATGGCGAGGCCTTCGTCGCCGGCCGCGGGCTGGATGTAGGTGCGGCGGAAAGGGGTGCGGTCGAACACCATACCGTTGGCTACGCTGTTGAGGGCACAGCCTCCGGCCATGGCGAGATCGTCGCAGGGAACCTGACGGTGCAAGTGGTTCAGGAGATGAAAGAAAATTTCTTCGAAGCGATGCTGTAGCGCGAACGCGAGGTCCATGTCGCGCTGGGTGATTTCGGCGTGCGGAGCGCGCGGCTCGCCTAGAAGGTCTTCCATGCGATCGGAGAAGTGGCGGGCGAGGCGGACCGTGCCATCGGGCAGAACCTGCATGCCGGCGTTGCTGCCTAGCGGCTTGAAGTAGCTGAGGTCTAACTGGAATCCGGAGTTCTTCGGAGTCACGATCTTGCTGAGCAAGTCGCGGTAGGCGTCGTTATTCTTGCCGTAGGGGGCGAGGCCCATGACTTTGCCTTCGTCGCCGTATTTGCTGTAGCCGATGAACTCGCAAATCATGGTGTAGACGCTGCCGAGGGAATGGGGGAGGAATACTCGCTCCAGCACTTCGATGTGGTTGCCTTCGCAGCGCGCCATCATGGTAGAGACGAAGTCTCCGGAGCCGTCGTAGCTGAATCCGGCGGCTTTTTCCCAGGGTGAACAGTAGTAGGCGCTGGCGATGTGCGCGATGTGGTGCTCGAGGTGGTGCTCCTGAAAACGCAGCTGCGTGGGATCGACTTCGAGCGCCTGGGCCAGCAGGGAGCGCACGTCGCGCATCGATTCTTTGCGTTGGCGCAGGCGGATGAAATTCAGAATTTTGCTTGGATTGGCGAGGGCGTACTGGACTTTCTTCGCTAGATTGGCGTCACTGTCCTGGCCGACGGCGACGTGGTCGACGTCAGAAATCTTCGCGCCGACCGCGTCGAGACATGCCTTGACTGCGAGAGCGGGGAAACCACCGAAATGCTTGCGGCGGTTGAGGCGCTCTTCGGCGATGGCGAAGGCTACTTCGCCGTCATGCACGATCGCGGCGGAGGCATCGGCATGAAACATGTTTAGACCCAGGATGAGCATGAACTAGGGTTGCTTCCCCCGGGCTTCCTGCTGGTCGCGGCGCAGTTCGTAGATTTTGGCTTTGATGTGAAAAAACTGAACGCCTTGAAAGCCGCAATAGATCAGTCCGGGGATGCCGTCGAGAAATCCCAGGCAAAAAATGTATTTGTAGAAAAAGAACACGAGCGGGGAGCCCGGAATGGCAAAGAATTTCTTGCGCAGCCAGCGGCGACGTTGGGACTGCGATCCGAAAAGTGCGGGGGGCAGCTCGCGGGAACCGGCTTCGCCCTCGAGCCATACTCTCGCGTCCCAGTTGGAGTATTCGTCGTGCTTGCGGATGTAATGGGAAAGCGATTCGACGTTGTGGTGCAGCAAGGGGTGTTCGAGTCTGGCGGTCTTACCGTCGACGACTACGTGTTCGTGGACTTCCATGTCGGCCATGGACGCGTCCTGGTCGCGGAGGCGGCACTCGAAGCGGCCTTTGCCGCGGCGAAACAGCGAGAGCTTGTCGAAACTCGCGCCGCAGTGGCGGAGTTCGCGCCCTAGAAAATACATGCGGAGGGCGATGTAGTAGCCGTCGAAGTTGGGATCCTGGATTGCGTTCAGGATTTCTTGCGCGAGCTCTGGGGTCAGGGCCTCATCGGCATCGATGAGGAAGATCCAGTCGTGAGCTAGAGGCAGCGATTCCATGGCCCACTGGCGCTTCTTAGGCCATCCGCCCTGGTAATGGAACTGCACTACATGTGCGCCGCGGGATTCCGCGATCTGTGCGGTCGCGTCGGTGCTTTGGGAGTCGATGACGTAAACTTCGCCTACATCGCGGAGAGATTCGAGGCAGCGCGGTAAATTGCGGGCTTCGTTGCGGGCGGCAACGATTGCTGTGACGGGCAGGGGCGGCGAAGAGCGGCCGGTCCGCACCTGCTTTGGCTCTTTCTGGTTTGGCTCTTTCTGCTTTGGCTCTTCCAGCTTTTGCATCGGGAGTGGAAAACTCCCAACATATTACCTGACTGGCGCTGCGAGAGCATAGTTGCGGAGTATGAAGGCTCTACTCGCGAACCGCGCAAAAGGCTAACAACGATCCGCCGAATTCGCGGCGCTGCAGCCAATGAGGGATGGGGCTGCCAAAAGGAATGATTTTGCTTGTCACGAAGCCATGCTTCTTTAGCAACAGACGAAAGGTCGCTGCCGGGTAGTCGTTGTGCGAATAATCCAGAAAGGCGCACCAGCGCTGCCCGAGGACGCGTCCCAGGCGGTGCGTCGCGACCTGGGCTTTGCGGACGAGTGAATTGCGGTTCGCCACCGAGACAACCAGCAGGCCGCCGGGGCGCAACACTCGGGCAAATTCGGTGAGACATGCTGAAGGGTCGGGAACGTATTCGAGAACGCTCGAACAAAGAATTCCATCCAACGATTGATCGGTGAGCGGAAGATGGGCGATGGTGGCGGTGTGCTCGAAGCGCAACTGCGGGGTGGCAACATTCTGACTCGACAGCTCGCGGGCCAGGGTGATCATTTCTTCCGCGGCATCGACTCCGAGTACGCGGGCGCCGGCCTCGACCAGATGGCGAGCCAGGGTTCCTGATCCGCAGCCCGCATCCAGCCAGTCTTGACCGTGAAGGTTGTGGCCCGCGAGGCACTCCTCAACAGCGCGTAGACGGGCTTTGAATGCGGGCTTCTTGTAGCGCTGCTCCCAGCTGACGGCTAGTTCACCGTGATAGCCGATTGCGTCCTTCGCTGGTTCTGGTGATGTCGACATTTGGGAGTACGCCGGCGGCTCTCGCGGCTGCGCCGTTGTCACCGAGCGCTATTCGCCTTTCTAGCCACCACCAACCAGCTGGCTCCAAACCTGGTCTCGCGCCGATCCCGGATTCCTGCTAATTCGCGCTGCTGAATGCGGTTCAGGGTTTTCGCAATCAGGCCACTCTTGATCTTATGCTGGCTGGCCATTTTCGTATCGCCGTCTTGAGATTCCGAACGCGTCTTCCATCCCAACCGATACGGTATGACTCGCAGGGCAAGAATAGCTGGCGGTAAGAAGTGAAAAAAGCCGGTGGCGAACTCTACCTCGAAGCCTGCTCTCTCGAAAAGCTCTTTAAGAGGCTTTCGACTATACCGGCGATAGTGGCCCGCAACCACGTCTGCCTCGGACCAGAGCGCTTGATACGCTGGGACGGTCAGATAGATTCGTCCTTCGGGGGACAAGTAGTTTCGGATTGTTTCCAAGAACTTGTAATCGTCATCCATGTGTTCCATCACGTCGAACAGGCCGATGGCTGGGAGACTTGCGGGAATGAATCCGGCGTCCTCCAGCGTGGCGAGCACTACGTGCTGGATTCCCCGCCGGCGGGCATTCTGGGCACCGGCTGCTCCGGGTTCAACGAGCACTACTTCCAGTCCCGCATCCTGCATGGCTTTTGCTACGAAGCCGTTGCCGCCGCCGATGTCGAAAAGCGGACCCGGAGGCGGATACTGGCGCACGGCTTCGAGGATGCAGGCGTTGCGATGGCGGAACCAGAAAGAGGAATCCTCGACGTCGAAACACGCCTGGTTGCCCCATTCGGGATAAGAAACCGCGGACAAAGACTTACAGCGCCAGTCGCCTTCCGCTGATTGCTCAAGATTGCGGCTGAATTGTTTCAGATCAATCATCGAGGAAAAATACACACCGCAGGAGGTGCGGATTTGGTGCAGGGGTTGTTTTCAGGCTCCAATCCGCTCCTCGCGCAGACCGAATCGACCGCCAAACGAAGTCACGGCAGATACCACTCGTGCTTGCTCGGCTTCGGTGAGATCGTTGTAAAAGGGCAAGCGCAAGAGGCGGGCACTCACGTCTTCGGTCACCGGACAAGGCGTCTCGCGGGCCGCCCATTTCCGCCCCATTTCCGAGGAATGCAGCGGGACGTAGTGAAATACGCTGAGAATCCCTTGCGCCTGGAGATGAGCGATCAGCGATTGCCGGAACTCGAGCGACGGTAGAAGCATGTAGAACATGTGATAGGCCTGCTCACACTCTGCGGGCACCACGGGCAGGCGTATGTCGTTTTCAGCTGCCCAAGGCTCGAGATGTTGAAAGTACGATCGCCAGATGCGGCGGCGCTTTTTCTGGATCTCCTCTCGGGCCTCAAGCTGCGCCAATAAAAAGGCAGCCAAAAGATCGGAGGGGAGATAGCTCGATCCAACGTCAACCCAACTGTATTTATCGACCTGGCCGCGGAAGAACTGGCTTCGGTTGGTGCCCTTTTCCCGAACAATCAGCGCGCGCTCGACCAGTTCCGGATCGTTCACCACGAGCGCGCCGCCTTCTCCACAGGTCACGTTCTTGGTTTCGTGAAAACTTTGCGTGGCCAGGCGTCCGAAGGTGCCGGTGTACTGGCCTCGATAGAGGGCGAAGAGGCTGTGAGCATTGTCTTCGATCACTGAAATACCGTAGCGAGAGGCGATGGCGCAGATCGTATCCATTTCGCAGGGTACGCCGGCGTAGTGCACCGGCACGATCGCCTTGGTACGAGATGTGATGAGCGGCTCAAGTTGAGCCTCGTCGAGGTTCATCGTGTCGGGGCGGACATCGGCGAAGACTAGGCGAGCGCCGCGCAGCACGAAAGCGTTTGCGGTTGAGACGAAGGTGAATGACGGCACAATGACTTCGTCCCCGGGGCCGCAATCGAGAAGGATGGCGGCCATTTCGAGCGCGTGAGTGCAGGAGGTGGTCAGCAGGACCTTGGGCACATGGAGTTCCTGCTCGAGCAATTCGTGGCAGCGGCGGGTAAAGGCACCGTCGCCCGAGGCGTAACCGTTGGCAATTGCTTCCGCGATGTATTTGTATTCGTTGCCTGCGAGGCAGGGACGATTGAACGGGATCGAGCGGCTTGCGATTGGTATGGTCATGACTCAGGATCCCGACGCGACTGGTCTTGAGCGACCGCCTGGATGGAATCGCGGATCGTAAACTGGGGCCGGTAGCTTAGATCCTCGGAGGCTTTGGACACAGAGACATCCCACACGATTCCCTCCTCGGGGTCGGGCTTTCCCACAAAGTCGATGCTGGCGGAAGAGCCCAGCTCGCTGATGCAAGTCTGCGCGAGTTCATAATTACTGATGCTGTCTGCGGCGGCTATATTGTAAATGCCGGACGCGTGTTTTGTTAGGCAAGCTTCCACCGCGGCCGCCACGTCGCGGACGTCGACGTAGTTCTGCCTCCGACTTCCCTTCCCGAGGATTTGCAGCGGCTCACCTGCTAACGCTTTTCGAACGAACACGGAGAGTACGCGGTTCTCGGGCGTTCCCGGACCGGACGGCGATGTGATTCTTAGGCTCGCTGCGCTGCAGGCGTTGCCTTCCGCCAGGCGTATCAGATGCTCGCCGAAAAGTTTGGACGCGTGGTACACGGTCGGGGGTTGGGTGGGATGGTCCTCAGTAATCGGATGCTGGAGCGGGCGGCCGATCACGGGAACGCTCGAGATGTAAACCACTTGGCGTGTTGCCCAGCTGTGCGCCAGATTTATGACCTGCTGCGTCCCCAGACAATTTGTAAGTGCGATCGAGGGATCGGAGTTGTCGTGGGACAAGGAGGCGGCGGCGTGCACGATTGCTTCACAGGGTTGGAGAGCTTTTGTAATCGAGTTGAGGGCGTCTTCGGTCCCGAGGCACGCTTCGACTTGTTCGAACAGACCTGGTACCGGGCGGGGGTGACGGCTTGCGCCGGCCACCTGGTGGCCTTGGGCGGCCAGGAGGGCAGCAATCGCGCGCCCCACCTGGCCGGTGGCTCCGGTGAGGAATACTCTCATTTCTCCATCCCGTAATCTTCGATGGACGGCTTGTACGTTTTCGGCTGGTCCAGCTCTCCACGTTCGTCTAATCGGGTCCGGGCTTCCTCATTATTTATATACATCTCATTCCAGTAGCGGAGCGCTGTGCCCTTTGTGATCATAGGAAGATCGGCCGCCGGTTCGCCTAATGCGTAATGACGGAGAGTCGCTTCTACATCATTGAAGCCCATCCGGGCTCGAATTGGTGCGGTTCCGGAAAAACGAACATTAATTTCGAAACATACTGCTCGACCTTGATGGAGGCGCATCTGGATGTTGCACGGCCCCATGGGTTTCAAGGCTTCCGCAATTCGAATCGCCTGTTCGCGGACTTCGGGGAAAAGTCCGGCCTCGGCGCGATAGGTTGTGCCTTCGAGAAGATCGCGGCGCATGACCATCGTTCCCCTGACTTTCGACTCACGATCGCTGAAGCAGGCGACGGTATATTCCTGAAGAGGATCTCCCAGGTACTCCTGAATGACGTACGCCTTTCTCGCCTTGGCCGATTGCAGACCTTCATCACTGTGGATTTGGAATACGCCGTGGGCGCCTTTACCCCAGCGAGGTTTTGCGATCAGGGGATATCCGCAGGCTAGCACCAACTCTTTGACGCCCTCTGAATCCGCGGAGTCTGCGGTCTTCGGATAGGGGAATCCGTTATCCTTCAGCCATTGAGATGTGAGCAATTTATCATTGCCGACGGCGAGGCACTTCGCGTTGCTTACGACCGGGAGAGCTCCGGTCTCGGCGCGAATTTTTTCGGCCTGGTCGGCGAGAACCGTTAATACGGGTTCCACACCGGACAAGATGGCTTGAACCTGCTCGGTCCGGCACACGCGAATGAGCCAATCCGTGAAGGCCGGATCGCGGGCGGGCGGGGAAATATATGCCTTGTCTACGGTGTAGAGCCCGAACGATAGCGAGTTGACGCAGGCGCCGATCACGCGGCATGAAAGTTTGCCGATCGCCAGCGCTTTCAGGATGCCCTGGCTGACGTTGCCTCCCACTCCTAATACCAGCACGTTCAGTTTTGGCATATTGAGCTTATTGCGCCGGGGCTCCCGGTCTTCCAATGAATACTTCCCAGCCACCTACAAAAGGATAGCGACGTCCCAGTATCTGCCACGGAAACTTCATCAGATGTGCCGCCAAGGTGCGCATAACATTCTTCCGCAATGCGGTTTCGACGATGGACGGCTGCGACCAGATGACGGAGTAACGGTGAAACTCGGTGGGAAGGAAATTGAGGATGTTCGACCAGTACGCCTCTCCCATGTCGTGCACGTGGGCGGGATAAGTGAAGTCAACGGGCAAGCCTGCGCGCTGCAAGATTCGCAAGAGCGAAGCGACGCAGGGGGTTCGCGCGTAAAACAATCCACCCGGGCGCAGGGCCGCCAGCAGCCGGGCAAAATCTGCCTGCGGATATGGGATGTGTTCGAGAATTCCGCTGGCCAGCACGAGGTCGCAATCTTTGGCATCGGCGCTGTCGAGCTTTTCGCGGCACACGACCGAGATATCTCGCGAATTGTTGTGGCCGGAACCGGCGTTGTAGTCCACCAAGACGATATCGACGTGTCCGGCGCGATCTTTCAACAAGAGCTGCGCGATGGCCAAGGACAGGTTCCCCTCTCCTCCGCCAAAGTCCAAAATCTTCAGGGTCTCGCCCTGCAGGTGCGGCCGGGCTTTCCGCAAGAGATGCCGGGCGAAGCGGTCGGGGTCGTGGAAAGTTACTTTGTCGGAATTCTGAAAAATACCTGCTTCATAGTACCGGCTGTAATAAGCACGAAGAGCTTCTTCGGTGGGCAAACGTGATGCGGAACAACCACTGCAATTCGGACATGCGAGCAACAACACGTCTGGATCGGATTGGAGCCGAAGAACTGGCGCGCGTTCGCCGTTGTAAGAGCACAGTGGACACGCCGGTTCGGGCGGCAGGAGAAAGTCTTCCTGGAGATGCATCCCGGAATGGAAGGCTGTAGGCCTCATTATTTCACTTGGATCAGATTCACCTGGGATACGGTTCACCTAGATAAGGTTGACCCCGGATACGGCGTAGGAGACCTCTCACCCGCATTGCTTCAATGCCCGATTCTTTTCTTCCTGACCAATCTCCTCGTTGGCGGTGTTGACGCGGGCTACATAAGGAGGCTTCTGCATGCTGCGAAAGTGCATCCGGGCCAGGTACTCGCCGATGATGCCGAGCGCAAAAAGCTGTGCACCCGAAAACAGGGCGATGATCGAGGCCAGGAACGGAAATCCTGGCACGCTCCCGCCATGCACAAAGTACCGGCCTACGACGTAGAAGAGGACGCCCACGCCGAACAAAGTAAACAGCAGACCGACCAGGCTGGCGAACTGCAAGGGGAGGGTGGTGAAGCCGGTCATCATGTTTACCGCATGCGTAAACAATTGGCGGAAGGTGTAGCCCGAGGTTCCCTGTTTACGTGAGTCGTGGCGCACCGGAATCGCGGCAAAGCGGTTGGTGCCCCAGGTCAGCAGAACGTCGATCGATACGAAGGATCCGGCGTAATGGTCGAACGCGGTGGCCACTTCGGAGCGAAAAGCGCGAAACGCACAAACCTGGCGTGCGATATCCGCGCCCATGACCGACTGCAAGGCCAGCTTGGTCACGAGAGAGGCCACATCCCGCCCCAGCCCGTGTTGCTCACGTTCCGGGGTGCCGTAGACAACGTCGTAACCCTGTGCGAGGACGGCGAGCATCTTTGGGATCTCTTCGGGAGGATGCTGCAGGTCGTCGTCCATGGTGACGATGACGCCGTAGTGAGCGGCTCGAATTCCACACAGCAGCGCGTTGTGCTGGCCGTAATTGCGCATCAGGTTGATGGCACGAATCCACGGATAACCCTGCGCGAGTTGGCAGATCACTTCCCAGCTTGCGTCGGGGCTGCTGTCGTTCACCAACACAAGTTCATAGCTGGAAGCGATCGCGGGCAGAGTGCTCTCTAGACGCCGCACCAGTTCCGGCAGAATGGCTTGGCTGCGGTAGACAGGCACCACGACGGAAAGACCCGGCAGCGGGCGTTGTGGGTCAGAGTACGGATAGATCTTCTGCGGGTCTGGGCTCATCGTCGTTTATCCGCGCGCTACCGTGGTGCTCCCAACCACGATGACGAGGGCGTCCGGTAAGTTTATTCGCGGGCGGCGCAAAAGGCCAGCAAGAGGCGCGGGCTCTGGCTTTGGCCACAGTACGATGCCGACCTCGCCGAGGACCGGGTCGACGATTTTTTCGCTGGAACTCTGGGGATATTGCAAACTCAGGCTCCGGATTAAACCGGCGTATCTGGCGTTATCCGGTCGGCCCCACACGAGGATCGCGTCGGGAGATGCTTTTCGGAGGTCAGCAGCGAGGGTGGTTAGTTGCGTTGGCTGCGGCAAAGAATCCATGGACCCTATGATTTTTCGGTCGCCGAAGAAACTGGCCTTGTAACCTGCCTCCCATCCGACACCGTGCTCGGGAAAAGGTCCAGAGCCAATGCTCACCACGCTGGAACCCGCGTGTGCTTTCAGGCGCCTGCCGGCGTCGTAGCAGCTGGACTGAAAATCCCTGGTCAGGAGGCGAAATGGAGAAGATGGGTAGATCAGCGAAGCGACAGTGCCGAGAACGACCAGAGCAAGGCTGAGTTTTCTCCAGGCGTCGTGATTGAAGTCGTTATGATCCTCGGGAGTTGGCTTGCGAACCAGGAAACGCGCGGCGATGGCCAGGACCAAGGGGATTAGGGGGAACAAGTAGCGTTCGTCGAACACCAAGGTTGAGTACGTGACCACTAAGCTGAGCGCGCTGGCCGCGATGATCATCGCGAATCGCCATTCCACGGGATACTGTTGTCTGCGAACGGTGAGAATTGCGAGCGTGGCCAGAAAAGCGATTAAGCCTCCCAGCGTAGCGACGATCATCATTTCTTTGAGCACCGAAGGGACGTTGCGCGCTTCGGCGCGGAGCATCATTGGAACTACCTGTTCGACGCTGAGGGGATACGTCCATGGCCACGAACCGGGCGGCATGGGATCGATCACGCCGAACTCATCGACTTGTTTCGAGGTGTCTCTCAGCAGAGCGTAGGTTGGGTCATGGTGCTCGTCATAGGCGTGCAACGTCCAGAGCAGAAGATTCGCTTTGAACTGGGTGCCGGTGGTGAACGATCCGTACTTTGACTCGAGCACTGCGGCCCAACTCGCCGCTACCAGCACGGGAATCAATGCTGCCAGGGCAAGACGGGGCAGTCTTGTTTTCCAAGGCTTGGCGGAAACGCCTGGGGCGGTCGTTCCCATCGCGGTTAATCCCAGGGCGACTAAGGTGCAGACTGCCAGCCATGGGAGGGCAAACGCTTTGGCGAGGAATGCCAGACCGTGGACTGATCCTAGGAGAAACCAGTCCTGCAAACGATCCTCGCGAAGACAGCGGAGCAGGATGATGAAGTAGATGAGCGTGATTGCGGCAAACAGAAAATCAGGAGTGACCGCCAACGCCGCAGAGGCCGCAAGACCGCGACCCAGCGCGAACATCAAAGCTGCCACGGAAGCTACCAGCCTCGAATGCCACAGCTTCTCAGTCAGGACATAGAGCAGCACGACAGAGAGCAGGAAGGCTGCCATGTTGATGAGCTTGCCGATTGGCAAATAGACGGCTCCTCCTAGAGAGGCGAAAGCGATCATCCAGGAGATTAGCGGGCTGCGAAAAGCGTTGATCGCGGCATGGAATTCGCCTTCACGGAGGTGACGGGCGATTCCTATATATCCCATGCCGTCGATGTCAATTTGGTGGAAGCACTTCGAGGCAAACCACAAAAGTTGAAGGACACAGCTTAGGACGGTGATCGCGATGAACCAATTCGAGGCCTTGCTGTTGTTGTCGGGTTGCATCGTGGCGTCTAAGGTAGTGGTTTAATTTGGTGGAAGGCCTCCTCAGATCCTTCTGATGGCCCGGAGAAAGCGTTCCCAGAGGTACCGCCGGTAATCGGGATCTTGCGCGCTGCGCAAAATGTAGTATTCGTTGACGGGGAGATCATCCTGCAGAGCCGGCACGTTGGCTGGAGCACGCCCGATAAGGCTTTCAACGGAGAACTCGCTGTTCGTGACCGAGGCAAACTGCTGCTCAGCGGTGTGAGCCGGTCCAAACTCCAGGAGGTCGGAAACGGCAGCGGGCGGCAACCGGCTTGCGAGGACCGCGGCCGAAGCAGGCGTCAGCGGCGATTCGCTGGCCAGAAAATGATTTCCCCAACCTTCCACGGAGTGGAACACGTGGACGTAGGGAAAGGATTCCTGCAGGGCCTTGGCCACCGAGGCTAGCGCTGTGGGATCGGGACTCCCCTGAGGAAACCACTGCTGAAGAATGCCTCCCGCGCGGAGATGCCGCTTTGCGATTTCATAGAATTCCTTGGAGTACAGAAGACTCGATCCGGCGGCTTCCACCGGCGGCGGCGGATCGATGGTGATTACGTCATATTGCTCCGAAGAGCGCTCCATGTAGTGCCTGCCGTCATCGATCACCACTTGCGACAATGGGGATTGCAGGAGCTTGGCGCCGTCGGCATAGAAATAAGGAAAAACCCGGGGGACACTGGGCACCAACTCGACTGCGGTGACTCGGACTCCCCATGAGAGCATCGCGCGGTAGGTTGTGCCCATGCCAAAACAAATGACCAGAGCATTCTGAGGCGGGCGCCCGAGATAGGCTAGCGGCAAGTGGGCCATCATCTTCGTGGCTGGGCCCAAGCCCGTAATCCCTATGCCGTTAACGATGAGGTCCTTGTCGATGCCCGTTCCGGTGGCGATAACAGTTGCGGTGTGGTCGCGGAGAACTTCTCTTGGATAGAACTTATTTTCGTAATCTCTGGTGAGAACGATCAACGCTAACGAAGCCAAGGTAAGGAGCCCGAACTTCCAGGACGTCCAGGGGCGCGGGCTCTGGCTGTCGGGCAAAGGAGTGGAGGAAGTGTACAGAAGGGCTATGGCGAACCAGGGAAGTGCGAACGCGCATAGAGCAAGGCGCTCCCCAGCAGCGGAAGCAGCAGGAAGCCAGAGATCAGAGGACCTAATACGCAGCCAACGATGTTAATAGCGTAGCCACGTCCGGCGCGCTTGGGATCTCCCTGGCAGAAGCGATCTAGCAGCATGGGAGTGATGAAGCCAACGATGATGGAGAAAGGAATGAGTGCGACCACGCGAGCGGCCGCGGGAATGATCGGCAGTCTAGTGTCGCAGGCTGCCAGCGGCAGTAAGACAGAAAACGCCAGCCAGGCCAACAACACGTTGCTTAGTCCATCGCTCGGATGCTTTCTGCTCCGGTACAACCAGGAGCCGAGATAGGTGGCTCCCAGATAGAGGCCTAGGATGGTGGCAAAGGCGTAGACTACGGTTCCCACAAAAGGCGTGAAGAGTCGTACCCACACGACCTCTACCCCCATGCTGGTCAGTCCGGTGGCAAACAGCAGGTAGCGGGGCCAGCTTTCTGTGATGCCTTGCGGCTTGGATTCGGTGGAAGCATGTGTTACGTCGATGATTTTGGATTCCTGCGGCCGCTTCATCGAGAGCGTGAACGCGCAGATCGCGAGCGCGAGGTTCAGCGCCGCGCCGATGCGCAGAGTTCCGGTGAATCCCCACTCTTCGATGAACAATAACGGAATCAGCGCGCCGGTCATTGCGCCACACACGTTGGCTAAGTAGAGGTAGCTGAAGGATCGGGGAGACTGCTGGGGAAATCTTTCTCGAATCGCCGTCATCGCGAATGGAAACGTTGCTCCCATGCAGGCGCACCAGGGCACGAGCGTGAGCGCGATCCAGATGCCTGAGAACAGGTAGGAAACTCCGGCAGAGAGGGATGTGCCAGCTTCCATTCTCTCCAGAAATATTCTTCCCCAGGACAATTCGTACGGGACTAACAGGGCGGATACGCCGATTAGCAGCTCGGTCAAAGCGTACAAACGCAAGCCATCCCATCTCTGCGTCGCACGGTTTCTGCCGACGAAGCGGCCTGCGGCCCAGGATCCGAGGCCGAGTCCGACCATGAACGCTGACAGAACGATCGAAACGAGTGCGGTAGTCACTGAGAACCGGGCCATCGCCAAGCGCAGCCAGACCAACTCATAGAGAAGACTGCAAAAGCCCGAGACGAAAAAGAATCCGAAAAACCACCGCATGTTTTGAGAGCCTTTCCCACTTAGGCGAAGAGTCATTTAAGCAGGAGACATGAGACAACGCAACCTGACTCGCCGGATGCTATTTCAGCAACGAGTCGGCGACTGCAATTACTCGCGCGACGTGATTCTTCCAGGAGAAATCTTTTGAGCGCTCGAGACCGCGCTCCGACATCTTTCCGGAAACTTCGGGCGACTGCGCGACCCGGGATACCGTTTCTGCAAGGAGGTCGGGGGAAAAAGCTGGGAAGTACAGCGCGGCGTCCTGGCAGATCTCGCGATGCACGGTCAGGTCGGAGGCGATCACCGGCAAACCGCTCGCCATGGCTTCGACCACGGGATGAGCGAAGGTCTCGACGTAAGCCGGTGTGACATAGAGATCGCAGGCTCGATAAACATGGTGCAGAAGGTTGTACGGTACGGCGCCCAGTTCCACCAGATTCGGCCCCACGCCCAGTTCCTGCACCAGGCGCGCCGCGTCTTCCGGGCGGAACGATCCGGGATTTGCACCCGGTTCGAGGCGGCAGGTGAGAAACAGTCTTACGCGCCTGCCTTCAATACTTCTGCGAAGTGCGCCGACCGCGCGAATCAGCGTCTCGAAGTTGCGATAGTAGTTGTAATGGCTGACAAAGAGGAGGCGGAGTTCATCGTTGGTCCGTTCCAGCTTCTTCTTGAGTTCTTCCGGGAGTGGCCAGGTGTCGCGGAAAAAGAAATTGCGATCGAAGCCGTGGTGGATGGCCAGGGCGCGAACGCCAGTCCAGTGCTGGATTTCGTCGGCAAAAGCCTGGCTGGGCGCGACCGTGCAATCGGCTGATCGCACTGACCATTTGGCGATTTGCCCCTTGAGCCTCGTGTCCAGCCAAAGTTTGTAGTCGCGCCGCTGCAGGAGATCGCGGAAGAAATCTCTGGAGGTGTAGAGAGCATTGCCACTCAGAAGAATCTGGGGCACCGGCGATCGAAACAAGGCCATGTTTCCCGCTGACAGCAAGACGTTCGCCCCGCTGCGGCGAATCAATGCTGGAACGAGCTTTTGCGCGTGAAAGAACCTGGCCGCCGCGCTCACCGATTCGCCGGTGAATTCGAGAAACGATACGTTGGATTGATCCTGAAATTCCGGGAGCAATTCCTGGCGCAAGAGCGGAGAGACCAGAACTGTGGAACGCAGATCGGTTCTGGCCGCAAGCTGAGGCACAACGTTGCGCACGTACGTGGGACCGCTTCCAGAACTGGCAGCCGAGGCATCGACAAAGAGATGAATCATCGCAGAGCGGGACACCGCAGCAAGTATATCGACTTTTGAAAGAGAGGCAGGGCGCGGCGTCGCCTGGAACCGTCGCAGTGTGCTCTATAATGTCGCCTTGCGCCGCATGGAGGTGACTTGCTTCGCCAGCGCTACAAGGACATGGTGTTTTGGGGTATCGCGCGGGCGACGTTGCCCAATTACTGGGCGCATAAGTATCTTAATGCCGCGCGCCCGTCAAGCAGGCCCCTGCATCTTCATCTGGGATGTGGCCCCATTTATCTCAAGGGGTTCGTGAATGTCGACGCCAACCCATTCAACAACGTCGACTTGTGGCTGGACGTGAGAAATGGGTTGCCGTTTCCCGAAAATTCCGTCGATTCCATTTATTCCACGCACATGTTCGAGCATTTTTATCCGGACGAACTGCAGGGGCTTCTAAAGGAATGCTTCAGAATCTTGAGGCCGAGCGGTGGAATCCGGTTGATCGTTCCCAGCTTGAGCAATGCAATTGTTGCCTACGCCGAAAAACGGCACAACTGGTTCTACGACGATTTTCCGCGACACTTTGAGTCTCTGGGAGGTAGGTTTTCCAACTTTGTTTTCTGCGACGGCCAGCACCGGACGGCTTTCGATCTGGGCTACCTTGACGAGGTCCTTCGAGCCGCGGGATTCCTTGAAGTGGAGGAATCGGAAGAAGGCCGCAGCCGGCTGTATAAGGAGAGCGTTCCCCCATACGAACCGGGAGATTCTCGGGAGCTTCCCCACTCCCTTTACGTCGAGGCGTTCAAGTAGACTAGCCTGCCGATTCCAGCCTGCTACCCTCGCAACCCGAAAGACTGCTGAACGACAGCGGGACCGACTCTTTCCGTTGCCGGTTGGGTATCTGGCCAGACCGGACATGCCTCCCAGTCCCGCAGGGACAGAGCAAGAACCCAGAAAATAACGGACATGTAGTAACCAACCGCAAACATCCAGTCCTCAAAGCACGCGTTCGCCAGGCCAGCCAGTATTATCGCTGCCGCCACCACGGCAGGTTGGCTCACTTTTCCGGTACGTCGCATCCAGGAGAATACTCTCCAAATCTCTCGGATAAGGGCAGAAATCAGAAGTGCGAAAAAGACTGAACCAACAAGCCCGGTAGTCTCCAGCATCGCGAGGTAGCTACTGCCACGCTCCCGCGTAAGCTGGCCCTGGGTGACATACGTGAAGCGCTGGTCGGTGCTGTTGTCGGCAGCGCCAAATCCTAGCCCTAGCCATGGGTGTTGGCGAAAACTGCGCAGACTTCTTTCCCAGGCGCTCTGGCGTGAATCCATGACGTTTCCGCGATCGCCCTTTTTGTACATCAGAGTCTGAGAGGCATCCTGAAAACGGTCTGGCGTCACCAAAAAGGTGTTCACTAAAATCACCGCAAACAGTCCCGCTCCGAGTAGGAGGGTTCGATAGCGCCTGGCGCCCACGAGCAAGAATATCGAAGTGAGGGACGCGGCCATCATCGATGCCCGAGAGAGGCTGAGGACGAGGAGCGCGCCGCACACCAACAGTGCGATAAAGCGGCGGGGATACTCGTTACGGGTCCCCGGCAACATAAAACGCCACAACAACACAGGCCAGCAGATACAGCCCATGACTAAGCCCAGGGAATTGGGATTGCCCCACACCGCGAAGGAAGCCGAGTAGCAAATCGCCGTGAAATAAACCAGGAATTCCGTCAGTAACACCATTTTCCGTACAAAGGGTTCGGGATTTCGCGCCCAAAGACTACGTGCTCCCACGGAACCGTAGACAAAGAGTCCCGCCAGGCTCAGAGACTTAAGAACGGTCATCGGTGGATTTACAGAAACCATTGCGGACGCGAACGCGGCGATCACTGCGAACAACCCCAGGAGGTGGAAACGATTGAAGGGAACCCGGTTCACCTTCCGGGCGTAGTAACCCAGGGACAGGAAGGCGCCTAAGCCAAGCACTACCCAGCGGAACAGGTTCATGGCACCGGCGAGGGGAAGCGCGGAACCCGCCCAGAAGAAAACAGCGACCATCACCGTCCAGAAATGAGTTTCGTACTGGGAAGCGATTAAGCCTGCAACCACCAGTACCAGAAGACCCAGCAGATTGGACTCGCCAAATAAATAAGGGCGCTTAACCGACAAAAGCAGGAGGAAGATGATGGAACCTGCCGCGAGCAGGGGAAAAATCTTGACGGTCTTGATCTTGGCCTCAATCTTGACGAATTTGGAGCCTTCCATCATAAGAGGAAACTCAGACGGGCACGCCCGCCGCGGTCGCTAATCCCGCCGCACAGCATTCCGGCGAAAAGGATTCTATTAGCGTAGCACTGCGCTGGCCCATGCGCGAGGCCAGTTGCGGATCGCGCGCGAAGGCTGCCATCGCCTCTGCGAGCTTGGCAACATTAGCGGAGGGTACGACGTAACCGTTGTCGCCGTCGTGTACGAGATCCGCCACACAACCGGCAACGTCACTTGCGATGATCGGCAGGCCGCAGGCCATGGCTTCATTGACTACCAGACCCCAGGTGTCGCTCAACGTCGGAAAGACCAGCACTTCAGCCAGCGCATAGAAGGCGGCGAGTTGGTCGCGCTGTGCAAATCCTGGGAAAAGTATGGTGCCCGGAGCGATCTTCGCAGCGTCCTTCATTAATTCGACTTTGGCCGTTTCTTCTCCGACCAGCACCAGCCCCATCTGCGAGCGCAACTCAGGATCGAGTTGGGTGTATGCCTCCAACAACTGGAAAACGCCTTTCTCGCGAGTCACACGTCCTGCGTACACGAAGTAGCGGGGAGGCAAACCCAATTCAGTGCGGCACTGCGCTTCGCGCTCCCTAGCCGAGCGGGCAAGATCGGCGAAGCGCTGATTGTCGACAGCATTCGGCGCCCGGTGAATCCGTTCGGCAGGAACTCCCATCGAGGCGACGTACTCGAAAGCCGACTTGCCCGGCACCGCGAATGCGCTGCAGTTGCGGATGAACCTTTGCTTGATGAATGCTGCAAGAGCGCTGGGATTCCGCTGGTCTCGGCTCGTGCTCTCGATCCAGGCAACAAAACGGGCAGAATGGAACTTTGCCCAGGTCAGTGCTTCCCAGAAAGCCGGGTAGTTGTATCCTCCGCAAAGGATGGAGTCGGGACGAAAGCGTTTGAGCGCGGGCGACATGCCGCGATTCAGCAGGACGTGCCGACCTCCCCACCGCCGGCGCCAGGCCGGGAGTACCTCGTAGGAAAACTCGATTTCGTCTTTGTAGACCAGCCAACGCCGCTGCGTGGGGTCCGTCTCGGCAAGAAAGATGACGTGGAGTTCAATCCCTTTCTGTCTGGCTAGCGCGTTGAAGACGGGAATGCGATAGGGCGAGATAATTTCGGTGAGCAGCGCGACCCTGACGGACTTCGTTCCGGGAGAGCCAGTCATGGGAGCGGCTCCCGATAGATGGACAACAGCCGGCTGGCTTGGTGCGCCAGAGTGTAATCCTGCAGAACAGTTTGCCGGCCGTTGCGGCCGAGCTTCTCGCGTAGAGGGCGGTCTGAAAGTAGTACCTGCAGAGCGGCCGTCAAGTCATTTTGATTTTTCGGCTCAATCAGCCAGCCGTTCTCTCCGTGGCGGATTACCTCCTCGATTCCCTGGCCGCGACACGCGATCGCGGGGCGTTCTGCTGACATGGCTTCGAGATACACGCAGCCGAGACCTTCGTAGGAACTGGGCAGGGCAAACAGTGTGCAGTCCCTCATGGCCGCTGCCACTTCCGCGCGCGGCCTGCGCCCGAGGAAGTGAACCCGGTCTTCAATCTGCAGATCGCGCGCCAGTGCCTGCAATCGAGCGCGCTCAGGACCATCGCCAATGATCCTACATTCAACGTGGGGATGGGCCGGAGTAATCTGGGCCACCGATCGCAACAGCGATTCGTGTCCTTTAATCGGGATCAGGTTGCCGACGCTGAGGATCACGGAGTTAGGCGGCGCAGCGTCTCCGGCGGAGAACGACTGCGAATCCACGCCGTTGTATACGACGCTGATGTTGGCCGAAGAGCTAAGGCCTTCACGGACGCGCTGGGCGACCTGCTCGCTGATGCAGATCACGCGGGCGGCCGCGCGATAGACATCATCGCAGACTTCGGAGCAACGGCCGCCGAACCAGCCTGGCACTTGCTCTGTGGAATAGGCGTCCAAGCCATGCACGGTCACGACAAAGGGAATGCGGAGACCTTCTGCCAGAAGCATCGCGGCCCGTCCGCAGGGCAGGGCGGCGTGGGCGTGGATCAGGCTGATTGGGCGTTGCGCGTGGAGCTGTCGCACCTGCGATTTCAGGGCTGCGTGCAGGAATCGTCCGGCGGTGGAGAGCCCTGGATTCCCGGGAAAGCAGAAATATTTCTTCCAGGTCGCCGCGGGGGCGGTTGCGTTGGGACGGGCATCCGGGTGGTGCATCGGTTGGACTGCGATCACCGACGACTCGATTCCCTGCCGCTGTAGCTCGCTTACAGACTCAGCGACGAAACAGCCCGAGGCATCGTCTGCGGCCGTCGGGTAGAAGGGGGTGAGAGTCAGTACGTGCATCTGGAGTGCAAGTCCTACTCTAACAAAATGCGGGGTTTCAATTTCGCGGTAGGTTGCGGCAAGATTCCGACGATTCCTTCCCTTGCAGGCCGCCGAATCGGAACCCGGCCTCTGTTATTATCGCGACTATTCCCGCTCCGACCTCCAATTCCGTGCCGATGCAAAACGACGCCTGGTACCAGAACTTCGCCAGGAGTGTCGCGATCTTCACTTCTCTTATGGCGCTGGTATTGAGCGCTGTCTACTGCGGCGCTCGTCTTGGTTTCGCCACGAATTACAGTGGCGTGCTGCGCGCGGCCGGGCTGACGCTTCTCATCCTGAACGTCGTTGCTTACGGACGGAAGCGCTGGTTCACGCATGCCACCGCTTTAATCCTGTATGCGCTTGCCGGAGTGGCAACTGCGAGTTGGTTTCTTTCGCGTTTTGCGGCGGTGGGGTGGTTGTGGGCAGTAAGTGGGTGCTTTCTGTTTGTCTGGAATCTGATCGTCTGGGTTTCCGGCTTCAAGCAAAAGCGCTGGGCCATTTTGTTCCTCTTTGCTGCCCTGGTGGCCGGTTTGTATGTTTCGGGCAAGACCTGGGGACTCGGCTACAACAATCCTCTCGCGGAAGAGAGACTCTTGCTCGGCCAGGGACACATCGACGCGCTCTTCCACGCCAGCATCTCGAACATGATGCGTACTTACGGCCGTCCCAGCACGGGGCTGGATGGAATCCCGTACCTCGCCTATCACTTCGGCAGCCACTGGCTGGTGGCCGCCCTAGCGCCGGTCTGCGGACAAGGGACGTTTGAATTCTACAACTGCGGAACTGGCATCTTCTTTATTCCGCTCATGTATGCGGGATTGCTTCTGCTGGCGGGAGTCATTCGTGATCTGGCTCGAGACCGGAATCTCGCCGACCATGGGCTTCCCGGCGGTCTTTTGTTCTGGGTTGTGATGATCGCGGGTCTGCTTGGTCCTTTTCCCAAGAAAGGGGACATGATGCGGGTGAGCCTGCAGGAAATCTATGACAGCGACTCTTACGCGCTGGGGCTCGCGATTTCGTTTCTTGTGGTGGCCCTGCTCGTGCTTTTTTTTCGAGAATGGAGGAATAAGAATCGAGAGAATTTGGGTCAACCTCACGATGTGTCTTCGGTGCTTGGCCTGGTCGTCGTGTTTCTGGCTCTTTACGGCCTTTGCGCAGTGCTCAAAGTCTCGAACGCGTACCTGCTGTTTGGAATGGTGATCTATGCGTGCTGGCGCCTGGGGGCCTGGCGTCAGAGGCTGATCCAACTGCATCTCCTGATTTCGGGCGCGGTGCTGGTTGCGTTGTCCCGCCTCATCGTCAGCCGCGGGGATACTCGTGTCGCCTTCTTTACTTTTGATCGCATCCACCCGGAATGGATACCCTACTTCCTCATTTTCTACTTCTTCTGGGTCTGGGCGTTCCTTCTGCTCCGAACTTATCAACTTCGCCTGCATACCCTGGGCGACGTGCGTGAAGCCTTTCGGCGGGAAGATACCTTCCCTGCTGAAATCCTTTTGGTCTGCGCGCTTCTCGGCTTGTTGCCCTACTTCTCCCTGCGATTCGAAACCGGAAGTTGGAATTACTTCACGCAATACCAGACGTTTCTGGGCTTGGCGTTGACGGCGGCGTACCTGCCTGTGTGGCCTGCGGAGAGCCGATCCGACTCTGTTCGCGGGTTCTGGGACGTCCCGGTGCGTGCCGTATTCGTGGGAATCTTCGCGCTTCTCTTTTTACTGCATCTGACCATCACGACCTATGGCTCGATCTATGGGCTGATCAAGGACAATGCTGGGATTCGCGCTGAACTCGCCGGCCATCCCCAAGAAGATTGGAGAGGGATGCTGAGGTCGCTGTATGGATCTTCGCGCGGCCTGATGTTACCCGCGCTCCGGCCCCGACAAGACGTACTGGCATGCCTGCACACGCTCGGCGACATGCCGTTGTCGCAAAAGCGCACCAGCGTTCTCTACATTCCGAAATCGAACCGGACTTACTGGGGCGATCTGCGTCAGCCTCCGCCGAGCGAAGGCTCTGTATCTTTCATCGCTCCCGCGCTGACCGGCATTGCCATGGTTTACGGCGAACCGGAATACGATGACATTTCCGAGACGCGGCGCCTCGATTATGGCTTCTCGTCGTACCTTTTGCCGACTCACCCCGAGCCTGCCTCTTTTGTGGACATCAATGAAGCCGCTTCCCGGGCGAAAGCGTTGGGGTTTACTCAACTGATCGTGATCGAGGACTCTTCCGGCAGCTGTGCGCTTCGAACGGCTCCGCTGGGATGACACTTCTGACGGTTTCGACTCCAGTGGTGGCGGATTTCTCTAATCGCTTGTCAGCCGCGATCTTGTTTACGGAGCCAGTCTACGAATTTCTTGAGACCATCTGCCAGGGATGTGGCGGGCCTGTAACCGAGGATGCGATTGGCTTTCTCTGTGCTGGCCCAGGTGATGGGCACATCGCCGGGCTGCAATTCCCTTTGATCACGAATCGCGGCACGGCCCGTCACGCGCTCGAGGGTTGCGATCAGTTCGTTCAGCGAAACCGGATGCGAATTGCCCAGATTAAATATGTCAAAGGGCGTCTCACCCGGCGCGAATTGATAGTCCAAGGCCGCGAGCACACCCGCCACAGTGTCGTCGACGAAGGTGTAGTCACGTCCCATGGAACCGTCTCCGAATACCGGGATCGGCTTGCCGGCTTCCATCAAGGTTGCGAACTTTCTGATCGCCAGATCAGGCCGTTGGCGCGGGCCGTAGACGGTGAAGAAGCGCAGACAAACGGTCGGGAGGTTGTAAAGATGAGCGTAGGTGTGGCAAAAGAATTCTCCGGCGATTTTGGTGGCCGCGTAGGGAGAGATCGGACGCAGACAGGGATCGTCCTCCGCGAAAGGAACTCGGTTGGTCACGCCATACACTGAACTCGACGACCCGAAAATGAAACGCTTCACACCCAGTTGGCGGGCCGACTCTAGAAGATTCACCGTGCCGCCTACATTCACTCTTTCGTAGAGCTGCGGGTTTTCAATCGAAGGCCTGACTCCGGCGCGCGCTGCGAGGTGAACAATGGTGTCGGGCCGCAGACTTCTTATGGCTTGATGAAGCGCGTCGAAGTCGCAGAGGTCGAGCTCGCAGAAGCGAAAATCCCCCACCTTGCGCACCTCCTCGAGGTTCGCGTGCTTGGCGGCGGGCGAGTAAAAGTCGTCGAGATTGTCGATAATGGAGAGCTGAAAACCGCGACGCAGAAGGGCTTCGGCGACGTGAGAGCCGATGAAGCCTGCTCCTCCGGTCAGCAACACATGATTGGAACCTGGGGTCACGCCTGCGAAGCCTTTCGTGCGAACCACTGCTGGTTCGATTCCGGAGGGCGACTCGCAACGTTACCCAGAAGCGAGGTCTTCATCCTGATCCTCCATGGCGTGAAGAGTGAAATTCTAACGCATCGATGGCGAGCGTGCGCGCCGGTTCGCGTGCGGGTTCATGCGCCGGTTCACCAGCATAAGATGGATCACGAAGTTTGAGTTCGTGAGCGATTCCAGAGCATCCTTCCAGCCCAGTAAATAGCGCCATAGACCGCGGCGCCCAGTATGACCTGAAGCACGACGTGCAGCGAGAAGACAGAGCGGACGCCGAGTAGCGCGGCCGCCATAATGCCGGATGCGGTCACCGAGAGTCCCAGCGCCGCCAGCAAACTTGGCCGGCGCAGGTCCCGTGAGAAATAGTAGTTCATGAACGCGACGACTGTTTGGCTGATCGCCGTGGTGAAAGCGGCGGCAAGCGCGCCGTAGCGCGGAATTAAGAGCAGATTCAAAACCACATTCACCGCGGCCCCTGCGACCACGGCGGCTAGATATTTTCTCTCCCGTGCGATCGGGATCAGTTGCGATCCGAAATAACTGGCCATGGGCCCGGCTACGACGGTCAGCATCAGCCAGCGAAACAGTGTCGCCGCTCCGGTGTACTGCGAGCCCAGAACAAAGCTGGTCAGTGGCCCTGCCAGAATGAAGCCTCCGATTGCGATGGGAAGCGCCAGACCGATGCTAGCCTGCCAAAGCCAACTCAGATAGCGTTGCTCGTTTTCCTGATCCTGACCGGTCGTCTGTGAGAGCAACGGGAAAAAGACCTGTCCCAGAATCAGGGCGAACGACATGGAGATCGTCATCATGCTGTAACTGGCGACGTAGAGGCCCAATTCCCTCTCGCTGCGCATATAGCGCAGCATCACCGTGTCGATCTGGTCGTAGATCATCGACATCATGCTGGCGAAGCCCATGATCAGGCAGACAGGCAGAAAACTGCGCCAAACGCCGGGAGAAATGACGGGCCACGGGATGCGGTATTCGCGACGCGCCGGCAGCCAGAGGAGGAACATTCCCGCCAGCAACGAGAGAACGGCTGCGGCGGGCACGATCCAGGCATCGGAGGGGCGACGGATGAAGCCGAGGATGAGGCCGCCATAAATCAATTGGCCCACAGCGCCGCGCAAGGCGACCATCCACATCCGGGAACGCGCCGTGAATACCCATTGCACGTCCACGCTGCTTACCAGAAATACCAGACCTGAGAGCACGATCAGCAGGCGAGTCGTGAAGTCGTGAGGCGCGAACGTCAGCGCGAATGCGATGAGCAGGACGTAGGAAAGTACACCAAATGCAATTCTTGCTCCGAGCACGTGCTGAACGAGGAAGCTGACGCGGCCCTCATCCTTCGCCGCTTCGCGCGAGGCGTAGGTGGTAAAGCCTGGAGAAGCCAGCAACCCGAAAAATCCCGCTACGGCAGTGGCGAACCCAACTTTGCCGTAAGCCGTTGGGCCCAAGGCGCGCACCAACGCCGGAAACACAACGAGTGGCACGGCTTTGCTCAGGAGATCGAGCGCCAGCAGGGCCGCCGAATTGTTGATTACACGCGCCAGGCGCATAGGTTGAAAATTCTTAGCCGTGACTCAGAGTTGCCCGGCGCGCCGGATCAGCACCATCCAGCGAAAAAGTTGGTCGCTGCAGTCGGCTCCCGCCAGGTGTTGGGCAAAAAGCTGGCGGGCCGGCGCCGGATCAAGAATCGCCTGCAAAGCCAGGGGATAGTTCGCGAGATCATTCTCCACGCGCTCGCGAAGCTCAGCTCGAAGCCAGGTTGCCAGCGGGGGCGTAAACCCCTGCTTCTCGCGCCAGCGAATCTCCTGCGGCACCCACGCCGGAAGCGCTTTGCGAAGCAAAGCCTTTCCCTGTCCATGAGAAAAGTGGTACGGCAGAGGCAGGTGAGTGACGAAGGCAAACAGATTCGAGTCCAAAAATGGCGCTCGACATTCGAGAGCGCTGCGCATGCTGGCTCGATCGACTTTTACGAGAATTTGTTCCGGAAGATAGCCAGAGAAAGTCGCTTCCATCCCCGAAAGCGGGTAAGGCAAGCGGGCGTGGTGGCGGTCCGAAGCTTCCAGATCTGCCAGCCCGGATTGCGCCTCTTCGCGATGCGGAGGAAGAAACCATTTCACGAGCGGCGTCTCGCTGTGGCCGGCGCGAAGAAGCTGCCAATCGTCTTGACGAAGAAAATTAAGCAAACCGCGGCCTCGCTGTCCATTGTGCAGATGCTGGAAGGCGCTCTCCGCCACGAAACTTACTCCTGGTGTTCGGCGCAGGTGATTCCAACGGTAATAGGCGAACGCCGGCCGGTAGCCGGCAAAACACTCGTCTCCGCCGTCGCCTGAGAGCATCACCTTGCAATCCTGTCGTGCGGCGCGGCACACGGCGAAGGTTGGGAACATCGAGACATCGGCAAACGGCTCGTCGTAGTGATCAATGAGATCTTCGAAGAGCGGCAAGAGCTCGCGCGACGAAAAATGCACTTCGTGATGATTGGAATCGAGCTGCGTGGCGACCTGGCGGGCGAATGGGGCTTCATCGAGCTGCTTGTCGTCGAAGGATGCACAAAACGTACTGAATCGAGCTGCGGGTAGAAGCTCTCTGACGGCGCAGGCGATGGCGGTTGAGTCGATGCCTCCCGAAAGAAACGCACCGACCGGAACATCACTGCGCAGGCGAATGCGCACCGCCTGCCGGACGCGCTCGCGGACGCCTTCCACCGCCTCGTCGACGGAAGGGACGCGGACACGTTCATTGCCATTCACGGGAAGTTCGGGAGACCAGAATCGTGTGCTGACCAGGCTGGCGCCTCGCCGAAAACTGATCGCCTCGCCCGCCTGGAGTTTCCGAATCCCTCGCACATGCGTGCGCGGAGCGGGGACGTACCGCAATGCGAGAAACTGGGCAATCGCGGCGACGTCGAGCTGCGGATCGACGCCCGGCAGCGCCAGCAGGGCTTTCATCTCGGAAGCAAACGCGAGGCCGCCACTTGGCAGCGAGGCCCAGTAAAGCGGCTTCTCCCCGAAGCGATCGCGAGCCAGCAATAGTTCTCCCCGGCGCGCATCGAAGAGAGCAAACGCGAACATGCCCTCCAGATCGTTGAGCAGATCTTTTCCTTTGTCTTCGAAAAGGTGAACCAGGACTTCGCAGTCACTCTGCGTGCGAAACTGGTGCCCGGCAGCGATCAGCTTTTCCCGAAGCTCGATGTAGTTGTAGATCTCGCCGTTGCACACTACCCACAAAGAATTATCTTCGTTGGCAAGCGGTTGCGCGCCGCCTTGGAGGTCGATGATGGCCAGACGGTTGTGGCCGAGGAGGCAGCGATTCTCCAGGAATAGCTGCTGACGGTGACCATCCGGTCCGCGGTGAGCAAGCAGATTCCTGGCGCGATCCGCCCACGCGAGCCAACGCTCGCCTAGTGGCTCATTCGGGTCAAAGATGCCGTAAATTCCACACATTCGGAGGGATCTAGCGCTTTGCGGTCACGGCTTCGAACACTTCCTGCCATTGCAGAGCGATGCGGTCCCAATCAAAGTTCTGGGCGTGCAACACAGCGGCGCGTGACATCGACCGCCGCAACTCCGCGTCCCGCAACAGCAGTTCGAGCTTCTCGGCCAGTTCAGCATCCGATTCTACCAAGAACCCGGTCTCTCCATTCAGCACGTAGTCGGGTCGATACAGATTCATGGCAATACTTGGGAGACCGCATGCACTCGCTTGCCCGAGCACCTGAGGATGGCCTTCCAGAATACTTGGAAAGAGGAAGACGTCGGATTTGCGCATTTCGGCTCCGAGTTCCATCGGCGTCAAATGTCCCAGGAATTCGACGTTGTGGCAGTTAAGCTGTTGCGCAAGGGCTTGGCAGGGCGATTCCGTCTCTCCGCGTCCGGCCAATCGAAACTGCACCTGAGGATGACGAGCCGCCTGTTGGATGATCAGCTCCACTCGTTTGCGTGCCTGAAAGGATCCCGCGTAGAGCACCACCATCGCGCCTGGTCGAGACAATTCTTCGCGGGGGAAAAAGAATCGGCGGTCGATCCCATTGTGAATCGTCCCAGCCTCAATTCCGAACCGGCTGCGCACGGTTTCCGCTACATACCTGGAGTTGGCGAAGACCGCGTCCGCCTCGCGAATGGAACGGGCCATGAGCTTGGCGGTCGAATCATTAATGATGATCACCACGTGGGTGACTACTGCGATCTTCAGCCGCAGCTTGCTGCGTAGAGAGAAGAAGATGTCATCCAGGGGCCCGAAGCTCGGGTAGAAATAAACGTCAGGCCGCGCCAACAGCAACCGTGTCAAAAAGCGCGGCGTGTTCCCGTGCCGACGGGCGGGAATTAGCAAGGTGTTTGGGCGCGCGGCTATCCGGGGATCTGGCTGCTCTCCCGAGAACATGGCCACACGAAAGCGCTCCGGCGGAAGCCGGACCACGATCTCTTTCACCGTCAATTGCTGAGCATTGGTGTAGGCCGCGTCAGCGTGGGACGGCGTGAAGATCGTGATGAGTTGTTGTGCTTTGTTCATTCCAATATGCGGCGCCTTAGCTTGTTTTCGGTAAAGCCGCCTTCTGAATTGCTACAGCTGAGCCGCCAGCAAGTATTCCGCGTAACCAATCCGGATCCAATGGCCTTAAGAGACAGTCTTTGGACAACGGCGCGGCCGGCTCCGCTAACATGCGCGGCAGCTCATTGAGCTGTGCCGGAGAGTTCAGAATCCGTCCGACTCCAAAGCGGGCGTATTGAGGCGTATACCCGTAGGGTGAGGTGTTCAACCACCCGCATAGAAAGCATGGAACCCCCAGCAACGAGCAATCGATGACCGTGCTTGACTCGACTGTGATTGCGAACCATGCCTTTGCAACTCCTTCAGGCGTGAATGGCCCTCCGACGACATCCACCAGCGATGCATCTTCCGCGGACAGCACTTTGGCGATAAGCGCCACCCGCTCCGTGCGGGTTTCGAAGGGATGCAGTTTGACCACTAGCTTGCGGCCCAATTCGCGGGCAAGTCGGGCCAGAGGCGGCAGAAGTTCACGGTAGATTTCTTCGGTTCGCAAGCCCGCGGCTTCGTAAGGCTCCGAGAACAAAAATATCGAGCCCTCGTCCTTTGCGCGTTCGTGAGCTGGAGTCGATCGCAGGAGGGGCGGGCCAGCCAGGATCACACGTTCGGCAGGCAGGCGGCAGACTCGCAGCAGATAGTCTCGTTCCATTTCTCCCTTGGCAAGATAAAGGTCGGAGGACATTTCCTTCATCAGGAAGCGGCCGTCCATTGCCCCGTGATGAAAATCCAGGGTGGGAATGCCCTGCTGGCGGGCCAGAAGGACGGGAAGCCTGGTGTAAATGTTGCTGTCGTCGCCGCACATCACCGCGACGATTCGTTCCTTAGCGAGCACGTTCCGCCAGGCATTCCGAACGGCGAGTCCGTCGCGAAAATGGTTGGGGAAGCTCTTCAGCAGACCTGCGCGGGAGAGCAGGGCGATCTCCGGCAACTGTGCGAGGTTCTGTTGCAGGTTTCGCCACTTGCCAAGGAGCTCGAGATATTCTGCCTTCGGCTCGGGCCCACCGGCGTAGGCGGCCAGACCGGTGCAGGTCACGTTCGGAGCGGGATCGAAGTGGGTACCGCTGCGGCGCGTGGCGATCAGCAGAAACGATTGCTCAGGAAGCATGCTCGCATAAGCCAATTCCATACGCGATACATTGGTGTAAGCGCTCGGCAAAAGGACGAATGGTCGCGGCACACCGCGCCGCTTGGCGGCAAACCGGGCCCGCCACCGGTAGCGCGCATCGTACTTGTCCAGAAATATCTGCGCCAGCTGGTCGAAGGAGAACCTTCGCAGCACGTCGCTATAGTGGCGAAAGTGCGAGGAGCGAGATGTGCCGGGGAACACGCGCATCGGACGCTGCAGGAGGAGGCCGACTCCACTCGCGGGCCATCCTGGCCGCGTTGTGTAAAGGTCCGCGGTGGCATCTAACTGCTCCGCCAGGCGCCTTAGCAGAACAGCTTCCTGCAGCTGTGGGTAGAAAAGAACACTGACTAGGTCCCACCAATCCAAACCTATTTCATCGAGAAGTTGGTTTCGCCCAGCACGGAGGAGTTGTCGGATCGAGTCAAAGTCCGCGATTCCACGCCGCAGTGTGTCCAACTGCAAGACAGGAGAATGCAGCTGCTCCTGCCAGACCGCTCTCGTGCAAGCGGAGGACTTCCCGAGGTCTACAATCAGGTCCCATTTCTCGCCGGCCCAGGGCCCTGAGCACGGGGAGTCTTCGGGATGGACGAGGAGAGTCTTCAAGAATCAAGAATTGCGACCCACCAGTCTAAATGCTTTTCGGTCCAGGTGCGGCTTCTCCCGCCGGCTGTAACCGGCGCAATACGCGGCGGACTACCGCCTCGACCTTGGGCGACCGTTTCAACGCGCTGGCCGCGCGATATCTCACGATTACCCGCAGGTGGCGGCTCCAGGATTTCGTCATGGTAACGTCGACCGTCTGGCGCGTGCTGTTGCCAAATCGCTCTTTATAGCCTTCCGCACCCATGCCCAAATCGACCACACTCATTCCGTCCATGTCGCAAGCTTCGCTCACAATCCTCGAGAGCAGGCACTGACCGGGGGAATTCTCTTCCTGACGGCTGTCAAAGGTCGGCTGATACCAAAACCAGCTTCCGTGAAATTGAAACCCATAATTCCACGCGACCGGCTGGTCCCCGATCATCAGCATGCTCAAAGTGACGACCTCACTGCCGGAAAATTGCCTGACGAGTTCTTCAAGGAAGAAGCGGCGTTCCGGCGTAGAGAGAACGCTAATGCGCTGTGTAGACCGGAAGCGCGCCACGTGAGCGTTGATAAACTCCGGCAGGGCCGCCTGAATCTGGGCCGCAGACTGCAGATGAACAAATGTCACAGGACCTTCGCGCTCCATGGTTCGGAGGTAACGGCGAAGTTTTTTCTTGCCGGCCAGCGCAGTCTTGATCTCCCGGCGTTCTTCAGTTGAACGAAGTTCCATCCGGACGCACAGGCATGCCGGACGCGTGTACACGTGAAAGCCGTGCTTCTCCGCTGCAGCCTGAAGTGCGGAGTGGGTCGCGGAATCTTCCGGGAGACTGGCCAGCACCACCAGGCCCGCCTTCAACTTTCCGAGTTCCGCGGAGACCGCATCAGTGAACTCGGCCCGCTGATGCGGATGAGTCACGAACTCGCAATAGTCTGCGGTCGTTGCCGCCAGGAAGCATACGGTTCCCTCCGCAGTGTCCGTTGCCAGCGACGCTACGCCGACCAAATCCTCTCCTTCATAGCCTAAGAACAGCAGCGGCGTGAGGGAACTTTGATACGCGGACTGCACGGCGAGAGCCCATTCGCAGGTGTAGAAGACTTCGGGGCGCTGCATCTGAAGAACCAGATCGTTCCACTGTCGCCGCAGAGAGGAGTCGTCCGGAATTTTCCTCTGCAGGACTATGCGCATGGCGCACTCACCGCGGTTTCAGCTTTTCGGAAGACGTAGTAGTACCAATCAGTAACGTATGCTCCGCTGCGCCGGGGATAGTCGTCGCCAGCGACTCGCAGAAACTGGAAGCCCTGCTGCTCGACTTCTGCGATTACCCGTTCGGGCACGGAATAGTGAGTCAGCATTCCACCATGTGCCGGGTCGACCATGTAACCCGCGCCGCTCCAAAAAGCACGCCGCCATACTCTGCGGGACAAACGGAGAACCGAGTCCATTGCGGACCTGGCCATTGCCACCGCAACGCGCAACCACAAGAGAATAAATCTCGCTGGTCCGAGTAACCATCTTCGCCGCCCCGCCAGCATCTGGGCGACCGCCTCGATTCGCTCCGGATTCCAAGCCGGCCGAAGAAAAACTGCGCGTGGATTGTGGGATGAGAAAATCAACACGCCGCCGATTCTCAACACGCGGTAGATTTCTGCCAGGCAGCGCCGCCGCGCTTCATCCGGGACGAGAGCGTCGATACCATTAAAAGCCATCACCAGGGAATCGAAGGTCCTGTCCCCGAGTTGCGCAAGATTCGTGGCATCCGCCACGAGAAATTCGAGCAGCGGAAACTTTTGTTGACACGCCTCAACCATCTTTGCAGCGTAGTCGACACCCACGTAATGCGATGCCAGGCAGGAGAGATACGGAGTCGTGCGGCCGCCACCGACTCCCAGATCCAGAATTGCATCCCCCTTCTTCAGAAATTCATCGAACAGCATCTTCTCGCACGGACTGAGATAGTCGAGCGACGCGTAATGCGCTGCCACCTCGGACTTGTTGTAGACGGGAAGATTCGGATCGTCCTGTCTTGGGGAATCGCCTGGTGACGGGTCTCCTGCATGGTGAGTAGGCAAGGTCATGCGGGACGTGGGCTGACTAATCGGGTCATTGAATGATCGCCATGCCGGTGATCCGCTCATACATCTCCAGAAGTCTGGGAAAATTCCGATCCCAGTCCGCCCGCTGCTCCACGATGCGCTGGTTACGCTCCGAGAATTGCTTCCGCTGTTCCGGGCTGAGACGGGCAGCCCTCAGCAACCGGTCGGCAAACTCCTCGCTGGAACCCACCGTCGCCAGCCATCCGTTACGCCCCTCCACAACCCACTCGCGATTGGATGGAATGTCGCTCACCACAACCGGTAGGCCGGTCGCCATCGCCTCTAACAAGGAAACAGACGTGCCATCCGACTGCGCGCCACTGACGTAGGCGTCTGCCGCGCGGAACCACTTCGGCATGTCTTCTTTGGTCTGAGGAGCAAGAGTCCGAATCACGCGGCTCAGCCCATGAGCGTCGATGAACGCTCGCACTCTTCCCGCCTCCGATCCGTTCCCCAGCAATAACAAACGCAAGGAAGAGTCTACCCGGTAAGCCCGTCGAAATGCTTCGAGGAGAGTTTGGATTCCATAAAGCGGCTCCCACGCGCGTGTGGAGATGAAGACGCGCGCCGTCGGTTCGCTCGCCCAGTCTGCTTCCGCGGGCAAAGGGCCGATCGGTCCAAACAATCCCTTCCGGATGCCCCAGGGAAACTGCACGATGCGCGAGTCCGGTATCTCCGCCAATTGTTTTGCAGCGTCGCGGACGGTATCGCAGTCACAGAAGAAGGCGTCCGCTTTCGATAATGCGACTTGCGTCGCCTGCTTCCAGTCCGGGCTTCGCTGCGCGTCAAACAGAAGATCCGACCCCCATGAAGTCAGCAGCCAGGGATGAAAGCGCGAGAGAGCGGTTACGTAGCCACAACTTTGAATAGGGCCAGCATGGACTAAATCCGGATCAATCTCACGCAGTAGGCGCTGGAACTCGGGCAGAAAATCGGCAAACGCTGTCGGGGCCGAATTCCGGGGAAGCGTCGGTTGAGGCCGAACCCAGTGCACGCTCTGGGGCAGCCAGCCTTCCGCCAAGCAATTACTGGTTGGGTCGAGAAACCAGACCTCCAGCCCCGCCTGCGAAAGCTTTTCCAGGAAGCGCTGGTTATGCCCGGAGGTGTTATCAGAAAAATACAGAACCTTCACTCGCCACCCTCAGCCTCAACCAACGAAGTCCATCTCAAGCATTCCCCCTGCGGCAGATCATGAAGCAGTTTCCTGCCGACGACTTTCGGCAGATCGAATGGCATGACTCCCTCTCTTGGCGCAGGCCGCAAGGCCTCCAGCATGTCTTCGGTCAAGACCGTTCCCGCTCTCAAGTCGTGAGCGGCTCGGAGACAGCGCCGCTGCACGACCACAGTGTCCTGTTCATTCTCCGCTACGAATTTTTGCGACGAGCCTAACGCATATTCGAGCTCACGGGTCCGATCGACCATCTCACGCCACGACAGGGGCGTCATGGAAAAGGGATGGTCCGGACCTTCGCGCCGGTTATCGTCTGTAAAGTGCTTCTCGATCACGCGTGCGCCCAGGGCAACCGCTCCCAGCACCGTCGCATGCCCCGGAGTGTGGTCGGAAAGACCTAACACTAGCGAGGGGAACATGGTGTGATATGTCTCCAGTACTCGAAGGTGAATGTGGCGGAAGTTCCCCAGGCTGGCAGTGTAGTTGGTGTTGCACTGCATCAGGACGAGTTGCGAATTAATCTTTAGTATTTCTCCGACGGCGCGCTGCACCTCTTCAATTTCGGATGCGCCCGTCGCCAGAAGTACCGGCTTTTGTTTGGAAGCCACTTTGCGCAGCATTTCCGGCCACGTAATATCTCCGGAACCTACCTTGAACAGATTCACGTAGGGATCGAGCATATCCACGGCTTCCAGATCGTAGGGAGCCGAGAAATATTCGATCCCGCAGGTTTCACATTCCCGCTTCAGCTCTGGGGTCCACTCCCACGGCAAACTGGCTTCGCGGTAGACCTGGAAAACACTTTTCTTCCATTTTGCCTGGTGAGAAAGCTGATCACCCAGGCTGCTGAAGCCGCGCTGGCTGACGATCTTGGGAGCGCGAAAATTCTGGAACTTGGCCGCGTTTGCCCCCGCCTCGGCACAGAGCCGGATCAGCAGCTTGGCGCGTTCCAGGTCGCCGTCGTGATTGGCCGAGATATCGGCCACAAAATATGTGGGATGTTCGGCACCCACGGATTTTTTTCCCAGTTTCAGAGTCGTCATTCCCGAATTCCAGTCAGATGGCTCTTGATGCGATCCGCGTAGCCATTCTCGCGCAGTTGAGCGAACCTGCGAAGCCCGGCATCAACGTCAGGCATTGCACGCCCAAGAGCGGCGCAGATTTTTCCTGTGTTCAATGTCGTGTCCCGCGGCCGTTGGGCCTTAAGTCTTGCATCCGCCAGGCGTGTGGCGGCAACTCGCCCGGGGTCGAAATCAAACGCCAAAGCAACTCGCCGAGCAAACTCGTACTTGCTGACGGGTTCAGACCCGACTGCGTGGTAGAGACCCGCCAGATTCGCGTCCAACAACGCCAGTATCACTTCCGCCAAATCGTTGGCCAGTATCGGACAGAAAAATACGTCGGAGAATCCCGGCACAAGGTTCCCAAGAGTCAACTGTTGCAGGATCCATTCGGCCAGGCTGTGCTTTTCCTGCGCGTTCCATCCATAGAGGGTGACGCGTGCAATCAGGGCCGCTGGATTCAGGCGGAGCACTTCCCTTTCGCCCAGCAACTTGGTCTTAGCATAAACGTTCACGGGCGCTGGAGTATCCGTCTCGGCATAGTTGCCGCGCTCGCCATCAAATACCGAGTCCGTGGAGATGTACAGCAATCGGGCCCCGCTCCGCGAAGTGATCGCAGCGACTGCTGCGGGCACGATTGCATTGACTCTGTGCGCTTCTTCGGGATGCTGTTCGCACCAGTCCACGTCGGTCGCGGCCGCGCAGTGCACCACGGTCGAAGGTCTGAGTTCCTGGAAGATTCGAGAAGTTTCGGCCTGATCCGCCAGATCGGCGGCCAGCAATTTAACTCCCTCGATGCGAACCGGATGGCGATGATAAAGCCCAACCACCTCGCGGCCTTGCTCCCGCGCCAGTGAAACCAGACTGGCGCCGAGCAACCCGCTGGCTCCGGTGACAAGGATCATTCCTGAATTCCCGCTCCCGCACTGACTCCGCAAGAGCAACGTTCATCGTTGTCGGTTCATCGTTTGACGGTTCATGGCTGACGGTTCATCGCACCCGGAACACGGGTTGGCTCATGGGTCCCTCAAGAAAGCGGGCAGGGTCAGAATCCTTCAGCCAATCCGCCAGCGTCTTGATGACCTCCGCGTAGGCCTCCAGGGTTTGATGGACCGCTGACACGTCGTGAGCAGCGGTCATGTTGTGCGTCGCCAGGAGCAGCACTCCCCGCTTGACCGCTTCCTGCTGGAACAGATTCCTCAGCAAGGGACTGTCAGTGCCGTTCTCGTCAGTGAACTTGAGCAGCGACCATTGCGGACGACCGCTTGCTTTGATGCGAGCATCCAGTCCTGCCCCGCGGACCATGGTGTTCACGCCATCCTGCAAAGTTTGGCCATTTGCCTCCATCCGAGCCAGGGCATCGGTGGTCTCCAGAATATCCAGAACCTTCATGGCAGCGGCCATGGACGCGACTTCGCCGGCGAAGGTGAAGCTGAAAAAAATTTCGGAGAAGATGCGCATTACGTCGGCGCGGCCGAGCACGCAGGAGATCGGAAATCCGTTTCCCATGGCTTTGCCGAAACATGCCAAATCGGGCGTCACGCCCAGAAGTTTCTGCGCACCCCCCAGCCCCAAATGAAAGCCACTACAAATTTCGTCAAAAATGAGCAGCGCCCCATGCTGGTGAGCAAGCGCTTTCACGCCGGCAAGAAAGCCCGGCGCAGGCTCGACAAAGTTCATGGGCTCCATAATGACTGCGGCAAATTCACCGGGATGCTCGTTGAAGAGCTTCTCCAGGCCAGCGAGGTCGTTGTATTTGAACGGGTGCGTCAGGTGCCGCACGGCCATGGGGACGCCGGCATTTCGTGTGGTGCTGCCGATGTACCAGTCCTGCCAGCCGTGGTAGCCACAACAGGCAATTCTGTCGCGGCCGGTGAAAGCCCGCGCCGCGCGCACCGCGCCCGATGTTGCATCCGAACCGTTCTTGCCGAAGCGAACCATTTCGGCGCAGGGGATCAAGCGCGTGAGTCGCTCGGCCAACTGAACCTCGAGTGGATGCGGGAGCGAAAAGCTGTGTCCTTCCTGCAGTTGCGTTGCTGCGGCGGCGTTCACTTCGTGGTGAGCGTAACCAAGAATATTGGGCAGGAGCCCCTGCACATAGTCGATGTATTCGTTGCCATCGACGTCCCAGACCCTGCACCCTTTGCCGCGCTGCAGAAAGACGGGAGCCACTCCCTGGACGTATTGCGTGTATCCCTTGCTGAAAGTTTGGGCACAGCCAGGAATTACCCGCTTCGCACGCTCCAGCCACGCTTGCGACTGGGGCAGCGGACGCATCGGCGCGGCGCCCGTCCTGGCCTGCTGGTAAAGGCTCTTGTAGTACCCCTCGTTGGCGATCGTTTCTGCCTGAATGGTTGCCAATTCCGGTCTCTCTTTCAGTAATTGAAATATATCCTGACATCCAAAATGTTTGTTTCCGGCGAACGCTTCATGGATTCCACGAACAAATTCTAAATCGGCGGGATAATCGACGGTCCACCGATATTTCCCCAACGGTACAGGCGATTCGCTCTCCACGTTCGTGACGCGGAATTTTCCGGTACGCAAGTAGGGCGTGACGTGCTCTCGCTCGGACGGCTTTTTTCCCTCGCGCCAGGCCCGTTCCAGTGCGGCAAACGAAAATACCTCGGTATCGAGTCCGTCGGGATAGGTGTAGCGAAGAGTATTCGACACGTAATCGCAGTCGCCCACCTGAAAACGAGCGATGACCTTGTCGATCACCGCGGGATCGATGAGCGGGCAATCCGCGGTGATTCGCACCACAATATCTGCGCCGTTGGCCTGAGCCGTCTTGTAGAAACGATCGAGAACATCGTCTTCACTGCCGCGAAAGCACTGGATCCCCTCGATCTGGCAAAGCGCTGCAATCGGATCGTCGGCACGCTGATCTGTGGTTGCGACCACAACCTTGTCGACGCGTGAAGCGCTCTGCACCCGCTCCACTACATGAGAGAGCAAAGGACGCCCCGCCACGTCCGCGATGGTCTTTCCCGGCAGGCGGGAGGAACGCATCCGCGCTTGGACGATGGCAACAATCACGCCAGCACTTCGCTCGCGGTCGGAACCACTCTGCCCTCGCGTGCCGAGATTTTAGCGGCGAAAGCAATCTGCGTTACTGCTACCGCCTCCGGGATCGGCAGTACGGTCGGGCACTCGCTCGCCACGCAGTCCATGAAATGTTTCATCTCGTCCACATACATCTGGTTCAATTCCCAGTCATCGGGCTGGGAGAAAGTGGTCCACTGGTCGGTCGCGCCATCGAACCAGCGCACTTGCTTCTGCGTGAAGTCCCAGAAAATAGACCCCTGCTCACCGACGATCTGGCAGCCGCGTTCGTAGCTCTGCTGCACGTAGTCGAGATGGAGCTCAGAAATGGCGCCGGAAACGTGACGGCAGATGATCGAAGCAACATCCTCAGTCGTAATTTCCAGAGAACTCAGATGACCCGCCATGCAGACCACTTCCCGCACATCGCCCAGGTACCACCGGGTCAGGTCAATCTCATGGATCCAGTCGAGGATGCATCCACCACCGGTCTCTTCGCGAGCGGCATAGTTCGTGCGGTAATCCGCCGAAGGACGCCATTTGGGAAGGTACGAACCGGTATGCAGCCTGGCGAACAGAATGCGCCCGATGCGGCCTTCGCTCAGCAGTTGCTTGACCCGGGCCGGGCCGGGATGAAATCGCATGTTGCAGCCCACCATCGAAACTATCTTCTTGCTTTCCACCAAGGCTGCGAACTCAGACATCCCTGCTGCGGAATGACACAACGGCTTTTCCATGAACACATGGAAGCCCTTCCGCACCACATGTAAACCTTGCTCAAGATGGAGGTGCGTGGGCGTGGCGATCACGACAAAATCCGGTTGCCAGTCGAGCCCAGCCTCGACTTCTGGAAAGGCTAGCACTGATAGTTCGCGAGCCACGGCTTCCCGTCTGGAAGGGTCCGTCTCGATCAAGGCTAGCTGCCGCACGCCCAGCGTCTTGAAGTTGGCCAGGTGCCGCTTCCCAATCGAGCCACCGCCAATGACTAGCCCTTTCATCGGCGTCCGGTCGCTTTCAACGGCTTGTATTCGGATCGCAATAAGGCCATCAACAAGCGATCGACATACTTGCCATTCCGAAAAAAGTTTTCGCGCCTGCGGCCCTCCACCTTGAAGCCGGCTTTTTCGTAGCAGCGTATGGCGGCGTCATGGTCGGCGAATACTTCGAGATCGATACGCCGCAAGTTCAATCGCTCGAACCCGTACTCCACCATCAACCTGGTTGCTTCGAAACCCGCACCCTTCCCCCAGAATTTCTTATCCCCGATCATGATTCCAAGGGTTGCGCAACGATGGATCCACTGAATTGGCCCCAGTTTCACATTGCCGATGTGCTGACCGGATTTCTTGTCGGCCACGGCTAGGATCACCTGGTTCCTGTTTCCCGTCACCTCATCGTAGAACTTTTCCACGTCCCGCGCTGTAACTGGAAACGTCCCCGTCTCCATGTAGCGCGTAACTTCGGGATCGTTCAACCAGCTCAAATAGCGTGCGTTGAGATCCTCGCGCTCCAGCGGCCGCAGGTAAACTCGTGAGCCCCGAACGAACTCATTTCTAGCCGCCAATCGTATGCTCCTCGAAATATGCCTTCATCGTGAATGTGCTGCTGAGACTTTGCCGATGGTGGATCGAAACCTCTAGGCAGGAACCGGGACCTTGGCGTGCGAGATCAGCTCCTGCAGTTCATCGTTCGTAAGCCAACTCGAGTTGGTGTCGCTCGTGTAACGAAAACCCTCCGGCAATGCACGGCCGTTGACCCAATTCTCTCTACTCCACCATGGGTGAGACGGCCGGATCACGTACATGCCCTCGACCTCTACCGCGTTTCGAGCTTCATCATCGGAAACGAGCACTTCGTGCAGCTTCTCTCCCGGACGGATACCGACGACCTCGATCTCGCAACCCGGCGCGACGGTTTCTGCCAGATCAGACATTCGCATGCTGGGGATCTTCGGCACAAAGATCTCGCCGCCGTGCATCTCTTCGATACATCGAATGACAAACTTCACCCCGCGATCCAGCGTAATCCAGAAACGCGTCATCCGCGGATCGGTGACGGTGATCCTGCCGGTCTTGCGTTGCTCCAGAAATACCGGAATGACGCTACCCCGGCTGCCCACAACGTTGCCGTAACGGGCGCAGGCGAAACGAGTATCTTGAGAACCGGCGTAGGCATTGGCCTGCACAAAGACCTTCTCGGCGCAGAGTTTCGTTGCACCGTACAAATTGACGGGATTCACGGCCTTGTCGGTACTCAACGCCAGCACCCGGCGGACGCCCTGGTCGATGGCCGCATCAATCACGTTACGGCCGCCCATGATGTTGGTCTGGATCGCCTCGAACGGGTTGTACTCGCAGGCTGGAACCTGCTTCAGCGCTGCCGCATGCACCACAACCGTCACTCCCGCGAAAGCACGCTGCAATCGCCCCGCGTCCCGCACGTCACCAATAAAATACCGCAGGCTTGGGTGATCGATTCCCGCCGCCCGCATGTCGTGCTGCTTGAGTTCGTCACGGCTGAAGATCACCAGCCGCTTGGGGTGATAGTCCTTCAACATGGTCTCGACAAACTTCTTCCCGAAAGACCCGGTTCCGCCCGTGACGAGAACAACCTGTTCCGACCAATTCATCCCATCTGCCTCATGTAAAGCCAAACTGCCCGCGCCGAAGAATCATCGTACAGCCTTGCCCTGCATCTGGGGAAGCGCAGCCGTCGGAAAGGATTTCAGGAGGCGGCAGATCTCAAAGACTTAAATGCTTGGGCGGGGTGCAATGCTGGAACGCTAAGTAGCTACGGCATCTGCCGAGAGTGGTTCAGGACGCGAGTTTCTCTGCGCTGAACTTTCTCCACAGTTCAAGCGACAACGACTCGTATTCTTCATTTGACATCTCTTCAGCAATGGGGTCGTTGTCAGCGATCTTGCGGAGTTCCTCATAGTTCATTCTCGAATAGTCGGTCGCTATTCTTTTGTGTTGGCGTTCTTGCGGGCCTTCGAGTTCGGAGATCGGTCGCCGCCACGTCTTGGCGATGGCGCTCGTACGCAGCTTGAATTCCTGCAGGACTTCGACGAGCGCCTTCGACCATGCGGGGAAATGCCATTCCTCGACCTGGTATGCACTCCGGACATCGTCAGGTAGCAGGCTCTTTCCCAAGCGGATCGCTCCAACCTTTCAACTTTATTTCCCTAGTAAAGATGTTCTGCCCTGACCTCAGACGGGTCAAGGCAAAATGGGCTTTGAATGATGACTAGAAAGGCTCCTCTTGAGCCCAACAGGCGGGCAGAACGAATTCTCACATCCCCAATCGGGAGCGGGCATTTCGGATGGCGGCTTCAAGTTTCGGATGGCGTTTCACTTCCGTCGCGATGCGATACCGTGCTATGCCGCGCCAGTGGCGTAGTGGAGACGTTGTCAGCGTGGCGTACAGAGTCTGGCGAGTGCTGTTAGCAAACCACTCCTTATAGGCCTCTGCCCCCAAACCCATGTCGACCACACTAAACGTGTCCATGTCGCTCGCTTCGATCAGAATCTTCGCCAGCAGGCAATAGCCGGGAGAATTCTCTTCGTCGCGAGTGTCGAAGGTGGTCTGATACAAGGACCAGCCTCCGTGAAATTGAAAGCCATAGCTCCACGCAACCCGCCGCTCCCCGATCTTTAACGTGGTCACAGTCACGATCCCGGTATCGCCGAATCTTCGGGCCAGATCCTCTAAAAAGAACTGGCGCTCGGGTGCGGAGAGGAAGCTGACACCGTTCCTAGCCCGGAAGCGCGCCACCTGGATGCCGACGAAATCCGGCAAGACAGCCTGAATCTGGGCCCACGACTTGAGATAAGCGCACGTCACCGGCCCCTCGCGCTCCATAGCTTTCAAACACCGGCGGACCTGTCGCTTGCGCGTAACCGTGGTCTTCAACTCCTGGCGCTGCTGTCCGGACCCGAGCTCTACCTGGGGGCACAACGATGCCGGTCGGATGTGAAGGTGAAAACCATATCTCTTTGCCGCGCTTCGAAGCGCGGCAGGAGTCGCCGAATCTGCCGGCAAACTGGCCAGCACCAGGCCGCCAACCCCGAGTCGCTTCAGTTCAGCGAAAACCGCTTCGACGAATTCTGCCCGCCGCTGGGGCCGACTCAGGAACTCACAATAGTCTGCAGTAGTAGCGGCGAGAAAACTTGCGTTTCGTTCGTTGGTATCCGCGGCGAGAGACGCCACTCCCACCAAAGCGTCCCCGTCGTAGCCGAGAAACAGCAAAGGCTTCAGAGTGTCTCGATAGGCGGACTGCACGGCGAGAGCCCATTCGCAAGTGTAAAAAACTTTGGGCCGCTCCATCTGCAGGACTAAGTCATTCCAGCGTCGTTGCAGCGAAGAGTCTTCGGGAATTTTCCTGAGCAGAACGATTCGCAAACTTGCTTCCCCCCCCGTGGCTTCCACTCCGGAAAAGACATAGTACCAATCCGTGACATAAGGACGAGAGCAGTCATCCCCGCGTGATTCTAACCCACAGCACGCTGGAGGCGGACGTGAAGCCCACTCATGTGAGCCGCAAACTCAGGCAGCGTCGTGTTCGCGGTCACATGGATTCGCGGAAGGGCAAAGGGATTCGCAGGGCCTGTACGCCAATGCTCCACGTTGAGGAACGCACAGGCGAACCCAGCTTCTTGAGCCAGGGCCACTTCGCGGTCTCCTATCGTGGAAGAGTTGCCAAAGGGATAAGCGAAGGCCCACACTGGCCGGCCCAGGACCCGTTCTATATCACTCTTGCTCTCATGAATCTCGCGGCGCGCTTCCTCTTCGCTGCATAGCGACAGAACGGGATGTGACAAGGTGTGCGCTCCGATGGTCATTCCGGCCTCAGCCAGCGTCCTCAACTCTGCAATTTTCAGGAGGCGCCATCGCTTTTCAGAGCGAGGCGCCGGCATCCCGTCGCAGTGATTGCGCACCAGTCCCATCCAAGCCGCGCGCGCGCTTGCCTCCAGGCGCGAAGCTCTTCTCACCGTGCTCCACCACCGTGCCTGAAAACTGTCTGAAGGTTCAGTGCCTTCTTCGACGGGAAGCAGCAGGTCCGGTGCCTCCAACGGCCTGGAACGCATTAAGAGGTAAAGCTCCTCGTACCAAAGCATGCCTGGGTTGTCGCTGCACGAAGCCCCGGTCACGAAAAAAAGGCAAGGGACGGCTTCGCTTTGCAACACAGGGAACATGTCGGTCAGCGTGTTGACCAGACCGTCGTCGCAGGTGACCAGAACCGCGCGTGGAGGAAGTTTCTCACCTCGTTCAATCCAGGCTCGAAAGTCCTCCGGCCGAATCACATTGTAGTGAGCCTTGAGGAATTGGAGTTGCCGTCGAAGCATCTCGGGTCGCACCAGATTTCCGTCGAGAAAAATCTCCGCAACGGAATTGTCGGGAGGAGAATGCTCGGCCGGAACAACGCCGTGGTAGTTCACGACCGCATAGCCGCCGGGTGGCATGGCGTGATCGAGCCATCCCAATTGATGCAAAACCGGATATACCGCGTGCTTCAAGAGTGGACTAACCAGCCGCATGCTCGACAACCGGAACACATTATAACAACCGCCCGTTCGCGCCCTCGCCGCCTGGGTCTGGGCTCGGCGGCGGGTCGATTCAAGCACGACGATCCAGATTGGTGAATGGTTTCTCGCCGGGCAATGCTAGAATATCCGCGAAACCGATACATACGAGAGAGAAAGTCCTGGTCGATAGATCGGGTCGATGGCCAGCCCCGCGACTCGCGGACTTTCCTTGGGAAACTTGTCTGCCTGACTGCGAAGTCCGGGCCAGACTGGGCTTTGCAAACTGGTTGAGGAGAACGCATGGATTCCGGACCGCTGGTGCAGGCCAATAACCAAACCGTTCGCGAAATGCAGCCCGCGGGCGTGGACTTTGGGAGGACGGCCGGCACCCGCACTTATCCCGAGCTTGCTCCTCAGGAATCGGCCATCGGCGACTACGTTCGCGTGTTGCTGAAACGCAAGTGGACGGTTCTCGTCTGCCTGTTTACTGTTTTTTCCGTAGCCGGCATCGCCAGCCTCAAGATGACCCCCGTGTATGAGGCCAGCGGCAGCATCGCCATCAACAAGCCGGATTCCAGCCTGGGCAACTTCAACAATTCTCCCACTTTCAATCTGGACTATTACGATCCAACCGAGATCGAAACCGAAGTAAAAATTCTGCAGAGCGATCTTCTTGCTTTACAGGTAATCAAGGATCTGAGCCTCGACCGCCGGCCAGAGTTTGGCGGAAAAGCAGTACCTTCGTCCTCCTCTCTCGATCTCGCCCCCGATCCCCTGCAAGCCGACCCCAGCCGAACCTCGGGCCTCCTCTCCAGTTTCCGTGGCAATTTGAGAGTCAACCTGGCTCCGAACACCAAGATCATCGAGGTGCACTTCCGCAGTGCCGACAGGGTTTTGGCTGCAAACGTCGTGAATAAGCTGATGGAGGACTACACCGAGAACAACTTCAAGTCCCGCTTCGACTCCACCATGCAGGCCGAGGATTGGCTTAAGAATCAACTCGTTGATTTGCAGATGAAGGTGGAACACTCCCAGCAAGAACTAGTTCGCTACCAGAAAGAGCATGAAATTCTGGGCATCGACGAAAAGCAGAACATTACCACCGCGAAACTTGATGAGCTGAATAAGTCGCTGACCGCTGCCGAATCCGAGCGCATGGAGAAGGAATCCGTATACCGGCTGATTCAGTCGGGAGACCCCGACACCATCGCGTCTGCAGCCACTGCGCTGGACGCGACTGGAACCGGAAGCCAGTCGGCGTCGACACTGCTGGAGGGTCTCCGTGCCAAGCAGGCCGATACCAAAATCCAGATCGCCGAACTGAGCACCCAGTTTGGACCCTCGTACCCCAAGGTGGCGCAACTGACCGGCCAGCTTAAGGAAATCGACTCCCAGATCCTGTTGGAAACCAGGAAGGTGGCGGGCAAAATCCGCGGACAATACCTGGCGGCGGTGCAGCGGGAAAACATGCTGCACGATGCTCTCGAGAAACAGAAACAAGAAGAGAATAAACTCAATCAGAGCGCCATCCAATACAGCGAACTGAAGCGCGACCTTGAGAGTTACCGCACGCTCTACGAAGGATTGATGGAGAAGATGAAGGAGGCCGGGGTCTCTGCTGGTCTCAAATCCAACAATTTCCGCATCGTCGATATCGCCCGAGTCCCGACCGGCGCTATCGAACCCAATATTCCGAGAAATCTCGCCTTCGCCTTCATGCTGGGCCTGACTTCTGGCGTGGGACTCGCTTTCCTACTCGAAGGGCTGGACAACACCGTGCGCACCACCGAACAGGCGCAAATGATTTCCGGCTTCCCTCCGCTCGGCATGATTCCCCTCGGGTCGCGGGCCGCGCGCGAAGGCGCAAACGGAAAGCACCTGGTGATCGCCACATCACGGGAGGCGGTCGAGTTGGTCGCGAAGGTCCGGCCGCAATCGCAGATGGCGGAATCCTACCGCGCCATGCGGACTTCCCTGCTGCTCTCCAACCTCGGAGCACCTCCCAAGGTGATCATGATAACCAGCGCTCTTCCCCAGGAAGGCAAGACGACCACCAGCATCAACTGCGCCGTGGTGCTGGCTCAGAAAAATGTTCGAGTCCTGCTGATCGACGCCGACCTAAGACGGCCGAGCATCCACAAGACCCTGGGGATGGGTCCCCGCAGCGGGCTCAGCAGTGTGCTCACCGGATCCGCTACCTTGCAGCAGACCATCATCAAATCCTCCATCCTGGAAAACCTGTGGGTATTGCCCGCCGGCACTCCCCCCCGAATCCCGCTGAACTGCTGGCCTCCGCCAACATGCGGGATTTATTGGAGGAACTGCGTGGGCAATACGATCACATCGTAATCGATACCCCGCCCACTTTGTCGGTTACCGATGCTGTGGTGCTCTCCCCGCGAGCCGACGCCGTCATCCTGGTTATCCGCTCCGGACAAACTACCAAGCAAGCGCTGCGCCGCTCCCGCGACATTCTCACTCAGGTGAATGCCAAGGTCTCAGGCGTCCTGTTGAATGCCGTCGACCTCAGTTCGCCGGATTACTACTACTATTACGAATATCAGGGCAAATACTCCCGCTACTATCGCGACAGTGAATCGCACGATCACGACGAAGAAGATGGTGACACCGACGATACCGTTGAGGCATCGCCCAACAGCGCGTAGCGTGGAACAGGCCCGTGTTTCCGGTTTCTGCTGGACACCATGGAAATACCCCTCAATTCAACTCGGCGGAAAACGCTTGCCCTTGGCGCCGGGGCAGCTTTCTGCCTGATCTATGTGCTCCTGGCGGGAAGGCTTTTTTTCGCTTGGGTGTATGGGGATATATCGCGCGGGGAAATACCAAAACTAGCGAGTCTGCAGCGAGCGGTCCTTCTCGACCCCTCGAACGCAGGCTACCGCGATAATTTGGGAGACTACTACGCGCAGGCCGGCGACCTGGAGGCAGCCGTCGCACACTACGCCGCCGCCGTGCAACTCGACACTTATTCGGCCCGTTACTGGCTGGATTTGGCCAACGCCTACCTGGTGTTGGGGGATCGATACATCCCAAATCAGACCTCTGCATTGGAGCACGCCGTACAGGCCGATCCAACCAGGCCTGATGTTGCCTGGGAAGCCGCTAACTTCTACCTTGTGCAGGGTAACAACGAAAAAGCTCTGCATGAATTCCGTGTGGTGATGGAGAATGATCCGTCCAAAGCAGGAGACGCGATTCGACTCTGCTGGCGCATTAAGCCGGATGTAGCCGTGCTTTTGCGCGACGCCGTTCCCGCAACGGCTCCGGCCAATATCGCGTTTCTCAGCCTGCTGACGGCTCCTAAACGGTTCGATCTGAGCACGACCACAGCACCGTCGAATCCCAGCGGCAAGAATTGGGTGTACACACTGGCGGCGCCGGAGCCTGCCGCGGGATCGAACGCCTGGGTAGGTGCTTCAGTTACGCTTTCCGGCTATATCGAAGGCGCAGCGGGAAACAACGTCACAGCCACGATCATGGCCAGCACCCCCACCACGATCGAGATCGTAAACCCGACCGGCACCCGCACCAACACCTGGGCGCCACTCAGGACGTCGTTGGCTAGTTCGGATTCACCGATTCTCGCCGTCAGCGGCACACAACAGGAGTTAGCGGCATCCGCGAAAGTGTGGACCAAGCTGATATCCACGACACAACCATTCGAACCACGCTACGTCTACGCCTACATTCAGTACTTGTTCGATCACAAGGATGTAGACCAGGCGCGCCTGGTGTGGCGCCAAGCGGCTCCGCGTTTCGGTCTGTCCAGCTACCTACCCACGGCGAGGAATCTCATCGTCAATGGCGATTTCAGCCTGGACGTTCTGAATGGCGGCTTCGACTGGCACTACGAAAAACAGCCGAGCGTCGACCTGACCCTCGATCCGAGCGAGCCTCACGACGGGAGTCGCTCGCTGCTCGTCGCTTTTGACGGCCCCGGAGTGAGCGATGCGGGGATTCGTCAATTCATCGCGGTTGAGCCCAGCACACCCTACGAATTCTTGGCGTACTACAAGACTAAAGACCTCGAGGGTGCCGGCGCCCCGCATCTTACTGTTGAGGATGCATACACGCAGGCGATCTTGTGGGACAGCGACGAACTGAAAGAGTCTGGCTGGAAGTCGGCGTCCGGAGGGTTCACCACCGGAGCCGAGACCACACTGCTCGTCCTGCACATCCGCCGTATCCCGGCCGGGAGTCCGATCCGTGGTAAGCTCTGGGTCGACGATTTCCGCCTAACGGCCAAGCAGCAGTAGCCCGTCGACTCGCGGGGATTCCATTGCATGAGCGCCAACAGCACGACCGCGAACCCTGGCAGTGAACGCGCCCAGCAAGCTGGCGCCGTCCTGCTCTACGGGACCTTCGGCTTGCTTCTGTTTGGTCCGCTCGCATTCGGCGCGGTGGAACCCTGGTCAATCTTCCTGATGGAGGCGGGCTCGGCTGCCCTGTTTCTGTTGTGGATGGGCAAGCAGGTCCTGGAAGGCCAAATCAAGATCAGATGGAATCCCCTGTTTCTTCCCATGGGAGTGTTCGGCCTGCTCATCATTTCTCAGCTGGTCTTCCACATCACTGCGTATCCGCACGATACGGTTTCACTGGCGCTCTTATACTTCTGCTACGCGCTGCTCTGCTTCCTCGCGGGACAAACCCTTCTGCGGGACTCGCAAGCGCGCAGCCTGGCCCGTATTTTTTCCCTCTACGGAGCCGCGATTGCGGGTTTTGCGTTGCTCCAGGGCATCTCTCCGAATGGCAGGTTGTACTGGTTGCGGCTGCCCCGCAATGGGGGCTGGATCTACGGTCCCTACGTAAACCATAACCATTACGCGGGCTTGATCGAGATGCTGGTTCCCATCCCCCTGGTATTGGCGCTGACCCGGCTGGCTCCCCCGAAGACCCGCGCTGCGGCCGCCGTAGTTGCGGCCGTCATGGTGGGCACGATTTTTCTTTCCGGATCGCGCGGCGGCATGCTCGCGATTGTCACAGAACTCGTCATTCTCGCGGTTTTGCTGGTCAAACAGAAACGAGGCTTGCGTACCGCCATTGGCATCGCGGTGTTTCTGGCAATTGTGGTCGCTTTGCTCATCTGGGTCGGCGGCGGCGAACTCAGCCGCCGCATGGCAACCGTCGGGATGTCGCACTCCGAGATCTCCAGCGACACTCGCTTCAACATCAACCGCGACGGCCTTCGCATGTTCCTTAAGAAACCTGTCCTGGGCTGGGGCCTGGGAACATTTCCCGTGGTGTATCCGCAGTTTCGCACCTTCTACACCAATTTCTTCGTCAATCAGGCGCACGACGACTACCTGCAACTGCTCGTCGAAATGGGTTTGTTGGGATTTGGAACCATGCTCTGGTTCTTGCTGACGCTCTACACCCGAGCCTTCAAGAAAATCGGAAACTGGACCGAGGAAGTCAGTGGCGCCACGACTCTGGCCTGTGCGCTCGGCTTCAGTGGGATCCTGGTTCACAGCGCCTTTGACTTCAATCTGCAGATTCCCGCCAACGCCGCGCTGTTCTACGTGCTCTGCACTGTCGCCGCATCAGAGCCTTTCGCGCAGCCCGCTCGCAGACGCCGCGTGGTGCGAAGCAAACCTGTCGAAGTTCTGGCCTCGCCGGAAGACCTGCACCAGTCCGCGACAAATTTCTGACGTCGCCCAATAAGCCGCTTCACAATGGATTGAGATTTGAATCTGAGAGCCCAGCTCGGCTGGGCCTGGCTTGCTAAGGCTGTGCTGGACTAAGAGGGCTGTCGCCCTGGAGGAGAACCCAAATTGTAAGGCCGAGGATTGCCCCTCCCCCGATGCCCACGGCAATGGGAGAATCCAGCAACCCGCCGCCCGCCGCAGGAGCCGCCCCTACGCCTTGCTTCTTGTTCTTATTCTTCTTCTTGCTGTTGTCGCTCTGGTCGGACTGCTCGTCCCGAGTCGTATCCTGGCCCTGCTGCAGAGTGGTGGTGCCCTGGTCGTCGGTGATTTTCAGGTCTCCCTTGCGGGCGACGATTCGAACCGTACCGTCGGTGTCAGTCACGTTGAATTCGGTCCACGATGCATCGGAAGCCGGCTCGACTCGGACATCTCCCGCCGTGGTAGCCATGCCCTTCGATGTGGATACCGCCACGGCTCCGTGTTCCACTTTCAAGAAAGCGCCCTGAAATTCCACCACAGAATCCCCAAGGACGGTGATGCTAGAACCCGGGGCATGGATGCTGGCTGCTGAATCAGAACGAGTTTGGACCATGTCGCCGGAAAAAATCGCGGAGGACTTCGGCACTTGGCTGCCATTCAACCAAGCAGCGCCATCGGCGTAAAGCATAGCCGCACCCGAATCGGCGGCCATCAGCGAACCGGGCAAAATCAGCAGTAGCACGCAACTTACCAACTTGCGGAAAGCAGCCATGCCCATCCCACACTCCGTTATTAACTAATTTGGTGTCTGTTAACGCATCGTACCCTCCAATGTTCTTGCCAGTCAATGGTTTTTGTGCCATCCGGCGCGTCTTGTCGGTGGAAATCTTGATCGCCGCTTTGCCCAACCTGAGCCATCATCGCCATTGGTCGATGATCTTCCACCAGATCAGTCTCAGCCATTCATCCACCAGGGTCTTCGCCCATTGGCGATGAGTCCACCATCGGACGCCAAATTGTCCTTCGTCCCGGGCAGCCGCTACCGAGTACTCATGCCCAGGGATTTCACGCCGGAAAATGCTGAGCGCGCGTCGCGTGTGGAAATCTGACGTCACGATCAGCACCCTCTTGCCGCCCTCCCGAGCCAGGCACTTCTCGGCATCCTTCGACTCATCCTTGGTTGACTGGCCATCGATGGGACAGATACTGATCGACGCCGCCTGCGGCAAATCCTGAATGTACTTCTGTGCCAACTGAATCTCGGTGGACTCGTAGATCTTCGCGTTCGCCGGCACATCCAGCACCACCCGTTTCCCATATCCCTGCGCCAGAAGTTCGAGGGCGCGTTCCGGACGCCGGTCCGTTTCCCCCGCCAGCACCAGAATCACGTCAGAGGGACGTGGAGCGTCCACCAGAAGAAAGGCTCCGGCTTTTGCAGCCAGGCCGATCGACAATCCTGCCAGCAGTGCCCAGGCGAGCAAATACCCGCGACTCCTCGCTCCAAGCATTCTCATGAGTTCCTAACACCGTCCCAACTTCGCCCCCACTCGGCCCCGACTCGAGAAAGACGAACCTGATTCCTCAGCAGTTCGCAATCTTCCTGCCCCATGTGGTCTCGCAAGTGCGTGCTAGAATCGAAAATGAAATTCACAACCGGAAGAGACTACCAGCCGCCACGATGACGAATCACTCTGCCGCAAGTCGAGTCGCCGGCCAAGCCGGTTACGATCAGCTAAAGAACAAGATCCAGCAACGCCAGGCTCGCATCGGCATCATCGGCCTCGGCTATGTTGGACTGCCGCTGGCCCTGCTCTTCAGCGAACAAAAGTTTGCCGTTACCGGCTTCGACATTGATAAGCGCAAGGTCGATACCATCGCTCAGGGCGGATCCTACATCTACCGCATCAGCGCGGAAGAAATCCAGAAAGCCAAAGCACAGGGCTTTTCCGCCACCTCCGAGTACGCTCGGCTCGTCGACATGGATGCGGTCATCATCTGCGTTCCCACTCCGCTCAACCAATATCACGAACCCGACCTCAGCTTCATCACAGACACCACCCACGCCATCGCGCCCCATCTGCAGGCCGGCCAGTTGGTTGTGCTAGAGAGTACAACGTACCCCGGCACCACGGAAGAAGTCATGCTGCCGATCCTGGAGAAGGAAAACAAGTTGGGGCTGAAAGTGGCCCGCGGAACCTCTAATGACGCCGAAAAGGAATTCTATGCGGCTTTTTCCCCTGAGCGCGAGGACCCCGGCAACACTACCGTCGCCCGCCGTGATATTCCCAAGGTCGTCGGCGGAGTGAATCCGCAAGCCTCGGAATTAGCCGGCGCTCTCTACGGATCTATCTTCCATCGCACCGTTCCCGTCTCCTCGCCCGCCGCAGCCGAGATGACGAAGCTGCTCGAGAACATCTACCGCTGCGTCAACATCGCGCTGGTGAACGAACTGAAGATGCTCTGCTTGCGGATGAATCTCGATATCTGGGAAGTCATCGCAGCCGCTTCCACCAAACCCTTCGGCTTTCATCCTTTTTATCCGGGGCCCGGACTGGGTGGACATTGCATTCCCATCGATCCCTTCTACCTATCGTGGAAGGCCAAGGAATTTGACTTCCGCACCCGCTTCATCGAGCTAGCGGGAGAAATTAATAACAACATGCCCTATCACGTGCTCTCCTCCATCGGTGGGGCACTGAACCAGCACAAGAAATCGGTAAACGGAGCACGCATCCTCATCCTGGGCGTGGCTTACAAGAAAGATATCGACGACCTGCGCGAATCTCCTGCTCTAACCATCATCGAGCTTCTACAGCATGAAGGCGCCCAGGTCAGCTATCACGATCCTTACTTCCCTTTCATCGGGAAGGGACGCAAATACGACTTGCAGATGAAGCGGACCGAGCTGGAAAAACTGGGCCAATACGATTGCATCGTGATCGTCACTGATCACTCTGACTATGATTACAAAAAGATCGTCGGCGAGGCCCAGTTGGTCGTCGACACGCGTAACGCAACCAAAGGGATCGCGAGTCCCAAGGTAGTGCGGTGCTGAACTAACAGAGGCCGGAAGTACAGGCCAGAAGTGTGGAAAATGTCGCGAAGTAAAACCCGCGCTTCAAGTGTAACTTTTTTCTCTTTCTTGTCCGGTCCCCGCCCATCGCCCTAAACCTCGGCATAAGTAACTGAAACATCAGCAGGATAGACTTCCCAGTTTGCTACCGAAGTGGCCTTTGCCGTGCAGATTTTAATATTGGCAGCCTGCCCTGAGGTAGTAAACTATGACCTCCTCGACCCCTTGCAGTTCCGGGAGCCCCACACTGCCGGGAAGTGAGAAACTTTCATCCCCCAACCGGGGTTTGAACGACGGACGAGTAAAGGCTATGAGTTCTTCCGCCTCCCAAGAGATGCTCTTCTCCCCGCTTCCAGAGACGAGAAAACCTTGGACCGAATTCGTTTTTAGCACTGGATTGCAGGCCACCGCTGTCGCGCTCCTGGTGTGGGTGCGATTGTTGTATCCCCAGGTCGTATCCGCTCCGGAGCACACGTTCCGGTCGGTTGAACTGGTCAGCACTCCGGTTCCCGTCAACCATCAGCCACAACCGGTGCGCCAGCTCCCGCAGCCGGTGGTCGTCGCCAAAGTGGATCCGCCCGTCGACGCCTTGCGTCTGCCCGCGCCCCAGCCGAAAACCCCTGTGAAGGTTGAGGAAGCTCCTGCTCCCGTAGTCGCCATCGCCACCAAGAAATTAGATCCGCTGCCTCCCGCGCCCGCGCCCGTCATTCCGAAACAAGCAGTGAAGACAAACGTATTTTCCACCGGCAGTTCGGAAGCGCCCACGATTGCGCGTGCGCCTTCACAGGTGCAGACAGGGGGCTTCGGTGACCCGAACGGACTCCCCGCCAAGGCTGGTCAAACGAAGGCAGTAAATGTAGCAGCGCTCGGATCTTTCGACCTCCCATCCGGACCTGGCGATGGCAACGGAACTGGCGGCGCCAAGGGCGTGCCCGGCGTGGTCGTAAGCACAGGCTTCGGCAACGGCACAGCCACTCCACCTCCGCCGCGGCCTGCGGGCACGGTTCAGCCCAGCGGCTTTGCCAGCGCCGATGTGCCGGCGGCGCCCACGGTGCACTCTCAGGTAGCGGCAGCCCCTGCCAAAATTCTGCCTGCGGAAATCCTTTCCAAGCCAACTCCCGTCTATACTCAAGAGGCTCGGAGCCTGCGGATTGAGGGCGAAGTCCTTCTGGAAGTGGTTCTGGAAGCCTCCGGTAAACTCCGGGTGGTGCGCGTGGTCCGCGGATTGGGTCACGGTCTCGACGACAATGCCGTCAAGGCTGCAGAACAGATTCACTTCAAGCCGGCAGTGAAGGATGGCCAGCCGACCGACTCCACCGTGGTTGTGCACATCATTTTTCAGATCGCGTAAGTTGCTCCCGGAAGGGTGTTATGCGTATTTCTCAGGTAGGTTCACTTTCGTTCTTTCTGTTTTTGGCCGGGTTTTTGCCGGCGGTGGCGCAGGACCCAGCGTCTACCACACCGCCGTCCGCGGTCTCCAGTCCGGCCTCGGCAACACAAAGCGCGGATACGCCGTCCGGTCCGCCTCCAGCTTCGTTCAACGATGTCATCGACCGCACCGTCCAGCGCGAACACCTCTTCCTGGCCCAGATGCGCCACATGCATCCCATGGTCGAGACTTATGTGCAGGATCTTAAGGCCGACAAAGACGGCAACGCGGTCCCAGTAAAAGACCAGTATTTCCTGGGACGCCTGGACATGAGCGACGGCCCGGAAGACACCTCGTTCGTCGGCCAGCCCGGCTTCGGCCAACGGATGGTCAAAAAGCTCACCGGTCTCTACTCCCTGCATTTTCTCCCGCTGGGCTTTGCCCAGATGGTGATCCTCGATACCGATTTCCAAAAGAAGTACTACAAATTCACTTTCGTGCGCCGTGAGTTTCTCGGAGAAGTGCGCTGCCTGGTAATCGATGTTGAACCGCGGGCAGACGCAGGCATGGCCCGCTTCCTGGGCAGAATCTGGGTTGAAGATCAGGATTACAACGTGGTTCGCTTCAACGGAACCTATTCTCCCCACCCCAAGACCAGCTTCTACCTGCACTTCGACAGTTGGCGTTTAAATCTGCGTCCGGGAACCTGGCTGCCCGCCTATGTCTACAGCGAAGAGTCAGACCTCAAGTCCGGCGTCTCCAAGAGCATGCACTTCCGCGCCCAGACTCGTCTCTGGGGATACGACCTGAAAGCCCTGACCAAAAATTCAGAGTTCACTCAAATTCTGGTGGATTCTCCTCAGGACGCTTCTTCGGTGAAGGATCAGAGCGAAGCCGCTGCCGACGCCAGTCCTGTAGTCGCCGAGCGCATGTGGGAACGGCAGGCGGAAGACAACGCCGTCGAGCGCCTGCAGAAAATCGGCCTCCTCGCGCCTCCCGGCGAGGTCGATAAGATTCTTCTGACTGTGGTCAACAACCTGTTGGTCACCAATAACATTGATCTGCAGGGCGATATCCGTTGCCGTGTCCTGCTCACCTCGCCGCTGGAATCATTCACCATTGGGCGCACGATCGTGATCAGTCGAGGCCTGCTCGATGTGCTTCCCGACGAAGCCTCGCTCGCCATGGTCCTGGCGCACGAGCTCGCTCACATCGTGCTGGGACACAAGCTCGACACGAAGCTCGCGTTCAACGACCGCATGTTCTTCCCCGATCAGGACTCGTTTCAACGCATGGATTTCAAACACCGGCCGGGCGAGGAAGAAGCGGCAGATACCAAAGCTCTCGAACTACTGAAGAACTCTCCCTATAAAGACAAATTAGGCAGTGCCGGGTTATTCCTGAAGTCCTTACAGGAACACGCGCCCCAGCTGCCCAACCTGATTCGCCCGCATATGGGCAATAGCTTCGCTGAGGGCAAGGATATTCGCATGTCGGCGCTGCTGGCTTCCGCGCCACAACTCGATCCCAAGCGCGCCGATCAGATCGCCGCGCTCCCTCTCGGCGGACGCATCAAGCTCGATCCCTGGAGCGATCAGGTGGAACTGGCTAAGGCGAAGCCCGTGGCCCTAACCTCTGCCCGGGAAAATATCCCCTTCGAGATCACTCCATTCTTCCCTTTCCTCACCAGACTCCAAACTCCTGGCAGCGAGAAGGTCGCGCTTACCTCGCCTTCGCCTTCCTCAAAGTAAGAGCGCTCCCTTTATCAAAATGCTTGTGTGGGACAGCCGCCCTCGGCTGTCCGGTCGAGCGCAGCTCGACCTTGCCGCTCCGTCGCAAACCTCTGGCGCAAACACAAATGGCGCGCCCGGCGGCGCGCCTGTGCAGATCTCGACGGTCAATCGCCCGTTTATTTATTACTGGATGGCGCTGCCAACGTTGGAGAACACATTGTTGGCGTTCGAGCCAATCAGCCGAACTGTGCCCACGACGATTACAAGAATCACAGCCAGCATCACCGCATACTCGGCGATATCCTGACCACTCTCATCGTTCCAAAGAACTTGCCAAAGTTTTGCCACGGGCTCCGTCTCCTTAAAAATTTGTCTTAACCAGACCCCCCTCATACCAACAAGGGGGAAAGAGCTCCCAAACATGCGCCGGACAGTTTCTCCCCGAGGCTGGTCGTGGACAAATGATAAGTGTTAAGCCCCGCCTCGCCAATAGCCCGTAAGTGCCACCCCCGGGTTACTCGTAGACAATCCCGTAAGTCCTTATTAGCCAATGCTTTTCAGGGGCAGCGACTGGTTTACCGCAAACAGAGCCAACTCCAGCCGGGTCGACACCCCCAGCTTGTCAAAAATATTGCTCAGATGGTGTTTCACGGTGTCTTCGCTGATCTTGAAGTATTCCGCAATCTCTTTATTCGAGTATCCCGCCACCACCGCCGCCACAATCTCCAGCTCGCGCGGCGTCAAGCCAAACTTCTTCTGCCGCGCCTCATCACTCGAAGACTGCACCAGCGTGCGCAAATATTGCACCAGGTTCGAAACGCTCTCGCGTCCCACCCAGTATTCGCCCGACATCACGGTGTGAATCGCTTTCAGCAGCAGTTGCGTGGCCGAATCTTTTAACACCACGCCGCGCGCGCCCAACTGCAGCGCTTCTACAATCTGGCTTTTCTCCGCCGCCGCCGTCAGCAGGATCACTCGCACTGGAGTCGAATTCGTCCCCACGCTCAGATCCCGCAAAGCCTCCAGTCCCGGATGCCGCGGCATTGCCAGATCCAGCAGCAGAATGTCCGGCTTCAATTGCCGCGCCAGTTTTACCGCTTCCGCTCCGTCCGAGGCCTCGCCCATCACCTTCAAATCCGGTTCTGCTTCCAGCAGACGCCGCAGGCCATCCCGGAAGATAGGATGGTCATCGGCGATCACGATTCGTACAGGCTGTGACTTCTTAAAGTTCATCGGAAACTTCTCCACTCTTCGGAACCCTGATTTCCAGGCGTGTCCCTGTTCCGGGATTTGATTCTATCGTGAGTGAGCCCCCAATTAAACGTACACGTTCTTTGATAATCATCGGCCCCTTGCCCATTTGTTCGAGTTCCTCCTGGGTCAGGCGCCCCGAAAACGGGAACCCTCTACCGTCATCTTCCAGCGTCAAACTCCAATAGCTGGGATGTGAACTCAGCCGCACCAGCGCATGGCGTGCCTGGCTGTGCTTGCGCACGTTCACCAGCCCTTCCTGCACAATCCGCAGCAGTTCTCGGCAGACTTTATCAGGCATCTCAAGTTTCGCACTATCGGTCACGAAGCGCGCCGAAATTCCGGTCTCCCGCTCAAACCGCTCCACCGTGTCGGTCACCAGGTGAAGGAATCTGCGTGCATCCACATCGATCGACTTCATCTGCTGCATCAGTTCCCGCAGCTTCAGAACTTCCTCGCGCAGCAAGCCCTGGATGCGGCCCAGTTCGCCGCCCACCACCGCCGGTGAAGTCTCGGCCTGCCGTCGCAGAACATCTACCTGCATCTCGACGGCGATCAGCGATTGCACCGCACCGTCGTGCAGTTCTCGCGCAAAGCGGGCACGCTCCGCGGCCCCAGCCCGGCGCCGCAGCCGATGCAGCAGGTAGACGTTATAAACCGCCGGGCCCACTTGACGGAAAAGATCGAGCAGAAAGCGCAGCTCTTCTTGCGTATCGCCTTGCAATGACGGATCAAACACCAGCACGCGCCCCCGCCATTCCCCTCCGAAGACAAATGAAACCGCAACCACCGACTGGAACGACTGGCGCTCTTTCAATCGAACCAGCGAATCGGTTGAGGGCGACGGCAGTTGGTTGCCCTCGCGATCCAGCGCAATTAGCGACCAGCGCTCCCCCTCGCTGGTGGCGTAAAACGCCTCTCCCGGAAAATCCTCAAGATACGTCTTAGCCTCTCGTGGTCGAGGATCCAGCCACGTAAAATCGGACGCCTCGACGTCCCCACAGCTCACCTCACCCAGAAAGGTTCGGTGGCTGTGAATCTCCTGCGACGCCATCAGCAGCCGCCGCGCTCCGTACATCGCTAAGATTTCCCGGCTCATTTGCTGCAGCGTACCCGTCAGCCCAGCATCCACCCGGACTTTCGACAGCATGCGGGTCACCACAGCCTTCTCCGCCCGCAGGTGCTTCTGTTGCTCCGACAGGTAGCCCAGCAGCAATCCCATCACCAGCAAGTACACCGAAAGCATGAACAGGCGCTTCGGCTCGAACTCCGTCGTATTCATCCGGAGGCCAGCAAAGATATGCCAGGGTAGGGTTTTCCCGTGGGCTAACCACACGTGGAACAGCAAGAAGCTCTCTGTCCACAGCAACACGACTTCCGCCCCGGCCGTGCTGAGCGTCTCCCACAAGCCCCACCGGTAAGCCGCCGCCGTTAGCACGAAAACAAAAAACAGGATAAACGGGCTTCTCGGACCGTCCCCAAATACCGAGATGAACGCTGGCCACACAATATCCGCCGCGTGCACCAGAATCCGAAACCTGGAGGTGGACGCTTTCCGGCGCCGCAGCAACATCAGCACCAGAATGCTGTTTCCCATGTAGAACCCCAACAAACCATAGGCCGCCGGGGAATTTCCCAGCTGCGTGGGGTCCATATAAATCGCAACCAGAGCGGAAGCCGCCAGAAACACGCGTGCCGTCGCCAGCCAGCGCTCGATTCGGCGAATCTCACTGGGATCAGCTGGAGCCGGCGGCCTTCCAATAAAACGGCGATTGCCTTCAGCGTGCAAATCGAGTCAACTCCGCGCCCGAGCGCGTGGAACTGTCAGGGTAACAGAAATGTCTCGCATATTATTGATAAGAAAGACCGGGAGCAAGCAAAACTTTTCGCTGGCTAGCTGCCACACTCGCTCCCCACCCAACGCTCCGGTTACTTCCGTAACCCGAACCTCTTCCAATCCAGTTTAGAATGACACCGAGGCTCCCTGCTCTTGCGCACCTATGCCAAACTCTGGACCGCTGCGGTCGCAGCCTGCCTTGCGACCTTAGTCGTGGCTGCGCTGGTGCTCCCTCAGTCCTTTCGCCTCACCGCTCTCAGCGATGTGATGCAGTGCCTTTTGCTGTTTTCCGGAACGGTTTCCCTCATTCCTCACGCTGTCCGCTCACGCGGCCGCCTGCGCCTGTTTTGGACACTCCTCGCCACCGGCATGGGCCTCTGGTTCACCTACCAGTTCGTGTGGATTTATTACGAAGTCTGGCTTCGCACCGATGTCCCCGACCTGTGCGCCGGCGATATGATCCTCTTCCTGCACATCGTGCCTCTGATGGCGGCTCTTGCGCTCCGTCCTCATGCTCCGCAGGATGAGTACGCCGCGCGTCTCCGCCGCCTCGATTTTGCCCTGATGATGGTCTGGTGGGTCTATCTCTACGTCCTGATCGTTATCCCTTGGCAATACGTCGTGCCCAACGTTCCGGCCTACAACGATGATCTGAACTCGTTGTACCTGATCGAAAAGGCTGCGTTTCTGAGCACCTTGTTCCTGGCTTGGATAGGGAGTAAGGGTGGATGGAAAATTTTCTACGCCAATTTGTTCGGAGCCAGCTTCACCTACGCGGCAAGCTCTCACCTCGCCAATTGGGCGATCGGCCGTCACAGCTATTACAGCGGAAGCCTCTACGACATTCCCCTCGCGGTCTCCATGGCCTGGATCACCATCATCGGTCTGCGGACCCACGAACGCGAGCCGCAAGCCGGCGTCCGCTCCACTTCCACCTCGCACGGCGTATGGCTCGCCCGGCTGGGCATGATCGCGGCCTTTTCGCTTCCCATCTTCGCCGCGTGGGCGATGCTCGATGAGGCAGTTCCCCCGCGCATCCGCTCGTTCCGCGTGGTCCTGACCCTGGCCGCCGCTGTTCTCATGGGTGCCATGGTCTTCGTGCGCCAGCGCCTGCTCGATTGGGAATTGCTACGCCTGCTAACTCACTCGCGCGAGTCCTTCACCAACCTGAAACGTTTGCAGGCCCAGATCACAGAATCGGAAAAACTCGCTTCAATCGGCCAACTGCTGGGCGGCGCCGCTCACGAACTCAACAATCCCATCACGGCCATGCTGGGTTATTCCGATCTGCTGCTGTGCACGCCTCTCACTCCAGAACAGAGCGAACTGGCGGGGAGAATCGGCCAGCATGCCCGCCGTACTCGCTCGCTAGTGGCCAGTCTCCTCAGTTTTGCCAAACAGGGCCCGGCTGCCATGGCTCCCGTGGATCTCAACACCTTGCTGCGCACCGCCGTCAAACTCTCGCAACCTCAGTGGCAAGCTCTCAAAATCGAGGTCCGCACCGAATATCCGCAAGAACTGCTGCTGGTTCGCGGAGATTCCAATCAGTTGCTCCAGGTCTGCGTGCAGATCATCAATGACGCGCTTCATTCAGTCGGACAGCGAGGCAGCCGAACTCTCACCATATCCGCGGAGTCCAAAAACGGCACTGCCATCATCCACATCTCCGACTCCAACTTCGCCTCCACCAGCAACCAGACACTTGGAAACGTCGCACCCGATATCGATTCCCCGGAAACTCTATCGGGCCTCGGATTGAGCGCATGTCAGGGTATTCTGCAACAGCATCAGGGAAGGATTCTCTGGCGACAAGACCCAAACCTGGGAACCACCATCCGCGTCGAGATCCCAGTCATCCCTCCGGCGCCGCAGCAATCGTCTGATCCCGGGGTTCCCGTGATGTGGCGACCTCAACCGTTCGCTTGAGCTGCCCGCAAGCCGCGTAGATATCCCGTCCCCGCGGACGCCTCACAAATGCAGGAATCCCCGCTTCCCGCAGAATCTTCTGAAATCCCGCAACGCTCTCCGCGCTGGGAATCGTAAAGTCAATTCCCGGCCCCGGATTCAGCGCAATCAGATTCACCTTGCACCGCATCCCGCGCAGCAACTCCGCCACTTCCTTGGCATTCTCCGGAGCGTCATTCACTTCACCAAGCAGCACGTACTCGAACGTGATCCACTCTCGAGTCCGCAGCGGAAACTCCCGCGCCGCCGCCATCAGCATCTCCAGAGTCCATTTCTTATTCACCGGCATCAGCCGTGTGCGCAGCGCATCATTTGAAGCATTCAAAGAAATCGCCAGCTTAGGCCGGATTTTTTCTTCACCGAACTCCCGGATGCGCGGCACAATCCCCGCCGTCGAAACCGTCATCCGCCGCTCCGCAATCCCCACGCCCTCCACCAACAAACGCGAAGCCTTGATAAAGTTTTCGTAATTCAGAAACGGCTCGCCCATGCCCATAAAAACCAGGTTGATGCGATCCTCGGGCGGCGAAACGTCTTGATCCTTAAGCACCGCACAAACCTGCCCCACAATCTCACCCGCAGTAAGATTGCGCTTAACCCCGAGCAGCGCAGTCAAACAAAACTGGCAGTCAACCGCGCACCCTACCTGGCTGGAAATGCAAATCGTCGATCGGCCAACCGCTTTCCGGTTCTGTAAGAGCGGGTGGAGCAGGCCTGCGCCTGAATCACCCATCTGGAACTGGGCTTTAGCCCTTGGGGTACCTATACCAGTCTCTGCCTCTACCCCAGCCTCCGACCCGTCCCCAGCTTCCCCGCCATCCCCCTCCGGCATCCAAACCGTCTCCACACTCTGCCCATCCGCAAAGCCAATCAGATACCGCACCGTCCCATCCACTGAAACAAATTTCTTCTCAATCCGCGCTGCCCCAACCGTCACGCCGCCTTCCGCCAGCTTTTCCCGAAACCCCTGCGGCAACGTAGAAATCTCCTCCAGCGTCTCTACCCGCTGCTGGTACACCGCATCCACGATCTGCTTGGCGCGATAGCTCGGCTCCCCCGCCTCGCTCACCAGCGCAGTGATCTCCCCCCGGTCCATACCCAGCAGCGATGATGTGGGAGGTAGACCCATGCTCACGGAGTTCTAGTAGAAGCGGAAATTGACTGTGCCACGACCGTCTTCAGTGGTGCAATTCTCGTAGATCCAATACCCTGGAAGAGTCTTGAGCACGTAGTCTAGCGCTTGCGAGAGAGTAACGTCACGCAACTCCCCGGGCACAGATGGTAGGTCCGATCTTACGATCCCATCCAACCCGAAGCTTGGTGGAACAATGTCGCGCTCCTTCTCAAATGAGAGCACCTCTGGGCTGGAAAGAATGATTAGCAATGCCCTATCCGGCTCGTTCGGCTGATACGGGTCAGACGTTCGAGGCGGGAACACAATGTGGCGAATCTTGACATCCAGAATGTCGGTCGGCACGTCTTTCTGGACTATGCGAACAATTCCACTCGGGTCTTGCGTGACCTGCATTTCTGAATGACCCGAGAACATCTGTCGCAAAACTTCCACGGGAGAGCCTGCGCTCCGAGGCGCATACACGTTCGGAGGAACTGGAAATCGCGAACGGGCGACCTTGCAGTCGTAGGAATAAACGATAGAACCCGACAAGTGAGCCTTGTCCAGAACGTCTTTGATTTTTCTGGGGCCATCGTTGAACCTAAGCTGTACCTGTCCAAAACACCAACTTCCCAACAAAAGAACTGGAACCGCTATGCGCCTATAAAACGCCACGATTCACCCTCCCCGGTTTAGTGAGCAGCAGCCTCAGATGTGGCTCAGGGGACTACTGCACAACCTCGCCACATACCCGCAACTCGCTGATTCTAAATACCTAACCCTCTAATTCTCGCACACCCCGCCCCACCCCCTCAGATGTGTAAGAATATAGAGAACAAGCCATGCCAAAAGAAGTCCGCAACATCCGCCGTCAGGTCTTACCCCACGGCCTGACCGTGATCACCGAGCAGATGGAGCACATCCGCTCGGCTTCCATCGGCATTTGGCTGGAAACCGGTTCCCGCGACGAGACCCCGCAATCGAACGGCATCTCCCATTTTATCGAGCACATGGTGTTCAAAGGCACCAGGCACCGCACTGCCGAGGAGATCGCCCGCCAGGTCGATTCCATCGGCGGCAACATGGACGCCTTCACCTCCAAAGAATGCATCTGCTTCAACGTCAAGGTGCTCGACGAACACGTCCCGGTCGCGCTCGATATTCTCACCGATCTAGTGCTCCATCCAACATTCACTGCCGACGACATCGCCCGCGAGCGCGGCGTAATCCTCGAAGAGATCAAGATGGACGAGGACAATCCCGACTACCTCGTCCACGAAATCTTCACCCAAAACTTCTGGAAAGACCACCCTCTCGGCAAACCGATCCTGGGAACAAAAGAGACGGTAAAGAAATTCGAGCGCGAAACCGTGCTCGACACCTACACCCACCGTTTCGCCCCCGGCAACATAATCGTAGCCGCCGCCGGGCATCTCAACCACGACCAGTTCGTCGATCTGGTGGTCAAACACTTCGAACACCTGAAACCCGCGAAAAACGGTTTCCATTCGCCTGAGCCCAAGATCGTCCCGCGCATCGTGCTGCGCAACAAGAAAGCGCTCGAACAAGTGCAGCTCTGCATCGGAGTCCCAGCCTATCCCATCGCCCACGAGAAGCGCCACGCCGGGTACATCCTCAACACCCTGCTCGGCGGAGGGATGAGTTCCCGTCTCTTCCAGAATATCCGCGAGCGCCAGGGCCTGGCCTACTCTATCTACAGCGACCTCAATCCCTACCGCGATACTGGATGCATGGCCGTCTACGCCGGAACCTCGCTCGCATCGGCGACCAAGGTAGTAAAAGCGGTAGTCAGCGAATTTCATAATCTTAAGACTCAACCGGTTCCGGAGGAAGAACTCCGCCGCTCCAAGGACCAGCTTAAGGGCAGCCTGATGCTCTCGCTCGAGTCAAGCACAGCCCGCATGTCAAACCTCGCCCGCCAGGAAATGTATTTCGACCACTTCCAGGACCTCGACGAACTGATCGAAAAAATCGAAGCCGTAACGTCTGACGATCTCCAAAGCCTGGCCCAGGAATTCTTCAAAACAGAGTCCGTTGCCGTAACCGCGCTAGGCAATCTCAGCGGCCTGAAGATCTCCCGCGACCAACTAACCTGCTGAGAAGATGACAACCAAACTCTCCTTCGATCCCTCGCACTCAGCCGTGCTCTGCATGGACTACCAGACCGGCATCATCTCCAATTACGTTAAAGATGAGCACATGCTGCCTCGCGTCGCCAGCGTCCTGCGCCAAGCCAGAAGCTCCGGCCTGACCGTAATCTACGTGCAGGTCGGCTTCCGTCCCAACTTCCCCGAGATCAGCCCGCGCAACGCCGCCTTCAGCACCATCAAAACCTCAGCGCAACGCCAGCAGCTCTTCGCCGGCCCAAGCCGCGAGATTCATGCGGCAGTCGCCCCCGAGGCGAATGACATTATCGTAACCAAACATCGCGTAGGCGCCTTCGCCGGCACGGATCTCGACATGATCCTCCGCGCCAAAGATATCGAAACGCTAATCCTGTTCGGAATCTCCACCAGCGGCGTAGTCCTCTCTACGCTCCGCCACGCCGCCGACTCCGACTACCGCCTGATCGTGATAAAAGACTGCTGCGCCGACCAGGACGCCGAAGTCCACGCCGCTTTGATGGATAAAGTGTTCCCCCGCCAGGCGACGATAGTTTCAGCCACAGAATTCCTCGGGGCGCTGAGCTCTACCCCGTGATCCCCCATGCCCTCCGTGGTTAAAGATTTTGATTCTTCTCTGTAACTTCCCGGCCCCCCAGCGAATCCCATCTCAGCCTGCAGGTCCAACCTGCCGGACAACCGAACTCGATACCTCCAAGGAGAAAACCATGAAGAAGATCCTCAGCACTCTGACGCTAGCATGCCTCCTGGCCGCCTCAATGGCAGCCTTCGCCCAATCCACCAGCCAGGATTCCATGAAGCAAGACGACACCAAGCAAGATCAGATGAAAAAAGACGACTCCATGAAAAACGACTCAATGAAGAAAGATGAGACGAAGAACGACAAGAAGGCCAAGAAGACGGCTAAGAAAGACACAATGAAGAAAGACGACAGCATGAAGAAGGACGACATGAAGAAAGACGACACCATGAAGAACGACCAGATGAAGCCGAACTAGTCCGTCGTCCGGAATGCAGGCGCGGGCCACTCGGCCCGCGTCAGCGTCTAGTGTCCAGCGGTACTAAGAACTTGCTCGCCTTCGTCGTCCGCATCCGCCGCTGCATTCTCAGCAACCTCCGCGCCAGAATGCCCACCCAGCCCCGTCTTCAAATACTGCCGCAAGCATCGCGTGCAAGGCACATACCCATCCCGCATCGCCTCCTTAGCAGTAGTTGTCCGCTCCGAAGCCTTGTCATGAATGTAAGGACATCCCGCCACGTGAAAAACTTTCGATCCATCCGAAACCACGACCACCAGATCAGGAGGAATGTTATTAGCAGGCTCCGCCTGATGCGAGCGTCCGCCGCTCAGCGAGTTAGTCAATAACACGCTTCCCGTGATCAACACCAAAGCCGCCACTGGCACCAGCCAGGCCGACCAACTCGACCATGCTCGCCCGCCGACAGAAGCACTCCTCGCCAGCCGTTTCTCTAACCTCTGCCCGAAACCCGCCGGCACCTCCAGCATCCGCTCATCCCCATAAAGCCGGACCACATTCCGCGTCCCCGCCAGCACCGAAGCGCATCGCGCACACGTCCGGAAATGCTCGTCCATCGCAGAGCGCAGTCCAGCCTCCACGTCCCTGTCCACGTAATTCGAAATCTCGCTCCAAACCTGTTCGCAGTTCAACATTTTCTGGTCTACCATGGCTTGTTCCCCTTCTCGAACGGCAGCCGGCTGAACCAGCCCTGCTCCCATCCCGCAGCCAGCAGATCGCGCAGCATCAACCGCGCCCGCAACAACCGCGTCTTCACCGAGGCCACTGTGATCCCCAGCGCCTCGGCTGTCTCTTGAATGTTCAGATGTTCCATATCGCGCAGCACAAAAACTTCTCGATACTTTCGGTCGAGCATCCCCAAAGCCTCCGCCAGCCGCTGCCGCACTTCCTTGCGCTCCAGCGCTTCCGAGGGAATCTCGCGCCAGTCAGCAAAATCCCGGGGCGCATATTCGTTCTCTTCGTCCCCGCGGCCGGATCGATGCCCATCTATGCCTTCCATGACCACTGTCCGCTCCCTTCGCCGGCGCATCAGGGCCTCATTCACCGTAATCTGGATCAGCCACGTACTGAACCGCGCCTCGGCCCGGAATTGCCGGATATTCGCAAACGCCTTCAGCATCGCCTCCTGCGCCGCATCCTCGGCATCCTGCTCATTCCGCAAAATCGCCAGCGCCGCCGCGTAAACCCGCCGCTCATAAGGCCGCACCAGCTCATAGAACAATTCATGCTGCCCGCGCTGCACGCTCAAAATCAGATCCTGCTCGCGCGTCCCAATCTGCACCGGATTGTTCAACACCATGCCTGGTTCGGACATCTAGCTAGCGGTCCCCCACTCGCATCGTAAGGCCAAGGTCTGACGTCCAAGGTCCTCAGTACTCCGGATCTCTCTTCCACCCCGTAACCATCGAAACGAAATTGCCCCACCCATGCAGAATCACCATCACCAGATGTCCCAGCACAAAAAACAAGATCGCCCACATCACAACGAAATGCCAGATGCGCGCATAGTGGAACCCTCCCATCATCCACGCCAACCACGAAAACTGCACCGGCTTCCACACCGCGAGCCCAGTAAGCACCGACAAAACTCCCAGCCCGATCGCTGTTGTATAAGCCTGCTTCTGCAGCGGGTTGTAAGCCTCCCGAACTGGCGGCTTCGGACCAAAGAAGAAATAATGCTTCACCATCGGCAATACGCCCGCGATATCGCGATGCGTAAACAACACCTGCCGGTAGTTCCCGCTGAAAAGCTGGTAGCCAAGATAAAGAAGCCCGGTAGCGATGTAGATCCACATAAAGGTGAGATGCCACTGCAGCGCCCCACCGAGCCATCCCCCGATGGCGAATGCCCGCGGCCAATGCAGCAAATCTTTCTGCGGAATCTTGGCTCCGAAGCTGGGGAACGCGCGAAAAATCTGCAGCCCGCTCCCCACCATCACAAACAGCGACACCGTATTCAGCCAGTGGCACAGCCGCACCACAAAGGGATGCTCATACACGGCCCGTCCTACCAGCAAAGGCGCATCCTCTTCGCCGTCAGCATTCTTGCCCTTAGCCTGAATGATTTCGATGACTGCCCCATTCATTGAAAACCTCCGAGTAGCGCCGCCGTCCCCGCGGCTGTCGGCGTCCTCACCCCCGCCGCCGGCACCAGCCAAGACGCCTCAGCCACAAATCGTCACAATCCGTAAAACCACGAATACCCCTGATCTTCCCAGTACCCGACTCGATCCAGCACGTGCGTAACTTTCAAGTCGGTCAAATACTTCGCTTGCTTGTATCCAATCTTGGTGGGAATCTGCAACCGCAGCGGCGCCCCATGCGCCCGCGTCAGCGGCTGCTCGTACATCTCGTAACAAAGCAAAGTCTGCGGATGCAGCGCCGTCTCCATATCCAGCGATTCATAATAGTCGTCGGCACAATTTACCGTGATGAATCCTGCAGTCAAATCGGCTCCCACCATCTGCAGAAAATCCGAAAGCCGAGCCCCGCCGAATCGTCCAATCACATCCCACCCTTCGACACAAATGTGTCGCGTGTTCTGCCGAAAGCGCGGCAGCGCCTGCACCTGCGCCAGCTTGTAGTCCCCAGGCTTCTTAACCGCTCCGCTGACGGTCAGCGTCCAGTTCTCAAATATCACTCCCGGATCGTCGACGTCATACCCGTTGATAGGAAACTTAGCAAACGGTGTCAGCTCGGCATCATCGAAAGTCGGCGCCAAATGACCGGACCGGAACAGCCGTGCCGAAGCCCAGTCGCTGAACCCCAACCCCTTTTTCAGCAACCCTTCCTGCAGGCTGGGAACCGCGAATGCCCCCAACGCCAGCACCGGCATCAGCTTCAGCAACTCGCGCCTGCCGATTTGTCGGAACTTCTTTTCATCCATCTTGCGTTCGTTGTTTTTCATGCTGTGACCTTCACAGAAGAATCTGCCTTCGACCCGAATGTGTCCTGGCAACAACGGTTTACGGTACGACCCAAAGCATTGGATTTATGAGACTTCTGAAAGTTTCGCCGGCATCAGGTTCCTCATCCGGCCGATCTGCGAATCATACCCTCGAACTCCGGTTGGACCCCACCTTTTGCTGGTCTTCTGAACAGTTTCGAGGCATACTAGGCAAGCGCCAGCCTCCCCCGGCGGCGGTTCCTGTTTCCACCATGCCGAATCTCAACATTTTCGTACCAAAGACGGATCGCGCCCTCCTGTCAGATTCTCCAAAGCGCGCGCCCGAAGACCCCAAGCAGCGCAGATTGATGGCCGGTTCGCTTTGTCTGCTTCTGCTGGCTTTGGGTATCGTAATCTGGCACGATCGCGACTTCTGGTTTCCGGACTCACCAGAAGCCGAATCCGATCAGCCCGTCGAGAGTCCCCCCGTCGCAACAATCGCTCCGGCGAAGCCCACGGCCCCCGCCGCCAAGTCGTTAACCGCGGCCAGATTAAAATCTAGATCAAAATCTCAACCGAGGCGCCCGGCAGCCGCCGTAGCCGTAACCCCTGCTCCCTCCACTCCGCCTCCTGCGGAGGCTACGGCGACGCGGACGGTATTGCCCCCACTCGATGTGGAGGTCGTCGCCGGCGATTCGCATCGCACCATTCGGCCCGTAGGCAGCTCCGTGCGTGTGGACTTGCAACCAGGCACACCGACGCAACCAGTGCCCCAACCCGTCACCGCCGATACCCAGACCGCCGCGTCTGCAACCACCTTTGCCGCCGAACGCGTCCAAATTTCTGCCGATGCCTCCGACATCGTGACCCGTCCCGTGCAGCCCAGCTATCCCCTGCTGGCACGGCAGATGAAAGTACAAGGGTCAGTGATTCTGCAGGCGATGATCAGCAAAGATGGGGTTATCCAGAATCTGCGCGTGGTCAGCGGCCCACACATCCTGGCTTCCGCAGCCCAGGACGCAGTCCGGCAATGGCACTTCAAACCGCACTTCGAGGGTGCCGAACCGGTCGAAACCCAAGCCAAGATCACCGTCAACTTCACCATCTCAACCAACTGATCTCTAATGATCGTTCGGGAGGGTGAGTCGCGCCAGCGACGATATTCATTAGCCCCGCACGTAAGTGCGGGGAGAACCACCATGATGGAAGCGAGTCCCGTCAGGGACGGAACGAGTTCTCAGATGCTGGCAGGAAGAAAATTGGCTAAGCGACGTACTACCCAAAAATAACGAGCGCCTCGAATCTCTTTCGAGACCGAGGCGCCCGGGCAGCCCTCCCCCAGAACTGCTCACTTGCGAAATTAAACTCCACGCAAGATTCTGCAAATGGCACTCTCGTGCTACTCCGCTGTCCCTAAAGTGCCATTCCGCCCGAAACCGCTGCAAACCCGGCTTTTCAGCCCAAGGCTCCCCATTCTGCCGTCTCCACCCTGAAGTAAGCCTGCTTTTTGCCGATGAACAAACAGCACCACTCTTCCTATGCCGGCCTTCTCCGATCCCGAGACCTACCGCAACATCCTCGATGGTCTGCAAATCGGCGTGAGCGTGCTCGACCTGCAGAAAAAAATTGTCTTCTGGAGCGACGGAGCGGAACAGATCACCGGCTACGCCCGCATCGATGTCCTCGGCCACTCCTGCGCGGAAAACGTTCTTCTGCACTGCAACCAGATCGGATGTGAAATGTGCACCGGGAAATGCCCGATAGCAACCGCACTCCATGCCGCCCGGCCGGTCGAAGCCATGAGTTTCATTCACCACAAGTCCGGACATCGCACTCCAGTGCATTCCTGGGCAATCCCTTTGCGCGATAAACAAGGTTCCATCATCGGCCTCATCCAGACGTTTGAAGGCGACTTCGCCGTAGCCGGTCCTGACCCCAACGACCGCAGCATGAAAGAGCGCGGCTGTCTCGATGACATTACCGGATTGCCCAACCAGGCCATGATGCAATCCCACTTGCGCGAAATGCTGGGTACGTTCGCCGAGCTTCAAATTCCTTTTGGCGTCTTTTGCGTCGAGGTCCTCGAGTTCGACCAATTCCGTGCCCACTATGGGCAGGAGGCGGCCACTTCCATGCTGCTGGTGCTGGCTCGAACCCTGAGAAATGCAGTTTGGCCCGCGGACTTCGTAGGCCGCTGGGGTAAAGCTCAATTTCTTGTGATCCTGAGCGGCTGCGGCGACGACGCCGTACAAAGCATTAGCCAACGCGTGCTCAAAATGATGGCCAGTGCCACCATCCCATGGTGGGGAGAGGAATTATCCGTGGCGACCTCCATGGGCCGTGCCGTCGCAATCGCCGGTGATACCGTCGAATCCCTTCTGCAGCGGGCGCAACCCGCACCCGGCGGAAATCAACTCTCGCCGCAGGGTCGCGCGCTCGCCGCAGGTGTGGCCCATTCATCCGGAAACAACTGACCTGACCTATGTTTGCCATCATCGGCATCGTGGTTGTCTTCGGCGCAGTGGCCGCCGGCTACCTCATGGAGCACGGCAACATCCGCGTCCTCCTCCAGCCCTCCGAACTAATCATGATCGGCGGCGCTGCCATCGGCACCATCCTCATTGCCAACCCCCTCCACATCCTCACTCAGATTGCCGGGGGCATCGTCGGTGTCTTCACCGGCTCCAAATACAGCAAGCAGGCCTACATCGACTCCTTAAAGATGATGTACGAACTGCTCAACAAGGCCCGCAAAGACGGCCTGATGGCCCTTGAAAACGACGTCGAGGAACCGGAGAAGAGTCCCCTGTTTTCGACAGGCCCGGCGGTTCTGAAAAACCCCCACGTCCGCGACTTCGTGTGCGACTCATTGCGCATGGCGATTACCGGCGTGGATGCCTTCGATCTCGACCAGATGCTTGATCTCGATCTCGAGGTCCACCATCACGACGCCACTCAGCCCACCGCGGCGCTCACCAGCATGGCAGATTCCCTGCCCGGTCTTGGCATCGTGGCCGCCGTTCTCGGCGTGGTGATTACCATGGGTTCGCTCGGCGGCCCACCAGAAGAAATCGGCAAAAAGGTAGCGGCGGCACTCGTGGGCACTTTCCTCGGCATTCTTTTGTGCTACGGCCTGGTCGGCCCCATCGCCGCCAACATGACCAAAGCCGCCGACGACGAACATGCCTACCTCTACGTCCTGCGCGTGCTCATTGTTTCTTTTCTGAAAGGTACGGCTCCCATCATGGCTGTCGAAGTCGCGCGCCGCGCCGTTCCCGGACACGTGCGTCCATCCTTCAAGGAAGTCGAAGCGGCCTGCCGCAACCGAGGCGCCGAAGCCGCCGCCCCCGATGCCGTAGCCGCGGCCGCTCCCCAATAAAGGTTCCATCCCCAGCCCAATGGACAAAACTCGCCCCAACATCGTCTTCAAGAAAAAGCGCAGTCACGGCGGCCACCACGGCGGCGCCTGGAAGGTCGCCTACGCCGATTTCGTCACCGCCATGATGGCTCTGTTCATCGTCCTTTGGCTGCTCAACACCAGCAAGCAAGTACAAGAAGCCGTCGGCGGCTATTTCCGGGATCCCAATGGCACCGCCAAGAAACTAGGATCGAACGTGGTCGGCGCCGGCGAAAACTTCCTTCTAACCAAAGACGACATGCCTAAACTAAAAGACCAGCTACAACGCGCCATCCATCAGATGAACGACTTCGACAAGATCAAGAACCAGATCGAGATCACCGTCACGCCCGAGGGCCTGCGCATCGAACTCCTCGAATCCGCTTCCGGAACCTTTTTCAAAAGTGGGAGTCCTCAACTCAACGTCGACGGCCGCGAATTGCTCGACACGATCGCCCTTGAACTCGGCAAGCTCCCCAACAAAGTCTCTATCGAAGGCCACACCGACTCCAAGCCTTATGCCGCCTCCCGCAGCTACGGCAACTGGGAACTCTCCGCCGACCGCGCCAACGCAGCCCGCCGCCTCATGCAGGCCAACGGCCTCGGACCCAACCAGGTCACCCAGGTACGCGGATTCGCTGATCAACGCCTCCGCAAGCTCGATAACCCACTCGACCCTTCCAACCGCCGCATCTCCCTTATCGTGCAATACGTCGTGATAAACCCCGAAGACGACGCGAAACCCTCCGCGGCGAACGACGAGAAGAAGCCCGAAGAAAAAATCTCAACCCAGTCCGCAAGCAATCCCGCAAAAAAAGAATAATCTCGACCGGGCAAGCTCTACCCTGTGCACAGGAGCCTGCCCTGAGCGAAGTCGAAGGGTGCCCCCTGTGTTAAAGATTTTCCCCGCCCGCTGTGACAACTGTATAATCCCCGTTCGATCTTACTCAGGAGCCGCCATTCATGAAGAACACAATCCGCCTAACCTGCCTTCTTTTCGTAATCTCTTCCGTCATTCCCGTCTGGTCCCAGGAAAAAGTTGATCTCGAAACCATGTCCCGCATCCGTTACGAAGGCTTCCGCAACTCTAAAGTGATGGAGTTCGCCACCGGCTTAATGGATTCCATCGGCGAGCGCCTCACCGGCTCACCCAACATGAAGCGCGCCAACGAGTGGACTCGCGACCAACTCACCGCCATCGGCCTCTCTAACGCCCATCTCGAGCCCTGGGGACCGTTCGGCCGCGGCTGGGCCAACCAATACGTCAACGTTCGCATGACCTCGCCCGACGTCGCCCCACTCCTCGTCTACGCCAAAGCCTGGACCCCCGGCACCAACGGCGTCGTCCAGGGCAAATGCATTCGCGTCGCCATTGAGGACAAGAAGGATTTCGATAAGTACAAAGGCAAGCTCGCCGGCATGATCGTGATCTTCGGCGCCGATCCCGACGTGAAGCCAATGACCGAGGCTCCGTACAAACGCCTCAGCGACGATGATCTCGCCAAACTATCTGACTACCAGATTCCCAGCGAGCGTCCCCCTTTTGATTTCGCGAAGCGCCAGCAGTTCATCAAAGACCTGAACCAGTTCTTCGCCGACGAAAAAGTCTTGGCCGTCATCGACCACTATCGCTTTACTTCCGGCGGCGGAACCGTCTTTGTCCAGTCCGGCGGATCCTACAAACCGGGTGAGACCACGACGGTTCCTCAGCTCGTCATGGCGGTCGAACACTGGACCCGCATTGCGCGCCTCCTGCAACAGAAAAAAGATGTGACCCTCGAGCTGAACGTCTCCAACACGTTCTACGATGACGATCTCATGCAGTACGACACCATCGCCGAAATTCCCGGCACAGATAAAGACAAGAAGGACGAAGTCGTGATGTTGGGCGCGCACCTCGACTCCTGGCACGCCGGCACCGGAGCCACCGACAACGGCGCCGGAACCATCGTCATGATGGAAGCCGTCCGCATCCTGAAAGCGCTCGACATCAAACCTCGCCGCACCATCCGCATCGGCCTGTGGAGCGGAGAAGAAGAAGGCTTGCTAGGCTCACAGAGTTACGTCGAGCACCACTTCGGGTCACGTCCGCCCAGTGACGACGCCGGAATGAAAGGCGAGCCGACTCTGCTGCGCCGCGAAGCCGGAGAAGTCACCGTCAAGCCCGAGCAGGCAAAGGTCTCCGCCTATTTCAACGTGGATAACGGCACCGGCAAGATTCGCGGCGTCTATCTGCAGGAGAACGAGGCCGTAGCCCCCATCTTCGAAGCCTGGATGAAGCCCTTCAAAGATCTCGGCATGAACACTCTCACCATGCGCAACACCGGGGGCACCGACCACCAGTCGTTCGACGCGGTCGGAATCCCGGGATTCCAGTTCATTCAGGATCCCATCGAGTATGAGACCCGCACCCATCATTCCAACATGGATGTCTACGACCGCCTGCAACCCGAAGATCTGAAGCAGATCAGCGTCATCGTAGCCGCCTTCGTCTACGACGCCGCCATGCGCGACCAAATGTTGCCCAGGAAGCCAATCGAGAAGGCACTACCCAAACCAGAAAAGAAAGACGACCACTAAACCCTGTCATCCTGAGCCAAGGTTGTGCTTCGCGGAACGCACTTCTTGTCATCCTGAGCGGGGGTTGTGCTTCGCGAAAGCGAAGCACAACCGCAGTCGAAGGACCCCTCACAGGCTTGCAGCGCTACTGTCCCCGCAAGGAGTTTCGATACTCCGAGATTACTTCACAAACGTAAGCCCATGTGGCACGGCGTATTTGAAAACGTAGGCATAAAGCATCACAATAATCCCCACGATCGAGCACAGCGCCACCGAATGCCAGGCCACAAACCGGAAAATAGCTCCTTCATTCCCCACCTGCTCAGTCGCTGCGGTAGCAATCGTGATCGACTGCGCATCCACCATTTTCCCCATCACTCCCCCCGCACTGTTGGCCGCGCACATCAGCACCGGATCGATGCCCAATTGCTGCGAAGTAATTCGCTGCAAGCTGCCAAACAGCACATTCGAAGATGTATCGCTTCCTGTAAGCGCAACTCCCAACCACCCCAGAAACGTTCCGAAGAATGGATACAGCCATCCCGTCCTCGTAAAAGCCAGGCCCAGCACCGCGTCCAGCCCCGAGTAGCGCGTCACGTATCCCAGTCCCAGCATGAATGAGATCGCAATCATCGCCAGCCGCATGCGCACCAGCGTTTTCCAAAATATCTTCATCAACTGCACCGGACCCAGCCCCAGCAGCAATCCGGAAACAATCGCCGCGAAGAAACATGCCGTCCCGGTCGCCGAGAGCCAGTTGAAATCGTATCGCGCCGCTTCCGGCGTCGGCTTCGTAACAATCGGCACCGCGCGCGAAATAGCGTTATGCAACAGAGGCACATCCCACCCCGCCGGACCCGGCCGCGCCTTGCCATTCGGAAGCATCACCTTAAAGGCCGGTGTAGTTGCCTGGTTCATAGCCAGTTTTATCTTCGGCAGCCCCCACAGCAACACAAACAGTGACAGGATCGCGAAGGGCATCCACGCCTTCAACACCTGTCCGGCGCTATAGCTGCGCGGTTTTACATATCCATCGAATTCCGCCGCCGTCCATTCGCCGCCCACGCCGTCAGTAATTTTCCCCGTCGGGGCGGGAAGGGCGACCGGCTTGTCGTCATAATCGAACCGCCAGATTTTCTTCGGCTTCCAGAATCGCAGGAAGATCAACGCCGCGACGATCGAGACCACCCCTCCCATAATGTCCACCAGATTGCTGTCCACGTAATTCGACCAGAAGAACTGGGTAAGGGCAAACGAAACTCCGATCACCAGAATCGCGGGAAGTACTTCGAAGGTTTCTCTCCAGCTGACCATGGTCTTCACCAGCCAGAAAGGAACAATGACCGCGGTGAACGGAAGAATCCGGCCAATCATGGCATTGAGATCAGATTCAGGCAGACCGCACACCGCAGCAAGGCTGTGAATTGGCGTGCCAATCGCGCCCCACGCCACCGGCGCCGTATTGGCAATCAAATTCAAAGCCGCCGCATGAAACGGCCTGAACCCCAGCCCGATCATGAACGCCCCGGCAATCGCCACCGGTGCCCCAAAACCCGCCGCTCCTTCGATGAACGCGCCAAAACAAAACGCCACCAGCAGCACTTGCAGCCGCCGGTCGGCAGTGATCCCGGCTATCGATTCCTTCATGATTTCAAATTGTCCAGCCTCAACGGAAATGTCGTAGAGGTAAACCGCGGCCAGAACGATCCACGCGATTTTCAAAACTCCGAACGCGACACCGTACGCAAAGCTCATGGCCGCCAGCGCCGCCGGCATCTTGAAAAAAATGATCGCAACCACCACCGCAGTCGCGGCCCCGGCAATCGCGCACCAGTGCGGCTTCACCTTAAGCCCGGCCAGCAGTCCGAAAAGAACAATGATAGGAAGAGCAGCCACCAGGGTCGAAAGCCACCAGTGCCCAAGCGGATCGTAGATCTGAGTCCACTGCATAACCACCCCCTCGCGAACGGAGTCAGCTGCGCAACTGAGATCACAAATTAACTTGCTTTGAAAGGGCGCGACTTCAGCCACGCCGCGGCGAGCCAAATAAAAACATCTGCGGATTTAGCCGCCGACTTCCCACGCCTTCGGAACATTCACATAAGACCGATCCAACTCCGCAACCGACGCACACCCCAGCAGCCGCAAAGTCCGCTCCAGATCAGTCCGCAAAATCTCAATCGCCCGGTCCACTCCCGCCTCACCCGCGGCCGCCAATCCATATGCGTAAGCGCGCCCGCAAAGCACCGCCCGCGCTCCCATGCAGATAGCTTTTACGATGTCGGGGCCGCGCCGAATTCCTCCATCCATCAAAACTTCGATGCGTCCCTTCACCGCTTCCACCACTTCCGGCAACGCCCGCAAAGAAGCCGGAACCCCATCCAGTTGCCGTCCCCCATGATTCGAAACCGAAATCGCCGCCGCTCCTTCATCCATCGCGTGCCGCGCATCGTCGCCCGTCAGGACACCCTTCACCACAATCGGCCCCCGCCAAAGCTCCCGAATCCATCGCAAATCCGCCCAAGTCACCGCCGACTCCGCGAGCGCGGCATTGATATCCACCAGCGCCATCTGCCCTTTGCCCGGCACAATCACATTCGGAAGTCCCGGCAAGCCACCATCCATCAGATAACTCATCAGCCAGCCCGGGCGCGACAGAATCTGCGCAACATACGGAATCTTCTCCAGCGGTCCGCCGCTGATCAGCTCTTTCAAGCCATTGCGATGGTCGCGCTCTCGAATCCCCGACACCGGCGTATCAATGGTCACCACCAGACCGGAGAACCCCGCCAGGCGCGCCCTTTCAATCGCAGCCTCCGCCGCTCCCCGCCCTCCCATCAGGTAAAGTTGATAAAAAACAGGCCCCGTGGAAGCCGCCTTCACATCTTCCAGTTTGTGTCCCGAAATCGTCGACAGAATGTAGCCCGTGCCAGCCTTGCCCGCGGCCCGAGCCGCCGCCACTTCCCCTCCCGGATGCATCAACCGGCTGTACCCCACCGGCGCCAGCAAAAACGGAAGCGCAAGATCGAACCCCAACACTCGCGTCCGCAAATCGCAGCCCCCAACCGCAACCGCATGCCGCGGGCGAAACGTCACGTCATTAAATACTCTGCAATTCTCCCGCAGCGTGACCTCGCCCTCGGCTCCGCCATCGAGGTAGTCAAATACAGGCTTCGGCACTCTCTCCCGCGCCATCGGCCGGAAGTCCTCGATGCACACCACCCGCGGCGACGCCACAGCTCGAGAGGCTCTCGTCATCTGCATTTCCAATGTCTGCGATGTCTGCGTCCGGAATTCTGAAGCAGCCCGATATCCTACCACTGCGCGAAGCGCCGACGAACCAAAATCTCCCGAGTCAGCGCAACGCCGAGCCGCTCTCCCAAAGAGCGTCAGCGCAAATGGGGCGGGGCATTCAAGCCGCTCGGCAATATCCCGTTCCCAGATTCAAATGTGGAGGAGGAACATCAGGATTCTGCCAACGAAATTAGGCTTCTACTTAAGGGCAGGGACAAAGAATGGTTCGCATGACTCGAACCTACCGCCCTCGGCGAGTCAAGCCACGCCGGTTTGAGGTTGGATGTTCCCTGGGCGAACTTCGTCAAGAATTTCGCAGTTCAGTTCGGCTGCTGCGCCTCCGCTTCGGCAGCTGCAGCTTCTTTTTGCTGCTGTTGCAATTCGGTGCCAACGCTCTCGTCTGGCTTAGGTGGTGGAACTTCACCAGCCTGAGTCTTGGTATCTGGAGCGGGCGGGATCCCGTCTTTTCCCTGCTTATCGGCCAGTTCTTTAAGTCCAGCGTCCATCTGAATCCGCAGTTGATTGTGCATTTCCTGCAGATCCCCGGCATCGACGGAAACAGTAGCGCCGACAGCACACTCATCCTTCTTGCTGCTCTTGACGCTGGCGTCCACCATGTTGTCACTGTCCGGTTTGTCGCCGATTCGATATACCACATCGCCCGGAGTAAGTGCGCACTCCACGCCGTCCGCCGTCGTCAGATCCTCGTCGCTGGACACCACGAAGATGCGTATTTTAGGGTCGAGCGCCGCCGGTATCTGGTCCGTGCTCGGAGTATCTTTCTTCCCGCTTGCCGCGGCAGCCTGTTCCGCCGCAATCTCGTTCTTCATTTCATCGGAAATCGCCTGCTTTACCTCGGGACTGAGTTGCGTTGCGGTGCCCGCATCCGCCGCTCCTTCCGCACCCAGCATGTACGCTCCGTAAGCCACCTCAAGGGTCGAGGCAATCAGCGGATCGGTTGTCCATAACGAAGCCATCTCGTCGCCCGACTGCGTCGCCAGCGGCTGCGGGTCGGTTACCCGGCCCTGCGCGGCAGCCTGCTGCGCTGCATAGGCAGCTTGCAGATTTGCAGCAATCAGGTAATCCGTCAGCCAGAATGCAGCCGTCGGATACACCGGATACGGCGCGAAGTAAGGCCCGTAATAGCCATACCATGGCGCCGGTCCCCAACCCCACGAGTAATAAACCGGCCTGGGCCATGGATTGTAGGCCCACCCGTAGTATCGGGGACCCCAATAATATGGAGGAGCGTATCCGTAGTAAGGACGCCCGCCCCACGTATAGGTGCGATAGCCATAGGCCTGGTACCGTCCGCCGACATAATAGGTCCGCTGGACGTAGACTCGGCCACCATGGCTATAGTAAGAGCGCTGGCTGTAGCCTGCGCCCCTTCCATTGCTCACCACCGTCGTTCCGTGGCGCGTGCTGACGATTCGCGTGTTCCCGTACATCCCGCGATTGATCGTCATCCCGTGCGTCTGGATAGTGCGAACCTGGCCATTTCCCCGGTAAACGGCAGTGCCGCCGCCCTTTAACACAACCGTCTTGCTTCCTGCCGGCTGATGCCGGGTGCTTACAGAATTCACACTGGTTGGGCGGGTCTTGTTGGCGTTGGCCGGATTGCCCTTGTTGGTATTTCCTGCATTGTGTTTGTTCGTATTCGTCGGGGTGCCTTTGTTCGCCCCCGTTGTACCGCCCTTGTTCGAGTTGAACGGAGCACTTTTGTTCGCGCCGGTGGTACCGCCCTTGTTGGCGTTGGATGGTGCAGGTTTGTTCGCGCCCGTGGTACCACCCCTGTTGGCGTTGGATGGTGCAGGTTTGTTCGCGCCGGTGGTACCGCCCCTGTTGGCGTTGGACGGAGCAGGTTTGTTCGCGCCCGTGGTACCGCCTTTGTTGGCATTCGCCGGAGCAGGTCTGTTCGTGCCCGTGGTACCGCCCTTGTTGGCATTCGTCGGAGCAGGTTTGTTCGCGCCGGTTGTACCACCCCTGTTGGCATTCGCCGGAGCGGCAGGTTTGTTCGTGCTCGTTCCGCCGTGTCCGCCCTTATTCGCATTGTTGCCGGCTGTAGTTGGGGGACGATTCGCGCCGCCTCCGGTCGACCCACCTTTGTTCGCACCGGAGGGTGTCGCAGGCCGTTGGCCGCCACTGGACCCTCCGCCGGGATGCTGCGCCGGAGCTGAGTGCGGCGCGCTCGCCGCAGGCTTGCCCTGAGGGGGCCTCGCCTGATTGGAGTTGCCGGGTGCCGCTCCACTCGTCTTCTTTTGGTTTTGGGCCGAAGCGAATGCGGTTGCTGCGAGAAGAACAAGCAGCAGGGAGCACAGGACCATTGCTAACGCGGCGATTTTTCGTCCAATCATGGCGAACCGTCCTTCTAGCTGAATCTCCTGGCCAAGCAACTCCGGACAGAGTACTGCACTGCAAACATCATTTCAAGGTCTCTGGTTCATCGAATCGATGACGGAAGTAGACGAGAACTAGCCCCAACGAAACGATCAGCCGACAGAGAGCGACCAGCCTCAGTTGTAGCACTGGCATGCCGACAAACCGCTCGAAGATGTGCGATGCCATCGAAACGGAAAATAGAGCGAGCACGAGTCTCGGCAAGGCAGGTTGCCGAACGAAGACACAAGCGGCCGAAAACAGTGTGGCCAGTCCGGCCCAAACGAGGTACCAGGCGCTCCTCAACAGAGCCAACCTGTGCAAGTCTCCAGTAAGCAGCACCGAAACGTCTTGGACGGTAAACGCGAATAGAGATAATGCGATTGCGACAACCCCGATCGCAACGATCCACTCCCCCGTTGGAGTCTCAAGCCATTCAAAACCCTTCACTGGAAGCGGGTTGCGGTCGAGCGTGTTGAGTTTCGCATCTTCATTCCCGACAGGTTTCACAGCCACGCCTTTTCTCACGATCCCGGCGAAGATCACGAGAACAATGGCTGTAAGCATCTCTTTTCCGAAGGAGGCTTTGAAGATAAATCACCCACGCGGCGACGTCTTGGCGCGGTCACTCACAGGTATCCGCGTGGTGGCCGCGGGAAAATCCGCAGGCTCCCTATTGCTTAAGGGCCACCGGGGGGCCGCTGACTCGCTTCGCTTGCAGGGCAACAGTCACCTCGATGCGGTCGGCGATGGTGACGAAGGGAATACCGTGAGTCATCCCGTAGTCCTTACGATCGAAGGCCATCACCCCTTTAACCTCGCCCTGGCCTGTCCCAGCACCGGTGACCTTTAACACGAGCGTCTCGGGCTTAGTCACTCCGCGAATCGTAAAGTCGCCCACCACGTCAAAGGTGTCGGGGCCAGTCTGCGTAATCTTCGTAGAGTGAAATGTGATGTAAGGATCCTGCTTGACGTCGAAGAATTCTTTGCTCTTTAACTTGCCATCCTTCATTCCGCTTCCGGTGCTCACACTGTCTGCCTGAATCTTGATGTCCAAAACGCCTGTCGAAACATCAGTGGAGGTAAATGTCAGAGTGGAGTCCCACTTGTTGAAAGTACCGACTAAAGCCACCGACGCTTTCACGAAGAAAGTGATCTTGCTGTCTTCCGGCGTAATCGCGAAAACCGGAGCCTGGGCTCCGCTCAGTGCCGGCAGCGCACAGGACGCTAAGAGGCAGACAACAGCTAAACGCATGCTGCCATGTGTGAGTCGTTGAGACATAAACTTTCCTCCGGTTGACACGAGAACAATGGTGCGAATCCGAATAACTCCCAGACTATGCCACTCGATGCTTGCCCGAGGATACTGTCAAATGTGACAGGCATTTGGAGAGGCTCCCGCACCGAGGGCCTGCTCTGAAGTGTCAGGCGTTTCCGGTCTGCCGATCATACGCAAGCAATCGAAAGAAGCGGAGCGAGCCCGATACCTGTCAATACAGACAGGTTCACGACCCTGCGGCTGCAAGGTAGCCTGTCTTCTTGAACCGCAATTTTTCGCTGTTTGAAGTGATCACCCAGGACGGGCGGTTCAACCAACCGGTGGGTCATACAACATGATCGATGCTCGATCAGCATTGGCTGCTGCCAGGTCCTCCAGCTTCTTAACAGGCCTTGAGCAACCCGCTCTGCAGGCCATTGTTGCCGCCGCCCAGATCAGGCAAATTTCTGCCAAGCACGACATAATCTCCGCCGGTCACCGAGCTACTCATTTGTTCCTCGTTCAAAGCGGCCAGGTGCGTTATTACCACCTCACCAAACAGGGTGAGTTAGTAATGCTCGCATTGCTCGTACCGGGAGACGTCATCGGGTTGGTGACCCTGCTTAAGAGTCCGTCTACCTACATGGCTACCGCCGAGGCAACCTCCGACTGTGAACTCCTGGCTTGGGAGCGCACCACGATACGCAAGTTGGTCTCCCGTCATCCTGTGCTCGGAGAAAATGCGATGCAGATCGCCCTTGGCTACCTGCGAAACTACGTCAAACGCCATATAGGATTAGTTACCAAAACTGCTGCGCAGAGGCTGGCAGAGACCTTACGTAAACTGGGCGACCAATCCGGCAAGGTCGATTCCAACGGAATCGAAATCCGCGCGACCAACGATCAACTCGCTGCGCTTGCCGATATCAGCCCATTTACCGCGAGCCGAGTGCTGGGAAAATGGGCGCGCGCCGGAATTCTTTCCAAAGCCCGCGGGCGGGTCTTACTCCATGATCCTGAAGCGCTCATGATTGATTAGTGCAGGTGGTCGATCGCCCTTTCTTGCGTCGCTAAGAACTCGTTTCATCAGAACTTTCATCGTTACTTGCTCCGGCGCAAAGACAGAACTCCGCTTCATCTATATGCTGCACTCCGGCCCTCCCCCCGGGGCTTGTCGTTTAATACCGGATGCCGGTTCCATTTCGAGACAAAATCCGGTGCATGCGTTGTCGAGGATGTGAAGCGGTGCACTGTCGCATACACAATGTCCCCGTCAACAGTCCGGGTTCTTGTAGTCGATGATTACGAACCGTTCCGGCGATTCGTACGTTCGACCCTGAAAAAAGGACCAGACTGGCAGGTCATCGGCGAGGCGTCCGACGGTTTAGAAGCGGTGCAGAAAGCTGAAGAACTGCGACCGGACTTGATTGTCCTTGATATCGGTCTTCCGAAACTCGACGGAATCGAAGCCGCTCGACGAATTCGCAAGATCTCTCCCGAATCCAAAATACTTGTTCTGACCCAGGAATCTTCGGCCGACGTGGTGCAAGAAGTTCTCAGCTTGGGGATCCTGGGCTACGTCGTGAAAGCAAAGGCCGGAGGCGACCTGTTGGCTGCGGTGGAGGCGGTTCTCTTGGGCAAGCATTTTGTCAGTAGCTGACAGCCTAACTGCCGCTTCTCCATTGCCGCCAAGACGGGCTGGGATCATCGACTTCTGAGGCTCCGGAGATCGATGCTCATCTCAGCCTTGAGCCCCGCCCGAGTGTCCACGCGCATGAAATACCACAAATAACCGCCCTCGGAGGGCCCGCGTCGTCCAGCCCCCCATAGCCCCGGCCGCCTGTCAAAAGTAACAGCTTACAAACTAGCGCCGAAGTGTTGAAATAGTGGGCGTTAGCAGCCCGGGCCGGGTGCGTCCGGATTCATGGTTTGGGAGGCATCGCCCAAGGGCATTGGCTGGCGGCTTGATCGAGGTAGGTATAGAATTGTGCCCAATCGCATGTTTGGAGATAAGGAGTTCGTTATGAAGAGTCAGATCCAGGTTTCTCGATTAATTCTATGCGTCACTCTAGTTGTATTGGCGAGTGGGGTCTCAAGCTTCGCTCAGGACGGCAAACTCGCATTTCATGTGCGACCCGATCAGGCCTTCGTCTTCGTAGACGATCGCGCCATTAGTGAAGCCAGCAAAATCTACACTCTGAAGCTGAGCGCCGGCGAGCACAAAGTTGAAATCGTCAACTACGGCTACACTGCGTCGACCCAGAAGGTGAATATCACAGCGGGCAAAACGACCCTGCTCAGGGTAACCCTGGCGCAAGCGGGCGCGACCGTCTCCGGGCCTTTCGGCGCCATGACGATCAAGGGAGCCGACCGTGATGCGATTCTGCTGAACGGAAAAACACCGGACTTTGTCGTCGGCCACGGCGATGAATTCAATAACACCTTTATCTGGAAGCAAGAGCTCGTTGTCCCACCCGGCACGTACCAGGTTACGGCCAGGTCTGGGGACAAAGAGACTTGGTCGGGCTCGGTCGAAGTGCCGGTCAACAAGCGTGTCGTTATCACTGTTCCGAATGGTGTTAGTGAGACTGTGGACTGGGCACGCGGGGAGAAACTGAGCGCCGTACCGCGCTTCAAGCCGGGCATCGTCGCTACGACCGTAGCTGTCGCCAAGCCCACCGCGCAGTTATCGGTGACCGCGGCACAAGTGAACTGCGGAGACGCCTCACAAATCAATTGGACCTCGACCGACGCACCTCGCGTGGAAATCACTCCGGTGGGCACGGTCGCAAGTTCGGGCCAACAATCGGTTCAGCCCACGCAAACCACGACTTACAACCTGACTGCCACGGGGCCCGGCGGCACCGTCACTTCCAACAGCACCGTCAATGTGAACACAGCGGTCCAGGCCAATCTGGATCTTGCACCAGCCGAGGTCCACTACAAGAAGGTCGGCGACAAAGTCGTTGTCGATGACAGCACGGCATTGAACTGGACCGCTTCCAACGCTTCGACCGTGTCGATCGATTCCTTGGGCACGGTCAGTCCCACCGGCAGCCACACTCTGCAGATCACTCCCAAGAAAACCGATCCCGGCGCGGTCGATGAAACCGTTACCTACACGCTCAACGCCAGCAACGGTTGCGGCGGAACGGCCACGAAAACCGCGACGCTGCACATCGTAGGCTCGATTGTGCAACCCGAGATCAAACTGGCGCGCAGCGTTTTCTTCCCCACCGATCGTCCGCGATCGCTCAAGACAGAAGATGCTCTCCTGGACAGCGAAAAGGAGACTCTGAAGTCCATCGCCACTGCTTTCACTCAATACGTGGCGGACCAGCCCGATGCTCGCCTGGTTCTCTCCGGACACGCCGACAAGCGCGGACCACAAACCTACAACCAGCCACTCTCGGAAAGGCGTGCCGCACTGGCCAAGAAGTTCCTCGTGGAACAGGGAGTTCCCGAAGACAAAATCGAGACGCAGGCTTTTGGCAAGGAGCAGAACCTGGATGCGGATCAAGTGAAGCAGCAGGTAGAGCAGGATGCCAGCCTGAGCCCGGAAGAGCGGCAGAAGGCTCTCGCGAAAATACAGACCATCGTGTACGCCTACAACCGCCGGGTGGACATCACCTCGAAACCCACGGGGCAAGAGTCAGCTCGCGAGTATCCCTTCAAGGCCGAGGACTTCGCCAGGCTGGTCGACCGCAACGGTCCGACCAAGCCGAGCGGCGTCGAACTGGCCGCCGAAAAGGAAAAGACCAGCGAGTAGAGGTTGCTTCGAAGCGGAGTTGAGTGAAGAAAATGGGTGACCGTTCTGCGGTGGCCCATTTCCTTTTAGTCTTGTATCCCAGACTGGCGTCTGATCTAGACCGTCGGGCAGCTGTTCACCCGGCGATCTGAACGACTACTTGGGAGCCTTCGGCGGGCAATGCGCGTCGTAGTTCTCCTGCATATCCCTCAGTTTGAGCACGCCGTAGAACACGGTGATCGCCATGCCAACAATCAGAAACACGACGATCCTCTTTTCCCAATTGTAAGCGCCTTCGCGGTTGGCGACATAGCTGGCCGTAATCAAGCTGAAAATACCAATGTTGATGGCCCAGTTCGCCGGCTTCGACACAATGTAGCTCAGGCTGCCGAAGCCCGCGAGCTGGTAGAGCATGAACGGCAGAATCGCCACCATAGGCAGAAGCTCGGAAGCACCCAATGTGAGGTCGATAGCGCCGGGAGCTACAGCGTGCAGCAGCCTGCTGTGCGCCAGTTGATGGAACAAGGACGGAATTGCACACATCAAAGGCACGACGGCGAGCAACTCGAGCACCAGCGACCCGCTCCAGGCGCCGACCTGGGATGAACGATCGGCACCCGAACCCGATGCTTGCGAGCCGATGTACAGCCCACCGACGATGGCCGCAGCACTGGATAGCATCAGCAACTCCACCGTGATGCCAAAGGCTTCCGGCTCGCCTGCCTTGAGTAGCAGCATGGCCAGGAAACCGGGCGTGTAAAACATCACGCGTACCAGTTTTGCCCAAACCCGCTCGTCGCGCTCCGGGGGAAGAATCGGGAGCGCCACTCCATCAGTTCCGATAGTCGCTCTAGCCTTCGACATCTTATGCCACCTTTTCCTTATCTTTTTTTTGGTGATCGTCTTTTCTGCGATCGTCTTTTCTGCGATCGTCGCCCAGTGCCAATTCTTCTGCCCCCTTTTTCTTGTGATTCTCGAATTCGGCGAGCAGCCCTTCGTCTGTCAAATCCAGAGGATGAGAATTCTCCCAGTCATGGTGAACAACTTTCGTGAGGCGCTCGATCACTTCAGGGTCTCGCACCTCGATGGCCAGCTCTCGGCGAGTGTCGAAGCTTCCAGGCGCTAGATTGATGGATCCCACGATTGCCTTGGCATGGTCGGCGAGAAGCATCTTGGCGTGAAGCTTGATATGTTTTAACTTGTGAACCTTGACGCCGACATCTTGCATGATGCGCATCCCGCCGACAGCTTCTACAAGTTTTTCCTTCTTGAGTTTATGAGGAGGCCGGGCCATGACATGGACTTTCACTCCACGCCGCGCCGCCCGCACCAGTCGTTCAATGATCACAGCATCCTGATAACGCTCATTTTGAAGAAAGATGGAGCTCTTAGCATCGTCAATAAACTGTGCGATGCGGTCTCGACCATTGCCGCAGCACCAGATTAGATGGGAGTGTTCGTCCCCGCTAAAGGGCTTTCGCGCCCAGTCGGCTTCGAAGCATTCGATGATTTCAGCCACTTCGTGTGCGTGCGAAGTGACAATGGCGTAATCCCGGGTTTCCGTCAGATTTTTCGTTTCCCAGTTCAGGGACTTCACAAAGGCGGTCGTATCATCCACTACCATTGACTTCTCGTGGGTAACGTCGTATCGGGGGTTGCTATCGATGACCTCGACTCCCGCTGCTTCGAGCTTCTTGCGAGATTCCGTGTTTTCCGATTCGCCATCGCGGCGAGCGGGATTCAGCATGACCCGTACTTTTAGGCCGCGCTGTTTGGCGGCAATGACGGCCTTCAACAACGAAGGATCCGAGAAAATGAACATCTTGACGCGTAGCGACTTGGTGGCGGCGTCAATGGCGTCCAGTATGGGCTTAGCGGAATCGTCGGGCATCACAATTAAGGAACGTGACATATTCCTCCTTGAAATCGTCATTCAATTTAACTCAAGACGACGATCAGCACTAGAGCATATGCGGCCGCGGCGGCCACGAAAGCCCAAAATCGCCCTCCGCGTCCTTCGGGCAATTCGACCACCAGGGTGTTCATGATTACGCCTCCGCTGACAAACCCTGTAACCCTGGCTAGCCACTGTTCCGGAATCGAGGTGAAGACTCCGATGGCCCACCCTGCCAAGACGGCCAGGGAGAGAATCCATCGTCCGTGGCTTTCGTACAAGCCAAAGTGACTCCTTGAAAGGGAGTAGTCCACGATCGCCAAATGAAATGCCATTGCCAATGCGTAAAGGGCAAGGGATCGACCGCCATCCCATTCTTCGTGAACGAGGAGGTAGGCGATAAGACTGCTGTATGCCGCAAACGCCGCGATACGGAACAGGGAAAAAACTCCGCCGGGCTTGCCATCCTCCGAAGCCGAAGCATCGACCAGGTACTCCAAGCCGTAGAAAAGCACAAATCCTACCAGGGCGGCGATGTATATGGCCTGCTCGGGGAAAAGGGTCACGCCATGATGGGCTGCGGCCGAAAACTTTGCTTGCCTGTCGGAGATTTCCGGCAAGAGGTCGATGAAGATCGTGGAAACAGAAACGCCGCCAGCGATGGAAACCCACCACCGCTGGTGTGCTTTGAAACGCAGCCGGTGACCGAAGACATAAACGCTGGCCAGCAGCACTGCCGCCGCAAAAGTGTAAGGGTAAGGCAAAATATGTGGCCCTGAACTGCACGAGTTCCTTTGGTCGCGCGAGTCGCCTAGAACGGACCGTGGCGCAGCAGAACACCGTAAAAGGTGAGAACTCCAATCAGGATCACGGCAATCGCCACCACGAAGGAGACGGACCACACATGGCGATGCTCGGACGCCCCAATCTTGTTCAGATAACTCCGGTGCTGCCAGGCTGCGGCCGATAATCCCAGCGTGCCCAGACCAATCAGGGTCATTCCTAGATTGCGCGGCGCCTGCGGATGCCGGATGTTACCGGCGGCAATTTCTTCGGCCTGATATTGGAAGAACTTGTAAATAGTGAAACCGAATCCGATCATCGAAATTGCGGTTCGGACCCATGCCATCAGCGTTCTTTCCGACGCCATAATCGTGCGCTGTAGAGCCAGATCGGTTCGCTCTTCGGCAAGAACTGTTCCTTTATCCTTCGGCGGTGTTTCAACCAGGCTCATGAGACTTTCCGTAGAGAGGACGGGTCAGCCGCTTGTGCTGACGCCGCCATCTTCCTTCGAGCCAGCCGCGTGACCAGGCCTCGCAGAATCAGGTAGGGCAGGATCGCCAGGATGATGGCAACGATGATCATTTCCCCTGGATATATAAAATGCAACTCGATCAGCTGATACACGGCGTCGAGCACCAGTGCGAGAATGAACACTCTGCCGACACCCTTCCACCCGTCCTTGATCATGTCCTCACGTTGGGCTGGATCCGAGAGGAGGCACCAGAAATACGGCGTCTTGCCAGCCCTGGCATCTGCCAAACCGGAGCGAATCGCGAAGAACGCCGCCATGCACGGCTGAAGCACCAGTCTGAACTTCATCGGTCCGGTGACCCGGGCCAGCAGCTGAGTTCCGAAGCGCACCCATACGTTGTCCATAATGTCCTCTTCTCTCGACGCCTAAACCGAACGAGCGCAGCGCCTTTCGTTTTCAGGAGCTCACCTTCAGAAGCTCACGCTTGGAAACTCACGCACGCTTGCTTTTACCGGAAGTCGGCGCAATTAACGGCACCACGTCCGGGCCTTCGGCTGGCGCGTCGAGCGGCACGATCGATGGCCAATGATCCCGAACAGCAAACACGCGAAACACGAACGAAACCAGCACCGCAATCAGGGTAACGGGAAAGAAAGTAAGCCTTCCTTTCTCCCACACTGCGAGTAGCGTATATACCGTGCTCGCCAGCACTGCTGCCGTAACGAGCTGCTGTGAAGGCCTCACGATCTCCGGCGTCACTCCGGAGAAGAGGTCGATCAGCACCCCGCCCGCGGTCGTTGCGATCAACCCGACAGTGATCGCGGTCCAGATCCCGAGGTTATGTTCGAGCGCCTTGTGTGCGCCGAGAATCGCAAACCAGGGCAGCGTGAAGGACTTGAAGTAGGCCAGAGTCCTCGTGCGGAACCGCTCCTCTTTCGATTCGGCATAATGATAAATCGCCAACCCCAGCAAGCCCATCAGAAGGCACACCAGAAGATAGTTCGGGTCCCTGAGTGGTGAGGGGATGTCACTGAGCAGCACGTCCCGCGTCACGCCGCCGCCAATGCCGCCGAAAAAGGCCATGATCAGCAGTCCTGCGGCAGTGTAGCCGCGGTTGTGCGATGGTTGGCGGGCGACGAGTACCCCGTACAGAGCGTTGATACCGGCGGAGAACATGTCGACGTGCGGATAGCTTGGCAGGTCCATTTCCGTTTCCCCCTAGAGCGGCTCGCCGCCGGCAGAACGGCGCGGCCCAATGATCTCTGCTGATTGCCACGTGCCCACGTCCGGGCCCTAACGGGGAAGTAGCGAAAACACCCGTGGGACCTTCGATCCTTGGCAACAGAATCGAGTGGTACAAACGCTGAGGGAAGTTATAACTGGCAGAGGAACTTGCGGCGACTGTCAGAACTTACAGGAGTTTCGATAACCTCGCTGTGCTAGGACTGTTTCGCAATGTTCTGGCGGGATCAACCATTGCGTGGCTTCCTCGCGACACGGACCAGTCGGCCGATCAGTATGTTCAGGTCGTGGACGAGCAGAATTACACCGGGCGCCCGCGGGTGCACGAAGGTTGCCGAGGAAACCGCGATTAACCCAGTTCGCATATTCATCCTCCCGTATCGGAACCAACTGTGCCCGTTTGCCGGGTGATCGACCTGCGGGCAGTTTGAAGACCAGTTATAAGCGCACTGGGAAGGAGCGAAAACTGTTAGAACATACAGGTTGCTTCAGTCGCAACTTTGCCACGAACAGGCAAGGCCGGGTTCGGACGCAACTGTCGGACTAGCGGCGGCTGAGGCGTCGCGGCTGAAACTTCGTGTGCTGAAGGTCAACATCGTCGAGCAAGATTTGGATACATTTGGATACAAATTTGGATACATTTGGGTACAAATGAAGACAACCCCCGCACCGGGCCAAGGGTTTACTCCGGATGAGGTTCCCCACGCCGCGGGAGCCGATCCCGAGTTCGATTTGCCGTCACACGTCGAGTATCGCGAGCCCGGCGGCGAGCGGCAGTACCCACCCGACTTCTCCTTGGTTTTGGGCGGCCCTCTGTTTCAACTATGCCGGCGCACGCGTCTTTCGGGGGATGCCCTGGAACTGCTGAGCCGCCGGGTCCTGGTGATAGCGCTATTCGCGTGGTTGCCTCTTCTGTTCTTTTCGCTGCTGGATGGTCGCGCCCTCGGGGGCGGCTTGAAGATTCCCTTTCTGTACGACGTCGAGGCGCACGCTCGGTTCCTGATCGCATTGCCAGTGCTCGTTATTGCCGAGCTTGTAGTTCACAGGCGCGTCAGTCCATCGGTTCGACGGTTCGTGGAAAGGCGCATTGTGGTAATGGAAGACTTGCCAAGATTCAACGCCGCGGTCAAGTCAGCGCTGCGCGCCCGCGACTCTGTTGCCCTGGAAGGAACGCTGCTGGTTCTGGTCTGGACTCTGGGGCTGTGGATCTGGCGGAGTCAGGTCGCCCTGGGCGATCCCACCTGGTATGCAACGCCGACAGCCGGGCAGTTGAATCTCACGGTAGCCGGTTACTGGTATGTCTTCGTGAGTATTCCTATTTTTCAGTTTGCTTTGCTGCGTTGGTACATGCGGCTCGTGATCTGGTTCCGGCTTTTGTGGCAGATTTCAAGATTAAACCTGCACCTGATTGCGGCTCACCCGGATCAAGCCGGCGGAATCGGTTTTCTGGGGAAAAGTTCCTACGCCTTCGGGCCCATACTTTTCGCCCAAGGCACCCTGATGTCGGGCTTGATCGCCAGCCGGGTCCTATATGAAGGACGGGGTCTGATGTCCTTCAAGATGGAGGCAGCCGGGTTTGTCGCTTTCTTCGTTTTTGTCATCCTGGCCCCCCTGCTGATGTTTACTCCCCGTCTTGACCGTACCAAGCGGAAAGGCTCGGCTGAATATGGCCTGATCGCCAATCGGTGCCTGGACGCGTATGAGAAGAAGTGGATCGCAGGCGGCGCTTCGGAAACCAGCGCCGTACTCGGCAGTCCAGACATAGGGTCCCTGGCTGCCACGGAGAGTGTCTACGACAGGGTGCGGCAGATGCACCTCATTCCCTTCGGAACAGGAGACATAACGCGCCTTGCCGCCGCGACCGCCGCGCCTCTGTTGCCGTTGTTGCTGACCACGTTTTCTGCCGCAGACGTCGCGAAATTTCTGGTCAAAATCGTTTTCAAGTAATGCTCCCTCCCGGCTGTCAGATTTGCCAGTTGTGGCGCCACGAGCCGCTTCGTAGCCTTACCCTGCGGGGTTTACGGTGGACGGCGATCCTATTCGAACGAAGAACTCCAGTCTGTGTCTGGCTCCCAACATGGCACGATCTGAAGGTGCGTTTGCAGCGAACTGGAAGCGACGGTTGCAACGACTCCAGAAAGAGGCGCACGTCTTTTATTTTGTGTTTCGACACCCCCGAACGCGGTGGTATGCGAGGTTGGTAGCAGCCTGCGCGGCAGGCTATGTGTTCAGTCCGATTCAGCTCATCCCGAACTTCATCCCGGTGATCGGAACCCTGGACGACTTTCTGGTTCTGTTTCTTGGGATAAAGTTGCTGCAAAAACTTACCCCGGCGGACGTGCTAACCGAATGTCGTGAGCGTGCCGATGCCGCCGAGACCCGTCGCAAGGAAGAAATGACATGGGCGTCTGCGGTCGCCGTTCCCATCGCAATCGTCACCGTTTGGTTCCTCGCGGCCATTGTCGCCAGTGCGCTGATGGCGGCATATATTTACCGCTAAAATGCTGGAGGAAACCACCGAGCGCGATTCGAGTCGAGTAATTATGACTTCTCAAGTCGTAACCCTAGAGGTAGCTGCCGAGATACCGATTGACTGCGATTTCTGGCCGGAAGATTGCGGCTGGAAAGGCCAATGCAAGAGTTTATCGATTACAGTTCGCGGCAGTAGTTTCGAAGATGCCAAGAAGAATATGGCAGACGAACTACAGGTATCCATTGAAGGAATCCTGCTTGAGCATTTCAAGAGAAGTACGCGGCGAATTGCGTGAACGTGGCAACACCGAGCCGCGCTAGGTTAACCTGACGCACGTGTAACCACTCTTGCTTCTCGCCACTCCCTGTCCAGTTCTCCGTTTCTCTGGGGTATGCTATTCTGCCCCGTAAAATGTCTGCCGCTGAGCTGGCGATTGCAATCTCGACGACTCTGTTTGTGTCGATGCTGGCCTCCCTCGAAATTGGTTATCGAGTGGGGCGGCGCAAGATTGAAGACCACCCGACAGCTCATGAAGGGATTGGTGCCATCGAAGCGGCGATTTTCGCGCTGCTCGGCCTTCTGCTCGGGTTCAGTTTTTCCGGAGCCACGGCACGCCTCGACAACCGACGCCAGTTGATCATCGGCGAGGCGAATGCCATCAGTACCGCGTATCTCCGGCTGGACGTACTTCCCGCTCCCGATCAGCCGGAGATGCGGCATCTGTTCCGCGAATACGTGGACGCCCGCCTGGGTGCCTACGCGCACATCCCGGACATGAAGGACTTTTATGAAGGTGTGGCACAGGCGGGAGAGTTGCAGCACCAGATCTGGGCGCGAGCCGTCGCCGCCAGCCGCAACGATCCCACGCAGAATTCCGTCCGCCTCCTACTTCCGGCACTGAACGACATGATCGACATCACCACCTCCCGCACGATCGCGATCAACTCTCACTTGCCGGGCCTCGTCTTTTCCTTGCTGGTTTGGGTTGCGTTGTCGAGCGGGCTGGTGGCGGGATATGCCATGGCAAAAAGAAGAAAGCGGAGCTGGCTGCACCTGGTCTTGTACGCCGCATGCATCGCGGTCACGGTTTATACCGTGACCGATCTTGATTATCCCCGTTCTGGCCTCATCCGCCTCAGTTCCGCAGACAAGGCACTGCAGCAGCTCCGGGACTCCATCCGCTAGCCGAAAGTCCTTCCGCCTTCCAAGCCTGTACGTTTTGACAGTTACCCGGTCTGATCTCCTGGCCTAATCTCCCACTGAAAGGGCAATCAGAGCCTGCAAACGGCTCGGGTTGCCCACAACCTGGTACGCGAAATGCCCCTAAGGACTGACCATACGCCGGCTCAATCGCCAGCATACTTTCTGCAGCTGGAGCAGCCGAGCAGGTCTATTTGCACCTCGATTGCTGCGCACCGGCAGTTCCCCTCCGAACATCGCCGGGCGCGCATGAAGCGATCGATCGAAACCCTAAACGGCGGATTTCGACCTACGATGCTCTTTTCGCCGGCCAGAGCCGGAAACCGCAACACAAATCAACTTAAAGGAAGGAATCAATCATGGCTACAAAGCAACCGAATATTCTGATCCTCTGGGGCGACGATATTGGCACCTGGAATATCAGTCACTTCAGCCGCGGCATGATGGGCTACCGAACGCCAAACATCGACCGCGTCGCCCAGGAAGGCGTCACATTCACCGACTACTACGGCCAGCAGAGCTGCACCGCTGGACGCGCAGCTTTTATCTGCGGCCAAAACCCGCTCCGCACCGGCTTGACCAAGGTCGGAATGCCCGGCGCTACCGTGGGACTTCAAGCGGAAGACTGCACGATCGCGGAATTGCTCAAGCCCCTCGGCTACGCTACCGGCCAGTTCGGTAAGAACCATCTCGGCGATCGCAATGAATACCTGCCGACCGTACACGGATTCGATGAGTTCTTCGGCAACCTCTATCACTTGAACGCAGAAGAAGAGCCGGAACTGCCTGATTATCCGAAAGACCCGAAGTTCCTGGCAGCCTTCGGACCCAGAGGCGTGATGCACAGCTTTGCGTCCGACAAGGATGACCCGACCACCGATCCGCGCTGGGGCCGCGTAGGCAAGCAGACCGTTAAGGATACCGGCCCGCTTACCAAGAAGCGCATGGAAACCATCGACGAAGAGATTACTGCCGGCGCTCTCGGCTTTATGGAGAAGCAGGCCAAGGCGAACAAGCCTTTCTTCCTCTGGTACAACTCGACTGCGATGCACTTCCGGACTCACCTCGCCGATAAGAACCGCGGCAAGAGCGGTCAGGACGACTATAGCGATCGCATGGTTGTCCACGACGAACAAATTGGCCAGATGCTCGACAAGCTCGATGAGTTGGGAATCGCCGACAACACGTTCGTCATGTACTCCACCGACAACGGCCCCGAAAACGACACCTGGCCGGATGGCGCTAACACGCCGTTCCGCAGCCAGAAAGACACGAACTGGGAAGGTGCCTGGCGCGTTCCCTGCTTCATGCGCTGGCCCGGCAAAATCAAGGCAGGCTCGGTGCTAAATGGCATCCTTTCCCACCAGGATATGCTGCCAACGTTGCTCGCCATTGCGGGTGACCCGGATGTGAGCACGAAGCTATTGACCGGTTATAAAGCCGGGGACAAGACTTTCAAAGTGCACATCGATGGGTTCAACGCGGTGTCCTACATCACCGGCCAGGCGAAGGAGAGTCCCAGAGAGAACTTCTTCTACGTCAGCGATGATGGCGGCGTCATGGCGGTTCGCGTGGGCGACTATAAGTTAGTATTCGAGGAGCAGCGTGCCACCACAACGGCGGTTTGGCAGGAGCCGATGGTGAAGCTGCGCCTTCCCTACATATTTAACCTGCGACGCGATCCGTTCGAGCGCGCCAATTTCAACTCGAACGTCTACTGGGATTGGATGATCAACCACGTTCCGCAGCTTTACCAGTGCCAGGCGGTCGTGGCGGCCCAGATCCAAAACTACATCAATTACCCACCGCGTCAAAAGGCCGCGTCATTCAACCTCGACGGGGTGATGGCGCAGCTGGATCACGCAGCGGCGGCCAAGGCAGCTGCCATAAAAGCAGCGGCAAGCCAGGCGCCGGTCGCCGATCACGGCGTTCTGGTCGGAAAAGCAAGTTAAGTACCCATGGGAAGGGAGGTCGAAAGACCTCCCTTTTTTTTCGGAAAGGAGCAAAGAAATGAGAACCCTTAAAACTCCCTACAGGATCGCGTCTCACCGGTGGATGCTGGCTGGTTTGGTGATCCTGGCAAGCACTCTCGCCTTCTCGGGCGGGCCAAAGTCAGAAACGATCGAAGCGAGCGCCATGGGTACCGGCACCCAGCTGGGGCAGATTATTGGCGTGACCCTGGATATTTACCAGTTCTCTACGCCCGAAGACAGGCAGATCCTGGTCGATGCGTTCAACAAGGGCCAGAATCAGGCTCTAGTCAACGCACTCTCCAAAATGAAAGCGGTAGGTCACTGCTCGATCACCGGGACGCTGGGCTACGACGTCAGCTACATCCGCATGACGAATACTCCCACCGGCAGAAAAATCGTATTCGTGACCAATCGTCAGATCAGATTCGGGGAAGCCTTCTTTGATACTCAGTCGCAGAACTTCAACTTGACGGCTGGCGAATTCGACTTGAACGACACGGACAAGAATAAAAGCACCGGGGTCGTGTATCCCGCCGCTCAATTGGTGATCGATAAAGAAGGTCAATTACAATTCGACCTCACCCAGAACCCATGGAGACTTACGGACGTTCTCGACTGGAAGGGAACGCCTGGCGTAAATTAAGCGGGGAAGGCAATTCAGTGCAGAACAAGTAAAGCCAGGACACGACAGAGATCAGGATGAAATCGCAAATAGATGAAGTTAGCCAAACCGGCGGCCCGCCGGGCTTTCCGCGGCATCCCGGTATGGCGTGGATCCCCGGTGGGACCTTCCGCATGGGTTCTGAAGATTTCTATCCCGAAGAGCGGCCGGTTCACGAAGTCAGCGTGGATGGCTTCTGGATCGATTGCTACCAGGTCACGAACGAACAGTTCGCGCAGTTCGTGGAGGCGACCGGCTACAAGACGCTCGCCGAGCGCCCGATCAATCCTGCGGACTTTCCCGGCGCCCCCGCCGAGAATCTCGTGCCCGGCTCTATGCTGTTTCACAAAACCGCCGGCCCGGTCGACCTGGGTAACTACGTCAATTGGTGGGCCTGGGTTCCGGGAACGAGTTGGCGGCATCCGCTGGGGCCACAATCCTCTTTGCAGGGCCTCGCAGAACATCCGGTTGTTCATGTCGCCTACGAAGACGCCGAGGCGTACGCACGCTGGGCTGGGAAAGAACTGCCGACTGAATCGGAATGGGAGTTCGCCGCTCGGGGTGGGCTGGACGGAAAGAAATTTACCTGGGGCGATGATCCTTCTCCCGGCGGTAAGACGATGGCCAACAGCTGGCAGGGGGAGTTTCCGTGGCAAAACCTCCTACATGACGGCTACGAGGGGACTTCCCCGGTCGGATCCTTCCCGGCGAACGGGTACGGCTTGTATGACATGGCGGGCAACGTATGGGAGTGGACTTGTGATTGGTTCGTCCGGCGCCATGCTGACGAAGTCGTCAAGGCCTGCTGCGGCCCGGCTGTGAATCCGCGCATTGTTTCGCCCGACAAGAGCTATGACGCCGCGCAGGCGCAGTTCCGAATTCCGCGCAAGGTCGTGAAGGGCGGTTCGCACCTCTGCGCCCCCAACTACTGCCTGCGTTATCGTCCAGCGGCGCGCCAGCCGCAGATGATCGACACCAGCATGAACCATATTGGGTTCCGCTGCATTGCACGCCAGCCGGTCACGGACGGAGATGCGAAGTCTTCGTGAAACGTCATAGCAGAATGGACACTTAGCAGACGGACATTTAGCACACGGGCCGCGAATCGCCGGCAAACACGACTTCAGTCACTGCTACTCTGCTCCTTGTCTTCGGGGTTGTTGATCACGGGTTGGTTCTCAATTTCTCTTTCCTTCAAGCGCTCTTGCCGGCGGAGATCTTCTATCTCCGCTAGCTTCTGCTTGCCGAGCTCCAGCAGTCTCTTTCTTTCTTCCCACCAGGTTATGCACCTTCCGATCAGTGAATATCCGGCGCTCGAGACCCCGGTCTTCTCCTTTTCCGCGTGCTCAGCCCCGGGTTCTGTTTTCAGAGCATCCCATTCCTTCTCGCCCAGGGCGACGCGCATCTGCATTTCCCGTTCGAGCTCAGCCTCCAGGTGTTCCAGGAGTCGCCGGTTTGAAGCCACGACGTCCACCAGCGCGCTGGTGGTCCATGCGAAGGTGAACAATCCGGAAATGCCAATGATTGGAGTGAGGATCCGCCATTTTTCTAAAATGTCAACCTTCCCCATTCCGAGCGTGGTGTAGCAGTTGGCACAGAAGTAGATCGCGTCGTAGGCGTGCTCAATCAAACCCATTCGATTGAGGCCGAAGGCCCAGATCAAGATTTCCACAACATGCAACAGGAGCATAAGGAAGACAGACCATCCGAACAGGAAAGAAGCCACGACCACGCGCGGATGTCCCAGCCGCAGGCGTCGCTCGCCCCGCCTTTGCCAGACCTGGATCCAGTGAAGGCCCACTCCGTGGAACAGGGCGAGAAACACCAGCACGAACGCGCCGATGCCAAGCGCTGCCAGCGGTTTGTACTCATCCGGAATCTTCGCCAGGAGTGTCGGAATATTCGCCCCAGTTCGCGTGCCGCGCTGGATAGTCCTGCCAGCCAAGGGTGTACGACGAGATCTGCCCAGGCACAACTGTCGCTTTTGACAGGTGCAGCACCATATTCCTCCCCGGACGATTGGTTCAGGTCTTGGAGCCGCCTTGATACTCGCAAGGGAAAAAGGGATGAGTTACAGAAAGTGCAACTGACGAGCCATCTCGGCGGCATCAATCTTCGATTCGCGTTGACCGAAGCGGCATCGACCGTGGCAGTATCGACGTTACTGCTGGTCTGTTCCGGTTGGGCCCTTGCGCAGCAGGCCACAGACCCCGCTGCGAATCCGGTGCCTCCCGTCCAGTCTGCGCCTGTGCCTGTTCCTTCCCCTCAGACCCAGACGCAGAATCCTTCCACTAAACAACCGCAGACTCCGGCCCCGGCAAACGCCAAACCACGAAAACTTATCTGCCAACATCCGGCTAATCCAATCAAACGCCGATTCGGCTGCAAGGATGAAGACTTTGACTGGGATGAGACGCTCACTTCCGACTGGAACGGCGCTCGCGCGGAGGCCAGAAATCTTGGAATCACGCCAAGTGGTTCATATTTCTCTGCCCTGCAGACCAACCCAAAGGGCGGCCCGCATCAGATGTGGGGCTACACCGGTCAGCTAACCACCGCTTTAGACTTCAACCTTGGGAAGTTGCTCAAGATTCCAGGCATGTCGCTGTACGTCTCCGACTCCTGGGGAACGGGAAGCAACCTTACGACGACGATCGACAGCGTATTCCCGGTCAATCCCAATTACGCCATCGGAGCTTATTTGGCAGAAGTCTATCTGCAACAAAAATTTCTGAAGGACAACCTGACCGTCGCCGCCGGCCGCTTAGCGGCCAGCTATACGTTCGCAGGGCTGCCGGTTTTCGATAATTATGTGAGTCTCGCTGTCAATCCAACGCCGGTCTCTTTACTTTCCAATGACCTCAGTTACACCGGTCCACCGCCCGGATTGGAGTGGGGTGCACAAGCTGTCTACAACATCACTCCCGTCATCCAGATTGCAGCCGGAGCCTTCAACACCAACCCAAACTCAGCCGCTAACGGGAACGTGTTTGCTTTCCAGCAGGGCAACAAGGGCGTCCTGGTTACAGCCGAGGTAAGCTATCTTCGCAACCAGGGAACGAATGACAAGGGGAAACAGGGCCAATATACGGCCGGCTTCTTTAACGACAATGACTCATTCGCGACACTCCCCAACGGCAACTCCAAGAGTGATGGCAACTCCGGCGTTTTTGTGCTTGGGCAACAGATGGTGTATCAGCCCGGGGGTTCGGGTACGTCGCAAGGCCTAACAGTCTGGGGCGCCTGGGCGTATAGTTCAAAACAGTTGGTTAGTTCAATGCCCGTATTCGGCGGAGCCGGACTCAGCTATACAGGCGTGATCAAAGGTCGGAACCACGACACAGTCAATGCGGGCTGGATCTATGGAAAAACGAGCCACTATATTCCCAACGCCTCGGCGGCGAAATTATTCGAGGCGAACTATCAGTGGGTCGCAACCCGTTACCTTACCGTGGTGCCGGATTTTCAGTACATCTGGGATCCGAGTGGTACGAATGAGACGGGAGCAGCCGTTCTAGGCCTGCAAATCAATCTAACCTTCTAGACTCCTGCGCGGGCTGTTATTTCTGACAGTAGGAGGGCCGGAGCTGGGGCGGTAAATTCGGTCCGTGCGCTCAGCTATGGGCTAAAAAAAGTAGAAGTAAACCGGCTCGCGTAGACTGATGGAGAGATTTCCCCGGCTGGCCGTTGCTCGCTCACTCGACCACCGCCGTGCCATCAGGGAGAAGCCGACTCACATGAGCCAAACTGCAGCGATGTGTGATGCTTCTGCCGATGTAAGGGACTTCTACGATCGTTATCCTTATCCCCCTCCTGTCGACAACCTGGAAAAATACCAGCGGCTCTGGCAGGACCGCGAAAGACGCCGCGCGGATTACCATCTATTTTGGCCGACCCAACCTTATAGAGAAGACCAATCCATCCTGATCGCCGGCTGCGGCACGTCACAGGCAGCCAAGCATGCGTTGCGCTGGCCGGCAGCTCAGGTTACAGGCATCGACTGCAGCGCAACCAGTGTGCGCCATACGAAGGAACTGAAGGGAAAATACAATCTGGAAAATCTTCGGGTCCACCAGCTTCCCATCGAGCGCGTAGGCGACTTGGGGATGAGCTTTGATCAGATTGTGTGTACCGGAGTCCTCCACCATCTTACCGACCCTGATGCGGGACTCCGTGCTCTGCGTGAGGTCCTCAAACCAGATGGAGCGATGCACCTCATGGTGTACGCGCCCTACGGACGCGCCGGCATTTATATGCTGCAAGAGTTCTGCAGACGAATCGGAGTCCATCCCACGGACCGGGAAATTCGGGATCTTATCAGTGCGCTTAGCGTGCTACCTCCCGGACATCCGCTGGAAAGTCTCCTGAGACAGGCCCCGGACTTTCGGCATGAGGCGGCCCTTGCCGATGCCCTGTTGCACCCGCAGGATCGCGCCTATTCCGTCCCGCAATTGTTCGACTTTATCGAGAAGGCAGAACTGAGATTCGCGCGGTGGGTAAGACAAGCGCCTTACTGCGTTCACTGCGGCGTTATCGCAGAGATCCCGCAGGCCACCCGTCTGGCGCGGCTTTCCCCGGCAGAGCAGTATGCCGCGATCGAGCTGTTTCGAGGTACGATGGCTCGCCATAGCGTGGTTGCATATCGAAACGACGGCGCCAGCAGCGCGCAGCAGGTTAGCTTTGCCGATGACGGCTGGCTGGGCTATGTACCCATTCGAATGTCAGACACGATCTCCGTTCAAGAGCAGCTCCCTCCCGGGGCCGCGGCGGTTTTGATCAACCAGACTCACACTTACCGGGATCTGTTCTTGCCAATAGGATCAGTGGACAAGCGCTTGTTCGACGCTATTGATGGGGTCCGTAGCATCGGCGATATCGTGGACAAAACGTCCTCGCACCATACAACGGGCGTCGACATGGCGCGTACTTTCTTTGAACGGCTCTGGTGGCATGATCAGGTGGTGTTCGACGCATCCCGGCAATCAACGGCGGTTTAGGGCAGGGTTGGAATCGCGCGAGTGGTTCCGTCTCTCACAAGAGAATGTTATGGAGTCGCCGCGATGACAACGAACAGTTGGTCGACACAGGCTCCGGCCCGCGCTGTCTCCAGCGCTTCCAAGTTTCACGACGATTGGAAATCAAGATTTCTTCGGGGCCTTACCTCATCAGACCTTGAATTGGTAATGGCCGCGTCAACGCCCAGACACTTTAAGGCGAACTCGATCGTCATACACCAAGGCGATCTTGCCGACCATTTCTTTCTGCTGACGAAAGGGTGCGCCCGGCACTTTTCCATCACCGAAGAGGGACGAAAAGTCCTTCTTCTTTGGCTCGCGCCTGGAGACATTTTTGGTGGTTCGTCGCTCCTGGCGGAACCATCGCTCTATCTCTTCAGCACAGAAATGGTGAAAGACAGTTACGTGTTGGTTTGGCGCAGGAATGTGATGCGGGAACTCGTAGCGTCTTTTCCACGACTGCAGGAAAACGCATTGTCACTCGCATCGGACTACTTGACGTGGTTTCACGCGTCGCACTTGGCTTTGATCAGCTATACCGCTCGACAACGACTTGGGCGCGTACTGACGAGTCTGGCGCAAGGTATTGGCCACAAGGTTCCGGGTGGCATTGAGCTCGACATCACTAACGAGCAGTTAGCCAACGCAGCCAACGTCACACCGTTCACTGCGAGTCGTCTCTTGAGCGAGTGGCAACGCAACGGCGCAATCACCAAGAGTCGCGGCAGCGTCGTAGTGCGTGCCCCGGAGCGGCTCTTCTTGCATCAGGTATGACGATTTTCCATTCCCTGTTTTCTCTGTCACTCTAATTGTCCTTGGGCAAGTACGAAGCTGTCGTGGAGCAACGACTGAGGTCCCTCCCTTTGAAATCATTCCTGCATGATGATGAATTCCGTAATCGAAGGGGATTCCGCATTGGACTCGAAACGCCAGAATCCGAGAACGACGCTGGTCCGCATTCTCCTGGTCGATGATTTCGAACCGTGCCGAACTCTGGTTTCCTTGATTCTGCAGGACCAGCCTGGGTATCACATCGTCGCAGAAGCAGCCGATGGGCCCGAAGCGGTTGAGCAAACCGCGCAACTCTACCCCGACTTGGTTGTACTGGACATGGGCCTCCCAGGGCTCGACGGAATCGAAGTCGCTCGAGAGATCCGGAGTTGTTCTCCGGGTTCGACCATTTTGTTCTTAACCGGAAATCACGACCCTGAGATCGCCCGTCAAGCCCTATACGCTGGCGCGCGAGGGTTTGTGCATAAGTTCGATGTGGTCGCTGAACTGGCGGCAGCAGCGAACGCGGTCCTTTCAGGAAAGCGGTTCGTGAGCCGTAAGTTTAGAACTCTCGGCGTAAGTGTGAACTCCTGATTCCAACCTGGAGAGGAGAGCCGTTTCAGCCTTCGTCCAGGCGTAAGGCAAGGATGGACAGCGAGCCCCGGAAGCGCGACAATCAGGGCATGCGGCGCGCGGATAAATCCGCCGAACCTGGAGCGAAACGATTTTCATACCCTCCCGGTTCGTGCAAGCTCATTCTTCTGGCGACGGCGATCTATCTCTGCGTCTCAGGAGCGGTCTTAGCACAAACGCCGGATTCCCAGGATAACGGCTCCTGGACAGCCACCACGGAATCGAAAGAAGACAATACAAATCCCACGCGCACGATCCGGAGCCACACCCAGAACGGTAATCGCACGGTTGACGTGCAATCACTCCAGACGCGCGGAGCCGACGGGAACCTCAATCCTTATCAGGACATCGAAACAGAAACCGTGCGGGTGAGCGCGACCAGTACGCGGACCACGACCCGCACGTTTGTGCGAGACAGCACCGGGACGAAAACGTTGTTCCAGATCACGGAAGAAGAAAAGCAGAACCTTCCGGGAGGCGATTCAAAGGTCGTACGAACCACCTCGAATCCAGACGCGAACGGCAACCTCCAGGTGGTTCAGCGTGAAAACCGGGAGACTCGGAAGACCGGTCCGGACAGCCAGGAGACAAAAGCCACGGTAATGCTCCCCGGCATCAACGGCGGACTGGCACCGGCAATGCAGACGGAGGAGCGCCAAACAAATAGCGGGAACAAGGTTGAGATACAAAAGACAACCTTGTTACCGGATGGCGCCGGAAGTTGGCGAGCAGCTGAAGTACGGCATACGACAATCGAAGATCAAGGCAAGAGTCGCACCAAGGAAGAGCGGGTGTCGCGCCCGGATGCAGAGGGCAATCTCACTGAAGTCAGCCGCACTGTGAGCAAGGAATCGCAAGACGCCTCTGGAGATGGGCGCAAATCAGAGGAAACCTATTCAATCGATCAGCCGGGAGCAGCCCGCGACGGCGGTTTGCATCTGGTGCAGCGGGTTACGACTACGCAGCGCACCAATTCCGCGGGCCAACAGACGACTAAAGTAGCGGAGCAACCGAATCCCGGCGATCCCGGCGCCGGCCTGGTGGTGACCACGGTGACCAAAGAAACCGTGCGTTTGGGAACTGCTGGAGGAGCACAAGCAACGGAGACCATTCAACTAAGTAATGCCGACGGCAATCTCAGCGTTGTCTCTGTGGATACGACGAAGGCCGATAACGCACACGCGGTGGAAATTCAAATCGCGCCGGCGAAGCCGAAATAGGACTCCCGGCTTAGGCATCGTGGCGTGGGGAAATCGGGAGCCTCACAAACCCCGGCCGACAAACTGCCTGCCCTGGCAAACCGCTTCCACAGCGGCTGACAGTTCGTTTCCGGCGTGGGCTTTAACCACATAGCCCAGCGCCCCAAGACCGAGCGCCTCTTGCACCACATCGGCGGAGGACTCTTGACTCAGAAACAGTATTTTGCAGTCCGGGCAAAGCTTGCGGATTCGCCGAGCAGCTTCGATTCCGTTGAGGCTGGGAAGCCCGATGTCGAGTAGAACCAAGTCCGGTTGCAGGTCCTCGGCTCGTTGCACCGCTTCTAATCCGTCAGCGGCCGTGCCGACGATTTGCCATTCCGGTCTCTTTCCCAGCGTCGAACATACGAATCGCCGGAACGGCTCATAATCGTCTACCACCAGAACCCGGACTGTCGGCGTTTCCAAGTAGCTTTTGTCTCTTTCTGGCCCAGTTTGGATGGCAGAACGTCCGGTATCAGAATATTTATACATCGTTATAGTTACACTGTCAACGGAACGCTCAAAGCCCATACCTACGCGCCCTTCCACTGTTTCTGTAAACCCAGAAGTACCACGATTGTTGCGCCAGCAAGAAATATTCCAGGACGGTACGCCTTACATCGTTTCGCGAGAGGGTCGAGCCGGGAAATCCTGTTTTCGACGTGGGGGTTCCCTGATCCAACGCACAGGTTGGTCCGCTTTCTGCTTACCTGAGCTATGACCAGCCGTGGAAATTGGCGAAGCCAGCAGGGCGCGCGCGTTACTTAGAATCCGCGTTTGCTCCCTTGTCGGAAAAACTGCAGACCGGAACGCACTGCATCGTGCATGCAGTTGCGGGGTCAGGGCTATGGCGGCAAGCGGATGCGCACTCCTCGAACCGTCCCCCGGATGCCTCACACCACTGTCGGGGCGCATACTCGCACTCCCAATACTGATCTAACCACGTACCACCGTTCTTTTTGCAGGCTTTTGCCAGCTTCGAAGCACGGCTCCCGCCAGGCTCTGGCGCACTGCCTGTGGTTGAAATCGCGAGGATCAGAAAAAGACCCGTCACCGTAGTGACCCGGCAAAGAGATAATCGGTTCCCGCCAAACATTCAATGACCTCACCGAATCGCCACATCCATTCCTCTGGCGATGATTCAAGTCTACGCGGACGGCCATGTGGAAACGAGTGTAAAAACATGCACGACCAAGCCTTTCTTGATTCCGAGGCTTGTTCCCGGAGGGTGAATCCGAGGGGTAGTCGACCGGTCTGAGCGCACCGAGTCACGCTTGCGCGGCACGAGGCATGCGAGTAAGATAGCGGGGCTTTATGTCATTGGGAATGCTGTGCTTGTCCGCGCCTTTCCGGACGACGTGAGGCTGGGCCGCCGAATTTGGTGCTGGACGCTTTTCCCAAGGTCATCCTGCCGACTAGCATAGGGAATTGCTGCTGCGGATCTGACGGGCAGGTGAACCTCCGGTGACCGTGAGCAGTGCTTGGAACTCTCCCCGTAACCAAAGTGAGTATGAGATCTGTCCACAATCGCCTGCCGGAGAGCTTGGCGAATCCGAATTCCCCACTCCAATTCGTAGTCTTGGCGTGCCTCACGGCTCTCTTGTCCTACCTCGCCGCCGAGTTCGGAGGGATGCTGGTGTTTCGGCCCCAAATGGTGTGGCCAATCTGGCCGGCATGCGCCCTACTGGTAGCGGCGCTGTTGTTAATGCCCCGCAGGGTCTGGCCAATCGTACTCCCGGCCGGGTTGGCAGGATTCGTTCTATATGATCTGCGGGTCGGATTGACGCTCCGTCCTATCGCCACGCTCATACTAGCCGACGCGATCGAAATTTCTATTGCTGCTCTCGGCATTAGTTACTCCTTAGGTGATCCGCCTCGCTTGAACAGCCTCAAGTCCCTGGCCCGGTATTCAGTCTTTGCGGTAATCCTCGGTCCGCTGGCGGCAGCGTTTATCGCCACCGCCGCGTTCGGCGGAAACTACTGGATCCGCTGGAGGATCGGTTTCTTTACAGAGGCGTTAGCCCTTCTGACGTTAACCCCCGCGATTTTGAGCTGGGCGAGCATCCTGCGATCGAGGAAACAGAAGCCGCGTGCGTCCTATTTCGAGGCATGCGCGCTCATTTCCGGGTTGACCCTTTTCGGCTACCTCGCTTTAGTGGCTCCTGGGGGTAGCAGCCCGCCGGTGCTGCTTTATGCCCTTCTGCCATTTCTTCTCTGGGCAGCACTACGTTTCGGATTGATGGGGATCAGCACATCGATGGTGGTAGTCGCATTCCTCTCAATCTGGGGTGCAATCCATGGACGCGGACCCTTCACCGGCGCGGAGCCACTCAGCGATGTAATGTCGCTGCAGCTATTCTTGTTTTTCTCTTCAACAACTTTCATGGTTCTAGCCGCCCTTGTGGATGAGCGGAAGCAGGCCGATCAGGCGATTCGCGAAAGTCAGGGTCGTTTGTCGGCGGTTGTCGGGTCGGCGATGGACGCCATCATAGCGGTAGATGACGAGCAGCGGATCATCCTGTTCAATGCCGCCGCCGAAAAAGTGTTCGCCTGCCCGGCGCACGATGCAATTGGCAATTCCATCGAACGTTTCATCCCGCTCCGCTTCCGCGCCCGCCATAGCACGCATGTACGCCAGTTCGGAGAGACCGGCGCAACAACTCGCGCCATGGGGAAGCTCGACACGCTGTGGGGCCTGCGAGCAAACGGGGAGGAATTTCCGATTGAGGCCTCCATTTCCCATGTTCAAGCCGGGGGGAAGCGGTTGTTTACAGTTGTCGTGCGAGATGTCACGGAGCGTCGCCGGGCGGAAGAAGCCGTGCGCGAAAGCGAAAAGCGCTTCCGTCTGGTGGCGGACACTGCGCCCGTGTTGATCTGGATGGCGGACACCACCAAACTCTGCAACTACTTTAACAAACCATGGCTGGATTTCACCGGGCGATCGATGGAGCTTGAGTTTGGCAACGGCTGGGCCGAGGGCGTTCACCCCGAGGATTTGCAGAGATGCATGGCTACTTATACCCAGGCGTTTGATCGGCGCGAGGAGTTCAGAATGGAGTACCGGCTCCGACGCCACGACGGAGAATATCGGTGGGTTCTCGACATGGGAGTGCCGAGGTTCAATCAGGATCGCTCCTTTATCGGTTATATCGGTGTCGGCATCGATGTCACCGAGCGCAAGCATACGGAACAGGCTCTGCGCGAGAGCGAAGGGCGCTTCCATCTCGCGGCTCAAGCCGGCAAGATGTTTGCTTACGAGTGGGATGCTTTAACCGACGTGCTCGTGCGCTCGGCCGAATCCGGCGAGATCCTGGGAATCGACGCCACAGCGCAGGTTACTGGTCGACAAACATTGGCTTCGGTTCATCCAGAAGACCGGGAACGGCTTGTGGCTTCGATTGCCGCGCTTACCCCGGAAAAGCCCCACCTTAAAGTCAGCTATCGAATCGTTCGCCCCGACGAAAGTATGATTTGGCTGGAGAGAACCAGCCGGGCGCACTTCGACGAACAAGGCAAGATGCGCCGAATTGTGGGCATGGCAGTGGACATCACCGAGCGCAAGCGGGCGGAAGAAACCCTCTCCGGCATGGGCCGCAGGTTGATTGAAGCGCAGGAACTGGAGCGCGCCCGGATTGCCCGAGAACTTCACGACGACCTGGGTCAGCGCCTTGCCTTGTTAGCCAACGAAATGGAGCAACTTCAACAGAGCCACCCTGACCTGCAAATCGAAGTAACCGGCGGGATAAGGAAATTGCAGGAGCAGACCTTTCAGATCGCGGCTGATGTGCAGTCCTTGTCGCATGAATTGCACTCTTCGAAACTGGGATATCTCGGCATAGCCGTCGCCATGAGAAGCTTCTGCCAGGAGTTTGGCCGGCAGCAGAAAGCGAAGATTGACTTCAGGAACCACGATTTGCCCAGCCCCGTGCCGCCCGACGTTTCTCTTTGCCTCTTCCGAGTTCTGCAAGAATCCCTTCACAATGCCGTCAAACACAGCGGGGTGCGGCACATCGAAGTGCGATTGTGGGGAACGTTGGATGAGATTCATCTCACGGTTAGTGACTCCGGCGCTGGTTTTGATACCGAAGCGGTGAAGGAGAGTCGAGGGCTTGGCCTCATCAGCATGGAGGAGCGGCTGAAAATCCTGAAGGGAACGTTCTCAATCGAATCGAGACCCATGCGTGGCACGAAAATCCACGCTCGCGTGCCTTTCGGTTCGGTAAGCGATCCCATGCGGGCGGCAGGGTGAGGTGTTCAAATTGTTGCGAATCGGCAAAGCGAGCTGTCGTATTTAATCAGTTTCGTTGTGAGCAGTCTTCTGTCGGGTTCTAGGAGGAATCATGACGGGGCGATCCGCGTCGAATCTCGATATGGGGCTGAGATTCTCTTCTTGGCCGACGGCGCTAATCGCAATTGTGGTGATCAAGGCCGTACTTTCGCTCGCCGTTAAACCGGGCTCCTTCCTGGCTTCATACAGCGGGATCAGCTATTTCCTTCTCCTCTTATTGGCGACCGGTTTCGCAATTCGCAACGGAGTCCAGAGCACGCTCGGTAGCCGGTCATTCTGGGTATTCCTGGCAATCGCCTACGGCTTCTGGTCGCTGCACCAGGGCCTTTCTGTGTACTACGAGCGTGTTCTGCATATCGAGGCGCCCAACAATTCGATTGCCGATCCCGTGCTGTTTCTGCACATCTTACCGCTCATTGCAGCCGTGGCAACCCTTCCGCATCGGAACGTTTCCTACCGCAGGCCGTACCGGACGATCTTGAATTTTTTCCTCATGCTGTTTTTCTGGGGCTTTCTCTATGGTTATGCTGTCTTTCCCTTCCAGTACCTATTTTCGAACACCACGCCCACCAGCTATGACCTGCGGTTCGACATTCTCTACCTGCTGGAGAATCTGGCGCTGATTTTGACTGTGGGTATTCTGATCTATCGGGCGCATGGTCCCTGGAAGTCAATCTATCGTCATCTGTTGGGCGCGTCCACGCTGTACGCGTTGAGTTCCACGGTCGCAAACATCGCAATCGACTCGGGAGGAGGGTACGTCAACGGAAAGCTGTACGGCCTGGGCCTGACAGCTTCTGTTTGCTGGTTCGTGTGGATACCGCTACGCGCTCGGCAGCTATCGGGAACTGAAGTACGAGCACCCCGAACCGATGGCAGCCCCGGGTCACAGGCATCGGCGTGGGCCATGCTCGTGGTTGTGATGATCTCTGTTCCTATTGTGTGGGAACTGTTCCAGAGAAACGAGACTACGGGTATGCGGACGCTGCGCTTGCTGGTCGCAGTGGTTGCGATTGTGTGCCTGGCTAGCGCTGCCTATATAAAGGAGTATCTCGCCAAACGGGAACTGGCGTCATACGTCAGTATTGCTAACGATCGGCTTCGCCTGGCGATGGAATCGGGCAAATCAGTCGCCTGGGATTGGGACGTCAAGAGCGGACGAGATGTATGGTTCGGCGACCTGAAAACGATGTTCGGAATCCCGTCGGATACTTACGTCGGACGCGTAGAAGATTTCCGTCGTCGCGTACACCCGGACGACCGAGGGCGGGTCTGGAAAGCAGTAAGCGATGCCATGCAACACCACCAGCCGTACGCCGGGGAGTTCCGCATACTGTGGCCGGACGGGACCGAGCGGTGGGTCGCAGCCAAGGGTAAATTCTATTACTCAGTGGACGACGAAGCCGAACGCATGCTGGGCATGGCGGTGGATATTACTGACCGTAAGCGAATCGACGAGGCACTGCGCGAGAGCGAGCAGCGCTTCCGTTTGGCTGCTGATGCGGGAAGAATATACGCATTCGAATGGGATGTTGCGTCCGATGCCATTGTGCGATCTCCGGAGTCCGTCAGCATTCTTGGGACAAATGAACCGATACGCACAACCCGTCAGCAGATGTTGTCCACGGTCCATCCAGACGACCTGGCAAGAGTTACCGCTGCCACTACCCTGTCCACTCCCGAGAACCCCATCAGTCGCATTAGCTACCGGAAGCTATCTCCCGACGGTTCCGTGATTTGGGTGGAGAAGACCGCGCGTGCCTTCTTTGATAAGCACGGCAAGATGCTGCGGATGGTAGGCATGGTGGCGGATGTTACCGAGCGCAAGCGGGCGCAAGAAGCCCTTTCCAGCTTGAGCCGCAGAGCCATAGAGGCAGAAGAGCGGGAGCACAACCGCATCGCGAGAGACCTTCACGAAGACATCGGTCAGCGTCTCGCTTTGCTGGCGATTGAAATCGAACAACTTAAGACAGAGGCTCCCAACCAGTCTGTTGAAGTCCGCAGCCGCATGGACGCAGTATGGAAGCGGACTTTGGAGATACTGACCGACGTCAAAGCGTCGGCACACGAATTGCACTCTCCGAGACTGGACTATCTCGGCATCGCGGAGGTCATGAGAAGTTTCTGCAAAGAGTTCGGCGAGCGAAAAAGAGTAGAAATTGACTTCAGTAGCCGCGGCCTACCCAGCCTCATGCTGCCCGATGTTTCTATCTGCCTTTTCCGGGTTCTGCAGGAAGCGCTCTACAACGGGATGAAGCACAGCGGGGTACGCCAGTTTGAAGTGCAGCTGTGGGGAGCGGTGGATGAGATTCGTCTTACGGTTAGCGACTCCGGCGCAGGCTTCAACCTCGAAGCGGCAAGGAAAGGCCAAGGGCTTGGTCTGATCAGAATGGAGGAGCGCCTGAAACTGGTCGAGGGAACGTTTTCAATCGAATCACAACCCAATCGTGGCACAAGGATCCACGCTCGCGTGCCTCTCAGTTCGGGAAGTTCCCTGCGCGTGGCAGGCTGAGCGCCGCCATGCGGGCGCATCACGGATCAGTATCCGCTGCAAATCCTTTGGAAAACCTGCTTATCTGCCTCGCAGTAAAAGCTGTTCAATGAGAACCCGCAGAGAATATCCACTTCGTATTGTTTAGTGAGCTGGTTGCAGAATTGCTCCACCTGAATGGCCCCATCCGCGTTACCTTGCGCCCACAAGATTGAGGCGCATTCCCCGCAAACTGCAACCCGTGAGTGTTTCCCCGCTGTTGCCCGAGCCGCTGTCCCGATCAGATCGCCCACGACTCTAAGAAATCGCTCAGGGTCGGGCAGGTCGTTTACCATGAAGCTCGATAGCGTCTCGGCCAGATCGATAGAGAGATAGCGGCCCTCTTCAGCGGCGGTAGAAATATCTATTCCGTGCTCCAGCAGCCTTTGAAGCAAACTTTTCCCGTGTGACTCTGTCGCGGCCACGATAACCGCATTCCCGGCTTTTAGAGCGGATTCGATGAAAGAAGTAAAGCCAACTACAAGAGCATCATCATCGGGATAAAACTGAACCTCGTGGCTCCGAGGGGCCTCCTCTGTTGGCGGCGCAAGCGATGTGAGAGTCTCCTTGCCGTAGACGTGCTCGGGAACCTCATCCGTAGGCCTGACGCAAGCGTAATCCTCTACCCCCTTGCTGACGAACCGCCGACCCTGACAAACCGCTTTCGCCGCCGCCAACAGCTCTCTTCCCGCGTACGCTTTGACAACGTAACCCAGCGCCCCCAAGCGGAGAACTTCTTGCACCACGTCGGCAGAAGATTCCTGGGTCAAAACAAGAATCTTGGATTCTGGAGAGAGCTTGCGAATTCGTCGAGCGGCTTCGATTCCATTCAGGGTTGGAAGACCGATATCGAGAACAACCAGGTCCGGGCGCAGTTCTTCGGCTTTCCGCACCGCTTCAAATCCATCTGACGCCTCGCCGACGACTTGCAATTCTGACCTTTTTGCCAGCGTCGAACACACAAATCGCCGAAACGGTTCGTAATCTTCGACCACTAGAGTCCGGACGGATGAACTTCTTCGGTTGTCTGGTGAGAGCAGCGGGCTTAGAAAGGACATTGTCGTGGGACGCGCCTTCTTGGCAATAACGGCTTCCCCAGCCGCGAACTACAACAAACTCCACAAGGCAACTGGTGAAGCAAGAGCATACCAGAAGGAGACCCTGTGACGGTATTTCTTCTTTTAACACAGTGCAAGGAATCGAGGCGGCCGATGGAAGCCGCACTACTGGAATCACCCCTGCCCGAACATGGTATTCACCTGATTCCTATTCGTCATTGCCTTACTTCCGGTAGCCAGAGTTGGTCACGGTCACCGTAAGACTCTTTGCCTGGGCCACGAGGACTTCGGTCGCTGGGTATCCCGTTCCATCCTGCAGGGACAAAAAGCTGACATTCAAGGTCACGGTGTCCTTGGCGTCAGATAAGTACGTGGCTACGGTCAGTCCAGTCAGTCGGTTGCTGGCGGGATCGACCACCACCGTCAAGACGTCGCCAGGCTTGCCGTAGTTACGGAGATTTACGCGTACTCCCTGGCCCGCAGCACCCGGCAGGTCCACGCTGACGTTGCCCGCGTCTTTCACCGCCTGAATTCTCGCTGGGTCGGGTGGGACGTAGGTCTTCACCAGCGCTACCGCTTGCTTCATGTAGTCCGTCAACTCCTCAGTCTTTCTCGCGATGACGCGGCCCCTTATGCCGCGCTTTTTGTCCGGTGGCGGAGACGCATCTACCGTGACTTTCTGTAACACGCCATCAGCGCCGTAATAGCATTGCTTCTGTTGCCGCGATTTTTCCTCGCCCTTCAGGGTGATCACGGTGGTCTCGATCCATTGATATTGCCGGAGGTTCTGCTGGTCCCTGGCCACGGTTTCCTTGAGCGCAGCCACACGCTGCTGCACCTCCGCCGATTGCGACCTCGCGATCGCCGGCCCCGCCAGCAAGGCAATCGTGCAGGCGCCGACCACGAAGCGGAATCTTGATTTTGTCAAAATGCGTCTCCTTTGCATTGTGGACGGTGTTGGATTATGCCTTTACACGTGCTGGTAGTTCGCATTCTGAATGGCAACGTTCAGTTGCTTGCTGACCCCGTCGATCACCAGACTGGAGATGTGATTTGTCCCATCGGGCAGGCGGCTGAACTGCACCGTCAAGTTCATGGCATCCTTCGGATCGTCCATGTAGGAAGCAATCTGGATTCCGAGCAGTTCTTTCTGTGCCTTGTCAAAGACCAGGGTCATCGAATCTCCCGGCTTTAAGTAGTTGTGAATGATCAATTTGATTTGATCAGGAGCGCCCGGCACTTCACCCAAGCTGATGTTCCCCTGGGAATAGGCCTGCTGCAGGGAGGTTCCATCCGGCGGCACATACTGCTGCGCCAAGGCCTTCATCTGATTCGCGTAATCCTGGTACTCTTCCGTCTTCTTGGCGACGACGTGCTGTCGCAACCGTCCCCCCGAAGGAGGAGGGGGGGGTGGATCGAGCGAGGTCTTTTCTGGCTTCAAATCCGGTCCGAGGCGCACTTGGAAGTGCTCCTGCTTTTTCTCTTCGCCCTTCAAGCTGATCGTGACCTGTTCGTTCCAGGTATAGGACGCGAGTGCCTGCTTGTTCTTCGCCATTGACTGCTGGACGCTCGAGACCTGCTGCTGCAGTTCCGGATTCTGTGCCTTGGCGGAGCGGATAGATCCCGCGCCGGCGAGAAGGCCAAGCAGGGACAGAACTGCGATGTTCAGGTTACGCGGTGCGGTACTTCTCATATGAAGCTCCTGTCGATGGATCACGAGCGTTCGTCCCTTCGATTTCTCGGAACGCGTTCTGCAGTTCCTGGGTTACTTGAGATTCAGCGTCGCACCGAGCAGGATGCCGGAAAAGGCTGCATCAGCATACGCAGCCGCCTGGCCTCCTTTTGTCTTGTCAAAATAGAGATAACGGTACCCTCCCTGCAGAGTCAGATTCCGCTTGAGCTTGTAGCCGAGAAGTCCAACCACCTGATATTCGATCTGAGAGCCCGTGCCCCATCCGCCGACGTCGCCCGCAGCCGTGAACACAGTCTTGCGGGTAAGGGCCATCTCGATTCTTCCTCCCACTAGAGGATCCACCCAATTCTGCGACTTGGAAAAATTCAAGCCCAGCAGGGAGGGAGTAAAGTTCACGCTTTCGCCGAAGTACCAGTATCGGATTCCCGTCAGGAAATCAGCTTTAATCTTGTTCAAGTTGACCAAGCGAAGGCCGACTTTTGGAGTGAGGATGAACATGTTCGCTGTAAAGTTCGCCGATGTGGCCTGCAGCGCCGGCGGATACGGAATCGCGTTGCTAGCCCCGAGTCTCATGTACAGAAGGTCGCCTGTCGTCACTATCTTGTTGCGCCGGGCATCGACGGCGCCCAACAATGCAAAGCGCGCATGAGAGAGAAGGTCATCCGGAGTCACACTGAAACCAATGTCCCGTCCGAACGCCCCCAACGACCCATGGGCCCACGGAAGCCAGAGATAAGGGCTCACCGAAATGTGCCACTGGTCGTCTTGCCCGGTCCCCCCGGTCGTATCCTGGCCGGTTGCCCCTTGCGGAGCAGGAGCACCGGCGGCCGGAGCAGCAGAGGGTTCGCCCGCGATCGCGGAAGCGGGCGCAGCTATCGCGTCCGGATAGGCAACGGCAACGACTGGCATCACATCGGCGTTGAGTTGCTCCTGTTGTTCTTTCTGTTGTGCCTGCATGAACGAAGCGCAGACTAAGATCACGCAGCCAAAGCTTAGGATTGCATTCCTCATTTTCACTCCTATACTCTCCCTTTCCCAATTTGACCGCAGCAGGCGGAGCGATCGCGCTTGATCGTGGCCGGTTCTCGATCGATCAAGCGCCAATCACTCGATGGTCTTGCCAACATGAGGCTATGCGGGAGAATGGCGAACCGGGAACTGTCAAAATCGACAGTCTGCTTACCTGAAATTTCACGACTGTTTCTTCTGACAGTGGCAAGAAAATCAATTAAGAGCTTAAGTAGCGACGACGCATTGCGGCCTCCGCCCTGCCGACGACCGCATCGATGACCGCATCAATGCTCGCAACCAGAATGTTCGCAATCAGGAAGACCAACTCTCGCAGTCGGGACCCTAGCAGTTTGGTTGAACGACGTCGAGTCACACTCTCGTAGACGGTTAAATGAAGGAACGTAAAGAACACCAATTAGGAGGATGATCGTGAAAACAAGATTGGCACTTTGCGCGATGCTCGTATGCATCACGTCCGCACTTGCCTTCGGGCAACAGGTTTCAGTCAACTATAACCACAGTCAGAGTTTCTCGCAGTTTCACACCTATGCCTGGGGCCCCGAGAATGCCAACCAGGTCCAGGATTCGATATTGGCGCAGGTGGCGATACAGGATGTCGACTCAGCCCTGCAGGGCAAGGGATGGCAGAAGGTGGAGGCAAGCCAGAATCCCGACATTATCGTTACCGTCAGCGGCGGGATGAAACAGCAAACTTCCTACAGTGCGTGGGGCATGCGCGGGATTGGCGGCGGCATGGGCGGCATCACCCCGGAGCAAAATGTGATCGGCACCTTGATCGTTGATCTGTATGACGCGAAGAACCAAAGTTTGATCTGGCGCGGGATCGGTCAGAACGCCCTCAACAACAACGGCAGCAAGAATCAGCAGATGTTGCAGAAAGCCGTCGTAAAGATGTTCAAGCAGTGGCCTACGTCTTGAGGCGATTCGGAGGACGTGCTCGGCGCCCCCATAGCCGTCGACTGCACCTCCCACCAAAACTCGAAGAGGAACCCGCAGTTCGTCTCGACCACGAGACAAGGAGAACATTGTGAAGAAGCGTACTTATCTGTGCGCAGCGGCGCTCGCGCTGCTGTATGTGACGGTCGCCGCCGCTCAGCACCCAGTCCTGGACGCCGTCGCCAACAAAGTGGTCGCGAAGTACCAGTCCTCCACCTGCCAGCAGTTGATGATGTCGAAAGCTGAGAAGCAACCGCCGTCACCAGGGGAGCAGAAGGCCATGGAGATGCTGAAGACCGATCCCACAATGCGCCACGAATTCGTCAGCATTGTCGCCGACCCGGTCGTCGACAAGTTGATCCAATGCGGCATGATCCCGTGATGGCTTCGGGCGACGGTCTAGAAATCGTTTCCCGATGAGAAACCGGGTGGGATGGGACTGTGCCTGAACTAGAGGGCGACGCTGCGCCTACAGGCCTTGGCTTACGCGTGCCTGGTCCCGCTTCACCGGGACAAATCGACAAACTGAACGATAGGCTCGGACCGGAGCAGTTAACTGCCAAGGATAAACGGAAGGCAGCGGTGATGCTTGCCGCCGCGAAAGACTAGGACGCCGCCGGTTATCCAGGCGGACGAGGCATGAATGGAATCAGCCAACCCAAATGCGGGTGCAGCAACGCAGACGGCGAGGAAGACGGAGATCGTATTGGAAAAACTAATCACCGGAGTTCAAAAGTTCACTGTAATTGCGCTGGCCGGAATGTTGGTCGTTGTCATGCTGCTCTCTACTCTTCACTTAGGCGTACTGATTGCCGAGGAAGTCTGGGCGCCCCCGAGATTTCTGATTCGAGTGCAGGGCCTGCTGGAGATTTTTGGATACTTCCTGCTGGTGCTGATCGGAGTTGAATTGCTGGAGACGCTGAAGGCATATCTCAGGAAGGATGTCATTCACGTCCGCGTGGTGCTGGAAGTTGCGCTGATCGCTATGGCGCGGAAGGTGATTATTGAAGAACCGAACGCCGTATCGAGCATGACTTTGCTGGGGATCGCGGCTCTCATTCTCGCCTTGGCCGTTGCGTTTTACTTCGAGCGGCAGGCGAAACGAGACCCTCTCCACGGATGATCGTAAGTTGCAAACAGTGGCAGCGACGACAAGTGGCATCAAGAACCGGCTGAAGGAGCGCTTCTTAACCGAGGAGATTACGTTATGAGCCAAAGTCACTTTACTCTCAGCTTCCCCTTGAAGACGCCGGCCGACGCAAAGGCATTGGCGGACCAGCTTCCACCCCTGATGCCGGGGATATTTCAAGCGCAGGATGCCATCGGCACCATTCACTACTCGCGCTTCACCGTCCTCAGCGACAAAACTCTGCTCTTTATTGGAGACTTCGACGGCGAATTCAGCGAGGTAATGGGTGAACTTGCCAAGCACGCAGGCCCGGTATTCGATGCAATCTTTCAGCACGTAGTCGATCCACCGGCTACTCCGGTCGCCGATCACGCCGACGAGTTCGTTGCATGGACGGCGGAACATATTCTGCATGCGATAAACATTTACACTGCCTACCCAAGCGTGACCGCGGAGGAGATTAAGGCCCTCGCATCCTCTGCGGGCATCACTGGAGCTGGCGAACTCCATCCCTTCCTTGTGATTTTGCCCATGAAGTCCAAACTTGCTTTCATCGAGGTAGAACTCATCCTGCGGGCAAGAGGACACGGCACAACCGAAGATCTGGACAAGGTTGGCACTCCCCATTTCGCACAGTTCGTCCCGCTCGAGGATAACCAGGTTGGCTTCTTCACGGTGTACGACGGTGCCTTCGACACCTACATCGCCGATTTCACCAAGAATATCGGAGGAGTATTCGACCTTCTATTCAAGTTCACCAAGGGCGCTCCACCTTCGCCATGCCGGAAGTATCTCCAGGAGTTCGTTGACTTTGCAGCTGGCGCGAACCGAACACCGATCGGCTTTTATCAAGCCTATCCGGGCTTGAGCGTGCAGGACATCCACGCCCTGATCGCCGATAAAAAGTCAGAGTCAGCCTCGCCGGCCGCTTAGTCAGGAAGCAGAAGCAAAGGGAGAGACGGAGTGAGTCAGGACACTAAAGAAGTCGCACCAGCGGCAAAAGAAGGTTTCTTCCGCCGTCTGTTCGGGGGAAACGGACATGAGACACCAGCGTCCGGTTCTCATTCCGGTGCGACGGCTGCGCTCGATCTCGGTGATATTCAGGGTTTCATCCTCCGCGGGTACAGGATGCCGCTGGTCCGGCATTTCTTGCTGACGGTGGGCGTCCCCGCAGCAGCACGCAAACTGCTCGGGCGCCTGATAAGCGGTGACGAGTCCGCCGCGCCACAGGTCACGACCGCTGAAGACTGGCACGTTGGTTTCGCTGCGGGACCGGCAGACAATCCTTCCGACGTTCCACGCCACAAACCCGATTATTGCCTCAACGTGGGCATCACCTGGCCCGGGCTCATCGCATTGGAAGTCAAAGATCGCGTCCCGACGATTTCGTTCACGTCGTTCGGCGCCTTCGTTGCCGGAGCAGCCCAACGAGCAGGCTTGGTGGGCGACACCGGAGCTAGCGCGCCGCAGAACTGGATCGACGCTTTCAAAACCGAGAGCGGCCACGTGATGGTGACACTTCATGCCCTCAGCCCGGAGGCGATGACGACTTATAGCGATAGGCTGTCGGCGCTGTTCGCCGAAGGAAATGCCTTCCGGGAAATCTGGCGCACCGACGGAATGGCATGGACAGAGACAGTGGATGGCAAGCCCACCTTCTGTGCCAAAGTTCCCTTCGGTTACACCGACGGCATCAGCATGACGACCATTCGCGGCGGTCCCGAACGATATACGCCCGATCACCAGCAGCCCTGCGAACCCTGGCTATTCGTCCTGCAGGACGAGGCCGAGAATTATTTCGTTCCCCAGCCTCGAGAACTCGGTCTGAACGGCAGCTTTGCCGTCTTCAAGATGATCAAGACCGACGTTGTCGGATTTGAGAATTTCCTGCAATCAAACAAGGACAAGATCAATCCCGAATTACTTGCGGCCAAGATCTGCGGACGCTGGCGCAACGGCGTTCCGCTTGCATTGTCGCCCGACACCGACAGCCCCCCGGGCGGGATGACGCCGGAGCAGATGAACAACTACGAATACGTGAACGCCGACGGGTCGGGCGATCCCAAGGGACTGCGCTGTCCGGTGGGCGCGCACATGCGCCGCGTTAATCCACGAGGCCAACCGGTCACGGGGCAGGGTGAACCCGGCGGCAGCAATAACACTCACCGTCTGATCCGTCGCGGCATGCCCTACGGGCCGACCTATGATCCGAAGCAACCTTACGATGGCATCGAGCGCGGGCTTCTCGGCTACTTCATCAACTCGAGCATCGAGAATCAATACGAGTTCGTGCTGGGGCATTGGGTAAATGACGCCGAATTCGCCGGCGCCGTGCGGCTGAACCCTAAAGCGAAGGATCCCATGATTGGCACGCAGGATCCCGCGGAAAGCATTTTCGTGATTCCGCAGGCGAATGGCGTGCCCCCGCTCAAAATCACAGGCTTCTCGAGCTTTGTCACGACGAAGGCGGCAGCCTATTGTTTCTTGCCGAGCATTACCGCAATCCAATTCATCTCGAAACTGTGATGAGGTTCGCATGCTATTTCTGACCAGACATTTCGGTGTAACCGCCAGCGCCGCCGACCGTGACCCCGTGCGGGAAAAGGCTGAGATCGAGGAGATCATCGAGAAGAGTCTCTTATTGCAGGCGAAAGCCGCCGCCCAGCAACACCGCGCGATCGGTCGTGGGACTCATGTGAAGGGAGTCTGCGTCCGAGCTCAATTTGAAGTGCTTGACGTCACCGCGGGACGCGACAAGGGGCTAGCCCTGCGGCTCGCGAAAGGGATGTTCGCCAAGCCCGCCGTTTATCCCGCGACGGTGCGGTTCGGAAATTCGGATCCGAGAAAGAATTCTGATTTCAAGGCTGACGTTCGATCCTTATCCTTCTCCGTGGACCTTACCCAGGGCACAACTGCCACTGAATCGCACTCTGGCCGGCAGGATTTTTCACTGCAGAACACGAAGACTCTGCCCATCAACGACGCCAGCGCATTCCTCGCGCTCTCTAAAGTACTGACGGCATCGAATCCGGCCGCCGCGCTGTGGTCTCTTTCGTTCAAAGACAAACTGAGAGTGCTGAGAACCCTTACCCTGGTGCAACCTCAGATGCACCAGACGATCAGGCCGTATCAGCAACTGCGTTATGAGAGCAATGTGCCGTTCCGCCACGGATCGATCGATGTCGTGAAGTATTCGGCCACACCTTCGACGAACAATCCCGCGAATCCTCTGGACAACAAGAATCCAAACGGTCTGCAGGACGAATTGATCCGGCACGTCCAGGAAGACAGCAAGATGAGCAGCTTCGACTTCGGCGTCCAGTTCCTCGACCGCGACAAGATGACCTATTGGGGCAAGCGCCACGACGCTGACTTCTGGATCGAAAACGCGAGTATCAAGTGGAACGAAGCGGAAGCTCCTTTCTACACCATCGGGCGGCTTACTCTGCTGGCGAAATCGCACCTCCAGCCAGAAACTGCCCGACAGGTGTATTTCGACGTCACGGGCAACTCGACCCCGGACAGCACGCCTGTAGGCAGCATCAATCGCGCCCGCTGGCCGTCGGAGGTCGCCAGCAGAAAAGCTCGCCTGGAAGCGGCTGGCATGCGAGAAATCGAGGCTCCGTCTTACGTGCGGTCAGCCTGAGACTTGCGCAAGTTGGCGGCTGTAATTGGTCAAGCCAGGTGATCGCGGATGCGGCCTTTCTTCAAGCTCGTTTTGTGTACTGCGATCGCGGTATGCCATCTGCCGTCGCTTCGCGCTCAGGACCTGTCGCCCCGCGCCTATGTCATTGCCCCAGTCCATTCGAATGCAGTCATCTTGACCTGGTCCTTTTACGACGGAAGCATTCAGTTCAACGGCACAGCTCCGATTACCGGCGCCACCGGGACATACCACGTATCAATCTTCAGTTACTATCACTCCTTCAGCTTCTTTGGCCGCTCCGCCAACGTCACTGGTTCGTTGCCGTATGCGATAGGAAATTTTCAGGGAACGGTGGAGGGTGCCGGAATGCACCTTTACCGCTCCGGCCTGGTGGATTCAGCGTTTCGGCTCTCCGTGAACCTCAAAGGCGGTCCCGCTATGCCGGTGCAGGAATTTGCTAAGTGGAAGCAGAAGGTACTACTGGGCGCGAGTCTCAAGATAGTGGCCCCCACGGGCCAGTATGATCCGACAAAACTGATCAATTGGGGAGCCAACCGATGGAGCTTCAAGCCCGAATTTGGCTATTCCGAACGCTGGGGCCACTGGGTGCTCGACGGCTACATGGGAGTGTGGTTCTTCACGAAAAATCCAGAATTCTTTTCGCACAACGCGTTCTTTCCGGGCACGCAGGCACAAACACAGAAGCCTATCGGCTCCTTCGAAGGACATCTGAGCTACGATGTCAGACCTCACCTCTGGTTTTCTCTCGACGGCAATTACTGGTTCGGCGGCAAAACCAGTTTGAACGGCGTCGACAATCCGCTGACCCTTGAGAGAAGCTCTCGCATCGGAGTGACCGCCGCCATCCCCGTGAGCAAGCACCAGACTCTGAAGTTCAGCTATAGCGACGGCACCTACATCCGCTATGGCGGGAACTACCAAAGCGTCTCTGTGGCTTGGCAGTATGGCTGGCTGGGTCGACCGAAATAACCTTCACATCACCGAATTTCTGTCGGCCCTGCTTTCGCCGCTTACTGGTACTTTATCCAGTTCCTCTCGGTGCAAAAGCTGGCTAGCCTGAGCCGGGTTATGCCGGAAGGCCAGTCCATGGCAGGCTGGAGCATGTGGCAGCTTCTTGCCAGCCGTAAGTGAACTGGAAGCATGAGGAGCCCTATGACCGTGATGGTTGGCACCAAGTTCGCCCTCGTCGATCGAAGCCTCTTGGCACTGGCGGGCTTTCTCTTGCTATCTGTGCCGCTGGTAGCGCAAGAAACACCAGTCGCCGCGGAAGGAACTCAGGTGGCCACCGAGCAAACGCCATCTGCCGCAGCCAATGCCGATGAGTTGCGGAAGGAATCGCAGAACCCCGTCGCCAGCCTCATCAGCGTTCCCATTCAGAACAACAACAACGGAGGGATTGATCCCGGCAATCGTACGCAGAATGTATTAAACATTCAGCCGGTAATACCGCTGAAAGTTAACAACGACTGGAACCTGATCGTGCGCTGGATTACTCCCATCATCTACCAGCCGCTCCCGGCCCCGGCTCCCTTGCCGCAGATTGGAGTTTCCGGCCTGGGCGATATGCAGCCCACCTTCTTACTCTCTCCGAGAAAGCCACACAAGCTGATTTGGGGCGCAGGCCCGATCCTTCAATTGCCGACCGCGACCAGCCAGTACCTGGGACAAGGAAAGCTTGCCATCGGACCGAACGTCGTCGCGCTGGCCATGCCAGGCCATTTTGTGTTGGGCGTGCTGGTAAACAACATCTGGTCGTTCGCCGGTAGCGGCAGCCGCCCGGACATCAATCAGATGCTGCTGCAGTACTTCATTAACTACAACATGAAAAAGGGCTGGTTCCTGACCACGCAACCCATCCTCACCGCCAACTGGAACACGCCGGCAGCCAGCGGAAGCGTGTGGACGGTTCCGTTCGGTGGGGGTGTCGGTAGAATCATGAAACTTGGCTTTCAGCCGGTGAGCATTAACGTTCAGGCTTACGGCAATGCCGTGCATGTTCCGGGGGCTTCATCTTGGACCGTCCGGGCACAATTTTCACTACTGTTTCCCAAGTTAACCAATCAGCAGAAGAAAATGATGATGGAGCAAAAACTGAAACAGATGGAGCAGGAGTCACCGAAGTCGTGAATGTAAGCAGCGAACCTGTGGAGCGCCCGTGCGATTGGAGGTTTCCCCGATGAATACATATTTTCCCAACCCGGCAGTGCAGGCCATGATTCTTCTCGACGAGACGGGAAATGATCCATTTATAGCGATGGAGTTGGCCCTGATCAATGCACAAAAAGAAAACATTGGCGATTTTAGATATTGGGTCGCGGTCGCGGATGTTCTAGCGGTGAAAGAGCAGGAAAATTGATTTGAGCCTGCGGAGTCATCACTGAACCGCGGGAACGGAAAGCAACGGTAGAAGTCAATGCGAGTGATATGAGCCGAGCGAGGCAGTGTCGATGAGGATTCGATGAGCAACGCCTTAACCCCTCTCAGCTCCTATCTCGCCGCCCCGCTGGATTGGCGTGCGAACTGGGCGTGGGGTTTGCCGTTAATAGTATTGACCGTGGTCATCCATGTTTTGAGCCTTTCATTCATAAATGACAGAGGCTCCCGGCTTCTCAGCCAGGTGCCGGAGCGCCGCCATCCCACGCTGGCGTTTGCGGTCGTCATGGGCACAACGACCTTGTTGGCGACCATCCTCCATGGTTTCGAAGCCGGAATCTGGGCTGCTTCTTATCAATTCCTCGGTGCGTTGCCCGACTTCAAGTCCGCAATGCTTTATTCGCTGAACGCGATAACAACTTACGGGCACGAGCGTCTGATGCTGGAATCTCGCTGGGAGCTCATGGGAGCGATCGAAGCGCTGAACGGATGCTTGCTGTTCGGGCTGACCACAGCATTTTTGTTCGGCATGATTCAGAAAGTCTGGTCGTCGGCCAGAAGCAGAGACGAGCGCTGAAGTTTGAATAACGTGGCCCTCAATCATGGCGCACCCCACTTCTCGGTTCTGACGCCAGGAGGTGCAAACTGATGCCCGAAGCAACGTCAAACGTCGAGTTCGCTCACAAGATTCATGAGCAGGGCCACCATCATCCATCGCCGATGGAGCGCCACGCCGAGTGGGTCGAGATCCTTGAGGCGGTTGTGCTCGCCATCGTTGCCGTCGCCACGGCGTGGAGCGGGTACCAGGCCGCGAAGTGGGACGCTCTTTCGAACCAGCACTACAACCTTGCTTCGCGCACGACCGTGCTCTCGGAGGAGAAGGCGACGTTAGCGGGTCAAGACCGCTTGTACGACATCACGACCTTTAATGCCTGGGTTGACGCAAAGGTAGCCGGCAAAGACAGGCTGGTGGCATTCTACCAGCGCCGATTCCGCCCCGAATACGCCACCGCGTTCGCTGCCTGGTGGAAGCTTGACCCGGTGAACAATCCCTCAGCCCCTCCCGGTCCCATCTTCATGGCGGAGTACGTGAATGCCAACAGCCAGGAGTCTGCCAGGCTCGCGGAGGAGGCGAAAACCCATTTCGAGAAAGGCGTAGCTACCCGGGAGACTGGCGACAACTACGTCAAGGTCACGGTCTTCCTGGCCACTGTGCTTCTCCTGACCGCTCTCAGCCAACGCTTCGAGATGCTCGCGCCACGGGTTGCGGTAGTCGCGATCGCTTTCACCCTGCTTGCCATAAGTACGTACTGGATCCTGACCTTCCCTCGGGCATAGAACAAGGCCTCGATCTGCGTTGGAAATATCGCGGGCGATTGTGGCTGAATATCGAAAATTCCAGACCTCAGCAGGGGATGTCCACTGAGTTCTCATGACATCATTTCTCGCAAGTTGCAAGACGACCCGCGCAGCGCGAACCTTCAACCCTGGGCGAAGAGTGGATGAGATCGTTCTCCGTCGCAAGGTTGCGCTTGGAGCGAAAGCATGTTCGGTTAGGTACTGCCGACAAACTGCTTTTCCGCGATTGCGGCTTCCACAGCAGGAAATAGTTCCCTTGCCGCCATGGTTTTCACAACGTAGCCCAATGCACCCAGGCTGAGAGCTTCCCGCACCACGTCCGCGGACGATTCCTGACTCAAAAAGATAATTTTGGATTCCGGAGCAAGTGCGCGAATTCGTCGAGCCGCTTCGATTCCATTCAAGCTCGGCAATCCAATGTCCAGCAAAATCAGATCGGGCCTCAGCACTTCCGCTTTCTGAACCGCTTCCAATCCGTCGGAGGCTTCGCAGATGACCTGCAAATCGTGCCTTCTTGCCAGCGTCGAGCAGATAAATTGTCGAAACGGCGCGAAATCCTCCACTACTAGAACGCGGAGCACTGACATTCCGCACCCGCCTTTCCCCAGTCGAACCACACTGTTTCGGTTTGCGCGCAGGGGTGAAACATTTTTTTTACTTTAGACCATCATCCTCCTTAACACCAACATGTCAATTACACAAAGGTGGTGCTTTTTGGAGAACGAGTTTCGGAACGGGAAGATGCCTTGCGTCGCGCTCCTCCCTAAGCCTCTGAATCCGGTCACGGCACTGAGGAAGGCGCGAGAGGCGTGCACCGTTCTTTCGTGCTACGCTTCACTTCCCTGCTGGAACCCACGCATTGTCAGGAGCAGCTATCTCAGAGTTCGACACTTCGGTGGTCACATTGACCCGCTGGAGCCCCGCCTTCTTGCCCGCGATGGCCTGGAAAACTACGTAGTACTGGTTGTCGAGCATCTTCTGCAGGCGTTCCAGCGAGGGTTTGAAACTGACCAGATTTGAAGTGCCCAGAGAAAAACAATCACCGCCCGTTTCATCCGCGAGCTTTGTGAGTGAAGAAAGGCCAATCTGCAGATCCCAGGAACTGCGGGCGGCCCGTCCCACGCCGGCAGCGTAGATCGAGTACACCAGCACGTTATAACGCTGGCTGATCTCGCTGGCCGACGTGACATCCGGGCTCATCGTGGGCATACTGTGATACACGGAGCCGTAGTTCGGGCCCAGGCGCGAAGACGTAGGCTGGTCGCCGCGGAGCCGGTCGATGCCGTCAGTCACCATCAGCACTTCGCGCCGGACATTCTGCTGTGGCCATCCCTTCGCTAGGCTTATGAGTGAAAGATATGGACTATCCATCGTCGACAAAGTCCCGCGAGGCAGGCGAACCGCCTTGACGGCGACGGCATGGTCGGCGGTGAAATTCTGGACGATGTTGACGGTCGCGTTCGACATGTAGCCGACCCCAATCAGGGTCGATGCCGGCTGCGCACCGATGAAGTCCCGAATATCATCGAGATTGTTTCCCACCCCCGCGCCGAGCGTATCATCGATCAGGATAAACAGCTGGAGCGCGGCATTTTCTCCCTGCGCCGGGATCAATTGGTTCACTTTGAGAAAACTCTTTCCTTGTTTCACTTTCACGTCGCCCGACTGCAGCGTCGGAACCTCGCCGTCCCCACGGAGGGCTTCGTTCGTAATGACCAGGTGGACTTGGACCGCGGACTGGACACTTTTTTCTTGCGAGCGCACAATCGGCGCCGTCAACATCAGGACACACAAAGCAGCCAACAATCTGAGAACACCTTTGTAGCTTTTCATTGATCTCTCCTTCCGGCCTTCCCGGCCGTTCGCCCCGAGAATCCGAACGCGGTGACATTGAAGGCGAAGTCGTGCCGCTTGCTCGTTTCGATAGGTTCGCCTCTCGCCAGGCGAGGATCCACTGCCGAGTTTTCTAATGCCAGCGGAGAACCAGCACCACTGGTGAAACTTACAGTCTTACTTTCAACTCGTGGTAGGCTTCTCGCAGCTTCGCTTACTCTGCCTTGGCCCGTTTCAGGATGGGGATTTCGAAGTCGGCGCGTCTCCACCGACTTCGACAGAAAATGAACTGTTAATGGAGTCTGAACCGGGAAGAAAAGAACTCTAGGCGGCCACGATGTGGTTCTTGATCGCGTACTTAACCAGTTCGGCGGTGCTCTTGGCGCCGAGCACCTCCATCATACGGTACTTGTGATATGCGACCGTTCGGGTGGACATGTGAAGGATGTTGCTCACTTCCTTCATTACCTTTCCTTCGGCCAGCAGTTGCAGCACTTCACGCTGCCTTTGGGTCAGGCGTTCGTCTTCGTTAACCATATTCTTACTTTGCTTCCGCAAGAAGTTGACCGAATCGCGCGACAGCGCCGGCGACACGTACGACTTGCCCCGTAACACGTCGCGCACCGCAAACACCAACTCAGAAGCGGCACATGTCTTAATCAGGTATCCATGAGCTCCGCGTCGGAACGCTTCAGCAGCCACTTCTATGTCGGGATTCATGGTCAGGAAGACAATCTTTATGGCAGGCAGCATTTCCTTCACCTGCCGCCCCGCATCCAAACCGTTTAGGACGGGCATGGCAACATCGACCACGACAACGTCCGGCTTCAATTCGCCGGCAGCACGCACCAGGGCGCGGCCGTCGCTTACGGTTCCCACTACATCAAACTCTGTTTCCAGAAGTTTCTTGCACAACTCAGCGACAAGAGTGTGGTCGTCCGCGATCAAAATGCGGGATCGGCTGGCCATGGTGTGCACTATAGCACAGTCATACCCTTTGTCCAGACGCTATCAGGTCCTCATTGTGCGGTTAACGGACACGTCGATTGGGGAGCCTCCAGCTCATCGACGTTCGGTAGCAACCGCGTTTGTTTGGTATGACATAGACCTCGTTATGGTGCACTCCCGCCTTCATATGACAGGCTTTCTCAGTCTGAGATATCAGGTCGGGTTCTCTCACTTTTGCGATCGCGGCGCTTCTGGACGTCGGTAAGAGCGTGAGCAACAAAATCGACGTTGAGCAGCAGCGCTGGAGGATTTCCTCAACAAAGCAAATCCACAGGACGAACAGCTTCAAATCACTCTCTCGGACCGTCCACGGCTCATGGCCGGCTCAACCAGTTCGATCGAAGAGATGCGACGGCATCTGATGTTGGCTGCGATGCAATATCCTTGCACTCAATGTCTGCTGTGTCCACCGCTCGTACCTTATTTAGCTCAAAACATGACGTCAAGACCGACGATCCCTCATTCTAACTGTCATTTTTGCCAGTATGCGCGACGAAGAAGGTTTCTTAACATCCCTTCAGTAAAAAACTCCGAGAAGGGCCTGCGAAGAACGTGCCACGAAATCCTCATGGCGCAAGAAGAATGGGGATTAGCGTCAACGAGGAAAAATCGCGGCTGATCAAGGAACGTTTCTACGAGTTTCAGCTTAACTTCAAACGAAGAGGAGAAGACAATGCGTAAATATTTTGTTCTAGTGGGCTTGTTGTTGCTAGCTGCCGGCTCGGCCCTGGCTCAGGATTTCCCGAAGGTTGAAACATCGCCGGCGTTTATGTACATCCGCACCCCCATCTCTTTCAATACGCCGGGGGGCACGAGCGTAAGCCAAAGCTTTAACTGCGCTGGCGGCGGCGGCACGCTCGCTTATAACTTCAGCAAAATGATCGGCATCGCGGCTGACTTGGGTGGCTGCAAATATTTTGGTCAGACCATCCCTGCCCCTATCAGCACCAACGTCGATGGGACTGGGTTTACTTATTTGTTCGGACCGCGGCTTACGTTTCGAAGCAAGAGTCCTTTCCAGCCATTTGCCGAGTTGAACTTCGGCGGGATGTACATTGGTGTCTCTTGCAAATACAGCAACAGCAACTGCGCTTCGAATTTCGGCACTGGCACCTACTCCAAGACGGCTTTTGCCATGACGGTAGGCGGGGGGTTCGACATCAAACTCAACAAGAAGTTTTCCCTGCGCCCGGTTCAGGCCGAATACCTGTACACGCGCTTTGGCAATGACTGCAGCGCGGTTGTCTGCACCTTTAACAACAATCAGAACAGCTTCCGGCTAAAGAGCGGAATCGTGATTGGTTGGGGCGGCAGCGCTTCTTCCAACTGACGTTGCTGTTGACCTTGGCCTCCCTCCTCGCGAGGCGGGCCAGGGTTACAGTGCGTGTACCTTCCAGCATTGGCTTGGTGCACAGTCGTACTGACTATCCAGGATTTTGGTCGGCCTAAGATGAGCGCCCTGCCGAGTGTTCTCGAAATGCGCCCTTTTCCGGTTCGAACCGCACTGGTAATCGGCGAAGATCCGCAACTGGAGGCGCAGTTGCGGGTCATCCTCGATTCCAAGACATGGGCGATCCAGCGCACAACTGACAACGCAACCGCGCTTGTCCTGACTCGATGGAAAAGTTTCGACTTGATTTTAACCAGCGAGAGGACATCGGGACGGCAGGACGTCGAACTGCTGCGCAAGATGCGGCAGACCCATCCTCACACCCGCATGATCATTTTGACGGACGAGAGCACGCCCTCGGATGTGATCGCTTCCATGCGTGAACATGCCTTCAGCTATTTTTCCAAGCCGTTCTCCCAGGATATGCTCGCCGTTATGATCCAGCACGCAATCGAGGAACCGTGCTGGGATGACGGGATCGAGGTGGTCTCGGCAACGCCGGAATGGATCCGCATCCGGGCTCGCTGCGATTTGAAGACCGCGGATCGAGTGCTCCATTTTATTGATGAGATCGCCGAACTGCCTGACCCCGAACGAGCCGCGGTTGGTGCCGCTTTCCGCGAGATGCTTATCAACGCAATCGAACACGGCGGGCGTCTTGATCCCAGCCAGCAGGTTGAGATTTCCTACCTGCGAGCCCGTCATATGGTGAAGTGCCGAATCAGTGACCCCGGCGAAGGCTTTACCCTGGACGAGATTCCCCACGCTGCCATCGCCAATCCGCCGGAAGATCCGGTCCGCCATTTGGAGTACCGCGACGCGCGCGGCATGCGCCCGGGCGGGTTCGGCGTTCTGCTCGCACAGAAGCTCGTCGATCAACTCGTCTACAACGAGCAAGGCAACGAAGTGCAGCTCATCAAGTACCTGGACTTGGAACCCCGACAGCCAGCGTAGAACCGCGTAGAGAATGGTCAAAGTCCTGCCGCAGACCTGAGCAGGATCGGCGCCCGGTCATTGCTTCGGCGTTGGTTGTTTTTCCACCGAGAAGAAAAAGTAAACCGCAAGACCTACGTAGTTTTCCTGCTTGTTCGGATGCTTGCCAGTGTCGTTCTCGTGCTCATAGTAGGGGTTGAACTCCACATGCTTTCCCACTGGGAGAAGGCAGCCGGCGTACTCGGTCGTAGTGCTCCACTTGTTGTACTGGCTCTCGTAGTAGGGCTCGAATGCAACGTAAGGTATTAAATGGTAGGAATAAACCGCGAATGTTCGTTCGACCGTAAATTTATTGCGATAACGCCAGTTCGCCACGCCACCCTTCCAGTCGAGATCGGCGCGGTTTCGGTCGCTGATTAGAAATCCTGCTTTCAAAGGAAAGTGGTTCGTTACAGCCAGCTCGAGGCGATTGTCGAGAGGCTCATTGGGAGCAGTTATGTACCGGTACCCAGCTTCGAGTACCAGGGCTCTCGGTTTTGAATCGTCGAGATCGAAAGTCGTGATTTTCTTCAGCCTCAGGAGCGGCTTAAGATACAGCTCCACACTCGGCCCGCTCGTAATTTGGGTTGAATCACCACCGTCCCGATCGTCTTTGGCCTGGTTATAAACCCGAAACATCGAGCTGAGCTTGAGGTAAGTATCAACCTCCGGCAGGAATTGGGTTTGTGCCCGCCCGGGGATGCTCGAGAAAAGAAGGCAAAGCGCTATCGCTGGCCATCGCTTCCGGGTTCGCGCGCACTGAAGAATCGAAGAGGCTGCCCAAGAAACTACCCCAAGACATGAGCTAATCTGTTCTCTCATCACTTTTCTCTCGGCAATCGAGTCTAGCGGTGCACGGGAAGAGCGCAACCGTCAGTTCTGACAGGTGTACGCTGGAGCGGCCTCTCGTAGTTTGTTCCTGAGTTTGCGAACTGCCCCGCTTGAGCTCAGGAAATTCGTCGAAGCTCGCATCCGGAGAACCGGAAATGTGCCGGAAATGTGAGAGGTGCAAGTATGCGCAAGGGCGCTTGTCGGTCTGCCTGACTATGGGAAGCGCAGCTGAATGTGCCGGAAAGGCGATCATGTGTGTGGAAATGCAACACATCAGTGTCCATCCTCCGTATTCGCTGGGTCGCTGGTCCGCCTGGCTGCCAATCCTCGTCCTCGCCCTGACTGGAATTTGTTCGGCGCGCCCGAAAAAAGACGTCCTCCAGTTCGCCAACGGCGACCGCATCACCTGCGAGATCATCAAGCTCGAAAAGGGCTACTTGTACGTCAAGCTCGACTATGCGGACGGGCAGGTCGCCTTGGACTGGTCCAAGATTGCCCACGTTGAGAGCGCACAGACTTTCGTGGTTGCGGATATGGAGGGGAAGCGCTACACGGGGAGCGTGCAGAGTTCTGCCGAGGGAACGGCTCCAGAAGATCTGAAGGTACAGGTGGCGGGACCTTCCACCAGCCAGGTTCTCGCGAGCAAAGAGGTCGTCGAGATTCACCAGACCGAGACCACTTTCTGGCAGAACCTGCATGGCGGAGTGGATGCCGGCCTCAATTTCGCCAAACAGCAAAGCCGCACGCAATATAACTTTCAGACCAACGAACACTTCGAACGAACGAAATGGCTGGCGACCGCGAATTATGAATCCAGTTTCAGCGGAGGAGGCGGACTCACTGATCTGCGCAACGACCTGCGATTCAACGTTGTCAGGCAACTGCTGTCACCGCGCAATTTCTACATGGGCCTTTCAGATTTCCTGCAGAGCGATGAGCAGCAACTCGACCTGCGCACGACTCTTGGCGGTGGCGTAGGACATATGTTCAGTTATACGAACAAGACCTTCATTGCCGCATTTGTTGGTGCAGATTGGAACCGCGAGCGCTACTCTTCCGAGGCGACGGTCGGCCGGACTGGAGACAGCGCGGAAGCGGTTGTGGGAACTCAGATTAATTTCTTCCGCTTCAAAACGACCAATATCCTTGCTGACGCCCGCGTCTTTCCCAGCCTGACAGACCAGGGGCGCGTGCGCTTTGACCTCACCACGTCCGTGAAATTGAGGGTGGCCAAAGATCTGTACTGGAAGCTTGGCTACTATCTCAATTTCGACAGCCGCCCGCCTGACAACCTTCCCAAGTCCGACTACGGTTCCACTTCGAGCCTGGGATGGACATTCTGATGATCCACACCTCTCGAATTTTGGGGCCTGCGCGGGGAACAGAACCAGAAAAGAAGCGACCCGGGTCTGTCAAAACTGACAGTTGGCAGAAGCGGGCCTCTCATCCAGGATAGCACCCAGGCGATTGCCCGCTGCCTGCTCAATCGACTTGCATTCCTCTAAGGAGGGAAGAACATGATCAGGAATCTCACGAAACAGCTTTTGTCGACCGCGCTATCCTTCCTGCTCGTCCTTACCACAACTCCGTATGATGCCGGAGCTCAGTCGCAGCCAGCGGCACCGGCCGCGTATTCGGGACAAGGCGTCCCGCTGACCGCGGAGGAACTGCAAGCTCTAGTGGCCCCTATCGCGCTGTACCCGGACTCTCTGGTCGCGCAGATTCTTGGAGCCGCAACCTTCCCAGACCAGATTGCTGCCGCAGCGAGTTACCTGCAGCAGAACAGCACGCTCACAGGCTCGACTCTAATGACGGCAGTTGATCTCCAACCGTGGGATCCCAGTGTCAAAGCGCTCACACAGTTTCCCTCGGTGCTCGCCAACTTGGCGACGAACCTTAGCTGGACTTCCTCGCTGGGCGAGGCCTATCACACTCAAGCCGCCGACGTCATGGCGGCCGTCCAATTCCTGCGCGCAAAAGCATTAGCCGCCGGGAACCTGAAGTCAGGTTCGCAGATTGTCGTAACACAACAATCGCCACAAGTCATCGTGATTGCGTCCGCGAATCCGCAGGTGGTGTACGTCCCTGTCTACAACCCCGCGGTTGTCTACGGCTATCCCTACGTCGTTCCCGCATACGTCGCTCCGCCGGTGGCGGCGACCGCCGTGATTGCCTTCGGAGTCGGTATCGCGGTGGGCGCGATGATGAGCGGCGGATGTTGCGGCTGGGGCTATAGCAGTTGGAACTGCGGCTGGCATGGCACCACGACGGTGGTGTATCACGGTGGCGCGTACTACGGAAACAGCGCCTGGCACGGTGGATATTACGGATCGAGCGCGTCGGCCTATAACGGCTACGGAGGATCCGCGCATGTCAGCAACGGCTATAACCCATCAACCGGGACTTACGCACGCGGCGGTACAGTCTCGAACGCCTACGGCAGTGTAAGTGCCGGTCAAGCATACAACCCAAGAACCGGCGCTTCTGCCTCGACCGTGCAAGGTTCCAACGCCTATGGCAGCTATGGAGCTTCGACGGCTTCGAAGAACGGCACCACCGTGAATAGCCAGCATCAAACCAACGCCAATGGCACAACCGGTCAGATACACAGTTCGAGTGGCGCCTCGGCGTACGGCGCGTCGGGCAAGTACGGAAACAGCGCGGCAGTCGGCCAGACCGCTAATGGTGACAAGTATGCGTCCGCGAACGGCAATACCTACAAGAACACCGGTAGCGGCTGGTCGAACACCAATGGAAGCGCCCCGAAATCGAGCGCTTCAGGTTGGGGAGGTCAGGATAAGAGCAGCGGATCATCGGCCTTCAGCGGAAGCAGCGGCGGAGGGTGGGGAGACAAGTCGGCGAGTTCTCGTGGCTGGTCCAGTGGCGGTGGAGGTGGAGGATGGGGAGGCCACTCTGGAGGCGGCGGCTTCCGCCGGTGAACTGGACAATGAAACCCGTGCTCGAGGCGTCAGTTGTCCTTGAGAAGTAGCATTGATTATGAATGTTTCGGAGGCTTAGGTATGTCGCGCGAAAAAAAAGGAATTAATGTTGCGAGTTGTCTGCTGCTTGCGCTGATCGTTTCCCTCACCGCTTGCAACAAGTCAGACACCCCTTCCGTCAAGGCCTTTGCCTCGCCCGACGATGCCGGGAATGGGCTAATGGAAGCGGCAAAGACTGGAGATCTGAACGCCGTGCTGGCGGTCTTCGGTCCAGAGTCGAAAGACATCATCTTTTCCGGCGACGCTGTACAAGACCAGACGACGGTCCAAAGATTTGTGGCCGCCTATGGACAAATGCACCGCTGGCGCAAGATGCCGGATGGATCCCAGATCCTGCTCATCGGAGCCGACAATTTTGCCTTTCCGATTCCCCTTAAAAAGAACGCCGGCGGCCAATGGTACTTCGACACGGTGGCTGGAAAGGACGAGATACTGGCGCGCCGGGTTGGTCGCAATGAACTGGCGGTCATCGACGTTTGTGAAGCGCTAGCGGACGCCCAAGCCGAGTACTTCTCGCAGGTCCACGCGGATGGAAGCGCGAAACACTACGCTCTAAAATTCATCAGCGACACCGGGAAACAGAACGGTCTCTACTGGGAGTCACCCGAGGATCAGCCGAAAAGCCCGCTGGGGCCGCTGGTAGCCTTCGCAACCGACGAAGGGTATAACGTAAAGCCGAACGCCCACGTGCCCTTCCACGGCTACTACTTCCATATGCTGACCCGGCAAGGCAGTCACGCTCCGGGCGGCGCGAAGGACTATGTGGTCGATGGGAAGATGGCCGCGGGATTCGCCTTTGTCGCTTATCCGGCGCAATATGGCAACTCGGGTGTAATGACCTTCATCATCAACCAGGACGGTGTACTGCTCCAGAAAGACCTGGGGAAGACCACGACGGAAACCGCAGCCGCGATGACCGAGTTCGATCCCGATGCCAGCTGGAGCCAGGTAGTGGAATGACACTTCCTTCGGCCGCTGCCATTGCCACGCGATAGTCCGCGAGCAAACCCGCGGAATCAACGATAGAATACGCTGTCGAGAGCGACACGACGTCGAGCCTTCTCGACGGCTCTGTCGACCGCTATAGCCTATGAACACGATCGTTGACTTTCCAGGCGTCGTCTTCGCGTTATCTTTCTTCGCGCTCTGGCTCTCGGCTATTGTCGGCGCATTCGTTAGTAGGAAGTGGAAACCGTTGGGAGAAGACCAGCGGGGAGGTTTTGGCGTCGTCCAGGGCGCTGTTTTGACATTACTCGGCCTTCTGATCGGATTCACTTTTTCCATGGCCATCAACCGCTTCGAACAGCGCAAGAACTACGAAGAGGACGAGGCGAATGCGATCGGAACCGAGTACATCCGGCTGGGCTTGCTGCCTGCACCAGACGCGGAGAAAGCGCGTGCGCTGCTGAGAACCTATCTCGACAAGCGTGTGCTGTTTTACACCTCCAGCTACGGCCAGCCGCTTCAGCAGATCAACAACGATACCGCTCAATTGCAGAGCCAGTTATGGTCGGCCGTCCAGTCTCCTGTCGGGGCCCAGCCGACGGCCCTGACCGCCCTCGCCGTTTCGGGCATGAATGATGTGCTGAACTCTCAGGGCTACACTCAAGCCGCCTGGTGGAACCGCATTCCACTCGAAGCCTGGTTCCTGTTGGCGGTGATCGGTATCGGTTCGAACCTCTTGATCGGTTATGGCGCGCATCGAAGGAGCGCCCTGCTGATAGTCTTTCCCCTCGCTGTGTCTGTCTCATTCTTTCTGATTGCCGACATTGACAGCCCGCGCAGAGGTCTAATTCGCATGCACCCGCTAAACCTCGTGAGTCTCGCGCAGAGCCTGCGAACACATTAAAAGAATTCCCGCGGCGCCAAGCGAAACGGCGTAACCAACGGGCGAACTGTCAACACTGACAGTAGTGGGCGCACCCCCAATAGCATAAAAGTAATTCGCGCGGCACGGGTCACTGCGCAAATGTGAACCAGATCACAGTTCTTTGGCGCGGAGGGAGTTCACCGCGGCCTGGTTCTAGCCCGCAGCATCCCTGGGTTAGCGATCTTGATCAAAACGAAAGTGCACCCCGTACGTCTACAACGCGAAATCGCCGATGGCGTGACGCCGGAGTCAGCATTCTCCGGTCGGCGCTGGTTTGCGTCTTTTGTCTCGGCATAGTCCTGCCGGCCTCACCCCAGAACTCTACCTCCGCTCCCAGCTCCAAGCGGCAGCAAATCGACGTACTTTTCCTCTCCTCCGCAGATCCGGACTTGCCCGACGTCGCCGCCTTGATTGAGCAGGCAGAGACCCGCATTCTTGATGGCTCCAACTTGCCTGTGCACTTTAGCTTTGAATACCTCGATCCGTCGTCTTTCGCCGATCCCTCCCGGGGACGAGCTACCGCCGCGTATCTCCTGCAAAAGTACAGCGGACAGACTTTCGACCTGCTGATCGCTATCAACGAAGAAACATTGCCTTTCGCAGAACAGATGCGAGCGAAAGTGTCCCCGGATGAGGCGCTGTTGTTCTTCGTGGTCAATCCTAAGGATCCTTCAAGCTGGCTTAACCAAAAACCGGGCAGGACAGGCGTCATCCGGCAGGTGAATTACTTGCCTACGCTGCAGTTGGCTCTGCTGCAAAATCCCGGCACCTCCCACGTGATCGTCGTTTCAGGTTCCTCGGCCGCCGAGAAGCTCGACTTGCAGTTAGCGGACGAACAGTTCCGGCGGTATGAGTCGAATCTGGACTTCCAATACCTGACCGACATGCAGTTTTCCGACTTGGAGGAACGCCTGGCGCATGTGCCGCCCGCAAGTATCATCCTGTTCCTCGATTTCATCACGGACTCTCGTGGAGAGCAGTTTATTCCTGCGCGCATTCTGCCGGCGATCGCCAAGTCGGCGAATGCTCCCATCTATGGAACGTTCTCTTCCGTTGTCGGCGGAGGCGTCGTGGGAGGCAGCGTCGCCGATCTCGGCGAAGTAGGCCGTGTGCTGGGAAATGATGGGGCTCGTATTCTGAAGGGAGAGAGGCCCGAGAGAATTCCTGTTACCACCGGCGACTTCCAGCACTATGTGCTCGATTGGCGTCAGCTGCACCGCTGGGGATTCTCCGAAAGTCAGCTTCCCAAGGAAGGCGAAGTCCGCTACTGGGAATACTCTCCATGGGAAATCTATCGGTGGAGAATTTTGGGCCTGTCTGCGCTCTTGTTGATCGAGACCCTGCTGATCGTGCTGCTGTTTCGCAATATCGTGAACCGCAAGCACGCCCAGGAAGCGCTACGTCTGAAAGAAGTCGAGCTCGCGGAAGCGCAGCGCCTTGCTCGTGTGGGCAGCTGGCTCTGGAATACCAGGAATGATGCCCTCACATGGTCGGAAGAGCTTTACTGCATCCACGGACTTGATCCCAAGTTGCCCCTACCCTCCTACAAGGAATTTGCCCGGTTTTTTACGCCCGAGAGTTGGGCTCGACTGAGACCGGCGATGGAAAATGCTTTGCAGACGGGTTCAGTTCAAGAGCTCGACTTGGAGCTGGTCCGCGCGGACGGCAGCAAACGGTGGGTCACTGCCCGTGGTGAAGCAGTGTGCGATGCTTCCGGCCAGGTGAGGTACCTTCGCGGCACAGTGCAAGACGTCACAGAGCGAAAACGGGCGGAAGAGGAACTGATGAAGTCCGAGAAGCGGTTCCGCCTGATGGCAGATTCGGCGCCCATGCTGATTTGGTTGTCCGGTCAGGATTCGCTTGCCATCGACTTCAACAAGGCGTGGTTAGAATTCACCGGCCGATCCATGCCCCAGGAGTTGGGCGAGGGATGGGTACGCAACCTGCATCCCGATGACGTGCAGAGACACCTCCAGGCTTACGCTGACGCTTTTGAGAAAAGGCTGAGACTGACGAGCGAGTACCGCATGCGGCGCCAGGATGGCCAATATCGCTGGCTGCTCGACCAGAGCGTGCCTCGTTTCCTGGACGACGGCACGTTTGCTGGATACGTCGGCTACTGCATCGACATCACCGACCAGAAGGAAACAGCCGCCGCCCGAATCGAACTCAGCGGCCGGTTCCTCCATGCGCAGGAGGCGGAGCGTGAGCGCATTGCCCGCGAGCTGCACGACAACATCAACCAAAGGCTCGCTCTGCTGGCCAACGGACTCCAGCAACTAGAACAGACTGCGTCCGGCAATCAGACTCCTTTGCAGAAAAAGCAATCGCATGAGCTTTGGCAACTGACCAATGAGATCGCCACTGACATCACCGACATGTCCCATCAGTTGCATCCTTCCAAGCTGCACTACCTGGGACTGGCCACCGCCGCACGTGAACTCTGCCGCGAATTTTCGCGCCAACATCAGTTTGAGGTCGAATGCGTTGCCCGGGATCTACCCCAGGATCTTGACGAAACCGTCTCTCTCAGTCTGTTCCGTACCATGCAGGAGGCACTGCACAACGTGGTCAAACACAGTCAGGCCCGCCACGTGAAGGTGGAATTGACCCGCCAATCGAGTTTGGTTGAGCTACGCGTCTCCGACGATGGCATCGGATTCAATCCCGAACAAACCCGGGAAAACCATGGCCTCGGACTGGTCAGCATGCGCGAGCGTTTGCGCTCCGTCGGGGGCGACTTCTCCATCTGGTCAAAGCCATCGCTAGGCACCCAGGTGAGAGGAACCGTTCCGGCCATCATCAGGGTGACTCCAGGCGGACACGAACCTGCCGCCTGATCGAGCCGCCCGACCACGTCCCAAATCGGGAAGGCCCTCGCGGGACCGTCATTTCTGACAGTAGCCACCACCACCAAAGCCTGTCTAGCATCGATCAGAAGGGCGGTCTGTGTGCCCAATAATCTCGGCAACCGGAACGGGACAGGGCTGTCCGGGGGCATTTCCGTGGTCTCAGCCCTCCAAGAAGGGCATGTGCAGAGTAAAACCATACTCCTTGGCGACGATAATTCTGCCGTCCTCGACGTCGTTGGCCAGATGCTGACCAAAGAGGAAAGCTACAAGATCGTCGGCGCCATATCCGACGGGAGACTTGTCGTCGACGAGTATTTCCGCCTCAGACCGGACCTCATCATCCTCGATATTTCCCTGGGAGACGTCAGCGGAATCGACATTGCCCGCGATTTGCGAGATTCGGGATGCAGCGCCAAGATCATCTTCCTCTCCGTGCACGAAGACTCCGACTATGTGAACGCCAGCATGGGCGCAGGGGGCTCGGCCTATGTCGTGAAATCCCGGCTGAACCAGGACCTGCTTTCCGCCATCCATGCCGTGTTTTCCAACAAATTCTTCGTCTCCCCGAGCCTGTTGTACTGACCCGCCGTACGGCCCCCCGGGCTAAAGCCGCCCCCCCCGGCACGGTAAGTCCCACCCCAAGTGGGCTGTAAGTATTGACAGTTACCCCGCCGTTTCGTGCCATGTACCGTTTCGTCGAGGAGAAACCCGGCCGGTGCGGGCTTGTCGGGCAGACGGAAGCCCGAAGTGTACGCTTCGACCGGAGGCCAGGACGGGTCTCGGTAACTCGCCATGCAGTGGTTACGCAAACTCGAGCGTCTGCTGCTGATCCTGGGGGGGCTCATGATCGCCCTTTATGTGGCAGCCAGCGTCCATCGGACCGTCCTGTCCAATGCAGAGTTGCGGAGTTTCAAGGCTCGGCAAGCGGCTTCGGCAGCACCCCAAGGCACCTCATCGCTTCCCGCGACTCCCGACTTCAGTTTATGGTCGAAGCAGCGCATTAAGGATTACCAGGAGAGTCTGACCGCGCATTTCGCCTCCGCCATCGCCATCCTCCGCATACCGAAAATTCACGTCGAAGTCCCCGTGCTGGAAGGAACTGACGACTTGATTCTGAATCGGGGCGTAGGACACGTTGTCGGAACGGCCAATCCCGGCGAGGACGGCAATATAGCGATTGCAGGACATCGAGACGGGTTCTTCCGCGGATTAAAAGATGTTGCCATCGGCGACACGATTGAGATAGCTACCCAAGAACAGACGCGAACCTACGTCATCGATCGCATCACCATCGTTGAGCGCAACGATCTTTCGGTGCTGCAGCCGCGCCCGCATTCGTCGCTAACCCTCATCACGTGTTACCCGTTTTATTTCATCGGCAGCGCCCCGAAACGCTATATCGTCCAGGCATCGATCGCCGATTCCGTTCCGGCTAACGCTCATGCTCGCGTGCAGCCGGAATTCGATCGGATGCTGTTGCTCAACCAGCGGTCGCAAGACGCAGCTTTTAAATGGCTTAGAAATTGATGGTCTGAAGAACATGGTGTGAAGAATGTGGCTCTGGAAAACATGGTTTCGAAAACATTAGTTTCGAAAAACTGACACTAACTAAGGAGAAAACGAAATGAACTCAAATACAGGCTGGACGCGTGCGTGGTCGGGGATTGCGGTTGGGATCGTTTGCCTGGCCTTTACCCTGAGCATGAGCGCGCAGGTGCAGACCAAGACCACGACTACTGCTGCCAAACCCACGGTAGACAACCACGTCGAAACCGGTGTGGTGGTAGCTGTCTCAGGCAACGACCTGGTGGTCAAGATGGCAGATGGTACCCTCCGTCACGTTGCCAATGTGCCGGAAAGCGCCAGAGTCACGGTGGATGGCAAGGAACTCGGCATTCACGACCTGAAGCCGGGCATGACGCTTCAACGTACCATCACCACCACCACCACTCCCAAGACCATCACCACCGTCCAGAGCGTCACCGGCACGGTGTGGCACGTGAGCCCACCGAATTCCGTAATCCTGACCCTCGCGGATGGCAAGAACCAGAGTTTCAAGATTCCAAAGAATCAGAAATTCAACGTAAATGGCCAGATGACCGACGCGTGGGGGCTGAGGAAAGGAATGACAATCTCCGCCACCAAAGTCGTCGAGGTCCCCGTCACCGTAGTCTCCCAGACCAGGACCGTAACCGGTGAAATGCCGCCACCACCTCCTCCGCCGCCAGCCGATGTACCGATCCTGGTCGTCGAGGAAGTGGTTATTCCCGTACAAGTAGCTCAGGCCGCACCTGCACCAGCGGAACTGCCAAAGACCGGAAGCCAGCTCCCTCTGATCGGGCTGCTGGGTCTTCTGTCCCTGGCTTCTTCGTTTGGACTGCGCCTGGCTCGTAAGAGCCGTTAGCGCCCAGTGAGACCGCGCGGTTTGTGCGAACAAACCCAGAGGAGTTGCCAGCCCAAGGGCTGGCAACTTTTCTTTTGGATGGTAACTTTACCTGCGTTAATATTGGGCGCTTTGGAGCCCGCTAGCCCTCGAATCCCGAGGACTTTAACCTGAGGCGCTTTAAATGGGGAGCCTAAAATGACCGGCCTCTGGTCGCAACCGATGATGCGCCGCCTGCAAGGGATCGCATGCGTCGTCATCATCATGTGGGGAATCAGGACCGCGTCTCACCTGCTCGTGGTCCTGTTGATGGCGCTTGTCTTCGCCTACGCCTTTGTTCCGTTGCCCCAGTGGCTCATACAACGTCTCCGGGTTGGGAAGTCCGCAGCACTGCTCTTAACCTTGGCCCTGTTGGGAACTTTGAATGTGCTTACGGTTGTGCTCCTGTACGACAGTGTCGCGCGGATGAAGGCGAGACTGCCCGTATACGATGAGCGCTTCATGGGCCTCTATGAAAAGGTACTGGTCTTTGCGGATGCCCACGGCATTAACTTTGCCAACCTTTCCGCCGCCAAACTCTCCACCTCGGATAAGGTTCTGGAATTTTCCCGCGTGCTCCTCCAGCAGGCAAGCGGCTTTCTGGCCGATGGTCTCCTGATCTCGGTCTTGGCGTGGCTCTTCCTCGTTGAGATGGTAGTAGAGGAGCCCGTAGCCTCGCGGAACCCGCTGTCCGAGAGGCTTGCCTACTACGGCGGCGGTGTGCAGCGTTATATAGCAATTTCGGCCGAGACCGGCGTCATCACAGCGCTGGCGAATCTCGTCGTGCTCGTCGCTTTCGGCGTGGACTCCCCGCTGCTCTGGTGTGCACTGTATTTTCTCCTTCACTTCATCCCCAACGTCGGTTTCATCCTGGCCCTCGTGCCTCCAAGTCTTTTGGCGCTGCTCATGTTGGGTTGGAAGAAGGCTCTCTTAGTCGCCGGGGGCCTGATCGTCACTCAAATGCTGACGGACTATGGCCTCACGCCGATTCTCATGAAAAAGGACATGGACATCTCGTTCCTCGAGATCATGCTGTCGCTCATGGCTTGGGGCTTCCTGCTCGGCCCGGCGGGCGCTATTCTTGCAATTCCCTTGACCCTTTCGTTGAAAAAGTTCATCGAGCGCGTCTCGAGTCAATCCGAACTCGACGAGCGCGACGTGGGACTGCCTTCCGCTGCCCAGCCCGTCGTTGAGGGCGCAGCATAGCCCTGCTAGAAGATGCGATGCCCGCAACATCGGAGAATGTCGTGAAGACAGGCTTAGCGAGGCCAGCTTTAATGAAGCCAAATTTGGGAACAAAACTCGAAATCAGACTGAGCTCGAACATCTTTCACTGAGGTGCCGTCATGCGTTGCGCGATGCGAGTTGCCGTATCACTTACTTTGATCGCCGGGGCTTTAGCGTTCAGCGGCGCTCAGACCAGTGTCGAACTGCAGAAGTATTTCAAGGAAACCGGCGGACTGAGTCAAGACCAGATCGCCGCCATCCAAAACGGTCAGCCCGTAGCCAAGACCCTGACCTCCCGCACTCCGGCTGAAATTTTTGTCCTCGGGGCCGTCTACGTCAATGCTCCGCCCGAAAGCTACGTCAAGTTCGCCTATGATTACAATCGGCTGCGTAAGATTCCTGGATATCTGGCAGTTGAACCATTCAGCACTCCACCGCAGCTTTCTGACCTGAAGGGTTTCGACCTCGACAGCGATGACACGAAGGCGTTGAAGAATTGCAAGTCCGGCAACTGCCAGATTCAGTTGCCCGCCGCAACCATGGAAGAACTGCAGAAGTCCGTGAATTGGTCTGCCCCTGACGCCAGCGACCAGGTGAATCAGTTCCTGCAGAAACGCGCACTAGAGCGCCTGATCACTTATCAGAAAGAAGGCGATCGAATCCTGGGCGCGGTCTACAACGACAAGCATGAACAGACCAACGTAGCCGACCAGTTCAAATACATGCTCAGCCACAGCAGTGCGCTAGAAAAGGGCCTGCCGGATTTCTATAACTACCTGCTCGCCTATCCCGATTCGAAACCTTCGAACGTGGAAAATAGTTTTTATTGGGACGACGTGAAGTTCGGCCTGAAGCCGACGTTGCGCATTGTCCACGTCATCACCATGCACGGGACCACTCCCGAGGTTCCGGCGTATGTAATTGCCGAGAAGCAACTCTATTCCAGCCATTACTTCGAGACCGCCCTCGACCTCACGTTCTGCGTCCGCGGCGAGGCGCCGCAACCTCCCGGCTTTTATCTGATCATGATGATGGCATCGGAGCAGGCGGGGCTCACCGGCATGAAAGGATCCATTGTCCGAAAGGTAGCGGTGGGAAAGTCAGTGTCGTCTCTGCAGAGCTCTCTGGCTGCCATTAGGAGCGCTCTTGAGCAAGATCAAACAAGTTCAAAGTAATCGGTTCGTCGGGCGACCGTTTCAGTCTGCAGGGACAGGTCCAGTTCGGCGGTTTCCTGCGCTCCTATCTGTTGCAGCATCTCCCGGGCCCACCTTGCGCGCGCACTCTCCGAACAAGCCACATAGACCAGAACGCCTGCCTCACACCACTGATCCTCCAGTCGCCCCGCGTCTTTCTCGGAGAAACCCAGGCCCATCAGCGTTTCGACACTGCCGCACAGTGCGGGAGCTTCTCTGGTCTTCACGAGTGCGTGCAGAAACGTCTGCGAACGAATGAAGAACCCGAAAGTCCGAATCACGACCGCGCCAAATTCCGAGAGCCATTCAATCAGCCCCGCCGCCACGGCCGACGCTTCCCGATCAGCGTTGCGAATGCCTGCCTCCCGCACAATCGTCGAAACCGGATGCGTACGGGCAAACATCAGGCAGATATCTTCGCTGTCAAAACCGGCGTCATTCAGCGCGTGTACTACATCGGTTACCGGCACATCCTCAGCGTAAACTCCATAGGCTGCATTCGTGGTTTCCATTCTCGTCATGGCACTGCTCCGTCGCGTGGCCGCCCGCAAATAAGAACCTACCCAAGGTTAGGACGCTCACACTTCAATGGGTACTGGCATTAATGCCAGTGCATCGGATGTGCGCTAGGAAATTTGAAGGTCGCAGACTAAGAGGCAGAACACCCGTTGGTTCTCGCACAGCCTTCTTCTCGGGACTGCTAGTTTTACCAGTGGTCCCCGTCCCTCGTTTCAGCTATTTAGAGTTAGGCGTAAGCACCGGAGGTTTTCAGCCTGCAAACCTACCCGTGGGTTGGGGTTTGTCCAGCTCACCAGCGGTTCATGGCCGCGAAAATGACAGTAACGCGCAGGTCGGCTTTGCTTCAGGCTTCCGCAAAACTCATAAAAAAGGATGGAAATTAAGTATATGAAGCAGACTTCGAAATCGATTGTGGCGTATAGCGTTTTGCTGTGCTGTTTGTCGGTCGGTCTGGCCTACGGCGCATCCAACGGCGAGAAGGTAAACGTCAAGGGACTGATCACTACCCGAACCGGTGAGACTCTGACCATGAAAACCGCCGCTGGCGCGAATTTGGTCGTGGTTCTCACCGACGACACCAAGGTACAACAGCCAAAAGGTATCGGCCTCCGCAAGAAGCAGATGTCCGTCACCGTTCTCATCCCTGGGCTCAAAATCTCTGTGGATGGCGTCGGGGATGCGCAAAGCAGGGTCACTGCTAAAACCATCACCTTCGATCAAGACGATCTCCAACTGGCCGAGACCATTCAAGCCGGTCTGACGCCGACCCGGCACGCGGTTCAAGCCAATCAGCAGAATATCGCCACAAACAAACAGGACATTCAAACCAATCAGCAGAATATTTCCGCCAACCAGGTGCAAACCGCGGCCAACAAACAGGAGATTACGGCCAATCAGGACAATATCGCCGCCAACCAGCAAGAGATTGAGGCTGCCAACAAGCGTTTCTCCGAACTCAGTGAGTTTGAAACCAAAGCGAACATCAACGTCAACTTCGCGGTCGGCAAATCAGTGATCTCGGCGAGCGATAAAGCCGCCCTCTCCGCGCTGGCGCATGATGCCGTGAATCTCACTGGCTACATCATCCAGGTCAAGGGTTTCGCCGACTCTTCGGGCAACGCCGCCATGAATCAGCAGTTGAGCATGGATCGCGCTCAGGCCGTCATTGCCTATTTGATTCAAGACTGCAACGTTCCCGTGCGCCACGTTGTAGCCCCCGGAGCGATGGGAACGGCCGATCCTGCCGCCACCAACGAGTCGGCTCAGGGCCGGGCAGAAAATCGCCGGGTCGAGGTGAAGGTGCTGGTCAACAAAGGCGTCGCCGGACAGTAACAATAACGGGGCGCGCGAGAAAGCGCGCCCCTCTTTTGCCTCAATTTCTAATTCGCCTGCAAGGCCACTCGACATTTTCGGACATTTCCCGCCCGCAATAAGCCTACTTCTTCACCTGCGTTTCCGGCCAGAGGGCTTCTATCGGGGCCACCCTCCAGAGTGGGCTGACAGCGACCAAAACAACGTAGCCAGCTGGACTGTCGTCGGTCGCGTTCGCAACGCGCACGACGCGACCTTCTTCCTGAGTGACCTTGTTGTGGATCGTGTCTCCCACCTTGAACCGCATGGACAGCAAGACTAACGCTTTGGCTCGGTCAACCTCGTTGCTCCAGGGCAATAATCGCGGTTGCGTTGCTTTGCACTAAGCCTCCACGGTTCATCGGATAATGACGAGCTGTGTAGCTTCGAACGAAGATCGCGACAGTGTCGACCCGTCGCTCCAGTCGCCGGTGTCAAAAGTCCAGGCAAGTTCAAGCCTGGTCACATTGTCGCGGTTGATCTGGTTCAGCGAAGAGTGACGATTCCCGCCGGGAGTTTCTTGAACACGGCGGCCAGCGGGAAGTGCGACAGCAGGGGCGTAAAGACTCCAATGCGCATAGCGAGTTTCTATCTCCTCTGGGCGAACGGTGCGTCACCGACTGGGCTCCCGACTGACAAGTGGAATGTTCCGTAATTAAGATTGAGCAACAAAAAATGGCCTGGTTTGAAACGTTTCATACTGCGAGAACGAATGTTAAGCTTACCTCTCTTAGATTTGCAAACACTTTAGAAGACAAGGGACCAAAAATGAAAATTTCAGTTCGACTCTTTTCCTCCTCCCACATCGGAGTTCAATTTTCGAAGTTCCTTGTATTCGCGGCTCTGACTGCGATTGCGACTTCCCTTCCGGCGCAATCCCACGTCTTGCCCGCGGGGACGGAACCCCAAGCGCCGAGTCAATCGGCAGGAGCCGTTGCACCGAAACCTGAAGACACGGAAGTCTGGGAGCCGGTGCCCAAAGTCGTGACACCTGGCATTACCGACGCGGCGCCTCCGTCCGATGCAATTGTGCTTTTCGATGGTAAGAACCTCGACGAATGGGTGTCGACTCGGGATAAATCGCCGGCCCGATGGGTCGTAGCCGATGGTGTACTTACAGTGAACAAGGCGGGCGGGAACATTGAAACCAAGAGGGCCTTCAAAAACTACCAGCTACACATCGAGTGGAAGATTCCTGAGAACATTACCGGAAGTGGTCAGGCCCGCGGCAACAGCGGCGTATTTCTGGCTTCTACCGGCCCCGGCGACGCTGGATATGAACTGCAGATTCTCGATTCTTACAACAACCCAACGTACGTCAACGGCCAGGCCGGGAGCATCTACAAGCAAGCCATCCCGTTGGTGAACCCGAATCGCAAGCCCGGAGAGTGGGAGACCTACGATGTGGTATGGACCGCGCCCACGTTTAACGCTGAGGGTTCGTTGAAAACTCCGGCCTATGTGACGGTTTTCTTTAACGGCTTGGTGGTGCAGAATCACTTCGAGTTGAAAGGCGAGACGCTGTACATCGGTCAACCGTCCTACAAGAAGTATGACTCGGCGCCGATCAAGCTGCAGGCGCACGGCGATCGCAGCGAGCCGATCAGCTTCCGGAATATATGGGTCAGGGAGCTCAATTAGCATCCCTACGACGCGCAGCATCTACGCGAAGCACGAGGCCAATCTGTTCGAAGCTACCGGACGGGTCGTACCTGGCCAATGAGCCAGAGTTGTGGACAGGTTCCTTGAAACGTTTTATATTTCTACCGAAAATGTGATTGGACCGAGGAGATAGAACGTGAATCCCTTACCCCACTAGTCGCATGTATTTTACTCACCGTCAGCGTTGTTGGTTCCGCCCAGGATTCGCACTTCCGACCGAAGGGGCAGCAGATTCCCGTGCCAGATTGCCTGACGATGAAGGGGCTCTGGGATGGTGGCTCGAAACCGTGCAGCCACACAGAACATGAGGCATGGCTTTCCGATATCACGCGCTGGCGGATGGAACGTCTTATTCGTGTCGGCTACGATGGCGCAAGATACGATTTGCCCGCGTTGAAATGGACGCAGGCAAGCTTCATGCAGCCACAGATGATGGTTCAGGATCGGTACTTTTATGATCCTATCGCCGGCAAGTACACCGTTGATCGCTATCTCGATGACCTTGAAAAGCGCTACGGCGGCATTGACTCAGTCCTGATCTGGCCAACCTATCCAAACATGGGAATCGATAATCGCAATCAACACGACATGATCCGCAGCATGCCCGGAGGCGTTGCCGGCGTGAAGCAAATGATTTCCGACTTCCATCGCCGCGGCGTGCGGGTATTGTTTCCGATGATGATGTGGGATCAAGGAACACGGGACCCCGGCATGCCTTGGCCAGATGCGATCGCCAGTCTAATGGCCGAAGTCGGCGCGGACGGCGTCAATGGCGACACGCAGGATGGTGTTCCCCTGGCATTCTCCTTAGCCGCGGACAAAATTGGCCATACCCTGGCGTTCGAACCTGAACATGAGCCGTCTGACGAGGGCTTGGCGTGGAATGTCATGACTTGGGGCCAGTACCAATTCCCTTTTACTCCTCTCGTCGACAGATATAAATGGCTTGAAACGCGGCATATGGTGAACATCTCGCACCGTTGGAATCGTGATAAGACCGACGACCTGCAGTTCGCTTTTTTCAACGGAGTTGGCTGGGAGAGTTGGGAGAACATCTGGGGCATCTGGAATGGGATCACGCCGCGCGACGCCGAAGCCACCCGGCGGATCGCCACCATCGAGCGCGGGGTAGCACCGTTCTTGATCAGCAAGGATTGGGAACCGATGTCGCCCATGCTTCGCTACGGAGTGTTTGCCAGCCGCTGGCCGCTAGGAGTGGAAGCAGTTTGGACAATTGTGAACCGGAACGAATACGACGTCGATGGCGACCAGATCGAGGTCGCAGCGAAAGATAACCTCCGTTACTTCGATCTTTACCACGGAGTTGAGCTCAAGCCTCAAACCAGGCCGGGTGGCGGAACTGTACTAGCTTTCTCCATCGAAGCCAAGGGGTATGGCGCTGTCCTGGCGACCAATGGCCCACCCGGCGAGAAGGTAGTGGCTCTGATGTCCAAGATGAAAGAGCTGACCGCAACGCCGCTGGCCGACTACTCGCACGAATGGAAGGTCCTGCCCCAGCAGATCATCCCGATCCAGGTGACGAAGACTGCAAGCACCGCGCCCGCGGGCATGGTCAAGGTCCCGGAGGCAGATTTTCTTTTCAAGGTTACCGGAATCGAAATTGAGGGGTCCAACGATATCGGCGTCGATGTCCAATATCCGTGGGAGGATGCCCCGCGCCGCTTTCACGAGCACCCAATGCACGTCACTTCTTTTTATATCGATAAGTACCCAGTTACGAATGCTGAATTCAAGAAGTTCCTGGACTCCACCCACTATCACCCTAAAGACGACTTGAATTTTCTCCACGATTGGAAGGACGGAAGCTATCCCGCAGGATGGGAAAGTAAACCGGTGACTTGGGTATCGCAGGAAGACGCCCGGGCATACGCTAGTTGGGCTGGAAAACGACTGCCGCATGAATGGGAGTGGCAGTACGCAGCACAAGGCACGGATGGCCGCCTGTACCCTTGGGGCAACGAATGGGACAATAGCGCAGTGCCCGTGCCCGATAAGTCGCGTACCATGCGCGGTCCGGATCCGGTCGATGCACATCCGAAGGGAGCCAGTCCATTCGGCGTCATGGACATGGTAGGAAATGTGTGGCAATGGACAGAGGAGTTTGTTGACGAGCACACTCGGGGTGGCATTCTTCGTGGTGGCAGTTATTATCAGCCGCAGGGCTCGATCTGGTATTTCCCCCAGGCCTATAAACTGAATGAGCACGGCAAGCTGCTGCTGATCTCCCCCAGCATGGACCGCTCCGGGGGAGTTGGATTCCGTTGCGTAGTTGACTCGCAATGATCTGGCCGGCAGCCATCTAAAGCGGCGAGCCCTGTCTGCCATGCTTCAACGCGGCAAGTCATGACAGCACCTGTGACAATGCGGCAAATCGCTGAGCGTGCCGGCGTCTCTATCGGCACCGTGTCGCACGTAATCAATGAAACGGCTACCGTTCGGCCGAAGCTGCGCGAGCGCGTGCTTGATGCGATTCGCAGTATGGGCTATCAGCCCAGCGCTCTGGCGCAGGGTCTTCGGAAGAACCGAACCAACATGCTGGGAATGGTGATTCCCGATATCACGAACCCGTTCTTTCCGGGCGTCGTTCGAGGTGTAGAGGACGTGGCTTACAAACGCTCCTTCCGCGTGATCCTATGCAACGCGGACAACGATCCTGCCAAGGAAGCGTCGTACGTTCGCGAGTTGCGCTCTTATCACATCGCTGGCCTGCTGATCATTCCGGCGGTTGGTGCCGACATCGCCGGCCATCTCCGAGCCTACGCGTCGGCCTCGGTCCCCGTGGTTTGCATTGATCGGGTCCCGGATGGATGGAAGGGCGATGCCGTCTTGGTGGCCAATGCTGAAGGCGCTTATCTGGCAACCCGCCATCTGATTCAGATGGGGCACAAACGTTTGGCTGTCATCGCTGGGCCGCTCGGGTTGACCAACGCGGCAGAACGATTGAAAGGTTTTACGCGAGCGCTAAACGAAGCCCGTATCGAGATTGAGCCAGAATTTGTGCAGGAAGCGCGATTCGATACTGAGAGCGGCTACCAGGCAGCTCTTCGGCTCCTTCGGATGCTTCCGCGCCCTACCGCTATTTTCGCGTGCAACGATCTCATGGCTTTCGGTGTGCTGCAGGCGGCTCGTGAATTCAAGCTGCGGTGTCCGGAAGATCTCTCGATTGCCGGCTTTGACAGTCTGGAGTTTACCCAGTTCACAGATCCTTCCCTGACATCCGTTTACCAGCCCGGATATCAGTTGGGTGCCACCGCCGGCCGGCTTCTGTTGCAGAGGATAGACGGGTTGCGGTCCGCGCCCAAAAAAGTGCTTCTCCCGACAGAACTGAAAAAGCGCAACTCTGTTGGACCGCCGCATTCCGCTGTCCCGGAGAGGTTGGAGCGAACCACCACTACGGCCAAACTTGGTGGCTTGGCACGCAGGTAGCACCGGCTCTAAGGTTCGCAGATCATCTCGGTTCCTTATCTCCGACGGAGCCGCGCAGCAAGGTGATGGATGCCATCGGAAGCTGGTAGAGCGTATCTGCACCTCCGCTTATCTTCGACCTGGACGGTGGGCCGTCCGGATCGGCGTGGCCGCGGTCCCCCGACCTGGAGGGCGCGCCCTCAGAATCCCCGCGGCCGCCTTCCGGTTCGTGCCATTTGTATTCGGCGGATCCAAACGTGATGCGATCCACCTGGCCGGTGAAGTGGCGGTCGCGTCCGGTTCCAGGATCGTTGAAAACGACTTTTACTGCGTGGTCGTTGAACTGGTCACGGTTGACCAACATTACAGACCACTCTCCGTCCGGACGCTCGACCGCATAGGCCGTGACCAGCAGCGTTCCCGCAGCGTCAGTTATGTCGCTCGAAGCTTTGAAGAGTTTGTGCGGAGCGTCCACGGGCTGCACCCACTCTTTTGTAATCACCTGCGAAGCCATGTATTGAGGAGGATAGCCGATCAGGTTGTAATGTTCATCAAGCAGAAGCAGGGGGTAGGCGCCCCAGTGGCCCGGCGAAGGCATGTAGTGGAAATAGTAAGTGGCCCCGGCGCCGGCTGTCATCATGGAGCCGACGTAATCGGCGAGCCATAGCGCACCTTTCACGTTCGAAACCCCGGCTCCCCCTCCGATGTTGCCCTCCGTCATGAAAAACGGAATGTTCGGAGGCAACCCGTTATCTTTCCAAACCTGGACAATGTGTTTGACGTATTCCGGCTCCGGGTACAGATCGGCCCAGGAGTAGGTGGGCTTGTCCTGGTAGGGATAATGCTCGAAAGAAAAGAAAGTAAAGTCATTCAAGCGGCCGTGGGCTTTGAGGTAGTCGACAAATCGTCCGAGCCATGAGACTTTCCCGGCCGCGTCCGGCCACACTTCAACATCATCGAACGTTCCTTCGAAAGGCGGACCTCCGAGCTTGGCTTCGGGAACGAGCCGGTGAATCGCGGTGGCAAATTGCACCTACAGCGCGCCATAGTCTTCGGGAAGGATGTGCTGCCCGTCGGCCTCTTCTCCCATCTCGATCCATGAGATGGGATAGTGGCGTTTGTACAAATAGGCAATCTCGTTCGCCGCATCCTCCGGCGTGGAATACAACATAGCAATCGGAACCATGGTGGGAAGTCCGCGGGTAACGCCGCTGGTGAAAAAGAAATCGAATCCGACTTGATCTCCTCTCGATTCGTCCATGTCAGAAGCTGCATGCCACGGATCAACCGAAGAAGGCCAAGTCACGGTCTGATTGCGGCTGGGAAAATGAGTAACGTAATCGTTGAACTCGCCATCGGCCGAAAGAGCTCCGGCATAGAGTTCATTGATCGCATATCCCACGCAGTTTCGTTTGTCAGCGGAGCCGTGACTGTCACAGGTGTTGGAAGATTGCGTCATCCAGATGCGGAGATAGCGCACAGGAATCATCCAGGAAACCAGCTTCAGCGTGACCGTACCACCTTTGCCTTCGGTGATCGTGCCCAGCGGAAAAGTTTGCCACGTGCCCTTGGTGGTCCCGTCATAGAAGGGTTCCAGTTCGCCGGTCCAGAACTGAACTGAGTAGCGCTTCGCGTAAGGCTCAGCCCACGCAATTCGAATGGCGTTGAGCGGAACTTTACTGCCCAGATCGATCATCACCCACTGCGGATGCAGCGAGTCGTCTTCGCCGGTGAATGCTTTCGTGAGGTACGGATTGCTCTTCCAATACGATTTCGGATCGCCGTCGGTCAGCCGCGACCAGCCGTTTCCATCGCCGCGGCTGAAGCCCCGATGCGGAAGCGGAGCCGCCCACGAATGGCGGATCATCTCCGCAGTCGGTTCCGCATTGCCCACAAAGTAGCCCTGTTGTTTCTCCGCATCGCTCCAGGCGCCGTTAGGATTCCAATGCCAGGCCTCTACCATCAGCTCTGTGTTCTGGCGATAGGTCACGGTTTGCCATCCTGCGCCGAGGATCTCCTTGAGAACCGGGTCAGTGAGCAAATGATCGGGCGTTCCGGTTCTCAGCCGGTCGATCGCCGCACCGAGAGAGCGAACGGGGCTGAAGGTGTTGGCAACGTGGGAGGGCGCAGCGTCAACGGTGACCGTTTGCGCGACTGCCGCGTTCGTTGTCCAACTCAGCGCCGACAAAACGATCACGATCCCGAAACAAACTGCAAGCACTCGGCCTTTGATGCTCGACACCATCGCTGCCTCCATGCAGAAAGACTATGCCTTTGGAACTGCGCTGAAGATCTCGACCAGGCGATCCGCGATTATCTTGTCTTCGCCTTCTTTAAGCTGCCAGACCGCAAAGCCGAAGCTGTTCGGGTCGCTCGGATGACCATGATGCTCGCTATGGTTATCACCGGAATGACTTTCACCTGCCGGAGCATCCGGATTACGCCCCCGCATGCCGCTCGCCCCCGCTCCCATGCTGCCAATCCCGATCGGCCGGGTGTCGGCCAGCTTCTGCATGACTTCCTTCCCGGTGATGTTCAGCTTCGAGGGATCAATCTGCCAGCTGTAACGCGGCGTCACGTTTCCCAGAGCTTGCGGGTTGAACTGCCGCGGCAGCGCCGCCACTCCGAATTTCTTCACCGCATCGGTAATCACCTGCGCGCGTTCGTCATACATTTTCAACGAAGCATCAAGGTCCTGATTGACGAAGATTTCCAGCGCCTTCAGCATGCCGAAGATGGTCTCTTTGCCAACCTTGCAGCAACGGCCGATGCGATCTTCCTGCGGACTCATGTTCAGCAGGGCGTAATGGATCAGATCTTCCTTGCCGATCAGGACGCCCGCTGCCTGCGGTCCCCGGATATCCTTGCCGCCGCTGAAGGTGACCATGTCGAAGCCGAGCGCCGGATACTCCCAAAGCCGCTCTTTCGGCGGTACGTCTGCTGCAGCGTCGTTGAACGTATAGATTTTGTGTGCCCTGGCGATTTCAACCGTCTCCGGTCCGCTGACCTTCCCTTTGTCCGACAGAATATTAGTGAAGTGAATCGCCACCGTCTTCGGATTGATGGCGGCAATCATCTCCTCGCGCGTCTCAACTTCGACCAGCTTCGCGCCCGTCTGCCGGATCTGGTGATCAAACGGGTAGCGATGGCTCTTCTGGATGATGACTTCGTTCCGCGGGAAATTGCTTACGTCGGGAATGTCGCGCATACGAGGCTCAAGGTCTTCGGTCATCATGCCCGCGTAACCGACCACCATGGCTGCAGCCGCGCCGCCAGTCACCAGGCCGGTATAACCAACTGGCGATTTGCACAGATTCGCGATGAACTTGCCGGCCGCGATCTCGAGCTCATCGATCAGAACGAAGTGCTCGTTGCCTCTCCGGATCAGCTCCATGACTTCCGGACTCATCACCGACCCACCGATGACGGTTACGGTGCCATTGATGTTGATGAGAGGGGTTACTCCCAGCTCGGCGTAAATGTTGCCCGTAGATCCCAGGCCGGTGGTGATCGGTACGATGGGGCTGCCATCGACCGAGGGCGCGGATGGCTTGGGTTTCTTCCAGAAGACGCTGGCAGCGCTCAACCTGGCCGGAGCCAACATCGAGCTGCTCGCGGCCCCAAGCGCGGCCAGAAACGAGCGGCGGTTCCAACTCAATTTCAAGCCCATGCGCACCTCCCCCTCTATGCCATTAGCAATTTACTTATCCGCAGACGCCGCGGGCGGATTCACTACCAATGCGCTGCCTACGATTTCAATCAGCGAGTCACCTGGAATCCATTCCAGAGCCATGCAGGCACGGGACGGAGCTTTGCCCGGAGAGAAATAGGTCCCGTAGATCTTGTTCAACGCGTCGTACTGAGCTTTATGTGCATCGAATCGCGCCTTGCCGGTGGGCATGGGGATAGTGTCGGCGAGAGGTAGACAGAGAAAAACCTGGAGATGGATGATGCTGTCCATCGTGCAGCCTGCTCGCTCGACCGATTTCTTAAGCGCGTCCATGGTGCGGGTGACGTGCTTTTCGAAAGGATCCGTTACCAGCACGTGATCCTCCTTGGGATAGCCATCATTGGAACCCGTGCCAGAGAAGTAGTAGATGCCATCGTGTGTATGGTTACCGCCGCCGGAGCGACGAGGTGAATCCCCGCCAGGTGAGCTAGCGGGCGTGGGTGTACCAGCTGGAGGAGGAGCCTGCTGAGTTGCGAAGAGTTTCTGCGCGCCCGTTACGAGAGCCGCCATCGCCGCGATCTTGCCAACGAAGTTGCGTCGAGTGTTCATTTCCACAGAATTTCTCCTTCGGGTCGTCGGTCGATAAAAATCTGACAGCGAGCAATGATAGCGCAGGGGCGAGTCGTCGATGGAGATTTCAGTCTCCCAGCGGACATCAGAACCACATTCAATATTTACGGCGATGTTGTAACGGATGAGATGACCATCGCGAGCGGCAAAGGCGGCTCAGGTCGCTTTTCCGGCCAGCCGAGCGCAAACAGACCGCAAAGAGACATGAATTTATCTTTTACTTCTGAGTTTTCCCGCCGTTCACCAGAACGAATTTCTGAAGCCTTTTGCCAGTGTCCACTTCCCCTGTGTAGAGATCGCCCCGAGAATCGGAAACCAGCTGGTGAAGCCAATGGAACTGCCCGGCATTGCGGCCGTTGTGCCCGGTTTGTCCCTGAATGACTCCATCGTCTCGCCGGACGGTCCAAATGACGTTGTTTTCACCGTCGGCCACCAATAGAAACGTTTGGCGCTCGTCGGTCGAAAACGCGAACTGCCATGCCGAGCCCATCCCCAGTGTTTCCGGGCGCAGCGTGAACTCTTTAACGAATTTCCCCTGCTTGGTGAACACTTGGATGCGGTCGTTAACGCGATCGCAGACGTAGACAAGCCCTTCTTGCGAAATGTGTACGCAGTGTACCGGATTGCGAAACTGCTGATCGCGCGGTGCGGCAGGATCGTACGGCCCGGGGTCGGCATCGTTCGGAGAATTTCCATAGGCTCCCCACAGTCTCTTGAACGCGCCGGTGCCCGAGTCGAAAACAATCACTCTCTTGTTCATATAACCATCGGCGATGTACACCTCGTGTGCTTCCGAATCCACCTCGATGCCGGCCGGACGCCCCAATATATCTGTGCGCAGGCTGTTCGGCGGATCGGATGAAGGGTGTCCGATCTGTAGCAGAAAATGTCCATCACTCTTGAATTTAAGGACATGGCGGTCGGTCGGCCCGTTCCCGCCGATCCAAACGTTTTCATCCTTGTCCACATAAATTCCGTGTTCTGTCTTGGGCCAATCAAATCCTTCGCCGGGTCCGCCCCAGGAGTTGAGCAAATGCCCTTGCGTGTCGAATTCTAAAACCGGAGGCGCTGCGATGCAGCAGATTGAACGCGGAGGTTTGAGCGAAGCGCCGAGTTCGTCAACCGTGTCCGAGCCGGGTCGTTGCAAGACCCAGATGTGGTCCTCCCGATCTACAGCTAAGCCGCCGACTTGCCCGATGATCCAGTTGTTTGGCAGCTCCAGAGGCCACAGTGGGTCAACCTGATACCTCGGCGCGTCCTGGGCGCAAGTAGCCAGAGGAAAAGCGCTCAGCAGAATCACCAACGCAATGCCGAAGCTGACCAACACGAGTGTAAATCTGCTTTGGAAACGTATCGGGTGCATAGTGCGCTCCGCGCAAGAGGTCTTCCGTCGTCAGAAGTGGACGGAGTATAGGGCCACTGGTGAAATGTGTCAACGCGACGAAGGCTTCGAAATCCACCCAGCCAGTCGTGCGCAAGAAGCCCCGCAAAACCTACGAATAGATCCCAGGCGCCTCATGTCCAAGCTTCTGCACGTACTCAACATACGACCCAGGATAAACAGTGGGATTGCGGTCCGTCCCGCTTTCGCCGCCCAATTCCAACACGCGTGAGCCGAGGCCGCGAAGGAACATGCGATCATGCGATACGAAGATCATAGTGCCTTCAAAATCCTTCAGGGCGTCCACCAGCATCTCCTTGGTCGCTAGATCCAGGTGATTCGTCGGTTCGTCGAGCACCAGGAAGTTTGGAGGGTTGTAGAGCATGCGTGCTATAGCCAGCCGCGACTTTTCTCCACCGGAGAGTGCGCGGATCTTCTTATCCACGTCTTCGCCGGAGAACTGGAATGCTCCCGCCAGGTTCCGCAGCGAGCCAATACTGTCCTGGGGAAAATCCTGCTGCAACTGTTCAGCGACGGTGAGATCGGGATTGAGCGTTTCTAAAGACTGTTGCGCGAAGTAGCCCATATTCAGGCTGGCTCCGAGCCGCACGCTTCCCGCATCTGGAGCGCTGGCTCCGGCAATCATTTTAAGAAGCGTAGTCTTACCAGCGCCGTTTCTCCCCATGACAGCCCAGCGTTCTCCGCGGCGGATGGTGAGATTGAAGCCTTCGTAAATCACACGCGGGCCGTAACTCTTGTGCAGATTCTCCAGCACGGCCACCTGTTCGCCGGATCGTGGAGGAACACGAAAGTCGAATTTCACGACCTGCCGTTTTTTGGGTAGTTCGATCTTCTCGATCTTGTCCAAGGCCTTGATCCGGCTCTGCACCTGGGCCGCTTTGGCGGCGTGCGTCCTGAAACGATCGATGAAGCGCTGTTCCTTGGCAAGCATGGACTGCTGCCGGGCAAATGCTGCCTGCTGATTGCTCTCTCGCACCGCCCTTTCGCGCTCGTAGAAGTCATAGTTGCCGGAGTACGTGATGATCTCGCCGCCATCAATCTCTGCAATCTTTGAGACCAGACGATTCATGAACTCGCGGTCGTGTGAAGTCATGAGCAACGCTCCCGGAAATGACTTGAGGAACTGCTCCAGCCAGATGATGGATTCGATGTCGAGATGGTTCGTCGGTTCATCCATCAGCAATACATCCGGCATTCCGAGCAGGACCCGTGCCAGCGCAACCCGCATTTTCCATCCGCCGGAGAGAGCGCCCACGTCGCCGTCAATCTGATCGTCTTTGAATCCCAGCCCATGCAACACTTCACGGGCCTGCGATTCGAGCGCGTAACCGCCTAAATGCTCGTACTCCTCCTGCACGTGACCGAAGCGCTCAAGAATGCGGTCCATGTCATCCGCTTTTTCAGGGTCGGACATTTCCCGCTGCAAAGCTTCGAGCCCGTGGTGCAGATCGCCGACGCGCCCGCTGCCTGCGATCGCTTCATCCAGAACCGAACGGCCCTGCATTTCCTCGACGTCCTGGCGAAAGTAGCCGATCGTCAACTTTTTAGGGACAGAGACCGTGCCGTCGTCGGGACTTTCCTCGCCAACCACCATCCGGAAGAGCGTTGTCTTGCCCGACCCATTGGGACCGACCAGCCCAACTTTTTCGCCGGGATTCAACTGGAAGGACGCATCCACGAAGAGCAACTGCTTGCCATATTGTTTATTGATGTTTGAGAAAGAGATCATTTTGAAGGAGCGGGTCGCGGTACCGTGCCTCTTCTAGTGTAGCCCGGGCAGAGAATTGCCGGGCAGTGCTGGCACGTTGGATTATTGAAGGGATGCCTGTGATCCTGGGGTAACGCTCAGACGGTCTCGACTGTTCGCGTTCTCTGCAGGCAGAACGGGGTCGCGAATGACGCTCGAAGTTTGTCTTTGCAGCGCGGAGCGTCTTAGTTGGGCATCTCGCGGTAGTAGAATGCCCACGACGGGAGATCTTTTCGAAGATGGAAGGCTTGAGGTTAGGAACATTCTTGTTGTGCAGTGTCATTAGCGTCAGTGTTGTTTCGGCGCAGATGGACGACCGGGACGCTGCCACCAAAAAGTATGAATCCTACAAAACGAGAGTAATGGCCGGGGATTTGAGCATCGACTGGCGCGACTTTCGCCTTGCCGGAGCCTTGGGCGAGGTAAGCCAGGGATTCGATTCGCAGCCTGTGCATGATCAGGTTGTAGATGACCTCGCCGCCGGGCGATACGAGAAGGCATTGACTGAGGCGCAAACCGTCATAGATCGCAACATGGCTAACGGTGAAGGGCATCTATTGGCGATGGCGGTGCTCCAAAAGATGGGCAGAAGCGAAGAAGCCAAGAAACAGGAAGCGATCCTTAATGCGATCGGAAAATCGATCATGGAGTCGGGCGATGGGTCTTCCGCTAAGACAGCGTGGCTTACCGTTGCCCCGAGCGAGACGGTCTTTTTCCTGACAGAGGCGCTCGGGGCCCAGATCGAGGGCCAGGAACTTGTTCATGTCAAAGGACACGCCTACGACAAATTAACGGTGCTTGATAGACAAGGCAAGAGACGAGTCGTGTGGTTCAATACCGATACCAATGAGCTGTTAAAGGAGCGTGCAATGCATCCCAAGGTGGCTCCCCAATAGAGCTAACGCTCCTGGCGGCGATCTGGGAGATCCTGCCAACCGAATTCGTGTTGTGGATTGTCGGGATTCCGGAAGTAATCCGCAAACAGGCTCCCGGAAATCGCTCCGATGGCTTTCTCTCATGCCTGACATGTTCTGCCTCTTCCAGCGCAAAATTCACACTTGACATTGCCAGATAATCCACTACCATATGGTTGTGGATAGATTAGGTACAACGTTTGCGGCTTTGTCGGACCCAACCCGGCGGGCGATGATCGAACGGCTCTCCCATGGGCCGGCCTCGGTGCATGGACTGACGGAACCGTTTGCACTCTCGCAGCAGATGATTTCAAAACATATTGCCTACCTGGTGCGGGCGCGGATTGTGATCAAGACGAAGCGGGGACGAGAGAGTGTGTGCACGCTGCGGCCAGAAGCGCTTAAAACAGTCCGCGACTGGGCGTTTAACTATCGCCAATTCTGGGAAGAGAGCTTCGACAAACTGGAAGTAGTCGTAAATCAAATGAAGAAAGATCAAATAAAGAAAGAGGAGGCCAGAAATGACAAAAAGCACGGTGAACGAGATCGAGCGGATGGTCGTTACAAGAATTTTTGATGCCCCACGCGAGTTGGTTTGGAAGGCGTGGACAGACCCAAAATATGTGATGCAGTGGTGGGGGCCGAAGGGTTTTACTTCGCCGGTTTGCAAGATGGATTTTCGCGTAGGAGGAAAGTTTCTCTGCTGCATGAGAACGCCCGATGGTCAGGAGTTCTGGAATGCGGGTGAATACCACGAGATTGTTCCCCAGGAAAAGATCGTTTCCTCCATGTACTTCTCGGACTCGGAGGGAAACAAGATTGAGCCTGCGGAATTAGGAATAGAACATGAGGCGATCGACGGTGCCTACGACGTGACCCTCTTTGAGGATCTCGGAAACGGCCAGACGAAACTCACCTTCATTGGAAATGAACCCATGGAGAGCGCGAAAAACAGCGGTCAAATGGAGGGCTGGAACCAGATACTCGATAAAGTTGCCGCAGTTGTTACGAAGCTAGTGCAGGCGAAATAAGAAGTCGGAGTTTCGATGATTGTCATGCGCGAGATCTGAACGTAACGCAACGCGGGCCGTCCGGAACCCTAAAGGTTGGGCGGGGCGGGCGGCCCGGCTTTCAAACTGCAGAAGCCACCACAGCAGCGGGTGTCTTGTCCTTCACATCACTACCTGTTTGCCTTTTAACGATGGAATTATTTCATCGGCTTGCCCTTTGTCGTTCTGAGCTGCAAGCCCATGTCGTATTGCCGCTTCAAGCGTATCGATGTTTATATCCTTTAGAGCTTTAAACCGAATGCAGTATCCGGTCACGCTAGCCCTACCTAGTTTTTTTCCATACGTTTTGGCTAGGTACTTCTTATCTTTGAGACCAAGAATATAGACAGAGATTCCATTTTTGTTTCCGCTGACACCAATTTGAAAAAACTCTCTACTTTTTCCATTGGCGTATTTTATTGTGTGAAATCCATATCCAATCGTAGGGTTGGTAACAGTATGATCCTTGCTGTCTTTACCATCGAAGAACCATAATTTGCAGTCTGGCGACACTTGAAGTGTGAGCCGATGCAACTCTCGCATGTCACCGCGTTTTGACTCTGGTTGGCTGGTAATATACTTCTCGATTTGTTCTTGTACGTTCATAGGTTCTGCCCCGCTTTCGCGCACGAGATTATACGACGTTTAATCCTTCTCCCCGTTGTCGAGGGCGGGCGGCCCTGACCGCGGAAAAACAACCACCGCTGCTAATTGGTGCATCCACTGGATTCGCGCTAGAAGGACGAAAGACTACAAGATGCGAAAAGGGTTTACAAGAAAACCAAAACCGGACGAGCCCGCGACGCCCGTCAAGAACTACATCACGCCGAGCGGGCTGGAGCGCCTCAAAGATGAGCACCGGTTTCTGCTCACCAGGGAGCGCCCGGCCGTGACGGAGGTGGTGGCGTGGGCTGCCAGCAACGGCGATCGCAGTGAAAACGCCGACTATCAGTACGGCAAGCGGAGGCTGCGGCAGATCGATGGACGGATTCGCTTTCTCACCAAGCGAATCGAAGCTGCGGAAGTGGTGGACCCGGAAGCTCCGAGAGCGGGGCAGGCGGCGACGAGGGCTTTCTTCGGAGCGACCGTGCGCTATGCCAATGCCGCAGGAGTATCGCGTGTGGTCAGCATCGTGGGCACGGACGAAATCGATCTCAACCGCAACCACATCAGTTGGGTGTCACCTCTGGCGCGCGCGTTGATGAAGTCGGCAGCGGGTGACAGCGTAGTCCTGCAATTGCCGGGCGGTACAGAATACTTGACCGTGCTGGAAGTGTGTTACGAACGCATTGCTGTGGAACCGTTCCGTGAACCACCTGGATCCGAGGCCTCGGCAAATAGAATCACTCGCCGACGCTAAATCCACGTGATGCCGGCAGCTTCGAGGATCGTCGGCACGATGTCGATGATGTGATGGGACTGCGAGCGGATGCCGCCTAGGTCCTTGACGCGTTCGGGCCAGGATATGACCCTGCCTTGCCGCGTCCCGCCGAAATGCGATGCTACTTACTTGGCCACCGAATGAGCCCGCTGTAACAAGTGACAGTTGTCGGCGATCAACTTTAATGCTGCACTGAGTTCCTTACGGGTATGCCGCCCGATACGACTAATTCCAGCTCGGTGCCGGCCCCTGCTTGTCCGCAACACCAGGATTGAGGCGTCTCTGTATGCTCGGTTTCCACCTGGATATCTGGGACTACCTGACCTTCGCGGTTATTCTCGCCCTGGTCGGAGCCTTTCTCACGGTGGCCGTGTTCATCCTGGGTTTGCCGGGGCGTATCGCCATCGCGCGCAAGCACCCCGATGCGGATGCAATCAACGTGATGGGCTGGCTCGGATTCCTGGCCGTTGTGCCGTGGATGCAGGCGTTCATGTGGGCCTTCAAGCCAACCAACGTCGTTGATATCCGCTACTTCCCCAAGCAAGAGCAACAGTACACCGACGAAATGCTCGCGCGAATGAAGGGGACGACGACGGAAAAGAAGCCCGAGATGGAGCACCCGGCGGCTGAAGTCGAGAAAGGTGAGCAACCCTTGGGGCGAGCGTCATGATGATAGCCCTTCTCATCACGTTCACATTCCTCCTGTTTATCTGGCTGGTTTTCTTTAAATTCAAGTGGCTTAAGTTCACCAAGACATGGGGAATCATCAGCGCCTTCTTCGCGGTTCATATATTCCTCATTTTTATTATCGGCCTGCGCTTCGTTACCCCCTATTCGACGAATGCAAAAGTTGTTCAGTACACGATTCAGCTCATTCCGCGCCTGCCGGAGCCAACTCTTGTCACCGCCGTGCTCGTTGCACCGGATGTTCCGGTGAAGAAGGGGCAACCGTTGTTCCAGTTCGACCGGCGTCCCTATGAATACCAAGTTAGCCAACTGGAGGCGCAACTGGCGGTCGCCTCGGCAACCGCGGTGTCTGCGAGGTACAAGGTCGCGCAGTTGAAGGCGGGACTCGCTGCCGCCAAACAAGACGTGCGCATGTACAAAGCGGATCTTGAGGCAGCCGAGCAGAAGGTCGTCCGGTCGAAGAGCGAACTGGAATATGCAAAGTATCAGCAAAAGCTTTCCCAAGGCCTGGCGCAGCAAGGTGCGGGTCCGGAAGAAGATGCTCAGAAGTGGCAAGCGCAGACGAATGCGACCGAGGCCGCTGTTTTGGAATCAACGGCCGGAGCCGAGCGCTCCCGTCTCAGGTACGAGTCGCAGTGGGAAGGAGTTAACACCAATGTGGCGACCGCGGCCGCCCAATTGATGGAGAGCGAAGCTGCCGAAAAACAGGCACTTGCCAGCATCACTATCGTGAAAGCGCAACTGAACCTGGCACGCTATTACTTGGACAACACCCTTATGGTGGCGCCCGAGGATGGCCACATCGTTAATCTGCAAGTTCGACCGGGTATGGTCGCGGGCATCATCCGCGCGGGCGGCATTGCCTCCTTCATTGTCGATAGCGACCGGTACCTCTTGGCCAGCTTCACCCAAGAGAACCTCAAGTATGTGAAGATCGGGCAACCCGTTGAAGTGGCAGTGGACCTTTACCCGGGCCAGATCTTTGACGCGAAAGTGGACAGCATCTGGTGGGCAAACGGGCAAGGACAATACCTTCCCAGTGACATCATCCCGCAGTTCGATCCGGCAAACCCGATGCAGCCGCAGGGAGAGTTTGCTGTGAAGATTTATCTCAATAGGCTCTCCAAGGTTGAGCTTCCGATCGGAGCGCAGGGCGCAGCGGCCATTTATACCAGTGGCGGCGGTTTCGCAGCACTTCGAAAAATCACGATCCGGATGCGCACCTGGTTCAACTGGCTATATCCGATGCCTTTCGCATGAAACGCCGTTCGATCAACTCGACGGAGAACAGTCATCCGTGTGTGGCGCGAATCACGATCTGGTTCGTGCGGCCGCTCGTCGTGGTGATGGTGGGATTCTGTCTCTGCGGCTGTGCACTTCACCGGCCGCCGCCACTCCCGACGATTGTGGATCAGGCGTTGCCAAAAGCAGCGCCTCTGCCCCCGGCGTGGAGCGCCGCCCCAAATACTGAGAATGTCACTGGAGACTGGATAAAGTCTTTTCAAGATCATGGCCTCGATGTAGTAGTTTCCGAAGCCATTGCGAACAACCTTGACCTGCGCCAGGCGGCAGCAAGGGTGCAGGCGGCACGCCAGAGCGTCATTGTGGTGGGCTCAAAACTGAAGCCTCAGGTCGGAGCCAACTTCTCCGGCGCTACGACGCGTTCGAAGGATTTGGATGTGGTCAACCAATCGCAGAGCAACATGGAGCTGGCGACGGTCTCGTGGGAAGTCGATGTCTGGGGACGGCTGCGCGCCCAGCGTGCCGCTGCCCAGGAGAACTACGAAACGATTGCGCTCGACTACGCTTTTGCGCGCCAATCCCTGGCTGCGACTGCGGCCAAGAGCTGGTATCTGGCCATCGAGACTCGCCAACTCCTCGCACTTACGGAGCAGAGCGTCAACATCTACGAGAAGTTGCTTGAATTGGTGAAAGTGAGACGGGCCGCAGGAAAAGTCGCAGACCTCGACGTCGCGGAAGCGAGCTATCAACTCGATGAGGCTCAAAGCCAACTGACCATCGCGCAAGGTCTATATAGCGAGGCACGGCGCACCCTGGAGGTGCTCATCGGGCGCTATCCAGCTGCAGAACTGGAAGTGGCAGATACGTTCTCTCCTCTCCCGCCGCCAGTGGCACCCGGAATGCCTTCATCGCTGCTGGAGAGGCGTCCGGATGTTGCGGCCGCAGAACATCAGGTATTAGCGGCGTTCCGGACCCAGGAAGCCGCGAAACTGGCACTCCTGCCTAGCTTCTCGTTCATTCTAGAGGGAGGGCGTTTAAGCGATCCGCTCCTCTCCGTCCTGGATCTCAACCCTTGGCTGATTCACAGTGCGCTTGGGATGTTTGTGCCGATCTACGAGGGTGGAGCGTTGCGAGCGGAGGTCAAGATTGCCACGGCGGAGGAGGAGCGATCAGTTGCACATTTTGGCGGCGTGGCCCTGAAATCGTTTGACGAAGTGGAAGTGGCGTTGACGAATGAACGGTTGTTAGCTGAACGACTCCCCTACACCGAAAGCGCGGTCCGCAATCACAGTGAAGGCGTCCGCGTCGCCAATTTGAGGTACAAAGCCGGAACTCTGGACTTTCTGTCAGTCTTGCAGTTGCAAGCAGGTCAGATCGAGAGTGAGGCCGATCTCATCAAATTGCGTAACACTCAACTCGCCAATCGCATAGATCTGCATCTCGCCTTGGGCGGAAGTTTCGACAGCTCGCCGGCTACGGCGTACTTCCAGGCCGTGACAGCCACGAAGAAACCCTAGATTCGAGCAAAATATCTTGAGTCGATGACACTCCAGACGACTTGTACACTGCGAGCTGGCGATGACCTGCCTGCCGAACTCGTCGTCGGGCAAAGTTCGATGGGGTGACCCGCAACTATTGGCTCACGACCAGCACTTCAAATTGTCCTGCTTCGGCAGTTGAGAGGAAGAGACGGTGCGTTCTGGGATCAAGCGCCATAGTCTTCGCCTTGGGTAAGGTCTTCACATTCTCGACAACGGAGTACTTATCCGGGCTCTCCTGGTGAATCACCGTGATCGTACCCTCTCCGTTGGAATTGAAGATAAGGCGAGACTCGGAATCGAAGGCGGTCGCGTCCACATGGTCACCGATAGGCAGCGTTGTGATCACTTGTCCTGTGTCTGCATTCACAACCGCCATAAGTTTGTTCCGGCAACCGATGAATAGACGTCGATTCGGACGGTCCATCGCCATGCTGGACGGCGAAGCACAAGGAGCGGTTGGCCAGCGCTGCTCGACTTTCAAAGAACGAGCATTAATCTTTAGGACCACGCTCGCGTCCTCAAGATTGTTGTAGACGTAGCCCGAACCATCGGCCACCGCATATTCAGGACCGCCGCCGAGATCGATCGTCCCAACGACTTTGCCAGTTGCGGCTTCAATGGCGGAGGCGCTACTGCTTTCGCCATTGAAGGCAAAGACTCTCGAAGTTGCCGGGTCGTAAATGATTGCATCGGGCTTCTTGCCAACCGGTACCTCCGCAATCGTCTTCAGAGTTTTCAAATCAAAAATCGTGACGGTCGAAGACTGACCATTGCTCGCGAATCCGCGGCCCAGTTCCGGAGCGATGGCGACGCCATGCACACCGGGAGTGTTCTCGACCTTGCCAACAATTGCGCCCGAATCTACGTCAAGCACTTCGACCTGCGTTCCATGGGATACGTACAACCGGCGTCCGCCCTCATCAACGACAAGGTAATCCCAGCTACCTTTGCCGGGGATCTGGATTTTCCCGGTGATCTGATAATCCACGGCCGTGGCTGACGCAACGAGACACACGAATAGAAAAATGGCTGTTCGCTTCAAGTGCTCCTCCTAACGTAAATCCTAGTGGCAAGACCCACTACCCGAATCGTGGAAACTTTTTCCTGCTTCCGGCACGAACTCCCAGTCATAGCCCGACGCGTGCAACGTCAGCTTCAGCACGCCGAACGTATCTGCCTGATGCGCTTCACTATTGGGCTTCAGCGTCCCGAACGTCCGGTGTGAGTTTTTCCCGCCCGTACCGGCGACGAATTCGCGAATGCCACGTTTCGGATCCGCGTTGCCCTCCGGATCCTGCGGAGCAAAGCGCTCATAGTCGTGATCGTGACCGTTGACCACAACATCTGCATTAGCAGCGTACAGCGTCTGCCAAAGGGGCTTCATCTTGGGGTCGTTGCCATGACTTGCGCCGGAACTGAAGAGCGGCTTGTGAAAATAGGCAAGCGTGCACAGTGTGGAATGCTGCGCGAGGTCCTGCCGCAACCACTCTCCCTGCGGGGATCCGGCGCCGCATCCTCCTACCTCGTCGCACTCACTGTTCAGGGCGATGATGTGCCAGGCGCCTAAATCGTAGCTGTAATATCCCTTCTTAGGGTCGCCGGCCGCGGCGCCGAAATAGCGCGCGTACCCCGATGCGCCGTCGCTGTGATATTCGTGATTTCCGGGCACTGGCCGCGTGCGATCTTTGAAGCGGCCCCAGGTGGGGGCATAACATTTCGCGAACTGCTCGTCGGAACCGTCAGGGTACGCCAAATCTCCTGCCGCAAACACTGTGCCCGGAATCTTCTCGATCAGTTTGGCGGTTGCCTCCGCGCCGGCAAGGTCATCGCAGCTGGAGATGTCCCCCGCTCCCACGAATACCGGATCGGAGGTTTTCGCTTCGCCGGCCTTTTCTCCGGATTTCTTAGTTGTGGGTTCCTTCTGCGCGCCGGAAGCACCAGCGATCGAGCACAACGCCAGAACAAGAACCACAACACCTTCGCACAACCTATTCATTCAGCCGCCCCCCGGTAGTTCACGAACATTCTACGCATTCCTCAGTTTTCTCTTCGCGGTTCCCAGCGCAGGCCGAACGAGTAGGTCGGCCGGTAATACTCACGTTGAGTGACGTACCACGGACTACCGTTGTAGAAACCGAACACCATGTCTGTGAGATTCGTGCCCTGCCAGAGCGCAGTGAGGCCCTTGCCCACGCGGTAGCTAGCCTGCGCATCGACCTGCAAGTGCGCATAGAGGTAGTTGTCTCCTACAGGTCCTTTTGGACCAAGGTAGCCGGGATCTTCGCAACCGCCGCCACTGGCCTGTGCCGCGGTGCATTGCGTCCACTGATACTGGTAGATACTCGCGCTATTGTAGGTCGCGCCAAGCCGCGCCGAAAAGCGACCCCGGTCGTAGCTGGGACTGAGATTCCACATGGTTGGGGTCTGACGTTGCAATGCCGGGTTGTCCGGTCGAAGTGGCAGTGTGCCCGCGCTCGAACCAGTCTTGCTGAAGTTCGCCATAATGCCGAAACCGCTCCAGGCGCCATGCAGGAATCCGAGATGTTGGATGTAGGAAAACTCTACGCCGTACAGCTTCGCGTTCACGCCGTTGATGATGTAATCGAGAATGTCGCCCTGATACTGCGGATACTGCGATCCACTGTAGTTAGGATCGGCAAGGTAGTAAATGGGCTGGCTCAACTGCTTGTAGAAAAAGCCGGCCTGGAGCAAACCATAGGGCTTCAGGTAGTGCTCATAGAGCAAATCATAGTCGTTGGCATGCTCAGGCTTCAGATTCGGGTTTCCAACCGAGACGGTCAGCGGGTTCGTGCTGTTGTCCAGCGTTATGTAGGGCACCATGTCGTAAGGATTCGGACGTGAGATAGCACGAGCGTATACGGCACGAATATCCGAGTCATCGGTGATCCGATAGCGGAGTTGAACACTGGGCAGAGGATCCCAATACCACGAGTTCGCCTGCTGCGGGGTCACAGTTGCCTCCGTGCTGGTTGCGTTATTCACCACGTTGTAGCCAAGAATGTCCAACTGGGTTGCTTCGATACGCAAGCCCGTCTGGAGGCGGAAACGCCCGAATTCGATCGTGTTCATCGCGTAGGCAGCCGAAATGCGTTCGGTCAGGTCAAAGTTGCTCGCATCCGAACCGAAGGCAGTGGCGGGTTGGTCGAGCGAGAGGACTCCTTGACCGATAAGATTGGCTAAATCGCCGGAAATTTTGCTGTAGCTGGTGACCGGCCCCAGCGGGTAGGCGTTGAAGTAATAATGAGGATTGGTGAACCCACTCAGGTATTGAGACATCAACGCCGTGCCCGGGTTCGCCAGAAACTGTTGGTCGTAGGTTGGTGAATAAGCGTCCTGCCCTTTGTGCGCATTACGCACCTTGAAGCCAAACTCAAAGGTGGAGAAGTGCGAACCGAGATGATAGTTCCTAGCGTATGAGACGGCTCCCTGCAGATTCACTTGCGATGTGTCCCCGGAAGTACCGTCGAACTCGGTGATGTTGTATTGGGTTGGATCGTAGGTCGGAGTTCCGAAGCAACTGGGATCCCACTGCGGCAAGTGGAAATTCGGACTCTGTAGATTGACACAAGTAGCGAGGATGCTTAGGGGGCTGCCCGATACCGGCTTAAAAGTTGCGCCGGGGTTGCCGGCCGCGCCGCCTTCGCGTGAGTTTGCCACCGACAGGTCCCAGCTCAACCAGGAACTGGTGAACACATGCTTTCCGCCGATTGCTATACTGCCGGCCGAATAGTTTGGCACGCGCTGGGAAGTCGTGAACTTAGGGATATCGCCGGCGATGATTGGTGGCGCCGAGGGCCCCTCGAGATTCTGTGAGACGTCATCATTCAGCGTGTAGACCCACTTGTTGCCGAAGTCCCTGAAATTGGAAAAGAAGTAATGCAGGAAGAGGCCAGAGGCAGGGTCTTTCAGTTTATAGTCGAGCGAGCCGCCAAAGCCGTAGCGCTTGCGCTGGTACCGGTATTCGCGGATGTCCATGCTGTCATACACAGGGGTCAAGTAGAAGGGGTCTGGCTGCGGCTCGATGTCGTCAATTCCCCGGCCGTTATAGTCGTAGCTTCCGGAAAACAGTGCGCCGAATCGTTTGTCTGGGCCAAATCGCTTGCCCACCGTCGCGCTCACCAGGCCCACGTAACGAGTATTTACTATGGGAGTGAATCCGCCGATTCCTTCGAGTTGCAGGGTAGGCACATCGCCAGCCTTCTTGGTAATCAGATTTACGGTACCACCAATGGCGTCCGCATCCTGATTGGCCGCCAGCGTCTTATTGACCTGCACCGACTCGACGATGCCCGAGGGAATTGTGTCCAGTTTGAACTGGCGCACGTTGTCCTCCGGCGCAGGAAGCTCTACTCCATCCACCGTCGTATTGTTCAAGCGTGGCTCTGTGCCGCGGATCTGCACGTACTTGCCTTCGCCTTCGTCGCGCTCGAGGCTTACGCCCGGCATTCGGCCCACCACGTCGGCGATGTTCGCATTCGGCAGGCTCTTGATGACGCCCTGTGACATCACATCAAGAAGATTGTCGGAGGTGCGCTGAACATTGATGTCTTCCGCCACGCCGAGCGCATCAGCTACAACTGTTACCTGTTCCCCCTTTGCCTCAACCTGGAGCACCGCATCCAGGCGAGTGGCTTGGCCCGCAACGACCTTTACAGCCGAAGTGTAGGGCAGAAAGCCGACGTAAGAGATTGTGACCTTGTACTCGCCCGGAGCAAGGTCGATCACCGTAAATTCGCCGAGTTGGTTCGTGGCGGCGACCACGTCTCCCGGCTCCACTCGCACTTTCGCGCCTGGTAGCACGGCGTTTCCCGCGTCAGCTGCACGGCCGAGGATGGTGCCCTTCCCCGACTGGGCAATGGTCAGGTTCGCGAACACCGCGCAAAGAACCAGCAACGCTGGGATTCTCAGGATGGAGGAAGGAGTGAAGGATTGCTTTGGCTTCATGCTTTTAGCTCCTTTACAACCACTTCTCGTTTCGAGATTGGCAGAGTGGCATCTCCCGGCGGCAAGCAGCTCAGTCAAGAATCTGCCCTCTCTGGAACAGATATTCGAGTCGATTGAAATGAAAGGCGATGGTAGTTTGCCGGCATGAAGCCATTATTAAAGGACCGTTAAAGTTTTTTCAGATTCAGTGCACTCAGCCCCTTCACCGTTTACCCTTACGTGAGTTGGCACTACCTCGAGCCCGACATGAAACTGCTGGTTGTGGAAGATGAACGGCGAATGCTGGAATTGCTTCGCAGGGGTCTAAGCGAAGAAGGTCACACCGTCTCCTGCGCGGCTGACGGCAGCGAAGGACTGCAGATGGTGCGAGACCACGATTTCGATGTGGTCATTCTCGATGTGATGATGCCTAAGATGGACGGATTCGAGCTGGCGAGGAGCATGCGAGTCGAGAACAATCGCACGCCTGTACTGATGCTGACTGCGAGAGATTCCGTCCCCGACATCGTACATGGCCTGGACCTCGGGGCCGACGACTACATGACCAAGCCGTTCTCGTTTGATGAGCTATTGCTGCGCTTACGGGCGGTTCGCAGGGCGGCGGCCGCTCCGCGGAAAACCCAGCTCCAGATAGATGATTTGTTCTTGGATATCGCCACCCGCAAGGCTAATCGCGACGGGAAACGGATCGACCTCACGCGCACTGAATATCAGTTATTAGAGCGGCTCATGCTCCACGCCGGCGAAGTGGTTCCCCGGGAGGTGCTGATTGCGGCTTCCGGGCGGGAAATGGGAAGCAATTCCCTGGATGCATTCATGCGGCTGCTGCGGCAAAAAGTCGATGGCGACCATCGGCAAAAGCTTATTCACACCGTGCGTGGCGTCGGCTACGTCATCGGTCTGGAGTGGCAATTATGAAAAAACTTTCCATTGGCTCTCGGCTCACGTTGTGGTACCTGGCAATCTTTGCTGCGGCGCAGCTTTTGTTCGGCATTGCCATGTGGTTTACCCTGCGGCAACAGCTTTATACCGTCGCCGATGATGCCTTGAAAGCACAAATCGAGGACCTCACAAATTTCATCAAATCGCAAAAGAAGAAAAACATGAACGTAACCAAGCTTCGGGAAGAAGCCTCCGAGGCCTACGATCTGGAACACTCCGGCGATTTCCTGCAGATTTACGACGAGGATGGAGATTGGATCTTCCGCGCTCCTGCACTGATGAAAAACCAGTTTGAGCTGGCAGCGCCGGCAACTATCAAACACCGGTCGTTTCGCAACGTTCAGCTCGCGAACCAGCCGTTCCGTTTCCTTACGCAAAGAATTGAAGTGAATGGCCGCTTCTATACGGTGCAGACAGGCGTGCCCACTGGTCAGATCGTTGCCACGCTATCTCTGTTTAGGCGTTACCTCCTGATGTTGGCGCCTCTCTTGCTACTCGCCGCGGCCTCAGGAGGATACTGGCTCAGCCGCAAAGCCTTGTCTCCAGTCGATGCACTGACTCGTACGGCGCGAGGCATCAGTGGCAGCAATTTAGGCGAACGGCTGGAGAAACTTACCACTGGCGACGAGCTCCAACGATTGTCTGACACGCTGAATGAGATGCTGGCGCGCATCCAAGGTGCGTTTCTCCGCATCACCCAGTTCACCGCGGATGCTTCGCACGAGCTGCGAACGCCCATCTCACTCATCCGCACCGAAGCAGAAATCATTCTCCGCAAGTCGAGGGGGGATGCCGAATACCGCGAGGCTTTGCGCCACATCCTTCTTGAGGCGGAAAGAACTTCGTCCCTGGTCGAAGAACTGTTGTCCCTCGCCCGTGCTGATTCCGGTCGGGAGAGCTTGCACCTGGCGCCCCTCGATCTGCGCGCGGCGATCCTGGAAACCGCGCGCGCATGGCGTCAACTGCTGGAGGCCCGCGGCCTGCAGTTCACTGAGGAGTTCGCGAATTGCGAGCTTCCAGTTTTAGGCGACCGCAGCGCGATGCAACGTTTGCTGGCCATCTTGCTCGACAATGCGGTCAAGTACACGCCGTCGCCGGGGGTAATTGAACTACGTCTGGAGGCACGCGACAACAAGGCTGTTATCGCTCTGCGTGACTCAGGGATCGGAATATCTGAGCAAGATCAGCCCAAAATCTTCGAACGCTTCTATCGCGTGGACAAGGCGAGAAGCCGCGAATTGGGAGGAGCTGGCATCGGCCTCGCTATTGCCGATTGGATTGTGCAGCAGCATCGGGGATCGCTAGTGGTTAAAAGCTCGATCGGGATTGGGTCAACTTTTTTCGTCGAGTTGCCGTTACAGTCGACAATGACACCATCGGATGCGGCGGAATCAGTTTCGCCTGCAGCAGGAGCGCCTACAACCGGATCGGTTTCGCTGTAAAGCAGTGCGAACGGAAGGGAGCCACCAAGGGCTTACCTACAATCTTCGGAACGACCGGCCATCGATCCCGGGCAGACAACCGGCCAAAAATCGAGATAATTCATCCACTGATCGTAATCGATCGAATTCACGAGATTCCAGCTCAGAGCTTCGCGAACTGAAGGAACGACTTCACCATGGAACGGCTGTAACACTTTCAAATCTGAGCATTCCCCCGTTCCACGCCGAACATGTCTGTTCCTTCCTGATCCGACCTCTCGCTTTTCGAGGTAGCGCTCCGCTCGTCGTCACCGACCCCGCGCTGCATCTCGCCCTTCCGCACACTCGGCGTCCCAACGCGCTCGGTCAACGAGTGTAATGACGATTTTTCGCCACTTGAGCCCCGTCACTTTGGGCTAGGTCACCTGTCTTGCGCGCGCGCGCCATCAAATGTGACGCCCACTCAAAAGTTCTCTATCATCCAGACGTTGGAGCTGACGCTTCGGCCCTGAATGGCCAGATAGCGGCCATCGGGCGAAGGCACGGCTCGCGGAGCCAAAGTTCCGCTGTAGAACAGATCACCAGGCACCCGGACCCCTCCTTTGACGTACCACAATGTCCGTGCGTTGCCTTTCAGGTCCAGACGCAACAGCCTGGATCCTCCATCAGCCAGAGCCGAAACAAATAGCCCCTGGCCGTCCGCGCTCCAGTCCAGACTGTAGAGCTTGGGTGACGCTTTTACGACGATCGCCTGGGTTGAATGGCTGACCAGCGACGTCAATGTGATTGTCGCTTCTGACTGCTTCAGGATCGCAATTCGCGTTCCATCGGGCGAAAGATCCCAGGTGTAGTGGGCATCCGGCGTCTTCTTGATTTCGAACCGCGCTTCCTCACGGCCGCGCCCCTGCATCGGATCGGCCTCCGTGAATACGAGTTGTGCGCGATCGGGAGTGGTCTCCGCAATGACGCACAGCGTCGCAGGACGCCGGGCACACCGAAGGGAGGGCCCGGCACCCAGGGGCGAGTCCAAGACCAACTGTCGCGCTCCGCCTGCCAGGGGCACCCGCATCAGGCGGACCGGGTGCGACGTACCCCCGTCGGTCGGATAAACGAGATAAACAATCGATGTGCCGTCCGGAGTCATGTGGTGGTCCGTGCTGAATTCTTCCAACGATGCAATCCGCACGGCTGCTTCTTCCCCCGCAGTCTGCCGGAAAAGCTCCGGACGACCATTGCGATCCGATATGAACACTACGGTCCTACTATCCCGAGTCCATCCGACGAGATCATTCTGTCCCTCGTTCAGTGTCACGTGACGTGGGGCATCGAGTTGCGTTCCGCCTGTCTGAAGATCGGCGAGGTACAACGTGCTTTGCACGGAAGATCGTAGAAACGTGAGGCGCCTGCCATTGGCCGAGAAGCTCGGATTGTCCATACAGAACCCCGACCAATTGGTTAGCTGTCTTGGCTTTTCGACGGGTTCACCCGTCCGTGTATCCAGTCTCACCTGCCAGAAATTGCAGGTGTTTTCCACGTGGTCGATCAGGGAATAAATCATGCGGCCATCAGGCGACCAGGACCAGTCCTCGACTTCATACGGGTACTTCGACACGAGAGCCGTGGTGGGAGCGCCGCCTTCGATGGAACGGCTCTCGAGAGTCATTTCTACCGCCTCGGGCAACTGGCGTAGCTTGACGTAGGCCAACCTGCGTCCATCCGGGGAAAACTCGGCACCACCAAATGACGAGTCTTTGTCGGCATCGAAGACTTTATGCGCGTCGGTCCCGTCGGGCCGAATAATCCACAACTCTCGATAGTAAAGGTTGCCCAGGTTGGCCCCGAAAGTCACCCAGTGACCGTCCCGAGAGAGAGCCCAGGCATAGGCATCGTCTCGAATCTTGCGCATCGGTCCGCCCATCACCGGAACCAGCCAAACGCTCGGCGCCTGGCCTGATGGCGTTGCGTTTGCCACGATCGCAGATCCGTCGCGGATCCATGTGTTCACCAGTACCCAGCTTTGCGGCGTGCCTTTGAAACTCTCCGGCATCAGGATGTCGCGGACCTGGCCAGTATCAATCTGCTGAACGTGAATCCCCTTTATGTCTGAGTAAGCGATCTGTTTGCCGTCGGGGGAAATGACGTCGCTTCCTACCGCATTTTCGCTGGAGTTGGCGGTCAGGCGCCGCTGCTTCAACTCTTCCAGAGGATTGGGATGAGGTCGGCGTACTTCGAACCACCGAAACCCGATCGCGATCGCCATCAGCGCCAGGGCTGGCACAGCGAACCACCTCATCCACCCCAATCTTGTTCTCGCCCCTGGCGCTGGACTAGACGCGAATGGTTCATGAACGGTCGTGGGTGTCGCATGGTTTTCGATCTTGCCAATAAAACGGTAGCCACGTCGAGGCAGCGTCTCAATAAATTGTGGCCGGTCCGCCGAGTCGCCCAACGCCTCGCGAAGCCGGTTCACTGCCTTGTTCAAACTTTGATCGAAGTCAACAAAGATCCCCTCCGGCCACAACTGCTTCACCAGTTGGTCGCGGGTGACCAGTTCGCCGGGGTGTTCCAGCAGCAACGTAAGAATCTTTAACGGCTTTTCCTGGAGGTAGGTCTTGTCCCCGTTCGAGCATAGTTCTCCCGTACTGAGGTCGAGCAGGAAGCCGGCGAAGCGAACACTCGATTTGGCGGGAACTACCATCGAGAACCGCACGCGAAAACAAGCCCGAGCATTTTAGCACTGCTGAGTTAGCCGCCCAAGCGCAAGACGCTGCCCTTGCCAAACCGCTGACTTGTAGGCACTTGCTTCGGGTCAGCAAGATGTCACACACAGGTCCGACCGGGAACATTGACTCAGGGGAGCAGCTTCTTCATAGTGCGCTGCACGGGAGTTCCGACTGGGGACTATCGGAGCTGATTGCTCAGCCCTTGCCTCTTCCACATCGGCACTTCGACGTTACGCCGACCTAAGTTTAAGGAGAACCCTTATATGAAACCCAAGATTCTGATTTGCGTGTTCGCCACCACGTTCGGCCTGATGGCAATCTCATTGAATCTAGCCGCGCAAAGCAACCAAACCAACCAGCATCTTCACCGTACTCTGGGTACGGGAAACGACGCGCTTGCCACTCAATCCCAATCGTCTGGCCTTGGCGGCGGGGGTTCGTTCGAGCTCAACTATTGGAGCCTTCTCTCCCAGGTGGTGGACGACCAGAATGGAGCCCCTTCTGTTGATCCCCTTAGCCTCCAACCCCCGGCGATTCTAAATAACGACAACCCTGCTGCGAATCCTAATGGCAACTACCACAACTACAAAGCTTGCTGGAAGGTAGCCCACCCTGGGCCACTGGACCCGCCGGGTACGGCCATCAAGTGCTACAGTAGTCCCGCGACGTTCGCACTGGGCGACGGTAGCCTCGCGAGCAACCCCGATGGCAACCCAGACGAGACGTTTGGGGGCTTGCCGTGTCCCTTGACAGGCACGCAGCAGTTTCTATGGGTCGACCAGCTCTCCGCGTATTGGAACGCCGTTCGCTTCTACGATGCAAGTGGACAATTGATCGAGGGCTATCGCCACGAAGTGTATGCCGGCAGGATTTACAACTACACGACCGGCAAGTCGATCCCCGCCTGGATGGACTACGTCAGCACGTATCAGGAAGAACCCGGCCCCGATGGGACCCAGAACAATCTGCAGTGGGGTTACTACGGAAATGACTTCTCGGCCCTGGCGGGTAAGACCCCTGTACTTACGCCCCAGTGGGGCATCGTAACCTACACCCCCGATTTCGCGTCGGTGATTGAGGAACTGGGGCCGCATCCGCTTGATGATTACCTCAACACGGGCGCGACCGCCGGACTTGCTCCGATCTGCACCGCAATGGAATAGGCCTCGAAAGAGCTTCAGTGCAGCCATTTAGATTGCCAGCTTGGATTGCCAGCCTGGATTGCCAGTTTGGATTGCCAGCCTGGATTGCTAGCATTGATTGCTAGCATTGATTGCCAGCATTGATTGCTGGGCTTATGCAGAGTGGTCATGGTTTCAGTCGGTCCCCCGTTTTTATGCATAGGGCCAAGCTTGGGGTCGGTGCTGTTGAGATCGCCGGCGTTGTGGAAATCGCAGTTGTCATCGCTGCTCAGATTGTAGCCATCTGATGTGATAGTGCCGTCGCCGCCGCAATTTCTCCCTGCAGCAGGCTGCCGTACTCCTACACCGGCGTGTGGCGCGAACTGGAGCGAGCCGCAAAAATCGCGGCGGGCGGCCATCTAGATACGCACGCTTTCCGACACACCTACCGCTCATGGCTCGACGCCGTGGGCACTCCCGGGGCCGTGCACCAGAAAATGATGCGCCACGCGGACATCAGAACAACATTCAATATTTACGGCGATGCCGTAACGGATGAGATGACTACCGCGAGCAGCAAAGTGGCTCAGCTTGCTTTTCCGGCCAACGGAGCGCAAACAGAGCGCAAAAAGGGCTAAGCCATTGAAAGAATGGCTCCTCAGGTAGGACTCGAATCCACGCGCAAACGTAAATTCAACTACATAGAGGCACACGGATGGCACCGAAGTACATGGAAAGCACGGGTAGGACCACAAACGGATCGCAAATGGATCGCCGAAATCTGAAAATCTCACTTGTGAAACACCACATCCACGTTGGGCGGGGCGGAATCAAGTACGAAGTTTCCGATAACCAAGTCAGGTTTGCCATCCCGATTGAGGTCTGAGGTAGTCATCGCCACCGCAAATGCACCAGAAGCGAAAAAAGACCGTGTAAACTCGCCATTCCCCATGTTGAATAGCAGACAAGTCTGGTGGCTCAACAGCAACCCCACTGCGAGATCAGGTCGGCCATCCCCATTAAAGTCTCCCACTACCATTGCTCCGGGATATTGGCCGGGGTCGACTAGGGTTCCTTCGTAGAACGTCCCGTCGCCCTTGCTGTAGTAGATTGAAATGACTGTCTCTCCTGGCGGATTAATGGCAACATCGTCTTTGCCATCCCCGTTGAAGTCACCAACTACTGCAATCACTCCGTTACTCAGCGGGAGGTTGTTGGTGGTTACTTCTCGGAACCTCCGATTGCCCGTGTTCAGAAAGGTTGCTGAACCGGTCGCGATGTCTAGCTTCCCGTCCCCATTAAAGTCTCCGATGACGTAGGGCCAACTTAGATTCGCTACTGTAACCGGGGTGAACTGATACGCACCACTCCCATAGAAAATCTGTCCAGGGCAATCTGAATACATACAGGCAGAGACAATATCCGGATAGCCATCTCCATCGATATCCGAGACCGTGATATTTGCCGTCGGCTGCGAAAATGTGATCGGTGACGAAGAAAAATTAGGTGTACCGTTGTTTGGCCAAATTTCCAGATTCGTATCACCGCCCAGGAGGTCGACGACCCCCTTGCCAGTCAAATCCGCAACCTCGAACGAACTCGGGTCAGTGTAGGCGGCTAAGGTGAATGAGGTGCCACCCTGATTGATAAAAACAGTTCCTGGGATTGGTTGAGAGTTGATAGGATCGCCGCCCACGAAAATATCAGGATACCCGTCGCCGTTGATGTCTCCTGTCGACAGTTCCGTCATGGTTGCCGGAGCGAGAGCAATAGGAGAGGGTAAGTTCCGGTCAGTACGTCCTAGTGAGAGCGATACAAAGTTAAAGCGATCAGGGATTACTACATCCGGAATACCATCGCCATTAAAGTCTCCCACTGCCACATACTCGCCTTCAGGACCGACGAAGGACTGAAGCGTGAAGTTTCCATGACCGTCCCCGAAGAGATAGACAATCTGCGACGGTTCAAGTCCACTTGGTCCGGCAAGATCAGGAAAACCATCGTGATCGAAATCGCCCACGACGAGTTGGGTCAGATCTGGTGTGTTCAGACTGGCGACCTGAGTGAATGAGCCGTTTCCCTGCCCTGCGAACGAATAAAGAACCCCGCCATTGCCTTGCTGGTCTTGAACGACAACGTCAGGAATGCCATCAAGATTGAAATCGATCAAAGTAGCCACGCCGGTGACGTTATTCAATGCAGCAGCGATTTGATCGTTGAACTGACCATTCCCCTGGTTTAGCAGCATATGAAAGTGGAAGTCCGATTCCAGGCAGAGAATGTCCAGCTTGCCGTCCCCGTTGAAATCTGCAACTGAGAAGTTCGGGTTGTTCGCGGATGAGGATGCCAGCCTGACCGGTGCCGCGAAGCTGCCGCCGGTGTTCTTAAGCCACACTATCTTGCCGGTCGCGCTCAGAATCAAGTCGGGCTTGCCATCTCCGTCCAGATCGGCCAGCTGCGCCGACGCTGGAAAAAGTGCAGAGAAAGTCTGCTGCGTCACCGGCGGCTGAAAGTTGCCATGGCCGTCACCTGACAGGATACTTACTGTTGCTGTGGACGCCCCAGTGTCGACGGTCACTGCTACCAGGTCAACAGTTCCGTTCCCATCCACATCCCCAGCGGCAACGGTATCCACTTGCGTCGGAAGCGAAAGGAACTGCGGAGCCGAAAGCGTGCCATCAGCCTGGCCATACAGAATTGCGATGCTTCCGGGCCCTGCCGAAGGCCAGCCAGAGATGATGACATCGGAGAAGCCGTCGCCATTAGTGTCCGCAGCAACGATGACCGAAGGGTCGCTGAAATACTCCCCAATCAGGAACCCTGGAATTGCCTGCATCACAAACGGCCCTTGCTGCGGCGCGTAAACCGTGTAAGGCAAAGAATTCGACACTGTTCCACCGTTTTGCACGGAGAACTGATGCGTCCCGGAGACAGCGTTCAGGGATGTACTAATCTGAGCCTGGAGCGTGATCGAGCTGATGAAAGATGTCTGTGAGACCGGTTGTCCGTCGACTAACACTTGCGATTGCTCGCTGAAGCCCTGGCCTAAGACCGTCACTGCTCCGATCTCCGATCCGACGGTGACAGTGGAAGGTGCTAGAACAGAGATCGACAACCCAGTGACACCACCCCCACCTCCTCCGCCGCCGCCGCCCCCACCGCCCCCACCACCACCACCACCGCCGCCGCCCCCGCCGCCGCCACCGCCGCCGCCTGTCGAATCGCTGCCTCCTCCTCCGCCGCAACCGGAGAGCACGAGGAAGAGCAGACTAACAATCAAGGTCGTCGATGGAACACGGTTAGTCATAGCCTGCGGCAAAGTATATATCGAATGAGCTGGTTCACCCGAAGTATCACTTCAGGACCTTTCAGGACTCCCTAACGGTAAGCGGGTTCACCAGGCTGGCTTGGAGAGAATCAACAGCCAGCGATCGAAAGTGTTCGCCCTATTCAAATGAGTCGGAGTCCACACCGAAAGCTGCCAGCCAGTATCGTGCCCATGGGGATGGGGATTCCCAGAATCATCACCAGAGAAAAACCCCTGGCCCGTCCCGTGCAACATGTGATCACAGACGTATGCTTCTCGGCGATCACCGTGCCTGTCGCAGTGGACGGTTCTGCACTGTGTCGGCAACGTTGTTCCCCTTCGCCGAGCCTGCTGCGTTGGCCTTCGCATCTACGCAGGGCCTTTTCTTCCAGTGGATCATGACAACCTTGTCCCCACCTGAAACGGTGCCGTCTATCTCGATCAGGACACTCTGAAAGTCCCGCTCCGTGTGCGTAACGCCCCCAGCAACATATGAGTTTCCCAGCCAATGGTTTGTCGCTGGTCCCCTTTCTGGACGAAACGAAGCTCGAACAACAACTCAACGACGCCCTACAGAAGCTCCTCAAGGACGGGAAGCAGATTCCCGAACCGAAATGCAGCCCACCGGTAAAGCGAACACGAAAACGGCGATAGCCCGCTGTGCTCGCTCGCCCGTCCTGACTCCCATTTTTCCATCCCATTTTTTCCTGGCTGGAAGCAACACAGGAGCGGAGAGGGAGCCGGGTCAAGCCCGCACGTTCTTGGTGCGCCGCGCGGCGGTCGAAGCGAAGCGGAGAGGCTTGACGCGGCTCCCGCGCTCCGTACACTCCCTGGTGAAAAAATGGGATCACCGCTTCCCGCCGCTGGGTTTTTCTCGCTGCGGTTTCTCGCTCGCCGCCTGCTGCAACTTGGCGGCGAGTCCGTGCTTCACTTCGCTGATTTGGTCCAGCATTTTGTCGAACGCTTCCGGGGCCAGCTTCTCGCCTGCGGCCAGAGGCCGCAACACGTTTACCAGCAGCAAGCGCACTCCTACGATCTCGGCCAGCGCGGGGTCATCGCTGGCCGACCCTCCCCGCAGGATCACCTCGCGGCACCACTCCCCGAGCGTCCGTCCGCTCGCCTGCGCCGCCGTTTCCAGCTGCGCGTATTCTTCTTCGCTGACTTTGAAACCGATGGATTTCGTGCGCAGCGGCGGCTTCACCATGTCCCGGCTTCCTCTCTCGCCATCTCAGCCGAGACTAGCAGCCGCGCTTAAGAATCAACAAGTTCGCCTGCGCTAACTTCAGGTTGCTCTACAGCACCCTGACGGCGGGAGTTTTTCCTTAGCTGCTCTGCTTTCAACAGGTTCGCACACGGTAACCGAAAGTTACCGTGCAGCACCCTTTCAGGGGTGGAGTGTCTCCCTTCCACCCCGTGCGCAGCACGGCTAAAAACCCTCAACCCCGCCACAGCACTCCGGGAACACCAAGAACTCACCCTCACCGTGCTGGAATCACCACACTGACGGGCCGGGAATCGGGACCGCAAAGCGCACCTAATCCGACCCGGATCGGCAGTTGATTACCCGCGCAATTGGGAACGAATCGGCAGGGCGGTCGTCTGCAGCACGGTAGGCGACCTATACCGTCGATTCAGCGTTCCTGAAGGGCATGTGATCCCAGTCCGGAATAGCCAGCTTGCGATCCGGAAAGCGAATATCAAAAAATTTTTCGGGTCCGAGCCACTCGATTGCCGCACGTTGTTTTTGAAGGACATCAATATCCCTGCAGCGATCTGGAGACTCGCAGAACTTGAGCAACCAGCCGCCGCAGGCTAAACGCTTCAATGTGGCAAGTTCCACAGGAATCCCATTCAACCCAAGCCAGCCTGCCAACTCGTCACTGAACAGATTGATCCAGTAGAGTCCTGGAACACCAGACGCAAGGTCATATCCCTGGTAGCTGTGGCTCATCGGACCTTGGTTCTTGGCCTTCCGATCAACCCCTGTGGTCAGCAGAGCAAAGTCGGAGCCCGTCGCCCGAAACATGTCGGAGACAAAACCTTCAACCTTCTCGATTCCGACTTGAACCGCCCACTCGCCATCAAACCTCCCTGTCCAATAGTTGCTAAACAGCGGGGATTCGAAGCGAGAGGTTGGGGGGAGGGTTCGATTCCACATTTCACCACTGAGATGAATTGGGCTTCCCTGTCGATAAAGAAGTTCTCCCTGTGGTTTCGCCAGCCACCGAACGGGATCGCTGAGGTTGGCTGGGTCAAACGGAGTCTTGATCGGCTCGAACTCACTAGCCTTATCGGGGCGCATAAGACCGCCATCGAAGCCGCTGAGAGCGGCAATCTGCTCCCGTGCAACCGACTCGGTCAAGGACCGCCGCGAAGATAGCGCCATTTCCAATTCGTTTTTCATTGTGATGGTGGGTCTTGTTTTGCAGGCCTGATTTGAAGATTGGGGTTTTGCTGAGCTGGGGCTGAGACGTGGACATTCGGATTCGTTGTTACCACGAGCAGCGGTTGTCCTGTAGCGGCCTGGGCGGCTTGCCCTGCCTGGACGAGCTGACCCGTATTGCTGACCGACTGTCCAGATTTCACTTCTATCTTTTGCCCCGTGGCGTCAACTGTGCCGTCGGGTATCCGGTTCGTGCCAGGTAACGGAGCGGTGTTCTTGGTAGCGCCCTCTGCTGCCAGCGTTTCTTTCTCAGTTTGTGCACCGGGTTGCGTTTGACCAGGTTCCTTCGGAAGAAACCTACCTTGTGCGTCGCGTCCTTGCTCCGTCGTCCCCGGAGCAGGTGCGGTATTGCTGTCTGATTGGTGGATAGTTGAGCTTACGGCCTTTACTACCTCGTATGTGACGAAAAGTCCAACGCCCGCACCTATGGTTGCACCGATAGCGGTCCCCACCGGCCCAAAGACACTTCCACCTGCGCCGAATTCAATGGTGCAGCTAAGCACTTCTGCGCAGTGCCCGTCTGGGTCGCGAGTTGTCGTAGGGTTGTTGTTGACGTAGCTGTAGAGATTGAGACTCTGGGGGTTGGCGAAACTTGCATACGGGACATTCGTTGGTTTCGCGGCCCAGTCAGGCGTCATGAACCTGCCGAGGCCGCTGCCGTAATACCTAGCCCCGAACATGTCGAGGCCGGATTCGGAGTCGCGTTCTTTGCCGGTGAACTTGTAGTGGTTGGGATCACTTCCGCTCGTGTATGCCACGCCACCGAACGGATAGTAGTCGGTTTGCTGTTCGATGTTTCCCGAAGCGTCAGTGATGACGCTGGCCGTGCCAAGGTGATTCGAGAAGTAGTAGTGCACCGTTCCGCCCGGACGATCTACGCGGGCAATCCGCGCGCCGTTGAAGTAGATGTACTCTTCATTGATAGTGCCGGAGCCGTTGGTCTCCATCAGATATTCCCCGCTGGGGTCAGGCCAGTACATGGTACCGACAGTTGCGCTGGCGGCCTTTCGGATCCGTACGCCATCCGCATCATAGAAATATGTATACTCCGCCTGGGGATTGTAGAGGCGATTCTCGGCATCATAATCATAGGTTGGGGTAAAGCTGCCGCTCGGACAGGCGCCGTATAACAGCAGATTCCCAGCTGTATCGTAGCAATATCCGGTGAGCTGATTGGCGGTAGTCACAGGGTTGTTAAGATTCTCCGTGAAACAGCTCCCACCTATGCCCGGTGCAGCAGCGATATTCGTCAAGTTGCCCCAGGCGTCAATCGTATACGCTTCGCCCCAGCAGTTCGAGGACGTAGTGTTGGTTGTGTTCGCCTGTGAGATTCGATTCAAAGGATCGTAAGTGAATGCAGCACTACGGGTCGAGTCAACTTCGTTAAGAATTTGGAACACATTGCCATTGTCGCCGGTCGTGTGCGCACTTAAGCTGCAAGGCTGTTCAGTTCCCGTTGTGATGGCAACACCGAGGTGAAAGTCGTAGCATAAACTGAGGGCCATGTTCGCCCCGTTACCTTCGCCGAAAGATCCCGTCCACGCGCCGAGGAAAATCGGCTGCAGCCGATTGTTATAGACGTTACGGTTATAAATCCCCGCGAAAGCGCTGGTAGTTCCGTTGTACATTCCGGCGAGCGATCCGTTGGGCGCATAAGATGTGCAGCCAGTGCTGAAGCCACTTGGGCAGCCCACATAGTTATTGCTGGAATCGCTCAATAACGTCGCACGCCCAGCACCGCCGACCGTGTAGGTGAGGACATCGCCACTGGGGTAGGTCAACGTTTGGAGCGAGCCATCCAGGTAATAGGTGTATCCGGTGTTATAGGTGACGGGCGGGGGCGAGGTCAAACCGATTGAGTGGGAAGGAACTTCTCGACGCACTTCAAGTGTGGAGGCAGGCTACCGAGTTCTCAGCTGAAAAGGATTGGATATTCGCCAGTCCCCTGAAGATCGGGAAGCTGCCCTATTCCTACACCGGGTTTTGGCGAGAGCTTCAGAGGGCCGCTATCGCAGCGGGGATCGGGAAAGTGGGAACGCATACATTCCGCCACACCTACCGGACATGGCTCGACTCTGTCGGGACGCCCGTTGGCATCCAGCAAAGACTGATGCGCCACTCGGACATCAGGACGACCATGAACCAGTACGGGGACGCGATGAGGGAAGACATGCGAGAAGCAAACGAGAAAGTCGTTAGGTTGGCATTCCGGTCTGCCTAACGGATCGCAAGCGGATCGCGGGGATTCCTAAACTACTGAAAGAATGGCTCCTCAGGTAGGACTCGAACCTACAACCCTTCGGTTAACAGCCGAATGCTCTGCCATTGAGCTACTGAGGAGTGGTGACGCGCGCGGAGCGCGCGCTTGCTGGATTATCATAGCATTCCGGTGTGGAGTCTGAAAATACTGGGGCTCTGGCGGGGTTGGGAAATGTTGGGGGACCGGCGAACTCCGGGGCGATTGCGAATGCTGAAGCGCGTGCTAATCCGGTGCGGGTTTGGGTGGGTTTGTCCAGGTTTCGCGTGAGGTGATTATGGCTGCGGTGCGGGTGATTTTGATTTTTGGTTTTCTGCTGCTTGGGGTTGCGGCGGTTTTTGCGGGGGAGGGTGGGCAGGCTGCTTCGGCTTCTGGGCCTCCTAAGGCTGAGGTGCGGGCTTTGGCGGAGGACTTGCATGGGACGAAGATTGCCGATCCTTACCGGTGGCTGGAAGACGGGACTAGTGCGGAGACGCAGAAGTGGGTGGCGGGGGAGATGGCTTATACGCGCTCTGTGCTTGATCCCTTGCCGGGGCGTGATGCGATTCACAAGCGGCTTACGGAACTGCTTAGCATTGGGAGCATCGGCGCTCCGCGGATTGCGGGGAAGTATTACTTTTACACGCGGCGGGAGGGCACGCAGAACCAACCTGTGCTTTATGTGCGGGAGGGTCTTGAGGGGAAAGATCGCGTGTTGATTGACGTCAACCAGCTGGCGGCGGATGGGACTGTCGCTCTGGATTGGTTCTATCCCTCGGAGCATGGGAAATATGTGGTTTACGGGACTTCGCCGAGCGGGACAGAGATGAGCACGCTGCACATTGTTGAGACGAAGACGGGCAATTCTTTGACAGACACGATTGAACGGACGCGGGGCGCGAGCATCGCGTGGTCGCTCGACAGCTCCGGTTTTTATTACACGCGGTATCCGAAGAAGGGGGACGTGGCTGAGGGGCAGGAGGTTTATAACCGGCATGTGTTCTATCACCTGCTGGGAACGGATCCGGCGACTGATCCGCCGATCTTTGGCGAAGGGCGCGATCCGGAGGACTGGCCGGAGGTGAGCCTGGACAACGATGGCCGCATGCTGCTGATCACGGAATCTCAGGGCTGGACCAAGACCGAGTTGTTCCTGATGGATTTGAAGAAAGGCACGCCGCCGACGCGCATCACGACCGGAAAGAATTTTATCTACTTCGGGACGGTGTACAACGGACGGATTTACATCGTCACTAACGAAGATGCTCCGCGCTTCCGCGTGTTCATGGCGGAAGCGGGTAATTACGAGCGCGACGATTGGAACGAAATTATTCCGCAGACCGGCGGGGTAATAAAGGACGCTCAACTGTGGGGTGGGAAGATTTTCGTGCAATACGAGGAGAATGCGACTTCACAGCTTAAGGTATTCGATCTCGGGGGCAGTCTGCTCAGCAACCTGGCGTTGCCGGCGATCGGCAGCATTTTCTCGGCCCAGGGCAAATGGAATCGTGATGAGATCTTTTACGGATTTGAATCGTTCACTATTCCGCGCTCGATTTATCGTTACGACATGGAGACGCGGACTACAACGCTCTGGGCCAAGATGGATGCGCCTACGATTGATCCTGCGGCCTATGAAGTGCAGCAGGAGTGGTACCACTCGAAGGATGGGACTCGGGTGCCGATGTTTCTGGTGTACAAGAAAGGATTGAAGAAGGATGGAGACAATCCCACGCTCTTGACTGGGTATGGCGGGTTCAACTACAGCCTCACGCCGGAGTTTGATAGCGACATTTATCTGTGGCTCGAGCATGGGGGAATTTATGCCGTGGCCAATTTGCGGGGCGGGGCGGAGTTTGGCGAAGACTGGCACCGGGCTGGGATGCTGGACAAGAAGCAGAATGTTTTTGACGACATGATTGCGGCGGCCGGGTATCTGATCTCGGAGAAGTACACTCGCCCGGAGCGACTCGCCATTGAGGGAGGGTCGAATGGCGGACTGCTGATGGGGGCGATGATTACGCAGCGTCCGGATTTGTTTCGGGCGGTGGTTTGCCAGGTGCCATTGCTCGACATGCTTCGCTACCAGAACTTTCAGATTGCGAAGCTTTGGATTCCGGAGTATGGGACGGCGGAGAATCCTGAGCAATTCAAGTGGCTTTACGCTTATTCGCCTTATCAACATGTGAAGGCGGGAGTGGAATATCCGGCGATTTTGTTTACGACTGCGGATTCGGATTCGCGGGTTGATCCCATGCATGCTAAGAAGATGACGGCTTTAATGCAGGCTTCGGCTAAGAATGGAGGGAGTCGGACGCGGCCTATTCTGCTTCGCGTTGAGACTAAGGCGGGGCATGGGCAGGGGAAGCCCATCACTAAGCAGATTGAGGAAGGGACGGATGTTTGGTCGTTTCTGTTTTGGCAGTTGGGGGTGAAGTGAAATTACCACGGAGGCACGGAGACACGGAGGGGATCAAGAGAAAAAGGCCCGCAGTTTTCTCAGTTTTTTGTAGTGGTGCGGTGCTTATGGCCCATCCGGATTAGGAATTTCGCAAGATGGGGAGCAGTTCGGCTGTCGCGAGCGGACAATCTTGCTTTTGCGCGGGACCCTAAAGGCGAGCGAGATACCAAGAATTTCATTCGTGTCCCAGCCGCTGGGCAGGTTAACCGACTGTAATAAGTAGTACGGGCGAACGGAGAACGAATCGGCGATGGGCAGTCGTACTCCCACTTGGAAGCGGTTCTGGGTGTAGCTGCTGCCGCCATTGGCGAAGGGGTTGTTTCCAGGAACGATAAAGAACTCATTGTTCACGACCAGCACTGGAGGGCGCGACATGCGAAGCGGCAAGGTGTATTCGACGCCCGGTCGAAATCGAAAACGTGCCGAAGAAGGCCGGTTATCCACAAAGCGTCCCTCGATGAGCGTGCGGAGTGACGGCCGCCACGGGCCACGGGATGTGCTCAGGGTGAGATTGAGTTGTACCCGGTTTTCGTAAGCAATTGTGGGATTTCCAGGAAAGCGCTGGTAACGATAAATCGGTATCAGGGTGAACCATGGCCGCAGACGGAAGGCAACACCGCCTTGAACGAAGTACTCGAACAGGTTGGACGCTCCCTCGTCGAACCGCTCGTAAAACTCGACATCCAGAGATTTATTCGCCGAAAGGCCAGTGGAGATTCCCTGATCGAGCCAGAGTCCTATCTGCTTCTCGTTTTCGGGGTCCTCGGGCTCCTCTTGTTGCTGCGCCCTTGCCGGGACAGCCAAGACGCAAGCGCACAGCACGGCAATGACGCAGATCATGCGCCGCCATGAATTCGGAGTCATCAAAGCATCGCGGCGTCCCGTACGGTTGCTCATGGCTTGAGCCGGCCCGGTGTCCCATTCGTTGAAAGCACGATCAAGATAAACAGCTGTAGCGCGGCGTTCTCTCCCTGGGCGGGGATCAATTGGTTCACTTTGAGAAAATTCTTTCCCTGCTTAACTTTCACAGCACCGGACTGGAGAGTCGGGACTTCGCCATCACCCCGGAGGGCCTCGTTCGTGATGACGAGGTGGACCTGGACCGCGGCCTGGACACTCTTTTCTTGTGAGTGTGCAATTGGCGCCGTGAGCGTCAGAGCCCACAAAACGACCGTCAATCCGAGAACGGCCGTATGGTCTCATTGGTTTCTCTGATCTTGACGGAAAGCATTTCAAAAGACAGATTATTCCGAGAACCAAGGGGGCCCACAGCTTGCAGTATGTGCGTCCGACGCTAGCGAGAAGGCTTACGACAAGCAACTGTCAAAACTTACAGCTACGGTGGAAGGCCAACCTGAAGCTATTGTAGCAACCGCCGAAATAGCGGATCGCTTCAAATCGTGAAGCTTCGCCATTGCATTCATTGACCGTCTGCCGGCTAGGGTTATCAATTCTTTATTTTTACGCGGCGCTGGAAGCGCTGCGCCACCCAAAGTCAGCGCCGCACTGCAGCGTCGTGAGGAGCGACGTCGAGAGCGTCCCCCTGCGCGGGCGGCAGAGATCCCCACCTTTCGCAAGGAACGCGAAAGATGGGGCACCCCTCACTGGTGGCGATGCGTGCGGGATCCTTCGCTCCACGTGAAGAACATCTGTCGGGTGCGCCGCATTCTGTCGTCGATTGGCGGACGCGCCCTCGGGGGCTAAAGCCCGATTCGAAGAGATACTGTCTTTGACGCAGGCCGGGAAGGCCTGCTCCTCCCGCCCGAATTGTCAATAAGTGTAAACGCCTGCATCGACTGTACGTTCTGCCAGTATGCAAGGCTTCCTCACGTCCCCTAGCCTGCCATCAGGATTTCCCCGGTTCGCCCTCGCTCACAAACCCTGCAGGAGTCGGACCCCGATGAAACCCCAACGCCCCCCTAAAGGAGAACAGCTTATGTATTTCACCGATGACTCACTACTACCTGAGAATCTGGCACCGCTCATGATTACTGCTGCGCCCTATGGGCCGATGTGGATGCCGGAAGATTACCCCGGGCAAATCCCACGCACTTGGGAGGAGCAAACCCAAATCGCGGTGGACTGTTACAACGCCGGCGCCACGGTCCTGCACATCCATGTGCGCGATCCCAAGACCGGCCACATCTCCAAGAATCTCCGGGAATATGGCGACCAGGTCGCGCGTGTGCGCAAAGCCGTGCCCAAGATGATCCTGCAGGTCGGCGGATCCATCTCTTTTGCGCCGGAGCCGGGTGAAGAAGCGAAGTGGGGGAGCTACGACGCGCGCCACAGGCTGGCGGAGATCGATCCCAAGCCCGATCAGGTCACGATTCTGTGTGGCTCAGGCCTCTGGGACCTGACGGCACTGCATCCGGTAGATGATGCCTTTCAGGGAACTCGCTTTGAAAATCCGGTGATGATTCACGCCATGGCCAACATGGTCGCCGACTCCACACCAGATTTCTACCTGGAGAACATAAAGAGGATGGTCCAGCACGGGATCCAACCTTACTTCGCCCTCGGCCACGTCCACGGTCTTGAGATCGTCGAGCGGCTAATCCGCAAGGGTTACTACATGGGGCCGATGAACGGCTTCTTCAGCATGGGCGCGGCTGGCGCCTGCGGCGCCAATCCGTTTGACATCATGGAGCTGATACGCCGCACCCCGCATGGCTCGTGCTTCACCTACCAGACGACGTTCCGTCTGACCCACTCGCTGGCCATGATCTGCATCGCGCTGGGACAACACACCCGTGCCGGCATTGAGGACAATCTCTGGAACACCACCAAGGGCGTGCGCATGACCTCGATCCAAATGATCGAGCGCGACGTACGCCTGGCCAAAGAGCTGGGGCGCGCGATTGCTACGCCCGAACAGGCGCGCCAGATGCTCAAGATCGGAGTCACCTACTCATCGACTGCGGAAACACTCGCCAACCTTGGCCTACCGCCGAACCGCCGTCCGGGCAACATGGGCTTTATGGTCCATGAAACCGACGGAATGTTCCACCCGGCTGCACAGGGTGGGTGCGGCCACATTCACGCCGGCGACTGGGAGGACGAGGTAAAGATTACGGAGAAACTTAAGGTGGCGTAAGAACGCCAGCGCGTCAGCATCCGTGAGGTTCCGTCTCCGCACGAGGCGGGACCTCAGGGAACTAAAGCCGGAGAGAACATGAGCAACGAAACGATGGACTATAAGGAAAATACGGATGGAGTTGGTACACCTACCGGTCCTTGGAGTTCGGCGTTGGACATTCTGCGCGAGTGGGATCCGAAGTGGGCCGAAGTGTGTTTCAAAATGAGCACTAACCCTTGGACCCACTCTGTTCTGCCCCGAAAGTTTATCGAGTTGGTCAGCGTCAGCTTGAATGCCGCCTGCACCAATCTCAACCCGGGCGGAACGCGACACCACATACGGGCCGCGCTCGAAGCGGGAGCGACTCGCGAGGAGATTCTATTTGTCCTCAAGTGTGGATCGAGCTTGTCCATTCATTCCTGCAGCCTCGCCGCTCCGATTGTTTTGGAAGAAGCCAAGGCTGCCAACGTCAAGTCGGCTCCGCGAACGAACCCTGAGCCGACCCCTGCTTGTGATGCGATGCGGCGGATCGGACAGTGGAACACGGCCTGGGATCCGTTCTTCGAACTCGATCCCGTATTTACGGATCAATTCATGGCGATGGGCGGGGGCATCTACCAGAGCGGGGTTATGACTCCGAAAGAGGTCGAGCTCCTCAGCATCGCCCTCGACGCTTCTTTCACGCACATGTATGCGCCGGGCACGCGCCGCCACATCAAGAATGCGCTGAAGGCTGGAGCAACGATGGAGGAGATCATGGAGGTCCTGAAACTCTGCGTCGTTCAAGGGGTTCAGACGTTCAACCTTGGCCTGCCGATACTGGCGGAGGAACTGGAACGCAAGTCATCCAAGCAGAAAGCCGCGTGACTTGCAGCACGAACTAAAACCATGCCGAGATGGGTGAAATTTGCCGAAATTGGCGCCGTCGCTCCCGGCGCTGGGAGGGCTTTTGATGTTGAGGGTTACTCGATTGCAGTGTTCAATGTTGACGGAACACTGTACGCGATTGACGACAGTTGTCCGCACCAAGGATCCTCGCTTGCAATGGGCAACCTTGAGGGCTGCGTTGTGACCTGCCGTTCGCACGGGATGAAGATAAACGTGACGGGCGGGCAGCAGCCAGGGCAGGGATTGGACGTCCGCGGTTTTCCTCTGGAGTCACGCCCGGATGGCCTCTATATCGATTTTCAGACTGTGTCGTAGCGGCAGCGAATGGAGATACGCTTCAATTCATGCGGCGTTCTTCGAACTGTTGAAGCGTCCCATTACACTCATTGATCCAGGAGGCCCAATTTCTCAGTGAGTGCAATCGCCTGATTTCAACGGTTACGCAACCCGCTGGCACATCATCGGCATTTTTCGGAGGGGATAATGTTTCCGTTGCGGTCGATAACTTCCTCTTCTCGCGGCTTCTCGCCTACACAAGCTCGACCATCATGAAACGCCCCTGCCCAAACGAACCTAAAAGGTATGAGAGTCTGCCCGTCCTTGTCGATGTATCCCCATTTTCCTCCGATACCACAGTCAGCACCGAGGTTGACGGCAGCCAGCCCTTCGGAAAAATCCGTGAGGCCGTCGAATTGTGGTTTAATTGCCCAATCTCCCTTCGTGTCCAGATAGCCTCCCTTTGCACATCCACCCTTAGTCCGAAGCACGTAATCAGGTACGACAAGAGCGCGTCCCTCCGCAAAACTGCGGGCACGGCGAACCGATAGCGGAGCGTGGATTTCGTGACCTGAAAGGTCAATGTATGTTATCTGAGCGAGACGAAACTCGCCGTATTCGCTTCCGAGCGGCTGCCAAGGCTTCCCGGTTACCACGAGAGCCAAGCCCTCGCTGAAAGGCTCTGCGGCAAAGTATTTTGGCTTGACGACGAATTGTCCCGTGCCGCTCGTGTATCCCCATTTACCATTCCGGTTAACAGGTTTGGGAACGTCCCCACCCTCGGGCGCCTTGGCAGTGGGAACACGCGCTTGAGCCATCAGCTCGCAAATAACCAGCACCGATATCACGACGAGCAATAGGGAGGATTTCCAGTCCCATTTAAGCATGTGTCAATTGTAGCGACCAGAATAGATTCGTGAACACTGAGGCTGCCTTGGTTGACGTAATATCGGCATTACACTCATTGAGCATCTGCCGGCTGGGACCATCAATTCTTCATTTTTACTCGGTGCTGAAGCGCCGCTCTTCCACGGTAGTGCCGGCGGTCGTTCTCAAGGTCAAAGCGGGTCTAAAGCGCAACCTCTTCTGGAGGCCTTTATCAGAGCGCTGGAAGGGCTGCGCTACCCAAAGGCGCGCGACCGGGGCAGTGTTGTCAAGAGCAACGCCGAAGGCGTCCCCTGCGCAGGCAGCGGAGATCCCCACCTTTCGCAAAGGACGCGAAAGATGGGCCACCCCACGGCGGACGTAGAATGGTTTGCTGTGTTGTAGAGGAGGGTTGCCGTGGCTACTTCGAAGGACACTCTCAAAGATCGACTCAGCCGGTACCAGCAGATTACGATTCGCGTGATTGGGAGGAAGTCGGGGCGGAGGATTTCGATTCCGGTTTGGTTTGTGCTGGAGGGGGATGAACTTCATCTGCTGCCGGTCTCGGGGTCGGAGTCGCAGTGGTACAAGAACGTGGTGGAGAATCCGTCGATTGGGATTGATGCGCGGGGCGCGGAGGGGGAGTTTCGGGCTGTGCCGGTGACTGGCGCTCAGGCGGTGAAGGCTGTGGTGGAAAAGTTTCGGGAGAAATATGGGGCTGGGGACGTTAAGAAGTATTATTCGCGGCTTGATGTGGCGGTGCTGGTGAAGTTGAAGTAGCTTCCTCAGGGGCTAAAGCCCTGTTGGTTTTCTGATGCTTTACGCGGCGCTGAAGCGCCGCTCTTCCACGGTAGTGCCGGCCTTGCGGCACGACTTAACGTCGTGCCCTTCCCGATCTTGACCTCCCAGCCCGTCGATAGGGCGGAGGCACAATCAAAGGCAAGATCAAGATCGACGTCAAAGGCAACGGACAAGAGTGTCCGTTCCACACGAGCTAGGTCAAAGGCAAGGTCAAGGTCAAAGGCAGCGGGCGGGGGCGCCCGCTCTACACGTTCTACGGCTGGGCTTTCATGTAGGCGCGGAGGATGGCGTTGATTCGGGTTTGGTAGCCGCGTTGTTGGCGGAACCAATGGAGCAGGTCGGCGTCGAGGCGCATGGTCACGATTGTCTTGGGCACCGGCATGACAACCTTGGCGTTTTTCCAGAAGGCAGCGTCGGTGGGGTGGGCGTCGGGGTCGGCAAGAATTCCGCGGCGTATTTGAGCCGGCGTCAGGCGGCGTAGCGTCTCCCAGTCCGTACCATTCGCGCCTTTGGGAAGGGGCCGGTCAGGCTTCGATGTTTTGCCAATACTGGCGTCTCTCGCGCGGCTCCGAGCGCCACGCCGAGATGATGCGCCTCTCGTTTTTTTCCCTGTCGGCATAGATTACCGTGATCTCCAACCCGTTGACCAGCCCGATGGCATAGACTCGATCCTCGCCGTAACTGAATCGGTCATCCGGACTTTCGAGGGTTGGGCCTTCGAAAATCCGAATTGCGTCCTCGAAGGCAATTCCACGCAACTCGCGGTTGCGGCGGTTCTTTTTCTCATCCCAAGTGTAGCGCATGCGGTGTATTTACACAATGTAAAGATGCGGCTGAGGTGCGGACGATGATCCCGTTCTTTGATGGCTTTATCGCGTTGTCGCTTCAGCCGGTTACCGCTGTTTTGCACCCTCGTTCCCGTTCTGGGAGTGCTCTAAGGTGGCGCTTGAGCGCCGGTCTTGGGTGTCTTCTGTGCCTGCAGCGGAGATCCACACTTCTCGCAAAAGGCGCGAAAGACGGGCCACCCCACTTTGTTTTTTTATGGACGCGAAGTCAGAGTCCCTGCGCTGTTTAAGTCAACTGACCAGCGCCTGCCTTTCCCCTGTAATTAGTGACAGTCCCCAAACGGCCACTTGCTCAGTAGGCTATGGGGAATTATGACGACGTCCATAAGTCCGACTACGTTGGCGTCAGAGGAACAAGCCCACGCTGAGGGTTCGCTGCCTTCCTGGAATGAAGGCTCCGCGAAGCAAAGTATTATAAATTTTGTCCGTCGAGTCACCACCACCGGAGACGATCACTTCGTCAAGCCCGAAGAGCGGGTCGCCGTCTTCGATAACGACGGCACTCTCTGGAGCGAGATGCCGGCGTATTTTCAGCTCGCATTCACCTTCGATCGGCTGAAAGTATTAGCTCCGCAGCACCCCGAATGGAGAGACAACCCGCTCTATGCGGCGGTCCTCGAGGGCGATATGAAAACTGTTGCCGCAGGAGGGGTGCGCGGCCTGCTGGAACTTGCGACCGTCACCCACGCAGGCATGACGACCGACGAGTTCGCAAAGATTGCAGAGGAGTGGATCACAAGTGCGAAGCATCCAAAATTCAATCGGCCCTACACCGACCTGATTTTCCAGCCGATGTTGGAACTGCTCACTTACTTGCGCGCCAATGGCTTCAAGACGTTCATCGTCTCCGGCGGGGGAATCGAATTCATGCGGGTCTGGGCGGAAAAAGTGTATGGGGTTCCGCCCGAGCAGGTGGTCGGCAGCAGCATCGTAACCAAGTTCGAGATAGTCAAAGGTGTCCCGGTGCTCATGCGGCTGCCGGAATTGAATTTCATGGACGATAACGTCGGCAAGCCAGTGGCGATCAACAGCCACATCGGGCGCAGGCCCATCGCCGCGTTCGGCAACTCCGACGGCGATTTGCAGATGCTGCAATGGACTACCGCGGGTGCGGGATCGCGCTTTGGATTGCTCGTAAATCACACGGATTCTGTCCGCGAGTATGCCTACCAGGTGGGACCTATGGGCAAACTGGACGTCGCTCTGACTGAAGCCGCGTCGAAAGGTTGGACCGTCGTGGACATGAAGCAGGACTGGAAGTGTATTTATCCGTTTGAAAGCAGCAGGTGAAAGTTTTTTCGAGACTTGTGACAGGAGGAATGCATGTCCGACAATCGATCAGCTACGCTCGACAACGACACGACATCAAGCACGCTGCAAAACACAATCACGGCCATCGACATCTTGCTGGACCCCGATGCAACGATGATCGAGCGCGCAAAAGCCGCGAATGCCCGCCTGCTCAAGGTGTTCCCGAAAGGCTTCGCGCTGGACGCCACGCACGCTCCCCACATAACGACATTAATGCGCTACGTACGCACGGCGGATTTGGATAAGGTGTACGCTGCCGCCAGCAAGATCTTTGCCAGTGCCGATGTGACCAGCATGAAGCTGAAGGCGTTTAAATACTACTTCCTCACGGACAAATCAATTCCGGGCTTGGGAGGGGCGGGCATTGTTGTGGAACTCAACCCCGAGTTGATCAAGGTGCAACAGGATTTAATTGACGCGGTCGCCCCTTTCACGGTGGAAACCGGCACAGCTGCCGCATTCGCCACCACGCCCCAGGAACCTGAAGTCAACGAGGCGACGATCGATTACGTCCAGAGGTTTGTTCCGGAACATTCCGGCCAGAACTACCTGCCGCACGCCACCGTCGGCCTTGCGCCCATTGATTACCTGAACGCAATGCTCGCGGAAACGTTTGATGCCTTCACGTTCTCCCCGGCGAGCGCGTCCGTCTACCATCTGGGTAACTTCGGAACCGCGCGGGCGCAGCTCAAGCTGTTGGACTTGAAGTCCTAGGCCGTTGTTTTCTGTTCTGTCCGCTACCTTACCCCGCACTTACGTGCGGGCTAACGAATGCCGTCGCTTCGCGACTGAAGCTTGCGGTGTGCCTGAAGGTCTGCCCCAATACGAATCTCACTTCACTTCTGATTTCCACAAGGTGGGGATGGTCATATGTCACATGGTTCTGAAAGGGGAAGACTTTACACTGGAGGTATCGGTCAGAAGAGATCGAGTGGGAGAGACTTGCGATGTCGAATGGTGAGAAGTGGGGTGACGGGGAGGACGCGGTTCCGGGATACATCCCTTGCATCATGGCGGCGGCGGAGGAATCTGAGGAATCGTGGTGGAGGCGGCGGGGGTCGAATCCTAAGCGGATGGGGGAGTTGTCGCAGGCGGCGTTTTTGCTGAAGGCGCAGTCGCTGGGATTTGGGTTGGCTTTGCCCTGGGGCGATAGCGAGAAGTATGACTTTATTGTTTGGGCGCGGCCGGGCGGGCGGCTGTTGCGGGTGCAGGTTAAGGCTACGGGTCGATTGAACTGCGGGGGGTATGATGTGCAGCCGGTCTACTCGACGCGCGGGGAGGGGAAGAAAACTTATACGACCGCGGATATTGATGTGCTGGCGGCGCATGTGGTGATCGAGGGAGTTGCGGGGCTTCCGGGGAAAGAGGTTTGGTACTTGCTGCCGATTGCAACGTTTGCGGGGGTGAAGAGTTTGAGATTTTATCCGGATCTGGAGAGCCGGCGGGCGCGGTGGGAGGGATATCGTGAGGCCTGGGAGTGGGTTCGCTGAGATCCGGCTTCGCTCTTACGCGGTGCTTTGGCTTATCTCAAAGCCGTTCTTTGTGACGGGCAGCGGGGATCCCCACTTCTCGCACAGGACGCGAGAAATTGATTGGATAAGAACGAAGGCTCGATTCGAAACCCGGTAGTCTTGATTTGAGGACCAAAGACGCTGGGAAGAAAGGAGCCTTCGCAATGATGATTATAGGGTGTGATTATCATCCCAGCTGGCAACAAGTTTCCTGGCTGGATACGGAGACGGGAGAGACCGGGGAACGAAAGCTGGTGCAAGCCTCGGGCGATGCCGAGCGGTATTATCGGCAGCTGCCGGCGCCGGCGCTGATCGGGATGGAAGCGACGGGAAACTGTCACTGGCTGGTGGACTTGCTGGGGGAGTTGGGTCACGAGTTGTGGGTGGGGGATGCGGCGCAGATCCGCGCCAGCTGCGTGCGGCAGCAGAAGACGGACCGGCGGGACGCGGAGCACATACGCAGGCTGCTGCAGGAAGGGCGGTTTCCGCGCATCTGGATGCCGTCGAGTGAAGTACGGGATCTGCGGCAGTTGCTCTTGCATCGCTACAAGCTGGTGACGATGCGGGCGCGGGTGAAGAATGAGTTGCAGCATCTGTGCCTGAATCAGGGAGTGCAGCGCAAGCACAAGCTGTGGAGCCAGGCGGGACAGAAGGTGCTGCGCGAGTTGCCGTTGCAGCCGTGGGCGGCGCGCCGGCGGGAAGATTTGCTGGCGCTGCTGGCCATGCTGGATGAGCAGATTGATCCGCTGGACCGGGCGGTGAAAGCAGAAGCGCAACGAGACAAAATGGCGCTTCTACTGCAAACCCAGCCGGGAGTGGGAGCGGTGACGGCGCTGGCCTATGTGCTGACCATGGGGGATGTAAGCCGCTTCCAGCGCGGCAAGCAGGTGGCCAGCTATCTGGGACTGATTCCGCGCGAGCACTCTTCGGGGGGACGGCAGAAGCTGGGTGCGATCAGCAAGCAAGGCAATCGCATGCTGCGGATGCTGTTGGTGGAAGCGGCGCAGATTGTGGTGCGTTTTGATCCCGGACTCCGCAAAGAGTATTTGCATCGCTGCCACCAGAAGCCGAAAGCGGTGGCCAAGGTGGCGGCGGCGCGCAAGTTGGCCGTACGACTGTACTGGATGCTGCGCACGCAGAAGCCGTATCCGGAAGTCGTTCGCATCGAGAGCAGCCCGCGGGTGCCCCTGGTCGGCGCAAGCTAGACCGAGAAATTGATTGGGCGCTCTCGCATCCCGTAGAGACGGGATGTTCGCATAGAAGAATCATGGCCGACAAACGGGTCGAATCGATGGTTGGTGGAACGACGGTTCTGCCGCAGAGTGATTTAGCGTGAGATTTCCAGAGTCTTGGTCCTCAACCTCTCTGGTGAAAAAAGCGGTGCTCATCGCACCGCCAGGAAATCTTTGTCCTTGACACCGCCTTCGTTCTTATCGAGGGGCACCCATTCCGATGGCGACGCGGGAAGTTTCCCTCTCCCTGATTTTGGTTTGATCGTTCTAAGCGGCTCGCTTCTTCTTCGCGTCGAGTGCCGGTAGAAGAAGCTTCAGAAGCGCTTGATCAGAGAACGGGTTCTGACCTGAGATCAGCTCGCGATCTTGCAGGACATAGCTCGACCATGGAGCGAGCACACTTACGTCACCGCCCGCCGTACGCAAGGCGAAGTCCGGGTAGAAGAGAACCTTGCCACCAATCTCGAGCGGTTCCCGCTGCTGCTCTTCCGCTGTCGAAAAGATAGTCATCTTATATCCAGCATAGATCCAACCCTTCGCTTTTTCGTGCGCTCCAGCGGTATCGCCCGCTGCCAGCGCGGCGACAAACTCCGTCGAATTCGGAAGCGCCGAGAGAAGTGAGATCGGGCCATGGCAGAGCACAGCCGTAGGCTTGGATGTTTCGTGAAAGTGTCTCATCACTATGCCGGCATCGGGATCATCGAGAAGATCAATCATCGGACCATGGCCGCCGGGGACGAAAACAGCGTCGTACTGATCCAGGCCCGATGCGATGACATCCGCGATGCGGAACGGATCTCTGAGCCCCTTCAGGCCGTCGCGGAATAACATATAGTCCTCAAGCTTGGCCGCGTCCCCGCCGAAGAAATCGGGAACCTCTGAATGCACATCCACTTGGGGCGTGTTGCCTTTGGGGTTGGCGAAAGTGATTTCGTAGCCCTCCGTCATCAGGGCGCGAACCGGAACCGTCAGTTCGTTCAGGTAATAGCCTGCGCCCTTGTACCATCCGCCATCCTTCAAGGGCAAACCGCGACCGCTCGAGACTAGTACCAGGACTTTTCCTTTGGCTGCCATTTTGTTCTCCTTCTTGAAATCCATCAGACCATCTGGAATCAACCATGGGTATGGCCGCGCAGAATTATACCGGACGGGAATCTTTCGTCGCAATTCTCGAAGGTGGCTGGAATTATGGTGAATTTGATAAGCGCAGGGGCTGGGCAGAACATCCCAAGGCGTTCCCCCCTGCGCAGGCGGCGGAGATCCCCACTTCTCGCACAGTGCGCGAGAAATGGGCACCCACAGCGGTGGCTATGCGGGGGAAATCCCTCGCCTGAAGAGCAGCTGCGCTTGCCGAGACTGAACTTCATGCGGGACTTGCGACGCACGTCTGACCGCCGGGAACTCGCGCTTCGCGGCTGGTGTCTTTAGTTCCATACTTGGATCCAGACTCTACAGGCACACCGTTCCTGGCGATTACAGATGAAACTTCACCCTGTGCAGACGTTGTCAGCGCTCTTGTTTGCGGTAGCTTCACTATGTGCTGCCCAAGCGGATCCGATCCCTAAGAATGCGTCGGCAGTTGTCCTGCAGGCATTTGAGACGCACGACATCGTCATGCTGGGTGAGATCCACAACAATAAACAGGAATACGAATGGCTCGATTCGCTGGTCTCCAGCCCCGAGTTCGCCGATCGGGTTGATGACATCGTGATGGAAATCGGAAATTCGCTGTATCAGAAGTCGGTGGACCGATATATCGCAGGCGAAGCAGTTCCGATCGAGGAGGTGCAGCGAGCCTGGCGCAGCACACTTGGGCTGGGGCCCCCGCCGCCGATTTACGCCGACTTATATAAAAGGGTGCGCGAAACGAACATGCGCCGGCGTGGCAAGCATCAGATGCGTGTTCTTTGTGGAGACCCCTATATCAACTGGAGCAAGGTAAAAACCAGAGACGACATCGGTCCGTTCCTGGGACACCGCGACCAGTGGTATGCGCAGGTCGTAAAGGACGAAGTGCTCGCCAAACACCACCGTGGGTTTCTAATCGCCGGCTCAGCCCATTTTCTGCGTGAGAAAGGAAACGGTTACATTGAACCTGAATTGCGACGGGCCGGGGCGAAAACGTTTGTGATCCTGGCGGGGACGAATGCAGTTAAAGGCTATGGCGACCTGGATCATCGATTCGATTCATGGCATGCGCCTTCGATTGCACTGTTGAGCGGGAACTGGGTCGGCGAGCTGGCGGCGATCCCTGTCATCTCGGGAGGGACTGAAGAAATCCAACCCGCTCTGAAACTAAAAGATGCCGCTGACGCGCTGCTATATCTTGGACCTCGCGACAGTCTGATCCTAGTTAGCGCCCCACGCGATGAGGTGGATGGTACCCCCTATGGGAAGGAGCTCCTACGCCGCATGACGCTGTTGGGTTTTGAGCCTTTTATTCCAGAGATGCACAGCGATCAGAAGGAAGGCGCACAGTTTGACAGGCCAGAAGCTGGCGATGGTCCGCCGCCATTTACGCCACCAAGAACCATAGACGCGCCGCTCCCTTCGAGACCACCGAGCCAATAGCCTTTGACGTTGTTTCCCGGCCAGGGGATGGTGACGGTAAAGTTAAGTAAAGGTGCGAGAAATATATTGACCTCTTTTGGCTTTCCGGATAGAGTGTGGTGTTCCACGGACATACGGAGTCTCTGGGTCTGTTCTGAGCTGCCTCGGCCTGTGATCCCAAACTAGGAAAAACGAGCATCTTCGGACTCCGGTGGCGCATCTATTCTTGTAGGAATTGCGCTAACTCCTTTACAACCTCAGTGGAATCAGTGGTTTAGAACGAATGTTGGAGGTTCTAACCGCTTTCTTGGGACAAGGGCGAAAGCGAAATGCCCATACTTATAAGGAAGGAGTGACAGACATGCGCTCTGATCGTGTGTTTGACGCTTTACAAACATTACGGAATCGTTATATGCTTTGCCAGCTCGCCTCCAAGGCCACGCGGAAGTTCCATCGGCCCAGCACCAGAATCCAGGAAACAATGAACGGGGTGTTGGACCGGATCGCAGGCGCGGAGCGGCAGGAAATCCTGTCGGAGCCGGAGAATTTTGCTGAGGCACAACGGCGGGCTGCTTAAAACAGCCCCGCCTTCCTGCCCGGTGTGTGTATTGTCTTCCCTGAATACCCTCCTTTGAGAATCTCCCGACAACGCTGAAACGAATACGTTCAAGTGGCCGGGTTTAGTTGAATCGTTTCCAGGAATCCAATCATGACTATTGCTGAATTAAAAGAAAAGAACATTACCGAGCTGACCAAGATCGCAAGGACCTTGGAGCTGCCCGGGGCCAGCGGCCTGCGCAAACAGGATCTGATCTTCAAGATTTTGCAGGCGCAGAGCGAAAAAGAAGGACACATCTTCGCCGAGGGCGTGCTGGAAATTTTGCCGGATGGCTACGGATTTTTACGGTCGCCGGATTACAACTACCTGCCGGGTCCGGATGACATTTATGTGTCGCCGTCGCAGATTCGCAAGTTTGATTTGAAAACGGGCGACACGATCAGCGGGCAGGTTAGGCCTCCACACGAGGGCGAGAAGTATTTCGCTCTGGTGAAGATTGAGGCGGTGAATTTTGAGTCGCCGGATGAGGCGCGGAACAAGATTCTGTTCGACAATCTGACGCCGCTTTATCCGCAGGAGCGGTTGAAGCTGGAGACTACTCGCGAGAATGCGAGCGCTCGGGTGATGGATTTGCTGACGCCGCTTGGTAAGGGGCAGCGCGGGTTGATTGTTTCTCCTCCGCGGGCCGGCAAGACGATGCTGCTGCAGAATGTGGCGAACTCGATTACTACGAACCATCCGGAAGTGGTTTTGATGGTGCTGCTGATTGATGAGCGGCCGGAAGAAGTGACCGATATGCAGCGGTCGGTGAAGGGCGAAGTAATTTCTTCGACTTTTGATGAGCCGGCGGCGCGGCACGTACAAGTTGCTGAGATGGTGATTGAGAAGGCTAAGCGGTTGGTTGAGCACAAGCGCGATGTGGTGATTCTTCTCGATTCGATTACGCGGTTGGCTCGCGCTTATAACACGATTGTTCCGCCTTCGGGGAAGGTGCTTTCGGGCGGCGTGGATTCGAATGCGTTGCAGCGGCCGAAGCGGTTCTTTGGGTCGGCGCGGAATATTGAAGAAGGCGGGTCTTTAACCATTATTGCCACCGCCTTAATTGACACCGGGTCGCGCATGGATGATGTGATCTTTGAAGAGTTCAAGGGAACTGGTAACTCAGAAATTATCCTGGAGCGCAAGCTGGTGGATAAGCGGGTGTTTCCGGCGATCGATATTCAGCGGTCGGGCACGCGTAAGGAAGAACTCTTGATTCCGCGGGAAGATTTGTCGCGGATCTGGGTGCTGCGCAAGGTGCTGAACCCGCTGTCTCCGGTGGAAGCCATGGAGTTGCTGATCGACAAGTTGAGCAAGACGAAGTCGAATGGCGAGTTCTTGGCGAATATGAGCGCGCTGTAGGAACTAGTACCCAGTTGCCAGTACCTGGTACCCAGTGAGAGCGGCAGTCGAGATCCCGAGCTGCCGGGCGGCATTTGGGTCGGGGTGCTGCCGTCCCTGAAGGGACTTGGTTCTTTGCTCGGTGGCCTACCCCGCACTTACGTGCGGGGCTAGTGAATGTCGTCGCTGTCGCGACTTTGCGGCTTCACGGCTTCGCGCTTCGCGACTCAGGCTTCGCTTCCCACTTTTCTCCTCGGGTTTTGCCTCGAACGTTTATCGTTCCTTGTCCCTGCCGGAAGTGTCATACTTTAGGAACGGGCAGGTAGGTCCACGCCCCGTTTTCGAGGACACTATGCAACTCCCACGAATCGCCTGGACTCTTTCTCTCTGTTTGGTGTTCGCGATTGCCGGCAAGGCGCAGACGCCGGCTCCGGGCCCGCCTCCCAGGGCAATTCCGTCCGCCGCCCCTTCGACGGGGGATGGGGACGAGGTCCAGGAACGGCTGGCTCGTGACTTGGCGAAGAAAGCCAACCTGTCGCGGCAGGCCTTGCTTAAGGCCGATACTGACAAACTGCTGAAGCTGGCGGTGGAACTGAAGGACTCCGTGGACAAATCGAGTGAGAATGTTCTGTCGCTCGACGTGGTTAAGAAAGCGGAGGAGATCGAGAAGCTGGCGCATAGCGTTAAGGACAAGATGAAGGGACCGAACTGATGGGAATTTGGTAATTTCGTAATCGGGTAATTTTGTAATTTGAGAGCCCAGGTGTGAAAAGAAGAAGCGCCATCCGGCAGGCCGGATGGCGCTTTGTTCTCTCCGACAGGTTGTGGCTTACTCTGCGTTGCCGCTTCTGATTCGCATGCTGTAGAAGGAGCGGTAGACGAAGGTGAAGGAGATCAGGAAGAACACTAACGCTAGCACGTTTGTGATGGTTGCGCCCTGGTCGCGGGTTAGCGTTACTGCCAGCTCTACTGCGAGCAGGCCGAAAAGCGTAGTGAACTTGATTACTGGATTCAGGGCTACTGAGGACGTGTCTTTGAAGGGGTCGCCTACGGTGTCGCCTACTACCGTGGCGTCGTGGAGGGGAGTTCCCTTCTGCTTCATTTCTACTTCTACGATCTTTTTTGCGTTGTCCCAGGCGGCGCCGGCGTTGGCCATGAAGATGGCCTGGTAGAGGCCGAAGATCGCGATCGAGATTAAGTAGCCGACGAAGAAGAACGGCTCGACGAAGGCGAAGGCCAGCGTGCCGAAGAAGACCGCGATGAATATATTCAGCATGCCTTTCTGCGCGTATTTGGTGCAGATTTCTACTACCTTCTTGCTGTCCTCTACCGAGGCCTTGGTCACGCCTTCGAGCTTGATGTTGGCTTTGATGAACTCGACGGCGCGGTAGGCGCCGGTGGTTACGGCCTGAGTGGATGCTCCGGTGAACCAGTAAATCATGGCTCCGCCGGTGATGAGGCCGAGGAAGAATGGGGCATGCAGGAGCGAGAGCTTGTCGACGTCGGCGGTTAGGCCGGCGGTTAGTGCCATGATGATCGAGAAAATCATGGTGGTGGCGCCTACCACGGCGGTGCCGATCAATACCGGTTTCGCCGTGGCTTTGAAGGTGTTGCCTGCGCCGTCGTTGGCTTCGAGCAGGTGCTTGGCGCGCTCGAAGTTGATCGACATGTTGAAATCTTTCTTGATTTCGGCTTCTACGTTTGGAACCTGCTCGATCAGGGAAAGTTCGTAGACGGATTGGGCGTTGTCGGTGACCGGGCCGTAGGAATCGACGGCGATGGTTACCGGGCCCATGCCTAAGAATCCGAAAGCTACTAATCCGAAAGCGAACACTGCTGGGGCTAGCATGGTTGCAGCGATTGCCAAGCCTAGCGTGCTGAAGTAATACGCGATGGACATCAGCAGGACCATCGAGAGGCCGAGGTAGTAGCCGGAGAAGTTGCCGGCTACGAAGCCGGAGAGGATGCCGAGGGATGCTCCGCCTTCTTCGGCGGAGGTGACGACTTCCTTCACGTGGCGCGATCCGGTGGAGGTGAAGGACTTCACGAGTTCAGGAATCAGCGCTCCGGCCAGGGTTCCGCACGAGATGATGGCGGCCAGCTTCCACCACTGGGAAGCGTCGTTGCCGAGACCGGGAATTATGTAGTACGAAACCAGGAAGGTTAGGGCGATGGAGACGATCGAAGTGAGCCAGACAAGTGTGGTCAGCGGCGTTTCAAAATCCATGTCGGCGGCGTTGCCGAAGCGGGCTTTCGCGATTGCGCCGTTGAGGAAGTAGGAGATGGCGCTGGCGACCAGCATCATGACGCGCATGACGAAGATCCAGACCAGCAACTGGACTTGGACGTCGGCGTTTTTTACGCCCAGGAGAATGAAGGTGATCAGCGCTACGCCGGTTACGCCGTAGGTTTCGAAGCCGTCGGCGGAGGGTCCGACGGAGTCGCCGGCGTTGTCGCCGGTGCAGTCAGCGATTACGCCGGGGTTGCGGGCGTCGTCTTCTTTAATTTTGAAGACGATCTTCATGAGGTCGGAGCCGATGTCGGCGATTTTCGTGAAGATGCCGCCGGCGATGCGGAGCGCGGCCGCGCCGAGAGATTCGCCGATGGCGAATCCGATGAAGCAGGGGCCGGCGTAGTCGCCGGGGACGAAGAGCAGGATGATCAGCATGATGAGGAGTTCGACGCTGATGAGCATCATGCCGATGGACATTCCCGCTTCGAGAGGAATCTGGTAGACCGGGAACGGCTTGCCGGGCAGGGCGGCGAAGGCGGTGCGCGAGTTGGCGAAAGTGTTTACGCGGATGCCGAACCAGGCCACTCCGTAGCTGCCGGCGATGCCGACCAGGCTGAAAAGAAGAATGATGGGGAGCGTGAGTGCGACCGATTTGCCGGGAACGGGCTTGAGCCATCCGAAATATAAGGTGATGATGACCGCGATGAACACCCACAGGAACAAAATGAAGCGGCCTTGCGTGATCAGGTAGGTCTTGCAGGTTTCGTAGATCAGTTCGGAAATTTCCCGCATGGAACGGTGTACGGGCAGGTTCTTGAGGCGTAGGTAGATGACCATGCCGAAGCCGAGTCCGAAGATGCAGAAGAGAATGCCGATCAGGAGCAGGCGGTGGCCGTCGATAGCCCAGCTGCCGAGGAAGTTGACCGAGGAAAGGTCGGGGAGTTTGAGTGAGGCTTCGCCGCCGGCTTCACCGGAGGATTGAGCTAAGGCGGTGGTCGCGCCGAAGGTGAGCAGAGTGGCCAGGGAGAAAGTTTTTTTCAGGAGTGTATTTTTCAGGAGACCAGATACCACGCGGCGTCCTTGGAACGCAGCCGTAGCGAGCCAGGTGCGCATAAAGAGTCCTCCAAATGAGTCGATTATCAGGAATTTATAAACGTGTTTCGATATCGCCTTCCGGCGCAACGTCCCCTGTTTGAGCACGCCCAGTGCAGCATACGAAGGATCCGGTCGCCGGAATTCCGAACACGCTTCCACCGCAAACCTTCAACGGAGAGTTGGAGTTTGGCCGCGTCGGAGTTTGCACTCGGGCTGGCTGGAGGGAAATAGGGCTCTGCTCCGACCGCTCCAGTGCAAAACGAGCATTTATAACATGTTGGGAGGGTTGGGTCAATCGCACCCCGGTGGGGTGTAGACCGGCTCGGGCAAAGTCCGGGAATGTCCGGAGGTTCGTGCTGAGGGCGGGCAGGCCGAGGATTCCACAGCGGGCGCAGTTTTTTCTTGACACGTTAGTACGTTGCACGTACTATATCACTGTGCGTAATACTCGTAACGTATTACGCGGGACGATACTTATGACTCGAAAGACCAAGGACGATGCCGATCTGGACGATTTTGGCAGGTTCTCGGAGCCAGCCTTGCTGATTCTGGTGAGCCTGGCCGAGGGGCCCAGGCACGGTTATGCCATGACAGAAGACATAGAAACCATTGCCGGAGTGCGTCTGGGGCCGGGAACTCTGTATGGGGCCCTGGCCCGGCTAGAGGGGCGCGGACTGATCGAGCCGCTTAAGAGCGAAGACCGCCGCAATCCCTACCGCCTCACGGCGCTGGGCGAGGGCGCTTTGCGGGCACGCCTGAATTCCATGATGGCGGTGGCACGCACTGGGCAGCGGAGACTGGCCAGCGCATGAACTGGATGCTGCGGCTTTATCCCGCGCGGTGGCGGGCGCGTTACGGCGAGGAATTCGGCGCCGTGCTGGCAAGCCAGCGCGCCTCCGTGGGATTGATCGTCGACGTGGTAAGCGGAGCTATCGACGCGCACTTGCACCCACAAATTTATGGTTCTGCTTCCAAGCAGATCAAAGGAGACGACACGATGACACTCGAAATGTTGCAGCGATGCGCTGTTGGCGGGCCAAAACTTTCGCCGGGCGAACGACGGATCGCCTTTTGGTTATCGGTATCAAGCGCTCTGGTGATAGCCATTCTCTATCTGGTGCTTACGAAAATGTATCGTGGGGCGCCGATGGTACAGGCGGTGTACTGGACGGCTGTCCTGTTTCCGAACTTCATCCACCGGCAGACGGTATATCTAAAGAAGCGATTCTGGCTAACGCAAGCATTCGTTTTGGGTGCGGGACTCTCAGGGATTTACGTGTTTATGTTGGCCGTGTGCCTGCTTGCCAACAAGTTGTGATCGGTGAAGGGTGGGGTTAGCCGGCGATTAAGCTAAGTCCAATAGGTTCGGTCGAGAGAGCGGTATTGGATGGCTTCGGCTATGTGTTTGGGTTCGATGGATTGCGTTTGTTCGATGTCGGCGATGGTGCGGGCTACTTTCAGGATGCGGTCGTGGGCGCGGGCGCTTAGGCCCTGCTGGGTCATGGCGCGCTCGAGGAGGCGTTCGCAGTCCGGGGAAAGATCGCAGAAGAGGCGGATGTGGCGGGACGACATTTGGGCGTTGCAATAGATTTTTTCGCGGGAGGAGGCGAAGCGCTCGAGCTGCTTTTGGCGGGTGCGCATTACGCGCTCGCGGATTTTTGCTGAGCTTTCGGGTTCGTTGGTGGAGCGCATTTCTTTGTAGTTCACGGCCGGGACGTCGATGTGGATATCGATGCGATCCATGAGCGGGCCGGAGATTTTCGAGATGTAGCGCTGGATCATGGGTGTTGTGCACTGGCATTCGCGGGTGCGGTCATTGCGAAAGCCGCAGGGGCAGGGGTTCATCGCGGCGGCGAGCATGAAACGCGCGGGGAACGTCAGGGCCATGGCGGCGCGGGCTATGGTGACGGAGCCGTCTTCTAGCGGCTGGCGGAGGACTTCTAGGACGTTGCGGGGGAATTCGGGGAGTTCGTCGAGAAAGAGCAATCCGTTGTGGGAGAGCGAGACTTCGCCGGGGCGCGGAATCACGCCTCCGCCGATGAGGCCGGCGTCGGAGATGGTGTGGTGCGGGGAACGATACGGGCGTTTGCCGACGAGGCCGCTGCCGGGGTCGAGGACTCCGGCTACACTGTGAATCTTTGTGGTTTCGAGCGCTTCTTCGAAAGTCAGAGGCGGGAGGATTGTCGGCATGCGCTTGGCCAGCATGGTTTTGCCGGAGCCGGGCGGGCCGATCATTAAGATGTTGTGGCCTCCGGCGCAGGAGATTTCGATAGCGCGCTTGGCGGTTTGCTGGCCGCGGACGTCTTTGAAGTCGACGAGGAATTCCTGCGACTCTTTTAGCAGCGCGTCGCCGTCGGCTTTCAGCGGGACGATTCCGTTGCCGGAGTTTACGAAGTGGATTACGTCGAGCAGGGAGCGAACGGGGTAGACATCGACTCCGCCGACCATGGCGGCTTCGCGGGCGTTGGCTTCGGGGACGACCAGCTTGGAAATCTTGCGGGTGCGGGCTTCGAGGGCGATGGGGAGGGTTCCGCGAATGCCGCGGACGCCGCCGTCGAGACCCAGTTCGCCGATGAAGAGGCAGTCTTCGATCGTCTTCTGAGTCAGGCCGCCGTAGGCGCCTACTATCCCTAACGCCATCGGCAAGTCGAATCCGGAACCTTCTTTCTTTATGTCGGCGGGGGCGAGGTTGATGGTTATGTGGGTGGGCGGGATATCGTAGCCGCAGTTTTTCAGGGCGGCGCGGACGCGGTCGCGGCTTTCGCGGACGGCGGCGTCGGGCAGGCCGACGGTGTGGAAGTGGTCCTGGTCGGTCTTGATGCCGGAGCAGTCGACTTCCACCTGAATAATGTTGGCGTCGATGCCGTAGACCGCGGCGCTGAGGGTCTTGTAGAGCATGCGTGCTCCGGGCGAGATCCTTCGTGCCGCCGTCGGCACACCGAGGCCTGATTCCGGAATGTAATTAAGGTACGCGCTCGAGGGCAGGCGTGGCTGTGACGGATGTCACAGGGTGGGGCTGTGGATTATTCAGGGCTCTGTGGTAGTGGTGCGGTTTGCCTCGGGCATCGAGGAGAAGTCGAGCTTCGCTCGACTGGACATCCGACTTGCCCTACCTCGGAATTTGGGCGAACTGCACCACTACCGTCCTGAAGCGGGAATTTCCGTCAGCTACGGGACGGATAGATGCCTTCCAGAGCAATGATGCAGGTGAGCCCCAGGTATGGGGGCATAGTTGGCACCGGCTGGCTTCCGCCGACGGTGCTGACGGATCTGCCGCTCAGGCTTACATCCGGAGTGACTGTACTGTAAGTTGCACTGGTGGAATTATTGGCCAGCACCGCGCCCGCGGGCGCCTTGGTGTTTGCCGTGGTGCTGCTGGCGCGCAGGGCGTGACTATGTTTCGGCATCTGGTTGACGGTCAGGGTGACGCTCGACTGTCCTCCGGGCTGGCCCAGGTAGTAAGTGCCACCGGCCGCGGAACCTACGCCGATCGGCATCCTTCCCTGAAGATTGGGCAGGGCAAAGGTGGTCGTGCCGTCGCCACCGTAGTAGGTTCCGAGAAGTGAAAAAAGGGCCTGGTTCTGCGCGATCGGCATAATCTGCCCATTGCAGAGGGCCCACCCTACCGGGGCAAAATTGAAAGCTACGAATCTGATTTCTCCGAGATACTGTTCCTGAGCGTTCGCCGATGGGACCGTCAACATTCCGGCCGCAACGATCGCAATGCAAAACACCGAGCGCAGTTTCATAAATCTCTCCTTTTCGCCTTCAAAAACGGCGCTTCACGATACACCGGTTTCACCAGCAGGGGTAGAGTGAAAAGACTTTCCATCGGACAGGACTACATACGATTGTTCGAAAGGGGTATTTTTTCAGGCCGATCATGGGATCGAAGCGCTCGTGGGCAGGCCGATGCGGCGCAGCAGATCGGCGTAGCGCGGGTCGGGGCGCAGTTCATCCCAAAATGCGTCTACCTTAAGGTAAACCATGCTGCCGGAACGATCCTTGTAGCCCCGCTCCAACGATTCGAACGCTCGGTCCTTCTCGCCTAACCCGGCGTAGATCGCTCCCACGAGATAAAAGTCCACATATGTTCGTGAGGATAGCTGCTTGAATTGTTCGAGGATACTGAGGGCATCATTTCGCCTCCCTGACTTTGCATAGACCCAAGCGAGCCCCGCTGCAACCTCTTGATTCCCAGCAGAAACTGCATAGGCGGATGCCCCCATCTTCTCGTTCTCGGCGATGGCCTCGGTGTACATTCCTTTGCGGGCATAAGCCAGACCGAGGTCTGAATGCACCCACGTCACTGTCGGATCAAGCTCGATCGCTTTCTTGTATTGCTCAATAGCTTCATCGTAGCGGTGCGCAAACAAGTAGTGGTCGGCCAATCCCCCCACCATCCGCGGCGAGAGCGGATCAATCTCTTGTACCCGTCTGCTCTCGGCCAACCCCTCATCGAAACGCCCCATTGTGACTAAGTACTCGGCGTAACGAAAGTGGGCAATCGCGCTGCTGGGTTTTAGTTCGATGCCTCGCTTGAATTCCCGTTCGGCCCCCGTCCAGTCCCATTCGTAGCCCCATTTGACCCACCCCAGGGCCGTGTGCGCTTCAGCAAGTTTGTCGTCGATTTCCAGCGCCTTCGTGGCTGCCGCTTTTGCCTTTGGAAAAGTTTCATCCGGTGGCCGGAAAACGGCGCCTCCTCCGAGGTCGTCATAACAGTCGGCTAGTCCCGCGTAGGCTTGAGCATTGTTGGGGTCTTTCTCAATAGCCTGCTCGAAGTACTCGACGCCTTTCTCCAGGCCCTCGAGTGTACCTTTGCTCCAATAATAGCGGCCTTTCAGATACAACTGATAAGACTCAGCGTTGGTTTCGTGTTGCCCGGTCAGTCTGCCCTTTTCCTCGCTGCTTAGACGAGCCCGCAGCTTCTCCGAAACTTCTTTCACTATGTCCTCTTGGAGCGTCAACGCGTCGGCAAGCTTCCCGGTGTATTGATCGCCCCAAAGTTCTGAACCGTTGGTGACATTAACGAGTTCCGCCCGAACCTGTACCGTGTCACCGTGCTGGACAAATGTGCCAGCCAGCACTGCGCGGACATTCAGATCGCGACCCACCTTCTGTGGATCGGTGTCCCGGCTTTTGTAATGGGACACCGTGCTCCACGCCATCACCCGCAGTTGAGGTAGTCGAGACAGGCTATCAATCACGCCCTCGGTTATGCCGTCGCTCAGATATTCAACATTCGGGTCACCACTGGTTTCCACAAACGGCAACACGGCTATAGAGTCGATGTTGTCGTGGCTGCGACCGAAATAGAACCATCCCCCTGCAATCAGCGCAGCGATGACGAAGGCAAGAGCCACGGTGCTTACTACCATCGTCCGACGCGACCGACTTAAAATCGCGTTGCCACTCGGTACAGTCTTGTTTGATTCCCTGTCCCGCTTCAAGCGAGTCAGGTCGGCTCTTAGCTCGGCTGCGGACTGGCAGCGAATGTTGCGATCTTTCTCCAAGGCTTTATCGATGACCTCTTCCAACTTGGGGGGTATGTCGGGATTGATCCGCACTGGGGGCACAGGCGGGTGCTCCAGGATGGCGTTGAAGATCAGCGCTGAAGTGTCGCCCCGAAACGGTAGCGTGCCCGTACACATCTCGTAGAGCACCGCCCCGAACGAGAACAGGTCGGTGCGAGAGTCGAGTTCCTTGCCTCGAACCTGCTCGGGGGACATATACGCCACAGTGCCCAGCGCACTACCCGGACTCGTCAGATGTTCCTCGGACTCGATGGTCGATGCGCTCAGGGCAACGCACTCTTGCCTCCGCGACACCTTGGCCAGTCCGAAGTCGAGAATCTTCGCCTGACCTCGATTCGTGACGAAGATGTTCGCGGGCTTGATGTCCCGATGAACGATACCCTTTGCGTGCGCTGCGTCGAGAGCATCCGCGATCTGGATGCCCAGATCGAGCACTGTCTCGATTTCCATCGGCTTGCCAGCGATGCGGTGGCGGAGGGTCTGGCCCTCCAGCAGTTCCATGGCGATGAAGGTTCGGCCGTCGGCCTCATCGATCTCGTAAATGGTGCAAATGTTCGGGTGGTTCAGGGAGGATGCAGCCTTGGCCTCCCGTTGGAAACGGCTGAGAGCTTGCGCGTCGTGGGCGAGATCGTCGGGAAGGAACTTCAGGGCTACCTTGCGGCCGAGCTTGAGGTCCGCCGCTTTGTAGACGACGCCCATGCCGCCACCGCCGATCTTCTCAACGATGCGGTAGTGCGAAATGGTTTCGCCGATCACTTGAGAGCACGCTCTCTGCGCCGCCATATTAGGAGCCAAGCTATGGCAAGTCAATGCAGACGTGCACGACGACCCTAATCGCACTGAAGTAACCAAATTGTGCGAGGCTGGCAACGATAGCTTTGCCTCGGCCAGTATAATTACGGTGGTTTAATGATTGGAGGTCTTGTCGTTCCACGAACGCGAGACCGGGTGTTCTCCCCATGACGCAGGATTCTTCAGATACCCGACATCCCCGCGCCGCGCAGGACCGCCCCACAAAAAATCTGGAGCGTGAAGAATCGCAGCTTTGGCGATGGATTCTGTTGTTCATGGTCCTGCTGGCGGCGGGCTTTGCCTACCTTGCCTGGGAGCGGCTGGAAACCCTGCCTTACTATTTGGGTCCGGTGGCTTTGGGCGTGCTGCTGTTGGCCGTGCTCTTGGCGGTTTACGCCTACGGGCGGCGGCGGGAAGTCGTGGAACTCAAAATGCTGCTGCAGGGTTTGCAGGAGCACGTGGGCGCGGCTCCCTCAGAGCAGCAACTCGACCAGCTGAACGAGATGATTGCGCGGTCGCAGCGCAGTTTTAAGGAGCTGATCGATTCCTTCGAAGATGCCGCCTGCGCCGTTTCTCTGGACGGCACCTTGCGCACGGTCAATAAAAGCGTGAGCGAACTGCTTGCGCTTCCCTTTACTGAGATCGTGGGAAAGAAGTTTTTCGACTTCCTCGAAGATCCGACTCGCGAAAGCGTGGAGTCAGGGCTGAGCCGCTTTCTGGAGAAGAGACACTGGACTGGCACGGTCCGGGTGCGTTTGAAGAACAATCCGCGACCGCTTTTTTTCGATTGCGTGCTGAATGCGATTGTGAAAAGCGGCGAAGTGGTTGGAGTGAGTGTGCTGGGACGGGATGTGACCGGACAGCACGAAAAAGAGCTGCGCTTCACCGAACTTTTCGAGACTCTGCAGGAAGGCGCGTACTTCAGCACGCCGGAAGGCAGGCTGCTGGACGCGAATCCTGCTTTAGTGAGCATTTTGGGATATGCGACGAAAGATGAGCTGCTGGCGCTTGACCCGAGCAGGCTGAACGTCGATCCCGCAGAAGAGCCCGTGCTGGGGCGAGCTCCCGACGATCGCGGCGGAGTGCGGGCTCGCGAGATCACGCTGCGCAAGAAGGATGGAACAAGCGCGGTTTTCCTGGAGTCGTCGCGTGCCGTGTGGGATGCGGCCGGCAAGCTGATTCGTTACCAGGGCACGCTGGTCGACGTGACGGAAAGGCGCAAGCTGGAGCGGCAACTGCTGCAGCAGGAAGAATTCCGCAGGCATCTGCTGGAAGGCTTCCCTGACCTGATTCTGGTGATCGATCTGCAGCAGCGCTACACGTTTGTGAGTTCCCGGGTGCGCGACCTGCTGGGGTACCTACCTGACGATCTGTTGGGTAAGAAAATTTCAGAGACTGAGGATCATTCGCCGGAACTGGTGGCGCTGCACCATGATGTAGCTTCCGGGATCCGGATTTTTGGCGCAGCGGAGTACGGAGCGCGGCATCGGGACGGCAGCTGGCGAACGATGCGCGCTTCCGCCAGCCAGTTCTTTGATGCGGAATCGAAGCCCGGCGGCGTGATCGTTTCCGTACGCGACATCACGGTGGAGAAGAAACTCGAGCACCAGATCGTGCAGAGCGAACGGCTCGCGGCCATGGGCGCGATGATTGGCGGCGTGGCTCACGAACTTAATAATCCCCTGACCAGCATTCTGGGGGTGAGCGAACTTCTGCAAGACAGTCAAACCACGGACGCGGCGCGCAAGCAAATTGGTATTTTGCAGCAGCAGGCCCGCCGCGCTGCCGAGATTGTTCACAACTTGACCTATTTCTCGAGGCCGCCGGCACCCGGAAAAACTCCGGTCAATCTTGGAGAGATCGTAGAGCGCACGCTCAATCTGCACGCCTACTCGCTGCGGAAAAACAACATCACGGTCGACTTTCTGCGCGAACCGGGGCTGCCTTACGTGCAAGCCGATCCGCACCAGTTGATGCAAGTTTTTTTGAACTTGATTCTGAACGCTGAGCAGGCGATTCGGGAAGCTCGCGATAAGGGAACGTTACGCATCCGATTGGGAACGAACGGAGAATCGGCCTGGGCCAGCTTTCACGATGACGGTCCGGGGATTCCTGGCGACATTCTGGGCAGCATCTTCGATCCCTTTTACACCACGAAGCGGCCGGGGCGCGGCACCGGGCTTGGGCTGAGCATCTGCAAGGCGGTAATGAAGGAACACAACGGAACCATCGAAGCGGCGAACGCTCCCGGAGGGGGAGCTGTATTCACCGTGACGCTGCACACCGCGGCTGCTGCTGCCACTTCAAGCTAGCGGCCCTCTAGTCTCTCTCCACTGCCATCGCGACGGCGTTGCCTCCGCCGAGGCACAGCGCGGCGATTCCACGCTTCGCATTGCGGCGGGTCATTTCATAGATTAAGGTGACGAGTACGCGGGCGCCGCTGGCTCCGATGGGATGCCCGATGGCGACTGCGCCGCCATTCACGTTCACTTTATTAGGATCGAGACCAAGTTCGCGCATCACGCCCAGCGCCTGCACCGAGAATGCTTCATTCAGTTCGTAGAGATCGACGTCATCTTTCTTCCACCCGGTCTTTTCCCAGATGGTTCGCACTGCGCCCACGGGAGCCATCATCACCCACTTGGGTTCGACGCCGCTGGTGGCTTGCGCCACGATTCGAACCATCGGCTCGACTCCGCGTTCTTTCGCCCGTTGCGCACTGGTCACGACCACGGCCGCGGCTCCGTCATTTACTCCGGGAGCGTTGCCGGCAGTCACGGTGCCGTCTTTCTTGAACGCGGGTTTGAGCGAGCGGAGGACCTCGATGGTGGTATCTTCGCGCGGGGATTCGTCTTTCTCGAAGAGGACCGGGGCTTCGCCTTTTTTCTTCGCAGGGATTTCTACCGGGACAATCTGCGACTTGAAGCGGCACTCCTTCATCGCGGCGACTGCTTTGCGGTGCGAGTGCACGGCAAATTCATCCTGCTCTTCGCGCGTGATGCCGTACTTCTCCGCCACGTTCTCGCCGGTGATGCCCATGTGGTAGTCGTTGTAAACATCCCAGAGACCGTCGTGCACCATGGAGTCGATCACTTTGCCGTTACCGAGGCGGTATCCCTTTCGCGCTTGCGGGAGGAGATACGGAGCGTTGGTCATGGATTCCATGCCGCCTGCGACGACGATGGAACTGTTTCCGGTCTGCACTGCTTGCGCCGCGAGAGCTACCGCTTTCAATCCCGAGCCACAAACTTTGTTGATTGTCATGGCACCTGTGGCGGGCGACAATCCTCCGAAAATTGCGGCTTGCCGCGCCGGATTTTGGCCCAAGCCGGCGGGAAGGACGTTGCCCATAATGCATTCATCGACTTGATCGGAGTTCAATCCAGCGCGCTTCACGGCCTCGCGCACGACTACTGCGCCGAGCTGCGGAGCACTCAAATCGGTGAGACTGCCCTGGAATTTTCCCACTGCCGTGCGACAACCAGAAATGATGACAACCTCATCGAAAGCCGCCATTGATCATGCTCCCGCGAAGATCTCGCACTGTCATTATAGATGCAGCAGCCTGCGAAAACGATGGGCTTCTGCGAACTGATTGCGTCGCCGATCGATTCATCGCACACGCAGAAGCGAGAGACGCACGACAGATTGCTGCCGTTTTTTTCTTGCTGCGAATGCTTGCGCGAAGTGTGCTTTGGACGGAGCAACATTAGAATTTTATGTTTCGCTCTCGTCTCTCCATGACTTTGGTACAACACCGCCCGTTCGGTGCGTGCATTTTTTTCTTGACTTCATTTTTCATTAACTCTATACAATCAATTAGTTGCAACAAATGATCGTTGCAGATTTTTCCATGAACAATGGAAGGGAGAATAGAAACAATGGCAACCAAGAAAAAGGCAAAAAAGAAAAAGAAGCATTAAGAAAGTCAGTACGAAGTCAAAAAAGGGGGACGCCGAAAGCGTCCCCTAAGTTTTTGTGCGGAAGTTCGCGCTTGGGCTCACTGGGGCGTTGATCAGCGAGCTTGTGATCAGCCTTCGGCACTCTTCGCCGGAACGCGCTTTTCCTGAGCCGGGCACAATCCACGGAAGGCGCAGAAATTACAGTGAAAGCCTGGTTCCGGTTCGAAGTCGCCTGCGGCAATGCCGCGCGCCACAGCCAGCACTCGGTCTCGCGCTCTCTCCAATTGGAACTCCGAGCGCCTCGAGAAAACGGGGACGTTGCCTTCGAGATTATGAAAGACGAGTGCGTCGGCGCGGTATCCCCACTTTTCGCGTGCGGCCATGGCATAGATGGAAAGTTGGAGGCTTTCGTCGGCGTCCTCCTGCGAGCGAGCTTTGCCGGTCTTGTAGTCGACGATGTGTACGCCGTCATCGGCAGCGCGGTCGATCCGGTCGATGCGGCCGGCAACTTTCGTTCCAGCGATCTGGACGTCGAACCATTCTTCGGTGTGCAGAACTTCGGGTGCCGGGGCTGAGCGGGTGCCGGCAAGAAAATCCTGCAACTGCTCCATCCCCTGCTTCATGTAGAGTTCACGCTGATAGGTATCCTGGATTCCAGAGGCAGTCAGGTCGTCACGAAAGAGTTGCAGCAACTCTTCGTCACCCTTGGTCCGGCCCAGGCGCGCGGAATCGTAATAAGTGCGGAGCACACGGTGCATAGCTGCGCCATATTGCATGGCGGCGTGAACCTGTCGGGCCAACTTCCATTCGCGTTCGAATTTGAACTGCAAAGGACAATTCTCGTACGTTTCGACCGCGGTGGCGCTCAATCGCGCGTCCAGTCCCTCGATTGGCGGAAGTGCAAGCCAAGCTGGGAGCCGGGAGCCCTGGGGATAAGCTGAGTCGGCTGCGGCGGCGATGTCGATCAGTTCGGGCTGCGAAGGCAGGGCCGCACGCGCCCTGAGCCAGGGTTGTAGTGACGCGTTGCCGATGAGTTCACGCATCAGTCCGGCGGGCGTTTTGTCGCGGCCGATGCCCTGCTTGCCGTAAATGTGCAGAGAATCTTTGGCACGGGTCATCGCCACGTAGAAGAGGCGTCGTTCTTCCTGATCGTAGAGAGTTTTGTCATCGCTGGTGGAAGCCGAATCCGGATCGCGCAGCTCGCGAGGAAACTCGACTAGAGTCTCGCGGTAACTGGCGGGGAATGAACCGCTGGTGGCGCGCAGGATGAAGACGTGTGCGAACTCAAGCCCTTTGGCTCCGTGCGCAGTCATCAGGCGCACGGCATCCTCGTCTTCTTTCGACGTCAGGGGAATTACGCCGCCCGCTTCGCGAAAGTAATTCAGGTACTCGATCCATTCGCCCAGTTCTTTGGTCTTGGTGGTCGCCTTCTCTTCCCAGGCGGAGGCAAACTTCAATGCGGCCTGCAGGATCGCGGATTTGAGGTCGAGCCTGAATTGTTTTGCGATCAACTGCAAAGCCGTGTGCGCCTTAGCCTGCTTCTGGCTGACTTCATCGCGCGCCCGGCGCACGGCGTCGAGCACGGCTCTTCCACCGGCGACTTCGCCGAGGACGGAGGCCAGCGGGATCATCGCTCCTTCTTTCGATCCCCTGGCAATCGTGCGCAGAGCCGCCCGAAGCTGCTCCGGATCGACATCGAACTGCGGCAAGGCGGCTACTCGAAAAAGGCTGGCATCGGCTGCCAGATCGACGACGACCGCAACGCAGGCGAACAGATCCCGCACCTCGGGGGTATCGCTCACGTCCATGTTCTCGATAGAGAACGGAATTTCCCGCTCGGCTAGTTCCTGGACAACGTTGTCGCGATGGATGTGCGAGCGGTAGAGAACGCCGAAGTCCTTCCATCTGCAACGGGAACGTCGTCGCGTCTCCTCGATGATGCGAGCCACGTCGGGCGCCTCCGCATCCCTCGCGGCAAAGGAGATGGCTTCTACGGGAAAGGTGGACAGCGTTTTGCTTTCTTGCTTTGCTTGTTCCTCGCGCGCCGACTGGAGAGGAGTCCGCCGGTAGGCAAAGGTATCGCCCGCTCCAAACACCGGAGGATTCTTGTCGACGACGGCGAATGCACATTGCAGAATAGGCGTGGTCGAACGGCGGTTCTTGCCCAGCACAACCAGCTTGGCCTCAGGAAAATGCCGGCGAAACAAATGAAATGCCGCGCTGGATGCGCCACGAAAACGGTAGATGGCTTGATCCGGATCTCCGACACCGAAGACATTCGCTTGGGCTCCTGCCAGCGCGGCCAGAACCTTGATCTGAGCGAAGTTGGCATCCTGAAACTCGTCGACCAGAATGAAGCGGGCGCGGGTGCGCTCTGCAGCGAGCACACTTTCGTCTGTCGTCAACAGCTCGCGGGCTCGGGTGATCATGTGGCCGAATGTGCCCAGGTTTTCTTCGCGCAGCCACTTTTCCGTTGTGGCAAAGACGCGGGCAATTTCCTGGCAGCGCGCGATCACTTCGGCGTCGCTCAACTGATCCTTGGATTTCGCAACCCGGGGTATCGGGGTCTCGCCACGTTCCAAGCGGCCAACGTAGGCCGCGTACTGCTCCGGCGTTACCAGCTCGTCGTGACAACGGCTGAGGAAGCCCAGTAAATCGTTGAGAAACTGCCCTACATTTGCCGCGCGGACGTAGTGTTCGAGATGAAGTTCGTGGATTCTCTTGCGCAGATAAATCCACAGATCTTTTTCATCGAGCACGCCAAAGTCTTTTCCCGAGCGCTTTAGCAGGTCGAGGCAATAATCGTGAAAAGTTGCCGAGTGAATCGGCTTGCCCAGCAGGGCGCGGACGCGATCGCGCATCTCTCCGGCGGCCGCTACCGTGTAGGTGAGGGCCAATACTTCTTCAGGTTTGGCGTGCTCCTGCTCAACGAGGTGGGCAATGCGGTGGATCAATACCGAAGTTTTCCCGGTGCCGGCGCCCGCCACCACCAGCATCGGCCCATGAATGTGCTCAATGGCTTCGCGCTGGCGATCGTCGGGAGCAAACGGGGCAGGATGGGATTGCAACTTGGAGACAGCCATTGCGGCTCAGAATACCACCATGATCAGGAGCGTAGGAAACGCGACTCGGAAAACCGAGAGAACTCAAATTGATTACAGCGCGGAAGCCACAACGGCTGTTGCAGCGATGGCGGCTGTCTCGGCGCGGAGGATGGTGTTGCCTAGCGAGGCGGAAGTCCATCCGGCTTGCTGGAACGATTGCAATTCGCCTTGAGTCCAGCCGCCCTCGGGACCAACCGCCAGGACAATCCCGCCATCTGCGGAATCCGATGAGATAACATCACGTAGCAGGATTTGGTCTTCCGACTCAGCCAGCACAATCCGCACGGTTGCCGGGAGGTTTAGCGCTTCCGCAATGTTGATAGGCGCGACAATCTCCGGCGGCGCGGCGCGGCGCGACTGTTCTGCCGCTTGCCGGGCAATGCGTTTCCAGCGCTCGGCGCGCTTCGCTGACGCTGCAGCCAGATGAGCGTCTGTGCGCCGCGCGATTACCGGGACGATCCGCGCGACGCCGAGCTCGGTGCACTTCTCAATCGCCCACTCCATCCGGTCGAACTTGAAAACGGCGAGAACGAGGGTGATCTCGGCCAGGCAGGTGCTTGAGATTTCTTCACCTAGATCGAAGTCAACACGGGCATCGCCTACAAAGGAAATTCTTCCGCGGCGCACGACACTGCCGGTGGCAATATCGAAATCCTGCCCCACGCGGGCACGGAGCACGCGAGAGAGATGATCCGCATGGTCCCCAATCAAGGCAGCGCGGTCGCCCGAAACTTCGTCGGCAATGAAGCGGCGGCGAGTCATTTGTCATTTCTCAGTTCTCAGTTCTCAGTTCTCAGTTCTCAGTTCTCAGTTCTCAGAAAAGCAAACCCCAGAGGCCCAGGGTTGTCAACATTTCGGCGGAATGAGCTTTGTGGGAGGCCGGGCGACTTTACTGAGGACTGAGAACTGGGAACTGGTCCTACCCAAACATGTCTTTCACTTTACCCAGCAGCGACCGGAGCATTGGCTGGTTGTCCACCTTCGTCGTGGTTTCCAGTTCCTGCAGCAGCTCCTTCTGGCGCTTGCTCAGCTTGCTCGGAATCTGCACCCGAACTTCCACGTAGAGATCGCCTTTGCCATGTCCGTTTAACACGGGCACTCCCTTGTTGCGGACGCGAAGGGTCGTTCCGGGCTGGGTGCCATCGGGAACCTTGAGCGTGTGCTCGCCCTCGAGAGTGGGCACGCGAATCTCCGCGCCCATCGCGGCTTGCGTCACCGACAGCGGGACGACGCAGTGCAGATCATTCCCTTCCCGCACAAAAAACGGATGCTCCTTCACGTGCAGAACCAGATATAGATCGCCCGCCGGCCCTCCGAAAGGTCCGGCTTCGCCACCGCCTGTAAAGCGGATGCGAGTGCCGTCTTCCACTCCTGCCGGAATTTTGGCATCGACCGCGCGCTGCCGCAGCAGACGGCCTTCGCCTTTGCACTTCGGGCAGGGATCGGTAATTACGCTGCCCGTTCCCTGGCAGGAAGGACAGGTGCGCGCGATGCTGAAGAAGCCCTGCTGATACCGCACCTGGCCACGGCCGGCGCACGAACGGCAGGTGGTAGCACCTTTGCCCGGCGCGGTTCCGAAGCCCCGGCAATCCTCGCAGGCTTCATGACGGCGCACCATGACGTGCTTCTCCACGCCGAATGCAGCCTCTTCGAACTCGATGGTTAAGTCTTCGCGCAAATCTGCGCCGCGCTGCACCCGGCTGCGGCGGCGCCCACTGCCCCCGAGGACATCGCCAAAGCCGAAAAACTCGCCAAAGATTTCGCCCAGGTCCTGGAAAGGCGTGCCCTCGAAACCCGAGCCCGAGCTGGCTGCACTGCCCACTCCGGCATGGCCGAAGCGATCATAAAGAGATCGCTTTTCGGAATCGGCCAGTATCGCGTAGGCTTCCGTGACTTCCTTGAAGCGTTCTTCCGCATCTGGATTGTTCGGATTCCGATCGGGATGGTACTGCATGGCAAGCTTGCGATAAGCGCTCTTCAGTTCCTGATCGCTCACCGTACGGGTTACCGACAATACTTCGTAATAATCGCGTTTTGCGTTTGTGGCCAGAATAGGCGCCTTTCCTCGATGAAAAAACTTACCCGGACACTCGAACCTGTCGGGTCTAGCTCTCGGAACTTACTTCCCGTGGTTCCTGGCCACCTTCACCATCGCAGGCCGCAACAGCCGGTCTTTGAACTTGTAGCCGCGTTGCAGCTCCTCAACCACCTGATGATCGGGAACTTCCGTGGTATCTACCATTTCGACAGCTTCGTGGTGGCGAGGATCAAACGCTTCGCCCTTCGACACAATGGGATGCACCGAAAGCTTGGCCAGCGCGCCCTCTAGCTGCTTATAAATCAGTTCCACTCCGCCCCGCAGTTCGGCTGCATTCGATTTGACTTGCAGGGCGCGCTCGAGGCTATCCATTACCGGCAATAAAGATTTGATCGCGTCCGCCACGGCGTACTCGCGAAACTCCTGCTGTTCCTTAATCGCCCGCTTGCGCGCATTATCGAATTCGGCCTGCGCCCTTGCCAACCGGTCACGGAGAGAGTCCAGCTCGGCCTTCAGCCTCTGCAAATCCGATTCTGATGCAAGAGATTCCCCGCTCACTGCCGTGACGCTGTCGTCTCCATCGCCCGCCCGCAATTCGTGATCTAGATCCAGTGCAGCTTTCTCTACTTCTGATCTACCGTTTGCTTTAGCCATAAACAACTCTGATTACTCCGATTCATTCAAGATTTTGTCGAACAGCCGCGCGATGTAGGAAACCGCGGTCATGGTGTGCTGATAGTCCATGCGCGTGGGGCCAATCACCGCCAGCGAGCCAAACATGTCACTACCCGAGCGCGCCGGCGCTCCGATCAGCACGAAGTTCTGCATGGAAGGCAGCGCGTCGTCCAGGCCGATCACAACCCGCACGGCTTCCTGCTTCACGTCGAGGTAAGCCCCGAGCAGTTGCGCGACTTTCTCTTTCTCCTCGAGCGTCTTCAGCATTTCTTGCAGACGTTTGCGGTCTTCCTGCCCCGTAACCAGATTGGCTGCGCCTTCCACGAAGACTACTTGCGAACCCGTTTCGGCAGCCAGCGCGCCTTGCTTGTAAAGTTGCTCGATCGAATCCATCAGGCGGTCGTATTCGCTGCGATCCTGCTCGATTCTCCGGCCGAGTTCAGCGCGCATCGATTCCATGGTCCAGCCGCGAAAATTCTCGTTGATGTAGCGTGCGGCAAGGTCGAGTTCCGCCTGTGGCAGATCGAGCCGCAACACGCGATCGCGCACAAGGCCAGAACGCGTAACCAGCACAGCGAGCACCTTCTGATCGCCCAGGCGCGAGAAGTACACATGCTCCAGAGCATTCTTGGCGCCGGTGGTGGCCACGGTCACGCCTACGTTGCGCGAAATCAGCGACAACACATGCGAGGTGCGCTCCATGAACTCCGGAATATCGGTAATGCCCGTCAGCGAGTCAGAAATCAGGCTTTCTTCCTGCGGCGCCAGGCGTGCCGTTCCCGTAATCTGCTCGACGTAGTACCGGTAAGCGTCGGTGGTCGGTACGCGTCCTGACGAGGCATGGGTCTGCTCCAGAAACCCTGCGTCTGACAGGTCGGCCATGACATTGCGAATCGACGCCGGACTCAAGCCCTCGCGGTTGGACCGCGCCAGCGTGCGCGAACCGACGGGCTCGCCCGTGGAAATAAAAGTTTCCACGATCGCCGTCAGAACTTCGCGTTCCCGCTTGCCGATATTGGGGTCAGATGGCATTGCTCACAAGACTAGTTTATCTTGAATTGACGCAGCATTCGCTTGGCGAGAATCCTAGTGATCCACTTACTATTTTAGATGCAAACGCTGAGCTTTTGGATGAAAGTTGAGCAGGCGGCGAAAAAGCCTTTGACCGCAAAGATCGCAAAGAAAGGCCGCCAGGAGCGCAAAGAAAGGCGAGATCAAGGGTCTTCCGCTGCGTTCGTTCGTGGTCTTCTTTGCGGTTAAAGGCTCTTCTGCCACAACAATGATGATGAGATCCAAACCTCACATCGCCGTCATCGGAGCCGGCGCTTTCGGCGGCTGGACGGCGCTGCATCTTCTTGAAAGCGGAGCCCGTGTCACCTTGCTCGACGCCTGGGGTCCGGGCAACTCGCGCGCTTCTTCTGGTGGCGAAACCCGCATCATGCGCGGCACCTATGGCCCTGACCAGCCCTACACTGAAACCGCCGCGCGCGCCCTCAAGTTGTGGGCGAAGTATGAGCGCCGCTGGAAGAAGCAGTTTCTTCACCAAACCGGCGTACTTTGGATGGTCAGCAGCCGCGACGATGCTTACGAACGGGGCTCGCTCGACGTGCTTCGCCAGGCGCGCATGAAGTTCCGGGGGTTCTCCACTTCGGAGATGAAGAAGCGCTGGCCGCAGATCAACTTTGAGGGCGTCCACTGGGGTATCTTTGAACCCGAATGCGGATACCTTGACGCCCGCGCCAGTTGCCAGGCGGTGGTCGACGCGTTTGTGTCCGAGGGCGGCACCTACCGTCAGCTCGCGGTCTCGCCCGACGGACTTGAAGGAGCAGATCTTCGTAGGCTGGCGCTCTCGGATGGCTCGCGCCTCCGCGCCGATTTTTATGTGTTCGCTTGTGGCCCGTGGATGGGGAAGCTCTTTCCGGAAACCTTAGGCAGCGTAATTCGTCCTACCAAGCAGGACATTTTTTTCTTCGGCACGCCCGCCGGAGACTCCCGCTTCACCGACGAGCATCTTCCGGTGTGGGGCGACCACGGCGAGCGCTTCTTTTACGGCATCCCAGGCAACGACCAGCGCGGATTCAAGGTGGCCGACGATACGCGCGGCGGCGCGTTCGACCCTACGAACGGCGAGCGCGTGGTCAGTCAGGCGACGCTGAAGCGGGTTCGCGAGTATATTGCCTTCCGCTTTCCCGCGATGAAAGACGCTCCGCTGGTTGAGACTCGCGTCTGCCAGTATGAGCAGACGAACGATAGCAATTTCGTCATGGATCGCCATCCTCGGATGGAGAACGTATGGCTGCTAGGCGGCGGATCGGGGCATGGGTTCAAACATGGGCCGGCTTTGGGGGAGACGATGGCAGACTTGGTGCTCAAAGACGGCGAACCGGATGCCGTTTGGCGGCTGTCGAGATTCTCGAAGCGTTAGCCAAACCATTTAACACAGGGGACACCCCGTGTTGAGGCTTTTACTGGATCTGAATCACGCTGGCAGTTTCGCCGGCCTTGATCTCTCCCACGCGCGCAATCACATTTCGCGCGAATGCGAAGATCGACTTGGCATGCGGCGAGTTCTCGCCCTCGAGGACGATCGGCTTCCCGCCGTCCCCGGACTTGCGCACCTCAGGATCAAGTTCGATGCTTCCGAGAAACGGCACGCTGAACTTCTGCGCCATCTTCTCCGCCCCGCCCCGGGAGAAGATATCGATCTCGTGGTTACAGTGCGGACACGTAAAGAAGCTCATGTTCTCGACCACACCGACCAGGTCGACCTTCATCTGGCGGAACATTTCGATGGCTTTGCGTGCGTCCTGCAACGAAACATCCGATGGAGTCGAAACCACCACCGCGCCGGTCAGCGGCACCGACTGCACCAGCGACAACGCGATGTCGCCCGTGCCCGGCGGCAAGTCGACGACCATGTAATCGAGATGTCCCCACTCCACTAGGCCCAAGAACTGCTTCACGATCTGGTGCAACATGGGACCGCGCCAGATGATGGGCTTGTCCCCGGGATTGAGAAATCCGACAGAAATCACTTTCAGCCCGAACGCCTCGAGTGGCTGAATGCGGTTTTCTCCAACGGTCTTCGGCTGGCCGCTTACGCCCAGCATCAGCGGGACGTTCGGCCCGTAAACATCAGCGTCAAGCAGACCAACTTTGTGTCCCATCTTAGCCAGAGCTACGGCGAGGTTCACCGAGAGCGTGGTCTTGCCCACGCCTCCCTTGCCCGAACCCACGGCAATGATGGCATCGACTCCGGGCAACGGTTGCGGGCCCGGCGCTGGCTGCCCGGGATGAGACGGCATATGTGCACTCAAGGGATCACACTCCAAGAATTAATCAGGATGGCTCAAACAGTTCGATTATACAGGGCGTCAGCGATGCCCATGTAGAGACAGCAGCCTCGGCTGTCAGGCCAGGGCGAAGCCCGGCTGCAGGAGAATCGGCTAGTCGACTCGGTGGAAGCCTCAGTACCCTTCCCCTTCCAGCCGCACCTTTCCGCGAAACATGCGAAATAAAAGAGTGAAGTATCCCAGAGCTAGAACCATCCCCAGAACCCACCATGTCAACCCGACGGTGAGTCCGTGCCGTCCGGCGGCAGTGTTGTAGATGGTCAGGCTTCTGTGAGCAGGATCGGTGCTCGCCGGCAACACCACGGGATACAGCGCGAATGCAGCCCCCACCAGCATTCCCACGATGTAAAGAGCCGAGCCCACAAAAGCCAGCTTGTCCTGCTCTTTGCGGATGGCATAGATCATCGTGCCAAGACTGCCAAACACAATCACAGGAATCAGAAATCCGATGCTGTGCTGCTTGTAGTTGTTGAGCACGGTTGGCTGCACGTAGCAAGTCGCCAGCAGGCCGAGGATCGTCAAGAAAACCTGCGGGGGCCACGCCCGCAGTGCAATGCGGCGAGTGCGCTGATTCAACTCGCCGTCCGTCTTGACCGCGATATACAACGATCCATGCGCCGTCAGCGTCACCAGCGCAATCACTCCCGTGAGCACCGTATACCAATCGAGGATTCCGGTATTCGTGCCCACCCGGAAGTTCGTCCACAGCGGCTCGAAGAAATAGCCATCAACTCCCAAAGGCACGCCGCGCACTACATTCCCTAGAGCCGCGCCGAAGAAAATCGCCAGCAGCGCGCTCGAAACGCAGAAGATCAAATCGAAGAAGCCGATCCAGACCGGATTCTCCATATGCGCGCGCAGTTCGATGCCAATACCCCGCAGCATGAGCAGCCACAGGACCATCATGAGCGGGAGGTAGAAACCGCTGAAGCTCGAGGCGTAGAGCAACGGGAAAGCGAAGTAGAGCGTTCCGCCGGCCGCGATCAGCCAGACTTCATTGCCATCCCACACCGGACCTATGGCGCGCAAGATTTTTCTGCGCTCGTCGGCAGTTTTTCCCGCACCCAGGTAAATCGCGCCGGCTCCGAGATCGAACCCGTCGAGCACTACGTAAGCCGCTACCATGACGGCGACGATCATGAACCATAAAGTTTCCATCGTGTCCCTCAGGGGCTAAAGCCCTTTCATCTGAGTCTCTTTGACGCAGGCCTGGAAGGCCTGCTCCACCGGCCTGGAAAACCTGTTCTGCCTGCTCTCGAATGCTTGCCCCACGCTCTAATGTTCCGTGCTCATCTCGGCGATCGGTCCATGCTCAATCTCACGGCGCACCAGAAACAGAAACAGGATTCCCAGCACCATGTAAATCCCGAGAAATCCGAGCAGCGTGAACATCGCATTCCCCGCCGAGACCATCTTCGAATATCCCTCTGCCGTGCGCATCAGGCCATAGACCAGCCAGGGCTGCCGTCCAAGTTCCGCCGTCATCCATCCGGCGGTGTTGGCGATGTAGGGAAAGGGCAAGGCCAGCATCAGAATCCACAGCATCCATCGCGTCGAAAATAGCTTGCCACGCCATAGCAGAAACGCCGCCACCAGCATGATCGCGATGAAGATCGTTCCCAAGCCAACCATGATGTGGTAGCTGTAATAAAGAAGCGCGATGTTTTCCGGCCACATGTCCGATGGGAACGCGTCGAGCCCGCGCACATCGGCCTTCCATGCCCGGTAAGTCAGAAAGCTGAGCGCGTCCGGAACCTCAATCGGATTATCGATCTTGCGCTCAGCCACATTCGGCTGCCCGAGGATCACCAGCGGCGCTCCGGTTTGGCTCACGAACAGTGCTTCCATCGCAGCTAGCGTGACAGGTTGATGCAGAGCAACCATCCGCCCCTGGCCGTCGCCGGTAGGAAACAACTGCAAAACACTGAAGATCAATCCGGCAATGACGCCTACGCGTATGAAAATCCGCGCATGGGCCTCAAACTTTCCCCAAAGCAGGTAGAACGCGCCCACCGACGCCATCACAATCGAGCCCGTAATCACCGCGCCGCCCATGTTGTGCGCGTATTGCCACCATGCCCAGGGATTCAGGAGCAGTTCCCAGAAGCTGGAGAGCTGCACCGAACCATCCGCCGCACCGACAAAGCCCACCGGATGCTGCATCCATGCATCCGTGGCGATAATGAAGAAGCCTGAGAGCCACGATCCCAGAAACACGGCGACTGCCGACCACCAGTGACCGCGCGGACCAAGCCGCTTCTCGCCGTAGAGAAACAGTCCGAGAAACGCAGACTCCAGGAAGAAAGCGAACACGCCTTCCATGGCCAGCGTCTGCCCGATGACGCCACCGGCGAAGCGCGAGAAGTGCGACCAGTTCGTACCGAACTGAAATTCCATTGGGATTCCGGTCACCACCCCGAGGACAAAGTTGATGCCGAAGATCCGCGCCCAGAAGCGCGCCGCCTGGTGGTAGGTTTCATCATTTCGGCGAAGGGCAATCGTCTTCAGCACCACGATCAGCAGCGCCAAGCCCATCGTGAGTTGCGGAAAAAGATAATGGAAGGTGACCGTGAATGCGAAGTGAATGCGGTGAACCAGAAGTGCACTATCCATGAGAACCCCTCGGGGAACACGGTAGGTTATCCGCTCTGCGGAGGGCGGGCTGTGACGTGTGACGCCCATCGCACCCGTTTGCGGATTACCGCTTCGCCTTGCGCCGGCGCTCCAGTTCCGCGCGCCGAATCTCACGACGCCGACCCGCGTCATCGTAGCGACGCCGTTGCTCATCCGTGTCCGGCACTACGGGGGCGACCTTCAGGTGGTTCCCCTTGCCATCAATAGCCACAAACGTCAGGTAGGCCGATGCCACGTGCTGCGCCGTATCCGCAATGTAATTCTCCACCCAAACCTTCACGCCGACTTCCATGGAGGTGTGAAACACGCGGTTCACTGACGATCTCAAAATCACCAGATCTCCAACCTTCACCGGCACCAGGAAATCGATGTGATCCACCGAAGCCGTTACCACATAGCTCCTCGAGTGACGATGCGCTGCCATTGCGCCCGCCATGTCGATCCAGTGCATCAACCGGCCTCCCAGCAGCGCAATCAGCGGGTTGGCATCATTGGGCAGAACAATTTCCGTCATCTCCGATTGCGAGTCCCTAACGGACCGCGGCGTCAAATTCTCTTCGCTCATAGTCGTCTTTCCTCTTTCTGCAGGTCGTAAATTCCTGATGTGGGGACAGCCCTAACTGGCCGCTAGTATTACTTCCGGCCTTTTCTTCTTTGCCAGAAACGACTCCAGAAAACACTCTGCCATTCTCTGCACCCGAGTGTCGCGATGCGGTTCTACCCACCGCGTCTCGAAGGCATCAAATTCCAGCGTCCCATGTTCCATCGGACGATGCCCGTGCTCGCAAACGTAGCGAATCTGGATGCGCCCGCCAGTTCCCTTCTCCGCGTCGCAACCCATCCGTCTCGCGGCAAACCGCACCGAATCCCACGCTCGTTCCCGTGGCAACCGCCCGCACCCCTCCGCATACCCAAGATTGCAGAACTCGCGCAATTCGTCCTGCGACGGAGTCTCGCCCTCATGTTCCGGCGCCGTGCAGTGCCCGCTCCAGCCCCCTCCAAGCGGAAGCCGCTCAGCGTGCAGCCAATTACCGTTCTCCAACCTCTCCAGCGGCATGAAAAACGGACAAGCCAAGCTACCCTCCGCAGACCATGAAATGTTGAGGACTGCTAATTCTACTCACCGAACCGAAGGCAAGCCAAATGCAACGTTCGTGAAGATCCAGAAGCGAAGCGTCGGTTTGTAGTAACCTCATCTCAACTGAGAATCGAGAATTAAGAACTGCCTTATGGACCGCATCGCCGCTCTCAACGACGTGCTTACTCAGAATCCGAACGACACCTTCGCCCGCTACGGCCTGGCGATGGAATACTCCAAGCAGGGCGACCTCGACCGATCGCTCGCCGAATTCTCCATCCTGCTCAAATCGAGTCCTGACTACACTCCCGGATACTTCATGGCTGCGCAAACGCTGGCCCGGGCTGACCGAATCGCCGAAGCCAAGACCATGCTCACCGACGGCATAGCCTCCGCACGCCGCACTGGAAATCTCCACGCCCAGGGTGAAATGGAAGCCATGCTGGCAGAGCTGGGATGAACCTTGCTGATTGTTACCCCGCCATTCGTCCCATAACCCGCTCGACCAGCCAGGGGAGGATTTGATAAACCTTCTGCGGCACATACATAGTCCAAGGCACAATCACTTCACGCTTCTGCTTCAAATATCCCTGAAGCGTAGCCCGAGCCACGCGCTCCGCGCTCACTCCGCGCACTGAGCCCGGACGCACTCGCTTCAACTCCGTTCCCCGCACTGCGTTGTCGCTAAACGCAGTCTGCACATACCCCGGACAAACCGTCAGCACATGGATCCCGTCCTTCTTCAACTCCACGGATGCCGCCTTGCCGATCGCATTGAGTGCAAACTTGGTCGCGCTGTACGCCGCATGAAACGGGATCGGAATATGCCCAGCGACGCTCGAAATATTAATGATCGTCCCCGCGCCCTGCTGCCGCATCACCGGAATCGCGGCCTGCATCGCCCCGACCGCGCCGAAGAAGTTCGTATCGAACATTTCCCGGCACGCCGCCATGTCCATCTGCGCCACCGAATCCAGAAGCCCATGCCCGGCGTTGTTCACCCAGACATCGATCCTCTGGAAATGGTGCAGCGTCAGCCCGATCACGCGGTCAACATCTTCTCGGTGCCTGACGTCGCAAGCCATGGCCAGCGTCCGCTCGCCATGCCCGACTCGTCCGCGCGCCGCTTCCACCCGGCCCGCATCGCGCGACAGCATCACCACGCTCGCCCCGCGATCGGCAAAAATCTTTGCAATCGCTTCCCCGATTCCCATGGAAGCGCCCGTAACGACCACAACTTTCCCCGAAAGTTCCATAGCGCGCTTTTATTCCTCTGCATCTCGTGAAGTCAAGCGCTGGGGTACAATCAGCGGGACGCGCTAACCCCTCGCTAACCGCGGAGACTCCTTGGACGCCCTTCTACCTCTGTTCCCGCTCGACGTCGTCCTGTTCCCCGGCACCGCTCTGCCCTTGCACATATTCGAGCCACGCTACAAAGAAATGATTGGTGAATGCCTCGCCCAGCATCGCACTTTCGGCGTGGTGCGCGCCGTTGAACAAGGTCTAGCCGAGATCGGCTGCACCGCCGAAATCATCACCGTGGTGAAGGAGTATCCCGACGGCCGCCTCGACCTGGTGAGTGAAGGCCGCCAGCGTTTCGAACTCCTGCGCGTCAACCAGGAACGGTCGTTTCTTCAAGCGGAGGTTCTAATGATCGACGACGAGCCCGGAACGCCGCCGCAAGCGGACGCCGCCCGCGTGGTTCAGTTGCACTCCGAACTCCTGGCCATTGCCGGAGCTAAACAGGATCCCACCGCAGCTAGCCCCTCGTTGCTCTCATTTCACCTCGCCGGCTCTGTGCCCCTCGATTTGGATTTCAAGCAAAAACTGCTCTCTCTGCGCTCCGAACCGGAGCGACTGACCCTACTCATCAGCTACCTCGAAACCATCATTCCCAACCTCCGCCGGGCTGCCATCGCCCGTGAAAAGGCCGGCGGCAACGGCCACGTCCACTGAGCGGAGGGTTACACTTTGGACCTCTGTGTCCTTTGTGATGAAGATTTTGATCTTGTCCTTAGCGACCAAGTCCTGATTCCCGCGGCCCGCGTATAATCCATAGAAGTATTCGGGGGTTCCCTCATGCCTCTTCCGCGCACACTTGGCGAATTGCGCCGCAGCACCTTTTCCGAAGAACGGCTGCGCGCTCGCGGCGTGAAGGATGAACTCCGCGACAATCTGATCGCCCGTTTGCGCCACCACGACGACGCCAGCATCTTCCCCGGCATCGTCGGCTACGACGACACCGTTGTGCCCCAAATCGTCAACGCCATTCTCTCGCGCCATAATTTTATTTTGCTTGGCTTGCGCGGCCAGGCCAAGAGCCGCATCCTGCGGGCTCTTACGACGCTGCTCGATCCTCACATGCCCTACCTCACGGGATGCGAGATTCGCGACAACCCCTACGCGCCCATCTGCCGGCGGTGCCGCGAAGAGGTCGCGCGCCTCGGAGATGCCACTTCAGTCTCTTATCTGACGCCCGACGACCGCTATGTAGAAAAACTCGCCACGCCCGACGTCACCATCGCCGACCTGATCGGCGACATCGATCCCATTAAGGCCGCGCGCGGTGGTCACGAACTGTCGAGCGAGTTCACCGTCCACTACGGGCTGCTTCCTCGCGCCAATCGCGGCATCTTCGCCATCAACGAACTTCCCGACCTCGCCGGAAAAATTCAGGTCGGTCTGTTCAACATCATGCAGGAAGGCGACGTACAGATTAAAGGCTATCCCATCCGCTTGCCGCTCGATGTCGCCATCGTCTTCAGCGCCAATCCCGAAGATTACACGGCTCGCGGAAAAATCATCACGCCGCTCAAAGACCGTATCGGCTCCGAGATTCGGACGCATTATCCCTCGACTGTGGATGAAGGCATCACCATCACCGCGCAGGAAGCCTGGACCAGTCGTAACGGCCATGCGATGCACCTGCCCACCTACATTCAGGAAGTAATCGAGCGCATCGCCTTTGCTGCGCGTGAAGACAAGAAGATCGATAAGCGCAGCGGCGTCAGCCAGCGACTGCCCATCAGCGCGATGGAGAACGTGATCTCGAACGCCGAGCGCCGCGCATTGCGCAATGACGAAAAACTCGTTGTGCCGCGCGTGAGCGACGTTTACGCTGCGCTGCCAGCCATCACTGGCAAGCTTGAACTCGAATACGAAGGCGAAATGAAAGGAGCTGACTTCGTTGGTCGCGAGTTGATCCGCTCCGCGATCGCCAAAACATACGACGAATACTTTACCGGCGCCAACGTGCAGCAGATCGTGCAGTGGTTCGATTTGGGAGGGGAAATTCAGCTTTCGGATTCGATTGCTGCTCTGGAGGCGCTCGAAAATCTGAAAGAGATTCAGGGCCTGATCGAAAAACTAGGCCCGCTCGGCGTCTCGCAGAACGAAAGCCCCGAGCTGCAAGTTTCCGCCGCCGAATTCATCCTGGAGGGCCTGCACGCCCACAAGCGCATAGGCCGCAACGAAGAGCGAGTGTTCAAGGCCGGAGAGAAAAAGCCCGAGCCGGTGCGCGAGAAGAATTTCGACAAAGAAGAACCACCGTACCGGCAGAGAAGGCAGTTTAATTAGGAGCCGGGGGCTGGGGGCCAGGGGGCCAGTAAAATTGGCGCTCCGAAGCAAAATACGGCAGTTTTTTGAACGGCTGACTGGACCCTAACCCCTTGCCCCTGAGCCCTGCTTTTTATGAAGCGCATCCGCTACAGCAAATACGTTCCCGACCCCGCCGGCGAAATGAGCATGGAGGACCTGCTCAGTGCGCTCTCCGACTTCTTGTTGCAGAGCGGTTTTCAGAGTGACATGTGGTACGAGATGCCCGAGGGCGAGCAAAACCTCGACGACCTTCGCCGCGCCATCGAACAGGCCCTGATGGAAGGCGATCAGTTCGACGAAGACATGCGCGAGCGCCTCGAGCAAATGGCAGCAGATGGCGAACTCGACGAGCTCATCGAACAACTGATCGAGCGCATGCAGCAGGAAGACTACATTTCAATCGACCAACCACCGGATCGTCCGTCAGGCGCCGGCGGCCAGACCGGAGAAAATCAGCAGCAAGCCAAATTCGAGATCACCGATAAGAGCCTCGACTTCCTCGGCTTCAAATCCCTGCGCAACCTCCTCGGCTCACTCGGCAAATCCAGCTTCGGACGCCACGACACCCGCGATCTCGCCACCGGCATCGAAGCCAGCGGCGCTTCCCGCACCTACGAATTCGGGGACACGCTCAACCTCGACATCACCGCTACGCTTTCGAGCGCCATTCAGCGCGAGGGTCTAAACCTTCCGCTCAACATCGAATACCGCGACCTGCAAGTCCACCAGTGCGAGTACCAATCCTCCTGCGCGACGGTCTTGATGCTCGACTGCTCGCACTCGATGATTCTTTACGGCGAAGACCGGTTCACTCCGGCGAAAAAAGTTGCCATGGCGCTCTCGCACTTAATCCGCACCCAGTATCCCGGCGACTCGCTCTCGCTCGTTCTCTTCCACGACTCTGCCGAAGAAGTCCCGCTATCGCAGCTGGCCCGCGTCAAGGTCGGACCGTATTACACCAACACGCGAGAAGGCCTACGCCTGGCGCAAAGAATCCTGCAGCGCCAACGAAAAGACATGAAGCAGATCGTCATGATCACCGACGGCAAACCCTCCGCCCTAACGCTCGAAGACGGACGCATCTACAAAAACGCCTTCGGCTTAGACCCGCTGGTGGTGAGCCAGACGCTCGAAGAAGTCTCGAAGTGCAAACGCGCCGGCGTGCTAATCAACACCTTCATGCTCGCCTCGGATTACGGCTTGGTGCAATTCGTCCAGAAAGTCACGGAGATGTGCCGCGGCAAAGCCTACTTCACTACGCCCTTCACCCTGGGCCAATACCTGCTCATGGATTACACGTCAAGAAAGACGAAAACGATTCATTGAAGCGGAGTCGCGAAGCGACGGCATTCATTAGCCCCGCACGTAAGTGCGGGGCAGGCAGAGCAGGAAATAACCGAGTCCCGCGAGGGACGGCACTCTTTTTGCACGACAAACCGCGCCGCGTAACCGGGGCCCTGCTTCGCCCAGAAGCGAAACTGCTGATACTCTTTTAACAGCCCATGGCAAACTGCATTCGATGTGGCCGCCAGCTCCCCGGTCTAACCTTCGGCAAGAAGATCTGCCAGTGGTGCAAGCAGCACGAGGCCTACCAACGCGGCGAAGTCCCCGACGACGCGGCGCAAACTGTCATGCCCACGCCCTGGGTCCGTCGCAGCGAATCCACCCTCGGACTCACGCAGGTGATCTTTGGCATCAACGCGGCCGTATTCCTCGGCATGGCGCTCTCGGGTTCCACCGTCATGGACTTTCCGGTGCGCGAACTTATAGTGTGGGGCGCGAATGTAGGCGCGCTTACGTTCTCAGGAGAATGGTGGCGGCTGCTCACCAATGTTTTCGTTCACGGCGGCCTGATCCACATCGCCTTCAATATGTGGTGCCTGTGGAATCTTGGCCAACTCTGCGAATCGCTCTATGGACGCTGGACCTACGCCGCGGTTTATCTCATCTGCGGCCTGGGCGCGAGTCTCGCTAGCGCAGCCTGGCATCCCTATGTACCCAGTGTCGGAGCTTCGGGAGCCATCTTCGGACTTGCTGGCGCGCTCATCGCGGCTTTCAAGTTAGGAGAATTCTCCGTCCCGCGCTCCGCACTCTCGGGCACGCTGCGCAGCCTGGGAGCATTCGTTGTCTACAATCTTATCTTTGGATTTGCTCTGCCCGGCATCGACAACACGGCGCATATCGGCGGGCTCATCACCGGACTCATCGTCGGAGCACTAATCGCCCTGATCGCCCCTCAGCGGGGCCAAGCCCCGCGCCGCGTCGCCGTGTTTCTAGTCGTAATTCTTGCCCTCGCCGCAGGCGCTATCGGGACGGCTCACCACTATGACGTGCCTTTGCGCTTCGGACGAGTCAATATCGAGCACTCCTCGAACTTTCCCGCAAGCGCTCCGGCTCGGAGAACTGTAAATCAGCGAAGTGTCCGCTAGATCTAAACCATCAATATACGAGATGGCCCGCGGAGGGATTTACCCGGTACTCGGTACTCGCACCTAGCTCTTCAACTCCCCCACCGCCCGCCAGGCCTGATTGATCGCCTCATCTGTGTAAGCGCGAGCCCCGGCATCAGAGTTGGCGATCGCGACTCGTCCGAAAGTTTTCCGCGCCCGCTCACATGGCGTCTCGCCGCCGTCCAGCACGAATTTGTCCCAAAGACTGCTGTACTCGTAGGCATACCCGTGAGCCCAGCGGTTCACAGTTAGCGCCAGAATATCCCCTGCGGGATCGAAGCCGCCGGGCCCCAGGGTTCGGGCCAACTGCTGGCGAATCTTGCGCTCCATAGTCTCGAAGGTTGTGTTGTAGAGCTCGATGCGGCCGGCGATGTGCTGCTCCCGTGGCGGGCGCCCCGCGCGGCACGGAGACTTGCTCATGTGCACCACCGTCGCCTCCTCCGGCGAGCGCGGGCAGTGATACTCCCCAATGCTGACCGGCAGATCGAGATTGACGTAAGTGTGGTAACCACTGGGCGCGTAGATCGAATTCGCTCCCAACTTCTGAAATGAATTCCAGTTTCGTAACAGCACATTCGTATAGAGCAACGGCACCTTGGTCGCGAAGGCCAGCGCCTCTTTTTGGGCAGCCGGCAACTCTTCACAAATGTACGGAATCATCACGTTCCAGCAAGCCAGGATCGCGTGCTTGCCCTTGACGGTATAGACCTTGCCGCCCCGAGCGTAGGCGACTTCCACTTCTTTCGCCACGGCAGGATCGCCAACGTGCTTCACTCGCACTGCCGTGCTGTTCAATCGAATGCGCAAGGCTAAGTTTCTTTCATCAAGATTCGCGTAGTTCGCACGCGCAGTGACAACATCAGTCGCTGAGTTGCCGGGCATGGCATCCGGGATCAGCTTGCGTACCAGCAACCGCGCGATGCTGGCGTTGCCGTCGGGAAAGTGGAAGAAATATTTCCGCTCATTGCTTAAGCCTTCCGGTTCAACGCTCATCCCGCTGAAACCCGGGTAGCCTGTCTCCGCCGCGTCCAGCGCGGCTATCGCTTCGATACCTACACCAAATAAAGTTTGAGAAATGGTCTGGTAGAGGCGGATCACGTCGCCGTGCACACCCACCTGCTCCGTCAGGAATTGAGCATAGCTGATCCGCGCCAGGCGTGCCTCTTGTTGCTCGGCGCTGAGTCCCAGGAAATAGTCTTTCTTCTCGCGACACAGACGAGAAACGTCCTTGCGCGCCTGCTCCGCGATCGGAGCCTCGGCCATGAAGTGCGCCCAGGCATCGGGTCCGGCGACCGCGAGATCGTAGGTCTCGCCACCTGGAAAAGGATACGGATCGTCGACGAGCTTGTCGCTGCCAAAGGTTTCTTTGTCGAAGAAGATCTTGGGAACTCTTCCCATCGAACCATATAGACCCCGGTCGAGATATTTTGGAAAACTCGAGACCTCGATGCCCAATTCTTCAATCACGCCTTTGGCGACCGCGCTGTAAGGTTCGGGACTCTCTATCGAGTAAGTTCCTCCATAGCCGAGAAGGGTTTTCTTGCCTGCCTGGAATTCGTTGCGCTTGGCGTGGCCGCCAAAGTCGTCATGGTTGTCGAGGATAAGAATGCGCGCATTCGCCCCTGCGAGCTTGCGGTAGAAGTGTGCGGCGGCGAGACCGCTGATGCCGCCGCCCACGATGACCAGGTCATAGGCCTCGCCGGTGTCCTGCGGCGCCCCGGCTGCATCCCAGAAGGTTCCGTCGCGTAAGGAGTGTGCGGCTTCGAAGGAGCCGGGGTGGCTGCCCCGCAATCCGGTGAGAGCGGGCGGATAGTAGCCTGCCGACTTTTCAGGATCGCTATCCCCCGCGGCAAGGAGATGCCAGGGCATTAAGGCGGCGCCGGCGGTTACTGCCACGCCGTTGAGGAAGTCACGGCGCGTGATGTTGCGCTCCATTCCCAGTTCGCGGTCGCTTAGGTCGCTCATAGATCCCCGAATCGCAACAGTGGCGACTAGCCCTCCGACTTCTTGACGGCGAGTTCTGCGCCCTGGAATCCGATGCGGCTGTGGGTGCCGTCGCAGAAAGGCTTGTTCACCGAACCGCCGCAGCGGCAGAGAGAAAAGGCGGGTTTGCCGGTCAGGTCATACTGCGTACCGTTGACGTCAACGAGTTCGATCGAACCCTCGGGCGCCTCCACCCGGTAGGGACCATTGGGACGGATTGTGATCTTTACCTGAGCCATGACTTCGTTTCCTCCAACCTTACGGGTTTCTAGTAAGCCTATGAAGATACCATTAAGCGGGGGTGGGTGTCGCGGAACTTGGAGATGGTCGGAGAAGCGCACGCGGGATCAAGTTCCCCGGATCCACACAGAGACCTGGACCGCGGGAACCATCCTTAGGACTTGTCGGGCCTTCGGGCCTCCCTGGCAAGCTCTTCGGCAAGCTTGAGGGCATTCCTTGAGCGTTCATGGGCCTGTTGGCTGAGTTCGTGAGCCGTCAGGTGGTCTCCCTTTCCGTAAGCGACGGCAGCGGCACTGTGGGCGTGGGCGGCGAGGTTGTGGAGTTCTGCGAGTCGATTGTGCGAGCTCTGGGGCATGGTGTTCTCCTGCCTTTCAAAACATCAAGCCATCATTTTAGATCTTACGCGGCCAGCCTGTTGGCGGAGATCAGGCTACGGTAGAGTTCCAGATAGTCGTCGATCATGCGCTTGGTGGTGAAACGGTCGCGGGCGCGGGTATACGCGCGGTCGGCGTAGGCCTGGCGGAGAACGCGGTCGGCATCGAGTTGGCGGAGGGTTTCGGCCAGGCTGGCGGCGTCGTTGGTGCGGAAGTAAAGTGCGGCGTCGCCCCAGACTTCGCGGAAGCTGGGAATATCGTTGGCCACGATGGCGCAGCGAGAGAAAGCAGCTTCGAGGGGCGCAATGCCGAGCGGCTCATAGCGCGCCGTGGCGGCGTAGACGGCGGCACGACTGTACAGGGCGCGAAGTTGAGCCTCGGTCTGCGGGCCGCGAACGGCAACGGAACTCTGGTCGGTCGAAACTTTCACGTCGGCGCGGATGGGAATACGCGGAATGGGCACGGTCTGCTCCGCTCCCACGATGCATACGGAGAATGGCTGCGCGTGCTGGGTGAGCAGGTGCACTTGCTTGCCGGCATCGAGCAGGCGGCCGACCGAGAGCACGGAGTCGTCCTTGCTGACGTAGGGATTGAAGAAGATAGGATTGCGTCCGGGATAAATAACGGCTTCGCGGCGCGGCATCGTGTAGTTGGCGCGAAGAGTTTCGAGCATCCAGACCGAGGGAGCGACTATGGCATCTGCGGCGGCGATGCCGCGTACGACGGTATCGCGATACCAATTCAGCGTACGCGTGGGACGCGGGGTGCAACCCTGAACCGCTTCGTTCCAACTGATGAGGTCGCCGTGAGCCATCACTACCCGCGGGATGTCGACGGAAAGACTGCCGTGGCAGAACTGGTGGAGGTGAAGCAGATCCGGCCGAACTTCGCGGACCAGGCTGACGAGGAATTCTGAAGATTCGTGCAGGTCTTGCGGAGCTTCGTCCATCCACTCCAGGCGAAAAGCGGTGGGGCGATATTCGAGGCCGTGGAGAAGGTCCATCCACGCGGTTTGCTCGGGAAGTGGAATTTCGCCGAAGCTAACCAGCGTGACCCGGACGCCGCGCGTGACCAGTCCCGTGACCAGTTCGCGGGTGTAGGTCCAGGAGCCGGACATCGTATCGGCCGTGACCAGAACGTGCACAGTGCCTCCGGGAGCATGAACCCGCGGTGGATGCGGGGTCTGGCGTGTTGCGCTGGTTTATTCTAGTGCGAACTGGGTGAAACGGCGAACAACTTTTCTTGAGAGACAGGGGCTCCGCAAGATCTTGCACACCTTGTCGTTTCGCGTTCTGTCCTCTCTAACGCAGCCGGGCTACGCCCAGGCTGGACCGCCGAGAGCCCTGAGCTTGTCGAAGGCAGCTGTTTCCCGGTGGATGGTTGCTTCTTTAGAACGTCAGCTTGGCGACTAGCTGGAAAGCTCGCGGGCCTCCCGATCAATAGTGTGGGTAACAGGCGGAATTTCTCGTTTGACAACTAGCTCGGATATCGATATATTGGCATCCGACTTATGCAAGACATGAGTAAATTCGTCCCTTTGTCGCCGGCGACCCTGCACATTCTGCTCTCGCTGGCAGGCGAAGACCGGCACGGCTACGGCATCATGCAGGAGGTTGCGCGGCAGTCGGAAGGGCAATACAAGCTGGGGCCGGGGACGCTTTACGACAACCTGCAGAAACTGCTGGAACGGCGACTCGTGCTGCCGGTTGGCCACCGCGCCGGCGATGACGACCCTCGCCGGCGCTACTACCGCCTAAGTCCTCTGGGACAGGCTGTTCTTTCGGCCGAGGTCGGGCGCCTCGAAGGTGTGGTGCGCGAGGCGAAGCTACGCCTGCACGTGGCGAAACCAAGGAGAGCGTGATGCTTCGCAGATCTTATCTCTTGATCCTTCGTCTGCATCCCCGGCGTTTCCGGCAGGACTTTGCGGAAGAGATGTTGCTCATCTTCGATCAGGTCGTAGCCTCTTCGGCTAAAGGAACACTGGCAGAGACCAAACTGCTCGGCGACGGAATTGTTTCGCTGCTGCGGCAGTGGGGCCTGCGCCCGCAGTTCCGGCGTGAGCCTGCTCTTGGTGCAACGTCACCGCCCGTGGGCGACGGCGTGCCCGGCTTTTACACCTTGGAGAGCTTCAGGCCGCGCCCAATGGCTCTGCTGCACGGATCTATATTGTCGATTGGCGTACTATGTGCGGCTTTGCTGGCGATGAGATACGGTTGGAATCACACGGTGGATCTCCCGTTCGCAATTGTCGACCGTGAAGGCGACGCTTCCTCTCCGGAACAGGAGATCGTCATCATTCCAGCCGGCATTGCTGCTGCCCCTGACGTACAATCGCCCCCAGGTAGCCCCAGCCCGATCGCTCGAAGCGCCTTGTCCAAGCCGTTGTCCATTCAGGGAGGGTCTTTGCCGTTACCAGTTGAAACGACGTTGCCCGCAGCCGCGCCTGGCAACAGAGTTGGCAGGAAAATGCCGGCGAATTTCGACAGGCAAGCCCACTTTCCGGCTGTGCCTGCACCCCTGGCTCGACCGTTGCCAATTGAAACGGCCTTGCCCGCAACCGTGCCGGACGACAGAGTTAGGGGAAAGATGCAGGCGACTCTAGACAGGCATGCGGACTTCGCGACCGTGCCTTCGCCGCGCGCTCAACCGAGCAGCGCCGAAACCCCGTCGCCGTCGCCGCAGCTACTTCAGCGGTATGCCGGAAACTATTTGGCTCCACCGGCCCTGCGCGTGGAGGTCATCGCCAAGGACGGAGAATTGCAGATCGAGATGGCCGGGCAACCAAGGAGAACGCTCCAGCCAGTTTCTGAGACGAAGTTCAAGACGGCCGGACTGGCGGACTACCAGGTCGAGTTTCAAATCAATCCAGACGGAATCGTACGTCAACTGAATATCGACCAACGCGGTCACCGTATCGTTGCGGTCCGGCGCTAATCCCCGCTCACCCTCAGTCGCGGAGTTAGACCCAGGTCGTTCGAGTGATGGTCAGATCAAGAGACCAATCAATCAGTTCGCGCCCAGCCTCAGGCGCATGTCGCGGGCGAGATTATCGATGAGACGAATTTTTTCTGCGGCGGGGCTGGGAACCTCAGGCACGGCCATGGCCAGTTCGCAGGAAAGCAGCATGGCCGTGAGCGATTCGCACACTTCGCTGCGTATCTGCTGCTCGACCGAACGGCGGGCCTGGGTTTCCTCACGCTTGCGACGATGCAATGCGGAGCGCACTTCGCGCACCAGCCGTTCCATACCACTGACAGCGAAGTTGAGATAGACGGGAAATGCTGTTCCCAGATGCTCGAGCACCTGGTCGCTTTCGCTGGGCTCGTTCTCTAGAATGAATTGATCAAGGACTACGGCTGAGTAAGGTTGTTCACGCAATCGGGCCACCGCTTGCGGCAGATCGGCCGCCCAGTGGGTTTCCTCGCCGGTGGCGTCTTTTACAGTGGCGGCGCACTCTTGGCCGCGTGCTGAAGGGGTTATGAGTAGGATCATGCTCTTTGCGTAAGCACGCGAGGCACCACTACTACTGACATTGAAAAGACGCGGGTTAGAGCGCGACGCCGATGCGCTGTTCCCGTTGCGGAACAGCAAACCAGTTCTCAGTTCTGAAAACAGTTCTCAGTTCCCGTTCTCAGTAAAACCGCAGGCGTTAAGACTGAGAACTGAGAACTGCCGTCTAGGTTTGCGCTGCGTAGTCCTTTAGCTTGCGGTACAGAGTTGTCTTGCCGATGCCCAGCAGGCGCGCGGCTTGCAACTTGTCGCCGTTTAGTTCCGCGATGGCGTTGAGAATGGTCTGCCTTTCCAACTCCGCCATAGGGACGATCTTCGCCTGGCTGTGACCATTTCCATTCGATGGGACCGTCACATGCGCGCCCGCGATGGCGGGCGGCAAGTCCGGTACGTGGATCAAGGGCCCGCTGGTAAAGGCGCAGGTGCGCTCCAGACAGTTTTCAAGTTCGCGGACGTTGCCCGGCCAGTCATAGGCCAGCATCACCTTGACGGCTTCGTCGGTAAGAATTTTTTCCTGCCCTGAAGCGCGCGACGTGCGCTCCATGAAATGAGCAACGAGCAGCGGGATATCTTCGCGACGCTCGCGCAGCGGGGGAATTCGCAGGCTAAGAACGTTGAGTCGAAAGTATAGATCGCGGCGGAAAGAGCCTTCGGTCACGGCCTGCTCCAAAACTCGGTTGGTAGCGGCAAGAATGCGGACGTTGATGGGAATGCGGCGCGTGCTGCCGACCGGGCGGATCTCCTTTTCCTGAATCGCCCGCAAAAGTTTGGCCTGGAGATCGACGGGAAGCTCGCCAACTTCGTCGAGAAATACGGTGCCCCCTTCGGCGATGGCGAGCAGTCCATCTTTGGCCTGGTTGGCGCCGGTGAACGCTCCTTTGACATAGCCAAAGAGCTCACTCTCGATCAGCGTGGGCACGAGCGAGCCGCAGTCCACCGGGATGAACGGCTTGTCGTGGAAAGGTCCGGAGTAATGAATGGAGCGCGCGACCATCTCCTTGCCGGTGCCGCTCTCGCCGAGAATCAGCACGGGGTGGGAACTGTTGGCGGCCTTGGCGATGATGCGGTAGAGCTTCTCCATCTCCGGGGCGCGGCCAACGATGCCGCCGTAGCCCTGTTTGGACTTGAGCTTTTCCCGCAACATGCGGTTTTCTGTCTTCAGCTTGAGGTGGTTCGACACGCGCTGCAATAACAGCTTGAGTTCTTCACCGCTGAACGGTTTGGTCACGTATTCGTAAGCGCCATGCTTCATAGCCTGCACGGCCGACTGCACAGTGCCGTAGCCCGTCACCACAACGACAAGGGCTTCGGGGCGGTGGGCTTTGATCTGGCGCAGAGCTTCGAGGCCGCCAGCCCCCGGCAAGCGCAGATCAAGCAGAACCGCATCGATGCTCTGGGTTTGCAGCAGGCGGTAAGCGTGCTCGGCGGAATCGGCAACATGCGCGATGAAGCCCAGCGATAGGGCGACCTCGCGGCAAGCGTCGCGAATCGAGCGTTCGTCGTCGACGATGAGGAGGTTCAGGAAATTAGCGGCCATAATCTGAGGAGCAGCGAGGGTGTGGGTTACGGCAACTGACGTCATAAAAGTGATTCCTTCTTCGTTTCTTGAATTGGTGTTGGTGACAGGGCCCCTGAATCTGGATTGGTGGTGTCCAGAAGGCCGGAAGCGGCAGGCTGAGATGCGCGGGGGAGCAAGATCATCACGCGAGTGCCGCGGCCGGTTTCGCTTTCGAAGTGGATCAGCCCGCGATTGGTGGTGACGATGCTGCGGACTGTGGTTAATCCCAGGCCGGTGCCTTGGCCGGCGTTTTTAGTCGTGAAGAATGGCTCGAAGAGGCGTTGGCGGGTTACGGCGTCCATGCCGTGACCGTTGTCGCCCACCACGAGCAGGACGCAAGGAAAAGCGGGCAGACCACTGGACGCCATGGCTTCAGCGACGGGCTGGAATCTGCAGTTGCTGGTCTCAACCGTGATCCGGCCGCCGTTCGGCATGGCGTCCCGGGAATTGAGAACGAGGTTCAGTAATATCTGCTGAGCCTGGGCCTGGTCGATCGTGACGTCGCCCAACTCGGGATCGAGACGCAGTTCAAATGCGATGTTTTCGCCAATCAGCCGGGTGAGTAGTTCCCGCATCCCGCGGGCGATCTGGTTGAGGCACAGAGTGCCAACCGGCGTGGCTTGCGGCCGGGCGAAAACGAGCAACTGCTTGACCAGGCCCGTGCCTTGCACGATGGCCGCGCGGATTTCCTCAGCGTAACGGCGTCGGCGGTCGCGCGCATCGAGGCTCGAGAGCAGAAGATCGCAGTAGAGCATGACGCCAGTAAGCAGGTTGTTGAAGTCATGGACCACGCCGCCTGCCAAGCGGCCGACCGCTTCCCATCGCTGGGTTTGAAGAAGGCTTTCCTCGGCAGGAACCGAAGCGCCAGCGGTTCTGGTGTTCTCTGCTGCCGTCGGCTCTGGCCACGGAAATGGGGTAGCGGTGTTCACAATGCCTACTGTGGCGCGGGACGGTTCCCGAAAGAAACCCCACGATGGGCTATCTGATACCTTGGTGCTCCCAAAGCGGGAACGCCGAGGGTGGCAAACTGCCCCGCTGCTTCGACCTCACTATAGGGTGGCGAATCCAACGCTGCGAAGGGCACACGTCACTCAAATCCGGAAATGCCTGTGGAAAACTCGGCAAGGGGTTTAGTTTCTGCTATATAGGGATAATAATAAGCAGCCTCCACCTCTCGAAAAGAAGCAATTTGGCAGGAATCTGGCCGATTTACTCGGTGATTGAACCGGCAGTTTGACGATCTGCCATCGAATTCGGGTGATCGAGCGTGACGGGAGCAGTCAGTCGGAAGGTCAGCCGGTGTCCCTTTAGGACCTGGAGGTTGGCCGAGCGCAGGTCTGGTGTGCTTCCGGGGGACGAAACGTTGGATAGTTCGGAGGTTCCCCTGGCGAAGAGGCTGGAAGTCTGGAGTGGAAGTCGTCTGCCGTTGAGGGTGATCGCGTTCAAACTGAGCCGAAAATAGCCCGACCCGGGAACCAATCCGGGACGGTCGGCTTGGGATTGCGCCGACTCGACCCGTCCCGTCACCGTTGTCCCACGTTCGATGACTGTGTCCCCATCAATGGTGAGTGGTGCGACGACCGATGCCGTGAACGCGTCCCCGGCACGAACCGTGGCGGCGGAAAGCGAGTCTTCCAGTTGCACGGTCAGGAGGGTTCCGGAGGGCAGGATGCGCGCATGGGACGCCGCCCGAAAAGGCAGGCCGGTAGCCAATTTAGCGTCCGGCGGAACCACGGGATGAGCGCCTCCGCTGCTGGACGAGGCTTGATCTGTATCGGGACGAAATGGGAGCTTTTGTTCACCAGCCGAGCCGGCGTTCGTGGGATTCGAGGGCTCGGAGCGAGCACAGCCCTGGCTCAAGGCCAGAGCGAGACAACACATCCCGAAAGCGGACCGGGAGCGGAGAGCCCTCGAAAAAGCTGTCATCCTGTACATGGTCGCAAGGCTTTCTGGTCTGTAATAGTGGCAAATGAAGTACCAGATCAGGGTGCGTGGAATCAAGTACATGCAGAGATCAGGCAAACCAAGGGTGTAGAAGTTGCCGGACTGGCGCCCGATTCGGGGCGTAACTCTTCGCTCAGTCCAGACCCATCCGCACGAGAAATCCCGGCCTGTTAAGGAAGATCCAGGTCCAACGCGTAGACATCGCCGCCACCGCGGGTGGCCAGCACCATCGGCGATCCATCCGGCGTCAGGCCCATAAATCGGCAGCGAGTGACGCCGGTCTGTAGAAGGGATTCAAAACTCATCACACGCTCAGGTTTCGAATTGTCAGCCCGGACGCGATACAGGGGCGCTCCCGCTTCGAGAAGATCCTGAAAGTAGAGCCACTTCCCATCTGGCGTCGACTCCAGGAAGTAGAACAACTTTCCCTTGCTCGCAATCTCCCTCCACTCGCTGGTTTGAAAATCAAACAGCATCACCTTCGTTTGGTCCTCCGTCAGCGCCGCGAGATATCGGCCGCCGAAAGACGTACGGGGATACATAAAGCCGGCCGATCCGGGCACCTTCGTTGTCTTCAAGGTTTCCAGGTTCAACAGAAAGATCCCACCATCTTCCCGAGAAGCCCCCTCACCAGCCGAAGGCGAGGAATAGACAACCGACTTCCCATCAGCCAACCAATCCGGAGTTTCACGCTCCCGATCATTCGGCAACAATTGCTGGGTTGCTCCCCCATCGGCACGCACCATATAAATATTTCCAGGGTGTCCCTCTTGAACCCCTCGAAAAACGATCTTCGCTCCATCGGGACTCCATCGGGGATAGGTTACGCCTCCAGAGAAATCCGCGGCCAGTTGTATGCGCTCGGTCCCGTCGGGCCGGCTCCGCCAGAGGGTCCAGCCCGGCAGAACCAAGGCGAGCCAGTCCCCCTTCGGCGAAAGATCTGCTCCGTATACCTCGGCCAACTTGACCATTGGCACGAACTGCTTTCTGTCTGGCGTCGGCTGCAGCAATTCGATTTGATCATTGACACGCCCAATCGCCAACAGCCGTCGGCCCTCCCTGCTCGGAACAAGTGCCCCAAAACCGATCGGCCCGGCAGTCAAGCGCACGGGCGTGCTGGGTTTGGACCAAGGCTGAGAGCGTCCCTTCTCCCGGAGGGCCCACACGCTGTAGTCTGCTCCCAAGCTTTCTCCCTGAGTGGACAAGAAAAAGTAATACCGGCCGTCAGCCGACCATCGGCCACAGCATTCATGAGGTCGCTGGTGCCATCCAGGAAGCAAGGGATGGAGACTACTTCCATCGGCGGCAACCTCCCAGAGAGAGAGACCCCCGTTGCGATCTTCCAGGGTGAAACGCAAGGCCTTTCCGTCGGGAGACCAAGCCAATCCCCACGAACTGTCCGGTAGGGTCACCAGTCTGCGGGCATCGCTTCCACCACGGCCGCAAATGTAGATCCCGTCGGCCTTGTGGTATGCGATCTGTCGTCCATCCGGGGAGAAAGCACCCGATCCAGTCAGATTGCTCAAGCGGCGAGGTGATCCCCCAACTACAGGCAACGTCCAGAATTCCCAAGGCCCCGTGCGCGCTGTATACGACCCCACCAAGAATTCAGACCGGTCCGGCGAAACGTCCAGGATAAGAGGGTTAGGGAGCGGCGGCGAGGGGAAAGGCTGCGATTCCCCTCCTGCAATAGGCACCTGCATTAGACTCGAGCGGCCACCCTCTCTCGCGAGGAAAAAAATGCGCGCGCCATCCGAGTTGATGCCGCCCCACGCATCAACATGGGCGAAGTGGGTAAGTTGAGTAGTGCGAAGGACTCTTGGAGGCAAGGGTGAGAGCCACCGGAAAATGAATAGAGCAGCCATCAGCACCGCCAAGCTGCTAGCGGCCAAAACAAGGTAGCGCTTCCGTGCAACGCCGCTGGCGCCAAGCCTCCCAACGTCGCCGTAAAACAGAACGGTCCGTCCGACCACAGTTCGGTTGTCCAAGTAGTGGACCGGTTGCGTTTCCACTGTGGGCAACTCGGCTTTTCCCGAAGCGCCGGACGCTTCCGGGGTCGTGGTCGGGAGCTGCGTTGCAGCTGAGTCCGACGTTACTGCGGGCGCGATGAAACGGTATCCGCGCCGTGGGATCGTCTCAATGAACCGAGGGTTGTCGGCTGAATCGCCGAAGACAATGCGCAGCTTCCGGATGGCAGTGTTAATGCCTTCATCAAAACTGACAAAAGTGTCCGCAGGCCAGAGGCTGGCTTGCAACTCTTCGCGCGTGACTATTTCGCCGGGACGCTCCAGGAGCATCGCCAGCACTCGAAAAGGCTGCTCCTGCAGCGGAACTTTCCTCCCACTCTTACGTACTTCGCCTGAGGCTAGATCCACTTCGAACAGTCCCGCGCGAACACGCCGGCCGAACCGAGTGGGCGCTTCCATAACCTTCCCTCAAACGGGACCTGATTTTACTCCAGGAACCCAGTTCAGGGAAACCAATAACTCCTTCGCACACTTTGTCTTAGCAAGTCAGCAGCAGTTTATGGCGGGTCGATTGACAGCGCCGGTGCCACGCGTTAAGAACAAGCCACGTGCCGAGCGAGACAAGCATTAAACGCATCCTGATCCTGACTTTGTTGGTCTTCGCCGTTGCCTGCAGTTCCACCAACAACGCTGGAAGCGGAGCAACGACGTCGATGCTCGGGATATGGACCGTAACTGGAAGCTCCGATTCGCTTGGATCGCGTATTTACCAGGTGTCGCTGGTTTCAAGTCCCTGCAGTGTAACCACACCCGTGGGCACGTTCTCGGTGCAGGGTCCCGTTTGCTTTATCGCTAACAATAATACCGGTCGGGGCTCCATCTCCGGATCTGGATTACCGAGCACCTCGAAAAATACGGGGCAGGGAGTTTTGATAGGCGTGGCCGCCAACCCTGTTCCTGCTGGTGGCGCATTCAACTTGCTTTTCATCGCTGGCGCCGCTAATGGCGATTTCGTTGAGGCCACGGGCAGCGGCACAGTTTCGAATGGCACGATGACAGGCACCGGGTCGTGCAGCTCAAGCACGCCTATGTGCCAGGGCATGAGTGGAACATTCTCAGGAACTTTGCAGCAGTAGTTGCGGCTCATCGAGGATATCGGTCGACCTTGGAGGCTGTTCTTGACTTCGCGGCTCTGCATGGCTCTTGTCGTCGTCCTTGGACTACCCGCCGCGCTCTGTGCTCAGAAGCAGCAGGGCGCGTGGTCCGACTTGCGTGGCCTGAGGGTTGGCCAGGGCATTGTCGTGATCGAATCCAGCATGAAACAGCACGACGGAGAATTTATCAGCGTCTCCGACGATGTACTGACACTGCAGGAAAAAGGTTCCGACGTCGCGGTGAAACGCGAAACCGTCGTGCGCGTCTCGACCACTTCCGGCGCCAGACGGGGGGAGCATGCCGTGATCGGCCTGGTGGTCGGCGGGCTGGCCGGGGGAGGTATTGGCGCCGCCGCTGGCTCCCAATCGAAAGGGTGGGTAGGGGCCTCAGAACTAGCTGGCGCCCTGCTTGGCATCGCAATTGGTGCCACGAGCGGAGTGATCGTTGGCGCCGTGATCCCCGCCCACACCACCATTTACCGCGCCGCCCCTGCTGCCGCAGCGCACTAGACGAGGTCGACTTCGGGTGAGATTTCAATGTTGGGCAATTCGATCCCAGACTTCAAAACTTCTACGCAGGAGGACTCTCATGACACGCAACATTGCACGAATAACACTTGTGATCGCTTCCGTCGCGGGGATTTGGGCGGGAATGGCCGTATCTGCTAGAGCCCAATCCTTTCCCGGCGCCGGCACTGTGATGACGTACAACGTCAACGAAGGAACCGATTTCCTGCAAGTGGTGGGTGCCACGACCGAGCTGCAATTCCTCGTCGGCGTCGGCCAGATCCTTACGCAGGTCCAAGGTACCAATCCCCCGGAACGGATGCAGGCGGTGGCACGAGAAATCCTCGATATTCAGCCGGAACTGCTAAGCCTACAAGAAGTAGACCAGTGGTACACGGGAAGCTTCGACCCGGTTGCAGGCACGTGCGGAACCATGACCCTGCAGTACGACATGCTGCACGAACTCCTCAGTGCGTTGGCAGCGCAGGGAGGGCACTACGAAGTTGCCGTGCAAGTCACCCAAAATGCATTTCCGCCTACGCCTGGACTGATTCCACCCTCTACTTATGTTTGCGTTGCCCTTAATGATTACAATGTTGTCCTGGCCCGTACGGACCTGCCTTCCTGGGTCTTCCACTGGAGTAATCCGCAATCCGGACAGTTCGAGAATGAACTCGTTCTGCCAACTCCGCTCGGCCCAGTGCCGTATCCAAGGGCGTGGGCCTCTGTCGATGCGCAGTTTTTCGGGCACTCTTTCCACTACATCAACACCCATCTTGAGTCCTTCGACGCGAATATCCGGGAATTGCAAGGTGCTGAATTGCGTGCAGGCCCGGCAAACACTTCCTTGCCGCTTATCATCGCGATGGATTCAAACGCGCAGGCGTTCCCCTTACCAGAAGACTCGACTTACTCGGACTTTATTTCTGCTGGCTATAACGACGTTTGGTCCAGGCTCTTTCCGAGGCGCGCGGGCCTAACTTGTTGTCAGGATGAAGCGGACAATAATCCCGTCTCGCAACTTTATCAGCGGATCGACCTGGTGTTGACACACGGCAGTGTAAGTCCGTGGGGAGCGGTGTTGATCGGGAACAATCCGCGAAGCCGGCTGCCCGACGGATTGTGGCCCTCCGATCACGCAGCGCTCGCGGCAGGTGTGGTCGTGGGAAGTAACTAGTGTTGGATTTTTTTTGATGAAATTTGAGTGTTGATGCCGTAGCGGGGTCTCCCGCGAACCTTACGATTCCCGGCAAAAGAAATCGCGGAGGACGCTGGCGTCCTCCGCGATGGTTTTTCCCAGCTTACTGTGCGCCGTTACGGCTTCTTGGTGCCCGGCTTCGCAGCGGGCTTCTTCGGCGCGGCCTTCTTCTCCGATTCCCTTCCGCCGATCAGCGTCAAGGCATCGGCCGAGTTGAAGGGGAAGTGGCGAACTGAGGTTTGGCCGGTCGTGCTCAAAGTGACATCTACCCGGCGATTGCTCGCCATCCTGATGATCACTATGTTCTTGAGCACCCTCGCCCGCTCCTCTGCGGTCAGTTCGGGGTTAGAGTTCACCGCTTCCGTCACCTGCTCGGTCGTCATATTGTCTTCCTTGCCGAACGCTTTGGTGTCGATGTTGGCTTCGGGAACCCCCTGTTCAACCAGGAAGCTCTTGGTGCGATTGACACGACGTTCGGAGAGCGCCTGATTGAACTCCACGGAACCACGATGATCAGCGTGGCCTTCGAGAGTCAGGTGCGCGTCCGGTTTGGTTTCAAGATATTTCTTGAAATCGGTCGCCAGCGCGACCAACGTCTTTTGTTGGCTCGGCAACAGACCACCCTTCGGATTGCTAACCAAAGGCTGGTTAACCACAAAGTAAATGCTGTGTAACGCGAGCCGTGCCTCCAACGCTGTGTCAACGGGCGGCGGATTCTCGATCGTTACTGCGGTTGAGGCTTGAGCATTCAGACCGCGCGTGTCGGTGCAGGTTGCTCCCACCGTGATTGAACCTGGAGGAACGCCGGCGGTGTTCAGTGTGGCCGAGCTGCCGCTGCCGGAAATGGTCCCGCTGCTGGCCGTCCAGTTGGCAACGGAGACTCCAACGTTATCCGGACTGGTGCAGTTGGCTGACAGGTTCACGGTTCCACCCGCTTGCAGGCTGGTCGGGCTGGCCGAGATGGAAACATTCGGCGGGTTCTTCGGCGGCAGCGGCTTCACCGTAAAGTTCGCCGAGCACGTCGCCACGTTATTGGTCTTCTCTTTGGCATCGGTCAGACGGGCAGTGACGGTGTAACTGCCTGGAGCTGCGTTGGTAGTATCAATCTGCGCAGTCGTATCTTTCCCGGTAATCTGACCCCCAGTACCGCTCCAGGCATAGGTAACGGTATGCTTGGGATTGAAGTTGCCGGCAGCGACCGTCGCGGTGATGGGCTCACCCACCAGCACTTCGCCCGGTTGCACGGAACAACTGGCAGTAGGAGCTACCGCAGGCGCTCCGCCCCAGCTGAAAACAAGCCCGGTGCGCAGGCGCGCTCCTTCGAACGATGGGCGCCGCAGGTCGGGAAACTGAGGACCCGCGAAATCGGCATAATTGTGCCGCGCCCAGACGTAGTCGGCTTCAAACAGGCGAATCGCGATTCCCTTACGAAGGGGCAGATCCATACCTCCACCCATAATGGCTCCAATCCCATTGTTTGAGTCGAGGTCATTCACTTTTACGCGATTCAGGCTTACTAAAGTATGCAAGAAATAATTCGCATACTCCGTGCGCCATATGAAGCGCGGTCCACCTGACACCGTGAGCTCATAGTTGCTGTTGCCCCAGTTATCGCCGAGATCGAACTCCCCTCCCCAATGCGCATCGAAATTGTAGGTGAAGGCGCCACCGACTCCCGCTCCCATGTCTGGTATCACGAAAGGAATGGGATTGTTGAAGTCGCCGAAGGGCGTGGGAACGCTGCCACCCGGATGCAGCCATTGATATCCCGCAAAGACGTCGTATTTCGGTTTCGAGTCGCTCTGCGCGACCGCGGGACTCGAGATAATTGAAACCACCAGAACAGCCAATAGGCCTGTGATTACGCGGCCCTTGCTTAAGCTAGAGCTAACTGACATTCCGTCCTCCAATAAAGTGCGCGCGATCATGCCTGCGCCTTGGAGCGCGGGCAGCGCGGAAAAGATAACGCAGGATTAGCAGTGTGAACTCGATCTCTGCCGAGAAACTCGCAATTCTAACGCACTGCAATCTCAAAGCGAAAGAACGATTTTAGGGGATTGCCTCATCTGACAACGAATTTTACAATTCCACCTTAGGCGCTGCCCTGTCTCAAATTGATATGACACTTTTCCAAGCCGCCGCCGGGCACGCGCCTGAAGCGCGAAAACGGCTGCGGACGTGGCCTCCAGACCTTGCCCCATATGAAGCTGGCCGCGTATGGTTGTAGTTTCGCCGTTCACGGAGTAGCGCCGAAGCAAGTCTTTGAAGAAGCAGGCAAAACCAAGGGATGAGCCACGAAAAAGTTCTAATTGTTGAGGACGAAGAGAACGAGCGCACGGGCCTGGCTGAGTTAGTCTCTTCCTGGGGATATCGGGCCGAAACTGCCCGCGACGGCCTGGAAGGCTTAGACAAAGCTGCGCAGTGGGTCCCCTCTATTGTAATTACCGATCTCAAGATGCCGCGCATGGGGGGCATCGAACTGCTCGAACGTTTGGGTGAGCAGTCCCAGGCCATGGCCGTCATTCTGGTCACGGCGCAGGGAACGATCGATAGCGCAGTGCAGGCCATGCGCATGGGCGCTTATGACTACATCACCAAACCCATCGACACCAACCGCCTGCGCACCATGCTGCAAAACGCGTCGACCCTGGTGGGAACCCGCGCGGAACTGGAGACCGCCCGCCGCAAGCTGCGGGATTCCGGCTCGCTGGGCACACTCCGCGGTGCATCCCGCAAGATGCAGGAGATTTTCCGCCTCATCGAGTTGGTTGCACCCAGCACTGCATCGGTGCTGATAACAGGAGCCAGCGGCACGGGCAAGGAGTTAGTGGCTCGCACTATCCATCAACTGAGTCCGCGCCGCGAACGCCCCTTCGTCGCCATTAACTGCGCGGCCATTCCTGAAACTTTGATCGAAAGCGAGATCTTCGGCCACGAAAAAGGCGCCTTCACTGGAGCCCTGGAGCGGCGCACCGGTTGTTTTGAGCTCGCCGAAGGCGGGACAATCCTGCTCGACGAGATTGGGGAAATGCCGGTGGGAACCCAGGCCAAGCTGCTGCGCGTGCTCGAGGATCACAAGCTGCGCCGCCTGGGCAGCAAAGTGGAAACCGCAGTCGATGTGCGCGTGCTGGCGGCCACGAACAAAGTTCCCGACGATGCCGTCGCCAGCGGAGAATTGCGCAGCGACCTCTATTACCGGCTCAACGTGTTCAACATCCACATGCCTCCCTTGAGGGAACATAAGGAAGACATCCCCGATCTGGTGCAGCTCCTGCTGTCGGAAATGAGCGCCAAGCACTCCCGCAAAGTTGGCGCCGTCAGCGAGGCGGTGCTGAATCAGTTCACCAACTATTCCTGGCCGGGAAACGTTCGTGAATTGCGCAATACGATTGAACGCGCAGTGATTGTCTGCGACAGCGGCATGATCGAGACCAAACATTTGCCCCCCGGATTCGGCCACGCCCCGCTACGGACCGCCGCCAACGACCCGGACGCGGTGCGTCTGGGCGTGGGTACGACCGTCGGAGAGGCGGAGAAAATGCTGATCCTGAAAACGCTGGAGGCGACCAGCAATAATAAGACGAAGGCCGCGGAAATCCTCGGCATCAGCCTGAAAACCCTGCATAATAAGCTAAAGGAGTATGGCGGCAGCGCCCCGGAAGCGGCCTCTGACAAGGAGGAGCAAGTGCAGTAACCAGTGGTCAGTGTCCAGTGGCCAGTGAAAGACTTTCTAACACGTCGCCCCCTTCGTCCGCTGTACCTGCTTCGACTGGCTAATGGTTACTGATCACTGACCACTGATCTCTGGCCACTGATCTCTGGCCACTGCTTTCCCATGCGACGCAAAACCATCATCGTGTTCGGCATCACCTTCATGGTGACGGTGATGGTGACTGCGTTCTCCTATCTCTACATCTCGCAGATCCTTCGCCAGCGCATCACCAATGCATATGAGAGCGCCAGCCGCCTGACTCAGCAGCTCGCCTACTTCGCAGAAAATGACCTGCCGGATCTAAGCAGCACCCGCATCGATACCAATGACCCGGCTGCGGTACGGCGCGCGCTCGCCGAGTACCTGCCGATGGATGCCAACCTTTTGAACAACCTCGAATCGGACGTCGATCTTTGGCCCTTCATCTACGATGCTTCCATCGTGGATGCGAACGGTAAAGCCCTGCTCCACACCAATCCTCAGCTCGTGGGCAAGCAGATTGGCGCACGGTTGGATTTTCGCAGTGTGATGACCGCTCGGTCCTGGGAGCAACTCCGCCTGGTATATCGCCCCGCCAAAGTCTACGACGTGAGCTTCCCCCTGCAGTTAAACGAAGCGCCTTTCGGCACGATCCACATCGGTGTATCCACAGTCTTGCTTCAGAGTGAAATTACGCCGCGTCTGATTCACGCCCTTTATTTCTCCATAGCATCGATTTTCGCTTCTCTACTGCTCGCCGCCGGCGTGTCGAATCTCGCCCTTGGACCGCTCAAGAAGATCAGCCTCAACCTGGATAGCGTCACTTCCGGTGCAACCGAGACGCTCTCTGGAAATGAATCGGAACACGATGAATTCGGACTGGTCACGCTGAAAATCGCCAACCTGGGTCGGCAGATGCGCGACAGCCGCGAGATTTTCTCTGCCCTGAAAGATAACGTCGATCAGCTCATGTCGACGTTGCAGGACGGCCTGATGCTGTTCGCGCGAGACTCCCGAGTGGTGCTGGTAAGCGCTCCGGTGGAGCGCTTCCTCGGCCGGCCCCGCGGAGAACTGCTCGGCCGTACGGTAAAGGAAGTCTTCTCCGGAGACACCCCGCTCGAAGTCACGGCGCTGGATGCCTTTGAACACAGGCGCACTCTCTCGCAGCGCGAGTTCGTCGCCCCCGCCGGCCGGCGCGTCCAGGTTTCTTTGGATTTTGTCCAGGAAAAGAACACTCAGATCGGTGCCTTATTGATCATGCGTGACGCCGAGTCGGTGCGTCGCATCGGAGACGAAATCGAAATGTCCCGCCGCCTCTCCGCTAGCGGACGCGTAACCGGCGGCGTCGCCCATGAAGTAAAGAATCCCATCAATGCCATCGTGCTGCATTTGCAACTGCTGCAGAACAAGCTGGCGCAACTGGATCCCGATACCCGCCGCCACATGGACATCATCGGCAGCGAAATTCACCGGCTCGACCGCGTAGTGCAAACCCTCGTCGACTTCATGCGGGCTCGCGAGCTGCATCTGGTGGAAGTGGATTTTCGCCGCGTGCTCGAGGAAGTCGCGCTGCTCGCCACTCCCGACGCCGAGCAACACGGCGTCACCATCCAGCGCGACCTGCCCGAGGAACCGCTCCCCGTCAAGGCCGACCTCGACTTCATGAAGCAGGCACTGCTCAACGTCGTGCTGAACGGAATCCAGGCCATGCCTCAGGGCGGCCAACTTTCCATCACGGCGCGACGCGACGGCGATGCGGCGGTCGCCGAGGTCCACGACCGCGGCATGGGCATTGCCCAGGACGTGCAGGACAAGATTTTTGAGCTTTATTTCACCACCAAGAAAGACGGCAACGGCATCGGCCTGGCGCAGACGTACCAGATCCTGCAGTGGCACTACGGATCGGTCGAATTCGAATCGACGGAGACTGAGGGGACGACGTTCCGCTTTCGCCTTCCCCTCGCCACGTCGAGTCTGGACTCCGAGCACGAAGCTGCCGCCCACTCGAACCAGTGATCTTGCTCCGAACTTGGATGTTTTCAGACACGCTTCGAAGCGTAAGATTCGAGTAGCTTCGTCGCGCAGTGCATTGGATATGAATCTGGCCACAATCCTCGGGTTTTGTTTGTTGGGCGCAGGTTGGCTACCGCCAGCCGCGCGCGGAACTATGCCGCAAGCCGCAACCCAGCCGCCAGCGGTCACCTCGGACTCGTCGACCAAGAGCCAGGGTACTTCCGCGTCTCAGCCGCAAGCACCGCCAGCGCAAGGCGACGAGCCTGCGCAACCTGCGACTTCCCCGACGCAAACTCCGAATTCCCCAACTCAGGCAAAGCCGGTCCCGGCGAAGCCTCGGCATCGTAAGAAAACCCCTTCGAATTGCTCGGACGCCCCAACTGCGCTGAACCCTGCAGTCGCCAAGCCTGCCGATCCAGCGAACTCACCGGAAGCCGGGGCCAGCAATGCTTCGGCGAACAATCCCGGGGCTAATAGTTCTAGTTCGAACAGTCCTGGCTCGACCGATCTTCCGGAGATCAATCCCGGGCCGACAAATCCCGGCTCGGCAAATCCCAATTCAAAGAGTGCAGACTCTGCAGCCTTGAAACCCTGTCCGCCCCCAAAGAAAGTCGTCCGCAACGGAGGATCGAACGAACCCAAGGTTCAATTAACCGGCGGCACAACTGCCGAGCAGGCTTCGAACAAATCCTCGACCGAGCAACTTACAGCGGCAACCGAAGAGAACCTTAAGAAAGCTTCGGGACTCCAGCTCAACCCCACCAAGCGCGACATGGTCAGCCAGATCAAGCAGTTCATGGAGCAGTCAAAGGCAGCCGTCGCGGCGGGAGACCTGGAGAGAGGCCACAATCTCGCCCTCAAGGCTAACTTGCTCTCCGACGAACTGCTTAAACCCTGAACCCCTCTTCTCCTTTATCACTCTCCCCAGCATTTCTCTCGTGTGCGCTCACCCTTGCCCCGCCATCACTCTTCTCTGCTGCCTTCTGCTGTTCGATCAGCTCCGTCAGCTGTTGGATTAGTGCCCGCGCACGTTTGGTCTTTTTCCTGGTCGATGCGGGCACAAGGCTTGTCCGCGCTCTCGTTCCTCGGCCGTCACTGCTTCTGCGATAGAGTTGCTTCCGAGCGTCGGCTCGTACGACTGAGTCCTCGACTCTGCCAACCTCAGCTTTTTGTCCGCGGTCGTGTCGCTAAGATTCCCCAATGCCCAGATAGCCTTCACTGCCAAGGCCCGAGAGTCGTCATATTCCAGGTACGTGTTGAGGGCCGCTCTATACAGGGCCTCGACCACCCGTGTGTCACCCAGTTCACCCAACTCCGTTACCACATCCTCGTGGATGCCACTCCGCTCCGATACCGATCAGACATCCAAACTCTAGCGTAAAGCCGAACACCGAGCTAGGCCACATTCAACATCGTCCCCGCTTTCCTGACGAACGCTTCCTCAACTCCTCACCACCATGCGTCTCCCGCCACTCCACACCTCACCCCCCCCCACCGTTAAACCCCGAAACGAGCCGCGCGGTTGCGATTTCCCGAGCCCCTCACTTCCCTTTCGCCCGCGCCGCATTCACCTTGTTCAGCAGATCCTGCGACATTGCCTGTACCGGACCAGAAATCTTCACCGCCTCCATTAACACCTCGCGCGCTTCATTCACCCGGCTGAGCTTGGCGTAGGCAAAGCCCAGACGATAAAGCGCGATCGCGTATTGCTGATCATCCTGTCCCTTCAACAGCGCCGCGGCTGCCTTCAATTCCGGGATCGCCGCCGCCGTCTTATCCTGCTTGATGTAGGCATAACCAAGAACCGAATGCGCCGCTCCTGCGGAAACCTTACGTGTCTTGTCGGCATTCGGATCGTCGGCCTTCGCGACCGCAATCGCTTTCTGCGAATAGGTCACCGCCTTGGCAACGCTGCCCGGCTTGGGATCGTCAACATAAGCCCCAGCGAGCAGCAGCAAGGCCGGCAGCGAGTTAGGATTCGCCGCCAGCGTTTTCTCTCCGTATGCCACCAGTCGCGCCTGATCGTTCAACTGCCCCGGGCCCAGCGTATACATGGCGTAACTCGAGACTTGATCCTGGAACTTCGAATCCGGAAACGCCGCCGAGTACTTCTCAATGTCGGCCATCCGGCTCTTGGCGTCATTCTCGCTGGTGATCACATTGAAGCCCGCCGACTCAAGAAAATCGCAGTTGTTCTTAGCCTCGTTCTTGTCTTCCTCCACCTGTTTGCGGAAATCGTCGTCGCTCATGCCTTCCGGCTTGGGCTGTTTGCCAATCGAGTTGCAAACCGCCCCTCCTTTCGCGGCATACTCGATCACCTTCGCGTTGTCCTTCGCCTGCTGCGCGATGCTGGCTTGCGAGACCAGGATATCGAGATTCCGCGGAGCTCCAGCCAGCGCCTTATCCCCGTAGTCGAGCGCTTTGGTCAAGTCGCCGGTGGCCTGGTAGGTCTGCGAAATCTGCCAGTTCCCATAAGCCACGGCCGCTGGGTTCGACGCGTATTTCTGCACGAAGTCCTGGTACATGGCGAGTTTCTTCGCCGCATCCTGCTCGTTCGAAATCGCCTGCAGATCGTGGTCTTCCGGCGTGCCGGCAGGAATCACGATCTTATCTGTCTGTGCGTTGACACCACGAGTAAGAAAGACAAAGCAGAAAACAACAACCACAACCACCAGCGACCCAGCATGACGTTTCACAGGTCACCTCCGCATCGGCGAAAACGGATGTCCACGTCCAAACCGCAGGCGAATCCTAGCGCCGAACGAGCGCGGAAGCAAGCACGAGAGAGTGGTCAGTGATCAGTGGTCAGTGGCCTGTAAGACCGAGGGGCGAGCGCCTTTACTAGTCACTGACCCCTGATCACTGACCACTTTCTTGCCTCCGTGGCAAATCACGGTTCCCTGCTGTTATTCTTCCCCTTCCAAGGAGCACTCATGTCCGCTGACCTGCAAGGCCGCAATGCCGTAGTCTTCGGAGTAGCCAACAAGCGCTCGATTGCCTGGTCCATCGCCCAGGGACTGCACAACGCGGGCATGAAGCTCGCCATTACCTACCAGAACGAGCGCCTGGAGCAGGAAGCGAAAGACCTAATCCTCTCTCTGCCCGGCGCCGAGGGCTACATGTGCGACGTCAGCAAAGACGAAGAAATCGACCGCCTCTTCTCCACGCTAAAAGAGCGTCACGGCAAACTGCACACGCTGGTGCACTCGGTAGCCTACGCCCCCGCCGACGAACTGAAGGGAGAGTTCGTCAACACCACGCGCGAGGGCTTCCGCATCGCGCTCGATGTCAGCGTATATTCGCTGATCGCTGTCTCGCGCGCCGCAGCCCCGCTCATGGAAGATGGCGGTTCAATCCTCACGATGACGTACTACGCTTCGGAGAAAGTCGTTCCCCGCTACAACGTGATGGCCGTAGCCAAGGCCGGCCTGGAATGTTCGGTGCGCTACCTCGCCTACGATCTGGGGAAAAAGAATATCCGGGTAAACGCCATCTCCGCCGGACCCGTTAAGACCCTCGCTGCACGCGGCATCTCAGGCTTCGGTGACATGCTCAAGGCCCATGCCGAACACGCCCCGCTCGGCCGCAACGTCGATATTGCAGAAGTCGGCTCGACCGGAGTCTTCCTGGCCTCCGACGCCAGCAGCGGCATCACCGGCGAAGTGATTTACGTAGATTGCGGCTACAACATCATGGGGTTCTAAGCGGGCCATTGCGGCTGGGTCGCCCCTGTTCGGAACCGAGTCAGAGACTGGCGTCGATGAGCGTAATAGGGATGTTACGCCAACCAGCCAAAGTGGTGGCCCACATCACGCTGAGTGCGGCTTGTATGTGCTGTAATCTATTCTCGCGCTCGTGTATGGAGATTGGTCGATGAAGCATCGTTGGGTGATAGTGGGCTTCACCATCATGGCTCTGATCTTTGCAGGCATAGTCTTCCGCGCTCAGCGTAACCATCGTCGGTGGGCAAAGTCGGCGGCAGTGTACCGGATCCGGGCAGAGCAGGGTGATGCTAAGTCTCAGCTTCAGCTCGGTTCAATGTATTACTACGGCAAGGGAGTATCGAAGAACTACGTTGAGGCCGTTCGCTGGTATCGCAAGTCTGCCGAGCAGGGCAACCCGAAAGCCGAATACAGCCTCTGCGACGCTTATCACGAAGGCAGAGGCGTTCCTCAGGATTACGCCGAAGCAGCACGCTGGTGTCGCGAAGCTGCCGATCAGAGCGATGCCGTAGCTCAATACGCCCTCGGCTTAGTGTATTCCCGTGGGGAGGGCATTGCACAGGATTACTCGGAAGCTGTCCGCTGGTATCGCAAATCCGCCGAGCAGGGTTATGCGATGGCTCAATACGCGCTCGGCTATACGTATTTCAGCGGGGAAGGCATTGCACGGGATTACTCGGAAGCTGTCCGCTGGTATCGCAAGTCCTCTGAGCAGGGTTATGCGAAAGCTCAGTACGCGCTTGGGTATATGTATTACTACGGCTACGGTGTGCCTCGGGACCGAGCCGGAGCAAATGACCTGTTCCAGAAAGCTGCCGCTCAGGACGACGAGGATGGTAAGCGGGCGCTTGAGTGTTTGAGGAAGGGGATTTCAATCGACCCAGGCGCGGGCCTCTCGGGCCTTCAATGAACTCGCGCAAGTCTTCTCCCTTGACGGGGCGACAAATAGCAGACTGACGTAATCAGGCGATTACACTCACTATGCCGACCAGCCCCCACTGGCATCAGACTCAGCCGCTATCCTAATCCTTCGTCCGTTCTCCCCGTCCCGCTCCAAAGAAATCTCCACATCCCGCTCCCGCAGCAACCGCGGAAATTTTTCTCCCCACTCAATCAGCAACACGCTGCCCTTCTCGGCACGCAGATCATCCAGCCCAAGCGTCTCCAATTCCCGCGGAGTATCGACGCGATAAAGATCAATGTGATAGAGGTTGGCTAGAGGCCCGCGATACTCATGCACCAGCGTGAAGGTAGGACTGGTGACGTCTTCTTCTTCCGCCGCTCCAAAGCCAGCAGCGATTCCCTTGACCAGCGTGGTTTTCCCCGCTCCAAGATCGCCCCGCAGCAAAACCAGCTTCGGCGGTGCCAGCAACTCCGTCAGGGTGCGCCCAAAGGCAATCGTTTCCTCGGGCGAGTGTGTGGTGATCTCCCGCGTCATCTCGAACAGTATAACGAGAGAGCTCCAAGGAGATCGGATTCCGGGAGTCTGATTCTGGAGTCTGATTCTGGAGTCTGATTTCAGGAGTCTGATTTCAGAACTCTAGATCGTCCTCGACGCGTTGAACGCCGAAGACTTCAGCCCCAGCAGACTCCGGTCCGTCACATGGTCAAGCGACGTACGCAAGCGCCGGTTGTCGTCATCCTCGAGCGCGACAAAGCGAAACGCCTGCAGCACGCAATTCGTCGCCTTCTGCATGGGCGTCAAAATCTCCGCCATGCCGCGCACCGGGCCCGACTGCGTATGAAAGGCAACTTCGACGAACTCGCCTTCGGCCAGCGGACGCGGCAGGACCAGTAGTCCGCCCGTCGCCGAAATGGTTTGGAGTTTTGCTTTAGCGTGCCGGCCATCTTCTAATCGAATCGCAGCCAGAACCGATGCTCCCAGCTGAACTCGGGCCGCGCGCCGCGATGGGTGCGGTTGGGGGAAGTGGGTCATAAGCTATGTGAACTATGCGCGCCTTCGAAGCAAGTAACAAGTTACGGAAGCAGAGTGGCCGGATTCCCGTGCCAGACAAGGCTTTCGGGCCGATAACACCCATCACGCCAAGCACATAAAGGGGGTTAACTGATCTGCCAATGTCCCGCAGGCCAACCAGGGCGGCCCAACTGGACGCCCACAAGCGCGCCAGTTGCCACATCAGCCGTTCACCAACACACCAGCTTCTCCCGCGCCGCTTCTTGCGTTCGTCGAAACGCTTCAGGAAGCCCTTGCAGCAGATCAGTCGCCACCAGCGAATGCTCGCCCACTTTCTCCCGCATCACATCGCCAGCAAGCCCGTGCAAATGTACGGCGGCAAGCACCGCCGGAAAAGCGCTAGTCGAATGTTGCGCGATAATTCCCGCGACCATCCCCGTCAAAATGTCTCCCGTGCCCCCGGTAGCCATGCCAGGATTGCCCGTTGTATTCACCCACGCATCTCCATCCGGCTGCACCACCAGCGTGCGATGCCCCTTGAGCACCACAATAACCCCGTGCTCGCGCGCAAACTTCCTCGCCGTTCCCAACCGATCCTTCTGCACATCAGCAATGGAGCATCCGGCCAGCCGAGCCATCTCGCCGGGATGCGGCGTGATCAGCAGCGTCCTCCCCGCGCCCTTCAATTCACCCGCGCGTCCCTCAAAAGCATTCAGTCCGTCGGCGTCCAAAACCAGGGGAAGCCGAACTCGCGTAACTAGACTCCGCACCAGCTCCGCAGTCTGCGGATCCCGCGAAATCCCCGGCCCAATCGCAAGCACAGTCTTCCCTTTTGCCAATTCCTCGATTCGATCCTGAGCAACAGTTGAAATCGTGCCCGCATCCGTCTCGGGTAAAGGCTCCGTCATCAACTCGGGATGAAATCCCGCCACCGTTCCCAGCACCGACCTGGCCGTCGCGATCGTCGAGAGCCCACCTCCGGTGCGCAGCACAGCCATCCCCGCCATGGCCGCCGCTCCGGCTTTTCCGAGCGAGCCTCCGACCATCAGGACATGCCCGTAGTTCCCTTTGTTCGACTCCGCGGGCCGCGGCCCGATCAACGATCCAACATCACGCGCCGTAATCACATTCAGTCGCAGCGCCGAAACAATCGCTTCTTCCGGCGAACCAATGCCAGCCACAACAGTTGGCCCCGCCGTAAACAAACCGAACACATGCGCCGGACGTGGCGCAGTAAAAGTAACAACCGCATCAGCCCGAGCAATCGTCCCAGCTTGCGGACCCATAGCATCAGCGTCTGCACCGGAAGGAATGTCCACCGCAATCACAGGAATCTGGCTCGCATTCATGATCGCGATCGCCTCGGCATAGAGCCCACTCACCGGAGGCTTGAAGCCGGTTCCCAGCACCGCATCGAGGTAGAGATCAGCCTGCAGCGAGGGCCGCACCCACTCACTCTTCAATTCTTCGCCGGATTGCACCGCAATCGCAGGAGACGGCAGCTTGCCAAACATGGCAGCCGCATCTCCACGCAGGTCGCCTGGAGCTGCCAGCAGGATCACCTGCACCTTCTTCCCCCGCTCGTGCAGCCGCCTTGCCGCCACAAAGCCGTCCCCGCCGTTATTTCCCTTGCCGCAGAAAACCACAATCCGTCCAGCCGCAGCATGATGCGCGAGCACGAAGTCAGCGACCGCCCCACCAGCGTTCTCCATCAGCGTGAGCGAAGCCACCCCAAAGTGCTCGCTGGTAGCGCGATCAATAGCTCGCATCTCTTCGGCAGAAACGATTTTCATAAAACGCGTCGTTAGTCGCTGGGGTTTGTCGCTAGCAAAACGCCTTTACGCTCCGCATGCCGCGAACGACTAACGACCAACGACCGATCTTAAAACAAAAAGACCCTCCGCGCAGTGCGAAGGGCCTTTGACTTTACTGGCCACTAGCCACTGATCACTTATCGACGATCACTGGCCACTGCCCTTCTGCAGCGCCTGCACCCGGCTATGCTTCACGCTGTAGGTGAAGTAAACAATCAAGCCGATGGCAAGCCAGGCAACCAGCCGAATCCAGTTCCACATTCCCAGCTTGAGCATCATGTAACCGTTCGCGATAACGCCCAGGATGGGAATCACCGGCACCCAAGGCGTCCGGAAGGGCCGCGGCTGGCTGGGATTCGTGTAGCGCAACACCATCACCGAGATCGATACAATCACGAAGGCCAAAAGCGTCCCAATGTTCACCATCTTCCCAATTTCGTCAATCGGCGTGATGCTCCCCACGACCGCCGCCAGCAGGCCCACCAGAATCGTATTCTTCCACGGAGTGCGGAACTTCGGATGGACCGACGCGAAGAACGTCTTAGGCAAAAGTCCGTCGTTGGCCATCGAATAAAGCACGCGCGTCTGGCCGAGCAACATCACCAGCATCACGCTTGTCAGGCCAGCGAGCGCACCCAGCGTAATAATGTTCGCCGCCGTCGTCAGCCCCCGGTCCAGGAAGGCAACCGCAACCGGAGCCTCAATGTTGATCTGTTGCCAGTGCATCATCCCGGTCAGCACGCCCGCCACGGCAATATACAAAACCGTGCAGATCGCCAGCGAGGCAATCATGCCAATGGGCAAGTCGCGCTGCGGATTCTTCGCTTCCTGCGCCGTCGTCGAGACCGCATCGAAACCAATGTAGGCAAAGAATATATAGGCAGCGCCTGCTCCGATTCCCGCGAATCCGTGAGGCGCGTACGAGTGCCAGTCCGTGCCCCAGTTTGCGCGGTTGATGTAATGAGAGCCTAGAGCGATCACGAACAGTACAACCGACACTTTAATCACGACGATTCCGGCATTAAACCTCGCGCTCTCTTTGATGCCAACCACGAGAATCGCCGTAATCACCAGCGCGATCAAAAAAGCCGGGAGGTTCAAACCTATCTCCGTGCCAAACAGTTGTGGCGCGCCCAGCAGAGCATGCGCCCGCTGCAGCAATTCAGGTGACTGCGCGCTCACCATCGAGCTGACTTTATCGAGGAATGCTTGTGTGCCCGGCACCAGGGATGAATCCGCCGCCTGCGCCATCTGCCGGGCGACAATGTTCTCAGCAGTTTTCAGAGCCGTCCAGTGATCGTAGGCCAACCACAGCGGCATCTTGATGTGGAAGATATTCAGCAGTTCGATAAAGTGGTTCGACCAGCCAGAAGACACCGTGCTGGCGCCCATGGCGTATTCAAGAGTAAGGTCCCAGCCAATAATCCACGCAATCAACTCACCCAGCGTGGCATAGGCATACGTGTAAGCGCTGCCGGCCAGCGGAATCATGGCCGCAAACTCCGCATAGCACAATCCCGCGAAGGCGCATCCCAAGCCCGAGAGAACGAACGATAACGTCAGCCCGGGGCCGGCATACTGCGCCCCCAGTCCCACCATCACAAAGATGCCTGCGCCGATGATCGCGCCCACGCCCAGCGCCGTAAGCTGAAAAACTCCCAGCGTGCGCTTGAGGCTGTGTTCGCCCGTCTCGCGGGCTTCCTCCATCAGCAGGTTCAGCGGCTTGGTTGCGAACAGATTGGCCATTCGTCTCGTTTCTCCTTAGCGCCTAGGCGGATTCGCGCCTGGCGTCCGCGCTCCTCGACCACGCGTAATACACCGGGATGCCGAGCAGCACGACAATCAGCCCCGGCCACGTAAACTGCGGTTTGTAGAGCAATAGTACGACATCAATAAACAAAGCCATCACAATATAAATCGCCGGCAGTACCGGATAACCCACCGCCCGATAGGGACGCGGAGCATCCGGACGCGTCCGCCGCAGCACAAACAATCCCACAATCGTCAAAATGTAGAACACAAGCACGGCGAAGATGATGTAATCCAGAAGCTGCCCGTAGCTCCCAGAGACGCACAGCAGGCAGGCCCAAACCATCTGCACCATCAGCGAAACTGCCGGCGTCTTGTAGATGGGATGCAACTTGGCCACGCTGCGGAAGAACAGGCCATCCTTCGCCATGGCGTAGTAAACGCGCGCGCCCGAGAGAATCAACCCGTTATTGCAGCCAAAGCTCGAGATCAAAATCGCCCCTGCCATCAGCAGTCCGCCGGCAGCCCCAAACATCTGAGTCATCACCGCGGTCCCGACCCGGTCTTCGGCGGCATTCTTGATTCCACGTCCCAGAATCGTTGCCGCGCCCGGTGTTCCATCAAGCGGCAGCGCGTTCAGATAAATGAAGTTGCAGGCGATGTACAAAGCAATCACCACGCCCGTGCCGAGCGCCAGCGACAAAGGTAAATTGCGGCTCGGATTCTTCACTTCGCCCGCCGTGAACGTCACATTGTTCCAGGCGTCCGCGGAAAACAGCGAACCCACCTGCGCCACTGCCAGAATCGTCAGCGTGCCCACCATCACGATCGGCCCGCCCACTCCCACCTGCACGGCGTGCTGCGCGCCCAGTCCCGCATTCCGCCAGAAATGTCCGCTGAAGTTTGTCGCCAGCGCCTGCGCATTCCGTCCCAGCGCCAGCCCGAACAACGCCAATCCGAGCAGCGCTGAAACCTTGGCCGCAGTAAACACATTCTGGATGATCGCTCCCGTCTTCAATCCAAAGACATTCACCACCGAGAGAAAGAGCACGAGCAGGATGGCAACCAGGTTCTGCGTGTTGATTCCCACATCCATGTTGCCCAGAACCATCGGCCCCACATGAATGGGCGGGACCTTCCAGATATGCAGAATCCAGTTGGAGGAAGAAATCGCAGGAAAGAAAACACCGAGGAACTTGCCAAACGCCACGCCCACGGCCGCAATCGTCCCCGTCTGAATCACCAGAAAAAGTGTCCAGCCGTAGAGAAAACCCCAAAGCGGTCCAAGCGCCTCTCGCAGGTAAACGTACTGCCCGCCAGCCCGCGGCATCATCGCCGCCAACTCGCCGTAGCTGAGCGCGGCGACGACTGTCATGAACCCAGCAACTGCCCACGCACCAATCAGCAGTGCCGGAGAATCCACCTCGCGGGCAATCTCCGCGGAAACAATAAAGATGCCGGAGCCGATCATCGACCCCATGACCAGCATGGTGGCGCTGGTCAAGCCCAGGCCCTTGACCAGTTCCTTATCTTGAGAACTGTGAATTTCCCAATCGCTGCCCGCAGCCGTTGTCGGTATGCTCAGGATTCCTCCGTGGGGTCTTGTAGCGCCCGCGTCGCGCCCTCGCCGCAGACGCCAATCCAAGGTCAAATGACTTTACCTCAAGATGCGGAAAAATTCTTCTGCTGATTTCCGGGGATCCCGTAACAGATCAGATATCACCGCCACGGAATCAGCCCCGGCCTCAATCACCGAAGCCGCATTGGCACGCGTGATGCCTCCAATTGCCACCAAGGGCTTTCGCGTCAACGACCGCGCCCGGCGGACCCCTTCGAGGCCCACCACCGAATCAGGCCGGTCTTTGCTGAAAGTCGAAAACACAGGTCCGACAGCCAGATAGTCCGCCGAGGTCCGGTCCGCTTCCAACAACTGTTCTGGATTATGCGTCGAAACCCCAAGCCAGCGGTCGGGGCCAATAATGCTGCGAACCGATTGCGCCGAAAGATCATCCTGCCCCACATGCACGCCGTCGAACTCAGCAATGAGGCACAGGTCCGCGCGGTCATTCATGATGAGTTTCGGCACGTTTGGTGCAGGTGCCCTCGCCCGCAACTGTCGGCGCAGTTCCCGAGCCTGCTCCAGCATCACCCGCGCATCGCCGGACTTATTGCGGTATTGAATCAAGCTCACATCAGCGGACACAAGTTCCTCCGCCGCACTAACCAAGCCGAGAGTATTGGGAAAACAACCGGCATCGAGGATGGGATACAAGCGGGGAAGGACGATCATGCGTCGTTCGATGCGAGTGTCTTTATCGCGACAGCTCGCAAATCCAATTGACCTCCCAGGTCTTGCCGCCGTCCGGCGAGAAAGACTGCTCCATGCGCGCAGACTTGGGTGAAATGTCTAGCCAGACGTAGCGCACAAGAATGGTACGGCCCTTGAAGTTCTCCTGATGGAAAAACTCGCCCCGTTTTCCAATGAAGCCGCCAACTACCGGAGGCGTGTCAAGCGTCCCATTATCGAGATCGACGAGATAGATGCTCCACTGACGCGAAGTAGGATTATAGAGGCGCAGCGTCTGCGCTTTGATGTGAAGCCTCTTATCGGTGCTGGTCACCTCGAACTCTTCGAAGTTCGCGTTGCTGTCGAGGAGCTTCTTGTGGTTCGAGATTCCGTCGTACTCGACCCAGACATCGGACTTATTGAGACGATCCGGCAGCCGGCGGACGTGCGCCTTCCAGTCGCCGATGAGGAAGTCAAAGTCATGAGAGCCGTCGCGCTGCGGCAGGTCTGCGGGATCCGAAGGCGTTTGCGCGTGAAGCGAAACTCCGAGTGCCGTGCCGAGAGCCAGCGCGAGAATGAGCGGCGCCAGGGTCGTGAGCTTTCGGACATTCATAGCAATCTCGTTCCTCCCAGGCTACTGTAGACACGCTCAATTAACCGGAATGATCAGAAGTGCGAACGGCGTTCCGCCAAACTGAACGAACGGCCTGTGCGTATCGGGCTCCGCCTGCCCTGACGGAAAACCGGAGGAGTTCGCGACTCGCGCATTTAGGATCATGATGTGCGCAGGTATTCGAACGTAGTCTTTCTGGCCCGGCGCTAATTTGACCGCTTTAGGATCTATGTTGCTCCACGATGATCCGCCTTCCAGCATGTAGGAGTAGCCGACATGGTCCGGATCCGGCTCGCGTCCAGCTAGGTAGTCCTCAATCCACTCCAAACCGTACTTATCAAAACATGCAGGATGATGCGCTATGCCATCCTCATGCGCGTTCACATCTCGCATGATGCACGTCCAACCGTTCGTTCCGGATCGCAATTCCTCTCTGCGCCCCTGATCTCGGAAGATTATGACCGATGCCTGCGCCGCGATTGATGCCGGTGCAGCCGACAACGCTTGAGATATTTCGGCTTGTGATTTACTCGATTGGCTTGCCGCGCTCAGAACAAAAACGCCGATCGAAGCGAGGACAGCTATTCTGGTGAGTGATGTCCCCATCATTGCTCCTTGTGTCCTGCCACAAGACTTCGGTTGTTCATTTTGTCTTCGCCAGAAATCTTTCAATAAACCCCGTATCAAACTTGCCCGCCCGAAAGTCCGGATCGGCAAGAATCCTCCGGTGCAGCGGAATCGTCGTATACACGCCTTCGACAATAAACATCTCCAGCGCCCGCGACATGCGCGAGACCGCCTCGTTTCGGTCCTTGCCACGCACGATCAGCTTGGCAATCAGCGAATCATAATAAGGAGGGATCACGCCCTCTGCATAAGCCGCCGTGTCGACCCGTACCCCAGTGCCTCCGGGCGGATTGAATGAAGTAATCTTCCCCGCCGACGGCGTGAACTTCTCCGGATGCTCCGCATTAATCCGGCACTCGATCGCATGCCCACGATGCACAATCGGCCCCTGCAGCACGTCCCGCATGTGCGCCCCCGCCGCAATCATGATCTGGCTCTTCACCAGATCCACATCCGTCACCATCTCCGTTACCGGATGCTCCACCTGTATGCGCGTGTTCATCTCGATGAAGTGCAACCGCCGGTCCTGATCCATCAAAAACTCGATCGTCCCCGCGTTCGTGTATCCGATCTCCGCCAGCGACTTGCACAATACTCCGCCAATCTGATCGCGCAACTCCCGGGTAACTTGCGTCGAGGGCGACTCTTCCAGCAACTTCTGATGCCGCCGCTGAATCGAGCATTCCCGCTCGCCCAGGCTGACCACGTTGCCGTGCTCATCGGCCAGCACCTGAAACTCAATGTGCCGCGGATGCTCGACATATTTCTCCATGTACAAATCGCCATTGCCGAATGCGCCCGCCGCCTCCGACTGCGCCGCCTTGAACAACCCCGGCAGTTCCTCCTCGTTGCGCACAATGCGCATGCCGCGTCCGCCGCCGCCCGCTGACGCCTTCATGATCACCGGAAAGCCCACCTGCCGCGCCCACTCGACGGCCTCAACTTCGGTCGCAAGGATTCCATCTGAACCCGGCAGAATCGGCACGCCCGCCTGCTTCATGGCCGCGCGCGCCTTCTCCTTTTCCCCCATCAGCCGCATCACTTCGGGCCGCGGCCCGATGAATTTGATCCCGCTGGTCTCGCACACCTCGGCAAAGTTCGCATTTTCCGCCAGCAGTCCGTAGCCGGGATGAATCGCGTCCACGTTGGCGATCTCTGCCGCACTGATCACCGCCGGAATATTCAAATAGCTCAGCCCCAGTTGCGGCGGCCCAATGCAAATGGCTTCATCCGCGAACCGCACCGGCAGCGAATGCCGGTCCGCCTCGCTGTAAATGGCGACCGTGTGGATGCCGAGTTCCTTGCACGCGCAAATAACACGCAGCGCAATCTCCCCGCGATTCGCAATCAGGATCTTCTTGAACATTTCAGATTAAATGTGGAGACAGAGGGGCATTTTGTAATTTTGTAATCGGGTAATTTGGTAATTGAAAAAGTGGCCGGAGTCCTAAATCACAAACTTACAAATTACCAAATTACAAAATTGCTAAATCTCCTTCACTTCTTCGCCCGGATGGCAAACAACTCCTGCCCATACTCAATCGGCTGGCCGTTGCTCCCCATCTTCTTCACGATTTCCCCGGCCACGTCCGACTCGATCTCATTCAGCAGCTTCATCGCCTCGACAATGCACAGCACCTGCCCCACTTCCACCGTATCCCCAACCTTGACGAACGGCGGCGCGCCCGGCGACGGCGCTTCGTAGAACGTCCCCACAATGGGAGACTTGACCATGTGCAGGTTTTCTTCCGGGACAGGCGCGCTAGCCGCCGGCGGCGCGACCGGAGCAGCTCCGCCTGCAACCTGGAGCGACTCCGCGACCGACCCACCTGCCGGATGGGACATCTCCCCGCGGGCGTACACCACGGTGTGTTCGCCGGCCCGCTTGATCTTCACCTTGACATCGCCGCGCTCCAACTCAAACTCGGCAATGTCTTTTTCGATTAAGAACTCGATGAGTTCTTTCAGCTCTTTTTGATTCATTCGTGTACGGTGGGACCACAGTTCAGGTCTTAGGTGTTAGGCCATCAGGTGTCAGGCTGAATCGCGGGCGCCAAAGATCTAGAGCCTAAGACCCAAGACCTTCCCCTAAACCGCCAGGAAATCCTTGCTCGTCGGAGTCAGCACTTCACAGCCGCCTTCCCTGACGGCCACCATGTCCTCGATCCTCACGCCCCATTTGCCGGGGAAGTATACTCCCGGCTCAATGGTGATGACCATGCCCGGCTTCAGTACTTCCTTCTGCCCGGCCGCAACCCTGGGCGCTTCGTGGATCTCCAACCCTACTCCATGTCCAGTTGAATGCGTAAAATAGCGCCCCAACCCGGCCTTGCGCAATACCTTGCGCGCCGCCGCGTCGACTTCCCCGGCGCTGGCGCCCGGCCGCACCGCCGCGATCGCGGCCTCCTGCGCCTCCCGCACCGATTCATATGTGTTGCGCGCTTGCTCTGAAGCCGCACCCACCCATACAGTGCGGGTCTGGTCTGAGCAATAACCTGCGAGTATAACACCGAAATCGCAGACCACGAATCCACCCGATGCGATCACCTTCTCCGTAGCTCTGCCATGCGGCAACGCCGACCTCGCTCCCGAAGCAATGATGGTGGGAAACGACATCTCCTCCGCTCCCGCCCGCCGCGCCGCATACTCCATCTCCGCCGCCACCTCAACTTCTCTTGCGCCCGGCCGCAGCACCTCAAGCACCCGATCGAACAGATTTGCTCCCAACCGCACCGCTTCCCGCATCAACTCCAGTTCGTCGTTGTCCTTGATCATCCGCGCCCGCGCCACCAGTGCGGGTGCATTGCGTAGCCGCACCCGCGAAGGCAGCAGATCCGCGAGTCGCTTCCTCTCCGCAACCGTCAGGTGTTCAGCTTCAATCCCGATCGTCCATCCTCTCGCCCTGGCTCTCGTCCGCCGGGCCGCAACCCGCTCCCCCAGCGCGTTCCACAGGGCCTTACGCGCAATAATCACTTTCGCGCCTTTCACCTCCTCACGCCCCTGCGTGTCGTAGCGCACATCCGTTAAGAAGGTGCTGCCGGCTTCCTCCACCAGCAGTAGCCCCGCGCTCCCTGTAAAACCGCAAAGATATCGGATGTTGGGAAGATGGCTGACCAGCAAAGCGTCTAGCCCGGTCGCGGCAAGTTGCTCCCACAACTTCTCTTGGCGGACAAGAAAATTCATTCTTGCTGAGTTTAACAGGGGGAAAGCCCGACCCGCATCGCCGGAAGCGGCACATTGCGCGGTCGCCAACCTCAGGGAAGGTCGACGTCGAGAGCATAGACGTCAGACGTCCCCAGCTCGCGAAGCACCAACAGCGAACCGTCTGGCGTCAGCCCGCTCCAAAATCCCCAGCCGCCGCCCAGGGCGAAAGGCGGCACCGGAACCACCCGTTCGACACCGCTGTCGCCGACCTTAACCCGGAAAATTCCAGTCTTCTCAGGCCCAACAACGAGTCCCGCCGAAAGAGTCGAGTAATAAACGTACTTGCCATCGACCGACCAACTCGGGTAGTCCGCGTATTCCGCCACACGCTGGGTCGTGCCCGCGACCATGTCGTACAAGAACAACACTCCGTCCGAAGCGGATAAGGCCGCGAGGTAGCGGCCGTCAGGTGACAGTCTTCCCATATTCATGCCCAGTGTCCCCGACAGAAGCGTTTCCCTTCCCGTCTTCAGGTTGTGCGTGTGCAAGGCCCACGCCGTACCATCTAAACTACCAAACAGAAGAGACTGCCCGTCCGGGAGCCAATCGGAGAGCACTTGCCGATCACTCGAACTCGGCGTGAGCAATCGGGAAGAACCGCCGTTTGCTGACACCACATAAACTTTCTGAGCTGCGCCCGCATTGGCAGCACCCTCGAAGGCGATCTGTGATCCGTCCGGCGACCACCGGACGTCATAGGCGCGCATGGGAGGAAACGTGAGTCGCAGCCGTTCCGAACCGTCCAGGCGACTCCTGATGAGCGCGCCCTCAGGATAGGTCACATATGCCATCCACTTGCCATCGAGGGAGTAGGTCACATGCTCAGCCGAGGCGCCGTCAAGGTACGGCTCGAATTCGCGCGAGTTCGCGTTATAGCGCATCAATTGGCCGTGCAGCCGGGTTCCGACGGCATAAATCGTCTTGCCATCAACGCTGGGTGTAGGGAGATAGAAATCAAGAGGGCCATCCGTCAGTTGCACCGGCTGGGTGCTGTTTCGTCCAAAGATATCTCGCTCCTCTCGCAGCGCCCATATGTTTCGCTGGCCGCCCTGAAATCCAGTAAATAGGAAGTAGCGCCCGTCGCCGGTCCATTTCCCCGCCCAGGCGCGGCTCGCACCGCTCCAGCCGCGAAGCATCTGCTTAACGTTGTGACCGGATGCATCCAATTGCCAAAGCGCAATTCCATTTCCCTTTGCCTCGTACACAGAGACCCGAATAAGCTTGCCGTCGGGGGACCAGCGGGGTTTGAAGGGCACTCCCGCGAAGTTAGCGAGCTTCCTCAGACTGCCGCCATCGCTATCCACCACGTTGAGACTCTGCTCAGCCTCGTTCGTATAAGCGATGGTGTGGCCATCCGGAGACCAGGTGCAATCATCGGCAAATAAGTTCCCCACACGCCGTGGAGCCCCGGCCGGTATGGGCAATCTCCAGATGGCGCGGCGCCATGACGACAACCCGAGGACAACTTCTCCAATCAGAAGCTCGTTGCCGGAAGGAAGAACATCAAAAAGCGCGGTTGCCGGGAAAGGTTTTTCGACCGGGAAAACAGTTTCTCCGTCAAGCGAAAGATACTCAATCTGCCTGTCGCCCTTCTCACTGTCCGCGAAGTAAATACGTGATCCCGTCACGATCAGGTTCTCGTTGTTAATGACCAAGCCAACGTGAGTGATCTGGCGAATCTGCTTTACTTGGGGGGGCCGCGCGACCGGGCGGAGTCTGGCAACGACCAGCGCGACCACCACGCAGAAGACCAGAGCGAGCAGAAGGCGGACGCTGAAATTGCGTTTGACGCGCGGAACTCCCGCCGGTTCCTGTAAGGCAGGAGGCGCGGTTGCGATGTCACCGGGGTGCGTGATGGTGTCTTCCTTCAGGCCAAGGTTCCCGTTCCCTTGCGGCGTATCTTCGAAGACCGGTTCGTCCACTCTCTCGGCAAGCTCGCCCGCGGGCGCGATGAACCGATACCCCTTTCCCGTAACCGTCTGCACGAAGATTGGGTCTTCCGGGTCGTCCTTCAGTGCCTGGCGAATTTTCCGGATGGCTGCGTTGATGCTGTTGTCGGTATCCAGGTGGACAGCCTTGCCCCAGACCTTTTCGATGATGTCCTCTCGGGATACGAGCTGCCCCCGGCGCTCGACTAGCAAGAGCAAGATCTCCATGGGGATTCGCTCCAGCTTGAGCGCGCGGCCGGACCGGCGCAGTTCGTAAGCGCCCCGGTCCAACTCCACACCGTCTCCGAGTCTCAGCACGTCCGCAGGCATACGGCGGCCACTCCAGGGGAAGAGGACATTATTGTACTCCGCCTCGATCCGCCCGCCACAACCGCATTTTTTTCATTCACTTACAAATTCATTAAGAATTAAGAAAATCTTCAGGCACCCGATATTGCCAACCCTTCGGGATTGCGGCACCCTGCCCACGCCCGAATCGACGGAGGCTAACATGAAATCCGGATTCTTTGTCTTGATTGCCGCGATAACGTTACTCGCCGCGCTGACCGCGCCGATTCATGTCGGAGCGCAGGAACTGACGGCCCCGCACCATCACTACAAGCTCATTGACCTAGGAACGTTCGGCGGTCCCGGCAGCTATCTCAACACTTCGGACAGCTCGGAGTTTCCGATTATCAATAACGCCGGAACCATCGTCGGCGGTGCCGATACCTCCATGCTGACGCCGGTGTCTGGCTGCTACCAGCCTGTCGGGAACCTTGATTGTTACGTTTCCGATGCGTTCTCGTGGAGGGGCGATACCCTGACCAACTTGGGCGCTCTGCCGGGCAGCTACTTCAGCTTTGCCGAAGGGATCAATCAGCCGGGACTCATCGCCGGAGTTTCGGAAAACGGCAAGGCCGATCCGACCACAGGAAATCCCGAGATTCGCGCCGTCCTCTGGAAAAACGGCAACATCCAGGATCTCGGAACGCTGGGAGGAACGGCGAGCTTCGCGGGCGCGTTAAACGATTCTGGACAGATCATTGGGATGTCGCTCAACGATGTCCCAGATCCTTATTCGGTTTTGGGACAGGGAAGTGGCTACACCCTCACGCAGACCCGCGGGTTCCTGTGGCAGCACGGCAAGATGCAGGATATCGGAACGCTGGGCGGGCCGGATACCTGGGTCAGCTACATCAACGACGCGGGCCAGATCGCAGGAACCTCTTATACCAGCGATCAGGTTGACCCGCTTACGGGAACACCGCCCGTAGGCGTTTTCGTCTGGCAGAACGGCAAGATGAGAGATATCGGCAATCTCGGTGGTGATAATGGATTCTTGGGGCTGTACGGCATTGTCTCGGGCCTCAATGACCGTGGAGAAGTCACTGGCTTCATGTACACGGAGGGTAACCAATTCGTGCGCGGCTTTCGTTGGGATGGAGAAAAGCTCCATGAGCTGGGAACCCTGGGTGGCAACGGTTCCTGGCCTGCAGGGATCAACAACGCAGGTGAAATCGCCGGGGTCTCGTTGCTCCCGGGTGACCAGGCAAACGACGCGTTTCTGTGGCGTGACGGCGTAATGATCGACCTGGGCACTTTGGGCGGTGACCCCTGCAGCGCTGGGTTAGCGATCGACTCGCTGGGTCAAGTCCTCGGTGCATCCGAGTCCGCTGCGGGTGGCTGCAATGAATGGACTACCGCGTTTCTATGGGAAAACGGCGGCCCCATGGTCGATTTGAATTCGTTGACGACAGCCTCCGCCGCCGGCGTACATCTCAATGTCGCCTTTTGGGCCAATGGACTCGGCGAAATCGTTGCCGGAGGAGGTACCGTGGCCGAGTGCGGCATCGCGCTAAATTGTCCGCACACCTACGTACTCATTCCGTGCGACGAGAATCATCCCGGCGTCGACGGCTGCGACTATTGCCTGGTAAATGCGAGCGCGGCACCGCAGGTCCCGCCATCTCGCTATGTGCCTAGCGCAAGGCAGCGTCCGTCTCAATCGTGGCGCAGCAATCGCTATCACATCCCAGAACTGAGAGCGCCCGGCAACTAGGCCGGCGAGCCAGCACCAATGAACTCGGAGAGAAACCATGAATTCCAAAACTCTATGCATCACCGCCTTCGTGTTTCTCGGGTCCTGCGCATTCAGTAGTTGCGGAGGCAGTGGCGGATCACCAAGCGTCTCCTTCTCAGCGAGTAGCCTGACTTTTGGCAACGAGGTCGAAGGGACGGCCAGCGAACCCCTGCTCATCACGCTTACCAACACCGGCACAGCCGCGCTGACACTCACTAGCATCGCGGCCAGCGCGAACTTTGCAGAAACCAATGACTGTGGCTCGTCGCTAGCCGCCGGAGCAAACTGCGCTGTCAATGTGACTCTTGCGCCTCAAACTACGGGCAGTTTGAGCGGCACAGTCACGTTTACCGATAACGCGGCCGACAGCCCCCAGACGGTCTCCCTCACTGGCAGGGCCGTAACGCCCAGCACGCTGACCGGATTATGCGTTGGCGGAATTGAAGTTGGACCTTTTCTTTGTCGGCCTTCAAAATCTCAGGATGTCGGCGCATGTCCGGTCGGGCAGCCGGCGGTAACCCCGGGCCCAAGCGATTGTCCTGCTGGCTATATCCTCGACACCTCAACACACTGCTACGTCCCGGAAACCGCCCGTGACACGGGCCAGTGCCAAGCGACGAGTGCTGTCGGTAGCTGCTCGGTGCAAGGACAGCAGTGTGGCGCCGCAGGCTCTTCACCCTGTTGCTCTGGATTCGCATGCACGGTCGGAGCAAACGGCTCCTCCTGCCAGCCAGCGGCAGGGGCAAGCGGCAGCAGGGCTCTCTCATCATCGGACCGAAGACTCGCGGATAGGCTCAAATAGGCAACCACGTCCAAAACAAAACCGCCGGCCCTGACAGGTTCTTCAGGCGCCGGCGGCTTTAAATCTTCAACTGCGCTGCTAAGTCTGACGTTGTTACGTCTGAATGATTCGCGGCGTGATGAAGAAGATCAATTCCTGGTTGGACGTGTTGACCTGCACATGCTTAAACAGGTTGCCCAGGACCGGAAGGTTCCCCAGCACCGGCACCTGCGTGATGTTGATCGAGTTCTGCGTCTGAATGACGCCACCGATCACCACCGTGCCGCCGTCGGTTACCAGCACCTGAGTCGTTGCCTGCTGCGTGATCAATTCCGGGTTGCCCTGCACTTCCTGTCCGAAGTTTGGCGTCGTGTTCTCGACGTCAACATTCAGGAAGATCGTGTTCTCCGAAGTGATTTGCGGAGTCACCGTCAAGCGCAGGAACGCATCCACGTAGGTCACGGTCGGAGGACCTCCCAACTGCGCCTGCGTCACAATCGGAACGCGCACGCCTTGCTTCACGAAGGCTTGAATGTTGTTCTGGGTAACCACCCGCGGCCGTGAAAGAACCTTCAGCAAGCCCCGCGACTCGGCCATCGAAAGCACTGCATCGATGCGCACCGTGTTGCTGGCGTTCAGGAAGGTCAAGCCGCTGGTGGGTGAGGTCGAGCCCAGGTTCGAGAACAACGGAATCGAATTTCCTCCCCCCGTGCTCGTGCCCGGCACCGTGATGTAGCCCGGAGTCAATCCACCGACAGTCGTCGGCGAGGCTCCCACTGCTTGCGCGCCGCCGATTGCGCTGTGGCCATCGCCCCAGCCAAAGCCCAGCTGCGTGCCGATGTCGCGTGCGAACTGCCGCGTCGCCGCAACTACCCGCGCCTCGATCTCGACTTCCTGCGTCTTGCGGTCAAGCTGCGTCAGCAGGCGATCGATTACGGGAAGCACTTTCGGAATGTCATTCACGATCACGGCATTGGTGCGTTCATCCGCAACCACGTCGCCCCGCACCGAGAGGAACTTCTTCACGGTAACGATTACATCCTTGGCATGCGCGTAGCTCAGGAAACGGGTCACGGAGACTTTCTCCACGGCCAGCGCTTCCGCTTCCACCTGGGCCCGCCGTCCGTCCGCTTCTTTCTTCAGCGTATCCACGGTGGCAATGCGCAGAACGTTGCCTTCCAGTTCCCGCGCCAGGTCGTTATTCTTGAGCACGATATCCAGCGCCTGATCCCACGGCACGTCATCGAGCACTACGGTCAGGCTGCCGTGCACGTTCGGATCGAGCACCACGTTCAGGCCGCTGATTTCATGGATCAGCCGGAAGAAGTCCTTCAGATCCACGTCCTTCAGGTTCACCGAAATCGGCTCGCCCGTGTACTTGGGGCCGACCGCAGCCGGTTGTTGTCCAGCCTGCGCCCTCTGCTCCGCCGCCAGATTCACCGCGGGCTGCACGCCCGTGTTCGAAGAAGTGCTCTGCGAGGCCTGCGCGGCGTGCGCGCTTACCGGCAGCAGTTCCGCGGCGGTCTTGTCGGCGAATTTTGCTGACGCTTCCTGCGCCCGCTCGGCCGGCTCGTCCGTCGCGTCAACCGCGGTCTTCTTGGACTCGAACGTCGGCTCGACGAACACAAAATCGCTCGTCGATGTCGCCGCCGCTTTCGTAGGCGCCGGAACGCTGGCCGCTACTGGCTGCGTCTTGGGTTTCGCCACTTCCGGCGTCGTCACTTCCATCACTCGCGGCGCGAACGGAGACATGACCTTATTGGCCGGCGCGGGCGTTGTTTCCGCCACAGTCTTAGGGGTGCTGGCATTCGCCGCCGCTGCCACATGCTCCGTGTGCAGCGTCAGCACCAGCTTCCCATCCGCCGAGGGGGTAAGCTCATAGCGGCAGGCATGCTCCAGATCGACCACCACGCGAGTGGTAGGAGGGTTCTGGCCATCCATGCCGATGCGCACGCCCTTCACTCCGGCGCTGCTCACCGTGATGTGCGTCTGCCCGGTCGCCATAACGGTCCCCGGCAGGTCCACCACCAGACGCGCAGGCGAGTCTGCGGTAGTCAGCTTGGGCGTCACTGCGCCACGAGCGTCCATCACGACCCGGATCTCATCCGTGCCGCGAACTACGTTCACTCGTTGCAGTTCGTTGTGCTGGCTCGCCGGTTGTGACGCCGGCATCTCGGCGGCTGAAGCGACCAGCCCCAGGAGCAGCATCGGTAGGAACACACTCAGCAGTTGCTTTCGCATTTCGCTTCTCCCCAAACCGCGGGCCAGGCCCGCGTTCCTTCTTCTAGACTCGAATTTTTCGGCGTCCCGGCTTCCCCGGCTGCCGCCGCTCGCTGCTAAACCGCCGGCGTAACGATCCGCTTAACTACTTCCCGGGTAAACGGCTTGCCCAGCTTGTCCTGCACCGTCTCCTCGAATACCACCGAGTCGCCCGTGATTCTCACCACGTAGCCGTTGAACACTGGATCGTTCTCGTGCAGGAAATAAGCCTTGTTCAAGGTGTTGGTCACCACCGCGATAAAGCCGCTTTCCGAATGCACTACGCCCCGCAAATTGATCTGCCCGATCTCCAGACATTTCTTTCCGGTCGAGCAACCCGAACCCGTGGGCTGCTGCACCACCGGACTAAAGAAGGGATCGCGCTTCCCGTTCATTGCCCACTTCTTCTCTTCCGGCTTCGGCGTCTTTAGCGCTTCCGCTGCCGCACCGGCGCTGGCTGGTTTATCATCAGCCGCGTTCTTGCCGGCGACTGGGGCCGCAGGCGCTGGTTTCGAAGCCTCAACCTTGGCCACCGCAACTGGAGCCGATGCCGCTGGTTTCTTAGGCGTGAAAGCATCGTGTGGCTTCGCAGCCGCCGTCGAAGTTGCACTCGACGGAGCTGGAGTCGGACTGCTCTTCGCCGTGGTTGCCGCTGGAGCCGCCACAACCGGCTTGGCTGTCACAGCCTGCACCTTAGCTGCCGGCGCAGGAGCCTTCGCCGGAGCCGCCGCCGGACCGCTCTTCGCCACTGCCTGCGTATGCAGCGTCAACACGAAACTGTTCCCTGGACCCGGCGTCAACTCGTAGGTGAGCGCCTGTTCCAGATCCACCACTACGCTCGTCGTCGGAGGCGTTTTGCCGTCCATGCCGATGCGCACGCCCTTGACCCCGCCGTTACCCACCGCAATCTTGCTCTGCGGAGTGGCCATCACCGTTGCCGGCAGTTCCACCAGCACGCGGGCCGGCGAACTCAACTTGCTCACCTTCGGAGTCACGGCCTCGCGGGAGCTGATCTCGATCTGAATCGCATCCGCATTTTGGACAACGTTCACCTTCTGCAGCGTATTGTTCTGGTCCGGCGCCGGCTTGACTGCCGCCTTCGCTGGAGCCGGAGCTGTCGCTGCCCCTGGTATCGTCGCCGGCTTCACCGCCGGTGCCGGAGCGCCCGGTGCTGGCTTGGTCGCTTGCGCCACCAGCACTGCGCTGTTGTTGGTCGTTGTCTGCGGCAGCGCTTTCGCCGCGCTGCGCGTGTTGTCGATGGCGCCCGGGTTTTGCCCCCAAGCCGCCCCCGTCATCATGACTACTGCCAGAATGCCTGTCGTCAGCTTCATAAGCGATTCCTATTTGCCGCCTGCCATTGCAGTGGCAGGCTTGCTTCCAGGTCCCGGCCCGGCCGGATTTAAATCGTGACTGAAGAACGTCGTCGCCGTGAACGTCGCTACCACGCTCTCGTTCGGCGCATATTGATAGGTATGCTTGGCCTTGGCCGCGCTGGGGTTTTTCGTATTCGCCACCAGCAGTCCGCTGATGTTTACGATCCGCTCCAGCTTGCCCACCCGGTCAAAGAAATTCAGCATCGAGTAATACGGGCCGTCCAGTTCCATATCGAACGGAACTTCCGAGTAGTACTCTTTGGCAGCCACCGGCTTCGCCGTATAGCGGCGCAGCTCTACGCCCGCCTTCTGGGCTTCGCTGTCCAGCATCTCGATGAATCCATCCACGGATTTCTCGTCCGGAACAATGCGCCGTTCGATCTCGAGTTGCTGTTTCAAATTCGCCAGCTGCCGCTCAATGTCTTTCAGTTTCGGGCGGTAGGATTCCAGTTCGTTGTTTTCCCGAACTTTGTCCTGCACCGCATGCTGTGCCGTCGCATTCTTATCGCTCTGGCTCTTGAAAACCGTGAAGTACAGCGCCACTGTTACCAGCGCTCCTCCGGCCAGCACCGCCGCCCACTGCTTAATGCCCGACAGTTCGCTAAAATTCATCGCCATAGGTCCGCCTATCGAAGATCCGCCTCTACGATTTTCCCTTCTCACAGGTCAAGGTGAACTGGAACGCCTGCATATCCTTGATCGCATCGTCCTGAAAAGTTTCCTTGATCTCCACCGTCTTGAAGAAGCCAGTCTTCTGCAGGTTCGCAATCAGATTGGCTACCGCATCCGTGCTCAGAGCCGTGCCTTCCAGGTTTACGCTCGCACCCGTGTCATCCATCTTGCTCAGCCAGACCGCTTCGGTTCCGTTCACCGTCTCGCCCAGCATGGCCAGCAAGTTCACCGGCCCGGCCTGACCCGCGCGCAGCGAATCAATCACATCCACCCGCCGCTTGTAGTTGTCGGCTTGCCGCTGCCGCTCCAGATAGCGCGCTTTCACGTCGCTGAGCTCGCGGTTTTTCTGCTCCGCCGCCGCCATCTGCTTGGCGATCGACTTCGATTGCTGGTCCAGCCGGTACCAGTAGCCAAAATTCAAGGCTCCGGCCACCAGCAGCACCACCAGCACTTTCAGCTTGGGCGAACCCATGTCGCCCATTTCCATGGCCGGCATCGTCGGCCCACTTCCGCCGCGCTTGCCTTTCCCCTTGGATGTTTCGAGCAGGTTGATTCTGATCATAGAGATTCAAAGCTCCTCAAAGCCAAGCCCACCGCTACTGCGAGCTGACCCGGATTCTGCTCCACCAGCTCCGCTCCCGGACCGTCCGTCGGCGGTACCACGCGCTGGAATGGATTCAACAACTCAACCGGCATCGAAAATTCCTGCCGCAATGCTTCCATCAAACCCGGCACTTTCGCTGAACCGCCCGCCAGGTAAATCTTCTCGATGTGCTCGCCCGCCGCGCTCGCCCGGAAGAAGTCGAACGTCTTCTGGATTTCCAGCACAATGATTTCGGTCACCTGTTGCAGGATCGGCGCTTTTGCATCTTCGCTCACCGTTCCCACCTTCTCGCCCAGCTTCAGTTTCTCCGCATCTTCGAAGTTCAGGTCCAATTCCTTCTGCAGAGAATCCGTGTACTGGTGCCCGCCCACGCTGACGTCGCGCGGGAACAGCGGCGTCGTGCCTTTCACGATGTTGATGTTCATTACGCTGGCGCCCAGGTTCAAAAGCGCCACCACCTGGCCCGGCGCCGGCTGGTAGTTGTACTCATAGCAGTTCTGCAGAGCCAGCGCATCGATGTCCACGATAGCCGGGGTACGTCCCGCCATCGAGAGTACGTTGGTGTAGTTCAAAATCTTGTCCTTCTTCACGGCCACCAGCAAAACGTCCATCTGCGGGCTGCCCGCTTCTTCGGACAGAATCTGGTAGTCCAGGCTCACGTCCGCCAGATCGAACGGAATGTGCTGGGCCGCTTCCTTCTCGATGGTCTCGGCCAGTTCCTGGTCGCTCATCGAAGGCAGCGAGATCTTCTTGACGATCACCGAGTGGCCGCTTACCGCCGTGGCCACCGCTTTGGTTTTGATCAGGCAGTCGGCAAACAGCTTCGAAATCGCGCTCGATACCGTTCCCGAGTCCACGATCATCGAATCGACCACAATGTCAGAGGACAGCGGTTCCAGCCCCAGGTGCGACACTTCGATCTGTCCACCCTTCTTCTTCAACTCCACCGCCTTGATGCTGGAAGAGCCCACGTCCAGACCTACTATCGTCTTCGATCCCATTCCAAACATGTGTGTCCGCCTTTGCTCGTGTGGCGCGGGCGCCCTCGCCCGTGCCGATTTTGTTTAACTTTGTCCGGCAGCCTTCGTTGCCGCCTTCGCCTTATGCTTCGTTCCCGATTCCATCTGGCTCGACTTCTCTTCCATCCACTGGTCCAGCTTCGATTTCTTGAAGCGCCAGCGGTTCCCCAGCTTGAAAGCAGGAATCCTTTGTTCCCCGACGTACTTGTAAAGCGTGTCCGGACTCACTCCCAGGTACTGCGACGCCTGGCGTATGTTCATCACTTCTCGCGAGTCGGCCATGTTTCCTTGCCCCAGTTCCTTGCCTCTCCACCAGAACCATCCCGCTCCGGTGTCTCCGGCCCGCGGGGCTTTACCTTGAAACTCCTGCCCTCCAATGCCTGTCCGGGGGCTCTCGGTGTCCAGAGCATATATCAGCCCTGAAAAGCCCCGCCTCAGAGCGAATCTCCATGTTTTATTGGGTTTTATGCCCATTTCTTGGAATTCGCAGAAAGGGCTTTTTGAGGGTATATCTATATATTGTGGTGTCTGGTTTAATTTACACAATTAGAAGTAGTTTTGCGAAGCGGCATCCCAGGTCACTCGTGGTCTGGTAACTGAAGTACTAGAGACGGTACGGAAGTACTATGTCGAAGGCTCAAGTCTCTGCGTTGGCTGGCTTTACCTTCTTGAGGGATGACGCGCTGCGGAGTTACCCAACGATAACGATGTTCGCATGCACCATTCACAGAGGGTGCCCCACTCTTGCGTTTTTTGCAAGCGTGGGCGGCGATGCTGCCTGCACAACCCTGCGTGTCGTATTATCGCGGCTTGCACTCACTGCACGTCGGAAACTTTCCCGCTCAGGAATATCACCTTCATATCTTTGTAGTAGTAGATCGTCTTGGTTCCCAGGTTCACGATCTTGTCCGGCTTGCCCATCGCCGCTTGCACCTGGTCAGTCGTCATCCCCTTGTCGATGCTAGCCGGCTCGGCTTGCGGCGGAGGCGCCTGCGCGGCCGGCTGCTGCTGCCCACCTTGCTGCTGTCCTGCCTGCTGCCCGCCCTGATCTCCGCCCTGCTGCTGATCTCCACCGCTATCGCCCTGCTTCGCATCGTCACTGCTGATCGAGAGCAACTGTCCGATCGTATCTTCCACCATACCCGCGCTCGCCGTCGCTAACGACCCCTTGGGAAACACAAAAATCACGTTCGCCTTGTTATAGGTCGGCGGATCGGTCTTGTTGCAGGTGTCGCAAGCGACGATGCCCATCGTCACCTGATCCTTCTCCAAATTTACTTCAATCTTGGTCGGATAAACTTTGTCGTTCTTCGCAAATAACTTGGTCGTCTGTTCCTTCCCGAACTTCTTCATGCCGAACCCGATGCCCTTCGTCAGCATCGCGTTGGGAGCCTTCACCACTCCCCCTTCATACTTATCGGATTGCACGCTTGTGTCCGAATAAGGCACGCCCAGCAGGCCGCCCTTCTGAATCACCAGCAACGTGCCCTCCTCCACCACGGAATATCCGCTCGTGTCCGACCCCATCTTCACCAGCTTGTACTGCGCCGCCAGTTGCTCCTGTAAAGAAACCGCCTGGGCATGAGCCAGCGCCATCGGAAAGATGAAGCCTGCCAGAAGCACCATCCCCGGAATCAGGTCGCGGAATTTCTTCGACATCGTAAAACCCTCCCCTGCAGCGTCGAGAAAAAATTGTTAGTGCCATCGGAGAAGGGGAGCGTCGTCATCCGACGCTCCCCAAATCACTCCTTGAACTGCGCTCTGCTCGCAGTCTGTTCTACTGCGTGCCGCCGCCTCCCGCCGCAGTTTCCTGCTTGACCTGCTGCTCGGTCTGGTCGGCCGCCGCCTGCTGGTCTTGCAGAGCCTTCGCCGCACCGGTATCCGGTGGCGGAGGTTGCACGGCCCCGGCCTGGGTGGCCGTATCAGGCGCCTTGGGCATACCGCCCGTCCCTTGCTTCTTCGCCATTTCGCCCATGCCGTTGGTGATGTTTTCCTGGAAGTGGTTGTACATCTCTTGCAGGTCATCCACCTTCACGGCAACGGTTGCTCCCGACGCACAGTCGCCTTTCTTGGTCGCCGAGACGCTCGCATTCACGTTCTGGTCTGCATCCGGAGTGTCCGTGATACGCGTAATCACATCACCCGCCGTCAACCCACATTCCTGACCGTTGGCCACCACTGTTACGTCGGAAGCCACCACAAAAGTACGCTGAGCTGGATCGAGTGCCGGAGGCGGAGTGTCGCTGCTAGCCGCTGGAGCGGCCGACGCGGTTTGTGCGCCGGAAGCTGCACCCTGCTGCGCCGCCTGTGCCTGCTGCGCCTCTAATTGCGCCTTTACTTCCTGGGCAATCGCCTCCTTCACTTCGGGCGTCAACGCCACCGGACCCGACGCTGCCGCCGGAGCCGCATCTCCGCCTCCGCCGCCTCCGCCGCTGGCTGCCGCATCCGCCGCGACTGCATCGGCATTCGCTTCAGCGCGGGCTGCATACGCCGCCTGCAACTGCTGCGAGATCAGATAATCCGTCAGCCAGTAATACGGAGCCGCGTAAACCGGATAAGGATTCCACCACCCGCCATAGAATCCCCACCATGGCGATCCTCCCCAACCCCAGGCTCCGATGCCCCAGTAAACCGGAGCTCCCCACGGCTGGTAGCCCCATGCATAAAATCCCGGATGGTACCAAACCCCTGGGTAATAGCCGTAGTACATGTGCCCGCCCCAGCCATACCCGCGATAAATCCCGACGCTATAGTGCCCGTTCGCATAGTAGGTCCGCGAATAATACGCGTGCCCGCCGCGCGTCACATAGGCGCGCTGCACGTAACCGCCATGCCCCGTGGTTACAATGCGCGCTCCGTTGTGCTCGCTCACCACCGTGCGCCCGCCGTGGACCCCATTCTGAATGTGCATCCCGTTGCGATCGATGGAGCGAACCGAGCCGTTCGTTCGGACCACCGCGTGCCCTCCACCTTTCAGCGCCACCGTCCTGCCCGGTGCCGTATGGCTGACCGTAGTCGTGTGGGCCGTAGTAGTCGTGTGGGTCGTCGTGCCTGCGTGAGTCGTGGTACCCGCATGCGTCGTCGTGGCGCCCGCGTGGGTCGTCGTGCCGGTGTGGGTCGTCGTGCCCGCATGCGTGGTCGTGGTACCCGCATGGGTCGTCGTGCCGGTGTGAGTCGTCGTACCCGTATGCGTCGTTGTGCCCGCGTGGGCCGTCGTATTCGTGTGAGTCGTCGCCGTATGCGAGGGTGCCGTAGCGTGCGACTGCGGCGCCGTAGCGTGTGCGGGCGCGCTCGCATGTGGTGCCGGCGCCGCCGGTGCGCTTGTTTTCTTCTGGCCCCAGGCAAAAGCCGGAACCGCCATCAACAGCAGTAGTATTACCCACTGCTGCACCATATTTTTATCCTTCAAAATGCGATTCATTACAGCCTCCTGACACCAGAACTTGTGAGCGACCCTTCACTTCCGAAACACCGCTACTCATCCGAAGTTGCGGGTTTGCTGGTTACTACCTGCCGTTGCTATCTGCCTCACGGACGATATTCGCAGATTTCACACACGCGGTTAAGTTACTTTCCAAGAACGGGAGGGAAGGTCTGCCCAACGCCCAGCGACCCTCGCGGACAGGGCGCCACTGGCAGACCGCATCTTGGAGCGAAAAAACGTTACCAGAAGTCGGCCCCTTGCGCAATCGTTTCGATCTTGAGGTAGCACCCGAGTTAACGGAGGGCATGCCGATTCGGGATACCCCGAAATTTCCAAGCTCCCATCCAGGTTCTCTACAACGGCCTGTGTTCTGTGGCACAGCCTGGGTTATGCGGCACAGCCGCCCTCGGCTCTCCCCGCCGGAAGTCAGGAAAACCTTTGTCATTCCGAACCGGGCTGAAAGCCCGGTGAGGAACCTGCTGTTTTGGTTTTGGCTTCCCTTGTCCGCACTGACCTCCCGGCGTGGCTTCCCTCCTTACGTCCCTCTGCTGTAATCTATCTCTCTTTCGCAGGAGGAACCACTTGCGCTACCTCGATCGCCTGCAACCCTTCGCGCTCCTCGTCGTGCGCCTCGCTCTCGGCGCCGTCATGCTTGTCCACGGATACCACAAGGTTTTCGGCGGGCTCCACCATCACGCCGACCTCGTCGCCAGCCTCGGACTCCCGCGCTGGTCGGCCTATGTCTCTTCGTTTACCGAGTTCTTCGGCGGTGTTCTCGTGCTACTCGGCCTGTTCACCCGCGTTGCTGCTCTTGGCATCTGCATCGATCTCTCCGTCGCCATCGCCAAGGTGCACCTCCATAACGGAATGACCGGCAACGGCGGATACGAACTCCCTCTGGCCCTCGCCACCCTCGCCTTTGCCCTCATCTTCTTCGGTGGCGGCCCTATCGCCTTCGATCACGTCCGCGCCCCCGGCGGTGGGGGCGGCAAGTCCAAGTAAACCCCTTGCCTATTCCCGAAGCTACGCTCCCGGCGCAATTCCGGTGCTCTTCGTCCGGTCAACCCTTTATCCGGCCGCAACTTATCATCGGTCTTCGGGTTCATAACCGGTTGACGTATCTTTCCAGGTATCTCCATGCGGTTGAATCTGGTTCTTGTTTGAAATTATGATGGGCCTGGATCGACTTTTGCGGCATCTTAACCATTTCGCGGACGCATCTTACTGCCTTGCAACGAATTGATTAGGAGGGTTTCTCTTGAGAAAGTTAGCGATTTTAGCACCGGTTTTCGCTGTCTTATTTTTCGCCCAGTTCGCCTCTGCCCAGCAGGGGGACGCCATGTTCGGCGGCAACGCGCTCCTTTCATCCGGCTCCTGCAACGACATTGGCCTCTGCCCCGAAAAGGGAGGGTTCTACCCGAGCGTCAGCGCCGACGTGATCTTCCACAAACGCATCGGCTTCAATTGGGAAACCGCCTGGAGGGCATCGCAGGGTGATTACTACGGTCAGCCTTTTCGGCCAATCCTCACTGATTTCAACGCCATGTTCCAGCCCAAGCTGGGCAAGAAGATCGGCGCAGATCTCATGGGAGGCATCGGCTGGCAGAGTACTCGCTTCTATCTGCCCTATTGCACCAACAGCTTCACCTGCAACAATTTTGTCAGCAGCGAACACTTCTTGACTGACCTTGGCGGCGGTATCCGCTACTACGTCTGGGGACATGTCTTTGTCCGCCCCGAGTTTCACTACTATCACATCGTCAATAACACTGACGTCTTCAGCAATAACAACGTGTTTCGAGTGGGGGCCTCAATCGGCTACACCATCGGCGGCGGCCCAGACTAGCCCCCTGACTCCGCGCAGGATCGCCGGTTTTGGTATGCTGGGGCAGCCGATTCCGGCAGCCCAGGCGTTTCCCGGGCGTGGCCATTCGCGGCTGCTTCGGCGGGTAGCACCAGTCTGGTGAGTGAACTCCAGAAGCCCAAACCAACTGACGAGGGATTTGTATTGAGAAAATTCGCGCTGCTCTTTTCCGCGTGTGCCGTTCTTGTGTTCGCGAACTTGTTCGCCAACTTCGCCTCGGCCCAGCAGACTGACATCTTGGTCGGCGCCGGCATCCTCTTGTCGACGTCCAAAACCAGTGACATCGTTGGCTTCCAGCCACTGATCGAAAAAGGTGGGATCTACCCCAGCCTCGGGGGTGACGTTGTCGCCTTCAAGCATCGGCTCGGCCTCAACGTAGAAACCTCCTGGAGGTATCACCAGGGAAGCTACTACGGTTACGCCAATTATCGCCCTATCTTTACTGATGTCAACGCGCTCTTCCAGCCCAAGTTGACTAAGAAATTTGGCCTCGACCTTTTTGCCGGTGTCGGCATTGCCAGCAACCGCTTCGACCTCTTTGGCTCCTGCAGCAGCCCCGGATGTGTTAACTACACCACCAGCAATCACTTCATGGAGGATATCGGCGGCGGCCTTCGCTATTATTTTTGGCACCGCTTGCCCCACGTCTTCGTGCGTCCCGAGGGGCACTACTATCACATCCACAACAATCAAGGTTTCAGCTCGAACAACGTGTTTCGCGTGGGCGGGTCGATCGGATACACCTTCGGCAAGTAATCCCGCGGCATCCGACTTGCGCAGAAGCAAAAAGGCAGCGTCTCTTCGACGCTGCCTCTTAGTCTTTGTGACCAAACCCTACGGCTCCTGCATGCAAATCTCAGCTTCGCGGATCGCCGCATCCAGATGCTCGATCGCTTTCACGCGATGGCCGTGGAAATCGTGAGCCGCATCGTCCAGATGGTGGTGGGCGGCATGCATCGCTTCCAACGCCGCTTGAATCTCTGGATGAGGTGGCATCGCCGGTGATGCAGCCGGTGCCGGCGCTGCTGCCACTGCCGCAACCGGTGCCGCTGCTGCCTTTGGACCAGCCGCCCCCACCGGAAAGGACAGAGTTAATAGAAGCGTTGCCGTGATCAACAGAGTTAAGAACCCGACTTTCTTCATGCGTTCCTCCTCGTCCGAATTCCGGCGCGGACGTCGCCGGTAAAATCGATGGTCACGGAACCGCTTTCCCACCAGGTCTCCCGCGACACCCGCCCAGTATAGCCGCGCTCCAGCGAAAAACTGCGGGGCGTAGGTTGACTCTTAAGGTGCTCGCCTCAAGATCGTTTCGAAAACGATCGCGGGCCAGGCTAGGTTCCAATCCTGTTTCGGCTTCGCCACCACAGCAATGCAGCCACCACGACCACAATGGCCACCACCAAATCGACACGCCTCAGATCATGGGCCAGCGTCCCCCAATGTCCGCCAAATAAATATCCCGCGCTGCAAATCGCGCTCACCCAAACCGCGGCTCCCAGGAAGTTAAACACAACGAACTTCCGCCACGACATCTGCAGCGCTCCCGCCAGCAGTGCCGCCAGCACCCGCATCCCGAAGATAAATCGCGCCAGGAAAACAGTGGCCGCCCCGTAACGCTCGAACAGACGATCCCCCCGCTCCACCGTCTCCGCCCGTATCGAAAACAAATGCCGGTACCGCTCAATCAGCGGCCGCCCGCCGTGCCGTCCCAAAGCAAACCCGAACTCCCCGCCCAATGTCGAGGCCACAGTCCCAACCACAATCACCCACGGAAGCTGCAGCTCATGTTCGGAATAGGCCAGGAAGCTGGCCAGCAGCAGAATCGTCTCACCCGGCAGCGGCAAGCCCGCGCCTTCCAGCAACAACAGCGCCCCCACAGCCCAATACCCATAGTGCACCAGCGCGCCCCGCAAAAACTCGAAAATGTCGTGGGTCATGTTTAGGAGTTTGTCACTCTGAATCGATTGTCATCCTGAGAAAGCGCGTTCTTTGCGCGAACGAAGAGCCTGTCCCGAGCCTGCCGAGGGAATCCATGCGAGCCGCGCGAAGCATCGCGTACTCTGCGACGCAATAATCGCGCGTTTGGCTCGCTTCCTTATCGCACTCGCTCAAGCGGGGTTCTCACTCGTCAGGAATTCAATCAACGCCCGATTAAACTCCTCGGGACATTCTTCGTACGGCAAATGCCCGACGCCGGGAAAAACAATCAACCTGGAATTCGGAAAGTATTTCGCCAGCGCCGCAGCCGACGAAGCATACACCGCGGAATCCCTGCTGCCCCACATTAGAAGCGTAGGAATGCCCGCCAGCTTCGGCAAAGTAGACTCCAGGTCGCGCAAATCTGCCTTCCAGGTGCCTACGATGCTCAACGCATGCTCGAACAATCCCGGCTTAGCCAGCGGCGCCATATAGCCTTCCAGGGTTCCCGCAGGAATACGGCCGCGGTCGCCATACATGCGAGCGTGCCAATAGGGATAGGAAAAACGCATGTGCGCGCTCGTCAGCCGGAACAGCGCCGACCCCAACTTACTCCCGATAAAAGGCGCCAACCGCCGCCCATGCGCCGAATAAGGATTCACCGGCGCCACCAGCACCAGCCGCCGCACCCGCAAACCAGAAATACTTCCCAGACACTCGGCGGCCGCCATCATCGCCACCGCGCCGCCATGCGAAGTCCCCAGCAGATCAAACGAAGAAATTCCCAGCCGCTCCACGAACCGCATAAGGCGCTGCGCGGTCCCCCGCATGGAATGATCAAGCCCCGCCGGACGATCCGAAAACCCAGCACCCATCATGTCCGGCGCATAAACCGCAGCGTAAGGCGCCAGAGCCGGCATCGTAAACCGCCACGAAAACGAATACCCCAGCAGCCCATGCACCAGAATCAGTGGCGTGGGTGCCCCATTTCTCGCGTCCTTTGCGAGAAGGCCTGCCCTGAGCCTGTCGAAGGATGGGGGGTTTGACACCGTGCGCAAATACCGCATGCGCGCCCCATCCAGATCCATCCAGCACTCTTCCACGCCCGTGCCTGGCGATGGGGCCAGCATGGTCGAAACTTCGGAGTCTGCCGCCATCCCAACCAAATCGTCTATCTCCGAATCTTCTAAAAACCCGGACAACTCTTTCCCCGCCGCATGATTCTATTTAACTGAACATCGCCTCTGTTCACTTCACTTGGGGAGCTCCGGCTCCCCGTTTTTCCTCGACCCCCCTCAGCGTTGTCATCCTGAGCGGAGCGAGACGGCGAGCGAAGCGAACCTTCTCGCGCAGTCGAAGGATCCTTAGCCGCGTGCCTCACCTTCGGCCTGGCAAGGAGTTTCGGCGACCGCTCTATCCCTCGAAATAATCAGCGAATCGGGGTTACTGGCCACTGCTCACTGAGCACCGGCCACTGCTTTTTTCTTCTTCCTCAACAGCTTCTTCAACACCCGTATCCCCTTATCCACATGCTTCTCCTCCAGCAAAAACGGAGGCAAAAACCTCACGACGGTATCCTGCGTCGAATTAAACAGCACCCCCTCGGCCAAAGCCGCATCCACAATCGGCCGCGCCGGAATCTCCAGATTGATCCCCTGAATAAACCCGCGCCCCCGAACTTCCTTAGCAGCCGGACTTTTTTCCGCAATCTCTTTCAACTCCTGCCGCAGATAGGCCCCAACTTTATTCACATTGTCGAGCAGCTTCTCTTCCTCCACGATAGCCAGAAATTCCAAAGCAACCCGGCAAGCCAGCGGACCACCCCCAAACGTAGTCCCATGCTGCCCCGGCGAAATCGCGTTAGCAAATTCTTCCTTAGCGATAAACGCTCCCAACGGCAACCCCGCCGCAATCGGCTTGGCGATCGCGACAATATCCGGAGTCACTCCAAAACTCTGAAACGCAAACATAGTCCCGGTCCGCCCCAGCCCACACTGGATCTCATCAAAGATCAAAGCCGCCCGGTGCCGGTCAGCCGCAGCCCGGCAAGCTTGCAGAAACTCCACCGAACATTCATAAATTCCGCCCTCGCCAAAAATCGGCTCCAAAACAATCGCGCAAGTGCTGTCATCAACCGCCGCTCGCAACCCCTCAACATCGTTCTGCCGAACAAACGTCACATCTTCCAGCATCGGCTCAAATCCCTTGCGATGCTTCTCCTGCCCAGTCAGCGACAGCGCCCCAAATGTCCGCCCGTGATACGACCCCTCGAGCGCCACCAGCCGAGACTTCGTCTCCCCGCCCGCGCGATGTCCCGCCAGCCGCGCCAGCTTGATCGATCCTTCAATCGCCTCAGTCCCGCTGTTTGAGAAAAACGCCCGAGCATTTCCAAACGAGCCGCCCAATAGCGTGCACAACTTCTCCGCCAGAGCCCCCTGATATTCGTGGTAATAAAGATTCGACACGTGAATCAACTTCCCCGCCTGCTCCCGAATCGTCTTCACGATCCGCGGATGCGCATGCCCCAACGCATTCACTCCCAAGCCAGAAACAAAGTCGAGATACCGCCGGTCGTCAATGCCATAAAGAAACACACCCTTCCCCCGCGTGAACACAACGGGATACCGGTTATAAGTTCCCAGCAAATACCGCCGCTCCAACTCCGCAATTTGTTCAAAGGTTTTCATAGGGAGATTTAGATTCTATAGGAAGAGCCGCACATTGAGATGCTTGGTTGGATCGCAGTTCGGCGGATGCGGCCACCCGTCCCTAGCGATGAGATGCGGTGTAATAAATTCCGAGCGCGATGAAAGCAGTCACACCGAGGAGAACAATCGCGAAAATAATTGCCAGAGGCCAGAAAACCCAGGACCATGATTCCCTTTTTCTGATGTGTTGTATGGCGTTGCGCAGTGAAAAGGCCGTAGCGATTGCGCCCAGCGGAGTAAGCATGAACGCGGGCATAAAGGCATCGAGCTCACCCGCTCCCTTGCACCAATGATGCTGGTAACAGTAAAGAAAAGGCAGCAGAATCGAAAGGATGTAAACGATCGCAATGAAATACGAAATTCCGAGGCCTAGCCTGCGCCACATGCGCCTATCCTCAACTCTTATTCTCGTTGGCGTACAGATAGCCACGTTAGCACAGCGGGACCGTTGCTAATACAGCGGCGCTTCCCCCGGCGGCCGCGTCTTCCACCGCCGATGTACCCACAACCACTGCTCCGGATACTTCCGCACGTAATCTTCAATGATCGAAGTAAATTTCTGCGTGTTGGCCTTGATGTCACCTTCCAAGTCACCGGTGCGCACCAACTCCACCGCCGGATCAAACCGCAGCCTGTATTTCCCGATCTCCGCATCCCAAATGGTAAAAGTCGGCACCACAGCAGCATCAGTGCGCAAAGCAATCCGCGCGGGCCCGGCAGCCGTGCACGCTGGGATCCCGAAAAAATCCACAAAGATCCCCTGCGGCGGAGTCATATTCGTATCCATCAGCATCCCCACCACCTCGCCCGCCTTCATCGCCGAAAGCAGCCCCCGCACAAAGTCATCTTTGTCCACAGCTCTGTTCCCATGCATCGTACGATAGCGAAGGATCAACTCACCCAAATACACGTTATCCATACCGCGCATGAGCACATGCATCCAATGCCCGTGCATCGACAAAACAAACGAAGAAAGTTCCCATCCCCCAAAGTGTCCCGCAAATAAAAGCACGCCCTTGCCCCGCGCATGAGCGCGTTCGTAGTTCTCGAACCCGTCATACACCACAACGTCGTCGACGTTCGCGAGCGTGTACTTAGGAAAGTGGCAGACCTCGGCCAGTTGCCGCCCCAGCGAGGCAAATTCCCCGCGCAGAATCCGCGCCCGCTCCGCCTCACTCTTTTCGGGAAACGCCATGGCAAGATTGCGCATACCAACCTGCCGCAATCGCACGTGCAGAAGATAAATCACCCAAGCCAGCCCCATGCCGATGGATCGAGCCAAGGGGCGCGGCAAAATGCCCATGATTTTGATAAACGGCCAGGCTGCCGCGTACTCAAGTCGCTGCCGCATTAGGGGAAGCGGAACGTTACACTCTCAAACTTTACGTGTCAATCAAGTTGGATTGTCATCCTGAAGCGGGCGCTTTTTGCCCGCTGAAGGACCCGGGCGAGCCGCGGGAAGCGTCGCGTTTTGCGACGCAATACTCGCGCGCTTGGCTCGCTTCCTTATTTCGCCGCCTCCTGCGCCCACTTGCTCAGCGAACTCAGAAAAGCATTCGCACCCGCCGGCGGATCAATCTCCCCGACCAGCGAAGTCCGGAACGGCACCATCCGCCCGTAAAACTCCCGTGTGCTGTCCTTGTCCTGCTTGATCACGGCTCCGTTCAGACTCACACCCGCAAACAGCCCGCGCGCCCGCGAATAGGTCAGCACCTCCGCCCGCAACTTCCAATCGGTATTCCCTTCGGCATGACGCCCCACCGGCCCCGCCGCCACCGAAGCGTCGGCCCCCAGCGCGAATTCGCTCGAGAGCAGATGCTTCATCCCATCCTTGTTCATGATCAGCATCACCAGATCAACCGCCTGCCCGCCGATCTGAAACCCAAAGCTGCCTCCAGTCACCAGGAAAAACGCCGGAGCGCTCCATCCCTTCGGCGTGCGGCAACTGGCCAGCCCCCGGCCATACTTGGCCCCCACCATAAATCCGCCTTTCAACATCGAGGGCACCACCGCCACGCACTCCGCCGACCCCAACACCTCCTGCGGAATCCCCTTGTCCGGCGCCGCTTGGATATCATTCAGCACCTCAGCCGCCGCCTGCGCCCGGTCCTGCGCCTTCGACTCTTTCGGCTGATCGTCAGCCCCCACAGAAAACCTGCACAGACACACCACCACGCCAAGCAGCAAAAACTTTTTCATGGCTCCTCGTTCACTGAAACATTCCCTGGGATTGATGACTTGGATTGTAAACGACCGGGCGAGGTTGTGTCAGGATCGCTTCGACTCAGCAGAAACACGAGAATCAACAGGAAGGAAACACTTGAACACAAAAAAATCGGGGCTGAAAGTAGTGACCCTAATCGCCACTCTCAACCCCGTCTCCCAGGTTCTGTGGTAGGTAGCGCGAGTATGCCCCGCACACGGCTTCCCAACAAGATTACCGAGGTCAATGTCCCAAAGTAACTTATTCTGCTAGCGTCATCCTGAGCGTAGCCGCTCTTCAGGCGGAGCGAAGGGATCTCCAACCTACAGATGCCGGATACTAGGTACTAGGTACTCGGTCCTGACCCTACTTCGCCGCTACCAGCGAATGCGTGATCGCATGCACCGACAGCGCAATCCGGTTCTGCACGCCGACTTTGCGCATCAATTTCGCCACATGCGCCTTCACGGTGCGCTCTTCAATGCCGAGCTGAGCGCCGATCTCTTTGTTCGAGCGTCCCGCCACCAGCATTTCCAGCACTTCTTTTTCGCGATCTGTAAATGTCACGCGACCTGCCGGAAAAATCCGTCCCGGAGCCGAAGACACCCGTTCAATGAACATCGAAAGAACTTTCCGCGGCGCCCACACCGACCCCTGACTTACGATGCGAATGGCCTGCGCAAATTCCGCGGGCGAAGCTGCCTCATCCACATAGCCCTTGGCCCCAGAAGCGATCGCTTTAAGAATGGTTTCCTCGTCCACGCCCGACCCAGTCACAATAATGCGCAAATCCGGCCGTGTCGCTTTCAAGCTCGCCATCACATCAAAAAGGTTTTGTCCCGATCGATTTCCCAGAAGAATCAAGTCGACGTTCTGCAAAGTGGAAATCTCGGGCAGCCCGGCGGAGATCAGTTCGAACTCAGGTTCAGAATCGAACAAGGCGCGGAATCCCACAAACCTCAGCGGGTCGCTCTCCACCACGGCAATTTTGATTATCGGTTTTCTCGCGACTGCTGCTTTCATAGTTTTCCCTAAGGGGCGTAGTGTCTTAGCTAGAGCATAGCGGCATTTGCTCTCAGTGCAAAGAGAAGTGACCGTAGTTAAATTACGGGAGTAACATGAAAAAGAAGCTCGAAACCCGCTCTGCAGCCGAGATTGGCGGGATAATTCTCGAAGTCACGCGCGGAGAAGACTCAGCATGAAAAAAAATGTCACTCGTTTTCTTGCCATTATCGCCAGCCTCACCATCGCTGCCTCCACTCTGTTTGCACAAGAGCCGGCACCCCCAGCCGCGCCCGCACCCGCGCCAGCCGCCACACCCCAGGCGCCTGTGATTACCTACCAGCCAAAATTTCCCGGCGACCCCGCCCGCTCTGACTCCGAAGCCGCCGCCCTCGCCTACATGCGAGTCGTGATCCGCGCCCAGCGCCAGTTCAACAAGCAGTACAACCACTTCGCCACCTCGCTCGCCGAACTCGTCCACTCCGGCTCCTTCACCAAGCGCATGGTCAACCCCGACCGTGGCGACTACACCGTCAGCTTCGAGGGCAAGAAAGACAGCTACATTCTCACCATGACCCCCAAGCAGCTCGACGCTCAGCATCGCTCCTTCTACGCCGAAGACGACGGCAAAATCCACGCCGACGAAGAAAAACCCGCCGACGCCAAATCTCCGGTTGTGAAGTAAACGTCCAATTTTTGTCATCCTGAGCGAGGACTGTCCTTCGCGCCTCAAGCGCGAAGGACAACCGCAGTCGAAGGATCCCTCGCACGCGTGCACCAGCATCAGCCTCGCGAGGCGTTTCTATCAAGCCGCCCGACTCGCTCAAGGCTGACCCATAACTGAAACTCGGTTTATGATGGAAGTGAGAAGAATCAATCCACGGAGGAATCATGCCAGCAACCATCGGCGCTCCCGCGCCCGACTTCACGCTAAAGGATCAAGATCAGAAAGAAGTAAAGCTCAGCGACTTCCGCGGCAAAAAGCGCGTAGTCCTCATCTTCTACCCGCTCGACTGGAGCCCGGTCTGCACCAAGGAGCACGTCTGCATCGTCAACGACAAGAAACAGTTTGAGGATCTCGACGCCCAGGTGCTCGGTCTAAGCGTAGACAGCGTGTGGTCGCATAAGGCCTACGCTGAAAAGATGGGGATCCAATACCCGCTCCTGGCCGATTTCCAGCCGCGCGGCGCCGTAGCCGCCAAATACGGCGTCTACCTCGAAGACAAAGGCATCACCGGCCGCGCCATTTCCATCATCGACCGCAACGGCAACCTGGCCTGGCACAAAAACTACGACATCCCCGTAGTCCCCGACATCGCCGAAGTCTCGAAAGCGTTGGCGGGAGTGAAATAGAAGTGAAACCAAACCTGAGGATGCCCCATTTCTCGCGTCCTTTGCGAGAAGTGGGGACTTTGACTTCCTAAGTCCCCGCCTTAATCTCCGCCGCCTTCCCATCCCGAAAAGTCACCACCACCGGCTTCCCCCCATTCGGATACCGCACCGTCTTCTCCTCCGACGAACTCCCCGCATCCGGAACCCCCATCCCCACCGCGAAGTCCGCCTGCAGTTCATTCATCCCCGGCTTCACCTCGTGCTGCTCAACCGCCTGCCAAACGTCCGCCGGCCAGTTGTACAGCTGATGCGGATCCTGCACATAAAACATCTCGTCGGAATAAATCTTGTACTGCCCGTCCGACTCAAATCCTATAGGAACCGCGAAGCTGTGCCCGTCTTTCTCAAACGTAGCCACCACCTGCCTCCGCCCGCCCGGCGCGCCGACCACGATCACATCTTTTATCTCCAGCCGCTCCAGCGGCCCCAGCAGTCCCGCTTCATGCGCAAAATCGACCCTCTTCGCCACTGGCACGTACGGGTAATAGGTGTACCGGTATCCGTCCACCACCCATACCGGCTGCAGCGTCAACTGCTTCGCCGACTTCACATCGAACGGATACAGCTTCTTCGGCCTAACGTAGAAGTCGGCATTCGAGTACCCGGCCTTCTTCGCCTGCTCCACCTTCTCCGCCGCAACATAGTCCTCATGCCGCTCATAAAGCAGGTATCCGGCGCGCACTCCCGCCACCACGACCGCCAACGCCAAAGCAATCTGAATCCTCTGCTTAGCCTCTTCACTCATCATGCAGATTAATTCCCTACCCCGTGAACCTCTGTGCCCTCTGTATTAAAGATTTTGCGTTAAAGATTTCACGCAAGCCAGCCAGCGAACATCCTAAGGTACACTAAGACAGAAGGATCCCCATGCCCACAGTAACCGAAGAAGATGTCCTAAGCGCCCTGAAAAGCTGCTACGATCCCGAAATCCCGGTCAACATTGTCGACCTGGGCCTGATCTATAAGGTGAACTTCGCCCCCGCTCCAGCCGACACCCCCGAACAATCCAAACAGGACGTAGTCATCGACATGACCCTGACCGCGCAAGGCTGTCCCGAACACGTCAACATCAGTGCCCAAGTAAAGTCGCGCCTCGAACAGTTACCCGGCATCCGCAACGCCGCAGTCAACGTAGTCTGGACCCCGCCCTGGACCCCCGAGCGCCTAAGCCCCGACGCCAGAAAACAGCTAGGCATCGAGTAACACTTGTTGAGTAGCGCCGGCAGCCTGCCCTGAGCGAAGCCGAAGCGACTCGCCGGCAAGCCGCCGGGACGGCGGCGTTACCCACCAATCTCATCCCAGGCGTTGTAAGCCGACCGCCCCGCCGCATCAGTAATCCTCTTCCCGGCGCGCGCCGCCATCTCCATCACTTGCATGCCGCGGTCAAAATAATCCGGCAACGCCCGCCGCACCTTCTCAAACTTCTCCGGAAACTCCGACGCCACCAAGGCCAACCCCACGCCCGTAGCCAACACGCCCGCTGGATATTTCTTCTTCAAAAACAAAACCGTAGCCGCCCCAATCGACCCCACCACCGCCGCCTTCTTCCACCCGTCCATGTTCCCCCCGATAAACATTAGATTTGCGAAAGATTATACTTCCTCAGAGTGCGTGTGGAGTAAGTGAGGATGTGATGTGTGGAACGAGGAATATGTGGGAACGGGCGCCTCGCCCGTTCAGCCAAGCATGTGCGGGAACGGGCGCCTTCGCCCGTTCAGCCGAGCACAGCGAGGCGCACTGCGTGTAGCGGCAATGCTCCTCTTGCGTCTCCAACCCTCCACCGCATTAACAATTCCTAACCTGCACCCCTCATTACCTTCGCCGCCCAACCGACGTGCGCGCCACCCTCTTGCCAAACGATTACACTCGAATTGTGAAGCGACATTACACCATCGGACGCATCAAGGGCGGCATGAAGTTCACCTGCACCCGCTGCGCCCACCACGTCAGCACTCTCGATTTCGATTCCCGCGACGGCAACCTCCGCACGCAGGCAGCCACGGCCATCAATCGCCACGCCACCAGCGTTCACCACGAGCCTGTAATGTTTTCCTCCCTCGACACCCAGCAACGCATCTGGCGCACCTGATTCTCGAAATAAACTTTGTCATTCCAAGCGCGCCCTCCTAAACTCTTGTGACTCGGAGCGCGGCCTCCTAAACTCTTGTCATTCCGAGCGCGCGAAAGCGCGCGAGGAACCCGCTGTTCGCGGGCAGCGCCGCAACTCACTTAGCGACGGCCGCCTCGGCCGTCAGCGGAGCGAAGCGACGCCGGCGCGTTCGAGACCCGCGCCGCTGATCAATTCACACCGCCCTCGCCAAAATCCAAATCACCCCCATAAGCAATTTCGATTGGACTTGACCACCCTCGCCCCTTACAGTCCTTGCGTGCAGCATAGCCGTACTCGCGCCCGCAGTGTCCTGCGGCGGATGCCGATGCCTGAATCCGCCCACATCGTCTCCCGTCCGCCCTTCCGCCATTATCAGTTCGACCACGCCTACGATGAAATGTTCGAGGCTCCAGGCGTCCCGCGCCCGCACTATCGCGCCCTATTTCAGACCCTGCTCGATCTCCCTCCCGAGGAATTACGTAAAAGCCAGCAAGCCGCCGACCTGTCCTTCCTGCATCAGGGAATTACCTTCACCGTTTACGGCAATTCAGAAGGCACCGAGCGCGTATTCCCCAATGATCTTCTCCCACGGATCATCCCCTACGCGGAGTGGCGCAAGGTCGAGGCCGGCCTGACCCAACGCATAGCAGCTTTGAATTTATTTCTCGAAGACATCTACCACAACGGCAGAATCCTCGCGGATGGCGTAGTCCCCAAAGAACTCATCTACACCTGCCGCCACTTCCGCCGCGAGATGCGCGGCCTCACCGTCCCCCGCGGAATCTACGTCAGCATCTGCGGCACCGATCTGGTTCGCCTTCCCGATGGCAACTTCGCGGTTCTCGAAGACAATCTCCGCGTCCCCAGCGGCGTCTCCTACATGCTGGCCAACCGCAAAGTCCTGAAGCAGGTCTTCCCCACGCTATTCCGCGACTACGGCGTCTGCCCCGTCGATCATTACGCGCAGGCCCTTCTGGCCACGCTGCGAGCGCTCAGCCCGCCCAGTTCCTCGAGCCGCCACGAACCCACCGTCGTCTTACTCACTCCCGGAGTTTTCAACTCCGCATATTTCGAACACACGTTCCTAGCGCAGCAGATGGGCATCGAGCTAGTCGAAGGCCGCGATCTTCTCGTACACGACAACGTCGTCTACATGCGCACCACAGCCGGCCTCCGCCGTGTCGATGTCATCTATCGCCGCGTCGATGACGATTTTCTCGACCCACTCTGCTTCCAGCGCGATTCCAGCCTCGGTGTCCCCGGATTGTTCAACGCCTACCGCGCCGGCAACGTGGGCCTGGCCAACGCCATCGGCACCGGCGTCGCCGACGACAAGGCCGTCTACGCCTATGTCCCCAAGATCATCCGCTATTACCTGGACGAAGATCCCATTCTGGCCAACGTCCCTACCTATCTGCTCAACGATCCTTTGCAACAGAAATATGTTCTCGAACATCTCGATCAGTTAGTAGTGAAAGCAGTGGGTGAATCGGGAGGTTACGGCATGTTGATCGGCCCCCAGAGCACGGCGCAGGAGCGCGATGAATTCCGCCGCCGCATTCAGGCCGAGCCCCGCAACTACATCGCTCAGCCCACGTTAAGTTTGTCGCGCGCTCCCTGCTTCCTGGATGGCGAAGCGCAAGCCCGCCACGTCGATCTCCGTCCTTACATTCTCTACGGCGAGAATATGATCCTCGTCCCCGGAGGCCTCACCCGCGTAGCCTTGCGCCGCGGTTCGCTGGTCGTGAACTCCTCGCAAGGCGGCGGCAGCAAAGACACCTGGGTACTCCGCGCATGAACCAGCTAACCCAAACCACCATGCTGTCGCGGGTCGCCGACAGTCTCTACTGGATGAGCCGCTACCTCGAGCGCGCCGAGCACACCGCGCGTCTCATCGATGTCGACCTCCAACTCCGCCTTGACCACTCCCCTGACGCCGGTTCCGAACGCTGGCTCGGGGTTTTGCAAGCCCTGCAGGTAACGCCTCCTGAAGATCGCACCATCGATGCCGAGACGCTCACCTATCTCCTCACTCTGGACCGGACCAACGCTTCTTCAATTATTTCCTGCGTCGCCGCAGCCCGCGAAAACCTGCGCCAGGTCCGCGAGCAATGTAGTTCCGAAATGTGGGAGCAACTCAATCGTCTCTTCCTGCACGTCAAGAGCACCGCCTCGGGCGAGGTCGGCCTGCTTGACTCTCATGTCTTCTTTCGCGCCGTGCAGGAAGGCGCGCACCTGTTTCAAGGTGTCACCGACTCCACCATGGCGCACGGCGAAGGCTGGCATTACATCCAGCTGGGGCGGTTCGTCGAGCGCACCGATGCCGTGGCTCGGTTGATCGGCGCCCATTTCAGCCGTCTGCCCCATCCTCTCGACCAGGCGGTCGAAAGCGAAGAATATCTGGAATGGGTCGGATTGCTGAAGTCCTGCGCCGCGTTCCAGGCCTACTGCAAGGCTCACACCGCTGAGTTGCGCCCACTGCGGGTAGCGGAGTTTCTCCTGCTGAATCCAGGATTCCCGCACTCCGTGCTTTTCTCCGTCGACCGTGTTCACGCGGCCCTTCGCGCCATCCAGGAGTTGACGGAACGCAAGGCCGAGCAACCGGTCCGCATCGCCGGACGCCTGCGTGCCACTCTAAGTTTCAGTCAGATCGACGAAATCATGACCTCGGGCGCGAATGACTTCATAGACAGCATCCGCTGGCAATGCGCCCAAGCCCACGCCGCCATCCACCAGATCTATTTTGATTATTCAGTCGAGTCGGCGCTGGTCGCGTAAGAAATTTAGTGATTGAATAATTTGGCAATTGGGTAATTTGAAAAACCGCGAAGCCTGGCTGTTAAGTTACCAAATTACCCGATTAGAAAATTACCAAATCCAAACTGAAACTGACCCCAAGGAGACTGCTCGATTGATCTACTCGGTCACGCACACCACAACATTCCGCTACCAACCCGCCATCCGCGAAAGCGTAATGGAAGTCCGCCTCCAGCCGCGCAGCGACGGCCTGCAGCATCTCCTCACCTTTCAACTCAACGTAAGCCCAGCCGCCAACATCATGCAGTACCGCGATTTCATGGGCAACACGGTCCATCACTTCGATATCGCCGGAAATCACACCGAGGTCAAAGTCACAGCCCAGTCTTCTGTCGAGGTCCAGCCCGCGCCGCCTCCGCTCTCCGCCGAAGCCGGCGACTGGACCGACGTCGACCGCGTAACCGCCGAGCGCTCCGCAAAAGAAGACTACTGGGAGATGCTGCTCCCCAGCCAGTTCGCGAAACCAAGCGACCGCCTGGAGGCGCTGGCCAAAGACCTGCGATGCGAGCGCCGCGACACGCCTCTGCAGTTGCTGACCGAGCTGAATGAAGCGATCTACAACTCCTTCGACTATGTCCCCAACAGCACAAAAGTAGACTCTCCGATTGACGACGCCCTTCACTCCCGTCAGGGAGTCTGCCAGGACTTCGCCCACATCATGATTGCCCTGGTGCGTCCGCTGCGCATCCCCTGCCGCTACGTAAGCGGCTACATGTTCCACCGCGATGAAGCCGAAGAAACAAAAGACCGCTCGCTCGAAGGCGCATCTCACGCCTGGGTCGAAGCAGCAGTGCCAAATCTAGGTTGGATCGCCTTCGATCCCACCAACAACCTGATCGGCGCCGATCGCCACATCCGCGTGGCCCTCGGCCGCGATTACGCCGACGTCCCCCCGACGCGCGGCGTCCACAAAGGCGAAGCCCAAAGCGAATTAAGCGTGGCAGTGACTGTAAGCCCCTCCGACGCCCCGCCGCCCCAGCAAGCAACGCCAACTCTGGTAATCCAATCCCGCCCCCAGTTAGTCCGCCCCAATCGCCTCGACCACGAACAACAGCAGCAGCAGTAGCAAGATCGTAGCGCCGCCGTCCCGGCGGCCGTCGTATGAACGTCCTCACCCCCACCCCTCTGCGTCCAAATAAGGTTTGTCATTAATTAAAGGTTGTCATTAATAAGGCTTTTCATTCCGAAGCACGCCGAAGGCGCGCGAGGAACCTGCTGTTCGCCTGCAGCGCCACGAACTACGTAGAGACAGCTGCCTCGGCTGTCAGCGGAGCAAAGCGACGCCAGTTCATGTGGAACAGACACTCCTGTCAGTTGCCGTTGACGTTGCCCTTAACCTTGATTCTGAATTCGCCCGAGCCCACGTTTCCGCATTTCCCCTAAGTCTATGTATCTGGCACTCAACCCCAACAAGTGCCAGCCTCGAGCGCCGCTTTTCAACGCCTTCTCTTCGCCTACTGTTTTTAGTGCCGATATTTCGGCACTTGTCCAACCCCATCCACCTCACCCACTTGCCACCGGCTGACTATAGCTTTAAGGTGGTTTTCCGGGTTTTCCGAGATTTCCACAGTGTTCCGGTAAAAACGCAGTTGTGTTCCAACTGGAACATTCAACCGGAACATCCGCACACTTAACCCCAAAAGCGCTCGAACGTTCCGACTGGAACACAACGTCAATTCCCGTCAAGCTCTTCGCTAGGTACTGGCTACCGGGTACTAGTCGACAACAGCTTTATCAGTAATCGCGAGCCCCCGGTCGATGATGGCAAACGCCTCGCGCAACTGCTGCTCGTTGATGCACAGCGGAGGATTGGTGAAGAAGGTGTTCCAGCGCACGAACGTGTACAGACCTTGCTCGCGGAAGAAGCGGCCGAGAGCAGCCATCTCCTCCGACGTCCCGTTGAACGGGGCCAGCGGCTGGCGCGTCTTGCGATTGCGCACCAGTTCGACGATCCCGAACAGTCCGATCGAGCGCACCGCGCCCACCGACGGATGCTTCGCCTGCAACTCAGCTCCCAACTCTTTCAGCACCGCGCCCATTTTTTTCGCGTTGTCGATCAACCCATCTTCTTCATACACGCGAATCGTAGCCAGCGCCGCCGCGCATCCCATGGGATGACTGTTATAAGTCAACCCTCCGTAGAACACTTTGTCCTGAAAGTGCTGGGCGATGTGATGCCGCATCCCGACTGCTCCCAGCGGCAAGTAGCTGGACGTCAATCCCTTCGCCATACAAAGCAGATCGGGAACAACCTTCCAGTGATCGACGGCAAACCACTCACCCGTCCGTCCGAATCCAGCCATCACTTCATCAGCGATCATCAGGATGCCGTATTTGTCGCAGATCTTCCGCACACCTTCAAGGTATCCATCAGGAGGAACGAGAATTCCGTTCGTGCCGGTGACTGGTTCGAGAATGAACGCAGCGATGGTTTGCGAGCCCTCGAGCTGAATCGTCTCTTCAATCATCGCGAGCGAGGACTCAGCCGATTCCCATCCACGTTCGATGCCGTGGTAAGGATCGAGCACGTGAACCACGCCCGGAATCCCGGGCTCCGCGGCCCATCTGCGGGGATCGCCGGTAAGGCTCATCGCTCCCGCGGTCGCGCCATGATAGGAGCGATAGCGCGCCATGATCTTGTGGCGTCCAGTGAAGAAGCGGGCAATCTTGATGGCGTTCTCGTTGGCCTCAGCGCCGCCATTCGTGAAGAAGAAAGTGTCGATATCGCCCGGCGTGATTTCAGCAAGCTTCGCGCCCAGCCTCGCCCGGACTTCGGTAGCCATGAAGGGATTTGCGTACGCGAGCGTCGCCGCCTGCTCGCTGATCGCCTGAATCACGCGTTCATCGCCGTGTCCGATATTAACGGACATGAGTTGGCTGTTGAAGTCGATAAAGCGCTTGCCTTCGGGCGTGTAGAAATAAATTCCCTTGGCGTGAGCGACCGGAATGGGATCGACCTTCGCTTGGGCAGACCACTCATAGAGCGTGTGCTTGCGTGCGAGGTCGACGATTTCCTTGCCGGTCATCTTCTGCGTTGCGGGATTAGCGATCGTGGTGGTCATTATTCGAACTCCCTGCTAGAACTTGCGGCTGTGTTCTTTGGCCCAGCGCTCGACTACAACTTTCTTGTCGGTGTAGAACTCGATGGCGTCTCGGCCCTGGCCGTGGAGGTCGCCGAAGAAGCTGTTCTTCCATCCGCTGAAGGGGAAATAGGCCATGGGCGCGGCGACTCCGATGTTGATGCCGAGGTTGCCCGCGGGGGCTTCGTAGCGGAAGCGGCGCGCGGCCGCTCCACTCGAGGTGAACAGCGATGCCTGATTGCCATAGGCGCTGCGTTCGAGGAAGGCGAGAGCGTCATCCATGTCGTCGGCGTGAACAAGGCTCAGTACAGGACCGAAGATTTCCGTGTCGGCTAGGTCGCTGGTCTTGGGAACGTCGTCAAGTATGGTCGGGTTCACGAAGTTGCCGGATTCATATTTCGGGATCTTCGAGTTGCGTCCATCGAGCAGGACTTTCGCACCCTGCTTCTCGCCGAGGGCGATCAGCGATTCGACCCGCTCTTTGCTTTGCGGCGTGATCACCGGCCCCATTTGCACGTCTTTGTCGAGGCCGTTGCCTACTTTGAGTTTCGAGGCAGCGTCGGCGATGGAATCGCGAAAAGTTTTCTGAGCTTCGCCGATCGTAACTGCGACCGAGACGGCGAGACAACGCTGGCCGGCGCATCCGAAGGCGCTGTCGCTGATGATCTGCGTGGCCATGGGCATATCGGCGTCGGGGAGAACGATGACGTGGTTCTTGGCTCCGCCCTGGCACTGACAGCGCTTCCCTTTTTCGCCGGAGCGCGCATAAATGTAGCGAGCGACCGGAGTCGATCCAACGAAGCTGATGGCGCGGACTTTGGGGTGGTCGATGAGCGCGTCGACGACGGCTTTGCCGCCGTTGACCAGGCTTACCACGCCTTTCGGCAATCCCGTCTTTTCGAGCAGTTCGTAAACGTAACGCATGGTGAGCGGGACCCGCTCGGAGGGCTTAAGGATGAAGGTGTTGCCGGTGGCTATAGCATAGGGCAAATACCAGAATGCAATCATTCCCGGAAAGTTAAACGGCACGATGGCGGCGGTGACGCCGAGGGGCTGGCGGATCATCATCTCGTCGATGCCGCGGGCGACGTCTTCGAGGTTGTAGCCCTGCATCATCATCGGAATGCCGCAGGCGACCTCGACGTTTTCGATCGCGCGGCGCATCTCGGCTTTCGCTTCGGTGAAGGTCTTGCCATTTTCCTGGGTGATGATGCGTCCGATGTCGTCGATGTGATCTTCTAGCAGCATTTTCAGCTTGAACAGCGGCTGGATGCGGTCTTCGGGCGGCGTGCGGCGCCATTCGGGGAAGGCAGCGGCTGCGGCTTCGACGGCCTGGTTGACCTCGGCGGCTTCGGCTAGTGGGACCTGGGCCAAAACCTCGCCCGTGGCGGGATTGACTACATCGCGCCATTCGGAAGCGCTCGAATCGGTCCAGCGGCCGTTGATGTAATTCGTGAGCCGGAGTGTGGGTGGTGCTGCTACGGTCGTCATTGTGTTGCCTCTGCTATCGCGAAGAGTAACTCAAATTATTACACCAACTGCGCGACTGCGCCTTTCTTGTCGCACACCGCAGCCAGGGCTGATTCCAGCACATCGAGGCCCTCGTCCATTTGTTCGTTCGTGGCGACTAGAGGAACAAGAATGCGGATCACGTTGGAATACGAACCAGCCGTGATCGTAATCAGGCCGTGCTCGTAGCAATATTGCGTGATCTGCTTGGTTTCATCCGCAGCTGGGGTTTTTGTTTCCGGCGACTTTACCAGTTCGATGGCTTGCATGCCGCCGAGACCGCGCACGTCGCCGATGATGGACCAGCGGCGCTGCCATTCGTGGGCGCGGCGCTGGAAGCGGTCGCCGAGTTCGTTGGCTCGGGTTAACAAGTTTGTGTTTTCGAATAAATCGAGCGTGGCTAGAGCCGCGGCACAGGAAAGTGGATTGCCGGCGAAGGTGCCGCCTAGTCCGCCGGGGCCGGGTGCGTCCATGATCTCGGCGCGGCCGGTGATCGCCGCGAGCGGCAGACCTCCGCCCAGAGATTTCGCTGTGACTAAAATGTCGGGCTCGATGCCGTAGCGTTCGCTGGCGAACAGAGCACCAGTGCGTCCGAAACCGGATTGGACTTCATCGGCGATGAAGAGCACGCCGTGCTTGTGACACAGATCGATGAGAACCTTGAAATAGTCTGGAGGAGGAGCGACGAAACCGCCTTCGCCTAGAACTGGTTCAGCAATCACCGCCGCTACCTCTTCATTGGCGACTACGCGCTTGAATGTATCTTCCAGATGACGCGCGCAGTAGAGATCGCATGACGGGTACTTCAAGTTATACGAGCAGCGATAACAGTAGGCGAACGGGATGCGGTAGACTTCGCCCGGAAATGGAGCGAAACCAGCCTTATAAGGATGCGTCTTGCTGGTGAGAGCGAGCGTCATCATGGTGCGGCCGTGGAAGGCGTCTTCGAAGGCGACGATCGCTGGGCGTTTGGTGTACGCACGGGCGACCTTGACAGCATTTTCGACAGCTTCGGCACCGCTGTTGACGAAGAGAGTTTTCTTGGGAAATTTTCCCGGTGTTACTTCGTTCATGCGTTCGGCTAGACGGATGTAGCCTTCGTAGGGCGTGACCTGGACGCAGGTATGGAGGTATTTATCGAGTTGGCCGCGGATGGCGTCGACTACCGCTTCCTGGCGATGACCGGCGTTGGCGCAACCGATGCCTCCGGCGAAGTCGATGTAGCGGTTGCCGTCGACATCTTCGAGCCAGGCGTCTTCGGCTTTAGCCACATAGATGGGCGTGCCGTGGGAAAGGCCGCGGGGCACGGCTTGAGCGCGGCGCTCGGAGAGCGCTTTCGATTTCGGGCCGGGGATTTGGGTGTTGATGCGAATTGTACTCATGTTAGTTTCTCGGGAGAACTCCCTGACGCGGCCGTTGCGCCGTAGCATTACAGGGGTCCTTCGACTGCGGTTGATCTTCGCGCTTGGGCGCGAAGATCAATCCTCGCTCAGGATGACAACGATGGGGAGCTTCCATCATTAGTACCAGCCGATTGGTGCTTCGTTCAGGTTGATGTAGACCTGCTTGGTTTCCAGATATTCTTCGATGCCCCAGGGGCCTAGTTCGCGGCCGAAGCCGGATTGTTTGTAGCCGCCCCAGGGGGCCTCTACGTACGTTGGTTGCATGTGATTGACCCAGACGATTCCTGCGCGCAGGGCTTTCACCGCGCGCAGGGCTTTGAAGATGTCGCGGGTCCAGACGGCGGCAGCCAACCCGTAGGGCGAATCGTTGGCGATCTTGAGCGCGTCTTTTTCGTCGTCGAAAGGAATCACGGCTGCAACCGGGCCGAAGATTTCTTCGCGAGCGATGCGCGCGGAGTTGGTGACGTCGGAGAAGATTGTAGGCTGAACGTAGTATCCCTTTCCGATTTTCTCGGGGCGTCCACCGCCGGAGGCTAGTTTGGCTTCTTTCTTGCCGATCTCGATGTAGGAGTTGACGCGGTCGTATTGTTCTTTGCTGACTAGTGGGCCCATCTTGGTGTCGCGATCGAGGGGCGGGCCGAGCTTGATCTTCTTGGCTTTTTCGGTCATGGCTTCGACGAAGTTTTTGTAGATCGACTTCTGTACGAGGATGCGGCTTCCGGCGGAGCAGACTTCGCCTTGATTGATGAAGACGCCGAACAGAGCGCCGTCGATGGCGGCTTCGAAATCGGCATCGGCGAAGAAGATGTTGGGCGACTTGCCGCCGAGTTCTAGGGTGACGCGCTTCACCGTGTCAGCGGCCTGTTTCACGATGATTTTGCCGACGGCGGCGCTGCCGGTGAAGGCGATCTTGTTTACGTCGGGATGCTGGACCAATGGAGCGCCGCAGGTTTCGCCGAAACCGGTGATGATGTTGATCACGCCCGGAGGCAGGCCGCAGTCGGCGAAGTAGTTGGCGAATTCGAGCGCGGTTAGTGGAGTTTGCTCGGCGGGCTTGAGGACGCAGGTGCAGCCTGCAGCGATCGCTGGCGCTAGCTTCCATGCGGCCATGAGGAGCGGATAATTCCAGGGAATGATTTGTCCGGCGATGCCGACTGGCTCTTTCAGTGAGAGGGACATGGCGTTGTCGGGAACCGGGTTGACGTAGCCGACTACTTTGGTGGCGAGGCCGCCGTAGTATTCGAAGCAGGTGGCGGCATCGTTGATATCGAATTCGGCTTCGACGATGGGCTTGCCGGTGTTGCGGCATTCGAGTTCAGCGAGCGCGGGAAGGTTGGCGCGGATTTTTTCGGAGAGGCGGAAGAGAACGCGGCCGCGCTCCTGGGCAGTTGTGGTTGCCCACGGACCTTCTTCGAATGCGGCTTTGGCGGCGGCTACGGCGCGGTTTACGTCTTCGGGGCCGGCGTCGGGGACCTGGGCGATTACTTCTTCGGTGGAGGGGTCATAGACGGGGAAGGTCTTCGCGGATTTGCTCGCGACCCACTCGCCGTTGATGTACATCTGATAAGTGCGAACATCTGTTTTGATTCCGCCGGGCATTTGGTTCGACCTCCTGCGTACCTCAGGGGCTGAAGCCCCAAAATCTTAAGACAGTCAACGGCACGACTTAAGTTGTGCCCTTCCCGATCTTTCCTAATCACTTAATGGCACGACTAAAGTCGCGCCCTTCCCGATCTCTGTGCGACGCGCTTTGTGGCGGCCGTAAACGAAAAAGAAGAATGCGGCGAGGCCGACGGCGAGTAGCGTCATACCTATCATCCAGACCTCGTACCAGAATAGCGACGTGATCTGCTGAGCCGGGAAAAATACGAGCGCTATGCCGAGGATTGTGGTCAGGAATCCGCTGGCGCCGGCCAGGAACAGCGTGGTGCGTCCATACTGGCCGCGCGGAACAGACTCAGTCATCGCGAACTTCACGAGCGCACCGAACATGTAGACGAACGGGACAAGCTGCAGCACTACGGCTAAGGAAAGGAGCTTTTGAAAAGTTTCCTGCACGCCGGCGCCGGCAAAGTTCAAGACGACAAGCACGGCGGAGACGATGCCCTGGACGATCAGTGCCGCGTAGGGCGTGACGTAGCGCGGGTGAATGTTGCCGAGCCACGAGGGCATGTAGGAATCGAGGCCGGCGACGAAAGGGATGCGGGCGCAGCCGCCGGTCCAGGCGGAACCGATGCCGGCGATGGCGAGGCTGAGCATGACGGCGAAGGGCACGGTGATCCAGTCGACTCCGACGCGGGCAGCCATCCCGCTGACGGCCTGAACCACACCTTGCAGCACGTTGACGCTTTTGCCTACAGCGATCAGCAGCGTGAGCGTAGCCGCGACATAAAGTGTGCCGGAGATCACGCCACCCCAGGCGACGGCTCCGGGAAGAGTGCGGGCGGGATCACGGATTTCGTCGCCCATGACGGAAGCTAGTTCGAGTCCGACCAGGCCGAAGCAGATTACGCCGAAGGAATTGAGCACGAATCGCGGGTTAGCGGGGATCTGGAAATCAGCAGCTGTGATGCCGGTGCCGAAGCGTGACCAGATCACCACACCGAGTCCGATCAGGACTGCGGCCGCGATGAAAGTCCCGATTGCGCCTAGATTGTTGATCCACTTGCCGACGCCTAGGCCGAGAATGTTGAGCCACGTAAGGAGAGCGAGCAGACCGAGAGAGACGGAAGCGGCGAAAAGTTTGTTGTCGGCAAGGCCGTGGTGGCTGGGGCCGAGCACGTAGACGGAGACGCCGACGAAGTAGAGCATTACGGTCGGCACGTAGAGCATGTTGTTGGTCCAGTAGCACCAGCCGGAGAGGAATCCGTGGAAGTCGCCGAAGACTTCTTTGGCCCAGAGATAGACGCCGCCTTCGCCGGGGTAACGGTGGGCGAGCTCGATTACGGCGATGCCCTGTGGCCAGAAGAAGAGGATGAGGGAGATGATCCAGAGCCAGATGGTGACGCCGCCGTTGGCTGCGATGCTGGGGACTACGTTGAGGTTGAAGACGGCTACTACGAAGAGGAGGACTAGATCGCGGCGTCCGAGGGCTCGGATGAGGTGAGGCGTGGCGGGTTGGGTGGTCGTGGACAAAGCAAAACCAAAACAGCAGGTTCCTCACCGGGCTTTCAGCCCGGTTCGGAATGACAAAGATTTTACTGGCTTCCGGCAGGGACAGCCCAGGGCGGCTGTCCCCACATGAACTCCCGATCTACGCTCTAGTGCGCGGCCAGGACTGGCTGGCCGACTCGTTCTTGTTGCGCTTTCGCTAGCGATGACGCGATGTCGTCGAAGGCTGCGAGATGCTTGTCGATGTCGGCCTCGGTGTGCTGGACGGAGATGGTCCATTGCTCGTCCCACCAATAGGGTTGCGGCATTACGCCGCGGTTGACCATGGCGAACCAGTAGTGGCGCCAGAGGTCGACGTCGACGGTGGTCCAGTCGCGGTAGTTGCGAATTTCCTTCGGATAGAGCATCAGCGCTCCGTTGGCGCCGGCTTGCGCGATGTAGGCTTGCAGGCCGACTTTCGCGATGGTCTTGCGATATCCGGCGGCCAGCTTTTTGCCGAGCTTGTCGACGTGTGCGTAGTTGTCGCGGGTCAGGACTTCGCGGAACGTCGCCAGGCCTGCGGCCATCGAAACCGGATTCGTGTTGTAGGTGCCGCCGTGGAAGACTTTGTGCTCGGAGATCAAGTCCATCACGGATTTGCTGGTGCCGAATGCGGCCAGGGGGAAACCTCCGCCGATCGATTTCGCGAGGCAGATCATGTCGGGATGGACATTAAAGTACTCGCTGGCGCCGGCCCAGCCTAGTTTGGCGCCGGTTTTTACTTCGTCGAAGATCAGAAGCGCGCCGTTTTTGGTGGCGATCTCGCGAAGGCCTTGCAGGAAGCCGGGTTCGGGCATGCAGAGGCCGACGTTCATGAGGATGGGTTCGAGAATGATCGCGGCGATTTCGCCGGGATTTTCTTTGAAACGGCGTTCGACGGTGGCGAGGTCATTGAAAGTGGAGATGAGCACGTTGGCTACTGCGGACTTCGGCACACCGAGCCCTCCCGGGACGGATATGGGATTGTCGATGTCGCCGAAGTCGGGCGCGTGAGGCTTTACGCTGACCAGAGCGGAGTCGTGCAAGCCGTGGTAGGCGCCTTCAAACTTTACGATTTTGTCACGGCCGGTGGCGGCGCGGGCGAGGCGGATGGCGTGCATGGTGGCTTCGGTGCCGCTGTTGCCGAAGCGGCACATCTCGACGGGAAAACGGTTACAGATTTCTTCGGCGAGTTCCCATTCCATGTCGTGCGGCATGCCGAACATGGTGCCGGTGGAGAGGCGTTTTTCAACGGCTTTCATGACGGCGGGATGGCAGTGCCCGGCCATGAGGGCGCCGAAAGTCAGGTTGTGGTCGATGTATTCGTTGCCGTCGAGATCGCGGAACTTGCTGCCGCTGGCATCTTTCACAAAGATAGGCCAGGGATCGTAATGGCGATAGTTGCTGGCCACGCCGAGCGGAATGCGTTTGAGGTTTTTCTTATGGGCTTCGGCGGACTTGGGCGTGCGGCGCTCGAAAGTTGCGAGCTCCTTCTGCAGATCGGGATACATCGAAATTCTCCGGGGAACTCAGGCCGCGCGGTTTCCTGGTGAGGCTGCGGGCCATTAGAATGCCGGGACGGACGGGCCGTCCCGGGGGTATTTCTTATTTTAATACGTAACGCTAGAAAAAGAACTTTAAAGCAAACTGCAACAGCCGCGGATCGCCGGCCGATGCGATCTTACCGAAGGACGTTGGACCGTCGGAAAAGCCGCCATCGGGGTTCGAGTAATTGGTGTGGTTGAACACGTTGAAAATCTCCGCTCGGAACTGGAAGTACTTGGTTTCGGTGAGGGCGATCTTCTTATGAACTGAGAAATCCCAATCGTCGAGTCCGGGGCCGCAGCAGATGGTGCGCTGGGTGCCGTTGTTGAAACTGCCGAGCGGCGGAACGTTAGCATTCAGCGGATTCGTTGCAGCGGTAGCAAAATCGCCGGGATTGAACCAGTACCCGGCGGACGAGACGCCTAGCGCGGGGACGTTCAGTACGTTCCGGGGATTTAATTTCTGGAACGGCGCCACCAAACTTGGGGCCTCGGTACCAAGAAAGAACAGACTGTTGATCAGTTCGGTGTCGTCTTCGGTGTTCAGACGGATGGGGAAGCCGCTCTGGAACTGGACTATGCCGGATACCTCCCAGTCGTCCAATACTTTGCCGGCAAACCCCGAGTACTTGCGAATCGGCAATTCCCAATCGTAGCTGACCACGAAGCGCTGTTTCGAGTTGAACAGGGAGAGAGCGCGGCTGGCGCGGTAATTGAAGGGATTGAGGGTTTCCTCGAAGGTAGAACCGTCATCAATCGACTTGCTGTAGGTGTACGCGGCCTGGAATTGCAGACCGCGGGAAAAGCGCTTCTGCAGCATCATCTGCAGCGCGTTGTAGTTGGAGTTGGCGATGGTGTCTTCGGCGAAGACGTCGGTGAAGACCGGAGTGCCGTCGAATGGGCAACCGGTGCTCTGGGTAAATGCCGGCAGCGTCGAATTGCAATTCGGTGAAGAATATGGGCGCAGGCCAACCAGGTTGAGGGTTTGGCCGGTGCCGGGGACGACAGTGCCGTTGGGCATGTGGAACGGGAAGCCAGTTGGGACGGTTACGCTCCACTGCGCATCTTGGGCAGTGGGACCACAAGAGGTATTGGTTCCATAAGAGGTCACGTTGTTCGAATTCAATCCCGCAATGCTCGCGATATCCAGACAAGTCTGCGGGTTTGAGGCGTTGATGTCGTGAGTGGCCAGCAGACGATGGCCCTGGGCTCCGACATAGCCAATCTGGAACATCAAGCTGCTGCTGAGTTCGCGCTGGAGGGTCAGGTTGTATTGCGTGGTGTACTGCGAGCGCAGGTGGGGTTCAAATTCCCCGTATAGAAGGATAGGCCGAAACAGGGATAAATCGGTGGGCTGGCCTTGTACTGGCGTAATGATGCCACCGAAAGGATTCGGAGCGGTGAAGGCGTCCTGATTCACATACGGGGTATTGAAAAAGACATCGGAGAGCGAGGTACTGCCGCCGAATGGAGGCTCGGCGCCGAACTGAGCCATGACGAGTTCCTCGATCGGGTTATAGAAAAGGCCCCAACCGGCTCGGATGCTGGTCTTGCCAGCGCCGCCGAAAAGTTTGCCAAGGAATCCGTCGCTGGAGTTAGGACTGTAGGCGATGCCAATGCGCGGAGCGAAAGACTTGTAGTAGGTAGACGTCATTCCGGCGGGGACGCCCGGATCGCCGGGAACGACCAAGCCGGTTGGCGTAGTGCCGGTGTTGGCGCAGGTGGGATTCACCGCGCCCAAGCCGGTCCAATAGTTATAGCTGGCCCCTTGACCTTGGGTATTGATTCCGCAGGGGTAGACGGTGGAGTTTTGTCCGGGCCGGAAGGTTTCCACGTGGCCGCTGATGTCGGTCAGCGGAGGAGAGTATTCCCAACGTAAGCCGTAATTCAACGTCAGATTGGGCTTGATCTTCCAACTGTCCTGGGCGAAAGGATAGGCCGTGGTGCTGCGAATGTCTTCGCGCTGGCCGGAACCCTGAGTATAGGCATCGGCTAATCCCAGCAGATACTCGGCGTAGCCGTCGCCATCGCCAGGGAGAATGGCATTGGGGCCGCTGTTGTCGAAGGTGAATTCGCCATTGACATCGAAGTAGTAATACTGATCGAAGCGCATGCGACGGACATCCAGGCCGAACTTAAAGGTGTGGTTGCCTTTCACCCATGTGAGTTCATCGGTCCACTGAAAGCTGTTTCCGACTTGGGGCAGGAAACCCTCAAAGTTGTTACCAAAAGATGCTCCGCCGGAAACGTTAGCGTAGGGCACTCCAGTGAGGTTTGACGGTAGCCCAGGCGTGATGCCCCAACTCGAATTGATGCCGAACTGGCCCTGGATGGAAGTGGGGCCAAGGCTGGAGTCAGATTGGCCGGTAAAGCAGAATTGGGGAGCGAGGGAGCCTGTACATGAATCGATGACAGCATTGGTGGTTTCGTTCTTCAGGAAGCCGTGCTGGCCCTCACGCATGTAGGTGAAGTGGGCCTCGTTCACCAGAGCGTTGTTGATAGACCAGGTATGGGTAAGGTTCCACTGCTGATTGCGGAGATCGTTGTGGTTTCCAAAGCCTGGGACGTTGGCACCGGCCGCCTCAAAAGTATTGTAGGGCTCGAGCACGCGGGCGTCATTGTAGTAGTAATACGCGGTGAAGTTCTGATGGTCAGTGATCTTGTGGTCGACGCGGAGAGTGATCTGGTCCTCCTTGTCAGTTCCCACGGGGACGGTCTGATTTTGGTTTATCCCAATATTGGCAGCGGGGATAAACTGCTGCATCAAGTTTGCCGCCACGGGATCCTGGCATGCGATCGGGATCACTCCTGTCGGAAAGACTGAAGACCAGGGAACGCCTGTCCAGACGGCCCCGCCTCCCAAGTTGTAAATGCCGCTCGACGGCAGGCCCAAAGCGGTGTCGCATCCTGGACGGCCATCGAGGGCCTGCGCGACGAACGGATACGAGATACTTCCACCCCCTGGGTTAGTAGGTGTCGGCAGTGCAAATCCGCCCACGCCAGAGAAGTCTCCAGCGAATTGCCCGGTGGGCGTCCCGTTTACCGAGGGCGTACCTGTCGGAACGTTCAACAACTGGCCGGGCGTGCCGTTCCGGATCCGGCGGGCTTCGTAAGAAAGAAAGAAGAAGGTACGGTCTTTCCTGACGGGGCCGCCGAAGGTGCCGCCGAACTGATTCTGATTGAGCTGCGGCACGGTGGTGTCGGGATAGCCGCGAGAATCCAGAATGGTGTTGCGGAAATATTCGTACAAGTTGCCGTGGAAGGTATTGCCGCCGGACTTGGTGATCACATTCACGACGGAGCCGGAGTTGCGGCCGTATTCGGCGTCGAAGGTATTGGTGATGACACGAAATTCATCGACGGCGTCGGGAGTGGGTGAGATGGTGGGGGTATTCACGAATTGATCGTTGGCGTCGCCGCCGTTGACGCTGAAGTTGTTGGCGCGAGTGCGGCCACCGTTCACGGAGACTGATCCGGGGTCGTCGGAACCGGCGAACAAGCTGCCGCTCGACCCGAGCTGTGACTGCACGCCGGGCTGCAGCTGCAGGAACTGGTAGGTATCGCGAGTATTCAGCGGGAGTTCGTTTACTGAGCGGTCATTGATTACCGCGCCGAGCTGAGTGCTGGTGGTATCGACCTGGGGGGCTTCCGAGGTTACCTCGACCGTCTCCTGGGATCCGCCGATCTGCAGGGTCGAGTTGAGAGTGACGACCTGATTGACGTCGACGATGACGCTTTTCTGAATGTTCTTCTTGAAGCCGGTGAGTTCGAACTGGAGGGTGTAGGTGCCGGGAGCGACTTCGACGAAGCTGTAATCGCCGCTGTCGTTGCTCTTAGCGTCGCGGCTGATGCCGGTGGCTTCGTTGGTCAGAGTGATTTTGGCGCCGGAGAGGACGGCGCCGGTGGGATCGGCGACGCGACCGAGGATGCGGCCGCTGGCTCCCTGGGCGGGGAGCAGCGTGGGGAGGAGAAGAGAAATCGCGACCATCGTTGCCAGACACATCGTTTTAAGCCACATCATGGACCAGCGGGCTCGCAGTGACGGCATGGGGCCTCCAGGCATCCTGAAGAGAAGTTTTTTGTTTGAAAGCTATAGCTTGTGTGCAGCCACAACCTTGCTATAATCCCGCAAGGTTAGAGAAGGGGCAGGCGTACTGTCAAGGATAAAAAAAGCGCTGCCTCTCATAGAAATTTCTTATTGCCGGCGCGCAGGCGATGAATTCATCCAGCTTGGAAGTTTATTTGAAGATCGGAGATGTGGCGCGGCGGGTGGGCGTGTCGCCGTCGGTGATCCGGTCATGGGAAAGCCTAGGGCTGACGCGGCCGCGGCGCACCGAGAGCAAGTACCGGCTGTATACGGCGGATGACGTCAAGCTGCTGAAGCGGGCGCGATTTCTGCGGAAGGTGCGCGGGTTGAACGCGGCGGCGATTGTGGAATTGCTGCGGCGGGAAGGGCGGGTGCGTCCGGCAGCGGACGGAAGCGCGGGAGCGGTGGGCGCGCACTTGCGGCAACTGCGCGCGAAACGGCGTCTCTCCCTGGCACAGGTGGCGCGGGCGGTTGGGATCTCGGTGGGATTTCTGAGCGCGCTGGAACGGTCGCAGATGAGCGGGTCGGTGGGAACGCTGCGGAAGCTGGCCCGATTTTACAAGACGAACATCCTGGACTTTTTTGACGCCACGGGCGTGAGCAGCCGGCGGGTGCAGCCGGAGCAAAGAAAGGTGCTGGAAGCAGGACCCGGCGTACGCATGGAGTTGCTGGCGTGGGGGAATACGACGGTGATGGAACCGCATCTGTTTCGGGTGGCGCCGGAAGCGGGCAGCGGGGACTCCTACGCGCATGAAGGCGAAGAGTTCCTTTATGTGTTGCGGGGAGAACTGGCGATCACGCTGGAGAAAAAAGAATACCGATTGAAGAAGGGGGACAGCTTTTATTTTGAAAGCGCGACCCCGCATCATTGGAAAAATCCCGGGCGAGCGGAAACCTGGGTGCTGTGGGTGAATACGCCGCCGACGTTCTAGCGAGTACAGGAGGCGCGATGAGAGCGCGACAAGCAGGGTTGCTGCTGTTGCTGGCCGTGACTGTGGTTACCGGTTCGTGCACAAAGAAAACTCCTACCTTGAATTTGCTGGTGTGGGAGGGCTATGCCGATCCCTCGTTCGTCAAGGCTTTTGAGGAGCAGCATCACTGCAAGATTTCTGCGTCGTATATGGGGTCGAGCGACGAACTGGTGGCCAAGCTGCGGGGCGGCAGCGCGGGAAATTATGACGTGATCTCGCCCTCGAGCGATGTGGCGACGTCGATTGCGGCAGCAGGCCTGGCGGCTCCGCTGGATTTGTCGAAGATTCCGAGCTATGGACAACTCTCTCCGCAGCTGACTTCCCTGCCACTGGTGCGGGTGAAGGGCCAGGTGTATGGCGTTCCGTTCATGTGGGGACCGGACCCGCTGATTTATGACACTTCAGTTTTCGCGCAAGCCCCCCCCGACAGCTGGAACGTGCTGTGGGATCCGAAGTACAAGGGGAAGATTTCGGTCTGGGACGATCTGTCGACGGTCTATATGGCGGCGCAGGTTCTGGGTTATGACAAGCCCGATCCGTCGCAGCTTTACAACTTGACCGACGAGCAACTGGAGACGGTGAAGAAGAAGTTGCTGGAACTGAAACCGAATATCCGCAAGATGTGGTCGACGGGTGGAGAGTTGACCAATCTTTTTCAGAATCACGAAGTGATGGCGTCCATGGGATGGCCGTTGATGACGAATCAACTGCGCAAGATCAACTTCCCGGTGGGGGAAACGATTCCGAAAGAAAACACTACCGGGTGGATCGATCACTTGATGATCACGGCGGGGAGCGAGAACCTTGATCTGGCTTATGAATTTCTCGAGTACATGATCGAGGCGCAGACGCAGAAGAAGGTGACGGACGTGACGGGATACACTCCCGCGAATCCGCGGGCGGCGCAATTCATGACGCCGGAGCAAATAAAGAGCTTGCATCTGGACGATGTCGACGATTATCAGAAGCGGATTTATTTCTGGCAGAATGTGCCGCGGCGCGCGAAGTACAACGAGATATGGAACGAAGTGAAGGCAGCGCAGTAAAACGGCTGCCGGCTTCCGCATTCCGGCTTTCGGCTTCTTGAGAATCGGTGAGGGCTTGGGATTAATGACCACTTCTGAGATTGCTGTGACGATGACGTCGGCTGCCGATCGGGCCGGTCGAGCTCCTCTGCTCAGCATTCGCAACGTGGCCAAGCAGTTCGGCAAGAACGTGGTGTTGCGGGACATTTCTCTGGATGTAGCGGAGGGAGAATTTCTTACGATCCTGGGGGAGAGCGGGTCAGGCAAGACAACCCTGCTGCGGATTATCGCGGGCTTTGAGACGGCGAGCGCGGGTGAGGTGTGGATGGGTGAAGAGCGACTGGACCGCCAGCCACCTTATCGACGCCGCGTGAACACTGTGTTCCAGCACTATGCGTTGTTTCCACACCTGACCGTCGAACAAAACGTGGCTTACGGGCTGCGGGTGGCGAAAAGACCCGAGGCGGAGATTTCTTCGCGCGTATCGGAAGCGCTGGCGAAGGTGAAAATGTCGGCGCACGCCAAGTCGAAGCCATCGAAGATCAGCGGCGGACAGCAGCAGCGGATTGCGCTGGCACGGGCGCTGGTGAACCGTCCGCGACTGCTGTTGCTGGATGAGCCGCTTTCGGCGCTGGATGCGAATTTGCGGCGGCAGATGCAGGTGGAGTTGAAATCGCTGCAGCGCGAGGTCGGCATTTCGTTCATTTTCGTGACTCACGATCAGGAAGAGGCGATGGTGATGTCGGACCGGATCGCGCTGCTGCGCTCGGGCGAACTGGAGCAGGTCGCGACGCCCCGGGAAATTTATGGCCGGCCGGCTACAGCTTATGCGGCGCAGTTTATTGGTCATACGAATCTGCTCAAGGGTGAAGTGCGCGGAGGAACGGTGCGCTGCGGGCTGTTGACATGGGCGGTGGCGCTGCCGGATGGGCCGGTTCTGTTCTCGCTGCGGCCGGAGAATGTCCGGCTGGCTGCGGGGAATTCGGCGGCCGGCAGTGTGCGGGTTCGCGGAAAAGTCCGTCATCAAGCGTTTCACGGAGCGACGGAGTTGATTCGCGTGGAATGCGGCGATGGGTTGGTGCTGGTGGTGCGCACGCCGGGCAGCGGCGGAGCGTTGAGCGATGTCGAACTGGAGTTTTCTGTCGCGGATGCTGTGCTGGTGCGCGAGTCTCCGGAAAGAATCTGATGTTTTCGCGGGCATACAAGGCGGCGGTGACCCTGCCTCCTCTGGTGTGGGTGACGGTGTTTCTGCTGATGCCGTATTTGTTGATGTTCTGTTACAGCTTCTGGTCGGTCTCGGCGTCGCAGACCATCGTGCATTCGTGGAATCTCGACAACTACGGGAAACTGCTGCGGGTTGACGTTTATTGGCAAACGCTGTTGCGCTCGATGTGGATTGCTGCGCGGGTGACAGCCTTCTCTTTGGTGCTGGGATATCCCCTTGCTTATTTTCTTTCGTTTTATGCGGGAAAGAAAAAGGATTTGCTTTATCAGTTGGTGATCATTCCGCTGTGGGTCAGCTACCTGGTGCGGGCTTATGCGTGGAAGACGATTCTCGGCTCGGACGGAGTGCTGAATACTTTGTTGCAGTATGTACACGTGACCAAGCATCCGCTGGAATTTCTGCTGTACAGCCCGTTTGCCGTGGTGCTGACGCTTACTCACATCTACACGCCGTTTGCATTCTTGCCGATTTATGCGGCGCTCGAGCATATTCCGCGGAATCTGGTGGAAGCTTCGCATGATCTGGGGGCAACGCCTGGGCAAACGTTCTGGAAGGTGATTCTTCCGCTCTCGATTCCGGGAGTGGTTGCCGGGGCAACGTTTGCCTTTGTGTTGAGCCTGGGAGATTTTCTGGCGCCGCTGCTGCTGGGCGGGCCGAGCGGCATCATGATTTCGAACATTGTGGTCAGCTTGTTTGGTGCGGCTTATAACTGGCCGCTGGGCGCGGCGATTTCGTTCTGCATGTTGCTGCTGGTGGTGACCCTGCTGGTTTTCTCCGAGCGACTGGAAAAGAAATGGAGCTTCTCGTGAGCGAGACGAGATTCGACTCAGGCTCACGATGGCTGCTCGGCCATGCCGTCGCTGTATTCGCGTTTCTCTATCTGCCGATTGCGGTTCTCATCCTTTATTCGTTCAACGGCGAAGGCGTGGGTGGGTTCCCGCCGCATCATTTGACTCTGGACTGGTATCGCACACTTTTCGCCGATGGGCCGATCTGGGATTCCGTGCTCAACAGCTTGCAGGTGGCGCTTGCGGCGATGGTGATTGCGCTGACCTTCGGAGTGCCGGCGGCGCTGGCGCTGGAGCGAGCGCAGTTTCCGGGAAAGGCATTGTTCCGGCGATTAGTGCTTCTGCCATTGATTCTGCCGGGGATTATTACCGGGCTATCGCTGCTGATGCTATTCAACGTGCTGGGAACGAAGCTCAGCCTGCTGACAATTGTTCTGGGACACGGGACAGCATTGATCTCGGTAGCAACGACCGAAGTATTTGCGGGATTGCAAAAGCTCGACCGGGCGCAGGAAGAGGCTTCTCTCGATCTCGGTGCGAATTACTGGCAGACATTCTGGCGCATCACTGTGCCCAACCTGAAGCTGCCGATTATCGGTGCGGCGCTGCTTATTTTTACGCTTTCAATGGATGAGATTGCGGTCAGCTTTTTTCTGATTGGGCGGGACAACACGCTGCCGCTGGAAATCTGGGGACGGCTGCGGCGAGGCATCACACCAGAAATCAACGCGGTGTCGACCATCATTTTTGTCTTTTCGCTGGTGGCGATCGTCTTCTGGTATCGATTGCGGGTGCGGGGCGAAGGCACGACATAGGAGATCAAACGTGAGCGCGAATCGCAGAGACTTCATCAAATTTGTGGTGGCAGGGGCGGTGACGGCGGGATGTCCGATCGATCTTTCGCTGGTGGCGCAAACGGCGGACGCGCAGAAGAGTCACGCTGCAGACGTGGAGGGCGAAGACAACCGGATTTGCCATCAAGTGCGCGACAAAGGCAGCAGCTTCTTCACGCGGCCTCCGGCCTCGGCGCGGCATGACGTGGTGATTGTCGGAGGCGGGGTGAGCGGGCTGACGGCAGCTTATCGTTTGCAGCAGCGCGACTTCCTCCTGCTCGAAAAAGAGCCGCACTGGGGCGGGAATGCGTATGCCATGGAGTATGAAGGCAGCACTTACGCAACCGGCTCTGCGTTTCTGGCGAGGGACGAGCACGCCTATGAATTTGCCAAGGAACTTGGGCTGCCACTGTTGCCGGTCGACAGTCCGGATGCGAGCATCATTCGAGGTGAACTGGTCCCGGACACGTGGGGCGACGGGCTCGATAAGCTGCCTTATTCTCCGGCGGTGCGCGACGGGTTTAAGAAATTCAAGAAAGAGATGCTGGCGATTGATGTGCAGAAGCGGAGTAAAGAGCTCTTCGAAAAACCTTTCTCCGATTTCCTGAACGGCTATCCGGACGAGCTCAAGCAGTGGTGGGACGGCTTCGGGCCTTCCAACTGGGGTGCGGCCAGCGAAGACACGGCGGCGGCAGTGGCTATTTGGGCCTTGCAGGAGATGGGTGGTGAGAGCCGCAAAGACGACCGCTACACCTGGCCGGGAGGTTTGGGCGCAATCACGAAGAAACTGGCGGAGATTCTTCAACCGAAATACAAAGACCGGATGCAGGCGGGGGCGACGATCGTGGCCGTGGTCTCCGGAAAAGAAGAAGTGCAGGTGACTTACATGGTGGGCGGCGAATTGAAGACGGTCGCGGCCAAGGCTGTGATCATGGCGACGCCTAAGTTCATCACGCGGCGCATCGTCGAGGGGCTGCCTGACAAGCAGAGTGACGCTATGCAGCAGATTCGCTATATTCCTTATCCTGTGGTGAATCTGATTTTCGACAAGCCGGTTTTCAATCAGGGTTACGACACGTGGTGCCCGGGCAATTCTTTTACCGATTTCATCGTGGCGGACTGGGTGATTCGAAAGCAACCGGGCTACCAGCAGAAGTTCAACATTCTCAGCTGCTACACACCGCTGAAGGAAGAGCAACGCAGCCAGCTATTAAGCGAAACCGGGGCGCGGAGGATCGCCGCCAACGTGTTGAGCGACTTTCAGAAGCTGATGCCGAGTACGAATGTTGATCCGGTTGAGGTGCATATCTACCGGCGGGGGCATCCTTTGTACATGTCGACGCCTGGGTTGTTCACGCAGGTTCAGCCGCTGGTGCGGCAGCCTATGGATCGTGTTTTCTTCGCGAATACGGATTCCCAGGGTCCGGAATCGACTACCAATGGAGGAATCCTTGCGGCGCAGCGGGCTGTGAAGGAAGTGGAAGCACGGCTGGCGGGGAAACAGATGCCGAAGGAGAAGGCCGTGGCTGGCTGATTTTGTTTATCGTCTCCTTTTTGGTCAGACGTACCTTTGAACTCCCGTCTGGCGGCGACTCCGCACGTTGGTGCGATGTAATCTCCTGAGAAGCCTCCGCACATAGTAAAGTTATAGGTGGGGCGTTGTGGCCGAGGACCGGCTGAATACGCCTGTCGATCCGATCCATTAATAAAGGACAAAACATACTTTGAGTTTGAGCATTCGCAATATCGCCATCATCGCGCACGTGGACCACGGCAAGACCACGCTAGTCGACGCCATGCTGAAGCAGAGCGGAACTTTCCGCGCCAACGAAGCCGTCGCGGAGCGCGTGATGGATTCGAACGAACTTGAGCGCGAACGCGGGATTACGATTCTCGCCAAGAACACGGCTATCTTCTATCACGACGTGAAGATCAACATTGTCGATACGCCCGGTCACAGCGACTTTGGCGGTGAGGTAGAACGCGCGCTGAAGATGGTGGACGGAGTGATGCTGCTCGTGGATGCGAGCGAAGGTCCGCTGCCGCAGACGCGCTATGTGTTGAGCAAGGCTCTCGAGGCGAAGCTGCCGCCGATTGTGGTGATTAATAAGATTGACCGGCCGGATGCGCGTCCGCAGGAAGTGCTGAACGAGATCTACGACCTGTTTATCGACCTGGACGCGAAGGAAGACCAACTCGACTTTGCCGTTCTGTACACGAATGCGAAGGAGGGGACGGCGTCGACGGACATCAAGGGTGGGGGCGAGGATCTGCGTCCGCTGTTTGATGCGATCTTGAAGACGATTCCTCTGCCTCAAGGCGATCCCACTGGGCCTTTGCAGATTCTGGTCGCGAACCTTGACTACAGCGATTTCCTCGGACGTCTGGCAATTGCGCGCGTGTTTAACGGAACGATGTACACCGGCGAAGACGTGGTGATCGCGAAGCTCGATGGAACGATGCACAAAACCAAGATCACGAAACTGTTTTCGTTCTCTGGGCTGAAGCGGACTGACATCACCGAGACTGTGTTGGGCGATATTGTTGCGGTGGCCGGCGTGGAAGGTATCACGATCGGGGAGACCATTACGGATGCGCTGAATCCTGCACCGCTGCCGCCTATTGTTATCGATGAGCCGACTATTGCGATGACATTTACGGTGAACACTTCCCCTTTCGCCGGACGAGAAGGGACTTACGTCACTTCGCGGAATCTGCGGGAGCGGTTGGCGAAGGAACTGCTTACCAACGTTTCTCTCCGCGTCGAGGAGATGGGCACGACTGACTCCTTCAAGGTGCTGGGGCGCGGAGAGCTGCAGCTTTCGATCACCATCGAAATGATGCGGCGCGAGGGCTATGAGCTCATGGTGGGCAAACCTGAGATCGTCACCAAGCGAATTGACGGCAAGCTGATGGAACCGGTGGAGCATCTGACGGTCGATGTACCGGAAGGGTTCGTGGGCGTGTGTATGGAACAGCTGGGATCGCGCAAAGCTGAAGTTACAAACATGCACAACCACGGCTACGGGCGGGTGCGGATTGAGTTCCGCGTGCCCAGCCGCGGGCTGATCGGTCTGCGCAGCCAGTTGCTCACCGACACGCGTGGGACGATCGTGATGAATTCTTTGTTTGATGGATATACCGAGTGGCAGGGGGAGATCCCGCACCGGCTTACTGGAGCGCTAATCGCGGACCGGGATGGCACTTCGACGGCATATGCGCTGTGGGGGCTGCAGGAACGCGGCGAGCTTTTCGTGGGACCGGGCATTGAACTGTATGAGGGGATGATCATCGGTGAGAACGCGAAGGACGACGATCTCGACGTCAACGCGGTGCGGGAAAAGAAGCTCACCAACATGCGGGCTTCGACGGCTGATGAGGCGATCCGGCTGGTGCCGTTCCGAAATTTGAACCTGGAGCAGGCGATTGAGTTCATTGCGGATGATGAATTCGTGGAGATCACGCCGAAGTCGCTGCGGCTGCGGAAGAAGGTTCTGCAATCGAACCAGCGCAAGAAGAAGGCGTTGGCTACCGTTGAGGAAGGGTGAAGTCTAGAGTTCAATCCGGGAAGTCCAGAGGCGATGCTGCGCTGCGAATGTTTATGGTGCCGTGCAGCTGCGGGACAACCTTCACCGTTCCGGAAAACTACGACCGCCAGGGGACGGCTTGGAGCCGATATTTAACTTGTCCGACTTGCGGCAAGCGGCACGATCCCAAGAACCGGCTGTTGCAGGTGGGATATCACCGCGAGGGATTTTGGCAGGTGGATGGGTGTTAGTCCGTCTCGGCTTCGAGTCGTTTTGACATTCGGGTAGTAGGCTACCTTGGACTTGGCCGCATTCTTCGCACCAGATAAAGGTAAAGAATCCCGAAGCCTAGGAAACTAAGTCCGAACCAAATTGTGTCTGTGATGTAGCCGCGTTCCACGATGAACGGGAGGAAGCGATGATGCTTGTAGTTGTAATTTAGCAACAAGGTCACGATGTCGAGCAGGAAGGCTATTCCGCATACGGTCGCACTGGCCAACGCGAATAATCGCAAAGCCCGCTTCATTTATGGCGCCCTTTCCGCCCTGCCCGTTCGAAACGCTTCGACGAAAGTATGCCACGTTTTGCCAAAGGTCTCAAAATCACAATAGCCTACGGCCGACTTCGAATTAACATGCCCGGTTTGACAAACCTGCTATACTTCGTGCCGCATTCGAGTGTTCGCCAGCTCCGGTTCCGATTTTCAGGAAGGTGATTCCGACCTGCCAGTCCGCCGCATCGAGCTTGCACTGCGACAGCTCAATGCAGAGGCAGATGCGTGAAGAATATTTTTGTAGGCAATTTGAGTTTTAACACGTCGGAAGACGAACTGCGGCAGATGTTTGAACCGTTCGGGCAGGTGGACCGGGTCAGCATCATGACCGATCGCGATACCGGACGGTCGCGCGGATTCGGCTTTGTAGAAATGGCCAGCAACGAGGATGGAGAAAAGGCCATTACCGCGTTGAATGGTACGCAGGTAGGCGGACGCACCCTCAACGTGAATGAGGCGCGCCCCAAGACCGAGCACGCCGGAGGCGGCGGACGCGACCGTGGAGGCCGAGGCGGAGATCGCGGCGGCGACCGTGGTGGCCGCGGCGGTGGCGGCGGCGGGCGAGGCCGCTGGTAAGAGTTCAGTTCGGACGGGGCAACCGCCGATGGACTGCGGGCGCTGCTCTGTAGCTCCGCGTCGAAACGCCTGCTGTGATCGGGCTTCTCCCACGCGGAAAGCCCACATTGCTGCTTCGCAACCCCGCCATGTAAACTGAAGCCAGGCGCCCGTAGCTCAGATGGATAGAGCGATTGCCTCCGGAGCAATAGGTCGGGAGTTCGAATCTCTCCGGGCGCACCAGATTTCTTCCTTTTCCAGGGTCGATCGCCTCTAGCTCGATCATCTCTAAGTTCGATCATCCCCAACCAGGCACGGTACGAACCATGGTCCACATCATGGTATCGAGCGCGTTATCCATTTCGTCGTGAGGCTCGGTGCGAGTGTTGACCAGGGCGGCCCAGGACATGCCCGTTGCCGTGCGCACCATGAGCGACGTCGATCCGGGCAGGCTTCCGTTGTGCCACCAGGTTCCGGTATCGGTTCTGACCATCCAGCCTCGTGCGTAGCGGGCGGGCGACGATTGAGGATATGCCGGGGCGGGTGTTGTCATGATCTGGATAGTTTGCGGCTTCAGCAGGCTGGGGTTGTTCGAAAAGCCGCCGAGATGATTCAGAAATAGAACCAGATCGGAAGGGGTTGCCAGCCATCCGCCGTGGGAATCCATTCGCGTGACATTCATCTTGTAAGGGTCTTCACTGTACTGCCCTTTGTATTCTGTCTCGTTGGGAAGGCGCTCACTGAGCTTATTGCGGGCAATTGCCATGTCGCTAATGCCGCAGGGCGCGAGGATATTGGCTTGCACATAGTCCGCGTAGGGTTGACCGGTGACTTGCTCGATCACGCGACCCAGTAAACAGAATCCGAAGTTCGAGTAGGCCCAATGCTGCCCGGGCGGATAGGCGAGCGGCAGGTTCTCTAAGGTCCAGCCAATCAGCTTGGCCTGATCCCAGGAATTAAAGCGGAACATGGGATCGGTAGAGTCGTCGGGCCAGCCTCCGCAGGTGTGCGTGAGCAAGTGATCGACGGTGATGTCGGTCACATACTGTTTGTAGGGCGGCTTGCCGTACTTCGTCCCGAGAATACCGGAGGCGCCGAAGACCTTGTCTGTAAGATTCAACTGGCCTTTCTCGATCAGCTTGAAGATGGTCACGGCGGTGATGGGCTTGGTGACGCTCGCGATGCGAAATAACGTGGACTGAACTACCTGCTGTAGTTTCGGACCGTACGCCATTCCAATGGAATGATCGAAGACGAATTGGCCATTGCGGGCGATAGCGACCGAAAGCCCGGGGGCTGAATAGGTGCGTCTGAAAGCGCCTGCGATTCTCCCCATGTCGCCACGTTCTTGGCCGGTAGCTCCGCCACCTCCAGACTGGGCGGACCAGGCTTCGCGCATGGGAAGCGCAATGAGTCCGGTGGTAGCGGCGGCCAACAAACTCCGCATCATCGTCCGGCGGGTGAGTTCCTGTGGCATGACTGTGGTGTCCTTTACTTTTCACTGGGCCCGACCAGGGGAGATGGTCTCGGGAGTGAAAGAATCTTATATCGCAAGTCGCAGGTTCCGCACCGTCAAATGTTGATTTCTGTGGGGTTGTTTACTACACTTCCGGGCTGTCACGGCTGAGTGGTTGGAGGATGTCATGAAGAACAGCAACGCGAAGATCGTCGCGGTCCGGTTAGTCCTTCTGTTTGTTGCGAGCACTCTCGCGATAGCGCAGGAACCGCCGGCGCAGCAGCCACCCGACAACGTTGCCGGTAACTGGACCATTTACTCGAAGGGCCCGACCGGCACGACCTCGACGAAATACATCGAACTTAAGCAGGAGGGTGGAGTAATCACGGGACACTTCAAAGGTCCTTACCAATCGGGCGGACTGGAAGGCACGGTGAACATCCACCATATTGTCTTCCGCACGAAGACCCGGGAGCCTCTCACCTTTCGAGGCAGAGTAGATGGCAACAAGATCACCGGCACCTTCCATGACCGGCAGGGGACTGGAGAGTGGCAGGCGGTGCGGGATAATTGATGACGGGTTGTTTGAGTTAAGGACGGATCACTTTCCTTAGAGCGCGGCCAGGCGCCGTTGCACCAGCAAGAAATAGAGAGCTAGCAGAATCAAGAGTAGTCCATTCACACCCAGCACGACCGGCGCGGTGAATATAGGGACGAGCCATCCTGACAACAGGTTTCCCATGGGCATGCCGCCGCGGAAGGCGAAGTTGTAGACGCTCATCACGCGGCCGCGCATTTCGTTGGTGGTGATTAACTGCACCAGGGAATTCACCGTGGCGAAGACCGCCATCATGGAAGCACCCACCAGCACCAGGACGACGCCGCTGAACGGGAGCGACTTCGAAAGAGCGAATGCGGAAATCCCCGCGCCTAGACAGAAGAGAGCTGTGAGAGCGACCAGGCCTTTTTTTCGCATGTTGCCAGCGCCCGCAATGGCCAGAGAACCAAGGATCGAACCTAGACCCATCAGCGACAGCAGATTGCCGTAAGTTTCCGGACCGCGATGGAAGATGTCCTTCACGAAGACCGGAAAATAGGTGCGCAGAGGCATGCCCAGAGCGGTCATGCAAAAGGCCAGCACGATCAGCGCTTCCATCGAACTCTGCTTTCGGGTGAACCGGATGCCTTCCTTAAGACTGGTGAAGATTGACTCTGTGGTCTTCGCGGGCAGAAAGCGGGCGGAGATGATCGACAGGGTAATGATGGGAGCCAGGAAGGACAGGGCATTGAGACCAAAACACCAACTCTCCCCCAGCTTCGCCAAGGCCTGCCCGGCAAGAGCAGGGCCGACCATGACCGCCACATTGAACTGGATGGAATTCAGGGCGATGGCGTTCGGCATGTCTTCCTTGTCGACCAGGGTGGGAATCAGCGCCGAGTAGGCCGGCGCACCGAAGGCTTGGGCTGTCCCCGAAAGGAACGACAGGCAAAGAATGTGCCAGACATGCACCGCTCCGGTGGCCACCAAAACCGTGAGCACACCGGCGCTGAACATCTGCACATACTGGGAGCCCAGCAGGATCTTCCCGCGGTCCATCCGATCGGCGATGACCCCGGTGAAGAGAGAAAAAAGGAAAATCGGGAGTCCCCCCAAAACCCCGTCCAACGCCAGCAGGCGCGCGTTGTGGCTGAGCCGGTAGATGAGCCAGCCCTGGGCCACGATCTGCATCCAGGTGCCGATGCTGGAGGTGCAGGAGCCGATCCACATCAGGCGGAAGTCGCGATAGTGAAATGCTTTAAAGATCCGGGTCAGCGTCTTCATGGTTCCAGGGAGCAGTACCAGAGAAAGCGTAACATGCGCGTTGGGCGTGACTGTGCCTTGGCGGGTTCTTCTCCCAATGACGGATTGTGGGATCTCGCTCGCAAGTTGAGGGTAGAATCAGGAAATCCTTGATTTCGCAGGCAGCTTAGATTTGGGGCGGGCAGGAGCAGATGATGAGACGTGGCGGGTTGTTGAAAGCTGTCCGCGGCTGGCTATTGGCGGGTGCGGTGGCGGCGTGTTCTGTGGCTTGCTCCGCTGCGGATGAACCGGCCGCCCGGGCGAAAGAGCCCGCGTCCGCGAATTCGGGCCTCTACGTTAAGGTGCAACTCAACAATCCAGTGAAGCTGTCGAAGTTGAAGCCGGGAGAGGTTCTTGAAGGCAAGCTGGCGCGGGACGTTTATTCTTCGGACCGCGAGGTGTTCACTGCGGGGAGTGCCGTACGCTTGACCGTCGATCACCTGGAGAAAAGGCCGAGGGTTCCAGATGATCACTGGCCGGGCGTAGTTAAGCTATTCACACCTCGCCATCAGAACTACCCCGTGTTCAAAACCGCGACGGTGTTGGCGGCGAGCGGTGAAAGCGCTCTGCAGGTGACAGTAATTTCCATAAGCCGAAGGCGGGACGTTCACGCGCAGGCAAAAAAGAAAGGATCAGGGCCGCAGGCGGGGGCCGTCGAGACGAGCCAGTCCGGGAGCATATCCGGAGCTAAGAATGACATACAAGCATCCATCGTGATGGAAGCGGTCGTGGCGGGCGATCCGAATCTGTCTTCGGCAAGTGCTGGAGAGAGAGGCGCGCCCGCGCCAGAACTGTCTGCGCCGGAAAGTCTTCCGGTGGGGACGATCTGCAGGATTCTTCTCCTCGGGGACGTGAGCGCATCGAAGAGCAAGCCCGGCGACGTCATTCAGGCGCGTCTGCTCGAGCCAGTCCTATTGAATTCGAAAGTTATCCTGCCGGCGGGCACGCTGTTTGGGGGCAGTGTGGTCAAGAAGACTCCTCCCCGCTGGGGCAGCCGTGCCGGATCGCTATCCCTCACCTTCACTGGACTGACACTACCGGGGGGAAACCTTATACCCATCGCCGCATCGTTGACGGGAGCAGAACTGGACCAACGATCGCACACGAAGATTGACCCCGAAGGTAAATTGCAAGGCGAACATCCGGGCATGGCGTGGATGGCGATTAACATCGCCGTGACTGCGGGCCTGGCCAAAGAAGCGGATGACACACTTCAGTTGATTATCGAAGCCTTCGTGTCGACGGCGACAGACGCTTCGACCGCGGGCGTGGGACGAATCGCGGCGACTCTTGTCTCGGGAATCTATATGGTATCGCGCAAGGGACGTGATGTAGTGCTGCCCCGGTTCACGGAGATGAATATTGCCTTGGATCGGCCGTTATCTGTGGGTAAGAACGCGGAATCGGCGCCACCGGCGGTGGTGATCTTACACGGCGACTGATTTGAGGTTCAGGCGGGCCGACCGCAAACAGTTCGGTCTCGCAATCCAGTCTAGGCAATCTTCTCGAATGATCTTCTCGACATGAGCTACGACGCCATTCTGATTGTTTCTTTCGGTGGACCGGAATCGAAGGAAGAGGTGATTCCCTTCCTCGAAAACGTGCTGCGCGGACGGAACGTTCCGCGCGAACGGATGCTGGCCGTGGCCGAGCACTATTACCACTTCGAGGGCAGGAGTCCGATTAACCAGCAGGCGCGTGACCTGATCGCCGCGCTGGAAGCGGAGTTGGAGCGGAACGGGCCCAGGCTTCCGATTTATTGGGGGAACCGAAACTGGCATCCGCTGCTACCCGAGACTCTGCGGCAGATGAAGCAGGATGGAGTCCGGCGGGCTCTGGCTTTCGTGACTTCGGCTTACAGTTCGTACTCGGGATGCCGGCAGTATCGCGAGGACATTGCGCGGGCGCAGAGCGAAGTTGGGGCGGGCGCACCGGAAGTGGAGAAACTGCGGGCGTTCTTCAACCATCCAGGATTCATCGAAGCTACGGTTGAGCGCGTACGGGACGCGCTGCGTGACATTCCAGAGGACGTGCGGGGAAAGGTGCAGATCGTATACACCGCGCACAGCATTCCGGTTTCGATGGCTGATGGTTGTGATTACGTGAAGCAACTTGAGGAAGTGCGGCGACTGGTTTCGGGAGCGCTGGGGTATCAGAACGACGCTCTGGTGTATCAGAGTCGCAGCGGAGCGCCCGGGCAGCCGTGGTTGGAGCCGGACATTCTGGATTACCTGCGCAAGGTGAAGTTGGAGAATCTGGCGTCGGCAGTCGTGCTGGCGCCGATCGGATTTATTTCGGATCACATGGAAGTGGTGTACGACCTGGATGTGGAAGCGCGGCAGTTGTGCGATTCTCTGGGGTTGGCGATGGTTCGGGCGGAGACGGTGGGCGTGCATCCGAAATTTGTTGGCATGATTCGAGAGTTGATTTTGGAGCGGATTAATCCGGGAGCGGAACGGAGAGCGTTGGGGTTGATGGGAGCGCGGGTGGATGTTTGTGTAGAGGAGTGTTGTCCGGCGCCGGGGAGAACAGTGGTCAGGGGTCAGTGATCAGTGGCCAGCAGTGCGAGCCCTCACCGCAGGCGCTGAAGCGCGGAAACACTTTCAGCGGTTTAACGGCACGACTGAAGTCGTGCCCTTCCCGAACCATTCGCGGGTCGAGCTTCGCTCGGCTGGACAGCCCGGGGGCGGCTGTCCCCACATACTAGACGGAACTTGGCACCTTTGGGCGTTCGTAGTCTGTGGCTTTGGGGCGGCCTTCGACGAGATGCATGGTGTTTAGAATCGTCTCGATCACCGCTTCATTTCCTACCGCAGTGTTGATCATCACGTGGTAGAGGGAGCGGGTGGGCCAGTCGGCGTCGAAATAGTGTTTGACGTAGGCGATGCGCTCGCGGTCCACGGTATCGACAAGATCCTCGGCATCCGATGCGGTGGAGCCGTCTTGCCGCAGGCGGCGTATCTTCTCGGCGCGCGGGGCGTAAAGAAAAATGTGAAAGGCATCGGGGCGTTCGCGGAGGAAGTACGGAGCGCCGCGTCCGACCACGACTGCATTCCCTTCGTCGGCGATCTTGGCAGTAATTTTCTCCATCATCGACATCATGCAATCGGCGTCAAAGGATTGACTGCCGAGAGAGGAAGTGGGTTCGTAGCTGCCGCGCCAGAAGACTTTCGACAGGCGGTAGAAGGGGCTATCCACGTGCTCTTCGCAGCGCTTCACGGTCGAAGCATCAACATTGGCGAGGCGGGCGATCTCTTCGGTGAGAAGGCGGTCCCAGAGCTTCCAGCCTAGACGACTGGCTAGTTCGGCGGCGATGGCGGCTGCGCCGCTGCCGTACTCGCGCTCGATGGTGATTAGACGGAACATTTTCTAGAGTCCCTCGGCGGCTAAAGCCGCGGCCGAGTAGCTGCCTTTTACGGCACGACTCAAGTCGTGCTCTTCCCGAACCCCTCGACGGCGAGCGTGAACTCGCCCTTCCCGAACTTCTTACGGCGAGAGTAAGTTCGCGCCCTTCCCGTCGCTGCTTTTACCGCGAACTAGTGTACCGCCATTCCGCCTCCGGGACGGCCTTTTTTCATCAGGAAGACAAGGGGGACCATCAGCAGGATGGCGATGGCGAGAAGGCGGAAGTCGTCTATATAAGCCAGCATGGTTGCCTGGCGCTGTACCGTGCCTTCAATCAGGGCGTAGGCCTGGCGAGTGGCAAAAGCTGCGTTCGCTCCGTGGGCCTGCATGGCCTGGGTCGCACCCCGCATCATCGACTGAAATGCGGGATTCGAGGCGCTTAGATTGCGGGACAGATAGTTCAAATGAACCTGGGTGCGGCGATCGAGCATGGTGGTGACCAGAGAAATGCCGACACTGCCGCCCATGTTGCGGGCCAGGTTCATCAAGCCGGATGCGGCGTTGTTCTTTTCGCGGGGCAGAAATGCGTACGCGGCTGTGTTAATCGGGACAAACAGGAACGCCATTCCCGCGGCCTGAAATACACGAGCTGTGGCCACGGTGCGGAAGTCCATATCGAGATTAAAGCTGGTCATGTGGAACAGCGAACTGGAAAGCACAATCAAGCCGAAAAGAAGAAGCCAGCGCGGACTGTAGCGGGAGAGCAAGAATCCGACCAGCGGCAACAGAAGAATGATGGTAAATCCGCCCGGCATGAGGGCCAGGCCCGCTTGTTCAGCCGTATAGCCGAGCAAAGTTTGCGAGAACAGCGGGAGCAAGAGTGTGCTGCCCAGGAGTGCGAATCCCAGCATGAACATCAAGAGGTTGGAGATGCCAAACGTGCGATCGCGAAACAGGTGCAGATCGATGATGGGATCTTTGTGACGCCACTCCCATATGACAACGAAGATCAAGGACGCTGCAGCGATCAAAGAGAGAGTCACGATGAAGTGGGATTCGAACCAATCGTCGCGCTGACCTTTGTCGAGAACGATCTGCAGAGCGCCCAGGCCCAGAGCCACGAAGCCGAGGCCGACGTAGTCGATAGTAGTCTCGCTGAGCTTGCGGCGCTTGAGGAAAGGTGGATCTTGAATGAGCCGCGAGGTGAGCAGCAGGGAAAGAATGCCGACCGGGATGTTGATGAAGAAAATCCAGCGCCAGGTGAAGTTGTCGGTGATCCATCCGCCTAGAGTGGGACCGATTGCGGGTGCGGTGACTACGGCGATGCCGTAAACGGCGAAGGCCATGCCGCGCTTGGCCGGGGGGAAAGTGTCCGCGAGGATGGCTTGCTCGCTGGGTTGCAATCCACCGCCGCCAATCCCTTGCAGCACGCGGCAGACGATGAGTGTGGCCAGGTTGGGTGCGAGTCCGCAGAGGAAAGAACTGATGGTGAACAGGGCCACGCAGCTCATGTAGAAATTCTTTCGGCCCAGGATGGACGAGAGCCAGCCGCTCAGAGGGAGAATGATGGCGTTCGAGACAAGATAGGAAGTGAGAACCCAGGTGCTCTCGTCCTGGCCGGCGGAGAGGCTGCCTGCGATGTGCGGCAGCGCGACGTTGGCGATGGAAGTGTCGAGCACTTCCATGAAAGTCGCGAGGGTAACCGTGATGGCGATGATCCAGGGATTGATCGCCGGTCGCCAGGCTTCGGCGCTGTCGGGATTCAGCGGGGTTGCAGCCGAGCTCATTGCCGAATCCAGACCTTAGGGACGACCGACATTCCGGGCCGCAGCGACTGATCTTTGTTTTCTCCGGGATCGAGAACGATCTTCACTGGAATGCGCTGCACGACTTTCACGTAGTTCCCAGTGGCGTTTTCGGGAGGCAGAAGGCTGAAGCGGGCGCCGCTGGCGCCGGCGATGCTATCGACATGGCCTTTATAGCTTCTTCCGTTGGCGTCGACTTCAATCGTGACGTGCTGGCCGACTTTCATCTGACGAAGCTGGGTTTCTTTGAAGTTAGCGGTGATCCAGACATCGTTGAGAGGAATGAGCTTGAGCAATTCCTGGCCGGGGGCGACGTTTTGTCCGACTTCGACAGTGCGATCGCTGACCACACCAGCAACCGGAGCAATGACCTTGGTGTATTGCAGATTCAGTTGTGCCTGCTCGAGGTCGGCTTTCTTGAGCTGCGCGTCGGCCAGGGCTGAAGCAGCCTTGGAGCGTATGACCTGCATCTGTTTGGGCGCGGTCTGGGCGTTGCGCCAGTTGGCTTCGGCCTGCAAAAGCTTCTGCTGGGCCTGAGTGACCTGCGATTGGGCAGCGCTGGCGGTGGCGCGAGCAGCTTCGACGGCAGCGGCGTCGGCTTTGGCGGCAGCGACGGCCTGATCGTATTGCTGCTCGGAAATCTCCTGCTTGTCGACTAGCTGTTTGTAGCGACCCAGATCGTTCTGCGCCTTGACGTTGTTGGCCTCGGCCTGGTCGAGCTGGGCCTTGTCTGCCTCGAATTGCTGTTTGGCAGCAGCGATTCCGGCGCGGGCGCCGTCCACATCGGCGTCTGCGGATGATACCTGACTGCTGGTGCTGACCGAAGTGATGGGAACATCAACTCCAGCTTCGGCAGCGGATGCCTCGGCGCTCTCGAAATCGGCTTTGGCGCGGTCGTAGGCAACTTGATAGTCCGCCGGATCGATTTCCACCAACACTGTGCCCGCTTGGACAGATTGATTGTCCAGAACATTCAGCTTCACGACGTGACCGGAGATGCGAGTGCTGATGGAATTGATGTGGCCGTCGACCTCGGCGTCATCGGTGGATTCGTAACTGGCGACGTAGCGGTAAATAAGGACTCCCGCCACCAGGAGAACCACGACTGCGATGCCGACTGCGATACGAAAACCGGGGCTGGCGGTGCGCGAAGGGTGAGTATGGAAGTCCCGCTCGGTGGAAGGCAAGGGCTGGGTGCGGCTTGCGGACTGAGCGCTCTCAGGCTGAGCGGGCGGAGCGGCGGGCGGACTTTGCGTCGTCTGTTCCATGAGTTAGTGTTCGCCTTTCAAATATCGTTTGACTCCCTGTTCGGCGTCTCCGATGGCGCGAGCCAGTTCGATCTTCGCGAGGTTATGAGCGTAGAGACTCTGGATGTAGTTCTCGTGTGCGCTGGCGACGGACTCCTGGGCTTGAACGACTTCGAGGTTATCCGTGACGCCCGCGGTGAAGCGATCCTCCGATTGGGCCAGGGTCTGTTCCGCCAAATCGACGGAACTGCGGGCGACCTCGACCTGTTCGGCGGCGGAACTCAAGTCGAGCAAGGAGGCGCGGACTTCATAGTCGATGCGGCCACGGAGATCATTCAGTTGGGAACGGGCCTGCTTCAACTGGGAATCGGCTTCGAGAACATCACTATGGACTTTTCCTCCGGCAAAGATGGGGATGTTCAGCCCTCCATCCACTTGCCACGTTCCGTTAGAGCGGGACGGGTTTACTCCGATGTCGCCATAGTTTGCGTTTAGATCTAGGGTGGGATAGTGCCCGGCGGTTGCGGCGCGGCGTGAGAGTTCCGCAGCCCGGACCTGTGCCTGCGCGGCCTGGTAGTCGGAGCGTGAAGCGTAGGCGCGCTGCAGGTACTGATCGAGGGGCAAGGGAGTCAGCCCCTGATACGGGGCTTTCTCGGTGAGGACAAACTCCTGACCCAGCGGCAGGCCGATAACGCGAGCTAAGGACAGTTTCTGCTTGTCGAAATCGTTGCGTGCGGCGATGAGTTGCTGCTGGCGGGTTTGCAACTCGACTTGCGAGCGCAGAGTATCGATGGCTGGATTCAGCCCCGCCTTTTGCTGGTCGACCGCTTTGTTGTAGAGCGCCTGAGCGTTTTTCACCTGCGCGTCCGTGGTTTCAATGCGAGCGGAGGTGGCAATGGCCAATAAGTAGGCATTGCCGACGGCAAGCACCACGAACTCACGCGCGTCTTTGTAGCTGTATCGCGCCGATTTCAGGCTTTCGGAGGCGGCGCGTTCCTTCTCGAGATCGTGGAAGTTGAATAGAGACTGGCTGAACGAAGCGCGCGCGTCCAAGTAATTGAAGGGGCCAATCACGCGGGGAAGGACCGTCGGGGGCGGAAAAAGAGTGCCTTTGAAGCCCAGGGCGGTGAGACTCGTGGTTTGTACGTCTTCGTGCACCCGAGCGGAGAGATCGGGCAGAAGGTTGCTGAGTTCCTTCCATCGTTCGCCGCGCGCCATGATGGTCTGATCCCCGGAGAGGAGCAGGCCGAGGTTATTGCGGAGTCCGCGGTCGATCGCTTCCTGGAAGCTCAGTTGCAAAACATCGGGCGAGGCTTTGCCCTCAGGCTCACTGCCGGTGAACGGACTCTGCGACCCGGGAAGGGAGATGGACGGTACAGGCGCGGAATTCTGCGCCGAAATGCCGGTCACGCCCCACAATAATATGAGCGCGGAAGCAACAAATCTGTCGGGACGAAACCAGAAGCGGGGCATTTTCGGTTCGGAAAAGGTTCCAGTATAAAGGAAGTCTTCGGGACCAGCCTTCTCATTCATAGCATATCGTCCTCCTATTGATTCGTTTAGGAACCGCCGCGATGCAAAAACCCAGTCGATTCACCAACGGCGAGAATGGGTCGGGAAGACATTACTTTCGACACTTCCACTTTCGACACTTCCACTTCACAATGCCTGTCGATAGAGTACTGAAGAGAGTCGTCTCATCCCCCATGCGATCGGCCGTCGACGCGGTACGCAAATGGAAGTTTGCGGCTGCGCCGGAGGAAACGACTCAGACTGTTCAACTCATGTTCGAGCCGCAATAAACCGCAAGTTTAACGCCAGGGAATATCCACTTCTGCTCATGCCCGCCTCGACCCCAAAACCCGCGACCGCCCAGGTCAACCGGCGCCGGAGACGGCATCCGAGATACTCTGCCGATTTCCGAGTCACTGTGAGCTATCTTCTCGAAAATCAATACCAGAATCTTGAAGGACACTGCCGGGATCTTGCCGAAGCTGGAATTGGCATACTTCTGGCGGCGGAGCTGAATAACGGTGAGGTAACCGGCCTGAACTTCCTGCTTCCGGGAGCGACGCTGCCGTGGGCGGTGCGCGCCGTGGTCCGCTACCGGCGGGGATACCATTATGGCTTCGAATTCCTCTCGCTCACCGACGCGCAGCAAGAATCGTTGAAGAATCACCTCAAAGGCCTGAAACCGGCGGACTGAGGAAGGTCTAGTCGAAAGCCTGCCGACCCGCGAGCTCCATGGTCAAATTCCGGGGCGGGTATTCTGAGCATGACTTCCGTCATCTTGTGGACAGGTGACCTGTGGTTCAAGCTGGTACCGGGATTCGTTCGCGAGAACGAGCCTAAGACTATTTCAATGAGTAACGCAAAGCCCAACGCGGCGGTGGGAACGGACTGGACTGGGCTGCTGGCCGATCCTGACCTGGCCCGGAACCTTGGGAAACTGCTGCAGACTTATCGCGATGCCCCGCCGGAACGCAGAGAAGAAGCTTTGCTGGCAGCCATGCGTGAGATCAAACAAGGAACTGCCGGCAAGACCGCCGATGCAACATCAAATTCAAACAAAGTAGCGAAGGAGTCTTCACCGCAACCCGTGCCAACTCCGGTTTCGGCCACGCCCCCGTTTGAGCCCGATCTCTTCAGCCCGAACTGGGGACAGGACCGGCGACGGCATCCCAGAATTAAGTGTTTCGTGGCTGTGGAGATGCGGGTCAATGATGCGGAGGCTCCCATCTGGGGCAATCTTTCAAACACCAGCATGGGCGGATGCCAGGTAGAGACTGCCGGCCACATCAACGGCGGCGCTAAAGTGGAAATTGGACTTTGGGTCGCGAGCGGCAAGATCTGGGTAAAGGGTCTGGCGCTGAATGGAGTTGTCACTCGCAGCGCGCCGGCCGGGGGAGTACGGGTTCGCTTCGATGGGATGGATCCTGCCGAAAAAGAGCATCTCCGCCAGTTCCTCAAGTATGTCCAAGACACTACGAGAGCGTCGAACAGCGAAAGCAGCTACCTGCAGCTGTTGAAGTAGAACTGTAGAACTAACGCCGTTCCCTTCAATTCCTCGCTTCCTCTACTACTGGTATTCCTGTATTCCCAGAAGCTTCAAGTTCTCGCGATTTTTCACACTTCCGGCGCCATGGGTCCGCTGGAAATTGATACACTCCTTGCGTATCTGAAACCCTTGCTGTCCTGGGAACTCTAATAAGACTAGCCAGTGGGCCAAGCAAAGGCGGGATTGTCCTCTGGGAGGAGCGCGCATCGCATGGTAGCCAGTGAACAAGTGGTGGTGACCAGCAAGCAACTGGACCTGTTGTGCATCAACACAATCCGCACCTTGGCGATTGACGCGGTACAACAGGCCAACAGCGGGCATCCGGGGGCGCCGATGGGCCTGGCGCCGGTGGCTTACTGCCTGTGGCAGGAATTTCTGCGCTACGACCCGGAGGATCCGAAGTGGCTGAACCGCGACCGGTTCGTGCTGTCGAACGGCCATGCGTCCATGCTGCTCTACGCCATGCTTTATCTGGCGGGCGTGCGCGAAGTCAACAAAGACGGGGATGTTTTGAAGGAACTGGCAATCCCCCTGGAACAGATTAAGCGCTTCCGGCAACTCGGGAGCCGGACTCCGGGACATCCCGAATCGCACCTCGCTACTGGAGTGGAGACAACCACGGGGCCGCTCGGCCAAGGCGTGGGAAACAGCGTGGGAATGGCGATTGCGAGCCGGTGGCTGGCGGCGAATTTCAACCGGCCGGTTTTTGAGGTCTTTGACTTCAACGTTTACGCCATGTGTTCCGACGGCGATCTGATGGAAGGCATTGGTGGAGAAGCGGCTTCGCTGGCGGGACATCTTAAGCTTTCGAATCTGTGCTGGATGTATGACCACAACGGGATCACATTGGATGGTCCCGCCGATTGGTCATTTAGCGAAGACGTGGCCACGCGATTTGTCGGCTACGGATGGAATGTAACGCGCGTCGCCGATGCCAACGATCTGGAGATGCTGGCGCGGGCGTTTGAAACCTTCCAGAAGACCACGGATCGTCCGACACTGATCATTGTGGACAGCCATATTGGGTATGGATCGCCGCACAAACATGACAGCAACGCGGCTCACGGAGAACCGCTTGGCGAAGAAGAAGTGCGCCTCACGAAGAAGTTCTATGGCTGGCCGGAGGATGCCAAGTTCCTGGTGCCGGAGGGGGTTCGAGAGCATTTCCGGGATGGCGTTGGAAAGCGCGGACGGGATGCGCGTGATCGCTGGGAACAGATGTTTTCGGAATACTCGCAAAAGTATCCTGAACTGGCCGACCGGTTGCACCGCATGCAACGGCGCGAACTTCCTGCCGGGTGGGACAAGAATTTGCCGACATTTCCAGCCGACGCGAAGGGGATAGCGACCCGCGAAAGTTCAGGGAAGGTGCTGAATGTTCTGGCGCAAAACATTCCGTGGCTGATCGGGGGCTCGGCCGATTTGGCTACCTCGAACAAGACCACGCTGACGTTTGAAGGCGCAGGCGATTTTCAGCCGGGCAGCTATGCCGGGCGTAATCTGCATTTCGGAGTGCGCGAGCACGTGATGGGCGCGAGTGTGAACGGGCTCGTGGTTTCTGGAATCCGGGCCTTCGGCGCAACTTTCTTTAATTTCAGCGACTACATGCGCGCAAGCATCCGGCTTTCCGCGCTGATGGAAATTCCCTCCATTTTCATTTTCACGCATGACTCGATCGGACTGGGAGAAGACGGGCCCACGCATCAGCCGATTGAACAACTGGCATCTTTGCGAGCGATGCCGAATCTGGTGGTACTGCGTCCTGCGGATGCGAATGAAGTGACTGAAGCATGGAAGATTATTGCGAAGTTGCAGCACCAACCAGTGGTGCTGGTGCTGACGCGGCAAGCGGTGCCGACGTTTGATCGGACAAGATATGCCGCGGCGTCGGGCACGGCGCGAGGGGCATATGTTCTCGCCGATGCGCCGAATGGCAAGCCCGACGTGATTCTGATGGCCACGGGCAGCGAAGTGTCGTTGTGCGTGGAGGCATATGAAAGGCTCAAAGAGGAAGGCGTTGCTGCTCGCGTGGTCAGCATGCCTTCATGGGACATCTTCGAACAACAGGATGCGGCTTACAAAGAAAGCGTGCTGCCCTCTTCTGTGACGGCGCGGGTTTCAGTGGAGATGGCGGCCACTTTTGGCTGGGAGCGCTATGTCGGGCTGAAGGGACGAACGATCGGCATGCACCGGTTTGGCGCCTCGGCTCCGCTGAAAGACTTGTTGAAGTTCTTTGGCTTCACCGCTGACGCTGTAGTCGCGGAAGCGCGGAAGGCGATTGCGGAGAAGTAGCGGCACTTTTGATCCAACAGCGACTGTCTGTTATCGGTTCATCAGGAGAAATCATCATGCAGCCTACTGGAGTTCTGGAAAGCTCGAAAGTTACGAATCCTCTGCAGGCGTTGCTTGGCTATGGGCAGTCGATGTGGCTCGACTACATCCGGCGCGACCTGATCACGAGCGGCACGCTGAAGACAATGATTGCCGATGACGGTCTGCGGGGAATGACTTCGAATCCGGCGATCTTCGAGAAAGCCATTGCCGAAAGCTCCCTCTACGACGATATTTTGAAGTCGCTGGCTTCGCGCGCTGACCTCGATACGATTGCACGCTACGAACAGATTGCGATCCGCGACATTCAAGGCGCTGCCGACGTGCTGCGTCCAGTGTATGAAAGTTCGAAGTTCCGCGATGGGTACGTCAGTCTGGAGGTTTCTCCATTGCTCGCGCTGAAAACGCAAGAGACGATCGACGAGGCCCGCCGCTTGTGGAAAGCTGTGAACCGCGAAAACGTGATGATTAAGATTCCGGGCACAGCCGAGGGACTCCCCGCAATCCGCCAGACGATCGGCGAAGGGATCAACGTCAACGTGACTTTGCTGTTCGCGCAGGAAGTTTACGAGAAAGTTGCGGAAGCGCATATTGCGGGGCTCGAAGATCTGGCAAAGCGTGGGGGCAATTTGAATAAGATTGGCGGCGTGGCCAGCTTCTTCATCAGCCGCATTGACACGCTGGTGGATTCGATCATCGGTGACAAGCTGAAAGCTGCAAGTGACCCGCAACAGCAGGCGCTGCTAAAGAGCCTGCTGGGCAAAGTTGCGATTGCGAATGGGAAGCTAACGTACCAGCGTTATCAACGCATCTTCAGCGGACCGCGATGGCAGGCGCTGGCCGCCCAGGGCGCTCAGACGCAGCGGGTGCTGTGGGCGAGCACGAGCACGAAGAATCCCGCGTATCGTGATGTTATGTACGTTGAGGAATTGATTGGGCCTGACACGGTGAATACCATGCCTCCGGCGACGATCGATGCGTTTCGTGATCACGGAAAGTTGAGAAAAAGCCTTACCGAAGACGTGCCGGGGGCGCAGAGCGTGATGGACAACCTGGCGAAAGCCGGGATCTCGATCAAGGAAGTCACTACCAAGCTGACGGATGACGGAGTGAAGCTGTTTGCGGATGCGTTCCACAAGCTGCTGGCTGCAGTCGAGAAGGGCACTCAGCCCAAAGGAAAAATTGCTTGAGCGGCTTGCGAACCTCGTTGCCGGAAAGCCTGGCGGCGGCGGTAAAGACCAACATCAGCGATTGGAAGGCGGGCGGGAAGATGCAACGCCTGTGGCAGCGCGATGCCACGCTTTGGACCGGGGACGATGAGGCGAACTGGCTGGGGTGGCTGGACATAATCGAAGACCAGATCTCACACCCGCTCGAGTTGCGGGGTCTGGCGAAGGAAGTCTGGAGCGCTGGTTTCAAAGATATTCTTCTACTGGGCATGGGAGGATCGAGCCTGTGTCCGGAAGTCCTGCGCATGACGTTTGGCAAGACTGCGGGCTTTCCTGACCTGCACGTGCTTGATTCGACCGATCCGGCACAGGTGAAGGCGTTTGAAGAGAAGATTGATATTGCGCGGACGCTGTTCATTGTTTCCAGCAAGTCGGGCACCACGCTCGAACCGAACATCTTCAAACAATATTTCTTTGAACGTACAAAGCAGGCGGTGGGCGCGGATAACGCAGGCAGCCACTTCATCGCGATTACCGATCCGGGATCGAAGATGCAGCAGGTAGCGGAAGGGGATCACTTCCGGCTTGTTTTTTTTGGCCGGCCGTCAATCGGCGGACGGTATTCGGCGCTTTCGAACTTTGGCATGATTCCCGCGGCGGCGATGGGAGTGGATACGAAAAAGTTTCTTGACCGCACGCAAGAGATGGTGCAGGCGTGCGGACCTGCCGCAGCCATCGAAGAAAATCCAGGAGCGATGCTGGGGATTATTCTGGGCACGGCAGCGCGGAGCGGCCGCGACAAAGTCACCATCATTACTTCTCCGGACATTTCCGACCTGGGGGCTTGGCTTGAGCAACTGCTGGCCGAGTCTACGGGGAAAGTTGGGAAGGGCATCATCCCCGTGGACCGCGAAGAACTGGCGGGGCCGGAGGTTTATGGCAACGATCGTGTGTTTGCTTACGTCCATACCGAACATGGGATCGACGTTAGGCAGGATGCGAAGCTCACGGCGCTCGAAAAAGCCGGGCACGCGGTGCTGCGCATCTCGATGGCCGACATCTACGACCTGGGAGCGGAATTTTTCCGTTGGGAGATTGCCACCGCGGTGGCCGGCTCCATCATCGGGATCAATGCTTTCAATCAGCCGGATGTGGAGGCCAGCAAGATTGCGACCCGGAATTTGACATCTGAGTATGAAAAGACTGGTTCCCTGCCCGCGGAAAAACCTGTCGTGGAAGACGGGGGGATCAAGCTGTTCACCGACGAGAAGAATGCTGCGGAGTTGGCCAAGGCCGCCGGCGCAGACAAGTCTCTCGCCGGATATTTGAAGGCTCATCTCGGGCGCATTAAGACTGGCGATTACTTTGCCTTGTTGGCATTCATCCAGATGAATGCCGAACACGAGAAGACCTTGCAGACCATACGGCATGCCGTGCGGAACAAGAAACATGTGGCCACCTGCCTCGGCTTTGGGCCCCGTTTTCTGCATTCGACCGGACAGGCTTATAAAGGCGGGCCGAATTCTGGAGTCTTTCTGCAGGTGACTTGCGACGATGCTCTGGACTTGCCGGTGCCAGAACAGAAATACACATTCGGAGTCGTGAAAGCGGCACAGGCTCGAGGAGACTTCCAGGTGCTGGCGGAGCGTGGGCGGCGTGCGCTGCGCGTGCATCTGCATGATGTGGAATCGGGTCTCGCAACTTTGGCTGGAGCGGTGCAAAAGGCGCTGGGATAATTCTGGTGGCCAGAAGCCGGCGGGTCGCCGGCGCTACTTTTAGTGTGCCGCGGCTTTGGCTTCGAGTTTAAGGAGTGACGCATGCAATTGGGAATGGTGGGTCTCGGCAAGATGGGCGCGAACATGACGCGCCGTCTGATGCGCGGCGGACATCAGCTTGTCGTCTCGGATCTGAGTGCGGATGCGGTGAAGCAGCTGGCCGGCGAAGGAGCGGGCGGTTCATCGTCGCTGGAAGACCTCGTCGGAAAATTAAAGCCGCCGCGAGCGGCCTGGGTCATGGTGCCGGCGGGTGGTCCCACCGAGCAAACCGTGCAGAAACTGGCGCAGTACATGCAGGCCGGCGACGCCATCATCGACGGCGGCAATTCCTATTTCAAAGATGACGTGCGCCGCGCGGGTCAGCTTAAAAGCAAAGGCATTCACTACATGGACGTGGGAACCAGCGGCGGCGTCTGGGGCCTCGATCGCGGTTACTGCATGATGATTGGCGGACCCAAAGAAGCGGTGCAACGGCTTGATCCTATTTTCAAGACGCTGGCTCCGGGCGTCGGGGATATTCCGCGGACTCCGGGCCGGGAAAAGCTTGGAGGCTCGGCCGAGCAAGGTTACATCCACTGCGGTCCTTCAGGTTCCGGTCATTTTGTGAAAATGGTGCACAACGGAATTGAATACGGGATCATGCAGGCGTATGCCGAGGGTTTCGACATCTTCAAGAACGCCACCAGCAAAGACTTGCCTGAGGATATCCGCTACGATCTGAACTTGCCGGATATCGCCGAGGTCTGGAGGCGGGGCAGCGTGGTCAGTTCGTGGTTGCTGGATCTTACGGCGATGGCTTTGACGGAGAATCCCACCCTTTCGGAATACGAAGGTTATGTGCAGGATTCCGGCGAAGGACGCTGGACGATTCAGGCGGCGCTGGAAGAAGCCGTGCCGGCGGACGTTCTGACCGCGGCGTTGTATGTGCGCTTCCGCTCGCGGCAGCAACATACTTTTGCGGAGAAGATGCTTTCTGCCATGCGGCAGAAGTTCGGCGGACACATCGAGGCCGGCGCAGTCCAAGCTAGCTCAGAGAAGAAAAGCGCTTAACCGAACGCGATCGAGCAGAAAGTTCTGAGGATCTGATTTATGGCTCAATTGGCGGAACAGCCCACGGTAGCCACACCGCGCATCGGTAAACAAGGGGACCCTTGTGTGATGGTGATTTTCGGCGCCGCCGGCGATCTGACGGCGCGCCTGTTGATTCCGGCTCTGTACAATCTGGCGCGGGCGGACTTGCTCTCGAAGGAATTCGCGGTGCTGGGCGTGGCGCGCAAGCAGATGTCGGACGAAGAGTTCCGTAAACAGATCCTGGAGGATGTGAAAGAGTACTGCGGCGATTGCATCAACGACGCGACCTGGGAAAGCTTCGTGCGCCGCTTCTATTATTTTGCCGGCGATTTCAACGATGATCAGCTTTACCCGAAGATCAAAGATCGTCTCGCAAAGATCGACCAGGATCACTCCACGCATCAAAACTTCTTCTTTTATATGGCGACAGCTCCGAGTTTCTTCGGACCTATCGTCGAAAAGCTCGCCGCCAATGGATTGTTGGAGCAGAATAACGACCACTGGCGGCGGGTGATCATCGAAAAGCCCTTTGGCCACGACCTAGAGTCCGCCAAGGCCCTCAATCAGCAACTGCTGAAGCTCGTCGCGGAAAACCAGATCTATCGCATCGATCATTATTTGGGCAAGGAGACGGTGCAGAACATCATGGCGTTCCGCTTCGCCAACGGAATTTTCGAGCCCATCTGGAACCGGCGCTACATCGATCACGTACAAATCTCGGTGGCCGAAACCGTGGGCGTGGAAGGCCGTGGCAGCTATTTTGAGCATGCGGGCTCGCTGCGCGACATGGTGCCCAACCACATCATGCAACTGATCAGCCTGACCGCGATGGAGCCTCCCATTTCGTTTGACGCCAATGCCGTGCGCGATGAACAGGCCAAGATTTTGCATGCCATCCAGCCCATCGACGATGAGGAAGTGCTCACCCGCTCTGTGCGCGGACAATATGGGGAAGGAACCATGGAGGGTGAGCGGGTTCTGGCGTACCGTTCCGAGCCCGATGTCGCGCCCGATTCGCGAACCGAGACCTTTGTCGCCATGAAGCTGCTGATCGACAACTGGCGCTGGGCCGACGTTCCTTTTTACCTTCGAACTGGCAAGCGCATGCCAGCGCGTAACACTCATATTGTGATCCAGTTTCGCCGCGCACCGTTTGTTTTGTTCCGAGATACTTCTGTGGAACACTTGATGCCGAACCAACTTGTACTGCACATCCAGCCGGAGGAAGGCATTTCCCTGCAATTCGCGGCCAAGGTGCCCGGCCCCGTGATGCGGCTGGGAACAGTGGACATGAACTTCGAATATCAGGAATACTTCGGAAAGCAGCCCAGTACCGGTTATGAACGGCTGCTGCACGATTGTATGATCGGAGATCAGACACTGTTTCAACGGGCCGACATGGTGGAGGCGGGCTGGAGCGTGGTCAATCCGGTGCTTGATTTGTGGAAGGCGCTGCCGCCGCGAAACTTTCCGAATTACGCTTCGGGCACGTGGGGACCGAAAGAGGCTGACGAGTTACTGGAGCGCGACGGCCGGCGCTGGAGGAACTTCGAGAAATGATCCTGGCCGGCGACATTGGGGGAACCAACGCGCGATTGGCTTATTTCCAGCCCCAGAATGGACATCTCCGGCTGGTTTCCGAGCGTGTTTTTCCCAGCCGCGAATACAGCGAACTGGGTGAGATTGTTTCGAAGTTTCTGGAAGACTCTGCGACCCGGCCTGAGGCTGCTTGTTTCGGCATCGCAGGGCCCGTTCATAATGGGCGCGTCGAAGTTTCGAACCTTCCCTGGGTCATCGACCAGTCCCGTCTGGCGAAACAGATTCAGCTGCCTGCCACTTTGTTGATCAATGATCTCGAAGCAAACGCGTGGGGCATTGGAGCTCTTAGCCCGCAGGATCTGATTCTTCTCAACCAGGTTGGGCCGGCGGTGGGCAATCAGGCGGTCATCGCTCCCGGAACAGGGCTGGGCGAAGCCGGGTTGTTCTGGAATGGAAGCCGACACGAAATCTTCGCCTGCGAGGGCGGACATGTGGATTTCGCACCGCAAGGGGATCTGCAGATCGAACTGTTACGCTTCCTGGCGCGCCGTTATGGACACGTCAGCTACGAACGCGTCCTCTCCGGGCCGGGGCTGGTGAATGTGTACGAGTTTCTTCGCGAAAGGGGATGCGGAGATGAGCCTGCTGAATTTGCCGCACAGCTTTCTCAGGGAGATGCAGCGGCGGCGATTTCCCACGCCGCTCTGAACGGCACAAATCCGCTGGCCGAGCAGGCGCTTGATCTCTGGGTCTCGGTGTACGGAGCGGAAGCCGGTAATCTCGCTCTTAAAACCATGGCGACCGGCGGAATCTTTCTTGGGGGCGGCATCTCGCCGAAGATTCTTTCCAAGCTGACGGGGTCTTTGTTTATGCGCGCCTTTCTGGAAAAAGGCAGGCTGAGGGCGCTGCTTGAGGAGATCCCGGTGCAAGTCATTACCAACGACAAGGCCGGTCTGCTGGGGGCGGCTCGGTGCGCAGCCACAAAATCCAGCAACGACCGGGTGAGCGTTTCGTGAGTGTGCCCGTCGAACTGCGCAGGCTGACCACTCCGCAGGATCTTTTTCAGGCGGCCGCCGAGGAAGTCATCCGTAGCGCCACCGATGCCGTCGCGCAGCGCGGACGCTTCACCATCGCGCTCTCCGGCGGATCGACTCCCAGGAACCTGTACACGCTGATCGCAGCCAACGCCAGCGCCACCTTACCCTGGAGTCAGATGTTTTTTTTCTGGGGAGATGAACGCCACGTTCCCCCGGACAGTCCGGACAGCAACTATCGCATGGCCAAGGAAGCGCTCCTGTCGAAGGTTCCCATTCCGGCGGCCAATATCTTCCCTATTCCCGCCGAGAACCCCGACGCCTCCGCGGCGGCGGAAAGCTACGAGCAGACGCTGCGAAAGTTTTTTGCCGTGGCGCCGGGCGAGTTTCCGCGTTTTGATCTGATCCTGCTGGGGATGGGCCCGGATGGACATACTGCATCGCTGTTTCCGGAAACGGCGGCTCTCCAAGAGAAATCGCGGCTGGTCGTGGCCAACTGGGTGGAGAAATTGGGAAGCAGCCGGATTACTTTCACGCTGCCCTTGCTGAATGCAGCTCGTCGTATTGCGTTCCTGGTCAGCGGGACGGACAAGGCAGCGGTCCTGCACGAAGTTCTGGAAGGCAATGCCCCGGCGGAGAAGTATCCATCCAGATTGGTCCGGCCGCGCGAGGGCAAGCTGATCTGGTTTGTCGATCGAGCGGCCGCCAGCCAGCTTTCGACGGCGGCGTGAGAAGTTCTCAAGCCGATCACAAGAATAGCGCGGAGGGGCAGTGCCGACTCAAACATTGGACCCGGCCTTCGAAGGACTCCTGGATGGCCGCTTCATCGCTGCGATCGGAACCGAGAATGCGGATGGGACTATCCACCTGACCGCGGTTTGGTATCTCTTCCAGGATGGTTGCCTTTTCGTGGCGACTTCTTCCAAAAGCCGCAAGGCACGCAATGTCGCGGCACGGTCGAAAGCTTCGCTGATGATAGACGCACGACGAGCTGCCGCCGAGCGGGGCGTGACAGTGTCAGGAAGAGCCGACTTGATTTCAGGCGAACAGTCCCGCGTCATCAACCGGCGCATTCACTCGCGATATATGAGTGGGGCAGCGATTTCCGATCCTCATGTCGGACCTGTGTTTGAATCGTTCGACGATGTCACGATCCGACTCAAGCCCGTTTCGTGGACCACGTGGGACATGAAGGTACTGGACGCACAAGCCTTTGGGGGGGCGATTGGGGAAAACGCCTGGATATCTTCTACCGCTGGATTGAGATAAAGTCCGCTTTAAAACGGGCGGGAAGCTATCCCCGCCAGCCGCCGATTTCCTTTAAGCCTTTGCCGCGAGCGTGCTCGAACAGGCGCACGCGATGGCGGGAGTGTTCAAACTCGTGGATGTCCGCCCAGACTTCCGCCTGCCAGGTCTTGTCGTGAGTAGAGGAATCGCCGCAAGTGGCGCAACGGGTGTGCAGGCTGACGGAAGCTGCCTCCACCACGATGGCACCGGGTAATTCGATGAAGATGCAGCGGACTTCCTGGATTTCTTCGTTTTCGTCGAGCAGGTGCTCGTAACGCAAGAGGAAGCTGAACCCCAGTTTGCGGGCTTCCGCTTCCGCCTCAGCCCGGGTGTGAAACGGGCCATACTCCGCCCGCAACTGCTCGGTAGAGTCGCAAGCCATCCAGAAGGTTTCTTTGTAGTCCATTGCCGCCCCGCCCAGGGATTGCGGAGCCGACTCGAGGCTGCTCGCGAGCCCGCTCTATTGGGTCAAGTTGACCAGTGCAATTTGCAGGCCGACCGCGAGAAAGACACAAGCCGTTGTTTTTTCAGTGCCTTACCCACGCTTTGAAACCCGGCGCCGGGATTCGAAGTGCAAACCTTTTGCAATAGATGTACAGCCGCGCGGATAGCAAGCAAGACCTTGCCGTGACTCGGACCCGGCTGGCTGCTAGCTGGCTGCCGCTCGAGCCAGTGTGAAGCCCGGCCCTTCGGGTTCTTCCAGCCAGTTCTTCCCCCCGTGGCTGGCGACGTACATGGCCAACTCGAGCCGGCTCCAGACTCCCAGCTTGTCGAACGTGCTGCGCAGGTGATTCTTGATGACTTGCTCCGAAGTGCCCATCAGGTTGCCAATCTCACGATTGGTCAGGCCCTCCCAAACCAGGGTCGCTACTTGAATTTCCTTAGGGGTCAGACGCTCGCGGGGCATCATGACTTCACCTCCGCCTTTTCGAATGCGGCGGTCGCCAGCCGAACCCGCTTGCGGCCATCGCGAATTCCGGCACGCAGAAAAAGCGTGCGCAGGTGCTGCTTTACCGTGCGTGGGCTGATGCTCAATTGGCCGGCAATTTCTTTGTTGCTGCAACCCTGGACCAGCAAATCCAGAACTTGCTGATCTCGGGGCGTCACTTTCATTCGTTCGAGGTCCATCATGTCATTCTCCTGGGGTCTCGCATTTTGCTTGCGTGCTTGCGATTGCGATCCACAATAGTCGCTCAAGCACATTCTTCGCCAAACCTTCGCTCGTCGCGTGCAATGATGTAACACCAGCGCAGGCTTGCACTTAGGGCATAGGAACCGGGCTTTCCCGAATCACCAGGAAATTCTTGCCATCGATGAGCGGTTCCAAATCGGGCCGAGGACAAAGGAGTTGATGGCTGCGTTTGCCACCAATGGATCACCGGTAGAGGTCCGCGTCGGGGTGAATTTCGACGCGGGAGAATTGTCGCTGCAGCGCACGATTGGTCAAGAGAGGCCTTTCCCTTCAGACTTTTGGGTATGTCCTCAACTTGACGGTGGACTCGCGTGTGGGGCTTAAGAACTGCCGAGGTTCGTCCCCGCGGTCAGAAAAACACAATGTTCCAAAATGGAATCAGGGCGCGATGGGACTGTCCATTTTGACTCTCGCGGCCGGAGACGACTCACTTTTTGCACAGGCTCGGTGCGCGATCCAGAAACCCTCATGCGCGGATCGCGGATCAAGACATGGAAAGTGAAGGAGGGGGCGGGAGATGCAGACATCGCCGCCGCGCTAGCGAGAAGCCTCGTCGCTCAAATCACGGCAGCGCACATTTTGACGTCTGGTGAGAACGGATGGAGATTGCTGCAATCGAGTGTGCAGACCCTTGCACTCTATTGCACAGCTTACGACGGTAACCCGTGGAACCAGCTTCCCGCGGAATCCCATTCCGGCGAAGCGTCTCCGAGTTCAGCACCCTGTAGCCACTTGAATTCAGTGTGGTTGCACGCTCATCATTGACATAGCAGAACTGCGGCTTCAGCCGCCTTTGGATAGGCACCGCCGGGGGTTGACGTTACACCGAAGGTTCTTTGGTGGAGGAATTGCACTAGAATAAGGCTAGTCTATAGCTGGGGTGACCTTCGCCTCTCGCCGGCTGGCCTCAAAGGCGGGTAGGAAACATCGTGACCGATCAGGAAAAAAAACCAGTCCTCGACGAGCAGACCTTCGAAAGGCTGCTGGAAGCGGCTTATGTGCTGCAGGAGCACAACCGCAAGATGCGGGAACTGGAAGAAAAAGTGGAGTCACAGAGCGAACGGCTCCGGGAACAAGAGTCGGCGATTCCGCCTCCGCTCGAGGAAGGCAAAGCAAAATCGGAAAGGGCTGCGCGCTCCGACAGCGATTACACGCTCACGCTGGCGGAGATTGTCGAAGCTCAGCGCCAGATTCAAACGCGCCATCTCGAGTTGGATAAGGCGATGGCGGTGGTAGCGGAGAGGGTCGCAAGAATCACGGGCGCAAACGGCGCGGCGATTGCGATTCTAGAGGGAAGAACGGTGCATTACCGTGCGGGCGCCGGCGCCCCGGCTTTGCCCCTCGGAAGCGAAGCGCCTCTCGAAACCGCGGTTTGCTCCGCCAGCCTGCGCACCGGGCAGGTGATTCGCTGCGAAGATGTGAATCTGGAGTTTTTGTTCGACCCGGAATTGTGCCGTCCTCGGGGAATCGTGTCGCTGGTCGCGGTGCCGATCTACCGCGAGGGCGACATCATCGGAGCGCTGGAACTCTATTTTGACAAGACTCACGGCTTCGCCGAGCAGGACATTCACACCTGCCAGCTGATGGCCGGCCTGGTGACCGAAGCGATCGGCCGCGATGCTCAGGTGACGTTAAAGAAGTCCATGGCCGCGGAACGGTCTACGATGCTGGCGGCCATTGAAAGGCTTCAACCCAGCCTGGCAGCGTGGGCCGAGGATGAACCCGCCGCGGCCGCGAAACCAAGCCCGGCCGCGAGCATGCCGAGCGTGGAGAAATCCCTTTGCCGGAAGTGCGGAAGTAAGCTGCTGGCAGAAGAACAGTTTTGTGGCAAGTGCGGCACCGCCCGAGTCGGTGAGGGTGGAGTCTCCAGCCTGCAAAACAGTCTGGCATCGGCGTGGCGGATGCAGCCGAACGAACAGGATCCGGTCGCCGCCATGCTTCTAGGCAAGAGCGTGACTTCCGCGGATTTGACGCGCACAGCGGCGGGACCTATGCCTGCGCACGACGCCGATCTTCACGACGCCGATCTTCACGAGGTTGATCTTCACGAGGCAGATCTTGAGGAAGAGAGCGCAGGCGATCATCTGTCCATGCCGTTTTCTTTGCCTGCGTCGGAGGAAAGGGATCAACTCGCCACGCGGTCATCGGCCGCAAGCGTTGACGAGGATGAGATCGTGGCATCCCTGCCGCCCGAACTGCAGCTCGACGAAAGCCCTGTCCCCGCCCCGTCAGGCGCGCTCGTAAAACATCAGGGAGATGTGGTCTGGAGTTCCGCAGCGCGAGCGCGCGACTTTCTGGAATCACTGTCCGGGACCCGCACTCCCAACGCCCTGAACCGCTTCTGGCGTTCCCGCCGCGGCGATTTCTATCTTGCGATCGCGGTCATTCTAGTGTTGGTGGTGATCCGGTGGGGAATCTGGTCGAACCACTCGGTGGGCGCCACGGGCCGTGGAACATCGGTATCGGGGAGCGCGAATCGAGGGAAACAGCCAGCTCCCGACGCGGATCTTTCCACGTTTGACAAGATCCTGGTCGGTCTCGGGCTGGCGGAAGCTCCGGAAACTTCGAGCTACAAAGGCAATCCCTACACACAGGTTTGGGTCGACCTGCACACAGCCTTGTACTACTGCCCCGGTTCCGATCTTTACGGCAAGACCCCGCAAGGCAAGCTCACCAGCCAGCGCGACGCGCAGATGGACCAGTTCGAGCCGGCCAACCGCAAGGCGTGTGAGTGACTTCGGGTTGACCTCGTTTAAGCAGAGCGGGGTAAAGAAAGTCACGGTTCAGAGTGAATTCCACAGAGCCGGATTTGACAACCGCCCTTCGCGGGAGTGCAATCATAGGTGCCGCCCCTTCTTCGGAGAATGCTGGTGCGCCCCAGGGAAAAGTCTGACTCAAGCCCATTGCCAGATCCTGAACTGAATCCCCTTGTAAACCCGCTGTTGGCGGCACACATGGGACGCTGGGCGGAAGTGTATTTCACCAACCCTCCCGAGAAGCGTGATCAAGCAGTCGCTGAGTTGCTACGCGAACTGGAGAATCTTTCTCCTCCGGAAGCTGCTGCAGTTCAACTCCCGGGTGGAGAAAGAGAAAAGGACAGTGCGGGCTGGGCCCAGCGGCCTCCCTCTCCTCTAGAGTCTGGCTGCACTTGCACGGAGTGTGCGTACTCCAATTCCGCGGAGCGAACATTTTGCGGGATGTGCGGCGCCCTGTTGCCAGTCTCTGGCGAGACGCGCGTACCACAGGGCGCAGAAGCCGCGCCGATCGCCGGAGACGGTTGGCAGGGACGTTCTCTCAACGGTAATTCTGTCGACGACGCGACGCAGCCCGCAGTCCGTTCCGCAGCGGTTGCTCAACGTAGCGCTGTTCTGGAGCTGGGCAGCCTGCTGCCGGAAAGAGGTATTCCGCGTCGCCAGCCTGGGCCCGAGCCTCTTTCCACTGGTTACCGAGTCTCCATCGGCGCAGTGCTGGCGATTCTTTTCGTCCTATTGGGTTACTCGGTGTGGCATGGACCGCAGGCTCATTCGGAAAGGGCAGTTATGCCATCCGCGCCCGCCGTCCCATATACGAAGCCTGCGCCCGTTAACTCCGCGCCGCCGCCGAGTGCGACACCGACTGCTTTGCCGACAAGCGCTACTCCTTCGCCTGCGGTGCAAAACAAGAATCAGGTGGATGCTAGTTCGCAAAACGATCAGGCTGCTGATTCGCCCCCGACCGAGCCCGCGGAGGCAACCTCCTCCGCCGTTGTGCAGAGCGGCGCAGCAGAGCTGGCCACGGCACAGAAATACTTGGATGGCGCCCCAGGTACGACTCGCGACAGGGCAGAAGCGGCCCAGTGGTTATGGAAGGCTGTGAGGAAGCGGAACCTCGAGGCCACACTGGCTCTGTCTGATTTGTATCTACGGGGAGACGGCGTGCCGAAGAACTGCGATCAGGCGCGTTTGCTCTTGGATGCGGCCGCCAAAAAAGGCGCGAAGGCTGCCGCGGAACGGCTACGCGAATTGCCTGCTTTTGGTTGTGAGTAGGTACGGCCGACAAAAATCGCCCTTGCGCCCCCTGGTACTCACTCCGCCGCAATCGACGCGAAGGCTTCCGAGCCCTCAGGCCGGAACTTGCGGCTGATGCTGGCGCGACTCATACCACAGGGCGAGTTCCACCCGGTTCCAGAGTCCCAGCTTGTCATAGATCACGCGCAGATAATTTTTTACCACGTGTTCGGTCGTGCCGATGGCGTGAGCCACCTCGTGGTTCTTCATGCCCTGGGCGACGAGCTCGATGACGCGGCTTTCGCGCTCGCTGGGGGTGCGGGTTCCATAGCGCTCGTTTGTAAACATAACTGCCTCCGGTATAACAGGGTCGCGAGTTTCACTCGCTTGATACCGCCATTGATTCCAAAACGAAGAAAAAGCCGGTTGAAATGAGCCTTCACGGTTCTGCGCGCCATCTTGAGCTGGCTAGCGATCTCAGCGTTATCACAGCCTTGCAAAAGCAATTCGACAACTTGTTCTTCCCGCGGTCCTAGCCGAACGGACTGCTCCGCCATTACTACCCCCTGGGTTTGGTTCGCCAACGTGCTAAGACCTCGGTGGAGCTGGGATGCTTCCATATTGCGTAGCATCCACAATGCCATTTTGAGACGAAAATAGATGTGATCGAAGAACATTCATTTCCACAGGCACTTGCGGGGAACCCGCTTTGCTCCCGGAATCGGGAAGTGGGTCCGGAAGCTAGCTCAGCGTGTCTTGCCCCAGGCATCAAAAGGCCGGGCAAGGGCCGCGAAAGGTGCGTAAAGTCAGTCGTAACGTGATCCCGCGATAGGGATAAGTGCGTGTCTTGGGACGATGGCGGCCTTGCCGGCCGCTGCCGAATCCGGCACCGGGTGCCAAATATCGCGGCGTGCCGAGTCCCCGCAAACGGAAACGGCACGAACTCTCGACCTCTAAACTAAGGCAAACACCCTATGTGGAAATTTCCTTGCCTTGATGCAAGCCCTGAACAATTTACATGACTCGCCTGCAGAAAAGGGGCACATCAGGTTGAGGGCGGGTTCGATGCCAACCTCCTGAAGCATTAGAGCCTTAGAGACCTCCTCACGGAAATCCCAAACTGCTCTACACTGTTGCCTGCATGAAGCTTTTTCTGTCAAGCCTTCCGAGGCCCACCCTCGATGGGGTGAGCGGCCCTGTGCTTCAGAGGGGGTCCTCTGGTCTTGAGGCAATCGCGGCCGGAGGCTCCCGATGATCCGGCTTCTTAGTGTAGTGGGGGCGCGCCCCAACTTCATGAAAATCGCGCCCATTGTCGAGGAGTTAAAGAAACATCCCGCCATCGAGCACTGCCTGGTGCACTCCGGGCAGCACTATGACGAACTGCTTTCCGGGAACTTCTTCGCCGATCTGGGCCTGCCCAAGCCGGACTTTAATCTTGAGGCCGGCTCCGGCAGCCACGCCGTGCAGACGGCCGAAATCATGAAGGGCATTGAGCCGGTCCTCGTCGACTACAAGCCGCAGATGGTGCTGGTGGTGGGCGACGTGAATTCTACGATCGCTGCCGCGCTGACTGCCGTCAAACTCGGAATCGGCGTGGCACACATCGAAGCCGGATTACGCAGCTTCGATATGACGATGCCGGAGGAGATCAACCGCAAACTCACAGACGCCGTCTCCAGCCTGCTTTTCGTGACCGAGCAGAGTGGAGTCGAGAATCTGAAACACGAAGGCGTGCCGGCTGAGAAAATTTTCCTCGTTGGCAACGTCATGATCGATAGCCTGCTGCGGCACCGCGAGATGGCCGCACAGTCGCCCATTCTCGACAAGCTGGGCCTGCGACAGATGGGCAAGCAGAAGAATGGACCGGGCTGCCGACCCTACGGAGTCCTCACCCTGCACCGGCCCACCAATGTGGACGATCCCGAAACGCTACGGGGCATTCTTCGCGCAGTCAGGGCTCTGGCTGCCGAGTTTCCCGTCTTCTTCCCCATCCATCCTCGAACCAGGAAAAATATCGAGAGTTTTGGTTTGCTGGAATATCTGGCCAACCAGCCAGGGGAGAATGCCAGTGGAATCGTGCCGCTTGATCCGCTCGGATACCTCGACTTCCTTTCGCTGAACGACCGGGCCTGCATAGTCCTCACAGATTCCGGGGGAGTGCAGGAAGAAACCACAGTCCTCGGCGTGCCGTGCCTTACGCTGCGGGAAAATACCGAGCGGCCGTCTACGGTTGAGCAAGGATCGAATCAAATCGTTGGAGTGGATTCGGATCGCATTCTTGCGGCGGCAAGATCGATTCTCAACAACCCTGCGCGTCCCTCGCGGCGTCCTCCACTTTGGGACGGCAAAGCAGCTTCAAGGATCGTTACGATCCTCCGCGAGCAACTTCAGCCCGGTAGTTTTGCTTGAACGCTCTATCAGAACTTCTACCGCAACTTCGACCGGAACTTCTGGCGGACCGGCACTCGCTTACTGCAGCGCTGATTGCGATGCCTGTATGGCGCACCCGCCGTTTCCACCCGACGTGGCACAGGTTTGGTTGCCCAGCGTAGAGAAGTAGACCTGAGAAGCTCCCACCTGCGTTCCCGAGCTCACGACGTTGTCGATGATAAATCCGCTGGTGCCATCGAACGCGGGCAGAGCAGCGCTGGGCAGGGCACCGGCATTGATCCAGGTCACGGTCCCATCGGCAGTGAGACCGCCGACGGTTGTGTTCCAGCTGGGATTGGTGCCCGCAGAATTGCCTGCTACGGTCACGATCTCAACGTTACCGAAATGGTCAACTACGCGGGTGTGCAAGGCGTAGTGAGTCCCGCCTGCCCAATTCGCCAGCGCAGCCAGCGTAGTAGCTCCCTGATTCACAAAGGTGACTGTGCCATTGATCGTAGCCGCACCCACTTGCGCCGGCCATACGGGTGGGGTCGCGCCCGAGGTTCCGGCCCCCGTCACCACCTGGATCCAGGGGGTGTTGTTTGCCCGGAGAATCAGGATCTCCTGACCCACTTTGTAGAGAGTGCTCGCTTGCCAGGGCGTGTCCACAAAACTCAATGCGCAGCCACCAACGGCGCATAGAGTGGGGAGGCCACTATTTACCACGCCAAAGAAAACCCGCTCCATCGTACCTACGCTGGTATTCGGGTTCGAAACGTCGGTCACCGGAGCGCATGCCCGATGATTGGCGGCGGCACTTGTCGTCACAATCGCTACAGCTGTGCCAAAACTTCCGGCCGTGATCGGGACGCGGTACAGAATCGCGTCGAGCCCCGTGTCGCCACAAACATAAAGGTTTCCCGTCGGTGGGTCCGTGGAGCCTTGGTAGGTGCTATCAAAAGCGCCAATATACAGCGACTTCGGTGCCGTTCCATGAGCCGTGCTCGATCCAATGTTCACCTTCTGTGGAGAAACAGGAATAACATTGGCCGCGAAACTCGTAGTCACTTGGTAGATCACAGTGCAGTCCACACCGCCAGCGCAACCCGAGCTGCCGTCGCTGGTCGCGAACGCATACACTAGTCCAGCCGCGGAATCGACGATTGGGCCCTGTGCGAAGCCTGGGCCAGCATCCAGCGCGGTCGAATGATCCAACAGGCCGGACTGGGTCGGGGTAGCGGCTCCTGTGGAGTTGACCCGATAGAGATAGCCACCTTTGTCTTCCACGAACACATTCCCCGTCACAGAATCGAGAACCGGGTCGGTAAGAGCGGTGGGAGCGCTTGAGTTCACCTTCAACGGCCACCCTCCTGTCGTCACTTCCACGGGGACCGCATTGAATACTGGCGTGAATTTATGAAGGTATCCGGAGTCATCCCCCACATAAGCTGCGTCATTGCCGTAATCGTAAAAGGGAGATGAGTTACTGTCCTTGGCCGCGACACTCGAGTCAACGAGCGGCAATATGGTCATGCAGGGCGCGGGGCAGTTGGGGAACAACGGGGTCGTAACGAACGTAGGCACGGCTGGGGTGGCGACGGTGCCGCTTGAAGCCTTCCATTTCAGCAAGACCAAATTGGATACTCCGCCAGTGGCCTGCACAAAAGCAATTTGTGTACCGGCGCCGGAGAGCACCGGAGAAGTCGTTATCTGTCCGCCGGTGTTGAAGGCCCAGTAAACCGCGGGCACCGGTGCGGTACAGCCGGAATAGAGATTGTTGTACGCCAAAATGCTGGGTTTGCCGGCCCCCCCCAGATTCCCGGTGCTGTACACGACAAAATCGTTAGCACAACTCGCAGTTGTCGATTTGAACGAAAACTTTGCCGGGTAATTCCCGGCGCCCAGAGTCGCGTTGGTGCCCATGTCCTCTGACCAATCCCTGCCGAGTCCTTGATCCTTGCCGGGGGATGACACGTTTGGACTCGATTGCGACGTCGAACCCGAGGCATCGTCAGTCTCTACTTCCGGCAACGTTGCCGGCAACTGTCGACGGAGTTGCTGTAGATAGCGAGGATCCCGTTCCAAGCGTTCCGCCAGTTCCGGTGTGGAGGGTCTGGAGAAAATAACGTGGTGGCTACTCCAGTCGGTGATTACAGGTGCGGCTGCCTCGGAATCCGGCGACGCCTGACCCAGTAATGTGGACAAAACTAGCAGTGCGAGAATTGAGATACCCAACCAAAATAAACTTCGCTGGTTCCTTCTCATTTTTTCTCCCTGATGCTTGAGAGCGCGGGACACCCGCCGAAATCACAACGGGTCGAACGCCCACCCCTCCGGCCGTCTCCACCTGAACTCTGGGCTGACTTATTGGAAATTCATCATACACCCGCATGTTTTAAGGAAATCCCGAAAATTTGGCGGTGGGGAGGCAGATTTCCACAAGCTTTCGGCGCGGCCACCAGCCCCAAGAGAACAACCCGGCGGAGGACCAGATCGCAGCGGCCGAACGCAAGAAAGGTTACTTCGAGCTTGGACTTGAACTACGCTTCCCCGCTACACTACGGTTCAACGCAGAGTTCAAAGCAAAGTTCAAAGCAGAGTTCAAAGCAAATTTCAAAGCGAAGTTCGAAGCAGAGTTCGAAGCAATGAGACTTTCCGTCGTCATGCCGGTGTACAACGAGCGCGCCACGCTGCGGCAAGTGGTGGAACGAGTGCTTGCCGTTCCGCTGGAGATCGAATTGATTTGCGTGGACGACGGATCGACCGACGGCTCCCGCGAGATCCTCGCGCAATTGCAGGCCGAGCGTCCTCAGATTCGAATTCTGCTGCAGCCGAAGAACATGGGAAAAGGTGCCGCACTGCACCGTGGCATCAAAGAAGCTACCGGGGACTTCGTCATCATCCAGGACGCCGATCTCGAGTATGACCCGGCGGAGTACACCGTGCTGCTGGAGCCGCTAATCGAAGGCCGCGCCGACGTTGTCTACGGCTCACGTTTTCTCTCCGCCCGCCCGCATCGGGTGCTTTACTTCTGGCATTCGGTCGGCAATTGGATTCTTACTCTGCTCTCCAATGCGCTCACCAACATTAACCTCAGTGACATGGAGACTTGTTACAAGGTCTTCCGGCGCCAAGTCATCCAATCCATTCCTCTGGAAGAAAAGCGTTTCGGTTTCGAGCCCGAAATAACCGTGAAGATCGCCAAGCGCAAGCTGCGAATCTACGAAGTCGGCATCAGTTATTGGGGACGCACCTACGAAGAGGGCAAGAAAATCCAATGGAAGGATGGCGTGCGCGCACTCTGGTGCCTGATAAAGTACTGCCTCACCGAACCGGCGGTGGCCAGTCAGGAAGCGTTGTCGCCCGATACCTCCCCACTAGGCGCGCGCAACCCCCCGGACAAGTTGCCCGTGGACTAGCCGGTTTAACGGCTGGCGCGAGGCCGATTAGTACACCTGCTATGCCGGAGGATAATAAGCCGGAGCTTGATGAGCCAGACCTGATGCGCCAGAGCGTGATGAGCCAGATCATGAACATTACCAACTCAGGCTTCCAGATCGAGGCGCCGCTCTCGTTGCCCGACGATGAAGTACAACTCTGGCGAATCGATCTGGAGGCCGTCGGTGCCGACGAATCCCGTTGGCGAAAGACGCTTTCGCCCGACGAGTTGGACCGCGCTTCCCGCTTTCATTTTCCGCGTGACCGTCAGCGCTTCTCGGCCTCTCGATCTCAGTTGAGGATTCTCCTCGCCGGCTATCTCGGAATCGACGCGGCCGCTGTGAGCTTCTCGTACTCAGAAAAGGGCAAACCTTCGCTGGGTGCAGCGCACGCGGGCAGCAATCTCCAATTCAATATTTCGCATTCCGGCGGCGTCACTTTGTTAGCCTTTACTCGCGATCGAGAAATCGGTGTCGATGTAGAACAAGTCCGCAGCGATTTCGACGTACTGGCCATTGCGCGCCGATTCTTTTCCCCGAAAGAGCAGACCCAACTGGCCGATTTGCCCGCTGAGAAAAGTGTGCAAGCCTTCTTTCGCTGCTGGACACGCAAAGAGGCCTACATCAAAGCGACCGGGGACGGCTTGTCTGTTCCCTTGACCCAATTCGATGTTGATCTCGATTCGGCGGAAGCCAACGCGCTGCTCCCAACCCGGCCCGATGCTTCAGAAGCGGGACATTGGCTGCTCCGCGAGGTGCCGGCTGGGCCGGGCTACATCGCCGCTCTCTGTGTGCGTGGGCAAGATTGCAGGGTAAAGGGCTGGTCCGGAGGTCTGGAGCCCTCAATCCGCTGACCGCAAATCCGTCTGTCCCTGTGCGAAGGTGGGAACTTGCTTGAGCCAATATCGCAATTCTTTTCATACCCCCAGGTTAGGGTAGCCTTCAGGCTCCAATAAACCAAGATAACGTGTTTTGTTTCATTCGTTTACATGGATGGCGTGTCACCCTAAAGGCCTGCCAATTGCTGCATCCTCCTGTGATTCACATGCTCAAAACTGGTTTTCGTACCGCTGCAACGAAGTGTTACTCTATGAGTAACGTTTCAGGATTCCCTCTCCGTTGAAGAATCCGCAAAGCGGTTCGTATGGTTCTGCCAAAATCTGGGAAGTAATCCAGTCAAATACAATAGACGTAGTAGACAAGTACCCAAGACTCCAGGAGGCTTAAGACTTGACCGCTTCGACCAGCCATCTCATCCCGCCGCACGGCGGAGAACTTGTTGACCTTATCGCCCAGCCCGAGAGAATTGCCGAATTGAAATCGCATTCGAAAGAATGGCCCTCATGGGATCTGACTGGCCGCCAGCTTTGTGATCTTGAGTTGCTGCTCACCGGCGGATTTTCTCCGCTGCGGGGCTTCATGACCCGCGCCGACTATGAAGGCGTCTGCAACAACATGCGCCTGGCCGACGGAACGCTCTGGCCCATGCCCATCACCCTCGATGTAACCGAGGAATTTGCCAAGAAGCTGACTCCGGGAACCAGCAAGATTGCGCTTCGCGATCCCGAAGGCGTGATGTTGGCGGTTTTGAACGTGGAAGAAGTCTGGCAGCCCGACCGCAAGGCCGAAGCCGAGGCGGTTTTCGCCAGCACCAGCGCCGCCCATCCCGGCGCCGATTACGCTATCAACAAGTCGAATCCCTGGTACGTCGGAGGAACCTTAGAGGGGACCCAGATTCCTTCGCACTACGATTTTCGTAACCTGCGACTGACGCCGGCCGAGGTGCGCGCCGAGTTTGCCCGCATCGGCTGGCGGCGTGTGGTCGCCTTCCAGACTCGCAATCCCATGCACCGTGCTCACGTCGAGCTCGCATTCCGCGCCGCCAAGCAAGTCGAGGCTAGCCTGCTGATTCATCCGGTCGTCGGTATGACCAAACCCGGTGACGTGGATTACTACACGCGCGTGCGTTGCTACCAGTTGCTGCTTTCCAAGTTTCCGCAATCGACCGCCAAACTTTCATTGCTGCCACTCGCCATGCGCATGGGCGGACCGCGCGAGGCCATCTGGCACGCGCTCATCCGTAAGAATCATGGTTGCAGTCATTTTATTGTCGGCCGCGATCACGCCGGCCCGGGATCCGATCCCGCGACGAAGAAGCCCTTTTACGGCCCATATGAGGCCCAGGAAGCCTTCAAGAAACACGAAGCCGACATCGGCGTGACCATGGTGCCTTTCAACATGATGGTCTACCTCGAGGGTCAGGACAAATACGTCCCCGACGACGAAGTGAAGAACGGAGACCGCGTGCTGAACATCTCCGGCACCGAACTTCGCCAGCGTCTGAACGAAGGCCGCGAGATTCCCGGCTGGTTTACCTATCCGGAAGTCGTCTCTGAATTGCGCCGCAGTTTCCCGCCCCGTCACAAACAAGGCGTGACCATCTTCTTCACCGGACTTTCCGGTTCCGGCAAGTCGACCATCGCCAATGTGTTGCTGACGAAGTTCCTCGAAACCGGCGGGCGTCCCGTCACCCTGCTGGATGGCGACCTGGTGCGCAAGCACTTGTCGGCCGAGCTCGGCTTCTCCAAGGAGCACCGCGACATCAACATCCGGCGTATTGGCTACGTGGCCTCGGAAATCACCAAGAACGGCGGGATCGCGATTTGCGCGCCCATCGCGCCTTATGACGCGACCCGCAAGCACGTCCGGCAGATGATTGAACCTTACGGAGGGTTCATTCTGGTGCACATCGCCACCTCCGTGGACGTCTGCGAACAACGCGATCGTAAAGGCTTGTACGCCAAAGCGCGCGCGGGGATTCTTAAAGAGTTCACCGGCATCTCGGATCCTTATGAAGTTCCCGCGGACGCCGAAGTCACCATTAACACCGGCGACTTGTCCGCCGAGGAAGCGGCACAGGAGATCATCCTGCACCTCGAAAGGGAAGGCTTTATCGGAACCGCAGCGGAGTCGATTTAGTCGCCAACAGATGGATCAGCTGATCAAGAGCCTGGTGGGTTTCGGAGTCGGCGCTCTCATCGGAATGACGGGAGTCGGAGGCGGCGTTCTGCTGCTTCCGATCCTTATTTTCGGTCTGGGTGTGCCGCCCATGCTGGCCGTGGGTTCCGACGCTCTCTTCAACTTTGTCACCAAGATCGGCGCCAGCGCTGTCCATCTGCGCAAAGGCACGGTGCGTCTCAAGGTGGTCGCGGCGCTCGCGATCGGCAGCGCTCCCGGTTCCTATCTGGGCGTAACGTTTCTGGTTCACTTGCGTAACGCGTACGGCAACGGGGTCAATCACTTCATCACCGTCGCCGTCGGAGTTCTGCTGATTTGCATCCCCACTTTCCTGTTCTTCCAGAAGAAAATTGAGGACCGCGCCGCGACAAAACCGCCAACCATAAAGTCCTTCGCATGGATGTCGCTCATCGGCCTGGTGGCTGGTTTCCTGGTGGGAATTACGTCCGTCGGTTCCGGCAGCATCGTCATGATGATGCTTCTGCTGTTCTATAGCTTTCAGCCGAAGGTTATGGTGGGCACCGACATTGTTCATGCCCTCATCCTCACAGGCGTAACCAGTCTTCTTCATTTTCGTTTGCACAACGTTGATCTCCACCTGGTTGGAGCGCTCCTCATCGGCTCGATTCCAGGAGGCCTGCTCGGTTCTTACCTGAGCACGCGAGTTCCGGTTCCCTGGCTCCGGCGCATTCTTTGCGCAGTATTGCTGGCAACGGGTGCCCGCATGTTAATTGCTTAATCAAATTATGCATTCAACTTCGTACGCACAAATATTGGAACGCATTCATTCAGCACTGGAAGCCTCTCGCAAGGTTTTTGCCCGCTTCACCCCGGGTGCGATTGAAGCGGAATACAAGGTCGGGCATGATCCGGTCACCGAGGCAGATCGTGCTCTGGACGCCGTTCTGCGCAAGGAACTGCTGCGCGGAGGAGAAGGCTGGCTGTCGGAAGAGAGCGTAGACGATCCCATCCGCCTGCAGCACTCGCGGGTCTGGGTCGTCGATCCGCTCGATGGCACCCGCGAGTTTGTCCAAGGCATTCCCGAGTTCTGCGTTTCTATCGGATTTGTCGAGGATGGCCGACCCGTGGCCGGGGGCATCTGCAATCCTGCCACGAACGAGGTGTTCCTCGGCTCGATAGAATCCGGCGTCACTTACAACGGCAAACCCGCACACCCCAGCCAGCGCAAGACTCTCGATGGCGCTCTGGTTCTCGCCAGCCGCAGTGAAGTGAAGCGTAGCGAATGGAAAACGTTCGAGAATTCCGGCTTCAAGATTCGCCCCATGGGTTCCGTCGCCTACAAACTCGCGCTGGTTTCCGCGGGCTTGGCGGACGTCACCTTCACTCTGACTCCCAAGAACGAATGGGACGTTGTAGCCGGCGCAGCCCTGGTACAGAGCGCAGGCGGTTTTGTCAGCACGCTGGAGAAGACCACCCTGACCGCCAATCGCCGCGATCCGCTTCTGTCAGGCCTGCTGGCGAGCGGATCGCTCCTCAAAGATGAACTGCTTTCCCTCGTAGAGCCGCACATCAAGCTGGCCGCGGCGTCGATAGAAAAGTAAAATAACAACATGCCTCCGGGGTTGTTGCTGGGGCAACCGATTGCCTGACAAGAACGCGGACGCCGACCTGCCAACCCGAATCTCATTCGTCTCCTCCGGCATGTCCATCGCCGAGGCCCAAGATCCGAACCAGGATCCCAACCGCCCCAAGCGAGTCCTCGGCTTCCGCGATCTCGTTTTGTTTTACGTGGTCACCGGCATCAGCCTGCGCTGGATCGCCACCGCGGCAGCAGCCGGCCCCAGCTCCATCGTCATTTGGATCGGCGCCTGGCTCTGCTTCTACACCCCTCTGGCTCTCTCCGTGTTGGAGCTTTCTTCGCGCTATCCCAGTGAAGGCGGCCTCTATGTCTGGAGCAAGCGCGCCTTCGGAGATTTTTCCGGCTTCATGTCGGCCTGGACTTACTGGACCAGCAACCTCCCCTACTTCCCTGCCGTTCTTTACTTCGCCGCCAGCAACATCCTCTTCATGCGCCAGAACGCATGGGCGCATCTCTCGAACAACGCCACGTTCTACATCGTCTTTTCTCTCTTAACGCTGAGTGCCGCCACGCTGATGAACATCGTCGGACTCGACGTAGGCAAGTGGCTGCACAACGTCGGCGCGCTCGCCATGTGGATTCCAGTAGGCATCATCATCGTGCTGGGATTGATCGCCTGGCACCGCTACGGCTCGGCCACGTCATTCACCTTGCATTCCATGACACCCAGCACGCACCTCAACGACATAATTTTCTGGTCGGTGCTGACCTTCGCCTTCGGAGGATGCGAAACCGCTTCCTTCATGGGAGAAGAAATCAAGAATCCCCGCCGCTCCATCCCCTTCGCGTTGTTGTTCGGAGGAGCGACGGTAGCTTTTTGTTACATCGTCGGAACCGCTGCGATACTGCTGGCCTTGCCCTCGAGCGAAGTCAGCAGCCTGCAGGGACTGGTGCAGGCCATCTCGAAAACCGCATTCCGCGTGGGTTTTCCCGGAGTGCTGCCGGTCGCCGCGTTCCTGATCGCCCTCAGCAACATCGGCGCCGCCGGAGCCTACCTCGCCGCAGTCGCCCGCTTACCTTTCGTCGCTGGCCTCGACCGCTTCCTGCCACCAGCGTTCGGCGCGCTTCACCCCCGCTGGAAAACCCCGTGGGTGGCTCTCTTGACCCAGTTCGTTCTAGGCGCACTCTTCATTTTTCTAGGGCAAGCCGGAACCAGCGTCAAAGGCGCCTACGATGTGCTGGTCAGCCTGGGCGTGATCACATACTTCATTCCCTACCTCTACCTCTTCGCCGCCATGATCAAACTGCAGCGCGAGCCCGCCGGGCCGGACGTAATCCGCGTGCCGGGAGGAAGCACGCTGGCGACACTGGTCGCCATACTCGGATTTATCACCACGACGGCGACGATCGCTCTGTCTTTGATTCCGCAACCGGACGAGCCCAACAAACCGCTGGCGCTGGTAAAGATTGTTGGAGGAACCGGGGTACTACTTCTGGTAGGAGTGTGGATCTACACAGCAGGCAAACACCGCGCCGCGAGAGCTATTCCTGGAAGGTGACCGCGAAGAATCATGTACGGACAGCCGCCGTAGTCTGCCCTGAGCGGAGCCGCAGGGGCTGTCCGCTGGGCGAAGCCCCTGGGCCTGTGTGTTACAATACTTACAATAGTTACACCCCCCGGAGCTTACGATGAAACTCACTCCTTCGATGGTCATCAGCATGCGCCTTCCGGCAGCCAGCGGGAAGCGTCTCAAGCGCATGGCGAACCGCCATGGATGGACTCCCAGCGACGCCAGTGCGCGCCTGGTTGAGGAAGGCTTGCGCCGCTCCGAATTTGCCTTCATCGACTTTCGCGATTCCGCCGCGGGCCGGCAAGCCTGCCTGCAGGGAAGCACGCTCGCAGTATGGGAGGTCATGCTGCTCGTCAACCACTATCGGAACGATGTGTCGGCCGTAGCCCGACATCTCCAGTGGCCGGAAGCGAAGGTCCAGGCAGCCGCCAACTATGCGGCTGCGTTCCCTGAGGAAATCGATGAAGCAATCGCGGAGAACGAGACCACCGATTTTGGGACTCTGAAGCGCATGCTGCCTCAGGCGACCGAATTCGTTTCCAAGAGAGCGGCAAGAAGCCGGCATGCTCAAGCTTCTTCTCGATGAGCACATCTCACCGGATGTAGCGAATGGTCTGCGTCGCGGCAATCGCGCCCTGGATGTTCGCTACATGGTGGAATGGGAAAGGGGACGCTTTCTGGGGCAGGATGACCGCGCGTGTTTGCTGGAAGCCGCCGTCCAGAGACTGACGCTCGTTACTTATGATCGAAGGACGATTCCTCCCCTGCTCAAAACCTGGGCGGAAGAAGACCGCACCCACGGTGGCGTAATCTTCGTCGACGAAAAAACCATCTTACCCGCCGAAATCGGCGGCTTAGTCTGGGCTCTGACCAGCCTGGCAAGAGAAACCGGCAGCTGGGATTGGACAAATAGAATCTATTTCCTGCGCCGCTAAACCGCCGCTACTCAGCGCGCACCTAAACTGGTGTCGCCGTCTTCCGCGCCGGACTAAAAAACGGCAGCCCAGTCACCTGAACATTCGTCTTCAGCCGGATCGCCTCGATCGTGATCTCCATCTGCAACTGCGTCCCTAGCTTCGAGTGCTCAGTCTCGACGCTAGCCAGCGCAATCATCTTCTTCAGAATCGGCGACCAACTCGTAGTCGTAGCCTTACCAACCTGTTTCTCTCCGGAGTACAAAGGCACTGCTACGCGCGAAGCCTGGCTCGGAGCAGCCGGAGTCAGTCCGTAGCGCTCATACAGCGCCTCAACGTCCGTCCAATCCACTTCCACGCCCACGAGTTGCCGCGGCACGCCATTCATGAAGTCTTGCTCAAGCGCCCGTTTGCCGATGAAATTCTCTTTTTCCAGATGCACCATCTTGCCAAAACCCAACTCATACGGCGAATATTTCTGCGACGGAATCAATGCCTTCTTCGAACTCGAGTAATCCACTTCAATCAGCAGCAGCCCAGCTTCCACCCGCGCCACATCCAGCGCCAGCATGCCCGCCGCATGCAGATCAAATTGCTTTCCCTTCTCCGTCAGCGCATCCCAAACCTTCACCGCGTCATTCCACGGCACCCAGATCTCATATCCCAGATCGCCGGTATACCCAGTCCGCGAAATGTCCACCGGCACGCCCGCAATCTTCCCTCGAGTCACGCGAAAATATTTCAGGTTCGCAATGTCGGCGTCAGCTACAGCCTTCAGCAGCTTCGCCGAAGTCGGCCCCTGCAAGGCCAGTGCCGCAACTTTCTCGGAAATATCTTCGACCTGCACATCCATGTTCAGGCCGTTTTGGCGAAACCAGCGCAGGCTCGGGTCGGCCGCCGTCCACCGATAAACATTTTCCTCCAGCCGCGAAATCGTCCCATCGTCGATGACCTTGCCCTCTTCATCGCACCAGCAGCAATAAATAACCTGCCCGACTTTCACCTTGTTGACGTCGCGCGTAATCACGCGGTTCACCAGCCGTGTCGCGTCTTTGCCGGTAATCAAATACTTGTAGAGCGGAGAAATATCAATCAGCGCCGCTGCATTGCGGATGGCATTGTACTCGTGCTCGTGATGCACCTCATACACGCTGACCGTGTAATATCCCGACCACTCGCGGTAACTCAAGCTGTGGCAAAGCGGAAATGTTCTCTCGTGAAACGCTGTTCCAATCGGCAAAGTAGTTCCCTCGAAGAAATTAGGTCGAAGCCGGATTATATGCACCGACAGACTCGCGCAGCAACCCGCCCGGCGCATGACCACTAGTCACCGCCGCGCAAATGTGCAGACAAAAGTCCCCATTCCCGGTAGAATGGCCCTTCGACTCGCAGCCATGCACTCTCTCTCACCGATCCCGTCGAATGTCCTCCGCAGCTGGAGCGTCCTGCTCAGCGGCCTCTGATACGCGCGCCCCAAAACTGCGCTACTATTCTTCGTCCCCATTCTCAAACGGCAAGCGAACAATAAAGGCTAAGAGCTTATGGCCAATTCATATGACGTAATCGTAATCGGCGGCGGCCACAATGGACTTGTCAACGCCGCCTACCTCCAGCGGGCCGGCAAAAAAGTGCTCGTCCTCGAACGCCGCCACATCCTCGGCGGCGCGGCCTGCACCGAAGAGGTCTTCCCCGGCTTCAAGTTCTCGGTCTGCTCGTACGTTGTCTCGCTGCTGCGGCCGGAAATCATCCGCGACCTCGATCTCCCCCGCCACGGCCTCGAAATCCTCCCACTCGACGGCACGTTCACGCCCATGCCCAGTGGCGATTACCTATGGCGCGTGAACGACCACGGCAAGACTCATCGCGAAATCGCCCGCCACTCTCGCGTCGACGCCGAGGCCTACGACGAATTCGGCAAAGCCATGCAAGCCATGTGCCGCTTCGTGAAGCCGATCCTCAGCATGGTCCCGCCCGACCCGAACACGCTGAACCCTCGCGAACTGATGAAGCTGCTTTTCATCGGACGCCGCTTCCAGGGCATGTCGAGCTACGACAAATACAACCAGGTCCAGCTCATGACCATGAGCGCCATCGATTTTCTGGATCAATGGTTCGAAACCGACGTCCTCAAAGCAACAATGTCAGCCTCGGGAATCATCGGCACATTCCTCGGCGTGCGCTCCCCGGGCACAGCCTACGTTCTGCTCCATCACTACATGGGAGAAATTGACGGCGCGTTCCGTGCCTGGGGCTTTGCCCGCGGCGGCACCGGAGCAATTTCAAATGCCATCGCCGACGCCGCTCGCGAAGCCGGAGTCGAGATTCGCACTCAAGCCGCCATCGCGAAGATTATCGTCAAAGATGGCAAGGCCAAAGGAGTCGTCCTCGCGAACGGCGATGAAATCTACGCCGAAACAATTTCCTCCAGCGTCGATCCCAGACTAACCTTCAACAAATTCATCGAAGCCGACCAACTTCCCGCCGACTTCCTCGAAGACATCAACCGCTTCAAATACCGCGGGTCTTCCGGCAAAGTGAACATGGCGCTCGATGGTCTCCCGAACTTTAAATGCATGCCTGGTGTGGGCCCTCATCTGCGCGGCGCGATGTCCATCTCACCTTCCGTCGAATACATGGAGCGCGCCTACGATGACGCCAAGTACGGCAACTTCTCGCGCCGCCCCTACATCGACATGGTCATCCCATCGCTGACCGATCCCTCGGTCGCGCCGCCCGGTAAACACGTGCTCTCCTGCTTCGTGCAGTACGCGCCTTACAAGCTCCGCCCCGGCCTGAACTGGGACGACCAGAAAGAAGCCTTCGGCGACACCGTCGTCAACACCATCGCCGAGTACGCACCAAACATCAAAGACATCATCCTGCACAAGCAAGTAATCACTCCGCTCGATCTCGAACGCGAGTGGGGACTGAGTGAAGGCAACATTTTCCAGGGCGAACTCTCGCTGGAGCAACTCTTCTTCCTGCGCCCAGCTCCGGGGTACGCGCGCTTCCGTACCCCCATTCAGAATCTTTATATGTGCGGCTCCGCCACTCATCCCGGCGGCGGCATCATGGGCGCTCCCGGCCGTCTCGCAGCTCTCGAAATGCTGAAAGACCTCAAGGGAGCCGCTTAACATGCCCGAGACCACAAGCAGCGTGCGCGACATCGTCATCATCGGCGGCGGCCACAACGGGCTCGTCACCGCGTTCTACCTCGCGAAAGCGGGATTCAAGCCGCTTGTACTCGAGCGCAGACCGCAGGTCGGCGGCGCCGCCATCACTGACGAATTTCATCCCGGCTTCCGTTGCTCCACGCTGGCCCACACTGCGGGCCCAATACGTCCAGACATCATCCGTGACATGCAACTGGAAAAACATGGCCTCAGGCTGATCACGCCAGACACCTGCGTAACGGCGCTCTCGCCCGACGGCCGCGCCCTTTCGCTCTACCAGGACGCAAATAAATCCGCGCAGTCGATCGCCGCGTTCTCGCAAAAAGACGCGACGAAGTATCCCGAGTTCGAGAAATCTCTGGAAAAGATCAGCAAAGTAATCGCCGAAGCGCTTGCCACGACGCCGCCTGACATCGATCACCCCAGCGGCGGCGATCTCTGGAGCATGCTCAAAACCGGCCGCGCCCTGCGCAACCTCGGCAAGCGGGATATGTACCGCGTCCTGCGTTGGGGACCAATGGCCGTAGCGGATCTGGTCGCAGAATATTTCGAGACTGAGCTATTGCGCGCGGTCATCGCGGCGCGGGGAATCTTCGGAACCTTTCTCGGACCATGGTCAGCCGGCAGCAGCCTCCAGTTGCTCATCCGCGCGGCCGGCGATTCTCATCCCGCAGGCTCGGCATTCTTCGCCGCGGGTGGAATGGGTGAGCTGACGCAAGCCATGGCTTCCGCCGCAAAAGCGGCCGGCGCCGAGATTCGCACCGCAGCCGAAGTCATCGAGATTCGCGTGAAAGACGGCGCAGCCACCGGCGTGCTGCTTTCGACCGGCGAAGAAATCAGCGCCAAAGCCGTAATCTCCAATGCCGACCCGAAGCGCACCCTGCTCAAGCTCACCGATCCCACGCATCTTTCCCCTGACTTCGTGCAAAAGCTGCAGCATTACCGCGGGAACGGCACCGTGGCCAAGGTCAACCTCGCGCTCTCCGGCTTGCCGACCTTCACCGCCCTGACAAACGGAGACGGCTCCGCGCTCAAGGGACGCATTCACATCGGCCCCGAAATCGACTATCTCGAGCGTGCCTTCGACGAATCGAAGTATGGCAACTTCTCGCGCCAGCCCTATCTCGAAGCCACCATCCCATCGTTAACCGATCCCACGCTCGCGCCCGCAGGCAAGCACGTGATGTCGATCTACATGCAGTACGCGCCATACAAATTGAAAGGCGACTGGGAAGATCAGCGCAAAGCCCTCGGCCAGACGGTAGTGCAGACGCTCGCGCAATATGCCCCGAACCTACCCGAGATGATCCTGACCCACCAGATCATCACCCCACTTGATCTGGAGGAAGTCTACGGACTAACCGGCGGTCAGATCTTCCACGGCGACCTTGCGCTCGACCAGTTCTTTACCATGCGTCCACTGCTGGACTGGGCACGCTATCGCACGCCGATCGAAAACCTCTATCTTTGCGGCAGCGGCACACATCCTGGTGCAGGCTTAACCGGCGGCTCCGGAGCAAATGCCGCGCGAGAGATTTTGAAGCAGTTAAGGAAGAGATGAGGTCGGCCAGTGAAAAAAAAGGGGAAGACAACCAAAGTTCCTAGGACCGTGGACGAATACCTCGAACGCGTCCCCGAACCCGCCCGCACCACCTTGAAGAAAGTTCGCGCAGTCATTCGCTCCGTCGCACCGCCCGAGGCGACCGAGGGAATCAGCTACGGCATGCCGACATTTAAGTACAAAGGAATGGTCGCGAGTTTCGGCGCCTTTTCAGATCATTGCAGCCTGTTCCCCGGCGCGGGTCCAACCATCGAGTTCAAGGATGAACTCAAAAACTTCCAAACCTCGAAAGGCACCATTCGCTTCGCGCCCAACAAACCTTTACCTGCCGCTCTTCTGAAGAGGTTGGTGAAGGCGCGCATCGCGGAGAACGAACGCAAGAAAGGCCGCTGACCACGCTGCCCGTAGACATGAAGAACTCCGCCATCCTTCTGGTCAGTTGCCCCGACGCCAAAGGCGAAGTCGCCACCATCGCCGACTTCGTCTACCGCCACAACGGCAACATCCTGCATGCCGACGAACACGCCGACGAGGAATCCGGCCTCTTCCTAATGCGCGTAGAGTTCGATCCCAAAGATTTCGACATCGATCTCCCTAATAAAGATCTCACCGATAAAGACCTCACCGACTTCGCCAAACATTTCTCTCCCATTGCAGAGAAGTTCCAGATGAAGTGGCGACTGGCGCAGTCCTCGCATCGCCCGCGCATGATCATCCTGGTCTCGAAGTACGATCACTGCCTGGTCGATCTTCTCTACCGTCATCAGAGCGGCGAGCTGGCCTGCGAGATCCCGCTGATCATCTCCAACCACCCGGATAACCAGCCCGTTGCCGACTTTTACAAAATCCCCTACACGGTCATCTCGAGTACAAAAGACAACAAGCGCCAGGCCGAAGACCAAATTCATTCCCTAATCGAAGCGCACAAGGGCGATTTCCTCGTCCTCGCGCGCTACATGCAGATTCTCTCGAACGACTTCGTCAATCGCTATCCACAGCGCATCATCAACATCCACCACTCGTTCCTGCCCGCCTTCGTCGGGGCCCGCCCATACCATCAAGCCTTCGAGCGCGGCGTAAAGCTGATTGGGGCAACCAGTCACTACGTCACCGAAGTCCTCGACGACGGTCCCATCATCGAACAAGACGTCGTCCGCGTCTCCCACCGAGACACCGTCGACGATCTCATCCGCAAAGGCCGCGACCTCGAGAAAGTCGTCCTCTCCCGTGCCGTCCGCTGGCACGTCGAAAACCGCGTCCTTCTTTATGGCAATAAAACTGTGGTTTTCTGAAACTCTCTCATACCCGGAAGTCCATGTACCTCCAGAAAACCGAAGCAACCGTGATAGTCCCACTCCGGTAGTAACTTGCGGTACCCAATGACTTTCGTCTTTACTTGAACAGCAGTAAAGAATTCCCCCAATCAACGGGGAGGATCTCGCTCGCGGGAGCGTTTCTTGGCCGAGGATCTTAAGTTTGAGCTGGCAATCCTGGCGACAGTCCAGGGTTTTTATCAAAAACTGTTGCGCGACTCGCTCGGCGGAGATGTCCCTATCCCCAGCGGGCTCGACGAGGTCTCGCTCCGCCACTCCGAAGGCGACCTGCCGGAAACTCTTTCCCGCATGTATCGCTGGCTGCATCTGCTCGACATGGCCATTACGCCCGCCATGCTGCGCCAGGCGCTCACTCCCGACACGGATTCCGAAGTCGCCGAGGCCCTGCTTCGCTACTTCGTGCGCCGCCGCGAGGCCAGCGAAGTCAACCGCGACAAAACGGATCTGATTGCAACATTCCTTTACCGCCATCCCCGAGTCCAGGGTCAGTGGCAGCAGCACGGCTATGGTCTCGACGGAGCGCTGCCGCTTTCTCCCTTCGAAATCGCTTTGATCGAGATTCTCGCCGATACCGACGTGCCCTCGCTGCCCGAAGAGCACGTGCAGCTGCTGCGGAATTTCGATCCCCTGCGGGAAGAGATTGCCCGCTATCGGGATTTCAATTCGCTAATCGATTCCGGCATCGTTTCGCGAGTCCGCGAATTGAAGCGCTGGCTGGACGCTTCCTTTTATCATCCCGGCGTGCTGGCCACGGTGGCCGCTCACAACGCCGCGTTTGGCGCGCGTTTCGACCTCCTTTTCACCAAGGCTCTCGGTGAGATCAAACAATTTGCCCAGGCACTGGACGAGATGGGCGGTAGCATTCTGAGCACAGTCGACGGCGTCGAAGTCACGGTCGAACACGTGGCCGCGATCGAGCAGAAAGAAATGCTCCAGGCCGACTACAACGGTGCTCTCGAGAAATTTCGCCGCGTCTCACGCTTGAAGAAGGAACTGGACCGGAGACCGCCAATCCGCCGGTCATTGCTCGCGCCAGCCGACGGAGACAAACCGCGCGCTTCCCGCGGATCGGCCGCCGCTGCTAAACCCGCCCGGACTGCGGCTGCCAAAGCGCCCGTAGCAGCCCAGACTTTCCAGCCTCCGGCGATTACGGCCCAGCAAATCTCTGCAGAAGAGGGCAAACTCCGCCGCGTCGAAGAATCGATTCGCGTCTTTGTTCGCGTGGCCGATCCCAAGTATCGCCAGATTGTGCCCATGCGCTTCTTCAATCTGACACTGACCACGCCCGAAGCCGACGCCTACAACGCCAGCTTCCTCGAAGAGAAGAGCCTTCGCGCCGATGTCGCGCGCTCGCTGATCCGCCTGGTTTCCTGCGTGGCCCGCGTCAACACCGAACTCGAAGAACTCAAACGCAGCCAGAGCATGTCCTCGCTATGGAAGCTCCACGCCGACGCGCTGGTAGTCTTGCTCGACATCGCCAGCACCACCACCGAAGAAGCCGCGGGCGTAGCCAAAACGGCCGAAACCAAAGACGACGCCGCATCGGCCAAAGCCATCCGTGAAACCGTGCAGAAACTCCGCGAGCGCTCTGATCTGGCAGTGAAAGCTTTGGCCCATCCGGGCAGTTAGATCCTAATTTCTTACGCTTCGGATGCCGCACCACCTCAAAACAAAAGACGGGCGTTTCCGTCCGTCTCTGCAAATCGGTAGCTGGAAGCCAGCAGCCACAAGTTAGTTGATATCGAACTGCTCCTGATGCAGCGCGGGATCGCTCTTCACGATGATGGTCCGCTTCGTCAGCTCTTCCATCTCGTTCAGCAGGCGCCCGTTGTTGGCTTTCAATTCTTTCGCGACATCGGGATGCACGCGCAGCATCACGTCTTCCTGCACAAGGTGCTTAGCCATCTTGCGCATCTCGACGTAAATCTCGTTCGCCACCGTGGTCAGCGACTTCACGTAACCAGTCGACTGGCAATAGGGACACGGCGCGCCGATCGTGCGTTCAAGTGATTGCTTCACGCGTTTGCGAGTGATCGCGACTAGGCCGAAATCGTTGAACTGCAGCACCTTCGACGGCGCACGGTCGTGGCGCAGTTCCTCTTCCAGCGCCTGCATCACGCGCTGCCGGTTGCGGCGCTCATCCATGTCAATGAAGTCGATGATGATGATGCCGCCCAGATCGCGCAGCCGAATCTGCCGCACAATCTCTTTGATCGCGTCCACGTTGGTTTTGACGATCGTGTCTTCCAGGCGCGAAGTCTTGCCCACGTACTTGCCAGTGTTGATGTCGATCGCGACCAGCGCCTCGGTCTGGTTGATCACAATGTAGCCGCCGCTCTTCAGCCACACCTTTGACTTGAGCGCCTTGTCCATCTCTTCTTTCAGGCCGAACTGCTCAAACAGCGGCGTCTCCTTGGTGTAGAGCTTCACTCGCTTGACCAGACCAGGCTGAAAGCGATTGAAGAAGCGCAGAATGCGCTCGTACTCGGGTTCGGTATCGACCCAGATCACGGAGAAGTCAGATGTAACCTGGTCGCGCAAAACGCGCTCGACCACGTTGAGATCGTGATAGATCAACGCCGGGGGCTTTGAAGCCTCGGAACGCGTCTTGATGTCATTCCACAGGCCCTTGAGAAAGCGAATGTCAGCCCGCAGTTCATCTTCACCCGCGTTCTGTGCCGCGGTGCGGACAATGAAGCCGCCATGGCCGTTTTCGCGCTCGCTCAACACGATTCGTTTCAGCCGTTGCCGTTCTTCGTCGGACGCGATCTTGCGTGAAACCCCAGTATGGTTCACGGTCGGCATATAGACCAGAAACCGCCCCGGCAGGGCGATGTGGCTGGTAATGCGCGCGCCTTTCTTGCCGATGGGCTCCTTCGCAATCTGTACCAGGATTTCCTGGCCTTCCTTCAGCAAATCGCTGATCTTCGGAACTTCATGCGCCTCACGGCGCGGGAACCGGCGCCCACCACCACGGCGTCCGCCACCGCGCTGCCGGTCAAAACCCGGACGCGGACGCGGCGCCCGCTGCGTGTAACCAGCCGTCCCCGCCGGAGCCCGAACCTCGGCCCGGGCATCGACCGCACCGGTCCCGCGGGCTTCGGCATCGAGCAGGGCCTCGGCTTCGGCCTGCGCCTCTTCCAGTTCCAGTTCCTCGGTATCGTCCTCACCCTCTGCAGTTCCTGCAGCAGGGGTTACGCCCGCGTCGGCCAACGACGCCATGTGGATTTCATCCACAGTTTCACGGACCTCGGAAAGCTGGCCGGCCGCCGCCCGAGTCTCTTCCTCAAACTCGTCATAGCCTTCATCCGACGATTCTTCATAGCGGACGGTATCCGCTTCTTCCTCGTCGATAGTCTCCTCTTCGAGCGTTCCCGGGGTCGCAAAAACGGGAGCTGCGAAAACGGGGGCTTCTGATTCGCGGGCAGGCTCGCGGGCCGGAGGCGCTGGCCGATCCGAATGCTCGAATCGAGTTGCAATCTCCTTCTCTTCTTCGACAACCTCTTCCGTAATTTCTTGCGCGTCACTAGCGCCGCTCGAGGCAGCCTGGTCTGCCAGCTCTTGCCGGCGAAATTCACGGTTCCAGTCGACCGAGGTCGATGCCGCTTCGACGTGATCTTCTTGCACGTGGCGCGAATCGTCGCGCTCCTGCACCACCGCTTCGGCAATCGGAGTTGCGCTGGCACTAGAACCGGCAAAGATGGGCTCATCTTCTGGAAAGGTCACGGCCACGGGGGCCGCAGGCGCCGAGGGTGGCGCTGAAATCGGAGCGGAACTCGTTTCAGTTGCAGTGCCTGGCGAGTGCCGTTCCTGCACCATCGGTGCCTGGGTCATTCCGCGATATTTCGAGATCGATTCTCCTGGAAGCAGTATCGGCTGATATCCCGCCGGCGGTCCGAACTGCTGGGATCTCCCTGATTCCTGAGCTCGCGGAGCCACTGGAACAGGGACACTCTCGATCGGGGGCCGTGCAAAGCGTGGCTCCGAGCTACGCTCACGCCCATCGCTTCGTACTTCGTTGCGGCTCTCGTTCCTTCCATCGCCGCGGCCTTCACCACGGCCTTCGCCACGCCCATCGCGACGTCCGCCACGGCGACGGCGTCGTCCCCGGAACCCGCCGCGCTCCCGGTCCGCGCCCTCCCGGTTTCCGCCATCCCGGGTTCCGCCATCCAAGGACTCTTGCCCCACGCCCGCAGGCGCAGAATGCCGGACTCCGGTGTCGTATTCCCCAGGCGCCGACCCCTGCTCAAACGCGGGTTGGCCTTCACCAGCGTCCGCGGAAGCCAGACCTTCGCCGTGTTCTTCACCTTCCAGAGACGAGGCAACCGGCCCCGCCTGGGGCCGCAGATCCTGCACTGCACGATTTGCCGGCACAACGTCGGTCAAATCCTCGTCGTGCTCTTCCAACTCCATAAAGTCGGAAACGTATAGGAAGGCATCGCGCTCCAGACCGATGTCGACGAAGGCAGATTGCATTCCGGGCAGCACCCGGGTCACGCGTCCTTTGTAAATGGACCCCGCCAGGGTGTATTCATTTTCGCGCTCGAGGTAGATTTCCGCGAGCAGATCATCTTCTACCAGCCCCACCTTGGTCTCGTGCGGCGTGGAAGATACAAATAACTCCTTGTTCATTGATACTCCGGTCCCACCCTGACTAATTCAGTCGGGCAGGCTTCACCGGGGCAGAGCGAGGAAGGAAACGGGAGGATCGAGCGACGCGACACGAGCCCCGCATGGGGGACGGCTGGGGCTAAGGAGGTTTCTCCCTAACCGGATCCGCTGCACAAGCTTGGGTATCTTTTGCACTGTTCGCTTTACGTCTGCCGGGTTTGTGACCGCACTCTCAGACCGTTTCCAGTCGGGGGGCCGTTTCCCTGCCAGCAGCGTTATAGCTTCAATCCTGCCCGGCCTTCTACTGCTCGTCTAGCCGGTGAAATGCCCCCTTTACGCGAGGGCGATCGATATTTTTGGGGCTGCGCCTCTTGGCGCAGCAACTGCTCCCTGCCGTCTTCCAGGTTCAGGAATCCGGTTTTGGAATCCTGTTCAGGAATCCAGTTCAAGAATCACAAACCTTGTATTTAATCCTATTGGACTAGCTGGCTCTTTTTTATTACCTTCTACGCCAGCTAATTCACAAAGCGGCGCATTCGAACGTTCATCACCATGCCCAGCGCCAGGAACATGAATAACACGGAAGACCCGCCGTAACTCATTAGAGGCAAAGGTATTCCGGTGACCGGCATAAACCCGACCACCATGCCAACGTTGACCAGGATATGGAAGCTAAGCACAGCCACCACACCCATCACCACGAACGTTCCCGCACGGTCGGGCGCGGTTTGCGCGTTCTGGGTCAAACGCATCAGCACTATGAAGTATAACAGCAGAACCCCCAGCGCGCCCACGAATCCATGCTCCTCGGCAAACGCCGCAAAAATAAAATCCGTTTGTGGGACAGGCAGGAAAGCACCGTGTGTTTGCGAGCCTTTCCCACCCCACAACCCCCCCGAACCCACCGCAATCTTGGATTGCTCAACTTGGTACCCCGACCCCTGGGGATCGTCTTCCGGGTGCTGGAAACTGGTAAGTCGCTGCTTCTGGAAAGATTTCAAAACGTGAACCTGCGGGATAAAAAACACTGCCCCCACCGCGACTCCAGCCAGCAAAGCGACCGTTAACCCCTGCTTCCACTGCAACCCGCCCAGAAACACTCCCATCACGGCAATAGGAACATAGGTCAGGGCTGTTCCCAGATCGGGCTGCTTCATGACCAGCAGCATCGGGATCACGACAATCGCCCCAGCCTTCATGAAATCCGGCCAGGATAGTTCCCGGTGCCGCAAATCCGCAAAGAACTTCGCCATCGCCAAGATGAGGATCAGCTTCACCCATTCGGAAGGCTGAAAGTGATTGCCACCGGGCATCTTGATCCAACGCTTCGCCCCGAGAAACTTCTGCCCGAACAGCAGCACCGCCACCAGAGAAGCAACCGCCGCTATGTAAAACCAGTGGATCCGGTCCAGCAGCACCTGGTAATTAACCGCACTGATCACAAACATGGCCCCGACGCCGCCCAGAACCCAATAAATCTGCCGGAGGTGCGAGCCGGCGAACTTCGTGTGTATGGTCGCGCTGTGGATCTCCATGACCCCCAGACCGCAGATCATCAGCACAAAGACCAGCAGGAGCCAGTCAAAATCGCGGAATGAAACGTAACGTGACATCAGTATCCAGTACCCAGTACCGAGTACCGAGTAAACGCCTCCCTGAACGTGATTTCGCTTAATCCCCTCATTGCACTTTCCCGGTACTGGGTACTAGATACTGGGTACTGGTAATCCCCGGCGCAGCCACCGCCAAGGCTGCAGGCTTCTTCGCAACCTCGAGAAAAAAACGCCCTGCCTTCAACTCTTCCTGGTCCAGGCCCTCACTCGGCTTCGGTGTCGTCCAGACGGCTCCAACCTCAACTTTTCCGGACTTCGACTTCTCGGCCAGCTTCGCAGGCTCCCGCCGTTCCTTGTCAACGAATGCCTTGATCACCTTCGCAGCGGTGCGTGCAGCCAGGTATCCATGCTCGCCTTCTTCAAGCAACGTACAGACCACGATCTCCGGATTCCGCCGCGGTTCTACTCCCACGAACCAGCCGTTGTCCTTGAAGTTCGCCTTGCCTGCAGCGCCCAGCTTCGCCTTCAACGCGTTGCTGATGGTCTGTGCGCTACCGGTTTTGCCGGCGAAGTCGATGCCCTGGAGATGGGAGAGTTTTGCAGTCCCTCCCATCGGGTTCTCCGGAGTCGCCGGATTCACAACATCCGCCATAGCATCGGTGATGATCTCCCAATTTTTGGGGTCGAACGGCACGGTCGTCTCGTCGGGCGCATTGGTTGCTGGAATCACCCCGGGCGGAAGATCGGTGGGGTTGGTCACATGCGGCCGCACCAGCCGTCCTCCGCTGGCGATGGCGCCAATGGCCCGCGCCATCTGGATCGGCGTGGCCGCGACCGCTCCTTGCCCAATGCCCACAGAAATCGTTTCTCCCGCATACCACTTCTGTTTGAAGTTGCGGATCTTCCACTCCTCCGACGGCATCACCCCGCTGACTTCCTGCGGGAGATCGATCCCGGTCTTCTGCCCGAGGCCGAACGCCATCGCATACTTGGCAATCTTCTCGATTCCGAGTTTTTCCGCCAGCGTATAAAAGAACACGTCGCAGGACTGGTAAATCGCCTTAGTAATGTCGGTAATCCCATGTGTGCGATGCTCCGCCACTACCCAGCACTTGAAGTAGCGCCCGTAAAACTCTGCGCCGCCGGTGCAATTGACCTTCATGTCCTGCGCAATCCCTTCCTGCAGCCCCGCCGTCGCCATGATGATCTTGAAGGTCGAGCCCGGCGCCAGCTGCGCCTGAATTGCCTTGTTCAGCAGCGGATGGTCTTCATCATTGACCAGCTTGTTCCATTGATCGCGCGACACCCGCACCGCAAAATCGTTGGGATCGAAGGTCGGCCGGCTCACCATCGCCAGGATTTCCCCCGTCCGCGGGTCCATCGCGACGATCGCGCCGTTCCTGCCTTCCAGCGCTTCCTCAGCCGCGATCTGCAGATCGATATCCAGCGTCAGCTTCAACTGTTTTCCGGGGATCGCATCCGTTTCTCCCAGCAAGCCCACTTCGCGGCCATGGCTGTTCACCAGCGCCCGTCGCGCTCCGTTCGTCCCCATCAGCGTAGTGTTGTACTGCCGCTCCACGCCAGAAACTCCCACCACATCGCCCGGGCTATAAAGCTCGAACTGCGGCTGGTTCAGCATGTCTTCCGTCACTTCGCCCACGTAGCCGATCAGGTGCGCCATGAACCCGTTACGTGGATACAGGCGCCGGTGCGCCATGATCGTGTCCAGTTCCGGCAGTTCGTTGCGATGCGCGTCGATAAATGCCAGCTCATCCGGAGTGATGTCTTCCTTCAGAAAGATCGGCTGGTACTGCGGCATCGCAGCGAAGTGGCGAATCCGGGTGCGCACTTCGTTCGGATCCAGATGCAGCCCTTGCGCAATCAGCTCCGCGTCCGCATTGAGGTCGCGGGAGGAATCGCGCAGCAGCAGCGCCGAAAATGATGGATAGTTGTCTACAATGATGCGCCCTTCGCGGTCCAGAATCTTGCCCCGGGGCGCGAGAATCGGCACATTGCGAATGCGGTTTTTTTCCGCCGCCGAGGCGTAGCGCCCGCTCTCCATGACCTGCAGCTTCCACAGCCCGTAGGCCAGCACAAGGAAGATGCCCAGGATTACGTATTGCGCCGCCGTCAGGCGTATTGCCGATACTTTGTCGTCACGACCGAACATAATTCAGTTCCCAGTTGCCAGTGACCAGTTGCCAGACAAACCTCTTCCGAGATTTCTCTGGTTCGGAACTGGTCACAATCTCAAAGTTGAATGTGCTGGAGCTTTCAGGTTTATTGTAATCTTCCGCGGAGCCTCAGCAGTGTCGACGCGGGTAACGGAAGTCACAGCTTGCACCGATTTCACTGGCAACTGACCACTGGCAGCTGGCAACTGGTTTCACGTTCTCTGCTTAAATTTATCCAGCACAAAGTACAACGCCACGCCCACCACGGCGTTCGCCAGCCCGGCCAGGATTCCCCGGCTCCAGCTCCAATTCAGCGTCAGGTTCACCATGCCCCGCGCTACCGTAAAATAGACGGCAGCATGAACCAGATAAAACACGAGAGTGACCAGCAGGCGCGTGCCAGCATTCTCTACGTCCAGCTTGACGCCCAAGGACGACGCCAGGTACCCCACCACCGTCTTCGCGATCCCATAGATTCCGATCGGATAGGGCCCCATCATGTCCTGCACCAGCCCAATCCCCGCTCCGGTCAACAGACCGGAAATCGGGTTGCGCCGCGCCATGCCGAAGTAAATCGTTACCAGCAAGGGCAGGTCGAGATAGGAAAAGTAAGGAATCCGCCGCGGCAGGAACGCTTGCAGGAACAGCGCGAGCAACGGCACGCCCACGGTCACCGGAATGCTGAACCGGTAAACCTCAATCTGCTCCTCAGATGTGTAAGTGATGGGCACGCTAGTGAGGATTATCTTCCGCGGCAGCGGGTGGTGGAGCAGTTCGCGGAGCGGGTTGGGGTGCTGCGGGCTTGGGCTGCGCCGTCGCCGGTTTCGCCGGAGAATTCGCAGAATTCGGAGCGCCGCTTGAAGTACCATTCGCAGTATCGCTCGGAGTACCGGTCAAGGCCGCACTCCCAGTCCCACCATTCGTCTCGGAATCGCCGGAATCCGGCTTCTGCACAACTTTCTTCAGAACCCCGGTAGATGGCTGCCCGGCCGCGGTCGCGCCGCCCGCAGCGCCCGATGCCCCGGCAGCCTTGTTCACTAACTTCGTTGCAGAAGCGGTCGCTGGCTTATCCGCGCCGTTGGGCAACTTTGCAGCAGCATTTCCTGCAGGAACCGCCACCGCCGCAGGCTTATCCGGCACGGAAGGCAGCCGCCGCGCCAGAATATCCGCCGCTCGCACCTTCGTGCCGCTATCCGCCACAGCTTCCCGTTCTTGTTTTTCGGTCACGATCAGAACTTCTTCCAATCGGCTCAAGTCAGCCGCCGGATTCACCTTGACGCTCAGAAACATCTCTCTGCCCGGACCTACTTTGCTCACCGTGCCCACCGGCAATCCTTTGGGAAAGATCTGGTCGCCTCCACTGCTCAAAACAACTTCTCCGGGAGCGACCTGCTCATCATTCATCACCCGTTCCAGAATCAACTCGCCATTGGGAGTTCCGCGCAGCACACCCTGCAACCGCGATTTTTCCAGAAATACGCCCACTCCGCTGCTCTGATCATTGATCATCAGCACCAGCGAAGTCGAAGGATACACAACCCACACCTTGCCCACGATGCCGCCGGCCGTAATCACCGCCATATCCGGCTTCAGGCCTGCGTTTTCGCCTTTGTCGATGTAGATGGACCGGGAGAGGTCGCTTCCGCTCGAGCCAATCACCTGCGCCGCCACCGTCTTCGAGATGAACTGCTCCTTGAACGCCAGCAGCGACTGCAGCCGCTGTGCCTGGATGGCGTCTTCCGTCAGCCGCGCCTCGTCCAGCTTCATCTTCTCTATCTTTTCTTTGAGTTGGAGGTTCTCGGCCCGCACCCCGCGCAGCAGCAGATAATCGTGCAGAAGATTGTTGCCGCTGTTCTGCACCCAGACCAGCCCGCGCTCGAAAGGAGTAATCGCGCGCACCGCCCAGATGCGGATTAAGCGAGTATCCTCCGCATCGGCGCTCCGCTTCACCTGCACCGCTAGCCCCAGCACCTGCAGAAACAACACTCCCACCAGAATGGTCAGGTTTCGGTAACGGCCAAGCATGGATTCCATAAAAACAGTTGCGAGTCCCTGGTACCGAGTACCGAGAAAAATCGTTGATGAGCCATCGTAGGTTGCACCGCACGGCTCGGGACTCGCGACTCGGGACTCGACGTTACTCGATCGAAATCTTCCTCAGCAGCTTAAAGTCGCTGAGCATCTTGCCCGTGCCCAGAACCACGCTGCACAGCGGATCGTCGGCAATCGAAACCGGCAGCCCGGTTTCTTCCCGGATGCGCTTATCCAGATTCTTCAGCAGCGCCCCACCCCCGGTCAGCACAATCCCGCGATCGCTGATGTCGGCCGAAAGCTCGGGAGGCGTGCGCTCGAGAGCCACGCGAATCGCATTCATGATGGTCGAAACGCACTCGCTCAGCGCCTCGCGAATCTCGCCGTCATCGACTGTAATGGTTTTCGGCACGCCTTCAATCAGGTTGCGCCCCTTGATCTCCATCGTCATCGGCTTATCGAGCTGGTGCGCCGAGCCGATCTCCATCTTGATCTGTTCGGCGGTACGTTCACCGATCAGCAGGTTATATTTCCGCTTCAGATAATTCATGATGGCTTCATCCATCTGGTTGCCAGCCATCCGCACCGAACGCGAGTAAACGATACCGCTCAGCGAAATCACCGCGATGTCGGTCGTGCCGCCGCCAATGTCGACCACCATGTTGCCGCTCGGTTCCGTAATCGGCAGCCCGGCGCCGATCGCCGCCACCATGGCCTGCTCCACCAGGTGTACTTCGCTGGCCTTGGCGCGATAGGCCGAGTCCATGACCGCGCGCTTTTCCACCTGTGTAATTTCCGAAGGCACCCCGATCACGATCCGCGGATGCACCAGCATCTTCCGGTTGTGCGCCTTCTGAATAAAGTAGTTCAGCATCTTCTCTGTGACTTTGAAGTCGGCGATCACGCCGTCCTTCATGGGCTTAATGGCTACGATGTTGCCCGGCGTGCGGCCCAGCATCTCTTTCGCCTCTTTGCCCACGGCCTCCACTTCGCCCGTGTTCTTGTTGATGGCGACGATCGAGGGCTCATTGACCACGATGCCCTTGCCGCGCGCATAGACCAGAGTGTTGGCCGTGCCCAGATCGATGGCCAGGTCGCTTGAAAACAAGCTGAACAGGGACCTGAGGTTGTGTGAATGTGACGAATGAAATCCGTTCTTTGACATTGACGAAGCTCTTCTCGCGATCCGCTTTGATCGCACTGTTGCCGGGCGAACCCGATTTATGCCATCCGGCGCGGCTGCATCCTCTCTCTAGCCTATGAGATGCTCCGCAACCCTGCCGGGACCGAAGGTTCCTCGTGCTTTACCCGGAACCCCATTTCGATTGTCATCCTGAGGCGGGCGCTTTTTGCCCGCCGAAGGATCGCCTACTGAATAATGATCTTCTTCTGCTGCGTATTCACTCCGCCCTGCGCCGTCTGCGCTGTCACCGTAATCACAGCTTCGCCGGTCGCCAGCGGCGGTGTGAAGTAATGGAACGTTCCATCGGTGGTAATCATCGGGACTTCCCGCCCGTTCACCATCACCCGTGCCCCAATCTGCGTCTTCCCCGTCACTTCAATGACGTGCCCATGTTGAATGAAGGGATCCAGCTCCAGGTCAATGGCTTCCGTCTGCTTCCCCTTAGGAATGATGGTAAAACGGTTCTTCTCGCTCTCGACTGATTCCTTCCCCGACGCTTCATACGACTGTACCACCCAGTAGTACGCTCCTTCGCCCAGGCTTGTGACCGTAACATCCGCGGTGTTTACTTTCTTGTCAACCAGGGTGGACGAAAAATAGGGGTTCCTCGAAATCCGCAGCCGGTATCCCACCGCATTCGCCATCGCCGTCCACGAGAACTCCACGTCCTTGGTCGACTCTCCCGAAGTGAAGATGGGAGCCATATTCGCCGGAGAAATCGGCGTCGGCGGACCCGTCCCTTTGGCCTTCTCCATGTGCGTTTGCGCCGCCTGGAAACTCACTTTCTCCCAGTTGGCCAACTGCACGGTCTCTCCGTTGCGCGAGACCTCGCCCGTGCCCTTCTTCATCAGGATTTCGTGCTGATCTGCCTTGGGATCGTTATGCACCTGCGCCGTCGATTCCGGAGCCAGCGATGCCGTCGCTCCCGCCACAATCACTTGCGACTTCGATCCCTGAGAATAAGTCGCAGTCGAAAGATCCACAGTTCCGGTGCTCACCGCCACCGCCACATTCGTCTGCTGCTGATCGTTGGCTGAGTTCTCTTCAATCACGATCAGCGAATCCTGTTTCACGGTATAGCTGGTGCCGTCGTTGAACACCACCTTCGCCATACCTTCCGAGCCGGTCTGCACCACATCGCCCTTTTCCAGTGGAATGTTGTAATCCGCAGCCACCCAGCTATTGCCGTTGCCCTTCTTCACCCGCACCGTGCCGTCGAGCGCGGTAAAGTGCGCCTGCTGCGCCGTGGAAATGCCGCTCCCCGCCGCTGGTGCCATGCCCGCCACGCGCTCCAAAGCCCGGCTTGCCAAACCGCTGGCCGCCTTGATGCCGCTTTCGGTAAATTGCGGGAAGGTGAAGCGTACCGCGACAAAAAATATCGCGGCCCCGGCCACGATCAGCAGCGCCACACTGCGATACGTGACCGTTTTCCACGCGATGTGGATGCCCGGTTTGCGAGTCGACGAAGACACGTGAACCTAAATACCTTTATTGAAGCCTATGGAATCAAGAGGTATTTCAACGTTATCACAAGCCTATAAGCGCAAAAAATGGGTAATCCCCAGGCAACGTTACCTTCGTTTGCGCTCCCCGCTAAGGTTTCCTTCGGGTCCTGCGCAACTGCCCAGCACGCTGCGCCTTTAAGGCGTCATCCCGAAGGCCCGCGTTTTCTCCAGCGGGACGAGGGATCTCCGTGCGCACGCTGCCGTCCGTGCCAAGCTGCGCCACAACCCGCCGCGCCGCCCATGACATCCCCGCGTCTTTCCGTTATTCTTCTCCGGCGTGTCCACCCCTTCTACAACCCTCTCCGCACCCCGCCGCGACCACGGATCATTCCTGGCCGGGGGCATGCTGATCATCTGGCTGATCGCGCTCGCCAAGCTGCTCTTCCACATCTATTTCAACAACCGCTACGGCTACTTTCGTGACGAGTTCGATTACATATCCTGCGGCGATCACCTGGCCTGGGGCTATGTCGACCAGCCCCCGCTCATTCCCTTTCTCATCCACATCAACCGCGCCATCCTAGGAGACTCCCTCCGCAGCATCCGCTTCATTCCCGCCCTGGCCTCCTCTCTTCTCGTGGTGCAGACCGCCCTTATAGCCCGCGAGTTCGGCGGGCGCCGCTTCGCGCTGCTCCTCAGCGCAATCGCCGTGGTCATCGCGCCACAATATCTCTCCAACGGAAGCCTGCTCGGCACCAACTGCCTCGAACCCAACCTCTGGATGGGCTGCGCCTACTTCGCCATCCTCGCCATCAAGCTTGACCGTCCCCGCTACTGGCTCTGGTTCGGCGTCGTCGCCGGACTCGGCCTGCAAGAGAAGTATTCCATCGCCGTCTTCGGCTTCGGCATCGTAATCGGTCTTCTCCTGACCCCACAGCGCCGCGTCTTCCTCAATCCCTGGATCTGGCTGGGAGGCCTCGCTGCCTTCCTGATCTTCCTGCCGAACCTGCTCTGGAATCTCCACTATCACTGGCCCTTCCTCGAGTTGATGCGCAACATTCGCGCCGAGGGCCGCGACGTCGTGCTCCCACTGCCTCAGTACTTCCTGCAGCAGACGCTGCTGGTTCATCCCGTCACCGCACTCATTTGGCTCAGGGGATTATTTGCCCTCCTGTTCTCGGCGCGCCTCAAACCGTACCGCTTCCTCGGCTGGTGCTATCTGGTTTGCTTCACCACCTTCTTTGTTCTCCACGGGAAAAATTATTACCTTGGTCCGATCTATCCCATGCTGTTGGCCGCAGGAGCAGTCGTAATCGAATCGTTCCTCATTCCCCAAAAGGACGCGTACACGCGCCGCGGGTGGCTCAAACCGGCGCTGGCAGGCTTCATCGTGATCATTCTGCTCGTTGCAGGCGCGCACGCCTCTCCCCAAGTCGTGCCCATTCTTCCCATCGATCGATTCATTACTTATCTCAACAGTCTCCCGTTCAAGCCGCCAGTCACAGAACACAGTCACGCCGGCGCCACTCTGCCCCAGTGGTATGCCGATCAATTCGGATGGCAGGAGATCGTCGCCGAAACTGCCGTAGCATGGAAACGCATCCCCGCGGAGGATCGAAAGGATTGCGGCATATTCGCCCAGGACTACGGCCAGGCTGGCGCCATCGACTTCCTCGGCCGCCGCTACGGCCTGCCGCCGGCTCTCAGCGGCGATCGCACTTATTTCCTCTGGGGACCGCGCGGATACTCCGGCAACTGCCTCATCGTCCTGGGCGATCGGAGAGAGCGGTTGGAAGAACTATTCGATCACGTCGACTACGTAGGCACCTCCGCCGACAATCCCTACGCTCTGGAAACTGAGATCGCCGTCTTCATCTGCCGTGACCCGAAATTCGGCACCCTAGCCGACCTCTGGCCCAACCTGAAACACTGGCACTGAAGCGCGGAATTGGGTAGCTCAGTGTCTGGAAGAGGAGATCGGCTTCGTCTCGCCGCCCTTTGTGAATTTTTCGTTAAATATGCACCGTCCGATTGACGGGCTTCCCGGTCAGGATTACTCTCCGAGGCTATGAGCCCAGCCGACTTTGATCAATTGCGTCTTGCCTACAAACAGGCCACCGACGAATGGGTCGACACCATTCGCGCCGAGGAAGCCTTAGCAACGCCCGACCATTCCATGGTCGCCTGGGAAAAATGGGATGCCGCCCATTTCCAGGAAGAGGACGCCCACTCCAAATACTCCAAAACCCGCGAAGCCTACAAGGACGCCCTTCGCGGCGCGAACATCGGAATCTAGGACTGCGACGCTCCCCAAATCTTTATCATTCCGAACCGGGCCGAAGGCCCGGTGAGGAACCTGCTGTTCCCGTCACCGCCACCGCAGCCTTTAGCCAGCCCCGCCTTGCCGCACCTTCCCCACCCCCTGTAGCATCAATATCCAGGCATTCATAAAGAGCAACAGGAGCAATCATGGCCACCGACACCCTAACTTCCCCGGCTACGCTAAGCCACACCCCCACCAAAATCCTGAAGAACTTCATCGACGGCGAGTGGGTAGAATCCTCAACCGGAGAAACCTTCGAGGACCGCAATCCCGCCGACACCCGCGACGTAGTCGGCATCTTCCAGAAGTCAGCCAAGGCCGATGTCGATGCCGCGGTCGACGCTGCCAAGCGCGCCTTCGCGAAATGGCGTCTCGTCCCCGCCCCGCGCCGCGCCGAGATCGTCTTCCGCGCCGCCGAAATCCTCATCGAACGTAAAGAAGAGTACGCCCGCGAGATGACCCGCGAAATGGGCAAGGTGCTCGCCGAAACCCGCGGCGACGTCCAGGAGGCCATCGACGCCGCCTACTACAACGCCGGCGAAGGCCGCCGCCTCTTCGGCCCCACCGTGCCCTCCGAAATGCCCAACAAGTTCGCCATGGCCGTGCGCCAACCCATCGGTGTCTGCGGCATGATCACACCCTGGAATTTCCCCATGGCCATCTCCTCCTGGAAGCTATTACCCGCCATCGTCTGCGGCAACACCTGCGTCATCAAGCCAGCACAGGACACTCCACTCTCCACCTTCAACCTGGTCCGCGCCCTGAGCGACGCCGGCCTTCCCAAGGGAGTAATCAACGTAGTCGCCGGATTCGGCGCAGAAGTAGGCACACCGCTCGCCGAGCACCCTGACGTCCGAGCTATCTCTCTCACCGGATCATCCGCCGTCGGCCGCATAATCGGTGGCATCGCAGCCAAGAGTTTCAAACATTGCTCCCTGGAACTCGGCGGCAAGAATCCCATGATCGTGCTCGACGACGCCAACCTCGACCTGGCCATCGAAGGCGGCCTCTGGGGCGGATTCGGCACCACCGGCCAGCGCTGCACCGCAACCAGCCGCATCATCGTGCAGAAAGGCGTCTACCGCGAATTCATCGAACGCTACGTCGCGCGAGCCAAGAAACTGAAAGTCGGCAACGGCCTCGACGAAACCACCGAGATGGGTCCAGCCATCAACGAAAAGCAGCTGCAGACCGACCTCAGCTACGTCGAGATCGGCAAGAACGAAGGCGCAAAGCTGCTCTGCGGCGGCAATCGGCTCGAGCAAGGCGATTACCAGTACGGCTGGTTCATGGAGCCGACGGTCTTCGCCGACGTCGATCCCAAAATGCGCATCGCGCAGGAAGAAATCTTCGGACCCGTCGTCTCCATCATCCCCTGCGACGACCTCGAGGATGCCATCGAAATCGCCAACGGCATCGAGTACGGCTTGTCCTCCGCGCTCTACACCAAGGACGTGAACAAGGCCTTCGCCGCCATTCGCGACCTCTACGCCGGCATCACCTACATCAACGCGCCCACCATCGGCGCCGAAGTGCATCTTCCTTTCGGAGGCACAAAAGCCACCGGCAACGGTCACCGCGAAGGCGGCATCGGCGCCATCGACTTCTACACCGAATGGAAATCGGTCTACGTCGATTACTCCGACAAGCTGCAGAAGGCCCAGATCGACCGAGCAGACTAAAGAGTGGGCAGTGATCAGTGATCAGGGATCAGTGGCCAGTAAGATGTCCAGCGATTTACTGGTCACTGAACACTGACCACTGATTTCGGCGGGTACCTTGGTAATCTTGCCCGCAGTACTTCCAGGCCCTACCGTCAAGGCTGGGGTTCAAGCTCGGTGATGGGTCTCACGTTCCACTACTACCTGCTGTCGGAGTTCAAGAAGAGCAATCCAGCAAGACTCGCTTCCGCGGCTCTGCTGCTCGCGCTCTGCTTGGCAACCGTCTTCGTTCCCGCTTCGCTGGCCCAAAAGGCTCCGAAGTCCGAACGCAAAGCGATTGTCATCACTAAGCCGGATTACCCTGACATTCTGCGCCGTGCGCAAGTCGGCGGCGTGGTCCGCCTCCGAGCGACTGTCCTCCCGAACGGGGCCGTCGCCAGCGTCGAAATCATAGGGGGCAATCCCATCCTCGCTGAAAACGCGGCCGCGGCCGTCAAGAAGTGGAAATACGCTCCCGGCCCCACACAAACCGTCGAGGATGTTTCTCTCAGCTTCACCCCGCACTGACCTCACTTACACCCAGAATTCTCTGATCCCCGGCGTCTTCTGCGGTTAGAATTCGTTCATGCCCGTTACCCAGGCCCGCGAAATCTCCGCCGCCAAGCGTCTCGACAACGTCCGCTACGCCATTCGCGACCTGGCCTGCGTAGCCGACGAAGTCATCAAACAGGGACACAAAGTTCTGCCGCTCAACGTCGGTGACCCACTCAACTTCGATTTCCAGACTCCTCCGCACATCATCGAAGCCGCCTACAAAGCCATGCGTGACGGCAAAAACGGCTACGCGCCATCCCCCGGAGTTCACGAAGCGCTAGAAGCGATTCGCGGAGAAGCCGCCCGCAAAGGCATCACCACCGTACAGGATGTCTTCGTAACCTCCGGCGTAAGCGAAACGGTTGATCTCTGCATCAGCGCCCTGGTCAATCCCGGCGAGGACATTCTCACTCCCAGCCCCGACTACCCGCTCTACTCGGCCGTCCTGTGCAAGCTCGGCATCGCTCTCAACGCCTACGATCTCAATGAAGACGACGCCTGGCACCCCGCACTAGCCGATATCGAACGCAAGCTAACGCCGCGCACCCGCGGAATAGTGCTGATTAACCCCAACAATCCCACGGGTTCACTATGCTCGCGGCAAATGCTCGAGCAGATCGCCGACACAGCCCGCCGTCACAACTTGGTAGTCTTCGCCGACGAAATCTACGACAAGCTGATTCTGCCCGATTCAAACGGAGACCTCACGCCGCACCTCGCCTTCGCCGCCGTAGCCCCCGACGTACCCTGCATCACCTTCGGAGGCATGTCGAAGAATTATCTAGTCCCGGGATGGCGCATCGGTTGGGGCATCGTTTCGGGAGACGCCGCAGCAGTAAAGCCTTATACCGAAGGCATTCACCGCCTGCTGCGTGCCCGCCTCTGCGCCAACCATCCCGAGCAATACGCCATCAAGCCCGCGCTCGAAGGACCTCAAGACCATCTCGTCGAAGTGCAACGCAAACTACGCTCCCGCCGCGACCTAACCCAGCAGTGGTGCGAATCCACGCCGCGCATAAGCTGCGTAGCGCCGCGAGGCGCGTTCTACGCCTTCCCCCGCATCGACATCCCCGAGAGCGACGAAGTCTTCGTCAAAGAACTCATCCGCCAAAAACATGTCATGGTAGTCCACGGCTCCGGCTTCGGCCAGAAGCCCGGCACCCAGCATTTCCGCATCGTCTTTCTGCCGGATGAAAAAACTCTAGCTAAGGCTTACGCCGGGATTGCGGAGTTCATTGGCGATCGCTACGGAAGGGTCTGACCCAACCGTTGGGAGCACCGAGGCGGACTCGCACTTAGAGGTCAATCAAATGTCGAGCCAAGAAATTGTAATTGCGGTCGGAGCTGGCGGAGGATTGATCATCGGCCTGATACTGAGAGTGTTAAACAGGAAGTCGTCGAGGCAGCTATCGCAGGCGAAAAAAGAGTTCTTGAAAGTCGTTCGTAAGCGCATTCCATCTGCCAAGGCGTTCATTGTCGGCGGCACGAATGCGCATCCGGCCATTTGGACCACAACAGCGTTAGACATGGAGAGAGACCAACTTCGCGAGGATGAAAGTCTAAGGAACAGGTTTCGCGCTCTATTGCTTCAAGCGGAGTACGCCGCCGAGGATGTTCCATTGGTGCAGTTCGTGTATGAGTCGCAGGAGACTGTGGATCGTGAGTTCAGAGGAAACTGGAACCAACGAAAATACGTGTGGCTCCGGGAAAGATACTAACGCCTGGCACAGTGCGCCCATCATGACCATGGTATAATGACCATGATCCTTAGGCGTGAGCAATGAAAACCAGAACCATCCCCGCCGGCACCTTCAAAGCCCGCTGTCTCGCCATCATGGATGAAGTTCAGGCCAAGCGCCAGGCTGTCGTCATCACCAAGCGGGGCAAGCCCGTGGCCAAGCTCGTCCCCGTCGAGAAAGAAAAAGACGATATATTCGGGTTTTTTAAAGGCAAGGTGAAGGTCGTTGGCGATGTCGTATCTCCCGCGCTGACCCCAGAAGAATGGGGGGATCTTTATTGATTCTTCTTGATACTCACATCGTCGTCTGGCTGGCCGGTGAGGAAGAGAGGCTTTCGAGCAAGGCGAAAACTGCTATAGATCAGGCTCGGCAAACTGAACAAGGACTAGCTATTTCCGACTTCACGCTTTACGAGTTGTCCACCTTGTACCGCAAGAAACAGTTCACTCTGGCGATCAGCCCGGAATCCTTCCTGTCTGGAGTCGAGCAACGCTTTGTAGTTCTGCCGATTACCACCCGCATCTGCGTTGGCGCACTTTCGCTTCCCGCCGGTTACCCGAAAGATCCGGCCGACCGGATCATCGGCGCTACTGCCTTGGTCGAAGGCATTCCCCTGATCACCGCAGACCGCGAAATCCGCAAGTCCGGCGTGCTCCCGACAATCTGGTGAGCAAGAAAATCGAGAAAGCCTAAACCGCGAAGAGCGCAAAGCAGATTCAAGCTTTTCTCCGCGAACTCTGCGGCCGATCTTCGCGGCCTCCGCGATTAAAGGCTCTTGATCTTGCCCTTTCTCTTTCCCCACGAATCTGCTTAAATCAACTCAGACGCAACCCCCAGAGCGCGCTTGGGTTCCTACAATCGTGGTCGACATTCATTCCCATATCCTTCCGGAAGTAGATGACGGATCCAAGTCCTGGGAAATGTCCGTCGCCATGTGCCGCATGGCCGCCGCCGACGGCATCACGCATCAGGTCGCCACTCCCCATGCCAACGACCGCTACCACTACGACCGCGACTATCTTCAGACCATGGTTGCCCAGTTGCAGCAAAAGGTAGGCGACGCGCTCACCATCACCCTCGGCTGCGACTTCCATCTCTCCTACGACAATATGCAGGATGTGCTTGCTAATCCCGCCCGCTACGCCATCGCCGGAACGCAATACATGCTGGTCGAGCTAAGCAACTACAGCGTGCCCCAGCAAACCACGGATTGTTTTACCCAGCTCGGCGACCGTGGCATAACCGCCGTCGTCACTCATCCCGAACGCAACCCGATTCTGCGCGAGAGCCCGCAGCGCGTGCTGGAGTGGGCCGAGCAGGGTTGCGTGATCCAGGTGACCGGCTCCGCCCTCACCGGATTCTGGGGCGAACGCGTGCGCCGCGCGGCACTATGGCTGCTCGAGCACGACGCCGTACACGTCCTGGCAACGGATGCGCACGACACCGAAAAACGGATCCCCGTACTTTCCACCCCCCGCGATGCCGCCGCGAAAATCTGCGGTGAGGAAGTCGCCGACGCCCTCGTCGAGGCCAACCCCGCAGCCATCGTCCATTCGCTGCCCCTTCCCTACTTCCCCCGGCCAGTGCTGGGGAGCTACCGCAGGACGTCCGGCGCTTAGGGCAATTAGCAATTGGCATTTAGCCAAGCGAGCCCGGTTCTGTAGATTTCTGAGCTGAGACGAAGAAGCTAGGAAGGATAATCGCCAACTGCCAATTGCTGCTTACTGCGGGTCAGACGAATCATGCTGGGGAGCCGCAGCCGGCGCTACAGGAGTCGCCGGAGCAGTGTTCATCCGCGCTCCCGGATCAGCGCTGTGCGACACCGGGGTCACAGACGCAGCACGCGTAACCGGCTCCGTAGTCATCGCGCTCTCCGGATTCAAAAGATGGTCGTGGCTCGGCCCCAGCCCTAGGCTAATTAGCGCCCGCGCATCGGGCACCGTTTTCGATTGCCAGCCGTGATCGGCCTGATAGCGCCGCATGGCCTCTTCACTGGATTCATTCCACGTTCCGGCCGCGTCCCCGCTCAGGTAATGCTCGCGAATCAGCGCGGCCTGGATTTCCTGCGCGCGCTGCGGATCAATCTTCTGCTGGCCCCGCGCCGTCGCCTTTTTCTTACCTTTCTTATTCTTGTGCGTTGAACTCTTCGCGCTGCTCGTGTGAACAGCGGTATTCGATGCCGGGTGCGCCGGCGCCGTCGCGGCGGGATCCGACGCTTGCGCAAGCACGGCAGGCGAAGCGCAGACACAGACCAGCGCCAGAGCGCATCCCGCGCCCAACCATCTCCGCATTCCCACGCCATTTTTCTGCATGCGTCCAACCCTAAAGCTTCAGAAAGCGCGCCGCCCCTGATCGGTCACAAAATGACTGCCCAAAAACAAAAAGACCCAACTGGAACTGGCATTGTAATCATCCTCCATCACAGGAGGCAATGCCAGTTCCGGCTGGGCTGGTTACAGGTTACGGAAGTGTCCCCGCCATAAAGATGGTTCCATCCTGGCGCGACGAACCTCGCGGACGCACCAGGAATACCACGTCCTGGCCGCTCTTCATGCTGGATTCCACCTTGGCGAAATCTTCTTCGCTGTTCACCGGCTGTTTGTTGATTTCCAGGATCACGTCGCCGCGCCCCACATTGATGTCCTCGGCAAACGACCCCGGCTTCACATCCTGCACAATCACGCCTTTGCCCGACGGCAGATCCAGCCGGTCGGCCATCTCCGGCGTGAGCTTGCGAACCGTGATGCCGAACTTGCTAGGCTTGGGCGTGTTTTCGTCGTTGCCGTTGTCATCTTCGTTCAAACGCGCCGCAAACAGCTTGGCGCGGTCGGCAATGGTTACTGTCGTGTCCTGTGGCTTGCCGTTCCGCAGGAACCCGAGCTGCACTTTCGCTCCCGGCTTGCGCGCTGCAATCTCCGCCACCAACTCCGTTCCCTTGGTGACCTTCTTGCCGTCCACCGTAGTGATGGTGTCGCCCACTTTCAATCCCGCCTGATCCGCCGGACTCCCGGCCACCACGCTCGCCACGGTGACGCCACTCCCGGCGCCATACACGCGATTGATCGCAGGATTCTCGACCGCATCAAACTGAATTCCGATCGACCCCCGCGCCACACGATGGTCAGGTCCAATAAGTTGGTTGTACACCTGGACCACGGTGTTCGAAGGCAGCGAAAAGCCCACGCCCGCGTAGGCATTGGTCTCGCTCAGAATCGCCGTATTGATGCCAATCACTTCACCGTTCATATTCACCAGCGGCCCGCCCGAATTCCCGGGGTTGATCGCCGCATCGGTTTGAATAAAAGTTTGGAACTGCCGGCCCGGAACGATGTCCCGTCCCTTGGCCGAGACAATACCCGCCGTCACGGTGCCGACTTGCCCAAACGGGCTGCCGATCGCGAGTACCCAGTCGCCGACGTCCATACTGTCCGAGTTGCCCATCTTTGCCGAAGGCACCGCCCGGTCTAAGTCAATCTTGATCACTGCCAGATCGGTCTCCGAGTCTTCCCCGATCACCTTGGCGTCATGCTGCACGCCCGGCGGATCGTCCTGCAGTCGCACGCGAATGCGGTCCGCCTTCTCGACCACGTGCCGGTTGGTTACGATGTATCCCTTCGGGTCGACGATCACGCCCGAACCCAGCGACCGCTCCCGAATCGAACCGTCGCCTCCGCCCTGACCACCCTGCCCGCCAGGGCCTCCAAAGAAACGATTGAAGAAGTCATCCATCCCGCCATTGCCGCCGTTCTCGTCGTCATCGGGATTCTGCCCGCTTCGCCGCCGCCGCTGCGTCTTGATCGTCGATTCCGTGTTGATGTTCACCACGCTCGGCCCCAACTGTTTTGCGATTTGCGAAAACGCATTGGAAAGCTGCTGCGGCGCAGGAACCGACAGCGGACTCGCATCGGAGCCCTTCTGCCCTTCCTTGCCCTTCACACCGGATGAAACCACCGTACCGATTAAGATACCGAGCGCCAGCGTAGCCACTATGCTGAGCGAATACACCAACCGGTGCGTCTTCAAACGCACCCAAATTGCCTGCGAATCCATATGCCTACTTCCCTCCGAAAACGATACGAATCCCTAATTATACCCGTTTGCAAGAGCCTCAGCCCCACCGCGCCGAGACAGCCCTGGCCGCACGACTACCTTAAACGATCACAGGCTATTAGACGCACGAACGCTGCTTTCTGTTTTATGGAAGGTGGAAATAACAACCGGCAAAGTATTGAATACGATAATACAAAACGATTGGCTGCCGATGGCCAGACCAAAACTCCTTTACTAGGCCGCGACCTGCTCCCACTGCCTATTTCGCCTCGTATACCGTCTTCCCGCCCACCACGGTTCGCAGCACCTTGGTCGCCAATTCCTTTTCCGCGGACGCCGCCGTCACGTCACGGTCCAGCACCACAAAATCCGCCAGCATTCCCGGCGCCAGCTTCCCTTTTTCCTTCTCCTCGAATTCGGCAAAGGCCGAGCCGGAGGTATAAGCCGTAATGGCCTGATCCATAGTTAGCTTCTGCTCGGGGAAGAACTCCTGCTTGCCGTTCTCGCTCTTCCGCGTAGCCGCCGCATAAAGCCCGCGGAACGGGGACACCGGCTCCGCCGGATAATCCGTGCCAAATGCCACCGTCACACCCTTATTCACCAACGCTGCCCACGCGTAAGCAGTGGCCGCCCGCTTCGGCCCCAGCCGGTCCTGCTCCCAGCGTATATCCGTAAGCAGATGGCTGGGTTGCACCGAGGCGATCACCTTCAATTCCTTAAAACGCGCGAACTGTGCTGGTGTCGTGACCTGCGCATGTTCGATGCGCAGTCGGAAATCGTCGCCGCCGTTCACGGCTTTCACCTTGCCTTCTTTCGCCGCCTTCTCCGCCTCGGCAAAAGCATCAAGCGCCATCTGGATGGCCCTATCGCCAACAGCATGCAACCCAACCTGGAACCCCGCCAGCACACGCTCTTTCGTCATTTCATTCAGCTTCGCAGCTTCATACTGGGTCAGGCCCGACTGCTTGGCATCGTCCTCATACGGTTCCAGCAGCGCCGCCGTATGCCCGCCCAGCGAACCATCGATGAACCCCTTAACCATCCCCGTATGCAACATCAAATCCGATTGCGGATGCAAACCCCGTTTAACTTTCAACTCATCGACCACATCGTCGAAAGGCAAACATTCGGAAATGCGCACCGTCAGCTTGCCGTCTTTTTCAATTTCCTCGAGAATCTGGAAATCCTCAAACTCCGGCGAATAATCCTGCGCCGAGGTAACGCCGTTCTCGGCCAGGTCCGCCAGTGCCGCTTCAATGGCTCGCCGCCGATCTTCACGCGTCAGCTGCGGAATCGCCGCTCTCACCGCCTGCTGTGCCGTCCCACGCAGAATCCCCGTAGGCTGCCCGTTCGCATCGCGGTCAATCTTCCCGCCTTCAGGATCGCGGCTGGCCACAGTGATCTTGGCCAGTTGCAGCGCCCGCGTATTGGCCACCGCAAGGTGCCCATCCACGCGATCCAGAAACACCGGACGCCCGTCCGAAACCCCATCCAGATCCCATCGGCTGGGCAGAGTCGGCACCGGCCACATCGTCTCGTCCCAGCCTCCGCCCAGAATCCATTCATCGGGCTTGGCCTTCTCCACTCTGACCTTAACGCGCTCGCGAAATTCCTCCAGCGTCTTCACTCCGGTCACGTCAATACTCCGCTTCTGTAGCCCGGCCTCCGCCAGGTGCACCTGCGCGTCATTGAATCCCGGCATGACAAAACGCCCGCCCAGATCAATGACCCCGGTCTGCGGCCCTTTCAACTTCATGACGTCAACCGCCTTGCCCACAGCCTCAATGCGCTCGCCGCGCACCGCAATGGCATCCTCGCGCAGGATCGAGCTGAACGCCGTATTCGAAGCCACACCTGTATAGACATTGGCGTGAACGTAGATCGCATCCGCCCTGGGCCGCGTATCTTCCTTATCAGGCGCACTAGCAGGGGCAGGTGCCTGCGCGCTCGAGACGATGGCGAGAAATACAACAAAAAAAGCCGGGTGGCCCATCCTTCGCGTTCTATGCGAAGGGTGGGATTCCACAACCGCATGCAGCTTTTGGCCACCGCAGCGCTTCAGCGCCGTGAAAAGATACTTCCCTGAGTAAAGCGCTTTAGCCCCCGAGGTTGCGAATCTCCTCATCATTCCGCCACCCCCGCACCTGCCAGCGCCATCATCGTCAGCAGGATCCGCTTCAACCCCAGCTCGCGTCCATTGCTGTCAAACCATTCCTGCAGCGTATGCGCCCCGCCGCCCGAACCGCCGCCGCCAATCGCAATGGCCTCCTGCCCCAGCGATAGCGGAATATTCGCATCCGTCGACGCGCGCTGTACCTGCGCCGCATTGTTCAGTTGCGTATCCACCGCGCGAATCACATGCAGGATCCGCGCCCCCGCCGCCAGTTCTCCAGCCGGACGGTTGCCGATCGCCACCACTTCACAATTCACTCCCGCAGGCCGCTTCTGCACCGCCGACCGCATCTCCGCCGCCATCGTCTCATCTTCCACCGCGCGATTCAGCGCCAGCCGCAGCGCCTGCTCCAGCCGCTCCATCTCCGTCATCGAAGTCGAGCGGATGTCCACCTTCATGCTCGCCGACTCCGGAATCGAATTCACCGAAGTCCCGCCGCGAATCACTCCAATGTTGAAAGTAGTCTTAGGCGCGGTAGGAACTGGCGTAGCAGTAAACGTATCGACCGCACGCGACAGAATCACAATCGGATTAGGCGCGCCAAAGTCGCTCCACGAATGCCCGCCCGGACCGCGCACGATCACTTCAAACCGCCGGCTACCGAGAGCCTCAGCCACAATCGTGTCCGCGCCCGCCCCGTCGAGCACGACGCTGTAAGCAATCGAATCCTTCCAGCGCGGCGTCGAAAAAATGTGCCGCATCCCGCGCAGGTCGCCCTCACCCTCTTCGCCCACGTTGCCGATGAACACGAACGGCAGCGCGTGCCGCAGCCGCACCGCCCGCAGCAGAGACGCAATCCCCAGCATCGCCGCTACCCCCGCGCCGTTGTCGGAAACCCCAGGACCATATAGCCGGCTGCCCTGCTGCCGGATGTTCAGTGGTGTGTTCGCCGGAAACACAGTGTCGATGTGCGCGCTGAGGGCGACATAGCGCTGTCCAAATCCAGGGTGGATGCCGAACACGTTGCCCACATCGTCGATGCGAACATCGTCCAGCCCGACTTCGCGAAAGCGCTCCGCCAGCCAGGCCGCGCGTGCCGACTCCCCAAACGGAGGCGCCGGAATCCGCGCCATCTCCATCTGCCACTGCGCCAGTTGCGGCTCCTGTGTCCGTAGCCAGTTGTAAGCCGACCGCACCTCGGGAGAGGCCGCCAGGCGCGCCACATCCTGCTGCACCGTAGGCGCAACATCCGGCATGTCCGCACGTGGGGGAACGGGGCTCATGGGGGTTATGCGCCCATATTACAACGTATAGGAAAGAAAGGGGATTACCTAGGACGTGAACCAGATAACGCCGTCGACATAGCGGAGCCAGCCATCTGCCTTGACCAGAAATGAACGTTGGTAACGTCTGATATTTCAAACCATCGAAATCTTTGTCATTCCGAGCCGGGCTGAAGGACCGGTGAGGAACCTGCTTCAGTAGATGCGCCGGGTGCCCCATTTCTCGCTTTTTTTTGCGAGAAGTGGGGATTTTGCGCGGTCGTCGAATTTTCGACACAGTCCCTAGGCCAGCAGACTCTCCACGTACCCCGCCTTCCGCTCCACCGCAGCCACAAGCTTCCTGGTAGCCGGAACCTCAATCCCATGCCGCCGAGCCCCGCGCAGGATCGGTCCCGCAATCGCCTCCAGCTCCGGAGTCCTGTGCTGTTCCACATCTTTCTGCATAGAGCTCCGCATGTTTCCCGGCATCTTCATCACGCCGGCAATCACCGCATCCGCATCAACCTTCGCACCCTCGGCAACGGCGACGGCACAAGCCTCCCGCAGACAGCCCAATCCCAATTGCCTCCACTCGGGATCAGCGAGTATCTCGCCCGTAGTCTTATCCGCGGCGGTCGTAGTCAGCGCAAACGGCGCCAGAAAAACCAGCTTGCCCCACATCAGCGTAGGCTCATCATCGACGAACCGGCACTCGAAACCAATTTGCTGCAGCTCATCGACAGTCGTTCCCAGCACACCCCGTCCCGCCGACAACACATTCAACCGCGCAAAAGGCGAACGATGGACGATATGTCCAGGACTAACACGTTCGGTCTCAACCGCAATCGTAGCCGGGATCACCCGCCCAGCGCCGTACCGCGCGCGCAGCAACGAGATATGGTCAATGCCATTGAGCAGCGGAACGATAGCCCGCACCGCATCAGGATTCTTGAGAGCCACCAGCGCCGGCTCCAACTGCGTGGCCTTCACCGTAATCCAGAGCGCGTCGACGGGAGGCACCTCCGCAGCGACGGAGACGTTCACCGTGAAATTGCCGAAAGGACTTTCCAACTGAAGTTGTTTGGGATATTGCGCGAGCGTCTCACGCCGCACCACCAGTGTGACCGAATCTCCCTCATGCGCCAGACAAGCGCCGATCAGCCCTCCAACCCCGCCAGCCCCCAGAATCGCATGTCGCATCGTTTCAGGCATTCAACCTCACCCACATCAATTCTGCTTCACTCCCGCCGGCAAGCACTCCGCAATCTCGGCATCGTTCAGCGTATGGTCACTCGACTTAGCGCGAGAATAGATCCGCTCCACCAGGTCGTCAGTCGCCGGAATGCCGCGCCGCTCCAGCCAGAACAGCACATTCGATTTCCCGCTCATGGGACCGATGTCGATGATCTGCTCCAGCCCGAACATATGCGAGGGCACACCCGAATAAACCGTGTTAGCCAATACAACGTCATTCTTGTGATACGCCTTGATGATCGCCGCCGCATGTACGCCCGTAGCCGTGCGAAAAGCATCGTCGCCCACAACGGGATAATTCGCCGGAATCGGCACGCCCGTAGCCTGCGAAACCGCTAGGCAATACTGCTTCAGCTTGGTCAGGTCCTGCTCATCCCACGGCGAAATGTCCATCAGCTTCAGATTTACCAGCATCTGATCCATCGGTGTATTGCCGACGCGCTCACCCAGGCCAACGGCGCAGCCGTGAACGCAGTTTGCCCCGGCGATTATCGCCGCAATCGAGTTGGCGATCGCCAGGCCACGGTCGTTGTGTCCGTGCCAGTCCACCCGAATCGTTTCGCCGGAAGGCTTCACCACTTCCTCGATCACAAACCTGACCAGAGCGAAGGCGCCCATCGGCGTGGAGTGACCGGCGGTGTCGCAGATCACGATGGCCCGCGCGCCGCAACTGATCGCCGTCGAATAAAGCCGCTTCACCGTCTCCGGATCACAGCGCGAGGTATCCTCAGTGACGTACATCGAGTCGAGGCCCAGCGAAACCGCATATTTCACGGCCTTCTCGGTAGTCTGCAAAAGAAAGTCGTCGGACCAGCCCTCCGTAAACCGCCGGATCGGACTAGAACCAATAAACGTAGCAGCCTCGATGCGCAGCCCCGTCTTCTGCACGATTTCAGCAATCGGACGAATATCGTTCTCATGCGTCCGCGCCGCGCAGTTGGCGCGAATCTTCATCTTGTGCGCAACGATCTCCCGCGCCAACGCCGTAACATGCTCGACCGCGCGCGCCCCCGCGCCTGGCAACCCGAGATCGAGCGAATCGATCCCGAGTGCCTCCATCAGATGAAGAATCTCGATTTTCTCGCGAATCGATGGATCGCGCACCGAAGGCGACTGCAGCCCATCGCGCAGGCTCTCATCATTCAGCAACACCGGCCCCGGCGCCTTCAGTCCCGGCGGATGATTCTTGTTCCAGTCGTAGATGAGTTGGGAAGTGTTCACGGAAGGCTCACGCGCTACGTCTCGCTCCCCGGCACCTTAGAGAGGAGCACAGCACCTGCCACGAAACCGGCAAACGTGGGGAAAATATAAGAGAACGTCCAACGATGCACGTTGCCCGTAGTGATCAGCAACAAAAGCGATAGGCCGCTGACCGCCCAGCATACCTTGCCTCTTGCTCTAACCTGGGCCAGGGATAATCGTTCCCTATCCACAAATGAGCCGACAATGGCCAGCGGTGTACCTAGGAACAGTGAAGGAAGGAATGCCCTTGACAAAATTGCAACCGCCCAGCTCCGCGCATCCCCAAAGCTCTCCCACTCGAGCAGAGCACACAGAACCACGCCCCCGATCGTCAGAACCGCACCGGTTGGAAATACCCAGCTTGACACGCTCACCCCATCCTCCTGTTCCGGAGCTTCGCCGGCGGCTAGAAGCCGGCCACAAGAAGCTGTCTACTTCTCTTTCGGCGGCAAGGTCAACCCGAACACCGAAACCATCCCCTGCCCAGCGACATTCACCTTGGCTTCCGCCGGATTCGGCAGATAGAGGGTCTGGCAGTGCTCGCAGCGGTACACCTCGGCGTCAGGCCCCCAGGCTTTTTCCACGTCGCCGCAGGCCTGCTCAACCACGTCAGTCCGGTAGGACCAGCGTTTCAAATGTCCGCCGCAGAATTTGCCTTTCTCGTTCTTCTCGTTGCAGGCGCGCTGCCCGTTCTTCTTGATCTTGACCTTGTGATGGGGAAGCTGCGGAGGAGTTTGCGTGCCCGAAGTGCTGATTGAAGCAGTGATTTCGCCAGTCGCCAAAGCGCTTACCCTCATTCGCGCGGCGCTCGCGCCGCTGGATTCGGCCTTACGAACGTCATTGTACTCGATGGCTAAAGGCAAAGGCCAAGACGCCCGATGTCGTATGCTAAGCCTATTCTCGTGACCGGCAATCCAGTGCCAGACTGAGCGTCCAATGAACCGTGAGTTGCTTCCCGCAAGAAATGTCTTCCCGAAGTGCGCAGCGATTTGCGCAGCGATTCTTGTTCCACTCGCCCTCCTGCTCGGCCCAACCAGCGCCCAAACCCCGCATAAGAACGATGCTCCAAATGACACTCGAAGTATTCAACTGGAACTGGTGCGCACCGAAACCGGCTTTTTCGAAGCCTGGAAGACAAACAACCAAGCCTACTTTCGTGAACACATGACAGAAAACGGAATCTTCTGGGGTGAAAACGGCACCGTTTCCCGCGACCAGCAACTCGCCGAGCAGCAAACCTCCGCGAAAACCTGCACTGTGGAAGGCTACGGCCTGTCCGACTTCGGAGCGCTCCCGCTCGCCACCGGCGCGTATCTCCTCACCTATAAAGCCGAGCAATATGCCACTTGCAATGGAGAAAAACTGCCAGTCCACATCAACGGCAGTTCGATTTACATCTTCAAAGCCGGCCGCTGGCTGGCGATCTACCGGGCGGAGGTGCCGCTGAAAAATCAGGGCCCGCTCCCGACCAGTAACTAGAACTCCCGCTTCGGCGGCGTCTGCTCTGCACCTACACGCCCAATCACGATCTCCGCCTTGTAAAAGTTTTCCGCCTTCACTGGCTCTCCCGCCAGTCGCCGCAGTATTGCGATCTGCCCCACGTGAGTCAGCGCATCGGCAATTGGCCCTTGAAAAAGCTTTTCCACCGGAGCCTGCAAGGGCTCTTCCGAAGCCAGGTAATCATCGAATTTGGTCAGAGCGACAAAAAATCGCTCGACTTCCTTCTCCCATGCCAATGGCTTGGAATCATGCCACTCGCGTGTTCCGTTCGCCATCGAGAGTCCCCAATCCATCAGATCGCCAATGTGTGCCAGAATCTGCCCCGGCGCGCGCACGCCCTCGTCGACGTGAAAAGGAGCAAATCCCTCAGGAGCATTGCGGACGGCCTTGCCTCCGCGATAAGCCAGCGTAGCCAAAGTGTGGCGCAACATTTCGCGTTTCGGATCTATATTCGCAGGATTGATCATAAAGTGCCTCCTGGTTCTCAGTACCTCGCTTCGGAACTCACAACTGCTTGCGTCCGACCACGCCAATCGCGCGTATTGCTCCACGCAGCCGCGTCCCCAGGTTGCGTGCGAACTGCATGTCGAGGAAAGCTTCCATTTGTTGAGAGAACTTCATTCCGTATCCGTACCACCAGACTTTCTTCATGCCGGGCATAAGGTCCACGTCCACATACTTCAAACGTAACATTTCCTCCAGTCCAAAACGTCCGTGAGCCCGGCCCACGCCGCTCGACTTTACTCCACCATGCGGCGCTTCGCTTATGCCGAAGCAGGAAATCACATCATTCACCATGACGGTGCCCGCCTGAATGCGCCGGGCTAACCGTTCTCCGCGCCCGCGGTCGCGTGTCCAGATACTCGCCGCAAGGCCGTACTCAGAGTCGTTGGCGAGGCGAACAGCTTCGTCGTCGTTTTCAAATGACATTACGGGCAGCACCGGACCGAATGTCTCCTCTCGCATGATTCTCATCGCATGGGTCACATCGGCGAGCACAGTCGGACGGTAGAAGTTTGCACCCATCTCAGGAAATCGTGAGCCTCCAATTAAAACCCGCGCTCCGCAAGCTTTAGCGTCTTCAACATGCTCTTCTACGAGCCTCAATTGTCGCTGGTGAATCAGTGGCCCGACCTCGGCGTTGTGATCAAGTCCATGGGTCACAATCAGCTTCTTCGTCTTCTCAACGCATGAGCGAAGAAATTCTTCATACAAGCTGCGATGCACGTAGCAGCGCTCCACCGACAAGCAAGTCTGACCGGCATTCAGAAACGCTCCCCAAACCGCAGCACTCGAAGCCACATCCAGATCGGCATCATCAAGCACCAGCATGGGATCTTTGCCGCCCAACTCGAGCACCACGGGCAGCAACCGTTCCCCAGCGGCCGCCGCGATGCGCTTGCCCGTAGCCACGCTCCCAGTGAACACCAACTTATCGATTCCTGAATGAATCAGCGCCGCCCCGGTCGCACCATCGCCCACCGCAACCTGAAATAGATCCCGTGGCACACCGGCCGAGTGCAGCAGCGACTCCAGTTGCAAAGCAACCAGAGAGGTAAATTCCGACGGCTTCAGCACCACCGCATTCCCCGCCACCAGAGCCGCCAGGGTCCCGGTCGCGGGAATCGAAAAGGGATAATTCCACGGCGAAATGATCCCCACCACGCCATAAGGCTCGCGCAGCAGCCGTCCACGCTTAAGCTTCGTGGCAAGATTCCCGTGCGGAACTGGCTCCTCGCGTAGCAAGCGATAGGCGTTCTCGATCAGAAACTGAGCCGCGTCGAGCACCACCAGAACTTCAGTAGTCAGCGCCTCAGCGACAGGTTTGCCTGCTTCGCGCGCGATGGCTTCGGCGATCTCTGACTTCTTCGCCTGCAGTTCGTGCTGAAACTCGCGCAGCACGGCGATCCGCTTCCGCACTCCGATCTCAGCCCATCTCGCCTGTGCGGCGCGCGCTCGCGCCACCGCCATGCGAACATCGCTCTCGCTCGCACATTCGAACTCGCGCAGCACATCGCCCGTAGCCGGATTCACCGACGATACCCTGCGCACCGCAATGTGAATGTCGGTGACCATGAGTCGATTCAGTACTCCACATTCACCAAATACAGCCCACTGGCCGGAGCCGTCGCCCCCGCTGCCGAGCGGCTGCGCGCCTCCAGTATCCGCGTCAGATCCCCAGACTCCAGGGTTCCCTTGCCCACAAGAATAAACGTCCCCACAAGATTTCTCACCATATGATGCAGAAAGCCCGACCCCTTCACTACATATACAAACTCGTCTCCCTGCCGTTCCCAGCTCGAAGAAAAAATCCGGCGTAGGTTCGAGACCGGCGCACCTTCGCGCCCTCGCTCCGGATCCACTGCCGCGAACGAAGTGAAATCGTGCTCACCCTCCACCCGCACAGCCGCTCGCACCATCGCCGCCTCATCCAAAGGAAACGGATAGTGCCACACACACCTCGCCAGGAACGGTGGGCAGATTGCCCCGCGATAAATCCGGTATCGATAAGTCTTCGCCCGCGCCGACTTGCGTGCATGAAAGTCGGCGGCAACCTCTTCCACTTCCAAAACCCGCACCGAGGCCGGCAAAACATCATTCAGCGCCTTCACAAAATTCGCCGTGGGGACCGAAGACTCCGTGACAAATGTCACCACCTGCGCCAGCGCATGCACTCCCGCGTCGGTTCGCCCCGAGCCCTGGGGCAATACCTTTTCGCCAGTAACTCGTCCAATGGCTGAGGCCAGCGTGCCCTGAATCGTCACGGAATCAGGCTGCACCTGCCAGCCGCCGAATTCCGAGCCGTCATAGGAGAGAATCAGTTTGAGATTGCGCATGCGATCTTTTATTTCTTACAGCCGCGAGTCCCCGAGGCGCGCCGCTTCATCCAAGTCATTTCATGGGACGGGTTTGCCGCGCGAATGTGATTCCGCTCACGGGAGATCGGCCATCGCCAGCACTCTATCAGCTTCAACTCCGTCGGCGCTCCCCAGAGCAAGAGTCGAGAGTAAAGAGAAGCTCAACAGTCGGCTATACTGGTACGTTTCACCAGGCTTTCGTCTCGCTCGCATTTTTTCCGGAACCCCAGCGCCGCTGCTTTCGTACCAATGACTGAGTAGAACTATCTTTTAGGGCAAGGTCGGCGGCCCCAAGTACAACCAGATTTCTTGTTTGCAAGGTCTTAATCAACTGGTCTTAACCACTGGAGATGAGTAGATGCCATTCGCACGCTTAACCTCGACCATCCGGCTCACCACCGCCGCAGTTTTATTCGGAACCCTGACCATGGCGGGTTGGGCCCAGGACGCGCCCGCCGCTCCGGTCCCGCAAAACACGCCGGAGACGCGCCCGCTTCCGGTGCTGAATTATGCCAAACCGGTATCGCATTTTCCCAACCCGTTCGGACCCTACACCGCGCGGCACCTGGCGCCGCCGAACTTGGCCAACACTGCGCGCATCGATGCCCTCATGCACGACGGCAAGCTCTACCTGTCGCTCAATGATGCCGTCGCGCTCGCGCTGGAGAACAATCTCGATATAGCCATCGCCCGCTACAACCTTAATATTGCCGATACAGACGTGCTGCGCGCCAAAGCCGGCGCTGCGACCCTCGGCATAAACACCGGCATCGTGCAGAACACGCCCGGCGGTGGCGTCGGTGGACTGGGCGGCCAGGTCGGCTCCGGCACCGGTGGAACCAGCCTGGGCGCGGGCGGCGCGGGCGCTGGCGCGGGCGGACTCGTCGGCTCCACGCTCGGCTTAGGCCCGGTCATCACCAGCTTCGACCCGATCGTCACTGGAACGCTGCAGGAGGATCGTTTTCATATTCTCCCCAGCAGCACCTTCACTCCTGAGTCGGCTCAGAACACCACCACTGGCAACTTTTCTTATAACCAGGGATTCTCCTGGGGAACTAACCTGTTGGTCGGCTTCAACAACACCCGCATTGCGACTGGGAACGCACCTTTTACCACGCTGAGCCCACAACTCAACTCGAACTTCAAGTTCCAGCTCACGCAGCATCTGCTGCAGGGGTTCGGCCTTCCCGCCAACACGCGGTTCATCAGCATCGCCAAGAATAATCGTGAGCTTTCCGACGTAGCGTTCCGACTGCAAGTGATCACCACGGTCAATCAGATTCAGAGTATGTATTGGGATCTGGTTTACGCCTACGAGAACGCGCGGGTCCAGAAAGAATCGCTGGCTTTTGCTGAGAAGACCCTATCCGATACCAAGAAGCAGGTGGAAATCGGCAGCCTGGCGCCCATTGAGGTTGTCCGTGCCCAGAGCACAGTCGCTCAGGACCAACAAGCTGTGACGATTGCTCTGACCAACCTGCAACTGGAGCAGTTGCTCATGAAGAATGCGCTTAGCCGCACCCTGCGCGATCAGACTCTGGCCGGCGCCGAGGTGATTCCTACTTCGACCATGGAAGTGCCGGAGAACGAACCCATCCAGCCCACGCAGGATCTGATCGCCGATGCGCTCCGCCACCGCGCCGACCTGGTGGAACAGCGCATTCAGCTCAACACTACTGAGATCAGCAACAAAGCGGTACGCAGCGCCCTCTTGCCCACGTTGGACCTTTTTGCCTATTATGGCGGCACGGGGCTGGGCGGCGTACAGAACCCAACGAACCTTTGCGCCAACCAGCCTATCGACGAGCAGAGCCAGGGTTTTTGCGCCGGTCCAAACGAAGCGGTGAACCCACCCCAGACCTTCATCCCTATCGCCCCCACCGTAAGCTACGGCGGCACTCTGAACCAACTCATCAACTCCGCTGCCTCCGACAAAGGCGTTGGCTTGCAGCTGAACATTCCGCTGCGCAACCGCGCCGCTCAGGCGGTGCAGATTCGCTCGGAACTCGAATACCAGCAGGCCCAGATGCGCCTGCAGCAGATCGAAAACCAGATCAGCATCGAGGTCCGCAACGCGCAGTTCGGAGTCGAACAGAATCGCGCCAGCGTGGACTCAGCTAAAGCAGCAGTCGACTTCGCCAAACAGTCGCTCGATGCCGAACAAAAGAAGTATCAGTTCGGTACCTCAACGACAACGGCCGTCCTGCAGACCCAGAGCGCGCTGGCCACGGCCGAATCCACTTTGATGTCAGCCATGGCAGCGTATGAAAAGTCGCGCGTTGAACTCGACCGTGCCACCGGCGTAACCCTCGATCATGCCGGCGTCAGCATCGATGACGCGGCGAAAGGCCAGGTCACGCGCACACCCAACATACCCTACATCTCGCCGCGCAAGGATTCACCCGCTCTCCCTCAGCCGGCGCCGCAACCGCAACCCCAGTAGCCGGTTGCCAACAGAACAGGCGCGGCGTAAAGCCGCGCCTTATTTTCCTCCACACAATTCTTTACAATCTGCGCCCATTTCCCCCGCTCCCTCCCGCTAAGATGGATTGACGCTTTTATGTTTCCCGCATCCAACTCTCGAAATCCATATTGCTCTTTCGACACGATGCAAGACCGTTATTCCTCAAGGAGCCGAACCATGTCTTTGCCTTTGACCAGTATGTCCGCGACCCACTGGCGTTCCGCCCTGCTACGGACAGCCTTTGCTATGCTCGCCTGCGCTCAGCTCTCACCGTTTCTCAGTGCGCAGGATGTCCCCGCGGCCCCAGCGCCGCAGACCGCGCCCGTTGCCGCCCAGCCCCAGGCGGTTCACCTCCAGGATTACTCCAAGCCACGCTCGGCCTTCCCCAATCTCCTGCGACCCTACCAGCCGCAGACGGTAGCGCAGCCAGACCTGAACAACTCGCCCCGCGTCGATTCGCTCTTGCACGACGGCAAGGTTTATCTTTCGATCGACGACGCCGTCGCCCTCGCGCTGGAAAATAATCTCGACATCGATATCGCCCGCTACAATCTCAACATCGCCGACACCGATTACCTGCGCGCCAAAGCCGGCGCCAACATTCTCGGAGTTAACACCGGCATCGTGCAGAACACTCCTGGCGGCGGCGTGGGAGGCCTGGGCGGCACCGTAGGCTCCGGCACCGGTGGCACTACCGTCGCTCCCGGCGGTGCCGGAACCGGCACCAACGGCCTGGTTAGCTCCACTCTCGGCATCGGGTCGACCATCACCAGCTTCGACCCCATCGTGACCAGCACGCTGCAACTGGATAAGAATGACACCGAGTCGGTCAGCAGTCTGGCGCCCGTGCCCGTCCTCGCTCAGAACACCTATACCGCCAACTTCGCCTACACCCAGGGTTTTCAGTGGGGCACCGCCATGTCCGTGGGATTCAACAATACCCACGTCACCACCAACAGCCCCACCAGCCTGCTGACTCCAGACTTAGCCTCGAATTTCCAGTTCAGGATCACGCAGAACTTGCTGCAAGGCTTCGGTTCGCTTCCCAACCTGCGCTTCGTCCATATCGCCAAGAACAATCGCGAGATTTCCGACGTCGCCTTCCGGCTCCAAGTCATCACCACCGTTGACCAGATCGAAAACATCTACTGGGACCTGGTTTATGCCTACGAAAATCTTCGGGTACAGGAGGAGGCTCTGACCTACGCGCAGAAAGCGCTGGATGATTCCAAACAGCAATCGCAAGTCGGAACCGTGCCTCCCATTCAAGTCGTGAGCGCCCAGAGCACCGTCGCAACCGACCAGCAAAACCTGATTCTTGCGCAAAACAACCTGCAGCTTGAAGAGTTGCTGATGAAGAACGCGCTCAGTCGCAGCATCGAAGATCCTGTCCTCGCCGAAGCCGACGTCATTCCAACCTCCGCCGTGCAGATTCCGCAGGAGGAAACAGTGATCCCTACGCAGGATCTGATCACGCAGGCCCTCGATCACCGCGCCGAACTGGTGGAGTCACGCATCGATCTCAGTTCTCGCGATCTCAGCAGCAAGGCGGTACGCAACGCCATGCTGCCCACACTCGATGCCTTCGCCTATTACGGCGGATCGGGCGTCGGCGGTAATGTGGTTCTCCCCGCCTGCCCGCCCGGCACGGAATCCGCCACCTGCTACATCACTCTTCCACCGCCATTCCAGAATACAAATACCGTAGGCTACGGCGGCACGTTGAAACAGCTCGTTAACTCCACCGCGCCCGACAAGGGCATTGGACTGACGCTTTCGATCCCGCTGCGCAATCGCGAAGCCCAGGCCAACCAGGTGCGCGCGGAACTGGAATACCGCCAGGCTCAAGTGCGCCTTCATCAGCTTGAAAATCAGGTCCGCATCGAAGTCCGCAACGCGCAGTTCGACGTGAAACAGAACCGCGCCGCCGTGCAGGCCGCCCAGTTCGCGGTCGACTTTGCCCGTCAGACGCTCGACGCCGATCAGCAGAAGCTGAAGGTGGGGCTCACCACCACAACCGCAATCCTGCAAGATGCTTCGGTACTCACAACCTCCGAGTCGAATCTGGTTTCAGCCAAAGCAGCCTACGAAAAGTCGCGCATCGAACTCGATCGCGCCACCGGATTGCTGCTCGACCATTCCGGCATCGAAGTCGCCGACGCCACCCGCGGCCGCGTCACCCACCTTCCCAAAGTGCCCTACGTCGCCCCTAGGCCCGACGTTGTCCCAGGAGGACAGCCTGCCCATCAGCCGTCGGCAGTCCAGCCCTAGCAAAAACTCGGTCCCAGGCGTCCGTGCAAAGAGTCCCGGTGAATCGCGTTCGAGGTCTGGTGTCAGGCCTCAGGCCTGGCGGGAGTTCTGATCAAGATGATGCTCACTATGAGGATCCAGCATAGGACGAGGCATGGAGCCGTTGCCGTCGTGCCCCACCCGACCGCGCTGTAAAACTGAGCCGCGTCGGGACCGAAGAACATGGCTGGAACAAATGCGACATTGATCACAGCGATAATCCAGGCTAACCAGCCAAGCCAGGCTGGCATGAGGCGTCCGCGCAGTATTGCGAAACCCGAAGCGGACAGAAACAGGGTCGTCATAAGCCGGCCAATGGATCCAAACATGAGAAATTGGCCCGGGGCGAGGACGCCATCCACCGTCGGATCGATTGGAATCTTAGACACGATCGCAGTTCCAGCTTCCATCGATTGGGCCACGGAGCTGAACGTCAGCCACATCAGCCCGGAGACGAGTGCAATCGTGGAGGCCCACTCCATTTCCAGACTCTCCTGGCGAAGAACCAACCGGAAGCCTACCAGAAAAACGATGAGGATCGCGCTCCCAATGATACTCACCATAACTCGCGTGAGGATGTCCCACTGCGGCGGCGCACCCGGATAGATAAAGTAGAGCGGTAACTGCGTCAGCGAGACGAGCGTGGCGGCCAATCCGAAGATGCCTGTGTTTCGCCGTAGCCTCAATTCAGTCACGCAATCCTTCCTTTTCAATGATCATGTCCAGCATCAAGGCAGTTTTCCGTCGCATTCGGTGGTACGAATGGAGCCGGGCGGCGGTTTCTTGCCTTTAGACGCATATTCAACCCAGGAGTAAGCCAGCCCAGTATCAGAAAACTCTCTTGTTTCCACACACAACCTGATAAGACCGATGAACCACTACAGCAGTTGCAACCTCGGTTCAACCGCCCGTACGCCAAGACCTGACGGCCCTCGATTGCGGCGGAGAAGTTCTCGCGAGCGCTCCTGCTGCAAGGGCTGTACTCGGTGCGCAGCGAACAAATGTTAATGGAACAGCTCGACCACAACCTGCTGTTCCGCTGGTTCGACCCGGCCAACTCGAAGAGCCGACGTCCGGCGCAAGCCCACTTTAAAGACCTGATAAACTCCCCCGTGATGGAACGACCCACTCTGCCTGCCATCCCCCGATCCGTGTTTTGGATGGTGCTGCTCTCATTCGTTCTGCAGCTGGTAGCCATCGGAGTTTTCCGCCAATACCGCACTCGCCCCGGAGAAGATAACTTCGGCTTCGGCTTTGAGATGGGCCGCGTGGGCCGCTCCGTCGCTCTGGGGCAAGGTTTCAGCAACCCTTATGGAGGCAATACCGGCCCCACCGCCTGGGAGCCGCCCCCATATCCTTACCTGATCGGCGGAGTCTTCAAAGTTTTTGGTATCTACACCTACGCTTCGGCATGGGTTTTGCTTTCGATCAACACCCTCCTTGCCGCACTCACTACGATCCCAGTTTTTCTGATCGCGCACCGAACCTTCGGCCCGCGTGTCGCACTCTGGTCGGCGCGAGCCTGGGCGCTTAATCCCTACGTCTGGTATTGGTCGGTGCACTGGATCTGGGACACGACCTTTACTCCACTGATGCTCACGCTAATCTTTCTGCTGTCTCTGGAAATGCAGCAGTGGCCCGACTGGCGCGGATGGGCGCTCTTCGGCGCTTTGTGGGGCATAGGAGCGCTGGCCAATCCAGCGATGCTGTCTTTTCTGCCGTTCTGCGGCCTGTGGATCTGGCGGCAGCGTTACCGGCGCGGCATGCCGTCGCTCGCCGGTGTAGTGCTTTCCTCATTCGTGTTCTTTCTGGTTCTTTCGCCCTGGCTGATTCGGAACTACGAGGTCTTCGGACGCTTCGTCTTCATCCGCGACGATTTCGGACTGCAGTTCCGCCTCGGCAATAACAAGATGGCCGACGGCATGCTCATCGCCACCCTGCAGCCCAATCTCAATAAGCTGGAGCTGGAAAAGTTTCAGCGCTTGGGAGAAATCGCCTACGAAGCCGACTGTAGGCGCCTCGCATTCGAGTGGATCCGCGACAACCCCAGGCAGTTCGCCCTGATCAGCCTGAAGCGTTTCTTCTATTACTGGAACGGCGTGCCCCGGCCCACCGACAGCGTTGCCCCTTGGGATTTTCGCAGTTCACTCTTCCTCGCCTCGTCGGTGCTCGCGATCTGGGGTCTCGGCCGCGCACTACGCCAAAAGCGCCCCGGAGCATGGCTTTTCGCCGGGCTCGTCGCAACTTATCCCACGGTTTATTACTTCGTGTTCCCCCATGCCCGCTACCGCCATCCCATCGAACCTGAGTTATTCATCCTGATGGTGTTCTTATTGTGCGAAGCTCGCAGTCGCACCACGCGAGGCATTGCTGATTCGTAATGCTTTCATTGATGATTGAAGGTCGACGATTATGACCATCTCTGTGGCAATCGTGGCGATGGATGAAGAGGCCAACATCGGCCGCACGCTGGCCAGCGTGCGTTGGGCCGATGAAATCGTGCTCGTCGATTCCGGCTCGAAGGATCGTACCTGCGAAATCGCGCGCGAACACGGAGCCCAGGTCACGGTTGAACCCTGGCGCGGCTACGTGGCCCAGAAGCAGTACGCCATCGAGCTGTGCACCAAAGATTGGGTGCTGCTGCTCGATGCCGACGAGGAGGTAAGCCCTGGCCTTGCAGAAGAGATTCGCTCCGCCATCGCCCGCCCAGACGCCGCCCGCGGCTACACACTCCCGCGCAAGAACTTGTTCCTCGGCCGATGGATGCGTCACGGCGGCTTTTACCCTGATCCCAAGCTGCGCCTTTTCCGCCGCGGTCAGGGATTCGTCACCGGCCACGATCCGCACGACCGCTGCGAACTCAAGCTGGAAACACCGCAACAGATCCACCAGTTCCGGAATGCGCTCATTCACTACACCTACCCGAACCTCACTCTCTACCTAAGCCACATGAACCGTTATTCCTCGCTGGGCGCGCAGTTGGCGCGTGCCAAAGGCCACCGCAGCTTCAGCTTCAATAACATCGTTCTGCGCCCGTTGGCGACGTTCATTTACAACTACTTTATTCGCCTCGGATTTCTCGACGGCCGCGAGGGCTTGCTCCTGCACCTCTACCACGCCGGTTACGTTTCGTGGAAGTACGCCAAGGCATGGGAACTGGAACGTAACAACGCTTCCAGTTCGAATTGATTATCTTTTGCTTCTCCGTGCCCTCTCGGTCCTTGCGGTGTAAGGTTCGGTTCCAGACCTGCGTGTGTTCTCAGAGCCTCTGTCCGCCTTGCCTGCCGACCCCGGCTTCCATATCATCACAGCAGCACACTGGGGTTATCATGCCCGAGCAGAGGCCCTCCAAGCCAAGAGTTGCCGAAAGTCCCCTCGCGGATGTCCTTGAAGACCGCCATCCCTCTGCGGGCGAGAAGTATTGGGCGGAAAAGACCCTGGCGCCTACCCTCGAGAAATCTCCCGAACGGCCGATTGGCGCGCCGACGGGCGTCAATCTGGACGAACAGGGGCACGCACGCTTCACCACGATTTCGGGCGTTCCCGTGCGCCGCCTCTATACCCAGGCTGATCTCCCCGAGAACTGGAGCGAAGAGAAATATCTCGGATATCCCGGCGCTCCTCCATTCACCCGCGGCATTCACGCCACGGGGTATCGCGGCAAGCTCTTCACGATGCGCCAGTTTTCCGGATTCGCGTCGCCTGAGGAAACCAACCAGCGCTACAAGTATTTGCTCGAGCACGGCGGCGGAGGCCTTTCCGTCGCCTTCGACTTGCCCACATTGATGGGCTACGACTCCGATCATCCGGCAAGCGAGGGCGAAGTCGGCAAGTGCGGCGTGGCCATCGACTCGCTCGAAGACATGGAAATTCTTTTCCGCGGCATCGATCTCGAAAAAACCACGGTCTCGATGACCATCAACTCGCCCGCATCGGTGTTGTGGGCAATGTATCTGGTTGTGGCCGAGAAGCAAGGCGCGGACTGGAAAAAAATTTCCGGCACCATTCAGAACGACATTCTCAAGGAATACATCGCCCAGAAGGAATATATCTATCCTCCCGCGCCATCGATGCGGCTGGTGATCGACACCTTCGAGTTCGGCTCGAAATTCACTCCACGCTTCAACACCATTTCCATCAGCGGATACCACATTCGCGAGGCCGGTTCGACCGCGCTGCAGGAACTGGCCTTCACGTTGTACGACGGCGTCGAATACGTCGAGTGGGCGCGCCGGCGCGGACTCGACGTCGATGATTTCGGTCCACGCCTCAGCTTCTTCTTCAACGCCCACAACGATTTCTTCGAAGAGATCGCCAAATACCGCGCGGCCCGCAAGATTTGGGGCCACGTAATGAAAGAACGCTTCGGAGCCAAAAACCAGCGCACCTGGCTGATGCGTTTTCACACGCAAACCGCGGGAGTGTCCCTGCCCGCACAGCAACCCATGAACAACATCGCGCGCGTCGCACTGCAGGCTTTGGCCGCGGTGCTCGGCGGGACGCAATCACTGCACTGCGACTCCTACGACGAGGCACTGGCGCTGCCCACCGAGGAAGCCGCCCGCATTGCGCTGCGCACCCAGCAAATCATTGCTTACGAATCAGGAGTGACTCAAACCGTCGATCCGCTGGGCGGGTCATACTTTCTGGAAAACCTCACGCTCGAAATGGAGAAAGGCGCTTTCGATTACTTCGGCAAGCTCGATGTCATGGGAGGCATGGTGAAGGCTATCGAGCGCGGCTATCCGCAAAAAGAAATTGCCGAAGCCTCCTATCAGTACCAGCGCGCCGCCGAGGCGAAAGAGAAAGTCATCGTGGGCGTCAACGAGTTTGTGATCGAGGAAGAGTCCCCGCACATCCTCTACATCGACGAAAGTGTCGCCCGCCAACAGTCAGCCAAGCTGAAAGCGCTGCGGGCGCGGCGCTCGAACGACGAAGTTCGGCGCACGCTCGATGCCCTGAAGAAAGCCGCGAGCCTCGATCCTGCGGCAGCTATGAACGGAAATATCTCCTCAGCCAACACAATGCCCTACATCGTGGACGCAGTGCGGGCCTACGCGACGGTCGGCGAAATTTGCGAGACACTGCGCGAAGCTTACGGGACTTATACGGAAGTAAGCATTACGTAGTGCGGCATGCCTCCTCTGATTCAGAAAATCGGATATGCGCTCACCGGATGTGGCCGCACGAATCAGACCAGAACGGGAAATCAGACGAAAATTTACTCCGTTACCCTGAAAGTATTGCAATGCCTTGGACTATGATTTTGAGGTCGCAATTTGCGACCTCAAACATGAACAAATCACAAAAAGCACTGCTGCTCAGGATGCCGAAACGCCGTGGGACACCAGCTTTTATCGTCGAATCGCGCATCTTAATTCTTCGACATCAGCGGGTCATCCTCGACCTAGACATCGCCGAGCTTTACGGTGTGCCGGTGAAGCGGCTCAACGAACAAGTGAAACGCAATGAGGAACGCTTCCCTTCCGATTTCATGTTCCGGCTCTCCAGCAAAGAACACTCCGCTTTGAGGTCGCAATTTGCGACCTCAAACAAGAGCCGCGGTGGGCGGCGGTATCCGCCGCATGCCTTCACCGAACACGGAGCCATCATGGCCGCAACCGTCCTCAACTCAAAACGGGCTGTTCACATGAGCGTCTTTGTGGTGCGCGCCTTCGTGCGCTTGCGCGAGATGCTGGCCACGAACCGGCGCGTCGCTGGCAAGATTAGCGAATTGGAGAATCGCTTAGACACCAACGATTCCGTGATTGTGGATTTGATCGAAGCCATCAAGGAGCTTATGACCCCCGCGAAAACGAGCCGAACCCGCATTGGATTCCAGCCCCCGGCAGCCAAAGCAACCGGCTAAATCCAATTCCGCCTCGCTCAAGCGCGGTAGGCCGGGTCCGGCACGCTACAATTCCTTCTTGGCCCAATCGAGCCACGCTGCTGCCTCCAACGGCATCCAAAGCCCGCTCAGTGAACGCCTGCGCGGTCTAGCCATGCTATTCCTCAAATTGGGAGCGATCAGCTTTGGCGGCCCTGCGGCGCATATCGCGCTGATGGAAGACGAAGTCGTGCGCCAGCGCCAATGGTTGACGCGACAGCAGTTTCTCGACATGTTGGGCCTGACCAACCTCATCCCCGGACCGAATTCCACCGAGATGGCAATCGAGATCGGTTTTGCGCGCGCGAGGTGGGCCGGTCTGGTCGTAGCTGGAGCAAGCTTCATTGTGCCGGCAGCGTTGATCACGACGGCGGTGGCTTGGGCCTATGTTCGTTTCGGCACGCTGCCGCTGGCAGAGTCGCTGCTGGCGGGAGTGAAGCCGGCGGTGGTCGCAGCGATTGCGATCGCCGTGTGGCGACTGGGAAGGATTGCTGTGAAGGATGCCTGGCTTGCCTGGCTGGGGGCGCTCGCCTTGGCCGCCTTTCTTGTGAAGCTGAGTCCACTAATGATCCTGGCCGGCGGTGGGTTGATCGGGATGCTCGCACGCCTGGTACCCAAGCTGCTGCGCGGTAGGCGCTCCAATTCAGCCAGGCTTTCAGGAGGACTGATTCTCCTCAAAAAGTCGTTCTTGCTGCCAAGCATTCTTCCGTCTGTAATGCTGGCGGCCGCCAGCATTCCCCTGACAAAACGCGTCCCCGTGGCGCGTCTAGGCTGGTTCTTCCTCAAGGTGGGCGCAGTCCTTTATGGGGGAGGATACGTGCTGTTCGCGTTCGTCCAACAGGGGTTGGTGCGGGACCATCACTGGCTGACGCAGCAGCAGGTTCTGGATGCCATCGCAATCGGCCAGTTCACGCCGGGTCCGTTGCTTTCGACAGCCACATTCATCGGATATCTCCTGGGCGGCGTGTGGGGCGCGGCGGTTGCGACCGTAGCGATCTTTCTGCCGTCCTTCGTCTACGTGGCGGCGCTTGGGCCTATTTTGCCCACGCTTCGCCGCTCTGTAGGGATGGCGGCATTTCTTGATTCCGTGAACGTGTGTGCGGTGGCGCTGATGGCAGGCGTCACGGTAAGGCTGTCGGCGGACGCCCTACGGGGATGGCCGATGTGGGTCATCGCCGGAGTGGCGCTGGCGGTGCTGTCGAAGTGGAAAATCAATCCGGCATGGGTGGTCCTGGGCGGAGGGCTAACCGGAATGGTAATGGCTTTACTAAGATAGATTCGTTGTTTATTCGCCTGCAACCCGGTCTTATGGTAAAGATATTTCCATGCGAAAAGCGGTCACCCATCTTAAGAAATCCGACCCCATCATGCGAGCGATCATCGAACGCCTTGGGCCCTGCCGGATGCAGTTTGGCCTGCCGGAGTTTCCCAGCCTGGCCGAGGCCATCGTCTACCAGCAACTGAACGGCAAGGCCGCGGCAACTATCTTCAAACGCTTCGCCGCACTGGCGGGCGAACCGCTCACGCCGGAGGGCATTCTCCAGCTAAGCGATGAACAGATGCGCGGTGCAGGATTGTCGAAACAGAAGTCCGCGTATTTGAAAGACCTCGCGGCAAAGACATCGAGCGGGCTCGTCGACTTCGCGCGACTGCCCGGTCTTCCCGATGCCGAAGTGGTCGAGCACTTGACTCAAGTGAAAGGCATCGGCGTGTGGACTGCGCAGATGTTTCTCATGTTCACGCTGAAGCGCGAGAACGTGCTGCCCACAGGCGATTTCGGCGTGCGCATGGCAATGTTTAAGCACTATCTCGACCGGGCACAGGCGAAGGCCGCCAAGAAGTCGACCGCGGCCAGAAAAAGCCGCAAGCGAAAGGTCAAGCTGCCCAGTCCGGAACAGATGGAGAAGATCGCGAAGCGCTGGGAGCCTTATCGCAGCGTGGCCTGCTGGTATTTGTGGAAGAGTCTCGATACAAAAACCCTTTAACCAAGGCGCCGAACGCGACCGCTGTGCTCCCGGCGGCCGCTGTGTTTAAATGAATGGAATGGCTGATCTCAAGATTCGCGTGCTCGTGGCCAAACCAGGGCTCGACGGGCACGACCGCGGCGCTAAGGTGATTGCGCGCGCGTTGCGCGATGCTGGCATGGAAGTAATTTACACGGGGCTGCGGCAGACTCCGGAGATGATTGTCAGCGCGGCGCTGCAGGAAGACGTTCAAGTGATCGGGCTGTCGATTCTTTCGGGCGCACACAATGCCATCGTGCCGCGGGTGATGGATCTGCTTAAACAGAACAAGATGGATGATGTTCTGGTGCTGGTCGGCGGCATCATTCCGGATCAGGATATCGATGCCCTCAAGAAGCGCGGCGTGGCGGCCATCTTCCAGCCGGGCACAGCCATGGATGACATTGTGAAATTCATTCGCGCTAATGTGAACGGCGCGGGCATTCCCACCGCAGGCTGATCGTGCCCACTCCTAACCTGGCAAGCATCCGGCAACAACTTGAACGTACCGTTGGTCCTGCGCCCTGGTATTGGAAGACCTTTCCTTCGTTTCAGTCCGCCGCCGGGCAAAAGTTTTCCTGGACTCATCACGGTGAGCAGGGGCCGGTGGGGTACGTGGTCTCGCTGGCTCGGGAGCAGGAGCCTGACAAGGTTCGGCTGGCGCTGAACACTTATTGCAGGCCGTTTGTGGTGTCGCCTCAGTGTCTCGGCGTCTGGTGTCCGGAGGGGCGGAATATTCGGGTGGTTGGTTTTGATCCGGATCAGCTTGAGGCGTTTGACCTGGCTGAGATTGCCGGGTGGTTCAAGCAGTCTTCCGATCGCATCTATGCCAAGACCGCGCCGATTGCGGAGTTTGAAGTGCCGCTCGGGCTGGGACCGGGCATGCACAAGATCGAGGTGCCGGCGGAACTGGCGGCGGTGGACGAGTTGATCGTGCCTACCAGCTATAAGGCCATGTCGAATGACGATCCGGCGTTTGCGCTGTTTGTTCTGTATCTGCAGGCGGGGTTGGTGGAGGTGCTGCCGCAGAAATGGTTCACGGCCTCGCAGTACCAGGTGGGCAAGCAGTGGATTTCGCGCGCGGGGCGCGATCAGGAATCGCATCGCATCTTCGGGGAATGTTTTGGCGCGGGAACTTTTTTGCTGGAGGAGGATGGGTGCCGGCTGGGGGAGTGGATTTAGGCTTCGGGCTTCGGGCTTCGGGCTTCGGGCTTCGGGCTTCGGGCTTCGGGCTTCGGGCTTCGGGCGGGGAAAATCGCTTGAGTGTTCCAGTTGGAACACATATGCAGTTTTACCGGAACACTGTGGAAATCCCGGAAAAGTCGGAAAACCACCTTAAAGCTATAGTTGGTTGGCGGCAAATGGCTGAGCGGAATGGGTTTGGGCGAGTGCCGAAATATCGGCACGAAAAGTGTGGGGCGAAGGGAAGGCGTTGAAAATCGGGTTACGAGGCTGGCAGTCGTCGGTTCGGAGTGCTAATTACATAGACTTACGGTAGAGGCCTCGCGGACGCAGGTTGGTGCAAAATCCTTCACGTTGACGGGGCGTTCCGTTGCGCACATACTCTAAGGTGCGGGATTAGGTGAACGGAGCGCGGAGGAGTGCTTATGGGCCGACTGAGCGGGTGGAAGACTGCATGGTTCATCGTCGCGCTGTGGGTAGCGACGGGGATTGCTTCGCACGCGCAAACCTTCACCAATCTTGTGACCTTCGATGACACGAATGGTGCTTACCCGTCCTCAGCTCTTGTCCAGGGATTAGACGGGAATTTCTACGGGACAGCGGCGGAAGGCAACGGAAGGAATCAATGCTACGAAGGCTGCGGAGAGGTTTTTAAGGTCACTCCCGCGGGAGCGCTGACGATCGTCCACAGTTTCGACAAGACCGACGGCGGATACCCGGTAGGAGGGTTGGTGCTCGCGGCCAGCGGAAACTTCTATGGAAGCACGAGCGGAATTCCCGGCCCGAATGGAAGCAACGTCGTACTTCAGGGCCCGACCAGTGTTCCCTCCTTCTTTTTCGAGATCACTCCGGAGGGCACGCTGACCAACTTCCTAACCGGCAATCTCTATACCCCATATCCCACGACTACGGCGATGGTTCAGTCCAACGTAAACGGCAACCTCTATGGGACCACCGCAACGAGAATAGACAGCACAGTCGCAGGCAACGAGATATTCTCAATGACCCCCAGCGGAACAATGAGCACAGTGTACAGCTTTGATGACAGCGGCAGCCCGGGAGTCCGACCGTGGGCGCCGTTGGTAGAGGGGACGGACTTATTCTTCTATGGAACGACCATAAGTGGCGGGGATAAGGTTCCATTGCTCTGCCAGGACCCCGCCTCCGAGTTCTACGGGCCTGGTTGCGGCACGGTTTTCAAGACCGGAACAGGCGGACACCTGACGGTATTACATGAGTTTGATGGTACGGATGGTGTCTGGCCGCGGGGGGGCCTGACCGAAGGGGATGATGGAAACTTCTACGGGACAACTTCCATCGGGGGAGCTTCCTACGGCGGCACAGTTTTCAAAATGACTCCTGCAGGCGACTTGACTACGCTTCACTCTTTTGGATGTTCCATAGGAACTTGCCCCGATGGGATACAGCCTTTGGCCGGAGTCGTGCAAGCGACAGATGGCAACCTTTATGGGACGACCGTGTGGGGTGGAATGGGTGAGCCAGATTGTCCTGAGCATGGCTGCGGCACAATTTTCAGAATCACGCCAGCGGGTGCTTACACCACGCTCTACAGCTTCGATGGGACAGACGGCGAGTACCCAATGGGCGGGCTGCTGGAGGGTACTGACGGGAACCTTTACGGGACAACGGCCGGCACTACTGGGATAGTCTTCGGCACAGTTTTCAAGCTGGCGTTAGGCCTTGCTCCTTTCGTGAAGACCGTACCCGCTGGCGCTTACACGCATACCCAAGTACTAATCCTGGGGACGAATCTGACGGGCGCGACCAGCGTCACCTTCAATGGCAAGACCGCAGTGTTCACTGTCGTGTCGCCGACTGAGATTCAGGCCACTGTCCCCGGTAATGCCACCACGGGCACGGTGCGGGTAGTTACACCCGGCGGAACGCTGTCGAGCAACGTCCCGTTCCAGGTTCTGTGATTCTCGGCGAGTTCCTTCAGCGTCATCAGCAGCACTGGCCCACTCAAGCCAGAGGGCAGCTTGAGTAGACGACCCAGCGGATTTATCGGGTGCGCGGGCGATGCTTGATGCAAAATCCTTCACGTTGACGGGGCGTTTCGTGGCGCACATACTGGGGTGCCACTGCTTAGGTTGAGGGATCGTGAGAGGACGTCTTATGAGTCGCGGATGGAAGACGGCATGGTTGATATTCGCGCTGTGGTGGGCGACAGGGATTGCCTCGCAGGCGCAAACCTTCACTACTCTGCACACTTTTGAAAACAGCGACGGCAGCTTTCCCTACGGGGCTCTTGTCCAGGGACTTGATGGCAACTTCTACGGCACGACATGGGAGGGCGGCAGAGAAATCTGTTACAACGGCTGCGGGACGGTTTTCAAGATCACTCCGGCAGGCACGTTCACAACCGTGCATGAGTTTGTGGGCACTGACGGATCGTGGCCACAGGCCGGACTAATACTAGCTGCAAACGGGAACCTTTACGGCGTGACGATGGGCTACGAGTCTCCGCATACCACGGTCTACGCGATTACTCCCGAAGGCGCGTTCTCAACCCTCTACAGCAACTCCTCCGGCCTGGGCGGCAGCGGCACTTCTATGCCTATCTTCCCGCCCCTAATGCAAGACACGATCGACGGAAATTTTTACGGGACAGCGCCCTACGGCGGCTCGCCCACGAAGAAGTGTGAGGACTACCCTGGCTGCGGCACGGTATTCAAAATCAGCCCAAGCGGCACTCTGACTGTCTTATACAACTTTTGCAATTTAGCAAAATGCGCCGATGGAATTTTCCCTGCGGCTCAGCTGGTGCAGGCCAACAACGGAGTCCTCTACGGTACAACAACTAGTGGTGGCGGCCCAGCATATGCTGGGGTTGTCTTCAAAATCGGTACCGAAGGCGCTCTAAACATTCTCCACCAATTCAATTTGCTCACGGATGGTACTGACCCCATGGGCGGACTGACCTTGGGCACCGACGGGAACTTCTACGGAACGACCGAGAATGGAGGGGACTTGGCCTGCCCGGCCCTGTATACATCGCCATATTATTGCGGCACGATCTTCAAAATGACGCCTGCGGGTGCGCTGACCACTCTTCACACCTTTGATGGCACAGACGGTGGAAATCCCCTCACCGCGCTGATCCAGGCTACCGACGGAAATTTTTACGGGACGACCTCAGGGATCGGTTACAAAGGCGCCTGCAGTGGCAACAATTGCGGCAGCATCTTTCAGGTAACGCCCGATGGCACGCTCACCACACTGCATAGCTTCGACAAGACGGACGGGATGAACCCTGCCGCCGCCTTGGTACAGGGAACCGATGGAAATATTTACGGAACAACCACCGGCTTCATTGGACAGCATCTCTACGGCACTGTCTTCCAGTTGTCGATGGGGCTTGCTCCTTTCGTGAAGATCGTGCCCGCTGGCGCTTACACGCACACCCAAGTACTAATCCTAGGGACGAATCTGGCGGGCGCAACCAGCGTCACCTTCAATGGCAAGACCGCAGTGTTCACCGTCGTGTCGGCGACTGAGATTCAGGCCACTGTCCCCGGTAATGCCACCACGGGCACGGTGCAGGTAGTTACACCCGGCGGAACGCTGTCGAGCAACGTCCCGTTCCAGATTCTCTGATTCTCGGCGAGTTCCTTCAGCGTCATCAGCAGCACTGCCATGGTTCCGAAAGGGTCCACCACGGGTACGGTCGAGGTGACTATCCCGAGTGGTTCGCTGTCGAGCAATATCCCTTTCCGGGTGTTCTGAGTTTCTTGCAAGGAGCGCACAGAGCGCCCAACTTCCTGTTTGGATCAGGTGGCGTAGCTTCGCTCCGCAGGCGTTCGTGGTACCCGCCTGCTATAGGTTTCAAAGTTTCAAAGTTTCGAAGTTTCGAAAAAACCGAGACTATGAGGTGGCGGGTGTGTGCTTGCAGGTTTTGAAACCTTGAAACTCTGGAACCTTGAAACCTGTGAGAAAAAGTATTGAACGGTCCTTGACAATAAAAGTTGTCAATGGTACCGTCTCCTCGTGCTCGACCTGCAAGTCATCGATGATCCGGCAGCGGCGACGGCGGCTTTGGAGCCTGTGCGGGGGCGACTGCTCTCCGAGCTGGTGGTGCCCGCCTCGGCGGCGACCTTGGCGACGCGGGTTGGCTTGACTCGGCAGAAGGTCAACTACTACCTGCACGGGCTGGAGGCCCACGGGCTGGTGAGGTTGGCCGAGGAACGCAAGTGGGGCGGGCTGACGGAGCGGCTGCTAGTGGCGACGGCTGCTTCCTACGTGGTTTCGCCGAGCGCTCTGGGTCCGGTTGCCGCGGATCCGAATCGTGAAATCGATCGGCTGTCCGCTAGCTATCTCATCGCACTGGGCGCGCGGGTCGTCCGCGAGGTGGGCGATCTGGTTCGTCGCGCGAAAGAGACGGGCAAGCGCCTGGCGACCCTGGCGGTGGATACCGAGGTTCGCTTCCGGTCGGCGGCGGACCGGGCCGCTTTCAGCAACGAACTCGCCGAGGCGATCACGAAACTGGTTTCGAAGTATCACGATGAATCCGCCCCCGGCGGCCGCCGGCATCGCCTGGTGGTGGTGGCGCACCCGCTGCCGCAGAAATCCGATCGCCATTCCTATCCCCCTCCCTGTCCCCATTCCCATTCCCATCCCCATTCCGAGGAGCCATCATGAGCGTGAAGAAAGAAGCATCGGGACGCCGTTCAGTGCAGGTCGAAATCGAGGTCCCCGGGACGCCGGAGGAAGTTTGGAAGGCCATCGCCAGCGGGCCGGGTATTTCGGCCTGGTTCGTGCCCGCGGAATTCGAGGAGCGCGACGGGAAGCCCGTTGCCGTGAAGTTGAACTTCGGGCCGGGCATGGAGTCCAGTTCCGTCGTGACGGCGTGGGATCCGCCGCGAAGGTTTGCCGCCGAGGCACCGGGCTGGGTTCCTGGGTCGCCGATCATCGCGGACGAGTGGACGGTCGAAGCGCGCGGCGGAGGCATGTGCGTCGTCCGCATTGTGCATAGCCTCTTTGCCAGCACGGACGACTGGGATAACCAACTGGAAGGCACTGAATCCGGCTGGCCGGGATACTTCCGCATCCTGCGGATTTATCTCACGCACTTCCGGGGGCAACGCTCCGCGATGATGCAGTGGATGGCCCCTGCCACGGGAACCGAAGCGGAGGCCTGGGAAACGCTGACTGCGGCACTGGGGCTTAAAGGCGTGAGCGCCGGGCAGCCCTGGAGCGCGGCGGCGGGCGTTCCGGCTCTCGGCGGCGTGGTGGAGCACGTCAGCCAGAGTCCATACAATGCCCTGCTGCGGCTCGACCAGCCGGGGGCGGGCGTCGCAGCGCTTGGCGCCGTCAACTTCGGCGGCCAGAGCATGGTCACGCTGAGCTTCTACCTCTACGGCGATCAAGCGGCTGCGACCGTCGCTCGCGAGACACCGCGCTGGGAGGCGTGGGTTCAAGAACGCTTCCCCGCGGCGCCGGAGACGGGCAAGAGTGAGAGTGAGAAGTAAATGATCGCAGAGTAAATGACCGCAGAGTAAATGACCGCGTGGTCATGGGAGTGCTCTCCCGTGGTCGCGCTCGTCGTCTGGGTTTCTCCCTGAACTCGGGGAGGGTCGGGGTGAGTGCATGATCGCTGTGACGAAGCCGGGTTGCGGTGACGGGGCGCCCTCATCGCGAGATAGCCTTTTGCCGTCGCCGCTCGCTCTCCCTTATCAGTTCGCTAATATCCGCCGACTATCTGATAATGGGACGATTAGCGACGGTTCTGAGTCATAGCAAACTAGGCCCCCAAACAGATGTATTTCATCTATACCTCCTTGTTTTCTGTGACTGCTTGTTTGCTATGGCCTCGGGAGGCGAAAATCGACAGCCGGCTCATTTTTTTCTTCAACTGGTTGCGCATGTCCGCCTGGAACCTTCCGGGCTGCCGTGTCTGGACAATACTTCGGCATGGATCAATACCTTTGTCCAATAGACGCGTCGTCGCGCTTCTGTCAATTTTGCTTTGAACAGTCAGTCGCTCTGACATTGAAAGGAGTACCCCGTGGCCGGCAAAAATGGACCGAAAGAGACCAAGCGCGTGACCGCGGCTGTCGCGTCGAGCTCGCCTGGGTCGAACACACATGAGTCGAAAAAACTTAGTGTGAACGTTTTTACCGCCCCGGGAAAGACTATGGTCGGCGAGCGGCCAAAACCCTTCGGCGAACCGTTTGGCTTTGACCCGATCACGTCGACTTTGATCTTCGGCGAGTACGACGCGGTGCTGGTGGACGCGATGGGGACGGTGGCTGAGGCCGAGGCTCTCGCGGATTGGGTCGCTCTGCACAACCGCAACCTGGAGACCATCTACATAACGCATGCCCATTTCGACCACTTCTACGGTTTGAGCATTCTGCTCGACCGTTTCCCGGGCGCTCGGGCGATCGCAACGCCTGAGGCGGTGAACGCCATGCAGATGTCTTTCACTCCCACGGTGGAGCGGTTAGCCCGCCGGTTGTTTCCCGGGCAAGTGGCCACCAAGCTGGTCCCACCTGAGCCCTATGAGCACGACACGTTCACTCTCGAGGGCCAGGAATTGCGCATCATCAAGCAGGGCCGCACCGATAGTCCCGATTCGACGTCTTTGTATGTTCCATCGATCGGTCTGGTCGTCGCTGGCGACGTTGTGTACAACCAGTGCCGCATGTACGTCGGCGACACCACCCCTGAGAGTCGAAAGAATTGGATCGCGGCGCTGGACCGGTTAGCCGCCTTGAACCCGGCGATGGTCGTTGCCGGTCACAAGAAGACTGGCGCGCCGGACTCTCCCTCGACGATACAGGACACCAAGCGTTACCTGCAGGACTTCGATCGGCTGCAGAAAACAGCGAAGTCCGACCAGGAGTTGTTCGATCAGATGACGGAGCTGTACCCGAATTGGGTAGCCAATCAGTCGTGGTTGATGTTCGGATTCCCGCAGCCGTAACATACATCTACCGCTGATGCGAATGTTATCGGAAGAGGAGATTGTCAATGAGCAGCGTGCAAATCGACCAAAACAGCTACGAGATGCCCCCGAAAGAAGGGATCAGCATCGCGCATTTTCTCACCGTCGCCGACGTCAACCGCTCGGCTCACTACTACGAAAAGGTCTTCGGCGCTCGCATTCTGACGATGGGTGACGGCAACGCGCCTCCGTACCTTCAGCTTGCGAATATCTGGATGATTCTGAACGTTGGAGGCGGGCCGACCCCGGACAAGCCGACGGTGACGCTCAGCACCCCAGACCCGAATCACATCAACAGCTTTATGAATTTCCGGGTTGCGGATATTCAAGCGTGCTACAAATTATGGAAAAGTCGAGGAGCCGAGTTCATCACGCCGCCGATCCCTAAGTACGGCGAGATACGCTGCTACATCCGCGATCCTGACGGCTATATCATCGAAGTCGGACAGAGCACTGACCTCACCTACGGTTAGCGCAGCGGGCGGTCCACGCCAGGGCTCGCGAACGCTCCCTCGAATAGGCTGAGTGCCCCATTTCTCGCGTTCTTTGCGAGAAGTGGGGCTTTCGACTTATAGCTCACGACAAGGCCAAGCCCAGTCGTCCCTTCCTTCCACCCCGTCAAACGAGTCAATTGCCCGGCAGCACCACTCTCGGCAGGTTCCAATGGAACCAAACGCTGAGCACTCGGAGCGCGAAGCAAACCACGCCACCCAGTATCGCTGCCAACGTAGGCCGGAGCCCCAGCGCTCGGCCCACTACCATTACCGCGGAACCGGCAAGCGCGGCGGTGGCATAGATGTCTGCACGCAAAACAGTAGGAACGTGCATCAGCAGAATGTCCCGGATCGTTCCTCCGCCCACGGCTGTAATCGTGCCCATTAAAGTGGAGATGAATTGAGGAATTTTGTAATCCAGCGCCTTCTGTGTTCCGGCCACTGCAAATAACGCCAGACCCCCAGCATCCAGAATCATGATGAGTTCCGAAGGAGCGTGCTGAGCAAAATGATAAAAAATGAACACTGTGCTGCTCGCAGCAAATGCCCAGGCCGCATAGCTCCAATCGCGGATGGCCTGGGGAGGGCTGGCGCCAATTAGCAAGTCCCGTAGCACACCGCCGCCCAGAGCGGTTGCAAACCCAACCACCATGACCCCAAAAAAATCAAGATTGCCGGCGATCGCTGCGAGTGCACCCTCCGCCGCAAATAGAACGATCCCAGCGTGGTCAACTATAGCTAACAGCCTGTCCGACTGATTCTTCATAATCTCGCCCTTCGAGGACGCCGGGGATCCAGTCGTGTTGGACATCTCCTTGTGAAAACTGGGGACTGAAAACTGGGGACAGACGGGACTGACCCATTTTAGCCGCCAGCGGTTCGCGGAAAAATGGGGAACGTCCCGTCTGTCCCCGGTTTAATTCCGTGTGTCCCCGGTTTAATTGTCGGTTTTAATTGTGGTACCCAGTCGTCGAAACCCGCGACGAGTGGGGCAGCCTACCGTTGGAATGGCCATGCGAAATAAAATCTGTGCGTGGGGCAGACCCCTCACGCAGCGTCTTCGTAGGCGAGGGACGATGACAGCTTGCGATAGGCGTCTGTCTGCTGCAGAAGCGTTGCCGCCACCTGCTCCGCGGTGCCAACGGCGTCCGCGCCTGCGATGAAACGCCGTGGCGGCTTTTCCAGCCTGGAGATCGTTATCAGCGCCTCGGCGAGCTTGGCGGGATCCCCTGACTGCTGGCCGTTGTAGCCTTTCCAAAACTCCATTTGCTTCGTTCTCCGCTCGTTATAGTCCTCGATAGTCCTCTCCGCGAAATTCGTAGACTCCTCAGTGAGAAGCTCAGTGCGGAAGAAGCCCGGATTGACAGTGATGGTATTAATGCCGAACGGTTCGACTTCAGCCTGCAGCGACTGCATCCAGCCCTCAAGGCCGAATTTCGACGCGGCGTAGGCGGTGCCGAACTCAAAGCCGATGAGGCCTGCCGTTGATGAGATCGTGATTATTAGCCCTGAACGCTGCTTGCGCATAACCGGCAGGACAGCGCGGGTTACGTTCATGGGGCCGACGAGACTCGTCGACAACTGCCGCCCAATCTGCTCCGGTGTCAATTCTTCGAAGAAGCCCGCGGAAAAGTTTGCAGCATTGTTGACCAGCACGTCTATGCGGCCAAACCGGTCAACGGTTGCCCTAACGGCCAACTCCGCGTCGGAAGGTTCAGTTATGTCCAATTTTACGACCAGGAGATCCGCAGATTCTCCGAGGGCTTTAGCCACCTTGGCGGTATCGCGGCCGGTCGCGACAACTTTATTGCCAGCGGCCATGGCTGCCTTGGCGATATCGACGCCCAAGCCGCGCCCCGCACCGGTGATGAGCCAAACTTTATTGGTGGCCATGATTGTTTTCCTCCCGTATCTCTAACCAGGTGACATTCATAGGCTTATCCGATTGATGCTAATAGCGAGGGGGGTAGGGTGAGGGGGAATGTGGGACCGGAAGGTGGAGGGAGTGCGGGGACGGACGGGACGTACCTTTTTTCTCAGGCTGACAATGCGCCACCGTACTTGCCTCGTCGCGCATAGAAAAAATCGACATCAGAGGCGCAGTTTCTTATCCCAGCTGCCGAATCCGGTCTTGCAGGAATTGCCGCTCTGGTTCCTGTTGGGTCAGGGCCAGCGCCTTCTGATAGGACGCCGAGCCTCATCTGTCCTGCCGAGCCTGCGGTACATATCTGCACGGGCGGAATGCGCCAGGTAATAATTTGCCAATTCGCCTTGTTTTCCGGAAGAAGGTTTCAACCGCGTCGATATGCGCCAGGCCGGCCTCTGGACCATCGCGATGACAATGGCCGCGGCACGATTGAGCTATACAATCGGCGAAGGCTGAATTCGTAGCAATTGGTCGTAAAGCGCAACAATCTGCCGCCAGTCGGTCCGAGCGACCGATTCCGCCTCTGCGTGAACGGCGGATCACACGGAAAATTTCGGATCTCCTTCGACGATTTGCTTGTGGAGTTTGGGTGCTTCTCCGTTTTGCCACAGGGGAATGCGGAATTTGACACGATAGCTTAGAGCGCCGCCGTCGGGACGGTCGCTGCGTTCGATGGGGCGCGGGATGCAGACGAATTCGGTCTCGAAAAATTCGCTTGTGGCGTGAACCACTGAGTATCCGTGACCACCCATGTCGACGAAGGAGACGTGAGGCGACAAATCGGGATTGGAGAGGGTTCGCGCCTTGGCGATGTCGCCGCTGTGCGCGTACTCGAGACAGGAGCGCACTCCGTGGCGGAGGAGCAGGTTCAAGGTGGGCTGCGGAGACTGATCGACCGGTCCTTGGCCAACGTAGAGTGATCGAAGCGGGTGATCTTTCGGCAAGATGTGTTCGAGTGCTTCGACCACTGTTGGGGCGGAGATCGATCCCGTCACAAAAGCAATGCCGACCGGGACGAAGGCCTTTGGTGGAAGGGATTTCGCGGCGAATCCTGCCCAGAAGCTGTGGCGATCTCCCGCGATCGTGGCGAAGCCGGTGATTCCGCTCGATCGGACGAAGTCGTAGATCTCGCCGCGCTCGACATACGCGGAACCATGATCTCCCATCGGAGAAATTGCGTAGCCGCTGACAGGCCAGGGTTTCGTTATTCCTTGCGGCAGGTTTTGCAGATCGGCGCGCATGTCTAGCGTAGCGGTGGTGTTGCCCCAAATCTTCCAAGTCGCCTTTGAGTTGCGCAGGCGATCGAGGAACCAGGCCTTCTGCTCGGCGCCAAGAATGGTCTGAGCGGGCCGGTCTTGAGAAAAATTCGGCACGTCGACATTACCGAAGCGGATTGATGCCGGCGGGCGGCCACCGTTGTAGGTTCGTCCTGCATCGAGGATCTCCATGGCATCTTCGGGGATGAACTCGGGGAAGTCATCGCTGGAAAGAGATTTTGCCTCGGGCCGATCGGTTGGTTCCTCGGAACGATAGGTGCGCTGGTCGGTGACGATCAGTTCTACGTTCCGTCCCCAGCGCAGGGCTCGGTAACCCTTGAGGCTGCCGATAGCGGCGAGATTGTTCGGTTCCTGACCGAGGCCGTGGTCGTCGAAACGAGTCACCGGCGCATCGACCACCTGCGGAGGGTCGAATCGATCGAGGGATGGTCCGCTCGGCTTGGTGATACGTGCCGGCTGGTATTCGAAGAATGCTTGATTGGCAGCCACTTTGCGGGTCTGGGCGGGCAGGGTTTTTCCTTCGAACCTTTGCAGGGACTGCCAGCCCAGCCAACTGAACTCGTGGTTATCCCACATGTTGACGAAGGGCCAGCGGGCGCGCGCGTCCTGCAGATCGGGATCGCTGAGATAGGCACGATAGACGGCGCGATAGTCCTCGACAGTTGTGGGGATATGAAAGTCGCGGATCTTCTCACCGTGGGGATAGCGGACGATGTCGCGCAGGCGGCGATCGTACATGCCCTGCGGACGGTCCTCGGGATACCAGACAATTTCATAGATGAAGTCGCCGAGGTGAAGCACGAAGCCGATGCGGTCGGGTTCAGGAGCTCGCTCATCTTCGAAGATCATTCTGCGGTAGGCGTTTTGGGCTCCGTCGTTCGCATTCTGGCAACTTACGAAAACAAAATGGACGGGCCGTGCGTCGTCTACGGCCGGGGCTGTAATCGTTCTGCCGATGCGGCTGCCGAAGCCCTCGGGATCGGTGAAGCGGTACCAATACACGCGGCTGGGCTTCAGCCCGCCCACGAGCACGCGGCAGGTCCAGCCCGAAGCTGCGGAAACCGGGGCCGAGGCGGTCGCTATAACACGGGTAAACAAACTGTCTTCCGCGACCTCGACGTTTAGGTTCACAACCGAGTTCGCGGCGGCCTTGTCCCCCGTCTTTTCCACAATCGGGGGACGCCGCGTCCACAACAGTACGCTATTGCTGTCGGGGTCTCCGGATGCGACTCCCTCGGGGAAAAGGTCACGGCGTTCGTGCCATGCAATGCGGGACTTCGTGCCGAACGGATTACCCCAGGCTGCCGTGGCGCCGATTGCAGCAGCCATTGCCAGGAAAGAACGTCGAGTGATGGCGGACATCGATTCTCATCCTCTCTACGAGCAGATCCGTGCTCGCAGTGCACGTTCGCAAGGATAAGACTGTTCTGTCAAGGGAAAGGTAGCCGGGCAGGGCAACCGGACGTTGGTTGGGAAAGCGAATTCAGCCGCGGGAAGGACAAGCGGGAAGGATTCGGAGCTCCCCAGCTCGGATTCTCAGAGTTGACGAAGCAGTTTTGCCCTCTCCCCCGTACCCGTCTGAGATCCAAGCTGGAAAGCCGTGAATCCTCCCCGCGTCGGCCTGCTTGCCGCCCCGGCCGGAGGTTATCGACCGCAAAAATGAGCGGCAAAGTTTGGAAAGTTGCGGTGCTTGCGAGGCACTTGATTCACGCCTGGATGCCTGGGAGAAAGGTGGCCCCCACCACCACGTTCGTGCTCTTCCGAGCCTTCGCAAGACTCAGCTAGACTTCTCGCCGAACGGACTCTCAGCCTCCAAAAGGAAGTGGCGCGGTTTGCACTGTGCCGCAGGTGGCGCCTGGAAGTCCTTAGCGGGCCTCATTTTTTTGTGAAGATTTTCTGAGGGAGCATGGATAAGTTGGTTCGGCACCACTTATATGAGTTCGGACCTTTTGTATTAGATCCGGGCGAGCGTCTGGTTCGGCATGGTGCGACGCGCATGGAACTTCCGCCCCGGGCCTTCGACACTTTGCAGGTGCTGGTGGAGAACAGCGGCCGCCTGCTGGAAAAAGACGCGCTGATGCGCACGGTGTGGCGGGATACCGTGGTCGAAGAGAACAATCTGAGCCAGGTGGTTTACCTGCTGCGTAAGGCGCTGCGGGATGGGGAAGACGGGGCTCGCTACATTGAAACTGTTCCGAAGCGCGGGTATCGTTTCGTCGCGGAGGTGCGGCAGTTCGAGACGGCCAATGGAAACGGCCGGGGTGGCAACGGCTTCGGGCCGCCGGCGGCATCTTCATCTGCGGGAAATCACGGCAGTCGGGTCGTGGAGGCTACGCCGGCGAGTTTAGGGTCTGAGAGCGATTCCAATTTGGTCGCCGCGGCCGCCGCAAACGGATTCGAAACTCCTGCTCAAAATCCGGGCGCATGGCGCCGCTGGATGGCTGGACTGGTGGGCGGACTGGCAATCGTAACCGTGGCGGCGTTGCTGCAAGGGGTGGGTTGGAAGCAGAGGCTGTTCGGTGGAGTGGACTCGGGTCCGATTCGTTCGGTTGCGGTGCTGCCGATGCAGAATCTCTCGAACGATCCTAACCAGGAATATTTCGTGGACGGGATGACCGACGAACTGATCACCGATCTGGCGCAGATTCGCGAACTCAAGGTCGTTTCCAAGACATCGATCATGCAATACAAAGGGACGCGAACACCCCTGCCGGAAATTGGACGCCAGTTGGGAGTGGACGCCGTGGTGGAAGGCTCGGTGCTGCGTTCGGGGGATCGGGTAAGGATCACGGCACAGTTGATCAGAGCAGCAAGCGATCGCCACATCTGGGCGGAAAGCTACGACGGCGACCTGAAAGACGTGCTTTCGCTGCAGTCGCGTGTGGCGGAGGCGATTACCAACCAAGTGAAACTCAACTTGACGGCTGAGGAGAGTTCGCGCCTGCGCCGCGCGCCCGCCGTGAATCCGGAGGCCTTCGATCTCTATTTGCGCGGCCGTTATGCATGGAACCAAAGAAATCCGGAGGGATTTGGAAAAGCGGTTGAGTACTTCAACCAGGCAATCGAGAAAGACCCCAAGTTCGCGCTCGCCTATTCCGGACTGGCGGATTGCCATACGCTGCTCAGGCTTTACGGAGGCGAACTGGCCAACGTGACGGAGGCCCAGGCGGCTGCCGAAAAAGCGTTGCAACTCGACGGCAGTCTGGCCGAGGCGCATACGTCGCTGGCCGCGGTGAAGGTGCTTCGTGATTGGGATTGGCAGGGCGCCGAGCGGGAATTTCATCGGGCGATTGAACTGAATCCTAATTCCGCCCAGGCCCACCACTGGTACGGAAATCTGTTGCTGGGGCCGGAAGGACGCCATGAAGAGGCGATCGCGCAACTGCAGCGGGCGCAGGAACTGGATCCGCTGTCGTTGATTATCAAGGCTGACACTGGGTTCGCGTATTTTCTGGCTGGGCGATCGGACCTGGCGCTGCAAGCGTACCAGAAGGTTGTGGCTGCAAATCCCAACTTTCTGCCCGTGCACTTCTACCTCGCGAAATATTATCTGCAGAGCGGCCAGCACGATCTTTGGCTCAAGGAAAGCGCGGAGGATGACCGTCTGGCAGGCGCTTTCGACCGGGCCCAAGCTCTAGAACAGTCTTATGCCCAGGGTGGATTCAGGGCTGCAATGGAGACGATGGCCAAGTCCTCCCGGGCAGTCAGTGTGGCGAACGGCAAGCGCTTCCGGATGGATTCTTGCGGATCCGCTGAGGCGAACGCGACGCTTGGCAGAAATGGACTGGCGTTGAGCGCGCTGGAGGATTGTTATCGGTGGTCCGAACCCGATCTCCTCTATCTGAAGGTGGACCCGGCATGGACGAAGCTGCGTTCGGAGCCGCGGTTTCAGAATCTGCTGGGGCGTCTGCATCTGCAGTAACTCGATCCCTCTGGACTTCATGGGGTCTCCGTGCGTTCTTCGTGCGTTGGTGTCTTTTACGTGGGCGTGGCTTGCGTTGCGCGGTCCGGCGGGAGTGGTATACCGTAAACAGTCCGATCTGTTGATTCTTATCATTATTCATATCCATGGCTGATCGCAGCGAAGCTCCTCCAGATCACTCGGTGACGGCGTCTAACGTCCTGACGACGAGCGTCGATCCAACATCGGCAAAATTCGAAGCCAACATGCGCTTTCTGGCCGACCTGATGTCGCAGGTGCGCAACGAGAACGAGAAGATCAGCGAGGGCGGCGGCGCAAAAGCGATCGAGAACCAGCATGCCAAGGGACGCCTCACTGCTCGCGAACGGATTGAGTTGCTGGTCGACCAGGAAACATTCTTCGAGCTGGGAATTTACGCGGCCTATGGCATGTATGAAGAATGGGGCGGAGCGCAGGCCGCGGGTGTAATTACGGGTCTGGCGCGCATCCACACGCGCATGGTGATGATCATCGCGAATGACGCCACGGTGAAGGCGGGGGCATTTTTCCCGATGACGTCGAAGAAGGTGATTCGCGCCCAGAACATTGCCATCGAGAATCGTATTCCGACGGTCTATCTGGTGGATTCGGCGGGAGTGTTTCTGCCGCTGCAGGAAGATGTGTTTCCGGATACCGACGACTTCGGGCGCGTTTTCCGCAACAACGCGGTGATGTCGGCTATGGGCATCCCGCAGATCGCGGCCATCATGGGGATGTGCGTGGCTGGGGGCGGATACCTGCCGGTGATGTGCGATCACGTTCTGATGACCGATGGGAGTGGCCTGTTTCTGGCTGGGCCGGCACTGGTGCAGGCGGCGATTGGTCAGAAAGTTTCGGCGGAAGAACTGGGCGGAGCAGCTATGCATGCGGGCATCAGCGGCACGGTGGACTTTCGCGAGCCGGATGACGCGGCTTGCCTGGCGCGGATTCGCTCGATCGTTGAGAAGTGGGGATACCGGCGGCAGTCTCCGTGGGACCGGAAGAAACCGGTCGAACCGGCGCTGGCCGCGGAGGAGATTTACGGTATTTACGATTCGTCGCCGGCGCGTCCTTACGACATGAAAGAGATTCTGGCGCGCGTGCTCGATGGCAGCCGCTTCGACGAATACAAGGCGGAATACGGCAAGACGCTGATCTGCGGTTACGGCCGTATCGGCGGATTCGCCGTGGGAATTGTCGCGAACCAGAAACTGCACGCCCAGGCTACGGACCATGAAGGCCACAAGCGACTCGAGTTTGGCGGCGTGATCTACACGGAATCGGCGGAGAAGGCGGCGCGCTTCATCATGGACTGCAACCAGAACCTGATCCCGCTCGTTTTTTTTCACGATGTGAACGGCTTCATGGTGGGCCGGGACGCGGAATGGAGCGGCATTATCAAAGCCGGCGCGAAGATGGTGAATGCCGTGTCGAATTCCGTGGTGCCGAAGATTACTGTGATTGTGGGAGGGTCGTTCGGCGCGGGACACTATGCGATGTGCGGCAAGGCGTTTGATCCGCGATTCGTTTTTGCCTGGCCGACGGCGCGTTACGCCGTGATGAGCGGTGATTCAGCCGCGGGAACTCTGGTGGAGATCAAGGTGAAGCAACTGGAACGCGGCGGCACCAAGCTGGGCGAAGAAGAGAAGAAGGAGCTGTACGACTCGGTGAAGCGCACTTACGATGAGCAGGCAGATCCGCGTTACGGCGCTGCGAGGCTGTGGATCGACAAGATCATCGATCCGGTCGAGACCCGCGAGGCTATTACTCAGGCGCTGGAAGCAGCATCGTTGAATCCGGATGTGCCGGAGTTCAGGGTAGGAGTGCTGCAAACATAGTTTTGCCACGGATTTTCACGGATTCACACGGATAAAGAAACCGAAGTCTCGGAAGTTTTTCTTCTAAGGTTTGATCGGTGAGAATCCGTGTAATCCGTGGCAGGTTTTGATATGTCTGATACGGTGAAGCTGATTGAATGTCCGCGAGATGCCTGGCAGGGGCTGAAGGGCCAGATTCCGCCTGACATCAAGCGGGCTTATCTGCAGGCGTTGATCAGCGCGGGTTTTAAGCACATTGATGCGGTCTCGTTCGTGTCGCCGAAAGCTGTGCCGCAGATGGCGGACTCGGAAGAAGTGCTGAAGGAACTTGATCCGCCCGACGACGTGGAGATCATCGGAATTGTGGTTAACGAAAAGGGCGCGCAGCGGGCTATTGCGACCCAGGCGGTGCATACTCTGGGGTTTCCTTATTCGATCTCGGAGACCTTTTTGCGCAAGAATCAGAATCAGTCTGCTGAACAGGCGCTCGAGGAACTGGAAAAGATTCAGACCAAAGCTGACAATGCGGCACTCGGTGTTGTGGTCTATATCTCAATGGCATTTGGCAATCCTTACGGGGATTTGTGGAACGTGGAGGAAGTGATTGAAGCCATTTCGCTGATGGAAGTCGACAACCTGCGAATGATTTCGCTGGCCGATACGGTCGGCATGGCGACTCCGGAGCAGGTCAGCGAACTGGTGGGCGCGGTGATGGCGAAGTACGATTACCTGGAGATCGGAGTACACCTGCACAGCCGTCCCGAGCAGGCCGCGGCAAAGGTTTTGGCGGCGTACGATGCCGGGTGCCGGCGCTTTGATTCGGCAATTGGAGGGTTGGGTGGCTGTCCGTTCGCACAGGATGCGCTGGTCGGCAACATCGCGACCGAAAAAGTGATTGAGACCTTGATGCAGTGCGGTGCGGAATTGCCTCCACTGAAGCCGCTGGATGCGCTGCTGCGCGCTTCGGCCGAGATCGGGGCCAGGTACACGGACTCCGTCGACGACGATTAGATGACTTCGGATATGAGCTACAAAACGATCCAACTCGCATACGACTCGGGCGTGGCCACGATCACGCTGAACCGTCCCGATAAGCGCAACGCTATCAGCTTCGAGTTGATTGACGATCTGCTGCGCGCGCTGCAGGAAGTAGAGACATCCGACGCGATTGTGCTCATCTTGACGGGCGCGGGCAAAGCTTTTTCCTCAGGTATGGACCTGGACAATCTGAAAGCGCTGATTGGCCGGTCACCCGAGCAGAACCTTAAGGATTCGGAGACGATGGTCCGCCTGTTCCGTACGCTCTACGAATTTCCCAAGGTCACGATTGCGGCGGTGAACGGGGTGGCGATCGCGGGCGGTACCGGACTCGCTTTGCTGTGCGACTTCACTCTGGCTGTGCCCGAAGCCAAGTTCGGTTACACCGAAGTGCGCATCGGTTTTGTGCCCGCCATTGTTTCTACCTTCCTGCTTCGACAGGTGGGAGAGAAACAGGCGCGCGACCTTTTGTTGACGGGAAGGATTATCGGTGCGGAGAAAGCGGCGGGGATGGGATTGGTCAACGAAATCGTGCCGCCGGAAGCGTTGATGACGCGGGCGCGAGAATTGGCGGCTTTGCTGATGGAAAACAGTCCGGCCTCGTTGCGCGCGACCAAGCAACTGCTCAGCGACCATGCGCGCGCCGAACTGGATTTACAGATTGCAGCTGCGGTGCGCGAGAATGCTGCGATCCGCACCACCGCCGACTTCCGCGAAGGCGTGGTTTCGTTTCTCGAAAAACGCAAGCCGGTGTGGAGCGGGAAATGAAAAGCGGGAAATGAAATCGCATCACCCACAAGCGGTCAACGAAACCCGGTTGCGCGTGCGTTACGCGGAAACCGATCAGATGGGTGTGGTCTACCATTCCAACCATTTCATCTGGTTTGAAGTGGGACGCGTTGAATTGCTGCGGCAGTTGGGCTTTTCCTATCGCGACATGGAGGCCACCGATGGACGCTTTATCGCCGTGGCCGAGGCTAAATGCCGCTATCGTACTCCGGTGCGTTACGACGAAGAAATTATAGTGCGCACGCAGTTGTTGAATGTGCGGAAGTCAGTGGTGCACTTTGGTTATGAATTGCGGCATGTGGGAGATGGCGTGCTGCTGGCGGAAGGCGAGACCACGCACATTGTGACCGACGCCGAGATGAAGATTGCGGCACTGCCGGAGAAGTATCTGAAGGTCTTTCGTGCAGCCGTGGGAAAGCGGAACGGGAAACGCTCTTGAACACACTTCACATTAACGGTACCGATCTCACCCTGGAGGCGGTGCGCGAAGTCGCAGCCGAAAAACGCCCTGTGCTTTTGTCCCCTGACGCGCGCGAAGCCGTGGATCTGGCGCGCGCTGTGGTCGAAGAGATCGTTGCCAGCAACCAGGTTGCCTATGCAATTACAACCGGGGTTGGCAAACTCAGCGATGTGCGCATTGTGGGCGAGCAGATTCGTGAACTGCAAGTGAACCTGGTACGCTCGCATGCCGTAGGTGTCGGTGAACCGCTCTCCGTGGCGGAAACGCGCGCCATGATGCTCTTGCGGGCCAATTCTCTGGCGAAAGGCTATTCGGGCGTGCGCGGGGTATTGATCGATGCGCTGTGCGAAATGCTGAACCGCGGCGTCACACCGTTCGTGCCGTCGCAGGGGAGCGTGGGCGCGAGCGGCGATCTGGCTCCCCTGGCGCATCTGGCGCTGGCGCTGATTGGCGAGGGCGAATGCATCGACGTGGGGGGTGCGCGCATTCTGAGCGCCGACGCGCTGAAGCGGGCGCAGATCGAGCCGCTGGCGCTGGAAGCAAAAGAATCCATTTCGCTGATCAATGGGACGCAGGGCATGCTGGCCGTGGGTACGCTGTCGCTGCTGGCGGCCGAGACGCTGGTCGATTCTGCCGACGTGCTGGGCGGGCTCTGCTGTGATGCGCTCAAAGGTACTGACACGGCCTTCGATGAACGCATTCACAAGGCGCGTCCACACAGCGGACAGATGAAAACCGCGGCGAATCTGCGGCGGATGCTTGAAGGCAGCCAGATTCGCGAATCGCATCGCGAATGCGGCCGGGTGCAGGACGCCTACTCTCTGCGCTGCATCCCGCAGGTGCACGGCGCGGTGCGCGATACTCTGGCACACTGCCGCAAGGTGTTTGAAACCGAGGCGAATTCGGCGGTGGATAATCCTCTGGTATTCATCACCAATCCGCAGAATCTCGCCGGCGATGTAATCTCGGGCGGAAATTTTCATGGCGAGCCTCTTGCCTTTGCTTTGGATTTTCTCGGCATCGCTCTGAGCGCGCTCGCTGGGATCAGCGAACGCAGAATCGAGCGCCTGGTGAATCCCGCGCTCAGCGAGGGTTTGCCGCCGTTTCTGGCGCAAGGCGCGGGGTTGAATTCAGGTTTCATGATGCCGCAGGTCACGGCGGCGGCACTGGTCAGCGAGAACAAAGTGCTGGCGCATCCCGCGTCTGTGGATTCGATTACGACTTCGGGGAACAAGGAAGACTACGTCTCCATGGGCATGACGGCGGCAATCAAGTTGAAGCGCATTGTCGAGAACACGCGCAACGTGCTGGCGATTGAGGCCATGGCTGTGGCCCAGGCGATAGACTTTCTCGCGCCGCTGAAGACCTCGACGCGCGGGCAGGCCGCACATGCGGCGATCCGGGCGGTGTGCCCTACGATGGACAAAGACCGCGTCATGTACGAAGACTTCGCGCGGCTTGCGGAGTTGATCGCCAGCGGCAAGGTGGCGGAAGTCGTGCGCTAAGGAAGTTGTCTTTGAATCATGACATCCTGCGTTAAGCTTTGGATTGACACACGATTCAGGCACATCTAGTCTTGCTGCATTCCTGATGGCACCGCCTACCGACAGCATCCAGAACAAAAGTCATCGTTTTTTTTACTTCCTGCTTGCCGCGGCTGTGCTCGCCTGCCTGATACCGTTCTCCGGAAAGGCTTTTAATGTCGATGACACGTTGTTCATTTATGTCGCGCGGCAGATTACGCAGCACCCGCTTGATCCCTTCGGCTTCAAAGTTAACTGGTTTCTCGATGCCGTGCCCATGGCACGCGAGACCAAGAATCCTCCGCTTGCGGCTTACTACAGCGCTGCGGCCGCTGTTTTCGTTGGGTGGTCGGAGCGGGCGTTGCATTTTGCGTTCCTGCTTCCAGCGTTAGCGGCGGTGTTGGGTACATATCGTTTGGCGCAGCGGTTTACAAATTCTCCTTTGCTGGCTGCAGCCGCCACGTTGCTCACGCCTGGGTTTCTTGTGTCTGCCAACAGCGTGATGTGCGACACGATGATGCTGGCTCTCTGGCTGTGGGCAATCATCTTCTGGATCGAGGGGCTTCAGCCGGAGAAGCCGCACTATCTGGCGATCTCGGTCCTTCTTATTACGTTGTGCGCTTTGACGAAGTATTTTGGGATCGCGTTAATCCCGCTGCTCCTGGCGTATTCGTTGGCGCGGGAGCGGCGACTGGGAGGCTGGGCCTGGTACCTGCTGTTTCCGATTCTGGCGCTCACCGGTTACCAGCGCTGGACCAAGGCTGTCTATGGGCTGCGCATGATTTCAGAAGCAGCACATATGTCGGCGGGGATGCGGCAAGCGAGACAAGCTTCCGCGCTGGCCAAGGCGCTGGTCGATCTCAGCTTTGTGGGCGGATGCACACTTCCCGCATTGACCTTTGCTCCCCTGATGTGGCCGCGCAAGAAGCTTCTCGCAGTGTGCGTGGCGAGCGGGATCGCGGGGTTTCTCATCAGCAGCGGCCGAATCGGCCTCGGCGAAATGCTTTGGCCGCTCGACTTTTACCGGCACTGGTTGCTGGTTGGCATCGAATTAACGGTCTTCATTGCTGGTGGATTTTCCGTGATGATGCTAGCGGCGGCGGACGCAGGGAAAGGCAAAGACGCCAACTCGCTCTTGCTGATGCTCTGGGTGGCCGGGACGTTTGTTTTTACAGGGTTCTTGAACTGGGCCATCAACGCCCGTTCCGTGCTGCCGCTGATTCCGGCTGCGGGGATTCTGCTGGCCCGGCGCCTTGACATGCTGCGGTCCACTTCGATCCGCTGGCGCCCGGCGATGCTGGCTATCCCGTTGGCAATAGCGGGCGCAGTATCGCTCTGGCTCACTTGGGCTGACACAGAGTTGGCGAATTCAGCGCGAACCGCAGCAACCCTCATCGAACAGAAGACCCGGAACCAGTCCGCCACGGTTTGGTTCATGGGGCATTGGGGTTTCCAATACTATATGGAGTCATTCGGGGCTCGTCCCGTCGTGGTCGATGATCCGCCCCAGCGCCCTGGAGATTTCATCGCAGTCGCCGGGAACGACAGGCTGTTCGAAGTGCGCCAAGAGTACGTGAGTTCGCGCGATAAAATTCAAATTCCCATGAGTCTTGGTATCACGACGATCCAACGCGAATTAGGCGCAGGCTTTTACTCCTCAGATTTGGGCCCTTTGCCTTTTGCCATCGGGCCGGTACCGCCGGAGCGCTATGAACTGATTCGCCTGGGGCCAAAATCCTCGCAGATCTCTGCCGGAACTGTCGCGTCGCACTAAGGTTGCGAGATAGCTTTCGCCGCGCTGCCGTCCAATCCCAACTTGTCTGCGATTCCCTTTAACGCCTCGATACAGAAGGTGATGTGCTCGTCCAGGTCGACGCCCAGGGCGGCGGCGCCGTTGATGATGTCGTCGCGGTTCACTTTGCGGGCGAAGGCTTTATCCTTCATTCTTTTTCGAACTGACTTTACGTCCACCTCGGCCAGCGATTTGCCCGGCTTGATCAGAGCCACGGCGGTGATGAATCCGGCGAGCTCGTCGCAGGCGAAGAGAGCTTTTTCCATGGGCGTGTCGCGCGTTATGCCGGTGTATTCGGCGTGGGACATGATGGCTCGGGTGATCGCTTCGGGCCATCCGCGTTCTTTGAGAATCTCGTTGCCTCGATAGGGATGGTCTTCGAGGCTGGGATACTTTTCGTAGTCGAAGTCGTGGATCAGTCCGACGATGCCCCAGAGGTCTTCCTCGGATAGCCCAAGTGCGGACGCCTCCGAGTTTCCTGTTGCCTGCTTGCGGGAGCAGGCGCGCATGCAGGCCTCGACCGCCAGCGCATGCTTGCGCAGACTTTCTGACTGGGTGAACTCAGTTAGTAAACACCACGCGGTCTCACGATCAATCATGCTCTTCGCCCTGTTTCTGCGGGATTTCGCCCGCGTGGTTCCGGTTTTCGCCGGAAGGATTCACGGCTTTATGCATTTTAACCTTGACTTCCACAGGCCTTGTACCGCAGATTAGCCCCTGCAGTCGGAACCTTCCCCCAGTTTTCAGGTTCCTGGGTAGTAGTAAGGAGTAGCCGGCTCTGGCACTCCCACAACCCGATGGCCACGACTCTTGCCCCAGTAGATTCTAGGGAAGTCGTCCGTTGCGATCATTGCCTGCTGGTTCAATTCCGTACGGTCAATAACAATTGCCGGCGCTGCCACTCGTCCCTGGACGAGGAACCTGAGCCCGAGCCGGTGGTGATGGCGCCGCCGGTGATGATGCCCATGCCTGGCACTGGCCGTGGACACCTGAACCTGGCCACGTCGATCCGTTCGTTGCGACTGCGCAGCGGACTGAGCCAGCGGCAACTGGCCGGACGCATGTCCGTGCCGCGAACTTACGTTTCGAAGATTGAAAACGAGAAAGCCACGCCTACGCTGTCGTCCCTGGAACGGCTGGCGCGAGCATTGGAGGTGACCGTGCCGGAACTGCTCAGTGGCGGAGAAAAGAACCGCCAGGACGAAATCAGCGAACTGATGAAAGATCAGTTCATCGCAGAAATTCTGCCGTTTGTTTCGCAACTGAACGGGATGCAGATGTCGAGCGTCCTGACCCAGTTGCGGGATTTGACGGTGCGGCCGCGAAGGACCGCGTAGCGGAGCAAGTTCAAAGTTTCAGAGGTGTCAAAGTTTCAAGACTGGGAGTGCCCGGGCTGTTTACCTTGAAACCTTGCAACCTTGAAACCTAAGTTTTATCCGGGCAACCAGCCAACTCAATGCCGGGACCAATACCTTGGTCCCGGCTTTTTTCGTGCTTCGAGCCCCGTGAATCCGAAATAGATTGACTGACATCTATCCAGCATGGATCTGGAAGAAGTTGGAAGTGTTTTTTCTGCTTTGTCGGCCCACCCTGCCTCTGTAAATCAACCTGAAGCGAGTGGATGGAGCGAGGAGTCTCGGCGGGCGTCGACGTCGGCTGCGTCTTCGGCTGCCAGCGACGATGCCCTGCTGGATGCTTACTCCCGCGCGGTCACGGGAGCCGTCGGACGCGTTAGCCCATCGGTGGTCAACATTGAAGTACACATTGAGGCACATCAAGCCGGTGGCCGGACTCGATCGGGCGAGCCGCAGGAGCGGCGGGGCGGAGGCTCCGGGTTTGTGTTCACTCCGGATGGACTGATTCTCACCAATAGTCATGTCGTGCATGACGCTAAGCGCATCGAGGTCACGCTCGCCGATGGGCGGCGCATGCCAGCCAGTGCGATCGGAGATGATCCCGCGAGCGATCTCGCGGTCGTTCGTGTGGATGAACCAGGACTGACTGCGGCTGCTCTCGGCGACTCGCAGCAGCTTCGCGTGGGACAGCTTGTGGTTGCGATCGGCAACCCGTACGGATTTCAGTCGACGGTGACGGCAGGTGTGGTGAGCGCGTTGGGGCGCTCGCTGCGGTCGTATTCCGGGAGGCTGATCGATGACGTGATCCAGACCGACGCTGCGCTCAACCCGGGCAATTCGGGCGGGCCGCTGGTCGATTCCGCCGGGCGCGTGATTGGAGTGAACACTGCGACTATTTTGCCGGCGCAGGGGATTTGCTTTGCCATCGGGATCAATACGGCGAAGTTCGTGGCCAGCCGCCTGCTGCGCGATGGCCGCATTCGGCGGAGCTACATCGGAGTCTCGGCGCAGACCGTGCCGGTGCATCGGCGGATAGTGCGCTTCTATGATCTGGCTAAAGAATCGGGCGCGCTGGTTTTGTCGGTGGAAGAGAATGGTCCGGCAAAGCTGGCTGGGTTGCGGGATGGCGACATCGTTGTCGCGCTGGAAGACCACGCGGTAGCCGGCGTGGACGATCTGCATCGCGTGCTGGCGGACATCCGAGCAGGCGCGAGTTGCTCGCTGACCGTGCTGCGACATACGGAGAAGCTGGAGTTGAAGATCGTGCCGGAAGAAGCGAGATAGTGTGGCGCGGGCGCCCTCGCCCGCGAGCGTCATTCCGACTTAGGCTAAGGCGTCAACGGCAGAATCTTTGCAAATCGGGCGGGGGCGGGGCCGGAACGGCGTCGAACTCGCCAGGCCAGCCGGTACAACCGTGGGCCATTGCGCTACGAGCTGTGCTGCCCTCGAGGTCGCGCGCCTTTTTCTTGGCCTGTTCGCGCTGGGCGCTGCTCAATTCTGCTTCGAGCGCCTGCAAATCTGTATCCGCGACATGCAGCCCGGCGTCTGAGCTGACCAACATCCACACATAGGCCTCAAACTTGTCCAAGGGCACACCCTCACCCTCCCGAAGCAATACGGCGAGCTGCTGCTGCGCCTGGGGCAATCCCTGCTGTGCGGCCTGCCGGAAACGATCTACCGATCGAGCATAGTCGTTCCGTTCGAGTGAGATTTTTCCCAGCAGGTACTCCGCAAAAGGGTTGTCATGCCCGGCGGATTTTTCCAGCCAACTGGCAGCGCCACTCAGGTCGCGTGGGGGCACTTCGCCGAGGTAGATCATGCGACCCACCAGCCACTGGGCAAGAGGATCGTCCTGCCGCGCCGCTTTCTTATACCATTCCAGGGCCTCGCGAGGATCGGGCGTGGTGCTAAGCCCGGTTTCGTACAGGTACCCGAGCACGACCTGTGCGGGCGCGAATCCAAGCTCGGAGGAGCGCCGAAAGTAGTCGATTGCGTTGGCGCGACTGAGCGTTGCGCTGCTGCCTTGCAGAGCGTTCATTCCCTTTTCAAACAATTCAGGCGCATTCTGGCCCGCGGTGGTCGTCTGGGCGCTGCTGATGGTGCAAAAGACAACAAGGCAGAACGCTGAAACCGTGAGGCACAGACTTCGCATAGCATCCGCCCTCCTACGAGAATGATGGTTGGTCACGTACTTGGCGTCAATCACCGGCCGGCAGTGACCGATGGTAACCATCGGAACGGCTGAAGACGCGCCTCGCATTCTCGTACTCTTGGCATCACGTCCTTTCCATCGTACCTTTCCCGTCATTGCCACCCGCTTTCCGGCTGTGTTAGCTTCATGGCGAAGGGGATCACTTTGCAGGCCAAAGTTCCCGCCGGGCTGGATCGCAAAGAGAGTGAAGTCTACCGGCATCTTGATCCAGAGCGGCTCCCAAAACACATCGCTATTATCATGGACGGCAACGGGCGTTGGGCGAAACGGCGCCACATGCCGCGCGTGGCCGGGCACCGCGCCGGAGTGGCGGCGGTACGCTCGACGGTCGAGACGGCGGCGCGCGTCGGCATTCATGCGCTGACGCTTTATGCTTTCTCCGAAGAAAACTGGAAGAAGCGTCCTAAGAGCGAAGTCGATTTTCTGATGGGCCTGCTGAGCCGCTATCTGAAAGCGGAAGTGCCTACGCTGAACGAGAACAATATCCGGCTGGAATATATCGGCCGCCAGCAGCAATTGCCGGATGACGTGCAGGAGCGCATGGAATGGGCGCGCCAGAGTACCTCTCACAATACAGGCACGGTGCTGACGCTGGCGCTGAATTACAGCGCGCGCAGTGAAATGGTGGATGCGTTCCGCTCCATGGTGAACGCGGCTTCGCAGAACGGCGGGCTCGAGCATTTGCACATTGACGAAGACACGGTGGGCCGCCATCTTTATACGCGGAACCTGCCCGACCCCGATCTGGTGGTGCGCACGTCGGGCGAGATGCGGCTGAGCAACTTCCTGCTGTGGCAGCTGGCTTATGCCGAAATTTATGTGACGCCAACGTTGTGGCCTGATTTCCGTGGCTTGCATCTGCTGGAAGCGATTGCCGAGTATCAGAAGCGGGAGCGGCGCTACGGTGGGCTGAACCACGGAGAGGCGCACGACGAATCCGCGAAGGGTCATAAGTAGAGTCGGCGTCCAGTTGCATGGATAGAAACAGCAGGTTCCTCACCGGGCTCACGCCCGGTTCAGAATGACAAGAGTTATGTAAGGTGACGAACTTTTCTTGCTAAAGCGCATCGCGACCGCGGTCGTCCTGATTCCGATTGTGATGTTGCTGGTGCTGCGCGCGCCGGCGCCGGTGCTGGCCGTGGTGGCCGCTGCGGTGGCGCTGATTACCGTCCAGGAATTTCTGAAGCTGACCGAATCCTATGGCGTGCAGCCCCTACGGCTGCCGACTTATATCTTCGTCGGATTGTTTTTTCTGCTGTTCGCGGCGAGTACGATCGGCGAGACCCCGCAAGTCTCTGGGCTCAAGTTCGTTCTTGGGGTGGGATTTGCCGCTGCGCTGGCTCCCTTTGTGTTTTTGACGGTTAGCATGCGGCGAGCGGAGATGAGCAGCGCGTATCCGGCGGCGGCTGCCTCGACATTCGCCTTTGTCTATATCGCCCTTCCCATGGCAATGCTGGTGCAACTTCGCCAGCAATTCGCGGGAGCGTTCTGGTTGCTTTATCTTCTGCTGGTGGTTTGGGCGGGAGACATTTTCGCTTACTTCGTAGGCCGCTCCCTGGGACGCGCGTTGATGGCGCCTCGCATCAGTCCGAAAAAGACCTGGGAGGGCGCGGCGGCCTCGCTGGCCGCAAGCCAGCTAGTGACGAGCCTGCTCTTCAGTCACGCGCTTCAGGTCAGCTCTTTCCTGCTGCGGGTGGGACTGATCGAGCGTCGCGATGGGCTGTTCGGGCTCGAGAAGCCGCAGATGTGGCCCATCATCCTGCTGACGGTTGTGGTGAACGTGGCGGCGCAGTTGGGAGATCTGGTGGAGTCGCTGATCAAGCGCGGCGCCGGAGTGAAGGACTCAGGCACCATTCTTCCCGGCCATGGCGGCATGCTCGACCGCATCGATGCCCTGCTGTTTGCCGCGCCGGTACTGTGGTTCTACGCGGTCGCACTCTTCCCACCCACTCGGCCCTGGTAGCGCGTAAAATGAAGGATTGGCTCGACGAAGAGCCTATTTCGCATGAAACGCATTGCCATCCTGGGATCCACAGGCTCGATCGGCCGCAGCACGCTGAGCGTGGCCGAGTCTTATTCCAATCGTTTTCAGATCGTCGCGCTGGCCGCGGGCGCGAATCTGGAGGCGGCCTGCGAGCAGGCGCGGCGCTGGCGTCCCCGTGTAATTTCGATTGCGACCGAGCCCGATGCTGACGTGCTGCGCTCGCGTCTCAAGAAAGCCGGGCTGAGCGAAATCGAGGTGGTTCACGGAGCAGCCGGCACGGTGAAGGTTGCAACCCATCCTGACGCCGACTTTGTGGTGAGCGCCATCGTGGGCGTGGCAGGCCTTGAGGCTACCTACGAGGCGGTGAAGGCGGGAAAGACCGTCGGCGTGGCGAACAAAGAATGTCTGGTGGCGGCGGGGGAGTTGATTACCGCCGAGGCGCGCCGCCAAGGCAAGCCACTGCTGCCGATCGACAGCGAGCACAACGCCGTGCATCAATGCCTGCGGGGCGGGCGCATGGAGGAAGTGGAGCGAATCTGGCTGACGGCTTCCGGCGGCCCGTTTCTGAACACGCCACGTTCCGAGTTCAGCTCGATCACCGTGGAGCAGGCGCTCAATCATCCTACATGGAAGATGGGCAAGCGCATCACGATCGACTCGGCGACGTTGATGAACAAGGGTTTCGAGGTGATTGAGGCGTGCAGGTTGTTTCACCTGCCTCCGGCTAAGGTTGAGGTTCTGGTGCATCCGCAGTCAACGATTCACTCGATGGTTGAGTTCATCGATGGCAGCATCCTGGCGCAGGTTTCGGTGACCGACATGCGGCTGCCGATTCTGTACGCCCTAACATATCCCGAGCGGATACAGTCGGATCTGCGCTTCCCCGTCGGTAACTTGCGTCATCTGGACTTCAGCCCTCCAGACATGAGTAAATTCCCATGTCTTCGTCTAGCGTACGAGGCAGCAGAGGCAGGAGGCGCCAGGACGGTCGCGCTAAATGCCGCCGATGAAGTTGCGGTCGCCGCGTTTCTCGAAGGCGGCATCTCATTTGATGAAATTCCCAGGGTAATCGAAGACGCGGTTTCAGCATCTAATTCTGGGACACTGGAGTCGATTGCCAAGGTGCTTGAAGCCGATGCCGAAGCCCGCCGATATGCTCAAGAACGGGTTTTGGGAATAAGTAAGAAGACCGCGTACCCGCGGGCAACCTCTGTGGTCTAGTAGCTGAATCTAACAGGAGTCTTAGGTATTTCTTTTATGTCTGATTTCCTCATCTCCATCGCTGCCGTCGCGGTTGTGCTGGGCTTCATGATTCTGATTCACGAATTCGGCCACTATGCCGTGGCCAAGCTGCTGGGGGTTCGGGTGGAGCAATTCGCCATTGGATTCGGCAAGCGGCTGGTCGGCTTCCGCAAAGGCGACACCGACTATCGCATCAACGCCATCCCCCTGGGCGGCTACGTAAAAATGAGCGGCGAGAATCCCATGGATGAGCGTACCGGCGACCCCGCCGAGTTCATGTCCCATCCCCGCTGGCACCGCTTTCTGATTGCGATTGCCGGCCCGGCGATGAATATTCTGCTGGCGATCTTCCTGCTCACCGCGGTGTACATGGTGCATTACGAGTACGCAGTTTTTCTCGACCAACCGGCGGTGATCGAGGGAGTGAAGCACGACTCGCCCGCGGCCAAGGCTGGCTTGCAGCCCGGCGACCGGATCATAAAGGTCGATGGCATTGAGAATCCAACCTGGGAACAGCTGCAGCCACGAGTGTGGCTCAGTCCCAACCAGGACCTGACGGTTACCGTCCAGCGCGGAGATCAGATCTTCGAGAAAACCTTCAAGCCGGAACCGGTGACTGCGTCCGAAGTGGGTTCTGCTGGATGGTTTCCAGAGGATCCGGTCATCGTCGGCCAGGTTGAGGCGAACACGCCCGCTGCCAAAGCCGGGCTGAAAGCTGACGACAAGATCGTGGCCTTGGATGGCAAGCCACTGGTTTCCCTCGAAGCTATGATTGACGGCCTGCAGCAGACCAAGGCAAGTCCGGTTGATCTAACCGTGGTTCGCGGCGGCGAAACTCTGAGTTTCAAGGGCCTGGTCCCAGTGCTGGGAAAGACGGAAGACCCGAAGGAGCAGAGATATCGCCTGGGATTTGTCGCCAGAAGCGAGACCAAGGTGACTACCCTGCCGTTTAGTCAGGCCTTGAGTCGATCGCTCGAGCAGAACAAGAAGTATTCATTGCTCATTCTGGAACTGGCCAAGAAGATTGTGCAGCGGAAGGTGTCGCTGCGCGCTGTCTCCGGGCCGATCGGCATCGCGCAGGACGCAGGCTACGCTGCGCAGCAAAAGGGCTGGACGCCGCTGCTGGAGTTGACCGCCGGGATCAGCCTCAATCTTGGTATCTTCAACCTGCTGCCGATCCCCATTATGGACGGAGGCGTCATTCTGTTCCTCTTCATCGAAGGGCTCATGCGGCGCGATGTCAGCCTGCGCATCAAAGAACGCGTCTACCAGGCGGCATTCGTTTTCCTGGTGCTGTTCGCCGTGATGGTCATCTACAACGACCTGATGAAGACTCTGCCTGGACTTATGGACCGGCTGCCGTAGCCCCTTCGTCTCTTAGCTGCTTGGAAGGCGAGGATCGCCTTTCCCGGCAGCTTCCTGTCTCATTTTGCTTTTTGTTCCGCGATCCACTTGTCGGTGCGTGCCTCGAGTAGGTCGAGAGGCAGCGTCCCGCCGTCGAGTATCTCGTCGTGGAACTTGCGGATGTCAAACTTGGGGCCTAATTCCTTCCGGGCGCGCTCGCGAAGTTCGCGGATCTTGAGTTGACCAAGTTTGTAACTGAGGGCTTGGGCCGGCCATGAAATATAGCGGTCGGTCTCAGACTGGATCGTCGGTTCGTCAACTGCTCCGGACTTGCGCATGAACTCCACGACTTGATCGCGGCTCCATCCCTTCGAGTGAATTCCCGTGTCGACGACTAAACGTACCGCTCGGAACAGCTCCGAGGAGAGGCGGCCGTAGTCGGAGACGGGATCCTGATAAAAGCCGACCTCTTTGCCGAGTTCCTCGGCGTACAGTGCCCAGCCTTCGGTGTAGGCGTTGAAGCCAAGCCCATGCAGGCGGAATTTGGGCAACCCGGTAAGCTGCTGCTGCACTGATAGCTGCATGTGATGTCCGGGAACGCCTTCGTGGTAGGCAACCGCCTCGTCGTCGATCATCGAGCGCTCGGCGAAGTTGGAGGTGGCGACGACAACGCGGCCGGGGCGCTTGCCGTCCGGCGTGCCGGTGACGTAATGAGTTGCGGCGGCAGATTGAAACGCCGGTATCGCTTCGACGGTGACTGGCGACTTGGGAAGAAGAGTGAAGAGCTCCGGGAGCTTCGGCTCCATCTGGGCGATGTAGTGGCGGAAATCGTCGAGAATCTGGTCGGCCGAGGTCGGAATGTATTTGGGATTGGTTTTGAGAGAAGCCCGGAACGAGGCAAGGTCGGCGAAACCTTCTTTCCTGGCGATCGCCGTCATCTCGGCCTGAATACGCTCGATCTCGCGCAGGCCCAGTTGATGGATCTGGTCCGGCGTCATTCGGGTGGTCGTCCGGCCATAGATGTCGTTTTGGTAGCGCTTTTCGCCGTCGGCCAGAGAAGTGATGGAGAGAGTGGTACGGCCTTCGGGGGCGTATTCCGTACGGAGGAAGGTGGCAAACGTCTTATAGGCGGGGATGACGTCGGTGTTGATGGCTTCGGTGATCTGTGCGGTCAGGCGCTTCTGGTCTTCGGGCGAGATGTCCGCAGGGTACTTCTTCGTCGGGAGCAGAAAAGGATCGGCGTCGATGATTCCCTGACACTGCACGGGAAGTTTCTCCGCAAGAAATCGGACGGGCATGAGCTTGTCCTTCATGCCGGCGCGAAGCACTTCCGTAGTCTGGGTGAGGACGCGGGGAATCTGTTGGAGACGCGCGATGTAGTCCTCGTAGTGCTTGACGGAGTCGAAGGGAACGGAAAGCGGCAGATCGGCGAGGCTGGTATGGATGCCACCCTGCTGGTTGATCGGCATCTCGTACTCTTTGAGGTTGAAGTCGGCGATGCGCTGCTGAAGCACGCGAACCAGCAGATCGTGGGAGAGTTGGTCCTGATCGGAGAAGCCAGTGCTTGGGATGGCTTCAATCCGGGCAAGGAAGGCCTCGTCGTTCTGGTGGCGCTGGAGAATGGCGTCGAGTGAGTACTCGGCGAGCTTGTCGTTGTAGCGGTAGTCGCCGTAGGCCGTAGCGCGTTCGGGAAAGTTGCGCAGGTCAGTCTCGTATTGCTCTTCGAAAAGAGCGTTCTGGGCGGCGAGCCGGTCAGCAACTGGCTTTAGGTTTTGGGCAAAAACAGACCCGGTCAAGGCGACGACAAGGAAGAGGCTTTGGGGAAGGCGCATAGTTTAGGCAGAGTACCAGAAGGCTATGTCACCGTGTTGACCAACGGTTTCGTGTGAGATACAATGTATCTCAGCGGGGATCATGGCAGCGACCGAGATGGTTCATGTTCGAGTGGAAAAGCGGATCAAGACCCAGGCCGCCAAGACGTTGGCCGCGATGGGACTGTCCGTATCAGACGCGGTCCGCGTCTTGCTGACGCGCGTGGCGGTGGAGAAGGCGCTGCCCTTCGAAGTGAAGGTTCCCAATGCCGCAACTGCAGCGGCGATGCTGGAAACGCGGAAGGGCGGCCTTGCCTCGTTCGACAGTGTTTCCGCCCTGATGGACGATCTGAATGCGGACGATTGAGCGCACCGGTGCGTTTCGCCGCGACTTCAAGCGCGAGAAACGCGGACAGCACCGGCGTGACATTGATTCGCTCGTTTCCAATGTCGTTACACTCCTAGCTGAAGACAAAGCCTTATCGGAGAAGAACCGCGACCACGGACTCTCCGGTGCATGAGACGACTGTCGCGAGTGTCACCTCAGGCCCGACCTGTTACTGATCTACCGCAAGCCGCATGCGCGGGTGCTGCAACTTGTTCGCATGGGTTCGCACAGTGAGCTTTTCGGATAACCTTTGAATGATCTGATTCTCCCATTCCGCTCCTAACAGCCCCGGTTTCCGCGTGTTAAAATAGAGGCTCCCATGGCTATGATTCCACGCAGGAAAACCGTGACCGCCGTCGTCGGCGGCGTGCGCGTCGGTTCGGATGCACCGATTGTGGTGCAATCCATGACTAATACAGACACTGCCGACGTGCCGTCGACCGTCCAGCAGTGCGCTGCGCTGGCTCGCGCCGGGTCGGAACTGGTGCGCGTCACCGTCAACAATGAAGAAGCGGCAGCGGCCGTTCCCCGCATTGTCGAGGAACTCGACAAGCAGGGCGTGCGCGTGCCCATCATCGGCGACTTCCATTACAACGGGCACGTTTTGCTCACCAAGTATCCCGAGTGCGCCCGCGACCTCGCGAAGTACCGCATCAATCCCGGAAATGCCAGCATCGGGCGCACCGGCGACTCGAATTTCCGCACCATGATCGAAGTGGCAGTGAAGTATCAGAAGCCGGTGCGCATCGGCGTGAACTGGGGCTCGCTCGACCAGGCCCTGCTCACCCGCATGATGGACGAGAACTCAGCCCTTGCCGAACCGAAAGATGCCCGCGAAGTCACCATGGAAGCGATGGTAGTGAGCGCGCTCAGTTCCGCCAACCTGGCACAGAAATTCGGCTTGCGCCCCGACCAGATCATCCTGAGCGCGAAAGTCAGCGGAGTGCAAGATCTGATCGACGTCTACCGCGCGCTCGCCGCGCGCTGCAACTATCCCCTGCATCTCGGCTTGACCGAAGCCGGCATGGGAGCGAAGGGCGTGGTCGCGTCAAGCGCGGCCATGGGCGTTGTTCTGCAAGAAGGGATCGGAGACACCATCCGCGTCTCGCTGACTCCGGCGCCCGGAGGCGACCGCACCGAAGAAGTCCGCGTGGCACAGCAGATTCTGCAATCTATGGGGATTCGCAGCTTCACTCCTCAGGTCACGGCTTGCCCAGGCTGCGGACGCACCACCAGCACCTTCTTCCAGGAAATGGCGGAACAGATTCAGACCTACCTCCGCGAGCAGATGCCAGCCTGGAAAGACCGTTATGTCGGTGTCGAAGAAATGAAGCTCGCGGTCATGGGCTGCGTGGTCAACGGTCCCGGCGAATCGAAGCACGCCAACATTGGAATCTCTCTGCCAGGAACGTTTGAGGAGCCGAAAGCCCCGGTTTATGTGGATGGACGCCTGTTCACCACGCTTAAGGGGGATCGCATCGTCGCCGAGTTCATCAGCATCCTCGATGAGTATGTCGATACCCACTACGCTGCGAAGGAAGAAGTAAGCGTGAAGGCATAGAGTTTCTCGCTGAGCTTTTCCTCAGCAGCCTGGTCTTCAGCAACCTCGGGCAACAGGTACCTTCCTTATTGCCCCGTCAGCATGAAAACAGGCGTTTGCAACGGCACCGCAGGAAGCGCAATCCCGGAATCGCTGGTGTGCCCAACGTTCGCGTAAGTGAAATAGCATTCGAATTGAGAGTTCGAAAGCCCAGTCGCGAGTACGGTCAACGTGAATCCATTCAGGTAAGTCCCCGTAGTTAAGCCCGAGATTGAAACATTTTGTCCTGCGGCAAAGGTGTTCGCGGCCTGGAAGGTAACAATGTTTGAAGTAATCGAGAATGCCGTAATGTTCGCGGCGGTGCTGCAACTCGCCTGCGTGCAGACCCCGAAGGCAGTAGGCAGGTCGGTGACCAGAGTATCGGGCGCAATGGGGCCTCCGCCGTTGTTGTTGGTATTGCTGCCCGTCGTAATAATGTCGGCAATGGCTCCAGCATCACACATGCTCACATAGACGTGGCTGCTGTCCGTCGCGGCGGTAGTGAAGAAGCGGAATCGGGTCGCGCCGGGCGTGTAAAGAGCAGGCGGCACCGGCGAAACGCAACTGCCAACCGGCGGAAGCGCATATTGACCCGCCAAGAATGGGGTGGTCAGCAGAGTCAGTGCCGGCGTGCCGGGATACTTTAAGCTGAGGCTGTTGGCGTCAAACACGGTGAGGCCAGGAATCACACATGCGGAGGACGCTCCGACGACCGGGTCAGGACAAGACGAAGCCGTCTGGTAGCTGGCTACATAAAACCTGCTGCCGTCCTTCAGAGCCGTTACTGAAATGGGGAAGCATGCAGAGGGACCCGTAGGACATTGCGCCGACCCCAAGGCGAAGGAGATGGCCGCCAGTTGAACCGGTATATCGGCGACTGCGTTGGTGACCGGAGAAATTCCCCCGGTATCGGAGAAAACATAAAGCGTGCTCGTGACCGGATTTGTCACATAAAGGCGGTTCAGGTTGGGATCGAAGAAAATGAAGTTGGCCCCGGCACCCACCGGAAGACTGCTCGTAACCGTGTCCGTCGCCTCGTCAATTGTGACCAGTTGTCCGTCACCCTCCGTGAGCACATAGACTTTCTGGCTGTCGCCGCGAGCCACCACCCAGATGGGATTTTTCCCCGCGAAACCCGTCACGACATTCGGGGACAGGTCCGCGACGTTCAAACTGCTGACCGAGCCATTCGGGTTGAAGTTGTCACCCTCGTTCGCGACATAGAGCTTGGTGAGGTTCGGGACCGAGACCAGACTGACCGGATGAGCCCCAACGGGCGCGCTGTTGACAACGGCATTCACCGAAGTATTGAGCGCAAAAACCGAATTGGAGTTGTAGTTCGCCGAGTACACGATGTTGTTCTGGGGGGCGTTGACGAAGACCGGTTGCGGGGGGAACGTAGCGGTTCCAACGGACGATAGCGCCGGGAGCCCGGTGGCCGGATTCACATACTGGATGGTCGTGCCCGCCCCGTTGATCGAGGAAAGCGCAAAACCGCCGTTGTACGCGTTTCCGTCACAGGCGGGAGGGGTGCACCCGGGAATCCCAACTCCCGAGATGACGATCCAATATCCGACCGGGACGTTGGTGAAGGGGGTATTGAGTGTGACTGTCACGAGGTTGCCAGCCTCACTGATGGTCGCGATGTTGGACGCCTGCGCCGGCAAAGTCGGGGAAAGCACTGGGCCAAACCCGCCTCCGATCGGGGACTGGGTGGCCGCACCGAAGGACGAAAAACCATCGAGCCCGCCCGAAACACTACCCACACTTGCGACATAGACTCTTGTATTGTTCGGCAGAACGGCGGCATGGGCAGGAATCGCGCCCAGGTTGGGGGCACTTGCGTTCGAGGTGGGAGTTTCGGCGATGATAGAGTCGCCGGAGACATCGATCTGCAGGGCGCCGCCCGGGTTGGTGAGCGCGTTGGTGCTAAGGGCAAAGACAGCGTGGAAATTGGCCGGGATGGGAGGAATTTCCACCGGGCACCCAGGAATTCCGCTCACCGAGCAGGGGATGACCACCGGACGGTAGACCTGGCCACAAGACAGGCACATCAGGGTGGTTAGCACCATGGCCGCCAATCGGCCCACACGTCGAAGACTCATCTGCACCCCAAAAGGAAAAGTTCTGGTAACACAAGGAATTAAACATTCTAACGGCTGGCTGCGATCTGTGCCAGTGGGCTAGCCAGGTGGGATGCAGATCTTCGAATCCAAGTTGGACGGGACGAAAAGCGCGTCTTAGGTGTCAGGTGCTCGGGTTCGCCCACGACCTAACACCCAATACCTTAAGACCGTTATCCAGCTCTATCTGCCGCGCCGGGACTTGCCGCCCGCTGCGGCGGCCGGTTCCTCGGATTTGGCTGCGGCCGCGGGCTTCTTCCTGCCTTCCATTTGCGCCAGGCTCTGCTTGAGGGCGGCCATCAGATCTATGACGGGAGCCAGTTTCTTCGGCTTCTCGACCGCTGCCACTTCCCCGCCCTCGAGCTTGGTCTCGATGAGCTTCTTCAAATTTTCCTGGAAGCTGTCTTTATACTTCTCCGGATCCCATTCATCCGCCAGCGCCTCGATGAGCTGGTGCGCCACTTTTACCTCGGCTTCTTTCAACTCCACATCGGGCGCTCCGAAACCTTCCACCTTCTTCACTTCTTCGGCGTAGTACATCGTGTGCAGCATCAGTCCGCCTTCATGGGGACGCAGAAAGACCGTGTACTCGCGGTTGTGCATGGTGATCTTGGCGATGGCCACATACTCGCTCTCTTCGAGAGCTTTGGTAAGCAGCGCATAAGGACGCCGGCCCGCCTCTTCCGGCAGCATGTAATACGATGACTCGAAATACACGGGATCGACGTCGCCCGCCTTGACGAATTCCAGGATCTCCATGGTCTTCGCCGTCTGCGGCTCGATCTTCTTGATCTCTTCGGGTTCGATGATAATGTATTCGTCCTTGCGGAACTCGTAGCCTTTGACCATGTCGGCGCGATCGACGACAACGCCCTCCAACTGACAAATGTACTGCTGCTTAAGCCGGGACTTGTCGGTGCGATGCAGCATGTTGAAAGAAATGCCGCTACTGCGCGCGCCCGAGAACAAGCGCACCGGCATGGAGATGAGGCCGAAAGTTAAGTGTCCAGACCAGACTGACGCTGCCATAATCCCCCTCGCGTGAAAGGATGCGATCAGCACCCACCCCAGGGCTGAAAAGCTTCCTAAACTGCCCAGAACTGGGAGTTTAGCCTAGAAACCGACTTTTCGTTGCACAAATCTTAGGGCAAAGGGAATCGAAATGAGAAGCCGGAGGGCATGGGGTCGGGCACGGGGGAGCGCTAGGGGTTGTAGTTAACTGAGGGGGTTCGGGTCAGGAGCACCCGAGGACGGCGGAAGGCCTTCGTGCACCCTCCCGGTGCCGAGATTCATCTGTGAAGTAAAACATTCTCGACGGAGGCTCAAGGATGACCGACCTGCGCTATCCCATCGGCAAGTTCCACTTCGACGGGCCACTGACCGAAGAGCAGCGGAAAAAGCTTATCGACGACATCTCTCAAGCCCCCGCTAGCCTGCGTGCAGCGGTGAAAGGGCTTTCGGGCGAGCAACTCGACACGCCCTATCGTCCAGAGGGCTGGACGGTGCGCCAGGTCGCGCATCACGTCCCCGACAGCCATCTCAACGCCTACGTACGATTCAAGCTGGCCCTGACCGAAGAGGAACCGACGATCAAGCCCTACGCCGAAGACCGCTGGGCGCAGTTGCCTGACACGAAGTCGACTCCCGTGGAAGTTTCACTGACGCTATTGGATTCACTGCACAATCGCTGGGTGCGCCTGCTGAATTCGCTCAAGCCGGAAGACTGGAAGCGCGGCTTCCGCCATCCCGAACTAGGGTTGGTGAGTCTGGAGAAAAACCTCGCACTCTACGCCTGGCACGGGCGCCATCACGTCGCGCACATCACGAGTCTGAGGGAGAGGAACGGCTGGTAGGAGGAACCGGCTTCGGCGGTCGGGCTTCGGGCGCAGCGTTCGGCGCAGGCGATGACGCGGCTTCATTAGAAATCAGGCCCGGGCTTGCCGAAACCCGAGGCCCGACAGCCGAAGCCCGCTAGCTCATTCCCAGTTTCCACAGCAAATAACTGCTCGCTTCCCGCATCACCGCGTACGCGCGCTGCACGGCGCCGTGCGGACGCGAGTCCGGCCGGGGTGCAACATAGACTGGACCGATGCCCTCATGTTCCAACAATCGCTTGATGCGGAACACGTGGTACGCGTCGCTGACGGCCACGCAACTGTGCAGTCCATTGGCCCGCATGATCACAGCCACCCGCACCGCAGACTGAGCCGTGTCGGAGCCCTGCGTCTCGGCGATCAGGCTGCGCTCCGGAATTCCCCGGTGCTCCAGATAGTCACGCCCTACGCCGCCTTCACTGAACTTGGGATCAGACGCTGCACCACCAGTTGTGATGACGACGGGGGCGATTCCCCGACCAAAAAGATCGAAGGCGTGATCGAGCCGCGCCCGCAACACTGGCGAGGGACGGCCAGCATACTCCGCCGCGCCGAACACCACGATGGCGTCCGCGGTGTGCGGTTCCTGCAGCGAGCCTTCATGAACAATGCGGATCGCAGTCAGGGTAAGGAACGCTGCCAACGCCACCAGCGCCAGCGCCTCCAGCAAGAGCAGCCAGCGGCGTCGCGGATGCCGGTTCACGGAATCGTCAGTCATCCTTATGGCTTTGGCGTCAGTCACCCTTTAGCAAAGAAGGTGGAAATCTCGTCGGCAGGGATCGCGCCCTCGCGGATCACGCGCCAGCGCGCTCCTTCGTCGGTCAGGTCAATGATGGTGGAAGCGACATCGCGCGGGGAGGTTCCGCCGTCCACGATAATGCTGATGCGGCCCTGAAGCTGGTCGCGCACCTGCTCCGCGCTCGTGCATTCGGAGGCTCCGCTCAGATTGGCCGACGTAGCCGTGATTGGAATGGCCGCAGCCGTCACCACCGCCCGCGGAATCTTGGCATTCGGCACCCGCAGAGCCACATTGCCTGTATTGGCTGTCACCTTCAGGGGCAGACGCGATCCTGCTTTCACAATGATGGTCAGCGGTCCGGGCCAGTATTTTCGCGCCAGAGCGTAAAATTCCTCGGTCAGCGACTTGGCCAGTTCCTCCGCCTGATCGACACTTTCGATGAGCAGCGACAAAGGCTTGTGGCGCGAGCGTGTCTTGATGTCGTACACCCGGTCGACGGCGCGCAGGTTGAAAGGATCGGCGGCCAGCCCGTAAAACGTGTCCGTCGGCATGCCCAGCACTTCGCCGGCGCGAATCTGGTCGGCGGCGTACTTCACCAGTGAAATCTCAGGGCTCTCACAATTGATCTTTAGAATTTCGGCGCGCACAGCGCTCCCTTCCCGCATGACTCCGCCAGGAATATTTTGTCCGTGGAACCTACCATAATACGGCAAGAGGCCGCAAGACGGGTGGACGGCGTATCATTCAGTAACGATCCTGAATCAATCAAAAGATGAAAAAGCCGTCAGAAACCGCGCTCAGCGCGCAGCACCGGCTGCGCCGCATTGAAGGGCGCCACAACCCGCTGGTCAAGCAGCTGCGCCAGGCGTTTTCCCGCGCCGAGCTCACCGAGGCGGGAGACTGTGCCATCGAGGGCCTGCGCATTCTCGAAGAAGCCATCCGCAGCGGGCTACGTTTCAGCGCCGTGTTCTTTCGCGAATCGGCACAAGACCGGGCTGACCGCCTGCTGCCGCAAATCGGGTCCCAGGTTGAAACCCTGCTGCTTCCCGACAAGTTATTTGACAGCCTCGTGCCCAGCGAATCCCCGCAGGGTGTGGCTGCGCTCGTGCGCCTGAAAGAATTCTCAATCGACGATGTCATTGAAAAAGAGCGACTGCAGGTAGGCCCGATCGTTGTGTTGGCGGGACTGCAGGACCCGGGCAACCTGGGTACGATTCTCCGGTCGTCCGAAGCATTTGGGAGCGCGGGTGTCGTGCTCGGTGAAGGCACAGTCAGCCCCTTCAACTCAAAAGTGATTCGCGCTTCGGCGGGATCGGCATTTCGACTGCCGATAATTCATGGGCAATCTCACGGACGGGGAAAGTCAGGCACAGCAAACCTAGAGGAAGTTTCAGAAAAGCTACGAACAAAAGGCGTCCGCCTGATCGCAACTTCCTCGCACAAAGGAATGCCCCTGGACCAGGCAGATTTGAAAAGCGCGGTAGCAATCTTCTTCGGCAACGAAGGCGCCGGCCTGTCACGCGAAGCGATGTCCAAAATGGATGAGGTAGTTGCCATTCCGCACACAGCGCAGGTCGAGTCTTTGAATGCCGGCGTAGCCGCGAGCATCGTCCTGTACGAAGCGGCGAGGCAAAGGAAAGAAAGCTCTTAGCCATTAGCTCTTGGCTTTTAGCTAAAGGCCAAAGGCTAAGAGCTGACAGCTGGTTCTTATGGGACTTTTTCAGCCCACGCCGAGCACCGACGCCGCCACCGACCGCACGCGGCCGCTGGCGGACCGCATGCGTCCGCGCACGCTCGAAGAATTCGCCGGCCAGGAACACCTGATCGGTCCAGGCAAGCCGCTGCGCACGCAGATCGATCGCGACGATACCGGTTCGCTCATCTTCTGGGGACCGCCGGGCACAGGCAAGACTACACTCGCGAAGATCATCGCGCGATTGACCAAAGCGGAATTCATCGAGTTCTCCGCCGTCCTCGCGGGAATCAAAGAGATCAAGCAGGTCATGGCCGACGCCGAACGCGCCCGCCAATACGGCACGCGCACCATCGTCTTCATCGACGAGATACATCGCTTCAACAAAGCCCAGCAGGATGCTTTCCTGCCTCATGTGGAAAAAGGCAACATCCGCCTGATTGGCGCCACCACTGAGAATCCTTCATTCGAGATCAACGGCGCGCTGCTCTCGCGAACCCGCGTCTATGTGCTTCAGCCCTTGACCGAAGATCAGATCGTGCAACTTCTGAAGCGAGCGCTAATTGACGAAGAGCGCGGACTGGGCTCAATCAAACTGCGCGCCTCCGACGATGTTCTCAAGAGAATCGCCAGCTACACCAGCGGCGATGCCCGTAGCGCCTATAACGTTTTAGAAGTCGCGGCCGGCCTGGCGCAGCAGTCCGGCAGCCAACCCCCCGAAATTACCGACGACATCGTTCGCGACGCGCTGCAGAAACGCACTCTGCTCTACGACAAAGCTGGTGAAGAGCATTACAACCTGATTTCAGCCCTGCATAAGTCGGTGCGCAACAGCGATCCTGACGCCGCTCTCTACTGGCTCGGACGCATGGTTGAAGCCGGCGAGGATCCGCTCTACATTGCGCGCCGCGTGGTGCGCATGGCGGTCGAAGACATCGGTCTGGCTGATCCCAATGCGCTTTCGCTCTGCATGGCGGCGCGCGATGCCGTGGATTTCATCGGCATGCCGGAAGGAAACCTTGCGCTCGCGCAGGCCGTCGTCTATCTCTCGGTCGCGCCCAAGTCGAACGCCCTCTACACCGCATATGGCGCCGTCCAGCAGGATATCGAACAGACCGCCGCCGAACCCGTCCCGCTGCACCTGCGCCGTGCGCCGACCGGACTTATGAAAGGCCTGGGTTACGGCAAGGATTATCAATACGCGCACGATGTCGAAGGCAAAGTCGCCAACATGCAATGCCTGCCCGGTAATTTGCAGGACCGAGTTTATTACCGGCCAACTAATGAGGGCATCGAGAAGCGCATCCGCGAGCGGATGGAAGAGATCAAAAAACTGCGCGCACCCGCCGCTGGAAAAAAAGCTTCACACCCCAAGAAAGAATCTTAGATATCCTGCGCGGCATCTTATAAAGGAACAAACGTGTCTGGTTTGCGCCCACCTGAGGGTTAAGAGGGGCAGAATCCCATGGCCACGATTCCTGGAACTGTCGCCGCCCTTCCCCCGCGCCCGCTGCGCATCGATCAAGTGGAAGATCTGCAAAAACTGCAGAAAGCGGCGCAGAAAATCACGTCGATCCTCGACCTCGATCAACTCATCGACAACATTGTGAATGACGTAGCCCGTTCCTTCGGCTGCGTGGAGGCCGGCATCTACCTGCATGACGAAGATCACGGGGAGATGGTGCTCGCCGGCGTGCATGGCTGCAGCGTCAACCACAAAGGCCATCGCTTGAAGATCGGCAAGGAAGGCATGGTCGGCTACGTGGCTTCAACCGGCCAGATGCGCTATGCCCCCGACGTGCGCAAGGACGACTATTACATCGCCTGTGAGCATGACACGCTTTCCGAAGTAGTGATCCCACTTCACGTTGGCGAGCGCCTGGTGGGCGTTTTCACCGCTTCCCACCCCGAGTTGGACGCCTTCCCTCGTCAGCAATTAAGAGTTCTACAGTCTCTGTGTGATCACGTGGCCGTGGCGGTGCACAACGCGCGCCGCTTCCAATCCGAGCGAGCTGAGCGTGAAACCATGAGCCGCGAGGCCGCGGAAGCCCGTGCCATGCAGCAAGCCTTGTTGCCCAAGAGTTCGCCTCTCATACCAGGCTTTGTGGTTTCTGGTCTGAGCGTCCCTGCCGGCGCCGTCGGCGGCGACTGGTACGACTTCATTCCTTTTCCCGATGGCCGCTGGGGCCTGGTGCTGGCCGACGTCTCGGGAAAAGGCACCGCTGCCGCTCTTCTCATGTCGGCGACGCGCGGAATGCTGCGGTCTCTCGCAGAAGCCTGCTGCACTCCGGGCGAGGTTTTGACTAAGCTCAACAGCTTGCTCGTCGAGGATTTTCCCGCAGGCAAGTTCGTCACACTCGTTTACGCTGTGCTCGATCCGGCAACTCGCAATGTGGTCTTCGCCAACGCGGGACATTTGCATCCGCTCTTCATCGATGACAAGGGTGCGCAGTTCCTCGATACTGAGCGCGGATTGCCGCTTGGCATAGGCGCCGGAGATTACTCCGAAACTTGCGTCACTCTGTCCCAGGGGTCGCGCCTGGTTTTCTACAGCGATGGCATCACTGAGGCGGTAGACGCGGAAGAACAAGAGTACGGCCTTGAGAGGCTGGCGGAACACGCGGCAGGCGTTGAGGCATCTGCCGTCAGCATCGTTGACGATGTCCGCGGCTTCGCGAATGGCTCGGGCGTGCGCGACGACGCCACCGTGGTCTTCGTCGGGGTTAAGCGTTAAGTCAAGCGGTAGGTCGATTGCCAGGTCGAGCGCGAGGGACTCTGCTCAGTGGAATCGCGCTCGATGCTCAACCAGAATGCAGCGGTCCATCACCACAAACATCCCAACTTTGCGCGCTTTTTCGGCAGCTTTCTCGTGAATCACGTCCTCCTGCATCCAGATCGCCGGAACTCTTAACTGGATGGCCTGATCCACAATTTCTTCCACAAACTCCGGCCGCCGAAAAATGTCCACAATGTCAATCTTCTTCGGCACCTCGAGCAAAGAAGCGTAAGCCTTCTCCCCGAGACAGGACTCGATCTGCGGATTCACCGGAATAATGTGGTATCCATGGCTTTGCATGTAAGCCGAGACGCCGTAGCTGGGACGCAGCGGATTGTCCGAGAGCCCGACCACGGCAATAGTCTTGGCACGCCTTAATAGTTCGGTGACAGGATCTGCCTGGGGGAAAGAAGCCATGGATTCCTACGCTATTTCTTGTTCGCCGCGTCCAGCTTCTGCTTATACATCTTCAGTGCCAACTTACGCACCGTCTCAGAAACCTCTTTGTTAGCGGAGATGTTCTTCAAGTCCTGGGGTTGCAGATGCTTCATCAACCCTAGCCCTAAATCGAGTGGCGTGCGTGGGTTCGCCACCAGATTCCGCACCACAATATAGTTCTTCATGAAGCGGCGTTTCAGCGGAATCTGCCGCAGCACGGCTTCCAGCACATTCTTCTGCAAGGCAAACTTTTCTACTTCCCCATCGGAAATTTTAGGCGCATCGAGCACCGCCAATGCCACCACCTTGGTGCCGTCGCGAATCAGAATCGACCGCTCTTCCTTATTGCCTTTCATCGCCAACTGGATGCGGCCCTTCACATCCAGGCGGTTGATCTTCTGCAGGGTGTTGTCACGCTGGGCAGGCTTGGGAGGCACGGCAGGCCTGGCCTTTGCCGCGGCTGCTGAAGCCGCGCTGGCGGTCTCCGCGGCAGCCTTCTCGGTAGTCTCTGCAGCCTCCGCCATCTCTTTGTTCTCCGACACCGGGAAATAATCAGAGCCCAGCAATTCCACGATCCCGCCGACTGGCTTGAACGGCTTATCCTGCTCCCCGGCAATTTCCGTCGCGTGCTCGGCAAGATAAGCAGAAATAGCCTCATCAGGAACTTCTCCGCCTTCGTCGCTCGCCACCGCTTCTTCGACAGCTTCGGGAGCGTTCGCAACCGCTTCAACAACTTGCGGCCCACTGTCGGCAACAGGAACGGAAGGTGCTTCACCCTTGCACGTTCGCAGCAGTGCAGCGACTGTAGAAGTTTCGGTGGCCTTCAAATACGGGTTCCCTAAAAGACAATCCAGAATGCCGACGGAAGCCCGCACCCGCGGGCTTTCCAGCATGGCCGCAATTGCTTCGGGGGATGCGGAGACGGCGAACTTGGCCAACTCACTCTCGGCAACCGATGAATTCCCCAGCAACGCGGGCAGCAGTTTGGGACGAAGATTCTCTGGCGAAATCAGGTAGTCGAGCACCTCGCGCGGCGTCTTCGGATCGGCAGCCGCTGCAAGCGAGGCCTTCTCATCCCACCCCGCCAAGGTCATGCGAGCGAGGTCGCCAAAAATCTTATTGTGTTTCGCGAGGTAAACCAGAATCTCGATGTTCTCGTCAGGGGGCACCGACAACGCGCCCTTCGCCGCGAACTGCATCATGTTCGACGGCAGCTTGGATGCGCGAATTAAATCGATCTGCCGCGGCATAAGTTCACCTCCTGAACCTACAAAGACAAAGAGGAACGTAAACGGGCCTGGTTCGCCGTAACTTCGAGCTCCCGGACCGCCAGTTCCAACTCTCGAATCAACCGATTCGGCTTGCGAAGAAATTCCTCCAACAATGCCCGATAGTACCAAAGGGTTCCTTCGCGCCCCCCACTGAAACGCTCCCAGATTGACTCCCCGACTTCCCTGTAGTCGGAAAGAATAGAGCGCACATTGTTCAGTTTGTCCGCGGCGGAAACCAGCCGTGTTTCCGCATTTGCGCTCTTCAGATGCCGAATGTAAGCTTCCTTGCGCCCCCGCCACGGCGGCTTGGGATCAGTATCCGAATCCGTGCAGCCATCCACAATCTTCGCCACCCGGCTCCCAAATTTCCGCCGGACTTCTTTCAGCATGGGCGCGCCGCCGCAATCTTCGACCACATCGTGCAGCAGCGCAGCAATTGCCATATCTTCGTCCCCTCCGAACTCCAGCACCAGCGAAGCAACTCCCATCAGGTGCGCGATGTAAGGAGTGCTGGATGCCTTGCGCGTTTGCCCGGCATGTTTCTCGGCGGCAAACTGAAACGCGCGAAGGAAACGGGGCCCAAGCTTTACCCCGTGCTTACCCCATGACCTCTGTGGTTGATGTTTTTTTACAGCCGGCGCCCTCCTCACGACTTCTCCCCGCGCCGCGCCAGCAGATAAGCTCGGATGAACGGCTGCAAATCGCCGTCGAGCACGCGATCTACGTCACCCACCTCAGTCTTCGTTCTGTGATCTTTGATCATCCGGTAAGGCTGCAGCACGTAGGACCGAATCTGCGAGCCGAAATCGTTGTCGAGCTTTGAGTCCTCAATCTTCTTCGTGGCTGCGCGCTTTTTCTCCATTTCAAATTCGTAAAGCTTGGAGCGCAGCATGCTCATGGCGCGTTCTCGATTCTTATGCTGCGAGCGTTCATTCTGGCAACTCGCCACGAGGCCTGTAGCGATGTGCGTAATGCGCACCGCCGAATCCGTGGTGTTGACGTGCTGCCCGCCCTTGCCGCTCGATCGGTAGGTGTCCGTACGAATGTCTTCGGGCTTGATGATCACTTCAATGCTATCGTCAATTTCCGGAGAAACATAAACGCTGGCAAAGGAAGTATGCCGCCGCTTAGCCTGGTCGAACGGCGAAATCCGCACCAGGCGGTGAACACCAATTTCACTGCTCATCAGCCCAAACGCATATTCGCCATTCACCGCAAAGGTTGCCGATTTCAAGCCCGCTTCCTCCCCGGGCTGGTAGTCGTAAAGAACAGTCTCGAATCCCTGCCGCTCCGCCCAGCGCAAATACATACGCAGCAGCATGTCCGCCCAGTCCTGCGATTCCGTTCCGCCCGCCCCGGGATGAATAGTCACGATCGCATTCAGCGCGTCGTTTGGTCCGGAGAGCAGCGTCTCGGTCTCCAGCTTGTCGACCAGTTCGCGCAGCGAGTCGATGTCGCGGCGCAATTCGCCGTCAACACTTTCGCCTTCTTTGGCCAGCTCGAAATAAGCGGCAATGTCATCGCCGCGGCGGCCCAGATCAGCATCCGTGGCCAGCAAATGCTCCAGACGCTTCTTCTCGCGCATCACCTGTTGGGATCGTTGCGGATTCGACCACAGATTGGGGTCGGCGGCCTGCTTCTCAATCTCGGCTAGTTGCGGACGGAGCTTGCCCGCGTCAAAGATACTCCCGGAGCTCGCGCACCTTCTTGTTCAGTAATCCGTATTCCTGCTCGAGCTCTTGATTCATGAGGACGTTTCTGCTTTCTCAGATTTCTTAGGAAGCCCAAGGCGCATCAGCAGCGCCCCTGCTGAAATTATCGCACACAGCCAGGCGAACCAATCCCCGTGCCGCGTGTAGAACGTGGTTACGGATGTCAGAGCATAAGGAGCAACCAGCGCGCCCCGCTCTTTGCGCGGAAGCCGCGCCACCGTTCGCCCGTAAGGATCGATCGATGCCGTGACTCCGGTGTTGGTCGCGCTCAGGATCCAGCGGTCGTTCTCGATGGCTCGCATGCGCGTCTGATTCAGGTGCTGCGCGTAAGCCCCGCTGTCGCCATACCAGCCGTCGTTCGAAAGATTTACGAACACCTGCGCACCCTGGTCGGCAAATTGCCGCACTTCGCCGGGAAATACGGATTCGTAGCAGATGAAAACTCCCAGACGCGTGCCTCCCGCGTCCAGCGGCGCGCGAGACCCTCCCGTCGAAAACTCTCCCACTTCTTTGGTCAGGCCGCCGGCAAACGCAAACAGCGTGGGAAACGGCAGATATTCTCCGAAAGGCACCAGATGCATTTTGTCGTAACGCGCCGTCCAATCACCGGACGGGCTAACCAGCGCGGCCGAGTTGAACAACTGCGCCCCTGTCCCGCCGCCAGCCATCCTGGACACAGTCCCGATGGCGCCCGTCACCACCCAAGTCTGCGTGTCACGGGCCATTTCACTCACTGGCGCGCGAAACAGCGGATCGCTCGTGAAAAAAGGCGCCGGAGATTCCGGCCACACGACCAGGTCTGGGGCAATCAACTTCGAGGTGAGTCCAGGAGACGAAGACTGCTTTAATGCGCCCTTGCTCAGATCGGTCAGTTCGCGCAGCGTGCGCTCAAAAGTATCGCGCGTCCAGTTTTCATCAACAGGAATATTTTCCTGAACCAGCAGCGCAGCGTGATCGGCCGGAATCGCCGGAGCATCCACGAGCCTGCCAGCCTGCAACACCGCTGCCGCCGCCAGCGACGCCAGTAACAAAGTAGTTCGCTTCTTTCTCGGCACCAGAAACGCCGCCGCCACCGCAACATTCACCAGCATGATCTCGAACGAGACCCCATAAACCCCAGTCCACGTGGTAATTCGGCTGAGCGAAATGTTATCCACCTGCGCCGTCCCCAGCAGATTCCACGGAAAGCCGGTGACGTTGAAGCGCGCCAACTCCACAGCAACCCACAGAAATGGAGCGGCCAACAGAGCGCAACGATTGTCACGCCCCGGCCCAACTGCCAAACTCAATAGCAAACCGAACAGCCCGTGATAAAGCCCCAGATACAGGCAGAAGAGAAAGAGAGCCAGCAGGGCAAACGGCACGCTCAAACCGCCGTGTTCGTGCATGGTGTTGTAGATCCAGTAACACGTGCCTGCGTACCAGAGGATTCCCGATGTGTATGCCAGCAGAAAAGCCTGCCCGGGCGTCGCAGCCTGAAGATTAGCCGAGCCATCCATCTCCAGCACTCCCGCAGGTCGCGCCCGCAACAGAGCCACGATCAGCGGAGCAAAGGCCACCCATGATAAGACGTAGACGCCGGCCAGAGGAAAAATGAGGATCTGCAGGATTGTTGAGAGAACAACCAGCAACCAGGCGCTGAAATGAATTTGCCGCACTGTCAAGGATAACAAACCGGCCGTCAGTCGTCCGCCGCCGTTTGTCATTCCGAAGCGCGCGAACTTTGTCATTCCGCAGCGCGCAGCGCAGAGGAACCTGCTGTCGCGTGCAGCGTCAAAGAACTCCGCACAAACTCAACCATCTCCGGAGTCACATACCGCGGAGGCGTGATCCCAAACACCGGCCGTTCCGCCACCGGCTTCAAGGAAACGCGCGACCAAGCCACGCTCCCACCCTTCGAACCATCGTGAAGAATCACCGCATCCGCACGGTCCAAAAATTCCCGCGCCGAAGTCTTGAAATCCTCCGTGCCCGGGTCGAGCACGGTCAAATACAAATCAGGACGCAGAAATTTCAACACGCTGTTCGATTCCACGATGACGTGGCGCCCCCGCTCGAGCCTTTGCCGCAGCGCCGGCATAGCTTCCGCCAGCCTGCCCTGCTCGGTGCGCACCCACAAAGCCCGCGCCGCTCCCGCGACTAGAAAGCGTGACGTATCCGATTTCCCGCTGCGATCTTTCTCCTCCGAAATCGCCCAGCTATGATCATCAGTCGCGCAATCGCACGGCGCCCCATTGGCTGAGCACACCCCGTGCCCATACTGCGTAATCTTCACCGCAGTCCAATCGTACTCAGCCAACGCGGAAATCAGACCCGCGACCACGCTGGTTTTCCCCACGCTCCGCGAATGCCCGCCAATCACCACGATGGCCACGTCTACCTCTTCTTCCCCAGCCGAGCCAGCGCCGCCAACTGCTTCAGATACTCCCGGACCGGCTGCGCCGGAGTTCCCCAAAATGCCACACCCTTGCCGCGCAGCACTTTATTAGGCAGCACACCACCTTGCCCGCCCAGCATCACTCCTTCTTCGATGCGCGCATGTTCGCCTATCCCCACCTGCCCTCCCAGCACGACGTCATTCTCAATCACAATGCTGCCGGAAAGCCCGGTCTGCGCCGCGATCACCACATTCTGCCCCAGGCGGCAGTTGTGCCCGATGTGCACCAGGTTGTCAATCTTCGTTCCCCGCCCGATCCGCGTTTCGTCGAGCGCCCCGCGATCGATCGTCGAGTTAGCGCCGATCTCGACGTCGTCTTCGATCACCAGCCTGCCCACCTGAGGAAATTTCTCGTAGCGCCCGGTCTTCGCGTCGCGCACATATCCGAAGCCGTCGCTCCCCAGAACCGCACCCGCATGCACAATCACGCGGTCGCCCAGCGTGGTCCCGGCATACATCGTAACCCGGGGATAAATTTCGCACTCCCGCCCAATCTTCACTCCTCGCCCAATCGCACAGCCAGCGCCAATTCGCGTGCTCTCGCCAATTTCCGCGTCCGCCCCCACGACGCCGTATTCCTCCACCACAACACCCGCCGCCAGACGAACTGAGGAATGAATCACAGCAGTCGGATGTACACCCGTGCCGCTCCCATCACGATTTCCTTCCGCAAGAAAGCGCGCCGCCCGCGAGAAGGTTAGCTTGGGATGGCGGCTGATCAGCAACGGCTTACCGGATGCCGCCGCCGCGAATTCTCCCGCGATCACCGCACCCGCCCCAGACTGCAATGCACGAGAAAGATATTTCTCTTCCTCCACAAACACCAGATCGTTTTTCGTAGCCGCCGGGATGCTGGCCACGCCTCCGACCTCGACGCTTCCATCCCCTTGCAGCCGGGCTTCCACCGCCTCGGCAATCTGTCGCAGCGAGCGCTTCATGGCTCTCCACTCTATAGCAGACCAGCGATAGCAGGCCAGGGACGTGACGAAAGTGCTGGTCCGACCGCGCTGCTGCCTTCCGGCATGCGCCAGCCTACAATCACTCTATGCAAAGGAAGATCTTCTGGATAACCTTTACGGTGCTCGGCCTGCCCACTTATCTGCTGCCGATTTGGTGGGGCTTGGCCGCAACCGTTCCCATCGCGTTCATGTCCTGGTGGGTTGCCTACCGCAGCGATTGGTTCTGAGGCGCAGGCAATTTCAGGACTGGGTCATGACAAAACTGCCGCCTGCGTCGTTACATCCGGTGCCGCCGGTCAACCCCCAACTGCCGGAGACCGAGGCGCTGGTGAACACAGTCTGCGTATTCGGCGGGGTCCCAGTCACAGTCGCTGTCCCGGTCACATCTCCCGAGAGGGTCAGAGTGTTGCCGCCCGACTTCACAATCATGCTAAGGGTCCCCGACACCGTGTCGTCTGAATTCACCACGTAGTCGGCGATCAATCCCGAGACGGTTCCGCCATTAATGGGGAAACAGGGCTTGTTATCGACGCTGTTTTGGGTAAGGAATTGGAAGAACGAAACGTTCAGCGTGTCATTGCTGTTTAGAGTGAAATCCGTGATAAAGCTGAACCCAGACGCCTCGCCGACACCGCCGTACATCACCGATTGAAAGGTCCCGGTCGTCGTCGACTGCAGAGTCTTCGAGTTGCTGCTGCAACCGTCGAGCATGAGCGCCATCAGCAGCAGAATTGCAACTTGCTTCATGAATTGTCCTTGAGTGAAACCTGGTCAAGAATCGCGTATACAAGATTATAGAGATGCGGGTTCACCGGTCAATGGATGTAAGCCGCTCGACGATTCCGCGACAGGATCCGCCTACCCTCCCATTCAGGCGGATCGAGCCTACATTCTCGCCATTTCAGTCGTTCGCGCCCGGAGATTCCGCTCTCAGACCCGGGCGAATACCGCGTCTGCCGCCTACGCTCCGCGCTTGCCCTTCAGCTCCGCCAGCAACTGCTCAATCCGATCTTCTTTCTCCAGGGCCGCCAGCCGGTCTTCCATATTGTCCCCGGCAATCTCAGCCTTCGCCTGTCCGACGGCCTCGGAGTGCGCCACCTTGCGCTTCATGCGGTCGAAAGCCGCAGCCTTCGAACCTTCGCCGATGGCCAGCCGCGCGTCACTGGCTTTGCCCACGGCGCGGGCGCGGCGATGTTGCGCAATCAGCAGGTCGGCCTTGGCCTGCGCCTCGGCCAGCTTCTGTTCCAGTTGGCGCAGCGCCGACTTCAAATTCTCCACCTGCGCTTTCTGGTCAGACAGCTGCTGCGTGAAGCTCTCGCTCATCTCGCGATAACTTTCCACCCGCTGCAGTGATGCGCGCGCCAGGTCGTCCTGTTTCTTGTCGACCGACAATTCGGCTTTGCGCATCCACTCCGCCACTTTGTATTCGTTCTCTTTCTGCTTTTTTTCCAGCAGGTGCTGATCAGCGATAGCAATCGCGACCTGCGTCTTCACCTGCAGCAGTTGGTTCTGCATGTCGAGAATCACCTGCTTGATCATCTTCTCCGGCTCCTCAGCCTTATCGATCAGGTCATTGAGGTTGGCCCGGACTAATGTGGAAACGCGCTCAAGTAATGCCATGATGGACTCCTTTTTTTCAGCTCTGACTCTTGACTCTTTACCCTACCTACGAACTGTCATCCTGAGCGGAGTGGATGGTTCGCGAAGCGGACCAGCCGCGCAGTCGAAGGATCCCTTGCACGTCGGCGGTACCACCGGCTCGACAAGGCGTTTCGACCACTCACCGCACCTCTAATTCAGCAACCTAGCTCTCCAATTGCCCGCTTCTTCCTTCATGTTTCTGATGGATCACCGCGCATTCGGGGCATACCTTTTCCGAATGGCGAACCGACGCGCCAAGTAACATCCCAATCGCAATGCCAATGCCCAGCCAGATCGCAATGTGCCCGGCCAGAACACCAGCGACCGCGCCCAGCGCCGCCCCCAGCGCGATGCCCAATCCCGTATATTTCGATTTGTTGGTCATCTCCCAGCTCCTGAAAGCTGCTGCCACAAAAAAGGTGAAGAGGGACGAGTTGAAGCTCGCCCCTCAGCCTGATTATTTCGTTGCATCTACTACCGGCGGCTTCGGCGTTTTATCCCCGATCTGCCGCACTTTCCCCAGCAACTCGGCCAACGGCATGCCCGAAAGCGTTTCGAACAGCGCCGGCACCTGCGCCGCCATTTTGGCGATGTCGGCGGTGATTTTATTCATCCCCGATGCGTCACCGTTTCCAGTGGAAACGATCGTGATCTTATCGACGTTCGCCAGCGGACTGGCGAGCGCCTTCACGATTTCCGGCATGGTCGAGAACAACTTGTCGATCACCGCCGCCTGGTTGTATTCCTGATAGGCCTCGGCTTTCACATTCATGGCTTTGGCTTCGGCTTCGCCTTTCTTGAAAATGATTTCGGACTCAGCCTCGCCTTGCGCACGTATCGACGAAGCCTGCCCTTCCGCTTCCGCGATCAGGCGCTGCTTTTCGGCCGCAGCCAAAGTTTCAATCCGCTGACGCTCGATTTCGGCAGGCTTTAGCACAGTCGCAATCAGTTCTTTCTCGCGGCGGTTGATTTCCGCCTCCTGCACCTTCACCTGCTGCTCTTTCTCGATCTGCTGCACCTTCACCTGTTCGGCGATGACCTGTTGCTGCATGATGTTGGTCTGGATGTCGTAAGCCTTGTCCGCCTGCGCCTGCTGCCGTTTTGTAACTTCGACATACTGCGCTTTCTTCACTTCCAGGTCGCGCTGCGATTCCGCCTGCTTGGCCAGCGACAAAGTTTCTGCCAGCACCCGCTCCTGATCCGCTTGCGCCTTGGCCACGGCCGATTCCCGTTGCGCCAGCGCGCGCTTGATCGCGGTATCACGGTCGGCCTCTGCTGTGGCCACGTCGGCGTCGCGCTTGATGCGGGCAACGTCCGGCTTGCCCATGTTGGTGATGTATTCGTTCTTGTCGCGAACTTCTTTGATGGTGAACGAAATCACTTCGAGGCCCATCTTGTTCATGTCCTCGGCACAGGTCCCGCGCATGCGGTCGGAAACCATTTCCGGCTGCTTCACGATTTCTTCCACCGTGAGCTGGCCGATGATGCCCCGCAGATGGCCTTCCATCACCAACCGGATCAGTCCCTCGCGCTCCTGATCGCTCTTGGTCAGGAATTGCTCGGCAGCCGTCAGCACAGACTCCCGGTCGGACTTGACCTTGATCTGCGCCACCGCTTCGACGGTTACTGCCACACCTTGTTTGGTGTACAGATCCTGCTGCGGCGCTACGTCAAACGACATCAGTTCCAGGGACAGGTCCTTGCAAATTTGCACCATGGGAAGTACCAGCGTGCCGTGTCCCTGCACCACGCGCGTCCCGCCCAGGCCATACACGATGAGTGCCTCGTGCGGCCCCGCTTTGCGATAGAGCCTGGCCATTCCGCTCATCAGGAACAGAAGGACCATCACTCCCAGCCCGGCAAAAATCCAAATCTCCACCATCCGTGACATCTCCGGCATAACGCCTCCTCTTACAAATGCATTTCTATAAACTCAAAGCGCAAACTGCCTACTGATCCCCCGACATCTCGCTCCACAACCGCACGTAAGCAATTCCCTTTTCGTATCGCGTGACCACAACTTCAGTTCCTTTGGCGATGGCGCTGCTGTCGTCGCTGCGCGCACCGCACACTCGTCGTGTCCCCATCTGCGTATAAATAATTTCGCCCGTTCCACCTTCGCGGATCGAACTCGAGACTCGACCCAGCACTCCAACCATTTCGTAGTCCGCGGGGTCCATGCTCTCTTCATCGGAGATCAACACTTTGCTTAGGAACAAAAACACGATCCCTCCACCAACTAGTCCACTCGTGACTGACGCCAGCAATCCAAAGCCGACCCAGAGACCGGAGTAACGTGTGAGCAGATAGCCGGTACCGCCAAACCAGGCCAGGAAGGCCGTCAGTGTGACGAAGTTGAACGGTGAAACTCCGCCCGCCTGCTGGGTGTGCGTGCTCTCTGCACCCGCGCCGCCCGCAACCGGCGCGTGTCCAGCCGTAACCGGTCCATGCGCCGTCGGAACGCCAGCCGAAGGCACGTGTGCGCTCCCAATGTGCCCATGAAAGTGCGGCAGATGCAGGCGTCCCGTGCGCGCGCCTCCGAACACGAACGAAAAGAAGCTGAGGCAGAAGCCGACCGCGAAACAGATCAAGTAGAAGTCTGCCCAGGTCATCGAGTGGTTCATCGGACTCTCCTCCCTTCTGCGCTCACAGGGCGACTCTGGCTGTTGCGGTGGAGACTCTCGCGGCGATGATTTCTCGCCATTAGCTCCGGCTTCAACGCTTCGAGCAGACGGTCGGCCAAACCAGGGGTGTCGAGGATCGCACCCAGCAGCAGCAGGCCTCGTCTCGTGTCTTTCTCCCGCGCCGCTTTGATCAGCACGTCGCTCACTTCCGGATCACTAACGAAGCGCTCCGATCCCTGTAACAGCCAGACGTCCAATTGACCTTCCGTCGTGCGCAGGTCTGAGGTCAGCTCCGTGTGATAGCCCTCGGGGTCATCGACCAGAAACCCGGGATGAACTTTAAAGAACTTGGCGAGCAGCGCGCGCGATGACTGCGTCATGTGCGGGCGCGCTCCGTTCTCGATCTGCGACAGGTACGACTGACTGATGCTCTTGCGCAGTTCCTGGCGAACGGCCTTGACCATTTCTTGCTGCGTCATGGGACGACCCAGGCCGCGCAACGACCCTTCGACCTCGCGCAGGTAACGAATTTTCTCCCCCAGCTTCATATTCCAGATTGCTATATGTATATTGCAATATGCAATGTATGTCAAGAAATCGATTTGGCGTGTTTTGAACGGGTTGCGAGGGTTAGAGGCCGGCTTCGATGCGGGAGCGGGGATCGAGGTAGTCGCGCAGGGCGTCGCCGATGAAGTTGAACGACAGCACGGCCAGCATCACGGCGAGCGCGGGAAAGAGCACTAGATGGGGCGCGTCGAAGAGATGCGCGCGTCCGTCGTTGAGCATCGTACCCCAACTGGCCGTTGGTGGCGGCACGCCGAGGCCGAGAAAGCTCATGGTGGCTTCGGCCAGAATCGCTCCGGCCATGCCGATCGCGGCCTGCACGATTACCGGCTGAATAATGTTGGGCAAGATGTGGCGGACGATGATGCGCAGGTCGCTGGCCCCGAGAGCGCGTGCGGCTTCGACGAATTCACGCTCACGCGCGGCAAGGACTTGTCCCCGGACCAGGCGCGCGTAGCCGACCCAGCCTCCGAGCGAGAGCGCCAGCACGAGATTGAAGATGCCGGGTCCGCGAAAGGCTACGAATGCAATCGCGAGAAGGATTCCTGGGAATGAGAGGAAGGCGTTCATCAGGACTACGTTGACGAAGCGGTCGATGCCTCCGCCGTAGTAGCCGGCGATGGAGCCAATGATCAGGCCGAGGGCAAGCGAGGTTGCGACTACGCAGCTTCCTACCAGCATCGAAACGCGCGCGCCGTAGATGATGCGCGAGAGAATGTCGCGGCCGAGTTCGTCGGTGCCGAACCAGTGGGCATGCGATGGGGCGTCTAGACGCGCAGGAAGATTGATGGCAGCGGGATCTTGCGGCGCGATCCAGGGAGCGAACAGGGCAAAGATCACGAAGACTGTGACTAACACTACGCCTGTTGCTGCAAGCGGATTGTGCCGGGCATTTCCTGCTAGAGAGCGGCGGAACGTGATGGTCGTGGTGGACAAGTTAGCTTGTGGAATCCTACTCGTAATAAAGTTGCTCGCAGTTCCTGGCGAAGTGCTACGGAGCAGTGCGCGTATCGCTCATTTTGGGGGTACCCCCCCCTCCCCCCACCCTTTGAAAGTCCTGCTGGGCGCGGGTCTCGCAAGAAGCGTCTGCAAAATCCTGATGGCAAAGAGCTTAGAGGTCAAAATCTTGAGAACATGGGACTTACGTGCCTTTTGCTCCCGGCCGGCTCTACTGACTCCGCCTTGACCATCATGGGCTATTTGCGATTGGATGGCAAGGTTAGATGTCACAACGGGGCTGTGGAAGATTTACAATCCCGGCCTTGAGATCGGTCGCAAGTTGTGTTTCCATAGGGGGAATCGAATCTGCGTTCGGCATTCGCGCCGTAAACCTCCACCTCTAGCCAATATTCCCAAGGAGGAAAAATCATGAGTAAAGTCTCGTACATTCCCAAGGACTACAACTCCGTCACTCCCTATTTGATCGTCAAGGGCGCTGCCCAGGCGATCGAATACTACAAGAACGTTTTCGGGGCGACTGAAACCGTTCGCATGAATGGTCCGGACGGCAAGGTCGGTCACGCCGAGTTGAAGATTGGCGACTCGCACATCATGCTGGCCGATGAGAATCCCAGCATGGGGGAGGGGCACACCAGCGCAACCACCGTTGGCGGGAGTCCCGTGAGCCTGTACGTTTACCTTCCCGACGTCGACAGCGTGGTTAAGAAAGCGGTTGCCGAAGGCGCGAAAATTCTGAAGCCGGTGCAGGATCAGTTCTATGGGGACCGCAATGGTTTTATTCGAGATCCATTTGGACACCTGTGGGGCATTGCCACGCATGTGGAAGACGTGTCGCCCTCGGAGATGGCAGAGCGGATGAAGAAGATGATGCAGGCTGCGTAGGTTGATTTAGACATGAGGCGGGGCAGCCATGCTCCGCCTCTATACTTTCGATTTCGAGCTTCACCAAACTTCCAGTTTGATCTCGCGATAACGATTGATAAGCTCGAAATCTGTCCGATCGGTCGTGATGAGGCGGGCGCCGTGGGAGCGGGCAGTGAGGGCGATGAGAACGTCGAAATGCAGGTCGCGCAGCTTGTTCGGCGCGAAGCCGTGATCGTCGCGAATACTCGAGAGTATTTCACCCGATTCCAACCAATTCTTTTGCGTCGGAGTCAGGATTGGGTGGTTCCTCGCCAAAGCCATCAGAAACCTGCGATCCGATGCCGTCGCTGCGCCTCGCCATAACTCGGCCAAGACCACAGAAGATGTCCGGATGACGCCAACCAGGGACTGGATCCGCTGTCGGTGACGCAGCGTCCGGAGATCGTCGATGATAACGGACGAGTCTAAGACGAAGATCAATCAACGTATCCCTCAAACGTGGCCTTGCCCTCATACTTCTTCATCAACTTTTTGAAGCGCTTCAGCGCCACGATCTCCCGGAGGGCGATGTGGACCGCGTCGGTTCGGGACTTCGCGCCGAGGACTTTAACAGCCTCGTCGGCTAATTGGGTATCCAAGCGGATTGAGGTCATGGTTACGGCCATAGCGTTCCTCGCTCCTGTGTATATACAGGATACGATAATGGTATATACAGGTCAAGGGTAATTTGGCAAAATTCCTACCCTGTCGCAAAGAACGCGACAAGGATGAGGCACCCCCATCTTGGCAGCCGACCTACTGTCTAATCCTCGGGTTCGCCACCGAATACAGCACATCCGTCAAGAAATTTACTGCTACATACGTCAAGCCAATCGCAAGGATGCAGCCTTGCACCAGGTAGTAATCGCGGTTTGAGATGGCTTGGATGGTCAGGCGACCTATGCCTGGCCAGGAGAAGATCGTCTCCGTCACGATTGCGCCTGCCAGCAGTGCGCCGAATTGCAGGCCTAGCACGGTGATGATGGGGATCATGGCATTGCGTAGCGCGTGTCCATAAACTACCGTGCGCTCGGGCAGGCCTTTGGCGCGGGCGGTGCGGATGTAGTCCTGGCTTAGCTCTTCCAGCATTGACGTGCGGACCATGCGGGTCAGGATGGCGGCTAGTGCTCCGCCCATGGTTACGGCGGGGAGAATGATGTTGGCGAAGGAACCGGCGCCGGAGACGGGGAGCCATCCCAGCTTGATGGCGAAGAGGAGAATCAGGATTGGGCCCAGCGCGAAGTTGGGGAATGACAGGCCGAAGAGGCTGACTACGCTGATAAGGCGGTCGTCCCAGCGGTTGCGGCGCTGGGCGCTGCGCACGCCTGCGGGGATTGACAGGATTATCGCTACGAACAGCGATGCCAGCGTTAATTGCAGGGTGTAGGGGTAGCGCTGGGTTAGCAGGCGCGTCACGCTTTGGTTGTAGCGGAACGAGGGGCCCAGGTCGCCGTGGAGGACGCCTTTCCAGTAGTGGAGATATTGCTCGCTTAGGGGCGCGTCGAGGCCGTAGAGGTGGCGCGTGGCTTGGATGTCGGCGGGAGGCGCGCCTTCGCCTAGCATCTGCTGGATGGGGTCTCCTGGGACCAGGTGGATCAGCAGGAAGACGAGGCTTACCACCAGCCAGAGTACTGGGAGGGTGTAGAGGACGCGTTGGAGCAGCAAGCGCATGGTTTCAAAGTGGCGTATAGAAACAGCAGGTCCCTCCACTCCGCATCTCATTCCCTTCGGGAACGAGATGCTCCGGTCGGGATGACACTAACTTGATACGGCGATCGTGACACTCGAAGCGAAAGGCATCGAGCTGCGCTCGACGGACTGCCGAGGGCGGTTGTCCCCACACAATACTCCACCCTCACAATTAATCTCCGGCGTGCTTCGCGCTTTCTGCTTTGTCTTCGACACTTTCAACCTTTTCGATCTTTACTTTGGCGATGCGGTGACCTTCCATCTCTTCTACGGTGTAGCGGTGGCCTTCGTATTCGAAGGATTCGCCCAGGTACGGGATGCGTTGCAGGCGGGCCAGGACGAATCCGGCGAGGGTTTCGAATCCGGCGTCGCGGGGCAGGAGCAGGCCGTGCTGGGCTTCGAGGTCGCGAACGCTTACCGCGCCTTCGAGCACCAGAACGGACTCATCTTCGAGTGTAGGCTCCTGCGGGGAGACGTCGAATTCGTCTTCAATGTCGCCGACTAGCTGCTCCAAAATATCTTCGACTGTGATTACGCCTGCGGTTGATCCGAATTCGTCGACTACTACTGCGAGGTGACGGCGGCGCTCTTTGAATTCGGCCAGCAGTTCTGCCAGGACTTTGGTTTCGGGAACGACTAGAACATCGTGCATGATGTGGCCGATCTGGGTGCGGGCGATGCGCGAGGCCAGGGGCTGGCCCAGATTGACCAGCCGGAGCCGCACCCAGCGGACCAGCTCTTTGTAATAGAGGACGCCGACGATGTGCTCGGGGCCGCGTTGCGGGTCGTAGACCGGGATACGCGAGTGCTGGCCTTCGACCACGCGGTTCAGGGCTTCGTCCAAGGTGAGGTCGGAGGGCAGGGAGAAAATATCGGGGCGGGCGACCATGACTTCGCGGACGGTGATGCTGTCGAGTTCAATGGCGTTGTGGATCATTTCTTCCTGCGACTCGGGGATCTGGCCGAACTGGCGGCTGGCGGTGACGATGAGCTTGAGTTCGTCGGGGGAGTGGACGGCGCCGCCGCGGCGGGCATCGCGGGCTCCAAAGAGGCGCAGGACGAGGCCGCCGGAACGGCGCATGAAAAATAGCACCGGGCTGGTAAGGGTTAGGAAGGCTTCCATGGGAGCGGCCACGGCCAGGGCAATTTGCTCGGAGCGCTGCAGTGCCAGGGTTTTCGGGACCAACTCGCCGAGCAGGACGTGCAGGTAGGTGATGAGGCTGAAAGCAATCGCGATGGCGATGCCGTGGGCATAGACCGCGGCGTGCGGAACTTCCTGCACGAAGCGGAGGGACTCCACGAGGCGGGCGACCATGGGTTCGCCGATCCAGCCCAGGGTTAGGCTGACCATGGTGATGCCGAGTTGGACGCCGTTGACTACTTCGTCGAGACGCTGATGGAGACGCTGCACGATGCGGGCGCCGCCGCGGCCGGACTCGATGAGCTGCTGGATGCGGGTGTCGCGGACGCTGATCAGGGAGAATTCCGCGGCCGCGAAGAACGCGTTTGCCGCCACCAGGAGCAGGATCAGGAGCACGCGGAGCAGCACGAAGGCTATCATCGGGGATTGTTCTGATGGGCGTAATTCTAACATTCCAAAGGAGCTGGTGGGGATTCGACTGGTTGGATTACGACCTAAAACCTTTGACACAGGGGGACACAGGAGGCACAGAGTAAAACTTTTGGGCTTCCCGGGCTACCTTTTTTCCTTCAGGGTGGTCTAACTGACAGTTGGCTGGTCGTTTACGCTGCTGTCATTCTGACTTCAAGTCGAAATCTTTGGAACAAAGGCAGCTCGGGCTGCGTACATAGTGAATGAGAGCGCGGGACGGCTTCTCGTTCAGGCAATCGGTTTGGGGCTCGCGGTTTCAGCAGACATTCCCAGCAGGCATTCAGGAGGCGGTTGTGAACGGAAACGGAAATTCTAAGAAGAAGCGTCGCAAACTGTTTATTTATGGCGGCATTGGAGTGGGGATAGTCCTGCTGATTGCGATCGGCGTGTTCGCGGCTACGCGTGGCGGTACCAAGATTGATCCGACGAAGCTGGCGAAGGTGGAAAAAGGTGACCTGGCCAAGAGCGTGGTGGCTACCGGCAAGGTGACGCCGATCACCAAGGTCGAGGTGAAGTCCAAGGCCAGCGGCATCGTGAAGAAGCTGCTGGTGGATTACGGCGACAACGTCAAGAAGGGGCAGTTGCTGGCTCAGCTCGACAAAGTGGAGATCGAGGCGCAGGTGGCGCAGTCACGTGCGGCTATGGATGCGGCCGAGGCCAACCTGAACAGCTCGCAGGCGGATTACGAGCGCGCCAAGGTGGATGCGGAGGGACCGGACGTGCCGCTGTTGAAGCGCGCCTATGACCGGGCGGTGGGCATGGCGAAGGATGGCGTGGTATCGGCTTCGGCGCTCGACGATGCTGAGAAGAATTATGAAATGGCATTGAACAAGCAGAACGTTTCGAAGGCGCAGGTTATTGTGCTGAAGGCGAAGATTGCGCAGTCCAAAGCGCAGGTGGCGCAGGATGAAGCTAACCTGAAGCAGTTGGAGGAACAGCTCAGCTATACCGACATTATCTCTCCGATCGATGGCATTGTGCTTTCTCGCGATGTAGAAATGGGCGACGCGGTGAGCTCGATCCTGGTGCTGGGCTCTTCGGCCACGCTGGTGATGACGCTGGGCGATACCAGCGAAGTGTATGTAAAGGGAAAAGTGGACGAGAGCGACATTGGGAAGGTTTATCTCGGACAGCCGGCGCGGATCAAGGTGGAATCGTTCAAGGACAAGACTTTTACCGGCAAGGTGACCAAGATTTCTCCGATGGGCGTGGAGAAGGACAACGTCACCACGTTTGAAGTGCGAGTTTCGATTCAGAATCCGGGCGGCGAACTTAAGGCTGAGATGACTGCTAATGCCGAGATCATCCTCGAAGAACACAAGAACGTGCTGCAGATTCCGGAGGGCGCGATTCTTTACGACAAAGACAAGAAGGCGTCGGTGGAGATTCCGGATCCGAAGGGTAAGGAAGGCAAGGATAAGATCGCGGTCAACATCGGAATTTCGAATGGCGCGAAGACGGAAGTGCTTAGTGGACTGAAGGAAGGCCAGGAAGTGGTGCTGCAGTAGAAAAGGCGGCTTCTGACGTTTGGCTTCCGGCGGCTTGGGCGGACGCGGTATCTGAAAACACTGGTGGAGTCTACGACATGAGTGAGCGACCGATTTTGCGCATTTCGGCTTCGATTCCGGTGCGGTACTCGATCCTGGCGGTCGTGCTGTTGGCTTCCGCTTTTGCGGTGGCTTCGACGCCGCAGGGAACCTTCGACAAAACTTTTCAGGTCAGCGGGTCCGTGGATCTGGAAGTGCAAACGCGCTCCGGCGACATTATTGTGCGGAGCGGACCGGCGGGATCGGTCACGATTCGAGGAAAAATCTATGTGGGGGACCACTGGCTGGCGGGAAACCGGCACGCCGAGGTTGCGGAAATTGAACAGCATCCTCCACTGCGACAGGATGGGAACAGCATCCACGTCGATTACGTGAACGCCCGCAACGTTTCGGTGGACTACGAGATCACCGTTCCCGCCGAGACCACCGTCCGCGCTCAAACCGGGTCGGGAGATCAGACCATCGAGGGCATCCATGGCAATGCCGACCTGCAGAGTGGATCGGGAGATATGAGGCTGTCGCGGATTACCGGTGAGATTCGGGTGCAGACAGGATCGGGTAACGTGCGGGCGCGCGAGATCGCAGGTCCCGTGCGCGGAGGCGCGGGCAGCGGCGACATTGAGTTGCAAGAGGCGGCAGGTGGCGACATCGATCTGCACACCGGTTCCGGCAACATTACAGTGCGGGGCATTCAGGGCGCATTTCGCGGCGAGGCTGGCAGCGGCGACATTACGGCGGAGGGCACGCAGACTGGCGCGTGGGAGATCCGCACCGGATCGGGCAATGTGCGCGTGCACTTGCCCGCGAATGCCGCCTTCGACGCCAACCTTTCCACCAGTTCGGGCACCCTGGACATAGACGCTCCGATCACCATGACGGTGCAGGGGCGGGTGCAGGAGACACATAAGCAGATCGTCGGCAAAGTGCGCGGTGGCGGGCCGTTGCTCAGCTTGCGGACGGGATCGGGGGATATTCACATTGAGTAGCAGGGGTTAGGGATCAGGGGTTAGGGATCAGTAAAACCAGTTCGGTAAGACCGAATAGCCTTTGCTGACCCCTAGCCCCTGACCTCTAGCGCCTAGCCCCTGCTTTCTATTACCTCCGTGCCTTGACTCTGCAGTCACCAGCAATTAGTTTCGACATTCTGGGAGCACTTCGTCGTCCCCCGCGAGGAGAACCTTGGCCCGTCCGATTATTACTCTGACCACCGACTTCGGCAGCAACGACCATTTCGTAGGCACCATGAAGGGCGTCATCCTGGACATCGTTCCAGAGGCGCAGATTGTCGATATCTGCCACTCCGTGCAGGCCTTTGATGTGCTGGATGGGGCGCTCACTATTTCGCAGGCTTATTCCTACTTCCCTACCCGGACAGTACATGTAGTCGTCGTCGATCCCGGGGTAGGCACCGACCGGCGGCCGATTCTGGCCTCGTGCGACAAATATCATTTCATTGCGCCCGACAACGGCGTGCTTTCGCTGGTGTACGCGCGCGAGGAGCGCATGCACGTGCGGCACATCACGTCCGAACACTACTATTTGCAGCCCGTGAGCAACACTTTTCACGCCCGCGATATTTTTTCCCCTGTGGCGGCGTGGCTGGCCAAAGAGGTTGACTCGCAAAAGTTTGGGGAAGAGATCGACGACTACGTTCGCTTTAATGCTCCGAAACCGAAAGCCGTCGATGAAAATCGCCTGCGCGGGGTGGTGCTGAAAGTCGATCGGTTCGGGAATCTCATCACCAACATCACTCCGCAGGACGCTCCGATGCTCTTTGGGGCCGACGCCCAGAAGTTCAAGATCGTCGTAGGCAGCCGCGAGATCACGGAGATCCGCAATGCTTATGCCGAGGGGGCTCCGGGAGAAGTGATCGCCATTCTCGGAAGTATGGGTTTCCTGGAGATTGCCGCCAATCGCGGGGCTGCGGCGCAGTTGACCGGAGCTGGCAAGGGAAACGAAGTGAGCATCATTCTCGGAGAGGCTGCCGCAGCCGGCAAGGGATAAGAAAAGGTTTCAAAGTTTCAAAGTTTCAAGGAGCGAACCTTGAAACACTGAAACGTTGAAACCTTAGCCTTTTGGCTTTGGGTGTGCGTAGCGATCCATCTCGCCTGTCCACTTCAGAAAACGCCAGAGACTGGCCCGCTCCTGCCACAGAAATTCCCAGAACTCAAGAAAACCGATTTGCGTCATCTTGACGCCGCAATAAGTTTCGATGCGCCAAAGGAGATACGGACTGCGCCACGGAGCCAGGCGATGGCCCTTGGTGGCATTCCAGAGAAAGCGGAGCCGGTAGCGCATGCGAGCATGATAACCCATGTTAGAATCCTGACTCCGCCAGGGATTTCCTTTCTATGTCTGACGCAGATACCCGCCAGAAGGCTGAAGACCACTACTATGCCGCGCTTGATTTAATGGCGGATGGGAAGCTGGAAGAGGCGGTCACGGCGTATCGGGCATCATTGGCTGTCGATCCTTCATTCACTGAATGCATGCACGGGCTGGCACGCGCTCTGCAGGACTTGCAGCGCTACGATGAAGCGATTGCGGTGGCACAGCAGATTGCGGAATTGGATCCAGATGACGTGCTCGCGCATACCAGCTTATCGGTGCTCTATCAGAAGAAAGGGATGATTCCGGAGGCTGAGGCTGAGGGAGCGAAGGCGCGGGTGCTGGGGTGGAAGCAGCAGTTGAAGAAGAGCTAGAGCTCGTACTTCTTCATCAAATGCCGGAACGAGCGGTAGGAGATGCCGAGCAGGTCCGCGGCTTTAGTCTGCACGCCGTTCGAGCGGTCCAGGGCACTTTGCAGCAGCGTGCGCTCGATGTTTGCCACGTAGACCTCCATACCCACACCTTCGGGAAGCACGGCACCTGGCTCGATCTCAGCCATTCCGCCGGCTGCGCCTGCGGCGGCAGCGCGGGCTTTGGGGCGTTCGGCCGGGAGTTCGACGTGCAATTCGTCCGTCATTTCGAGGGCGACGGCGCGTTCGACTGTGTTTTCTAGTTGGCGGACATTGCCCGGCCATTCGTAGTCGCAGAGAGCGTCGAGCGAATTCTTGTTGACGCGGAGAATGCTGCGGTTGGCGGCTGCCGCGTATTTTTTCAGGAAATGATTGGCTAACAGCGGAATGTCCTCGCGACGCTCGCGCAGGTTCGGCACGCGGATGGGAATCACGTTCAGACGGTAGTAGAGATCTTCGCGGAACAGGTTTTCGGCAACTGCCTTGTCGAGGTCGCGGTTGGTGGCGGCGATGACGCGGACATCGATGGGAATTTCACTGGTGCCTCCGACTGGGCGCACCGTGCGTTCTTGTAATACGCGGAGCAGTTTCACCTGCATGGCCAGCGTCATTTCGCTGATTTCGTCGAGGAAGATGGTGCCGCCGCCGGCGACTTCAAACAGTCCACGCTTGTTCTGATTGGCTCCCGTGAAAGCTCCCTTTAAATAGCCGAAAAGTTCGCTCTCGAGCAGAGTTTCCGGGAAAGCTCCGCAGTTTACCGAGACGAAGGGATCGGTGGCGCGCGGCGAACAAATGTGGACGGCACGGGCTACTAATTCCTTACCAGTCCCACTCTCGCCGTGAATCAGGACGGTGCTGGCGGTGGAGGCGACGGTGCGCAGAGTCTGCTTCAGCTTCTCCATGGGTGCGCTGGAGCCAATGATGTTGTCGAGCGAGTTGTGAGAAGCGGCGTCGCGGCGCAGGGCAAAGTTCTGCTTGCTTAGAGACAGGTTCTCGAGCACGCGGTTGATGGTGAGCTTGATTTCGTCGACCAGGCCGGGACTTTTGCGAATGTAGTCCGAGGCGCCTCCGGCTTTCACCGCTTCCACCGCGGCTTCGTAGTCGTCGACGGCGGTAATGAGGATGACCGGGGAGTCGGGCGAAACGCGGTGGGCGTGGCGCAGCACTTCGATGCCATCGATGTTCGGCATCTTGATGTCGGTGATGATCAGGTCGTAGAGCGCGCCGTCGATTTTGTTCTTGGCTGCCTGGCCGGAATTCACGGTCTCGACGCGATGTCCGTCGCGGCGCAGGGCGATGTCGAGCATTTCGCAGATGGAGCGCTCATCGTCGCAAACCAGAATGTTAGCCACGCAGCCTCCCTTCCCCCGCGACGGCAGCGAGTTGTGCAGGCGCAGCTGCGGGCAACGCGGGTGCCGCGGAGTTTTCGGCCGGCGTGATGCGGGATGCCTGCCGTTCTGCATCGAGGCGGCGCAGTCTCAGGATAAAAGTGGTCCCCTGTCCGGGCTTCGACCGTGCCCAGACTTTGCCTTCGTGGGCTTGCACGATCTGGTAGACGACCGCAAGGCCAAGTCCGGTGCCACCTTCGAAGTTCGACTGGAAGGGCTCGAAGATTTTTTCGGTTTGTTGCGGAGTCATTCCAGTTCCTGTATCCGCAAAACTAACTTGCCAGTCGTCTCCCAGACGCTCGATGCCTACCTTCAGCGTGCCACCGTCGCGCATGGCGCGGACTGCATTCTCGGCGAAGTTCCAGAAAACCTGCTTGATTTTGTCCCCGTCGGCGAGCACCCAGGCTTCGGGAACGGAGAATCGGTCTTCGATGGCAATGGCGGTATTTTCCGCGGTCATGCGATGACGCATGAGGGTGAGGGTGTCCTCGAGCAATCGCACCAGGTCGGCCTTTTCGAAGTGATACTGTTTGCCGCGGGAGTAAGCCAGAAAATCAGTGATGATGCCGTTCAGGCGCTGCGATTCGCGGGTCACAATCTCGAGTAGGTGCCGGTGCTCCTCGCTCATTTCCGGGATGCCGGAAAGCATACTGACCGAGCCAGCGATGGAGGTAAGCGGATTGCGGATTTCGTGGGCAATGGCCGCTGCCAGACGGCCCACGGCCGCCAGGCGATCCTGCATGCGGACTTCGCGCTCCAGCCGCCGGATCTCGGTGAGATCATCGAGCGCATAGACGTAGCCCAGAGCACCGCGCTCCGGTCCGTTCAGGGCAGCTACGCGCACGCGAACCGTTCTGCGGAAGCTTCCCACGGTGTCGAAGCGAACTTCGGCGTGGCTTCGCGACTCGGCGTTGGGCAAGGCATCGAGAAATAATCCGGTGACCGGTTTCCCCAGCAACTGGTCCGGGGTGCGCTCCAGAAGTTTCAGCGCCGCGTTGTTGACCAGGGTAATGCGCCCGTCGAGACCGGTGGTGATCAATCCGCTGCTGATGGATTGAATAATGTGTTCCTGCAAGATCTGAAGATGTTCGAGCGCTCCGCTGGTGTCTTTCAGCTCCACCCGCGCTTCGCGCAACTTGGCGACCAGCAGGCCCGCCAGGTAGGCGACGGCCAGAAAGGCGAACAGGTTCACGAAAATGATCGCCTGCAGCACCTTAAGGTCAGGATGGGTGGTGCAGTAGGAGTGCACGACTCCGTAATAGTTGAGTTCGAGAACGGTGCCGTAAAGAATGAAAGCGAGGGCCGCGACCAGTTGCGCCCACACCCGGGGCAGCAAGATGCCGGCCACGATGATGGCCAGAGGGTAGAGAAAGTTCAGCGAACTGTCCCAGCCGCCGGTCTCGTGCACGACCAGGCTGACCATGATCAGGTCCGTGAGGACTTGCAACGATGCCTGCAAACGATGCTCGCGCCAAACCGAGAGCAGGACGACATAGAAGAGTGAAACGGTGTACCACAGCACCATGGTGCTGAGGAAAAGGCGCAGGGGCAGACGGGTGGGCGTCAGCTCTGCGACCGCCAGCTGGATTGCGAGCAAGAAAGTGAGGATCAGGATCCGTACTTTGACCAGCCAGGCCAGCCAATTCCGCTCGTCAAATGTCGATTGCATGGTCAATCCAAGGTTTCAAAGTTTCAAGGTTTCGAGGTTTCAACGTTTCTTAGAAGCAGCTCTCCTTGAAACCTTGAAACCCTTACACCTTGAAACCTCGCCTTTATCCAGCCAACTTTGCGATCATGGCGAATAGCGGCATGTAGAGCGAAATCACGATACCGCCGACGGTTACGCCGAGCAGGCCGATGATGGCTGGCTCCAGCATGGCCAGCATGTCCTTGGTAGCGGCGTCGACTTCTTCTTCGTAGAAGTCGGCAATCTTCTGCAGCATGCTGTCCATAGCGCCGGTGGCTTCGCCGACTCCAATCATCTGGGTCACCATGTTGGGAAAGACTCCGCATTCCCGGAGCGGATCCACGATGGTGCGGCCTTCTTCAATGGCTTTCCGAACTTTCATCAGAGCTTCTTCCAGCACGGCGTTGCCCGAGGTTCTGGCGGTGATGGCCAAACCTTCGAGAATGGGCACGCCCGAGGTGATCAGAGTGCCCAGAGTGCGTGTGAAGCGGCCGACTGCGATCTTGCGCAGCAGCGAGCCGACGATGGGCAGATGGAGCAGGAATTTGTCGAAGTAATAGCGTCCTTTGGGGTTCTTGCGGATCGCCTTAAGGCCGAAGACCGCAGCCACCACGGCCACAATAAAGACCCACCAGAAACTCTGCACGAACCCGCTCAACCCCATCACGATACGGGTGGGAAGCGGCAGAGCGACCCCCAGGCCTGCAAAAAGGTTGGAGAAGATCGGCACCACCCATTTGAGCAGGGCGCCAACAATCAGCGTGGCCAGGCTTATGACGGAGACGGGATAGATCAACGCCGACTTCACAGCAGCCTTCAGGCGAACCGCCTTCTCCACGTAGACCGCCAGGCGTTGCAGAATGATGTCCAGAATACCGCCGGTTTCGCCGGCTTCAATCATGTTGGTGGTGAGGTCGTCGAAGACGTTGGGATATTGCCGCATGGCGTTGGCGAGCGTGGCGCCGCCCTCTACCGTGGTGCGGACGCCGGTCAGCGTCTTCTGGAAGGACGGGTTCTCCTGGTTGGCGGCTAGGATTTCCAGACACTGCACCAGCGGCAGGCCGGCATCGATCATGACCGAGAACTGGCGAAAGAAAATCGCGATGTCCTTGACCTTGACCTTGGTCGATCCGAAAGTGGGCATGACAAACTCTTTGCCCTTTTCCCGGACTGCACCGGGTGTAATGTGCTCGCGCCGCAATTGCTGCTGCAGCGCCTGCTTGTTAGGTGCTACGCGCTCTCCGGAAATTTTCTGTCCGGAGGCATCCTTGCCTGAAAATGTGAAAACTGGCATGGTCTTAGCCTCTCCTCAGTGTCATCGCTGATTCCTGAATCTCTTGCGGCTCAAACTTGTTGTGCCCTGCCCACCGCGCCCGCCGCATGCGCGATGCGCCGTCAGATCTTTTATTTCGAAGCTGCCCCTTTTGCCGCCGTGCCGCCCCGGTTCAATAAGCTGGCGCCGCGGTTAATCATTTCCTGCAGCTCTTCCTGATTGCTGGAGCGCGCCAGGGCCACTTCCAGCGTGACTTGTTTCTGGAAGTAGGCCGTAGCCAGAGCCTGGTTGAACGTTTGCATTCCGAATTTTTCTTGTCCGGACTGCATGGCCGAATACACCTGGTGAATCTTGTCTTCACGGATCAGGTTGCGCACCGCCGGGTTGGGAATGAGGATTTCCATGATCATGGCGCGACCCTTGCCGCTCGGTGTTGGCACCAGGCTTTGGCACATGATGCCTTCGAGCACCAGCGAAAGCTGGGCGCGAATCTGCGGCTGCTGGTGCGCGGGGAACACGTCGATGATGCGGTTGATGGTGGAAGTTGCCGAATTGGTGTGCAGCGTGCCGAAGGTCAAGTGACCGGTTTCGGCGATACGCAGGGCCGATTCGATGGTTTCTAAATCTCGCATTTCGCCGATCAGCACGACATCAGGATCTTCACGAAGCGCGGCGCGCAATGCGTCGGTGAAGCTCTTGGTATCGGCATGCAGTTCGCGCTGGTTGACCACGCAGTTCTTGTTCATGTGCACGAACTCGATCGGGTCCTCAATGGTGAGGATGTGGTCATGGCGTTCGCTATTGATCTTGTCGATCATGGCTGCCAGGGTCGTGGACTTACCGGAGCCGGTTGGCCCCGTTACCAGCACCAGGCCGCGCGGCTTGTCGCAAAGTTTGCTGACCACGGCGGGCAGGCCAAGCTGGTTGAAAGACTTGATCTCGAAAGGAATCAGACGAAAGACGGCTGCGGTGGCGCCACGCTGGTTGAATACGTTGGCACGGAAGCGGGCCAGGCCTTTCAATCCGAAAGAGAAGTCGAGTTCGAGGCTTTCTTCGAAACGGTGCTTCTGAGAATCCGTCATGACGCTGTAAGCCAGCTGCTTGGTCTCGGCGGGCGTCATCTGAGGAAGATCCAACGGCACCAGGTGGCCGTGGACGCGGATCTGAGGCGGCGAATTGGTGGTGATGTGGAGATCGCTGCCATTCATCTCCAGCATGCGTTTCAGCAAATCACTTAATGACAGACCCATAGCAATTTTCCCTTCCCGTACTCCCTTTGAGGTCGCTGGTCGTTAGTCGTTAGTCGCTGGCCGACAACCTTCGATCAGCACTCAAAATGTTCCTAACAGCGTTGCTCCTAAACTTAATCGCCCGTTCCCCAGCCAACGACTAACGACAAACGACTAACGACGGTTCTAGTGAATCGTCTCGCGGGCTACTTCTTCCAACGTGGTGATGCCCGCGGCCACCTTGATCAGTCCGCTGCGCCGGAGCGTGATCATGCCACGCTCGATGGCTTTCTTTTTCAGTTCGACCGCCGAAGCGCCCACCAGCACGAGTTCCCTGATTTCATCGTCCACTTCCATGACTTCGTACAAACCGCAGCGGCCTTTGTATCCCGTGTTGTTGCAAACGCCGCAGCCTTTGCCTTTCTGAATCTTGATGGTCTTGGCTTCCTCGGGCGAAAACCCCTCTTCGATCAAAGTTTGAACCGGAACGTCCTGGGTCTCGGAGCAGTCTTTGCAAATCCTCCGAATCAGACGCTGAGCGCAGATGAGGTGAACCGAAGTCGCTACAAGGAAAGGCTCAATGCCCATGTTCATCAAGCGCGTGATGGTTTCGGGGGCGCCGTTGGTGTGCAGAGTGGAAAGAACCAAGTGGCCCGTAAGAGCGGCTTTGATGGCGATTTCTGCCGTTTCGAAGTCGCGGATTTCGCCGACCAGAATGATGTTGGGATCTTGCCGCAGGAAGGAGCGTAGGGCCGCGGCAAAATTCAATCCAATCTGCTCTTTCATCTGCACCTGGTTTACGCCGCCCAACTGAAATTCGACGGGATCTTCGGCCGTCATAATGTTGGTGTCAGGCTGGTTGAGGCGCGAGATCGACGAATAGAGCGTGTTGGTCTTACCGGAACCCGTCGGACCGGTGACCAGCACCATGCCGTAGGGCTTGAGAATGGCTTTTTCGAACTTGACCAGAGATTCCGGCTCGAAACCGAGCTTGGTCATATCGAGCCGCAGGTTTTCCTTGTCGAGCAACCGGAGCACGATTTTCTCGCCCCACAGGGTGGGAAGGGTGCTGACGCGGAAGTCGAGCTGTTTCTTACGGCCGCCGATATTCATTTTCAGCATGATGCGGCCGTCCTGCGGCAACCGCTTCTCGCTGATGTCGAGCTTGGCCATGATTTTCAGGCGGGACGTAATCGCATCCTTTAACTTCATCGGCGGCGACATGATTGCCTGCAGTACACCGTCAATACGGAAGCGCACGCGGAATTCTTTTTCGTAGGGCTCGATGTGGATGTCGCTGGCTCCGCGCTTCACTGCGTCGGTGAGCACGAGATTGACCAGCTTAACGACCGGAGCCTCGTCCGCAGCTTTCTCCAGCTGCGACAGCTCCATCTCCTGTTCTTCGGCCTGCACTTCGATGTCGCTCTCGTTCATCTCCGACATCGACTGCATTACCGTTTCGAGATCTTCCTCCGCCTTGCCTCCGTAGGCCTTGTCGATGCCCGCCAGGATGGAGCTTTCAGAGGCTACGACTGGCTCGATGTTGAAACCGGTCATAAACTTGATATCGTCCATGGCGAAAACGTTGGTCGGATCGACCATGGCGATGGTGAGCGAAGCGCCGACACGGCTCAGCGGAAGAATCTGGTATCGCTTCGCGGTTTCAAACGGAATCAGCTTGACTACGGCCGGATCAATTTCAAAATACGAAAGATTGATGGCTGGGACGCCATACTGCCGGGAGAGAAAATTGGTGACGTCCTCATCTGTGAGGAAGCCGAGCTTCACCAAGGCAGACCCCAGGCGGCAGTTCTGCTCCTTCTGGGCCTTGGTCGCTTGCTCCAACTGCTCTGGGGTTATGATCTTCTCTTTGACGAGAAGGTCACCCAGCCGTTGAGACATACGTCGATCTCCTATCCACGTAGTGGAACGAATGCCCGGCAGCTATACCGGCATTTACACAAATCGCTGCTTTTATTGCGGGAGAAGAGCAGTGTCTTTGTGGTGACACAAATTGTCACAGCAAGTCGATTACCGTACCAGTTACCGTGGTACTTGGACTTGTCGGTATCCCATGGACGCTGCGAGCTAAGTTTCGGAACCCGCGCCAGATGAGCTTTTTCCCCAGTAAAACTCAAATTTCAGGCTCAGGTACATGCACTTCGGTAAGCGCCGGTGGGGTCTGATGGGCCAGCGAGGCGCGGTTTGGAGCCGGCGAACTTTTCCGGCATACATTCAACGATGAGGGCTGCCTAACTTTGCGGGTTGACGCTAGTGGGCCCAGGTTTACGACCAAACGCACGGTTTCATTGTGGGAGTGGAAAAGAATTTACTGCAGAAATCACAGGCTCTTTGTGACGAGTGCCCTTTACAGAAGTTGCGGCCTCGTCTAAGTAGAGAAGGTCCTGTGTCTCGGGTCTTCGGTCTTGAAAAACTCCTTATTCAAGCATTGTTGGCAGTTTGCAATTCTGGCCGGAGCGATGGCATCTGCGTGCTGCGCTCAGTCGTTGCGGCAGGAGGCGGAAAACGCCGGACTACTCATCGGCACGGCCGTGCGCCCCTCACAGCTTTCGGAGACTGCTTACGCTTCCACTCTGGCTCGCGAGTTCAGCATGGTGGAAGCTGAAGATGCCATGAAGTGGTGGGTGCTGCGGCCGGATCGAGCCAGCTACGACTTTCGTCAAGGAGATGAACTGGTCCGCTTCGCCGAGGCCCATCAGATGAAGGTCCGCGGGCATTGCCTGGTCTGGGGCCGCAACAACCCGGATTGGCTGACGCAGGCTCACTACACTACGCGGCAACTGTCGCGGCTTCTGCATGAGCACATTAATCGTGTGATGAGGCACTATTCAGGTAAAGTTTTTGCCTGGGATGTGGTGAACGAAGCTCTGGATGAGAATGGAGCTGTGCGCGATTCCCTGTGGTACGACCAGCCCGGCATTGGCTTGTCAGAGAAAGGGACGGCATACATCGAGCGGGTGTTCCGCTGGGCGCATCGGGCCGACCCGCACGCGCTGCTGTTTTACAACGAAGCAGAAGGCGAAGGAATAAACCGCAAGTCAGACGCGATCTATGCCATGGTAAAGGGTTTCAAGCGGCGGGGAGTTCCTATCGATGGCGTGGGATTGCAAATGCACGTACCGACGCCCGACGGAGACATCTCCTCGAATCTCTCCTCGAACATCGCCCGGCTCACAGCGCTTGGAGTGCAGGTTCACATCACGGAACTGGACGTTTCTCTGCCGCTTGATTCTGGCGGCGCGCCTCGGGCCGAAGACTTGCTTCGACAGGCCGAGGTTTATCGCAGCATCGTAAGAGCGTGCTTGAATAACGCGGGATGCACAGCGATTCAGACTTGGGGATTCACCGACAAATACTCATGGATTGGATCTCATTCGCACGGCGCGCGCGGGCAGGCGTTGCCTTTTGATCGAGCCTACCAGCCAAAGTCTGCTTACCGCGCGATATTCGAGGAGCTCTCGGCAGGACGGTCGTCGGATTCTGAACCCCGTGCTGATCCCGTTTACCACTGACCGCCCGGCAGCCATTGAGTCATCTCCCCCGGCCGGGTCTGCATCTATAATGAGTTCCGGTCCGTTCGGCTGGACCGCTGGATTCGCGTGGCGCAGACCATTCCAACTCGACCTCCCGAGACCTCCCGACGCAAGCGGGCCATTATCATCCTGGCAATTGCAGTTTTCTTGCTGTTCGCCATCCTGGTTTCGCAGACTGCCTTTAACCAAACCATTCTGCGCCCCGACACTAATCAGCAGGCGGTGGTTTTTTATGCTCTGTCACTCCTGATCTCTCTTCTGTTCGTTGCTCTCACGTTCGTGCTGGCGCGCAACCTGCTCAAACTGTTTGCCGAACGCCGTCTGGGCGTGCTGGGGTCGAAGTTCCGCACGCGCATGGTGGTGGGAGCTCTGCTACTTTCATTCGTTCCCGTCATGGTGATGTATTGGTTTGCCTATGGACTGATGAACCGCTCGATCAACATATGGTTCTCCACTCCGGTCGAGGAGGTGCGCGAAGATACGGATGCCATGGCTTCCCTGCTCGCCAATTATGCGTCGCAGAACGCGCGCGCGGAGGCGGTTTCCATAGCATCCTCACCGGAGGTGCAGCGATCCTTTGACGGCCATGGATTCTCCTCCGCCGTCGAAGAGTTTCGCAGCTACGAGGCCGCCTTGCAGGGTGGATTTGCCCTTGCAATTGAAAATGGAATTCCCGAGGCGAGCCTCGGGGTTCCCGCCCCGTGGCCGTTATTGAAGGAAAAACTGCCGCTGGCGCAGGCCGCGGCCGGCCAGCCCGCTCGTTTCACCTGGGATCAAACTGAGTACACGCTGGGCAGCGCCCCGGTGGGGAAGGACGGCTTGATCCTGGTTGCTCTGCCGCTGCCGCCGGAGTTTTCGAAGACGGTCCGGCAGATCGAAGCTAGCCAGCAGCGCTATCTTCAGCTCAGCCGCGAGCGCAAATATGTGCGTCAGACCTACATGGGCCTCCTGTTCTTGCTGACGATGATGGTGTTGTTCGTAACCACGTGGCTGGCGCTGTTTCTCTCGAAGCTGGTGACTCGTCCCCTGGCTGCGCTGGCCGAGGCAACGCAGGAGATCTCCCGCGGGCGTCTTGATTACCGCATCGACGTTAGAGCTGCCGATGAAATCGGGGATTTGGTCCGCTCCTTCAACCGCATGGCGGGGGATTTGGAAACGAGTCGACGGCAGATCGAGGCCTCCAGCCGCGATGCCAGCGCTGCCAACGCGGAACTCGACCAGCGCCGCCGTCAGATGGAGACGATTCTCGAGAGCATTCCGACCGGCGTGCTGTCTCTAGACGCCACGCGCTGCGTTACTCACGCCAACCACGCCCTGCTGCGCATGTTCCATCCGGAGGGATACACCGACGAAGAGCGTCTGCTACGCGGAGCGCACCTCGCGGATGTATTCCCGCCAGAAGTGCTGCAGGACCTAGAACCGCTTTTGCGCCGCGCCGACCGGATGGGCATGACCACCAGCCAGATGGAGATGCCGCTGCAGCGCGTGTCTCTGAATGTGGCTGTGACCGTGGCGAGCCTGCACCATCAGGACGAGCGCTCGGGATACGTGATCGTGTTCGAAGATCTTTCTGATCTTCTGAAGGCTCAGAAGCAGGCTGCCTGGCGCGAGGTGGCACGCAGGGTTGCGCACGAGATCAAAAATCCATTAACGCCCATCGCACTTTCTACGGAACGCATTCAGCGTCATCTGGAGCGTGGGTCTCCTCCTGACAAAGCATCGTTGGATATCGTTCGTTCGTGCGCCGAGACCATCGCAAGTGCGGTCGAAACCGTTCGCCGGCTGGTAGATGACTTCTCTGAGCTGGCTCGCTTCCCGGCGTCGAACCCGCATCCGGCCGACATCAATGAAGTCATCGAGAGCGCGCTTTCCATGTTTAACGGGAGGCTGGACGGAATTGGCTTGCGCAAGGCGCTCGCGGCGGACTTGCCCAAAGTGATGGCCGATACGGAGGCGATTAAGCGGGCCGTCGCCAACCTTGTGGATAACGCTGCCGAGGCAATGCAGGATTCGCTGGTGCGCGAGATCCAGATCTCAACTACGCTGGTAGCCAGCCGTGATGCGGTTGAAATCACGGTTGCAGACACCGGCCATGGTGTGACCCGCGAGCTGAAGGAAAAGCTTTTCTTGCCCTATTTTTCCACCAGAAAGCGCGGAACCGGACTTGGCCTGGCCATCGTGAGCCGGGTCATCGAAGAACATCACGGGTCCATTCGCGTAGAGGAGAACCAGCCGGTGGGTGCGCGCTTCATCGTAGAGCTGCCGGTTGTCCCCGAGCCGGCGCTAGCCGCGGCTACGGCGCAGCATGCATAAAATTCTCATCGTTGACGACGAAACCGGCATTCGCGAATCGCTGCAGGGAGTGCTGGCGGACGAGAGCTACGAAACCACAGCGCTCGAAAGCGGTGAAGAATGCCTGAAGCTGCTGCGGCGCGACCACAGCTTTGACGTGGTGCTGCTGGATATCTGGCTGCCCGGCATCGATGGCCTGGAAACGCTGGAACGAATCCGCGAGATCGACAATCCGCCCGAAGTGATTATGATTTCCGGCCACGGCACCATCGAAACCGCGGTGCGCGCCACCAAGCTGGGTGCGTACGACTTTCTGGAAAAACCGCTCTCCATCGACAAAACGCTGATCCTGGTCAAGAACGCGATCGAATCCAAGAAACTGCGGCACGAGAATGTCGACCTCAAGAAGCAGCTTCACGCTAAGAGCGTAATCGTGGGCGACAGCATTCCCATGAAAGCTCTGCGCCAGCAGATTACGCTCATGGCGCCCACCAACGGCCGGGTTCTGATCTACGGCGAGTCAGGCACGGGAAAGGAACTCGTTGCTCACGCTATTCATGCGCAAAGTCTGCGCAAGGATGAGACTTTTGTCGAGGTCAACTGTGCTGCGATTCCCGAAGATTTGATCGAAAGCGAACTGTTCGGACATTACAAAGGATCGTTTCCCGGGGCAGCCGTCGACAAGGAAGGCAAGTTTCAAAAGGCTAGCGGAGGAACGCTGTTTCTCGACGAAGTGGGCGACATGAGCCTGAAAACGCAGTCGAAGGTTCTGCGCACCCTCGAAGAGCAGCGGGTGGCTCCGCTCGGCGGCGATGAAACCATCGTGGTGGATGCGCGCATCATCGCCTCCACCAACAAAGATCTGGAAGAAGAAATCTCCAAGGGAAATTTTCGCGAAGACCTGTTTTACCGGCTGAACGTGATCCCGTTCTTCGTGCCTCCGCTACGCGAGCGGAAGGAGGACATTCCGCTGTTTGCGCGGCATTTCCTCAAAGACCTGGCCGCGACCTACGGACGGCGTCCACGCGAGATCACCGACGACGCCATCGAGGCCCTGATGCGCTATTCCTGGCCGGGCAACGTGCGTGAATTGCGCAATGTGATCGAGCGCATTGTGATCATGAATCCCATGACCATACGATTCGACCGCAAGCAGCTGCCTCCGCTGGTTTACCGGGACGGCCATCGTCGCGCGACGCGGCGGGAGTTCTCCACTCTGCACCAGGCTCGCGACGCCTACGAGCGCGATTTTATTCTGAAGAAGCTCGACGAGAACCACGGGAACGTCACCCGGGCCGCCGAGGTGCTGGGCCTAGAGCGCAGCCACCTCTACCGCAAGATGAAAACGTTGGGAATTACGGTGAAAGAGTAGGATCGCAGCGCGCTGGAGGGAATCGGGACGCTACCGTTTTACCATACGGATTTCGGTGCCGTTCTTTCTGAACTCCACCTTGTCCATCAGCTGGTTGATGAGAAAAATTCCGCGCCCATGATTGGAATAGACGTTTTCCCCGACCGTGCACGTGGGAATCGCTCCCGGGGCAAAACCTGTGCCCGGATCCCGCACTACGATCAGCACGCCCCGCTCGTCGTCGCTGCTCACCAGGCACTCTACCGTCTTGGTGTGGTCTTCTTTGGCACCGTGAATCACGGCGTTGGCCAGCGCTTCTTGCACCGATAACTCGATCGCATCTTCTTTGCCGTCCACCCCCTCCATCTGGCGGACCACCGCCATGACTTCCTGCACCACCGGATCCACAGCCCGGCGGTCGGCGGAAAGGGTTACCCGCAAAAGCAAATGCAACGTGTCTGGATCAAAATCTTTTTCGGGAAGAGGTTCCTCGGAAGAGTCCGACAGTGGCATGTTTGGGCTCGTTTGCGATTCAACGCTGCTATCTGCTTATTTTAGCTGGGAAAGGTCCATCCGACAAACTTGTCAGTTGCCAGTACCTAGTACCCAGTACCCCGCAAGTCTGGCTCGCAACTAGTACCACGTACTAGGTACCGGGTACTGGCAACTTGAACCTGTTTTCCCGTTTGGGCGGCGCTGTTGGCAATTCAACCCGCCCGTCGGTCAGGTGTTCCAACTGCCTCCTCCAGTCAAGTTCTTCGACAAAACCGCGCGATTCGCGCCAGTTGGGCTGCACCTTGACGTAGAGCTCGAGAAAGACTTTCGTTCCCAGCATGCGCTCGAGTTGCAGACGCGCCGAAGTGCCAATCCGTTTCAGCATCTGTCCCTTCTTGCCGATCAGGATGCCCTTTTGGCCCTCGCGTTCGCAGTAGATCGTCGCCGCAACTCGGGTGAGCCTGGCGCCTTCCTCGAAAGAGTCAACGATCACCGTGGTTGCGTACGGGAGCTCTTCCTCGGTCTCCACCAGTACGCGTTCGCGAATGATTTCCGCAGCCATGAAGCGCGCTGGTTGGTCGGTAACCTGGTCGGGCGGGAAATAGGGCGGACCCGCCGGCAGCGCGGCCGTCACCAGCTTCAGCAGGACGTCGAGGCCGTCGCGCTTCAACGCAGAGATTGGGATGATCTCCTGGAATTGATGCAGCTTCTTGTACGCTTCGATCAAGGGCAGCAGCTGGCCCTTGCCGCCTCGCAGCAGGTCCACTTTGTTAAGGATGAGGTAAACCTTCGTCGCCGAGTGCTTCAGCATTTGGATGGCGAATTCATCGCGCTGATCCAACTTGCGCGTGGCATCCATGATTAACAGAACGAGATCGCAGCCTTCCAGCGCTTCCCGCACCTCGACCATCATCTTGCGGCCCAGGGAACTGTCTGGCTTGTGCACGCCTGGCGTATCGATCAAGACGATCTGCGCGGCATCGCGGCCTTTAGCCTTGGGAAGGTTGACAATGCCCTGAATCCGGTTGCGTGTCGTCTGCGGCTTAGGCGAGATGATAGCTAGTTTTTCGCCCACGAGCGCATTGAGCAATGTGGACTTGCCAGCATTAGGACGGCCGAGAATACAGACAAAACCGGAGCGGAAGGGCATAAAAAAGCTTCTAGCGACTACTCCTAGCGAGCCAAGCTCATCTACAGTATTTCACGAAAGATGAAACTGAGACTGGTTTATGGGAGTAATGTGAAATGGGGCGCTAGTAGCCAGGAGCTAGCGGCTAGAACTTGCCTCATATCAGCTTCAACTGCCGGGGCTGCATGGCAGTGATTCTGACGCGCTCAACTTTGCGGTCGGTCGACTCCAAAACTTCGAAGCGGAGGCCGTCGTCATCCACTGTTTCGCCGCGCTGCGGGATGTGGCCTGCCAGTTCGCTGACCAGTCCCGCGACGGTGGCTGATTCCTTTCCTTCCGGCTTTGTCCCGAACAGTTCGGCGAGGCGGTCTACATCCATTCCTCCGGAAACGATGTAGGACTGATCATTCTCTCTGACGATCTCGGGCTTCTCGTGCTCGTCGCGAATCTCTCCTACGATCTCTTCCACTAGATCTTCAATTGTAACGAGGCCGGCCACGCCGCCGTATTCATCGACCACGATGGCCATGCGGATGTTGTTCTTCTGCATCTCGCGCAGCAGGTCGCTGCCGAGTTTGCTCTCAGGCACGAAATATACGTCGCGCCGCATTAGCGTTTCGAGAGTGCGCTTGGAAGCTTCGGTGTCGGGCACTTGCAACACGTCCTGGGCGTAGACGATGCCTCGGATGTTATGAACGCTTTCCGCGTACACCGGAACCCGCGAGTAATGCTTGGTGCGCAGCATCTCGATGAAGCGCTCGACCGTGGTGTCGACTGGCACTGCGAACATCTGCGGACGCGGCTTCATGGCTTCGCGCACCGTCTTGCCGCTGAATTCCACTACAGACTGAATCAGGTCGCGATCGCCTTCCTGAATAATGCCTTCTTCCTGCCCTGCCTCGATCAAAGCGTCCACAGCCTCAGATGCGCTTTCCGGCTCCTCGCGCGTGTTTTGGCGAGTGAGCGAGGCCACCGATTGCAGGAACCCAAGAACGATGGTCACGGGTAGAACCAGATAAATCAGTGCGGTCAGGAGCCATGTCCAGCGGACGAGCCACGCACCGTTGGTGCGCGAGAAGAAAACGAACGGAAGAAATTGGTTGAACACAATAATGATGAGAATCAGGCTGATGGCGGCTTGCAGAATCTCATAGATGCTCCACCGCTGGTCGCCGAAGACTGCGAAGCCGACCAGCAAGGCCATCGTCGCCGTGGTCATCTGCTTAAGCACCGCCATGGAGAGCGACGCGCGGGCGCGGCTTACATGCAGGTTGGGCTCGACTTTCTGCTCGAAGACGTCGATGTTGTCCTGAAAGTCGCGCGAGAGAAACTTGCCGATCTCCTGGTAGACGCGGTCCACGTAGGAAGCCAGGGCCAGCAGGCCCAGCAACGGGATCAGCGCGAGTGCGACGGCCCAATTCATGCGGTTCTCCGCTTTGCGACACCCGGGCGACCGCGCGCCTGCGTCCTCTCGATCAGACTACCCTCCAGCTTCAGTTGTCGCCGCAGCCGGCTTTCTTTGCGGGCCATCTCGCCATTATCGCGCTCGTGGTCGAAGCCCGCCAGATGCAGAATGCCGTGCAGCACCAGAATTTTCACCTCGTCGGCAACAGAATGACCCAGGCGGCCGGCGTTTTCTCGCGCAATGTCTGCCGAAATCGCTACTTCCCCAGCAACCCGTTTGGTACCTAGACGCGTCGCCGCGGGCGCCGGAAATGACAATACGTCGGTGGCCTTGTTCGCTCCCCGGAATCTTTGGTTGAAAGAGCGTAACTCGGCGCTGCTGGTCACCAGGACATTCACCGGGCAACGCAGCCGAACCGCGCGCCTCGCCCGCAACACAAATCGTTCGAGCGTCGACGAACTCAGTCCCACGATTCTCTTTCGGAGGATAACCACCTTGCTCCAGCCCGCTGGGTAATGCATAGCTTGCAAAATAAACAGGAGGGCCCGGTTTCAGCCCTCCCTACTTTATTGCGACTTTATTCTGCCGAGGCTTCCCGGGATCGGTCGTTCCCGTTCGGCGTTTCTGGATTCTTCACGCCAACACCTGTCACCTCGGCGTTTCTTGCGGCCGCCGGCAACAACATCTGCTGCTCGGCGACATGTGTTTTGTGCTCGTCGTAGGCCCGGATGATGCGCTGCACCAGGTGATGCCGCACCACGTCGGATTCGTCGAAATGAACGAACGTCAAACCTTCGACGCGTTTCAGAATGTCAATCGCTTCCAGCAATCCACTGCGGCGCGCGTTGGGCAAGTCGATCTGCGTAATGTCGCCGGTGATCACGGCCTTGGAGTTGAATCCGAGGCGGGTAACAAACATCTTCATCTGCTCCGAAGTCGTGTTCTGCGCCTCATCGAGGATCACAAACGAATCGTTCAGCGTGCGTCCGCGCATGAATGCGATCGGAGCAATCTCGATGACGTTTTTCTCCAGATAGCGATCGACTTTTTCCGGATCGAGCATGTCATACAGGGCGTCATACAGCGGACGCAGGTAAGGATCGATCTTGTCCTGTAACGTGCCCGGCAGAAATCCCAGCCGCTCGCCCGCTTCCACCGCGGGACGCGCCAGGATGATGCGGTTCACCCGCTTCGCGAGCAGTGCAGAAATAGCCATCGCCACGGCCAGATAAGTTTTGCCCGTACCCGCCGGACCGACGCCGAAAACCATGTCGTGCGTCTCGATGGCTTCCACGTATCGGCGCTGGTTCACGCTCTTCGGTTGCACCATGCGGCGTCCCAGCGAGCGCTGGCGACCGGCATCGGCCAATCCGCGCAGGGTCGCGCTCGAATCCGCCGTCAGCACGCGCAGCATACTGTTGAGGTCGCCGTTGTTGAAGCTGTATCCGGATTTCTGCAGGCTCTCGTAATCGGCAAACACCTGTTCGGCGCGGGCCACGTCGCGCGCCGCGCCTTCCAGTTCAATTGCGTTTGATCGCAGGTCAATGGTGACGTTCAGTCCATCTTCCAGCACCCGCACATTCTCGTCGCGCGTGCCAAACAGAGTCTCGATGTTGGGACTAATCCCGATGCTTTTCTTCATTCAATCTCTTTGAGGTCAGGAAATGACAAAACAGGATTATGCTTCGAGACGGGACCAGCCGGAATGCTCATGCCCAGGAGGCAAGTCACTACCATTAGCTAAAGCGTACCCCGCGGCGGAGTGGGAGTCAATGGGCGGTCGCCATGAAGCTTAACCGTTTGACCGGTCAAGACTTACTCCCGTAGAATAACGTATTCGGTTCTCACCGGAATATCTCGCTGTACACATAAAGGCTAACGAAGCAATATGGCTAACCATTTTTCGGCGCTAAAACGCGCCCGTCAGACTACGAAGCGCACCGCCACCAACCGCGCCAATACCTCACGCCTGCGCACCGCGCTGCGCACTCTGCGCGAGACCATCGAGAAGGGCGACAAAGCTGCCGCCGAGAAGACTTACCGCGAAACGGTGTCGGCGCTCGATAAGGCGATCCAGAAGGGCACGCTGCATGGGAATACTGCTGCGCGTTACAAGTCGCGTCTGGGCAAGCGCGTTACGGCGATGAAGTAGGTTGAATGTGAACTGATCTGGCTCAAGAGAGCCAAATCTCCTTCAGGACCCTCGCCCAGTTTCCGCCGATCACAAGCCGTATCTGCTCATCGGTGTAGCCACGCCTTACCAGCGCCGCCGTCAATTCGTACATCCGCGTCGTTCCGCCGAGTCCGGCCACAACCTCGTGCTCACCGTGCACGTGATAACGAGGATCGGCTTTCGCGAGCATATCCTTCAGGACTTCCGCAGAGCCCAGGTCGTTGCTCTCGATCCCGGCGTCGGAGCCGACTCCAACGTGCTCGATGCCGACGAGATCGCGGACATGATCGTAGTGATCGACCACGTCCTCGACGGTGACCGGCTCGCTCCCTTTTACCATGAATGCGATGTCAGTAATCCCCATGACGCCACCCTTGGCGGCCAGCTTGCGAATGGCATCGTCAGTGGTAGTGCGGGGTGCGTTGGGATTCAGGGCGCGACAGTTGCCGTGGGACAGAATGACTGGTGCCTTCGATCGAGCTATGGCATCCAGTTTCGTTTTGTCGCTGGCGTGACCGAGATCGACCGCCATGCCGACGCTGTTCATCCGGTCGATGATCTTTCCTCCGTACTCGCTGACTCCGCCGTCGTAGGGCTCGAAGGCACCATCCGCGATGCGGCTTCTGAAGTTGTAGCTCAGCTGAGATACGCGCAGCCCATACCCGAAGCAGCGGTTGACGTCGTCGACAGTTTGGAACTGATCACTGGTTTGCAGCCCGAAGAGAATGCCGAGCTTGCCTTGCTCCTTGGCTCTCGCCAGATCGGTGGAGTGGTTGATCCGCATCAACCATTGGGGATACTCAGCAATAAAGCTGTTCCACTTGGCGAAGAGTTGCTGGGCATCGGCGAAGTCATCCGCACCGTCGCCGAAGTTGATGACGGAAACCCCGGTGCTCTGAAATCGCCGAAAGTCCACTTCCGTGAAGGCGCCTGGCTCGGTCAGCCACTTCTCTTTTAGTTCCTTCTGGTCCTTGCGATACAGGAACTGGTTCAGCATGTCGATCACAAGAGATTCACGAATGAGGCGGACGACTCGCTCCGGGTATTGCTGCGTTGACTGCGCGAATACGCGGTAGCTCTTGCGAAGGACGAAGGGCGCAGCCACTAAAGCCGTTAGCGCACCCTTGAGGAATGTGCGTCGTGGAATAGATCTCAAGATTGGCTCCCGATTGCTCTTATGTGAAGGGATCAGTATTTACTAAAGTAAGGGTAAGAGCCAAGAGCTGGAAGCTAGTCCTTTATACCGGCAACTGTTCCTGCATCCACCCCGGCGCTTCCAGCTTCGCCTCGGTCGTCAAATCCATCACCAGCCGTTCCAGCACCATGCGTTTGCTCACGGGATTGGAGCGCAGGGCCAGATCGGCTTTTGCCACCAAACGAATCGCGCGCGTCAGATCGCGGCGCGATTTGTAACGGCGGGCTTGCTTGATGATGTCGTCGGCGGCGAATGGCGGCACGCGGAAGCCTTGCCACAGCGCGGCCCAGAGCATGCGCTGGTCGCGTACGTTGCGTTCGAGAATCACCAGCATCTGGCGGAAGGTTTTGGCTAGCATGTAGATGTGTCCGATGGAGGCTTCCTCGCCATCGCCCGAAGACAGGATCGCATCCAGCACATCGAGAGCGCGCACGCGGTCTTTGGCGGAAATGGCATCAGTCAACTCGTATAAAGACCGCTGCTTGGCGGCCAGCACCATAGTCTCCACATCGCCCAGCGTGATGCGGTTCCGGGCCCCGACGTAGAGCATCAGCTTCTCCAGTTCGTTCGAGATCATCATCATGTCGCCGCCGAGCGCGTCGACCAGTTCGCGGGCGCCGTCGGGATCAATCTTTACCGGCACTGCGCGGCTGGTACAAAAGTCGGAGATCCAGCGCACAGCTTCGCCTTCTTCAACGCGCGCCAGTTCGACGATGCCGCAATACTGGCCCATGGCCTCGCGAATGCGCTGGTAGCGCTCTTTGTCCTGCATTTCCATGCGGCGCACGTCGGCGGGAATGCTGATGTGGTCGGCGACGAAAACCACCATCGCGTCGGGATTCGGATTCTTGCAATACTCTTCGATGGCCGCGAGCTTTTCTTCATTCGAGCCGCGGCCAAAAAGACTCTTCACCCCGCGCACGAAAAACACCTGGAAAGGAGCCATCAGCGAAGCCGTGCGGGCGCGGTCGAGAACTTCGGCAAGGTCGTTCTCCGCAAGGTCGAACTCGAACACGCTGAAGTCGCGCAGATCAGATGGAACCAGGTGCTCGAGAATGGCGTCCCGAAAGCGTTTGCGAAAGAAGGCTTCATCGCCCACGAACACGTAGGCAGCACGCAGCTTGCGCGATTCAAGCTCGCTGACAAACCGATCGGCCTGGGCGAAAGCCCGCATCAGAAGATCTCCGTGCCAGAAACAATCGTCGGCACATCAAACTCTAGCATCTAGAAGCCCTCCAGAATGTTAGAGACCAGGGTACGGGCGAAATCCTGCGATAGTCGCCGGAGGGCGGGCGAGTCTTCCTCGAAGAAGCTGGTAAGGTCCTGCGAAACCTCGTACTGCTCGCGAAACAGATACGAGGGATTCTGGTAGAGCACCTTGCCGGTGCGGTCGGTGAGCGCCACTTTCATGCTCACCACAACCAGTACGCTGGCGGCTTGTCCGGTTGAGGAGTTGTAGGTAAGCGGCGACGAGGTGGCTGAGAGCACGGTACCACGCAGTGTGGCATCGGCCGTCTCGCTCGGGTCAGTAAGAATGTGATAGTGCGTGCGCGTGGTGAACTCGCGCATTACCGCTGAGGTCAGTAGCTGTTCGATGCGGTAAGTCGTAGTCTCGTTTACGAAAGCAGGAACGGCAATCGTCTTGACGTTTTCTGGAAGCTGAACCGCGTGGCCGGCCGTGTGATATCCGCAACCGGTGCTGCTTGCGAGCAAAAGCAGCCAGGCAGCCTGCCGGACTTTCATTGAATTTTTCCCAGCGGCCGGGTTGCAATCATGCTCTCGGCGCACTCGACCGCGGTCATTGCGGCAATGCGCAGGTTGTCGGCGGCTGCCCACAGCCAGATTCCATTCGGCCGGGCTGCTTCGCGCTTGAGCGAAACCAGAATGTTGGCTTGACCCGCCGTATTCACGTTGCTCGGCTGCGAATCGTCTTCTACTCCTGCCACGGTCACGTGATCTCCGGCAAGGGCTTGTGACAATCGTTCCTGATCAATGGGTTGCTCCATCTCCAGGAAGATGGCGAGCGCATGCCCGTGAAACACAGGCGGCTGGAGCAAGAGCATCGCGGGCTGCGGTGCGTCTCTTCCGGCAATCTCCCGGTAATGACGGCGCACCCTGGCTTCCAGCGATTCGAGCGACAGTTGCGATTTCTGCCCGTAGCGCGCCACCATGTTGAAGGCCACCTGTACATCGAAAATGTCTTTCGGCAGGGGCTGGAACGACAACAGATTGACGGTCTGCTGGTGCAACTCGTCCATGCCTTTCTGTCCCCGCTCAGACGCGGGCTCGAGGACCGTAGCCGCGACGCTCCGAATCGCGCCAGCCTTGCGCGCGCGCAGCAGCAACAAAGCCAGAGTCACGGCGGCAGGGTGAGCCACAATACACGGAGCCGGTTGCAGTTCTGGCTGCCACATCTGCCCGCGCTCGCGCTCCAGCCACACCGACCTAACCGTAGCCCCGGGTTCCTCTTCCAAAGCGCCGGAAAGATCAATGATCGCACTGCCGGCATCGCGGGCACGTTTCCAGTTCTGCCGTGTGCACTCTGCGTCCGCAGCAAAGAAGGTAAAGTCCACGTGGGTAAACTGCTCCGAGCGCACGCTCTGGATGAAGTTGATTTCATCTCCCGTCGCTTCGAGCTGGCCAATCGACTCATCGTCGTCGAGCAGGCGAATATCCACCGCCGGGAAGTTTCGCTCGTTGAGCATCTCGGCAACTTCTTTACCTTTGAGCGTGGCCGCACCCACGATGGCCACGCGGAACAGCGGCCCGCGCGCAGATGACGACGGGGACGATGCCACGATTTTAGACGGCGTACTCATGAAGTCTCCGAAGCCTCCGTAAAGGGAGGTGGCGGCGGCTGGTTCCGGCGGCGGAACATCCACTGCAATCGCCAGAACACTCCAGAGAACGTATAAAGCAGCGCAACCCCGAACAGCACCGGCTTGGAGAAGAACCATATACCGGCGAATAAACCTCCCAAGAGAATGACCAGGCGGAAAGGATGGCGGGAGCGGAAATCAATATCCTTGAAGCTGTAGAACCGCCAGGTGCTCACCATCAGATAGCCCACCGCGGCCACCATCGCCAGCCAGGTAATCGCCGTGTACCAGGATTCGAGCGGTTCTCCGCTCCGGAAGTGGACCACGGCCGCAATCACGCCGGCGCCCGCCGGGATGGGCATGCCGACGAAATACTTCTTCCCCGGCCGACCAGGGTTCGAAGGCTGCGGGTTCGACGTGATGTTAAAGCGCGCCAGACGGCTGGCTCCAGCCATAAGAAATAAAAAGGCAGCAATCGCGCCCAACTGCGTGAGTTTGATGTTCCACTCCCACTCGGTGAGTGCGACCGGCGGCATCAGATGAAATCCCCAGGTCCAAGCCAGCATTGCTGGCGCCACTCCGAATGTGATCACGTCCGCCAGCGAATCGAACTCCTTGCCAAAGTCGCTGCTGGTTCCGGTCATGCGGGCGACGCGTCCATCGAGGCCGTCGAATAAGACGGCAAACCCAATCGCCTTGGCTGCATTGTCCAGATGCCACGTGGCCGAAGCACTCGCGTGGACGACCTCGAGAATGGCGTAGAAGCCAGCCGCCATATTCCCCGTGGTAAACAGCGACGGGAGAATGTACATCCCCTTGCGCATACGGCGTGGGCCGCGCTCGTCCTGCCTGCGTCTTGGAATAGGAAAATCCATCAGCGCGCCTCTTCACCGGCAGAATAACGCCCTGCACTTGCCAGTTCTGCTTTGGGCTGCAAGTACGCTAGCACGCTCGATCCGCCCCGAACTCGGTCGCCGACCTTCACTTGCAGCGCGGCGGCAGCGTCGCAGAGCACATCCACGCGGGAACCGAACTTGATCAGACCCACGCGCTGACCGCGTTCGAGCCGGTCTCCAACCTTGGGATGGAAGACGATCCGTCGCGCCAGCAATCCCGCAATCTGCTTGAAGACCACGACCTGGTCGTCGCCCTCCACGCGGACAATGTTCTGTTCGTTCTGCTCCGCGGAAGCTTGATTCATGGCATTCAGGAACTTGCCGCGTTGGTAGCGAACCTCGCGGACCACTCCCGCAATCGGCGAACGGTTCACGTGCACGTCGAAAACGCTCAGGAAAATGCTGATGCGAACCTGCTTTTCGCCAGCCACCGTCACAATGGAAGTGTCGGTGACCTTTCCATCCCCTGGCGAAACCACGGCGCCCGCGGCATCCGGTATGGCGCGCTCCGGGTCGCGAAAAAACCAAAGGAAGAATACTGCCAGCAACAGCGGCACGACGGCCCAAGCCGGCTGTGCGAACCAGCCCAGAAGAACTGCGGCTGCAATCAAAGCCAGCGCGTAAAAGTAGCCGTCACGAACCATGGGAGCAGTGCACCATTATAGAGCAGAGGCGCGCGGCACTGGGCCACGTTCAATCAGAAAGGACCTAAGTCCAAATAAAGAAAGGCGCTGATGAGCGCCCCCTGGTAGATAGAAATCGCCTGTAGCGGCGACAGCCGCCTTCAAATGGCCAGGAATTATGCTACGTGAGTTCCGAACTGCTGCCGATACTGCCGCTCAATCGATTGCATCTGGTCCTTGAGCCGTAGCTTCAGCTTTTTAAGCCGGACTTCTTCCAGCTTTTCATCTTCGCTGAGATATCTTTTTTGGGTGAGAGAATCAAGTCGAGTGGAATACTGCATGTGCTCCTGAGCCAGCTTGCGGAATTCGTCATGGTTGGTCAGGAGAGCGTCATTCGAAGTCAGCATCCAGGCAGACCTCCGATAGGGGATTGCTAGCCCAAAGCTATCACAGCACCAAAATCGGTTCAATGCCGAATTCTGGTGCAATCTCGTTATGAGAAAGTCCTAATAAAGCGCTAGGCGACACAGGATTGCATCCTCGGGAGGGTTCGAATAGTAACTCTTGCGTAAACCCGTTTCTGTGAATCCTGCCTTGCGGTACAGGGCACGCGCGCTTTGATTCGACTCGCGGACTTCGAGAAAAACTACGGCGCCTTGTTCGGCCCGTGCATGCGCGATAAGCTCGCCGAGCAGTTGCGAGGCCACGCCCCGGCGGCGCGCGGTTTCGGCAACCACAATGTTCTCCAACTCCCATTCTGCATCAATCCTGTGGGCTATCAGGAAGGCAAGAATTCCTGAAGCTGCATGGGAAGCTCGCTCCGGCTGCACTCCGCTGTCATCTTCGGTAAGCAATGCGAAGCGTTCAGACCGCGGCTTATTGCTTGACGTCGCAAACAAGACATCATACTGACTTCGCGACCAGTGGCCGGCTGAGGGGCTCCGGCGTTCCAGTTCCATTATGGCGGCAATATCTGCGGCAATCGCCGGTCGGATGCGCACGCTACGATCCGCTTTTCTCAAGCATCTCGGCGTCGGTGCGACGGATGTAGTTCGCCTCTAATTGCTCGGGCCCAACCGTTTCGCCGGACTGAATCTTGCGCCAGCCCAGGCGGGCGACGTCGGCAGCGGAGATCGGCTCCAGGGTCGAGACTGACAGCCCGGCCGCGCGAGCCGCCTCGGCAAGACCGGAATCCGGAGTCACCACCGTCCATCCTTTTGCTTGTGAGAGGAACTCGCTTCTGGCCAGCATATGCTCACGCGGAACGGCGCCAGCGGCGGGCGGAAGTTCATACTCGCCCACGTAGACCTCAGCGCGCCCCGCGTCCAGCGCAGCCATGATCTTGCCCTGGGCGCCACTGGTTACGACGCACACTTCCAGAAGGGAGACGGCGGCGATCGGCTTATCCAGCACCTCCGCCAGCGCCTTAACTGCCGCCAGCCCGATTCGCAGACCGGTAAACGATCCCGGCCCCGCGGCAACGGCGAAAGCGCCGATCGCGGTCTTCATGAACCCGTTCCGAGAGAGCAACTCTGAGATTTGGGGAATAAGCTGTGCAGAAAAAGTACCGCCGACCAGCGGAGCAATCTCGACGACCTCGAAGTCGCCGCCGTCGGCAGTTGGCTCGCCGGCGCGCGCCAGCGCGATGCTGCCCTGCTTGCCCGACGTATCTATAGCGAGAAGAAGCATGAAAAATAGTTTGTCGCTCTATCCGTTTGGTCGATCTATCCGTAAAGATCCGTGGCCGACTTTCCGGTTAACCCTCAACTAATTCCAGCAGCACACCACCCGCGCTCGATGGATGTACAAAAACATATTTGTGCCCGCCCGCGCCGATCTTGATTTCCTCAGACACCAGACGCACGCCGTCATTCTTCAGCCGCGCAACAGCCGCCGGCAAGTTCGGAACCCGCAGGCACACGTGATGCAGTCCTTCACCACGCTTAGCGATAAACTTCGCGATCGTCGAATCTTCCGACGTGGCCTCTAAGAGCTCCAATCGGCTCTCACCTACCGGAATCATCACCAACCGCACCTGCTCCTGCTCCACCGTTTCTTCGGGAGAAACACTCAGACCGAGTCTTTCGTAGATCGCTTTCGCCGCCGCCAGCGACTTCACAGCGATTCCGAGATGATCGATTTGGGCCATCAGTGTTTTCCGACCTTGGCGGCGATTTCCTCCACCAGCGTATACGGATCGCGCTTATGCTCGGCCACTTCGGCAGCATAGCGGGCGAGGTTGCTATCGTCGAATTGTGACCGCGCTTGTTCCAGCATGGCGTCGCGCAGCATTTCGACCAGCCGCTCCTGCCAGTTCTCGACGCTCTTATTCAGCGCCAGATTTTCCTTCTTCAGATGAGCCTCATAACCCGCAATCGCGCCCGCTAGTTCTTCGATTCCCATTCCGTGGCTGGCGACGGTCTTCACGATCGGCGGCGTCCAGCCATCGTGGCGCACGGCCAGGGACTGCAGCGTGCGGATTTCCCGCTCCACGTGCTCAGCCCCATCGCGGTCGCCCTTATTAATCACGAAGATGTCGGCAATCTCCATAATGCCGGCTTTGATGGTCTGCACATCGTCGCCCATGCCCGGAACCAGAATCAGAATCGTGATATCAGCCAGTCGAACGATATCTACTTCATCCTGGCCCACTCCCACTGTCTCGATCATGATCAGGTCGCGCCCCGAAGCATCGAGCACCGTGGTCACATCGGCCGTGGTGCGCGCCAGGCCGCCGAGCGAGCCGCGCGTAGCCATGCTGCGAATATAAATCCCCGGATCAGAAAAATGTTGCTGCATGCGGATGCGGTCACCCAGAATCGCCCCGCCAGTGTAAGGACTTGTGGGGTCCACCGCGATAATTCCCACCGAGCGTTCGTTTTTGCGATAGAAGCGGGCAAGCTGATCGACCAGCGTGCTCTTCCCTGCCCCAGGCGGCCCCGTCAGCCCGATCACGCGCGCCTTCCCGCTGTGCTGAAACAATGCCTTCAGCAGCTCGGACCATCCCGGTGCGCGGTTCTCCACGATAGAAATGGCGCGAGCCAGCGCCCGCACGTCGCCGGAGCGAAGTTGCTCAATCCATGCCTCGATGGGTTGGTTCAAGCGATCAGTGTAAAGCAGAGGACGAACAAACTGAAATCGCCGGCATCGCTGAAATTACCGACGCGAAGAAATTACCGACGTTCGTTGCCCGATCACCTCCTCGGAGGTAGATTGAACCGTGGAATCCACTTCACAGACCGCGCCCGCCGGCTCCACGTCGGAATCACGGTTGTGCTGGTTCCCACTTGTTCTATTGCCGGTGCTAGCCATTTGGTTTCGCGATTCCATGCCTACCTGGCTCTTCATGTGGTCGCTGGCATTTGCGATCTTCGCTGGGTTGAAGTGGATCACCTGGTGGAAAGCTCGCAATCGCGTCCCACACAGCCGGCTACGGTCGGTTGCTTACCTGGCCGCCTGGCCCGGAATGGACGCGGAAACCTTCCTCGATTCACGCAAGCGTGTTCCAGCGCCTCAACTTCGGGAGTGGCCCTGGGCGCTCTCGAAAACACTCTTAGGAGCTGCGCTCCTTTGGCTGATCGCGCGCAGAGTTCCCGAGCAGCACATCTTAGTCCGCGGTTGGGTCGGGCTCTTCGGACTGATCTTTCTTCTCCACTTCGGCAGCTTCCACCTGATCGCGCTGTTCTGGCAAACGCTTGGCATCGACGCAGAGCCAATTATGTCGAAGCCAATCCTGTCAAAGACTTTGAGCGAGTTCTGGGGCAAGCGCTGGAACCTTGGTTTTCGCCAGCTCGCGTTCGACTTGATCTTTCAGCCTTTGCATAAGAAGACCGGAGTCGTCGCCGCCAGTCTGCTCGTCTTCCTGTCTTCCGGCCTGGTTCACGACCTGGTCATCTCTCTACCGGCTCGCGGCGGATACGGCCTGCCGACGGCCTACTTCGTCCTGCAAGGTCTGGGCGTAACGCTGGAGCGATCGTCTTTGGGAAGGCGTCTCGGCTTGCAGCATGGTCTGCACGCGTGGCTCTTCATGTTCGTCGTCGCCGCAGCTCCAGCTTTCTGGCTTTTTCATCCTCCATTCGTCACCCGTGTGATACTCCCATTCATGCATGCGATCCAAGCCCTATGATGAACTCACTGGCAGAACGATGCTTCGACCTCGACCTGTGGCTGGCGGGCGCCGGCCACTTCGTGATCCTGATCGCCAGCTTTCAAGTTCCGTCCCGTCTCCGCTGGAAGCAGGATCTGGCGCAGCTCATGCCATTCAACCGCAAGTTGCTGTGGGTGCAGAGCGGCTTCACAGTGCTGACGATCATCGCCTTTGGCACCCTGACGCTCGCGCTGCACGCCGAACTGCTCCGCGGCGACCGCGCCGCACTAGGGCTGGCTTGTTTTATCGCGGTCTATTGGATGGCGCGCATTCTCGTGGACGCCTTCTATTTCTCGCACGAGGATTGGCCGAAGGGCAAGCAGTTCGTGGTCGGACATTTCCTGCTGACGTCTGTATTTGCGGCGCTCGCGAGCAGCTATTGGGCACTGTTCGCCTGGCAGGTGTGGCTAAGAGCTCGAGCGTGAGCAGCTGGTGCGACCTCCGTACAGAACCTCAAACATGCGTCCTCGAAGCGTGGTCTGGAACGAACCAAAATGCTCAAACACTTTATCCCGGGTATCGAAGAAGCCTTCGTCGGCCAGAACGAATCTAGAGAGATCAAAACTGGAGCGAGCACCGCCCAGGGGGCAGGTTTTCGCCATGAAGTCAACTGGCGTGTGATCCACTGCATCGAAGATCGATTCTCCGTCGTTTCTGAACGCGTGGACTGCCCTCCCGGCGAGTTCCGTAGCGGGCCCGTAAAGTTCATCGAAGTCGACCCAGGTCCCGTCGACGAAGAACTGCGGCCAGACCAGCAATATCCTGCTTGGTATGCATGCACGAAACATTTGGAATCGTGGGTACCAGAATCGCCCGCTGACTCGAAGCACGCGCGACCTCGTTGGGACGCCACAAGCGCGGGACACGGCCTCCAGACAGGCCATTCGCTGGCTGCACGAACCATGCCGCTCCCGAAGGGTTTGAGAAGCCGACTGGAGTTCATCCAGGGTGTATATCGGCTTCACAAACTCGACGAGATAACGATGCGCCGATTGAACCAACTTCCGGTCTTCTGGCTCTCGCTCTCGCAAACGCATTGCGAGATCGCGAATGATTGCTTCCTGATGGTCGAGAATCAATGTCGCCTGCAGGTTCGCTGAAGTGGGCATTGCCGCTTCTTGCGTGGACATGGCTCGCCTGGAGCTACTCCTTCAGCAACTGCCGTGCAATCACCAACCGCTGAATCTCGCTGGTCCCCTCACCGATCGTGCACAGCTTCACATCGCGGTAATACTTCTCGGCGGGATAATCTTTGATAAACCCATACCCACCGTGAATCTGCACGCCTTCATTGGCACACTTCACGGCAACTTCGCTGGCGTAGAGCTTCGCCATCGAGGATTCCATCGTAGTTTTCATGCCGGCATCTTTCATCGACGCTGCCCGCATGGTAAGCAGCCGCGCCGCATCAATCTCCGTAGCCATGTCGGCCAGCTTCCACTGGATCGCCTGGAACTCTCCGATAGCCTTGCCGAATTGCCGCCGCTCTTTGGCGTATTTGAGAGCGGCCTCGTAAGCACCCTGAGCCATGCCCAAGGACAGCGCCGCGATCGAAATTCTGCCGCCGTCGAGCACGCGCATCGCGTCGATAAAGCCGTCGCCTTCCTTGCCCAGCAGATTCTCCGCCGGAATCACGCAATCTTCAAAAATCATTTCCGCCGTGTCACTCGCCCGCAGACCGAGCTTGTTCTCTTTCTTGCCGGGACGGAATCCCTTCGTGTCTTTCTCTACGATAAAGGCGGAAAGCCCGTGCGTGTGTGCCGTCCGGTCGGTTACTGCGAGCACGACGATCACGTCCGCATAATGGCCGTTGGTGCAAAAAGTTTTGGTGCCGTTGAGCACCCAGCTATTTCCCTTGCGCCGGGCGGTCATGCGGGCGCTGCCCGCATCCGATCCCGAAGAAGGCTCGGTCAGTCCCCAAGCGCCGATGAATTCCCCGGTCGCAAGTTTGCTGACGTACTTCTTTTTCTGCTCCTCGCTGCCGGCGAGGAAGATGTGATTGGTGCAGAGGGACGTATGCGCCGCAACAATAATGCCCACCGACCCATCCACCCGCGACAACTCTTCGATGGCGATCACATATTCCACGTAGCCCATGCCAGCGCCGCCATATTCGGCGGGAAAAACGGTTCCCAGCAGTCCGAGCTTGCCCAGTTCCTTAACCGTAGCGAGCGGAAACTCGCAGGCCTCGTCCCACTTCATCACGTTGGGCAAGATCTCGCTCTCGGCGAATTCGCGGACGGTTTTCTTCAGCTGTTGCTGCTCGTCGCTCAGTTGAAAATCCAAGACCCCTCCACCACTGCGGCTGGTTTTTTGATTAGAACATAGCGGAAGAACGGGGAAAAGTTACCTCGGACTGAGGGCGGAGAAAGTGCGGCAAGCCGCGTCATTACCAGGGATAATGAACATGGAGACCATCGGCCCAACCGACCGGATGGTTTGCAAAATAACTGAACTCCAGCAGATTTCTCGCGGCAACCTGAGATCAGCGAGCCACTTCATCGGCGACGATGAATCTCTCGAATACTTCGTTCGAGAGCAGTCGCCCGCGCGAGGTCAGGCAAACATAGTCTCCCTGCTGCGCCATCAGTCCACCTTCGATAAGCTCCACGACAGCCGGCTGGGCATTCGCAACCGATTCCTCGCCGAATTCCGCCGCAAGTTCGCTCAGGCTGACACCTCGCGTGAGCCTAAGCCCAAGGAAGAAACTCTCCTCCAACGCTGCCTGGCGCGACACCGCGGTTCGCTGCAAAGGCGCTCCGCTCATGAACTGTTCCAGCGAGTCAGCGGGCGCGAACCGTACCGCGTCGATACCCGGCGCTGTAGAGCCCAACATCGAATGTGCGTCCACGCCAAAGCCCAAGTAGGGCTGCCGCGTCCAATACTTCGAGTTGTGCCGTGATTCGAAACCTGCGCGCGCGAAGTTGGAAATTTCATACTGCCCGACCCCAGCCGCCGAGAGCCGCTCACAAGCCACGAGATAGAAATCCGCCATGGCTTCTTCATCCGGGACAAAGTGCGCGTGGTACCGCTTTCCCCCGGCCAAAAGTTCGCGTCCGAGGCGGGAATCCTCATCTACCTCGAGCATGTAGACGCTGACATGCGGAGCGTTGGTCGCGATGGTCTCAGCTAAGGAAAACTCCCAACTTTCAACTGTCTGGTGGGGCAGCCCGGCGATCAGATCGATGTTGATATTCGTAATTCCGGCAGCCCGCAGCCGGGTTATGTCTTCTAGAACGGTTGCGCGCTTGTGCAAGCGGCCAACCGCCGCCGCTTCCTGATCCACAAACGACTGCACTCCAAGACTCACCCGGTTCACACCGCAGCGCAGCAGGCTCTCCAGCATGGCTTGCGTCAAGGTGCCGGGGGCACATTCAACTGTGACCTCGGCATCGGGTTGCACATCGAATTGAGAGCGCACGGCGCCGAAAAGCCGCTCCAGTTGGGCCGTCTCGAGCACTGTCGGCGTCCCTCCGCCTAGATAGATGGAATCCACCGCGTGCTCCATCTTCCCGCCCATCTCCCCTGCGACACGCGGCGAGTTCTCGACGTCAGCGCAAACCCGATCCACATAGCGCTCGAAGACTGCCCGCGAAAACACGTCGGAAGCGAAATTGCAGTAACTGCACTTGGTGCGGCAAAAAGGAATGGAAATGTAGATACCGAGCGGCATGCTGCAACCATTATCCCATCTGCGATGCACCTACCCGGCGGCAAACCTTTTCCATCCGCCAGCCCGGTCCGGCCATCCATATTCAGGTACCCTGTTAGCAGCGCCGCAGGCGCCGCTTTTACTCTTCGATCGCCAAAGAAACCGATGTCTCAGGAAGAAGAAGTATTAGGCAAAGCCTATGACAGCCGCCTGATGGCGCGACTGCTCAAGTATCTGCGTCCCTACCGATGGCAGGTGGCGATCGCGCTGGTTTCGATTCTCCTGAAGTCGTTCGCCGACGTGCTTGGTCCCTATCTCACCAAGGTGGCGATCGATCGCTACCTCGCACCCAAAGAGGCGGCTACCGCATCATCTTCCGGCATCTGGAGTTGGCTCAGCCCGAACGCCATCACCGGCATCGCGCAAATTGCTGCCATCTATGTCGGACTGCTGGTCTTCAGTTTCCTGCTCGAGTTCCTCCAAACCTACTTCATGCAGTGGACCGGCCAGAAAGTGATGTTCGACCTCCGCCGCCAGATCTTCCGCCATCTGCAGCGCCTGCACGTTGCCTTCTTCGACAAAAATCCGGTCGGCCGCCTGGTAACGCGCGTCACTACTGACGTTGATGCCTTGAACGAAATGTTCACCTCCGGCGTGGTTTCCATCTTCGAAGACCTCTTCGTGCTGGCGGGCATCCTCGGCGTAATGCTGTGCATGAACTGGAAGCTGGCGCTGATCACGTTCGCCGTGCTGCCCTTCATCGTGGTGGCAACCAAGATTTTCCGCGACCGGGTGCGCGATTCCTACCGCCGCATTCGCGTCGCCATCGCCCGCATCAACTCTTACCTGCAGGAGCACGTCAGCGGGATGGTCGTGCTGCAGCTCTTCAATCGCGAGCACAAGGCCTATAAGCAGTTCTCAGAGATTAATCGCAGCCACATGGACGCCTACAAAGACGCGATCCTGGCTTACTCGCTCTACTATCCCGCGATCGATATTCTTTCCTCGATCGCGATTGCCTGCGTGATCTGGTTCGGCGGCGCCGGTGTGATGCGGAACATTTCCGTAACCAGTGTCGCCGTCAGCTTTAATTGGGAGACGCTGCTCACATTCCGCCTGGTGCGCGGAGCGGCTGAACTCGGCGTGCTGGTCGCGTTCATCCAGTACGCTCTGCGCTTCTTCCGCCCTATCATGGATTTCAGCGAAAAATACAACATCCTGCAATCGGCCATGGCCGCCAGCGAGCGCATCTTCAAGCTGCTGGATACTCCCGTGCAGGTCGTTTCTCCAGCGATCACGAAGCGCCCCGAAGGCCCCGGCCGCATAGAATTCGATCACGTCTGGTTCGCCTATCGCGAAGCGCCGGAGGAAAACGGCAAAGCAAGTGTGAAAACAGAAGCAAGTCTGGGGACAGCTCGTGTGGGAACGGGCACTCCTGCCCGTTCCCGACCTGAAGGGTCGGCTGCTCTCTCGCCGGACTGGGTCCTGCACGACGTAACCTTCGCCATCGAACCCGGCGAAACCGTAGCCATAGTCGGCCACACCGGAGCCGGCAAGACCACGCTGATCTCACTTCTTCTACGCTTCTACGACGTCCAGAATGGCGCGGTAAGAATCGATGGCGTCGACGTGAAAGATATGGATCTCGTCGACCTGCGCAGCCGCTTCGGCGTAGTCCTGCAGGATCCGTTCCTGTTCAGCGGCACCATCGGCGGAAACATTCGCCTGGGAACAAAACGCATTCAGGACGAAGACGTCGAGCAGGCCGCCGAAGACGTAAACCTCGCCGACTTCATCCGCGCCCTGCCCAAAGGCTTCGACGAAGAAGTCCGCGAACGCGGCTCGACTCTTTCGACCGGCCAGAAGCAGCTAATCTCCTTCGCGCGCGCCCTGGCTCACGAACCGAAGATTCTGATTCTCGACGAAGCCACTTCCAGCGTCGATACCGAAACCGAATTCCGCGTACGCGACGCCTTGAACCGCATGGTCGAGGGACGTACGTCGCTGATCATTGCCCACCGGCTCTCCACCGTGCAGCGCGCCGACAAAATTATCGTCATGCACAAAGGCCAGGTCCGCGAAATGGGCACCCACCAGCAACTCCTGGCCCAGCGCGGCATCTACTTCAAGCTCTACCAACTCCAATACAAGGACCAGGAGGTAAGTATGGGGCATGTGGAGCGGGCGCCCTCGCTTGCGAATGCAGCCGGCTTACCCGAGCCAGAAGTCACCGCCAGAGGGGATGACTAGCCCTTACTGTCGCCAAGTGTGCGATTGCTGTTTCTAATGGTGGAGGCGCTCCATTCGAGTGAGTACGTGCCAGCGCGCGAGATAGAGGAAGAGAACGACCAGCATCCCCATACTAACGGCTGCGGAGAAGTCTCGGACCACTGACACGATTGCGGCAAGCCCAGTCCTCTTTTCCTCGAGCATCGCGCCACAGGTGTTGTAGATACTGGTCGAAGTCAGAAGACCCGATGCGATAAAGACTAATCCAATCCAGCGCATGAAGCGGTTAGCTGACACCTGCAACAGTTCAATGTAGGCCGAAGCTACAATTGGGCTCTTGGTGCTAAACGGGGGCACTACGCGCCAGAGTTTCACGAGTTTGAAGGCCGTAACGAGGCAAGTAATGACCAGACACAGGAGGTAGATCTCAAGGCCTGTGGAAGGCGCTCGACCGATGTACACCGGGTCCCATTGTACTTGGGTCGATTCTTGAAGCATTCATCCTCGCTAATGGCCGTCTCCGGCCACACCACCTTACATCTTCCCTAGACACCGCAACAGAACAATCTGCTCCACTAAGTGTCACGCCACGGCCTTACAATGCTCTCTTGCGAATCCTGATCTCAGCCGGCGAAGCTTCCGGGGAAATGTACGGCGCGCAGCTGATCGAAGCCTTGCGCCGCCGCGACCCGCAGCTAGAATTCTTCGGGGTCGGCGGAGACCGCATGCGCGCCGCGGGCTGCGACACGGCAGTCGACGCGAAAGATCTCTCGGTCGTCGGCATCACCGAAATCCTCAGCCATCTGCCCAAGATCTACGGCCTGTTCCGGCGTCTGATCAAAGAGGCCGACAAGCGAAAACCCGATCTCGCAATCGTTATCGACTCACCCGCCTTCAACTGGCGCGTCGCGAGGCAGATGAAGAAGCGCGGCATCCCCGTGGTCTACTACGTCGCGCCACAATTCTGGGCGTGGCGCCAAGGACGCGTCCGCCTCATCCGCGACTACATCGACAAAGCCCTGGTTATTTTTCCCTTCGAAGAAAAGTTCTACTGCGACCGTGGAGTCGATGCGACCTTCGTCGGCCATCCCTTAGCCGACTTGCCGCACCCGGCCATCGAGCGCAGCGACTACGCCGCACAATTCCATTTCGATCCTGCTAAGCATTGGATCACGCTCATGCCCGGCAGCCGCGTCAAAGAAGTCCGCATGAACCTGCCCACAATCCTCGATGCCGCCACTCAACTCGGCCCCGACTACGAATTCCTGCTGCCGGTCGCACCCACGCTCGACCGCGCCTTCCTGCAAAGTCTCATAAGCAAACAGCGCATCACCCTGGTCCCCGAGTCCCTGCCCGCGCTCTGGCATTCCCATGCCGGCATCATCGCCAGCGGCACCGCCACGGTGGAAGCCGCGATGATGCACACTCCGTTCGTGATGGTCTACCGTGTCTCGCCTCTCACCTACCTGTTGGGCAAGCCGAGAGTCAAAGTCCCACGCTTCGCCATGGTCAACCTGATCGCCGACGAGGAGGTCGTGCCTGAATTAGTCCAACACGATTTCACTGCCGAGAAAGTGATCGCGCAGATCAAGGAAATCCTCGCCGACGGCCCTGCCCGCGCCCGCATGCTGGAAGACCTGACCCAAGTAAAAGACCGGCTCCGACCTCCGCAAAGCCCCGCAGAAGGCTCACCCCAACCCCCGGCAGACCGAGCCGCAGAAATAATCCTCACACTCTTGCCCCGTAAATAACCCCCTCCGCGACGTCATTCCGAGGAGCGAAGCGACGAGGAACCTGCTGTCTGCTGGCGGCGGCAGAGAGCAGGTTTCTCGCTTTTGCTCGAAATGACAACGTGGAGTACGAAATGACAAAGTGGAGACAAACGAAATCACAAAGTCGGGCTAAACCTTGTGCTCCCAGCATCTTTTAGTGGAGAATCTTCATCATAGGGAAGTGGTTAGGCCCATTTCCGGGAGACTCTCCTTAATGCAGATTCGCTTTCGGCGCGCCCAGAGCGTCCTGTCGGGTTCCCTCGCCCTGTTGCTATTGGCTTTCGGCGCGATCCCCTCACGGGCCGCCGAAAAGACCCGCCTGCGCGTCGACGACTACCAGATCGAGGCCGAACTCACGCCTCATCTGCATCAGATTTCGGCGCGAGCGAAAGTCAAATTCACCGCCCTTCAGGATCTGACCGTCGCTATCTTCGAACTGCACAACGACCTGCGCGTCACCCGCGTTCTCGATGACAACAACCAGCCGCTGTCAGCCGAGCGCATCACCCAGGATTCCACTATCCGTGTCCCGCTCCCCGCGGGCCTGACAAAAAACTCTTCCATGACATTGACCTTCGAATACGAAGGCATTCTCGAAACCGCCGACGACAGCCCGGTCCCCGGCCTCAAACTCGCCTACATCGGCGACGACACCAGTTACCTGCTCTACTCCGGACGCTGGTTCCCGGTAAGCGGCTATGGCCTGAACCGCTTCACCTCAACCATCAGCGTAACCGTGCCCGCCCACATGCTCGCGATCGGAAGCGGAAAAACGACTGTCACCGATAATCCTCCCTCAAAGAAGCCCAATACCAACGGCCTTCCGACCAAGACATTCACGTTCGTCGATGCCAAGCCGAGTTTCCCCGGCACCATCGTCGCAGGCAGCTTTGAAGAATACAAAAGCGACGAAGCCGGCATGGACCTGCACGTCTTCTTCAAGCCCACCCATAAAGGGCTGGCTCCCGAGTACACCTCCACCGCGGTCCAGGAGTTCACCTACTTCATCACTCTTTACGGCACGCCCCTGTCGCAGAAACTCAATGTTGTGGAGCTGCCCGGCGACACCGTTCCCTACGCCTGGGCTCCTGAAATTGCCGGCCTTGCCGGCCCATCCATCACGCAGAAGACCAACTATCGTCTGCTCGCCAACGCCATCGCCCATCAGTGGTGGGGAGTCTCGGTAAGTCCCGCTACCAAGGATGACTGGTGGCTCTCCGATGGCTTTTCCCGCTATTCCGAAGCCATGTACGTGGAGAATGCCGCCGGCGCGGCCGGTCTGGAAGAAGCCGTCAAAGACATGTCGGTGGGCGCGCTGGCCTATGACACGGTTCCGCTCTCCAGCGCCAGCAAACTCGATCCCTTCTCCACCGAGTTTCAATCACTCGTGACCGACAAGGGCGCAATGATCCTGCACATGCTGCGCTGGGTGCTCGGCGAAGACAAATACAACAAAACCATGCGCGAGTTCGCCGAGACCTACTCCGGCAAAGCGGCCACCATGGACGACTTCCGCACCATCGCCGAAAAATATTACGGCGAGCAACTCACCTGGTTCTTCTCCCAGTGGCTCGATTCCACCGGCGCCCCCGAATTCAAACTGAAATACACCACCTACCGCCTCGGCAACAATAAGGGCTTTCGCGTCACCGGCGAGATTACCCAGGATCTCGATCTGTTCCGCATGCCGGTCGACCTGCGCATTGACACTGACGGCAAAACGGAAAACAAGAACCTCGAAGTGGTCGGCACCAACTCAACCTTTACGGTTGAAACTTTCGGACGCCCGCGCCGCATCTCCGTCGATCCCGACCACCACGTGCTCACCAACTCCTCGGACGTTAAGCTCCGGGCCTCGATTCTCCGCGGCATGGCCATGCAGCAGCAGGGCGACCTCTCCGGAGCGCTCGTCGAATTCAACAAGGCCCTCGACCTCAATAAGAACAGTTCGCTTGCCCACTATCGCATCGCAGAAATCTTCTTCGAGCAAAGAAACTACCAATCCTCGGCGAACTCCTACCGCGCTTCAATTAACGGTGATGGCGAGCCGCGCTGGACCGAAGTCTGGAGCCATATCCAACTAGGTAAGATCTTCGACATCACCGGGCAGCGCGAACGCGCCATCAATGAATACCGCCAGGCCATTCAGACCAACGACGACACCTTTGGCGCCCTCGAAGAAGCGCGGAAATATCTGGCGAAAGCCTACGAAAGGCCCAAGAACAAAGAATAAAGAATAGGGAGTTGAAAGAAAGAGGCGATCTTAGCCGCTCTTCGTGCCGGTTCCCAAAGCTTTGGCTTTCTTCTCTCGCCCTGGGTCGAATTGCAGGACTTCCCCTCGCAGGAACTCACGACCAGGATCGCCGAACGTCGGCGCGTCGAATTGCCGCATCTCGTGAAGCTGGCGACGAATGTGCAGCAGGAACGACGCTTCACGAGTTTCCATGAAAGCCTCGAACTGCACCTTTTGCAGCCCGTCTCTTAGCATCGTGTCCGCGCATAATCGATCTTGTTGCATTCGATCGTTCTGCGGTCGACGGACACTGCCGATCTCGCTGCGCAGCTTCTGGATGCGCGCTACGGCCTGATCGACCACCCGCGCGAACTCAGCCCCGTCATCACTCTTACGACCCTCGCGCAAGCGCCACTTGGCGTCCTCAGCAGAAAACCATGTGCGATTGCGCTCCGATTCCTTCGGAGGGCTCAGCCGAAACACCTCGCAAAGATGGGCGTAGACCGCAACTTCTTTCCTGCCAGACCTTGCCGCACCTTTCCGTGCGCCGCCGCGACGAACATATCTCACGAACGAAGCTTCCTCGATCCGGCCATGAACCCCGGCCTCCTCAAACGCTTCCAGCGCCGCGGCCTGGGCATGGGTCAGCCCCGGTTCCGCACTGCCCTTGGGGAACGTCCAACGCCCGCTGCCCCGGGTCCGAACTAGAAGGAACTCGATGCCCTTGCCGCGCACCCTGTAGCAAACCGCTGCAGCCTGTTCGCACTCGCACAATTTGCGGAGGTGCGCCAGTCGTACGAACTCAGCCGATGTCGCATAGGCTCGATCTCTCATCGCAACAGAGTGCACGATGCGATCCGCCTCTGCCTAGAGCACAACTTGGTTCCGGAGAGTGCGCAGCGACGAGTTTGATTGTCCGTTTCTCGTGTGATATCATGATATCATTATAACCGGGAGGTAACCTTGGCCCAATTCGTTGTCCGCAACATTGAGAGTCAGGTTAAGGCGCGGCTGCAGCGCCGCGCCAGGAAAAATGGCCGCAGTATGGAAGAAGAGGCACGGGACATACTTCGAAGTGCCTTGGTCGAAGCCGACTTCCCCGCCGGCGGACTGGGCACGGAAATCTCCAGCCTGTTTGCCAAAACCGGTCTCACCTGCGACATTCCCGAACTTCGCGGCCATCAGATCGAGACTCCGTCATTTGAGTCATGAGCACCAGGCATGACCATCCTCGACACCAATGTGCTTTCCGCGCTGATGCACGTAGCGCCCGATCGAAATGTCGTCGCCTGGCTCGACCAGCAGCCTCGTACCTCAATTTGGACAACCTCAATTACGGTTCTTGAGATCAGGTTCGGACTTCAAGTCATGTCAGGGGGAAAGCGGCGATCCGCACTGATCCAGTCTTTCCAGGAGCTTCTCGGCAAGATCGACCACCGGGTCGTTCCCTTCGATGTTGCGGCTGCCGAGCAGGCGGGCGACCTGATGGCTTCCCGCCACAAGAAGGGCCGTCCGGGCGACCTTAGAGATACGATGATCGCGGGTATCGCGATGGCCCAGCATGCCACGTTGGCCACCCGCAATACGGCGCACTTTGAAGATATTGCGGTTCCGCTGGTCGATCCCTGGGCCGCCTGAGCGTTCGCACCCCGTTGGACTGTTTCCAAAATTGAATTTCACGTCGCCGGAATCCTTCTACATACTTGCGCCCCGCAACTCCGCGAAGACAGTATTCATATTCGAGGGCGCAATCCGCCCCCCGGAGAGACCTTGGAGAACATGCGTTGCCTTCGCTGTAATCGCGAACTCGAAGCCGGACAAAAATCTGTTGCTCTGTACATGTTCGCCCAGACCGTGGGCATCAAACCGCGCCAGAAGTCGACGGCCCACCGCGTCTCTTTCTGCCCGCAATGCTCAGTCTCCCTGGCCATGGGACCACCGCCAGAAGGCGCCCTCAACCTGGCTGCATGGGATATGATCCGCGACCTGGTCGGCTCCGATCCCGCGCTGAACCAGGCTGCCTGGCAGAACTTGAGCGGAATCTTAGGCTTACTTCCGGCGACCGGCACCGACGGTGCGCCTCGCTCCGCTCCAGCCGGTGGCTACTTCGAGTTCTGATCAGAAACAATCAAACCGCAGCTTTCCACAGACTTGGCCTCCTCAATTTTTCATCCCCAGCTAACCCTTTGCGGCTTCCCGCTGTCTAATAATCAATCACAGCAGGGAACTTCGCATGACCCGGCTGCGTATTACTGATCAGATGCTTGAACGAGAACCGTTTGGGCGGGAAATGAGACCCCTCGCCTGAACGTTGCCCGGGACCCCCACGCACCTCCCCGGAGGCGTGGGGGTGTATCTCTCATGCGAATACTTCTCGACATCGTACGGCAGTCGCTCGCCACGCTCTGGGCGCACAAGCTGCGCTCCTTCCTCACCATGTTCGGAATTGCCTGGGGCGTCGGCTCTCTACTGCTTCTGGTAGGCCTGGGAGAAGGCTTCCGCAGCGGTCAGGAAAAGAACATGGCCGAACTTGGCGCGGATATTATGTTTATCTTCCCCGGCCGCATTCCGGCTGTGGCAGGCAGTTATCAGTCTGGCCAGCCTTACTATTTTACCTACGCCGACTACTTCGCCATTCGCGACCAGGCCAGATTTCTGCGCGCGGTTTCTCCGGTGCTGGAGCGCGACGACATCCGCGCCGTCAGCGATTTCGGTTCCACCAACGGCCAGGTTTTCGGCGTGGTCCCCGAGTACAACCAGATTCGAACCCTCCCCACCGAACCCGGACGCTGGTTCAATGACGAGGACAACTCCCAGCATCGCCGTGTTGCCGTGGTGGGATGGGAACTCCTCAAGAACATGTTCCCCGGGCAGCCCGCCGTGGGCAGCACGATTCTGCTCAACGACATGGATTTCAAAGTGATCGGTGTCGTCCCCAAGATTGGCAAAGAAGGCGAGAACGGCACGAATCACCGCATCTTCGTGCCTTTCGAAACCATGCGCATGCTCTTCCCGCTCAAGGCGCAGAACACGGAGAATGCAATCTCCTTCATTAACTACCGTCCTATAAAAAAAGAACTACACCTCGAAGCCCTGCATGAAGTTCACGGCATCATCGCCCGGCGTCACGGTTTCGATCCCAGCCTCGACGACGCCTTCAATGACTGGGACACGATCGACGGAGCGATTCGTGTGGCCAAGATTTTTGATGCGATGGACTATTTCCTGGGCGTCGTGGGAATCGTAACTCTCGGCCTCGGCGCCATCGGCATCATCAACATCATGCTGGTTTCGGTGAGCGAACGGACGCGGGAAATCGGTCTGCGCAAGGCTTTAGGCGCCACGCATCGCAATATCTTGACGCAGTTCTTTGTCGAAGGAGCTTTCCTTACGGCATTCAGCGGCGGCATCGGCCTGGCAATCACTACCACTTTCGTGGCCCTGCTGGCGCAGTTGCCTTCCCCGGAAGGATTCGACACGCCGCGCATCGTGCCCGCTTCCGCCGTGATTGCCATTCTCTCGCTGTCTCTCGCCGGCATCGTCGCCGGTCTTTATCCCGCGCGCAAAGCCGCGCTCCTTCCACCCGTGGAGGCGCTGAGGCAGGAGTAATTATGTTGAGCGACCTGGGCACACAAGCTTTCAACGCGCTCAAACATAACCGCCGCCGTTCCCTGCTCACCATGCTGGGCATGGCTTGGGGCATTGCCACGGTCGTTTTGCTGCTGGCCTACGGCACCGGCTTTCAGGACGCTTTGATGATTGCCTTCCGCACCTTTGGAGGCAACCTGGTCGCCATCTTTCCAGGGCGCACTTCCCTGCAAGCGGGCGGCACTAAGGCCGGCGTGCAGATTCGCCTGACCCGGGAGGATCTCGACTTCATTCGAGCCGAATGTCCCATGCTCACCCGCATTTCCCCCGAGGTGGATAAGCAAAGCCTGGTGGCGTTCGGCACCCGCAGCGGAAGCTATGGCGTTCACGGAATTTATTCCAGCTACGAGAAAATTCGCGCCCTCGACGTTGGAGAAGGCTCGTTCTTCGGCGAGCAGGACGATTTCACCCATGCACGCGTTGCCGTCATCGGCGCCACTGTGAAGAAGAAACTTTTCTCCGGCCAGAATGCGCTGGGCGAATTCGTTCGCGTCGACGGCGTCTCCTACAAGGTAATCGCCGTCCTCCGGCACACCATTTCCAACGGCGACGAAGACATGAACTCGCTGGTTTATGTCCCCTACAGCTCCATGAGCGACCTCAAGAACACCTACTATCTTGACGGCATCATGATGGATTACGAAGGCGACCACAGCAAGATGGTCCAGGCCCTCCGCAATTCCATGTCCTTCCATCACAACTTCGATCCCAAAGACGAGCGCGCCATCTTCGTCTTCGACGCAGTAAAGGATCTCGCCGACCTCACCGTGATCACAGTGGGGATCAAGATTCTGCTGGGCTTCATCGGCTTGCTCACGCTCGGAATCGGCGGCGTCGGACTGATGAACATTATGCTGGTCTCGGTGACCCAGCGCACCCGCGAAATTGGCGTCGAGAAGGCTCTCGGAGCCCGGCGCTGGCACATTCTCTTCCAGTTCCTGGCCGAAGCTTTGGTGATTACCGCGATTGGTGGCCTGCTGGGCGTGATTCTGGCCTATCTGGTCTCCTGGAGCGTGGGCTCGCTTACTCTGTGGAGTGCGTTCATCGAAGACGCCAACGAAGGCGACATCCACCTCTACATCGACTTCGCCACGCTGGTCTGGTCAACCGTAATTCTCAGCTTCGTAGGAATAGTCAGCGGCATGCTGCCGGCAATCAAAGCCGCCAGGCTGAACCCGATCGAAGCATTACGCTACGAGTAGCGCCGGCATCCCGCCGGCCGTAGCGAGTGCATCCTACGCTCACGTTCGTTAGCCCTTCACCTGCTTTACAATCCCCCCATGCCCGAAACCGCCACCACCCGCCTCGACCGAGTCCTGGCCCAACTCCGCCTCTACGAGCATCCCTTGCTGAACTTTTCCGCGCGCTCAAAAGGCGAAGGCGTCGAATTAATCATCCAGTTCAAAGACGCATCCATCCCCGTGCATACCTATTACCTTGATTTCCATCCCCGGGACCTCGACCACCCACAGTTCGAATGGAACTTCCAGCGCCAGCTCTACGACGCGCTGCACGACTACTTCGTCGAGATGTTTATCCGCACCCCGCAGGACCGCGTCGACCGCCGCCGGAAGGGACTGTGAATCTCTTACGCAAGAAGATCGAGCAGGAAATCCACGAGCGCGGTCCCATTCCCTTTTCGCGCTACATGGAGCTCTGCCTCTACCATCCCGAATTCGGCTACTACTCTCGAAATGCACAGCAGTTCGGCAAGGCCGGCGATTTCTACACCTCAAGCGACGTCCACGCCGTTTTCGGCCGCCTCCTCGCCCGCCAGTTCGAAGAAATGTGGCACGCCCTCGGCTCGCCGGAGAAGATTGAACTGCTTGAACTCGGCCCCGGACGCGGCTTATTCGCCCACGATGTGCTCGACTGGTCGGAGAAGAAGTTCCCAGATTTTTTCGGCGCGCTGCGTTATCTCCTGATCGAAAGCTCGCCCGCCTTGCGCGAACGGATCAAAGAAACTCTGCTGCATCACATCGAATCCGGAAAGGCTTCCTGTAAACCCGAACTCTTTGCTGAAGAGAAGATCGGGAAGGGCACGACTTCAGTCGTGCCGGACGAAGCTCTGAAGGACGGGGCTTTAGCCCCTGAGGTGCCCACGATCGTTTTTGCCAACGAATTCTTCGACGCGCTTCCAGTAGAAATTCTCAGCGCAAAAGGTTCCCTGCGCATCGACACACGCGACGGCCGCTTCATCGAAACCTGGGCGCAACCCTCGCCCGACGAACTCGAATTCCTCGATCGCTACTCCATCCATCCCGAGGCCGACGAACGCCTCGAAGTGCCTCTAGCTGCGCAACAATTCGTGGATCGCGCCGCAGCCGGCATCCCGCGCGGATTTCTCCTTGCCATCGACTACGGCTACACCCGCGAAGAGCAACTCGCCGGACGCCATCGCGGCACGCTAAAAGCTCTCCGCCAGCATTCCGTCAGCGCCAATCCCTACGAAGCGCCCGGCGAACAAGACATCACCGCCGATGTGAGCTTCACAGCGTTAATTGCCGCCGCGGAAAGACACGGCATGCAAACGCAGAAGCTGATCACGCAATCCCAATTCCTGATGGGCATCGGCGAAGCCAATCAGTTTGCCGACGCCTTCGAAGGATGCCGCCTGCCGCAGGAGCGCGCCAAAGTCGCACTGCAACTCAAGCATCTGGTCACGCCCGCCGGCATGGGCGAAAGCTTTCAAGTGCTGATCGCAAGTAAGGGGATCGAGGAGGAGAGGGTCGAATCTTTATCAGGCTTGAATTTCGGCCGCAACCATTAGCAGACCTATGTAGAGACAGCCGACTCGACTGTCCCGCGGCGGCGAAGCCCAGCGGCGCGGACAAGGCTGGCCCATTCCAACATCCTTGTCATTCCGAACCGGGCGCCAAGCCCGGTGAGGAACCTGCTTTTACCGCCCTTACTTCGGGATACTCATAAACCCCGCGCCCCGATTTCCGCCCCAACCGCCCAGCTTTCACATACTCCACCAGCAGCGGTGCCGGACGATATTTCTCGCCCAGAGTCTTATGTAGATACTCAAGAATATTCAGCCGCGTATCGAGCCCAACCAGATCGACGAGTTCGAAGGGGCCCATAGGATGATTCAACCCAAGCTTCAGCGCCTTGTCGATGTCCGCGGCCGACGCGATCCCTTCCTCCAGCATGTAGAACGCTTCATTGCCGATCATCGCATTGATGCGGCTGGTGATAAATCCCGGCGACTCTTTGATCACCACAACTTCCTTCTTCATCCGCTGCCCGACTTCAACCGCGGTGGCGAGTGTGTCGTCATCGGTTTCCAGAGCCCGCACCACTTCGATCAGTTTCATCTTGTGTACGGGATTGAAGAAATGCATCCCAACGCACTTCTTCGCACGGTAAGTAACGCTGGCAATTTCCGTGACGCTTAAAGAAGACGTGTTCGACGCCAGAATCGTCGCCGGACGGCAGATCTTGTCGAGCAGAGTGAAAATCTCAATCTTCGATTCCAGTTCTTCCGGCACCGCTTCAATCACTAAATCGGCTTCGCGCGCCGCCTCTTCCACCGAACCGGCATATTCCACTCTCTGAAAAGCCGCGTCGGCGTCGGGCGCCGGCACTTTCCCCAACTCGACTGCTTTACCGAGATTGGCCCGGATCTCGCTCTCCGCGCGGCGCAGCGCCCCCGGCAGCAGATCCTCCAGAATCGTGCGGTAGCCGCCGATCGCCGCCGCATGCGCAATACCACGGCCCATAATACCGGCCCCGATCACGGCGACGGTCTTAACCTCCGCCACTACGGGCCCACCTTTTCCAGATCCGCAATCGCTGTATTGACAGCCACGGCGGTGGCACGCAAACTCTCCGCCAGGCGCTTGCGCTCCTCAGTATTCATGGCGGGAATGTAGATCGAGATGCGGCGCAGCGTCGCCGTGATGTCTTCCACATAATTCATTGCACGGATCAGTTCACCAGTTACTGGCATGAGGGCTCCTGTATATTTGTCAGCTTTTCCGGCTGACTCTAACGCCTTCCCGCTCGTTTCATCGTCAAACTCAGCATCACAAGCAGGACTCCTTATTCTGGACGCGTCCGGGAATTTAGTAAAGGCAGGCATCCCCTTGTTTCGAGGCTGACTACCTCCTCCGCGGTTTATGGGCTCGTTTGCCGCGACCATTTAACATCCGCATATAATCTCTATCGATTCTTTTAATGGGCCGTCCGCACACGCGCAGAATCTAATATCCATGGCAGATAAGCCCTTAAAACGCTATATTTTTGCGAGCGATTTCGATCAGACGCTCACCTTCAACGATTCCGGCTACGTGCTCGCCGAGTTGGTCTGCATTCCTACCGCCGAGTTCGAACGCAAAGCCAAAGGCATGGCCAAGATCAATCTGGTGCAGCAAGGAGCCGAGCTCGCCTACCTTCTGCTCCACGATCCTGAGTTCAAAACGAAAGTCCGCAAAGAACATCTTCACGAAGTAGGCAAGCGCATCCGACTCAAAAGCGACATCAAGCTGCTTTACCAGATCCTCGAAACTGGTGTGGACGGCCACTCTTTCGACTTTTACATTCTCTCCGCCGCGCCGGTCGAGGTGATCTACTCGGCCCTCGAGGGCATCGTTCCGCAGGATCATATTTATGGCACGGAGTTTCGCTACAAACCGTCCGGCGAAATCGATACCATCATTCGAGCCACTGCCGGCTACGGCAAGGTCGCGGTCCTCGACCAGTTGCTGGCCCAGCACGTGACCGGCCCCGATCATGTGATCTACTCCGGGGATGGCAGTTCCGACATCAATGTGATGCTGCACGTCAACGCACGCGACGGGCTCACCATCGCAGTCTCGGAGTCGCCCCACATTTCACAAATCGCCAAGCGCACAGTGCTCAGCAGCAGCGCTCTCGCAGTGCTGGCGCCCATTCTCGAAGAAGTTGTGGGATGGAGCCGTGCAAGAATTCGCACCTTCTTCGAAGCCAACGGCATGCTGATTCAGGAGTGGGAGCGCGTGCGCACCGACTGGCTCACGGTACGTCCCGCCATCACGGAACCGTCAGAGCCGGTAAGCGTAGTGTGATCTCCGCCGTTCAGTTCGGCTCAACCCGAGTCGCGATAGCGACGACATTCATTAGCCCCGGACGTAAGTCCGGGGACGATCGGCCAAAAGATCGAGTCCCGAAGGGACGGCACTCGCTGGCAACCTCAACGGCAACCCAATGCGCCGCGATAAAAGCCTGATTCCGCTCTCGCACCAGCATCAGCGCGCACTAGCTCTATGCGTCCGCATCGACCGCGCTCAACCCATCCCCGTCGCGGACCTGGACGCCTGGCAGTTGGAAATCGAGCAACACTTCGAACAGGAAATCAAAGTTCACTTCTCTGCCGAAGAGCAAGCGCTGTTCCCGGCAGCTCGCCAGTTCCCCAAACTAATCCCACTGGTGGAGGAATTAATCGCCGATCACGCCGCGCTGCACGAATCTTTTTCGCAAGCCAAAGCCCGCAGCATGTCAAAGGAAACCCTGCCTGCATTCGCCCGACATCTCTCCACCCACATCCGCAGAGAAGAACGCCAGCTTTTCGAGCAGCTGCAGCAGTTGATGAGCCCCGAAGAACTGACCAAGCTCGGCGTGCAGTTAGAAGCTGCTCTCAAAGACTCAGCGCATTCCTGCACCCTGCTGAGCCAGACAACAAAATCCAGACAACAAAAGATAAGACCGGAGAACTGAGTATCGCTCGTCGCGGCTGCCTACGTCTCCAGCCGGAACCGCGTTTCCGCCAGCCCATAAAGCTTCCGCCACACCAGCCGATTAATCGTCACCACGGTGGCTGCCATCATCATGGTTGCAGCCAGTAGCAGATGGAAATCGCCGCTGTCAGTAGCTTGCTGGATGGTCGCACCCAGGCCCGTCGTCGTATAAATCTGGCCCTTGAAATGGAAATACTCCGCCACGATGCTGGCATTCCAAGCTCCGCCCGAAGCCGTCACCAGCCCGGTCACGAGATAAGGAAAAATTCCCGGTAGGATCAGCTTTTTCCAGCGCTCGATGCCCCGCACCCGGAAGACGGAACAGCATTCCTTCAAATCGGTCGGGATCGCCATCGCCCCCGCAATCACGTTGAACAACACATACCACTGCGTGCCCAGAAGCAGCACGACGATCGACGCCAAGCCGAGTCCGCCACCGAGCCGAATCAGCACCAGCAGGATCACGGGCAACAACGCCGTCGCGGGCACCGAGGCCGCAATCTGCGCCAGCGGTTGCGCAATGCGCGCCAGCCGGGGATTAAAGCCGATCGCGACTCCCGCCGGAATTGTCCACAGCGCGCCGATCAGCAACGCAAGATTCACACGCAAGAAGGTTGCGCCCAGGCCCAGGGCTGTCTCATGTAATTCAGCCCTGCCCAGCCCGCTAAGAATAATCGCGACCCGAACCACGCCGTATCCAATGCCGCCAAGCGCCAGCACCCCCAGCCCGCGCAGCAGCCATTCCCGCCAGGCCGCAGCAGGCTCCTCTGGACTTTCTTCCGCATGCTTCCGCGCAAAATACAGCAGCAGCCGTTCGCCCAGCGGCCGCAGCGTCTTCTGCCGAATCCGAGCCAGCCCACTCGAATGCTGCACCAGGTTGAGCACCCACGATCGCGGAGCGTCTGTGCTCTCCACCTGCTCGACTTTGAACTTCTCCGCCCACGCGATCACCGGCCGCCACACAAACTGATCCAGCAGCACGATCACCAGCACCATGGTCGTAACGCCCCAAAACATCGAAGCCGTGTCGCCCGCGCTGGCCGCGGTCTGCAGATACGAACCCAAGCCGGGCAGGCGAAAATCGCGTGACCCCAGCACGAACATTTCGCAGACCATCAGCGCGAACCATCCCCCGGCCACCGACATCATCGAGTTCCACACCAGTCCGATCGCCGAAAATGGCAACTCCATCTGCGTGAAGCGCTGCCACCCGCTGAAGCGATAAATCTCCGCCGCTTCTCGCATGTCTTTCGGAATGCTTTTCAGTGAAGCGTAAAAGCTGAAGGCCATGTTCCATACCTGGCCGGTGAAAATCAGAAGAATCGCGCCCAATTCCACTCCGAGCTGCCGCCCGGGAAACAATGCCACCATCGCCAGCATCACGCCAGGAAGAAAACTCAGCACCGGGATCGACTGCAGCACGTCCAGCAGCGGGAGCATGAAGCGCTCGGCACGGTGGTTATACGCAGCCACATAGCCGTACACCAGAGCGAATCCCAGACTGAGTACGTAAGCGATGGTGATGCGCAGCAGAGAGTAGCCCGCATAAGCGGGCAGCGCCCGCAGGCTCCGCGAAATCTCTACCGATGGCGTGAACGGTCCAAACCAGGAGCGCCCCACCGTCACCACGGCATAGAACAGGGCAATCCCCGCACCGAACATGATGACATCGGGCAGCCGCGAAACTTCGATTCGCGGCAGTTGCGTCCACAGCCGGTACGCCGAGAATCCCCGCAGCGTGATGCTCTTCTTCATGAATTCAGACGCTCAACTAATTTGGCGTGGAAGTTGAATCGTGATTCTCTGTGGCCGGCGCGCTTGCCGCCGCCGCTTCGGAAGGCGCAGGCTCAATCTGTGCTGCTTCGGTTTGCACCAGCCGCCCACTTTCCCGGTCGTAATCAAAAATCTCCGCGTAGCGTCCCCAGTTCACGGCGGTATCAAACTGGCGCTGCACTTCATCCTCGGAAAAATGGTCATCAAGAATGTCATGAAAAAATTCGTCGTTGATGGCGTGGTCGGACTTCCGTTTCAAAATGCTGTCAATCTGCTTCAGGATAGTGACGTGTTCCAGCGCGGCCTCGCGGAACAAAACTTTGCGTGCCTGAATATCGGCATCTGCGAACCTCACTCCCGGCCCAGAGAGCTGCACATCGCCCTCCTTCAACCGGGCGAAGCCCAGCAATTGACAGGCCTCCAGAATAGGCAACAGATCTTGAACGTCCATCACCAATTCTTCGCTGAGCCGAAAAAGATCTTCGCGCCCTCCGCGATCGTGCAACAGTTCAACCAGACCGGCGATCCCGCCCACGCGGGCATGCGGCAGAATCTGGTATCTGCTCGTCTTCACCGGCGCTTGCCCACGCTTCAACCCTCCCGCCGGCACCACAATCTCCCCCGTGCTCTCCGGATCAGGCAGAGCGTGTTCGACGTCCGGCTCGGTCATGATTTTGTAAATGTAGTCCACCAGTTCCACAAAACGGCCTGACTTGCGGTCGCGAGGATGCGGCAGGCGCACATTGAAATCCGCCCGGATGCGCGCCGGGTTTCTCCCCAGCACCACGATGCGGTCCGCCAGCATCACCGCCTCCTCGATGTTGTGGGTCACGATGAAAATCGCGCTGGTCGGCATCTTCTTGCTAAGCCACAGCTCCAGCAGTTCGCCGCGTAGATTTTCGGCCGTGAGTACATCCAGTGCAGAGAAGGGTTCGTCCATGAACAGCACTTCCGGTTCCACCACCAGCGCCCGCGCGAAGCCAACGCGCTGCTTCATCCCGCCGGAAAGCTCCTTGGGATATGCCGTCTCAAAACCATCAAGGCCCACCGTATCCAGCATCCGCAACGCCCTCTTGCGCCGCTCGACAGCGGCCACGCCTCGCGCTTCCAGGGGAGCCTCCACATTCTCCAGTACCGTGAGCCACGGAAACAGCGCGAAGCTCTGGAATACGATGGCCACGTTCGGCGATTCACCGCCCAGCGGTTTGCCATGCCAGAACAGCGCCCCCGACGAGGGTTGCGAAAGCCCGCTAAGAATGCGGAGGAGAGTAGATTTGCCGCAGCCCGACGCTCCCAGCAAAGCAATGATTTTCCCCGGCTCCACGGCAAAGTCGGTAAGCCCCACCACCTGAATGCGCGTCCCGTCCGGCTGCGGATAGGACTTCTCTATCGCCCGCGCTTCAATAATGGGTTCCGTCGCCAAGAAAATTCTCCATAACCTCTATACACGATCTACCCCAAGGCACAAAGCATCCGCTGCGTTTTAACACACGGTTCACAATCCGCAGGGTTAAGTAGTGCCGGGTTTTGTAGCGCCGGCGTCCCGCCAGCTTTTCGCGAAAGCAACTACGTTTTCAAGCTGCAAAGTCTTCGTCCGCGAGAACAGGAACCGCCTGAGGCAGCCGATCCGTCAGTTCGGCAAGGTGGGCAAGCTTGGCGGTCAATTCAGCCGTAAATTGCCCCGGAGCCAATCGCCACTTCCAATTCCCGCCGTGCAGGCTAGGCGTGTTCATGCGGGCCTCGCTGCCCAGGCCCAATACGTCCTGCAGCGGGATCAAGGCAAACTCGGCCGCGGAAGTTTGCGCCGCGCGAATGAACGCCCAATGAATCCCATCGTCGCAGCAGCCAAGGTAAGCTTCCGCGTTGCGCCGCTCGTGGTCGGCCGCGCCCGCCCGGAACCAGCCCACCGTCGTGTCATTGTCGTGCGTTCCCGTATAAATGACTTTGCCCGCGGCGCGATGCGGCAGATACATGTGCGCCCCTTCGTCGCCGAATCCGAATTGCAGCACCGCAATCCCCGGAATCTGCAGGCGGTTCCGCAAAGCATGAACTTCCGCAGTGATGTACCCCAAGTCCTCCGCGAAGAATGGCAACCCGCCGAGCGCCTCACGCAGCTTCAGAAACAAGTCGTCTCGCGGACCATCCACCCAGCGCCCGTTGATCGCCGTCGGATCCGCCGCCGGAATCTCCCAGAATTGATCGAACCCGCGAAAATGATCGAGCCGCACATAATCGCAGTGCCGCGTCGCCCAACGCAAGCGCTGGATCCACCACTCGTATCCCTTCGCCTTCATCACGTCCCAGCGGTAAAGTGGATTCCCCCAGCGCTGCCCCGTCTTGCTGAAAAAGTCAGGAGGAACGCCGGAAACCACTTCCGGCTCCAGATTCTCCTTCAGACGGAAAAGTTCGCGGTGCATCCAGACGTCGGCGCTGTCGTAATTCACGAAAATAGCAACGTCGCCGACAATGCGGATCGAGCGCTCCGAGCAATACCGCCGCAACGCCCGCCACTGTTCGTAAAAGGCAAACTGCAGAGCGCAACGGATCTTCAGGTTGTCGGCCAACTCTTTGCGCGCCTGCTCCAGCGCGCCCGGTTCGCGCTGTGCCAACCCTGCCGGCCATTCATTCCAGCTCGCTAATTTCTGCTGTGCACGCAGCGCATCAAACAAAACAAAATCATCGAGCCACCACGCGTTCTCCAAACAAAATCGTTCAAAACGCCGGCGGGCGCCTGGCGGAGCCGAGGTCACAAAATTGCGCCCCGCCTCGAATAACAGCGGCATCTTCTCGGCAAACACATGATCGTACTCGACCGCACCCGCGTCGGAGGAAAGCGCAGAAAGTTTTGCTTGATCGATCCAGCCGTGGCTGGCCAATCGCTCCAGGCTGATCAGCAGCGGGTTCCCGGCAAAGGCCGAGATCGAAGAATAAGGCGAGTTCCCATACCCCAGCGGACCCAGCGGAAGAACCTGCCACAGTCCCTGACGAGCGGAGGCGAGAGAATCAACGAACGAATAAGCTGCCGGCCCAAAATCACCGATGCCGCCGCGCGAAGGCAGCGACGTGGGATGCAACAAAATACCTGCGGCGCGCGGAAACGGCATGCAACTCGATCACTACCTGGGTTCCCGAATATGAGGTCCTAATTTATCCACACATTTGTCATCCCGAGCAAAAGCGAGGGATCCTGGTTCTTGCCTGCACCAACCCGCTCGGCGGCGTTAGGATGGCAGTTCTTAGGAGATACAACAACCGCCAAACCAGCCTGCTACGCCCCCGGCTCGCTCGCCGCACGGGTCAAGTTCTTCATTTCTTCCTGGTTGATCTTGATCTTGCCCGACTTCTCCATCTGGCCGCGCAGGTTGGTCACATACAGCTCAAAGATCTCCTGCTGCTGGCTTTGCATCAGCATATCCCGAATCTGATCGCGCTTGGCCGCGAAGTCCGCTTCGGTTGGAGCCTGCACCTCCACGACCGAAATCACCACCCCGTTGGCTCCGCTATTGATCGGCCCGCTGATCTCTCCCGCCTTCATGCTGAATGCAACCGAGGCTTGCCCGGTCATCGAACCGATATCGGGAACCTGGCCATCGGGCAGCACGAAATCGCTCGTCTTCACCGTGGCGCCCAACTCCTTCGCGGCTTTCTTCAAATCATGTTCCGTCTTCGCACGATCGGAGAGTTCCCGCGTCTTCTGCGCCAGCAGAACGCTCGAGCGCTCGCTCTTGAATTGCTCTTCCACCCGCGCGCGAATCTCATCAAACGTAGGCGTCGAAGGCGGTTTCACTGCCAGCAACTGGAACACCGCGAAACCTTGCGCCGTGGCAGCCATCTCAGGGGGCGTCTTTTCCGCCCCGCCGAATACAGCGTCCATCAACTGCGGCGCCGGCCCCAGCCCCGGCACCAGATCGCCGTGGCCAAAAAAATCCGAAGTCGCTACCGGCACGCCCTTCGCCGCCGCAGCCGCATCCAACCCCTGAGTCTTGGCCTGCTGCAGCAGTTCTTCCGCCTGCTTCTGTGCAATCTCCTGCGTCTTCTGCTGCTTCACGACGGGCTCGATCTCGGCTTTGACCTCATCAAGCGTCTTCATGTGCGCGTCTTGCTTATCGTCGACACGAATGATGTGGAATCCATCCGGCGTCTTCACCACCTCGCTGATCTTGCCCTTGGGAAGCACCGATGCCGCCTTTTCAAACTCCGCCCCCATCTGGCTCTTGCCGATCCAGCCCAGCGACCCGCCCACATTCGCGCTTCCCGTATCTTCCGAGTATTTCTTGGCCACGTCTTCAAACTTCGCCCCCGCCTTTAATTGCTTCAACAGGTCTTCCGCGCGGCGCTGGGCGTCAGCGACGCCCTTCTCGTCGACCTTGCCATCCGCTCCCGGCAGAGGCATCTTGATCCAGATGTGGCTCACCTTGATCTGTTCCGGCACGCGATACTGGTCGCGGTGCTGATTGTAGTAAGCCTGCAAATCGTCGCTCGTAACTCGCACCCCAGCCTGCACCCTCAACGTGTCGAGCACCACGTATTTAATCTTGCGCTTCTCAGGAATGGAGTTCGCGTAGCTCTTCTGGTGGCTGTCGTAAAAGGCCTTAAGCTCCTCTACCGTAGGATGAAGGCCCTTCTTAATGTCGTCCTCCTTCAACACCGCATAATCAAACTTCACCTTCGTATTTTCTTTAACGAATTCCTGCCGGATGGCGGCATCGCTCACCGACGCGCCGCCGGTGATCAGCGTCTGCAGCTTGCTGATCACAATCTCGTTGGCCACGCTGTTTTCAAAGGTCGCAGGCGTAAGGTTGTGCTGTTGCAGCAGAGCCTCATACTCAGCCTCGCCGATAAAGCTTCCCCCTGGGAAAAAGTACGCAGCATAACGGCCGTGCTGCAGTTCGTCCCGCACTTCCTGGGGCGAGGATTTCAATCCTATTTTCTGCCCTTCCGCCACCAGCGCCTGTCTGTCGATCAATTGGTCGGCGGCGCGCGGAGTGGCCTGCTGAATCAGAAAAGGCATAATCATCGAAGCCTGCGCGCCGTATTGCTGCGCCTGCTGTTGCGCCATCTCGCGTGCCGTCTCCCGCACCTGCTCGGCGGTAACGTCCTCGCCATTCACTTTGGCAACAACGCCCGGTTTGCTAAGCGTATCGTTACTGCCGATCCCGGGAATCAGCGTTATGGCCATCGCCCCACAAATCAGCAGCAGCAGTCCGCTCAATACAATCTTCTTAACCGGTCCTTCAGTTTGCAGAAATCGAATCATCTTCTTATCACTCCGGAAGTATGCGTGGAATCAACAATTATAAACCAACCAACCGCCCCTCAAACGCTTGCCATCCTGAGCGAAGTGAAGGACGCATGTAACCTGCCTGCGCCACCAAGACCCTCGCCCCCACCGCGAGCACTCCTCAGGGTTTTTCGTCTCGACTGAAACGCTCCTTCCCAGCCAGCTGAATAAATCACCTATTGAAACGTATCAATAGACATGTTATCCCTCTTATTCCGGACCAAGCCTATTCCGGACCAAGGTCCACGGAAACGCAGCCCCGAGGGAGCAACAATGAACTCCACAGCACGCCTCGTTTTCCCCAAGCACACGTCGACACTCTTGTTAGTGGTCTCATTTCTCAGTGCGCACTTTCTTCTGGCCGCAGACACTCCCGCATCCAAACCCGCCGCCCAAGCCGCGGCCGCCGACAAACTGGCTCTCCGCGACCATTGGACGCTGCAATCTTCCGCCAAAGTCGAGAGCAAAGGCGAGATCATTTCCACCCCCGCCTTCGCCCCTCAGGGATGGCACGACGCTACGGTGCCAACGACCGTAGTCGCAGCGCTGGTCAAGGACAAAACCCTCCCCGACCCGTTCTTCGCCATGAACCTCCGCCAGTTCCCCGGCGTGACCTACCCCATCGGCGGAAATTTCTCCAACATCGCCATGCAGCCGGATAGCCCGTACGCGGTCTCGTGGTGGTATCGCAAACAATTCGCCGCGCCCGCGACCTACGCCGGAAAAACCATCTGGCTGAATTTCAAAGGAATCAACTACCGCGCCAACGTCTGGCTCAACGGAAAGCAGATTGCGAACTCTGACAACATCGCAGGAGCCTGGCGCACCTATGAATTCAACGTAACCGAAGCCGTGAAACCCGGCCACGAAAACGTCCTGGCAGTGCAGGTCTTTGCCCCCACCGAGAACGACCTGGCCATCACCTTCGTCGACTGGAATCCCGCGCCTCCCGACAAGAACATGGGGCTGTGGCGCGAAGTCTACCTCACCACCAGCGGCCCGGTCGCGTTGCGCTATCCCACGGTTGTCTCAAAACTGAACCTGCCCGCCAATGATTCCGCGCAACTCACCGTCACCGCGCAATTGAAGAACGGCAGCAGCCAGCCGGTGAAGGGCAAACTGAAAGGCCAGATCGAAAACCTCAGCTTTGAACAAGAAGTCGAACTGGCAGCCAACGAATCCAAAGACATAACCTTCACTCCTGACAAATTCCCACAACTTGTCCTCTCCAATCCACGCCTGTGGTGGCCAGCGCAAATGGGCAAGCCGAGCCTGTACTCACTGAAAATGCAGTTCGAAGTCGGAGGCGCCGTCAGCGATCACTCCGCCACCCAGTTCGGCATCCGCGAAGTTACTTCGGAAATAAACGAGACCGGCGGCCGCGCCTTTCACATCAACGGCAAGAACATCCTGATCCGCGGCGGCGGATGGACCCCCGACATGATGCTCCGCGAAAACTCGCAGCGCTTGCACGACGAATTTCGCTACGTCCGCGATATGGGATTGAACACCGTCCGCCTCGAAGGCAAACTCGAAACCCAGGAGTTCTTCGACATCGCCGACCATGAGGGAGTCCTGGTGATGGCGGGCTGGTGCTGCTGCGACTTCTGGGAGCGCTGGACGCGCTGGAAACCCCAGGATTTTGAAATCGCCCAGCAATCCCTGCGCGATCAGATCTACCGCCTGCGCAGCCATCCCAGCATGGTCATGTGGCTGAACGGCAGTGACAACCCGCCCCCACCCGACGTCGAACAGATGTATCTCAACATCGAAAAACAGCTTCTGTGGCCGAATCCCGTAGTTTCCTCGGCCACCGGCAAGCCCACCACGGTTACCGGAAACAGCGGCGTCAAGATGTCAGGACCGTACGAATACATAGCTCCCGGCTATTGGGAGCAGGACACTCCCGCCGGCCAACCCAACCGCAAGCTGTGCAACCCCGGCGGCTGCGGCGGCGCTTACGGCTTCAACAGCGAAACCAGTATGGGACCAGCCGTCCCGCCCCTCGAAAGCATTCGCGCCATGGTCGGCAAAGATCACCTGTGGCCCATCGACGACGTTTGGAACTACCACGCCGGCGGCGGAGAATTTAAGACCATCAACGTGTTCAGCGATGCTCTTGCGAATCGCTACGGCAAGTCAGACAACGTCGAAGACTTCGCCGCCAAATCGCAATTGCAGACCTACGAAGGCGTGCGCGCCATGTACGAGGCTTACAGCCGCAACAAATATCAATCGACTGGCGTGATTCAGTGGATGCTCAACAACGCCTGGCCCTCGATGATCTGGCATCTCTACGATTACTACCTGCGTCCCGCCGGCGGCTATTTCGGCGCCAAGCGCGCCCTGGAAGCGCTGCATCCAGTTTACGGCTACGACGATCACTCGATCTGGCTGGTCAGCAGCCAGTATGAAGATGCCAAGGGCTTGAAGCTGACTACGAAGATCTACAACCTGGACATGACCGAAAAGTTTTCCCAGGAAAACAAGCTCGATGCACCTCCAGACAGCACGGCAAAGATATTCGGTCTGCCTGATATTGCCGATCTCAGCCCGACTTACTTTCTTGTCCTGCGACTGGAAAACGCAGCCGGCACTCTTGTAGGCTCCAACTTCTACTGGCTCTCCACCAAACCTGAGACCCTAGACTGGGCCAAATCCAATTGGTGGATGACCCCAACCGCTTCTTTCGCCGACTACACTGCTCTGGCACAACTGCCCAAGGTAAAGCTTAAAGTTACCCAGCGCACCGAACTCAAAGGTGAAGACTCCATAACCCGCGTAACGATAGAAAACCCCAGCAACAGTCTGGCCTTCTTCGTCCGCCTGAAAGTAAACAAAGGCGCTAAGGGCGAAGAGATTCTACCGGTCGTCTGGGAAGACAACTACATCTCCCTGTTGCCCGGCGAGAAGCGCGAAGTAACCGCCACTTACCGCGCCAGCGAACTGGGCACGGAGAAAGCAGCAGTAGCAGTAAGCGGCTGGAACGTGCAGTAAGTGTGGCGCGGGCGCCCTCGCCCGCGAACTGCCGGCAGAGGAAATTTCTTGTAGGGACAGGCGCCTTGAGCGCCTGCCCCGAGCAAAGCGAGGCGGTTTCGCACTGCGCTCCGAGCCCTAGGCTTTTCCCATAAACGAATTTCCCTTACCCATGTTGTGACACCGACAAAACATTCCCGTCTGGATCCTTGAACCACGCCACCTTGTCCCCGCTGGGCGCGGTCCAGATTCCGACCGCATCCTGATCGAAGAAGCCAAACCTTTCGAACTGCACACCCTTCCCCTGCAGTCCCTTCACTATTTTCTCGATGTCAGGCACTTGCCATCCCAGAATAGTGAACGGAGCCGGTGTGAACTCCGCCTTCGCCACCCGCACCGTGATTCCATTCGCCTCCAGCACAAGTGCGAACCCGTCACTCTTCACAAAGCGCAGCCCCAGTACTCCTTCGTAAAAGGTTCTCGCCCTCTCAAAGTCCTTGGTGGGCACAAAAGCTACGATGTTGATCTCACCTAGCATGAGAGGCCGTCATTCTTCTTCGGGGGGCAGATCAAAGTTCACCAGGTCGCCACGGAAGCCATGTGTTTTCCACGCTCCGAAGGCAATGCCGACAATCATCCAAATGCCACCCACAATCCACGCTTTCCAGCTCAGGTTTTTCCAGAGAAAGAAACAGATCGTAAATCCGGCGAGCGGAGGGGTCCATACTGCCAGAATCGCCAGCGCGGCTCCCGCAGCCGCGATCAAGTGCCAGTTCGAGCCCGGCCATAGGACCAAAACGATCACCAACGCCGTCAGGAGCAGCGGAGGCACGGCGCTGTTCGTCCGTTCGCGCACGTAATACCGGACAAACGCCGCGAGGTTCACGCCCATGAAGGCGATCAGCGCTCCAAAATTAAGCATTTCCGCACCCAGTCCGTAGCTGAACAGATTGAAACTCACCAGCAGCGCTCCAAATAACGCGATGGCGCCGACGAAGAGCACATTGTTGCGCGGCACGTGGCGCTTCGCATCGACCGTGCCGAAAAATTTCTGCGGGAGCGCCTTGCTGCGCCCCATGCCATAGAGCAGCCGGGCCGCACCGATCTGCGCCCCCATTCCAGATCCGAAGTTCGCCACCAGCAACGTGAAGCCAAGAATTGCGAACATGGGCTTCCACGCCCGCCCCGCGACGAACGTAAAGGCCGTATCGCTGTTTGGAAAAGGTTGGGTGGCCGGCCAGATCAATTGCGCGGCATACACTTCGAGAGCCGAAAGTATTCCGATCACAAAACAGGTCAACACCGTCGCCAGCAGAATATTGCGCCGCGGATTCTCCGCTTCTTCCGACAGCGTAGAGATGCCGTCAAAGCCAATGTAGCTCAACACTGCAATCGACGTTGCCCCCAGCACCGCCTTGGTATTCCAAAGCTCGGGGTCATAAAAAGGACGAGTAAAGAACGACGAGCCATCGTGCGGATGACCCGATATATACCGTACGGCGACCATGAAGAAGATCGCCACCACCGCGCCCATCCCAGCCGCCAGCAAAGTATTGACTCGGGCCGAAGTCTTGATCCCCTGAAGATTCAGGAAGGTGAAGACCCCTCCAAAAATGAGAGCCCAACCCCAGTAAGGAATCCCCGGCGCAAACACAAAGGCCTGCTGGCTGCACCAGATGATGCAGATCATCGGGTTGAGTATGTAGTCCATCACCATGCTCCAACCCGTCACATAGCCGAGCGCAGGATTGATTTCCTGCCCCACATAAGTAAACGCCGAACCAGCACTGGGATACGCCCGTGCCATGCGCCCATAACTGAACGCGGTAAACAGCATGGCCACCATGGCGATAAGCAGGGTGGTGACCACGTGCCCGTGACCGCTATCGCTGAGCACCCCAAACACAGACATCGGTGCCACGGGCTGAATCACAATGATGCCGTAAAGGATGAGATCCCAAAGTGTGAGCGTGCGGCGTAGACGCGGAGCGGACGGTGCAACCGAGATAGCAGGTTCCATGGGTCCGCCTATTGGATTATGGAGGGCTCCAAATGTCAATATTAAAACGGTTCTCTACTTCTTCGAGTCACTTCACTTCCCATAGTCGAACCAGTATCCACGCTGCTCATTTCCCGACACGTGCCGCGTGTTGTACTCGAGAAGATAGTTCACATGCGCATCATCGAGCGGAAACGACTTCCCCGGCGGATATGGATAGTCGCCCATCTTGCGGAACGGCAGCGGCGCCACGAAGTTGCCTTCCGCAGCGTAGAAGTCCATGTCTTTTTCGTAACCGAAGGCCGCGAAAAAGTAATCGCGCACCCAGCCCTGTGGCAGCGCAGGCAGTTTCGACGGATCGAAGTCGAGCCGAACCTCATCCCCCGAGCCGAATATGACCAACTGATCATCGAGCGCCGAAAGCAGCGGCAACACATTGCCGTAGCGCGTGTAGTTTCCTATGGGCCGCGTGTAAGGCCCCGTCGCGCTCGTCTTTTCGTAAATGTATTGCACGTTACCCGGCGGCGTCCCTTCAACCTTCAGCGGAAATCCATGAAAACCAAGATCAGCGCGAACCAGCGGAACGGGCGTCAGGCGGACGCTGTCGTAGCGCCGTCGTCTCGCCGGCTCTCCCGAGAGCTCGCGCTGAGTCTGCCGAAGGGGCGTCCCGCCCTGGGCACCAGACAGCCGCCGGGACGGCTGCTCCACTTGAGACGTCCGGTTAACCAGAATGCTGTCCCAATAAATCTGCAAATTAGTCGTGATCCGAATCTTCTGCGTTCCCGGCGGCAGCTTGCCCGTGAGATCGGCGGTCATCGTGCGCGGCCCGCCGGCGGGAAAACCCATGTCGTCGATCACGCGCACCCACGTACCGGTCTTATCTTTCTCATTTCCCACCAGAGCTTCAACATAAGGAGAAGTCGCCTGCACGCCAGCTTGCGACGCCGCATACATACTATTTGCCGAAAAATATTCGACCTCGCCATGCAGCAACAGCCACAACGGGCCGCCCCGGTAAGCCTCGCCCAGGTCGAGCACTAAACTGTGTTGCTTGGCGAAACCCTGAAACTGCGTCAACCCAAAATCGCCGAAGTAACGATGCGCCAGCAGATCGGGCAACACACTGTGGCCGTGTTCATCCCAAGCACCTGCGGGCGGACGCGCGTCTTCTCTTTTGCTAACCACCACCTTGAACTCTGGATACGGCGGGTTCGACGCGAAATATTCGTTGGGATAAACATCAAGATCAGCGGGATGATCAACCGCCAGCACCCGCACCTGATCAAGATAAACAGCCTCCTCCAGCGGCTCCATGAAGCGGAAGCTGAGAGCGCCGTCTTTCTCCCGAATCGCGTTGCGGTCGATCTTGACGTATTCAACCGGACGCGGAACGTCCCGCTGCCCGGGCCCAACCCAGTGTCCGACCACGCCCGCGCCCAGCATGTCGGCCACCAGTTCGTAGCGCTCACCATTCCACACAAACAGCGTAGGACACGAGCTTCCCCGGCGATCCATCTCGGTGAAGTTCTGCTGCCCGTCGCCCGCAACGTTGATCTCATCCTGCAACACGCCAGTCGGCCAAAGCATACGCACTATGTCGGCTTCTTTCGCGTCGCCAAGGCCAACTACGATGTCGGTAGAGTTCTGTCCCAGATATCCGTTCGAGCCTGCGATCTCAAACTTCTGCCTGTTGCCGCCCGCAAACACTTCTACCTTGGTGCCAATAGCGCTCTTGTTGTCTGCAAGCCCCTTGAGCGAAAGCCGCAGCCAGTGATTCTGATTGCCGCCTTCATTGCGCAGCAGCACCGCAGGCCCATGATTCTGCGTAATCAGCAAATCGGTAGCACCGTCCCCGTCGTAATCGCCGGTAATGATGGCGCGCGGCTCTTTGAGCTGAATCTTGTCGAGCCCAACGTCGGCAGTGACGTCTTTGAAACCATCAGCCCCGAGATTACGAAAGAGCCGGATTTCGCCCTTGCGGTCCTTGGTTTCGCCGACGGCAACTAAGTCGACCCAGCCGTCGTTGTCGTAGTCGATAGCAGCCACGCCGTAAGCGCGAACCCAATTGGTTGCGGGGAGCTTCACCTGGTCGAAGGATATGCCGTGGTTATTGCGCCACAGAGTCAGGCCTGGAGAACTGCAGTGTGTAAGAGCGATATCCATCCATCCGTCATGGTCGAAGTCGAGAACCGTAAGTCCGGCGGATTTCGCCGGTACTTTGGAAGACCAGATCTTTCGATCTAAGAACTTTCCTTCGCGCGGGTTTTCAAGAAGAGCGGGGGCATCGCCGATCCCGGTCACTACAAGATCGATTGCCCGGTCGTTGTTAAAGTCTGTCGCCACGGACGATCGGCTCTGGGGCAACCCAGCCAACGCCACGCTTTCAGTTACGTCGGCAAAGGTTCCATCGCCATTATTGCGGAAGAGCATGTTGTGCCCCTTGCCATCGCACTGCTCGGGAGGCCCCCAGTCACACTGCTCCGTCGCGTTCACCACGTAGAGATCGAGATCACCATCATGGTCGTAGTCAACGAAGTTAGCCGTGCCAGCAACACCTACTTTGATCCCGGCCGCATCCGTTACATCCTTGAAGGTTCCGTTCTTCTCATTATGGAGAAGAGCTAGCCGGTAACTTGGACCTGCGGTCGTGATCGCGATGTCGGTCGCTCCGTCATTGTCGTAGTCACCCGCGACGCAGCCAATTGCGTGGACGAAGGGTAATCCTGCCCTCTTCGTAACATCTTCAAACTTGCCCCTCCCAAGGTTTCGGTAAAGGACCAAGCCGCTATCAGGCCCATCATCGGCAATTAGCAAATCGACGAGGCCATCGCCGTCATAATCGAAGAAGCACGCTCCGGAATCCAGGAAAGCTAGCCCGGCGGCGGGCTTCTCCGGCAGCGTGCTTCTAATCCCCGCCTCCGCCGTCACATCCACAAACCGCACCTTAATCTGCGCAGGCGCCTTTAACACCACCGATGGCGCTTCAACCGCGCGCGAGTACTGCCCCTGCTCGCCGTAGGCCAGGCTCACGGGCGCGCCGAGTTTGTTTTGCGTGATGTATTGGAATTTCTTCAGGTGCTCGCGAGCATGATCGACATCGGCCGACTGCTGATAGGCGCGCGCCAACCCGAATTCAGCGGAGGCATGCAGCGGGTTGAGTTGCAGCGCGTGCTGGAAGGCGTCGATAGCCTGCGGAAACTGTTTGGCCTGCGAGTAGGACGAGCCCAGGAAATACCAGGTGTCAGCATCGTTCGCGTCGAGCGCGACTACGTGCTGAAAGGCGTCAATCGCGGCCGGAGCGTCGCCAGTGTTCTTCGCCAGCAGGCCCAGGTTGTACCACGCGTTCGGGTTTTTCGGATCCTGCTTGAGCGCGTCATCCAACGCGGCCTTGGCCTCGTCGATCTTCTGCAGGTTCAGCAGGGCAATGCCTGCATTCAGCCGCGCGATCGTCAGTTTAGGGTCAAGCTCGGCCGCTTGCCGGAAGCACTTGAGTCCTTTCTCGAAAAGCTGCTGGTTCATGTAAGCCGCGCCGAGGTTGTTCAAACGCGCGGCCTCCGCGGGATTCGCTTTCGGCTGAGTTCGCGGAGCACTTGCGAACAGGCCAAACGCCGCCAAAAACACGCCCGCAAGAGCCGCTGACCATCGGGGAGTCATTCGAGTAAAGATTTAAACACAGAGGGCAAAGGGAACACAGGGTAAATCATCAATTGGATTTCGAGCGAGGCCCGTAGGCGCGTTGGCCGACGACACCCTTGCCTTCTTCCACCGTAACGGTCTGTCCAGCGCTGAGGTTGGCCAGCTTATCGACTTGCCCGCTGGGCCACTGCACCTCAACGCTGTCGGCTTTGGTTTGGGCACCCAAGCCAAACGTCAACACCAACTCACTCTGCGAAAGATAGCTCGACCCTGAACGCAACATCTTCGACTGCTTATCACTCGCTGACGTTACTTGCACCACCGCGCCGATGCCGTCCCGATTTGATTTTGTTCCCACGAGTTTCACACGCAGACTGTTGTTCGTCCCGCCTTCGTTGTGGAACAGAAACGCCGGGCCGGCGTTCGTCGTGACCAGAACATCCAGAAACCCGTCGTTATCGATATCGGCGTAAGCCGCGCCCCGCGCCACTCTCGGAGCGGCGAAGGCTGGTCCCATCTGCGCCGTCACTTCCTGGAACTTGCCTCCACCCAGGTTGTGAAACAAGTGCGCGGGCTCGGCATAGCTGACGCGCTTCTGCACCCGCTCGATGGCGTCTTCGATGTGGCCATCGGCCACGAAAATATCGGGCCAGCCGTCGTTGTCATAATCGAAGAAAAAGCAGCCGAAGCCGAGCGTGACCAGCGTGGCGCGTCCTACTTCGGATTGCGGAGCCTCATCCACGAACAGTCCGTTGCCCTCGTTGTGATAGAGCGAAACCATCTGATTGGCGAAGTTGGTGATGATCACGCCAGGGTGACCGCTGCGGTCATAATCGGCGGCATCCACGCCCATGCCGGCGCGGGCCACGCCATCTTCGCTGAACCCGATACCAGCAGGCACGCCCCGCTCTTCGAAGGTTCCGTCTTTCTTGTTTAGATAAAGCTTGTTTGGCTGGGTGTCGTTGGCGATCAGAATGTCGGGCCAGCCATCGCCGTTGTAATCGAGGATGGCGATGCCCAGGCTTTTCGAAGTCGGGTCGCCGAGCCCGGCTTTTTGCGTAGCATCTTCAAACTTGCCGCCACCGAGGTTGTGCCACAGTCGCGCAGAAGTTCCCTTGTACGATTCTGGCGTGCAGTAAGACTTATGCGCTCCGTCGAGCGTGCAGTAAAGATCAGTCTGCTCCGTCCACTGCACGTAGTTTGCGACCACAAGATCGAGTTTGCCGTCGCGATCGTAATCGACCCACGCCGCGCTCGTCGAAAACTCGCTCGGTCCCCACAGACCGGCGGACTTCGTCACATCAGTGAACGTACCATTGCCGTTATTGTGGAAGAGGTGGCTTTGTCCTAACGCGGTGATGAAGAGGTCGTCGAAGCCATCGTTGTCGTAGTCGCCAACCGCAACTCCCAGGCCGAACATGGGCACGGCCAGCCCGGCTTTCCGTGTCACATCGGTGAAGGTTCCATCGTGATTGTTGTGGTATAGCTTTGGGGTTGTGGCTCCGGCGTGAGGATGGCCGGGCCAGTCCTCGCCGTTCACCAGCAGAATATCGGGATATCCGTCGTTGTCGTAATCGATGAAGGCGCAGCCTGGACCCATGGTCTCTGGTAGCCACTTTTTCCCGAACGCACCGTTGTTGTGGGTGAAGTGAATTCCCGACTGCGCAGTAATGTCACTAAAGTGAATCTGCTGCGCCTGGCCAGTAATTCCCAGAAACACAATCCACCACAAAAACATAATAGAGGCGCAGAGAAAACGTGAACAATGAGGCCCAGTAGTTTCTCTATGACTCTGTGACTCTGTGGTGAGGTGCCATTTTGCAGTCTTCACTATTTTGAACCTCCGGCAGAAACAGGCGAGGCCGCTTTCCTGATGTGGTCCTTGGCGAGCCCCGGCAGCGGCACCGAGACATGCTCATGAATTGCCTGCCTCTCGTTATTGTCTTCCGGATGCAACTGGCGATACGGTCCGGTAATCGCCTGTGCAGACTCATCCGCTTTGAAGCGCAGGTAGCGCTCCTCGTGCTCCTTCGCGAGCTTGTCGTCCCCCAGACCGCTATAGCAAAGCATCAGGTTATAGTGCGCCTGCAGGTCCTCAGGGTCGATGGCAAACACCGACTGCAGCACCTTCACTGCTTCGGCATATTTGCGCTGGAGGAAGAGAACCCGCCCCAGATCGTTCAGTGCGACGCGGTCGCGCGGATACTGTTCCAGAACAATCCGCAGGCGCGCAGCCGCACCGTCATAGTTGCCGTCGGCGCGCAGCACTCGGGCATAGAAAAAATTGGCCCGCGCCAGATTCGGAGACAACGCCAGCGCCTTCTCGAGCACCGCGCGGGCGCGCTCCATGTCGCCTTCCTGCACAGCGCAGCGTCCGATATTGACCCAGCCATCGGGATTTTTCGGATCCGCCTCCGTCACTTTCTGAAACGCCGCGGCCGCGGCCTTGAGATCGCCCTGCAGGAACAGGCCGATTCCGTAATCGTTCCAGCGTTGCCACTCTTCTTTACGAACAATGGTCTTCGGTTCGGAAGCAGCCGCGCTGTGCGCGACCACCGGCAGCGTCACTTCGTTCTCCGCCACCGTAACGATGGGAAGGTCAGGAATTTTCTCCTGCTTCGCCGAAACCCCACTCAGCGATGCCGTGAACACCGTCGGGCGGTCGTCGTAGTCAGGTGTAACCGAGTTCGGCGATGCCGGGTCCGGCTGCCCGGCGAAAGCCTCATGCGTCCCATACCACGAAAACTTCCGGTAGCACAGCCGCGCATGCAGCGTGATCTTGTTGCCAGCATTCTCAGGAATCGACACGCGGTAATGCACGGTGTCGGCTGCGCCAGGAGGGATGAGCCGCACGTACACCACGGCTCTCGTAGCCCAGGCATTGCGTTTGTTGATGGGATTGCCATGGGCATCGATCTGGAGCGAGCGATAAAAGTGCGCACCTTTCTCCACCGGACCTTTGCCGTTGTCTTCCACCATCCCGCTCCAAAAGATGGTCTGGCCTTTGTCGTCCGTACCCTTCAGTTCGAGCCAGGTATCGTAAGCGTCGACTGTGCCGCCAGGAAAAAAGTGGCCGACCTTCTTGGTGCGCACCACTACATCTACGCGCACCGTATCGCCGCGTCGCAGCACGGGCTGCACCAGATTCAACGGAGCACTGACCGGCGCAACTTCTCCCCCCGCGTCTGGGACGATCTTGGTTTCCGCTTCTTCGCCCACAGCGAAAGTCGTTGCCAGCTCCGATTGACTGGTCGCACCCGTCTTCATTGCGACCTTCAACAATGGCTGCGCGGGCGATAACGCAAAAATGTCCACCGTAAGAGCGCCACTCTTCAGAAACGCCTCGGTAAGATTTAGTTGGGCCGCATCTTCATTTGCCGTGGGCAGCGCAGTATTCGCTCCGGGGAAACGGTGCGAGTGCACAACTCCGTTGGTGTTGCCCGCATCCTGCGAAGCCTCCGCCGGCATGTGGCAATCCGCGCACTGCTGCGGCTTCGGCGGATAGTAAAACGACCGCGCACCTTGCCCGGACACTCCACTGGCCTGCCAGTTGTCGTACTCATTGAAGCCGCGGAACCAGCGGTAGTGATTCACCGGCACGTCGAGGTGCACCTTGTGGCAGGTGGAACAGAATTCAGCCGTCTGCGTTTTCATGAACGGCTTGAGGAATACCCGGCGATGCGGCTCCGGGTTCAGCCGGATCAGGAAATCGTGCAGTGAGCGCGCCACGGGATTCTGTGTAGCCGCCAACTCATGCAGCTTGGGATACTCCAGGTAAAAATCGCCCTGGCCCATCGTGCTCTTCACGTCGGCGATAGAGTGGCACATCATGCAGCCGAGGCCGGCCTGCGATTCCGGGCGGTGCACGATTTGTTTGATCGGAGTATCCATCAGGCCGCTGTAAAGCACGGCGGGATCGTGGCATCCACCGCACCACTTCGAGGGCTTCGTCCCGACCGTATCCTGCATGTACTCGATCGACTTGCGATACCACTGGTTGTTGAACGAAGAAAAATGATGAGCTGAACTGAACCACTGGTTATAAATGTCTCCGTGGCAGCGCTTGCAGGAGTCGGACTCCATGAAGAACTTGCTGGGGATTTTCTGCTTGCCGTAAACCTGCGCCGAACTGGGGAAGAACGCGCCCTCGGGTCCATCGCCCTCACCGTTCATGTTGTCGGGAGGCATGGCGGGATTCTGTATCCGCCCGCGCGTCTGCCAACCGTCACGCACGTAGTGTGCACCGTAGCCGGTCCCCGCAAGTAGGCCCAGGCAGATTGCTATACGAAGAACAGCGGTCGCAGCATTCGCAGACAACCATCCGCGCCGTCCCAGCTCGTCGGCGATCAGAAGGCCGACTCCAAGGAGCGAGATCAAGATGTGAAAGTAAAGCCACTTCCACTCGGTACGCGGCGTGCCGGTCTTGATGAGAATGATCCCGAGGACAGCGCCAGCCCCGACCAGCAGCCATCCGGCGCGGGCGACAAAACTTCTTTCCCGCAAAAGACGAAAGAGGGCTGGGATGAGGAGAATCGCGGTAAGCACTCCGCCGAGTGCGTGCAATAGCACTACACCGGCATAAAAAATGTTGGGTTGCGGGAAGGTATAAAGATATGCGGCGGAAATCACCAGAAATTGCAACAGCCAGGGCAAAGCTCGGCGGGCGAAACCTCCGGATGATGAGTTTTCTCGCATCGGAAACGGTCGAACGCTTACACCAGCAGACTTCGGCCCCACGCTGACTGAAATCGTGTGTCGAACCAAGTTACGCAGGCTCGTCCGCGGGGGGAATAGTGTAAAAATACTACTGGAGGCCGAGAAGCTCTAAGTGATAGGCGGAATCTTCCAAGCTCCGCATTGCTTCTCTAATACAGCGGCGACAGACAGGACTTGCTCTTCTTCCCATGGCCGCCCGACGACCTGCACCCCGATGGGCAGGCCCTCGGGCGAACGGCCCGCGGGAACCACAACGGCGGGATTACCCAGCAAGTTGAAAAATTCCGTGTAGCTCCAGGCATCGAGATAGTCGACTGTTTTACCGTCAACCCGCCAACTGCGCTCCCCATGCCGGAATGCGGGGATTGCTGCCGCCGGACACAATAGGATTTCATAGTGCTGCATTTGACTGAGGAACCGCGCGCGAAGCTCATCGCGCCGAATCCAGACCTCGAGCAAATTCTCACCAGTCAGCGCAGGCTCGGCGGCGGACCATTCCAAAAACTGCTTCAGCATCGGACTGAGGTCTGATTCCCTCCCCTCGAACATCGGCCGCAGCAGCATCCCACCCGAAACCACAAAGAGCTGGTACCAGAGCTGGCGCGCCTCCTCAAGTCCTTCCGGCCTGAAGTGATCCACTTGAAATCCCACGCTGCGCAATGCTTCTGCCGCAGTGCGCACTGCCGCGCGTGTTTCCGGCGTGACCGGCGTGCGACCGTCGTCTTCGAAATAACCCACTTTCAGTTTTCTGGTCTCATCCTCACTTGGCCAGCGCAACGGCACCGGCGCTGCGCAGGTGTCGCCGACGTCGGGCCCTTGCATCGCTTCGAACAAAGCTTTCAAATCGGCAACGGTGCGTGCCATCGGACCGACGACGCCGATCAATGCGAACGGTCCCGCAGATATGGGGTAGTGGCCGGTTGCGGGAATGCGCCCCGGCGTTGGCTTCAGGCCGCAGATACCGCTGAAGTGAGCCGGCACGCGAATCGAGCCACCACCGTCGCTTCCCACGCCGCCAGCGGACATGCCCGCGGCAATCGCCGCCGCTTCGCCGCCGCTCGAGCCGCCGGGCGTGCGGTCCAGGCCCCACGGACTGTTGGTTCGGCCATACACTAAGTTGTCGGTCTCCCACGCCATTAGAAGTTCTGGAGTGTTGGTCACACCGATCACGATCACGCCTGCAGCCCGCAGACGCGCCACCAGCGGAGCATCTTCAGTCGGCGCAAGCCGCGCGCGCAGCCGTGTCCCCGATTCGCAAAGCATTCCCTCTACTGCCAAAGAGCTCTTTATGCTAATGGGAACGCCGTGCAGAGGGCCGAGCTTCCTTTCATGCATGACGGCCTTCTCGGCATCGCGAGCCGCCAGCCGTGCCCTATCAGCGTCCACGTGCACAAATGCGTTCAGTTTTGGGTTCAGTCTTTCGATCTGCGCCAGGTGCGCGTCAACGAGTTCGACCGGGGAGATTCTCTTCTTTCGGACTTGCTCTGCCATGAGAACGGCAGGAAGAAAGATCAGATCGTTCATGAGCGGCCTCGCATCGCACGATCGAGCATTCGCTTTTCATCGCCAGTGAGCGAACGGTGTTCGCCGCTTGCGAGACCGCCCAACTGCAACGGTCCAACGGCGACGCGCACCAGCCGCAACACCTCCACTCCCACGGTTTCGATCATGCGACGGATCTGACGGTTCTTGCCCTCATCGAGAACAATTTCAAGCCAGCAGTTCTTCTGTCCTGTACGCAGACGACGAGCTTGCTTCGCTCGCAACACTTCTCCATCTCTCGTTTTCACTCCTCGAATCAGCGCTTGAATGAATCCTTCATCCGCAACCGTCCCCACTTGCACATGATAAGTCTTGTCCAAATGTGTTTCCGGCGCAGCGATGCGCGCACCCCACTCGGGATCGTTGGTCAGCAGCAGCAAACCTTCGCTCGCCTTGTCGAGGCGACCGACAGGCGCGACCCAGGACTTCGCGTCCAGCACTTGGTATACCGTGCTTCGGCCCTTTTCATCCGATGCCGTCGTCACCATACCGCGCGGCTTGTTCATCATGAGATAGATTCTGCCCCGCGGCTCAACCAGTTTGCCATCGACTGCAATTTGATCACGCTTTCCAGAAACCGATGTCTCCGGATTGCGCGGAGTCTTTCCATTCAGGGTCACGCGCCCGGCGCGAATTAGCTCAGCCGCCCGAGAGCGCGAACAGTAGCCCAGCTTCGACAAGGCGCGCGCCAGACCGATCTTCCGGGTTGCCTCTTTCGATCTCACTTGTTCATGCTAACCGAGAAAGCGGCTTTCGGGCCTTCGGCGGGCGGAACTCCTCGATGCACAATCCGGCAGCACTTGGTAGGATGTTCCTCGTCGGGTGACTGGGAAAGGAAACTTCATGGCCCACCAACATCCTCCCCGTTTTCTGAAGATCGTGGACGACGCCAAAACGCGCGTGCGCGAGACCAACGTTGAGCAAGTGAAGAAGAAGCTGGATCGTGGTGAGAAGTTCATTCTGGTCGACGTACGCGAAGAGAGCGAATTTGCCAACGACCATCTTCCGAGCGCGATTCATCTGGGCAAGGGCATCATTGAGCGTGACATCGAGGCGCGCGTGCCTGATCTGGGCGCGGAGATCGTGCTCTACTGCGGTGGCGGATTCCGCTCGGCGCTGGCCGCTGACAATTTGCAGAAGATGGGTTACACCAACGTAATTTCGATGGACGGAGGCATTCGCGAGTGGCGAGAGAAGGGATATCCGCTGACGCGGGCAGTACCTAGTACCTAGTACGTCCGTAGCCAGTTTCGCTTGGGTTTTAGCACGCTTCTTGAGTTCTCGGTACCGGGTACTAGGTACTGGGTACTTGTTCGCATAGCGCTCGACCTACTTATGAATGGTCGCATCTTCTTCTGGTCGCTCACGTCGGCACTCGCTGGATTTCTTTTCGGCTTTGACACGGTGGTTATTTCCGGCGCCGAAAAAACAATTCAGACGCTCTGGGGCTTGAGTCCCGGGCTGCACGGCATTGCCATGGCCTCGGCCCTTTACGGCACTGTGGTGGGTGCCCTGCTCGGCGGCTGGCCAGCTGACCGGTTCGGGCGGAAGGCTACGCTGCTTTGGATTGGGGTTCTCTACTTTGTGGGCGCAGTGGGTTCAGGTCTGGCGCCGAACGTCGCTGTCTTCATTATCGCGCGCGTGATTGGCGGGTTGGGCATCGGCATCTCGACTGTCGTGGCGCCAACGTATATTTCGGAGATCGCACCGCCCAAACATCGTGGCCTGCTTGCGGGCATGTTCCAGTTCAACATCGTTTTCGGTATCCTGATCGCTTACGTATCGAATGCTTTGTTGGCGGGCGTCGGCGAGAATGCATGGCGCTGGATGCTGGGCGTGGCTGCGTTTCCGTCGTTGATCTATGCCGCATTCTGTTTTGGACTGCCTGAGAGTCCGCGTTGGCTGCTTAGCCGTAAGGGCGACCGCGCGGCTGCTCTTGGAGTGCTGCAACGCATCGAGCCCGAGGCCTCGAAGACACAGGTCGCGGCCGAGGCGGATGAGATTATGGCGGCGACGGCATCGGAACAAAAATCGTCCTCGGGACATTTCTGGACGAGGCGTCTTCGTAAGCCAATCCTGCTTGCCATCCTGATTGCCTTCTTCAATCAAATGTCGGGCATCAATGCCATCTTGTATTTCGCGCCCCGCATCTTTGAACTGGCCGGGCTGGGCGCGAAAGCTGCGCTGTTGCAATCGATCGGCATCGGGGTCACGAATCTGGTTTTCACTTTTGTCGGACTCTGGCTGATTGACCGGCTGGGCCGGCGCACTCTTCTTTATATTGGTTCGGTCGGCTACATCGCTTCGCTTGGGCTGGTGGCATGGGGCTTCTTCACCGGTCACTACCTGATTGTTCCGGTCTGCATCTTCGCTTTCATTGCCGCGCACGCGATCGGCCAGGGAGCGGTGATCTGGGTTTTTATCTCCGAAATATTTCCCAATCGCCATCGCGCGGAGGGCCAGAGTCTCGGGTGCGGTACGCATTGGATCTTCGCGGCCTTGCTCACTACCTTCTTCCCGAAGATGGTCTCCTCTTTTCCGATTGGCTACGTCTTCTCGTTCTTTACTTTCATGATGGTGCTCCAACTTCTCTGGGTGAAGACGATGGTTCCGGAGACGAAAGGCGCATCGCTCGAGCAAATCCAGAGACAGCTGGGGATCGAATAAATGTTCTAGCGCTCGGGCTTGCGTGAGGGCCACGGAGCGGCGGTCCAGATTAAAAAAAACACAGATCGAACCCATCTAAATTATCTGGAATCAGTAAGTTACCTCTTTCCCGCCGAGCTTGAATCTGTCTAAAATATTGAAAGCAAATAACTTACTCGCAAAATATTCCATTCAGAGGACTTAGGCGACTTTGCCTATGCCAGGGACCGTACTCATGCCCCCCCTTGCGAAAGTAGTAACCGCCTTCCTAACCGACTATCCGCGTCGTATTCGTTTTCAGCACGGCGAAGAATGTCTTGTATTTCTTGACTGAGAGCTGCAGGATTACGCGCCCCTACTTCTGCCAACGTTACACGCTCCCAATCAGACAAAGGCCGAACGAAGCGTCCATCCCGCGTATCGATGTTGTCTCCTTCAAGATGCAACTTCATTTGTTTTCTCCTCTCAACCTTAAAACGGTAACAACTTTTCGATACTTTTACTACGTTCCTTACTTTGCCTTCGCTAAATGCCTTGGAATCAGCGGCCGGCTCGCAAAGGTAATTATCCCTTGACATCACGTAGAACAAATGGCATACTGTCTGTAGGTGGAAGCCATGAACCGCTACCAGACAATTCCCAAGCATCTACGCTACACGATTACAGACTTTAACCGCCAGTTTCCTGATGATGCCGCTTGCTTAGAGCACCTAAAAGAGCAACGTTTCCCCGGCGGAATCGCCCACTGTGAAAAGTGCAATCAGGACCGCAAGCACTACCGCATCAATGGGCGTCCGGTGTTTTCGTGCGACCACTGCGGAACGCAAATTTCCCCGATGGCCGGGACGATCTTCGAGCACTCAAGCACTTCGCTTCGCCTCTGGTACTACGCCATGTATTTGATGGCCTCGACTCGCTGCGGCATCTCGGCAAAACAGATTCAGCGTGAAACCGGAGTCACCTACAAAACCGCATGGCGGATGTTCCGCCAGATTCGCTCGTTGCTGTCCGAAACCGACATGCAACTGGAGGGATCGGCGGTAGAGATTGACGAAACCTACGTAGGCGGAAAGCGCAAAAACAAGCACGGCTCTCGCGGAATGCGCGGACGCGATAACGACGAAAAGACTCCCGTGTTCGGCATGGTGGAGCGTGGCGGAAAAGGCCGCGTGCTGGCCTATGTGACGCCCGATGCCAAGGCCGCTACTCTTTTTCCGATCATCGAAGAAAAGATTCTACCTAACAGCATCGTGTACAGCGACGAATATTCAACGTATGACAGACTGGCAACTCCGGCTAATGGATACGATCATCGGCGCATCAAGCACGCTCAGAAAATCTACGTGATGGGCGACGTTCACACGCAGACCATCGAAGGATTTTGGTCGCTTATCAAGCGCGGAATCGGCGGGGTCTACCACTGTGTGAGCCGAAAATATTTACAGACTTACTTGGATGAATATTCGTTCCGGTACAATCGGAGGGATCAGGGGAATTTGATCTTTAACGCTTTTTTGAAGCGGGTGGTCGAGCGTGCTGGTTTGCTGCCCGTCGCAGCAAACCCTCAAATGACGCCCTTGATACCGGAGCCATTTTAGCTGCGACTTCTGCGGATGGCTTCAAATCTCGACTCGCAACGGGTTGTTCGCTACTACCTTGCCGGGATGAGCGTATGCCCGCCATGCTGCTGTGATTCTAGCACAGCGGAATGGTGGGAGTGTGTCAGACGGATCAAGGGATACGCCTCTCGTAGACGTTCCTAAGCAACGGCTTGAAAGCGACAACCAAGTTATTCACAAAATCGACAAGCTGATGGAGGCTTGGGAGCAACGCATTCGCCTGAGTAATCTGCGATTGTCCGACCGTTTTCTCAGCTCCGAATTGGATATTTTGCTCCACTTGCGCTTCGACTCCGGCAAAGAGGGGATTCTCTTCTTTCATCAAGAAAGCACCGGGGAGCCAGTCACCCGTAAACAAGAAATCGTGCCCCAGCGTAAACAAGGTTCTGTGTTTGTCGATGTTATCAAGCTCATGGATTCGCCAGAGCGCATCATTCCCGCTTTTGTATGGTTTGAGCCGATCAATTGCTTGGATCGCTTCTGGCAGCATTCGCTTTGTTTTAGTAGTCTTTTCGGATTCGTATTTCTCAAGAGTCCCCCAATGGGGAACTCGATTCGTCTCAGTTCCTTCTCGTTAAGAGGCATAACCGGAGCACAGTCCATTCCGACAAGGACAAGCTGTCGTGCGAGGTGGTCAAGAGCAGACCGAAGATTGTGGATAACATCTCCGGCGATTGCGACCACATTGAAAGACAACGTGGGGACTTTCTGAAAATTATTGGGACTGAAGATAACTATGGGATTGGGAGGGAGACCCGTATTTGGATCGGTAGTGAGAATTGTCGTGTCTGTGAGGGGAAGAACTTCGGTTGCGAGATCACGCAAGTGCTTCTCGGCCCGCTTAATCTTTACCTGGACAAGAATGAGCCTATCTTCGGCGTCTAGCTTCTCTTTATTCTTGAGTGCTCTTTCCCAATATTCCATCCCCCATTGTACTACGTGCGTTCAAGGGATAATTACCCTCGCAAAATATTGCATTCACGGGAGTTATCTACTCTGCTATTTAGATGTCAAAGAACCTAACGGTAGAATCCGTGCGCAGCTAAGGATTTCTTTGCGGAACGGTTTGGCTGTGCCGTCTGACACGCCATCGATCATCATCGCGCACGCGATGGGCTGTGGACAAGGTTACATGTCACAACATGTGGAAATTTTCTGATGGTGGCGTTGTTTCACGGCTGCGTGATATCGTGCGGGCGATTGGCGAGGAGGACTGGGACATGGCAAAGGCCCCGCATCATCATCCGCATGGACATGAGCATGGACACGTGCATTCGCACACACATTCGCACACTCATTCTCACTCCGGGGTGGGTGGGCCGACGCGGCGGGATTTTCTGGCGTCGCTGGTTTCGGCGGCGGTGATGGCGCCGTGGGCCCTGGGGCAGACGCAACCGCAGACGGCGGCGGAGACGGCAGAGCGCTTCCGGCAGATGTCTGAGAATTATGAGAAGGAAGGGCTGGCGGATCCGTTCAAGGGGATTACGGCGGATGGCAACGTCGAGTCCGGGCTGTTTGAAATATCGCCGAGTGGAGTTTCGGCTGAGCCAGTGCGGAATGCGGCGGAGAAATTTATCGCCACGCTGACTGGAGTGCAACTGGCGAGAACCATGTTTCCGGTGGAGGACGTGCAGTGGCGGAAGTGGATGAACCAGCATTTTTATCCGCGGCCGGGAATCGGTTTCGCCGAGATGAGCGATGCGCAACGCGAGGCCGCCTTTGGGCTGATGCGAGTGTCGCTGAGCGCAAGGGGTTTCGAGTTAACGCGCAACATTATGCGGTTGAATGAGACCCTGGCAGAGCTTGCCGAGGAGCATGTGTTCCTGGGCGAATGGCTTTATTTCATTTCGATTTTCGGCAGACCCTCGGCGAGCGAGCCGTGGGGATGGCAGTTGCAGGGGCATCACGCGATCATCAATTACTTTGTGCTGGGCGATCAGGTGGTGATGACGCCGCTGTTTGTGGGATCGGAGCCGGTGCGCGCGCCCTCGGGGAAATATAAAGGGGTGACGATTCTTCAGCAGGAGCAGAACGATGGGTTGGGAATGCTGATGGGATTGCCAGAGAATCAGCGCAAGCAGGCTGTGCTTAGTTTTTCGAAGACGGGCAACAACAATTTAACCGAGGCTTTTAAAGACAACGTGGTACTCGATTATGCCGGCTTGCGCGCGAAAGAGCTGCCGGACGGGGCGCGACGCAGGTTGCGCGATCTGATTCAGCTTTATGTGGGGAACCTGGACGACGGGCATACGCAGGTGAAGATGGAAGAGGTGGACCGGCACATCGAGAATACGTGGTTCGCGTGGATCGGAGACTCGAAGCCGGATAGCGCGTTTTATTACCGGGTGCAGAGTCCGGTGATTCTGATTGAGTTCGATCATCAGCGGCCGGCGAATCTGGCGAAGTTTGCGAAAGATCCCCAATTGCCGACGCAGCAACACATCCACTGCGTGGTGAGGACTCCGAATGGGAACGATTACGGGAAGGATTTGTTGCGGCAGCATTATCTGGCGCATCCGCATGCCTAGGGCTTCGGCGCCGTAGTCGCAGCGATGCGCTAGAAATTGGAGCGTCAGCGAAACTTCTTTTCATTGACCGCAAGCTGCTCACGGGTTTTGTCCAGGAGCCACTGGACACTCACTGACTCGCCCCTTTCGACTCGCTTACAAATCATCGTGAGCGCATTGACTTGAAGGGTCGTCTCCCCAAACCGCAACGTTGGATCTGTGCCGAACTCGTCTGTGACTATTACCCATCGCAACGGGAGTTCGTTCGCCAAGACATCCCCGAAGGCGATACCGAGGCTCTGCAGTTCATATGTCTGAGATTTGGAGAACACTTTGTCGTCAATCAGGCGTTGAAGGACGGGCAGGTCGCTCTTGTTTCCTGTGAGTGCTAGCGTTCCGTACCGGTGCTTGGCGGCGGCTAGAACAACTGCTCTCTGCTGCTCAAGTCGTGCGCGGTCCTCGCGGGAGAGTTCGGTGAATTTAGGCTCGGGTAGGCCACGCAGTTCACGGTCAGACATAGTTACCGTTTTCTCCTTCGGCGAACCCACCTGGGCCGCCAGTGGAAAGGCCAGAATCGAGATTGCCAAAATCACAGAGTTCCCGCAGTTCACATTCATAAGGCAGGGGATTGATTATACAAGGCGGGTTTGCGAGTGGATTCCGCGTGGGCAGGCTGCAGATCTTCGAGAGAGAGGGCGTTTTCAGCGCAAAACAAAACGCCCCAGACTCGATAAGAGTCTTGGGACGTCTGTTGATCAGCCCTCCCCCAAGTGCTGCTCAAGAACAGAGTAGCGTAGGACAGGAAACTCGTATATGGCTCGTGTGTGCCATTACTAAGTAGAAACTGGCGACGTGTCGGGGTCTACGTAACTCTTTTACTATCAATTAGTTACGCAATTACGGGCAGGTTACTTACCCCCACGGTCCCGAAGACGCGGCGATAGCGTTCGATTTCCACAGCTGGCCCGAGCGCTTTCGCATAATTATCGGAAAGCTTCACGGCAGGGCGGCCTTCGACGCTGGAGACCTTGCTGATCAAGCTGATGGGGTCGAACCCGGAGTCGCCGCTGGGATCGCAGCCGCGAAAATCATTGGTCAGCAGCGTGCCCCAGCCGGCGCTGAAGCGAATGCGGCGGTCGGGCGTCCACTTGCGCCGATCGTGGAAGTCGGCGGCGCTGCGAAAATCTTTGGCGGTGATTCGGCTGGCAAAAGTTCCACCAAAATAAGCGTGCAGGCCGAGAATGTCATCTACGTCGAGTGCGTCGGAGGCGATGATGAGTTTCTCATGAGGATCGCGGCCGCGGACCGTCAGCCATTCGATATATTCATCGCCGGCTATATAAGGATCTTTGCTGTCAATTCGCTGGCCGGTCCAGTCGGCGGCCCAGTCCGGAGCGCCTTCGAGGAATTGCGTGGTTCCGAACGTATCGGGCAGCATGATGCGGAGAGCGCCGTCGTAGGTTTTCTGCCACAGCTCGAGGACGTGGTACTGAGAAGCTTTCAGGGCTTCATCATCATCCGGCGGAACTAAGGCGGCGAGGACCATGGGGAGTTCATGCGCGTTGGTTCCGATGGCTTCAAGGTCGTGCTTGTGAGCGAGGAACGCGTTCGATGTTCCGGTGAAGCCGCTCTCCAGATTCGACGCCATGGCTTCGACAACATATTCCTGCCAGAGGAAACTGTGGCGGCGGCGGGTTCCGAAATCGGCTACGCGGAGATTGGGAACTCCACGCAGGCGCTCGATCTTGTTCCATAGCTTGGTCTTGGCTTTGGCGTACAGGATGTCGAGACCGAACTCACTCAGCTTTTTCAGATTCGCTCTTGTCCGCAACTCATTGATGATGGAGAGCGAATAAAGTTCCCACATCGTGGTGTCGGTCCAGAGGCCGTCGAAGGATAGATGAAAGTGGCCATCCTTCACTGAGAGCTCGTAGTCGGACAATCGGAAGTCGCGCTCCAGCCATTCGAGGAAGGCAGGCTCGAAGATTCCGCGACGGCCATAGAACGTGTTGCCTGCGAGCCAGACCAGTTCAGACCTGCGGAAGCGGACGTTTCGGGCGTGATCGAGCTGCTCGATGAGTTCTTCGTGGGCAAAAGTGTCTACGGGACCGCTGGAGGAGCGATTGAAGAGAGTGAACTGCACCCGCGTCTTCGGGTAATGCTTCCAGATAAACTGCAGCATCAGCAGTTTATAGAAATCAGTATCGAGCAGGGAGCGAGTGACCGGGTCGAGTTCCCAGTTGTGGTTGTGCGCCCGCTCGGCGAAGTTCACGATCATGCACTGCTATCCTCATATGGAGCGGCGACAAAAGCAAATCCGGGCAGGTGCCGGAAGCTGCGTTCTCAGGGGAACTGGAGGTCGAGTTCGCTATCGAAGAAAAGCGCGAGGTGTTTGGCTTCGCGCTCGATTCCGGCGCGTTCTTTCTTGGAGAGCTTGCGGACTGGCTCGATGCTTACCAGCAGCCTCTTGCCTTGAAGTTTGTGAGACCAGACGCCCGCGATCACGCCATCGATGAGCACCACCGGCGAGATCCAGCCCTGATTGCGGTAGACACGCTTGTAGTGCTTCGGGCTCAGGAGATGGTCTTTTTCTTGGTGAGCGAGCAGATAGGAATCGAAGAGCGGCAGCAGGCGAATCGAACCTCCTGGCACAGCACTTCGGTTTAAAGCTTCTACGTCCTCACGCAGCAACAGACAATTCTTTTTGTCGCCGGGAATCTCTGCCAGTTCAGGTTCGAGCAAGGTGCGCAGCGGTCTTACCTCTTGCATCGGGATGCCCGCCCAGTGCGAAAAGTCAGTCAGAGTAGCTGGGCCGTAGGCACGCAGATATTTTCGGAGGAGAGTGCACTGCGCTTCAGTCGCGGACATCAACTCGAGCTGCAGCTTCGGCAGCCAATGGTCCGTGCGTATGAAAACGATTTTGTTGCCCTCACCGCGGCCGTAACAAACCAGTCCCTCTGCCACCGGGAGACGAACCAGGCTCCAGGAGTTCTCCATCCAGAAACGCACTCGCTTGCTGGCTTTGGGACGAATGGCGGCGGCGATGGCAGGCCTGCTAAGTGGTCCGGCAGCGAGGGTCTCCATGATCAAGGGGATCAGTGCTGCGCTCTCGTCGCGCGTAATGCCGCATCTCTGCATGACGCGCATTGCCTGAGCGAGGCGGCTTGGTCTTAGGGCAGCGATGTAGAGGGGGAATTCGTTGGTGGGAATGAAATGCAGGGTCTGGCGCATGAGCGATGTCTTGACCAGAGTGCGAGTCTCCCACAGCGCGTTTTCAATCTGCGCACGTGTGATGGCGTGATTGCGCGTCCAGAGCTGAAGATACGCGGCCGACATGACCTGCGCCTGCACGCCGCACATATCGCGACAGATTGTGACCGGATCTTGATCTTCGGGCGCGGCATCCGACAGATGGTGTCGCCGCAGCCGGAAGCTCGCGATTTTATCGCTCCGAATTCCTGACGGGGGTTTCATTTGCGCAGGAAGGCTTAATTTACTTGAGACTCTCCACGTAGGCGATCAGTGCCTTCAAATCATCTGGCGGAGGATCGATGGGAGGCATGCCGCCTGCGGTCATCTTCGCGGTGGGATGTTTGAAAAGCTCGGCCAGTTGGTCGGGTGAGAATTTTGCTTTTATACCAATCAGCGGCGGGGCTGCGGCTGTACCGACTCCGCCATCCCCGTGGCAGGCATTGCACGATTGCGCTTCGAAGATGGTTTTTCCTCTCGCGGCTAAGGGGTCTGCGAGGGTCGCATTTTCTGCGGTAAGAGACGCGGAAGAGAGTTCCGGCTCAAAGGGCTTGCTCGCGTACTCAGCTTCTTCGGCCTTCTGCTTCGCCAGTTGCTGGGCCACACCGGGGTCGCCCCGATCCAGATACTGACTCCGGAGACCGAGGCCGACCAGCGCGAGTACCACGAATGCGTAGGCTGCCATCGCTATCGGACGTTTCCAGGGGCGCCGCTCGACGCTGCGATCCAGAAAAGGGAGCGCAAGCACTGCCAGGACGAGGAGCGTTGGAATGACAAGCACTCCGATGATCGCGGCTGACCCGTGCCAGTATTTCAGCCATTGAAATATCGGCAGGTAATACCATTCTGGACGAGGTATGTATTGCGCGTCCGCCGGGTTGGCAGGTGGACCGAGTTCCATGGGGACGAAAAAACACAGCAAGCCAAGACCCGCGATCAGCAGCGCCGTCAGCGACAAATCCATCAGCACCTGGCGGGGGTAAAAAAGTTCCACTTCCTGCTTGGGATGATAGGGATCCTCATCGACGGGTCCCGCCGCTCCGGCTTTGCGAAATAACACAATGTGCGCTGCCACAAGTGCGAAGATGCAGGCTGGAATAAAGAAAACATGGGCCACGAAAAACCGCGAGATCGTGAGTGTGCCCATGTCCGTGCCGCCTCGGACGAGGCGCTTAAGGCTCTCGCCAATCCAGGGAACTTCGCTGATGGCGTTGGTTCCTACGGCGGTGGCAAAATACGCTCGCTGGTCCCAGGGCAGCAGATAGCCGGTGAAGGCCATGGCGAGGACCAGACCGAAGAGAACGCATCCCGAGAGCCAAAGGATCTCGCGCCGGCCTTTGTAGGATCCGTAGATGTAGGTTTGCGACAGGTGCAGGAATAAAACGACGACCATCGCGCTGGCGCCGTAGGCGTGCAGGCTGCGGAGAAAGGATCCAGCCGTTACCGCCTTGGTGATGTATGCGACCGTGGTGTGCGCATGATCGGCCGAAGGGACGTAGTACAGCGCGAGAAATATTCCGGTGATCACTTGCGAAATGAAAATGAAGAGCAGCCCGGAACCGAATATGTAGGCGAAACGCGCGCCGCCGGGGATGGGTTCATCGAGAGCGCTGTGCAGCAGATCATCCAGGCCGGTGCGGTGGTTCAGCCACACCCATGGCCCGGACTCGGGTCGCGAAGGGGAACCGCCTTCAGTGGTATGCGTCGAGTGCATTCCGTCTCAACCTATGACTTCTTTGTCAGAAACGAGTTGCCGGAAGTATTGGAATCGCACGACCAGTTTGCCATCCTGAACTGAGGTTTCGAGAGTGTCCATTCCCCGCAGCGAGGGCCCGCTGACGCGGGTTCCGTCGGCGGCAAAGGTGGCGCCATGGCAGGGGCAGACAAACTGTTTCTTTTCCTTATTCCAGGGGACCGTGCAACCCAGGTGCGGACAGATTGAAGTGAGAACGCGGAGCTGGCCCTGAGCGTCCTTGGTCACATAGACTGCCTTTTCCGATATGGCTTTACGCCAGCCATCGACTTGTTCGATCTGAATGGTCCGCATCGCGGGGTCGGACAACTGGGAAAACTCGCTGAGTTCTCCAACCGGTGAACCTTTGAGTTCAGTCGTTCTCCGCAGCAGAGGGAACAGCGCAAATCGAGTGAGGGGCACCGCAAGAAGGGCGCCCACAAAGAGCGAGCCGAGTCCGAGCAGAACTCCGAGAAACGAGCGCCTGTTTTCGGGAGACGGTACAGAGGGTGAAGGTTTTGAGGTCGCGGATTCTGAATCTGTTGCGCCTTCGAACATGCGATGCCTCACGTCTCGAGTCAGGCGATCAGTCGTTGCCGAAGCCCCAGCTTGGCGAGCGTTATTTCTTAAGCGCAATGCTTCGGATGTAAGCTACCAAGCTCGCCACACCATCGGGCTTGATTTTGGTGCCAAACGCCGGCATTTTCCCTCGGCCCTTGGTGATCACTTCAATGAGCGCCGCGTCGGTTTGGCTTTGAACTTCGTCAGATCGCAGGTCCTTGGCTTTCATGGCCTTGCCGGTTGGCGAACTACCGCTGCCATCGTCTGCATGGCACAGCGAGCAGTTCGTCTTGAAGACTTTTGCGGCGTCGGACTGGGCTTGTGCGCCGGCCGTGGCCAGACAACCCAGGAGGCTTGCAGCAATGACATGCAGAACTTGCTGTCGCATATGCTCAACCATGTCTTTTCTTGGCCGGGTGGCGGTTCGGACTTCGTTAGCTGAATCCCAGCCTGAGGTTGCACTTCTTCCGAGGTACGAGTCTACAGTATTCCGAAGGGATTGCCGAGTCGGATTGCGACTCGTGATTTTTCTCGTGTCGGCGGACGTTTCGCGGAAAACTGGCTAGAATGGGCGGGCTAGTTCAATGGAGGAATCGGTGATCAACGATTGGATCGGGCAATTCAGGGTGGGCTGTGCGGTGAGACTTACGGTGGCTTTGCTGCTTGTGGGTGGCGGCGCGATTGCGCTCCAGGCGCAGTCGGCTGGCGCGGAACACGGCTTGCAAATCAAGGTGAGCCCAGACGGCACGTACGCCATTGCGATGCCAGGATCCAATTCGTACGCCTTGCGGGCGGGAGTCGCGGTCGAGGTGGATGGGCTCTGGCTTCATGCAGGCGATTATCCGCAGCATGCCGTAGAACATTCGCAAGCTCAGGGAGAACTGGGAGAGGCGACGGACTGGCAAGTGACCTACTCGGGATTAAGCGGCCGGCCCGACCTGATTTACCATCTGCGCGCCTACGCGAGCGAGCCTTTCGGCGACATTCAAGTGACGGTGCGGAATACGACAGGAAAAGCCATCCACGTAGAAAGCATTCGTTCTGTGGAGGCAACCGCCGCTCCGATTATCGACCTGGGAGGACCGGACCTCGAGAATCGAGTTCTCTCCGACAGTTTCAGCGAGGACCGGCCCGCGATTACGATCCGCGATTTTGCAGATGCCGAAAAGCAGATGCATCGCGCCGTCGGCAGCCAGCTCATCTACAATCGCCGGAGCCATCAGAGCTTGTTTCTCGGCGCGCTCACTTCCGAACGATTTCTCACCATTCTGCGGCTTCAACTTGCCTCTTCCGGCAACGCAGTTCATCCGGCGTCCTACGAGGTCGATTCGACGGGGACGACCGAGATGGAGAAGGAAAATTCTCTTGAGCATTCCTCGGCGGAGGATCAGGTGCAGTTGAGCTTGCCGGTTGCCGCGGGCGCGGAGCTTGCCGCGGAGCGTGTGCTCTTCAGTCTAGGCACGGATTACCGCCGGCAACTGGACACCTATGCTTCGCTGATTCGACAGATTCACCATGCCAGGACATCGGCACCTCCGCTGATGGGCTGGTGGAGTTGGACCGCGTACTACTTCGGGTTGAATGAGGCCGCGGCGCTGACCAATGCCCGATGGGAAGCGGAGCATTTGAAATCGCTCGGTTATGACATTTTCCACATCGACGAAGGCTACCAATACGCCCGCGGAGAATACAGCACTCCGAACGCAACTTTGTTCCCCCATGGTCTGGGAGCGTTGGAGTATAAGGTGCGCGGCCTGGGGCTGGTTCCCGCGATCTGGACTGCGCCCTTTGAAGTGTCGGAGCGCTCGTGGGTATATCAGAATCATCCGGACTGGCTGGTGAAGAACGCAAAGGGGCAGCCGATCCATGCCGGCACGGTCGTGCGTAATAAGGATCAGCTGTTCGTGCTGGACACTACCAACCCCGGGGCCCAGGAGTATCTGCGAAAGACTTATTCCCTCCTGGTGAATGAGTGGGGCGTGCATTCCATCAAGATGGATTTCATGGACGACAGTGCGATTGAAGGTTACTTCTACAAGCCGGATACGACTGCTCTGGAGGCCCAGAGGATCGGGCTGAAGATCATCCGCGAGACGGTCGGGGACGAGGTCTACTTAGATAAAGATGGAAGCGTCATGCTGAACCCGGTGGGTTATGTGGATTATGGCCGGATCTCGCAGGATACGGGACACAAGTTCGAAGCCAGCAAGGATGCCGCGCCGGGAATTGCGGCGCGATACTACATGAATCGTAATTTTTTCGTGGCCGACCCGGATGCTTTCACCGTTTCAACGCAAACGATTCGCGATCAGTCCTGGCACGAGAGCGCTAAGCCAGCTACGTTGGATGAGGCCAGAGTCTCGATTGCGCTCGCTGCGGTTTCGGGCGGGATGTTTGAGATTGGAGACGATCTTCCGTCGCTCTCGAAAGCGCCTGAGCGCCTTGCGTTGATTCAGAATCAGGATCTGATCGATATGGTTCGTCTGGGCAAGGCATCGGTTCCGTTGGATCTGATGAATTTCGCGGCCGAAGATGCGCAGCCGAGTATTTTCTTTCTCAAGGAGGAGAACCGGCAAAGCATTCTCACCGTCTTTAATTGGACCGACAAGGAGAGGGATCACTCGATCGACCTCACAACTGCCGGATTGCCTGCGACGGGCCAGTACACGGTTACCGATGTTCTGGAGAAACAGGAGATGCCTGTTCCAACTTCCGGCGTATTGGCCATTCATCAGCCGGCTCATTCGGTGCGTGTGTTGAAAATTGTCGACGCGCGCATTCCCGCAGTCGCTCCGACCGTGGCTACGGATCATCCTTCTGAAGCGAACGCGGGAGCTATGCTGAAGTTTGCGGCCCACGGCAAGGGCGGCGCTGCGGTGCTCTCCTATCGCTGGGATTTCGGCGACGGCGTGACCGTGGAGGGCAGTGAAGTGAATCATGCCTATACGATGCCGGGGGAATACAGCGTACATTTGACCGCTACTGGTCTCGGCGGGCTTAGTGGGGACGATCACTTCCAGGTGCGCATCTCCGGCCATATGCCGACGACTTTTGATCCTCCAAACATCAAGCGTTATCAACCGGACAAGTGAGGAGCTCTCCGATGACAGGTTCGGCACGAACTGTTGCTCAAGTTATTTTCGGTCTCTCGATCGTTCTCTCTGCCACGTCTCAAGCACCGACTTCGGCTTCTATGGCGGCGAAACCCGCCGGCGACGAAGGTGCTCTCCGTGCGTTCGCAGCGATCCATCCCATTGACGTCCACGTTCACGTTTTCAAGACCGATCCCGCATTTCAGAAGATGCTCGAACGGCTGAACTTGAAACTGATGGACATCCTTGTGATGGACGACTCGAATCCGCATCGCAAGGATTTGCAGGGGCAGATCGATGATGCGCGGGCGCTGGTGCGGTCGAGCGGCGGCCACGTCGCGCTGTGTACGACCTTCGATCCCTACAAGTTTGGTGGAGGGTCATTCAGCGCTGACGCCATCCAGCAGATCGATCGCGATTTTGCGCAAGGGGCTTTGGCAGTCAAGATCTGGAAAAACATCGGGATGGAAATCAAGGATAGCAGCGGGAAATACATCATGGCCGATGATCCGAAGTTCGAGCCGATTTACAAAGACATCGCCGCACATGGTAAAACGCTCATGACGCACCAGGCCGAACCGGATGTGGCGTGGGGACCACCGGATGCGGCTGATCCGTCGTGGTCCTACTACCAGGAAAATCCGCAATGGTACGTCGCCAACCGGTCCGGGTTCCCATCGAAACAGAAGATTCTCGATGCGCGCGATCATGTGCTCGCTAACAATCCCGAGCTGCGCATGGTGGGAGTTCACCTGGGCAGCATGGAGCGGAGTCTCGACAGCATAGCCAGCCATCTGGACAAGTATCCAAATTTTGCCATCGATACCGCGGCGAGAATGGAATACCTCATGCTGATGCCGCCGGACAAGGTGAGCGCATTTCTGATCAAGTATCAGGATCGCGTGTTGTACGGCACTGATCTCGATTTACACGTGGATGACAAGCTTCCGGATGCTCTGACCGAGTGGCAGTCTACTTATGCGCGCGACTGGAAATTCCTGGCCACGACCGAGACGCTTACGGTGAGAGGCAAGCAGGTGCATGGATTGAACCTGCCCCAGCCGGTGCTCCAGAAGATATTTCGCGACAATGCCATGCGATGGATTCCAGGATTGTGATTTATAAATTCATTCGTGAGGAAGCGCAAAGCTGATCACATCGCTGCCCGCGGCAATCGCCACGTATTGGACTCCGTCGACCGCATAACTCATGGGTGAGGCGTGCATGGACTGGCCGGTGTTGAATTGCCAGAGTGCGCGGCCGGTCCGCGCTCCGACCGCCTCGAACCCACCCGTGTCGTTCGCGAAGAACACCAAGTCACCTGCCGTGGTCAGCGTCCCTCCCCAGGAATTGCCCCTGCCGACCTGGGGATAGCGCCAAACGATTTTCCCCTCGGGCACGGAGTACGCGAGAAGAACTTTCTGGGCATGGTCATCGGGCGCGAGCTTCGTGCCCGTATTGTAAAACGTCTGGCCCTGGACGAATTCTTGTGGGTGAGAGAAAAAGACGCTGCAACTCTCGAGCGCCATGACGTAGAAGAATCCGGTGCCGGGATTGTAGGAAGGCGAGAACCAATTCGTGGCTCCGTCGATGCTCGGACAAATCTCGGTGCCCTCGGCGGTGGGTATTTTTCCTGAGAGTATGGGGCGGCCCGCGGCATCAATTCCTTTGGCCCAGTCCAGCTTTTTCACAAATGGTGTCGCCTTCAGGAACTTTCCGTCAGTGCGGTCGAGGACGTAAAGAAATCCGTTGCGATTGGCCTGCACCAGCAAGTCGCGCATTCGGCCGTTTACTTTCGCACTCAGTAGCACGGGCGTTTCGTTGGCGTCGTAGTCGTATAGGTCGTGAGGAGTGAACTGGAAGTACCACTTCAAGGCGCCAGTACTTGGGTTCAGGGCCAGGACGCAGGCGGTGTAGAGGTCGTCGCCGGGGCGAGAGTCTCCCAGGAAATCCGGAGCTGCGTTGCTGGTCGTCCAATATACAGTGTCGAGTTTAGGGTCGTAGGTACCGGGCATCCACGTGGTGGCCCCGCCGTGGAGGTAGGAATCGCCGGGCCAACTGGACGAGCCGAATTCGCCCGGTCCGGGGATGGTCCAGAAACGCCATTTCAGATTGCCGGTTGCGGCATCGTAAGCTGCGACGAAACCGCGCACGCCGGAATCACCGCCCGAGGTTCCGACGATCACTTCGTCTTTTACGATCAGCGGAGCGCTGGTTGCGCCATAATGTTTTGCCTTGTCGGCGTACATCACATCCCAAAGCAGGCGTCCGGTACGCGCATCGAGACAAAGCAAGTGGGCATCATCGGTTTCCATGTAGACGAAGTTTTTCCAGACGCCGACGCCGCGGTTCTTATGAGCTGCGGCGTCGTCGAGCAATCCTGCGCTCACCGGCCTCGGGTGATGCCAGATAACCCGGCCGGTGCGGGCGTCGAGCGCCCATGCATCGTTACTGGCGGTAACGTACATTACGCCTCTCACCACCACGGGCGTCACTTCCAGCCTCTCGGTATTCGAAGCATGAAAGATCCACGCTGCGCGAAGGCCGGCAACATTCGCCGCAGTGATTTGGCGCAAGGCGCTGAAGCGGCGTCCGGTGTAGTCGCCGTTGTAGGAAGTCCAGTTGGCTGCGGGAGGCTGCGTCAGGAGGTCGTCCGGGCTCACGTTCGCGTCGGCAACGACCGGAGCCTGGCCTGGTTGTCCCTTCTGCTGCGCCCTGTGTTGTCCAGCCTGTTGTCCCGTGATGGAAGAACAGAACAGACTGACGGCGGCCAGCGCGGCCACGGTGAACTCTTTCTTGAATGATTTCATTTCAGTGATTCTCGGGCTCGCTCACTTGAACTTCCTGAAGAGCGCCACGGTCCAAACCGTTCGAGTCTTCGAGATGCAGCGAGATGCGGGAGGACTTTGCCGGAGGGGTTAACTCCGTCTCCAGCACGACAAGATCGGTGGGGTCGGCCTGGGTCAGCGGCATGGTCCCCACGCTAGCGCCGTGTTCGTTGTAGAGATGAGCGATCAGACGTCCCGCGAAGAAAACTCCGAACGAGCCCGAGAGCCGGATGTGACCGCTTTCAAGGCGCGTTGCCTGCAGAGGCCGTACCACGATGCCAGCATTCTCGACGCCATGGAACTCGCTGCCGACGCGGGTGGGAAACCACTCCGTGTCGAGATCGCGAGTTTCGCCCGGCCGCAACTGGACGAGCGGGCTGTTAATCTCAGCTTCCAGATAAATCGGAGTTCCATCGCCGCCGGAAGTCAGCGAAGGTTCGCCCTCGGGACTCAGCCTTGTCTCGGGGCCATTCATCCAGAAAATAACCGAAGCCTTGCCGGGATAGGTCTCGTTCTTTTCGTAGCGGAAGCGCTCGACCATAGCATAGCGGCTGTCGCCATCGACGACCGCGAGCCATCCGGCTGTCGAATCGAGCCACAGTTCGGCGGCGAGGTGCGCGTAGTGCAGCGCGAAGAGACCGTCGTCCCTGACGGAGACAGCTGGGTTCTCTGCTGGGCCGAAGCGCACATGGTAACGGTTGAGATAGCTGCTGGATGGATTCGCCGGGGTGAAGGTCCAGAAATTCTTGTTCCTCCGCGACGGGGCGGACGCGTCGGCGGTGTTGTACTGCGAAACGGACTGCATGGACCACTCGATGACGTGCCCTGTCTTATTCTGCATGGTGGCGTGAAAGCGGATTCGCGGGGAATCGGCGTCAATGTGAATCGTGCGCCGAATTTGAATCCCGGTCTGCGGATCGGCGGGGCCAATCAGCTCGATTTCGCACTCCTGGCCTTCCGAAAGCTTTCGAAAGGCGTAGGGGCCGTCGTCGATCAGATCAGAATTGCCCACCCACTGCTGTTCGTTGTCATTTCCCTCCGGTAGCAACCAGATCTTGTCGCCTCCGTAGTTAAACCACCGCGATGGGTCAGGTGGCAGATATTTTCCTTCGTACTTGGAATTCACGAAGAGATATGGATGTCCGTTGAAAATCACCTGCATTAGCCGTCCGCCATTTTGCGGTACGATTTCCAGTTTGAGCCAGCGATTGGAAAGCTCCTCTGCGCTCCAACCCTTGTAATTCGAGGCCTCGACGCGACACAACGAGCTCGGCGGGTTCGGCTCAGGTTTAGCCTGTGCTGATGCAAGGTTCAGGTTCAACAACCAAAAAAGCAAAGCTACCGCGAAGCGCCGCATCATTCCCTCTTTCTGAATCCGCTTTCTTGATCCGCGCTGCCATGATACATGTCCGGTGTAGGATCGGCGTTCGTACCGCGCCGGAGCACCTCCTGGACAACCGCTTCAGGATGCATGAGCGTTTTCACGGAACGAAACCAAAACCAATCAAACGCAATAATTTGATTTGCGTCAAGCGGATTCTGTGATATATCAGGTTCACTGTTGGTGGTGCCACTCTCTGCGAAAGTGTCTTTCAGTACGGATTATGAGAAGAGCGACGTGACCTGGCGAATCGTTCGTGCGCTTGGGTCGGTCTTCATGCTTTTCGGCGCAATCGGCAGCGTCTTTTGCCAGAACCCGAATTCTTCTCGGGGGAAAAACCTTTTCGAGGCGAAATGCGCGACTTGCCATGGACTCGACGGGCTCGGAGGTGAGCATGCGCCTGATATCATCCGCCGGCCGGCGGTGCAAGGGCTCTCGGATGATGCGCTGCTCAACTTGATTCACGATGGGATTCCGGAAGAAGGGATGCCGAGTTTTCCAAGCATTGGCAAAGAGGATAGTCAGGCGATCGTTGCTCACATACGATTGCTGCAAGGCAAGTCCGCTGGAAGCTCCGCGCCCGGCGATCCGGTCCGTGGCAAGGATCTCTTCTTCGGAAAGGCCGGTTGCTCAGCTTGTCACCAAATCTTAGAGCGAGGTCAGTTCGTCGCCGGAGACCTCGCAGGGTTTGCCCGAGACCATCCGGGGAACGAGATTCGCGATGCGATCGTCCGGCCGAGTGGAGCACAGCAGGAGACCGCGACCGTGGTGGCACGGGATGGGCGCACGTTTGTGGGAATGATTCGCAACGAAGACAACGCTTCCCTGCAACTGCAGGACGGAGATGGGCGATTTTATTTGCTCATGAAATCGAGCCTGGTCTCGGTGCAGCGAAAAAGTGGAGATCCCATGCCGGTCGATTACGCGCGCCGGCTCAGCAGCGCTGAGCTTGATGATTTAGTCGGCTACATCCTGCGCGAGGCCCACTCAGGAAAGGATGAGACGCCTCATGCCCGGGATTGAAGCCTCGGCGGGAACGAAATCGATCGTGGAATCGCGAGCGTTGAAATTGCTGCTATTCTCGCTGTTGCTGGGACAAGGGCTCAGCGGACAAGATCGGCCAATCGATCCCACATGGCTGCATCGTTACGTTCCCGATCTGGTGGAGGCGAAAGCTGATCTCACCTCGAAAACTTGTCACTACCGGCCGATGTTCGGGGAAAGCGACAAGGACAATCGATCTCTCCAAACTGTAACGCGGTTCGGGGAAGTTACTCTGGATGCTGGCGGGAACTGCCAGACGGTGACCTACGATCGCCAGGAGGAGATCTATTTTGTGGTCGAAGGCGGAAGCGTGCTGCATTATGAAGAACAGACACAGGCGCTCCGCAAGCATGACTTCACCTATTTGCCCCCCGGGGTGAAGCATTCGCTCTCCAACAACTCAGACCAGCCGGTGCGCGTGCTGGTGATGGGGTTCGAAATCCCGAAATCGATTGCGATCGGCGCTGCGATGCCTCATCCGAAGGTCGCTAACCTCGGGGATGCCAAAGAGGAGACGGTCAGCGGTCACCCCAATTCAGTTTTGTACAAACTTCTGGTTGGACTACGCAGTGGGAAGCGGGACTTGATTGATGAAGCTTACGTGATGGACAGTTTTTTCTGGATGGACTTCACGCCCGGCGGCACGAACTGGCCTCACCATCACGAGTTCGCAGAGGAAATTTATCTGGTGATCGATGGCCAGGGCGAAATGGTTGCGGGCAGCGGAATGGACGGCGTCGCAGGCCGCTATCCTGCCAAAGCAGGAGAGGCTTACTACTTTCGTCCCAATTGCACGGTCGGCTTCTACAATCAGGACAAACCCGGGGCGAAGGCTTATATTCTGGCGGTTCGAGCGCGCGTCCCGTTGCATGAGGATGAAGAGTAGGCAACTAATCCTGGAGGCTTTGAAATGCAGGTAATGAAATCCAACCGTAGATCGTTCATGAAATGGGCAGCGGCCGCACCGCTGCTGAGCCAGATCGCTGTAGCTGACCTTTACGCGAAGGCTGCGACCGCAGTGGGTAAAGACCCGCGACAAAATTGTTACACCCGCCTGGGAGTGAAAACTGTCATCAATTGCCGAGGGACCTGGACCTTCCTCAGTGGCTCGCTGGAGTTTCCTGAAGTCAGCGAAGCTGAGATCGAAGCCGGGAAATATTTCGTAAATGTGCTGGATCTGCAGCGTGGCATTGGGCGGCGACTGGCGGAGCTTACCGGTGCGGAGTCTGGAATGATCACCTCCGGCGCCGCTGGCGCCATGGCGGTTTCAACCGCAGCATGCATGGCAGGCGCGGATGACAAGCTTGTCTGGCAACTTCCCGACACCACCGGCCTCAAGAACGAAGTGATTATGTGCGGCGGGCGGAGCGCCTTCGATAGTGCGATCCGGCTGACGGGCGCGAAGCTGGTGCTCACCTATTCACCAGAGGAGCTTGCCAACGCCATCAACCAGAAGACGGCAATGATCTACACCACGCACCTCGGCGACGAGTTGCAGAAGGAGCTCGCGATCGCGAAAGATCACAAGGTGCCGCTGCTGCTCGACGATGCCGCGGGAATTCCTCCGGCGGATAATCTCAAGCTGTACGCTCGAATGGGAATCGACCTCTACACGTTCTCAGGTGGGAAAGGCCTGCGCGGGCCGCAGTGCAGCGGGGTGCTTCTCGGGAGAAAGGATCTGATCGAGGCAGCCCTCATGAATTCCAGCCCACGGGAGGGAGCCGTGTGCCGTCCCATGAAGGTGGGGAAGGAAGAAATGATTGGCTGCCTCACTGCCGTCGAGACCTGGCTGACATTGGATGAGAAGAAACTCTACCGCGAGTGGAACGACCGCGTGGACAACATCAGGAAGCTGGTGGAGACTGTGCCGGGAGTAGAGACTAGTATCTACATTCCAGATGACGGGAACCGCTATCCTACCCTGAAGGTCTCGTGGGATCAGAAGGCTTGGGGATTCACCATCGCGGACTGTGTGCAGGCTCTGCGTGCGGGCGATCCCGTGATCGAAGTGCTCGGTGCGGATAATCCCAGCCTGGTAAAGTCGGTGCGCGAGGGCAAGCCGAACCCGACGAGGAAAGAGCGGCCGCAGGCTACCCACATCGAACTAGTCTCGATGACGATTCAGCCCGGTGAAGAGATGATCGTGGGACAAAGATTGCGCGGCGTTCTGGGAGCGGCGCAAAAGGGAAAAGCAGCATAGCATCGCGATTCCCTGCCAAATGCTGAGGGTTGGATGAAATTATTCCTTGCTGGATTGTTGCTTTGGTCTGCTGTGGCCGTACAAGCTCAGGCAGGGGCTGCGCCTCCCCAACAATCTCCTGCGGCGCCTCGTGTCGGCCCATCTAGTGTGGATGCGGGAGACTATATCTACATTTCGGGTCAAGGCCCTCGCGGTGCGAATGGCGCGTTGCCGGCAACATTTTCGGCCCAGGTCCGGCAAACCCTCAATAATTTGAAATCAGTTGTCGAAGCCGCGGGCTTGACGATGGATCACGTCGTCTACACCACGGTCTACCTCACCGATATCAGCAAGTACGAAGAAATGAACCGTGTGTTCGGCGAGTTTTTTGGGAAGGTTCCGCCGGCTCGCGCTGTGCTTGGAGTTGCCGGGCTTCCTGATCCTCCGATTGAGATCAATGCAGTCGCAGTGCGCAATCTCGCGGAAAGGCGGGCTGTTTCTCCGCCGGGCTACAAGTCGGACGAACCGTTTTCGCCTGGCATCCTTACGCACGATCGCTTGTTTGTTTCTGCTATGCCGGCTATTGCAGGCGACAAAGTTTCGGACGATCCCGCGGCCCAGGTAGACTTCGCGCTGGACCGCATGAAGGCCGTGGTGGGGGCAGCCGGACTCGACCTCGGACACATGGTCTTCGTGAATCCTTACTTGCTTGCGAGTTTCCCGGCGCGGGTCATGAATCAGCACTATGCGAGCCGGTTTGAGTTTGGAAACACTCCGGCGCGCGCTACGATCGAGGTCTCGAGTCTGCCCGGCGGGGCACAAATTGAGTACACCGGGGTTGCGGTTCGCGACTTGAAGGAGCGGCGGGCTGTGCGTCCGAAAAACATGCCGCCCAGTCCTACGGCGAGCCCCTGCGTGTTTGCGGGGGATACGTTGTATTGTTCCGCGAAGAGTGGGTTTATCCCCGGAGCGAACGGGGGAGTCTTCACGTCCGACACAGCCGTTCAACTTCGGCAGACGATGCGCAACCAGATGGACAATCTTGAAGAAGCCGATATGGATTTCTGCCAGGTCGTGTCCACGAATGTTTACCTCGACAGTATGGCGGACGCGTCGGCATTTGACGAAGTGTATGGAAAATATTTTCGAGGTGCGCTGCCGGCGCGGACGACTATCCAACAGCTCGCGCCCGCGGATCGCACTCCCGACAAGGATGGGCATTATCCTGACCTGGAGCAGGTTTCGCTGATTGCCGTGCGAAAAGACTGCAAGCACTGAAAATCATTTGTCCGGATTACTATTTTGCCGCCTGCAATTTTCCCCGAAGCACAGTCAACGACGCGGCTGGCAGATTGTACACAGCATTTTCTCCACCTGTGGTTTGCGACGTCGCGGCTGGACCGTCGGGATCGGCATAGCCCTTCTTCCTGTCAGCGTGCCATTGGTATTGCGCTTTGCCGAATGTGATCATCGCGACCGGTCCGGTCAAGAACGCATCGCGGTTCTTGTCTGCGTCATGAAAGACAATTCGGACTTCATGAGCATGATCGTGGTCTTTGTTAATCAGCATGACGGACCATTGGCCATCCGGGCGTTGTAGAGGATAGGCCGTGACCAATACGTGTCCGTCGGAGTCTTTCACGTCGCTTGAAGCTGCATAGAGCCTGTGCTCGGCGTCTTTGGGTTGGGCCCACTCCTGCGTAAGGATCTGCGCACCGAAGAATTGCGCGGTCTTCTTCTGAATCTCGTAATGATCGTCGACCATGAACATGTGGTAGGTTCCCCAACTGTTGGCGCAGGCGGGATGCGGCGGAGAGTAGGACAAGGCGTGATAGTAGTGCGTCGATTGCCCGCCCGCGGTTAGAAAGCCACCGAAAGAGTCGGCGAGCCAGAGAGCGCCGAAGATGTCGACTGCGGCCTCGCCGCCGTGATCGTTGGTTTCGGTGTCGAGCAGCGGAATGCCAGCGGGCAAGCCGTCATCGCGCCAGACCTTCATGATGTGAGTGATCAACTCAGGTTCCTGATAGAGATTTTCCCAGGGTGTTTCGCATCCGTCGTAGGGATAGTGCTCGAATGACATGAAAGCCAGATCCTGCAGGCGCCCGTGAGCTTTCAGATAGTCGAGAAAGCGGCTGAGCCAGGACGTGCGGCCCTGCGCGTCAGGCCAGGCTTTGATGTCCTCAGTGACTCCTTCGAAGACGGGGCCGCCCAGCTTGAAGTTTGGATCGACTTGATGGAGAGCCGTGGCAAATTGCAGATAGAGAGTGGCGTAGTCCTCGGGCTGCATGTATTGGCCGTCGGGCTCTTCGCCCATTTCGATGTAGGACACGGGATAGCCACGCTTCCTTATGTATGCCATTTGGGCTGCCGCGTCCTCGGGCGTGCTGTACAACATCGCCACAGGAATAATGGCGGGCAAACCGCGGGTGATTCCGCTGGTGAAGAACAGGTCAAAGCCGGGCTGATCGCCTGATTCCATGCGGTCCGGCGCTATGTAAAGGTCCGAAGGCTCGTGCCAAGGGTCGACCGAGGAGCATAGAGTCAGCGTTTGCTTTTGATCGGGTGAATGCTGAAGAAGATCTCTGAATTCGTTCTTTTCGTCGATGGTTCCGAGGTAAAGCTCGCGGATGGCGTAGCCGACGCAGTTTCTGCGATCGCTCGATCCATGGGTGTCGCATGTGTTCGAAGAGCGAGTCATCCACACTCGCACGAATTTCGTGGTCACCGGGGAGGAATCCAGACGCAGCGTGGTCGTGCGGCCTTTTCCGTCGGTTACGGTTCCTGAGGCGAACGGTTTCCATGCGCCTTTATCCTGGTCGTCCATGGCGTCGCCTTCGCCCACCCAGTACTGCACTTCGTAGGCTTGCGCGTAGGGTTCGGCCCAGGCGATGCGAATTGCGTTGACGTTTTCTGGCTTGTCGAGAGCGATCACCACCCACTGCGGATGCAGCGAATCGTCTTCTCCGGTGAACTCTTTGGCGAGGTAGGGATTGCTTTTCCAGTACGACTCGATATCTCCGTCGTCGAGGCGCGAAAAGCCGTCGAACTCCGACCCGCCGTTGCGGGTGAAGCCTCGGTGACGGAGCGAGTAACCGTAAGAGTGGCGAATCATTTCATCGGTGGGAGTGGCCGAGCCAGTGAAATATCCCTTGCCCGTGGGATCGCTCCAGCTGCCCCGGGGATTCCAATGCCAGGCTTGCACGAACAAATCGGTGTTCTGCCGGTAACTGATGACTCCCCAGCCTGCGGAGAGAACCTGCTTGATCTGATCAGGCCGGAAGAACATGTCGGTGGCATTGCTGGGGACGCGGTCAACGGTCGAGCCCAGAGCGTACAGAGGGCTGAATTTGTTCACGACATGGCCGGGAGTCGCATCGACGCGAATCGTTTGCGCTGTTCCGTTCGAGGAGGAGACGAGAGCGACCAACATAAAAAGGAATGCGTTCAGCATTTTTGGAATCAATCGGAGAAAAGATGACAGGTTGCTTCGCATGAGGCGCCTCTTGGACAGTCTAAGTGTGATCTCCGCGTAAAGTCATACATCAAATCGCCGCACTGCTGCTAATGCTGAAGCCTGGGCTTTCACGTAATGAAACTTCCGTTCACGGCGGCGTCTGTCTGGCATCACTCTTTTGTATAATTTGCGCACTCCGTGACACGCAAGCCTGCGCCGTGTTACCGGGGAGTTCTTCATGCTCATCAAGGTATTCGAGGATCGAGTGTCGCTCGGGCAGGCGGCGGCCGAACAGGCTGCCTCGGCCATTTGCCGTGCCATCACCGAGCGTGGCCGGGCGCGCATCATCGCTGCCACAGCTGCCTCGCAACTCGAATTTCTGGATGTTTTGACCAAGATGCCGGGGACCGACTGGTCGAAGGTGGAAGCTTTTCATCTCGATGAATATATTGGCTTGCCAGTAACGCATCCGGGGAGTTTTCGCAAGATGCTGCTGGAGCAGTTGGTGCAGAAGACCGGAATGGTTAATTACCATCTGCTGGACGGAGACGCCACCGATCCTGTGGCAGTTGTGCAGCGCGAAGGTAGAGCACTGGCATCGATGCCCGTCGATATAGCGTTTCTTGGTATCGGCGAGAACGGGCACATCGCATTCAACGACCCCCCGGCTGACTTTAAGACGGAAGAACCCTACATCATCGTGAACCTGGATGAAGCTTGCCGGCAGCAGCAGGTGGGCGAGGCCTGGTTCGCCGACATCTCGCAGGTGCCGAAGCGGGCGATTTCGATGTCAGCCCGCCAGATATTGAAGGCTCGGGAGATCTTGGCGGTTGTGCCGGGTCCGCGTAAGGCACAAGCAGTGAAACTCTGCCTTGAGGGGACAATCAGTCCGATGGCTCCGGCATCGATTCTGCGCACACACGCAGACGCGACCGTCTATCTCGACCAGGCCTCAGCATCGCTTCTCGGCCCGGCCTTGCAGACTGCTCTGAGTGAAACATCGCAGGCGATAGTTAATTCCTGACGCGCGGTTTGCGAACTATCATGCATGGCGGACCAGCGCAAACCGATCGCTTCAGTGCGCTGGTGGACCGGCGGTCTACTATTTGCTTCCACGGTCATCAACTATATTGACTGGCGGGCGCCCTCACTTCTCGCGCGTTATCTCAAGCTCGACTACCAGTGGACCAACTCGGATTCTGATTTTGCTGTTGGTGCGCAACCCAGAGGCGACGAACGAGGGTTTGGTGCGCCGGATCTGAGACCTTCGATACACTAGAGGCGGTTGAGGAGGCAGCGTGAAGATCACAGATGCCAAGGTGTTTGTCTGCAGTCCGGGCCGGAATTTTCTCACTCTGAAGATTTACACCGATGAGGGAGTGTATGGCCTGGGGGATGCGACGCTGAACGGCCGCGAACTGGCGGTTGGTTCCTACCTTACGGACCACTTGGTTCCCTGCCTCATCGGGCGTGACCCGTTCCAGACTGAAGATATGTGGCAGTACCTTTACCGAGGCGCGTACTGGCGGCGGGGGCCGGTAACGATGACCGCAATCGGCGCTGTCGACACGGCGCTGTGGGACATCAAGGGCAAAGCGCTTAACACGCCGGTGTACAACCTGCTTGGAGGAAAGAGTAGAACGGGAGTGCTCGCCTACGGTCACGCCAACGGTCGTGACATCGAGGAGACCGTGGACGAAGTGGCCAAGTATAAGGAGCTTGGCTATCTGGCGATTCGGGCACAGAGTGGCGTCCCGGGCTTGCCTTCTACGTATGGCGTCGCCAAAGATAAATTGTTCTACGAGCCTGCCGAAAAAGGGTTGCCGCCGGAAAACGTCTGGTCGAGCGAGAAATACCTTCTGCATGTCCCCAAGCTGTTTGAGGCACTGCGGTTGAAATACGGGGATGAGATCCATCTGCTCCATGACGTACATCACCGGTTGACTCCGATCGAAGCGGGGCGGCTGGGAAAAAGCCTGGAACCGTATCACTTGTTGTGGCTGGAGGATCCGGTTGCCGCAGAATTGCAGGAGGGTTTCCGCATCATTCGCCAGCACACAACGACTCCACTCGCGGTAGGGGAGGTTTTCAATTCGGTTTGGGATGCGAACCTGTTAATTACGGAACAACTAATTGATTACATCCGGATGGCGGTAATTCACGGAGGCGGATTCACTCCGTTGAAGAAGATCGCGGCCCTGGCTGAGATGTATCACGTCCGCACTGGATGCCACGGGGCGACGGACCTCTCCCCGGTGGCGATGGCGGCCGCGCTCCACTTCGATATTTCGGTAAATAATTTCGGAATTCAGGAATATATGCGGCACACTCCTGAAACCGATGAAGTATTTCCGCACGGTTACTATTTCAAGGATGGGCACCTGCATCCGGGCGAAGCGCCGGGATTGGGCGTGGACTATAACGAGCAGCTGGCAGCCAAGTTTCCCTATGAGCGGGCATATCTGCCTGTGAACCGGAAACTGGACGGAACCCTGTTTAATTGGTGAGGTTTAACTGGTGACGTTCGACGGGTGACGACTGGAGGGCGGGAGAATTTTGAGGAAGCATGGGATATAAGCAACTGGATCTCGATGGGAAGGTGGCAGTTGTAATCGGCGGCAGTTCCGGGATCGGCCGCACGCTTGCACGCGGGCTGGCAGAAGCCGGGGCCGACGTCATTCCCAGCGCGCGGCGCATGGAACTGGTGAATGTGGTTGCGGACGAGATCGAGCGCCTTGGCCGACGGTCGCTGCGTGTGAGTTGCGACGTGAGCGATCGAGGATCGTTGGAGAACTTGCTGCAGGCTTCCGTCGAGTCACTGGGAAAGGTGGATATCCTCATCAATGCGGCCGGATTCAACCAGCGTGCCCCTACTCTGGATTTTCCTGAGGCCGACTGGGACAAGCTGATCGACACGAACCTGACCGGGACATTGAGGGCGTGTCAGGTTTTCGGACGTCACATGAATGAGCGCAAGTATGGACGCATCATCAACATCGCGTCCATGGGCTCATTCCTGGCGCTTTATGAAGTCGCGGCGTACTGCGCGAGCAAGGCAGGCGTTGCGTCTTTGACGAAATCGCTGGCCGTCGAATGGGCGCGGCATGGAGTCTGCGTGAATGCGATTGCTCCCGGCTACTTCCGCACGCCCTTGACCGAGAAGTTGGTGATGGGCACGCCGCGCGGGGAGGAAATACTGATCCGCACTCCGATCGGGCGCTTCGGCGAACTCGATGAACTGATTGGAGCAGCGGTCTTTCTCGCGTCCGACTCTTCCAGCTTCGTAACTGGCACTCTGCTTGCGGTCGATGGCGGCTTTCTCGCAAGCGGCGTGAATCAATAACTCGGCGTTCGGGCGACCCTTTTTACTGCAATGCCGACTGAGTGAGCTTCACGGCGCAATAGGGGTTAGCCGTTCCGCCGGATACGTTGCACTTCTGGCCGTTCACCGACCCCGCCGCCATGGTCGAGAAGTAAATGTTCGTCCCACCGTTCGAGAGTTGATTGTCGATCACAATTCCGCTGGTGCCTCCAAGAACGCTCGGAGAAGTCACGCAACTGGAGGTCGGCGCGCCGGTGCAGGTCGGCGTCGTCAGCGAAGTTGTAATGGTGGAAGCCTCGAGGAATCCGTCGGTCGATCCCACGCCGAAGAACAATCGATCTGTCGTGCCGTTGTAAAACTCGGTCAGCGGCGAACACTCGTCCCCTTTGTTGGTGTTTATCTGAAATGTGGATTTGCCCGTACTGGTGATGACATGACTCGCGAAGGGAAAGAAATACATCTGTGGATTCGCCGGTGTGCCTCCAGACTGCACGAAGCCGCAGGTGATCATGTGTCCCGAGGTCGACCCGTTGAGCCAGAAGGCGTTATCAAAGGTTCCGGAGTGAACGTTTTTTCCCGTGCAGTCCCCGTCTCCGCTCGCTGATCCCAGGTCCACCGTATTGGCTGTTGAAGCTGAGCCGGTCGCGAAGTTCGCTGCAAGCTGGGTAACTGCCCCGCCGATGCCCTGCACTATGCTGCATCCGGTGAAGACGAATACCTGGTCGGTTGCGGAGTTGGCGGGATCGGTGACCGCAATCGGCGGATCTACGAGCCCGGTCCCAGCTTGCCCGCTTCCGTCATTGGATCCGTCGTACACCCACCCGATTGTCTGCTGCGCAGTGAACGTCTTGGCGGGGCTGGCCAGTTTGACGGAATACAGGTACCCCTCGCCATCGCCGATAAAAATCAGGCCGGCTGTGTCGTCGACAACCGGCGCGGTCAACACTGTGTTGTATTTGTTGGTGGAAACCGTGACCGGCCAATTGCTTGCGTCGCTGACCAGCGCCGGCGCGCCACCGCCGAATACCGGCGTGATCTTATACAGCAAGCCATTGTCGGTGCCAATGTAGGCCGTATCCGTGCCGTAGTCCACCCATGGCGAGGAATTCGAATCCGTCGCGCTGGTTTGAATGGTAAGGGTGGTCATGCAGCCTGCCGTCGTCGGCTTGGCGCACGACGTAGGAGTCTGCGGTGTTAAGACCGAGCCTGACTGCGACGGCGGCGTCGGAATCGGATTTGGCAGGACCAGAACGTGGAAGTACGAACCGCTGGCCGTGCTTTCCACGAATGCCACCTTGGTTCCATCGGCGGAAAGCGCGGGCGACGTCTTAATTTGTCCTCCGGTTTGCGTGACCGTGTTGTAGGCGAATGCCACCCAGGGTGATCCGCTATTGCACTGCGGACTCGCTCCCGTGTACAGGTTGTTGATCCCGACCAGGTTCGCCTGCGTCCCTGAAGTTACAGTCAGCCCGAAGATGATGTAATCGGAATTGCAATTCTCCGCCACCACGTCAAATTGATATTTCGCCGGAAACTGGTTCTGCGGCACGTACCCCTTCTCGAGGGAAACCGCCCAGTCGATTTTCATTCTTGAACGACGGGTTGGGTGCGATGGCAGGCGTACGGGATGGTGGGGTCTCCTCTCCGCGACTTGCCTCATCACCATGTTGTAGACATAACGTGGGTCGCGGGCTCCTGCCGCGAGTACATCGTCAGCTCGCATGCCCGGCATAAGCAGGTGCTGCGAACTCCAGTCGTGCGGATAGCCAAGGTGCATCTGTTCCTGGTCCGCGTCAGCCGGCGACGACGTCTCCCTCACCGCCTGGGCCGAAAGCGGAAGACCCAGCAGGAGCGAACCCGCAGCCACACAGAACCATCGGAATGCGAGCCCTCGCATTGTGCTTCCCCCTCAAAATCTCTGCATTATGCCTTTCTTATTTTCGCCTGTTGTGCGGGAATCTCAGGCCTTACTTTCGTAACTCGGGGCAATCTGCAGAGACCCGAAGTGGTGACCAAAGTGCCGCGGGCCTCTTCAATCCTGGAGGAGGTAAGGAGGGTTTCTTCTGCGAGAACGGCTGTTTTGCAATGAGTATGCCGGATTAGGTTCGGAACCACCGAACCCGGGGAGCGCTACTGTAATGTTGCTTGGGAGGCCTGCACGGCAGTCCCTCCACATCACTACCCGGCCGCCTGAATTTGGATCAACTGGCCCACCGAAACTCCATGTGCCTCGGCCAACATGTTCGCCGAGGGGATGCCAGTTCTCTGGAAAGATTTTTCGCAGTCTGCGGTGGACGGGCCTCGCATGTTTCCTTCCATGTAAGCCAAGCCGGGGCAGCGCGTGCAGGTTCCCACATGCGAGCATGTCGAACAGGTCGGAAGATCCCGGGCACGGATCGAGCGGACCTCGTTCAACTGCGGGGAGTGTTGCCAGATGTCAAGGAATTTCTGCTGCCGCACATTGCCGCTGGGAAGAGGAAACTGCACACAGGGAAACACATCGCCGTAAGGAGAAATGTAGCAGGCGGTGTGGCCGGCACTGCATGGGAAACCGTCCATGATGTCTTCGCCCGGTGGAGGCGGAGGAGCGCAGAATTCTTCCACGTTGCCCACCAGTTCCTCGTTTTGGAAGATCTGCTTGAGGTCCGTCCCCGGAATGCGCAAAGCGAGAATTGATCGGTCTCCATCCATCTTCGGAGTGATGGTAGGGTCGAGCGTGTAACCGACTCCCAGTTCTTTCGCCAGCGCGATCACACCCTGCTGGTCAGAGAAATTGCCCGCCATGAGTACGTTGGCGAGGATAACCTTCAGCCCCTGGGCCTTCAGGAATCGAATCGCCCGTATGGTGCGTTTCAGTGATCCCGGCAGTTTGGTGATGGCATCGTGAACTTCCGGCCGATGCGAGTAGACGCTGATCTGTACCTGCTCAATGCCGAGCTGGCGAAGTCTCGCGGCTTCCTTCTCGCCGATCATCACGCCGTTGGTCTTCACCTTTACGTTGAACAGCAGTTGCCGCGCGCGTTCTACGATTTCAAAGAAATCGCGGCGCAGAAGAACTTCTCCACCGCTGAGCGAGAGAAAAAACACGCCGGCATCAGCCAGTTGTTCGAGCACATCAATGATTTCCGCCGTGGTCATCTCGCCATGATCGTCGTGATCCAGATAGCAATGCACGCAGCGTTCATTGCAGCGGTAAGTGATATCGAAGTGAACGCTGATGGGCAGGCCCAGGTTCAGCGCCTTTTGATTCATCTCGGCCATGAGGCTCATGGGCGCTCCGGAGATGGGGAAGGATCGATGAGTGGCTGATCCGAGACCAGCAGGATGCCGTGTTGCGAGAGTTCGTCGACAAAGCGGTCGGCGCCCCGTTGCGCCTGCTCCGGGTCGACATCGAATTCCTGGCAGACTTTGCCGGTAACGATTTCCGCCAGTGGCGTGCGCCCGTCCGCGGCCTGCCAAATCGCAGAAGCGACTTCATTGAGCGTGAAAAAAGTCGAATCGGCGGCCGACATTACCATCATTTCCCCGCCCACGAGGCGGGCGGCGATCGCCTTGCTTCGCGCAATGTATTTTTCCGCCATCTTGTTCTCCTGGGCTACTTCAAAACGCCTAAAGACAAATAACGCATGCAGCTAACGTATTATGTCCCAGACTCGCTGGTCAGGGACGAACACTAAGCGGTGGATGGGAACCAAACTAGCAAACTCGCACGCAGACTGAAAAACCAGTTTCACCAGCTCCGGATCGTCAGCGAAGAACAAAATGTTCCTCAGCAGCCGCCGTAATGCTTCTGACGGACCAACCGGTTCAATGCGGTTCTGCGAGCCTTGTTCGAGTAAAAAGAGCGCGCTAAGCGGGGCGCAGCGGTTCTCGCCGACCCGAGCCAACTCTCCGGCAAACGGGGTTCCGAAGGCGATGTAGCGGTCGCCTTCGCGCCGCACGTAGGAGATTTCGTCGGTGAGCAGGGTCGCGTCGGGTGGCGCCAGGCGGGAGATAGTCGTCTTGCCCACTCCCGAAACGCCGGAGAATAGAAATGCTCTCCCGCCGCGAATCGCGCTGGCGGCATGAATCAGGAAACCTCCTTGCCTCGCCAGGATAAGGCTGTGAACGATACGCAGGACGCTATCGATGGCGTAGGGACTGCACGCTTGGCGAATCCGGCCCTGTCTGGTTTCCGGATTCCAGCGCGCACGGAAGTCGCCCCGCTTCAGCAACCATTCCCCATCTTCGATCTTCACTTCCAGATCTTCGTCGATGGCGGATTCTGACGGCTCACACAAGTCGACGTCAAACTCGAGGTGCGAAGATGGCGAGGTCCCGACGAAACCGGTGTATCGACTCTCAATCAACTGATGAAATAACGGATCCTGTGTACGCAGGGCAATCGCCATTCCGCCGATCTCGATCGATACAGCCTCTTTCGCGATCGTGGGAAGGGTTGTCGTCATGGATGAGATACAGGGAATGGTGAAGCACCAGAAATCTCGGGCGCTGGTGTCGGGTTTGTCTGCAGGCGCGCCGCATGAATGCGTAACGCGAGATTACGGAATCGGTCCCAGCGGCACAGCATCCACGCCAGCGCGGAATCGAGCAACGACACCCGACGGCTGGGAACGAAACTGCGATGGGCACGGCAAACGCCGGCCACTCGGCCCAGCAACTCGGATTCTGCTGCAGGAGGATCGTTGTGGGGCATCGCGTCGCCCCTCGTGATCCACAAGAAACGGTCCTGATCTCGCAGCGTTTCGACCAACCGGTGAATGACGAACCGGTTCTCGCGCATCACCAACACGATGTCCCCCGGAACAACCTCGTCGTGCGCTGCGCTTTCAATGCTGAGCAGATCGCCCGGCCAAACCGAGGGAAGCATGCTCGCTCCCCATGCCCTCAGTCGAACCGTGCCCCGGCTGCGAAGCATCTCGGCGGCGAGACCAAGCTTGGGATCCTCGGGATTTTCCGGCATCTGTGGCATAGGTGGCTGCGACCTACGAAGTATGCCGGTTGAATCTGCACGTAAATTGGGTGGGATCGAGTTTGCCGCAGGTCAGGGCCATGGTCTCGAAAACCCGCTCGTGCCGGAATGCAGGTTCCTGATAAGGCTTCTTCGTCGTGCGGCGACTCTCGCCTGCGTTTTTTTCGTTTGTGTTCCAGTCCTGTTCAGCCATAAAAAATGAGCGACAGCAGCCCAGACCGAAAAGTGTTGCGAACCAACGAGCGCTCGACTACGAACCACTTCTCTTCCGAAGCGTACAACAAAAGAGAGATGTAGCCGATTGTCACTGCTGGTACATGCACTTCTCAGGCGAGATGCCGTCCGGAGCAGCGTTTGGGCGGGATAACCGGGACAAGACTACAAGTTCGCGCCGAAGGCAAGAAGTCGGCCATCGCGATCTTTCACCACAAACTCACGCGAGCCCCATGGCATGTTGGCAAGTCCCCGCGCGAATTCCACGCCTCGAGCTGCATACTCAGCGTAAAGCGCGTCTGCATCTTCGATAAACACGTACGCGTCCAGCAGTTCGTCCGAATACTTTTTGGGATTAGCCGTGGGAGGTTCGGCACAGCGAAAGTGGATCACCTGCTCGTCACGCGCAACGATGGCGTAAACCGGCGGGTCCTGCCAGGTGCCCAAACACTTGAAGCCAAGCTTGGCTTCGTAATAGGCAATGGTGCCCGGGATGTCCAGGGTGAAGAACAGAGGGGCGATCCGAAGAATCATGAAGCAAGTCTACTCAATACGTGAAAATCGATAAACGCAGGACGACTTTGGGAAGACAGTTAGATGGTGAGCGCGGTAGGAATCGAACCTACAACCTACTGATTAAGAGTCAGTTGCTCTGCCAATTGAGCTACGCGCCCACAGCGGGGAATCTTACTGGCGGGACAATTCGTGATTGTAACATTTCCCGGAGGTGCGGTCATCGGGCGCACCGCACGCTAGCGCCCGTCGATAGCTGAATATCCGGAACATCGAGAAATGGCGATGTGATTTGCGCGTCGAGCAGCAAAGGCACCGCACGAATGAACAACCAGGAAACGACCGCTAGGAACGCTGCTGTAGTTCGGCAGCTAGTCCAGTAGAACTCTCGCTGACCACCGGGCGACGCGGGGGCAAGGAATCGAGCCCCATCTTGGGTACGAGACGCCGCTCGACCGTGCCGATGACCGGAGCATCTTCCAGGCCATCGGCGTAAGCCATGGAGACGAACCTTTGCTCGGAGCACAAGCGATCCAGCATCCGCTGTTGCCAGGTGCTGAGCACGGCGTGAGGAAGAATAGGAAAGTGACGGAACATCCAAAGAAAATAAAGGCGCTGAAGAAAAGAGGGCATCACATAACGCGGCCCGATTGGGGTTTGCACTTGCACCACACCGTCTGACAGTTTCTCAATCCACATACTAGGCCCACCTGAGTTCCTGAGTTTGGCCAGAGCAATTCTAGGGCCGCCATTATTGCACCAAGGTCTGTGCTAGGGGAAGCATTTTTTCGAGGATTTCCACCGGCTGTCTGTCGACCCCGGAACTTCTTGCCAGGGATGAGGAACTCTTGGCAATACGAGGTGTCCCGTTGAGCGTTTCAGGGTCCTGTCGGAGAGATTCGAATGCACCGATTATGGTGCAGCATCAGAAATGGTGCAGAAGGCGAAGCATAGCAGTGCTGCCTGCAGGCGAGGATCTAGGCCGGAATCTCGGGAAGGATGTCCATGCGCCGGATCTCGGCGGCGACTCCGAAGTCTTTGCCGGGCCCTTGCTCGACCCGCAATACGCGGGCATGGCAACAGACCCAGCACTTTTCCCCGGAGGTCAGTTCGGGCGGGAGAATCAGGACCAGCTCCACATCTGCACCCTCCGCCAGTCGGGACTCGCTATAGAGGAACACGCCATTCGTGCTGACATCGCGAGTCTGAGCGCTCACTTCCGCATTCGACGCCGAGCCGCGGACGCGCACCGGCAGCGTGGCGACCACTCTTTCGCTGGAGCGTCGATCAATCTTAGCGTTCATTAATAATGAAGACGTGATTACGAGCGAACGCCAGCAGGAAAGGCGTCTCGCTCCCGGCTGGCGTCCGACAGTATAGACCAAATCTAAGAGAAAGTTACAAGCCGCTTACATCTCTGGGCGGCGGAGGCGCGCGGCGGGGACCACAAGGGCTTGCTCCATAGTGGGAACGTTGGTGCCTCGCAGCCGGGCCTCTGCCTGGGCCAGCTTGTCGGACTGACCGGTCTGGTAGTAGGCCTGCACCAGAAGTTCCATGGTGAAGGGATTGTCCTGGTCTTCTTCAAGATAGCTGATGGCTTGCTCGATTTTTTTCTGGTCGATATCCTGCCGACCCATATCCCGCTGACCCATATCCTTCTGAGCGATATTCTTCTGGCCCATGTCGCTCTGAATCATGAGCAGGGTTCCAGCGGCGCCGTTGTAGGAACTCTGGACGATCCGGTTGCGGCCGCTGGCCGCCAGGGCTTCCAGTTGCTTCAGAGACTGGTCGGCCAATGCTGGATCGCCGGCGTGGGCCGCGCGCACAGCGCGGTTGCGCAGAATGCGAGAAAGTTCTTCATCTTTATCGCCTTTGGAGATGGCGCGATGTCCCAGCGACTGCTCAGCCTCCTCTAGATATTTCAACGCAGCGTTATTGTCGGTCTGATACTCGGCCAGGTGCCGGTAGGCCTGCGCTTCTTGCAGGTCATGGTCCTTGGCGTGGGCTGTCTGGGCAACCTCGTCGAAAGCCTTGTCGGCGTCGTCCAACTTACCGTCGCGCACCCAGGTCGTTGCCTTCTGCATGCTGTAGGTGAGCCGGTCGGCCTCGTTGTGGGCGTAGCGGATAGCCTTGTCGTACTCGATCCGTGCCTGCTCCTGGTTCCCCATCAGAGCATAAGTGTCGCCGAGGCCAACCTGCGAGGTGACAAAGTCCGGGTCGATCTTCAGTGCGGCGCGGTAGTGCTCGAGCGATCCCTCAAAGTTTCCAGCCATGCGCGAGAGTTCGCCGTAGGAATCTTGCGGGTTCGGTTCCCTGGGCAGCAGGGCGACGTAGCGGTCCATATCCGCAAAGGCCTTATCGAATTGGCGGTCGCGGGCGTACAAGTAGGCCAGATCGTTCAGCGCAGCGGGAAAATTCTTATCGATAGCCAGCGCCTTTTCCATGATTTTCCGCGCTTGCTCGTCGCCGTTTTCTCCCATCAACCAGTTGCCGGCCAGGTAAAACAAGTGTTTGTCCTTGGGATACATCTCGAGCAAGTCGTTCATGGCGGAAATGCCGTCGATGAAGTCGCCTTCCTCGACTTTGGCGATCCAGGCAATCATCAACTGCTCCCCGGGAGTCAGCTTGGGAGCGAGAGCCTTGGCCTTTTCACGGGCCCCGCTGACTTCCTCGGGATTGCTGCTGTTGAAAGCGATCCAGGCCCAGGCCACGGCCAGATTAGGATCGGCCTTCACGGCCGCGCGCCAATCGTCGTTGCAGCGCTCCAGATAAAGGTTCTCGTAGTCCTGCATGCCCTTCTCGTAGAGCGAACGCGCCTCGGCCGACGAGGTGGTCACCGGCATCGTGGTGGTTGCAGCCGGCTTGACATGGTGAGCATAGAGTGGCGAAGCACAGCACGCGCCAAGAATAAGGACGAGTACGGCACCATTGGAGCGACGCATCGAGGTCTCCGCAGCGGACGCTTTGAGAAAAAAGGATTGCGACTGCAGCGTAGCATCGCCGGAATCTGGTCACATAGTGACGGAAGTCACACGACAGGCGGGAGGGTTGGACGGATTGGCTCAGATTGGCTCGGCGAATTGGCTGTCCGAAGCGTGGTCGCCCCGGAGCAGGAAACCGGAAGCTAGAAGCTTATGCTTACGCCGCCACGAATCGAGCGCGCGGCCTGCACCAGATAGACAGTCTGACCGTCCTGGCCCACGACCGGAACATAACCTTGTGCCAGCAGGTTTCGCAGGTCGATCAGCGCTTCCAAGTGGCCCGGCAGAATGCCCATGGTCGGAATCGCCTGGCGGACGAAGAGATTGAAGAAAGGATCGCTTTGCCCTGGCGAGGCGTTGAACATATCCACCGGAGTTAACGCCGGCCCATTGACCCAGCGATAGGAAGCGATCCAGCGGGTATGAGTGCGAGGAATGGTGCCACTAAGCTTAGCAGCCAGGGCTTGACGGCGCTGGGTGGTGATCCACTGCTGGGCTTCCTGGACTTCGACGTCAGGCTTGGCGAGATCGAGAACGCCGCCATAGGCGTAATCCAACGTAGCGGTCAGGTCGTCACAGAATTTCCGCTCGAGTACGACCCGCACTCCCGGCGTCTCCAGGGTGCCGCCGGCGTAAGAGAAAGTACCTGAGTAGATGTCGGGCAGCAGGAACCCGCCGGCAGAAGTAACGGTGCCAGTGCCGGTCAAAGCGGTGTTGTCCACATGATCACTGAACACGGCTACCTGCACGCTGTTGTTGCCGATGTGCCTTGAAGCACTGAATTCCTGGTGATGAGCGCGCTCCAGCCGCGTGGAAAAGTTTGTCATGCTGACCCGAGGATCGGCTTCGCTCAAATCGGCGGGCGCTGAGTCGAACCCTTTCTCATCCCGCGTGTTGGGCAGCGAGGTCGCGTACTCGTAGGATAAAACGGTGTTGGGTGACAGGTGCAGGTCAACGGAACCGTAGGGCCGGAATGCAGTTACGCGGCCGAGAAACTGGATAGTCTGCAGTTCACTGCCGAACCTCAATTCCAGCACGTCCCCCAAAGCCAAATCGTCGCCCGCGTTCAGTGCCAACGCCTGCAGTGCGGCATAGTGCAGGTTAGGATCGGAAGGAGCGAAACGGCGCATGGTCACGGCCATCGACGGCCCAGAACCGTCGGGCAGGGCATGCGAATACATGGCGCGCAGCACGGCTGTGGGAAGGCCATCTCCGAAACCGACATTTCCGCTGAGGCCGACACGGCTGGCCGAGAAAATCGAGCGTTCCACCGAGAAGACGGTGCTCAGATCCGCACCGGGACCGTAACCCGCTGCCGCCGATCCAGCCAGGAATGAAAGGCTGGCCTTGAGATCGTGACCTTGCTGCTCCGCGCTCGCGGCGGGATCGTCGAACACGCGTAGCACGGGACGATTCGCCACCGAACGCAGGGTCCACTTCCAATCGTCATCGTCGGCCGGCTTACGCAGGGGCCCCACTCGAATCGCATTCAGCAGCGTATTCAGGGTAATGTTCACGTGCACGACAGTGCCGGGCTGCAAGCCAATCTTTTCTTCCAGCGCGGGAAGGAACGAAGGAGCTGAGACTTTAACGGAATATTGTCCTGGGAGCAGGTCAGTCGCGGAGTAGAACCCCGCAACGTCGGTAAAGACGGTCAGAGTGTGAGCCAGCGCGGAGCCGGCGATCTCCACCACCGCGCCCATCTGCGGCATCCCTGAAGCATCGTGCACGTAACCCGAGATCACTCCCGGCCTTTGTCCGGCCCACGCAGGAAGCGACAGCGCGACCATCACCACCCAAGATCCGAAATGGCGAAGCTTCACTTCAAACCCCCGGGACACTCAAGCAGCTCGTTATTCCACAGCAAAGGTCGCTGAAGGGTCAATCGTCTGCTTGGAGACGTTGTCGTTCACTTTGATTTCGATTCGATACACGCCCGGCTGCAGGTTCGCCGAGGCAATCGACTTCTGCAATGTCACCTGTTCGCCAACATTACCCATCGTGTCAGTGGACTCCACCTTCTGGATCACCGGTTTGTTGGTGGCGATGTCGACGACGTCGTACTCGAAGGTCGCCGAAGGCTTGTGCGTCTTCTCGTCGACGCCCAGATTATAAACTTGCATCCAGAAGTTTACCTTCTGATCACGCCCCCGCTTGAACAGGGCAGGCTTGCCATTCGCCGGGGCCACGCGCGGACGCACTTTATTCAAGCCAATCACGAACTGGCCCGTGCTCACATCTTTGGTCGGCACCGGCTCCATCACGTCGGCCACGATGAGCGACGAGGTCGACAGTTTGTCGTCGGCATACTCGGGCACCACAATGCCGCGGCTCCACAGGCCCTTGCGGTCACCGTTCACGTCCTTCACCGCGATCTCGACCTTGTAACGTCCCGGCCGCAGCGGCAGCGCCTTCCAATATACCGCCGAATTCTCCGCCATCTTGGGTAACAGCTCCGGCATCACATCCACCTGGACGGGGTCTTCCTGGGTCTGCACGATGCGTCCGGTCAGCGTAGTCACGCGCATGAAGATATTGACCGTGCCGCGCTGCACGCCGTCTTTGTTGGCGAACGTAATGTCGCGGTACTTCAACTGCACGGTGATCGGTACCAGCACCGTGTCCCCCGTGACCTTCACAAAATCTGTGCGAACATCAAACGGCATCAGGTTGGTGATGAGCTTGGTGTTGACGATTTCTTCCAGATCTTTGTATTTGACCGCCGGCGGCGCTTGCAATTTCGCGTAGGTCTCCAACCGGTCGAATTCCTTCGACTGCGATTGGTTACTGAGCGGGCCGGTGCCCAACTGTTCCAGGCCGCCGCCTTGGAAGCGGCTGGTCTTGCTGGCCATTCCCATCTGCTCGTAGAGCGTCAAGCCGGCGTTGGGGGTGTATTTCAGTGCGTCCTTCTCTGAGCGGTCGATCGACATGTGGTAGTCGCCGCACATGCAGGTGTCGACGAATTCGATGATGATTTCCTGCCCAATGCCTTCCAACCAGCGGTAGCGCCATTGTTCGAAGGGATAGGTCGAAGTCTCGCCGCCGCCCTCTTCTATCGGCCTCTCGTAGGAACCACCTGAGGGATGCGCGTCGACCTCGTCGGCCGGGCCGTACATGATGTAAATGCGTCCCCGGTCACTCTTCCACCCGGGAATTCCGGCGGCGAAATGCTCATTGGCATAAGCGATGCGCCGGTAGTGTTCTTCTTTGTATTCGTTCTCTTCGGTGTCGGGGGTGGGGTCGCGGCGCTGCCAGAAGGCCTCAATAAAGTTGTCGCGTTCTTCGTCGTTCGAGAGCTGCTTGAACGCGGCTCTTTCCTCGTCGGTGATGATCCAGACGACGTCCTCATTGAGCCACTTCTTGTAGGTCTTGCTGAGCTCGATGTTCAGGTTTCTTTTCTGCTGCTTTTTCTGTTTTTCCGAAGGCGCGCGCTTGAGAGGATCGGCCTGATCCGCGGGCGCTGCTTGAGCGCCGGTACCCGTAGCGCCCGTTTGGGGATCGCTGGCGGCGGGTTTGTCGGTCTGGGCGCAGACCGGGCCAGCAAGACCCGCGGCAACCAGCAAAACGAGACTTAAAAGATAACGTGAACCAACCCGGAACATGAGAGGGACTCCTGCCACGACAAACTTCGTCCGCCTATTTTAGGCCCTCGGTTGGGCGAAAGCAAGGCTAAGTCACGTCAAAAGAATGGATTGACGGCCAGAGCCAACCCTTCCGTTGGACGCGGCCCTCCCCGGTCGAGTTGCCCCCCAACTCACGAAAATTGCAACACTTGGCCGGGATCAAGCTATAATTCTGGGCTGTTATAATTCTGCATTCCGGCAGGCTCCTGCTCACCGGATTCCCAGGGTTTCAGCTCCATTCCAGATTGGAACTTTCCTGCCCACCGGATCGTATCCCTGAATGTGTGCCCGTCACCCCAGCGGAGGAAGTGGGTATCTGCCAGGAATTGCGCTAGCCGCACGCGACCGGACCATCGCTCTGCCCGGTCGGGCGGTCGTTTTAGAGCTAGTTCGAGATCAGGTTCGAGATGTGGTTCGAGATCTGATTCGAGATAATGACGGGAACGATGAAGACTTGGAAGAAAATTGCGATTGGCGTCGGCGTGGTGGTCCTGTTGGCCGCCATCGTCGGTTTCACGGTCCATCAGAGCGGCAAGAATGTAGTCACGGTGCAGACTGGGAAGGTCCAGCGCCAGGACCTGTCTTCGGTAGTGAGCGCCTCGGGCGAAATCAAGCCCAAGACGTACGTCAACATCGGTGCCAACGCCTATGGCAAGATCACCCACCTGTACGTTAAGGAGGGGGATCACGTAAAGAAGGGTCAATTGCTGGCGCAACTGGAAAACGTGCAGTCCTCGGCCGACGTGAGCGCGAATCAGGCGTCGGTGCAGGCTGCAGAAACGGACGCGATCGCCGCCGACGCCGCCCTCAGGACGTCCGACGCAGATCTGCTGCGCGCCCAGGCTGACTACCAACGCAACAAGCTCGACTGGGATCGCGCGCAGAATCTCTACAAGGACGGGCTGATCGCGAAATCCGACTTTGACAGCCGCCAGAACGCGTGGGCTACTGCGGATTCCGGATTAGTGCAAGCTAAGGCGCGCGTCGCGCAGGCCAAGGCGCAAAAAGATTCCGCAGACCGGCACGTCTCCCAGGCGCGAGCCAATCTCACCCGGGTCGCGGATGTGCTGCAGAAGACTACCTACGCCGCTCCCTACGACGGAGTGGTCACCAACCTGCCGGTGCGGGAAGGCGAGTCCGTTGTCATCGGCATTCAAAATGCGCTGGGCAGCACATTGCTTACGCTGGCCGACATGTCAGTGATCACCGCCGAAGTCAAGGTCGATGAGACGGACATCGTGAATGTGCGCCTGGGTCAGCCCGCCGAAGTCACCATCGATGCGATTCCCAATAAGACTTTTCACGGAACCGTTTCGGAAATCGGCGACAACGCCATCGTTCGCTCCACCGGCGTGGCTACCTCCCAACAAAGCTCGGCCAGCGAAGAGGCCAAAGACTTCAAAGTGGTGGTGACCCTGACCGATCCCCCTCAGGATTTGCGCCCAGGTCTCTCCACCACCGCCAAGGTTACGACGGCTGCCCGCAGCAACGTGCTGACCTTACCGATTCAGGCGCTCTCGGTGCGCAGCAAGGCACAGTTGGAGCAGGCAAAGTCCGCCCTGGCTTCGGTTCATGCCGCGGCGCCGGCACCCAAGGAAGTTGCATCCAAGGACAAGAACAGTAGTAATAGTAATAAAGATCAGAAACAGGACATTCAGGGCGTTTTCGTCATTCGCAACAAGAAGGCCGAGTTCGTGCCCGTAACCACCGGCATCGCGGGAACTACCGACATCGAAGTGGTCAGCGGCTTGCAAGAGGGGGACGAGGTCATCACCGGGAGTTACAAGATTTTGCGCACGATCCGTCCCGGGAGCGGTGTCAAAATCGATAATTCCGTCCCAAAGAAGGAAGACGAAACATAACGTTCGCTGGCTTCATCCGTCCAATGGAGAAGTCGGTACGAACCTCGAACAACAACGGAGCTCTCGGAGTCGAATCTAATCTCGGAGAACCCAGTGGCACCGGAGCAGGAGAAAAATATGGCAGCCGCAGAAGTAATCAGTATGCCCAACGCCGTTTCAGTGCCACCACCGCAATCCTGCATGATCGCGGCCGAGGATCTTTGGAAAACCTACGACATGGGCTCCGAACAGCAGGTGCACGCCCTGCGCGGGGTCAACATCCGCATTGAGCGCGGAGAGTATGTCGCCATCATGGGCCCCTCCGGGTCGGGCAAGTCAACGCTGATGAACCTGATCGGCTGCCTGGACACGCCTACCAAAGGCGAATACTGGCTCAACAGCCAGTTGGTGAGCGAACTCGATGACGATGAACTGGCGCGCATCCGTAACAAGGAAATCGGCTTCGTGTTTCAGACTTTCAACCTGCTGGCCCGCGCCACTGCTCTTCATAACGTCGAACTGCCGCTGATCTATGCCGGCATTCCAACCGGGGAGCGCATCGAACGCGCCAAAGCAGCATTGACTGCCGTCGGCATGGAGTCGCGCATGACCCACAAGCCCAATGAGCTTTCCGGCGGCCAGCGTCAGCGCGTCGCCGTGGCCCGCGCCCTGGTCAATCGTCCTTCCATCATTTTGGCGGACGAACCCACCGGCAACCTCGATTCCGCAACCGGAAACGAAATCATGGCTTTGTTCGACCGCCTGCACGGCGAAGGAAACACCATCGTCCTCGTCACCCACGAGCATGACATCGCCGAGTACGCTCATCGCGTAATTTTCATCAAGGACGGAGTCGTCGAGCGCGACGAGCGTAAGGACAAAACTTAGCCTCACTTGAGAGTGGGGACTATCTCCAGCTGGCCGCGGACTGGCTGGCGCCTGGAATCACCACCTCGTCGGTCGCTGGCGCCGACGCCACCACCACCAGGTCGCGACCGCCGCGTTTGGCTTGATACAGCGCGGCATCCGCCGCAGCCATCAATTCCTTGGGCGAGGTGCCATGCTCGGGGAACGCCGCCACTCCCACGGAAATCGTTACCATCCCGAGCGACTTGCCCTGATACATAATCGTGAGTTCCCTCATTTTCAAGCGCAAGCGTTCGCCTCGCGCGCGCGACGATTCCAGGTCCGCTGTCGGCAGGATCACGACAAATTCCTCTCCTCCGAAACGGCATACAAAATCCTCAGCTCGAATGCCTTTCGCCAGAAACAGCGCGGTCTCGCGCAAAACCGCGTCCCCGGCGTCGTGCCCGTAGGTGTCGTTGAAGTTCTTGAAATGGTCCAGATCGATCATGAGGAACCCCAGAGACTGTGCCGCTCGCGCCGCTCGCCGCACCTCGCGATCGAGCGTCTCCTCCAGGTACCGGCGGTTGTAGAGGCCGGTCAAGGCGTCCCGCACGGACTGGGTGCGCAGCGCTTCCCGCAGTCTTATATTGGCGATGGACAATCCAACTTGCGCCGCAAATGTCGTCTTGAACGAGAGTTCCGATGCGTCCATTTTCGGGGCCTCGTCCGTAGCCTGGAAATGCACGATGCCGAGGGTTTCGCCCTGCGCCAGGATCGGGGTGCACAAATACGTATTCTTCACTCCCGCCGCGTGAGCACAAGGTGCCGTGGTGTCGCCTGCTAACACCAGATGCGGGTGCCCAGTGCGCAACGCCCAGCAGGATGCCGGCTCAAATACCAGCGCGGGAAGGTGACAGTCGCTCCACGAGCCGATCACTTCCGCGAGGTTCCGCGAGGCATCCAGCAACGCCAGTGCTCCCGGGACGGCGGGAAAGATTTTGGGCGCGTAACCCAATGCGGCCGCGAACACTTCGTCTCGAGTAATGCAACTCTGCAGAAGTTCGCCCATCCTGCCCAGCATGGCCGCCCGCTCCGAGCGTTTCTTAAGCTCTTCCAGCATTCTCTCGTTTTGCTGGTCGAGTTCGCTGCGGGCGAAGTCTTTCTCCAACATCTCCTCCTGCAGGCGGGTATTCGTATCGGCTAACTGCACCGTCCGCTCCAGAATTT
>CAWFLH010000005.1:0-47804 GCA_963816575.1 uncultured Acidobacteriaceae bacterium | reverse complement strand
GGATCCCTCCCGCAGGAACTGTGAATTCGACCTGCGGCATTTTGGCGGCGAGTTCGTGGACAGAGTCATCGTTCAACACGCCCAACGTGTGCGTGCCGGGGAGAACTCGCAACGGTCCGTTCTGCGTCGTGGAGTGATCGAGGTGAATTCGGAGGGCGAGAATCTGTGCGAGTGCTGTTGTCGGTGCATGAGCATAGACAATACCTTCTTTTACAGACCACGGTCCCCAGCCGGCTGTCTCGCGATGTTCGCGGAGCGGCAACGCGGTGTCCTGATGCCAGACCACTAGCCAGTTGGATTTGGGTGACTTGTCGAATAGTGTTGCGCGATAAGGAAATGCTGCCGGGCCGAGTACGGCACGCGCGCATTCAATCACGTTCGGCTGCTGGGCGAGCTCTGCGACCGGGCTCAATCCTAAAGCGTGGCGCACGCCAGCTCTGCTGCGGCGAGGAGCAGCGGCGGAGATTCTTTCAAGAAGCCGCTCGATTTCTTTATCCCCAAGGACTCTCGGAAGAATTGCGAAACCGTCCTTTTCGATCGCGTTCTCCCACGTCAACGTGCATCTCCCGTTCTGGTTTTCACTCGCGGGAGCGGGCGCGGACTTGCAACTACTGGTTCCTTTGCCGGGGTGATCTGCAGCATTGATCTGCCGCTGACGTGGACGAAGCTTAGCTCGCGGGCGGCGAGCAGGGCGTTTACCGCTTCTTTCACGCGGGAGCGGGCGACGAAGTTTCCGAAGAAGGCTTCGAGATCGGTCTGCTCGGCGGCGATTACGCAATCGAGATATTTCGAGAGGAGCGCGGAGAGTGCTTCCTGCACCGAGAGCCCGACGCCTTCGCGGACGGCATCGGGAGACCAGCGGTAGAGGAGATCCCAGAACGAGCCTTCTCCGGGTTTGTAGTCGACGCGGGTGATGCGCAGCTTGGCTAGCAATTCGCCCAGCGCCTTATCGAGTGCGGCCAGCGAGACGCTGCCGCCGAGCGCTTCCTGCAGTTTCTGTTTCGAAATGGGGCCGTCGCGGCGAATCAGCTCAAACGCGTCGCAGGCGAGCGGTGAGTAGGGAGATCGCGGTCCTTGCTTGGGCGCTAGTTTGGGATTGCGCTCGCCGACCAGGGCGTAGAAATAAGGAAACACCGAGGCGGCGACCAGGAACGCATTGTTCTCGTCGAACAGATTTGCTTCGTAGGCGGCGCGCTCGCGCAGCAGGCGCACCATGAGTTCGGTCGCGGCCAGCGCACGCGGATCGGAGTAGGCATGCTGCCACGTGGGGAGACGATTGTCGGAACCGACGACGGCTCCGATGAACGTAGGCACGGGCATGGTCGGGCGGACGGGATACATCAGGCAGAATCCCACGGCCTCGACGAATGTGCGCGCTTCTTCGATGGTGCGGATGGGCTTGCCATCGAGGCGCCACTTCTGGCTGCGGAGTTGCTGTAGGTCGGATTCGGTCATAGGGACTTGCAATTAGCAGTTCGGAATTAGCAAGAGCACCTGGCTAATTGCCCATTGCCAATTGCTAGTTTTCGTTCAGATTCTCTTGAACGCCTTCTGAATGTCCCTTACAGAATACCGCAGTACGACCGGGCGGCCGTGGGGGCAGGACATGGGGTGGTCGGTTTTCGCGAGTTCAGCGAGGAGCCAGTCCATTTTATTTTGTTCGAGCGGCATGTTGACCTTGATGGCGGCATGGCAGGCGATGGAGGCGGCGATGCGGGCGCGAATCTTTTCCAGGTTTAACGACTGCTCTTCGCGCGAAATCTGATCGAGAAGTTCGTGGAGCATGTGCTCGACGGCGGCTGCGTCCACGCCAGCGGGGGCAACTTTCACGGCTACGCTGCGGGCGCCGAAAGGTTCGGCCTCGAAGCCGTTGTGCTGGAGTTCGTCGGCGATTTCGGCAAAGACGGCCTGCTGTGCGGGCGAAAGCTCGAGGACGATGGGCATCAGGAGGCGCTGGCTTTCTACTTTCTGCGCGGTGCGTTGCCGGAGGATGCGTTCAAACAAGACGCGCTCGTGGGCTACGTGCTGGTCGACGATCCATAAGCCGTCTTCGTTGACGGCGAGGATGAATGAATTGCGGATTTGCCCCAGAGGACGGAGGGTGGAGAGCGCGGCCAGAGTGGAATCTTCCTCGTTTGCGGTTTCCGAAATATCAATCGCGGGAGCGCAGCCGTTGTCGGGGATCGTCTCTTGAATCGGGTCAGCGAAGCGGCTTTCGAGTCCTCGCGCTACCGGGATTGCGGCGTTGGCTTCGACTGCGATTCCGCCTTCGAACTGGAAGCGCGCGGAAATAGGCGGGGCCGTGGGCGCTTGCAGGGCGAATCCGGCGCCGCCCGCCGGATCGTAGAACGCCCGTGCAGGGGCTCCTGATGCCGAAGCCAGGTCGGATGGCGGTTCCCACTCTCTTGAACTTAATTCTCTTGAACCGGGGGTCAGGCCCGAGCCGGCGGTGGCGTGGGCGTGAATCTCGGTGGTGAACTGCGGGGCGGGACGGGCCTTCATTAGCGCGGCGCGCACGGTGTCGCGAACGAAATCGTGCATGACGCTCGGCTGCCGGAAGCGGACTTCGGTTTTTGAGGGATGAACGTTGACATCGACTTCACCCGGTGGGAGTTCCAGAAACAACAGCACCACCGGATAAACCGTGGGCGGGATTATGTTGCGATAGGCCTCGGTCAACCCGTGTTGGACGAGACGGTCGCGAATCAGGCGGCCGTTGACGAAGATGAAGATCGAATTGCGATTCAGCTTCTGGATTTCGGGCTTCGAAACGAAGCCGTGGAGGCGCATCTCGCCGGGCGCAGCGCCTCGGCGGCTTTCCTCATCGTCTTCTTCTTCTCGCTTTCTCCACGGTGGAGGTTGGGGCAGGCCTACGCGCTCGAGGGCCTGCCCGGCTGCGACGGGAATCAGCTGATCGAGAGTTTCCTTGCCAAAGACCTGATAGACGCGCTCGCTGTATCCCGCGACGGGCGGGGCTACGAGCATAGCATTGGTGGCAGAATGCAATTCAAAGTGTTTTTCGGGATGGGCCAGCGCGTAGTGCGTGACCAGCGAGGCAATGTGCGAGAGTTCGGTGGACTCTGCCTTGAGGAACTTTTTGCGGGCGGGAGTATTGAAGAAGAGGTCGCGAACTGTGATCGAGGTGCCTGCGGGAAGGCCGGCTTCTTCGACGCGAGCCATCTTGCCGCCGTTGATTTCAAGGATGGTTCCAGTTGCAGCAGCTTGTTCCGTCGACCCTTGTTCGTTCGAGGCAGCGGCGCGGGTTTCGAGGTGCAGGCGGGAGACCGAGGCGATGGACGGGAGGGCTTCGCCGCGGAATCCTAGAGTGGCCACGCTCAGAAGATCTTCTGCGTCTTTGATTTTCGAGGTGGCGTGGCGTTCGAAGGCTAGCATGGCGTCGTCACGGACCATGCCGCATCCGTTGTCAGTGATCTGAATCAGTTTTTTGCCGCCGGCCTCGACGTTGATTTTGATGCGGGTTGCGCCAGCGTCCAGGGCGTTCTCGAGCAATTCCTTTACGACCGAGGCTGGGCGCTCGACCACCTCGCCGGCGGCGATCTTGTTGGCAACGTGCTCGGGGAGTACGTGGATGCGGCCCATGAGGCAGTTCTCAGTTCTCAGTTCTCGGTTCTCAGTTGTCAGTGGTTGCGGGGACAGAGTCAGTTTCGCAGATGGTGGGGTGGAAGGCAAAGATTGTGCAGGCACGGAGGGCGGAGTGGGCGCTTGCAGTGCGCGTTAGAACCGGCGCCGTCCGGATGGAGTCTGTGCCGAAGTTGGGTGCCGTCCCCTTCGGGGACTCAGTTCGGAGCTTTGTGCCCCACCCCGCACTTACGTGCGGGGCTAGTGAATGTCGTCGCAATTCGCGACTTGGTGTAGCTAGTTCTCTGTGGGTTCGACTTTGGCTTTGGGTGGAGGCAGGGATCTGGCCGGCTTGGCTGGGGTTGGTGGGGTGGCGGGCGTGGGCACGGCGGCTTTGCTTGAGGCCTTGCGGATTGCTATGCCGTCGTGCTCGTTGTTCAGCACGATGTGAGAAGCGCCGTTCCCGACGGTGCCGGTGGCTTTGGCCTCGCGTTCGCCGTTCTCAATCTTCAACTCGGGGAAGTCGGACTCGATTTCTCCGTCGCGGGTGCGGGCATCGAGGCGGAAACCGGCTTTGTCGGGCACGCTCAAGTGGATGTCGCCGTTGCGGTTGTCGATTTGCACGTTGCCGAGCGAGCGCATGGAAACTTCGATGCCGCCGTTTTCATCCTGCAAGCGGACATCGCCGGAAACGTCATCCAGACGAATCTGCTTGGAGCGCGTGGTCAGGTGCAAGGGGCCGGCCATCTGGTCGGCGTGGAGGTCGTCGGAATCAAGATCGAGATCGCCATCGAGGCGCGAGAACTCGAGGTCGGTGCGGGAGGACTTGAAGGCGACGGTCTTGGTGATGCGGGCGAGTTTGACGCTCTCCTCGAATTCGCCGTCGAACTGAGCGGAGCCTTTGACGTCGGTGACGGAAACCTCATTCAAACGGCCATCGATGTGGACGTCGCCAGTGATCTGCTCGACCTTGGCAGAGCTTTTTTCGAGATTCAGTTTTACGTTGCCGGTGACGTCTTCGACCGAGACATCGCCGTGCTGGTTGTTGATCTCGACTTCGCCGTCGCGGCCGGTCACGGAGACCTCACCCCGGCGAGAAGTGACCTGCACGGTCATCTTACGAGGGATGGAGATATCGAGATCGCTTTGCACGGAATGATTGCCGGCGGCTTGAGTTTTGGCGTCGAGGGTTAACAGGCCGCCAGTTGCGGTAATCGCCGGCCTGGTCTCGGCGTTGTATTTGTCTGCGTCGCTCTGGCCGTCGGCGCCCACGCGCTTGCGCACGGTGACGGTGATTTTGTTGTCGTTGGAGGTGGTGATGCGAACCGCGCCATGGTCGTTGTTGATGCGCAGGCTGGTCGTGGCGGGGGGAATCTCCTGTTCGAGGTGGTCGTCGAAATTGAAGGTCTGGCCGAAAATGTTGTCGAGGTCGCCGTCATCGATGTTCATGTTGTCGCGGACCTCGCTCCAGTTGAAACGTGCGGCCTGGGTGGCGATGAGTCCGGCGACGACGATGAAGATGACGAGAAAGACGCCGCCGGCGCCGATGCCGCGCGCGGGCACGCCTTCGCGCTGAGCCTGCTGATACTCGACGAGCTTGATGACGCCCCAGAGAATCAAGAGCGCGGGCCAGTAGTGAGCGAACCAGGTTCCCAGGCGCAACCAGGAGAGCATGTGCAGGTTGCCGAGCAGGAAGATGATGCCGATCACGATCAGAACCACCGGTCCGGCGAAAGAGCGGCGGCGCGGGCGCGGTGAAAGCGGCGGCTGAACGGGGTATTGAACCGGATTAGGTTGAACCGGATTCGGGCTAGGCTGAGTTGGGCTAGACATGGGGCACCTCGCCGGAAGAAGACGTTGCTGCCTGATCGGGCGGCGGTGGTGGTGGAGGCGGCGCGACGGAACCCGGCCCCGGGGGCAGCGGTCCGACGTGTCCCACTGATGAGGCGTTGCTCTGCAGCAGTTTCACGATGCCGACGACCAGAATCCAGGCCGGCCAGGTGCGGTCAAGATCGACAACGCCCATGGTGTGGAACATGAACAGGATGCCTGTGGTAAGCACCATGGCCGGACCCATGAGCCAACGCGTACTGCAACGTCCACAGCCGCAGATTCGCTGGGAACGCTCCCAGTTGCGATAGAACATCCAGCCGCCGAGGAAGATCAGAATCAGCGGCCAGAAGCGTTCGAAGCCGTATTCCATGATTCCCATGGTATGCAGCAGGAAGAGGACGCCCAGACCGATGAGGATCACGGCGCCGACGGGCAATTTCCCGGTGTCAAACTTCTCCCCCATGCTGAAGGTTTGGGCGAGGCCCATGGGATCGGGTGCGGGCTGGCCCTCCTGAATGGCGCGGGCCGTGCGCACGGCATCGATGATCTGGTAAACGTAGAAAAAGGCGATGCCGATGCCGAAAAGCCAATCCCATTTGCCAGCGTGATCCGAACCGAAAATGAGCAAGGCGAAGATGAGCAGGTGCGCCAGTCCTTTGGCGTACTGCGAACAGTAGACGGCGCCGACGCCGAAGGGAAAGAATCCAGCGAGGATGCCGGCGACGGCGGGATTGGGGCCGGAGCCGGAGGAAGGCCTTGGAACGGCAACGGATCCTGCAGCCGGTGGATACACGGCTGGCGGAGCTACAAATCCGGCGGCCGGGGCCGTGCCTTCCAGACGGGCGGCGAGGCAGGGCTCGCAGTAGATTACTCCGCGAACGTCGCGGGTGCAGTTTCCGCAAAGGGGCTTGCCGCAGGTGCGGCAGAAAGCCACTGCGGCAATATCTGTGTGGTTGGCGCAGTTCATACGAACCTCCTGTACGTGGTCACCGACACTACAGGCAGATCCTGATTTAAGGGTTCCGGATTTAACCGGTCCTGATTCGACGGATCCTGATTCAATGAATCAAAGACAGATGGACCCAGCGGAGCGCTAGCGAGAATGAGATGGTTTTCGTTCTGGCTGTAATCGCGATCCTGCTTCTGCTCGGGCTGTTGTGTTGTGTCGTTCTTGGGATCTTTCTTTTCGTTATTCTTTTCCGGCGCGCCTTCCCCCGTGGGCTGGGCGGGCTCGACGGTGCGTTTGAGTTCGCGCACGCGCGATTCCACCTCGTAGACGAACCGGATGTTTTCGTAGTAGCGGACAACGCGGGCTTGCGTGTTGTAGTACGTGTGCCGTATCGCGGCGGGACGCAGGCTGACTGAGCGGAGGTCGGCGGGTTTGACGCCGAGTACGCTCAGGGCCACCGACAGCGAGAAGAACGCCATGCCAAACGACATGGCGAACCGCGGCTGCCGGACTGTGCCCCAGATGGGCTGCAGCGTTTCCGAGGCCCAGGCTTGCAATCGATCGAGCCAGGAAACGCCGGGTTGCCCAGCGGAAACGTTTGCCCGCAGGCGTTGGGTGTCAACGCCCGTTGTGGATGCCAGAATGTTTGTGACCAGACTGACTGGAGGCTCCACCTCCGTGAGATCCTTCAGCCAGTTGCGGCCCGCCGTGACTTCGGCGAACAGCGGCCCGCACGCGGAACAAGTCCGGGAGTGGGCCTGGAAGGCATCGAGTTGAGAGCCGGTCAGGACGCCATCGAGCGCGTCGCTGAGCAGGCTGTCGAACTCTTGACACTGCATTCCGTGATTGGTGGGATCTGGCATCACATCACCTGCCTATAGGTACGTTGTAAGAGGCGGGCTAGTTCCGCCCGGCCACGATTTATTCGAGATTTCACAGTACCCTCCGGAACCTTCAAAACGGTTGCGATTTCACGATAGTCAAAATCCTGTAAGTCCCTTAAAATCACTGCCTCACGAAGCTCTGGGGAGAGTTTGGAGAGGGCGGCATGGATGGCTTCCGAGACCTCGCGGCGGCGGACTTGCTGGTCGGGAGGCGCGGATTGGTCCTGAATTTGCTCGCTGAGGGGCTGGGCGTCTTCGTGCGGCGAAGTGGCGTCGAGCGAGTCGGTGATGCGGTCCTGCTTGGTCTTGCGGAAGTGATCGACCAGCAGATTGCGGGTGATGGTGGTGACCCAGGTGACGAAGGCACCTTTGGAGCTGTCATAGGTGGCGAGGGTGCGGTACATCTTGATGAAGACTTCCTGGGCGAGGTCTTCGGCGTCGGTGGCCGATCCGGCGAAGCGGAAGCAGATGTTGTAGATACGGCGGTTGTAGGTCTGGACGATTTCTTCCCAGGCAGCGGCGTCGCCGGCAACGCAGCGGCGCACCAGCATCGCGACTACCTGGACGTCTTCCAAACGAAGCTCCCCGGAACATTGGCTGTTAGCTATGAGCTATCAGCTAAACCAGACTCTTGAAAGCGGAACCTGCTGTTTCCCGCCCAAACCCAGTCTGCCTCACAAGACAGTACGTGGATGTAGTGCCCCAAGTTCGCCGGGCGAATGGGCGGAGAAGCAAGTTATGCGAAACAGGGCATTGTAGCAGTGGAGGATGCGGGGATGCGGTTTTCCGCGCGGGGCGCGCCTGAATGCTTACTGGCAAGAAAAGGTGGCGCACCGGAGTGCGCCACTGGGGAAGACGAATTGGTAAGGCCTCGGCTACTGTTGGAAGAAGAATCCGAGGGTGAGCTGATTATCGTCGGTTTCGATGGCGATGTTGTCTCCGGTGGCATCGATCAGGTAGTAGCTGAAATTATCGATGCTACAACTGGGGATGCCGACGAGGATGCAGGTCGTGGCATCGACGCCGGTGATCGTGCCGGTCAGAACACCGTTCGAAGAGCCGGTAGTGACGATGGTGCCGGAGACGGCTGTGTTGGGATAGAGCGGGCCAGAGCTGAAGAGCCAGTTGAGGTCAACTGTTCCCGCGATGGCTCCGGAGGTAGCGCTGACTGGGCCGGCACCGTCGAGCTCGCCGGTGGAGCTGACATCCAAGCCGGTGACATCCAGACCGTAGGAGCCGTTGAAAGAGGCGGAGGCAACCCCAGATCCTTGGGTGAAGCCAGCGCCGCCAATGGTGTCATTGAGGTCCATGCTGATTGCCAGCGCATGGCCGTTGCCATCCAAATAGAGTTGAAGGTTGTAGGTGACCGTGCCGGCGGAGTCGGTTATGCCGGGGATCGTGACATCTCCGGCACCGGAGGCATCCAGGGTGTAAGTGGTAGGAGCGATGGGATCCGGAGTCGTGGCTGGCGCCGTTCCTGACGAGGTGATGATGTCGTTGTAGTCAAAGAAGCCAGTGACCGCACCGGCACCGAGAGTGAGCTGACTGGCGACTTGCAGCACTGGGTTGTTCGTGTCCATGCCGCTCAGGCCGACCACATAGGTGCCAGCGGCGTTCGCGGAAGTGAAGGTTCCGGTATTCGCCCCCTGGCTGTAGGCGACACCGCCCAGAGTGCCTCCATAGGTATCGGAGGTCTCCACCAGCTGGATGTGGCTGCTGTCGACGATGTAGCCCGCCAGCCTGACTTGCTTCCCTGAGAAGCTCGCGGAGTTCAGGATGAAGACTACCCGGCCTGGGTTAGGCGAAGGCGAAGGCGGAGAAACCGTGCTGGGGTTGAAGGTCAGGCCCCCAGGGGGTGATGTTACGCCGCCGTCGTTTACGTCGAAGATGCTGCCGGTTCCCGAGATTGTCCCGGCGCCGTCGACGTTGAGAATGCCGCCAACCGCCAACTGGACGCCGTTGGGGTGCGGGTCGAGGCCATTGAGGACGAAGGCGTAACCGCTGGCGGGAGTCGCAGCTGCGGCAACGGGGTCTTGTGGGGCCAGCTCTCCGCTGCCCGAAGCCCAAGCGTCGAACTCGGTAATGAGGGTCCGGCCGGTGGTGCTAAGGGGAAGGATTGTGCCATTGAGGGTCTCGGTGCCGTTGCCACCTGGGCCGATGTTGGTGTCAGTGTTGGTGCAGTCCCCCCCAGCACACGTTACGAGGGTGATCTGCACGTTGCCATCGCCGTTGTAGGCAATGGCGCTGCCGGTGGGGTTGATGGAGTCGGCGTCAACATTCAGATAGTCGACGAAGTCCTGCTCGCCGCCAGCGATCGCGCCGCCAGAGATGGTGATGACCCCGGCGACATAGTACTTACTGACGTTTGCATCTTCTCCGGCCAGCGAGAAGACGTAGGTACCGTCGGCCAAGGTTGCTCCGCTGATGGTGATGGCAGGCGACGTACTTGCGCTGATCGCGGTGTTGGTCACCGAGGTTGCGGTGATGACCACGTTGGTGGTGGGGGCGGGGGGTGCATTGTAAGTGTTGGCAGTGCCGCCGGCGGTTTGGGCCGATGTGAACGTGCCGCAGACGCCATTGGTGGCGGCGCAGGTTACGGACCAGGTCACACCCTGGGGATCGTTGGTGGTGGCGGTGACGGGGGTTGCGCTGTTGACGGGTAGGGGGCTCGTTACTGCGCTCAAGGAAACGGTGATGACGGTTGGCGGAGGTGTGACATGGCCGCCGCCGTTGCTACTGCATGCCACCAGTGCGGCAACCATGCTGAGGCCGATCAGAAGAAGAATGGATTTGCGGAATGTCATCGCGCACCTCCGTTGGATTCAAGCTTGGCCGTCTCTCTGGTTTTGGCGGTGGAGCCCGGCGAACGGACCAGGAATCCGTGCTCATTGCGCACGGTGACCTTGCTGCCGCCGACGTTCAGTTCACGGACCAGCAGATATTGCTTGCCGCGCACCGACGCCATCGCGCCGACGAGCTGAACCGGAGTGCCGGTGTGCAGGGCTTCTTTCGTTTCTTTGTTCAGGAAAGGACCAACGTGGGCATCGACGAAGCCTTGCGGGCCGGCGACCATCAGATGCATGCCTGCCGGCTCGCCCGGCATGTGGCGGGTGATGACTTCCTGGACAGTCCCGGTGAGAGTGATTTCGTGAGCCGCATCGTAGACGACGCCAAAGCCGTGTCCAACACGGGTTTCAGACGCCGGTTGGGCGCCGAGTGGAAGCGCTACGATCGCAAACAGCAGGCCGGCCAGTAGTCCTGCGATCGTCAGTATGAGAACGCGTATGCGTGTGGGTTTCGTCGGTCGAGTACGCCTCATGGATTCGCTCCTTCAAGAATTGGTGTTTGGTCGTTTTAGGCCTGGACGATTTCTTCCGGGCGCCCCGGGACGCGGACGCAAGTGATGCGAAACATTGTAGCAGCGGGAGACGCGGGGCGCGCTTTCCGAATGTTTGCAGGGGAGAAAAAAGTGGCGCACCGGAGTGCGCCACGAGTTGAACGGAATTTTGTGGGCACAGCCGGATTATTGCGGCTGTGCCCGTTGCAGTTAGTGTTTCGCCGGGACTTTCGCCGCGCGTGCTACGGCGGGTACTCCGGTCAGCGATCCCTGGGACTCGATGGGGCCAAGGAATACGCTGCCCTGATCATATTCAATCCAGTACAACTCTGTGGCACTGGCTTGATAGACAACCACGTCGAAGCTGGTTATGGGGCTGGTACCGATTGAAGCTCCCAGAGAACTCCCTGGCGCCGGATCGGTCGAAAACATTGTGAAACGCCCAGCGTTGTTCGCGTCCGGGGTCGGGGTTCCGGTGAAGGTGCCGGGCCCAAAGGCGCCCCCCGCGGTCAGTGTCTCGAATGGATCGCTGACCAGTGAGTTCAGACTTAAAGCACCGCCCGACGCCATCGTTCCCTGCCCGACCATGTCGAACTCGCAGTCGAAGCAGACGGTGGTGCCGAGGAAGTCGTTAAAGTTCTGCCATCCAGCGGCGTAGTTGCCGTTGAAATCGGTGCTTGTGGTGTCAGTTTGCGGAATGGCCACTCCTGCGCCGCCGGCGAGAGCGTCGTCGAGGTCAAGGAAGAGACCGCCGCCCACGTCAGTAGTGGTGTTATTGGGATCGTTGATATTGAGAGTCGGGTCCGTCGCATAAAGCCCCAATGCGCTGACGTTTCCGCCTCCAAAGCCGCCGATACTGAAGCTGCCGTATCCATTGACCGCAATGGAGTAGGAGCCTGAGATCGGCGAAGCCGGGCCGGATATGAACGGAGTATCCAACTCAACATCTTCGCCGACGCCCGAGTAGATGGCGGGAGTGGGCGTTGTGTCGGGAGCGATCTGGCCGGCCACGGTATATTCGAGGCCAAAGGGGTTGCCGGAAACTGCCAACACGGAGTTGGCGAGCGACGTATTGGCGCCCGCGGTTGCATTTGTGCCCTGGCCGTAGGCTGAGCCAACGGCTGAGTCGGCCGTGTCTACGTCAATGATCCTGACCGCTTCCGCACCAACGACGTAGTAGTTGAACGCGATCGGGGTACCGTTGTAATCGATACCAGTGGTCACAACGCCCCGTCCGAAAGCATCGGGTGTGCCTAGCGATACGGCCAAAGGCAATGCGGTCTGGACAGCTCCAGCGTCATTGACGTCGACTACATCGCTAGCTGCGCTGGGGAGTGTGAACACGCCTCCGAACGCAATTGGGGCATAGGTGGGGTCCACGCCGGATATAGTGAAGGCAAAGCCGCCGGAGGGCACGGCGGACAGCGTCTGCAGGTCCAGGCTTCCGCTGGACGTTGCGGACCCATCAAACTGAGTGATGAGAGCGTGGTCGGCGTTCACAAACTGGACGGCGAGGGTTTCGGTTCCGCTTACGCCCACGGCCGTGTTGTTGGTGATCAGAGTGAGTGTCCCCTGGCCGCTGGTGGCGTCAACCGTCAGAGTTCCACCGGTGATTAAGTCGCCGCTGGGTTCGGGCGACGTGACTCCGCCATTAACGCTGTTAGCGTCGTTGTAGTCTTGCTCACCTCCGGTGACGTTGCCACTCGTATCAATGGTCACGGCACCCGCGAGAGCGTAGTAGGCTATGTTGCCGCTACCGGCCGGCAGGGTGTCCTGCCCGCTCAGATAGAACGCGAAAGGAGTTGTCTGTTTTATGGGAATGCCGTTGCCCGAACTGCTGCAACTGGTCAAGAAACCTAAAGTCAAGAAGACTGTGGCTAGAAGGATCCCGAAAAGTTTCCGGTTCATAGAGACTCCCCTTTCTGGGCAGAGCTGGTAAACACTACGGCTTTCTGGCCGGCACGGGCACGTGCCTCCGGCGATAACGGGATGCCGTGCAGATTGCGGATGGCATAGACCTGGCCGCCGACCTTTACGGTGCGGGCGACGAAGAACTGCTTGTCCTTATAGGTCTTCATCACGCCGGTTACCTCAATTCGCTGGCCTACGACTACGGAGAGCGCGCCTTTGCCCGCCATACCCCACCTTCCCAGACTTGCGTCGAGGGTTCCGGATGTAGTCGCGAGGATCAGGTGCGAGCCCGCGCTCAGGCCGGGAGCGCCTTTCCTGAGCACAGTGGACACGGTGCCATTGAGCGTGACTTCCTTAGCGATGTCGTAATACGGTTGGGCTTTGGGCGCCGGTTGGGCGCCGAGTGGAACAGCAAGGATCGCAAACAGCAGGCCGGACAGCAGCCCCGCGATCATCTGTATGTGTATGGGTTTCGTTAATCGAGTACGCCTCATGGATTCGCTCCTTACAAGATTTGGTTTACGGTTTCTGTCTCCCAGGCTGTTACGGGTCGATGGCAATAGGTAAAGACGAAGCCAAATTTGTTGACTCAGAGATTAAACCTTTCGTTGGCGGGCGCTAACCCGCCAAACGTCTGTGATGGAGACCGATTGCGCGATTATGCGCCCCCGGAGCGCGGATCGCAAGGTGTTCAGCTGTTTTCTCTCTTGATACGTCATGCAATGCAGGACCCCTCAGTCGGTGGGAGCGAGCAGGGCACGCGACCGCGCATTCGCCCGTTGTTCGCGGGCGATCCTCAAGGGATTCATTGAAAAGCATAATAAGGAAGGGTTTCTGCGGCGCATACTGGTAAAAATGACAGCTAGGCTTTCCTTGCTACTCGCTGGTGAAGTAGTCGACGGTGACGGGGTTTTCGAAGAGCGAGTAGTCGCGGGTTACCACCGTAATGCCGCTATCGGTGACGAAGTAGCGGGAGCGGTCGGCTTCGGTGTCATAGCCGATGGTAGTGCCTTCGGGGAGATGGACGTTGCGGTCGATGATGCAGCGGCGGATGCGGCAGTGGCGTCCGACGGCGACGTGGGAGAACAGGATGCACTGGTCGACTTCGGAGTAGGAGTTCACGCGGACGTCGGGCGAGAGGATGGAGTTCTTGACCAGGCCTCCGGAGACGATGCAGCCGTTGGAGACGATGGAATCGAGAGCCGTGCCCATGCGTTCTTTCTCGGCGAAGACGAACTTGGCGGGCGGGTACTGGCGCTGGTGGGTGCGGATGGGCCAGTCGTGATCGTAGAGATTGAAGATGGGTGAGACGGAGACGATATCCATATTGGCTTCGTAGTAGGCCTCGAGCGTGCCTACATCGCGCCAGTAGAGAGCTTCTTTCTTGTTTTCGTCGACGAAGTCGTAGGCGAAGACGCGGTAATCGCTGACCATCTTGGGGAGAATGTCTTTGCCGAAGTCATGGCTGGAGGATTGGTCCTCGGCGTCTTTCAATAAGACGGGGATCAAGACGTCGGCATTAAAGAGGTAGACGCCCATGGAGCCGGCGCACTTTTCTGAGTTCCAGGGGGAACGCAGTTCGGTCTTGGCAGGTTTTTCTTCGAAGCCGTTGATGCGGCCGTCTTTGTCGACGTCGACTACGCCGAAGCGGGAGGTCTCTTCGGGGGCGATCTGGATGGTGGCGAGAGTGATGTCGGCGGCGGAATCGAGGTGCTGCTTCATCATCTTGCCGTAGTTCATCTTGTAGATGTGATCGCCGGAGAGGATGAGGACGTGTTTGGGCTGCTCGGAGCCGATGGAATAAATGTTCTGGTACACGGCGTCGGCGGTGCCTTGATACCACTGATCGCTGACGCGCTTCATGGGCGGGAGGACTTCGACGAACTCTCCTACCTCGCGGCCGAGGACGTTCCAGCCTTCGCGAATGTGGCGGTTCAGCGAAAGCGCTTTGTATTGGGTGAGGATGTAGACGCGGCGGAGGTCGGAGTTGAGGCAGTTGGAGAGAGTGATATCGATGATGCGATACATGCCTCCGAAGGTGACGGCGGGCTTGGCGCGGTCGCGAGTAAGAGGATACAGGCGCTCTCCGGCGCCGCCGGCGAGGAGGACTCCGAGAGTGTCTTTCATGGACATGGAGCCACGCCTGAAAAACAGTAGATGTTAGCACAGGTGGGAATGTTGCCGTGGGCGGGGGTGCGGTTGCAGGGACGCCCGGTCAAACTGCACCAATCTCGTCGGTGAGAGGTCTGCCGTAGGGCGAGGGAAAGCAGGTTCCTCGCGCGATAAAGCTGCGCTTCGGAATTACAAATCTTCAAAGCGTCGGGATGACAAAGCAAAGCCTCGGAACGATGAACCTTGAAGCTTCGGAATGACAAACCTTGGCTTCGGAATGGCGAAGCTTGAGACTGCCCTTCGGAATGACAAACCTTTTCAAACTGCACCAATACCCATGGTCCGTATAATGAACGGCGCTGCGGAACTTCAGCGACTTTTGCGAGGAGAAGAAATGTCGAGGAGTCTTGGCATGGAACGAGGGATTACGCGGCGGGATTTTTTGAATGGGACGCTGCTGGGGTCCGGGGTGCTGTTGCTCGGCTCAGCTTCGCCGGTGGGGTTACTTGCAGGAACAGCGGCGACACGTTCCGTCGATGATTGGACGGGTTATGGTGGCGTTGGGGACTACGCGAACTCGAACGGCAACACGGCTGCCGTGCTCGAGGCTGGGCACCAGATTCGCGATGGCTTATTTGAGAATCTTCCGGGCGACGTCATCGACACGGGAGAAATCTATGACTGCGTGATCGTTGGCGGAGGCATTAGCGGGCTGGCGGCGGCGCTGATTTTTCAACGCAAGGCTGGGGACGGGAAGACGTGCCTTGTCATTGACAATCATCCCATCTTCGGAGGCGAGGCCAAACGCAATGAGTTTTTGGTGGATGGGCACCGGTTGATTGGGCATCAGGGCTCGGCACTTTTCTGGCCTCCGTTTCCGCATAGCTTTATCGGACGATTCTACGAATCGATCGGGCTGAAAACGCAGCGTCTGGAGTATCAGAAGTGGGCAGGGCCTTCGCCGGAAATACCGCTGGAGCGCACGCCGTATCTTGGGTCAGCGCCGTACGGCCTGTATTTTGGAGCGAAATTTGGTCGGGCTCAAGGGGTTTGGGTGACGGATCCGTGGGGAAAGAAATTGGAAGGAGCGCCGATTTCGGCAAAAGCACGGGAGGAGTTTTTGAGGTGCCTCTCGCCGGACCAGGCTCCGGTGCAAAAGCCGCAGTACCGCGGCGACGCGATCTCGCGCCGGCTTGACACGATGACGCTCGAAGACCACTTGATGGAACGGTACGGCATCAGCCGGGAAACCGTGCGAACATTTCTGTCGCCTGATGAAGGCGGAGGGTACGGTCTCGGTCCCGATGCGATTTCTGGATACACCGCTTATGCCTTTGATGAGCTGGGACCGATCCCGGAGGACGGGACGCAGATGTTTCCCGACGGGAACAGCGGCATCGCGCGACTGATTGTGAAGACTCTGATTCCGGAGGCGATTGCCGGCTCACCTGCGATCGAAGATGTTTGCCGCAACCCGGTAAATTTTGCTGCTCTTGATCGTGTGGGGGCTGGTGCGCGTGTTCGGTTGGGTTCGACCGCGGTATGGGTAAAGCACGATGGCGATCCGGCGAAGTCAGAGTCGGTGACGATTGCCTACACTCGCGGTGGGAAGGCTTATCGCTTGAAAGCGCGTTCCGTGGTGATGGCGGGTGGAAGCTGGACGACGAAGCATATTGTCCGCGACCTTCCTGCGGATCGTAAAGAGGCTTACTCGCAGTTTTATCGCTCGCCTTGCATGGTGGCCAACGTTGCGGTGCGCAACTGGAGATTTCTTTACAAGCTGGGCATTTCCGGGTGCCAGTGGTTCGAGGGCCTGGGAAGTTTCATGCAGGTGCATAAGCTGGCGCTGTGCGGGACAGATTCGCCGACGATTGGGCCGGATTCGCCGATAGTACTGACTATCAAAGTTTTGTATACGAATCCGGGCAAGACCGCGGAGCAGCAGGGTCACATGGGTCGAGCGGAAATGATCTCGACTCCGTTTCGCGAGTACGAGCGGCAGATTCGCCGGCAGCTTACGGACATGTTCGGGCAGTCTGGTTTCGATGCCGGCCGCGACATTGCGGGGATTATTCTCAACCGGTGGGGGCACGCTTACGCGAGTCCAGCCCCTGGATTTTACTTCGGCAAAGACGGCAAGCCTGCGCCGGGCGACGTTCTGCGGGCAGCGCCGTTTGCGAGGATCGCTTTTGCGAATACGGATCTTTCTGGTACGCCTGATCACAAGTCATCGATTCTTGAAGCCGACCGGGCGGTGGAGCAGTTGCTGGATCAAGTCTTGAGTGAGTGAGCCTGAGCGAAGTCGAACGGCGGCGGTCTCTACATCAGTATCTTATTTTTCTTCTTCGATTTTGATGCGGAGGGATTTGAGGAATTTTAGATCCTGGTCGCTGATTTTGAATTCGGGATTGGTGGAGAGGGTGGTGACGAGAGAAGTCTTGTCCGAGGACTTTTCGCCCTGCTTACTGACGCCGATGGTGGCTTCGAGGACCAGGAAAATGTCGTAGCCGCCCTCTTTGATGCGGGAGACGACTTCGGCGATCTGTTCGGAATCGGAGAGAGACTCGTTGATGGCTTCGCCGAGTTCCTTCATGAGTTGTTTCAGTTGCTGGTCCACTTGATCCCCCGATCGCCGTCTGCGGTGGCTCCGAACATTCCCACAAGTGCTTAGATGCCTGCGGCCGCTAACGGGTTCGACCGCGCGCGCAGGTCTGCGTCATTGTAGCGCCGGAGGCTGTTAAAATCGAGGCCGTGAGCAAGGTTTCTACGGCACGAAAGATCGGGGTTGTGGGGCGCGTGGCGGCGCAACAAGTCAAGGGCAGCCGAATCGCGAAGGCTGCCACTCACGCCGCGACCACGATTGCGCGGACTTTGGGACGGGTGCTGCATCAGTTGTGGCTGGAGGTTACGGGGCTGATTTTCCTGGTGATGGCGGCTAGTGGCGGGTTTGCCGCGGCGAAAGAGTATGCAAAATATGAGGTCCGGCGGGTTGGACTTGGCCGGGTGGCGGTTGCAGTTTGTTTCACGGTGACGTTTGCGTGGTTTGGTGTGAGTTCGTTCTGGAGAGTTTGGGTGAAGGGTCGGGGGGCACGTTGACGCGGGCGGGATTCGTGGCGCTGCGGGCGACAGCAGGTTCCTCTGCGCTGCGCGCTTTCGGAATGACAAAAAATCTACCGCTCCGGAATGACAAGAGCGCTCCGCGCTTTCGGGATGACAAGGACATTGCGTTCGAGAAAGATATTTAATCATGGCGGATAAGACCAAGACTGTGGCGGAGGTTGAGACGTCTTCTCGTATTCCGGTGAACCCTCTGTACACTCCGGCGGATCTGAAAGGCACGGATTATGAGGGCGAGGTTGGGTATCCGGGCGAGTATCCGTTTACGCGGGGTGTGCAGGCCACGATGTACCGGGGGCGGTTGTGGACCATGCGGCAGTATGCCGGCATGGGCGACGCCGAGGAGTCGAACAGGCGCTATAAGTATCTGCTGGCGAACGGGACTACGGGGCTCTCGGTGGCGTTTGATTTGCCGACGCAGATCGGGATGGATTCAGACCATCCGCTGGCCGCGGGCGAAGTGGGAAAGGTTGGCGTCGCGATTGATTCAATCGAGGATATGGAGCGGTTGTTCGACGGCATCGATCTGACGAAGATTTCTACATCGATGACCATCAATGCTACGGGATCGATACTGCTGGCGTTGTATGTAGCGGTGGCGCGGCGGCAGGGTGCAGACATTCGCAAACTTTCAGGCACGGTACAGAACGATGTGCTGAAGGAGTACATTGCGCGTGGGACATATATTTATCCGCCGCAGCAGGCACTGCGCGTGATTACCGACATGTTTGCCTGGGCTAAGGAGAACGTTCCGGAGTGGAACACGATTTCGATTTCTGGCTATCACATGCGGGAGGCGGGATCGACGGCGGTGCAGGAAGTGGCTTTCACGCTGGCGAACGGCATGACGTATGTGGAGGCGGCGATCAAGGCAGGGCTGGATGTGGATCAGTTCGCGCCCCGGGTGTCGTTCTTCTTTAATGCGCACAACAATTTTCTGGAAGAGGTAGCGAAGTTCCGGGCTGCCCGCCGAATGTGGGCGCGAATCATGCGGGAACACTTCAAGGCGAAGAATCCGCGGTCGTGGATGCTGCGGTTCCATACGCAGACGGCGGGGTCGACGCTGACGGCGCAGCAGCCGGAGAACAATATTGTGCGCACCGCGATCCAGGCGCTGGCGGCGGTGTTGGGCGGGACGCAGTCTCTGCACACGAATTCTTATGATGAGGCTTTGGCGCTGCCGACGGAGCAGGCGGCGCGGATTGCTTTGCGGACGCAGCAGGTGATTGGGTATGAGTCGGGGGTGGCTCAGACGATCGATCCGCTAGCCGGGTCTTATTACGTTGAGTCGCTGACCAACGAAATTGAGAAGCGCGCGGCGGAGTATCTGGGAAGGATTGAAGTGATGGGCGGGATGCTGAGGGCGATTGAGCGCGGATTTGTGCAGCAGGAGATTCAGACCGCGGCTTATGAGTATCAGCAGGCGGTGGATCGCGAGGAAGCGGTGGTGGTTGGGGTGAACCGGTTTGCGGTGGAGGAGGAGAAGGCGATTCCGATTCAGAAGATTGATCCGGCGCTGGAACTTAGGCAGATCGAGCGGGTGCGGGCGTTGCGGGCGCGACGGGATGCAGGGACGTGGCAAGCTGCGCTCAAGAGCGTGGAGGAAGCGGCGCGGTCGGGCGCGAATGTGATGCCTCGGATTCTGGAGGCGGTGGAGGCTTACGCGACCGTGGGTGAAATTTCGGATGCGATGCGGCGGGTGTTTGGAGAGTACCAGGAAGCCGTGGTGATTTGAGGCGTTAGCTGGAGGTTTTGTAGTCGCAGGCGACGCGGCAGGGCTCACAGTACATGAGGCCGTCCTGGCAGACGCGGACTTCGAGTACGGTCTGGCAGAGGCAGCAGTACTTGTCGCACTCGCATTGGTCTTCTGCCATTTCGCATTGGGCGCAACGGTATTTGGCGGACCCGGTTCCGGTGGACATAGGAATAATGTAGCGCTGAGCGGTGAGGCGGGGAACGTTCCGTTGGTAACCTGCGTGCCGGGGTTACTGGCTCGGGAACTCGAACGGGTCGAGTTCGCCACGGCGGCTGAAGCCGCTCTCCGTTTTTCCGGTCTTACGGCACGACTGAAGTCGTGCCCTTCCCGAACTGTGCGGTAAGTCTGCGGTCCCAGTGCCATATAATTCTGAGCAATGACCTTCCAACAGGTGCTGGATGGAGCGGAAGTTCTCGCGCACAGCGGGGATCCGGGAGTGAGTGGTGTGGAATATGACTCGCGGCGGGTGAAGCCGGGGGGCCTGTTTGTGGCCATGCGTGGCGAGTCGAGCGACGGCAACCGGTTTATCGATCAGGCAATCTCGGCGGGAGCGGTGGCTGTGGTCACGGATTCGGCGGCGGAGAAGCCGCGTCCGGGTGTGGCCTGGGCGGTGGTGCCGAACGGGCGGCGGGCGCTGGCGCGGGTTAGCGCGAATTTCTATAAGAAGCCGGCGGAGCGGATTGCGATCACGGGAATCACGGGGACCAATGGGAAGAGTACGACGGCGTTTCTGCTGGAATCGATTTTCGGGGCAGCGGGACGGAAGAGCGCGCTGATTGGGACGATTGAGTATCACGTGGCGGGGAAGGTGTTGCCGGCGCCGCACACCACGCCGGAGGCGCTGGAGCTGAATCGGATTTTCAGCGAGGCTTTGGGAAACGGGGCGACTGATGCGGTGATGGAGGTTTCCTCACATGCTTTGGCGCAGGAGCGGGTGTTTGGGGTGCCGTTTGATGTGGCCGTCTTTACTAATCTGACGCGCGACCATCTCGATTATCACAGGACAATGGAAGAATACTTCGCGGCCAAGCAGGTGCTGTTCTCGGGATGCGGTACGGATGCGCCGCGAGCCGTGGTGACGAATGGGGATGATGAATACGGAGCGAAGCTGGCGGAGTTCAGCCGGAAACGCAGTTCGGTGGTTTTGAAGTACGGGTGGGAGCGCGGTGATCTGCATGCTGAGAACGTGGAAATCACTACGCGCGGGACGCGATTCGATATGGTGACCCCGGCGGGGAAGCTTGCGGTGTTCTCGGCGCTGATTGGGCGGGTGAACGTGTACAACATTCTGGCGGCGGCCGGGGCGGGCTACGCGCGCGGGTGTTCGACGGCGTCGATTGCGGCGGGGATCGACACGCTGGCTTGCGTTCCGGGAAGATTTGAGCGAGTGGACTGCGGCCAGCCGTTTACGGTGGTGGTGGACTATGCGCATACCGACGACGCTTTGCGGAATTTGACGGCCTTGGCGCGGGAGTTGGTTTCAGCCGCGAAGGGACGGGTGTTGACGGTGTTTGGATGCGGCGGGGATCGGGATCGGAAGAAGCGTCCACTGATGGGCGAGGCTGCGGGGCGGGGGAGCGATTTCGTGGTGCTGACATCGGATAATCCTCGAAGTGAGGATCCGGTGGCGATTATTAATGATGCGGTGGTTGGACTGCAGAAGACTGGCGTGAAGTACAACGTGGAGCCCGACCGGCGGAAGGCGATTGCGCTGGCTATTGGCGAGGCGCGGCTGGGAGACATCGTGCTGCTGGCGGGCAAGGGGCACGAGAAGGTGCAGGTCACGCGGGAAGGTCCGATTCCATTCGATGATTTGGAAGTGGCGCGCGAGGCGCTGCGGGCTACGGGGTTTGAGTGCGAGACGAGCGGGGCCAGGGGATGAAGTTGACGCTTGCCAGGGTTGCCGAGTTTGTTTCCGCGACGGGAGGGTTTGATCCCGAACATTTGGCGCAGGGCTACTCGATCGACTCCCGAAGCGTGCGGGCCGGGCAGCTTTTCTTTGCGGTGAAAGGGGAGCGGCTAGATGGCCACGATTTTGTGGAGCAGGCGCTCAAGAACGGGGCAATTGCGGCAGTCGTGCGTAAGGATCAGCTGAGTCGGTATCCGCGGGAGACGCGGTTGCTGGCGGTGGAAGACACTTTGGTCGCGCTGCAGACTTTGGCTACGGCGGTCCGGAAGCTTTGGGGCAAGTCGCTGATTGCGGTGACGGGATCGGCTGGTAAGACGACTACTAAGGAAGCGATTGCGCATGTGCTGAGCGCGCGGTTTCGGGTGCTGAAGTCGGAGGGGAACTTCAATAATCATTTTGGGTTGCCGCTGATGCTGCTGAAACTGGAGCCGGAGTATGACGTGGCGGTGATCGAGATGGGAATGTCGCATGCCGGGGAGATTCGGGCGCTGGCGAAGATTGCGCAACCGGAGATTGGAGTCGTGACTAACGTCGCTCCGGTGCATCTGGAGTTCTTTGATTCGCTGGCGGGGATTGCGCGGGCGAAATATGAACTGGTGGAGTCGCTGCCCGCGAACGGTGTGGCGGTGTTGAATGGGGATGACGAGTATGTTTCGCAGTTTGGACGCGACTTTAAGGGCAAAGTGGTGATGTATGGCACACGGGCGACGGCGGATGTGCGCGCCGAGAATCTCCGGCCGAAAGGTCTGGAGGGTTCTGAGTTCGAGGTCGTGATTGGGAGCGCTCGGGAACTTGCGATGCTGCCGCTGGTGGGAGAACATAACGTGCTGAACGCGCTGGCGGCAGTGGCGGTGGGAATGGAGCGCGGACTTAAGGCTGCGGAGGCGGTGGGGGCGCTGGCTACGCTGGCCCCGGCCGACAAGCGCGGAGAGGTTCTTCAACTGGGTAACATCACGGTGATCAACGATTGTTACAATTCGAATCCGAAGGCGCTGGGGGCGATGGTGGATGCGCTGGCTGCGATGGCGGCCAAGCGGCGCATCGTGGTGGCGGGCGAGATGCTGGAATTGGGACCGGCGGGCGAGGAGATGCACCGGCAGGCGGGGCAGCATATCGCGGAGAAAAAAATTGATTCGCTGCTTGGTGTGCGCGGGTTGGCGCAGGCGATGGTCGAGGGCGCGCGGAAGGCGGGAACTGCGGCAGAATTTGTGGAAGGGCCTGAGGAAGCTGGGGAATGGCTGGCGCGCGAGGCGCGGGATGGCGACGTGGTCTTGTTGAAGGCTTCACGCGGGGTGAAGCTGGAGAAAGCGCTGGAAAACTGGAAGGCACGGCGGGAGTTGTAATTTCTTGCCACGGATTTGCGCGGATATTCACGGATTTTTTAAGGGCGTTATCTGTATCCGTGTGAATCCGTGGAAATCCGTGGCCATGGTACGGAGGCTGATTGCTCTACTGGTTGCTGTTCCTGAAGCTGCAACATTATTTTCCGCCGTTCCGCATCTTCCGCTATCTGACGTTCCGCACTGCGTTTGCCAGTCTTACTGCGCTGTTTACCGCGCTCATCGTGGGTCCGCTGGTGATCAACCGGCTCCGGGAATTCCAGATTGGACAATATATTCGGGAGGAAGGTCCGAAAGCTCATCAGAAAAAAGCTGGGACGCCGACCATGGGCGGGTTGCTGATCGCGATCGCGATCGTCGTGCCTACGCTGTTGTGGGCCGATCTTAGCAACCGCTTCGTGTGGATTGCGGTGTTTGCCACGTGCGCGTTTGCGGCGATTGGATTTACTGACGACTACACCAAGGTGGCGCATCGCCGGAATCTTGGGCTGACCGGGCGGGCGAAGTTGGGGCTACAGATCGCGACCAGCATTGTGATTGCGGTGATGCTGATCACGATGCAGACGTATGGAATGTATTCCACCAAGCTGATTGTGCCATTCCTGAAGCAGTTTCATCCGGATTTGGTAGTCCAGACCCTGGAGCGGTTTCCGCATCTCTGGCCGCTGGCGTTTTTGCCCTTTATTGCATTCGTGGCCTTCGTCATCGTGGGGGCGAGCAATGCGGTCAATCTTACGGACGGGCTGGATGGGCTGGCGATTGGTTGTACGGTGATTGCGGCGGGCGCGCTCTCGGTGCTGACTTATGTTAGCGGGCACGCGACCTTTGCGAGTTACCTGGAAATCCCTCGCATGCCGCAGGTGGGCGAGTTGACTATTTTTTGCGGGGCGATGGTGGGGTCGTCGATTGGATTCCTGTGGTACAACGCGCATCCTGCGGAAGTGTTTATGGGCGATGTGGGATCGCTGGCACTGGGCGGGGCGATCGGAACGGTCGCGGTGATCATCAAGCAGGAACTGTTGCTGCCGTTCATCGGCGGAGTGTTTGTGATCGAGGCGGTGTCGGTGATCCTGCAGGTGGGATCGTACAAGCTGCGCAAGAAGCGGATTTTCAAGATGGCGCCGCTGCATCATCATTTCGAGCTGATGGGGTGGTCGGAGTCGAAGATTATTGTGCGGTTCTGGATTGCATCGCTGGTGTTTGCGCTGTTCGCGCTGACGACGCTGAAACTACGATAAGAACATCCACCACGGAGGCACGGAGACACGGAGGATTCTGGGCTTTCATGCGGCGAGTCGATCAGATGGTTCTGTCAAATGGTTATCATCAAATTCCCAAACGGTACTGACTGGTACAAAGCTAACTGGGCATTTCGGCGGCTCGCTGAGGATGTTGTTGCCGAATGTCCGGGGGATAGTGGTCTCAAGCTGGAGATGGAGCGCGCAGAAGCACTGGGTGCGATGTTCTTGGGTCAGATGGAGCTTCCGCTGTTGACTAGGATGATCGAAGCAATGCGATTGGTGGCACAGCGGACTGTACGAGGCGAAATTTCAGGCTGGAAACGGACCCATCCGAATGATGCTGAAGGTCAGCGAATGTACGTCGAGTCAATGACTGAACTATTGGACCTGATAACCGAACAAGCTGGGCGAGATCGGCTCGATCGAGCTTAACCGTGTTTTTCTCCATGTCTCCGTGGTGAAATGAGCCTGATGAAACTCAAAGACAAACGCGTGCTCGTAGTCGGCCTCGGCAAGTCCGGGGTGGCTTCGGCGCTGTTTTTGAAAGCGCATGGGGCGCGGGTTACCGTTTCCGATACCAAGAGCGGGGATGAACTGCGCAACGAGATTCCTTCGCTGCTCGATCATGGGATTACGGTTGAGACTGGGGGACACGGGGAGCGCACTTTTCGTGGGCAGGATTTGATTGTGGTTAGCCCTGGGGTTCCGGTGGATGTGCCGATGCTGGTGCAGGCTCGGGCCATGGGCGAGGCGGTGATTGGGGAGATTGAACTCGCCGCGCGGTTTCTGCCGGGGCCGATTGTGGCGATTACTGGGTCGAATGGGAAGACTACTACGACCACGCTCACGGGCGAGATTTTGACTGCTGGCGGACTTCCTACGCTCGTGGGCGGGAACATCGGGACTCCGGCTATCTCGCTCGCGGAACGCGCGAAGCCGGAGAGCGTTGTCGTGCTGGAAGTGTCTAGTTTTCAACTGGAAACTATTCAGACATTTTGTCCGAAGGTTGCGGTGGTCTTGAACGTTACGCCTGATCATCTCGACCGGCACCGGACGTTCGAAGCTTACGTGGATGCGAAGGCGCGCATCTTTGAGAATCAACGGGGCGACGACTTTGCGGTGCTCAATGAGGATGATCCGGCTTGCGTCGGGTTGGCGGGGCGGACTCGGGCGCAGCTGTTCTGGTTCAGCCGGCAGAAGGAAGTGAAGCTGGGCGCGTGGGTGCGTGAAGGGAACATTTTGTTCCGCGACGGGCGGGGACAGCGCGAGATTATGCTGGTTTCCGAGATTCCGCTGAAGGGCGCTCATAATTTGGAGAATGTGCTGGCGGCCGTGTGTGCGGGAGTGCTGATGGAATGCGCGCCGGAGAAAATCCGGCAGGCGGTGCGCGAGTTCAAGGCGGTCGAGCACCGGTTGGAGTTTGTGGCGACGATTCGCGGCGTGGATTATTACAACGATTCGAAGGCTACGAATGTGGATGCGACCATCAAGGCGTTGGAGTCGTTTCCGGCGAACATCCACCTTATTCTTGGGGGGAAGGACAAGGGCAGCGATTACTCCTCACTCAACGAGTTGCTGCGGCAACGCGTGAAGCGGGTGTACACGATCGGGGCGGCGGCGGGGAAGATTGAGTCGCAAGTTAAAGGGACTGAAGTGGTGCATGCGGAGACTTTGGAGAACGCTCTGCGCAAGGCGAATGCTGTGGCGGAGCCGGGTGATGTGGTGTTGCTGGCTCCGGCTTGCGCGAGCTTCGATCAGTTTAAGAATTATGAGCAGAGGGGGCAGGTTTTCAAGGAGATTGTGCGCGGACTGGGGTGAAATGCAGAGGTAGAAACTCCTTTTGAGGCCGTTGGTGGCGCGGTTGTGCTAGGGATCCTTCGACTCCGCCCATGCTTCGCGTTCGCGAAGCACGGGCTACGCTCAGGATGACAAGACTGGGACGTGGTCCTCCTCCCGAACCAAGACAAGCAACAATCAAAACTCAACAATCGACAATTCCTTTTCCGTGACTTCGGGACTCCGTGGTGAAATGAACTTCCCATGGCGAAGCGGGTTAGTGTCGATCGCTGGCTGTTTACTGTGACCATGCTGCTGGTGTTTGTAGGGCTGGTGATGGTGTTTTCGGCTTCGGCGGTGATGGCGCGGGAGCGGTTTGGGTCTCCTTATGCGTTCTTGTTGAAGCAGTTGATCTGGGCGGCGGCGGGCCTGGTGGCGATGGTGGTGGCGATGCGGGTGGATTACCGGCGCTACAAGCATCCGGCACTGGTGTTTTCATTCCTGGGCGTAACAACGCTGTTTCTCATCTCCGTGTTCTTTTTGGATCGTTCGCATAACACGCATCGCTGGTTCCGGGTGGGCGGGTTTTCCTTTCAGCCTTCGGAGCTCGCCAAGCCGGTGCTGATTCTGTTTCTCGCTTATTTTCTTGAGACGCGCACAAAAGCCATGGATGACTGGCGGAACACGCTAGCGCCGGCGGTGGCGCCCGTGGTCGTATTGCTGGGGCTGATTGTGTTGCAGCCGGATTTGGGCACGGCGATCGCTTGTGCGGGGATTGCGGCTTGCATCCTGTATGTAGCGGGCATGCGGATGCGGTATTTCGCGTATGCATTTGGGGCGTCGCTGGTGCCGCTGTACTTTCTGATCTTTCATGTGAGCTTTCGGCGCGACCGCATTCTGGCTTTCATGAATCCGTATGCGGAGCGGCAGAAGGCCGGGTTCCACCTGATTCAGTCGCTGATTGCCGTAGGCACGGGAGGGATTACCGGGACAGGGTTGATGGAAGGTAAGCAGAAACTGTTTTATCTGCCGGAGCCGCATACTGATTTTATTTTTGCTGTGACCGCGGAAGAGTTGGGGCTCGTGGGCGCCTTGTTTGTGGTGACGCTGTTTGCCATCTTCTTGTGGCGCGGGATGCGGGCTTCGTGGAGGACGGAAGACGTATTTGGGCGATACCTGGCGGTGGGGATTACGAGCATGGTGGTTTTGCAGGCGTTCATCAACATGAGCGTGGTGCTCGGGATGATGCCGACCAAGGGGATTCCGCTGCCGCTGGTGTCGTATGGGGGGTCGTCGCTGTTTGTGACGCTGGCTTGTGTGGGTGTGCTGCTGAATATTACGAAGCAAGCAGAGTAGAGACATTGAGTCATTGAGTGATCGGGCCATTGAGTGATTGAAACGATTGTTCCAGAGGTCAATCGCCCAATCGCTTAATGACTCAATCGCTCGATCATTTATAGTCACTTCATGCGCGCAATCCTGGCGGGCGGCGGGACCGGGGGGCATGTGATTCCGGCGCTGGCCATCGCTAACGAACTCAAGAAAAGTTATGGGGCCGAGGTGCTGTTCGTGGGGACGGCGCGCGGGATTGAGAACCGTCTGGTGCCGGCGGCGGGGTATCCGCTGCGACTGGTGCGGGTGGGGCAGCTGAAGAATGTCAGTTTGGTGACGCGGGCGAAGACGGTGTTTGATTTGCCGCGGGCGGTTTGGGATGCGGGCCGCATGCTGAATGAATTCGCGCCCGACGTGGTGATTGGCGTGGGCGGATATGCTTCGGGTCCTGCGATGCTGGCGGCGGTGGTGAAGCATATTCCTACGCTGGCGTTTGAGCCGAATGTGGTGCCGGGATTTGCCAACCGGGTGGTGGCGCGGTTTGTGTCGGGGGCCGCGGTGCACTTTGAGGAGACGGCTAAATATTTTCGTCGTGCGGAAGTGACTGGCGTTCCGGTGCGGCGGGCGTTTTTTGAGATTCCTGCCAAGCGTGGCGGGACTCCGACGCTTCTGGTGTTTGGCGGGAGCCAGGGGGCGCACGCGATCAATGAGGCGATGATTCGGTGCTTGCCTGAGTTGCGGCGGCAGGCGCCGGGAATTCACATCATTCATCAGACGGGTGAGCGTGACTATAATGACGCGCTGGCTGCGTACAAATCTTTGGGCGAGTCGGCTGAAGTCTTCAAGTTCATTGAAGAAATGCCGGCGGCGTTTGCGCGGGCGGATTTGGTGGTGTGCCGGTCGGGTGCGAGCACGGTGGCGGAGATTACCGCGGCGGGGAAGCCTGCGATCTTTGTGCCGTTTCCGCGGGCGGCGGATGATCATCAGCGGGTAAATGCAGAGGCGCTGGCGAGAGTGGGGGCGGCGGTTGTGGTTGAGGAGTCGAAGCTCGAGGGAGTTTGGCTGGCGGAGACGATTGCGGCGCTGCTCGGGGATCCGCGACGGTTGCAGGTCATGAGCGAGGCGGCGCGGGGGCTGGCGCATCCGAATGCGGCGCGGGATATTGCGGCGATGGCGGCGCGGATGGCGGGAATCGAAGAGGGCAGGGACCAGGGCTCAGGGGACAGGGGCTAGCAAACCAAGTTCGATTTTGCTGACCTCTGGCCCCTGATCCCTAACCCCTTATTTATGTTTGCCAAGATTCAGCAGGTTCATTTCGTGGGGATTGGCGGGATCGGCATGAGTGGGATTGCCGAGGTGTTGCTGAATCTTGGTTACAAGGTTTCGGGATCGGATTTGAAGAGTTCTGCGGTCACGCAGCGGCTGGCCGGGCTGGGTGCTGCGGTCTTTGAAGGGCATCGGGCGGAGAATATCGCCGGGGCGGAAGTCGTGGTGACTAGTTCGGCGATCGCGACGGAGAATCCTGAGGTTATTGAAGCGCACAAGCTCCATGTGCCGGTGATACAGCGGGCTGAGATGCTGGCGGAGTTGATGCGGCTGAAGTATGGCATCGCGGTGGCAGGGATGCACGGGAAGACCACTACGACTTCAATGGTGGCGGCGGTGCTGGCCGGGGGTGGGCTTGATCCGACCGTGGTTGTGGGCGGGCGTGTGGATGCGATGGGGTCGAATGCGCGGTTGGGGAAATCGCAGTATCTGGTGGCCGAGGCGGATGAAAGTGACCGGTCTTTTCTGAAATTGTCTCCAATTCTATCGGTCGTGACTAACATTGATCGCGAGCATATGGATTGTTACCGCAATATGCGGGACGTGAAGAAAACGTTCCTGGAATTTATGGACCGGGTGCCTTTTTATGGGATGGTGGTGGCGTGCAACGATGATCCGCTGCTGCGACGGTTGTTGCCGGAAGTGCAGCGGCGGACGGTGACTTATGGGACTAAGCGCGGGTCGGATTTCTGGATAAAAATCCCCACTTCTCGCGCAAAAAGCGCGCGAGAAATGGGGCACCCACTGAGCCACTTTGCGGTGCGCTATCGCGGCCAGGATCTTGGAGAGTTCACGCTGCATGTGCCGGGCATACACAACGTCCTGAACGCCACAGCGGCGATTGCGGTGGGGGTGGGGCTGGATGTTTCAGTGGAGGCGATCCGGGCGGCGCTTGACCAGTTCCGTGGAGTTGACCGGCGGTTTCAGTTGCGCGGGCAGGCGGCGGGCGTGAGCGTGATTGATGATTACGGGCACCATCCCACGGAGATTAAAGCGACGCTCGCGGCGGCGCGGTCGTGCGGGTTTCGCAAGGTTCATGTGGTGTTTCAGCCGCATCGGTATACCCGCACGCGCGATTTGCTCGAGGACTTTGCAACCGCGTTTGGGGACGCGGATTCGCTGTTTGTGCTCGACATCTACGCGGCTAGCGAGAAGCCGATTCAGGGGATTAGCGGAGAAGCGTTGGCGCGCGCGGTTCGCGAGAAGGGTGGACGGAGCGTGCAATATGTCTGGTCTTTCGCTGAGGCCGCGAGTTCGGCTGCGGCTGTGGCGGAAGATGGGGACATGATTCTGACGCTGGGAGCGGGGAGCGTTTCGCAGTTGGGGCCGATGATTTTGGACCGGCTGAAAGAGCGGGTCGTCGCCTGACTTGAGTGGCTCAGAAAGGTAAGGTCTCGTTCCGGGCGGCCGGGCTTCGCCCCGGCCTGACAGCCGAGGCGGCTGTACCTACCATGTTTTTTCCCTTCCTTGCGGAACTAACTTCTTGCCGGGTGCGTATCTTCTATTGCTAACGGATTGGGGCGGGGTTCGTCCAATCAGCCAGATGGAGATCAGGCGATGAAAACTGCACAAGGTTGGGGATGGCTAGTCGCTGGAGTGCTGGCGCTGGGATTGAATGGGTTTTATCAGGACGGCGGCGCGGCTTGGACGCACCGGGTGCTGGACCGGGTTGCCGATCGGTCGGGAGCTTTGGTGGATCTGGCTTCGGGGACGGTCGACCGGCTGACGGAACGAGTGGACCTGGCAGTGGCGCGGGGCGAGACGACTTCGTGCAAATTGGCTACTGCTATGGCGCGTTTCGAGAGCGGCATGGCTCGCACGCAGACGGGATTTTCCCACCTGGAAGTGATGGCGGCGCGGCAGGAAGCCGCAATGGCGAGGGTTGAGGCCAATCGGGCCCGGATCGAGGCGCAGGTTGCCCGGGTTCGGATGGCGCCGATGGCGTTTGACGCGGCAAGGGTTCCGGGTGTGAGTTGTCCGCGGGTGCGAGTTATGATTCCGCGGGTGAATGTTCCGATGGTGAATGTTCCGAAGATGCCTATGGTGAGGGTTCCGGCTCCGATGGTGGATGTGCATATGGTGAGTGCTGAGCCGATTTAGTAGTATTTTTTCTGGAAGGGCGGGCGCGGAGAAACTGCCGCGTCCGCTTTTTATTTTGTGGACAGAAGTGTGATGGGTCGGCCGGGCTTGCGCCCAGGCCGGACAGCCGAGGCGGCAGTCTCTACATGAGCCCCGCCCGGCGCGGAACTTCCCAAGAATTCTTAATGATGCCTCATGCGGTTCCCTCCTGTGAAAAAGAACCAATATTTTGTCTATCTCAAATCGCGAAATGAAGTTATAGTTTGAAGGCTCAGCGATTCACTTGCGACAACTGACCTGAACTGATGGCGCGGAAGTCGGGTTCCACCATCTTGCAGGAGGAGTTGTACCCACCCAGCGCTGAGGCTGCGCGCGAGGAGATGGACGACGCGCGTCTGGTTGACCTGGATGTAGACGAGGAATCTCCGTTTCTGCGCGGGCAAAAGCGCGTCTCCGCGCGCCGAAGTTCTCTTCCCAAGAAAACTGCAAACGGATTGCTGTGGGCTGCCGTGGCGGCTGCGGCGTGTTGCGTGGCAGCGCTGGGCGCGGCCTGGCTGTATCACTACGGCGAGCATTCGTGGCGTTTCCGCGTGGAATCGAGCGACAACATTGAAGTCACGGGCATGCAGAACGTGACCAAGGCACAGATCATGGAAGTGATGGGCGCCGACATTGGACGCAACATCTTTTTCATCCCGCTGCCGCAGCAGAAGGCCCAGCTGGAGCAGATTCCGTGGGTGGAATCGGCCAGCGTGATGCGGTTTGTGCCAAACCGCTTAAAGGTCGAGATTCAGGAGCGTACTCCGGTGGCTTTCGCGCGGGTGGGACCGCGGATGTCGCTGATTGACACGGGCGGGACGCTGATGGAACTGACTCCGAAGCATCGTTATTCCTTCCCGGTGATTCTGGGAATGAATCCGGGGGAGCCGCTTTCGACGCGGGCGCCGCGGATGAAGACTTATGCGGAGATGGTGCGGGACCTGGACTCGGGCGGGGCGCGCTACTCGCAGGATCTGAGTGAAGTGGATCTCACCGATCTGGAAGATGTGAAGGTGCGGGTGAACGATCCGGCGGGCGATGTGCTGGTGCATCTGGGGTCGTCGGATTATCTGCGGCGCTACAAGATTTATGTAACTCACGCGCAGGGCTGGCGGCATCAGTTTCAGAAGCTGGAGTCGGTTGATCTCCGCTATGACAATCAGATCATCGTGAATCCGGAAATGCAGCGGAGCGCGAAGCCTGCGCCGGCGCTGAGCCCGGCGGTTGCGAAAGCGGCGGTCGCGGCGGGAGTGAAGCCGGCGGCGCTGGTCACTCGCTTAACGCCACATGATCGGGCTGTGCCTAAGCCTGCGTTCGAACTTACGGAGAAAAAACTTGATCCGAAGGCTGCAGCTAAGGGAACCAATAAGCCGGCTGCTACAACCAAGGGAAAGAAGAATCTGGTAAAGACGGAGAAAGCAACTGCGGGCGCGCCGAAAGCTTCAGCCGGGAAGCCTGGCTCGAAGCCTGGCACCTCGACCACCGCGAACAACGCGGCGCCGGCGAAGCCGAGTGCGCCGGCTGGTCATGATGCTGCGGCGCGGCCGGCGGCGAATGCGAAACAGCCTCCATCTGCTCCTACTGCTCCTCCCAAGCCTGCGGCAAAGCCTTTGGCCGGTGGCGGGCAGAAGCCGAGTCCGGCTGTGGCCAAGAGTCAGACGAACCAGAATCAGGTGAATCAGAATCAGGCGAATCAGGTACCAGCACAGTGAGAGTTTCGCTTTGGAAGTCCGGGAAATTAGATCGAGAATTTATTTCAGGGACTAATAATCTTGGGGACTAGATAGAGAATGGCGAATCAGCAGGGAAACTTTCTGACGGCAATCGATGTGGGCAGCGCGAAGACGTGCGCGCTGATGGTGGAGGTGACCGACGGCGGCTTGCGGTATCGCGGGCACGGCGTGGCCGAGTCCCGAGGTTCGCGCAAAGGCGTCATCGTCGAACTCGACAAGGCGGTCGCGGCGATTCAGAAGGCGGTCGAAGCGGCCGAGGACGTGGCGGGTGCGGCGGTCGAGCACGCGACCGTGGGTATCGGCGGAGCGCATGTGCGCGGGGTGAACAGCCATGGCGGCATCAGCCTGGGTACGCGTCCGCGGGAGATTGGCCGCGATGAGATCAAGCAGGCGGTCGAGCGGGCACGGGCGATTCCGCTGCCGGCGGACCGCGAAGTGCTGCACCTGCTGCCCCAGGAATTCATTCTGGATGATCAGGCTGGGGTGCATGATCCGCTGGGCATGATGGCGGCGCGGCTGGAAGTGAGGGTGCATCTGGTGACGGCGGCGACCAGCGCGGTACAGAACGTGATTACGGCGGTGAATCGTGCAGGGGTTCATGTCGATGACACGGTGTTTGAGCCGCTGGCGGCGGCCGATTCTGTGCTGCGGGCTGATGAGCGGGAGCTGGGAGTCTGCCTCGCAGATATCGGTGCGGGATCGACGGAGCTGATTGTTTTTGTGCAAGGAGCGGTCGCGTACACGGGAGTGATTCCGGTCGGCGGCGATCACTTCACCAGCGATCTGTCAGTGGGTATGTGTACGCCGCTGGCGGAGGCGGAAAAGATCAAGAAGGTGTACGGCAATGCGATTGTCACCTTGATTCCGGAAGGGAACGAGGTCGAGGTTCCATCCGTGGGCGACCGGCCTTCGCGTTTGCTGCCGCAGCGGCTGGTGGCGGAGATTCTCGAGCCGCGGGCTCGCGAGCTGTTTGAGATGATGCGCGAAACTTTGCGGCAGAGTGGAATGTTCGAGGCTTGTCTGGCGGGCATCGTGCTCAGCGGCGGAGGGTCGCGGCTGCCGGGGATTTTCGACGTGGCGGAGTCTGTGCTGCGCAAGCCAGTCCGGCTGTCCTGGCCTACGCCTCTGGCGAAAATGCCGGCGACTTTGGCTGAGCCGGAATTCGCAACCGTGCTTGGCATGGTGCATTACGCACAGCGGGCGCGAGTGGCGCGCGGGTTTCAGGGGGATCGGTGGGGATCGAGGTTGAAGGCGATGCTGGTGGGTTAAGCCTACGTGGGCAGCTTGTAACGGCGGACGCAGAAAGCAGGTTCCTCGCCGACTTGCGTCGGCTCGGAATGACAAACTTTAACAAGCGGAATGACAAGCTTCAGCAATGGGAATGACAAACTTTAACAAAGGGAACTAGCGCAAGAAAAATCAGGCTAGGTGGAGAGTTATGAAAAACGATTCGAGCATTCGCATCAGCTTTAACGAAGAGCCGGTTAACGATGCCAAGATCAAGGTGATCGGCGTGGGTGGCGGCGGGGGCAACGCGGTCAACCGGATGATCGATGCCGGAGTCGAAGGCATCGAGTTCATCGTCGCGAATACCGATTTGCAGGCGCTGCGCATGTCGCGTGCGCCGGTGAAGCTGCAGCTCGGCGTGAAGCTGACCAACGGGCTGGGCGCGGGAGCGAATCCGGAGGTGGGGCGCAAGGCGGCGCTCGAAGACTCGGACAAGATCATCGAGGCGCTCGAGGGCGCTGACATGGTGTTCGTGACCACCGGCCTGGGCGGGGGCACGGGCACGGGCGCGGCGCCGATCATCGCGTCGCTCGCCAGCGAGATGGGCGCGCTCACCGTTGCCGTCGTCACAAAGCCGTTTTCCTTTGAAGGCAAGCGACGCATGACGCAGGCCGAGAAGGGCATCGCCGAGTTGATGGAGTCGGTCGACACGACGATCGTCATACCCAACGAAAAACTGCTGGCGGTGGCGGAGAACGCGGGGTTTTTCGAGTCGTTTCGCATTGCTGATGACATTCTGCGGCAGGGGGTGCAGGGAATTTCTGACATCATCACGATTCCCGGCATCATCAACCGCGACTTCGCTGACGTGAAGACGATCATGGCCGGCATGGGTTACGCGGTGATGGGCACAGCGACGGCGAGCGGGCAGAATCGCACGTCCGACGCGGCGCGGCGGGCGATTGCGTCGCCGCTGCTGGAAGCCGGAGCGATCGACGGAGCGCGCGGCATTCTGATCAACATTACCGGCTCGGCTTCGCTGAAGCTGGCGGAGGTGCAGCAGGCCTGCACCATCATCCAGAGCGCGGCGCATGAGGACGCCAACATTATTTTTGGCGCGGTGATGGATGAGAAGATGAAGGACACGGTGAAGATCACGGTGATCGCGACTGGCTTCCGGGAAGTAGGCCGAACCCAGCAACGGCAGATGGAAACGCATCACTCGTTCGCGGCCTCGCACGACGATGCCATGGGTTTCTCTAATAGCGATTTTCCCGATCCCGTCGGCCCATCGCCGGCATCGTCATTTCCCGAGAGCTATCAGGAGCCAATGACGGACATGAGTATGGAGGACCGGAGGATGGCCGAGCCGGTCGCGATGACGGAGCTGCCGATGACTCATGCGGCCTCTGAAGTGATCTCGCTCGACACTATGCGCAGTGCGATGGTGGCAAACTTCGAGCAGGACGATCTGGATGTTCCGGCGTTTCTGCGCAAGCGCGGCGAAGTGATGTGAAGGCAGTGGCCAGTGATCAGTGATCAGTGGCCAGCAACAACCTGTGCGTATGCTTCATTTGTTTTGCTGACCACTGACCACTGACCGCTGTCCACTGGGCCCTGCTAGAGGAAAACTTTTGCGCGGCGGGCCGTATCTTTTCAGTAACGGAGTAACTGTTACTGGAGGCTAGGGAACGAAAGTAATTCCCGCTTAACCACTTGTTCCATAATGGGTTACATCGAAATTTATGTTTTGGCGGATAGTAACTTTGTTGTTGCCTGAAACGGCCTAACTCTCGTAGTATCGCGGAGTTGGGCGAAGTTACCCTCCAGGCTGGCCGCTGGCAGAGTTCGTGCACTCAACTAGGTAGGAAATCCGGAGTAACGCTCCGGAGATCAGGGGATATTGGAGATGTTTAAGTTGGGACCGCGTTGTCTTCGTCTGGTTGTGGTTGTGGGAGGGCTGTGGTTGGCGCCGGCCATGTGGGCGGCGCACGTCGACCCGCACGCGCTGAATTCCAGCAAACCGAAATCCAAAAGAGTGAGTGAGAGCCAGCGCACGCGGCGGCGCATGCACCATCTGGCGAGCAGCCACAGCACGGCTGTCCACACTGCGAGCGGCCACAGCGCAACCTTGACGCGGACCGCGGCCGGCAGCGCGCATCGCAGATATCACGAGCGCTTTTTTGTGAGTTCGTTTGCCGAAGGCCTTACGGGCAGCGATGTGGTCGAAGGCGAAGACCCGGTTGTGCGCCAGGCTGCCATTGATGCTCTGGGGAATATGAACGGTACGGTGGTCGCGATTGAGCCGACCAGCGGGCGCGTGCTGGCGATGGTGAATCAGAAGCTGGCACTCTCGGGCGGCGCGCAGCCGTGCTCGACCATTAAACTTTCTGTCGCTCTGGCCGCCTTGAACGAAGGCGTGGTCTCGAAGGAAACCGAAGTCTCGCTCGGAGCGCGCAGCCGCATGAACCTCACCGAAGCTCTGGCGCACTCCAACAACGAATATTTCGAGGCATTGGGACGCAAGCTGGGATTCGAGAAGGTCGCCTATTACGCCCACCAGTATGGCTTGGGCGAACTGGCTGGCTACGATATCCCGGGTGAGCAGTTGGGAGAATATCCCGAGGAGGTAATTCCGCAGAAGCTTGGCGGCGTAGGCAAGATGTGTTCATTCGGCGAAGGGATTTCCATGACGCCCTTGCAGTTGGGCGCAATGGTTTCTGCGATTGCCAACGGTGGCACGCTGTATTACCTGCAGCATCCCGTAACGCCGGAAGAAGTCGCGAGCTTTCAGCCGCGCATCAAGCGGCAACTGGATATCGCTCCGCTGATACCGGAAATCTCTGACGGCATGGCGGGGGCCGTGCAATACGGAACGGCGCGGCGCCTCGGTCTGAACTTCAATGAGGAAGAGATTCTAGGCAAGACTGGAACCTGCTCCCACGCCGGCACTCGTTTTGGCTGGTTTGCCTCCTACGCGAATACTAGCCGCGGGCGCATCGTCGTCGTGGTCTTTCTGCAGGGTGGGCGGCCCACGTTTGGTCCCAAAGCGGCTGAGATCGCCGGGCTGATGTACCGCAATCTTTACGATCACAACTTCTTCATCGCTGGCACGCCGGCGGATACTACCGCGTCCGCGCCTGCTAGCACGCAACAGTAATTCAACTCGACTCGGAAACAGCTCTCTTCAAGGCCTCTCGGCAGAGAGGCTTTTTGTTTTGCCATCTCATTGACTTGTCATTCCGAGCCGCGTCAGCGGTGAGGAACCTGGTGTTCTCTCACCACCTGCAGAAAAGCAGATTCCTCGCTCGCTCTTTCCGCGCGTTGCGCGGCTGCGAGTGGCTCGGAATGACAACGACGACGATTGGAATTGCCCGTTACGGAAACGGCGAATCCTGCCGATAGGTAGCGTAGAGGCTCAGTTTGGTTTGGAGGGCAGTTGCCAGCGATGAACTCAGTGGCGGTACTCAACGGCAGTTACTACTACAGATTGGTTGCGCTTTTGCTGTCGGCGGCGGCGATTGCTGCCTCCGGGGCTGCTCTATTCGTGCTAAGCCGTGCAAGAGCATGGCAGAAAGGCGGTCTGAGCGTCGCCCGGGAACGCGAGTTGTATTTTCAGACTTTGGCGGAAGCGGTCCCTGAGATTATCTGGACTGCCGACCCGGATGGTATGGACGATTTTTTTAACCAGAAGTGCTTTGATTACACCGGGCTGCCACTCGAGCAATTAAAGGGGCTGGGATGGCAGGCGATCATCCATCCCGATGATTTGGAAGGATGCGCCTCAAAGTGGAAAAATGCGCTGCACACTGGCGATCCTTACGACGTGGAATACCGCTTGCGCGGGAAGGATGGAAGCTACCGCTGGTTCCTGGGACGGGCCAATCCCATCCGGAATCCCGCCGGAGAGATTGTCAAATGGTTCGGCAGCTGTACCGATATCGAGAATCAGAAACAGAACCAGCAGGTTTTGGAGGAGCAAATTCTGGAGCGGACGGTGCAGTTAGCCGATACGAATACCCGCCTGCAGGAGGAGATGTTGGAGAAAGACTTCGCCCGCAGCGAACTCGACCAGCAAAACGAGAGAATGCTGGAAGAGCTTAAGAAACGCTCGGAGCGGGCGGCCATGCTGGGCAGGATGGGCGAACTTCTGCAGAGTTGCATTACTCGAGACGAAGTGTTCGCGGCCGCATTGGGTTACGCGCCCAAAATCTTTCCCGCCGTCCCGGGAGCACTGGCGTTGCTGGATGCCTCGCGGAACCTCGCGGAAGTGATCGGCTCGTGGAGCGACTGTCACCTTCCCGCGCTGGTATTTGAGCCGGCATCCTGCTGGGCGTTGCGCACTGGGCACCCGCATCTGGTGTTAGCAGGCGACACCACGGCACCTTGTGCTCACGCGGCGGGAGTGAAGAATACGTATTTGTGCACCCCGATCCTGGCGCAGGGCGAAACCCTCGGCATCGTGCATTTCCAGGCTACGGACGAGGCCCCGAAAATGGACGCATCGGAACTCTCGTTCAAGACGACATTTGCGGCGCAAGTTGGATTGTCCATCGCCAATATAAGACTGCGGGAAGCGCTGCGCACCCAGTCCGTGCGGGACGCCTTGACCGGCCTCTACAACCGCCGGTACCTGGAGGAGACGCTCGATCGCGAGGTGCGGCGAGCGGCGCGAGCGGCACAGTCTCTGGGGTTCCTCATGATCGATCTGGACCATTTCAAGAACTTCAACGACACCTACGGGCACGACGCCGGGGACGCGGTTTTGCGCGAGACCGCGCTGTTTCTGGCGAAAGGCATTCGAGCTGAGGATTTTGTATGCCGTTTCGGAGGAGAGGAATTTGTCGTGATCCTGCCGACAGCGGACCTGGAATCGTCGCGCGCGCGAGGCGAACGCTTGCGCTTGAAAATGAGGGAACTCACGATTATGTATCAGGGCAAGTCGCTCGGGATGGTAACGATTTCCGTGGGAGTGGCGGCGTTCCCCGAGCATGGCACCTCGCCCAAGGAATTGATGGCTGCGGCGGATGCCGCGCTGTATCAAGCCAAACGCGGCGGTCGCGACCTGGTGGTGGTGGCGTCGGCGCCAGCGACCGACGAGGTGGTGATTCCAGGCGCCAGCCAGTCCGCGGCCAGCTGGAGATAGTCCCCACTCTCAAGTGAGGCTAAGTTTTGTCCTTACGCTCGTCGCGCTCGACGACTCCGTCCTTGATGAAAATTACGCGATGAGCGTACTCGGCGATGTCATGCTCGTGGGTGACGAGGACGATGGTGTTTCCTTCGCCGTGCAGGCGGTCGAACAAAGCCATGATTTCGTTTCCGGTTGCGGAATCGAGGTTGCCGGTGGGTTCGTCCGCCAAAATGATGGAAGGACGATTGACCAGGGCGCGGGCCACGGCGACGCGCTGACGCTGGCCGCCGGAAAGCTCATTGGGCTTGTGGGTCATGCGCGACTCCATGCCGACGGCAGTCAATGCTGCTTTGGCGCGTTCGATGCGCTCCCCGGTTGGAATGCCGGCATAGATCAGCGGCAGTTCGACGTTATGAAGAGCAGTGGCGCGGGCCAGCAGGTTGAAAGTCTGAAACACGAAGCCGATTTCCTTGTTACGGATGCGCGCCAGTTCATCGTCATCGAGTTCGCTCACCAACTGGCTGTTGAGCCAGTATTCGCCTTTGGTAGGCGTGTCCAGGCAGCCGATCAGGTTCATCAGCGTTGACTTGCCCGACCCGGAGGGGCCCATGATGGCGACATACTCTCCGCGCTCAATGCGGATGTTGACCCCGCGCAGGGCGTGCACCTGCTGTTCGGAGCCCATGTCGTAGGTTTTCCAAAGATCCTCGGCCGCGATCATGCAGGATTGCGGTGGTGGCACTGAAACGGCGTTGGGCATACTGATTACTTCTGCGGCTGCCATATTTTTCTCCTGCTCCGGTGCCACTGGGTTCTCCGAGATTAGATTCGACTCCGAGAGCTCCGTTGTTGTTCGAGGTTCGTACCGACTTCTCCATTGGACGGATGAAGCCAGCGAACGTTATGTTTCGTCTTCCTTCTTTGGGACGGAATTATCGATTTTGACACCGCTCCCGGGACGGATCGTGCGCAAAATCTTGTAACTCCCGGTGATGACCTCGTCCCCCTCTTGCAAGCCGCTGACCACTTCGATGTCGGTAGTTCCCGCGATGCCGGTGGTTACGGGCACGAACTCGGCCTTCTTGTTGCGAATGACGAAAACGCCCTGAATGTCCTGTTTCTGATCTTTATTACTATTACTACTGTTCTTGTCCTTGGATGCAACTTCCTTGGGTGCCGGCGCCGCGGCATGAACCGAAGCCAGGGCGGACTTTGCCTGCTCCAACTGTGCCTTGCTGCGCACCGAGAGCGCCTGAATCGGTAAGGTCAGCACGTTGCTGCGGGCAGCCGTCGTAACCTTGGCGGTGGTGGAGAGACCTGGGCGCAAATCCTGAGGGGGATCGGTCAGGGTCACCACCACTTTGAAGTCTTTGGCCTCTTCGCTGGCCGAGCTTTGTTGGGAGGTAGCCACGCCGGTGGAGCGAACGATGGCGTTGTCGCCGATTTCCGAAACGGTTCCGTGAAAAGTCTTATTGGGAATCGCATCGATGGTGACTTCGGCGGGCTGACCCAGGCGCACATTCACGATGTCCGTCTCATCGACCTTGACTTCGGCGGTGATCACTGACATGTCGGCCAGCGTAAGCAATGTGCTGCCCAGCGCATTTTGAATGCCGATGACAACGGACTCGCCTTCCCGCACCGGCAGGTTGGTGACCACTCCGTCGTAGGGAGCGGCGTAGGTAGTCTTCTGCAGCACATCCGCGACCCGGGTGAGATTGGCTCGCGCCTGGGAGACGTGCCGGTCTGCGGAATCTTTTTGCGCCTTGGCCTGCGCGACGCGCGCCTTAGCTTGCACTAATCCGGAATCCGCAGTAGCCCACGCGTTCTGGCGGCTGTCAAAGTCGGATTTCGCGATCAGCCCGTCCTTGTAGAGATTCTGCGCGCGATCCCAGTCGAGCTTGTTGCGTTGGTAGTCAGCCTGGGCGCGCAGCAGATCTGCGTCGGACGTCCTGAGGGCGGCGTCGGCGGCGATCGCGTCCGTTTCTGCAGCCTGCACCGACGCCTGATTCGCGCTCACGTCGGCCGAGGACTGCACGTTTTCCAGTTGCGCCAGCAATTGACCCTTCTTTACGTGATCCCCCTCCTTAACGTACAGGTGGGTGATCTTGCCATAGGCGTTGGCACCGATGTTGACGTACGTCTTGGGCTTGATTTCGCCCGAGGCGCTCACTACCGAAGACAGGTCCTGGCGCTGGACCTTCCCAGTCTGCACCGTGACTACATTCTTGCCGCTCTGATGGACCGTGAAACCGACGATGGCGGCCAACAGGACCACCACGCCGACGCCAATCGCAATTTTCTTCCAAGTCTTCATCGTTCCCGTCATTATCTCGAATCAGATCTCGAACCACATCTCGAACCTGATCTCGAACTAGCTCTAAAACGACCGCCCGACCGGGCAGAGCGATGGTCCGGTCGCGTGCGGCTAGCGCAATTCCTGGCAGATACCCACTTCCTCCGCTGGGGTGACGGGCACACATTCAGGGATACGATCCGGTGGGCAGGAAAGTTCCAATCTGGAATGGAGCTGAAACCCTGGGAATCCGGTGAGCAGGAGCCTGCCGGAATGCAGAATTATAACAGCCCAGAATTATAGCTTGATCCCGGCCAAGTGTTGCAATTTTCGTGAGTTGGGGGGCAACTCGACCGGGGAGGGCCGCGTCCAACGGAAGGGTTGGCTCTGGCCGTCAATCCATTCTTTTGACGTGACTTAGCCTTGCTTTCGCCCAACCGAGGGCCTAAAATAGGCGGACGAAGTTTGTCGTGGCAGGAGTCCCTCTCATGTTCCGGGTTGGTTCACGTTATCTTTTAAGTCTCGTTTTGCTGGTTGCCGCGGGTCTTGCTGGCCCGGTCTGCGCCCAGACCGACAAACCCGCCGCCAGCGATCCCCAAACGGGCGCTACGGGTACCGGCGCTCAAGCAGCGCCCGCGGATCAGGCCGATCCTCTCAAGCGCGCGCCTTCGGAAAAACAGAAAAAGCAGCAGAAAAGAAACCTGAACATCGAGCTCAGCAAGACCTACAAGAAGTGGCTCAATGAGGACGTCGTCTGGATCATCACCGACGAGGAAAGAGCCGCGTTCAAGCAGCTCTCGAACGACGAAGAACGCGACAACTTTATTGAGGCCTTCTGGCAGCGCCGCGACCCCACCCCCGACACCGAAGAGAACGAATACAAAGAAGAACACTACCGGCGCATCGCTTATGCCAATGAGCATTTCGCCGCCGGAATTCCCGGGTGGAAGAGTGACCGGGGACGCATTTACATCATGTACGGCCCGGCCGACGAGGTCGACGCGCATCCCTCAGGTGGTTCCTACGAGAGGCCGATAGAAGAGGGCGGCGGCGAGACTTCGACCTATCCCTTCGAACAATGGCGCTACCGCTGGTTGGAAGGCATTGGGCAGGAAATCATCATCGAATTCGTCGACACCTGCATGTGCGGCGACTACCACATGTCGATCGACCGCTCAGAGAAGGACGCACTGAAATACACCCCCAACGCCGGCTTGACGCTCTACGAGCAGATGGGAATGGCCAGCAAGACCAGCCGCTTCCAAGGCGGCGGCCTGGAACAGTTGGGCACCGGCCCGCTCAGTAACCAATCGCAGTCGAAGGAATTCGACCGGTTGGAGACCTACGCGAAATTGCAAGCGCCGCCGGCGGTCAAATACAAAGATCTGGAAGAAATCGTCAACACCAAGCTCATCACCAACCTGATGCCGTTTGATGTTCGCACAGATTTTGTGAAGGTCACGGGGGACACGGTGCTGGTACCGATCACCGTGCAGTTGAAGTACCGCGACATTACGTTCGCCAACAAAGACGGCGTGCAGCGCGGCACGGTCAATATCTTCATGCGCGTGACTACGCTGACCGGACGCATCGTGCAGACCCAGGAAGACCCCGTCCAGGTGGATGTGATGCCGGAGCTGTTACCCAAGATGGCGGAGAATTCGGCGGTATATTGGAAGGCGCTGCCGCTGCGGCCGGGACGTTACAAGGTCGAGATCGCGGTGAAGGACGTGAACGGTGACCGCAAGGGCCTGTGGAGCCGCGGCATTGTGGTGCCCGAGTATGCCGACGACAAACTGTCGACCTCGTCGCTCATCGTGGCCGACGTGATGGAGCCGGTGCCGACCAAAGATGTGAGCACGGGCCAGTTCGTGATTGGCTTGAATAAAGTGCGTCCGCGCGTGGCCCCGGCGAATGGCAAGCCTGCCCTGTTCAAGCGGGGGCGTGATCAGAAGGTAAACTTCTGGATGCAAGTTTATAATCTGGGCGTCGACGAGAAGACGCACAAGCCTTCGGCGACCTTCGAGTACGACGTCGTCGACATCGCCACCAACAAACCGGTGATCCAGAAGGTGGAGTCCACTGACACGATGGGTAATGTTGGCGAACAGGTGACATTGCAGAAGTCGATTGCCTCGGCGAACCTGCAGCCGGGCGTGTATCGAATCGAAATCAAAGTGAACGACAACGTCTCCAAGCAGACGATTGACCCTTCAGCGACCTTTGCTGTGGAATAACGAGCTGCTTGAGTGTCCCGGGGGTTTGAAGTGAAGCTTCGCCATTTCGGATCTTGGGTGGTGATGGTCGCGCTGTCGCTTCCTGCGTGGGCCGGACAAAGGCCGGGAGTGATCTCGGGTTACGTGCACGATGCTTCAGGGATGCCGCAGATGGGCGCGGTGGTGGAGATCGCCGGCTCCGCGCTGGCTCACACTCTGACCGTCTTTACCGACGTTGCGGGGTTCTACTCCGCGACTGACCTGCTCCCAGGACAATATTCCGTTAAAGTCTCAGCTCCTTCGTTCCTTCCCGCGCTGGAAGAAAAGATTGGCTTGCAGCCCGGCACTGTCGTGCACGTGAACATTACCCTGAATACGCTGCTGAATGCGATTCGAGTGGGGCCCCTGCGTAAGCCGGCCGACGATGACGATTGGAAGTGGACCCTGCGTTCGGTGGCGAATCGTCCCGTGCTACGCGTGTTCGACGATCCCGCCGCGAGCGCGGAGCAGCAAGGTCACGATCTCAAGGCCAGCCTTTCATTCCTGGCTGGATCGGCGGCAGCGGGTTACGGTCCCGGTGCGGATCTGAGCACCGTCTTCTCGGTGGAACGCTCGATTTTCTCGGCCAGCCGTGTCGGCCTCAGCGGAAATGTCGGTTTCGGAGATGGCCTTCCCACAGCCGTGCTGCGCGCCATGTATTCGCATGCCCTGCCCGACGGTTCTGGGCCGTCGATGGCCGTGACCATGCGCCGTTTCGCTCCTTCCGATCCTAACCTGCACTATGCCGCACTGCAGGCGTTGGCACTGAACGCGGGCGACGATTTGGCTTTGGGGGACGTGCTGGAATTGAGGTTCGGCAGTGAACTGCAGACTATCCAGTTTCTCGGCCGCGTAACTGCATTCCGGCCCTACGGTTCCGTTGACCTGCACCTGTCACCCAACACCGTTTTATCCTACGAGTACGCGACCTCGCTGCCCAACACGCGGGATGAGAAAGGGTTCGACTCAGCGCCCGCCGATTTGAGCGAAGCCGATCCTCGGGTCAGCATGACAAACTTTTCCACGCGGCTGGAGCGCGCTCATCACCAGGAATTCAGTGCTTCAAGGCACATCGGCAACAACAGCGTGCAGGTAGCCGTGTTCAGTGATCATGTGGACAACACCGCTTTGACCGGCACTGGCACCGTTACTTCTGCCGGCGGGTTCCTGCTGCCCGACATCTACTCAGGTACTTTCTCTTACGCCGGCGGCACCCTGGAGACGCCGGGAGTGCGGGTCGTACTCGAGCGGAAATTCTGTGACGACCTGACCGCTACGTTGGATTACGCCTATGGCGGCGTTCTCGATCTCGCCAAGCCTGACGTCGAAGTCCAGGAAGCCCAGCAGTGGATCACCACCCAGCGCCGTCAAGCCCTGGCTGCTAAGCTTAGTGGCACCATTCCTCGCACTCATACCCGCTGGATCGCTTCCTATCGCTGGGTCAATGGGCCGGCGTTAACTCCGGTGGATATGTTCAACGCCTCGCCAGGGCAAAGCGATCCTTTCTTCAATCTCTTCGTCCGCCAGGCGATTCCGACCATGGGCATTCTGCCGGGCCACTTGGAAGCGCTGATCGACCTGCGAAACCTGCTGGCACAAGGTTATGTTCCGGTCGTGGGCCAGGACGGTCAGACTGTCTATCTGGTGCAGGCCGCGCGCTCGATTCGTGGCGGCGTAAGCATAAGCTTCTAGCTTCCGGTTTCCTGCTCCGGGGCGACCACGCTTCGGACAGCCAATTCGCCGAGCCAATCTGAGCCAATCCGTCCAACCCTCCCGCCTGTCGTGTGACTTCCGTCACTATGTGACCAGATTCCGGCGATGCTACGCTGCAGTCGCAATCCTTTTTTCTCAAAGCGTCCGCTGCGGAGACCTCGATGCGTCGCTCCAATGGTGCCGTACTCGTCCTTATTCTTGGCGCGTGCTGTGCTTCGCCACTCTATGCTCACCATGTCAAGCCGGCTGCAACCACCACGATGCCGGTGACCACCTCGTCGGCCGAGGCGCGTTCGCTCTACGAGAAGGGCATGCAGGACTACGAGAACCTTTATCTGGAGCGCTGCAACGACGATTGGCGCGCGGCCGTGAAGGCCGATCCTAATCTGGCCGTGGCCTGGGCCTGGATCGCTTTCAACAGCAGCAATCCCGAGGAAGTCAGCGGGGCCCGTGAAAAGGCCAAGGCTCTCGCTCCCAAGCTGACTCCCGGGGAGCAGTTGATGATTGCCTGGATCGCCAAAGTCGAGGAAGGCGACTTCATCGACGGCATTTCCGCCATGAACGACTTGCTCGAGATGTATCCCAAGGACAAACACTTGTTTTACCTGGCCGGCAACTGGTTGATGGGAGAAAACGGCGACGAGCAAGCGCGGAAAATCATGGAAAAGGCGCTGGCTATCGATAAGAATTTTCCCGCTGCGCTGAACGATCTGGCCTACTTGTACGCCCGCGACCGCCAATTCGATAAGGCCTTTGCGGATATGGACCGCTACGTCGCCCTGCTGCCCAGGGAACCGAACCCGCAAGATTCCTACGGCGAACTCTCGCGCATGGCTGGAAACTTTGAGGGATCGCTCGAGCACTACCGCGCCGCACTGAAGATCGACCCGGACTTTGTCACCTCGCAGGTTGGCCTCGGCGACACTTATGCTCTGATGGGGAACCAGGAGCAGGCACGGATCGAGTACGACAAGGCTATCCGCTACGCCCACAACGAGGCCGACCGGCTCACCTACAGCATGCAGAAGGCAACGACCTGGGTGCGCGACGGTAAGTTGGACGACGCCGACAAGGCTTTCGACGAGGTTGCCCAGACAGCCCACGCCAAGGACCATGACCTGCAAGAAGCGCAGGCCTACCGGCACCTGGCCGAGTATCAGACCGACAATAACGCTGCGTTGAAATATCTAGAGGAGGCTGAGCAGTCGCTGGGACATCGCGCCATCTCCAAAGGCGATAAAGATGAAGAACTTTCTCGCATTCTGCGCAACCGCGCTGTGCGCGCGGCCCACGCCGGCGATCCAGCATTGGCCGACCAGTCTCTGAAGCAACTGGAAGCCCTGGCGGCCAGCGGCCGCAACCGGATCGTCCAGAGTTCCTACAACGGCGCCGCTGGAACCCTGCTCATGATTCAGAGCGACATGGGCCAGAAGAATATCGCTCAGAAGGATATGGGTCAGCGGGATATGGGTCGGCAGGATATCGACCAGAAAAAAATCGAGCAAGCCATCAGCTATCTTGAAGAAGACCAGGACAATCCCTTCACCATGGAACTTCTGGTGCAGGCCTACTACCAGACCGGTCAGTCCGACAAGCTGGCCCAGGCAGAGGCCCGGCTGCGAGGCACCAACGTTCCCACTATGGAGCAAGCCCTTGTGGTCCCCGCCGCGCGCCTCCGCCGCCCAGAGATGTAAGCGGCTTGTAACTTTCTCTTAGATTTGGTCTATACTGTCGGACGCCAGCCGGGAGCGAGACGCCTTTCCTGCTGGCGTTCGCTCGTAATCACGTCTTCATTATTAATGAACGCTAAGATTGATCGACGCTCCAGCGAAAGAGTGGTCGCCACGCTGCCGGTGCGCGTCCGCGGCTCGGCGTCGAATGCGGAAGTGAGCGCTCAGACTCGCGATGTCAGCACGAATGGCGTGTTCCTCTATAGCGAGTCCCGACTGGCGGAGGGTGCAGATGTGGAGCTGGTCCTGATTCTCCCGCCCGAACTGACCTCCGGGGAAAAGTGCTGGGTCTGTTGCCATGCCCGCGTATTGCGGGTCGAGCAAGGGCCCGGCAAAGACTTCGGAGTCGCCGCCGAGATCCGGCGCATGGACATCCTTCCCGAGATTCCGGCCTAGATCCTCGCCTGCAGGCAGCACTGCTATGCTTCGCCTTCTGCACCATTTCTGATGCTGCACCATAATCGGTGCATTCGAATCTCTCCGACAGGACCCTGAAACGCTCAACGGGACACCTCGTATTGCCAAGAGTTCCTCATCCCTGGCAAGAAGTTCCGGGGTCGACAGACAGCCGGTGGAAATCCTCGAAAAAATGCTTCCCCTAGCACAGACCTTGGTGCAATAATGGCGGCCCTAGAATTGCTCTGGCCAAACTCAGGAACTCAGGTGGGCCTAGTATGTGGATTGAGAAACTGTCAGACGGTGTGGTGCAAGTGCAAACCCCAATCGGGCCGCGTTATGTGATGCCCTCTTTTCTTCAGCGCCTTTATTTTCTTTGGATGTTCCGTCACTTTCCTATTCTTCCTCACGCCGTGCTCAGCACCTGGCAACAGCGGATGCTGGATCGCTTGTGCTCCGAGCAAAGGTTCGTCTCCATGGCTTACGCCGATGGCCTGGAAGATGCTCCGGTCATCGGCACGGTCGAGCGGCGTCTCGTACCCAAGATGGGGCTCGATTCCTTGCCCCCGCGTCGCCCGGTGGTCAGCGAGAGTTCTACTGGACTAGCTGCCGAACTACAGCAGCGTTCCTAGCGGTCGTTTCCTGGTTGTTCATTCGTGCGGTGCCTTTGCTGCTCGACGCGCAAATCACATCGCCATTTCTCGATGTTCCGGATATTCAGCTATCGACGGGCGCTAGCGTGCGGTGCGCCCGATGACCGCACCTCCGGGAAATGTTACAATCACGAATTGTCCCGCCAGTAA
>CAWFLH010000004.1:0-718329 GCA_963816575.1 uncultured Acidobacteriaceae bacterium | reverse complement strand
TGCCCCGTTGGGTAACGTGGCCGAGTCCGGGAACGGAAAATGAGGCACCAACACTAACGATCTTTCAGCAATTACCTGATTGAGGACTCGTAGCCTTGTGCGGGCTCCCAATTCCTGGTCGTTATCGAATCCGACATGCCACTCGGGATGCACAACGCTGAGGGCGAAATGATGCAGGGCGTCCGCAAAAGAGAAGAGGCTCTCCGATCCCGATGAAATATTGAAGGCGAGCATACCGGGTGTGTGGCCGAACGCTTCCACGGCGGTAATGCCGGTTAAACCTTCTGGCCGGCTTCACGAATTCGACCCGCTCCTTGATTCCGCCAAGATGACGTTTCGCCCCCTCGACGATCATTTGCTTCCACTCGTCCGGGAGGACATTTCCAAGCTCGATGTCTGGCTTCATCCAGTAGGTCCATTCCTGCTCGCCGATCACATAGCGGGCGTTCGAAAATACCTGGGAGCCGTCGGGGGCCAGTGTGCCAAACACGTGATCCAGATGCGCGTGCGAGATGATGATGGCGTCGATTTCTTCGGGAGCGACACCGAGGTTGCGTAGATGGTCGGGCAGGTGTCCGCCAGAGGGCCCAAGGTACGGCCCCATGCCGTTGTCGATCAGAACCTTATGTTTTCCGGTGTCTACATACAGTGAATTGATCTGAAAGTAAGCAGTCGTGGGAGGGAAGAAACTTGCTCTCCATGAAAGCCTGAAACTCCCTTTCACTAGCTCCTGCCGCGATCATGATCCTGGGATTGTCAAACTGGAGAAATCTGTCGCTGACAGTTGCAACTTCGAACTCTCCAATCTTGAAACGGTAGAAGCCAGCGCCTTGTTCTTTACTCATTCCACTCTCTCCATTGGTGTCGACCGCTGGTAAAGCGGTGACAGCTGCTTCCTTGTTGTTCCCACGTTGCCCCATCGCTTCCCGCTTCCTGGTACTATAGCGCACACTATAGTACAATCGTTTCGTTGTCAATGTTGTATAGCGCTCACTACAGAACAGCTTGGAAGCCACAGGAGAGCACAATATGCCAGCACTAAAGGGAAAGGTCGCCATCATCACGGGCGGCAGTAGCGGAATCGGACTCGCTATCGCAAAGCGCTTCGTGTCGGAAGGCGCATACGTCTTCATTACCAGCCGCCGTCAATTGGAGTTGGATAAGGCAGTCGCCGAGATCGGCAAGAACGTCACCGCGGTTCAGGGCGACGTTTCAAAGCTGGAGGATTTGGATCGGCTCTATTCGGCTGTCTCTTCTGAGGGGCGGAAGATCGATGTCGTTGTCGCAAATGCGGGTTTCGTCGGAATGGGCCCAATCGCAACTGCAACACCTGAGTTTTTCGATCAGACCTTCGATACGAATGCGCGCGGAGCATTCTTCACCGTCCAGAAGGCACTGCCATTGATGAACGACGGTGGTTCCATCATCCTCATTACCTCCGCAGGTAAGGACAAGGCGACCCCAGGCCGAAGCGCCTACAGCGGCACGAAAGCAGCTCTGCGATCTTTCGTCCGCACCTGGACCATGGAACTGAAGGATCGAGGCATTCGCTCGAATGTCCTCAGTCCCGGAGCCACGGAAACACCTATCCTCGACGGCTTGTTCGGCTCGAAAGAGGCTACGGAGGCGGGAAAGGCGCAATTCGTAAAAGCGACTCCGCTTGGCAGGATGGGCCGGCCCGAGGAGATTGCTGCGGCAGCGCTATTTCTGGCGTCAAGCGAGGCCAGCTTTATTACAGGCATTGATCTAGTCGTGGATGGCGGATTGAGCGCTGTCTAACCGAAACCAAGCATTCCAACCAATCAGGAGAGTACAAAATGAAGATTCAGAGAATCATTACTGCCGAAGGCAAAACTGGCGTAGCCACCAAAATCGATACCATCGACACAGCGACGGTTGACTTCCTTACCAATATCTGGGATTCGACAAAGTTCCCAACTTGCCGCTAAAGCCAGAGCAGGTTCTGGGCGAATATAAACCATTGGGGATATTTGGCCCGCTCGGCGGTATTCGGGTCGATCTCTTCACCCTGGCTCCCGAGACGCCAGAGGGCCCAGCGCCGCTTGAACGTGCCGCCTCAATCAACATGGGCACCCCAGGAATGGTCCCGGGCAAAGAAGGTGACGGGATGCACCGCACCGACAGCATCGATCTTGCCATCGTGATGGATGGCGAAGTAAATGCCGGTTACCCTGGCGAAGATGGTCAGGTACACGAACTCACGCTCAAGACAGGGGATCTAATTGTGAATAACGGAACGTTCCATAGCTGGCATAACCGTTCCACCAAGCCTTGCACCATTCTCTTTGTCGTTCTCGCGGCCGAGCGCAAAGCGGCTTAACTCAATCCACCGCCGGTTTTGTCCCTGCGAGAAACCTGCTTGCATCAAGTGAACGCCTCAATGGCTTGAGGCGTCCATTACTACAGCCATTCGGGGCGTCCGATCTTTTTGGATTCAAGTCAATGAGAAGGCCAACATCAGCAACAACCGAACAAGGAGGAACAATGAAAAATACTTCGTACGAACTCTTTCCCAGCACCGGCTTCACCGTGACGCACTTTCTCGTTTCTGCGGACATAAAGAAGTCGTTGGACTTCTACTCGCGGATACTCGGCGGGATGGTCGTCATGGACGGCGAGAACGGTAAGCCGTGCGTGGTCCAGCTCGAGAACACATGGGTCATCATCAATGTCGGCGGCGGGCCGACCGACGACAAGCCCGGCGTCTATCTCGCGCCTCCGAAGGAGGGCGAGGCTGTCAGCAGCTTCATGAACATCCGCGTCGCGAACATCGCAGAATGCTACGACCGTTGGAAAGGTTTAGGTGCGGAGTTCCTCACTGAACCGAAGGTCCACGAGGCCGAGACGCGCTGCTACATGCGCGATCCCGACGGACGCCTCATCGAGGTCGGCGAGGCGAAAAAGTAGCGGCGAGTCGCGAGATTGAGCCCGCGGCGAATGGACGGCCTGGAGTGTCTGCGAACGACAGGCCGTCATCCGCCCGGGAGCTCTCTTGCGTTGTTCCTTCTGCACGCAAAACGTCGGCAGTGTTCAACTCAAGCACCGCGATTCTCTCGACGACTGACTGCTTAATTGCGGTCGTGAGATGATTCTCCGGTAGCGCTTATCCCGCGTCGACTATTCAGGCTCTCCCCGCTACGGAGCGCGCCACGTCTAGGGCTGTCGCCCCGACCCTGGCACCGAGTTTGTATGCCGTTTCGTTCACCGCCGAGATAATGCCCTGCTTCAGCGTCGATTCGCCATCACCGATACACGCCGAATCCGCGGCGACCGTAGCGGCGGCAATACCATCAGAATCGAGAAGAGGAAGGCAGGCAGCGCCCGCGCGGTCTGCGCCGAAGCCGGCATCGTTGAAGAAAACAAGGCGTGGCTTGAAGGAACGCGTAAATGGAGCAGCGCTTCTGCCGCCATGACTACCGCTTGCCACGACCAAGCCTGCATCTTCTGGAGTAGCAAATGAGATGGAGCCTATACAGAGGATGCCGTCAACAAAGGCGCGTTCCTCTACCGGTGCCTCCACGTCTGCGTGGGGCCAGGGGGCAGACTTCAATAGCTCCACTGCTTGTGCGACCGTTTGACCGGTCTCTACGCCACACGTGGCCGCAAGTTTGTTGACGCGACTGATGATCCCCCGGTGGAGCATGTCTGCGGCGTCGCCGGCCCGGGCGCTGTCCGTCGCTACGGCCGCCATAGCCATGCCATGCTGGTCCGCCCAAGGCAGACCTCTGACCCCCGCCTCATCCCGACCGATGCCGCAGTCATGATGTATGGCAGCGCGAACGCCAGCTCTGGCCGAGAAATACGCCGCGTAAGCCGTGGCATTCGAACCGCCAACAACGACGGCACCGTTTGCTTCTGGAGGAAGCTTAACCACGCCATCCACCACCAGAACGGGAACGTCCTTTGAAAGCATTTCCGACCTCCGAAAAACTGTGTGTGCTCGCGCGATCGCACCGAGATAGGTACGTCGTCTGCGCCAGCACTTCTATAGTGAACGTTATAGTATGCGAACATGAGGTGTCAAGTTTATGTAGTGCGTGGTATAGAATAGTGAGAATCACCTATGGGGCGTCCACGCGAATTCGATATCGATGAAGCCATCCAGATGGCGACTGAACTCTTCTGGCGAAAGGGCTACGAAGGCACATCGCTCAGTGATCTCACCGGCGCGATGCGCATCACGGCGCCGAGTTTCTATTTTGCCTTTGGAAATAAGGAAAAGCTCTTCCGGAGAGTCATCAAGCAGTATTACGAAAGTCAGATAGAACTTCTCGAGAGTGCGCTTCGGGAGCCGACCGTGCGAGGTGTGGTGGAGAGATTTCTCTACGGTTATGCCGACGTCCTCACCGGCCGAGCTCACGCGCCTGGCTGCCTCGCTCTCAACAGCTCTCTTCCTTGTGCAGAGGACGACACACTTCGAGCTTGGCTGGCCAAGCTGCGCGGCGAGTTGACCGTCAGACTTCGCAAACGCTTCGCCCAAGCCCGTGGCACGCACGAACTTCCGATAAATGCTGATCCCGAGGCGCTCGCGCGCTATATCGCAATCGTTGCATGGGGATTAGCCGTCGAAGCTCAATCCGGAGCGAAACGTAAAGAACTCTACAGTGCGATCGCCGTGAGTCTCGCAATGTGGCCGTCGACCGCGCCCATTTCCTCTTGAACCTTTTCGTAGCGCGTCGACACGAATATTCGTTTGCCGGTCGCTGCGGCAGTGTGGTCGCGCCACGCCCACTTCAGAGGTAGCAAAAGCTTTAAGCCTTCAGGGGGATCCACAGTCGTCGGAGTCTCTAGAGACCATCTTTTTATAGGACGATGAAAACAGTATGTAACCTTTTCGGGTACTAAGTGTCTTATGGACATTCCCATAGAGGAGTACTTTTCCATGCCCACGTATCCTTCCGCCGCCCGCAGACTCGTTAGGTTCGCGTCACGCCCACTCAATCCGTCGCTTCGTTTGATTCTCGCTTTCATCTGGATGTTTTCTATTGGCGTCCCCGTGTTCGCGCAAACTCCCGTCGTAGGCGATAAAGCGCCGGACTTCACGCTCCCGACACCCTCCGGGAAGGGTGTCACGATGTCATCCGAGCAACAAGGGCAGGGTCTTATTCTAGTGGTATTACGCGGATATCCCGGCTATCAATGCCCCTATTGTGTGCGGCAAGTGCACGACTTCGTTAAGCACGCATCTGACTTCGCGGCCAAAAATACAAGGGTCCTCCTTGTTTATCCTGGACCTCCTGCTAATCTGGACCAACACGCCAAAGAGTTCCTCGAAAAGCAGGCTCACCTGCCCGCCGATATCGTCCTCGTGACCGACCCAGATTATAAGGTGACTAACCTATATGGGTTGCGCTGGAACGAACCGAATGAAACTGCGTATCCGTCTACATTCATTCTCGACAAAAAGGGAATGGTCGTTTTCGAGAAGATTAGCCGCGGCCACGGTGATCGCCTGTCAGCTCAAGATGCTCTGGACCACCTCGCTGCACAGTAGCTCACCTGTGAGGGCATAGAGTGCGGGCATGTTCGTCGAACAATCAGTGGGCCACAGTTTGAAATTACTGTGAGCCCGCTGCAGGTTCACTGAACGATTGGGCGAAGACAGCTTCGATACGCTTGGATTCGACTTCTCCCGCCGAGTTGTAGAGTGGGTTCCCGTTTGCGTCCAGAACCAGAACGTGAGGGATGGAGCCCTGATAGTACTGCTTTACCAGTTGCTGCTGCGCGGGCGATCGCTTCACATCCAAGTCAACCACAACGAAGTGTACCTGGTTGCGGTACTTGTTGTAGAGTTCCACAGTTCGACGCGCTTGCCGCTTAGAGTTGAAACAACCTTCCCCGTAGATGATGACGTAGTTGACTTTGCCCGCAACAAAGCCCGATTGCGCATCATCCCCTGTAATGAGCGCTCCATCCAGACTGTCGCTTTGGTAGTCAAGCTTCGTGTTGAGCTTCAGATTGTCGATTCCGAACAACATTTGTGCGCTCAGCAGGAGTACAGAGACCCCGCTCAAGAACGTGTTTTTTCTGGTCACTTTGCAACCTCCAACTGGAATGATTCCTGGTTTATATTGGCCTTGTTTGCGTATTCCTTAAGAGCGTGATCGGCCGCGTCTTTGAACGATTGTTTTTCGCTGTTGCCTTCGGATGGCAGATATCCCGCGCCGAAATACAACTTGCCATCCGGTGTTATGAAAGATGTGAGAGGCAAGCCCGCAGGCAGGTTCAGAATTGCTTGTGCCCGCTGCAACTGCGCCACTAGCTTGGGGAAAGCGTCGAAGTCGACCTTTACGGCAACAAAGTGTTGGTTGATGTAGTCCGCTGTCTTGGGATTCGTATACGTGTCCCGATCCATGAGGCCGCACCAGGGACACCAGATCGCGCCGACATCCAGCAAGATTGGGCGGTCCAATTCTTTCGCCCGATTGAATGCCTCCGCCCCCCAGGGATACCAATCGACCGACTGCCCCGCAGCACGGTTTAGATACGCCGAATTCTGACCGGTGAGGTGGTTCCGGGCGAAGGCCTGAGGAGCACTCGTACAGGCAAACAACGTCGCGACCAATAGAGCGGACGTCCTGACGCTGTCTCTCATGCAGCGTTAGAGTCTCGAGAACGAAATAGGTTACAAGGAAGATGCGGGCGGTTGGGCCACATCTTCGTCGAGAAAGTAGTACTCGATTCGCTTCTCCATATCGACTCCAAAACAAAGGGTGCACCCCTTCTCGGATCTTTCGAGAAGGGGCCCGTCACTGTCGTCGCAACCGTGGTCTTTCATCACCAACGTCAATGGTTGGCGTCACAGCAGTGTCGCGTTGGGCCGGTTTAGGACAGACTCGCTTGGTTCGTACGAACGCTGGGGTGGCGACCGAACACAGTCACGGCGCCGTTCCGCCATTACCGTGGCCTTGAAAACCACGTTTGATGTATTCACCAGTGTTGGCGCCGACCACTCGCTTGAACGCCTTACTGAACGCGGCGTCGGACTCGTAACCGACCAACCGAGCGACGTCGATGAGCTTCTTGTCACGCTGTCGAAGTAACTGCATGGCCTTCTGCATCCGCCACTCGGTTACATATTCCAGCGGTGTTTGTCCGAGTAGCTCTTTGAAACGTGCTGCGAATGCGGAGCGCGACATACCCGCCGCTTCGGCCAGAGATTCGACCGTCCAGGGTGTATTCACTCTGTCGTGAATGGCACTCAAGGCGGTGCCCAGTTGAGGATCGAAAACGGCACGAAGCCATCCCTTGTTGCGTTCCGGTCCCGCCGTGATGTGTGCCCGGAGTAGCTGGATAAACAGAACCTCGGCCAGTCGAGTCGCGACGACCCCAGATCCCGGCGCTTGTTCTGCCATTTCTGAGGCCAAGGCCTGGATTGTGCCATTAAGAGCAATCGTGCGTGCCTGATCGGCCTTAATCAGAATGAAGCTCGGCAATAACTGAGTGATCGGCTTCAGGCTGGCCCGATCAAAACTAAACGATCCACAGACGATTGTCGTTGGCACGCCACCGCCTCCGTAATGAGCGACATTGCTTTTGGCTTTAGCGCCGATTTCGCGGAAGGTTGACCTCGGACGTGTTCGCGGGCTATCGCGCATGATGATCGAAGTGTCGCGGGCCAGCAAGAAGCAGTCGCCACCGGTCAGGGGTATCGGCTCCGGAATCCCTTCCACAGTGAGCCAGCAGTTACCGCGCAACAGCATGGCGAAGTGCGCCAAATCTGTGGGTGAATTCTTTTTGTCGGAAGGCGTGACCCGTTCCTCGGTCCGTTTCTCCTGTATCAAGCCCCATGGGGCTGTAGCTTCGAGCCTGTGCTGACCAAATGCGGTTACGTGCATCGTCCTGAAGATGTCGGTTATCGGATCCAATGTGGCCTCTTAGTTTGGACGAATAGACAAAAGATTAGGACTGTGGGGCAGTTCTCGTCCACCCCCAAGGAACTCTACTCTACTGTACCGGATGCAACACACATTCCGAAGGGAGTCATCATGGGAAAGCTTGAAGGTAAGGTTGCAGTGGTCACGGGTGGCAGTAGTGGCATAGGCTTGGCCACAGCCAAGCGCTTCGTGGAAGAGGGTGCTCACGTCATAATCACTGGCCGACGAGAGAAAGAGCTGAAAGAGGCCGCAGCCTTGATCGGGAGAAACGTTACGACGGTCGCGGGCGACATATCGCGCCTGGATGATCTCGACCGTCTCTATGCCATCGTGAAAGAGAAGCACGGTCACATCGACGTCCTCTTCGCAAACGCTGGCTGGGGTGAAGTCGCGCCGCTCGAAACGGCGACCGAGGCTCATTTCGACAAAACCTTCGATTTAAATGCGAAGGGAACGTTCTTCACAGTGCAGAAGTCCATTCCCCTTTTCAAAGATGGAGGTTCGATCATCCTGAACTCTTCGGTCGCAAATGTAATGGGATTGCCGACGTTTGCCGTCTATGCCGCGAGCAAGGCGGCTGTCCGCAGTTTCGCGCGTGGCTGGGCCATGGAACTGAAAGGCCGCAAAATCCGAGTGAATGCGGTAAGCCCCGGACCAATCGAGACTCCAGCACTTGAGAAAGCGGGTCTCACTCCCGAACAAGCCCAGCAAGCGGCCGAACAGTTCGTCTCGCAGGTTCCGCTCGGTCGCAGAGGTAAACCTGAGGAGATTGCTGCCACCGTCGTGTTCCTTGCCTCCGATGAAAGTTCTTACATCACCGGTGTGGATCTTGCCGTCGATGGAGGCATGGTGCAGGTCTGACCCGGCGCGGTCCCTTGGCTGGCTCGCCGGTCGCGGGAGCACCATGACGCGGAGCCTAGAGCGCCGTCACTGCTTGTGCCCCAGAGTACGCGCAGGACTTGATCGATTGTTCGAGCAACATGGCCAACGTTCGCTTCGCGAACCTTGGTTTTAACACGGATTGGAGAACATTATGAGTTACGCAATCGTAGGATTCGGAAAGATAGGCCAGGCCCTCGCCCGCGCCTTCGCCCGTAAAAACATCAGCGTGACTGTCGCGAGCCGCCGGCCGCCCGAGGATTTGGCGCCGCAGGCCCGCGCGATTGGACCCACGGTAGTCGCCAAGTCGCTGCGCGATGCAATCGAGGCCGACACCATCATCTTGGCGGTCCCGTTCGGGGAGCACCGCGAGGTAGCGAAGGCCCTTTCGAACTGGAAAGGCAAGACGATCATCGACGCGATGAACTCGTTTCCAATTCCGCCTGAAGACTTAGATGGTCTCCCGTCCTCGGCATTCGTTGCGAAGTCTTTCATCGGCGCTAAGGTCGTCAAGGGTTTCAATCACCTGATTGCGGCTACCTTGGCTACCGATCCGGTCGTCGAGGGCGGCCACCGGGTCGTCTTCCTGTCGAGCGACGACGAGGACGCGATCGCTCCCGTGGCGGATTTAGCCAAACAACTCGGATTCGCACCCGTCAAGCTGGGAAAGCTCAACGAGGGTGGCGCGCTCGTGCACGCACGCGGCAAGACTTGGGGGCGGCTGATCTTCCAGGACTTGTTCAAGAAGCAGCAGTGATCGAGCTACGACCGTCCGATTAGACTCGGACACACTTGGTGAACGGAGACTGATCCACTGCTCGGTGAACTCCGCAATGTAACCGGAGACAGTCTTATCTGTCCCCGGTTATTTCACTCTTACCCAATGTCACCCTGAGCGCATGGGACGACACAAAGTGAAGTCCCTGTGGTGTCGAAGGGCCCCTACTGCCTCCACGATTCGGCGGGTCATTTCTCCGCAGGAGTGGAGTACCCAATCTGTCGACCCAGAAGAAATAGGTTAGTGTTCGGAAGAACTTAACCGTGGTCCAGATAATAGTCGTTATGACCACTATTATTCCCTGAGATTCGGGTTATACTGCCGCGGCGGAGAAGTGGCCCACGCGCCAACCAATAGGTCCGGCGGCAACGGCCGCAGAACAAAACGCTCACTTCGCAGCCAGGATGTCGAGTTTCTCAATCTGTGGCGGCGCAGCCAACAACTCCCCCGCCTTGGCGAATAGCGCCTTCGCGATTTCGCCACTGAGGTGAGCGTTCCTGCCGGCTTCATCCGGAAAGGTGTCGAAGATCCCGAACTTTGAGGACCCTATCCTGAACGCGAACCAACTCAGCGTCTGGGTCTCTTTGTTGGCCAAGGGCAGCGCCGATTTCAGAAACGCGGATACTTCCTCTTCCTTCCCCGGTTTAGCCTCCAAAATCGCCAGTAGTGCAAGTGTGTGCATAACGTCCTCCTTGTGTAAAAAGTATTGGGTTGTTCCGAAAGTATATGGGGTGTCGCTGGGTTTGTGGCGGCGTAGTCCCATCGCACTGATGAGATGGGTTTCTCGCCCCAAAGTTAGATGCTGCCAGCCGGTTGTTTAGTCGACCACTAATTGCGGCTGTCACCCAATCGCAATCACGCGACTGTTGCCGCACGGCCGGAATCGCCGCAGGATGATATAGAAAACAACCTGTCCAGGCGTGAAGCTACTCGACACCGACGCGAAAGAGTGGCTGCGCGCTCAAGTGGAATTCGCCGATTCTCAGTCAGCGGCAAAGCAATGATTCACTTCCACGTCGTGTGCAAGTCATCGTCGCCCGGTCGAAGGATTAGCTCTTGGGAAGTCTCTTCCAAGACCTAGACTTGACCAAAATCGCAAAGATCATTAAATGTGAAACGAGTACCAACGGAGCGTAAAACGTATAAACATACCAAAAGGTGGCCAGGTTGAAGCTCGGCACGTTCAGCTGCAGGACGCCGCGTACTCCGTTTAGCAGGTCCACGAATCCCCACGTGTTGGCCACCCAAACCAGAGGAACTGCAATGCGCCAGTTGCCCCGCAGAGCAAAGATGGAAACCAAGGCCAGCGCCGCTTCTAATAGATCACCGTAAGCAGCACTGGAACGGAAACCTAGAGGCAAGTTCGGATCGACCATACCTGCAACTAATAGCGTCATTCCCACATAGCGGGGCACATGAACGAAGAGCAGAAGAATGAGAGCAGAATTGCGAGAAAGTTTGGTTAGGTACGGCCCAACGTACCACACTGAGACGATGCCGAAGACGACAACGCTCGTAAGAAGCTGCATCCAGAATATTTGAGGCGTGTCCATTTCCGTGCTCCTTAACGTTAGGCTGTCGTGATGTCAGCGACGCGCCGGCAAATGCTCGCGCCACTGTTTGTTCAGCGGTGCAGGTTGCGTAAACCTCAATCAGGTTCCGCTCCTGGCCAACTCCGGATAGTCGGTATAGCCGCGTTCGTCGCCGCCGTAAAAGCTCGCCGTATCGGGTACGTTCAACGGCCCGCGGCGACTTAATCGCGTGGGCAGATCGGGGTTCGCGAGGAAGAGCCGGCCATAGGCGACGGCATCGGCAGATCCTTCCGAGACCGCGCGCTCACCCCGCTCAGCGTCGTATCCTCCGTTGGCGACATAGATCCCCTTCCATGCTGAGCGCAAGCGCCGGAAAAAGTCCGCCTTGTGCTCGACCGGGGACGCCGGGTCGATAGTGTCTTCCACGACGTGCAGGTATCCGGGCTGATATCCGTTGAGCACATCCACAACGCACGCGAACGTTTCCTCTGGATTTCCATCGCCCATGTCGTTGAAGGTGCCGACGGGGGAAATCCGCACGCCAACGCGCGTCCGCTCCCATACCCCGAGCACAGCTTCAACCACTTCGCCGAGAAAGCGCGCCCGTTTCGCAGCACTGCCGCCGTAGACGTCGGCGCGGACGTTTGATTTCGACCGTAAGAACTGGTCAATTAGGTAGCCGTTGGCTGCGTGTATCTCGACGCCATCGAAGCCTGCGGCCTTGGCATTGGCGGCGCCGCGACCATAGTCCTCGATCGTGCTCTGAATTTCGGCCAGACTCAGCGCTCGGGGCTCCGAAACATCGACGAACCCAGTCTCAATGACTGTCTGCGCGCGGGCCCTAATCGCAGAAGGCGCCACCGGGGATGCGTTTCGCGGCAACAGGCTGTTGTGAGAGATTCGGCCCACGTGCCAGAGCTGAAGAAAGATTCGCCCGCCCGAGCGGTGTACTGCATCGACGACCGGCTTCCAACCGGCGATCTGCTCCTGCGAGTGGATGCCTGGGGTGTTGATATAACCCTTTCCCATGGGCGAGATTTGGGTTGCCTCTGTGACAATGAGCCCGGCCGATGCGCGCTGGCTGTAGTACGTGGATGCCCACGGGCCCGGCACCCCACTTGGCATGGCGCGATTTCGGGTCAATGGCGCCATGAAGACGCGATTTGGCAGCGTCAATGACCCGATACGGACAGATTCGTAAAGACTTGGCACTTTGTACTCCTTTGGTTGTTTTCAGCATGGTCCGATACGACTGGCGTAGAGACTCGCCATGATTGTTTCGACCGGTTCTTATCTTCCCTTGATCTTCCCTCGGTGCCGCGTTTTAGCCTTCAGCCTGGAATGCCGGATCGAGTTCGGTAGGAGAAATGTGATCCAAATAGTTGCTCATCGTCTTGAGAGCGACGCCGATCAGAACCTCGAGTATTTGATCCTTACGGTATCCTGCGGCCAGGAAGTTCTCGATCGTCTGCGCGTCCACATGTCCACGTTGAGAAACGATCTCCTTTGTGAGGGCGATAAGCGCTTCTAACTTCGGATCGGATACAGGTTGGTTGGACCTCACTGCCGAAACAACGTCGGCCGGTACATGCAGGAAAGCCTTCAGCACCGTGCTGTGAGCCGCCGTGCAGTACCGACAGCTGTTTTCAACGCTGGCGGCCAGTAGGACGATCGAGCGCTCCACCGCACTCAGGCTCCCCTTCTCGAATACTCCTTCAAGTCCAAGATAGCCCTCAAGCAAAACGGGGGAATTTGCGAACACTCCGAAGAGATTGGGAATGAACTTAAACGACTTTTGGATCTTTTCTAAAAGTGGACGAGACTTCTCCGGGGCGGTTTCCAAGCCGAGGGGGGAGAAGAGGGCAGTTTGCGTGGTCATAGTGGTAACACTCCTTTAGCAGAATCAAGATAGATAGACAGACAGACAAGTCTGTCTCGATGCATAAAGAGTATAGACAGACTGGTCTGTCTTCTGTCAAGATAATTCGATGGAAACACAAAAAAAGACCGATCCGCGAGCAAGAATCCTGGAGGTTGCCGACCGCCTCTTCTATGCCGAGGGGGTCCGCGCGACCGGCACCGAGAAGATCATGTCCATTGCCGAAGTCGCAAAGGCGACGTTTTATCGGCATTTCGAGAGCAAGGATGCCCTAGTGCTCGCGTACCTCGAAAACCGAGATCAAGCTCTTTGGGACTATCTTTCTCATCCCACACCCGCCGAAGATCTGCGTGAGGCTTTGACCAAATTCGAACAAATGGCGAATTGGCCCGAAATAATCGGCTGTCCGTTCCTTCGTATCGCATCCGAATATCCGGATACTGCCCACCCGTACCATCGCCTGGCGATCGAACACCAAAACAAGATTCTTGACTATCTTACCGATCGGCTAAAGCCCTTCGCAATCGACAAAAGGGCAGCGGCGGCGGCGATACTTAGTGTCATCGATGGCGCCTTCTCCATTCGAATGCTCTACGGAAATTCGAAGGTAGTTCCGATTCTCTCGCCCGCCGAGGCAGTACTAAAGAGCTTTCAGAGCCCACGAGCTCAACGCCGCAGATAATTTGGCTATCATTATGGACAGCCTCATCCTCTCACAGCGATTCGCCTCCTGGTCCTGGTTAATGGGTTAATGGCCGCCTACGCGAAGTTCAAGGCACTTCAGGGCCAATCCCGTAAGAAATCTGCTATCAACATAGTCTAGGGATGTTGAACTGCGGCGAGCCCCGCTCTGAAGGCTTCATATAGATAGTGAGCACCAACGCATTTGGAGATCACTATGTCACTCATCGAGCCGGATTAGTAATGATATGTCGGCTAGTGTTTACCGATGGAGAGGTGGCGATTGCGATTGCTGCTTCTGCCTGAGTCACGGCGGAGCGGGTGCGACACTTGATCGCGCACTTTTAGGCTGTCCAGAAGTTCTCTTCGGGGAAAAGTGTTTACTGCCGATTGCGAACGTCTTGCTGAGGATCGCGAGCCAGAATGACCCAAAGCGGCGAATTGTGGGTTCCTAAGTTTGGAGAGTGCCTATAGCTCGAACGAACCCTGAACTAGTGGATATTCAATGGATCAGTACGGCGTAGCTCGCTCAGCCGCTTTGCCTTCTCAGTCATCAGCAAGTTGATTTCGTCGAAATGCCACGGACGGAAATCGTGAGTGTCAACACCGACATCCATGGAAAGGGAAGTAGGTGTGTCAGGGAGGTTCCCATGAGAATGTCCGTACAGCTGCCAGGCTCCGTGATGGGAGCGATTCCAGACGCGCATGGCATAGTGACAGATCACGATGGGTTGGCCATGTATGGAGATTTCCGCAAGGTTGCTGAGCCAAGAGAACAGCTCGGTCAGCTTGCGAATTTGTTTGTCGTGATTACCCGGCACCGCAAAGATTTTCTTGCAGCGAATCTGCTTTCGGTGCTCCAGAGCCTTCGCCTTGCTCCCGATGCAGAAATCCCCAAGGAAATAGAGGATGTCATTGGCCTTAACGGAGGCGTTGAGACGGTCGAGGATCGTTTGATCCATTTCCTCGACGCTTCGAAACGGTCGATTACAGTAGCGGATTATGTTGTTATGCCCGAAATGAAAATCCGCCGTGAACCATATGTTTGACATGTTTCTTGTGAACTCCCTGGCGACCTAGCCCCGTTTCAATGATGCTTTGTGCTCCGCTGCGGAACGACTTGCTGCGCAGGAGCTTCCGGCATTGGCATCTGTTGTGACTGAGCGGCACTTGACGCTTCAGGCGTTCCTTGTCGCACGTTGGCAAACCACGTACCCAAAGCAAATCCCAGTGCTAGAGCAGCACTGGCAATAACAGGCAGCCAAATAGCCCAGACCTGCTTTTCCAGCCTAACAAGGAAATCATCCATCTGCTGCGCCCTAGTAGTCATGCTCCGCAGGAGCGAGTCATTGGCGCTTCTGACCTTTTCGATCACTCCGGTGTCAGGGTGAGCTACTTCTCGTAGCACGTTCACAAGTTGCTCTTGAACGGAGTTCATTTCAGAACAGGACTGGTCAAGCGCTTTGGCCGTATCCGGCAGACCGGACTGCTGGAAGCACTGTCGCAGGCTCTCGCCCAGAAGCTTGGCTATGCGTGGCGGGTCCAAACCTGTTTCCAATTCCTTCGGCAATTGCGCAATGCGTGACTCAAGCCGTGACGTGTATGCTGCCATTCGCTTCTCGACTTCACCAGCCTTAGATAGAGCATTTTCTAGAATCTTCTGCAAAGACTTCCGTTCTACCGCGATCGCCGCGGGCGTTTCTCTCGTGAGAAGCGCCAGGATACCCATCGCTTCCAATACGCGGAGCACCTCGTCGTTTGGGCTGAGAGTGCGAGTGTGCGCGATGACCCTGTAGTATTCCGCCTGTCGTTCAGCGGGCACCAGTCCTGCAAGTTCATCGAACAGGGTTTGGGTCTCGGACTCAGCGCCCGCCAGATTTAGGAGTTCCTGATCGGCGCTCATGGGAGGAACATCTCCTTAGCCCGGTCGAACTCGGAGAAGAGCCGCCGCCGGTAACTTTCGGCACGCATTACGATGGAAGCACGCTTCAGTTCGTTGATTGCATTTTGCCTTGTGGCAACCCGGCCAAGGCGGATACCGTGTTGACGGGCTGGGTTCTCCAGTTCTGCCAAACGAAATTCCATCCGGATCACGATTGGCGATAGTGCTTCGCGGAAACGAATGGCTTGCTCGGCAGATTCCCAATAGCTGAAGTCTGCCTGAGGACTTGTCGCATTCTGGACAATCAGATACTGCGCCCGTTCCTGTAGTCGGTTTGCCCATGCGAGGACACTCTCAACGCTTGCGGGGTCTGGCGTGACAACACCCACGGCAGTGAAGCGTGCGCCGGTGGCCGCGACATCCTCATACATCGCGTCGAACCAGTCAGTTGCCACCTGCCCCGAACCGGCTCCCATGTCGGCGAGGATGATCGCCGCGCCTGATTCGAGATGATCTACGAACGCGTCGAGACCGGCTGGCATGTGAATATTCACTTTGGCCACCGACCCGTTGAAGAAGTGCTTTAGCGATCCACGAGCTTTGTTCTCGGTATCGAGATCAAGCAATGTAAACGGGATCTCATGTGCTTCGAACCATTCCGCTAGGGCAACCATCAATCCTGTTTTTCCCACTCCGCCCTTACCGCCCATGGTGAAGACAACGCGCTTAGTTATCTTTTCGGTGTTCATCGCGATCCTCCTTGATTGATGAGCTTCAGCGGTTCGCTCTCTTCAAAGTGAAAGTGTTTAGGTTTTGCTTTCTGCTCAACTGGTTTTGCTTTGAGTGCAGCAATTCGAGAGGCAACGTCGTCGGGACTCATACGAGTGTTCACGGACGATTCCGGTTCGAGCGGTGGGAGTTCGTATTGAACCTGCTTTCGGTGCTTGGCGCGAACTCTTACGAAGGAATGAATTGTGCTAACTGCCACCTCAAGTCCGACGCGCTCGTGAAGGATGCGAACGATGTCGCGATAGGTGCAACCCTTGCGACGAAGCTGGCGAATCAGTTCGCGGTGAGTTTCGAGTTTGGAGCGAGGTGATTTTTGCGCGATCGAATCCAGCAGGGAAAGAAACGTTGGGTCCATGATTTTCAGGCTCCTTAGCACCTGGCCATCACAGTCCGTTAACAGTCCGATAACCCGTCTCCACAGTCCGATAAGTGCCCTAGAGCGCTATCCGTACCGTTTAGTTTCAATCGGTTACGAACTCTAGGACGACTTTCACGGCGGTAACACGGGTTCAAATCCCGTCGGGGACGCCAACAAAATAAAAGACTTGCCCGAGACCCCCTCCGGCGACAGAATTGATCAGGCCAGCGGCGAGCGCGCTACCGGCGAGGAGGAGATAGGCTGCCATATCAAAATTTGGCAGTTCAAGCTTAATTTAGCGCAGGTCCGCAGTTTTTCCATCGGCAGTCATTCGTATCGCTTTACGGATAAAGACGATCATCTGCTGCTTCCGAGGAGTTTATATGGGATTGATGGCGAATATCGAAGGTGTCGCTATCGACGACCGTTCTCAGAAAGCGATTCTGAACGTCGCCGGTTCCGGAAAGTTTTCGAGCGATCGCAACAATCACGAATAAGCGACCGAAATCTGGAAGGCGGAACATGCCCAATACCTTAGAAAAACAGCCCGACGCCGGTGGACCAGCCATCTCGCCTTTCGCGGGCAAACCTGCCCCGAAGGAGATGCTGATCGACGTGGCGCGTTTGGAGAGGGAGTACTTCGAACGCAAGCCTGACGTCAGCGACCGCAATCAGCTGGTTGCTTTCGGCACCAGCGGGCATCGCGGGTCTTCCCCGCACGGCGCTTTCAATGAAGCGCACATCCTGGCGATTACGCAGGCGATCTGCGAATACCGCAAGGGGCAAGGGATCGATGGTCCCTTATACATGGGCAAAGATACCCATGCGCTATCGGCGCCGGCGCAGCGCACGGCACTCGAAGTATTGGCGGCGAATGGCGTTGAGACCATCATTCAGGAGAACGACGGTGTCACGCCCACGCCGGTGATCTCTCGCGCCATCCTTGTTTATAACGGCGGCGTTTATAACCGCGGCCGCAAGGATCATCTGGCCGATGGCATCGTTATCACTCCATCCCACAATCCCCCGGAAGACGGCGGCTTCAAATACAACCCGCCCAACGGCGGCCCCGCCGACACCGACGTGACAGGTTGGGTGCAAAATCGCGCGAACGATTTATTGCGGGCGGGCAACAAGGAGGTAAAGCGGACTTCGTTCGAGAAAGCCATCCGCGCCGCGACCACTCACCAGGAGGATTTCGTTTTACCTTATGTTCGCGATCTCAAGAATGTCGTAGATATCGATGCCATTCGCGGTGCTCGCCTCAAACTTGGCGTAGACCCACTGGGCGGAGCCGCGCGTCCATACTGGGAACCGATCAACTCGATTTACGGGCTGGAAGTAACGGTCGTCAATCCAATTATCGACCCAACGTTCTCTTTCATGACGGTGGATCACGACGGCAAGATCCGCATGGATTGTTCCAGCCCCCACGCGATGGCGAGGCTCGTCGGGCTGAAAGACCAGTACCAGGTTGCTTTCGCCAACGATCCCGACTCCGACCGTCACGGGATTGTCACGCCGTCTGCGGGGTTAATGAATCCCAATCACTACCTCGCGGTAGCGATCCAATACCTGCTCACGCATCGGCCGCTGTGGCGCCACGATTCGGCGGTGGGGAAGACTCTGGTAAGCAGCAGCATGATCGATCGCGTCGTTAACAAGCTCGGACGCAAGCTGTCCGAAGTGCCGGTAGGTTTCAAATGGTTTGTGTCAGGACTGGTGGACGGATCTTTCTGTTTCGGTGGGGAAGAGAGTGCGGGAGCAAGCTTTCTGCGCCTCAATGGCACCGTGTGGACGACGGATAAAGACGGGCTCATTATGAACCTGCTGGCCGCCGAGATTACCGCTCGTACGGGCAAGGACCCCGGTGACCACTATCGCGAACTGACGGCCGAATTCGGCACACCCTATTACACGCGAATTGATGCACCGGCCACGCCAGAACAGAAAGCACAACTGCAGAAGCTGTCCCCCGACGCGGTTAAGGAATCGAACCTCGCGGGTGAACCCATCAGCGCGAAGCTGACTAGAGCCCCGGGTAATCAAGCTCCGATCGGCGGCCTGAAAGTCGTAGCAGCCAGCGGCTGGTTTGCGGCCCGGCCCTCCGGCACCGAGAACATCTACAAGATTTACGCGGAGAGTTTCAAGAGCGAGTCACATCTGTATGCCATCGTGAGCGAAGCGCAGGAAATGGTGAACAACGCCCTGGGCCCCGGGCCCAGTCGATGAACAAGACCTGCGGACTCCTGAGTGTTCCCGCATTTCCGCCGGAGTACGCGTCGATGAGCGTTCCTACTTTTGGCCAAAAGCATCTCATCATCGTGGGCGCGTCTGGAATGGTCGGCGGCTACGCGCTTCGTGATGCGCTGGATAGCCCCGTTGTCAAAAGCGTGACTTCGATTGGCCGCAAGAAGCTAGGTAGTTACCCTGAAAGTATCCAGCGTAGCGGCGCTGTTCACCCAGGACCCCCTGCGGTGCAAATAGCCCTTTCCATAGTCGTGCCGGAAGTGCATAATAAATCGTTTTAATTGAGAACTAATCGGCTTTTTTCGGATTCAGTTGGCGGGACGGCCGGGTGCCGAAGAGGGAAATTTCTCTGGCGGACCCTGCCGACATCTGGAGTTGCCAGGCTCATCTGTTCAAACGAATCAAGGGGGAAACGTGACTCTATCTGCTCTAAGCCTTCGGGAAACTTGCCAACACATCGTGCGAACTCTAACCGCGGCCGTCATCGTAGCACTGCTGCTGCCGGCAGCGCTTTTCGCCCAAGGCTACTTCGGGACCGTCAGCGGCATCCTCACCGACCCGTCGGCGGCCATCATCCAGGGCGCAAAAGTCACCCTTCTCGATGAGCAGAAGGGATATAAGTTTACGGCCAAGTCGGACAGCGAAGGCCGGTACCTGTTCGTTTCGATTCCGCCGGGAACGTACTCGGTGATGGCGGAGATGCAAGGGTTTCAGAAAACCGTGCGCAGCCACATCAAATTGAATGTCAGTGAGAACGCGAGTGCGAATCTGACGCTGAAGGTTGCGGGTGGGGGTGAGAATGTTGAAGTTAAGGCCCAGACCCAGACCATCGATACTGAAGATGCGGTGACCGGCCAGGTTGTCGACCGCCGGGCGATCAACGATCTGCCTCTGATCGATCGCAACGTGTTCGATCTGACCTATCTGGCGCCGGGTGTCACCGACGTGGATGATCAGTGCCCCAACTGCGGAGGAACGAACTTTGTTTCTAACGGCAGCCGCGGCGCCAGCGCTGACATTCTGATGGATGGCGCTTCCATCACCAATTTCGAGCCCAACGGAGGTGTCACTCAAGCCGTGTACCAGCCATCGGCGGAAGCGGTGGAAGAGTTCAAGGTGCAGCAGACGAATTTCAGCGCGGAGTACGGCTTTTCCGGCGCTTCGATCGTCAACATGGTCACCCGCTCGGGCACGAACGCGTTTCATGGCAGCGCCTACGATTTCATCCGCAACACCATCACCGATGCGAACAACTGGTTCAACGATCAGGCCGGCATTCCTATTCCTCCGGTTCACCGGAACGATTTTGGCGGCACCATTGGGGGCCCCATCTTCAAGAACAAAACTTTCTTTTTCTTCGATTGGGATGGAACGCTTTCGAGTTCAATGAACACCTACCTGGCGGGTGTGCCCAGTTCCGCTATGCGTACCGGCGATTTTGGCGAAGTGTGCACCTCACAGGGTGGCTCGTTCAATTCCGCGGGCATGTGTACGGATGGCTCGGGAAATCCGTTGATCGCCGGACAGCTTTATGATCCCTATTCTGGCGTCTATAACGTCGGTGACGGCGGTCCGGTTCGGACGACTATCATCCCCAACAACAGAATTGACTTGTACAACAGTCCGGGCAGTCCGAATCTTCCTGCGAGCCTTCAACCGACACCCGGTCCGGGCAACCTGATCGATCCCGTGGCTCAGAACGTGCTCAATCTATTCCCCACGCCCACTCCCAACCTGCCAAATTCCTCTATCTACAACAATTGGATCGCCTCGGGAGCGACTCCCAGCAATAACGAACAGTTTGACATCAGGATCGACCACCGCTTCAACCAAAACAATCTATTGAGCGGGAAGTATTCCCAAGAGTGGAGCTCGAATACGCCTTACAACTGCTTCAAGACCTTCATCGATCCTTGTGCCGGTGGATCGAATAAAAGCACGGCGCACCTGTTTGCGATCAACGATACTTACACCATTAATCCCACATTGCTGCTGACCACCACTTTCGGGTTCACCCGCGGTGCCCTGCGTATTTATGCCTACGATACGAGTCTGAATCCGAATCCACTCAGCACGCTGGGTTTTCCATCGTACCTGGAATCGAATGGTTTCAATGGCGTTCCTGCCATGTTCATCAACGATTATTTCGCGGCGGGCTTCCCCAATGCGGGAAACGATCCGTACGGCAATTATAAGCAAGGTCAGGACACCGGTCAGCTGAGCGTGTTGGTGAGCAAGATTAAGGGTGCGCACGAACTGAAATTCGGAGCCGAGGCCCGGCTGCACCAGCAGAATTACATCCAGACGAATGCCCCACTGGGATACTTCCAGTTCTTTAACACGGGCAGCTCGTTGTGTCCCTTCGTGGATGATTTAACGGATTGCGGCGGGGATTCCATGGCCAGCTTTCTCATGGGCCAACTGGCGGGGGGTGGGAACAGTTTCTACGAAATCCAATTCCAGCCCGCGACTGAAAATTATCAATATGCCGCCTTCGTTCAGGACAACTGGAAGGTGACATCTAAACTGACATTGAATCTGGGGATACGGTACGACGTCTCGCTGCCGCGCACCGACCGCTTCAATCACCAGAACTGGTTCAATCCCAACGTGGTCAACCCATTGAACGGCGGCTCGTTCAGCTACACCGATCCGGTTACCCTTAGCTCAGTGACCCGTCCGCTGATGGGTGGCGAGGTTTTTGCCAACTCGCATATGCGCACCAATTATGTGCCCGACTGGAACGACTACCAGCCGCGCTTCGGCTTCGCTTATCAGTTCGCTGAGAAAATGGTGGTGCGCGGCGGTTATGGGATTTACTACGGCCAGTCACGGTCCGGCGCCAGCGGAGTTGTGCCCTACGGTGGCCAAGGCTTCAACGAATACACCAGCGTGATTTCCACGTACAACAACGACGGTGCGACTCCTTACTTGCACCTGAACAACCCGTTTCCCAACGGATTAAACCAGCCTGCGGGGAATACTCTGGGTTTGCTGAACGATGTGGGCTATGGAGCCAATGGTCCCCTCCGCATTGCCGTTGCAAACCTGACCCCCTACGAACAAAGCTGGAGTTTCGGGGTCGAGCGCCAAATGCCATGGAACGTGGTTTTGGATGCCGAATACATCGGAAAGAAAGGAACCCACCTTCCTTTCAGCGGGGCAAATAACATCGATATCTTCGGTCCCGGCATCGAGACCTTGCCTATCTCGGGTCCTAACCCGAACAACCAATGCCAAACTCTGACGATAAACTGCCTCAACACCTATGTGACCAACCCTCTCGCCTCGGTGAATGGTGGGCCAATCAGCGATCCGAACAGCACGCTCTCGTCGGCGCAGGTTCCCTATGGTCAGATAGCGTCCCCGTATCCTCAATTCACCGGAGTTGCCACCGATGTCCAGATGATAGGCAGTTCGAGCTATAACGGATTGCAGGTCTCGGCAAACAAGCACTTCAGCAATGGCCTGGAATTCCTGGTTAACTACACATGGTCGAAGTCGATCGACGATTCCTCGGTCGGGGACGACAACGTAACCTGGCTGGGAAGTTTCACCAGCCTTCAGGATCCGAACAAGCCATGGCTGGAGCGTAGCCTGTCGACGTTCGATATACCCTCGGTGCTGAAATTCAGCTACAGCTACGATTTGCCGTTCGGACGCGGCAAGGCCATGCTCGGAAATATTCCGAAAGTGCTCAACGCCGTTATCGGGGGCTGGAGGACCAACGGCATCTGGCAAATTGCTGACGGCAGGCCCCTTCCCATCACGGTTTCCAACGGCGGAACACCGCTGCCCACCTACGGCGCCCAGCGTCCGAATCTCGTCGGCACTCCGAAACGCAACTATGCTCCGGGCTGGCAGAACAGCTTTTTCACTAACCCCGACGTTTTCCAACTGCCGGCCCCGTTCACGCTCGGCACTATGCCGCGAACGATTTCCAGCGTGCGATCGCCGCTCTTCTTTAGCAGCGATTTGTCATTGAACAAGCAGTTCTTGCTGTCGAGCGTGCACGAAGGCCTGAACATGGAGTTGCGCATCGAGGCTCAAAACGCTTTCAATCATCCACTCTTCAGTATGGGCGCGCCGGGCCCTTACGGCAGCAGTACTCTGAATGTCGGCGATCCCAACTTTGGAGTGATCACCAGCATGTCGCCGGTTGGGCCGCGGCAGGTTCAATTGGCCCTGAAGATCAACTTTTAGGCGGCTCTCGGTAGTGGCCGATAACCAGCCATTACCGAATCCTTCAATACGCGCCCACGGCGAAAAGACGAAGCCCGCGAGGGTCAGCGACCGCGCCCAGGATCAATGCGTCAGTTCTACCAAGTGCTCTCCGCGTGAAACGGCGAAGCTCGCCGTTCCCTCTGTCACTTTGACCTGGGGGAGGCTCTCGCCGTCGATAACCACCTTCACCGGGCCGGCACCGAACTCGTTGATCGCAAGATGGAAATCACGCTCGCTCGTCAGCCTCAGGGACACACGCGCCGGAGATTGTTCGTAGCTTCGCACGACAATTCCCGCGTCTGCCTGCAAACGCATTTTCCCATCGCGAGAAACCTCAGTTTTGCTGGGTCCAATGGATACGCTGTAGGTGTGACCCTGCCATGAGGCGCGATACAAGTGGCCTTCAGCACGAGGATTTAGCGCGCCAAATCGCAAACCCTCCCACGGATTCGCGTCCATGAATTGCTCGAGCCCGACCAGACACAATAGAGCGCCCCAGGTGTAGTGGATGTCACCTCCGCCACTGCCTCCCCATGCGTGGTAAAGCTCGTTATCGTGCTGGTTAGTTTTCCAGTCGTCCATGAAGAGGGTATAGCTTTTCTGGGCGAACTCCAGCGCGGTCTGGTCGAAGCCATAACGATCGATGGCGTGGTAGAGGAAGTAGTTGGTTGGTCCCCAGATGCTGCCGCGCCAATAATACTGGTCGGCAAATGCTGGATCGTTGCGAGAAGTGGTTGGAACAACATAATCTCCCCAGAACTCCGCGGGATTGAGAAGGTGCTGATGCACCATTCTCTCTGCCTGCTCCGGCGTAGCGATGCCAGCAAGCATGGGATAGAAATTGCTCGGGGAAAGCCGCTTCGAAAACTTGCCATCCCAAAATCGGTTCTCGTAGATGCCGTCCGCATCGTTCCACAGCTTTTCCTGCACTCGGCGTTTTATTCTCTCGTAATCGGCCAGGAAATTTCTCCGGTCGTCTTCTTTGCCAAGTTGTCCTGCGAGCGCCGCCAGGCTTTCCGCATCCAGCGCATACAACGAATTCAATCCCACATCGTCGAGGTCCATCGTGTAGGTATGCGGGTCGTAGTGAACTTCATCCCACATGGGATTGTCATCCATCCCTGATTCCCACCGGGCCTGCATCAGAAAGCCGCGCCCGCCACCCGATGCGGCCGATCCCCGGTCGCTGCCCCATTCGAGCAGTCCATTGCGGTTGCCATCGCGCCACGGTTGTCCGTCACCGCGGTCTTTGAACCACCACTCATGCCACTTCTTGAGACGAGGATAAGCCCACCTCAGCATCTCGTCGTCGGGATAGCGCTGCAGCACTTTCCAGACGCAATACGCTCCCACGGGCGGCTGCGAACGGTCGGGCGTGTTGCCAGCCCCGGTAACGCCATTGGGAATCAATCCGCTCTCGGTTTGAGCCAGCAGCAGGGCTCGGATTGTGGCCAGGGATTGGTCCTTGTCCTCCAGACTGCTGAGCAGTGAGCCGAAAAAGCCATCCCACTCGCCCAGCACCCATCCCGCGTTGTGCGCCGCCTTCCGGCTGATACTGGGAAACACCAGATCGGGCTGGGGAGCATACAGCGTGTTCCAGAACATGTTATTGCCGATCGCGTCGGGGGCGCCCGCAAACAGGCCGTCCGACGCGGGCCGCCGGCTTGTGTATGCTTCGGAGCTTTTCTTCAGCATGGCATCGATCTTATCGGACACCAGTAATGTTCGGGCTCTCGCAAGAAGCTCCTGTTTGTTCCATCCCAGAGTGGCGACAAAGTGAGCCGTGCGCGACGGTCCCGTCACGAACTGGAGTCCCGCTGCATTCCTCGAGGGGTCGCTGTCGAGCGAGTTGACCAGGACGCCCGCGTTTTTCATGGTGTCGCGCAGTTGATCGAGGGAAGGGTAGGTGCCGCTTCCGATCGTCGGCCGGTCGACCAAGACTACAAATTGACTGGAAAGCCCGAAAACGCCGTCAAAGTAGCGTTCCCCTACAATCGCCTGCTTGTCCTCTTCTACCGCGTACACACCGGGCAAACCCCAGGAACTTCCTGCCAGCGGGATGTAAGTTTCGAGAACAATTTGGAAATCAGAATCAGCGGTGATCGTTCCTACCACCGTAGTTTCATCAATCCGTGACCATTCGAGCGTGATCAGCGCATTGCGCGGGGGAACCGACCACGACATGCGGCAGTAGGACGCGTCCGGAGCATGGGGCCCGACTTCCCGAACCGCATCGAAGATTGCAGGTCCATCGATGAAGGTTTGGCTGAAGGATCCGAACCGGAAGGCGAAGTCGGAGGGCTGGTGGAACGCCCGCGCCGCGAAAACCACGCCGTTCCAGGCGTCGGCGTCAAGAGCGTCAACGTGGATGCTGTCAAACCTGGGTGCGCTGGCATTTCCCTCAGTGCCCGCCACCGCGGACGCAGTCAGCAACAAGAAAATCCAGCTGACTAGCAACTGCCTGCGGAAATAGTTACCGAGCGGCATTCCCCGGACCTCCCACCGGATAGATTCGGGGAAGGCGCTGCTCGACCGGGGGCAGTTTAGGAAAGACTGCGTGCGGTTCCTTCTGGTACCAATACGCGACGGAAAAAAAGTTGTCGGAGCGATGATTGGCATGGCCGTGTTCGATTGTCGCTCTGAGAGACGTGGTGAAGGGGATCGGCGAATCCAGGTGAAATCGATACACGGAGGATCGGCTACCGGCAAGTTCGGCGCCCTTCACCGGTGCTCCGTATAGTGCATAGGAGAAGGGATGGTCGCCAAAATCCCAAGCGCCGAGAAAATAGTCCTCCGATCCGGTGCCGTTGATCGAGGGACGCTTCTCCCCGTCGACAAAAAACATGTCATCGCCTTCACCCCACCAGCCGTCCTGATTCTGAAGAATTGACATGGTCACTCCCACGAAGTGTCCCTGGCCGGTGGCTTCCATCCAGACGTAATTGTTTTCTCCATCAAGGTTTTTCTTGGCGGTTATTGCCGGGGCGTCGTTTGATTGCCACTGGTTCGTCCATCCCTTGGCCGGGGTAGCTTGACGGTACTGGGCGTGAAAATACATGGTGTCGGCGGCAAGGTCTTTATGCCAAGCCTGATAGTCGATGTTGAAATAGAACGCATCGACGCCTTCGCTGCCTTCATTAGTGACCGCGATTCGGGCATGCTTGCGAAAAGGCATGGGGAAAAACGAGTTCATGGCCTTATCCGGGGCTACGGACAGGGGAGTGGATTGAAACTGGAAATAGTCTCCAAGGCCAAGGCCGAAAAAATCGCCGATTGGAGCTTCCACGCTGGGCGAGGCTTCGCCGTCCCAATACATCCGTAGAACCAGCTTTTTCAGGTGGTACTGCTCGGGCGAAGCGATGGTGATCCAGATGTGGGTAATGATTCCGGGGCCGGAGTCATCGAGTAATGTGATGGTGTCTCCAGCAGCAACTTTGTAAAAATCGTCGTTGCCGCCGGTTCGATCATAGCTGGAAGCCCGCTTCTGAACATAGTCATGAGGCGAAACGAGGCCGGAGAGCATTGTGTGCTCACCACCATCCGACTGAGCCCAGAGAGAAGCGCACGTCACCAGGATGGCAATCAGAATCTTTTGTCGCTGTTGTAACCACAAGAGGCGTCGTTGGTTCATTCCCGTCATGCCAACCTCTTTCATCGGGAGACTTGTGCGATGTATACGGCGAACGGCTCGAGCGCGATCCGGTCCAACTTTCCACTGGGTGCGGGGTTGGAGGTCGTGAGTAGAGTCTTAGCCTTAGTGGAAGAGAAGCCTTGTGCCGAGAGATTGAAGCTGACCTGCTGAGTCGTTCCTGACATATTCAGAACGACCAGCACGGCTTCATTCTTATATCGTCGGAGGTAGGCGAGCACGTTGGGATCGTCCTGGTTCAGGGCGACGTAGTCTCCATCCAGAAGGGCGCGATTCCGACGATGTAATGCCAGCAACTGCCGGTAAACATGCAGGATGGAGTTTGGGTCATTCAACTCGGTCGCAACATTGTGCGTCTTCGCACTTGGGGGGACGGGGAGCCAGGGTTTCGCTGCCTTAGTGAATCCCGCGTTGGCGGAGTCGTTCCATTGCATGGGAGTGCGCTCGCCGTCTCGCCCTTTGTATCCCGGCCATCCGGTGATTCCCATCGGATCTTTCACATCTTCCTTGCGCGTGGGATCGTTGTTTTCCATGCCGATCTCTTCGCCGTAATACATGATCGGCGTACCCCGCAGCGTCAAGTAGAGGCTGGCCATCAGCTTGGCGATCTGGTCATTGTTCTTACCATCGCCGTAGCGAACGAAGGATCGCGGCATGTCGTGATTGCCAATGACATAGGTCGGCCAACCGCCTGTCGATTCAACGAGCGCAATCTGTTTGCGGAAATCGGGCGCGGAAAGCTTGTCGAGAGTACAGAACATGAAATCCATGGGCAACTGGATCTCATCGTTGTGAGCCCCGTAGTATTCCTTCAGTTCGGCGGCACTCTCCGTGTAGGTCTCACCCACAAGGACGGCATCGCTTTCGTCTGCCACGCTCCGCAGGCGGCGAAGAACGTCATGATTCTCCGGCAGTTTGTCATTGTACTTCTCGTCTGTTTTGATGTCGCCCAGTTCGTTTTTTCCCGGCAGAACGGGATTGTCGTGCAGATCGGGATCCTCGAACAGAAGATCAACCGCGTCCAGACGAAACCCGGAGACGCCGTGCTTGTACCAGAAGCGAGTGACGTCGAACATCGCCTTTTCCACGGCCGGATTGCGCCAGTTCAGGTCAGGCTGCGCGGTGGCAAAGTAGTGGTAGTAAAACTGTCCGGTTGTGGGATCGAGTTGCCAGGTTGAACCTCCAAAGCCTGAGATCCAATTGCTAGGAGGTTGGCCGTCGCTCTTGCCGTCGCGCCAGATATACCAGTCGCGATGAGCGGACGTGGGCGATGACTTTGAATCAAGGAACCAGGGGTGCTGGTCAGACGTGTGGTTGATCACGAAATCCATGATGATGCGGATGTGCTTTTTCGCGGCGGCTTTCGCCAGGTGATCGAAATCGGCCATTGTTCCATACATGGGATCGATGTTCTCGTAATCGGAAACGTCGTAGCCGAAATCGACCTGGGGCGAGGGATAGCAGGGGGTGATCCAGATGGCATCCACGCCCAGTTGCTTCAGATAGTCCAGCTTGGACTCGATCCCCTTGAGATCGCCGATACCGTCACCATTGCTGTCGGCGAAGCTGCGCGGATAGACTTCATAAAAAACAGCATGTTGCCACCACGCGTGACCTTCGGCATCCACCGGTCGTCCCTGCGCCTGGGAGATAGAAAGTGCGAGACATACGACTGCAATTAGTAAAGCTATGAACCTGAAGCATTGAGACATTTTGCATCGCTCTCCATAATGTTCAAAAGCCACAACCTAAGGCGCTGCACCCTCACTGCGCAGCAAAATGAATGATGACCGTGGCCCGCGGATCGATTCCGGGCGCGCTCGCCGGAAGCTTTACGCGGACTCTTGCTTCCGTGCCGATTTTCTTCTCCAGCTCAGCCCCTTCGATAGAAGAAATCTGATCCGGGTTCCATGCGGAAAGGTCATAAGTTGTTCCTGCCGCACCCGAGAGTAGCAGGGTTAGAGTGTCCCGTTTCGGCGACCATGATTCGGAAAGCACTCGCAATCCTTGACTGGTGCTGCCTAATGCCGGAGGAGTGAACGCCTCGTTCAGCTCGAAGTCATTCTTCATCTGGATTTCAATGATATTTCTGTCACCGATGATTGGGACACTCACAGTTACGTGCTGATCCGATGCATTCGCTTCAATGTGAAACGGCAGCGCGCGTCCGTTGAGCCGAGCTCCTGTGGTCCAGGCGCGTAAACTCACCGCGGGCGAGAACTGCAGAGAGCAGTGTCCCGTGCCTGTAGATTGCAGTTCTAATCGAATACTATCGGGCGTACGCTGATAATTTAAATTCACAGCCACTGCGCCAAGGCGGACATTGTTGACGGAGAACGAACTCCAGTCGGCTGGAATGTGAGGAGCGAAATCCAACTGACAACTGGTCGCGTCTACCTGCAAGCCCAGCAATCCGCTCAGGATAGGATTGACCACCATTGCCGCCGACCAAATCTGATGCGGCGTTCCCGTCGCCAGCGTCTGAAAGTAATCGCCGGAAAGAACTTCGGCAACGTGACCCAGCGAACCATTCAAAGCAAGGAAGGCGTTAGCGCGCAGGTTCGAGTAGGCCGGAAACGGGCGATGGTAGCGATACTCCCCCATCGATGCCCATCCGGTGAATAACGGCCATACGGTTCCATAGTGATATCCGCCGGGATTGTATTTCGGGTCGTGCGAAGAAAGAATCCGCATGCCCCAGTCGGTCTGATGATCAGGGCGGGCGAGCTGCTCGATCATGCTGCGAGCTTGATCTCCGTTGAGCTGGCTGAACCACATCGGAACCGTGGCCAGGACGCTAGCCACGTTAAGGCGGTTGCCATTTGTATCGAGAGCGTAAGCGTAGATTTTATTTTCAGGGGACCAGAACGTCTTATCCAGAAGCGGCTTTTGTCGTTCGAATGTCTGCTCCAGCTCTTTGGCAAGATCTTCTTTGCTCAGGAGGCGGGCGACGTGAGAAAGCGAGCGTGTAGCTTCGAGGCCGAGCGATGCCTGGTAAAGCTCGGTTCGCACGGGATAGAGCGGGCCGCCTTCGATCCAGCCAGTGCCGACGCCGGCGTTCTGCGCGAGTCCCTGCGCGTCATTCGTCGATCGGAGAAACTCGTAAGCTCTTTCGAGGTTGTCCCATTTTTGCTGAGCGAATCCAAGGTCTCCGCTGTGCGTCACATAATCGTTCACCGCAATGATGAACAGCGGCGTAGCGTCCGCGGAGGCGTAGGCGTACGGGGTGCTCTTAAACCAGTCCGTAAAGCTGGCGCTTTGAGCAATTTCATGAGGGACTTTGCCGTCGGCCCGCTGGTATTTGCTTAGAAAGTCCAATGCGTTACGGACGGTTGGAAAATCGCCCTCGGCATCGAGCGCCAAAGAAGTCCACTCCGCATCTCGACCGAAAAACCAGGCGAAACCAGGACGATAGTCGTCGCCTGATTTGTTGAACCCGGCAACCAGACCTTCGCCTAAGAAGGGGTTCTGCACCACGCCTTGCAGCATGCTGACTCTGGCCCAGTCGTAGGCCGCCTCGAGTTGCGCGTCGGGAAGCTTCAAACTGACCGTGCGCTCCAGATAGTCGTGGTAAAACGCTGCGGAAGCGCGCAGCAACTCTGGATAGTCTTTTGCCAGGTGATCATAAAGCTTCGCCAGCGCTGCCGGTCCGTGGAAGCCCGCCGCGATCACAACGAGCTTTGTCTCTCTGCCTTTTTTCGTCGCACCTAGAAGAATGGATTCCTGCGAAGAGGAGAAATAGTTGGTGGAGTATTCTTCTGAGCCCTTGACCGCTGTGGGAGAACCGACGAGTGCCTCAAATTTTCCAGACTCTTCTCCGAAACGGAAGGCGCGGAGGGTGGGATCCCACTCTTCACCAACGCCGGCAAGAGCCGCAGGCCACTCCATCTGAAAGTCACGATTGAAAACAGCCTCGATTTCCAGGGGCTCGGAAGCATCCACATCAAAAGCGATAATGGCGCCAGATTCATGAACCGGCACGAACAAAGTCTCGCGGACGGAAAAAACGTCGCCGGTGTAGACGATGGTGCTCGACTCCGGATGAACTATCAAAGTGCGGGCGAGAGATTCCGCAGGCAGTGTGGCGCCATTGATGTGGAACCTCAAATGAAAATCACGCAAGATTTTCAATGGGTAGACCCACGCTTCCAGAGTTCCTTGTTCGTTCCCGAATATTCCGGCGCGTGTGCCTACCGCTGAAACGAACTCCCAGGATCGAATGGGCCGTGAAAGTTCCAGAGTTTGGCCGGATTGCTCAGCCAACGCGTTGGAGCAGGGAAGGAGCAGACTGCAACTCAGAAGAAGTCCGGCCAGACACGGCCAATTCGACCGAAAAGGGCTTGGGGAGTGATGCATGCCTAAAGAGGACGTTTGCAGGACCAAGGGAGTATATACTCTTCCCGCATTTCAAAAGTTTGGAAAGTTATCTGCTCCAACGAATTTAGAGGCTGAGATGCGAAGGCCATCAACGGCGCTCGCCCAGCTGGAGTCAGGGACAGCGATGATCAGACGTCGGGAGTTCGTCCGCAACAGCGCGTTAAGTGCAGCGGCACTATGGCTTGCCCGACCCGCGAGGTTGGCGAGCACCGTCGTGTCGAGCGCGGCTGACTCTCGCGTCGAGGTTTTGCCGGGCGAGGTTTTGGGCACGATTTCTCCGAATATTTATGGACACTTTATTGAGCACATTGGCGGCGTGATCTATGACGGCGTGTGGGTTGGGGAGAATTCGAAAGTTCCGAACGTCGGCGGCATTCGGAAAGATCTGATCGATGAGATGCGCAAGATCAAAGCTCCCGTGGTTCGGTATCCGGGCGGCTGCTTTGCCGATAGTTACGACTGGCGCGACGGAGTTGGTCCGGCGGAGAAACGTCCGCGACGGACGAATTTCTGGATTGAGGCCGAGCCCAGCTCGGAACCCGCGAATCACCGTTATGAATCGAACCGCTTCGGCACGGATGAGTTCATGCGTTTCTGCAAACTGATTGGCTGCCAACCCTATCTTGCAGCCAATGTTCGCAGCTTGCCGCCAGAGGCATTCGATCGTTGGGTGGAATATTGCAATTCCCCCGCGGGCAGCACCACGCTGACGGACGAACGGGCCGCTTACGGCTCGGCCGAACCCTATAATGTCCGCTACTGGGGAGTGGGAAACGAATCCTGGGGATGTGGGGGCAACTTTACTGCTCAGGAATATGCGGTCGAGTTCCGGAGATATACCAGTTGGTTGCCGGTGTACGGGCAGCCGCTGTCATTGATCGCTTCGGGCCCGAACGAGGACAACTGGCAATGGACGCGGGGATTCTTTGAGGAGATTGCTCGAAAAGACAAAGATCTGTTCGGCTCAATCTTCGGCTGGGCGCTTCATTATTATTCCTGGAACCTGAGCCGGGGGCGCACACAGGACTGGGACGCGGGCAAGGGCGACGCTCTCAAGTTTGATGTTCAGGACTGGTACGAAGTATTGCACGAAGGCGGGCGGGTGGAATCTCTTATCGAGGGTCACTGGCAGGCCATGGGTGAGTTTGATGCTGGGCATCAGGTAAAGCTCGTGGTCGACGAATGGGGTCCGTGGTATCGTCCCGGCAGTCAACTCACGGTGCATGATTTCCTCGAGCAAACGCCCACGCTCAGGGACGCTGTGTTCAGCGCGATGACGCTTGATATCTTCAACCGGCATCCCGAAAAAGTCACTCTGGCAAGTCCAGCGCAGCTGATTAATTGTCTGAACAGTCTTTACCTTGCTCACGAAGATAAGTTCTGCGTAACGCCGGTGGGTCATGTTTTCGGAATGTACGCTGCACACCAAGGAGGTCAGGCAGTTCGCACGATTATTTCCGCTCCCAACACTGAATATGCACGCGACGGCAAGCCGACGCCGTTTTGGGGATTGCAGGGTTCCGCGTCTTTGCACGGAAAGGACTTGACACTCACCGTCGTGAACCCGAGCGTGAGTGAAATCCGGGAGACGGAAATCACAGTACGAGGCGCGTCCGTAAAGTCGGGGAGGTCAACCGTGCTCACCAATTCCGATCTGCACGCTCACAACACTTTCGATCAGCAAAACGCAGTGACTCCGCAGGTAAAAGACTTGCCGTCGACGGGCAGGGTGCTCACTCTCGAAATCCCGCCCGCCGCCGTCGTCAAGCTGGAGCTATCTCTTACGTAACAGCGAGTGCTTATTGGTACGCATCTTAGTACGCGTCCCAAGCCAATGCATATGAAAACAGAAGGCTATCGAATCGGTATGATCCTCGCACTGTTCACGATGATCGCGAGCGGCGCTCTATCGGCGCAGAGCGCGCCTGGCGCACCTTCGGTCATTGTGAAATGGGAGAAGAAAACACCCAACCGCACTGTCCCCACTCTCCAAGCAGTCGTCAACCCGATGCTGCGCCGCGGATCGCCCATTCACGATGCTTCACTCGAGGCTCTTCACAAGCTGGGGGCTGACTATGTTCGTTATGCCTTCTGGTATCCGTATCCGAAACTGGCTGTTGCAGAGTTGCGCCCGCCAGACGCGAACCAGACCTTCTGGAATTTCCAATACATGGATCCTCTGGTCGAGGACTTTGTGCACGCATCGGAGGGTCACAGCCCGGTCTTCAGCTTCAGCACCATTCCCGAGTGGATGTTTACGACGCCGAAGCCGGTCGTTTATCCGGACGATCCGAATCAGGCTTTCTGGGAGTATTCGCAGGGCACGGAACTTCACGATGTCGGCGCGCTGGCGGACTACTATGCACGGCTGGCGAGCTGGTATACACAGGGCGGCTTCACCGACGAGTTGGGAAAATTCCACGACTCGGGCCATCACTACGACATCCGCTACTGGGAAGTTTTCAACGAGGTCGATGGGGAGCACGACACTTCGCCGCAGCAATACGTAGAACGTTACGACGCCATAACACAAGCGGTGCTCAAGGTCGCGCCGCAGATGAAGTTTGTGGCGCTCGCTCTGTCTGCCCCGTCCGATGCGCCGCGAACCTTCGCATATTTTCTTGAGCCAAAGAACCACAAGCCGGGCGTGCCGTTAGACTACATTTCGTTCCATGTTTACGCCACGCCATCGGGGGATCAAACATTGGAGGATTGGCAGTACACCTTTTTTAGCCAGGCAAGCGAGTTTATCTCGGTGACGCGCTACATCCTTCAAATTCGAGACCGGCTGTCGCCGTCAACCAGGGTGATGGTCAATGAGGCCGGATCCATTCTGAACGGAGACATGACTCAGGGCGAGCCAAATCACGTAGAGAAGCCGATCCCTGCTGCCTACTGGAATTTGAGCGGAGCCCTGTACGCTTACCTTTACGCCGAGCTGGCGAAACTGGGCGTCGACACCGTGGGCGAATCGCAACTGGTCGGCTACCCGTCGCAGTTTCCCAGTGTCAGCATGGTCGATTGGACGAACGGCAAACCCAATGCGCGCTTCACCGTTCTGCAGTTGCTCAAGAACAATTTTGGCCCCGGCGACGAACTTTCGGAGACCGAAGTTCGAAGCAATGGCTTCCTGGCGGAGTCTGACGCCATCACGGCCCAGGCTTTTACTCGAGACGGCCACCGAAAGTTGCTGTTAGTTAACCAGCGAAATCGCGAGGTCACGGTAGAGCTTCCGAAGGAATGTTTGGGGGCGGCGATCCAGACCATCGGAGGAACCTCACCGGACACAATGATGCAAAATGTTGCAGATGTGAAAGTCCGTTTGCTGCCCTTCTCGGTATCCGTCATTGCCTTGAAAGATTAAGGTCCTTTGAGAATTAATCGATTCCAACCCTCCCTCGCCCGGCAAAAGGCGCGTCTGGCGCGGCTTTTGTGTGAGCTCGGGTCGTGATGGTTGGTCAATTTAGGACGCGAGTTGCTCTGAATCGGTAGTAAAATGCTGCAAGTCGGCGCCTTGGTGCGCTGGGCCCAGACTAGTGCGGCCATGCCCCAAGAGACTTTCTCGCCAGAGGACAGATCAATGAGGTTTTCTTCGCAGTTCCCGGTTCGCCTGCTGCTGCTCGTTGTTCTTGCCGGCGTTCTTGCCGGCGCGATTTACTCTCAACCCAGCTATGCGCAAGACTCCGCAGCCGCGCAAGAGCTCCCCAAACGGTTGGTGGGCGACTACGGTTATTGGAGCAGGACTCAGACCCCTCCTTACAGTTCCGCGCAGATTCCATTTGAGAAGTTGACCCACATAAACCATGACGGCGTATCTTTTAACGCAGATGGTTCATTGTCCATTCCCGATGGCTTCCTCGAGCCCGCGCTGCTCACCAAGGCGCACGCGAAAGGCGTTAAAGTTCTTCTTCTCATCGGCGGCGACTTTTCCGGAGTTGAGGCCAGCGGAACCATCCTAACCCTGATCGAGAACCTTACCGCGTTCGCTGCAAAACATAACTACGATGGCTTCGACATGGACTGGGAATATCCCGAGAGCACCCAGGATCGTGATTTCCTGGTGGAACTCATGGCGGGACTTCGCGCGACGAACTCCGACTACGTTCTTTCCATCGACGCCGCACCTTGGGGTGGATACGGTTACGATCTCGATCAGTTGAAACACTCGATCAGCTATTTCAATATCATGATGTACGACTGCGCTGGTTCCTGGACCGATGATGGACAGCTCAATGCGCCGATCTTTTGGGATCCGAATGATCCCGAACCCTGGGAGTGCCAACCCGGAGGCAGTGACCACGATGCCGCCGAGATATTCCTTGCGAGTGTTCCTCCAAAGCAACTGAACATGGGAACGCCTTTTTACGGCTATTTCTACAGGAACGTCAGCGCGCTGTTTGGGTCGTGTCCGAACGCCTCGAAGACGTCGGACGGAAACTGCGATAACTCTGTCTTGACCGAGAATTACGCTCCATTCATCAAGAATCGCATCAACAAGGATGGGTGGGAGACGTTCTATGACCCGATTGCACTTGTTCCCTACATGTTGAGAACCGATGGAAAGCCCGGCTACATCACTTACGATGATCCGGTTTCGACCTATCTCCGGGTCGCATACTCCGATTGGATGCTTAACCTGGGCGGTACTTTCATGTGGTCTCTTGATGCCGACTACGACGGCCACTCCCAAGACCTGCTCGATGCGATGTATGAAGGGACGATAAGCCGGGGGAAGTAGCAAAAGCGCGGGACGCAGGTGCTCGCCCCAGCAGCGTGTTGCAAGCGGATTGCGGCGATTGTGGATGCATCTCTTAACTGGAATTCTGTTGAGAGCATCCTTCGCGACAACGCCTGCAGGTTTTTGTTCGTCAGGGAACGGACCTCCGTGGCCAAGTGCCGCTAGGGTGTGTTCGTCAGGCTAAACTGCGCCGCGTCGCGACCGCCCAATCGAAGCCGTCACCGTGTAGGAGCCGGTAATCCCGTTCGCAATGACCCATACCGGATTCGATAGACCTCTGTCATTGTTCCACGCGATTGCCTTGGTCGCCTGTATCCCCCTTGATGGTCCCCAAAGGCCTTTTGGAAAAGCCATTTGTAAGCCCCGTCAAGGCCATTCAAGCCCGGAACAGTGAGGCAAAAGAGGCGCGCGCATCTTGAGTTGGCGCACGGGGCTTGAAGGTCGGCTTAGCCGGGAATATTCTATTTCACACCTTGCGGCGAAAGGAATTTCGCATGGTGGCCGGTATTGTCGCATTCACGACGGGCAGCAGGGGGTTCGCTGATTTTAACTACGGATCGCCGGGCGACAAAGCGCTGCACGAGACCAGCTTCCCCGGTCACCTAATCTCGAGGAGGGCTGAACATGGCAAATCCAACGATTGAAGTCCGCAGTAATAACGCGACCCGCGACTCGAGCATCGCCAAAGTCGACATGAAACTCGAGGTCGTGGTCATCCCGGTCTTAGAAATCGATCGCGCGAAGCAGTTCTACAGCAAGCTCGGGTGGAGGCTGGACGTAACGCCGCCAACCGTGGTCCAGTTCACGCCGCCCGGCTCGTCGTGCTCGGTGCAATTCGGCAAGACGCTCACGACGGCCGCGCCGGGTTCATCCAAGAACTACCTGATCGTTTCTGACATCGTGGCCGCCCGGAATCAGTTGGTCGCCGCTGGCATCGAGGTCGGAGAATTCTTCCATATCGGTCCCGAAGGCCGGGTTGACGGCCTGGATCCCGAACGCGGCACTTACCGCTCGCGCGCCTTGTTCAGCGATCCCGACGGCAACGTCTGGCTGCTGCAGGAGATCACGACCCGGCTTCCTGGGCGCGTCGACTCTGGCGTGACTTCATACAGCTCCGCAAGCGACTTGGCGAGCGCGCTTCGGCGCGCCTCGGCCGCTCACGGCGAGCACGAGAAGCGCATCGGCGCGGCAGATCCGAACTGGCCCGACTGGTACGCCGAATATATGGTGCGGGAGCAGAGCGGAGAAGAGCCTCCGCAATAAACGAAAGCGACGCGATTGTTTCTACGAGCTGTTGTTGAGTTAATATGCGAAGGCGCGGATGGGCCAGGTCACGCTGCCTCAGGGGGAAAAGATGCATACGCTTTCGAAATACAAACTCTGGATCGGCGGAGTTCTTGGCTTGCTCGTCATTGGTTTGATGATAGGAGCGCTATACCCGAAGCATGTAGCGGGAGCGCCATCGGGCGCACCGGACGTTGAAGTCGTGCAGGTCGAGCAGAAGGATGTCCCTATTTTTGGCGAATGGATCGGCACGCTCGACGGATTCACAAACGCCGACGTCCGTGCACAGGTTACGGGCTACATACTGCGGCAGGGTTACCAGGAAGGCGCATTCGTCAAGAAAGGCCAGTTACTCTTCGAGATCGATCCCCGGCCCTTCCAAGCGGCTCTAGACCAGGCGGAAGGACAGTTGGCACAGGCCCAAGCGCAACTGGCTACCGCCGTGGCTGTGCAAGGCAGGACTCAGCTTGATGTAGAGCGGTACACTCCACTAGCCAAAGAACAAGCGGCGAGCCAGCAGGATCTCGACAATTCGGTTCAGAATAATCTGGCCGCCAAGGCCTCGGTGGAGACAGCCCGGGCTCTCATTAAAACCGACGAAGCGGCCGTCGAAACGGCCAAGATCAACCTCGATTTCACCCGCCTCGTTTCCCCCATCGACGGCATCGCTGGGCAGGCTCAGCTTCAGGTGGGTGCATTGGTCAATCTAAGCAGCGGGCCCGTGACCTCTGTGTCAACCGTCGAACCCATAAAGGTTTATTTCACCGTGGGCGAGCCCCAGTACCTGGCATGGAGAAAGCGCTTCCCAACAGATGCCACTCGCGCCGCCGCCGACAAGAATCTGCGTCTCGAACTGATTTTGGCCGACGGCTCAACCTATGCGCAAACTGGCACATTCTACTTTGCCGACCGCCAGGTGAATGAGGGTACCGGAGCAATTCGGATCGCCGGGCTGTTTTCCAACCCCGGAAACGTGCTGCGTCCCGGCGGCTACGCCAAGGTTCGCGCCGTCATCCGAGTCCAGCCAGGCGCCTTGCTGGTGCCGCAGCGTGCGGTCTCCGAGCTACAAGGCGGCTATCAAGTCGCGACGGTCGACGAAAAGAATAAGGTGAGCATCCGGACAGTCACGGTCGGCGATCGCTTCGGCTCGCAGTGGATTATTGCCGACGGTCTAAAGGCGGGCGATCGCGTGGTTGCCGAGGGTGTGCAGAAGGTGCGCGCAGGAATGCAGGTGAACCCCAAGCCATTCGCAGCGGAAGCTACTGGAAAGTAATCCCATGTCAAAGTTTTTTATCAACCGTCCCATCGTCGCTATGGTGATCTCGATCGTGCTCGTGCTGGTCGGCACCCTCACAATCTTGAGCTTGCCGGTCGCGCAGTTTCCCCGCATCGCTCCCCCCGAGATTCAAGTCCTCGCCACCTACATCGGGGCGGATGCGCAAACCCTGGAGCAAGCGGTTGCCACTCCCATCGAACAGCAGATGAATGGCGTGGACAACATGAACTACATGTATTCGCTGAATGCCACCGGCAACAACAGTACCAGCCTGATTGTGGACTTCGACGCGAAAACCGATCCCAATACCGATTACATTCTTGCGCAGAGCCGTGAAACGCTGGCTGCTTCTCAGCTTCCTGTGGACGTGACCAATTACGGAGTCAACGTTCGAAAATCCGTTACCGCTCCCCTCACATTAACCGCGGTGTACTCGCCGCATGGGACCTACGATGCAACGTTTCTGGCCAACTACGCGTACATCAATCTTGTTGATCCCATTCTGCGCTCGCCCGGGATCGGCAACGTTCAGGTATTCGGCGCCGGCCAGTACGCGATGCGGTTGTGGGTAAAACCGGACACGTTGGCAAAGCTCGGCGTCACCGTCCCGGAAATCGTCAGCGCCATTCAAGCGCAAAATACCGTGAACCCAGCTGGGAAGGCAGGCGGCGAACCCGCTCCCAAGGGCCAGGAATTCACTTATTCGGTGCTCGCGCAGGGGCGCCTCATCTCCCCGGATGAATTCGGACAGATCGTGGTGCGAGAGACGCCCGACGGGGGGACGGTTCGAGTCCGCGATGTCGCGCGCATCGAGTTAGGTGCTCAGGACTATAGCGTCGCGGGACGTTTCAACGGAAAACCGAGCGCGATTATCGCCACCTACCAACTGCCGGGATCGAATGCCGTCGACGCCGCCGCCGGCGTGAATAAACTCATGGAGAAGATGAAGGAGCGCTTCCCGGAGGACCTGGATTACGTGGTGGCGTTGGATACGACACGCGCGGTCACGGAAGGCATGAAGGAAATCGTTGAAACGCTTTTGATTGCCCTCGCGCTTGTGATCTTTGTGGTTTACATCTTCTTGCAGGGCTGGCGCGCCACGCTGATTCCGCTGCTTGCAGTGCCGGTCTCGCTCGTCGGCACGTTCGTGCTTTTCCCATTGTTCGGGTTCTCCATCAACACTCTTTCTCTCTTTGGTCTGGTGCTGGCAATCGGGCTTGTGGTCGACGATGCCATTGTGGTGGTCGAGGGTGTGGAGCGGCACATCGAAGAGGGCATGACGCCGAAGGACGCGGCGTTGAAAGCCATGGAAGAGCTGTCCGGCCCCGTGGTGGGCATCGCTCTGGTTCTTTCCGCTGTATTCGTCCCGACCGCTTTCATTCCCGGAATTACGGGCCAGCTCTACCAGCAATTCGCGGTTACCATCGCGATTTCCGTTCTGCTCTCGGCCTTCAATGCGCTCACACTCAGTCCGGCGCTTGCGGCCCTTTTGCTTCGGCCCAAGGAGCCGAGCCACGGACTTTTGAGGAGATTTTTTGATTGGTTCAACCGCGTCTTTGGGCGAGCCACAGAGGGCTACGTGCGCTGGAGCGCGGTACTGGTCCAGAAGACTGTCGTCGTAGTCGTGCTGCTGGTGGTCTTTTCCGTGGCCGCTGGCTTCTTTGCCAACCGAATCCCGTCGAGCTTCCTTCCCGACGAAGATCAGGGTTACGCCTACGTCAATGTGCAGCTACCGAATGGAGCTTCGCTGGAGCGTACGACGGCCGTCACGGCGGATGTGGAAAAAATCCTCCTGAATACGCCGGGAGTCGAGCATGTTACCTGCTTTGTCGGTTTCAGTTTGCTCAGTTTTGTTCGCACCAGTTACAACTCAACCTTTTTTGTGACGTTAAAGCCCTGGGACGAACGCAAAACAAGAGCCGAGCAATTTCAAACGTTCAAGGCACATCTGAACCAGCAGTTGAGCCGGTTGCCTGCGGCAGTCGCATTCGGTTTTTCGCCGCCCGCCATTCCCGGCGTCGGCACTGCGGGGGGATTTACCTTCATTCTCGAAGACCGTTCGGGCAGCGATCTTCAGTTCCTCTCCAGGAACCTGGCCACTTTTCTTGATGCCGCTCGAAAGCGGCCGGAAATCTCCAGCCTCAGTACCACTTTCCTGGCTAGCGTCCCGCAACAGTTTGTCGACGTAAACCGCGACAAGGTGCTGAAACAAGGTGTTGCCCTCAGTGATGTCTACCGCACCATACAGGCTTTCATGGGCGGCTATTTCATCAACTATTTCAATCGCTTTGGCCGCCAGTGGCAGGTCTATATTGAGGCGGAAAACGAAGACCGCGCCAAAGCGGAAAACGTCGGGCAGTTCTACGTGCGAAACAACAAGGGAGAGAGTGTGCCCCTCTCCACACTTGCCACCATCAAGCCGCGGCTGGGCCCGGAATTCACTCTGCGCTTCAACGAATATCGTTCGGCGCAGATCAACGGGAGCGCCGCTCCTGGATTCAGCGCGGATCAAGCCACGGCCGCGCTCGAGGATGTTTTCAAGCAGACCATGCCGCGAGAGATGGGTTTTGACTATTCGGGCATATCGTTTCAAGAACAAAAAGCTCGACAAGGTGTTCCCCCTGCGGCGATCTTTGGATTGTCGTTGCTCTTCGTCTTTCTGGTTCTGGCAGCGCTCTACGAAAGCTGGACCCTGCCCTTCAGCGTGTTGCTGAGCACGCCCGTGGCGATCTTCGGAGCCTTTGCAATTCTTTGGTTGCGCCGCGTGCTGCTGAGTGTTTTCCTGCCGCCTTACCTGGTCCAGATCGAAACCGATGTCTATTCGCAGATTGGGCTGGTCATGCTCATCGGCTTGGCTGCGAAGAACGCGATTCTGATCGTCGAGTTCGCCAAGGATGAATACGAAAAGGGAAAACCTCTCGCGGATGCCGCACTCCAGGGAGCGCGACTTCGTTTGCGTCCAATTTTGATGACGTCTTTTGCGTTCATACTCGGTTGCGTGCCGTTATGGACGGCGACCGGAGCTGGGTCGGTTGCCCGGCAAATCATGGGCACGACGGTGATCGGCGGGATGCTGGCCGCCAGCTTCATCGGAATCTTCTTCGTGCCGGCGATCTTCTACCTCGTCGAGAAATGGTCAGGCGCCGGCAAGGAGCCCATCTCTGCCGCAGTGCCAGGAACAGCCGCACCGGCGGAGGGAGACTGAAATGGTCCACTTCCATTTGAACAAGAGGGAAGCGGAGATAGTCATGAAAAAGATGGCGCCATTATTGTTGATGTCCGCGATCTTGGCTTCGACCTTAATGTCCGGGTGCATGGCTGGCCCGAACTACCACCGGCCTGTCGTTCAGACTCCGGGTGTGTACCGCGACTTAAAGGACGATCCACAGGCGCAAGCCCAAGCGGCATCCTTCGCAGACCTTCCGTGGTGGCAAGTCTTCCAGGACCCGCAACTGCAAGAGCTCATACGGACAGCACTGAAGGAGAATTACGACCTGCAACTGGCGACGGAACGCATCGGCGCCGCGCGCGCTCAGGTCGCCATCACGCGCTCCAGTCTATTTCCGCAGGTGCAAGGGAACGCTACTTTCGCTGGCGGAAAAGATCCAGTCAGCGAAGCGAAATATAATATTCTTGCCGTCACTGCAGACGCAGCGTTCCAGTTGGATCTCTTCGGCCGCCTGCGACGCGCGACTGAGGCCTCGCGCGCCGAGCTCCTGGCCACCGACGATGCGCGGCAAACCGTCACGTTGACCCTCGTGAGCGACGTCGCCAGTGACTATTTTCAGCTTCTCGATCTCGATCTTCAGCTCCGCATCAGCCAAGAGACGGTTAAGACCCAGCAGGACTCCGTCAAACTGACTAGGTTGCGGCTCGACCACGGTGTTGCCACAAAGCTCGATGTGCTGCAAGCCCAGCAGGTGCTGGATACCGCCAACGCGGCAATCCCGGACCTTGAGAGGCAGATCGGCCAAGAAGAAGATGCGATCAGTACTCTGCTTGGCCATTACCCCGAAGGTGTACGACGTGGGCGCCCGTTGGTGGAGCAGCCGCTTCCTCCGGAAGTGCCGCCAGGGATGCCGTCGACGCTGCTCGAGCGGCGGCCGGACATTCGCCAGGTCGAGCAAAACCTGATTGCTGCCAATGCCGAGATCGGCGTCGCCAGAGCAGCATTCTTTCCGCAGATTTCCCTCACCGGCTCCGGGGGAGGCGCGTTCGGCCGCAGCAGTCTCTTCTCCGGCCTTATGAGTTCACAGAACGGAGTTTGGTCTTACGGCGCTCAGGTCACTCAGCCCATTTTCACGGGTGGTGCGCTGCGCGGGAATCTAAGACTGGCCGAGTCGGTGCATCGCCAGGAATTGATTGCCTATAAGCAAGCCATCCAGTTGGCGTTTCGTGATGTCTCTGATGCTCTGATCGGTTATCAGAAACTTCATCAAGTTCGCGTTGCGCAGGAGACCACGGTCCAGGACCTCCGGGATTCAGTCAGCACGTCCCTCATACGCTATCGAGGAGGCATCACCACTTACCTTGAGGTTCTCGATGGGCAGCGATCGCTCTTTAACGCCGAGATTATTCTCGCCCAGGCCCGAGGCAGCGAGTACCAAAGCCTGGTGCAACTCTACAAGGCTCTTGGCGGAGGCTGGCAGTGAGCGCTGACACTGCGGGCGCAACTCCTGTCATGACGTGCGTGAATCTTCCTTGTGAGCCTTTCATCCAAAACGGAATGCCGCAGTGTCTGTTGGTGGCGTTTACAGGAAGCGAGGAGTGGGATGGATGTTTGAGAGCATTCTTTGCGAAGTAACGGAATACGCGCCCGATGTTCTTGAGCCATTGATTGGGCTCGCCGTCGAAATTGCTCGTGAGGGCAGAGAGGGAAAGCGGGTTGGCACGCTGTTCACACTCGGAGATGAAACTGCGGTGCTCGCGAGATCCAGACCGTTGATTCTCGATCCTTTATTGGGCCATCCGGAGGCTTCGCGACACATCGCCAATCTCAATCTCCGCGGGACCATCAAGGAATTGGCGCAACTGGACGGTGGGTTCGTGGTAAGTCGCGAAGGGATTGTCCTTTCCGCGTGCCGCTACCTTGACGCCGTGGCGGCGCAAGTAGAAGTGCCACTGGGACTCGGAAGCCGTCACATTGCTGCCGCGAACATGAGCGCTGTCACCAATGCGGTGGGTATTGTCGTGTCTGAAAGCTCAGTGGTGCGAATTTTCTGTCATGGAAAACTGGTTGCCGAAATCATTCCCGAGCTCTGGATGATGGATCATGCCCCACACCTTCGCGGTACCGTGAAGCGAGAACAAGTCGGGGAGTTGACAGTGCTGACACCAACCCAGCGCCGGGCCCCGGTCGCGAAGTGAACATGGCCACGACCGATGCGCAGGGCTCATCGAGTCTTTGGCGGCCCCTGCGCGTTTCGACTTTCCGCAATCTGTTGGTCGCAGATGTGGTTTCCGATATCGGTACCTTCATGCAGAACGTCGGCGCTGCCTGGTTGATGGTTTCGCTCGGTGCGGGACCGATTTACGTGGCGCTCACACAAACCGCCGCTTCACTGCCTTACTTCCTCCTGGCCCTCCCTGCCGGCTCCGCTGGCGATATCTTCGACCGCCGCAGGCTGGTTTTATTCACCGAGTCGTGGATGATGGGCGTAGCCCTTCTTCTCGCGGTCTTGACCATCGCTGGTTTGATGTCGCCCTGGCTGCTGCTGGTACTGACGTTTGCGCTCTCGGCTGGGGATGCGTTCGAAACGCCGACATGGCGGGCGATCCTGCCGGAATTGGTAGCCAAGGAAGACCTTGCAGCAGCGTCAGCACTCAATGGAATCGAATTCAATCTCGCTCGCGCAGTAGGACCGGCACTTGCGGGCGTGATCATAGCGGCTGCCGGAGTGGCTACGGCATTTGCGGTGAACGTGGTGTCGTTTGTAGGAGTCATCCTGGTTGTTGCCAAGTGGAAAAGGCCCATTCGCAAACGTGTCGCGCCGCCGGAAACGTTGGCAGGAGCCACAGTCGCGGCCATTCGGTACGTCCGCTACTCCCCCGCGATCCTGAGGGTGCTTATTCGGACGGGCGCAGTCATGTTCTTCTCCAGCGCCCTGTTTGCGTTGTTGCCGTCGCTTGCTCGCAGCATCAACAAGACCGCCGTCGGCTATGGGCTTCTTCTCGGATGCTTCGGGGCCGGCGCAATCGCGGGGGCGTTCATGATGCAGTGGGCCCGCGCAAGGTGGTCTACAGAAGTAGTTGTCTCAGCCGGCGTCATGATCCTGGGGCTGGTGATCGCAACCATGAGCGCCTTAAACCGGTTGAGCACCCTCGCTCCCGTAATGCTGATTGGCGGAGCCGCGTGGGTCGTCTTTATTTCGTTGATCAACGCTCTGGTCCAGAACCTTGCGCCGGATTGGGTGCGAGCGCGGGTCCTGGCAATATTTACTCTGGTTTATATGGGGAGCTACGCTCTTGGGAGTGCGGCTTGGGGCGCGGTAGCCCAACGGACCGGCGTTCGGGTTGCCCTGGTGTATGCCGGGATCGGAACAATCGGGAGTATTGTGCTCGTGTTCTTCGCAAAGCTCCCCGATTCGACCGCGGATCTGAGCCCATGGAATCACTGGCGTTTGCCCGTCGTCATCAAGGAAGTTGAATCTGATATCGACCAGGGACCGGTGCTCGTTGCGATCAGATACTCCGTGGTCCGGGAACAGGAGTCGGACTTCGTGGAAGCGATCCATGAATATGGTCGCATACGGCGTCGCGACGGCGCCTATCGTTGGGGGATCTACCGTGATACTGAAGCCGCGGATCGCTTTCTGGAGATCTTCCTGGTGAATTCGTGGGCAGAACACCTGCGTCAACACGAGCGCCAGACACAGGCGGACGGCGAACTGGAGCGGCGCTTGTCCACCTACGTTGCCGGCGAACCGGAAGTGCGGCACCTGATCTATGCGTATTCGAAGGACACCTGGCACGTCTGACAGGGCGTTCGCGCCATTCGCCGGACTCCTTGCGGCACAACGATCATACTGACCCGGACGGTGATGACGACAACACAAGAAGCAAACGAGCGATATAGGATCTCAGTGGCTGGAGACAGTTTGAGATGACCACGGCGTTTTGGTTGCTTTTGATTTCCCTCGGCGTTGTTGCCTACGGTTGGGTAGGCTACCCGCTGCTTATACTTGCGCTGCGGTCATCGTTTGCGCGCAGAGGTAATCGGACCGAGCGCTCGATGGATCCTTTCGTCTCCGTCATCATACCGGTTCACAACGAGGCGCTGAGAATCGCATTAAAGCTGGAGAATTGCCTCGAACTGCTTTACCCGAATGACCGGATGGAAATTCTCGTGGTATCGGATGGATCTACCGACCGGACGGAGGAAATCGTGCGCGGTTTTATGGTGCATGATTCGCGCATCCTGTGGCTACAGAGCAACAGTCGAGCAGGGAAGAGCAGTGCCCAGAACCTTGCCGCGGCACGTGCGCGCGGGGACATCTTCTTCTTTACGGACGCCAACACCGCGACGGCTCCCAATATTCTGCGGACCATAATTGACGATCTCACCGACCCGACGGTGGGGCTGGTAACGGCAGCGGTGCATTTCGGTCGTCCCGAGGATGCGGTTGAAAAGGGGCAGGGGCTCTACTGGCGCTATGAGCTCTTCTTGCGTAGCGTCGAATCCGATCTCGGAATTTTGGCCACCGGGAGTGGGCAGGCCTTGGCGGTTCGACGAGAGCTCTTCCGGTCGCTACCGGCCCGCTATGGCGACGACTGCATCATGCCGCTCGATGTTCGGCTGCAGGGATTTAAGGTTATTCAGGACCGGGAAGCGACGGTTTATGATGAACTGCCGCACAGCATCGAAGGCGAGCTTCGCGCTCGGATTCGAATGACTGCACGGAACTGGTCCGGCACCCTCTCACGCCCCGCGCTTCTAAATCCTCTGCGATTCCCGCTCACCGCTCTGGGTCTGGTCTCGCACAGACTGTTGCGCTGGCTGACTCCGTTCTTCCTGGCCATCGTTCTTCTGTCCAACGCCTGCCTTGCCCTGGAAGGACGGGCGATTCTCCTGTGGTGGTTGCAGGTCGGCTTCTATCTCTCGGCCTTCGTGGGTTGGGAGCTAAGCCGAAAGCAGCGGCCCGCCTGGGTATTCGGTTATCCGTTCTCCTTCTGCCTGGCCAACGTCGGCTTCATGCTGGGGATGGTGAAGGCCTTTCGCAATCAAAAGATCGTGACCTATTGAAATTGAAACCGGAACTGGCTCATCTATCGTAAACTCGATCTTCCTTCTCATAACGAATGCCAGCGACTCTTCATCAACCGCCTGCAGAGAACGACGAGCGCAGCGAACTTGATCGTTTGCGTCGAGCGTATGAGCATCGAAGTTCGATCCCTGCGCAACGTTATTCGCGGACGAACCCCGGCCACCTGTATGCCCTGCACGAGCGGGAAGCTACGTTAAGGTCTTTGTTGCATTCGACAGGCTTAAGGTCGCTGGCCGGCCTCCGGATTCTCGATGTTGGCTGCGGCAAGGGTGCGACTCTCCGTCAATACCTCGAATATGAAGCCGATCCAGCCCGGTTGTGGGGCATCGATCTTTTGCCGGCATTTGTTCAGCAGGCACGTTCAGTATCACCGAGTCTGCAGGTAGTGTGCGGTAGCGCCTCGGAACTCCCGTTTCCCGATGGCAGCTTCGATTTCGTTTCCCAATTTACGTTGTTTACTTCCGTACTGAATGCTCCGGTAAAACGGCAAATTGCGAAGGAAATCACGCGTGTGCTGATTCCCGGCGGAAGGTTCCTGTGGTACGACTTCGCTTTCAATAATCCCTCCAACCCGGACGTGCGTGGGATTCGACTGGACGAGCTCCGACGGCTCTTCCCGTGCTTCTCCATGACCAGCCGCAAGATCACTCTGGCTCCTCCGCTTGGCAGGGCGATCGGCCATCTCGGGCCAGCGATCTATCATTTTGTTTCCAAGTTTCGCTTCCTGTGCACTCATTATCTTTGTCTGCTCGAAAAGCGAGGAGCGGATTCTAATTCACGCTTGCATCTCCCATCCTGATAAGCAGAGGCCATCCATCGTGCGCGACAAATTCCTGCCGTTTTCGCCTCCGTCGATCGGAGAAGAAGAAATCCTCGAAGTTGTGGACACGCTCCGATCCGATTGGATCACGACTGGGCCGAAGGTGAGGCGCTTTGAGGAGGATTTCGCTCAGTTCATCGATGTTCCCGATGCCCTTGCGGCCAGTTCCTGTACCGCCGCGCTGCATCTTTCTCTTCTGGCACTCGGAGTCGGCGCAGGCGACGCTGTGATTACCACGCCGCTTACCTTTTGCTCGGGAGTTCACGTCATTGAACATGTGGGAGCAACGCCCATCCTTTCGGATGTCGAACCGGATACTTTGAATTTGGATCCAAAGGGAATTCGCCGTCAGATCGAGAGAGCCGAAAAGGATCTGGGTCTGCGCGTGAAAGCCATCATGCCGGTGCACCTCCACGGTCATCCCTGCGATCGCGAAGCCATCTTGAAGATCGCAGCCGAGCACCAGTTGGCAGTAATTGAAGATGCCGCTCACTCCCTGCCTGCCAGCTACAAAGGTCAACGGGTGGGATCGCCGATGTCGTCTGAGAAGGTACCAGTTCTAACCTGTTTCTCGTTCTATGCCACAAAAAATCTGACCACGGCCGAAGGCGGTATGCTCACCGGTCCCAAAGGCTTGCTCGACGAGGCTCGACGTTGGTGCTTGCACGGAATGAATCGTGACGCCTGGAAGCGCCACGGTGCCGGTGAACCCTGGTTTTACGACGTGGTCTGCGCAGGCTTCAAATACAACATGAGCGACATTCAGGCAGCTCTCGGGTTGCACCAGCTACGTAAGCTGCCTCAGTTCCACGCCAGGCGCTGCGAAATTGTCCAAAACTATCACGCAGCTTTCCGGAATTACGAGGAATTGGAGTTGCCCACCGAGCGGGAAGATGTTCAACACGCTTGGCACCTCTATGTCTTGCGACTCAACCTGGACCGCGTACCTCTCACGCGAAATGAATTTGTTTCACAAATGCAAGATCGCAACATTGGCTGTTCCGTGCACTTCATTCCGATCCACCTGCACCAGTATTATCGCGAAAAGTATGGGTACAAACCGGAAGATTTCCCTATAGCTCTGCGAGAGTATGAGCGAATGGTGTCGCTGCCGTTATATCCCCGCATGACGCAAGATGATGTTTCGGACGTAATCGACGCCGTCACCAGTATTGTCCGGCAGGACCGCGTCGAAACATCGCCGAGGACAGCCAACATTGCCAGTGTCTGAACAACCCGTTGTGCAGGAGTGCTGGAGTATGCCGTCGAAAACCAGCGCACTCCATCGCATTCTTGACATTCTTTGCGCCGGAATCGCATTGCTCATTCTTTCGCCCCTGTTTTGCCTCATCGCCGCGACTATCAAATTCGATGATGGCGGCCCCATATTTTATCGGCAGTTTCGCGTGGGAAGGAACTTCCGGCGCTTTCAGATCCACAAGTTTCGCAGCATGGTCAACGGTGCCGATGGGGATGGACTACTGACAGCTCCCGGCGATTCCCGCCTGACCCGCGTCGGCCGTTGGTTGCGGCAATATAAGCTCGATGAATTGCCGCAACTAATAAATGTTTTCCAAGGCGACATGCAGTTTGTAGGGGCTCGTCCTGAGGTGGAACGGTACGTGGAGATGTTTCATTCGCAGTATGCCGTAATACTGCAGGAACGCCCGGGGATTACGGATCCGGCGAGCCTGGCCTTCCGGCGCGAGGACCTGATCTTTTCCGCCGATCGAATGGAGCGGCAGTATGTGGAGGAAATTCTGCCAGCCAAGATTAAGCTCTCATTGGATTATCAAAGCCATCGCAGCTTTCTGACTGACGCACGGATGGTGCTGAAGACGATCTTTGGGCACCGATCGTAAGATCAGCCAAACGTGAACGCGAATGCCTGCACGCCCGGGTCCAGGAACTCGATCTCGAATGTTCTATCTTCGACTGGCCCCTTTTGCCGGATGAGCTGATAAAGCCGGTGATCCTGCACTGTACCTGCGCCGTTGTTGTCGGTATCGGCACCGTGGTCGTCACCTGGAGCCGTGCCGTCCAGTTTCACAGTGAAGCGGACCGGCTTGCCATCCTTGGTGGTTCCCAGAACGAGGTGAAGATCGCGGGCATGAAAGCGAAAAATGATTTTTCCGGGAGCCGCTTGAAGCACTGCACTTTCCTCACCGACCTTCCAACTCCCACCGAGAGCCCATTGATTGAGCGAAAGTCGGGGTTCCGGCGTATAAGCGTGCTTGGAATCTTTAACGATCGCCTCGGTGGAAGCGAAGTGCTCAGCCCGATGGTATCCGACGTAGGTTTCCGGCGAACGGACGTTCGCATTGTCGGGAGCGGCCTCCGCACCTGCTCCCGCTACACTGATAGCGCCTGCGGAGGACAATTGGGCCCCGTTCTCTCTTAGAAGCTCCTGGATTACGCGCTCCGACTCGGCATACTCGCCCTCGCCGAAGTGGTGATGTCGAATCCGACCCTTGCCGTCGATGAAGTAGTGCGCCGGCCAATACTCGTTGTGGAAGGCTTGCCAAATCCTGTAGTCGCTGTCGATGGCAACTGGATAGTTGATCTTCAAATCGCGCACTGCCTTCTCGACATTGCTGCGTTCCTTCTCGAATGCGAATTCGGGTGTATGCACGCCGATGACTACCAGACCAGCATCCTTATACTTTGCTGCCCAACCCTCGACGTAGGGCAATGCCCGCAGGCAATTGATGCAGGAATAGGTCCAGAAGTCGATGAGCACGACCTTTCCCTTCAGAGATTTGGCACTGAGCGGGGGCGAATTAAGCCAAGCCACGGCGCCACTCAAATCGGGCATCGGGCCTTCATCGTCAAGAGCGAGTTCAGTGTCGGCCGCGCTCGCTGCCAAAACTGCCGCCGGCTTTTCTCCATGCAATGCATCGATCAAACGCTCTTCCGCTTTTGAAGTGTTCACAAAGGAAAAGCTGGTGAGTAGACTTGTGTCCCAGCCCAGAGCGATCGCAACCACTCCCATGATCACCGCAACGCCCAGTCCGCGACGGATCCAGATCTCAAACGAAAGCGAACGTTTCAGGGCGGAGAAAACTTTGTTGCCGGCGAAAAGCGCAATTCCAAGAGAAGTCGCGGCGCCCAGGGCGAACGATAATAGCAGGAACGAAGAGCGAGCACCCGGACCCTGTATCGCCGCCCCAGTCAGAATCAGGCCAAGAATCGGGCCCGCACAGGGCGCCCAGAGAAGGCCCGTCGAAATTCCCAAAACAAACGACTTTCCAATCCCGCTCTCCGCAGCCGGACCGCCCTGCAGCGTGCCGCCCAAGCGTACCAGTGGACGAGTCAAGGTTTCGCCAATCGAGGGAAAAAGAAGACTCATCCCTAGCACCAGGAAGATCAGCATTGCCAAGTAGCGCCCCCCTTGATTCAGGCGCACAACCCAATGGCCTCCAAATGCCGCTGCGACTGCCACAACGGAAAACGTCAGCGCCATTCCCACGAGTAAAGGCAAACCGGAGCGTCGGAAGGGTTGGTCCGCACGCGCAAATACAAACGGCAGCACAGGCAGAATGCACGGACTCAAAATCGTCAGAGCACCGCCAACAAAAGCCAGAAGATAAATCAGCATTGGCACGTCCTCTACGTGATTCTTCCGAACATATCAGATATTTTGCCTGGAAATTGGATTCATTCGGAATCGAAAAGTTACAACTCCAGACCTATTGTCGACACACTCGAATCATGAACCGAAGCCTTGTGAAGTGGATCGCGGGAATGCCAGTACTGTAATCTATTCACTATGCAGCAGTCGGATGAAGGACTAGTCGCCGGGCTGTTGGATTCTCAAAGGAAGGCCCAGGCCCTGTTCGCGGAGATCGGAGCGCGGAACCTCATTCGGCCAGGAACTAAGGAAAGCGAAATAAATGAGGACATTTATGCGCTAGCCGAGAGCATGCTCGGGATCTCGTGCTATTGGCACAAACGCATCGTCCGCGCCGGACGCAACACATTGGCCCCATACGACGAAAATCCTCCAGATCTGACGGTCAGGGAGGACGATATCGTTTTTCTCGATTTTGGTCCCGTATTCGAAGAATGGGAAGCCGATTTCGGACGTACCTACGTTGTCGGAAAAGATCCGCAGAAGCACAAACTGTGCCGCGACATCGAAGAGGCATTCGCCAGCGGCAAGCGGTATTTTCACGAGCACCCTGAGATCACGGCAGCCGAGCTATATGCGCATGCGCAGCGGTTAGCCGAGCAATATGGCTGGGAATATGGCGGCCCCATCGCCGGCCATCTGATTGGCGTTTTTCCCCATGAAAAGATTCCGGGGGACAAGATCACTCTTTATGTCCACCCCAAGAATCAGAACCGGATGCGGATGCCGGACGCTTCTGGCCGGCAGCGACACTGGATATTGGAGATACATTTTGTAAATCGGGCACAGGAGATCGGTGGATTCTACGAAGAATTGTTGACGATCGGTTGAATTTCCTTTTCGGCCCTAACGGACACGATGGTTTCTAATTTTCCGCACGTGCTTGGCGTAAATCTCGATTCACAAACCCGTTGCGGGCATTATCACGGGCCGAACGACATCGTTGCCATCAAGATGAAATGTTGCGGCCTTTACTATGCCTGCAAGGATTGCCACGAGGCGCTGGCTGATCACCCGATTGCAGTCTGGCCGGAAAGTGAATGGAACCAGCAAGCCGTACTTTGCGGCGCCTGTGGTGCAGCGCTAACCATTCTCCAGTACATGCAAAGTAATGCTTGCTGCCCGGCTTGCGGGGCACAGTTCAATCCTGGGTGTCGCAACCACTATCATTGTTACTTTCGAATTCCACACGTTTCCGAGCTACCTTGAAAAAAGACGGGAAGAGGTCATTGGTGAACAAAAAGCCGAATTTTACCAACCGGAGGACGATTCACATCGAATGGGGTGATTGCGATCCCGCCCAGATTGTCTATTTCCCGCGCTACTTAGAATATTTCGACGCCTGCACAGCCGGATTGTTCAAGAAAGTCGGCCTCCCGAAGCGGCAGATGCTCAAGACCTACGGTATTGTCGGAATTCCTCTGGTCGACTTGCGAGCGTCATTCATAGCGCCATCGCGATTTTCGGACACAGTAGTCGTTGAGTCTGAGATAACCGAATGGCGCCGCAGCAGCTTTTGCGTCCGCCACAGATTGTTCAACAAGAATGTTTTGGCCGTGGAGTGTTTTGAGATCAGAGTCTGGGCAGCGGCGTCAGAAACAGATCCGGAGCGAATCGAGAGCAGACCCGTGCCGCGGGAAGTCATCGAGAAGTTTTCTGCAGAGAAAGATCGCAAGCCTTCCCGCCCGAAATCGAAGCGAAAGAAAAAATGAGAATACGCACCCAGGTTGGGATTGTAGGAGCGGGACCCGCGGGGCTTGTCTTGTCGCACCTCCTGCACCGGCGGGGAATTGATTCGGCCGTCGTCGAGGCTCGTAGTCGAGAGCACTGCGAACAGCGGGTGCGAGCCGGCGTCCTGGAGCAAGGAACTGTCGACCTTCTGGTGGAAATGGGCTTGGGCGAGCGAATGAAGCGGGAAGGCTTGATCCATGATGGCGTAGAAATTCGCTTCAGAGAGCAGGGGCATCGCATTGACTTCAAAGCCTTGACGGGGCGCGGTATCACGATTTATGCCCAGCAGGAAGTTGTGAAAGACCTCATCGCAGCACGAGTCGGAGCGGAGGCTAGGATTTTCTTTGAAGCTGAGGGTGTCACCATTCACGATTTCGATTCCACAACACCGAAGATACGATTTCACGACAATGGCGAACCTTCGGAGGTCCTTTGCGATTTTATTGCAGGTTGCGACGGCTTTCACGGAGTGTGCCGCCCGAGCATTGAAAATGCATTAACCATCTATGAACGGGTTTTTCCGTTCGCCTGGCTCGGCATTTTAGCGGCTGCGCCGCCATCTTCCGAAGAGCTGATCTATTGCTATCATGATCGCGGGTTCGCCCTCCACAGCATGCGGACTCCGGAGATTACCCGCCTGTATCTTCAATGCTCCCCAGAGGAAGACTTAGCGCGGTGGCCGGATTCAAGGATCTGGGGAGAACTGCAGACGCGCCTTGCCACTCGCGACGGACGAAGGCTAACGGAAGGAGCTATCCTGCAGAAAGGAGTTACTGGGATGCGCAGTTTCGTGGCGGAGCCGATGCAGCATGGAAGGCTATATCTAGCGGGGGACGCGGCCCATATCGTGCCTCCGACCGGAGCGAAAGGCCTGAATCTTGCCGTTGCCGATGTTCGGGTCCTGGCCGGCGCGTTTGCAGAATTCTACGCTTCTGGAAATCCTCGTCCGCTCGACACTTACTCAGAGACTTGTTTGAGGCGAGTATGGCTGGTACAACGTTTTTCGCTGTGGATGACTTCCATGCTACACCGGAATCCTGGGAATGGCAGGTTCGAGGAGCGCAGGCAGTTGGCCGATTTGGACTACCTGACAAGCTCTCGCGCGGCGGCGCAAACCTTCGCCGAAAACTATGTTGGGCTGCCCATGAGCTGAATCGACGTACAATCTGTAGCGTCGGCAAGCAAGAACCGTTCTTTCCGATGGTGAAGGAAACTGAAACGGTATAGTGAGATAGACATGTCTTCTTCGCTGATTCCGGCCAAAGGCAAACATCCGGGAGAGTCCGTTGTTGGCTTCCGGCGGAATGAACCGGGGACACAGCCGGATTACTTTTATCCCGCTTATCGCGCGACCAGCCTGCGGGCGCCTTCGCAGCCGCTGATCTTCCTGCCGCATACACTTTCAGAGGTGACAGGGCCAGTCTTTGGCCATTCCGACATTCATACAAACGATCGAGACCTCACGGTTCAGCATGCCGGGGAACCGTTAGGGGAGCGAATCATTGTGCGCGGCAGAGTGGTAGATGGGGATGGCCACGCCGTGTCAAATAGCTTGATCGAGATTTGGCAGGCGAATGCGGCGGGACGATATGCACACGCAAGAGACGACCATCCCGCGCCGCACGATCCGAACTTCACTGGGACGGGAAGAACCCTGACCGACAACGACGGATTCTACAGTTTTGTGACCATCAAGCCGGGCGCCTACCCTTGGCGCAATCACGACAATGCCTGGCGTCCTGCACATATCCATTTCTCGTTGTTCGGACCGGCCTTCGTCACGCGACTGATCACGCAGATGTATTTTCCCGGCGATCCACTCTTTGCTTACGATCCCATTTTGCAATCGATTCCCGATGAACGGGCACGTCAGCGTTTGGTATCGAAATTTGACCTGGAAACGACCAAGCCGGAGTGGGCTCTGGGCTATCGCTTCGACATCGTGCTGCGGGGCCGCAAATCAACGCCATTTGAAAAGTAGAAAAGGATAGAGATAGAGATTAACGATGGATTTGACGCCGACGCCTTCGCAAACCGTAGGTCCGTACCTGCATCTGGGTCTGACGGACGCACGGAGTATTTCGCATATCGCTAGCGATGGAGCGACGGGGGAGCGGGTACGGCTGACTTTTCGTGTATCGGATGGAGATGGAGTGCCTGTTCCCGATGCGATGATCGAACTTTGGCAAGCAGACTCTGACGGGAAGTACGCGAATCACGAGAGCAGTGCGGACGACGCAGCCTTTCGCGGTTTTGGACGATTGGCAACCGCGGAGGACGGCTCGTGCACATTTGAAACGATCAGGCCGGGATGCGTGCCGGGCCCGAGTGAAACTGTTCAGGCGCCTCACATTAATGTATCGATTCTTGGCCGAGGCATTCTTAAGAGATTGTCGACACGAGTTTACTTCGCAGGCGAGCCAGTGAACGCTGCAGATCCCGTATTGACCTTGGTGCCAGAAAATCGGCGCGCGACGTTGTTGGCCCAGCCAGATCCCGCTCGCACGGGTAACTGGATCTTCGATGTGCATCTTCGTGGAGAGGGCGAGACGGTATTCTTCGATGTGTAATCATTTCAAAGTGGGCAGCCCGCACGGATTAAAGAACATAATGTGGAGCCGAGCATGAGCGGACGCTTGATTAAAAGCCTGGCAACCACACCGGCTCTGGCCGCGCTCTTTTCCGATGAATCGGTTCTGCAGGTAATGTTGGAATTCGAAGCCGCGTTGGCGCGCACCGAAGCGCGACAAGGACTCATCCCAATGCAGGCAGCCGAAGCGATAGCGGCTGCTGCAAGGCCGCACAATTTTGATATCTCCGCTCTTGCTGACGCCGCATTTCGCGCCGGAACTCCGGCGATTCCTCTTGTAAAAATGCTGACCGACCAGGTACGCAAGACCGACGCGGGGGCGGCGCGATTCGTTCACTGGGGAGCCACGAGCCAGGATGTCGCCGACACCGCGATGTCCCTGCTGCTCAAGCGCGCAGAACCGATTCTCATTGCCGACATCCTGCGATTGGAGAAAGCGCTGGTGGACGTGTCTGAGCGGCACAAGCAGACCGTCATGCTGGGGCGGACTCTGCTTCAGCCTGCTCCGCCGGTGACCTTCGGACTCAAAGCCGCCGGGTGGTTAGCATCGGTTTGCCGCGGCAGGCGGCGTCTTCAGAAAGCATTTTGCTCGGCGGCTGTTCTGCAATTTGGCGGAGCCAGCGGCACGTTGGCGGCGCTCGGCGACCACGGAATTTCTGTGGCTGAAGCTCTGAGTGCGGAACTTGGATTTGGAGCCTCTCCCCCAGCGCCGTGGCACACTCAGCGCGATCAACTTGCGGCGCTGATCTGCGCCTGCGGAGTGCTGACTGGATCTCTCGGCAAAATGGCGCGCGATATCAGCCTGCTCATGCAGAACGAGGTCGGGGAGGCGTCCGAGTCGGGAGGAGACGGCCGCGGCGGATCGTCAACTTTGCCGAACAAGCGCAACCCCGCGGCCTGTTCGCTCACTCTTGCCGCTGCGCATCGCGTGCCCGGGCTGGTTGCGTCGTTTCTTTCGGCCATGCTGCAAGAACACGAACGTGGTGTCGGCGGTTGGCTGGCGGAATGGCCTGTAGTTGCGGCCGTAATCGAGTCGACCGGAGTAGCAATCGCCTCGATGGCTGAAGTAGCCGAAGAGGTGTCGGTGGACGCGCAGAAAATGCGCCTCAACATCGAGCACACGAAGGGAGCGATTTTTGCCGAGCGCGCCATGATGCTGCTAGGAGCGAAGCTGGGACGAGATGTCGCTCATAAGGTCGTTGAGGGGGCCGTTCGGAAGAGTGTCAAAGAGGGCAGGCATCTCGCCGCGGTCCTTGCCGAGACTGCGGAAGTAACGACCCATTTGGGTCGCGCGGAACTCAAAGGGTTGGAAGAGCCCGAGCAATATCTTGGATCGGCCGAGACTTTCCGGAAAGCTCTGGCAGCAGAGTCCGATCGTGAAGACGACGACAAGGAGCAATAAATTGCCCTTCGCAACCATTCACAATGCGCGCATGTTCTACCGACTGCAGGGAAACGGGGGACGACCTGTCTTAATTCTGTCGCACTCGATCAGCACGGACCACTCAATGTGGGACCTTCAAGTGGAGAACCTGCTCCCACATTTCCAGATTTTGCGCTATGACACGCGTGGCCACGGAGCTTCGGACGCAACAGCCGGTGAATATTCGATTGAGATGTTGGGCAAGGACATTCTCGGCTTGGCTGACGCATTGAAGATTTCGCAGTTTGCTTTTTGCGGACTGTCGCTGGGCGGGGCAATCGGACAGTGGGTTGCGGTGCACGCTCCCGAGCGCGTCACGCACCTTGTGCTGGCCAACACATCGCCGCAGTTTGTGCCGCGCACAAACTGGGAAACAAGAATGGCAGCAGTCCGCAACGGCGGAATGTCGGGAGTCGTCGACGTGGCAATGCAGCGGTTCTTCTCGCCGGACACGCTGGCGAAACAAAATCCGCAGGTTGCTTCGATTCGCTCCGTCTTCCTGGGCACAGACCCGGTTGGGTATCTGGGATGTTGTGCGGCCCTTCGCGACATGAATCACCTAAATCTCCTCAGACAGATCAAGAGTCCAACTCTCGTGATTTCTGGTGACCGCGACGTTGCCACACCCTGGAACGGGCATGGAGAGATCTTGGCGCGGGAGATCCCAGGAACAAAGACTCTTCACCTCTCAGCGGCGCACCTTTCCAATCTCGAACGGCCGCGCTCATTTACAACTGGCCTCCTCGAGTTCCTGCTACCGCAACCGAACGCCAACAGGGATACTCTCGAAGCGGGATTCGAGGTCCGTCGGGCGGTGCTGGGTGACGCTCATGTCGATAAAGCGATTGCAGCAACGACAGAATTTACCCGCGAGTTTCAGGAGTTGATAACCCGTTATGCCTGGGGAACGATCTGGTCTCGTCCTGAGTTGGACCGGCGAACCAGACGGCTCCTGGTGCTGGCGGTAACGGCATCGCTTGGAAGATGGGAAGAGTTCGCCCTTCACGTCCGAGCCGGGTTAGCGAGTGAACTCGAATTATGCGACTTGAAGGAAGTGCTCTTGCAGACCGCCGTATACGCTGGTGTTCCGGCAGCGAATACCGGGTTTCAAATTACGGCTGAACAGATCAAAAGGATTGATTGAACGCAAGGTTCAAGGCTGCGCTCTTGCCGAACCCCAATGAATATCCTGTTTGACCGTATATTATGGATGTGCCCGATCATCGAGGTCGTTTCGTTGCTCTCGGATGAGCCGGGAAACGACGTGGATCTTCCATGGTAATGCCGAACTTGAAGACTGGTAGTGGTGCCGCCGGCCGCCGATTCTGGTTGGCGATGGCGGGTTTTGCCATGGCGCTTGCGCTGCTGCCTTTTTCCTACAAAGTCGAACGCCGCCTGGAAACCGTGGTTCACATTAAGGGCGGAGAATCCGAAAAAGTTGATCTGGAACTGGCGCAGCGTTTCCAGTCTCCCTACGCCCACCGCCTGGTTCTGGTGATTAGCGGTGTTCCCGATCCGGATTCAGCCCAAGGCGCAGACGCATTGACCTTCTTGACCAGTTCGTTGCGCACTGTGCCCGGAGTGTCGGGTGCCGTATCGAGTCTGGATTGGCCGGATCCTCTATTCACCGGAAACAATGGCGGCGCATTGATCATCGTCGGGTTGGACCCGCACGATGAAACGGTCGAGGCGTTGGTGCCTAAACTGAGGGCAAAAGCGGACTGGATGGAAGGTCAGCTTCGGTCGCAATACCCCAAGATCAAACTGCAGATTACGGGTGAAACGCCCCTGAACTTCGACCTTCGCAAGGTCAGTGCTGATGACGTCAAGCATGCCGAGGAACGAGCGATGCCGGGAACGCTCTTGCTCCTGTTGCTGGCTTTCGGCAGTCTTGTCGCAGCTCTATTGCCGCTGGGAGTTGGATTACTCTCAATTTCGATGGCGCTGGGTGCGGCTGCCTTACTTGCGCATTATCTGCAGCTCTCGATTCTGGTGCAGAATCTGGCAACGATGCTTGGCCTCGGCTTGGGCATCGACTATGCATTGCTGATGGTGAGCCGGTTTCGCGAAGCGTTGAACGAGGGATGTGATCCCGGCTGCGCTGCCGATATTGCTGCCGGGCAAGCGGGGCGGACGCTGTTAATCTCGGCCACGACCGTTGCCATCGGATTTTCAGCGCTACTGACTGTGCCCATCAGCGAACTGCGATCCATCGGGATCGCTGGCCTTTTAGTAACCGTTTTGAGTGTCATGCTTTGTACCTTCATTCTGCCTTGGGTGCTTGGTCTGCTGGGGCATCGCATCAATGCCGCCAGGGTGCGTTTTCGCGCCAGACCTGTCGAAACGCGCGAGAGCCTGTGCGCGGCCAGTGAACGCTGGGTGCGGTGGGGCACGATCATAACCCGCCGGCCCTGGACCGCTCTTTTAGTCGCTGGGATTCCGCTACTCGTCCTCGCTTTCCAGGCGCGGAGAATCGCTCCCGGGGTTCCTGACCACGACGCACTCCCGGCAGCGGCCGAGTCGGTCAAGGCGCTGCACACGCTCCAAGACATGGGGCGGTCGGGTATTGTGCAGTCGCTGCGAGTGGTTCTGGAGTTGCCGCCGCAGTCTCCGCCGCTCTCGCCGGCGGGCTGGCATGCCCTCGGTCGCTTGACGAAGCATTTCCAGAGCGATCCCAGAGCGGAAGAGGTCTTATCGCTTTCGACTCTCACGGGAATGTCCGACACTGCCGACGCGGTCAACGATGTGCCCGAGCCGATCCGAAAGAGTTTTCTTCGCAGTGACGGTCAGGCTACTTTGATTGAGTTGCTGCCCACCGCTCATCTTACGTCTAACCAACAGATCCAATGGGTACGAGAGGTGCGTTCCTCCGACGTCGCGGCGATCATCGGCGTGCCCGGCGCGGCCCTGCGCGTGGGCGGTGTTCCCGGACTCGAAGCAGATTATGACTCGGTCGTAAAAGAGCGGTTGCCCAGGGTCATCCTCGGCGTCATATTGGGGAGTTTGCTGGCGCTTCTGATTGGGTTACGTTCTTTATGTGCGGCGGTCAAAGCAATTCTGCTCAATCTGCTTTCGGTCGGCGCTTCCTTCGGTGCGTTAGTTCTCGTTTTTCAGGAAGGCCACGGTAGCAGGCTCTTCGGGCTCCACGGACCGACCGGCACCGTGTACCCGATCGTCCCGATTCTCTCGTTTGCCATCGTCTTCGGATTGAGTATGGACTATGAAGTTTTCCTGGTGGCTCGAGTCCTCGAGGAACGGCGGCGCGGTCTCTCCGAGAGATCAGCGGTGATCGAGGGCCTGGCGCGAACGGCCGGCCTGATCACGAGCGCCGCGACAATTATGATTGCGGTCTTCGCCGCATTCACCGTCGGAAGCTTTCTGGTCGTCCAAATGCTAGGTTTTACGCTCGCCGTGGCAGTGTTCATCGACGCTACCGTGGTGCGGATGGTTGTCGGGCCGGCGCTATTACACCTTGCCGGCGACTGGAATTGGTGGCCTCTTGGTTTGTATGGCGCCCCGGCAGTATCTGAAAAGGAGCTGGTCCCCTGACCCGATTCCGCTATTTGCAATTCACCGCAAGCCCACCAGTTCGGTGACGGATTGAATCAGCTTCGCAGGATCGAAACCCACGCCGTCTTTGAATACCAGCTCAACCTTCTCCATGTTTTCAATCTTCTCTGCCGGGTTGCCGCTCAAGATCACCAAATCGGCGGCCTTGCCCGGCGCAATCGATCCGATGTTCGCGTCTTTACCCATGTAGATTGCCCCATTCAGCGTTGCAATGCGGATCGCCTCGACCGGTGAGAACCCGGCCTCGACCAGCAATTCAACGTTGCGCTGGTCGCCAAAGCCCGGCACCACGCCGCCATAGCCGGTGGGGTCGCATCCTTCCATCAGCAGTCCGCCGGCGGCGACAAACTCGCGCTCAAAGCGCATCTCTTTTGCCAGGCCAGGGCCGCCTGGTCCGCGACCGGAGATAGCCGAGCGACCGATCAAGTAATCCTTTGCGGCTGGCAACGAGAGGGTCTTCAGTGCTGCAGACTCCCGCTCCATCGGCGGGCGGTTCGGGCCAAAGGTCTCAAACACTGCGAGTGTCGAGGTAATCGCCACATGATGCGCGACAAGATCGCGAATCATCTCCTGCACCTCAGGCCCCTCTACGTTCAGTGTCTTCTCGAAGTAGGCCAGATTCGCCACGAATCCCGGGCATTCGTCCGGCTTCTTCCCGGGAAAGAACTCGGTATCGACCACCAGCCCATGCTCTAGGTTATCGATGCCCAGCGCGGCCGCCTGCGTGAATCCGACGGAGCAAAGATGCCCGGTGAGTTTGAGCCCATGGGCGTGAGCGCGGTCGATGGCCGCCTTCAGTTCATCGGAGGTGAGGTAGTTGTATGCCTTGAACGAGGTCACGCCTTCGGCGGCCCAATAATCCACCGTGCGCGCCGCATCGTCCGCATCCGCCAGCGTATGCATCTGGACCGCGAAGCTGCCTTTGCCCTCGAGGTAGGGACCAGTCACGTCAAGCTTGGGTCCGGGCAGCAACCCCGCGTCGATCTCTCGCTTCAGCTCCAGGTCGGTATACGGCTCCACGCTGCCCGCGGTCCGCGCCGTGGTCACGCCGCCCGCGAGGTAGAGGCGCGGTGCGCTGTCAGCTGCCTCGCCATAGAACGCTACGCCGTCTTGAGGTTTTTGCGGTGTCGGATAGAAGAGGTGTTCATGCATACCGACCAGTCCGGGGATTACAGTCTTTCCCGTCATGTCCAGCACCTTGGCGTTGGGCGGATAAGGGCTATGTACCCTGCCGGCTTGGATAGCGGTGATCTTGCCGTCGGCGATGTCGATGCGTATGTCTTCCTGGGGCGCAGAGCCTGTGCCGTCGATAAGGCGCAAATGCTCCAGCACCAGCACCGATGCATCTTCCTTCACATATGGTGAAAGCGGAGAAGGCTTCTGCTGGGCTGCCGAATTCAGGGTCCATGACGTCAGGTTCAATGCCAAGGAAATGCACAGAATTGTGCTTCGTCTGACAATCAGCATGGTTGGGACCGCCCGGAATGAGAGTGGATTTAGTTCTAAATTAAGCAGTTCGATTTATTTCGCTGGCTCTTCCTCAGCGCTTGATTGGCCGAGAACAAAGTCCTTGCGCCCCAGATTTGCCTTTCCCGAGCCAAATTCGATTGCAAGAATCGAGGAGCCGGGCTTGTCCTGCACCTTGGCCTCTACTTGGGTCGCCGACCACAGGCCGCCGACCTGCCGCAGCGCGTAGTAAATGAATTCCTTCTGCTGTCCCGTGCCGTGAAGCGTCTTCACTACATGCACCGGGAACAAGATGCTGCGGTCAATCCACGATGTCACCGAATCATAATAGGTCCGGTCCTGAGGCCCGGACGTGCTCTTGAGGACAAAGCAATCCCGTGCGCCATATTTTTCCGGCGGTAGGCCTTCCTGATTCTTCCAGAAGAAATAGCTCTCCACCATGTCTTCATAGGAGAAGTCTGTTCCCACGAGCGGGTCGTTCCAACGTTCGAACGGCAACTCGCTGGCAGTCTTCTGGCCAGGGAGTAGCGCCTGGATGGTCACGTGCCCACTCACGCTCATATGCAGAAGAACGCTTGTCTTCTCCGAGCCCGGGCCCGAGATCTCGCACAGCACGCTCAGGCCATCGGGAAACCAGTGAGCCTTGCCGACAAACTTGTAGCTCTTGCGCTTGCCATCGGCTTCCACCCGTGTGAGCCGCCCGCTCACGCGGTAGTCCAATTTCTCAATGCGCTCGCGCGAGCCGGTCAGCGGGGTGTCGAGGTCAGAATTCGCCGCGAAGGCCCGCGGCAGATGCACCAGCGACAACAGCACCAGCAAAGCAACGGACGTTTGAATCGTCCGTGAGGCGCGCTTCGCCCATCCGGCTTTTGGATACTGGCCACACTTGCGGCTGCGACAGGCTTCAGAACTCTTTCGGCGTCTTGTCTTCATTGGGAGACAACCATGTTATAGCAAGCCTTCTGGGATGGAAAGTGCGGATTCGATGGGTCTCCGAGTTACGTTTCGTGGCTGCGCGCAGGCCTTCCCATAGCGGTCTCAGCCAACCCGCCGAGCCTTCAGCTCTTCACGTGAAGAACCGACAAAGTCTCGAACGAATGCAGCGATCTCATCCGCCGCCGTGTCCAATGCGAAATGACCGCCGTCGACAACGTGGACTTCAGCGGTCGGCACATCCTTGCGGTAGCGCTCCGGCTCGCCCGCATCGAACGAGAGTTCGTACTTACCCCAGATCACCAGCAGGCGCGGCTGCGTCTCTCGCATCCAGGCCTGCCATTTCGGGTAGGCGTCTACATTGGTTCGATAGTCGTAGAACAGGTCGCTTTGAATCTGAGCTTGGCCGGGCTGGTTGAGAAAATAGAACTCGTCGGTCCAGAGATCGGGATCGTGGCGTTCGACATTCGGATCATTTCCGGCATGGCGGGCACGCGCGGCTTCCAGGGACAAGAGATTGGTGCGCAGCGTGCTTTCGTTGGCCGCCCGATCGGCCCAGAACGCCCGCCGCGGCTTCCAATTCGCTCCCAGGCCCTCGTTATGCGCCACCGCGTCCTGAACAATGAGAGCCTCGATCCGGTCCGGATGGGCCAAGGCCATGCGGAAGCCCACAGGGCCGCCGTAGTCCTGCATGTAGAGTGTGTAGCGCGAGAGCCCGAGCGCTTCGCTGAAATGATTCATGAGCTCGGCGTAGTGATCGAATGTATAGGCGAATGTTTTCGGGTCGGGCCAGTCGCTGTGTCCAAAGCCCGGGTAATCGGGCGCGACCAGGTGGTAGCGATCCGAAAGCCGCGCGAACAGAGGCTCGAACATCCGCGACGAAGAGGGAAGTCCGTGCAGCAGGAGAAGCGTCGGCGCATCTTTCGCGCCGGCCTCTCGATAAAAGATCGAGAGGCCGTCAATCTGTACCGTGCGATAAAGAGTCGGATATTTCACGGGATGTTCCTTTCGATCGGTTTAGGCAGCCACCCGTTTCGCAGACCGGGCTTTGTGCGGCGGTCCAACATAAGGAAACACGGTGAGCAGATCCTTGTGCGGCCCTACCTTATCTCCCGTCACCTTCCCATTGGAAAGGAGAGGAAGGAAGAAATCTACCACGTCGTCGGTGAGCGCCCGGCCATTGACCGGATAGGACGCCTGCCGCGTAGGATCATAGTGGAGAACGTCGGGAAGCATGGTCCCGGCGACCCGGGTTGCTTCCGCCGGCGTATATCCGCCGGCATGCTCCAGCGCGTGGGCAAACACGGGGACGAAACGGGCATCGCCCGCCGGATCCGCCGCCAGATAGGCCGCGTTCTGCTCGCCCGCAAGGAAGGGAGTTTGATTGGTCCGCGCCCCTCGATCCGCCTGCACCCATTTCCCGCTCGCGCCGTCCACCGTACGAGCCCAAATGCCCACCTTTTTACCGAGGGCAGAGTTGGGTACTTCCAGCACGATGCTGCATACGTCCTTGTCAGTGAAGTAATCGTCACCGGTGAATTGCAGGTTGTTCAGGGCGCCCTGCACGTCAAAGAAAAATGGATCGCTGCGCCAGCCGGCGAAGAAGCGGTAATCCCCGGCCTCAGTCGCCTGTGCATCCGGCCCCGTCGAAACCCGCGCTCCTTCGACAATCGCCTTTCCCTCGTCGCCTGTCCCAGTGGCCTGCTCCCCTTCAACCCGCCGCAGCGTTGCGGTCTGCGCCCCGCTCTTGTCGGACGAGAAGCGCACTCGGTAAGCGATATCGGCGATATTATCGCCATTCGTGTCAATCTTCAGCTCATACACCGCTTCGGTCGCAAAGGGTTCGTCTGTCGTGGGCCCCGGAGGGTTCACGCCGGCCGATGGATGTACATTCATAATCAAGATCGACTTGCTGGCGTCCCCAGGCTTGGGGAAGGCATACAGGTCAGTAAAGTCGAGTCGAGCATCGCCATGGGGAAAGCCAAAGTCCGGACCGGAATAATGGTGCGACATAAACTTCTCCTTTGTCGTGGATATTCGTTAAGGGTGAGACCTCACATGGTCAAGACTACGCGGAACTCTGCCTTGCCACTCATCATGCGCGCGTAAGCCTCGGCCGCTTTTTCGAGCGGGTAGGTTTCAATCATCGGACGCACTCCGCTCAGTTCGGCAAAGTTTAGAGTGTCCTCGGAGTCGGCCGGCGTTCCGGAAGCCCAGCCCTGAATTGTCTTACTGCCGTTGATGAGCTGTATCGGCGTCACCTCAATGGGATCGGGTGTAGCGCCGACCACCATGAGCTCGCCGTTCGGCCCGAGGCCGTCGATCAGTTCAGACATCGCCTTCGAGCTCGGAGCGGTCGCCAGGATGACGCGCGCCCCGCCCAGCTTCTGCAACGCCTCGGCTGCGTTCGTTGCCTGGCTGTCGATGTACACCGTCGCCCCGAGTTTCTTGGCGAGCGCCGCATTTTCAGACCCGCGCCCGATCGCTGCTACCTTATAACCAAACTTGTTCGCGAACTGAATTCCCAAATGCCCCAGACCCCCAATCCCCTGCACAGCAACCAGATCACCCGGAAGGGCACCACTGTCGCGTAGCGCGTTGTAGGTGGTAATGCCCGCACACAGTAGAGGCGCGGCGTCGACGTCGCTAAGAGTTTCCGGGATCGCGACCACTGCCTCCGCGGGAGCCACCATGTATTGCTGGTATCCGCCGTCGTAGCTGATGCCGCATACCTTCACGTTTTGGCAATTGCGAAAATCTCCGCGCCGGCATTCGCGGCAGGTACCGTCATGGCCGCCATGCCAGCCGACACCAACGCGCTGCCCCTTCGTCCACTCGGAAACACCGGCGCCAACCTCATCGATGATGCCCGCTACTTCATGACCGGGAACGCGGGGATACTGAATTCCAGGCCACAAGCCTTCTTTGGTGAGCACATCACTATGGCAAACGCCGCAGGCCTGCACCTTGATGCGCACTTGTCTCACGTCCGGCTCAGGAATCGCGCGCTCGACGATCTCGAAATCCGCGCCCGGCTTGGGGACTTGCGCGGCCTTCATCTGAGTCATCTTCATTGGCACTACAGTCGCTCTATTCGTTGCCATAAACCCTCCCATGGCTCATCGCCTTATTGATGCGACCATTTGCGATTTCGCTTCAGTCTTAAGGTGCGTAACGGGTGAAGACAAAGTCGCGAGCTTTGACAGGCTCGTGGCAGGGGAAGCAGGTTTTGAGCAGCGCCTCGTCGGCGGGTTTGCCATCATTGAATTGAGCGAACCCCCAGCCGCCGGTCGCTGCGTATTTTTTTGAGTCCTTGACTATAAATTGAACGTTCGTGGCCGCCCCGGCCACGAAAGACTGCGAACGGCCAAAGACTTTGTTGTTTTCCTCAGATGGAACGTAATTCCAGGCTAGCCGGGCAATGATCGTGCCGTCGGGGAATGGCAGCTTTTCTTCCCGGTAGGCCTTGATCGCCACATCATTGCCCAGAATGGCACGTAGATCGTTAAGGTTGCCCTCTTCGTGGGCCACGGAGATCAGCTTCCAGTCGCGGTATCCGGGTGGAATTTTGATTCCGAAAATCGGGACGGCGTCTTCATCGGCGTGCCCAGATACGGGAGCAGTGAAGAAAATAACACCCGCCAAGGTCGCAACCGCAACCAGCAAGAGGGTGATTCTCTTCATAGTGGGTCCTCCTTCAAGATCGAAGCATCGGTTACAAACTACTTGTGGATGTCCTGCAACGGGGTCTCAGCAGCCGCGATCTACCGTCCGGGTTCGAACGGTTTAATTTCTTGTCACCTTCGACGACGTGGGCGAGATCTTGCCGGGTAAGAGAGAAACGGTCAGCGGTACTTCTTGGTCCGTGAGACTATCACGGCCGCCGCTCTGCACGCAATGTTCGTCATAGCTTTCGAATCGGTCCGCAGGCCGCGTCGGCATGAGCCCAATTGCCGCCGCTTCGCACCTGCCGGTCTTACCCCGGAGAAGCCTTCAGAGCGGTTAAGATATTGAAATGCCCATCACCCTCACGCGGGCACGAGAGGCGCGGCAAAACATTGCGTCGGTTGCCCTGCGCACGCCCCTGATCCGGTGCGATGCGGACGAGCACGACAACCTGTACCTGAAGCTGGAAAACCTGCAACCGATCGGCTCATTCAAAATCCGCGGTGCCGCCAATGTCATGGCGAGGACCCCTCACGACAAGCTCGCGCGCGGAGTTCTGACCGCCTCCGCCGGCAACATGGCGCAAGGCGTGGCGTTCTGCGCCCGGCGAATCGGGGTCAGCGCAACCATCATCGCTCCTGACACAGCTCCCGCCACCAAGATTCAGGCCGTCGAACGCATGGGCGGGCGGGTAATCAAAGTTCCTTTTGCCGAGTGGTGGCGAACTTTCGAAACTCGTTCCTTCCCAGGGATCGACGCCACATTCATCCACGCCTTCGACGATCCGGATGTGATGGCGGGAAACGGCACAATCGCACTAGAGTTGCTCGAAGACCTGCCCGACTTGGATGCTGTGGTGATTCCCTGGGGTGGTGGAGGATTGTCCTGTGGCATCGCGGCAGTCTTACGAGAGCTTGCTCCCCGAGTGCGTATCTACGCTGCCGAGATTGAAACGGCTGCCCCGCTAGCTGCATCGCTAACGGCCGGCGGACCGCAGACGGTCGAATATCAGCCGTCGTTTGTCGATGGTATCGGCAGCAAGATGGTGTTCCCCCGGATGTTCGAATCCGCGCGCAAGCTGCTGGATGGATCGTTGGTGGTCACATTGGCAGAAGCGGCACACGCCATGAAAGTGGTGGCCGAGCGCAACCGGATCATTATCGAAGGCGCGGCGGCTTGCGCAGTTGCGGCCGGTTTGTCAGGTCGAGCCGGCTCGGGCAAGGTCGTCGCCATCGTGTCTGGCGGCAACATCGACCTGGACAAGTTCGCTCAACTGGTCACCTAGCACTTGCGCGGAGACTCAACTGCGGAGCGGGCGGTTCGGCACCTTCTTATCGCGTTTCAGTTCTATCGCGTCTTCGTTCCCGAGTTTTCAAAGTTGACGCAATGAAAAAAGGCGGGGAGCCGTGTGTGCTCCCCGCCTCGTGAACTACGCCTGCCCGGATTAGTCGGTAGCCGTCATCACCACCGTTTGGGCGCCTCCACCGTTGTCGAATATGTTGAGGGTGGTGCTGAAGGCCGTGGTTCCACCCGCAAAGGTGAATTGCACGGTATAGGTGCAACTTGCGTTTAGAGCCAGTGTCACCGTTCCGTTCAGGCAGGTGCTCTGTGGACCGGTAGCGCTGTAGGGCAGCACCGCGAAGTTGGCGCTCCCCGTGCCGGTTATGGTTGGAGCTTTGCTAAAGCTCAGTGCTGTGGAACCCACGTTCTTGACGGTCACCGACAGCGCCTTGCTTCCCGAAGCCACGGTTCCAAAAGCCAGTGCGGTCGGGGTCAGGGTTACTTCGGTGCCCGTGCCCGTAAGGGCGACAAGCTGCGGGTTCGTAGGATCATTGTTGTGGATAAGTAGTGTGTTCTTAAGTGCACCTAACGTAGCCGATGTCGGGGCGAAAGTCACTCCGATTACGCAGCTCGTTGTGATCGCGCCCGTGCAAGTGTTGCTTGCGATGGTAAAGGCCGCGCTCCCGTCGAGCGTCGCCGATGTAGCAGAATAAGTCGTCGCTCCCGTCACCGTCACCGTTTTGGTCACAGGAGCTGCCGTGACGAGTTGGGTGCCGTAGGCCAGCGACACTGGACTGATATTGAGGCCCGATGCTACGCCTTGCAATGGCACCACCAGCGATGACGTGAGGAAACCGTTGTATTTGACGGTTAGCGTGCCGTTGACGGTTCCATCTGTCGTGGGCGAGAAGCGCACATTAACCAGGCACGTCGAGCCGCTGGTTAGCGCGGTGGGGCAATCGTCCACCTCAAGGAATCCAGCGCTCGGCGCGATGCTGGTAATGTCCGCCGTGCCGTTGGCGCTCAACGTGAAAGCTACGGCGTCACTGGTTGTCTTGATCGTCTGCGTGTCGAAGTTTATGCTCGCGACCGAGGAATTGAGCGTGATCGGCGCAGTTGTCTTCCGGACGAGCCAGTTGGTGTATTCGACGTCGTAGACGTTCCCCGAGGGGTCGACGTTTACGCCTGCCGGAGAATAGAGCTCGGCATTCGTTGCCAGAATGTCATTGCCCCCGAAGCCGGCAGTTCCATTACCTGCGATCGTGTGAATCAGTCCTTCTCCATCCACCAGGCGTATACGTTGGTTGCTGTAATCGGCAATGAGAATATCGCCCGCCCCGTCGACTCCAACCCCCGCCGGATTCCAAAGCGAGGTATCGCTTGCGAGGCCGCCATCGCCTTCGTATCCGCTCGCACCATTTCCGGCGAACGTGGAAATGATTCCTGACGTGTTCACTTTGCGGACCCGATTGTTGTCATAGTCCGCGATATAAACATTTCCCGAGGCATCCACGGCTACGTCGTAGGGGTAGTAAAGCTTAGCGCTTGTAGCCGGTCCGCCATCCCCCGCGTACCCGGCTCCCAGGCTGTTATTGCCCGCGAACGTGTAAATGTCACCCTTCGTCTGGCCCGTTTTGGGAGTGCAGGTGCCGCCCGTGCTGGTCACCGTCAAGCAGGAAACGATCCGCACCACTTGGTTGCCGTAGTCCGAGATGTAGAGATTTCCTGACTTGTCAAGAGCGACACCGTCCGGATAGTAGAGTTCAGCAGCCGTAGCGGATCCGCCGTCTCCGGCATAACCGCAGGCCAGCGATGGGCTCTTACCCACCACGGTGGTGATGGTCCCGCCGGTCACTTTGCGGATCAGGCAGTTGTTGAAATCTGCAATGAACACGTTGTCCTTGCTATCCACCACCACTCGATAGGGATGGTTCAAATAAGCGCTCGTGGCCGATGCACCGTCGCCGCCGTAGTTGCAAGTTCCGGCAGTGCCCGCAAACACCGAGATTTCTCCCGTGCTGGCGCTCACTTCCTGGACGACGCAATTGTCGTAGTCCGCAATGTAAATATTCCCGGCGGAATCCGAAGCCACTCCGGTCGGGTAATACAATTCCGCGCCAGTTGCCGGAAGATTGTTACCATAGAACGTTGTATTCCCCGTCCCGGCGACAGTGTAGATGAACTGCTTCGTTTGGCCGGCTGGAGCCGTGCACGTGAGTGTGCTTACATCGCAGGGCACCTCGCGGATGCGATAGTTGTTTTCGTCGGCGATAAATAGATCTCCCGCAGCGTCCACCGCGACTCCTTCGGCGTTATAGATGGTGGCCCCTGTGGCCAACTGGCCGTCGTCGTTGTAGGTCCCCGTTCCCGTGCCCACCACTGTGAAAATCTCTCCGGCGGTCTGACCCGTCGATGCCGTGCATTTGGACCCGCTGCTGGTCGTGGTCGCGCAAGACACTTCGCGTATGCGCATATTGTCGTAGTCGGCGATGAACAGATTGCCGGCATTGTCCACGGACGTAGTCGTGGGATAGTACAGTTCGGCCGTGATGGCGGTGATGCCATCCCCGTTGAAGCCGGCCGTTCCCGTGCCCGCTAGCGTGTAGATGTCGCCCTTGGTCTCGCTCGCCGGAACCGTACACGAACTGATCCCGGTTCCGCAGGCTACCCGGCGGATCCGATGGTTATACTGGTCCGCGATATACAGGTTTCCGTCAGTGTCAGTACTCACCCCGTAGGGATAATAGAGCTCGGCTAGAGTTGCCGCCTGGGAGTCGCCATTGTAACCAGCCGTTCCGTCACCGGCTATGGTGTAGATATCGCCAGTCGTCTGCCCTGAGTTGGGGGCACAGGTGCCTCCGGTACTGGTTACCGTGGCGCAAGCCACGATTCGAATCTGATGGTTGTATTGGTCGGCGATGAAGAGATTCCCATTCTTGTCGATCGCCACGCCCGTAGGCTGATTTAGTTTGGCGCTGGTAGCCTTGCCGCCATTGCCGATAGCAGAACCCGTTCCGCCGCCGCAAGTTGAGGTTGGGGGGGTTGTAGTAGTATTTGTTGTTCCGGCGACCGTAGTGATGATTCCGGTGCTGACCGTCACTTTGCGGACGATGCAGTTGGCCTGGTCTGCAAAGAATACGTTCCCTGCGTGATCGACCGCCATACCAAGCGGGGTATGCAACAGAGCGTTAACTGCCAAAGCCCCGTCACCGCCGTAACCGTAAGAGTAGCTTCCGGCGAGCACCGTCAAGATGCCCGTCGACTTCGTTACCTTCCAGATCCGATGCTGGTAGTTGGAGTACTGCGAACTGAAGTAGATATTCCCGGAGCTGTCGAGGGCGATATTCGTCGGCTGGTACACGGGCGCGCCCGTCGCCGCGACATCATTCGGTCCGCCGCCGGCGAAAACGTTGATAAAGTCCTCCTGCGCGCTGGCTGCTCCCGCCAGGAGCAGTACAATTCCGGTGCAAATGATCAGCTTGAAGTAACGCATATTGATATCCTCTTCTTCTTTTTTATCTTTACTATCGGCGCTAAGCACCGGCTGAAATTGCTCTTTGACAAACCCGGTTTTCCCCCAAGAGCCGCGGATCCCGGCGGCTTCGCGAAATCCGCCTCCCGCGTCCTTCTAGGGAGCGGGCGCCATGTCGATCCGGAAGGTCTGCTGCTCCCCCGCTGCATCCTGGTAGGCGATAACAAATCTTGGGCCTGCGCCTTTCTTCCACTGTTCGTACTCGTCTTCCGGAATTCTGAAGTTGCCCACCAGCGCTGGCGCTACGATCTTTACGTGGGGGTTATAGGCCAGCGCAACATTCGTGAATGGCACCGCCTCCTTCTCCCATTCGAACGCCAGCCCCTCCGGAAGAGTAACCAGCGAACTCACCAGCGAGACGGTGGCGCCTGTTACCCCTGCCCCGCTGTTGTTGAATAAGCGGAGCGACACCTGCACTTCCACTTCATCGCCGCGCTGCTCGACCTTCAGAACTTGGTAAAGCCCATTAAATTTGTGCGGGCCGCTGGCCTGCGCCGCGAGCGCCAGGCAAAGCACAAGGCCTGACAAACAAAAATACTGAAACGAGCGTGAAACCCTGTGTTGCATAGTTCCTCCTGAATTTTCTATCCGGCGGTTACCCAGCATGGACGAACTTCTCCCGCACATTGATTTGCCGCTGGTTCTGTGAATCCGCTACGAGCGCGAACCGGTGCCGTAGCCTTCAAAAGCACTTTGGGAGGGGGAGAAGCCCGAAGGGAAAGTACCAAAATGCAGATGCCCACTCAGGCGCGCCAATTCTCTGCTCGCGCGACAACCTTGTCAAGATGAACGTTTTTGCACACTGGCAGATGCCTCCGAACGGGGCCGATTACATCCTCAAGCGCTGGTGCAGGTTTCGTCGCCAAGGGCGCAGTGCGGGCGGTCAAAGGCGTTCAAAGCCGCCAGCGCCGTGGATGTCCTGCAGGAACTGATGATGTCCAATAACCCGAAGCAGAAAGACCTTATTAAACGTTTTTTCCACACCCAGCACTCTCTCAGAGCTGCGGCAAGCAACAGCTGACCAAAGAACACATCCCACGGCTCACTCGTCGATGCCACCTTTCGCCGGAAGCATTTTTCCGAGTTCCCGAAAACACTCGCAAGTCCTTAGGAAGCAGGCTTCTCCCGGGGCGGCTCCACCGCCAGGAACTCCTCAACGAAGCGCTGGCTGTAGCTTTCCAGTAGCGACTGCACCCGCTCCGGATCGTTCGACCGCAGCACCAATCCCGCGTGGTGATGCTTCTTGATTCGCAAGAACACTTCCGGATCGTTGTACGCTGAAGTATCCGGATCATCCTGCCGTGCCAGCGAAAGAATCACTCCCGCATACTCCTCGCGCACCGGAGGAAGCCGGTACGTTCCATCTCCGCCGGCGACTTCGATCCGGGCCCACTCCCGCCAGAGGTTGATTCCAGTAGCGGTCTCGACCATCTCGTTGATGTAGGCGCCGCCCACCCGCGCCGCACACTCCAGAAAATAGAAATGTCCGTCGGCATCCGCCTGAATGAATTCCGTATGCGCCACTCCTCGCACCAGCCCCAGCGCCGCAATCAACTCCCGATTGATCTCACGCAAACCTGTGTCTGCGTCACTACCTCGCCGAATAATGCACGTAGTGAAGATTCCGCCACCTTGCGCCACATTCATGGGCGGCTTGCCGTACTTGCTTACGCTGACAAAAACCACTTCACTTTCTGACACCACCGAATCCACGTGGTACACGTCGCCCGGAACAAACTTTTCCAGCAGGGACGAAGATTGCTTGTCTCCCAGCTGCTCGAGCACTGGCCATAACTCTTCGGCGACATGAATCTTCTTGATCCCGATCGCCGACGCTTCCTGCCTCGGCTTCAAGACCCATGGTCCCGGAACATGTTCAAGGTAGTAGCGGATGTCGTCGTGATTGAAGACTGGAACAAAATCCGGCACGCGAACCCCGCGATCCAGCGCCTTCATGCGCATCGCCAGCTTGTCCCGAAAATAACGCATCGTCGTTAGGCCCATCCCCGGAACCCGCAGGTGCTCGCGCAAAGTCGCGGCAGTTTCCATGTCGTATTCATCGAGCGCCACGATCCGATCGATTTTCTGCGTGCGCGCCAGGTGCGTCACTGCCTGCACAATGTCAGCAAGAGAAATCTCAGTGGGAAGATAAAACGTGTCATCCAGGTTCTCGCGCGGCCAGTCGGCGTCGCGCAGTTTTTCCGCCGTAAGCAGGAGGACGCGGCAGCCTTGGCGCTTGCACTCACGCATGAATTCCTGCCCCTTCTCATAAGTCGTAATGCACAAGAAGGTTAGCGGGCGCGACTCCGGCATGGCATCCCTTTTCGTAACAGGTTTGAGAGAATATCACGGCCATAGCTGCCCGAGTATGGGTTGTTCCCATGACCTAAGCCATTTCTTTCAATCTCCCCGCGATTGCGATATATTCTCAGGCCGGTCGGAAATAGCGGTTCTTTCGTGTGTTCGGAGGTCCTCGTGGTATCGCAAACTCGTCCGGAAGGCAAGGCCCGTAGTTTCGGGGAAAACATTGAAAGCGACCTGGCGTCGCGATTTCTGCGTGTGGTGGAGGTGGCGGCAATCGCTTCCGCTCACACCATGGGTCAGGGCGAACGCAAGCTCTCCGACCAGGTGGCCACCGAGGCGATGCGCCAGACCATGGACTCCATCCCCATGCGCGGCACCATCGTCATTGGCGAGGGCGAGCGCGACGAAGCGCCCATGCTTTACATCGGCGAGAAAGTAGGCGCCGACTTCCCCGATGGACGCGAGGTGCCCGAAGTCGATATCGCCGTCGATCCGCTCGAAGGCACCAACCTCTGCGCCACCGGCGCGCCCGGATCAATCACCGTGCTGGCCGCTTCCGAACGCGGAGGCCTGCTCAACGCCCCGGACTGTTACATGGAAAAGATCGTCGTCGGACCATCCTGCAAGAATGCCGTCGAACTCGACGCGCCGGTGGCCGACAACCTGAAGAACATCGCGAAGAGAATGGACCGCGATGTGGAAGACCTGGTCGTCATCGTGCTCGACCGTCCTCGCCACGAAAAGCTGATTGCCGATATTCGCGCCGCCGGAGCCCGCATCCGCCTGATCGGCGACGGCGACCTTTCGGCTGGCATCGCCGCCGCCGTGATTGGTACCGGCGTCCACGCCGTCATGGGCTCGGGCGGTGCGCCGGAGGGCGTGATCACCGCCGCCGCCATCCGCTGCCTCAACGGCTACATGCTCGGCCGCCTGGTCGTGAAGCCCGACCAGGAAGAGCGACTCGCCCGCATGGGCATCAAAGACAAGAATCGTATCTACGAAGCCGAAGATCTTGCTCCAGGCAAACAACTCATCTTCGCCGCTACCGGAGTAACCGACGGTGCGCTGCTGAAAGGCGTCCGCTTCTTCGGCGAAGGCACTCGGACTTCCTCGGTAATCCTCACCCAACTCACTGGCAAAGTGCGCTTCATCGAGAGCATCCACCTGGAGAAGGGCCCGGATGTTAAGGTGCGGTTCGCGTAAGGCGAGGCACCAGGTGATACGTGGAGGGTCGATGCAAAGACTTTGCACTGCGCTTGTATTTCTATCTTTTGCGTTCGGGGGAACTGCTCATGCGCAGGACTACTCGGCTGATATCGTCGATCTGGCCAAACCTGGTACCCCCACGCTTGCCAAGATCTACATAACCAAAGACAAGAAGCGAATCGAGTTTCAGCCCGCGAGCGGCGACCGAGCCCTCATAAGCCACTTAGCGCCAGCACCACCGGACAACAAATCTCTCGATGTGCACATTAGCGGTGTCGGCAAGACTATCATCCTCGATCTCGCGAACAAGAAGTCGGTTATTCTTGAGCCAGAGAAGAAAGCATATATCGAAAGGAATTGGGGCGACCCTGCGCCTAGCGACTTATATAGGATGTATTTGTTTTTGCCTCCGTTGGTAAATCCCGAGGACGGTTGCGCGGAGTGGGTACCTATAGTCAACGGCGCCCTCTGCAAGAAGGTGGATAACGAGTTGGTGGACGGTCGCCACACAATCAAATACGAACTTACGGCCGGCCGGGACATTCTCAGCATGTGGGTAGATACGCGCTTACACACTTTGGCGAAGCGTAAAAACAACTGGACAGACACGGAACTGCGCAACGTTCACGAGGGACAACAGCCGCCAAGCTTATTTGAGATCCCGGCAGGTTATATAGCGTGGCCGCTTGGCATTGATGGGGTCGTGGGCGAACATCAGCCAGAGTGAAAGCGTCGGTGCCACAGGCTTGACGGCACCGCGTTACCCATCTAGACTATCTATCTAGGTCATATATTATGAAGACAATTGGTCTTTTCGAAGCCAAACAGAAGCTCTCCGAACTCGTCGAACGCGCTAGCACGGGCGAGCAGATCGGCATTACGCGGCGCGGCAAACTTGCCGCCATGATCGTCCCCGTCCGGCCCCAAAAAAAGCTGGACGAGGTCTGGGCGGATATCGAAGACATTCGAAAACGCGTTGATCGTTCCAAGTTCTCCACAATCAAAGAATTGATCGAAGAGGGTCGGCGTTGAGCCGTTTTGTGCTTGATGCGTCGGTCAGTTTGGCTTGGTTTCTTGATCGGCCCGTGTCACGTCTAGCGGTTCAGGTCTGGCATAGTCTCCAACAGGGATCCCGCGCCGTTGTCCCTCCGCTCTGGCTTCTCGAGATGGCGAACGGATTTGCGACCGCGGAGCGCCGAGGCGCCCTCACGAGGTCTGACATTGATCGGTGTCTGGCTGATATTGATGTATTGCTGGCCTCGTCGGTGGATTACAGTACAACTGTGGTTTCGCTTCGGCAAGCCTTCGCCGGTGCCAGCGGATTCCGCCTAACGGCTTACGATGCCGTATATCTTGAGACAGCAAGGACAGAGCATTTGCCAATCGCCACATTGGATCGGGCCCTAGCCGCCGCTGCGCGAAAGGCCGGGGTTCGTCTTTTCGCCTGAGATATCTGCTTCTACTCTCTGTTTCAGGTACTCCTAACCTTTCTTCTGATCCTCGGGAAGCTCGGGAACCGGCGGAAACTCCTGTGAATAGCCTTTGAGCAGGCTCACCGTTACTTCGCTGCGGCGAGCACCGTCGTGGATGGCGATCTTGTGGGGATGGCCCTTTGAATATCCCTCCCACAGTGAGACTCCCGCGTAGGCGCCGTCTTTTCGCAGGATGTAGTAAGTCATGTCGGCAAAGCGCAGCTTGTGCATGTCGCCGTTGTAGTTGCGGACGATGCGCTTCAGCGCGTCCATACCGGCCTCTTGCGGGGACATCCCGTGGCGCATATTTTCAACGATGGTATGCGCGCCCGCGACCTTGATGTTTTCTTCGCCGCTGCCGGTTGCTCCGGCGGAACCCACGTCCTGATCGGTGTAGCAGCCTGCGCCGATGATCGGCGAATCACCAAGGCGTCCGGGAAGCTTGAAAGCCAATCCGCTGGTGGTGGTGCAACCGGAAATTTCTCCCTTGTCATTTAAGGCGGAGCAATGAATCGTACCGGTCGGAGGAAAGAGTACTTTGCGCACGGCATCCAGTTGAAGCTCCGGCGCAATGCCGAGATCCGCGGCGCGCGCCTGCAGATTCTGGATGCGCTCTTGCCACAGCTCCGATTGCGGTTTATCCGGACTCGCATCGGGAGCCTGCCAGCGCGGATCGGCCAGGCCCGGTCCCCACCAGTCTTCGTTGGAATGAAATTCCTTCCACAGTAACCAGATTTTGCGGGAGTGGTCAGTGAGCAGATTCTCGCGCGGGAAGCCCACGGCCACCGCGAAGCACTCGGCGCCTTCGCCCACCAGCATGACGTGGCCGGTGTGCTCGAACACAGCTTTCGAGACCAGCGAGACATTCTTGATGTTGCGCACGCCTCCGACGGAACCGGCGCGGCGCGTAGGTCCGTGCATGCAGCAGGCATCAAGTTCGACCACTCCTTCTTCGTTGGGAAGTCCTCCGAGGCCGACGCTGGTGTCTTTAGGATCGTCTTCTGGTCCTTTGACCACTCGGAGCGCGGCATCGAGCGTGTCGCCGCCGCCCTTGAGGAAGGCGAATGCGTCTTCGAGATAAGCGTAGCCGTTATTAGCGCAGACGATGATGGGGCGCTTGTACGAGCCTGATTGCGTAGTACCTTGTTCTTGCGCGGCAGCATTTTTCTTAGCGTCTTCACCTTGGGCTCGGGTTCCAACCCCAGCGGCGACTGCTCCCAGAACGGACGTCTTGACGAAATCACGGCGTGAGAATGACATGAGTGCCCCCCGCGGTAGGAAACGGGGAAGCATATCACGCGGGAAAACGATTTTCACCACAGAGGCACAGGGCCACGGAGAAAACAAGTGCAAGATAGGAACCAGGAAACAAGAGAGATAGTGTCTCTGTGACTCTGTGGTGAAGGCCTTGGCGGATTGGCACAGGCGCGCACAGCTCTCGCTTGTGACATCTGACCTTGCGCCTCAAAAATAATTCGTTCATTATTGTCCCAGCAGAGGCAGTACAGCTCAATGAGTAACGCGAGATCAAAATCCAGTCGCAACTCCTTTGCTGTCTAGATTTTGACCTCTAAGTTCTTTGTCATGCGGATTTTGCGGGTCAAAACATGCTTAAGTCGATGATTCCAAAGATTAGGGGGGTGGGGGAGGGGTACCCCGATTTCCCGAGTCATAATCGCTCGGAGAAGCGATGGGCGCTTGCGGGCGCTGTCGCAGAAAGAATATTCAGCCGAAATCCACAGGCGGCGGCAGAAAGCGGATTCCTCACCCGGCTCGGTGCCGGGTTCGGAATGACAAAGAGTTGGGTCGGCTTGCGCGATAAGGGTCAGTCGCCGGCCAGACCTCGGTAGCGGCCCACCAGCCTGGCGCGGCGGCTGAGGCCTGGATTCCGCGGGACGTCGGCGATCGATCGCAGGTTGTTGGTGTTCTGCTCGGAGCGGAAGCGCAGCAAGGCGGCGATGTTCCCGACCTTATCGAACTCGGGATATTCCTTCACATAAAAAAGCTCGATATCGTGGCGGATCACCCAGGGCAGAATGGCTTCTCCTACATCCACAACCTCGCGAGTCTCCCGTCCACAAATAGGACAGAAGCTGACGAGGTGAGCGTCGAGGTGGCCACAACCGGAGCACTCAACCGCCTGAGCGTGGTAGCTTTGCCCGACCAGCAGGGTTTGCACTTCGCCCAACTCGAGCGAGTTGAGCACGCGGCGCAATCCGGTGACGCCTCGCGCGTGCTGGCCAGCCTGGTTCAGGGTTTCGCGAACCGCTTCCTGACAGCGCTGCTCTTGCGCGTCGGCGAAGATCTTTTCTGCGTGCGAACGAATCTCTTCGTTGGTTACGTGAGCCACCTCGGCGGTAAAGCGGCCCAGCAATTTCTGCTTGGCATAGGGATGCAGTTGCGGTTCGAACTGCGACCAATGAATGTCCTGGCAACCTACGATCCAATTTTCGAACATGTTCTTCTTGTCTTTATCACCTTTACCGAGTGCATCCTTAAGGAACTCGGCGATGAATTTGAAATGCTGGCGCGCTTCATCGGCGACGCGGCGCTCGGCGTGGCCAGCATCGTAGCCGCCAAAGCCGTCGCCACGGCCACGGCGGTTTAGAGGATGAAAGAAATCCATGCGTTCGGCTAATTCGCCCAGACGCAATTCGAACAGGCGGGCGCGATGACGATCGACCAGCACAATGCCGAGGTTAGGAAATGCTCCCAGCAATTGGGCGAGGGGCCTCAGATGGAAGTGGCGGTTCACCTGAAGTTGAGTGCCGGTCAGTTGCGCCGGCAGATCATACTCGCGCCAGAAGCCTCGGGCAGAGCAGGCGAACACGGCTTTGGCGCACGCGCCCTTACCCCGCATGCCGCTGCCTCGCAGGTCTTGCGACAGGCGCACGATGCGGTCGAGATCGGCGCGGGCCGACTCGAACTTGTCTTTACTGTTGCTATCACTGCTGCTATTGCGCTTGCTTCTGCTCTCCAACTGGCGAAAGGCTTCGCGCGCCAGATCCTTGGTCAGGATCGCCTCTTCCTTGTGGGCCTTATTGCGAGGCGGAGTGGGCTGAAAGTAAAAGCTGAGAGCGCAAGCTGACGGATCTTCAAATTCTGCCAGTTCGTGGATTTGTTCGCGAGTGATCATTTCGGTGATTCCTGTCCTTTCAAACCAGTCCTTTCAAAGAAGCGGAAAGGCGGTTTATGCGGTGCCGGTGCTTGCGAACCTTCCCTTGAACTGCCGGACGAGGCGGGGAGATTTGCGCAGGTGCTCGCGAGCCGTCGAGATGGAGATCAGCACGCCGTCGGGCGAGGCGCCTGTGATGGCGGAGATTTCGTCGACCCCGAAGCCTTCGAGGGCATGCAGGATGAAAGCTTCGCGATGGACCGGACTGACGTCGCGCAGAGCGGAAGCGATGAGACGCATCATTTCATCGGAACCGACGATCTGCTCGGGCGTAGCCACGCGGTCGTCGGCGATGATGGTTTCTTCCGTGATGGCTTCATCGGGCTGATGGAACTGCAGTTCGGCTTCGTCGCTGGCTTTTACGTTCTGTTTGCGCGCGGAATCTCGGAGGTGCACTGCGCCGCCATTGCTTCCATCCGGACGGGAGAGTTCATCGAGGGCCTTCATGGCTAAGCGGTAGAGCCAGGGTTCGAGGGCGAGGCGCTCCGGTTTTTCCTGACCGTCGCCGAGAGCGGCAGCGATGGTTTCGTCGATGACTTCCTCTTTGCTGACCGAGTCGGGCGAAACCAGGTCTGAGGCTTCGCGAAAATAGATTTCGCGCTCGACAAAGCGCTCGAGGCGGGAGAGATTCACGTTGACGTAGGAGCGGACGTCTTCAGCGGAGACCACTGCCGGAAAGACCGCGGCCAGCGTCTGCTCGAAGGGTACGGAACGGTTGCGCCGCGCCGAGGCTTCATTCTGCCGGCGCGGCCACTTGTGCGAAGAGCGCAGCAGGTCTTTGTGTTTGTTGACTTGCTGCAGCAGATCTTCGAACGCACTCTTTACGGCGGCCGCGGCCGTTGAAGCTTTGGCTTGCACGGCCATCTGTCCCGAAGGCAGGCGCAGGTTGAGGGAAACGCTGGTTCCTTCGCGCGTGGAAATCTCCTCGACCATGCCTTTCAGATGAACCAGTTCGGGGCGGAAGACTTGCAGGCGTTTTCGCAGTTTTTCGACTTGATGTTGAATGTCTTTTTCTACGGCGGGAGTTTTATGAAGGCGATAACTGACGTGAACGTTCATGAGCACCTCAAGCTTGCCAAACGGCGACGCGCAAACCAGTGCTTTCTACCCGGATTGTACACCCGCCTTAGGGATGGCAACGCTGCAGATTCTTGGATCACACTTATTTACAGTTCGCCGCGGTCGCAGATATGATCCGTAAACTATGAAACGAGCAGAACTGGTATTTTTTGCATTTTTGGTTGCTTCGGCTGGTGCGCAAACTCCGGCGTCAAAGGAAGTCGAAGGCGTCTATCCTGACGCACGCGCTTTGTATTTGGATATTCATCAGAACCCTGAACTCTCTTCCCATGAAACTCAAACTGCAGCGAAGCTGGCCGGCCGGTTGCGAGCCCTGGGCTATGAGGTGACGGAACACGTCGGAGGCACGGGGATTGTTGCCGTAATGAAGAACGGCGCCGGCCCAACGGTGATGCTTCGAACGGAACTGGACGCGCTGCCGGTGGAAGAGAAGACGGGACTGACTTATGCCAGTAAGGTCCACACCAAGGACGACGCCGGCCACGATGTTGCGGTGATGCACGCCTGCGGACATGACCTGCACATGGCATCGATCCTAGGCACGGCCGCGATCATGGCGCACAGCAAAGATACCTGGCACGGGACATTGATGCTGGTCGGCCAGCCGGCCGAGGAAACGATCAGTGGCGCGAAGGGCATGCTCGATGACGGCTTGCTGACGCGCTTTCCCAAGCCTGACGTGGCCGTGGCGCTACATGTCGGAAACACGCTTCCGGCAGGGATGGTGGGCATCACTCCGGGAGTTCTCAATACGAACGCAGATTCGCTGCGGATTACGATTTATGGCAAAGGCGGACATGGTTCAGCGCCGAATACGGCGATTGATCCCATTGTGATCGCTGCTCGAACGATTTTGGCGCTTCAGACTATTGCTTCGCGGGAAGTGAAGCCGGGAGAAATGGCGGTCGTCACCGTGGGCTACATTCAGGCGGGGACGAAGAACAACATTATTCCCGATCAGGCCGAGTTGGGGCTGACCGTGCGTACCAGAAAAGCGGATGTGCGCAAGCAGGTGCTGGCCGCTATTGAGCGGATTACCAAGGCCGAAGCGGAAGCGGCGGGCGCGCCGCGTGCGCCTTTGATCGAGCACTACGAAGCAACGGACCTGGTGTACAACGATCCAGCGCTGGCCGAGCGGCTGCGAGGAACGCTTGAGGCGGCGCTGGGCAAAGGGAATGTGGTTACGGAAGAGCCGCACTCGGCGTCGGAGGATTTTTCTTTCTTCGTGGAACAAGGCATTCCGGGTTTTTACTTCGGTCTCGGCGGAGCGGATCCGCAGAAGTTTGCCGAGGCTAAGGCTGCGGGGACGTTGCTGCCCTCGAATCACTCTTCGCTGTTTGCGCCGGATGTGGATCCGGCGCTGCGGACTGGGATTACGGCGGAGGTTGCGGTGCTGCGGCAGCTGTTGAAGTGATGGGATCAAGTCAGCGATTGGCGAGCGTCAAGATGTCTCCCAGACCGAGCAACTTGACGTCAGCCGTGACGAGCGTGAGATGCAGGATTTGAGCTGTCGCCGCCAGAAATCGGTCGGCAGGATCTTTATGACTCCAGGGCAGCTGGCGGGCGGCAACCGCGATCTCGTGCGTCAGTGGCGCCTCCATGAGCCGGGCAGTTGCTTGCGAGACCCAAGCCCCGATGTCTGCAGGCAAGCGAAGTCGGCCTCTAGCATTCAGAGTGAGTATTTCCCAGGTGCTAATCGGAGATAGCCAGACCTGATTTCCTGGGTTTCTCAATTCTTTCTGGACTCTCTTGCCGAGACGCTTGTGATCTTCGAGACTCCAAAGCCAGATGTGGGTATCGAGAAGCAGGTTCAATCGCGCAGGACCTCCCAATCTTGTTCGTCGTCGGCCGGAGAGACAATATCCCCAAGAATCTCAAACGTACCCTTCATGGAGCCGATCCAATCCCCCGCACCTGCCTTGGGCGACGCCGGTATCACTTCTGCGACAGGCTTTCCAAAGCGCGTCACGAGGATTGGCTTCTTCGTCTTCTGCACCTGATCGAGGAGAGAGAGGCACTTAGCCTTGAATTCGGAGATGGCGACTTCCTTCACCTAACTATTGGACCATAGTCAGACATATTGGTCAATATCAGGATGACCAGCGGCAGGCGGCCGCGATCAGCGACGCTTTAGGGCTTCGAGCTCTTCCAGCGTCCTTGGCCAATCCGATCCCAGGAGCCGGGACAGACTGCGGTCGGCCAGAACTTTGCCGCCGGTCTGGCAGCGGGCACAGTAGTTGGTTTCTTTGTCGGCGTAGCGAATCCGCAAGACTTTGTCGCCGCACCGGGGACATGGCTCGCCGTAGCGGCCGTGCACTGCCATGCCTTTGCGAAAGGCGGTGACCTTTTCGGGGAAGGCGGCGCTCACTTCGGCTCGGAGCTGGTGGATCCAGAACTCGAGGGTGTGGCGGGTGGCGGCGAATAATCTTTCCCATTCTTCCGGCGTTAGTCTTTGCGTAAGGGTGAGAGGGGAGAGTTGGGCGGCGTGCAGGATTTCGTCGGAATAGGCGTTACCGATGCCGCTCAACAGGCGCGGATCGGTCAGGGCGCGTTTGAGTGTGTGGTTTTCGGAGGTGAGAGCCGCGCGAAACGAGGTGAGATCGCTGGAGAAGACGTCGATGCCTCCGGCGTCGAAGGAATGCAAGTTCTCCTCACCGCGCACGACGTGCAACGATGCGCGGCGCTTCGAGCCGGCCTCGGTAAGAACCAGGGAGCCGTTGGGGAAGTCGAACGCTGCCAGAGCCTGGCGCCCCGCCAGCTTTGCCTCTGGCGCGCGCCAGTGCAGCCGGCCGGCAATCATCAAGTGAAGGACTAGCCAGAGATCGTCATCCACGCCGACCGCGATGCGCTTGCCGATTCTTCGCAGTTCGCGGACTTCGCGACCTTCCACATCGGTGAGCGGGGGTTGTGCGGTTCGAAGGAGGAAAGCGCTTTGAAGGCGTACACGCTCCAGTGGCTGACCGGCTATTCGTGGTTCCAGCGCGGTGATGTAGGCGGTGATTTCGGGTAATTCTGGCATTCTGCGTTACTTAATTAGGCTAGCCTGTGGCTCGAATCCGCGGCGCCGATCTGGTCGAGGTGATGGACCAGATGCGTGACGTAGTCGTTCGCCAAGAAGCTGAGGGTGACCGGCTCGTCGGAACCGATGCGGCAGACGGTTTCCAGCTTGGCGACGGGCAGGCGAGAGATTATGTGGGCGAGGTAGCGATTGTAAGCGGACCACAGCGAGACTAGCAGTAGCCAATCGGCCTCTTGAGGAGCCTGCAGGCGTACGTTTCCGTTCTGGTCGTAGCGCGGGAAGTCCAAAGATGGTTGCAGGGCGGCGCGGACGAATCGTTGATGATTGTTGGACGCGGAGTCGATCAGATGTCCGAGGACTTGCTTGCGCGACCAGCCGCCCGGCAGTACGGGGTTTGCGGCTTCGGCGTCATTGATCTCGCGAAGCTTGGCCTCTCCGGTTTCGACGATCCGTAGCAGCTGTTCGCTCAGCTCTTTCATTTTGCTCTTCTGCCATTGCCGCCGGCACAAGTCAGCCTACGAGCTGATCTGCTCCAGAATCGCGCGGGCTTCCGCTGCGGGGTCGGCTGCTTCGGTGATGGGGCGGCCTACGACGATGTGGCTGGCTCCGGCGGCGATGGCTTCGGCGGGAGTGGCCACGCGGGCTTGATCGGCATGGCTTGCGCCCGCGGGGCGGACGCCGGGGGTTACGATGGCGAAATTGCGGCCCAGTTCGGAGCGCACGGCGCCGGCTTCGCGAGCGGAGGTGACGATGCCCTTACATCCGTTGTCGAGGGCCAGCGCGGAGAGGCGCAGGACTTCCTCGCGCACGGTTCCATGGAATCCTACTTTTTCAAGATCGTTCTGGTCGAGGCTGGTGAGCACCGTCACTCCAAGCACCAGGAGCGCTGGGTTGACGGCGCGAGCCGCGCCGGTTGCGGCGTGCAGCATTTTGCCGCCGCCGGTGGCGTGGACGGTCAACATGCTGACGCCGAGCCGGGCGGCTTCATGCACGGCTGCCGCTACCGTTGTGGGAATGTCGTGATACTTCAGGTCTAGAAAGACGCGCCGTCCTGAGGCCACGAGATCGCGGACCAACTGTGGGCCTTCGGCGGTGTAGAGCTGCATGCCGACTTTGTAGGTCAGCGCCGAGTCGCCGACGGCCGCCACGATCTTTTGTGCGGCGGCCGCGGTAGAAACGTCCAAGGCAACGATCAGCTTCTCGCGCACGTCGCTTTTGTGAGAATCGACGCCATGCGGATCGTCAGGGATGAGGTTGGGAAGTGCTGCCTGCATCCCCACCAGTGTAGAAGGTTTACTGGAGTTCCGCCATGGGATGGTTGTAGGCTACGGTCTGGTAGACCTGCCGGCGTTGGGTCCGGGGTTTTACCAGATCCAGGCGAACCTTCTGCAACCCGCGCTGCTCGAATTGGAGCACCTGGGCTGCGCCATAGGAAAGGTCGATAATGCGACCGGGCACTACAGGACCGCGGTCATTTACTTTGACCACGACATCTCGTCCGTTGCGCAGGTTGGTGACCCGCACATAGGTTCCCAGGGGAAGAGTTGGATGGGCGGCGGTCATGTCGTACATGTCATAGTCTTCGCCGCTGGCGGTCGGTTTTCCGACGAAGTACTCGCCGTACCAGGAAGCTGTCCCAATTTGATACGGCTGGTTTTTGCCGGTCTGGCTGCGGATTTCGGGTTTGGCTGGAACTGCCCTAGTTTGGGCTGAACTGGCCTCCGAGTTGTTCGGTCCCTGAGCCGCTCCCAGGCCGACGATCAATACAACGATCATCAGTCCATGAGCTATACGTCCACGCATTCAGTTCTCCTCGCATCTCAAGAGTCGTCCTAGCTAGGCTGTTGGTTAAGGTTGTGTTAATGGTAGGAGGCTGAGAAGGGCTTGTCAACCCGAAAGTGCATGACCTATGGTGACGTGCTAGTTATCGATATCTCACGTAACTTGTTGTTAATCATGAGTAATCGGCAACAAGTCATTCAAAACAATTAGGTTACATGTTTACAACATGGTAAATACCCAGCAGGGAGTAGCCCGGGAAATAATTTCATCCCCAATAGATTCAATGACTTACGGTGAAGTCTTTCTAAGTTGTTTACGGTCAGCGTTTTAGGTACAAGATTGCATAGAATACCAGTTCATTTTTCTTGAGGATCATGGCTGAGAAACCACCTGTTGTACTGACGATTGCCGGCTTCGACCCTTCTTCCGGAGCGGGTGTGACGGCTGACATTAAGACGATTGCCGCCCACGGTTGCTATGGCGTGGCCTGCATCACCGCGATAACCGTGCAATCGACTGCCGGGGTTCGCCGGGTGGAGGCCCTCGATCCGACTCTGGTGACGGAGACTCTGGACGAGCTTGCCTCCGATATCCCTATCGCGGCCGTCCACATCGGCATGCTGGGTGCGGCGAGGGTGGTCAAAGCCGTGGCCGAGTTCCTGGGACAGCGATCGGGCAGGAACAAGCTGCCTAATGTTGTGCTGGATCCTATCCTGAAGTCGTCATCCGGGGCGGATCTTTTGGATGCTGCTGGAACCCGCGTGCTGATTGAAAAACTCATCCCTCTGGCCGATGTGATCACGCCGAACGTAGAGGAGGCCGCTCGTCTGACTGGATTGAAGGTCACGGATCTTGACGAGATGAGGACGGCGGCGGCGAAGCTTCATCAGATGGGGTCGGCTGCCGTGGTGATCACGGGCGGACATCTGGAGAAGGCGACCGATCTTTTAAGTTTCACGACCAAGCAGGGGGTAGAAGAGGAAGTCTTCAAGGCGGAGCGGCAGCGCTCGAATTCGACTCATGGCACAGGCTGCGCCTTTGCCACGGCCATGTCGTGCCACCTGGCGCTCGATCGCGGATTAGCGGAGGCAGCCTTGTTGGCCAAGACTTATGTGACCGCGGCGATTGCTGCGGGGCATCCGGTGGGGCGCGGGACCGATCCGGTTCACCACCTGTATCGGATGCACCAGCAGCGGCGCGCGGCGGGTACGGGGAGCGAATCGTAGGTGGATGGTCACGCCGACGGCCGGCGGGATTTCGGTGCTATTCGTTGTCTGAGGGCTTTTTCAGCAGAATCCCCGCCACAAACGACGCGGTGGCCGCGAGCAGCCATTCGATCCGCCACATCTGGATAGCCTGGAACTCGACCAGATTCGATGCTCGGTAGAAGAGGCTGACGCCGATGGCTCCGACTACGCATCCCAGGCCGATCATGAAAGCGATCAGCGCCGCCGTGGGCAAACCGATCCAGCGCTTGATTTCATGAAAGTGCAGGTAGTGCAGCCAGTCGGGGACGGACGTCTCTTTCCAGGAAGACGCGATCAAAACGGTCCATGGTCGGAGCCTAGAGCGAAGGCGCACCCAGACCAAGGGAATGCTCTGAACCCAGAAGCCAACCATTGGCGTGGCATTTGGGTTGTTCGCGGAGGTTACGGGGCGGCGCCGGCCGCAGGTATGGCAAAACCGTGCGCCGATCATGAATTCGCTGCCGCAATCGGCGCAAGTCTCCTCTATCTCCGGGGCGGCAGGGGGAAGTACTGCTTCCACCGGAGGTTCTAGCATTGCCGGGGACCGCCAAAAATCCTGCTGCGTATCTTGAATCACTTCAGCCATACGTAGGAACGGTTAGTTCTGGAAAAGCAAGCCGACCACCAAAGAGCAACGCCGACTAAGGTGTTTTCGACTCAAATACTTGCAAAACTTGCTGCATCGGCGCGCCGCTAAGCTCGCGCAATTATTACCCTCAAACCCGTAAAGATGCCCCAGTACCTTAGTGTTTCGGTCGAGTTTTCCGGGCCGAGCTGGGCAGATTATAGGGTTCAACCGCTGAATGCCACGCGGAATTGTTGGGTTTGCCCGATGACGTCTTTGGTTCGTCTCGTGCTGCGGCAAACTTCAGTTAAACTAGAGCCCAAGGGCGAATGGTGGGGATGCAGTCGAGTTTGATATTGGTGAAGCGGTTGTTAAGCAGGGGGGCGGCCGCCTGCCTCGTCCTGGCCGGCCTGTTGCTTTCTAGCTTGCTGTTGCCTCTGGCTACGGCCCAAGCTCCAGCAGCGGGCATTTCGGGTTCCCCTGCCACCGGCTCTATCGAGCATGATCCGCAGGTTGACGCTGCTTTTGATCACTTTTATAACCTGGAATACGACCGGTCGATCCAGGAGTTCGAACGAGTGATGGAACGGCGGCCCACCGACCCCTCGGCGGTAAACCACCTCCTGACCACGATTCTGATGCGCGAGCTTTATCGCATGGGCGCGATGAATAGCGGCGAGTATGCCAACGATAGCTTCATCGGGGAGGCACATCGCACCGCCGATCCCAAGGTGAAGGCGCGGATCAATCAATTGGTAGAGCGCGCCGAAGGCCTGGAAGAGCAGGAACTCAAGGCGAATCCCGACAGCGTCGAAGGGCTCTACGCTCGCGGAGTTACCCGGGCGCAGTTTGCCCTTTATACCGCGCTGCTGGAGCGCGCCTGGTTTTCCGCCCTGCGCAATGCGGTCGGCGCACGGCACGATCACGAACGGGTGTTGGAGCTGAATCCCAAGTACGTGGACGCGAAGCTGGTGGTGGGAACGCACAACTACGTGATGGGCAGCCTGCCATGGAGTGTGAAGGTCGCAGTGGCGCTGGTGGGGTTGAGCGGGACAAAAGAAAAAGGTCTGGAGTATCTGCGCGAGGTCGCCGACAGTAACGGAGAAAACAGCGTGGATGCCCAGGTGGTGTTGAGCGTCTTCCTGCGGCGCGAGCACCGCTACGACGAGGCCCGCGTTCTCATGCACGGTTTGGCGGGGCATTATCCCGGAAATTATCTATTCCCGCTGGAGGAGGCGAATCTGCTGCGGGCAAGCGGGCGGGTGCAGGAAGCCGCGGCAGGCTATCGCAAGGTGTGGCAGAGCGGCCGGGAAGGGAAGTACGGCAACCTGCATTATGAGCTGGCGGCTTGGGGTCTGGGGGAGTTGCTGCGAAGTCAGAAAGACTATGCCGGAGCCGCGGCTGCGTATGAACTGGTGAGCGCAGCTCCGGAGCCCGATCCGGAGACGCTGCAGAAGGCCAACCTGGCCGCCGGCGAAATGTACGACCTGCTGCAGAAGCGTGAATTAGCGATGAAGAAGTATGAGACAGTTCTGGCGGAGAACGGCAGCACTCCCCGCGCCGAAAAAGCGCGCGAACACATCCGTGAAGCGTACCGCGAGTGAAGATGCTGCATCGTCCCGGGATGAAAGACTCTATGGAACTTTCCGTCTACAATTGCGTATTGTCTTGTAGAGGCCTCTCGTGGAGGGCGTAGTTATGTACTGCAACTATTGCGGTAAAGTGATTCAGGACGACGCGGCAGTTTGTGCTTATTGCGGTACTCGTGTGGGATTGTCGATCGCCCGCAAGCGCCTGGTGCGGCCGCGGCAGGGGCGCAAGATCGCAGGCGTCTGCATCGGCTTCGCCGAGTACTTTGACATCGATGTGACTGTGGTCCGATTGGTTTGGCTGATCGCGTCGTTTATGACAGGCATCGGTCTGCTGGCCTATCCCATTGCCTGGATTGTGATGCCGGACGAGCCGCTGCTGCTGGCGGAGCCGGCGGGCGCCCAGCGTGCCACCAATGCCTAGCCCGTGCGGTGACAGGCGGCGCGTCTCTTCTTGATTAAGAGTATTCCGGATTAACAATCTTCATCGAGATTAAATCTTGATTCAGATTGAATCCGTGATTAAATCCCCTGCATGGAGCCGATTGCCTCCCGGCAAGTAAAAAGCGGCGACGCGGAGATCGTCTATCGCGTGCTGGGGGATGGGCCTTCAATCGTTCTGCTGCATCCTTTTCCCGTAAATCATGAATTCTGGTTGCCGGTGACTCAAGCGCTGGCCACTCGCTACCGTATTATTCTGCCCGATCTGCGTGGGCACGGCGACTCCGGCGTGGGCGAAGGCCCGGCCACCATGGCGAAACACGCGAGTGACATTGCCTGCGTGATGGACGATGCTGAGATCGGTCGCGCTCCGCTGATTGGAGTTTCCATTGGCGGATATGCGCTGTTCGAATTCTGGCGAAGGCATCGGGGGCGTGTGGCTGCGCTCGGCCTTTGCAATACAAAAGCTCCAGCCGATTCTGCCGAGGCCCGCGGCGGACGAATGCAGGCGGCGAACGACGTCCTCGATCGCGGCACCGAACCGTTTTTCGAGAGCATGATTCCGCGGTTGCTGGGCAAGACTACGCGCGAGGCGCGGCCTGATCTGGTGGAAGGCGCGCTGCGAATGATGCGGAAGATGTCGCCTGAGGACGTCGCGCAGGTGCAGCGCGGCATGGCCGAGCGTCCGGACTCGATGGATACATTGAAGACGATCAATGTAGCCACGCTGATTGTGACCGGAGACGAAGACATCCTGACCGGCGTGAACGAAGCCGAATTCATGCGGCAGCACATCTCGGGCAGCCAGCTGCGGGTCATTCCAAAAGCTGGTCATTACTCACCTTGGGAGCAGCCGGAGGAGGCAGGCAAGCTGCTGCGGCAATTTCTGGAACGGCTTTAGAAGCCGATGGCTTCCGGACCTGCCTGTAAAGTACTGGTTCCCGGTCCTGGCTACGCTACAATCGGGGGCGCCATGAAAAGACTTTTCACACTGCTTGCCTTCGCGCTACTTGCAATTTGCGCCTACTCGCAAACTGCCACTGTCGACCGGCCCCGCATTCTCGGCATCGATCACGTTTCGTTCTACACCAGCGACCCTGCGGGTGTGAAAGCGCTCTACAACGGGACGCTTGGCTTGGCTGCCGCCGAACCGGTTGAGGCTGGAGGGCTGGTGAGATACCTGGTAGGCCGGCAGTGGGTGGGATACAGCGCTGCGCCCGATCCCAAGGCAACTGATCGCCTAGATCACGTTGCTTTTACCACCGACAACATTGCCGGGCTGCGCAAGTATCTGATCGCGAAGGGTGTGAAAGTGCCTCCGGTCGAGGGCCGCGCCGACCACAGCTTTACCTTTATGGTGGTGGATCCCGATGGTCATCGCGTTGAGTTTGTCGAGCGTGCCAAGGACGAACCGCCTGCACCGGTGGCCGATTCCGCGGTTTCACGCCACATGATTCACACCGGTTTCGTGGTTTACCATCGCGCTGCCGAAGACAAGTTCTACCGGGATATTCTCGGTTTCCGGCTTTACTGGCACGGCCACGATAAGCCGGATACGTCGGATGACTGGATGGCAATGCAGGTTCCGGACGGGACGGATTGGCTGGAATATATGCTGAATCAACCGGAACATATGGACCTTCGAATGACGGGTGTAATGAATCACATCTCGCTCGGCGTAGCGGACATGAAGAAAGCGCAAGCCATCATGGAATCGCATGGCTGGAAGCCGCACGGCGACGAAGAAGCGGAGATCGGCAAAGACGGCAAGTGGCAGCTCGACGTGTTTGACCCTGATTTGTCGCGGGTAGAGCTGATGGAGTTCAAACCCACGGAGAAACCGTGTTGCAACGATTTCACCGGGCCTCATCCGACGGAGTGAGAGTGGCCTAAACCTTCAGGAAGATTCGTTTGCGCCAGAGGAACCACAACAAAATCCAGCAGAACAGAACGGCCGCCAGGGAATAGATGAGCGAAGCATTGGCCGCGCTCGCGCCCAGCGATACCAACTTAGCCTGAGCGGCGTCGTGCCACGCCAGCGGGCCATTCGGGCCCTTCACGGTGAACGAGTAGCCGGGACCGTAGACGAAGGAGTCGGCGACGAATCCGGCAATTGCATTCATGCCGAACACTAGAATCGGCATGGTCCAGGCGCCGCGCCACCTCTTGATTTCCAGCACCCAGTAGAGGAATGCGAGGAAGACCAGGGCGAAGCCGCCGCTGAAGAGCACGAATGAACTGGTCCAGAGATTCTTGTTGATGGGGAACCAGATATTCCAAACTTCACCGGCCACCAGACCAAGAATTCCAATGCACAGCATGCGGATTGCTTTCGTGGCGGGAGTTTTCTGGGAGCGGAGCCAGTAGCCAGTCAGCACTCCGATCAGCGTGGTTGCGATCGCCGGGATCGTGCTCAGTATTCCTTCAGGATCGCGGGTTTTGTCGTAAAGATGTCCCATGAAGAGCTGCCGATCGAGCCACGCGGCGAGGTTGCGATCCGGGTCCATGAATGGGATGTCGCGGCCCGGCACTCCGAAGCCGGGAACGGGGGCGAAGCGCAGAAGGGCCCAATAGCCTAGCAGACACGCGCACATGGCGATGAAGGCTCCGCGGCGGTTTGACCACAGAACCAGAATCGCCGCGGCAAAGTAGCAGAGCGCAATGCGCTGGGTCACGCCCTCAAAGCGCCAGGTGTGGAGGTCGAGACCGATGATGGGTGAGGCGTTCACGAAAAGGCCGATGGCGATCAGGATAAGGCTGCGCTTGAAGGCGTGCCACAAGATTTGCGTTCGCGATTCTCCACGCTGCAGCCGGGCGGCGAACGAGAACACCATCGAGATTCCAACCAGAAACAGGAAAGACGGGAAGATGAAGTCGGCGCAAGTCCAGCCATTCCAATCGGCGTGCTTGATGGGTCCGTAGGCCAGGTCGTCACTGCCGGGGTTGTCGACCACGATCATGCCGGCGACCGCGAGTCCGCGGAAGATATCAAGGCTAAGGAGGCGCTCGGAGGGCGGCTTCGGGGATTCGAAACCTGACAGCGGCGTACTGGAGACAGCTTGCGCGGATTGCATTTCGCGAACCAATATAAGCGCGGAGGGAATGGCTGTCACTGTGGAGTGCGCCACGATTTTGCCTGCTGAAAATGCGTTTCGGAGCCGATGAAGTGCTCAGAACTCGTAAACAGCAGCTGACATCATCACCTCGCGATTTGCTACAATCGTCGCGCCATGTTTGATACGGATCTGGTTGCAGCGAAGACAGTGGTTACCGCCAAGGGAGACGGTCCCACGGTGGACGTGAGCGGCGCCACGGGCCGCGTTTTCCTGGTGACGCTTGATATTACGCAGATCATCGAGCAGGAATCGCTTGACGTCAGCATTTATGCGTCAGCCGATGGCGCAACTTGGGGCGCGAAGGCAGTGGCTGCGTTTCCGCAGAAGTTTTACCGGGGCGAGTCTCCGCTGTTGCTCGATCTCGCATCGCATGCCGATGTTAAGTTTGTGCGCGCGCACTGGGAAGTGGCGCGGTGGGGGCGCGGCGTCGAAACCCCGATGTTTGAGTTTGGCGTGCGGCTGAAGGAAGTTCCTGCGGATGTGCTGCGCGAGGCTACGGCCGAGTCTAAGGCGTTGGCCTAAGCAATTGACGACAGCGTTACTTCTTCTCCTTCCTTTACATTGATCTCCTTTATATTGATCTTTTTTATATTGATCTTTTTTATATTGAACCAGAATGAAAAGTGAGTCCCATGTGATAGTGCGTCCGGCCCGCAACGTGCGCGGAGCCGTAAGTCTTCCGGGCGATAAATCCATTTCGCACCGCTACGCCATGCTGGCGGCGATTGCTGACGGGCCTTCGCGCCTGGCGAACTACTCGACGGGCGCGGATTGTGCCAGCACGCTCGGCTGCCTGCGTTCTCTCGGTGTGAACTGGGAGCGCAAGGATGGCGCCGAAAACCTGATCGAAGTACAGGGAAGCGGGCTGTCGCTGACCGCTCCGAGCCAGCCGCTCGACTGCGGGAATTCCGGTTCGACGATCCGCATGTTGAGCGGGGTTTTAGCGGCGCAGAAGTTCTCCAGCGAGATGGCCGGAGACGAATCGCTTTCGCGCCGCCCGATGGAGCGTGTGATCACTCCGCTCACGGCGATGGGAGCACAGATCACGGCGCAAAACGGACGTCCGCCGCTGCGCATTACCGGTGCTCGGCTGAAAGCCATTCACTACCAGATGCCGGTGGCTAGCGCGCAGGTGAAGACTTGCCTGCTGTTTGCGGGCTTACAGGCCGACGGAGAAACGCGTATTGAGGAACCGCAGCGGACGCGCGATCACGGCGAAGTGGCGCTGCGGGCATTCGGCGCGCATGTGGATCATCAGGGAAATGAAGTACGGATTCGCGGCGGCCAGCATTTGCGCGGCATCGAAGCGCGAGTTCCAGGTGATATTTCCAGCGCTGCGTTCTTTCTCTGCGCCGCCGCTCTTTTTCCGGATTCGCGATTGACCGTCCCCAGTCTGCTGATGAATCCGACGCGGGCACGGCTGCTCGATATCCTCATGCAGATGGGGCTGCGCATTTCTGTCACCCAACTGGAAGAGGTTCATGGCGAGTTGGTGGGCACGTTGCAGGTTGAAGGCGGACGGCTGACCGGCGCAACCATCGCCGGAGCCGATACCGCGGCGCTGATTGATGAGATTCCGGTGCTGGCCGCGATCGCTCCTTATACCGGGCAGGGAATCGAGGTCCGCGACGCGAAAGAGTTGCGGGTGAAAGAGTCAGACCGCATCGCCTCGATTGCCAGCAACCTTCGCGCCATGGGTGCTCAAGTGGAAGAACGCGAAGACGGGTTGAAGATTCCGGGCGGACAGTCGCTCCACGGCGCGGAGATCGAATCCTTCGGCGATCATCGCATCGCCATGGCGTTCAGCATTGCGGCTCTGCGAGCGCGGGGTGAAACACTGATTCGCGGCAGCGAATGCGCAGCCATCTCCTATCCCGTATTCTTCTCGACGCTGGAGAGCCTGGTCGAGCGCTGAGTATCCTCCCGATTGAGCCATGCGGCTGCTTGGGTTACTTCCGTCCGGTGACCGATGTGATCTAACCAGTCCCCGCCAAACAAGAAACAATTCGAATCGATGAGGATGCGTTTTCCGGTCGATCGTTTACTGGTCGATTCAGGCCGGTCCAGGCAGGATGTGCGAACGAGGTTTCATTGGGGGATTCCATGCGTTACAAAGCACTCGTGCTGGCATCGATTCTGTTGGCCACGGCCGCCTATGGCAAAGAACCGAAGGCTTATCAAAGTGGCAAGCTGGTTCAAATGGATGCGGTGAGTTGTGGCGCGCAGAAACCGCTCTGCCAGGAGTACCTGCTTCAGACCGACAAGGCCGACTATCGAATCCGCGCGAGGGATACAAAGCATCCGGTGCTTCTGCCGGTGGGCGAGCAGGCGCAGTTCCGCCTCGAAAAAAGCAAGATGTTGGTGCGAGTCGAGTGTCTGGATAACAAAGAGCGCGATTACATCGTTGTGTCGGTGGGGCCGCGTAGCCAGAATACGGCCGATGCCAGACCCGTGCACCTGAATCACCTGCAATAAATTCCTTAGACATCAATTCCGCGTCCGGGCAGGGCCTTGGACTTGCCCTTGGTCTCCGAAGAGCGCACCAGACGCTGGTATGGTAAAGTAGTCCCGCCCACGATTTGGGCCCTCGCCACCGTCTCAAAGGAGTTGCCATGGCCACCCTCCGCGACCTTGTGAAGGACCGCAAAGTTTACTCCATCGACGCCGCACGCACCGTGCTCGATGCGGCGCGCTTCATGATGGAGCACAATATCGGCGCGCTGCCGGTGCTCCGCAACGGAGAACTGGCCGGCATCTTCTCCGAGCGCGACATCATGAACCGCGTTGTAGCCGTCGGCCGTACGCCCGGGCACACCGAGGTGTCTGAAGTGATGACCGCCAACCCACGCGCCGTTAATCTGGACGAGACGATTGAAGAATGTCTCTTTATCATGCACGAGTTCGGCTTTCGGCACCTGCCCATTGTGGAGGGCAAAGAGCTGAAGGGATTGGTTTCGCTGCGCGACATCGTCCTGCGCCAGGCCGCTGAACTCGAGCGCCAAGGCCGGCGCGCCTCCTGAGAGCGGCTCCAGTTTCCTAGCTTCGACTGGCTCGAATTTCGCCTGGGGTTTCTGAGTAGCTTCCTTGATTGGGGAGCAGCCCCGCCGTGACGGCAGAACCGGTCAAGAACTAAAACTAACGATAAGGGACACCCGGTCTCAGTGCGCCGTGTTCGCCGTGGTCACCGTAACCGTCACGGTTGCTGCGTCGATGGTGACGTTGCTCGGGGCAGCGCCGTTGGAGTCAATGGCTGTCAGGGTGAAGATATAGGTGTTATTCGGAGTGATCTGGCCATTGAGGGCAGTGGTCCCGACGGTATTCGTATTGCAAGCCGGCAGCAGCAGCAGCAAGCCTCCGATTGCCGCCAGCAGAAAAAGCATCCCCATCAATTTTCTTCTGCGGCTTCCGCCTGCACCTGCTCCCACCAGGGCCAACCCGGGAACAGCAAGCCAGAAGGCATAGAACAGACGGGGGTTCCACAGTCTGGTTAGGCCGGGCGCAGGTCCGAAGGTGTTGATGGCGAGAGTGGAGGTAGTTCCAGAGTCGCTGGTTACGCTTACAGTTGCGGGAAAAAACGTGCAATAAGGAGCCGCGGTCACAATTGGAGTAACCGAGAGGCAGGAGAGGGTGACATCTCCTGTATAGCTACCGATTGGGGTTACGCTCACCGTGGTGGTGGCTGCGCTTCCAGCGGGAATGGGGCTTGGAATCGCGATCGTCGGCAACACCGAGAGCGTATAGTCCTCGGTCAAATCCGAGACGCTCAGATACAGGACAACGTTTACGGTGGTGGCGCCGGGGCTTGTACCCGTTACCGTAATTTGATAAGTGCCTGCCGGGGTGGCAGCATCGCTCGTCCCCCCGGTGGTAGTAATGTTCAGGGCGGGACCGTCGGCAGGTGGAATCTGGGATGTAGGACTGACGCTGCAGACTGGCGGGTTCGCTGTGGCCGGCCCTGACGTCAGCTGGCAGCTCAACGATACCGGGCTGTTGAAACCTGAGCCGGGCGTCACCCCGAGGCTGATGGTGGCAGTGGCTGTCCCGCCCGGCACGACCGCCGTTGCTGGTCTGAGCGGCGAGACGGAAAGGGTAAACTGCCCGTAAGCCAGGGACACAGACGCCGCGGATAGCATCGAGAGCAATGAGGCGAAAATGATTGTGCGCGCGACGCGCCTGGGATTCACCATGAATGGATAAGAACTCACTACCTTCGATTCCTCCAACGGCAGAAAAGCTGCCCGAACCAGCCAAAAGAATCCTGCCCGGCCGACCAGCCGCAAAAACAACTAATTTATGACGGACGTCTGGCAGAGTGCGCCAGACAGAATCTTAGACTAGAGTCGCCGATCATGCCAACCCTCCGGGCATGTCAAACTCAGTTCGGCTTCTTCTTGAAGAGCCCGGTGGCTCCGCTCAGCGCATTCTTTCCGTTCTTATCCCCGAGAGCGCCGTTGACCAAGCCGGTGGCCATGCCTTTTACATCGGGAATAAACTTTGGATCTGCTGTTGTTCCCTGGATGGCGAAGGGAATTCCATCCCCCTTCATCTTGAAATCGAGCGCGTTGCTGGCGCTCACCGTACCCGCTCCGGTCACCGTGGCCAGCGACGGCACCACCAGGTCGATGTTGTCCGCGCGCGTTCCGCTGGGATCCACGTGGAGATCGGCGCTAAAGTTCTGAATCGTCGTATCTTTTCCTACGCCTCCTTTGCCCGCCAACGCGGTAATCGACGACATTTTCGAACCCAGGCTAAAGCCCGCCAAGGCTGAGTTCTGCAATTTGAGTGTGCCGACCGTGACCAGTTTGTCCACCGGTCCGGTGATGGAGAAATCCAGCGCCAGGGTCCCGCCTTTCAGCTGTGAGCCGGGCGGCAAGGTCACGCCCACCGCGGGCAGCATCGCTTCCAGATCATCCACGGGCATGCCCTGACTGTTCAACTTCATGTTAATCGAGGTAACCGTGCCATGAGCGTCGTACGTTCCCGACAGATGCGCTATGGCCTTGCCCATCGCGACTTCGCCCTGGGTCAAAGTTCCTGTCTCCGCGGCTAAATTATGGGTGACCGAGTATTGCAGGGCCACAGTTTTTCCCGCGGGCGATCCCTTTTGCACTACCTGCAACTTGTCAACCTTGAGGGTGCCGCTGGTTTTCGCCTCATGACCGTCGGACGCCACGGTTCCGTCGTAATCCGCGATGCCAGCAATGCCTGACGCCGGGTCGAGAAAGCCGGAGGCTGCCAGATTCATCTGCTGCAGTGTAACCTTGGCCTGAAGCGGTGTGAGCGCGGCATTGCCAGCGGAGATCGGTCCGGCGGTGCCATCGAGTTTCAAGCTGCCCCCAGCCGGTAGGCTGGCGCTCATCTTGAAGGGAAACGAATTGGTGAAAGAAAACCTCGTCACCTCGATGTCTACCTTGTCGTAGACTCGCGGCTTTTCCGACGAGCCAGCGCGGCTTACGGTCAAACGTCCGTCGCTCACGTTCAGTTTGGCTACCGAGAGGCTGGGATTACTTGGCGCGGACCCGCCCGCCGGCGCAACTGTCTTGGATGGTTCGGGCGATCCTTTAGTCCCCGCATTTCCGGGGCCGGCGTTACCCAGGCTCGAGAAGTTCCACTTCGCGCCGTCCGCCGAGCGCACCAGACTGATCTCCGGCTGGTTGAGCGTCAACTCGGTCACGTTCAGCGATTTGGAAAAAATCAGCGGGATGAGTTCCACACCAACCTTCAGCGATTTCGCCTCCACGAACGGAGTCTTGCTGAATGTGGGATCGTCAGCGATCGATATGTTATCCGCCGAGACACTGCCCGAAAGCAGCGAAAGCGAGAGATTCCCGACCTTGACGGTTCGTCCCAGTGCAGCGCTCAGGTCCGACTCCAGCTTCGGCCGGAACGTGTTGGCGTCGATCAGGAAGGGAATTGCGATGACGATGACGACCAAGACGCCAACCACGATGGCGAGGATTTTCAGGCGGCGGTTCATGGATTGTTCCTCCTGCCGGAATTTGCGACTTGCGGTTAGGGTTGTGAGCGAGGCAATAGCTGGTGCGGAAAGTCTATCACTGTCCGGCCTGCGGATGTTCCGGCTGCGAGGCAGGGCTTTCCACCCGGCTTGCGAGTCCCGATCGCATGTGCGCGCTTGACACTGGTCTCGCTCTCTGCTGTAGTGTCCGCCAACCTCCTCATTGAATTCAAGCGAGAGGGATGGGCAGCTTTGGATTCGCGAAGTGCGGCGGTCCGAAGTTTCGCAAGACAAAGTTTCGCAAACCAAGATTGCGCGCTTTAAGGTGTCGCACTCCAGGTGTCGCAAGCCAAGGTTTCGCAAAATAAGGTCAAGAATTCGATGGTCACGATTCGCGATGTAGCGAAGGAGAGCGGGTTTTCCTCCACCACGGTCTCGATTGTTTTGAACGACGCACCGCTGGCGCGCTATATCCCGGCGGTCACGAAGAAACGGATCGAGCGCGCCGCGGAAAAACTGGGTTATCGTCCCAACCAGTTTGCGCGTTCGCTGCGCAGCAAGCGCAGCCATACGGTCGGCGTGATGGTCTTCGACATGACCGATCCCTACTGCACGCTGGTGTTACGGGGCATCGAAAATGCGCTCTATCAGGCCTCTTACCTGCCTATCCTCACCGACGTGCATAATGAGCGCAGCCGCTTCGAGCGTTATCTCGAGATGCTGCTCGACCGCCGCATCGAGGGCCTCGTCGTCCTCGCCAACTGGCTCTTCCTCGACATTAACTTGCTCGCCGACCTGGAAAAAAGCAGCATCCCCACCGCCATTATTGGTTGCGAACTGAAGGGAGACGCGATGAGTTCGGTCATCGTCGACAATGAAGTTGGCGGATACCTTGCGCTGGAACACCTGCACTCCCTCGGTCACCGAAAGATCGCGTTCATCCGCGGTCCGAAGACTTTGGCGGACAGTTCTCCGCGTTGGCGAGGCGTTCGCAACAGCGCCAAGGAACACGGCCTCGAACTCGATCCCCGGCTGATCGTTGACCTGCCCGAGTCGCGCGATCCGCTTTCCAGCTTTGAGGCGGGACAGAAGCTCACCGAGGACCTGATCAAACAGAAGCGTCCATTCACTGCAATTCTTGCTTTCGATGATATGACTGCCTTCGGTGCTACCCGCGCTTTGGCCAACGGCGGCCTGCGTGTACCGGAGCACTGCTCGGTGATAGGTTTCGATGACGTCGCCGCTTCCGCTCTGTGTACCCCGCCGCTCACCACCATCCGGCAGCCGATGCAGGCGATGGGAGCGGGCGCGGTGGGCATTGTCCTCGAGGGCATCAACTTGGTACTTGAAAAGCGCGAGGTAGCCGCTCACCATCGCAAGGTGGCGCCGGAGTTGGCGGTGCGGGAGTCCACGCGCAGCGTGCTGTAGGCAGCGGTGAAAGGGCAGCTGCCGCTTTTTTTCTTGACATCAGATGTTCAATAAACGCACTATTCATACGATTTAATATGCGGTTTCGGGGTCTCAGCCCATCCGCGGTTGCCTAAGGAATGCTGGAGAAATTGTCGCCGTGCCGCTGATGCATGGCGAATCGGGGGAACACTTGCCTCCTTGTCGTACACAAAGAGGAGAACCTGATTATGAATGTCATCGTGCGATATCGCCGATTTTTTCGTACCGGGAGGTCGTTCATGAATAGCGGAAATGCCATGGTCAAGACCGTGAGGAATGTTCTTTCGGTTTGTGTTCTTTTCCTCTGCGCGGGTTCTATCGCGTTTGCCCAGGCCGGCCGGGGCAGCGTCAGCGGCGTGGTCACCGATCAAGCCGGGGCCGTCGTTGCAGGAGCCAAAGTGGTCCTGCTGAACCCCGCAACCGGAGTGACGCAGCACACCGTCACCAGCTCCGCGGGACTCTACACCTTCATCTCCCTGAACCCCGGCGTCTACCAGGTTACCGCCAGCCAGAAGGGTTTTAAAAACATCTTCCAGGACAAAGTTACGGTCACCGTCGATCAGGTCACCCAGGTCAACGTCACTCTGGAAGTCGGCGCTATATCGGAGACGGTCACCGTCACCCAGGAGGTCGCGCTGGTCGAACCCAGCAATTCTACTGTCGGTCAGGTGATTGAGTCCGCCACTATCGACCGGGTCCCGTTGCTATACCGCAACGTTTACGACCTGGTGCAGATGAGTGCGGGCGTGACTCCGCCCAACGGTTCGCCCAACTCGAGCGATTCGATGCAGTCGATTCAGAACATTTCGATCGGTCGTCCGGGAGTCGACATTTCCTCCGCTACGATTAACGGCGCGATCGTCGGTTCCGTCTACTACATGCTCGACGGCAGCCCGATCGGAATTGCGGAAAATAATTCCGCCGCCATCATCCCTGCAATGAACATTCCCGAGGACGGCGTCGAGGAAGTTCGCGTTGAAACGCAGAATACGCCTGCTTCCTACCAAAGCGGCGCGGCGGGCGTCATCAGCCTGGTGAGCAAGACCGGCACGAATAAGTTTCACGGCGATGCCTTCGGCGTATTCCGGCCGAACATTCTGTCCGCAAACGACTATTTCAACAAGCAAAGCCAACTGCAACAAGGGCTCGCCAACACACCTCCTGATTTCCACCGTTATCAGGAAGGCGGAGCGATCGGCGGACCCATCATCCACGATAAACTCTTCTTTTTCGCGGATTTTGAGAGTACACAGCAGCAGCAGTTTGAAGGCATCAAGGACTATACCGTCCCCACGAGCGCCGAAAGGACCGGCGACTTTTCGGCCTTTCTCCCTTCCGGTGCCTCGGGTGTGATCTACGATCCGACTAAGCCGGATATCCCTTGCTCCTCCAATCCAGCCCTGGGCTGCCGCCAGGCTTTTCCCGGAAACATAATCACGAACCCGAATCCCATCGGCTTGCTGTACCTGTCGAAAATGCCGCTGTGTAACATCCCCGATCCCACTACCTGTGAGTCGGCAACGGGTGACGTTCAGAACAATTACGGTGTGCCAGGTCTCGACCCTTACACTGCGTACCGGTTCGACGTTCGAGTGGATTGGGCCAAGAGCGATAGACAGCGCTTCTTCGCCCGATTTTCCTATGACAAGTTAACGTTCTCGACGGCCAACGTCTTTCCCAGCGGCTGGGACCCCGACTATGCCCAAAACACGACCAACGGACGGAATATTCTCCTGGCGGACGACCTCACCCTGAATTCCTCCACCGTCCTGAACCTGCGTTACTCCTTCACGCGGCACCACGAGAATCAGGGAAATCCGGCGTACAGCAGCACCAACATTACGACTCTGGGCTTCCCCTCCTCGCTGGCTTCGCAGGTCGTCTTCAACCAACTGCCCTTCATGCTCTTTGATGACGTTGGGGGAGGCGTGGGCGGCACCGCCGACTACAACAATTTTCAATATGCCAGCGAAAACAGCGACGCCAACGCCGCCATCACCAAAGTTCATGGCAAACACACGATCTCGTTCGGCTTCGAGTGGATGAAGCGGTATCTCAACGTCGGCCAGCCTCCGGCGCCTGCGGGCGCGTACGGGTTCAACGTCGATGCGACGGATCAGTCCGTCGCAAGTGTGAGCGGCGGCAGCGACTTCGCCTCTCTCCTTATCGGCATGGGAAGCGAGCCCGGCACCGAAAGCAATCAGGGTAACTACGCCAGTTTTACCAAAGACGTCTTCGCCGCCGAGTCCAATCCCTACTATGGGGCCTTTATCGAGGATACCTTCCACCCCTATAAGTCTCTGACCGTCACTGCCGGCCTGCGTTGGGACATTTTCGGGGGGCGCAATGAGCGTTTCAACCGCCAGGAATACTTCAATCCCACTGTCGGCAACAGCATCAACGGCATTTCTTACACCGGGGCGGAAATCTACGCCAGCAGCAGCGATCGGTCTCCCTTTAACACCAATTTCACGAACTTTGGACCTCGACTGGCTTTTGCCTGGCAGCCCGTCACCCACCTGGTGGTGCGCGGCGGCGCTGGCATCTACTACGGTCCCAGCACGCACAATGTCGGTAGCGCTCTGTTGAACACCGATGGGTTCGCTTCCCAAACATTCTGGAGCGCGACCTGCTTCAACGCGGACCAGAATACGGTCTTCAACGGTACAGCGGCGTGTCAAGGGGCTCCTGCAGGAAGCCCGCCGCTCGTTCCCGACGTTTATACGGGCGCTTACTCGCTAAGCAACCCATTTCCCAACGGGGTCGTTCCAACTTTTACTACCCCGCCGCCAGGCCTGGCCAATAATCTAGGTGTCACGTTGAGCACTGTGCTGCGATCCCAGCGCACACCGACCATCTATAACTTTAATTTCGCGGTAGAGTACGAACTGCCCCATGAAGTGGTAGTGACTGCCGGGTACGTGGGCAGCCGGGGACTCTTTCTGCCCTTTACCGCCGTTGATCTAAACACCCTCGATCTCGGCACCATCGGGCACTACGGCGCTTCACTGTGCGTCACGGGTGACCCGAGTTGCACGGTGACTACCACCGGGCCGTGGAATCTTAACCCAAACTTCGGCGGACCCGGGTCGCCGGTTCCCTTATGGGCGACTCTCGAGCAATTTCCACAGTTTGGCAATGGCGGCTACGGTGGGGGCAACGGCGTTAATGTGAATGGCTATCCCGCTGGTGACTCTGAATACAGCTCCCTGCAAACCAAGGTGCAGAAGAGGCTGACCAGCCACTTCACCACGCTCGCCACATTCACTTGGGGAAAAATAATCACCGACGACGGGAATCCTCCGCTGGGCTTCGTAGGGACTCACTTGGGGGCTGCCCAGGACTGGAGAAATCTGGGGTACGAACACTCGATCAGCCCGCAGGACGTGAAGTATCAGTTTACCGGCGAGGTATCGTATGACCTGCCGGTTGGCAAGGGCCGGGGCGTGAATTTGAGCGGCGTGGCAGACGCCATTCTGGGCGGCTGGACCACGAATGCCATCGTCTATCTCAGTACTGGCGTTCCCATCGCCTCGCCGGGTTCGGGAGTACCCACGGCCTACTTCAATCAGCGTGCCGACGTGACCTGCAATCCGGCAAGTGGCGCTCCGCACACCGTTCTGAACTGGTTCAACGACACCTGCTTCACGACACCCGGAAGCGAAGCGAGCGGCAACCCACTCAACTTTAACCCGTTTATCCCAGGAACTGCTCCGGCGTATCTCGATCACGTTCGCACCCGCGGGGCACGAGACGTGGATCTCTCCATTTACAAGACGTTCATGTTTGGGGAAACGAAAGCGCTCCGCTTCGACGTGTCCTCCTATAACATCTCGAACACGCCGCAGTACGGATATCCCAGCGTGCCGAGCGTCATAGGCGCGATACCCGTGCCTCAGGGCGGGCAGGGCCTTCCTTTCGGACAGATCTACAACAATGTCAATACCCCGCGCCAGTTCCAGTTCGGAGCGAGATTTACATTCTGATCTGAGCTGCAGCCTTGAGATGTGTCTTTGAGTAAAGAGGAATCCCGGCCAGAATGGCCGGGATTTTTGTTCGAAGGCAAAGCCCCAAACCGTTTACCCCACCTGCACCTGCTGCGGTGCGGCTACGGATTGCAGCGCTTGCTCGAGGTCAGCAATCAAGTCGTCGGCATTCTCAATGCCCACCGAGAGCCGGATCATCTGCTCCGTGACTCCCATCTCAGCGCGGGTTTTGGCCGGAATCATCGCGTGCGAGGTTAATACTGGAATCGACACCAGAGACTCTACGCCGCCCAAGCTGGTTGCCAGCGCAAACAGGTGCATGGCTTCGCTTACACGGCGCGCATCGTCGCCCGTGCCCTCGACTTCAAAACTCACCATACCGCCGCCGCCGCTCATCTGCTGCCGGGCCACGGCATACTGCGGATGGCTTTTCAGGAAGGGATAATACACGCTGCGCACCTTGGCATGCTCCGCCAGGAACTCGGCCACGCGAAGCGCATTTTCATTCTGCCGGGCAACGCGCACTGCCAGCGTCTTCAGCCCCCGCACCAACACCCACGACGCATGGGGATCCATGCAGTTGCCCAGCGTCGTCCGTGTTTCCCAGATTCTTTCGATCAGTTCGTGCCGCCCGGCCACGGCTCCGCAGATAAGGTCGGAATGCCCGGCAAGATACTTTGTCCCCGAGTGCATGACCAGATCAATGCCGAATTCCGCCGGATGCTGATTAATCGGCGTGCCGAATGTGGCGTCAATCATGCTCAGCAGTTTGTGTTGCTTGGCCACGGCCGCTACTTTCTTGAAATCCACCACACGCAAGGTGGGATTGGTCGGCGACTCGAGATAAAGCAGCTTCGTGTTCGGGCGAACGGCCCGCGCGTGCTGCTCATATTCGTTCGTGTCGACAAACGTCGTCTCAATCCCCATCTTCGGCAGCCACTGGGTAAGGAACTTGCTCACGCCGCCATAAATATCGCGTTGCGCCACCACGTGGTCGCCGCTCTTGAGCAGCGCCATGATCGTTGTGGTAACCGCTCCCATACCCGAAGCGAACGTCAGCGCCGCATCCATGCCTTCTAACTCTGCAATCGTCTTCTCGGCAACCGTGTTCGTCGGATTGCCATAACGAGTGTAGTAATGGTCGGTGCCCGTGAGCCGAACTTGCTCGTCGTTGTCGATCATCTTGAACGTGGAAGTCTGATAGATGGGCGTGTTCAGCGGGCCATTTTTCTTCTCCAGATCCGCCGCGCCGTGTACCGCCTTGGTCTCGGAGTGTTGCGAGTGCCGTTTCATGGATACCTCGTTCCTCCAGACTAATGGTCCGCGAGAACTCCCGCAAGAGAAGGCATTTGCTACGCACCGTTTATAATCCTCCCTCGATGGATCTCGGCCTGAAGAATCGTGTTGCTCTGGTCGCCGCTTCCAGTCAGGGAATGGGCCGCGCCACCGCGGAAGCCTTCGCTGCGGAGGGCTGCCACGTCGCCATGTGCGCCCGCAACCAGCAGACCTTGCAGGCCGCCGCAGACAAGATCAGAAAGCAATATCACGCAGAGGTATTTGCCGAGGCCTTCGACGTCACCGACGCTGCTGCTGTCAAATGCTTCGTCGCCGCCGTGGTCGAGAAATTCGGCAGCGTCGACATTTGCGTGATCAACGCCGGTGGACCGCCGGCCAAGGGGTTCCTCGCCGCCACACTCGAAGAATGGCAACGCGCTCTGGAGCTGAATTTCCTCAGCACAGTGTACTTCGCCCGCGAAGTTATCCCGCACATGCAGCGGAAACGCTGGGGCCGAATCCTCACCATTACCTCGATCACCACCAAACAGCCGGTCACCGATCTTGTGCTCTCAAATGCAGTGCGGGCAGCGGTCGTCGGCCTGGTGAAGAGCCTGGCCAACGAGTTCGGCAAGGATGGAATCCTGGTCAATAACGTTGGCCCCGGCTTCACGGCGACTGACCGGCTGAAAGAGTTAGCCAAAGCCCGCGCTTCGGCCTTGGGGAAAACCGAGCAGCAGATCTTCGAAGGCTGGGCGGCTGACGCTCCGCTGCAGCGGCTCGGCGAACCCCGTGAAGTCGCGGAGACCATCGTATGGCTCGCGTCGGAGCGAGCTTCCTACATCACCGGCCAGACCGTGCTGGTCGACGGTGGCATGTACAAAGGCCTATAGATTCCAGGGGGCTGCTTGCAGCGGATTGTTTCCCGTACAATCAGTGAAGCGAGCATCACGCTATGGCAAAGAAACTGAAGAATCGGACGACTGCCGCCGGCAGGAAGGCAAAAAACGTGCGTTCTCACTCCCGTGCCCAGCGCGCCGTCACAAAACGCGCGGCCAGCAAGATTGAACTGCAGTACATACCGTGGCACACGGTCCCGCTCGAACACCTGAAGCCGCTTTTGCAGCGGCAATTTGTCGTTGGTCAGGAAATTATGTTGGCCCGCGTGCTGCTGAAGAAAGGCTGCGTCGTCCCTGAGCACAGCCACCACAACGAACAACTTACCTACATTCTTGAAGGGGTGCTGAAGTTCTCGATCGACGGACGGGAGATTGTCGTCCACGCAGGCGAAGTTCTCTGTATTCCCGCGCATATGCCGCATAAAGCCGAGGCGCTCGAAGATACGGTTGATCTCGACGTTTTCAATCCGCCTCGTGCCGATTGGATCAACAAGACCGACCAATATCTGCGAGGCCAGAAATAATCTCCGATTCCATGCCTCCCTCCGCCACTTCTGAGAAAGGCTCTGCACCCAGCCAGGCCACGTTCCGTTTCCGCTGCATCGGCTGCGGTTCGGTAACCAGCTCTGCCCCACAGGATTTCCGCTGCTCGGAGTGCGGTAACTTGCTCGAAATCACCGACTCGTCGTGGAATTCCCAGAACCCCACAGCCCTCAAATCCCTCTGGCGGGAACGCCGTACATTAGACGAAGCCATCGACCTGAGCGGCGTGTGGAGATTCCGCGAGCTGCTTCCCACGCCCGCTTCCGAGCAACAGATAGTCACTCTGCGCGAAGGCAACACTCCGCTGTACGATCTTCCCCAGTCCTCCCGCAGCACCGGTGTCCCGTGCCTTTACGCCAAGCATCAAGGCCTGAACCCAACCGGCTCGTTCAAAGATGCCGGCATGACCGTGGCCGCGACCTTTGCCCGCCAGGCTGGATACCGCTGGGTGGCCTGCGCCTCCACCGGCAACACGTCCGCTTCCATGGCGGCCTATGCGGCGCGCGGCGGCATGCGTAGTTTGGTGCTCGTGCCCGAAGGCAAAATCTCATGGAGCAAACTATCGCAGGCCCTCGATTACGGAGCCCTCACCTGCCAACTGCGAACCGACTTCGACGGTTGTCTCCGGCTGCTGCAAGAGCTCGTCAAGCAAGCCCCCGTCTACCAGTTGAATTCCATCAACCCGTTCCGCCTCGAAGGACAAAAAACTCTCGCCTTCGAGTTGCTGGAGCAACTCGAGTGGGATCCGCCCGACCACATCATCGTGCCCGGAGGCAACCTCGGCAACAGTTCCGCGATCGGCAAGGCGTTGCTGGAAATGCACGCCCTCGGCCTGACTCCGAGTCTGCCGAAGTTGTCGGTGATTCAAGCCGAAGGAGCCAATGCCCTAGTGCGTACTTTGCGCGATGCCGGAGGCAAACGCCTGGTGAGCGTGCAAGCTGAAACTCGGGCGACGGCGATCCGGATCGGCAATCCAGCTTCGTGGGAAAAGGCTGTGAAGGTGCTTCAAGCTACTTCTGGTGCTTGTGAAGAGGTGAGCGAGATTGAGATTGCGCAGGCCAAAGCCGAAATCGGTGCCGAGGGCATTGGTTGCGAGCCGGCTTCCGCCGTTACCCTGGCAGGTCTGAAGAAATTGTTGCGGCGGGGCTTCGTGAAACCGGAAGAAACTGTCGTCCTGGTTCTCACCGGAAACCTGCTCAAGGATCCCGACTACACGATGGAATTCCACCGCGGCGATCTTTTTAAAGACACCCCGTTTAAGGACAGCGCGGGTGAGCAGGAAAGCGCAAAGCTGAATCGATTCCGTCACCCTCCCGTCGTCCTCGATGCCACTTTGGACGCGGTGATCAAAACTTTGGAGCAAGCGGAGAAATCCGACACGGCCGACTCGAATGCCTAGAACGAAAACAAGAATGGTTAAGAAGAAAAACAAAAAGAAGTCCCGGCCCGCCGCAGTTCATCTGGCGCTCCCAGCTACCTCGGCCAATCTAGGGCCGGCCTTCGACGCTGCTGCCCTGGCGATGGATCTCTACATCACCATCGAGGCGCGCCCCGCCTCCGGCTTCTCCATTACTGTCACTGGACGCGACCAGGAAATCTGCCGCAACCTCGAGAACCACCTCATCCTGAAAACCTACAACGAGATCCTCCTGTCGCAAGGCCAGAAAATCGTTCCTCTGTCGCTTCGGATTAACAACGAGATTCCCATCGGCAAAGGCTGCGGTTCTTCGGCCGCTGCACGCCTGGCCGGCATCGCCCTGGCCAATCACTTCGGCCGCTTGCAGTGGACCGATGCTCAGATTGTTGGGGAAGCCTCACGCCGCGAACACCATGCCGATAACGCTTCCGCCTGCTGGATGGGCGGCCTCACCGTAGCCCGCATGTCCGGTAAGACGGGCACCCAGGTGGTTTGCGTCCGTCCAAAAGGGAAGTGGCCGCTGCTCCTTGCCATCCCTGACCAAGTCATGTCCACTGAAGAAGCCCGCCGGGTTCTTCCGGCGGAATATTCCCGCGCCGACGCCGTGGCTAACATCCAGAACTCAATGTTCCTGCTCGCGGCCTTCACGCAAGGAAATCACCACCTGCTCTCTGCCGCGCTCGAAGACCGCATCCACCAACCTTACCGGGCCGCATTCAGCCCCTTGCTCCCATGCCTGCAGGAATTGACCGGGGAACGGGGCGTCCTCGGCGCGGCCCTCAGTGGCGCCGGCCCATCGGTCATCGTGTTCCTCGATCCCGACTCCCCCGCGAAGAAAACGCGAGCCTCGGTCGAGGCGCATCTTGCGGGCAGGGGACTTCGCGCTGAACTGCTCCTCACTTCCATCACCCATCGCGGTGCCCACCGCTGATCCCTGGCCCTTTTTTCCATATACCACTAAAGTGCTATTTACTAGATGAGCTATCCCGGATAGATTTCCTTCTCCCCCAAACGGAACATGTGCGACGCGTGCCGAACGGTACGGGCCGCCGCTTTCTTGAAAGCTCAGGGTTAGTTTCTTTGGGGGCAAGCAGGATAAAGCGGAGAATGCACTACCCGACCCAGCCACGGGAGAGCGCCGCACCGCGCAGTGCGCCAGTCCTTCTTGCTCGGGCGCAGGTTCGGCAGGAGATTCAGAGTTTTCTTCACGCTCTGGATTCCTATCCCGCCCGCGTCGCCAAGGAACCGCGCGTCAGCTTTCACCAGCATCTTTGTAGCGTGTTCGCTGCGGCTCGCGGACCTCGAAGCGACCCCCAAAGCGACGATCGACGCGACACTGGCTCCCCTCGCCAGTAATCAGAAGCTTCCTTCTACATCTGTCGACTGGCCGGCGGCACGATCCCGTTCATGCGCAGATATACCACCATCTGTCCGTAGTGGTCGAAGACGTGGGCTGCGACGCTGGTCGCCAGGCCGAGACGCGACACCCTTCCTTCTCCGAACGGGCTCTTTACTGTTTCCACTAAATTCTTATCGTTGATGGTCTGTACGGCCTTGTGCACGTATGCGAAGGAGTCATTCAGGTACTTAAGAATATCGGTTTTGGTAGTGATCGAGGCGGGGCCCGATTCGTCGCCAATGTCTACCGGCGGTTTCTCTTCTAGAATCGCTGCTGCCAGTTCATAGTTCACCGCCGCCACATGTTTTATCTGCTGGGCGAAAGTCCGCACACCCTTGAACTCGCCGCCGGTCGGAGCGAATCCGAATTTGTCTTCCGGCATGGCTTCCGCCGCCGGAACAAATTCGTGCTCCACATTCAAAACCGTATGGTCGAGCACTTCCGTGACCGTCCGGCGTTCATTCATGCTTTTGGGATTCTGGGCTGCGCAGAACGCCGTCAGCGCCAGGAAACAGAAAGCAAGACAGCCGAGTCTCTTCTTCATGAGGATCTCCTCGTGCTCATGTGGGGATAGCTGCCTTTGGTTGTCCCGAGAGCGCTTCGCCACTAATCCCTAGCCACCGCCGGAGCCATCTTCAACTCATGCCCAGTTAAGCGGTGCCACAGGATGCTGCTCAACCCTACCACCATTGCCAGCGCCGACCAAGCCAGCGCCACCGGAACACCTTTGAGCGCCGCCAACTCTCCCCACACCGCGCTGCCGATCGCCATTCCGCCCTGCAGCACCAGCAGGTACATCGACAAAGCCCGCGCCCGCATCCATGAGGGACACATCGTCTGCGCAACTAAATTGAAGCAGGCCAGGATTCCAATCCAAGCCGCGCCCGCGGTGAATAATACCGCACAAAGCCACTCGAAGGCATGCACCTGCCCCGCAGAGAATGTCATCGCCGCAAACACGAGGGTCGCTGCCGCCACCAGCCCGTCCACCGAATAACGCAGGCGCAGACGTGCCAGCAGCGCCGCTCCAGCCAGCGCTCCCAGTCCAAAGCAGGTCAGCAGGAACCCATAGCCCTGCGCCCCGTGTGGTTGGCAGATCACCGGAAGCAGCGCCAGCAGGGAAGTTGCACCGATACTGAAGGCGCCTGTGCGAATCAGAACCGATCTCACCTGGGGCGCGCCCCGAACATAGCGAAAGCCCTCCAGGATTGCATCCCGCACCCGCCGCGTAGCCATCGGTTCATGCGGTGCGCGCTGCCAGCGACACAAGAAGAGGATCACGCCAAAGAACGACGCTGCATTCAGCAGAAACGACCAGCCCGATCCCGCCGTCGCCACCACCACGCCGCCCAAGGCTGGCCCCACCGCGCGCGCCACATTAAATCCTGCCGAATTCAGCGCCACTGCCGAAGCATGGCGCGGCGGCGAAACTACTTCCGGCGTGATCGCCTGCCACGCCGGATCATTCAAAACCGCGCCGACTCCCAAAACCAGGGTAAACATGAGCAGTGTCCACGGAGTCACCGCATGCAGCAAAGTCAAAACTCCCAGAGCTGCCGCCGCTACCACCATCCAACTTTGGGTGAACAACAGCAACCGCCGCCGGTCCACCATGTCAGCCAGCGCACCCGCAGGAAGCACTACAAAGAACACGGGAACCGCGGCCGCCGCCTGCACCAGGCTGACCATCAGCGGCGAAGTCGAGAGCTGCGTCATGAGCCAGCCCGCACCCACATTCTGCATCCAGGTGCCCGTGTAGGAGATCACCGCCGCAATCCACAAAGAACGAAACAGCGGCTCGCGCAGCGGCGCCCAAGCCGCGTCGGCTCGCCGACCCGCGACACTCTCCACGACAGGAATTGAAATATGATCAGCCACCAAAGTTTTACCTTTGTTCCTCTGTGCCCCCTCTGGTAAAGATTTTGATTTGAATGCGGTAAGCTACCCAGAAGAGTTCGCCACACCAAAGGGCCACTCCCGCCCTCGCCGAGCTCGGACCAAATAAATCACCAGTCCAGCGACCAAAATCACCACCGCGTACCGTATTTCCTTTTGCCAGTTCTCGCGCTTGAACAAAATAAAAAGAAATCCCGCGATCGCCAGCAGCGCCGGTAGCGGATACAGCCACATGCGAAACGGACGCACCACCTCCGGCCGCGTAACCCGGAACACCACCACACCGACAGCCTGCACCAGAAATTGCAGAATGATTCGAATCACCACCAAAGCCGCGATCGCATCCCGCAGCCGCAGAAAGCAGAACATCGCCGCGACTACTCCCAGCGCCACTAGCGAAACATACGGGAAGCGGTACACCGGATGCACCTTGGCAAACGCCTTGAAATAGTTGCCATCCAGCGCCGCTGCATAAGGAACCCGCGAATACCCCAGCGTCAGCGAGAAGACCGACGCAAATGCGGTCACGATTACCAGCCCAGTGACTAACCGCGCCGCCCACGGCCCGTAAATCCTCTGCATAAACAACGACACAACATACAATCCGTTGTTGTTATGCCCCGCCTGCAGCATCTCGCGCCAGGGCACTACGGCCAGAATGCATAAGTTCATCAACAGATATAGACAGGCGACCAGCAGAATGGAAAGCAGCAGTGCCCGCGGAATATTCCGCGTGGGATCCTTGATTTCATCGCCGAGGTAGCAAACGTTGTAGTAGCCCCAATAGTCGTAGGTGGCCACCAGGAGCGCTCCGCCCAACCCGGTGAAAAACGCAGGCGAGAGGGTAAACGCGCCGGGAGGAAAATCGAACGCGCGAGCGGCGTTAAAGTGCGTGAGCCCGGCGAAGATGATCCATCCAATCGTTCCCATCACGCCCAGCCACAATATCTTCGACAGCCGCCCGATCACGGTGATCCGCCGGTAGAGGAGGAAAACCGTGAACAGGCAGATGAATATCGCGAGCGCCGTTCCCGGCGTCACAATCCAGCTCACCTGCAGTGACCCAGCCCCAGGGATGGGTAGAGCCGCAGTGTGCGCAGCGTAAACCGTTTCCAGACCCGGCCAGTAATAGGCCGCGTAGCCCGCCAGCCCGATGCACCCGCTGGCAATCGACAGCGGAGCGCTGAAGGAAAGTTGCCAGATAAACAGAAACGAAATCAGCCGTCCCCACTTCCGTGGCCCATAGATCTCGTTCAGGTAGCGATACGATCCACCCGACCCCGGAAACATCGAGCCCAGTTCCGCTGTGACCAGCCCATCGCACACGGCCAGCAGCGCGCCTGCGATCCATCCCAGCATGGCCTGCGGCCCGCCCATCGCGCTCAACACCAGCGGCATGGTAATGAACGGCCCCACGCCGATCATGTCAATCATGTTGAGCGCAGTAGCGCTCCCCAGGCCCATGCCGCGAATCAGGCCAGGCGAACTTGAATCGCTTTGAGATGGAGCGTGCATTTCCCGTTGAGCTGAATGTGTGTCGTGCCGCTATGGAAGAAGCAATACCCGGCCGCTGACCTGCCGCTGCTCAAACGCCGCATGTGCCCTCGCCGCATCCGCCAGCGGATACGTGCGGTCGATCCTAATGGAAAGTTTCCCCTGCTTGATCCAGTCAACGAAATGCTGCAAGTAGTGCGGATATTCCTTGAAGTAAGGACTGCCGTTGGTGCGAGTGAGAAACAACGATCCCTTTTCCTGCAGCCTCATAAGATCAAACGGTGGCACATACCCGCTGGCCTGACCGTAAACTACGAGATATCCGCCCGGTGCGAGGCTATCGAGGCTCGCTTCAAACGTATCTCTACCAACCCCGTCGTAAACCACATTAGCGCCTCGCCCACCGGTGATCCGTCTCGCTTCCTTCGCAATGTCAGACTGCGTGGAAACGATGACCTCGTCCGCGCCGGCCTCTCGAACAAACTTGGCCTTCTCCGCCGTCGAGGTAACCCCAATCACCCGCCCCTCGCGGAGCTTTGCCATTTGGCAAAGCAAAAGTCCAATGCCTCCAGCCGCCGCCTGAATCAGGCACCAGTCTCCCGGTTTCACTGGATAGGCAAAATGTGTGAATGCATAAGCCAGAAATCCCTGGTTCATTCCCGCCGCCGCTTGTTCGGAGGTGATGCCGTCCGGCACCGGCATCAGCCACGCGGCAGGAGCCAGGGCATGCGTCGCGTAAGAATCCCCAACGAAGACCACGCGGTCTCCGACGTGAACCTTCTTGACCTCGGGACCGAGCTCTTCCACCACCCCGACTCCCTGGCTGCCCATCGTTGCCGGTAGGTCTGGTTCATCATGACGGCGGTAGAAAGCCTGCCCCACAAGGTCTCCCCGCCGCTTTTGAACATCAAGAAAATTAACGCTGGCAGCTTCCACTCGCACCCGAACCTGTCCCGGCCCCGGAACTGGCATGGGCAGTTCTTCCAACTGCATGACCTCTGGGCCGCCATAGCCGTGGATACGAATTGCGCGCATCAGGTCGCTTAGCCTTTCCTCGTTACCCCTTGTCAGCTAGGCTTACTGACCACCGACCCCTGACTACTGGCCGCTGATCGTTGATCACTGCTTCTCATGTCCCGCGCTCAACAGATTCACATACAACCGCACCGCTCCCGGTACTCCCGCGGGCAACTGCCGGAAAAACGCATATCCCGTATAGATATAAGTTCCCTTGCCGTACCGCGCCTCGAGCAGCCCGCCCTTCTGCGCGTCCTCGCCCGGATCGTGGCAGCTTAGCAGCGGTTTGAAATGCTCATCCCATTTGTCCATGAAATAAAGGCCGCGTTCCTGCACCCAGCCGTCGAAATCGCGCGCCGTGATTTCATTCGGATAATGAAACACACCATCTTCCGGCGCCAGAATGTCGACCGGAGCCTCCTCGACTGAAACCCGCGCCCGGCTCAGTTCCGCGAAATAGGGAGTGAAGTTACCCTTATTGAAGTCCGCCACGCCGGTGTTGTACTGCACTACCAGGGTTCCGCCAGCCGCCACGAAAGCAAGCAGCTTCTTGTTGTTCGCGACTACATCTTTCTGCGTGTCATAAGCACGAATCCCCAGCACAATCGTCCCATAGCTATTTAGGTTTTCGCTCGAAAGCTTCTCCGGAGGAATCAGCGTCACGTCCATCCCCACCTGCTTCAGCACGGTAGGAATGTCATCGCCCGCACCCATGATGTAACCAATCTTCAAATCATGCGGCGCCTTTACGTCCACAATGCTCACCCGCTGCACTGCCGGCTGGTAATAGTAGAAGCTGCCAAGATCCTCGCGCGTCACCAGCGTGTAGCCCTCGCTGAACTTCTCGCCATCCGCTTCCAGCACAGCCCGAATCTTCGCTCGACCCTCCTGCAGGCCAGCAGGGAATACTTTGAACTGGAAATCCTGCTTGTCTCCGCGGTGCGTAAACTCCACCGCCAATTGCACCGGGTCCGACCGCCAACCCGCGGGCAACTCCAGCCGCAGGGCGCCCTTCGCCAAGCGGTTAAGATTGCCGCTCACGCCGACCGCAACCGTAGTACTAGCGCCGTTATGCGTCGAGATCACCTGAGCTCCTGGTTCCAGTGCCACTGAGAATGCTGGAACCACAGCCACCGGACGAGCCCGTTCGACCCCTGTCTCATCCACAAACTCCGAGACCACAGTCGCCCCGATGCTGTTCTTCAACGCAACGCGTCCTGCATCAGCAATCGAATAGTCCGCTCGCGCTCGCAACACCGGAGGAGGGAATGGCAGCGTCGCATATTTCTCGTTGTCGATGTGATTCACGCTCTCGGTGTCGGGATCATCCCGGTGCCAGTATGGCCGCGTATACTCCGCATTCTTCGGCACCCTCAGACGAAAGACCACCCGCGCGTTTTGCCCCGGCTCAACCGAGAATCGTTTGGTTTTGCTCGAAATCGTCGCCCACCCCTCGGGCACCTCCACCGTCAGACCATCCATAACCAGCGACTGCTTTGATCCGTTGTGAAAATCCACCGCGACCAGAAACTCCTGACCCGGTGAAACCGTGGTCATCGCATCCGCCTCTTTTTTCAAAACCTGCTTCACCGGCTCGCCGTTCGTGTCCACGGAATAAACCGTGGTTGCCTCAAGCGTAATATGCAACGCCTCGTTGAGCGCCGTCTCCGCCTGTTCGCGCTTCTCCTCAATGCGTGCCAGAAGATCGGACTTCACCGCAACGCTCAGAGTGCTCTTGCCAACCTCGGAGTGGGTCTGCTCCAATCCGCCCACAACTCCCACCAGGGGCGCCGCGGCTGCAAACGTATCGCTCCCCTTGGCATCCTCGCTGGCCACAGCGATCTTCTTCGCGATCTCAGTCAACTCGCGCCGCAACTGCGGAACCTTCGATTCCTCGGTCCCCAGGCCTGCTGCCAGCCCAGGCAAAGTCGTATCGATCCCGTCGAAGAAGTCTTTCTCGTGCCCATCTTTATCCAGCATCGGGGGCTGCACCGAATCCACCAGCTTATAAAACGTGAACCGGTCTCCTGGATCGACATTCCAATTCGCCGCCCCCTGCGACTGCTGGTGCCGCAATCCCTGCATGGCGAACTGCACATACGACCCACCCAGATCCGCGTTCGCCTGGCCAGTATTCAGCTTCAACGTCCACTTCGCGTCCTCACAGGTCATCGCGCCAAACCCGCAAACATTCCCGATGTAAAGCTTCTTGGCTTGCCACGGGATAAGTCCCTGCGCGATCTGCTCAGCAAACCGCTTCGGGTCTGCTGCCGCGCGGAACGCCTCTCTCGTCAGAATGCTAGAAGCCTGGTGGTGTCCATGCCCATCGCGGTCGGTTCCGGAAAACCGCGCCACCAGCACATCCGGACGAAATGTTCGAATCACGCGCACCATGTCGCCGAGCGCGACGTCGTGCCCGCCCCACTTCGCGAAAGTCTCGTCGGGATTTTTCGAGAACCCAAAATCGGCCACGCGTGAGAATCGTTCCTGCACCCCGTAATATTCGTCGGAAGCCAGCAATTCTTCCGCGCGCAGCACCCCGAGCACGTCCGAAAGATTACTGCCAACTTTGTTCTGGCCGCCCTCGCCACGATTCAGCGTCATCAAGAGCACGCTGGCTCCGCGTCCGCGTGCTTCCAGCGTCAGCATGCCCCCATCTTCATCATCCGGATGCGCCACGGTTTGCATCAGCCGCGCGGTCGTGCTCAGCCGCCGCAGCATGAGCCGCAACCCGGCAGCTCCACGATCCTGGGGAATTTCGGGAGGAACCCCCTGATAAGGAAGCAAAGGAAAATCTGCTACGAGCGTAGCTCGCTTCTGAGTCTCGGGCGTAGCAGCCGCACGCACCAGGCTTTCTCCGACCCGCTGCGACCAGCCCAAGAGCGCAACCGGAACCGCGATCAGAAAAAATAAGAATGAGGTCTGGAAAACTCGGGTTCGCACGAAACGCACGACAAGCCGCTCCGGGCGTCTGGCAAGGTAGCCGGGTCTCGAATATTTCACCCTACAAGGATGGGGCCTACCCCCGCTCCGACGCAAATTCTTTCCTCGCGATACTCCAAATTAGACGCCGGCAAGAAATTAAGAGAGTAACCCGTAAGCCAGAATCGGGATCCAATCACTGAGAACTGAGAACTGAGAACTGAGAACTGAGAACTGAGAACTGAGAACTGAGAACTGAGAACTGAGAACTGAGAACTGAGAACTGCCTTACTGCTGCCGACCTTCCTTCAACGCATCCTGGCAAGTACTTGCCGCGGTCAGCACCTGATTGAATGCCGTGTCCTTGCGCAAGTCTTTCAGCAGCGGATCTTCCAACAGCGCCGAATACGAGCAATAATTCTGTTGCACCGCGGCTTTCAGCAAACGCAACGCCGGGTCCTTCTGCCCGCAATATGCCATCAGCGCCCCCACGTGATACCACGCCTCGGGATCAAGCTCCATCATGACCGACGATTCCGACTCCCGCACAATCCGATCCATGTCGGATGGGCGCTGGGCCTGCGTACACGCCGTCAGCAAATCGCGATGGTAGGTCGAACTTTTCGACATGTTCTTCACGCTCTCTCGCGCCTGCGCTATGTTCCCCGCGGCCAGATGAACATACGTCGAGACCCATGCAGCCCACTCCGTACCGGGGTCCAGATGGACGAAATCCATGGCCTTGTCCGTTTTTCCCAGTCCCAGAAACGCCCAAGCACACGACCGGAAAGTGGAGTTCCCCGGATCCAGCGATCGCGCTTTGTCGCACTCCTGCGTCGCCTGCTCCTGCATGCCCGCATAACGCAATACATAGCTCAGCGCGAAATGCGCATCGGCGCTCTGCGGCCTCCGCCGCACCAGATCCCTCGCCGCGTCGTAAGCCCGGCCTAGCTCCCCGCGTTCGACGCGATTAGTGATCAAACTGCTCGCCGCGCCCACCAGGTTTGGATCCAGCGCCAGTGCCTTCTCGTACGCCGCATTCGAGCGCTGGAACATCTGTTCGCCGCCCCCGCCATAGTAAGAATCGTAATAATACCTGTGCCCCAGGGCATCCCACGCCGGCGCGTAGCCTGGATCCTCTCCTACCACATGTTCCAGCACCTTGATGGCATCCTTGTTCGGCGCGACGTCATGGGGAAGGGCAAGGCTGTGCAGGTACAAGTCGTAGGCTTCCTGGTTCTTCGGACGCGCCGCCGTGCTCAAATCTCCCGACCCGCCGCCCAGCATCGGCAACAGTCCCCGCTCCACTTCCGTGGTCAATTTATTTTGCAGAGCAATGACGTCATTCACTCCTGCCTTCACGGTGGCCTGCCATAGCAGACGGTCCGTTGCCACGTCAATCGCTTCGAGCGTCACGGTCAATTGCTCGCCCTGCCGCATGAAGTGCCCGGTCAGCAGCTTGCCCACATGCAACTCCTGGCCAACCTTGTGCGGATCGAGGTCCACTTCAACAAACCTCCGCGTCACCGACGAAGGTCGCACTTCCAGCGAACGCGAATACGTCAACGCGCTGGTCAACTCATCTGCCAGTGCGAAGCGGAGATAATCCACCGCGAAATCCCCATTCATGTTCTGCAGCGGTAATACCGCGATCGCATTCGCCTGTTCCAGGCCGGCAACCGACCGGTGTTTCAACCAATAAGCTCCTAATGCCGCCAGAACCGTCAGCAATACTCCCGCCGTTCCCACCAACAACCAGAGCTGCCATCGGCTCGTACCCGGCCGGCCAAACGTGTTGCTCGCAACCCGCAGCTTCGCCGGGTGCAGACCACTCTTTACCTGCCCAGATTCCTGCTCCCGCTTCAGCTGCTGCAGATCGGCCTTCATCTGCGTGGCACTCTGATAGCGCTCTTTCCGGTCCTTCTCCATCGCCTTGCCGATGATGCCCTCCAGTTCCACCGGCACCTTGGGATTCAATTCCCCCGGCGGAACTGGTTTCTCATGCAATACCGCATCCAGCGTCATCAGCGAGTTCTTGCCCGTAAACGGTTTCTTCCCGGTCGACATTTCATACATCACCACGCCAAACGAAAACAGGTCGCTGCGGAAGTCGATTTCCTCGCTCCGCGCTTGTTCAGGCGACATGTAGACGGCTGTCCCCGGAATCACCCCCACAGCGGTTAGCGAATTGTCAGCCGCCGCGGCCGCTCCATCGCTATCGGTGCCGATGTTATGCACCAGCTTGGCCAGCCCGAAATCCAGCACCTTTACCTGCCCGCTCGGAGTTAGGAAGATGTTCGCCGGCTTGATGTCCCGATGCACGATCCCCTTGGCATGCGACGCGGCCAGCGCATCCGCTACCTGGAGGCTGATGTCGAGCACCCGCTCGGTCTGCATTGGCTGTCCTGAGATGGCCTGCTTCAGGCTCTCGCCCTCCAGCTTCTCCATCACTATGAAGGGATGCCCACCGTTATCCTCAATGCCATGAATAATGCAGATATTAGGATGATTTAGCAGCGACGCCGCCCTCGCCTCCCGCGTAAAACGCTCCAGCGATTTGGGGTCGCCCACCAGGTTTTCCGGGATGAACTTCAGCGCAACGTGCCGCCCCAGCTTCAGGTCCTCAGCTTCGTACACCACGCCCATACCACCGCCCCCGAGCTTGCCCAGGATGCGATAGTGGGAGACTGTCTGGCCAATCATGAGAAGACCCAACTCCCGAACGCGGTAATGGTAGGCCCGTCAGCGGCTCCGGTCAACTGTACCGTTTTGATCGGAATCGTTCCCAAACTGACAACTACCCTATCCTTTTGTGTCCTCCCGCTGGTTTCAGGTTGCCCCATGGCGACTACTATGAAGCTAGCAATCCTGATGGCGAGGCGGTTCTGATATGGCGCGGACTTCCGGGAACCATTCTCCTGAAATGCGGGAGGCTATCCGCCGCCGCGCCTCAGCCCTCTACGAGCAAGGCGGAGCGATCGAGGGCCACGACACCGAAAACTGGCACCAGGCCGAAGCCGAGATCCTTCGCGAATCGGCCCCTCACCTCGTTCGCCGCGCCGTCATCGTCAATGTTCAAGGCGTGGTCTATACCGGCGAATACGATTCCACCGCAGCCGATGGCTACACTCCCGGCGAGTGGAAGCCAGGCGACCCCGTCCCCGTTCGCCTCTCCGGCGACAAACTCTACCTCCGCCGCCCCAACGGCCAAGAACTCCAAACCACGATCGTAAAAAGAATAGGCTGACGAAAAGCTCTTGTCATCCTGAGCGAAGCGAAGGAGCCACGCAACTTGCCTGCGCCACCACCGACCCTTCGTCTCGTGTCGCTCCTACCTTTCCACCCATAACCCCGCCGATGCCCCCACCCATTCCAGATTCCGATTGTGATCCACGCCCATCATCAGCCCCCGCCCCATTCGGATAATCGTCAGCACCGCCTGCAAGCGATCGAGCCACACATACATCACCCGCACCTCCGCTTTTGTCCCGCCAAACGGAGTCTCTATCACCGGCTCAAAATGCAGCCGCTCCTGCAGAATGTATTCCCCACGCTTCTCCGCGGGAATCGCTTCGATATCTGCCTTCGTAGGCGCAATCACCACGCCCAACCCCGCAAACGAATAAAGAGGTTTCAAAGCATAGTTCTGCAGGTCGTCAGGAACCCGCTCCAGCTTATCCAGAAACCATGTTTTCGGCACCGACTCATGCCGCAGGTAAGGAATCGAAAACTTGCTGATCCGAAAATACCAGTTTGGATGTCCCGCCCACTCCACATCCAGATCGTCGCGCCAATCGAACGCAAGCTTCACGTTCTTGCGCTGCAGCTCGTCCACAATCGCCCGGTTATAAATCCGCCGGATCGGCACTCGCGCCCCGTAGCGTTCGTAATAAAGCTGCGACCCTTGTTTCGTGATGGCCTCAATGTCAACGGTTTCGATCCCCAGCATCTTCTCCGTCAGAAGAAAATCCGGCAGCGTCTTCTGCTCCTGCGGATGAATCTCCATCAGAACCACGTTCTCCGGATCGTGGCCGCCAACAATGGCCCGCCGCAAAAGTTCAGGGTAAGACGTCGCATCCAACCCACCCAGGAAGAATTGCAGCCCCTCTCCGCCCTCGAACCGATTCAGCCCATACACGTCGATATAACTCTGCGCCAGTGTCACTTGATACGCATAAAGGGAAGGGAAGGCCTGCAACTCGACCAGCTTAGGCTGCAATTCGCCGCGAGTATCCCGCACCAGCCCAAAATCCACCTGCACAAACATCGGATGCGCCGGCTCATTCGGAACTAGAAATTCCGCGGGAATGGAAGCATTCGATCGCGCCCGATACTCCGGACTGTCCACCAATTGCCGGATCAATTCCTTCCCATCCTCCGCCATCCGGTCCAATAAAGCCTTGGGAAAGAAACAGGGGGTCTCCGACAGCCGGAACGACACATGCGTCCCGCAAGCATCGTCAATCCGCCGCAAGAATTTCTGATATTTATCGGGGGTAAAGCCGCTGTTGAATTGCTCTCGAAGGAAAGGAATCATCGTAGCGCCGAAGTGCAGGTAGCGCCGGCGTCCCGCCGGCAAAGGGTTTGTCATTCCGAGCGAAGCGAGGAATCTGCCGTCTGCCCGCAGCGTCTCCGCCCTAAGCCTCCACCAAAAACTTCCCATCGCGCATAATCTGCTCGTCGTCCACCCAGATGTTAAACTTCCGCCCCACCACATCTATATGAGTCGACGAATCCCACTCCGCGCCGGTATGCGCCCCATAAGGATTCCCAAAAGCAATATGCACTCCGGGATATTTCTCATCTTGCAGAATCTGCCCAATCACTTCCTTCAAATCAATGTTCGTTCCAATGGCAAACTCGCCCACACGGTCACTGTTCTCATCGGTGTGGGTGTACTTCCAGAAGTCGTCTTCCAGTTCGCGATTCTCCGAATGCGCGTCGGTGAGCCGGTTGTTCTTTATGCGAACAGTGAGGGGATGCTCCCGCAAATTTCCAAACTTCGCGCACAAATAGTCGCCAACCACGCCATCAATCACGAACGTTCCATTCACTTCGCCCGGCGTAGTAAAAATTTCCCCACCCGGCAGGTTTCCCCATTTTTCCGGAGTGATAATCCCGCTGGTCTTCAGCCACTTGTAATTCGGATTCAACTCCGCGGTCAGATCCGTCCCCGCCTCCGTCCTGGCCCGCACCCGCTGCGCCTTGCGCACCATGGCGACAACTTTCGCGCTCAACCTGTCGACCTTCTGAAAATCCGCCCGCATGCCTTCCACCATGATCTGCGGATTGATGTTCACCATGTGCGCGTGCCGGATCTTCCGCCGATTTACGACGTCCGTCATCTGCATGCGTGAGTGCAGTTCGTTCCTCTGCGCCTGCACCGCAAAAATCGAAACCTGGCTGGTCTCCAGATCCTCCAAAATTTCCTGAGGCAGATCCTTCAACGGACGCTCTCCCAGATCCTCCAACACCCAGGCGCGGTAGGGCGCACCCAGCGTCTCCAGTTCGTGCGCAATGGCCGCCGCAATCTCCAGCGTGACCTCGTCGGTGATCAAACAAAGTTTCTCGTCAACCCGCACCCGCAAGCAAACATTCACTGCATTGCGCGCTCCGAGACTAAATTCAGGATCAAAAGAAACCCGTGACCGGGTGCCCCATCCTTCCCCCGTTCTTTGGGGGAGAGCCTGCCCTGAGCCTGCCGAAGGGGTGGGGGTTTTGACTTCCTTTACGCCGATGGGAGTTCCGACTTCGTTTCCAGAAATGGTCATCCGACTTTTCTAACTGAAGCCGGCTCAACCTCCGCCAGCCCAGCTTCCGTCTCCTCAACAATGTAATCGACAACTTTCTTCAAATCCCCGGTGTCCTGATAAACGCGCAACTGGCGGTCCGCCCCGCTACCGGTCTCCAGCATCCTGTGGATGTAACTCAGCTCCTCGCGCGAATCCAATTCATCCACCACATCGTCCACGAATTCCAGGTACTCGAGAATCAAGTCCTTGGCCGGCACTTCCGTCTGCTTGCCGAAATCAATCAGCTTGCCCTCCATGCCGTAACGCGCCGCCCGCCATTTGTTTTCCATGAGCAGCGCTCGCCGGTACAGCCGGAATCCCTGATTTGCAGTGTGCAGCTTGTACAGCTTCGCCACCGTCGCCTGAATCAACGCCGCCAGCGCAATCGTCTCATCGGCGCGCATCGGAATGTCGCACACTCGGAACTCAATCGTATTAAAGAACGGATGCGGCCGGATGTCCCACCAGATCTTTTTCGCATTATCGATGCAGTTGGTCTTGATCAGCAGCTTGATGAAGTTGTCGTACTCGCCCCAGCTCGGAAAATAATCGGGAATGTTGGTGCGAGGAAACTTGTCAAATACTTTGCAGCGATACGACTTCAACCCGGTATTCATCCCCAGCCAGAAGGGCGAATTCGTCGACAAAGCAAGCAGATGCGGCAGAAAATACCGCGCGTGATTCATCATGTGGATCGCGGTCTCGCGATCCTCAATCCCAATATGTACATGCAGCCCAAAAATCAGATTCGCCCGCGCCACCAGCTGCATGTCCTCAACAATATTCTTGTAGCGCGGGTCGGGATGGATCTCCTGCACTTTCCAGTCCGCAAACGGATGCGTTGCTACCGACGCCAGCCGCAACCCATTCTCCGCGGCCAGCCGGATAATATTGCGCCGCAGCAACTTTATTTCGGTTTTGGCTTCCTTGATGTTCGTGCAAACCGCAGTCCCCACCTCGACGACAGACTGGTGCATTTCCGCTTTCACCCGCTCTTGCAGGATCAGCTTGCCCTTCTCGAGCAGCTCGGCCTGAATATGCGACCGCAGATCCCGAGTCTCAGGATCGATGGTCTGATATTCCTCTTCAATCCCGATAGTGAAAGTAGGTGGCATTGCGCGCTACCAAACGTCTTGTCATTCCGAGCGAAGCGAGGAACCTGCTGTTCGCCGGGAGCGCCCCTGCGCTGACTTGGCATGGGAACGCGTAAACAGTATAACGAATGACAGGAATGAAACCGTCAGACAATCAAACAACGGTAACAATTTAGTCTTTGGCTGCTCCGGCGCGCCTTAACTACTCCTATGGCAAGACAGGGCCGGACATCCGGCTTACCTGAGACCAGGTTAACCACGCGAAAAAGAACACGAGAAGGAGCGTGAATCCGCTCAAGCAGATGGACAACACCGAAAACAGACCACGAGCCCAATGCCCGGGCGTAAATGCTCGAACCAGTAAAATGATAGCGGCTACTTGGCCGATAAGAATTGCACCGATACCCCATAGCACGAACATCTCAGTCAGACCGCCAGCCAATACGCCGATCCCAGTTGCCTTTTGCTCCAGAATGCCTCTGAATGCGTAACCAATCCCCACCAGAGTTGGAATCCACGGAGCCCAAGCTAGGCCCACGCCCCAGAGAAATCGCCTTTTCTTCAAATCCTCCACGCTACTTAGCCACTTTCCCCCGCTTCCGCTCCGTCACCCACCCCGGTTCTCCCTTGCGCTTCTCCTTCACGGGAGCCCCATTCAGAAACCCAGCCCACCGCAACTCCTTCGCCGGATTCTCACCACTCAAAGCCATCTTCAGGGCCATCTCGGCTACGGCATTCACAATCCAATCAAAATTCTCCTGGCCGACAGACGTAATTTCCGCATCCGGCGCCGGATTTAGGAAATCAATCGCGTAAGGCACTCCACCCTCCACTGCAAACTCGACGGTGTTCAAGTCATACCCCAGCACGTGGCACAGAGTCAGCGCGTCTTTTTCAATCCTAGCCCGCAGAGCCTCCGACGACGGCGGAGGATTCCCCTTCACATACCGCTCATGATGCGGCGCCCGCGGATCGTACTTCATGATGTGAACTTTCTCCTGCCCCACCACATAGCACCGGTAATACTCCTCAAACACCACGCCATGCTGCAGCGTCATGCACAAATCGCCGGTCTGGTTGTAATGCTGAAAAAATTCCTCCGGCGAATGCACGTGATAAACATGCTTCCATCCGCCCCCGGAATAAGGCTTCAAAAAAGCAGGGAAGCCGACGTAATCAAACAGCTCCTGCCAGTTCAACGGATAAATCAGATTCCGCATCGACTGGTCGGTCGTTCCCTCCGGGTGCTTGTTGTGCGGCAGAATCACAGTCGGCGGAATCGCCACGCCCAGCTTGTGCGCCAGCGCATAGTTAAAAAACTTGTCATCCGCCGTCCACCAGAACGGATTGTTGACGACAATCGTCCCCTGAAGCACTGCATTCTTCAAGTAAGCCCGGTAAAAAGGAATATCCTGCGAAATCCGGTCGATGATCACGTCATACTTCTTAGGCTCATCCATCCGAATCCCGCCGATCTTCACAAACTCCGCCGCAACCCCCTCGACGCCGAGCGAGTTGATCTTCTCCACCACCGCCGGCGGAAACGTATTCTCCATCCCAAACAAAATCCCAATCTTCTTCACAGCCTTCTCCATTCCTCGGCGCTCAATCTCATTTAATGATCACCGGCCACTGATCACAGAGCACTGGCCACTGCTAAAAATACTTCCCCGCCATCCTCTGCCACAACGGCCAGTCATGCTTCGAATTATCCCCGTAAATATCCAGCCAGTGCGGCACCGCTTTTGCATTCAGAAGCGCCGACAGCTTCACGTTTTGATCCAGACACATATCCCAATCCGCCGATCCCAGCACAATCTTCATCTGCCGGTAGCGGCTCAAAAACCAGTCGTCATGCTGGTTCGGCAAGTAGTCGGGCGGACAATTGAAGTAGCAATCATCGTCGTAATATCCATCCAGAAACTGATAAATATCAAACGCACCGCTCATGCTGACGCAATGCGTCACCACGTCGGGATGCTTGAAGGAAAAATTCACTGCGTGATAAGCGCCGAAGCTGCACCCGGTCACCGCCAGCCGCGGCATCTGATTCTTCCATCGCACAAACGGCAGGAACTCATGCAGGATGTAGCGCTCATACTGCAAATGCCGCAGCACCCGCACCCGAGGATGCACGCCCTTGTTGTACCAGCTCTCGGTATCGACGCCGTCCGGGCAAAACACTTGCAACTCGCCGCGCTCGATCTTCGGAGCCAGCACGCCAATCATCCCGCGATCTTCATACTCGAAGAACTTCCCCATGGAGGTCGGAAACACCAGGAGCGGCGTCCCTGCGTGCCCGAAAACCAGGGCCTCCATGTCCCGATTCAGTTCCTGGCTATATCCCTTGTGAAATTCGCGATTCATTCTTCGGCAGTCCAAACGGACGCAATATCTTACCTGAACCTGGCAACGGGTGGAGCAGGCCTTCTAGGCGTGCGGTAAAAGAGTCCCAGAAATCCACCCGCTTTAGCCCCCGAGGTACGTGCTTTTCATCTGGAAGGCTTTCCAAAATGATATCGTGATACGAGATATGTCGTGGACACTCCCCAAACTTGTTCCGCGCTCCGCGCCCGTCGTGCTCCTCATCCTCACGCTTGCCGCCGTCGTCTCTTTCGGGGCGGTCGGTCATCTCGTCGCCCGCTTCACCGCCAATCAGCAGTCCCGCGGCCGCAAGCTCCATGCCCAGGGACAGGCCGACGCCAGCGCCGGCCGCTACGACGACGCCATCGCCGCGTTTCGCGCTGCCCTCACCTGCGATCCTACCAACTCGCAGTACCAACTCAGCCTTGCGCGAGCCTTGCGCGATAGCAACGATCCCCGCCGCCTCGATGAAGCCGAATCCTACCTCATCGCCCTTTGGCAGCGTGCTCCACAAGATGCCGCGGTCAATCTTGCTCTCGCTCGCGTCGCCGCTCACCGCGGTTCCATCGAAGATGCGACGCGCTACTATCACAACGCCATGTACGGAGTGTGGAACTCTGACCCTGAAGCCAACCGCAGCAAAGCCCGCATCGAGCTGATCCAATTCCTACTCAAGCAAGGCGCTCGTGACCAAGCGGCCTCCGAACTCATGGCCCTCGCTACTGCCTTGCCACCCGATCCCACCGCCCATCTTCAAGCCGCGAAACTTTTCGGCAAGGCCCAGGACGACGCCGGCGAGCTCGCTCAGTACGAACAAGTTCTCCGTCTCGATCCCGCGAACCCGGCTGCACTGGCCGGCGCGGGCGAAGCCGCGTACCACTCCGGCGACTACGTCGCCGCCCGCCCGTACCTCCAAGCAGCGATTAACGCCAATCCGTCGGATTCCGACTCCCGGCAGCTTCTAGAAACCACGGACCTCATTCTCCATAATGATCCATTTCTCAGCCACATCTCCGACGCCGAACGCAACCGCCGCATCACCGCCGCTCTCGCCCAGTCCGAAAAGCGCCTCACCGAGTGTGCCCAGCAGACGAACATCGACCTAAAAACGGCAATGCCCGCCGCGACGCCACTTGCCAGCCTGCAAGCCCTGTGGGCCGACGCCAAACCAGATCTAGCCCGTCTCCGCTCCCCCGCGGAAACCGACCTTCCCGATGCCCTCATGGATGTTGTCCTCCAAATCGAACAGCAGACGGCGGCGACCTGTGGCCAACCGAAGGGCCTCGACCTCGCATTGCTCCTGATCTCCCAAAAACGCGAGGGCGCCGGTCAATGAGCGATCCTGCCTCTTCGGCAAACTCCGCGGCCGTTCGTTTTCAGGGCCCGCGGCGCCTATTTTCCACTCTCGAGGGAGTCTTCAACGAAGAATTGTTTTTTCTCATCCTCTCGGTGTTCATCGGAATCTTCGCCGGCCTCGCCGTGGTCTGCTTCCGGCTCGCCATTGACTGGATGCACCTGGCCCTGCTCGGCCCGCTCCCGCAAACTCACAGCTGGCGCCTGTTTGCAGTCCCGGCGCTCGCCGGGCTGGTCGTAGCCGCCCTTGTGATCCATGTGTTTCCCAGCATCCGCGGCAGCGGCGTCAATCAGACCAAGGCCGCGCTCTACATCTTTAACGGATTCATTCCATTCCGCACCGCTGTTGGAAAGTTCATTTGTGCAGCGATCGCCATCGGCTCCGGCCAATCGCTCGGTCCCGAAGATCCTTCTCTCCAGATAGGAGCCGGCATCGCTTCCGCGCTCGGACGCCAGCTCCAAATCTCCCGCGAGAAGCTCCGCCTCATGGCGCCGGTCGGGGCCGCCGCCGGCCTGGCCGCCGCTTTCAATGCTCCCATCTCCGCCGTCCTCTTCGTCATCGAAGAGGTCATCGGACGCTGGAGCGCCGGCATCCTCGGTTCCGTCGTGCTCTCTGCCGTCTCCAGCGTAGTGATCGTGCGCTGGTTTCTCGGCAGCGAACCGCTCTTCCGTATTCCGGTCACTACCTTCAAACGCCCCACCGAACTCATCGCCTACGCCGTCTTAGGCATTGTCGGAGGACTAGCCTCAGTAGCCTTCGCTAAATCGATCGGCTATCTGCGCCCCCGCCTAAAAGCGCTGCCGCACTGGACGCAATACTTTCAGCCCGCGCTAGCCGGACTCCTCATCGGCCTCATCGCCTTCCTCGGCGCGCCCCAAATCATGGGCGCCGGTTACGATTCCATGGACCAGGCCATGCACGGCCAGTACGCCTGGAAAATCCTTGCCATGCTGGCCGTTCTCAAGATTCTCGCCACAATCCTCTCCTTCGTCAGCGGCGCACCCGGCGGCATGTTCGCGCCCACACTATTTGTCGGTGCCATGCTCGGCGGCGCAGTCGGAGGGGCTGTCGGTGAGATCGAGCGCATCTTCTTTCATCACCCCACCGGCTCTACTGGCACGTATGCTTTGGTCGGCATGGGCGTCCTCTTCGCCGGATTCCTTCGCGTCCCCATGACTTCCGTCTTCATGGTTCTCGAAGTCAGCGGCAACTACGAGATCGTCGTCCCCGTCATCGTCGCTAACACATTTTCTTATGTAATCTCGCGCAGCCTGCAAACCGTTCCCATCTTCGACATGCTCACGCGCCAGGATGGCCTCATCCTCCCCTCACTGGAAGAGGATCGCGAAGAAACCATCCTTCGCGTCGAAGACGCCATGCTTCCGGTACCCGACGCCATCCTCAGCGCTGAGGATCACGTCGACGCCAATGCTCGCCGCGTGCAGGATTCCACTGACTCCAGTTTTCTGGTGCGCATGCATCCCACTGGCTGGAACATAATCAGCCGCGACCAGCTCCAGCGTCTTTTTCGGGAAGGGAAGGGCGACCACACGCTGGCCTCGGTTCTTCCCACGCAGTCCGTGCCCAGCCTGTATCCTGATCTCCCGCTCGACTCTGCTCTCCGCTATGTGAACGATTACCCGCTCGTACCCGTAGTCAATCGCGCGAACGCCCGCCAGTTGGAAGGCGTCATCTCGAGTGATTCAGTTTTCAGGAAATACGGCAGTGGCCGATCAAGGGACGGTTTGTATAAGGGCATCTCTTAAGGCGTGCCGCCAAATTCGCTATCGATGGAACTCGTTTTTGCAAGGCCATGGACCCCGTTCTTCCACACATGTGCAAATTCTTGCGCCTAGCCTCGTTTTGCTACTCCTAACTCGAATCCCAGCGGCCTCAGTTTGGTACACCGATTGCCATAATACCCCCGGAAGCCGCGCTACTCGGCCATTCCGCGAGTTCTTTCGCCTGAATATGCAGTTTCCCCCGGAATAGGATCATCTTATGAAAACCATCATCATCGCTTTCTGTTTTCTCTGCGCCGCCCCTGCCTTCGCCCAAAGCGCTCCCATCCTGAGCAACACGCCCGCGCCGGTTGTGATGTATGAACATCCCCTGCGCGCCGCTGAACACGCCATGGCTCAGGAAACCAGCCTGCTAAGCAGCAACTTTTCCCCGTACACCTATGCGACGGGTGAAGTTCCGCTGGCGGAACTCGGGTCCCTCCCATACGAGACGCCCCTAGGCGACGTAGCCCGCGCCTATAGAAAAGAACACATCGACGCGCCCAAAGCCGCGATAGTTCTGGAAAAGCAAAACTAAGGTAGGACCTACACAGCTTATGTGGGGACAGCCGCCTCGCCTGCGCTGAGCAAAGCCGAAGGGCCGTCCCGCGCAGCGGGGCGCACGCGCTTGCACAACTGACTTCGAGCCGCACACTTGTCCTACTCACCAGCTCCCATCATCAGGATCGGCGTCGTCGGCGCGGTCGCGCCGGTCTCATTTTCCACTGTGATGGCAAACGCCTTCGCCTCAACCGCCGCCGGCAGCAGGGGATTCACCACGCTCGCGCTGCCATGCGCATCCGGCTTGAACACTCCCGCCGGAATCGGCGCGCCGTTAACCGGAATCAGCCACAACTCGTAGGCCTTCCGTGGTGGCAGAGGCGGCATGTTGTTCGCCAGGAAGACCAGGCTGCTGCGGTTCCGCAAATAGAATGCCTTGCCCTGAGGTTGAGGCGCCGCCTTCGTCGAAACCAGTGTAATCCGCTGCGTCCCAGGATCAAGGATCGGCGCCGCGATCCTGCGCAGCTCTTCCACCTCTCGCCTGCTCTCCACCGCCCGCGAATTCATTGATGCCAAACCCTGCTGCAACGCAGAATTCTCCCGCCACAACGAAAGCGCGAAAACCACCACCGCTGCCGTGGCCGCCCATCCCAACCATCCCCACCACGAAGCGCGAGCCGACGTCTGCGCTACTCTTGCCACGCGTGCCTCCCGCGCCACCGCATCCAGCAATCTCTGGCGCGCCCGCTGCGGAGGCCGCGGCCCCGCCGCCGACAGCGCCACCAATGCCGTGTCGCCGCGCAGTTGCTCCAACTCGAGCCGGCAAGCCGCACACGTCGCCAGATGCTCATCCACCCGCGCGCGATCCTCCCCCCGCAGCGCATCCAGCGCGTACAGTGCAAGATCGTCAGCGCATTGTTCGTGCCCGCTCATTTGTTATTCAAGCAAATCCAATGTAGGGACAGCCGCCTCGGCTGTCCGCGGAGCGCGGCTCCGCAACTCACTCAACCCTGGAACGCCTTCCGTAAGGCAATTAACCCCGCCCGAATTCGGGTCTTCACCGTCCCCAGTGGCTCTCCCGTCTTGTCCGCAATCTCGGAGTGGCTCATGCCTTCCCAATAAGCCATCTCCAGTGCACTGCGCTGCGCCGGCGCCATCGTTCCCATCACGCCGCGCACTTTCTCCGCGGTCCGAGCCCGTTCCGCGTCCCCGGCCAAGTCCGGCGCCACTGACAAGACCACGTCGTCAATATCCGTTTCCGGCCGCCGCTTTCTAAGGAAGTCGATCGCGCGGTTCCGAGTAATCACAGCCAGCCAGCTTCCCAGACTCCCGCGCGCCGCATCGAAAGCACTCGGCTTGCGCCACAATTGCAGAAAAACTTCCTGCAACACGTCTTCCGCCGCCCCCGTATCGCCCAGCACCCGCAAGGCAACCGCGTACACGATCGAAGAATAGCGGTCATAGAGCTCCGCCATCGCCCCCTGATCGCCGGACTTCAAGCCCGTCACCAGAGCCAGATCCGCCGAAATGCCTTGTGGTTGCGCACTCAACAAACGCCAGTTCCATTCCTTATAAAGACATACGAAAAATCAGCTCTGTCGGATTGCCTTTCGCCGAAGCATTGGCCGCGTCTTCAGCCGCCGAGAGATGCTTTCGACTGCGAGAGAAGTCCGGATCACCGGCTCAACTTAATGGCAAGTTGCCGCTCCGGCTGCGTCATCTGACTCCACAATCTCTGCATGTCGTCTTGCAGGGCCTGATTGTCCGGCTCCTGGTGTAGAGCCTGCGCAAACCACCGGTAGGCCGTGGGTAGATCCCGCGGCGTGCATGTTCCCGTTGAGTACAGCGCTCCCAGCGAAATCATCGCCTTCGCATTAGCCTGTTCTGCCGCCGGCTTCAGCAGCCGCATGCCATGATCGCAGTCCTGACGCACCCCGCGTCCATAAATGTAGCGCTCCGCGTAGGTCACAGGATCAACCGGCTTTGCCGACGCAGAGGGCTTGCGAGTCGCCGCTTTCGATTCGGGCGCCGGCTGGGCCGGAGTCGTTTGCGTGTCGGGACTGGAACTCGCAGTTGGCGGCGCAGAGGCCGCTGGCAAGTTTGGATCGTCCGACTGCGCTTGCGAGGCAACAGTTTGAGAAGGCGACACCGGCGACGGAGTTGTCTGCGGCGCTATCTGCGAACCTGTCGAAGGAGTCCCAGTTCCCGCAGCCGGTTCCCCCGGACTCGTCGCGCCACCGGTGGCGGGAGCAGTCGCCGTTCCGCCAGCGGGAGTACTGCCATCCGGAGCTGCCGTTCCTGCCGCACCTCCGGAATCCGCTCCCTGCGTGGCTTCCGGCACTGGTTTCACCGCGGCAGGCTTCTGGCCGCTCCCGGTCAACTCGCCGAATCCAGTCTGCTTGAAGTGCAGGTAGCCAAATCCCACCGCCAAGGCCAGAGCGACGACGATCAAGACCAGCTTCCCCCAGCCCCGTTTCGGTTCGTCCTCGTCTTCGAGAAGATAGTCCAAATTAGAAGAAGGTCGCAAAGGATCGCGCTCATCATGACGATCGACGGCGGGTCCGGGAGTGCTCAAGCCAAGAAAAGAGTGCCCCGTGATCACCGGACCCGGACTCGGCCGACCCTCGCTCGCCCTAACCTCCGACCGAAGAGGCGTCTGACTGGGCTCCACGTTCGTAGTGCGAAATCTCGCAGGCTTAGAGAGGGCGGCTTCTTCGCTCGGTCCGGGTGCAGGGTGCACCGGAACCGGCTTCACCGGAGCAGCGGCCGTCCGTGGGGCCGCAGTTTGTGCAGGAGGCGCGGCAGACCGTCCGCCAGGAAGGGGCGTGGTTACCAGAGACGCCCCGCACATTCCGCAAAAGCGGTTCGTCGCGTCATTCTCGTTGCCGCATCGTCCGCAACGCACACACCCTCCTCAGTATTCCCTCCCTTAGATTAACTCCACTGCCACTGGTTTCGCGAGTACGATGCTGATTCGGCAATCTATAAAAGAAACACCGCTCCGGCCTGATTGTTTTCCTGTGAGGAGTTTGCGGAACGCCTCTTAATTCAGAGGTGTAGTGGAGGGGTCCGTCAAAGCAATCAATTTGCCCAGCGGATACTCTTCTTGGGTAAGAGGAACCTCGGGCTCGGAGTTGACGATGGTCAACACATCGCCGGTGTGCACCCCGCGTAGCAGGAGGCGGTCACTCTCGACGCCGACGACTCGATATTTCTCGTCGAAAACTGACATCGATAATTCCTCCTGCCGATTGGATGCCAGATTCCACGTCCCCGATACCAAGGAATTTGTTTTCCCCTCGAAAAGTTCCAAAACCGAAAAGTCGAAACCGAAAGGTTCCGAAACCGAACTCAGCCCCTCGCGGCGGCGCGCGGATCGATCATTGATCTCTGAGTCTATGCAGCTCCGAAACGCACCGAGACTAGCTTCGACACCCCGGGTTCCTGCATGGTCACACCGTACAGGACGGGTGCGATGCTCATCGTCTTCTTGCTGTGCGTGATTAGGACGAACTGCGTCTTGATGCTCATCTCTTTTACCAGCTCGGTGAAGCGGCCGATATTGGCCTCGTCCAGCGGTGCGTCCACTTCGTCGAGGATGCAGAACGGGCTCGGCGTGTACTGGAAGATGCCGACCAGCAAAGCGAGCGCAGTGAGCGCCTTTTCCCCTCCGGAAAGCAGCAGCACACTCTGCAGGCGCTTGCCGGGAGGCGATGCAACCACGTCGATGCCGCTCTCGGCGGAATTTTCCTCATCAGTGAGCTTCATGAACGCGTGCCCGCCACCGAACAGCTTCTTGAAAGTGACTCCGAAATTCTCGTTAATCTTGGTGAAGGCCTCCTCGAACTTCTGGCGCGAGACTTCGTCGATTTCGCGAATGGTCGCCGTGGTGTTCTCGATGGAGGAAATCAGGTCTTTGCGCTGGGCATCGAGGAACGCGTGGCGCTCGGCAGTCTCGCGATACTCCTCGAGCGCCATCATGTTCACCGGACCCATGGCTTCGAGTTTCGCGCGCATCTCGCGATGAAGCTGGTCACAAGCCGCCAGCTCGTCGCCGGTAACGAGTTCCAGCGTCGCGTCGGCCAGTAAAGCGGCGCGCTCGATTCCTAATTCGTTCAAGCAGGTATCGGCCATGTACATAGCGTCGGCTTGCAGCTTGGCTGCGGCCGCCTGCAATTCACCGCGGCGGTCGCGAGCCTGGTCGAGAAGCTGCCTGGCATGCCGGAGAAGCTCGTCGATTTCAGAGAGCCGCGCGCGCAGTTGATCCTTCTCGAATTGCAGCAACCCTTCCCGCGCTTGACCTGCGTTGCGCTCGGCCACGAAGTCGGCGGTTTGCTGCTCGAGTTCGAGATTCTCCGTTTCGCGCTGCAGCTTCTCGGCGGCAGCGGCTTCAATCTGCGAGCCGAGAGCCTGGAGGCGCTCGCTCATTTCCGCGAACAGCGAATCAATTCTTCCAAGCACAGCGGTTGCTGAACGGTGGCGCTCCTCCAGCGCTGCGACCCGGGCCACGCGCTGCGAGCTGGCCTGGGCTGCGTCCTCACGCCGTTGACGCATCGTGCCGAGCAATTCCTGGGCGGTTGCAATCTGCTGTTCGATTTCGGCACGAGTCTGTTCGAGTGCGGCGATCTCAGTCCGGCGCGCAGCCACAATCGACTCCTGCTCGGCCCGCTCTGCGCCCAGGCGCTCCAACTCCGCTTTCGACACGCTCACGCGCTCGCTAACCCGGGCCATCTCCGAATCCAGTTGCTGCAGCATATGGCCTGAGGTCATCGACTGATGCTCGGCCTCTCGCTTCTCGCCTTCGAGACGTTCCAGCAGGGAAGAGAAGTCTTTAATTTCTCTGCCGAGCGTCAGCACTCGCATCTCTTCCTCACGCAGAGCGCGTTCCAGATCCTCAAGCTGCCGCAAAACTTCGCGGAGTTCGCGCTTCATCGAGAGCGGGCCCTCGGCGCGCTGTTTGCCGCCAGTGACCGTCACATTGTGGAAGCATTCTCCAGATTGCGAGAGGAAGAATGCGTCGGGATTTTCCAGCGCCAGGCCGCGCGCCGTGTCGGAGCCAGGAACGATATAGCCGTCGCGGAGTTTCGGCAAGATCACTTCGAGCGACTTTCCAAAGCCGTCGAGAACCCGGATGGTGTGTTTAAGAGGCACGATGGAAGCCGTAGGTGGCGCGCAGTGCGCAGCTTCGTCGAGGATGAAGGAGAACTTGGCCTGCGCGTCTTCGGGATGAACCAGGAAAGTTGCGCGGCCGTCGACGTCGCTGCGCAGCAGGCGAAGCCCCTCGTCGGCAGCGTCCCAGGACTTGACCACGATGTAGTTCAATTCGTCGCGCAGAAAATCCTCGACCACACGCTCAAACCGCGGCTCGACTTCAAGAAAGTCGGCGAGCACACCGACGGGCGCCAGGCCGCTCTGCATTACTCCCGACTGGAAGAGGCGGCGCACTGATTCAGTCGAGTATCCATGCTCAGCGATGACGGCTTCGAGAGATCCCTTCTTTCCCAGGGCGGTGGCGAATTCCGCGCGGAGCAGGTCGAGATGAGTCTTCGCCTTGGTTTCTTCGAGGCGCTTGGCTTCGAGCACGCGGCGAAGCTGGCTGATCTCTGCACTGATTCCGGCGACGCGCTGCGTAACCGTTTCGAACTCGAGGGCCAATTGCCCGCGCTGGCCGCCGAAAACCTCCACCCGCAGGTTGGCATTGCTTATTTCCGCTTGCAGACGACCGGCTTCGCGATCCGCGCCGGCGAGGCGCTCTTCGGCCTGTGCGAGCTGATTGCGAAGCCGCGAGGCTGACGACACTGTGTCAAAGATGGCAACGCGAGACTCTTCCTGCTGGTGTTCAAGCTCGGCCAGTGCAGTGCTCGCGGCTGCCGCTTCCTGCTGCGACAAAGCAAGTTCATACTGGGCCGCAGCCAGATCGGCCGCGGCTGATTCCAGCACCTGCCGGTTGGAATCGCGCTCGGCCTCAAGGGCCGTCAGGCGATGACGGGCCTGGGCCAGTTCCGCTTCCGCCGAGGCAGAGCGAACAACGAGCTCGGCGCAACGTTCGTCGTTGTGCTGGCGCCGGGCGCGGGCGCGATCGATTTCCATGTCTATTTGGCTCAGGCGATCGCGATTTTCGCGCAGCTCGGTCTCGATCGCATAGCCGCGCTCGGTGCCTTCTCCATGCTCGGATTCAAGTTGCTGCACGGATTCGGCGCGGTGCTGCATGTCGTCGGCCAGAGCGTTGAGCTGCGCGTCGAGTTCGCTGCTCTCCTGTTCGATAGCGGCAAACTTGCTGGCCAGAACGATGCGCAACTGGGCTCGCATTTCCTCGCGCAGTTTGGCATAGCGCTCGGCCTTCGAAGCCTGGCGCTTCAGCGAATTCATCTGGCGAGTGACTTCGTCGAAAATGTCGTTCACGCGGGCCAGGTTCAGCTTGGCATCTTCAAGGCGAGCTTCGGCGAGCCGCTTCTTCGTCTTGAACTTTGTGATTCCCGCAGCCTCTTCAAGAATCGCCCGGCGGTCCGTCGGGCGGCTGCTGAGAATCTGTCCGATGCGTCCTTGTTCAATCAAGGCGTAGGTCTCAGGCCCGAGGCCGGTGCCCATGAAGAGCTCTTGAATGTCGCGCAGTCGGCAGAGTTTGCCATTCAGCAAGTACTCGCTGTCACCGGAGCGGAACAGGCGACGCGTGACGACGATTTCACCGGCGCGGAACTGCTGCTGATTGAACTTCCTGCGGCGGATCTTCAGCACGACCTGAGTTGCACCGCTTACAGCGGCAGAAGTTGCGATCGGCACAATCGCGTGGACTGGAAGTGCGAACACCGGCTCGTCGTCGGGGAAAGCGACAGCCAGCGTATTTACTTTCGAGCGCGGAATCTCTACTTCTTCTGTTTTGCCGGGCTGCGCGTCTTCCACGGCGCGCTCGGTTTCCTCGGCGGCGTGGGCGCGGATGGCGGCTTCGTCCCAGTCCTCGGCCGGACGTCGCGCGGCTTCTGCACTGACGGGAAGCTCATCCTGAATGTCGATCTCGGTCGGCGCGTCGGCATCACGACCCGGATATTCTTCGGGATCGATCAGGGTAAGCGAAACCTCAGCCATGCCAGTGGGCTTGCGATCGCGGGTTCCGGCGAAGATCACATCTTCCATGCGCGAGCCGCGCAGTGTCTTGGCCGACTGCTCGCCGAGCACCCAGGAAATGGCGTCCGCAATATTCGACTTGCCGCAGCCGTTGGGGCCGATGATGGCGGCGATTCCGTCCCCGTGAAACTTAAGGTCCGTGCGGTCGCAAAACGATTTGAATCCGAGAATCTGAAGCCGCTTCAGTTTAAGCAACGTGGACTCCTTGGAGAAGCAGTGGCCAGTCTTTCGTTGTGCTGCTTGCCGGCCTGTTTACCAGACTGATACCTCCAGCGCCGAAACGGTGCTTGCGCGAACCTCCCCCACCCCGGGCTGGATCGGGTAGGCACAAATTAGAGCTACTGTAACGGTGAAATCGGGGTGGGGTCAAGCAATATAACACTATATATTGTATGGCCTTAAGCCCGAGCGCACCGGGTTGCACACGCATTGCAGCACTTGCCTGGTTTTTGGGTGAGGGAAGGACGAGGTGGGAGAACCGCGAGAGCAGGATTATGGTAACGCAGTTAGCGGTCTAAGACAATAATTCCAGGAAAGGGCCGTGGCAGGGTAGCGTTCCTTCGACGTCGCCGAGGCATTCGCTTGGCGAATGACTCGGCTCAGCGCAGGATGACAATCTTGAAGTAGTCGTCCTTATCTGCCTATTTGCTTCCCAGCTTTTCGAAGAGCAGGCAGATGGTCTCTATGCCGCGGTGGAAGTTGGGGATGTGGAATTTTTCGTTAGGGGCGTGCAGGTTGTCGTCGGGTAGACCGAAGCCCATCATCACGCTGGGAATCTTCAGTGCCTGGTAGAAATCGTTGACGATGGGGATCGATCCGCCGCTGCGGATGAAGACGGTTTCTTTCTTGAATGTGTCGTGCAGCGCTTCAGTCGCGGCCTTGATGTAGGGGTTGTCGGTGCCAACTACGCTGGCCGGGCCTTTGCTCCACACTTTGATTTTGGTTTCGATGCCCTTGGGCGTGAGCTTTTTGACAAAAGCTGTGTAGCGCTTCAGGATGTCGTTGGGATCCTGATTGGGCACAAGACGCATGGAAACTTTTGCTGCGGCTTTGGCTGGTATGACAGTCTTGGCCCCGGCGGCGATGAATCCTCCAGGCATGCCGTGGACTTCGAGCGTGGGGCGCGCCCAGGTGCGGTAGAGAACCGGGTAGCCGGGCTCGCCGGTGAGGACTTTTGATCCAACTTCGACTTTGCGGTAGTGCTCCTCGTTGAAGGGGAGTCGCCTCCACGCTTTGAGTTCATCTTTGCTGGGAGCTTTCACATTCTTGTAGAAGCCGGGGATGAGAATTTTGCCTTTGGCGTCTTTCAGCCGGCTGATGATTTCGATAAGAGCAAAGAAGGGATTGGGTGCGGCGCCACCGTACATGCCCGAGTGCAGATCGATTTTGGCGCCGACGGCTTCGATCTCGGTGTAGATCAGGCCGCGCAAGCCGACGCACAGCGTGGGAAGGTTCGGCGCGAAGAGTTCAGTATCACAAACCAGGGCGAAATCGGCTTTTAACTTGGCTTTCTGCTTGCGGACATACTCGGTAATGGATTCGCCGCCGACTTCTTCCTCGCCTTCAAAAATCACTTTGACGTTGATTGGCAGCTTGCCGTTGCCGGATTTCATCAGCGATTCGAGGGCTTTCACTTCCATCCAGAGCTGGCCTTTGTCGTCCACTGCTCCTCGGCCGTAGATATTGTTGTTGCGCTCGGTGGGCTCGAAGGGTGGAGTCAGCCATTCGTCGAGCGGATCAGGCGGCTGCACGTCGTAATGCGCGTAGCAAAGGACCGTCGGCTTACCGGCAGCGTGCAGCCAGTCGGCGTAGAGAAGAGGATGACCCTTGGTGGGGATGACCTCGACATTTTCCATGCCGATGCGCCGGAGTTCATTGGCCACGAAGTCGGCAGCTCGTTGGACGTCGGGCTTGTGTTCTTCTAGCGTGCTGACGCTCGGGATGCGGAGGAGGTCTTTTAGTTCGCTTAGGAAACGGTTCTGATTATTGCGGGCAAATTCTACTGCGGGAGAGGCCATCGGGTGATCCTTTCTGTGACGGAGCGCAGCTGGTTGAAATCTGGCGATTGCGGAAAACGCTTCAGTATACCCGAAGCGATTGGGAGCGGCGCGCGAGCGGCAGCACAGCCTGCGTGCCTCGCTTCCCTCGGCGGGACGGGCGAGGCGGCCGTCCCCCACGGGAGGTCCTCCTTCGGCAATCTGCTAGTTGGAGAATCTGGCTGGCGAGAAAGGCTTTATGTCGTGACTGCATTGCGTTCCTGTAATTACTTCGGCCATCACCTGAGCAGTGATGGGGGCTAGCAGGATGCCGTCGCGGAAGTGGCCGGTGGCTACGTAATAGCCGGGAGTGGCGGTTGCGCCGAGAATCGGCAGTGCGTCGGGAGTTCCGGGGCGCAGACCGGCCCAGTCTTCGAGAATCTTGGCGTTGTGCAACTCGGGGATCAAGGCGATCGCGGCGCGGTGTAGGCGCTGAATTGTCTCGACATTGGTGCGCTTGTCGAAGCCTGCTTCTTCCACCGTGGCTCCGACCAGAATTCTTCCGTCGCTGCGCGGGATCAAGTAGACCTCGGGCGAGCGGATCACATGTTTGATCAGATTGCGCGATGGAGAGACCAGGCAAAGCATTTGTCCCTTGACCGGCCGCGTGGGAAAAGCTTGGGGCGCGATCTGACCCGACCACGCGCCGGCGCAGTTGACGACCTTTGGCGCACGGAATGAGGTCTTGGTGGTGATGACGTCGGCGACTCGGCCGCTCGAAACATCGACCGCAGTGACCTCATCGCCTGACGAAATGTCCACAGCGCGGCGCTTTGCTGTTTGTAGGGCTGCGGAGGTAAGGGTGCGCGGATCGACGCTGCGCTCCTGCAGAAAGAAAGCGGGCCGATTGAAATCAGCAAGCGCTGGTTCGAGTTCCGCCAGAGGGGCAGGAAGCGTCGCCGCTTGTAGCGACGAAGAGGAAAGATGCTCGGCGGAGGGAAACAGAATCGTGCCCTGGTCGCGCAGATCAACTTTCGTGCCAGATTCCACCTCGAGCTCGTGTGCGAACTCGGGGTACATGCGTGCGCTGGCGGTGGCTAGCGGCTGTAGAGCCGAGGGCGTTTCAAGGGGGCAATCGACGAGCATGCCGCCTGCGGCGTGCGACGCTTCGCGGCCGGGCTCGCCCCGCTCAACGACCAGAACCGTCGCGCCTCTTTTTCTCAGTTCAATCGACAACGAGAGCCCGATGATCCCGCCGCCGATGACGATTACGTCCCAATGCTTCACCTGCGCATTGTAAAGGGTCGGTTACCTTCGTTACCCGGGTGGTTACCCTTCTGCCGCCTATAATCCGATCAACCCACTTAAAAGTAATGGCGACATCCAAACTCAATCCGAGCGAGGGAACTGCTCCGGCATCGCCGTGGATCTACTCTCCATGGCTCGATCTGATGGTCGGATGTGGAGCGTGGTCTGCGCCGCTCTTGCTGATCTCTTACTTCTCAATTGCCTCAAGCGCGCGGGCCTGGTCGGTCGCCTTCTACGCCCTGGCTCTGTTTTTCAACTACCCGCACTATATGGCGACCATCTATCGCGCCTATCGTCGCGAGGAGGATTTTCACAAATACCGAATCTTTACAGTGCACATCACAGCGTTGATCGTGCTGACCCTGGTCTTGGCCCACTCCTGGGTGCGGATTCTGCCATGGATCTTCACCATTTACTTAACCTGGAGCCCGTGGCACTACAGCGGACAAAACTACGGACTGTTTATGATGTTTGCGCGCAGGGCTGGCGCTAAGCCGAGTGAAGCAGTGCGCCGGGCGCTCTACAGCGCATTCATCGCTTCATACCTGATCTTGTTCCTCGGCTTCCATACCGGGGCTTCCCCCGATCCTCTTTTTATTTCGCTTGGAATACCTGCGATCGTGAGTCGGTGGGAGCAAATCCTGCTTGCATTGGCATTTGTGGGCCTGGCTGGGTTTGGGCTCTCGCGCCTGGCAAGAGAGACGGGCTGGCGAAAGCTGCTGCCGTCGCTCACTTTATTCTCATCACAGTTTCTGTGGTTTGTATTGCCGGCGGGCATATCGCTGATCAAAGGTTTGGCAATCCCGCAGAGCCGTTACAGCTCGGGAGTACTTGCCGTGATGCACTCGGCGCAATACTTGTGGATCACGAGCTACTACGCTCGTCGCGAGGCTACCAGCGGGAGCAGCCGGCCTTGGCGCGCATGGGCATACTTCGGCGTGCTGATTGCCGGGGGCATCGCGCTCTTTGTTCCTGGACCCTGGCTCGCGAGCCGCGTGTTCCATCACGACTTCACCACAAGTTTCCTGATCTTCACGGCGCTGGTGAACATTCACCACTTCCTTCTGGATGGGGCCATCTGGAAGTTGCGCGATGGAAAGATTGCAGCGCTTTTGCTTAGTTCGCGGGATCGCATCTCCGATGCGGCGTCTGGAGCCGGAAGCCGATTGTCCTATGCGTGGCGCTGGCTGACCGGCGGGACCGCTGCCGCGCGCCAACTTCGAATCGGCGCAGCTGGGGTGTTGCTGCTTTGGGGGACTGCGGATCAGGTTCGGTACTATCTGTCGCTGCACGCCGATAATCTGCACGACTTGCAGCGTGCGGCGGCAATGGATTCCTTCGATAGTTCAGTGCAGATGCGTCTAGCCCGGCGCGAGCTGGACGAAGGTCACGCTCAACCGGCGGAAGCCGCGTGGCGGAAGGCCATTCAGACGAACCCAGCCGATCCCGCTCCGCGCCAGGCGCTTCTGAAATTCCTCATCGGGCAAGAGCGCTTCGATGAAGCTCTCGGCTTGACGGACGCGTCCCTGAAGTATGCCCCCAGAGATGCAAATCTTCTAGTGGATCGCGGCCTGCTGGCGATGCGCCTCGGTCAACCCGATCAGGCGGTCGAGAGCTGGAACCGTGCAATTGCCGTCGATCCTGGCCAGATGCTGGCGCATCTTTATCTGGCGAACGAACTCGATCACGAAGGCAAGGTTCAAGCCGCAGCCGGACATTACAGAGTGTTTCTGAACGCCGTTGCGCTACAGCCGGCAGCAAAGCGTCCGCAGCCGGAGAAGGTGATCGCGATTGCGCTACGCATGGCGGATTGCCAGGCGCGTGCGTCGCAGAAAGCATTGGCGATTCAGTCCTACGAACTAGCGGCAACCATTGCCGACCAGACCAGGCAAACCAAGCTGGAGAGTATCGCCAATGTGAATGAAGCGGCGCTTCAGGCCGACGCCGGCAAGCTCGGCCTGGCGCTTCAGCTCTACCAGCATGCGCTAGAGTTGGATAATTTGATTGGTGACAAGACTTCGAGTGCTGAAGATTGGCTCGCCTATGGACGCTTTCTCGATAGCGCGGGATTTCCGGCACGCCTGGTCTATGCTTGCCTGGTGAAATCCGCGACGTTGCAGGATGCTCTGCCCGACCCATCGCAGCGGCAGTTTCTGGCTGATGCCAGCACACGAACTCGAAGTCGGGTCGGGCCGGAAGCGGCCGCAATTCGTCGCGATCCCGACCCGGTGGCACAGGAAGCCCTGACGCTTCGCCGTTGATGCGCATTGTTTCTCTACATGATCTCTACATGCAAGACCCACCCCGCATTCCCTGAGCTAATTGACACTATGACGCTTGTGCTAAACAATTAAACAGACCCCCGCAGTTAAGGCGGTTAATCCTGGAGGAACTAAATGCCGGACGAAGGCGAACAGATACAGGTTGAACATCAGTCGACTGCAGGGAAGTGGATTCTGCTTTTTTTAGCCATTCTTTTTGTCGCGGCATCGGTGTACGGGTATGTGAGCACGCAAATGCGCGTGCAGAAGCTGACAGCGGACCAGGAGGCCAGCCAGGCGCGAATCGGGGAATTGCAAAAGCGTGTGCAATCCTCGGAAGCTCAGGAAGAGACGATCGCGCAAAGGCTTGGCATGACCAAGAAAGAGCTCATGGACCGCAGTGCCGCACTGCAAGCGCAACAGAGGGCCGATGAATCCCGCCTGGCGCAACAAGAGAAAGAGTCGAAAGAGCAGTTCGGGCAGGTGAGCGGGGAAGTGGCTGGGGTGAAGACCGACGTGGGCGGAGTGAAGACCGACGTGGCTTCCACCAAGGCTGATCTGGAAGCGACCAAGGCCAAGCTGCAGAGTGCAGTGGGCGACCTTGGAGTGCAGAGCGGCCTGATCGCCAACACGCGCGGCGACTTGGAAATTCTGAAGCATAAGGGTGATCGTAACTATTACGAATTCACCCTGCTGAAGGGGGCGAAGCCGCAGCCAGTAGCGACGGTCAGCCTTCAGCTCAAGAAGACCGACGAGAAGCACGGCAAGTTCACGGTGAATGTGACTTCGGACGACAAGACCATCGAGAAGCAGGATCGCAATATCGCAGAGCCGATTCAGTTTTATTCGGGACGCGATCACTTGCTGTTCGAGCTGGTGGTGTGGACGGTGGACAAAAAGAAAGCGACGGGTTACCTGAGCACGCCGAAGAGCGCTCCCACACCGGTGACGGCCAATTGAACGGAGTGCTATTCCCGGCGGGTGCGAATGTGGTGCTGCAGATCGCACTGCGCACGGGCGTGATTTATCTTGTCGTGTTAGTTGGGGTGCGCCTCAGCGGCAAGCGCGAAGTGGGGCAGATGACGCCGTTCGACCTTACGCTCCTGCTGCTGCTTTCTAATTCCGTGCAGAATGCCATGACCGGGCCTGACACGTCGCTGATCGGCGGCGTAGTGGCGGCTTCCACTCTGCTCCTGCTGAACTACCTGGTGGGAACTCTGTCTGGCGTCAATCGCGGCTTTCGGCGTGCGGTGGAGGGCGAGCCCAGCCTGCTGATTCACGATGGAAAGGTCATTGAGGATCACATGGCCCGGGAGCATGTCAGCATGGACGAACTGCAGCGCGCACTGCGCGAGCACGGCATCGCCCACTGCAGCGATGTCGCCCTGGCCGTGCTGGAAGTCGATGGCTCGATCAGCTGCTTGAAATACGACGAGATCAAGCCTGACGCGAATACCCACCTGGTGCGGCGGAGATTCATTCAGAAGAAGTGATTCGTGGCAGCACGAAGCCTTCAGTCGGTCGGCACAAATTTCACACAGACCGGTTCCACCACTTCCAGAACCTTGCCAGTCGAGGTCAAGCGGCCGGTTTTGGCGTCGATGCTAAAGACGACTATGTTGTTTGACTTTTCGTTGGCGGCAAACAACAGCGAGCCTCCCGGGGCAATCTCAAAACTGCGCGGAGTCTGGCCCTTGGTGGGCGCGTACTCGATCAGCGTCAGAGTCCCTTTATCTGGATCGATGGCGAAGACCGCAATACTGTCGTGCCCGCGGTTCGAGGCGTAGAGGAACTTGCCGGAAGGATGGACCTGAATTTCCGCAGCCTCTTTGTGTCCTGAAAAGTCTTTGGGAAGGGCAGAAATTGTCTGCAGCCGGCGCAAAACGCCGCCCGAACTGTCGTAGCTAAATACAGTAACCGTGGATCCCATTTCATTGATCACGTAGGCGAACTTGCCGTTGGGATGAAAGGCGAAGTGCCTCGGCCCGGCGCCAGGGTCAGCCTTGGCAAGTGTCGTATACAGCTGCGGATTGTTCAGACTGAGCGAGCCTTTGGCGCTATCGAATCTGTAGACCAGCGTTTCGTCCAGACCGAGATCATCCACGATGGCAAAGCGGTTGTCGGGTGAGAGATCGATGGAGTGCGCGTGCGGTCCCTCCTGTCGCTCTGGATCTGAGCCGTGACCGGTGTGCTGTATGAAAGATGAAGCCTCGCCCAGTCTTCCATCTTCAAGTACAGGGAATACTGCGACGCTGCCCCCAGTGTAGTTAGCTACGAGAACGTATTTCCCAGTTTTGTCTACGATGATGTAGCAAGGGTCCGCGCCCTTCGACGCCACTTGATTCAACAGCGTAAGTTTGCCGGTCGCGCGATCGATGGCAAACGCGCTGACTGCTCCGCTCTTCTCTCCTTTGTAGTTGCTGACCTCGTTGACCGCATAAAGAAATCTGTGGTTCGGATGCACCGCCAGAAAAGACGGATTCGTGGTCTCGGCCGCCAACCCAAGGGGCGTTACCTCGGCAGTCTCGGGATCGAAACCATAAGCGTAGATGCCTTTGCTCGTGCTGCCGGCTTCGGTGGTGTAGGTCCCGACATACATCAAATACTTGGGCTTTTGCGAAGCCGGCGCGGCTATCGCGCAAATCGTCAGGAGAATAAAAACGAGGAAGGTTGTCATGCCGCGGAAAGCGTGCCGAGTCGGTCTCATCTCTCTATGGAACCCCATCTGGTAGCTCTCGCGCAAGTGGGAAGCCGGTTGCGGTTACTTGGTCAGAATCACCGGTACGGGTTGGTCGTAGGGCTGAACGGCCACGCTCACGGATCGGCGCTGGTTGAAAGCATCGAGCGTCACAGGAAAACTGACGATCACGGTTCGCTTAATTTCCTGGCCGGGCTGCAGTTTGTCCTCGGGCGCAAGGGCCGGCTGAGCGTTGACCTTCAACGCAGGGAATGCCTGATAGTAGCGGTCGAAATCAACGGCAGAAACGGCGTCGCTAGTTTGCTCTCCGGTGGATGTTGCAAGCTTTCCTTTAATATCGTGAACCCAGAGTGATTTTTCACCGGAATTGCGCAGCGTAAAGGTGAGAGCGACCAAAGAGGCATTCTGACCTGGGATTTCTACCGCGGCCACGTTGTCGAGCGACCCCCCGCCTTGCGGCTTGGCGCGCTGAAAAAATGCTACGACGCCGACAATGATCAGTATCCCGGCCGTGGTCAGCAGTAGCGGCTTGACCGGGGGAAGGTTGCGCTTGGCGGTGCCGAACTCGTCAGCTATGTTGATCGTCGGGCCACGTTGCGGGCTAGGTGCCGTAGGGTCTGTCGGCGCGCTCGGAGTCGCTGGAGAAGCCGGGGCAGGATTGGGCGTTTGATCGGGCATGGAATCGTTCGCGCTTCCGGATTGTACTCCTAGCGCGGGAAGTTCAGTTCCACTCATGCTTCATCGCCTTAGCAAATCTCTCCATGGAAAGAGTGTTTAGGACATCGTCTTTGGTCAACCAGGCGCGGCGCGCTTGCAGGATGCCATAGCGGATTTTGTCTAGGTGTGAGGTGTGGTGGGAGTCGGTGTTGATCACGATCTTCACGCCTTTCTGTTTGGCCTGGCGCAGGTGCACATCGTTCAGATCGAGGCGATCGGGATAGGAGTTCAGTTCCATGGCGACTTTATGTTTTGCCGCCCCAGTCAGCACTGCATCCATGTCAAAGTGGTAAGCGTCACGGCGCAACTGCAGGCGGCCTGTGGGATGGCCGATGATGGAAGTGTTGGGATTCCCGACGGCCTTGAGCAGGCGTTCGGTCATCTTGGCCGGCTCCTGACTAAAAACCGAATGCACACTGGCGATGACCAAATCCATCTGGGCAAGAACGTCGTCGGAAAGATCGAGATCACCGTCGGCCAGGATATCGACTTCGATTCCGGCGAAGATGGTGATGCCCTCGATGTTTTCATTTGCGTCGCGGATCCGCTGAATGTGCGCCACGGCGCGCTTGTCATCCAGACCGTTGGCGAAGGCCAGGTTCTTCGAGTGGTCGGTGATGGCCATGTATTTGTAGCCGCGTGCCTTCGCGGCCTCGGCCATTTCTTCGATGGTGTTCTTGCCGTCGGTTTCGACAGTGTGCATGTGCACGTCGCCCTGCAGATCCTCCAAGGTGATCAGGACTGGCAGCGCGTGATTTGCGGCGGCATCAATCTCGCCCAGATTTTCGCGCAACTCCGGCGGGATGTAGTCGAGGTTGAGTTTGGAGTAGATTTCTTCCTCGGTTTTCCCGGCAACTGGTTTTTCTGTTTTGAGGTCGGCCAGGCTGTATTCGTTGAGGGTATAACCCATCTTGAGGGCGCGCTGGCGCAGGGCAACGTTGTGCGCCTTGGATCCGGTGAAGTACTGCATAGCCGCACCGAAGGATTCAGGAGGCAGAAGGCGCACATCCACCTGCATGCCGTGGCGCAACTGAAAGCTGATCTTGTTGTCGCCCTGAGCGATGATGCTCATCAGGGGCGGATACTTCGCGATGTACTGCACCGCCTTCTGGCGCTCGTCCGCGCTACAGCATGCCTCGCCCGTCACCAGAATGTCGAGATCGCCGACGGTTTCGCGGCCGCGGCGAAGAGAGCCGGCCGGAGTAATCCTGTCGATCCCAGGAAACTTCGCGAGATATTCGGTGAGCTTGTTCGCCTCGGCTTCGGCAGCGTCGATGAGGAATCGTCCAGAGATTCGACGGTAGTCTTCGATCGCCTTCAACAGCTTTTGCTCATGCTTCTCGCCCATTCGCGGCAGCTCGCGGATTTTCCCTTCGCGCGCCAGCTTTTCCACGCCATCGACGTCGCAGATGTTGTAGGCACTCCAGATCAGGGCAATGGTTTTTGGTCCCAGGCCCTGAATCTTCAGCAACTGCAGCATCGACGGATGATATTTCTTGAGCAGATCGGCTTGCACGTTTAGGCTGCCATCTTTGAATAATTCCTGCAGGTTGATCAGCATGCCCTTGCCGATGCCGGGAATGGCGAGCACTTTCTTGGGTTCTGCGATGAGGTCTTTGATCTGCTCAGCCAGGTTTTCGATAGCCTGTGCGGCGTTGCGATAGGACCGTATGCGGAAAGAATCCTGGCCGTCGATTTCGAGCAGGTCCGCGGTTTCGTAGAGGATGTTGGCGATCGCCTTGTTGTCCACGGACTAAAGATTAAACAAGATTGGAATGCAGTGCCAGCGGCTTTCGCAGTGCTATGGGAAGATGAGAGGGAGAACGAGAAAATAGAATTGCTCATCCGGCCACGAAGTTCCTATACGGCCGTTCGGCGGTGGAGAATCCAGTTGGGCTGGAAGTCAGGCGCTCTTCGAAACGTTTGCCGCCTGGGGCCCCTTCTGGCCTTCGGTGATTTCGAACTCTACTGTGTCGCCTTCCTGCAGGCTCTTGTAGCCCTCGGAAGTGATTGCGCTGTAGTGTACAAAAACGTCGGGGCCATCCGCGCGCCCGATGAATCCGTAGCCTTTTGCGTTATTGAACCACTTGACCGTGCCTTTCAGACGTTCCACGTACCCCCGCTTTCCGCACGTTCTTCAGTCGGGGGGCTAAAGACGTGCCCGCACACGAAGCATTTTGGAGCGATTGGGTTTGGGGTGTCAAGGTGAAAGGTGGGCATTGAGAGTACAGGTGGTGCCGACGTCTCGCTGCGCTCGGTTGAACAGCCGGGGTGGCCGTCCCACACGAGCATTTTATTTTCCTCGGAGCTGGTGGTCTAGCCAGAGCACCGACGAGATGGTTTTGGCGTCGCGGATCTTGCCGCTCATCACCATTTGAAGCGCGGTTGGAAGCGGGACCAGGCGCTTGTGGATTACTTCGTCGGCCTCGGGGTGTGCGGGGCCTGCTTTGAGACCGGTGGCTAGATATACCGACATGGTTTCGGCAACGAATCCGGGGCTGGCGTAGAAGTTGAGGATGCGACGCCAGTTGGTCGCCGTGTATCCGGTTTCTTCCAGAAGCTCACGCTTCGCCGCGTGCGGAGCCTTCTCACCGGGATCGATCCGGCCGGCAGGGAGCTCCCACAAGAAGTCGTTTGCCGCGTGGCGATATTGGCGCTCCAGCAGGACGCGGGGTGTAGCACGCGATTCATCGACAGCCAATACGACTACCGAGCCGGTGTGATGAATGACGTCGCGACGAGCGCGAACGCCGCCTGGTTCTTGCACGTCGTCAGTGGTCACCCAGAAGACCGGGCCACGATAGACCGTACGCGAAGAAATCAACTTTGCTTTCGACTGTGAACGCTTGCCGGATTTGACCGGCCTTGATTTGGAGCGCGGGCGCTTTGGCATGCAAACAATATAGAGCACCGCCTTCGGCTTCGGGCATTCTGCTATCCTGCCGGGCATGTCAGCGAAGCTGTCGAAAAAGCCACGTATCACGGTTGTCGGGGCAGGGAATCTGGCTGGCGCGCTGGCGATCGCGCTGCGCGGAGCGGGATATGAGATCGATCAAATTGTCTCGCGAGGATCGGCAGCGCCCTTGCGACGGGCTCGGCGGCTTGCCCGCGAGGTTGGGGCATCAGCTGTTTCCTTTGCTCGGGCGCAGATTCGGGCTGAAGTGGTTTGGTTCTGCGTCCCCGATAGCGCGATTGCCAGCGCGGCCGCGTCGCTGACTGCAGCGGCGGATTGGCGGGGCAAAGTGGCGCTGCATTCTAGCGGCGCCCTCCGCAGCGACGAACTTGCCGTGCTGCGGCGGCGCAGGGCGGCGGTTGCGTCCGTTCATCCCTTGATGACGTTTGTCCGTGGGTCGCTGCCGTCGCTCGTGGGAGTGCCGTTCGCAATTGAAGGTACTCCGCAAGCGGTGCGAACTTCTCGTGCCATCGTTCGGCAATTACGCGGTCGGACCTTCACTATCCGCAAACAACAGAAAGAGGCTTATCACGCCTGGGGAATGTTTGCCTCGCCGCTGCTGACCGCATTGCTCGCGGCGGGTGAGCGTGTGGCTGGCGCCGCTGGAATCGGTCGAAAGGCGGCCCGAGAAAGAATGCTGCCGATTCTGCGGCAAACCCTGGCTAATTATGCAAGGCTAGGCGCGCCGGGCTCGTTCAGCGGTCCCATCGCTCGCGGAGACGTGGCGACGGTAGGGAAGCACCTTCAAGTATTACTTGAAGTGCCGGAAGTTCGAGAAGTCTACGTCGCGCTGGCACGGGCTGCATTGCGAGATTTGCCGGTGAAGAATCGGGCTGGGCTAGAGAAGATGCTTATGAGGATGTTTAAGTAGGTGCTTTGCCAGTCAGGGCACTCACGGCGCAGGCTGGTTGCACAGATCCTTCGCTTGGCTCAGGATGACGAGGCTATGAGCTGAATAAATGTCCCAGCTTTTCTTTCTTCGTCCTGATGTACTCTTCGGCGTGCGTGCTGGCCTCGACTTCGCAGGGCACGCGCTCGATGACTTCAACTCCCGCGCGTTCGAGCGCCTCGACCTTCTCGGGATTGTTTGAGAGCAGGCGCGCCTGGGTTACGCCGAGCGCCTTGAGCATCCGGCCGGGCAGGGCAAAGTCGCGCTCGTCGGCCTTAAAACCGAGGCGCTCGTTGGCCTCGACCGTGTCCAGACCGGAATCCTGCAATTCATACGCCTGTAATTTCGCCATCAGGCCGATGCCCCGGCCCTCCTGCTGTTCGTAGATCAGGATCCCGGCTCCTTCATCGCGAATCATCGACAGCGCCATCTCGAGTTGCTGACGGCAGTCACAGCGCAAAGAATGAAAAACGTCGCCAGTGAGGCACTGCGAGTGGATGCGCACCAGCGGAGGAGTGGAGTGAATGTCTCCCATCACGAGCGCGACCGCTTCCTCCACCCGGGGATTTCCCAGTGATGCGGACTCGGAGCGAAAGCCATAGATGCGGAACTTGCCCCAGCGCGTGGGAAAATCCGCGGACGCGACGGGTTGAATTGTCTTGGCGGCCACAGATTGATTATAGCGGCTCTGCGACGGACGAGACCGATCTGGGGCTCGATCTAGCCGCGCGCCTTGAAGGGGAAAATAGCATCTTGCTTCGAGGGGATGGGGACCCCGTTTCGAGTGGCCGGCTGAAAATGCCAGTTCTCGAGCGCCGCCAGGCATTTGTCGTCGATCTCGGGGCCGAGGCTCTGCAGCACGGTTTTGCGGACGATTTCCCCTCGTTCGTCGATCGTGATTTCGATGACCTCTTTGCCCTCGGACTGCGGCCGCTGCCACGGATAGACCACCGGATCGGAGGTGGTGATGGGCAAAGCCGGGCGAATCTCATCGCCATAGATCGGGCCACCGGGGAGACCTCCATAGGGAAGCCCTGCAGGCGCACCATGACCCAACTTTGAGAGCATTGCTATCTTTGCGTCGTCTTCGGCCGCGGATGGAGTGAGCGGCGCCGGCGGCAGGGGCAGCTTGGGCTGTGTGGAAGTCGGTTTCCAAGCCAGCTTCTCGTGCCTCACTTGCTGACGGCGATAGACCTCGGTCGCGCGATCAGATGAGCTGGTCTTGCTATCATCCGGAGACTGAGTAGGGAAGTAGAGTGGCGTGAGCACCTGGCCGTTGTGTCCGACGGCGACGGAGGACGGAGTCAACAACAGGGGCTCCGGAGTGTGCAGGAGCCAGGCGAACACCAGGGCGTGCATCGCGAGCGAGCCCGCCAGGACCCGGCGTTGACGTGACGGCGCTCCGGCATTCAGTTGCGCAAACATCTTTAGGTAGACCTCGCTCGGTCAACGGTTCCAGATGTTAGGTTAGACGCGGACAGGGGGCGTTCGTCAAGGTTGTTTGTTCAGTTTGCCTTGACCCAATTTGCGGTGACCCAGGTACCTGCCCCTACGGATTAAGAACCGTGTATGGAACGATACTGATCTTGGTGCAGACGAGAGAACGCTGGTAAAATGAGTTCGGGAAATAGTAATCCATCCTACGTGGGGCTATAGCTCAGCTGGGAGAGCGCGTCGTTCGCAACGACGAGGCCGTCGGTTCGATCCCGACTAGCTCCACCATTCAAAACCCCAGCAAAATCAGGGCCTCTCGGCACCAAGAACGGAAACAAAATTATAGGAAAAGCACCTGTTTTTAGGGACATCGGAGGGGCTGCAGGTATATACTTCCCTTCAGTTTCTTTGCGCGATAGTGCGGCGCGAGTATTGGGGCTCCTGATTCTGGCCTCCAGGGCGGGCAACTCATGCAGAACCGGAATCTGCGGTCCGATCCTCAGGATCGACCGAACTCCACAAATCAGCCCGGTGTAAGTGTCCCCGCGAAGGGCGATAGTTCTGGTTCGCACTCTCCGATCGATCCCGATCCTACTTTAGTCGACTATCCCCAAGCGTCGTCCGATCCCGAAGCTACACTCGTCGACTCCGATGCCACTCTAGTGGACGTTGACGCTACTCTTGTGGACGCCGGTCCACCCCGGGTGGGCAGATTTTCGCCGCCGCCTTCCGGCCCCAGAACCTCCCGAATCCAGGCCAGCGGTCCCGTATTGCAAACCGGCGACGTTTTGGGCGGCCGTTACGAGATCCTGCAGTTGCTGGGCGAGGGCGGAATGGGGGCCGTCTACAAAGCACGAGACCGCGAACTCGACCGCTTTGTGGCGCTGAAGCTGATCCGGCCTGAACTGGCCGCAAACCCCTCGATCCTTGCCCGGTTCAAGCAGGAACTTCTTCTCTCCCGCGAGGTGACGCATAAGAACGTCATCCGGATATTCGATCTGGGCGACGCCGACGGCGTGAAGTTCATCACCATGGAGTTTGTTGAGGGTCAGGACCTGCGCTCGCTGATCCAGGAAAAGAAAAAGTTTCCTCCGGAAGAGGCGGTCGAGTTGATGCAGCAGGTCTGCCGCGCCCTGGAAGCCGCGCATACCCTGGGAATCATCCACCGCGACCTTAAACCGCAAAATATCATGCTCGACCAAACCGGCCGGATCCTGGTGATGGACTTCGGCCTGGCGCGCATGGTCGAAGGCGACGGCATGACCCAGACCGGAGCCCTGGTCGGGACCATGGAATACATGTCCCCCGAGCAGGCGCTGGGCAAGGATCTGGATCAACGCTCCGACCTTTTCAGTCTGGGATTGATCCTGTACGAGCTGCTGACCGGCAAGATGCCATTCAAGGCCGAAAGCGCCGTAGCTAGCCTGATCAAGCGCAACCAGGAACAGGCCGTCCCGGTCTCCGATCACGACGGGACGATTCCCCGCGCACTCAGCAACATCGTCAGTAAGTGCCTGGAGCGCGATCCCGCCCTGCGCTACCAGACTGCCACTGAGTTCTTGCAGGATCTGGAAATCTGGCAGGGTAAGCGCGCTGCGGCCACCTTGCGCTTTCCCACCAGCGAAAAGCCCTGGGGACAGACCGTTCCCTGGCACTGGATCGGCGGCACAGCCGCGGTCCTGGCGCTCGCGATCGCCGGTTTCTTGCTGCGCTCGCAGTTGTCCGCCCCCGGCCCGAAGGCGACGGTGACCGCGCCGGCGGTCTCCCTGGCTATTCTGCCTTTCCGCAACGCCTCCGGCGATCCCAGCGTTGATTGGCTAGGACCCAGTCTTGCCGATATGTTGAGCTCGGACGTGGGCCAGTCGGCACGCTTACGCACAGTGAGCCCTGCCACTCTGCACCAGATTTTCAGCGACCTGCGCATTTCCTCTGCGACTGTTCTCGACCCCGCAACGATCGGGCGCGTGGCTAATTTCAGCAGCGCCGACCGGGTGGTTTGGGGGCAATATGCGAAATTCGGCGACCAGATCCGCATCGATGCCACTCTTCAGGACATCAAGAACGACCGTGCGATTCCGCTGAAAATCGATGTGGCCAGCGAAAAGGAGATTCCAGGCGCGATCGATCGCCTGGCCGAATCCATCCGGCAGAAACTTGCGCTCCCGGAGGATGCACTTAAGGAGTTGAAGGCCGCTTCTTTTCAACCCAGCTCAAAGTCGATTCCTGCGTTGCGCGACTACAGCCAGGGCGTCGCCTCGCAACGCGAGGGGAAGAATCTGGAAGCGCAGAAGCAATTCGAGGCCGCGACCAAGGAAGACCCCACCTTCGCGCTGGCATTTTCCAGGTTGGCACAGACCTACAGCAGTTTGGGCTATGACAGCGAAGCCGAGCAGTCTGCTAAGAAAGCCGTGGATTTGAGCCAGGACCTTCCCGAGGCAGAAAAGTATTTGATTTCTGCCATTCGTTTCCAGGCAACGAAAGACTATCCGGAAGCGATCAAGGCCTACGAAACCCTGGCCAAAGCTTCACCCGGTAATTCTGACGTGCAATCGGCCCTCGCTGGCCTGTACCAGGATTCTGGCGATCTCGACAAAGCCCGTGACTATTACCAGAAGCTCTTGTCGGCGAACCCCAAGGACATCGCGGCAACTCTTGACATGGGCCGCATCGCGATCAAGAGCGGCGACCCACAAGCCAGTCTTGATCCCCTGAACCGCGCCTATAGCCTGGCTGTACAAGTCAACAACCAGGAGCAGCAGGCTACCAGCCTGCACCTCATGGCGATCGCTTACAGGAATTTGAGCAAACCTGAGGAAGTTCTGCGCAACGAACAGCAGGCGATCACAATCTGGCGCCGCGTCGGTCAGAAGCGTGGTTTGGCCTTCAGCCTGAACGCCATGGCTGCGGCGCAGGCTTCGCTCGGCAAAACCAAAGATGCGGTGTCCAACTTCCAGGAGGCTCTGGCGATTCGGCGTGAAATTGGCGACAAGCGTGGCTTGGCCGACACTCTGATCGACATGGGCAATTTCTCCGATGAGCGCGGCGATCATGACGAGGCGCTCAAGATGTACAAGGAAGCTCTTGAGTTAGAGCGCGACATCGGCAATGAAAGTTTGCAGGCCACCTGTCTGAACAACATCGGAAGCGTGTACTCGGAAAAAGGGCAGTACGAGGACGCTCTTACCTACTTCCAGCAAGTCCTGCAGTTGCGCGAAAAATCGAAAGTACCACAGGATATCGTCGAGTCGCTTCACAACCTCGGCCAGGTTTCGGGTGGTATGGGTCGGTACGATCAAGCTATTTCATACTACATGCGGGCGCTGGATTTGCGGCGCAGCATGAATGATTCACGCGGTGCCGCGCTCGAGTCCTATGGTTTGGGCGAGCTGTTTGATTATCAGGGACGCTACGGAGCAGCCATCAACTCGAAGCAGGACGCCCTCAAGACCTTCCGCGAACTCAAGGACAAGACTTACTGGATGGCCGAAATCCTCGGAGGCAACGGAGAGTCACTCATCCTCGCCGGGCGCGGAGACGAAGCCAAGAGTCCTCTGGACGAGGCGCTCAACCTTTCTCGCGAACTGAAGAACGATGGCATGGTTGCGCAAACCCTGGGATTCCAAGCTGATGCGCTCTTCTATCAGGGCGATTACAAGGCGGCTCATTCGCTTTACGAGCAGGCATTGCAGGCTGCTACGCGTAGTAAAGAAGCAGATAAGATTCTGACCGCCAAAGTAGGCATGGCTGAGGCCGATGTCCGCGAAAAAAGAGGCCAACAAGCCATTCCGAGCCTCCGTAAAGCGATCGAGCAACTGGATAATGCCGGCGCAAAATATGCTTCGGTAGAGTGCTCGATTTTCATGGCGGAAGCCATGATGCAAAGCCATGATTACGCCCATGCTCGCCAGGAGTTGCAGCGCGCTTTACAGCTTGCAGACAAACTAGGACAGCGGCCGCTGAGCGTACACGCCCATTACCTGCTAGCGACGATCGCACGAAATTCCGCGGACAACACCGAAGCCCAGGATAATTACCGCTCGGTGATCCTCACGCTCGATGCAATGAAAAAAGAGGCCGGGGCGGAGAAGCTATTGCAGCGCTCCGACTTGAAACTCATGTACGAAGATTCCTCGCACTGGTTGCAACCCCAGAAAAACTAAGAACGAACCAGCAAAACGAGCGAGCAAAAAAAGAGTGCCGGCATCCGCCGGCACTCTTTTTTGTCTTAGTTCCCCTGCCGCTTCCTAATTCACCGTCGTCGTGGCAGTAGAGGTGTTGTCCTGCTTGGTTTCAGCATTGGATTGCGTAACCGTAGCAGTATTGCTTATTGTTGTGGGCTTCTGTTTCGTCCCCTGTTGGTTAACCAGCACCGTAACCTGTATGACCGCCCCGTTTAGATCATAGAGCGACAACGGCATAATCGTTCCTACCGGGCACGTCACGACGCTGCTAACTGCACTGCCCATACAGGTAATTGGGCTCGACGTAACCTTGCAACTGGTTTTGCCATTGACCGTCGTGCAGGGGAAACCGATATTGGTGCCCGACGCACTCACGAAAGTGGTGCCGGGTGCCAAGGTATCAGTAACCAAGGTGTTAACGGCATTTGCCGATCCCGAATCCCACACCGTGATGACGTACGTTAGCTTGCTGCCAGGGGTTGTCTGGTTAGCGGCAGCGTTCTTAATCTGCACATTGGTCGCCGCAACAACGTTGTACGTTACGGTTTGCGAGACGGTGTTCAAGCCGGAATCCAGTACCGTTGCGGTGAACGTATGTGGACCCAGCGTGGCTGTGTCAAACTGCGCACCTTCACTGACGTTTCCGCCCACACTGTCAGTCGCGGTGCAGGAGGTTTGCGTCAGATACGGTCCGGTCGCGGAAGCCGAGCCTGCGTTTACCGTGGTGCAGGTGAAGGCCGCTGCGGTCGCTTGGTTCTGTTGATAGGTGAAACCATTCACTGGCTGAGTCACATTAACGGTCGGCGCCTCGTTTGGCGTGTTGTACGTAAGCACCCAGCACGAGCCCGTGCCTCCGCTGTTGCCCTTAGCAGTACCCGAAGCAGGGCTCTTGGCAGGATCTATAAACGAGCTGATCTGGTTGCTCTGGAACAGAGGCAGAGGATTACCAGACCCGTCGGTGCCCGGTGTGCAGGGGTGAAGCGCATCGGGGCCCGCGCCTTTGAGCCAGCCAACCAGTGGGAGGGGAACAACCACTGCGGGGGAGCCTGAAAACAGCCCCGGGTTATCGTTCGCGTCGAAATAGAGGTCGGTGCCTAGCTGGGCAACGAAATCTATATTGGTGGCTGAGCCGCACGTGCCACCGGTCGCAGAGCCGGGGCAGGTGTACTCGAACATCACCGCGCCGTACGGGTCCGTGCCCGCAGAGTTGTTGTAGGCAAAGCACTGAGCGCCTTTGAAGCTAGCGTCCACGAGCTGGTTGCATGCTGATTGCTCTTGCGGGATCGAGACGACCTGCACCGTCTGAGTCGATCCGTTAGTCAGCGTTACGTTGGCATCGTAACCGTTGCCGGTCACGCCGTTTCCGAAGCCGCCTTGGTAATTCAAGTCAAGCGGCACTCCCGGTGAAGCAGGCCCCGCCTGAATGTTCGACCCGGTCAGATTGAAGATCGCCTGCACGCTTTGTGCCGAGCTCATCGTCACGCTGCAGGTCGTGCTCATTCCAGAGCCCGAGCAAGCGCCAACGCCCCAGCCCCCGAATGTGGATCCCTCGGCCGCGGTCGCCGTCAGCGTAACGACTGTGCTCAGCGGATAGCTCGCCGAACATCCCGTCGCCGCCGCGCTTCCGCCTGTTATCGTGCAGTCGAACTCGTTGTAAGTAGTGTCGGCCACAGTGCCACTACCGGCTCCCGCTCCAGTCACAGTTAGCGTCTCCTCCTGGGAGGCAACCGGTACCGTGGGCTGAGCATAGACGGCAACGTTAATTCCATTTCCTGCCGGGTCAGTTGTGTCGTTGTTGGTGCTGAGGTCGGAGAAGTAACATGTCGACGAGTTCTGGACTGCAAAGTAGCAAGCGCTTCCGGGGTATCCAGCGGGCAAACCGGAGGCGCCGGGCCCCGCGACAAGGGCACTGTCTTCGGCCACGTAGAAGCTGATCAGGTAGGTGTCCCCCGGGTTGGTGGTAATGGTCTGGCTCAAGGCGTCATAGGCCTGCACAGCACCGTCAATCCAGCAGTTAAAAGTGAAGACAGCGCCGTTGATACTAATATTGGGGCAGTAATAGCTATAGGGTCCACCGGAGAGCGCCACAAACCCAGCGCCCGAGACCCCGTAATTATCGACATAGTTCCAGCCGGTAAGGTCGCCCGTCGCAAAGTTGCCATTGGTCAGCAAGGGGCTGGTATTGGGATTGGTCAGGTCAACCACCGACGCGTTGGTGAACGAGATCTGGGCCGGGTCATCGCGAAAGGCGAACGTGATGACCGTGCTGCAAGCGCCGTTCGTGCAGGTTGTGTTGGAGGCGTTCGCAGTGAAATTCACCGTGTACTGCTGGTAGGTCAACTGGCCGTTGTTAGGTATCGGCAGAGCGGTAGTTGCGGGCGTCGCATAGGTTCCACCAAGGTCGAGAATTGGACCTGCCGGCGGACCATTGTTGGCTCCCGGATCAACTTTGATGGACTGGATCGTCTGGGCGGAGACGCCGGAGACCATGAGTACAGTGAAGCAGAGAAACGCAAAGGCTACCTTCTTCAGGGCCGTCTGGGCAGAAGCTGGCATGAAATGTCTTTTCATAGGAAACGCTCTCTTTTCTCTCGTCAGGGTGAGTAGATTTGCGGTCATGGCGCATTCCCCTCTTGGGGATTTTTCGCCTGAGGCTCGAAATGAAAACCTGGGAATCAAGAAGTGGAAACCTGAGATGATCTTAGCCGAGCCGATCCCTGTTCCGGGGGGAGTGAACAGGCCGTCGCCGATGCTATACGCTTACCGGACCGGAGTCAACAATTTATTTCAGGCCAGAAGCCGCACTGCGCAAGGCTTTGCAGCTGCTGGCTGACACATAATTTACCCCATACTGCTTAAGCCACTGCTTGTGACGAGCCGCCGAACGACTCGATCGCGTTCGCCTCGTCTTTCTGAATATCGAAAACGGCGGACAGTCGGGTCATCTCGAGCAAGTCGTGAACTCGCTTCGTCAGGCTGGCGAGCTTCAATTGCCCACCCTGGTTCCGAATCGTCGTGTGGGCCTTAACCAATTCCCCGACCCCGGAGCTGTCGATGTAGTGAACCTCGCCCAGGTTGAGTACGATGGCCTTATGGCCCTTTTCTGAGAGATCGCGGACAATCTCGCGCAGCATGACGTTGCCCTCGCCCAGCGTAATCCTTCCGCTGATGTCGAGGATCGTCACCTGCCCGACCTGACGGGTAACGGCTTGCATTTTTACGGGGGTCGAGCCTTGCATCCCAAGTCCCCGCCGGTCAAGAATCGAACAGGCCGCCGTCGCGAGTTCCTGCGATTCCGTGCGAACCACGATCAGCGAACGCCCTTCCTTGAGTACTTCCCGGAAGAATGCGACGTCCTCCGACGATTTTTCAGCGCCGGTCGGTTGCGGCGCGTCGGTGTCATGGGTTCCGACACCGAGGGCAGAACCGGCTCCCGCGCCGGCTCCTGCGCCGGTCAGCAGCGCGGCAGCGCCGATGCCCAGCGCGAATACCGTTCCGATCCCGGGAAGCAGCAGGGTCGCCGCCACCACGCCGGTTGTTACCCCCGCAGCTCCGCCGAGGAAGCCTCCCACGAATGCGCCGAGTTCCTTCGCGATACTCTTGGCTTCGCTTTCCGACCGAGTCAAGAAAACGACGGACTCTTCTGGCACACCGCGTTCCAGCAATTCCTTAACCGCCGCTTCTGCGTCATCCCGCGAAGCGAATACTCCAATCGTTGTTTCCATATTCTCTCCGTTCCAATCCAGTTCGAGCTGCTTACTGTCAAAGCCCTGAACGCAAGGCTGGACGCGCCCTTTGAGCCGGTCCCATTTTCCGGCCTAGCATTCTGTTCCGAGTGTGACGAATTGTCAAGATAAAGATTATCCCCTTAGGAGTAGCGACTGCCAGACATTCTGGTTCGAACCAGGTTCGATCGGATTCCTGCTGGACGTCGAATTACGAGAAATGGAACAACGGAAAACGGGCCAGCTCATACTGGCTGCTCCCATCCTGTGCCGCCAAGACAGTCCTGCGGATTTTCCCGTGGGATTAGCCCGGAACTACTAATCCGGGGTGTAGCCCAGGAAGTCGTCGTGGCCCTCGAATACCGAGGCCAATTTAGTCAGCCGGAAGAGATCTTTCAACCGTTGGTTCAGATTAATTAGCTTCAGGATGCAGTGTTGTCTCTTGGCTGACAAGTAGAGGCCGACAATGGCACCCAGGCCAGAGCTGTCCATATAGATCACGTCGGTCAGGTCCAGGACGACGCATTCGGTATCCGGGATAAGACCACGGACTGTGGATTGCAGCAGAGCCGAGGTGCTGGATGTAATTTTGCCGGTGCAGTGGACGATGATCTCCTCGGGTGTTTTTAGTGTTTCCAGAGTCAATTCTGAGATTGGGATAGGGTTTGCGGCCATATCAGGCCTCCTTAAGAACTAGGAACGTCAGTCTGGGCAGCAGCACTCCTGGGGATCGGAGACGCGGCGGGTCCCGTCGAATCTGACTCAGCCAAGCGGGCTCGGGCTCGGCTGAACGCAACTAACATACTCCCGGCGGTTGCAAAGTCAAGCGAAACATCGATAGGAAATCGGCGGAAATCGCAGGTCTGGGCAGCCTGCGAAAGTCATCCCGAGCCCGCCCAGATGGCCAGTCGGGAGCGTTTTTAGCAGTTCCCATGGGTGAAAAATTCACCTATACTCGCGTGCTGAGCGCAACCATGGGTTCATCCCTTCGCCAATACGCAAGCCTGCCTAAAGCCGAGCAGTATTCGATAGCGATCATTACAGTGAAAGAAACATTCTTTCCTGACATCGGTCGCTACCTTGCCCCCACCTTCAAAACGGTTGTAGCAAGCACGGAAGAGCAGATCCACGACGCGGTCCATGACCTCGGCGTGCACGGAGTCGTGTTCGATCTCGATTGCATTGGCGAGGGTGCGTCCGACGGCATTGAGGTCCTGCAGGAAATCCGCAAGCTGCGAGAAGACGTAGTGCTGGTCGCGATTACGAAGTCGACCAACAGCGAGATACCACTGAAGGCGAACCAGGCCGGCGCAGACGAATTCTTTCTCTACACGATGGACTTCAGCCAGCTGCCCGGCGTACTGCTGGGAGCGATCGAGAAGCGCGCGCTGCAGTTCGAAGGGCGCTGGCTGCTCGACCAGGTGGAAAGCAAGTCAGCTTTTTGCGGGCTGATCGGCGGCAGCGAGGCCATGCAGAAAGTCTACGGGGCAATCCAGGCCGTGGCCGACAGCAACGCCAGCGTGCTGTTGCGCGGGGAAAGCGGCGTCGGCAAGGAAATGGTCGCCCACGCCATCGTGCAGTCCGGAAATCGCCACGACAAACCCTTTGTCTGCCTGAACTGCTCGGCCCTGCCCGAGAGCCTGATCGAGTCGGAACTGTTCGGATACGAACGCGGCGCCTTTACTGGCGCGGATGGGGCCAAGCCGGGATTGATCGAGATGGCGCACGGCGGCACCTTGTTTCTGGACGAGATCACCACCCTGAACCATCCCCTGCAGAGCAAGCTGCTCCGCATCCTGCAAGACCGAATGGTGCAGCGGTTGGGAGGACGCTCCTCGCGCAAGATCGACTTCCGCCTGATCACCGCGACCAACGATGACCTCGAAGACATGGTGAAGAAGGGCCGCTTCCGCGAGGATCTTTACTACCGCATCAACGTGGTGCCGATCCCCGTGCCCCCGTTGCGCGAAAGGAATGGAGATGTGCCCTTGCTGGTGGAACACTTCCTGCGCATCTATTGCGCGGCCAACAAGAAGCCCAGCAAGCAGCTACAGCCGGACGTGATGCACATCCTCGAAGACTATTCCTGGCCGGGCAATGTTCGGGAACTGGAGAACGTGGTGCAGCGCATGGTGGTGATGAACGACGTTGCAGTGATCACAGCCCAGCACCTGCCGCATCAACTTATCCGCTCCAGCGCGGCCAGTCAGGAGGCCATCCTGATTCCAGAAGAAGGGGTGGACTTTGACGCTGAGATGGAGAAGATCCAGGTCGCCTTTCTCAGCGCGGCCCTGCGCCGGACTGAGGGCAAGAAATCTGCGGCTGCGGCTCTCCTGAGGATCGACCAGCAACGCATGAAGTACCTGTGCCGGAAGCTCAAACTCTAGTCTTTGCCGACCATTAGGGTTAAAAATTAACCTAGCGATGGTTAATTATTAACCGCGAGAGAATCTTTCACCTTCCGCCACGATTCCGAAGTTTACCGCCAATATCACTAAGTGATTGTGATTGTTAGGTTTGACGATTTTCGAGGTCACCCCTGCGGGTTTGGCACGGCTCGTGCAATAGAGGAAAGCGTTGATGGAATTCAATCGAAAACAAATTTGAGGAGCGCCCCGTGACCATCCAAAAGAAATCCTTGATCAGCACCCTGAACACCACCAAGAAAGCCATCGTCGCCAGCAGCCCGGCAACGGGCGTCTCGACCAGCGAAGGACGAACGTCAGCTCGCACTCAGTCAGCTCGCACTCAGTCAGCTCGCACGCAGTCAGCTCGCACACAGTCGGCTCGCACGCAGTCAGCTCGCACCCAGTCAGCTCGCACCCAGTCGGCTCGCACACAGTCAGCTCGCACCCAATCAGCTCGCAGATAGCAGCAGAAGAGGGTGTGGCTTAAAGGGGGGCTGCGGCCGGGGGACTGCAGCCCTTTCCTTTCCTACCATAGCTTCCGGCCCGCAAAATCGACTATCGCCCGGTAGGAAAGGCCGGCAATACTCCGCCGTCGGCCATAGAGCCAGGCTGTGCCCACCATGCCCGGTTTCAATCTGCCGTTCCCGTTTTTCACCAGAAGATCAATCGCGTAGAAAGTCGGCGCGCGCATCCCCTTGAACTTTGACAGATCGAGCAGCCCCGGCGCACTCTCGGATGACGTTGGTGAGACCGTCAGCGACTCGGCATCCCATTTCCGGAGGAGACCCTCCACTTGCAGGCGGGTACGCGAGTTGGGGCGGTACTTGTACATTTCGTACTCGGAGACATAGATTCGCGCGCGCATGGTCCGTGTGTCGTCAACTTCTGCCAGTTCGGTACCAGTCGTCACGTAGCTGCCCAGTCGGTCTGCCATTCGGGGCGTCGTCACAACACCAGTCATCGGAGCCTTCAGTTCAAGAGCCGCAACTTCGGAGAGGAGGATACGATTCTCTTGTGCGAGCTGATCTCGTTTCTGGAATGCCGCGCCGGTTCCCGCGTAGTGGAGTTCGGCAGAGTTCACCTCGGCAACGGCAATCCGGTAATCGGCTTCGCTTTGGGCCCGCTTCGCCTCGAGCGCAACATTCCGGAGCTGCACCACGGGTTCGCCAGAGCTTACGGTCTGGCCTTCCTCCGCATACACTTTCTCGACGGTGCCTGCGACCTGTGTCCGGATCACAGCTCGATTCGAGGCTTCCAGAACGAACCGTCCGCTGATCGATTCGTGCCACAATGGAAGGAGCAAGAATCCGAGGACTCCCGCGACCGCCCAGGGCCGCCACGCTGAAGTTATCCAGACGCGAAGCCGGTCCTTCTTGTCCAGGTATACGAATTTCATAAGGTTCACCGCCGAACGGATTCGCGACCGGAAAATCAGGGCTCCAGTAGCAAGTTCCGGAATGAACGACCAGTCGGGATTGAAATTGCGAAAAACGTTTCCTACAAATCTGGCGAGTATGAACAGCACGGTGTAGCTGTAGAGGCCCGAGGCAACAGCATAAACGGCAAAGCCCAGCCGCCTCCGCTTAGGAACATAGGGAACTTCGACCGGCAGCCGCCAAACGTGCCTTTTGACCCACGCCGACACATACGCTGTTGAGTTTTCTTTCAGATCCAGGATGCCGAGGATGTCGCAGAAAATGTGGTATCCGTCGAGTTTCATCAGCGGATTCCAGTTCAGCAGCACGGTTGCGATGCCGGTCATCAGCAAGACGACGTAAGCGAAGTCGTGAACTGGAGTTCCGGGAGGAGTTCCCCACCAGATGATTGTCGCGGCGGTGCACAGATATAGCTCTGACCACACGCCTGCGACCGAAATCAGTATGCGTTCGAACGGCGGGCAGAGAACTACCCCCTCGGTCGTATCGGTATAAAAGGCCGGCGTGAGGTAGATGAGGGCAAAGCCCATCGATTCGACCCGGCCCCCGAAGTGCCGGCAGGTAACTCCGTGGGCGGCCTCATGAACGGCAGACAACACCAGCGTGATCCCCCAGAACACGGCAACATCGAACCAGGTCTTGTCGGCGAAATTGAAGAACTGCAACGTATCGCGGCTTACCTCGGTCCAATGCAGAGCGAAAATCGTCGCCGTGCAAGCAAATGCCGCCAGCGTGATGAGCGTGAACCACCAGGTGAACACGAACCGGACGCGCTTTTCCAGCCAGACCAGAAAGTTGTCGGGATTGAATGCTGGAAACGTGACAAACCCCATGTCACCCCATCTTTTCTTTTGTTTCACCGCATTCCGGCGCTGATCCGCGGAGAGCTGCATGAGTGCGATGTTTTTTTCACGCGGAGTCTTGTACCAGAAATTAATCGATTCGAAATCATCGGCAATCCCATGCACGTCATCAAAAGAAACCGGCTGTCCGGTTTCCCTCGTGTACGCTTCCGCCACTTGTTCGAAGCTGCGCTGGCCATCAAAAAGGCGGACCAACTCCCAGGTCTGGGGTGCAAGGTTGAAGACGGTGTCGACATCTGGAACGACAATTCGCACCACAGGCCGGCCATCCACAATGTGTTCTTTGAAGACAGCACGGGGGTGGAGGCGGGGACAGCTCTGCGCAATCAGGCGTGCTGGGATCTCCGGCAGAGCTACTTCGAGTGCGCGCGTTAGATTCATGGACGGGTATCGATGCGCAGAACCGAGTTCATGCCCGGGCGCAGCGGTCCAGGCGCGCCCATCACTTCGACCATGCCGTCAAAAGTGCCGCTCGTGGGATCAACAATCGGACTTAACTCCACGACTCTGGCTTGGTGTTCCTGGCCGGGAAAATCCGAGACGGTCAGAGCCAACTGCTGGCCAACCTTGAGCGCTCCGACAAATTTTTCGGGAACCGTGAACCGCATCCGCAGAGGGCCCTCGGCCGTGACCCAGAACAGCCGGTCGCCCTTGGCAACCTGTTGTCCCTGACGCACGTAGCGGCGGGCCACTATGCCTGAAAAAGGTGCGCGGATCTGGGTCTTGTCGAGCTCAAGCTCAAGAGAACGTTGCGTCTCTTTCGCGTTGAGCAGTAACTCGCTTACCCTCTGCACATCGAACTGATCGGCTTCCGCTTTGTATTTCGCATGTTCGAAGGCCTCGCGGGTAATCAGATGGGCGTCCCACATTTTCTGCGCCCGATCGAGGTCGGATTGCAAGACTTTGGCCTCGGCTTCCCAGGCCTTCAAATCGGCTTCGATGCTGCGAGTCTTGGCGCGGGCGGCCCCGAGATCGGCAACCACTTGCCGATCATCCAACTGCGCCAGCAGGTCGCCGGCTTGAACGCGGGCGCCCGCCTCCGACTTCAATTCCGCAATCACGCCGTCGCGCTGCGCCAGCAGGTCAAGCTGATGTTCCACCGTCAGCGGACCGGAAACAGTAAAACTGTTGTCGCTTGCCGGAACACTTGCAACCGGAGCCGGCGTTGACGCTCCCGACGGCGCCGGAGCGGCCGCGGCTGCGACTTCTGGGCTCTTCTCGGAACACGCCAGCCCAGGCAGCAGAGCAGCAGCCAGCAGCATCAAAGCAAAACCGTTCGATTCTCTACTTCGCATCGCTCACACTCCAACCAGTCATACTCCAAACCAAGACCACGCCCGTGAATAGATCCACAAGAACGGCTTGCGGAAGAGCACGTAGCCGGCCGGAAACCATCCCACGCGCACCTTTCCGCGTCCTTCCATGCCAGCTCGAATTGCCCCGTCAGGGTTAGGAACCGCGACCCGCGCAAAAAACACCCGGGAATCGCCCTGCAAGACTCCCTTTGGGCTGACCACGGTCACGTCACCGCGAAAAATTCGCGTAGGGAAGCTGTTCAGTTTGATGGAAGCCTGCAAACCGGCGCGCAGTGGGGCAGCATCGGTATCGTCGACGGCCACGTCGACAATTGCCCGCGAAGTATCGACGATTTCGGCGAAGCTGTCTCCAAACTCCAGACGCTTTCCCACCAGGTTCTCGACATGCGGCGTAGCCACGAGGCCGTCGATCGGTGAACGCAGGCGCGTCTTGTCCAGCAATTCCTGGTCCCTGGCGACTTCCGACTTCCAGAAGTCAGCCTGTATGCGCTCCACCCCAGCTTCACTGCCATCATTCGCGGCCAGCGAATGATTCATCTGCAGCAAGGCCATCTGGTACTTGGACTGCGCCTGGGCAAGCACCGAGCGAGCTTCCCAATCCGCGAGATCGGCGATGACCTGGTCGCGGCTCACATGGTCCCCTTCACGAACGTAAACTCGGCTGACAACTCCCTCCACCTCGGGCTGGATCTGTGCCGAGTGCAAAGGCGCCACGACGGCATCTCCGTCGACCCGCAACGGCAAGGGAAATGCCCCGAGGAAGATCAGGAGCGCGGCGACGGCGGCCACCATCAAGGTCCGCCTCCGTTTGTCCAACGCCATGAACTTCCGCTTCTTCTCGAGCACCGGCCGCAGCACGGAAATGAAGGGCACTTCCTTGTACATCTGCGCATTGCGCAGCGCGACCGTCGCTTGCCCGGCGAGCACTTGCAGTATCTCAATGTGCGCAGGCAGTAGAAAATCCGGATCCGCGCTCTCCAGGCCCAGCACCCCGACCCGACCCGTGTCGTCGGTCAGCGGGATCGAGTAAAACGCGCGCATCCCCGAGGTAGCGAAATAGTTTTGGAACTTCGCCCGTGTTTCTTCCCGAACGGCATCAACTTTGTCGCCGTGTTGCCGAACGTACACCACCTCTTCAGAAAGCATCGCCCAGCGGAGAATGTCGTTGAGCGGGGCGACATCAGGTGCGTCGGCATCGACTTGCGTGAGACCAGTCACGGCACTTAGTTTGTACTTTCCACTGTGCTCGAGAGCGACGGCAGCTCGCTCGTAGGGAATCACCGCCTGCGGCGCATTGACAATGGTCTGCAGAACGCGTTCCAGGTTGAGGGTGGAGGTGATCTCGTGGCTGACGGTCACCAGCATTTCCAGTATCTCCACTTTGCGCTCGGCCAACAGCAGGCTGGCATTGCGGAGGGCGATGCTCGCGGTTTCGTTCAGGCTGACCAGCACGAAAAGATCGTCTTCATCGAATGACTTGGCGCCGAGGTGGTTGACCGCTTCCACCACGCCGACCAGAGATTCCTGGTCCAGCAGCGGGGCGACAAGGATGGACTCGACCCGCCCACCCTCGACGTCAAGGTTGCGGCGCACCAGCCGTTCGTCGCTGGGATCCGTAATCAGCACAGGTTCCCCGTTATCGGAGATATCCCCGGCAATCCCCTCGCCTCCTTTTTGTGTCATTCCCTGCCGCGTGGTGGCGTCCCGGCCAGCCTGATGCATCAGCAAAAGGCTGCCATCGCCTTGCACCATCCATACATTCACCGCCTGGCACTCGAGCGTGTCGCAGATCTTCGACCCGATCAGAGGGAGAAGCTGATCCATCTCCAGAGTGGAGCTGAAAACCTTTTCAATGTCATAGAAGTGCGTCAAGCGGGTGATCGAAGTCAGGGAGTTGTTGCGCTGAACCTCATACTGCTCGGCGGCCTGCAGCGCCGGACCGGCAATCTCGGCGACGCTTTGCAGGACATCGAGATGCGTATCAGTCAGCGGCTCTTCGAAGCTGAGAATTTCAATCGTGCCTATCAAGGCGCCGTGAGTGACCAGTGGGAGGTAGGCAAGAGAGTGCAAGGTTTTGCGGACGTTTAGATGGGCATACTGCTCGCGGATGAGAGTCTTGCCGGCAAACAGCAGTGGTCTGGGGCTGGCGGCAAGGATGCCGAGGGTGCCGGCATCAAGCGGAACGGTTTCGTCCGGCGCGGCATCGCCGACGGTGCCGCGTACGGTCCAGACTTCACCCTCGGCGACCTCCGAAACCATATAGATGTTGACGGCGGAAGCTGGCAGCAGGGCAGCGAGGGACTCCGCAACCGTGTGCGCTCGGGGGGCGACCTCGTGTGCCTCCAGAAGACGAACCGATATGGCAGCGATGTCGAGAATCAGATTGGGGCTTTGAGTTGCCATGGAGCTCGCCGCGGAATGCTGAGACTCTCTTCTTGAGCCCTGGGGGAGGCAGAAAGTCCCAACTTGCAAATTCGCTGAGCTTCCTCTAAGTTGAGCGTGCACTTTACCAGAGGGTAGGGAAGCTGTCAACGCGTTCGATCGCTGCCCGCTTCTCGATCGTTTGAGGTGAGACCATTTTGGACATCGAACTTCGCAGTCTCGGCCAGGTTAAGTTGGTCAAGTTGCGCGGCAAGCTGAATCTGGGTGACGCGGTCGATCGATTCCGCGATACCCTTACCGATCTAATGAACAGCGGTGACACCCGCGTCGTGCTCGATCTCAGCGAGGTTCCCTGGATCGATTCCAGCGGGATCGGTCTTCTGGTCAAGATCCTGACCTCCGCCAAGCAGCGCGGCGGCTCGGTGAAGCTGCTCAATCCTTCGAAGTTTACGGTGCAGACCTTGAAGATGATCTGCCTGCTGGACCTGTTCGAAGTCTTTAACGACCAGGAACAGGCTGTCGCCTCTTTCGGGTAATTCGGGAATATGTTCACAGAAGTGTGTCGCAATCGTGTTGACTCCGCTCTGCGACGGGCGTCACATGAGCGCCTGGCCGGGACACCGCCCGGGGGGAATCATTCGCTGGAATAATGTTCACAAGTGCGAGAGAATATTAGGGTTGTATCGGACATCTGACGACGGTCTGATCCCCTGCGACCGCGACCAACGCCAGTTCTGTAATCCGCGATCATTCTAGGGAGACGTAACCTTCATGGCCACCACCACAATAGAAGTTGACGCCGCGGCGAGCAATCATCGGCATGCCGAACTGGAGCGCTGGGTAGGGGAAATGGCTCAGATGTGCCGGCCCGACCGGGTTCACTGGTGCGATGGCTCACCGGAGGAATATCAGTCGATGGTGCGGTTCCTGACCCTCAGCGGGATCGCGATCCCGCTGAATGCGGCGAAGCGCCCGAACAGTTTCCTGGTCCGGTCGGACCCCGCGGATGTGGCCCGGGTGGAGGACCAAACATTTATCTGCTCGCGAACTAAGGAAGAAGCGGGCCCGACGAACAACTGGGAAGATCCCGTGAAGATGAAGCTGAAGCTGGCGGGAATGTTTGCCGGCTCAATGGTGGGCCGCACCATGTACGTGGTTCCCTACAACCTCGGTCCGATGGGATCACCATTCTCAAAGGTCGGTGTGGAGATTACAGACTCGACGTACGTCGTGGTGAGCATGCACATCATGTCCCGCGTTGGCAGCAAGGTGCTGGAGGCGCTCGGAGAAGACGGCGAATTTGTGCGCGGATTGCACTCGGTCGGCGCGCCGCTTGGCCCCAATCAGGCAGACTCGACTTGGCGTTGCAATGCCGAGAACAAATACATTTGCCATTTTCCCGAGACCCGGGAGATCTGGTCGTACGGTTCCGGTTACGGCGGCAACGCGTTGCTGGCTAAGAAGTGCCACGCGCTGCGAATCGCGTCTGTACAGGCCCGCGATGAAGGCTGGATGGCCGAGCACATGCTGATTCTCAAGCTGACCAGCCCTTCGGGTCAGGCGAAGTACATCACCGGCGCATTTCCCTCGGCATGCGGCAAGACCAATCTATCGATGTTGATTCCGACGATTCCGGGTTGGAAGGTGGAGACCATCGGCGATGACATCGCTTGGATGAAATTCGGCAGCGATGGCCGCCTTTACGCCATCAATCCGGAGAACGGCTTCTTCGGCGTGGCGCCGGGTACGAGCATGAAGTCGAATGCCAACGCCATGCTCAGCGTGACCCGGAACTCCGTATTCACGAATTGCGCCATGACGCTTGATGGCGACGTGTGGTGGGAGGGGATGACCGACGAAAAGCCCTCCCAGGCGGTGGATTGGCTGCGACGGCGCTGGAACCCGGAGTCAGGTCGGAAGGCGGCTCACCCCAACGCGCGGTTTACCTGTGCAGCGTCGCAGTGTCCGGTCATCGCCCCCGAGTGGGAAGATCCCAAGGGTGTGCCGATCGATGCGATTTTGTTCGGAGGAAGGCGCGCGGGAATTGTTCCTCTGGTCACCGAAGCATTCGATTGGCAGCATGGCACTTTTCTCGGCGCAACGATCAGCAGCGAAACTACTGCCGCGATCACCGGCAAAGTGGGACAGTTGCGCCGCGATCCCATGGCCATGCTTCCATTTTGCGGCTACCACATGGGTGATTACTTCGCGCACTGGCTCAAGATGGGAGCCCGCTCAAGCCCGTCGAAGCTGCCCAAGATATTCTACGTCAACTGGTTTCGCCAGGATAAAGACAAAGGCGGCAAGTTCCTGTGGCCGGGCTATGGTGAAAACAGCCGCGTGTTGAAATGGATCTTTGAGCGCTGCGACGGCAAGGTGCATGCGCAAGACACTCCGATCGGACGAATTCCGGGCGTTGCCGATCTCGACGTAAGTGGGCTGCAGATGCCGGCCTCGGATTTGGCTGAACTGCTAAGCGTCGACGTGGATGGCTGGAAAGCCGAGGTCCCGTTGATCAAAGAGCACTTCGCCAGGTTCGGCACCCATCTTCCCGAAGGCCTGAACGCTGAAGTCAAGGCACTAGAAGACCGCCTGCGAGCCGCAAAGTAGCGCCGGCCTCCCGCCGGCCCAGTTTGCGGGCGATAGCCTCGCTGGGTTTTAGATAAATGCGAGCACAGACGAGACGTTCCCCCTCCGCTGCCGTCGACCCCCACCAACTAATCCCTCACAGCAAATCCTTGATCGTCGTACTCATCGTGATCCGCGTTCCTTTAATCGAACCGGTGATCGTAACTGTCGTGTTTCCTGAGGTGTCTGTGGCGGTCAGCGTAAACCGACCTTCATAATGGTTCCCGTCCGGACAGAATGTAATGGATTCAGTGAGCTGGGCCGGCCCCTGCGGGTTCCCGATCCCGCTCGGCGCGTTGGTGGTGTCGTTGCCAAACCACGCGAAATGGTTGAGTTTGTACTTGAATTTTCCGGTATGCTGCCAAACGCCCATGCAGAAATTTCCGTCCTGCGGGGGCCGCACCGAATTCATGATCTCCGTGTGATCGCTGTGCCAAACTACCAGCGAATCGTCGACGGGAAAACTGTCGACCGAACTGCCGTTGAGGGTGTCGCCGGTAAACGTCGCATGCCACATACCCACGATCGCATCCTGCTCGTCCCCCACCAGCACGAGCGCCGCCGTCGGATCGCCTGCCCGCAACGACTGCTTGTGGAGCTTCGCCGTTGGAGTGCCACACTGGGCGGCAGCCATCGCGGTCAAAAAGGCTCCCATCAAAACCAGGCCCAGCCCCGCACGGAATATCTTGGAAATTGTTTTCATTAATCATCTCCTTGTAAATCTGTTGGAAGAGGTCCCTCGAAGAGAACCTCCTCGAACCCCGGGCCGCATCCTGTCGTGAATGCCCAATAAGCACAAGGACGGACAGGTGAAGATTGGGTGAAGAAACCTGAAGCCCTAACCAATTGACGCCAAGAGCCCTTACCCATGCGGCCCCCGGCAATGCTATAGTTTGTGCCTCAGTCTTGGGGCGGTATGCCTGAGTCGCAGTACAAATTCGCCGAATTTCAGCTCGATTGCGCCAGCTTTGAGCTGCGCCGCCAGAGACCCACTCAGAAAAGCAAGCGCATTTCCCTTGAACGCATCCCCATGGAGCTGCTGATTCTTCTTCTGGAGCGCCAAGGGAGCGTCGTCACCCGCCAGGAAATCGCCGACCGGCTCTGGGGCAAGAATGTCTTCGTTGATACCGAACACGGCATCAATACCGCCATTCGGAAAATCCGCCAGGCCCTCGGAGATGACCCGGAGCGACCCCGCTTCATCCTGACCGTCAGCGGCAAAGGCTACCGCTTCGTAACAGAAGAGAACGGCCACCTGCCTCAGGCGACAGCCGTGGCAGCCGTGCCGCCGGAAGCGCCCCAGCACACGTGGGGACAGCCGTCCCCGCTGCCTGCCCTGAGCGCAGCCGAAGGGCCGGGAGGCGCAGAAGTATCTCGACCCGGTCCCGACGCAAAAGACGTCGCCGCAATCGAAATCACCCCGTTCCGGACCAAGCGAGCAATCGCCGCCGTTGCTCTTTGCCTGGTCACTGCAACCGCGCTAATCTTCATCCTGCGCGGTCGTACCTTTCGAACGAATCACGCCGCCCAGATCCACTCCCTGGCGGTGCTCCCGCTGGCCAACCTCTCTGGCGATTCTTCGCAGAACTATCTTGCCGACGGCATGACCGACGAACTCATTACTGCGCTTGCCAAGAACCGCTCGCTGCGCGTCGTCTCTCGCACCTCGGCCATGCAATATAAAGGAGTGCAGCGCCCGGTTCGCGAGATGGCCCGAGAACTCGGAGTCGACGGCATCCTCGAAGGTTCAGTCTCCCGAAGTGCCAATCGTGTACACATGACGGTGCAGCTGATCTACGCTCCCACCGACGCTCACGTCTGGGCCGAGAGTTACGACCGCGACTTCAATCAGGCGTTCTCGCTCCCCGAGGAACTTTCCCAGACCGTCGCTAAAGAAGTGAAGACCGCGATTTTGCCCGCTCCAAGCCAGCGCTACATTAATCCCGAAGCTCACGATGCTTATCTACGCGGCCGTGACTTCTGGTTTGACGGTGACAACACTCACAGCCTTGTTTACTTCCGGAAAGCAATTCAGCTTCAACCCGATTACGCCGCTGCCTGGAGCGGTATCGCCGATTCTTACAGGAAGTTCGCGATCACTGATGAACGTCCCGTGCAGGAAGTCGCGGCCGAGTTCGAAGCCGCCGCCCGCAAGGCTGTGGCACTCGATGATTCCTCGTCCGAGGCTCACTGCTCATTCGCGGCTTGGTATTTCTTTCTCGCGTGGGATCTGCCCCACGCCGATGCGGAATCAAGACGGGCGACGGAACTGGACCCCAACTATTCCGAGGCCCACCACCTTCGCTCCTATGTTCTGGCCGCTATGAACCGGCCCGAACAGTCCATTCAGGAGGCAAAACGAGCGATTGAACTGGATCCTTTCCGGACCCCTTGGGGCTTAGGGTACGCCTACATACAAACGCGCCAGACAGATGCTGCAATTAACGACCTGCGAATGCGCGACCAAGCGTACCCCGAGGACGTCGATACAAAACTTTATCTTGCTGAAGCGTACTGGCTGAAGGGCATGTGGAGGGAATCTGCAGAAGCGTTAGAAAAAGGTCTCGAACTGGTGGGCGATCCGGAGAAAGCAGACGCCGTTCATCGGGCGTTCCAGCGAGGCGGTCGAAAAGGCATCGCACAGTGGAGAGTCGAGAGTGATAAAACCCGCGTCCGCAGGGAGTACATTTCATCTTACTACCATGCCAGACAATACGCGTACCTCGGCGACAAGAACGCGACACTGAAACTCCTCGATCTTGCTTACCACGAGCGTTCCCCCTGGCTCATCCTGATACAGACTGAACCGATCTTTGATTTCGTCCATTCCGACCCCCGCTACCACGCTCTGGTAGGAAAACTGGGGCTAACACCGTCCTATTGAAAAGTGCGGGAGCCCTAGGGTTTTGATCTCGCTACGGAGCTGGCTGTGATACGGGTGAACCCGCCCATCCTAGCCAGCTTCGGTGCCCCTCGATAAGAACGAAGGCGGTGTCAAGGACAAAGATTTCCTGGCGGTGCGATGAGCACCGCTTTTTTCACCAGAGAGGTTGAGGACCAAGACTCTGGAAATCTCACGCTAAATCACTCTGCGGCAGAACCGTCGTTCCACCAACCATCGATTCGACCCGTTTGTCGGCCATGATTCTTCTATGCGAACATCCCGTCTCTACGGGATGCGAGAGCGCCCAATCAATTTCTCGGTCTAGCTTGCGCCGACCAGGGGCACCCGCGGGCTGCTCTCGATGCGAACGACTTCCGGATACGGCTTCTGCGTGCGCAGCATCCAGTACAGTCGTACGGCCAACTTGCGCGCCGCCGCCACCTTGGCCACCGCTTTCGGCTTCTGGTGGCAGCGATGCAAATACTCTTTGCGGAGTCCGGGATCAAAACGCACCACAATCTGCGCCGCTTCCACCAACAGCATCCGCAGCATGCGATTGCCTTGCTTGCTGATCGCACCCAGCTTCTGCCGTCCCCCCGAAGAGTGCTCGCGCGGAATCAGTCCCAGATAGCTGGCCACCTGCTTGCCGCGCTGGAAGCGGCTTACATCCCCCATGGTCAGCACATAGGCCAGCGCCGTCACCGCTCCCACTCCCGGCTGGGTTTGCAGTAGAAGCGCCATTTTGTCTCGTTGCGCTTCTGCTTTCACCGCCCGGTCCAGCGGATCAATCTGCTCATCCAGCATGGCCAGCAGCGCCAGCAAATCTTCCCGCCGGCGCGCCGCCCACGGCTGCAACGGCAACTCGCGCAGCACCTTCTGTCCCGCCTGGCTCCACAGCTTGTGCTTGCGCTGCACTCCCTGATTCAGGCACAGATGCTGCAACTCATTCTTCACCCGCGCCCGCATCGTCACCAGCTTGTAGCGATGCAAGAGCAACTGCCGCAGATCCCGTACTTCACTCGACGGCATCCAGATGCGCGGAAACCGCCCTTCCTGCAGCAGCCTGCGTATGTGCTCCGCGTCCCGCCGGTCCGTCTTCTGCTGCCGCACGCAGCTGGCGCGGATCTGCGCCGCATCCCCCACCCACAACTCGTGACCCAACTCCCCCAGCAAGTCCACCAGCCAGTGACAGTTTCCCGTCGCTTCCATCCCGATCAGCGCCGGCGCCGGCAGCTGCCGATAATACCGCTCGGCATCGCCCGAGGCTTGCACCAGCTTTCGTTCCCCGGTCTCTCCCGTCTCCGTATCCAGCCAGGAAACTTGTTGCCAGCTGGGATGATAATCACACCCTATAATCATCATTGCGAAGGCTCCTTTCTTCCCAGCGTCTTTGGTCCTCAAATCAAGACTACCGGGTTTCGAATCGAGCCTTCGTTCTTATCCAATCAATTTCTCGCGTCCTGTGCGAGAAGTGAGGCTTTTCGCCGACGCCCTCTCAACTGTGAGCTAGCGCTCCGTCGAAACTCCTTCACTCGGTCGCCGCTCTCAATTAAGAAGACCGCTTCTCCCAGATATTTTCCACAGCGCTCATGTGACATCTGACCTTGCGTCCAAAATCAAATCGCGCGATCATGGTCGAGGCCGTGACGGTTGGCAGAAGCCAACCCAACGAGCCTCTAAGTCCTCTGTTGTCTAGATTTTGACCTGTAAGTTCTTTGACACCCGGATTTTACGGGGAATTTCACGCTAATTTCATCATTCCAAAGATTGAGGGGGTGGGGGAGCCCCAGCGATAGAAAGGCGAAACCCAAGCAAGACGTTCCCCGCCTCGATCTGCCCCGCCGAATTTGTTTTGACGAGGAATTTCACAGCGGCCCGGACTCCCGATCGCGCACGCTTTTTCCTCGCGCCCCGTTCTCTTTTTGATATAGTTCCCGACTGTCATGTCGGCCTCCCTCGCGCAGGAAGTGAATCCTCCCAATTCAGTCCCGCCTTCCGCTCTCACCCGCAATCAGATTCGCGGCTTCTGGGCATCGTGGGGCGGCTGGACGCTCGACGGCATGGACTCGGTGGTTTACGCACTCGTGCTTGTACCGGCGTTGCGAGAGTTGTTGCCCCATTCCGGCATCGTTGCCAGCAAAGGCAACGTCGGTTACTACGGATCTTTGTCATTTGCTCTGTTTCTGATCGGCTGGGGACTCGCCTTCTTGTGGGGTCCCATCGGCGACAGGTTTGGCCGCGTGCGCACGCTGATGCTGACCATTGTTTGGTATTCGGTGTTCACATTCTTGAGCGCCTTCGTTACCAGCGTTTGGCAGCTTGCAATTCTGCGCCTGCTGGCCGGCATCGGCATTGGAGGCGAGTGGGCCATGGGCGGCACATTCGTCGCCGAAGAATGGCCGGAGAATCGCCGGCGCATGGGCGCAGGGTTCATGCACACCGGCTACTACGTCGGCTTTTTCCTGGCCGCGCTGGCGAACTACGGCATCGGCAGTCATTTTGGTTGGCGTTGGATGTTCATCGTCGGGGGCGTGCCCGCGCTCTTGCTGGCCTGGGTTCGCCACGGAGTGGTTGAGCCCGCTGCCTGGAAAAAGAAAGAGAGCGTGGTCCGGTCGTGGGCGGTGTGGCGCCCGTTCGCTGCGCTATTTTCGTCCGCTTTGCGCCGGCGTACGATCGTGAATGCGTTGCTGATGCTGGCTTCGATCTGCGGCTTGTGGGCTGGGACGGTATATGTCCCCGCCGCAATTACCGCCCTGGCCGAAGCGGGAGGTCGCGTCGGCCCCGCAGCTGCGCAGTTGGCCTCCTGGGGTACTATGCTGGTTTCGTTCGCAACGATTCTTGGCTGCCTGGCGATGCCGTCGCTGGCGGAGCGCCTAGGCCGGCGCGGAGCCCTCGCTTTCTTTTTCATTCTCATGATGGTGTTCATCGCCCTCACCTTCGGCAAGGTCTTCTATCTTGGACCGAGCGCACTCCCAATCTTTTTTGTCTGCTTGTTCTTTCTCGGGTTAGGCGGGGCAAACTTCGCAGTCTACACTCTCTGGCTGCCCGAGCAATATCCCACGGAATGCCGTGCCAGCGCCTTCGCTTTCTCCACGTCGTTCGCGCGATTCGGAGGCGCAGGGATTACGTTTCTGGTGGGAAGCGGCGTGCGGCACTACGGTTCGCTCGGCATGCCAGTCGCGATGACTTCTATCGCATTCGCGCTGGGCCTACTGCTGATTCCATTCGGAGCGGAAACCCGGGGCGAGCGCCTGCCGGGCTAGGGCAGCGCGTGGCAGATCCGGGTCAGCCCCTACATGCATTAATGGAAATAAAAAAGATTCAGGGCGTAGCAGTTCGCACGCCCTGACAGGTTTCGACTCACATGGCGTCGCAGACTTCGTTGGTGCTGCTATGTCGTTGGGGGAGGGCTAACCTTGCGGCGCAGCGTCTAATGCTCGCTACGCCGCAGTTCTTGCCCCTTCCGCCTTAGGCAGCCCAGGAGCAGGGAGCCCGCGGGTTGATTGGTTTACCATGCGGGCTGCCAGAGGCTTCAGCCACAGCAAAGCCATGAACGCGGCAATCAGGTCGCAGATAATCATCGCCCAGAACACCTTCGTCCAAGATCCGGTCTTGGCAAACAGCCAGGCGGCTCCCGGGCCGGCGAAGGCCGCGGCGGCGCCTTTAGCGGTGTACACGATGCCGTAGTTGGTGGTGGCCCATTTATTTCCGTACAGGTCGCCCGTGATCGAAGGGAATAACGAGAAAATATTGCCCCACGCGAAGAAACACAGGCCGGACAATGCAACGAACCAGACGGGATGACTGATCAGTTGGAGCAGAGCATACACTGCCAGTGCCTCGAGGATGAACGAGATGAAGATGGCATTCTCGCGGCCGATGTGGTCCGATACCCATCCCCAAAAGGGACGCGTCAAACCGTTCAAGATGCGGTCGACTGTGATGGCCAATACCAGCGCGGTCATGCCCCAGGCCACCACGACTTTATCGACGTGGTACGAGGAAGCCATGGGGTTGAGCTGTGCCGTGACTACCAAACCACCGAAGGCTAACATGGTCATCATCACGTAGATGAGATAGAACGACGGCTGGCACAGCATTTGCCAGGGCGTCATGTCGACCGCAGAGGTGTTGATTCTGGCTCTGATCTTTGCCTCTTTCGCCTTCCAGTTTGGCGGCGTCCATCCCACCGGTGGCCTTGCCAGAAAGAGGGAAGCAAACAGTACAACGAATCCCTGGATGATTCCCCAGACAATGAACGTGTGCTGATAGCCCGAGGTTTTCAGCATGTCGGCAATGGGAGCGATTGTGGTCGCGGTTCCGATGCCGAAAGCCGCGGCAGTCAAGCCGACGCATAGACCGCGATAGTCCGGAAACCATTTCAGCGCGTTCCCGATAGCGCCTCCGTAGACGACGCCGGCTCCGACCCCGCCCACGCCGTACCAGAAATAGAGAGCGTTTATGGTCTCGGCCCGGCCGGCTCCGACCCAGCCCAAGCCAACCATAATCGAGCCGACACCCAACATGAATCTGGGGCCGATTCGATCTACCAGGTACCCCTCAAAAGGTACGAGCCAGGTTTCAAGCAAGACAAATAAAGTAAAGGTCCACTGAACAGCGACGAGGGAGACGCCCAGATGGGCCTGTATTGGCTTGGTGAAGAGGGTCCAAGCGTATTGCAGGTTTGCGATCGCCATCATGGCGACGATGCCGGCTACTAACTGTACCCAGCGATTGGGAATACGCGAAGGGTGGATAAGGGAGGCTGGGTTTACTGTAGGTGCAGCCATAGCGATACCTCCATGACGGCGCGTTGGAGATTAACAGCCCACTGCCAAAACCGCCAGCCCCATGCGATTTTGTTCCGCAGAACTGCCTGAGTCGACTGACGTTCCCGCCAACCCTGCTCTAACTTGATGGCGGGACGTCGGCCTCCACGTCTGTCCGGAAGGGGATCACACCGGGAACCAGCCACTTTTCCCACATTTCATCGATCTTACTCTGGAAATAATCGATGTCATCGTTGGTGAAGTGAGCAAATCTTCCTTGCCTCAATAAGTAATCTCGTACCGGCTGCCGCTGAATCTTCTTGGCAGCAATCTGTTGCGTTCTTCCGGTTAGCTTCAGCACCCCGTCTTCCACTTCATAGAGCGGCCAAATGCCAGTATTGACGGCCAGTTCGCCCAGTTCGTGGGAGATGTAAGGGTCGTAATCCCAACCCTTTGGGCAGGGATCGAGCGAGTGAATGAAGGTGGGACCGCCAATGGCCAGAGCTTTGCGCATGGAATTCATGGCCGCCAGTCCGTAGGACATGCAAACGGTTGCAACATAACGGCACGTCGGATGACCTGCCGCCATCATGCCCGCCATGTTCTTTTTCCAGCGGCGATGCATGATTCTCTTCACCTTGCCCGGCGTGCTGAACGTGGTGTTCGCGCCCCACGGGGTACTACCTGAAAGCTGTATATCAGTATTGGCATATGACTCGTTGTCATACATCAAAATGAGGCAGTTGTAATCGGGATGAGTGAGCGTGGCTGAGATTGCTCCCACGCCCATGTCCGCCCCACCGCCGTCGCCGCAGAATGCTATCACGTTGATGGGCTCCTGCTTCATCTTTCCCTTACGCATAAGCACCTTCAAAGCCGCCGACGCGCCCAGAGCCGCCGAGCCACTGCTGCCTAATTGGGTGTGCATCCAGGGAAGGACCCACGAGGTGCTGTAATACGTGGTGTTTGCCACATACATGCATCCCGTGCTGCCGAGCACGATGGTGCGCGGGCCGGCGGCCTTGGCCATCATCTTCATCACCAGCGCCGACTCACAGCCCTGGCAGGTGCGGTGCCCCGAGGTGAAATATTCCTCCAGTGGGATCTTCTTAACCGCTTTGTAAGGATCTAGTTTCTGGGTCGGATCGATCTGTACGTAGGTTTCCATAAATTCTTCGTCCTCTCTGAGGTTCAAGAACCATCCGTAAAACGGATTACTCTCGCAATCCGATCCATTGAGTTAAGGGCTGCGCTTTTCCATCGGCAGCGTTGTAGACGGCGTCGGCCATCTTCTGAACATCGGGCACAGTCACTTCGCGCCCGCCGAGCCCGCAAATGAAACCAATAACCGGCGGTTTCTTACCCGGCCCCGGATACAAAGCGTGACGAACCTCGCCGGCCAGAACGCCTCCGGCGTAGGGAGAACCGAAAGAGTAGTCGCGATCAATGACTCCCACCGCCGCGAAGCGTTGCAGAGACTTCGACAACTCTTCCGCGGCAAACGGACGGAACCAGCGCATGCGCACAAATCCCACTCGCTTGCCTTGCTTGCGCATTTCGCGGATGGCTACCTTCACCGAGATCGACAGCGTCCCCATACCCATGAGAACGATATCCGCATCCTCGGTCATGTACTCCTCGAAGAACGGATTGCCGTAAGAGCGTCCAAAAATGCGCTCGAAATCGGCGTAAGCTTCCTTGATCACGCCGGGAGCCCGCTCCATCGCCGCGTAGTTCTGGCGGCGAATTTCCATGACCCAATCTTCATTGCCCTGGGGCGCCACGGTGATGGGATTATCGGGATGAAGCAATAGGTCGCCGCGGTTGTACTGCGGCAGGAACTCGTTCACTTTCTCTTGCGACGGGATCTTCACCAGCGCTTGTGAGTGAGTGAGGAATGCGCCGTCACAACTGATGGCCAGGGGCAGGAAAATGCGCCGGTCCTCAGCCACGCGATAAGCAATCAGGGCCGTGTCCAGCGCTTCTTGCGCGTTGTCGACCCAAACCAGTTGCCAACCCAAATCGCGGACGGCGAGAGCATCGTTGTGCTCCACGCCGAAAGCGCCAGGATCATCCAAGGCCCGGTTTCCTACCATCGCGATCATAGGAATGCGAAGCGCGGGAGTTACCGTCAGCGCTTCCATGGCATACATCCAGCCGACGCCGCTGGACCCGCAGAACACGCGTGCCCCGCAGGCAGAAGCGTGCTTCACAATTTCAAACTGCGAGTGCTCGCCTTCCGCGACGATATATTCGCAATCCATTTCGCCGTTCGCCACCAGCTTGCAGACGTACTGCATGACGGTGTCGTAGGGACGGATGGGATAAGCCGTGATCACATCAACGTCGGCCAGCTGGCAGGCGACTGCGATTGCCTCGCTGCCAGTGATCAAGGCTGTTTTCTCGATCTTATCTTTCTGTTCTTCGATTACTGTAGCCACTGCCATGACGGACTCTCCTCGTTTGGGATCCTATGAATTTTATTTTCCCTGAGCAATCTCGAGCATTTCAGGAATCTGCTCTTCGTACTGCCCACGATAGCGGAACCCGTGCGACCGTTCCGGCGGATGCTTGATCTTCTCTTCCAGCCAAACTTTGTAACCGTCTTTGTCCTTGCGCCAGTCTTCCCACTGGCTATCGTTACCTTTGAACTCCGTCTCATTCACCATGGTGACGCATTCCTTGACGGGGCAGACCGCCTCGCACACTCCGCATCCGCAGCAGGCTTGCATGTTTGCGTCGTACAAACCTTCCGGAGTCACGTCGAAACATGAATCCGGACACTGCAGCCAGCACAGCGTGCATTTGATGCAGGTATCGAAGTTCACCACGGGCCGCATGGTTCGCGTGCTGAATTTCTTGAAGGTGGGGTTGCGGTCGGGCTGAAAGCCTCCATGAGCATGATCGGTGGGATCGTCCATCTTGTGTCCGGCAGGAATGCTTGGGATGGCAATGCCTTCGCCCATCTCATGCCACTTGGGCAGGTCGAACTTATAAGGCACTTCAGGATTGCCCTGGTCCGGAGTCACCGTGATGCTGGTGGTCCGATCGTAAGCCTTCGCAGCCGAGGTGGCTTTCAGTTCATCGTGCCACTCGTCGACGATGGCTCTTTGGACTGACTTAAGGCTGAACAGCTCGGGCAGAATCTTGGCAACCGCGCCGAGAATGCGAACGTCGGTGTGATCGTCTTTGTAAACCCACAAGCCGGAGAAACTGACCGTGCCCTTGAGAATGGACAACTGGTAAGGCGTCTCCTTGCGGTGAGCCATGGCGATGATGGCTTCCGGGCCCTCGCGCGAGGTGACGATCAGCGTGCCGCCGGGCTTCAGCAGGCGATTGACCGGCTGCAGGCCATACCAGGCCCACGACTCGACGCCCTTGCACAGCGTGTCATCCACGCAAATGGTGACGTCGACTTCCTTGGGCTCGTACTTCGCCATTCCTTCCTGCAGAGTCTGCTCGTCGGTAGCCACGATCGCGAACCCCTTCGCGGGAATTCCGTTGCGCTCGGGACTGTCCCCGTAACGGCCAAAAGAAATGCCTACCTTGCCTTCGTGGTGAGCCGCGAGCACGATCGCCCGGCTCAGTCTGCCAGCCATGGTTTTCTGAAAGATGCCTCGATAGATAATCTCGATTGCGAATAACCGACCCATGACGAAACCCTCCGTTGATTAGAACTTGTTTGTCAAAACTTGTTCATCAGACTTGTTGATCAGAACTTGTTAAGTACGATCTCTTCGACGTCTTCAATGTGCCGCCGCATCGCAGACTTGGCAGCCTCGGCATCGTGGCGCTTGATGGCTGCCAGAATCCGGCGATGGCCGGCGAGCGATTTCTGCGCGCGCCCTTCCACCTGCAACGATCGTTCCCGCGTGTCGCGCAGCAGATCCATCAGAACGTCGAGCACCTTCAGCACAACACTGTTGTCGGAAGCCAGCGCAACGCTATAGTGAAATTCCGTGTCCTCTGCGACCGCGGCGTCACCCTGCGCCTGCTTTTCCTCTTGCCGCCGGAGAATCTCTTCCATCTCAGAGATCTCTTCAGGAGAAGCGTGCGTAGCGGCGCGTGCTGCCAGCGGCGGTTCCAGCATCCTGCGGAAATCCAGGAGCTCGCCAACTAATTCTTGCCGGCGCTTGAGCGCGTCGGAAAAAGGATTGACCAAAGATTCAGTTGAGATTTCGCGAACGATTGTGCCCGCGCCCTGACGCGGTTCCACCAAACCCATCAGTTCGAGGCCTCGAATCGCGTCCCGGATAGAACTGCGGCTTACTCGAAGCATCTCTGCCAGTTCACGTTCGGAGGGAAGTTTGTCGCCGGGTTGCAGCTTCTTGAGAATCAGTCGCTCGATCTGCTTGGCGACTTCTTCGTAGACCTTGTTCCTGCGGACGGCTTCGAAGTCGGATTTGATGGCGGTGGGCAACGAGGCTCCAAGTGGTCCGATAAGTGGACCAGCCGACCCACGGAGTATACCCCCGTTGTCAAGCCCCCAAGAAAATATTTTTGTTAGTCGGATGAAAAGGACTGATAGGACAGGGTCAGTGAGACTGTTTTGCGCTGCTTTGAGCCAGTAACTTCGCGCAGTTATACACCGTGCGGGTGCAAGTCATCGGAAGCCCAACTCGCTCGCCCAACTCCACGACCGCGCCGGCCAGCGCTTCCAGTTCCATCGGCCGGCCGGCTTCCAGATCCTGCAGCATGGACGTTTTGTGCTCGCCGACTTTTTCCGCGCCCGCAATGCGCTGATCAATTGAGATGGGCAGCTCCATACCTAACTTGTGCGAGACCTCTTCCACTTCCTGCATGATGCTTCGAATCACAGAAGAAACGCCCGGATCGCGCGCCATCTGCGCGAGCGTGGCTCGTGTGAGCGCGCTGACCGGGTTGAAGGACGCGTTACCCAGAAGCTTTACGAAAATCTCGTGCCGGATGCGCGAGGTGACCGGGGAGCGGAAGCCAGAGGCGACCAGGGTCTCTGCAATTGCACGGATGCGATCAGAGCGTGCCCCGTCCGGTTCGCCCAGCGTAATGCGGTTGCCTTCGATGTGCTGAATCACTCCCGGTTCGGTAATCTCAGTCGCGAAATAGACAATCGACCCGACCACGCTGCGCGCTTCGATCGCCGCCGAAATCACGCCGCCGGGATCGACGCGCTCCAGGCGTAATCCGTCGTACTCGCCCCCGAAGCCCTGAAAGTACCACCACGGAATTCCGTTCTGAGTGCTGACGACGGTGGTATCCGGACCTAGAACCGGTTTCAACTGCGGCGCAAGTTGCAGCAGGGCGTGTGCCTTCACGCCGAGAAAGACGACGTCCACCGGTCCCACTTCTGCGAGAGAGCCAGCGATGGCGGGTCGGGCTACGAAATCTCCCTCGCTGCTTTTGACCTGCACGCCGTGCTCCTGCATGGCGCGAAGGTGCGGTCCGCGAGCGAAGAGCGTGACCTCGTACCCGGCCTGCGCCATGCGCGCACCGATGTAGGCTCCAATGGCACCCGCCCCGGCGATGAGGAATTTCATCGTTGATTACCCAAGCCGCTTACCCACGTTGATCGTCCACGAGCGCGGCGGCAACGGCGCGGCGGCGAATTTTTCCAGTCGCAGTAGTCGGAATACTCTTCACCAGATAGATCTTCTTCGGGCATTTGAATTCTGCGAGCAGTTCACGGCAGTGCTTGATGAGCGCCGATTCCGTGGCGCCGTGGGGTTCGTGCAACACCACGGCCGCGGCCACTTCTTCACCCAGCGTGGGATGAGCACAGCCAAATGTGACCGCCGCGGCGACGGCGGGATGCCGCAAAAGAATCTCGTCCACTTCGTGAGGCGCAATATTCTCGCCGCCGCGAATGATGATGTCTTTGATCCGGCCCGTCAGGTGCAGATAACAATCGTCGTCGAGAAAGCCCTGGTCTCCGGTGCGAAACCATCCGTTAACGAAAGCGCGGGCATTTGCCTCGGGATTATTTTCGTACCCCCGAAATACATTCGCACCCTGGATGGCGATTTCGCCGCGTTGATTGTTTTCAAGAGAATTGCCCTGCTTGTCCATGATTCTGATGCGAAGGCCAGCTCCGACTCCCACCGATCCCGCCTTGCGATGGCGCGGCGGCAGGGGATTCGAGGTCATCTGATGCGAAGCTTCGGTCATGCCGTACGCTTCAACAAAAGGCACGCCAAATTCGTTCTCGATCTTATGAATCAGTTCCGGCGATAGGGGAGCGCTGCAGGAACGAATGAAGCGCAGCGTTTCCGCTTCTGCCGGCTTGTGATGCGTGCGAGCCATCAAAAGCTGATGCATCGTAGGCACGCCGGAATACCAGGTGACCCGATGCTCACGCACAGTCCGCCAGAAAGAAAGCGCATTGAACTTGGTTGGAACCACAACGGCTCCGCCAGACAACAAAGTCGCCATGGTGGAAGCGATCAAGCCATGAATGTGGAACAGGGGCATAATGCACAAAGCAACATCTTCCTCGGAAAGCGTGTACGTGTTCGCGATGTTTGCCGAGGAGACGGCGAGGTTGAAATGCCGCAAGGGAACCCGCTTGGGTTTTCCTGTGCTCCCGCTGGTATGCAGAACGAGGGCAATGTCGTCCGCGGTGGGCGCGGCCGCAGTGGCGCCCGAGGGAGCACCCGTCAAGCGCACATCGCCTCTCTCGTTCATTTCCACTGAGAAGACCGGTATCTTGCGGTCCGCGGCTGCGGTCCGGGCGAATTCTGCGCCCACGGGCGGACAGATCAAAACCCGGGCGTCGGTGTCACCCAGAAAAAAATGAAACTCCTCGTAGGGATACGCCGGATTCAAAGGGGCTGCCTTGCCCGCGATGGAGGCAGCAAGAAAGCTCACAATCGCTGGCAATCCGTTGGGCAACGCGATCGCTACAGCGTCGCCGCGGCGAATGCCGGCAGAAGCCAAGTCGTTCGCCATCTCGAGCACCTGCCGCCGCAGCGAATCGTAGGTGACATGGAGGTTGAGTTCGGGAACGATAACTGCCGTGTGACTGTCCGCGAAATGTAAAACGTCAAGAAGCGTCTCTACCGACTTCAGTGTCATTCGCCGCTGCCCCTGCCCCTGGGTTCTTGATTCTTAGTTCGAGTAGCCCGCTGTCTTGAGCGCCTGGTGGAACTCTTTCAGGAAAAACTGCACATTCTCTTCGGTCGCCAGCGGACCCATCACTCCAATGCGGAAGACTTTGCCAGCGAGCGGTCCGAACCCGCCCGCGATTTCAATCCCCGGACCATCCAACAACACTTTACGGACCTTGGCTTCGTCCACTCCTGCAGGCACGCACACGGTGTTCAGGGTCGCGATGCGGTGCTCCGCGGGAACGTGCATCCGCAGACCCAGTGCTTCAATTCCTTTGACGAAAGCCTTGTTGCTGCGGCGATGACGCTCCCAGCGGTTCTCAATTCCTTCTTCGGCAATAACCAGGAGCGCTTCGCGCAAGGCGTAGAACATGGAAATCGGCGCCGTGTGGTGGTAACGATGCGACACGGTCGAGTAATCGTGAATTAGTTTCAGGTCCAGATACCAACTGCGCGGCGGAGTCGGGCGGGCACGCAGAAACTCCATCGCCCGCGCCGACATCGCCATCGGAGACAGGCCCGGCGGACAACTCAGCCCCTTTTGCGTGCAGCTATATGCCACGTCGATGCCGGTCTGATCGAACTCTACCGGCACTCCACCGAGCGAGGTCACGCAGTCCGCGATCACCAGTGCGCCGGCGTCGTGCGCCGCCGCGCAGATGGCTCGGCCTGACTGCAGTGCTCCCGTCGAGGTCTCGGCGTGAACATAAGCCACGACCTTCGGCTTCTCGCGAGCAATGAACTCCTTGGCTTCGTCGTCTGTATACGTCTCACCCCAGGCTTTCTCGAAGCGCACGACGTTTGCGCCGTTGCGCTTGGCCATCTCGGTAAGCCGATCGGAGAAGTATCCATTGGCAAAAACGGCGACCTTGGCTCCGGGCTCGATGAAGTTTGCGACGGCGGCTTCCATGCCCGCGCTGCCGGTGCCGGAAATTGTCAGCGTGGCGCCAGCGGTGGTTCCGTAGGCGGTCTTCAGCAACTGCTGCACGTCTCCCATGACCTGAATGAAGTAGGCGTCGAGGTGTCCAACAATCGGCTTGGACAAAGCCTCGTACACCCGAGGGTGAACCATGCTGGGGCCGGGGCCGAATAAGTAACGGCGGGGCGGTTGCAGGGCAGGGAATTGAAGTGCTGAACTTGCTTGTTCCAGGGCGCTCATAGTCCTCGTTTCTGTTCCAACCTGTACTTAAGGAATATTACGGTACGGAGTGGACAATCGCCAAAACTCAGCAGAAATGCAACGTTCGGCACACGACGCAGTGTGACAGTGAGCGCCGAGGACGCCGTCGTCGTCAAATCAATTCTTTCGATCGCTTGGATTGTTTTTCCTGTTAAAGCAGTCAAATCGGCGAGTGATGTCCCTGGACAATCATTTGCTCTGCGATGCGGCGCGCTTCGGGCAAGGTTGCGGAGGCCTTACGATCGATCTCTGCCGGCAGGTCTTTCTGAATTCTCGCCAACTCCTCATCGAAGAGACGAGTCACCAATTCGGGGGAGTGCTGCAGAGGCTTGCCGTCATCTCCACGGACCGTCACTTTATGCCGCACGCGCTGCGCAATCATCAGGCGGTAGATGCGGTCCGTAGCTAGATCCTCCATGTAACCATCGAGCAGGCTGGCGCCTTTTCCGTTGAGCACGCCGTTGCGATAGCGAATCACGGTGCGCACGGCGGCGCGTGTCCCGGCCAGCGTTATTTCGCCGACACCCTTCGGAATCGGCCGCAGATCGGGATGGGGGCTCGGTAATTTGGGGCGCTTCGCAATCTGATTGGGAAAAGGGAACTGGGCGACCGCGATTTCGTTTTGGTCGGGATGGCCGGTCCAGGCTCCATCCATCAGGCAGTCGGCTTCGTTCTTTTTGTCCTGCTTCAAGACCTTCATCGCGCGCTCGTTCAATTCCGCGTCGCTGCGGCTGGGAAAAAGCGCCGTCATGCCGCCGATCGCGAGCGCTCCGTGCTTGTGGCAAACCTCGGGCATCAGCGTGCGGAAGTTCTGGAAGAATGCGACGTCATGGGGGATGGTATTGCGATCGGGCAAGATCCAATTCGGATCCTCGATCATGAAATCGATCAGCGAGGCCATGTAATCCCAGCGGCCCAGGTTCAATCCCAGACAGTGCTCGCGAAGGTTGAAAAGGAATTCTTCCATCTGATAGGCCAGGGGGTGAGCCTCCACCAGCGCCATGCATTTGATGTAGTCCTTAGGCAAACCCTTATATTTGGCAAGAATCTGGAAGAGGTCGCGCCACCACAAGGCCTCACCGGCAGACTCGCTCTTGGGGATGTACACGGAAAAGTTGTGGGGCAACGATGCCGGATCGATCTGGTACCAGATCAAAGCCAGATCGAACAGGGAAGCGGACATGATCTCGTTCTTGATGACTCCACCCTGGCCGACGTGCAATCCGCGAGGCCGTACCCAGGTCACGGTTTTTGTGCGCTGCACCGTGACTTTTTTCTGCCGCTTCTTGTCGTCATAGCTAAGTTCATACCTGTAGGCGGCGAGAGTATTTTTCACGCCCAGCATGGTTTGGTCCCACGCGTTCGCCATGGAATCTTCCAGATCGATCATGACTGCGGGCGATCCGGAGTTCAGCAGTTTGACCGTCAACTCGGCGTCGTCGGCCGGTCCGGTCATCTGGTTGCGCTGATCTGCACACCAGTCGGGTACTTCGATCCGCCAATCGGATGTGGTTGCCTCTGACCCCGGCAAATAGTTCGGCGCCTGCCCGCGATGCGACCGCTCCAGTGCCTCAGCACGCTTGGCGACCAGTTTCTGCTGCCAGGGTGTGAATTGTTTATGAAGGGGCAACAGGAAATCAAAGAACCCCGTGGGGAGATCGCGCTGGGGATTCAAATCCGCGGGCGCGTAATTCATGGATTGGGACGTGGTGTTTTCAGTAGGCGACGCCATGGTTCAAATCCTTCAGCCTGCACTGGCCAAAAAGTCCGTCTCACCGGATGTGGTCGAGAGCGTCGTCGACTGCGCCCTCTTCCGGCCGGCACTCATGCTTTTCGAAGTCGGATTGCAGTTGCGCTTTGGCCTTATCGGCGTCCGTTATAAATTCCCGTCGCGTCCGGAATGCCAGTTTGCAAACGTCGCAATACGCAGTGTTCGGAGTGCTCCCGATGAATCTGACAATTCTGAGCCTTCGGTCCGGCATGGCGAACATCATGGCAGGGCGTGGAAGGCGAGTCAAATATCTTCCGCTTGCGGCCCGACCTCTGCCGCAAGCTTTACTTTTCGCGCCGCACATGGCCGTCACGGGTCGGCAAAATGATTACTCCTCATTAAACCTCGCGGGGGCCCAGGAGTAGTGTGAGAGTTATCTTCACGGAGGTGCCAGAAAAAACTTTTCTTGACAGTATTCATTTCTTTGTGGTAAACCCGCCCGCGTAACTGGTCCGCTTTTCATACCGGACAGGAACTCATTCGCAGCTCTGGAGATCTTTTAGTTCGTCGCCCGAACGGACAGGGGAGTGCGCGGCCTTCTTGTCCGCATGCCTTGAGGGCAGGCTCGCCTTGCAAATCATCACGGGAGAGGAAACACATGCGCTCACTAACAACGTTTTTTGTGCTGCTAGTCGTTTTCATGGCGCCAGGTTCGCTCGCCCATGCCCAGGGCGCGCAACCCGCCGGGAAGACTGCAGCGTCCGTCTCCAACGTGGCCAGCAAGGAAGAAGTCAACCAGTTGCGCAGCGAGGTCGCCGCCCAGCGCCAGACCATCGAGGAATTGAAGGCCCTGGTTGAGAAGCTGGTCGCCGGGCAGGCGCAGGCGGCCAACACGCGGGCATTGGATAGCAGTTCGGTCCAGGTTCGGCCCGTGGCAGACGCTATCCCTAACGCGCCGTCGCTCGACGCTGGCGTAGGCTCGGCTCGGCTGACGAACGCGGTTTTGATCGAGCCCGAACCGGAGCCAATGCCCGCTGTCGTGGATCAAGCTCAATCCGCGGATGCTCCGAAGAGAGACACTCCGTTAACTGCAGGATGGAACGGCGAGCATTTCTTCATCAAGAGCGCGGACGGACAGTTCAGCATCAGTCCCTACGGCTACGTCAACACCGATTACCGCGTTTACAGCGGGGATGGAGCGCCCGCCAACACGTTTGTCTTGCGCCAGGCCCGTTTCGGATTTCAAGGCAATTACGGTTCGCACTTCGATTTTGCGATCCTCGCTGACGCCGCCGCGACGACCGGTTCAGTCGTGCGCGACGTTTACCTCAACGTAAGATACAAGCCCGAGCTGCAATTCCAGGCAGGCCAGTTCAAAGCTCCGTTTGGCCAGGAATCGGGAATCGGCGATACCAGCCTCGACTTTGTCGAACGCGGCTTTCAAGCCCTGTTGTACCCCTCCGCAGCCACTGCTTACCGCAGCCCCGGTGCTGCTTTTCATGGCGACATTGACGGTGGCGTAGTGCAGTACTGGGTAGGGGCGTTTAACGGCAAGGGATACGCGGTGGTTAACACCACCAACCAGCCGGAAGTCATTGGCCGGCTGCGCTTCTACCCGTGGCGCAAAACCAAGAGTGAGTGGCTCAAACAATTTGCTTTCGGCGGATCGGTCGACTTTGGCCGCTCGCGTGGACTTTCCGGGGATCAGAGCTTCAACGGCACCTTGCCCGATGGCGCTTACAACTTCTTCCCGCAGTTCGCGATTAACGGAGATATTCAGCGCTACAACGGTGAGTTCACTTATATCAAGTCGCACTTCGCTCTGCGCGGCGAATACGATCAACTCAACATGGACCGCACCAATGTGGGCTCGCTACAGGCGGGAGGGCTGGGATTCCTGAGTCTTCCGACTATTAGAGCCAAGGCGTGGGACGTGAGCACGACTTACCTGCTGACCGGGGAAAAGCGGCCGGAGAACGGCACACCCCGCGTCAAACGTCCGGTCTTCGGCCCCGACACTCCAGGCGGTCAGGGACGGGGCTGGGGAGCGTGGGAACTGGCCTTCCGATATACGGGCATCCAGGCGAATGAGCCAGGTGAGAACTTCTTGAATTACTACACCCCGGGTTATGTAGCCACGTTCAACGATCACACCGACCAGTTCACGATTGGACTTAACTGGTATCCCAATTACTGGGTAAAGTACGTGCTGAATGTGGGCATCGACCAGTTGAAGCAGCCCAGTGTAATCGGCCAGGAGCCGCAGAACTACTTTGTCGTGACCCAGCGATTGCAGTTCAGGTTCTAGACGTGATTCGACCGGCCATGCGTTGGCGGGTGGGATGGTCACGGAGTTTCAGTAAACGCTGGGATGGTCGCAATGGCTGACTTTGAAGGGAAATCGCAGGAGGGAATTCGAATGAGACCGAGGATTCTTCTTACCATTCTGCTCACCGCGTTGTTTGTGATGCTGGGCGGTTGCGGCACAGCGACGAACTGTCCGGTTTGCGGCACCACGACCGGAGGCAGTTACGCGGTCATCGACGTCATTCCCGTCCCCGAGCACAACAATACGGGCGAACCGGGCGGTCCCTTCAATTCATTCGACATCAGCTGGGTTTCGCCTCCGCCTTCAGGCGGAGCGTCGGGAACGGACACCCTCGACTATGTCTCGGATCGCATCGGCCTGGCGGTTCAGGTGATCGATACCAACACCAACATCGCCGTGTATTCCATCGCTGGTCAGAATGGTGTTTCCGAGGGTGGAGACAATGCCAGCCCGTGCGTTTCCATTTCTGCCAATCCCATCCCTCCAATCGTCTCTGTATTGGGCAACTGGACGAGGTTTGGGTGCAGAACCGGAAACTTCCATATTCCGGGCTTCGGCGCGAACGGGAACTTTGGCGGATTTGTGGGAGCACAGTGCTGCGCGGCCCGCGCTAACGGTATCAACCCATTGTCCGGCCCCAACGGAATGGTCGTGACGAACGACGGCAATACTCTTTTCGTCGGCAACGGCAGCAGTTCGCTTGTCGCGGTCGACCTCGCGTCAATGAACCTCTCCACGGGCCTTCAGCCGAATGTCATCGGTGTCATCCCGACTGGATTGTCTCCCGACTACGACGGAGAGTTGGGCAATTCCGCCCCTTGGCCCGGGGCTCCTGCGGGCACCCTGGGCAATACCACTGGGATCGCCGGCTGCGCAGCATCCGCGAATGGGCGGGCCTTTTCTGATCCAAGCTGCGGAGATCTACGCGGCGACGAGATGGCGTATGACTCAAAGGATCAGATCATTGCTATCATCGATGGCGATCCGGGGCTTCCGTACATTACGTTCATTAATGTTTCGGGTCTGGTGACGCGCCCCGTCACCAACAACTGCTTGCCGGTCTTGCCGACAACGCCGTACGGTCCTCCGCTGGGAAATCCTCTGGGCCTCATCAACCCTTCGACGTGCATCCTTGGCCAGATTTATTACGACGGCGCTCCGCAAAACAACACCAACGTTCCGGTTGACGACGTTCTGCTCAACGGGGCCAATGGTTTCATTTGTCCCGATCCGTCGAACCCTCAGGTGAACTCCGGCGTCTCTGGAAATCCCGGATACATTACCGGCACCGTGCCGATTCCTTGCCATCACGGGCCGATCATCGACAACGCCACGGGCATTTACGATCCGACTTGCGACCCAACGGTTGCGGGGGCGCCGTGCATCGGCTCGATTTCTCCGGCTGGATTGGGCGCACCGGCATGGGACCCCAACACCGGACATTTCTTGCTGCCGAACTCGAATTCTACCGCCGTTCTCAGCGTGGGCTCGATCGATGAGATCGATCCCAGGCCGGGCAATCCGAACGGGCCAGTGGTCATTAACAGCTACCCGATGTACAACTGTATGCCCACCAGCATTGTTCAGGGCCCAGGGGACAATTTCCTGGTAGGTTGCGCGGACCATGACGGCCAGGCCTTTCCAGCCAACGAATACATAATTACAAACACCACGAGCGGAAACATCTCTTGCGCGATGCCGCCCGCTCCCGCCGTCAACTGCGTGGCAGTTACGCAGACTGGAGGTGTGGACGAAGTTTGGTACAACCCGGGCGATAACAGATACTATCTGGCAGCGCGCGACTTCCTGCCCGGTCCAGTGATGGGCGTTATCGATGCGGGAACGAATCTTTGGCTGGCTAACCTTCCGGTCAATACCAACGCGCATAGCATCGCGGTCGATCCCAAAACGAACCATGTTTTCATGCCCCAGCAGGCTGGCGCAATCTGCGGGACACGGGCCGGGGCCGGTTGCATCAACGTCATAGCGCAACAGTGAGGCGAGGCTCCCGAGCCGGTGATATAGTTGCTTGGATGCGAAGCGAAAGCGAGGTTTCGCGTCCTGAATAGTGGGTGATTTATGAAGATTTCTAGGGTATACCAACAGACCTATGTGATGGCCTTATCGGTTCTGCTTCTGTTTATCCCGCTAGCCAGCGCTAGCGAGGAGCCGACGTCGAAACCTACCGACGTTCCCGCCACGGTAATTGCCCACTTGCCATTGCCGCAGGCGACCGGGAGCCAAATGTTGCTGCAGAGGGAGGACTCTAAGCAGTATTTGTACGTGCAACAGGCCGCGAAGCAAGGCTTCATGATCGTGGACGTGAGCAAGCCCGAGCTACCCACTCTCTTGAAGCGAACCGCGGAGTCAAATCAGGCGACCTCCGGAAACCTGCAGATGGTGAGCCCCGATGTGGCCATCGCGGAAGCCCCCGAAAGAACGCCGACGACCGTGACCGGCACCAGCCATCCTACGGAAACGGTCCGCGTGCTCGACATGAGTGACCCGCGGAATCCCAAGACACTGGAAACTTTCACCAAAGTCACCGGCCTTCTTCCCGATGGCCGCCACGGCTTGATCTACCTCACCAACAACGAGGGCTTGTGGATACTCCGCTATAGTCGTCCGGCCCTGCTCGAGCCGGCCAAGAAAAAGCCACCCTGCGACTCCGAATCGCCGATCATGGCCATGCCCCCCGATTGCGAGTAGGACTGCGAGTTAGGCCGGCCTCGAACGACAGCGCAATCCTTTACAACCACCTCCCATCGGACTTAGCGGGCCACGCACTCCTTTGCGATGCTCTTGATCGAGGTGATGGTTAACGTCACTGGCGATGGAGAGCCCGCTCGGGCTGAAGTGTCGGAACTTGTGCTCATGGACGGCGACTCCGTCCCGGTTATTTCTACTTGCTGTCCCAGGTACTTGCTGATCTTTGTCTTGCCGGTAGCCTGAAGTTCGTAAGTCACGCCCGGATTCTGCTTCGTCAACATGTAATCGCCGCTGGATCGGCCGACGCAGCCTTGTACGGTCACTTGTCCTTTGGAATCTTGTGAATTCCTGGGAGCGCTATCCTGCGCCAGAAGAAGGGCGCTGGAAATCAGCAGAGCTAATAATAATGTTCTCATGGAAACTTCTCCTCTCACCAGATGGGATGATCACGCGACTTCTCCGGTTGCAAAATCAATCTGCGAGAGGAAGAGGGGTTACTTTACGTGGGTCTCCTGATAGTGCAGTTCCTTCCATTGCCCGGCGCGCTTTACCCAGAGTTCAGTGATGTAGACGCGGGAGAACCGGACTACCGACTTGGGTGGGAACTGCATGGTGCTTTCATAGATCACGAAGGCGGCGTCCGGGCCCAGCGGAATCACCTTTAGGCCCCACAACGTGTAGTTGAAGACATTGGTGTCCGCCAGCTCAGCTAATGCCTGATTCTTGGTTCGCTCGCCATTACCGTCGACTTCGACACCCTGATAGTCCTCCGCCAGCAATTCGGCGTAGGTTTTCTTGTCCTTTTGCTTCAGCGCTTCCCATTCAACTTTGATCTTCGCGTCGAACAAATCCCTCATCCCCGAGTCGGCGGAGACGCTGCTGGACGGGTGGTTCTCGGCAGGCTTAGCCGGCGTTGTGGGCTGTTGCGCCACGGCTATGTATGTCAGCCCCGCAAGACAAGCGAAAACCAGGCACTCTCGCATGAATCCTCCACTGCGAAATGCAGCGATCTTATCAGTTCTAGACAGCAGGTCCGCGCCAGATTCAGCGTAGCGGAAGCTTACCGTAAGTCTTTGACTTTGGTTCTCACCGCGGCCAGCAGTTGGGGTGGCAATTCGGCATAACCTTCTTGGGCGGCAAACCGCTGGCCATCCATGTAGATCCAATTCAAGAAATCGCTCAACGCAGCGGCGCGAGCCGAGTCGGTTGCTTTTGCTCGCAGGTAAATCCACGTGAAACTTGTAATGGGAAAGGAATCAGTTCCCGATTGGTTAGACAGTGAGGCGGAAAAGCTATTCCACCGCGGCGATTCCGCCGCCTTGCAAGCCGCAGTCATAGTTTCAGTGGAAGCCGAAACGAACTTGCCCGAGGCATTCACCACCGCCGCCTGGGAAATGCTGTTCTTCAATGCATACTGATACTCCACGTAGCCGATGGATCCTGGATTGTTCTTCACCTTGTCGGCCATGTCGGAACTGCGTTCCGCAGACACGCCAACCGGCCACTTCGGGGAAGGGCTGACTCCCACTTGGGCGCGAAACTTGGAACTAACTTTCGAAAGAAACTCCGTGAGGACGTAGTTCGATCCTTTTCCTGCAGGGCGATTGACCACTTGGATCGCGAGACTCGGCAAGGTAATGCTCGGATTGAGCTTCACAATCTGCGGCGCATTCCACATTTTCACATTGCCCAGGAATATCTCAGCCAACACCTCGCCCGAAAGCCGAAGCTGCTCGTGGACATCGGGAAGATTATAGATGGGAACGATAGCGATGAGCACCACCGGCAGTTCGATCAAGTCGCCCTCCTTCCGTTCCTTCTCGGTAAGTTGAGCCTCCCCGGCGCCAAAATCGCCGGTGCCATGAGAGATCTGCTTGATCCCCTCGCTGGTGCCGACGGGAAGGTATCGCATCTGCATGTTGGGCTTGCGCTTGTCATATTCTTGCGTCCACCGGTTGTAAAGAGGCGCCGGAACACTCGACCCGGATCCAACCAGCACGAGCGCCTCTTGTGCCCTGGCGCGAGTGCCGCACAGACCGAGAGTAAGAGTTAGAAGGAACGGCAGCCCAGCATGCCGAAGCCAACGAAAGCTCAGGCGACGTTGTGCAACGCTTGCAGCCGACAATCTCGCCGGTACCTTCATTCGGCTCCTCCTGCTGGTTGTAGCGGAAATGACGCTACACGAATGCATCTTGTCGCCGGTAGGGAACTGAAGCAACCACACGACTGTAAGTTACCACCGTTTCAGCGAACCCGAACCGTCAGCCCTGGCAGTCTGTTGTCACATTAGGAACGCCCGTTATCAAATGGTTCGCACGGGACGAGGCAAGTCCGAGTTCTCGTCCCTGCGACACCGGACAAACCGGATCGACGACTAAAGGCGGTGCTAAGATGCTGAAGATTATTTATGTCGCACGATGACGTTGAAACTTTAGCCCGTGAGCTGCAATCCGCTTATGAGGCCGGCCTCATGGTCGAGACTCCTCCCTCTGAACGTCCCGGGTTCAACCTCGACACAGCTTACGAGGTTGAAGCCAGACTGAAACAGTTCCGCGAAGGTCGCGGACACCGAGCCGTCGGCCGCAAGGTTGGGTATGCCAATAAGGCCATGTGGCGTGTTCTTAAACTGGAAACCCTGGTGTGGGCCCACATGTACAACGACACGGTGCATTACACTGACCACAACCTCGCCTCGCTGGCGCTCGAGTACCCCCGTTCGCTGAAGGTCGAACCCGAAATTGTTTTTGGCTTAAAGGAGCCGGTCGGCGGAGAACGTCTGGATGCGGTGGGTGCCCTCGCGTCCGTGGATTGGCTGGCGGTCGGATTTGAAATAATTGATTGCCCATTCCCGGAATGGAAATTTCAGCCTAGCGATTTCGTCGCATCTTTTGGGCTGCATGCGGCACTCGTCGTCGGCGAACGATTGCAAGTGCGTCCTGACGTCATCGCAAGCCTCGTCGACGAACTGCCACGGTTTAAAGTGCGCGTGTCGAAGAGCGGAGAATTTGTAGAAGAAGGGTCCGGCAGGAACTCTCTGAAGAGCCCTGCATTATGCCTGGCAGAACTCGGTGCGGCCGTAGCCAAGCGGTTTCCCGCCGAGCCTCTCACTGGCGGGGAAATCGTCAGTTCGGGCACTCTTACGGCCGGTCATCCGACCGCCAGAGGCGATCAGTGGACTGTTGATGTGGAGGGACTCCCGCTGCCATCCCTTACTCTGCGCCTGATCTGAGTTCTGATCTAATATCTAGCCTGATCTAGAATTTTCTGAACTAAGCAATGTGCTGTGAGCTTCTCCGGAATGCCCATTTAAGGCGTACGCTCAAGGTTGTAATCCTTTCGTAAGGGGTCTCCTACATCAAGGCTGCTAGAATCGCCCCAGCGCCACTACATACAAGCATTGTTAAGGTGTTCATGGACCGTTCCCTCACGGCCGTTGCCGTTTTGTTGTTAGGGGCCGCGGTATGTTTTCCCGCACCCGTCGCGGGCCAAGTCCCAGCCGTCCTGTCAATTCGCCGAGTCGAAGTACTTCCCAGCCGAAACCAGATCGAGATCGAGATCGAGGCCAGCGACCGCATCGTTCCACAAACCAACGTTTTGACCGGCCCCGACCGACTGGTGGTGGATTTTGTCAACGCTGCTCCCGGCCCTCAGCTACGCGGCCAGGCGGTGAACCGCGAAGGAGTCAAAAGCCTGCGTGTCGGCTTGTTCTCAAAGGATCCTCCCGTCACACGAATTGTGCTGGATTTGAACGGTCCCCAGCATTACCAGGTTTTTCCCTCGGGAAGAACTGTAATCGTGAAGGTTGGAGGAGGTTCGGGTGCGGAAACGGCGGGATCCACTCCCGCCTCGGGAGCAGTTCTCTTGAATACGAGTTATGCCGCGCAGGCGGTGCCGGTCTCCGCTCCACCGCCGCCGAAGCCACCGCTTGAAGTTTCATTTCAGGGTGGTTTGCTGTCGATCAGTTCCAACCAGGCGAGTCTGTCTGAAATTCTGTTGGCGGTGCACCAGCGAACCGGGGCGGAGATCGCTATCCCAGCGGGCGCGGAACAAGAAAAAGTGGTAGCCGATTTCGGCCCGGCACCGGCGCCGGAAGTTCTCGCCCGTCTGCTGAATGGTTCGCAATTCAATTATCTGATTCTAAGTTCGCCCACTGACCCCACAGCGTTGGACCGCGTGATTCTCAGCGCGCGCCCCAATGGACCAGCGTCGACTCCCCTGCCTCAAGCTCGGTCCTTGACCGACGACGAAAATGAACCTGATCCTCAGCCCGTAGTCGCGCCTCCTGGCTCGCCCCGGCCAGTGCCACCCGGTGCGAATCCCACTGAAGGCCAAGCCGGTCCGCAGCCTCAGGCCCCGCCTAATAACGATCCCAACTAGTCGACGAGTTTCCCGATTCGCTTCCGCCGATAGTCTGGATATTTCAGGGCGACGGATTACACGCGATCAAGGCATTTCAGATTATGGCGGCGTGATCAGCCGGATCGGCACGGGAGAAGTGCCGGTCACTGGAGAGTTCGTGGCATTGTTGCTGCAACCCGCGACGTTCAGCACGTATACGACGGGGTGTCCGTTGCCGTTGAGGTTTTGGATGAAGACTTGCAGAAAACCGACGATCGTGACCTGCGGCTGATGCACGCCGTTCGGCAGCGCTGCGCCATCGTATATCGGTATCGTGACGATGGAGCTACTGGTGGTGACGATGCCGTTAGTGGAAACCAGGCCGTCCTGGACTAGCGGATTGTCAGAACCCGCCTGGATTTGAAATGGGAAATTTCCCGTATCCAGGTTGTCTTGGCCCTGGCCCACCCCCAGCGCCGCAGCGTGAGTTAAACACTGCATCGCCGTGCCTGTATCGCCCGTTTGACTATGGGGATTCACCGGGTTTTCCGTCAGGTCGACTTGGGTTGTGCCGGACCCCGACCCGGCCAGAATTCCGCACGTGTAGGCCGTTGTTTGATCACAGCCCGCGATCGCCTCTTGGAAGGTGTTGCCCGTCGCACAAGAGGGCACGGCGGTGGGCGTACCTTGCACCAGTGCCGGCAGGTACTGCAGCGTTGGGACTGGGTTCGTCGGCCCGGGCGGGTTCGCGAGCAAGTTTCCGCCGTAGCAGTTGGGCTGGCCGTGCGTACAGTCGGCGGTCAAATCGAAGGTCTCGCCGATCGCTCCGGTTGGATAAATCCCCGTGTTGCCGATCGCGCCGGTCGCCAGGCTTACAAACGGCCTGTTGCCGTTTCCAGGGTCGTTGTTCGGGATGATCAAGGGCTTCACGCAGCGCGGCTGCACTGGGATCATGCTGGCGGCCACGTTGCCCGAGTTCGAAGAATTGAAAACTTCGGCGGTGGCGGTGGCACTCGCTGTGGTATTTGAGAAATTGCCGTTAGGGAACAACCTGAAAACGCGGGCGAAGAAAACTGGCAGTTTCCCGCTCGTCACTGTGACCGTAACCACGGGATTCACGCCGAAGGCTGCTCCCGCACCGCTGCAATTCGTGCTGGTGGCGCCAGCGCTTCCTCCGCCGTATTGCACACTCACGTCACCGCTGGTGGCCGCGACGCCGCTGATCAGGTTTTGTTGAGCCACGTTGATTGCGGCCAGGGTAGCGGGGCTGGTGGTTCCGCCGCAGATTTTCTGCCATGAATTGCTTTGGTTCGCCGGGTCTCCGGTGATGCCTGAGATCGAAATCATCCTCGCTGCTGTCAGGGCAGCGGCGTCGGCAGCGCGCTGAGCTTCGTCCTTCGCTTGGTAAAGAGTTCCGATGTCGATCGAGAGCGCAGCCATGGCAATGATGGCGACCAACGCTACCGTCACCAGCACCATGGTGAAACCGCGCTCCCCTGAGCGCGGTTTCGCGCGGCTTTGTTCGCGGCAAATTAGCGGCGGCAGCATGCGCGGACCCTCAATTCTCGTTAAAGGCAGCAGCGGCGGTAGTAATATTCGTCGGACCGATGAACGTGAACCCCAGCAGACTGGTCACGCTGCTGTATTGCCACTTGTAGGGGTACTGAAGCGTGACGCAGGTTCCGACCAGATTTACCGTGTTGCCGTTTATTTGCTGCGTCTTGACACAGCCGCGGTTGATGGTGAGCGTGAGCGATCCGCTCGGTCCACCCGGGCAGCCCGTGGTCGTTGAAACCCAGGTAAGAGTGCCGCCGGTCTGAGTTGGAAGGTCGGGGGTGCTTAGGCCGCAATCATTGAGCTTTTCAGAGATCAGGTAGTTGTCCACCACGTAGAATGCATCGAGCACAGACGCGGGCACACCTGATGTATTGCCCAGATCATTGGCGGGATCGGCCGCGGCCACGCGGGCGGCTTCGCGCGCAGCGTTGGTAAGCTTCTGCTTCAGCGAAATCGCTCCGCTGAAGTCAAAAATCCCTACCACGAAGAGCACCAGCAAAGGCAGCGAAAGCGCGAATTCCACAATCTGGGAAGCGCGGTCGTCGGCCCCGAGCCACCGGAAGGCACGCAGCCTGCAAACTAAACAGTGAAGGCACTCGCTCATTGAGTTTCCGCTCGCATCTGAGCCTGCGCTCGCAGTTTGATGGTCTGATTGTTTAAGGAAGTAAACGGCAGCCAAAACTTGTATGGATACTGGAAGCTGACCGAGACGCCGCACTCTCCAGCGCCACCGTTCGCGGGAGCCGACAGCTCAATATTATCCTCCTGCGCAGGGTTCGTATTGCCGTGGGGGTGGCTCACTCCCTGGACACAAATGTTGGTCTCGCTTCCGTCACAGCTGACCACGCTCCCCCCACTGCAACTCGTCGCACTTGCCGTGGGAGAACAGGAGCATAGCCCGGGCAGAGTGGTGGGTTGCTGCAACTGCGACGGATCAAGATGGGCAGCCTGCATAGCACTTTGGACCGCCGTCCAGGCGTTGGCCGATGGATTGTTCGACCCCGCGCACGTTGTGCAAGCCGGAGCCACCGCCGCCCGAGCGCCCTCCCGGGCCGCACGCGTTATCGTGCCATAAATGCGAAAGCCTTGCCCAAACCAGAAGATACCCAGAAAGATCATGAAGAATAAGGGCAAGATCATGGCAGTTTCGGCGATCTCAGAGCCGCGCGTATCGCGCGCTGCATCGCAACCTGTGATCCATCCCTTCGCCATTGCTATCTCGCTCCCCACACCTGCCCGATGCCGAAAAGCAAAGTCGTCAACGCCAATGCTACCCCATAGGGGACCTTGAGCGATTGCGGATTATCCAACGAAACCTCTGCTGCCGGCATATGAAAAGTTAACATCGACCCCAGGAGCCGGCCCATGTTGCGCATCGTTTCTTTGAACCGGCGTTTGTAGATCACCAATGCCAAGGCCATGACCCCGGCCACGAAAACGGAGACCACAAGCAGATTTGCCAGCACCTGCCAGCCAACGAACGCTCCCAAAGCCCCTGCCAGCTTCCAGTCGCCTGCGCCCAGGCTGCGTAGCAGAACGAAAGGCAAGAGCACCAGCAGCCCCAGTCCCGCGCCCTTAAGGGAAAACTCGAACCCGGCCCAGCCTCCCGCCACCACATTCACCAGCACTCCGGCCAGGAGTCCCGGGACGGTGAGCCAGTTTGGGATGCGGCGGCTGCGCCAATCGGTCCACCCGGCAACCAGCGCCAAGACAACCGCCAATCCCAGCACGGCCGCTTTCAAACCGGACTCGATTCGCTATGGGACCGCCGACTTCTCGCCGCAATGTGACAAAGTAGTCGCAAACGCTCCACCTCGACGAAGGTTTCAACGTTCCAAGGTTTCAAAGTTTCAAAGACCATAACGCATGACTTTCTGCGAAACTTCGATCTGCGCCAATAACAAAGGCCCGGAATCGATCCGGACCTAATTGTTTTGTCATTGAAACCCTGAAACTTTGAAACCTTGAAACTTTGCAACCTGCCTTCGAGCCTAGCGGTTGAACGCTCCCGCTCCGTTGTGCTCCGCCACGATGCGTTTGGCGCTGTCGGCCAGCGCTTTCGCCTGGGGAAGCAGTTCCAGAGCTTTCACCACTTCCGGATCCGATTCCGCGCGCACCTTCATGCCCTCATCCTGACCGTAGGCATCCACCAGGATCTCAGCCTTAATATTAGACCTGATCCAGTCGTTGTTATCGACAAGATCCGCCTGGGTGTAGGAGATATCGGCCTCGTCGAGCGACTTGCGAAAATCCTGCATGATGGCATCGTCGACTTCCAGGTTTCTCGCGGGATGATGATTCACAACGTACCGCTTGGCAAAATTGAAGAACGCATAGTGCTGCAGCAGCGTGTCCTGAAAATGGTTGCTCTTGATCGGAGTAATGGCAACATCGGGGGTGATGCCGCCGCCACCATACACCGTGCGGCCGCTGTCAGTCAGCTTCACTTCACGATTGGCATTGCTGCCGGGATCAGCCTCGCGATTATAGTAATAATCATAAAGCGAAATATTGCTATAGTCGCGTTGGATCAGCCGCCCGCTGGGCGTGTAGTAATGCGCCGTGGTCAGAGCCAGTCCCGTATTCTCTGATAGCGGATACACGGTCTGAACCAAACCCTTGCCAAACGTGACTTCACCCACGATCAACCCACGATCGTGATCCTGAATGGCTCCTGAAACAATCTCTGCTGCTGACGCCGTTAAGCGATTTACCAGCACCACCAGCGGATAATCCTTGCCTCCATTGCCGTGCTGCGCCACGTAACGCTTCTCCGCCGAAGCGCGGCCGTGATGAGAAACGATGAGCTGGCCTTTCTTCAGGAACTTGTCGGCCACCCCAACGCCCTCGCTCAACAAGCCGCCGGGATTTCCCCGCAGATCAAGAATCAGACCCTTGAGATCGCCAAACTCATCCAGAGCTTTTGAGACCTCTTCTTCCGTAGTCTCGTTAAACCCGGTCACGTGCAGGTAACCGATGCCGGGCCGGATCAGGAAGTGGACGTCGACGCTGTAACGCGGAATCTCGTCGCGCACCAGCGTGAATTCCATCGGCTTCTCCACGCCTTCGCGCGAAATGCTGATGTGGACTGTCGTTCCCTTGGGCCCCTTCAACAGATCGGCGACATCGCCGGTGCTCATATTCTCCGTGGACTTGCCATCAACCGCGATGATCACGTCACCCGGATGAATGCCTGCCTTGTAAGCCGGTGTTCCCGTGAACGGGAAGATCACGATAACTTTGTTGTTGCGCGGACCTACCGTCATGCCCACGCCGTAGTACTTGCCGCGCTGATCCTCGCGCATCAGGGCGTAAGACTTGGGGTCAAAGAAATTCGAGTGCGGGTCAAGCGCGTGCAGCATTCCCGGGATAGCCCCGTTATAGATGGCTTTGTCCGGGTTGACCGGCTCGGCATAGTTATTCTCGACGATGGCGTAGACGTCGGTGAACTGTTTCAGGCTGTCCTTTACGTCGGAATCACCAGACAGGGACGACTGCTGCCCCGTGCGCTGGGCGAAAAGAATTCCCAGAAAGCCGCAGGCAAGAAGAAAGAGAACTACGAGGAAGAGTGACCGGCGAGAACTACGTGCCATCTTGAATTTTCCTTCAGTTGAGGGTTGTCGGACCAGCCCAGCTACCGTCCTGAATAGACGAAGTATATCACCACTTTAGACGGTCCCGGACCGAGATAGTCACCACGGTAACCATCCCGGGACTGTCCCTTCCTTAAGATGCATCCGGAAGGGATTAGGGTTCCCAGCCTGCCGGAGACAGCTGCGCCACCTCTTCGACCGCGCTTGGTTGGCTCGGAGAAGCAGCCTTCGCCGGAACGGAACCCGCTCGAGCTTTCCGCCTATCCGACCGGAGAGCGGATTCCTCCTCGTCGTCGGGACCCGACGGCCGGTAAACCCTCCGGGTATGCATGAACGGATTGGCCGCCGCGCCGATCGCTCCTCCAATCAGGGCACCGAGAGTGCCGCCAATCAAGCCGACAGCCACATGCCCCTTGACGGTTCCGTCAGCTGGACCACTGGCTCCAAGCGCGGCGCCGACGCCGAAGCCGACCAGCGCCCCAACTGGCGAAAGCGCCGGCGGAGGTGGGAACCCCGTTGAGTAAGCACGTCCGCCTCGAGACCCCATCGGCCGGTGCGCAACTCGCGGATATTGGCGAGCTTGACTGATCCGCCTGTCCCCGCCGGATGCTCCCGTTCCAGCAACGGGGTTTATCTCCGGCTGTACTGCGATTGAGGGTTGTGGTTGCGGTGTATCGGGTATCTCAGGGTTTCCGGCCTGTGCCAGCGCCACCGATCCAAACAATAACGACACGAGAAATTTCTTCATGCTGCACCTCCTCAAGATTTCGTAAGTGCAGAGTAAAGAATGGCTCGTGGTTGCAAAGGGGACCCAGGGACACTTTCTAGACTGTCACAGCGACTCGAGCGGCTGGCTGACGAACTCCACATACCGCTGCAACTCGTTTATCGACGACTCGGCCAGCAGTGAGAAGGGAATTGCGCGGCAGCCCACAGGCAGTTCTTTTGCCGTAACCGAATCGCAAACCACGGCGGCGGTTTGTTTCAATCCTCGCTGCCAGTTCGCCTGGCTTACGTGTCGCAGCACGAGGCTGTCGGGATGAAAGCCAGCGGCGCTCAGCATTGTGCGCGCAAGTTTCAGAAACTCTGGCCACTTCGATGCGATGCCCACCAGCGCGCCCGAGGGCGCAGGCAGCCACTGCCGCAGCGAGGTCGGCACAGAGCGAAAACGTAACGTCAACAGTTCAGTTCCTTCCGGCAACGTCTGCTGTACGATCGCGGCGCGGTTCGAAAGCGCGACTGGAATGCTACCTTCGAGAATCTTCCGAAAGTCTTCCAACCCACAACTCATGACGGTCAGGCTCACGGACTGCTGGATCTCGGCCGCGACGATTCGCCTGAGTTCCTGGTCCGGTTCGATCAGTAGAAAATGGTCGGGCGGCTGCAGTTCCAGCCACTGGCGCAGGCGCGCACGCAGAGCCGGCAGAGAGAGGCCTTGTTTACGCGCAGAACGAAACACTCCTGCAATCATCTGATCCAGCGCGAGGGCTGGGGAGAGCTGCATCTCGGGCTTGCTGGCCCGCACAAAAACTCCGCTTCCGCGACGTTGTTCGACCCAGCGGTCGCGCGCGAGTTGCCGGTAGCCCGCGCTCACGGTGTTGGGATGCAGGTGAAAGCGCCGCGCCAGTTCCCGCGTGCTGGGCAAGCGCTGGCCGGGAGCAAGGTCGCCGCCTAGAATGCCCAATACGACCTGCGTCACAAGCTGCTCGCGAATGCTGACTTCACTTCCACGGGCGAACCAAAGCTGCATGGCCGACCATGTTAAAGCCAATAGAGAAGCTGTGCATAGTGCCGTGAGACGTGCCTGACGCGTGCGGTAGAGCGCCTGCCGAAGAATAGCCGTGAGACCGCCGCTCGGTCGCGCCGCGTTGCTGCCTTCGCCCTGCCGCATTTATGATGAGGCCATGAGTTTTTCCGACACGGTCTTCCTCTTCTTTCTGGCCCTCATTCTTTTCGGGCCGAAGAAGTTGCCGGGGATGGCTCGTCAAGCCGGACGTCTGCTCGCTGAACTCCGCCGCGCCTCGAACGAATTCAAGTCGCAGATCGAAACCGAAATCGCCCACCTGGAAGTCGAAAAGAGCCAGACTGTCCTTCCGCCAAGCCAGCCACCGCAAGGGACCGTAGCCAGCCTGAATTCAAACCCTCCGACCAGCGATACTCTCCCTCGACAGCTTGAGCCTCCTGTCAGCGCTGACACTCCGACGGACCTGGCCGCGTCAGATCAGACCACGCCATATCAGGCCACGCTAGCAGAGTCGAATCCAGTCGCGTCGCCGAGTGCAACCGCCCCGGCTGACGCCGTCGTGGAGCCCGGCGCGGCGACCTCGCAGGAGTCGCATGTTTGATACCGCGACCGAGGCTTCCGGCGACGAGCCCAAGCGCGACGCCATGCCCACCATGGGCTTTCTCGATCACCTGGAAGAACTGCGACGCCGGCTTGTTTACTCCATTGCTGCCGTGGCTGTGGGATTCGGAGCCTGCTGGTGGAAGGTGGAGCGCATCTACGACGTGATGCAAAGACCTATCATGGACGCGCTTCGCGCCAACGGCATGCCGGAGAAGCTGGTCTACCTGAATCCCACCGAACCCTTCAACCTTTACTTGAAGATAGCAGCGTTGGCCGGTCTGTTCCTTACTTCGCCGTTTGTGCTCTATCAGGTATGGATGTTCATCTCGCCCGGTCTTTACCGCAACGAGAAGCGCTACGTCGTACCCTTCATGGTCTCGACCATCGCGCTATTTACAGCCGGCGGATACTTCGGCTACAAGGTGGTCTATCCGCAGGCACTCGGCTTCCTGGTTCATTTCGGCAGGCAGTTCCAGCCGATGATCACGATTTCAGAATATACGTCGCTCTTCCTGAGCATAATCCTTGGCATGGGTCTGATCTTCGAAATGCCGATTCTGATTTTCTTTCTCTCGCTGATGGGGATTGTGAGCGCTGGTTTTATGTGGAAGAACTTCCGATATGCCATCCTACTGATCTTCATCGTTGCGGCCATCGTCACGCCTACTCCTGATATTTTGAGCATGTGCATCTTTGCCGCGCCCATGGTCGCGCTCTACGGGGTCAGCATCGGTATCGCATACATCGTCCATCCCAAGCAGCGGCGGGCGCGGGCAGAAAAGCAGGCAAGCTAATGGGAAGACTCCGAGGCTTACGCGTTGATAACGACAAGTAAAATGGCGGCTCTTCTGATGCTGTGGCTCTCGTTCGCCCTCAGCTTCGTTGCGTGCGGCCACGATAAGGACGCCAGTCAAGTTGGAGCACAGACTGCGCCGCCGGCCGCGGCTGCAACCGATACAACTCCCACCAGGCTTTCACTTCCGCCCGACAGCGGTCCCCCGCCGGCGATCGATTCCGCCCGCGCCTTCCAATACTTAAAAGATATCGTGGCTTTCGGCCCGCGGCCCCTGGGCAGCGCAAATCACAAGAAGGTCGAGGACTACATCCTCGCCCATCTCAAAGGCGACGAAGTCGAAAACGACACCTTCACCGCCGACACGCCCGCAGGCAAATTTGCCATCCACAACATCGTTGCCAAGTATCCCGGAACGAAGGACGGCATCATCGTGATCGCCAGCCATTACGATACGAATTACCCGCTCCGCAAGACCTCGTTCGTGGGAGCCAACGACGGCGCCTCCTCAAGCGCGCTACTGCTTGAGTTTGCGAATCAACTGCGTGGCAAGAAGCGCGAAGGCTACAGCATCTGGCTGGTATGGGACGACGCCGAGGAAGCGATAAAGCCGGATACCGAAGTCCCTTTCCTCGATGACAGCTTGTATGGCATCCGTCATCTGCAGGAGAAATGGGAAGCCGACGGGACGCTCAAGAAGATCAAGGCCTTTCTGTTAGCAGACATGGTCGGAGACGCCGACCTCAACATTGAGCATGACTCGAACTCGACGCCGTGGCTCGAAGACGTCGTATATGAAGCAGCCAGCCGGCTGGGCTATCAATCGCATTTCTTCGCACGGACTATGGGGGTGGACGACGATCACATCCCCTTCATGAAGCACGGCGTCGCGTGCGCGGACTTCATCGATTTCAACTACGGCTATAACGATGTCTTCTGGCACACGACCCAGGACACGGTCGACAAGCTCAGTCCCAAAAGCTTGGAGATTGTCGGCGCCACCATGCTGGAGACCGTCAACATTCTCGACAAAATGGAGCCGTTGCCGCCGAAGTAACGCTACGCTTTCGCGCCAATCGCGATGACCTTTTGCTCTTTTCCAGAATTTCATTTCTAATGCACCCGATATGAAAATAAAGGCCTTGTGGCTTTGCTTCATCCTGAGCGCCATTTGTGTTGCCGCTACTCCTCCCACCGACACCGACGATGAGGCCCGCATTATTCAGCTCGCGCTGCAACCCTCGCCGCTCGAAAGCAACCTGGAGCACCTGACCGACGAAATCGGCGGACGCGTGCCCGGCACTCCGGCCATGCAACATGCGGTCGAGTGGGGAGTAAAGGCTTTTACTGTTGCCGGGGCCGACAGCGTTCACGTCGAAGGCTTTACCATCCCGAATTCCTGGGCCGAAGGCGCAACCGAAATGACGGTCACTGCCTTTTACGAGGTGGGCAATGCAAAGGTGGGCGGACTGCTGCCCACGATCTTCCAGGCGCACGTAGTGTCCGTGGCCTGGGCGCCCGCGCTTGCTCCATCGAAGCATCTGCCGATCGTCGATGTGGGCCGTGGCAGTTCCGCCGACTTCGCGAAAGCCGGAAACATTTCCGGCAAACTCGTATTGGTGCATTCGGGTGTACTCAAGACCTGGGAAGATCTCTTCGCCGAATATTCGAACGCGCCACCGGTGATCGCTGCGGCGGTGAAGGGAAAGGCCAAGGCGGTTGCCTTCATCGCCACGCGGGAACACGACATTCTCTACCGGCACACGAATTCTAACGAAGGAGAAATCGATCAGATTCCGCAGGTGCTGGTAGCGCGCGAGGATGGCGAACGCATCGGCCGTCTACTGGCCACCGGGCATCCGGTGTGGGCCGATCTGAGTATCCCGAATCAAATCGGAGGGCCGATCAAAGGGGCCAACGTGATCGCCGAAATTAAAGGCAGTGAAAAGCCGGACGAATTTGTAATTCTCGGAGCGCATTTGGATTCGTGGGAGCTCGGCACCGGCGCACTCGATAACGGCTGCAACGCCGCGCTGGTGGTGGATGCCCTGCGGACAATCAAAGCATCTGGACTAAAGCCGCGCCGCACGATCCGCTTCATTCTCTTTTCTGGAGAAGAGGAGGGTTTGCTGGGCTCACGGGCTTATTCGCGGGCGCATCGCTTCGAACTCGACAAGGCCGCCGGAGTCATCATTTACGACTCCGGCACGGGCAAGACCACGGGCTTCTCGAGCGGCGGCCACAAGGACGTGATTGACACGGCGAAGCGCCTCGTCGCCCCGCTGCAACCGTTCGGGGTTACGGAAATGAAGACCGACATGGAATCGGGCACCGACCACTTTGACTTCATGCTGGAGGGTGTCCCGACATTTGTCGCGGATCAGGAGGAAGCGAACTATCTGGAAAACTACCACGCCGTCTCCGACACCTACGATAAAGTTGACTTCGTTCAGCTCAAGAAAAACGTAGCCGAGGCCGCCGAATTCACCTTCGCGCTGGCCAATCTTCCTGAGAAAATTGGACCGCGCTTCACTCGTGAGCAGATCGAGCAGAGCCTCCGGGAAACTCACGGCGACGAAATGCTGAAGGGCAATGGCATGTGGGACGCCTGGGAGAGTGGACACCTGGGCCGGCAAAAGTAATCATAGATTTTCCTCAGGTACCCCGTTGCTCTACTTCTGGATTCTTTTCAACCTGTTCGCGCTGGGCATGCTGGTGCTGGACCTGCTCGTCTTCCACCGCAGCGGCAGGGTTGTGCGCTCACGCGAGGCCCTGGCCTGGAGCGCCATGTGGATCGGCCTCGCGGGCGCATTCGCGGGATTGGTTTTCTTCTGGCAAGGCCGTCAGGTCGCTCTCGAATTCGTCACCGGCTACGTGCTCGAACTCTCCCTCAGCGTGGACAATCTGTTTCTCTTCCTCGTGATCTTCCGCTATTTCTCCGTGCCCGAGCCCCAACAGCACCGCGTGCTGTTTTGGGGAGTTCTCGGCGCGCTCCTCATGCGCGGGTGCTTCATTCTTGCCGGTGTCGGCCTGATCCACCGCTTCCATTGGATTCTCTACGTACTGGGTGCTCTGCTGATTTATAGCGGCATCCGGTTGGGCTTTGCCGGCGAGCATCACATTGATCCCGCGACGAACCCCGCAGTGAAAATTCTGCGGCGCTGGATGCCGGTCACCGATGACTACCAGGGCGACCGCTTCTTCGTGCGAGGATGGAAGGGCGATCCCGGACTCTACGCCACCCCGTTGCTCGTAGTTCTGGCGGTAATCGAAACCACAGATCTGCTTTTCGCTGTCGACTCCGTTCCGGCCGTGCTCGCCGTCACACTCAACGCGTTCATTGTTTACACTGCGAACGCGTTCGCTATCCTCGGCCTGCGGTCAATGTACTTCGCTGTTTCGAGACTGATGAAGGCCTTTCGCTTCCTTCACACCGGGCTAGCCCTGGTGCTCATTCTGGTGGGTCTGAAGATGATTACCGCAGATCGCTTCCCAGTCTCGACCATGCTGACGCTGGGCGTAGTGGCAGGAGTGTTGGCAGTCTCGGTGATTGCATCGGTGGTTTATCCAGAAAAGAAGGAAGCCTAGCCCGCTACACAAACCGCAAGCTCTCGCCCTTAACCACTGAGTGCTTTAGAAACCGCTTGTCGTCGTGACCCGGAAAGTCCGTGCGATAGTGAGCGCCGCGGGTTTCTTCGCGCGCGAGCGCTGAACGCGCCACCAAAAGGCCTGCCAAACGAAGATTAGCGGCCTCGCAGGCGCGCCGAGTGCGAGGGTGGGATACTCTCGGCGCAAGACCTTCCAGCACTTTTATCGCTTCGCTCATTCCGCTCCTCGTGCGGACAATGCCGGCATGTTTCCACAGGAGATCCTGGATCTGGCCGATCAACTCTTCGATTCCGGCGTCTACCGGCCCGTTTTGTGACGCCGCTTTCTTCTGCGTACTCGCAGAATGGCGCCCCTGCTTCAATTCCTCTCGCATCGCTTTCCCAGCCCGCGCACCATACACCAGGCCCTCGAGCAGCGCATTGCTGGCAAGACGGTTCGCGCCATGCACGCCCGTAGAGGCCGCTTCGCCTGCGGCGTAGAGGCCGGCCAGGCTGGTCCTGCCTTCCAGATCCGTACGCACTCCGCCAATCGAGAAGTGGGCCGCGGGTCGAACCGGAATCACGTCTTCTGTAATGTCAATATTGTGCTTCATGCAGGTCGCATAGATGCGCGGGAAGCGCTTCTGCACCCGCGCCGCATTCAGGTGCGTCAGGTCGAGATAAACGAACGGGTCTTTGGCGCGACTGACTTCCATTTCGTGCATGATGGCCCGCGCCACCACGTCCTCCGGCGCCTGTTCCGCCAGCGGATGGTACTTCCCCATGAAACGGTCGAGCTCGATATTCCGCAGATAACCACCCTCGCGGCGTAGCGCTTCCGAGAGCAGAAACCGCGGCGTCTTCTTCGCATACAACACGGTGGGATGAAACTGAATGAACTCCATGTCACTGACCTCTGCGCCGGCGCGGAAGGCCATGGCAATGCCGTCTCCCGTAGCGGCCTCGGCATTGGTCGTGTTGCGATAAATCTGCCCCATCCCTCCCGTGGCCAGCAAAACTGCCGAACAGGTCACTTCTTGCGGCAATCCCTGCTTATCGATCAAAGAGACGCCGATCACTCGCTGGTTTTCGGTGAGGAGTTCGGTCGCAAACTCGAACTCGAGGACGGAAATATTTTTTCCTGTCTGGACTTTGGCCTGAAGCACGTGCAGGATTTCAGCCCCCGTGGAATCCCCGGGTGCGCGCAGAACGTGACTGTGGCTGTAGGAAGCTTCAGTTTCGAAAACTAGCTTGGTTCCATTCCGGCCGAGCTGCCTGCCCCAGGCGATCAGCTCCTCGATCCGCTCAGGCCCCTCATCCACCAAACTCTTTACCGCTTCCGGGCGGCACAGGCCGTCTCCGGCAACCAGAGTGTCTTGCAAGTGCAGAATGACTTCTTCTTCGTCGCTGAGAGCAGGCGTGACGGAGCGATCCGCTTCCTTTTTTTCCAGCAGCAACACGCGTCCCGCGCTCGCCAGTTCGATCGCGGCCCGCAGACCCGCAACCCCGGCTCCAATGACGATGAAATCAGTCTCGGCTGGAAGACCTTTCATAAATCGGCAAATGGTACCACTTCCCGGGCCTGCACGATCAAAGCTGCACTGCCCATAGGCTATTATGGGATTCCATGGCGCAGGTCACCATCCATGTCCCGCCGCGTCCCTACCAGGCGCGAATTGAAAACGGCCTGCTGGCACGGGCCGGAGGTTTGCTGGGGGAGTTGCTCCCTCAAGCCAGCAAAGTCTTCGTGGTTACGGTTCCACCCGTACGCCGGCGGTGGGGAGCAAAGCTGGTTCGCTCTCTGAACTCCGCAGGCTTCAAGCCCCAGGTAATCCAGATGCCCGACGGAGAGCCTGCCAAAAAGCTACGGACGGTTGAGGCACTGGCGGAAAGATTGTCCCGGCTGGGTGCCGATCGCAAAGCAGTTCTGATCGCGCTTGGCGGCGGCGTGGTCGGCGATGTCACCGGCCTGCTCGCCTCACTTTACATGCGCGGTGTGGAACTGGTGCAGATTCCCACCACGGTCCTGGCGCAAGTGGATGCATCGGTCGGGGGCAAGACCGCCGTGAACCTTGGGGCAGGGAAGAATCTCCTCGGAACCTTCCACCATCCCCGCGTTGTTCTGATTGATCCCGAAGTCCTCCGCACGCTGCCGAACCGCGAGTTTCGCGCCGGCCTGTATGAAGCGCTGAAGTGCGGCATCATCGGGGATCTGGATCTGTTTCTGCGCTTCGAACAGAAACGAGCGCAGATCCTGAAGCGCGATCCGGTGGAGCTCGAAGGCCTGATCGCGCAATCCGTAAAATTGAAAGCCGAGGTGGTTTCAGCCGACGAGCGTGAAGGTGGCCTGCGTCGCGTGCTCAATCTTGGTCACACCGTCGGGCATGCCCTCGAAGCCGAGACCGGTTACCGCAGCCTGCTTCACGGCGAGGCAGTCGCCTGGGGCATGATCGCCGCGACCAACATCGCCCTCGCCGTGGGGCGCACGGACAGCGTGACGGCCGGCCGCATCGCCGACGCCGTGCTCAGCCTGGGCCGCCTGCCGGAGCTCAAAGTCAGCGCCCGCAAGATTCTCGCGCGACTGCAGGCCGACAAGAAAACCCAAGGCGGCGTCGTGCATTTCGTTCTGCCTCGGGAAATCGGGAAAGTCGAGATCGCCTCCGACGTACCGGACAGCGTCGTCATCGGGGCCGTCGAGGAATTGCGTCGCCTGTCCCACGGCGGATGGGGAAAGTGAAAAGCAGTGGCTGAATCCCAAAGGTCAACCGTGGTCGGTGCCGCTCCCGAGGGCGCTGCCGATCCGGATTCCGCGGCCCGCGCCGTCCGCGAGATGTTCACCTCGATTGCTCCCCGCTACGACCTGCTCAACCACATGCTCTCGTTCAACGTCGATCGCCTCTGGTGGCGTCGCACCGCTCGCTCCTTTGCGCAAATCCTCGCCCAACCCGACGCTCGGATTCTGGATCTCTGCTGCGGCACCGGCGACATGACTTTCGCCCTGCGCCAGCAGGCTGGGAAATCGAGTCCGCAAATTTTAGGCGCCGACTTTTCCCATGCCATGTTGCAGCGCGCCCGGTCGAAGTCTCTCGACAGAGTCTCAAAAGGCAAGCCGGCAGCGCCGCACTGGATCGAAGCCGACGCTCTCTGCCTTCCTTTTCCCGACCAGCATTTCAGCCTTGTGACTTCAGCCTTTGGCTTCCGCAATCTCGCCGACTACGATGCCGGCCTGCGCGAGATCGCGCGCGTTTTACGACCCGGAGGAGAGTGCGGAATTCTTGACTTCAGCGAGCCGAAGGGAGTCATCGGCCATCTGTATCGCCTCTATTTCAAACATGTACTGCCGCGAGTCGGGACCATGCTTTCGGGTGTACGAGGCCCTTACGCATATCTTCCTAATTCGGTCGAACGCTTCCCTGAGCCGCAGGAAATGCTCGACCGCATGCGCCTCGCCGGCTTTCGTGAAGCGAGTTGGACACGCTACACTTTCGGCATTGCAGGCTTGTATCGCGGAAAGAAGTGAGAACCAGAAAGGCAGAAAACTTATTTAGTGCCCGCCTCTAGGCTCCGGGCGGAGGGGTCTTGAAGCTGTCGGCGAACGCGTCAGCAATCGTGTAACGCATCACGTGCTCGTACTCCCCGCCCAGGAATGCTCGCAGGCGGTCCGTGTTCATGATGTACTCGCCCGTCATATAGGGGAGTGCCTCCGGTGGAATCGCCGAGATCTGCCGCTTCCAGAGAAATCGCAATACCAGTCGCATCGCCCATTTGCCGGGAACACGCACCAGTTTTGCCCTCGCCATTTGAATGCAACGCCCAAAGGTGAGCGGCCCGCCGCGTCCCGCCACATTCAGAATTGTCAGCCGTTGCGCCTCCGGATCGCGGCGCAAAATATACGCGATCAGCCGCGCCATATCGTCTACGTGCACAAACTGAATCTTGTTGTCGAGATACTGTTGCCCGCGCGGCAACATGCAGGGCAACCGCTTGCCCTCGCTCCGCATTTTCTCAGCTCGCGCGCCTTTGCCGTTCGGGGTGCCGCGAAACGCACCCAACAGGTAATTCTCCACGCTGGCGCCGGCAAAAATATGAGGACGCAGAATATACACGCTGCACCCTCGCAGGGCCGGTGCGCGCTGCTGCACTACTTCGTCGGATTGCTTCTTGTGAATCGCGTACGGCAGTGTGTGTGCCGCCATGGCAGACTCTTCCGTCGCCGGCCGCGGCAGGCTGGGCCCGTAGGCAGCAACACTGCTGGGAAAAATGAATTGTTTGATTCCAAAATCTCCCGTGCGATTCGCCTCGGTGACGGCTTCCATCACACGGGCCGTGCCCGCCACGTTGATTTGCCACATGCGCTCCACATCAAGCACGCCCGTGCGCACCGGATCAATCACGAAAGCAAGGTGAACCACTGAAACCGGTTGGATGTCCCGCAGCATCTCATAAAGCACCCGCGTGGAGGACTCCAGGCCCAGATCCAGGCGCTCGAACTGTAGCGGAGAATCGGTCTGGGGTGGATTCAGATCCACCCCAATCACAGAGAAATCCCCCAGCAGCGGGAGCAGCCGGGAGCCCAGGTTTCCGGCAATGCCGGTGACTACGACAACAGGTTTCGCGCTTGCCATTAGTTCGGCTTGGACGGTGGTGGCAGTGGTGCCGGAGTTTGTGCCGGAGTTTGCGCCGGCGGCGCACTCTGCGGCTGTGCTGATGGCTGCGTCGGCGTCATCTGCGGTCGCGGCATATGCGGCGGCAGCTGCCCTACAGGACGTCCCGGTCCGGCAGGTCCCGCCGGTCCAAAATACGCCTCATTCTGTGTGGCTTGGAATGAGTTCGTATACTTGTCCATCATTTCCTTCAAGCGTTCTGCCTTCAACTTGTTATGGATTTCTTCAGTCACCTTGTCCAGGGGGAGAACTTCTTCGCTGACCACCTTGTAGATGTAATGACCGCCGTTGTCGCTGATGACAGCCGATACTTCTCCCACTTTTAAATCAAACACCGCGCCGTGTGCCGCAGGCAGTCCGGTTCGCCGCATCGGGGGCAAGCTCACGGTCGGATTGGCTACTTTTGTGCCCGCTGCTTCGAACGCTTCCTTTTCCAGCTTTGCGAAATCTTCACCCGCCGCCGCCCGCTCCCGCAGGCTGTCGGCCAACGTGTTCAATTCCTGCTCGCCTTTTTCCCGTTTAGCCTGGTCCGCGGCCTCCTTGGCCTTCTGCTGTTCTTCGGTCAGTTTTTCCGCGTCTTTTGCTTCTTTATCCTCAACCTCTGCCTGTTTGTAGCGCGGGATGAACAGCCGCTCAAGCGTGAACTGTTCGAATGCCTCAGGATTGTTCTTGTAGTATTCGGCAATCTTTGCCGGCGGCACCTTGTCCGCCTCTTCCTGCACGGCCTGTTGCAGTTCCGCGCTGAGAATCCGCATCTTAACGAACTTCATCGTCTCCGCGAATCGCGCAGTCTTGTCGAGCCCCTTCGCTTTCGCGGCGTCAGACATGGCCATGAGTTGGGGAAGCTGGGCCGCCAACTGTCGCTTTTGCTGCGCATTCAGCGGATTCGGGCCTTGCTGCAGGGAGTTGGTCAGCTTTTCGAACTGCGCCCGGGTGATGTCTGTCTTGCAGTCCGCTGGTTTCTTTGCAGTGGCTGCGGTCGTCTTGCTAGCGCCGGTTTTGGATGCCGCCGTCGTACTCGGCGCCGGGGGACACACACCCTTGATCGTGAGCACGACCGCATTCTCCGGGACTTCAGCGGGCGGCGCGGGAACTCTTGCCGTACCCGGGGCTTGAGCTGGGCTCGGCTGCGCCGGCGGCGTCCCCGGCGGGGCCTGCCCCCAAGCCAGCGTTGCCAAAAGCACACACAGCAACCAACTCTTACGCATATAAAAGTCCTCCAGGATTGGTAAATCAGGAAGTCGGAAAAACTCGAACAAAGCATCGTAGCATAGCGGCCGTTCTCCGCAGAACCCCGCTCGCTGGCACCGATTCTCTTGGCGCAATTCCGCGTCAGCGGCGATAATTCCAGCATGTCGGGAACGCCCGCCCTCTACTCCCCCAATGCCATGCGCGCCGAAAAGCGCGGCGCGGCTGGAAAGTCGGTTGCGGCAGCTGTCCTTATCACCAGTGGGAAAATCGTTGTCGGGGTTACCACCGGTAGTCTTGGAATCCTGTCCGAGGCCGCGCACTCCGCGCTCGATCTGATTGCCGCCCTGCTTACCTATTTTTCTGTTGGAGTTTCTGACAAACCCGCTGACGCCGACCACCAATATGGCCATGGCAAAGTGGAGAACTTTTCGGCGTTCGTGGAAACGGGTCTGCTTCTGCTGACTTGCGTCTGGGTGGTCTACGAGGCGATCATGCGGTTGTTTTACCGGCGCGTTGAAGTCGAACCTTCTATCTGGGCCTTCGTCGTGATGCTGCTCTCCATGGCCGTGGACTGGTGGCGTTCGCGCGCTCTCGGCCGCATCGCCACGAAATACGAAAGCCAGGCTCTCGAAGCCGATGCGCTCCACTTCGCTACCGACATCTGGTCATCCGGCGTAGTCGTGGTTGGACTGGTGCTTATTCTCTTGGGCCGCGTCTATCATCTGGATTGGGTCCGCGTCGCCGATCCCATCGCCGCCCTAATCGTCGCCGGCGTCATTGTTTCCGTGAGCTGGCGTCTGGCTCGCCGTACGATCGATGCTTTGCTGGACGCCGCTCCCGCTGGAGTCCGGGCTCAGATCACCGATGCCGTTTCGCACGTTGATGGTGTGCTCGAAATCGGGCGCGTGCGAATTCGCCGCGCCGGCAACCGTTACTTCGCCGATCTGGCCGTCGGTCTGGCCCGCACGGTCACCTTTCAGCGTTCCGAACAGCTCGTGGAAGCAGTGACTGCGGCTGTTCACAGCGTTCTTCCCGACGCCGACGTGACCGTGCAACCCTTGCCCCGCGCCCAGCGTTCGGAAAACATTTTCGACCGCATTCGCGCCGTCGCTACCCGCCACAACCTCAATGTCCACGACATCAGCGTGCAGGATCTCGCCGGACAGCTGCACGTCGAGCAGCACGTTGAACTCGACGAGAGCATGACCCTCAAAACCGCTCACGATCAAGTTACCGAACTCGAAGCTGACATGCGCCGCGAAATGCCGGAAATCGCCGACATTCTTACTCACATCGAGAGTGAACCCGCCACCATTGAAACCGGCGACGAACCGGTTCGTGACGCCGATCTTGAGCGGCGTCTGAAGTCACTAGCCACCCAGTTCCCCGAAATCGTCGACATGCACGACGTACAAATCAAGAAGGTGCGTGGACGGCTTTATGTCTCTTGCCACTGCACGTTCTCTGACGATCTCTCGCTGGCAAGTGTTCATGACATCCAGACCGAGCTCGAAATCCGGTTCAAACAAGCCGCGCCCGAGCTTTTCCGGGTATTGATACATCCCGAGCCCAGCACCGACAACCGCAGGTAAAATCAGAGTCGACCTTATGACCGAAGCCAAAACCAAGTGGATCGAAAAGCAGCGCTTTAGTGGAGTCGCCGATAGCGGCCACTCCATCGTCGTCGATGGCGACAAAACAACAGGGAACAGCCCGATGGAACTAGTCCTCATCGCCCTGTGCGGCTGCACTGGTTACGACGTCGTCTCCATCTTGCAGAAGAAGCGCGAGGCGTTTACTAGCCTCGAAGTCCGCGCCGCGGCCGAGCGTGCGGTCGGCCCGCCCTCCGTCTACACGGAAATCAAGTTGATCTACCGCGTTGGGGGTAAAGTATCTCGCAAGGCGGTTGAAGACGCAGTCCGCTTGTCCAAAGAAAAATACTGTTCAGTCTCGGCCATGCTCGAAAAGACCGCGAAGATCACCGCAGAGATTGAATACGTGGACGCATAGAACGGACCACGACCGCCTTGACCTGTTCCTCTCGGCTGCCTGATCATCGAGTCTTCTGAGGCGCATCATCCCGAACCCAAATCAGCAAAGCTCGAGCGCGCATCCTCTCCGTGGCTATTTGTTCATTGCCTCGGCGGCGTTTCTTTGGGGAGTTTCCGCTGCCCTGGGCCGCGCCGTTTTTACTGGACGCCTGCCTTTCCTGGACCCTGCCCTTCATCCCGCGCTTCGCCCCATTGATCCCCTGATTCTTTCGCAGACCCGCACGACATTCTCTCTGCTGGTGCTGCTTCCTCTTCTTGTAGGCCCCCAGGGCTGGCAACGCATCAAGCTGCCAGCGCGCGATCTTGCGTATTGCTTTATTCTGGGCACACTCGGCGTGGCCGTCTCAAATTATTTCTATTACGTCGCGATCCAGAGGACGAATGTCGCCACTGCAATCATCGTGCAGTACACGGCTCCAGTATGGGTTTTGCTTTATGTGGTGGCTCGCGGCCAGCAACGGCTTTCGTTGCAAAAACTCGTTGCCGTCGCACTGGCGGTTACCGGAATTGCCCTCGTGATCGGCATCATCGGAACAAAGCCAAACGCGGGCCAAGGCCTTCGCCTCGATTCCTACGGCCTTATTGCCGCACTTCTGGCCTCGTTCTCCTTCGCCTTCTACAACGTCGGCGGACACCGCATCCTGGCGCGTTACGACCGCTGGCGCGTGCTGGTTTGGACGCTCACCGCTGCCGCGACCTTCTGGCTCTTTGTAAACCCTCCCTGGAAAATCCTGACCGCGCACTACGCACCTGTGCAATGGCTGTTTCTGTTTGTTTTCTCGATGATCTCTGTGCTCGGCGCATTCTCCCTTTATTTTCTCGGACTACAGCATCTCGAACCAACTCGCGCCATCATCGCAAGCTGCCTGGAGCCAATATTCTCCATTCTCCTCGCGGCCTTGCTCTTGGGCGAAGTACTGCGCCCGATCCAGACTGCGGGAATCGTCTTTGTGCTGGCGGCGATCGTGATCGTGCAGCGCCCGGGTCGCAGCGCCGCTGAGAAGTCGGTTGTGGTCGAGCCCATCGAGTAGAGTTCCGCGTACAGGTTCTGTCATTCCTGTGTTGGTCCACACGCGAGAGAAGCTGATTTGGGATGGTTCTTATTCCAGTATCTTTCCGCGCGTTTCCGGCAATTGCGTGGTCATTAAAGCGGCCAGCAGATACCCTGCCGCACACAGATAAAATGCCCAGCCCAAGCCCTTAGTCTGTCCCACACTCCCGATGACCAACGGCGCAACCGAACTCATCGTGCGTGCTCCGTTGTAGGTGAAACCCAGCGCACGCGCACGCACGCCTGTCGGGAAAATTTCGCTGCCCATAATCCCAGACCCAGAGAAGATTCCGGTCCCAAAGAACGCCACCACGGTGCCTAGCATCAGAAGAACCGCAGGCGAGCGTGCCGCGGCGTAAAGTGGTATCAGAAGTCCTGCGGTTAAGCTATAGACCAGGAACGCTTTGCGCCGTCCGAGGTGATCTGCCACCCAGCCGAAACTGGCGTAGCCAGGAAACATGCCAAAGAGATTCAGAACCACCAACAACGTGGTCGTTCCCATCACGCCAAAGCCGCGTCCACCCTGCTCCACCGGAAGCGACAAATACGGAGGCAGCCAGGTGAACAACCCCCACCAGGCAAACATGCCGCAGAAGTTAAATAGCAGCAGCGCGAAGGTAGCCTTGATATAGGGAGGCCGAAAGATCACAGAAAATTTCATGTCTCTGCTGCTCACGCCAGGGACGTGGCTAGTCGTCTCTGGCTGTCTCCGAAATCCTCGCTCTTCCCACATCGCCGATTCAGGCACTCCACGCCGAATCCACAACGTCAGCAATGCCGGCAGAATCCCCACGAAAAACACTGCCCGCCATCCGAAGTACCGCGCCACCGGTCCCGCTACTAATGCCGCCGCAGCAAAACCCAGAGCCCACGAACTTTGCACCAACGAAATTGCCTTGGCGCGAAACTCCGCAGGCCAACTCTCCGCCACCAGCGTCGCCCCGGTGTTCCACTCGCCGCCCATTCCCAGGCCTAAAACAAAGCGTGCCACCGCAAGCATTGCGACACTCGTCGCCAGCCCGGATGCAAACGAACACACCGAGTACGTCAGGATGCTCGCCATCAGGGCCTGCTTACGCCCGATGCGGTCGGCGAGGAAACCAAACAGCACGCCACCCAGGCCGGAAGCCAGCAAAGTAAGCGTGCCCAGCAGTCCGGCCACCACTTTCGTCATGCGCAGGTCGCGCATCAGCAGGGCCAGCACCAGCGCGTAGAGCATGGCGTCGAAAGCATCCAGCGCCCAGCCCATCGCGGCCGCCAGCAGCGTCCGTCGCTGACCCGGTGTTGCCTGTCGAATTAATTGGATTGGACTAATCGCCATGCAGGCGGCATTGTACGGGTGGGCGAAGAATTGTCAATTTCCGAGTTCGGCAGCGCGACCTCCGGTTCCGCGGGGCGGAAGTGTTTGCTCTCCGGGTACCTTCGGTCCAGTTTTGACAATGTTTTTGCTTCGCCGGTGGTGATTCTGGGGTAGCCTTGGCGTGTCAGCTTAAGGAACTTGAAACCGGATGTGCCTATGAGATTTCACCGGCTTGGCGTACTGCTTGTTTTTGTTCTGACTTTCCTCACCCCGTGTTTTGCCCACCATATGGCAGTTGTCGTCAACAAGGACAACAACGTAGAAAACGTCACCGCCGCCCACCTATCTAAGATTCTCCGCTCGGAGATCAAGAAGTGGCCGGACGGCAAGTCGATCGTCCTGGTTCTGCACAGAGATTCCCCTGGCGAAACCGAAACCCTGGAGCGTTTGAACAAGATGACTGGCGACGAATTGAAGGCGATGATTGCCCTTCACAAGGACTCCATTGTGATGGCAGATTCCGACGCGGACGTGATCAAGATTGTGCAATCCAATCCCGGAGCCATTGGCCTCGTGGAATTTCGCTCCATCGACAACACCATCAACGTGGTGCGGGTGGACGGCAAATTGCCCATGGAATCAGGCTACCTGCCGCATTAGTCTCTGAGTCCCAAGAGGTGGAAATACCTTCGCGCCTTTTTCACATCGTGCGCGATTTGTTCACGCAACGCCTCCACCGACGGAAACTTGACCTCATCGCGCACCCGATCGAGGAAACAGATTTCGACTTCGCTCTCCGGCGTCAGCTCAATGGGATGAAAGTTCAGCAGGTGCGTTTCGATCGCAAATGAGTCCGTCCCAAACGTCGGGCGATTGCCTACATTAGTAACTGAATCGAAGCGTTCGGTGCCGACGCGCGTCCAGGTGATGTAGACTCCGTCTTTCGGGACGAGCTCTTCATACCGCGCGAGATTGACGGTGGGCACAGTGTACTTCGATCCCAGCCCGCGCCCGCGCCCGGGCGTACCTAAGATGCCGAACGGACGCGCCAGCAGATGCCGCGCCCGACTCACCCGCCCCTCGCGGATCAATTTCCGGATATGACTGCTGGAAACCGGCTCGCCGCGCAGCTTCTGCTCCGGGTAGACCTTCACTTCAAAACCCATTTCCTGCCCTAGTTGTGAAAGCAGATTCACGTCGCCTGCAGCCTTGTGCCCGAAGCGGAAGTTGTATCCCTCATGCACCTCTCGCGCATGCAGTTTCTTCTTCAGAATACGTTCGGCGAACTGGCGCGGCGTCATCAGCGAAAGATCGCGCCCGAAAGGCAGGATCAGCACGGCGTCGATGCCGGTAGCCTCGAGCAGGCGCAATTTCTCCGGAAGTGGAGTGAGCAGTTTCAATTCGGTGTCGGGTCGCAGGATGCGCGCCGGATGCGGATCAAAGGTTACAGCAACGGCTTTGGCCGCGCTTTCCCGCGCCGCCCGCACAATTTCTCCGAGCACATGCGCATGCGCTCGATGCACGCCATCGAAATTGCCAACGCTCACCAGCGAAGGCCCAAAGGCCGCGGGAACGTCTTCGAGTTTGTGAAAAATGTCCATTCTCAGGCAACTAAGACAAACAATTAACCGCCGAGATCGCCGAGGGCGCCGAGAAACTCAGAGGCTTCGACAGAAAGCCAAGTTCCTTGAATTCCTCTGCGTACTCCGCGTCCTCTGCGGTGAAAGCTTTGTGGTTTATTTCCGCCCCGGCTCAGATTTCAAACTCCAGCTTCATCCCGTCAAACGCCAGCCGCACATGAGGAGGAAGAGTCGCGTTGGTGGCTTCATGCGCCAGATCGTGGCAAATGTGGGTAAAGAAAGCCCGCTTGGCTTTCACTCGCTCCACAATGCGCAGCGAATTCTCCACCGTCGAATGCGTGGGATGAGGCTTATGCCGCAGGGCATCGAGGAAAAGAATGTCAAGCCCTTGCAACTGGTGGAACGATGCCTCCGGAATTTCGCTATGGTCGGTGAGATACGCTGCGTTGCCAAACCGGAAGCCGTAAATCTCGGCCTCGCCGTGAATCAGGCGTACGGGCTCGAAACGCGCCCCAAAAAGCTCCACCGGACCATCAATCGGCCGCAACTCGAGTTGGGGCAAGCTGCCATATTTGTAACTGGCATCAAAGATATAGCTGAACATCCTGCGCAGAAACGCCGCCGCATCCGGACGAGCATAAAGCGGCAGCTTCGCCGGCTTGTGGCGGTAACTAAGCGGCCGCAGATCGTCGATGCCGAGGATATGGTCGGCGTGGGTGTGGGTATAAAGCACGGCATCGACATGCTTGATTCCCTCCCGAATCGCCTGCGCATAAAAGTCCGGCGCGGTGTCGATGACCACGACCTTACCCCCGTATTCAAGCATGATTGATGGGCGCGTCCGGCGGTCGTGAGGATCGCTGGAGCGGCAGACGGCGCAGTCGCAGCCGAGTGTCGGCACACCCATGGAGGTGCCGCTGCCCAGCACCGTGAGCGTGGCCTTCATGCGCTGAACCTCATGCTTTGATGTTTACGCGGAACCTTCATCGTCCACTGGTTCCCGTGGCCGGTCCGGGCTGCGGAGGGCGCGACAGCGCGTTGGTCACTTCCACGTAGGCCATGCGCACTTCATAGAGGCTGTTCTGCAGAAAGTTTTCTTCCGTCGGAGTGAGGTTGCCCTTGGTTTTCTCTGCAATTAGAGAGAGAGTGTCGATGGTTTGTCTCGCTCCGAGGATATCGATGCGGGGCTGCTCGCCCTGCTGGTGCATCAGCCCCAGTTGCAGCATAGCCGTCATATAGAGCGACGCCAGGAAGCGCTCGAAGGTCATCTCGAACTCTTTGGCCGAGCGTCCGCTGAGCTCCACACGCGAATCCAGTTCCTGCGCGGATTCCCGGTAGGCGTCGGCCTGCGCCTGTTGCTCGGCAGCAGTAGGCGGCGGCGGTGCGCCTTGCCCCAAAATTCCGTCACCCTCTGCTGGAGGTCCTCCCTCGGCCCCGTCTGTGGGGGTGGGTTCCTTCGCGGAAATTGTAGAGGGCACAACTGCAGGCGCGGAGACCTTCGGTGCTTCTACCTCCTCGGGAACATCTTTGCGCAACTCTCCGTCTTCTGTGAACAAGCGACGGTCGGTTACTGTAAAGCCTGATTCCTGTTTCTTCTCAGCCATGGTGTCTTCCTGTATTTCTTGCCAGAATCTTGATATCGGTTCTCTACGCCTGGTGCAGCAGCGAATCCTCCGCTTGACCTAGCGCAGCGCCATCCAGCGGCAACTGGAGCACGGTAGCCTTGGCGGTTCCAATCGCCAGTTCGCGACCTGGTACTCCCACCTCGCGACGAATGTATCCGAGGGCCACTGTCCGCTGGCCAGACAGCGCAGGCACAGAGGCAACGCTGGTGACTTCTCCCACTTCTTTTTCGTTGGAAATGATCTTTGCGCCCGGCACGACGACAGCCGCCGCGTCTTCCATCAGGAAGCCGGTAAACCTGCGATGCACATTGCCGCGAGAGCGAATGCGCTCCACAATCTCCTGCCCCACGTAGCATCCCTTGTTGAAGTTGAGGGCGCGCATCTGCTCGGTCTCCTGGGGCAGGTCGCGCTCGCGAATGTCCACGCCATAAAGCGGCACGCCGGCCAGGACCCGCTGCGTTTCCAACGCCTCGCTGCCGACCGGGGTCGCCCCGGCGCTCAGCAGCGCTTGCCATGTCTTATAAACATCCTGGGGCGCGAGCCAGATTTCGTAGGATTCGCGCTCTACATCCTCGCCGCGCACCACCGTGCACTCGGCGCAACCGCAGTCGCAGTTGCAACGCGGCGTGACCATCTGCAAAGGCTGCAGTTCTGGCACTTCAATGCCTGCGGCCTTCAGGATGGCCCGCGACTTCGGTCCCGCCAGGCCCAGAGTCGTCTGCTTCTCGCTGACATCGATCACTTCCACATCGTCCATGATGATGTAATGATCGAAAGTGGCGACGATCTTCTCCACCTGGGTACGATCGGTCTCGACAACGATCGTCTCACCCAGGTTGTAAACAAACATGTCGCCCAGAATCCGGCCCTGCGGGTTGAGCAGGAAGGCATACACGCCGCGACCGAGTGCGAGATCGCGAATGTTGTTCGTAACCATGCCGTTCAGCCAGCGCGTGCGATCGCCGCCCGTGAGCGAAATCCGGGCACGGAAGCCCAAGTCATAGACTCCACACCCGCCCAGCAAAGCTGCCAACTCCTTATTGGGACCAGCAAAGCGCGCCGCCGCCGTAGCTCCACGGTAGTCTGTCTCGGAGAGCGATTGCGCTTCGTTCTCCGGTCGCGCACGAAGTGCGTCTTCGAGTGGGGTACGTGGCATCGGAGTATTGATTATAGCGAACAGCCCCGCGATTCACGCCCAATTCACGATTGGCTCATCCGGCTCGCCTTGTGTTAGCTTTTCTGCCGTGCATCCTCAACAAGACCCGCAACAACCTTCGAGAAAGCGCATCGCCGTCATCGCCGGAGACGGGATTGGCCAGGAAGTGATCCTCCAAGCTCTCAAGGTCATCCGTGCGGCGGGGGCCGATGTCGAACTGACCGAGTTCGACTGGGGCGCCGACCGCTATCTTCGCGACGAGATGACCGTTCCTCCCGACGGCTTCGCCATGCTCGAGCGCGATTTCGACGCCATCCTGGCCGGAGCCTTCGGCGATCCCCGCGTCCCCACAAACATTCACGCCCGAGAGATCCTCCTCGGAATGCGCTTCAAGATGGACCTCTACGCAAACGTGCGGCCAGTGCGGCTGCTCGATGCTGCCCTGTGTCCGCTGAAGGGGATGGAGCCCAAGGATGTTGATTTCGTAGTGATCCGTGAAAACACCGAGGGCGTTTACACCGATGCGGGCGGAGTCTTCAAGCAGGGCACGCAAGACGAAGTTGCGATCCAGGAAGACATCAATACGCGCAAGGGCGTAGAGCGCATCATCCGCTACGCCTTCGAGTATTGTGAGCGCAACACGAAGCTCGATGGCTCGCCGCGGCAGCGTGTTCTTATGTGCGACAAGTCGAATGCGATGACTCACGCTGGTGGCTTATGGCAGCGCGTGTTCAGGGAAGTGAGCGGCGAGCATCCGCAGATCGCGGCGCAGCACATGTACGTGGACGCACTCTGCATGCAGATGGTGCGCGATCCGCGGCCGTTCGACGTTATCGTGACCAATAACATGTTCGGCGACATCATCACCGACCTCGCCGCCGGATTGCAGGGCGGGCTGGGCATGGCGGCCAGCGGGAATATTCATCCTGGAAGGACGTCGATGTTCGAGCCGGTACACGGTTCGGCGCCGCCGATCGCGGGGAAGAATGTGGCGAATCCATTCGGCGCGATTCTGACCGCAGCTATGATGCTCGGTCACTTGGGATTAACCAAGGAAGCCGAGAGGATTGAAGCAGCAGTGCTGGAAGCTGTGCGCCAGAAAAAAACCACACAAGACGTTGGTGGTACGCTCGGGACACGAGAAGTGGGCGACTGGGTGGCAGAGAAAATCTCCCACAGATGAGTGCGGTTTGCGCCTTACGCCTTCCCACCGACCAGCAGCGCCAACTCCCGCCACTTCCACTGACAGTCCACATCCACGAAGCCGATCTCGCGCAGCCACTGCAGCTGCGTTTCCATATCCAGCAGCTTGTTTGAAGGATCTTCCGTTTCGACGGTGTACCCGATGCCGTGCAGAAATTCTTCGTGCAGAGGGGGTGTGGGCGAAGCAACGTGCTCCAGGTTGCAGAAGACTCCGCCGCAGTTGAGCAAGCTGTGAATCTCAGCATATAGCGTGCGTTTACGCTCGTGGACGAGGTGATGGATGGCGAAGCTGGATACGATTGCATCGAACTTGCCCAGCGCGGGGATCGACTGGTCGAGATTGTGGGCGACGACTTTGACTGAGGAGTCTCCGTTGAAGCGCTTGGCAACTGCTTCCAGCATGGCGGGCGAGAAGTCGATAGCCACAGAATCCACGCCAGCAGCGTCTAGCCCGGACTTGACCAGAGCCAGCAGCCGGCCGTTGCCCGTGCCGAGATCGAGAATGCGGCGTGCAGTCTTCGGAATAAACTCCAGAAGCGCGGATTCGCCTTCCGTGCGGTGAGGGATGGAATCGGCGCGATTGAGATAGTCGCGGACGTGGCCGGCAGACCTCCAAAGGTTGACGGGAGTGTTTGTCGTCATGTTTGTCCTTGAAGGGAGTATAGGCAAACAGGGTAGACTCGTTCCTAATGGATACCGCTAAACTGCTGCGCACGAGGTTTGTTGAGCCACTTTTCACGGTTGTTCTGCTTTTGGGGTTGAGCGGCGCTCTCTGCCTCGAGGCACAGGATCAGACTCCGCGGTCTTCGCCCGAGCCAGCGCAGGGTCAAAATCAACAGCCGAATCAAGATCAAAGTCAAAAGCAGGCGGGCGAGGGCGCCCGCCCCACCCAGGCTCCTCCCACACCGGCGCCCGAAGACAAAGAAGTCAAGATCACGCCGCAGGAAGCGGAGCAGCTGTTTCACTCTGTCGATGAGATTCTGGCCTTCGACAGCAAGCAGACGGGACTGCCGATTAAGAAGGAGGTCAAGCGCCGGCTGACCAGCCGCGACGAAGTCGTGGCCTATCTGACTAAGCATATGAAGGATGAAGACGTGAAGCGGCTGCAGCGGTCCGAGGGAGTGCTGAAGAAGTTCGGTCTGCTGCCACATGAATTTGACATGGAGAAACTGCTGGTCGATTTGTTGCGCGAAGAAGTGGCGGGATACTACGATCCCAAGACAAAAACCGTGAACCTGCTGGATTGGGTTCCCCTGGAAGAGCAGGAGCCGGTGCTGGCGCATGAGCTGACCCACGCGCTGCAAGATCAGACCATCGGTCTCGACAAGTGGATGAAGAAAGGCGATAAGGATCTGGGTGAGATCAAGAAAGACCCCACGTCCGAAGATATTGAGAACGACGAGATCGACGACGCCCGCGAGGCAGTGATCGAAGGCCAGGCGCAAGCCATGATGTTTCAATACGCGCTCGCTCCGACGGGGCGCTCGATCGCCGATTCTCCCGACCTGGTGGAAGGGATGGAAGCGGAAACCTTGACCGGGTCATCGAGCACGAAGGTGTTCAACGAAGCTCCCATCTTCATGAAGGAGTCGCTGACGTTTCCCTACACCTATGGGATGGACTTTGTGGTCAAACTGATGGCAAACGGCGGCAAAGAGAAGGCTTTCGCCGGTGTACTTGCAAATCCTCCGCACACGACACGGCAGATTATGCAGCCGGAAACCTACCTCTCCGGGGAGAAGATCGAGCCCATGCGCGTGCCGGAGTTTAAACGTGACTTCAAGGATTACATTAAGTTTGATATTGGAGCGATGGGCGAGTTCGATGTGGCTATTTTGATCGAGCAATACGCGGGAAAAGAATTGTCAAAGCGGCTGTATCCGGACTGGCGGGGCGGCTACTACTATGCTGCTCGACCGAAAAACGACACCGCGGCGCCGCTCGGGCTGCTCTACGTGTCGCGGTGGTCGAGCGCAGAGAGAGCCGCAGAGTTTGCCGGGATTTATGCTCGGTCCGTCGGGCAGCGCTACAAGAAGGCGGAGGAGGTAAAAGATCCCTCTGTCGCGTCGGCAGATCGAATTCAGGAGCGTAAAGTCGCATTGTTGCAGGGGCGTCACGCATGGACCACCGAGGAAGGCGCCGTCGTGATTGAGCAGCAGGGCGACACCGTTCTGGTGAGCGAGAGTTTGGACCCGGCCACTACGGCCATGCTGGAGAAGGAAGTGTTTGGGAAATAAACCCGAAGATCCAGCGCTCTTAATTCTTTTTCTTGGACCGCTTCTTGGTTTGATTTTCCAGCTGCACATCACCCAAAAAATGTTGCACTGTGGCGACGACGGTAAATTGCTTACCGCCGCGCTCAACGGTAAGGACACGCTCTTGGCCGGGCGAGCCTCCGAGCATGGACCAGACCTGTCCCAGGGTGGCGCCGGGAACGGGGATGCCATTGACGGCTAGGAGGTGGTCGCCCGGCTGAACTCCATCACTGCCTTGGGGAACGGATGGTTTGCCGTCGTAGTCGACGATGCCAAGAATCGCGAAGCGTCCGTCGTCTTCGGGGCGGAGGATTAGGCCGACTACGTCAAAGTCAGGGGAGTTGAACAGGCGGCCGATGTCGAAATAGACGGTGGAGTGAGCGTAGTCGATGCCGACGCGGTAGTTGAGGAGCGCCTCTGTGCCGAGCAGTCCAGAAGTGGCAACCCCGGCGCGTTTTTCGAAGTAGGCAAACCGATCCGCTGGAAAATCAGCCACGGGAACATTTGTCAGGAAGAGGGGACCATACTCCACGCGGTCCACGCGCATCAGCTTCCAATTTAGTTCATCATCCAGACCCCAGATGTTGGCGGGGCCGACAGCTCCCGTCATCTGCGGCCAATCGGCGTGGGTCGTCGCGAGTTTGTTGAAGAGGTCGCCCGACAAAAAGCTGATCGAGGAACCCAGGTCGAGCGCGAGATTATATTTCTTGCCTCCGATTTGGCTGGGGATCTGAATCAGGCCATTCTGTGAGTTCACGATCGCTTTCGCCTTCACACCGTTGAACTTCAGGCTGCCGGCCCGGGCGATGGTGAACTGGTGCTCGGGGAAATTGACCAGCACGTCATAGTTGCTCAGGACAGTGGCTGGAATGTTGATTTCGGCGGACATTCCGGGAGCTATCACGGCGGCAGCGTTGGCCGGCTTGAGCGGAATGACGGCCTCTTTGATCCCCTGCAGAGAGATTTTCATGCCGCCAATTGTGATCTCCTGCGGCGGGGGAGCGGAGCAAGACTTCTCGTCGCAGGCGACCGCGAGCCCCATAAGTGTGGCGACACGGCGGGACATGCAGAGGTCGGAATTCCCGTTGTCGACCCACCCGCGGACCTTTTCAGTCGATCCGTCAGGGAACGGCAAACCCACGTCGATGATCACGCGGTTGTGATCGAGAGTAAGTGGGACCGTCACGGACGTAGGCTCAGATTGCGACGCAAGTCGCGGAGCGTCTTGTGCGAAGGCGGTCTTACAGAGAACGAAGACGAGCAGAGCCGCAGTGAATCGCATCCAAGGATTGTAGCCGCTTGAGAAAGCTCGAACTATAGAGAGCGTTCTTCGACTCCGCTCGGGGCGAGCTCCGACGCAAGGGTCTTGTATAATCACGGGTTTGGCTTGCACGCTGGGAAAGCTTCTGTAGGTGCGAAGTTCGGAGGGTTGGTGGCACAGGCGGAGATTGGGATCATCGGCGGCAGTGGGCTTTATGCCATGCCGGGCCTGAGTAAGGTGAAGGAAGTGCGGATGAAGACGCCGTTCGGCGCGCCTTCCGATGCTTACGTTTGCGGCATGCTCGAAGGTCGCAAGGTGGCGTTTCTGGCGCGGCACGGGCGCGGGCATCGCATTCTGCCGAGCGAGCTGAATTTTCGCGCCAATATTCACGGGTTCAAACAACTTGGGGTTGAGAGGATTGTTTCCGTTTCGGCGGTCGGGTCATTGAAAGAAGAACACAAGCCCCTCGACTTTGTGATCCCTGATCAGTTTTTTGATCGCACGCGGCATCGCGTAGATACGTTCTTCGGCGCAGGAGTGGTGGCGCACATTGCTTTTGCCGATCCCGTATGTGGCGAGCTGGCGGCCGTGGTCGAGAGTGCTTGCAAGAAGATCGGGGTGACTGGCAAGCGCGGCGGCACTTACTTATGCATGGAAGGCCCCCAGTTCTCGACTAAGGCAGAGTCGAACGTGTATCGCGAACTGGGGATGGATGTGATCGGGATGACCAACCTGCAAGAGGCGAAGCTGGCACGCGAAGCAGAGCTTTGCTACGTCACCGTGGCCATGGTGACGGACTATGACTGCTGGCATCCGCATCACGATTCAGTTACGGTGGATCAGATCGTAGGGGTCCTGCTGAAGAACGCAGAGAACGCGACGAGAGTAATCCGCGAAACCGTAGCGGCGATGCCGTCTGGCCGGTCGTGTAGATGCGGGTCGGCGCTGGCGCACGCGATTTTGACTGATCCCAGGAAGATTCCTGCTGCCACGAAGAAAAAGCTGAAGCTGATCATTGGGAAGTATATAAAAGCCAGCGATCGCTGATTACCTTAAGAGAGGAAGCACGCGTTCACGATGAGCATTGTCGTTGTAGGTTCGGTTGCGTTTGATGACATCGCGTCGCCTTCGGGCAGCGTGAAGGGAATTCTGGGCGGAGCAGCGACTTACTTTTCGCTGGCTGCCAGTTATTTCACTCCGGTTCGCGTGGTGGCAGTGGTCGGCGACGATTTCACTGCGGAGCATGAAAACGTCCTCAAAAAGCGCGGGGTGGATACGCGCGGCATCGAGCGCGCCGCGGGCAAGACATTTCGCTGGGGCGGCACTTATGGCGAGAATCTGAACGAGGCCAAGACAACGTTCACCGATCTGAATGTGTTTGAGAAGTTTCAGCCGCGGATTCCGAAGGAATACGAGGACACGGAGTTCCTGTTTCTGGCCAACATTCAGCCGACTCTGCAGGCCAACGTGCGGCGAAAGATGACCCGCGTTCGGATGACCGGATGCGACACCATGAACTATTGGATCCAGGGTGCGCGCAAAGAGCTGGCCGAAACCCTGAAGCTGGTGGACGTGTTATTGATCAACGATACCGAGACCAAGATGCTGGCGGATGAGAAGAATCTGCCCCGCGCCGCTCAGAAGGTGCTAGCTATGGGGCCGCAAGCGCTGGTGATCAAGCATGGGGAATATGGCGCAACGATTTTCTTTCGCGAAGGAGCGTTCGGAATTGGCCGCCATCCGTTCCGCGCACCGACGTTACCGCTTGATGAAGTGAAGGACCCGACCGGTGCGGGGGACTCTTTTGCCGGCGGGTTTATGGGCTATCTGGCGTCGCAGGAGGAGTTGAACCGCGAGGTGCTGAAGCGGGCGCTGTTCTACGGTGGCGTGATGGGATCCTTCGCGGTAGAGAGCTTTGGCACGGAGAGCCTGCAGTCGCTGACCCGTGAAAAGATCGACGAACGCTTTCAGATTTTTCGTGAACTTACCCACCTCGAATGAAGCCGCAACCTCCGCCGTCGAGAGCGCATTCCGAAGTTGAGGTCGTGCGGCTGGTATGGCTGGCGATTTTCGTCTCGGTATTTTCCTTCCTCTTCTACTACCGGCACGGAGATGTGCTGCTATACGGCGATGCCGTTGCCCATATCAACATCGCGCGCCGTGTCTTCGACTCGAAGACTCCCGGTCTCCTGCAACTGGGAACGGTGTGGCTGCCGCTGCCCCACCTGCTGATCATGCCGTTCATTGTGTCGAAGCAGATGTGGCAAACCGGCTCGGGCGGCTCGATTCCGTCGATGGCGGGGTATGTGCTTGGCGTGCTGGGATTGTTTCGGCTGGCGCGCGCGGCGTTGGGCCGCGATCGGCGTGCGGACATGGTGGCGACGATCGGGCCGTGGGTTGTGGCGATCGTCTACGGAGCAAATCCAAATCTGATTTACATGCAGGCGACGGCGATGGGCGAGTCCCTGTATCTTGCGTTCTTCATCTGGAGCGTGGCGTACTTCATTGAGTTTGCGCAGGGCAACGCGAAGGCGCTGACAAAGTGCGGGCTGTCTGTGGCGGCGGCCTGTTTGACGCGGTACGACGGATGGTTTCTGGCGGTGGCGCTGATGGTTGGATCGCTCGTTGTCAACTCTTACCCGCGAAAAACGCCCGAAGACGGGACACACAGATTGTTGGCTTCACCGACACGGACCGCGCTCGTGAAATTTGTTTTGCTGGCGGCGTCTGCTCCGCTGCTTTGGCTCGCATACAACGCCATCGTGTACCAGAATCCTCTCGAATTTGCGAACGGACCTTACTCCGCAAAAGCGATTGAGCAAAAGACCGCGACGGTGAATCCAGCGAAAGGAAATCTATTCGCGGCCGGCTCGTATTTTCTGAAAGCAGCGGAACTGAATGTGGGCGAAGCGAACTGGCAGGGCCGGCTCTGGATTTGCTTGGCGTTGCTGGGTGCGATGGCGGCGGCATTCGGCGGGCATGGACGGCTCGCGTTACTGCTGTGGATTCCCCTGCCGTTCTACGCTTTGTCCATTGCATACGGCAGCGTGCCGATCTTCGTCCCGACGTGGTGGCCGTTTTCACAATACAACGTTCGCTACGGACTGCAACTGCTTCCGGCGTTCGCGGTGTTTGTGCCGCTGGGGATTGCTTTCGTCGTCCAATCGGCGGCGAAGCTTCCGCGCTTTGAACCCTCCTGGAAACGCTGGATAGATGCGGCGACATTGCTGATCATTCTGGTGCTGGTGACTGCAAGTTATAGCGCGATTTGGCGCGCGGACCCGATTTGCTATCGTGAAGCCTCGATCAACATGCACGGCCGCGTCGCGTCGGATCGTCAATTGGCAGATTGGATCACAAAGCTCCCAACGGATTCGACGCTGTTGATGTATCTGGGCGAGCACGTCGGCGCGCTGGAGCAGGCGGGGATTCCATTGCGGCGGGTCATCAACGAAGGCAATCATCGAGTGTGGAAACAACCAACCGATCCAGAAGGATTGTGGGAGCGCGCGCTGGCAAACCCGGCGGGGTACGCTGATTACCTGGTGGGATTCGAGGGTGATCCCGTATGGACGGCAGCGAGGAACCAGCGTTTGATGGCGCTGGTCGAGATCCACACCACGGGTCAGCCGCGGGCGGCGATCTTTCAAGGGCGAGCGCCGGGACGTTCGCAGGGACCGGAGCCCAAATAAGAGGAGGCGCGGTAATCAGGCAGGTTAACGCGGAAGTCCGCCAAAGACGGTGCGTTCCAGTGATAGAATCCGGCCATCTGAAATCCATTTCGCAGGACGAAGCCGATGAACTGGCAGCACATCGTCGATTTGTTGCGCGGGGAGATGGCGAGCGGCATCGTCGCAAGCTCTCTGGTCCGCCTGGTGTTGGCGGCGGTCCTCGGCGGCCTTATTGGAGTGGAGCGGGAGCTGAGGCATCGGCCCGCGGGGCTGCGGACGAACATGTTCATCTGTTTCGGCGCAGCGATGTTCACGATTCTCTCAGACGCACTTGCGGTGAGGTACTTGGGAGACCACACTCGCATTTCGGCGCAGATCATCCCTGGGATTGGTTTCATCGGCGCCGGATCGATTCTGCACACGCGCGGGCTGACGAGCGGCTTAACCACGGCCTCGACGCTGTTCGTGGTGGCGTCCATTGGCATGGCTACCGGCGGAGGTCTTTATCTCACGGCAATTTTTGCCACGGTCGGAGTTCTGATCGCGCTGTTTGCGCTAGGCCATCTGGAATTAACTTTCAACCTGAAGACGCTTCTGACCACTTACGAAGTCACAGGTAAGAGTGTCGAAGAGATCACCCTGGAGGTCAACCGCATCCTCGAGCACAGACACCGCATGATGCAAAACATCGTGAGCGGCAGCACCAGTCAGCACGTCCGGCTGCAGTTCGACGTGGCGGGAAGCAACCGTGACCAGAAGGAGGTGCTGCGCGAACTGAAAACATCAGCGGTGCTGGGCAACGTGACCTGGTTGGGTCCGGTGGAACTGGAGTGAGCTTACCGATCGTCGTGATTCCGTTTGTGAAGGCGAGTGCCTGCGGAAATGATTTTCTGCTGATCGATTCGCTGAACATTGAAGACGCTGCGGCCCGGGCGGACATGGCAGGTCTCACGAGACGCCTGTGCAACCGGCACGAGGGTGTAGGAGCGGACGGGGTAGAGTGGATGCATCCGCACCCATCAGCAGATTTGGAGATTCGGCTGATCAACGCCGACGGCTCTGAGGCGGAGATTTCCGGCAACGGCACGCGTTGCGTGGCAGCATACGTTTGCGCGGAGCAGGGAAAGGAAAGGATTGCGATTCAGACCGGGGCTGGATTAAAGACTTGCACGCTGACCGGTCGGAGCGAATCCGAGTATGAGTTTGAGGCCGAGATGGGTGAGGCAGTGGTGGGGGCGGAACTGGTGGTGAACCCGGGTTCTGGCAAGGTTCGTGGAATTCCGGTTTCGATGGGGAATCCGCACTACGTCGTTTTTGTGAAGGAGTTGTCGGGGAACTGGCAGCACGAGGCGGCCCAGATTCAGCGTTGTTCTGAATTCAAGCACGGGGTAAACGTCGAGTTGGTCGCGATCGACGGGAAGCACGACGTGAAGGTTCGTTTTTTCGAGCGCGGAGTGGGAGAGACGCAATCGTCAGGAACGGGTTCCTGCGCGTCAGCTGTAGCGGCGATCGTGACGGGCAGCGCAGAATCTCCGATTCGGGTGCATACTCCTGGCGGAATTCAGACCGTGCGCAAGGAAGGAAACACAGTGTTTCTTCGTGGAGCAGCGCGGCTGGTCTGCCGGGGAGAGTTTTATTTGAGTTAGGCCGGTGAGCTGGCTGGACGCAGCTTAGTGATTCGAAATCTCATCCGTCGCTTTTAATTTTCATAACAGGCTTCTGGAAAGCATGTCTTCTTTATTTACTTCTCGTATCAAGCCGCCCGCCCTTCGACTGGGTGATACGGTTGGCATCGTGGCGCCGGCCAGTCATGCCAAGCGCGCCGATTTGGAGGCCGGATGCGAGGGGCTGCGGCGCGCGGGTTACCGGCCAATTTATTCTGATTCTATCTTCGATCAGGATCTTTACTTCGCAGGCTCGGTGGATCGCAGGGCGCGCGAACTGGAAGAAATGTTTGTGCGCGACGATGTGCGGGCAGTGATTTGTGCGCGTGGCGGGTACGGCGCGAACTATCTCCTCCAGGCCCTTGCTTGGGAGAAGATCAAGGCGCACCCCAAGATTTTCGTCGGCTATAGCGATGTAACCGCGTTGCTCACTTATTTTGCAGACGCTGCGGGTTTGGTCAGCTTCCATGGACCGATGGTCGCGAAAGACTGGCTGCACCAAGATGGTGTGGACCTGGCTTCCTGGCAGGCGGCGCTGGCGGAGACCAATCCTTGGGAACCCGATCTGGGCGCGGATTCCGGAGTGAGCGGCTTGGTCGACGGAACCGCCGACGGAATTCTCTATGGGGGCTGTCTTTCGATTTTGGTGGCCTCGATCGGAACTCCCTACGAGATCAAAACGGAGGGCACGATTCTGTTTCTCGAAGACCTGGCCGCTAAGCCATTTCAAATCGATCGCATGCTGATGCAGTTGAAACTGGGCGGCAAGCTGGATAGAGTGCGGGGCATCGTGTTTGGCGAAATGCGGGATTGCATGCAGACTGCGAATCAGTCCTACACACTGGAAGAGGTGGTGTCGCGGATTGTCGGTGAGTTGGGAGTGCCGGTGGCGTATGGCGTGCCCTCGGGACATGTGAAGGCGAGGAACATCACGCTGCCGATTGGCGTGCGGGCTGGGCTGACCGTGGATGGTGGACGGGTGAGTTTGAAAATTCTGGAAGCGGCTGTAACTGCCGACGGGAAGAGCTAGCCTTCGACGTCATGGACCAGGGAAAACACATTCATTTAATTGGAATCTGCGGCACCGCGATGGCTTCGCTGGCGGGGATGCTGAAGCAGCGCGGGTTTCGCGTGACGGGCTCGGACGCCGCGGCCTATCCTCCCATGTCGGATTTTCTGGCCGAGTTGGGGATTCCCGTCGCCCAACCCTTTGATGCCCGAAATCTGGAGCCTCGTCCCGACCTGGTGGTTGTGGGCAATGCGATTTCGCGGGGAAACCCCGAACTCGAGCAACTTCTCGATCAGCGCATTCCGTTTTGCTCGCTGCCGCAATTGCTGCATGATGAATTCCTGCGCGGCAGGGAAGTGCTGGTAGTGGCGGGCACGCACGGAAAGACGACGACGACCTCAATGCTGGCCTGGATTTTTCAGGCCGCAGGGATGCAGCCTTCATTTCTGATCGGCGGCATTGCGGAAAACTTCGGCTCCAGCTTCCACCTGGGTCAGGGAAAGCATTTCATTATCGAAGGCGACGAGTATGACACGGCGTTCTTCGACAAGGGGCCGAAGTTTCTGCATTATTTTCCTGATGCCGTGATTCTTACCTCCGTGGAGTTTGATCACGCCGATATCTACAAAGACCTGGACGCGGTAGAGACGGCGTTCAAGCGACTGGTGAATCTGATTCCGCGGCGCGGGCGGATTATTGCCTTCGATGGAATGGCTGGCGAGGTTGCGGAAAGCGCCAGCCTTGAAAGGTGTTTGAGTAAATCATTCTGTCCCGTGGAACGATACGGCGCCGGACCGGTCGCGGGCTGGCGAATCACGAACCTGAACTTCGAAGCGGGGCGAACTACGTGGTCGGTGCTCAAGGACGGGCGCGCCTGGGCTGACCTAGAGTTCCCTTTGGCAGGCGAATACAACGTGTGGAACGCAACTGCCGCCGCGGCGATGGCTGCAGCCTACGGCATTTCGAAAGAGGAGGTTGCGGCCGCGCTGAAGACGTTCAAAAGCGTCAAGCGGCGCCTGGAAGTGAAGGCGCAAGTGAATGGCATCACGATCATTGATGACTTCGCGCATCATCCCACGGCGATTGCCGGCACGCTGAAGGCGCTGCGGGCGCGGTATGCGGGTTCGCGGCTCTGGGCGATCCTGGAGCCGCGCTCGAACACGCTGCGGCGGCGTGTGTTGCAGGCTGATCTGGCGCGAAGTCTCGCGCTGGCCGACGAAGTGATCGTGGCAGGTGTGTTTCGTTCGGACTCCCTTTCGCAGGATGAGCGGCTGGATTTGCCGGAACTGTCAAAGGATATTCAGAAACACGGCGGCCGCGCGCGGTTGATGGCGGATGCGGAGGAAATCGTGCTGATGGTCGCTCCAGAGATGCACAGCGGCGACGTAGTCGCGATTCTTTCCAACGGTGGCTTCGGCGGCATCTATGAGAAGCTGCCTGCGAAGTTACGAGCGTTAGCGGGCGAAGGTGGGACCGTCAATTCGGCGAATGCGGCAGGGAAACGATGAAGCATTCGACGCGGACAAAAGTCCGGGCGCGGCACGGTCTTTTCCTCTGCCTCCTCCTCTCGATGGCCGTCGCGCGGTCTAGCGCGGCGACAAGTTACACAATTTCTCTCGCAAATCCCGAGCAGCATCTGGTCGAGGTGCAAATTCTGCTGCCGGAAGGAGCCGCGCAGCGGGAACTGCAGCTTCCGGTGTGGAACGCGCTGTATCAGGTGCGCGATTTCGCGCAATATGTGAACTGGGTGCGCGCGAAAGACAGCGCAGGGCGTTCGCTCGCCGTCCGCAAATTAGATAAAAGCCGCTGGCAGATCACGGGCACGCAAGGCGGCGCTGTGGTGGAATATCAGATCTTTGTTGATTCCCCCGGCCCGTTCGGAGCGCAGTTCAATTCTCATCATGCCTTTTTCAATCTGGCCCAGATTCTCATGTATCCGGTAGACGCCCGGAATGGCCCCATGGTCGTGCGTTTCAGCCGGGTCCCTGACTCGTGGCACGTTGCCACGCCGCTTACCGCATTGCCTGAGGGCAAGTTCAGCGCGGAAAACTATGACCGGCTGGTCGATTCTCCGGTTGAGATCGGAGACTTTAAGGAATCTGATTTCGCAGAAGGTAGCGGGCATTATCGCGTAATTGTCGATGCTGAGCCTGGCGACTACGACATGGAAACTATTACTGCCATGCTGCACAAGATTGTGGCGGCCGCGACCACTTGGATGGATGATCGTCCCTTCGACAGCTACATGTTTGTTTATCATTTTCCACGAGCGCCATCCGGGGGCGGTATGGAGCATTCCTACTCAACCGCGATTGCGGTAAACGCCGATGTGCTGTCGAGGGCTCCCGAGGTATTGACTTCGGTGACGGCACACGAGTTTTTCCATCTTTGGAACGTCAAACGCATTCGTCCCCAGACGCTTGAACCGGTTGATTATACGCGAGAGAATTACACCCGAGCGCTCTGGTTCAGTGAGGGATGCACCAGCACCGCCGCCGACTTCATCGAGTTGCGCGGCGGCCTCCTCGACCAGCGCCACTTCGAACAGCAGCTGGCATCGGGAATCGCCGAACTCGAGCGGCGTCCGGCACACCTGACGCAGTCTGCCGAAGACTCAAGCCTGGATGCATGGCTGGAGGGCGACGCTTACTACAGGCGCCCGGACCGCAGCATTTCTTATTACAACAAAGGCGAGTTGTTGGGCATCATGCTGGATCTAGCGGTGCGCGAAGCCAGCCACGGGCAAGCATCCTTGCGCGAAGTCTTCCAGTGGATGAATCAGAATTATGCGAAGCAAGGACGATTCTTCCCTGATTCAGAAGGGGTGCGCGAGGCCGCCGAGGCGGTAAGCCATGCGGATCTGGGATGGTTTTTTGCGAAGTACGTTTCCGGCACCGAGGAAATTCCGTGGAACGATTTCTTTCGCGGCGTGGGATTGCGGCTAGTGGAGGGAAAAGACATTAGAGCTGATGCAGGGTTTGCGGCCTCGCGGAATTTTGACGGTCCCATGGTGGTCGCAGCGATGACTCCCGGCGGTGAAGCGGAGCGAGCCGGTCTGCAAACCGGCGATACGATTCTGGAAATCAACGGTAAGGCCGCCGGACAGGAATCTTCTGACGAAATGGATCGATTCACGGCGGGTGACACAATCACAGTCAAGGTTCGCGGCCGGCGCGGTAGCGATCGGGAGTTAAAGTGGAAGGTAGGAAGCCGCGAAGAGATTTCATACGAAATCAAGGACCTGGAAAACGTTACGGCGGAACAGCGCGCTCGCCGGGCAGCGTGGCTCAAGGGCGAGGCGCAGATTCCGCAGCAGGCACATTAGTGTAGTGCCGACGGCGCTACGGAACTCAATATGATCCGCACCATAGATCCGAACTCTATGATCCGAACTCTTATGATCCGGACTCTATGATCCGAACTATCGCGATGCTGGTTTTCTGGGCGCTGGCCGCGCCTGTAGCCGCGCTCATCGGCTTCCCTTGGACGTTCATTTCAGGGGACGTCAGCCTGCTTTATCGCATGTTCATGTTTGGTGCGTGGAACGGAGTGCGGCTGACTGGAGTGCGGGTGCAGACCGTTGGGCTCGACGGGCTTGACCCGGCGCGCACGTATATCTTCATGTCGAACCACGTGTCGAACCTGGATCCGCCGATCACGATTCCGCTGATTCCGCGGCGTACTTCGGTGATGGTGAAGAAAGAGTTGTTCCGTGTTCCGATCCTCGGCCGAGCGATGCGGATTGGTTCGTTGGTTCCGGTGGATCGCGGAAATCGCGATGCTGGGATTGAATCCGTACGCTACGCGAAGCAGGTCGTGCAGCAGGGGATCAACATGACCATCTACGTGGAGGGCCATCGCTCGTTTGATGGCAAGCTGCTGCCCTTCAAAAAAGGACCGTTCTACTTGGCGAAGGAATGCGGAGTGCCTGTGGTTCCCGTGACCATTGCCGGCACGCACTACTTGATGCCGAAGGCCAGGTTCGGGATCAAGCCCGGAATGGCGACGGTGATTTTTCATCCTGCAATTGAGCCCAGCGATTTTGGCAGCCGGGAATCTTTGATGGAGAAAGTGCGGGCAGTGATTGAGAGCGGTTTACCGGAGGAATATCGGCAACGCGAATCAACTACGAACGGCGTCAAGACCCACGAAGGTAGCGCTTCAGGCTGAATCATTCGGAGTTCTATTCCTTCTGCGCCTTGGCTCGCAACGCTCGCGCCATCTCGGGCAACTTCGGAAGCAGCGCAGAATACTTCAACCACAATTTGTGATCGACGGCGGGTGCGCCGCTGACCAGAGCGCCCGCGGGAATGTCGTGGGCTACTCCGCTTTGCGGAGTGACGATTGCGGCTTCTCCGACCTTGCAGTGTCCGACGACCCCGACTTGACCTGTCAAAATGACTCGCTTACCGATTTCGGTGGAACCGGCTAGGCCCACCTGTGAGCAGAGCAGGGAATCTTCGCCGACCTGCGATCCGTGACCGACTTGTACGAGATTGTCGATCTTGACGCCGCGGCCGATGTGAGTTTCGCCGACGCTGGCGCGGTCGATGCAGGAGTTTGCCTGGACCTCGACGTCGTCTTCGATGACGACTGGCGCAGGCTGGGGAATCTTGTGCCAATGTCCGTCGCGGGTCTTGGCGAAACCGAAGCCGTCGGAGCCGACGACGACACCGTTCTGCAGCAGCACGTTGTTGCCGAGGCGGCAATTCTCGCGGACGATCGCGTGCGCGTGCGCGAAGAAATTGTTGCCGATCTTTGCTCCGCGGTAGATGACCACATGCGCCAGCAGGACGGCCTGGTCGCCGATCGCGACGTTCTCGTCGACGACGACGTATGGGCCGAGATGTGCGCCGCGGCCGATCTTCGCCGTGGGATGGACGACTGCGGTGGGATGCACTCCCGGGGCGTAACGGTGCGGCTGGTGGAAGAGTTCGAGGGCGTGCGCGAAGCTGAGATAAGGATCCTCGACGCGAAGCGTGGCTGCGGGGATGGCCGGAAAGTTTTCCGCAACAATCACTCCTGAGGCCTTGGTAAGCCGGGCGGCGGCGGCGTACTTGGGGTTGGCGACGAAGGTGAGTTCTCCGGGGCCGGCTTGTTCAATCCCGTTGAGGCCGGTGATGTCTGTGTCGGGCGAACCGTTTTCGAGGCGCGCGTTGAGGGCGGAAGCGATGGCAGAGAGTTTCATGGTGGATGTCTGGTGAGGCGCGAGTAAATCGTACACCAGTACCAGAGGTGATCATCTGCCGCTGTTTACCTTTTTATAACAGGGTTACCCCCCTCCCCACCCCCCTCAATCTCTGGAATCATCGAGTTAGACATGTTTTGGCCCGCAAAATTCCTCAAACAAACGACTTAGGGGTCATAATCTAGACAACAAAGGAGTTACGATCCGGTTGCGGGCGGTGATCAGTATTGCCTCTGCTAGTGCAATCATGAAGGAGTTTTTTGTGAGACGCAAGGTTGGATGTCACAGGGGTAGGCTGTGGAAAAGCCGCGTGGCGAGAGCCCGAGGGATTTGCAGTACCCCACCCTTTCGCAAACACCGCGAAAGGATGGGCCACCCCGCCTCCGATGTAGCGTGATGCAAAATCCTTCACGTTGACGGGGTGTTCGGTGACGCACATACCGTGAGGTTTACGACCAAGTCAGCGCATCATGGGAGTAGGTTATGGGTCTGAACGGATCGAAGTCGGCATGCTTCACCGTCACGCTGTGGGCAGCGGCTGCGATTTCTTCGTCCGCACAGACTTTTACCACGTTACATACCTTCGACATCACCGATGGCGCTTTTCCTTCCGCCGCTCTTGTCCAGGGGTTGGACGGGAACTTTTACGGGACGACCGCGAACGGCGGGAGAGAGCTATGTAATGTCGGCTGCGGCACGGTCTTCAAGATCACTCCCGACGGCACGCTGACCACATTGCACGAATTCGTCCGCACAGATGGACAGAACCCGCAGGGAGGACTCGTGCTGGCGAGCAATGGCATCCTCTACGGCACAACATCTAGCGGCTCCCAAGGTCTCGACACCTTCTTCAAAATCACGCCCGGCGGTACGCTCACGACTCTTGCACAGTTCGGGCCCGGTATCGGAGCTGTTTCAACACTGATCCAAGCGAACAATGGGAACCTTTACGGGACGACGCAAGGGGCAATCAACCCGGGCACGGTGTACGGAGTCACCCTCAGCGGGACCATCACCATGCAGCACAACTTTTGCCAGATCAAAAACTGTCTTGATGGGGCCAACCCGGCTGCATCATTGGTTCAAGGCACGAACGGATTTCTCTACGGCACAACGGAGTGGGGAGGGCTCGCCACAGGCCTTTGCTCAGAGGATGGCTGCGGTACGATTTTCGAAGTCGGCTATGCGGGCTCGTTGTCGATCCTCCACAAATTCGGTGGGGGCATCGACGGCCAGTTTCCTCAAGCCGGGCTGCTGCAGGCGAGCGACGGAAACTTTTACGGATCGTCCGGTGGCGGAAGCAACCAGGGCAGCGGGCTCGTCTTTAAGATCACGCCGCAAGGCGCTTTCAGCGTACTCTACAATTTTTGCGCCTTAGCCGACTGCGCCGACGGCGCAGGGTCTAACGGGTTAGTGCAAGCCACCGACGGAAATTTCTATGGCACGTCCCCGTCCGGAGGTTCTGACAACTGCGTGCCTCGCTGCGGGACTGTATTCCAACTTACGCCAACGGGCGTTCTGACCGTCCTCCACAGCTTCGACAAGACTGACGGTGGGTATCCTAAGGCCGCGCTCGTACAAGGGACTGACGGAAATTTCTACGGAGTGACGACAGGGTTTGCCGGACAGCACTTATGGGGTACGGTCTTCAAGCTATCGATGGGACTTGCCCCGTTTGTGAAGACGGTTCCGGTAGGGGCGTATCCGGGTGCTCAAGTCTTTATTCTCGGAAACAATTTGACGGGAGCAACCGCGGTCACCTTCGGCGGCAAGGCCGCAGAGTTCACGGTCGTCTCGGCGACCGAAATCATAGCTACCGTTCCGAAGGATCCCTGCATGGTCACGGTTCAGGTCGTTACGCCCAGCGGCACGCTCTCGAGCAACGTGCCTTTCCGGGTGTTCTGAGTCTCTTGCAGGTCGGCCCCGGTCGTGCGAAGTCAAAGTCCCCGCCCCTTCGGCTTCGCTCAGGGCAGGCCCTTCGCTTCTGCATTTGACCAGCGCACCCTGAGGTCAAGGTCAAAGTCGAAGTCAAGGTCAAAGGCAGCGGGCGAGGGCGCCCGCTCTACACCTACTCCTCGAACATGGGAACCTGGCGCTGGTCGTCGGTGGGGCCGCGGCGGGGGCGGCGGGTGGCGCCGATTACGGCCAGGACGGTTAGCGATTCCAGGGCGGTGCGGGGGACGAAGATGCGCTGGGTATTCGAGCGCTGGTCTGGCGGGTTTACCAGGTAGCCTTCCGGCAGGTTCTGGGTTAGATCTGAGGGCATGAGGCCTTCGAGGATTTCGTTGTCCTTGAAGCGGAGGCGGACCCAGAGGCCTTCGGAACGGGGGCGGGTGGTGAAGGTTTTGCGGGTTAGCGATTCGGAATCGCCGAATTCGCGCACGAAATAGACGCCTTTGATCTCGCGCAAGTCCATGGCGACCACGTTGCCGGAGGTGTTGAGCAGTTCGAGTTTGCCTTCGGTGATGAATTGTGCGTGGGAGACGTAACCGGAGATGGAATCGCGGTCCATCTTGCGGACGATTACTTTCTTGTGGGTCGAGGGCATGATCGGGCTTCGGGCTTCGGGGGGGCCGTCCCTTCGGGACTTGTTCCTTTCCCCCGCTTGACCCCGGACTTACGTCCGGGGCTAATGAATTCCGTCCCTAACGGGACTGGAGTCTGTTGGCTGCGGGGGCTAACGCCTTTCCCTACTTTCGGTCGTAGTCACCCGCGTTTTGCTGACACGACAGCCGCCTCATTCTCGCACTAAATGGGAAGAAATCGCGCGAATCCACGTTGGCAGTAGCCAAATTATAAACCTTGTGTTATTCCTTTAAGTTACCTGGTCTCGACTAAAGTCTGGTTAAGTGCTTTGTATTTAATGGCTTGAGTATTGACCGATGCTGAAGGTACTGGTCTGGGCTTTAGCAGTCTGTGGAAATCCTGTGGAAAAGCAGTGGAATTGGTCGGATCCGGCAGTGTCCAGGATGTGCAAGGTAGTGCGGCCTGCGGGAATGCTTGAAGTCGGTTGTCTGAAGACGAATGGCTGATTACATTTACACGATGGAAATCCGGTTGACGCCGGATCAGATGAAGGGCGTCAATCTGGTGCAAGACATAGCCCGCGCCGCGGGAATCACTCTCTACCTTACTGGCGGGGCGATTCGCGACATCATCAGCGGGTTTACGATCCGCGACCTGGACTTCACGGTTCAGGGTAATCCCCTCAAATTGCAGAAGGACTTCGAGCGGGCGGGCGCGCAGGTGGCCGGCCATGACGAAGACGTACGCACGCTGTTTCTGGTGCTGCCGGGGAACGTGCGGGCCGAGATCGGGATGGCGCGGACGGAGGTGTACGAGAAGGTGGGCAGGGCGCCGGTGATTGCTCCGGCTAGCATTCAAGAAGATCTGCGACGGCGGGACTTTACGGTGAACGCCATGGCGCTGTCGCTGAATGAAGGGTCGCGGGGGCTGTTGCTTGATCCGTTCAACGGCGTGGCCGACATTGAGGCGAAGCTGCTGCGGATTCTGCACAACTATTCGTTCGTGGAAGATCCGTCGCGGCTGATTCGGGCAACGCGGTTTGCGGCGCGGTTTCACTGGCCGCTGGAGGAGCGCACGCAACTGCGCTACAACGCGGCCAAGGAAAATAACTATATTGAGCACATTTCGCGCAGCGCGGTTGGGCATGAGATTGCGCAGTTGGCGCATGAAGATGATCCGCTGAACGTGGTGAAGGCGCTGGAGAAGGAAGATTGGCTGAAGGTGCTGCATCCGCACTGGTCTTCGGCCAAGGTGGATACGAACGGGCTCGGGCAGTTGATGAAAACGCGGCAGCAGATGGTCGACCTGGGTTATACGGTGGATCCTTCGCCGGCGGTAATGCACTTCTTGACGGCGCGGCTTTCGGAGAAAGACATTTCTGATTTGCGGCGGCAGATTCCGCGCAAGGATTTGATCGAGTCGTGGCGCGATATTGAAGATCATGCCAAGGAACTGGCGAAGCGCTTGACGGGGAAAGAAGCGGCGACGCCTTCGCGGACCTGGAATCTGCTGTCCTCGGCGCGGCCGGAGATGATTCTGTTTCTGGCGGTAACGGCGCGGCAGCAGGCGGTGGCGCAGAAGATCAAGAACTTCCTGACCAAGTGGCGGCAGGTGCAGCAGCGCATTCCGCTGCCTGAGATGACGGAGCTGCTGATTACACCGGCGCTTCCTGAGTATCCGAAGATTGCGCGCGATGTGTTTATGCTGCTGCTCGATGGGAAGCTGCGCTCGCGGACGGAGACTTTGAAATTCCTGAAGCCGTTTGCGCCGCCCCCGCCGCCTCCACCGCCGCCACCACGGCGCGGGCGTGGGCCGAAAACGGCGGCGGTGGCTGCGCCTGCTGCTGCGGTGCCCAGCAGGAAGGGCGAAGGGGCAAAGGGCAAGGGGAAAAGCGCGGTTGCGGCCCCAGCGGCTCCCGCCGCCGTGGCCACGCCAGCTGCGAAAGCGACGCCGAAGGGTGCGCCGGCGCCGGCCAGAACCAAGGGCAAACCTGCGAAACATGCGGCCAAACCCACTTCGAAGGCAGCCGCTAAGCATCCTGCAAAATCGAAGAAACCGGCTCCCAAGGCAAAGGCGAAAGCCGGGAAACGGTAGGCGCGCTCTCGGTATGCCGGTCCGGGGAGTGTCCTAGTTCGCGCCGGGGCAGGTACCAATTTCTCGCTTGCACGGCCTGAGTCGGGCATATAATAGGTCTATGCACCGACCGCTTGTAGTCGCGGCATTCGTGCTCCTGCTGGCTTCTGTGCCGGTTTTGGCGCAGCACGGCGGAGGCCACGCTTCTGGTGGCGGGCATGGGTTCGGCGGCGGAGGCGGTGGATTCGCTTCGCACGGTGGGTCAGTTAGCCATTCGAGTGGTTCCTCTTTCAGCGGAGCGCGTGCCGGCTCGAGTTTCGCGCCACGTTCGTACGGGTCTGGCGCTTCGCGTCCTTCATTTTCCACGCGAGGGTACAACCGGAGTTACAACCATTCAGGTGTCGGGGTTCGCATACGGACTTATGGAAGCAACTGCTACTACTACGGCTACGGATGCGTGGGTGCTTATGGTTGGGGATACGGGGGTTTCTACGATCCCTATTGGTGGTCGGATTCTGGTTCGTCGTTCGACTATGACCAGCAATACCAAACCGGCCTGGCCAACGAGATGAACCAGCAGAGTCTTGATGAGCAGCGGATGCGTCAGCAGGGCGATCAGGATCTGTATGCCGGGTTGGCGCCTGCGCCTCCACGCGAGCATCGCGAGCACGTGGAACTTAACGAAGCCGCGCCCGCCACGGTGCTGGTTTTCCGCGATGAACACAAGCAGGAAGTGCACAATTACGCGATCGTTGGCCAGACCCTGTTTAACTTCAATCCGCAGCATACGCAGAAGATCCCGCTTACTGACCTCGACATTCCCGCTACTACCAAGGAAAACGACGAGCGCGGCGTGGATTTCCGCGTGCCAGGCGCGCAGTGAAGGCCTCCAGCCGGTTTTCCTAAGAGTCACGTCCGCGCTGTGAATAACTTGCTGCTTTCTGTTCTGCCTTTCCCGATAGAATGACGCCAACGTAAAATCATACTGAGGCCTATGTCCCAATTCGTTCACCTGCACTTGCATACCGATTACTCTCTGCTGGATGGCGCCTGCGACGTCGAAAAACTTTGCCAACGTGTGAAAGAACTGGGCATGCCTGCCGTGGCCATGACCGACCACGGAAATATCTTTGGCGCCGTGCATTTTGTGAATGCTGCGAATCACGCGGGCGTGAAGCCGATCGTGGGTTGCGAGCTTTACATCTGCAAGAAAGATGATCACAACATCGAGCGCACGCCACCCGACGGCGACACTTACAACCATCTGCTGGTGCTGGCGGAAAACGAAGAGGGGTACCGCAATCTGGTGAAGATTACTTCGGAGGCCTCGCTGCACGGGTTTTATTACAAGCCGCGCGTGAGCAAGAAATTTCTGGCGGAGCATTCGCGCGGACTGATCGGGCTTTCGGGCTGTCTGAAAGGTGAGGTTGCGGAACGGCTGATGGAAGGGAAGTACGACGCTGCGCGCGCGGCTGCGGGAACTTTTGTCGACATCTTCGGCAAGGGCAATTTCTACCTCGAAATTCAGGACCAGGGCCTGGCGATGGAGCACAAGATTCATCCCGGACTGTTCCAGTTGGAGAAAGACCTCGGGCTGCCGCTGGTGGCGACTAACGACAGCCACTATCTTTGCGAGGACGACGCGCATGCCCAGGACGTGATGCTGTGCATTCAGACCGGCAAGTCGATTCACGATACCGGGCGGATGAAGTTTGAAGGGACGCAGTTCTTCGTCAAGAGCCACGATGAGATGTATCGCGTGTTCAAGGACTCGCCCGAGGTCCTGACGCGCACGCTCGACATTGCCGAGCGCTGCAGGCTTCATCTCGAGAAGGTCGCGACGCCGTTTCCGCAATTCGAGGTTCCGGCGGGCTACACGATTGACAGCTATTTTGTGCACGTTACTCGGGAGGGCTTCGCGCGGCGGATGGCGGCGCTGCGGCCGCTGCACGAGCAGGGAAGATTGAAGCATCCGATTTCCGATTACGAGCAGCGGCTCGAGCGGGAGCTGGCGATCATCCAGCAGATGAAGTTCGCGGGATATTTTCTGATCGTGTGGGACTTCATCCGCTATGCCAAGGAGCGCGAGATTCCGGTGGGGCCGGGTCGGGGGTCGGCCGCTGGGTCGCTGGTTTCTTACGCGCTGGGCATCACTGATCTCGATCCGCTGCAGCACGAGTTGCTGTTTGAGCGCTTCCTGAACCCTGAGCGCGTTTCGATGCCGGATATCGACATTGATTTCTGCATGAACCGGCGCGGTGAAGTGATCAATTACGTCACGCAGAAGTACGGGCGCGACAACGTGGCACAGATCATCACATTTGGCACGATGGCGGCCAAGGCGGCGATCAAGGATGTCGGGCGCGCGATGGACATCCCTTACAGCGATGTGGATCGCATCGCCAAGATGATTCCCACGCAGCTCAACATTACGCTCGACCAGGCGATTGAGGACTCTCCTCAGCTGCGCGAGGCGATGGAGAAAGATGGGCAGATTCGCGAGTTGATTCAGACTGCGAAGAAACTGGAAGGGATGGTGAGGAACTCCGGAGTGCACGCTGCGGGCGTGGTGATTTCACCGCGTCCGCTGACGGAGCTGGTTCCGCTGCACAAGACGAAGAACGATGAAATCGTTACTGCCTTCGACATGGTTGCCATCGAGAAGATGGGCCTGCTGAAGATGGATTTTCTCGGGCTGACTACGCTGACGATTCTTACCGACACGCTGAAGCTGATCGAGCAAACTCGCGGAACTCCGATCACGCTCGAGAGAATTCCTCTCGACAATACCGAAACCTACCAGAAAGTCTTTCACAAAGCCCTGACTTCCGGCGTCTTCCAGTTTGAATCGCATGGCATGCGCGACGTGCTGCGACGCTATCAGCCGAACTCGATCGAACATCTTACCGCCTTGAATGCGCTCTACCGTCCGGGACCCATGGCAATGATCGATGACTTCATCGAACGCAAACAGGGACGGCGCAAGATTGAGTATGAGCTGCCGGAGCTGAAAGAGATTCTGGAAGAGACGCTGGGCGTCTTCGTTTATCAGGAGCAGGTCATGCAAGCGGCGAACAAGCTTGCGGGCTACTCTCTGGGCGAAGCCGATCTGCTACGGCGGGCGATGGGCAAAAAGAAACAGGAAGAAATGGCGGCGCAGCGCGAGCGTTTCATTCAGGGTGCCGCGCTGCGCAAGTTTCCACCGAAGAAGATCGAGAAGATTTTTGACCTTATGGCGCAGTTTGCGGGCTACGGCTTCAATAAGTCGCATTCGGCGGCTTACGCGCTGCTGGCTTATCACACGGCGTATTTGAAGATGCATTATCCGGTTGAGTTCATGGCGGCGCTGCTCACTTCAGTGACGGGCAGCACCGATGACGTGGTGAAGTACATCAACGAATGCCGTGAGATGGGGATTTCGGTCGAGGCTCCCGACATTAATGTTTCGGATGCCAACTTCACGCCGCATGGAGAGGCGATTCGTTTTGGTCTCGCGGCGGTGAAGAACGTCGGCGGCAATGCCATTGAATCGATTGTGGCGGCGCGGAAGAAGCTGGGGCGATTCAAGTCGATTTACGAGTTCTGCGAGAACGTCGATCTGCGGTTGCTGAACAAGCGTGTGCTGGAGTCGTTGATCAAGAGCGGGGCGATGGATTCGCTGGGCCGGCGCGCGCAAGTGATGGCGGTGCTGGACCGCGCCATGGAGCGGGCGCAGAAGACTCAGCGCGACGCGGAATCCGGCCAACACGGGCTATTCGGAGTGTTTCAGCAGGAAGAGTCCGAGGCTAACAACGACAGGCTGCCGAACATTCCGGACTGGGATGAGCAGGCGCGGCTGGCTGCAGAGAAGGAGATCCTCGGGTTCTTCATCAGCGGGCATCCGCTGGAGAAATATAAAGACAAGCTGGCTGATCTGCAGGCGTTGAGCATCGTGGAAATCGGTGCGCTGACCAGGTCGACCGGCAAAGATGAGACCATCGCGACCGCGGGGATCATCGGCAATGTGCGCGTGCAGAAATCCAAGCGCGGGGAGTTCTATGCACAGGCTACGCTCGAGGATATGTCTGGCTCGATCGATATGATCGTCTTTCCGGAGGCCTACAAGCGTCTGGGTGACAAGGTGAAGCTTGAGGTTCCGGTGCTGGTGCGAGCCGGAGTGCGGATTGAAGAAGGAGCGAATCCTAAGATTACGGCAGCTGAGATTATGCCGCTGGAAGACGCGAAAGTTCCGCTGCCGCGTGCGATCCGCATTCGAGTGCCGCTGGAGAGCGCGGGCGAGACCACCGTCGACGATCTTCATATGCTTTTCAGGGAGCGGAAGGGCGAAGCGCGGGTGTTGTTTGATGTGGAGCGGGCCGGGGATTTCATGGTGGTGATGGAAGCGGAAGGTTATAATGTGCTGCCAGATCGCAATTTCATCGCTCGTGTGGAACAACTGTGCGGTCGGGGTAGTGTCCGCGTGATCAGTTAGGACGCAATCGCATAGTCGTTTAATCGTAATCGTTTAATCTTAATCGTTAACCATGGAAGCAACCGAAAAGGCGCAGCAGGAGTTGGAGCAGATCGAGCGGCAGGTGGCGCTGATCGAGGCTACCGCCGGGCAGGATGAGGAGACTCACCGCCAGCTCGCGAAGCTTCAGGAGCGCGTCCATACCCTCAGGCAGGAGATGAAGGCGCTGCAGACTGCCTGGCAGAAGACGGAACTGGCGCGGCATCCGCAGCGCCCGCAGGCGCTCGACTACATTGAGCGCGTTTTTACGGATTGGAGCGAGATTCACGGGGATCGCGGGTTCGCCGATGATCCCGCGATTGTTTGCGGAATGGCCCGCTTTCATGGTGAGGAAGTGCTGGTGATCGGCACCCAGAAAGGGCGGGACATGAAGCAGCGCGTGTACCGCAATTTCGGGACGCCGCATCCCGAGGGTTATCGCAAAGCGATGCGCGTGATGCAGGTTGCGGAGAAGTTTCGCAGGCCAATTTTCACGCTGGTAGATACGGACGGCGCCTACCCCGGGATTCACGCCGAGGAACGCGGGCAGGCCGAAGCGATTGCCTACAACTTGCGCGAGATGGCGCGGCTGCAGGTGCCTATCATCGCTACGGTGATTGGGGTGGGAGGCAGTGGCGGGGCATTGGCGATCGCAGTGGCTGACCGCGTGCTGATGATGGAGAATTCGATTTATTCGGTGATTTCGCCCGAGGGGTGTGCCGCGATCATGTGGCGGGACTCCACTAAGAAGGAGTTGGCGGCGGAGGCCATGCGCATTACGGCCACGGATCTCAGCGAACTGGGATGCGTCGACGATGTCGTGCCTGAGCCCGAAGGTGGAGCTCACCGGGATCATGATGCGGCGGCGAACTTGCTCGACGTCAGCTTGCAGAAGCATTTCTCGGAGCTGAAGAAAATCCCGCCGGCTGACTTAATCGTGTCTCGATATAATAAGTTCCGCAGCATCGCCCAGTTCTTCAAGGCCGAGTAGTGAGTCCGCAGTGATTCTTTTCATTGCTTGCAGGTTTCTTCCTTCCCGTTCCCAGATAGGTTCCTCCCCGGCTTCAGGCGGGCGATTTGGCGTGCTGAGGAGCCGGCATCGCCGTATAATAATCTGTTTCCCTCAAGTTGAAATTCGGGCGGATCATTCTATGCGAATCGTCCGGCCCCTAATGATAAGGAAGGTGTAGGGATGGCCACTACGGATGTTGCGCCCCAGGGTACGGGCGGGCAATTGGGGCGTAACCGCATCGTCAACGACATGAGCATTCAGGTTGCTACGGTGAATGGCTCAGGTTCTCAGAGTTCAAACACTGTGCTGTTACGTGCCATCTTTCAGATGGGCGTGCCGGTTTCGGGTAAGAACCTGTTTCCGTCGAACATCGCGGGGCTGCCTACCTGGTACACCATTCGCGCAAACAAGGATGGTTACATTGGACGCAAGAAGGAAATCGATTTCCTGGTCGCGATGAACGCGGAAACCGCACAGGACGATGTGATGTCGCTGGCGCCGGGAGCGGCCGTGTTGTACGACGAACCGCTGGCGCTCGACAAGCTGCGCAATGATCTTATTTTCTATTCCGTTCCCTATGACAAGCTCGTGGCGACGGTTTGCCCTGAGGCCAAGCTGCGCAAACTGGTCAAGAACATGGTGTACGTCGGCGTGGTGGCGCAGTTGCTCTCCATTGAGATGGGTGAGGTGGAGAAGGCGATCCGCAAACAGTTTGCCAAGAAGGTGAAGGCCGCGAACCTGAATCTGGGTGCGGCGCAGGCTGGGTTCGACTATGCGAAAGCCAGTCTGCAGAAGCGCGGAGCGTTCTATATCGAACGCATGGATAAGACCGCGGGCAAGATTATCATCGATGGCAACTCGGCGGCGGCTCTGGGCTGCATGTTTGCCGGATGCACCGTGGTGACGTGGTATCCCATCACGCCGTCGTCTTCGCTGGTGGAGACGATGATCGAATACATGAAGGAATACCGCATCGGGCCGGATGGCAAGGCCACGTTCGCCATTGTTCAGGCCGAAGATGAGCTGGCGGCGATCGGGATGGTGATTGGCGCCGGCTGGGCGGGCGCGCGCAGCATGACCGCGACTGCAGGTCCGGGAATTTCGTTGATGTCAGAATTTTCCGGCTTGGCTTATTACGCAGAAATTCCTGGTGTGATCTGGGACATTCAGCGCGTCGGGCCCTCGACCGGGTTGCCCACGCGAACTTCGCAGGGCGACATTCTCTCCACGGCGTTTCTTTCTCACGGTGATACCAAAAACATTATGCTGATTCCGTGCTCGGTTACGGAATGCTTCAGCATGGCCTCGGATGCGTTCAACCTCGCTGAGCAGTTTCAGACGCTGGTATTCGTGATGTCCGATTTGGATCTCGGGATGAACAACTGGATGTCCGATCCTTTCGAATATCCAACCACGCCGATCAAGCGCGGCAAAGTTCTCAGCAAGACAGATCTCGACAAGCTGGGTGGTTTTGCCCGTTACAAAGATTTGGATGGCGACGGCGTCGGCTACCGCACTCTGCCGGGAACGGATCACCCCGCGGCCGCGTACTTTACGCGGGGCAGCGGGCACAATGATAAATCGAGCTATAGCGAGCGGCCTGACGATTACGAAAACAACATGGAGCGACTCAACCGCAAGTTCGAAACAGTGCGCTCCTTCGTGCCGCGGCCGGAGATTCTCAAAGGCACGAATGCGAAGATAGGGATCATCGCTTACGGGACTTCGCATTGGGGAATCGTCGAAAGCCGCGACCAGCTGCGCAATGAATACGCGATTGAAACTGATTACCTGCGGCTGCGGGCTTATCCTTTTACGCGGGAAGTGCATGAATTCATCGAGCAGCATGACCGGGTTTACGTCGTCGAGCAGAACCGCGATGCGCAGATGCTCAGCCTGCTCAAGCTGGACCTCAAACCTGAACTGATTACGAAGATGCGCAGCATCAGCCATCTTGACGGGCTGCCGCTCGATGCGCGCTCCGTCACTGACGAATTGAGCACTATGGAGGGGAAGTAATGGCGACTACGCCTGCTGAACCAAGAACAAACCACATCGGCCTCACCGTAATCGATTACAAGGGCGGCAAGACTACGCTCTGCGCCGGCTGCGGCCATAATGCCATTTCTGAGCGCATCATCGAAGCCATGTATGACATGGGGGTGCAGCCGGAGCGAGTGGCGAAGTTGAGCGGAATTGGTTGTTCCTCGAAGAGTCCGGCTTATTTCATGAACCGTTCGCACAGTTTCAACTCTGTGCATGGACGCATGCCGTCGGTAGCTACCGGCGCCATGCTCGCGAACCGCAATCTGATTGCGCTGGGCGTGAGCGGTGATGGGGACACGGCGTCGATCGGTATTGGCCAGTTTGTTCACCTCATGCGCCGCAATCTTCCGCTCATTTACATCATCGAAGATAACGGCGTGTACGGCCTGACCAAAGGCCAGTTCTCGGCCACGGCTGATCTGGGATCGAAGCTGAAATCGGGAGTGATCAACGATCTGCCTCCGATCGACACTTGCGGGCTGGCCATCGAGCTGGGCGCGACCTTTGTGGGCCGATCTTTTTCCGGCGACAAGAAGCAATTAAGTGCCTTGCTTAAGGCTGCCATCGCGCACCACGGCACTGTGATGCTCGACGTGGTCTCACCCTGCGTCACCTTCAACGATCACGAAGGGTCGACCAAGTCCTATAAGTACGTGAAGGATCACGAAGAGACGCTGCAGGAAATAAGTTTCGTTCCGCACTTCGAAGAAATTGACGTTGAGTACGATCCCGGAACCACGGTCAACGTCACGATGCACGATGGTTCTCATTTGCGGCTCCGAAAACTGGAGGAAGACTACGATCCGACCAACCGGATCGCGGCGATGACACGATTATCGGAAGCTCACGACAAAGGCGAGGTTCTGACCGGACTGTTTTATGTGAACACGAAGTCGCCCAGCTTTCTCGATATGCTGAACATGGTCGATCAGCCGCTGGCTACGCTGCCAGAATCGGTGACGCGGCCGGGCAGGGAAGCGCTGGCGGCGGCGATGGACGAGTTGAGATAAGGGCGGCTTCGGGCTTCGGCCAAACCTCTTGTCATCCCGAACTCAGCAATCTTCAATGAGTGCAATCGCCTGTTAACGACACCTCCACTCCTTGTTGTTCGTCGTTGGTTGCTGTAGCCACGAAACATTTCAGAGCTCACCCCAGCCTCGGGCATTTACAATGGCGCGACGCCGGCTGACCAATGGGGGACCGCGTGAATCAGCAAGTCAAAGAACGGATGAAGGAACTTGGAGACGCCATCAACAAGACCTGGTCTGCCTCCGTGCATATCCCTGAAGTGGTCTCCCACATCAAGGAGGATGGATATGACATCCGCCTTGTTCTCGAAGCAACCATCGGCGTCAAAAAGAAAGGCGAAAAGAGGTGGGAGGACTTGGTGGTCCCTGTCACCGCCCGCTCCGAGTTGTACTCTACATCATGGCCGGCATTTTGGACGGTTAAACTCCGACGGTGGCGCTGGATAGGAAAAACCGTGAGAGTTGGGCCTACAAGGCCCGACGGAACACCACACCCCAGCGCGGGTAAGACCGGAAGGGTATTGGATGTCCTGCCACTTGGCACCCATGGCGCTCAGACGCGCGCAATGGTTGAGGTTGAAAACGACTTCATCCTCGTATCTCTGGAGACTCTTGAGGTTTTGCAGCAATCGGCCAATTCGCAATGAGTGCAATCGCCTGGTTTCAACAGTTACGCTGAAAGTGTGGTATTTCTCCTGTAGTCTTTGACTGGATGGGGGATCGATGGACTTGGATAACGATGATCCTGTGACCTGGTACCTGCGAGAACTCGCGACACTTCCCCCATTAACGAAGGAAGAAGAAGCCCGCCTGTTCCATGAATCAGCGCAAACAGGTGAGCTGGCAGAGATCGCCAAGAGGCGTTTGCTCGAAAGCAGGCTCCCTCTGGTCTTGCCAATTGCAGAGCGATACGCACATCGTGGTCTGACTATGTTGGATTTGATTCAGGAAGGAAACCTTGGCCTAATGCGAGCCTTGGAAAACTTCCCGAAAAGCGGCCTTGACGACTTCTCGGCGTATGCTTCTTCTTGCATCGAGGATGCAATCTCTGGCGCTATGGTGAGATCGCAATCACCCCGCTAGTCCGCGGTGCTTCACACTAACTGGCGATAAATCCCCATATCACTCATTGACCGAGTGACCGAGGTTCTGTGCTTTCCACGCCTCCAGAGGATCGTCGATGACCACCGAGCGTCACCCACTGGGCCGAAGGCAGTGAGGAGTCTGCTTTCTCTCGCGTGCGATCACTACTCTCACCTTCTATTTCGGTACAGTCGAACTCGCGGGCTCGAGCCCGCGTCCGGAACCGTAATAATCCGCGATCGCGTGTCTTTCATCATCTGTCAGCAATCCCGCAATCGTGCGCATGGGCAGGTTGATGTCGTTGGCGCGAGTCTGGCTGGCGAAGGCTTCGAGCTGGTTTAAGATGTAGACGGCGTTCTGGGTCGCTAGGGACGGGACTCCGGGGCGATAGGCGACCGGGCCGTGGCAGGCCTGGCAGGGTGGAATACCGCGCTCACCGTCTCCAAACGAGATCAGACGCGACGCCATCGCCGCGTGACTGGGATCGGGCTGAGCTTGGGGAAAACTCCGGTTGTCCTGAGGATCGGCGAAGGCGGGCAGCTTCGCGTAATAGGCGACCACGTCAGACACGTCGCGGGGGGAGAGAGAATCGGCGATCGGTCCCATGGCGCGCGATTGGCGCTTGTGAGACCGGAAGTCTTCCAGTTGTTTCCAGATGGCCAGTCTGTCGATGCCTACGAGATTGGGGATGTAGGCCTCGGCGCTGAAACCTTCTGATCCGTGGCAATGATCGCAACGCTTGGCGAGGAGCAGCCCGCGAAAGGCGTCTCCGCGCGAGGCTGCAGCTATGGTTTCCGGCGTCCATGCCACATAGGAGGGGATTCGATCCGGTGGATTGTCGCTGGCCAGAAGAAGGAGCGAGCCTGCCACCACGATTGCGACAATGAGCTTGGCGGACCGGCGTCTAGCGTGGTGCACAGTTCCCCCTTTCTTCAGGCCGTAAGGCGGGAAACTGATCGCGGGGAACCACTTTCAGCTCGGAGCGCATGGCATAGTGTCCCGCCCCGCAAAACTCTCGGCACGGCGTTGGATATTCGCCCGGCTGGGAGAACTGAAGTTGCGCTTCGCTGATTGTGCCGGGCAGAACCTTCACGGCGTAGTCGGTGCCGTTGAAGGTGAGCGAATGGACGGCGTCGGCGCTGGTGATGCGAAGATGAACTGGAACTCCAGCCGGAACCAGAATGCAGTGGGGAACGAACAGGTATTGCTGCGCGATCATGCGCACGGTGACGGAGCCATCCGGCTCCTGCTGGGTTCCCAGATTGTTCTCGACGAATTCTCCGGAGAGGTGAAGCGAGAGCGGGTCAACGTGGCGCGAGCCCTGCAGAAAACGCAGGAGGGGAACGTCGATCTGATAGTAGCGGGTGGCTGGGATCAGAGCCAGGACCAGCACCGTCAGCAGGACCGTTCGTAGCTTTCGCCAGTTCACAATCGGTTGCCCTTAAGATGAGTGGAAGGGCACAAGTTTACTCGTGCCGTTAGGTCGCCAAAAGTGTACCCGCGCTTGAGCGCCTGAGGTAAATCTTTTTCCGCTCGAAACTAAGCCCCACCGAGTTCCTTCAGCACGGCGCTGCAACGCTCGCAGACCGTGGGGTAGGTCTTGTCCTCGCCAACGTGGATCGAATAGTTCCAGCAGCGTTCACACTTGGCTCCATCCGCCTTCTTCACTTCGACGTGGACCTGTCCGGTTCCGTTGCCCGCGCCTTGAGTCAGCGTTACTGCGGAAACAATAAAGAGGTAGCGAAGCTGGCTGGCGTGGCGAGCCAGCACGGAATAAACCGGATCGGGGGCAGCCAGGGTAACCTGGGCCTCGAGGCCGGTGCCAATGAGTTTGTTGTTGCGGGCTTCTTCGAGCGCCTTGAGGACCTCGTCGCGCACTGAACGCAGCGTAGTCCAATCCTCGTCAGACTTGGAGTTATCCGGTGAAGCGATCTCCCGCGGAGACGGGAACAACGCCAGGTGCACGCTTTCCTCGCGCTGCGACGCCTTCGGCAAATACTGCCAAACCTCGTCGGAAGTGAAGCTCATGATCGGGGCCAGCAGACGCACCAGCGCTTCCCCGATGCGCCAGATCGCGGTCTGCGCGCTGCGGCGTCCCGGCGATTTGGGTGCCGAAATGTAGAGCCGGTCTTTCAGCACGTCGAAATAGAAGGCGCTCAGGTCGACGATGCAGAAATGGTTCAGACGGTGGTAGATCTTGTGGAAGGCAAATTCGTCGTACGAGTTCTTTACATCGGTCGCAAAGGACGAGGTCTGGCGCAGCATGTATTGGTCTAGCCCTTCCATGCTGTCGAAGGGAACTGCGTCCGTCGCGGGATCGAAGTCTCCGAGGTTCCCGAGGATGTAGCGGAAGGTGTTGCGAATCTTGCGGTAGTTCTCCGCAACGCGCTGCATCAATGCTTCGGAACCGACCACGTCTTCGCGGAAGTCGACTGACGCCACCCAGAGCCGGACCACTTCTGCGCCCATTCGATCGGCGATGTCGACTGGGTCCACGTCGTTGCCTCGGGATTTCGACATGGCCTGGCCTTTTTCGTCGAGGGTCCATCCCGGGGTGACTACGCCTTTGTAGGGCGGCGTTCCGTGCGTGCCCATGGCGCAGAGCAGGGACGACTGGAACCAGCCGCGGTATTGATCTCCGCCTTCGAGATAAAGATCGGACGGCCAGGGATACGAGGGCTCGTCTGCAATCAGCGCGAGATAGCTTGCGCCGGATTCCAGCCAGACGTCGAAGATGTCAGTCTCTTTTTCGAACTTGGTGCTGCCGCAGTGCGGACATTTTGTGCCCGCGGGAAGGATAGTGTCTGATTCAGGCGTAAACCAGGCGTCGGCGCCGGAGCGGGCGAAGAGTTCGACCACCTTGCGATTTACGTTGGGATCATTGAGCGGCTTACCGCAGCCCTCGCATAGAAAAACGGCGATGGGGACGCCCCACACGCGCTGCCGCGAGATGCACCAATCGGGGCGTGTGGCGATCATGTTCGAGAGCCGCTCTTCGCCCCACGACGGATCCCACTTCACATGCTTGATTTCTTCGAGCGTTCGGGTGCGCAAGATGTCTTCCTTCGATTTTCCGCCGGGCATGGGCGTTTCCATCGAGATGAACCATTGCTCCGTCGCGCGGAAAATCACGGGATTATGGCAACGCCAGCAGTGCGGATAAGAGTGCTCGGTCTTCTCCGCGTGCAGCAGAGCGCCGCGGCTCTTGAGCAGGTCGATGATCGGCTGGTTCGCTTCCCAGACGCGCTTGCCGGTGTATTCGGGCAGGCCGTTGCGCAGGATGCCCTTCTCATCGACGTTGCTGGTGGCGTCGAGACCGTACTTGACGCCGGTGATAAAGTCTTCCGCGCCGTGTGAAGGCGCGGTGTGGACCACGCCGGTGCCTGTGTCCATGGTGACGTACTCGGCCAGCACGCCGAGAATCTTGCGGTCGAGGAAGGGATGCTGGAAGTTCAAGTGCTCGAACTTGCGTCCGGGAAAGTGCGCCAACTCGCGCGGGTTGGCGAAATTGCATTTCTCCGCGACGTCCTTCGCCAGCTTCGAGGCGACGATGTACACTTCGCCGTCGGATTCGAGCGTGACATATTCTTCATCGGGATGGAAAGCCACGGCCATCGACGCAGGGAGCGTCCAAGGAGTCGTGGTCCAGATGATGGTCGCAACTTTTTTCCCTGCCAGAGCCGCGTCGATCGTTGCTGGATCATCGAGTAACGCATATTTCACCCATACCGTGGGGCTGGTGTGGTTCTCGTACTCGACTTCAGCCTCGGCGAGCGCGGTCTCGTCGTGCATGCACCAATACACGGCGCGCAGGCCTTTGTAGACGAAACCGTTCTCGTAAAACGAGAAGAACGTCGACAGCACCACCGATTCATACTGCGGGTTCATGGTGGCATAAGGCCGGTCGAAGCGGCCGAAGACGCCGATCCTTTTGAACTGCTGGCGCTGCAAGTCGAGAAACTTCTGCGCGTACTTGCGGCATGCCGCGCGCACGTCGATGGGGCGCATCTGCAGCTTCTTGCCGCCCAGTTCCTTGTCAACTTTGATCTCGATGGGCAGGCCGTGGCAATCCCAACCGGGCACGTAAGGCGCGTCGAATCCCGCCATGGTCTTCGATTTGACGATGAAGTCCTTGAGGCATTTGTTCAGCGCCGTCCCCATGTGGATGGGGCCGCTGGTGTAAGGCGGACCGTCGTGCAGAATGTAGGTGCCTTTATCCGATCCTTTGCGGGCTTCGCGGATGCGGTCGTAGATCCGCATCTCCTCCCAGCGAGCCAGCATTTTAGGCTCGTTCTGGGGCAAATTGGCCTTCATGGGGAAGGCGGTTTTGGGCAAGTTGATGGTGGCTTTCAGGTCGAGCGGCACTCGGTTGGATTCTCCCAAATGATTGAATCTTTTCATTATAGGGAGACGCGCCGGGAACGTCCATGCGGCCGGAACCACGGCCTGAGACTGAATCGAGACTTGAGAATCAATTTGTTGGCGGTCGACTTCATGAGAAATAGTACATTCCCCGCTGGAACCTGAAATACACTTCGTAAAGAGACACGGAAGGGGTACAATTTCGGTAGGGACTTAGGTTCGGGAGTTTGGCCTCCCTTGGGAAGGCCGCGCCCGATTTGCGCAACCAGAGAAGAACCACATAAGAATTAAAAGAGGCAACTTGTTGGAAAGACGGATCATCTGTGTAAGAGGCGCGTCGCCAAGAAGCTGGCCCGTTCACCGATAAGCGGGAAGAACCGAACCGGGGAATCATGGCATCCACTGAAGTCAATCCAAACGTCGCCCCGAAAGCTGAGGCTGAGCCCGAGCTTCACCTGCTGCTGGCTCCCGACACCTTTGAGCCGCTGTATAAGTCGCTGTTCCGGGGCCTGGACGAGTTCTTCTTTCCCAAGAAACTTCCTCCGCTAAAGCTGGAATCGAAGCCCATTCCGGTGAAGGATATCTGGGGCTTCTACAACTATAAGAAGGATGGCGCCCTGACCTCGACTGCGGCTCACGTGGTCGTGATCGCACTGATTATCGGGGGCACGATTCTTGCGCGGCGGGTCGTCCCCAAGATTGAAGCCAAAACGGCAACGACCCAAATTGTTGATATCGCCGATTACATGCCTCTGAAGCCCGCCAAGACGCAGGCCGGTGGTGGTGGTGGCGGTGGCGACCGCGATGTGCTGAAAGCTTCCCAGGGAAAATTGCCGAAGTTTTCGATGAAGCCTCAGCTCACGCCGCCGGAGGCCGTGATCCGGAATCAGGACCCGAAGTTGCCCGAGATACCCACGGTGATGGTCGATCCTGATATTAAGATGGCCATGAATAACTTGCCGAACCTTGGCGACCCCAAGTCTACCGCCGTCATTCCATCGAACGGTACTGGGTCAGGCAGCGGTATCGGTTCGGGTTCGGGCGGTGGTGTTGGGTCGGGGAACGGTCGTGGCGTCGGACCTGGTGAGGGCATGGGTACGGGCGGTGGCGCTTACCGTCCGGGTAAGGGGGTGACTCCGCCTCGGGTCATCTATCAAACCGACCCTGAGTTTTCCGAGGAAGCTCGCAAAGCGAAGTACCAGGGAACTTGCGTTTTAGGGCTCGTGGTCGACGCGAACGGACATCCTACGCAGATTCGTGTGCTCAGCGCTCTCGGCATGGGCCTCGACGAGAAGGCGATCGAGTCGGTCAAGAACTGGAAATTCGAGCCCGGCAAGAAAGACGGACACGATGTTGCCGTGGAGATTGCTGTCGAAGTCGACTTTCACTTGTACTGAGACGGGCAGTTCTCGGTTCTCAGTTTTAAGACTAATCCTTTCTCAGCACTGCAAAGTGCAGCAGCACTCTTAGTCTGAACCCCAGCTTTTCATACAGCGCAATCGCACGCACATTATCTTCCCGAACATGCAGGAGCGGGGTTTCCCCGCGCTCTAGGATTCGCCGCATCACCTCCGTCATGAGGATTCGGGCGTAACCGTGGCCGGTGTGTTCCGGGTGCGTGCAGACCGCGCTGACTTCGGTGTAGCCGGGAACCTTCAAGCGCTCGCCGGCCATGGCAATAAGCTTTCCTTCGCTGCGAATTCCCATGTACGTGCCCAGTTCGTGAGTGCGTTTGTGGAACGGACCAGGCTTGGTCAGCGCTGTAAGGGTCATCATGTCAGGAACGTCCGCAGCGCTCAGTTCGACGATTTCGGGACCGGAGGAAGCAGACGACGGGACCTTATCGCTCTCGAAAACCATTTCCGGCATCGGAGCGCCGGCGACCAGAGTCCAGCCTGGGTGCGGCTGGTAAGGCGCGTCCAGGAACAATCCAATCGTGCCTTGTGCATGGACCAATCCCGCAAGTGACTTGTAGCCCTCCGCGTTAGGCTCAGGAAAAGCGGCGAGGGGCGAGACTTCCGGGGTGAACCTGCGCGCCTGATTGCAGGACTCGGCAAACTCAGCCTGCCGCGTGGTCAGCGCCTTCCAGATGATGTTGTCGAGGGGATGCATGAGTCCGGAGTTTTATATTTTTGTGATTGGAAAGCTGCTTCGACACTGTAATGGTGTGCGCTGCAATGGACTATCCGAACCTTGCGGGCAAAGCAAAATCGCCAGTTTTGTTTATTCCTTCAAGTCTTATTCCTTTAAGTCCACGTGCTGAACGTCTTCAATCGGATGTCCCAAGAAGCGCTCGCCCAGCCGCCGGAATTTCTCGACCGAATCGGTGGCGAAGAATTTGAGACGCGGAAGCTTCCGTCGTTCTTCATGGACGGCCCGGGTCAGAGGCAGGAGCCGCTCCAGATGGTCGGCGACGGCCAGGGCTGTAGATTGGGCGGAATCCACGATGCTCACATGCGGCGGCGCCACGCGATGCAGCAGCGGCTTGAGCAGCGGGTAGTGAGTGCAGCCGAGAACCAGAACGTCGGCGTCGTGGAAGCCGTCAGCGAAAGCCTCGCTCAGGTAAATGCGAGCGATCTGCTCGGTTACGGGATGCTCGACCCATCCTTCTTCCACCAGCGGAACCAAGAGCGGGCAAGCCTTCTCGCGCGCTTCGAGCCCTCGCGCCTCGAGAGCCTTGCGGTAAGCGTGGCTGCTGACCGTGGCCTCGGTGCCCATGACGATGACCTTCTTGTTTTTGCTGACGCTCGCGGCAGCCTGAGCCCCAGGCTCGACCACCCCTACGACCGGCACATGCGCTGCCGCCGTAATTTGGTCGAGCGCGAGCGCAGTTGCCGTGTTGCAGGCGATGACCAGCAACTGGGCTCCGTGAGCCTCAAGGTAGTGGGCGGCTTCGACGGCATAACGCGCCACGGTTTCGACAGACTTCGAGCCGTAGGGAAGGCGGGCGGTATCGCCAAAATAGAGGTAATCGGCGTCCGGAATAAGTTCAAGTAAAGCTTTAAGGACGGTCAGGCCGCCGAAGCCGGAATCGAATACGCCGATGGTGGGACGCCGGGAGAACACGCTAGGCTGGTCTCAGCCGCTTAAGGTCTCGGGCTCGCAATTGCAGGTTAGGAATTGACGCTCTCTTATTGGTGGACACATCTTTCAGAGCTGATTCGACAATTGCGCGACTGATGCGAAGCTTTGACACTAGTAACTCCCTTAGACTGTCGAGCCCTCTGATGGGCCAAGTTGCATCTCCTGGTCCAGCATAGGGTGCGTAGGTGACCCAATAAGTACTCGGAGCCATGCCTCCATGATTTTCGGATTCCGAAATGTCAAGGGAGCCGCTGTAAACATAAGCGTCCTCAACGAAGTTCCCTGCAATCTGCTCGTTCACAACTCTAAATGTTTCTTGAGGTATTGCTCTGCTCTCCTTTTCTAAAGATTTCAAAATCCGATCGTTCGGGCTCTTGAGAAAGATCCTCCGGAGCGGAACATCTTCAAATACGCCTTCCTTTTGCAGCGCTCTGTTGACCTCGCCGTAGGCTGCAAGAGGGCCTTTGGTATCGACAAGAGGCGTCGCTACCATGAACTGCCATTCTTGCAACTGAGGAATGAACGCCCAAAGATAGACGGTTACCGGTATCGAGGCCCGAGTAAGTGCGGCAACGATTCGTCGACCGATTTCAATGTCATTGTTTACCAACGTTGCCGTAGCCATTGCATTACCCCATTGTTTCCTGCGACCGCTCTATATAGATCCCGCGCATTCAGGCCTTTCGTCAAGTACCTGCTACTCACGTCCCAATCCTTGACCACAGCCCAATTCTTGTTAAGGGAGCTGTTTGTCTTAATGTCTGCGTCGAATGCGGCCTGCAGTTTCGCCGCTCCCATCAGTTTACCCAATTTGTGAGTGTAAATATCCTTAACAGCGTCCTGGCCTGGAGGAAAGTCATGACGCTTAGTATTTCTTGCAATGCAAGCCTTCAGGGCGCATTCGACCGCGAGCCCCGTCAGATAGTATGCTGCCTCGACGTTTCCATTCCGAATTAGGACTCGGGCATCCTTCAGTCTCATTCTTGCGAGTTGTTGGAATTCACGCCGCGTCTCTGCCATACAGCTAGTGAGTGGAAGCTGAAGAAGAGTCTAACGCAAACTTTTGCGCTGGCCTAGAACCGCAGCACAGGCCCGGCGGGATCGGCGCTCCATGCGGGCAGGTGCGCGGGTGTCCGAGGAAGGTGCAGATCTTGTCCGTGGCTTCCGGGGAAAGGATGTGTTCGAACTTGCAGGCTTGCTGCTCGATTTCCGATTCGCTGTCCATGGCGAGGCTATCGGTAAAAAGGCGCTCGGCGAGGCGATGGCGGCGGATGATGCTGCCCGCCCGTTCGCGGCCGCGGGGCGTGAGTTCCACGATCATCGTGCCGTCTCCCATGGACGCGGCCACCGGCTTGAGCGCTTCGTGGCAGGGATTGACGAAGGGCTTATGACCGTGGGGATGCGGCGGGTGCGGCGTGGAGACGACAAACCCCATCTCAATCATCTTCTCAATCGCCAGGCTTACTGGGAGCGCGCCGTGGACCTCCATGCGCTCGACTTCGGCGATTTCGCCGTGCTCGGCCAGCACCCAGAGCTCTTCGAGCACCTCGTCAAACTGCTCCTCATCGGCCATTGCGAAAACTTCCTGAGAAGCGATCTTGCCGTGATGGAACTCGATGCGACGATCGGCAAGCCGTGCCACGACCGGATCGTGCGTAACCATCACGATCGTTCGCCCCTGCTGATGAAACTCGCGCAGCAGCCGTAATACGATCTCTTCGTTCTGCGCATCGAGGTTGCCGGTAGGCTCATCGGCAAGAATGATTTTCGGATCATTGATCAAGGCCCGCGCAATGCACACACGCTGCTGCTCACCGCCCGAAAGCTGCGAGGGCAGGTGATGGGCGCGGTCGCCCAGGCCGACCCGCGCCAGGGCTTCCAGCGCTTCTTTCTCATCGGTCATGCTGTGGAAGTACTGCGCCAACATGACGTTCTCGACCGCGGTTAGAAATGGAATGAGATGAAACTGCTGAAAGATGAATCCAATCTTCTCGGCTCGCACGCGGTTCAAGTCAGCCGAGGAGATGCCGGCCACGTTCTCACCGTCGAGCCAGATTTCGCCCGACGTGGGGCGGTCAAGGCATCCGATCAGATTTACAAGCGTCGATTTCCCCGACCCTGACGGGCCCATGATGGAGAGCCATTCGCCCGGCGCAACGTGCAGAGAGATGTGGTCGAGCGCATGGATCGCGCCGCTCTGCTCTGCGTTGCCGTTCGGGTTCTCATCCCCTGCCGCCTTGGCAGGGTAGAGCTTGGTCACGTCATTGATCTGAATCATTTCATTCTCCCCGCAGGATGACCGCCGGCTGCACCCGGCGCAACAGCCAAATCGGGAGGATTGCCGAAAGCAACGTCACCACCATGCTACCAGCCAGAACTAAGGGCAGAACACTAAAACGCGGCACCACGGGAGCGTGAAAGTTAACCCGGCCGATCCAGGCCGCGATGCCGATGCCCAGAACAAATCCGATCACCGCACCGGCCGCGCCCAGGGCTGCGGCCTCGGCAGCGAAGAAGCCGTTCAGCAAGCGGTCGGAAGCCCCGAGCGTTTTCATGATCGCGAAGTCGCGGCGGCGGTCAAAGACCCAACCCATCAGCGTGGAAAGAACGCATAGAGCAGCCGTCAGAATAATCAGCACAGCCGCAGCCAGCAGCGTGGACCGAGTCTTGCCCAGAACACGCGCCTCGCCCTCCATGATTTGCCGCACCGGACGTACATCGGCAGCCGGAACCGCCTGCTCAAGCTGGTGCATGATGGCTGCGATCTCTTCTGGCGAACCTGTGGCAGCGACCTCGATCGTCGATGCTTGCACCCCTGTCCAGGAAACGAAGTCCGTCAGAGAAAGATAGATGCGGCTGTCTTCGGCGGCGCCGGTCTGCACGGTTCCGGCAGGCGTGAGGTGAATGCTGTGCCCTTGAAAGGTAAGATCGAAAGGTTGGTTCTTCGGGGAGACGACAGAAAGCGCACGAATCCCGATCAGAGCCTGTTGCGGTGCGGAGGGCCAGTTGCTCACCGACCACCAGCGGTCAAGTTGCCGAACGCGGTCGAAATCCGTGCCGGCAACCACAATCGCCTGCCCGTCGCTGGTTCGCGCTACCACCAGTCCGAAGGGCGCGACCACGCCGCGACCTGCGAGAACAGATTCCGTCCGCGGCAGAGCGTCGGCGGGAAGGGAAGCGCCGTCCTTGCCTACTAGAATGATATTCGCGCCGTAGTTGCGGAACTCGCGCCGCAGCTTGGCCTGTACGTCGACATAAAGATTCAACATCGCAGTGGCGACGGCGGCGGCTACGACCATGGCAAAGAGCGCGGAAAGAGCGCGTCCCCGGCGGAGCACCGCGGCGCGCACCAGCATCCGGAGAAACATAGAAGTATGAGGCGACTGCGCTCGGCTGGCGGCCACTTCCTGCGCGGAACGCGATTCTGAATTAGGAAGGTTCTCCGTCACAGTTCGCCTCGCAGCGCAAATACGGGATCAAGCCTGACCGCTTTGCGGATAGCGACGGCGCTTCCCGCAAAAGTGACGATCACGGCAATCACGAGAATCACGGGCAAGAGCACCGGGGAAATCGTGATTTGTGAATTGAAGATGGACCGTCCGATCTGCCGCGCGAGCAAGCTGCCGGCGGCGAACCCTACGCAACCGCCGATCAGCGCCAGCAAAGTTGCTTCGGCGAAAAAGATAGATGCAACCGCCAGCCGTCCTGCGCCCAGAGCCTTCATCAGCCCCACTTCCGCGCGCCGCTCGAAGATCGCCGTCGCCATCGCTGCAGAAACTGCCAGCGCCGAAGCAAACAGCGCCGCCACCGTGATTAAAAAGATCAGCCCCTCGATACGCGTCAGCACCGCCCCCTCGTTCTGCGCGACCTGGCGAATCTGCTCGGCATGCGAGTGCGGAATCGCCTCCTGCAACTGAAACGCAATCGATTGCGGATACGGCGAGCAGTACCAGCGATCATAAATTGCGCCAGACATGCTCTTGGGGTCGCGGCGGGCAAAAGCATCTTCGGGCTTGGTGAGCGCACTGACGTAGACGCGCCGAACCGCTCCCGGTTTGCCGAGAATCTCCTGGGCAAACGCAATCGGCGCTACGATCTGGTCATCCTCGGCGCCGCCGGTCGAGAGAATTCCACTGACGCGCACCTGGCGGCCAGAAACCGTAACTTCGTCGCCAGTCTTCGCCGAAAGCCGCGCCGCCAGCCGCTCTCCCAGCAAAACATCGCGGGAACCGTCATCAGGCCAAGCGCCAGAAACCTTCCACCAGGGATGCGTCGATCGCACCCCCGTAGTGAACTCTTCTTTGCCAAAGGAAACTTGTTTGGCAAAGTAGGTCCCCAGCAAGGTGAGGTTTTCCGTCCGGCCGTCCCGCTGCAGCGTTACGTTCACCGGCAGCATCGGCGCAAATCCGGTGATGTTGTTATGCCAGAAAGTCCCTTTGATCTTGGGTAGGTCGGCTTCGCTAAGGAAGGCGCCATCGCTCGGCGGCTTCAGGTCGATGCCGCCGATTTCCACGTCCAGCGTGTCTTCCTGGGGAGTGACCAGCAGGTTGGCGCCGATGGTGCGCAGCTCGCGATTAATCTTGTCCCCAATGTCGGTCGCGACCGCGATCATCGCCGTAGCTACCGTCACGCCGAGAGTGATGGCTGCGCCGGCCAGCAACTTACGCCGCTTCTGGCGCCAGAAGGACTCGTAGACGAGCCGGGCGAACATCCGCTACTGCTTTTCGAACATGCGGCTACCGGCCGCAATGTCCGCCTCCTGAATAATCACGGAGTCTGCAGTCTGGGTCGCCTTAAGCGGCACGGGGTTGCATCCGCCCTTGGAGCCCACCGACTGCGGATTAATTGGCGCGGAGCAGTTCTTGCACACTACTCCATTGCCCGACTTGTAAAAGCCGACCGCACCGCAAATCTCGCAGGCATCGAAAACCGTCGCGACTTTGCCATCGGGCTTTTGATAGAGCCAGAAGCGGATCGCGGTTCCGTTCTCCTCCGCCTGGAACCGGTGCAAGTCTCCATCGGCGACCTGAGCCAGCGGGATTTTCACCTGGCCGTTCACGAAGGTGATTTCGGTTGAAGGCGAGAGAGCGCTCTGACTCTTGGCGTATACAAACTCCGCGGTCAGCATGGCAATAAACAGGAAAGAGAAAACGTAAACGGAGGCCATCCAAAGGCGCTCACGACGTGCCGACCAGGCCGCCTTGCGCCGCTGCGCCGCCGAAGCGGCCTCAGCCAGCGGCTCGCGTCGCTTGGCATCGAACAAGATCATCAGTGCGGCCAGAGCCAAAATTGTTACAAAGAAGAAAAGATCGTTGCGCACGATCGGACCGATGATCGCCATCTCACGCTTGGACGAGGCAATCACTCCGCTTTCTGATAACTCATGCAGGCCGGAGACCACCAACTGCAGCGCCACCAGGAACAGGATCGCCGTCGTAACCCGGAAGAACTTCTGCAGGTTGATCCGTACGCTGCCTTTCACAAACATCACGCCGAAGGCAATGGCCGCGATTACGCCCAGCAACGTGCCCAGGAAGCTCATCAGTTCCGTGGAGTTCAAAGAAACGGCGGAAAGGATCAACACGGTCTCTGCGCCTTCACGCAGCACCATCAGAAACACGAAAAAGAACAGGCCGACCCACGTATCTTTCTCCGTGCCCAAGCCGGCCAGCAGGCCGACCTTGCCCTCAATCTGGCCTTTGAGCTTTCGCCCTGTCTTCATCATGAAAATAATCATGGTGACGACGAAGAAGGCGGCGACCAGCATGACCCAGCCCTCGAAGACGTCTTCGTTCCAGTTCAGCCTGGAGATAACAACTGCCACGCCGATGCTGCCCAGGAAAGCGGCGCCCAGCGCGGCGTAGACAGTCTTCCGCAGATCGTTCCGGCCGATCTTGGCGAGATAAGCCAGGGTGATGCCGACGATTAACGCGGCCTCGACCCCCTCGCGCAGCGTGATGATGAAAGCCTGAAGCATCTAGACGCGACCTGGGTTTCCGAAAACGACTCTGGAAACTATCCCGAAAACGATCTTGAAAATGAATTTCAATTTCAACTTCAAGGATATGCCGTCAGCGCCGCACGCGTCAATCAGGGGCGTGATGAACGTGCGTGATCCGCATCACACGGGGAAATAGGGGATTAAACGGCGTTCGGAGTGCGGCCAGTTGCGCGTTGATCAGCAGTTTCCCAGCGCTCTCACACTCGGATAAAATCACTGGGCGCATTCCGTAAGCGGTCTTGACCGTTCTGAATCCGCCACATCCTATGCCGTCACCCAGGATCCTCAAACCCGTAGCTGCCACAATCGGTGTCGTGCTGCTGGCTTGCCTGGGCGGGCTTTTCTGGCTCAGGTTGGGCAGACCGGGTGCGCGCTCAAAATTCAGCCCCAACGATATTATTCTCAGGCTGAGCGGGTCGAACACGATTGGGGAAAGCCTGGCTCCTGCGCTGGCAGAACAGTTCCTCAAACAGCAGGGCGCCACAGAAGTGAAAACCCTTCCCGGAGATCGCGATGACGAAGTGTTTGTGCGTGGAGTTCTTCCCGGCGATCGCACTCCCAAAGCGATTGAAATTCACGCCCACGGCTCAACACTAGCCTTTGAAGACCTGGCCAATGGCTTGGCCGATATCGGCATGTCTTCTCGAAAAATCAAAGCCGAAGAAGTGGCGCAATTAGCCAGCCTTGGAGATATGACGTCTCCAGCCTGCGAACACATCCTGGGGCTGGACGGGATTGCCGTGATTGTCAACAGAAAGAATCCCGTGAGGACGCTGGCGAAAGATCAGATCGCGCAGATCTTCGAGGGAGTGACCGGGAACTGGCTGCAGGTCGGCGGGTCTGACGGCGCCATTCACTTATACGCCCGCGACGATAAGTCGGGAACCTATGACACCTTTCGGACCCTGGTGCTCGGCAACGCCCCGTTAGCGCCTTCGGCGAAGCGTGTCGAGGATAGTCGCAAACTTTCCGACGCCGTCGCTCAGGATCCCAACGGAATCGGTTTCATAGGTCTGACTTACGTTCAGGAGGCGGAAGCCCTCGCCGTCTACGAGGCCGGCGCCGCCGCGCTCTTGCCGACTCCTTTTACCGTGGCCACCGAAGACTACACGCTTTCGCGCCGCTTGTTCCTTTATACGCCCGAGCACCCTCAGCGGGAATTGGCTCGCAGATTTGTGGATTTTGCGCTCTCCGGCATGGGGCAAAACATTGTGGCGGAAGTCGGATTCGTGGGCCAAAACGTCTCGGCGGCGGCGGCCGCAGCGAGTTCGACCGCCGTGCCTGCCGACTATCGCCGTCTCACGAGCGGCCGCGACCGGTTGTCGCTCGATTTCCGTTTCCGTGAAGGCAGCTCACAACTCGACAACAAAGCAGTGGCCGATCTCGCTCGCGTCGTCACGTTTGTTACCGACCTGCACTATAGCGGTGACAACCTGGTGCTCCTGGGCTTCAACGACAGCAAGGAAGCCACCGAAAATCTGTCGAAAGCTCGTGCCGATGCCGTGGCCCAGCAATTCGAACAGCGGGGCGTGAAGGCGTCCACGGTGATGGGACTCGGCTCGCAGATTGCCGTGGCCTCGAACGATACTCCCGAGGGACGGCAAAAGAATCGCAGAGTAGAGATCTGGCTGAAAAGATGAGAAACGTTCAGCTGCCTACGGTCCAAATCATAACCGCTTCAGAAACGCGTTCGCCTCATCCAGCCGCGGAAAGAGCTTCTCCTCAGCCTGAAACTCCGCCGAGTGCACGCACCGGCGGCTGCCGCGCAGTCGCACCGGATGCTTCAAGTGCAGCATCTCGTGGTAGACGATGTATTCGACGGCGTAGCGGGGAACAGAGAACTGGTCAAAGATTCGGCTGATGACAATGGCATTGTGCGCCGGATCGTAATGCCCGAGGATGCGTCGAGTTTTAGTCGGGCTCCAGCTCATGCGCGGCCGGCCGAGCAGCCCATGAAAGAAGCGCCGGTTCAAACCCTCAAAAACCAGGTCGAGATCATAGACGCGGCCCTTGGGGGAATGCAGCTGCTTGCGGCCGCGCATCTGCCGCACCAGGTGCGCCTTGCTCACAACTTCGTGGCTGGCTACATATTTCCGGTAACGCGCGGCGTGGCCGCGATCGATGGGCTTGCGATACATTTTGGCCAGCAGAATGTGAGCAATCGCCCGTACCACCGCGTCCGGCGCACCCTCCAGCAGATCCGAAAGCCGCACCAGAAGCCTGCCCTCGCGCAAGCGAATGGTATTGTTGACATTTGCAAAGGCAAAAAACTCGATCTTCAGCTCGGGCGGCGCAACGCCGGGACGCAGCTGCCGGTGTTCCTCATGGAAGATTTCCAGCAGTCCGGGACGCACAGTGAGCACAGATTAACACGAGTACGATTAACACGAGTACGATTAGCACCAGGACGATCAGTATGCTTCCTTATCGCTCTGGGGTGCTGACGGTTGGCTTCTCGTCCGATTTCTTCCTATGCTTGGCCGCCTCTTGTTGCTCCAGCAGCAGCTTGCGATGGTCCTCCACCGACCCATCAATCGTATCGAGGGCGTTGGTCAGAACGAATTCATATTGTTTAGCTTCTTCCGCAGAAACGCCGGCCGCGTCCCTCAGCGCAAGCAGTTTGGCCTGGAACTCAGTGTCGGCATCGATGATCACCTTCAGCGGCTTGCGAATGTCGTTCTTGCGATCGACATAGGTATCGATGTTGTCGTTCAATTCGTCGTAGATCAACAGGAAGTCATCCAGCTTGTCATGGGTTTGCCGAGGCCGGTCCTTAGTTTTGGGGTCGCTGCGCAACTGCTCCATCGCGACCAGCCGAGCCCGTGCAAAGTTCACGTAAAGCGCGAGCCGTTGCTCGGGCTCCCAGCTGACGTCGCGGATCTGGTCAATCTCCGCTTGAGTAAAGGGATCCCGGTGACGCTGGGCCGCCGCCCACGCAGCCACCAATAGAAACAAGGCCAGGCAAGTGCGTACTCGAAACCAGCGAGCGTTCATTTCTTATTCCCCTTCGAAAACATCGCAGCCAGAAGATCGTCCCGGATCTGCTGCAGGCGGTCGATGGCGTCTTGTATCTGGTCCTGATCCTCATGGGGGACTGTGTGCTTGATATCCGTGAGCTTGCGAGCCATCTTGCGAATGGCGATCTCGCTTTGTTTTTCATGCTTGTGCGCCTGAATCGCATAATCGCGGGCCAGTTCAGAATACGCAACTACGTCGGCGAGCAAGGCTTTCGTCTTCTCGCTGTCGCCGGCCACATACAACCGGTCGGCGTCCTCCAATTGTCGCTCGGAGATATGAATGCACAACGCAGGACGATCCCCGGCCGGGGTATTGGCCACTCGTCCCTTCAATTCTTCGACGGAAGGCTCCGCGCGAGCAGTGAGCAGGGAAGGGGCAGCCAGCATCGATAACACAATGGCTGCGGCCGCAACCCGCCAGACTCGTGAATGCTCCATCCCAAACAGCATTGGGTTCCCAAAAGCTACTTCTTTGGCTCGATGGCAATCAGCCTGTGTTTTGCCTGCCACTCCTGATCAGGATACTGCCCGTTGGCGGTCTTAAGGAAGAGGCGATAGTTTGCCGCGGCATTCTTGAAATCCCGCAGGTGATCGTAGGCCGAGGCCCGCATGAAATAAGTGGTAGGATTCTCCGGCACCTTGAGCCTCATCCGGATGTCGAGCGCTCGAATCACCAGCACGTAATCTTTGTTCTCCCCGGCAGCGAATGCGAGATCGCCATACGCAATACCGAAATCAGGCTTCAGCTTCACGGCCAGGGCGAACTCCTGCTGGGCTTCCGGGAACTTCTTCTGCCGCAGCAGATCTTGTCCAAGTTCCCGATGCAGCTCAGCGTCGTTAGGATGAGCGGCCAGCAGCTTGCGCCGGACCGCTTCCGCCAAATCATTTTTCCCGTCGCTACTATAAAGATTTCCCAGTTCGAGCAGGGCGGACTCATCCCCCGGCGCAAGTTTGACGCCCGCCTCCATCTCCGGGATGGCCGCCTTCGTGTTTCCCTCGGCAGCCAGCACGCGCGCCAATTGAATGTGTACCGCAGCGGAGTCCGCGTTCGCCGCGAGCAACTTCCGCAAATATTCCTCGGCCTCAGGAAAACGGTGCCCACGAATGGAGATATTTGCCAAACCCATCGCCGCCTCGGTCGACCGCGGGTCCAGCGTCAGCGCTTCCTTGTATTCCTGCTCAGCCTCGGCATAATGGTTTTCCCGTTCAAGAAGCAGCCCGGCGGCAAGATGCGGCTCAGCCTCCTTGGGTTGAAGCGCCGCCGCATGCTGATAGGCGGTCAAAGCTTCTTCCGGCTTCGATTTCTGAATCGTCTCCGCCAGTGAAAGCCACGCCCGGTACTGCCCCTCGGCCGCGTGACTGGTGGGCTTCAGCTGAGTGGCGGCCCGCAGAAACTGCTCCGCGTCCGGACGCCCGGTCTTGGCTAGTTGCAGCCCAAGATTCAGATTCGATTCGAAGACGTTAGGCTTTGCCGCCACCGATTTGCGGTAAGCCGCAATCGAGTCATCTAGGTTGCCCAGAGCATTTTCTACGAAAGCCAGATCGAACCACGCCACGTAGCTCGCAGGGTCGCGTTCCACTAACTTGCGCAACAGAGTTTCGGCGGCAGCGTAATCCCGCCTGTCAATCGCGGCTTCGGCCTGGGTAAGTTCGGCGGGCTGAGACGGAGAATCTTCATCCTCCACTCGGACGTGACGAACCGATTGATGGGCTTGGTTTGTTGAAGAAGGCTGCGAAGAAGACTGCGGCGACGCCTGTCCCGAAGGCGGCCCGGCATCCTGCGCGACCGAGCACAGGCTCGCCGACAGCAACAGGCAGCCCGCAAGAACTCTACTTGCGCCCATTGGACCGCGACGCTCCGTTACTATTGCCCGCGCTATTCCCATTCAGCAGCCGCGCCAGATATTTGCCGGTGTAGGAGCCGGGTATCTTGGCGATCGCCTCCGGCGGACCCACGCCCACAATTTTTCCGCCGCGCGCTCCACCCTCTGGCCCCAGATCGATCACCCAGTCGGCAGTCTTGATCACTTCCAGATTATGTTCGATCACCAGAATCGATCCGCCTGCATCGATAAGACGCCGAAAGGCCGCCAATAGTTTGCTGACATCATCGAAATGCAGCCCAGTCGTAGGCTCATCAAAAATATAAAGGAGACGTCGCCGTCGTCGATTTTCTTCCGGCCGTCCCGCGCCAGGCCGCCCAATCTCGCGCGCGGCCGGCTGCAGATGCGCCGCCAGCTTCATGCGCTGCGCTTCTCCTCCGGACAAGGTCGTCGCCGATTGCCCCAGCCGCAAATATCCCAGCCCAACTTCCTCCAGCACGCGCAACTTCTCCGTCACCTTGGGCACTTCGGCAAAGAATTTAAGCGCTTCTTTGACAGTAAGGTTCAGCACTTCATGAATATTCTTCCCGTGGTAGCGCACATCGAGCACCTGCGCTTTATAGCGCGTCCCTTTGCACTCTTCGCAAATGAGTTCCACGTCGGCGAGAAACTGCATCTCCACCGTAACCGTGCCATCGCCCTGGCAGGTCTCGCAGCGTCCGCCCGGAATATTGAACGAAAAGTGCCCGGAAGTGAAGCCGCGCTTCTTGGCCTCCGGCAGCGAAGCAAAAAGCTCGCGGATAGCATCAAACGCCTTGATGTAAGTTACCGGATTCGACCGCGGAGTCCGCCCAATCGGAGATTGATCGACCAGCACCACTTCATCAATGAACTGATCGCCCTCCAGACTTTCCCATGTCGCCGCGCCCCGCGCCGGGCCGGCACTCTGCTGCTTCTTGGCCTCTCCCAGCGCCTGATACAAGACCTGATGAAGCAGCGTGGATTTCCCCGACCCAGAAACTCCCGTGATCGCCACTAGTATCCCCAGCGGAATGCAAATGTCGACGCCCTTCAAATTATTTGCCCGCACGCCTTTGATCCTGATCTGCTGCGCTCCCGGCTGCCGCCGAACCGCCGGTATCTGAATGCGCAAGTCTTCTGCCAGATAACGCCCCGTAAGCGACGCGGAATTCCGCACAATCTCTTCATAAGTTCCGGCCGCCACGAGCTTGCCGCCATTCTCTCCCGCTCCCGGACCCAGGTCGAGAATCCGGTCCGCCGTCCGCATAATGTCAGGATCGTGCTCCACCACCAGAATCGTATTCCCCAGATCGCGCAGGTCTTGCAGGATCTTGATCAGCCGGTGCGTGTCGCGGCTGTGCAATCCGATCGAGGGCTCGTCCAGCACGTACAACGTGCCCACCAGCCGCGACCCGAGCGAAGTAGCCAGTTGAATGCGCTGCGCTTCGCCTCCCGAAAGCGTGGACGAAAGCCGGTCGAGCGTCAGATACTCCAGTCCCACGTCATTGAGAAACCGCAATCGCTCGCGGATTTCCTCCAGCAACCGCTCTGCGATATCAGCTTCCTCCGGGCTCAACTGGACGCCAGCAAAGAACTTGGCCGCGTCCTCCACCGTCATGGCACAGACGTCACAAATGTTTTTCCCGTTGATCTTCACCTGCCGGGCTTCCAGCCGCAGCCGCGTCCCCCGGCATTCGGGACAAGTCGAATAACCGCGATAGCGGCTCAGAAACACACGAATGTGCAGCTTGTACTTCTTCCGCTCCAGATACTGAAAGAATCCGCGCAGCCCCAGGAACTTGCCATCCCCATCCAGAATGAGTTCCTGTTGCTCAGCGCCCAGCTCCGCCCAGGGCACATCGAGTGGGATGTCAGCCTGCTTGGCAAAGCGCTTCATCTCCGTAAACACCGGCCGGTACTTGGGCTTGTTCCACGGATCAATCGCGCCTTCGCCCAGCGACTTCGTCTTATCCGGAATCACCAGGTCGAGGTCAAAGTCAATCGTGTTTCCGAACCCCTGGCACCGCGGACAAGCCCCATAAGGATTATTAAAGGAAAACAGCCGCGGCTCCGGCTCTTCATAACGCAGATTGCAGCTCTTGCATTCGAAGCGCTGCGCAAACCGCAAAACCCGTGTGGCGCGGGCGCCCTCGCCCGCGGAAGCTAGGGAATCACCCTGCGACGGAAGGTCAAAAATAACTTCCCCCGCCTCCCGGTACGCAGTCTCGACCGCATCCACGATTCGCGATCGCGACTCCGCCGAAACCGCAAGCCGGTCCACCAAAACAAAAACCGGCTGGTCGAAGCGAATATCCAGCAGTGACTCCGGCGTCGAAAACTCAAACACCTGTCCCGCCTGATACAGCCGATTAAAGCCGGCCTTCCGCAAATCAAACAGCCGAGCCTTAAGCTGGTCGGTCAGCCCCGAATCCGCGGCAACAGCAGCTTTCTTGGAAGACTTCCGCGCCCGCGCAACCTTCTTCTCCGCATCCTGGGGCGCAGCCACAGCCGGCTGCAAAGGAAAAACCACCTGCACCCGCGTCCCCGGATCCAGCGCCAACACTGCGTCGGCGATTTCGTCCACCGTATCTTTCTTCACTTCGCGCCCGCAGTTCACGCAATAAGTGCGGCCGACACGGGCAAACAGCAATCGCAGATAGTCGTAAATCTCGGTAGCGGTCGCCACCGTCGACCGCGGATTCCGCGTCGTATTCTTCTGCCGGATCGCCACGGCTGGGGCGATGCCATCAATCGAATCCGCATCCGGCTTTTCAATGCGCTCCAAAAACTGCCGCGCATAAGCCGACAGCGACTCGACATAACGCCGCTGGCCTTCCGCATAAATGGTGTCAAACGCAAGAGAAGACTTGCCCGAACCGGAGACCCCGGTGACCACCGTAAGGGTATTGTGCCTCACCTCAAAATCGATGTTCTTGAGGTTATGAACGCGCGCACCGCGAACAATAATGCTTTCCGTAGGTAGTGGGGCAGACATCGAGAGTAAGTGGTCCGGCAGCAACCGAGCCCGCCGGGAGTCTTCCCAGCGTCTTCAGAGAGCCCTGCCGAATCTTCTATTATAAAGCAGAGTCGTAGGTAGGAAGGGTAGTGCAAGCCGCGAAGCGGCGGTAGAATGCAGCGCACGGCGTAAGCCGTGAGTAAGAGAGCGGGGAGATGACCAAGCCCGGAGGGGCGAAAGACACGTTCGCGCGAGCCTAAAACGAAATTCTAATCCTGATCCTGATCGCGCCGCTTCCCGTACCGGAAAGCCAGCCCTACCCCAAACACCATAATCCCAATCGGAGGGAGCAGAAGCACCAAAACCGCCCGATTCAGAGCCTGCTGGCCTTCCTTGGGGGTGCTCCGGGCATTCGCATTGCACATGGCGCAGCCCTGAGCGAGAGCGGGCGCTGTCCAGAGCGAACCAGACAGCAGAAGGATTGCGAGCGAATTACGAAGAAGGGTCACGATTTTTGTCCGATTCCTACGCCTTTCGGCGGCGGCTGAACGCGGTCCGCGTCCGGAAAGAAAAAGAAATACATGATCACAAAGCAGGCCGTCACCGAGACCACCAGCAGCCAGCGCATGATCGGCTTCTCGAACTTCAAGTGCATGAAGTAGCCAATAATCAAGGCAGACTTGATCACCGACAGCACCAGCAGCACTTCGAGCATACGCACCGGCTCGAACACCTGCCGGTAACCGAGCCACACTTCGACTCCGGTCAGAACCAGCAGCGCGCCCCACACCCAGAAATACTGCCCCTTGCTGTCGTCGTGCGTAGCCACGTCGTGCATCGGATTTTCCCTCTCTAACCTTGTCATCCTGAGCGCATCTTTTGCGCAAAGGACCTATGCAACTCGCCTGCGCCTGGTCCGGTCTAAACCTTGGTCGACATCAAATAAACGAGCGGGAAGATAAACATCCAGACCAGATCGACAAAGTGCCAATACAGTCCAGACACTTCAACATCATGCGCATCGTAATCTTTAGGCTTCAGAAAAATAATTATGCTGGCAACAATCAACCCGATCAGCAGCGCATGGACGCCGTAATGAAAAACATTATCCGAAGGAATCAAAAAGTAAGCTGCCAGCCAGATCACTCCTAGAATCGGCAGAAACCATTTGCGCAGCGCCACCACGCCCAGATAAATCACGCCAATCGTGACGTGCAGCATGTGCATCGCAGTCAGTCCAAAGAAGGTTGCTGCGAACTGCGGCACCCCGGTGGATATTTTCGCGAACTCACCGGCCTCCTGCCCGGCAGGCTTCGGAAATCCCGGCAAAGTTAACCCTTCATGGATCAACTTGGTCCACTCCATTCCATGCAGCACGATGAACGCCGTCCCGAACGCCATAGTGGCCAGCAGCCAGTTCCGCGTCCACGCCCGGTCGCCACGCTGCGCCGCAAACACGCCGAGCACCATGGTCAGGGAACTGGAAAGCAGGCAGGCCGTCATCACGGTCGCGTTGATGATGCTGTCCTTGCCAAACGGCGTGGGCCACGCGGTATAGATGCGGTTGTAGCTGAAAGCAAACAGCAGCGCCCCGAAAGTCAGCGAGTCGGAGGCCAGAAATAACCACATCCCAACCTTCTTCGAATAGGCCCCAAACAGCGGCGCTTCATACTCTCCGGGAAGCCCGTGCTGCACAGCAGCGGCGTCAGACATTCCTTAGTTTCCCCTTTCCAGTTATCGCGCAAATGCCAAGAGTGCAAACACGTAAATCCACAGCACGCCCATGAAATGCCAGTACCAGGTCGCGATGTCGACCACAATCCGCCGCCCCTCGATGGGTCTGTGCTGCAGCGAAGTAATCCCCGCCCACAGCAACGCAAGAATCCCTCCGGCAAGATGCAGCGCATGCGCCGCCGTGAACAAATAAACGAAGGAACTATCCGGATTCGTGCTGACGAAGAATCCCCGGCTCCTTAGGTCGGCCCACGCCAGTCCCTGCCCCACCAGAAATCCAAATCCAAGAATCACCGTGACGCCCAGCCAGGGAAAGTTCTGTTCCTTTCCCAGCGAAACTCCAGGAATCGACTCGACCGGAGCCAGCGCCGCCCGCCGCGCAATCCCGCGCCGCGCGCCTTCCATGGTCAAACTGCTGATCAACAGAATCGCCGTATTAATGGCCAGCAGCACCCAGGGCAACTGCACTCCGCCCCAGTCGCGAAAATAAGTGCGGCTCGCGTCGTCAAACGTCGGCAACCCGCGTCGCACAATCAGCGCACTGGTCAGCGAAACAAACACCATGCTGACGGTAGCGATCGCACAAATCAATCCCAACCGCGCCCGCCGCAACCGCACCCCATAATTCGGAGCGCCATCCCCGCGTCCCTCATCCCCTCCGCCGCCGAAAGGCGGTACAGGCGGCTTCTGGCCGTGATCCAAATGCTCAATCGGACGGGTTGGTGTGTACGTCGCCATAACACGCTCAGTCGTCAGTGCGCCTCTGGAATGCTCACCGGATCCGTCTGCATCACATAATCCTTAGCCGCACCCGGGACTCCATACTCATAAGGACCGTGATAAACCACCGGAGTCACCCCGCCAAAGTTGTCATGCGGCGGAGGCGTCGCCGTGGTCCATTCCAAAGTCGTCGCTTCCCACGGATTGTCGCTGGCCTTCGGCCCCTTGAACATGCTCCAGAACAGGTTGATCACAAAAATGAACTGTGCCGCAATCGTAATAATCGCCGCGTAGGTCATGAACTGATGCAGCGGCATCAGCTTCGTCAGGTACGCCACTTCCGTATATTGCGAATACCGCCGCGTGCCTCCGGCGATCCCGAGGTAATGCATCGGCATGAAGATGGCGTAGGTTCCGAGCAGCGTGATGAAGAAGTGTATCCGTCCCCAGGTTTCGTTCATCATCCGCCCAAACATTTTCGGGACCCAGTAATAGGTAGCCGCAAACATGCCAAAGATCGCAGCCACGCCCATGATCAGGTGGAAGTGCCCGACCACGAAGTAAGTGTCGTGCAATTGAATGTCAAGCACCGGCTGCGCCAGGAACGGCCCACTCAATCCACCCGAAACGAAAAGGGAAACGAACCCGATGGCATAGAGCATCGGCGTCTGGAAGCGAATCCGCGCCTTGTACATCGTCCCCAGCCAGTTAAATGTTTTGATCGCCGAGGGCACCCCGATGCACATGGTTAAAAGCGAAAACGCAAAAGCCGAATAAGGGCTCATGCCGCTCATGAACATGTGATGGCCCCACACCATGAACCCAAAAAGTCCGATGGCGAGCATGGCGTAAACCATCGCTTTGTATCCGAAGATGGGCTTGCGCGAAAAGGTCGACAGAATCTGCGAAGTCACGCCCATACCCGGCAGAATCGCGATGTAAACCTCAGGATGCCCGAAGAACCAGAACAGATGCTGCCACAGCAAAGGCGATCCACCCTTGTGCGCCATGATCTGTCCGTTCACCACCACCAGCGGCACATAAAAACTGGTTCCAAGATTGCGGTCCATCAGCAACAGGATCCCCGCCGAAAGCAGCACGCCGAACGCCAGCAGACCAAGAATCGCCGTGATGAACCACGACCACACCGTCAACGGCATGCGCATCATGGTCATGCCCTTGGCTCGCATATCGAGCGTAGTCGTAAGAAAATTCAACGCACCCATCAGCGACGCTAAACAAAAGATCGCAATGCTCGTAATCCAAAGATCCGCCCCGAGCCCTTCGCCCGGCCCGGCAGATTGCAGCGCGCTCAACGGCGGATATCCCGTCCACCCATGCAACGGCGCTCCGCCACTGACAAAGAAAGCCGCAATGATGCACACGAACGCCAGAAACGTAGTCCAGAACGAAAGCATGTTCAGCACCGGAAACGCCATATCCGGCGCCCCGATCTGAATGGGCAGAAAGTAATTCCCAAACCCTCCCTGCGGCGCCGTAGTCAGCACGAAGAACACCATGATCGTGCCGTGCATGGTGAGCAAAGTGAGATAGGTTTCCGGCTTGATCTCGCCCACCAGCGGCAAGCTAGCCGCCGGCCAAACCAGGTGAATCCGCATCAGCAGCGAAAGAAACATTCCGACAAACACCGCTGTGATCGCCAGAAAGAAATACTGGATCCCAATCACCTTGTGATCGAGGCTGAAAATATATTTTCGAATGAACCCCTGAGGAGCGTGCGCGTGAACCGTAGCTGCGGTCGCCATTTATTGTTTCTCCGCCTCCCGTGCCGCCAGCCACTTATCAAAATCTTCCTGGCTGACGACGTGGACCATGCCGTGCATTTTGTAGTGACCGAGCCCGCAAAGCTCGGCGCAAGCAATCTCATACTCGCCAATCGCGGTCGGCTTGAAGTGCATATGGATGTTAAGTCCAGGCACCGCATCCTGCTTGAAACGCAACGAAGGCACAAAGAAGCTGTGAATCACATCCACCGACCGCAAACTCAAATCCACCTCGCGATCGACCGGCAGAAACATCGTCCCCGTAACCACATCATCCTTCGCCGCCGGATCGGATGTGTCCAATCCCACCGCGGCCTCACCGCCAGCCGAGGGATCCATCAGCTTCACGCTAGTCCCGCCGTACCGTCCATCCGGTCCCGGATAGCGGAAGTACCACGCAAACTGCATCCCGGTAACCTCAACCTGCACCGCGCCCGGCCCCGCCGCGTCGAAACGCTGCGCTGCCCAAACGCTGCTTCCCATCAGGTTCAGTCCGATAAACAGAACCGTAGTCAGCGCCGTCCAAACCACTTCCAGCTTCACATTGCCATGCGAATAACTGACCGGCGGCGACGAAGGCTGCTCCCGGTACCTCCACGCAAAGTAGCCCAGCGAAAGCTGCGCCGCCAAAAAAACAATTCCCATCAGGATTAGCGTGAGAGTGAATTGCCCGTCGATAAATCCCGCCGCCGCCGAAGCCCCCACCGGCAGCCACCAGGTCCTAGCGACAAAAAAGTATGTGCTGACCAGAGTGATCAGCCAGATAACGACCAGTAACGCGAGCCCCATTCCCAAGTCCTCCCACAGCAAGAGCACCAGTCGGCGGCGAGTTTACCACAGCCGCTTGAGGATATCGCAGCCGAGTTATCAAGAAAGAAAACGTCATGCAGGAACAAGATCCGCAAAGACAAACTGATCCCGCACAATCCTCTCGCCCACCGAAACCGGTACGATCCCATTCAGCATCGGTCCGGAATAAACAAACGAATGAAATTCCCCGCGCTCCCCGCACGGATCCACGCCCTCAGGCAAAGCCGAAAGCAATTCCCCATCGAACTCGCGCCCGGCAAACGACCGGTCAAGTTTTCCCGTATCCACGCAGGTCAACTTAGCGCGCGTGCCACAAGCGATCATCTCCTCCGCCAAAGCACGCGTAGGCAGTCCCCACACCGGAAACACCGGCTCGAGCCCAGTGCCTTTCAACTGCTTCTCCCGGTAAGCGCGCACGTCCTCGAGAAACAAATCCCCAAACGCGATTCCCTCGATCCTTTCCACAACGGCCTTAGCGCAAGCCTCGGCCATCAACAACTCATACTGTTCATTCGAGCAAGGCCACGGCAGCGGCACTGCCAAAAGCGGAAGCCCGGCAGCAGCCGCCTGCCGCTCCACCAACTCGCGCTTAACCGCGTGCATTGCAACCCGGTCCGCCTCTTCGTTAAAAGTAGTAAGCAGCCCTACAACCTCATATTGCCTATGCTGCCGAAGCACATGGAGACTCCAGGCGCTGTCTTTCCCGCTGCTCCAAGACAAAAGAACCCGCATCAAGAATCCTCCGCGTCCTCTGCGGTGAAAGGTTTTGAACTCATCTCTCACTCCACTCGGGCACCCGCCCCGGAGTCCAAGGAGCCCCAGCAGCCTCCATATCCTTCTCCAGCTTAGCCAGATCAACTTCAACCAAAGCTCGAAGCTTCGCCAACTCCCCGGCGAACTCAGCCGCAGCAATGTCGTAATCGTCAAGATGAGTCTGCGTTGGCTTGGTAAGGGCAAACCGTTCGCCCTCCAGGATTATCTCCACCCGATCATTGATCGACGTCGGAACCGGTTCCTGACGTTTCTGCATCTCCCGATCTCCCCGCAGCGCCTGAAGGATCCCGCGATTCGTCTGCTCGATCGCATCCGCCTCGGCGCTCAACTGCTTCTCTGCCGCCGGCGTTTCCCGCAGCGCCGCGCGAATTGATTTGAGCCGTGCCTCCACGTCGTCCGCCGTGTGCAGCGCGCCCGAGACTGCCCGGTAAAGCCGAGCAACCTTGCGCTGAAATTCCTCCTGCGCCGCCCGGTCGGCCGCACTCAGCGCAGACGTCCCGTCAGCCACCACCTTAAAGTTCTGCGCCCCCGCCAGCTCGGCGACCGCTCCATCCACCTTCTGGAACATTCGCACCGAGTAGGCTCCAGAAATCACCAGCGGTCCCTGCGTCCCCGCCGGAGCAAAATCTTCTTCTTCCCCCTCTGCGCTCTCGCGCAGCGAAGGTGCGGGATACCGCAGGTCCCAAGCCGCCCGCTGAAAGCCCGAATCGATGCTGCCTTCGACCCGCCGCACAGCCGCGCCCGATTCGTCATAAACCACAAAATAAACTTCGGGCTTCGCCTCCTCAGCCTCGGTTCGCAGCTCGTCATTCGTGGGATAAGGTAGCGTCTGGTTCTTCTTCGCCGCTGCTTTCTCAGCGTCCTGCCGCTTCTCCTTCTTAGTTTTCAACTTCTCTTTCAGGTAAGCCGTAAACACCGCCCCATAAGGAGGATTGTCAGCCGTATAAAAAGCGTCCCCCTGAAACGCCTTCTTAGCAGCCCCCAACGGATGCCGCTGGATATACAACAACGCATCCTTCACCGGAAAAAATCCCGCAGCCTGTTCCAGCGATTCCGCCTTGATCTGCCGCAACGGCGAAATATCGTCGAGCACATAAAACCCGCGCCCAAAAGTAGCAATCACCAGATCACTCTCGCGCGCCTGGATCACCATGTCGCGCACCGCGATTGTCGGCAACCCGCCTTTAAGCTGCACCCAATGCTGGCCGCCGTCGACGGTAAAGAACGCGCCAAACTCCGTCCCCGCAAACAGCAGGTTGGCATTCATCGTGTCTTCCGCAAACGCCAGGACGGAGCCATTTTCCGGCAGATTCCCCGCAATCGAAGTCCAGGTCTTGCCCGCGTCCGTCGATCGCAACAGGTAAGGTTTGAAGTCCTCATTCTTATGATTGTCGAACGCGGCGTAAACCGTATTGACGTCGTACCGCGAAGCCGTCAGCCGGCTAACGTATGTCGTATCCGGAATCCCCGGGAACTTCTCATACTTCGTCCAACTTGATCCGCCATCCGCCGTAACTTGAATCAGCCCGTCGTCGGTGCCCACATAGATCAATCCTTCTTTTTTCGGCGACTCCGACAGCGCCACGATATTTCCATAGAACGAAGTCGACTGATTCTTAGCGACCGCATCGGGCTCCCACACTCTCCCCATCACCGGCAGTTTGTTCCGGTCAATCTGCCGCGTAAGATCACCGCTGATCGCCTTCCACGTGTCGCCCCGGTCATCGCTGCGAAAAAGTTTATTAGCCGCAAAATAAATCCGCGTATGCGAGTGCGGACTGATGATCACCGGCGAATCCCAATTCCACCGCAACGGAGGCTCACCTTTGCCTTCCTGCGGCGTCAGCAGCAGTTCCTGCCCCGTAGGCTTGTCGTAGCGCACCAGCACGCCGTACTGCGATTCCGAATAAACCGTGTTCGCGTCCTCCGGATCCACCTGCGAGTGGAACCCATCGCCCCCGGTAGTGACATACCAATCCGAATTCACAATGCCGTTCAGGTTGCGCGTCCGCGCCGGACCGCACCACGAAAAGTTATCCTGCGTTCCACCGCAAACGTTATAGAAGGGAACTGCATTGTCCACGGCCACATCGTAGAACTGCACAGTAGGAAGGTTCGCCTTGAATTCCCAGTTCTTGGCATCATCCCAGGTTTCATACATCCCGCCGTCCGACCCAAAGACCCAGTGCTTGGTATCGTCGGGATCAATCCAGAGCGCGTGATCATCCCCGTGATGATTCGTCTCCTCGACCTTACGCAAAGTTTTCCCGCCGTCGAGCGACTCGCGCATCGTCACATTCATCACAAAAATGCGATCCACGTTCTTCGGATCAGCCACCACCCTCGCGTAATACATCGCGCCCGCATCGAATTCATTCCGCCGCTCCCAGGTCGCGCCTTTGTCATTCGAACGAAAGATTCCGCCCTTGCCATCCGCCGCCTCAATCGTGGCGTATACCACGCTCGGATCAGCCGGCGAAACCGCCAACCCAATCCGCCCCATATCCACGGAAGGCAAGCCAGACTTCAATTTGTTCCACGTAACCCCAGCGTCAGTCGATTTATAGATCGCACTCTCCGGCCCGCCATCGATCAAAGTAAAAACGTGCCGCCGCCGCTGATAAGCCGCCGCATAAACAATGTCGGGATTCGAAGGATCAATCGCCACATCCACGACACCCGTGTTCTCGCTGATGGTCAGCACAGCCTTCCAGTTCTTCCCTCCGTCGACAGTCTTGTAAAGCCCGCGATCGCCGCCCGGCCCCCACAGCGGCCCCTCCGCCGCCACATAAACCACTTTCGAATCCCGCGGATCGACCACCACCCGCCCAATATGCTCCGACTTCTTCAACCCACGGTTCGTCCAATTCTTGCCGCCATCATCCGACCGGTAAATGCCATCCCCATAAGACACGCTGCGCTGGCTATTACTCTCGCCAGTCCCCACCCAAACCACCGCCGGATCATTCGGATCAAGCGTCACCCACCCGATCGAATACGACCCCTCCTTGTCGAACACCGGAGTCCAAGTCGTGCCATCGTTCACCGTCTTCCAAACCCCGCCCGAAGCCACCCCCACGTAATACTCAAACTTGTTCTTAGGATTCACTGCAATCGACATCACCCGCCCCGAAGCCACAGCCGGACCAATTAACCGGAACTTCAGCCCCGAAAAAGTATCCGCCGTCATCCCGCCTTTCTTCTCCTCGGCAGGCGCCTCTTTTTTTTCATCCTTCTTCTGATCTTTCTTCTGCCCTTTCTTGTCAGCGGCAGGCGCGGCTTTCGTGTCCGCATCCTTATCCTGCGGTGCTGCCATCGAAGTGGAGAATGCGAAGCAAACGGTGGCGAGAACAATAGCGAGACGCGATTTCACGATGGACTCCAATCCAAAGTTTTTCAAAACTGATATGTATACAGGATTCGGGCAGGAGTTAGAAGCAGGACTTTGCAGGTTAAAATCAATCTATGCCACCGAAGCCCCAAGGCCACGACACCCGCTACATCAAAATGCAGAAAAACAACTGCTTCGTCTGCGGCATGAACAATCCCGAAGGCATGCGCCTCAAATTCATCCTCGATGAAGCCCGCCAAACCTTCGTCTGCCGCTTCCGCCTCGGCAAGCGTTACACCGGACCTCCCGGCCACTGCCACGGCGGCATCATCGCCTCCATCCTCGACGACGCCATGGGCAAGGTAAACAAGCTGCACCACGTGATCGCCCTAACCCGCGAAATGACAGTCGAATACCTCAAGCCAGTCCCGCTGCACAAGCCTTTACGGGTCGAAGGCCGCGAAATCAAGGTAGAAGGTCGCACCCACATCAACGCCGCCGAAATCCTGAACGAAAAAGATGAGGTCTTAGCCCGCAGCCGCGGAACCTTCATCGCCATCGACCCCGCAAAAATGTTCGCAAAGTACGTAGAACGTTAGCCCTCATCAACTCATGTGGGGACAGCCGCCCTCGGCTGTCCGCAGGGCGCAGCCCGGCGGTTTCTTCCCAATAGCGGATAGCTGCCACCCTCAGGGGTACCGCGAATCCCAAACGCGCTGTAAAATAACAACAGCTTCGCCGCAGCCCGAAAGCCGAAGCCGCATCCAGAAAAGAGTCCACAAATGTCCCAAAACAACGGCAGCTCCCAAAATAATGGTTCCACCAGTCTCCGGCTAAAAACCGGCCTAGCCGAAATGCTAAAAGGCGGAGTGATTATGGACGTGACGAACGCCCAGCAAGCCTCCATAGCCGAAAAAGCCGGCGCCGTAGCCGTAATGGCGCTAGAGCGAGTCCCCGCGCAGATCCGCGCCGAAGGCGGCGTTGCCCGCATGGCCTCGCCTAAGAAGATTCGCGAGATCATGGCCGAGGTCTCCATCCCAGTAATGGCCAAGTGCCGCATCGGACATTTTGCCGAAGCCCAAATCCTGCAGGAACTAGGCGTCGACTACATTGACGAATCCGAAGTGCTCACGCCAGCCGACGAAGCCCACCACGTCGACAAGCACGCCTTCAAGGTCCCCTTCGTCTGCGGAGCCCGCAACCTGGGCGAGGCCCTGCGCCGCATCGCCGAAGGCGCAGCCATGATCCGCACCAAGGGTGAAGCCGGCACCGGCGACGTAGTCCACGCCGTCAAGCACATCCGCCAGATCGTCCAAGAAATGAAAATCCTCACCGTCCTGGGTGAAGAAGAACTCTACGCCAAGGCCAAAGAACACGGCGCCCCCTACGAACTGATTCGCATGGTGGCCAAAGCAGGGAAGCTCCCCGTGCCGAATTTCTCCGCCGGAGGCATAGCCACACCCGCCGACGCGAGCTTGGTCATGCAGCTAGGCGCCGAAGCCGTCTTCGTAGGCAGCGGCATCTTCATGAAAGACAGCACCACCTTCGCCGACCCTGTAGAAGCCGAAAAGCGGGCGAAAGCGATCGTGAAAGCCGCAACGCACTATCAAGACCCTAAAGTATTACTTGAAGTCAGCGAAGACCTGGCAGGAGCGATGAAGGGACTGGCTGTCGCAGGGTTGGACGAGGCGCAGATGCTGCAGACCAGGGGTTGGTAGGTCGAAGGTATTAATCACGGCAACGAGTAATTCGGGAACAAAACATTACGACCGGCTAACCAAAACGACGTTGGGCTAATCAAAATAGCATGGGGTCACGCCATGCCACCTTTTCCAATGCCGAGCGCTCGCACAGTCCCACGTGAGGAAGTCTCTCAGCGGAGCAATCGCCCAAGGCCTTTGCCGTTTCACACAAATTCTCTGATCGAGACCACGTCGCGGCGATTTATGGTGGTGGCCGCGCTCATTGTCGGCGCGGTATCATTTTTGGCAACCGAACTGATGCACTACGTGCTCGTGCCCGATATCGGACGCAATAGAGAACGATTTCTGGCGGAGGGGCTGTCCGCCTTAGTCGTGAGCTGTCTGGTTGCAAAATTGGTGCAGATCAGCCGGGAACGGCATCGTCTCACCGTGGCGCGGATGCAGGTGATCGCAGAAATGAACCACCACATTCGCAACGCTCTGAGTCCTATTTCTCTTTTGTTGGACGGCACTGAGAATCAGCCGCTGAATCGAGTGCTGTCCGAGGCGGTGGAGCGTATCGATTGGGCGCTTCGAGAAATCCTGCCGCGGGAAGCGCCATTGCACGAAGGGAAACGGCACGAACTCGGATATTTTCAAAGAGGGTCTCAAAACAGATGAGGAGGAGGGTGGCGAGGCCTCGGGCACCCGCTCCCATGTCTACCAAGGTATTACTTGAAGTGAGCGAAGACCTGTGCGGCGAGGGCGCGGGGTAAGGGCGACATTCCCAAGGCGATGCCGATGCGAGGAGATGCCGGAGCGGTGGGTGGTGTGTCCGAAGAGGTGAGGAGAAAAGTGGGCCCGTGGAATATCTTCCGTCCTGAGTAGCTGTTCAACCCCTCGGGAAAATCCTGTATTGCGCATTTCCCAGCCGGGGTCGAGAGTAGGTGTCGAGATATCCATGAACTCAACTGACGTTCAAAGAGCGATCTTGCGCCGTTTCGTAATAATGAACAGGAGGTTCTTTATGCGACATCTAGTGTTGTTTTCGGTACTGCTGCTCGGCACGTCATGGGCTGCAGCGCAAACTTCTCCGAGCCAGGGTACAAGCGGAAGCACAGGCCAGGAGACCATCAAAGGTTGCTTGAGCAACTCCGGCGGCAACTATATGCTGACCGACAAGAACGGCAAGGCTTTCCAGTTGACCGGAGACACCTCGAAGTTGAGCGATCATGTCGGCCACGAAATTAAGGTGACCGGGACTGAAGGTTCGGCTCCCGCATCGTCGGACAGCGGCGCCATGACTCAGGCCACCCCAACCCTCGAGGTCAGTTCGTTTAAACACATTGCCAAGACTTGTGAGGGCGCCGGCGCCTCACACTAGCTCTGGCGGTTGGCCGATTGTTGCTCAATACAAACGCAGCCCCATTTCGCGCCCTTGCGGGGAGTGGGGCTTTCTCTTGCCTGAAACAATCTTGACGTGGCGGTGCGAGATGCGTCCGGGGCGGGATCGTCCTTAGCGTGCTCTTCAAGGCGGGAGCTTCAGGGCCCATCATCGCGAAATATTCTCCGCCGCGACCGCGTGGCATTTCGGCAAATCCAGGTAGCCGAGCGAGCCAAAGTAGCAGAGACCAACAACGATCGCAGTGGACAACACCAGCCCCTGGAATAGCCGGGGAACGCTAAGCCCGGATTCACCCAGCGCCAGGTAAGCATCCTGTCCCGTCGGCAGAGCCGGAGAACGTCGGGCGGCCGGCTCCAGCCAGCACCGAATGATCGCAACGCCCGTGTCCCCGAAGATGAGCGGCCACTCAGCTGGTTCCGCCGTTTCTGCCAACTCGAGCATCTCCGTGGCAAAGCGCTTTCTGAATGCCGGAGGATAAAGCTGCAGCAAAACGTGGTAAACCCACAGCAAGCCGAGCCGCATACTCATGCCCCCCTCTCATCCAACCTTCCCAACCGCGTTCGTGCCACGTCAACCACTTGTCGCAGCCGCCGAATCTCAAGCCGCAGCGCCCGCTCCCCGCTGGCAGTGAGCCGGTATTCCCGCCTGGTGTCGCCACCCTTCAGTTTCCGCTCAGTCTCACCGACCAGACCGCTGGCCAGCAAGCGATCCAAATTCGCATACAGCGTGCCCGGTCCCAGCCGGTAATTCCCCTCGGATTGCCGCTTCACCGCCTGCATGATCGCGTACCCATGCAGGTCAGACTCAGACAACGCCAGAAGGATATGCAGCGCGGCGGACGATAGCGGTCGCTCTTCGAGAGAACGATCTTCGACTTGACGATCCTTGACTTGACGATCCTTGACTTCCATATCGGAGTTTGATATATCACATTTCGATATACACTGGCAAGCCTGCCGGGAAGGCAAGCTGATTCAGGTCTGAAGGAGAAACTTACCATGAAGCGATCCTCCCTCGCGCTATTTGCAATGACTGTGGTTGTTCTGATCGGAACCAATCTCTACAGTCTGGGCCAATCCCAGAATCAAGCTCCGCTTCCGGCCAGCTCCCGGTCAGACGAAATGCTCGACCGCTGGAACTACATCGGGAACAAACTCATTGCCATGGCCCAGGATTTTCCCGAGGACAAGTACGATTACAAGCTGCAAAAAGACGAACGCACGTTTGCCCAAAACCTACTGCACGCCGCCGGACTCGATTTTGTCGTCATTCGCATGGTGGCGGGGTCGAATATCGGGCCCGACTTTGGCGAAGGCGACAACCCCTCACGCGACGCCTTCAAGACCAAGGCCGACGTAGTGAAGTTCGTGCAGCAGGCAATCGCGGATGGAGCGGACGTGATCAAACAGCAGGGCGACGCCGGGCTGGACAAAACGAACAAGCTGGGGAAGAAGCTGCGGCACAATTCCGACATCTGGGTCTTCGCCATCGAGCACAGTGCCGAACATTACGGCCAGCTTGTTGTCTACTATCGCGCCAACAACCTGATTCCTCCGGATTCGAGGCGGCAGTAGCTCCGCCGTTTACACAAATAAAAATTCAGTCTAAGATTGCGCTCGCCGATCACATGATATTGGAGGAACCCATGCGCAAGAGTTTGGTGCTAATCGCCGCGCTGCTAGCCGTAGCAATGCTCACTTTCCCCGTCCACGCCAAGGACGCCATGAAGCAAGCCGCCGTAAAGCCTCCTGACAGTCCATCGCAGGCCGTGCTGGCAGCCTGGAACGAAATTGGCCGCAAGCTCATCGCCATGGCCGAAGATTTTCCTGAGGACAAATACGACTTCAAGCCCACGCCTGCCCAGCGCACCTTCGCCGAGCAACTGCTCCACGCTGCCAACACAAATTACTTTTTCACCAATCCCGTGCTGGGCCAGAAGGCGCCGGCCGAGGAAGATCCCAAGCGCGCTCAATACAAAACCAAAGCCGACGTGGTTGCCTTCGTGAAAAAGGCTTTTGCCGACGGCGCCGCCGCCATCAAATCGAAAGGCGACAAGGGAATGTCCGACCTCATCATCGATCCCTTCGCCAACCAGCAGGTCCGCATCTACGACGAAGCCTACGGTTTCATCGAACACTCCGGAGAACACTACGGCCAACTAGTCGTCTACTATCGGCTATCAGGACTAGTCCCCCCAGAGTCGCGCCCCAAGAAATAAAGTTGGGGTTGTCCGTGTGGGTCGGACACTCCTGTCGGTCGCTTCTGAAGTTGATTTTGCTTAGTCTCTGACCTTGACCTAGATTCTGACTCTTCCGCCAGCCTTACTGGTATGCATACGGATACCTCCGAGCCCGCTCCGGAAAAAGCTTCACCATCAATGCTCCAGCAATAAATCCTCCCACATGCACCCAGAACGCGACTCCACCCATGTTCTGCCTGTGCACCGCCAGTATCGTCTCGGTCCCGCCGAGAAAATTCAAAACAAACCAGTAAATCAGAATGATCCACGCCGGCACCCAAATCACCAAAATCAGAAGCTCAAAGAACCAGGTCAGCACGCGCGCCCGCGGATAAAGCACAAAATATCCCCCAAGCACCCCCGCGATCGCTCCGCTGGCTCCGACCGCAGGCGCCGTCGAATACAAATTCAACACCACATGCGTACCCATCGCCAGCACTCCCGTCAGCAGGTAAAACACCAGGTACTTGAAGTGCCCCAGGTAGTCCTCCACGTTGTCCCCAAAGATATAGAGAAACCACATGTTGCTGAGAACGTGCAGCCACGACCCGTGCAAGAACATCGAGGTGAAGAAGGGAAGCACGATCGCCGGCAGGGGATATGCGGACGAGCCAGCAAGAAACTTCGCCAGGTGAGACGGCACGACTCCAAACTGGAGCTCGAGTGCGTAGCGGCCTCGATCGCTCAGCATCGCCTCAAAGAAAAAAATCGCCAGGTTCAGCCCAATCAAAAAGTAATTCACCCACGGAGTGCTGTACCGAGGCCGGTCGTCACGCAGGGGAAGCATAAGAAGTCTGTTAGTTTAGTGATTGAGTGACCGGCCAGTGAACTGTTGAAAACTAAGTCAGGCTCCCGCAGATTTTCAATCGCCCAGTGACCCGAGGACTCAATTACTCAATTCCATAATCCTCTCATGAATGGCGTCATCATCATCGACAAGCCCGCCGGATGGACCTCGCACGACGTGGTCAACCGCATGCGCCGCATTCTCGGGCAGCGCTCCGTAGGCCATCTCGGCACTCTCGATCCACTCGCCACCGGCGTCCTCCCTCTAGTCACCGGCAGCCTGACCCGTCTGGCCCAGTTCTACACCACGTCCGAGAAGACCTACGAAGGCGTGATCCGCTTCGGCTTCGCCACCAACACCTATGACGCCGATGGCGAACCCCTAGAACCAAATGTGGGGACGGCCGCCCTAGGCCGTCCAGAGGGCCGAAGGCCCGATCTTAGCCTGGAGACTCTTCAGAAACTCGCCGCCAGGTTTCAAGGCCCCATCGAGCAAGTCCCGCCACCCTTCTCCGCCAAGAAAATCCACGGCATCCCAGCCTACAAGCTGGCAAGAAAACAAAAAGAGGTAGTTCTGAAGCCGGTCCAGGTCGAAATCAAGGAATTCGCGATCCTCTCGGTCGAAGGCGATCGCGCCCGCTTCCGCGCCCACGTATCCTCCGGAACCTACATGCGCTCGCTGGCCCACGAAATCGGCCAACTAGTTGGCTGCGGAGCCCATCTCGAATCCCTCCGCCGCACCGCCGTAGCCGAGTTCGATATCACCCAAGCCCACACCCTCGAAGCGATTGAGCGGAATATAGAAGAACCGAGACATAAAGAAGAGCAGGGAAAAGAGCGATGTTCCGGAGAGCAAATTGCAGCATCAATAAAGCCTTGTCATTCCGAAGCGGCGCCAGCCGCAGAGGAACCTGCTGTTGCTGGCGGTGGCAATACTTTGGACCAGCCTTCCCGCTCGCAGATCTCGCCAGCCCTGGCGGCCCTCTTCACCCACCCCCGCCAACTTCTACCGCAGCTCCCGTCCGTCACCGCCGATGAAGCCACCGCCGCTCGCATCCGCACCGGCCGTCCCGTCAACCTCCCCGAACTCTCCCGCGCCCGCCAGGTCAAAGTCTTCCAGGGTCAAAGCGAACTGATAGCCATAGCCACCCGAGTAGCGGGAACCCTATTCCATCCCAAGATCGTCTTCCCGACGGAATAGCGTGCCGGCACTGAAGAGGGGACGGCAGGACGGCAGGATACTCAACGTCCGATAACAGGTATTATGTAAAGTCAGGTAGGAGTTATATTGCGAGAAGTGGGTAAGTTTGGTCTGACTGGCAACTGGCAACCGGCGGCTGGCAACTGCTACATCTTGTACTTCCCCAAATCCTCGTCGTTCAGCCCTTCCAGATACTTCCGCAGCTCCTCTGCCGTAACCCGGTCCGACATGTTCGCCGCCTGCTTCGAATTCTTCAGCACTACTTCATCCACGAATATCGGACAATCCACTCGCAACGCCAGCGCCAGCGCATCCGAAGGCCGCGAATCAATGCTGATGACCTCACCGCTCCGCTCCAGCCAGATCACCGCATAAAAAGTGTCTTCCTTCAGCTCCGTGACCACCACCTTATGCACCTGCGTCTCCAGCCCAGTCAGCACATTCTTGATCAAATCATGCGTCATCGGCCGCGGCGTATTCACCTTCTCCATCTCCAAAGCAATCGCATTCGCCTCATAAACCCCCACCCAAATCGGCAAAACACTCTCCCCAGCCACATCCTTAAGGATCACAATCGGCATATTGCTAACTGGGTCCAACAAAAGGCCGCGGATCGTCATTTCTACTTCCATGCGAGACTCCTTCGACGGCGTGGGGTGCGGCGCCGTTTCTTCGATTCTTATACCACCATTTCGCCGACCAGGCTGTTGGGAAAACTGCTAGTTGCCCTTACCGGGACGTAGCTTCCAACCGTCGGAGCCGACGACTCTGGGGCGGTGAAATTCAGGGTTTTGTTCTGCGAGGTGCGGCCGATCCACTGCCCTCGCGACTCGTTTCTTCCTTCAACCATTACTTCGGAGATTGTTCCTATGTATTTCTTGTAGCGCGCGATCTGGATTTCTCTTTGTTTTGCCATCAAAACCTCCAGGCGGCGGGCTTTTTCTTCATCTGGGAGGGCGTCCTCGAGAGCCAGCGACGGCGTGTTTGGACGCGGAGAATATTTGAAGGTGAAGACGGAGTCGTAGCCGACTTCGTCGAGCAAGGAGAGCGTCTCGGCGAAGTCTTCTTCGGTCTCGCCGGGAAATCCTACGATCACGTCGCTGGTGATGCTGATCTCGCGCTTCGCCGCCTTCATCCAGGCGATGCGTTCCATGTACTGCTCGCGGGTGTAGAGGCGCTGCATGGCGTTGAGCACGCGATCGGAACCGCTTTGCACCGGCAGGTGGACGTGGTCGCAGAGCGTAGGGACGGCGTCGATGGCCTCGATGATGTCGCGGCCGAAGTCGCGGGGATGCGAAGTCGTGAACCGCACCCTGCGGATGCCCGGCACTTCGCCGACCGCAGCCAGCAACTCCGCAAATGTCTTCTTGCCACCCAGCTTCCCTGCCGGATCTTTATATGAATTCACGTTCTGCCCCAGCAGTTGGATTTCCGTATAGCCGAGATCGGCCATCTGGCGGGCTTCGGCGAGCACTGATTCTGAAGTGCGGCTGCGCTCCTTGCCGCGCGTAAACGGCACCACGCAGTAGGCGCAGAACTTGTCGCAGCCTTCGATGATGGTGATGTATCCGCGATGAGGATTGGTGCGCGCCGTGAATTCGGTTTCGAAGCACTGGTCCGTTTCGCGATCGTCGAGGCCGGTGATGCGGACTAAGCTTTGAGTCCCGAGTCTCGAGTCCCGAGTATTTCCAACCGAGTGTGTAAACTCGGGACTCGGAACTCGGGACCTCTCTGCGCTGTTGGGTACTCCTACTTCGCTCTCAAGCTGTGCCAACATTTCCGGCAACTTGCGATAGCTTGCCGATCCGCAGACCAGCGACACATGCGGCGCGCGCTCGAAAATCTTTTCGCCTTCCTGCTGGGCCACACAGCCCAGTACGCCAAACCTCTTGCCCTGAGCCAGCAGTTTTTTGTAGTCCGCGAGGCGATGAAAGACTTTCTGCTCCGCCTTATCCCGAATGGAGCATGTGTTGTAGAGAATCAAGTCCGCCTGCTCGACTGTTTCCACCTGCCGGTAGCCTTCGTGCACCAGGGTGCCAATGACTTTTTCCGAGTCATGGACGTTCATCTGGCAGCCGAAGGTTTCGAGGTAGAAGGTCTTGTGAGAATCGACGGACATAGATGGAACCAGTATAACGCGATGGCCGAGTGGGGCTGGCTAGAGCCTTTGGCCCTTAGCCACTTGATTAGGCAGAAGAAAGGTTTTCGGATACCGGCCCTCGCCGCAGAGTTTGAAGGAGCCAAAGTCCTTGTACCAAGGCCCCTCAGGGACTTCCGGCCTCAATTCCATCCAAAGGCGGAGCAGGTTCAGGTCATCGAGATTGATGTTGCGGTCGTGCATCCGCTCGACCAGATGGTCACGGATGGCAGCGGGGAGCCCTGACCATCTCTCGATCTGCGGCATCACTCACCCGGCATTACTCGCCAAAGACAAAGCGCCCCAACTGATCACCCAACTGTTTGACCTGTTCGGGATCATCGGCGGCGCGAAAGCGTTCGGCCAACTGGAAAAATGCTTTTTCCTTGTGCTGGCGGGCTTCAATTCCCTGCTCGATGAGTTCCACGAGAACGCGGTTATCGCTAAGATCGCGTTCTTTGGCTATGGTGTCGACCTGTTTGGCGATCTTGGGCGGCAAGGTTACGCTGCGCCGGACGTGCTTTGCGGGGGCTGATTTTGAGCGGGATCGCTTCGTTACTGGCATCATAGCACCAGTATACACCATTATGGTGCAAACCTCAGGGGGCAGTAAGGGAAATTAAGAACCTATGATGTCAGCGTTCGTGGAATCCCACCCTTCGCAAAGTGCGCGAAGGATGGGGCACCCGGCGGTCTGGCTAGGTCTTGGGCCGGGCGTGGCTCGACTCTGAGTCTACTTTACTTGGCCCAGAACCTTAACTAAATCGAATAGCAGGTCCACGGCAGACTCGAAGCGCGTCCGGATTTCTCTGTCGCGCTGGGTCCTTTCGCTCAGCGTTTTGGGTTTGTGCGCCGACTGGTTGCGAAAGACCGTAACTGCCTCCAGACGGTGGATCAGGTTCGATGTCAGGTCCGGCACCCTTTTTTTCTTGACGATGTAGAAGTCGTCGAAGAGCTCTAGGACCTTTTCCCAGGGGCCATTGTCGAGATCTAATTTTGACGCCTTCTCGCCTGCCTTGAGCTTTCGCCACATTTTCTTCGTCTTTGTTGTCCTTATGAGCTTGCGCGACAGATCCTCGATTTCCTCGTAGACGATCGAGCAACCCTTCGGTGGGCTGCCCGACCGGAAGGTATTTTCCGCTTCCAGCAAAATTCCACGAATCTTGGGGGAAAACCTGGAACGGTCGAGACGATACCCAAAAAGCGAGAGGGGCAGCGCTTCGCTCAGAACGACTGGCCCTGAAGCTCGGATCTCAATTACGCCCAGCCCTTTCTGGTGAAGCTTCTCGACAACTCTGTGTGGGACGGGCGTCGTAGATTCTGGAAAGGCCAGGAACAGTTTTACCGGGATAGCGCGTGCGACACAGTCGAGGACAACCGAATCAAGTATTTCTGCGTCAGGCTTGTCCTGCACTTCCACGGCGAACACGTACTTGTCAGGGCTCACTCCCTGGATGGTGGGCCGATAGTGGAGGTCGGGGTCTATCTGTTCCTCGGCCTTGAAATGGGTTATCCCTCGATCTTCCCCGAGATAATCCGCGAGCCGATCGGCCAGAGTGTGCAGATTGTCGGGAAGACTCTTATAAATCATCGGCTTCCTCGAGGAGAGTATGGATTGCCCGTTCGAGGTTCTCTAGTCGTTCCTTGAGGTCGTCGTCGAGCTCGTCGGGTTTCAGCGCCTGGATCCTCTCTATGAGCGAAGAAATGCGAGTGGATACGTCCCTCTCCGCGTACAGCTCGGCGACCGAGTCGTCGTAAGCCGACTTCAAGGAGTACTTGTTGTCTGCGAAAATACTTCGCAGCGCCTTAAGACGCGTACTTTGATCGACCTCCTTTGCTCGAGCAATCTTTGGGAGATTCCGAAAATGAACTCGGTTCTCAATCACGCCGGTCTGAAACTTCTTGATGAGGATTCTTCTCGCTTTGTCCTTATCCCCGTCGGGTAGCGCTTGCGGTAGTGCGCGTTCAACGGTCTTGAGGCTGCGTTCCATTTCTATGAAGAAGTCCTCGGTCAGCTTCTGCTCGCTTTTGGGCTTCTTCAGTTCGACGAGGATATCCTCCACGTAGTGATGTGGCAGGCCCATCAATAGCTTGCATCTGCGAATCGTTGACCGCTTTAGGGACGTTTCTTCGGATATCTCGGCCTCAGTCGGGCTCCCGCCTTTTTTCTGGCGGAGCAGCTCGATAATGGACGGCAGCTTCGATGCCATCGTGAGAAGATCCCACTGCTCGCGGAGCGCATGGATGTTGAACATCAGCAACAGGTTGGTAAGCGTATCCGGCTTCTTCTGAATTAGGGCTGGTATGGTCTTGCGGTTGAGCTTGAGGGCGCATCGCCAACGGCGCTCGCCGTCGATCAGAACGAACCTCGAACCTTCTTTGTAGACCGATATCGGAACCTGAACTCCGCGCCTGCGGATCGACTTCAGTAGTTGGTTCAGCTCCTCGCCCCTGAAAATGATCCTGGGGTTTTCCGGGTTGCGATCGATCCGGTCGGTTGGAATCTGCTCTAACGTCGCTGCTGCTGCGCTTATCTCAGACATCGGGTCCTAGTTCTCCAAATTTGTTGCCAATAGCTCATAACTGCCTCGCCGGTCACCTGTGAAGCCGGCGATGTTGCGCCTTGTTCGCACTCGTTGCACAGTCCACATTCTGAAAGTCTCCCGTGCCTCGGAGCAATCTGCGTAGCTGACGACGAACTTTGCGCCTCGTCGGTCTAGCCTTCTGAGGGCTCTGCGTAGCCTGAGCAGATCGCGTGCACCAAATAAGGTTGGCCCGTATTGCGAGAAGACACGGCGCCGGGAGACTGCATACGGAGGGTCAAGGTAGACAAAGTCGCCGTCGGTCGCGTCGACAACCGTATCCTCAAAATCCCCCTGCACGAGGGTCGCTTTTCTTAGGAGTTTCGATGCTTCAAGGAGCGAGGATTCAGGAACGGTTTTGTGGCCAGGCGGGCAGTACGGGACGTTAAATTGGCCGTCGCCGTTTGTGCGGTATAGTCCGTTGAAGCAGAGCGAATTGAGATAGAGGAAGCGCGCTGCCGCCTCGAACAGCCCTAGCTTCGCAGGCACGACTCGTCGTGCCTTGTAGTAGGAGTTCTTGCCTTTAGGGATCCGACGCAAGCACTCGATCACTCTGGGTGCGTCAAGTCGTATCGCTCTCATCGCGCCAATTAATTCGCTATTGACGTCTCCTAGTATGGCCGATTGTGGTTCGAGATGGAAAAACAGGCATGAAGATCCCGCAAACGGCTCGATGTATCTGGAGAAGCCGCTCGTCCAGTACTGTTCTAAAACTGGCAGCAGCTGCTTCTTGCTGCCAGCCCAGCGTAGGAATGCTCGCATGTTAGTTCCGCGGGAACGTAGGCATACCATTCCTCCAACGGCAGCTCCAAACTCGGAGGGCTGCCGGTTCGGAAGGCCTTGGAATCGCTTTCTCAAATTCCCGACAACAGGGGCCGAAGAGAACGATGGGGAAGGACCAGATCCTACCTCAGAAGCGATTGTCGCGCAATGAGACTCTTGATTCCTGCGGCCAGCGAAGCGGCGCCGTTTCAGAGCTGTCAGCCTCGTTGGGGGCATAGGGCGCAGCGGAGTTCCAGGTTTTTGCTGCGGCAGCGGCGCGGCGCGCCTTTGCGGAGGCGGACGTTCAGGCGGGAATCCAGTAGGCACCAGGCTTCGCGATATTTTTCGAACATGGCTCTTGACTGGCGGCGGGTGGTCGGGTAGAAGCGGATGTTTTTGCGGTGGCCGATGGCCTGGATGGGGATTATGTACCAGATGTTTTCGGGGACTACGTAGCCGACGAAGAGGTCGACTTCTTTACTGGTATAGACCTTCCCGTTGGCGCCGGTGGTTTTGACGCGGTAGCGGTTCTCGGCGTAGCGGGTGGCGGATTTGACCTGGACGCGAAGGAATCCGCGGTCTAGTTCGACTACCGAGTCGTAGCGGTCGCTGTCTCCCCAGGGGATGCAGACTGAGAAGCCCAGGTGAGTGGCGCGGGCGAGGAAGGCGGCTTCGGCGGCTTCCCCGCGACGCTTGCGGGTGGGCTCGGCGGAGGCTTGGAGGGTGATGGTTTCTGCAGTGGCGGGCTGGTGCTGCTCCGGATTGTTGGTTTCCTTTTGCATAATAAAAAAGGCGCAGCTCGTGGGCTGCGCCTGGGACGCTCCTTTGTGACGGCGAGGAAAGCAGGTTCCTCGCTTTGCTCGGAATGACAACCTTAAATTGCTCGGAATGAGAACCTTAAATTGCTCGGAATGACAAATTTGAATTGCTCAGAATGACGACTTTGAGTTGCTCGGAATGACAACTTTTAGTCGTGGAAATGCGAACGGCGCAGACCGGAAGGCCTGCGCCGCTGTTTTTACCCTACATATCCAGAATATCAGTTTGAAAGGGGTAATTGTGTCAGGTTTTCGAGATTTATATCGCGCGGCGAATCAATGACTTAATCCGAAAAGCTCACGTCCAGGGCCTTGACAAGATTTCCGCCATCGCGTCCCACCCGCCATTTCCTCACGGAGCTTCTTTCAGGGAGCGTCGGGCAGCGTGTACTCGAAATCGTAGGAGTGCTTGCCGTCGGCGACGACGATCGTCATCTTGCCGGCCAGGCCTGCCAGCTGGCCGGTGCCGGAATCGGGTATGACCGTGACGCTTAATTGCGCGGCGCCGCGGGTCAGTGTGCCGGAGTGCTGGAGGGCGAAGCTGCCGCTGCGGACGGCGCCCGGGGTGCGCAGTGTTCCCGTTACGCGCTCGATGGCTACGTAACCTGCCGAGCCCTTGACGTCGGTCATAGCGGCCAGCATCTGGCCCTTGCTGGTGGCTTCGAGATCTCCGTGATACTGCTTGTCGATGGACATTCGTCCCACGCTGGGGTCGCCGACGTTGTCGGCGGCGGGCTGAGGGGTGACCTTAACGTCGAATGGTCCGGAGGCATGCTGCATGCCTCGATTCTCGTCTGCCGCTGCTTTGTGCGTCAACTCGCGGGCGCGTCAGGCGCGGGTGTCGACGGTTTCTCCGCTCTCGACATAGCCGCTGAGCCATCCCAGAACGCGCTTCCAGCCGTCGGAATGACCGGCTGCCCCAGCAGGATCACCGGCGAAGCCTTCGTGACGGATTTTCACGAGCGTTCCTGTCCCAGCTTTCCGCGGACCGCTCGGGTGCAGGCCGTGCACGTTCTGCGGCTCCAGCTCCCAGCGCACCACGGTCTTCTGCGGCCCCCAACTGTACATCCAGGTGTGGACCGGGAGGCGCGGCGGATCGATCTCCAGATATTCGCCTTCGACGCGGAAAGGTTTGCCGTCGGCGCCCATGCCATCACTCGACCACTTGCCTCCTACGCGCAGATCGGCTTTCCACTCCGTAATCCGATAAAGGCCGCGCGCGCCCCACCACAGCGGCATTTGGTTGGGGTCAGTGATGGCCTGGAAGACGCGGGCCGGAGGCGCGGCGATGAAAATCTCGCCAACGATTGTGTTTTGATCGGGCGTAATTGCGGCGGTTGCCATGAGCTTGCTCCTGAATTATTTTTCCACAAAGTTCTTAAGCGCTTCGACCAGACCGGGCCAGCCCTGACTGTATCCCTGGCAAGCACCGGGCAGTTGCGCGAGACCGCTGTGGATCACTTTCAAATGCGTCCCCGCCTTTGTGGGCGTGAGTTCCCAGCGAACGACCGTGGGATGCGACGGATTGTCATGCCAATTTGCGAACCACGAATAAGCCAGCAGGCGCGGGGGATCCATTTCGAGGATCTCGCCGTGATGGTCGTAATCGGAGAGACCGGGCGGAGTTTTTCCGCTGCGCTCTTTCGAGACGAAGCGCCACTTGCCGCCGGGACGCGCGTCCATTTCCCAGGAGGTCATCTGAAAGGCGTCGTTCGTGCCCCACTGCATCGCCTGCTCGCGAGTGATCAGGGCTTGGAAGACGCGGTCTGGCGGTGCGGCGATTTCGACTTCGCTGACGACGGCGTCTCCGTCAGAGGTGATTACGGTCTTTGTCATGATCGGCTCCTATCGCGGGCGCACTTTTCGGACGCGAGATTTCGAACTCACTTCCGTTGCAGGTCGAAGAACTCTTTCATTTCCTGATCGTGGTCTTTGAACGTCCAAAGTTCGGTATGGTGATTGGCGTCGAGCATGGCGATGACTACCCGCTGCATGTGACCGGCTTCGGGACTGGGGATATTCGTTCCGTCGAAGAAGTCGAAGGTGATGGTCTTGCCGTCGGGCGAGAAGCTGGCCAGCATGCGGGGCTGGTTGCCGGCGCCGCAATAATGCGTCAGTAGCAGGCGGTTGGGCCCGTCGAGATGGATCATCGAAACCATGTTCTCCGGGCCGTGGCCGTGGATTTCGGACATTAAGGCGGAGCCTCCGGCGGTGTCGCGGAAAGAGACCTCGACGGGTTTGCCGTCGGAGCCCTTCCCTTCCCAGCTTCCGCTAAGCGACTTCAGTTGGTCGAACGATTTCTGGGCAGTGGTTTGCGCCAGGGCGGCGGTTGCGGTCAGCAGCAATGCGAGTGTAAGAGAGACGCGAATTGATTTCACGGTTAGAGATCTCCTCTGGAAGATTTGGTTGTCGGTTTGAGGTTGGGTTTCAAGGTGCGGTGCTGCCTGGTTTCTTTGGCGTGTTCGGCTTCGACGAATTGTTTCAGGCTGTCCAGATTCATGCTCCAGAAGCGGCGGTACTGGTCGAGCCAGGAGTCTACGGCGCGGAGCGGTTCGGGATTGAGCTGGTAAACGCGGTGGCGGCCTTCGCGGTGTTCCTGCACGAGATGGGCGCGGCGGAGTAGGCGCAGGTGTTTCGAGATTGCGGGACGGGAAACGGGGAAGGCTCCGGCGATTTCTCCGGCGGGTTGGCTGCCGCGGCGCAGGAGGTCAAGCACGGCGCGGCGGGTAGGATCGGCGAGTGCCTGGAACGTTGCTTCGGAGGAATATGTAACTGAACGGTGACGCATAATGCGTAACCTTACAGTTACAGGACACCCTTGTCAAGCGGAAAGTTCCTAAGGGAGACTCTCTTACATTGCGGTATAATGTAAGCATGACTCGACAGATCACTACAGTAAGCACCAAAGGGCAGTTCGTAATTCCTTCCGGCATGCGGTCCGCGCTCGGGATCAAGCCGGGGACGCGGATTTGCGTGACCCAGGACGGGACGAAAATAATCCTGGAGCCGGTTACGGCGGAACTGGTGGAAAAGACCCGAGGGATGCTGAAGGGGAAGGCTCATCTCACCGAAAAGCTCAGGCGCGAGTGGCGGCGAGAGGATCGATGGTAACTTACGTACTCGATTCCAGCGCGGTCTTGCGCTATCTGCACAGTCAGGCCGGAGCAGACCGAGTGGCTGAGATCATCCAGGGGCATCTTACGGGAGATTGCCAGGCTGTAATGGCGGCGGCGCATTGGGGCGAGGTTGCCGGTATAACGTGCAAGCTTTACGGCAGACGCGAGATGGAGCAGGCGCTTTCGCGATTGGGCGCCTTCGGGTTTGAGGTGGTTGCTGCGGACGGAGATAGTGCGGTTCGCGCGGCGCTGATCAAGGTTGACACGGGTATTCCTTACGTGGACTCGTTCGCGGTGGAACTTGCTGGCAGGGGGTTGGACCGTGTGCTGGTGACAGCGGATTTTGATTTCAAGGCTGCGAAGCGAGATGTGACAATCGAATTTCTGCCGGTGAAGTGATTCCGAGGTCAAGTCGAGCAAAACCAAGAACGACTTCGACAGCGTCGGACCTGAGTGTTCGACCCACACGGGCAACACCAACCCCCAAATCAATCGCGACCGACTGGAGTGTCCTTCCCACCGAGGTCTGTCTTACACAAGTCTGTCTTACACAAGTCTAGGAATGCCTGGTGGATGCGGGGGTCTTCGGAGAGTTCGGGGTGGAAAGTTGCGGCCATGGCGCTTCCCTGCCGAACGGCGACTGGGTCTGATCCCTCGGTGGCTATGATTTTTACGCCTTTGCCTACCCGCTCGATTTTCGGGGCGCGGATGAAGACCATTTCGAGCGGCGAGTTTCCCGGCTCATCCGGCATAAATCGGCCTTGGCGGATGGAGCTGTCGAGCTGGCGTCCGTAGGCATTGCGGCGGATGTCGATGTCGATTGCGCCCAGGCCGGCCTGCTTGGGGTTTTCCACTTCGCTGGCTAGCAGGATCGCACCGGCGCAGGTGCCGAAGGTGGGCTTCCGGCGAACGAACTGTTTTAGCTTTTCGAAACCTTCTTCGCCTAGCAGTTTTAGAAATGTGCCGGATTCACCGCCGGGGATGACCAAGCCGTCGATTTCGTCGAGTTGCTCGGGCTTTTTTATGAGCACAACTTTGGCGCCCAGCTCTTCGAGCCGGCGGCGGTGCGCGTCGAAATCGCCCTGCAGGGCCAGGACACCGATCTTCATGGGTGATTCGATTTTACCGGAAGGAAGGGATTACCTCAGCGGCTAAAGCCGGTCAGTGTTAGAGGGGAAAACGCGCCACAAGTCGATTGGAAGCCAAACCAACCAAGATCAAAGTCAAAGGCAGCGGAGAGGAGTGTCCGCTCCATACATGTCGCGTTCGGAAGTCCTTCTCCCGCGGCCAACGTCAGGGACTGTTGAGCGGACGCGGAGTGACGTCGGCATCCACCAAACCCAAAGCCCATTTGATGGCTCCGGTGTACATCTCTCGCAACTTAGGATTGTCCCAGTTTTCGGAGACATGTCCGAGCGAGGAGTAGTAGACCCGGCCCTTGCCGTAGGTTTTAGCCCAGGTGACGGCGAAGTCTCTGTCGGTCCGGTGGACATTCTTGTTCTTCAAGTCGAGCTTGTCGGGATCTAAACGCATTAACACCCGAACCTTGTCTCGGGAATAATCTTTGAGCTGATAAATCTCGTCGCGCAACACGAAGGAGCGCGGCCATGCCTGCATTCCAGGAAAGCTGGGATCTTCAACGAGGATCGGTGCGTCGAACGTGCCCCAGGGATGTTCGTCGTAGTAGCCGCCGATCATCTCTCCGTATTCAGGCCAGGAGGTGAAGGTGATGGTCGCGCTGTGCACGCCGACGAAACCCTTACCGTCGTCATGAATGAAGGAGAGAAAATCCGCCTTCTGCTGGGGATCCATTTCGAGTTCACCGCCGGTAAAGAAAAGAACGGCATCGAAGTTGTTGAGATTCTTGGCGTTGTATTCGAGCTTCTTCTTGGTCAGGGCCTCGGTGTCGGTTCGGATGGTGGTGTCCCACAGCCCAGTCTCGGTTCCCAGGCGCTCAATGGTTGCGAGCGCGTGCGAAACAGCCTGGTGGCGATAGCCTTTTTCCTCGCCGATGACAAGCAACTGCTTTCTGGGGCTGAGAGATTGCGCCGGGGTCTGGCCGCAGGCGATCAGGACAAGGACGAGAACTGTCAGGCTATGTTTCATGGGGATTTAGTGACCACCGGAATTTCGCGGCAATGCCGGCGGGGAAGCTTTCTGCTTCATCCGACGGCAGTAGCATAATACAGCTTGATGGAGGGTCGTCTGTGCAGAAGATCACAGCGTTCTTGTGGTTCGATGGGAATGCGGAAGAGGCGATGAATTTTTACACCTCCATTTTCAAGAACTCGAAGATAGGAGAGATCACGCGGTACGGAGACGCTGGACCGGGGCCGAAAGGATCGGTGATGACGGGAACTTTTCAGATCGAGGGCCAGGAATTCATGGCGCTGAACGGCGGTCCATATTTCAAGTTCACGCCGAGCGATCTCGTTTTTTGTGAATTGCGAAACGCAGGCAGAAGTCGACGAATTGTGGGAGAAGCTCTCAGCCGCTTCTATATCCCATTCGGGCGCTGGCGAATCAACGAGAGAAATTCGGAGCGGGTTTCTTCTTCGTTGCGGAAGCAGCCTAGCATAGAGGAGGTTACTGCGGCGGAATGCTGCTTTTCTACGCCGCGCATCATCATGCAGAGATGGCGAGCTTCGATGACCACGCCTACACCTTGCGGTTCGATTACTTTTTGGATGGTCTCGGCGATCTGCGTGGTCAGGCGCTCTTGAATCTGCAGGCGGCGAGAGAACAGTTCGACCAGGCGCGGGACTTTGCTGAGACCGATTACCTTGCCTTTCGGGATGTAGGCTACGTGCACTTTGCCGAAGAACGGGAGCAGGTGGTGCTCGCAGAGGCTGAACATTTCGATGTCTTTGACGATGACCATCTCGTCGTAATCGACGCTGAAGAGCGCGCCTTTGAGCAGGGCTTCGGGATCTTCGGTGTAGCCGCGGGTAAGAAATTGCAGGGACTTGCGAACGCGCTGCGGGGTTTGCTGCAGGCCTTCGCGTTGCGGATCTTCGCCGAGGCGGACTAGCATCTCCTGGACCAGGTCTTCGAAGCTGGCGCTGGTGATGGTTGGCTGTTCTGTGGTTTTCATGGTTACGTTCTTCCAGTCATTTGTCGTTCGGGTGATTATTTGAGCGGCTGCGATTCGCCCGTGTACTCGAACGAATTCATCATCGTCTCTTCCAGTCTTACTCTTTCCAGATGCGCGAAGCGGAAGCCACGGTGCACTATTTCGTAAATCTGGATGCAGAGGTTTTCGGTGGTCGGCACCTCTTTGGTGAATTCCTTCATAGTATTCAGATTCTCGTGGCCGTAACGGGCCAGGACTTCCCTTTCGATGAAGCCGTCGAGATCGGTGAGGTTGCAGACCATGCCAGTTCTCTCGTCGACTGGGCCGCTTACCGTTACTTCGAGTGTGTAGTTGTGGCCGTGGCCGTAGGGGTTGTTGCACTTGCCGTAGGTCGACTGGTTCTCTTCCTCCGACATGGCTTCGCTGTGCAGGCGGTGCGAGGCAGAGAACAGATAGCGGCGTGAGAGGTGGGCTTTCATGTCAAAAGCTACAGCAGATGGTAGTTCGCCAAGAATCGCTGATTAAAGTCTAGAGCAGCCGGAAGCTTCCGACGGTACAAGTTTGTCATATAACTTGAAACAGCCGCGGCATCCATGCATTTGAAACTGGTCATTGCTCGTACGTTGATTTCCTGAGGTACTGCGATGACCGCCAGTTCCCAAGAGATCCTGTCCCAGGATATTGCCCAATCCAGCGAGGACCCCCAAAAGACTCCGATATGCACGCCAGCCCGGAACTCTGACCAATTCCGATCCCCGATAATCGCTGGACCGTATCTTTCTAACAAGCTCGACGGCTTGAAGGATGCCAAACCAAAGAAGGAGCAGTTATAGCGGTCGTAGTAATCCACAGCGGAGGGAGCGAGTGTCATGTAATTGACGGATTCGTCCTGAAAGGTCTCCGCGAGCTTCAGGAGAAACGCGGCAAACTCCCGCGTGTAGATATATTCATAATCGATCGGAACATAGTTCGCGAACGAACGTCGAAAAACGAAATCCGGCAAACGCTTCCGAGTGTCGATGATCTTTTCGCACTGCGCGCTTAAGACGGAGAATACTTCCCTGTCGGTCACCAATTCGGAGGGCACGATTCTCTCCCTATTTGCCGGCAGGAGTCGACGAATGGTCCTCACTATTCGACGGATGGGCTTCACTATTAGGCTCGTCATTATGCTCATGCTTCACCGTAGAAATCGACGAACAGGTCTGGAGTTTCGTAAACCCGCACACGGTGGAGCTTCGCGCGTTCCAGCTTTGAGGACAGGCGCTGCCAGATCGCTATGGCTATGTTTTCTGTCGTGGGGATCTGGTGGAGAAACTCGGGGACCTCTTTGTTGAGGAAGCGGTGGTCCATGGCGTCGAGCACTTCGCGGTGCATGACCTCTTTGAGTTGTTTTAGGTCGACGACGAAGCCGGAGCGCGGATCGACTTCGCCTTTCACTGTGACTTCGAGCGTGTAGTTGTGGCCGTGGCCGTTGGGGTTGTTGCACTTGCCGAAGGTGCGGCGGTTTTCTTCCGGAGTGAAAGCTGGGTTGTGATAATAGTGCGATGCGGAAAATTCGGCTTTGCGCGTTAAGTAAACCATAGAAACAGGGGCCAGTGGTCAGTGGCCAGGGGCCAGTCGAAGCCTTTCTTTCTCAGAATACTTGCGGCCCTTCCAGGGGACACTTCCCTTGGCGTGGGCTCTTTTTGAGCGCACTAGGAGATAGGAAAACATTGGGAGTCCGAATACAGCTACGAGGTTTGCATCCCAGGCGAAATGAGCGCGGCGGATTCGCTTGAGGAACAACCCGTACACGATTATGGCTAGCATTGCCGCTAACGCGGCGGGTTGGCGATGTCCGCGGAGAGCTGTGGCCACGCTGGTAGCGAGGCTGGCCACGATCAAGACAAACTCGATTGCGCGCAGCGCGGCCAGGCGCGCGGGCGAGGGGAATAGGAGAGCGAGGTTCTTGGTCCAGCCTTCGCGGAGTTGGGCGAAGCTGCGGTACATGCGGGTTTGGACGGCGTCGCCGCCGTGGCGGAAGAATATTTTTCTGCCGGACCGCTTTACGGCGCGGGCGAGAGCTACATCTTCGAGCAGGCTGCCGGCGATGGCGGCGTGTCCGCCGACGGCGTCGTAGGCTTCGCGGGTGATCAGAATGTATTGGCCGTTGGCGGCCGCGGCGGGCGAGTGGGGATCGCTTACCTGGGAGGGGCGAAAGCTTGCGGCTAGCTCGGCGAAAATTACGGGCATGACAGCTTTTTCCCAAAACCCTTTCACGATTTGCTCGGGTGAGTAGGAGAGCAGGGCTGCGTGCTGGCGTTTCGCTTCTTCGAGGCTTTGGGCGAGCGATCCCGGCCGGTGGATGGTATCGGCGTCGGTGAAAAGGAGCCATTCGCCGCGGGCGGCTTTGGATCCAGCGGTGACGGCGTTGTTCTTGCCGGTCCAGCCTGGGGGGACTTCACCGGCTGCAATCACCTGGACTAGGTCGCGGGGGAAGGATGAGGCTATTTCGCGGGTGCGATCGGTGGATTGATCGTCGACTACGATGATTTCGAGAGGCACTCCGCGCTGCGCGACTAGGGATTGAAGGCACGCGGCGATGGAGGCTTCTTCGTTGCGCGCGGGAACGATCACCGAGACTTGGGGCCGAGCGGAACCTGTGTGTGTCGCAGGCATACGTCGAATCCATTATTATAGCTGGGTGCGACGCATCTTTTACTTTACGTGCTTTACGCGTGTTGCCGGTGCGATGGCGCCGGCCTTCCTGATTATTATTGCCACTCTCGCGCTGTCGGGTTGCTGGAGCGGGACGCGTCCGTCGCGAATTGGGTCGGCGGCTCCGGATTTTACGGTGCGCGACTCGGAGCGCACGGTTACGCTGAGCCAACTCAAGGGCCAGGTGGTGGTGCTGAATTTCTGGGCTACGTGGTGTCCGCCCTGCATCGAGGAAATGCCGTCGCTGGTGCAGATGCAGCAGCGCATGAAAGCGAAAGGCGTGACCGTGCTGGCAGTAAGCGTTGACGCTGACGAGAATCAATACCGGCGGTTTCTGCGAGACCATAATGTGAGTTTGCTCTCGGTGCGGGACGCCGACCAGAAGAGCAATGAGTTGTACGGGACGTTCAAGTTTCCTGAGACCTACGTGATCGACCGCAACGGCGTGGTGCGGCGGAAGTTTATTGGGGCAGTGGATTGGACCGAGCCCGAGGTGATTGATTTTCTCGGGAAACTGTAGGGGCGGCGGGGGCTGAAGCCCCTGCACGTTCTGCATGCCTGACGAGGCGCTTAAGTGCGGCTCTTCCACGGTGCTGCCGGCATTTTCACATTCGTCGACTTTTCTTCCACTGCAAGAAAGATCAAGGTCAAAAGCGTCAGACAGGAGTGTCCGACCCACACGGGCAGTGTCTGACCTACACGGTCTTCCGTCCCACATGAGTCACAACTTCACATTGCGCAGACGGAGGGCGTTGGTGATCACAGAGACTGAACTGAAGCTCATGGCGGCCGCGGCGAAGATTGGGCTCAGGAGCAGGCCGAAGAATGGATAGAGAACTCCGGCTGCGATGGGGACGCCAATCGCGTTGTAGATGAAAGCGAAGAATAAATTCTCCCGGATGTTGCGCATGGTGGCGTGGCTCAGGTTGCGAGCGCGCAGGATTCCGGTGAGATCGCCTTTTACCAGGGTGATGCCGCCGCTCTCGATCGCGACGTCGGTGCCGGTGCCCATGGCGATGCCGACATTCGCTTGAGCTAGCGCGGGGGCGTCGTTGATGCCGTCGCCGGCCATCGCGACTACTCTTCCCTGCCCTTGCAGCTTGCGGATGATTTCTAATTTGCCTTCGGGCAGGACTTCGGCTTCGAATTCGTCGATGCCGAGCGTCTTCGCGATGTTTTCCGCAACGGCGCGAGTGTCTCCGGTGAGCATCACGATGCGAATGCCCTGTTGTTTGAGAGCGCGAATGGCCTCGGGAGTGTCGGGCTTCATCGGATCTGCGACGTTGAACACGCCAACGAACTTGCCGTCCACGGCGACGTTGAGGCTGGTGCTGACGCCGGGGTTGGCATCAGGAAACTTTGTATTCGCGTGGGCGAAGGCGTCTAAATCCGTCATCAGCGCGGCGTTGCCTACGGCGACTTTTTTGCCTTCGACCACGCCGGTGATTCCTTTTCCTGGGATGCTGCGGAACTCCTGGGGCTGAGAGAGCAATAGTTGTTGTTTACGTGCTGCGTCAACGACTGCTCTGGCCAGCGGGTGCTCGCTGGCTTGCTCGAGGCTGGCGGCGAGGCGGAGGTATTCGCCGTGGTCATTGGGCGACACGGTGACTCCGAGCAATTGCGGCTTGCCTTCGGTCAGGGTGCCGGTTTTGTCAACGACCAGGGTGTCGACTTTTTCGAGAGTTTCGAGAGCCTCGGCGTTCTTGATGAGGACGCCGGCGCGCGCGCCGCGGCCTACCCCGACCATGATTGCCATGGGGGTTGCGAGACCCAACGCGCAGGGGCAGGCGATGATGAGGACCGCGACTGCGTTCACGAGCGCGTGTGCGAAGCGGGGCTGCGGGCCTAGCGACAGCCAGGCAAAGAAGGTAATCACGGCGACCGCTATTACTGCAGGTACGAACCATTTGGCCACACGATCGGCGAGTTGCTGGATGGGAGCACGGCTGCGTTGCGCCTGGCCGACTAGTTGCACGATACGCGCCAGCAGTGTTTCGCTGCCTACGCGTTCGGCGCGCATCACGAACGAGCCGGTGCCGTTGATGGTTGCTCCGATTACTTTGCTGTCGGGCGATTTCTCGACCGGCATGGACTCGCCGGTGATCATGGATTCGTCGATCGCGCTCTGGCCCTCGAGAAGAACGCCGTCGACTGGGACTTTTTCTCCTGGCCGCACGCGGAGCCGGTCTCCTGGCTTTACCTGCTCGAGCGGAATATCTTTTTCGCTTCCGTCGGGGTTGAGCAGGTGGGCGGCGCGTGGACTGAGGTCGAGCAGGGCGCGAATGGCGGCGCTGGTGCGGCTGCGGGCGCGCAATTCCAGGACTTGGCCCAGCAAGACCAGAGTGGTGATGGCGGCGGCCGCTTCGAAGTAAACGTCGGGATACCCACTCATGCCCCGCATAGATTCGGGGAAGATCTGCGGAGCGAGCGTGGCGATAACGCTGTATCCGTAGGCTACGCCGGTGCCCATGCCGATCAGGGTGAACATGTTTGGACTGCGGTTGAGGAGTGAGGTCCAAAAACGCTGAAAGAAAGGCAAGCCTCCCCAGAGGACTACGGGCGTCGCGAGGGCAAATTCGAGCCAGGTGATTTCTCCGCCTGCGAAAAACGGCATGGAGGCGTGTGGCCGCATCATGCTGGCCATCGAGATCGCCATGAGTGGTGCGGTTAGGGCGAGGCTTACCCAGAAGCGGCGGGACATGTCGCGCAACTCGGGATTTTCTTCGGCGGATGCGGTTACGGTGCGGGGTTCGAGGGTCATGCCGCAGATCGGGCAGGAACCTGGGGCGGGCCGCACGATCTCCGGATGCATGGGACAGGTGTACTCCGTGCGCGCGGAGGCGAGCGGAAGTTCTGGCTCGAGGGCCATGCCGCACGATGGACAGGCGCTGGGCTTACTTTCGCGAATTCCGGGGCACATGGGACAGACGTAAGCTACGCCTTCGGCTTGTGAGGCTTGGGGAGGCCTGGCGGCACCGAGCGTCACCAATCCGGAGGGACGCGAGGGCGGGGCGAGATATTTTGCCGGGTCGGCCTTGAACTTTTCTGCGCATGGGGCGCAGCAGAAGTAGAAGTGTTTTCCGGCGTGATCGTGGATATGTTTTGCCGTGGCGGGATTCACGTTCATGCCGCAGACTGGGTCGCGTTCGAGGGTGGGTGCGGGGTTGGGCGGGTTCGCGGACATTCAGACGTTCGGTTCCTCAGGGGCTGAAGCCCGCATCGATCGGTGCGCTTTACGCGGCGCTGAAGCGCCGCTCTTCCACCTGCCTGCACGCCGTACAATGCAAGCGCTACTACGACTTCGATGGGCGATGCTTTATATTGGATTCATCCCGGCTAGCGATCCGGGGATGCACTCATTATTGTTCATTGGCGGCAAAGGATTATCCATGACTTATCTGGACGTGGTTTTTCGCTATGGCGCTGCGCCGGGCGAGAATGAATTGCGGGCCATTGACGGCATGCGCGAGGTTTACGGAGTGCGACGGGTGCAGTTCAACGAACGGGAGCACACGGTGCGGGTGGAGTTTGACGCTTCGCGGCTCAAGACGGAAGCTGTGTCCCGGTTGTTGCGGCAGGCCGGAGTGGATGTGCGCGAGCCGTTGACGCTGGCCTAGGGTGGCAACGAAATGAAGCAGGTTCCTCACCGGGCCTTCGGCCCGATTCGGAATGACAAAAGCTGATTCCTTGCCCGGCGTTCGGCCCAGTTCGGAATGACAAAGTGTGGGGGAGGGCTGAGTAAATGCAAGGGGCGCCCAAGAAAACCTCTGGCCGAAGTCGTTCCTGGAGCGCCCCGTTGCGCGCCACTTCGTCTGGGCTTGTATAAGCATCTGGCGTGCCGTCTCTAAGCCACTCAAAATACAAGTGCCTTCCCTGCTCCGCTTTGTAGGAATTGCTCTAGGCCGGGAAAGATTTACTTCGGGCGTGGGACGCGGGCGGAGCTGCGGCAAGTATTTGTGGAAAAAGTCAGGCATTCGAAATCTGTCCGTAGTTCCTCGCCTTAAGTCGAAGACCTTATCAGGCGCGGCGTTCGAGGCGGGCGGTGAGGCGGGGGTGGAGCTCCTTTAAGCGCGGATGCACCGGTTGGCGACGTTACGCCAACATCAACAGCAGAACACGTATCCGATAGCCGGGTCCGAGGCTAAACAGTGCGAATAAGAGGAGCCGCGACGCAGATAAAGTATGCCCGCGCGACCAATTCCGCTGCTTCCAATGCTCCAAAACGCGCAGTCTACCCGATATAAAACAACACAGTGGTCGAGATCGTTCCGCTCGGAGTGACGACCTGTACCACCCCTTTCGTCGCCCCCGCAGGAACCGTAGCGCTGATCTCCGTATCAGAGTTCACGGTGAAAGTCGCTGCGACACCGTTGAAGGTCACGCTGGTCGCACCGGTCAGGCCTTGCCCTAGAATGAGCACTTTCTGTCCGATCGGGCGCATTCGCGGCACGGTAGTGATGAATGGCGCAAGCCCGTTCGACAGGCTGAAGACCGCCGGCGGGGGAGCGTTTTCAGGCGGGACGGCGGGGTTGGTTGTCCCATAGAAGGTTCCATTAGTGGCCTGCATCAGATTGACGCCGCTGCCGAATGAGCTCGTGCTGTAGTCGAACGTGTAGAGGATTGTGAAGTCAATCTTCGGCGTAATTTCAAAAAGTATGGCATCTTGGTTCCCGTTCGGTGAGCCACTGCCGCCGGCGCTCCCGTAAAAGTTGCCATCCGAGGCCAACACGAGCCCGGATCGTGGATTACTTCCATGGTCGCAAATCCTGGAAAACTCGTAGAAGGTCACAAAAGTGTGACCACCGGGGCTGATGTAGTAAATTGTGCCGTTATCCCCGCCGCAGGTGCTGCCCCCAACATTAGTCACTCCGTAAAAATTTCCATTTGCACCTTGCACCAATGCTCCCGCGGGTGCGAGTGGGCCGCCGGTCGTGTCGAAAGTATAGAGAGACGTGAATGTGCCTCCGGTTGTCACGGCGAACACCGTGCCAGCGCTACCGGCCGGTGTGCCGCCTTCGGGAGTCGTGCCATAAAGGCGTCCGTCAGCTCCCACCACTAGGGGGCTGGCTGGATAGGCTCCATCGCTAAAGCTGAAAGTGTGCAGCGTGGTCAAGGTCCCGGTGGGAGTGATCCGGAATATTGTGCCGTAGACGGCTCCAGTGGCGCCCTTCTGGATGGTCCCGCTGGTCGTGCCATAGAAGTTTCCATCCGGACCGAGAGTGATCCCGCCGACCGGATACATGCCATCAGGCCCGGTGAATTCGTGGAGAATGGAGAGCGTTCCCGCCGCAGTGATTTCGAAGACCGTGCCGCACCCTGCCACTGGCGACGGGCAGGGCGCGCCTTGCGCTCCCCCCTGTTTCGTAGTGCCGTATAAGAGCCCGTTCAATCCGAGAGCGAGTCCGGTGGGGTAGTTCCCGCCTTGTTTCGTGACAAAATTGTGAACCGTCGAAAGCGCTCCTTCGGGAGTGATTTTGAAAATCTCCCCGAACGCCCCGGTCCCGCCTGCGTAGTCCGCCCCATAAAGATTGCCGTCGGTTCCTTGAAGCAGAGGTCCCCAGGAATCGATGCCAGTAGCCAGAGAGGTGTAGGTTTGCGCCGGTGCGGCACTCGACGCCCCGAGGCAGATGACCCCGAGGCAGACAATAAAGAGACAGAGACTGGTCTTGCATGCGAACAGTGACTTCATAGGGTGCTCCCGTGCGGTTCTGTTGCGTCTCGGCTTGGTGGCGCTGCTTGAATGAGTAATTAGATGTTCGCTTGCGAAGCGACATTACAAGTGTGGTCTCATCCGACGGTGCAGTCAAGGGTGAAAGATTTTGCGTACGGGATTATACGTATCCGCTTACAGACACAGGGCTACGTGCGTGTTCTCTGCACTTTTCGGCAGACGGTCGGGTTGCCAACTTGCATGCCTATGCTACGAATTAAAGCCCGAACCCAACTTTTATTGCACTAGACCGCCCGACAGGGCCATAATCCAGTGGCGCTGAGACCAGACGGAAATGGCGCCAAAGCAAATCCAAGGAGGAAACCTGATGAAACGCAGCTCGATTGTGTTGGCCGTCGTTTTTTGTACCGCGATGTCCGGCCTTCTCTGGGCACAGGACAATCCCTTTAGTGGAACGTGGAAGCTGAATACTGCAAAATCCAAATTCGAACCGGGCCCGGGGCCGAAGAGTATGACACGGACCATCGTCGCGCAGGGAGCGGGGGCAAGTTACAGCTTTGAGGGAGTGGGCGCCGATGGTGCTTCGATCGCTTATAGTTTTTCCACCAACTATGACGGAAAAGATTCCGCAATCACCGGTGCAGGGGCGCCCGGTGGAGCGGATACGATTGCTCTTAAGCGAATCAACTCTCGAAGGGTGGAAGGAGTGTTTAAGAAGGACGGGAAAGAGATTGGGAAGGTGGTAGCTGAACTATCCAATGACGGCAAGGTCGCAACGGTTAAAGCGAAAGGTAAGACCGGAGACGGCAAAGAGTTTAGCGCCGCAAGTGTCTACGATAAGCAGTAAACTAGCGCGGGCGGAATTTGTGCTTCGGGTTCCGCCCCATTTCCCTTGAGATTCCACTGATCGCCTCCGCTGCGCCGCCGTCTACCTTGGCCGGCCGAAGAACAGGACGTAGCCGTCAGGGTCGCAAATCTCGAAGCCACGGAGGCCATCGCTGGTATCCTTCAGCGGTACGCTGAATGCGGCGCCATGATCGGCAAATTCGACGGCGAGCGCATCCGGGTCTGGCGCATAGACGAAGGCATCCAACCTCATGTGGCGATGACGCTTGGAGTTCGGCACCGGCGCCACATCTTTCTCGGCCTTGATGAAGATCTGCGCTCCGTCGCGGCCGATGATGGCGAAAAAAGGTTTTCGCTCCGGCTCCTGGAATCTGGTCTCAAAGCCAAGCTGGTCACGGTAAAAACCGATGGTTTGATCGACGTCGCTGACGATGAAGCAGGGCGAAATCGCCGACATGACTGGTCGTGTCATAAGCGTGGAGCCTCTTGCGCGATAAGATCGTGCGTGCACGATCGTCGGCATTTTACGCCTCCGTCGGTCACGAAGTCAGTCCCGTAAAAAGATGGACTTGCGCCGGGAAACACGGACAGAAGCGGACGGCTGAGAAATGGCCGCCCTGAATTTTGTTTGCTATGATGGAATCACTAGCGTGCGCCCTTAGCTCAGCTGGATAGAGCGTCTGGCTACGAACCAGAAGGTCGGGAGTTCGAATCTCTCAGGGCGCACCATTTTTCCCTCTGAGGACCGCCGAGGGGCCCCCGGCACATCGCTGTGAACACTCGATTGCGTCTGCCTAATCATTACAATATTCGTAAATAAGCCGCCCAACTAGCAGAGGTCCGGCACGTCGAAATCTGACTTTCGCCGTTCCAAACTGACACTATCTGTCAGGAGCATGGACGCATTTTGCCGCTGGACCGTCCGTTTGAAGCCTTGGACTGAGACCATAGCTTGACTATGTGTGGCAAACAAGGGCGAATTGAAGGGGCTCAAGGGGGACCATAAGTAATTCGGTGTTGGCCAGTTAAGTGCCACGTTAATCCCGACAAAGACTTCAAAGGGGAAAAATAGAGATGCGGAAACAACAGAAAGGTTTCTCACTGATTGAGCTGCTGATCGTGGTGGCAATCATCCTGATCATTGCAGCGATCGCGATTCCTAACTTGATGCGCGCCCGTATGGCGGCCAACGATTCGTCTGGCGCTGCTTCCGAGCGTACCATCGTTACCGGCGAAATCGGTTATTTCGCTGCTTATCCGACGATTGGTTATGCGGCCCTGGCGGCTCTCGGTGGTGCGTCACCTTGCACTCCCGCGGTAGCCACTGGCTGCTTGATCGACAACAACCTGGCCAGCAACGGTGCGGGCGGCGGCAAGAGCGGTTACATGTTCGCTGCTACCACTGCGACTGGTGCGGCTAGCCCGATTCCGAACGAGTTCTGGACCACTGGAACTCCGATCAGCGCACAGACTGGCACCAAGGCGTACTGCGCGTTCGATGACGGCGTCGTGCGCACGCAGCCAGCCGGCACCATCACGCTGGTTGCTGGTTACGCTCCTTGCCAAGCCCTGTTGCCGATGGCGAACTAGTTAGCAGTTTGGCAAAGTACCTGGGGGAGGGTATAAGCCAAGAGGCAGCGAAGGCAACTTCGCTGCCTCCCTTTTCTTTTTGCGCACTCACCGCAAGACGAGTTCCCAGGCTGTCAAGTTCTGCCACTTGAAAGTGTCGACAGACGCCAGCTACTGCTGCAGCATGGTCACGACAAAGGAACTGTCCAAAATGTAGGCGAGGTCGGGCTTCTTATCGCCGTTAAAGTCGGCGGTGGCGAGTGCGCTGATCGGACCTCCGACTCGAAATGTGGTGGGCCCGGTGAATTTTCCGGTGCCGTCGCCGAAAAATACGTCGATTGAGTTGACGTGGTTCACTGAGGTCGTAACGCCGATGGCGATATCCAGGTGGCCGTCGTGGTTGAAATCGGCAACGACCGGTTGCGTCAGGGCGCTTCCGTGAAGGGCGTAGGAGACGGGCGGCTGAAAGGTGCCGTCGCCTTTGCCGAGAAGGATGGTGAGGTTGTTGGAGTTGTTGCCGGTCGCGAGGATAAGATCGTGTTTCCCATCCAGATTCAGATCGGCCACAAGCAGTTCGCTGCCGAACGTCGGCACAGCCGTCGGGATGGGAGCTTCGAACGTTCCGTCTCCCTTCCCCAGAAAGACTGAAACGCCTGCTGAAGTCAGCGCGGCGACGTCGGCCTTGCCGTCGTTGTTGAAGTCGCTTACCACGAAGGTGGGAAATGTGGCGCTAACCGCGGTTGGAATTCCGCTCGCGAAGTTGGCGTCGCCGGTATTGAGAAGAACGCTGATTCCGTTTTCGTCCGAGGCTACCAGATCGAGCTTGCCGTCGTTATTGAAGTCGCCTGCCAAGGTGAGCCGGTGGTTAATTCCCTGATCGAAGTGGCCTCCAGCTGTGAAAGTACCGTCGCCATTGTTCAGGCAGACGCCAATGGCAGCGACCCCGTCGAACTCCCCCGCGCCTGCAAAATCCAGGCTTCCATCGAGGTTGAAGTCGCCGAGCGCCGGAGACGTGCCAAAGCTACAGGCGCTATTGACGGTCTCGACCGTGAAAGTGCCGTCGCCATTCCCCACCAAAAGCAGGGGGGTAAACCCCCAGGCGAGCAGATCGGGTTTCGTATCGCTGGTGAACTGGCCCACGCGCAGGTCCTGGGCTGGAGCTACAACAAGGACGTTACTTCGGAAAGTCCCGTTGCCGTTTCCGTACAGCACACTGATGCCGCCCAGATTGTTGCCAAACGCCAAATCGAGATTTCCATCTCCGTTGAGATCAGCGGCAAGAAAGCCGGTGCTGGAGCTCAGGCCGTCGCCGTTGTACATCCTGCCCTGAGTGAACGAGCCGTCGCCGTTATTCAAGAGAATGTTGATGTATTCGGCGTGATCGCTGCTGCCGACCCAAGCGATATCGGCATGGCCGTCTCCATTCAGATCGCGCACGACAGGCGGGCTGCTGATTCCAGATCCCTGAGGGCCGTTGTAGGTGTGTGTGGTCGGGAAGTGCCCCGTACCGTCGCCGAGGAGCACCGTGATTGCGGGCGGGGTGTTGCGCTGCACGGCCACTAGATCAAGATCATTGCCCGGGTTCAACTGCGCGGCTATGACAGTGCTGCCTCCCTTGCCGACGAGGAGTGGAGCGGCAAAGCTTCCGTTGCCGTTGCCCAACATCATGAGAATCGAGCCGCCGCTGGTGGCGCCGGCTATATCGAGCTTCTTGTCGTTGTTGAAATCACCGCTGGTGATTGAGGACAAGCCATAAGTCCCTGTCGATGTCGTCACTACAGCAGAAAAAGTCCCGTCGCCCTTCCCGGGCAGAATATTTACGGTGTAGCCGTTTACGTAGGCGATATCGAGTTTGCCGTCGCCGTTGAAATCCGCTGTATTGGTTGTGTCGATCGCGGGATTACCTCCGCTGGCGATGATGGTTTCCTTTCCAGGCTGGAAAGTGCCGTCGCCATTCCCGAACATAACTGCGATCGCGTTCTGGCCGGTGACATGGTCTTTTCCAAACACTGCAACATCGAGCTTTCCGTCATTGTTGAAATCGCCCAGTATCGGAAGCCCCGGTCTATCAACTCCGGTGACCATCGTGACGATGGGAGCGCCGAACCCTCCGGTGCCGGTGCCGAGCAGAACGGTGACGGCGGTAGAAACAGAGTCCTCATTATTGGTCTGAGTTCCGACGATGTCAGTCTTGCCATCGTTGTTAACGTCGGCTTTTGCAAAGATGCCGAGGTTCACTCCGTTGTCGTATTGCGGCAGATTGAGAAATTGGGCGTCAGCGAAGGAGGTGAAAGACAAAGAGAAAGATAAGAACGACGCGGCAGTCAGGATAAAGGTACGGAAGCGCATGGCTGGAACCCTCAATGGAATTTCTGTCGACGGACAATCGACGTTCTAATTTTGCGCCGTGGCAGTGCCGAGCGCAACTCCGCGGAGCAGGCGAGTTTTAAGACTCCAGTCTTTAGTCTTCGAGAGCCGGGCCATTTTTTCTTCCACAGCTCCGCACGGCCAGTGTTGTGCTAGACTCTGCGGCACACGCTGGGACCCCCGCCCAGTAAGCCTATCCCTGTTCCAGATCCTAATTCGTGAGAGGAGACAAAATGAGAATCACAAAGCTGTTGTTGATTTGCATGTGCTGCGTCATGATTGCACCGGCGGTTTGGGGCCAAGCCGCGAACAACGCCGCCAAGCAGGGCATCCTGGGATACCTGGATCCGAAGACCGGAGCATTTCGTCCTGTTCCTACCGTCACTGACGAAGCCGATCCTGCTGTCACCTTTACATCCTTTACCGGAACCATCACCGTCACGCTCACCATCACGGTGAAGTCAACTTCACTTACTATTTTTACATGCACGGCGGAGGTTAACAATGAGGATAATGTAACGGTCAGCCCGCGCGGCTATTCCGAGAGCGCCTCAGCGACGGCCACTGGAACCGGGACCACACGAACCTGCAAGATGACCATACCTTATTCTTGGTCGCTGGCAACCCATGCCACCGACACGATGACCACCAGCTACATTGTTTTCGGAAGTGGCACGAGCACCACAGGCGCGGACACGCAACGCACCAGTGGACTGTCTCCACTGGATACCAGGTTGGTCCCGGCAAACGGCGCCGCCACGAACCTTGCTGCGGCCGTCACACTGTAAACTTTCTCCAGACATTTTCTAAACCGCGGGCGGGTCTGAAACAGGACCCGCTTTTTCTTTGCCCGACGTTCCTCTGGCATTCTTCGATTATTTCAATGGTCCTTATTGCGGGTTCACGGGATGTCGCTTAGTCGACACTAGTGTGCCCTCGACGACGGGTTGCGCTGGCGGCGTTTTCTGCTAGTCTGGGTGTGCCCTGTTGTTTCTTTACCTGTTGTTTCTGTCATTGACCGGAGAAGCTCTCCGGAACTCGGGTCGCGCGCCATGTCGAAAGTGATCGAGCAGGACGTCTCCATCCTGTCGTCGTCAAAGCAGGGGTTGGTCTATCTCACCACCAATGATTGGGCTCTGGTGGCCGACAAGTCGAGCCGCGTCCACTTCAAGAAGGGTGAGGTGCTGGTGCAAAGGGGCAAGAGAGGGAATGGGGTTTTTCTCTTGCTGAAAGGGACGGCGCGGGTGCAAATCCCTCCGCAATCCCCGACGCCAGTGATTGGGCCGGGCGAGATCTGCGGAGAGATGTCGTTCCTGGAAGATGCGCCGGCCAGTGCCAACGTGATCGCCGAAGGTGAAGTTGAGGCTTATCACCTGGATCCGCCTACGTTGCAAAGTTTGTTTGAGCTGTTTCCTCATCTCGCCTCGCGCTTTTACCGGTCCCTGGCTACGAATCTCTCGCGCCGGCTGAGAGATGTGATTGGAACGCGTTCCGACCCACGTCCCGAACCACGTCCCGACCCGCCAGCCACTGGGCCAAAAGCTTCCTCATGACAGGTTGTTGATCGAGCTGAGGCGTGCCCAGGAAGGCCAGATGGACCGTTTTCGGTTCCAGCACCGATTACCGCGGTAACCGCTAAGCCGGGATTACCGTTGACCCCTACAGGTCCGCGTCCTTACATTCACCACAGGGGGTCGTATGAAGGATATTCATGAGGTATTGCGGCAGAAGCAGACCAAGTACGCGGCACTGGGGAAGCAGATTGAGATGCTCCAGCAGGCGGCGGAGAAGCTGCGTGAAGTGGCTCCCCTGCTCGCGGAAAACGACGAAGAAGATAACGCAGTATTGATGGAAGTCGATGAGACTTCTGACAGCATGGCGGCGAAGGCGGGAGCGGCTGGTTCGGGCGCGGGAGCGTCCAAGGCAGCGCGGCCTGCGGCACCTCGCTGGCCCTAATCTCGCCGTAAGGCGGGCATCTAGTTATGACCCTTCTGGCACTGCTGGTTTCTACTGACGATTCCGCATCCGAGATCCTGGGCCGGGTTATGCCGGCCTCGGGGATCGCTCTCGAGCGTTTCAGTGACCTCGCCACCGCCATCGACCGTTTGCAGCAGCAAAGGTTCGATACCCTTATTGTCGATTTCGACGACCCGGACGCTGCCGGTCAGGTGCTCGATGAGGCCCGCAGACTGAATTCGGGTCAAGCGCCGGTCACCGTCGCCCTGGTCGCGGAGCCCGCAAAGGCTCGCGCCATTCTTAGCAACGGGGCGCACTTCGTGCTGTACAAGCCTCTTTCTGACGAAACTGCGAAAGCGGGGCTCCGTGCAGTGGCCGCTCTGCTGAATCGCGAGCGCCGGCGCGCTTACCGGGTTCCCGTGCAAGCTCCGGTGGAAATTACTTTGCCCGATACTCGCAAGGCCGAGGGCATTCTGCTTGACCTGAGCGAAACTGGCATGGACGTTCTCACGGCTGAACCGCAGGCTCCTGGATCGTTGTTGAGTTTCCGCTTTCAGTTGCCCGACGGAAGTCTTGAAGTGCAGGCTCACGGTCAGGTGGCTTGGGCGAACCCCAACGGACAGACGGGAGTCCATTTTCTGGATTTGGATGAGGGCCTCAGGGCTGAGCTAAAAGTCTGGCTGCATGCCGCCGCGATAACCAACGGCGCGGGACCTGAGGAAACTGTTCCACACTGCAAGCTCACCGATCTCAGCCTGGGCGGTTGCTACCTGGAAAGTGATTCGCCGTTTCCCGAGCGGGCGCTGGTCGACCTTTGCCTCAGGACAAAAGATATGGCGGTTCATACCGAAGGCATGGTACGGGTTACGCATCCCGGCCACGGCATGGGACTGGAATTCCCTTCCCGCACGCCGGAGCAACGGGCCCAGGTGGGAAATCTGATCAGCTTTCTGCAAAGCTGCCCTGAATCCATGCCAGAACTGATTATCTCGCCGCGCGCTCTGACTGCGGACCTGAGCCAATTCGAGCCCGATCTCGAGTTGGTGGACCCAACCGGCAGAGACCTGACTGCGGAAGACATGCAGGATCCGCTGCTTGAACTGCTGCGCCACGGATCTTCTCTGCAACAGGATGAATTCCTCGAAGAACTTCGCCGCCAGCGCTCGGGCGAGAGTGTTGCGACGTAGCTTGCGTTTCCTCCCTTTGGCTTTTCTGTGAATCTTCCCTCAGCCTCTCTTACACTTAACTTCTTACTTTAAGAAAAGCCTCTCGCGGCAAGGGGCTTGGGGACTTCTTGGGCTAGTGCAGGGCAGGAAAACGACCGGCAGCGAGGGTTGCGGAGTGTGCGAGAGGCTTGGGTGAACTGTTCCCGGAGGCCGAAGAACCCACGCCCCGTCTCTGACGTGGATCCTTCAGCTTCCGGTGGTCTGTTCTACCCCAGTGAAAGAAACGTTAGCTGACTGCTGTTACGTGACGATTTCAGGAATATTAAATCGCGGTTAAATGTGAGCACCCTCGTGCGAACATGGAAACGGACATGACGCCCAGAGGCACGCTCGGTTCACCTGGCAACATCCCGAGGAACGCCCCGAGCAACGTCGCGAGCGAGGCAGGGCGCAGGAGACTGGCGTGGGCGCCGCTTATGTCGATTGCGGCGGCGGCATTCGCAGTTGAGATTCCCTTCTTTTTCTACGGCACGCCTTCCGGACACGATTTTGAATTCCATTTGTACTCGTGGCTCGAAGTTCTCTCGCAATGGAAGCTCGGGATCGTTTACCCGCGCTGGGCGGCTCTCTCGAACTTTGCCTACGGCGAACCGCGGTTCCTCTTTTATCCTCCGACCTCCTGGACGCTCGGTGCGGTTCTCAGTGCGATCTTTCCCTGGACGCTAGTCTCGAGCATTTATATCTGGCTTGTCCTGGTGGCCGCGGGCGTGTCCATGTTTCTACTGGCGAGTCGCTGGCTCGACCGGCGCGACGCAACCTTCGCCGGCGTGTTGTATGCCGTCAATCCTTATCACCTTGTGATCGTCTACTGGCGGAGCGCGTTCGCTGAACTGCTGGCCAGTGCGTTGCTGCCGCTGCTGCTGTTGCTATTGCTGAAGGCGGACGAGAAAGGCCGTCGCATAACCGTTTTTCTAGCTCTGCTGCTCGCTGGGGCATGGCTGACCAATGAACCGGCAGCGGTGATGATTCATTATTCTTTGGCGTTGCTGATGGTAGTGATCGCATGGCAGCGGCGCTCGCCTCGCGTTCTGCTGGTGGGAACTGCCGCGGTAATTCTGGGCGCCGCGCTGGCTGCTTTTTATTTGTTGCCTGCGATCTACGAAGAGAAGTGGGTCAACATTGCGGAGGCTGTTTCCTCGGGGCTGCGTCCGGTCGACAGTTTTCTGTTCGCCCGCACTTCCGTTCCGGACCACGATGCCTTCAATCGCGTTGTCTCCTGGATAGCGGTTGCTGAGATCTTGCTGACCTTAGCCGCGGCCTGGGCCGCCCGTAGCTGGCGCCGCCGCGATTGCATGCTTTGGTACTCGCTGGTTGTCTGGTCCGCAGCCAGTGCGCTGCTCATGGTATCGATCAGCAGCCCGCTGTGGAATGTGCTTCCTAAATTGCAGTTCATGCAGTTTCCCTGGCGCTGGATGCTGTGCCTGGGCGTTCCATTCACTTTGCTGGTCGTCCTGGGTGTGCGGCGATGGACGGTGCGAGTTGGAATCTACGTGGCGATGCTGGGCGTGCTCGCCTTCGGATGGCGGCACTTCCAACCGCCCTGGTGGGACCACGCCGCCGACCTGCGCGAGATGCAGACCTTCATGGCGACGGGCGCGGGATGCGAGGGCGTCGACGAATATACGCCGCAGGGGGCTGATCCTTCATCGGTAGATAAAGATGCTCGCCGCGTCACTGTCGATGGACCGGCTCATGCTGCGATCCATGTGTCCGAATGGAATCCGGAGCTCAAACTGTTCACGGCGGAGATGTCCGCACCGGACAACCTGGCGTTGCGGCTGTTCAACTATCCAGCGTGGCAGGTTGAAGTGAATGGGCGGCTCGTGCAGGCGGGCGCCCGCGAAGACACAGGGCAGATGCTGGTTCCGGTGGAAGCGGGTCCGAATCGGGTGCAGATCACTTTTATTCGAACCTGGGATCGCAGTGCGGGTGGGTGGATCTCGATTATCGCGATCGTACTTGTGCTGGCCTCGCTGAAAACCGTAGCGCCGGCGTCTCGCCGGCCGTTAGGGCAAGGCACGTCCTGCCCCGAGGCTGCCGAAGGGACAGCCGCCGAGACGGCGGCGCTACCAAAATCGTGATGCGAAAGATTCTTATTGCAACTTCGAATCCGGGCAAACTGCGCGACTTCGCTGGCGCTGCGCTACGACACGGAGTCGAGGTCGCCGGCGTCCCTGGCTTCTCTTCCCTGCCGTCCGTAGTTGAGGACGGCCTCACGTTCGAGGCCAACGCGCGCAAAAAGGCGGAGGCCTACAGCCAACATGTTCCGGGAGAAACTGTCGTCGCTGACGACTCTGGCCTGGAGATTGATGCTCTGCATGGCGCACCCGGCGTGCACTCTGCCCGCTACGCCGCCGACCAACCTGAGAAAGCTGACAGGAACACCGATGACGATGCCAACAACGCGCGCGTTCTACGGGAACTGAAGGACGTTCCACCGGCCCAACGTACTGGACGATTCGTCTGCGTGCTGGCCGCAGCCCGCGACGGTAAGGTACTGGCTGCGTTTCGCGGCGTTGCCGAGGGGATCATTCTCGACAAGCCGCGCGGCGAGAGTGGCTTCGGCTACGATCCGCTGTTTTATTTTCCGCAGATCAAGAAAACATTCGCCGAGTTGAGCGCCGAAGAGAAGTCTAAATACAGCCACAGGGGCGCGGCATTCCATGAATTGTTAGACTGGTGTGATCATGTTAAGTAACGATTGCGCTGGCGATTGGCATCTGCTTTCCTTGACTTCACTTCTCCCGCCGCCGGATAATAAAAAGTTCTTTTGTCATTCTTAAGCCGTTAAGAAGAACGTATCCGAACTCATAAGGAGCGATTCGTGGCTTCAGCAGCCAGTTCTACTGCTCCCGCTGTGGTGAAAGACGCAACGCATGGCGTAGCACCCTTGCGCGCCGGAAGCGGCGTTTCATTTTTCTTGCGCCGCCTGCATTCGCTTTCCGGCATCGTTCCGGTGGGCGCGTTCTTGTTCGAACACATTCTGGTTTCAAACGCCACCGCGATCAGCGGGCCTGATGCCTATGCCCGCCAGGTGCGCTTTCTGGCGAATCTTCCCCTGGTTCCGCTGCTCGAGTTGTTTGGGATCTGGCTGCCCATCGCGTTCCACGCACTTTACGGCTTCTACATCTGGTACCGCGGCGAGGGGAACACGATGGAATATCCCTGGACCGGGAACTGGATGTACACCGCGCAGCGCTGGACCGGCGGCATCGCCTTCGTCTACATCCTCTGGCATACGTGGACGATGCGCTTTACCGGAGTCGATCTGCATGCCTACCCGAGCGCATCGTTTGGCAAGGTGCAGTCCGAAGTATTTCAGATTCCGTTCTTCCTCTTTTATGTTGTCGGATTGATCGCGGCGTCCTGGCACTTCGCCTACGGCATCTGGCTGTTCTCCGCGAAGTGGGGCATCGTGTCCGGCGAGAAGGCGCAGAAACGGTTTCTGGTCGTCTGTTTAGCGTTCTTCCTTATCCTGACGGGAGCGGGACTGGCCAGCCTGGCTTCATTCCGCTCACGCCCGCAGCAGCCCTATGAGCCGGGGACGGCGGGAATGCAATCGGCACAAGCGGCAAAGAATCAAGCGCCAAAGAATACGGAAGGCCGGTAGAGGAAAGATGGCAGCTCCGAAAATCATCGTCGTAGGCGGCGGGCTCGCGGGACTCTCCGCCGTCATCAAGATTGCTGAGATGGGCGCGAACGTCGATCTCTTTTCGATTGTTCCGGTGAAGCGTTCGCACTCGGTGTGCGCCCAGGGCGGCATCAACGCTGCCAAGAATCTGAAGGGCGAAGGCGATTCGACCTGGATCCACTTCGACGACACGGTCTACGGCGGAGATTTTCTTGCGAACCAGCCACCGGTGAAGGACATGTGCGAGGCCGCGCCCGGCATCATCGATCTGCTCGATCGCATGGGCGTCCCTTTCAACCGCACGCCGGAGGGCTTGCTCGACTTCCGCCGCTTTGGTGGAACTTTATATAACCGCACTGCCTTTGCCGGAGCAACCACCGGCCAACAGTTGCTTTACGCGCTGGATGAACAAGTTCGGCGATACGAATCCGAAGGCAAGGTCAAGAAGTACGAGCACTGGGAATTTCTTTCGGCCGTGCTCGACGGAAACCGCGTCTGTCGCGGCATTTGCGCGATGGATTTGCGATCGATGGATGTTCGCACGTTCCCGGCCGACGCCATTATCATCGCCACCGGCGGCAATGGAGCCGTCTTTGGGAAGTCCACGAATTCTGTAGTCTGCACCGGATCGGCGCAGTCGGCGCTCTATCAGCAGGGTTGCTATTACGCGAACGGCGAATTCATTCAGGTGCATCCCACCTGCATCCCTGGAGAAGACAAGCTGCGGCTTATGTCGGAATCGGCACGCGGCGAGGGTGGACGCGTCTGGGTTCCGAAGACGGCAGGTGATAAACGCGATCCGAAAACCATTCCGGAAAAAGAACGTTGGTATTTTTTGGAGGAGTGGTATCCCAAGTACGGCAACCTCGTGCCGCGCGACATTGCTACCCGCGCCATCTTCAAGGTGGTCTTCGAGTACAACCTCGGCATTGACGGCAAGCCGATGGTTTACCTCGACCTCACGCACATCGACCGCAAGATTCTCGACCGCAAACTGGAAGGCATTCTCGAAATCTACGAGAAGTTTGTGGGCGACGATCCGCGCGACACGCCCATGAAGATTTTCCCCGGCATGCATTACACCATGGGCGGCCTGTGGATCGACTTCAAGCAGGCGACGAACATCCCCGGCATCTACGCCGCGGGCGAGTGCGAATATCAATATCACGGGGCGAATCGGCTGGGCGCGAACTCGCTGGTTTCGTGTATCTATGGAGGAAGCATCGCCGGGCCGAACGCGGTTAAGTATGCGCGCGGATTGCAGGCGCTTCCCGACGGCAATGGAGTCTTCGAGGCAGAAAAGAAGAAGCAGGAAGAGAGCAATGCCCTGCTCATGAACAACTCCGGCACCGAGAATCCATTCCGGCTGTGGCGCGAGCTGGGCGAACTGATGACCAAAGATTGCACGGTCATCCGTTACAACAAGAATTTGCAGCAGACGGATGCGAAACTGGTGGAGATGCTCGAACGCTTCCGCAAGGTGAACCTGAGCGACCGTACGCAGTGGGCGAATACCAGCGTGGTCTTCACCCGCCAGCTTTACAACATGCTGCAGTTGTCCCGAGTGATTGCACAAGGAGCGCGTCTGCGCGATGAGTCGCGCGGCGCGCACTATAAACCGGATTTCCCCGACCGCGATGACAAGAACTTTCTGAAGACGACGAAGGCATATTTTGCGCCGGATGCAGATGAACCGAAGTTTGAGTTCGAGCCGGTGGATACTTCGCTGATTCCGCCGAGGCCGAGGAAGTATGATGCGGTGAAGTAAAACAGGATTGGAGATCGGGAGCGAAGCGAATAGTTCGCGATTGAAGGCGCTCCGGCTGACCAGAAAGGTTCTCCGTCCAACGAGGCGAGCCGAGTGTGAGGAGTGGAAATGTTCGATTATGTGACATCTAAGCCGACTAAGAGCGAGAAACCCGATTGGTTCGGAGTCTTCATTTCAGCGGGCTGGATTTTATACGGCGCGGTCGCCATCATGCGGCACCGAGTCATCGGATGGCCGATTGTAGTTTTGTGGGCTATTGCCCTTTTGGTGTCGATCAGGCGACTCATCGCGCGTCGTCGAGGTGAAGCAAGGGAAATAACTGGGACGCGTAATGGCTAATAAATCCGTCATCCTCAAGATCAAGCGCCAGAACACCCCGACTTCCAAGTCGTACTGGGAAGAGTTCGAACTCGCCCACCATCCGGGCATGAACGTGATTTCCTCGCTCATGGAGATTGCCGCCAACCCCGTCACCCGCGAGGGCAAGGCGACCACGCCCATCACCTATGACTCGAACTGCCTCGAGGAAGTCTGTGGCTCCTGCGCCATGCTCATCAACGGACGCGCGCGCATGGCCTGCTCGGCCTTGATCGACAACCTCGAGCAACCAGTAAAACTCGAACCTTTCTCGAAATTCCCCATCGTCCGCGATCTTGCTGTCGATCGCAGCGTTCTCTTCGAGAATCTCAAAACCGTCAAGGCCTGGGTACCGATCGACGGCACCTACGACCTTGGCCCCGGGCCTCGCATTTCGCCAGAAGAGCAGGAAGCGGCTTATCCTCTCTCTCGCTGCATCTCTTGCTGCTGCTGCATGGAGGCCTGCCCGCAATTTAACGAAGACACCGGCTTCGTGGGCGCGGCTACCATCGCGCAAGTGCGACTGTTCAACACGCATCCCACCGGCAAAGAGCTGCAGCGCGAGCGTCTCACAGCGCTGATGGGCGACGGCGGCATTCAGGAGTGCGGCTACGCGCAGAACTGCGTCGAAGTCTGCCCCAAGGATATCCCGCTGACCCGCGCCATTTCCGAGGTAGGCGGCGCGGTCATGAAGCAAGCGGTCGGTGACCTTTTCCGGCGCTGATTTTTGTCACTTTTGCAGTCCCAGCACCCGCCTGCCATCTCCGAATCAGCGCTAACTAGCTGCTCCCAGAGGACATGGACGGGCCGCAATCCTGCGCGGAGATGGCGTTTCGCGTGCTCCTATACATCAGGCAAGCGCGTCACAGAACCGCTTAGTAACCGGGGGGTAACCAGGCCGGGGATGATCCCGGCAGACACTTTGGTAACCACGCCGTGCGATCAGCGGGTTGGACGCTTGACACGATAGCTTAGAATGTCCGGACGGTCGTAGGTTGAGCCGCTTCGGAAGACTGCAGAAATCATTGAGAATAAAACCACAACGTCAACTAATTCTTCTGGCCATGCTGGCTTGCCTGTGCAGCCCGCTGTTTGCCGTCACAGCTACCGCTGTGCACAAGGTTCATCATCGCCGGTTCCCGCGGCTGCATTGGACGTTGTGGCATCCCATGTTCCGGCCGACTCACGAATCGCTTTTGGCGCAGAACGCAGAAGTTGACCGGCTGGAATTGCCCCGCATTCAGGACGACGACGAACTCGAAGCGCTGAAGGCCAGCGGAGCGCTGCAGCCCATCATCGCGGGGGAAACGCTGCGCTTCGATCCGCGCCTGGATCCTTCGCGGCGTTACTGCCGTCCCTGGACCCGAGACTTTGTGCAGGACATTTCGCAAGCTTACTATTACCGCTTTCACGAACAGATTCAGGTGAATTCAGCGGTACGAACGGTGAAGGTGCAGAAAAAACTTCGCCGCCACAATCGCAACGCGGCTCCGGCCGAGGGCGAGACCGCGTCCTCTCATCTCGCCGGTCTCACGGTAGACCTGCAACGCCGCGGCATGACTCAGGAACAGATTCACTGGATGGAACACTACCTCTTCTATATGAAGGCCATCGGCCTGGTTGAGCCCGAAGAGGAGCGTCGCCAGTGGGTGTTCCACATCATGGTCTCGGGCCGTTATGCCGATTGGCGCGAAACCCAGGATGTCGTTCCTCTGGAGCACCACTCCGAGCCCGCCATCATCACCGCCGACGGCCGCGCCGAGTAGTCACTTACATATTCCCTTACAGAGTCCCTTACGAAGTCCCTTACAACGCATATTGCGCTTCGCCGTTGCCAAACGACCAGTTCTCCCACGCGACTTCCACCAGACTGACCATCAGATCCTGCGGTCGCAGCCCGGGATTCTCCGCCAGAATTTCCGCCATGCGCTTGAACAGCTTGCGCTTCTGCGCCAGCTTGCGTCCGGTTGAGAGCGTGATCTGCACCATGACGATGTTATCCGTGCGCTGCACTCCGAGGTAGGCCGGGTCGTAGATGAGGCCGCTCACCGGATGCTCCGTGATCACCTGAAATCGGTCCTGCGCAGGCGCGTCCATGGCCTCCACCAGCGCTCGATGCACGCCGTCCGCCAGTGCTTTTTTATATTCTTCGGTTTTACCTTCGCGTAAAGAAATTCGAACGAGCGGCATCTATGCCTCCTGTAGAGTTGCCAGCGACCCTAGCCTATGGATGAATTTGTTGCTCAGCGCGATTCAGGGATGGAACATCGAGCGTGCTTTAATGAACCATGATTGTTCTGATGGCCGGCCTTCCCGGTACCGGCAAAACTACACTCGCAGGCGCACTGGCCGCTCGTACTTCGGGTCGCGTACTTAACAAAGACGAGGTTCGTCACGCGCTCTTCTTTCCGGACGAGATCGAATATTCTTCTTCGCAGGATGATTTCTGTCTGCAGGTGATGCTTGAAACCGCAGGCCAGCTCCTGCGGCGGGCCCCGAATCGGACGGTGTTTCTCGACGGCCGTCCGTTCTCTCGCCGCTACCAGATCGACAACGCGGTGAACGCAGCCGCTGCCCTGCACCAGAGCTGGCGCATCATCGAGTGCGTGTGCCCGGAGGAAGTGACCCGGCAGCGCGTCGAGGAGCAGTCCGCATCCCGAGCGCATCCCGCCGGCAATCGTAACTTCCAGCTTTATCTGGAAGTGAAGTCCCGATTCGAAGCCATCACTCTGCCCAGGACGGTGATCGACACCAGTCAGCCCCTCGCAGCGTGCGTCGAGCAAGCGCTGGCAGCGCTCCGATAAACGTTCCTTCTCGAATCGCGCTTTCTTCCCAGCGCTTAGGCTATACAATCGTTGACTTGCCCGCGGACTGACCCGTGGGCGCTCCAACTCTATGACTCATTTCAGAATGACTTATTTCAGAATTCTGCTGTTCTCATGTCTGGTTCTTGCCGCTTCCTGTGCGGATGCGCAGTCGGCGAATCAGCCGGACACCTCCGTCAGCGCCAAGGCTCAAGCCATTCACGACTCCGCGATCGTCGTCGACACCCACGCCGACACGCCGCAGCGTTTCCTTGACGAAGGCTTCGACATTGGCTCAACCGATCCCAACGACGTCGGACATATCAGCCTCGACAAAGCCCGCCGCGGCAATCTGGGCGCCGAATTCTTTTCCATCTGGGTGGACCCCGCGACCAACCAGGGCCACTTCGCTCAGCACACCTTCGATCTCATCGATTCTGTCTATGAGCAGGCGGCGCGGCATCCCGACCGCATGATGATGGCCTTTTCCGTGGCCGACATCGAGCGCGCCCACCAACAACACAAGCTCGCCGCGCTCATGGGAATCGAAGGCGGTCACTCGATTGAAAACGACATACACCTGTTGCGAGATTACTACCGCCTCGGCGTGCGCTACATGACGCTTTCCTGGTCGAACACCAACGAATGGGCCGACTCCTCCGGCGACATGGACGATTCCAAGGTTGAACGCCACAATGGCCTCACGGATTTCGGCAGGCAGGTTGTGCTGGAAATGAATCGTCTCGGCATGATGGTCGATATTTCGCACGTCGCTGACAAAACATTCTGGGACGCCATTGCCACGACCAAGGCTCCGGTGATTGCCTCGCACTCCTCAGCCCGTGCCCTGGTCGACACACCGCGAAATATGACGGACGACATGTTGCGCGCGGTCGCCAAGAACGGCGGGGTCGTGCAGGTGAACTTCTATTCCGCCTTCCTGGACCAGAGTTTCCGCAATGCGGACGAAGCTCAAGACAAAGATGAAAAGGCTGCGGTTCAGAACTACCTTGACTCATTGAAGGCGCAGGGCAAGCCGGTCAACTACATCGAAAAGGATCGCATCGAGCGCGAGTGGACGGCGAAGATTCCGCGGCCGCCTTTCAAGGTCTTGATTGACCACATCGACCACATCGCCAAGATCACCGGCGTAGATCACGTCGGCTTGGGCTCTGACTTCGATGGCGTCAGTGGCGCCACGCCGCAGGGGATGGACTCCGCTGCCGATCTGCCGAAAATTACGCAGGGCCTTCTCGATCGCGGATACAGCGCGGACGACATCAGAAAGATTCTCGGCGGCAATCTTCTGCGCGTTTTCCGCCAGGTCGAGGCGGTCAGCCGTGAGCTGCAGGCCCAGTCACATTAGCAGCCGCGCTGTCAGGCTTCTCTTGTCGTACAATTCAACGTTACAATCGAGTGTTTGATAAACCGACTTTTGATAAACCAGCGCGGCACGCTGTGCCCGTGCAAGGAGCATTCATGCGTAATGGCCTCTTAGTCTCCGCTCTACTGTTCATTTCTGCGCTCGCAGTTTGGGCGCAATCGAGTACCCAGGCACCGCCCGCGGCCAAACCGGCTACGGCACCCAAGCCGCCTGTGCAACATGCGGCAGCCGGCATAACCACCGCCATCATCGAAACGACGGCGGGCAACATGACATGTACGCTGTTCCCCGATAAAGCTCCTATCGGCGTCGCTAACTTCATCGGACTCGCCACGGGAACCAAAGACTGGAAAAATCCCGCCAGCGGAGTCACTAAGCATGGCGTGCCGCTTTACGACGGAACAATTTTTCATCGTGTGATTCCTGATTTCATGATTCAAGGGGGCGACCCCAAAGGCGATGGGTCAGGCGATCCGGGATATCAGTTCAAAAACGAGGTTTCTTCCGACCTACTGTTCGACAAGCCGGGACGCCTCGCCTATGCGAACTCCGGCCCCGATACCAACGGATCACAGTTTTTTATTACGGAAGACGTCGCCCACAGTGCTCACCTTAGCGGCAGCTACACCATCTTCGGCCAGTGCGACGAAGCCACCGTCGCCCTCGTCAAACAGATCGCGCGCATGGCCACCGACCCCAGGAATGACCGGCCATTTCGTCCGGTGAAGATTATTCACATCAAGATCGTTCACGGCACGGTCGCACCGGCTGCGGCAAAGCCCGCACCGGCTGCGACGAAGCCACCGGCAAGTCAGAACTGAGATGCGGAGACAGCCGCCTCGGCCAACGACTAACGACCAACGACTATCGACTGAAAGGACCTCATGACCCGCCAACCCGGACTCTACGCCACCTTTGAAACCAGCGAAGGCAACATCGTCTGCCGCCTCTTCGAAGCAGACGCACCCAAAACCATAGCCAACTTCGTGGAACTCGCCGAGGGCAAGCGCGAGTGGACGCATCCTTCGACGCGCAATAAATCCAAAGACCGCCTTTACGACGGCACGATTTTCCATCGCGTCATCCCCGAGTTTATGATCCAGGGCGGAGACCCGCAAGGCACCGGCATGGGAGGCCCCGGCTACCAGTTCGAAGACGAAACCAAAGGTTCTCCCCATAAGCTCGACAAGGCAGGCAAGCTAGCGATGGCCAACGCCGGCCCCAACACTAACGGCTCGCAATTCTTCATCACGGTTGCACCCACAACCTGGCTCACGGGCAAGCACACGATCTTCGGCGAAGTCGTCGAGGGTCAGGATATTGTCAAGAAGATTTCCGAAGTCCCGCGCGGGCGCAACGATCGGCCGAACAAGGATGTGGTGGTGAAGAAGGTAACGATCGAGAAGGTGTAGACGGGAGTGTCTAACTGTAGGGACGAGATCGGGAAAGCACGAAATCGGGAAGGGCACGACGTTTAGTCGTGCCGATCAGGCTCTGATTTGAAGTCCGGCTTCAGCCACTGAGGGCGTGGTCAGACTCCAATCACCCCACACAACTCCTTCACTGCCGCCGCGCTCTTATCGAGCCCAGCTTTCTCTTCGGCAGTAAGCTTGATCTCGATAATCTGCTCAATGCCCTTCGCGCCAAGCTTCACCGGCACGCCCACGTAGAGGCCACTGATCCCGTACTCGCCCTGCAAGTACGCAGCACAGGGCAGAATCTTCTTCTTGTCTTTGAGAATCGCCTCTACCATCTCGGTCGCCGCTGCCGACGGCGCGTAGTAAGCCGAACCCGTCTTCAGGTACTTCACAATCTCCGCGCCGCCTTCCCGCGTACGCTGCACCAAAGCTTCAAGCCGGGATTTCTCAATCAACTCAATAATCGGAATCCCCGCTACTGTCGAATAGCGCGGCAGCGGCACCATGGTGTCGCCATGTCCGCCGAGCACGAATGCGGTCACGTTCTCCACGCTGACTTTCAATTCGTCGGCGATGAAGGCTCGAAAGCGCGCAGAATCCAGCACGCCCGCCATTCCGACCACGCGCTCACGCGGAAACCCGCTCAGCTTATAAGCCGCCTGCGCCATCGCATCGAGCGGGTTCGACACAATAATCAGAATGCAATTCGGCGAATACTTCACCACTTCGCCCACCACTGCCTTCATGATGCCGTAATTAGTGTTGAGCAGATCGTCGCGGCTCATCCCCGGCTTGCGCGGAATGCCCGCGGTAATCACGACAATGTCGGAATTCGCCGTGTCTTTGTAATCGTTCGTGCCGGTGATGTAAGAATCGCGCTTCTCGATCGGCATGGCTTCGAGCAAATCCAGCCCCTTGCCCTGTGGCACGCCTTCGATAATGTCGATGAGAACGACATCCGCAAGCTCTTTCGAGGCAATCCAGTGAGCCGCCGTCGCTCCTACGTTCCCCGAACCTACGATGGTGACTTTCTTGCGCATGTATGAGTCCTTTCAAAATTAAGCCATTAGCAATTAGCAGTTGGCATTTAGCGCTCACAAGTCCACGCGGCGAACCGAGGTCTTCTGCTAACTGCCGATTGCCAACTGCTAGCTGCTCCTACACCAGCACCGCCGCGCCCATATTCTCAATGATGCTGTCGGCAAACTCGCTGGTCCTGACCTTGGTCGCGCCTTCCATGAGCCGCTCAAAGTCATAAGTGACTTTCTTCTGGAGAATCGTCCGCTCCATCCCGCCCTCGATCAGATCGGCGGCTTCGTTCCATCCCAGAAAGCGAAACATCATCACTCCCGAGAGCATCACCGACCCGGGATTGATCACATCTTTATCCGCATACTTCGGAGCCGTGCCGTGCGTGGCCTCGAAAATGGCATAGCCATCGCCAATGTTCGCTCCAGGAGCGATGCCCAGCCCGCCCACCTGCGCCGCGCAGGCATCAGAAATGTAGTCGCCGTTCAGGTTCGGGCAAGCCAGCACGGAATATTCATCCGCCCGCGTCACCACCTGCTGAAAAATCGAATCGGCAATGCGGTCGTTGATCATGATCTTCTTCTTCCATTGACCTTTGCCGTGCGTGGCATAGATGCGGTCGAGCGTTTCCTTCACTTCCTTTTCTACAGCCTGGCGAAAGGCGGGCGGAGCAAATTCCATCCCCGGTTCCACAGACTCAGCATTCTGCGCCACCGTCAGGTTCGGATTCTTGTCTTTATTGTCGACGATCCAACTCTCCCGCTCGGTGATTACCTGGTCGCGAAATTCCTCGGTAGCCAGTTCATATCCCCACTTACGGAACGCGCCCTCAGTGAACTTCTGGATGTTGCCCTTGTGCACCAGAGTCACAGTCTTGCGGCCAGTCTCGAGCGCATGACGAATCGCCATCCGCACCAGGCGCTTGGTCCCGGTCACGGAAATCGGCTTGATGCCCACTCCCGAATCCAGCCGCACCTGCTTCTTGCCGCCCTTCAGCATGTCCGTATTAAGAAACTCGATCAGCTTCGCGCACTCGGCAGTTCCCTCTTCCCACTCGATGCCGGCGTACACATCCTCAGTATTCTCGCGGTAAATGACCACATCCATGCGTTCTGGATGTTTCACCGGCGACGGCACTCCCTTGTAGTACTTCACCGGACGCACACAGCAGTAGAGATCCAGAATCTGGCGCAGCGCGACGTTGAGCGACCGAATGCCGCCGCCCACAGGCGTGGTCAGCGGACCTTTGATGGCGACGCGAAACTCACGAACCGCGTCCACCGTGTCGTCAGGCAGCCAGGTGTCGAACTTAGCCTTGGCCTTCTCTCCGGCGAATACCTCGTACCAAGCCACGCGACGCTTGCCCTTGTACGCTTTCTCGACCGCCGCGTCGAACACCCGCCGCGATGCCTTCCAGATATCGCGTCCGGTTCCATCTCCTTCGATAAACGGAACGATCGGATTTTCCGGCACCTCGTACTTCCCTGCCGCATAACCGATCCTCTTTCCATCGGACGGAATCGCCACGCCGTTATAAGAGCCCGCCATCATCATCCTCCCCACAGAATTCCAAACAGATAATTTGAACGCTCCTATAAAGAATAACCCATTGAGAACCCCGCGGGCGCGCACCCTCTAATTCCCGCGTCACAGCCCGGTGTGACCGCCATCACCACCGTCTCGTCCCAAAATACTTGCGCACCCCCAACGCCATATAGCGTCCCCAGGGTCCATTATTGCCCTGATCGGCCGGACCCAGGTTCGTGTCACGCGCGCCCAGGCGATCGAACAAAAAATGCTGGGTTATGCGAAACTCAAATCCCTTCCCGATGTAGACTGCCCCTCCCCACGAGTGCTCGATGCCGATCGCATCCGGCGACCAGGTATACAGAGTCTGCGGAATGGTTTTGCCAAACAGGAACGCCGGCGCCCCAAAAATCATGACACGCCGCAACTGCCCCCGGCCAAACGGACGCACCTCCAGCATCCCCGAGATCATATAGCGCGCAAACATGCTGCACGGCGCGTTCACCCCGCCGTATTGCCCGGCGTTCCCAGCACAGATGCCCGGGTCGATCTCGTTATGCGGCGGCGCCAGGTCCACTTGCACCCAGGCCCACAGCGTGTCCTTAGGAAAGAACATTCGTGGCTGGGCCTCTGGTTGGTCTGACTTCGGTGGCATGCCGTGGATCACATCCCCAGTCAAAACCGGGTCCGTGTTTTGCGAAGGGCTCGCAGGCGCCGCACTCTGCGCTCTGCCTAGAACTGAGATTAATAGGGGAAATACAAGAATCCATGCCAACGTTTTCATCCAGCCTCCAGAATTGTTGTGATGCTTGACGAGAATGCGAAGCCATTCCACACCGCAACCTCTCATAAGCGCACTCTGAAACTCATCCATCGAGGGTTTGTCGGGGCGGAACATTGTAACCTGCTGGCAAAGCCGATGATTCCGACGAAGCCCTGCCACGATTCGGGTTTAGCAGAACGGGTTTACAAGAGCGGGCAGTCGGCCTGCAGGAAAATGATTCCAAGAATGGTTGCGCGCCAACACAGACGCTTCGGCGAGTTATCTTCCAGAATTCATATCCAAAATTTGGATTTCTTCCATTCGCAGGATTACTGCAAAGGCCCCAGAGTCAAAAGGACTTACAGTACAACCATCTACGGTTTGGCGGGCCGATTGCTAGACCAAGGTATAGCAGTCCCAAAAACCCATGCCCCAGGAAGTTTCTGTCTCTTATCAGGCCATTAAGAGCAAGGTGTACCGGTTAATCGACGCCTTGGTTGTCGGCGAAAAGACAGAGGTTGAGGTCCAGGACTCCATCCGCCGCTGGTGGGATCTCATTCATCCAGCTGATCGCCCCATCGCGCAAAAGTATCTGCTCACCGTTCTGGAGCGCTCCGGTCAGGCCCTTGATGCGATTGAGGAAGGTTTGATCGACGCAACTGAACTTGAGTCCGTCACCGCCGATTCAGGCAAGGCCCTCAAACTGGTGGATCGAATCGTAAAACAGACTGCCAAGCCCGCATCCCTCAGCACCACCGCCTGAAGAAGACAGAAATTTTACAAATTGCTCCCTTGCGGCGTGTCCTTGCGCCCGGTATCCTCAACTCCAGTTGAGACCCAGTCCAGCCGGGAGTGACGAATGAGATCTTCATACCTTCAATTCCTCTTCAAGTTTCGTGGCTATCTTCTATCCGGAGCATTGCTGATCATGGCTGGATCGTTATTTGCCGCCTCGGGCATCTATACTTTTACCCTTAACTCCATCGACGGCACCCCCGCCCCGCTGGCCAACTACAAAGGCAAAGTGGTTCTGGTGGTCAACGTGGCCAGCCAATGTGGTTACACCCCGCAATACAGCGCTCTCGAAGCCACGTACGAGAAGTATAAAGACCAGGGATTCGTCATCCTCGGCTTCCCCGCCAACAATTTCGGTGCCCAGGAACCCGGCACGAACGAGGAGATCAAGACCTTCTGCACCCGCAAATACAGCGTAACCTTCCCCATGTATTCAAAGATTTCAGTGAAGGGCGCCGACCAGTCTCCGCTCTACACCTACCTCACCAAAGACACCGGCCCCGGCATCACTGGCGAGATCAAGTGGAACTTCACCAAGTTCCTGGTCGACCGTAACGGCAACGTCGTGCAGCGTTTTGAACCGGCAGTCACGCCTGATTCGAAAGAAGTGATCGCGGCGATCGAGAAGCAGTTGAAGCAGTAGGCCGTCGGCCAACTACCCAGAAGCCCGTTTCTGGATAGTCTCCAGGCTGCGGAGAACCCTATCGCGCCAATGAGTGTAACGGCGATTTATCAATAGTCGAACGCGGGCGGCTACTGCTCGGGCCAATTGGGTTCCCCTCGCCAACGCATGAGGCGCGCATTGTGGCGCACCCGCTCGAAGTAGTACCACAGGCTCGCGAAGGGCAAGAACGCCAAACAGAACATCGGCCAAGGATTCTCTTCACATCGCAACGCCACATACATCATCCAGAACGCGCCTAAGGTCGCCACGGCGTCCGTCAAAACGAACACCGTTACGAGCACTGGATTTCCGTCCGTTAAGACGATTAACCAAAAAGTAAGTCCAGCGACACTCATCCCGAGAATCACCCATGCCCAGAGCTTCATCGCGAACTCCGATTCGCCAAGAATCATACGCTAAGACCACGGGGAACTGGCCATAGCGCTCATTGTGGGGTTTTGAGTGCAATGGGGATTTTTCATCAGCTATCTCATCTGCTGGTCCGTTTTGCTGGGACAACTGCCCTTCGTCAGCAAGACCTCTTCGTTCTCGACGTGGGTGGTTGACAAGACACCCCCAACGTAATCAGCGACTCCCAAATGCAGCTTGGGTTCCCATGTCGCAGAGGTCAGAACTTGGTCTGTGAGGCCCTGATTCACAGTGAGCGTCAAAGGATACACATCCCCCTCAAGCTGACGCAGCACCCCCGAGATGCTGCTTTTCCTGTTCCCCTGCGTCCACTCCACACTGAAAGGCTCAGAGGTACGAATAAGCGTGCATACAGTGAAGCCCTTGTTGTAGGCGCCATCAAGCCTGACAGAGAGGGCAAGCGAAGCGTCCGTTTCTGCGCCAAAGGAAGAAAGGGCAACGAGAAAACCAGCCGCCCACAATACAAAAGTCGCATTTCGCATTTAAACCTCTTCCTGAACAGGATCACTCTGACTCTGCAGCTCGTGTCAGAGCAGGGGCAAGCGTCTGAAGCGTGAAGCAGCCACTCCCAAACTGTTGCTATCAGGCGTTTACACTCATAGAACCATCCCCAGTCAATGCCCCAGATCAGCCAGTACCCAGGCTGCTCCGGCAATCGCAAAGGTCTCGACGGCTTCGCTCCAATTTGCATGATTGTGGGGATCCGAAAGAAGCAGCGGCACCCACACCAGCAGCCCAAACGTCAGGAGCATCACTGTCAGTAGGCGAGCCGCGAGAGGTGCAATCCGATTGCTGAAAAAAGCAACAGCCGCGAGTCCGAAGAAAACGGTCGTCGCTGCGGCCCAAAACATCTGACTTGGCGGAATCCACTTCGGAACAAGACTGGCGGTAGGGCCAATATAAAAAGCCTGTTCAAAGGCAAAGGAAGCGGCACAGAAGCCGAAAAGAATGCGGCCGACCCGATTCAGCGTCTGCCGTGACCATGTCGCCGACAAGCGCGCATAAACAATCGCCGCTCCGGTGACGAGAGAGAACTGCTCGAAGAAGTTGCCCCAGCTATTGTAGATTCGCGGCTGGGCGAAGATTTGTGGCACGCACCGCGATGCAAAGACAAAGTAAACCACTCCAAGGATGACGGCGCCCGTCTTCGCGGTCCGACGGAACTGAAGCGCAGCCCCGCCGACGATCTCGCCAGCGGCGGCAGGGTAGGCAACGTACAGCGGCAGATGCGAGCCGTTGTAGTCGTGCCAGGCCAGCGTGATGAAACCAAAACCCAAAGCCGCGGCTCCAAACACATGCCGCCCCAGGTTTGCATCACCGCGTGAATCTTCCGGTGTCATCTGACCGCAGTAGCCTCTCGGCACCGCACTTTACGCCATATCGCAGCAAGAATCCACGGAACAAATCGACTCACAGCTACAACACTTCGTCATCAGAATTCCGTTCCTTGGCGTCGCCAGAGTCAAAAGACTCTGAAGACATGAGCAACAGGCAGCGCCAAAGTTTAACCAGAGAAATACTGGCGTTCCTTGAAAACTGCTGTAGACTGCCCCTGCCTGGCGCCACACGCGCTTGAGGGGGGACTTCTCGTGGAGGCATCACCTTATGAATCGGACGCTGCGTGTCACTTCAGTCGCCTGCCTTGTTCTATGTGGAAGCTTGGCCCTGGCGGCTACTCCCGTTACTGTTTACCCTAACCCAATTGCGTTTGGAACCGTTTCTCTCAACTCAACCAGTTCTCCGTTATACGTTTTCGTCAGCAATTCGAGCGCGAGCGCAGTTACCGTTTCCGGGATGACGATCAGCGGAACGAATAGCGCCGACTTCGCTTTCGACGGCTATACCTGCGTCGGGATAATCTCGGCCGGACAAAGCTGCGAGATGTTTATGACCTTCACCCCCTCAGCAAAGGCAAGTTTAACGGCGAGCCTGATCATCACCGAAACTGGCGTGACCGGCTCGATCACCATTCCCTTAACAGGCACCGGCGGAAATCCGATTCCCAATATCACGTCGCTCTCGCCCCCGACGGTTTACGTCGACAGTCCGAGTACAACGATCACGATTAACGGCTCAGGATTCTTGTCTTCTTCGGTAGCGTCCCTTCTAACGTATCCGAACACTACCACCACGTTGCCGACAACGTTTGTGAGCGCTACTCAGATTAAAGCTCAGGTTCCCGACACAGCTCTGTCCAACGAGGGACAGATTTCCCTATACGTGACTAATGCCCCGCCCGGCGGCGGCACGGGGTCCGGCGCCTTGCAGATCATCGCCCCGGAGCCCACCATCAATAATCTTTCCCCACCCTCGATCGTGGCCGGAACCGCCTCCGAGCCAATCGTTATTAATGGTCAGAACTTCAGTACCGGAGCAAAAGTGCAATGGAATGGCACCAGCATTCCCACTACTTATCTCAGCTCCGGGCAGCTGCAGATTCAGCCCACGACCACCGAACTCGCCAGCGCTGGCATAGTTCAGTTGTCCGTAACCAATCCGTCTCCGGGAACCATCTCGCCCTCCACAAGTTTTGACCTCACGTATCCCGTCGACGTCACCGTTTTAAACCTTCCCGCCAACGATATCGTGTGGGATCCGTTCGCCCAGCTCATCTACGCCTCCCTACCGAGCAGTTACGGGACAAACGGGAACAGCATCGCGGTGATCAATCCCACCACCGGAGCGGTGACGGGATATCATTTCGCCGGCAGCGAGCCCACGCAACTGGCACTCGATAGCACCTCCAAGTTTCTCTATGTCGGCCTGAATGGGGATGGCTCCATACAGCGCTTGGATCTTCCGGGCTTCACCAAGGACATCACGATCGACCTCGGAAGCAGCGATTCGGGGCCGAATCTCGCCGCAGGTATCGCCGTGTCTCCCACGAACTCAAACATGATTGCTGTGGTGGTTAGCAACGCGAACAGTTGCTGTCCGGCCGGCGGTCCTCTCCAATTCTTCACCAATACGACGAAACTCGCGGACTCGATCACCTCAGAGACGATCAGCCAGGTCAGCTTTGCCAGTGGTACTACGCTTTATGGTTACTATTCCGATACGCTAAGCGAGGTCACTGTCTCTTCCACCGGCGGCACGTTGGCTCAGCAGTGGAACAACCTTGTCACCGGAAATACTTTCCAATATTCAGGTGGCTTGATCTTCGGAGGTAACGGTGAGGAATTCGACCCCACGACTGGATTACTGGAGGGTACATTCGACGTGGGGAGCAGCGGCTGCTGTAACGCGGCTCAAGTCCTACCCGATTCGGCTATCGATCGGGCGTTTGCCCTGGCGCAGACTCCTTTCTTCAGCTCCTTTGGAATCACCAGCTACAATCTCTCCCAGTTCACTCCTCTGGCTGTGGCGAGTTTGGCTGACTTTGCTTCCACTTCCGGTTCCACATCCAAGTTTATTCAATGGGGTCCTAACGGCTTGGCTTTTATTATGATTTCCAATAGCTGCTGCGGAAGCCCTACCACTCAGGTCGTGCTGGTCCAAAGCCCCACACTGCTCCTCACTGACACCAAAGCCGTTAAGCCTGCGCCGGTTGCGCATTCTTCCACTCCGGCTACAGTGGCTCATGGAAGCGGGAATATGCTGTTGACGGTCCGAGGCTCCGGCTTTGTGCCCGGTTCGGTGGTTCATTGGAATAACAAAGCTTTTTCGGCGAAATATGTAAATGAGAACCAGATGAACGTGTACGTGCCTAAGGCCGCCATCGCGGCTCCCGGCACTGCTGCCGTTATGGTCGAGAACCCGACGCCGGGTGGAGGGAAATCAAACGCTCTCAGCGTCACTATCAAATAGATGCCCAGAGTAGTTAGGGAGTGTTTATGCAATGGCCCCACCTCTCGCGTTGTGCGAAAAGTGGGGCCTTATGCTTTCTGTGCTTGACCCGAAGGCTGCGCCGGCGCCGCCCTGCTACAATTCGCTTCGCAAGATAGCCAAAGGCAAAGGCTGCATAGTTTCGCGATTGCGCTTCGATTTAACTGGCAACTGGGTACTGGCAACTGGCAATTGCTTCATGGACTTCGACCAACTCCAAACCTTCCTCGAAGTAGCCCGCCACGCCTCGTTCTCCCGGGCAGCGGAGAAGCGTTTCCGCACCCAGCCCGCCATCTCCTCCCAAATCCGCGCCGTCGAGGACGAAGTCGGCGCCAAGCTCTTCGACCGCTCCGGCGGCAAAGTCTCTCTCACCGCCGCCGGCAAGTCCTTCCAAAAGTACGCTCAGGAAACGCTCGACGCCCGCAAGGCCATGCTCACCTCCCTCGCCGAAATGGAGCACGTCCCCCGCGGCGCCATCACCGTGGGCGCCAACGAAGGCACCTGCCTGCACATCCTTCCCGAGGTCTTTGCTGACTTCAAGAAGCAGTATCCCGACGTCTCAGTCAACATCAAGCGCGCCGACTACGCCAAAGTTCTCGAGTCGGTCACCGACAACTCCGTCGATTTCGGTGTGGTTTCCCTCCCCGTAAAAGACAACCGCCTGACCGTAGTCCTCATCCATCAGGATGAGCTGGTCATCATCGCTCCGCCGCACCACCCGTTGGGTAAGATGAAGACCGCTCCTGTGGGAGACCTGGCCAAATATCCGCTGGTTCTTCCCAAAGCAGGCCACACCCGCGACGCTCTCGATGGCCTGTTTCGTGAGCGCAAGTTGAAGCCGAACTACAGTATGGAACTCGATTCCAGTGAACTCCTGAAGCGCTTCGTAGCCGCCGGCGTCGGAGTCGGCTTCATCGCCCGCTCTAACGTGCAGGAGGATGTCCGCGCCGGCGTCTTGGTGGCGATTCCCATGGCCGACGCCCAACTTCGCCGTGACCTGGCCCTGGTCTTCCGTAAAGATAAAGCTCTCAGCCGCGCCGCCCTCGCCTTCATCGAGATTGCCAAGAAACACAAATCCAGCGATGTAGCGCGCCCTGATCGAAGTAGATGAAGACCCTCGTTCAAGGATTTCTCACGCGTTTCCTGCCCGCTTCCCTGCCGCTCTGCCTTTGCGCTGCCGCTCAGATGTCTGGTGGCGTCCAGCCGCCGGTCTCCTACAAGCTGATCGCAGTGAAAGTAACCGGCAGCAAACGCTTCACGCAAGAGGACGTAGCCGCCGCCAGCGGATTGCCCATCGGCACCATCGCCCACGAAGAGGATTTCAAAAAGGCAGCCCGCCAGCTCGGCGAGACCGGAGCCTTCGGCGACATCACCTACACGTACTCCTATTCCTCCGCCGGCACCAAGCTGGAGTTTCACGTCATCGACGCCGACAAGTTCGTCCCTGCGCGCTTTGCCGACTTCGTCTGGTTCTCCGACGAAGAACTGCTCCACAGGCTGCACGAACGCATTCCCCTTTTCAACGGAGAACTGCCCGCCAACGGCCGTTTGCCCGACCAGGTCTCGGACGTCCTCCAAGCCATGCTGGTCGAAAACGGCGTCCCCGGCCGCGTGGAATACGCGCGCACGAACGGCAAGGATGAGCGGCTCGAGTCGTTTGCCTATAACGTCACCGGCGTAAGCATTCGTATCCACCAGGCCGAGTTCCCGGGCGCGGGGGCAGGCGATTTGCCCCTGCTCCAGGCTGCGGCACAAAAACTATTCGATCGCGAATACTCCCGCGACTACATGAATAACTTCATCGAGCACGACCTGCTTCCCGTCTACCATGGGCAGGGATACCTGAAGGCCGCGTGCGCTTCGGCGCAGCCCAAGGTCATTAAACCGGAAATTAAACCAGACGCCTCCGACTCCATCGACAACAAGCAGCCGCCCACCTTCGTCGAGGTCTCGTTTCCCGTCACTCCCGGCCTCCAGTACAAGCTCACGGCGTGGGACTGGTCGGGCAACAAACAGATCCCGAGCGACCGGCTTGATCCCTTACTCCGCGCCCAGACCGGACAACCAGCAAATACAGTTCAACTCGGAAGCGATCTGCGAGCGGTCCAACTGCTCTACGGCTCTCGCGGATATATCCTGACCACGATCAAGGTGAACGCCGAATTCGATGACGTCGTCGGCGGCGTGGCTTACCACCTCGTCGTCCAGGAGGGAGACCTCTACCGCATGGGCGAGCTCCAATTCCGCGGTCTCGACAATAGCCTGACCGCCCGGTTGCGCGCCGCCTGGAAGATCCGTCCGGGCGACGTTTACGACGCTACCTACCTGAAAAGCTATCTGCCCGAAGCCAGAAAGCTGCTCCCGCCCGCATTCGACTGGGAAGTTGACCCTCACGTGACCGCCATCGCCCGCGACAAAACCGTAGACGTTGACTTGCAATACACGGTCAAGGCCACGCAGTAAACCGAAATTGCTGAAAACGACATTTGACAAACGATTGAGATTCCCCTTCAATGCGATTCAGAACGGCGCTCGTATGGGAAAACAACTCACCTTCCTCACTCTAGCCGCGGTCTTGAGTCTATGCGGATGCACCCGGCGAAAGGATGCTAACGTCGAAAGCGCAACTGTGCCGCCACAGACCGTCAGCGACCTCCGTGCCGCCTACGCTGCGTTCAACCGCGGCAATATCGAAGCTGCAGTGCTACCACTCGATCCCCAGATTGAATGGATCGAACCCGCCGCGTTTCCCGGCGGCGGCACCTACCACGGTCGAGAAGCCGTAAAGGGCTATTTAGCGCAGTCGCGGGCCGCCTGGGCCGACGCCATCAGTGAGCCCGAGCGTGTTATCACTTCCGGAAACCGGGTTGTGGTATTTGTTCACGCCTGGGTTCGACCCAAGGACGGCAGCAAATGGCGGGATACAAAGCTGGCAGACGTCTACACCATACAAAACGGCAAGGCCGTCCAGATGCGAGCCTTCTCCGACCGCCAGGAAGCCTTACGTTGGGCGGCAGCCAAAGATTCCAGCCCCTAGACGTCTCCGCAACCTCTTGCGCTGGATAATCTATCGGGATGTAAAATCAACTTATCGAGTCTCAAACGTCATTTTCCCTGACCCAGCGACACAAAGGCCGATCGTTTAAAGACCGATCCACTCAGGAGAATCAAGCATGAATCGCAGTTCACACCGGTTCCAGGCAGTAGCAGCAGTCATCTTCTTTGCGACTGTATTTTCCAGCCTGTTTGCTTTCGCCGCCGGCAAGCAGACCTTCACCGGCGAGGTCGGCGATGCCATGTGCGGCCGACAGCACATGGGCGGTACAGCAGCTGAGTGCACCCGCACCTGCGTCGGAAAAGGCTCCAAATACGCATTAGTGGTAGGCGACAAGACCTATGTCCTGGACACCACTGACAAAGCTGCTCTGGCCACACTCGACAAGCAGGCGGGCAAGAACGCCACTGTAACGGGCACTTTGGACGGGGACACCATCACGGTGAGTTCCGTCGCCGCCAAGTGACGTCGTCCAGGCGACTGTCCGCTCCTGTTCGGAAATCCGAAAAGCGGCAGCCTTTTAGTTGACCGGGGCCGAACCTGTGTTAGAGTATTCCGGATTTGCCCGGCGCCCTCCCCCTAAACGGACCGGGCACGGTGGCGGGAACCGCGCCAGCGGTTTCCGCCATTTTTTTCCTCGCCCGCGTGAAATTCATATTCCCTTTACAAACCATTATGTTAATGTGCACTCTCAATCTCAAATTTTTTCGTGCCGGAGGTAAACAGCGTTGGGTAAAGACATGGTTCCCAAGCGGATGTTCTTCACCAAGGGAGTCGGGAAGCATCGAGAACGATTAACATCCTTCGAGTTGGCCTTGCGCGACGCGGGAATCGCGGCCCAGAACCTGGTCCGCGTCTCTTCCATCTTCCCTCCCAATTGCAAAATGCTGGCCCGCAAAGAGGGCGTGAAGTATCTCAGCCCCGGCGAAGTCGTGTTCGCGGTGGTCGCTGAAAACTCCACCCACGAAGCCCACCGCCTGCTCGCGTCCTCGATCGGCGTAGCCATCCCCGCCGACAAAAACACTTACGGATACCTCAGCGAGCACCACTCCTTCGGTGAAACCGAAGACGCCGCAGGAGAATACGCCGAAGAACTAGCCGCCGAAATGCTCGCCACCACCCTTAACGTGGAGTTCGACCCCGACCGCTCCTGGGACGAGAAAAAGCAAATCTACCGCCTCTCCAACAAAATCGTCCGCACCGCCAACGTCACGCAATCGGCTGTAGGAGACAAGCGAGGCCTGTGGACCACGGTGATAGCCTCGGCCGTGCTGATCTTCGACTAGGACCTGAAATCAAGGCCGGGTGCCCCATTTCTCGCGTCTTTTGCGAGAAGTGGGTATTCCACGGACGCCAGAAGTGTGGACCTCGACTTCGAGTGCCAGCGAGGTTCGGGAAAGGGTACCACTTCAATCGTGCCGCTAGAGACCGCGAAACATGCGCGCTTCAACCCGTGAGGCGCTCCTTGCGACACGATTCATGACCGGCATGCTATAATTGCACTTTAGTAACCCCAACTGCTGCCAAATGTAATCTTCCGTTAACAGCCTTCCCCTATCATAGAACTGTAGATAAATACCTTTATAAGCAAGAGGAATAGTGTGGACAGCGATACCCGTAGACAAAAGCAGCAAGCACTCATAACTGAATTGTTAGAAAGAAAGATCCGGCTCCACGCGCAGCAACTGTACGACAAGCGCGGCCAGACCGAAGGTTTTGCTTTGCAGGATTGGGTGGAAGCAGAAGCCCAGGTACTGGAAAACAGCATTCAAGCCCCGCTCTACCGCAAGACGCGCGACACCTCGTCGTCAGAAACCGAAGCGTAGCAGAAGCCGCTTCAGGCCACGGGGGGATGCCAAGAACATGCGGAGAGGGGCGCATCCGCAAGTCCGGCGGCCCGGGTGTTCCGGGCCGCAGTGCATCAGCCGCTGCAAGCCGTCAACCTACTCAACCGCCAAGCACAAAGCGGCGCTTCAACGCCGCGTAAAAGCCCAAGAAAATGAATCGGGCTTCAGCCCCGGTGGTCGTTTTTGTCCGTGCCCGACTGCAAAATCCCTAAGCGATTTCACTTCTTCGCCGCCGCCGCCTTCCCCTTGCCTGCCTTACTCCCCTTCTTATCCAGCCGCTCGAGCACCGCAGCCACAATCAGCGGCAACCCCACAGTAGCGTCCACAAACACTTCCCCAAACCGCCCACCCTCCGCCGGGGGCACAAACTTCCCCCACGAAATCGCTTCACTATATGGGCTGCCCGACAACCCGCCCCAATAAACTGGCTCCGGACAAATCCGCAACCCATAGTGATAGCGCTTCAGCGGAATATTCTCCCCAAGCCGCCGGTGCCGCAACTCGCAGAACGGACCAAACTGCTGCGACCAGTTCCGCGGCACTCCCCCGCCGATCGTCAGAATTCCCAGCTTCTTCTGCCGCAGCAAAGTAGCAGCAAAGTGCTCCAGATCGAGAAATGGATCAAATCGAATCTTGTGCCTGCCGGTAGACTCCCGCATCCGATTATTCAAAGCCGTGTCCAGCCCCATCTCCGAATCGCTGAACGCCGGCACAAACACCGGAACACCCTTATCATGCGCCGACTTCAGAATCCCCCGCTCGGGCACGTTCTTGGCCAGATACGCCCCGATCGCATGATTCAGCTTGTACGAACACATCACCTCATTGTGGTCCCAACCCTCCAGCACCGTCGTCATCACTTCTTCCACGTCGTCGAGGTTCTGCTCCGGCTCAAGCGTGTCGTACACCCGGTTGTAACCCTGCTCATAAAGTTCCTCGTCCGAAACCTCCGGATTCGCCCGAAAGTGCGCGCGTCCGGTAGCCTCCACCAGCCCATGAGCCATCAGCGCTCCAGTTGAGACCACTGCATTCACGATGCCCCGATCAATCAACTCGGTCACGATCAACCCTTGCTTGGCCACAGTCATCGCACCCGACAAAGTCATCACAACGAAACAATCTTCATCGCGAGCCATAGCCTCCAGCACGTCAGCAGCTTCCCCGAGCTGCCGCCCGGTAAACGCCGTCTTCGACATAGCCCGCACCAGATCGTCAATCGACTTCACCTTGCCCAGATCCAGCGGCTCCAACGGAATCAGCCGGTCTTCAATCGGGTTATGCAGATGACGCTCCACCCCATCCCCGGCATGCCCTGAATTACCATGCGACTTTCCCGCAGAATGCCCACCGCCATGATTGCCCTGTTTCAAGATGACGCCTCCAATTCGACTCGTAAGTCTCCCGAGGAATTACTTTACAGGAACAGCGCGAAAGGATGCCACGCGGACGTTCGCAACTACGAGGCCGTGGTAGGCCTTGGCGTGGTACGCTTCGTAAGAAAGGAAGAGTCCACTATGAAAGCGCTTCGCCATTCATCGTTCGCGCTTTACGTGGGATTGGCATTCATGCTCGCTGTTAGCATCGCGCCCCGTCTCACGGCGCAAGACACACCGCCGGTCGTTGGAGAATGGACGGGAACGCTCAATCCGGGTGGCCAACCTAAGAAGCATGTAGTGGTGCACATTTCCGCCGAGCAGGACGGCAGCCTGCGCGGCACCATCGACTACCCTGATCAGGATGTTTCCGGCGTCCAGATCACGGTTATCACCTATAGGAAGTCAACTTTGCATTTCGAAAGCACACCCGGTCTGTGTGCCTATGACGGCACCATGGAGAGCGACAGCTCAAGAATTACGGGCGTTTGGAAGCAAGGTGGAACCAGCCTGGATCTGGCGCTCAAGCGCACACCGTAGCGTCCTCAAAATGACTGTTTTCCCGATGCGACAATCACGAGGCAAAATAGGCGCGACTCAGGAGAGCTCGGCCTTGCGCCACGTTCGAAGGTTGACTGCGTAGAGGACGATGCAAAATAGGTTCGCTGGAATCAAGCCTAGTTGTCCTGTTCTTAACCCGATGACGCAAATAATCAGGCTGTTGACCGCCGCGAGCACCCAGCCTGTCCAGCATCTTCTACCTATCAGAATCGTCGAAAAAACAGTGAACACACACGACAAGCAATCAAGCCGCCACACAAGCGAAAGCACATCTAATCTCATATCCTCTATCTTCACTCGGAAGGTGAGGCTCGTCCCGATACCCAGAGGGTGAGAGACGTAACCTTGGTAACTTGGGCCTTCCCGTGAGAGTGGTGTTCCCTTTTTGAGCGTGGTCACCTCGCTAAGAAAGTTACCCTTGTCCGACGATCCTGCCCGCCCAACTTCGCGAATACTTCGATCGACGGAAGATGAACGGAACATGACCGGAAGCTGACAGCCGCCATCCAGATGCTATATTGTTCGGCGGAGGACGAAGCGTGCCCCCTGACAAATTCCGCATAGCCCTGGTGCAAATGTCGTGCGGCCCCGACCCCGAGCAGAATCTTCAAAAAGCTCTAGAACGTGTGGCCGACGCCGCCGGACGCGGCGCCCAGGTAGTCTGCCTCCCCGAGCTTTTCCAGACGCAATACTTCTGCCAGCGCGAAGACCACTCCCTCTTCGACCTGGCCGAGCCGATTCCCGGCCCCACCAGCGAAAAGTTGGCCGCCGCCGCCCGCCAGCACGGCGTAGTACTGATCGCGTCGTTATTCGAGAAACGCGCCCCCGGCATTTACCACAACACCGCCGCCATTTTCGATTCTGACGGGAAGCTAAGCGGCCTCTACCGCAAAATGCACATCCCCGACGACCCGCTCTACTACGAAAAGTTCTACTTCACCCCCGGCGATCTAGGCTTCCGCGCCCTAGATACAAGCGTAGGCCGCCTCGGAACGTTAGTCTGCTGGGACCAGTGGTTTCCCGAAGGCGCCCGCCTAACCGCGCTGCAGGGCGCGCCCATCCTCTTCTATCCCACAGCGATCGGATGGCATCCCGCCGAGAAAGCCGAGTTCGGCGCAGCCCAGCACGACGCCTGGCGCACCATGCAGCGCGCCCACGCCATCGCCAACGGAGTCTACGTAGCCGTAGTCAACCGCGTAGGCTTCGAAACCGGCAACATCCGCGGCAAGTCCACCCCCGGCCACGGACTGGAATTCTGGGGCGCATCGTTCTTCTGCGATCCCTTCGGCCGAGTCCTGGCCGAAGCCTCCCACGACCGCGAAGAAATCCTGTTCGGCGACGTCGACCTGAAGGCCCTCGAAGACATCCGCCGCAACTGGCCCTTCCTCCGCGACCGCAGAATCGACGCCTACGCCCCCATCTCCAATCGTCTGCTCGACGGCCGGTAAGATCGGCTCAATGAGCGTAACCTCCACCTTACAACAGTTATCATTGGACTGCATGGCGGAAACTGTCGAGATTTATATCCGGCTGCTGGATGAGGGGACCGAGTGCTCACGGCCTACGCAGGCACTGGACTTGGGCAATGGCTTGTTGAAAGTCCTCCCGACCTCTACTTACGACCCAGCGGACGAGGTCTGGGAATTCCCGCCGGACTCCATCGTGCGCTCCGCAATCCGGCGATCCGAGGGCAAAGAATTTCTTCTGGCCGTGGTTCCATAGCCATGATGAGTGTAAGCGCCTGTTAGCAGAAGTTGACAATGCTCTACTGAACCCGCTCTCCCGACTGCACCCATTTTAAGAACCCGCCGATAAGCAAGTCGAACTCGTCCGCCCTTTCGCGATCGCACGTGGCTTCGATGGCGGTGAGCATCGTCCCGGTCAGTGCATTGATACCGTCGCCGAGGCTTTTGGGTCCCCACTTGGCCATGAGCTCGCCTACTTCAGTGGACAAACGGAGAATCCCCTCGGGTCGTTCAGCCATCATCACAGTTCTTGGCGGGAGTTTCGCCGCGCCGGGCAGGGGAATCAGGGGAACAATTGCCAGATCACGCTCCGTTGGTCCCAGGAAGGTGCTCACCTGTTCGTAAAAGCGGGAGAACTCGTTTCTTTTGCCGAAGTTGCGTGCGAGGACGTTGAGCATCAGCGTGGTGAGCGCGTCGACCGCGTCGGCGAGACTGGTTTCGCGCTTAACCAGAAATTGCATGATCTCTTCGCCCAAGCGTACCTGTTCAGGACGTTCCTCTTTGTTGCCGCGCATGTGTTTTCGAATCCATCTGCCAGTCCGATTCACATGCGTTCTGATATACGAATCCATATTGACAATCTCCATTCATCCTTCGCCGCATTCTAGCGTTCTTCTCGAACGCCCTCGGAGGAAACCGATTATAGTTCGGATGGTGGGTGAGAAATCTCTATTACACTCATCGGGGAAGAACCTGCTCGCCAACTCAATGTCAGTCTCAGGATTCACACACGATTTATCATCTGGTGCAATAAACTACCTCCATGCCCCGATCCAATCATTCAAGTAACACTTTAAGTGTTTCGTTGGCGACCCTCCACTTCTGCATGCCCGCCGAGTGGGAGCCTCACGCCGCCACCTGGCTAGCCTGGCCCCACAATCGCTCCGATTGGCCGGGCAAGTTTGAACCCATCCCCTGGGTCTACACAGAAATCATCCGCAATCTAGCCCGCCACGAGCGAGTCGAACTGATCGTCAACGACGCGGCCGCGGAACGAAAAGCCCGCAAGCTGCTAGATCGATCGAACGCCCCACTAAAGAATGTCCGCTTCCACCGCTGGCCCACCAACCGCGGATGGCTCCGCGACTCCGGCTGCATCTTCGTGACAGGGCGCTCAGGACAAAAAGATCGGGAAGGGCACGACTTAAGTCGTGCCGATAGGAATCCGAAAAAGACCAGGGCTTTAGCCCCTGAGGGTCGTTTGCGAGCCACAAACTTCCGCTTCAACGCCTGGGCCAAATACTCGAACTACCGCCAAGACGAAAAGATCGGCATCCAAATGGCAACCACTACCGGAGCCGAAGAAATCCGCCCCACGCACCGCAACGCCCGCGTAGTCCTAGAAGGCGGCTCCATCGACGTCAACGGACAAGGCACCCTCCTGACCACCGAAGAATGCCTGCTGAGCAAAATCCAACAACGTAATCCCAACATGCAGCGCAAAGACTACGAAAACATCTTCGCCGATTATCTAGGTGCCCCGCACGTAATCTGGCTAGGCAAAGGCATCCACGGCGACGACACCCACGGCCACGTCGACGATCTGACCCGCTTCGTAAACAGAGACACAGTAGTCACCATGGTCGAGAACAATCCCAAAGACGTAAATCACAAGCCGCTCCGCGACAATCTCCGCCGCCTGCAATCCGCCAGCGATCAGGATGGCAAGCCCCTGAACATCGTCGAACTACCCATGCCCGGTCCCGTAGTCTTCGAGCAGCGACGCCTGCCCGCCAGCTACGCCAATTTCTACATAGCCAACGGCATGGTGCTAGTCCCAGTCTTCAACGATCCCAACGACCGCATAGCCCTGAACACGCTGGCAGCGCTGTTCCCTACCAGAGAGGTCATCCCGATCTACTCCGGCGACCTGGTCTGGGGACTCGGCACCCTGCACTGCATGACGCAGCAACAGCCAGCCTCCTAGCGCGTTTCCGAAACTTTTGTCATTCTGAAGCGCGCTGAAAGCGCGCGAGGAACCTGCTGTCCTTTGCAGTGGAAGCGGCGCCAACAGACCCTGGACGGCCGGAGCAAAAGCAGGCTCCTCACCGAGCGTTCCGCCCGGTTCGGAATGACAAAGTGTAAGAGCCTGCCGGCTGAGAGCTACTTCCTATACTGCGTAGGCTCCGGACCTTGCTCCAAAGTCTTCCGATCCCAGATCCAGCCCTCACGCGTATAGCTGGCAAGCTCGAAATCCTGCGTAAGTTCGAGCGCATCCACGGGACAGGCGTCCTCGCAGAGGCCGCAGAACATGCAGCGGCTCAGGTCATATGTGAAGTTGGTGAGTTCCTTGCGGCGGGTGTGCTCGTTGCGCTCGCTCGAGACCACAATCAGATTCTCCGGGCAGGCCACCGCGCACAGATCGCAGGCAATGCACATGGTCTCGTCCGTATCCGGATTCACGTTCAACCGCGGCGCCCCGCGGTAGCGCTCCGCCACCTGCGGCCGCTCCATGGGATATTGCTCGGTATAGATTTCCTTGGGATCCTGATAGCGGAACGTGACCCTCAACCCCTGCAGAAGGTCGATCAGAAAGACTTTGCGAAACAAGCTCTGCATCCCCATGACGCGGTTAGCATAACAGGTGCCAGCGGTCAGTGGCCAGTAGTCAGCCACTGAGGTAGGTGAACGGACTTTCACCGGCCTGAAGGCCCCGCGCAACATGGCTGGGAACTTTTCCTGTCTGCTTCTCGTATCCAATACCACGAGGATGTTATGCGAGCCTATCTCGCGAATTTGACGCCCACAACCCGCATGCTGCTCGCCGTGCCCGCGCTCGTGATCGCCTATGCCCTGTTGACGTGTGTGCTGCCGGCAGTGCTAAGAGCCGTGGTGCCCGACTCTGTGCGCTCGGTCCTGAGCCTGCTCTGATCGGACCACAGACGATGTGGGGACGGGCGCTTCGCCCGTAGCGTTCCAACTAAATCACGTCGAGTGATACCCTGCTGCGTGGAACCTCCCGTGCCAACGACCAACGAACAGCGACCAACGACCGGCCCCGACGAACTCTGGATGGAGGAAGCTCTCCGCTCCGCCCAGCGCGCCCTCGAAGCGGGCGAAGTCCCCGTAGGCGCAGTAGTCGTGTGTGGAGACCGCATAGTCGGCCGCGGCTGGAACCGCAATATCACCGACTCCGATCCCACGGCCCACGCCGAGATCGTCGCCCTGCGCGAGGCCGGTGCAACTCTCGGTAACCATCGTCTGGCCGATTGCGACCTGTTTGCTACAATTGAACCGTGCCCGATGTGCGCCGGAGCCCTGGTGCACGCTCGGATCAGACGCCTCGTCTACGGCGCTGACGATCCCAAAGCGGGCGCCGTGCATTCAGTGATGCAGGTGCTGAACCACCCGCAACTGAATCACAAAGTAGAAGTTCGCAGCGGCATTCTGGCAGGCCGCAGCGCAGAACTCCTGCAAACGTTCTTTAAAAGCCGCAGATAGCTGTAAGGCTACTGGCCACCGACCACTGGCCACTGCCTTCCGGAGAGGTGCGTGAGTGGTTGAAACGATCCGCCTCGAAAGCGGACATACCTTAACGGGTATCGTGGGTTCAAATCCCACCCTCTCCGCCATTCTTTTTTTGATCTTGGGATTGAATTCGGTCGGTGGCGGGAGCGCGAGTGTGCGCTGACGAAACCTTAGGCGGACTACCTGACCGCGTGTGCTCCCCCGGCCTTCCTGGATATTCCGCTCGTGATGCTCTGGTCTGAACGGGCGCCAGCGGTGCTGGCCACTTCAGTGTTCCGCTGAGCGGCCACCAGATCGCATCGGCACAGCACGCAGCGCATCGCGACGGTGTAGACAAAATGCGCGTAGGCCGGACACTTGCTGTTGGGACAAACTTTTGTGGTCATCTTCACCCGCATTGCCCAGCGGCGCGAACCTGCGGCAGCCCGCTCAATGATGAGTGAAAGTAGCACAATCCGATGCGGCCGCAGACGCGGATTTTCAGCAGAATCCCATCAGCTTTTCTTCTGAAGCCTCGGGGAGACCGCGGCCAGGGAAGTCACTTCTTCTTAGCCAGTATCCGCTCGATCTGCCGCAGGTGATTCAGATCGTGTCCGGCAGTCAGGCGCACCATGTGTTCGATGGTTTCCTGCCCGCGCTCGGAGTGCATCCCGTAATGTTTCCACTGCTCGGGCTTCAGCGATTTCAGTAAAGCGAGGTTAGCTTCGCGCAGCACGCGAAACTGCTCGACCGATTTGCGCGGATCGCGCTTCTCGTAATGCAAGCTGGTTACCCATGCATCCTGATCGAAGGCCGCGACGGGAGTGCCGGGCGCGCCGAGTATCAGCCTCATACGCCAGCCAATCGCAATTTCTGCGTCGGCGAGGTGCGCTGCGATCTCGCTCACCGACCACTTGTCCGCGGCGGGGCGTTTCCTAAGTTTGCCAGTAGGTACACCCTTGATCGACCGCTCGAGTTTCTTGGCGGTCGCAGCTTGAACTGCCAGCGGCTGCTTCCCTTCGGCGTGCGCTATGATCCGCTGAATGTATTGCTGCGCTGTTTCGCTCGTTGCCATTGCTTCGGTCTCCTACTTTTTCTTAGACGGCGTGACCTTCCGCAAGTGAGTCTCGGCCGAGACTACTGCCCAGCTTTTTCCCCAGCTTGAAAAGTGGTCCACGGCCCGGCCTTCATATCGTGCAGCAGCGGCTTCTGCCACGAATATTCCGGATGCCGTTCCAGAAAATCAGCCGCCACAAAATCCGCCCCGCAAGGATGCCCGGCCCGCGCCACAAAACTCATCTCCGCAGCCATCTTGCTGTCGGTAGCTTTGCCCTGCACCGCTCCGCCAGGGTTGTAAGGAGTCCAGTCCCACTCCTTCACGCCCCGAGACGAAGCGTCCACGTGGCCGCAGAGCGAGCGCTCGTCCGGCTGCGGCTTGTCTGACTCGAAGCTGTCCAGGTGGTCCGACAAGAACTGCTGAGCCGTCGCAACGTCAATCTTCCCTTTTTCTTGCTTCATCAGCTCTTGTGCACGCACCCGCCGCGCATTCATCGACGACGACCGATCATTCGGATCGAAGCCGCTGGCCTCTTCGCGAATCAGCTTGGGATCGCGGGGGAAGTTCGAGCTGACGAAGTACCCATCTTTCGTTCGCCATAGCGGAGTATTCTTCAAGCCCAGCTCGAGGTAAGCGATCTCTCCCGTCTTCCGGTCGCCGATTAGCCAGTCGTTGGCATATCCGCCGTTGTTCCCTTCCTTGATGATGCGCACGTAGTCATCGATGCTCTGGGCATACTGCAGCGCCTTGCGCGAGCGCACGAACTCCGGCTTGCCGTTCGGGTCCCAGCCCTCAAACTGAGTGATGGTGGTCTCGGTAATCATGATCCCAGCCGCATTCAGCCCGAAATCATCATCGCTGGTGATCACGCCGGGAAAGCCGTCCATCAGAATGCGCTGTCCGTGCTGCGGCAAAATATCAAAGACGATCACCCAGCGTTCCCCGGCCAGGTAGCTCGTCCAATTATTGTGCGCAATCACGATCTGATGATCTTTCGTATAAGCCCCCGTAGCAATAAACGCGCTGCAATTGCCCGGAGCCGCCAGCTTCGGCGCCTTGGCCGACTTCTCCCGCTTATTCAGCCACGGCACGTAGTAGTCCGGAACTTCCTCGAACGCGTTAAGCGCGACGATGTCATACACATCCAAATCAACCCCATGCGCCTTCACGCCGTCGGCAATGCCCTGGAGCTCCTGCTGATACTCCGCGTCGATTTGCGGCCAGAGCATCTCGCGCGCTGTCTTGCGAAAGAACTCCCAATCGCGCTGCGTCTGGTGCGTGTCGAAAAGCTTGATCGCTTCCAAGGCATCGGCAATCTCGGGAGCCAGTAAATAACCATGCTGGAATCCGATATCAGAAGGCGAACCTTCCAGATGAACATAGGTCCAACCACCTCGCTGGAAGCGGTAAGCCTTGTCAAGGCGCGAATCGCCGGCCGCCCCCGCTGCGCCCTGGGTTTGCGCTAAGCACGCGACCGCGAGAAGCGCAATAATCCCAACGCCGCCCAGCATCTTGCCCGCATTTCGCAGAAAACGAATAGTTCTGTCAGTCATGTTGTCTCTTTGTATTCACCGGAAGCCATTGTAGCCGACTCGCAACACTTCTCGGCGCGTCCGCTGGAACGGGCTACTAGGTACTGGCAGTTAACTTACATGTTGATGCGCTGCTCAGTATGCCGCTGCAAATACCAGCAAGGGGTGTATCCTTCGCGCGGAAACAGCGAATTGATGCAGGTCTGCGCCTCCGGCGGGTTAAAAATGAATTCAGTCTTGCCACTCTTCTGCGGTATCGCATCGTAGCTGCTAACGGTAATTTGCCCATAGGGCTGACGATTCGTAGCGACCCGGTAGCGGAACACAGCGTAGTCCGCAGCGTAGGCCAGCGCGGTAAGACCCACGGCGGACGCGAGCCCAATCAGAATCACTCGCAGCAGCAGATGTTTAAATTCGGCACTCGTCACTCAGGTCACCGGCGTGCCATTATACCCGGCATCGTTTTTCCGATGAGAATCCCCCTCCGCGTTGACAACTCCCCGCCCGCACAGGCAAACTGACTCGTCCCATAATTACGGGCTGCGGCGAGCGCCTACGGGCAATCCAAGAGGATAGGAGCGGCTTTAGCACATATTCACTGGCCATGGGGCAGACAGTCTCCTATACGCTCGATTCCACTTTGGAAACCGTGGACCATGCGGAGGAAAAAGCCACCCGCATCGCCACGGAACTTGGATTTGGGGAAGACGAGGTGATGCAGATCTCCATGGCAGTGCGCGAAGGCGCGGTGAACGCCGTTCTGCACGGCAACGCCTATGCCCCGGACAAGAAGGTGATTCTGGCCTTCGAGCGCACTCCTGAGGACCTGGTCATCACCATTCGCGATCAGGGCAAAGGAATTGACTTGGGCGGAATTCCGAATCCTCTGGCGCCGGAAAATCTGCTCAAAACTTCAGGACGCGGCATTTTTCTTATGCGGTCCTTCATGGACGTGGTGGAAATCCGCCCGTCCCAGACAGGCACGGAAATCAAATTGATAAAACACGTCCACGGGCCATCCGCGGGCGTCAAGGAGGGGTCCTAGTGAGCATGAAACTTAGCACTCGGCAGGTAGACGGAGTCACCATTGTGGACGCCAGCGGCCGCATCACTCTCGGCGAAGGCAGCGTCATGATGCGCGACACCGTTCGCGACCTGCTCGCCAAAGGCAACAAGAAAATCATCTTGAACCTCGGCGAGGTCAACTACATCGACAGCTCCGGCATCGGCGAGCTGGTCAGCGCCTTTACCACCACCAAGAATCAGGGTGGCGAACTCAAACTGCTTCACCTCACCAAAAAGGTGCACGACCTGCTCCAGATCACCAAGCTCTACACCGTCTTCGACGTGAAAGACGACGAAGCCGCCGCAGTCAAGGCCTTCAAGTAAGCTTCTTCCTGGAGTTCGTCTCTGTCATCCTGACGAAGTGGAGTCCTCGGCGAAGCCGAGGACTCCCAAGGAAGGGTCTCTGCACTCTGCCCGCCCCGCCGACCCGCTGGCTTTCTTTCACAGTGCCGCAAGAAATTCACAGCCCTACCCTGTGACATCTGACCTTGCCCCAAGCCTTCAACTCACCCGATAATTGCTCCAGCTAAGAAAGCAAATTCGGCCCAAGCAAAAGGGGCGCTCCGGGCCAAAAATCAACCCATAACTACTTTGCTTTCTAGATTTTGACCTCTAAGTCCTTTGTCGTACGGATTTTACGGAGAAAAACCTCGCTATCCCGATGATTCTAAAGATTCGAGGAGGGGGAGGGGGATACCCGTTATAACAAGGTAAACAGTTATGAAACCGTAAATCATTCAGCCCCATACCGAAGGCCATGAAGCTACTCTCTCCAGGTCTCGACAACGCCTGCTCTCGGTACTGGGTACTGGGTACTCGTTACTTCTACGCCTTGTCCGCGATCCTGCTATCCACAGCAGCCACCGCCTCCGACTGCCTCCCCATTCGCGAAGCCAAACAACACATCGGAGAAACGAAGTGCGTAACGGGAAAGGTCCTGCACGTAAAAGCCGGCGCCCGGGGCGTGCACTTCGTCGATTTCTGCGAAGATCACATCGCCTGCCCGTTCACGGTCGTGGTCTTTCCTCACGACCTGAAGGACGTAGGCGACGTCCGCCGCCTCGCCGGACAAGTCATCGAGATTCACGGCCCGGTAAAACTCTACGACGGCCGCGCCGAAATCATCCTGAACCGCGCCAGCCAGCTGACCAACGGCTCAACCCTCATCCCGCCGCTGCCGAAGAACTACGACGTGGAAAAGCAAGGCCATTACAGCGCCGGCCGAATGCATCCCCCAAAAAAGCCCGCGAAAACCTACCCCCAGCCCAACACCACGGCAACCTACGGCAACGAAGCTGATGTCAACGAAGATCCGCCGCAGTGAACTTCTGGTAAGGGAATTTGTAATTTGGTAATCGGGTAATTTTGTAATTTGAAAAACAGATGTCTTATCCACAGCAAGATTTGCGAGATCGAACAAAGGCACTCGCAGTACGGATTGTGCGGTTATACCGTTCATTGCCTTTCAGGACCGACATGCAGGTCTTGGGAAAGCAACTAATACGTTGCGGGACAGCGGTCGCTGCGAACTACCGGGCTGCAGGTCGGGCCAGGTCGAGGGCGGAATGGGTCGCGAAAATCGGCATTGTTGTAGAAGAGGCAGACGAAACAGTGTTTTGGCTCGAGATGCTCTCCGAGTGCGAAATCGTGCCGCTTTCGAAAATCGAGTCGCTACTGGCAGAAGCCCAGGAACTGACCGCAATCTTCACGGCATCGCGCAGAACTGCCCGATCCAATGGATAACGAAATTACAAAATTACCCGATGACCAAATTACAAAATGCGCTCACACCATCCCTTTCCTCAACTCCTCGAGCGGATACCTGGTCCCCCGCCAGATGATCCCGTCATTCCACAGCGCATGGCACATCGAGAGCAGCAGAGTGTAGATAAACAACACAGTGCTCACCGGATGCAGCAGGAAATAATAAGCAGGAACCCCTGAGCGCCATGACATGCCCAGATAAATCAGAAACATCGACCCCAAAGCGATCCCATAAGGCAACCGCTCCCACCCATGCGCCAGCCATACCCCCAGAAACGGCATCAGATTCAGAAAAGCCAAGCCGAACGCCGAGATCAGCGTTCGCCACCACTGAAACGACAACACGGCAAAAAAGTTCTTGGTCAAATTCTCGACCACGCCCCGCGCGCCGCGCGCCCACCGAATCGAAATCAGGTCTTCGCCAAACACATTGCGCTGCGCGAAGCCGGCATTCTTCACCACCTTGCCCAGCTTCATGTCGTCCAGCACTTCCATGCGCAACGCTGCGTAGGTTCCGACCGCGTCATACGTGCTACGCCGAATCATGTTGAACGCGCCCACGCCCATGTGGTCTTTCGATTTCGGATCAGCCACCTTCCACGGCCGATGTCCGAACACAAACATGGTCTGAAAAAAGGCAATCATCATGAACTCGCCCGGCCGCTTCATGATCATCTGCGGAAATACAACAACATGATCCGCCCGTTCCGCCTCGGCGTAAGCCAGCGCCCGCCGCACCGAGTCCGGCTTGAACTGCACGTCGGCGTCGGTAAACAGCAGCCACTCGCCTTTCGCCGCATTCGCAGCCGTCCACATGGCATGCGTCTTTCCCAGCCATCCGGCGGGCAATTCACGATGATGAATCACGCGCAAGCGACCATGAGCGGCAGTACGAGCCGCGACGCTTTCCATGATCTCGCCCGTATGATCAGTCGAGCGATCATTCACCGCGATCACTTCATAATTGACGTAATCGAGTTCGAGCAGGCGAGTGAGCGATTGCTCGATATCCCGTTCCTCATTCCGCGCCGGCACGATAATCGAAACCGACGGATTGCCGGAAGCAAGATTGCCAGAAGCCCTTACCGGATTGCGGTCCCACTCAGCAGTGGAGATATTGGCAACTCTGGGCATGCCGATCGCAGCATCGATGATGCGAGAGAACCAGGCCACCGCGAGAATCGTGCCTGCAATCCAGTGAAAGTAATGCATCCGTGCCTAGGTCTTCCCTGCCTCAAGAGCGGCGCTGCCAAAACTTACCGGCGGCGCGAATTTCGTCCCGTAAAACAGTATGGCAGATGAGACCGCCATGGCGATAACTGGCAGAACGAATGCCGCCTGCAACGACCGCCGGTCCGCGACCCAGCCCATCATGGTAGGCGAAGGCACGTCGCCTAGAATGTGGATGATGAAAATGTTCACCGCCAGCGCCGTAGCCCGAATGTGAGCATCGACGGAGTTGATCACCGCCGCATTCAGCGGAGCCGTATTAAGCAAAAGAAAAAACGCAGCGAGTGCGATCGCCGGAATCATGGCGCGGCCCTTCACAAACAGCGCGACGATCATTACCGGGACACCGAGGGCCATGCTGGCCGCTGAAACCAGATAGTAAGAACTCTTCAAGCGGCGCAATAAGTAGTCGCCCAGCCATCCCCCCGCCAAAGCCGCGACAATCCCGTCCGCGACAATGATCAGGCCGAACGTCAGGTTGGCCTTCTCCAGCGTGTAGTGACGCTCGCTATACAGAAACTGAGGCATCCACACCTGGATGCCCCCGAGGGAGAACGTCATCGCAGCCATGCCCAATGTCGAAGTCAAGAACGCAGGATTACGGGCCAAATGGGCCCACAGGTACTTAACGTAATTGACGATCAGCCTCCAGATGTAGCTGAGTGCGGAGCCCGTCCGTGCAACGGCTTGAAGAGGAGCCTCCTTGAGCGAATCAAATTGTCCCCGCTCCGGCTCTTTGAGAAACATCACCGCAATCGCCAGAAGGAATCCAGGACCCGCTGCGATATAGAACGGAAACCTCCAACCATAGTGCGGAGCGAGATAGCCCCCCAGCAAATATCCTGCCGCCGATCCCACTGGAATCGCCAGATAAAACACCCCCAGAATTCGGCCGCGCTTCTCCTCCGCAAAAAGATCGGCGACGAAAGTCGGCGCGATCGTGACGAACGTCGCTTCCCCGATCCCGACCAGCGTGTGTCGAACCAGTAACTCTGTGTAGTTATGGGTAAACGCGGTCAGCAGCGTGAGCCCGCTCCAGAAGACCGCACCCAGCACGATGATCAGCTTGCGGGAATAACGATCGGCCAGCGGACCAACAAACGGCGCGGCCACCATGTAAAAGCCGAGGAAGGCGCTGGTGAGGTAGCCAATCTGCGTCTTCGTCAGGTGGAACTCGTCCTGTACCAGCGGTTGCACCGCGAACAGCACATTGCGGTCCGCATAATTCAGCAGATTCAGCGCCGTGAGCGTGATCAGCGCCGTGCGTGGTTGGAGTTTTGCGGAGGTCACGGTCGAGCGAATATAGCACGGACGCGAGGCCGGAAAAGTGGCTCCGGTCGAATCTGGCTACGATTCGGCGTAAGATCATGGAGCCCGCATTGGTGGGAACGATTGTTCGAGCAATTCAAAGAGAACCTCAGCCTGATGAGAGAAACCCCACGTGAGGGTCTGAGGTCAGCACAAGTGGCTTGGCGAAATGCCACTCCGGCGAAGCGGACTGTTTGGCTCCTGGTGCCAATCGCAATTGCCGCCAATGCTATTGCCGATCATTTCTCGGTGCCCTGGTATTACAAAGTGGCAGTGCTGGTGTTCGCCGCCCTTGTATCTTGGATACAAAGGGCGATACGGCGCAAGCTCCGGTAGCAGGCACATGGAGAAGTGGGACGTCCTCGCAGATTGGGACGGTACCGGGCCATTGACCGACGCGACATTTGTCGCTATAATAGACGACAAATGGTAAACGAACTGCGCGCTGTGGTAAGAGAACTCGGCGGCCGAACCGTTCTGGGACGCAACCTCAACAACCAGCACGATCTTTGCGAGGCCATCCGCACCGGCTTCCCTCCCGCCGTCGTCGAGCAGTTGATGCAGGCTTCCGGTCTTACCCTCAAAGAGTTGGCCGATGCCCTGGACCTCTCGCCGCGCAGCTTGCAGCGCAGGCGCCGCAGTGGACGGCTGGCCCGCTTCGAATCCGATCGCCTTTACCGCCTGGCCCGCATCGTCGCCTTAGCACAAGACAGCCTCGGCGACCGCCAAAGTGCTGCGCGCTGGCTGAAGCGCGCCAATCGTGCGCTCGGCGGCGCCGCTCCCATCAGCGCCATGGACACGGAATTGGGCGCTCGTCAGGTAGAAAACGTCCTGGGACGGATCGCCTACGGCGGCATCAGTTGACAAGAGTCAGTTGAGGCGAATCTCTTGAGGCCAATCTTTTGAGGCAAGTCTATCGCGTGCTGCGCAAGGCGTATGCGCGCTCTCCGCTGGATGGTGAAGGTGCTTATCTCTACGGTGGGCGCTGGTCGAATCCGGGAACTCGCCTCGCCTACACCTCCGAGCACCAATCCCTGGCCATGCTCGAATATTTTGTTCATCTCGACGCCGACGATGCGCCGCCGGATCTGGTTCTGGTCGCGGCTGAACTTCCCAACGATCTGCCCACCAAAGTCATCGCAGTCGATGATCTTCCATCCTCGTGGCGACGCTCCCCGGCGCCCGCCGAACTTGCCCGCATCGGAGACGAATTCGTGGCTCAGGCGAAGCACTGCGTCCTGGTTGTGCCCTCAGCCTTGGCTCCCCACGAAAACAACTGGCTGCTGAATCCGCAGCATCGCGACTTCCGTCGAGTGGTCGTACAGGGAGTCGAGCCGCTGAGCTATGATCCGCGAATGTTCGCCGCGCGGCCACAGAGAAGGCGTACAACATAGTCCCTTGTCATTCCTCACCGGGCGCCAAGTCCGGTGAGAGCCTGCCCTGAGCTTGCCGAAGGGAACCTGCTTTCGTCGCGTTTGTGCTGCTTCCTTATCCACCGTTTTACGTCTTCCCGCGCGGCCAGCGTGCCACCACGGTGGTAGATATCCCGCCCCGCGGACGGAACTCCCCCTTAACCTCGGCCCACACCGGCTTCGCCCACCGCACCACGTCTTCGAGTACTCGGTTCACGACGTTCTCCTGGAATATCCCAAGGTTGCGGTAATGATGCAGATATTCTTTATAAGATTTCAATTCCAGGCACACTTTACCGGGATGGTAACGCAGCGTGATCACGCCAAAGTCCGGCAGACCGGTCTTCGGACACACCGAAGTGAACTCCGGATCGTTAATCACGATTTCATAACCAGGAAACTGATTCGGCCAGGTTTCGATCTCGGGAAACTTGGCGTCCAACCCGGCGGCGGCGTGCTTGGGCGTATAGCGGCGCGGTTTTGGCATGGAAGTATTGTAGCGTTTGAGGCGGTCGCGCGCGTTGACTCGTAGTTGGCGGCAATGCTCCAACCTGCCCGCTCGCGCATCCGGCACCCTCGGGCAGCATCTAACCAAGCAACGGCTGGGGCAGACAGCATTCTCTCGCAGCAGTCTCGGTGGTAAATTAATGCTTGCAGTTGTCCTCGCCGCATCCTGAGAGATAAAAAGATAACCGGTTGGCAGTAACCAACAACAATTCGAACGGACGCCCCGCGACCAAGCGCCGCGCTTGGGTCGGGGTCGGCGTACTCGTTGCCGCGCTGGCTCTCATCCCGGTCTTCATTCGCCCCAACCCCTTGCGGGTTCGCACCACTACAGTGCAACGCGGACCCATTCGCAGCCTAATTTCAACTAACGGCAAAGTCGAACCCATCCGCAATTTCGAAGCGCACTCCCCGGTCGCCACTACTGTAAGACATTTGTTCGTAAAAGAAGGTGACCACGTTCGCCAGGGCCAACTGCTCCTGCAGCTTGATGATGCCGACCTGCGCAGCCAGGCCGCCCGCGCTCAGGCCCAGATCAAGGCAGCGCAGGCCGATAAGTCCAACGTCGATACCGGAGGAACCCGCGAAGAACTGCTCACGCTCGACGCCCAGCTCGTCAAAGCCCGCAGCGCCCGTGAAGCCGCCCAGCGTAATCTGGATGCTCTCCGCCGCCTCCAGCAGCAGGGCGCAGCGTCGGCAGGAGAAGTCAAGCAGGCCGAAGAAGCATTGCAGCGTGCCCAGGCCGACACCACTCTGCTCGAGCAGAAAAAGAAAGACCGCTATTCGCAACCGGAGTTAGCCAGGGTGCAGGCGCAGGCAACCGAGGCGCAGGCCGCCTATGACGCTGCCGAAGATGCTCTTCAGAAATCCAGCGTGCGCGCTCCTTTCGATGGCGTCGTCTACGCACTCCCCGTCAAGGCCGGCGCCTACGTGCAAATCGGGGACCTGCTCCTGGAGGAAGGCGATCTTTCTCACATGCTGGTGCGTGCCTTCGTCGACGAACCCGACATCGGCCGTCTCGCCTCCGGACAGAAAATCGAAGTCACCTGGGACGCGGTGCCCGGACGCATCTGGAATGGCACTGTCAGCGCCGTTCCTTCCACTGTGAAACTCCGTGGCGCCCGCAACGTCGGCGAAATCACCTGCACGCTCGACAACCACGATCTGCGCCTATTGCCGAACGTGAATGTCGGCGTAACCGTCATCACCGCCGAGCACAGCGGCGTGCTCACGGTGCTGCGCGAGGCCGTGCGCATCGACGACGCCAAGCCCTATGTTTATCAGGTCGTCGACGACGAACTGAAGCGCCGCGAAGTGGAAATCTCGCTGCAGAACCTTACGCAGGTCGAAATCACATCCGGCCTTTCCGAGAATTCTGTCGTAGCCCTCTCCTCGACCGACGCCAACAAACCCTTGGTCGACGGCGCCCACGTCAAAGTGGTCCCCTAGCCCATGCCGTGGATCGCTGGCGAACGGCCGCACAACCTTTCTCATTCCGAACCGGGCGCCAAGCCCGGTGAGGAGCCTGCTTTTCAGATCGCGAGCGCGACACGTTTCCTTATCGTGCTCGTGTCATTCCTCAGTCTTTTGTCGCTCCCTCTCGCCGCCGAATCCCCCGAAGCCCTTCTAGCCGCCGGCCGCGTAGACCAAGCCATGCAAATTCTCGAGCAGCAGATCAGCACAGCTCCAACCGCGGAAGCCTACAACCTGCTCTGCCGCGCTCATTTCGAACTCGACAGTTGGGACGCCGGCATCCCCTCCTGCGAAAAAGCTGTCTCCCTCAAGCCCGAGAACGGCCTCTATCACCTCTGGCTCGGCCGCATCTACGGCGAGAAAGCGGATCGCGTCAGTTTCCTCACCGCCCTCGGCATGGCCAAAAAGGTTCGCTCCGAGTTCGAACGCGCCGTCGAATTCTCTCCCAATAATTGGGAGGCCCGCACCGACCTAGCAGAGTTCTATCTGGAGGCGCCCGGATTCATCGGCGGAAGCAAAGACAAGGCTCGCGCTCAAGCCGAACGGATCGCGCCTCAAGAACCCGCGATGGCCCACTGGATCAAGGCACGCATCGCCGAGCGAAACAAAGACAACGCCGCGGCTGAGCAGGAATATCGCGCCGCCATCACCGCCAGTCAAGGCGGCGCTCGAGCCTGGCTCAATCTTGCCGGTTTCTATCGCCGCACCAGCCGTTTCGACGAGATGGAGCAGGCCCTCCACACCATGGAGTCCCGCCCCCTCGATCATCCCGCAGCCTTTGTCGATGGAGCCAGCATGTTGTCCCGCACCGGCCGCGACGCTCCGCTCGCCATCCGGCTCCTGCGCCGCTATGTCACGGCTCCCAACCCGGTCGAGGAAGCTCCCGCCTTCAAGGCCCACGCTTTACTCGGCGAATTGTTGGAGAAACAGGGCGACCGCCCGGCCGCAGCCGAAGAATATCGCACAGCTCTGGCCATGGCCCACAGCTACCGCCGCGCGCAAGAGGGCTTAAAGCGCGTGGCGCCTTAGCTCGATCAAGTCAGCTTCTTTCGGTACGATCAAACGGGATGCGCTGCTACGCAGGGATAACTTCATCGCTAGGACTTGTTCGTTCCGGGAATGATCTTCCCCGAAAGACTGCCGATGCTGTTTCGGAGTTTGCTGAAAGTCTGGGACGCCAGATTGCCGAGAGGACTTCCTTTCGCTTCGGCATCGCTGAATCCCTCCTTTTCCATTTGCTTGGCGGCAGCGCTGAATCGTTTGGCACTCACTTCATCCATATCAATGAAGCGGAATGCCTGCGCCAGCGGCATCCCATCCGCTCCACAGTGCATGAATTGGATTTGCGCAGTCACTTTGCCAAACACTGTGCCCAGATCCATTTCTGCCAGCGTTCCCTCAGGAATCGGACCGTTGGCCACAACCGCGGAACCTCCGGTAAGCGAAAGACGCCGGAGCACTCCAACAAATTTCTTGGCATCCACGGTAAATAGCGCCTTCTCGTTGTTGGGAACGCGGATGCGAGGTGGCCGGGTGCTTCTACCAGGTCTCTGGGGCTTGTTGGCCATTCCCACCAGCATTACAACTACCCAGAGCTGGGTCAATGTTACTTAAGTGTTCTGCACAGTAATCCTCTACCTCGGTTACCCGCTTTACCGCTCACAGACCGGTCATGCGCTCGAGTCTTTCCGGATACCGATCCCCTTCCACCTTAATCTTCGAGGCGGCGCTATCGATGTCACGGAGATCGGCGGGCGTCAATATAACTGCCAAAGCACCAATGTTCTCCTCCAGCCGGTTCAGCTTCGTAGTCCCGGGGATCGGAGCGATCCACGGCTTTTGTGCCAGCAGCCAGGCGAGTGCAATCTGGGCCGGGGTTGCTTTCTTCCCCCTCGCGATGCTCCCCAGAAGGTCAATCAGCGCCTGGTTCGCCTTCAAAGCCTCCGGCGTAAACCGAGGCAGAGTGCTGCGGAAATCGGTTTTGTCGAATTTCTTGTTTTCGTCCATCGCTCCCGTCAGGAACCCTTTTCCCAGCGGACTGTAGGGCACAAAGCCAATCCCGAGTTCCTCAAGTGTAGGGATCACTTCCTGCTCCGGCTTTCTCCACCACAGCGAATACTCGCTCTGCACAGCCGTGACCGGCTGCACCGCGTGGGCACGGCGGATCGTCTTTGCAGCTGCTTCCGACATGCCGAAATGCCTCACCTTGCCGGCTTGAATCAGTTCCTTCACCGCGCCGGCGACATCTTCGATGGGCACGTTCGGATCGACCCGGTGCTGATAGAGCAAGTCGATGGTCTCCAGTTTAAGCCGTTTCAGCGAGCCTTCGACGGCCTGCTTGATGTGTTCGGGCTGGCTGTTCACGCCCGGGGGCGCGCCCGTGATTCCCCGCGGATCGGAAGCGGGACGCACGTCAAACCCAAACTTAGTGGCGATTACCACTTTGCCGCGAAACGGAGCCAGCGCCTCGCCCATAAGCTCTTCGTTCAAGAAGGGCCCATACACTTCGGCGGTATCGAAAAATGTGATGCCGCGATCCACCGCGGCATGAAGAAGCTCGGTCATCTCCTTCTTATCTTTCGGTGGACCATAAGAAAAGCTCATTCCCATGCAGCCCAGCCCCAGCGCTGAGACTTCAAGATTGCTTTTGCCAAGTTTGCGTTTTTGCATTGCTTATCATCCTTTCCACAAAACTATGCGCTCAATGATTTGCCGAGCCGATCCAGTCGTGCTGCGAGTGTGCCGTGCCCCCTGTATAGATGCGAGACGGTCACAGGTCGGTCCAGAGGATGTATCGGACCTACACTCCACGGCTTTCGTTGACTTGCCAGTTTCCTGGACGTAGGATTCTGCTCCAGTAACCGGCAAAGCGTGATGGGCAAAGCATGATCGACAGAGCATGACTGGCTAAACATGATCGGCCAAACCATTTCGCACTACCGCGTCCTGAGCAAGCTGGGTGGCGGCGGCATGGGTGTGGTGTATGAGGCGGAAGACGTCGCCCTGGGCCGGCGTGTCGCCTTGAAGTTTCTGCCTCCGGAATTGAGTTCCGACGCGGCCGCTCTCGAACGTTTTCAACGCGAAGCGCGCGCAGCCTCTGCGCTAAATCACCCCAACATCTGCACCATCCACGAAATCGGGCAGCAGGACGGCCAGTACTTCATTGTGATGGAGTTGCTGGAGGGCAAGACCCTGCGCGATCGCATCCTGGGACGGGCATTGCCCACGGAAGAATTGGTGGCGCTCGCAGTGGGTATCGCCGATGGTCTGGACGCGGCACATCGAAAAGGAATCATCCACCGCGACATCAAACCGGCGAACATCTTCGTCACGGAGCATGGGCATGCGAAGATCCTGGATTTCGGCCTGGCGAAAGTAACGCCCGGCCAAAGCAGTTCCGCAGCATCGCAGGGCGCGGCGCCGACGGTGATGAGTGAACTGCACCTCACCAGTCCCGGCACCGCAGTGGGAACGATCGCCTACATGTCGCCGGAACAGGCTGCCGGCGAGGAACTCGACGCGCGCACCGACCTTTTCTCCTTCGGGGCAGTGCTGTACGAGATGGCGACCGGGCTGCCGGCGTTTTCCGGGAACACGTCGGCAATGGTGTTTGATGCAATTCTGCACAAGCCGCCGGCATCAGCAGCGCGTTTGAATCCCAACCTGCCGGTGGAGCTGGAGCAGATCACCAACAAAGCCCTGGAAAAAGACCGCAAGCTTCGCTATCAGAGCGCTTCCGAAGTGGGCGTGGATCTGAAGCGCCTGAAGCGGGAGGTCGACTCGGGCCGCACTGGAATACCTTCCACCAGCACAACCGCGGCCGCCCTCGCTTCTTCGGCCAGACCCGCCCAACCTCGTTCGCGGGCCAAACTGATCGCGGTCTCCGTAGCCGCGCTCGCAGTCGTCGTTGCTTTGGCGTATCTTTTCCGCCCAACTTTGCCCCCGCCAAGAATCACAGGCTATACGCAAATCACCCACGACGGCTGGCAGAAGAATTCCTTCGGACAAACCACGCCCACAGTACTCACTGACGGGGCCAGGCTGTACATTCAAGAGAATGTCCATGGGCGTTTTGTGGTCGCCCAGGTCTCGGAGGCGGGGGGAGACACGGTCCAAATCCCTACGCCGTTTCCCAACGTCTCCCTATCCACCATTTCTCCCGACAGGTCGGAGCTCGTGGTCGGAAGTTTCGTGGGCAGTGAGATCGACCAGCCCCTCTATGCGGTTCCGACCCTCGGCGGCTCGCCCCGCCGCCTCACCGACATACCCGGACAAGATGCCACCTGGATGCCGAACGGCGATTTGCTCATCAGTCACGCAAATGAATTGACCGAGATAAGTCGCAGCGGCACTTCGCACACATTCTTAAGCGTCGGAGAGACAAGCTCGACGGCTTACTGGTTACGTTGGTCGCCCGACCGGCAAGTTCTTCGTTTTACCTTGACCTTACCCAGCCAGAATACCCTTGCGGAAGTCGGCGCCGACGGCCGCAACTTTCACCAGGTGTTGGAACACTGGCGTCCGGGTGACGATCAAACCAACGGCAATTGGACTCCCGATGGCAAGATTTTCGTGTTCCAGACGCAACGCGGCTGGGGCCGGGCTGACATTTGGGCCATCCCTGAGAAGGCGGACTTATTCCACAAGGTGAGCCGTGAACCCGTCCAGTTAACCGCTGGCCCTCTCAGCTTTTACTCACCGCAGCCCGGCTTGGATGGCAAAAAGCTTTATGTGATTGGCGAACAGCCACGATCGGAACTGGTTCACTATGACGCCAAGTCGGCTCAGTTTCTGCCGTACCTGTCGGGAATTTCGGCGCGTGCCGTGGCCTTTTCGCGGGACGGTCAATGGGCGACTTACGTATCGTATCCCGAAGGCAACCTTTGGCGATGCCGCATCGATGGCAGCGACAAATTGCAACTGACCTCCGCGCCGCTCGGGGTGGACTCAGCCCGCTGGTCGCCAGACGGACGCCAGCTCGTAATCGCAGCTCAGGAACCTGGCCAACTACAGCGGGCATATCTCATTCCCGCGGAGGGCGGCACGCTGCGCGAACTCGATGCCGGAAAGGCCAACGTGATCAGCGTGAGCTGGGCCGCTGACGGAGGCTCCATTACGTTCAACGATGTCAGCAACCCCGGATATTCGACGATCCGCACGCTTGACCTGAAGACCATGCAAATTACCGACGTCCCCGACTCGGGCAAGCTTATCGCGCCGGTTCGCTCTCCGGACGGGCAGTACCTTGTTGCTACGACTGTGGACGGCAATAAGCTATTACTGTTCAGCTTTGCGAACCAAAAGTGGACGGAACTGGCCACGACGGCGATCGGATTCGTTGACTGGTCTGCCGACAGCAAGTTCGTATACTTCGACAACGGTTTCAGTATCGACCAGGCGGTTTTTCGTGTTCGCATCTCCGACCACAAGATAGAGCAGATCGCCAGCCTGAAAGATTTCCGGCGCGTCGTGACCCCATGGAATACCTGGTTCGGCCTGACGCCGCAGGGCGATCCGCTGCTCATGCACGACGTTGGCTCCCAGGAAGTCTACGCCCTCGACTTCGAGGCACCCTGAGCCCGATCTCGTTGTGCAGGAAGTTGATGGTCCTTGGTCTGAGAGGAACTTCCACTCGCGAACCAGGGTTCGGCCTCCAGCGCCGACTCACCCTTATCATTTCTCTAGCATCAGATTGTCCGTAGAATCTTCCCAGATACTATGAAGGTGGGCACCACCAAGGTCGAGAACAATAACGTGCAGAATAACCCGGAGAACCATCACGGAGAGCCATCACAATGACAACCAAGTCATGCACCAGCGCGCGCATTCATAAACTCTTACTGGCGGTGTTCCTCCTCTCGTCCGCTTCCCTGCTGGCCGAGCCCATCACGCTCCACCACGCCGTCGAACTCGCGCTGCAACATGCCACCGGCATCAGCATAGCTGCCTCCGATCAGCAGCATGCTACCGCCAGCTACCGCGAGTTGCGCAACAGCTACATCCCCCAACTCAACGCGGGAGCCGGAATCGGCTGGTCCGATGGTTTTCCTCTCAGCCTCGAAGGCTCCGCTCCTTCGCTCTTCAACGTAAACGCTCAATCGACGCTCATCAATCTTGCGCTGAAGGATTTTATTCGCGCCGCCCAGTCCGACGTCGTTGTCAGCTCTCTGCGCACCAAGGACCAGCGCAATCAGGTCATTCAGGATGCCGTGTTGACCTATGCCGAACTCGCAAAGTGGGACCAGCGTTTGAGCCGTCTGCGCGAAACCCTGGCCGCTGCCGAGCAGACGGAAATTGCCGTCGCGCACCGCGTCAAGGAGGGTATCGATAGTGAGATGGACGGCAGCAAAGCCCGCTTGTCCGTCGCGCGCCTGCGCCTCCGCCTGGCCGAAGCCGCCGGCTCAGCCGATGTTCTCCGCGAGCATCTTTCCAAGCTCACCGGACTGCCAGCTCCCTCCATCGAAATCGATCCTGATTCCGTGCCCGCTCTGCCCTCAGTAGCAGTCAAGGACGGAGAGCCACAGGCCGAATCCCTCGCTAAAGCCACAGACGCGAACCCCGTAGTGCAAGCCGCGGTCGAACATGCGCGAGCCCAATACTTGCGCGTAGCGGGAGAACGCCGTTCATTGTGGCCCAGCATGGACTTTGCTGCCCAATATGCCAACCTCGCCACCTACAACCATTACGATCGCTACTATCAGCCCGGAAGCTTCCAGCCCAACAACGCTACCGTAGGCGTGGCCATCCATCTCCCGTTCATGAACCTCGCCCAGCACGAGCGGGTGAAAGAGGCTGAGTCGGAAGCGCGCAAAGCGACCACCGAGGCCCAAGCCGCCCGTAACCAGGTCTCGGAAGAAACCTTGCGCCTCGAGCGCTCCGTCACCCAAATGCAGGCCGCCCGCGATGTGGCGCAACTCGAGTATGAGATCGCGCAGAAAAATGTCGAAGCCACCCGCACCCGCATGGAGTCCTCAACAGCCAACCTGCACGATCTGGATAACGCCCGAACTCAAGCCAGCGAAAGTCTGATCACGTTACAGAATGTCACCTTCGAACTCGAACGCAGCCAGGTCGCACTAATGCGCGCCACCGGCGATCTGGAGACCTGGGCCCTGGGGACCAAATAAGCAGGCCAAATAAGAGCACCAGGTAATCCGCCGATGCTTCTTTTCAACCATTCGCTGCATCAAACCCAGCATTCGACGACGAACCTGCGTAAACACTGGTTTTTCAATACATGACCCGCCTCCGGATGTTAAAATTAACCCTTACCCCATATGCCTCTTAAAACACTGTTCTTGAACCCGCCTTCTTTTGAAAACTTCGACGGCGGCGCCGGCTCCCGTTGGCCCGCCACCCGCGAAATCGAGAGTTATTGGTTCCCGGTTTGGCTGGCTTATCCGACGGGGATGCTGGAGGGGGCGCGGTTGCTGGATGCGCCGCCGCACCATATTTCGGCGGAGCAGACGATTGAAATTGCCAAGGACTACGAGTTCCTGGTGCTGTTTACCTCGACTCCGGGCTTTCCGGGCGATATTGGTCTGGCGCGGGCTATTAAGGATGCGAATCCGAAGATCAAGATTGCTTTTGTTGGACCGCATGTCAGCGTGCTGCCGGAGAAGTCTCTGCGCGATTGCCCGGCGATCGATTTCGTGGCTCGCAAAGAGTTCGATTACGCCGTGGTCGACTATGCCAAGGGCAAGCCGCTGGAAGAGATTCCCGGCGTTTCTTTTTTGAATGATGACAAGGTCGTCCACAACCCGGACGCGCCGCAAATTCAGGATCTGGACGCCCTTCCGCACGTCACCGACATCTACAAACGCGATCTCGACGTTAGCCGCTACAACGTGCCGTTTTTACTGCACCCTTACGTTTCTCTCTACACCACTCGCGGTTGTCCGGCGCAATGCACGTTCTGCCTGTGGCCACAGACTTTGAGCGGACATCCCTGGCGCAAGCGCTCCACCGACGATGTGGCCGCTGAAATGGCGAAGGTGAAGCAATACTGGCCGGAAGTGAAGGAGTTTTTCTTTGACGACGACACTTTCAATATCCAGTCGGCGCGCACCATTGAGTTATGCGCCAAACTGAAGCCGCTCGGCCTGACATGGTCCTGCACTTCGCGCGTGACCACCAGTTACGAAACGCTTAAAGCGATGAAGGAAGCCGGCTGCCGGCTGCTCATCGTGGGCTACGAATCCGGCGATGCGCAGATTCTGAAGAACATCAAGAAGGGCGCAACTCTTGAGCATGCCCGTGAGTTCACCAAGAACTGCCACAAGTTGGGTTTGGTGGTCCACGGTGACTTCATCCTGGGCTTGCCGGGGGAGACTCACGAAACCATCAACAACACCATCAAGTTCGCGAAAGAACTGGATGTCGAGACCATTCAAGTTTCGGTCGCCCATGCCTATCCCGGCACCGAACTGTATGACTACGCCGTGAAGAACGGCTTTATCGTCGGCAACAGCAAGATGGTGGATGAAGGCGGCCATCAACTCGCCCACATCCAGTATCCCGGACTGCCCGCCGATGACATTCTTTCCGCGGTGCACCGCTTTTACGATGAATATTATTTCCGGCCGAAGGCAGTGTTCCGCATCCTGAGGAAAGCCGCTTTCGACAGCAACGACCGCAAGCGCCTTTACAAGGAAGCCAAAACCTTCCTGAAGCTGCGTTCGGCGCGGAATAAGCTGGTCAAGCAGCACGGCGAAGAGGCTGCGGCCGAACTTGCCAAGGCTTGATAGGGACTCATAACGGCTTTTCACCACAGAGACACAGAGACACAGAGAAAACCTTTTGTTGTCTTGTTCGCTGCTTGCTTTTTTCTCTGTGACTCTGTGTCTCTGCGGTGAAGGATTCTAGGCTTCGCTCCCGAAACCTCCCGTGAACTTTCGCAAGTATCTTGTGCTGGCCGGAGTCTCGGTCTTCGCCGCGGCCGGAGATTCCATGCTCTCGCATGGGATGAAGCAGACCGGCAACATCTCTCTCAACCATCTGCAAGGCGTGATCTATGCCCTGCTCAATCCCTGGGTTGCGGTCGGCATTCTGCTGCTGCTCGCCTTCTTCGCCACGTACACGGCCGCGCTCTCCTGGGCCGATCTTACTTACGTTCTGCCGGCAACCTCGTTCGGATATGTCCTGCTCGCCCTGGTCGCCAGGTTTGTGCTGCATGAGCACGTCAGTCCGATGCGCTGGCTGGGAATTGCGCTGATCACGGGAGGCGTGGGATTCGTAGCCGGCGGTCCGGAGCTGACGAGGCTTCAGCGCGAGACTGCACCGGTCGGCGAGGGGTGCGGCGTAACAAATTCCCCACCCTTCGGCGAGGCTCAGGGCAAGCTTCTCGCAAAGGACGCGAAAAATGGGGCACCCGGGGTCGAAACATGAAAGCCCTTTACACCTGGGGCGCAATCCTGGCGATCGTCTTCGCTTCGGTAGTTGGAGACGTGCTTCTGGCGACTGCCATGAAGCAGGTCGGGGACGTTGGGGCTCTGTGGCGCCGCTCCGGGCTCGGCGTCGTGCTCGGCCGCACGCTGGGCAATCCCAACTTTCTCTTTGGCGTCGCGGCCATGGCCGTAGCCTTCTTCAGCCTGCTGTTCGCGCTCTCCTGGGGAGACGTAAGCCTGGTCGGCCCCGCTGCTGCTTCCCTTACCTTCATCGGAAATGCGGTTGCGGCGAGAATCTTTCTGCATGAGAAAGTCGATCGGCGGCGGTGGATTGCGGCGAGCCTCGTCGCAGCGGGCGTGGCGCTGCTGGCGGGGTAGCAAAACCAGGAGCAACCAACACATAGGCAGCATCGCCGCCCACCCTTGCAAAAAGCGCAAGGATGGGGCACGCTCATTTTCGGGGCGGCAGGCGAAAAGGTGGAAAGCTGGGCGACCCGCCCGTCCGTTTACCGCGCTAATCAGACATCGCGCCTATTCGGTCCTGATAAGCGCCGGTATTCGCATGTCCAGTATTTGCGACCTGCGGGATACGAACACGGATTTGCGTCCCACGAGACGGTGCCGATTCAATAGAGAGGTGTCCTCCGACCAGGCGCAGCCGCTCTCGCATGCTGGTTAGTCCAAGCCCGGCTACTCTTTTGGCCGCCTCGACGTCGAACCCTCGACCCGGGTCGGAAATACAAAGATCGATTTCATCAGCCGTCCCTGAAAGTTCCACCTCAGCCTCGGCGGCTCCGCTATGCTTTGCGACATTTCGCAACGCTTCCTGCGTGATCCGATAGAGGCAAAGGGTCACATCTTTCGGAATCTGTCCCAGAATGCCACTATGGAGAAACTGAACTTGTACCTGGTACTGTCCAGAGAATTCTCTGCAGAGGCTACTTAGAGAGCCGAGGAGGCCCAAAGTTTCAAGCTTGGATGGGTGAAGCTGGCGGGACAAGTCGCAGATGTCGGAAGACACCCCGGTTGTTATTTCCGCAATGCTCTCCAGCTGTTGTTGGGCCTCAGATGAAAGATCGGGAACGCCCTGCTTAAATAGATCGATAGCAACCTGGAGGAGCGCCATCCTTTGACTCAAATCGTCGTGTAACTCTCGGGCAATTCTGGCTCGCTCCTCCTCCTGCGCAGTGATCAAGCGCCCGCTCACAGTGAGGAGCGCTTCTTCTATACGCTTCCGATCCGTGATGTCCTGCGTCGTACCCCGAAGGTAGATGGCGCGACCATTGGCATCAACCACGGCTTCACCTCGGCTGGTAAGCCAAAGTTTTGTTCCGTCTGAAGTTATAGCCTCCAAGTCCAACTCGTAAGGCACTCCAGTTCGTAGTGCCCTCTCCACGCTCTGCTTCAATCGGTCCCAGCTCTTCGGAGCAAAGAATTGCTCCTGATCTGTAAAGGAAGGCGCTGGCAGCCTGGAATCGTATCCGGTCAGGCGATAAAGTTCTGCTGACCAGGTCACGGCGTCAGAGCCAAGATCCCATTGCCAACTACCGGTATGTGCTAAGCGTTGAGCTTCATTCAAGTCTCTATCTCTTTGTCGCAAGGCCTGTTCCGTATCCTTGCCCTCCTCTTCAACGGCTGCCAGAGCCATGAATGGCGCGGCAGTGAAAAACAGGAACAGTTGCAGCGATATCACATTGACCAGCAGCCCCGGTCCGGTGAACGGTCCTTTGTGATGGACAGCGCCCCAAATCGCCACAAAGGCAAGTGCAGTCATCGAAGTACTGACTCCCGTCGATCCAAAACGCAAAGTAGCCCACAGCAGGAGTGGCACGAGAGAATAGAGTAGTGCCGGATGGCTGCTCCCGGTGCTGGCGAAAGCGAAATTTGCAAAAATAACCAGCGCAAGGAGCAGCGCGGTTGCTTCCATGTAATAAGCCCGCGGTTTTTGCGCCCAAAGCCGGATTTCTCTGGCCCAACCCAAAATGGCGGGCATCAGAGTGAGGAATCCTATGGCCTCCGAAAAGAAAGCCAACTTCCAACTCACCCAATAGTGGCCACTGGTGGAAAAGGCGCCGGGGAAAGCTCCCGCGAATGGAGCCAGAAACACGGCGAAGAAACAGTACTTAGCCAGGGCTTTTGCGCTGTTCAGCCGGGGCACGCCGTCGAATGAGAAGCTAAGGCACAAAACGGCGGTGAGCACTTCCAGGGTAGTAGAAAAAATGAACCACACAATGGAACGAATCGGCTCGCCTGCCTGCAGGTCAAAAACGAAAAATCCAGCCAGGCCTGCTGCCAGAAGTGCTGGCCACATCCTTCGAGGAACCAGCAACAACACTGAGGCCAGAAGGACGTTTCCCAGCCAAAGTGGCGAGACCATCTGTGGCCTCACTATCAGCGCCCCGCCCAGTCTTGCGGCGAGATAAGACACCGCAGCCACTAGACACGCAAGGAGCACGAAGTGCGACGGGGAATACCAATTTGCCACGCTGGACGACAGACGAACACGTTCGGTTCCGATGGAATACCTCCGATGCAGCAGGGCCGGTTGGCGGCTTAATAAGTCGCAAGCAAGCCGCCGCTCCTGGGTTAGCGCGGATGAATGGCTATTTTACACGTTGAGGGTTCGCCATTGTTGGAAGCACCTCTTTGCGATGACTCGTGGATTGCCAGAGCGCCCGATCAATTCTGAGGTCTAGGTTGCGCCGACCAGGGCCTCCTGTCACAACTGACAGGTGCGAAGAAGCCTGAATCGCAGAACACTCCTTTTAGAACGTTCCTGCACTTTTCGCACTCGTCTGATCCGTGAACGACGGTTCGCATTAAATCTCTCTCCCTTGAGAATTTAAGACGAGAAGACTACGGCCGCGATTACTGAAGGTCACAAGGAGACCAAAATGGCAGATCAAAAGATAACTGGTGTTCCGGGCTCGCCGAGCGCCACCACATCACTCGACGGGAAACAACTTCCACCATTGCCGCCGAAATTCGGCGGTGTGATTAAGGAAAACGCCAAGGAGTCCACTCCCTGGTGGCCACCGCAGGTCGTGCCGCCGAAGGGTGCGCCGAACATTCTGCTCATCATGACCGATGACCAGGGCTATGGGGTTTCGAGCGCGTTTGGCGGGATCATCCCGACGCCCGCGGTCGACCGCATTGCTGAGGCGGGATTACGCTTCACCCACTTTCACTCCACCGCACTGTGCTCACCCTCGCGCGCGGCGCTGATCACCGGCCGCAACCATCACTCGGTGGGCGCCGGCGTGATCGGCGAACTCTCCACCGGTTTCCCAGGCTACAATTCCGTCATCAGCCCGGAGAAAGCCAGCGTTGGGGCAATCCTCCGTGATAATGGATACGCCACCTCGTGGTTTGGCAAGAACCACAACACACCCACCTATCAATACAGCGTTGCCGGACCCTTCGACCAATGGCCGTCGGGGATGGGTTTCGACTATTTCTACGGATTCATGGGCGGCGAGACCGACCAATGGACACCTTATCTGTTCAGGGACCATACCCAAGTCTCTCCGTGGATCGGGCGTGAAGACTACAACCTCACTACCGACCTGGCGGATGAGGCCATCAAATACCTGGGCGACCTGAACGCAGCGGCGCCCGACAAGCCGTTCTTCCTTTATTACGTGCCCGGAGGGTCGCACTCGCCGCACCAGCCCAAAAAGGAATGGATTGAGAAGTTCAAAGGCAAGTTCGACATGGGCTATGAAAAGATGCGCGAGGAGATCTTCGCCAACCAGAAGCGGCTCGGCGTGATTCCGGCGGATGCGGAACTGACCCCGTGGCCGGAGGGACAGGACGAGTTCGGTGGCGCCAAGCTGCCCAAGTGGGACTCGCTCTCGCTGATTCAGAAGAAACTGTACGCCCGTCAGGCGGAGGTCTTTGCCGCCTATGTGGCGTATACCGACCATGAGATTGGCCGGGTGATTCAGCAGGTCGAGGACATGGGCAAGCTCGAGAACACGCTCATCATTCATATCTGCGGTGACAACGGCACCAGCGCCGAAGGCACCCAGGAAGGCACGTTCAACCAGATGACGGCCTACAACGGCATTCTGACCCTTCCGGAACCGCTGCAGATGATGCATTATGAAGATTGGGGGTCGGAGAAAACCTACCCGCACATGGCCGTGCAATGGTCGTGGGCCTTTGATACTCCCTTCAAGTGGACCAAGCAGGTGGCGTCGCATTTCGGCGGGACGCGGCAAGGAGTGGTCATGTCGTGGCCCGGCCATATCAAGGATACAGGCGGCGTCCGTTCGCAGTTCCACCACATCATCGACGTCGTGCCGACCATCCTCGAAGCTGCCGGCATCAACGCCCCAGAGACGGTCAACGGCATTCCGCAAAAACCAATTGAAGGCGTGAGCATGGCTTATACCTTTGACGAGACCAACGCGAAGGCGCCCACGACCCACACCACGCAGTATTTCGAGATGTTCTGTAACCGGGGCATCTATCACGACGGCTGGTACGCTTGCACTACGCCCTTCGCCGCCCCCTGGCTTCTGGGGACGGGCAAACTGCCGGACGTCAACGATTACAACTGGGAACTCTACAACCTTACCCAGGATTTTTCACAAAGCAACGACCTCAAAGAGAAGAATCCGGAGAAACTCAAGGAACTTCAGGCATTGTTTCTGGCGGAAGCCGCGAAGTACGATGTCTTGCCGCTAGATAACAGTCTCCTCCCGCGCCTTCTGACTCCGAAACCAAGCGCCACGGCGGGAAAGACCGTCTTGACCTACAGCGGTGCAAAGGCCGGCATACCCGTCAATAATGCGCCCGATATCCTGAACAAGGACTACACCATCACAGCCGAGATCACCGTTCCTAAAGGCGGTGCAGAGGGCATGATCGTGACTATGGGCGGACGCTTCGGGGGCTACGGGCTGTTCTTGCAACATGGCAAGCCCGTTTTTGTTTACAACCTGCTCGATCTGGAGCGCTTCCGCTGGGAGGGGGGCATCGGCGCCCTCGTCGACAAGGACGTGTTTGGCCGGGAACTCAAGCCGGGCAAGCACACCATCGTTTTTGATTTCAAATACGATGGTCCTGGTCCCGGCAAAGGCGGCACCGGCGTGTTCTCGGTGGATGGCCGCGAATTGGCCAAGAAGACCATCAAGCACACGATTCCGATGCTCATGGCTATTGATGAGACCTTCGACGTTGGACTCGATACGCGCACCGGGGTCGATAATAGCTATGAGCTGCCGTTCAAGTTCACCGGCACTATCGATAAGCTGACCTTCAAACTCGGTCCTTCACAAATGTCCGAGGAGGAGAAAAAGGTTGCTGCGGGAGCTCTGGTTATGGCTCACGACTAGCTCCGGGGAAGAACAGTAGGCTGCTTCCTTGCTTTAGAACCCGCCCAAGTTTCCCTTGGGCGGGTTTTTTCGTCCTCGATTGGCGAAAATCGCCGTTACGCCTGATCGCGTGAATGATCCGGACTGATCCTCTTTGCCTGTCAGATTTGCCAGTGGTTCTCTCCTTGGCTCGTCACTATGTTGGTCTGTGTCCGCCCTTCGCGACCTCAGACAGAAATCACTGTCAAGAATCACCGCGAGAAAGGAATACTCCTATGCCGCAAAGCACTAGTGTGACACCCGCCGAAGCGCGCACTATCGCGAAAGACGCTTACATCTATGGCTTCCCGATGGTGGATAGCTACCGTATTCAATATGCCTACTTCGTAGACAGCAGCAACCCGGAGTTCAAAGCGCCGTGGAACCAAATTCGCAACATTCCGCGCGTCTTCACTCCCGCCGACAAGGCAGTCCAGACCCCGAACTCGGACACGCCTTACTCGATGCTGGGCTTAGACCTCCGGGCGGAGCCGATCGTAATAACCGTGCCGGTCGTTGAGAAGAGCCGGTATTTCTCTGTACAGTTAGTCGACCTCTACACCTTTAACTTCGATTACATCGGCAGTCGCGCCACCGGCAACGACGGCGGCAGCTTCCTGGTCGCCGGGCCTGGCTGGAACGGCGAGACGCCGAAGGGCGTGAAGAAAGTTTTTCGCAGCGAAACGGAATTCACCCTCGCCGCTTTTCGCACACAGCTTTTTAATCCCGGCGACCTCGATAATGTGAAGCAGGTCCAAGCCGGATACAAAGCGCAGCCCCTGTCGCAGTTCCTTGGAAAACCCGCTCCTTCCGCGGCACCGGCGATCAATTTCATCAAGCCGCTTTCTCCCGCCGAGGAGCGCACGTCGCCGGAGTTTTTCAACATCCTGAACTTCCTCTTGCAGTTCTGCCCTACCGACCCCTCCGAGACGGCACTCATGGCGCGTTTCGCCGAGATTAACATCGGAGCGGGGCAGACCCTCGACCCCGATAAGCTATCGCCGGAAGTGAAGACGAGCATCGAACAGGGCATCGCCGATGCCTGGGCTGATTTCAGCGGATTGCAGAAGCAATTTGAAGCGGGAAAGGTGACCGCCGGTGAATGCTTCGGGACGCGGGAATTTTTGAAGAACAATTACTTGTACCGCATGGGTGCCGCAGTGATGGGCATCTTCGGAAACTCGGCAGAGGAAGCAATGTACCCGGTCTTGGCTGTCGATGCCGATGGGAACAAGTTGAACGGTGCCAATCCGTATACCCTACACTTTGCACCCGGCGACCTGCCCCCGGTGAACGCTTTTTGGTCGCTGACGATGTATGAACTGCCTGCGAGCCTGCTCGTGGCTAATCCCATCAATCGTTACCTCATCAACTCGCCGATGCTGCCGCAACTTAAACGCGATGCCGACGGAGGGCTGACGCTGCTTATCCAAAACGAATCCCCCGGCAAGGACAAGGAAGCCAACTGGCTCCCCGCGCCGAAGGGGCCTTTCATCATGTTTCTGCGTCTCTATTGGCCCAAGCCTGAGGCACTGGAAGGAAAATGGACAGCACCGTCGGTAGCCCGGGTGCAGGAGGCACGAGCAGCTTAAAGTCTTTCAACTCGCGGGAGATGACACAATTACCCCCTTTCAACTTGATATCCTAATAACAGAGGGCGTAAACAGATGGCGCGGGCCTATGGGCTTGCGCCATTTTTGTTCGCGGGCGGGTGGTGGTGGTGGTGGGTGTCGCCCCGGAAAGGATGAAAGCGGTCGACCTCCTTCGTCGTCTCCTGGTCTTTAGCGCCGAGGTTGCGAGTGCAAGACTTTGCTCATACTGGTTCAAGCGCTTGCACTATCCCGCGGAGGATGTGCAATCGGGCACTGGAAGCCTGGTTTGGCCGCAACCGAAAAGCGTCCTTTTCTTCAACTAATCTCATTACCCGCGACATGAGCAGTCTTGCTCAGAATAATGGCATGCGGAGTGCTAAGGTCCAGTCAGGCTCGCGATCGAATTGTCAAGCAGATGGTAGGAGCTTGACGCTAGACGGACTGCGGTATGGTGAAGCGATTTGCATCCCCCAGGATCGTTGCTTTTGTGCTATTGGCTGCCTCGGGGGCAGTGTGCCAGAACGCACGGCATTCCCTGCCGGAGGCTCCTTCGGTGCAAAGCGCAAGTCCGGAACATAACTTTAACGGGTTCGCGGGGCGAGTGAGCTCGCCTTTGCGGTTCGAGGCGTCCGGTGCTAACACCGGGATGATACGGCAGGGCGCATTCGCCGGTGCCTGGAAAACGGTATCCAGTCAGCAAGAGCCGGACGTGGTTTTTCGCAAGTACCTGTATCCCTCATCGCTGAAGCAGCAGGCGGGTAATCAATCCGCGAGCAACGGCCGCCTGATGGGCCGAGCCACGTCGGCGGTTTCGCGCCCGCTGATCACTCGTGATGATTCGGGGAAGGCCCGGCTGAACACTTCATACCTTCTGAGGACGCTGACTGCGGTCGCCAAGGACACCGCCTCAACTCCTTATTGGAGGCGGTCGCTGGGCAGGCCGTTCGACGATTTTGGTTCGACCATCGGCAACGACGCTGGGATGAATCTGTGGCGTGAGTTTGGGCCTGGCATTGAGCATCTGATGAAAAGCCACACACCGGCGTTCGTCTCGAGGATCACGGAGCGCATCGGCCTCAACTAACCCCACCGCCTTTACAAAACTTTGCTTTAATCCGTGCCCTGCGCCCTTCGCCGCTGCATCCTCCCACAGTAGCCGAGCATCTGTATTATCAGTAAGCTTTAATTTCGGGACTAACCGTCTCGTAACTCGAAGCAGGATCAACCTGCTTCCTATTTCGCTTCTTTAACCGATATTCAAGGAGATTCTAGAAATGAAACTTCCAAACTACGTGGCATTTTTGTCGATTCTCGCCGTGCTGGCGCCGCTCAGTGCGTTCGCGCGCGATAAGAATCAGCACTCGGTTGATATTCCACAAGCCGTGCAGGTCGGCGGCAAACAACTTGAACCCGGCACCTACAAAGTGCAGTGGCAAGGAGCCGGCCCCGACGTGCAAGTGACCTTCCTGAGCCATGGGAAGGCTGTGGCGACGGTGCCAGGAACTCTGAAAACGAACGACAGCCAGGTAACAGAAGACGCGATCCAAACTGACTCGACGAGTCAGACGCTTAACGAGATCGACTTTGGCCGTGACAAACAAGCTCTGGTGTTTCAGAGCGGGATGTAAATCCTTTCATTCTGCCCGCCCCATTCTTCGCGCGTGTTCTGGCGAAGAGTGGGGCTTTGTTCTGGGCACGCTGGACCGCATTGGTGACTCCCTACAGCGACCGCTCACGTTCCGAACAGACGCATCAGGCCGGAGGAGCGCAAATCCGGAACCATGAACGGAGAATGCTTGACTCCCGCTGATCGCGCCAGCGCGTCCGCCGCCAAGTATCCGCTGCGTACCGCGCCTTCCATGGTGGCGGGCCACCCGGTTTTGGTCCAGTCCCCGGCTAGAAAGACCCGAGGCCATGCGGTCGACTGCTGGGGACGGTAAGCGTCGATGCCGGGGCGCGGGGAGTAGGTGGCGCGAACTTCCTTGATCACCGTGGACTTCACGAGATTCGCGGTGCGCGCGGCCGGGAAAAATTCGCGGACTTCTTTCAGTGCGAGGTCGACGATCTCGGTGCGCGATTTGTCGATTAGGCTCTTGGAGGCGCTTACGACGAGTTCGATGTAGCTGCCAGACGATTCTGCGTTAGCCCCGCCGCGCGTTGCGAGCAGCCGCGACTTGTTGAACATCCATTGCACGGTTCGGTCGAGAAGGACGGCGTGGTCTAGGTCGGTGATCTGGCGGTCGAACCAGAGATGGATGCCGGTGATGGGAGCGGATTCGAAATGGCTGAGCTGGTCACGCAGCGAGGCAGCTTCCGGGCTTTGCGGGAGCACGCGGTCGAGGCTTTCGAAGGGTAGAGCCAGGACCATGTAATCGAATGCTTGCTCGCTCTTATCGCTCAACTGAATTTGCACTTGCGACGAGTCGGGGGAAAAGGTTTCTAGTGAGGTGCGGAAGCGGATTTCGCCGCCGCGGGCGCGAATGTAGCCTCCGGCGCGGTTGTAAAGGTCGGTCAGGGGGATGCTGGGGACGCCCATGTGGCGTGCGGCGGGCGACTTCATCGACTCGCGCACGACTTGCGCCGCTGCGGAGATGGAAATCAGGTCGAGATCCTCACTCAGTGCGCTGACCAGGATGGGCTTCCAGAAACGTTCAATCGCGTTTTCCGTTTGGTTGTGCTGGCGGCACCATTCGAGAAACGAGCGGCCGGTATCGGGCTGCGAAGTCAGGGTAAGGGCGGCAATTGCGCGCGAAATTACCAGCTTGTCTTTCGCCGAAAGAAACTGAAAGCTGAGGAACGACGGCGCGGTGTGCAGCGGGGCGGGTAGCGGAGAGGCGCGCATCACGCTGGTGCGGCCGCCGGGCTCGATGAACGTCATCTCGTCGAACCAGCGGATTTTATCTTCCACGCCGATGCGGCGGTAGAACTCGACCAGGTTGGTGCAGACGCGGAAAAGCACGTGCTGGCAGTTATCGACGACCTCACCGGTGCCGGGATGCTCGTAGGAGGAAGCGCGTCCGCCGAGATAGGGGCGGCGCTCGAAGAGCGTGACGCGGAAGCCGGAGTCGGCTAGGGCGCAGGCTGCGGCTAGACCAGCTAGGCCGCCACCGGCTATGGCTACGGTTGGTTGGGGGGAGTTCTGGATCATTCAGGATCGGGCTGTCGTTAAGTCGGTGTCGTCCCTGAAGGGACTTGGTTCCCTTCTCGGAGCGCACCCCGCACTTACGTGCGGGGCTAATGAATTTCGCCGCTTCGCGACTTCGCCCGCAGGATATGCAGGATATCAGGTTAGGCGTTGCAGGAAGCCTTTTCCCAGGACGCGGAGTTTTTCGCTGACCGTTAGGCTCACCTTGCCGCTGAAGACGTCGTACTGGCGCTCGGCGATTTTTTCCAGGAGCCGACGGTAAATATTGACCAGCACCCACAGGGCGGGCTGGCTGTCCTCCGAAATGTAGGCGATGAGGTGGTCGCCGGCCTGGTAGAGCTGGCGGGCGCGGTCGGCTTCGAACGCCAGCAATGGACGGAAGCGCGTGGGGTCGGGAGTTGAAAGCAGTTCCTGGGCCGACAGGCCGAACTTCGCGAGATCTTCTTCCGGCAGGTACACTCGGCCCATCGCCGCATCTTCTTTGACGTCACGAATAATGTTGGTGAGTTGGAAGGCGAGGCCGCACTGCTCGGCCAGCGGCTCAGCCGCCGGATCGCGATAGCCGAAGATATGGATGCACACGAGGCCCACCACCGACGCCACGCGGTAGCAATAAAGTTTCAGATCGTCGTAGGTTTGATACTGGATGGTCAGGCCTGGAACCGCGGCACTCGCGGATGCCGGCGCACCCTGGCCCTCAACCAAAGGATCTACCACGTCCATCGCCGTTCCCATGGCGAGTTCGTCGAGCAGGCCCGCGGGGATGGTATATCTGCGCTGCGCGTCGGTCAGGGCCAGCAGAATTGGGTCGTCGGTGGGCTCGCCTTGCTGGGCGCGGTGCAAGGCGTCAAGCCAGGTATCGAGTTTGTAGCGACGCTCTTCGGGACTGAGGTTGGGGTCGTCGGCAATGTCGTCACAGCGACGCATGAAGGCGTAGACGGCGCATAGCGCCTGGCGCTTGCGTTTCGGCAACACCAGAAATGCGTAATAGAAATTCTTGGCGTTGGCGCGAGTAATGCCGCGGCAGACGGAATACGCCATGGTGAGCTGCGCCGGTGCGGGAGTCCAGGGAATCAGCACCTGTTGCGCTCCGGCGCTCATGCTGATTTCCCCAACGATTTCCCCACGAGCTTCCCCAGTGCGGCCCGCGCTACCAGAGCCAGCTTGCGTGGCTTCGAAATTACGGGACGGCGGCCGAGGACAGCGAAGTTCTGGCGCTCGATGGCGTTCAGAATCTCCTGGCCACCGCGGCTGAAGAGATCGAGGTCGATGGCCAGGGCAGCGTTCACTTTGCTGATCAGAGGCAGGCCGCGCTCGAACCATTGGCGGGCGCGCTCGACTTCGAACTTCATCATCTCGCAAAAGGCAGGCGTGTTTTGCTTCTCCTGGATATCTTTTTCGCTCACCGAGTAGCGCTGCAAATCTTCGAGCGGAAGATAGATTCGGCCTTTGGCATAGTCGACGGTTACGTCCTGCCAGAAATTTGCCAGTTGCAGCGCGGTGCAGGTGTAGTCGGAAAGCTGCTGGCGTTCGGCATCGTGATAGCCACACAAGTAGAGAACAAGATGCCCGACGGGATTTGCCGAATAGCGGCAGTAAGCGAGCACATCCTCGAAAGTTTCGAAGCGCGTGATGGTCTGGTCCTGGCGGAAGGCGATCAGGAGATCGGAAAACTCGTGCTTGGGGATTTCAAACTTCTTGACCGTTTCGGCCAAGGCTACGAAGACGGGATGGCGTGGATGGGCTTCGTAGCAGGCGTCCAGTTCGGCCTGCCATTCATCCAGCAACGCCAGCGCAGCCCGGGCGTCCCCTACCTCGTCGCCGAGATCGTCGGAAATGCGGCAATAGGCGTAGACGTTGAGGAAATCCTGGCGCATGTGCTTGGGTAGAAACCAGGTGGCTACGGAAAAATTCTCGTAGTGGGTGCGAGCGAGGCGTCGGCAGTATTCCTGAGCCCGTGCGAGCGATGGTGCGGATTGCGGGATGGCATATTCGACGGGCAGGCGGCTCCAGCCCGCGGAAGCAGGGGTGATTGCGATGCCGGAATCAGTGCTGGTTGCGGGAGTCATTCAGTAAGATGCAGTTTTCTTTTTGCTCTCTGAGACCGCCAGTGCCGTCCCTTCGGGACTCGGCTCCATCTTCCGACCCTGCCCCGGACTTACGTCCGGGGCTAATGAATGCCGTCGCTTTGCGACTGAAGCACCGATTGCCCCGCGACTGGAGCGCAGACGGGATCAGTGGCCGGGAATGATGGCCGTCTTGATGTCGCCCCCACGGTTCAGCATGTGGCGGAGCACCTTTTGCAGGCTCGATAGAGGAGCTTCGCCGGTGATGTAGTCGGTGGGGCGGATTTTCTTGGCCGCGATCAGGCCGAAGGCCCGGCGCACCGTCTCCGGCGTGTGATGGAACGTGGCTTTCAGCGTGATCTCGGAATAGTGCAGGCGGTTGGTATCGAGTTGCACTTTGGATCCGCTGGAGCATCCTCCGAAGAAGTTTACCGTACCGCCTTTGCGGACCATCTCGACGGTCCACTCCCAGGCCTCGGGACGGCCCACGGCTTCGATGACCACGTCGCAGCCGCGCTTTTGCGGGGTTAGAGCCCGCACGGCCTCGATCACATTCGGAACCTTCGTGGTTTGAACGATTTCATGCGCGCCCATGTGTTTGGCGGCGACTACCTGTTCGTCACGCTTCACCACGGAGATCACGTTGCAACCGATGGCGCGGGCTACCTGCACAAACATCAATCCGATGGGGCCGCCTCCGATGATCGTAACCGTGTCGCCGATTTCTACTCCCGTTTCGTGCAGGCCACGCAGCACGCACGCCAGAGGTTCGGTCATGGCAGCGTCTTCGAAGCTCACATTCGCCGGGATGACCAGCATATTGGCTTCGACAATGCGGCGCGGTACGCGGATGTATTCCGCATAGGCTCCGTTATTGAAGAGCAGGTCTTCGCAGAGATTTTCCTGGTGCTTGGAGCAGTAGAAGCACATCTGGCAGGGGGCGGAATTCAGCGCCACCACGCGCATGCCCTTCTTGAAGCTGTGCACGCCCTCGCCCACTTCCTCGATTACACCGGCCAGTTCATGGCCGAAAAGCGCCGGAGGCACGATCATGCGGGCGTGGTAACCGCGCTGATACACCTTGAGATCAGTACCGCAGGTGAGAGCGACCTGTACTTTGACCAGCACCTCGCCCTTTTCCACGCGAGGGATGGGCACTCTTTCAATCTTCAGATCTTCTTTGCCGTAGAGAACGGCAGCCGTCATTTTTCCATTCACAGATGGCTTCCTTCCCGGGACTCACGGTTCCAGGCCGTACCCGGCTGAATCACGATCTTCATCGATGCCGGCTGGGGATGAGCTGCGAGCTCTAACGCCCGGGGACTCTCCTGCAGCGGAAAGCGATGGCTGATCAGCCGTTCCAAGTCCATTTCGCGGTTCATAACAAAACGAACTGACTCCTCCTGCAAATCCACAGAGGCGCTATACGAGCCGACCAGCGCCTTTTCGTCGACGCAAATCGCGGCCGGATCGACCACCACTTCTCCGCGCTGCGTCTGCGCAAACAATAACACCCGGCCACCGGGACGGGCTGCGTCCATGGCGGGACGAATCAAGGCATTGCTGCCTACAGCTAAAACCACGGCGTCCACGCCCCGCCCTTCGGTTTGCTCCCGCATTGCCCGCACCACATCGTTCTGGGATGCGTCAATTGTATGCTCGAAACCAAGGCTTTTAGCTATTCTAAGCCTCTCGGGATACAAATCGGAAGTAATAACCGTGGCCCCCGCCCGGCGAGCCAGAACACTAAGGATGATGCCAATTGGGCCCTGTCCAATGGTCAGGACGGTCTCACCGGGCTCCAGGTGCAGGGCTTCGATCCCTTTCATGCAGGTATTTACCGGCTCCAGAAAACAGGCTTGTTCGAAGGAAACGCCGGAGGGAATTTTTACGGTTCCCTGCTCGACGATCCAATCCATTACCCGGACATATTCGGCGAAGCCTCCTCCGGAAGGCTCGAATCCGGCTGTGCAGCCCACCTTCTTATAGGTGAGGCACTGCGCGAAGGTTTTGTGCCGGCAGTAATAACATTGGCGGCAAGGAATGTGATGAAAGACCACCACCCGGTCGCCGGGCTCGAACGTTCTCACGCCAGCACCTACCGCCGCCACCACGCCGGAGGTTTCGTGGCCGAAGATGCGGGGCGCGGAATGGGAGCCCGAGGCAATCTTCTTGAGGTCCGTGCCGCAGACCCCGCAGGTATGCACGCGCACGAGCAACTCCCCGGCGCCGATCTGGGGCACGGGAACTGTTTCCAGGCGAACATCGTTCACACCCCGGTAAACTGCTGCCAGCATGGTCGCCGGAATCGTTTGGCTCCGGTCTTCGATCGCGATTTGTCCAGCAATTCCCATCAAGTGTCACCGATCAACTTATGGCTCAACCCTTATTTCGATCCGAATTTCGATCCGACCTTATTTCGCAGAACCTTCGGTCTGCCTCGGGTCTGTGTTCCTGAATTCCACTTCCACGGTCATGGAATCGAGATACGGCGACTCCGGCGGGGTGAAGTGATAGGCCTTGACCTCAAGCACAACGTAGAAATTATCCACCTTCATGATGCGCCTGGCACGCAGCGGAACAGCCGCGACCGTAGAGGGCCAGAGCCGAAACAAGGCGTTCTTCGCCTCGTTCTTCGGATCATCGGAGGGATTCGGCGAAACCAGCAGAACGTTGTCGTAAATGGGATGCAGCAGGTCGGCCAACCTTCCCTGCCAAGATGTGATCTTGGTATCGCCCTCCGGTCCGAGAGGAACAAGCGAGAAGGCATAGCGGTCATTGCCCCGCAAATCTTTGATGCGCTCCCGGTAATTGGAGTCTTGGGGCGTGAGCTTGACCTCAAAGCTCTCCTCCATGACGCGGGTCGAGCCCTGGCGATAGCTTTCTGCATAAACATCAGTGGCGGTCGACTGTGCCGCGAGACGCATGCCCGCGCACAAGACGATTGGAACCAGCAGTCGCAGTTTCATACGAATTCTCATTTGCGACCTCCACTCTGCAACGCTCCAATGGCCGCGACCGGCTCGGATGCACCGCTCCAGTCCGGAAGGTTACGCTCGAGATGCTCGCCCAGCACCTTCGCCGCCTTGCGACTGTTGCCGGCCAGCGTGGCAACTCGGCTCCAGAGCCAGGGCCGCAGCGCTACAAAAACTGCAAAGCTTGCCGTTCTGAACCCGCCCCGGGAGTCGATGAAGCGATCCATCTCAGGGATTTCGAAATTCCACTCGTCGGAAATAACCTTGGTTGCGGCGAACGGAATCCCATGAGCGACGGCCGCCGCAGCTACGGCGGCAGCTTCCATGTCCACGGCTCTTGCGCCGAAGGCATGCGCCAGGGTTTTTTTCTGCTGCACTCCTGCCACGGACATGTAGGTTACCAAGAAACTTCGACTGTCTGCGCCCGACACGAAGGCGCGGCTGCCGTCGCGTGCATCGATCACCACCGATGGCGCGATAAGATCGCCGACACGCAGGTCCGGATCGAGCGCGCCTGCAAATCCCACCGAGTGTAACTGCGCTGGATGGTACAGTGCGATCACCGCCTCGGCGGCCCGCCGCGCCGCGTCCAGACCGATTCCGCCGCACACGAGAACCACTTCGTCCCGCTCGAAGAAAACAAATCTGCGACCGTCATATTGCTGTTCAATGCGATTCCAACCCGTGGTCAAGCCGCTGACTTCGCGTTCGAGCGCAGCTACGATGGCGACTTTAGGCATAGCCGTTGGCCCGGAACCACTCTACTGCACGGCGCAACGCCCCGTCTGCGGGTATGGTCTTCCATCCCAACTCGCGCGCGGCCTTGTCGGAGCTGGCCCACATCTTTTTCTTTCCCATGCGCACCGTCTCGATGGTTGCGCGAGGCTCGCGCCCCAACAGACGGCCTGATACCGTCTGATCCACCGCGCCCGCTGCATAGGCAACAAAGTAGGGCAGCTTCACTTTCGGCGAGGGCAGGCCCGCGATCAGGCCCAGCTTGTCGAGAATCTGCTTCAGCGTCAGGTTTTCTCCGCCCAGAATGTAGCGCTCGCCGCTCTTCCCTTTTTCAAGGGCGGCAACGTGTCCCAGCGCGCATTCCCGGACATCTACCAGATTCAATCCTGTCTCCACGTAAGCGGGAAACTTTCTTTTAAGAAAGTCAACGACGATCCGTCCGGTCGGAGTCGGTTTAACATCCTGCTCGCCTACCGGGGTGGTCGGATTGACCGTCACGACTCGCATGCCGCTGCGGCCAGCCTCTAACGCTACCTGTTCGGCCATGAACTTCGAGCGCTTGTAGTGCCCAATCATGTCAGCCAGCGAAACCGGAGAATCTTCGTCCGCCGGGCGCCCGTTCCCGGTGAAACCCATGGTCGCCACGCTCGACGTGTACACCACACAGCGCACTCCGTTTTTCTGCGCCGCGGCCAGGATCGCTCGCGTCCCCTCCACATTCGACCGGTACATCTCGGCCGGATCCCGCACCCAGAGCCGATAGTCGGCAGCTACGTGAAAGACCACCTCGCAGCCCGCCATCGCTTTTTCCAAGGACGCCGGATCACGCAGGTCGCCGGTTGCCGTTTGAACCTTCGTATTACCGGACCACGTCCCGGAGCTGAGCCCCTCCAGATTCTTTAGACTGCTGGTCGAGCGCACCAGCAGCCGCAAATCGGCTCCCTGCTCCGCCAGGGCGCGGGCCACGTGGGAGCCTAGAAATCCAGTTGCGCCGGTGACAAAAACTTTCAGAGCAGTTCTCAGTTCTCAGTTCTCGGTTCTCAGTCAGAGCCTCAACGCTTAGGGAGCGATACTGAGAACTGAGAACTGGAAACTGAGAGCTAGTTTTCGGACTTCTCCATCACCTTGGCATACGTCGTTAGCGCCAGGAGCGGGAAAAATTCGCGGTAAAGGTGATATTGCAAATAGAACACGCGGGGAAAGCCCGTTCCCGTGCAATAGGGTTCATCCCAGGAACCATCTTCGCGCTGGGAGCGGAGCAGGTAAGCGATGCCACGGGCCACCGAATCGCTGCGCGTGTCGCCGACCGCCAGCAATCCCAGAATCGCCCAAGCCGTCTGCGAAGGCGTGCTCGGGCCCACTCCATGCATACTGAGTTCGTCATAGGAACCGCAGGACTCGCCCCAGCCGCCGTCCGGGTTCTGCACCATGCGCAGCCACTCGGCCGCCTGCTGGATGTAAGGCTCGTGGTTGTCCACGCCGATCGCTTCCAGACCGCGCAGCGCCAGGGCCGTGCCGTAGATGTAGTTCACACCCCAGCGCCCAAACCAGCTTCCATCCGATTCCTGTTCATCGCGGAGGAATTGAATCGCCCGCTTCACCGCCGGATGACTCTGGTTGTAGCCGTAAGCGGCCATCATCTCGAGGATGCGGCCGGTAATATCCACGGTCGCGGGATCGAGCATCGCGTTGTGATCGGCGAACGGGACGTGTTGAAATACCATGCGGTCATTATCCTTGTCGAACGACGCCCAGCCGCCGTTCTTGCACTGCATCGACAGGACCCAATCCATGGCACGCTGTACCGACTCACGCTGGTACCGTCCATTGGGATGCTCCACCCGGCTCAGCGCCAGACAAACCATCGCCGTATCATCCACATCCGGATAAAACTCGTTGTTGAACTCGAAGTACCACCCGCCCGGCTTGCCCTTCTTGTTCTTGATCTGCCAGTCGCCAGGATTGCGCACCTGCTTTTGCAGGATCCAGTCCGCGCTCTTCACCATGCGCGGATCGGTTGCCGACACTCCGGACTCACACAGGGCAAACATGGCGTATGCCGTATCCCACACTGGAGACATGCAGGGCTGCATGTGGAAGGTGTCACTTTCTTCAATGCCCAGCTTCTCAAATTCATCGAGTGCCCGAATCACTTGCGGATCGTCCACCGAATAACCCAGACAACGCATCGCAATGATGGAATTCATGATCGAGGGATAGATGCCGCCCAGCCCGTCGCTCATCTCGAAACGTTCCAGCATCCACTTCTCCGCGGTCTTCAAAGCGATCGAGCGCAGAGGCCGAATATGGACGCGCTCAAACCAATGCGTCATGCGGTCCAGGCAAAGGAAGAAGTTGCGCCACGAAACCAGCTTTCTCGACCAGCGCAGGCGCATGCGCGTCTTGAGCATTCCACCGACGAACAACTCTTCCACTCCCATCTCGCGGGGAATCTTCTTGAATGGCTTCTTGGCGTAGCAGATGGAAAGAGGAACCAGAATGGCGCGCGACCACGCTGAAATCTCGTAGAGGTTGAACCAGAACCAGTTGGGAAACAGCACGATCTCCGGTGGAATCGCTGGGACGGCATCGTAATCGTATTGCCCGAAGAAGCACAGATAAATCTTGGTAAAGGTATTGACCTCGGTGACTCCGCCGAGTTCTAGGATTCTCTTGCGGGCACGTTGCAGCACGGGATGATCCGCCGAGTATCCGGCCAGTTTCAGCCCGAAGTAAGCTTTTACCGACACGCTGACGTTCGACGGCCCAGTCGGGTACGTGTTCCAACCGCCATCTTCATTCTGATGCTGAACAATCCAGTTAGCTGCCTTCCGGAAGCGCTCGGGATCGACCGTCCCAAGCAGCGTGTGCAGCAGAATGTAATCGGACTCGAGCGTGGTGTCGGCTTCTAATTCCCCGCACCAATATCCACTCTCGTGTTGTGCGGAGAATAGAAGGCGGCGGGCGGCGTCCATGGCTGCGCCCACACGGCTGGCTAGTCCATCGATTTTTCCAAAGCGAAGTTGGGGTGCGGAAGCTATGTTGGACTCGGGGGAGTTTGTGTCCATTTCCATCAATGTGCGGCTCCGTTAATCCGCGGTAGCGCTGGCCGGAGCGGCGGCGATGGCCTCGACAATCTCCGGCGGCAGCCCGAAGCGAACGTTTTCCGGCATCACTTCGAGTTCCTGCACGTTGTCGAAACCCTTGGTGGCCAAAAACTTCATGGTTTCCTCCACCAGACACTCAGGCGCCGAAGCGCCGGCCGTGAGCGCGATGGTTTTCACGTCCAGCAACCACTCGGGCTCAATGTCTTTGTAGCTGTCGATGAGATGCGCGTTGGTGCCGAGGTTGCGCGCCACTTCGACCAAACGATTTGAATTTGAGCTGTTCTCCGACCCCACTACCAGTAGAAGATCAGATTCCGACGCCACTTCCTTCACGGCTACCTGCCGGTTTTCCGTGGCATAGCAGATATCCTGCGCCGCCGGCCCCTTGATGTTCGGGAACTTTTTCTTGAGGGCCGCGATAATATCTTTGGTCTCGTCCAGGCTCAACGTCGTCTGTGTAAGGTAGGCCACGTGATCCGGGTCCGGCACGGTCAGCGACTTCACCTGCTCCGGATTCCCTACCACCTGGGTGACTAATGGAGCTTCGCCCAGGGTTCCAATCACTTCGTCATGATCGTGGTGCCCGATCAGGATCAGCGAATAGCCTTCCTTGGCAAACTTCACCGCCTCGACGTGCACCTTGGTGACCAGCGGACAGGTCGCATCAATCACCCGCAGCCCGCGCCGGGCGCTGTGCTCGCGCACCTCGGGCGAAACTCCGTGCGCGCTGTAGATGACGCGCTCGCCGTTCGGGACTTCGTCTTCGCTGTCAACGAAGATCGCCCCCTTGCCGCGCAACTCGTCCACCACAAAGCTGTTGTGGACGATCTCCTTACGCACGTAAATCGGCGGACCGAAGGCCTCCAGCGCGATGCGGACAACATCGATGGCCCGCACGACACCGGCGCAGAACCCGCGCGGCTTCAGCAAAAGCACCGTCTTTCCCTGGCTATTTGGCACTCTCAAACTCCCGTTCTTGTGATCCTTCTTGCGATCTTCCCCACACCGTTTCAGTTGCAAAATCAGCCCCGGAATCTGTACGGTCAGGGTACACGAACCTATTGAAGGCGATGATAATAAAGTACCCGAAAGTACCCTTCTGGTCAACGTAAGCCACAGAAACGGCGGGGATTAGCAGCGATCGGGGATTCCGTGCAGCGAACGGCGCCCCAGCCAAGGAGAACGCGCTAGCGGTTCGCCTTAATCATCTGCTCCGCGTGCTTGCGCGAAGTATCGGTCAGCTTGGCTCCGCTTAGCATGCGCGCGACTTCCTCCGTGCGCTCTTCGCCCACAACGGCCCGGATCGTCGTCCGTGTGCGGCCATTGCGTTCTTTCTTTTCAATGACGTAATGCTGGTCGGCAAAGGTGGCGATCTGCGGCAGGTGCGTGACGCAGAGCACCTGATTGGCGCGAGCCAGTGCTTTCAGCTTCTTGCCTACCGACTCGGCGGCGCGGCCTCCGATGCCGGTGTCGATTTCGTCGAAGACCATTGTCCGTTGCGAGCCGGGGCGCTTCTTGCGGAGACTGGAGTCGGCGCCCGCTTCCACGCTGACCTTCAGCGCCAGCATAACTCGCGACAATTCTCCCCCTGATGCAATGTGCTCCAGCTGCCGCATGGGCTCGCCCGGATTCGTCGCGATCATGTAGACGACCTGATCGATTCCAGTCGGCGTCCAGTTCCCTTCTTGGTCCGAAGACGCCATTTCAATCCTGAACCCTGACTTCATAGCCAGATCGTTGATCTCGGCCTCGACCAGCTTCTCCAGCTTGCGGGCAGCCTCCTGCCGGCTTTTCGAAAGTGCCCGCGCCGCCCGTAAGTACTCCGTGCCAGCCTTTGCGAGTTCGGCGCGCAATTCGCGCAGTATCTCGTCCTTGTTCTCGATCTCTGAAAGCTTGCGCGCCACGTCCGCTCCGAAGGCGATCACGTCGTTGAGAACCGGACCATACTTGCGTTTCAGACGGTCCAGCAACGCCAGTCGGTCTTCCACTTCTGCTAGATGTTCCGGCGAAGCATGGATTCCGCCGGCATAATCCCTAACCGTTGCCCCCACATCTTCCACGCTGATCCGCGCCGTCTCGAGCGCGGCCAATGCCTCTTGAAACTTGGGCTCATAGCGGGCCAGTTCTTCAATCTGCTTCTGCGCCGCCCGCATCGATGCCGTCGTAGAACCGTCACCCTCGTACAGCAGATCGAAAGCCTGCATGGCAGCGTTGTAGATCTTCTCCGCATTGGCCAGCACGCGTTTTTCGGTTTCCAGTTGCTCGTCTTCGCCGGCCTGCAGCCTTGCCTCTTCGATTTCGCGCTTCTGAAAGATCCACAGATCGACTAACCGCAGGCGATCCTGCTCACCTCGCTCGAGCTCGTCGATGCGTGCACGAATTCCCTTCCAGGCGTCAAATGCAGCCGCCACCGGTTCAAGTTGGGCGCCGGCAAATCCATCCAGCAGTCCCAGACGTGCCGGAGCGTCGAACGCCAGAATCGATTCGTTCTGCGCATGGATGGTCGCCACATGCGGCGCCAACTGGCGCAACACCGCGACCGTCGCTGCCTGATTGTTTACGAATACGCGCCCCTTGCCTCCAGCTGCAATTTCACGGCGCAGGATCAGCGAACCGTCTTCCGATTCGTCGAGACCGTTGCGCTCGAGCACCTTCTCGATCGCGTCCCCGGCGACGCCGTCGCACTCGAAGACTGCTGACACCACGGCGCGTTCCGCCCCGCTGCGAATCACTTCACTCGACGCCTTTTCCCCGAGCAATAGCGCCAGAGCATCGATCAGGATGGACTTCCCCGCGCCGGTTTCTCCCGTCAACAGGTTCAGCCCGGAAGCAAACTCCACCGCCGCGTTGTCGATCACTGCGTAGTTCTCCAGCCGCAATTCAACCAGCACAGGCCGTCCTTGGTCGACGATGTTGAAGTTTTGCGCAGCATAGCACGAAATACCGCAAGTGATCTCTTTCGGCAGTCTGTTTCAGTATGGAGAAGCTGTCTCGCCGGTATGCCGAGAACCAAAAAAGCCACGGCTCGTGCCGTGGCTTTGCGCAAAGCCGGTATGACTACCCAGCTTTGCGGTATTTGTCCGCGCTTTCTTCCGTCGATCCGGTATTAATCACTTCCTTGCGACGCTCGCGCAAGCGATCCTGGAATCTGTCCCAACGCGGCCCAATTCCGACTGCACTCTGGCTGATCACGACAGAATCGGTGCTGGCTGCGAAGCCACCCTCCGTGAATGCCCCTGTATCTAAGTTTTCTCCGGCGGGCACTCCTCGAACCGGCGCTGAGTCCGGCGGCATCTGCTGTGTCGTTGGAGTAATGTTCCGGTCTGTTCCCGCCCGGTGCATGACCGGATCGGCCTCCCACTTTGCTCGATATCGCCCTTCATAGTCCGCCCACTGTTGCTCGGATTCCAAGTCTGCCTCTTGGTAGGGCGGGAAAGTTTCGATCTGCGCCTTGTTCAGATCGACGGCAAAGTCATCTTTGTGTTCGGTCGAAGTCCGCAAGCGGCTCGCTGGAACGATGAATTTCTTGGTCGTCAACCATCCGCCTGTATCCACCACTACGTAGCTGATCTGTCCGGTGAAGTAGTCAAAGATCACGTCGTCGATCTTGCCCAGTTTCTCGTCGTTCAGGCCGTATAACTTTGAGCCGCGAACATCTTCACCGGCTTCCGGGAAGCGATACCCTCGTAGGATTCCATGCTGCGCCATAAGCTATTCCTCCACTGAGAATTTTCTAGCAATTCAGTGCCGCGAATCTTGGATGCCGTTCTTCTCTGCAGGGTATAGCGGCCAAAATTAATTTCTGCGCTTGAGGTGGGGAGTTCGAGGGTGGATCAGCCCGTGATCGGCACCGTGGCATTCGTGAAGGTTATGATTGAGATACGTCCCCAATCTTTCGGCCTCCATCATCTATAATCCGAAAAAGGAATCCTCTTAATCTCAATGCAACTTTCCAGCTTGCTTGGAGTTTTTCTCGGTGGCGAAATTCTCGATCTCGTTTCCAGTACCGGCGCGGTCGCCAAGTTCGTCTTGCTCACTTTGTTAGCTTTCAGCGTCATTTCCTGGGCCATCATCCTTACTAAATGGAGCTTGCTACGCCGCGCTCGCCTGCAAAGTGGACGCTTTCTGCGTGCCTTTCGCAAAGCGCAACGCTTGCAGGACATCGCCACGGTCGCCGATCAGTTCCGTCCCAGCCCGCTGGTCGGAGTCTTCGAAGGGGGATTCCAGGAATACAAGCGCCAACTCGCCGCCACCGGCTCCACGCTGCGCAGTCTGCTTGCGGTGCAGCGCGGCATGCAGATTGGAGCCTCGGAAGAGATCACCCGCCTCGAGCGCAACGTGCCCTGGCTCGCGATTACCGCTGCCGTCACTCCGTTCATCGGCCTGTTCGGGACGGTGTGGGGTATCATTGACGCCTTTCACGGCCTGGGCACCGCCGGCGGCGCTACTCTGCGCGCCGTGGCCCCGGGCATTTCCGAAGCCCTGATCACTACCGCCGCCGGTCTGGCCGCCGCGATCCCGGCCGTCATCGCCTACAACCTGATCGGCAATTCGATTCGGCAGTTCGCCGCTCGCGGGGACGATTTCACCCTCGAAGTGCTGAACGCGATTGAGAACAGTCAGGCGCAACCTGCGGCCGATGGGAGGCGCTGATGGCCTTCACTTCACCCGACGGCCGCACCCAGACTGCTCTGGCGGATATCAACATCACTCCGCTGGTGGACGTGGTCCTCGTCCTGCTCATCATCTTCATGGTCACTGCGCCCGTTCTACAATCGGGCATTGAAGTGAACGTGCCCAAGACCCGCACGGTCAAGGAGATTACTGAGGAGCGGGTCGTCATCACCATCAATAAAGATCAGCGGGTCTTCCTCGGCAACGATGCCGTCAACATCCACGAAATCGCCGCCAAGCTGCGGCAGAAGATTCGCGACCCCCGCAACCAGTTCATCTTCGTCCGCGCCGATGAGAACGTGCCTTTCGGAGCGTTTGCCACTGTCATGGACGAGGTCAAGCAGTCGGGCATCACCAACGTCAGCATCGTCACTCAGCCCCTGGAAGAAAATGGCGCGAAACGCTGAGATATTTTTCGAGCACGATAATTGGCCACGCGCTCTCAGTTGGTCCGCGGGCTTCCACATCGCGGTTACCGGCGTCATTCTGCTCTACGCGCTGATCTTCAAAGGACCCTCAGGCGGAGTTTGGGGCTCCGGCGGCGGCGGTGATGCGATCGGGGTCACGTTGGTAAGCACCGTTCCCCTTCCTTCAACCGCTGCGCAGACCCAAAATGTGCTGGCCAACGAATCCAAGGGCCTCACCAAGTCTGAGCCCAAGGTTGAAGAAAAAGAACCTGACGCCATCGAGATTCAGGGTAAGAATGCCAAGATCAAACCGGTGAAGCCTCCCACCTCGACCAAGGCAAAGTCCGAGCCTCCGCCAGAAAATACCAATCAGGCAGCCTTCGGGGAAGGCGGCCCGGTCAGCGGTCCTTATGGGAGCTTTGCCGCCGGAGGCGCCAAAGGTGGGGTCGGTGTGACTGGCGGCGGCGACTTTGGCACAAGGTACGGCTGGTATGTTGTAATCATTCAACAGAAAGTCTCCGAAAATTGGCTGAAGTACGAAGTGGATCCCGGCATCGACAACGCGCAGCGCGTCTACGTTACGTTCGATATCGCCCGCGACGGCCATCCTTACAACGTGAAGGTCGAACAATCTGGCGGGGTTCCATCACTTGATCAATCCGCCGTCCGTGCGTTGCAGCGTATCGACACTTTTGGCCCGCTGCCCTCGGACTACCACGGCGACAAGATTTCGGTGGAGTATTGGTTCGATTACCAGAAGAAATAAACTTGTGTACTTACCGGCCGGTGACGGCATCCACAAGGCAATGGCGGAAAATTCCGATATACAGGAGATGTACAGGATCGGAAATACTCCATAGAGCATCCACCTGATTATTCTTGAGATTCCTGATTTGCGACTATGATCGACAGTAACTTGCCAATGAAAACATATCGAAGTACGATATTGTTGCATGGAGGATGCTTTTGTCCGGGTTCGCCCAACGGCTCCAAACGGATGGACGACAAGAAAAGACAAGCCCTGAACTCTTCCTCATCCGGCGCATGCCTTCTGAGCGCTTTGAGTTGCCTGATTCTGCTCTCTGCACTCCTGGTTTCTACTTCGTCTGCTCAGGATTGGGTGCGTACCGGTTCCGGCCTCGGCGTTGATAAAGTACGCCTCGCGGTTCCCGACTTCAAACCGTCCAACACCGATCCCCGGAACGACGTTCTGCTCAAGACTTTCAACGATACGTTTTGGAACGACCTGGACAATTCCGGAGTCGTCGAACTGGTCTCCAAGAGCTTTTATCCTCTGCAGTCGCCCGGCCAGCCCACGGAAGTCACCTTCAACCTGTGGAACGTGCCTCCGCCCAACGCCGCTATGCTGGCCTTCGGCAATCTGGGCGTGGCTAGCGGCAAACTCACCGTCCAGGGCTGGCTATACGACGTTAAGAACACAGCTTCGCCCGAGGTTCTAGGCAAGCAATACACAGACGTTCCCACTGACGACGCGGCCCGCCTCATCGCCCACAAATTTGCCGACGAAATCATCTTCCGGCTGGGCGGCGGCATTCCCGGCATCGCCGAGAGCAAAATCTATTTTGTCAGCGATCGCTCCGGCCACAAGGAAATCTGGGCGATGGACTACGACGGCTCGAATCAGCGCCAACTCACTCACCAGGAGTCCATTTCTCTTTCGCCACGCATCTCGCCCGACGGTTCCCGCCTCGCCTTCAGCTCTTTGACCAAGTCCGGGTGGGATATTCTCATGTTCTCGCTCGACCTCAACCGCCTGGTCGGCTTCCCGCACTTCGGGGGCACCAATCTCGCACCCGCGTGGTCGCCCGACGGAGCCCGTCTCGCGTTCTCCTCCACTCGCGGCGGCGGTTCCGAAATCTATGTCTGCGATGCTTCCGGCAACAACCTTCGCCGCATAACCGCCGGCAAAGGTCCGGACGTGTCTCCCGTCTGGAACCGCAAGACCGGCGCTCAGATCGCTTTCGTCAGCGGCAGCACTGGATTACCTCAGATCTATACCATTGAAGCCGACGGCACTAACCAGCAGCGCATGACCGACCAGGGCTACGCCGTCTCGCCGGGCTGGTCGCCCAATGGCCAGTTTCTTACTATGGCATGGACCCGCAAGTACGGCCCCGGTGAGCCCGGCTCTTCCGACATTTACCTGATGGATATCGCCAGCAAGCAATGGGTTCAGCTCACGCACGATGGCGGACGCAACGACTTTCCTTCCTGGTCGCCCGACGGCCGCCACATCGTTTTTCAGTCGAGCCGGTCGGGTAAGGAAGAAATCTGGATGATACTCGCCGATGGCACCAAGCTTCATCAGCTGACTTTTACCGGACGCAACACGCAACCAAACTGGAGTTGGAAGTAAAACACTTCGTCTGAACTCGAAAACGATTTTCCGGGTTCGCAGGAGGATCAAAGGTGAAGAGGAACAAAGTGAACAACATCAACATGAAACAGCAAATGAAAACGTTCGCAACCATAACCGCATTGTGCGCAGTCCTTATGCTCGGCGCGTGCTCGAAGAAAGCAGCTCCGCCACCGCCGCCCCCTCCACCGCCGCCACCCTCGCCGACCGCCTCCATTTCCGTTAGTCCGGACACGGTGCAGCAGGGGCAATCGGCTACACTCACCTGGCAAACCTCCAATGCCACCGACGTTTCCATCGATGGCATCGGCGCCGTTCAACCCAGTGGATCGCAATCAGTCAGCCCCACCGCTTCCACTACCTATCACCTGGTGGCCAAAGGCGCCGGCGGAACTCAGGACGCCAGCACGCGCCTCACCGTCAACCAGCCACCACCACCACCGCCGCCCCCACCAGCCGCCGGGCCTAGTGACGAAGACCTGTTCGGTCGATACGTGAAGGACATTTATTTCGACTACGACAAGTCCGACATTCGCGCCGATCAGTCCGCTTCCCTGCAAGCCGACGCCGCCTTCCTCAATCAGCATCCCAACATCAACTTTACGATCGAGGGACATTGCGACGACCGCGGCTCAACCGAATACAACCTGGCTCTGGGCGACCAGCGCGCCAGTTCCGTCAAGAATGCCTTGACCTCGGCCGGCGTCAGCGCCAGCCGCATCAAGACCATCAGCTATGGCAAGGAAAAGCCGTTCTGCATGGAAGACAACGAGGCCTGTTGGCAGCAGAACCGCCGCGGCCACTTCGTCTATCAAAAGTAGTCGAAGGCTTTAGCCCTCAGGGGCGGAGTCACCCTCCGCCCCTGACTTTTCATGTTCATAAGAATCTTCTCAACCCGCAGCACCGCCAACCCGTCTAAAATACATTCAGGAACCTTTCGCTTATGACATTACGACGCTTTTTCACTCTGATCGCCGTACTCTCCACCCTTTGGCTTGCAGTCACCCCGGCTTGGGGAGTCAGCAAAGAGATGATTCAACTGCAGACTCAGGTCCAACAACTGCAGGAGCAGATGACCGCCATGCAGCGCAGCTTCGACGAGCGCATGGGCGTCATGAAAAACCTGGTCGAGCAGGATACCGACGCCATCAACAAAGTGACTGCCGCCATCAACAACCTGCAAACCACACTGCAAAAGCAGCAGGGGGACTCGGCCGGCCACGTCGACCAACTCTCCGGCCAGATCCAAACACTTAACGACACGCTCGACGAACTCAAGGCTCGCCTGGCCAAAGTCAGCAAGCAACTCGAGGACATGCAGTCATCCCAGCAGAGCCTCGCCGCACAGCAGGCTCAGCAACAGGCTCAGCAGCAGGCTGCCGCGCAAGCTCCGCCGCCCGATGTTCTCTATAACAACGCCCTGCGCGATTACAACGGCGACAAAAACGATCTTGCAACCCAGGAATTTTCGGATTACATCAAGTTCTATCCCAACACCGATCTGGCGGGGAACTGCTACTTCTATCTCGGCGAAATTCAATTCCGTCAGGGAAACTACGCGCAGGCCGCGCAGAGCTATGACCAGGTTTTGCAGAACTTCCCCACCGGGAACAAAACCGCGTCGGCTCAGTTGAAAAAAGGTTTTTCGCTGATTGAACTCGGCAAGCAGGCTGACGGTGTCGCGGAACTTCGCCACGTAATCCAGCGCTATCCCAAATCCAACGAAGCGCTACAGGCCCGCGAGCGGCTGCGCAAACTGGGAGTCGCACCCGCAGGCCGGCCTGGTCAGTAGCTTCCCTCGGGAAGCGGGAGCACTCATCATGACCAAAATCTCGGACAACGATCCCGACCGCGGCAAGGGCGCTACCGAAGGCGAAGCGCGTGACCATGACGCCAACGCCGGCCTCGCGGGACAACTAGGCCACCGCGATCAAGACCCGCTGATTAAAGGCTCCGACACCGACTACCCCGAGCCGGGTGGAAGTCCAGAACACTCCGGGGAACCCACCAAGCAGAAAACAGCTGTGAAGAAAGCGAAGAGGAAGTGATCAACGCAGCGTGACTGGCCACTGATCACTGATCACTGGCCACTGGCCACTGCTTCTAAATCGCCATCGCCCCGACTTCTTTTTCCACCTCAGCCGTATCGACCATCACGATAGCGTCCCAGGGGCAGCCGTCGAGGAAGCACCCGTCAGGACCTTTGCTGAGGCACTTCTTGCATCCGATGCAGAGAATGGGATCGACCGCAATGCGCCCGAACGGCGTGCTGTCCTCATCCGCCACCCAGAACATGCAGTCTTCCACCGGACAATATTCCACGCAGGCAGGCGAGCCAGCGCAACCGGTGCAGCATTCGGTGATAACCGCCAGTTCCTTCGGCTTCTTCTTTCGAGGCGTGGTAAGGCCCTTGGACCGGGGTTCAGACTTCATCTCGTCGGGAACCATACCGACAGCTTTGGTAGCGCCGGGTGCAGGAGGCATGCCGCGATTATAGCGTGACCTGCGTCGCAGCAGAAGAACTTTAGTCCAGCCAAAGACCTAGTCCCGACAGGAACGGCATTCATTAGCCCCGGACGTAAGTCTGGGGTGCAGGAGGAAAGTGGGAACAAGTCCTGTTAAGGACGGCACTGGTTCTCACGTTCTGCGTCCGCCCGTGTCCCAGAACGGATTTCCCCCGAGAATAAGATCTCCCGCACCTCCCGCAACCTATTCCTTCCGGTATACTGAACCCCTGCAAAGGAGCTCCCCATGGCAGGAAAAAGCGTCAACAAAGTCATCCTCGTCGGCAATCTAGGAAAAGATCCCGAAGTGAAGTACACGCCACAGGGCACGCCGGTGGCCAAGTTCAGCCTAGCCACTAACGAGCGCTTCAAAGATAAGGACGGCAACTGGCAGGATCGCACCGAGTGGCACAACATCACCGCCTGGGCGCGCACCGCCGAGATTGTCGGCGAGTACCTGAAGAAAGGCAGCAAAGTCTATATCGAGGGCAGCCTGCGCACCCACTCCTGGGATGACAAAACCAGCGGCCAGAAGAAATACATGACCGAGATCCATGTCAACGACCTCGTCCTGCTCGGCGGCCGCGGCGAAGGCAGCGGTGGAGACTTCAAGGAAAGCTCGCGCGGAGTGTCCGCCGGCGGCGGCAACAACTTCGATCAACGCACGCCAGAGCCCGAGCACGCGACAGCAGGTTCCGGGCCGATCACGGATGAGGATATTCCGTTCTAAGAAGGGAAGACCAGCCGTGAGCAGAGAGCTGGACAATGACAAGCACCGCGTCGCCCGCCGCATCACGACCGGCGAAGACAGGAGCCGCCTGGTGCAGGACCTGAAACGGGAGCTCGTCGCAGCCGCTGGCGCGCCTACCCACAGACTTTCCTTAGAGGAAGTGCAGAAAAAGGGCCTGCTCGCAGTCCTGGGAAAGCTAGCAGTCAAGAAATCAATCAAGCCGAGCTTCGACTGCTGAAGCTTATGGGGCGCACGACGAAGTACGATACGTCTCGATGACAGAACTGGCCGACAAGAAATGCGTTCCCTGCCGCCGCGGCGTTGCTCCGCTCAAAGGCAAGGAACTCGACGCTCTGCACAAAGTCGTCCCCAAGTGGAGCGTGGTCGGCGAGCACCACATCACCCGCGCGTTCGCGTTCCCTGACTTCAAGCAGGCCCTCGACTTCGTGAATCGCGTGGGCGAGCTGGCCGAGGAGCAAGGGCATCATCCCGACATTCTGGTGGCCTGGGGCAAAGCCGAAATCACCATGTGGACCCACAAAATCGACGGTCTCACCGAGAGCGACTTCATCATGGCCGCCAAAATCGACCGGTTGCTGGGCGCATAGTTTGCCTTCCGGCCCTCGACTTTACGTTTCCCGGCTCACTCGCATCGCCAGCGCCCACAACACCGCGGGAATCAGCATGACGATTCCCGTCCAGGTCGCGACCGTACGCGCCGCGACGCCGGAATCGAGCAAACGTCCGCAAATGTAAGCGCCCGCGGCAATAGTAAACATCGAGAAGCCCAGGTCGGCGGAGAAGACGCGGCCGCGAAAGCGGTCGTCGGTGTGAAGCTGCAACAGCGTGGTCGAGAAAACCCAGACCGTCGATCCTCCCATGTGCGCGAGCATGGCGCAGGCAGCGGCCATCCAAACAGTGCGACTGCTCCCGAGCGTTCCATATCCAACCGCGACCGTGAGATAACCGAAGAGAATTCCGAGTTGCAATCGCCGGTCGCTGCGGCCCGCCCAGCGCGCCGACACGAGTGGACCGACGAGTGCTCCCAATCCCCGTCCGCCCAGGAGGATACTCATGCCGAGCATCGCTCCGCGCGCAGCATCGACGTTGCGCCAATGTACCGCGAACTCCTGCGCGCCCAGCACGGTGAAGATCACCCAGCTCGGCCCGATCATCAGCTCGCCAGCTTTCGCGAATACTGTGGGCAGCAGCGTGCGATGATTGCGTATGTAGCGAATGCCTTCGAGCACCGGAGAGAAGTCGACCAGATCGCGCGGGCGCAGCCGAGCAGCAGATTCGGCGTGGGGCTCGGCGAAGTGCATTCCTCCGATGAGAGCGGCCGAGGCCAGGAACGACAGCGCGTTCAGGATAAAAACCGCGTCTCGTCCGAAGAAGGCAGCGACCACTCCTCCGACGGAAGCGCCAATCAGCAGATTTACCGACCAGGTAGCGGAGGAGAGCGTGTTCGCAATCAACACTTCTCCTCTTTCAGCAATATTCGGGATCACCGAACTGCGGGCCGGCTCGAAAAACGCGGCCATGATCGTCTCCGCCAGCAACAACGGATAGACGAGCCACACCATGGAGCGCGAACGCACCAGCAGCATCGCCAGCACCACGCCGAAGCGAACCAGGTCGGCGGCAATCATTACATGCTTGCGGCGCAAGCGATCGTTTACTACGCCCGCCGTTGGACCTATGAAGGTCTGCGGCAGAACCTGCAGAACCAGCGCCAATGCGACCGAACTCGCGTGTCCGGTCAACTGCAGCAGCAGAGTGTAGATGGAGAGTGTGTAAAACCAGTCGCCGATTTCGCTGACAATCTGCGCCAGCCAGAGCCGGCGGAAATTGCGGTTGCCGCGCAGCAACTGCAAATACGACGCCAGCGAAATCGACGGAGCTGCGAGCTCTGGTTGAGGTTCCATTTCGAATGGCTAGGGTAACAAAGATCGCGCTTCGGCTTTCAGGCCGCTGGCTTCGGCTCGGACTTGAGTTTGCGGAGCTCCGTCTATGAACCGCTACGAGGCAGGCAGAAGCTTTCTCTTCAGGTCGTCGGCGATCTGTTTGCCGTGAAAGCGGCCGTTCTCGATGAAGATTTCGTTGGTTCGCGAACCAGCCACGATCACGCCCGCCACGTAAATTCCGGGAACGTTGCTTTCTAACGAGACGGGATCGCACACCGGACGGTATTGTTCGTCCGAAAGCTCGATCCCCATGCTGCGCAGAAAATCGTAATCGGGGTGATAGCCAATCAGGGCCAGCACGAAGTCGTTTTTCAGGCGGATGGGTCCGCGCGGGGTAACGATGACGACGTAGTCCACTCCAATTTCCTGCACCGAACTGTTGAAGTAAGCTTCGATGTCCTTGTTCTTGATGCGGTTTTCCAGATCTGGCTTGATCCAATACTTGACGTGGTGGTGCAGCTGCGCGCCGCGATAGACGAGTGTGACGCGCGCGCCGTGACGCCACAGATCGAGAGCAGCAATCGCTGCCGAGTTCTTGCCTCCAATCACCAGCACATCGGTGTCGTAGTAGGGATGAGCCTCGGCGTAATAGTGCGAGACCTTGGGCAGGTCCTCGCCGGGAAGACCGAGTTGATTGGCAAGATCATAGTAGCCGGTGGAGGCGATTACCTTCCGCGTACAGTAGTCGTGGGGACGGCCGGCGCGGTCGGTGGCCGTGATGCTGAAGTTTCCATCTTCTCCCATCACCGTTTTTACCCACTCGTATTGGCGAACGTCGAGGTGGTAATGCTCGCTGACTTTGCGGTAGTACTCGAGAGCCTCTTCGCGGGTTGGCTTCTGCAGGGCGGTGGTAAACGGGATGTCGCCAATTTCGAGCAGCTCGGGCGTGGTGAAGAAAGTCATGCCTGCGGGATAGTGAAAAAGTGAATTCACCAGACAGCCCTTATCGAGGACGATGACTTTGAGGCCGATCTTTTGCGCTTCGATGGCGCAAGCCAGGCCAGTCGGGCCAGCTCCAATGACCAGCACATCGGTGCGCGTCTCGGGATGGGCACGTAGCTTGGCTTTGGGCTGGGTTTCAACTTCCGCGGCGGCGAGAAAATCTGGCATGGGATTTCGTAACGGTTTGCGCTCAACACAAAGAATGAGCACAGATCGGAAGCCGATGATTTTAGCACGCGTGGAACGGCAGAATCTGGATTCAGTGCAACTGACTAAGAAGTGGCGTTGGCAGCCGCGAATGAAGCCGGGCGAACTTCTCGTTCAATCGTGCGCGCAAGCTTGTCATGTGCCACTTCGAGATCGTAGGCGGATTGGAGATTCAGCCAGAAGCCGGCGCTGGTATTGAAATAGCGCGCCAGGCGCAAAGCGGTATCTGGGGTGATGCTGCGGCGCTCGTGGACAATCTCTGCAACTCGCGTCACTGGCACGCGAAGATCGAGCGCCAGCCGGTTCATGCTGAGTTGAAGCGGCTCCATGAACTCGGCGCGGAGGATCTCGCCAGGATGGATTGGAGGCAAGAGTTTTTGAATCTTAGACATAAATGTCCTAGTGATAATCGACGATCTCAACCTCGTAGGCGTTTCCGTCCCGCCATACGAAACAAAGACGCCACTGGTCGTTGATCCGGATGCTATGAGATCCCTTTCGTTCCCCGCGCAATGCTTCCAGACGATTACCCGGCGGTGCGGCCAAATCCCGCAATCCAATGGCGCTTTCTAACTGCCTGAGCTTCCGGCGCGCGATCTGTTCGACAGCCTGAAAACGCCGACTGCGCTGGCGGTGGTGAAGGCGCTCGGTCTCGGCACACCGGAACGACCGGATCACAAAACCCAGTTTATCCTGTGTAGCGTTTAACGTCAAGCGTCAAACCATCAAGTCACAAGACTGCCTGTTCTCGGAGGCGAGGGCCTAGTGTCCAGCTTGCTATAATTCCCGGTTACTTCCTTCATTGCGCTCTAATCAGGACGTCTATGACAACTTCCGGCGACCGGCCGACTCGTATCCGCATGGAATCCGACAGCATGGGACAGATTGAAGTCCCGGCCAACGTCTACTGGGGCGCGCAGACGCAGCGCTCGCTGGTGCACTTCAACATTGGGCGCGACACCATGCCTCCTGAACTGATTCGCGCTTTCGGCGTTCTCAAGAAGGCTTGTGCGCTGGTGAACCAGGATCTGGGCAAGCTTTCGGCGGACAAGGCGAAGCTGATCGTGCAGGCCGCTGACGAAGTGATTTCCGGCAAGCTGATGGACCAGTTCCCGCTTCGCGTGTGGCAGACGGGCAGCGGCACGCAGACCAACATGAACGTGAATGAAGTGATCTCGAATCGCGCCATTGAGATTGCGGGCGGCGTGATGGGATCGAAGAAGCCGGTTCATCCTAATGACGACGTGAACATGTCGCAGTCGTCGAATGATACGTTTCCGGCGGCGATGCATATTGCGGCTGCGGATCGGGTGAAGAACGCGCTGATTCCGGCGATCAAAAGCGTGCATGATGCGATCGTGGCCAAGGCGCGGGAATTCCATGACGTGGTCAAGATCGGGCGCACTCATTTGCAGGATGCTGTGCCTTTGACGTTTGGGCAGGAGTTCGGAGGTTGGGCCAGCCTGCTCGAGCGCGACATTAAGCGCCTCGAGCAGGTGCTCGAGGGGCTCTACGATCTTGCCATCGGCGGAACTGCTGTGGGAACTGGGCTGAACACTCATCCTGAGTTTGCGGAACGGGCTGCTAAGAAGATTGCGGAACTTACGGGACTTCCCTTTCGCTCGCATGGCAACAAGTTCGCTGCGCTTTCGGCGCACGATGAGATCGTTTATGCGCAGGGTGCGATGGAAACGCTAGCCGCTTCTCTGATGAAGATTTCGAATGACATTCGCTGGCTGGCTTCGGGGCCGCGGTGCGGGCTGGGTGAGATCTCCATTCCGGAGAACGAACCTGGGTCTTCGATCATGCCGGGCAAGGTGAATCCTACGCAGTGTGAGGCGATGACCATGGTCTGCGTGCAGGTTCACGGCGCTACCGCTGCGGTGGGATTCGCTGGCTCGCAGGGTAGTTTCGAACTTAACGTTTATAAGCCGGTAATTATTTACAACTTTCTGCATTCGGTTACGCTGGTTGCCGACGCCTGCCATGGATATGTTGAGTACATGATCAAGGGCATCGAGGTTCATCGCGACAAAGTGGACTGGTACGTGAAGAACTCTTTGATGCTAGTGACGGCGCTGGCGCCGAAGGTGGGATACGACAAGGCTGCGAAGATCGCCCATATCGCGCTCGTCGAGGACAGCAGCCTGCGGGAGGCGGCGGTGAAGCTTGGGTATCTTACGGGTGAGGAATTTGATCAACTGGTGAGGCCGGAGAAGATGACGCGGCCTTAGGAGCCGCAGATCGGCAAGAATCTATGAAGTTTTTCTTCGTTACGCTTGCCTTGCTGCTGTCAGGCGCGATGATTTCCTACGCGAAAGACAAGAGTTGCACAACCCCGAACCCGGCCACGGATTCCAAGTTTCGTCCGGGGCAGGTTTGGGAATATAAGACCCGCCCCGGCGAGGAGAAGTCCTTTCTCACGATCCTGAGGATCGAATCACTGCCAAAAATTGGGACCATCATTCATATTCGGGTGGATAGGGTACGCCTGCGGAATTGCACCGGCGGGCCCGAGCCCGACAACTTTCAGCACATGCCTTTCACGCGCGACGCGATAGAACACAGCGTTACGAAACTAGAAAAGGAGAGCTCGGATGTTCCTGCTTACAAGGACGGATATGACGAATGGCACAACGCCTGTGGAGGCGTGTACACCATTTCAGTAGCCGAGGCCGTCGCCGTCGCTGACGCCACCTTCAAGAAGGGCGTTGGCTGCGAGGCGAAATAGTCAGATCGTCCTCCACCCAAGCCAAAACGCGACTTGAGTGCGCCCCCCGTCACTTCGAGATGGGAAATCAAAATCCCCATCCTAACTTCGCAAAGACGGCGTTAAAGATGGGGCACCCGCTCTGATGTTTGTGGCACTTGTATTGTAGAGGTGAAGCGCTGCGGCACCCAAGGCCGTGCCGCCATCCGTTAGGCCGCTTGTTCTTGGATTTCGGACTCTGGGTGGGCGAGGAGGTGCTTGCGGAGTTGTTCGAGTTGTGCGGTTGCCTCCTTGATCTGCTGGGCGCAGGCATAGCCGAGCGGGGGCAGGAATCCGTCGTATTTGTCGAGCAAGAGCCTGGCATTCTCTTCGATGACTGCAATCTGGGCGCGAGTTTGGTCGGCGGCGGCAGACATCAGGCTGGTTAGTTTCTCCAGTTGCGAATCGCGCTCGGCTAACGCTTGCCGGTTTTGTGCGGCTTGCTGTTCTAGGGCACGCTCGTGGAAGCGGATGAGCAGAAAGAGGCCTGCGGTCAGCACGAGCAAACACAGATTGGCGGCAATGGTTTGTGACATGGCTTGGCTGGAGTCGGCGTCCCTCTGTTTTTCGAGTTCGGCGAAGCGGGTGTTTTCTAGGGAAGACAATGAAGACAGCAGAGACCTAGCCTGATCCGAGTATTCTTTGCCTTGGTTGGTTTGCACGAGCTGGAAGGCGCGATGGCGGTATCCCTGCTGGCGCAAAGCGATGGTTCGCTCGATCTCGGCTTGTTTCGAGGCGGCGAGGGATTCCAGCTGGGTTTCGAGCGCCTGCTCCGGTTGGGGGCGATTGGCTAGGGAGGAGCGAAGATTGGCGAAGTGGGTAGCGATCGCGTTTTTGGCGTCAACGTACGGCTGGAGGTAGGCAGAGTCGTCGGTAAGAAGGTAGCCGCGCTGCCCGGTCTCCATGTCGGTGAAATCCTGCCAGACGCGGGCGATGGCGGCTTGCACACTGGAGCTCTCGAGGCTGCGGGCCGCAGTTGCCTGGATTCGCTTTAAGTGATCGATGGCGAGATAGGTGTTGAAGGCCATCAGGATGAGCAGCACCACGGCTGCAATTTGCAGGGCAGCTTTCCGGATTGTCACGTTGGGCTCCTGGGGCTTAGGTTGAGCCTATCCTAGCGCAAGCGGGTGACGGGTGGTCATGCCTTTGGGACTAACGAGTTTCCGCTATGGCGAGCTCAGGCGCTGAAGCGCGGCGAGTTTTAAGGCTTCGGCGGCACGACTGAAGTCGTGCCCTTTCCGTTTGTGCTCCACGCAGGAGTGGTGCGGCGCAGGCTGACAGCAGGTTCCTCGACTCCGCCGTCCCCTTCGGCTTCGCTCAGGGTCCGGCTGCGCTCGGAATGACAAGTGGCCGGTTGCCCTCCGAGGCCCATCTGTCCGATGGCGTGCATGGTCCCCATGTCTGTGAAGAGTCCGCCTTGCTCTGCTCGGCGGGACAGCCGAGACGGCTGTCCCCACATAAGCATCTTGGAACCGGCATGCTACGGCTCGGCTAGTTTACTTTTCCTGAGTCACCGCTGCTGACTTCGCCTCTTTTTTCGGCGTGGTCGTGATCACCACAACGCTCACCAGCACTAGGAATGTTCCCAGGATCGTTCGCGGGCCTAGTGGTTCGCCGGCTAGAAAATATCCGAGCAGCACGGCGATTACGGGGTTCACGTAGGCGTAGGTGCCGACTTTGGTGGGCGACTCGTGGTGAATGAGCCAGACGTAGGCAGTGAAGGCGATGATCGAGCCCGCGACTATCAAATAGAGCAGTGCGAGCCACGCGCGCGATGAAACTGCTTGCCAGTGGAAGCCGTTGAACTCTCCGAAAATGGCGGCCGCAAGCAGGAGCAGGATTCCTCCGACTAGCATTTGGGCTCCTGAATTCATCATCTTCGATTGGGGCAAAATCAACTTGCGGTTGAGGACTGAGGCCAGGGACCAACTGACGGCGCCCACCACCAGGGCAATCGCGCCGGAGCGGTCGATGGGAGCGTCGCCGAGACTTACTGAACGGCTGACCAGGACCGCTACTCCGGCGAGTCCTACCAGAAGTGCGCATCCCAGGCGGAAGGTGAGGCGCTGGGTGCGCAGGATAAGAATTTCGGCCAGCGCGGTGAAGACGGGGATGGTCGCCAGCATCACAGCCGTAATGCCAGAGGGGACGCGCTGCTCGGCCCAGAAGACCAATCCGTAATCCACCAGGAAAATGAGTACCGCCAGCAGGGTTACTGATAACCACTCGCGGCGGGAGGGTGATGCAATCCCTGTGGCGCGCACCCAGGCGTAGAGCACGATGCCCGCGGCGAAGAAACGCATTCCGGCTAGCAGGAGCGGCGGCACCTCGCGAACGCCGATTCGGATTGCCAGGAAGGTCGATCCCCAGACGAAGTAGATTATGGCGAAAGCCAGCAGGGTCTTCCAGCGGTTTGGGCGGGGCGTGGCCTGCATAGGTGGCAGTCGGAGTCTAGTTGGAGCAAATCAGACCGGTCGCTTAGGTCATCTTGCTTAGATCATTGGCAAGAGGATGCGGAAGCAAATTCCGCTATCAATACTTTTTATAGGGGATAGATTCTTCGGAGCATGGCAGAAGCCGGCGGGACCCTTCGACTGCGCTCAGGGCAGGCTGCCGGCGCTACTTCTTCGGGGGTGTATACGGAGTATCATTATGGTATATACTATGTGTCTACCTAGATTTTGTCGAGGTTCTTATGCCGAAAGCGCAAGTAGCGAAGTGGGGAAATAGTCTGGCGGTCCGTATTCCCAAGGATGTGGCTGAACAAGCTCGTTTGCGGGAAGGCGATTCGATTGTGATCGAGGCCTTGGACGGACGCATCGAGGTGCGCGCCACGGAGAAAATTCCGACATTCGAGGAACTTGTGTCGCAGATCACTCCCGAGAACCGGCACGCAGAAACCGATTGGGGGCCGGACAGAGGAAAGGAAATCATTGAATGGTAAATCTTGAATGGTAGCTCTGTACGTGCCCGACGCCGGAGATATCGTGTGGTTGGATTTCGATCCGCAGGCTGGGCGTGAGCAAGGCCGACGGCGTCCGGCTCTGGTGTTGACCGATCGATCTTACAACGGCGCGAGTGGTCTGGTTGTGGTCTGCCCTCTTACCAGCAAACGCAAGCCGTATCCTTTTTCGCTGCCGGTGGTTGTCGACAAGGTAGAAGGAGCGGTTCTGGTGGATCATCTCAAGAGTGTGGACTGGAAGGTACGTGCTGTGAAGTTTCACTCGAAGGCAGACCCAGCTTTGCTCAGCAGAGTCCGCGCCTACATCGGGGTCTTTCTGCGCATCCGCTAAGGCTCGCAGGAGCAGCTTCTTATTTCTTCAGCAGGCTGGTGTGGCTGGCTACGCACTGCCACCGGCCTTGGGCGTATATCCAGGTGTCGGTGAAGCGGCCGAAGTGCTCGTAGGGTTTGCTCTGGTAGGTTCCTTTTGTGTGATAAATGCCTACTACGACCGCTGTATCGGCATACATGCTTACTTTGACGTCCTGGATGGTCAGGATGGTGGGTTTGAACTGAGGGTCTTTGATATCGGCGAGGAACTTGGCTTTGTCGCTGACCTCGCCATCGTACTCGGTGTTGACGAATTCATTGCCCAGCATGGCGTCGAGGACGCGGGCGTCGCGATTCACCTGGGCTTCATTCCACAGGTGTTCCATGATCAGGAGTTTGGTTTCCTGGGAGTCGTCTTTTGACTTCTGAGCGGCGGCTTGGCCTATCGAAACGAGGGCCAGCAGGAGACAGCAGCATGTGGCACGAAGCATGGTCTTGCTCGTCCGCAACATCCCCACGTGCGGCGGACGCTGGGAAAAGATAGCAGTGGGGCGCGGGCTGGCGCTACGGAAATGACCGCGGGGAGATTACGAACGTACCTCGGGGCTGAAGCCCGGACCCTTCTGGGGATCACCTCGCTTCGCTTGGCGGGACGGCCGAGGCGGTCGTCCCCACATGAGCCGTTCTAGAAGGCCCAGCGGAGTAGTGCGGCGCCTACTGTGAAACCTGCGCCTACTGAGGCCATCAGCACAAGGCTTCCCTTCTTGAGCTTGCCCTGTTCGATCGCTGTGTTCATGGCTAGCGGAATGGTGCCGGCGGTGGTGTTGCCGTAGCGCTCGATGTTGACGATGACACTCTCCGGGCGAAGGCCGAGGCGTTCGGCGGTGGCGTTGATGATGCGCAGGTTGGCCTGGTGGGGGATAAACGCGTCGATGTCCGAACCTTTGAGGCCGTTGCGTTCGAGCAGCTTCAGGCAGGCTTCGGTTTGCTTGCGGACGGCGAACTTGAAGACCTGCTGGCCATCCTGATGAACGTAGTGCATTTTCTTGTCGACGGTTTCACGGGTTGAAGGATTGAGACTGCCTCCGCCGGGCATTTGGAGGAAGCATCCGCCGGAGCCGTCGACTTCGTGGATGAAATCGATCAGACCGACGGAATCGTCTTCCGCAGGTTCGAGAATTACGGCGCCGGCGCCGTCACCGAAGATCACGCAGGTGGCGCGGTCGGCGTAGTCGATGATCGAGGACATCACATCGGCGCCGATCACTAGGACACGCTTGTGCGTGCCGGTGGCAATGAATTGCGCTCCCGTCTGCACGGCGTAGACGAAGGCAGAGCAAGCGGCAGAGAGATCGAATCCCCAAACTCCTTTGGCGCCTAGCTTGTCCTGGACTACGCAGGCGGTTGAGGGAAAGAACATGTCGGGCGTGACCGTGCCGACGATGATGGCATCGAGGTCGCTTGGAGCGAGACCGCGCTGGGCGAGCGCCTTCTTGGCGGCCTCGACTGCCAGGTCGCTGGTGGCCACGCCTTTTTCGACGATGTGGCGCTCGCGGATGCCGACGCGGGCGAGAATCCAGTCGTTGGTGGTGTCGACCATCTTTTCGAGGTCGGCGTTGGTGAGGAGTTTGGGCGGCACATAGGTGCCGAGGGCGCTGATTTTGGCGCGAATCAGATTCGTCAATTAGAGCTCCTGGGTATGAAAGGGAGTATTTTGCAGGATTGTGAGCAGATTGTCTAACTGGTGCCCCGGGACTGGGAATTTCACGTATCCAAAACAAAATAAGCCAGGCACCGGGACCCCACTGCACACGCAAGAGCCCGTTACCGTTGCTTCCTTCCGGACCTGGCGGGGTTGGCGAGAGTACGTCGCGTGAGACCGATGCCTGACCTGAATGATTCTAGCAAAGAAAAGCGCGGATTCCCTTGCCGGAGGAAATCGGCGCAGCAGCGGGCAAAGGGCTGGTGACTTTTGGTGCAAGAAAGGCGCACGAAAGCCTTCCCTTCTTGACGGAACTTGTCGAACAATAGAGATTGAACAATAGAAGCAGAACTCGGGTGAGCAAGCATCCGCGATCTTCCATGTCACAGTCCAGCCAACAAGTCGAAGTGATTGATGGAATCCACGCAATCAACAAATACTTCGAGTTCTCGATCTATTTGCTTGTTCTGGTTGGCTTTGGGACATTGGCCAGTACTGGCGGGCTGGACCTGCCGGCAATGCTGCTTGCTGGAGCGGCACTGGCTTTTCGCGGCTATCTGTTGGCGGAGGGGCGGTCCATTGCGATTTCGGAGCGTTGGACCACGCCGCTCAGCATTGGGTATTTCGCTTTCTATGCGGCGGACTACCTGCTGCTCTCTCGCAGCTTTCTGACCGCGACTGTGCATCTCGTGCTGTTCGCAGTAGTCGTGCGCACGTTTTCGCTGCGGCGCGACCGCGACTACACGATGCTGGCGGTCCTGGCGTTTCTGATGGTGCTGGCCTCGGCCGTGCTGACCGTGGACAGCGTGTTTCTGCTTTTCTTTGCGGCATTCATGCTGATGGCGGTGGCTACCTTCATCCTGATGGAGATGCGGCGGTCGGGCCAGAGTGCGCGCTCGCGGGCGCGATATGCGAACGATCCTGTCGAGCAGCGGCAACTGGCATTCTCGCTGGCGCGGGTAACGCCGGGTTTAGTGCTGATGATTCTGGTGGGCGCAGGGGGGATGTTCTTCCTGTTGCCTCGCATGTCGGCCGGCTACCTGGGAGGCTATTCGTTCGGCACAGACTTTTCGACGGGCTTCAGCGATCGGGTGCAATTGGGGCGGATTGGGCAGATTCAGCAATCGGATGCGGTGGTGATGCACATCCAGATTGACGGGGACCGGGACGGCAAGTATGCCCTGCACTGGCGTGGGGTCGCGTTGGCGAACTTCGACGGTAAGAACTGGTCGAACCCTCGCGAGCACTATGTTTTATATCGAGAAGCGGATGGGAGCTTCCGCATTCCCCTGCTTGGCCAAGGGCTAACGCAGGTTGTGACGGCGCGTGATCACGTTATCCATTACCGAGTAGTGATGGAGCCGATTGGCACCAATGTGTTTTTTCTTGCGCCGTGGGCGCGCCGGGTCAAGGGAGCGTATCGCACGTTGCAGATCGACGATGGGGGAGCGGTTTCGGACCTCGACAGCCAGCGTTCGGTGAGCCTCTACGAGGCGGATTCGGATATCTCGACGCCTTCTCCCGAGCGGCTTCGAGTGGCAGGAGATATTCTTCCGCAATTTGTTGGAGTCTACCTACAAACTCCGCCAGGGCTCGATCGGCGAATTCCGCAGCTGGCGGCGCAGATCACGAGCTCCGCTTCGAATCGCTACGACAAAGCGGTCGCGCTGGAACGATATTTGAAGACGCATTACGGATACACCCTTCAGCTCCTGCGCTCGCCGGTAGCCGATCCGCTGGCCAATTTTCTTTTTGAGCGCAAGCAAGGACACTGCGAATACTTTGCTTCTTCAATGGCGGTAATGCTGCGGACGCTGGGCATTCCGTCGCGGGTGGTGAATGGCTTCCGCAGCGATGAATTCAACGATGTCACGGGCAATTACGTGGTTCGAGCGAAGAATGCGCACTCCTGGGTGGAAGCCTATTTCCCGGGCTACGGGTGGGTGACGTTCGATCCCACGCCGGGTGGCGCGATTGAGTCCCCGCAAGGCTGGGGCCGAGCAATGCTTTATCTCGACGCTGCGGCGTCGTTCTGGCGGGAGTGGGTGATCAGTTACGACGCTTCGCACCAGAATATTCTTGGACAAGCCGTGCTGAGTGGGACGCGGAGTTCATTAGAGCGGGCGCGCACTTGGGCACGCCTCTACTATGCACGACTGCTGAATTGGGCGCGGAAAAGCCAACGGGGTGCGGAACACGCTCCCGCACGGTGGTTGGGAGGGGGCGTCGCGAGTGCGCTTCTGTTGCTGTTAGTGGGTAATGCCGGGCGCATTGCCCGGATGATTCGTAAGAGGCGGCTGCAGGCACATCCAGACCGAAGGCCGGACGAGGCCGCCGCGATGTGGTACGAACGGATGGCTCGGTACTTGGCGCGACGGGGAGTAGCGAAGTCCCCGACGCAGACGGCGCAGGAGTTTGTGCGGGTCATCGAGGATGAGCGGCTGCGAACCCGGGTCGGGCAGTTTACCGACGCTTACGAGTCAGCGAGGTTTGGGAATTCTTCGGACGACGCACTTCGGTTGCCGGAGCTGTTCGAAGAAGTGGAACTGGCAAGCAAGAGGTGATCTGCCGTAATCGCACGCTGACTAGAAGTGCCAGACCACGCCACCGCCGACGAAGTAGTTGTGCTGGCGGCTCTTGCCAGTATCGGCTAGCGGAAAATTTGGCGTTCCCGACCAGAAGTCGCGGACCTGGCCGCGAATGCTGAATGCGTGCCAGACTCTAACGTCCAAGCCGAATCCGCCCTGGATCACACCCGAAGTCGAGGAGGTGCCTGGGTTTGGGCCGCCGTAGACCAGGCTACTATTCTGGCTGAAGTGGCCGAAACCGCCGCCGAAGCTTACCCAGGGCGACACCGCGGTGCCAGGAAACAGATTCAGGCGGGCCGAGGGAGTGACGAAGATCTGTTTGTAATCTTTGGGAACAACGTTGGTGCCGGAGTTGAGGTCTTCATCCAGGTTGAAGACGGCAGGCACTTCTCCTGAGATGGCATAGACGGGAGTGCCGAAGAGGCGGCGCGCGTAGTTGACTTCGAAGGTGAGTCCTTTGCCGGAGTGGACAACGTGATCGAAAGTGGTCGCATTAAGGATGCCCTGGTCGCTGATGAAGATACGGCCAATCATGCCGGTCACTTCGTTTTTCTCATCCTGGGCCGCTGCGGAACTGCCCAGAATCGACATCATCACCGCCAGCACTGCAACTACGGACTTTTTCCCAGACATTTCCCCTCCAGGACGCGGGACTTACAGTTGTCTTCGGTAACGCCTAGGGTAGCATGAAGCGTAGAGTTTTCATCCACAGGCTGTGTATTTCGTGGTCCCCGCTCGCCAGATTGTAAACATGGAGACGTAGGCATCCTCTGGGTGGTTTCGCCGGGGATTTCAGGCGGAAAATGTTAAAATAACAAGATCGCATGCCCTCGAAGAGCCCTACTATCTCACGTCCCCGCGAAAAAACTATCGAGAAGGAGTCGACCGAAGTGGCGCAATCCGCGCGCCCGCAGAAGGTGGGCTTCGTCAGCCTGGGCTGTCCTAAGAACCTGGTCGACAGCGAAGTGATGATGGGACTGCTGGCGCGGGCCGGGGCGGAACTCTCGCCTCGAGCCGAGGACGCTGACGTCATTGTGGTCAACACCTGTTCATTCATTGAGAGTGCGCAACAGGAATCAGTCAATACGATTCTTGAGATGGTGGGTCACAAGACCTCGGGGCGGGCGAAGAAATTGGTGGTCGCAGGCTGCCTGGTCGAGCGGTTTCGGGATGAAATCCGCAAGAGCATTCCGGAAGTGGACGCTGTGGTCGGGACCGGAGAGCTGGAGGCGATTTTGGCGGCAACCGGAGTTGTTCCTCCGGCGTACTCGACTCGGCGCAATGATTCCCCGTTTGTGGTTCTACCTTCTCGGGCCGAAGGCGATGCCCGCGCGGCACAGGGGCGATTCTCTCGCGGACAATGGGACGGGGCGATCGCGGATCTGCCGAATTACCTGTACGACGATGAGACGCCGCGCATTCTGGCTACGCCGAAATCGACGGCTTACATCAAGATCGCCGAGGGTTGCGACCATCCTTGTACGTTTTGCATTATTCCGCAGTTGCGGGGACAGTTTCGGTCGCGGCGATTCGAGTCGGTGGTGGCGGAAGCCGAGCGGCTGGCACGAAGCGGCGTGCGCGAAATCACTTTGATCGGGCAGGACACTACCTGCTACGGAGAAGATTTTGGCCTGAAGGATGGTCTGGCGCTGCTGCTCGAGAAACTGGCGAAGATTGAAGACCTGCGCTGGATCCGCTTCCTCTATGCTTATCCCAATAAGATCACGGGCAAGCTGCTGGAGACGATTGCGTCATCCGACAAGATCTGTTCCTACATGGATGTGCCGTTGCAGCATGCCTCGGCGCCGGTGCTGAAGCGGATGAAGCGCGGAGGCGGAGCGGATTTGTTTCTGCGCTCGATTGCCAAGATGCGGCGCGTGATTCCCGGGTTGACTTTGCGGACGTCGTTTATCGTCGGTTTTCCGGGAGAAACCGAGAAAGAATTTGAAGAGCTGTGCGACTTTGTCCGCGAAGCCCAGTTTGACTGGCTGGGAACTTTTGCCTACTCCGATCAGGAAGGTGCGGATGCGTATGGGTTGGACCTGAAGGTTCCCGTCCGTGAAATCGAGCGGCGGCGCAAACACTTGATGAGCGTGCAGCGGCAGATCAGCAAGAAGAAAAAGAAGGCGCTGGTGGGGCACGAGTTCGACCTGTTACTCGAGGGCACGTCGGAAGAAACCGATCTGCTGCTGGAAGGCCGCACCGCGATGCATGCGCCGGAAATTGACGGCAAAGTCTTCGTAAACGATTTCCCCGCGGAAATTACGCCTCAGGCGGGGGAGTTTTATCGCTGTCAGATCACCGAGGCGCACGACTATGATCTGGTGGCGAGGATCCTGTAAGAACAGTTGTGAATTCTGTGGTTGATTCAGCACGACCCCGGAACCTTCCCTGACCATGGCTCGCAAGCGTCCTTTGAAACTCCGCTGCCCCATCTGCAAGAAAACCGTGAAGAGCGGCGACCCGGAGTTTCCTTTCTGCAGCGACCGTTGCCGAACGATCGATCTTGGCAAGTGGGCAAGCGGCGCTTATGTGATTCCGTCGCCGGTTACGGATGCGGAGGATTTGATTCGAGAGAGCACGCCGGAAGATGTGGACGAGGAATCGTGAAACGCATTTCCAAGGATGGAAATACGGAACACTACGACGCCCGCCGGACAGCTGCCGAGAACGGCGGCGCTACGTCGGCTCTCGGCGCGTAACTATGGAATCTCCTAAAATTCCGAGAACGCCACTTTGGGCCACCCTGGTTGCCACGTTTTTCGGCATCGGCCGGCTGCGGCCGGGGCCCGGGACCTGGGGGTCGGCGGCTACCGTTTTGTTGTGGGCGGCGCTAAACCACTCGCTTGCGCCGTCTTTGCGGATTCCGATCGCAATCGCGTCGGCCGTATTGGTGACACTTGTCGGGATTGTTGCGGCAACGCAGGTCTCCCGGGGTTCCGGGATGAAAGATCCGCAGTTTGTGGTGATCGATGAGGGCGCGGGCCAACTTGTGGCGCTCATCGCCGTGCCGCTCGCGTGGAAACCCTTTCTAGCGGCCTTTATACTTTTTCGCGCCTTCGATATTGTGAAGCCGCCGCCGGTGCGACAATTGGAAGCGATTCCGGAAGGCACAGGGATTGTGCTGGACGACGTTGCGGCGGGTCTCTACGCGCTAGCCGTGATGCATCTCTTGTTGCACTTTGGTCTTCTAATATAGTGTCTTGTAACGTAGTGCGAGTGCTTTCCTCATGGGATTCTCCGATCGCATCCTGGGCAAGAAAAACGTGAATGGCGGACCGCATATCGAGTCCGTGTCGCCGGTGCTGGCGCTGGCGGGAGGCGAAGTCCGCATCGCGGGTTCGGGATTGCGGTCGCAGCCGTACGAGCGTCCACGCGTGCGGTTCGGCGACGTTGAGGGCGGCGTCGTGATCAGTTCGGATTCGTTTCTCGTGGCCCGGGTCCCCGAAGGAGCGACCTCCGGACCGGTGGTGGTGGCCGCCGATGGGCACGTCAGCAATGCGCACCCCGTGAAGGTCGCGGTTCCTGTGGCTGAGAGCTTGCACCCGGTGACCAATCCGGCGCTCGATGCTCAAGGCAACATTTACGTGACCTTTTCTGGTTCACGCGGACAAAAGGTTCCGGTCGCGATCTTCAAGATTGATACCAACTACGCCGTGAAACCGTTCGTCGCGGAGATGATGAACGCAACTTCGATTGCCTTCGATCGCCAGGGACAGATGTATGTTTCGTCGCGGCATGATGGCGCGGTTTATCGCGTGGCGCCGAACGGAAGCATGTCTACGTATGCCGAAGGGATGGGAGTGGCCACGGGGATTGCGTTTGATCGCAACCAGAACCTCTACGTGGGCGACCGTAGCGGAACTATCTTTAAGATTGGACGCGACCAGCAAGTGTTTGTGTTTGCCACTCTCGAGCCGAGCGTCTCGGCATACCACCTTGCCTTTGGTCCGCAGGGCGATCTGTTTGTGACTGGGCCTACGACGTCTAGTTTTGATGGCGTGCATCGCATTGATCCTCAGGGAACGGTGCATACATTCTTCCGCGGCCTGGGGCGTCCTCAGGGGTTGGCTTTCGACGCGACGGGCAACCTGTACGTTGCGGCATCGCTCTCCGGCAAGCGCGGCATTGTGAAGATCACGCCCGACGGCAGCGCCAGCCTGGAAGTAGCCGGCAATGGGCTGGTGGGATTGGCCTTTGCGCCCGGCCGCAGCGTGATTCTGGCAACCACGGACGCGGTGCATCATCTCTCGTGGAATATTCCGGGACTACCGTTGCTGCCGGAGTAGGACAGTACCTAGTACCCAGTACCCTGAGAAATCGACGCGCATTGCTGGGTACTGGCTACTAGGTACTGGGTACTGAGAACTGCCTTCATCATTTACACTTCTAGCCGTGAACGCCGAGATCATCGCCGTCGGCTCTGAGTTGCTGACGCCCTTCCGTACGGATACCAATTCCCTCTATCTCACTGAGCAGATCAACCAGTTGGGCGTTGAAGTAGTTTTCAAGTGTGTCGTGGGTGACGATCTCAGGCGCCTGGTTGAGGCGGCGCAGCACGCTCTCTTTCGCTCCGAGATCGTGATTTTCAGCGGCGGTCTCGGCCCCACTGAAGATGATCTTACCCGCGAGGCAGTGGCCGAAGCTCTGGGCGTTTCACTGCGCCGTGATGAAGAAGTTCTCACCGGTATCGAGCAGCGATTCGCGGCGCGTGGCTGGAAAATGTCCCCTAACAATGCCAAGCAGGCGGATGTGCTCGAGGGAGCGACCGTGCTTCCTAATCCCAATGGGACCGCGCCCGGGCAATGGCTGAACGGCAAGTTTGATGGGCGTGAGCGCATCGTCATCCTGCTGCCCGGGCCTCCGCACGAAATGAAGGCTCTATTTGAGGCGGAGTGCCGCGAGCGGCTACGGGAAAAGTTGCCGCCGGCTTTCATTGCCACTCGCGTACTGAAGGTGGCGATGCTCGGCGAATCTCATGTGGATGCGCGCGTGGCGCCTATCTACAAGCGATTTAGCGAGGTTCAGACCACAATTCTGGCGGGGGCGGGAGAGATCCAGTTGCATTTCAAGTCGCGCGCCGGGACCATGGAAGCAGCGCAAGCGCGAGTGGATGAAGCGGCGGATGCGGTCGAGGAAGAGCTGGATGATGCCGTGTTCTCGCGGAACGGTGAATCGCTCGAGCAAATCGTGGGCTACTGGCTGCAAATGCGTAACGCGACGCTGGCGGTGGCGGAATCGTGTACCGGTGGTCTGTTAGGGGAGCGGATTACATCAGTCAGCGGCAGTTCTCGGTATTTTTCTGGCGGTGCAATCGTCTATTCGAATGCGATAAAGACCGAACTGGCGGGCGTGCCCGCTGACATGATCGAGCGGCATGGAGCGGTGAGCCGCGAAGTGGCGGCCGCGCTGGCGGAGGGTATCCGCTACCGCTGCGAGGCAACGCTTGGGATCGGTATCACGGGCGTGGCCGGGCCCAGCGGAGGAACCCCTGAGAAGCCCGTTGGACTGGTGTTTCATGCATTGGCCAGCGATAGCGGCACGGAAGTGATCGAGCGTAACTTTCCGGGAGATCGCAAACGCATCCGCTGGTTTGCGACCACGCTGGCGCTGGATATGGTGCGCAGGAAGTTGATGTGAGCAGCAATTAGCAATTAGCCATTGGCAATTGGCAGTTCGCTAGCTGTTCCTTGCCGGCACCCAGGGCCGCCAACTGCTAATTGCCAATTGCTAACTGCCTTTATGCGCCTATTTGTTGCTCTCGATATCAACGATGGTATTCGCGAGCGACTCGCACGATTCCTCGACGGCGTGCAGGGGTTTGCGCCGGATGCGCGCTGGGTGCAGCCCGAATCGCTGCACGTGACTCTGAAATTCATCGGAGAGAAACCCGAGGAGGAGCTGGGAAGAATCAGCCGGGCGCTGGAGACAATCGAAGCAAGCTCGTTCGAAATGAATTGTCGCGGGTATGGATTTTTTCCGGGGGCACGGTCGCCGCGAGTGTTCTGGGTGGGAATTGAGGGCGGTTCGAAATTGACTTCTCTGGCCGGAACCGTGGACGAAACTCTGGAAGGGATCGACGTCTCAAAGGAAGAGCACCCGTTCAATCCGCATCTTACGCTGGCGCGGGGCCGGGGTGGCCCAAGCTCGGTTAGCTCAGGCTCACCGCGACGACCTAAGCATGATCTTCCGAATCGCAGCCTTCAGTATTTGCAGGAAAAGCTTGCGGCCCTGCCTGCACCGGAGTTTGGTACGATGACCTCGCGTGAGTTTTTCCTGTACCGGAGCCAACTTTCGCCCGGCGGCTCAAAGTACACGAAGCTGGCGGGATTTGCTTTGCGCTAGCGTATCCAGTGGGGAAACCGAATCAAATTGCTGACCCTCCTCATTATCGCCGCGCTGAGTTACCTGGTGGGATCGATTCCTTTCGGCTATTTGCTGGTACGGATCTTCCGCGGAGAAGATGTACGGCAAAGCGGCAGCGGGAATATCGGAGCGACGAATGTGTCCCGCAAGTCGCCGGTACTAGGGGTTCTGACGCTTCTGCTCGATGCAGCAAAAGGAACCGCGGCTGTGGCGTTGTCCTACCTTGTGGCTGACCACATGGTGGCGATTCCCACCCTCGAACAAACGGCGCTGGGAGCGTTGTTCGCTGTCATTGGCCATATATTTCCAGTGTGGCTGAAATTTCGCGGCGGCAAGGGGGTTGCTACGGGCTTGGGTGCATTCTCGCTGCTTGCTCCGAAGGCAATGTTGATTGCAGTTGGGTTCTTTATCGTCATCGTGCTTATCTCGCGCTATGTCTCCTTGGGATCGATCGTCGCGGTTGCGGTGTTTCCGGTCGCGGCGGGGCTTATCCGTCAGTTTTATCTCTCTCCAGAGGGACTGGCTCTGATCTCGCTAGCCTGCCTGCTCATTCTGGTGAAACATCGTGACAACGTGCGGCGGCTCTGGGCCGGCACGGAAAGCCGGCTGGGAGCAAAGCCCGCATGAGCGAGATCGCGATCATCGGTGCGGGAGCCTGGGGTACAGCGCTTTCGATCGTTCTAGGACGCAAGGAGAGTCACCGGGTCCGGCTCTGGGCTCACGAAAAAGAAGTTTGGGAATCCATCACGCGACAACGAGTAAACGAGAAGTTTCTTCCTGGCCAGAGCATTCCCTCCTGTGTAACGGCCTGCTTCGATCTCAAGGAAGCGCTTCAGGGTGCAGCGATCGTGGTGAGCGTTATGCCCTCACAACATTGCCGCCTCCTGTTTGAGCGGATGCGGCCGCACCTGAGCGCGGAAACCATGCTCGTGAGTGCTACCAAAGGCCTGGAAGAAAAATCCTTGCTGCGCATGACTGAGGTGATCGTGCAGGTGGTGAAAGGCGACCGAATTCCAGCCCCGCGGATCGGCGCCCTCAGCGGCCCATCATTCGCGCTCGAAGCGGCGCGCGGAGACCCGACGGCAATCACCATTGCTTCGCAGGACAAAGAACTTGCGCGCTTCGTCCAGCAGGAGTTCAGCCACGCCAGTTTTCGGCTTTACACCAACGATGACCCGGTCGGGGTCGAACTGGGTGGCGCGTTGAAAAATGTTGTGGCCATCGCCGCCGGAGTTTGCGCCGGCCTCGGGTTAGGACACAATTCCGTGGCAGCTCTGATTACGCGTGGACTGGCGGAGATGACGCGGTTGGTGGTGGCCTGTGGCGGCAAAGCCGAGACCATGGCAGGCCTTGCGGGCCTGGGTGATCTGGTGCTGACCTGCACGGGCGGCCTTTCCCGCAATCGCAGCGTGGGCGTCGAACTCGGCCGCGGATACAAGCTGCCGGAAATTCTCGCCGGGATGCATGGCATGGTCGCGGAAGGAATCTTCACTACCACGGCGGCGGTAGGGCTGGCGCGTGCCCGCGGGGTCGAGATGCCCATCACTGAACAAATGCACGCTATTCTGCACGAGGGTAAGGCTCCACGGGAAGCAATTCACGAATTGATGACCCGCAGCAGCAAGAGCGAGACACTCCGGACGTAGCGGTTGCGCGCTCCAGGCGAATCCCGGCAAGTTTTGCTGCCAAACCAGCACCGAACGTTCATTCTGAGTGGTACTTTGGTAACCGCGAAACCTTCGGTTTTCACCTCGGCCCGCTCCTTCGACATTAAAATTCTATAGATACCCGTGAAATTCGCCGCCACTTCGATCGACGGCGCTTCCGAGCTCAGTCAGGGGAGCGACTTGTCTTCCGCCGCGCCCACCACGGCGCGCATCCCGATTCTCTATGTAATTCTCGGTGTGCTTCTGGTGATCAGCATCGTCCCCATGTATTTCTACTCCTCAGAAGTGGAGAGGATTAACAGGGACCGGCTGAAGACCAACGAAATGTTGCTGCAGAATACGGTGACGCGGTCGCTGGCTGACGATCTCTCGCAGCACGAGCGGTCTCTGCGCATGATGCTGGCCAACCTTTCCTCGGCGATTCAGGTCGCGAGCGGAGGCGACATTGGCAGCAAGAACATTGAAGTGCCCGAGTTGCGCGCGCTGCTGGAAAACTTTGTTTCTTCTGATTCCGATGAAATCGCTTACGCCACCTTGCTGAACTCCGAGGCGAAAGGCATCTTTACCGGGCGCATTGCCCCGGATGCCTTCCTGCAACGCGAGTTGCAACACGCCTACGACGCTGCCCGCGATGGCCGGGCGTACAACGGACAGGCTCTCCAGATTGAGGACGGCAAGACGCCACGGACGGTTGTGCTCGTGAGCAGTCCGGTCAGCTACGGCGGGCATTTTCTCGGCATGGTGGGCGCGGTGGTGGATCTGCAATTCCTGATTCGCCGGCTGCAGGAGGTAAGCGCGAGCGGAGGCGGCCTGATTCCCTACGTCGTCGACGCGCAGGGCCGGCTGGTAGCTGCCGGCACTCCGCAATATGTCACTGGCCAGGATATGAAGAGCCTGGAGATCGTCCGCAACTTTGTGGATGAAGGGAACAAGGCGCAGTTAGCGGAGACTAAAGAATTCGATGTCCACGAGGGTAAGAACAGTATCGAGATGCTTGGTACATACAGCCCTGTAACGGCGCTCGATTGGGCAGTGGTAGTGCAAAAGCCGCAATACGAGGCTTACAGCGGAGTCGCCGACATGCAGCGCGACGCGCGCCTGCTGGCGCTGCTGGCCGTCCTGCTGAGCATTGGCGTAAGCATCTTCGCGGCGCGTAGAATCACGAATCCTCTGCAAACCCTTACCCAGTCCGGCCGAGCTTTGGCACGCGGCGATTTTTCGCAGCGGGTACACTTGCGCAGCCGCACCGAAATCGGCGAACTGGCGGAGACTTTTAACACTATGTCGCAAGAACTCGAACACTTCGTCGAAGATCTGAAGCGGGCGGCGGAAGAAAACCGCGCCCTGTTTCTGGGCTCCATCCAGATGCTGGCGGGCGCGGTTGACGAAAAGGATCCCTACACTCGCGGCCACTCTGACCGGGTCACGCGCTACTCGCTGCTGATCGGAAAAGAGCTTCACCTGCCCACTGATTTCATGGAGACGCTGCAGATTTCCGCACAGCTCCACGACGTGGGCAAGATCGGCATCGAGGACCGCATCCTCAAGAAGCCCGGCGCGCTCACCGCGGAAGAATTTGAGGTAATGAAGACTCACACCACCAAGGGCGCCAACATCCTGCGCCCCGTAATCCAGTTGGCGGAGATGCTTCCCGGCATTGAACTTCATCACGAAGCGCTTGATGGCCGCGGCTACCCTTACGGCCTCAAGGACGATCAGATTCCGCTCCTGGCGCGGGTGATCGCGGTGGCCGACACGTTTGATGCGCTCACCACGAATCGCCCTTACCAGCACGCCCACACGCCGGAAGAGGCCTTTAAAATTATCCAGAACCTTGCCGGCAAACGGCTTGATCCCGAGGCGGTCGAAGCCCTTATGGCGGTTTACGGGCGGGGCGAGATTCGCATCCAGCGGCTCTCAATCAAGAGGCCGGTGGCAGCCCCAGATCCAGCCGCAGGTGACGCCCCCGCTGCGCCTGCTCCGGCAATTCCGGCTCCTGAAGTTGCCAACCTCGAAAGAACCCGCGTCTAACTGCTTCCTACTTCTCGCCCGTCGTCTGCCGGATGTCTCTCGGACGAGCGCGCTCCGGCCGTCCTGGCCGCTATAATCAAGTTTTGGAATTCTCATGATTCAAACCCTGTTCGGCAGTACCGAGGAAACGCAGCCTGGGCTTTTCGAGCGCATGAAGCAGGCGGTCACGCGGACGCGCGAGAACCTGACTGAGCGGATTGAAGAGGTTGTTGGCTTTGGCAAGGAAATCGACCGCAATACGCTCGACGATCTTGAAGCCACGCTGATCGGCGCCGACCTGGGCACTGCGACCACGCAGGAAGTCCTGGGCAAGCTGCGCGACAAAGCCGACCGCAAACAGATCAAGGACGTGCAGGAGCTGAAGCGCCTGCTGAAAGAAGAACTGCTGGCGATTCTGAATGCCGCAAATACTCGTCCGGTTCAAAAAGTCGACGGCACGCCGGAAGTAATCCTCGTGGTCGGTGTGAACGGCACGGGCAAGACCACGACCATCGGCAAGCTGTCGCAGATATTCCGGTCGAATGGCAAAAGCGTGTTGCTGTGCGCTGCGGATACTTTTCGCGCGGCGGCGATTGATCAGCTGGAAATCTGGGGTGCGCGCACGGGCACCGAAGTGATCAAGACCAAGCCCGGCGGCGATCCGGCGGCGGTGCTGTTCGACGCCTTACAGGCGGCAACGGCCCGGAAGACGGACTACGTCATCGTCGACACCGCGGGCCGCTTGCATACCAAGGCGAGCCTCATGTCGGAACTGGAGAAAATGCGGCGCACTGCCCAGCGCATTATCCCCGGAGCCCCGCATGAGACGTTGCTCGTCATGGATGCGACGACCGGACAGAATGGCTTGCAGCAGGCGCGCCTGTTTACGGAGTCGGCGGGCGTTACCGGCATTGTGCTGACCAAGCTTGATGGCACGGCCAAGGGTGGCGTAGTGGTCGCCATTTCGCGTGAGTTGGGACTGCCCGTGCGATTCGTTGGCGTAGGCGAGAAAGTAGGCGACCTGCTGCCGTTCGACCCGAAAGAATTTGTGAATTCGCTGTTTGAGTAGGAGCGCGTATGCCGGATGCTCGAGGAGGCTCGCTATTCAAGGCTATGCTGGATTCCATCCGGCGCCTGCTGGGGAACAAACCGCCGCAGTTGCCCGGCGACCCGTATGCTGAGCGGATGGCCCCCGTCCGGCGTGGTCCCAAGGGTCGGAGCGGGGCAGCGGCTGTGGCTGAACCTGAGGAAGAATCCTATCGCGCGTTTCCGCCTCGCGGACAGTAGGCCACGTTATTCCTTGCCAGACCACTCCACTGACGAGCAGTTCCTGCTTCGCGCGCTTGACCTGGCGCGCCAGGGCATCGGATTGGCTTCGCCCAACCCCTGCGTCGGCGCGGTGATCGTCGATAGCGGCGGCGCGATCGTGGGCACCGGAGCTTACACCTACGAGGGCGTCAAGCACGCCGAGGTGCGCGCCCTCGAGCAAGCCCGCGACCAGGCTCGCGGCGGGGCACTCTACATTAATCTCGAGCCACACTCGCACCAGGGCCGCACTCCTCCCTGCACCGACGCTCTGATCGCGGCTGGGATTCGTCGCGTGGTCGCTTCCATGCCTGATCCCAACCCCAAGGTAAGCGGGAGAGGTTTTGAAAAGTTGCGCGCGGCCGGAGTCGTTGTGGAGGTTGGAGGTCTGGAAGCGGAAGCCCGAAAGCTGAATGAGGCATTCGCGCGCTATGTTCGACACGGCGTTCCCCTCGTGACGCTGAAGTCCGCGATGACGCTGGACGGCAAGATTGCTCCGGCACTGGCATCTGAGGCGAACCGTGTGGCAGGGACTCCACCTGGCGGATGGATCACCGGCGAAGCGGCGCGAGCCCACGTCCAACAACAGCGTCACCAGAGCGACGCCATTCTCGTCGGTGTGGGTACCATCCTGGCTGATGATCCTCTGCTTACCGATCGCAGTGGCAATCCACGACGCCGCCCACTGTTGCGCGTGATTCTCGATTCGCATCTGCGACTGCCGTTGGAATCGCGGGTGGTAAAGAGTGTCATGGGCGAGAGTTCCAGCAAGAATGATTTGATAGTGTTCTGTTCTTCTGCCGCCAAGTACAAAGAGAAGAAGGGAGAGTTGGAGGCACGCGGCGTTCGAGTCGAGGAAGTTCTGTCGGCGGGATCGGATGGCCATTTGGATCTTCTTGCGATTCTTCGCCGCCTCGGGCAACTTGAGATCACAAGTGTGATGATCGAAGGTGGAACCATGGTAAACGGCGCGGCGCTCGCTTCAGGAGTGGTCGACAAGGTTTTTCTGTACTACGCTCCGAAGATTCTTGGCGCTGCGTCGGTTCCATTCGCTGCGGGCACAGGCTCCCACGAAACACTGCAGATTAAGCATCTCCACCTGCACCGTTTCGGAGAAGACGTCGCTGTGGAAGGGTACTTGCGCGATCCCTACGCAGCGTAAGAGATCTTGCTTCCGCGTGTCCGTAAGGGGTTTATGATGTTTCGTTACTTGTCGAGGTCCTCATGTTTACCGGTATCGTCGAAGAAGTAGGGAGCGTCACCCGCATCGAACAGCGCGGCGAGAATCGCCGCATCACCGTGGCCGCCGCGAAGGTGACAAGCGAATTGAAGACTGGCGACAGCGTTGCGGTCAGTGGAGTCTGCTTGACCGCTCTCGACATCAAGCCCGGCTCGTTCTGCGCTGATCTCGCCCCAGAAACCTGGGAGCGGACGTCGTTTTCGCGCATGCACGAAGGTGCGTTGGTAAACCTGGAGCTGCCCATGAAGGCCGATGGCCGATTCGGCGGGCACATCGTGCAAGGCCACGTGGATGGCGTCGGCAAACTCATCGCCCTGGAACGCATCGCCGATTCGGAAAATTGGTGGCTCCAGATCGAGTTGCCGGGTGAAGTCGAGAAATATACGGTCTACAAGGGCTCAATCTCGATCGAGGGTATCAGCCTGACGGTGACGAAACTCGAAGGCAGGAGTTGCTCCGTTGCCATCATTCCCCACACGGTCGAGATGACGAACCTCAACTCGCTTCAGCCCGGCGATCCGGTTAATCTCGAGGCTGACCTGATTGCGAAGTATGTCGAGAAGATGATGGGCAGAGAGCCGGCAGAAAGTGGCTTCACTGTGGAGGAGTTGGTGCAGCAGGGGTTTTAGCCCCTACGTATGACGATTGCTGAAGAGGAAAAGTACGATTCATCAGGACTGGGATTGTGCGGCGACTGCGTCCACGGTTATCGAATCAGGACGGACAAGAATTCGACATTCTTGCAATGCCGGCTTTCGTTCACCGACTCGCGGTTCAAGAAGTATCCGAGGCTCCCGGTTCGGCAGTGCAGTGGCTACGAGAAAAAGAAAAGCGCCGAAGGATAAACTCTGTCGGCCTCGACTAACGGATCAACAACATCTGAGATTATTCCCTTTAGAAATTGGAGGCACCAGGCATTGTCTCCCCAGTCGCCCTGGTGTAAACTCCGTGGCGATTTCGCACCTGCCGGTCAAACCGGCATGCTTGGGAGGTTACAACTATGAACCGTAGACTGCTGTTCTCGCGGCTTGCCGGACTGCCGTTCCTCGCATTGAGTTCGGTTGCAGGGCAGGAGGCACCGAAAACCAACAAGTTGAAGATCATGATGAAAAGTGCCTGGGGTTCGGACGACCCAACCCGCGCATCGTTTGTCTTTGCTCATGGACTTGCGCTGGCAGACGCTGGGCACGAGGTGCAGATTTTCCTAACGGGCGAAGCGACCTATACCATGCGCAAAACGACTGTGGATGCGATCATGCCGATAGGATGGCCTCCCTTGAGCGAAACCCTCGCAAAGGTTGTTGCCAAACACATCCCAATCTTTTCTTGAGGAGCCTGTTCCCGGGCCCGTGGGGTCACGGAAGCAGACTTGAACCAGTGGGGAGCGAAGTTCGGAAGCCCGGCAGTTTTTGTGTCGTTAGTGGAATGGGCCGATCGCATCATCACGGAATGAAGCGAACGGTTGGCCTTCCGTCAGCGGTGTAATGAAGACGCGCAAGAACGCGGCCCACTTTTTCCTATACCCCGAGCTTCAGCTCGTCAAGCTCCAGGAACTCCTGAACGATAGGCTCGGTGGATTTTTCCAGCTCGTCAACGGTTCCGAAGAAAACCGCCCTGGCTTCGTAGAGAAAGACAACGCGGTCGGCTAGTTTCTTGGCCAGGCGCATGTCGTGGGTAACAACGATACTGGTCAGGCCGAGTTGCAGCTTGAGCCGCTTGATGAGATCGCCGAGCAGTTGCGCCATCAGAGGATCCACCATGGTGGTCGGCTCGTCGTAGAGCACACATTCCGGCCGCGCCGCCAGCGCGCGCGCAATGGCTACCGATCGCTTCATACCGGTCGAGAGATCGGAGGGCAGCAGGTCGCGCATCTCCTGCACGCCCACCATCTTCAGCAATCCGTCGACGATTTCGTAGATCTGCTCCTCGCTCAAGTCTCTACCCTCGCGCAGGGGAAACGCCACATTCTCGCCCACGGTGAGGGAGTCAAACAGCGCTCCGCTCTGAAAGACCATGGTGACTTTCTTGCGTATCGCCTCCATCTGCTTTTCAGAGAAATCCGTGATGTCCTCGCCGGCGACGATCACGCGGCCAGAGTCCGCCTTGAGAAAACCAACAATCAGTTGCAGCGAAACCGACTTGCCCACGCCGCTGCGCCCCAGGATGCAGACAGTCTCGCCGGGCATGACATTGAAGTTGACGTGGTCGAGCACGACCTTGTCACCAAAAGCTTTGCAGACGTCGCGGAACTCGATATAGGGTTGAATAGTATTGGGCATCGCGTGCTGGAAAGTCCGTTCAGGGCGTCAGGCCCGAGGTTTCACCGCCTCCAATTCTTCGGGCGTGTTCAAGTTGCGGAAGAGGGCGAGTGAAAATCCCGCGTCTTCCAACTCTTCCCGGTCGATCACCCGGGTACGAACCTCGTCGAACAACCGGGTAATTTTATATCGCCCAGCTCGCAATGCAAGCTCCGCGACGCCGGCGAACTCCGGGCGGTAAATGGCGCAAAGCGGCTGCCACTCCTCATCCCCGCGCGGCACGACCACGGCTGCCTCGGGCGCACCTCGCGCCTGCTTGATTAAATACTCCAAAAAAGCCGACGAAACAAAGGGCACATCTACCGCGAGCACCAGGTTCAGTTCGGTCGGCGAAACTCGCAAAGCCGCATGAATCCCGCCCAGGGGTCCGCAGTCGCGGATAACATCTTCCACCACCGGAGCAAAGGCTGCAAACTTTTCCTCACTCCCCACGATCCGCACGTCGGAGGTTGCCGAGCGGGCCAGGTCGAGCGCCCGCGCCAGTAGTGTGCGGCCCCCGTAGTCGACGAACGCCTTGTCGGTGCCCATGCGCGTGCTCTTGCCACCGGCCAGAACGAACGCGGTCAGGTCGCACGCAGGACCGTTTTCCATCCCGAGATCATACACTTCGCCGGCGTGGGAACGGACTCCCGGTAACTCCATCCTCCTGCCCGCAGAAAAAACTTTCCACAGCGTAACTCTCTGCATCCGCTCGATTTGTTTCGGGTTCACCCCTCTGACAGACACGAAAGTAACCTACCCAATAATGTTCGTCCGAGAGATGATGGGGTCCTCGGGCGCTCTCCGGGTCCGGAAGTAACCATCATGCCGCAAAAAATCATGGATGTTCTGATGCTCGGGCGCTGCTCCCACGAGTTCTCCTGGCCACGGCGCGGCGCAGATGGAGACTACTATCAGGTTTGCCTGTTGTGCGCCGCTGAGTACAAGTATGACTGGACGACCATGCGCCGCACTGAGCGCGTGGAGCATGCTAAGCCTGACAACGTGGTCCGGCGCAGCCCTACGCGCGAGAAGCGACCGTCGTGGACGCCCCGCGCTCGCCGCCTCAAGCTGGACGTGGCAATCCGCTATCGTGTCAACAACACGAGCGCGTGGCATGAGGGCACAATCGACAACCTGAGCCAGAGCGGACTGCTGTTTCGTGGGCCGCAGCAGTTGCCCGTGAACGCCCTGATCGAGATGGTGTTCGAGATGCCCGAAGAAATCTCCGGCCAGAAGAACCGCAACGTGTTGTGCCAGGGCCGCGTCATGCGCTCCCGGAATAAGCAGGGTAAAGAGACTCAGGATAAAGATACGGAAGCTGGCAATGGCCTGCTGGCGGCCTCAATCGTCGACTACAAGTTCATCCACTAGAACGATTGGCTTCGTCGTACACTTTGAAGGCACGACGATCCAATCCCCATGCCTCCGATCACGGCGCTTCTTCACACGTTCAATGATGCTTTACGCCTGGGGCGGACGCTCGAAGCGCTTTTTCCGTGCGCTGAAATTCTGATCGTCGATCATCTCTCTACTGACGCGACCCGGCGCGTCGCGCGCCAATACGGAGCTCGCATCGTGAGCGCAGACGATGACGCCTCTTCAAGTCACTATCTCGACTTAGCGCGGCACGATTGGATCCTCTGCCTTAACCCAGGGGAATCCATTACCGAAGACCTGCAGGCGAGCTTGTTTGAGTGGAGGGCGAAGCCCGGCCTCGCAGACGCCAGCATTGTGGCCAGTGGGCCCGCCTTTTCTGTGCGAGTGCGGGAGCAGACCGGTGAAACGTGGCATCAGCTGCCTGCGCCGGAAACCCGTCTTGTCCCCCGTAGCTGGACCCGGTGGCAGGGACTGCTCCCCGCTCCCGAGCCTTCGGCCATCCCGCTGCAAGGGGAGGTGTTGCGATTTAAGATGCCGTGAGCGAAAGGTCCCGCGCTACCGCTTGTCCTGTCGGAGTCGTCTGAGAGTGCGATCAGCTTGCTTCCACCTGTCCCATTGGACAGTGACTTCAGTACCTTAGTCCTTCCTGCCCTCGTCGCCTTATAATCCACTCAAGAAGCAACAATATCTGCGTTCTCAGGAAGATGTGCGTGGCCCTGCGGTTGCGCCTTTTCCCCGAACGCCACGAGACTGAGTGGATCCATTTCTCGCATCTTCGATTTTTGTCTTCGGGCTGGCCTTTGGCAGCTTTCTGAATGTGTGTATCTATCGCCTGCCCTTGGGTTTGCCGGTGTCGATACCGCGTTCGGCGTGCCCCCAATGCCATCGCCTGATCGCTTTTTATGACAATGTTCCTGTCCTCAGCTGGCTGATTCTCGGCGGCCGGTGCCGTCACTGCAAAGCCCGAATTTCGCCGCGCTATCTCTTCATCGAGTTGCTCACTGGATTTCTCTTTCTCGGCTGTTACGCTTATTCCGGACTGACCCTCGCCACTTTGAAATACTGCGTCTTCGGTTTTCTGCTGCTCGGTCTCATCTTTACCGACGCCGAAACCAAATTGCTGCCAGATAAGCTCACGCTGCCCGGCCTCGCCCTCGGTGTGCTGTTCAGTTTGCTCGTTCCGGTCCATGACATGGCTTCGCAGTTTCTGCCTGGAGTGCTGAACTTGCCGGTCAACGCAGATCTTGCCGCTCGCCTGTTCTCCCTGTTCGATTCCCTGCTGGGCGCGGCCGTAGGCGCTTCATTCATTTACGGAGCCGGAGCAATCTACCTACGCTGGCGCGGAGCCGAAGGCATGGGCTTCGGAGACGTCAAGCTGATGGCGATGGTGGGCGCATTTCTCGGCATGAAACTCACCATTTTCACGATCTTCGCGGCTTCCCTGGCAGGCTCGATTTTTGGCCTGACCACAGTGCTCATCGTCTGGATCAAGCGAACCCATCGTTTTACCCGCCGGCTGGCAACCATGCAGGCAGCGCGACGCCGTGGCTGGCAGTCTGCGCAAATGGTCTATCGCCATTATCAAATGCCCTTCGGCGTTTTCCTGGGCAGCATGGCTTTGCTGGCGTTGTTCGTGGGCAACCAGTTCCTGAACTGGTACGGGAGGTTCTGGTGGTAAGGCTCTTCGCCAATCCGCTGGTTCTGCCCGCTGGGCTGGTGCTTGCCATGGCGGTCGGCGCCTTCATGTTTGCGGTCTGGGTGATTCGCCGCCTACGCCGTAACATTGCAGCCGAGGCCGAACTCGATTCCACGGCCACTCCCACTCTGGAAACTCTGCCGCTCCATCTCTATAACACCGTCATCCAGCAACTCAAGCAGCAAAAACACGAGCTGCAGGTGCAGACTTTGGCCGAACAACACCGGGCTCGCACCACAGAAAACTTCAGCCAGGCGGTGCTCTCCAATCTTTCCTCCGGCGTGCTGGTATTTGGTCTGAACGGCCTTGTGAAACAAGCGAACCCCGCCGCCAAAGAGATTCTCGGTTTCCATTCCCCCTCCGGCATGAGTGCGGAAGATATCTTTCGCGGCGCCGTCGTCTATGCCGATGGGAAAGGAAACACACTCGGGCAGCTCAGTGAAGAAGTCAACGCGGTGCTGCGCGAGGGAAGCAAGTGCCGCCAACTCGAGGCCGACTACGCTGCCCCAGCCGGCCGGAAGGTTCGCATCGCGGTCACGGTTTCGCCCGTCCCCGCCGTCGACGGCAGCCTGCTCGGAGCCGCTTGTCTGATCAGCGATCGCAGCGAGTTTGAACGCATCCGCCACCAGCAGGAGTTGCACGGTGAGATTTCCGCGGAGATGGCGCTGGAGTTGCGCACTTCTCTGGCCACGATCGCCGGGTACGCGCAGCAGTTGGCGCGGAATCGCGATCCCGAACTGGCTTCGCAGTTGGCCACCGACATCGCCAGCGAGGCGTCACGGCTCGACCGCCACATCGGAGGATTCTTGTCCGAAAAACGCTCCGCTGCAGCCCCGGCGACACGGGCCAGCGCGGCGGGGCAAAGAGGTTAAAGATCGTTACAGTTAAAGATCGTTACAGATAAAGATCGTTACGGATGAAGATCGTTAGGGATAAAGAATCGTGACTGAAAACTTACGGGCCAAACACGTACAAGTAGAGGTGAACTTATGAAGCGCATCACACTGATCGGATTCGTATTCGCACTGTTCGCGGTCCTGGTGTCTTCGGCGGTAGCACAAGCCGCAGCGCCAACACAGGATCAATCGTCGCTCGGCGACTATGCCAAGAAGATCCGCAAGGACCCGGCGACGGCCAAGGCTCGGCCTAAGGTCTTCGACAACGATAACCTTCCAACCGAGGACAAGCTCTCGGTTGTCGGCCAGCAGTCGCCCGGTGGCGCGGTCGCGCCCGCTGAGGACAAGGATGCGGCGGCCAAGTCCTCCGACGATGACCAGGCCAAAAAACAAGCTGCATGGAAATCCTGGCAGGGCCGGCTGACCGCGCAGAAAGATCAGATTGACCTGGCCACTCGAGAACTCGACGTACTGCAGCGCGAATACCAGCTTCGTGCCGCCGCCATGTACGCCGACGCCGGGAACCGCATGCGCAACGAAACCCAGTGGGACAAGCAGGACGCGGATTACAAGGCGAAGATCGCCGACAAGCAGAAGGCGATTGAGGACGCTAAGCAGAAGCTCGCGGATATGCAGGAGGAAGCCCGCAAGGACGGCGTTCCGTCCGCCATGGTCGATTAAGCACGTCTCGACTAGGCAACGCTCGAGCGGACGCGCCTGCGTTGGGCGGAGCCGGCACAGCCCGACTTGCCATTCTCCTCAATTGGATGATCAAGCGGCGCCGGCCCTGGGCCGGCGCTTTCGTTTTGGCGTTTTATCACGAAGCCATCAGTTCCCTTCGTCTTGCCTCACGCCACTGCGGAGCCGCAGAAGTTGTTTCACATGATGCCGTCCATGCACTAAATGAAACTTCCTCCACTGCGAAGCTGTCAGGGGCCCCAGAATTGGGTGATCGAGCAGACGCCTGCCGGGTCCGAAGCGGGCTTCACATTGGGCAATAATCGCATCCATCTCAGCGATCTTCGCCCCGACCTCGCTCCGCAGATTCTCCGCTGGCAGTCCTTTCGGACGCGTATTCGCGGGCGCCTTGCGCCCCTCAGGCATATGCTGAAATCCCACAACCACCAAGGTCCGCAGCCGCTGCTTCATGGAGACCCGCATCGCCAGCGGCCTGCCCGCCTCCAGCACCTTCGTGAATCCTTTGATCGTTCCCGTGTAGGTGAGGAACAGATGCTCCAACAGCTCCGCCGCACACCATTTGCCTGGGGGATGCCAGCTCAGTTGCTCGCCGGACAGACCTTCAACCGACGATTCCACGGCTTGCTTCAACTTTTCCAGGCGGGAATCCATCGCGGTACTCTCGTGCTTCGCGGGCTTCAGTTAAAATGTTGCGCAACAACCAAAACACCTCAGTTATAACAGGAAGGTCGCCATGAAGATGGAGGACTTCGTTCGGGCAGTGACTACCGTTGTCGCTGCCGCCAATGAAGGAGTGAACAAAGGCAAAGCATGGAAAAAGGCGCGCCACCAGGACCGCGCCCGAGCAACGATTTTCGCGGTCGCTCTCGTTGCGATTCTCGCGCTGCTCGTGAGTTGCGACTCGAGCAAAACGAACGCGCCGCCCGCGAAGCCGGAAGTTAAGCCTCCTGAACTGCTCACCGGACGCGCGGCTTTCTATAAGACTTTTATCGCCGCCCGCAATTATGCTGCAGACGTAAAGCCTTTCCGCATCGAGTCCACTCCCTCCAGCGAGAGCAATGGCCAGGACGGCAAATCAACCATCTGGCGCGCCAGCTACGCTTCCGCCGCGCAACACGGCGTCAAACCTTTTTTTTGGTCCGGCAGCAACCTGCCGGATGCTCCGTCCCGCGGCGTGTCACCCGGCAACGAAGATGTCTATAACCCCAGCAACGCGTCTACTCGGGTTTTCGATCCGGCCTTTCTGAAAGTGGACTCCGACCAGGCCTTCACCGAGGCCCAGAAACACGGTGGCGACAAGCTTTTGGAAACGGATCCCACTACCTCTGTGCTCTATATCTGCGAGTGGAACCACAACACCAACCAACTGGTCTGGCACGTCATCTACGGGACTTCTCGCGAAACGGCTAAGCTGGCAGTTTCCGTTGACGCCTCGACTGGCCTGTTCATTCGCGTGGAGAAATAGGCTTGAGGCGGATTCATCGTTTAACGTCCACCACTCACTTGGATTGCCGATCGGTTTTTGCCCGCCGGGAGCCACCCAGAAGTCGCTTGAGGCTGTTGAGGGTGTAAACTTAGCAACACCACGTTCGTTAGACATCGTTAAAGCAATTGGGCCCTTGCTGTAATTTTGAAAGTACGGAGGCGGGCCGTTGCCGCGACAAGCAGACCCTCAACTCGAACAGCGCATCCTTGACGCCGCCTGCCGGCTGTGGTCCCGAGGTGGAGAAAAATCCCTCACCATGCGCGGCGTCGCCAAGGCGGCCAGCACGACGACCCCTACCCTCTACGAGCGTTACACCGACCGCGACGACATCCTCCGCGCGGTCCGCATCCGGACCCGGGTCGATCTCTTCGCGGCGCTCAGCCGCACTCGAACGCTTCCGCAAGCTTGTCAGCGCTATCTGGAGTTCGCCCTCGAACATCGGCACGCCTATGAAGTCCTCTTCGACGGATTCGCCCAGCCCCCATCCCTGCACGAACCATGGCCCTCTTTCAATCTCATGCGCCTGCGTCTGGCGGAGCGCCTGGGGGGAGATCCCCGCAAACATACCCGCCTCATGCTTTCGCTATGGTCCCTCATGCATGGCACTGCGATGCTAATGATCCGGGGAGGCGTAGCTGGTCCACTGCGGACCCAGATGATCCACTCTTGTTTGGACGCCCTTGAGGCCATCGCTGCGCAGGCCGCTCGCTCGAAGGGAAAGACATGCTCTGGCCCGAAGTGGCCGGCACATCTGATTCTGGGAGAAGCCGCTCACAGCAAGGTTAGTGACGGCGAGCTCGACGGCAAAGCCCTTTCCAATTCCAAGCGTGGCGTACGCTCGAAACAGAAATCCTGAGCCCGGCTTCCCGCTACTGCGCCTGCTTCGGAGCCGCCGTCTGCGCCTTGAGCCGGTTAATTGCCTTCTGCGCTTCTGCGGAACGCGGACCGTGCGGCATAATCTTTAAATAGCTCTCGTACTCGGCCAGGGCATCGTCTGAGATTCCCAGCTTTTCCAGACACTCAGCCAGCCGGATGGTCGCCACCGCATCGTTGTCTTTGTAGCGCAGCGCCTCCCGATAGCGGTCTTCGGCCGCACGGTAGTTCTGGCGCTTGAAATAGAAATCTCCGACCTCAACGTCTTTCGCGGCTTTGTGTGGATCGAAGCTGTGGAGCTCGGTTATCCCGCCGCTTCCCAAAGAGGAAGCTTCTGCGTCAGCCAACGCAGCCGAACTCTGGGGATGTGCCTTGGCATCGTCCTCCGGAGGACTCAAGTCAACCTGCGAGTCTTTGCTCGAACTGTCGCCCACTCCCGGACCCAAATCGTCAACCTGCACGCGATCCGAGCGCGGTGGCTCCATGCTCGGAGCTCGCTTCTTCGCTGGATCGTTCGCCGGCGCGGTTGGCGCCGGCGTATCCTCCGGGAAGGAAAGATCGCGGCTCAGCCCAGAAGCGTCCTGATTCTTCGGAGGAGCAGGTGGTGGAGTCGAGGGTGGCGCCGGATTCTGCTGCGCCCACACCGTTCCGCTTAATCCCAGCAACAAACACAGACACCAATACGGCCGACGTTGCATGTCTCCATTTTACAGATGGAGCCAGCCTGTTTGGAAAGGGTTTTTCCTGGAAGGGAGTGATCAGAAAGCTAAGGGCAAAAAAACAGGCCGCTCAGAGGGAAACTTTGAGCGGCCTGGTTGGCGAAGTTCTCCGGGGGAGGAGAAATTGCTGTCTGTCGATTACAACGACGAGGGATTATTCTGCCCGGTCGTCGCTGGGGTCGTTGTGGGCTGCGTGTCGCCCACCGTGTTGGTCATCAAGCGCACATCGACGCGACGGTTGTCGGCGCGGCCGGCTGCGGTCTTGTTCGTCTCGACTGGCTTGTCCTTGCCCAGCCCGATCACGTAAATCTTGTAGGCGGGCACGTTATATTTCGAAGCCAGATACTGGATCACCGAGCTCGCGCGGCGCTGGCTCAAGTCGTAGTTATAGTCAGCGGAACCCACGGAATCCGTGCTGCCTTCGAGCGCAATGATGTAGCCCTTGGTGCTGGCGATCGAACCGGCCAACTGGTCAAGCGCTTCCTTGGCTTTCGGCGTTAGATTGTCTTTGTTGAAGCCAAACTTCACCGACGTTTCCGCCACCGGATGATAATTGTCCAGATTGGCGACGGTGTTGGTCAGTACGCCCACGCGTCCGTTGGCTGCGTCGGCCATCTGCTGCGCCGATGCCGCGGACTGGCCGGCGGCCTGCGCCTTCTGCTCGACATCTGCCGTCTTGGCATTCACCGCCGCGATGCCGGCCTGCGCTCGAACATCAACGTCCTTGATGTCCTTGCTGTTCTTAGCCGTCATGTCATCCAGTTCGTTGGTCTTGTTGATCAGGGGCGTGGTCTGTTCCTTCACGTAGTTCTTGGTGGTGCAGCCTACCGTGGCCACCATGCTGGCTGCCAGGAGAATCGTTAACGAAGTGCGAGTCATATTGGAAAAGCTCCTTAGATTTCTTGTCTCAGCGCGATCGGGTTCTCCCGTGCGCAGAATTTTGCCGTCTTGCAGGCCCTGGGGGATGTTCAATGCTCACAAGTACGTCCCTTACTTTTGCACGGGACGTGCCAGTTCCCCACATGGGGGTCGGTCGGCATAAGTATATACGTTTTCAACCATTTGCAGCCAACGTGATGCGAATGCCAAAAAATGGCATTGCCCTTTAGTAACGAAAACCGCACATAGGTGGTGGAAATTTTATACAGTCGCCGCCAGAGCAGCGCCGGATCTCAAGTTCCCCGCGGCGGGCAGATCAGAGGGATTGCCTCCCTTTTGTTTCTTCGGTAGACCCGGAAATCGGCTTCATCGACCGTTACGACAGCGTGCCTGGGATAGAGCTCACTCATTCGGATGAGGCACAAATCGGCTAAATCCGGCTTGCGATCGGCATAGCGTCGCGCCAAATCGCGCAGTTGGACGACGTTCTCGGAAACATCGAACGCGAGTTGCAACAGACCGTCTTCCACCAGGGACAACACGTAGGAACTCGACCCCAAGTGAAATGCTGCCTCAGCGAGAACTGCCTCGCAGGTGAGCAAAGGCTCAGTGATTCGCTTGCCTAAGTCGAGCGCCCACGGGTGATGCTGATCATTGCTTCTCGCAAAGGCAACGATGAGACCCGTATCCGCGATGCCCTTCATGAGCGGGAGAATCCCTTGCGGGAAGAAAGATCGGCAGGTCCTCCGCTGAATGCACCCAAATGCCGCATGAACTTCTGCTTTCCTCCGTTAGACTTAGCGCTCTCGAGTTGCTCGCGAACCAGTCGTCCCATCGGCACCCCAGTCCGCCGCGAAGTTTCCTTCAGCCAGGCCAGAAGCTCGTCTGTAAGACGAATTGTTAGTGTCTGACTCATATGGCAGCATTGTAACACACGTCGCAAGCTTTCCAGGCAGTCGTCATCATCCCTCCACCTCTGTACGCCAATGCCGTCGGCTCTTCGGCTGCGGGACCTGCACCGGTGCCTGGGTTCCCTCATCAAATAGAATTAGGTCGGCCAAACCGCAAATGGATCTCCCCGCCAAAATCCGCACCATCCCCACCGAGCCCGGCGTGTATCTCTACAAGAACGCCGAAGGCGAAGTCATCTACGTGGGCAAGGCGAAAAACCTGCGCAGCCGTGTAGCCAGCTATTTCCACGAAGGCCGCTGGGAGGACTCAAAAACCGGCACCCTGGTGCGCGAAGCCGCCGACGTCGACTACATCGTCGTCGCCAACAACAAGGAGGCGCTCGCGCTCGAAAATAATCTCATCAAGCAGCGCAAACCACGCTTCAACATCCTGCTGCGCGACGACAAGACTTACCCCTACGTGAAGCTCACGCTGGGCGAGCGCTGGCCGCGGGTTTACGTCACCCGTCGTTTGCGCAAGGACGGCAGCGCCTACTACGGTCCCTACTTCCCTGCCAACCTCGCCTACCGTATCGTCGATCTCATCCACCGTAATTTTCTGATTCCGTCGTGCAAGGTCGACCTCACGCGCTTTCATCCCCGCCCCTGCCTGCAGTACTACATCAAGCGTTGCCTCGGCCCGTGCGTGAAGGACCTGACTACGCCGGACGCCTATCAGGAAGCGGTTCGCGACGTGAAGCTGTTCCTGGAAGGCCGTCCCACCGACTTAAGCAAGTCGTTACACCAACGCATGGAGCAAGCGGCCGCCGCCGAGGAGTACGAGCGAGCAGCCCGATATCGCGACCTGATTTCGACGGTCGAGCAGTTGCAGGAGCGTCAGCGCATTGCCGCCGCCGAGGGCGACGACGCCGACGTCTTCGGATATCACTATGAAAACGGAATGCTGGCTGTGAACCTGTTCCACATGCGCGGCGGCCGCGTAGTCGACCGCCGTGAGTTCTTCTGGGAAGACCTGCCGGAGTTCACGACAGAACCTGTGAGGGCAGAAGAACATGTGGCGACGGGCATGGAACATGTGGCGACGGGCACTCTTGCCCGTCCAGGCAAGCGCAGCGAGCCTGCCTCTCCGGCCACTGACCCCTTCAATCCCGGCGAATTCTTCTCGGCTCTGCTCAAGCAGCTCTACATCAGCCAACCCTATGTTCCACGAAACCTTTATATCCCCGTAGATTTCGAGGATCGGGAAGAGTTAGAAGACTTGCTTTCCGATCAGGTCTCGGGCGAAAACGCCCGCGCCGCACGCGTTCACATCCTCGTCCCACAGCGCGGAGACAAACGCTCGCTCCTCGATCTCGCAGGCACCAACGCCAAACAATCCTACGATCAGCGTTTCCGGGTGCTCAAGCCCAACGCCAAGGCCATCCAGGAAGAACTGCAGGATGTGCTCAGCCTGCCCGAAGTCCCGAAGCGCATCGAATGTTTCGACATCTCTCACATTCAGGGCGCGGAGACGGTCGCTTCGATGGTGGTGTGGGAAGACGGCAAGATGAAGAAATCGGACTACCGCAAGTTCATCATCCGCACCGTCGAAAGCGTCGACGATTTCGCCTCCATGCGCGAGGTGGTCACGCGCCGCTACAAGCGCCTGCAACAGGAAGAAAAGGCCATGCCCAGTCTGGTGCTGATCGACGGCGGCCTCGGCCAGTTACACGCCGCAGCCGAAGCGCTGGAATCGCTCGAAATCATCAATCAACCGCTCGCCGCCATCGCCAAGCGCGAAGAGATTCTCTACGTCTACGGGCAGGAGAAAGATCCGATTGCCCTCGATCACCACTCGCCGGTGCTGCACTTGATCCAACTCATTCGCGACGAAGCCCATCGCTTCGCCGTGACCTTCCATCGCAAACGCCGGCAGATGCGCGACCGCTCCACAGAACTGCTGCAGATTCCCGGCGTAGGCGAGAGTACAACCCGGCGTCTTCTGGAACATTTTGGAAGCCTGCAGGCAGTAAAACAAGCGGACGCGTCCGCCCTGTCGGCAGTTGTGACGCGCGTGCAGGCAGAAGCAATCAGCCACCACTTCCGGAAGTAAACTAGCTCTTAACTTAGCGACCTTCGCGGTTAAAAGCTTTTCCACTCTACTGCACCGCGCTGCCGTTGCCCATATCGAGCACAACCTTCCAGTTGCCGTCTTTCTGCTTCTTCCAGATGCTGGTGTACTTGCCGTGGTCGATAACCGCCTTCCCGTCTTTATCTTTCGAGCGAAACTCGTAGGTTCCGTAGGTGTAGCCCAGGTCTCCTGAGGCGGAAATGTCGGCGCCAACGGGCGTCCAAGTCAGGTGATTGTCTTTCTGATCGAGGAATCCCATCGTCTTGGCGATATTTATCTTCCCTTGAATGATCGGCCCACCGTTGGGCACTTCGACCGCATCGTCGGCGTAGTAAGACATGTATCCAGCAGAACCGCGTTCGGCCGCAGCCTTCATAAACTCGCCTTCCAGCTGGCGTAACGTGTCGGCGGAGGCCTTCGCCGACGCTGAAGCAAGCGGACGTGTGTTGGGCGCTGCTATGATCACAATCAACGCAGCCGCGACAAGAACGATCAGAATCGTTTTCATGCAACCTCCGTGAACAGCAGCGGATATTCTATCTCTATGCCAAACCAAGGTGAATGCGGCACCCTCATTGTGACCGGTGCAAGTCGCGGGATCGGCGCAGCCATAGCCAAACTAGCCGCTGGGCGCGGCTTCTCCGTGGCTGTCAATTTCTCCACTGGCAAAGCCGAAGCCGCGGTGATCGCTGAGCAGATCGCTTCCGCCGGTGGCCGCGCTTACGCGATTCAAGCAGATGTCGCTCGTGAAGAAGACGTCATCCGCCTCTTCGAGACCGCTGAGCGCGAACTGGGAGCGATCAAAGCTCTGGTCAACAATGCCGCCATCACCGGCGGGTTCGCGCGCGTCGAATCGGTGAGCGCAAAGACGCTGGAGGAAGTTATGGCGGTGAACGTCACTGGAGCGTTTCTGTGCGCGCGGGAAGCCGTGCGCCGCATGTCAACCCGCCACGGAGGAACCGGCGGCGCGATCGTGAATATTTCCTCCCGCGCAGCCCAGATCGGCTCCGCCGGAGAGTGGGTCCACTACGCAGCGTCCAAAGGCGCAATCGACAGCTTAACCATTGGCCTGGCGCGTGAAGTTGCGACCGAAGGCATCCGTGTGAATGCGGTGGCTCCGGGCCTGATCGACACGGGGCTGCACGCCGCGAACGGCGCGCCCGACCGCTTGAATCGTCTGGCGTCAACCATCCCCATGCAACGCGCGGGCACGGCACTCGAGATAGCCGAAGCAGTGCTTTGGCTGCTCTCTCCCGCTGCCTCTTACACGACCGGGGCTATTTTAGAGGTCGGCGGCGGACGTTAGCACTTTTCCGAGGACCGACTTCTCGGCTTCTCTGCTGCAGATTCTCCCGCAGGTAGGCTTTAATCTTCTCCGGCAAACGCGATGTATGCAGAACGTCGCGGAGAAGCGGCGGAGGCAGGTTGCGGGCAAACTCCAGTGCTCGAGCCAGCGGCGTGTGTGGGCTGCGCAACAGCGCCAGGCGAATTTCCCGCCGCGGCGACCACTTAGGGTGATGGCACACAGCCTCGACAAAAGCTACGCCAGCTTTTGGTCGTAAGAGCGCTTTTATAACCGCGGCTTCAGTCAGCCGTGCATTCTCCAGTGCGGTCTGCGCGACGCGGGGCTCCTTGTCGAGCAACAACGCCGCCGCGACGGCTTCCGAAGCGCGACGAGCCAGCGTTAGGCGTTCCCCCATCGTGACTCCGGGAAGACGGACGACGAGCTGTTCCGCCGCGAAATGTTTCAGATCCGCCGGGACCGACGGCCGCAGCCCAAACTGCATGAGATCGCCGGTGTAGAAGTGGCGTAGCAGCCGGAGCGCCAGGTGTCGGGGCGTGCGCGAATGAGCCGCAAGAGCGACACATACCTTTCGCGACTTCAACGCGGCCGGATCGCGGCCAAGTTGTTCAAGAGTTTCCGGCGGAAGGTCGCGATGTTCGAGTAGCGCGAGAGCCAGATCCTCACTCAGCGGAGGGGTAGGGTCAGCACCAGGAGAAGAAGAAACGGCAGCCACTCCCGGCTGCGCGGTTTCAGACCGTCCAACCCCGGGCGGTGGCACGCGCTCCTCTTGAATTTCTTCCGAACCCATAATGGATGGCGGCGCTCATCCAGCTTTCCGGGCCATCCGCAGTGCGCCATGGACCGGATCGACCACTTCAGGATTCAAAACGACCGCTGGATTCGCCGCGCGCACTTCATTGTAAAAAAGTTCGCGAATCATCGCCGCGTGACGAAAGACACCGCCAGCCATGGCCATGGGGACAGCCGAAACAGCAGAGGAATGTTGGCCGGAAACAAGTCGCCGCAAAACGATCCCCGCAAGCTGCGCCAACTGGCCCGCTGCTTGCGCGTTAACCCGGCGAGCCACGGCATCTCCAGCTTCCGCCGCAGCCAGCGCCGCAGGAAACAGACTTGCGAAGTCTGCATTGCCGTTGGCCGTATGCGCTAACTGTTCGAGCGAATCCACTTCCCACGCGGCCTTCAGCTCGCGAAAAAGGCGCGCAGCTAGCCATTCTCCATCGTGCTCGGCTCGTTCATCCCCCGCCTGATCAGCCGCGCGCAGCACGGCGCTAACCGCCGCGCACCCAATCCAATGAGCCGAGCCCTCATCGGAAACGGCGAAGCCCCACCCTCCGGCACGAGCGGTTCTTCCCTGCGCATCGCGGCCAAACGCAATCGATCCGGTCCCGGCGATGACAATCACTCCCGGACCCCCACCAAAAGCCGCCGCCAACGCGATCTCCATGTCTCCCACCACCTCGACTTCCCCAGAAACGATCTCCGCCACGATCTTGCGTACGAGGCCTGCGATTTCCGAGCGCCCCGCACCCGCAGCGCCAATGCACGCACGGAACACTTGCTGAGGAGTAATTCCTGCGGCCTCGCACGCCTCGCGTATCGCTTGATGAAGAGCTGCACGGGCGCCGGCCTCGCCCACGCGCGTGATGTTGCTGCCGCCGACCGTAGCCGTAGCGAGAATCGCGGATTCATCGCCGACCACACACGTCGTCTTGCTTCCGCCGCCATCAATGCCCAGATAGTAGGCCACGCGTTAGTTCTATCACAGGAAAAGTTCTAGATTTCTCGAGTTCGCTGTGGAGACCTCGAAAGTATCTTTCCAGCCACGTCCATAAACACTCACTCGCGCGGAGCGAGGATTGCCGCCATAATTTGAATGCGCAACGCAGAGCAAAGACGCAGCGGCAGAACGAATGGGCCTGGACAAACTCGATCTCGCGATTATCGCGCTGTATTTGATAGGAATCACGCTGTTCGGTCTGCGCTTCCGCAAGCGCCATCGCTCGCTGCGCGATTATTTTCTCGCGGGACGAGACATTCCCTGGTGGGCGATCGCGCTCTCCATCGTCGCCGCCGAAACCAGCACGCTCACCATCATCAGCATTCCCGGGCTTGCCTATGACACGAACCTCACGTTCCTGCAGGTAGTTATGGGATACCTCGTAGGCCGCGTGGTGATCAGCCTTGTGCTGCTGCCGCAATATTTCCGCGGCGACCTTTACACTGCCTACGAGCTGATCGAACGCCGCTTCGGGCGCGGCTTGCGTTCGCTCACGGCTGGACTTTTCCTGTTGACGCGCGCGGCGGCCGAAGGCGTTCGTGTCTATGCCGTGTCGATCGTGGTATCGATTGCTCTGGGCACGGGCGAGGTGGCATCGATCGCGATCATCACTGCATTGACGCTCATCTATACGTTCGAAGGCGGATTGGCCGCGGTGATTTGGACCGACGTCGTACAGACCGCAATTTATGTTGGCGGAACCCTGGTGGGATTAGTGACAATCCTTCACCTTGTGCCGGGAGGATGGCCTGCCATTCACGCCGCGGCCGCAAGCGCGGGCAAGCTGCAGGTATTCGACTTCCGGCCCAACTTCTGGCTGCCCTACACCTTTTGGGCGGGCGTCATCGGCGGAACCTTCTTCATCACCGCAAGCCACGGCACCGATCAACTCATCGTTCAGCGCCTGCTGGCGGCACGCAGCCAGAAGCAGTCTACGGTGGCGCTGCTTTCGAGCGGGGTGGCCATTCTGTTCCAGTTTGCGCTTTTCTTAATTGTCGGTGTAATGCTGTGGGCCTTCTACCGCGTGCCCTCGGCGACCTTCGGAAAACCTGATCGCATTTACCCTACCTTCATTGTCAGCCACATGCCTCACGGCATTTCCGGACTGCTGATTGCCGCGATCCTCGCTGCAGCCATGTCGAATCTGAGCGCGGCCCTGAATTCGCTTTCGTCGAGCACGATCATGGATTTTCTGGTGCGTCTCCGGCCAAACACTGATGAGCAGGCGCGAATGAAGCTCTCCCGGCTGGCAACGTTTTGTTGGGCAATGGTGCTCTTCGGTCTGGCTGCCTTGGCGCTGCAAAACGTCGGCCGCGTGGTCGAGGTCGGGCTGCAGATTGCCTCCGTGGCGTACGGCGCTCTGCTCGGAGTTTTTCTGCTGGGAGTGCTGACGCGCAAGGCCAACCAGCGCGGCGCGATGGTTGGAATGCTGTTCGGGTTCAGCACCGAACTGTATTTGTGGAGAGCGCACGTTCCCTGGACGTGGTGGGTAGTGATTGGGACGACAGTAACCTTCGCCGTGGGATACATAATCAGCCTTCTATTACCGAAACAATCGAAGCATTCGGAAAACGCCTCTGACGTATACTGACACCCTTCAATCATGCCAGAGCCAATCCTGCGAACCACGACCCGCCCCGAGCTAGCCCGCGATCTCGGCGTCAGTCACGCCTCTGCGGTGGTCGTGGGCACGATCATCGGCAGCGGGATCTTTCTCGTTCCCGCCGAGATGATGCAGGCCGTCGGCTCCGCCAAGCTTGTGTATCTGGCGTGGCTGGTGGGCGGGTTGCTGTCTTTTTTCGGCGCGCTCACCTACGCCGAACTCGGCGCCATGAAACCGCAGGCGGGCGGAGAATATGTTTATGTCCGGGACGCTTACGGTCCGTTGGGCGGTTTCCTCTACGCCTGGACGTGGTTCGTCATCGCCAAACCTGCATCGGTAGCCACGATCGCGACCGGACTGGTTCGCATTCTGGGCACGTTCTCGGTCTTTTCGTTTTTCCCTACCAACGCTATCTCCGTTCCCTTTGCCATCACTTGGGGCCAGCTTGTGGCCATCGCCGCAGCCATTCTTATTTCTCTCCTGAATTACTTTGGAGTCAAGAAGGCTGGTGAATTCCAACTCGTGTTCACCGTCTTGAAAGTGGCAATCATTCTGGGCATCGTGGTGGTCTGCTTCAGCGGCGCCGGCGGCGCAACGGGACGCGGCTGGAGCAACTTTGCCACAACCTTCACCGGAGCCAAGGGTGGTATCGCCGGTTTTATGGCTGCGCTGGTGGCTGCGCTCTGGGCGTATGACGGCTGGAACGACCTGAACATGGTTGCCGGCGAAGTGAAACAGCCAGAGCGCAACATTCCGATTGCCTTGATTGCGGGCGTGGCCACGGTCGGTCTCCTCTATGTGCTGGTGAATGCCGGCGTGCAATATGTGTTGCCCGCGAGTGCGATTGCGGCGTCGCCGCGACCAGCCTCCGATGCGGTCGCTCTGGTCATGGGACGCATGGGCGCAAGCATCGTTTCCGCAGGGATGGCCATCTCGATGTTGGTCACCCTGAACGGAACCATCATGAGCGGCGCGCGCGTGCCGTTTGCTGTGGCTCGTGACGGATATTTTTTCTCCGCTCTCGCCGATGTGCATCCGCGCTTTCACACTCCCTCGGTTGCCATCGTGCTGCAGGCCGTGTTGTCGATCGCGCTTCTGCTGGTGGGAGGCAATTTCCGGCAGCTCTTTTCCCTCGCCATCTTCGCGGAATGGCTCTTCTACATGATCGCCGGCAGCACTGTCTTCGTCTTTCGCTGGCGCGATCCGCAGGCTGCGCGGCCTTATCGCGTGTTCGGCTACCCTTTCGTCCCCGCGCTGTTCGTCATCGTGGCCGCCGTTCTCCTTTGCTACACCTTCCGCGGAGACTGGCCGAATTCCTTTTACGGATTGCTGGTTATTCTGGCCGGAGTACCGGTGTTCGAGTGGTTTCGGCGAGGCAGGGTTACTACTTGATTAGGGTACCCCCCTCCCCACCCCCCCTAATCTTTAGAATCACGGGGTTAAGCATGTTTTGGCCCGCAAAATCCGTCGAACAAAGGACTTAGAGGTCAAAATCTAGAGAACATGGGAGTTAGGAGCTGATTTTGGCGCCTCCGTTTCGCTTGCGCTGCGTGTACTTCCTCTGCTGGGACAATTCTCAAGCGAAGCTGGGGCTGTGCGCAAGGTCAGATGTCACAAGGGTGCTGTGGAAATAATTTTTGGGACGGTCAAGTTTTGAACGGCTTGCCCGCGCGCCTTGTTTAGCATTGGATATCCTCCTTTGAGATTTCCTTCCTTTCTATTCATCGGTACTTCGACCACTCCTCAAATGACATTTTGATCCACTGCCCAGGGTGTTCGAGATCGGCGCGGAGATAGCGGTGCCCTCGCCACTGTGTTCCGTCCTGAAAGAAAACCTGACTAATGCCGCCATTGCACGCCGCGACGTTGGACATCGGCCCCTTTTCTTCGACCGTGGACCTTAAGGCGTTGTAGACACTGGGGTTTTCAAGCGCTATCGTGAACTCTTGCCCGGCCGCCAGCTCGAACGGCGCGCTGGCAGTGTCCGGTTTGAGTCTGTGGCCAAGCACTGCGGAATACAGCGCCTCCTCGGGTCTGCGACCAACATAATTCGAGGCGCTGCCGACCAGTGGAACGTTTTGCTGTGCTTTTGCGACTTCCGCCTGCCAATCAGCGGTTTCGAAGAGATGACAGCCGACTGCCACGTAGACAATGTTCTTCTCCGACACATTCTTGATGACAATCGTCAGATCCTTGAGCCAGTCGTCCCCAACATTAAATGTCGTTTCCCACACATACCTGTTCGGGTACTGATGTCCGTTGCTTTTCAGCTTCGTCGCGCCTTCCATGACGCTTACGATCTTCACCGGGTCCTTGGAACCCGGCATGTCAAGGAGCAGGGTTTTGGTATCCTGCGCGGCTGCTCCGAGCGAAGCAAAGAGTGTGCAAAGTACAAACACGTATCGCATCGACTTTCTCCTTCCTGAGACGGGAATTACAACCGTGGGCGGAATACTGGCACTGGAGGACAACGCCAACACAACTGACCGGATACGCATGGCGACCTGCCGTAATTTTGTTAGCTAATTAGGCTCGGCCCGAATCAGCGAATTTTGTTCCAAATTCCCCAGAATTGAGATGAATTCCTTGGTTCTGTTCCGAAAAGCGAACGTCCTACAACCGCTGTCCGCCTACTTAGTTGGAACGACAGGGATAAGTTCGCGATCGTGTCCTGGGGGCCCCCCTTGCTACTCTTGGATATTGTTACGAAAAACGAACGGTCCATTCGGTAAAGGCGTCGCCGAAGTCAATCTGACCCAGTTTTCATTGCCCATTTTGGTGCGATTCCCGTACCTACTCCGCCTGGTTACCTTAGGTCAAGAGCCGTGGACACGTTTACCCCCTGTCCTTTCTCTCGTATGTTGAGAACTCCAGTCCCGGTCGCTCCCTCGACTTGGGTCCCCTTGGAGTTATTACATGGCTACGTATCAACGCGGTTTCAAGCTCGGCATTCTTCCGGAGCGCAAGATCGACAAGCGTGCGCTGGTCGCCAGCTACACGTTCATGGTGATCCTGCTGCTGCTCCTGATCAACATCGGACTCTTATTTCCGGACAGGATTTCGCTGAGACAGTACCGCGTTACAGAATTGATTCCGATGCCCAGCCTGAGGCCGGAGCCGGAGCCTATCAAAATAGTGAAGCCGGAGGTCAAGCCGAAGCTGCTTCCGCCGGCGCCTGTTTTCGAACAGCCGAAACTGGTTGTGCCGCGTGAAGTTCGTCGCACGCTTGCTCCCGAGCCGGTAGAAGCACCCAAGGTGGTCGTAAACACGTTCGCGGCTCCGCAGTTGAAGATGGCGGCGGGTGGAGCGCGTCCGCAACTGCTGCACACTGGCGACTTCGCAGCCGGCAGCTCGGTCGCTCCCACCGTCAACGTAGCGGTGCAGAAAGTGCAGACCGGAGGGTTCGGCGACGACAACGGTTTGAAGGGAACGGGCAAGCCGAATGCCAAGCTGGTGGCGGCTCCGGCAGGTTCGTTTGACATGCCTGCAGGTCCGGGACAGGGTAACGGATCGGGCGGAGCAAAAGGTATTAAAGGAACGGTAGCCAGTGCCGATTTCGGCAACGGCGTCGCGACTGGAGGCAAGGGCGACGGCCGCAGCAATGGGGCCGGGGTTTCGACCGGAGGATTCGGTTCGGAGCAGGTGGTTCACGGTGGACCGAAGATCGCGCAGGCCAGTTCTGGACCCGCGACCACGCCGGTTGAAATCACTTTCAAGCCGCAGCCGATTTATACCGATGAAGCCCGCAGCCTGAAGCTCGAAGGCGAGGTTCTGCTCGAAGTGATGTTTGGAGCCAACGGATCGCTGCACGTAAATCGCGTGGTCCGGGGCCTGGGTCACGGCCTGGATGAAGCCGCCATCGCGGCAGCTAATAAGATGCGCTTCAAGCCGGCACTGCGCATGGGGCAGCCGGTGGATTCGACAGCAATTGTGCACGTGCTTTTCCAGATTGCGTACTAAGAACAACAGTACCCGGTACCCAGTACCCAGTTAAATCAGATGTGACTGCGGGAGCTGAGAACTAGGTACTAGGTACTGAGAACTGGTTTTAATGGAGAGAAGAGTCATGCGTACTTGGAAATGGATGTTCACAGCCGCACTGCTGGTCTCGGTGAGCGCTGCCGCGCAGCAGCCGTCGGAGTCTCAACCCTCGGCGCAACCCAGCACCGCCGCAGCTACGCCGGCAGCTTCCGATGCCACGGCTCCGGCCCAGACCGGTGACACACAAGCGGCTCCGGCATCGCAGCCTCAGGCAGCGCAGTCGCAACAGGGCGGCGCTCCGGCGCCAACTCCGTCGGCTCTGCCTCAGCCGACCACCATGGATCAGGTTGTGGATCGCTTCATCGAGCGTGAACACGGGCTCATGAAGGCGCTCTCCACCCGCACCCCGGTGGTTGAGACCTATTTGCAGGACCTGAGTGCCGATCCTCAGCTCGGCCCCGTGCCCAGCGGAGACCACTACTTTCTCGGCCGCATGGATATGGGCGTGTCGGTCGACCGCAAGGACTATCTGAAAGATCAGGATAAGGGCATCGGCATGCAGGGCATGGAGACGCGCCTGCTGGGCGGCTTTCACAAGCTCTACAAGATCCAGTACGAGCCCACCGGCTTCTCCTGGATGGTCTATGCCGATCGTACGGACTTTGACCGCTCGCACTATGAGTTTCATTACATCCGCCGCGAATTTCTCGGCGACATCCGTTGCCTCGTATTTGACGTTACGCCTAAGAAGAACTCCAAGAGCTCCGGCAAGGGAGGACGCTTCCTCGGCCGCGTCTGGGTCGAAGACCAGGATTTCAACATTGTCCGCCTCAACGGAACTTATGCTCCGGCGCCGCGGAATTCCTACTTCTTCCACATGGATAGCTGGCGCCTGAACCTGATTCCGGGCTACTGGGTTCCCGCCTACATTTACAGTGAAGAAGGCGACTTCAGCGCTGGCGTGAAGAACAAGCTGGCTTTCAAGGCGCAGACCCGCATCTGGGGCTACGACCTGAAGAAAGGCGACAAGGACGACGAACTCACGCAGATTCGAGTAGACAGCGTGAAGGATGAAACTGCCGCCACGCAGGACGCCTCTCCGCTGCAGGCTGAGCGCGAATGGCAGCAGCAGGCGGAAGACAACGTCATTGAGCGCCTTACCCGCGCCGGCTTGCTCGCGCCCGAGGGCGACGTTGACCACATTCTTCAAACCGTGGTCAACAACCTGGAAGTCACCAACAACATCGACCTGCCGCGGCCGGTGCGCACTCGCGTGCTGCTTACTGCGCCTCTCGAAACTTTCAGCGTGGGCAACACCATCGTCATCAGCCGGGGATTGATCGACGTGCTTCCCGACGAGGCCAGCCTTGCCGCTGTGCTCTCGCATGAACTGGCGCACATCGTGCTCGGCCACAACCTTGGCAGCAAGTATGCGTTCAACGATCGCATGCTGTTCTCTGACGATTCCACTTACAGCAATCTGGGTTTCAAGCACATTCCGGAAGAAGAAACCGCAGCCGATAAAAAAGCCATCGATCTGCTGAATAACTCGCCGTACGCGCAGAAGCTCGACAACGTCGGCCTGTTCCTGAAGGCGCTGCAGGTTCGCGCTCCTCAGCTCAGCGCCCTCTTGACCACGCACCTGGGCAATCCGCTGGCGGAGAACGGAACCGTCAACCGGTTGACCGCTCTGGCCACGAAAGGTCCAGCGCTCGACAACAACAAACTCGATCAGGTTGCCGCTCTCCCGCTGGGTGGACGCGTCAAGATCAATCCCTGGGACGATAAGGCGGAAATGGTGAAGACGGCTCCGGTCGCCATCACCTCGGCGCGTGACAAGATGCCGTTTGAAGTCACGCCCTTCTATCCGCGGTTAGCCCGCTACGGCGCCTCAGCACCGAGCGCTGCACCGGCTACCGCTGCCAATTCAAACTCGGGCAACTAACAAGCTCCACAAGTTGCAATAAGACGTGGGCCGGGATCCGGAATCACCTTCCGGGATACCCGGCCTTCGTTTTTTTGCTCCGGTCTTAATCTCCGGTCGGACTCACCAGGAAGCATGCTCTGAGCACGACCACGTGTGTTGCGAGTTTATGTAAATAGCCACTCCAAGAGTCCTTGCTTCTGACAAAGCGAATACAACTTGTCCCGCTCTTTGCGTTCTTCTTTTGAGTACGCACGAGCTTTTTCTAAGTCGCGGTTGAGGACAGCGTCTTTCTGACTGCTCGCGATAAGCCTTATCCGCTTTTGTAGCTCGACGACATCTTCCGGGAGCGAATCTTGTTTTCTGATAAATTCCTTCCTCATTGCGTCGTCGTGTGGCGCCCGGCCCAAGTCTTCGCGAGCTGATTCAAGTCGGACGCCCCGTTCATCCAATATCTCTGCCGCGAGACAGTTCTTTTCCCGAAGCAACCCAAGCAACAGGTGTCCGGTACCGATCTTCTCACTCGAGACTCGATCCGCTTCCTCTACTGCAAAAGCCAGCACGCGTTTGCCTTCATTGCTGAGAGGAAGATCCCCAGGCCCCAGAGGTTTTCCGACGGGTCTGCTCTCGTCAACCCTTCTCCAAATTGACTCCACGGCCCACGGCGAATCAAGGAAGCGCTCCGCCAGGCTCATGTCCTCCCTCAACAAGCCCAACAGAACATGTTCTACTTCAATCTCCGGGCATCCGCGTTGACTGGCGATGTACCGTGACCAAAAGATCACCCGCCGGGCTCTCTCGGTATAGCGTTCAAACATGCTTTTTCCCCGGACCCGTGTTTTTCAGAACTCGCTTTACTTACCTTTGCCCTTGCCTGGCAGCCCAGCGGGATTTTCATGCGTCCGCTCGCGGAATCTTCCCCGCAGTCCAGCAGCCAGCGACACGCTGGACTCGCCGAACTTGTCGCGCACGCGGTCAGCTGCGGCCAGCGCATCTTTCCAGCGCTGCTGCCTACCACCCTCGAGTAGATTGATCTGCTCCGCCTGCGCTTCAAATGACGAGGCCTGCACTCCCAGCAGCCGCACTTCCCTGCCCGGCTTCCAGTTCTTGCGAAACAGTGTGCGCGCCTGCTCAAAGATTTCACCGTCGAGTTGAGTAGGAGCCGGCAAGGAATGAGCGCGCGTGATCGTCGTGAAGTCCTTATAGCGCAGCTTGAGTTGAATGGTGCGCGCGTGCAGGTTCGCCTCGCGCAAGCGGCGGCCTACCATCTCGGAAAGCCGCATCAGCGTGGCTCCTAGCTGGTTTGCGTCCGCAGTGTCTTCGTTGAAAGTGTGTTCATGGCTGATGGATTTGGCTTCGGTATCGGCGCCGACTTCGCTGTCGAACCATCCACCAGCATCTTCGCCGCGGGATTTGCCGGCCAGCGCCAGCCCCCACTTGCCGAATCGTTCTTCGAGTTCAGATTCTTCCAGCTTCGCCAGGTCTCCCACTTTCCTGATGCCCAACGCGTGCAGATGGCTTTCCATTACCTTGCCGACGCCGGGAATCTCACGCACATCTAAAGGCGCGAGGAATTTCGGTTCTTCTCCCGGGATAATCCACAGCACGCCGTTGGGCTTGGCTTGGGCGGACGAAACTTTTGCAATCAGCCGCGACGCCCCGATGCCGATCGAGCAATTCAGCTGCGTCTCTTCCTTCATCCGGTGGTGCAGTTTGTGCGCGGCTTTCAGCGGCGGGCCATGCAACCGCGCCGTGCCGGTCATATCCAAGTACGCCTCGTCGATCGAAGCCATCTCCACCTGCGGAGAGAACGCCGTCAGAACCTTGTAGACTTTCTCCGAACACTCGCGATAACGCTCGGGATGCCCGTCGACGAAGATGGCATGCGGACAAAGCTTTGCCGCAGTTCGCAGCGGCAGGGCCGAATGCACCCCAAACTTCCGTGCCTCATAAGATGCCGCCGAAACCACCCCGCGCTCGTTGCGTTGTCCTCCGACCACAACAGCTCTGCCTTTCAGCGAGGGATCGTACAGCTCCTCCACCGAGACGAAGAAGGCATCCATATCGACGTGAAAGATGGTGCGGGCGAAAGCCGGCAGCTGAGATGTCGCGGCCACGATGGGGAGATTCTAGCAGCCGATGGTTCCCCGGCCTAGCTAGGCTCGCTCGAAGATTCGCGGCTGGACGGATGCATGGGGCGGCGGTATCCTCTTCGCATGTCGAAGAACCATGCCTCGCTGGAGAGGCAATACTGGCTCCGGATCAAGGCGAGAGGTAAACGCCGATTCATCTGGCGGGAAGTACTGTTCAGCCTTCTGATTTGCGTCGTCGTAGTGGTAGGAGTGCCCGCGCTTGAGGGTCACCCTCGCTCGTTTTCTGTACAGTCGGCTATCCTCGCCGTCATGCTTCCCATTTGCCTGCTCGGGGGCTACTTGACTGGCCGCTGGAGATGGAAAGAACTCGAGAAGAGGTATCCCGGGGACAGTCTCCCGCCTTGGGAGTAGCCTCTAACGGTTCTGTTCGGGACAAGTGTCACACAAGCAGTTTCTCCCGCACCACCGAGACGAAGAAGGCATCCATGTCGACGTGGAAGATGGTGCGGGCGAAAGCCGGGATGTGAGAGGCCGCGGCCATGATGAGAGATTCTAGCAGTAGCCAAAAGCCTGCCGCTGGGCGCAATGGCGGGGACACGAGGACTAGCCATTGATTGAATCAGTCTCCTCGCTATACTAATGTTCGTGTTCTTCTGGCTCACAACGGTCGGGCGCTACGTTCTTGCAGCCCTCGCGGGGCTCATTACGTCGATTGCCATTTCTCTTTTTATCCTTCGTATCAACTTTGGGAACGATGACTCGCCCGTCCTTGGTCTTTTGTGGGTCATTGTGTCGGTACTCAGCGCAAGTCTGCTTATCCCTCTTTGCCTTGGCATCACTGCCGAGTTCATTCAGAGGAAAACGCTTGCACGTCGCTTTAAATGGTCCAGGGCTTTTCTGCGTTCCTTGTTGGCCCTGCCGATCATGGCCGGTCCCTTGTACGCCGCGTGGGCGCTGCCCCACGTTGAGAGCAGCCGGCCGACACACTGGATTGAAAAAGAAGTCTTGCTCTGCTGCGTATCGGCTCTCTTTGCGTACCTGTCCCTGAAGATCAAGAAAAAGCCAACGCCGCTCACCGTGAACGGATAGCGGGCCTTTGTGCCCTGCTCACCTACAAGGAAAAGGTTCTGTCTCTCTTCATCGAGCAGGCGAACTACACCAGCACCTTCTCCTGCGCAGGCGCCACGCTTCGAGCCTGCTTCACCCGCTCATAAATCTTCCCGTACTCGCGCGCTGAAGCATTCCACGAGAAATCTTTATTCATGCCGTTGCGCATCAGAACCTGCCATGAAGTCTGATCGCGATAAGCCTGCAGCGCATGCTTGATGGTCAGCAGCAAAGATTCGCCGTTGTATTCCGTGAACTTGAAGCCGGTGCCTTTGCCAGATCGCGCATCCCAAGGCTCGATGGTATCGTCGAGGCCGCCGGTCGCCCGCACAATCGGCACCGTTCCGTACTTCAAGCTATAGATCTGGTTTAGCCCGCAAGGTTCATATTTCGAAGGCATTAAGAACATGTCCGAGCCAGCCTCGATCTTATGGGCGACGGCGTTGTCGTAAGCCACCTTCACCGCAATCTTGTTGGGGAACTGCTTGTTGAGCCGGACAAACATTTCTTCATACTGCTTGTCGCCAGCGCCCAAAGCGACCACGATCATCTCTTCGCGCGCCAGACGATCCATGATCTGGGCGATCAGGTCGAAACCCTTCTGCGCGGCAAACCGCGACACAATGCCGATCACGGGAATCTTCGGATCAGCGTTCTTCACCCCGAACGCAGTCAGCAAGTCCTGCTTGCACTGGGCTTTTCCGGAAAGATCCTGAGGCGAGTATTTTGCCGCGATGAACTTGTCGGCCTGTGGACTCCACTCGTCATAGTCCACACCATTCAAAATGCCCGTGACCGTAGCCGCGCGGTCGCGCAGCACGCCCTCCAGTCCAAACCCATATTCGGCAGTCTGAATTTCCTGGCTGTATTTCCGGCTCACGGTAGTAATGAAGTCGGAGAAAGTAAGCGCGCCCTTCAGAAAGTTCACCTGCCCAAAGAATTCCATCTTTGACATGGTGAACAGGTCCCAGGGCAACATCAGCAGCGGCAAAGTCTCAGGCGGGAAAAGTCCCTGGTAGCCGATGTTGTGAATGGTAAACACAGTGCCTACGTCGCGGAACGCCGGATCCTCCGCGTACACCGTGCGCAGCAACACCGGAACCAGCGCCGACTGCCAGTCGTGACAATGAAAAATCTGTGGCACGCCAAGAATTTTTGTCGCCTCCAGCACAGCGCGAGAGAACAAAGCAAAGCGCTCGGCATTATCGGGAAAGTCCCCGGCAGGCGTTCCATAAAGCGCATCGCGATCAAAGTATTCCGGATAGTCGACAAAATAAAAGCGCACACCGGACTGGCTCCCACCCGCGACCACCGAGGCAAAGCGATATTTGTCATCGAAAGGAATCGTGATGCTGCGCACCACGGTCGCCGGCTCCGCCAGCTTGGTCTGCCGGTACCGAGGCAGATACACACTCACCTGATGCCCCAGCGCCGCCAGCGCTCGGGGTAATGCTCCCACAACGTCTGCCAACCCGCCGGTTTTTGAAAACGGCACGCCTTCCGATGCCACAAACGCAATATGCATGAACCCTCCCGGGAAACCCGCTTGTCGCGGGCGCACGTTATGATGGAATATGTTTCGGGACAGAATCAGTCTATATGTCCGGGGAAAAGAGGGTCAACGTGCCGAAGGTCGTGTCCACGCGCCGTCCTCAACATAAGCCCAAGTTGGGACAGCATTTTCTCGTCAGCGACAGCTTTGCCCAGCAACTCGTCGACGCCCTCGGCGACACCTCGCAAAGCACCGTGCTCGAAATCGGTCCCGGACGCGGCGTGCTCACATCTCTGCTGGCCAAACGCGCCCGCCGCTTGATCGCCGTTGAACTCGACCGCGTGCTGGCCGCGCAACTTCGCCTCCGCTTCGGAATGTTCCCCAACGTCGAAGTCATCGAGGCTGACATTCTCTCGGTCGATTTCGATTCCCTGTTCGGACCAAAGCCCGGCCTTCGCCGTCCCGGCATCGAATTCCGCCCCGAACCGGTGAAGGTCATCGGCAATCTTCCTTACTACATCACTTCTGACATTCTGCTGCGCCTGTTCGACTACTCGAAATATTTTGAAACAATCGTAATTCTCGTCCAGCGCGAAGTCGCCGACCGGATTGCTGCCGAGCCCGGCACCAGCGACTATGGCCTGCTCTCCGCCACCGCCCAGCTCTATGCCCGCGTCGATAAACTCTTCACCTTGCCGCCCACGGCGTTTGACCCGCCCCCCAAAGTGCATTCCACCGCGCTTCGCCTCACCATTGCTCCCCGACAAAAAGAATTGGGCCTTAATGGAGACGGCAGCGCTGAAAGTGGACGCGTGCAAGGGGCCTTCATCGACTTCCTCAAGCTCTCCTTCGGCCAGAAACGCAAGACGCTCTGGAACAATCTCAAGTCTGCCTATCCGGAGCCTCGTCTGCGCGCCGCCCTGGCCCAGGCCAAAGTGAAACCCTCCGCCCGCGCCGAAACCCTGACTCTCGAAGAAAGCGCCGCCCTGTTCCGCGCCTTGCGAAACTCCCACGACGGCTCGTAGCATAGTTGTCGCCGGGCTCCACCTTGCGAAGGAAGGGCCTATGCCTGATGAGATTGTCTGTCGCTATCCCGCAGTCGCCGGACGATTCTACCCCTCTGATCCCGCTGCTTTGCGCAAGGAGGTCAGCACCTATCTGTCCCAGACTCCGGAACGAAAGCCTCTTCATGCTATAGGCTGTATCGCTCCTCACGCGGGCTATATGTATTCCGGCCACGTGGCGGGCGCGGTTTTCGCGGCTTTGGAGATTCCAAAACTTTGCGTCGTGCTGTGTCCCAACCACACCGGTATAGGTCGCGCCCTGGCGATCGTCAGCGAAAGCGGCTGGGAGACGCCGCTCGGCACGGTCGCTATTGACAGCTCATTCGCCGAGGCTCTAAAGCGGCGCTCCCCGCTTCTGCAGGAGGATTCCACAGCCCACCGCAGTGAGCATGCCGCTGAAGTCGAATTGCCCTTCCTGCAAGTGCGCCAGCCCGTACTAAAGTTCGTTCCGATTGCGCTCGGCACCCATCAGTTCGAGGCCCTCGAGCAACTCGGCGAGGCCATCGCGGATGTGATTTCTGCGCAGAACGATCCTGTCCTGATCGTAGCCTCTAGCGACATGAATCATTACGAATCCGATGCCATCACGCGCGTGAAAGACTACAGCGCGCTCGAACCCATTCTCGCCCTCGATGCCCGCGGCCTCTACGATGTGGTCACGCAGCAGAACATCAGCATGTGCGGCTTGGGCCCGGCGGTAGCCATGCTGACCGCCGCGAAGCAGCTGGGAGCCAAATCCGCGGAGTTGATCAAATACGCAACCTCAGGCGACGTCTCCGGCGACCGCGACCTGGTCGTTGGCTACGCCGGCGTGCTGGTTCGTTAGCGCCCCGAGTAGAAAACATCTCGCCGATCGCTGAGTGATCCTGTAAATTGACGCCATGCTTTCCTACCAGCACGCGCTGGCCCTGTTCTTATTCGTAGGCGTTCCGATCTGGGATGCGCTCGAGACCCGGGCGCTGAAGACCAGCACAAATCCTCGCAGGAAAATCCTGTCCTATCAGAGAATTGTCCTCATCCTTTGGGCCGCGGCCATCATTGCCTGGCTCACCTTGCGATCCAGCGTTTTCTTCATCTGGCCGGCCGTCCACCTGACCGCTCAGCAGAAGATAGGAGCATCGTTCGGTTGGGGAGTCGGCATCGCGTTTGCATTTGGTTCTTTGCTGCAAGTAGTTCTAGTCCGTCGCAGCGCGACCGCGCGCGAAAAGATCTTGCGCGCTTTCCATCGACTGGCTTTCATCCTTCCCGTAACTCAGCAAGAGCGCGCCTGGTTCGCCCTGGTTTCGGTGACGGCAGGCATTTGTGAGGAGATTCTGTATCGCGGATTTCTGATCCGATATCTTTCGAACGATCCCTGGCACGCGGGTCTCTGGATCGCCGTAGCAATCGCCAGCATCTCCTTCGGACTCGCGCACGGCTACCAGGGATTATCCGGCATCATCGGCACCGCCGTGGTGGGAGCGGTCATGGCGATGCTCTTTCTCGCCAGCGGAAGCCTGTGGCTGCCCATGGCCCTGCACGCCATCATCGACCTGAGAATTCTTCTGCTGCTACGCCCCGGGGACCTGGCGTCTTGAAGCGGGCCGTCGGGAACGCGCTGCAGCTTCGTGCCGGGCTGCGAAATCGTCAGTGCTCCGAGGCGCTCTTCCCTATCTCGATCAATTCCTTGGCCCGCGCCCGCACCACATTGATCACCGAAGCGTCTTCAAAAATCTCTTGCAGCACTGACTCCACCCCTTGTATCTCGTCCAGTTCATTGTTCCTGGCCTGAGTCTCCATCCGTTTCAACTCATCGTCCAGCGCCAGCTTCTGGTAGCGATGGTAGTAAGTCAGGCGCCGTCCGTAGTCCAGCGTGGCTCCCATGCTTTGGAAAAGAGCGGTTAGTTGCTGTACCGCCGCCAGGTTTGAATAGTTGTACCGCGCCGTGTTCGAGATCTGGCCATCCTGATAGCTCAGCAGCTTCGTACCGGTGAAAGCCAGCTTTCTGTTGCCCGAGTCAATCTTCCCGGCGAAATACCGCGCCTGTTTTGTCCAGGCGAAGATCTTTTCCCGATTCCCTGCCGAGACCTGGAATTCCGCTTTGTAGGCTTCCTGTTCGGAATCCTGAGCGATTGTCCCGGCGCACTCATAGCGCGCATGTCCGGCCGCGTCGACCGCGATCGAGTAGTGCTCAGGATTGGACTGGGGAAAGTCGAGGGTGAACGTAACCGTTGCCAGCGAGTTTCCACCGCGGGTTGCCGCCTGCTGCGCGGTCGACGGCGCTGCCATTGCGGCGACCGCCAGTACTCCCACCCCAGCGGCCAGACGGCGACTCATAGACCGGGTCAGAAAACATCGAATCAAAGAGTCCAGAATCATCACCGCGCTGCAACCTTTTGCCTTTCCAGCGTGCCCGCGGTATGTAAATGACAGATGGCGATCGCCAGCGCGTCCGAAGCGTCCATTGGCTCCGGAGCCTCGGCAAGCCCAAGCAGGCGCGTCACCATGTGTTGCACCTGCTGCTTCTCCGCTCGCCCATATCCCACCACCGACGACTTGATCGTCAGCGGCGAGTACTCGGCGACCTCCAGCCCAGCCGTCGCCGCCGCCAGCATAGCCACTCCCCGCACCTGGCCCAGCTTCAATGCCGATTTCACATTCAGCGCGTAGAAGATCCCTTCAATCGCAACTTCATCCGGATGGTGCACCGTAATAAGTACGCCAAGTTCGTCGTAAATGCGCGACAGCCGCCGCGCCAGCGGTTCCCGCAGCGAAAGCTTGATCGCCCCGCAGGTCAGGCACACCAGCCGTCCTCCGGAGCACATCTCCACCACGCCGTACCCGGTGTACTCCCCGCCGCAGTCAATGCCGAGAACTCGCATGTGAATGCAGTTTATCGCGGAAGCCGCACAGTTCCTAGAGCTGGTGTTGAAGTTATAAACGATCTTGCGGAGGCGTCCTTACAGCCGCTTTCGCCAGTACCCAGGCTTTCGGCTTGTGTGTGCAACCGCGATGATCTGGATACTCGCCGACGGTCGCTCACGGTGAATCAGAACAAACGGAAACTGCCTGAGCAAGAATCGCGAGTAGCGTGCGACCCAGACGCCCAGCGCTGTGGAGCCTGTTTGATCTGCGTCAAGGCGCGATCCATCTCAGAGTCGAATCTTAGAGCAGCGTCCACACTGCGCTCCTGGCACCAGTCGAATGCCGCATCGTACTCGACCGACGCTTCCTCATGAAATTCCACGAAATCAGTGGGCACGGGGCAACTTCGCTAAATTGCGTTTGCGCACTTCCGCCCATGAAGTGGTCTTTGCCTTGCCTGAATCCAGGTCTGCGATTCGTTTCCCGATCTCCGCTTCCCACGCCGCTTGTACGCCCTCATCGACCTTGCCATCGAGGTTGGAGATCAGGGACTCCGCCAACGCTTCCCGTTCCTCAACCGACAGCGACAACGCTTGCTCCAGCAGCCTGGACACTTCCGGCGTCATTTGCGCCATAGCCACCTCACCCGGTTATCTTATCGCAGCCGGCGAATACCAAAATGACAAATGATTCCACTGCGCAGATCATCAACAGCACTTCTGCCGCCGCACCTTAACCTCTTCGAACTCCCGCCGAAACGCCGCATAAGCCGCACTCGACGAGACCATCCCCGCGCGAGCCAGAAACCGCGAATACGCCGCCTCATCAAAAATCTCCCGCAGCGTCGCCATGAAAGTATTCCAACTGGAAACGATTCGCTTCATCCTCGTTCCTCCACCAACCGCGTCCTTACAAACGGCGCTTCCTTCACCGGCGCTTCTCTAGTCCCACTCAGAATGCCCCACCACTGCCGTCCCGATTCCAGCAGCACCAGCGTCACCATCACCACCAGCACTCCCGTGACCGCCGCATCCAGCCGGTTGTTGAAGATCAGGCGTCCGGTTGCGCTGGTCGCCGGCCCGGCTGCCAGCACCCTCGCCGCCGCCAGAAACCCCACTCGCGGTTCGGGATCGAACATCTTGTGCCACGACGCCGTAAACGTCACCGCCACCAGCCACGCCAGCGGCACCAGTGTCACGGCCGCGTATTTCGCCCGATGCATCTTTATGATGATCGTAGTAGCCACGCACAGAGCCACCGTCGCCAGCAGTTGATTCGAAATACCAAACAGCGGCCACAAGGAATTAATCCCGCCCAGCGGATCCTTCACTCCCTGCCACAGGAAATATCCCCAGGCTCCCACAATCAGCGCGCTCGTCCCCAGAATCGAGGGATACCAACTCGTCTGCCCCAGCGGTTTGTACACATGCCCCAGCGCATCCTGCACCATGAACCGCGCCACCCGCGTCCCGGCATCGAGAATGGTCAGGATAAACAGCGCTTCAAACATGATCGCAAAGTGGTACCAAAGCGCCATCAAAGTATCCCCGCCCAGACTGTGAGAGAAAATATGCGCCATGCCCACTGCAAACGCGGGAGCACCACCGGTCCGGTTGTAAAGCGTCTGCTCACCCACCGCATGCGCCAACGCCTGCATGTCAGCCGCAGTCACCGGAAAGCCCCAACTCGAAATAGTCGCAGCCGCGGCAGCAGGCGCCTGCCCCACGACTCCCGCCGGACTGTTGATCGCAAAATAAATCCCCGGCTGCATCACGCACGCGGCGATGATCGCCATGATCGCGACCGCCGACTCGCACATCATCGCTCCATAGCCCACCATGCGAGTCTCAGTCTCGCGCGCAATCAGCTTCGGTGTCGTACCACTGGAGATGAGAGCGTGAAATCCGCTGATCGCTCCGCAGGCAATCGTGATGAAGGCAAAAGGAAATATCTTCCCCGCAAACACCGGCCCCGTGCCGTCGACAAACCGGGTCAACGCCGGCATGTGCAGCGTGGGATGCAGCGCCACAATTCCCACCGCCAGCAACGCAATCGTTCCCAGCTTCACAAAGGTGCTGAGATAATCTCTCGGTGCCAGCAGCAGCCACACCGGCAGGGCCGACGCCGCAAAGCCGTAAACCATGATCAGAATCGCCAGCGTAGGCGCACTAAACGTAAACACCCGAGCCAGCCCCGGACTCTGCGATACATACTGCCCACCCCAGATCGCCGCCAGTACCAGCACAAATCCGAGCGCAGAAACCTCCAGCACTTTCCCCGGACGAATCCGCCGCAAATAAACACCCATCAGCACTGCGATCGGCATGGTCATCGCGATCGTGAACGTGCCCCACGGACTCGACTTCAGCGCATTTACGACAATCAACGCCGCCACGCCCAGCAGGATGATCAGAATCGCGATCACCGCCACATAAGCGACGAATCCTCCCACGCGCCCGATCTCATCCTTGGCCATCTCCGTCAGCGACTTGCCGTCGCGCCGCACCGAGAACAGCAGAATCACGAAGTCCTGCACGCAGCCCGCAAATACGGCCCCAGCCAGCACCCACATCGTTCCCGGAAGATAACCAAACTGCGCCGCCAGCACCGGCCCCACCAGCGGTCCAGGCCCAGCAATCGCCGCGAAGTGATGCCCAAACACGACCCACTTGTTTGTGACCAGAAAATCGCGGCCGTTCTCCAATCGCTCCGCCGGAGTCGCCCGCGACCCATCCAACGCAAGTATCTTCACCGCAATAAACCTGCTGTAGAAGCGGTACCCTAGCGCATAGCAGCACGTTGCCGCCACCACCAGCCACAGCGCGTTGATCGGTTCGCCGCGACGCACGGCCACCGTGCCCACCGCAACGGCGCCCAGCACCGCAACCATTCCCCACCCGAGAATCCTAAGTGTCTTGTTCATGGTCTTAATTCCAGGGGAGCATTGTGCCCAAACTCGGGCCGCGACGCAATACTATGCAATGCCGCCAATTGGGGCGTCATAAGCCGACTCGTTGCCAGGAATCAGTGCCAGGAATCAGTCGGCTTTTAATGATAATCTTGTTCTTCCCGGCGACTGCGGATCCCGCGCCTTTGGGCCAACGTTGAATCCAGCCCATGCTCGGAGTGCATCCCAGGAAGTTTCGTCCGAATTCATGCACCGGAGCAAACAATGAAGATTGGTATATTGACCGGCGGAGGCGATTGTCCCGGCCTGAACGCGGTGATTCGCGCTGTGGTGCGCAAAGGCATCTTCACCTACGAGGACCAATTCGTCGGCTTCATGGAAGGCTGGCGCGGCGTCCTCGAAGACATCAGTATCCCTCTCAATCTCGATTCTGTGGGCGGCATTCTGCCTCGCGGCGGCACCATCCTGCGCACTTCCCGCACCAATCCCTCGAAGCGTCCCGACGGTATCGACCGTTGCCTGGCCACGCTCGAAAAAAACAATATCGAGGCTCTCATCGCGATCGGCGGTGACGACACTCTTTCGGTCGCCCAAAAACTCCATGAACACGGCGCCAAGGTCGTCGGCGTTCCCAAAACCATCGACAACGATCTGGGCGGCACCGATTACACTTTCGGATTTGACACCGCCTGCAACATCGTCTGCGAAGCCCTTGACCGCGTCCACACTACCGCGGAAGCGCATAACCGCGTCATGGTCGTGGAGGTAATGGGCCGCGACGCCGGCTGGATCGCCCTTTACAGCGGCATCGCCGGCGGCGCCGACGTCATCCTTATTCCCGAGCGCCCCTTCGATATCGATAAAGTGGCGGACTCCATCCGCCAGCGTCACGAGCGCGGCCGCTACTTCTCCATCGTGGTCGTAGCCGAAGGCGCAAAGTTCTCCTCCGAATCGGGCCACGGACCTTCCGTCCTGCAAGACATGGGCAAGGACGAATTTGGCCACGCCAAGCTCGGCGGCATCGCCAACACGCTCGCCCGCGAAATCGAAAAGCGCACGGGCTACGAAACCCGCCCCGTCGTCCTCGGTCACATCCAGCGCGGAGGCTCGCCCAGCGCCTTCGACCGCGTCCTGGCCACGCGTTACGGCTTGGGCGCCATCGACATGGTGCATCGCGGCGAATTCGGATGCATGGCTGCCCTGCGCGCTAACAAAATCGTCTCGATCCCTCTGCTCGAGGCCATCTCCCGCAACCGCACTGTCGATGATGAAATGATCAAAATTGTCGACGGCCTCTTCCAGAAAGTAGCCGACCGGGAACCTGCAGCAAGATAGAATGCTCCCGGAATGCATGGCGGGAGATTGAATCTACCAGAGCACACGGATCCAGGACACACACGCCGCGGCTGGATCGCGATTCTGCTCTTTTCCGTTGTGTTATTGATCCCCTGCCTCTGGCAGTCGCGGATTCAGTCCGCCGATCTGTCCAGCCACGTTTACAACGCCTGGCTGGCCTCGCTGATCCAGCGAGGCGCCGCACCGGGCCTTTGGATTTCGGCTCAATCGAATAACGTCCTGTTCGACCTCATGTTGGATTGGCTGTTCGTGCACGTTGGCCCCGACCTGGCGCAACGCCTTGCCGTGTCCCTTTCAGTCCTAGTATTCGGTTGGGGCGCAATTCTCTTTATCTTTCGTCTAGCGGACCAGCGCCCTCCCAGCCGGAACTGGTGGTTTGCCGCGCCCTGTGTCGCCATGCTCGCCTACGGCTTCATTTTCTATCTGGGACTTTTCGACTTCTATCTGTCGATGGGCTTGTGCTTGTGGTATCTAGCAATCTTCTGCGGCGGCAGTTGGCGAGTTCGAGCCATGGCTGCACCGATCCTGATCGCCGCTTGGATTGCTCATCCCATGCCAGTAGTGTGGGCCCTTGGCACGGCAGTCTACGTAGCCGCGGCAAACAGCATTCTGCCAGGCCGGCGATCGACGCTGGTCATCATCGGACTCGCCGTGCTAGTGGTCACCCGCCAGGTTCTCATACGTCGATACGCCTACTCCTGGTCTTTCGATCAGTTCAACTTCATCACCGGTGCCAATCAGATAGCACTCTTCGGCTTGAAGTACGTGCTGCCGTTTGCCGGACTTCTGTTGATATGGACAGCGTTGCTCCACCGTCTCATCAAGCGTCTTGGCTTGTCACAATTAGTTTCGACGATCCCGTTTCAACTTTGGCTGTTGAATGCAGCCGGCGTTCTGTTGATCCCTGACCGCGTGCTCTTTCCCCAATATGGACGGCCGCTCGGCTACGTCGCTGAGCGCCTGTCGTTAGCCGCCGCTTTAACCATGTGCGCGGTTCTCGCGCCGGTGCCCACCACCAGGTTTACCCGAGCGGCGCTGCTTTCAGTGGCAGTATTGTTTTTCGGGCTTCTCTATACTGACGGCCGGGAACTCAACCGGATGGAAGATCAACTCACCACCGTCGTGAATCGATTACCGCCGGGACAACGCGTGATCAGTTCTCTTCCCGATCAGTCGTTGCACGCCCTTTGCCTCTACCACGCTCTCGACCGGGCGTGCATCGGTCATTGTTTCAGCTACGCAAATTATGAGCCCGCTTCGCGGCAGTTTCGAATTCGCACCCAATCGGACAACGCAATCGTCCTGCACGACAACGCGGATGTAAATGCAGTGGCCTCCGGAAACTACGTTGTCCAGCACCGTGATCTGCCGCTGTATGCCGTATATCGTTGCGGCATCGACTTGAGGGATTTCTGCGCGCGTCCGCTCCAGGCAGGCGAGGTCAGCGGAAAACCAAATTAATGTTTCTGAATTCGTGTTCCGCGCGTGAAGCGCTTTCACTTTTTCCGAGGTGACTGAGGCAATGAAGATTCGGCTCTGGCTCTTGCTCAGCGTGCTGGCGAGTGGAATCACCTGCCTCTACATTTTCCGAATCTTGTTGCCCTGGGAGCATTTCGTTGACGTGGAACGAGGCAAGCTCAAAGCCCAAATGGGCGACCTCTATCCCCGCTGGGTGGGAACGCGCGAACTCCTGCTTCATGGACGCAACCCCTACAGCCCGGAAGTGAGCCACGAAATTCAGATGGCCTTTTACGGCCACGTCATCGATCAAAAGTATGGGGAGCCGGGAGTCGAGATCATCGACGAACAGCGCTTCGTCTATCCCGTATACGTCGTGTTCCTCCTCGCGCCCACGGTTTACTTAAGCTTTTCGCAGGCGCAGTTGTGCGCGCTCGTACTCTTCACAGTATTGACCGGAATCAGCGTGCTCTTCTGGCTCGATCTCCTGCGCTGGCGGCCGGATAAAACTCTAACTGCGGCCGTTGTTCTGTTTGTTCTCAGCAGCCCTCAGATCGTGCAGGGATTGCGGCTCGGCCAGCTCGGCCTCGTGGTCGCTTTTCTGCTAGCGCTGAGTGCGTGGTGCCTCGCCCGAAGTCACCTGGCCTTGGCTGGTGTTTTCCTCGCCGCGGCCACGATCAAGCCGCAGATGGCTGTGTTGCCGCTGGCGTGGTTCTTGTTTTGGGCAGTGAGCGCCTGCTCGAAGCGATGGCCGCTGCTGGCAGGGTTCGCAGTCACGCTAGCCGTCTTAATTGGCATCGGAGAGCTCGTGCTCCCCGGCTGGCCTCGTTATTTCGTGGAAGGACTGGTAGCCTATCGACAATATTTCCCGACGACTTCCCTTTTGTGCCTCGCGCTCGGCAACTGGTTCGGAGGGGCCATCTCAGGAATTGCAATTGTCGCCTTGCTGGGGCTGGCCTGGCGAAACCGCAAAGTAGAGGCGGCTTCGCAGAATTTCATACAGACACTGGCAGCATTTTTCCTCGCTGCTGCTATCGTCCTGCCCTTGTTTCAACCCTTCAATCAGGTTCTATTGCTGCTCCCGGCCCTGATGGTCGTCCGTGACTGGGCCACCTTGCCGCGCCTCGGGCGCCGCGCTTTTTTTGTCGTGGTGGCGTGGCCCTGGGTCGCCGCTCTGGTGTTGCTGCTGCTTCCCTCTCGCATGGATTTAACAAACCTGCATTCGACGAACCGCATTCCCCTGCTTCCCTCAGCATTGGTTTTGTTCGTACCCTTCCTTCTTCTAGCGTTGTTGGTGACCAGACTGAGCCGGACCGAATTGAGCCGGAGCGACGACCTGCCTCCCGGTCCCGGATCTGCGACCGTCCAGAGTTCCTGAATTCGGTATCATGGGCAAGCCGATGTATGTATGAGCATGACACTCGCGAAAGCCGCGTCGTGGCTGACCCCGAAACGCCTGCGCGTGCACGGTCTGCTTCTCGCTCTGTGCCTCTGGTCTGTCTATTTCTGGAATATAGCCGCACCCGGTCTGCTCGATCGCGCAGGCAACCTCAAAGGCACTGACTTCCTGCATTTCTATACTCTCGGCTCGCTCGCCCTGGCTCACCTCGGCCCCAATCTGAACAACGATCTGTATAACATGCCAGCGCAGTCCGCACTCGCAGGCGAACGAGTCCCCGCCGCTGCAGGCCTGCGCTATCTGCCGCTTTATCCGCCGCAGGTTTCAATTTTCTTTGCACCCTTTGCGCGCTTGTCTTATCCATCCGCTCTGATTCTCTGGCTCACCCTGAGCGCGCTACTTTATAGCGTCTGCCTGTACGCCGTCTGGCGCACGTGCCCGAGCCTGCAGAGCTGCAAACTCACTATCTTAATTCTCGCGCTGGCGTACCCCGCATTCTGGCACCTGATTGCCTGGGGACAAACCTCCGCGCTAGCTCTCGCCTGCTTCACACTAGCCTACTTCGCCTTGCGCGCGCAGCGCGAATTCCTCGCTGGCATGGCTTTCGGATGCCTCATCTTCAAACCCCAACTAGGCGTCGCGACTGCAGTTATCTTCGTGGCCGCACGCCGCTGGAAAGTAATTGCCGGCGCGCTGCTCTCCGCCTCAGCTCAACTCGCCGCCGCGTGGATATACTACGGCCCCGATTCGCTCCGCACCTGGATCGACGTGCTTTTGCGCGTCCCCAGTCAGCTTCCCTTGCTTGAACCGAAGCTCTTCCAGACTCACTCGCTGCGCACCTTCTGGACGATGCTCCTACCCTGGCCGCGCCTCGACCTCGCCCTCTATACCGTCACCGCACTCCTCACGCTCGCCCTGGCCGCCCGCTGCTGGCAAAGTAGCCTGTCCCTGCCTCTGCGATATTCCGCCCTGCTGCTGACCACCGTCCTAGTGGCTCCGCATCTCACGGTTTATGATCTCGTAATCCTCGCGCCCGCCTTCCTGCTGCTCTCAGATTGGATCGTCGTTCAACCCAGCCAAGCTAATTCGCCCAATCTCAAACTCCTTCTCTATCTGGCATTCATTCTTCCACTCGTAGGCCCACTCGCCCGCTGGACACACCTACAGCTCAGTGTTCCCGTGATGCTGGCTATCCTGTATGTGGTATTTCAATTCGGACAACGCAGCAACGTGGAAGAGCGGCGCCTCAGCGCCGCGTAAGGGGAAGAATCAACGTAGGCTTCAGCCCCCGTGGTCGCTTGAGATCTTCCACCGCACAATGTTCCACCCTCCTACTCCCCAAACAAAAACCGCAACGCCTCCGGAAATCTTTCCGCCCACGCCGCCTCGTTGTGCCCGGCTCCATCCTGGATCACCAGCCGCAACCGCCTCTCGCTCAACACCGCGCGCCGCAAGATGGCCGCCAATTCCCGCACATCGTCCACCACCGTCCGGCTGCGCTCCGCGCTTCCAGCCTCGGCAGTTCCCACTCCCAGATAGATTCGCTCCGGCCAGATTCTCACCGACCGGCTCTCCTTAATTGTCTGCCGATGTGACGCCCACAGTGACGGACTCTCCACCAACAGGCGCCCAATCACTCCCGGCCGCGCCATCGCGGTGTACAGCGCAATCAGCGCCCCCAAAGACGATCCGCCCAGCCCCGTATTCTCCGGTCCCATCGCCACCCGGTAGTTGCGCTCCACAAACGGCATCACTTCCTTCATCAGAAAGTCCGGATAATACCGCCCCTGCACCCGCAGCATCATCGGGTTCATCGACCGGTGCGGCATGTATTCGCGAATCCGATCCTTGCCGGCATTATCCATGCCGACGATAATCATCGGCGGCACCGCACCCTCACCGATCAGCCGGTCCGCCGTCTCGTCCACCTGCCACTCCACGCCAGCATACGAAGTCCCCGCCTCAAACAGATTCTGTCCGTCATTCAAATAGAGCACCGGATAATGCCGGCCCGCATTCTCCGCGCCGTCATACCCCGGCGGCAGCCACACCCGCAAGAAGCGTGTGTTTCGAAAAACGCGACTGCGAAATTCATGCAGCCGCAAGTCTCCCGTAGCCCCGCCCGCACGAATCGGGTCAGAAGCCCCGGGCCCATTCCTGATTTTCTGGATTTTTCCCATCAGAAAGAATATGTCGCTGGAGTCGCGAAGCGACGGCATTCATTAGCCCAGCACGTAAGTGCTGGGGAAGCAGAACGGCTTAGCTCCAGTCCCTTCAGGGACGGCACCCCGGCTCGCACTACGCCCTCGCCCTAACCACTCCTGCCAAAATCGCGATCGCCGCAATCATCCCCAGCGAACTCAAACAAAGAATGCACCAAGTCCCAAGCACATACCCCTCGACGTAAGTGAGATACAGCGCAAACCCCAACCCCGCCACAGCCGCAGCCACTAACCGCGTCGCGGTCGCCGCACGCGACCTGTAAACCGTAGCCAGAGCCAGCAGCACTCCGTATCCGGCAATCCCAATCGCCGCCACCGGAATTCCCATCACTGTCGAATACTCACTCCGGTTCACGATGTCGCAATTGAACTTCTCCCCCACATCGCAGAAGGTGGTCGCCGACTTCGCATAATGCCGCTGCAGCGAAACCGTCGACACCACCACTCCCGCCACCGCCAGAAACGCGATCGCCAGGTACAGCACTCGATTGTCAGCGGTGGAAGTTAGATTCTCCCTGGCATCTTGATCCGCGGTCGCACTCACGGCAGACTGCACCCAGTCTTATCGCTCAGCTCCTGCAGCGGAAACTTCCCTTCGACGAGCGGACTCGCCCCAAACTGCCACGTCGGATAATGTTGCACACCCGCTGCCTTGCAGGCGGGCGACATCTCGCTCGAGCCCTTAATCGCGCATTCCACATAGTTCACATACCGAAACGATCCGCCGAACTCTTCCTTCTGCTCAGCGCAATGCGGACACCAATACGCGCCGAACATCTTCACTTGCTTTGAGGACAGGCACTTCGCAAACCCATCGTAGCGATGATTCCTGTATTCCCAGCCCGCGGCGTAAGCCAACACAAACAACACAACAATCCCGCCCCAGATCAGCTTCTTCCGCGCTTGCGGACTTGCTTCGGGCACGCCCACCCGCTCCTGACGCCGCTTTCGCCGCTCTTCAGACATGATTCCCTTTCCGCAGATTCACTTTTTATATCACGGGCTCACGCCACCACGTTCAACGATCCAGGCAGCACGTCCAACTCCTCGCAGTGCAGCGTCAGCACCTCTCCATCCACCATCACATCGACAGCGGCGTTCAAATCAAACTCCACCCGCCGAACCGCTTTTCGCTCCGCCCGCGGATGCTCGATGTGCGTGCCATCATAAAGCCCCGGCAAATTTCGCATCAATCCCAGCCTCCCAATCGCGCCCCAACGGACGTACTCAATCAGCCCACTATTTACTTCGGCCTTCGGCGCAATCATCATCGTCCCACCGGTAAATTTGCTGTTATTAAACGTGAGGAACAGACAAGGTCGCTTGTCAAACTCCGTTTCCCCATCCACGCGAACCGGAAATGGCCGCCTGTGCAACCGCGCCAGCCCCAGAAAAATCGAAATCACATATCCCAGTTCTCCCTGTCGGCTGAAACGCCGCGCCCGCAAAGTCGCCACGTCCGCCGGAAACCCCACGCTCAACAGATTAATGTAATGGATCACTCCGCCGCGATGCCGCAACCGCAGCACGTCGCAACTCTGGGTTCGCGCCGCAATCAACGACTCGATCGCATGCTCCACGCCGCGGTCGCTGAAATCCCGCAAAAAAGAATTCCCTGTCCCCAGCGGCAAGAACCCAAGTGTGGGGCGGGCGCCCTCGCCCGCCTCGCCGGCATCGGACCCCCGGCCAGCCTCCGGAAAAAGCCCGTTCACTACTTCATAAGAAGTCCCATCGCCACCAACCGCAATAAACCGCCGCTGGCCAAACCCGTAAGCCGCGCGCGCGATCCGCGTAGCATCGCCACTATTCCGCGTCTCCACCACTTCAACCGCAACCCCGCCCGCCCGCAGCCGCTCCAAAGCCGGACCCAGCATCTTGCGGCTCCGCCCGCCCCCCGCCGCAGGATTCACAATCGCCAGATACGATTCCCGCTCATTCACAGCCCCACCACCGCTGCTCGATTCACCGTTTTTCCCAGTTCTTCCGCCAGCGCCTGCCGCTTGATCTTCATCGAGGCCGTCCGCGGAAAATCTTTCTCGCAGATCACATAACCGCCGACTCGCTTATAGTCAGGCAACCTCCGGTTGCGAGTCGCGATCTCCGCGAGCAGCGCGCTGTCAAATCGCTGATTCTGTTCCAGCCGCAGCACAATTACCAGCATCTCCCGCCCCAGCTTGTTTTGCGGCCACACATAATTCGCCGCGAACACACAGTACTCCTTCACCGGCAGTCCGTCGAAAACCGTCTCAATATCCTCGGGATAAATATTCTTCCCCCCGGCGGTGACGATCATGTTCTTCTTTCGCCCGAAAAGCTGCAGATGCCCGCTCTTGTCAAAGCGCCCCAAATCGCCGGTCAGAAGCCAGCCATCGACAATCGTTTCCAGCGTCAGCTCCGCGTCGTCGAGATAATGCGACATTACCGTCTTGCTCCGGGCTGCAATTTCCCCAATCCCCTCCTCGTTCGGACTCAGCACCCGCAATTCCACCCCCGGCAGCGGCTTGCCCACCGTGTCCGCCCGAAATGGTTTCAAATCGTTCAAAGTGAGCGCCGTTCCCGCCTCCGTCAGCCCATATCCGTTCACCACCGGAATCCCCAGATCGTAGAAAAACTGCATCGCCGAGGGCTCCATAAACGCCCCGCCCGTAATCAGCGCCAGCAACTCTCCGCCAAACGCCCGATGCACTCCGGGCAACAGCGCCCGGCTTATCTTCACCCGCGCTTTACCCCGCGTCAGCAATTTGTTCACTGAAATCATTCGGTTCAGAATCACACGCTTCCACCCCGGCAGCGCATCGATTTTCGCCCGCAGCCCGCGCTCCAGGTTCTTCACAATCATCGGAACCAGCGCCACATAAGTAATCCGGTAGCGCACAAACGCATCTCGCACAAATTCCGGACGCATTGTCCTCAAATGCACGACGCAAGCTCCGCACACAAACGGACCAATGAATCCCACCATGAAATCAATCGCGTGATTCGTCGGCAGAATGCTCAAATACCGCACCCCCGGCCAGAATGGATACCACGCGGTCAGCGCCCGGCACTGTTCAAGATAATTCTCATGCGTGAGCACGCATCCCTTCGGACGCCCGCCCGTGCCCGACGAATACACGATGCAAGCCACATCTTCCCGCTGCCGCATTACGAAATCCGGCGCGCCCTTGCGTTTGAAATCTTCCCAGCGGAATCCTCCAGCCAGCTCCGCACCCAGCGGCGCTTCCGTCACCAGCACCAGCTTCGTCTTGATGCTTTGAAATTCCGGCGACTGCATGATCGCCCGCCAAAGGTAATACTCCACCACCAGCACCTTGGCCTTCGAGTGCTCGAGAAGTTGCAACTGCTCCGCCGCTGTCAGCTTGTAATCGAGAGGAACCAGCACTCCCCCGCTGTAAAAAACTGCATAAGCCGAAATCAGCCATTTCGACTGATTCGTCATCAGAATCGCGGCACGATCCCCGGCATCAAAATCCGCATCCTCGAGCGCCCGCGCCAAAGGCAAGCTGATTTCCTTAAAATCGGAGTAGGTAAGCCGCACCTTTTCTCGATCACGATCGGCCTCAATCAGGCAGGTCTCGCCCCCAAAGCGCTCCATCGCATCGCGCAACGCCGCGCCCAGACAGCTATATTTTTGGAGATCAAGCATCAAAGGCTTATTTCACCACAGAGACACGGAGGCACGGAGAATACCATGTTAATGAAGAAGTTACCCGCATACACGCAAGCAACAATCAAGAGCCCCGGCTTGAAGGTTTTCTTTGTGACTCAGTGTCTCCGTGGTGGATTGGTTCTAGAGCCGCGCCTGAATCTTCCCCGCCAGCGTGCGAAAGTCAGACACTCCCTGCAATTCATAATCCGGCAGCTCCACTCGAAAATGATTTTCCAACTTGGTCAGCAAATCGAGAGTCTGCAAGCTGTCGATCCCTAAAGTCTTGAAAAAGTCATCATCGGGGCGCAACTTCTCCCGCGGCACCTTAAAGTGCGCCGCCGCCAACTTTAGGATTTCATCTAGCGTCTCGTCAGCAGCATTCATCACTCAACCCTTGTCATTCCGAACCGGGCTGAAAGCCCGGCGAGGAATCTGCTATTCACTAGGTACTAGGTACTAGGTACTAGGTACTGCCTACGGCAAGTACGGCTGCGCATCCGTACTCTCCACAAACTTCCTCAACCCAGCCTGCACCGCCGGACGCGCAAACAGCTCACAAAATATATTGATCTCCCGCCGCAACTCCTCGTATGGAATTGGCTTGATGAACTTCTTCGCCGCCGCCGCCGTCCCGCGATCAAATTTCCCCAACTGCGCCGCCGTAGCCCGCGCGGCTCGCAGCGCCTCGCCTTCACCCACCACTTGGCTCACCAGTCCGATCTGCTGCGCTTTAGTTGCATTGATACTGCGTCCCGTAAGCAACAGGTCTCTCACCACCGCATTACCCAAATCCCGCTTCAGCCGAGGAATCCCTCCAAACCCCGGAATCAATCCCAGCCTCAACTCCGGAAAACAAAACCGCGCCATCTTGTCCGCAATAATCAAATCGCAAGCCAGCGCCAGCTCGAATCCTCCGCCAAACGTCACTCCATGCACCGCCGCAATCGTAGTCAGAGGCGAAGCATCAATCCGATTCAATACCCGGTGAATCCGCTCCAGAAAATCCCGCACCCCGGTCACGGCCTCAGATTTCTCCATCGCCTGCGACCGCTGGTAAAGTTCGCGCAAATCCGCCCCTGCGCAAAACCCCGGTTTCATCTCGCTATAAATAATGAGCGCATGCGCTTCCACCTGCACATCTTCCAAAGCAGCCGCAAAGTTCTCCAACTCCTCCAGCGATACCGATCCCAACTCGTTACAAGGCTCCCGATGTAGCGCCAACTCGATGACGCCATCGCGAAGCGACCACGACAACGCCTGCGGACTGCCCGGGCTCGCCAGTTTCGCCTTCGACGTTCCTTGCACCTTGATGTTGTTCATGATTTCCCAGCGCGCAAGCCCACACTATACCGCCTGTTTCACCCGGTACATTCCTTCAATTTCATCCTTCATCCGCGCCGCAATCACGTCCCGTTTCAGCTTCCCATTCACTGTCAACATCCCGCTCTCAATCGAGAATGCTTCGCTGCGCACATAAAACGCTCGCACCTGCTTGTAATGCGGCAACTCGGGGTTCACCACGTCCAGAGCCGATTGCACGTGCTCAGCCGCTACCTTCCCGGTCACGATCGCCGACAAATATCCACGCCCGTTCCCCACCACCACCACCTGCTGCGCTTCCGGCAAATTCTTCGCGATCGCATTCTCTATCGGCTCAGGAGAAATCTTGTGCCCTGAGCCCAGCACGATTAGATTCTTGATCCGACCAGCAATCCGCCAGTTCCCCGCAGCATTCACCTCGCCCTGGTCGCCGGTATGAAACCATCCGTCGCGCAAAGCCTCGGCCGTCTGTTCGGGCCGTTTCCAGTAGCCGGGAAAAACGTTAGGCCCTCGCACCAGGATCTCGTCATGCTCCCCCAACCTCATCTCCATGCCGGGAATCGCCGGTCCCACACGCCCCACTTCCACCCGGTTCGGATCATCCATCGTGCAAATCGCCGTAGTCTCCGTCAAGCCGTAAACCTGCAGCACACGAATTCCCAGCATCATGAAATAAAGCTGCGTCTCCGCGCTCAGGGGCGCCGACCCGCAAATCAGCGCTTTCAGATTTCTTCCAATCATCTTCTTCCGGATCGCCGGAAACACCAGCGCATTCGCCAGCCCCAGCCACATCGCGTCACTCGGCTTCGCCTGCCCATCCTGCCGCCGCGCCCACGCACCCTTCGCCCGCGAATAAATTGCCTGTGCCACACCGCCCGTCTGCCACAGTTGTTCATCCACAGCCCGCCGCATGCGCTCCAGCAACTGCGGCACATTCAGAAAATAATCCGGCGCCACCACGCGCATGTCATTCGCGATCTTCGACAGATCCATATTGATCGTGACCAGGCTCCGCCGCTTCAAAAACGTCAGCAACGCAATCCAGGACGCCGCAAACGTAAACGGCAAGTAATGGAAAATCCGATCCTGCGCTCTCACATGAGGCGACGAACCGGACATCAATTGTTCCAATCGTTCCGCGGTCCGCTCCAGCATAAAGCCCACATTCGCCGCCGTAAGCACAACGCCCTTAGCTTCGCCCGAAGTCCCGGACGTATAAATGATCGTAACGGGACTGTCCATCCCGACCTGCGGCCGTTCCAACTGCACGCCGTCCACGCCCGCAAAAATCTCGTCAAACAGAACCCGCGGCGGGGCCTCTGCCCAGCTCTGCGCGATCGCATCGCGCAACCCTGCATCCCCGCAGCACACCAGCGCTGGCGTGCAGTCCTTCATCATGGCCACCAACTCCGCCGGAGCCTGTCGCGAATACAGAGGCACAACAATCAGCCCTTCGGCCATAAGCGCCAGGTCGATCGCCACCCAACGAATGCTATTCACCGCCAGCAGCCCGCACCGTTCGCCTTTTTGCAGCCCTTTGGAAGCAATAAAGGTCCTGGCCTTGCGGACCAACTCCAGCAACTCGCCTCCGGTAACGCCCGTAACCTCGCCGTCTCGGATTTCCGCGAGAATCCGCGTATTCACAGCCGCGTTCAGCTGCGAAAATATTTCTCCGACAAATGGAACGAGTGTGCTCAAGATATGGGTTGCAAGAAAGCACTCACGAAGAACTCGAATCTAGCTGTAAGCCGCCACTAACTCCTGCAGACCTCTACCCATCGGCGGCAAATAATCCTCCCAACTCCACTCCCCCCGCCGCGTCTCGAACTCCGGATACTTTCTCTGCACTTCCTCTTCAAAATAAACTCCCATGCGCGCCATCACCTTCAAATTCCTCACCACGGTCCGCGCAATCCCGCTCGCGATCGCCTCACCCTCGCAACTCAGCTTCTCCAGAGCCGCCAGCAGCTTCCCTTCCAGCTCCGGATCATCCACCGTCATCAGCAAATCCTGATGCCCACGTTCCCGCATCAAATTTCGGATGCGCTCATCCATCGTGATCCCCGCCGATGGCACCAACCCCGGCATCGACGTAACAATCCCGTGATACCGCGACGAAGCCATCATGTGGCAAGCTCGCAAGACGCTCACCAATTCGTACATGTTGTATTCGTCCGATGTAAGTACCGGCAGACCGCCCAGTTTTTCAGAAATCCGCTTCGCCGGCCGCGCATCCAGGCGCTCCGTCGCCGCCAGGATCACAAACACATTCTTCTTCTTGCGAAACGCATCGACCGCATTCGCAATCGCCATCCAATATTTTTGATAGGCTTGCTCCGCCTCCGGCCCCGCCGTATGAAAGTACGGCCCGCGATAGTGACTGTCTTTGTAAGCCCCGGCCACGCTGTGCAACGCCAGCTTCGCCACCGAAGCCTTCACCGGCCACTCAAACGGATTGATCGGACACACCACCAGCACCGGCGTCCGCCCGTCCCAGCCAACTTTCCGCAACACGCTCTGCCCGTACTCCGCCGGACGCGGCTCAAAGGTCCACGCCGTATCAGTTCCCAACTCGGTCGGCACGCCCAGCTCGCGCAGCACGGTCCGCGACTCTTCATTCCGCGTGATCACAAACGAATTCTTGCAGTACCGTCCGCACATCTTCGCCACCACCGGATCCATATGCCCGGCTTCAGCCCCATATCCCACAGAAAGCTTGTTCTGCACCGCCGCGATTCCGAGCGACCCGATCATCATCGTGGTCAGCGCGTTGGCGAACTTGCTCTTGAACATCGACCCTTCACACGCCACCACTCCGTCATGCTTCGGCACTTCATTCGCCAGAAACGGCGGAAAAATATCCGGCAGATGAACTTGCTTCGTGCCCTCAAAATATCCGCGCGAGAACTCGAAATTCTGGCTCATCACGCTGAACTCAACGCGCTCCGCCCCCAGAATATGTCGGACCTGCCGCAGCATCTCTTCCACCCGCACATCCGACCCCATATTCCGCGTGCCGTTGTAGCCCGCAAACAAAAGCTTCAGCTTCTCACCCGGCTTCCAGCGCGTGCCCTCGCCCAGCATCCATCCTGCCTTGGCGCGCTCGATCGAGCCGCTGACCCAAGCTTCCAGAATCAAGTCCATCATGCCGCGGTCCCTCCCGCCGCCGCCGGCCAGGGCTGGTATTTGTACGCGAAATTATTCTCGCGGCTGAACTTCAACAGCGGATAGCAATACTCGGAAAACGCCACCGGCTTCTTCCCGAGTTCCCGGGTTACCCGCGTGTTGTCGAACACCGTATTCCACACCAGATAAGGCATGAACACTTTCATCAGCGACGCACCTTTCCCAATCGAGCCGCTGCGGTTCGCCAGAAAATTCACCGACCCTGCAAACGGACGCTCCACCACCGGCACAAACACCGGCGCACGTTTCTGCTGCGCCGCAGCCAGCGCCGTAGTTATTTCGCGAAACGTCTGCGATCCAACCCCCGACGACAGATGGTAAGTATCGTGCTCGGGACGCTCTTTCTGATGCAAAGTTGAAATCGCCTCCGCCACAAAATCCACATTCACAATGTCGATCTTGTCCGTCGGACGAAACGGCAGTACCGGCAGCCCGGCCAGAAACACAAACGCCTTCACCATGTCGAATTGAGTGGTCTGCGCGTAGCGGCTATCTCCCAGCACAATGCTCGGACGGAAAACTGTCTTCGGCGTCTCCGGCAACAACACCCGCATCATGTGCTCGCAGAATTTCTTCGTCCGCGCATAAGGATCGTAATCCGACCGCTCCCAGTCAATCGACTGGTCCTCCGTCACCACTTCGTTCTGTCGCTTCCCCGCCACCGCGACCGTGCTCACCTGGCTGAATCGCCTTAGCCCGTGATAATGTTCCGCGCTCCGCGCCAGCGTCAGCACTTCCAGCGTGCCACGTAGATTCACATTCAAGCAGCTTTTTTCCGACTTCCGGTTGAGCGACGCCGCGCAGTGAATCACAGAATCCGTCGTGTGCACCAGCCGGTCGTATTCATCGCGCGAGAGCCCGAAGCCCGGCGCCGTCAAATCGCCGCGGAACACTCGCACCCGCGTCTGCAGGAATTCATAGAACTGAGGAAACTCCAGATGCAGTTGCAGCGCCTGCCACAGCCGCCCTTGCGCCTCGCCCGCATCCCGGGCCCGCACCAGCACATTGAGCGCCGCCCCATCCCGCAGCAGATTCGCCGCCACATGCGCCCCAATGTAACCCGTCGATCCCGTAAGAAATATAGCCATGAATAATTCCGTGATTCTTGCCTTGCTGCGCGAAAAGCGTCTAACGTCGCCGCACTCCAGTCGCGAAGCGACGGCATTCATTAGCCCAGCACGTAAGTGCTGGGAGAGTCGAGAAGAAACAACCAAGTCCCTTCAGGGACGGCAGCGGCCTGCGATCTGCCTTCGGGTCCTGACGTGAATCTCGCCACCGTGCTGTTCTCACGTCCCCGTCTTCACCGTCTCCCCATTCTGCAAACTCCGCGCCGGACGCGCCTCCAGCGGCCGTCCCTCGATCAGCGGATAAGTCCACTTACGCAACGCTGGAATATGCACATTGATCCAATAATTCCACCAATCGAGCATCCCAGCCTTATACCCAAACTCCTCGCGCTCGTCCTCCACCAGCGCGTGCGACAGCTTCTCCACGTTATCCGCCGCAAAGTCGTGCTCATTGAGCAGGATGAAGGGTTCAAACAACTCAATCAATTTCTCCAGCCGCTCCAGATTTCTCTCCGCCTTCACCAGTGGAGTCTTCTTCAGCGGCAGCGGCGACATAATCCGCTGAATCGATTTCACGATCGCTTTCTGCGCCGGCGCCGACATCCGCTGATACCGCGTCTTCGATACCGGAATCGCATCAAACCGCAGCCGCAACCACGACTCCAACCCTTCCTGCGCCCGGTAATGCTTGCGGTGCGCCAGCGACGTCAACTCAATCGACCGTCCCATGTCGCAGGGATTCGTCACCGACGTCGCCAGCTGATAGAGCGAATCATGCCGCCGCTCCACAATCGCCGCCGCAATCAAAGTCATCCCCGCGCACACCGCGTCCACCGGCAGAATATCCAGCCGCTTGCTCTCATTCGAAGGCAACTGCCGGAAATACGTCCCCAATAAATAAGATAGCGACGCCGACGTATTGATTCCTTCATTCCAGCCCAGAAACGGCTTCGACACCGACGTCTCCACAATCGCCGGACGCACTACCGCAATCGGCAGCCCCGCGCCATGCTTCACGATCAGCGATTCGGCCAGGCTCTTGGTCAGCGTGTAAGTGTTAGGCCAGCCCAACTCCTTCGCCCGCCGCGTCCCCGCTTCCGTCAAATAAGTCTTCAACCACCGGATTCGGTTCTTGCGGATCTGGTTCTCCAACGCCGCGCCCTGCAGCCCTTTCGCCGCATGTTCCTTCGCCAGCGACTGCGACTTCAAACCCGCCGTAACTTCCGCACCCTCAGCTTCTGTTTCCGCTCGAGCAATCAGTTCATGCAGAGATCGCAATTCCTGTTCCGCATCGAAACCTAGTACGCGATGCGGCGTGTAGTTCGGAATCAGCTTTTCCGTCACCCGCCCGTCGCGCTCGCCCGCCACATAACAGGTCGACAGATGCAGCAGCCCCGCATGCTCTGTCCCCCGCACAAATTCCAGGATGTTCATCGCCGCATCCGTGTTGGTCGCCAGCGCATCCCGCAAATCCGGATTAAAGTCCGTCAACCCCGAACTATTCACAATCAGGTCAAGATTCTTCTGCAGCCGCCGCGCCACTTCCGCATCCAGCCCCAACCCCGCCTGTGTGACATCGCCCTCAACGACTTCCACTTTCTCCCGCAGATAATCCCCAAACCCCGCCCCGCACTTCTCAAACAACGGATCGAACACGGGCGATTCTTCCACAATCTTTTCAAACCGCCGCTGCGCCGGATTCGATTTTTGTCGCCGGATCAGCAGATAAATCCGTCCAATTTCCGGCAATTCCATCAGCGTGTTCGCCAGCCAGACCTTCCCAATAAACCCAGTCACGCCAATCAGCATGACGTGCTTGCCCGCCAGCGCCCGCCGCACTGAAAACTCCGCATCTTGCCGCCGCCCCTCGAAGTGCACAATCGGACGCTCCCGCACCGTCGATTCGCGCCCCGATCCAATCACCGCCGCCCGCAGCTCCTCGACCGTAATATCCAGTTGCCGCGCCAGCGTCTTCGGCGCCCGCCGCCCATCCGGACTCTGTTCCCGAAGCCGCGCAAACGCTCCCCGCGGACGGATCACCGGCTCCAGCAACCGCCCCGTAGCTACGCCCTCCCGAAACTCCAGCCGGTTCGCGACTATCCGTTTCACGCCAAGATGCTGCGCCAGGGGCTTCATCACGTGTTCCAGCGCCTGACTCACCAGCACCACGTCCGCCCCCGACCGCACCAGTTCCCGCACCTTCTCCGCTCCGTGCGTTTTCAGCTCAGGCTTCAACTTGTATTTGAAATATTCTTCGCCCAGCAGATCCAGCCGGTCCCGCGTCACCCCTCGCAAACTCGTGTGGACGACCCGGGTCGCGAATTTCCGATTCGTCGAGTAAAGAAACGGACGCAGCGCCGCCATCAGAAAGATCAATCCCCGCCGCCGAAACCGCTCCGCGAACGTCTGCGCGTTCCACGTAAAAAACGCCACCGGCTGCACCACCGTCAGGTCAAGCAGGCTCCCCTCCACCCGCCAATACACGGTAGGGGCAGCAACGGCCGGCACATGAGGCTTATGGTTTGACGGTTCCAAGTGGTTTGACAATCCCAAACTATGCTTCGTCCCACAGGGATTCTGCACTAAGGTGGACGAATCTCCTATTGTAAACAAAGCCCCCTCTACGAGCGAGGAGGTTCCCCTGTGTGACCCGTGTGTCCTCCGTGGTTGAGGGTTTTAGGACCCCCTCACTACTCCTTATTCACAATCCCGTAACAATCCTTCCGTATAGTGGCGACGACCCGAGGATCAAACCATGGCCACCGCATCGCAGACCCTACTCAACCAAAAGCTCTCCCGCTCGCCCGGAAAGATCGGCATGCTGGTCTTCGGCGTCGTTCTTGTCATAGGAGTCGGCTACGCCGGATCCAGCCTGCTTCATGACATTTCCACGATCCACAACGAATCCGTCCTGCCTTTCGTGCTCCTGGGTATCGCTCTGATGGTCGCGCTCGGCTTCGAATTCGTCAACGGATTCCACGACACGGCCAACGCCGTGGCCACGGTCATCTACACCCATTCGCTCGAACCTCACGTCGCCGTGGTGTGGTCCGGCTTCTGGAATTTCCTCGGCGTGCTCGCCTCCAGCGGCCTTGTAGCCTTCGCCATCGTCTCGCTACTGCCAGTCGAATTGATCCTGCAAGTCGGCAGCAAAGCCGGCTTCGCCATGGTCTTCGCTTTACTGGTCGCCGCCATCATTTGGAATCTCGGCACCTGGTGGCTCGGCCTGCCCGCCTCCAGTTCGCACACCCTGATCGGCTCCGTCATCGGCGTCGGCATCGCCAACCAGCTCATGAACGGCAGAAGCGGTACCAGCGGCGTCGACTGGGGACAAGCCGCCAACATCGGCAAGGCTCTGTTACTCTCGCCTATCGTGGGCTTCGGTTGCGCCGGGCTCCTGCTACTCCTCGCCAAAGCTCTCATCAAAGACCCCAAGCTTTACACCGCCCCCGAAGGTACCGAGCCTCCTCCCTTCTACATTCGCTGCCTCCTCGTTCTCACCTGCACCGGCGTTAGCTTTTTCCACGGCTCAAACGACGGACAAAAAGGCATGGGCCTCATTATGCTCATCCTGATCGGCACCGTCCCCACCGCCTACGCTCTCAACCACGCCATCACCTACCAGGATTCTCAGGATTTCATCGCCGTCTCCTCTCAAGCAGCCGACACTCTCAGCAAGTACGTCAGCCCCAACGCCGCCATCGGCGACGCCCATGAAGACGTCACCGACTACATCCGCACCAAGGATTTCACCCCCAGCACCATGCTCGCCCTACGCACCCTGGTCAGCGACATCGGCAACGAAACCGCGCTGTACAAAGAGATGAAGAACATCCCCAACGATCGCGTGCGCAACTTCCGCAACGACATGTATCTCATCAGCGAGGCCCTGCGCCTCATGCAGAAAAGTGGCGTCGCAAAGATCTCCGCCGCCGACACTGCCATCCTCGCCAACTACAAAAAGCACATCGATCACTCCACCCGCTTCATTCCTCTCTGGGTGAAAGTGGCCGTCGCCCTAGCTCTAGGCCTCGGCACCATGGTCGGTTGGAAGCGCATCGTCGTAACTGTGGGAGAAAAGATCGGCAAGAGTCACCTGACCTATGCCCAGGGAGCAGTCGCCGAAATCACGGCCATGGCCACCATCGGCGCCGCCGACGGATTCGGTCTCCCCGTCAGCACCACCCACGTACTCTCTTCCGGAATCGCCGGCACCATGGCAGCCAACCACTCCGGAATTCAGTGGTCCACCGTCCGCAATCTAGCCCTGGCCTGGGTCCTAACCCTGCCCGTAGCCATGCTTCTGTCAGGATCTCTATTCTGGCTTTTCCGCAAGACGTTCTAAAGAGACCGGCAAAGTAGTGGGTCGGTCAGATCAGGACGACCCACAACTTTCGATCGGCTACCTTTTCTTTCCCCGTGTCATCTCAGATGCAGGAGGTTCCCTATGAATCCCTTCGGCAAAATCCAGGTTCTGTCTTGCCTGCTCCTGCTCCTATGCTCTTCCATTTTCATAACCACTCTGCACGCGGGGAACGACGTGCTCGGAGAAGTCGAACTCGTGGGCGCTTCGAAGGTCGAGAACACTTCAGGCGTCTGGATCGATGGACAGTATGTTGGCTACCTCAGCGAGCTTAAGGGATCGAAAAAGCTTCTCCTTCTTCCTGGCAACCACGAGATCACCATGCGCCAGGGCGGATATCTGGATTTCGTGCGAAATGTCTCAGTGCGGGCAGGAGAAAAACAGACTATCGCCGTGACCATGGAAAAAGACACTCGGGTTGCTCTGCCGCGCATCACCGCGGAGATCAAGTTGGAGGTGAAACCAGAGCGCGCGGCCGTGTTTGTGGATGGGGTCTTCGTAGGCCATGTCGCCGAATTTCAGGGTGTCGGCAAGGCGCTGCTCGTCGCGCCCGGCAAGCACGCAATCAAAATCAGTTTGCCGGGGTACCAGACCTTCGCGACCGATATCGAACTGGTTGCCAATCAGAAATCGACAGTCAAGACTGAGATGCCGAAGGGCGGCCCGGCAGAAGGAACGCCTCTGCCGCAGTAACTAGGCGCCATACGGATGACAGTCCGCATCCTCGGAATTCACGCCTAAGCGCCCGTGGAAGCCGCCAACCCACGCTGCTTGCGCAACTCCGCCAGAAAAGCATCGGCGGAAAGCGCAGCCGGGCTGCGGAACAGCTCTAGCAGCGTGTCTTCCGTGGCCCCAGGAACGAATGCGGCATTAGAAGATTCAGTTTCCAATCCCTCCGGCTCCACCAGCAACTCCGGCAGGACTTCGCGATTCTCCATGAGCAGACCCAGAAATTTCTCCAGCAGCGAACGATGTTCCGCGGTGCTCTGGGTGAATTCCACACCCATCCCTTTATCGGCGTGCATAATCCGAACCACGCCCTCTGTTTTCAGGTCGATTCCACCCGCCCGCATCGACAATGTCACGCGCGTCGAAACCGGAAACGGCGAACTGATCTCGAGATAGCAGCCACCCAAACTCAAATCCGTAAGCTGGCAGCGCACCGGCGGATCGTCCTTCTCGACTTCCGGAGAATTTCGTCCCAGCCACTCCCGCAACTGCGCGGCAACCTCCGGCGACGGATCCTGGAAGCGCAACCCCACCTGCTTCCCCGTTCCTTCCCAGGCAAACTCGGCTCTAACTTCCAAAGGTTTGGCCGAACCCGGCAGCGTAAACACCAGCGTCCACTGTCCCAGTCTCCTGCTGCGCCGCGGCAGGTTCACCGCAAGACCGCCTTCGCCGAGATCGGTGGTGTTGACCTTGAAGTGTACATCCGACTCCCGGCTAGTCATCTCTACGGGGATATTCACCGCAACCCGCGAGTTCCTCCGGCGTTCCTTCTTCATCAGCGCTCGCGCCGCGCGAAAACTCGACTTCGACCGCTCCACCGAAACCGGCTTATAAAGGATGAAGTGTGCCCCAATCTCAAACCCCGACCGCAGCCCAATCTCCGGATCCAGAATTGCCACCGCAATAGCTCGCTTGTTGCAAGGCGCCGACCGCGCGCTGCGCAGCACCGCAGCCGCTCCCGGCCCGGCGCAATCCACTATGATCGCTTCATACCGCTCGCGCGTCAGCTTGCGCAAAGCAATCTCCGAACTCGCGCACAGCTCCACGCCAATGTCCAGATCGCCCAGCGTCCGGCGCAGCACTCTCACGATCTTGTCGTCCGAACAAAGCAGCAGCGACTTCAGATTCATGGCCCGCTCTTAATTCCTTCCAGCCGGTCGTGGTCCTCCAACCTGAGCTGTAAACGGGCCTGTCTCGCCTGTGAAATCCAGGCAAGACACAGCCCCCATTCCACTGTAAGCCGCCCCAAAAGCCCGATCAATGCCCCCTTCGCTCTACGGGTTACGAGCGTAACGTGCGGATTCCCCGGCCATCCTCAGTGAAAATCCGATCCAGCCTCGGGCCATCGAGATTCGCATCGGCGTACGCCTCCAGACCCACCAGCCACCACGCGATAACCACAATGAATCCAATTACTTAGAAATATCTTACTCAAGTGATACCGCGCAAATTCCCATTGACTTCCGCCATCCGCTGTCCTAACATACTCACTCTCCGATCAGCTTTTGGGATCACCAGGGCACCCGGCAAGTCAAGCGCTGTCAGCCGCGGCATCATGTTTCCCTGAATCCCAATACTCTCCGGAGAATCATATACATAGAGCAATCGATAGATTCCATTCCCCTTTGTACGAAAGGCACGTTTCATGGCCAAGCGACGCGGAAATCCCAACTGGGGCAAGCCCGAACCAATCGGCCCCATTGTCCCCACCATCACGGAGTTCGAGCAGGTAGTCCGCGAATACAAGCTCACCCCCGACCAGTACCTGCGCTCCACCCGCCTGCGCGAGTGGGCCCGCCGCAACAAGAACTCCAAGTACATCCCCGAGCCTCTGCTCGAAGCCTGGGGCTTCGAAATCGAATCCACTCTGTAATCGCATCCATAAGGATTTTCCCAGGGTCGCCAAACGCGACCCTTTTACTTTTTGGAACCGGAATCCCAGTCGGCAAAGGGGGACGCTGGCAGTAACGTGGAAGAGCGGCGCTTCAGCGCCGCGTAAAGCGTCTACAATCAGTCCGGGCCTCAGCCCCTGAGGAACTTATCTTCGCTGCTTCTCGAACCAAGCAATCTCTTCCATGCTCAACCTCCTCCACCTCCCGCTCCCTGAACTCTTCGCGGTCTTAGCAGCCGTAGCCTTCGCCACCGGCCTGAACGTCTACGCCACAGTAGCCGCCCTGGGCCTGCTAGCCCGCTTCGGACACGTCCCCCTCCCGCCAGCTCTAGAACTCCTACAAACCTGGCCAATAATCGCAGCCAGCACAACCCTCTTCGCCATAGAATTCTTCGCCGACAAAATCCCCGCCTTCGACCTGATCTGGAGCGCCCTCCACACCTTCGTCCGAGTCCCCGTAGCCGCCCTGCTAGCCTACGGAGCCACCCGCCAATTGAGCCCGGGCGAACAACTGCTAGCCGCCGCGCTAGGCGCAGTCATAGCCCTGGCCGCCCACTCCGGCAAAACCGCCCTCCGCGCCGCCGTAACCCCGAGTCCCGAACCTTTCTCGAACATCACCCTAAGCCTAGCCGAGGACGCCCTGGCCATCTCCCTAACCTGGCTAGCCACCCGCCACCCCTACGCCGCCGCCACCATAGCGCTTGCCCTGGTAGCAGTAATAATCCTGCTGGCGAGAGCAGTAATCCAAGCCATGCGTACGTTGTTCCGAGGAGCAGAAAAAGAATTGGCAGGATAATTTTTCATGTTGGGACAAGAATGTGGGGACAGCCGCCCTCGGCTGTCCGTCGAGCGAAGCTCGACTCTCCGAAACTGGACGACTGCGCAAGCCCTTTGGATTGCGCAGGGCTTCAGCGCCGCGAAAAAGAGCCCCACGGATGGAACCGGGCTTCAGCCCCGCATTCCGAACCGGGCGCAAGCCCGGTGAGGAACCTGCTGTTGATTCCGCTCGTGTGGAGCGGGCGCCCTCGCCCGCTGCTGTCGACCTTGATCGCAGTATAGGCGACGGGTGCCCATTTCTCGCGCACTTTGCGAGAAATGGTATTCCAGAAACCCAACCTCCTGACGATCCCAGCCCGGCAGCGGGAGCTGGTGCCTAGTTCAGAGAGTGCACCATAGTTGGATCGAGTAGGACGAACGAGCAACCACTGTATTGAAAGCAGCCAAGAATTCCGCGGCGCACCAGGTGGGTGGGAACGCCGTCGGGAGAGGGCAGCTTGAAGTCGATGGAAGTCAAGACCTTGCCAGAGGATTTGAGCTTTTCCGAGCCGCTGATGAACTTCACATCTTGCGCTCTGAACCCAGTTTTAGAATCTCCAACCAGCAGGACGAAAAAATCGGCGGTGGCAGTGCCCGCCATCAGCCGAGCCACCTTGAACGACCGCATTCGGCTGGTCTCATCCGAAAGAGAACCCATGTTCTGAGAGGCAGCGGAAGCGGGGCGAAGCTGCGCCAGACGCTCCTGGGTTGCCTTCATGACGGAAGCTACCTTGTCTAATCGAATAACAGCGAGGGGGAGACGATAGAGGGCGACCTCGCACATATGGATTGCGGCCTGGGTTCTGTGTTCTTGTGCGTACACTTCACAGAGATGACTCGCTACGAGTCCGTCTTGCGACACCATCCAGGCGGCATTCAAATACCTTTCCGCCTCATCCGGGTGTGACATCTGGGAATGGATCCACCCCAGCGTGTCCCAATACGCGGCGATCTTTGGAGTCTGATCGAGATCCTCGACTTTCAATTGGGAGAGTGTCGTCTTTTGCGAGTCGGCTTCCTCGGCTTGCAGGGCCTTTTCGGCATACTGGAGCGCGAGGGGAAGATCTTTGCCGGCGTCGGCTATTTCGTAGGCAACATTGTTCAGCGCTTCTGGATTCGAATCGGATTGGAGGACCTTTCGAAACATTGCGGCCGCCTTGTCCTGGTCGCCGTCGTTGATATAAGCCGAGGCCAACAGGCGCTGGATGTCGGGACGATCGGGACTCAGCTTCAGAGCCGCTTCCAAAGCGGAGACCGCTTCAGGGTACTTCTTGAGCTGGAGAAAGGTCGAACCCAGGTTACTGGGCCCGTCGGCATCTTCGGGCGCGGCCTTGATCAAGTCTTGCCAGACGGGAACGGCGTCTTCAAATTTCGAATTCGCCATCAAGGAATAACCAAACACCTTATAGGCTACAGGCTGCTTAGGGTCGGAGGTGATCGCCTTGTGAAAGGCGTCCAGACCGGCGTCGATCTGGCGTGAGGACATTAGGAGTCCGCCCAGCGTAAGCCAGGCGCGAGTGAACTTGGCATCGGCGCCCAGAGCGCGGTAGAGGGAGGAAATCGCTCCCTGGGTGTCGTTTCGCTGGACTGCTTCTTTCGCTTCACCCTCAAGACGCGAGGCCTCAGGGTTGAGGCTGTCCGGCAGTTTGCGCAAGGCGTCCTGAACCGATAGGGCCGCGGCGGCAGAGGGCACGGGAGTCACCGACGCAGTTAAGCCGGAGTACAGAGGAACGAAGGAGTTGTAATCGTCTTCGACTATCTTGCGAAATTTCTTGTAATCCTCAAATTCGGCGGGTGGAACTTCCCGGAGGATTACCAATAAACGACGATCGGCGATGAAGATTCCGTCCTTGAAGGAGTACGTGGCATCGTATTCCGCGAAATCCCGCTTCTCGTGAATGGCCGGGGAAAGGTTCGGAATGTAACTCCTGGGCAGTTCGACCTCGCTGTGCAAGGTTACTTCGGAGGGCGCACCGAGCAATATGGGAACGGCAGGCGTAGTTGTTTCCTCGTTCAGAGTGGGCAGGGACATCACGGGAACGGCAGCCAGAATTCGATGGTTGGGCCAATCGCCAAAATCTTTCTTGGTGTATTTGTAGCCCAAGTGAAAAGCTTCATCGGTTTTCTCGGGAGGGTCGGCAGTCACGCCACTGACCTCTCCAGCAAACCCGAAGCCGTAAGAGACCCGTTGAGTCAGCTCTTTCCAATTGGGCAGAGGCACACTACGGAATGCAGCGCGCAACACGTATTCGAGATCGCCGCGGGACGCGAAAGTGGCATCACCTTCCAACACGCCGGCTTCGCTCAGTTTGGCTTCCATACGGTAACGCTGCATGGAGCGGTATGGAAGTTCCGCCGGAGTGTTCACCAACTCGACAGCCTTATCTTCTTGGATGACGAGGGCGTGCTTGTCCCTCAGGTTAGGAGCGAGATATTGGAAAGGCCCGACCTCAGTGGTTGTGTCAAGCCATAGAAAATTCTGGCCCTGCGAGACGGCGGTGATCACGTGATCGAATTGGCCAGGCGAGGGCACATCGGCATCAATCTCCCGCGTCGAACTGATTAGCGCGGGATAGGACTTGATCCCGGCAGCGTCGAGCAAGGAAGCTAATAGCGTGTGCTTATCCTTGCAATCGCCATACTGGTTGTCGAGCACGTCGGAAGCATAGTGCGGCTGGTAGCGCCCAATTCCGAATGCAACACCAATGTAACGGAACTTCGTGCCTACAAATTTATAAATGGCTTGCAGCTTTGCGTTATCGTCTGCGGCATCCTTGGTCAGTTCGGAGGCTTTTGCGCGAATTTCAGCCGTCGGCTTGACACGTTCCTGCTGGAGGCTACCGTACCAATGACCGACCTCTTCCCAAGATTGGAAACTGCTTAGCAGAACATCGGGCTGGGGAAAACGACCTCGCCCCTGTTCCCATGCGGCTTTGTCCCTGTCCCGCTTGGTTTCAAGGTCGTTCTTGTGTTCCAGATTTGAGGTGGTCCAAGTGTAAACGCGATACTCGCCCGCATCGTTCACGGCAGGCTTGAATTCTGGAGCCTTAAGCTTGATAGCCCTCCCGCGGGGAAGGCTGACCTCGAGTTGTTCCTGCAGCAGAATACCTTCCTTCGTGAAGCTGTATTCCAGCCAGAATTGGCCGGGGTCCAAGGGCTTTGTGACTCGGTGATGGATGTCGAATTCGAGGACATCTCCGATGCCAAGACCTTTGACCGCGATCTGCTTTTCGCGAAGGTCGCTGTAAAACGGCGCCTCGCGGGTGATTTGGGCCGCCATATCTTGGATGCTCTCCGGCGGCGTGGCCACGACGGTCCCGTCCGGCTTGCGCACTCTTACATAGTCAATCTCGAGCGTTCCGGTGGCATCTTCATAAGAGAAAGTAAGCAATCCAAAACGCTGCACTCCGGCATCGGATTGGATGCGGATGCGAGCCGTGTCTTCGCGAGTGTATGTGCCGTCGTTCTCAAACTTCATTTTCGTGGATGTTTGCTCAATGACAAATGCTTCCTCGGAATAGTCGGGTTTGGAGCTCTCCTTTTTCGGGGACGCTGGCTGCTGAGTGAAAGCTGCCGGACACAGGGCGAGGAGCACCAGGAATAACGCGCGGAGGTATTTACACATTTGACGTACTCCAAGCTAAAAATGGTCTGAATTATGCTCCTTAAGGGCGTAAACAGGCAACGACTTTGCTACTATGCTCAGTCGTGGATCGAGAAAACCGTTCCTGCTGCTGGAAAGCCTGGGGGACGGCCCATATTCCGCAAGTCTATGTATTTGGCACTCCCCACCCCCGACTGCCAGCCTCGTTCACCTTTTTTGGCCGCTTTTCCTTCGCCCCGTGTCTTTTCTGCCACTTTTCCAGTTCAGTCCATAACCCCATCCACCCCAGCCACTTCCCGCCCATCAACTATAGCTTTAAGGTGGTTTTCCGACTTTTCCGAGATTTCCACAGTGTTCCGGTAAAACCGCTTATATGTTCCAACTGGAACATTCGCACGAATAACCACAAATCGCTGATATGTTCCAGCTGGAACACTCAACCAATCCTTTCACCCAAGCCTCTGTCAGTTAACCAACTCGCCAACGCCTTTGCTACAATCGCCTCATGAGCACACAAGCCTTCGCCGACGTCCCCACCGCTATCGAGGAGATCCGCGCCGGCCGCATGATCGTGGTCGTCGACGATGAAGACCGCGAGAATGAAGGCGACATCACCCTCGCCGCCGAAAAGGTCACGCCCGAAGCCATCAACTTCATGGCCAAGTATGGACGCGGCCTGGTCTGCCTCACCATGACCGAGGAGCGCCTCGCTCACCTCCGCATCGGCCCCATGACCGCCGAGAACACATCGCAATACGGCACCGCATTCTGCGAAGCCATCGACGCGCGCGCGGGAGTGACCACCGGCATCTCCGCCTACGATCGCGCGCGCACCATCCAGGTAGCCATCGACCCGGCCACGCAAGCCGCAGACCTGGCGCGACCCGGCCACGTCTTCCCTCTCCGCGCCCGCAAAGGCGGAGTGCTAGTCCGCGCCGGACAAACCGAAGCCTCAGTAGACCTCGCCCGCCTCGCGGGACTGATTCCCGCCGGCATCATCTGCGAGATCATGAAGGACGATGGCACCATGGCCCGCGTCCCAGACCTCATCGAGTTTTGCCAGCAGCACAACATGAAGATGCTGACTGTCGCAGAGCTGATCCGCTACCGCATGGCGCACGAGCGTTACGTGCATCGCGTAGGCGAAGCCTTAGTCGACACCCGCTTCGGCGAATTCCGCCTTATCGCTTACGAAAGTGAAGTCGATGGCGGCGAGTCGCACGTGGCCTTGATCCGCGGAGACATAGAGAGCAAGAACGACGCGCCAGTGCTGGTCCGCATGCACGCGCACTGTCTGATGGGAGACGTGTTCGGAGCCACGGGCTGCGAGTGTCACGCTACGCTAGAGGGTTCACTCCGAGCAATCGCCCACGAAGGACGCGGCGCTCTTATTTACTTACATCAAACCTCAAAGGGCTTTGCTGTGGACAAAGTTGGCGAGCGCGCTGCCCTCTCGTTCCATCGCGGCCGGAAGCTGCCGTCACTGCTCGACAACGAGCGCCAGACACAGCGCGAAATCGGAATCGGGGCGCAGATTCTTTCTGACCTGAACCTGCGGCGTATTCGTCTGCTGACAAATAGGCCCAAACGTGTGGCCGCGCTTGAAGGTTTCGGGATTGAAATCGTCGATCAGGTTCCGGTGGAGTTGGCTCGGGTGTAGATGGTTAGAAGCGGGCGGGGCGCCCGCTCCACAGGCTACTCAGGCTAGAAAGGTTTGCGCACGATTACTTCGCTCTCGCGAATGAAAAACTGCGCCGAGCAATGCTCCGAGCCGCAGATGACCGGGATCAGGCCGTTGATCTGGCGGCGCGTGATCAGGCCGAGCATGCCACACGAGGGGCACGCCAGCACGGCCCAGTAGGGGTCTTCCTTCTCACCGACTTCGCCGGCGTTTTCCAGAACAAAAATTGTTCCGGGCTGCATCTGTTCGGGAATCCATTCGTTCAGAATGTCCAGTTCTCCGACCATGCACTCCTCCTGTGTTCCCAAGACCCGATACTTGACTGACACTTATTCCTAAGAAACTTTTCTAGCACGCCGACGCTCAGCCGGCGATGTTACGGAGGTACTCGCCTTCCTAGCGACGACCTCTGCGCGCACCTGCCTCACCGCATCGCTGAGACAGACGCCCAGAATGGGCTGATCTGAATTCTTGAGGATGTCCACGATCTGGCGCGCGGAAGTTTCGAGATAGAGCCGCTTGCCATCGGTGAGGAGGTGAACGTCGGAGGCGCGACCGACGATTTCGGCCAAACCCTTGCCGAACTCACGCTCGAGGAAACGCATGACCTTGCGGACTCCCTGCAGGGAGAAGCCTTTGCGGCGCAGCTCGCAGATGACCGCCATCTCGGTGAGGTTCTGCATGGAATACAGACGTCGATGCCCTGCCCGCTGCGGTTTGACCACACCGCGCTCGTCCCACCACTGGAGCTGGCGGGCGGTTACACCGGTCAGAGCGATCACTTCCTGCGACGAAAAGCTATCTGGCATTCATCCCCGTTTATGTTTGAAACAATCTGCAAGTCGAATGTTTGAAACATTCTAGACGGGAGTTGGCAGGTGTCAACGGAGATTCGCGAGGGAGGGTTAACTAGAAGAGTGCACGTGGAGGGGGCGGAAACAAACTTCGCGCGGGTTGAGAGGGCACGGTCAGCGGCTGAAGCCGTGGTCGATCTGGCACTTTACTGGACGACTGAAGTCGTGCCCTTCCCGATCGGGGCTACGAATCGGGCTGGGAATAGGCAATTTCTTGCACTTGACAAGGCGACGACCAGCCAACATAATCCTCGGCACGTTTTGGGTACGCTTACCTGTTCTCGGCTGCCCAGAGCCTGATTCCGGGCTTTTTGCCAAGCATTCGAGCCCCCTGATAAGCCCAAGATTCGCTTTCCTCGAAGGAGAAATTCCCAATGAAGCTTCGCATCGTCTGCGTGGTGTTGGCATTCTTGTCGCTGGTTTCACTCACCGTTGCCCAGACCTCCACGCAAACCGCATCCGCCCTTCCGCGCCTGGTCCGCTTCGGCGGAACAGTCAAAGATCTCAACGGCAACGCCCTCACCGGCGTAGTCGGCATCACCTTCGCCTTCTACTCTGAAAAAACCGGAGGCGCTCCGCTCTGGGTGGAGACGCAAAACGCGACCGCCGACAGCACGGGCCACTACACCGTTCTGCTCGGATCGACCAAGTCCGAAGGCCTGCCCGCCGATCTGTTCACTACCGAACAAGCCCGCTGGGTGGGAGTGCAGGTCTCCGGACAACCCGAGCAACCGCGGGTGCTGCTGGTCAGTGCTCCCTATGCGTTGAAAGCGGGCGATGCAGAAACCCTCGGCGGACTTCCGCCTTCGGCCTTCGTGCTAGCCACGCCGGCGGCCATCGGATGGGCCACGTCGAGCAGTACGACCGAAACTGTTTCGCCGGCAGTGGCAACCGATGTGACAACCACCGGCGGCACCGCCAATTATCTGCCGATCTTCAACGGGGCCGACACGATCATCGATTCCGCAGTCTTCCAGACGGGTACCGCGACCACGGCCAAGATCGGCATCAACACCATCACTCCCGTGACCCAACTGGACGTCAACGGAGGCGGCACCATTCGGGGCACGCTGAGTTTGCCAGCGACCGGCAACGCCACGGCCGCGGGAGGCAAGAACTCCCAAGGGCTGAATCTGGTGGCGTCTTCGTTCAGTACCACCAGCGGTACGGCGCAGAGTCAGGTGTTCCGCTGGCAGGCCGAGGCAGCCGCAAACAACACGACCGCCCCGTCAGGCACGCTGAACCTGCAATACGGACTGGGCACAGCCGCGCCCACCGAGACCGGGCTGAAACTGAGCAGCAAGGGCATCTTCACCTTTGCCACCGGGCAAACTTTTCCCGGCACCGGCGACGGCTCGGTCACCAGCGTTGCCACCGGACTGGGATTGAAAGGCGGACCGATTACGAAGACCGGTACGCTGACCATCGACACCACCGTGGTCCCGCGACTGGTAGCGGCCAACACCTTTACCGGCAACCAGACGGTGAATGGCACCGTTGAGGCCACGTCCCCGGGGAGCGCCGTCATTGGGAACTCGACCAGCACAATCTTTGCGGCAGTTGCGGGAGGGGGGGCCGCTATCGGCGTATACGGAACCGCAAGCGGAGCAAGTGGCTCCGGCGTCTACGGGGCCGGGGCGACCGGTGTTTTGGCGGTATCGACGGGCAGCGGTCCGGGCGGGAGTTTTACCGGTTTCACAGCCTCCACAGGTTCAGGCAGCAGCGGTTCGGACGGAATCAATAGCGTAGGCGGCAATGGCGACCCAGATGGCGGCCCAGACAAACCCCGCGGCGGCGACGGCGTTACAGGTCTCGGAGGCACAGGATTCCCTACTGATCTTGGTGGAGGAGACGGGTCGGGAGGCTCCTTCACTGGCGGCAACAGCAGCGCATTCGGCGATGGAGTGGACGCGGCTGCCGGGAGCGGCAATGCAGGAAACTTTTACGGTAACGTGGAAATCACCGGCTTGCTCAACGGAAGCACTCCGGCGGTCAAGATCGACGATCCGCTCGATCCCGCAAACAAATACCTGCTTCACGCTCCTGTCCAATCCTCCGAGATCATGAATATCTATACCGGGAACGTCACGACGGACGGCCTCGGCCAGGCGACGGTGCAACTGCCGGAGTGGTTTGAGGTGCTCAATACCGACTTCCGCTACCAGTTGACGGTGATTGGGCAATTCGCCCAGGCTATCATCGGGCACAAGATTGAAAACAACCGGTTCGAGATCAGGACGAGCGCGCCCAACGTCGAGGTCTCATGGCAGGTGACCGGCGTGCGACAGGATGCGTACGCCAAGACGCACGCGCTGGTGGTCGAGCAGGAAAAGGAAGCGCGGCTGCGCGGCTTCTATATCCATCCCGAGTTGTACGGGGCGCCGGCGGAGAAGCAGATTGAATGGGCGCGCCATCCGCAAATGATGAGGCGCAGGCAGGAAATGCAAGCCAAGCAGTTGGCTGCGGCGCAGAAACAGGCGGCGCTTCGGCCGGCCTTACCAAGGGAGTAGCAACCGCGGCGGCGGTGGAAATGCCTTGCAGGGCCGATGGCGACGCGGACAGGCGAGGGATCCTTCGACTCCGTATCTGCTTCACTTCGTGAAGCAGATGCTCCGCTCAGGATGACAAGTTTGTTCTAGGAACGGGCTCCCCCGGCGCAGCCGCCGCCGACGAAGTGGACGATTTCGAGGCGGTCGCCTTCTTTCAATGGCGTTTGGGGCCAGCGGTCGCGGGGGACGATGTTGCGGTTGAGCTCGACCGCTACGCGGTCGGGCTTCATGGCCAGGGATTCGATGAGCGCCGCGAGTGTGAAAGTGGCGGGTGGCGGTGGATCCGCAAAGTCGCGCTGGTCTCCGTTGATGTGAAGATTCATTTCATTGCAACAGAGACACGCTGGGAGCGCTCTATCTGCAAGCTGTATTGTCTCACGGAGCGGAACGCGCCTCGCTGCGCTCGGCTGGACCCTTCGGCTTCGCTCAGGGCAGGCTCTCGATGCGCCTGTCCCCACATGCTTCGGCCCCACAGACTCGAGCCTAATCTGGCAGACGAGGGCGCTACTCCGCTTTGCGCAGGGCGAATTTGCGGGTCACCGTGCGGCCTTCGTGGTTGGCTTGCACCATTACAGACGCTTCCGTTAAGGCGGATTCCTCGACTTCGATGGAGATCTGGGCGCTGCCGGCGGAATCGGTCACGGCCTGGGTGTAAAAGGGCGTGGCGTCCGGCCGGGCGAAACGGAAGGTGAGACGGGCGCTGGGCACGGCTGTGCCGTCTTCGGTGACGCGCAATTGCATAGTCAGATTGCGATTGTTGTGAACCGAGGCGGCGTTTTCCCATTGCACGTCGAGTTGCTTGATGCCGGCGAGGGATTCGGTTTCGGCGCGGTCGAGGACGGTCTCCAACTTACCTTCGCGAATCGCTTCGAGCACCAGGCGATGCTGGTCGCGGAGCTGCTGCTCTTTTTGAGGATCGCCGAAACCGACTTGCTCGGCGGATTTCGCATAGGAGATCGCCCTCTTGCCGATGCATCTGCCGCGCACGAAAACCTGAGTCTGGAGAAGTTTTTCGCTTTCGCGCGCTTCGCTTTGCACGTGGTAGATGGTGTCGACGTGCTTCACGTCGGTATTAAATCCAAAAATCATGAGGATCCTGAAATTCTTTTTTGCCGAATTAGTAAATGCGCTCCGAATCCCTTGACACTCTTGCGGACCAGCACCTAATCTAGAATGTTTAATCAGTGCTTGGCGCGAATTATATATAGCCTGTCCTATGCCCGACAATTATTTCGCTGGCTACCTGCCGTTTCTGATCCATATTCTGCTGGCTGGCGGCATCGCGACTGCAATTATCTCGCTTTCCTGGCTGATCGGGGAGCGGAAACCGACGCGAGCCAAGATGTCTGCCTATGAATGCGGCATGATGCCGGTGGGGGACTCGCGTGGGCGCTTTTCGGTGAAGTTCTATCTGGTGGCTATGCTGTTCATTTTGTTCGATGTTGAGGCCATCTTTCTTTATCCCTGGGCGGTGATTCTGCACGATCTCAAACACTTTGGTCTGTGGGAGATGTTCGTCTATATCGGCATCGTTCTGGTGGGCTTCTTATACGTCTGGAAGAAGGGCGTTCTGGACTGGGGTCCGTCGGGTGTGCGATCTGGTGTGCCCACTAATGTCCGGCGGGGAGAAGGCTAGTGGCTTTGGCGCCGGCCATCACCGATCTTGAGCAGCTGAAGGGTCATCCAGCGGTGGCGCGGCTGCTGGAGTGGAATCCGGCGGCGGTTGCGGGAGTGAAGTTCGACCGCGACGAGATGACGATTTATGTGGATCGCGCGAACTTGCGCGAGGCTTGCGCGCTGTTGCGGGATGATGCGGAGTGCGCTTTCAACTTCCTTTCTGATGTGACCTGCGTGGATTGGTATCCGGCGGAACCGCGATTTGAAGTGATCTATCACCTGCTGTCGATTCCCAAAAAGGAACGGGTGCGGCTGAAAGTTCGGCTGGATAGCGCCAGTCCGGCGGTTGAGTCGCTGACTTCGCTTTGGCCTGGCGCCAATTATTTTGAGCGCGAAGTGTTTGACCTGTTTGGGATTCGGTTTACCGGGCATCCTTATATGCGGCGGATTCTGATGCCGGAGGATTGGGAAGGCCATCCGTTGCGGAAAGACTATCCGGTGGAGGGCTACCGCTAGGCTTGGCTATGGCTCACCTTGCGCCCACTCCCGTGCTTGAACCTGGTCAGGATCGAACCATGATCCTGAACATGGGGCCGCAGCATCCTTCCACGCATGGCGTGTTGCGGGTGCTGCTCGAGATCGACGGCGAGACCGTGGTGCGGATTATGCCGGACATTGGCTTTCTGCATACCGGGATCGAGAAAACCTGCGAGGCGAAGTTTTACCAGCAGGTGGTGCCGCTGACGGACCGCATCGACTATCTCTGCCCCATGACCAACAATCTTTGCTATGTGCTGGCGGTGGAGAAACTGCTGGGGCTGGAGATTCCTCCGAAGGCGCAGTGGTTGCGGGTGTTGCTGAACGAGTTGACGCGGATCAATTCGCATCTGGTCTGGCTGGGAACGCACGCGCTCGACCTGGGCGCGATGACCGTTTTCCTCTATTGCTTTCGGGAGCGGGAAGACATCCTGCGGATTTTTGAGATGGCCAGCGGACAGCGCATGATGACCTCTTACTTTCGGGTAGGAGGGGTGGCGCTGGAACCGCCTCTGGGATTCTTCGAGCGGGTTCGTGAATTTGCCGGCCGTTTCCCCAGCAAGGTTGATGAATACGAGAACCTGCTTACGGGAAATCCGATCTTTATGATGCGGACCAAGGGCGTGGCGAAGATTGCTGCAGAAGATGCCATTGCGCTCGGGGCAACAGGACCGACGCTGCGCGGAAGTGGAGTGGACATTGATTTGCGCCGCGATATGCCTTACTCGGGGTATGAGAATTTCAAGTTCAGGGTTCCGGTGGCGCAGGAGGGCGACGTGTTCGCGCGGTATATGTGCCGCGTGCGCGAGCTGCGAGAGTCGATTGAGATTGTGAAGCAGGCTTTGGATGGCATGCCTGAAGGCCGTATTAAGGCTGACGCTCCGGGGATCGTGTTGCCGGACCGGGAGAAGATGAAGACGCAGATGGAAGCCCTCATCTATCACTTCAAGATTATTACGGAAGGTTTTGCGGTGCCGGCGGGTGAGGTGTATCAGGCAGTCGAGTCGCCGCGCGGCGAGATGGGCTACTACATTGTCAGCGACGGGACCGCGAAACCTTATCGGGTGCACATGCGGGCGGCTTGCTTTGCGAATTTGCAGACGCTGCCGAAGATGTGCGAGGGCGGGTTGATTGCGGATGTGGTGGCGGCTATCGGATCGATTGACATTGTCTTAGGGGAAATCGACAGGTGAGGTTTTCGGACGAATTCGAGACGCGGTTTGCGGAGATGGTTACGCACTATCCGACGAAGCGGTCGGCGCTGGTGCCTACTCTACTTTATGCGCAGGATGAGGTTGGATTTTTATCGGATGAAGTCATCGCGGAACTTGCTGGGCGGCTTGATCTGACGGTGCTCGAAGTGCACAACGTGATCAGCTATTACTCGATGCTGACTACGAAGCCGCGGGGGAAGTTTAACGTTCAGGTTTGCACGAACATCAGTTGCCTGGTGCGCGGCGGAGAAGAGATTCTGCATCACTGCGCTAAGAAGCTGGGAGTCGGCCACAAAGGAACTACCGCTGACGGGTTGTTTACGCTGGAGGAAGTGGAGTGTATTGGGGCTTGCAGTTGGGCTCCGGCGGCGCAGGTGAATTACGACTTTCACGAGAATCTGACTATCGAGAAGATCGATAAGGTGCTTGACGAGTACAGGAAGAAGGCGGCGCAATAGAAGATTTGTAATTTGGTAATCGGGTAATTTTGTAATTTAGAACCGCCGCGGAAGTTGTCTTGGGCCGTTGGGTTTCAATTTACAAAATTACCCGATTACAAAATTACAAAATGGCTTCACTCGTTTCCCATCCCGATGAGGTGAAGGTTGTCTCCCGGCGCTTCGGCCAGGGTGCGACCAATATCGACCGCTATCTCGAACTGGACGGCTACAAGGCCGTGCGGAAGGCGCTGGGGATGGAGCCGGACGCGATCATTAATGAAGTGAAGAACTCTGGGCTGCGCGGACGGGGCGGGGCTGGGTTCTCGACTGGGATGAAGTGGTCGTTTGTGCCCAAGCAGTCTGCCAAACCGAAGTATGTGCTGTGCAACGGCGATGAGAGCGAGCCTGGCACTTGCAAGGACCGGCTGATCTTTGAACATGATCCGCACTCGGTGATCGAAGGAGTGATGATTGGCGGCCTCGCGGTGGGTGCGCGAAGTGGTTACATCTATATCCGGGGCGAATACCGATATCTGTTGAACATCATGCAGAAGGCCATTCGCGACGCTTATGCCAAGGGTTTTCTGGGCAAGAGCATTTTCGGGAGCGGGCGCGATTTCGACGTTTACTGGCATGGTGGTGCGGGGGCTTATGAAGTGGGCGAGGAATCTGCTCTGATGGAATCGCTTGAGGGGAAGCGGGGGATTCCGCGGATTCGGCCTCCGTTTCCTGCCGTTGTTGGCCTGTGGGGTGGTCCTACGGTCATTAATAATGCGGAGACTTTGGCCAGTGTGCCCCACATTATTCTCGGCGGGGCTGAATGGTTTGCCAAAATTGGTCCGCCGAAGAATGGCGGGACTCGGCTGTTTTGTCTGAGCGGAAATATCGCGAAGCCCGGCGTGTACGAATTGCCCATGGGCTACAACCTGAAGAAAATGATTTACGAAGTTGGCGGTGGCATCCCTAACGGACGCCAACTGAAAGCGGTTGTGCCGGGCGGCGCTTCGTGTCCTTGCCTCACCGCCGATGAGATCGATGTCAATATGGATTTCGACTCGGTGGCAAAGGCTGGATCGATGCTCGGGTCGGGTGGCGTGGTCGTCGTCGATGATGCGCAGTGCATTGTGAAGTTTGCGCTCCGGACTATGAAGTTTTATCAGCACGAAAGTTGTGGATGGTGCATTCCCTGCCGCGAGGGTACGGACTGGCTGAAGAAGACTTTGACGCGCTTTCATTCCGGTGGCGGCGTGATGAAGGACATCGACAACATGCAATATCTGGCGGAAAACATGCTCGGGCGGACATTTTGTCCGCTGGGCGATGCGGCGGCGATGCCGACCATCGCGTTCGTGAAGAAGTTCCGCAGGGAGTTTGAAGATCATCTGGAAGGCAGGCCGTGCCCTTATGAAAACAAGGGCGCGGTCGAAGAACTACCGGCGTTTGCGCACTAACTTCCCCATGGCTGACGTAACACTTACAGTCGACGGCAAGAAGGTCACGGCTCCGGCCGGGACGCTGCTGATTGAGGCCTGCAAGACTGTCGGCATTGAAGTGCCTTCGTTTTGCTATTACCCGAACCTGTCGCTGCAGGGCGCTTGCCGCATGTGCCTGGTGAAGATCGAGAAGATGCCCAAGCTGCAGACCGCTTGCACCACAGTGATCAGCGAAGGCATGGTCGTCACTTCGGATAGTGATGAGATCAAGCAGGCGCGCAAGTCGATGCTTGAGATGCTGCTGGGGAACCATCCTCTGGATTGTCCAGTGTGCGATGCCGGGGGTGAGTGCGAACTGCAGGACATGACGTTCTCCTACGGCGCCGCGGAATCGAAGTTCATGGAGGCGAAGAATCATAAGGACGAGCAGCAGTGGTCGCCAGTGGTATTTTTCGACCGGCCGCGCTGCATTCTCTGCTACCGGTGCGTGCGCGTCTGCGGCGAGGGCATGGATGTTTGGGCTCTGGGGGTGCAGAACCGCGGCGTCAGCTCGATTATCGCGCCTAATAAAGAGGATCACCTGGAGTGCGAGGAATGCGGGATGTGCATCGACATTTGCCCGGTGGGAGCGCTTACTTCCGGTGCGTATCGCTACAAGACGCGTCCCTGGGAGATGAAGCATGTGGGCACGATCTGCACCCACTGTGGCGATGGATGCAAGACCACGCTGGGCGTGCGACGCGCCGACACTGGAATGGAGATTGTTCGCGGTGACAACCGCGACAAGAGCGGGACGAACGGTGATTTCCTGTGCATCAAGGGGCGCTATGCGTTCGATTTTGCAAGTCACGACGAACGGCTCTCGCGTCCGCTGATTCGCAAGGACGGCAAGCTGACTCCGGCCACATGGGAAGATGCGTTTGCGCTGATCGGGAAGAAGTTCGCCGAGGTTCACGATAAGGATGGCGGGGCCGCGATTGGCGTGATCGGGTCGACTCGCACGACCAACGAAGAGGCTTACCTGCTTTCGAAGTTTGCGCGCGTGGTGCTGAAGACGAACAATGTAGACCACCACCGCACCGCTGACTTCCCTGCTCTGGCGGCGGCGCTTCGCGGCAAGAGTGCTGCGACGGCAAGCATGGCTGACGTCTTTACTGCTCCCGCAATTTTGCTGATTGGGAATGATCCCACGGAGCAACATCCGCTGCTGGCCTGGCAGATTCGCAACAACGTGCGCCTGCACCGGGCGCGGTTTTACCTGATTAATTCCAGACCGATCAAATTGCGGCGCCAGGCGACGGACTTCGTGCAGATTCCGATCGGAGCGGAAGGGCAGGTTGCAGCATTTCTTGGCGGCAGCGACGCCGCCGTGGATGCGCTCGTCAGTTCATCCACGAGCAAAGATGCGTGGATCGCGCTGCGCGAAAAGTTTCGCGCCGAGCAGAATCTGGTTACCGTCTTCGGTTCCGAACTGCGGGGAGACGACCTTGCCAACCTGGTGAAGTTCGGTTCTGCAATCTCTGGAGCTAAGTTTGTCTGTCTGGCGGATTACGCTAATTCTCGCGGAGCTTCAGACATGGGTTTGTATCCCGATCTGTTGCCGGGATATCACCCGACCGCGGGGAACAGCCAGTTTCATCGGGAATGGGGAGAAATCCCGCAAGCTGCCGGTCTTGATCTGAATGGCATGGTGGAAGCCGGAAAAGCTGGGGAGTTGAAGGCTCTTTATGTTGTTGGATCGAATCCGGTGGGCCGGTTGAATCTCGATCCCTTCGCCTTGTCGAAAAGTTTCGTCGTTGTGCAGGACATGTTTCTGACCGAAACCGGGGTGATGGCCGACGTTGTGCTTCCCGCCGCGAACGCTTACGAAAAGTCAGGAACATTCACCAATACTTGCGGCGACTTGCAACTGGTGAAGAAAGCCGGCGAAGTCACAGACACGAAAACTGATTTCGAGATGATCGTGCGCATCGCCGACGCCATGGGTTTTGATGTGCGCAGACTTGTGCCATTCGGCGGGGGCACTCATGCGGACATGGGACAGTCGCGGGGAGCGCAGTCGGGCGAGGCTGATCGTCATGCTGTGTGGCTTGAGGCCCATGGGCTCGAGCCTAAAATGAGTCCCTTTGATCCCACGGCTATTCTGGATGAGATTCAACGGCTGGTGCCCGGCTATGACGTGTCTCGAATGAATCTGCTGGCCGGAAACAGCCAGCATACGTCGCTCGCCCAGGCTGGGCCTGGGGTTGCGCATCGGGCGGAATCGATTGCTCCGGCGGAAGATGATCTTTTCACTTCTGGAACCCTGGGGCGTTATTCGCGCACATTGAAGTCGGTGATGGAGAGTCATGAGGTCAAGGCCGCTGAAGTCGCAGCGGACTGACTATCTAGCCTTTGGAATCGAGCATTTGGAATCTGGCATTTGGAGAGCAAGACTTTGTCAGTTGGCGTTTTCATACTCGTGTCGGTGATCAAGTCGGTGATCGTGCTCGTCGTGCTGCTCACCGCGGTCGCTTATACGGTTTGGCTGGAGCGCAAAGTTGTGGGCCACATGCAGAATCGCTGGGGCCCCACGCGGGTTGGGCCATTTGGATTGCTGCAGCCTGCAGCCGATGGACTGAAGTTTTTGTTCAAAGAAGATCTCACGCCGCCTCACGTTTACAAGCCGCTGTTTCTGGCGGCGCCGATGATGGCCCTGATCTTTGCTCTGACGTCGATTTCAGTGATCCCGTTTGGCAACTCGCTCACGATTTTCGGTTATAGCATTCCGCTGCAGATCACCGATTTGAACATTGGCCTGCTGCTGATTCTGGGCGTCACTTCGCTGGGGGTGTACGGGGTCGCGCTGGCGGGGTGGTCGTCGAACAACAAATACTCGCTGCTTGGCGGACTTCGCGCGAGCGCACAGATGGTGAGCTACGAAATTGCCCTGGGACTCTCGCTGGTCGGAGTTTTGATCCAGTCGGGGAGTTTCAGTCTGCGCGATATTGTCGATGCTCAGGGTGGAACTTTTCTGGGCTTCATTCCGCGGTGGAATATTTTTCACGGGCAGTTCGTTGGCTTCTTTATCTATCTGATGGCGGCGTATGCGGAAACGAATCGCATCCCGTTTGACCTGCCCGAGGCGGAAACTGAGTTGGTCGCGGGGTACCACACCGAGTACAGCGCCATGAAGTTTGCCATGTTTTTCATGGCCGAGTATTCGAACATGATCACGGTGGCTTGCCTGGCTACGCTTCTGTTTTTCGGGGGATGGCACGGGCCGCTGTTCGGGCCTCCGCTGCTGCAGTCGTTGCTGCCGCTGTTCTGGTTTGGCGCGAAGATTTTCTGTTTTCTCTTTCTTTATATCTGGGTGCGCGGGACGTTGCCGCGCTTCCGCTACGATCAACTGATGTCTTTCGGCTGGAAGTTTCTGCTTCCCCTGGCGATTGTGAATTTGGTGGCGACGGCGATTGCGGTTGCCTGGTAAGAACAGTTGCCAGTACCTAGCACCCAGTTGCCAGTAACAACACTGGACTTGACTCGGAACTAGGTGCTTGCAACCAGGTACTGATTTCATGAGTTTCCATCTCATACTTTTTCTGGCGTTCGGAGCGGTTTGTGTGGGCGGGGCGGTCAACCTGCTGGCGCAGCGGCATCCGATTAATGGCGCGCTGTCGCTGATTGCAGTGATGGCCGCACTCGCCGGCGAATACCTGCTGCTGGGCGCGGAGTTTGTCGCAGCGGTGCAGGTGATCGTTTATGCGGGCGCCATCATGGTGCTGTTCGTGTTTGTCATCATGCTGCTCAACGCAGGCGAAGAAGAACAGACTAAGGGAAGCCGCGTTGCTGTTCTGTTGGGTGTGCCCGGAGTGCTGATTGGAAGCGTGCTGGTGGCTTGGGTCGTTCTGCGACACTCGGGGACTGAATCCGTGCCGATCGGCGCATTGCCGGGGCATCCTACGGACATTGCCCAGCTTCTTTTTCATGATTTTTTGTTGCCGTTCGAAGTCACTTCTGTGTTGATCCTGATTGCGATCATGGGCGCCGTGGTTCTGGCCAGCAAACCGGAAACGCCGGCGGGAAGGGCGGACTGATGATTGCCTCGTACGTCCCACTATCGTATTACCTGCTGCTGAGCGGATTTCTGTTTGCCTGCGGCGTGGTTGGATTTCTGATCAAGCGCAACATCATCACCATTTTCATGTCGATTGAGTTGATGCTGAACGGAGTGAATCTTTCGTTTGTGGCGTTTGCGGCGCACTGGCATGCGCTCGCCGGCCAGATATTCGTTTTCTTTGTCATGGTGGTGGCGGCGGCGGAAGCGGCCGTAGGGTTGGCGATCATCATCGCGGTCTATCGCACACGTGAGACTTTGAACGTGGATCAGGTGAACCTGCTCAAGCTATGAATCCGAACCTCAATCTCTGGCTGATCCCGGTTCTGCCGCTGGCAGGGGCTGCGATTAACGGCTTTCTCGGAAAGAAGGCCTCGCGTCAGGCCGTGGGCGCCGTCGCGCTGCTCTTCAGTGGTGCCGCTTTCGCAATGGCGTTGTGGGTCGCCGTGCGTTTCTCGTCGTTGCCAGTTCCCTACCTTGAGTTTTTTGCCCACTGGATTCGCATCTCGGGCTTCAGCGCGGATTTTGCCTTCTATCTCGATCAGCTTTCGCTGGTTATGCTGCTGGTGGTCACAGGAGTCGGCTTCCTGATCCACATTTACTCGATCGGCTATATGTGGGACGACCCCAGCTACTACCGTTTTTTCAGCTATCTGAATCTGTTCATGTTTTTCATGCTTACGCTGGTGCTGGCCGACAACTATCTGCTGATGTTTATCGGTTGGGAGGGCGTGGGACTGGCTTCGTATCTGCTGATTGGATTCTGGTTCACGAAAGATTCGGCGGCTTCTGCGGGCAAGAAAGCATTCATCGTGAACCGCATCGGGGACTTCGGGTTTCTCATTGCGTTGTTCCTGCTGATCAAGCACTTTGGATCGTTAAATTTTGATCAGGTATTCAGTTCGGTCGGGCGTCTGAGGGCCACGCCTGCGAACGAAGCCCTGCTTACTGCCGTCGGCATTCTGCTAATGGTGGGCGCATGCGGCAAGTCAGCGCAGATCCCCTTGTATGTCTGGCTGCCGGACGCCATGGAGGGTCCGACGCCGGTTTCAGCGCTCATCCATGCCGCGACCATGGTGACTGCCGGGGTCTACATGGTTTCGCGATCGCACGTGATCTTTGAACGTGCACCTTCGGCGCTGATGGTTGTGGCGATCATCGGCACGCTGACTGCGTTCTTCGCAGCGACCATCGGCATTGCACAGACCGACATAAAGAAAGTTCTCGCCTACTCGACCATTTCGCAGCTGGGCTACATGTTCATGGCTTGCGGGGTGGGGGCATTCTCGGCGGGAATTTTCCATCTGATGACTCATGCATTTTTCAAGGGACTGCTGTTTCTGGGCGCGGGCTCGGTGATTCACGCTGTGGGCGGTGAGCAAGACATGCGGAGGATGGGTGGACTCAGATCTTACATTCCATGGACGTTTCTCACGATGTTCATCGCGACCCTGGCGATCGCGGGAATCCCGCCGCTGGCAGGGTTCTGGAGCAAGGACGAAATTCTCTGGAAGGCTTACCAGGTTAGTTGGGTGTACTGGGGAATCGGCGTGGTTACGGCGTTCATCACTTCTTTCTACATGTTCCGCCTTTTGTACATGACGTTTTTTGGGGACTATCGCGGAATTGAAGAGGACACGCACGGGCGTGGCTCTCATGGACACGACTCCCACGGACATGACTCTCATGGACATGGCGAACCGCACGAGAGCCCGATGGTCATGCTGGTGCCGCTGATGATCCTGGCCCTGCTTTCGCTTGTTGGAGGGTTTGTTGGATGGGGTCACCATTTTGAGCATTTTCTTGCGCCGGTGTTGGGCGGAGAATCCGCAAGCGAAACCGGAACTAGCATCACTGAATGGTTGTTGATGGGGGTTTCGATTCTGGCCGCCGCGTCGGGATGGGTATTGGCCCACTTGCTTTACAGCGCGCGTCCCGAATTACCGCAGAAGATTGCCGATTCGCTCGGGGGCTTTTATCAGGCGGTGGTGCACAAATACTACATCGACGAACTCTACGCTGTGCTCTTCGTCAAACCGCTGATCGACGGGTCGACTCGAATTCTTTGGCAGGATGTGGACCGGAAAGTGATTGATGCTACCGTGAACGACTCGGCCGACGGAGCGCGTCAGGTTTCCGACGAAGTTCGCCGGATGCAGTCTGGCAACATTCGCTCGTACGCGGGGTGGATTGCCGCCGGTTCGGCAGTGGTGATTGCCTTCATGATCTGGATGGGAGTGGGGCAATGAACATTGACAGCCTTAGCCCCATCATTCTTACTCTGGTGACGTTTGCGCCGCTGGCGGGCGGGTTGCTGCTGATGCTGCTGCCTCGGCGCGACCGCGACATCCGTATTTTTGCGCTGGTTATCACGCTGCTGACGTTCGTCCTGTCGTTGCATTTGCCTGTCTATTTTCATCGCGGACAGACGGGTTTTCAGTACCAGGTTGACAAGCAATGGGTTTCTACTCCGAACATCCACTATCACATGGGAGTGGATGGCATCTCGCTGTGGCTGGTGGTGCTGACCACCTTTCTCACGCCGCTTTGCGTGCTGATTTCGTGGAAGTCGATCCATGAGCGCGTGAAGGAATTTTTCATTCTGCTCCTGATTCTGGAGACGGCGCTGATCGGGGTGTTTACTTCTCTCGACTTGTTCCTTTTTTATTTCTTCTGGGAAGCCACGCTGATTCCGATGGCGTTGCTGATTGGTATTTTCGGCCATGAGCGTAAGGTTTATGCCGCGGTGAAGTTTTTCATGTACACCATGATCGGGTCGGTATTCATGCTGGCAGCGATTCTGTGGCTTTATGCGCATACCGGCAGTTTTGATTTTGTTGTGATTCGTGACGCGATCGCTGGCGGGGCCGTGCCGAACTTTCCGGCGGCCGCACAGTGGCTCTTTCTTGGTTTCTTCCTGGCGTTTGCGGTGAAGGTTCCTCTGTTTCCGTTCCATACATGGTTACCCGACGCGCACGTGGAAGCGCCGACGGCGGGGTCCGTGTTGCTGGCCGGAGTGCTGCTCAAGATGGGTACCTACGGACTGCTGCGTTTCAACCTGGGGTTGTTCCCAGAGCAATCGCGGCAGAATGCTCCATGGGTCATGACGCTCGCCCTGATTGGCATCATTTATGGCGCGCTGGTGGCGATGGTCCAGCCCAATATGAAGAAGCTGATCGCGTACTCTTCGGTCAGTCACCTGGGATTTGTTGTGCTGGGGATTTTCAGCTTCACACAGGCCGGACTGAATGGCGCGATGTTCGTGATGCTGGCTCACGGAATTTCTACTGGCGGGCTGTTCATGCTGGCGGGCATTCTGCACGAACGCCGGCATACCTATGAGATCAGCGAATTCGGCGGACTGGCTTCGCCCATGCCGGTGTATGCGGCGTCGTACCTGGTAATCGTGCTCGCATCGGTGGGTCTGCCGCTGCTGAACGGCTTCATTGGCGAGTTTCTGGTGTTGAGCGGCGCATTCCAGGACAAGCCGATATACGGAATACTCGGGGCGACCGGCGTCATTTGGAGTGCTGTCTACTTGCTCTGGATGTATCAGCGAGTGTTCTACGGCAAAGTCACTCATCCCGTGAACAATTCTTTGGCCGACCTTTCTGCGTACGAAAAGACAGCGATTTGGCCATGCGCTGCAGCCGCTTTAGTGATGGGCGTGGCACCGATTATTTGGCTGGGGGCGATTGATCCGGCGGTTCAGGCAGCGCTCATGCCCGTTGTGCGGGTGGCGAGCAGGATGGTGGGGCAATGATAGTGTCCTTCGTCCCTGCTTACTCGCCGACGCTGCCCCTGAGCGCGGATTACGTCCGCATCCTGCCCGAAATCGTTCTCTCTGTTTTCGGCATGATCGTGATGGTGCTCGAACCTCTGCTCGACGAAGAGGCCGGTCAGAAGCTTCTGGGCGTAATCGCGCTGCTGGGAACGTTGGCGGCGCTCGGGGCTACGTGGTTCATGGCACAGTCTCCGGGGCTGGCGTTCTGGAACATGGTGAAGGTGGATGGATTCAGTGTCTTCTTCCATGTTCTGGTGATCGCGATCGCTGCTGTCGTCATCCTTAGCTCGTGGGAATACATGGCGGTGCAGCGGATTCGTGCGGGAGAATACTACGCTCTGATCTTGTTCGGAGTGGTCGGCATGGCGCTAATGTCGTCGGCGATTGAGTTGGTTCTGATTTTCATCGCTCTCGAGATTTCTTCCATTTCTTCTTATGTGCTGGCGGGATTCCGCCGGAACGAGGCTGCGAGCGCCGAGTCCTCGTTGAAGTACTTTCTGCTGGGTTCGTTCGCGACGGCGTTTTTCCTGTACGGGGTGGCACTAATGTTTGGGGCCACGGGCTCGACGAATATCGACCTGATCGGCAGGAGCTTGCGCGGCGGCCCGATTCCGTTGCTGGCGTCCGTGGCCGTGGCATTGATGTTCGTGGGGCTGGGCTTCAAAGTTGCGGCGGCACCCTTTCACATCTGGACTCCCGACGTCTACGAAGGAGCTCCGGCGCCGGTTGTGGGCTTCATGTCGACCGCGCCTAAGGCTGCGGCTTTCGCGGTTTTGTTACGCGTTGTTTTCGTGATTAATGTGCACGACATATTCTGGGTCATTTGGGTATCAGCGGCGCTTTCCATGACTTTGGGCAACTTGGGCGCGCTGGTTCAAAACAACGTGAAGCGGCTGCTGGCGTACTCCTCGATTGCGCATGCGGGCTACTTGCTGGTGGCTTTCGCGGCCGCGCCCGCTCTCGGAACGTCAGCCGCAATGTTCTACACCGCGGCCTATGCTGCGATGAACCTGGGGGCGTTTGCAGTCGTGAGCCACTTCGCCAACGCGGGGGAGCGCTATGTAACGCTCGAAGACTATGAGGGTTTGGGACGCAGTTCGCCGCTGCTGGCGGCAACGCTGACCATCTTTCTGCTCTCGCTGATCGGCATCCCGATGACCGGTGGCTTTTTTGCGAAGTTTTACGTGTTCAGCGCAGCGGTGAAGGCCAACTTGATCTGGCTGACGATCATCGGTGTCCTGAATAGCGTCATAGGTGCGTATTACTACCTGCGCATCATCGTGATGATGTACATGCGCGAATCTCGGAAGGAAGTGCCTGTGACACGGGTTCCGTTCGCGCTGGGTCTTGCGCTGGCAGCCTGCATCATTGCAACCCTCTATTTCGGAGTATTCCCCAACCGCGTGTTGCAATATGCTCAAGACTCGGCGGGACAACTTGTTCAGCAGGCTTCGCCCGAAACTCCCGTCTCAGCGCTCATTTCAGCGTTCCAGCATCCTCGGTAGTCTTCTAACGTCGACTAGCCAGATAGCGACACGAAGCCCTCGAAATCGTGGCGGGCCCGGTGCAAAGAATCATTCATTCTTGAGCACCAGTGGAACGAAGCGGACGTGCTCGCGGAGGGATACAGTCTGCTGTCCGTTGACTGCGCGGATGAACTGCAACTGCTGAGAGTCGGAGGCGCCGACGGGCACGATCATTCTTCCGGAATCGCTGAGCTGGGTGAGAAGCGCGGAAGGCAGATCGGGAGCGGCGGCGGAGACGAGGATGGCGTCGAACGGGGCGCTGACGGGAAGACCAAGCGCGCCGTCTCCGGTAACGACTCGGGCGTTGTTGTAGCCGAGTTCGCCGAGAACCTCGCGCGCGCCCTCAGCCAGGGCGGGATGGCGTTCGATGGAGAAAACCTGCTGCGCAAGCTCGGCGAGCAGAGCGGTTACATAGCCCGAACCCGTTCCAACCTCGAGAACCTTGTCAGTGGGGGCGAGTTGAAGAGCCTCGAGCATAAGGGCAACGATGTACGGCTGAGATATGGTCTGGCCTTCGCCGATGGGCAGGGGATGGTCCTCGTATGCCTGGCTGCGATAAGGTTCAGGAACGAATCGATGACGTGGGACACGCAGCATCGCCTCGAGGACACGCCGGTCAGAGATGCCGCGATCCTGGAGCTGGGAGTTGACCATGAGTTGCCGCGCGGCGGTCGGGTCAGGCATGGGTTGCGGCTTTCGGGCCTCGGCTTTCGGCCTCCAGCGGTAAGGCTTTGGTTCGACGACTGACCAGACTCGACTGACCAGAATCGACTGACCAGAATCGGCTGACCAGAATCGGCTGACCAGAATCGGCTGACAAGACTCGGCTGACAAGACTCGGCTGACCCAGGCTCGCTGGTTCTATTGTTTTCGGTGGCGAACGCGCAGATCGAAGCTGATCACACCGTTCTGGTCCCGGGTGCCGACGACGGAGACGTTACGATTCAGATAGTACTCCCCCTGGATGATCTGCTGCGAGCTCTGCGAGACATTGGTGGAGTAGGTAAGAGACAGGTTGTTGGAGAACTGTTGCTCGATGGTGATCTGGGGGCCGTTGCTGATGGGATTAGTTTCGGTGGTGAGTCCCTGAGGATCGATTTTGATGTTGCTGGCGCCGAACAGGCGCTGGAAGCGGCTGCTGACCGTGCTATTCAGGGCCTGGCTGAGGATGAGGGCGCTGGCCTGATCGGAAAAAGCACTCTGTCCGGATGACTGCTCCTGAAGCTGCGCGGATTCCTGATTGGTGCGGCCCAAAGCGAGGAGAGCGATGATGTCGGACTTAGGCAAAGGAGGCTCGGAGCGGTAGTTAATGTTGAGGCGGTCGGCGGTGCCGGTAACCGTGATGTTGAGATCGTAGTTGCGGACATGGCTAGAGGCCTGCAGATTGAGTTGGGGATCGATGGCGACCGGATTGGCAAAGGTAATGTCGCCGCGCTCGAGAGTAAAGCGGATGCCATGGAAAGTGGCTTGACCTTCAAGAATATCGGCCCGGCCAAGAACGGCGGGACGAGCCACGGAGCCGCGCAGTCGGAGGTCGGCGTCGCCGGAGAGGCGTGCGATTGCGGTGCGCATCTGGAGTTCGGGAGCTGTCACGACGTGGACGTCGAGTTTTATGTTGTTCAGCGGAGAGTTAGCGGAGTTAACAGGGGAAAACTGCCGGCTGCGTTGGAGATAGGTACTGAAGTCGAAGCCCGGAGTCACAGCCATCTTGTTGATGCTGATGTCGCCCGAGACGGTGGAATTGGAGCGGGTACCCACCCAATGCAATTCAGCATCGGCGGTGGAGCTGACGCCGGGAGGATAGCGCAAGCGCACGTCTTTTCCGGTGGCAGTGAGGTTGAAGTTGATCTGCTGGTTGAAGTAGGTGGCGTCACCCTTGAAGTCGAGCGTGCCGCCTCCGGTGCGCGCGGTAAGAGTTTCAATGAGAGCGCGATCGCGAGTGAAGAAAATTGAGCCGTTGAGTTCGCTCAAACCACTGGGCAGGCCAGCGTAGGAAAGCGACCCATTGGTGACCTGCGCGTGGCCATGAGGAAAAGGCTGGGCCAAGGTGCCTCCGACGGTCACGTTTATGGCGAGGAGGCCAGAAGACGTAAAGTCAGGATTGAGGCCGGAGAGGAGTTTAAGGTCGAGACGTCCATCAGCGGTTAGATTGAGGATGCGATCGCCGGAGAGTTGCACGGAGCCTTGAGCAGTGAGGTCGGTTCCCTCCCCCACGAGATGGAGTTGCTGTATGTTGAGGGTGCTATCGGCGAGCGAGAAGCGAATGGGATCCTGATTGTGCACCTTAACGTTGTCGACGTCGAGCGCAACCGAGGTCAGATTGCCCTCCAAAGTCCATTGCCTCCACAGGCGGAGCGGGCCACGCAGCTGAAGAGAACCAGCGACAGCGGAATGTCCGGCAGTCTGGCCGCGGAGATAGGAACGCCAAAGAGCGTCGGGATCAAGTCGGTCCATTTTGAATGTAAGGTCGGCGGGATAGTCGTCGCGCAGCTGAATGATGCCACTGACCAGTAGTGAACCCTGCGGGAAGTTTGAATTGCCGGTGAGGTGCAACTCGCTGCCCTGAGTTACAGCGTGCAGGTCGACGTCACCTTCGAGTTCGTGATCGAGGGTGAGACTCCGCATGTGGACGTCCGCATTGATCGAAGGCGCGTCGGCGGTGCCGGAGCCTTTGAGGACGAAATCGGCGCGCCCTTCGATGGAGAGGCGATCGGAATAAATCTGCTGCACACGAGCCAGGTCGAGGTTGTTGCCGGCAATGTCGAGCCGGAAGGAGCGGGCGGAAAGATTGTAAGCTGCGATTCCGGTGATGACGGAATCGTCGTGGACGAGATGCAAGTTGTCGAGAGCGATTTCGCCGTGGGCGACATGGAAGGGAGAATCGAGCTGCTGAATGACCTCACCGTAGGCGGCACCATTGCTGAGATGAATCTGGCCCTCGGCGTGAGGGTCGGAGAAAGTACCGCCGGCCTGAACGAAAAGATCGGTCTTGCCGGAGATGGGGAAGTTATATCCGGCAAAGGCCTCGAGGTCGGTCAGGTTGGCGCTGTGGACGCTGGCGCGGAGGTTGAAAGTGCTGTCTCCGGTGAAGTGACCCTCCTGAAGCGAAGCGGATGCGTCGAATACGGCGAAAGAATCGTCACGGCGCAAAGTAGCGTTATGAAAAGTGATGGCGCGGAAGGAAGCCTGGATGGATGCGGAAAGAGAATCCCATTGCGATCGACTTTTACGCGTATTCGCTGTGGCGGGCAGGGTGACGTCGAAATCATTGACTTGCAGATTGCCGGCAATTTGAGGAGAGGAGAATGAACCGGTCATATTGCCGGTGAAGGTAGCACTGCCGTTCAGCGCCACTGGAAACATCGCGGGGCCGCGAACGACCTCGATGAAGGGCAGCCAATCGGCCATACTCAAGGTGGTGACAGAGAGGCGCATTGCGGATGCGGCAGATAACGTGCCAGAGGCCTGCACGCGGGAAGTAGGGCTGCTGAGGGAAAACTGAGGCAAGTCTAAAGCGTCGACGGCGGCGCGGTAGACGCCACTTGCACGGGCGGTGATTGGGAGTTCCGCGGGCGCAGGATGGAGGGGAGGAACCAGATCGGCAGTAAATTGTATTTCCGCATCCCTGGGAGTTCCCTTCCAGCGAGTTTCGAGAGTTCCGGAGGCTAAGCCGACGGGGTGGAGGCGTGAGAGGGGATGGGCGGCAGTGGTGATCGCACCAACGAGATCTGCCAAAGAGAGGTCGCGGAGATGAAGAAGGACTGACGCGCTCTGGGCTGCCGCTGGCTTCGGTGCGGCCGGTTTTCGGTTAGCAATTTTCTGGCCGGATTTATTGAGGGGCGGAGCGGCAGAAATGACGGCGGTCTCGAGGACTTTTCTGGCAGCAGGTGTCAGGTGCTGTGCGGGCGCGAGCCACTGGTTCCATTCAGCATCGCCGGTAACGCTACCACCGAAGATCCTCCCTTGCAGCTTAGAGAGTTTGAGTTGCGTGTCCGTGACCGTGTATCCGGTATCGAGCGCCGCGCGGGAGAACGAAATCCGGTCGTCCTGCCAGGCTAGCTCTTTGACCGTAAGCAGGCCGTTGGTGGCGAACTGATCGAGTGACCATTCTCCGTGACCTTTGAGTGCGAGCGCGCCAGCACGCAGTTCGCGGCGGCGGGCGATGGACGCAACTTCGGTGAGATCGAGTTGGGCGTCGTAGGAGCCATTGAAATGGGGGCGGCGGAAATCTGTGATCTCTCCGCTGGCTGAGAGATGCGAGTGTCCGGAGTTCCATTTGAGAGAGGAAACCGTGGCAGAGTCGGATCCGAGACTGAATTCCAGCTCGGTCATCCACGCGAAGGGGCGGCAGTCCACCAGCTTGGTGTCGACCATGCCGAGGAGAAGGCGTCCGTTGTAGCGGCGGTGGAGCAAGGAATAGTCCATCTGGAGCGAGGTGTCGCGGACGGCAAAGTCAAGCGGGATGGTCTGGTCGTCCCAAAGGATGCGGCCATGGCGAAGTTCGAAATGGTTGATAGAAAGAGCAAAGAGTTGCTCGACGGAGGTCTTGCCAGCGACGGGCGCGACTTTTCTTGGCGGAAAATTGGTGGTGCCGTCGGAATAGAAAATCACGTGGGCGACGGGTTGATCGAGGATGACTTCGTGGAAGCCGAACTCGGAACGAATAAGGGAGCTAAGCTTCAGGCGCGCGACAATGCGTTCGGCATGACCCAGAGGAACGTCGGAAACCGACTCGCGGCCGTGGACGGTGATATCGCGCACGTCGGCCTGGAGACGAAAGGGCGAGGTGTGGATGCTGCCGATTTCTACCCGGCCGCCGGTGATGCGCTCCAATTCAGTTACGAGGCGTCGGCGGACCAGCGACTGGAAAGAGTCTGTGTTGACGTAGAACAGCAGGCCAAGAGCGGTCAGCAGGCCGGCCGCGGCAACAAACAGCAGATATTTCCACCATCGGCGGCCGGTAGGCTTGGAGGCTGATTCGGTCACTGGGAGCGGACTCCCGGGTCGTTCGCAGAGGGCGTGACGCCGGGAATATTGACCTGCCCTTCGGAGCGCAATGTCTGCAGCCAGGAAATAAGCAACTCGCTGACTTTCTGTTCGGTGAGCAGCTCGCGAATCTTGGCGGAAACCTCAGCAAGAGGGACTTCGGACGCGCCAGATTGCTTCAGTTTGGGGACAAACTGATCGCGGTAGTACTCTTCGATGGACTTGGAATCGATCTCGACGGCGGGACGAAGGCGGGCGTCGACCAGGCGCATGACGTCGATCTGTTGCCGGACGTGAGCGAGGAGATCCCTTTCCGCCAGATGGTACTCGGCAAGAAGACCTTGCCAGGCATCACTCGATGTGGCCTGAGGATATTGTTTGCGGGCATCGGCCACCCGGGCGGCGACCTCGGCGTCGGTGGCGTGGGGAAAGTCGGCGGACTTCATCTGCTCACGAAGGAGTTCCTGGTCGATGAGACGATCGAGAACGGCGCGGCGTTCATCTTCGGTGAACCGAGCGAGGGTACGGTTGGTGAGCAGAGCCTCGTAGCACAGAGCTTCGTCCCAATCGGACTGCAGAATTACATGGCCGTTGACAGTGGCGATGATGCGGTCGATCACCTGGGCCGAGCCGGGCTCAGCTGCAAGCGAGAGTGCCGCCAGCAAAAGTGTTAGCGCGACCACGGTGATCGTTGGGTTGTTTCGAAATCTCATTAAAATGGCTGACCTATGCTGAAAAAAACGTTGAAATGGCGCATACGCTGACTCTCGAACGTGAGCGCCTGGCCCGTAGTCTGGGAAAACGTGACCCCTTGTAAATAATATGTCGGATTTAGATTGTACCCGAAGTCGAAGCGCAAGGGGCCAATAGGGGTCCTGTAGCGCAACCCAAGCCCAACCGCGTGAGAAGTGTAGTCGTACCCGCTGTTGTTGAAATATGTTTCGCACCCTGGAATGATCGCGCCGGGGTTGGTTACCAAACACTGCGCGGGATTGGGCTGGTGCCAGCGCATCAGGCCGGTGAGCAGATCGTGGCCGGCCGTGAAGACGTTGCCCATATCGTGAAAGATGGCGAACCCGAAGCCTTCTCCGAGGTAAGGCAGGCTAATCTGCGGAAAGCGTAGTTCCTCACTGTTGATGAACAGCGCGGAGCCGCCGACTGGGAAACCGGAATCGGGATCGCGTGGTCCTGCTTGATTTAACCCGAAACCGCGGTGGGAGTTGCCGCCGCCAGCGAAAAAAAGTTCGGGCAGAGGGATGATGGAAATTCCCGCCTGGCAGGCCGTCTGCAGGCCATTGAGGGGACAGGACCCGGGTGGCAGGACTCGGGTGCCGTTATAGACCTGCTCCAGCCCGAGGGTGGTGGAGCGAGCGAAGACAAACTTGTGATTCGCGCGCCCAAAGGCGTAGTAGGTGGAATCCTGGCTGAGAGCGCGGGCGAAATTGGCCTGAGAACCAACGTAACTGGATGCAAGAAAAACATCCATGGTGAAGTACTGGCCTTTTGTGCTTTCCAGAGGACTGTCGCGCTTGTCTCGGATGAAGGTCAAACCCGGTCCGCCGACGTGGGCGGGCAGGGAATACAAACTGAATTCGGTGGGTGAAAAGTTCGAAACCAAGTCGCTGGCTTTCACGCGGCGGTAATCGAAGTGGTAGGTGATAGACGAGGAGTAATTCGGCAGCAGCGGGCCAATTTGCTGACGAAGACCGACCTTGCCTTCCAGTCGCTGGGAAGTGAAGGTGGAGACGTCGAGGCTGTTGTCGTAAAAAGCCGTGAAGAAGATCTTGAAGCGGTCATTATCCCAGGGCTTGGGGATTTCGTAACCGATAAGCCCGCGCTGTTGAAGGCGTCCGACGTGGGACTGGAAGGTCAACGTCTGATTACGGCCGCCCATGTTAAGGCGGGTAACATCGAATCCTACGCGCGGACTCACACCGGTGGCTCCGGTCGGGGCGCTCGATCCGGCGGGCAGGCCGGTTTCAAATTCCAGTCCAAAGCCGTAGGTGAAGGTGTAGCGCTTGGCTTCCTGCACCTGGACGAGAACGTTTTTCTGGGGGTCGGAGCCATCAGGATTCTGGACGGCAGTGTCGACCTGGCTGAAGATGGCGAGGTCGTACAGTTTACGCTGGGTGTCGAGGAGGTCCCCCTGGCTCAGGGGCTGTCCGGCAACCACCTCAATCTCGCGCTGAACGACGTAGGGCCGGGTATGATCGAGCCCGGCAACCATCACCTGGCTGACGAAGAACTGATCACCCTCCCGGATCGTGTAAGTGACGTCTTCGCGATCAGCGTGGCCAGGGGAAGGCTTGGTGGTGATTTCGAGGTTGGCGTTGGAAAAGCCGTGATTGAAATAGTAGTTAAGGATGGACTCGCGGTCATCGGCCAGGTTTTGTTCGGAGTAAGGCTGGCCTTCGATCGTCTTTAGTTCAGCGAACGCCTTGGCGTCAATCTTCTGATTGCCTAGTATCTGCACTGCCCCGTTCAGAGTCTGCGGACCCTCTTCGATTTGAATGTGAACCGCGAGGTGATTGTCGGCGTGATGATAGTCGTCGTCGACTTTGGTTTGAATCTTGACCTCGCGGAATCCGTTCGAGACGTATAGAGCCTGAAGGTCGGCGACGTCGCGTTTGAGAAGATCTCCACTGTAGCGTCCCGAGGAAAATTTGCCGGCGGGTTCAATCTGGAGGCGGCTCCGGAGCGTGCGCCGGGGGAAATACTTATTTCCAGTAATGTCGATGAGTGCGAGTTTGTGCAGAGGGCCAGGATCGATGCGGTAGGTGACGCGCAGAGTATCGGGGGCGGTTTCCTTCTGGACCTCGACCGTGGCGTCGAAGCGTCCGCGGCTTTGAAGATAGTCGAGAAGGTTACGCCTGCCCTCGTTCAGTAGGTCGTCATCGAGGGCGTTTTCCTCGTAGACGGGAACTTCTTTCTTCATGACCCCGCGGCTGATGCGGAAACCCTGGGCATAGATAACGACCACAGGTCCGGGCTCGATTAAATAGGTATAGTCGACGGAGTTGGATTCAGGGTTGAATTTCTGCTCGGCGATCGAGACCTGCGCGAGGACGCGTTGTTGTTTCTGAAGCTTTTTGCGCAGGCGCTGAAGAGAATTGGTGATGCGAGCAGCCGTAACGCGATCGCCGGGGTGCATCCTGGCGATGTCCTGAAGCTGGCTCTGGGACAGAGCTGAATGGCCGGTCAGTTTGACCTCGCCGACGTGGGCAGGCTCTCCCGGAGTGATGTGGAGAAGAATATTGACCTGTTCGGTAGCGGCGTTGGAAGTGCTTTCGGCGGTGACGCGTGCGCGGTAGTAGCCGTTCTCCTGCATGAGCTGGCGAACGTTCTGCAGGCCGTGTTCTAGTTTGCTAAGAGTATGAAGTTCGCCGAGTTGCAGCTTGGTGGCGTTTACGATCTGGTTGGTGTTGGGACGCGCGGGAGCGCCTTCCACCTCAATAGCTCCGACGAAGAAGTTCAGGGAGGTGGTGAATGTGAGGACCACATTCGGGCCAGAGGGAGTGACCTCGGCCTGGATGTCGGCAAAGCGTCCGGTAGCGAAGAGGATGCGGATGCTTTCGCGGACCTGGTCGCGGTCGAGCGGCTGGCCTGGTTTCTGGGGGAGCATTTGAAGCAAGTGGTCGCGATCCGAGACGCCGGGCAGTTCGATGGATTGGACGGTGCGTCCGGTGTATTCAGACATGGACGCGAGAGCCGATGTGGACTGCGCGGCCTGAGTTTCCTGAGTGGATGACGAAGAAATGGATGCTGAAGATCCGGCAAAGAGGTCCGGGCCGAGCGCAGCAATGATCACGACTACGAATGAGGCGTACCGTCTCAGCAAATAGTGTCCTTGGGCCCGTTGCCTATGTTCGATGAAGCGCGGAAGGCCGGTGTTGTCTGCATCCTGGCGGCTGAAGCAGTCCAGACACTTATAATAAAGGTTTTGCAGGAAAAAACTGGTGACCTCCTTGAGGCAGGGCGTGGAGAAAGAAAAATTCGAGGAACGGTATTCGCGGCAGCTTCTGTTTCGCGGAATCGGAGCGGAGGGCCAGCAGCGTCTGGCGGCAGGGAAAGTCGCGATTGTTGGGTGCGGAGCGACCGGCTCGGCGCTGGCGTCACTACTGGCGCGTGCCGGCGTGGGAACACTGCGGATTATCGATCGCGATTACGTGGAGGCGAGCAACCTGCAGCGGCAATCGCTGTTCGAGGAGAAGGATGCGGCCGAGTCTTTGCCCAAGGCGATCGCCGCGGCGCGAAAGATTGCCGCTTTCAATTCGGAGATTGTGGTGGAAGCGCGGGTCGAGGATCTGGTTCCGGGGAACATTCATGTGTTACTTGAGGGGATGCATGTAATCCTTGATGGCACTGACAATTTTGAGACTCGATATCTGGTGAATGATTATGCGGTGAAGAATTCCCTGCCCTGGATCTATGCGGCGGCGGTGGGCAGTTATGGCGTGACCCTGAACGTGTTGCCGGGCAAGACGGCATGTTTGGCGTGCATTTTTCCGGATACGCCGCAGGGGATGGTGGAGACTTGTGAAACCTCCGGGATATTGAATACGGCGGTGAATCTGGTGGCGTCGATTGCTGCGACCGAAGCGATGAAATTATTGATAGGGGGCGCCGCGGCCGAGCACTTACGGAATACCTTGTGGTCATTTGATGTTTGGAGCAACGAGCAGGCGGAGATTGCGGCGTCGCATCCGCGAGCGGGCTGCCGGGCGTGTGGAGAGAGGGAGTTTGTGTATCTGGCGGGAGAGGGGCGTCCGCATATCACGATGTGTGGAAGAAACTCTGTCCAGATTCATGAACGCGCCCGGCCGATCGACTTTGCCGAGATGCAGCGGCGGCTCAAGTCACACGGGGTTGTGCGGCACAACGAATTTGTGTTGAAGTTCTGGCGCGAGCCCTATGAGATGACGCTGTTTCCGGATGGGCGGGCAATCATCAAGGGGACGACGGAAACCGGGGTGGCGCGCAGTCTGTATGCGCGGTATGTGGGCAGCTGAGTGATGGTGCAGTTCGTCGCTCTTCGTCGCGGCGGCGTGGGTCAGACCTTGGGCTCCGTCCGGATCAGCAAGGCGAGACGCGGGAAAAGGAAGTGTCCGCCGGCATCGTCGATCACATTCACCTGGCAGGTGTAAAAGCCGGGCTTGAGCGATGTCAGCGGCACATCCAATTGGAAGACGGCAGCCTTGCGATCTCGCACACTTAATTCTGTCAACTCCACCAACGAACTCTCGTAGGCTTTGGCCTTGCCCTGGTAGAACGCGACATTTGTCAGCAGCCGTATGCTCGGCTTCTGCACTGCGCCTGTCGCAGAATTCGAGACCGCCGGCTGTGCTGGATCGTAAACCTCGTAATAGAGAAGGAGGTGCTGGGTGGCCGAGAAAACGTGCGTGATGCTCGGGATGATTTCGGAACCATCGTGAATCAGCGGATTCGGGTTCGCACCCTTCTTTGCCGGTTGAATCTGGCTGGCCAGCACGACGGAACTCATCTTCAAGGGCTGCGCTTTCAGGTCGGGCACGTCGATATCGGTTTCGAACGAACCCATGCTGCCGGTCTGATTCTCGCGCACGACAAACTTCAGGTGATACTTGCCACTCAACAGGCTCATTCCGGTGTCATATTGCACATTCTTTTTTTGCACCTCAGTTGAGGTATTCACCGCGAGCTTCACGGTGTCGCGGAATCTGTTCAGGGGATGGTGCTCGCTGTCGAGCACCATCCCAATCACATCCAGAGTCGCCTTGTCCTGGTCGCTGCTGCGGACGAAAGGAATCTGCGATCCCGGCACCACCAGCGAGATGGGAACGAAAAACTTATTGGTTTCCATCCGGAAATAGGAGACGCCGAGATACAGCGGTAAGTCCGTAGCCGGCAGTTCGGAAGCAAGTTCCTCTTCCAGTTGCCTTTCCTTGTCATCGCTGGTGGAATGCTTGAAATCCGCGGGCGCGTAGTAACCCCTCCGGAAGTCGATCTTCACTCCGGGAACACTGCTCTTCACGATGATGCGCCGGTAATGCCCGTCGCGCGCGGGGTTCGTGCTGTGATAGCCGAGCAGGTAGTAAGTCGATGTGTCCTGCTGGACTCCTTTGAAGATTTTGCTGAAGTCGTTGGAATCGAGAAAGGCTCGTCCGCCCGTGTCGCTAGCGAGCGTCACCAGAGTTTCCTGCGTCGTGAAATTGGAATTCAAAGCGTTGAGCGTCGCCTGTCCGGAATACGCGGAAACCCCGCGCAGGCTGGCATTCTGCGCTTCCCCGCCGGCAACCAGCGCCTGCAGGCCGCGCATATCCATAGTGTAAATCGCGAGGTTGGAGCGCACCGCCGCGTTTACGGCTACTCGCAGTTCTGATTGATTCTCAATACCGGTGCGGTCCATGCCGCTGGAAAAATAAATCAGCGACTTCTTTTGCTGGATGTACGCCAACTTCTCGGCTACGGAGCGCAACGCTTCCAGCCGGCGGTCGGTATTGAAGATGTTGTATTCGGTGTCGTCAGCGGTGAACGGTTGACCCGTGTCAGGCGTGCCTTCGGTCGTGCCCGTAGTGCCTTCCTCGAAGCCCTGGCCGCTACCTGAGCTGAATGCCTGTAACTGTTTCTTTAACAGTGCGTGATCGGTGGTAAAGTCCTGGTTCACTAGCAGCGAGCTTCCCAGAGAAACAATCGAAACCAGGTCTGCGGGCGCCATTTGGGTATCGACGTAGTGTTCGGCGGAGGTGACTGCGCGGTCGATTTCGTCTGGCTCCATGGCAGAGAGATCAAAGAACAAGACAATCAGGCGCCGATCTTTATACTGCGCCGCAGAATTCGCCGGAGAAGTTGCAGGAGCCGGCTGCGCCGGAGCCGCTTCCGGCAGCGGTTTGGCCTGGGCCACATCCAACGCTGGCACCGCATCCACGTTCTCTACGTCAAAAGAAACAATCTTCTGCGGTTTGTTGTCTTCGAGAATGGTGAAGTTCTCAGGTTTCAGTCCCTGCACGAAGTTTCCGTTCTTGTCCCGTACTGTGACGTTTACGAGCACGAGATCCGATTCCACGTGAAGCACGAAGCCCGAGTCCTGTTGCGAAGGCAATACCGCGCACAGGAGCACAGGGACCAGGAGCACCGCTACGGCTTTGTCGGCGAATCGGGTTGGCGTTGAACTCATAGCAGTCTCCTCAGAAACGAAAGCGCGACGTAATCGTGAACTGCCGCATAGCCCCAACCGCTGTAACTCGGCCGAATGTTGGCGAATTCAAGTTGGTATCGATCGAGGAGTAGTTCGGTATGTTGAAAATGTTGGTGGCCTGCGCCCGGAACTCGAGCACGCGCGCTTCTTTCAGGGGAATGATTTTGGTGAATGCCATATCGAAAACTTTGGTGGGTGGGCCGATGATGCTGTTGCGGCGAGCGTTGCCGTACTGTCCAGATGGCGGCGCAACGAATGCAGCGGTATTGAACCATTCTGCAATCGAATGATTCGACAGACTCACCGATTGCCCGGGAACCAGATCGGCCCGCAGCGTGCCGTTCGTTCCCGCGTTCACATCATTGACGTCGCCCAGCAGTCGCGGGGTAAAGGGCAATCCCGATGCGATCGTCCAGTCGCCGCTCCATTGCCAGTCGCCGAAGATCGCGCGTGCCGGAGTGTTTTCAGTGAGCCAGCGCTTGTCGTGACCGAAGGGTAGCTCCACCAAATAGTCTGCGGTGAATTTCTGCGTCTGGTTGAAGCTGGAGAGCCCACGCTCTGCTGACAGATCGAAAGGATTCTGCGCGACGTTGGCCGCACCTCCGCCCGATGAGCCGCCGCCTCCGCCGCCAGCGCCGGTGCCGCCCGCACCTAATCCCGGAGTGTTGGCCCCCGAAGTTGCGCCGGCCCCGATGGAAGAAGCGTCATCGAGCGACTTGGAAAAAGTGTAGATGCCGCCGATTGAGAACCCTTTCGACAAGCGCTTGCGCAGCCGCACCGAACCGGCGTTGGCCTCTGAATCGGCCACGGAGCTTTCGTAGGTGAAGGCGTCAACCCCGGAAATCCGAATGCCGGTCGCGGTTCGGTTGGGGGCTTCGAGAATGTCGAGATCGGTTCCCTTGGTCCCGGTGTAATCGATATTCAGCAGCAGGGTGGGACGAATCTGCTGTTGAATATCCAGATTGCGAATCTGCACGTAGCCCAGCCGGTAATTGGGGTTCACCGAATAATTGTTGGTGATGGCGCCGGGAGCTGCTGGCGGAAATCCGCTTTGCAGCGTCAGTTCTCCCGGCGCGGTCTGGACGTTGGTCGCCGTGACGGCGTTCGGCGGCTGCAGGGCAAGCTGCTGCGCGATGCCCTGATACGCGCCGGTATTGAAGTTGATACCGTATCCGCCGCGGACGACCGTCTTGGGAAACGGCTTCCAGGCAAAACCGATTCGGGGAGCAAAGTTGTTGCGATCCGGCCGTATCAGGCTGGCCGGCAAGGGGCCGTAGTAGGGCCCCGGTTGCCCGGGCTGAATCGGCACTACGGGCACCGGACCTAACGGCAATGACGGATTCAGCACCCCCGGCGAAAGATCGAGGTTCACGATCAGATTGTTCAACTCAGTGAGAGGCGAGACGTATTCATAGCGCACTCCGAGATTCAGAGTTAGATTGCCGCGCATCTTCCATTCATCCTGCACATATAAATCCCAGAAGTTGCCACGGAAGTGGGTGCCGTTGTTGCTATAGCCGAACTGCAAAGATGTTTGTTGTGGTAATCCGAGCAGGAAATCGGCGAAGTCGTATCCTGTTCCTTGCACAGGCTGGCCGCCGATGATCTCCGAAGTGTTGAGACCGGTGAAAACGAACGAGCCGCGCGGATTGCTGGCAGTTTCCGTGTTGACTTGCACCCGCCGGAAATCTCCTCCCCAGCGCCAAGTGTGCTTGCCGTGGTTCCAGATTACGTTGTCGGAAAAGGTGTACGTCTGGTTGCGCGTAAGCAGCGGAGTTATGTCCTGAAGACTGGCGAAGTCTGTGAACGACAGATTCGGCAGACCCCAGTCGAAGGGATTCTGCGAAACCCCCGTGATTCCCAGCGTATTGGTAATGTCGTTGTTGAAGGCATAAAGATTCTGGGTGCTGGTGCGGCTGCGGTTAAAGTCGGCGCGAACAATGTTGGTCAGTTTGCCGATGCTGCGCGTATAAGACACCGGAATGTCAAAGCTGCGGACGGAAGTGTCGCCACCCACGCTGGGGAATGGATTCGTCAGGTTGGCGCTTGAGCCGTGGTAGTGGAAGCCAAAGGTCAGGTTATTGCGCGGAGCGTTGCGGCCCCCACCCCCCCGGCGTCCGCCGGCGGGCGCTGCGCCGAAGGTACGGTTCAACCGTATGTTCAGATCGTCGCTGTTGCTGTTCGCGGAAGTTACGTAGTGGAAGTTCTGATAGTCGCCTGGAAGGTTCGGACAGGGGATATATTGCAGCAACCCGGCCACGCCGCTGGATGGTCCGGTGCCGGGACACGTTTGCGAACTGAATCCCGGAATAATATTCCCAGGATATGGGGTGTTGTTGGCGGGATTGAATAGCTCTACGGGTTGTCCGGCTTGCGGCCCCGAAGTGTAGGTGACACCGGAAAAGTTTCCCTGACGCTCCAGTAGGGTCGGAACGGTTGAGAACTGGTCGAAGGGATTCTCCGCGCGCTTGCCGTTGTAGTTGATGAAATAAAAAGTCTTGCTGCCGCCATGGTAGATATGGGGAATATTCAGCGGTCCGCCCACGGAGCCGCCGAAACTGTTCTGCAAATATGCAGGCTTTTCGGTTGGCTCTCCGGTGAGCGAGAACGGGGATGCGTTCAGAGCCGAATCGCCGACGCCGTAATATAAGGATCCATGCGGGCGATTGATGTCGAAACCTCTTCGTCCAAAACCGCCGCCGCCGAACCCTCCGCCTCCGAAACCACCGCCCTGGCCACCAAATCCGCCGCCACCGCCGAATCCGCCGCCCTGTTGACGAGCGTCGTTGAAGCGCTGCTGCATTTCGTCCGCGCTCATCGCATTGAAGGAATTGGAGGTATTGCCTGAAACCGCCACGGATTCCGTAGCGCTGTCGGGCGCGATGCCAGGAACTGGCATGCCAGAAGGAACGACGTCGCTCATCGACCCACCTGATGTATCTTGACCCGTTCCACTCTGAAACACTGGAAGATTCTGAAAGCCTCGTCCAGCCGCATTGGTCCGGCGCTGGTCGTTGTTCTGGGAGGTTTGGGCGGCATCATGGGCAGCTTCGCGTGCCCGCGACAGAAGAATCAGTTCAAAATTCGTCAGGACGTCCTGATGGGTTGGGTCCAACGCGACTTCCTGTGAACTCGCGGCGAATGCGGCCATCTGCACTCGCACGGTATAGCTGCCATCGGCGGGAATCGGCAGCCGGTAACTGCCGTCGACATCTGTCCACGTATTGATTTGTTCTTTCGTGGCATTGCTGGTAGCGGAAACTCCAGCGCCGGGGATGGGCATGTTCCCCGACTTCACCACGCCATGGATGGCTCGATCATGAATGGCTGGATCCGTGGGAACCGCCGCGACGGATTCTGCAGCGGCCTGTCCCGGAAGAGAGTGCGGGTGACACACGACCAGGTGAAGTAAGAAGACAAACCGGATGACATACTCAGGGCGCAACCTGCCCTTGATCACCAGCATACGAAAACCAGGACTCCTCATAGCATCGTGCAGACGTTCGGCGCCGTCTTGCTCGGATCATACCGCTCCGCTCCGCCCCGCGCTGTAAAGTTTTGTTGCGGGGGTTTGCGGTCATTTGAACTCATTCTTGAAAACGCTGCCGGACTTCATCACAAATTTGACACGCTGGAGTTCGGTGATGTCCTTCAGGGGGTCGCCGGAGACGGCTACCAAATCAGCCCACTTCCCGGCTTCGACGGTGCCCATCTTGTCGGACCAGCCGAGGAGTTCGGCGGCCGTGGTGGTGGCAGTTCGAATTGCCTGCTGCGGGGTCATGCCGTAATTGACGTAGTATTCGAATTCCTTCGCTTCGTTCAAATCTCTCCAGTCGAAGCCACCGGCGTCAGTGCCGAGAACGATTTTCACTCCTTTCTTCAGAGCTAGTTGAAACGCGGCCTTTTCCGTGTCGACCATCTTCGGCCAGTTGCCCTGGCGCCCGGTGGCGACATAGGCGCCAACCGCGATGGTGGGAACCCAATAGATTCCGCGACGCGCCATTTCTTCCATTTGCGGCTCGCTCAGCCCGTCGCCATGTTCGATGGTGTCGACGCCCGCTTTTAGGGCAGCAGCAATGCCATCGTTGCCGATGGCGTGCGCGGCGACTTTCTTTCCGATGCGATGCGTCTCATCGACGATTGCCTTGGCTTCTTCGTCGGTGAAATTGACGTGGCTATGCAGCACTCCGTCGGGACCATAAAAGTAGCCGTGGTCGGAGTAATACTTGATCCAATCGGCGCCGAACATGGCTTGCTCGCGGACCGCTTTGCGGGCTTCGTCCACTCCGTCGACGTACTGCACACCTTGAGGTATGCGGATTTCCCAGGAATATCCAAGCGGGCCGTACATGCCGGTGGGAGTCATTGCTCGGGTAGCGACTTGCATGTGCGGGCCGGGGATTTCGCCGTTAGCGATGGCCTGCTTGATATCGACGTCGGCGTACATTGCGCCTTCGGTTTCAAGGTCGCGCAACACGGTGAAGCCGTGGGAGAGCGCAATCTGCGCGTTGCGTGCCCCCAGGATGGCGCGGTAGGGGATGGACTGCTTGAGGAGTTGCTTGTCGTAGTCTTCCGAGGTGATGTCCCCCTGCAGTAGTACGTGGGTATGGGCGTCGACAAAGCCGGGAAGCACGGTGGCCTTGGAAAGATCGATCAACTCGACACCCGCGGGCGGCGAGCCGCCGGGAGTCACGCTGAGAATCTTGTCACCTTCGATGAGGATCAGAGCGTTCGAAATGGGGGCATCGCTCTTGCAGTCGATCAGGCGCCCGGCACGAACGGCGACGCGCTTCTGGGCTGGAAGTGACTGCTGCGCGTGGACGACGGTGGTCGAAATCGAAAGAAGAAAGGCGATAAGAAAAAGCCTAAGACCGTAGGGTTTGAGCATCATGCGCCTCCATTGAACCGCGACAGCCTAACAGAGGGATTTCAAAAAGGAAAACTGCGAGGCCGCGAGTTTTCCGCTTCTTTTCTCGTTCCCGCCGCGCACAATTCTGCGGTCCCATCGAAAAGCGAGGCTCTGCCGTGGCATACTCTTTGTTCGTAAATCCCAGGAGGCCCATGCGGCGCTCAACCCTTGCACTCCTCATCATCGGCTTGTTTCTACACTCAGCCCTCGCGGATTCGCCGGAATCGAATCAAGACGCCACGCTCGACGGATTTTCAACTCCGAACGCGCGGACGGAGCGCGAGTGGGAAAGCAAATTCCGCGCCCTTCCCAATGCTCAGAAGCAACGCGACTACATGCAATTGCTGAGTGCCCGGCCACACCACGTGGGATCTGCCTACGATAAGCAAAATGCCGAGTGGATTCTCTCGAAGTTCAAAGAGTGGGGACTGGACGCCCATATCGAAAGCTTCAAGGTGCTTTTCCCTACTCCGAAGCGCCGCCTGCTGGAGTTGATTGCACCCACACACAACGTTGCCAAGTTACAAGAACCTGCTTTAGCGGAGGATCCGACCTCCAGTCAGCGGGACGAACAACTTCCCACCTACAACGCTTACTCCCATGATGGGGATGTGACCGCGCCGCTGGTGTATGTGAATTACGGCTTGCCCGAAGATTACGAGCGCCTGCAGCGCCTGGGCGTTTCGGTGGAGGGCGCCATCGTAATCGCGCGTTACGGCAATTCGTGGCGCGGCATTAAGCCGAAGGTTGCCGCTGAGCATGGCGCGGTCGGATGCCTCATCTATTCGGATCCTAAGGACGACGGTTACTTTGGGGGCGATGTTTTTCCGAAAGGCGCGATGCGTCCCGATCAGGGTGTGCAGCGCGGTAGTGTGATGGATTTTGCATCGAACTATCCCGGCGATCCGCTCACTCCTGATCGAGGCGATCCCAACGCGCCGCACATGACTGCAAGCAATGCGCCCAGCATTACAAAGATTCCCACTCTGCCCATTTCTTACGGAGACGCGCAACCGCTGCTGGCCGCTCTCACTGGCCCGCTGGCGCCCGACGAATGGCGTGGTGCTTTGCCGATTGCCTACCATGTCGGTCCCGGCGCCTCGAAGGTACATTTGGTGGTTGAATCGAATTGGGATGTGAAGGATGTGAACGATATCATTGCCCGCATTCCCGGCTCGTCCGAAGCCGATGAATGGATAGTGCGCGGCAACCACCACGACGGTTGGGTGAATGGCGCCGAGGATCCTATCTCTGGCCAGGTTGCGCTACTGGAAGAAGCGCGCTCGTTCGGGGAATTGCTAAAGCAGGGCTGGAAGCCCAAGCGCACCATCATCTACTGCGCCTGGGATGGCGAAGAGCCGATGCTGCTGGGTTCGACTGCCTGGGCCGAAACCCACGGGCACGAGTTACAGGAACATGCCGCTGTCTATATCAACTCGGATGGCAACGGCCGCGGCTATCTGCTCATGGAGGGATCCCACTCGCTGGAGCACTTCATGAACAACGTGGCGCGCAACATCGACGACCCGGAGAGCAAGCTCTCAGTTTTCGAGCGCAACCGGCTGGCCGGCATTACCGAAGCCAAGTCTGACGAGGAGCGCAAAGAACTGCGCCAGCGGGCTGACTTGCGCATGAATGCTCTCGGCTCCGGAACGGATTACACGGCGTTCGTCGACCACCTCGGCGTCGCGTCCCTCAACCTTGCTTATGGGGGCGAAGATGATGGCGGAATCTACCACTCAATTTACGACGACTTCTATTGGTTTACACATTTCTCGGACGTCGATTTTGCGTACGGTGTCGCGCTTTCGCAAACCATCGGCACCGCGGTGATGCGAATGGCCGACGCCGACGTTCTGCCCTACGAGTTCACCGATCTCGCCGATACCATGCAGACCTACAACAAGGATCTGCAAAAGCTTTTGCAGAGCAAGCAGGATGAGGCTCGCGAACGCGAGTTGGAGTTAAAGGAAGGCGCGTTCCACGCCGCTCTCGATCCGCGCAAGCCGACGGTCGCGCCACCGCCGGAAGATATCCCTCCACACTTGAATTTCGCGCCTCTGGAGAATGCTCTCGAAGCGCTCACAAAGAGTGCAGAGCGTTACAAGATTGCTTTCAACAAAGCGGAAGCCTCGGGATTTCACGGGAGCGACAAGCAGTTAGCCGCGCTGAACCAGAAGCTGCTGCAAAGCGAGCGGGGGCTCACCGATCCCACAGGTCTTCCGCGCCGCCCCTGGTACCGGCACATGATTTACGCGCCCGGCGTTTATACCGGATACTCGCCTAAGACCATGCCCGGGATTCGCGAGGCCGTCGAGCAACGCCGCTGGCAGGAAGCTGACACTGAGATCGCGCGGGTTGCCAAAGTGCTTGAGAGCGAAGCCGCCCAAATTGATTCTGCTGCGTCGGACTTGGATGCTCTCACCAAGTAGAGCTGTATGGGGGAAGAAGCGGCGTTTGCGGAGAATTGGCTGCCCCCCAGGGATTCGAACCCCGATAGCCTGCTCCAGAGGCAGGTGTCCTAGCCGTTGAACGAGGGGGCAATCGATTCATTATCCAACGAGTCATCCCCCCGGTCAACCGTTCTGCCATCGGTTCGCGCTAAACTCTGTTTGTCCGCTGCGCCGCCTAAGGAGAATTTATGGTCACTATTTCTGAGAATGTTTCCGCAATCTCGACCGAATATACGGAAATTGCGCGCCGGCCGCTGGAGTCGGAGCAATGCGCTCTCGTCGTGGTGGACATTCAGGAAAAACTTCTTCCTCCGATTTTTCAGAAAGAACAACTCATTCGGAATTCCACGCTACTGATCCGCGCCGCGGGCGTGCTCAAGATTCCGGCGATCGTGAGCACGCAATATGCGAAGGGGCTGGGTAAGACTGTGCCGGAGATCGCTTCCCTGCTGCCGGAGACCGAGGCCATCGACAAAGACAGATTCTCATGCTTTGGCAGCGACGTTTTCTGTACGCTGCTCAAGCGCCTTCCGGGGAACCGTAATACCCTGCTGCTATGCGGTATGGAGAGCCACATTTGCGTGATGCAGACGGCGCTGGCGGCGCTGCGCGAAGGCTACCTCGTGCATGTCGCATCGGATGCGGTCAGCTCGCGAACAGAGTGGAATTGGAAGATTGGCCTGGAAAGAATGCGTGCCGCGGGCTCGGTCATTTCCTCGACCGAGATGATGATCTATGAGTTGATGCGGTCCTCGTCGTCGCCAGCGTTCAGGGAGATGCTGCCGCATCTCAAGGGATAGAATATCCCGACAGATTCGCGAGAGCAGAACCGAGATCCCTCGCTTTGCTCGGGATGACAAAACTGCTCTGGTCTACTCTGTTTCCGAAAATGGATTAGCCTTCGGAGTCCTTCTTCTTTACCCGGACGACGGTGATCTTCGCAAAGCCCTCTTCAAACGCGGGAGGCTTCAGCTTGGCCGCCATGCGGCGCATCACGTCCTCAGGAACAACCAGGTCGCGGCGCTGGTGGCGCTCGAGACACACATCGAGTGGTACATCGAAGAAGACCGCGTGCACTTCGTATTGGTAATCCTTGGCCAGTTTGATCCAGTGCTGGCGTTCCTGAGGTGTGAGATTCGTTGCGTCGACATAGTTCATGGGACGCTTGGCGATGAGCCTGGCTTTGAGCATAGAGCGGAGGTTGGAAAATACCAGGTCTTGAAAACGCTGCTCGCGGACGTCGTCGAATAGCAGCGAACGCACCATGTCGCTCGATAGAGGGACCACATTGTGGCGCTTGAACCAGGAACTTTTGCCCGAGCCTGGCAGCCCAATGGCGAGAACAACGACGCCTTTCGGGGGACGTTGCGGTGCCGCGGGAACTGCCGGAACCCTCGGTGCGGCCGCAACCGGAGAAGCTATTTCTGGCTCTTCTCCATCTCCCGCGTCCGAAAACTCTACCTCTGCCGGCTCTGCGGGCACAACCGGAACGGATCCCTTCACTGCCGCGGGGGCAAAGGCTTGAGCGACGGCCTGCTCGCGCCCGCGTCCGCCGCGCCCGCGACCGCCGCGACGGCGGCGTCCGCGGCCGGTTGATCCGGAACCCGGAGACGCAGGCTGCGGACTTGCCAGCTGTTCTTCGGACGGCGGTTCCTGAGCGGCCGAACGCGACCGGCGCACCGGTCGAACTTCCTGTACAGGCGGCTCTACAGCCGGCGGGGGAGCGGAGATTTCCGATTCGATCTTCCCGGCTTCGGGAGCCGTGGTGGGCGGCTGCTCCGCGTCAAAATACGCCGGCTGCAAAGGCGGGGGAGCGGGTTGGTCGGAGGGCTCTGCCGGCGTCTTTTTGCGGCGCTGCAGGCGCTCGCGCATCCATTTACGCATGCAAGGCTTTTAACACAAAGCGGGGGCAGGATCAATCGGCCAACGCTTCGGGCGAACCACGCGCGACAGCCGAGCCGACTCCGCTAGAATGTCAACATGACCCAGGCAATCCCCGACGCAATCCGCGGCCAGAAGTATATCTCGCTCGGCACCTTCCGCAAGAACGGGGCCAAGATCGCGACCCCGGTGTGGTTCGGCGAAGATGGCGACAAGCTTTACGTGATGACCCTCAGCAAGATGGGCAAGACGAAGCGCATTCGCAACAATCCGCAGGTGACGGTAGCTCCCTGCACCATCCGGGGAAAAGTGACCGGGCCCGAAGTTGCGGCATTGGCGCGCATCCTGCCGCAGGAAGAGCAAGCCCACGCCCGGCAGACCATCAACCGGAAGTATTTGATGGCCCGGCTGACCTCGCCGTTCAGCAGGGCGGATGCTTTCTTGGAATTAAGCTTTCCTTAACATTGCTTTCCTCAGCGTTGGGGGATCAGACCGACCCGGTTTCGTGATGGGGACCAGACACTTCCAACTCCTGTCACGCGATCATTTACGCCAGTTCCCTCGTCCTGCTAACATCATCTGTCTGTCTACCGGCTCAGGAAGGTTTCTGACGTCGCACTCATACGAACATTAGAACATCAAGATAAGAACGGAGAGATTATGGCAATCAAAGTTGGCATTAATGGATTCGGACGGATCGGCCGCAACGTTTTGCGGACTTCGCTCAACGATCCCAACCTGGAATTCGTGGCGGTGAACGATCTCACCGACCCGAAGACGCTGGCCCACCTGCTGAAATACGACTCGATTCTGGGCAACCTGCCCAACAAGATTTCGGCGGGCGCAGACAGCATCACGATTGATAACAAGACGATCAAGGTGTTTAAGGAAAGAGATCCGGGCGCGTTGCCTTGGGATTCGGTGGGCGCTCAGGTGGTGGTTGAGTCGACTGGACACTTCACTGACGCGAACGACGCCAAGAAGCACCTGCGGGGATCGGTGAAGAAGGTCATCATCTCCGCTCCTGCGAAGAATGAGGACGTTACGCTGGTGCTGGGCGTGAATCAGGAGAAATATGATGCGGCCAAGCATCACATCATTTCAAACGCCTCTTGTACTACGAACTGTCTGGCCCCGATCGCCAAGGTGATCAATGACACGTTCAAGATTGTCAGCGGGACCATGACTACGATTCACTCCTACACCAACGATCAGGTGATTCTCGATTTCCCGCATAAGGACTTGCGCCGGGCGCGAGCTGCGGCGATCAACATGATCCCGACCTCAACGGGAGCGGCAAAGGCCTTGAAGCTCGTCCTTCCCGAGTTGGCCGGCAAACTGGACGGTTTCTCCATGCGGGTACCTACGCCCAATGTTTCGGTGGTCGATCTGGTGGCATGGGTGGAAAAGAAGACGACCAAGGAAGAAGTGAATGCGGCGCTGAAGAAGGCCTCCGAAAGCGGACCGCTGAAGGGCTACCTTGGCTATGAGGAGAATGAGTTGGTTTCGTCGGATTTCAAAGGCGATCCGCGTTCTTCAATCGTGGATGCACCCATGACCCTCGTGGTCGGCGGCAATTGCGTCAAGGTAATCTCCTGGTATGACAATGAATGGGGATATTCCAGCCGGGTGCGGGATCTGATTCACTACATCGCCGGCAAGGGTCTATAGCATTTTTTGTAGCGCCGGCAACCTTGCCGGCTTTAAGGAGTGCGGGCAAGCTGCGCGCACGACAGCCGCCGGGACGGCGGCGCTACTTTTCTGATAAGGACGAACCAGCCAATGTCCAAGCTGTCCATCCGCGATCTTCCTCTTAACGGTAACCGCGTCTTCATGCGCGTCGACTTCAATGTTCCACTGGAAGACGGCCGGGTGATGGATGACACGCGCATCCGCGAAACCCTGCCCTCCATCGAGTACGCGTTGCGCCATGGAGCGAGACTGATTCTGGCTTCGCATCTGGGTCGGCCCAAAGGCAAGGTCAATCTGAAGATGAGCCTGAAGCCCGTGGCCGAGCGGCTCCGCATGGTGCTTGACAAAGAACTGGCACGCGGCGAAAACGTGGGATTCTGCCCGGAGTGCGTCGGCCCCGAAGCGGAGGAAGTGGCCACGCAACTGGAAAAAGGCCAGACGCTGCTCTTGGAGAATCTCCGTTTTCATCCTGAGGAGGAGGCTAACGACGAGAAGTTTGCCAAGCAATTGGGAACTCTGGCGGATTTCTATGTCAATGATGCCTTCGGCACCGCGCATCGGGCACACGCGTCCACGGTAGGCATTACCAAGTTCGTTTCGAAGTCTGCGGCCGGCCTGCTCATGGAGAAGGAACTGAAATATCTGGGCAAGGCGCTGGAGCATCCGGAGACGCCTTTTGTTGCGATCCTGGGCGGCGCCAAAGTGAGCGACAAGATTGGGGTCATTCGGAACCTGATGGACAAGGTCGACTCGCTCATCATCGGCGGCGGCATGGCTTATACCTTCCTGAAGGCGCAGGGACAGCAGATTGGCAAGTCTTTGCTCGAAGCCGACAAGGTTGACTTGGCGCGGCAACTGCTGGAGGAAGCGAAGAAGCGGAATGTCACGTTCCTGCTGCCGATCGATCACGTGGTGGCGATTAAGCCTGAAACCAACGCGGTGGTGCAGCAGATCGGCGAAGGCCAGCCTATTCCGGCCGACCGCATGGCGCTGGACATTGGGCCAAAGACGATCGAGCTGTTCTCGGAGGAAATTTCACGTGCGCGCACCATCGTGTGGAATGGGCCGATGGGAGTGTTTGAGGTTCCGGGATTTTCGCGCGGGACTTTCAAGATTGCCCATGCGGTGGCGGAGAATGTGGGCGCGATCTCGATTGTGGGCGGCGGCGATACGGTCGCTGCAGTGCACGGCGCCGAGGTTGCGGATAAGATTACGCACATTTCGACTGGGGGCGGCGCCTCGCTGGAGTTTCTGGAAGGAAAGAAACTGCCGGGAGTCGAGGCACTTACGGACAAGAAGTGAACTTTTGCCGAGCCGCTGCTAGTTTGAGCCATCCAGGAATTGCAGCTCCACTCCGAATCGAAAGAGCTCCTCATGAGACAGAAGCTAATCGCCGCCAACTGGAAAATGAACAAGACACCGGACGAAACTCGCCTGTACTTCCGCGAATTTCTGCCTTTGGTTGCGGGTCACACCCGCGACCAGATTGTAGTGTGTCCGCCCTATACAGACGTGGACGCGGCGATTGCTGCGGCGCGGGGTTCTGAAGTGGCGATTGGAGTGCAAAACGTCCACTGGAAGGCGGACGGCGCTTATACCGGCGAGATCTCTGCACCGATGCTCGTGTGCCTGGGTGTGACCCACGTGATCGTCGGACATTCGGAGCGGCGGCAGTATTTCGGCGAAACGGATGACACCGTGAACCTGCGGCTGAAAGCCGCGCTGGAAGCCGGGCTGACGCCGATCTGCTGCGTGGGGGAAGTATTGGAAGAACGCGAGGCTGGGCTTACGGAAGACGTGCTGCGGCGGCAGTGTGTCCGAGCCTTTCATGCCATTTCTGCCAAGAAGGCCGTTAAGCTGGTCGTAGCCTATGAACCGGTGTGGGCGATTGGCACCGGTAAAACGGCGACTCCGGAGCTGGCTGCCGAAGCTCATGCCGTGATCCGCCGGGAAGCTGCCGAAGCCTTCGGGGGCGACTTCGCAGCGAAGATGCGCATTCTTTATGGAGGATCGGTGAAGCCAGACAACGCTTCGATTTTGATGGCCCAGGAGGAAATCGACGGCGCGCTGGTGGGTGGGGCATCGCTTGATCCGAAATCGTTTGCAGGGATCGTGAACTACTAGGACACGTCCGCAAGCATCGCCCCGGCGGGGCGGCAGCGCGTTTAAACTACCAATTTGCGGAGGTCGCGACTCTTCAGCTGGACTGGGGTTTGAAGTCTCGGGTGACCAGAGTCATCCAAACCTGCGCCTAGAAAGGCTTTCCGGTATAGTCGCGATGGAAATTGAGTGAGGGAAGGACATCCGAAGATCGGTAGAAATACTCTGATATTCTGGAACCGTAGAGGGTACTTAAGTTAGAGCGCTACCCGCGCAAACGATACAACACAAACTACTTATGCCGCATCCCAACGAGTGCGGCCCGGAATAGGTAACTTGACCGAGCCACGACAGCTACCGGGCACTGAACCTAGCGAAGCCCAGTTAATCGAACGGGCGAAGCTGGGGGACGCGGAAGCGTTCCAGGCGCTCTATGACAAGCACAAGCGGCGGGTGTATTCGCTGTGTCTGCGCATGACGGCGAACACGGCGGAGGCCGAAGATCTGGCGCAGGAAGCATTCCTGCAGCTGTTCCGAAAGATCGCGACGTTTCGCGGGGAGTCGGCATTTTCGACCTGGTTGCACCGGCTTTCGGTAAACGTGGTGCTGATGCATTTGAGGAAGAAGAGTCTTCCCGTTGTTTCGCTGGAAGAAACCACGCAGGGGACCGAGGAGGATTCTCCGAAAAGGGATTTCGGGGCGGAAGATATTGCCCTGGCCGGATCCATCGACCGAATGCAGTTGCAGAGGGCGGTTGAAGATCTTCCGCCGGGCTACCGGACGATATTTGTACTTCACGACATTGAAGGTTACGAGCATAATGAAATCGCCAAGATCGCAGGATGCTCGATTGGAAACAGCAAGTCGCAGTTGCACAAGGCGCGCATGAAGTTGCGCGACCTGCTCAAGATGAATAGAGCCGAAAAGGCCGCGAAATCTCGAGTAGGTTAGGCAAACGTTAGACACTGAACGACGAACACTGCAGGAATTAACCTGAGCAGGGGCGCAAGCGCTGCGGCGACAGTGAGCGCTGCAACAGACTTGGGGAGAGGGTATGAATTGCGTTGAGCTGCAACGGAGCTTGGCGGAAGTGGACGATGGCGGCAACGTGGAACAGCGCGCCCATCTGAGGGCGTGTCCAGCGTGCTCAGCGCTGATAAGAGAGTTGAATCTGATCGCGACCGCGGCGAGTCAACTACGCGAGGCTGACGAACCCAGCCCAAGAGTTTGGAATTCCATTGAATTCGCGTTACGGCAAGAGGGGCTGATCCGTCACCCGCGTCCCGCGCGGCCGCTCGTACCTTCTTTCAGCGCCCGCTGGGGGGCAGCGCGATGGCTGGTACCTGCAGCAGCGATGTTACTGCTGGGCTTGGGAGTCTATGTGCGGCGCGAGTCGCAACCGAATCAGTTGGCTCGACAAGCGTCCGTGGCCATGCCGGCAGCGAATCCCTCCGATCTTAATGACGACGACCTGCGACAGGAGATTGCCAACAACACTCCGGAAATGAAGACGCAATACCTAGAGAACCTTCGGCAGGTGAATGAATCCATCCGCGATGCCCAGGGCGTAGTGGATGAGGCTCCGAATGACGAGGACGCCCGGCGGTCGCTGATGGATGCGTACCAGCAGAAATCCATGCTTTTTGAGATGGCGATGGACCGTTCGCTGCAATAATGTTGAGCATTTCGAGGTTGAGCATTTCGAGTAGGTTCACGGTGATGGCTGATCAGCAGGCTTGGGGGAAGTCGCATATGGTAAGCAAACGCGCGGCAAAACTGGTTGCGATTGGCGTAATCGTGGCGGGCACGCTGGTGGCCGAGAGCAAGAAGGAGTATCACTTCTCGGTGGGACCAAAGGCCGGCGTGTCGGTGATGAATCCCTATGGCTCGATTTCGGTCAAGCCGTCCTTGAACAATACCGTCGTGGTCAACGCGATTTTGCATTCCGACAAAGTTGAGGTGGATAACAATCAGAATGGCAACCGTGTGGATATCCAATCGCACCTTCTGGCCGGGGCCGACGCCGATTCGGGACGGGTTGATTACGAAGTTCTAGTTCCCGCCGATGCCAGCGTTACCCTGCATTCGAGCACGGGCTCACTGCGCGCCGAGAAACTCCACGGCGATGTCAACCTGGAAGGAGCCGGGGCGTCCGTCGACGTTCGCGACGTCTCTGACGCCCACGTCCACGTGAAGACTCTGAATGGATCCGTGAATCTGGATAACATTCAAAACGGACACGTTGAAGTCGATTCGCTCAGCGGAGACGTTATGCTGAGGGGTGTAAACGGCCCGCTGGTGCAAGTGGTTTCGACCAGCGGCAGAATCACTTACCTCGGCGACTTTGGTAACAGCGGCGAATACCGGCTGACCAGCCACAGCGGCGATATCGAAGCTACCATCCCGGAATGGACCTCCGCCGACGTGAGCGCCCGCTCGGTGCGGGGAGAAGTGCACGATGATATTCCTCTTCAACCGAAAAATCACACCTGGTTTGCAGTCGACAAGGGACGTGCCTTTGCAGGTACCATGGGTCGAGTAGCGGTGTCCTCGACCGTGGTGCTGCGCACCTTCAGTGGTAAAATTCACCTCAGAAAACGCTCCGAAAAACAATAAAGAAAACGAAGCGAAAACCGGCTCGGCGCAAACGGTCTGCTCAAGGCCCGGCGAAAACGACGGGGCTTGGTGTGTTTGACCGCAAGGCTCAGCCGCCAGGCGAGCAGTCCGTTATACGGGCCGTAATCCTGATCGGCTTCATGGGCGCGGGCAAGAGCAGTGTAGGCCGTGCCTTGGCGGAACAACTGGGATGGACGTTTGAAGATCTTGACGAGCGGATTGAACGGCGGGAGCGGTGCAAGGTGCGGGAAATCTTTCGCGAGTCGGGGGAAGCGAAGTTTCGGCGCGCGGAACATGCAGCTTTGAGAGAGCTATTGTCGGAGCTGAGCTTCGGCGCTGAGAGGATCGTAGCCCTCGGGGGTGGCGCGTTTGTACAGAAGCGCAATGCCAGTCTCCTGGAGACTAGTGATGTTTCCACCGTGTTCTTGGACGCTGAAGTGGAAGAATTGTGGCGGCGGTGCGAGCAGGCTCAACGACAAGGAATGGAGCGTCCGTTGCTGGGTAATCTGCAAAGCTTTCGGAAGCTTTATGAGACGCGGAAACCGCACTACTTGAAGGCGTCGTTTCGACAGGAGACGGGCGGGAAGACCATTGAGCGGATTGCGGCCGAGGTGGTTCAGGCTCTTCGCCTGGATCGCGGCCGCGGAAGACGAGGACAATAGAAGTGACTTTGATGGAGCGGATGGGATGGGCAACGGTGGCGGTTCTGGGGTGTGCGGTCGTGTTGTACGCCGGAGACAAGAAGGATAAACCGAAACCGCCGAGCGCCGTCGACGAGGGCTCGTTCGGGGTTTTCGTCCGCGGCCAGCGCGTGGTGACCGAGACCTTCAGCGTGCATCAGGAAAACGGCGTCAGCATTGTGAAAGCGAAATTAAAGGAAATTAGCAGCCCAGGCTCGGCGGGGCAAAAATCGGAACTGGAGGTGAGCGACAGCGGCGAGTTGCTTCGTTACGAGTGGAGCGATAGCAGCAGTTCGCTGGAGGTAACGCCCGACAACGAGTTTTTGCGTGAAAAGATCATCACCGCGGCATCCTCGAAGCCGACTGAAAAGCCATTCCTGATGCCCAGCAAAACCGCCATTCTGGACAACAACTTTTTTGTGCACCGCGAAGTATTGGCGTGGCGGTACCTGGCCGCCGACTGCCAGATGGAAAGCGGTAGTCTGAAGTGCAAGCAGGGACCGATGGAATTTGGTGTTTTGGTGCCTCAAGATCAGACGTCAATGCCGGTGCGGATGGAACTAGTGGGACGGGAGAAAGTCAAAATCCGGGAAACCGAGCGGGAATTGCTGCGGTTGAACCTGAAGGGCGAAGCGTTCTCCTGGGCCCTTTGGGTGGATGACAAGGACCAGTTCAAGCTAATGCGGGTGCTGATAACGGACGATAATACAGAAGTGGTACGGGACTAGCGAGCGCGCGGTAGCTGCGCGGGATTTTGATCAGGGGTTGACGGGCACATGCCGGTGGCGGATGCACGAACGGCGCGGGTTCTGGTTACAGTGCTGTTGTTTGCGCTGGGGTTGGGGTTTCTCTACGTGGCGCGGCAAACGCTGATGGCCTTCCTGTTTGCCATTTTCTTTGCCTACCTGATGAGCCCACTGGTCTCGAACCTGGAAAAACTTCTGCATGGGCGCGTCCGCGCCATTGCGGTAATTTACCTGTTGCTGTTGGGCGTAGTAGTGGCGTTTTTCATTTCCATGGGACCGCGGATCGGCCGGGAAAGCGCCCGCTTAGGCCAGTCGCTGCCAGCTTTGGCGAAGCTAAGCTCCGGGCAGATCGCGGAACAACTCGGGGAAGAGCATGGCTGGAACTCCCGAATGGTCGAATTCCTCCGCGACTACCTCGCCAGCCATAGCGACGAGATCGAGAAACTCGCGCAAAATGTGGGACTGCGGGTAGCAGAAGTGGCGAAACAGGCTTGGCTGCTGGTGGTGGTACCGCTATTGTCGATTTTTTTCCTACGAGATGGCCGCGCCTTCAGCGAGGTCTTGCTCGATTTGGTGCAATCGCGGCCCCAGCGGGAATTGCTGCAGGGAGTACTCAGCGACCTGAACCAAATGCTGGCCCATTTCATCCGCGCACAACTCACCCTGGCGGCGCTGACGTTCGTCGCCTATTCGGGGGTGCTCGCCCTGATGCGAATGCCCTATGCGCTGGTGCTGGGAACGCTGGGCGGGATGCTGGAATTTATTCCGGTGTTAGGGCCGCTGGTGGCCGCAGTCACGATCGTAGGCGTGGCCCTGTTAATGGGTTACAAGCACTGGCTGGCGTTAATACTGTTTCTCGGTATCTGGCGCCTGATTCAGGACTACGTATCGTCGCCTCGCATCATGGGACAAAGCATGGAACTGCATCCGCTGGCCGCAATTTTTGGCGTGATGGCGGGCGGCGAAGTGGCCGGTATTCTTGGTATTTTCCTTTCGATTCCGGTGATGGCGAGTTTGCGAATCGTATTCCGGCGCTGGCGGCTGTATGCGGAGAAGAGAAAGTTCGGCCCGCTGAGTGAGTACGTGCTAGATCCCCATGTCGGGCGGCCGAAGTAGGGCAGTTCTCAGTTCCCAGTTTTGGCTCCTCAGCTTGGGTCCTTCGGAGATTCCCCTTTTACATCTGCACTGCTTTTTTCGGTTTGACCTCTAACTTAGCCAGCCGAGTCGCCCGCTCCCGCTGCCTTTTCTACACTCACGTTGCGGAGGAATTCCGCGGCTGCTTCGGGAAGAACTGTATTGATGAACATACCCGAACCTAGTTCGAAGCCGGCGACGCGGGTCAGGCGCGGAATCACGCTTACGTACCAGTGAAAGTGCCGGGCGCTGGCATAGTCGGACGGGCCACTGCGGATGGTGAAATTGAGGTCAGGGTTTTCAAGTCCAACATAGATCTTCGCCAGCAGGCCGCGCAAAACACGGGCGAGGTCGGCAATCTCCGTGGCTGAAATGTCCCCGAAGGTAGCCATGTGGCGAAGGGGAAAGATATGAGTGGCGAACGGGGTGGCCGAAGCGAAGACCTCCATGGCCACAAAGTGCTCACTCTTCTGGACGACGCGTGTTTGCTCCTCAACTTCCCGCTCCACCATGTGACAGAACATGCATTTCCCATCGTCGTCGTAATGGCGCAGCGCCTCGTGCAGCCGATGCCGCACCTGGCTCGGGATCACCGGGGTGGCAATGAGCTGGGAATGCGGATGCTGCAGGCTGGCGCCCGCGTCGACGCCGTGGTTCTTGAAGATGGTCACGTGGTTGACGCGGCGATCCATACTGAGCAAGGTGTAGCGCTCCTTATAGACACGCAGAATGTTGGCCACCTGTTCATCTGGCAGCAGGGCCATGCAGCAGGAGTGATCCGGACTATCGATGATGACTTCGTGAAAGCCGAACCCCTCGATGCGGCGCCAAACGTCCTGCAGGCTGCGGGTAGGCTGGGTGTCTTTTGAAAGCGCGGCGAATTTGTTGGGAATGACTCGTACCGTCCAAGGCTCGCCAGCATTTGCGGGAAAGCGCATGACTTCGGGCGGGGTCTTGCTCTCATTGCCGGGGCAGAATGGACAACTCTCCACGAAGGAGGGCACGGCTTGCGCGGGCCGATGTGTGGCCAGCTCTTCTGGGCGCTTGGCACGCTCGGTGGCGATGATGACCCATTCCTTGGTAAAGAAATTCTGTCGCAGCTCGGGCATGGTAGTCCTCCACAATCTTGTATCGGCAGAACGTAAGCAGTACTGGAGTGCCAAGAAGACGCCCGTGCTGGGAAGCGACTGCGATTTCAGGATTTGCTCACGGTTGGACACTGAGATGGAGCGGACTCCCATTAAAAGCTCCTGACTATCGCGGGTAGCAATTCGGTGGGTCATCCTAGCCGCTGCATCTTCCAGCCGCCGAAGAGAATCTGATATCGGTGAGTGCGCGAGGAGACATAACGATGTTATTGACTCTGGCTGTTGTGGGTGTTGTTGTGGCTTTGGGGATACCCCTTGTCGTTCGCATGAAACGCCGAAGGGACCAACGCGTCATGGAGCAGCACAGCATCACGGCAGAGGAACTCCACGCATTGTTGGCCTCAGATCCAGAGGTGCTCTTGTTTGATGTTCGCCAGCCGCTGGATTTGTTAGCCTATCCGGAGGTGATTCCTAAGGCTCAGCGGGTCGCCCCAAATGAAGTGCTAGCAAACCCTACATTGATCCCAAACGACAAAGAGTCGGTTGTTTACTGTACCTGTCCGAGCGACAAAACTAGCCGCATGGTATTGCGTCGCGCCTTAGCGCTAGGAATCTCACGGATTAAGTTCCTCCAAGGTGGGTTGGCGGCCTGGAAGGCAAAGGGCTACCCGGTGGTTCCCTACAACGGGGTCTTCAGCCTCAACCCAAGCTTGGTCCCGCGCTCCCAGTGATGGGTTTATTACAATCCTTAGAATCTCAAATCTGTACCTTGTAGACGGAGTGCTACCATTACAACTGTGAGCAATAAACTTCCTATCGGGATTCTGGGCGCTACTGGCGTGGTTGGACAGAGGTTCATCCAGATGCTGGAACGCCATCCGTGGTTTGAAGTGGCCTGGCTGGCCGCTTCCGACCGTTCTGAAGGTAAGACCTACTTCGAAGCGGCGCGCTGGCGGCTGAAGACGCCGATTCCGGCAAACGTAGCCGCGATGAAAGTTTCCCCCGCCACGCCAAAAGGCGCGCCCAAGATTATCTTCGCCGCGCTCGATGCTTCGATTGCCGCCGAGATTGAGCCGCGCTTTGCCGAGGCGGGCTGTGCCGTGGTTTCGAATTCCAGCGCGCTGCGCATGCAGTCCGACGTGCCGCTCGTCGTTCCCGAAGTCAACTCCGGACACATCAGGCTGATTGACGGGCAGGCCTGGCGGAAGAAATCGGGCGGCTATGTCGTAACCAATCCCAACTGCTCCGCCATCGGGCTCGTGATGGCGTTAGTGCCACTGCAACGACGCTTCGGTCTCGAGACTGTGATGGCTGTGACCATGCAAGCCGTCAGCGGGGCGGGCTACCCGGGCGTGGCTTCGCTCGACATCCTAGGGAATGTGATTCCCTACATCCGCAATGAAGAAGAAAAGATGGAAGAAGAAACGCTTAAGCTGCTGGGACAGATGAACGGAACGAAGATTATTCCCGCAACTTTCGCCATGAGCGCGCAATGCAACCGGGTTGCGGTAGAGGATGGGCACACGGAGTCGGTATCGGTGCGGCTGAAAACGAAGGCCAGGCCGGAGGAGATCATCGCGGCGTGGAACGAGTATCGCAGCGAACCGCAGGAATTGAAGCTGCCGAGCGCACCCGAGCATCCGGTGGTGTACCTGGAGGCGAATGACCGTCCGCAACCGCGATTTGATATTGACATGGGAGCGGGCATGACCGCCGTGGTGGGGCGGTTGCGGCCCTGCGGCGTGCTGGACTGGAAGTTCACCGTGCTCTCGCACAACACCATTCGCGGAGCAGCCGGCGCCGCAGTTCTGAATGCGGAACTGCTCAAGGCCAAGGGCTACCTTGCGACTTCCTAGAATGAACGCCGAGCTGCATTCCGATAATCCCGCAAGGACGCCACGCCGATGATCGTGATGAAATTCGGTGGCACTTCGGTGGAAGATGCCCGAGCCATCGAGCGCGTGGCCGCGATCGTGAAAGACCGGTTGCCGCAGAAGCCGGTGGTCGTGGTCAGCGCCATGGCTAAGGTTACTGATGCTCTGCTTACGATGGCTCGCGCCGCAGGAACGGGGGAACGCAAGACAGCACTCAAGCTCTGCCGGTCGTTGCAGGAACGACATTACAACACTGCGAGTGAACTGCTGGGGACCGCGCTGTTTACCGATTTCCATTCCGAACTGGGAAGCGACTTCGAGGGACTGGATGAACTGCTGCGGGGTATCTCGGCGGTCGGCGAGTTGACGCCCCGGACCACCGATCACGTTGCTGCCTTTGGAGAAATACTTTCCAGCAAGATTGTGGCGGCCGCGTTTTCGGCTCACGGCCTGAAGGGCGTGCACGTGGACTCGCGGGAAATTCTGGTCACCGACAACAGCTACATGGAAGCCGTCCCCCAGACGGAGGAAACCAACGCGCGGCTGCAAAGCAAAGTGCAACCGCTGCTCGACGCCGGCCAGGTGCCGGTGATGGGCGGGTTCATCGGGGCAAACCGAGCCGGGATCACTACGACGATCGGACGAGGTGGCTCCGATTTTTCGGCTGCGATTGTGGGTGCGGGTCTGGGCGCCGAGCGCATCGACATCTGGACTGACGTCGACGGCATTCTGACCACTGATCCTCGCATTTGTCCGGAAGCGCGGCGCATTAAGGTGATCAGTTTCGACGAGGCTGCGGAACTGGCCTACTTTGGGGCGAAGGTGCTGCATCCGGCGACGGTGCTGCCCGCCATCCAGAAAAACATTCCTGTGTACGTGTTGAATTCGCGAAATCCTTCGTGTGAAGGGACGAAAATTACCACTCGCGCTCCTCAAGGAAAAAACCTGTTCAAAGCGATTGCGGTGAAGAAACGGATCACTATCGTGGATGTAGCCGCGCCGCGCATGCTGCTGGCCCACGGGTTCCTGCGCGCGATTTTTGAGGCATTTGACCGGCACAAGGTCGCGGTCGACGTGGTCTCGACCTCGGAAGTAAGCGTTTCGCTTACCGTAGATTCGAATAATGCGATTCCCGCGCTGGCTGCCGACCTAGCCAAGCTGGCCGACGTGAAGTATGAGGGCCGCAAGGCGATCGTGTGTCTTGTTGGTGAAAGCCTGCGGGATAAAGCGGGCGTGGCCGCGCTGGTATTTGGTGAGTTGGCAGACAAAAAGATTCGAATGATTTCGCAGGGAGCGTCGGAAATCAATCTGACTTTTGTGATTGAGGAGGATGAGGTGCCCGAGGTGATCCGGCGCCTGCACAGCACCTTTTTTGCTGATTTGGATCCGGAAGTTTACGCGTAGGCTGGAGAGAGTCATCAGCCTTTAACCACAAGGATCGCAAGAAATCCTTCGCGGCTTTCTTAGCGGCCTTTGCGGTTAATATGTTTGAACTTCATGAATATTCTGCTTCTAGGTCGCGGGAAGACGGGATCGCTGGTCGCGGAAATCGCGCGCCAGCGCCGGCACGAGGTTCGAATTGTAGGCGCGGCGGAGAACGCCGGAGGAAGATCTTTCACCGAAGAAGGGTTGCGCGGAATCGATGTGGTGGTTGATTTCACCACTCGTTCCTGCGTCGTCGCCAATATCGAAGCCTGCGTCAAGTCCGGTAAGAACATGGTTGTCGGCACCACCGGGTGGTACGGAGAACTGGATCGCATTCGGCAGCTGGTGGAGAGTCAGGGTACTGGATTGGTTTACGCGGCTAACTTTTCGGTGGGAGTGAATCTGTTCTTCGACGTCGCCCGCGCTGCAGCTGCAGCCCTGCGGCATGAGTACTCTGGACAAATCTTCGAGCGGCACCACGCCTACAAGGAAGATGCGCCCTCGGGGACAGCTATCGCCATCCAGCGTGTAATCCAGGAAGCCAGCGGCAAGGGTGAAAATCTCGAGATTACTTCCTTTCGCGAAGGCGATGTTGTCGGCATGCATGAGGTCGTGTTCGACTCCTCAGCCGACAAGATTTATCTCTGTCACGACGCCAAATCACGCCAGGGCTTCGCCGATGGCGCGGTGCGCGCGGCGGAGTGGATTGCCGGCAAGAAGGGTTTTTACGATTTCAAGGACGTGTGGCGGGAAATGTAGTCTCGCCGGCCGTTCCCACGCAATCCCCGTTCGCGTTATCTTATTAGCATGCAACTCCGTGGCTGCGGTACGGCACTCGTCACTCCTTTTCATCAGGATGGATCGATTGATGACGCTGCTCTGAGCAATCTCGTGGCATGGCAGGTGGAGTCCGGCATAGATTTCCTGGTCCCCTGCGGAACCACCGGCGAGACGCCTACTCTGACGCACGACGAGTGGCTGCACGTAATCGACACAACTATCGAGGTAGCGGCTGGGCGCGTGCCCATTGTGGCAGGAGCGACTTCGAACTCCACGCAAGACGCCGTTGAAAAGGCCAAAGAAGTTGCGGCGCGGCCTGGGGTCGACGCCATTCTCACTGCCTCTCCTTACTACAATAAGCCGACCCAGGAAGGCCAATACAGGCACTTCAAAGCGATCGCGGAGGCCGTGGGCGACAAGCCGGTCATTCTCTACAACGTTCCTGGCCGCACCGGAGCGAACCTCGAACCGTCCACGCTGGCGCGGCTGGCAGAGATTCCGAACATTGTCGGCGTGAAGGAAGCTAGCGGCAACATGACGCAGGTGGCCGAAGCCATCAATATGGTGCCCGAAACATTTCTGGTTTTTTCCGGGGACGACTCCGTCACCTTGCCCGTGATTGCGCTAGGCGGCGTGGGACTTGTTTCGGTGGCGGCGAATGAGATTCCACACGAGATGGCGACCATGACGCGAGCTGCGCTCAGCAATGACTGGAGCACGGCCCGCAGCATCCATCGCAAATATCTACCGTTGATGCAAGCGAACTTCATCGAATCAAGCCCGCTTCCTGTGAAGGCAGTGCTGGCGATGATGGGCAAAATTGAAGAGAACTACCGCCTGCCTCTGTTGCCCATGCGCCGCGACACGCGATCGAAGCTGCAGAAGGTTGTGATGGAGGTTGGGCTGATCGCGAAGGCGGCAGTGCCCGCACTTGACGCAGCGGAATTCTACATCTATGAAAACTGGGCAGCGGGTCCACACAAAGTCGTTTTACATCGCGGATCATGCGGGCAGTGCAAGCAGGGCAAGGGCCGTCCCGCAGGACATGACGCAGATCATGCACGCTGGCACGGGCCGTATGCGACGCTCGTCCAAGGGCGTGAAGTCGCGCACGGCATGACCGGCGTGTTGATTCGTAGCGAATGCAAGTGTGTGTAAGCAATGATTTGGCACTACATCATGAGAAGCTTCACCTTATTCGTTCTCTCCACGGCAATTCTTTCTAGCGCGTTCGCCGGAGTCGAGACAGTCGAAATCGGCAAGATTCAGATTGCAAAAACCCTAACTGGGACGATCGTCGACCCGGTTGACTCGGCGGTGCCAGGAGTCCAGGTCCTCGAAGTGTCTTCTGACTGGAAAACCGTACTTCGCACTACAACGACCGATAGGAATGGGAAGTGGTCTCTCGCACCTGTGCCCAAGCAACAAGTTTATTACCTTCGCTTCATCGCTTATGGCTTCAACCCATTGCAAGTCCGCGTTAAGTTGAACCGGACGAAAGGAATGGACCTCAGATTTCAGTTGCCCATTGCAACATAGGCACGGAACGAGCATTCCCTGAGTGATGCCTAACGCGGTGCCGAAGTCCATCGATGCACAGGGTAGAATCTCGTATACTTTCTCGGCATGCAATCGCTGAAATCTTCCATCGAGCGCCTGGCTGCACTGGGCGAGGTCGAGCACAATCCCGAGGCACGGCCGGTCTTTCTCGAATTCCGTGACGCGCTCACGCAGGGCAAGATCCGTGCCGCGGAAAAGATCGACGACCGCTGGGTAGTCAACATTTGGGTGAAACATGGCATCCTGCTGGGCTTTCGCCTCGGCGAACTGGTGGAAACGGGTGGCGCTGCGCTGACATTCGTCGACAAGGACACCTTCCCTGCCCGCCAGTTTTCTTTGACCGACCGCGTGCGTATCGTTCCGGGAGGTTCCTCGGTGCGCGTCGGGGCGTACGTGGCGCCATCAGTGATCTGTATGCCGCCGATGTTCATCAACGTGGGTGCTTACGTGGACGAAGGCACGATGGTCGATTCGCATGCGCTCGTGGGATCGTGCGCACAGGTTGGGAAGCGCGTGCACCTGAGCGCGGCGGCGCAGATCGGCGGCGTTATTGAGCCGGTGAATGCGGCGCCCGTGATCATTGAAGACGATGTGCTGGTCGGAGGCAACTGCGGAGTCTATGAAGGCACGCTGGTACGGGCGCGCGCAGTACTGGGAGCAGGAACGATTTTGACGCGATCGACGCCGCTCTACGACCTGGTGCGCGACGAAGTTTATCGGGCAACGACGGAATCTGGGCTCGAAGTTCCCGAAGGCGCTGTGGTTGTGCCGGGGTCGCGCGCTGTAAAGAAGGGTGCGGGGGCGAAGCTAGGGATCTCTTTGTATACTCCGGTTATTGTGAAATACCGCGACGAGAAGACGGAACGTGGGATTGAGTTGGAAGATTGGCTGCGCTGATCACCTGCGCAGAATTACAGCTTCGGGGACGACAGCAGCAGCAGATTCCTCTCTTGTCTCGCCGCGCTTTGGCGCGGCTCCGTCTGCGTTCGAAATGACAAAACCGCTTTTCTATCCGACACTGATTGCGAGCCTCCGTTCTCCATCGACAGCGATCCGGATCTGCTGGAGCTTCTCGACCACCGCATCGGCCTCGCCTAGCGCCGATGCGGGATAGGTGCTGGCCAACGCAATTACTTTCATTCCTCCTGCGTGCGCCGACCGGATCCCGGCGGGGGCGTCTTCGATCACCAAACACTCCGCCGGATTTACTCCCAACAGTTCCGCACCTTTCAGATACGGCTCGGGATGCGGCTTTCCATTGATTACGTCGCTCGCTGTGACCATCGCCGGAGGACTTGGGATTCCTGCGAACTGCAGGCGCGCAGTTGCCAGGTTGCGTCTGCCCGAGGTAACCACGCCCCAGCGGCCGTCAGGAATCGTTCGGACGAGGGCGATGGCACCGGGCATCACGGCCACTCCAGCGTGATCTGCTGCTTCGAGGGCTTCGAGCTTCACAACTTCCGCATCCGCATCCAGATCAGGGGCAATCGTGCGAATCACCTCGACGGCCCGCACGCCGTGGGCGATGGCCACCGCCTTCTCTTCGTCAATACCATGCTCGCGCGCCCAGATGCGCCATTGCCGCTCCACGGAGCGGGTGGAATCGACGAGAACTCCATCGAGATCGAAGAGAATGGCGGCGCAGCGAAAGGTGATCATTCTTTTTTTTATCACAAAGAGGGTCAGCGGGTCGGCGCCGGAAGAATTTGCGGAGGAGGAGGCGCCAAAGCTGCCTGGCGGACTTGCTCGCGGACTTTCAAATGGCGCTGACGGAAATGTGCCTTGGCGCGTTCGCCCCAGGCGCGCACAAACCAGTAGTTAAGCCCGGCGCCAAGGGCGGAACTGACGAGCGGGATCATGCGTCCCGCCCACTTTTCTACCACCTCAGCGCTGGCGCGGGCGGCGATGCGCTGGATCACGCGCGGAACAAACTTATTGACCACTTCTTTCTCAAGCAGTTCGCGGCTGATGTCGACTCCGGCCGCGCTGGCGGCGGCAACCCAGAGCTCGGCGATTTCATGGTCGGTGTTGAACTGAAATCCGTATACCAGACTCAACTTCTGGATGGTGCGCATGGTAATCGCCGACAAGATGCCGAGATCGGGAACGATGGTGATCAGCCCGCCCAGGCCGAAGCCGGCGCCTTCGACGGCGGCGAGTTTCATCCCGCTGCGAATCAGTTCGTCGGCCACCATGTCGAGCTCGCTCATATCGAGCGAATACACGCCATGATAGCCGCTGATTGGCATCCGGTAGGCCGTGCGAAGTTGCACTAGAAACCTTGTGGGATCGACCTGGACCGTGGAATAGGCGCGCGTCAGTCCCTTGATCAGCGTCTTCTCGACGCGACGACGAAGCCACGACTTGGATTCAACGTCTGCCACTGCTCCAACCTTAGCTCAGCCTCACGTGAAAGACCAGCGGGAAGCGAGCATTTCTCGGTTCTCAGTTCTCGGTCCACTGGCCACCGGCCACTGCCTCCTGTGCTAGCATCTTGAATATCTAATGCCAACTGGAAAATTGCAGATTATCCCCCTCGGAGGCCTCGGCGAGTTCGGTATGAACTGCATGGCTGTGCGCTGGGGCGATGACATTATTGTGATCGATGCGGGACTGATGTTCCCCGAGGCCGAATTGCTCGGCGTGGACATTGTGGTTCCCGATATTTCCTACCTCATCGAGAACCGCCAGCGGGTTCGCGGCATCGTGCTCACACACGGCCACGAAGATCACATCGGCGCGCTACCGTGGATTCTTTCCGAACTTAACGTGCCGGTGTGGGGTACCGAGTTTACGCTGGCTTATGTGGAAGACAAACTCGACGAGCACGGCCTGCTCGAGGACGCCGACTTGCGCGAGATTCGTGCTGGCGAGCGCTTCAAAGCCGGAGTATTCACCATTCATCCGATTCGGGTGACGCACAGTCTGGTGGATTGCGTCGCGCTCGCGATTCATACTCCGCTGGGCGTGATCATCCATACGGGAGACTTTAAGGTCGATCCCACACCCACTGATAATCATCTCTTCGATCTGCACGCTTTCGCCGAATACGGAAAGCAAGGCGTTCTGGCGTTGTTTCAGGATTCGACCAACGTTGAGCGCAAGGGTTACACGCCCAGCGAGCGCGCCGTGCGTCGCAAGTTTGACGAGGTGTTCGCGCACACGCAGCGGCGGCTGTTTATTTCATGCTTTTCCTCTTCCATTCACCGCATCCGGCTGGCGGTTGAGTTGGCTCACCAGCACGGACGCAAGGTGGCTTTTATCGGCCGTTCCATGAACAACTCAGCGGAAATCGCCGAAGATCTGGGCTATCTGGAAATTCCCGAAGGGCTCGTGATCAATCCCGGTGAGATGAAGAATCTGCCTCCGGAAAAAGTCTGCGTGATGATAAGCGGAACCCAGGGCGAACCGATGTCGGCGCTGTCGCGTGCGGCGGTCGACAATCATAAACACGCCAAGATCGAGAAAGGTGACACGGTTGTGCTCTCGTCGCGCATCATTCCCGGCAACGAGAAAACAATCTACCGCATGATCGATCACCTATTCCGCCGCGAGGCGTATGTAATTTACGAGGACGGGACCACGCCACCGATTCACGTCAGCGGGCACGCCAGCCAGGAAGAACTGAAGCTGATCATCAATCTGGTGAGGCCGAAGTACTTCATTCCGATCCACGGCGAGTATCGTCAGTTGAAGCTGCACGCCGAGATGGCGGGCGCAATGCACAGCTCGGTCGGCAAAGTGATTCTGATCGAGAGTGGCGACATTCTCGAGTTTGACGAACACAACGCTCGCAAAGCCGGACGCGTCAACGTGGGCCGCGTCTGTATCGATTCCGGCTCACGAACGGATGTGGTTGAGGATTTGATTATTAAAGACCGGCGACACTTGAGCGAAGACGGCATCGTGCTGCCCATCATCGCTATCAACAAGCTGACGGGCCGCGTGGAAACTGCGCCAGAGATCGTGACGCGGGGCTTCAATCCCGGCGAAGACGGCTTGATGGATGGGGCAAAGCGCATCGTCGAAGACACCCTGGCGCACTCGAGCGAAGAAGAGAAGGCCGACTACGGAGTGATCAAGGAAAAGATCCGCGCCGACCTGAAGCGCTATATTTCGAAGGAGACGCAGAAGCGACCGCTGATTATGCCGGTGATCTTGGAAATCTGACCCAGCCTCTGATGGTCACCCTTAACGACATCCGCGCCGCCCAAGCTCGCCTCAAAGACATCACCGTCCACACTCGCCTAATCGAATTCAGTCATTCGGAGTCGGACGACCGCCGCCTTTTCCTCAAACCTGAAAACCAGCAACCGATCGGCGCCTTCAAACTTCGCGGAGCCTACAACAAAGTCGCCTCCCTTTCGAAAGAAGACCGCAAGCGCGGAGTGATCACATACTCCAGCGGCAACCACGCGCAAGGCGTCGCCTACGCGGCGCGGGCTCTGGGCGTGAAGTCCGTCATCGTGATGCCGGGCAACGCTCCAGCGGTCAAGCGGGAGGCCACGGCCGCGCTGGGCGCGGAGATCGTCCTCGTGGGACCGGGCAGCGCCGAACGTCAGCTGAAGGCCGAAGAACTCGCGGCCGAGCACGGTTACGTAATCGTGCCTCCGTACAACGATGAGCAGATCATCGCCGGTCAGGGCACAATCGGATTGGAGATTCTGGAAGACCTGCCCGACGTAGAAACCGTTCTCGCGCCGGTGGGTGGCGGGGGAATGATCAGCGGCGTGGCTACAGCCCTCAAGTTAATCAATCCCGAGATAAAGGTGATCGGCGTGGAACCGGAACTGGCAGCCGACGCACAGGCCAGCCTGCGTGCAGGAAAGATTGTTCAGTTCCCTGCCGATGAAGTAGTGCGAACCATCGCCGACGGCCTGCGCACGCAAAGCATCGGCGCCATCAACTTCGAGCACATCCGCCGTTACGTGGACGACATCGTCACTGTAACTGAAGATGAAATTCGCGAAGCAACCCGGCTGCTGGCGGCGAATCCTCTGACGGTGGCCGAACCCAGCGGAGCGGTAGCCGTGGCCGGCTTCCTGTTCCGCCGCGACCAGCTTCCGGCGACGAAACTAAACGTCGCGATTATCAGCGGCGGCAACGTCGATCCTAAAATGCTCGAAGAGTTCCACCGCGGATAGGCGTCGTCGGAAAGTCGCCCAGATCATTTTGGACGCGCAGCGACCGCCCAACGCCTGATCGCTACCACCGACCAAACGGCCTCGACCAATCCGAATGGCCAGGCTCCCTGCAGAAAACCGTAGACTGAGCCAAGGGCGCACGCTCCGGCAAAGGCGAGAATGAACCATCGGCTGCGCGCTTCCAGGGCATAGCAGACCAGCATCGCCGTTACAGCAAATAGGCCGAAGATAGTTAAGGGTGTCACCGGAAGACAAAGGCCAAGTTAGCAATTCCAGGTGGAAAGGTCTAGCGCTTTGAAGCAGTGCGCAGTTGTGGCCGGAACACTACTCATCGCGGCAGAGGCGGGTCCAATACAATTTCGCGAAGCACGCGCTATGGCGTGTGCCTGGCAACCTTGTTCTGGGCTAACATACTCCTAGCTTGTGGAATGTTATGAAACTGCGATTCGCTACCGTTGTTACCCTCAAAATTGCCGCAATTCTTTTTCTCTGTGCCTCGTTCGCGCTGGCGGATGCCGTGCGCGGAACGCTGGTACACGAAGAATCCATACGTGTCGCTCCCGATAGCGGCGCCGCCAAGCTAGCGGAGGTAGGGCGAGGGCGTGAGCTGGTCATCATTGATACCACCCGCGACTGGGTTCATGTGGAAGCGATCCTGCGCCAGCCGAGTCATGACGAAGGCGCAACTGAAGATGAAGAGGAAGGCAAAGCGATTACCGGTTGGGTTCCCGCGAAGGCGCTGGTAATGGCCACCACGCAAGATGGCGACCGGATCATCTTCGGCGAAGCCGCCGACTCCGAAGACGAGGCTAGCCGCCGTCGCGGGCGGCGCGACGCCGCCCAGGATGCGATGCGGCTCTACTACCGCCTGTATGATTTGATGCCCGCATCGCCGCTGGCGGCTGAGGCGCTCTATCGAGCAGGCGATATTCGCTGGCAGATTGAACGGTCTGACATTATGACGCGGCCTTCGGCACGCGAACGTCAAGCCTACATGCGCGGCCAGATGAATGAAGAGTGGATGAGGCTAGTGATCAAGAAGTACCCCGGAACGAAGTGGGCTGACCTGGCTGCCTTCCGTCTTATTGAAAACAAACTCTGCGGCGAGTGGGAAGGTGTGGCGAAGTGTCCGGACAAAGAGGCCGACCTCTACGAGAACTATGCCAAGGAGCACCCGCAGTCTCCCGCCGCGCCGGAGGCCTTGTATGACGCGGCCTGGCGCCGGTCAGCGCTGATCGAGATGTACAGGACGGAACCGAATCAGAAGAAGGCCGCGGAATCGAAAGATCACGCTCTGGCGCTGGCGCAGAGAATCGTCAGCCAGTACTTGCAGAGCCCTTGGGCCTTGCGCGCGGAGCGCCTGATCTTCTACATTCAGCAAGGCATTCCAACTTACGGAAATACGGCGGACTAAATTTGCCTATTTATCAAGCGGTGGTTCTGGCCATCATTCAGGGACTGGCTGAATTCATTCCAGTCTCAAGCTCGGGACACCTCATTATTGTGAGGAGATTGCTGGGCTGGAACGAGCTTTCCCCGGCTCATGAACTCACCTTCGACGTCGCGCTGCACTTCGGCACCTTGCTCTCCGTCCTCTTCTACTTCCGCCGCACTTGGTTTCAGATTATCCGCGCGGCGTTGGGTGGGAAAATTGTCCGCTTCTCCGAAGCCGGCGGCTCGGACGAAAATCTGACGCTTCAGGAGCGAAAAGAGGAACGCATGCTCCTGTGGTTTCTGGCCGTGGCGACGATTCCTGGGGCTATTGCAGGCAAGTTGCTCGAGCATTCCGCCGAAGACTATTTTCGCGAACACGTCGTCCTGATTGCGGCAGCTCTGATCCTGGTTGCGCTTCTCATGTGGCTCGGAGAAAAAGTCGGCCGCAGGGAAAAGCCCCTGACCCGCATCTCTTTCGCCGATTCGCTCGTCGTAGGCGTGGCGCAGGCCTTCGCTTTAATCCCCGGCGTCTCACGATCCGGCTCAACCATCACCGCTGGATTGTTCCGCAACATGACCCGGGAGGCTGCGGTTCGCTTCAGCTTCTTGCTCTCTACTCCGATTATCGCGGGCGCGGCGCTGCTGAAAGCGCACGAACTTCACAAAGAAGGCTTGCCCGCCGGGATGCACGCGCCTTTCCTGGTTGGCATTGCCGTTTCGGCGATTGTGGGTTACGCCACCATCGCATGGCTCATTCGTTACCTGCAGTCCAACACTCTGCAGGTGTTTATCATCTACCGGGTTGTGGTTGGTATCGTCGTCATCGCCCTGGCATACGTGTGGCATCTTCAATAGCCACGCCGGAACCGAGGCGCTCGTCTTGATCAGGAAAAGCTGAGGCAACACCTGCACGTCCCATGACTGGCTCGGGCAAAGCGGAAGGCATGTTCCTGGCACCGGCCACCGGTAGCGCTATTTTTCAAGCTTTCTGCCGGATGTTTTTCCTCTGTTATTGCCCACTGAAGGTCGCAGGCCGGGAGCACCTTCCGGTTTCTCCGTTCATCCTGTGCAGCAATCACACGAGCCACATCGATAGTGCGGTTCTGATGACAGCTTCGGGACTGCCTTTTTCGACGTTTGCAATGCTCGGGGCCCGCGATTATTTCTTTGACTCGTGGAGCGTGAGGCTCATAGTCTCTCGATTCATGAATGTCGTGCCCATTGATCGCCAGGCGCAACACAATTCACTGCGGCGAAGCCTAGCAATGTGTGAGGAGTTTTTACAGCGCCCGCCGGGCAATTTGATCCTCTACCCGGAAGGCACGCGCTCCGCTAGCGGTGAGATCCAGACGTTCAAGAAAGGCGCAGGGCTATTTGCTGCCGAACTTGGGGTACCCGTTGTGCCCGCTCACATCGCGGGGGCTCGTAATATTCTGGCAAAAGGAAAGTTCCTGCCGCGGCCGGGAACCGTCACTGTCCGCTTTGGGGAGCCGATTCGGTTTGCATCGAATTCTTTCGATCATCTACCGGCGCGAGGACTTCGGAAAGCCGCGGTCGAATTGATCGAACAACGCATCCGCGCACTAAGCCGGAAGCCTGCGGCCGGAGGATTGGCCGGATCGCCGGATGAGGAAGAACAAACGACCATTTCCGTCTCTGCCGTGACGCAGCAGGGGCAGGATATAAAAAGCCGCGGGCTCGCCGGATTGTCATAGTCGTATAGTGAGACGACATCGTGTATACGGCCAAGCACATGAAATGGTGGGGGTGGGGAGATGAAGGGGTCGGCTTCGACTCTAATGCCCATCCCGGCTTGTGGCCTTACGCCAAAGCGGTGCTCGATGTCGAAGAAGGCGCCGTGGACGCGCAGCCCGTGCCGCTCGAAGCTGTGCGGTTACCCGATGCGATTCGGCATGACGGATTCCTGGCGGATCTGCGCCGATCGATGCGCGCCGACCAGATCTTCGACAGCCGCCGCGAGCGCGTAGTCCACGCCTATGGCAAGGGGTTCCGCGACTTGTTTCGGATGCGCCGGGGCATGGCAGAGGGCGCGCCTGACCTGGTGCTTTATCCCGAGAACGAGCAGGACGTTCTGATGACGCTGCGAGCGGCAGCGCGTCATGACGTCGTGGTCATTCCGTTCGGAGGGGGTTCGAATATCGCCGGCTGCCTGGAGCGAAGCGAAAGCCGCCGCATGGCGGTGTCGCTTGACATGCGACGCATGCGGCGCGTGCTGGAAGTCGATAAGGAGTCGTTTACCGCGCGTATCGAGGCCGGCGCTTTCGGTCCTGACTTGGAAGAGCAACTGAACGGCTACGGCCTGACTCTTGGCCACTTTCCAGACTCCTTCTTGCACTCGACTCTCGGCGGTTGGATCGCTACCCGATCTGCTGGAATGCAGAGCGACAAGTACGGCAAGATCGAGGATATGGTAATCGCCCTGCGCATGGTCACGCCGGTGGGAGTGCTGGCAACGCGAACCGTACCCAAGTCGTCGAACGGGATCGATGTCAACCATCTCTGCATCGGCAGCGAGGGAACGCTGGGCGTAATTACTGAAGCCACCATGCGAGTTCATCCCCGACCCGAGTCGCACCGTACTCACGGCTATTTGTTCCCCGAATTCGAGGCTGGCATCGAAGCCATGCACGAATGCGTGCGAAAAGAGTGCGTGCCCTCGATGTTGCGCCTCAGCGACCCCGATAAGACGGCGTTGTCGCTGGCGTTCAAGCCGCCATCGTCGGGGCTCTCTCAGGCGGTAACCAAAATCATGAAAAGTTACCTCAAGGCAAAAGGTTTCGATTCGAGAGCCTGCCTGATGCTCACTACTTTTGAGGGCAACAAAACCGGTGCGGTCCGCCAGTGCGACCAAGTGAATGCTATCTACCGTCGCTACGGCGCGGTGGACCTGGGTTCTGGCTCGGGCAAGTCGTTTGAGTCGACCAAATACGATTTTCCACACATCCGTGACTTTCTCCTGGATCGCGGGATCACTTCCGACGTGAGCGAAACCTCAACTGTCTGGAGCAATATCGTCCCTCTGTATCGCGCGACCACCGCAGGGCTACACGCGGCGATCCAGGAAAGCGGAGTGCGGCCTTGGGTCGGATGCCATATCAGCCATACTTATCAGAGCGGGGCAAGCCTCTACTTAACCTTTGCTTGCAGGCAGCAGGACGGGCACGAAATGCAGCAGTATCTCCACGCTAAACGAGCAGTCCAGCAGTCGTTCATCGATCACGGCGCAACTCTCTCCCACCATCATGCAGTCGGCACCGAACACCTGCCGTGGCTGACGGATGACATTTCGCCCGTGGGGATGATCGCAGTAGCCTCGATTAAGGGGGGACTCGACCCCGATAACATCATGAACCCGGGGCGGTTGCGGCCATCCCACGCCCCCTTCGAGGACTGGTCACGAATTGGCAGCGACGCTACGGTGACCGCCAAGCTTTGAAGTGGCTAGTTCCATGCCGTGGGAAGCCAACTGTACACTCCTGACCAACTTCCGGCATTGCCGCCTCAAGCGCTTCTTGGCATAATAATGAGGCTCTGGCCGATTTGCGCCACGGGACGGCGGTTTGGCGTCCGGTGAAGAAACGGCCCACATGCGTTTTCTTGCAAGCATCTTTGTCCCTACGGGCAACCGGCGGCTGAATGAGCTGATCGGATTCCTGCTGTGCGTCTCTGCGCTCCTCCTCTTCCTCGCTCTGGCTTCGTATTCGCCGCTCGATCCGTCGCTGAATAGCGCCTCCGTGCTCACGGGAACCCATGTCGCCCGCAACTGGATCGGCGTGGTCGGAGCCCTAATCTCAGACCTAACACTGCAATTCTTCGGGATCGGAGCATTCCTGCTGCCGGTCTTTCCCGCCATGCTCGGACTTCGCTGGTTTGCTTCGCGGAAGATTCAATCTCCTCTGGCGAAGACACTGGGCGGAGTCTGGCTGGTCGTATTCATCCCGGCGCTACTCGCGCTTCTGCCGGGGCATTTGCGCTGGCTGCATGTAGTGCCGATCGAAGGTCTGCTGGGACGAGTTGTCGGCGATGTCTTGATCCACTATCTGAACCTGGCCGGCGCCTATATCGTTTGCGCCAGCGTGCTGGCGGTCGCGCTCTATCTCTCGACAGCGTTCTCATTCTCGTCGATCCAACTCTGGGCGCCGACGCGGTTTGCTTTCGTGACCGCGTTGTGGAACCGCTATCGCGATTGGCAGGAGGAGCGAACCAAGCGACGTCAACAGAAGGAACTGGATAAACGCCGGATTTCGAAGCCCGTGGTGAAGACCCAGTTGATTCCATCGCGGCAAACGGCCGAACCGACTGAGCCTTCGAGGGCATCCGCAGAGCCTCGGCGTACCGGCATCGAGCGCATGCTGGGGCCTGAGGTTACAGAACGCGCTCCGGCAGCAACGGGCGGAATTCTGGCAGAGTCTTTGGCCGGAGCCGAAGCGGAGGCTGATCCAGAAGTGACGCAGCGTGCCGACAGCGATCACAAGGCAAAGACGACGATGCCACGCATCGCCGGCGGCTACAAGCTGCCCTCAAGCAGTCTTCTGCAACGTCCGGACGAGCAGCACGCGGTGGACGCCGACGAACTGAAACTGCTGGCCCAGGTGCTCACGGAAAAGTATGCCGAGTTCGATGTTCACGGGCAGATTACGCAAATCAACCCCGGTCCCGTGGTCACCACGTTCGAGTTCAAGCCGGATGCCGGCATCAAATACAGCCGCATCACCAACCTCACCGATGATCTTTGCTTAGCATTGAAGGCCGAAAGCATTCTGATCGAACGCATGGCTGGGAAATCGACGGTAGGCATTCAGGTGCCGAACCGGGAGCGCGAAATTATCTGGCTGCGCGAGAACATCGAGTCACAGGAATTCATGGGCTCGAAGTCTAGGCTGACCATGGCCCTCGGCAAGGACATCAACGGTCGCATCGTGACGGCGGACCTGAATGGCATGCCGCACTTGCTGATTGCCGGGTCTACGGGTTCAGGCAAGAGCGTGGCCATCAATGCCTTCATCATGTCGATCCTGTACAAGGCGACGCCAGACCAAGTGCGGCTGATCCTGGTGGATCCGAAGCGGCTGGAATTGGGCAACTACGAGGGCGTGCCGCATCTGTATACGCCGATAATCACCGAGCCAAAGCTGGCGGCAAACGCGCTGCGCAACGCCGTGCGTGAGATGGAACGCCGGCTGAAGCTGCTGGCGGCCAAAGGCGTACGCAATATCGACCAGTACAACCGGCTCTTTGACCAGGGTGGAACTCCGAGCTTGTTCGAAGAAGACTCCGACGATAAACCGATTCCTTACATTGTGATCATCATCGATGAATTGGCCGACCTGATGATGCTCGATTCCTCGAATGTCGAGGAGTCAATCACGCGGCTGGCACAAATGGCGCGCGCCGTGGGCATTCACCTAGTGTTGGCAACGCAGCGTCCGTCAGTCGACGTGATTACCGGATTGATTAAGGCAAACTTCCCGGCGCGCATTTCTTTTCGGGTTGCGACCAAAGTGGATTCGAGAACGATTCTTGACGCGAACGGAGCGGAGGCACTGCTGGGCAAGGGCGACATGCTCTATCTGCCCTCGGGATCGGCCCGCGTGCATCGACTGCATGCGCCGCTGGTCACCGAGAAAGAGATCGCGGCAGTCGTTGAATTCTGGAAGCAGCAAGGCTCGGCGGAATATCAGCAGCAATTCCTCGAACCGCCGCAGGACGAACGCGAGGCGGGGACCGGCAGCAGCGACGGGGCTGAGGGATCAGACGGCAACGCCGAGGACGATCCTCTGTATCAGGATGCGGTGAGGCTGGTGGTGGAGTTTGGAAAAGCGTCCACTTCCCTGCTGCAACGTCGGCTGCGTATTGGCTACGGCCGCGCCGCACATTTGATCGATCTGATGGAGCAGGATGGAATCGTCGGCGCGGCGGATGGCCCCAAGCCACGCGAGGTATTGAAGCGTCCCAACTGGATTTCGGAGATTGAAGAGACGATGCGGTAGAACTATCGCCGGAAGACGGATCTAAAATCCCGAGCTTGGCAACGCCTCCCTGATTGCGTAATATCTCCACCGGAATCTGTACCATCATTCTGCATTAAGATCGGACAAATATGGCGGACGAACTTCAGGAGTTGCGGGAACATGCGGAAAAAGCCAGAGAGGACAAGTCCCTAGCCGCCGTGTCGCTGACAATGGCAGTGCTCGCAGTATTCGTGGCGGTGGTGTCTTTGCTGGGGCATCGGGCGCACACCGAGGAAGTGGTGTTGCAGGCGAAATCCTCCGATCAGTGGGCGTATTACCAGGCTAAGAATATTCGCGAGCACGAAGACCAGCTATTCAGCGACCTGGCTACCGTGGTGGCCAGCAATGACGCCGCTGCAATGAGCAAGTTCCGCGACAAGGCTCAGCAGGAAGCCGAGCGCTACAAACACGACAAGGAGGCGATTCAAGAGGAAGCACTCAAGTTGGAGCAGGAGGTCGCGAAAGAGAGAAACCGCGCCGATCTGTTCGACCTGGCAGAAGTGTTCCTGGAGATTGGCCTGGTGGTGACCTCAATCACTCTGCTCTCCGGGCGGCGCGTCTTCTGGCACTTGGGGATTGTGCTGGGTGTGGTGGGTGTGGTGGTCGCGGCTATGGGTTTGATTGTGCGCTAATGATGATGCACTGAGTTTCTGCAGATTTCTGCAAGCCTAAGGCAGAAAAGCCTTCATGCAGAATAAGCTTCCGCCAGACTTTTCGAACTCCGAGGTGTCGACGATGACGGGATCGAGTCCTTCTTCACGCAGGATGCTTTCCAGGTGCGGCGTGATGTAGGGAGTGAGGTAGCTCCCGTTGGCTACGATGCCGTTGCTCATGAATTTGTGGGCTTCGTCGGACGTAAGTTCGTGAAGTCTTTTCCAGAACCCACGCAGGCTCGCTAGCGATTCCGGAGCGTAGGCTCCGGGATAAATAAGCGCGGCTTCATTGTTCAGCGGGCAGAAGCAAGTATCGAGGTGATAGCAGTAGGGATCGACCAGATGGAGCGGGACGACTTGAATTCCCAATTCGGTCATCTCGTCACGAAACTTTTCGACACCACCCCGGGTCGAGCGAAATCCATAACCGGCATAGACGCGCGACCAGTCCGGGTGCCAAAGCAGGTCGCCATGGCCTTCCAGGCGGTCCGCGCCGAGATCGACCTCGATGATCTTGAACCCGCGTTGGCGAAACCAATCCACATAAAAGGGCACTTCGCGCTGCCGTGAAGCGTGGACCATGCGGCTGGGCACGATAAACTTGCCGATCCCTTCGCGAAAACCTACAAAGACCGGGTTGGCGGCGAATACCATGTCTTCGAGGCCGGGAGCCGGTGCGATGGTTTCGACCTGGCATCCGGCTTGTTCGAGGGCAGAGCATAGAGCCTGCCATTGCGCCTGGGCTCTCTGGCGATCGACTGGGACCTTCTGCGACATGTAGAGGTTTTTCTGGTCGACGACGTCAAAATAGGCCGGGGGACACAGAAGGACACGCTTTTCCATCAGCTGAGATGGTAACGAGATCCCAGAACTCCGGCAAGGTACGGAAGACGAAAGTTCGTCGCGGCGCCGATGAGTCGGCACAGGTTGCCTGGCATGGGTCTCCACAAGACCATCGAATGCAGGGAATCGACCCCTAACGGCTCTCAATACAGTCTGGCATTTCACATGCAATTACCTGAGAGCCGGCTGGTGCTGCGAACCCCAGAAACCGAGTCTGAGGTTGAACGGGCAGTCCGGCGGAGGAGATGATGCTCAGCCACTGTGCGAATTCGCGATGTACAAGACCGTTTCTCCGTCTACGCCAAGGGAAGCTGTTCCTAGTGGAGACGGAATTTGCGTCGAGGTCGAGAGAACTGATGGCCCCGTCCTCTGCTCGAGTGCGGCTGCAGCCCCGGCGAGTGGAACGCTACTGGCTCTGTGACGAATGCGCTGCGGTTTGGACGCTGGTGCATGACCGAAAACAGGGGATCGTTTTGATGCCGCTGTCCCGGCCACCGGTCCGAGCGAACGTAGCCATGGCGGAGGAGTATAGGGAGACCGCTTAGATCGACGGCTAGATTCCCGAAATGGGCTAGGCGCCGCTGGCGCGGCGATGCGGGCTGCGGTACCCCATGCCCATGGAGATATGGCGAGCCGCGTCCTTGAGCGCTTCGAGAATACGTGGCATGGTCTGCGGACTAACCTGCTGCGTGGTGCCACTTAAGCCGAGGCTAGCTTCAATGGAGCCGCGCTCGTCGAAAATCGGAGCGCCGAGACAGCGGGCGCCGAGATTGTTCTCTTCATCGTCTACGGCATAACCCTGTGCCCGCACCTTCTCCAGCTCCTTGAACAATCGTGGCATGGTGGTGATGGTCTTGGGCGTGCGCTTCTCCATCCCGCTCTTGCGCAGAATTTCCTCAAGTTGCTCTTGAGGAATATACGCGATGATCGCCTTGCCGACGCTGGTGGCGTGCACGCGCATGCGGCGTCCGACCCAGGTGTCCATGCGTATGAAACCCTCGGGCTCAACCTTCTCGATGTAGACCGCGTCAGGCCCGTCCAAAACGGCCAGATGGCAAGTGAGGCCAGTCTGGTGCGTAAGGTGGCGCATGACCGGCAGGGCCACTCCGCGCACGTCCAGCCCGCCCAGCGCTCCCCGGCTTAAGCTGAGGATCTTCAGGCCTACGCGGTACCTTCCCGACTCGACATCGCGGGTCAAATAGCCCTGAGCCTCCAGCGTGCGCAGAATGTAACTTGCGGAACTCTTTGGAATGTTGAGCTTGCGGCTGATTTCGGCATTGCTCAGGCCATCGGATGCCTGGGAAACGGCTTCCAGCATGGCTAGAGCTCGCTCAACGGCGGCGGAGGGAGAGTCGGGCGAAGCTGGCATAGTCAAGACCATGGTATCAAAATTGTCCAATAAAATGAATACATGTTCGTAATATTGAACAATGGCCTTGACTGGCACTGGGAGCTAACATACGCTTCGCCAGTATAGTGAATTATTGTTCATTATATTGAACATACATTACGGCCCAGGAGAACCCACGAATGCCCGCCAAAGAAAACGGAAAGAGGAACGTGACCCAACAAAAGCACCCTTCCCCAGTGTCCAGCCAGAAAGAAGTGATGAGCAATCAGGAAACGACCGGACAGTACGCGTTGGCACAGGATTGCATGAACTACGAGTGGGCGAACAACCCGCGATGGAAAGGAATCGAGCGTCCGTACACGGCGGAAGACGTGTTGCGTCTGCGAGGTTCGGTTCACATTGAGCACACGCTAGGGCGTATGGGAGCTGAAAGGCTGTGGGAGCTGCTGCAGAGCGAGCCATATGTCAATGCGCTGGGTGCGGTTACCGGCAACCAGGCGGTGCAGCAAGTGCAGGCAGGATTGAAGGCGATCTATGTAAGCGGCTGGCAGGTGGCGGCCGACGCCAACAACGCGGGACAGATGTATCCCGACCAGAGCTTGTATCCCGCGGATAGCGTTCCGAACCTTTGCCGCCGCATCAATAGCGCCTTGCAGCGGGCCGACCAAGTGCATCACGCCGAGGGAAAAGTTGCTCCTGCGCAAACCTGGTTTGCTCCGCTGATAGCCGATGCGGAAGCCGGGTTCGGAGGCACGCTGAATGCCTTCGAGCTGATGAAAGGGATGATCGAGGCAGGCGCAGCCTGCGTGCACTTCGAGGATCAGCTTTCATCGGCGAAGAAGTGCGGACACCTGGGCGGCAAGGTGCTGGTTCCGACCACGGAAGCGGTGCAGAAGCTGGTAGCGGCACGACTGGCCGCCGATGTCATGGGCGTGCCCACGCTGGTGATGGCGCGAACCGATGCCGACAGCGCCCAATTGCTGACGAGCGACATCGATCCGCGCGACCGGGCTTTTTGCACGGGAGAGCGCACCTCCGAGGGCTTTTTCCGCATTCGCGGCGGGATCGAATCAGCCATCGCGCGCGGCCTCGCCTACGCACCCTACGCCGATTTGATCTGGTGCGAGACTTCTCATCCCGACCTCGAAGAAGCACGCCAGTTCGCCGAGGCGATTCACGCGAAGTATCCGGAGAAAATGCTGGCCTACAACTGCTCTCCCAGTTTCAATTGGCGCAAGAAGATCGATGAGGATACTATTGCGCGCTTCCAGCCGGAACTGGCCCGCATGGGATACAAGTTTCAGTTCGTAACCCTGGCTGGCTTCCACGCATTGAACCTGAGCATGTTTGAACTGGCGCGGCAATACAAACAAACCGGAATGACCGCCTACTCGGCCTTGCAGGAAAAGGAGTTTGCCAGCGAACGCCAGCACGGGTACTTGGCGGCGAAGCATCAGCGCTTCGTCGGTACGGGATACTTCGATCAAGTGCAGCAGGTGATCAGCAGCGGCCTCGCGTCAACCGTGGCGCTGGCCGATTCGACGGAAGCCGAACAGTTTTCGGCAGGCAGAACTCCGACTGCGAGGTCGAACAACAAGCTTGCGGCAGTTGCGCCGGGGAAGCTGTTTCCGGACATGCCTCAAGAAGAGATGTTGCAGCCGTCAGGGGACTAGAATCGCCTCGCTGTCGGGTTAGCTGAGAGGTTGCCCCAACCTTCGTGTGGATGCCGGCGGCAGCGCCGGCATCCACTACTCAAAAAGGCCGGCAATATCCCGGTCAGGTTCGCGCCCTTTTAGCCGATGGCTTCCAATACCCGATCGCTCCGGGAAAGTGGATGAGGTGAAACTCATCATTCAACTTCATCAGTGATTCCGAGGTCCCGAGAAACAAATAACCGCCAGCATTAAGGTTGCTGAAAAAATGGTGAATCACCTTCGTTTTCGATGTGCCGTCGAAATAGATCAGCACATTGCAACAGAAGATCAAGTCCATACCCTTCATGAAGAACATCTCGGAATCGTCCTGCAGATTCAGCCGGCTGAAAGTAATCAGCTTCTTCACCTCTGGACGGACTTGCAGTTTGTTCTCATCGACCATGGAGAAATACTTGCGCTTGAAGTAGTCCGCAGTGGAACGCAGCGCGTAATCGCCGTAAACTCCGGCCTTAGCCGTCTCCAAAGAACGGTCGTTCAGATCGGTGGCGAGAATCTCCACCGTCCAGTCTTTCAGTAAACGCCCACTTTCCTCAAGCAGGCTCATGGCCAGAGTGTAGGACTCTTCGCCGGTCGAGCAACCCGCGCTCCATACGCGCAAGCGCTTGGTGATCAGCTTACTTGCGTCTGCCACAATTTCTGGAAGAATTACTTTCCGTAGCGCGTCGAGCTGGGGCTGACTGCGAAACAGGCACGTCTCTCCAATAGTGATTTCGTTCAGCAATTGCCGAAGCTCGCCATCGCGCTTGGATTGCATCGTGAGATGGTTCCAATACTCGCGCGGAGTCCGCACAGTGAGCTGCTTCATCCGCCGGCCACACCCATCCGCCAGCAGATAAAGTTTGTCTTCAGCTTTGTAGATACCCGACACCTTATACACCAGGTCACGAATTTGGCGTAGAACGGGATCGACGGCTAGCTCGGCTTTAGTGGGAACAACCGGCGCAGCAAGGGTCTGGGGAGCGATCGTCACTTTGCGGGAGGCCCCGCGGTGGCATGCCTCTTCACTTCAGATTGCGAGCCAGGAGCGCGACTCTGCAGCACGCGGCGCGTGATCTCTGCTGCTAACTGATCGACTGGGTAGGCGGCGTCGGCCAATCCCGAGGCCTGCACCAGACCAGGCATGCCCCACACCACCGAGGAAGCTTCATCTTGAATGATCATGTCTCCGCCGGCGTCCCGAATGTTCTGCGCTCCCAGCACGCCGTCCGCGCCCATTCCGGTCATCACCACGCCAAGAACGTTCGCCCCGTAAGCCGCCGCCACCGAACGAAACAACACATCGACTGCTGGCCGGCATGAATTCTCCGGAGGCCCTTGATTCAGGTCGAGGCGCAAACCCACACCCGCCCCGATCACCTCCATATGAAAGTTTCCCGGCGCGATCCAGGCATGTCCGGGAGACAGAATTACACCTTTCCGGCCCTCTTCCACAGGAATGGCGGAGCGGCTGGCCAGCCGTTCCGCCAGCAAGCGGGTAAAGATTGGCGGCATGTGCTGGACTATGACAATCGGAACAGGAAAGTCATTCGGGATCCGCGGTAAGACCTCCGCGAGAGCATTCGGCCCACCAGTCGAAGTTCCGATAGCCACGATCTTGATCTGTGGATTGCCCCGTACTCGAGCCTTCACTGCGGGACGACAGCCGGGTAACGGCAGAAGTTTCAAAGGGACGATCAAGCCACACAGCGCCTTGATCTTGGGGACGAGCTCGCTCCGTATGCGTTCGATTGCAGCTGCGGGACTGCCGCTATTGCTCGGCTTGGCAACGTAGTCAGACGCTCCCAGCGAGAGCGCATCGAGCGTAGCCGCCGCCCCGCTGTCGGTGAGGGTGCTGAACATGATCACCGGCAGCTTGGGATACAGCTTGCGCAACGCGACCAGCGTCTCCAAGCCGTTCATCACGGGCATTTCGATGTCGAGTGTAACCAGATCAGGCTTGAGCATCGGAATCTTCGCCAGGGCAATGCGCCCGTCGCTGGCGGTGGCAACCACCTCAAGCGCCGGGTCTCCCGACAAAGTCTCCGACAAAAGCTTGCGAACAACGATTGAGTCATCCACTACCAAAATGCGAATCGGAGTCATAAGAAGCCGTGCCCGTGGGTTTGATGATCGAAGAAGCCGGCCCTCGCTCTAAGGCCGGTTGAACGCGGAAAAAAAGTATCGAACCCAGCAAATCGCCGAGCCTGCAGCAGCTTAGTGTCCGGCATGGGCCGCCATGCTCGCGCCGGGATGGCTTCCAGCAGCGGTGGGGCTGCCGCTGGCATTGATCTTGAATTGCTCAACCAGCCGGCGCAGTTGAGCAGAGGTTTCTACCAGCTGTTGCGAGGCCTTCTGAGTATCGCCCGCTCCGCGCGTAGTCCCTTGCGCCGCCTCTGCCACGCCCGCAATGTTGCTCGTGATCTCGCTGCTGCCGTGCGCCGCTTCGCTGACGTTGCGCGACATCTCGTTGGTGGTGGCGTTCTGCTGTTCCACCGCCGTGGCGATCGTACTGGAGATATCGTTGATCTGATTAATGACACCGCTGATCGATGCAATGGCTGCCACTGCCGCCTTAGTGACGCTCTGGATGGCCTCGATCTTGCGGCTGATATCTTCGGTGGCTTTGGCCGTCTCTTTCGCCAGCTCTTTCACTTCGTTCGCCACCACGGCAAAGCCTTTTCCGGCCTCCCCCGCGCGCGCCGCTTCAATGGTTGCGTTTAGGGCCAGCAGGTTGGTCTGCTGCGCGATCGAAGTGATGACTTTAATGACCTGGCCAATCTCAGTGGAGGACTCACCCAGTTTGGTCACGGTGGTGGTGGTGGTTTCGGCCACTCGGACGGCAGAGGTTGCGACCTTGGCGGCTTCCGTGGCGTTCTTGGCAATCTCCTTGATACTGATTCCCATCTCTTCCGCACCGGTCGCGATGGTCTGCAGATTCTGGCTGACCTGTTCGGCCGCTCTGGAAACCACGTCGACCTGGGCCGAGGTTTCTTCGGAGTTGGCGGTGATCTGCTGGCTGGTGCTATTGAGTTCCTCGCTTGCGCTGGCCACCTGCACGGCGTTCTCCGTGATGGCAAGGATCATCTGTCTCAAGCTGCCACTCATCTGGTTGATCGCCGCGGTCAGGTCGCCCAATTCGTCGCGGCTAAGTACCTTCAGGTCCTCGCAGGTCAAATCTCCCGCCGCAATCGCTTCCGCCCGCCTTAGAACTGACTGAATTGCAACCGAGACCCTGCGGCTCAGAAAGAGCGCCACGAACACTCCCGCGCCCACCGCAATCAAAGTGGTGAACAAAACGCTCTGCTTCATGAATCGTCTCTGCGCATTCATTTCCTCGCTGCTTTGCGTCAGGAGCGTGGCTAAAGAATCTGCCATAGCGCCGAGGGGCTTCTTGATTGCCTCGGCAACCGGCATCGCGGTGCTGGCAAATTCTTTTCCTGCCTTGGAAACCGCGTCGCGTTCGCTGCCCGCGGCGTGCTTCATGGCCGCTTCCTGGAACTCCCGCAGGCTAGGAAGCTCCTGCTTGGTTTCAGTCAGCCGGTCGCGATTGGCCTGCAGGCTCCATGCCGGAGATAATTCATCCAACTTCGCGATGTCGTTCCTGACGGCCTCCCAGTCCGAATCGAAACCCGCCTTCACTGCAGCGCGCTGAGAGGATTGATTTCCATCGAGGATGATCTCGCGCCCTTTGCTCTGCGTCTGATTCAAGTCTCTCTGCAAATTCGTGGCCGCTCGGACCGAGGGGAAAATCGAGTTCATAGCTCGATCCTGGGTCGCTTTGATGGAAGTCTCTTCCTGGTAAGTCAGCACTGTGCTCAGAGCCATCAGGGCGAGAATCACGCCAAAGCTCAATCCAAGTTTCTTTCCCAGCGTAATCTTCATGCCCTGCTCCCTCCTTCCTCACATGATTAACGAGATCCTCTTTGTGCCGGCATTTCTCGGGTCGCCCGCGAGAATCGCGAGCGCAGTCCCGACGAACTTACCATCGGCACAGAGAGCACAGACTTTAATGGGATAAGTGGGTCTTCGATTGGCAAGCCGAGGGCATCCGCGTGTTGTCCGGTAAAGGTCGCTCTTTAAAGCTAGCGACCAGCCGCCGTGCTCTCAGCCACTTCCGCCATGTGGCACGCGTTTTCAGTATCCAGCGCGAGCATGAGCCGATCATTCAGCTTATGGACGCCCAGGATCATGCTTCGCACGCTGCCGCGCAAGGTCTCCGGGGGCAATTCGAAGGTGCTCTCGTCGACCTCGATCACATCGCCGATTTCATCCACGAGCAGACTGACTGCTCCATCCTCGGAACGCACCACAACGTTCATCGCGAGCAGCCCCGACGGAGCAGGCTCTAGTTTCAGACGCCGCCGCAGATCGACTGCGGTCACGATCTGGCCCCGCAGATTGATGAGGCCGCTGACCACGGCCGGCGCCAGTGGGACCCTGGTCATCTCCAGCGAGCGGATGACCTCCTGGACGCTTTTCAATTCGACTCCGAATAACAGCTTATCCAGATAGAACGTACAAAATTGTGAAGTTTGAGCCATAGCGAGTTCGCAACTTTCGTCCGCAACTAATTCGCAGCCGCCGCCTTCGTCGCCGCGCCGGGCCGCACAGCGTTCCCCTCCGCCCCACGGAGAACGGCTGGAACATCGAGCAACTCGGTGACCCGGTCGCCGATCACAACGGAATACAGAATGAAGGGCCGGGTGGCTGCCGATCTCACCTCCGGTCTTCCACAATGTCCAGTATCCGTTCCACGACCAGGCCACACAACTTTCCATCGTGATGCAGCACCAGCACCTGAATTGGTCCTGAATTGAGCACAGGTCGAGCGTGCAGGGCGCGTAGCCGGCTGCGGGGCTCTTCCATCACAACATTGAGACGAATCAGGGGCAGGATCTGACCGCGATACTGTGTCACCCATTGACTACCAGACATTTCCACCCGTACCAAGGGGAACTCCTCAAGACGCTCAAGAGTACCGACAGGTATGGCCATGCGGGAATTGCCCGGACCCACGAACAGTAGAAAGGCTTGTTTGTCGGCCGACGCAACGGATGCTTCCCTTGCTCCCATGTTTTTTCCCGTCAGGACGCGGCTGTTGCTTTCTGTAGCCACCCCGGCGTGCTGCGCCAGGCCCGGTACATCCAGAATGAGCGCCACTTTGCCATCCCCCATGATGGTCGAGCCGGCAAAGATTTTCACCGTCTTCAGCTGCTTGCGCAGCGGCTTTACTACGACCTCTTCCGTGTCGTGAATCTGCTCGACCACCAGCCCGAACTGGCCCTCGTCCGCACGCAGCACCACGATGTTGACGGCGTCGTCTTTTTCTGTTGCTGGCGAGGCCTCTGCAGCGAGTTTCAGCTCCTGCCTCAGATGTACCAGAGGCAGCAGGCGGCCTCGTAGGCGGTGTACAGGAACGCCGTGCACCATTTCAATGCCGGCGCGAATCTGGTCCCCAGTTAACCGCACCAGTTCCAGCAAGCTGACTTGCGGAATGGCGTAACGGTCCCCGCCGCAGGTCACAACTAGCGCGGGGATGATGGCCAGAGTCAGCGGAATTCTCACCCGAACCGTCGTACCTCGGCCCAAAGTGGACTGAACGTCCACCGTGCCGCCAATCTTTTCGACATTCGTCTTCACCACATCCATGCCGACGCCGCGGCCCGAAACGTTGGTTACTTTTTCTGCGGTGGAGAATCCCGGCTGGAAAATCAGACTGAAGATTTCCGGCTCGGTCATGCGTGTCGCCTGTTCGGCTGTGATCAGCGCGCGTTCCACTGCCTTCTTCCGGATGCGCTCCGCGTTCAAGCCCGCGCCATCATCGCTGATCTCAATGTTGACCTGTCCACCTTCATGAAAGGCGCGCAGAATTAGGCGCCCGGTTCGATCCTTGCCGGCCTTCACCCGCTCATCGGGAAGTTCGATGCCATGGTCGACGGAATTACGCACCAGATGGGTAAGCGGATCCTTGATCGCTTCGATGATGGTTTTGTCCAGCTCCGTCTCTTTGCCTTCCATCTCAATGGCCACTTCCTTGGCACAGCCCAGCGCGACATCGCGCACCGTGCGAGGGAACTGGCTAAAGATGTTCCCGATAGGCTGCATGCGGGTTTTCACAATCCCCTCCTGCAGTTCGGTGGTGATCAGGTTCAAACGCTGCGAGGCAGCAAGGAAACCGCCGTCTTTCATCCGGTTGGCGAATTGCAGGACCTGATTGCGCGCCAGAACCAGTTCCCCCACCAGATTCATCACCTTGTCCAGCAGTCCGACTTCGACGCGGATGGTGCTATCGGAGACCGCCGTTCCGCGAGAGGACTGCTGGATGCGCAGCGCATCCACCACATCAGCTGGCCGCGCCGCGCCCTGCTCCACCAGAATCTCGCCGATGCGGCGGGGGTCGCCTTCCTTCTGCTTCTCCGCCGCCAGCAACAGTTCATCTGGTGTGACGCCCGCCCGTTGCATCAGGATGTCGCCAATATTCAGGGGAAGATCATTCGGGAGCACATCTTTCAGGGAAAATGCCGCTTCGAACGCGCTCACAGCCGCTGCGGCCGGTTGCAGCAGGCGGGTCAAGGTCGCAATCAGAACAGAATCATCGCGCTCGCCTTCCTGCCGTGAGGCCTCGATCTGGCTCAGCATCTGCCGGACCGCATCCACCAGGCTCAGCAGCGCCGTAGTGATCTCTGGAGTCAGGGTGAGCTGCCGGTCGCGCAGGCGACTCAGCAAATTCTCGCCCACATGCGCCACCGCCTCGAGCTTGTTGAAGCCCAGGAAGCCGCACGTACCCTTGATCGTGTGAATGGTGCGAAACACACTCGCCAGCGCGTCCCGATCCTCGGGATTTTTTTCGAGACCAACTAATTCCCGGTCTAACCGGTCCAGGTTCTCGTAACTCTCCACCAGAAAATCCTTGACGATGTCACTCTCGATCACAGCTTCCGCACCTTTCCCGGTTGCGTCTCTTGCAGCGCAACGTTCAGTGAGTGAGGTTCCATGGAGAGCGGAATCGAGTCTCTCCAACTACGTCATCGTCAGTTCGAGCATTTACTTTAGAGGCCAGAGCAAAACCGGAGAGAGGAGAAAGACCCTTTACGTTGCAGGATGTCGCGGGACGCGATAACATTGAGACTCAGGGAATGCCCCTCGCAAGACGGAAGTCGTTAATCAGTTGATTACAGATAATTTACCAAGTGCGGAAGTGGTGGAACTGGCAGACACACCATCTTGAGGGGGTGGCGCCGAAAGGCGTGGGGGTTCAAATCCCCCCTTCCGCACCATTTGCATTCATTCTGAAGAATTTAGGACCTTCGACTCCATGCTCATTATTCTTGTCACCATCATCCACGTGATCGTTTGTCTGTTTCTGATTGTTGTCGTCCTGCTGCAGAGCGGCAAGGCCGGAGACATTTCCGCAGCGTTTGGCGGACAAGGCAGTCAAGCCGCCTTTGGCCCGCGCGGCGCAGCTACAGCGCTCTCCAAAGCGACCACGATTTCCGCGGTCCTTTTCATGTTGACCTCAGTCACACTTTCCATCAATGCCATCAAGCAGGGTGGCCCTAAGTCGGTTTTGCAGGGCGTGAAATCAGCGCCAGTCAAGACGCAGCCGGCAACGCCTGCGCCAGCGCCTGCCGCTCCTCCAACGCAGAAGTAAGCCGCATTTCCAAACTCGAAGATCGAAGCTGCGGTGTCGGCGACGCCAGTCTACGCATTTTGCTGTAATTGTATTTCCCTCATGCGGGTGCTACCATCCGATTATCGGCACTTATAGCCGGGAGGTATCTGCTATGTCAGATCGAGAAAGCAACAGCTTTGTGTGGTTCCTGGCCGGGCTGGGCCTAGGTGCGTTGGCGGGTGTGTTATATGCGCCGCGTTCAGGAAGCGAGACGCGAGAAGTCCTGCGCGCTCGCGCTGAAGAGGGACGCGATTACATGCGCAGCCGCGCGCGCGAAGCTCGCAGCCAGGCTTCGGAGTGGGTGGATCGCGGCCGCGATGTAGTGAACCAGCAAAAGGAACAGTTCCGTGCTGCGTACGAGGCCGGCCGCCAGGCCTATCAAGAGGCGACCACGGAAACCGGAGCACCGAAGAGCTTGTAATCCTCTTGCAGCCGGCGGTCCGGCTCGGGAGACAGCTTTATGGAAAACCTTACTGTATTCGTCGCCCTGACCGGAGCCGCCGTGGTTCTGCAGGCGGGCATTCTTGCAGCTTTGTATCTCACAATGCGCAAGACCAGTGCCCGCATGGAAGCCCTGGCAGTCGAGGTCAAAACCAAAGCTCTGCCCGCGCTCGAGACAGCGCAGGAGATACTGACCGAGCTTCGCCCCAAGCTGACGGTGATTGCCGACAATCTCACGGAGACCACACACTCGGTGCGCTCGCAAGTGGAACGCGTGGATGCCACAGTGAATGACGTGGTCGACCGCGCCCGCCTGCAAATCATCCGTGGCGATGAATTGCTCACCCGCACACTCGACCGCGTGGAAGAGACTTCCGACATGGTGCACAGCACCGTGGTCTCCCCCGTGCGCCAGTTCGCGGGCCTGATTCAGGGCGTGACGGCGGGCATTGAATTCCTGCTCGGCAACCGTGGCCGCAGAAACGGCGGCAGCCGCGAAACGCGCCGGCCCGTGCCCCAGGACGAGATGTTTATCTGAGGCTGTCTCATTGGGAAGGGCGCGGCTTTAGCCGTGCCGGCCAAGGCCAAAATACCCGGCAGGTACGTTCCTTCTTCTATTCCCATGCGATATCTGGTTCGAGCCCGCGTTAAGCCCGGTCGCGAAGGCGATCTATTGAAGGCCATTGAAAAAGAAACACTCGGCCAAGGCTCAGTCGCTGAAGGCGAATACCTGCGCAACATGGGCGAAGCACGGCTCTGCACCGACCAGACCGTGCGCTGGGTGGAAGTTTGCTACTGCCCCACACCTCTGCAGGAAGAACGGCCTTACTGGGAAGAATACTTCGACCTGGCGCGGGTGCAGGCCGCTCATGACCGCCGCAAGTGCCGCGACGAGAACGGGGGCGAACCCTGGGCCTGTGGCAACTGCGACTGCACGGCGCGGTTGGAGCAGAAGTTACGAACGACTGGAGCGCCATTCCTTGATTCGCTCCGCGCTGGCCACGATTCATCGCTCGACATCCCATCTCCTGATTCCTCACCGGTCAAGCTCCACAAGACTTAGCGTCCGCCCTAAACTCGAAAGAGAGCCTTACCGCTTTGACCATGGCAAGTGCCTACAAGCCGACGTTTGACGCGCTTCTGGACACGGCGCGAACTACGGTAGCGGCGGTAGCGTCCTTGCTGCTGGCTCGAGCCCTAAAGCTGCCGGAGTATTACTGGGCACCGATTTCCGCCATCGTGATAATTGAGTCCACGATCAATCCGAGAACCTTAGCATGGCAACGGTTTGCCGGGACTGCCCTGGGAGCGGCGCTAGGAGCGTTGGTCGCCACGTTTTTCTCCTCTAACGCGCTGGTGTACGGAGCTGCAATTTTCTTGTGCGGAGCGCTCTGTGCGCTTCTCCGCTTCCGCGGCGCTTACCGTTTTGCGGCCATTACTCTGAGCATCATTCTCTTAATCGCGCATCAGCGTCCGGCGTGGATCGTAGCTTCGCATCGCTTTCTGGAGGTTTCGCTGGGAATTGCTGTCGCTCTTGTCTTGTCCGAAATGTGGCCATGTCGCACGTGATTGCTTATGCGATCCAGCCGCCCCCGACAACGATGTCGTCATCGTAGAACACTGCCGCCTGGCCGGGCGTGATGGCACGCTGCGGCTGATCGAAGGTCACCAGAATTTCGTCGTCGCCGACCTTCTCGAGCATTGCCGAAGCTGGCTCGTGCCGGTGACGAATCTTCACGGACACCCGCATCGGCTCGCGCAGATCGTCGACCGAGATAAAGTTGACGCGGCGGGCGCGCAGCGTCCGCGAATAAAGGTGCTCATCGCTGCCCACGATCACCTGCTTGTCAGCCCCGTTAATCTGAATCACGTAGAGCGGCGATCCCGTCGCTACACCCAAACCCTTGCGCTGTCCAACGGTGAAGTTGTGAATGCCGCCGTGCTCGCCAATCACTTCCCCGTTCGCGGTCACCAGCTCGCCCGCAGTGTCAGGCAGAGTCTCGCCACTCTCTGCGAGATAGGCGTCGATGAATCGCTTGTAGTCTCCTCCGGGAACGAAGCAGATCTCCTGCGAATCAGGCTTCTCGGCCAGAGCCAGGCCTTGCCTGCGAGCCAGTTCGCGGACCTCAGGTTTGGTCATGCCGCCGAGGGGGAATAGTGTGCGGCTGAGCTGCTCCTGGGTGAGCCCAAAAAGAAAATAAGTCTGGTCTTTACTGCGGTCGGCAGGACGCTTCAGCAGCCATCGCCCGCGGTTGTCGTCCTGCTCCACGCGGGCATAGTGGCCGGTCGCAACGCAATCGGCGCCAATCTGCTGAGCGACCACGAGCAGTTGATCAAACTTCAAATGATTGTTGCACAGGCTGCAGGGGATCGGCGTGCGTCCCGAAAGATACTCCGCGACGAACGGGCGAACCACGTCGCGCTCAAAACGCTCTTCATGATTCACCACGTAATACGGAATGCCGATATGCTCGGCCACGCGGCGGGCATCGTACACGTCGTCGAGCGAGCAGCACCGTCCCGTTACCTGCTCCGGCATGCCTTCGTGTCCGGCCAGCCGGCGCTGGTTCCACAGCTGCATGGTCAGCCCGATCACGTTGTGACCCTCAGCGCGCAACATGGCTGCGACGGTCGAGGAATCGACTCCCCCCGACATGGCGACGGCAATGGTCTTGGAATTCGTCATGCTAAGAGTTAACAACTGCCTTCCCGTACGCCGGAGACAACTCCCGCAACCGCGCCACCATATCCGGCACCAACGCAAGCGCGAGGTCAATATCTTCCGCTACGTTCTGTTTGCCAAGGCTGAAGCGGACGCTAGCCCGCGCTCGATCGGCCCGGAGCCCCATCGCCAGCAGCACATGGGAGGGCTCAATCGCACCCGACGAACAGGCGGCGCCCGTCGAAACCGCCAGGCCCTTGAGGTCGAGAGAAATCACCATTGCCTCGCCGTCGATATGATCGAAATATACACTAGATGTGTTCGGCACGCGCGCCGCGCCGTCGCCATTCACACCCGCTTCCTCCACTTGCGCGAGAATTCCCTGCTGCAGGCGATCGCGCAGTATAGAGATTTTCTGGTCGTCCCCGTGTTCGAAGCCCTGCATCGCCAACTCTGCAGCCTTGCCGAAAGCGACAATTCCCGGAACATTCTCGGTTCCGGCGCGCCGCGAACGTTCATGTCGCCCACCATAAAACAGAGGCTGAAGACGCGTACCTTTTCGCACGTAAAGCGCCCCCACACCCTGCGGCGCATGCATCTTGTGACCAGAAATCGAAAGCGCATCGCAGCCAATCCGCTTCACATCAATCGGAACTTTCCCCGCGGCCTGCACCGCGTCCGTGTGGAAATAGACTTCCGCCTCCGCGGCAACCTTTCCAATCTCCTCAACCGGCTGCAGGACTCCGGTTTCGTTGTTGCTCATCATGATCGAAATCAGCTTAGTGCTCGGCCGCAACGCCCGCCGCACGTCATCGGGATCGACGACGCCGCTCCCTGCCACCGGTATATACGTCACGTCGCAGCCCGTTTCCTCCAGATGCTTGCAGGCGTGCAACACAGCGTGATGCTCAATCTTGGAAGTAATAGCGTGGTCGCCCGTGCCGGTCAATCCTGCGATCGCCAGGTTGTCGCTTTCGGTCCCACCGCTTGTAAAAACAACCTCCGGGGCCCTGCATCCCAGCAGCAACGCCACCGCATCCCGCGCCCGCTCTACCGCAGCACGAGTCTCCTGCCCATGATGGTGAATCGACGACGCGTTCCCAAAGTGCTCGCCAAAATACGGACGCATGGCTTCGAGCACCTCGGGCAGAACTGGCGTCGTAGCGTTATTGTCGAGGTAGATCCGGCGCATCCCGCTCACTGCTCTATTCTAGCTGAGGAATGCGCGGTTGAGACTTCGGATGGCTGCCCTAGCGCTTTTCCAGCGCTACGTAGCGATTAGGGTAAGCCGGCCCCATGTATTCGGCCCGCGGCCGAATCAAGCGGTTGTCATCGAGTTGCTCGATGACATGCGCCGTCCAGCCACTGATGCGGGAGACCGCGAATACCGGAGTAAACATGTCTTCGTCAATCCCCAGCACGTGGTAGGTGGACGCGGAGTAGAAGTCAACGTTGGCATTCAGCTTTTTCTCCGCCTTGACGAACTTCTCTATCTTTTCCGACATGTCATACCACTGCGGTTGCCCGCTCGAACGCCCCAAGTCCTGCGACATCACGCGCAGATGAGTAGCCCGCGGATCCTCCGTGTGATAAACCCGATGCCCGAAGCCGGGAACCTTTTTCTTCTCCGCCAGCATCCCGCGAACGTAGTCGATGGGATCGGCCTTCTTGCTGTCGATCGATTCCAGGATGCGGTAAACCGCTTCATTCGCCCCGCCGTGCAGCGGTCCCTTGAGCGCGCCGATGGCAGACGTGATGGCTGCGTGCATGTCGGCCAAGGTCGCAGCTGTCACGCGAGCTGCAAACGTAGACGCATTCAACTCGTGATCAGCATGCAGGATCAACGCGATATCGAGCGCCCGCTCGGCCGTGGAGGAGGGCTTGGTCCCATTCAACTGCAGCAGAAAGTTGGCGGCGTGCGAAAGTGAACGGTCGGCCTCGACCACCGGCTTGCCCTTGCGAATCCGGTCATAGGCGGCAACAATCATCGCAATCTGTGACGTCAGACGGATGGCTTTGCGCACGTTGGCATCGTGATCGTTGTTCTTCTCATCTGCATCGTAGAAAGCCAGCGCCGAAACCGCCGTACGCAGCACATCCATGGGCAGCGCAGCCTTCGGTACGCTGCGCAGAAACTGGATGATCGCCGCATCCAGGTGGCGTTCTTGAGCCAGACGCTCCTTCAACTCTTTCAGCTCGGCGCCATTCGGCAATCGACCAAACCACAGCAGGTAACAAGTCTCTTCAAACGTGGAGTGATCCGCCAGTTCGTGAATGTCGATGCCGCGATAGGCAAGAACGCCGCGTTCGCCATCGATATAGCAAATGCTGGAATTAGTGGCGACGATTCCTTCCAGTCCTTTCGGGGAAGGAGCACTGGTCACGCTGGGCATAATCTCTCACTTAATTGGATTGATTACCGTTGCGGAAGCCGCGCGAGGAGGTGCGCGGGGAATGCAACTTTCTTTTATACGCCAAATGACGCTTACATTCCAGACGGCCCCTGGTGACTTCTCCGCCTGCCCAACAACACGTTCACTACTCCAAAAACGTTCTTGTGTCGTCTGTGCTATCATCTCGGCCATTTCGTGAAAGGAAATTACGATGGGCCAACCAGTAGTCCACTTCGAGATCGGCTGCCGCGACAGTGCCAAAACCGCAGACTTTTTCTCTGGCCTCTTCGGCTGGAACATGCAAGCCATGGGCCCGGCGACCATGATCAATACGGGCTCAGACAACGGAATTCATGGTCACATCACTGCCCTTGGCCATGAACCCTACCGCTACACGATGTTCTATGTGCAGGTCGACGATGTACAGGCCTATCTCGACAAGGCTGGAACGCTGGGTGGCAAGACGATCGTGCCGCCGGTTCAGATTCCGGCGGGCACCTTCGCGTGGTTTGCAGACCCAGAGGGCAATACGATTGGATTATGGAAGCCGAAATAGAGCTGGATTAAGCAGGCCAAATGCCTAACGCAGTCTTGCTCAGGATCTGCTGCTGAAGTCTCTCATTCAACGGCAACGCGCGAAAGTCATCGAGATTCTTCTTAACGTCCGGCACCCCCGGACCGGGCCAGTCCGTCCCGAACAGAGTCTTGTGGGTAATCTCTTCGAGTCGGGGGAAATACTGGAGCAAACTTTTCGGCGGAATCCCACTGATGTCGAGGTAGACATTCGGATGGCGGCGAATGAGAAAGAAGGCGGTTTGCATCCATAACGGTCGCCCCCCGTGCGCCAACAGGATCCTGAGTTTAGGAAAGTCAACAGCCACGTCGTCGATATACATGGGATCGCCGTACTTATTTCGCGCTCCAGGAAAGATGGACGTTCCCGTGTGAAACATCACTGGAACTCCGTTGGCTTCAGCAGCACGATAAATGATCTCCAGCTCCTTGACGCCGTTCAGGTAGTCGTTGGGAAACAGAAGCTGATGCGGGGGGTGAATCTTGATCATGCGGATTCCCAGCCGCAGAATCTGCTCCATATCTGCGAGAACGTTCGTCGTGTGCCGCGGATGGAGGCTCCCACATGAGAGTAACCTTTGGGAATCTTCCTTGACGTAATCTGCGATGAATTGATTTACGCCATTGGTGAAGCCAATGACCTCGGGCGCAACATAATTAATCAGCACTGCGCGGTCGATACCGCACGCATCGAGATATTTCAGGAATGCTTTGGGCGACCGGCAGAACTCGGCGATCTGCTCGAAGTTAGCCCGCTTCTTTCTCATGAGTTCCAGCGCCTGCGGCTTGAACATCTCCAGCGGCGAGATGTGGATGTGGCAGTCCGTGATCATTCGATAGGACTCACTTGTTTACTAAGATCGATTGCCAAGATTGCCGCAACTCCCGCCCCAGACAGGTTGGCTGGCCGCTAGAAGTCAGGAGCTTCAGTACGTCGGCACTGTCCCGTCCACCTGCCGCGACCACGCATCAATGCCGCCCCGCATCGATTGAGCTTTCTCGAATCCCTGCTGCCGCAGCCACGCCGTCACGTTCATCGACCGCACGCCATGATGACAGACCACCACAATGTGATTCTCCGGATCCAGTTCCTGATGAGCGCGGGAAGGGATGTCCCCCATCGGCACCAGCTTCGCTCCGGCTATGTGCGCCGCTTCAAACTCCCAAGGCTCGCGCACATCCAGCAACACGAACTCCTCGCCCTGACCCAATTTGGCCTTTACTTCTTCGGGCGTGATCTCGTAATCCATACCTAGACAGCGACCAGCTACTTCCCCATCCACTTGGGTTTGCGCTTCTCCATGAATGCGCGTATGCCTTCCTGCGCGTCGGCCGTCTTCATCAATTCTTCGAGATAAATCTTCTCAGCTCGCGCCAAACCTTTGTCGAAGTGCATCGCGTCCCATGCGTACACAGCTTTTTTTGTGATCGCCAAGGCCGCCGGACTCAGACTGACCAGTTCCTCGACCAGGCGGTCAACCGCAACCGCCAGTTCTTCGCCCGTCACGGCGCGATTGACAAGCCCTATCTCCGCCGCTTCGACCCCGCGAATCGTCCGTCCGGTCAGAATCAATTCCGCAGCCCGCTTCTGCCCGACCAGCGCCGCCAGCGCCGTACACGCCACCGGCGGATAACAGCCCAGCTTGATTTCTGGAAATCCCCACTCTGCCGAAGCGGTGGTATAAACAACATCGCAAACCATCGCGATCTCAGCGCCCCCGCCAAGGCAGTGCCCGTGCACCACCGCGACGGTCACCTTCTTGCTCGCAACCAAGGCACGAATCACCGCGTAGAACTTGACCAGCATTCCCTCGACTCTATCGGGGGTATGTGCCGCCACATCGACGCCTGCCGAAAAAACGCCGCCCTCACCACTCAGCACGACCACTGAAATATCGGACCGCGCTTCAATCTCACCCAGAGCCCGCGCCAGCTCCTCCATCATCGCAATGTCGATCACGTTCAGCGGCGGATGGCGCAGAACAATCCTTGCCGTCGGAGGGCGGATATCAACCGCAAGCCGAGCCAGTCTCGTTTCTGCGAACGTAGATCCCATGATTCTCTCTGTGTTTCTGTGCCTCTGTGGTGAAAGACTTTCGCGCTATAGATTGATGGCCGACTTCCGGACCTCGCCGATGCTGGCCAGCGGATCGCGCGCCCCGGTCTTTTCCGCAATCCATTTCTTCTCCGTGCCAATGATCTCCAGCAGCAACTTCTTGTCCTCGGCAGATGGCATGTAGTCTTTCAAGTGCTCCGCGTATGCGCGATCGTCGAGCTCTTCGCCAGTTTGCGCGTGAAACTTCTGCCCAGCCCAGCGCCCGATCTCGCGATTGAACTTGATATGCGGGGCGTACAGTTTCGGTTGCCCCGGCTTCAAAGCGCCGTTAAAACGCTCAATCAGCCCCGCCACTTCATCGCGATAGAGGTTGCGGTTGTAATCGTTCAAGTCGTCGAGGTCAGGTGCATGCTCGTTCTTCGGCTCATCGTAACGCCCCTTAACCCCCCACACGTACGCCCAATGCGCCGACGAGGAATGGTCGGTACCGAACAGATCGTAAGAACTCGAAATCCATTTGTTGAGATATTTTTGAATCAGCCATCCCGGAATCACGCCCGCTTCCACGATACGGCGCAGCCCGTCGTTGCCCGTGCCCATGTGGAACGCCTCTTCACGCAGCATGTACGACATTGACCGTCCCAGCGGCGCGAACGCGGAGTACTTCAGCATCTGCAACTGAAACTTTCCGTCTCGATCAACGAAGTCAGTGTAGGTAAAGAAGTCCATCCAGTTGTCGACGTCTACGTTGAATGCGCCCAGCAGTCGCTTGTTCTCGAAGGCGCGCCGCTCCAGCATCTTCTGCGCCTCAACCTTGCCCGAATATCCAAAATGATCTACCAGCAGCGCGCACATCTGCCAGCCGTGGCGCATCTCTTCAATCATCACCCGTGTAATGGCACGCCGATCCCAATCGGTTGGAGCATTTTCCAGAAGATTGCGTTGCTGCTCGACGCTCGCGAACTCAGTGTCGCCCTGGTAAACGATCATATTCATCAGCGCGTCGCGCATCTGCTGCGTCGGAATCTGGCGCAGGTTCTCCCATTTGCGCCGCCCTTTGTAGGAGCCGAACTCAATCTCCTCGGTATCGATCGCACCATAGAGCGTGTCGAAGTGGAAGGCTTCAATGTCAGCCGTGTTGACGCCAATATCCTTGCGCCAATCGTTGAACATGCCTTCCCAATCACTGAATGTTCCGATCTTCGCTACTTTGCCCGGCATAAACTCATTCCCTATTTCTCGTGCGTCTAATCGAACCGTCAAGCTAGGTGCTTGGCACTACTTCGCCTTGAAAACTGCCGGCCGCTTCTCGACATAGGCAGCCAGACCTTCCTTCGCGTCGTCACTCTGAAAAAGAATCTGCTGGGTCTCGCGTTCCACAGCGAGCGCTGACTCCATGGGGATTTCCCATCCCGTCTGCACGGCGCGCTTGATCCGTCCCACAGCCTTGGCCGCCTTATTTGGAGGACAGAACTGCTTGGCATACTCCATCATGTTTTCCATGAAGCCATCACGCTCGTAGATATCGTTGACGATGCCGAGCTCTTGCGCCTCCTCGAACGAGAAGGTATTGCCCGTGACCATCAGTTCGATCGCCTTGCTCTTGCCCACCAGCCGGGAAAGCCGCTGCGTACCGCCGGTGCCGGGGAGGACCCCCAGATTTACTTCCGGCAGGCCGATCTTGCCCGCGTCCTTGCGCGCGATGCGAATGTCGGCGGCCATCGCAATCTCGAGGCCACCGCCAACGCAGTGCCCGTTGATCGCCGCGATCACCAGCTTCGGCGTATGCTCCAGACGCAGCAACATCTCGTTGGCATGCAGGCAGAAGTAATACTTAAAGGTCGGATCCACGCTCGAAAGCATCTTGATGTTCGCCCCGGCGGAGAAAAACTTGTCGCCCGCGCCAGTCAGCAAAATGACGTAGACGTCATTCTCCATCCGCGCGCGCAGGATCGCTTCATCCAGCTGCCGGTTCATCTCGTAGGTATAGGTATTTGCCGGCGGATCGCACATCTCGATCACCGCTACCCCGCCGTCCCTGCGGTAGTTAACAAGCTGCTTTGTGGTTTCGCCGGCGGTCGGCTGCGTTGTAGTAGCCATGTGTATCGCTCCTTATATTTTCCTGAACCTCAGTTTAGCTTTCGTATCGAATCATTCTACTTGTCATTCCGGGCGCCCTTCTTTGTCATTCCGAGCGAAGCGAGGAATCCGCTTTCGCCGGAAGCACCGCAAGCCCTGCCTCAGCGCCCATCCTTGCGCCCCTTACTGCCCGTCATGACGCCGCGCAGAAAGATATCGCTCATCTCCCCGGCCAGTTGCTCGGCGTCGGCATCGACTCGAGGATTGTGCCAGGTGTAAATCCAGTTCATCATGCCGAATAAACTCAGCACTGCAATGCGGGTAGAAACTTGCAATCCCCGATCGCGCTTCAATTCATCGAGCAATCCCACGCAGATGCGATAGTACTCGCGTTTGATCGCCGCCACTTCCGCGGCAAATCCATTCTTGAGCGCCTCAGCCTCGTGCGACAGAACTTTCATGCTCGCCGGATGGGCCAGGAAGTATTCCAGATGATTCAGGATGAAGACCCGGATCTGCTGCTCCGGATCGCTCACGCCCTCCAGTCGCGACTTAAGCCGCTGCACGATGGTCGTGAACGTATGTTTCTGGATGAGGAAGAGCAGCCGCTCCTTGGACTCGAAATAGTAATAAAGCCCCGCCAGCGACATGCCGCTGGCGCGCGAAAGGTCGCGCATGGAAGCGCCTTCGTACCCCTTTTTGCAGAATACTTCGGTAGCGTGGCCAAGGATCTGCGCCAGTCGCTGGTCAAACCGCGTAGCCGGCACAGGCGCGGTCCGGTGCCGCCGGGCGGAGACTCGCGTTGCTGTCGATGGGCTCGCCATGGATTCAGAAAAGATATATTCGAACGTTCGTTCGAATATAGTATACGGCAATCTGGCCCCATAGCAAGGCAACTTACATGAACCTGCGCCCCGCCCGTCCTAATTCCTCACATCCGCCAGCAACCGCTCGATCTCACTCTTCCCTTCCCCCGTCAGCGTCAACAGCGGCAGCCTCGCCGGACCGCCAAAGTACCCGTTGAAATCCATGCCATACTTCACGCCAGGAATCCCCAGGTCGCCCACCACGCGTTGCGCCGCGTCAGCAATGCGCTCCTGCTTCAGCCGCGCCAATTCAGCGTCGCCTTCTTTCCACGCCGCATAAATCTCGTAACATGACGTCGGCGCAATACAGGCGAAAGCAAGAATTGCGCCCACCGCCCCCGCATCAAGCGACGGATGCAGCTTCTGCGCCGCCCCCACCAGCACCTGGAACCCGGCTTCCTTCTGCCGTGTCTTCATCTTGCCAACCACCGTGACCGCCGCCGAAGAAGGTTTCCCCAAAGACGAACCGGAACCCGCCAGCATCCCAACCTGCACCAACTCTCCGCCGTCTCCACTCGATCCGGCGGTCGCAGCCTCAATCATGCGCGGCGTCACCGCATCAAAAGTCTCGGTCACCGTCACGCTGCGCTGGACGTGCCGCGTCCCTTCCACCATCGTGCGAACTTTCTCCACATCGCCACTCGATTCCTTGATCCCGATCAGGTTCGGATGCCCAGCCAGTTCGATTACCAGTTCGGCGGGAATGTCGTAACCCGTAGCCTGCGGAAAGTTGTAAATGATCACCGGCAGAGGCGAGCGATCGGCCACCGTCCGGTAAAACGCCAGAATGCTCGCCGCCGTCATCTGCTTCTTGTAGTAATGCGGCGTACGCACCATCGCAATGTCGTACCCCAGCTCGGCAGCGTACTCAGTGAGCCGCAACGTCTCGATCGCCGATTCGCTCCCCGTACCGGCAATCAGCACCTTATTCGGCGCAGCTGCTTCTCGCGTCGACTTCAGCACATCGCGCCGTTCCTGATCCGAAAGCAGGATGGCCTCGCCGGTCGAACCCAGCGCCACAATGCCGGCACAAGGCGTACGCGAATAGCGCTCGACATTGCTCTCGATCTTCTTGAAGTACACATTGCCGTCCGGATAAAACGGCGTGGTAATGGGAGGGAAAATACCGTGAAGTAACATAGGGAACCTCGCGCTCATTATTACACGCGATGAGATTACACGCGATGAGCCGCGGTGAGGCCTGTTCTACCGGCTCCTGACGGCGCGCTCCGCATGCAGTTGCTGCAGAGCCCGAATCTTCACTTCGCCTCGTTGCAGCGCGGCAATCCCTTCCGCCGCCGCACGTGCTGCAGAAAGCGTAGTAATGGTCGGAATGCGCTCCATAACCGCCGCCCGCCGGATCGCCTTCTCGTCGAACCACGGCTCAAGCCCGGTGGGCGTGTTGACGATGAGATGAATGCGCTGCCCTTTGATAAAATCCACCACGTTCGGACGGCCTTCCTTTACCTTGTAAACACGCTCAACTTTCATCCCCGCCGCTTCAATGATGTCGCCCGTACCTGAGGTAGCCACCAGCTTGAAACCCATATCTACAAACTTCCGCGCCAATTCAGCCACGTTGCGTTTGTCATGCTCCGTCACGCTGAGAAATACCGTCCCCTGCACCGGCAGCTTCTGACCTGCAGCCAACTGCGCCTTGCCAAAGGCCTCTCCGAAGCTATCGCCCACACCCATCACTTCGCCGGTAGATTTCATCTCCGGCCCCAGCACCGTATCGACCCCAGGAAATTTATTCCACGGAAACACCGGCGACTTCACGTAATAGCAGCTTCCCGTATCGAGGTCTGTGCCCCGGTCGATGTTTTCGGGCAAAAACTCGCGCAGCTTGCGTCCAGTCATCAGTCGCGCGGCAATCTTTGCCAGCGGCACGCCCGTGGCCTTCGAAACATACGGCACCGTGCGCGAAGCCCGCGGATTTACCTCCAGCACATAGACTTTCCCGCCCTCCGCGCCATTCCCCGATCCGCCACCGCCGCGCGGAATGGCGAATTGAATATTCATCAGCCCCACCACCTTCAGCGCCCGCGCCAGCTTGAAGGTGTAATCGCGCATGCAGTCCATCTGCGCCTGCGGAATATCCACCGCCGGCAGCACGCACGAGGAGTCTCCGGAGTGAATCCCGGCCTCCTCGATGTGCTGCATAATTCCGCCAATCACCACGTCTTCACCGTCGGAGAGCGCGTCCACGTCCACTTCGACCGCATCTTCCAGAAAGTGATCGATCAGCACCGGACGATCATGCGAATACTCGACCGCCTCCTTCATATACCGCACCACGGATTCCTCGTCGTAAGCAATCACCATCGCCCGTCCGCCGAGTACGTAGGAAGGCCGCACTACCACTGGATATCCAACCTGCTTAGCTCCTTCAATCGCTTCGTCGAGCGAAGTCGCCATCACCCCCGCAGCTTGCGGAATATTCAATTCTTCGAGCAGCTTATTGAAGTGCTTGCGGTCTTCGGCCAGATCAATCGACTCTGGAGAGGTGCCAATAATATTCACGCCCGCGTTTTTCAGCGGCAATGCCAGGTTCAGCGGCGTCTGCCCGCCAAACTGCACGATTACTCCACACGGCGCGCCTTTCGAAGTCTCATGCTGATAAATCGCCCACACATCTTCAAACGTCAGCGGCTCGAAATAAAGCCGGTCGCTGGTGTCATAGTCGGTCGAGACCGTCTCAGGATTGCAATTGATCATGATCGTCTCGTACCCATCTTCATGCAGCGCAAACGAAGCGTGACAGCAGCAGTAGTCAAACTCAATTCCCTGCCCGATGCGGTTGGGTCCGCTGCCTAAAATGATGATCTTCTTCTTATCGGTGGGCGCCGCTTCGTCTTCGTCCTCGTAAGTCGAGTAGAGATACGGCGTAAAGCTCTCGAACTCCGCCGCGCAAGTGTCCACGCGCTTGTACACAGGAAGCACTCCGTGTTTCTTGCGCAGGTGCCGGATTTTCTCTTGCCCCTCCAGTCGCCACACCCCTGCCAGGCGACCATCGGAGAACCCCATGCGTTTGGCTTCGCGCAGCACCTCGGTCGGAATCGATTCGATCGGATGCTTCTCCAGCTCAAGTTGCATGTCGTTAATCTCTTTGAGCTGATACAGGAACCAAGGATCCATCGAAGTCATCTTCGCGAGCTGCTTCACGGTGTGTCCCTGCCGCAGCGCGTACTGCACGTAAGCCAGGCGCTCCGGATGCGGCGTGACCAGTCGCTGCGTCAGAATCTTGGGTTCGATCTTAGCGCCCCCAACACGTTTGCCGGTATCGAGCGAGCGAACGCCCTTCATCAGCGCCTCTTTGAACGTCCGGCCGATCGCCATCACTTCACCGACCGATTTCATCTGCACCCCAAGGTTCTCGTCCGCTCCGGGAAACTTTTCAAACTGCCACTTGGGAATTTTCACCACCACGTAGTCAAGCGTCGGCTCAAAGCATGCCGGAGTCTTGCGCGTGATGTCATTCGGAATCTCGTCCAGCATGTAACCCACCGCAAGTTTCGCGGCAATCTTTGCAATCGGAAACCCCGTAGCCTTCGACGCGAGTGCTGACGACCGCGACACGCGCGGATTCATCTCGATCACCACCATCCGCCCGGTCTCCGGATTCACTGCAAACTGAATATTCGATCCTCCCGTATCCACGCCGATCTCGCGGATCACCGCAATCGACGCATCGCGCATGGCCTGGTACTCGCGGTCAGTGAGCGTCTGTGCCGGCGCCACCGTGATCGAATCGCCGGTGTGCACGCCCATGGGATCGAAATTCTCGATGGAACAAATGATGATGACGTTGTCCTTGGTATCGCGCATCACCTCGAGTTCGAATTCCTTCCATCCCAGCACCGACTCTTCAATCAGCGCCTCGCGCACGGGAGACAGGTCCAGACCGCGGGTGAGCACCTCGACCAGTTCTTCCCGGTTGTAGGCGATGCCGCCGCCAGTGCCGCCGAGCGTGAACGACGGCCGAATGATCACCGGAAAGCCAATCTTGCCGGCGAATTCCAAACCGTCCTTTGTGCTATTCACCAGCGCCGACTTGGGCACGTCGAGCCCGATCCTCTGCATCGCGTCCTTGAAGAAGAGCCGGTCTTCAGCCTTCTTGATGGCCTCGACCTTCGCGCCAATCAGGATCACGTTGTATTTTTCAAGAATGCCACCGTCGGAAAGTTCAATCGCAAGGTTAAGCGCCGTCTGTCCACCGACGGTAGGCAGCACAGCAAAGCCAGCGCCCGGCGAGAGTTCCCGCTCGATGCGGATGATCTCTTCTAGATACTCGACTGTGAGCGGCTCAATATAAGTGCGGTCAGCAATCTCCGGGTCAGTCATGATGGTCGCCGGATTGGAGTTGGCCAGCACCACCTGATAACCCTCAGACTTGAGCGCCTTGCAAGCCTGCGTGCCCGAGTAATCAAACTCCGCCGACTGCCCGATAACAATGGGCCCGGAGCCAAGAATCAGAATCTTCGAGATGTCAGTGCGTTTGGGCATTTAATGAGTCTTTTTGCGGGCGATTGCCTTAGCGATGAGCGAAGAAATAAAATTGGTGAAGCTGAGCTCTGGAACAGGCTCCGAGTACCGTCCCTTCAGACCATCCACGCCGTTAGACATCAGAAAGCACGTGGCATCATACAGCCTCTCGCGAACTAACTTCGTCAAGAGAATTTCGTAACGCTGGGCATAGGATGCGGAGTTGAATTCTTCAAACACCTTGAAATGCGGCTCCTGCGACTTCACCGGTCGCGTAGAACCAGGGGCATCCTCCAGCAGCATCAAATAGCCCAGCCAAGGGCGCGGGGAGGGTTTGAAAGCCCCTTCTCGATATGCTGCCCATAAATCCGCTGCGCTGCCGAGCGCCTCCTCAGTTCTGTTATTGAAATTGTTTCCAAAGGAACCAACCTGCGATTTGAATTCAATGGCAGCAATCAACCAGCCTTCGACCACCACGAGCAGGTCCCATTTTTTCTCGGGACGAAACCATCCGGGAAGCTCGACATGCCTTTCACAATAAACAACCGGCCTATCCACGCCTGACTCCTCCAGGAGGTCTCGAACCAACGCCACGAAACCGTCCATCTGGCTTCCGCCCGTGACTGCCGTTCTGGCACCAGCGTCGCGAACCCCAGTCTTAGTTCCCTGCTTCTGCGCCTGAGTCTCCCGGCTCGACCAGAACTGGGTGACAGCGCTCCTAAGCTTCTGATCTATCTCGGAATTCACGTGCTTACTCTTGCTCCATAATCAGAACTGGATTCGCAAACAGCGACGACAGCTCGGCTTCTAGCCTCTTAGCCGCAAAGCTGAAATAGTCGGTGTCGATTTCGAAATTGATACTGTTTCTGCCCCACCTCGAGGCAGCTAGGGCTGTCGTGCCTGTGCCCATAAAGGGGTCCAACACGGTATCTCCGACGAAGCTGAACATCCGGATGAGACGTTCTGCCAATTCCACTGGATACGGAGCCGGGTGATCTTTGGTAGACGCGCCCGTCACTCCATTCCATATCTGCTGAAACCATTTCTGGTAATCCTTTGCAGAAATAACGCTAAGAATCCTTGCACTATCTTGAGGCGTCCGGTAGCCGCCGGGTTTTCGCTCCATCAGAATAAACTCAATGTCATTCTTGATGACTGCATTTGGTTCGTAAGGCTTTCCCAGGAAGCCCCCTCCGTTCTCTACCTCATACGCAGCATTAGCAATCTTGTGCCAGATGATTGGAGACAGGTTGTCGAAACCAATCTTCCGACAATGCTCTTGAATCGTGGCGTGGAGCGGCACCACGGTATGCCGTCCTTCGTTCTTCCGACGCGAAAGGCAGACGTCCCCCACAACACAGACAAGCCTGCCTCCCACCACGAGCGCGTCGAAACATCTCTGCCAAACCCGATCCAATTCCTCGATAAACTCATCGTAGTCAACGATGTGACCGAGCTGACCAGAAGTGTCCCGATACTGTTTCAGCGTCCAATACGGGGGAGAGGTCAAGATCAGGTGTGCTCTAGCGACCTTCTCCTTCGACATCCTCCGTGCATCGCCGTGAACGAGGAGGTGTCGGGTTGGGATCTCTTTCACCGCCCGTTCAATCAGGGCCAATAAAGCTTCGTTTTTTGCAACATCCGGAATTGCGCTTTGGAGATCTCCGAGATGGCGCAGTTCTTCCGGCACGAATTTTGCCAAGTCAACGTGGCCGGCCGAATCAATCCTCGGGATGGCTCGCGCGTTCACCCCTTCCACTCCTCCATCATCCTCACAAAATCCTTGAAAAGATAATGCGAGTCATGCGGCCCCGGCGCAGCCTCCGGATGATACTGCACGCTAAACAGTGGCAGGTTGCGATGCCGCAAGCCTTCCAGAGTCGAGTCGTTCAAATCGATGTGCGTCAGCTCAACTTCACTCTCCGGCAAAGAATCCGGATCCACCGCAAAGTTATGGTTGTGCGCCGTAATCTCGATCTTGCCGCTCTTCAACTGCTTCACCGGATGATTCCCGCCATGATGTCCAAACTTCAACTTGAAAGTTTTTCCACCCAGCGCAATGCCTGTGAGTTGATGTCCCAGGCAAATGCCGAAGATCGGCATTCTCCCCATCAACCGGCGAATCGAATCCACGGCATAAGTGCAAGGCTCGGGATCACCGGGACCATTCGACAGAAACACTCCATCCGGCTTCAACGCCATCACATCTTCCGCCAATGTCTGCGCAGGAACCACCGTCACCCGGCAGCCCTCACCGCGCAGCTTCCGTAGAATATTTTGCTTAATCCCAAAGTCGTAGGCAACGACATGAAAGCGCGCCGGCTCGTCCTTCACGCCAACCATGGCCACGGGTTCGTGCGAGCGCTCGCCCAATTCCCACACGTATGGCCCCTTGGTGCTCACCACTTTCGCCAGGTCCGTCCCGTCCATCTTCGGAATCGAGTTCGCCTTGGCCACCAACTTCTCCACGTCGCTCTCGATGGTCGAGACCACGCCGCGCATCACGCCGTGATCGCGCAGATGCCGCACCAGTGCCCGCGTATCGATATCCGACAGCACCGGCACCTTGAACTGTTCCAGGTACTCGTCGGTCACCTGTTGCGACCGCCAGTTCGAGCTCACTTTCGAAAACTCGCGCACGATCAGCCCTTCGATCCACGGGCGCGTAGCTTCATTATCTTCCTGATTGGTGCCGTAGTTGCCGATCTGAGGATTGGTCAGGACAACGATCTGCCCCGAATAAGATGGGTCGGTGAAGATTTCCTGGTAGCCAGTGATGGAAGTATTAAAAACGACTTCGCCGTAGCATTCGCCTTTGGCGCCGTAGCCTTTGCCTCGGAAGACTCGCCCGTCTTCCAGCGCAAGGATAGCTTGCATTCTCGCTCCGGTGAGTGGATTTTGAAGATTTTATCAGGGATTGCCTGAAGGACCAAGCACGGAACGCGTCTTCCATGTGGAAATCTCGCGCGCTCACCATCCTGGATCAAAAAACAGACCGCCTAACGCACCCGCCCCAGTTTATCCATCGGCCAGTAGCCAAACACGGCCTTGCCATAGATATAGCTCTGGTTCACCGGACCGAAATCACGGCTGTCGTTCGACATCGAGCGGTGGTCGCCCAGCACGAAGTAACTCTGCGCAGGCACCACCGTCTCTGGATAAGACCGCGAGTCGGCATAAGCAGGCGGAACGTAATCCTCATCCAGCGCTTCGCCATTCACGTAGACCTGTCCGCCATCAATGCGGATGCGGTCTCCAGCCGCGCCGATCACGCGCTTGATATAGCTCTTCGAGGGATCGCGCGGGTAACGAAACACCACAATATCCCCCCGCGAAATCGGCTCCAGCCGGTACACGAACTTGTTGACGAAGATTCGCTCCTGATCCTCGAGCGACGGCATCATGCTCGTGCCCTCCACCTTCACGGGCTGGTAAATGAAAACGATGATGAACGCCGAAATCGCGAGCGAGAGAATCAGGTCGCGCAGCCACACTCCCAAAGCTGGCCGCAGCCGGACGCCAGCGTTTTCCTGCGCCAGCTCCGTCCGCGGAACCAACGGCGCCTGCCTGTTCCCTGCTTCCGAGCTTGGCTTGTCGGGCATCTGAATTTCTATTGTATACAGATCGCGTCCGCCCGGCAGCGGGTTGTACCGATCGCCAGTTCGTTACCAGTCCAGTCGAAAGCGAGTTAGTATACTTGAATCGAGGAGAAGTGCATGACCCCGAGCCGCATGCTTCAAAACAAGTACGTTCACCGCGCCATAACCCTGATTTTTCTCTTAACGGTCACTTTGACCACGTCGGCTCAATGGCCCGCCACACAAGATGAAGGCGGCATTCCCGCCTACAACGCCGGTCCGCCACCCGCGGGCACCAAACTCCCCGATCTTCTGACCAAGGCCGATCTCTGGGGAGCGGACGCGAAATATCCTTATCAGACGCATGCTTATGAGCTGGCATCGAAAATTCCGATCGTGCTCCACCAGCAGCCCTGTTACTGCCATTGCGACCGCATGGGCCACAACAGCCTGCACAGCTGCTACGAGAACACCCACGGAGCCCAATGCTCCACTTGCCTGAAGGAACTCTATTATTCCTACCAGCAGTACAAGAAGGGTAAGACCGCGGCCCAGATTCGCGCCGGGATCATCAAGGGTGAATGGAAGTCGATCGACCTGGAGTCGGCTGCAACGATCAATTAGCGAGCAGCCGGGGTCGGGTCGAGCAGCTAGGCTCGATTAAGTAGAGTAAGAACGAAAGAGGGGCCAGCCAAGTGATGCACTCGGCTGGCCCCTTTCGTTGCAACTTCGGCTCAGCTCACCATTGAGCTTTCGGCTTTGCCTTTTTCCTCGCCGCCGGGCCTGCGGTTTTCTTCGTTTGTTCTTCCTTGAGCAGCGTCAGTGAATCCGCTGCGTTGAAGGGGTATTCGCGCACAGACTCCTGCGCCGCCTGCCCGAAGTTACTCAGAGTGATGTCCACGCGCCGATTGCTGGCCAGGATGATCATCCGCATATTACTGAGCACTCTTTGCCGATCCTCCGGGCTCAGTTCAGGATTCCGTTCAACCGCATTTCTTACCTGCGCGTCGGTGAGGTTCCGCTGCTCGCCAAACGCCTTGGTCTGAATGTTAGCGGCGGGAACGCCCTGCTCGGCCAGGAAGCGCTCAACGCGGTTGACCCGCCGCTCCGAGAGCCCCTGGTTGTATTCCACCGAGCCGCGCGGATCGGCATGCCCTTCCAGAGTCAGGCGGGCATCCGGCTTGGCCTGCAGATAGATCAGGAAATCGCGAGCGAGCGCAGTCAGAGTTTTTTCCTGGCTCGCAAGCAGGCCGGCGTCGGGATTCTCGATTGTCGGCTTCGCTGTCGCAAAGTAAACGCTGTGCAGAGCGAGTCTTTTCTCGAGGGCAACGACATCCGGCAACGGGGGTGGAGGTGGCGGAGCTTGCACGTATACGGTGGTCGAAGCCGAGGCAGTGAGCGGCAACTGGCGATCGTCGCCAACATTGCAGGTCACGGTAATGGTGCCGGGCTCGGCGCCTGCGGTGCTGAGCATAGCGGTAGAGCTGTTGCCGGTGATGTTTCCTGCGCTGGCGGCGTAGTTGTAGCTCAAAAGGCGGCCGTCGGGGCTGCTCGCGGTCGAAATAATGGTTGACGTTCCACCCATCGGCACGGTCGCCGGATCGGACGAGCATGAAACCACCGGCGGACGCGACACTTTCACAACGAACCTGGCGCTGCAGGAGGCAATGCCATCTTTACTGCCATCGCTCACGTTGGCAGTAATCTGGTAAGCGCCCGGCTGCAAGCCGCTGGTGTCTATCTGTGTCGAAGCATGGGTCTCGCCAGGTTTCACGCCGGAGCCGCTCCAGTTATATGCGAGCGTACGCCTCGGATTGAAATTAGATCCGTCGGCAGTGACGGTCGCAGGCTCACCGGCAAAGAGCTCGACCGGCTGTACAGAACACACTGCGCTCGGTGGCGTTACAACGCGTTTACCGCCCCACATAAAGACCAGGCCACTCTGCAGTCTTGCTCCTCTGATATCAGTCGCGGGAACGACCGACGACGGACCGTACTGATGATTCGAAAACACGTAATCGGCCCTGATCAGCCGTAAGGCAAAGCGCCGACTCAATTTCAGATCGAGACCGCCGCCAGCCATGAAACCGACCTCGTAATCGCTTCCGAAGACTTCAGAGGCCAGCCGGTGCTCGCCGCCGAGAGCTTCAAGAAATGGAGCAAAATGTCGCGTGCGAAAGGTTATTTTAGGTCCGGCAGAAAGGTTGAAGAATTCGGCGTCGTCAATGCGCATGCCTACGCCACTCTCACCGCTGCTCAAATCGGCGCTTACGTCGCCGGTCACCCCTAGCCAGTGGTTAAAGTTGTACGTGATGCTAGCGCCCGCACCCCGCGGATTCGATTCCAAATGGCTGTTTACCGGCAGCAGCCCTCCGGGAAGCAGGCCACGCACATCTGCACCGGGATACACGAAGGAGTATCCCCCGAAAAGCTCCCATTTCGGAGCCAGCTGATCCTGCGCTGCCGCGGGCCCAGCGAAACCGCACCAGGCACCAAGTACCGCCAACAGTGTAACGGCTACACGAACGCGATTATGAGAATGAGATGACATGTGCCTCCTCCGAAATTCGATAACGCGAAATCATGCTTTTCCTGCCTAGCCCACCGATCACGGACCGGGACAGGGAGGCACATTCACCGGATTGCTTAGCAAGGTAATCGAGCCAGTCCGAGCCAGCGCGCTGCCGTTCAGGGTTGCGCCAGTGTCAAGCGAGATCGACGCCTGCGCCATAATGATTCCCGTAAATGTTGTGGTGGTGCCAAGAGTCGCCGAGCTACCGACCTGCCAGAACACGTTTTGCGGCAACGCGCCGCCGCTTAGAACGACATCGCTGTTGTTCGCTGCCGTGGTTAGGGTAGAGACGATCTGGAAGATGTAGACTCCGTTGCCGCTGAGGGTGAGGGTTCCGGTGATCCCCAGTGAGGGCTGGCCGCTCGTCGTCTTATAGACCCCAGGCGCGAGAGTTTGCCCGCCGATATCCGCGGTGAGGATGGCCCCGCCTGCTGCCGCTGCGGCATAGTTGTACGCCGTGGTCAGGTCACCCTGGGCCGTCTGGGCGGTCGCGTCGCCCGCATATTCCGTGCCGGTCAGCGTTCCCGGCGGAAATCCCGTGATCGAAGATGCCGGCCATATTCCCACATCTCCGGTAACGGCAGTCGGGCCACTATTGGCCACCGAGGGAGTAGCAGCCAGAATTCCGAACATGCAGGCCGTTCCCAACGGTACGGCCGCTGAACAGGCGGTGGTGGATGTGGTGAAGGTCCAGACATAGCTATTTGCCAGTGGATCGCCGGCGAGATCCTGAGCCCCCGTGGTGATGGTCGCGGTATAGAGAGTGTTCAGTGCCAGCGGGCTGTTCGGAGTAAACGTTGCGACATCGCTTGCCGCAACGTAGCTGACTGTTCCTGCCACGGGTGTAGAGCCTGGCCCGGCCACCGTAAAAGTTGTGGTGTTGATGGTCGAAGACTTCATCGCCGCGCTGAAGGTGGCGGTCACTAACGTGTTGGGACAGACGCCGCCTGTGTTGTTAGCAGGGGCCACGGAAACCACAGTGGGCGCGGCGCACGCCGTCGCATTGGTTGTGAAAGTCCACGTAAAGTTGCTGGCTATCGCAGTCCCAGACTGGTCTTGCGCCCCCGTCGTAATTGTGCCGGTATAGAGCGTGTTCAACGCGAGAGCGCTTGATGGTGTAAAGGTTGCGGTCGACCCGGCATAGGTAACAGCGCCCGCTACGGCCGTAGTGCCCGGCCCGGTCAAGGTAAACGTTGTGGCATTGATCGTCGAAACATTCATTGCTTCATTGAACGTGGCGGTCGCGACTGTGTTCGGGCAGATTCCGGCCAAACCGTTCGAGGGAGTTTCGGAAATCACCGCTGGCGCCGCGCATGGGCTGCTGCCGGTGGTAAAGGTCCACACGAAGTTATTCGCCAGCGCCACGCCATACGCGTCGGTAGCTCCCATCGTGACGGTGGCGGTATAAAGAGTGTCCAGGGCGAGAGCGCTTGCCGGAGTAAAGGTCGCGACGTTGCCGACGGCGGCGTAGGTGACCACGCCTGTCACCGCTGTTGTCCCCGGCCCGGCCAACGTAAACGTCGTGCCATCGATGGTTGCCGGATTCATCGCCACGCTGAAGGTCGCGGTGACTACGGTGCTGGAACATGCGCCCATGGCACCACCAACAGGGGTCACTGAACTCACGATCGGAGCCGCCACAGTTGGGTTGGCGCCGGGCTTGTCATACTCGCTGCATCCGGTCGAGACGATGAGCATTACGAGTGCAGGAAACCAGATCCCGAAACTGCCATTTCTACAGATGAACTTCATCCTTCTTCTCTCGGCTTCACTGCAGCCGCGAATCCTTGACTCTTTTCGCAAACTAACTCTCGCTGGTGGTGAATACAAGGATTCTGCCCGCATCGAATGGGCCTATCGCAGCCATAACTTCCCATTTCGGAATGCGGATTAAGCGACTCCGTAGGCGGCTCACTTCGATTCTTGAAGCAGGACTGGCTCGATGAAGAAGTTGGTGGAATGTGCTCGCTGCTCGCAACCTGGTACCAGATACTGCAACCCCCGAATTGCCCTATACCCGCCCTTTGAGTGATACTTGTGTGGCGGCTCTTCGAACTACAAGAGCCAAGGAGTCCCTATCACGACGAGCGCAGGAAAAATTCTCCATATGGCTCAGAAGGCTACCCCGAAGAAGTCATCCGTCGCGGACGACCCGCGCGTAACCCAGGCCCTGCAGAACTACGAAGCCGGGCTGCGCGCTTTGCAGGAGCACAAGTTCGAGAAGGCGAAACCCCTTTTCCAGAAGGTACTCGCCGGGCCCAGCAAAGAGCTGACCGACCGGGCGACCGTTCATCTCAGCATCTGCAACCAGCACCTCGAGCGCTCGACCACGCAGCAGTTCAAGAGTGTCGAGGAACACTACGACTACGCCGTCTCTCTCATGAACGTCGGAGACTACGTAACCGCTCGCGAGCACATCGAAAAACTGCTCAAGCAGGCGCCCAAGACTGATTTCGTCACCTATGGTCTAGCCGCACTCGATTGCCTCACCGGGCATGTGGAGGACTCTCTCAAGCATCTAGAGGAAGCCCTTCGCCTGAATTCCAGCTTGCGCTACCAGGCGCGCAACGACTCCGATTTCCACAACCTGGCCGAAGACCCTCGCTTTACTGAGCTCTTGTACCCGGATCCCGCTGCCGACCTTGCCGCGCCGGAAAGCTCTTTCCGGGAAGACGAGTCCTTTTGATCGACGCACACTGGTTCGACGCACACTAGATCGACGCACACTAGATCGACGCACATTAGACCGGCGCACATTGCTCGACGCACATTGCTCGACCCACACTGATCGACGCAAATTAGACCGGCATGCCGGATTCCCGGATGGAAACCAGAATCTCTGATCTCTTGTCGATGGAGAAGGCCACCCGCGAGCGTGGCCTCCGCGTGGTCGCCATCGGCGGCGGCACCGGCCTCTCCACTCTGCTCAAAGGACTCAAACGCTTCGCTCTCACTCCCGCGGAAATGGCTGCGGCCCCACCCGCTTCGCCCATCATTCGCGATCTCTGCGCCGTGGTCACGGTCAGCGATGACGGCGGTTCCAGCGGCCGCCTGCGCAAAGAACTCAACATGCTTCCGCCCGGCGACATCCGCAACTGTATCGTCGCCCTCAGCGAAGATGAAGCCCTGCTCTCCCAACTCTTCCGCCACCGCTTCGAAAAAGGCTCCGGCCTCGAAGGGCACAGCTTCGGCAACCTGTTTCTAGCCGCACTAACTTCAATCACCCACGATTTCTCCGAAGCTGTGCGCCTGTCATCGGAGATTCTGGTCACCCGCGGCCACATTTATCCCGCAACCACTTCCAATATCGAACTCGAAGCCTTGATGGAAGACGGCACCCGCGTCCGCGGAGAAACTAAAATCACCGCCAGCAAAGGCCGCATCCAGGAACTTTTTCTCGTTCCCCCCAACGTCGATCCCATGCCCCAAACGCTCGATGCCATCGCCAACGCCGATATCATTAGCATCGGTCCCGGCTCTCTGTTCACCAGCCTCATTCCCAACCTGCTGGTGCACGGCATCGCTGACGCCATCGTCAACTCGCCGGCCACCAAGGTTTACATCTGTAACCTGATGACTCAGGCCAACGAGAGTCTGGACCTCACTGCTGCCGACCACATCCGCGCTCTCAATCGCCACGCTCGCCAGCAGATCTTCGACTACGCCCTGATCAATCGCACCCCGGTTTCTGAGGAACTCAAGGCCAAGTACGCACTCGAGGGCGCATGCCAGATCGTTGTCGATCTCGAAGCCATCGAAGCTTTGGGCGTGGTCCCGGTCCTCGGAGACTACCTGGAAGAAGCCGGTGTCGCCCGTCACAACACGGCCCGGGTCGCCACCGATCTGATGCAGCTTGCAAGCCACGCCAGGAGTCCGGAGCGCAAAAGCCGCTCCACCGGAAAATCTTAAACTTGCGCACTCGTACTTCGTGCTTTCCCGGCGCCCCCTGCGCTAGCTAGAATGTCCACATATGAATTCGATAAAGAAAAGGATAATGAGACGGACGATTGCGAGCCTCCTTTCGGTTCTCGCGCTACTCGGCATTGCCACCGCGCAGAAGGAGACCGACGACGAGCCGACCGCCATCCTGAATTTTTTCGTGGTCAAAGAAGATAACGGCAAGCCCGTTCGCAGCGCCGCCGTGATCATGCATCCAGTCAACAGTCACGGCAAGCAGAGCCGAGGCGGACTCGAACTCAAAACCGACGCCGAAGGCAAGACCAGCTTTGAAGGCATTCCCTACGGCAAACTGCGCGTCCAAGTGCTGGCTTCCGGATTCCAGACTTTTGGCGAGGACTACGACATCGAAAAGGCCAAAATGGACATCACCATCAAACTGAAACACCCGCAGGGCCAGTACTCCATTTACCAGGATCACCCCGAGGAACAAAAGGGAAACAAGACGCAGCCCCCTGACCCCAACGCCAAGCCGCAGTAGCCGGCTTGTATCTATATTTGACGTCAACGTCCGCGCCCTTGGAACAAATTCTCTGGCAGCGCCAATAAAAGAAATGTTAGTGTCGTACTCCAACCTTGCCTGGAGGGCTCGATGCCAATCCGTCGCACATTTTCCTTCGTGACGCTCTGTGTGCTTCTTGCGACCGCTCTTTCTTCCGCCGCGAATCCGGAGTCGACTCCAACCATCCATGATCGCATTGCTGCCATGAAGACAGCGGACGGCCTGTTTCCAACCGCCTGGGACGCGAAGACTGGAAAACTCTTCGTGCAGATTCGCAAGTTCGACCAGGATTTCCTGCTCGTGCTTTCCCTGCCTTATGGGCTGGGATCAAATGACATCGGACTGGACCGCGGCCGCTTAGGCGAAGAACGGATCGTACACTTTACCCGCGTCGGCCCCCGCGTTCTGCTGGTCGCGCCCAATCTGCAATACCGCTCGTCCTCCCCAAATCCCATGGAGAGCCTGGCCGTCAAACAGTCGTTTGCAGAGTCAGTTCTAGCTGGGTTCAAGGTCGAAGCGGAAGAGGACGGCGCAGTCCTGATCGACGCCACGGACTTCCTTCTGGGAGATTCGTTCGGCGTCGGCGAGCAACTTGCGGATACAAAACAAGGTGCCTATAAGCTGGACAAAGAACGCAGCGCGTTCGCCTTAGACAACACAAAGAACTTTCCCCTCAACACAGAATTTGAGTCGATTCTGACTTTCACCACCGAACACCCAGCCGAACGCTCGCTGGTCGCCACCGTAACTCCCGATGCCCACGCCGTCACGCTGCGCGAACACTACTCCTTCATTCAATTGCCCGATGACGGCTACCAGCCACGCGCTTTCGATCCCCGCTCCGGCTTCTTCGATACCGCCTACCGCGATTACTCTGCTCCGCTCGGCTCCGCCATAGATGTGCGTCTTATTCAGCGACACCGCTTGATCAAGAAAGACCCCAACGCAGCCGTCAGCGAACCGGTAAAGCCCCTCATCTATTACGTCGATCCGGGAGCCCCGGAGCCGATTCGCAGCGCCCTGGTCGAAGGCGCAAGCTGGTGGAATCAGGCGTTCGAGGCAGCCGGCTTCAAGAACGCCTTCCGCGTCGAAGTGCTGCCGTCCGGAGCCGATCCCATGGACGTACGCTACAACGTCATCCAGTGGGTGCATCGTTCGACCCGCGGCTGGTCGATGGGAACCACAGTCTCGGATCCTCGCACCGGCGAAATTATTCAAGGCCGCGTAACTCTCGGCTCCCTGCGCGGCCGCCAGGACTACATGATCGCCGAAGCGCTGCTCGCGCCGTATGAAAAAGGAAAGCCCGTCTCACCGGAGATGCGCGAGATGGTGCTGGCCCGCCTTCGCCAACTGGCTGCTCATGAAGTGGGTCATACCCTGGGCCTGGCCCACAACTTCGCCGCCAGCTCGATCGCGCCGGGCACCTCGGTCATGGACTATCCCCATCCCTGGATCACCTTGGACGCCACTGGCAAGCCCGACCTCTCACACGCCTACGCCACAGGGATTGGCTCCTGGGATAAAGTGTCGATCCAATACGGCTACTCGCAATTCACTGCGGGCGCCGATCAGCGCGCCGCTCTCGACAACATCCTGAACACCGCCCAGGCCAGCGGCCTTTATTTCATCACCGACCAGGATGCCCGACCGCTCGGCAGCCCCCACCCTCACGCCCACCTCTGGGACAACGGTCCGGACCCGGCCGCAGAACTCAATCGCATTCTCAAGGTTCGAGCCGCAGCCCTGACGCGTTTCGGCGAAGACGCCATTCAGCCCGACAGGCCCTTGTCTGAACTGGAAGACACTCTGGTTCCTCTTTATTTGCTGCATCGCTATCAGACCGAGGCTGCAGCCAAAGAAATCGGAGGCCTCGACTATCGTTACGCCCTCCGCGGCGACGGCGAGCTGGTAACCAAAATCGTCGACCCGGCAAACCAGCAAAAGGCGCTCGAAGCTGTGCTAAAGACGCTCTCTCCCGAAACTCTAACCTTGCCTGAGTCACTGCTCCGGATTCTGCCTCCACGCGCCTTCGGCTATCCCAGAACCCGAGAATCGTTCGAAGGACACACCGGCCTCACGTTCGATCCGGCCGGCGCGGCAGAATCGGCCGCCGATCTTACCCTCACGCTGCTCTTTGATCCCCAGCGCGCTTCGCGGCTAGTCGAATATCACGCCCGCAATGCAGCAAATCCCGGTCTTCATCAAGTCATCGAAGCTGTATTCCAAGCCACGTGGAAAGCACTACCCGCCAGCGGTCTGGGCGCAGAGACGCAGCGCATCACCGAAGCTGCAACGGTGGAACACCTACTCGCACTGGCGGCGAACCCTGGTGCTTCCCCGGAAGCTCGTGCCCAGGCCCGCGCCGAGGCGTTGTCTCTTCGGTCCTGGATGTCCGCGAAAGTGACGAAGGCGCCAGAATCTCCCGAAGAAAAAGCCGTGCGGACCGCAGCCATAGCACGCATCGAAGCCTTCGAGAAAGATCCGGAGAAGTTCGTGCCAGCAACCGACGTTGCCGCCCCACCCGGGCAGCCGATCGGAGACGACGAGCAAGACTAGCCCGGCACGAGTAGAATCTTGCGCATGAATTATCTTCTCAAAACCGAACCCACTGTCTATTCCTTCGCCGACCTGCAGCGTGACAACACAACGATCTGGGACGGAGTCACCAACCCCGTCGCCGTCAAGAATCTGCGCGGAATGAAGCCGGGAGAACCGTTAGTGATCTATCACACGGGAGACGAGAAAAGCGCAGTGGGAACTGCGACGGTAGTATCCGTGGACGACAGCGACCCCAGGAACCCTCAGGTGAAGATTAAAGTCGGCAAGCCGATCGCCAAGCCGGTGACGCTGGCCGAGGTGAAGGCGAACAAACTCTTTGCCGATTCTCCGCTGGTGCGGCAAGGACGATTGAGCGTCGTCCCTTTGACCGACGCTCAACACAGGTTTCTAACCGGCCAGTAATGGATCTCGGCAGTCGAGCGCTCTAGTGGACCTTCGCGTCTCGCCGGATCAGCGCGTGATCCACAAAAAAACCGAGCCCTACCGCTAGCGGAATCGCGCCGAACGTAGCCGCGATCATCGCATCAGGCTCGACGCGCCCGATAAGAACGAAAGTCGCGATGTAGCCCAGCGCTCCGGCCACAAGCAGGATCCCCGACCGCCGCGAGCGCGCCGCCTCCGACAGCTCCGGCTGCATCGGCACCTCCACTCCGCGCGCAATCGCCGCCAACCGTTCTTCGCTACGCAGCTTGCGTACCCGGAAAAAGGTGTACATGCCCGCCATCGGGATCCCCAAACTCATCACCACCGCCGCCAGTCCTACGATGCTGCCGTCCATAGACCCTCCTGAGCTTCGATCCAGCGCCCGTCCGATCGTGGCGCCCTGTCAGTTATCAGGTACGAACCACCATGGAAAAAGTTCAACTGTTTTGCAAGTTGTCCTCGGGCTTACAAATCTTTGCAAAACTCTCCCCATCCCCGTAGCAACCCCGGCTTACACTGTTGGTTCTTACGCCAATGGCGCCCGAACGATGGAGCTTGGAGGTGGAGCCTGGAAAGGAGTCACGGCAGAATGCACCCTGAACTGGTGCGGGCAAGAATGCTCGCGCGGTTGCGGCTGCGCCCGGAGGTCCTCACCGCCTGCCTCGCGGCAATGCTGTTCGCAGCTCCTTCGCAAGCGCAGGACGTCCAGGAAAAGATCGATGTCGACAACCTTTCCCGCACCTTCGTAGTGCATCTGCCCAGGGGCTACGACTCAAAACAGCACTATCCAGTCGTAGTTCTCCTGCCCGGTCAAAACCAGCAGCCCGACGACATGCAGCGGCTCACCCACTTTGACCAGTTCGTCGCCGATAAGAACGGCATCATTGCGGTCTATCCCGCCGCCACGCGCGGTAGATGGAATATTGGAGTGCACCAGGAGCAGCCGGCAATGGCGCCCCGCCGTGGCTATGGGCATCACGGAGGTTACGGCGGCGGAGGGGGCGGTTATCCGGGCGGCGGTGGTTATCCAGGCGGCGGTGGCGGCTACCCCGGCGGAGGCGGGCAGAGCGGAGGACAGAATCCTGATCAGAACAGAAACCGGCCTGAGCCCGCAGACGACGTAGCTTTTCTTAACCAGATGCTCGACCAGCTCGCCCTCAAATACTCCGTAGATACTCACCGCGTTTACGCGACTGGGCTGGGCGACGGCGGATTCATGGCGCTGCGCATGGGCTGCGACATGGCCGATCGCGTTGCCGCTGTCGCTCCCGTAGGGGCGGCTCTGCCTAAGACGATGATCTGCCTGCCGGCGCGACCGGTGCCCGCGCTTTTCATAAGCGGCACCGAAGACCCCATCGTTCCCTTCGGAGGCGGCACCTATAAGCCGGGCCAGTTCCACGTACTCTCCGCCGAAGACAGCGCCAAGACCTGGGCCAAGTTTGACCGCTGCGATGAAAAGCCGGCGCAAGAGAAGGTCCAGCCCTTGCAGAAAGGCGGAAAGGAAAGCAAAACCTTTACTTTCAGTGGCTGCCATGACAACGCTCAAGTAGTGCTCTACGCCGTCAAGGATGGCGGCAATACCTGGCCCGGCGGCCAGCAGTACATGAGCGAAAAAGAGGTCGGCAAAACCAGTGACGCCCTCAACGCCAACGAAATCATCTGGAGCTTCCTCGCCACCAAGAAACTCGCCGGCGACAGTGGCGTAGCCAAATAACTCACACCAGATTCGGATGAGCCCCCGGATAAAACTTGGCAATCATCCGCCCCGTCATCAGTCCGCCTTCGTATTCCGGAATGATCACCTCGTCCGCTCCCGAATTACGCATGGCCTGCGCGTACCGGGACTGCCCGGCCCGGGTAATAATGCGCGCCTTCGGGTTCAGCGCCTTGGCCGTCACCGTGATGTAAAGATTGTCGGCGTCATTGTCGATCACAATGCACACCCCTCGCGCCTGCTCAATCCCGGCTGATTTCAGCACGTCATGCCGTTTGGCATCGCCCTGAATGGTCAGTACTTTGTCCTTTAACAACTCCCGGCACAAGCCCTCGTTGGTCTCGATTAGTACAAAAGGAATTTTCAGCCGGTTGAGCTGGTCGACAACCGTCCGGCCTACCTGCCCGTAGCCGCAAATAATGAAGTGATCGCGAAGTTTTTCGATGCTGACGTCGTTCACCATAGTCCTCCAGGCCTCCATCCCCTGGCGGTTGAAGATCGTAACCGCCACCCGCTCCGCCACCCAGATCTGAAACCCAAACACCCCGATGTACACAAAAAGCGAGAACAGCTTGGTCGCATTGTGCACCCGCTTGGCATCAATCGCGTGCGGCTGGATCATCCAGAACAGCGCATCCTGCCAGGCAAGTCCCTCCAATCGCCGGTACACCAGCACGCACATCAGGCTGAAGCCGGCAAACACTACCAATGGCAGCCACAACCGGCGCAAGAACAGCAAAACGATTCGGACCATGGGGCAGAGATACTAACGCAAGTCTACCCGCAGGGCAATGGGGCCACCCAACACCAAAGTCGATAGCCAGAATCGTTTTCTCGAATGCCTGATAAAGCAAAAACCACCTTCCGCAATTGAAATGCGGAAGGCGGTTGAGGGAGCGATTGGTTCTTATTGGAACAAATTCAAAGTATTCGTAGCGTCATCCACATAGTAGAGGCCATGGCCCGGGACGGGGACCAATCCGAACAAAGCGCCACTTCCCGGCGGAGTGCCGCTGCTGTCGAGCAGCTTCTTGAAAACTTGATCGCCGTTGGGAGTGGTCGCAACCAGGAAACCATTATTCCCGTTCACAGTCAGGATAACGCCGTCCTGCGCTACCGCCAGGCCAAGAGGATCGTTAAGGCTGCCGCCCTGGGTAACAGTAGCTCCGGTCCCAGCCGACGTATCTCGAAACACCGGATCCGGAATCGCCGTGATTCGATTGTTAAGACTGTCAGCCACGTAAAGCAGGTCGGCCCCAGGACTGAGACCCACGCCGGTCGGCCCGATCACCAGCGCAGCCGGGTCCGTCCGCTCGGAGAAGCCAGAGCCGATCACCGTGATCGCCTGCAATTCAGGCTTCTTCCCATTCAGCCCGGTAAGCGTCAACCGCGTCACCGTGCCCTCATGCATCACCTTGCCTCCGGCCCCCACCGTTCCGTTCAGCACATTGGTGACAAACAAATCCGCGCTGCTTCCCGCGTCAAACGCCGTCATATCCCACGGACCGTTAATCAACGACCCATAAAAGGTCTCCACGACGTTGCCGTTGCTGTCGAGCACCAGCAGGCACCCCGCGCGCGCAGTCGCCGAGGTTCCATCGGTAGTCGGCAAGCTGCCTACGATCACCCATCCGCTGCGCAACACCGACAAGGCCGTGGTCAAGCCCACACCGCCGGGGCAAGGTCCCGGTAATCTGTGGGCATCGATCTGGGCAAACAAGCTGACCGCTCCATCCTTGGTAATCTGCACAATGGTTGTGCCGGTGCCCTGAAGATTCGCGCTATTGTTGAAATTGCTGATTAGAAGGCTCCCTTCCACGAGGGAGCCAATGCTTCGCGGCACGCTTACGATGCCATAAGGGTTTACATCCCCGTTCGCGGGAACGGTCGACGCGACTACGCTGATGCTGCCTGAAGCGTTCGAGTGATTCTGCTGGGCGTAGGCAGACTGCCCGCAGGCCGCGACCAGCGATGCGGCAACGACACAAGTTTTGACTCTGTCAAATAGTTTCATACGGATCCTCTCTGAGCTGAGCTTCGGACGAAGCAGAACGGCATGGCGGAACAGCCGGGCTGCAGGAGCAAGCAGTGTGAGATGGATCAGAGAGGAGATTGTCAGGGGATTGTCAGCGAGTTGTTAATTCCATGTCACTTCTTGCGACGCGCAGCGCTCAGCCGCTGATGGCGACGGCTCACCGAATCAATTCCCGCAGCTCCCGCCGCAAAATCTTTCCCGAGGCCGTCTTAGGAACGACCTCCACAAAGCGCACCTCGCGCGGCTGCTTGTAGCGGGTAAGCCGGTCGGCGACGAATGCGCACAATTCTTCTTCCATCTTCCTGCAATTCGCAAAGCCTTCGCGCAGCGCAACGAAAGCCACCGGAATCTCCCCCGCCGCAGCATCCGGCCGCCCCACCACGCCGCACTCCCGCACCGCCGGATGCTCCAGCAGAACCGCCTCCACTTCCGCCGGAGCCACAGGAAATCCCTTGTATTTAATCATCTCCTTGCGCCGGTCAACCACCCGGTAGAAACCCTCCGCGTCGCGCGTGACCACGTCCCCCGACCAATACCATCCATCGCGCAGCGCCGCCGCCGTCGCCTCCGGCTCTTTCCAATAACCCTGCATGAACTGCGGTCCACGCATCACCAGCTCGCCCGGCTCGCCTGCAGGAACTTCCACCGCACTCTCGGCCGAAGCGGCTAGATTTTCCGCCCCAATCACCCGGCACTCCGTCAGCGCCAGTGGATGCCCAATCGAATCCGGACGATACAGTTCGGGCTCGAGAAAACCACAATGCGTCACCGGCGAAGCCTCCGTCATGCCATAGCCCTGAACCACAGAGATTCCCGTCAGACTCGTGAACCGTCGCGGCAGGTCCGGTGCCAGCGGCGCAGCGCCCGACTTCACCCAGGACACTTTGTGATCCTTCGGAAACTGTCCTGCTTCAGCCGCCAGACAAAGCGCATTCATCGCCGGCGGCACCAGAGGCATCATTGTCACCGCTTCGTCCGTCAGCAACTGAATAAGTTGCGGAACCCCAAAGCGCGGCATCAGCACCAGCGTCGCCCCCAAAATCAGCGAGGGATTCAGCATCACATTCAAGCCGTAAATGTGGTAAAGCGGCAGAAAGCAAAGAATATTGTCCTCGCAGCTCAGCGGAGTCGCGCGCGTCCCCAAAAACTGATAAACGTTCGCGATCAGGTTGTAATGCGAAAGCATCACCCCCTTCGGCAGCCCAGTCGTGCCGCTCGAATAAGGCAGCGCCCCCAACGTTGCCTGCGACCCTTGATCGGGCTCGGGCAGTCCAACACTCGCCGGCTTCAACAGGTCAGAAAATGGCTCGCTCCCGCTTCCCTGCTCCCGAGTGCAAAACACCCGCCGCAAATTCGGCTGCCCCGCAAGATTGACGCCAGCAATATTCGGCCCATCCGTAACCAAAAAAGCGGCGCCAGAATTCCCCAACTGATACCGCACTTCCCGCTCGCGATAGCTAGGATTCAGCAGCGTCGGAATCCCCCCCGCCAAAGTCGCTGCATGGTAAGCCGCACCAAACTCCCACGAATTGCACAGAAAAATAGCAACCACTTCTCCCCGCTTCAGCCCAGCCTCAACCAGCCCGCGAGCCAGCGCTTCCACGGTCTCTCCATATTCCGCGTAGCTGAGCCGCCGCCCGCAGGAAGTGTCCACCAGCGCGGTCTTCTGCGGATGCTTCTGGCAGGAAGCCAGCACAGCATCATGCACAAACACGTTGTTCGGATCAGCGTAGAGCTGGGTGCGTAGCATCGGCGGGGATGATTGTAGCGGAAACCGCCGGGATTCTGGCGAGCGAGGGGCGGCCACCCGTCGCCCCTCATGCCTCTCACCCCGCGTTAGGCAGCGGCACCTGTCCACGCGCCGCAAACCGCTCCGACCACCGAATCCTCCCCGTGGCCTGCATCACCACAAACAAAGTAATGATCGCGATCACCGTGATTGCCAGCCCGGTGAACCCCTTCCAGAAGAACGCATAAGAAAACAGCACCAGATAGATCAGCTGTGCTGTTCCCGCCTCCAGCGCAGCAAACCGCAGTCCCACCACCAACCGCAGGTAGCTAACTACCAAGGAAACGGAGACAACGGACGCCAGAATCATCGCCGCATGGATCGAAATATGATCCACCAGGTAAGCCAGCAGCAGGTGGAAGGCGAAAAAAGCCGTTGCCAGGAAGAAGTAGTTCATAGGGTGCAGGTCGATATTGCGCAGCGTTGTAATGATGAACATCAGGAAGAAGAAGAAAAACAGTGACACCGGCGCCGCATAGCTGATTTCCCCCGCCAGCGGGCCCGGTTGCAGCTTCTGGGGCATCGTCATGCCGATCTGGAACCCAGAAACCAGATTCGAGTATTGCCACGTGAGTTGCCAACCGCCTGGCACAAGCTCTTTGGAAGTCGGCGACAGCGTATCGTCGGCAAAATCAATATCCCGGAAATTAGTCTGCATGGTCAGTACGAAGTCGCGAGCCTGTGCGACGCCATCGCCGAGTTCGTAACGCCAGGAATCCAGCCCCTGCGAGCGATAGGCCACATGCAGGTTGGCGGTCTCCCCAGCACCAACTGTTGCCTGACCCGTCGTGCCTTGGTCGTCAGTGGAAAGCGCTACCGTCCGCTCGTTCACTTTCATCTGCAGGCCGTCATAGATCGCCTTCTGCGCCGGAAATTTCAACCGGAAATCAACCGTCTGCGCCTGAGCTGTGTTATTGCGAAACGTATAGTCGCCAGCAAAATCGACCGCATACGTGCTGTACCAGAGCAAGCCCTTCTGTCGTGGTGTGAGATGAAGGTTCACCCCAATCCGGCTCGCTTCCAACCGCATCGGAACCTGCCAATGCTCAGTCGTGCTGTGAACAATCACCTTGCCGTTCTCGACCGTTGTCGAGTTCACAACGTCAGTCGTGGTGTAGGTAGCGGTCGGTGGCGACTGCTGTTGCGCCGTCCCCCAGGTGGAGGCCACGCGGCCCTGCAATTGCTCGTTGCTGCCGTAGGTGCGGTGAGAAATGGTCGCACCCAGAATCAGCCACGCAATGGAAGTACAAACGAAGATGAACGCCAGTGCCAGAATTTGTCGCAGCAAAAGATTCCCTCCTCTAGCGATAGTTCGCAAAGCTTCATGTGCAAGGAGGTCGCCGTCTCGGAGGCGCTGAGAGAAGGCAGGTTAGGCCCGCGTGACCGGCAGCCACCGTGTCGGGAGGAACACGTGTGTGTCACGGGATATACGGTTTGGAGAAACTCGAAAAGGTGGCCTTAGCTCGCCAGCTTCCGCAAAAACTCCCGCTCGTCCATGCGGTACTTAAAGGCCTTCCGCCCATCAATAAACACGACCGGCACTTCATCATTGAACTGCCGCCGCAGTTCGCTGTCACTATCCACATCCACTTCCTGCCAAGTGAAACCGCCGCGGCGCGAGAGCTTCGTAAGGCTCTCTTTCACCACTTCGCAAAGGTGACAACCCTTGCGCGAGTAAACCACGACCTGCCGGGACTCGGGCACGGCAGGATTGTAGCCTTCCCCCGAGCGCCGATGCCACTGCGAAATTGCATAGGATTGGATAGAAATGAAAAGAGGTAGAATTCCGCCATGCCCACCGATCGCAACAATACTGATCGCAAGAATCGCGATCGCAACAATAACGACCCCGACAAACCCCTGCGCGGCAAGACCTGCCTCATCACCGGCGCCGCCCTGCGTCTAGGACGCGCCTCCGCCCTAGCTCTCGCCCAGGCCGGCGCCGACGTCGCCATCACTTTCCGTACTTCCGCCCGCGAAGCGCAGCACACGGTAGTCGACCTCACCAGCCTCGGCGTGCGCGCCTTCGCCCTGCACTGCGACATCACCGACGAAGCCAGCGTCAAATCCATGATGAAAGAGGCCGGCCGCGAGCTAGGCCGCATCGACATCCTGGTCAACAATGCCGCCAACTACAACACCGCCGAGTTCGAACGCCTCACCGTCCGTCAGTGGGATGCAATGTTTGCCTCCAACACCCGCGGACCGTTCCTGGTCTCCCGCGAAGCCCTAAAGTGGATGCGCCGCAAACCAACCGGAGCAAGACGCTCCGAACCAATCGAAGCCAAAATCATTAACATGGGCTCCCTCGGCGGCCTGCGACCCTGGCCCACCCACGCCCATTACTGCTCTTCGAAAGCAGCTTTGCACATGCTCACCAAGGTGATGGCAAAAGCTCTCGCCCCAGAAATCGCCGTCAACGCTGTCGCGCCCGGCATGATCGATCTGGGAGAAAAGTCAGCCGCCGCTTTCATGCGCCGCATGGCCAGGCAAACCCCAATGCTGCGCAATGGCCGCGGAGACGAGATCGCCGCGGCAGTCTTGTTCTTCGCCACCGCCCCGCAAATCATCACCGGTCAGATCCTGGCCGTAGACGGAGGCCTGGGACTCTGACGGATACCAGCGTCTGAGATCCTCTCCTCGGGCAGGCTGGGAAGGACGCGGAGTTAGGAAGGCTCGGGAAGGGCACGACTTCAGTCTTCCGAACGGCTCGGGTAAGCGTACAAATTCAATCGTACGAATGGCTCGGGAAGGGCATGACTTCAGTCGTGCCGTCAGGTTCCCAAAGCATGAAGCGCTTCAGCGCCTGAGGCCAGCTCCGTCACTCCCGACCCTTAACCCTCCGCCGAAGTCGGATCAATCATCCGCTTCACTTCCGAAACTCGATTCGCCGGAAAGCCGCCTTGCTTGGCATGTTCCCGCACCATCGCCTCATTCGGAGCAATGTATACGCAATAAATCTTGTCCCCGGTGACATAGCTCTCGAGCCACTGAATCTGCGGCCCCAGGTTCTTCAAAACGCTGCACGATTTTTGCGAAATCCCCAGAATCTGTTCCGGAGTCAAGCTTCCCGCCCCGGGAATCTCGCGCTCAATAACGTATTTTGGCATCTCTTCTCCTCGGATTAAATGCTCTGTTGGTGCCACGGTTCCATTGTGCCCGAAAATCCAACGCTAAGGACCAAGAAATAGCCAAATTGAGCGAGAAGGCGGGAGTGGGCCCAGTCGGCCAAAATACTGAAGTGGGGACAGCCGTCCTCGGCTGTCCGGTCGAGCGCAGCTCGACCCTTCCCTTCCTACGCGGCAAACTACGCACCCGGAATCTGCATCCCTTTCTGTACCGTCCCAGCTCAAGGTATATTGGGGCGAATGAACAAATCCACGAAACCATCTCCCGCTCCGAAGAGATCCGCCGCCAGCGTTTCTTCCCAAGATCACGCCCCAAATCCTCCCCGCATCGCCATCGCCATCATGGCCGCCGGAAAAGGCACGCGGCTCAAGTCGCAGCTCGCGAAGGTTCTGCATGAAGTCGGCGGCAAGCCGCTATTGACCCGCGTCATCGCCGCCGCCACCCGCGTCGTGCCGCCAGCCGACGTCTTCGCCATCATCGGTCACGAAGCCGAGCGCGTCCGCTCCACCGTCGAACACACCGGCGTCAACTTCGTCCTGCAGGCCGACCAGCGCGGCACCGGCCACGCCTTAATGGTCGCGCAGCCAGCGCTTTCCACCTACGACCACGTCATCGTTCTCTCCGGCGACGCTCCCCAGATCACGCCCCAAACCATCGCGAGTCTGCTGAATTTCCACCTCGACCAGCAAGCCGCCATGACCCTGCTCAGCGCCGACCTCGACCGCCCTACCGGCTACGGCCGCGTCCTTCGCGAAAAATCCAGCAAGAGCGCCCCCAGCGCCGAAGTCGAAGCCATCATCGAAGAAAAATCCGCCAGCCCCGCCCAGAAAGCAATTCACGAGATCAACGCCGGCTTCTACGTCTTCGCCCTGCCGCAATTGCTCTCGCACGTCGGGAAACTCTCTACCGCCAACCCCCACGGCGAGTATTACCTCACCGACATGGCCGGAGTCCTGCGCCACGCCCGGCAGCGCGTCGTAGTCTGGAAAACGGAAAACCCCAGCGAAGTCCTCGGCGCCAATACGCTCGCCGAACTCGCTGCCATCGACCATCAGATCCGCATGCAGAAGTGCCAGCAGCTCATGGACGAAGGCGTCACCATCTTCTATCCCGTCACCTGCGTAATCGACGACGAGGTCGCAATCGCCGCTGACACCGTGATCGAACCCTCCGTGCAGATTCTCGGCAAATCGCGCATCGGCGCCGCCTGCCACATCAGCTCCTTCTCGGTGATTCGCAACTCCGAAGTCGGCCCCGGCGTCCTCATTCGTCCGGGCTGCATTCTCGAGGAAGCCAACATCGGCCCCCGAGCCGTCCTCGGCCCCTATTCCCATCTACGCCCCGGCAGCGAAATCGGAGAAGGCGCCCACGTCGGCAACTTTGTCGAAACCAAGAAAATCAAGCTCGGCAAAGGATCAAAAGCCAGTCATCTCACCTACCTCGGCGACGCCGAAATCGGCGCCGGCGTCAACATCGGCGCCGGAACCATCACCTGCAATTACGACGGAGTCCAGAAACACACAACCATAATCGGCGACGGAGCCTTCATCGGCAGCGACAGCACCTTGGTCGCGCCCGTGCGCGTAGGCAAAGGCGCTTATGTGGGCGCCGCTTCCTGCATCACCAGCGACGTCCCCGAAGACGCGCTCGCAGTCGGCCGCGCCCGCCAAGTTGTAAAGGAAGGCTGGGCCCGCGAAAAACGCGCCGCGAATTCACAACGAAGACACGGAGACACGGAGAAGAAAAAGCCTTAGAAAAGAACCCTCCCAAAGGAAAAGCACCAAGACCCGGTTCTTCTCCGTGTCTCAGTGCCTCCGTGGTGGGTTTAGCTTGTCTTAGTGCGAAATCGCGGCAAACAACGGGGAATGCATCAGCGCTTGAAACTGCGCGTCACTGTCCTTGAAGTGCATCGCAAACTTTGTGCCGTCGGAATCGAAGGTAGCCTTGTCCATGGCCGCCTTTTCCACTGGCGACGCGCTGGTTTTCTCGTACATGATCGCCGCCTTCATGATCACGGATAGCGTACTCGCAGTCATCGAGTCCGAAGTAACCACCGTCAGATCGAAATTCACCCCACTCGAAAAATCCATGGTGTAGTACGAACCCAACACCCGCTTCTTCACCGTTTCAAAATCGGCGATCTTGGCCGCATCACCCAGCGCCGACCGCATCATGTTCTGCGAACCCTGCTGATCCAGAATGCTCCAGAAAGCAGCCGAATCCACGTCCGACATCATGTCCGACATGGTGGAGTTCGTATCGATACTCAAGATATCTCCGTCGCGCGTGTCCAGACCCAGTTTCACCGCCGAAGGCTCCCCAAACAGCAGCGTGCTGTCGTCCAGAAAAGTCATCACGAACCCGCCATCCATAGGGTAGAGACTCGCCATGCGGTACTTCGTGGGCTTGATCTTCAGCACAGTCATCTTTTTGATCACGGCCTTCATATTGAAAGGCCCGCTCGCGATGCCGATCGTTCTCACTCCCTGCTTGACGGTGCGGAACGAGGGCAGCGAAAGCGTGTCGATATCCTTGTCGGGATTGATTCCGACACCCTTAAGCGCACCCTCGAACTGCTGCAGGTTTTCCTGCGCCTGCATCAGTTGCTGCTTCAGGGCGGTCGCCGTCGGCGAGTCCTTCAGCGCCCGGTAATCCACTGAAATCAACTGCTGCAGATCGGCCGGAACCACGGCTCGCGCTGACGAATTAAGCGGCATCGCGCTCGCCATGCCAACAAAAAAACCCGACATCATGACAGCGCTTAGACAAGCCTTCAAGGTCTTCATAATCGCCTCGGTCCTCATAAACGTTTCCTGAATGATTTGTTTCCGGAATCCTTGTTTCCAGAATCCCTGTTTCCTGAATCCTTGTTTCCTAAATGAAGGAACGGAACTTTTCCTGCGCCTTGCACGTTAGACGCGAAGTTACACTTTCCCGTTAGAGCCCTCGCCTCATTCTAAGCTACCCGGTCGAGTCCGTGCTCACCCAAAGGTGCTTACACCGGTGACCATTTTGGGACGCCACGTCCCAAGCGCAGAAACCGCCTGGTCCGGAAAGACCAAATCACTACCAGGGATTCACATCCGCGCCGCCATGCTGCCTCAATCGTCATCGGGATCAGCCGGCGGGCTCGTGTCGGCCTTGCAGCTGGCATCGTTGTGCGGCGGCGTGATGGTCTGAAACACCAAGGGTGCCTGGCTGAGATCGAAAATATCAGAGAGATCGTCCAAGGCATTCGTGTCTGCATAGCCCAGCGATGGCAGACCAAACTTCGTCTCAATGAACTTCAAAATACTCCCAAAGTCATGATTAACATGGGAGACATAACCTGCCTTCGCATAGGGTGACATCACAATCAGCGGCACCCGGAATCCATATACATATCCGCAACCCCACTGCGCACAGTTCGCCAATACTTCCGGCGGCGGCACGTGATCGTACCAGCCTCCCCAGTCGTCCCAGGCCAGGATGACGGTCGTGTTGGGCCAATACGGACTGTTGCCGATAGCGTTGACAATCGAGCTCACCCATGAGGGACCGCAGCCGTCGTTGAGCGAAGCATGGTCGGAATCTTGCCCATCCGGAATCACCCATGTCACCTGCGGGAGCTGACCGGCGGCGATGTCGCTGAGAACTTGGGCGTTGCTCTGTGTCTGGCCGACGACAATCTTCGGCGCTGTCCCCGTCCAATCCGGTCCCACACAAGCCGTCCCATTGGGCGGAGCGTTGTTCGGTCCGCACATGTGCTGAATCGCGTCGGGCGCGGTCCAGATCGAGCCGGCCGAAGGCGCGTAATACCGCCAGGAAATGTTCGCGGCATCGAGCAAGTCAGTCAGCGTGGCATGTTCATAGCATGGGTAGATCGGCGGGTTGCTGGTCTCACTGCCCGTCGGATCGATCAGCCGCACGGTTGCCGTGGGGGGAGAGAAACAACCGTTATTTTTGACCTGATCGCCATTCTCGGCCGCAAACAAATTGCTGGTGGCCGTAGGCGCCGAGGTTCCGCCCAGGATGAATTGATGAGCCGGGAAACTTGGTCCCTGGTTGGTCTGGAACATGCGATCGCCAAAGGCGTACTGCTGGGCCATCTCCAAATAGGCCTGAACGTCGGACGGCTCCACGTATTTGAACTGCGGATTGGGATAAGCGCTTTCCGGGCAAGTCGTCGTAGGCAGATCGCATGGGATCAGGTCCGCCCCATCCATCCTGCATACCCCAGTCGAGGAGTTCAGGTCACACATATTCACGAAAGCGCTGTGCGCGTGGCTAAGGTCGTAATTCTGAGGGAACGGACCCACCGTTCCCAGATTGATTGGTGTCAGCGCAATGACCTGCTGCTGCGAATTGACTCCCGAACTGGCGATGTCGTACTGCCCGGGACCAGTCCCGCAGCCGGGTACACCGCCGTTGGCGTCGCACAATCCCTGAAACAGGTTGTCGGGCGTCCGGTTCTCCTGGAAGATGATCACCACGTGCGGCAGGTTGTAATTTGGCGGAGGGAGCTTGGAGGAGGAGCTGCCTCCACCGCAGCCATTCAGGCTAAGTAAAATTCCCACAACACAAAGAAGAAGGATCGAGAGCGCAACCAAGGCCAGACGACTCATCGGGGGGACAATCCTTGTCCGGGAAAAGGCGCAGTCCTCCGGACATCCATACTTCAACCCCGCGACCAAGCTTTCCACTCGGTCAACAGGGAATTATTTTTGGGCCGTTAGGGGTGCTTACGTAGGCTGTTGAGACCTAAGCTTGCTCTGTGTTTAGTTGCTTTCTCTGCCTGAAACGTTGCCGCAATGTTCCGATGGATTCCTGGGTCAGCTCTTGATTATATCCGCTCTCTTCCTCACTTCCGCCGCAAAAACCTGATCCTTCATCGACGCCACATTGATCTCCACATTAGCCAGTGCGCCGGTAACGGCCGCCCGTGCCAGTGCCTGAGCAGTCGTCAAATCCGACTTCATATTAGGGTTGCTGATCCCGAACAGGCCCTCGGTGATCTTTGCCACCTCATACGCCTTCTCTGCCACACTCAGCGGAACCCCCGTAGCCAGCTTCAGGCTGGCATCGATCACCGCGTCAGCCCCAGCAGGGTCGGCCTTGGCTTGCTTGTAAGCCTTCATCACGGCGCCATAGGATTCAGCGTCGGCCTCAACCGCGGCCTTCAACTCTTCGCGTAGCGGCTCCAGTCGCCCAATCGCCGCACTCAGCTGCGCGTCATACTGCAGGTATGCCTTCTTCCCCCGCGACATCGAGGCCACCATCGCCGCCAGTCCCGCCGCCATCGCTCCCGCCGCCGCCGCCGCGCTCCCGCCGCCAGGCGTAGCCGTCGGCGCCGCCAGTTGCTCGACAAAAGGTTCCATCCCCGCCCGCAACCCTCCTACCGCCATCTTTCCACTCATCACCGCCGCCAGGCGATTCTCCAAGATTAAAGATGAATCAAAGTTCTCCACCTGCAGAAACCACTCCGCCACCGCTTCCAGCGCCTTCTTCGGAATCAATCCCACAATCTCGCTCGACACCGCAGTCACGCCATACCGCGCCGCCTCCCGCTTCACCATCTCAAACACGCGATGCACCGGAGTCTGCTCAAAATCCGTCAGATTCATCGAAACCTGCGCCAGCCCGCGCACCAGAAATCCCGCACCTTTCACGAACCGCATCCCACCGCTCGAGAACCGCACCGCCTTCGCCACTTTCTTCGCGATCTCAACGTCAGGCGTGTTCAGAAACACGTTGTAAGCAATCAGAAACTTCCGCGCTCCCACCACCGTCGCGCCCGCCGTCGGATGCACCCGCGCCTCGCCGAAATCCGGCCGCCGCGCCGCATTCGTCGCAATCTCCGCCCGAATCCCTTCAAACTGTCCGCGCCGGATGTTCTCCAGATTCTGCCGCTCCGGCGTCGCCGCCGCCGCTTCATACAAATAAACCGGAATCTGATACCGCTTCCAGATCTCCTCCCCCACGTGCCGCGCCATCGCCACGCAGTCTTCAATGGTCACACCATCAATCGGAATAAACGGAACCACATCCGCCGCCCCCATCCGCGGATGCGCCCCCTTGTGCACATTCAGATCAATCAATTCCGCAGCCTTCCCCACGCCGCGAATCGCCGCCTCCTGAATCGCCTCCCGCGCCCCGACCAGCGTAATCACACACCGGTTGTGATCCGAGTCCATCTCGCGATCCAGCAGGTAGACTCCATCCACCTTCATGGCGTCCACAATAGCGTCAACTTTGGATTGGTCACGCCCTTCGGAGAAATTAGGAACGCACTCAACCAGCGTAGACATAAGTCAGAAGAATATCCGTGCCGCACGGAATGAAGCAAGGCGACCACCCAACCTTTGTCATTCCAAACCGGACTCAAAGCAAAACTCTTGTCATTCGGAACCGGGCTGAAAGCAAAACTCTTGTCATTCCGAACCGGACTGAAAGCAAAAGTCTTGTCATTCCGAACCGGGCTGAAAGCCCGGTGAGGAACCTGCTTTTAAGCCCGCGCGCCCAATCTCGCTTCTTTACAGAGACGCACGCTACCGCCTCCGCCAGAATCTCCCCACCCCCACCCGCACCTGCACCGTATTCAACCCCGGATTCAGATTCGCCAGCCCCGCATTCGAAATATGCAAATACCGCACCTCGAGGCTCCAGTTATATTTCGGCCCTAGAATATGCGTCCCCAACGCCGCCGCCGAAGTAAAGTTCACCGTGTTCGTATAAATGGGAACATTGTGATCGCTGAACAGCGTCCCTCCGCTCAACTCAAGATAAGGCGAGAACCGCCCATGCCGCTCAAAATTCCACTTCAACCCAAACGGATTAAATCCCACTCCATAAGCCGTATTTGCCGGCTGAAAGATCAGATACGCCGGTTCCGCATCCACCGCATACTCAAATCGCCCCCGCAAAAATCCCGGCAGGTGTGGCCCTGTAATCACCCACCCATACCGCAGCCCAATATCAAAAATTCCAGTATTCGAAGTCCCGCCCGGCACCGAATGCCCACCCCCAGCCCAAATCTGCACCTCATGCCCACCTTCTTCCGGACCAGGATCGCCCTGCGCAAATCCGACCGCCGCCATCAGGACCACAAAAGTGAAGACAAAGAACAAGAAAAGGAAAACACCGCTCCAGCGGTTTGGGCGCGTCATGGTCTAGCAGGTTGCCCGACAAGCGACATTTTTGCAAGCCCGCACGAGACAGGGAAGAACATGACGTTTAGTCGTGCTGCCAGTGGCCAGGAAGAACGCGGGCTTCAGCCCCTGAGGTACGCCGGATGGCCTGTGGCACGCGGATACGCAGCTATTTCCGTCTTTCGTCTGGGTCGAGCACGATCTCCGCGCTCTCGCCGCCCCGCTTTTGAGGCTCTTCAGTCGCCTCAGCCGCAACACCCGACGGATTCTTCTCGCGCCTCGACCGTATCTTCTCTTCGACTTCCTTCAGCGCATTCTCAAACTCATCCCGTTTCGCAATTCTCGTGGACCGTTTAGCCATAGCGCCATCATGCCACAAACGCGCCCGCCCGCGATCCGCTTGTCATCCTAAGGCAGCGGAGTCACGCAAAGCGGGCGACCCCAACGAAGGACCCTTGCGTCCCGCACCGGTCCTATGTGGAGAACGCCTCGAGGATCTCCTCGGCGATCGCGTCGGAGTACTCGTCGAGCACGAAGTGGCCACCGTCGAAATAGCGCAACTCGGCCGCCGGCAGAACCTGCTTAATGAATTCGGCAGCCACGGGCACGAAGAGAGGGTCGTTTCGCCCCCAGACGATGAGCGCCTTCGGCTTCCTATCCTTCAGATAGGCGTTCCATTCCGCGTAGTGCGGGATGTTCGTCGCGAGGTTCATAAGCAGCCTCGACATGAAAGCCCGATTCGCCGCGATCGAGAAAGCGTAGGCGTCGATCGCCCAATTGTCGGGATTCAGGGCGTCGGGCTGGCGCGCGCCCCTTTTGTGAAGAAACATGTCGCGTGCCACGGAGGCCAGTTGTTCGGTCTCTGCCAGATTCTCTGGGGTTTCAGGGCCGCCGAGCCGCTCGTAGACTTTCAGGCGATCGGGGTTCCAGCCCTCTACCGCAATGGTGAAGTTCTGAAAAATCAGGCCGGCGATCCGCTCGGGATGAGCTGTCGCGATGCGCATTCCGATTGGGCCGCCGATGTCGTGCATGTACAAGATGACTGGGCGGGGCGCGCGCTGCGCGATGAACGCGTCGACGACCCTGGTCACGTCGTCGAAGGTCGGTCGCAGGACGCTCGGATCCGGCGCCTCGCTATATCCCATGCCGGGGTAGTCGGGCGCGATGACATGAAACCGCTCTGCCAGAAGCGGAATGAGGTCGTGGAACTGGTACGACGACGAAGGGAACCCGTGCAGCAGGACAATGGTCGGCTTCGATGGGTCCCCGGCTTCGCGGTAGAAGACCTTGACGCCCGCAACGTCGGCCGTCTTAGACGACAGATTTGGCATTGTTCTTTCCTAATTGTTCGGCCCTGGTTGTTCGGCCCTGGTTGTGCGGCCCTAATTGTGCGGCGGCGGTGGGGGCACGGTGAACTCCACCGTTTTGGAGGCGCCTGCGATTGGCCGGTGTATCGCGTCGGCCAATTCAAACCTGACTTTGTGCGGACCAGGTGGCAGTCCTACCATGACCACGGTTTCGCCGCTGCTGTCGACAATGGGCCAGGATTGGTCATCTACGTAATAGTGCAGGTGTCCAACACGCGGCGACACTTCCAGCGCAGCTTTTCCGTACACCGGAAGAATGCGCAGGTTTTCGGTCCTGTACTGGATGAACACGCGCCCCAAAGCCAACTGTTCGGGAATCGGTGGATCGACGATCAAGTTTGCAGGGGCCTCATTTGGGATTGCGACGAGCGGTGTGGGCCCTTTGACGTCCTTTGCAGTCTGTGCCGAGGCCGAGAGAATGTGGAACCCGAGCGCAGTGCCGATGACGGCGATGGCTGCGATTTTGGATGTATTGAACATTGGAAGCCTCCATTGTGAGCGTTTGCCCGAAGTATGCATCGTGTTTCTGGGGCTGTAAAGAGTCGAACGGGGCCCCCGCCCGCTCTCGCCTGCACCCCCCTCCGCAGGGTGCCTGTCCAAGCTCCGGTTGCGGGCTTTTCGGCCCGACATCCAGCCCCTTTTCGGTTTCTCGATATCAAGGCGCATAACGGGTGTAAACATAGTCGTGATCTTTCGCGGGTATGTGGCAGGCGAAGCAGGTTTCGTGCAGCGCCTTGTCGCCCGGCTTTCCGTCGGTAAAATCAGCGAACCCCCAGCCTCCCGTGGCGGCGTACTTCTTCGAGTCCTTGACCATGAATTGAACATTGACGCGAGACCCAATAACGAAAGATTGCGTGCCGGGGAATGGAACGTCCAAGACCTTGTTGTTGTCATCCGACGAGACACGAGTCCAATGAAGGGCGGCAATGATAGCGCCGTCTGGGAACGGAAGAGTCCCTTCCTTAAAGGCCTTGATCGCTACCTCGTTGCCGAGTTGAGCGCGCAATTGCTCGCCCATGCCCGCAAAATGGAGCTGTTTCACAGCGATCAATTTCCAATCGCGGTATCCGGGCGGAATTGTGACGCCATAGATCGGGGAGGCTTCTTCATCGGGGTGCCCGGAGGCGCGAGGCGTGAGGGCGACAAAAGCAGCCACGGTTACAACTGCGACCAACAAGAAAGCAATCCGTTTCATAAGATTCCTCGTTTGCTAGTACGCTTATCTGTAAGCTGACAACAGTCTGAAATTTACCTTCGCCCTCAGGCGTGAAGTAGGATATTCCCGGCGAAGACGGCCTTCAGCCCCATGCAAGTCGGTAATCACTCTGAACGTTCGAACATCGAGCTTCCCGTAACCCGCTGCTGTCGGTCAGTCCGACAGTCGTCCGCCTCCCCCTTGACAACCCCCGACTCACCCTCCTATAATTAGCACTCGATAGGCGAGACTGCTAACAGCACTCCCTAACCCTTAACATTTCATAGGCTTACAGAACGTCAACCGTACTATCCAACCTTGAAAGGAGTTGCAACCATGGCTAAATTCAGCCCACTACATGACCGCATTCTGGTCCGTCGCGTGGAAGAAGCTTCCACCACCCGAGGCGGCATCATCATCCCCGACAGCGCCAAAGACAAACCCCAGGAAGGCGAAGTAATCTCCACCGGCAAGGGACGCACCAACGATGAAGGCAAGACCTTCCCCCTGGCCGTTAAAGAGGGCGACCGCGTCCTGTTCGGAAAATATTCCGGCACCGAAATCAAGATCGACGGCGAAGACTTCATCATCATGAAAGAAGAAGAAGTCCTCGGCATCCTGACCGGCGCCGCCAACTCGGCCAAGAAAGAACTAGCCGGCGCCCGCAAGTAGTTAGGGTTTGTCATCCTGAGCGCGCAGTTCGCGCGAAGGATCTCAATCTGATCAGCACTCGCAGTTTTAGCTAGAAGCTGAGAGCTGATAGCACTCGAAAAAATCGCAGGTCCATCCTGCAAACGAAACTCATTAGGAGAAAAGAATCATGGCAAAGCAAATCGTACACGGCGAAGAGTCCCGCCAGGCAATCCTGCGCGGCGTAAATCTTCTGGCCGACGCAGTAAAAGTCACCCTCGGCCCCAAAGGCCGCAACGTGGTAATCGAAAAGAAATTCGGTTCCCCCACCATCACCAAAGACGGCGTAACCGTAGCCAAAGAAATCGAACTCAAGGACGGCCTCGAGAACATGGGCGCCCAGATGGTTCGCGAAGTGGCGTCCAAGACCTCGGATGTAGCCGGCGACGGCACCACGACAGCCACTGTCCTGGCCCAAGCAATCTACCGCGAAGGCGTAAAGACCGTAGCCGCCGGCGCCAATCCAATGGCCATGAAGCGCGGCATCGAAAAAGCCGTAGCTCTCGTCTGCGGACAGTTCGACAAAAAAACCGGCGAGCGCGCCAAAGGCGAACTAGACAAGTTCTCCAAGCCCGTCTCCGGCGAAATGATCGCCCAGGTAGGCACAATTTCGGCGAACAACGATGACACTATTGGGCACATTATTGCTGAGGCTATGAAGAAGGTCGGCAAGGACGGTGTCATCACCGTTGAAGAGTCGAAGACGCTTGAGACGCAGTTGGAAGTGGTCGAGGGGATGCAGTTCGACCGCGGATATTTGTCTCCTTACTTCGTTACTGATCCTGAGCGGATGGAAGTTGCACTGGAGAATGCTTACATCCTGATCAACGAGAAGAAGATCAGCTCGATGAAGGATCTTCTTCCCTTGCTTGAGCAGATTGCTAAGGGTGGCAAGCCGCTTTTGATTATTGCTGAGGACGTTGAGGGCGAAGCACTCGCTACTCTCGTCGTCAACAAGCTGCGTGGAACGCTGCAGGTCGCGGCCGTCAAGGCTCCTGGCTTCGGCGATCGGCGCAAGGCTATGCTGCAGGATATCGCGATCCTCACCGGCGGCAAGGCCATCACCGAAGACCTGGGCATCAAGCTTGAGAACGTGCAGATCAGCGATCTCGGCCAGGTCAAGAAGCTCACCATCGACAAGGACAACACCACGCTGGTCGAAGGCAAGGGCAAGCACTCGGAGATCGAAGGCCGCGTGAAAGAAATTCGCAGCCAGATCGACAAGACCACCAGCGACTACGACCGCGAGAAGTTGCAGGAGCGGTTGGCCAAGCTGGTCGGTGGCGTAGCCGTAATCAAAGTCGGCGCCGCAACCGAGACCGAAATGAAAGAGAAGAAAGCCCGCGTCGAAGACGCCATGCATGCAACCCGCGCAGCCGTGGAAGAAGGCATTGTCCCCGGCGGCGGAGTGGCACTGGCGCGTTGCGTCGCGGCTCTCGACAAGCTGAAGCTCGAAGGGGATGAGCAGATCGGTGTCAACATCGTGAAGCGCGCCCTGCAAGAGCCGATGCGTCAGATCGTCGAGAATGCCGGCGAAGAAGGTGCGGTTGTCCTGGGCAAGGTGCTCGACAACAAGGACAGCAACTACGGCTTCAACGCCCTGACCAACGAGTATGAGGACCTGGTTAAGGCAGGCGTGCTCGATCCGACCAAGGTAGTGCGCACCGCACTCACCAACGCCGGCTCGATTGCGTCGTTGATGCTCACCACCGAAGCCCTGGTCGCGGAGATTCCGGAAAAGAAGGAAGCTCCGATGCCGGGTGGACACGGCGGCGGCGGCATGGAAGGCATGTACTAAAACGGTCGTTAGTCGTTAGTCGTTGGCAAAATCAAAGGCCCCGCTCGCGAGAGTGGGGCCTTTTTTCGGACTGATTCGGGAACGGGTGTTAGTTTTTTCTTAGCGATGTTGATCTGGGGTGCTGGCGCGTCGATAGAATTTACCTGTGCGGGCGGCGTTTAGGAGGGCATTGCCAGTGGGTACTGGACACCGTTCGCCAAACGGTTGAGTGGCTTTTCAGCCACTAGGGTTCGACTCCCTTGCCCTCCTCGGGTCACTCGACCTGCACTAAATGTGCTTGACTACGCGCTCCATTGACTTATCATAGTAAGTGTTTGGCGAACGGTGTTTGGTATCTACGAGCCCCGAGCGATGCTCGGGGCTTGGCTTTTTGGGCGAGGCATGGAATGAGTTTTTCGGCATCAGCCGCTGAGCGCGTCGTCAGTGGATTGCACGTCCGGCACGCGCCGATCTGCCTCACCGAGGCCACACTTAAGTTTTGTCGTAGGCGCGTTGCATCTGGACATCTGTGGACGTGAGCGCGGGAATCTAATTGTAAGGTGCGAACCTGGTCGTTCCGACTAGGCTGAGTTTAGGGCGGCCGCCAAGGCCGCCCTTTCTGTTTGTCGCTGGGAAGCGCCCCGCCACTCCTGATGATTGCTCCGACCGCGCGGTGTTAATGCTCACCACTGGAGCCCTGGTCGCGGAGATTCTGGAAAAGAAGGAAGCTGCCGTAGAGATTTCCCGTGATGCAGTGAAGATCGGGTGTTGCAAAGTCGAGCGCTGCTCAAAGTCGGAGTCAGAATTTCTTAGCGGGGGCCCAATGCTCTTCCACGGATCGCGAGCGCCACGCGGAGGAAGTTGCGGAAACAACGAAAAATACTGCAATTGCAGTGAACAGTCCCCAATATCGCATCTCACCTGGTCGCCCAGCCAGCTTACCTGCCAGGTATCCAAAGAGAATGCACCATGCAGAGGTGTACTGAAGATGGATATAGTCTCCCCAAAGAGTAATCTGTTCCGCTCGACTCCGCATCCGGCAAGCTCCCTGTGCCTCTTCTGCTTTATCATCCCACCTCTTTACCAGATCGCAGATTACGTTGTCGCTGATAAGTCTAAAGCCTCTACGTTCTCTCACTCGCTTGGCCCAATCAGCGTATAAGAACCACTCGAACCACGGGTAAATTGCCGAGCGGTGTATCCCGTAGACTGTAACTCCCGCAACTAAAGCGAGTACAACCCCGAAATAAAATACGTTAGCGGCGTTAACTTCAACCTGCGCACAGGTGTTTCTTGTGGCTGAACAATATGCCAGAACAAAAAACGCTCCCGCGAAGACGCTGCGCAGAAGAAACCCGACAGAGAAGGATTTTAGAACGGTTTCCATTTCCTTTTCTCCCCCAGTACGATGTGGGCATTTTGGTGTCTCTATCTGAGGCGGGGAAAGAGTCTTATGCGATTTACAGCAAACCCTTCCAACTCATCCGCCCTGAAGGTCGCCCACTCCACCCCGCTGTAAACCAATTCCACTAAGTCCGGCGATTCTTTGAGTTCATGCGTATGGAATAGGTGACCGCCGTAGGCTTTGCCGGGTGTAAGTTGATGGGCGTCGCGACCGATAATTAGGCCTTCGTCCCATTCATTCGTCGCTTGGAAAACCTGACCCGTTTTCTTGACCTTTGCTGTGAAAGACATAAGGTATCTCCATTTTTGACGTTTCCCGAATCTTATTCCAGCTTAAAGGGAAGCGTGTATCGAAAACGCTGTGCCCATTTCGGATTCGGATCGTCTGGAGACTGCTCAACTAAGTGCACGCCACGCGGCAGACGAAGTTCCAAGAGAGCGACAAGAATATCCAGAATTGCCTTCGATGTCGCGTCAAACAATGCTTCCGCATAGGTCACCGTGTAGAACTTTGCGAACTTCCTGCGGTCGCTTACTTTATGCTCAAGCCAGGTATTTCTAAACTTCGCCAGATCGTTTTGCCAGCGCTCTCTCGTTTGCTCCAAGAAACTTTCGAATCCTTCTTTCAACGCGGGGTTTGCTTGGCGAAACTCTTTCAGCCCGTCACGGAATGTTTTTTCGTCGTCATACAAAAAACCGATCTTGAACCCCATCAAACGCGCTGCTTTTTGTGTGAGATCGCTATACGAGTTCCACAGTTTTCTCGCGAGGTCCTCGTAGGGCTGCCACTGATCCAGCAGCGGCAACGGTGTTCCGGCTGAGTCGCGAATCTGCCGTAGCTCCAAAAATGCTGGCATAAGGCCCTCGATCAAGATCGCGAGAATCGCTTCCTTCACTTTAGCGCGAGTTGGCTCCTCAATCGTTCCAGCATCCAGCACCGGCGTCACATCTAACATCCCCTTCACAAATTCTTCACCGGCTCCGATATCCGCAAACTTCGCCATAGTCCACTTATTCGGTTCCTGTCCTTTAGGTCCAGTCATTTTTGACCAACTCCTAGGTAGTGTAGCCCCGGACAGCCCTTCGGAAATAGAAGCTGCCCTCCCACAAGGATATTTTTCCACTTTGCACTAAGACTGTGGCACTTTTCATAATCCTGTAACAATTCGGACGTACAGTTTTGTTGGTGTTGGCCCTGAGACAGGTTGTAAAGGAGAACTGTCAAAAGGTAAACACCGATGTCTAAGAAAGTATCTAATCGTGAGAAACTGTCCTTTCCTGCTAGGCTCCGCGCATTCATCGCGGATGTGCTTCCAACCATCGATAATCTGGAACTTCTAATTCTTAGGGTGGCGCTTTTCGCCCTTCTTGTTCGAGAGGTCTTGCGCCTGTGGAACAGGTAGGCTGGTGGTGCGTGCGGCGGGGTTTGCGATGCCGCTCGCGGAGGACCCTGCCATTCACAAAAAAGGGCCGGCAAAATTTCGGCCGAACCTTTGGTGCGGGCTGCCCCACCTTTCGGGTCTTCGAAAGGTGGGAGTCGATGCTGCGGGCGGGTGAACGCTTTACGCGGCGCTGTAGCGCCGCTCTTCCACCGTGCTGCGCGCGTCCTGCTTGTCCTCCGCTAGATCAAGATCAACGTCAAGGCGTCGGACCCTTCGGCTTCGCTCAGGGCAGGCAGGAGTGTCCGACCCACACGGGCAATCCGGCTTTCGGGGATTTCCACAGGTTTATTTTTCTGATGTTCAGATGACCTTGCTTCCCGTTTTGGGATGGGGATACTGGAATAGGGCGGGGTTTGTTCCGATCTGAGTCTGCGAAACAGCAGGTTCCTCACCCGCGCTTTGCGCGTGTTCGGAATGACAAAATTTAGAGTTTGTGCGCGTTTCGGAATGACAAACCTTGAAAATAGAGAGGACATGGGGTGGTGGTTATGGGTGTGTTGATTGGGGATTTGATGGCTTCGTCGGATGAGGGGTATGGGCCGGGCTGGGATGCGGGGAATCCTTCGAAGAAATCGCTTCGGACTGGGGGGAAGCTTCCGCCTAAGCGGATGGGGGAGCTTTCGGAGTTGGATTTTTTGCGGAAGGCTATGGGGATGGGGATGATTGTTTCGAAGCCTTGGGGAGATAGTTATCGGTATGACTTTGTTTGTGATGCGGGCGGGAAGTTGTGGAGGGCGCAGGTGCGGTCGACGGAGGATCGGTTTGGGGCTCGGGGATATGCGGTGCATGCTTCGGTTTATGTGGGACGAAAGATCGTAGGGCTGACGGAAAAGGATATTGACGTGCTGGTTGGTTACATTGTGTCGCGGGATATCTGGTATGTGGTGCCGGTGCGGGCGTTTATGCCGCGGAAGAATTTGTGGTTCTATCCGGATGGGAGCAAGAAGGGAGCTATGTTTGAGAAGTGGCGGGAGGCCTGGTGGGTGATGATGGGGAGGAAATGGCGAGCGAAGTGATGAATATGGGTGGGCTTTCGGAGTGTGCCTCGTGGTCTAGGCCTCGTCGTCTAAAACTCGGCGGCTAAAGCCGGGCTCACTTTGCCGGCCTTTACGCGGCGCTGAAGCGCCCCTCTTCCACGGTACTACAGGCGGTCTGTGGTACTACAGGCGGTCTGCGGCACTACAGGCGTTCTGCTTGTCCTCCGCGAGATGATGATCGACGGCAGAGGCGTCGGACAGGAGTGTCCGACCCACATGGGCAATCCGAGGGCAGCGAGGGAAGTCGCGCGTTTTTTGTGAGCTGATTCGGTGCGAGTGAAGTCTTTTTTGCGTCAGCTGGATCGGGAAGGGCATGAATGGAGGATAGTGATCGGGATCGCTCTTTTCGCGACGAGCAGAGGCCGGAGCGGAGAGTGTATCCGCGCATTAAGGTGAAGGTCCCGGTTGAATTGTTTGCCCCGGGGAGCGATGTTCCGGAGCGGGGCGCAACCTCGGACATCAGCGAGGCCGGGTGCTATATCGAAACTATGTTTCCGTTTCCTGTCGGGACCACCCTCGAAATGAGCCTTCAGCTTGAAGGGACGCTGCTCGCGGTCGGTACTGTGGTTACGTGCGATCCGCAAGTTGGGAATGGGATTGAGTTCGCGAGGATGCTGCCTGAGGATTTGGAAGAACTGCGCGCCTTCGTGAGCGCTGCTCTGGACGCCGTCGAGTGACGTGGATCCGGCACGGTGCCATGCGCGTCCTGCCCGCCCTCAGCGCAATCGAGATTAACGGCGTCGGACAGGAGTGTCCGACCCACACGGGCAATCCCAGGCTCGCTTCCGACCGGCGACAAAGTTCCGGCGACCGTTCATAATGTTCGCATGTCTCCGGATAAGACCGTCCGACGCCTGAAGACCTACGCCGGCACTCAGGGGTATGTCTATCAGTATTACTTCGTGGGCCAGCGTGCTGCACTCGCCAGCGATCCTGAGGCGCCGGCTACGGAATTCGTTTTCGATGTCACCTCCGATCGCAAGCTGACCTATGCCGTGAGTGTCTTTCTTCCGGAGACGGCGGTGACTGGGTGGGCTGCAACACACGGGCGTCCGCTGACGGATTCGGAACAGTATGCCGCCGCCAAGCTTCGCCTGTTCCGCGCCTTCGACGAACTGGAAGATGTGAAGGCGCAGGGCCGACGGCTGGTTATCGACGCGGTTCTGCTCGAAGAGGCACTCGCCAGCTTGGGCGTAGAATAACGCTCCTTGAGTCGATTCAGGCACGAGCAGCCCTTGCAGAATCGTGACCACTGATGTTCGACCATATCCGAACATATCTGAACCATTATCCGAACTATTATCTGAACTATTATCCGAACAACGAATGCGAGAGGAGTTCTCGAAGTGAACAGACTTAGATACGGCATGATGACGACCGTGCTGATCGCGCTGGGCTGGTGTACGAGTGCGGCTTCGCCGCAGACAATGAGATGGTCGGAGCAGAAGGCGAACGCCTGGTATGCGCAACTGCCCTGGCTGGTTGGAAGCAATTACGTTCCTAAGTCGGCGATCAACCAGCTGGAGATGTGGCAGGAGGCGACCTTCGATCCCGCTGAGATCGACAAGGAGTTGGGCTGGGCCGAAGCGATGGGCATGAATACCATGCGCGTCTTTCTTCACGATCTGCTGTGGCAGCAGGATGCAGCCGGGTTTCAAAGACGCATCGACCAGTTTCTGGCGATCGCTTCGCGGCATCACATCCGTCCGGTGCTCGTGCTGTTCGATTCCTGCTGGGATCCGGCGCCGCATTTGGGGCTACAGCACCCACCTACTCCTGGGGTTCACAACTCGGGCTGGGTGCAGAGTCCTGGGGCAATGGCGCTTGCGGATTCGAACCAGTGTCCGCGTCTCAAAGCTTATGTACTGGGGGTGGTGGGAGCTTTCGCCCGCGACGACCGCGTCCTTGCCTGGGATGTTTGGAATGAGCCGGGCGGGGTTAGCAGCGAAACTTATCCTAATGAGGAGCTGAAGGAAAAAGACAAAATCGCGCGGGTAACGCTACTTCTGCCCCAGGTGTTTGAGTGGGCGCGGGAAGCGAATCCTGCGCAGCCTCTGACCAGCGGCGTTTGGGACATCGACACTTCGTCCGACGGCCGGGACGTTGGAGAGATTCAGCAGATCCAACTACGGGAGTCCGACATTATCAGCTTTCACAACTATGACTGGCCGGAGTCTTTCAAGAAAGAAGTGGCGTGGCTGAAGCGGAAGTACAACCGGCCGGTCATCTGCACGGAATACATGGCGCGTTCGAAGGGCAGCACGTTCGACACCGTATTGCCGATTGCCAAACAGGAGCGGGTTGGGGCAATCAACTGGGGCTTTGTCGCGGGCAAGACGCAGACTTATTTGCCGTGGGATTCGTGGGAGCGTCCTTATGTTTTGGAGCAGCCGTCAGTGTGGTTCCATGAGGTGCTGCGCTCCGATGGGACACCGTACCGGCAGGCTGAGGTGGACCTGATAAGGCAACTTACGGGCAAGCAGTAGTGGAGGCGCGTGAGTCAGATCACAGACGGTGGTGACCTTTGCGGTTTCTGCCTGCCGGTTCTCGGTGCAGAATATAATGTGTGGAGAGAATTGGTTCCCTGGGATTTCCGGGACTTGCATTAAACTCAGCGGACTCTGATACTTGCCTAGCTTATGCCCTTGCTTTGGTTGCGCTTCGCGCTGGCGTGCTACTTCGTGGGGCTGATCTACGCCTTCTTTGCGCTCAGCCGTACCAGCGATCTTTTCAGCCGGGTCGCGCTGCACGCGGCGAGTTTGGGGATGGTCTTCCATTTCGTCTCGCTGGTCGAGTTGTTCCTTTCCGGCCATTTGGTCTGGGCCTCGGTGCATAACGGGGAGTCGCTGCTGGCCTTCTTTTCGATGACGTTTTTCATGATCATCTACGCTATTTATCAGACGACTTCGCCAGGCGTGGTCGTGTTCCCTATTGTGTTCTTTTTGACATTTGTTGCAGCCCTCGATGAACAGCCTGTCCTGTTGACGGCTTTCGTGCAGCACAAGGGATGGCTGATCGCGCACATTATTCTCATCTTTACCGGATACGCCGCTTTGGTGCTTAGCTTCGGTGCGAGCCTGCTCTATCTGCTGCAGGAACGGCGCCTGAAAGCCAAGAAGCCCAGCAGCATGATTTCGTTTTTGCCGGCGCTCGAAGTGATTGACCAGATCGGATACCGTTCGTTGCTGCTCGGGTTTCCTTTTATGACTCTGGGTTTGATTACCGGATCGGTTGTGGCCATGTCGGCTTACGGGCACATCGATTTTGAGGATCCGAAAATCCTGTTGTCGATTCTGATGTGGGCCGTGTACATGGTGATGGTCGTGACCCGGTGGAACTCGGGATGGCGCGGCCGGCGAGCTGCGGTGCTGGCGACGTGCGCCTTCGTGACGGCCATCGTGGCTTGGGCGGCGAATTACTTTTCGACCATCCACAGGATTGCCGCCTCGTGAGATATCACCTGATTGGCGTGAATCACCGGAGCGCGCCGCTTGAAGTGCGTGAGCGGCTGGCGATCCCGGACTCGCGTCTGGCGGATGCCTGCCGCGATCTCACCGCCCGGCCTGGAATCGAAGAGGGCATGATCATCTCCACCTGCAACCGGGTGGAAGTGGTTACTCACACTCCCAGTGGTTCGGCCGATCTGCGTGGTTTTTTGCACGAACATTTTCACCTCACGGCGGAGGATCTTGACCCGCACCTTTACGAGTTTCGCGAGAAAGATGCGGTGCGGCATGTGTTCCGCGTGGCTTCGAGTCTGGATTCGATGGTGGTTGGCGAAGCGCAGATTCTCGGGCAGGTGAAAGAGGCTTACGCTACGGCGCGCGCTGTAGGCTCGGTTCGCAGCCAACTTGACCAGCTTTTCACTCGCGCTTTTGCGGTGGCGAAGCGGGTGCGCAGCGAGACTGCCGTAGGATCGTCTTCAGTTTCTATCGCTTCGGTTGCGGTGGAACTGGCGAAGAAGATTTTTGGATCCCTGCAGGGCAAGAACGTTTTCATCGTCGGAGCCGGCAAGATGAGCGAACTCGCCGCGCGCCACCTGATGGCGCACGGTTGCGCCTCGATCTTTGTGGCCAATCGCACTTACGACAGGGCTATCGGCCTGGCCGAGAAGTTCAACGGACAAGCCATCAAGTTCGATGATTTGTATGACAATTGCGACCGCGCTGACATTGTCATCACCTCGACGGGCGCGCCCCACGCCATTTTCCGCCGCGAGCACGGAGAACAGTTCCTTGCCCGGCGCAAGAACCGGCCTATGTTCTTCATCGATATCGCCGTGCCTCGAGACGTTGCGCCCGAAATGGCCAAGCTCGACGGCATCTTTGCCTACGACATCGATGACCTTCAACAGGCCGTATCGACTCACGTCGCCGATCGCCATCATGAAGCTGAGCTTGCCGAAGCTATTATCGCGAGCGAACTCGAGCGCTTCGAAGCTCGTGCGCACACGCGCGATGTGGTTCCGACCATTGTCTCGTTGCAGGATCATCTGGAGACTATCCGGCAGGCGGAAATCGACCGCGTGCGCAGCCGCATGGGCCCGTTGACCCCGGAACAGGAAATGGCGGTTGAGGCCCTGACCCGTGGCATCATTAACAAAGTCATGCATACGCCAATCACTACGCTGAAGACCGCAGCCCGCGAGGCGGAGGCCACGACTGTGATCGACGTAGTGCGGAGGCTATTCAATTTACACGAAAAAGAAAAGAGTGCGACTCAGCAAGCTGGAGATAAAGAAGCGCTGAACAAAAAAGCAAGGACGCGCCTGTGATTGGTAGGCGGGGCGGCAGATGAACACTATCTATTCCCTTTTTCCCTGTGCCCTCTTCGGCCTTGCAGGGTGGTTCTTATACCACAATCCCGCCCCAATACTTGATTTTGTGTTTGGAAAAGACGAAACGCAATACCGCCGGTTCGCTATCCGGTTTTTCAGAGCTTTCGGGGTTGTTGCGATGAGCCTCGCTAGTCTCTCGGCCGTTATTACTGTGGTTTTTGGTTTGCTCAAAGCCCTGGCTTGAGGCTCCGCACGGGCGATTGTAACTATGGTAAGAACGGGCACTAAACTCCGCATCGGCTCCCCCTGCTCGCAACTCGCCCTCTCGCAGGCCAGCCAGGTCTCCGCCCTGTTACACGCACGAGGCCGTGCGTGGATGCGAAAGGCTAAGACCATATTGGGACGGAATTTTTCACGCGTTGAACGAATTCGGAAAGTTCGGTCCCGTGACCGTAGTACGCTGGTCTTGCTCAAGTGGGGCTTCGGAGAGTACTACCAGTGTGGGTACTGGGCCGCGCTTGAGAACCGTGGGTCGCGGCTGCTCGCAGCCGCGAGGGGTCCGAATCCCTTACTCTCCGCCGCCTTACGCGATCCACGGGACCTTAAGACCTGCTTATACGGCGAATGGTTCTTGACGGACCCGTCGTCAAATGGTATTTTGAAAGTGGTTCTCAAGCGCAGTCCAGTACCAAGTTTCCAAGGCGGCCTAACTGGCCGCCTTTCGCTTTTGTGCGATATCCTGTCTCGGGTTGTCTATGCGTAAACTCCGCATCGGATCCCGCGGCTCGCAACTCGCTCTCTGGCAGGCCAACCACATCTCCGCTCTGCTGCGCGCGCGCGGCTCTGAAGTCGAAATCGAAATCATCCACACCACCGGCGACAAGATCACCGACGTCCCCTTGGCACAGGTAGGCGCCAAGGGCGGACTTGGCAAAGGAATTTTCACCAAGGAGATCGAAGAAGCTCTCGCTGCCGGACGCGTCGATCTCGCGGTGCATTCGCTGAAAGACCTGCCCACCGACCTTGCAAAGGGATTCGAGATCGCGGCGGTCACGAAACGCGAAGACCCGCGCGATGCTTTCTGCTCGCGCCTTTATTCGAAGATTGAGGATCTTCCGCTGAAAGCGCGAGTGGGCACATCCAGCCTGCGCCGGCAAGCTCAACTAAAGGCGATTCGCCCCGATCTGGATATTCATCCTTTGCGCGGCAACGTCGACACGCGCTTGCGGAAACTCGAACAAGGCGATTACGACGCCATCATTCTTGCCTCTGCAGGCCTGAAGCGCCTGGGCAAGACAGAACTGATCAAGCAGATCTTTTCCGCGGAAATCATGTGCCCCGCCGCAGGACAAGGAGCGCTCGGCATCGAAATCCGCGAAGGCGACTCGGCCACGGCCCAGGATCTTGCATTTCTGAACGATCCGGCCGCGCGCGCCGCCACCACATGCGAACGTGCCCTGCTCAACCGTCTCGGCGGAGGCTGTCAGGTCCCCATCGGTGCCCTTGCCGAACTGCGAAATGGCAAGCTGCATCTCGATGCGATCGTCGCTGATCCTGACGGCTTAAGACTCCTGCGCGAATCGCGCAACGGCGATCTAAACTTTCCCGAACAACTGGGCAACGCTGTCGGCGAAGCGCTGCTGCGGCGTGGCGCAGACGAAATCCTGGAAACCGTCTACGGCCGCGGCCTCGCCGTCCCGCCGCAACCATGACTGACGATCGGATAAACTTGTTAAGATTAGGTGATCCTTCCCCGATTATTCTCTAGAACAATGAGGGCCTCGCGATGAAAAAGTCGAAGAAGCCGACGCTGCCCTTGGCCGAGACCGCTCTAAAGCGCCACTTCCGCAAGCACCGTCTGCAGGACCTGGTGACGGCCAGTCGGACTTTCCCGGTTACAGCCCGGGTTGATGTGCAATTCGCGCTGGAAAAGCTTTTCGCTGAACATCCGAGCGCAAGATTGATGGGAGTTCACACGCAGTTCCAGCACGAAACGATGACTATCGCCCACTTGGTGGCCGCCCATCATTACCCGGTGGTCGTGGGTCCGTTGCAACACGAAGAGATCGACATCGGCGAGACGCTTCCCGCCCGCTGCCTTCGGCAAGGTCTTTGGCTGGCCGAAGATCGAACCATGCCATATGCCCTGCTCCTAAGTCCCGGTATACGTTTTGGACAATTAGAGGGTACACACGTCGAGATTGCGGTGCCGCCGGGCGAGAAAGGAGTTGCGGTTTCGCGCCAACTTCTCGACAGGCTTGAGGCGCTGGTCAAAGGCACCGCATCCTATCGAGGTAAAGTGATTTCTCTCGAAGCCAGCGACAGATATTCCGGACATTCGGGCTTGCTTCGGGTTCACAAGCTGCGTAGCGTCCGCCGCGAAGAGGTGGTTCTTCCCGCAAAGACTTTGCAACTGCTCGACCGTAACATCGGCGAGTTCATCCGGCAAAGGGAGCAGCTGAGAAAGCTCGGAATGCCCATTAAGAAAGGGCTGCTCCTTTACGGGCCGCCGGGCACCGGCAAGACTCATACCATCCACTATTTGGCGAGCCAGTTGCCCGATCACACGACATTGCTCATCACAGCTGAGCAGGTGGGCCTCCTCGACCACTACTTCCAACTCGCGCGTTTTCTTCAACCGGCGATGATCGTTATTGAAGACGTTGATTTGATCGCCCGCGCCCGGGAAGAAATGCACGGACCGTGTGAAGAAAGCATGCTTAACAAGCTGCTGAACGAAATGGATGGTCTGCGGGAGGACGCTGCCGTTTTGTTCGTGCTCACCACCAATCGCCCTGAGCACTTGGAAGCCGCTCTTGCTTCGCGTCCCGGACGTATTGACCAGGCCATCGAGTTCCCTCTGCCGGATGAGCAAGGCCGTAGCCAGTTGGTCCGTCTGTATGCCTGCGGTTTGCCCATTGATGAGGACGTGATCGAGGTGATCGTCCGCAAGACGAAGGGTGCTAGCGCCGCGTTCATCAAGGAACTCATGCGACGCGCTGCCCAGTTCTACTTACAAAATGGAAACAGCGGACGCCTAAGGCTGGACGAATTGGACTCGGCGCTGGAAGAGATTCTCTTTAGCGGTGGGTCACTAAACGCGAAGCTTTTAGGTGGTTCGGCTCTGAGCCGCGAGACTGTTCACTAAGTCTGCTCATAAACTCGTTTTGTCTGTCGGTGCTTCAGGGGATTCCAAATATCCGATGAGCCACAGCGTCCTGTTGCAACTCCTGGGCGGCACCAAGAGCTCGCAGGCTCTTCGCCGCTGGGTCAACCTCTGGCCACCATTTCTTGGCATGGGCATTCGGGTCAGGCACGTTGCCTCTGACATGAAATCCGTCGATGTCGAAATGAGGCTTGGCTTCTGGAATGCGAACTACGTCGGCACGCACTTCGGAGGGTCGCTCTTTGCGATGACCGATCCGTTCTATATGCTGATGCTGATGGCGAATCTGGGGCCCGACTATGTTGTGTGGGATAAAGCAGCGACCATCCGCTACAGAAAGCCGGGCAGAGGAACTGTGCGCGCGGAATTTCGTCTCTCTGATAGCCAGATCGACGACGTTCGCGAGAAACTGAAAGCTTTGCCAAAATATGAGCCCGTCTTCTTGGTGGAAGTGAAGGATGCGGCTGGTGTTGTAATTGCCGAAGTCGAGAAAATGCTGCACATCCGAAAAAAGCAAGCAGTCGAACCGTCCGGACAATAGGAAGAGAATCGATCGTGTACATTCCTGAATATTTCCGTGTGCGCGACCATGAAGACGCCGTTAAGTTCATGCGCGCGAATCCCTTTGCCATTTTGATCTCATCCACCGACGCCGGGCCTTTCGCCACACATCTTCCTCTCTTCGTGAGCGCCGAAAAGGGGGGCGAGAAGGAGGAAGAGAAGATCGTTCTCCGCGGCCACGTCGCGAAGGCGAACCCGCACTGGCGCTATCTCGAACAGCAGCCGCAGTGTCTGGCCATTTTTCACGGACCGCACTCTTACATCTCGCCCACGAACTACACGGTGCACGAAAGTGTTCCCACATGGAACTACGGTGCCGTTCATCTTTATGGAAATGCGCGGGTATTTTCCTCGCCAGACGCATTGCAGGGAGTGCTGCATGAACTGATCCAAACCTTCGAGCCCGCCTATGCCGCACAGTGGGCCAGCCTGGATGAGGCCTTTCGCGAGCGCATGCTCAGACAGATCGTGGGTTTTGAGATCGTGGTCACGAAGATGGAGGCCAAGTTCAAGCTCAACCAGAACCGCAGCCGGGAAGACCAGGCAAACGTAATCGCATCTTTGGAAAAGGCGGAAGACACGGCAATCTCCGGCGTTGCCCGCCTGATGAAGGAACAGCGCCTTGGCCAGATCCGGGCCGGCAAGGAAGACAAGTGAGCTCGCAGCCGCTCTCGGGTGTGCGAGTGCTGGTGGGCCGCGCACGGCATCAGGCCAGCGCGCTCTCGGGTGAGTTGCGCACACTGGGCGCGACAGTAATTGAGATTCCTTTTATCGAGATTCGCAAGCCGCGCAGCTTTGAGTCCCTCGATGCCGCATTGAGGGATCTTGCCAGCTACGACTGGCTCATACTCACGAGCGTGAACGGAGTCGAGGCCATGTGGGAGCGGCTAGCCAAGCTGCACCTGACGAAAACAGGCTTCAGGCACCTGCGCATCGCGGCCATTGGGCCGGCGACGAGAAAGGCTATCGAACAGCGGGGCGGCGATGTTAGTGTCGTTCCCAAGGAATATGTTGCGGAATCCGTGGTGCGCAGCCTGCGGCGGCGGGTAAAAGGAAAGCGGGTGTTGCTGGTGCGCGCCAAGGTTGCACGCGACGTGATTCCTCGCGAACTGCGCCGGGCCGGGGCGGAAGTCGATGTGGTGGAAGCTTACGAAACGGTTGTCCCGCGCGCTTCCGGCCCGCGCCTGCGCAGGTTGCTTAAAGATCCGCGGCGGCGGCCGCATGTGGTGACGTTCACAAGTTCTTCTACGGTTCGCAACTTTGTGGCTCTTCTGGGCTCAAGCCGGACGGGCATTCGGGATGTCAGTCTTGCATCGATCGGTCCAGTCACTTCTTCGACTTTGCGCGAACTTAGTTTGCGAGTCGACTTTGAAGCCAAGGAGTTCACTATCCCCGGACTGGTCGAGGCGATCCTGCATTCGCTGTCGCGCAGGTAATCGTCCTATTCCGTCAGCGTACAACTGCAATCGGCGGGGACGACATGGGCCAGCAGGAAGTCGGCGACGCGTTTGTAGGCATCGATCTGATTTTCGACGCGGGCGAAGCCGTGGCCTTCATTCTCATAAATCTTGTAATCCACCGTGCCGCCGCGCTTCTTGATGGCATCGACGACCTGCTGCGTTTCTGACTTGGGGCAACGCGGATCGTGTCCTCCGGCGAGCAACAGCAGCGGCGCTTTGATCTGATCGATGAAGTTGATGGGGGAGCGATCTTCGTATAGCGCCTTGTTCTTTACCACATCGCCCATGGTCGCGAGATCGGACTGTTGCAGCACCGGATCTTCATTCTGAATCTCGGTGAACCAGTTTACGAAGGGCACGATGGGCACGCCCGCGGCCCAGACATCCGGCGATTTCGTCACCGCCATCATGCTGAGATAGCCACCGTAGCTTCCTCCCATGACTGCAATTTTTTTGGGATCGAGGTGGCCGGTCTGCTTGATCCAGTCGACGCCGGCGAGCACGTCCTGCAGATCGCCGCCACCCATGTCGAAGAGATTCGCCTGCTGGAATTCTTTGCCATAGCCCGTTGAGCCGCGATAGTTGGGCGCGAGCACCATGTAGCCTTGATTGGCCGCGTACTGGATGAAGCGGTTGAACGAATTCATGGTCTGCGCAGTTGGTCCGCCGTGGATGTAGACGATGGCCGCATTCTGTCCGTTGCGCGCCATGTTGAAGGGGACGTACAGAAACGCCGAGATGGTCCACTTCCCGTCGCGGCTGGGATAGTGCACCAGATAAGGCTCGACCATGTCCTCGGAACGCACGCCAGCGACCAGCGAATGCGTGAGTTGATGTGACTTGCCGGTCGCGAGCGTGTACACCCATAGATCTCCCGGCGCCGTGGGGCCGTTGTGGTAATAGAGCAAACGAGATCCATCCTTGGTGAATGCGGAGTGCCCGCCCGCGGGCTCATTGACGCCTTTGGGGATCAGAAGCGCGGTTGACTTACCGGTTGCGAGATCGTGCAGGTAGATGTCTTCGTTGCCGTCGACGTTGGCGCTGAAGGTGATGTGCTTACCGTCAGGTGAGAACTCGCCGCCGCGGATCTCCCATTTGTCGCGAGTCAGCCAGGAGATCTTTTTGGTCGCGATTTCGAGCAGGCCAACGTTTTCATAGCCGTTGGCGGCGTTCGAAGTGAACAGTACGTGCTTGCCGTCGGGGGAAATATCGTCATTGGAATATCGTTGCTCGCCTTCGTGTGGCGTAAGCAACGTGCTCGTTCCGGTGGCGACCTCGGCGATGAAAATATTCGAGTCGGTTCCTTTGGCCTGCTCCTGTGTATAGACAATGTACTTGCCATCTTTCGACCAGATGGGATTCGAGTTGCCCTTGTCCTGCGGCGTGCCGGTGGTGATGTGCTTCAGTTCGTGCATCAGCGTGTCGTAGACATCGATCTCGTAGGCGGCTGAAGTTTTCGGCTTGACCTCGTAGGCGAGGTAACGTCCGTCGGGCGACCAGGTTGGATCCATTTCGGCGATTTCGCGCGTGCTGGTGACATTGACGACCTTGCCGGTCTTCGGCGAGACCAGAAAAATATCCCAGAGTTCGTCGCCGTCGTAATCGGATTGATAGGCAATCCACTTGCCGTCGGGCGACCATGCGGGTGAGGATTGGCGCTGGTCGCTGACTGTGAGTTGTACCGGCCATCCACCCTCGGCGGGGACGAGCCACAGGTTGTTGCGTCCGCTCATGTTGGAGATGAATGCGATGCTCTTGCCGTCGGGCGACCACGTGGGCCGGCCCACCTGGCGAGTCATGTAGAGCTTTTCAATGGTGAGGCTGCGCGGCTCGACTTGGGCGTTGGGCTTCGAGGCAATCTGTTTGGGATCGGTAACGGCCACAGGTGCGGCGAGGGTCTGGGCCGCGACGGTTTCGGTGACGACTGTGCTCATGAGTATGACGATAGCAAATGGGACGAAAGTACGCATGGGAGTTGGGAGCTTCGGATTCAGGGTCACAGAAAAAAGTCTAGCAGAAGGGCTAGGGCGTAGAGATTACGCTTTCGCGTTCTTGTGCATGTCCACCGTGCTCCAGGTTTTGTCGGCGGCGTGGCAGAGGTTTTCGAGCGCACAGTCGACACACTTCGGCTTGCGGGCGATGCAGAGTTTGCGTCCGTGCCAGATGATTTGGTGGGAGAAAAGAATCCAGTGCTCGCGTGGGATGATGCGCATTAAGTCCTGTTCGATCTTTTGCGGGTCATCGTTCTTAGTGAGCTCGAGCCGGCGCGAGATGCGGTGGACGTGGGTGTCGACTACCACGCCTTCGGCTTTCTTAAACCATGTTCCAAGAACTACGTTTGCGGTTTTGCGGGCGACGCCGGGGAGGGTGAGAAGCTTTTCCATGTCGTCGGGGACCTGGCCTCCGTAGTCGGCGACGATTTTCTTGGCTGCGCCCACGACTGACTTAGATTTATTGCGGAAGAAGCCGGTGGAGCGGACGTCGGGCTGAAGCTGCTCGGGGGTGAGCGCGGCGAAGGATTGCACCGTCGGATATTTGCGGAAAAGTTCCGGCGTGACCCGGTTGACGTTCGCGTCGGTGGACTGGGCAGAGAGGATGGTCGCGACCAGGAGTTCCCATGCGCTCGAGTGAGTGAGAGCGCAGGTGACTTCGGGATAGAGCTGGTCGAGGCGCTTGAGGATCTCGGCAATACGGTCGGGGGCTAGGGGATTGTAGGTGGGCTTGGTGGCTCTCTTCTGGCTTTTTTGCGCTGCCGCCGGAGCTGCGCTCCGGGGACGGGCAGGAGTGCCCGTCCCCACACGAGCACCTTTGCTGCGTCCGCGGGGCATGAGGGCAACATCTTAGCAGAGACCTCGGTAACCACCGAGATGATTGACGCGACCGGTATCCCTCGGTAGTCTGGAGTTCAAGCACTCCAAAATGTTATGGCAGTGAGTTCCATCCAGCTCGGGCAGGTGTGGCGCAGCGACGCCGATGGCCAGGATTATCTGGTCACCAAGGTGTACAACGAAGTCTTCAGTCAGTTCGCCATGCTGCGGCCGGCAGGCATCACCGCTCCGGATGCACCCACGGTACGCGTCAAAGTGACCAAGAGCCCGCAGGGAGCGGCGCTGCCCGGCTATACCTTTACCCAGGACGGATCGTTCTAGACGCGGCGTCTCGCCGAAAATTTCCGATACACTTGAGTTGAAGACCCAGTACCTAGTGCCTAGTACCCAGTACCCAGTTCTTGCTCCTGTCGCTTTTGACTGGGTCTGGGTACTGCCAACTGCGCTCCCATGACTGAAAAACTTCTAGCTTTCTTATTTGTGTTCATTAATTCCGTGATCAGCGCGACCGGCTACAGCGGCGTTGCGCTGCTGATGGCGATTGAATCGGCATGCATTCCGCTGCCTTCGGAATTGATTATGCCGTTTGCCGGCTATCTGGTCTTCACGGGCACGTTCAAGCTGGTGTGGGTGGCGACGGCTGGAGCGCTCGGTTGCAATCTGGGATCGCTCGTAGCTTATGAGATTGGGTGTTATGGCGGGCGTCCGCTGGTGGAGCGATATGGACGGTGGATTCTGATGGGGCATCGCGAGCTCGACTGGGCCGACCGCTTCTTTGCGCGCTGGGGATACCTGGCCGTGTTCTTTGGTCGGCTGCTGCCTGTAATTCGTACCTTCATCGCGCTGCCGGCGGGGATTGCGCGCATGCCGCGAGTACGGTTTCACATCTACACATTTCTGGGATCGTGGCCTTGGTGCCTGGGGCTGGCGTATCTCGGCATGAAGTTGGGCGCGAATTGGCGCGAGCTCGGCAAGTATTTTCACAAGTTTGACGCGGTGATTGGAGTGTTGCTGGTCGCGGGGGCGGTGTATTTCGTCTGGACACATTGGCAGAACCGTATACGGACGGACGGCTAGACCGCGGCCGCAGACGTCGTCCTGGACTAAGGGACAAGGGCCTGAGGAGAGTAAAATCGAGGCGTGTTTTTCACGATTCTCGGCCGAATTTCGGATGTTGAGACGATTGCCGCGGGTAAGGGCACCCGAGAAAGGCGTCGATTACGAAAGCTGTATGGCGGTAGCCGTTGGAGAAAGCTGAAAGGGACAGCAATGATTGAGCTGGCCGATGGTACGATGTGCCATGCCGAACTGCACTGGTATGACGCGCACGGCATCGGAAAAAGAGAGCTTAAGATCAAGCGAATCCTGGAAACTCAATGAAAAGCGCATTGCAGTTCGCTGTTTGCGTCAAGAACAAGGACTATCCGGCCGCCCTAGAGTTACGGAAACTCTATCAGGTCGTCCCGGACGAAGCTGCTGCCAAGCTTCACCAAATCCGGGTGGTTGACGAATCGGGCGAAGACTATCTTTATCCTAAGGAGTATTTCGTCCCTGTGCATCTGCCCCAGTCGGCAGAAAGAGCCCTGCGTCGAGCAGCCAACGGCGGGAGTTAGCGGTGCGGTCAGCTGGTTTATAATCAACCTAATGTCTCCCGAACTGAATTTCGGCCCCTACATCGACGCCGAGAATGGCAAGAAAGTAGTCAAGGACCTGACCTTCGGCAATCCGACGCCGGAGGGACTGGTGCTGACCACGCTTGATTCGGCGGTCAACTGGATGCGCAAGGGCTCGATCTGGCCGATGACGTTTGGCTTGGCCTGCTGCGCGATCGAAATGATGTCAATGGGAGCGTCGCGCTTTGATATTGCGCGCTTCGGAGCTGAGGTATTTCGCCCGTCGCCACGGCAGAGCGATTTGATGATCATTGCCGGGCGCGTGTCGAACAAAATGGCGCCGGTGATCCGGCAATTATGGGAACAGATGCCAGAGCCAAAATGGGTGATCTCGATGGGAGCTTGCGCCACCTCCGGAGGTGTTTTCCAGAACTACGCGCTGGTGCAAAGCGTCAATCAGGTCATTCCCGTCGACATCTATGTTCCGGGATGCCCGCCGCGTCCTGAGCAACTCATCTACGCCATCACGCTTCTGCAGGAAAAAATCCAGAACGAGCGCGGGACCATCAGAAAAGCTTTGAACCTGACTTAGCTTCCTACGCAGTGCTGCCCTTCACGCCTCTCCTTTAGTTTCCGCCGGGTGTTCAACGGCTTTTTCGTCGCAAACCGGTGTGCAAATTCTTGCTGACTTGGCTGCAACTGGCTCCCAATAAGGCACTTGGAGGAGGCTATCCCATAATGGTCACAGATCACATGGAAAATACGAAACCATTCTCCGCCTGAGCGAATCCAATGTTTTGAGTGGTTGCGTTTTGAGATTCGCGGTAGCGCAGGGGGGCAGCACACTCAGAACAACCCAGGAGAAAAAAAGACCCTAGGGTGTGGAAGGTGCTCCATGGTGGCAAAACTAATTGATGTGTTTTTTGGTTGCCGGCACTCCCGGTACAGCTTTCCGGTAACCATTCGTGGAAAGGCCCGACGGCCTCAAGCCGGCGCATTGACTGGCACCTATGTAGCTTGCCTGGATTGCGGAAGAGAGTTTCCTTACGACTGGCAGGAGATGAAGGTGATCACGTCATCGTCGGAGAAGCGCGAGTACGTGGCCTCGCTGGCAACGAAACAGGCTGCCTAAGACCTAGCGCGCGGGAACGGTAGCCGCGATCCGCTTTTCCATCGGCACAAACTCGCGCTCTTCGTGCCCGGTGTAGATCTGCCTGGGCCGCGCAATCTTCTGTTCGGGATCGACAACCAACTCCTGCCACTGCGCCAGCCAGCCAGCCGTCCGCGCAATAGCAAACAGCACCGTGAACATCTCCGGCGGGAAGCCCATCGCCTGGTACATGATTCCGGAATAAAAATCGACATTGGGATAAAGTTTGCGCTTCACGAAATAGTCGTCCTCGAGCGCGATGCGCTCTAGTTCCAGGGCGATGTCGAGCTTCGGGTTGCGTCCCGTAACCTCAAAAACCTGCTCCGACGACCATTTGATGATCTTTGCCCGCGGATCATAGTTCTTGTAGATGCGATGACCGAACCCCATCAGCTTGCCGTGCCCATCCTTCACCTTCTTGATAAAGGCTGGCACATTTTCTTTTGAACCAATCTCCTCGAGCATCTTCAAAACTTCCTCATTGGCTCCGCCGTGCAACGGCCCTGCCAGGGCTGAGGCGGCTGAAGCAAGAGACAGATAGGGATCGGTCTGGGCGCTTCCTACCGATCTCATGGCATTGGTGCCACAGTTCTGCTCGTGATCGGCATGCAGAATGAACAGGATGTCGAGCGCGCGAGACAGAACCGGGTTCGCCACATATTTCGGCTCGACCATCTTCCACAACATGTTCATGAAATTCTCGGTGTAGCTCAAATCATTGTCCGGATACACGTAGGGAAAGCCGACGTTGTGCCGGTAGGACAGGGCAGCAATCGAAGGAACCTTCCCGATCAGACGAACAATCTGGTGCATACGGTTGTTTGGGTCGTGGATGTCACGGGCTTCGGGATAGACGCTCGACAACGCGGCCACCGTGCTCACAAACATGCCCATGGGATGGGAATCGTAGCGGAATCCCTCCATAAATTTCTTGATGCTCTCGTGCAGCATGGTGTGGTGGGTGATGTCGTGGACCCAGGCCTTCAGTTGAGCCTCAGCGGGCAACTCTCCAAACAAGAGCAGGTAGGCGACTTCGAGGAAGGTGCAGCGCTCGGCCAGCACTTCGATGGGATATCCGCGATAGCGCAGGATTCCCCGGTCGCCATCGATAAAAGTGATGCTGCTGCGGCACGAGGCAGTGTTCATGAACGCTGGATCGTACGTCATCAATCCGAAATCTTCCGGATGCGTCTTGATTTGCCGCAGGCTCATCGCCCGGATCGTGCCATCCTCAATGGGAACGGTATAGGTTTGACCGGTGCGGTTGTCGGTGATGGTGAGTGTGTTCTCAGGCATGAAGAACCTGCTCCTGTGCGCTAGACTAGCCTAACTTAGCCTATTTCGCTTCGGCAACAACTTGCGGTGACGAAGGTCATAGAGTCCCGCGATTACCGCCCAAATAGCCCCTTCGGACCACAAAAAAACCGGCGGCCGCGGCCGCCGGTTCAATGCGCTCTAACTCGTTCCACCGCTAGTTCGACGAATCATCCCGCCGCTTCAAGGTCGGACGATCATCATCGGTCTGGGTGTTACCCGTGTTGGGGTCGCTGCTGCTGGAAGTTCGCCGCAAGCTGGGTTTGTTGGCATCTTTTTGATCGAGCACTTTATGGCGATTCTCAATCGACGCCAGCCGTCCTTTGACCTCGTCGAATTCCGACGTGGTCACAATATATTGCGGCTTCGAGGGCAGTATCTTTCGAATTTCCTCTTGCGTTTTCTCAATGCGATCCGGAGTCTGAGGGTGGGTGTCAAATGCCTTGGCCAAAGTGCCCGGCTTCTTCTTCTCCATGGCCTGAATCTTTTCAAAGAAAGAAACGAACGCCGAGGGATCGTATCCGGCGCGATACATGTATTCCACGCCCAGATAGTCAGCTTCGGCTTCGAAGCCGCGGGAGAACTTCAGGAAAGTCAAAGGAATCGCAAGCCCGGACGCCTCGTATGCTCCGTAGCCAATCGCGCCGCCAATGAAGATCAACGGAATCGATGCCATCTGCAGTATTTGCGCGCGCGTCATTTCGCGCCCGTAGTGGCACGCGGAAACATGGGCAATCTCGTGAGCCATCACGCCCGCCATCTCGGCTTCTTCGTCGGCCGCCAGGATGAGGCCTGAGTTCACGTAGAAGAATCCGCCGGGCAACGCCATGGCATTCACCACGTCGGAGTCAATCACCTTAATAGTGAACGGCACCTGCGCGTCCGAGTTCCGCACCAGGTTCTGCCCGATCCGGTTGACGTACTCGGTGACCACCGGATCGTTTACCAGCTTGACCTGCGACTCGATTTGCTGCGCGAAGACCCGGCCTCGCGCCACCTGGCCTTCGACCGTGTACCAGTTACCCACGCCGCGTCCGCAACCGACATTGCGATTCCCTACCGCATCCACGTCGGTCTTGCTGCCGTCGTGCTTGATCTGGCTGTCATCCTGCGTCGGCAATGCGGCCGGCGCCTGCTTGGGAGCATTCTGGACGTCGGCGGCTTTGGGCTGGCCTTGGTCTGGATCTTGAGTTGGAGTCTGCGTTTTGGTTTGGGGTTGAGTTTGAGTCTGGGTCTGACCCGGATCCTGTGTCTGCGCCAACGTCCAAGGCACTGCGCTGAACGCCGCCAACGCCACCGAGATTGCCAACCATCGCGATTTCATGGGAAACTCCTTCGCGCGCACGGTACTCTTGCAAGCATTATACGCCCGGTCTGGAAGACACCAATCCCAAACTTCTTTAAGGTTAGACGCGACCCTCCCCGGCCGGGTTATCCGGAATTCGAGCTTCCCGGAGCACTGAGCGCGGCCGGCGGCCGGCGGTCGGGCGGATAAGAGTTCCCCCTTGAGGATTCCCGCGTCCAGCCGTAACATGGCGCCTTCCATATTCGATATATCTGGAGGTGCCCTTGCTCGACCGACGCCGCTTCCTCAGTACTGCCACCACGGGATTCGCTGCGACCCTGGCTTTCCGCGGAAGTCTCCTGGCCCAATTGGAGAAAGCTCCCTCGACCTTGCCGGACCCCGCTCTCTTCGACAAGAACGAAGACGCCTACTGGGCCGAGATGCGCCGTCAGTTCCTCATTCCGGAGGACGAGATCTACCTTAACAACGGCACCGTCGGCTCCAGCCCCGCGCCGGTGCTGCGCGCCGTATTCGACGGCTACACCACGACCGAGCGAATGGACCAGCAGGATCCGGAAGACTACCCCATCTGGGGATACGCCGCGTGGAACGAGTTTCGCGATCCCCTGGCTGCCTTCGTAGGTTGCCGTCGCGACGAGATCGCCCTGGTCCGTAACGCTACTGAAGCTAATAGCTACATCGCTAATGGCATCGATCTGAAGCCGGGCGATGAAGTTCTGATGACCGACCAGGAACATCCCGGCGGCGTGCATCCCTGGAATCTCAAGGCCAAGCGCTACGGCATCGTGGTGAAGAAAGTCGCGCTGCCCCTCCCGGTAAAGGACGCCGCCCAGGTTCTCAATCTCTTCAACGACGCCATCACTCCCCGAACGCGCGTCATCTTCTTCAGCCACATCACGACGGTTACTGGCGTCGTTCTTCCCGCGAAGGAGCTCAGCGCGCTGGCTCGATCGAAGGGCCTTCTCTCGGCCGTCGATGGAGCTCACGTGACCGGAATGATGCGACTGAACGTGGAAGACCTCGGCTGCGATATGTACTCTTCGAGTCCGCACAAGTGGCTGCAGGCGCCCAAAGGTTCGGGTTTTCTGTATGTGCGCGACGAAGTCATCGACCGCCTCTGGAATACCATCGTCACCGAAGGCTGGGACGATCCCAAGCTGCGCGCGGAACGGTTCCAGCGCATCGGCAGCTCGAATGTGCCAGCGCTGCACGGGCTGCGAGCGTCCATCAAGCTGGCCAACGACATCGGCATCGACCGCATCGAGCGCCGCCATCGCAAGCTGGCCGATTACACACTCGGTGAAATGAAGAAACGCGGAGCTGAATCCTGGACTTCGCCGGATCCCGCCCTGCGCTGCGCGATCGTCACAGTGAACGTGCCACCGGTTCCGCGTATGGATCTGGAAACCTGGATGTGGAAGACGTATAAGATCCGCATCCGGGGCGGCGACCCGAATAAGCTGCGTCTGTCGACTCCTTACTATTTGCAGAAGAAGGACATTGACCGGTTTCTGGAGAAATTTGACGAGTATAAGAAGACGAACCACATGGCGAAAGTTGAGACCAAAACGAGGGCTACCAAATCGAGCGGATAAGAGGACTGGCAAGAATTCTCTCATCCTGGGTAATCAGTGTGATTCCCAGTGCTCGAGCGGTCGCTCCGATCAGGCGATCCCCCGGATCTTTGGGGTAGGGCTCCGGGAAGGCCATGGCCAGTCCGGCGATGTCCGGAGTGATTTCGAGTACGCTCACCGCAGCGCAGTCCACGATCTCGCGGATTGAAGCTTCGACCGTGCCGGAGGCTCTGAGGCGGCCTTTGGCAAAGAGCAGGGCCAACTCCCAAAGGCTGATCGAAGCGATGGCGCAGCCACCTTCCTGTTGCGCTTTCCGAATCTCGCGCGTTGCGGCTCGCGAGAGTTTGCCGGGACTCGAGACCACCCACAGCAAGACATGCGTATCCAGCAGAATCACTTCAGACTCTCCCAGTCATCGAGAGGAGTTATCGGCGAAACAACATCCCCGAGAATCTCAATTTTTCCCGCGAGACATCCGAAGATGTCGCGAGGCTGGTCGTCGGGAGGAACGAGTTTGGCCAGTGGCTTTCCGCGCTTCGTAATCAGCACAGGAATACGCTTTGTGCGCACGTCTTCCATGACTTGCAAGCATCGTGCCTTGAACTCACCGGCAGCAATCATCTTCATAGTGGTCACTTCGCCATAACCATGGTTATCTTAACATGATTGCGACGGGAATTGCGGTACTAAAACAGGCGCACGCCTCTGGAACTGGGTCGGTCGCGAACGTGCGCAGAACATCGCTGATTAGAATTCTCCGATGGAGGGCGCGATGCCGGGCACGGCAGCTTTGACGGGGCACAGGTCGGTTTCGGCAGTGGTGGCCACCACTAACAGGGCCTCCACTTCAATTTGACCGGAAAAAAGAGGGCGAGGGTCCTCACCCTACATCGAGTTAGTCGTAATATTCCAGCCCCAGATGCGTGATCAGTTCTTCGCCCTTCAAATACCGCAGCGTGTTCTTCAGCTTCATCAACTGAATAAACAGATCGTGCTCGGGATACAATCCGGGCGCCGTCATCGGAGACTTAAAGTAAAAGCTTAACCATTCCTGAATGCCGAGTCCCTTCAGCGCCGAGCAGCGCTTCGCCAGATCAACCAGCAACACCAAATCGAGGACGATGGGCGCTGCGAGAATTGAGTCGCGGCACAGGAAGTCGACCTTGATCTGCATGGGATAGCCCAGCCATCCGAAGATATCGATGTTGTCCCAACCCTCCTTATTATCACCACGCGGAGGATAGTAGTTAATGCGAACCTTGTGAAAAATATTCCCGTACAGCTCGGGGTACAGCGCGGGCTGCAGAATGTGTTCCAGCACTCCCAGCTTTGATTCTTCCTTGGTTTTGAACGACCCCGGATCGTCGAGCACCTCCCCATCGCGATTGCCCAGGATGTTGGTTGAATACCATCCGCTCAGGCCTAGCAGCCGGGCCTTGAACGCCGGGGCAAGAACTGTCTTCATCAAAGTCTGCCCAGTCTTGAAGTCTTTTCCGCAGATTGGCGCTTCATTCTGGCGAGAGAGTTCGAGCATCACCGGCAGGTCTACCGTCAGGTTTGGAGCTCCATTGGCGAAGGGCACCCCTTCCATCAACGACGCGTAGGCATAGATCATCGAAGGCGCGATCATTTCATCGTTCTCGCGCAAAGCCTTCTCAAACGACTTCACTGACTGATGGGCTGCGGTCGCTTCGATGTAGGACTCGGTGGAACCGCACCACATGGTGATCAATCGGCTCGCGCCGCTGGTTTTCTTGAAGTCGCGGATGTCGTCGCGCAACTGCTCGGCGAGATCCATCTTGGTCTTGCCCTTCTTCACGTTCGGCCCGTCGATCTTTTTCACGTAGTTGTGATCGAACACCGCCGAACGCGGCGTCACCGTCGAAAGAAAGGGCTTCAACTGGTCGAGGAGCCTCTGGTCGAGCACGCCCGCATTCGAGGCCGCTTCGTACATGTTGTCTTCGAAAATGTCCCAGCCGGTGAAGACCAGGTCATCGAGCCCCGCCAGCGGCACGAACTCTTTGATCTTCGGTGAACGCCCGTCGGTACGCTTGCCCAGCCGCACCGTGCCCATCTGCGTAAGCGACCCAATCGGTTTCGCCAGGCCCCTGCGAATCGCCTCCACACCCGCGACAAACGTCGTCGCAACCGCACCCATCCCGGGGATCATCACCCCCAGCTTCCCTTTCGCGGGCTGGATCGTACCGTGGTGGCGGGGATTGCCATGCGCCTTCCCTTGGGACTTCACTTCTACCCTCGCGGTTCTTGATGCCGTCGTCGCTCTTGCAGACTTATTCCGTGTCGCCATATTTTGGACGCTTCCTCAGTAAGAATCAGTTTGGATGTGCAAACCTAGTATGTTCTCGTATTAGACGGGACTTTTGCAAATGAGCGGGGCTAAACGCGCAGAAAATCGCCTCAACGGCGCAGTGGCATCATTGAGCGGTGAGCGCGCATCCGATCAGCGAAATGAATTCTTTGCGTTGGACTCTAGCGCGAACATCCTTCATAGTGAAATCACTTCGCAAACCATCTCTGTAGCCGGTCTCGCGAAGCTGCTGTTTGCATGCCAGCCCTGCTGCGGCATTGCAATTCTCCTGACCCTGTTGTTCTCCACTCAATCTGAGCCCGCACCGTCGGTCTAGCGCCGGTAGTGTGCTCGTCAGACTACGAACAAACACAGGAGATCCTATGAACTCGCTTTGCAGATTCGTCTATGCCGCTGTTTTAGTGTTGAGCGCTCTGAACTTCGCACCCAGCCTCGCTTCCGCTCAGGATGCGGCCGGAACCTTCACCTTGACTCATGAAGTACGCTGGCAGAACGCCATCGTCCCAGCGGGCAAATACCGATTCACCATCGGGGCCGGCGATCCTTCGGACATGCTCACGCTGCGCAAGCTTGACGGCAACGGCGGAGGCTTCATGCTGCTGGTCACCGGCACCGAAAACTCGCAGCCTTCTGGCGATAGCCGCCTCATTCTAGTTTCCCGACCAAATGGAAGCTTCGTCAGCACGATGCAACTTCCCCAGGTCGGAATGACGCTGCACTTTGCGGTGCCGCCGGAAACTCGTGAAGTGGCGCAATCAGTCGCAACCTCGGCTGGATCCGCCGCCCGCTAGCCCATCGGCAGCCAGGCCCGAGGGTGGATAAAACCCATCCGCTCTCGGGCCTTTCTTGTGATTGTCATCCTGGGCTAAGCGAAGGATCTCGGCGAGCCGCGCGGAGCAGCGGCCACGAAGGGTCGCGCTTTTCGCGAAGCAATAATCGCGCCTTCGGCTCGCCTCGTTAGGTCAGCTTTGGTGAGAGCGAGTTCCCTCTCACTTCGTCACTCAGCACGACCGCCTCGGCAATCTCCCTCATGGCCTTGCGCTTCTGCCGGCTCTGCCGCTGCAAGGTCAAGTAGGCTTGCTCTTCGCTTAGTCCAAGATCGCGCTGCAGGATTCCCTTAGCGCGTTCGACCACCTTTCGCGTCTGCAATTGTTCTGAGAGGTTGGAGTTCGCATCCTCCAGCCGCGCCATTTCAATCTCCGCGCCCACCAGAAATCCGATCGTCGAGATCAGACGTATTTCCCGCGGGCGGTAAACATGATGTTCGCGATGCTGCAGGTTGATCACCCCCATCACCCGACCGCGGCACATCAAAGGCACGGAGAGAAACGCTTCGTAGGTATCTTCCGGAAGCTCGTGGAAAAACTGAAAGCGCGGATCTAAAGCCGCTTTCTCGGCAACCGCTACCGGCTCCTGATGTTCCGCCACCCAGCCCGTAATGCCCTGCCCCACGCGCAGCTTCAGGCGATCGACAACTTCCGGATGGGGATTCTTGGAGGCGCGCAGAACCAATTCGTCGCCCTCAAGCACATAAATCAGGCAGGAGTCGCACTTCACCAGTCCAGAAGCAAAATCGACCACACGAGTCAACACTTCGCGAAAGCCGTCCGCTGTCGCCAGCCGAAAGCCAATCTCGTGCAGCAAATCAACATGTGAGTCCTCAACTGATAATAAGGGGTCCATGGTTAACAATAGGGTCCCGGCCAGACCTGTGTCTAATTCCAAATTTCAATGACTGCCATGAAGGATTTCCCGCATAATTGTTACATTTATTTAACATCTTTCGAGGAAGCTGGGCATCGTCCTTCGCACGTGAAGAGACCAGCCTCGCTCCGACGCCATCCCCTGTGTTACAACGTTTGCGGATTCACTTTCCATGCCCGACAAGATCGCCCTCATCACCGGTTCCTCCAGCGGTTTCGGCTTGCTCACTTCGATCGAACTGGCAAAGGCCGGATTCCGTGTCGTCGCCACGATGCGCGATCTCAGCCGCCGTGATCGCCTCGATCAGGCGGCAACCGCCGCCGGTCTCGGCGGCCAGATAGATATCCGCGCGCTCGACGTCACCAACTTCGAGGCCCTCCCCGCTTTCGTTGACACCGTCGTCCGCGACCATGGCCGTTTGGACGTCCTGGTCAACAACGCGGGATTCGCCGTCGCTGGATTTGCCGAAGATATCCAACTGGAGGAACTCCGCCGCCAGTTCGAGACCAACTTCTTCGGTGCCGTCGCCATGACCAAAGCTGCGCTGCCCACCATGCGCCACCAGCGCTCCGGACACATCATCATGGTCTCGTCCATCGGAGGCCTGCAGGGGGCGGTTACGGTCAGCAGCTATTCCGCGTCCAAACATGCCCTCGAAGGCTGGAGCGAATCGCTTCGGATGGAGGTGAACGCACTCGGGATCAAAGTGGTGCTGGTCGAGCCCGGAGCCTACCTAACCGACATCTGGACGCGCGGCGCTGTAATGGGCGAGAAAGCCACGCAGGAGACTTCTCCAAACATTCAGCGGAGCTTGCGCATGCGCGATCGCATTCAGGCCCTCCCCAAGCGCGACCCTATCGAAGTGGCACGCCTGATTGCTTCTATCGCGCAAGACCCCAACCCCGAGCTGCGCTACCTGGTCGGCCCGGACGCAAAGATCCAGCTCGTGATGAAGCGCATCCTGCCCTGGAAGTGGTACGAGAAGGTGATCGCGAATTTCCTGAAGATCGACGACTAGTACCCAGTACCGAGTACCCAGTACCGAGTACCCAGTTTCGAGAACGTCAGTCCTCACCAAGTTTAAGACTCGGTTCTTGATTTTGCTCGGCACTGGGTACTGGGCACTCGATTCTACTTCTCCAGTTCCACCGTCTTCACCGGCAAATCCCAATGCCCATCGAGAATCTCAAACCGCCGCTGCTCCTCGCGCTGGAAGGTCTCCTGATCGGGATACATCTGCTTCTGCAGCGCCGCTTCATCGAATGGCTCGTTAGCCACGGTAGCATTCTTGAAGATGATGGTGACGCGAAAGTCCCAGCGTCCGTCTTCGGTCGTATGGTAGCGCGGCTGATCCATCCACAACTTTGCGATCCGCCCCATCTCCATCTCCTTCTTAAGCACGGGGTAGTGATTCTTCTTAAAAAGTTTCAGAAACTCGTCGGCATGCCCCCACTTCGCTTTGTAGTAATACTCCACCACAAAGGGACGGTCGGGAGTCGCGGAAGCAGATTGAGCGTGGGCCGCGACGGGTAAGGTAAGCATAAAGAATAGGAACAACGCAAGAAAGCGAGACCTTCGAATCACGGGGTCCTCCTCGTAAGTATCGGCTTGTACACTAACAGGCCGCGGAAAGTCTTCCGCCGAATATTCCGAGCCCGGGCGGTTCGAATACCTAGAAGGCGTCAATTCCGGTTACACTCTGCCCAATGATCAGTGAGTGGACGTCGTGCGTGCCTTCGTAGGTCTTCACCGATTCCAGGTTCATCATGTGGCGCATGATGGGATAGTCATCGGCGACGCCATTGGCGCCGAGGATGTCGCGCGAAAGGCGGGCGCACTCAAGGGCCATCCAGACGTTGTTGCGCTTGGCCATGGAGATGTGCTGGTGCTCGACCTTGCCCGCATCTTTAAGGCGGCCGACCTGCAGCACGAGCAGTTGCGCTTTGGTGATCTCGCTGATCATCCACGTGAGCTTGTCTTGCACGAGCTGGTGCGAAGCGATGGGCTGGTCGCGCCACTGCTTGCGCAAGATGGCGTACTGCAGAGCGCAGTCGTAGCAGGACATGGCCGCGCCGATCGCGCCCCACGCTATGCCATAGCGCGCCTGATTCAGGCACATCAATGGAGATTTCAGGCCGTCGCTTTTTGGCAGCAGGTTCGACTCGGGGATGTGAACATCCTGCAACGACAGCCCTGAAGTGACTGAAGCGCGCAGCGACCATTTGCCATGAATGTCGTCGGCCTTGAAGCCGGGACGTTCTTTTTCAACGAGGAAACCGCGAATCTTGTCGTTCTCGTTTTCCACCTTGGCCCAGATGACGGCGACGTCGGCGATGCTGCCGGAAGTGATCCACATCTTCTCGCCGTTGAGAACGTATTCTTTGCCAACTTTGCGGGCGCGGGTGCGCATGCCGCCGGGATTGGAACCGAAACCGGGCTCGGTGAGTCCGAAACAGCCGAGCTTTTCGCCCTTTTGCATGGCGGGCAGCCAGGTCTGCTTCTGCTCTTCGCTGCCGAACGCGTGGATGGGATACATCACCAGCGCCGACTGCACGCTGACGAAGCTACGGACGCCGGAGTCGCCGCGTTCGAGTTCCTGGGTGACCAGTCCGTACTCGACGTTGCCCATGCCGGCGCAGCCGTAGCCCTGGAGCGACGCTCCGAAGAAGCCGAGATCGGCCATGGGCTTGACCAGTTCGCGGGGGAAACGGCCGGCGCGATTGCACTCTTCGATGATGGGGACAAGGTTGTCTTCGATAAATTTGCGCGTAGTGTCGCGGACCAGGCGCTCTTCTTCAGTGAGCAGCGAATCATACTGGATGAAATCGACCCCGCGAAATTTGATGGCTGGCATGATGAACCTCCTCGGAGGGCAAACATATGACGGTAGCAGGGCCGAGGGAACGTGGTCAACGCCACGCTAGGCACGCAAGACACGCGGCACGACATTACTGTAAAATGACTGGGTACGGAAGAGAAACAAGACGCAGCGATAAGAATTTTCCAGAGCGGATTTCCGGTTAGGCTTTCTGAAACAGGCTTTCTGAAACACCCCATCCACAAATGTCCGCTCTAGAAATTCAGCGGACCGTTGCGCACATATTAAAGAAATCAGGAGAAACGAACCATGGCAGTGGGCGCGAAGATTGCAAAAACAGCGGACCGAAAAAAGGTGATGGACACGAGCAAAAGCACGGATTGCCCCAAGTGCGGCAAGACGACACGCATAGTCAAACGCATGAAGGACCGCGAGCGCAATATACCGGGCGGGATTTATATTTCTTGCTCGGCGTGTGAGTTTTACGAGAAGTTGTAAGTAACACTTTAAGTTTGACGTTTCTTGCGACCAGAGGCCGAAGAAGGGGATTGACTTCCCTGCTCCGGCCTTTTCTTGTTTGAGAATCTCCGGCCTGTGCGAGGCATCCCTATACCGCGACGGTGACCGATGTCTCCGTCCGCGTGACGGGCCGGTACAACGTATCCCGCTCAATCGGCTCTCTTCCGGCCACGCGGATCAGGCGCTCGAGTTCCTCGCGGCGCATGCCTTGCGGCGTGGTCGCGCCTGCATCGTGGTAAATCTTTTCTTCGATCACTGTCCCATCCATGTCGTCGGCGCCGAAGCGCAGGGAGATCTGCGCGATCTTGGCCGTCATCATCTGCCAGTAAGACTTAATATGCGGGAAGTTGTCGAGCACCAGGCGGCTGACTGCGATCTGCTTGATGTCGAGCATGCCGGTTGTTTTCGGCAGATGCTGCAGCGGAGTGTTGTCGGGATGGAAGGCCAGCGGGATGAAAGTCTGGAAGCCGCCAGTTTCGTCCTGCAGGGCGCGCAGCTTGAGCAGGTGGTCGACGCGGTCTTCGTTGTTTTCGACGTGGCCGTAGAGCATGGTGGCGTTCGATTTCAGTCCGATCTGGTGGGCGATTTTGGCGGTGTCAAGCCATTGATCGCCATCGATCTTATGGTCGCAGATGATGTGGCGAACCCGGTCGGCGAAGATTTCGGCGCCGCCGCCGGGGAGCGAGTCCACGCCTGATGCTTTCAGTTGTTCCAGGGTTTCGCGAATCGACAGCTTGGCGCGTTTCGAGAGATACGCCACCTCGACCATGGTGAAGGCCTTGAGATGCACTTGCGGAAAGCGCTGTTTCAACCCTGAGCAGAGATCGAGAAAATATTGAAAAGGCAGGTCGGGATGCAATCCGCCGACGATGTGGAATTCGGTGACGGCTTCGCTGTAACCGGAAGCTGCTGTCTCGAAGGCCTCGTCGAGTGCCATCGTGTATGCGCCGGGAGCATCTTTCTTGCGGCCGAAGGCGCAGAGACGGCAGGCCGCCACGCAAACGTTCGTGGGATTGATGTGGCGGTTTACGTTGAAATACGTCTTGTCGTCGTGCATGCGCTCGCGGACGTGGTTGGCCATCCAACCCACGGCGAGGATGTCGCCGGTGCGGTAGAGAGCAAGGGCGTCGTCATGATTAAGACGCTCGCGGGCCATCACCTTGGCGTGAATCGGCTGCAGGCGCGGATCATCAGTCTGGAACGAATGGTGCTGTCGCGTCACAGGCATCTACTCAATGATATCGCAGGAATGCGCGGGAAGTCACCGAAAGTTGTCGCTAGCGGTCCACAGTCACGCGGTCGCTGATCTTGGAATATTCCGCTTCTGAGAGCACGCGGCGCCTTACCAGGTCATGGGTATTGTCAAACGGCCGGTCGGCGATGATCCGGTCGACCTCGTGTTCCGTCACTCCCGGAAGGCTGAGCAGGTCTTCGCGTGAAGCTTTGTTAATGTTGAGGATCTTGTCGCGGCCCATACCCTCCTTCACGCCTTCCACCACGGCGTTGGCATCGCGCTTCATCGTCGCGGTTGCTTCGGCGGTACGCTGGCGGATTTCGTCGGGACTATCCTTGTTGTTGGAGCAGGCCGTTAAGCTTGCCAAAAGAAATGCGAATGGAAGAAGCCAAGTGGAACGGAAGGTTGGAGAGTGCATGGAATTCTGATGCCGCAGCCGCATCGACGGTTGGCGACATTCTGCTGATCCTGGCGGAAGCTTTCCGTCGAAGGCATGGTCCAACTTCGTGCGACGCATGTCCTGTACAATTTTGCTTCCAATGAACTGGCACCCAAAATGGTGGCTATGTGTCGCGGGCGCGCTGATACTGGCTCTCGCAGCGCAGGCCGAGCCTGTGGCCACGCTCAAGCCCACTGACTACGTCAACGACTTTGCTCACGTTCTGAATCAGAGCGCGATTGCGCAGATGGACGACATCTGCCACCAGGTCGAAGTGAAGGCTCATGCGCAGATCGCGGTGGTGACGATTCATTCGCTTGATGGCTCGGATATTGAGAGCTATGCGGTCGCGCTCTTCCATCAATGGGGCGTGGGCAGCAAATCCAAGGACGCCGGGGTACTCATCCTTTATGCCATCGATGACCATCGCGCCCGGATTGAAGTTGGCTACGGACTGGAGCCGATCTTAACTGACGGTAAGGTCACTTCGTTCCAGCGGGAGGCGATCCCGCTGATGCGGAGTGGAAACTATAGTCAGGCGCTGCTGCTGGTCACTACGCGGGTTGCTAACGTTATTGCACAGGACGCAGGAGTTCAAATTACAACGCCGCAACTTGCGCCGGCTCCGGCAGAACCGGAGGGGCCGAGCCGCGGTATATCAGCCGGCGGTATTATTCTGCTGATTGTTGTCATACTCATCGTTCTTTTTACTCCGCTTCGCAGTGTACTGTTCTGGATTCTCTTTTCTGGCATGTTTGGCGGCGGGGGTGGGTATAGAGGTGGTGGTGGATTCGGCGGTGGGGGCGGGTTTGGCGGTGGGAGTGGTTTTGGTGGCTTCGGCGGCGGCAGTTCTGGTGGTGGTGGGGGCAGTAGCAGCTGGTAGCCAGCGAGGGCACACATGATTCCAGAAAAAACGATTAACGACTTTGTCAGCCGGCTACGCGCGGCGGCTGGAGCGAACCTTGAGAGTGTGATCCTGTTCGGATCGGCGGTCGCCGGCGATTTCCATCCTGAGTTTTCGAATGTGAATTTGTTTTGCGTGATTCGTGACAGTTCGTTCGCTGCGTTGCAGTCCCTGGCTCCTGCCGTGAAGTGGTGGAATGCTCAGAAGCAGCCCATGCCACTGTTCACGACTCACGACGAGATCAAACACTCCGTTGACGTGTTCGCGATCGAATTCATCGACATGAAACAGCACCACCGCGTACTCTTTGGAGAAGATGTGGTTGCGGGGCTGTCGATTCCGACGAACCTGCATCGCGTCCAGGTGGAATACGAGCTGCGGGAAAAATTGGCTTTGCTGCGCCAGCATTTGTTGCTCGCTTCGGGTAACGACTCCCGAATGTGGGAGCTGCTGTTGCGATCGGTCTCATCCTTCGCCACACTTTTCCGCCACGCGCTTATCGTGCTGGGTCACGATGCGCCGGTTGGGAAGCGCGATGCAGTGCAGGCATTGTCGAAGCTGATTGGGTTTGATGCCTCTGGCATCCTGCAGGTGCTGGACGTGAGGGAGCAGAAATCCGAACGTAAGAAGTTCGATGTGGCAGACGTGTTTTCGCGATATCTGGCGGCGCTGGAGCAAGTAGCAGCCGCAGTTGATAGAATGCTGGACTCGGGTCCCGCACGCTCGTCATAGAGCTTGCGGAAGCTTTTCAGGAGAGTGTCATGGGCAAAGCACTGATCGTCGTCGTCGTTATCGTGGCAATTCTGTTACTCGGTTGTCTCTTTGTTTTTGGCCAGTACGTCAGCGTGAAGAATACGTTGGTCTCCAAGAATGAATCGGTGAAGGCAGCCTGGTCGCAAGTCGATATTGTGCTGCAGCGGCGTGCCGACCTGATCCCGAACCTGGTCGAGACAGTGAAGGGGTACGCGCAACAAGAGGTGACGGTGTTTGGCGATATCGCCAAAGCGCGCTCTGCGCTGCTCTCCGCGGGTTCGCCGCAGGAGAAGATCGCGGCGAACGGGCAGCTCGATGGGGCCCTGGGCCGGCTACTGCTTGTGGTCGAGAACTATCCCCAATTGAAGTCGAACGAGAATTTCCTGCGTCTGCAGGATGAACTTGCCGGCACCGAGAATCGAATTGCTGTCGAGCGCAAGCGCTACAACGACACGCTCAAGGATTACAACACTTACGTGCAGCAGTTCCCCAACAGCTTCTTCGCAGGGTTTGCGGGATTCAAGCCGAATGAAGCTTACTTCGAGGCGTCGCCGGGATCACGCGAGGTTCCGAAGGTGACTTTTTCCAGTCCAGCGGCGGCGCCCCAAGCAGCACCTCAGCCGGCGCCCGCGCACTAACGGTGTTGGCCAGAGAGCCGTACCGAGCTACGTCTCTACGACGGAGCAGGTAGCTCCCAGCCCTCGTTCTTCATCTTGTTGTTGGTCCAATGCTGAAGCTGCTCGAAGAGGGCGGGGTCGATGACGGCGAAACGAAGGCCGACGCGACCTTCGCCGCCGAACCAGACGATGCGGGCCTTCGCCCGAAAAATAGTTTCGCTGTCGGGCAGCGGGAAACTGACGTCGAGAAGACCGGTAAACTTCATCGGTTCCTTCAATCCGTCCACTCCCATGCCTCCGGTGCTCAGGTTCACGCCCTGGACGCATACTTCTTCACCCTGCTGATTCTTCAGCGCAACGGCGAGCTGGATGCGGGCGCGGAAAAACTTCTGCTGCTCGAGGCTGACGTAGGCCAAAGAATTCGCCGCGTCGGCAGAATTCACGTTGATGTTGTATTCCTTGAGCTTCCGGCTGAGGGTGCGGCGGGAGATGCCAAGTTGTTCTGCGGCCTGGTTACGATGACCTCCACTACGCTCCAGCGCTCGAATGATCATTTGCTCTTCCATGCTCTCGAGATTGCCGACCGGCATGGATGCAGACTGACGCAGAGCGACCGGATTGCCCGACATCGCGTCTGTGATCTGCGACTTATGGATCTCAGGATGCTTTGACTCCACGGCAACGCGGGCGACGAGGTTGCGCAGTTCGCGAACATTTCCCGGCCAGGAGTGCGAGAGCAGCGCCGAAACGGCATCTGGCGCGAAGGCACTGCCAGGATTCTTTAGGCTGAGGAAGTGCTCCGCCAACGCAACGATGTCCTCGGGACGCTCCCGCAGCGGTGGCACGCGAAGCTGAAACTGGCCGAGACGATGGAAAAGATCCTGGCGAAAGCGGCCGGCGGTGACGGCAGCATCGAGATCCTGATTGGTGGCGGCGATGATACGGACGTCGACTGTGATCTTGCGATGGCCTCCCAAGCGGTAGAAGGGAGAACCATCCAGCACGCGCAGCAGCTTGACCTGAGTCTGAATCTGCAGTTCGCCGATTTCGTCGAGGAAGAGCGTGCCTTTGTCGGCGAGTTCAAACAGGCCGGGTTTAGAGGCATCGGCGCCGGTGAACGCGCCTTTTTCGTAACCGAATAACTCGCTCTCGACCAGATTCTCGGGAAGCGCAGCGCAGTTGATGTCGACCCAGGGCCGGCTCCGGCGCTGCGAGGATTGGTGAATCGCGTGGGCGATCAGTTCCTTGCCGGTTCCGGTTTCGCCGGTCACCAGCACGCTCTCGGCGTGCCCGGCGACCCGGTCCACCATGCGCATGAAGCGGTGCATGACGGGACTGGCGAGGACAAGGTTGGTGCCGTCAATCTCGCGGGAAACGGTATGCGCCGGTTCATCCTCATCCGAACCTTGCGCTGTAGTTGAAGGCGGGACTGATTTCTCTTTTGCCGCAGAGAGCAGGGCAACCATTCCGACTGGGGCAGACTTGCCGTCGCGAAGCAAGGTCACGGTCAGTTCCGCTGTAAAGTCCTTCTCAGCCTTGTTCTGACACAGGTGCGAAGATCGATACTGACCGTCCTCTAATACCGCGGCGAGGATGGTCTTTTGCAATTGACTCTCGTCGGTTCCGTTCTTCCCTGAGATAAACGTGGCGATAGTCCCGCCGAGAACTTCCGAAGTGCTACAACCGAACATCTTCAGGACAGCATCATTGCAGCTCGTGATTTTGCCCTTAACGTCGGCGGATAAGACCGCGATTCCGGCCGCTGCGCCGACATCGGGCGTCGACCGCGTCGGCGACGACTGTGGCTGCGAATTGAGATTTACTGGTGGCATCCGGCGCGTTTGGAGTTGATCTTGACACAGTGAACAAGGGGTTGGATTGAGGATGCGGCGCCGGATGATCACGAAAGTAATCTCTTGTCCTGAGGAGCAACGAGCACCAGGTCGAATATCGGTCAGCCCGATGCCAACGAGCCGCGGGGAACCTCCTCGTAGGTTACGGAAGTAAGCTACTTAAAACCCCAGGACCGAAATAGCATTCCACTGAACAGGCTCGTCCCGAGGTGTGCGCGGAATCACCTTTCTGCGCTGCGGGCGCAGTCTGTCTCCCCCTGCGACATAAAAGACGACCCTATGTCGACTCGGACGAAACTATTTGTCGGGATCACGGTCTCCGTCGGAATGGTGGTGCTGTGCTCTGCCCTTTGGCACTGGCAGTCCGCTGACCTGACGCGATTTGCGTGTTACCTGGCGGTGGCCGTGCTGGCTTCCGCTCTGAAAGTGCAGTTGCCCGGCATCGACGGCACTATGTCGGTGAATTTCCTTTTTATTCTTCTGGGAGTGATGGAGCTCAGCCTGCCGGAGACGCTGCTGATTGGCTGCACGGCCACTCTGATCCAGAGCATTTGGCATACGAAGAATCGACTCGATCCGGTTAAGGTGCTTTTCAATGTTTTCGGCATGATGGCGAATGCGAGCGCGCTGTGCTACGTCAGCTACCACTGGCTCAACACGAGGGCGGGGTCGAATAAACCCATTCTGCTGATGATGGCGGCGCTGGTTTTCTTTTTGGCGAATACGCTGCCTGTCTCCGTGGTCATCGCGCTGACGGAGAACAAATCAAGCCGGAAGGTTTGGAAGGAGTGCTACTTCTGGTCGTTTCCTTATTACCTGGTAGGAGCGGCCGCGGTAGGGCTGGTTGGAATCATTAATCAGCGCGCGGGATGGCAGACCTCCCTGCTGGTGCTGCCGGTGATTTATTGGGTGTACCGCTCTTATCGCCTCTATCTGGGACGTCTCGAAGCCGAGAAAGAACGCGTGGAAGTCGAGAAGCGACACGTGGAGCAGATCGCTTCGCTGAACATGCGAACCATCGAGGCTCTGGCCCTCGCGATCGAGGCCAAGGACCACACCACGCACACGCACTTGCAACGCGTGCGGACTTACGCGGTGGAGATCGCCAAAGAGATCGGGCTTTCCACGGACGAGATCGAGGCATTGCGCGCCGCAGCGCTCCTGCATGACATTGGCAAACTTGCTGTACCGGAGCACATCATCAACAAGCCCGGCCGGCTGACTCCGGAAGAGTTCGAGAAAATGAAAGTGCATCCGCTGGTAGGTGCAGAGATTCTCGATCGGGTGGCGTTTCCCTACCCCGTGGCGCCGATCGTGCGCTCGCATCACGAACGGTGGGATGGGTCAGGGTATCCCGCGGGGCTTACGGGCGAACAGATTCCCATCGGCGCCCGCATTCTTGCGGTCGTAGATTGTCTCGACGCTCTAGCTTCAGACCGACAATATCGTCAGGCGATGCCGCTGGATCGAGCCATGGATCGCGTGAAAGAAAGAGCCGGAACCTGGTTCGACCCGAAGATTGTTGAGGTTCTGGAACGCCGCTACGTCGACTTGGAGCGCATCGCGCAGAGCTATGAAGACGGCTTCATTCCGCGCGGGTTCTCGAGGGAGCTGCGCGTGGAACGCGGCCTCGCTCCCGCAACCGGATTCGAGAAGTGGGCCGACAACTCGCAGAATGATTCCGACTTCCTGACTTCGATCGCGTCGGCCCGGCAAGAAGCGCAAGCCATGTTCGAGCTGAGCCAGGATCTGGGGAACTCACTAAGCCTGAGCGAGACGCTTTCGGTGCTTTCGATGCGCCTGCGCAAGCTGATTCCTTACGACTCGATCGCTGTATTCGTGAACCGGAATGGTTGGTTGCTACCGGAACTGGTGAGCGGCGAGAACTTTCGCGTCCTGTCCTCGCTGAAGATCCGCGTGGGCGAGGGCTTGTGCGGATGGGTGGCAGAGAATTGCAAGCCCATCATCAATGGCAACCCGCAGGTGGAGGCAGGCTATGTAGCCGATCCGAAAACCGCGACTCTGGCTTCGGCGCTGGCGGTTCCATTGCAGGGATTGAATGGCGTGGTGGGCGTGCTGGCCATGTATCACTCCACGCAGGACGCTTTTACCGCGGACCACCTCCGAATTCTGCTGGCTGTGGCTTCAAAGGTAGCGCTCTCAGTAGAAAACGCGCTGAAGTATCAGCAGGCAGAAAGTTCGGCGACCACCGACTTCCTTACCGGACTGCCCAACGCTCGATCGCTCTTCGTGCACCTGGCGCAGGAAGTCACGCGGTGCCGGCGCATGAAGACCTCGCTCGCCGTGATGGTCTGTGACATCGACGGACTGAAGAAGATCAACGATTCTTACGGGCATCTGGAAGGCGACAAACTCCTGCGCGAGTTCAGCACACGTTTGAAGGACGCTTGCCGCGGTTATGACTACGTTGCCCGCATGGGTGGCGACGAATTTGTTATCACTGCGCCCGGACTCACTACCCAAGCTACCGACGAGAAAACACTCCGGTTGAACGAGGCGGCTGTCGAAGCGGGACGGCACACTTGCGGAAAAGATGTGATCAGCCTGAGCGTGGGAACGGCATTCTGTCCCGAAGACGGGTATGACGTGGAGGCGCTGCTGGCCGAAGCGGACCGCCGCATGTACTCCGTGAAGCAAACCCACCATGCGAAAGGCGCCGCCGGCAAAGGTTCCCTGGCTCACGGCGCCTCTGGAGAATAAATGCGAAGCCTGCGATGGAAAATTGCCGGGCATGGGCTGGCTCTGGTGGCAACCGTTCTGCTTGGAGGATTCTTTTCCGCCACATTGGTGCGGCTCGCGCCGGGATTCGATGTGGATGAGCGAGAACTCGATCCGCACTTGAATGCAGAGAGCGTCCAGGCCTTGCGTGATGCCAGGCATCAAGACCGCAACATCCTTCAGTTTTATTTCTCTTATATGAAGCGAGCCGCGCATGGTGACCTGGGAACTTCGCTCGCCCTGGGACAGCCGGTGCGCACGCTGCTGCGCGATCGTGCCCCGCTCACGCTCCGCTTGCTCACTTTGGGTCTTGGCCTCGCATGGCTGCTGACGCTGACCCTGGCGCTGAGTGCGGCGTGGCTGCGGCTTTCGGTTTACGACACAGTGACGACCGTTGTCAGCGGAACATTTCTCTGCCTTCCAGCCGCGGTGCTGGCGCTGCTCTCGGTGCTGTGGAATGTCCCCGGCTCCTTGGCAATTGCGCTGATCGTCTTCCCGCACACTTACCGCTATGCGCGAAATCTGCTGGTGAAGGCCTATTCCCGGCCTCACATTATCACCGCGAGAGCAAAAGGTTTGGGGGAGGCTCGCGTTCTCTTCTGGCATGTCGTGCCGGTAGTAACGCCGCAGTTGCTGGCTGTGGCCGGAGTGTCGGTGAGCCTAGCCGTGGGAGCGGCGATTCCGGTCGAGGCTCTGTGCGGGTTGGCCGGCATTGGACAGTTGGCATGGCAGGCGGCGCTCGCTCGCGATCTTCCACTGCTGGTGAACATCACGATTCTGGTGACGCTGGTAACCTTGCTGGCTAATTCAGGGGCAGATGTAATCGGTCATGTGGTGCGAGGCCAGGAAGCATGAGCTTCTGGCGCAAACTGGCGTGCGTGGTTTTAGTGCTGGTGCTGGGTGCTTCCGTGGCAGCGAATTGGCTGGCTCCATCGGGATACGCCAAACAGTACCGCGAAGTGACGAATGCACCTCCATCGCGAATCCACTGGCTGGGAACGGACGAGATTGGGCGCGACCGGTTTGCTCGCGTGCTCTATGGAACCCGGATTTCTTTGCTGCTGGCTCCGGCCGCCGCGTTGCTCTCAACGCTGATGGCAGCGTTAGTGGGAGGACTCGCGGGATATCTTGGCGGAGCCTGGGCCAGGATAGCGATGGCGGTGACGGATTTATTTTTGTCGCTGCCGTGGTTGTTCCTGCTGATTACGGCGCGGGCGTTGATGCCCCTGAATGTATCTCCATTCGTCTCGGTGCTGGTGACATTTCTATTGCTCGGGCTTCTGGGATGGACCACTGCAGCTCGAGTGTTGTGCGCGACTGCGGGAGCGCTGCGAACGTCAGACTTTGTCCGGCAGGCGCGAGCCGCAGGGCTTCCTGGACAGCGGCTGTTTTGGGTGCATGTAGTGCCGAACTTGAAGCCGGTGCTCTATGCCCAGTTTTGGATTTCGATTCCTGTCTTCATCTTGAGTGAGGCCAATCTCGGAATCCTAGGGTTGGGAGTGGCCGAACCCATGCCTTCGTGGGGGAGTTTGCTGAAGGAATTGGAAGGTCTGGTCTCGGTGGGAGAAGAACCGTGGAAGTTTTTGCCGTTGATCCTACTCGTCTTGGTAGTGACATCGTTTCAGCTTTTGCTTTCCAGGCAGGAGGAGTTGCCCGCATGAAGTGCCACGGGAACAAATCAAAACAATTCGTCGCTTCCTGCGGGAAGACGATCGTGGTTGCGATGTTCTGCCTGGGATCTCTGCTAGGGCACGCGCTGGCTCAAGGCGGCGAGCTGAGGTTTTGCCTTCGCTCGGAGCCGAAGACTTTCGATCCGTTGAAAGTGGAGGACGATGCGTCCGCCGCGATCCGTTATTTGACCGGAGGCGTCCTGGTCCGGGTGAATCGCCAGACGCAGGAACTCGAGCCGGAGTTGGCGCTCTCGTGGAAAGTCTCGAAGGACGGGCGGCAGATTTCTTTCCGTTTGCGCAGCGGAGTATCTTTTTCCGACGGCTCGGCATTTACCGCCGAGGACGTGGCTTACACGGTTCAGCAGCTGATGGACCCGGCGCTGCATTCGGCAACCGGCGACGCTTTCCGTTCAGGCACGGGGAGTGTCGAAACCAAGGTGATTTCTCCGACTCAGATTTCGATCCGGTTCCCGGCCCCGGTGGCCGGACTAGATCGCCTCTTCGACCAGGTCGCCATTCTTTCCGAGCGTTCTTCGAAAAAAGAAATGGCAGTCCTCGGACCGTTTGTTGTGGCCGACTACAAGCCCGGGGCTTCGGTTCTTTTGAAGCGCAATCCCAACTATTGGAAGACGGACGAGCAGGGACGGAAGCTGCCTTACCTGGATTCCATTCATCTCGATATCCAACCCAACCGCGATGTGGAGATGCTGCGATTCAAGCGCGGCGAGGTCGACCTCATCAATGCTCTCGACGGCGACTATTTCGACAAGCTCGCGGCCACTTCGCCGCAACTGGTGCACGATGCCGGGCCGTCGCTCGATAGCGAGCAACTCTGGTTCAACCAGGTCGCGAAGTCGCCGATCCCTGCTTACAAGAGGAACTGGTTCCGCTCGGCCACCTTTCGGAGAGCAATTTCTGAAGCCATCAATCGCGACGACTTAAGCCGCGTTGTTTTCCACGGACACGCGCAACCGGCTGTGGGACCGTTCTCACCGGCCAATAAGTTCTGGTTCAACAGCAATCTGAAGCCACAGACCTACAGCCCCGATGCGGCGTTGAAGGAATTACAGGCCGACGGGTTCCGCATGGAAAACGGAGCACTGAAAGACAAAGACGGCAACTCGGTTGTGTTTTCCATCATCACGAACTCTGGAAACAAGATCCGCGAGCGCATGGCGGTGCTGATCCAGGACGATCTGCAGAAGATCGGCATCCACGTAAACGTGGTGACGCTCGACTTCCCCTCCCTAATCGAGCGCATGACCCAGACCTTCGACTACGAGGCGATCATCCTGGGCCTGACCAACGTCGATCTCGATCCGAACGGCGAGATGAACGTGTGGCTGAGTTCTTCGGAGAATCACCAGTGGAACCCGCAGCAGAAGACCCCAGAAACTCCCTGGGAGGCCGAGATTGACCGTCTGATGCGGGCACAGGCCTCCACCAGCGATGCGAAAAAGCGGAAGGAAGCTTTCGACCGCGTGCAGGAAATCGTGGTCGAGCAGGAACCTTTTATCTTCCTGATCAACAAGAACGCGCTTTCCGCGATTTCGACGACAGTGCACGGCGCTGCTCCCGTAATTCTGTCTCCGCAAACATTCTGGAACGCAGAACGGCTTACCGTGACGCCGCAGTAGGAAAGAACTTCTTTGCCACGGATTTGCGCGGATCACAAGGATCTGAAAGCTCAGAAAGCGCGAAGGTATCAAAGATAACGATGGCGTCCGAGGCTCCAAAAGACCAGATTCTGCTGTCGGCGCGGCTCTCCGTATGCTACGCCGGCAAGCCGCCGGTTCTCCGCGACGTGCAGGTCGAAATCCAGCGCGGCGAAGTGCTGGGGTTGGTAGGGCAGAGCGGGTCCGGCAAGAGCACGCTTGCCATGGCGATTCTCGGGCTGCTCGACAAGAAGCGATCGAAGGCCGAGGGCAACATCAGGTTTCAGGATTCCGATCTGTTGCAGCTCTCAGAACGCGAACTGCGAGCGCTGCGAGGGCGCGCGGTCGCGCTGGTGTTGCAGAGTCCCTTGTCTTCTCTGAATCCGGCGCTCAGGATTCGAACCCAGCTCAAGGAAGCATGGCGAGCTCATGCCTCGGGCTCGACCGTCGATTGCGCGAATGCAATCCAAACTTCCTTGCAAAGCGTTTCCCTGCCGACCGACGACGACTTTCTACGGAAGTATCCTTCGCAAATGAGCGTGGGACAAGCGCAGCGCGTGCTGATTGCCATGGCGGTCATGCACCGTCCGGCTCTGCTCGTTGCTGATGAGGCCACCAGCGCGCTCGATGTAATCACGCAATCTGAGATTCTGGCGCTGTTTCGCGAACTGAATCGCTCGACCGGAATGGCCATTCTCTACATTTCTCACGACCTGGCTTCGGTGGCGGGAATTTGCGACCGCATCGCCATTCTTCATGAAGGCGAAATCGTAGAGTGTGGAGTGACCGAGCAGATCTTCGCCAATCCGAAGCACGCCTACACCCAGCGGTTGATGGCAGCGATCCCACGTCCTCTGCACGGCGCGCAGTTGCCAATGAAAGCTGGAACCGCAGCCGCACGATAAATACCGTTTTCCTGCCAAACCATCCCTGACAAAAACCAAAGTAATCGTAGCCGGACGGGACAAAGTGTCCCGCGCCCCTCATCGCAGGACAGACTGACCCATCGCCCGTTCGCGAGCCACTTTGATCTCTAATGGTTCCAATCACTTACGAGGTGCGGGTTGGCCATCTCCTTGCACAACACTAAGCGGGTTGAAACGCAATTTTGCTCCACATTCGTTCGCCCCCGTTTAGGAAGGGTGCCACTTATGTCGCACATACGAAAACCGAAGAGCCCGGATCGCAGCCAGCGCCAGAGCGCAGCATGGGGAAAGCGCCTGAGCACGCTGTCGTTCCTGACCATGGTTTCGATAACCATGGTTTCGATGATTCTGGTCGCCGAGACCGCCTTCGCCCAGAATCTAGGGGGCGACGGCAAATTCAGCGGCAAGTTCGCGCCCGACCTCGCGTCCATTGCAGCCCGAGCGCATAGCGCAGCCGCCCATGAGACCGTGCAGGTCATCGTGCAGTATAAGCGGGTGCCGCGCTCGGCCGAAGAGGGACGAGTGCTCCGCCTCGGCGCACACCTGAACCATAGACTCGGCGTGGTCAAGGGCATCGCTCTAACAATTCCGGTAAGGGCACTGCCCGCTCTGGAAGCCGACCCCGAAGTTCTTTCCGTAACCGTCGACCATCCTATGAAAGAACTGGACGACACCACGGACCTGGCTACCGGCATGCCCTCCGCCTGGAGCGCCGGCTACAACGGAGCAGGCGTAGGCGTCGCCGTAATCGACAGCGGCATTAACGACAGCCATCCTGACCTTTGGGATTCAACCGAGTCTTATTCGCGCGTCGTCTATCGCCAGGATTTCACTGGCACAGCGTCCTCGAGCTCGAGTGGAGCTCAGTACGACCTCTACGGTCACGGTACGCACGTCGCCGGAATCATCGGCGGCAACGGCTACCTCTCAGGCGGCAACTATGCCGGAGTCGCGCCCGGCGTAAGTCTGGTGGACCTGCGGGCGCTCGACCTAAACGGCTCAGGCAGCGACAGCACCGTGATCGCCGCCATCCAGCAAGCCATCGCGCTGCAAAGCACTTACAACATCCGAGTAATCAACCTGTCACTGGGACGCGGTATCTTCGTCAGCTATACCCAGGACCCACTCTGCCAGGCGGTGGAATCGGCCTGGCAGGCAGGGATCGTGGTCGTGGTAGCGGCGGGCAACTACGGCCGCTTGAGCGTCAACAACAGCAACGGATTTGGAACCATCACCGCTCCGGGCAACGATCCTTATGTGCTCACCGTGGGCGCGATGAAGAGCAACGGTTCCACCTCTCCATCGGCCGAGACGAAAGCCAGTTACAGTTCCAAGGGTCCCACCACTTACGATCACGTGGTGAAGCCTGACATCATGGCCCCCGGCAACGACGTTGTCTCTTTGTCCGCTCCGGGCGCCACCTTGGAAGCGAACTATCCTGCTGAACTGGTCACAGGCAACGACGGGAACAGCGATTACTTCACGCTGAGCGGTACCAGCATGGCGACCCCGGTCGTCGCCGGAGCAGTGGCATTACTTCTGCAAGAGAACAGCGCGCTTACTCCCGATCAAGTGAAGGCGCGTCTGATGAAGACGGCCTACAAAGTATTTCCGAACTCCACCGTCGCCTGGGTTCCGCATCTTCAGCAGAACTTCACTGACTTCTACGATTTATTCTCGGTGGGTTCGGGCCTGCTCAACATGCAGAGCGCGATCGCCAACACAGACCTTGCCCCGGCCACGGTGGGCGCCGCGTTGTCTCCGTCGGCGGTCTATAACTCCTACACCGGCAACGTTTCGCTCGTCTACGGAAACAGCAACGTAGCTGCCGGCTCGGTGGTCTGGGGATCCTCTGTAGTGTGGGGTACCTCGGTTGTTTGGGGCGCAAACATAAGCGGCAGCTCCGTGGTCTGGGGCTCTATCCTGCCCTGGAATGACAGCCAGCTGAGCGCCTTTAGCGTGGTTTGGGGCTCGACCAAGAGTTCAAACACCTCGGCCTTAAGTGTGGTTTGGGGCTCCATCAAGTCGAGTGCCGATGCCGCCTTCTCCGATGCTGGAGACGATGAGCAGTAGCCGTGTGACATAACCAAAGAAAGGAGAAGATTCATGCAGCAGAACACACGGCTAACGAAAACCTTCATCGCTGGGATGTTCCTGGCGGCGATAGCGAGCACGCTGTACGCTGGCCTGGCAAGCCATAGCCTGCACCCAGGTTACGCCCTGGCCGTGCTGGCGCTGGCGGCGGCAACTTCGCGGATGAAGATCAAACTGCCGGGCATTGACGGCAATATGTCCGTCAACTTGCCCTTCCTGCTGATGGCAGTGGTCAATCTTAGTGCGCTGGAAGCTGTTTTTATCGCATGCCTATCGACGATGGTGCAATGCTGGCCGAAACCGGGTAGCAAGTCGAAGCCGGAACAAATGCTGTTTAACGTCAGCATGATGGCATTCGCCACCTGCATGGCGAACATGATCTGGAACGCTGGCTGGCTAGGTAAAGCGGCGTGGGCTTCGGAGCCGCTGATGCTGGCCTCGGCGACCGCCGCGTTCTTCGTAGGGCAGACCGCTCCCGTAGCGGGCATCATCAAGCTGGCCGAGGGCGCAGCCATGCGCCGCGTCTGGCTGAGCATCGTACAACTGTCATTTCCCTACTACGTACTCAGCGCCGGAATGACCTCCATGGTCAATCTGGTCAGTCATCACATCGGCTGGCAGGCAGCGTTGGTGGTCTTCCCTGTGATGTATGGTGTTCATCGCTCCTACCGTCTGTACTTCGGCCGCACGGCAGAACCTTTACCCACCAAACCACTAGCCAGAGCCGCCCGAGCAGGGGCGTGAGAGAAGTCGGAACTTTAGTTGAAGCAAAGGCCGCCTTCGCAAGCGGCCTTTGCTTTTGTTTATGTCCGTTGGACTCGTTAGTTAGGCATGACCACTGTGTCGATCACATGGATGACGCCATTCGATTGAAATACATTCGCAATGGTCACCAGGGCGGTTCCACCTTTCTCGTCCTTCAGCATGATGTGAGTACCGTCGTACAGGGACGCCCACAGCTTGCCACCCTCCACCGTCGTCAGTTCCGCCGTGCCGTTCCCCGCCTTGATCTGCTTCTTCAAGTCGGACACGCTCCACCTTCCCGAAACCACGTGATAGGTGAGCACCTTGGTTAACGTGGCTTTGTTCTCCGGCTGCAAGAGCATGTCCACGGTACCGGCCGGCAGTTTCGCGAAGGCCTCGTTGGTGGGCGCGAACACGGTGAATGGGCCCGGGCCTTCGAGCGTCTCCACCAGTCCGGCAGCCTTCACTGCAGCCACCAGCGTAGTGTGATCGGCGGAATTCACCGCGTTCTCGATGATGTTCTTCGTGGGATACATTTCCTGCCCGCCCACCATCGGATTCTTCATTCCAGCAACCGCCGAAGTTACAGCGATGGCAACCATTGCCAATACAACTGCAAGTTTCCTGTTCATTGTGGTTATCCTTAATCCTTTCGGAATTGGGTTTCTTGACCCTCAGCATCAGTACGGAGAAACTCTCAGATCGGATTTGCTCCTATGTCGGGACAGCCGCCTAGGCTGTCCGGTCGAGCGCAGCTCGACCTTTCCCTTCGCTCCGCGGCAAACTGAGTCACTCGGTTTGCTTTCACAAAGCAAAAAGCCTAGATTTGACCGCGCATCGGTGCCGAGGGGGCCGCCGACTGCGAACCGGCACTCTAGAGAGTTTTAGAGAGAGGATGCGCTCATGCGAAAAACCCTGTTCCTGATTTGCGCTCTTGCCATCCCCTGCGCTTCGTGGGCGCAAGGCGACCAAACCTCCTGGACGAATCTGAGCACTCTGCTTCCGGGGCAGAAGATTCAAGTCATCGAAACCAATTCGAAAAAACATTCCGGCACTTTCGTGAGTTTCTCCGAAGCTGCGATCGTGTACCAGGACACTGCAGGCGGACAGACCGTCCCGAGGCAAGAAGTCCGTCGTGTAAAACTCATGGAAAACAACCACCGCTTGCGAAACATCGTGGTCGGCGGCCTGGTGGGCGCCGGTATCGGAGCAGCGATCGGCGCCGGGGTCTTCCATGGATGCACGCCGAATCCCTCCGCTCAGTTTCCAAACTGTGTGGGTGTAAGTATTAGTAAAGGCGAAGGAGTAGCGATACTCGCGCCTGTTGGCTTCCTGGCTGGCGCAGTCGTCGGGGTTCTTATTCCCAGCCACCACACCGTTTACGTCCTGAAAAACTAGCGTGAACCAGATCACAACCCGGTGGGCTGAGTCCGCGGATGCAGAAAACATTGCCCGCTTGGTGAACGCCGCCTTCCGCCCCGAGCGCTTCTTCATAGACGCGGACCGCACCGGCCCGGAAAAAGTGCGGGCGCTTCTCGAGAACGGAAAATTCCTGCTGGCCGAGGAGGCCGGCGTGTTGGTCGCTTGCATTTACATGGAGCTGCGCGGAGAACGAGGATATTTTGGCTTGCTCGCGGTCGATCCCGCGAAGCAGCGAACTGGCCTGGGATCTCGCCTGATCGAAGCAGCCGAAGAATACTGCCGCGCGGGCGGCTGCCACTTCATGGATCTGACGACGGTCAATCTGCGAAAGGAACTACCCGGATACTACCGCCGCCGCGGATACGTGGAAAATGGAACCCTGCCTTTTCCGGCTGATCAGCATCCTCCGAAAATGCCCTGCCATCTGGTCAAGATGTCCAAACCTCTTAGCTAGCAGGACAAATTTCCCTCCTCAATGCTGATCGAACAGCTCTGTACGATCGACCCGTTCGCCTTTGAACACAACCAGGGAAATTCGTTCGGTGGCCGTAATGTCGTCGAGAGGATTTCCATCCACCACGAGCAGGTCGGCATCGTTGCCAGGATGAACGGACCCGACCCGGTTGTCGGCCCGCAGCAGGCGAGCAGCATTCAAAGTTGCGGCCTGCAAGGCCACAGCCGGCGGGATGCCGGCCTGCACCCAAAGCGCAAGTTCATGCTGCACAGTCGGTCCGTGAATTACGAGAAAGTTCCCCGCGTCGCTGCCCGTGACCAGCGATACTCCGTGTTCATGCGCGCGCTTCAGATTGTCAATCGCGATCGGCATGTCGATCGGATACTGCGCGAATGCCTTGCGCAACCGCTCCGTCTCCGCCGAGCCCAGTGCCTCCGTGGTCCCGCTCAGCAGTTCGGGCGGACCCACTTGTTGCACCAGCGATCGCTTGAGCAGGTTAGTCTTGCCCAAGGCAAAGTCTTTGAAAGCTTCCCCAACACTCAACGTGGGATCGTAAAAGGTCCCCTGCTTCGCCATCTGCTCAAACAGTGCATCTGGAATCCTTTCGCGAAAAGACCCGTGCTCGATCGAATTCGCCTGTGCCTTCACGGCATCTGCCACGTCTCGAGCATCTCCCGTATGAACGGCCAGGGGTAAGGAATCCGCATGAGCCTGCTCAGCAATAGCATCAAATACACCGGTGTCGAGCCGGTTGTAGACTTGGCCCCCAGCGCCCGCTTCAAGAATGGCTTTGATGCAATCGACCCCCTGCTTCTTCAGTTCATCGACCTGCTGCCGGGCCTGGGCGCCGGAACCGGGAAGGCGCGTGAATTGTTTTTCCAGATTCGCGCGAGCGGTAGGGGGAAGTTCCTTGAAGTATTCCGTCCCATGTCCACCCACAGCAGTGAACAGCGGGCCGCACGTGGACAAGTCCGAGCCCAAAAACTCGCCGCTGTCCACCGAGGCACGCACCTTGAGAATGCTGTCCAGACCATCCCCAACGCTTCTCACCGTGGTCACTCCGCTGTAAAGATACGCCGCCAGATTGCGCAGCATACTTTTCCTGGCATCGTATTTGCTCATGTCGGGATAAAAACCACCCGGCGCCCCGAGATGAACGTGAACGTCAATCAGCCCAGGAAGAATGGTTTTTCCCGCCGCCTCCACGGTTTCGGCTTTCAGCGTCTTAGGATCAGGTCCCTGCCCTTCATAAACTTCGGCAATCTTACCGCCCCGCACCAACACCGAACCGTTCTCAATCACCGTGCCGTCGCCCACAAAAATGCGAGCTCCGCGAATCAGAAATGTATCGCCACGCGCCAGCTGGCGGCTCAGGATTTTGGTCTTCACAATGCCGGTGCGAGCGTGCATCTGCCAAAAACCCATCACCAGGAATGGAGTCAGTACAGCCAGTAGCCACAACTTGGCCGAAGCCCGAATCTTTTCTCCCTTTTCCCAGCGGAACAGCTTGTAAGAAATGAACAGTCCGACAAACGCAGTGAGGACGAGAGCCAGCGCCGGTTGAATGTTCGCCGCGATGCCTTCATTCCTCAAAAGCATGCCTTGTATGCCGGTCACCAGATAAGTCGCCGGCAAAAACTGCGTCACCACCAGCAGCCACTGGGGAAACATGGAGAGCGGAAAGGTCACTCCGCTCAAGAACAGCATGGGAAGGTAGATCAACTGAACCAGGAGCTGGCTTTCCTGCATCGAGTTGACCACCGATGCGATGATGGAACCTATCGCACGAAATCCAACCACGGCAACGGTGACGAAAATCAGAACAGAACCCATCTTCTGCGGCCACGGCATGCCATACAAGAAATGCGCCAGCGTGAAGATGAGAATCACGTTCGGCATGTACAGCACCCAGCCCGTTACAACCGACGCGATAAGCAGAGGAGCCGGCGTAATAGGCGTAACCTTGTAGCGGCGCAGAATGTTCGCTTCGCGTTCCTGGACGGCGCGAATCCCCGCCCCCATCAATCCATTGCCCAGGATCCCGATGACCAGAACCATGGCGATCACAATCGTCATGGCAGCGCCACGCTCGCCGTGCATCGCCTGCCCAAAAATAAAGAAAAAAGTGAGTGGAAACAGGTAGTTGAAGAAAATTACAGCCCGATTGCGCAGAGCCAGCTTCAGATCGATCGCGATGAGGGCTCGGTAGGCTTTCATTCTCAGGCTCTACTCTCGAAGCTTCTTCCCTGTCAGTTCGATAAACACGTCTTCCAGGCTCGGCTGCTTGAGACTGACGTCGGTCAGCTCCAGCCCCTGCTGATCAATCCACTTCACCAGATCGACCAGCGTGGCCGCGGGACGGCGCGAGTGCACAGTCAGGGTGCGGCCGCCGGAGTTAACCTCGCTCTGCGTAGCCTCCGCCCAGGCCGGACGGCTCTCAGGAAATGGAGTCGCGCAGATCACCACAATACTCGACGCATTTCGGCTCTGCTGTTGCAGGCGCGCCGGTGTGTCCAGTGCGATGATGCGGCCCTCGTCGACGATCGCTACTCGGTCACACAGACGCTCCGCCTCCTCGATGTAATGCGTAGTCATCAGAATGGTGCGATGCTCCCGCTTGAGTTCCTCCAGCAATTTGTGGATCTCCACCCGAACTTGCGGATCAAGCCCGGTCGTAGGCTCGTCCAGGAAGATGAGCTGCGGATCGTTGATCAGGGCCAGCGCCAGAGCCAGCCGCTGTTTCTGCCCGCCCGAAAGCGTGGAGTAGAAGGCGTCGCGCTTCTCTTCAAGCTGCAAACGTTGCAGCAATTTATTCAGGTCGACGTTGCGGCTGTAGAAGGACGCGAACACCTGCATAGCTTCGCGAACCCGTATCTTCTCCGGCAAGTTCGTCGCCTGCAGGCAAACCCCAATGCGATCCTTCAGTTGCTGGCGCTGCCGGTCAGGATCAAAACCGAGTACTGTGACTTGGCCTCCGCTGCGAGGACGCAGTCCTTCCAGAATCTCCACCGTCGTAGTCTTGCCCGCACCATTCGGCCCGAGCAGGCCAAACACTTCCCCCGGTTGAATTTCAAAGTCGATGCCTTTAACGGCATGAACCTCGCCGTACGACTTCTCGAGACCTTGGACTGAGATCGCTGGCGAAACGGAGTTCATCTGGGATGCATAGGCTACAGAAGAAACAGACCCCTAGTCAAAACCGTGCAGCTACGACGCCGGAGACCGCACTCCATCCTGGTGCACATAGCGAATCACTTCTACTTCGGACATCGCAATCAGCCCCTCAGCCACCATCTCGTCCAGCGCCGGCAGCAACTTCTTGATGTTCTCTTCCGTATCGACGACAGACACCATGATCGGCCGGTCGGACGACCAGAGCAGATGCTTCTTATGAATCAACGTGCTTGCCCCATAGCCTTCGATCCCTCGGAAAACGGTCGCGCCGGCAATGTCGAGTTCCCGGCACTTCACGACGATCGCCTCGTAGAGCGGCTTGCCCTGCCATCTGTCATCCTCGCCAAAGTGGATGCGCAACATTCTGGCCTTACCTTCGAGTTTCATGTCCGCGTCTCCTGCCGCCGGTCGGCTTTTTGATAACCGCGGGCGTACTTGATGACTTCCGCGTCGGAGAGCACCACCAGACCCTGCTGCACCATCTGATCAAGAATCGGCATGAACGCCTTCAGCTTCTCCTCCGCATCCACCACCGACAGCAGGATGGGGCGATCGTGCGAAAGACTAAGCGCCGCGTCTTTATGAATCCTGCGATTCGCGCCATAACCAAGAATGCCGCGGTAAACCGTAACTCCGGCGATGTCGTGAGCGCGCAGGCCGTTGACGATGGCTTCATACAACGGCTTGCCATTCCACTTGTCGTTCTCACCGATGTAGATCCGCATCATCTTGGCCCTGCTCTCACGCTTCAACGACGGCACTTCGGGCGCACTCTGCTTTTGTTTCTTCTCAGCCGGTTTCACGATGGTGGTGTCTTGCATCTCGATCAAGCCCGTGCCTGCCATCGTGTGCAGTTTAGGCAGCAACTCCTCTACTTTCTCCGAGCTTTCGACAAATTCGATCTTGACCGGCAAGCGCGTCGCCAGATCGACGAGACGATCCGTGTGCAGATGATGGTCGGATCCAAACCCTGCGATACCGCGCGTCACCGTCGCGCCCGCCACGCCATGAAAGAAAAGAAAATCCAGAATGGCGGCATAGGCCGCGCTGCCGTGGTATTGCTGATCTTCCGCCACGTAGATGCCGACCTTTTTTCCAGGTCCCGCTGTAAGCACGTTGTCCTCCTGACGTTCGACTTCCCTAACCAACCATCGCCCGTCCTGCGACCATGCCTCCCCACACTGCCACAAATCCCACCACGACGCTTGCGGCCACGTAGAGCAGCCCCAATCCGATCTGTCCATCCTGCATGGTTCGCAGCGTCTCAAACTCGAAGCTAGAGAATGTCGTGTAACCCCCGATAAAGCCAATCGGAATCAGATACCGCCAGTTAGGACTCCACTGTGTCTTCACCGTCAACAATGCAAAGACCAGGCCAATCAGAAACGATCCCGTGATGTTGATCACGAACGTGCCATAGGGAAAGCGAGTCCCCATTTTGTTGCCGATGTAGCTGCCCAGCCAAAAGCGCAGAATCGACCCCAGACAGCCTCCAATTCCCACCATCACGTATTTCAGCAAGTGGCTCGTTCCTTTCCCCCACATACTAAATCTCTACGGTCCGCTTATTCCCAAAATGCTCGTAATTCCGAACGCAGCCTTGTCATTCTGAGCGCAGCGAAGAATCTGCTGCTCGCGCGGCAATTCGACAGCACTCAACGTTCTACGAATAATTTTCTGACGGATCGTTGCCGGTACCATGACTCCGCGACAAACAATCCGCTTGTCAGGAGTCATCAGCTGCGCCCGGCATGAAGAGTTGGGACAGCGGTTAGCGGTGAACTCCTTCACCGTGGTAAGGCTCAAGTACAGCAAAAGACCCCGGTCAAGTCAACGATTTTTCGTCCGCATCCGCTCCGTCAGTCACCTCCAGCCACTGCCTTCCAGCCAATTTTTATTCGCCGGAATTCCTCAGCCTTTGGCGCTACAATACTGCAGCGGGACCAGCCATCCGCCGCTGGCATTTGGCATTTAGGCTGGAGTGAGCCTCCCAGGGCCTTCACTCAAAAGGAAGATGATATGACGAACCGCACATTCATAACGCTGCTGTTGTCCACCGGGCTCGCAATGTCCGCCTTCGCGCAGCAGACCACCCCGAATTCGAGCGCTCAGCCGGCAGCTTCCCCGAATCAAAGCGCTCCCGCTACTCAGCCCTTGACGGCTTCCGGCGATGAACCGTTGCAGTCTCCTCCGCGCACGGATTTCTGGGACGGCGACGAGCCCAGCCTCACCTGGCTCGTCCTGCATCCTTTCGCCAGCAAGCAGTATGTTCGCCGCCACGTTCAGCCCATCCAGGACCGGGTCAACGAACTCGATGAGATCACCGCCGACACCAGCCGACGGATCAAAGACGTCGATGCCCGCGCCCAGAAAGGCATTCAGCTGGCCTCCGCCAAGAGCAGCCTCGCCGATGAACATGCGCAAGACGCCGCCAGCAAGGCGCAGATGGCCCATCAGACCGTGGCCACCCTCGACACCCGCGTCGCCACGACTCAGAACATCGTCGGAAACCTCGATCAGTACAAGGCCGGCGCTCAGACCGAGATTCGTTTCCGTCCCGGCCAGACCGTATTGAGCAAGCAGGCCAAGGACGCGCTCGATGAATTAGCCGCTCAGGTCAAGGGCAAGCACGGTTACATTATCGAAGTCCAGGGCTTCTCTTCGGGCCAAGGCCAGACTGCCATCGCCAACTCCAAAAAGATGGCGGATTCGGTGGAACGTTATCTGGTTTTGAACCACGAGGTGCCCGCCTACCGCATCTACGTGATCGGAATGGGCAACGCCCCCGAAGAAAACCGCGCCATGGGCACGCGCATCGAAGTCAGCCTGCTGAAAAACGAGTTCGAGCAGGCCGCCAAGTAGTCAGAGCGCGGTACTTTTACCTGCGCACGAGATCTTAGATTAACTACGCCGCAACCCATCGGAGGTGACCATGCGAGGAGCACGACTCCTTCAACCCCTTTGCATCGTATTCTTCCTGTTAACCTGCTGCGCCCTCTCAACACAGAACCTCCTGGCGCAGAATAACGGCCAGCACCCTCGCGTTCGCAACATCGTTCTGGTTCACGGAGCCTGGGCCGATGGTTCCGGCTGGAAAGGCGTTTACGACATTCTGGTCAAGGACGGCTTCAACGTCAGCATCGTCCAGGAGCCGGAAACTTCGTTCCAGGAAGACGTCACCGCGACGAAGCGCGTCCTTGCTCTCCAGGATGGACCATGCATTTTGGTCGGTCACAGCTACGGCGGAGCGGTGATTACCGAGGCGGGGACAGACCCGTCTGTAGTCGGCTTGGTGTACATCGCAGCCCACATGCCGGATGCGGGAGAAAACGAGTCTGACGATGGAAAGCGTTTTCCAAGTGACCTCAACAAGTCTGGCGCAATAAAGAAGACGCCGGACGGTTTCACTTACCTCGACCCAGCGCAGTTTCATGAGTATTTTGCCGCCGACCTGCCCGCTGAGCAGGCCGCTTTCATGGCGCGGTCGCAGGTAATGAACAAAGCTGACAATTTCAGAGCAGTCATTACGACGCCCGCGTGGAAAAGTAAACCGAGTTGGATGTTGGTCGCCGGAAGCGACAGAGCCATCAATCCTGACCTCGAACGCTGGTATGCCACACGAGCCAAGAGCCACACCGTTGAAGTCGCCGGCGCCAGCCACGCGGTCTACGTCTCGCATCCCAAAGAGGTCGCAGCTCTGATCGAAGAGGCGGCATCACAGCTTCGGTAGATAAGGTTCGATAGATAAGGTTCGACAGAAAAGTTCGACAGAAGAAAAGTTCGGTAGAAACTGGTTCAAGCAGGGGTGACGTTAGTGACCAAGCCAGCACTTTCGGGCCGTTGTTTTCCCTCCAGATTGGAGGAGAATCTAGTGAGGCGAAAGAAGAGGCCAGCATGAACATTGGGGAACCAGCCGATCATGAAAAGAATCCACCTCTGGCAGGGCAAAAAGCAGTAGCGTCGCAAAACGAAGATCAAGATAAAGATGAGGCGCGAAGAATCCGCCGCCTGCAAGTCATGATGAGCATGGTAACGTCCGTGATCAGCCAGGATCCCGGCCTCACCGTGGAAGAGGCCTCCGAACTCGCCGCCGGCGCCAAGCGCGCCGCGCTGGCCATGTTCCCCGACAAAGAACTAGCCTACGATCTCCTCTATAAGCCCCGCCTGCAGCGCCTGATGCGAGAACGCTTCCGGCTGCAGTAAGCAGTATTGTCATCCTGAGGCGGGCGCTTTTTGCCCGCCGAAGGATCTGGGCGAGCCGCGCGATGCAGCCTGCCCTGAGCGAAGCCGAAGGGTCGCGCTTTTTGCGACACATTAATCGCGCGTTTGGATCGCTTTCTTATCCCTATTCATCCACTACAGAATTCCTCAACGTCCCCACGCCTTCCACGCTGATCTCCATCACATCTCCCGCCACCACCGGCCCTACGCCCGCCGGCGTGCCCGTGGCAATCAGATCCCCGGGAAAAAGCGTCATAACCTGCGCGATGTACCGGATGACAACATCCAGCGTAAAGATGAAGTCCCGCGTGTTCCCCGACTGCCGCACCGCGCCATTGATGCGCGTTTCCACTCCAACCCCGGCCCAGGGATCAAGATCAGCCGCCTCCACCACGACCGGCCCCACCGGACACGAGGTATCAAAGCCTTTGGCCCGCGCCCACTGCCCGTCTTTATTCTGCCAATCGCGCGCCGTAACGTCGTTCAGGCAGGTGTAGCCGAGGATGTAAGGCCGCACGTCTTCATCGGCCGACGGCTGATAGCAAGTCTTGCCCATGACCACGCAAAGCTCGCCTTCATAATCCACGCGCTCCGAGCCCCTAGGCCGCCGCACCACGCCGCCCGGCCCGAGCAGCGCCGAGTTGGGTTTGAAGAACAGCAGCGGTTCCTTCGGCACCTCGTGGCCAAGCTCCGCCGCATGTTCCCGATAGTTACGCCCCACGCACACGATCTTCGACGGCCGCACCGGCGGCAGCAGCGCCGCCTCCTCCAATGCAATCGGCTCGATCCGCCGCGTCCGCAAACCCTCTACATCGCCATCGGACTCTTCCGGAGCCGTAAGCAGAATTCGCAGGATCGACTCGCGCCCCCCAACGGACTCAACCAGCCCGTAGTGAGCTTCCCCATTCAGTTGAAACCGGCAATATTTCATCGCAATCTATCTAACCACGAGACCCGGAAATTCACCCAACCTTTTTTCTGTCATCCTGAGCGGTTTATGACCGTCAGAAGGACGGTCATACGTAGTCGAAGGATCCCGTGTCCCCACGCGCTGCCGGCGCCTTCGACGCAAGGCGTTCCTACAACCGCCGCGGGCTCTCATCTCCCGAATGCCAGGACTTCTTTCGCCTACGGCACACTCTCACTAGCCTCTTCCGACCGCGCACTCTCATTCCCCCGCTGGTCCACCGCCGACACCGAATAAAAATACTTCTTTCGCGAAACCACCTGCACATCGCGAAAAGCCGGCATCTTAACCGGCTCGGAATTCACTTTAACCGGCGCCGCACCTTCCTCGCGACGATAAACGTTATACCCCTCCAGATCCGCATCCGTCACCGGCGCCCAGATCAAATCGATGAACGGCTGCTGCCCCGGCCCGGAAAACACCGCCTGCAACCCGGAAGGCACCGCAGGTGGAAACACATCGTGCGCCCACACTTTTACTTCCGGCGTGTCGTCGCCTTCCACTTCGGCCGCAGGTTTTCCCGCAACCTCGACCACGCTCACCACCACGCCCCGATAGAAATACGTATTTTCCCATTCGAAGGTCTGGTCGAGAAACGATGTAATGATCTTGTCGGGCTCCTTCGGCGACGCCGCGCCGGAAGGCAGCCCCGACAATGGCACCAGCCCGTCGGGACCCGTGGCGCATTCCGTGACATCAATTTCGGCGATTCTGGTCGGAACTGCGCCGGACTCCAGCCGGCGGTAGATGCGGAACAAATATTTAACGCCGGTCCTTCTCCTTGATTCTGGCGGACACTGCCACGAGATCAACACTCCTTGAGAGGTAGTCTGAGCGGCAAAGCCACTGAAAGGCGGCAGGGTAGGAACCAACGCCACCCGCACTTGATTCGAGATTCCCGCTCCCCGGTCCGCCACGTTCAGCACTTCCACTCCATAAGTGGCAAAGCCCGTAGGGTTCGCCTGCTCGATGTTGGAAGGCAGAGTGTCGGTAAAGGTCCCAGCCAGTTTTTTCACCGAGGACTTATTCGCAGGCGCGAAATCCGCCGGCGGCGCCGCATCACCCACGGGCGTGCCACACTGCGTGAGAGTCGGATCAAGGCTCCGGCAAATACGTGTTTTCCCCAGGTAGCGCACCATCTGCCGGTCGACCGTCCGCGCCGGGATAGTCCAGGTCAGCGTGACTTTGTCGCCTTTGCGCGCCGCCCGCAGGTCCGTCGGCGGTCGCGGCAACTCCAGCGACGGCGGCAGCGGCGGACCAATCGAGGCGCACCCGGTCAACCACACCAACGCCGCCAGCGCCAGCCATTGTCCTCGTAGAAGCTTCATGCGTGGAAACAACAGACTACATCAGTTGCCCGGCTCGCGCTGCCAGACCCTACTTCACCAGACGGTTGTACTTCTGCAGCACTTCCCGCAGTCGATCATGAGGCAGCGCCACGACGGTATGCCCGTCCACGCCCGTCATCGTCTTAGCGGCGATCATCGCATTCACCACCGCCTCTTCCGTAGCTTGCACCGTCGCCAGAAAAACGGGATTGATCTCATCATTGGGCAGCATGCTGATTTGAGTGGCATGGTTCGCCAACGCCGCTCCCGCATTCGCCGTCGAGAAGGCGATGAAGATGTCCCCCGAGCCATCGCCGGAATAACTCCCATCCCTCCCCAGTCCGAGCGACACCCGCTTGGCAACGCGCTTCAGTTGAGTCGGGATCAGCGGAGCATCCGTCGCCACAATAACGATGATCGAACCGACATCGTCATCCCACACCTTCGCTCCTCCAATCTCGCGGCCCACCGGCACACCGGCGATCCGCAACTGATCCCGCTCTCCATAATTGCACTGCACCAGCACCCCCACGGTGTATCCGCCGTGTTTCGCATCGAGTACCCGCGAAGCCGTGCCAATGCCGCCTTTAAATTCATTGCAGATCATGCCCGTTCCGCCGCCCACATTCCCTTCTTGCACTGGACCACCATGAGCGCTATCCAAAGCATGGAAAACGTCCTCGGGCTTCACGTGAAATCCGTTCGTGTCGTTCAAGTACCCATCCCAGGTTTCGGCGACAACCGGCAACGACCACGAATAGCCCTCCTTGTCAGGCCCGCCGTGTTTCAAGCGCCACGCGATCACCGCATCACGCACCACACCGACGCTGTGCGTATTCGTGATCATCACCGGACCTTCCAGAAAGCCCGATTCCTCAACCCAGGTCGTGCCCGTCATCTCGCCATTGCCGTTCAGCGTGAACCATCCGGCAAACACTGAATCGCTGGACTCTTTGCCGCGCGGGAAAACTGCAGTCAGGCCCGTTCGCACCGGCCCCGTTCCTACCTTCAGAGCTCCCTCGCCGGAGATCAGCGTAGTGTGGCCGACCTCGATCCCTTTCACGTCGGTGATCGCATTCAGCGGCCCCGGCACTCCGTCAAAAGGCACGCCCAGATCGCGCGCCCGAGGGCTAGCCTGGCTGCCAGCAAAAGGAATGAGCACCGCCCAACCTGCTAGAATCACCGAAATCGCACACATCCTTTTCAGCATCATGGCCTCCACAGTATCAAATAGTTCTCGTCCCTGTCCGACTTCCCATCGATGCTGCAGCAGTTCACAGTGCGCTATAGTTTCTATCGGTGCCCGACCCTGCGTCGGGTAAACCCGCCAGCCCTGAAATCTTAGCCTCGAGGAAACATGCCAAAACTTGCCCGGTATGCAGTTTGCTTGTTGAGTGCGTCTGTACTCCTGCTGTCACATCGTACTCAGGCCCAGTCAAAACCCGCTGCCGACCTGATCATCACGAACGCCAAGATCTGGACGGTCGATGCCTCCCAACCCCTCGCCCAGGCAGTAGCCGTGCTCAAAGACCGCATCGTCGCAGTAGGTTCCAATGCAGAAGTCGGCCTGTTGCGCGGTCCCAACACAAAAATAATCGACGCCGCAGGAAAGCTTCTGCTCCCCGGCTTCAACGACGCCCACGTCCACTTCGTCTCCGGAGGTGAACAGCTCGATAACGTTCAACTGAACGATGTAACCAATCCTCAGGAGTTCGCCCGCCGCATCGCCGAGCGCGCGAAAATCACTCCCAAAGGCGAGTGGGTCACAGGCGGCAACTGGGATGAAACCAAGTGGAACCCGCCGGACATCCCGACGAAAGAGATGATCGACGCGCTCACCCCCAATACTCCCGTCTTCGTCAGCCGCTACGACGGCCACATGGGACTAGCCAACTCCCTAGCCCTGCGTCTGGCCGGCATCACCGCCCAAACCCCCGACCCGCCCGGCGGCACCATCGTCCACGACGCCCAAGGCAATCCCACCGGCGCCTTAAAAGACGCAGCCCAGGACTACATGGAAAAAGTAATCCCGCCGCTCTCTCACGACCGCCGCGTAAAAGTAGTGAAGCGCGCGCTCGCGTATGCCGCGTCGGTAGGTGTCACCAGCGTGCAGCACATGGTCGCCAGCTACGCCGATATAGCCGTCTATTCCGAACTCCTCCAGCGCGGCGAACTCACGACCCGCATCTACGCCGCTCCGCTCATCACTCAAGTCGACGATCAGGCCAAGCTCGGCATCGGCCACGCTTTCGGCGGACCCTATCTCCGCATCGGCGCTCTGAAAGCCTTTGCCGACGGCTCTCTCGGCTCCGGCACCGCCTATTTCTACGAACCTTTCCTGAACCAGGGAACCAATCGCGGCCTGCTCTCCGACGAGATGCATCCTATCTCCCTCATGCGCGATCGCTACATGACAGCCGACGCCGCCGGCCTACAGATCTGCACCCACGCCATCGGCGACGAAGCTATATCGACCATCCTCGATCTTTATGCCGACGTCATCAAAGCCCACGGCGAAGCCGACCGCCGCTTCCGCATCGAGCACGCCCAGCACATGGCCGCCAAGGATTTCGACCGCTTCGCCCAGCTCCACGTAATCGCCTCAGTCCAGCCCTACCAGGCCATCGACGACGGCCGCTTCGCCGAGGGCTACATCGGACACGACCGCGCCAGCCGCACTCATGCCTACCGCACATTTCTCGATCACGGCGTCCGCCTCGCCTTCGGCACCGACTGGGAAGTAGCGCCCCTCGACCCCGTGCTAGGTCTCTACGCCGCTGTAACCCGCGCAACTTTGGATGGCAAGAATCCCAACGGCTGGTTCCCCGAACAAAAGCTGACCGTCGCCGAAGCCGTCGAAGCCTACACCATGGGCTCGGCCTACGCCGAATTTCAGGAAAAAGAGAAAGGTTCGATCACACCCGGCAAGCTGGCAGACATGGTCCTGCTAAGCGACGACATCTTCACCATCGCTCCCGCAAAAATCCGCGACGTCAAAGTTCTCAAAACAATTGTCGGAGGGAAGCTAGTCTGGGACGCAAGCACAGCCCAAGCCGCATCGTCGAAGTAGCCATCATTGGCCTTCGCTCTTCGTTTTCTGCGCATATCCAAAGATCAGGAACACCAGAGCCATTCCCATCAGAAACCCGCCGGCCAAATCCGAATACCGCTCATGGGTAAAGTGTTGCAGGAGAATGCCTGCCACCAAGGCCAACAATCCTACCGGAACAAAGCGACTAATCTTGCGTTGATTCACAAAGCCTCCAGCGGGATCAAGTCTCCAGGTCAAACCGCTCGGAACCGATTTTTTTCAATGCCGCCCTGCTTCGATTCGTAATTGTATAATGGAGCTTCGCAGGCGCGACGATGCTGCTCTGACCACCCCAAACAAACTAAGGATTCAAGCTGCCATTCCCTGCTCCTCGAAGTCGACCATCAACAGCTCATGATTACGATTTGCTTGATAAACTTTATTTCCCGATTCCATCTTAGGGTGAAGGAGATTAAGAAGTGAAGAACTGGCCTCTCGCACTAGCGAGCTTTGTACTTGGGACGATTGCCCTCCCTGCGGTCTTATATTTTTATTTCCGGATTGGCCAGCCGCCAGTCGCCGTCGAGGACGATCCTCTCCCTTTCGAGGCGGCAATCGTCCGCGTTCCCTTGCACGCCCGCATCGACCGTGAAATGCCAAAGCAGTCGCCCCTGGCCATCACCGATGACAACCTCGTGGCAGGCATGCAAATCTATCGTGAGCAATGCGCCTCATGTCACGGTCTGAAGCAACCTTCGAAGTTCGGGCCAACCATGTTTCCTCGCGCTCCGCAACTCTGGGAAAGGCACAAGAACGAGCCCGACGTCGTGGGCGTCAGCGACGATCCCGTGGGCGAAACCTACTGGAAGGTGAAAAACGGAATTCGCCTGAGCGGCATGCCCTCGTATAAGACATTATTAACCGAGGAACAGATGTGGCAGGTCGCAACCGTTCTCTCCGTCGCTGACAAGCCTCTGCCGCCCGCCGCGGCCAAAATCCTGGTTACACCATTGCCATAATGAAACCGTGAGGCCAAACAGTTCTTGACGTAACAGAAGAGCACACTGTCCGAGGAGAAGCGTGGAGATATCGGGGATTTCACAATGCCGCGTTGGGCACGCCAAGTCGATGCCAGAACCAGTTCTCGAACCTGGGAAGATATTCTTGCGCCTGAGGCCCCTCATTCCGCTGCTGCTGTTTCTTGCCGCGCTGCTGCTTTGCTCTTTCACACCAGCGTTTGCCCAAGGCGGTCCGCCTTACTACACCAATGATCCCGGCACTCCCGGCGATCTCAACTGGGAAATCAATATCGGCTACATGCCTTTCCTCTACAGCGATCAGTCCGTCTCCCACACTCCCGACGTCGATATCAATTTCGGAGTCGGCGAGCGCATCCAACTCACCTATGAGAACGCCTGGTTACGCGTTCACAATCCCTCTTCCGCAACCGAGTACGGACTCGGTCAGTCCAATCCCGGCGTCAAGTGGCGTTTCCACGACGGCGGCGAGTCCGGCCTCTCCGTCTCGGTTTTCCCTCAGCTCTTTCTGAACAACCCCAACAACGCCGTCCACCGCGGCATCACTCCCGCCAGCCAATCCTTCCTCCTGCCCGCCGAATTCACCAGAAAATTCGGCCCGGTCGATGTCGACTTCGAACTCGGCTACCAGTTCGTCCACAAAGGACCCGACGGCTGGATCACCGGCCTCGTCATCGGCCACGATTTCACTCCAAAACTCGAAGGCGACATGGAACTCTACGCCCAGGGAACTTTCCATCCCACTCAGAACCAGCCCACCATCGATTTCGGCGCCCGCTACAAACTCCGTCCGTCGCTGATCGTTCTCGTCATGGCCGGACGCAGCCTCGAACCCACGCGCAGCAATCAATCCTATTTCCTCGGTTATTTCGGCATGCAATTCCTGCTCTCCAGCAAGCACCACAAATCCGAGTAACCCACCTCCCACTCGGTTCAGGACGATTGGTGCCGGGAGGGGGAATCGAACCCCCACAGGGCGGTTAGCCCCTGCGGATTTTAAGTCCGCTGCGTCTGCCAATTTCGCCATCCCGGCCCGCTATCACTTTACGAGACATCACGCCGCCGACACAACCGTAGCCGGTGTATCGAGTGGAGCGGGCGCCCCGCCCGCTAGCTTTTGACTTTGATTTTGATTTTGACCGGGAAGGGCACGGCTTCGAGCCGTGCCGAAAAGCGCCGCTGAATTCCGGCTTCAGTCTGCTGAGACCGCTTCCACGAGACAACTGAACGCGCCTTTAGGCCCTGGACGTGCCCACGCCAGCGATCCGCCTCTCTCTCCACAACCCGACCCCCGCCAGGCAATAAACCCCCACGGCGACCAGAAGCAGCGCTCGCATCCCAAACAACAGCGAAAGATTTTCCAAAAGTCCGCCCGCCACAGCACCCAGCATGTTAGCTCCCAGCGCCGCACTGGGCGACTCCGCCGCCCGAAATTCAGTAGCGAACAGGATTCCAGCAAACACCACCGGCACCGAGAACACCACCACCGCTATCACCCCCACGACCGAGGGCGACCCGCCGATCCGCTCAAACGGAAACCAGTACGCAATCGCTAACCCCGCAATCAAACCCGCCCATATCCAGAATCGCGGCCAGCCCTTCCCTCCGCGCTCCACCACCGCGTTCGCCAGCAACAAAGCAATCAGCAATGCCGAAATCACAATCCCATTCACCTGCCAGACCGTCCCAAAGAACAGCGCCAACCGGCTGATCACCTGCGTCTCCAGCAAAAGAAATCCCGCACCCATGCTGAAGAAAAAGAGCGAAGGCGTCCGGCGCGCTCCTCCAATCTGCGCGTACAGCCCAATCGCAATCAGAATCACCAGGACGGCAATGGAATAATAAGTCCGAGGAATCCACCGCCCTTCCTGATACAGATAAGGCCAATCGTCCGTCGTAATGGGAACCGGCTTCCGTACCACGTGGAACGTGTTCTTCGCCACAAACTCCGCCAGCCGCGGATCAGCGCCCATAGCCTCGTCCACCCGGTTCCCTGAAGAGACCACGAAACAAGTAGCCGCAACGCTGTAGTTCGAATCCGCCACAAACACCAGCGGAGCCTTTCCGAAAGTTTGCCCCAGCATCTCCACCAGCCGAGTCGCCAACCAGGGATGATCCACCTGGAACTTCACAAAAATCACCCCATTCGGATTCAAATGCCGGCTGGCCTCGAGAAACGATTCCTCGGTATATACAAAGTTGTCGATCCGCATGTTCGCGTAATCAGAAAACTGCGCATGCGAATCAAGCAGCCCGAACAGGATCAAGTCGTAACTCTGCTTCGTGCGCTTCAGAAACGCCCGCGCATCATCCACATGAATCGACACCCGCGGTGAATCATAAGGATGCTCCGGATGCTCCCGCCTCCCCAGTTCCAGAATCGCGCGATCGATCTCCACCGCATCCACCACCCGGCTGCCATGGCGCAAAGCCGCCGCCACATCGTTCCCCGTCCCCGATCCCACAATCATCACCGCCGGGTTCGGTGCGGCAAAACGAAACGGCAGGTTGTAAGGATTTTCGTCTGGCGCTTCCTTCATCACCCCCGGATGCCGCGCCAGAAACTCATCGGAAAGATTCACGATCCGTTGGTAGAACGTGTGGTTCACCTGCATAGTTCCACCGTAAGTCTCGCCGTGGGTCCCGCCGTCCGGCAAGCGCAGCGGCGTGTATTGCACCTGCTGATAAGGCGTCCACAAAACGCGGGTATCGGGGCCAGCCTCGCCATGCAGCAACAAAAAGACAGGAACGATAAGGCTGGCCACCAGCGCAAGGTCCCGCCGCGAAGTTTGCAGCCACGCGAAACCCAAAAGCACCAATCCCAGCCACACCACCGGCGGCAGCATCAAAAGACTCACCGCAAAAAACGCCACCACCCCCACCAGGCTGCCCAGAAGATCCCACGAATAAGCCCGCAACGCGCTGGGGGCAAGATCCATCTGCCGGCTCACGGTTTGTCCCAGCGGCACAAAAACCGAAACGATCAGCAGAAACAATGCCCCCGCCACTAGCGCCGCCATCCCATACTGAATCCAGTTCGAATTATTTCCCGTAGCCCAGATCGCAACGTCCCGCGCCCCTCCCAGACTCTCCGAAAGTCCCTCCAGCAACTCCGCCCCGCGCAACGGCATTCGCACCACCAGCAGTAGCCCCAGAAAAGCCAGCAACGCCGACTGCCACCGCGCTTTTTTGGCAGCCAAAGCACACCCCAACCCAAAACCCACAAAGCAAAGCAGCAGCGCCAGATTCTTGAAATAAGCAAAGACCCGAACCTCCACCGCAATCCACCGAATGAAGGCGAGTTCCGCAAAAAGCGTAAGAAAGCTAGCCAGCAACAGCCGCCCCGGACTCCAGCGCGCGGATCCTTCGCGTCCCGCCTCAAAAAAAGGACGGCCACGCCGTTTCGCCACCGAAACCAGAATCCAGACAACAATCAGGATCGCGACCGCCAGAAAAAAGGCAAGGGGCTGTGAGGTCATGTTTTGAGGAGTTACTTAAAACTGATTCCAAGACGAACGCTGCATTATATCCCTCACACTCTACTTCTTCGCCTGCGCATATTCGTTCGCACCCATAAAATGCAACGAGACGTAAGGCTCATCGCCGACCACCCAACTATCGTGCCCCGGCGCAATATAGAAGAGATCGCCGGCTTTCATTTCAATCACGCGGCCATCGTCCATAGCCGCAGTCGCCCGCCCCGAAATCACCAAGCCGACATGTTCCACCACGCAGCTCTTGGCGCCCGCAGCCTTCCCCACATGCAGCGACCACTTCCAGCCCGGCTGGTAGGTCGCGCGTCCAATCGTCATCCCGCCCACCTGGACAAGCTCGAACTTCCCTTTTTCAAAAGTCCGCACCTCATCCGGATTCTCGAACTGCTTCAGGACCACTTCATACATAACTCCTCCTAATGACGCACAAAGAAATGTTGTTCTCATAATAGTTAAACCCGTATGGACCGGGAAGGGCACGGCTTCAGCCGCCTCCGCAACCGCAAGCAGCACCGTGGAAGAGCGGCGCTTAAGCGCAGCGTTAAAGCAGATTAGAGGGACCCGGGCTTTAAGCCCCAGTAGCATTCCACACAAGAAAAAGGCCACGACAAGAATCGTGGCCTTTGATCTATCCGTGCAAGTCCGAGAAAATCCGTGGCAGAGAGTTCCTAGTGTCTCCCCCCGCCAGGCCCGCCCCGCCCGCGATCCCGCCCGCCACCACCACCGGGCCGTCCTCCGCGCCCGCCGCGTCCACGATCCCGCCCGCCGCCACCAGGCCGGCCACCACGCCCGCCACGATCCCCGCCATGCGGACGATCCCCATGAGGACGATCCAACCCACCGCCAACATGAGCAACCCCATCGCGGTTAAAGTTCGGCTCGCCCTCAGCTTCGTCCGGGAAATCTCCACCGCCCTCAATCACCACGGTGCCGGTAACCGCCGCAGCAGGAGCAAACTCGCCCTCAGCTCCAGCCGCCTCCGGCAAACCTTCCGCAACCACGCCTCCGCCCATCTTCGCGCGCTGCTCTTTCAAAATCGCCTTGCGCGATAGCCGGATGCGGTTGCCTTCCACCGCCAGCACCTTCACCAAAACCTGGTCGCCTTCTTTCAACTCATCGCGAATATCGCCAATGCGATGTTCCGCCACTTCGCTGATGTGCAGCAACCCGTCGGTCCCAGGAATGATCTCAACAAACGCCCCGAAATCGGCAAGCCGAGTCACCTTCCCTAAATATGTTTTCCCGACTTCCGCCGTAGCCGTCAGATCGCCAATGATCTGCAATGCCTTCGCCGCCGAAGCCTGATCGCTCGACGCCACCTTCACCAGCCCGGAATCCTCCACATCAATCTTCACTCCGGTCTGCTCGACGATGCTGCGAATCATCTTCCCGCCCGGTCCAATCAGATCGCGAATCTTATCGACCGGAATCTGCACCGTATAGAACCGCGGTGCAAAGTCAGAAATCTTCTCCCGTCCCGTCGAAATAACTTCTTCCATCTTCCCGAGAATATGCAACCGCCCCCGCTTAGCCTGCGCCAGCGCCTCGCGCATAATCTGCGAAGTGATCCCGGCAACCTTAATATCCATCTGCAGCGCAGTAATGCCGTCGCGAGTTCCGGCAACTTTGAAATCCATGTCACCGTAATGATCCTCAGCTCCAGCAATGTCGGTAAGGATGGCATACTGCTCACCCTCCTTCACCAATCCCATAGCCACGCCGGCCACCGGAGCCTTCAACGGAACCCCAGCATCCATCAGCGAAAGCGAAGCCCCGCAGACGGTAGCCATCGAAGACGATCCATTCGACTCCAAAATGTCCGAAACCACCCGCATCGCATAAGGCCAAGCCTCTTCCGTAGGCAGCACCGCCGAAACCGCCCGCTCCGCGAGCGCCCCATGCCCAATCTCCCGCCGCCCAGCCCCCCGCAAGAACGCCACCTCCCCCACCGAAAACGGCGGAAAATTGTAATGCAGCATGAAGCGTTTCTTGGCTTCGCCTTCGAAGCCTTCGAGGCGCTGCATGTCGTCGGATGTCCCCAATGTTGTTGTGACCAGCGCCTGGGTTTCGCCGCGGGTGAAAATAGCGCTGCCGTGGGTGCGGGGCAGGATTCCCGCTTCGATCCAGATATCACGCACTTCGTCGAAGGCGCGTGCGTCTGGTCTGCGCTTCTTTTCGATCACTTCCTCGCGGAAGATGCGCTCGCGCAAAGTCTCAAAGTATTGCTTTAATTTTGCCTGCGCTTTTTCGTCATCCTCGGGGATTTCCGCCTTCAGCTTCTTCTTGAGTTCCGACACGAGCAGGTGGCTCTCGGCCTTGGGATGCTTCTTCGTATCCAGCCGATCCGACAGATCAGCCCCGACTTTCTTCTTCAGCGCGTCGTAATAAGCCTGGTCGAATTCCGGAGGCGTGACTGCCCTCTTCTTCTTGCCAGCCTTGGCGCGCAGGTCGTTAAGCGCGGCGCAGATCTTCTTGACTTCCGTATGCCCGAACTCAATCGCGTCGACCACGACTTCTTCGCTGATTTCTTTCGCGCCCGATTCGATCATCACAATGCCGTCGGCAGTTCCGACGACCATGATGTTCACCAGGCTCTCCCGCATCTCGTCGTAGGTAGGATTGATGATGAACTGCCCGCCAATCTGTCCCACGCGCACCGCGCCGATCGGTCCAAGAAACGGAATGTCCGACAAAGTAAGCGCCGCCGACGCTCCATTAATACCGAGCACATCAGGATCATTGCTGGCGTCAGCCGAGAGCACAAACGCAATCACCTGGGTCTCACACTTGAATCCCTCGGCAAACATCGGACGCACCGGACGATCAATCTGCCGGCTCGTCAAAACTTCGCGCTCGCTCATGCGTCCTTCGCGCTTGATGAAGCCGCCAGGAAAGCGTCCACCGGCGTATGTGTATTCCCGGTAATCGACGGTGAGGGGAAAGAAATCAATGCCCTCGCGCGGGTCGGCATTGGCGGTCGCGGTCGCCAACACAACGTTGTCGCCCTGCCGCACTACGGCCGAGCCGTGGGCTTGCTTGGCTAATTTTCCAGTTTCGAATGAGATTTGTTTGCCGCCGGCCAGGTCTACGGTAACGCTGCTAACTTCTGGTTTCATGTTTCATCCTTCTTATTGGAATCAGGAGGGCAGTCGCGATTTCCCGGTCGCGCCGAACAAAGACGCTCTGTTGCGAGGATAGAAAAACGCGCTCAGCCATGGTTATTGGATCAGAAATGTGGCAGCCATGAGAGATCGCTCCCGAGGCAGGCTCGGAAAACGTCTTCGATATTACGCACGGTGTGAATTGGCTCAATGCTCGGCCGGCTTCCAGACGAAGGCGGCGTTCTCAGATACGTTGATCAGCCGGGTGGCCCATTCTTTCGCGTTCGTTGCGAAAGGCTGGGATTCCAAACTCTTTCCCTACTTGCGGATGCCGAGCTTCCCAATGACCGTCTTATAGCGCTCGGAATCGTATCTCTTGAGGTAGTCGAGCAAGCGACGCCGCTTGCTGACCAGCATGAGCAGGCCGCGGCGCGAGCCGTGGTCCTTCTGGTGCGTCTTGAAGTGGTCCGTCAACTGGCCAATGCGTTCACTGATAATGGCGATCTGAACCTCGGGACTCCCCGTGTCAGTCGCGTGCGTCTGATACTGGTCAATTACGGATTTCTTTTGCTCTCTGGCTAACACTAACCTGGTGCACTCCTGTTCTGATTTCGATTTATCTTAGTGACAGTAGTGAGGATAACAGGCGGGGGGTGCGGGTGTAAAGGCGGGGAAGATCGCTCGACGCGTGGAGCAGCCCGCTGTAAAATACGTCCATGTTCCCCATGAGACTCGGCTGGATCGGAAGTGTTGCATTTCAGGCGTTCGATGGACCTAAGGAGCTGGTATTCGACTTGGCTGAGGGACTGGCTCTTCCGCCTGAGTTCAAGGAGGGCGACGAGATTCAGGTTGCCGTCCACTCGGACCACCCTGCTTCTATCGCGATGGGCATGAACGCTGGCTACTACGAAGTGACGCATGTGTCTTCTGGTAAACAGGTAAAGGTCCTTCACAAGACGAGCGAATGGAGATTCGCCTAAGACCCGCCCAGGTTGCTAGCCTCACGGGCCGGGCTCTGCTCTAGGCGAGCGATCGGCAGCTTCAATCGACGCAGCAATCAGCTCAAAATAACTCTTGAAACTACCGACAACATCGGTCAGGAACCCCGCCTCAAGCACAATTTCGTCCTCCTCGATCGCAAGGCGCACCCTTTTAGCCTTCTTGATCATCTCGTTGCTAAGCGTTCCCTGATGGGTTCTCAATTTACCGTCGCGATGGGCGATAGCATTGCGAATCTCCTGTATCTCCTTAATCTCCCTCCACTCCCGCGACGCCTTAAGCCCGCCGAGACCTGCGACTTTTTCCAGGTAGCTGGTCGAGCGATCGATCCCCTTACCGCTCAGGTCCAGAAGGGACAACCTGAAGCCCTTTTCAGACTGGTACAGGAGGCAGAGTTCGTCTAGTTCGTGCTCGAGGTAGCTCCACAGCGTCAGCAGCGCAGATCGCCGCTGGAGGCCGGGGAAGTATTTCTCAAAGATTTCTTCCAGCGCCCAAGTAGTACTGTCCAGTCCCCGATGGACGTGCAATAGCTCGGCCTCTCCGTCGTGGTTGAGGATCTCCGTCTTCCTGTCGGTTTCGAAATCCGCGATCAGCTTGGCAGCTTGGTCCTCGACGCCGTCCACGAAGATCGCTAATAGGCAAATGGAAAAACTGACGTCGTGCTCATACCAATTGAGGACGACTTTTCTTGGCGCGTGCAGGGCCATAACCTGACCTAAATGTTGAAAACATTTTGGCAGATGCTCTCGGCGACGATGCAGAGAGCGTCTGGACATCCATCATCGAGCAGACGGGTTTTAATTTGTAAGAAGCGGGAATTCGCTCAACGGGAGGTGGTGATCTCCGCGTTTCTTGAATTCCAAGAACCTATTCATCACAATCCAGGAGCGTCTAACGGCCTCTCGAATCTCAGGGAAGCCTATGCCTTTCAGGTTGCCATGCCTGGGCCCCTTTGATTGTTCAGTAACGAAGGATAAATAGTTCTGGTGAAGATTTAGCTTTTCTTGCATCGCTGCCCAACCCTGCTTCCTGTCACCCTTGGGAGTTATGAATAGCCGTATTGCCTCAATGGCCCGCCCACAGTTGATGGTTGCGTATTGAGGGAGAATGAGCGAACTGACCAAGTCGTTTAGAGCTACAGGGATCAATGGATCACTGAAGATAATCGGCGCCATCCTGCCAATGTCAACCCTCCCCTCTGCGGATGAGGGGCCGAAGGCCGTAACCAGGTCCGCGAGATCGGGTCGTTTCTCCTCGATGTTGTATTTAATGCCGTCGGGTTTGACGACCGTCTCAATAATTACGTCCAAACCGAGACCGCGCGCATAAGCGTAGCTGCCGACGACTGCCCTAGCTATATCCATAGCTTGGAAATGCACGTGGCCATCGTAGTTTGCAGTGCCGAATAGATTCGACTCGCAGCGAACCTCAACCACGGCGTTAGTTATGCTCAGGGTTGAGTCCACGGTCATTGTTTCTCGGGGGTCGATTGGCCACCCTTCCCAATGAGCGCTGATGGAACCTGCCATCGTGAAGCTCGTGGATACCGGTAGGACCCTCCCGGCGAATACAAAGGTTGCCATTCTGTCAGTTTAACTGGAAAACGGACGGGTGGCCCATCCTTCCGCGTTCTTTGCGGAAGGGTGAGTGTCGCTGAGCTAGATCACCAATTTTCCTCGGCACATGCCTAGATAGCTTGCGAAAGTTCTTTCGTGTTTTCGTGTCGCCTGTTCCGACTCGATCTGTACTTTCCAGGGCCCGTTGCTTGTTTCTCGAGCCTCCAACATCCCCACTCTAAATTTCGCAAAGAACGCGAAATTTAGAATGGGCCACCCGTCCCTCTCGGGTCACGCGAATTCCAGGCCGTCGGGTTTGCGGAGCAGGTGCCAGGCTTCGCGGTAGTCGGCGTAGGGGCAGGGGCGGCGGCTTTTTTTGGGGCGGAAGAGGAGGCTGGTTTGCCCGAGGATGTGGGCTAGCGGGAGGATGAACCAGGCGTCTTCGGGGATGATGTAGGCTGCGATGAAATCGACTTCGGAGAGGGTGTACGGGACGGCGCGTCCGTTGATCCGGCGGTGGGCGTTGACGCGGTAGAGGCCGTCGACTACTTGCGTAGTCGCTTTGACCTGGACTCGGATAAGGCGCTGGCGGGCGTGGGGTTCGAGATGGGGCGGGTCAAGGATGATGTCGTAGCGTTCGCTGTCGCCGTAGGGGCGGGAGATACCGAAGCCCTGGCGGGCGGCGGCCAGGGCGAAGGCGAGTTCGGAGATCTCTCCGCGGCGTTTCGTGGTTTGTTCGCGCTCGAAGGGAGTTTGGGCACGAACAGGCAGGGCTTGGGCCGGACGCTGGTTGCGTCCGGGGGACGGGCCCTTGCGTCTGCGCATGATTTAGGTCTTGGGTATCAGGTCCTGGGTCTTTGGAAAGGCACTTGGGAAAAGGCATCCCAAAAGCAAAAGGCGCTCGCCCTTGGAGGGCTTGCGCCAGTTTTTACTCTCTATATACAGGATAGCAGGTTCGGAGGGGTGATTGTGTCACGTTTCGACGATTTATTTCTCGCCTGGAAACAATGGGTTGCGGGGAAAAGATGAGTTTTAGGGCCTTGACAGGTTTTGGGCGGCGGGTCCGATCGACCTGGACCGTTATTCTCGCCGAGTGGCCAAAATGGAACAGATTGAATGAGATGGTTCTGCGACACTCGCAGCCATGAGCACTCAAACGATCGCAGAATACCTTGACGAAGAGCGGCAGAAATATGCCGCCAATCAGCTACGAGTGGACGAAGAAGCGGCGCGCATCCAGCCGCTGCAGCACGGCCACCATCGCGCTGCAAAACAACCCAAACTGCAATTGGTGCGTCCAGCCAAACTCGCAACTAAGAAGAAGCAAAAGAGAAAGGTCGTTGTGATATCTCGCAACAAGCAAGCCGCCGCGAGAAAGACGTCAGTTAAAACCCGCAAGAGGGCGTGACGCGTTCGTAATGTCGCAACAGCGGACAACACTGCTGCCTAAATTCAGGCTCTCTACCCGGTTTACCCGATGGTCTGCGCGGGATACACGCGTAGGATTCAGGCACAGGATGACCTCAATCGCATTCAGATGAATGCCGCAACCGCACAAAATAGAGGAGGAATTTATGAATAAGGATCAGGTAACAGGCAAGATCGATCAGGCAGTAGGCAAAGTGGAGCAGAGCGTCGGAAAAACGGTTGGCAACGAAAAACTGGCCAACAAAGGGGTGGTCGATCAAGCCAAAGGCGCGGCCAAAGAGACTTGGGGTGACGCGAAGGACGCGGCCAAGCAGATCCACGAATCGCACAAGCAAGCCGCTTCCGAAAAGGCCGCCGATAGCCGGGAGACGACCCGCGAAAAGATCAGCCACTCCGTGGATGACACAAAAGAGAAGGCAAAGGCCAAGATCGAGGAATTCAAAGAACGCCACTCCGCGTGACATCTGGCGAGCACAGGCCGCCTGTGGCATCTGCTGCTGTAGCCTTGCTCGCCCATCCTTAAAATCTTGTCATTCCGATGCGCGCTGAAAGCGCGCGAGGAACCTGCTGTCCCTTGGGGTGGCAATGGTGAGAAGCGGCGGCTGGGGTCGATTGAGACTGTCTTTTCGCTTGAGTGGGCTCAATTCAACAGAAGTCTGACCGCCGGCGGCAATTCGAAAACTGAATCCGCGACGGGCTCGTAGCTAACGGACTTGAATGTGAAGGTCCGCACGCGATCGCCGGTGCGCAGGGTCATTCTTGTCGCTCACCAGCGGTCCGCCGAAGTTTTTGTATTCCTGAAACACGAGGGTCGAGACCGTCGTAGATTTGTCGTCCGCCTGAAAACGGTAGCCGGCGAGCAGGCCGGTTTCGACGTCGTAGAACTGATTGTTGTCCTTGCCCCAGTGCGTGGTGCCGTGAAGCCAGTAGCAGGGACGGCCATCGAAGTCGGTGACGCCGGCGAGTTCGAGCTTTTTGAAATAGTCAGGCTGGTGGAGCGCATATTGCAGATCGGCATCGCGCCGCACCGACTCGGGAGCGGTGTCTTTGTCGATGCTCGCTCCTTGCGAATCGATAGACCACGAAACTCCGCCGTCAAGTCCTGAAACGGTTTCGCTGCCATCCGCCCGCGTAACCTTAAAGAGCTGCTTGAACGGTTTAGCGTAAGAAACGAAGGTCGACTTGCCGGAGACGCCGGTACCCTCGATTTCTCCGCGCACGGTTTCGGATTGGACCTTCGCGATGACCTCGACACCGCCCAGAGCCTGCTTATAGCGGTCGAGAACGGCCTCGGCGGTTTTGAGTTGCCCGGCCTGCGGCCAAGCCTGAGGCAGTAAAATCAACGCACCGGCGAAAACGACAATTGCCAACTCGATTCGACGCATAGGCGTTGGACGAGACCGCCGACGGAAGGTTATCCCCTGAAACCATTCGTGGAATTCACACGCGGAAACAGAGTGCACAGCCGCCGTGAATCGACTCACTCGCGGGCCACGGCTTCAGCCCCTTAAAAGCCTTCGCTATACCTCGTCCTGCTCTTTCAAACGGGCGATCACACTGAAATCTTCAAGCGTCGTGGTGTCGCCTTTGACTTCGCCGTTGGTGGCGAGCTCGCGCAGAAGGCGCCGCATAATTTTGCCGCTGCGAGTCTTGGGTAGAGTGTCGGTGAAGCGAATGTCATCGGGCTTGGCCAGCGCTCCAATTTCTTTTGCCACCCACTTGCGCAATTCTTCTTTCAATTCGAGGGTGGGCTTGCGTCCCTGCTCAAGCGTGACAAACGCCGAGATCGCCTGCCCCTTGAGCTCATCAGGACGTCCCACGACCGCAGCTTCGGCCACGGCTTCGTGCGCCACCAGCGCAGACTCGACTTCCATGGTGCTGAGCCGGTGGCCGCTGACGTTGAGCACGTCATCGACGCGTCCCATAATCCAGAAATATCCATCTTTATCCCGCCGCGCCCCGTCGCCAGTAAAGTAGACCCCAGGAATCTGCGACCAATAATTTTTCACATAGCGATCAGGGTCGCCGTAAACAGTACGCAACATCCCCGGCCAGGGCTTGGTAATAACAAGAAATCCCCCAGATCCAAGCGGAACCGGCTTCCCATCCATAGTAACGATCTCCGCCGCCACGCCAGGAAAAGGTTTCGTGGCAGAACCGGGTTTGGTAGCAATCGCCCCCGGAAGCGGCGTAAGCATCATGTGCCCAGTCTCCGTCTGCCACCAAGTGTCGACGATGGGGCAGCGGTTGTTGCCGATTACTTCGCGGTACCACATCCAGGCTTCGGGGTTGATGGGTTCGCCTACTGTGCCTAGCAAGCGGAGGCTGGACATGTCGTGTTTTTTTGGCCACTGGTCGCCCCACTTGAGGAAGGTGCGGATGGCGGTGGGGGCGGTGTAGAAAATATTTACTTTGTGGCGCTCGATGATGGACCAGAAGCGGTCGGGCTCGGGTTGGTTGGGAGCGCCTTCGTACATGAGGGTGGTGGCGCCGTTTTGGAGGGGGCCGTAGACGATGTAGCTGTGGCCGGTGACCCATCCGATGTCGGCGGTGCACCAAAACGTGTCTTCTTCTTTTAGATCAAAGACCCATTTGGTGGTGATGTAGGTGCCTACGGAATATCCGCCGGTGGTGTGGACTACGCCTTTGGGTTTGCCGGTGGTGCCGGAGGTGTACAGGATGTAGAGAGGATGCTCGGCGTCTAAGGGTTCGGCGGGGCAGACGTCGGAGGCTTGGGACATTAGATCGTGCCACCAGTGATCACGGCCTTGCTGCAGGTTAATGGGCGTGCCGGTGCGTTTGTAGACGACTACGTTTTTCACGGTGGGGCAGGACTTGAGGGCTTCTTCTACTGCGGGGAAAAGTTTTACTTCGGAGCCGCGGCGGTAGGAGCCATCTTGCGTGATTACGGTGGAAGCCTGGCAGTCGTGGATGCGGTCGATTAAGGCGTTGGAGGAAAATCCGCCGAAGATTACGGTGTGAGGCGCGCCGATGCGGGCGCAGGCGAGCATGGCTACGGGGAGTTCGGGAGTCATGCCCATGTAGATGGCTACGCGGTCACCTTTTTTTACGCCTAGCGACTTGAGGACGTTCGAGAATTTCTGGACTTCGCGGTGGAGTTGCTGATAGGTGAGGGTGCGGATTTCGCCGGGTTCGCTTTCCCAGATGATGGCGGCTTTGTTCTTGCGCGCGGACTGGACGTGGCGGTCGAGGCAGTTGTAGGAGAGATTGATTTGGCCTCCGACGAACCATTTAGCCCAGGGATGGTTCCACTCGAGGACTTTGTCCCACTTCTTGAACCAGTGCAGTTCGCTGGCGATGCGGGTCCAGAATTTGTCGGGATCGGCGATCGATTCGTTGTAGAGGTCTTCGTATTCTTCGAGGCTCTGGATGTGGGCGTTGCGGCTGAATTCGACGGGGGGGTCGAATTTGCGGTCTTCGTGGAGGATCGAATCGATGCTGCTGGCTTGAAGATCGGCTAGAGCTTTCGTGGACATGGATGGAAGCCTCGGCTTGGAGGAATGTACCCGCGACATTTTACTACTAGGGAGGGTCGGGGCAAGTACCGGACAATCGGAAGGGAGGGCGAGGTGGTAGAACGCCTTGCTGGGCCGACCGTGGCGCTGGCAGGCGAGGGGTCCTTCGACTGCGGATGTGCTTCGCTTCCGCGAAGCACATCCTCCGCTCAGGATGACAAATTTGAGCCTTAAAGGTCGAGGAAGCGGGGGCGATCTTGATCGTTGGGTAGGGAGCAGGTGTCGTTGTGGCCGAAGATTCGGTAGCGGTGTTGGGCTACGGTGTTGTAGGCGGCGTCGCGGAGGAATTTCGGGAGAAGTTGCAGTAGGGATGCGGTTGGGCGGTAGGGGCCTTTCAATTGCTTCAGGATGAAGAGGACGGCTGCGGAGCGGGAGAGCAAGTGTTCGTCGGGGCGGTCGTGGTTGAGGACTACGTAGACCGTGTCCAGATCGGTGGGGTTGGCGTGGTGGCGGGTTAGGACGCTGGCGGCTAGCGTGCTTTGCAGCGAGGCGAAGCGAAAGACTTTGTCGCGATCGTCGCGGAGGATGAGTTGGACCAGGCGGTTGCATAGTCCGCAGACGCCGTCGTAGAGGAGTATGGGGTGGGGCATGACAGTGATAGCTGAAACTTTAGCAGGTGCGAGGTCAAGGAAATATGCTCGATGGGCGAACTTGTGCCGTACCTGCGGGACTCGGTTCCGTTCGTATCGAACTTTCCCCGGACTTACGTCCGGGGCTAATGAATGTCGCCCCTGAAGGGGCTGGGATGGGAAACGTGCTTACGTTCTCGGAAGAAAAAACTTACTGCGCGGATGAGGGCCATTTTTCCGTTGGGCCGTCTAAGGTGAGCAGTGGTTATCTGAGGAGGATCGAACATGTACCGATCAAACATGAAGCGAGTGTTTTTGTTTGTGTTTCTGCTATTGGTGGCTTTTGGCTCGGCAACGATTTGCGCTGCGGCGAAGAGTGCGGACACGCCGGGGTCTGTGGATCATACCGCCCCCAGCTACGACATGAAAGCGCAGGCTCTGCTTGATCTGGAGGCGGTGCAGAAGAAGTTTGTGGACCTGGCCAACGCTCTTCCTGCCGACAAAATGACGTGGCGCCCTGCGGAGGGCTCGCGATCTTTCGCGGAAGTTTTTCTCCATGTGGCGGGCGAGCGCTACGGGATTCTCTCTCTCATGGGAACTAAGCCTCCAGCAGGATTCGACGGGAAGACTTTTGAGAAATCCACGACCGATAAGGCCCGGATCGTGGCGGAATTGAACAAATCGTGGGAGTTCACGCGGAACGCTATCGAGGGCATGAGTAATGCGGATTTCGCGAGACTGCTGCCGAAACTGGGCCCTTCGGCAAACGCCGGCGACGTGGTGTACATCCTGGTTAGCGATGCGCATGAGCATCTGGGACAATCTGTGGCTTACGCGCGGGAAAACGGGATTGTGCCTCCGTGGACTGTGGAGGCGAAGAAAGCGGCTGCTGAGAAGAAGGCGGAGCAGAAGTAAGGGATCCGGCTGAGTTTTTACAGGCGGGCTTCGCCCTGCCTGGACAGCCGAGGCGGCTGTCTCTACATGAGTCGCGGTGGCGGAGGGGACAGCAGGTTCCTCGCCCTTCTCGCCGCTATCGCGGCTGCGACGGGCTTCGGAATGACAAACTCTACACAGTCATGAGCCTAGACGCAGGAGTTCGGCGCGGAGGCGAAGGTGGTGTTGGGTTTGGCGGAGGTAGGGGATTTCGGTGCTCGCGCTTTTGGCGCGGATGATTTCGATTAGTTTGCGTTTTTCTTTGGGCGTCCAGTCAGTTAGGTTGGAGATTTGAGCGAGGACTAGAGACCAGTTTTCTAGAGATTGCTTTTGAGGAGACGTCCAGCGGGCGGGGTTGAGGTTTAGAGATCGGATTACGATTTTGGTGGGGGCTTGGCGGATTTTCTGGCTGTCGCCGTTGAATTTCTGGGCCATGCGGCGGTTGATTTGGAGGCCCAGGGTGCGGATGGAGAAAGTGTCCCAGGGGCCGGAGCTGTTCTTTCGCCCCTTTGGGGCTTGGTCGTCTTTCTTGCCTTTACCCAGGGCTTGCGCCCTGGGCTGCATTCTGCCGCCGCTTCGCGGCTGGTTCCATTCCTTTCTGGCGAGCGCGGGATCCATTGGTCCGCTCATTTCGTAGAACATGTGGGCTTCGGCTAGGCGTTTTAGGATGCGGGCGGGAGTTCGATAGTTTGGGTTGGCGGCTATTCTCTTCTCTTCTTTTTCGCACAACTTCTCTAGATCGGGACGGCCTGGGCGGAAGCCTAGTTTGCGGTAGAACCAGAAGGCTCCGCTGGCGATGGCTTCGTCGTTGTTCTGGCCGATCTGATACGGGTAAATCGAAAAACATTTTGCTTTGGTTAGGGCCTGGAGACAGCGCAGGGATTGGGCGTAGGTCCAGGCGGTTTCGCCCTGGCGGTAGGTGTAGAAGGTGTTGAAGCCTACCTCGATCCATTCGCACAGGCCGATGGCTTCGATGTAGTTGATGGGGACTCCGTTCTTTAGCGTGTAGCCGGCTACGTAGGCGCGGAGGGGGAGACGTCGGGTGGGCGGGAGTCCCCAGAAGTGCATGATTACGCCACGGCCTACGTCGGCGCGGACTACTGTTTTGGGATCGCCTAGCGTGGTGCCGTAGAGTTCGCGGTAGCGCACTACCATCACTTCGCGGATGTCGTTCATCACTTGCTCTCCGGCTTGGCGGGAGAGCTTTTCCAGTTTAGGTGCTGGTTTCGATAGCTCTTGCTCTAGATCTACTTGGCTGCGCTGGATTAGGGGAGTGGTGTGGAAGTAGAAGTGGCGGGGACGGGTGAAGTTGCGGGTGCGGGATAGTTTCAGGTTTTCCAGGTTCCAGCCGAGTGGGAGCCGGAGGGAGTCGTAGAGTTCGGATTGCTGGCGCGCGGGGAGTGGGAGTTTCGCGAATTGATTCAGCAACCACGGGAGTGCGTTCTGGCGGCCTCGGGCGGCGTCTAGCCAGGTTTGCCAGGGGATGTTGGCTTCTACGTCAGCGTCTTCTTCTAATAGGGGAATGAAACGAGGCCAGGTGTTGCCGCGGGCGCGCTCGGCTTGGTAGTCGTCCCAGTAATCGTTCCAGGCGATTTCTACATTTTTGGGAATGCGATCGACTAGCCATTGGGCTACGTCGAAGGAGAGCGTGTCTTGCATTATCGTGCCGGCTATGCCGGAAGTGTCGAAGTCGTCGAAGACGGACATGTCGGCGTTGGCGGCGCGGAGCTTTTCTATGCGCTGGTGGAACGTGTTCAGGAGATTTTCCAGGCGCGGGATTTGAGACGCGGCGTGGGGGAAGGCGCGGAGGAATAGGAGGGATTCGTGGAAGCGGATTAGTTGGTGGGGGTCCAGATCGAGTTTTGCTAGGTGGGTTAGGAGTTTTTGGATTTGGGTGGAGTGGGTTGGGTTTTTGGCGGCTTCTAGTTGGGTTAGTAGGTGGTTGGGGTTTTGGGGGATTCGCGGCATGGCGGCGAGATAGTGTAACGCAGAATGCTGGATCAAAATCCCCACCCTCTCGCCGTGGAGCACGCCGGACGAGAAAAGCAGGTTCCTCACCGGGCGTTCCGCCCGGTTCGGAATGACAACCCTTTTCTTTCAGCTCGCTTCGGAATTACGTCCTGGGATCAGGCGTAGCCTTTTTTCTTCCAGATGTTCCAGTCGATGCGGGTGGATTGGAGCATGGATTCGGCGGCGCGGTGCAGCCACTTGGGTTTTTGTCGGGCTAGGTGGCGGAGGATTAGTTTGCGGGCGGATGGGGTGCCGAGGTGGATGTTGGCGGTCTCCCATCCCATGGCGTGGAGGAGTTTGAGTTCGGTGTCGGGGGCGCGGAGGGAGCCGAGTTCGATGCGGGAGCAGAGAGGGCCGAGGCGGCGGACGATCCAGCGGCCGCGGAGCTGGACGAAGGGGTCGGGACAGCGGACGGCGCGGTTGATGATGGTCTGATAGAGGATCTCGGCGGGGCCGTCGTCATGGTCGGCTTCGACGGTCTGAGCCCAGTGGGAAGAGGATGGGACGAGGGCCTTGGCTTCGCGGGCGATGCGTCCGCCGTGCCAGTCGGCGATGGCTACGTAGCGGGCGTGGCCGAGGCTGCCGAGTCCGGCGGTGCGGTGGGTGAGGCGATAGGGGATGTTGGGCGCGGGCATGAGGTGCTCGATGGCGTCGATGGCGCTGATGGGGCAGTCGGTTTTCAGAGTGGGGAGCGCGTCCATTTTCTGCCAGAAGTGGACGGGATCGCGGAGCACGCCTTCGGCGATGCGGCGGAGCCATTGATGTTTTTCTCCGAGAACGAAGGGGCAGCCTTTTTCCTGGATGCTTTCGTGATAGCCCTCGAGCATGGCGGTGCAGATGTCTTCGCGCTTGACGGGGAGGTGTCCGGCTTCGGCGGCCAGGTGGGCGCTGACGGCCAGGCGGACCAAGTCGATGGTGTAGGGCATGGGCCAGGCTTCGTCGAAATCGTTGACGCCCCAGATGAGGCGGCCTTCGAGGTCGCGCCAGGTTCCGAAATTTTCGACGTGGAGATCGCCTACGGCGAGGACTAGCGGGGCCTGGCATGCGTCGGGACAGACATGCGGCCAGAGTTGTGCCCAGCGGTAGTAGGTGGCGCGGAAGAACATGAAGACGTCCTTCTTCATGTTTGCGTGTTTCAGGCGGAGGTCTCTCGGGTCGATGCGGGTGCGCTCGGCCAGCCAGGTTTCGAACTGGCGGGTGGCTTTGACTACGTTCATGCGGGCAACTTTAGCGGGTGGGGGGTGGGGAGTCAAATTGCCGCGGGAAAGAGCTTCTTCACCACAGAGTCACAGAGACACAGAGAAAACTAAAGAACTTAAGAACAGCAACCGCTTGGCCGACGGAGCGTGTTGGAAGTGACACACTGACCTTTAATAGCCACTCTTGGGCGCTCGGCACCTTCTTTTAAGTCCTGCGTTTTCAATCCCATGGCGATTGGTGCTCGTCCTGCGATTCAGGTTGGTGTGCCTTGCGGCATACGGGAGGTTTTATGCAGATGGCGATCACATTTATGGCGGTGGTGGCGGGCCTGATTTTTTCGGTGGCGGTGGCGGTGCTGGCGGAGGAATTGATTTTTGGGCAGGTGTTCCGGATGTTCTTCGCTCCGCACTTTGTCCCTCAAACCGCGCGACAGATGGTTCCGCAGATCGTGCCGGTGAAATTGGAGCAGAAGCGCTGAGGCGCATGGGAGAACTACGATGCTGGCGTTGCGGTATTTGCTGATTACATGCGGCGTGGGAATGATGATCGCGGGCGTTTGCATTCTCACCTACGATTTGTATCGCGAAATGCTGTACCGGAGATTGCTGGCTACTCCGGGAGGGGCGGTGAGTGCGGCGCCGGCGGTGGTGCGGTGGCGGACTTCGCTGGCTCTAGTGATGCTGGCTTGGGGACCGATGCTGGTTGCGTTCAGCATTGTGGTGGTGCCGAGCGGGATGGCTGGGGTGCGAATTAGCGAGGTGAGCGGGACGGTGCCTGGGACGCTTTATCCGGGGGCGCACATGGTGATGCCGCTGGTGGAGGATGTGGCGCTGTTTGATACTCGCGATCAGGTTTTTACTACTGGGGATTCGGAAGCTCCGAAGCCTTCGGCTGGTGGGCTTCCTCCGAAGCCACAACTTCTGGACGTGCAGGCTAAAGAAGGCCTGACTTTGGGGCTGGCGATTACGGTGCGGTACCGGCTGGATGCTAAGCGGCTGGATTATATCCAGGGAAATTTGCCGCGTCCGGTGGAGCGGGAGATTGTGCCGCCTACGGTGGCTAGCGTTTGGCGGGAAGTGGTGCCGAATTATACGGTGCGGGATGTTTTTTCGGCGAAGCGGGAGGAAGTGCGGCAGAGGGCGTCGGCGCTGATCACGCAGAAGCTGGCGGCGGATGGGATTGTGGTGAAAGAGGTGATGCTGAGGGATATCCAGCTGCCGCCGGAATATGCGAAGGGGCTGGAGGCGCTGCTCTTGAAAGAGCAGGAGAACGACCGAATGGGTGTGGAGACGGAGTTGAAGACGAAGCAGGTGCGGATTGCGGAACTGGAAGCCGAGGCGACGAAGGCGCAGCAGGTGAAGCAGGCTGAGGGTGAAGCGCGGGTGCGGGTGCTGCAGGCAAAGGGCGAAGCGGATGCGATGCAATACACGCTGCCGCTGAAGGAGAAGCAGATTCAGCAGAGCCGGCTGGAGGCGCAGGCGCGGAAGGAAGCGACCATCCAGAATGCGGAAGCGGAAGCGCAGGCTAAGGAGATCGACAGCAAGGCTGAGGGGGAACGGCGGAAACTGCTGGCAGACGCGGAGGCGCAGGCAAAGGTGATGGACAGCAAAGCTGAGAGCGAGCGTCGGAGGTTGCTGGCGGATGCGGAGGCGGATCGCATTCGTGTGACGGCGGTGGCGGATGCGGAGAGGCTGCATGGGGAGGCGGCGATCTTGAAAGATAATCCGCTGCTGATTAATAAGATTGTGGCGGAGAGGCTTTCGGACAAGCTGCAGATCATGATGGTGCCGGCGGATGGGAAGTTCTTTTTTGCCAACGATGTTTTGCGCGGCATGGATCTGGCTAGTCAGAGTAAGCCGGCGGGAAGATAGTGGTCAGGGGTCAGGGGCCAGTGATCAGGGGCCAGGGGCCAGTTCCGGTCGTCCGCCGGGGCTGGCCATCTTCTTCTGGCGTTGCCGCGCTCGGGGGTCGCGCTTTCCACAGCATCGCCAACTATCCAACAGGTTAGGACATTGCGCTTTGTCGGTGGTTCGGCGCGCTGGGGGAGAGTCGAGCTGCGCTCGACGGACAGGCGGGGGCGGCTGTCCCCACATCGGCACAGCGGCGGATCGGACGGTGAGATATCATGCAAACGATTCCGTGGCATCGTACAACACCTGATGCTGGCGGAAAAGGAAAGGTGATGATGTTTCGGCGAAAGCTGCTGACCGTGTTTGCGCTAACTGTGTTCCTGTCTGTGGCGGCGGTGACGTGGCTGGTGTCGGCGGTGACGCGGCGGGCGTTTGAGCGTAGTGAGGATGAACGAACTTCGGCGCTGGTAACGCAGTTCCGGCGCGAGTTCAACCGGCAGGGCGAGGATGTGGCGCGGCGAGTCTCGGCGATCGCGGCGTCGGAAGATTTGGGGCGGATGGCGGTGAAGTTGAACCGTCCGCAGGCGGATGCGGGGCCTTACTTTGAGTTGGCGAAGACTACCGCGGAAAATAACCGGCTCGACTTTCTGGAGTTTGTGGAAAGTGATGGAACCATTATTTCTTCGGCGCAGTGGCCGGCCAAGTTTGGTTATCCGGAGCCAGGGGCAGGGAGCTTTGCGGCGTCGGCTGATCAGAGCGCGTTTCTTAAGCAGGAAGAACTGCCGGACGGAACGGCGCTGGGATTGTTTGCGGTGCGGGCTACGCGAGTGGGAGAACGTCCGGTTTATGTGATTGGGGGCCGGCGACTGGATAAATCGTTTCTATCCGGGATCGATTTGCCGGTGGGAATGCGGGCTTTGCTGTATCAGAATCGGGGCGAGCGGTTTGCGGCGGAGTTGCTGGTGGATCCGGGTGAGACTACTGGAGGGAACGTTCGTCCGGCACAGGAGCTGGAACCTTTGGTCGACGCTGTGCGGCAAGCGAAAGAGGAAACCTCATGGCTGGTGCGTTGGTCGGGGGATGGGGCCGAGGATGAGGTATTTCATGCGATCCCGTTGCTGGGCGCGGGTGCGGGGAAGGATCGTCCGCTGCTGGCGATTTTGCTGATTGGGAATTCGCGGCGGAGTTACGTGGAGTTGATGCGGCATATTCGCTCGGCGGCGCTGATGGTGGGAGGCGGGGGGATTCTGCTGGCGATTCTTCTTAGTAGTTGGGCGGCGGCTCGGGTGACGCGTCCGGTGGAGCAGCTGGCGCATGCGGCGCAGGAAGTTGCGGAGGGAAATTGGAATACGCGAGTGGATGTGTTGGGCGACGATGAACTGGGACAACTGGCCGATTCGTTTAATCGAATGACTACGGAATTGTTGGGGCAAAAAGACCGGCTGATGCAGGCGGAGCGGGTGGCGGCGTGGCGGGAGTTGGCGCGGCGGCTGGCGCATGAGTTGAAGAATCCGCTGTTTCCGCTGCAGTTGACGGTGGAGAATCTGGTGCGGGCGCGGCAACAGACTCCGGAACAGTTCGAGGAAGTGTTTCGAGAGAGTTCGCGGACGTTGCTGGCGGAGATCGCGAATCTGAAGGGCATTGTGGGGAGGTTCAGCGAATTTTCGAAGATGCCGCAACCGAAGTTGCAGGCGGTGCAGGTGAATGAAGTGCTTCGCGGCGTGGTGCAGCTGTTTCAGGCACAACTGGAAGCGCCGGGACGTGCGAAGATCAGGTGCGACCTGCAACTGGATCCGCACCTGGAGACGGTGGCGGCGGATGCGGAGTTGCTGCACCGGGCAATTTCGAATCTGGTGCTGAACGCAATGGATGCGATGCCGGAGGGCGGGACGCTCTCGCTACGGACGCGTGGTGACGGCGGTAACGTGGTGATCGAGGTGGCAGACACGGGAGCGGGGTTGACGGCGGAGGAGTGCGAACGAATCTTTACTCCTTATTATACGAGCAAGGCGCATGGGACTGGTCTGGGGCTGGCTATTGTGCAGTCGGTGGTTAGCGATCATGGGGGGAGTATTCATGTGAAGAGCGAGCCGGGTCGAGGAACAACCTTTGTGATTGAGTTGGGCCGGAATGCGGAGTCCGCGCAGAACGCGGGATGAGGTAATCCAGAAATCGGAGGACGGTTGCCGACGAAAGCACATTTGCTGATTGTGGATGACGAAGCGAACACGCTGGCGTCGCTGGCGCGGGCGTTTCGGCTGGCGGGGCACGAGGCTACCGTGTGCGACAACGCTGCGAAGGCGCTGGAGTTGGCTAAGGCACAGAATTTTGACGTGATCCTTTCGGATGTGGTGATGCCGGGAAAAGGTGGGCTGGCATTGCTTGAGGAATTGAAAGCGCAGGGAGTTACTGCGCCTGTGGTGATGATGTCTGGGCAGGGGGACATCGAAACGGCGGTGCGGGCGACGCGGCTGGGCGCGCTGGATTTTCTGGAGAAGCCGATCTCGACCGAGAAACTGTTGTTGACGGTAGAGAATGCGCTGAAGCTGCGGCGGCTGGAGAGCGAAAACCGGCAACTCAAACAGCGGCTGGGCAAGCATGAGATTGTGTGGCAGGGTGCGGCCATGCAACGCGTGATGGCGCAGGTGGAGCGGGTGGCGGCCAGTGAGACGCGGGTTTGCATCCTGGGAGAAACCGGGACGGGGAAAGAGCTGGTGGCACGGACGATTCATGAACGCAGTGCTCGGGCTGGAGGAGCATTTGTTACTTTGAATTGTGCGGCGGTTCCGGCGGAGCTGATAGAGTCGGAACTTTTCGGGCACGAGAAAGGATCGTTCACGGGAGCGGGCGGCCGTCATATTGGGAAGTTCGAGCAGGCGGATCACGGCACGATTTTTCTGGATGAGATTGGCGATATGCCGCTGGCCATGCAGGCCAAGTTGCTGCGGGTGCTGGAAGAAGGAGAAGTGGAGCGCATCGGCGGGGATAAGCCGGTTAGCGTGGATGTGCGGGTGGTGGTGGCTACGCATCGTGATTTAGAAGCTCGGGTACGGGAGGAGAAATTCCGGCAGGATTTGTTTCACCGGATTTATGTTTTTCCTTTGGTGCTGCCGCCGTTGCGCGAGCGAAGAGAGGATATTCCTTTGCTGGTCGGGCATTTTGCGGCGCAGGTGAGCGCGCAGAATGGATGGAAGGTGGTTCCGTTCAGTGCGGAGGCGATGGCTGCGTTGCAGTCTCATTCCTGGCCGGGGAATGTGCGGGAGTTGCGGAACATGGTTGAGCGGTTGATGCTGCTGGCTACTGGCGGGCAGGTTGATCTTGAGACCGTGGAGCTGGCCTTGCCGAAAGGCGTCGATGGCGCTTCGATTTCTTCTGGGTTTTCGTCGGGAGCGCTGGCTGAGCGCGTGGATGCTTTCGAGCGGGAAGTCATCCTGGCGGAGTTGAAGCGAAGTCATTCCAACGTCAGTCTGGCGGCTAAGTCGCTGGGGCTGGAGCGGAGTCATCTTTATAAGAAGGCGGAGCAGTTGGGGATTGATCTGCGGGCGATGCGGCGGGAACAGGGGTTGGGGCAGGAGTAAATTTTAGCCCAGCCCCGTCGGACGAGGACGTAGCACGACAATGCGCGACGAGCAATTCAGTAGGAGGCATCCACAATTCATCGACTATATCTATGTTCTGTCTTCTTGCCTCGCGGGCTGGTGGCAGGCGTGGTGCTTTAACTACGGAAGAGATAGCGTTCTCATTCCCATAGTTATGAGCCTGCCTTTCGCTCTGGCGTCTTACGCGCATGGCGCATTTCTCAATCGAACCAGCAATGTCGCCGACCGCGCAGATTGGAGGCGAGCGCTTGTCCTCTGGGGAGGCATGCCCCTGTCGCTCGTTGTTGGCGCTCTAACAATTCTGGCTGAGACCGGCATCATGTATGGCGCAGGATTTGGAATCGTCAATCTTCCCTTCGAGAATCTTCGGCTTCTGATTGGAGAAGGCGCGGCCTGTTTGGTGTGGGCTATTTGCCTTTGGGTATGGTCCCGCCGACCTAGCCTTCGTTCGTCTCGGAACTCCTTTTTTGCAATCTATGCGGTTCTTTGTGCGGGCGTCCTTTCCGCGGCCGGCTTAACAGAGCTAATCCTTCGGGCCTTCCACAAGGATCTTTTCATTTTCTTGACTTCTACAATCGCCACAACACTATCTGCGCTGATCTTGGTGTTTCTGAGGGACAAGCCGCTGGAGATCCGCGGCACAGATATCCCATTCAGGAGTCTAAGTTGATCGAGACGAGGCCCAAAATACTCTGTCTGCTCCTCTTCGCTTCCGTTGTTCCCCTTATCTTTGTCACCGAAAGCGTTTTTGCGAGTGAGCCGCCCTCTCCGCCCTCGTACGGGGTTCGCATGGAGCAGGCCTGGATTCCCATGAAGGATGGGGTGCGGCTGGCGGCGACGCTTTACATGCCGGATGGGGCGAAGGCGGGAGAGAAGTTCCCTGCCCTGCTGGAGTATTTGCCTTATCGAAAAGATGATGGCACGGCGGCGGGGGATTATCCGAAGCATGCTTATTTTGCGCGGCGCGGGTATGTGAGTGTGCGAGTGGATATTCGCGGATTTGGCGCGAGTGAGGGCGCGCCGCCGGAGCGGGAATATTCCGAACAAGAACAAGTCGATGGCGAGCAGGTGATTGCATGGCTGGCTCATCAGAGTTGGTCGAATGGGAACGTGGGAATGTTTGGCATTTCGTGGGGAGGATTTAATTCTCTGCAGATGGCGATGCGGCATACGCCGGGGTTGAAGGCGATTCTGGCGATCGACGCTACGGCGGAATTGTTTCATGATGACGTGCACTATGTGGATGGCATCGCACATATCGATGAGTTCGAATTGAATATGGATATGGCGGAGGGATGGACCGGGGCTCCGGATTATACGACTGACGAGAGAGTTTTGGGGCCGCGGTTTGAGACGCCGCCTTGGTCGCTGCTTTATTTGAAACATCAGCATGATGGGGCGTTCTGGCGGGAGCCGGTGCGTCCGTTAAAAGAAATTACAATTCCTAGTTTCTTGATTGGCGGATTGCTGGATGGATATCGCGATAACGTGACGGACATGCTGATGCAGGCTAGCGGGCCGGTGAGGGCGATTGTGGGGCCGTGGAACCATACGTATCCGAATGAGGCTGAGCCTGGTCCGCAGATTGAGTGGCGGAATGAGGCGGTGCGGTGGTTTGATCATTGGCTGAAGGGACGGGATACCGGTGTGGAGCGTGATCCGCGGCTGGTGATTTATATGCAGCATTGGCATGCGCCGGATCCTAGTCTGGAAAATGTGCCTGGGGAGTGGAGGCGGGAGGATGTTTGGCCTCCTAAGGATGCGCGGGCGTCGACTTTATTTTTTCAGTCGAATCATTTGCTGGCCGAGAATGCGACGCAGGCGGACACGCATCAGCTTAAGTATGTGCCGTCGATTGGCGTGGAGGCTGGGTTCTGGTGGGGTGAGTTGTTGAGTGATGTGCGGCCGGTGGATGCTTTCAGTTTGGTTTACGATTCGGCGCCGTTGCAAGCGGATGTGGCGATTTTGGGGCGTCCGCATGCTTTGTTGCGGGCTTCGGCTACGGCGCCGCTGGCGGATTGGTTTGCGCGACTTTCGGATGTGGCACCGGATGGAACCGTTACGCAGATTACCGGGGCTGGGATCAACGGGGCACAGCGGGATTCGATGAGCGAGCCTCGCGATCTGGTGCCGGGAAAAGTTTATCCGCTGGATATTGAAATGCATTTGACTTCGTGGGTGTTTCCCAAGGGGCATCGGATTCGCGTGGCAGTTTCGAATGCGTTGTGGCCGATGATGCTGCCTACGCCTTACTCGATGACGACTTCTCTCGAACTTGGCGGGAGTGATGGTTCACGGATTGTTTTGCCGGTGGTGCCCGAGCACGGAGTTGCTCCGCCTGCGTTTTCTCCGCCTGAGCCTTCGGAAGAAAGGACTGATCTCAAGAGTGAGGGATTTCCCTGGCCGGGCGAGTGGACCGTGGAGCGTGATGAGGCTCGTCACAAGACTACTGTGCATTGGAAGGGGCAGGAAAGCGGCGAGTATCCGTGGGGGAAAGAAATCGATTATGAGAATCTGACTTACGATGCGGAGGATGCGCATCCGGAGAGTTGTTCGGTGCGCGGAGAAGCGGAGAGCGTGTTTACTCTGCAAGGGCGCACGCTGACCTGGCGCGGACATTTGCTGGTTACGACTGATCAGAAGAATTTTTATTATAAGTACACGCGGGAGTTGTTGAAGGATGGAGTGATGATTAAGTCGAAAACCTGGCGGGAGACGATTGCCAGGGATCGTCAGTGAGGGCGAGCTTACCTCAGCGGCTAAAGCCGCGGGGCGTTTTGCGGGACCAACGGCACGACTGAAGTCGTGCCCTTCCCGATCATGTGCTTCCTAATCCGCGGCGGCGGATATCGGCTCTACGCCGCGTTTTAGGTCGGCTGCGAGGAGGCGGTGGAACAATTGTTCGCCGGCTTCGCGGCGGACGGAAAGGCGTCCGGCGCGGTAGGCTCGTGACTTCAAGCCACGCTGCACGTCTTCACAGATGCCGAGATCTTCTTCCTGCACGCGGTTGCCTACGTTCACCGACTGCTCGTTGTATTCGCGCGCGGCGTCGCCGACGTCTCCGAAATAAAAATCGAAGACCACGTGGCAGTGATCGACGTCGACGGGGATTACAAGATTTGTGTCCATGTATCCCTCGTAGCAGTTGATCATCAGGTTGGGATGTTGCCAGAAATACCAGGCCCGATCGCCTTTGCGCGCGGCTCCGGTGGCGGCGTCGGTATCGGAAGAGACCATGGGGCTGGACTGGAGGCAGTAACGGTCTTCGTTCTCGATGGTGTACTGCTTGTAGTCGAGAACTGAATTCAGGCCTTTGTGCAGATGCGGGACGTGATAGCCGCCGTCGAGGTAGTTATCGACGAAAACCTTCCAGTTGCAATTGATGTCGTAGGTGCGGCGGTCGAAGTAGTGGAGCTTGCTGATTCCGAGCGGGGCGATGCGCTGCACGAGGCCGCCGAGAAATTCTGCGAGCGGGGCGGCGTGGTTGTCGAGGTTGATGAAGACGAAACACTCCCAGGTTTCGACTCGGATGGGGACGAGGCCGTTTTGCGCGCGATCGAAATTCTCGACGCCTTCGAATTCGGGCATGCCTTTCAGGGAGCCATCGAGGCCGTAGTTCCAACCGTGGTAGGGACAATGCAGGAGCGCGGCGTGGCCGCAGGGTTCGGTTACGACGGCGGCGGCGTGATGGCGACAAACATTGTAGAAGGCGCGCAGCGCACCGTCGTTGCCTCGGACTACTACGATCGGCTCACCGGCGACCCTTGTGCTCACGAATTGGCCCGGTGTTTTCACTTGTTCGGTACGGGCGACTAGTTGCCAGGTTTTGCTGAAGACGCTGAGGCGCTCGAGTTCGGCGATGCGGGGATCGACATACCAGGCGGCGGGGATGGTTGAGGCTTGCGACAGCGGGGCGCGGTCGTCGTAGCTGGAAAGGATCTGCTCGATGGAGGTTTGCGGCATCTGAATCGTTCTCACTCTGGAGTTCTACACTAATTTGCGCCGGGCTGGCTCGGTTTTGCTACAACGCCTTCGGCCTGGCAACCAGTTCAACTGGCGCTATCTTGCGTATCTCACGATGGCTGCGAATCGCAGACGCGGGAGCGGCGCCGACTGCTCCCTGCAAGAGCGCGAGAAATTGCCGAATGCGCGCTTCCTTTTTCTCGGGCATCTCGCCTTGCCGGCGGAACAGGCCGGGATCGAGTTCGGCGGTTAGCAAGGCATCCTGGAAACGTTCGAAGGTCCAGTCGAGCAGGGAGACAATCATTTCCGCGTCCATATCCTTGCGCAATTCGCCGCGCTCGATGCCGAAACGCACAAAGGCCACCATACCGTAGGGATCTTCCGTGGTGAGGAAGCGATTGATTTCGCGCTTCAACACCAGATCAGTGCCGTAGTTGCCGAGCAGCGAGATGCGATAGGGGATCCAATCCTCGCGCAGGAGATGTTCGGTGCGGACCAGCCAATAATAAAGAACGTCGAAGAAGCCGGCCGCACGAACCTCGGCGGGAGCGTCCAGATATTTCGAGAAGGAGCGCACAGCGCGTTTGTAGACTTCAAAGAACAAACCGTCTTTGCTGCCGAAGTGCTGGAAGATGGAACCTTTCGCGATGCCCAGTGTGGCGGCGATGTCGCCGACGCGGGCGGCGTGGTAGCCGTTCTCGGCGAAGTGCTGCATGGCAGCGTCGATGATGCGGGAACGCTTGGCTTCGGACCGGGGACGGGGTGCGGGCTGACGCATGTAACGCGGGGGTGCGACGGGATTGCTGGCGATTCCGCTCATGAATGACTCCAAGTCATGGAAGCATATAAGAGATGGTTCATAGTTTCAACTTCATTTTTAGTGAGTAGTGCAGTAATGTATGGTTCCGCGTGGCACAGCGGAGTGACTTAGGGTCAGGATTTTTCGTGAGGCGTACGAGTCAGTCTCGGTGAAACCAGCTTCCAACTTTATTTACGACGCGATCGTCGTCGGCGGCGGCCACAATGGGCTGACTGCGGCCGCATATCTGGCACGCAGCGGACTTTCTACGCTGGTGCTCGAGCGGCGTGAGATTGTCGGCGGGTGTTGCGTGACGGAGGAGATCGCTCCGGGCTGCCGGGTTTCGACTACTTCCTATATTGCCAGCATGCTGCGGCCGGAAGTGATTGCGGAACTTGGCTTGGCCGATCATGGGCTGCGCATGGTTCCCTGCGACCCGGCGATTCAAGTTCCCTTCCCCGATGGACACGTGGTTCCGTGGTGGGTGGATCGGGAACGAGCGAAGGCGGAGTTTGGAAAAATATCCACGAAGGATGCGGCACGGTTTGTTGAGGTTGACGATCAACTGAAGAAGCTGGCGCGGTATCTGCAGCCGTTTTTTATGGAGCCTCCACCGGAGATTGACACTTCGACCGTCAGCGGCTGGAGCGATTTGTTTCGCGTGGGCAAACGGTTTCGCGGAATTTCGAGTGCGGAGATTGCGCAGCTGATTTCTTTTCTTACCGGGAGTCTGGGGGAATTTCTCGATCACAATTACGAATCCGAGAAGATGAAGACAATGTTTCTGGCTAACAACGTTTACGGCAAGCATGGCGGGCCGTATCAGCCGGGAACTGCGATCGGACTGCTGTTTCACCTGCTGAGCGGCGGTGAACACGAGTTGCAGGGCTTCTACGGGCACGTGATGGGAGGGATGGGATCGATCACGCAGGCGCTGGCCGCGGCGGGGAAGAAACTGGGGGTGGAGATTCGGACTTCGGCGTCGGTGGCGCAGATTGAAGTGCGCGACGGGCGAGCCTGCAGCGTGGTGCTGGAGGACGGCAGCGAAGTTCGCGGACGGATGATTCTTTCGAACGCCGATCCGAAGCGGACGTTTTTGAAAATGGTTGCGGCGCGCGAGTTGCCGGAAGATTTTCTGTTTGCAGTGCGTGGGATCAAGATGGATGGGCCGTGCGCGAAGGTGAACTTCGTATTGGCGGAGGAGCCGCGGTTCACGGGGACGTCGCCGCAGGCAACGCCTTTGGAACGGACTTTCTACACCTTGGTACCGTCGCTCGAGTTCGCTGAGCGATGTTATGACATTGCGAAATTTGGCGAGATTCCGGAAGAGCTGTGGGTGGACTGTGTAGTTTCGTCGAATGCGGACCCGTCACTAGCGCCTGCGGGCAAGCACATCCTTACCTGCTTTGTGCAATATGTGCCTTACAAATTGCGCGAGGGAAACTGGGATGAAAAGCGGGAGTTGCTGGGGGATCGGGTGGTGAAGAAGATTGCCGAGTATGCGCCTAACGTGCCGGGGTCGATCATCGCGCGGCATGTGCTTACGCCGCTGGACCTGGAACGAACTTATGGATTGACCGAGGGGAATATTTTTCACGGGGATTTGCGACTGGAGCAACTCTTCTTTATGCGTCCGGTGGCGAACTGGGCGCAGTATCGTACGCCGATTCGCGGACTTTATCTGTGCGGAGCAGGGGCGCATCCTGGCGGCGGGGTTACTGGTGCTCCGGGGCGGAACGCGGCGAGGCAAGCTCTGCGCGATTGGAAGAAGGGGCAATTCAATGCAGCAGCTTAAAGCTTTTGACCACAAAGGTACTCAGAATCGCGAAGGACGCAACGAAGAACATCGAGATAAGGAGGGCGCATGAAAAAGAAGGGCATTCTGGAACGGTTGAAGGACGGGCCGGTGTTGGGCGACGGCGGATATCTATTGGAACTGGAGAAGCGCGGGTGGGTGCGCGCGGGTCCATTCACTCCGGAGGTGGTGTTGACGCATCCCGAGGCGTTGCGCGAATTGCATGTGGAGTTTCGCGAAGCGGGATCGGAAGTGCTGCAGGCGCTGACCTTCTATGCCAGCCGAGACAAGCTGGCCACGGTGGGCCTTGAGGATCGATTGCAGGATTTGAACCGAGCGGCGGTCCGCATTGCGCGTGAGGTTGCGGGTGACCGTTGCCTGGTTGCCGGGAACCTGAGTCTGACGTGGATGTACGAACCGGGGAGCGCGTCGGCCGCTGACCGGGTGCGGAAGACCTTTGACGAGCAACTGGCGGTGCAGGTTGAGGAGGGCGTGGACTTCATCATTGGGGAGACGTTCTCTTTTCTCGGAGAAGCGCTGATCGCCGTGGAGCGGGGGAAGAAGACCGGCCTGCCCACGATGGTCACGATTTGTTTCGAGAACAAGGATGAGACGACCGACGGCAAGAGCGCGGCCGACGCTGCGAAGGCGCTGTTCGATGCCGGCGCGGACATTGTTGGCATGAACTGCCTGCGGCCGCCGGAGCACATTCTGGGTCCGATGGAGGAAATGCGCGAGGCGGTATCGGGGTATCTGGCATGCCAGCCGGTCGCTTACCGCACTCCGAAGGCGAAGCCTGATTTCACGAGCTTGGCGGAGTTTCCTTATGCGTTAGATCCGCTGCAGCTTACGCGGCAGGAAATGGGGACGTACGCGGCGCAGGCGCGCGATATCGGAATCAACTTCATTGGCGCGTGCTGTGGAACGGTGGCGATGCATATCCGGGAAATGGCGCGGGTGCTGGGCAAGTTGCCGGAGGATTCGCGCACCTGGAAGAAAGGCGGCGAGAAGCCGATGTCAGCCTACGAATACTACGATCACGACAATCTGAAGGCGGGCAGCCGGACGTAGTCCACGAATCGAACACAAACAAAAGAGCAGGCTCTGCGGTGAGAGCCTGCTCGATTTGTTTGCGACGAAGTTAGCTCGCGCTGCGCAGGCGCGGCTGCTCTGCGTGTACGAGCGGAGCATCGACCAGGTGTTCGCTGAGGAACCAGGCCTGGAGTTCATTGGTGCGCAGCACATCGCTGACGGCCAGATCGTTGGTACCATCGTCTCCCAGTTGGTCGGCGCGGGCTG
>CAWFLH010000003.1:0-141880 GCA_963816575.1 uncultured Acidobacteriaceae bacterium | reverse complement strand
CTACCCCCGGGCCGCTGCTCGGGCTGTGATATCTGGAGGTTTCGGCCCTAGCTTGCGCTGCATCATCACGCCGGGCAACGATGATCCGGTGGGCATCCCGTGGGCGGGCCTGCAGCCGACCGCCTCCGGAGGCGGGAAGCTGGTGGTAAACGCGTACCGGGAGGCGCGGTACAGGTGCCGGGCGAACTCCACGGGCGGCCGGACTGGTCGTAGGCGATGCGCTCCATGGTCAGCAGGGCCGTGCCGCGGGTCTCATTCAGCGTGCGCGCTTCGGCGGTCGAGGCGTTCTTCGCGCCCATGCGCTGGGTGGCTGAGTACAGCCCGATGCCCGACGCGCGGAGCAGTTCGTACAGGCCGTGTTCCTCGAGCATCTCGACGTTCAGCTGGACGAGCCCTGCGGGCAGGTAGTTGTGCATCAGGGCCATGGGCTCGCCGTCGGCCAGCCTGATCCGCTCCAGCGACATCACCAGGGCCCGCTCGGGCAGTTGCAGCGCGTCGGCGACCTGGTCGCTGGCGTGGCTGACCTCGGCTTTGAGCACGCGGGTGGCGGGGTTCCGGCCGCTGGCCGCGAGGTCATCGTAGAGGCTGGTCAGCTCGACTTTTCGGTCGATCCGCTCGTTGGCCACCAGGGTCCCGGCGCCGCGTTTGCGCACCACCAGGCCCTTGTTGGCCAGGTAGAGGAAGGCGGCCCGCACCGTTGGCCGCGACAGGCCGAGCATCTCCGCCAGCTGGACCTCGTTCTCCAGCCGCGCGCCGACCTTGAGCGCGCCGGATCTTATCGCCGATTCGAAATGCTGAGCCAGCTGGAAATACAGCGGCACCGGGCTAGTCCGGTCGATGGTGATCGGGCCGCTGCTGCTTGGTTCGCGTTCAGGCATCCTCGACATCCGGCGGGTAGCTAGGTCATTTGTTTGGACATTGTAACCACTGCAGATTTAACGCAGAAACCTCACCGTGATAAACGTGATCCCTGGCACGAGGGGCGGGGCCGGGTGGTAGCAGCCGCCCGGGGAAGCCAACCGCGACGCGGCAGCCCGCCGGTTCCAACTCTATTTCTAATTTGTCCATACATACTCACAGACTCTTGACAGGTCATAACCGTCGGAGGCACCATCCAGCTATCGGCTCGCGATCTTGTCTCGGGTGGGCGGTAACCTCTGACGTGCGCAAACCTAAGGAGCGTGACTTTTGGCCGGACGGCTGACGATCATCGGCGGCGGCGTCATGGGGCTCATGACGGCTTACCATGCTGCGCCACTGGCCGAAACCGTCACGGTGCTCGACCGGTCCCGGGTGGGCGATCCTGCCACGGCCTCGTTCGGCCTGACCAGATCGGTTCGTAACGACTACCGAGATCCGGAGTACGCACGGCTCGCCTTCGAGGCCCGGCGGCTGTGGCGGGAGTTCGAGCGGGACTGCGGCCGACGGCTGCTCGTCGACTGCGGCTGCCTGAATCTGGTGAAGGGCACGCGTCACGCCGGACCTGGCCAGCAGCTACGCGGTACAGAGCTACGCCGTACTCGAGCAGTTGCAACTGCGCCGTCAGGCGTTCTCCGGCGCGCAGCTGCGGGACCGGTTCCCGCAGTTCGACGCCGACGGCGGCTGGCTGGACGTGGACGCCGGGTTCGCCGATCTGGCCGCGGTGACGCAGGCGCTGCGTGAGGGCCTGCGCGCCCGCGGCGTGCGGGTAGTGGAGAACACCGAACCGCGCGGGATCAGCAAATCTAGCGGAAGCTGGCTCGTGGCCACGGATGACGGCCCATTCGAATCCGACGTCCTGGTGGTGACGGCGGGGCTGGGCACCAACGACGTCCTCGGGCTGGTGCCTGGCTGCCCGGTCAGGTTCCCGCTGCGGCCCGACCGCCCCGTCCAGTCCAAGTACTTCATCCCCCCGGCCGGATCCCGGGCCATGTTCACCGAGACGGCGATGCCGGTGTTCGCGTACCTGGACATCGGGATCTACGGGCACCCGGTGTACGAGGGGAAGACGCCGGGGGTGAAGATCGGTTTCTACAATCCGCCTGACGTGGCCCGGGCGCCGAGCCCGATCGGGAGCGTGGAGGAGTTCGTGGCCGAGTGCATCCCGGGGCTGCGCGACGCGGAGGTCGTCGACGTGGCCGCGGCCAGCGGCGTCGACACCTGCTGGTATGACCTGGTGGCGGACGATGAGTTCATCCTCGGGGCGGTGCCGGGCACGGACGGGCTCTACACCGGCGTCGGCTGGCGCGGCACGGGCTACAAGTTCGCGCCGTGGGTGGGCCGGGTCCTGGCCCAGCTGGCCTTGCAGCAGGGCACCGTCTACGACATCGGGCGCTTCACGCCCGCCAGGTTCGCCGCGGAAGGGGTGGCTTTGTGAGTCTTGTCAATTATGGACCGGTTGCGGGCTGGTGCGGTCCTCGGTGCCGAGGGCTACGTCTTCGAGCTGGAACGACGCGGCTACATCAAGGCGGGCCCGTTCGTTCCCGAGGTGGTCCTGGACTTCCCGGAGGCGGTGCGCGAGCTGCACCGGGAGTTCCTGCGGGCGGGCGCGGACGTGATGGTCGCGCTCACCTACTACGCGCACCGGGAGAAGCTGCGGGACGTCGGCCGCGAGGGCGACCTGGAGGCGATGAACCGCCAGGCAGTGCGGATCGCCCGCGAGGTCGCCCGCGAGGGCGATGCGCTGGTGGCCGGCAACGTCTGCAACACCTGGGCCTACGACCCGGATGACCCGGCCACCAAGCGGACGGTGCGGGCCATGTACGCCGAACAGCTGGGCTGGGCCGCCGAGGAAGGCATCGACTTCGTCATCTCGGAAACCAACGACTACCTGGGTGAGGCGCTGATCGCGCTGGAGGTCATCCGCGAGCTCGGGCTGCCCGCGATGGTGACCCTGGCGCCCACGCAGCCCGACCAGACGCGCGACGGCTACGGGTACGCGGATGCGTGCCGGATCCTCGCCGCCGAGGGGGCGCAGGTGGTCGGCTTGAACTGCGACCGCGGCCCGCAGACCATGCTGCCACTGATCACTGACATCCGGGAGGCCGTGGACTGCGCCGTCGCCGTCCAGCCGGTACCGTACCGGACCGACGTGGCCGCCCCGACGATGGAGACCCTGCGGTCACCGGACGGGGAGCGGGCCTTCCCCATCGCGCTCGACCCCTTCGGCTGCACGCGCTTCGAGATGGCGCACTTCGCGCTGCAGGCCCGTGAGCTGGGCGCGGACTACGTCGGCATCTGCTGCGGCGCCGGCCCGCATCACGTCCGGGCCATGGCCGAGGCGCTGGGCCGCGAGGTTCCGGCCAGCAAGTACTCGCCATCGATGGACCTGCACCCCATGTTCCGGGCCGACGTCGCGGCCAAGGACGCGGCCTTCCTGCACAGCTGGACCACGTGACGGAACGTGGCCTGCCGCGGTTGCGCGCAGATGATTACACTGAGGTCAAGTTGCGATAACCGGCGATGGCCCTGGTGCGCCGCGAGCACCACATCCGTGGAAAGTGCTATCCCGATGGGCCGGTGAGCGGCCCGAGGATAGATGGGAGCCGTCATGGACAGCGCAGAGCTGCGCGCCGCGCAGCAGCCGCTCAAGGACGCCTACCGCGAGGACCCCGAGAAGGCGGTCGTCACGCTGCGCGCGCACGGTCAGCTCGACGACGCCATCTCGTGTTCGGTGGAAACCGGCCGGGCGCTGGCCGTCGCGGGGCTGCACCCGGCGAGCGGAGGAGACGGCTCGCTGCTCTGCTCGGGTGACATGCTGCTGCAGGCGCTGGTGGCGTGCGCCGGGGTCACGCTGCGGGCCGTGGCCACCTCGCTGCAGATCACCGTGGCTGGAGGGACCGTCACGGCCGAGGGCGACCTGGACTTCCGCGGGACCCTGGCCGTCAGCAAGGACGCGCCCGTGGGGTTCCGGTCCATCCGGCTGGCCTTCGACCTGGACACCGACGCCAGCGCCGAGCAGGTCCAGACGCTGCTCCGCCTCACCGAGCGCTACTGCGTGGTCTATCAGACGCTCGCCCATCCGGCCGAACTGACGATATCCGCCCAGGACGCGTGAGCGGGGCCGCAGCCGGGCGCTTGAGTCGCTCATCCACGGGTAGTGCGGGCAGCGGCCGACGGTATCGGCCGCAGAAGTAGACCCGATGGAAGCAGGGGCCGCGTGAAAAGTTCTCGATATGCACCCGAGGCGGCCGAGATCCGGGCGCAAGAGGAAGTCCGGACCCAGGACGACCGCGCCCAGGCATACCGCGGCGCGGGAGAAGACCGGATCCAGGAGGCCCTCGAGACGGCGGCGGAGGTCGCCGAGAAGACCGGCGGCCTGGGGACGCCGGGGCGGCCCGTCAACCGGCGCTCCCCGTTCATGATCGGGATGACCGGCGCCTTCGGCGTGGCGGTGGCCTACGGCCTGATCGAGCTGTTCCTCCGGGCGCGGTCCGTGCTCATCATCATCGGCCTGGCCATGTTCATCGCGGCCGGCCTGGATCCGATCGTCGGCTGGCTGGTCCGGCACCGCATGCCCCGGTGGGCGGCCGTCCTGACCGTCATCGGCTGCGCCCTGGCGATCGTGGCGGCGTTCCTCGCGGCGGCGATCCCGCCGCTGGCCTCCGAGGCCACCGCGCTGGCCCACCAGATCCCGCACTACATGCACAACCTGCAGGACCGCAATTCGCAGCTGGGCAAGCTCAACGTCAAGTACCACATCCAGCAGCGCCTTTCCAGCCTGGTCACCGGCGGGGGCGGCTCCCTGATCGGCGGGGTCCTGGGCGCCGGGGCCCTGGTGCTCAGCACCGCGTCCTCCATCGTCGCGGTGATGGTGCTCAGCATCTATTTCCTGGCCGGCCTGCCGCAGCATCAAGGTGTTCGCCTACCGGCTGGTGCCGCATTCGCGGCGGCCGCGGGCCATCCTGATCGGCGACGAGATCCTGGCCAAGGTCGGCGGCTACGTGCTGGGGAACTTCATCACCTCGGTGATCGCCGGCCTCGGCACCTATTTCTGGCTGCTCGCGTTCGGCGTCCCCTATCCGCTCCTGCTGGCCATGTTCGTCGCCTTCCTCGACCTGATCCCGGTGATCGGGTCGACCGTCGGCGGGATCATGGTCAGCCTCGTCGCGCTGACCGTATCCCTGCCCGTCGCGCTGGCCACCCTCGCGTTCTACATCGTGTACCGGCTCGCCGAGGACTACCTCATCGTGCCGCGGATCATGGGCCGGACCGTGCGAGGTGCCCGCGATCGTCAGCCTGGTGGCGGTCCTGATCGGCGGGGTCCTGCTCGGCATCGTCGGCGCGCTGGTGGCGATCCCGGTCGCCGCGGCCATCCGGCTGCTGCTGCACGAGATCGCGATCCGCCGGCTCGACAAGAGCTGAGCCGGCCGTCCCGCGGTTGAGCTGCGCACCAGTGAACCCACTGGTTAACCCGATATTTCTGGTCTGACAAGTCAGGATTAGGCTAGCGTGTGAGTGGATACGATCCCGCCGATACCCGATCATTCTCTCCGGGGAGGAACCGTGAGTAGCACCGACACCTTCGTCGCCAACTCCGAGCAGTACGCGGCCGGCTTCGACAAGGGAGACCTGCCACTGCCGCCCGCCGCGCATACCGCGGTGGTCGCCTGCATGGACGCCCGGCTCAACCCCTACGGCGTGCTCGGGCTCTCCGAGGGCGACTCGCACGTGATCCGCAACGCCGGCGGGGTCGTGACCGACGACGTCATCCGGTCCCTCACCATCTCCCAGCGGCTGCTCGGGACGAACGAGATCATCCTCATCCACCACACCGACTGCGGCATGCTCACCTTCCACGACGACGACGTCAAGGCCGCGATCGAGGCCGACACCGGCATCCGGCCGTCGTTCGCGCTTGAGGCCTTCGGTGACCTGGACGCCGACGTGCGCCAGTCCATCGCCCGGATCAAGGCCAGCCCCTTCATCCCGAACAAGGACTCCATCCGCGGCTTCGTCTACGAGGTCGAGACCGGCCGCCTCCGGGAGGTCAAGGAGTGACGTTGATATCGTGACCGGGTGACGGCCGTAGCAGAAACGAACGAAACGGGCGGGGATGCCACCGCGCGCTCCGCCCGGCTGCGGCACCTGATCATCACGGTCTACGGGCTCTACGCCCGGCACGATGGCGGCTGGCTGTCGGTCGCGACCCTGATACGACTGCTCGCTGATCTGGGGATAGACGAGCCTGCGGCCCGTTCGGCCATCTCACGATTGAAGCGGCGCGGCATCTTGCAGGCGCGGCGGTACGGCGGGTCAGCCGGATACCAGCTGTCCGCCGAGGCCCTGGCCATCTTGCGCGAAGGTGACGCGCGGATCTTCCGGCGGCGCCGGGCCACGCCCGCCGACGGCTGGGTGCTCGCGGTCTTCTCGGTCCCCGAGTCGGAGCGCCACCGGCGGCACGTGCTCCGGTCCGAGCTGACCAGGCTGGGGTTCGGCATGGTCGCGCCCGGCGTGTGGATCGTGCCGGCCCACCCGCAGGACACCACGGCCGAGACGCTGCGGCGGCTCGAACTCGACGCGTACGCCGACCTGTTCCGCGCCGATCACCTCGCCTTCGGCGATCCGGCCGCCAAGATCCGCCGCTGGTGGGACCTCGACGAGCTCGAGCGGCAGTACGAGTCGTTCATCCGGGCGCACGAGCCGGTCTTGCGGCACTGGGAACAGGACGGCCCCCCTAGCGGGAGGCCTTCGCCGACTACGTGCGGGTGCTGACCGACTGGCGGCGGCTCCCCTACCTCGACCCCGGCCTGCCCGCCGAACTGCTGCCTGACGGCTGGGTCGGCATCCGGGCCGCGGATCTGTTCTTCGCCTTGCGCACGCTGCTCGAGGAACCGGCGCGGGCTTATGTGAAGCAAAGCAGCTCAGCGAGGACTGACCACGGCGATGCCCTGGATCTCGACCAGCGCCGCCGGGTCCCATAGCCGCGTCACGCCCACGCCCGCCATGGCCGGGTACTCCGTCCCGGCCAGCCGGCGCCAGACGGCGCCGATTTCCTTCCCATGCGCCTGGTAGTCCTCGACGTCGATGAGGTAGATGGTCAGGCTGACCAGGTTGGCTGGCTGGCCGCCCGCCGCGGCCAGCGCGGTGAGCAGGTTGCCGAGCGCCTGCTCGAACTGCGGCACGACGCCGCCGCCGACGACCTTCCCGTCCCGGTCCATGCCGATCTGGCCGGCGAGGAATACCATTCGCCCTGCGGGCGCGGAGACGGCGTGGGAGAAGCCAGAGGGCCGGGCGAGTTCTTCGGGGTTAATCCGCTCCACGTTCATGACGGCACCTTAGCGGTATTGCGTTTCATTGACGACCGCATAGTTTCCGGCATACGGTGGCGCATGCGCATCGCTGTCCTCGGCGGCGGACCCGGCGGCCTGTACTTCGCGGCCCTCGCCAAGCAACTGGACGCCCGGCACGACATCACCGTCTGGGAGCGCAACGCCGCCGACGACACGTTCGGCTTCGGGGTGGTGTTCTCCGACGAGACCCTCGGCGGCATCGAGCACGCGGACCTGGAGATCTTCTCCGCCATGCGGCGCGAGTTCGCCCGCTGGGACGACATCGACGTGCACTTCCGCGGGGCCACGTTTACCTCGGGCGGGCACGGTTTCGCCGCGATGAGCCGCAAGCGCCTGCTGGCTATCTTGCAGGCCCGCTGCGCGTCGCTCGGGGTGCGGGTGCACTTCCGCACCGAGGCCCCGGACGTGGCCGCGCTGGCCGCGAGCCACGACCTGGTGGTCGCCGCCGACGGGATGAACTCGGCTACGCGGGGCAGGTTCGCAGCGCGTTTGGCCCTGACCTGGAGCGCCGGCGGAGCCGGTACCTCGCAATGCGACCGTTGCTGATTCATTGCTCATCGAAATCACAGGTGGAGGCCGATCGGCGCGTTCTGCACATCGAATACGCAGCATCCCCCTCGATTGCGACGCCCCTACACCTTGCCATCACCTAGCCGAAATGTAAGCACCGTGTACAATCGTCTACTCGCAGAATGAACGCCCTTTCCCCACGCAAACTGATCATTGCCATCGACGGCCCCGCGGGCGCCGGCAAGAGCACTATCGCCTCGCGTCTCGCCCGCAAGCTCGGCTACGTGAACCTCGAGAGCGGCGCCATGTACCGCGCCCTCGCCCTGAAAGCCATCGACCACGACATCTCGTTCGACGACGAACCCGCGCTGCTGAAACTGGCCGAGGAATCGCGCATTCAGCTTGAGCCCACGGTCGGCGGAAACCGCACCCTGCTCGACGGCCGCGACGTTTCATCACGCATCCGCGAGCGCGACGTAACCGAAGCCGCCTCGCGCGTCTCGGTCCATCCCAAAGTGCGCGCATGGATGGTTGCCCGTCAGCGCGAGATGGGCGCAGGCGGCGGCGTAGTCATGGAAGGCCGCGACATCGGCACAAAAGTTTTTCCCGATGCCGACCTCAAAATTTTTCTCGACGCCGACCCGGTAGTGCGCGAGCAGCGCCGCATGGAACAACAAAAGATAAAAGGAGAAGTAGCAGCCAAGGTAGCCGCAGACCTGCGCGAACGCGACCATCGCGACCGCACCCGCAAAACTTCCCCGCTGCAGGCGGCCATAGATGCAGTGGTCATCGACTCCACAAAGCTGGGTGAGGATGAAGTGCTCGCGCGTGTAGAAGAATTAGCTAGCAGCAAGGTCCAGCAATAGCCAGTAGAAGCGGGTGGAGCAAGGCCTTCCAGGCCTGCGCTAAAAGCGCCCAGAATCCGGGCTTCAGCCCCTGAGTTCGCTTAGGGCTTGACCTTTATCTGTATCCCCAAATCCCGCAACTGCGCCTCGCTGACCGGCGTAGGCGCATCCACCATCAAATCCACGGCGCGCGCCGTCTTCGGGAATGGAATCACCTCCCGCAAGCTCTCCGCACCCGCGAGAATCATCACAATGCGGTCAAGACCCAGCGCAATCCCTCCGTGCGGAGGCGTGCCGTACTCGAGCGCTTCGAGAAAGAATCCGAACCGCGCCCGCGCTTCTTCCTCCGTCATCCCCAAAGCGCGGAAGATTCTGCTCTGCACATCCTGGCGATGGATACGAATCGACCCTGAGCCCAGCTCCGTCCCATTCAAAACCACGTCATAAGCCAGCGCCCGCACCGCACTAAGAGGCGACAGCGGATCGTGCAGCGCCTCCACTCCCTCTTCCAGCAGCTTCATATCCTGTTCATGGGGCGAGGTAAAGGGATGATGCGCCGCGTTCCACGTCTTCTCGCCTTCATCCCACTCGAACATGGGAAAGTTTGTAACCCACAAAAATCGGAAGTCCTTCGCCGCATCGCCGGTCTTCTTGAAAATCCCGTGCCGCTCGGCATACTTCTGCGCCAAAGCCAGACGCAGCAAGCCCGCTGAAGCATAAACCGCCAACTCCTGCGGAGTAACTTTACGATGCCCGGAAACCACCGCCTGCGGCCCAGCTTGCCCCGGCCCATGCTGAGATGACCCCGCAACCAGCACAATCAGATCGTTCGCCTCCATGCCGGTCTTCTCAGCGATCGCCGCCGCCGCTTCGGGAAATTTGTTCGCAATGCGCTTGAAGTCCTCAAATATCTTCGCCCCGCCTTTGGAGTGAAACATGGGCTTGATGTCATCGCGCTCTTTGCGCGAAAGCTCGCCCACGTTCGGCGTGCGAATGGCGACGACGGGCAGGTTCGCATTGATCGCGAGCTCCTGCAGATTCTCCGCGTCAAAACATTCCCGCACGTCAGTAAATGCCGGCAGCCGCAAATCCGGCTTGTCGATGCCATACAGGCGAATCGCCTCGTCATAATCCATACGCGGGAACGGCGTCTTGATCGCCTGCCCAGCCGCGGCAAACGCCGCGGTAAGAAATCCCTCTACCACCTCCCACACCTGCTCCGGCTGTGGATAGGTCATCTCCAAATCAATCTGAGTAAACTCCGGCTGGCGGTCCGCTCGCAAATCCTCATCGCGAAAGCAGCGCACGATCTGGAAATACTTATCGAATCCCGAGATCATCAGGATCTGCTTAAACAGCTGCGGCGATTGCGGCAGCGCATAAAACGTTCCAGGCTGCACCCGGCTCGGCACCAGATAATCGCGCGCGCCTTCCGGCGTCGATCGCGTCATGAACGGCGTTTCGATCTCAAAAAATCCCTGCCCTGACAAATAATCTCGGATCGCCTTCGCCACCTTGTGCCGCATTTCGATATTGAACTGCATCACCTCGCGCCGCAGATCGATGTAGCGATATTTCAGCCGCGTCTCTTCGTTGGTCAGCGCGGTGTCGGAAGGCAGGAACGGCGGCAGCTTCGATTCGTTCAGAATCCGCAACTCCTCCGCCACCAGCTCGACTTCGCCGGTCGCAATGTTCTTGTTCACTGTGCTGGCATCGCGCAGCTTCACCGTGCCGGTCACGGCGATGACATACTCGTTGCGCAGAGCCTCTGCCTTTTTGTGGATCGCCGCATCCCGCTCCGCGTTGATCACCACCTGCGTCACGCCGGTACGGTCGCGCAGGTCGACAAAAATAAGGCTGCCCAGGTCACGCCGCTTGTTCACCCACCCCATCAGCGTGGCCTTTTTGCCGGCGTCGGAGGGGCGCAAAGCTCCGCACATATGGGTTCGTCGAAGATCGCCTAGAAAATCGAGCAAGCTGTATCCTTACAGTGAGAATGCGGCGGAAAGCCGAATCAAAGATTATAAACGGTGGGAGAACCGCCGAGTGGATGCAAAATCCCTATGTGGGGACAGCCGCCTCGGCTGTCCCGCCGAGCGCAGCGAGGCGCCCTCACAGACATCAGCCGTTTGCGTCACTTCTTCGTAGCCTTGCCATCCACGACCGCCGTCCACTTCGCCCCATCCGGCGACATCTCATAATCGAAGGTGTACAAAGCTGGCGAGGTAAACTTCATGATAAAGCGGCTCTTCATAACTGTCTCGCCCATCTTCTCGTCGCTGGTCCAGGTCCATGTATCTCCGTCCAGCGTGCCTCTCGAATCCTCGAACTCGCCCCAACTGTTGAACTCGCGATAGGTATAGGCTTTTTCGCGGGTAGAGTACCCGAGCACGGACAGGCCTGACCCGCTACCCGAGTTGGCAGTCTTGAAATCAACGTGGCAAACCAGGAAGAATCCGCCATCCATCCACTCGCACTTTTCAGTCTCGGTCAACTTTCCGCCAGGTCCCATCGGATTCGGCTTGACGTCCCCTTCGAGGACCCACGAGCCGGCCAGCATATCCAATTTCTTATGTTCGGGAGCAGGCTTGGGCATGCTCTCCTGCGCCATCGCAGCCGCGGTCAAAACCAAGACCGCCGCCAGAATTATTCCAGCCCATTTCATTGCATTTCTCCTCGAAGAATTCGAGACCAACGGATCGAGACCACCTAAAGGTTAGACGTTCCGCGTCAAAAAGCGAAAGCAGCAAAAGCCGCAAGGGAACCCGCACCCGGAAACCGGAAAGCGAAACCGGAAAGCGGAAGCCGGAACCTACCAGTCTCCCCAATGCGCCGCCGTAGCCTGATGAAACTTCAGCTTCCAGGCGTCTCCCTGCTTCACCCACACCGAACTGAAATGCTGATACCGCGGCGGAGGCCCCTGATCCTCCTGGGGCGCCTCGCGCACGACAGCGTCATAAGTAACGATCGCCGCATTCTCGCCGACGGAGACAACTTTTATGTCGTAAGGTGTCAACTCCACCAGACCAGAGTCACCAAGCCCCTCCGCCGCTTCCTGCTGTTCGTACAGCTCGCCATCCACTCCCACCAAAGTAAAATCCTCCGTCAGCGTTCGCTTGAAAAATGCGCCGTCGTCCTTCTTCTTGGCTTCGATCAGACTCCTCTCGCTGGCCACCAAAGTCTGCTCCAGGGGACTAAGCGCCTTCGCCGCGGGAGCCTGAGCGGCGCTTAGGACAACACTGGCTAATAAAAAGATTGCACAACTCACCAAACCCATTTTCATGAAATGCTCCTCCCTGCTACTCCTGAATCCTCCGCGCCAAATCCGCGCGCGGCACTGAGACCTGCTCGCCCGTCGCCAGATTCTTCAGCGAAAACGCATCCGATTTCACTTCATTCTCGCCCACGATCAAAATATACTTGGCCCCCGCCCTGGTCGCGGCCTCAAACGATTTTTTGAGCCGGAAGGTCTCATCACCCAAATCGACCACGAGATCGTGCCGCCGCAACTCCCGGGCCAGGCGCGCCGCTTCGCCATCCATGCCCGCGCCGAGCGGGGCGACGTATACATCCGTCTTACGCACCGCGCCCTCAGCCGAAGCGGATTCCTGCAACGACATCACCAGCCGGTCCTCGCCGATCGCAAACCCAATCCCCGGAGCCGCCGGTCCGCCGAGCGCCTCGGAAAGCCCATCGTAGCGCCCGCCGCCGAGGATCGCATTCTGCGCGCCCAGCGCTCCATGGGTAAACTCAAACGCAGTCCGAGTGTAGTAGTCGAGACCTCGCACGAGCCGGTCGTTTAGTGAAAATGGAACTCCAACTTTGGTGAGAATTTCTTGCACCGCCTCGAAATGTTTCCGGCATCCATCATCCAGAAACTGGCTGATGCGCGGCAGCGCGTCGATCATCGGCTGATCTTGGGGAACTTTGCAGTCGAACACGCGCAGGGGATTGGTTACTGCCCGGCGCTGGCAATCCGCACACATCTTATCTTTAACCGGATCGAGAGCCTTGCGCAAAGCCTCGTTGAAAGCCGCGCGGTCGTTGGCACAGCCAACGGAATTCAGTTCGAGAGTCCATCCCGCAATCCCCAACCGGTCGAGCAAAGTCGCCAGCATCTCCAAAACTTCCGCATCGCGCGCCGGAGACTCGCTGCCCGCCGAAGCCGGACCAATCACCTCTGCCCCAATCTGATAAAACTGCCGGTACCGGCCCTTCTGCGGACGCTCGCGTCGAAACTGCGGCCCGATGTAGTAAAGCTTATTCAGCCCGCGATCCCACATCGTGTGCTCGATGTAAGCGCGCACCACCCCGGCGGTATTTTCCGGCCGCAAAGTCAGCGACTGACCTTTTTCAGAAGCCGCCCGCCCACGATCCTCCCACGTGTACATCTCCTTAGAGACAATATCGGTCTCTTCGCCAACGCCACGAGCAAACAATTCCGTCGCTTCGAAGATCGGCGTGCGAATTTCCTGAAAGTTGTAAGCGCGGAAGACATCCCGCACCGCCGACTCCACAAAATTCCACAGCGCCGTCTCCGGCGGCAGCAAGTCTCGCGTTCCTCGAACAGCTTTAATCATTCAGCTCCAGTTCGCGTAGGTGTTGGATGAACGCTTTGTCATTCCGAGCGAAGCGAGGAACCTGCTTCCCGCGTCCACCACTACAACTCTGCGGACCATCCGACCGCCAACTACTGATTGCCGACCCCTCCGTACTGGGTACTCACCGCTCCCTTAAATACTCCTCCACATACCCCAGATAATTCCGCGCATACCGCATGATAGATTCCTGATCCTTCTCCTCCAGCTTCCGCCGGAACTTCCCCGGAGATCCCATCCACAACGACCCGGGTTCGACCACGGTCCGCTCCGGAATCAAAGTCCCCGCCGCGATAATCGATCCCGCCCCAATCTTCGCGCCGTTCAGAATCACCGACCCCATGCCGATCAAACACCGATCCTCGACGACACATCCATGCAAAGTCACCGAGTGCCCGACCGTGACGTACTCGCCCAGCGTCACGCCATACTGATTCTTCATGCCATGCAACACGCTGCAATCCTGCACATTCGAGTGCGCCCCAATGCGGATCGCGAATACATCTCCGCGCAGCACTGCATTCATCCACACCGACGCATGCTCGCCCAGCACAACGTCACCGATGATTTGCGCCGATTCGTCGACGTAACACGTCGCGGGAATCACCGGCTTCATGCCTTTAAACGATCGAATCATGATCTTCGCCTGTCCATCAAACGCGTTGTCATCCTGAGCGAAGCGAAAGCCTGCCCTGAGCCCGTCGAAGGGGACCTATGCACTCTGCCTGCACCGCCGCCGCCAGCGTCCAGGGAACACTGAACATAGCACGCCCCCGTGCCCATCAGTAAAGCAGAATTCCCACTCCGGCACTCATCCCAAAAAGAACTCCCCCTCATCACCGCTCCACCACTCCCACTCATGCTACAAAAGAATCTGGATTCCCACCCGCTCGCCTCCGGACCCCGCGCGGACCCATCCCTCCGAGCCTAATCCGAACCACAGGTGGCGCTCTATGCCGCGGACTCCGCTCTGCATCCTGATTCTTTCCTTATTACTGCCCCCGCTCGCGCCTGCCCAGGACGCCGCCACCGGCGCCATCCACGGCACCGTCGTTGATCTCCACGAACTGCGCATCCCCGGAGCCACCATCGCGGTAGTCAACACGGCCACCGGCGCTCGCTACTCCGTCACTTCCGACGCTGAAGGCCGCTTCGCCCTCGATCTCCTACCCCCCGGAGACTACTCAGCCCGCGTCGTCGCGCAGGATATGTCCCCACAAATCACCCCGCAGCTCCACGTGGATGTAGGCGCCGCCGCCGAACTTCAGTTCCGCCTCAGCGTAGCCGGTGCTCTCGAACACGTCTCCGTCAGCGGCGCTCCCGCCCTGGTCGATACTCAACCCGCCGCCGTCTCGACTCTCCTCGACGCACGTGCGATCGCCGATCTCCCCATCAACGGCCGCCGCTTTTCTGATCTGATGCTGCTCTCACCCGGCGTGACCCAAGACCCTCGCAGCCTGACCTCCGCCACCAACGGTGATCTTTCTTTCGGCGGCCTCCGCGGATTCCAGAACAGCTTCCTGGTCGATGGCGGCGACTTCAACAATGCCTTCTTCGCCCAGGCCCGCGGCCTCTATCGCGCTCCTTACCAATTTTCGAACGAAGTGGTGCAGGAGTTCCGCGTCTCCTCCAATTCCTACGGTGCCGAACTGGGGCGCGCTGGCGGCGCCGTCGTTAACGTAGTCACCAAGTCCGGCACCAACCACTGGCACGGCACCGGCCTCTACTACATCCGCGACAGCGGCTTCGGCGGAGCCGCCGACCCCTTTATGACATTCAAACCCCACAGCGAACAACAGCAAGGCGGCGGCACCATCGGCGGTCCCATCAAGCAGAATAAGATTTTCTTCTTCGCCGGTTTCGATCAGCACTTCTTCCACGTCCCCGACGTCGTCGAATTCCTCGACGGCAGCATGCAGGTCGTCCCCCAGACAGGCACCGGACCCTACTCTCCCGGAGACTACGAAGCCAGCGACCAGGCTCTGGTCTTCGCCGCCGCCGCCCAGCTCACTTCGCTGGCCGGTTCCTATCCCGCGGCGCAAATCGGCAACGCCACCTATGCCAAGCTCGATATAAACCTCACCCCGCGCAATCAACTCGCCCTGCGCTACAACGCCTCGCGTTACTGGGGATCGAACAACGTCTTCCTCGATCCCGCCAGCCCCGTCACCTACGATTCCATCTCCGACAACGGCGAGGAAACCGTCTCCACCGATACCGGCTCAGTTGCTCTTATCTCAGGCCTCACTCCGCGCCTCATCAGCCATCTCCGCGCCCAGTTTTCCCGCGACCTGCGCCAGTCTTACACCAACACCACCGACACACTGATCAAGGTTACCGACATCATCGACGGCATCGGACGCTCCGACCAGCTCCCCCGCGCCACCCGCGAACACCGCGCCCAGCCCGCCGAAACGCTGAGCTTCGATACCAGGCGCCATTCCTTCAAGTTCGGTGGCGACTCCCTGATCACATGGATCTACGACTACTACCCCAGCCAGCAGAGCGGCGAATATCTCTTCGACATCATCAAAGTCGATCCCTTCACCTTCGAACCCATGGAAGCCGGACTTCCACTCACACCGCTCCGCGCCTACGCTCACGACGTCCCGAAATACTATCTGCAGAGCTTTGGTCCGTCTTCCTCCAATCCCAACAGCAACGACTACGCCGCCTTCGCTCAGGACACTATCCGCGTCACCGATCATCTAGCCGTGAACCTAGGCGTTCGCTGGGATCTTCAAACCTTCACCACCGCCGGACTCATCTCGAACCCACTCTTCCCGCCCGCTGGTAAAGTTCCCTTCAATCCTCATAACTTCGGCCCGCGCGCCGGACTGGCCTACTCCATCGGCAGGACGCACCCACTGGTAATCCGCGCCGGCTACGGCTTGTTCTATGTCCGCATTCCTCAGATCTATAACTCGGCCATCGCCACCGAAAACGGCGTCAACGACGCTCAGGTTTTTCTCAACACCTCCAACTACTACGACCACCAGGTCTTTCCCACCTATCCCAACCCGCTCGTAACCTGCCCGCTAACCTCAGCACCGTGCAGCTTGCCCACCGGATTCACCCAGGGCGTAACCAACGACGTCTCCGCCTTCGCTCCCAACTTCGTAACCCCGCGCGTGCAACAAACCAGCCTGACCTTCGAGCGTGAAGTCGCCGGCGGGACTACGGTCGCTATCTCCTATCTCTACGTTCACGGTGAGCATCTGATTCGAGCCCTCGATGTAAACCTCCCGCCACCGGTCGCGCTAACCTATCCCATCTTCGATTCCACCGGCTCCATCTTTCAGGGCGGATACTACACCGTCGACTCCTTCGCGACGTGGCAGTACACTCCATCCCTGACCTGCCCGTTCCCACCCTGCATCAATCCTCTGGGACGACCGATCGCCCAACTCGGCTCGATCGACGAATTCCAAAGCGCTGCTTCCAGCGTCTACAACGGCCTGACTCTCTCCATCAACCGCCGCATGGCTCACGGCGCCTATGTCCGGCTCGCCTACACTTACGCCCACGCCATCGACGACGGCCAGGACGCTCTCGTAGCCGGCGAACCTGCCACCGTCCAGAATTCCTACAACCCAAACGGTGAGCGCGGACCGAGCGTCACCGACCAGCGCAACCGCTTCGTAGCCGCCATCTCGATCGAGCCGCGTCCCTTCCACCGCGAACACCCACTTCTCGGCCACATGTTCAACGAATGGAAAATTTCCAGCATCGTCACCGCCGGCAGCGGACGCCCCGTCAACGCCACCGTCTCCGGCGACCCCAACCAGGATGGCAACTACGACAATGACCGTCTTCCCGGCTACAGCCGCAACGGATTTACCGGCCCCGACTACGCCTCCACCGACCTCCGCCTCGTCCGCAAAATCCACGTAGCCCAGGGCTACCGTCTCGAGTTCACCGCCGACTCCTTCAATCTCTTCAACCGCGACAACCAGCGCGTCGAAATCACTTCCAGCGGCCTGACCGTCGAAGCCACGACGTTCACGCAATACTCCACTTACGTCGACGGGATTTTCTATCCCGCCTTCTACCAGCAACCCCAAAGTTTCCTGAAACCCAACGCCGCTTTCGCCCCTCGCCAACTCCAACTAGGATTGAAGTTCATCTTCTGAGGAGTGAGAATGAGGATTAATCCGGGGACGGCCGTCTTCGCTGTCCCGCAAGCCCTTTTTCACCCTCCCACTTGACTTCCGGTCAAATCCTTGTAATAACTATTCGGTCCTTCCGGACGGGTTTGGAGGTGTGTCTGTTTGGCGGAAATTCGACTGCAAGAGGGTGAATCCCTCGAAAACGCTCTGCGCCGTTTCAAGCGCAAAGTGCAGCAGGAAGACATTATTAAAGAGGTCAAGCGCCACTCCTTTTACCTCAAACCCGGTGAAAAAAAACGCGTGAAAGCCGCGCTTGCTCGCAAGCGTGCTCGCAAAAAGGTTCGCAAAGAACAGGATTGAGGGTTTCTAAGGAGTAATACTAATGCAGTAAAGGGTCGCCCATCCCGGGGCGGCCCTGCTCAATCTGGCCCCCACCCGATAGAGTTGCGGCAGGGATCATTCGATATTCCTTTCGGCGTTCGAATGCAAGAGCTGTACCCACGTCCCGTTCCAGGGACGCGGAGGGCCGAGTCCAGGGGCGGTCTGAGGGGGGATGTAACACAACCTGTGTTGGCTCTGTGCCACCGCCTCCCCGCGTGTGGCGGGTGCTGCCACGGGCACAAGGGAGCCATCCTCAATGGAATTTCAGGATAAGGTACTGACCTGCATCGACTGCGGCGCGGAGTTTGTGTTTACCGCCGGGGAACAACTGTTTTTTCACGACAAACAATTCAAGAACGAGCCCAAGCGCTGCAAAACCTGCAAGTCCAAACGCGTAGCCGTTCTTTCCGCCCCGCCTTCTCCGGGTAACGGACACCACTACGCTCGCGTAGAAACTCGAGCTACCTGCTCCCAATGCGGCAAGGAGACTACAGTTCCCTTCCGCCCCACGCAAGGCCGCCCGATCTTCTGCCGCGAATGTTTCACGCAGAAAAAGACCGCGGCCGCCTCCTGACCGCGGCGAGACAGTTTGATCGAGACAGTTTGACCGAGACGCTTTGACCGAGAAGGTTTGACGAAGAAGGTAGCCGGGACGCAGGGCGCAAAACGCCGCCATGCGCTACCATAGTCCCGTGCCCACCTTCCACATAGAAAACTTCGGATGCCGCGCCACGCAGGCCGACGGCGCTGCCCTCGAACGCCAGTTCGAATCCCGGGGCCTGGCTCGCACCTCTTCCGCGCAAGCCGACCTCGTGGTATTGAATACCTGCACCGTCACCCATTCCGCCGATCAGGACGCACGCGCTGCCATTCGTCGAGTTCGGCGCCAGAATCCTTTGGCGAAAATTATTGTCACGGGATGCTACGCGCAGCGCGCTCCCGAAGAAATTTCTGCACTGCCCGGCGTGTCCGCCGTGATCGGCAATTCTCACAAACACCAACTCGCCGAAATCGTATTGCCGAAGATCTTTACTCGGACAGATCGGCATGAGAACCATGCGGGTGAGCGAGTCCGGGCAGGGCACGACTTCAGTCGTGCCATAAATGGCATAGACGGAGGGGCTTTAGCCGCTGAGGTAGCCGGCCACGGCCAAGCCTTTCTTCCCATTTCCGCTCTAACCGAGAACCGGGAGCTGAGAACTGAGAACCGGATCTTCGTTTCCGACATCTTCGCCCACACCGAACTTCTGGCCGCTCCCGTCTTCGAGACTGCAGGCGGGCCTGCCGAGAATGCCCGCACTCGCCCCAACCTCAAAGTGCAGGACGGATGCGACAACCGCTGCTCCTTCTGCGTCATCCCCAGCGTCCGCGGCCACAGCCGGTCGTTACCGTTAGCTCAAGTGATCAGCGAAATGAATGCATTAGTAGCCGCAGGCTACCGCGAAGTAGTAATCAGCGGCATCAATCTCGGCCGCTGGGGACGCGACCTAATGTGGGGCGGGCGCCCTCGCCCGCCAAAACCAACCAGAAACAGTGCCACTCCACGTTTCGAGGATCTGATTCGAGCCATCCTGTCCGAGACCAAACTCGAAAAACTCCGCATCTCCAGCGTCGAGCCCATGGATTGGACGGACGAGCTAATCGCGCTGGTCGCCTCCTCGCCGCGCATCGCCAAACACGCCCACGTGCCCCTGCAATCCGGCAGCGATGCGGTGCTCCGCCGCATGCATCGCAAGTATCGTCCCTGGCACTATCGCGAGAAGATCGAAAAGATTCGCGCCGCCATGCCGACAGCCGCCATCGGCGCCGACGTGATGGCTGGATTCCCCGGCGAAACTGACGCCGAATTTGAAGACACCCGCAGCCTGATCGAAGATCTACCCTTCACCTACCTGCACGTCTTCACCTACTCTGCGCGCCCTGGCACGCCCGCCGCGGCCATGCCCCATCAAGTCCCGGTCCAGATAGCCCGCGAGCGCAACCAGATCCTCCGCGATCTGGCTGCGGAAAAGAAACTCGCATTCATGCAGTCGTTTATTGGAAAACAGCTGGCGGCCATCACGCTCAACGCCACGCGCAACAATGCCGGCGGAGAATTCACCGAGGCCCTAACTGACAACTATCAAAAACTCCATCTCAAAGGCCACCACGAGCCCAACCGCTGGATCACGGCGCGGGTCGAGGCAGCAGAGGACGGCGCTCTAGTCGGCAGGAGCACTTACGGCTCTAACGCATCTCTGTCATCCTGAGGGCCGCGCTTTTTGCGAACGAAGGACCCATGGACGTGTCGGAGGCATTCCGCTGTCAGGATGTGCGTAAGGGGTAAATTTTCTGCGCCGTTTCCAATTTTACTGCAGCTTGGCGTACTCCGCCTTGGCTTCTTTCAGGATCGGAATGTCGGGATCGGCATCTTTCCAGAAAGCAAAAAAGTCCTGGTAGGCAGTGCGAGCGCCGCCTGCGTCGCCGGCCTCTGCCCGAGCGCGACCGAGTTGCAGCCGGGCCAGCCTGCAGGTTGGAAGCATGATCGTGCAAATACCGGGATGATCAATAATTTTCTGGAACTCTGCCGCGGCTTCCTTTCCCTGGTGCAGTTTGAGATAAGCCAGACCGCGCACGTAGTTGGGCTGCACACCCGCAATAAGACCAAATTCGTAGGGAGTAGACACCTGCAAGAGTTCAATCGCTTTGCTGGGATTTCCCTGGTTCAAAGCAATTCCAGCGCGGATCAGGGGTACGGCGAGCCCGTTGACCAGCGTGTCCAGGGGATTCTCCCGCACGAGTTGCTGTGCTGCCGCCTCCGCTTCCCGCTCGTCGCCCGCGAGTGACAGCGCCCGTCCTGCATCCACAAGCGGGCGGCGGGTGCGGGAACGGGAAAGCGCGGTCAAGGCGTCTTCTCGGGCGGCTTTTGAGTTTCCCATCTCCGCTTCAAATACGGCTTCCCGCGCCAGGGTCGTCGCCGCAGTCTCCTCAAGCTTTTCCCGCCGCTCCAGATCGACTGCCTGTTGATAAGAAGCCCGGGCCGCTGCCATCTTGCCGGACGATGCGGCAACGTCGGCAACGGTCTCCACCAGCGTATATTCATCCTGGCGGCCTTTGGCCCACTCCACCTCGTGCTGCATTCCGGCTGCATCTCCTTCAAGGAATGCGAACATATACAGATTGGCATGGTCACCGGCATTGCCGACTTTCTTCTCGATCTCTTGCTGGCGCATCGCTTTGCTTTCAGCAAGACGGTTGAGCCCCAGATAGGACGTGGCGACAACGTTGTAACTAAAAGCAGAATTAGGATCGAGCCGCATGGTTTCCTGGGCTTCTTCTAGGCTCTGCTCCCACTTCCCGATGAAACTGTGGTCGACCGCGAGATTGTTGGTAGGAATGCTGTCGCGCGGGTAAGTTCGCCGCCAGAGTTCGTACGCTTCCAACCCCTTATCCACTTCCCCGGTCACAATTTCGTAGTAGTGGGTCTCAATGTAGAGCTTTTCCAGTTCGCTGCAGCGGTCCCGCCGCTCAAATGCCTTCTTCATATTTTCGATGGCTAGTGCACTCTCACCGATGTTGGCGTAACCCTGGCCCACCCGCGCGTAGGCCACAGCAAAATTCGGATCCAGCTCAAGGGCGTGCTTGTAGAAAGGAATCGCGGTCGGCTCGCTGCCTTTGTCTCTCTCCGCCTCGCCCAGGCTGAAGTATTTGAGCGCCTCAAGCGAGGAGGTGGTCGCCTCTTCCACCGGCGCATCGAACTTTTGCAGCGAAGCCAACGACTCGCCGAGTTTGCTCCGCAGATTCGAAGCCACCTTACCTATAGCGCCCAGAACCTGTTCTTTCTTGTCGACCGGAATCTGCTCCCGGGCCAGGTTGTCGCCGGTGAGGCAATTCACCGCGTCGACTCCAACCACATACTGCGTTCCCACCGCGGAGATGGAACCATTCAAAACCGCCTTCACCCCTTCTCGCTGGCAGACCTGCCGCGCCAGATCGGGTGTCACTCGTTCATCGGGAGAGTGTCCCATGTAGCGCAGCGTGTCGCGCACCCGCTCCTGGGGAAAAATGTTCAGATAAGGCGATTGCTCGAGTTGCACGGCCAGGGCCTGCCTCAACGTTCCATCGAACACGGGGTCGCCCGTAGTGTTCACAAAATCGGAGAGCAGGATGGAATCCTTCGCCGTGAGGGGCCGAGCGCGATGGCTATAAGCATATATTCCACCAGCGACGATGGCCGCGACCACGCATGCTGCCACAACCCACAGCCATGGCTTGCGCCCACTCGACGCCGCGAGAGGCGGCGCTGAGGTCTGGGAAGATACCGGCGCCGCCGCCTGAACCTTTGCCGAACCTGACGACCCAGCGGAACTGGATGCCGCCGTCGGCTCCGCACTCGCCGCCACACTCGCAGCCGAACTTTTCCCTGAGTCGATCTCTCGCTTCAGGCGTTTCATGTCGGCCCGCATCTCCGACGCAACCTGGTAACGAAGATCAGGCTCCTTCTCCAACGCCTTGTTGATGATGCGTTCCAGTTCGGCGGGCAAATTCGGATTCAGCCGCACCGGCGCCGTCGGCGCACGATTCAAAATGGCATCAAAAATCACCGCCGACGTGTTGCCGGTGAAGGGCTGCCGCCCCGTAGCCATCTCGTAAAGAACGGTGCCGAAAGAAAACAGGTCAGTGCGTACGTCAAGTTCTTCGCCCCGCGCCTGTTCCGGCGACATGTAAGCCACCGTGCCGACAGTGCTGCCCGGGCTGGTAAGGTTCGCCGGATCAACCGCCGCAGTGGCCAGGGTCACTCCCGCCGGTTCCGCGTGCGGCAGCGGCCGCGCTGCCACTTTGGCCAGTCCGAAATCAAGCACCTTCGCCTGCCCGCGTTTGGTGATAAACAGGTTCGCAGGCTTGATATCGCGATGAACAATGCCCGCCGTGTGCGCCACATCCAGCGCATCAGCAATCTGCGCTCCCCAATCCACCAGGTGCTCCACCGAAATTGGCTTCCCTTCGATGCGGTACTTGAGCGTGGTGCCTTCCAGGTACTCCATCACAATGTAGTGACGTCCCTCATCTTCGCCAATGTCGTAGATGGTGCAAATGTTGGGATGGTTGAGAGCCGACGCGGCCTGCGCTTCGCGGCGGAAGCGCTCCAGAGCCTGGGGATCGCTGGCGACCTCATCGGGCAGAAACTTCAACGCCACAAAGCGATGCAGGCGAGTGTCTTCCGCTTTGTAGACCACGCCCATCCCGCCGCCGCCAAGCTTCTCAAGGATGCGGTAGTGGGAGACGGTTTGGTTGATCATTCCCAGACACTCGAACCAGGACACTCGAACCAAGACACTCGACCGACACGCTCGACTTTCGAGTCGCTTCATATTACGGATGCACTATCCCCTAGTCAACGAGCCATGCGGGGTACGATGCGGCGACGCGAAAAACCGCTCCACCCCCTCCTGGCTTAATCGAGAGAACCTCCGATTTGTGCGGACTAAAGAAGCCCGTGCCATAATGTCGTCACGGCGAAGCGGAGGAGCTTCCATGACGCGACTGCAATTTTGCGGGAACGCAATGTTTTATTGCGCAGTTGCGTTCGCAGCATTTTCTCCGGCATGCTCTTCCGGTGGCTCTTCTACCGGGGGCTCTCCCCCCGCCCAGTCAACGACTCTCTGTGTAAACCCCGGAGGTACCGGCGGTTGCTATGCGACAATTCAGCTCGCCGTTAACGCGGCTGCCGCGAACGACGTGATCAATGTGGCAGCGGGCACCTACACCGAAGATGTAACAATCGGCAAATCGCTTTCCGTTATGGGCGCCGGCGCCGGCCAGTCCTTCATCGATGCAACCAATCTTGCCAACGGCATCCTGCTCGATGGATTGAACAACCCCGGCCTGCAGGACGTTACGGTTTCAGGCTTCACCGTAGAGAACGCCTTGTATGAGGGCATTCTGCTTCTTAATACGACTGACGTCAAAATCCTCAACAATGACGTCGTGAATAACGATCAGCAAGGACCCAGCACATCAGGCACCGCCTGCACCGGTCAGCCCGACTATGAGACCGATGAATCCTATGACTGCGGCGGCGGACTTCACCTGATTGGAGCGGTCAACTCGTACGTGTCGGGCAACATGGTTTCCGGTAACGCCGATGGCATCGTAGTAACGGACGAAACCAGGGCAGCCCAGCAGAACACCATCACTGACAATACCGTCACCACCAATCCACTCGTGTGCGGCATCGTGCTCGCATCCCATCCGCCCGTGGGTTCCCAACCTCCCGCCTACGCGACGCATTACGGAGTCAACAACAACACCATTTCCACCAACACCTCTACCAACAACGGCGCGGTGAAAGGTGGGGCGGGAATCGGCCTCTTTTCCGATGGCAACGGGCCGGGCGTTGTGACAAACAACGCAGTCACCGGCAACACTGTCACCGGTAACAGTCTTCCCGGCATAGCAATCCACAGTCACAAGGGGCCCGCGCTCGGCGACCCAGCGGATAACATGTCTGGAAACAGCATCGTCGGCAACACTATTTCCGGAAACGGCGCCGACACCGCGGACGCCGAAACGCCTGGACCTGCCGGAATCAACATCAGCAGCGGCGATGGCGGATCTGAAATCGTCGGAACCGTGGTCACCGGGAATACCATCAGTGGCGAAGATGTCGACATCGGCGTGAATACCGGGGTTGAGGTCGACATCCATCAGAACAACTTGCTCGGAGGAAAGATCGGCGTCGCCAACGATTGCACGCTCGACGGCGCCAGTTGTACCGGCAGCAACATCGATGCCACGCAGAACTACTGGGGATGCTCAACCGGTCCCGGCACTTCTGGTTGCAGCACCACCAGCGGAACCGCTATCAATACGACGCCTTTCCTGACAAGCGCCGCAAACTAGCTCGTCGCGATGCCGGATTCGACTTCTTTGCTTTTGGATAGCACTCTCTTTCCGCCCGTAAGACTCTCCTCGCCACCGCCGCAACGAATCCCAGGCCTCCAGATATCGTTCATACTTGCTCTGCCGTTTCCACGGCGCAAGCCAGATGCTTCCCTTCAGCGTCGCCACCACGCCTGCCGGGATGATGTACCAGAGGTCCAGCGGAATCAGGTAAGCTGCCACGAAATCAATCTCCTCCAGCACGTGCACCAGCCTCTTCCCCACCGGCATGTGGCACGGATACGCACCTCCCTTCGGCCGCCTCATCGACGATTTCACCTGCACCCGGTAAATCAGCCCATCCTGCTCCACCATCAAGTCATACGGAGCCGAGTCTCCCCAAGGTTTCGACACCCGAAACCGTTGTTCCACTGCCCGCGCCAGAAACCGCGCCTCCGCCCACTCTCCCCGCTCCTTGGCATTCCGAAACTGAGCCCCTCGTTGTCCCATCACAGCCCTCGTCTCCCAAAAACACAAAAGGCGCGAGCCCATTCCATCCGAAGATGGGGCCGCGCCTCCGTCTTTTTCTGATTTTTTACTCTCTACTTATAGTATATCAACCCGCAAAGGGTGATTGTGTCATGTTCGCCACAAATATTTCCCCTTTGCTTGCCATCACATAACCCCGATCGTGTAATTCCTGCCTATTGACAAGATTTCCCGGAAACCCAAAACAACCCGGGAAAGTGTGGCGCGGGCGCCCTCGCCCGCGAAATGCATACGCTAAACCGGTCCAGCCAGGAAGCCCCCGCGCCAACCCGCACCCCAGGAAAAACTCTCTACCCTAGGGTGCATCGGAGGCCGATACCTTTTCAGGGACTCAACGGCCCTCCGGTGACCTGTACCGCGCCACCGACGCCTGTTATAAACGAAAAATGCAGTCCCACCTCAAAGGCGCCCTGTCATTCTTTCTGCTCAGCCTGCTGGTCATCCCGGCCGCGCTGGCACAAGACAGTCAGCACAAGACGACTGCGCGCCGGCCACTGACTCGGCATGAAGGATTGGCGATTGTTCGCACCGCCCTGCATTCTCGCCATCACGAGGCCGACTGTTCTCACCTGGTGCATACCCTCTACGAGCGCGCCGGCTTCCCCTATGACTACGCCCCCTCGTCCGACCTCTACGCCGGGATTGACGAATTCCGGCCGGTAGCAAATCCTCAACCCGGCGATTTAACGGTCTGGCGCGGACATGCCGGGATCGTGGTCAACCCCGCCCAGCATTCTTTTTTCAGCACGCTGAGTTCGGGCCCCGGAGTCGACTCCTGGGATTCGCCCTATTGGAGACAGTGGGGACGACCCCATTTCTTTCGTTACCTGAAGCAATCTCCAAGCGGCTCCGGTTCGATCCGCACCACGACCCTGAAGCCATAGCCAGTAGTCAGTAGCCGTCGTCACTCCGAGCGAAGCCCCCGGCAATGCATGACGTTCCGAGCAAAGCCGGCGTTGCCTGTCGTTCCAAGCAAAGCGCCGCGTGATGCTTGTCTTTCCGAGCGAAGCGCAGACGAAAGCCTGTCATTCCGAGCGAAGCGAGGAACCTGCTGTTCAGCGTCCATCTCCTCCGCCCTTGCCATCCACCCGTGTCCCTCTGCGGAGAGCCTGCCGCGCTCCCGACCTTGCACCGCACTAGTCTTCGGTTACGCGGACTTTTTCAACTCCACCCCATAGCGTTTTGCAGCCGCCTCGATCCGCTTCCATGCCGCGCGTCGCTCAGCCTCCGTAACGCCCTCGACCTGATCGAAGCGCGCCGCCGCGTTACGTACGTGGGAGGCGTTCTCCAAAGGCTCTTTGCGTTGCTTGGGGAAAGCGAACTTGCTGCTGGATATCCGATCACGAGTTGGCTTGGTTAGCTTTGCCATAATCTTCCTCTCCTTCGAAGGGCATTTCCCGCGCGGCCACGAACATGGCGCCAACGCTTGGAAACAGTGCCACTGACCGTTTTTTGGACGCGAGTCAGCGTTGCCTGGTTGCTTTTTTTGAGAGGCAAGCCAGAGGGATTCAGGGTCGACTGAATTGGAGGCGACTCTCGATGATAAAGATAAATACGACTCTGGGACAGGGTTGCTAAAGGCCCCCTGGGAAATGGTTCTCTACTCTTCCCTGTTCTTGTCTTTCTTCAGAGCCGGCTCCATCATGTGCCTATTGTCCCTATGAGGGTCAGGGTTCCGGTGGCACTATCAATGCTGTACATGGAGACGCTGTTCGAGCCGGAATTCGTCACATAGGCGAACTTTCCGGACGGATGGATGGCTATTGAGCTAGGAGCTACCTCCGTAGCTATCGTTCCTCTGGGCGTTAAGACCCCGGTCGTGGCGTCGATGGTATACATCGAGATGCTACCGTCAGTGTCATACTTCGTCCAATTAGCCACGTAGGCGAACTTGCCCGCAGGGTCCACAGATACGAAAACAGGGTCTGTTCCTGCGGCGATCGACCCTGAAGAAAGCGGCGAATCTGTCAGGCAACAGCCCACTCTATACCGCGCAGGTCGCCGTTGCTCTTGCAGTTGCGGGGCGGCACCGCGACGCACTCCGCATCGCTCATGAACTGGAAGCGATTTCGAGGAAGCGTTACGTTTCCCCTTACGGCTTGGCTCAGATCTATGCAGCGTCAAATAAGAATGAAGACACATTCAAATGGCTCGAAGCCGCCTTTGAAGATCACGCTGTTTGGATGGGATACCTCGCCGTCGACCCGATTTTTGACCGATACCGCTCGGATGATCGCTTTAAGGATCTTCTCCGCCGCGTAGGCCTGCCCTGACAAAGAAGTAACCTTGGGCATCTCGCTCTTACCAACGCTTCAGGTCAACGAAGTCCTGGCTGTCACATGGGCGGGAGGCCCATTTTCCGCACCATTTCGGCGTAGCGCGGGTCAGACCGCAGCGAATCCATTGCGAAGTCAGTGCGAAGCGCGATCAGTCCAACGTCGTGTTCCTGGTATGCGACGTTGAGCCACTCGAAGGCGTGGTCCTTGTCGCCCAAATCGGCATAGGCCCCGGCGATTAAATAAGGAGAGACGTAGCTATTTTTCTCCTTGCGCTGCGCGAGTGCAACTTCGAGGCCCTCGCGCTCGGCAGCGTTCCATCCAGCGGAACGGAAGGCAGCATCCATGGCGGCGGCCCACTCCATGTAGTTCTTGTCGCCCTCCAGCTTGGCCGCGGTATTCCACTCCTGGATGGCCTCTGGATATTTGTGCACGCCCCAATAAGCATTCGCCAGTTCACCGTGCGCTCTGCCAAACGATGGATTGTCTGCGAGGAGTTTCTTGAGGAGATCGATTGCCCGGTCAAATTGGCGGGCAGCAGCGTAAGCCTGGGCCTCCTGGGCGGCGATGATAGGCGAGAGCGGGTCAAGTTGACGGGCCCGGACGCCTTCGTCAATCGCCTCCTGCGCCCGGCCGCCGATTTCCATGAGTCCCTCGGAAAGCCACTGACGGGCAGTAGCGTCGTTGGGATCAAGCTCCAGAGCCTTTCTGAATTCGGCTTCGCCGCCGGCAAAGTCCCATGTGTATTCCTGCAGGTTGCCGCCCAGAACCGCGTGCGGGTGGCCCAGAGTTGGATCAAGCTCCAGGGCCTTCTTAGCGGCAGCAACCCCCTTGGGGATGACGTCGTTGGGATCACTGCCATAGTTGCCGAGCGTGGTATAGGCATCCGCGATTCCCGAGTATGCCAGTGCGTAGCCGGGGTCTTTTTCCAGCGCCTGGTTGAATAGCGAAATTGCGGTCTTGATATCAGCGCTCGTCCTTTTGTTCCAGTAGAAGCGGCCTTTGACGTAGAGCTGATAGGCCTCGGCATTCTGTGTGCCTTGTTTCGTGACCTGCCGTTTTTCCGCTCCGGACAATTTCGAGCGCAGCTTATCGGCAATGTCACCGGCGATTTGCTGCTGCAGCGAGATGACGTCGCTGGCTTTGCGCTCATACTGCTGACCCCAGAGTTCGGTGTTGTCCTGCACGCCGGTGAGTTCGGCGTTCACTTGGATGGAATCACCATGCTGAACGACCCGTCCGGTCAGCAGAGCGTCCACGCTCAGGTCTTTGCCGATCTGCTGGACGTCAATTTCTTTGCCTTTGTAGCGGAACACCGAGTTGCGCGACTTCACCTTCAACTGCGGCACGTGAGCCAGGCTGGCCATAAGCGATTCGGTGATGCCGTCGCTGAGCAGGTCGGTGTCGGCGCTGCCGCCCACGGTGGAGAAGGGGATTACAGCGATGGATTCGATCTGAGAGGAAGCATTCGATTTGCCGCGCCAATACCAGAACCCAGCGGCTGCCAGCAAGACCAGAGCGGCGACCGCGGCAGCAATGTATTTGTTTGTTGAACGACCCGAGGTTGCGGCCGCCGGGGCGGGAGCGGACTTCCCTGATTCGCTGTCGCGCTTCAGCCTCTGCAAATCTGTGCGCATGTCGGCCGCATGCTGATAGCGCAGGTTGCGGTCTTTCTCCAGAGCCTTGTTGATGATGCGTTCCAGCTCCGCGGGCAGGTCGGGGTTGAGCCGCACCGCGGAAGCAGGCGCCTTGTTGAGGATCGAATCGAAAATCGTGGCCGTGCTTTCGCCGCGGAACGGCAACTGCCCGGTGGCCATCTCATAGAGCACGGAGCCGAACGAAAATAAGTCAGTCCGTGCATCAAGTTCTTTCGCGCGGGCCTGCTCCGGCGACATGTAGGAAACCGTGCCCAGGGTGGAGCCGGGGCTGGTCAGGTGCGGATCATCCGTCATGGCCGTCATGGTGTCCGCCGACGCAACCTGACTGGAAGATCCGGATGTGGCGGCGACCTTGGCCAGCCCGAAATCGAGAATCTTGGCGTGTCCGCGCTCAGTGACGAAAATATTGGCGGGTTTGATATCGCGGTGAACGATTCCTTTGGAGTGCGCTGCATCTAGCGCATCGGATATTTCGATGGCCAGGCCGAGCAAGACATCGGTGTCGATCGGCCGGCCAGCGATGCGATGCTTCAGCGTCATGCCTTCCAGAAACTCCATGGCAATGAACGCCTGCGTTCCCTGTTCGCCAATGTCATGGATCGTGCATATGTTGGGATGGTTTAGCGCGGAGGCAGCCTGGGCTTCGCGTTGAAAACGGGCGAGCGCCTGAGGATCGCGGGCCAGCTCCTCAGGCAGGAATTTGAGCGCGACAAAACGATGGAGGCGCGTGTCCTCGGCTTTGTAGACCACGCCCATGCCGCCACCCCCGAGTTTCTCGACGATGCGGTAGTGCGAAATAGTTTGGCCAATCACTGGAGCAGAATCCTACGTCTGTGAAACAGGCAAGTCAATGAAACGGAGGTCTTACGAAGTCGCGGAGAAAGTCGCGGCGAGTCCCGCGCATCCTTGGGCAAATGACTAGAAGCGGCTTTTACTTCAGTCCGGCTTTATTCAACCCATCTACCACATACAGATCGGAGAGAATGCGGTGCACGGAGTAGGCGTACGATTTTCCATCGGCGCTCAAATTCAGCGAGACAATGCTCCGCACGCCGGCCGGGTCTGCCGGTGCAATTTCCTTCCAAAGCTCGTGCTTGCCGGCTGCGATGTCAACGCGGAAAATCTGGGTTGGAACCGTTCGCGTCCTCACCAGTAGATTCTTGCCATCCTGGGTGAAGCCCATGACGTCCTCGTCCGGTTTGGAGTCGTAGTTGAATCGTTGCGGCTCGCCGCCGGCAATCGGATAGAGCCAGCGCTGCGTCTTGGCATCCCGGGCCAGCAGCCACTTGCCGTCCGGCGTGATAAAGCCGCCGGCAGTTCCTTCCGGTGTAATGGCCTTCGGACTTCGACCCTGGATGTCGAGCAGATAAGTGCGCGGCCCATGCCCGGGCTCGGCGGCGCTGAATACGACTGACTTTCCGTCTGGCAACCAGGCGGGATCGTAGTGGTCGACTTTGTTGCCGGTAAGGTCCCTCGGCTCCCCAACTCCGGTCGGCAACAGCACGAGCCTGGCGGGAGTTCGATCCACGGCCAGCACCCACTGCCCGTCAGGGGAAAGATAGCCGAAGCCGCCATCCCCCAATCGAACCGCGGGGGAGCCATCGGTCTTGCGAAGATACATGCTGTAGTCCGCGCCCGCAGCCTCTCCGGTTTCCGAGAAGACAACCGTTTTACCGTCAGGTGACATGTCGGTCAGCAGCGACCAGTCAAACCAGGACAGGCTGCGCTCGCGCGTCTCGCCCGGCGGCAGTGCTGAGAGGGTGATTCGAGCCTTATCCGAGGTCAAGAGCACGAGTCCGGTGCGGCTGAGATCGTGAAGGGTCAAACCGCCCGGCGCCCGATAGACGAGCCGCTCCTTGCCCGACAGGTCGAGCGCGTAAATCGAGCGCGCCGCCCCGCCTGGCTCCGCCGAATACCAGACTTCTTTGCCGTTCGGCGTCCAGGCCGCGCCCCACACCGTGGAATAGAACGACGAACTCACCTTGCGATTCCCTTTCACGTCCGTGATGACGATCCGGCCATCGTCTCCAGTGCTGACATGATCTGCAAACGCCAGGAACTCCCCATTGGGGCTGAAGCGCGCATCCGTGACCCATCCTGCGGGTTCGTAGATCACGTTCCCGGCAGGAAATTCCAGGTGATTCTCGCCACCTGTTCCCGTGGGGTTTCGACGTATCACCGCCAGCGACTGGCCATCGGGCGTCCAGTCGGCTCCGTAACAGCCTTCGAGGATCTCCCGTGGTGCACCGCCGGCCAATGGAACCCGCGCCAGGATGCCAAACTGGGAGAGCCCGAAACTCGTAGGATGCAGCATGATCGCCATCTCACCCTTGGAAGAGATGGAGAGGATCTGCGCTGTCGGCAACCCAATCGACCGTGAATCAGTGCTGTCAAAATGCGTCGTGAAAAGTTCCTGCGGCCGTCCATCCCACGCCGCACCATAGATGATTGTCTGGCCATCGGGAGCAAAACGTGCCTGCTGAATGGTGCCGTTGCGAAAAGTAATTTCGTGGAATGCAGGATTCGTCCTGGCCGCTACGCGCCACGCGTAACGATAAATTCCCGCCCAGGACGCGAGCACCAGCAATCCAGCGACTGCCGGCACAAGCCACCGGCGGGCCGGTTTTTCTCCTGGCAGCGCCTTCATGCCGCCGCGCGTGGAAGACGAAACATCCGTGAGTGCTTCCAGATTGAAGGCCACGTCGCGCGCCGACTGGAACCGCTCCGCCGGACTTTTCTCGAGGCAGTGGCGCACGATGCGGTCGAGCGCGGGCGAGATATTGCGGTTGGTTTCGTTCAAGTCGGGCGGATCCTCTTTCAGAATCGCGCTCATGGTGTCGGCGGAGGAGTCGCCATGAAACGCGCGCTTTCCCGAGAGCATCTCGTAGAGAATTGCCCCGAACGAAAAAATGTCGGAACGCGCATCGGTCGCCTTGCCGCGCACCTGCTCGGGCGACATGTAACCGGCTGTGCCCAGCACGGTGCCGGCTTCGGTGGCGACTTGCACGGTAGGCGCGTCGTCGGAAACGTTGACTTCCGGGCGCGTGAACTTGGCCAGACCGAAGTCGAGAATCTTTGCCCGCCCATCGTGCGTGATGAACAGGTTCTCCGGCTTCAGGTCGCGGTGAACAATTCCTTTTTCGTGCGCGGCCGCCAGCCCGCGCGCGATCTGCTGCGCGTAGTCCATAGCTTTGCGCGTGGAAGAGAGCGGACCATTGCGCAGGCGGTCGCGCAGCGTTTCGCCTTCCAGCAACTCGGAAACGACATAAGGAGCGCCGTTAGATTCGCCAATGTCGTAAATCGAAAGGATGTTGGGATGGTTCAGCGCTGCCGCCGCGCGCGATTCCTGTGCGAACCGCTGTAGGCGCTCGGGATCGGCCGAGAACGACGCGGGCAGAATCTTGACCGCGACATCACGGTTCAACCGCGTGTCGCGGGCCCGATAGACCTCGCCCATGCCGCCCGCCCCCAGCGGCGATTCGATTTCGTAGGGGCCGAGTTTCGTGCCAGACGTGAGTGCCATTCGTGCGTGCAATTATAGCCCGTGCACCATGTTGCACGCCTATGGCAATGGTTCCTGGGAGTGTTGTCGGCAAAACGGAAGTTATCCGAGCCGCCGACTGGCGGCAATCGTCTTAGTTAAAGTCCCCTGACGCGGTACAGGACAACCCCATGCGATGGAACGACAGCACTGATGGTGCTGCTTTTCTTCGTCTCGCCGGTCCACACGTCGTATAAGGAATAGCCGCTTTGGTTTTCCGGGAGGCCTGCCGTGGATGCTGGAACGGAGACTTCCTCTGCCTTCTTGCCGGTGTTGAATAAACCGACAATCGTATCTCCGTTCGGTTCCTTCTTGGCGAACACCTGCTGGCTGCCACTATTGAGCACCCTTTTCGCGGCGATCGCATCCTGGTCGACAGCCAGGACTGCGGAGTTCTCCAGGATCTGCAGATCCGCTGGGTCGAGGCGAGTGAGATCGACGCCGAGGATGAAGGGCGCCGCCCCAAGGGCCCACAGGCTGATCTGAGTCTGGCGCTCGGCCGGAGTCAGCCCGTTGTTGCTGCCATTTCCTACCTCAACGGAGTCATAGTCGTTGAAAGCGCCGGGACCAGCGTAAGGCTGCCACTCCGCCACGTAGTTGAAGCGTTTGGCAATGTCGGCCCAACTGGTCAGCGGATAGCTGCTACCGTGCTTTTCGCAGCGATAGCATTCGACGTCCGGCGCGAATTCCCATTGATTGGCATACTTCATCAAGGTCGGGGCGATAGCGGTTGTAAGGTCCCCCTGCGTGACGTCCAGGATCATGGGCCGCCCGCTTTGCCGTATGGCTTCCGACCATGCCTTAACGTCAGCGGCGTTGCTGTCTTTCATGCCGTCAATTTTGATGTAATCGACACCCCACGCCGCGAGCATATTTACCCATGAATTCGTATACTCCTGCGCTCCAGGCTTGTCATAGTTAATGCGGACCATGCCCTTGCAGTTGTAGTTGTTTTCCTTTACAGACGGCTCCGCAATCTGGGCAGCCGTGTACGATGTGCCATGGATCGGCGTGTTCCGGCTGACCGCTTGTCTGGAAATGCCCGGCGTAACATAGATTCCGAACTTCATCCCGAGACCGTGGATGTAGTCGGCCATTACCTTGATCCCGTCGGCATCTCCTTCGGCTGGGAATTTCGACGAGTCCGTGATCCAGCGGCCATAAGAGTCGACGTTCGGACCTTGCGGTCCCGGACACTGATACCAGAAGTCGTCGAGGTTTACGTATTGGTACCCGACTTTCTGCAATCCGGAAGTTTGCAGGGCGAGCGCCTGAGCTTTCACCTGTGCTGCCGTCGGACTCTGGCGGAGGAAACTCCAGCTACTCCAGCCGAGAACGGGCGTGCGCTCGAGACCATTATCCTCGGCGCTGGCGCGCAGCATCCCTCCCGCCAACAACGCGATCAGCAGTGCTGCCCTTAAGCGGTGTGTCCATTCCCTCATCTCTTTCCTTTATCACAACCGGGGCGACGAAAACAATTAAGCATAGGCAAGTCGTGGAACATAACTCTATTCGTGATTGCTTCCGCCACCCTGGTCAATTGACCTCAACCCCCATGTTATAATCCTTTATTCCCAGTCGCTTAAAGCGCGGAGGACCGTATCGACAAACGTTTTATTCGAACCAATGATCGCATTCGAGCCCGTGAAATTCGCGTGATCGGAGACGAAGGTGAACAGATCGGCGTAATGCCTCCCTTCGAAGCGCTCAAGTTGGCCCGCAGCAAGAACCTGGATCTGGTCGAGATTTCGCCCACCGCGCAGCCTCCCGTCTGCCGCATCATGGATTACGGGAAGTATCTTTACCAGCAGGAGAAGAAGGAGCGCGAGGCTAAGAAGCATCAGAAGACGATTACCGTAAAAGAGGTCAAGTTCCGCATCAATGTGGATGACCACGATTACGAGACCAAAAAAAATCACGTGCTTCGCTTCCTCGATGGAGGAGACAAGGTAAAGGCCACGATCTTTTTCCGGGGCCGCGAAATGACGCGGACGGGCTTAGGGCGAGCCATCCTGGAGCGGCTGATTAAGGACGTGGAATCGCAGAGCATCGTCGAATTCCGGCCGCGGCAGGAAGGCAACACGCTGCATGCCATCCTGGCGCCGAAAAAAACGGCAGTCGAGCGCGAAAAGGAAAGAGAACGAGAAGCCAAGCAGAAGGCGAAGCAGGAGAAGAAGCTGGCGCAGGAAAAAGAAAAGCAGCAACAGGCGCCGGCTGCAGCAGCCGAGATTCCGAATCCGGTCTCGCAGGCTTAGCCATTCGCCGAGGATGGGCGCGATTCGCGCCTACGATTCCAAAGCAATCCAAAGTAGTGTTGAATATCCAACTGACGGCTGGCAACTGACGGCCGGCAGCTGATGAAGAGGATCTATGCCGAAACTGAAATCGCACAAGGGAGCGTCCAAGCGCTTCAAGAAAACGGCCACGGGCAAGGTGAAGCGCGGACATTCCGGCCTGCGCCATATGCTGAGCTCCAAGGCCAAGAAGCGCAAACGTCACCTCGGAACGGCCACGCTGGTAAGCGATGGCGATCTGCACAAAGTAAAGCGGATGATTCCGTATCAGTGAAACAGAGATCAGGGGCCAGGGGTTAGGGATCAGAGACGAGTGAGTCTTTAGGTCCTATCCCCTAAACCCTAGCCCCTGCTCTAGGCGCGTGAAGAGGCCAGAGATCGCCGCCACGGCGAATCGTCCTTACCTCCAGCCGCCAGTACATAGAAAGCAAAAAGGAGAACACCATGCCACGTGTAAAACGCGGAACCAAACGCCGCGCCAAGCGCAAGAAAATACTCGACCGAGCAAGTGGATACTTCCTCACTAAATCAAAGCTGTACCGTTCGGCAAAAGAGGCAGTAGAACGCGGCCTCAAGTTTGCATATTCGGGGCGGAAGCAGCGGAAGCGGCAGTACCGATCGCTTTGGATTGTGCGGATTGGGGCGGCTTCGAAGCTGAACGGGTTGAGCTACAACCAGTTCATCCACGGATTGAAGAAGGCCGGAGTGGAACTGGACCGCAAGATTCTGGCGGACCTTGCGGTAAAGGACGCGCCTGCATTTAAGTCTCTGGTGGAGCAGGCTAAGGGCGCGCTGGCGTAGGGCGGCTTTCGGGCTTCGAGCTTCGGCCAGTCAAACCTAATCATTTGTCATTCCGGGCCGCTCGCAGCCGCGCCACGCGCGGAGAGAGCGAGTGAGGAATCTGCTTTTCTGCTGGTGGCGAGAGGACAAGCAGGTTCCTCGCCGCTTACGCGGCTCGGAATGACAAGGCCTGAAGAGATCCTCGACAAATGGCGTACACCGTTTCCAAATTGACGGATTATTCGGCGGCGGCGCTGGAAAGGGCTGCTGCCGAGTGCGTTCGCGTGTGCGCTAGTGAGGCTTCCGCGGTTCGCAATGATGCTGAGCTGAAGGCGTTTCGCGACCGGTGGATGGGGCGGAAGAATGGAATTCTGACACAGATCAATGATTTGTGGCTGAAGGGCGCGCCCAAGGATGCGAAGCGGGAGGCTGGGATTCGCGTCAATGAATTGAAGGCACGGATTCAGGAGTTGGTGGAGGGGGCTCGCGTTGGCGGCGATGATGGAGAGACGGCGGCCGAGCGTGTCGACATTTCTCTCCCTGGAGTGCGTCGCCAGATCGGCGCCGAACATCCTGTCATCAAGACGACGAACGAGATGGTTCGCGTTTTTCAGAAGCTTGGCTACTCCGTAGCCGACGGGCCTGTCGTCGAGACCGATTATTACAACTTTGAGGCTTTGAATTTCCCGCCGAATCATCCGGCGCGGGATACGCAGGACACTTTGTTTATTGCGGGGCAGCAGGGGAAGGCGCAGCGGGAGCGGTTGCTGTTGCGGACGCATACTTCTCCAGTGCAGATTCGGACGATGGAGAAGATGCGGCCTCCGATCCGGATTGTGATTCCGGGGACGGTGCATCGCAATGATCCCCCGGATGCGAGCCACTCGCCGATGTTTCATCAGATCGAGGGACTGGCGGTCGATACCAACATCACCTTCGGCGATTTGAAGGGGACGCTTGATCATGCCATGAAGGAATTCTTTGGATCGAGCGTGAAGACCAGCTTCCGACCGTCGTTTTTTCCGTTTACCGAGCCGAGCGCGGAGATGTTCGTTTCCTGTTTTATTTGCGGCGGGAGTGGGAAGCGCGGAGTTGACCCTTGCCGTCCATGCAAGCAGACGGGATGGATTGAGATTCTGGGGTGCGGGATGGTCGATCCTAACGTGTTTGAGTTTGTGAAAGATAACGGGTACGACCCGAAGAAAGTTTCGGGGTTTGCTTTTGGCATGGGCGCGGACCGGATCGCTTTGTTGAAGTATGGAGTGGATGATATTCAGTTGTTTTTCAACGGGGATGTGAGGTTTTTGGAGCAGTTTGCATAAAAGTGGCGAGAGTCTTGCTAGGTGCGAGGAAAGCAGGTTCCTCGACTACGCATGAGCTTCATTTCATGAAGCTCATGCTTCGCTCGGAATGACAAAGCTTCAGTGGGTTCGCTGAGAATCCGACATTTAACACAAATGAAGATTTCTCCACAGTGGGTGCGTGAGTTTGTTGAGCTTAGCGTCGATGACCGGCGACTGGCTGAGGATTTGACTGGGGTCGGGATTGCTGTGGAGGGGATTAGCGGGTCTGGTGTTGACACCGTTTTTGAGATGGAGATCGGGACGAATCGTCCGGATGTGATGAATCATTATGGGGTGGCGCGGGAGGCGGCGGCGATTTATGATCTGCCGCTTTCAGTTCTCAGTTCTCAGTTCTCAGTTCTCAGTCAAAGGCAAACCTCAGCGGCTAAAGCCGGGGCTTTCCCCGGCTCTCGCGGCACGACTGAAGTCGTGCCCTTCCCGATCACTGTCGAAGAACCTGGGCTTTGTCCTCGCTTTTCTGCACGAGTGATACGCGGAACCCAGATAAAGCCATCGCACGACAAGATTGCGCATCGTTTGCAGTTGCTTGATCAGCGGCCTATCAGCAACGCCGTCGATGCTACCAATTATGTTTTGTGGGAGATCGGCAAGCCTACGCATGTGTTTGACATGGATTTGCTGGAAGGTGGGCGGCTGATTATTCGGCGAGCGAAAGACGGCGAGAAGTTGAAGACTCTGGATGGTGTGGAGCGCACGCTTACTTCCGAAGATCTGGTTGTGGCCGACGCCAAGAAACCTGTCGCGCTTGCCGGGGTGATGGGCGGGTTCGACACCATGATCACCGACAAGACGCGGAATATTTTGATTGAGTCGGCATGGTGGGATCCGGTGACCGTGCGCAAGAGTTCGCGGCGGCATGGGCTGCATACGGACGCTTCGCACCGGTTTGAGCGGGGGGCGGATTTTGAGTCAACGATTTTGTCGTGTGATCTGGTGGCGGCGCTGATTCTGGAGTCGGGCGGCGGAGAGGTGGTGGGCGATGCCGTCGATGTGGTTTCGAGAAGGCTCGACCAGGCGCCCGTGGTACTGCGGCTTTCGGAGGTGCATCGGATCCTGGGCGGAAATCTGAATACCGGGCAGATTTTCCGCATTCTGAAGAAACTTGGTTTCGCGCTGATCCCTGAAGGGCAGGGTACGGCGGAGTTTCGGGTACAGATTCCGAGCTGGCGGCTGGATGTGGAGCGCGAGATTGATCTGATTGAAGAAATCGCGCGGCTGCACGGTTACGACAAGTTTGAGAACACCTTGCCGGCTTACAGCGGCGCGGTGGTTGAGCCTCCGCATATGGCTATGGACGCCACTTTGCGCGACCGCGCTTTGGCGCTGGGATACAACGAGGCGGTTTCGCTGACATTTATTTCGCATGCCGACGCGGAGAAGTTTTCATCGGCTGCGGTGCTCGAACTGGAAAATCCGCTGAGCGAAGAAGCATCTGTGATGCGGACTTCGATGGTTCCGGGCATGCTGGACATGCTGGCATGGAATTTGAATCGTGATTCTGAGAACGTTCGGCTGTTTGAGATGGGCCGCGTCTATGAGATGCGATTCGGTGAGCCGGCGCGCTTGTGCCTGGGTGCGACGCTGGCAGCGGTGAAAGCTGCGCTGCCAGTGGGTGGAACTTTGGATGTGAGCAAGGGTGAGCAGGCCGCTGCGGCCGAGGCGTTTCGCGGCTTCAAGGGCGACGTAGAGAATCTGCTGGCGGCGTTTGCGTATCGTGAGTTGAGTTTCGACCGGGAGACAGCGGAGTATTTTCATCCCGGACGATCGGCGCGAGCGCTGATGGATGGGACTGTGGTGGCGCAGTTCGGGCAGATCGCTCCGGGGGTTAAGGCGGAACGGAAGCTGCGGCAGGACGTTTTCCTGGCGGAGATCGATCTGGAGCGGGTGCATGCGATCGGGTTGCGGACGGTTCGGTTCGCGCCGTTGGGGAAGTATCCCGCTGTGGAACGCGATTTTTCATTTGTGTTTGGGGATGAGGTGGAGTTTGAGGCGATGCGGCGGTCGGTGATGGGGCTGCGCATTCCTGAGCTGCGTGAATTCAGGCCCGTGGAGATTTTTCGCGGTGGGGCGATTGGGGTGGGGAAGTATTCGATCCTTTTGCGGGTGAAATTGCAGTCGGATGAGGGGACGTTGCGCGATGAGCAGATTGCAGCGTGGTCGTCGCAGATTGTTGCGGCGCTGCAGGCGCTTGGGGGAGTGCAGCGCGTTTAGGATGTGCGTCGTCCCCGATTGTGCAGTGCCGTCCCTGAAGGGACTCGGTTCCCTTCTGGTTCGCCTACCCCGCACTTACGTGCGGGGCTAATGAATGCCGTCGCTGCCGCGACTGGATTTGGGTCCTTCTTTCTTGTGCTAATCTGCCTGCTATGGCGGATGTAACTTCTTCTTTTTCCAATCAGACTAAGCAATTTCTTAGCGACAAAGTGTCGCACTTTACTGAGTCGGTGATCCGGGAGATGACTCGGCAGGCGGTGCTTTACGGGGCGGTGAATCTGGCGCAGGGGTTTCCGGATTTTGCGGCTCCGGCGGAGATCAAGCAGGCGGCGCGGGCGGCGATTGATGGCGACGTGAATCAGTATGCGATTACCTGGGGCGCGAAGAATTTGCGGAATGCGATTGCGCGGCAGATGGGCGCGTGGCAAGGGATTTCGGTTGATCCGGAAAAAGAGATTACGGTTTGTTGCGGATCGACGGAGGCGATGATCTCGATTTTGCTGGCGGTTTGCAATGCGGGCGATGAGGTGGTGATCTTCGAACCGTTTTATGAGAACTACGGTCCGGATTCGGTGTTGAGCGGGGCGCGGCCGCGATTTGTGAAGCTGAGGCCGCCGGCGAGCGACGGGGGCGAGTGGACTTTCGACGAAAAAGAATTGCGGGCCGCGTTCCACAAGAACACCAAGGCCGTCATTCTGAATACACCCAACAACCCTACCGGCAAAGTTTTCACGCGGGCGGAGCTGGAGTTGATTCGCGATCTGTGCGTGGAGTTTGATGTACTCGCGATCACCGACGAGATTTACGAACACATTTTGTATGACGGCACCGAGCATATTTCGATGGCATCGCTCGAGGGGATGCGGGAGCGGACGGTGACGATCAACGGAATGTCGAAGACGTATAGCGTGACGGGATGGCGCGTGGGATGGGCGGTGGGGCCGGAGAAGATTACGAATGCGATCCGGAAGGTGCACGATTTTCTGACGGTGGGCGCGCCGGCACCGCTGCAGGAAGCGGGCGCGGCTGCGTTGAATCTACCAGCGGAATATTACGCGCGGCTGGCGGAGGGATATCGAGTGCGGCGGGATCATTTGATTCCGGCGTTGGAGGCGGCGGGGTTTCAGTGTTTTCGTCCGCGTGGGGCTTATTACGTGATGACAGATATTTCTGGGTTTGGATTTGATGATGATGTTTCGTTCGTGAAGTATCTGGTGAAAGATGTTGGAGTAGCAGCGGTGCCGGGGTCGAGTTTTTATCGCGAGGCGCGGGATGGAGCGCGGCAGGTGCGGTTTGCGTTCTGCAAGAAGCTGGAGACGCTGGACGCGGCGGCGGAGAAGTTGGGGAAGCTGCGGAAGTGACCGAAACAAACGTGGTGAGAATTCCTGTCCGGGGCGGAAATGGTTCTAGGCGGTCAAGGGGTCCTTCGACTTCGTATGGGCTCCGTTTCGCGAAGCCCATACTACGCTCAGGATGACAGAGTTGAAGACAGCGCCCTACATCCTACTTTGTGATTACGCCGCAGGCTATGCGGTCGCCGGAGTTGCCGGAGGGGTCGGTCTTCATGTCGTCGGCTTTGGCGTGGATTACGATGGCGGTGCCGCCGTTGCTGAAGAGGGAGTGGGCGCCGTCGCCGAGGGTGACGTCGTCGTCCTCTAGAGTTCCCTCCGCCTTGCCGTTCGCGTCAACGGTTAAGTTCAGCATATCGCCGGCGTGATGGCCATCGGGACTCTCGAGTCCGTGCTTTTTGGTTTCGGGATTGAAATGCGGACCGGCGGATTTGAAATCGGGAGCATCGCACTTTGGGTTCTGGTGAAAGTGGATGCCGTGCTCGCCGGGCGGAAGATCATGAAGGCGGAGCTTGAGGGCAACACCCGGTCCTTTTTGCGACAGAGTGATGGTGCCGAGGGATTTGCCTTGGGCGTCTTTTAGTTCGACTTGGGTTTTGGCGGCGCTGGGAAGCGCGGTGACGACTAGAACTACGGCGAGGGCGATGAGGGGAGATCCAAGATGTTTCATGCGGAGATTATAGCTAATTTTTGCGGTCACGGGGCCAAATGGGCACCAATGGGCCATGCTCGATTCACAGGGCGGTGGAGTATACTGCGGGGAAGTTTGAAAATCTTTCTGGGGAAGTGCAATCATGGCGTTGAATGCGGTGGAACGAGCCGCGGACCAGGCTCCGGTGGACGATTTTCAGGCGCTGGCAGACAAGATTTACCGCACCATCGAGATGTATAAAGCGGCACGGCAGGCGCAGGCTGTGGCGGAACGCGATGTGCAGCGCGTGCGGCAGCAACTGGAAGAGCGCGATGAACAGTTGGTGGTATTGCGGCGCGAGGCCGTCCAGTTGCGCAAAGAGCGCGAAGAGATTCGCGGACGGGTGGAGAAGATGCTGGAGCAGATTGAGTCGATTGCGGAGGAGCGGGCGAGTTAGTTTGGGTTTGGGAGTTTGGGTTTCGGGTTGGAGTCTGTCGCTGACCGTCTTTCGGGCTTCGCCAGATGCTGGCTTGATGGATGGGCGATGGGAGTGGAACTGGCGGACGCTGGAAGCAGGTTCCTCGCTTCGCTCGGAATGACAAAGATTGATTCTGAATGACAAAGATTGATGTGGGTTCGGGCTTCGCTCGGAATGACAAAGAGTATTTTCAAACAAGGTTAACGGCTATGGCTACCGCTACTAAGGAATCGACGGTGAAGGATACGCAGAGTGCGAGCGTGCGGGTGGAAATCTTCGATCAGGCTTATAACCTGCGAGGGTCGGATCCGGAATACATTTTAAAACTGGCGGAGTATGTGGACTCGAAGATGCGGGCGGTGGCCGAGGCGACGAATACGATCGATACGGTGCGGCTGGCGGTTCTGGCGGCGTTGAATATTGCCGATGAGTATCATTTATTGAAGCGGAAACAGGACAGCGGGGCAACCGATTACCAGAAGCGCGCGCATCTATTAGCAGATGCGCTGGATGAAGTGCTGGACGAGAAGCGTAAGGCGGGATAGTTTGGGGCGGTTTCTTCTGTTCGCGCTGCTGGCGGCCGGTAGCGCACCAGCTCAAGACACAATCTTCCATAGCCAATCGAATGTGGTGATCATTCCCGCGTTGGTGAAAAACGCGAAGGGTGAAGCTGTGTATGGACTCGGGGCGAAGGATTTTGTGGTCGAAGACGATGGAGTGGAGCAGGCCGTGCGTCTGGATGAAGCGACAGAAGGATCGGCTCTGTCGCTGGTGATTGCGGTTCAACGCGGGCGGCGCGCGAATTATGAGTTTCCGAGGATTCGCGGGTTGAGCGCGATGGTGGATCCGATGGTGGAAACGGGGCTGGGGAGTGTGGCCATTGTGGAGTTCGACAGTCAGGCGGAATTGATACAGGATTTCAGCGGCAAGTCCGAGAAGACGGCGGAGACCCTGAAGGCGTTGCAGCCGGGCGACGAGGGCGCGGCAATCCTGGATGCGGTGGATTATTCGGTGAAGCTGCTGGAAAAGGCTCCCAAGGATCGACGAAGAGTGCTGCTGCTGATCAGCGAGACGCGCGACCACGGCAGCCAGGCTAAGGTGGACGATGTGGTGGCCGAAATCGGGCAGAGCAGTACGGCGGTGTATGCGCTGGCATTTTCGCCATCGCTCTCGAACATCTTGGACACCGGCCGAGGCAACAACCAGGCGGAGATGCACAACGGCATCGACATTCAAGACCTCATGTTCCGGGTACAGCAGGCAATGAGGAAGAATATTCCCCAGACAGTGGCTGCCATGACTGGGGGCGAGTATGAGCTGTTTGCGACAAGGACAAACTTCGAGGCGCGGATGATTGACTTCACCAATCATTTGCGCAGCCGTTATCTGCTGAGCATCGAGCCGAAGAATCCCCATGCGGGGTTGCATCAGATTCAGGTGCGGCTGAGGGATCCGGGAGACCGGACGGTGCTTGCGAGGAGCAGGTATTGGGTGGCCGGGGAGCAGTAAGCAACGCCTCGCTTCGCTCGGCGGGACGGACGAATGCGTCCGCCCCCACACGGATCTTCGCACACAGGTCTATTCCGAGCGTTCTCCATGGGGCGCGTCGTTGCTGGCGTCGAGAACTTCTCTGACTTTGGCGATGAGCGCCGACAAGGAGAAGGGCTTGGGGAGGAACCACAGTCCGGAATCGAGCACGCCGTAGTGAACGATGGCATTGCTGGTGTAGCCGGAGACGTAGAGGACCCTGGTGCTTGGGGAAATCAGTTTCACTTGCTCGGCCAGCTGCCGGCCGTTCATTCCGGGCATGATCACATCGGTGACGAGGAGGCGGATGTCACGGTGATTTTCGCGGCAGAGAGCGAGGCCTTCCTCAGTGCCGGCGGCGGTCAGTACTTTGTAGCCGCAGTGAGCCAGGACTGAGGACGTTAATTGACGCAGCTGGTCGTCGTCCTCGACCAACAGGATGGTCTCGGTTCCGCGTTGCACGCCTGTCGGGCGCCGCTCCACTCCAACTGCTTCCGCGGGTTGATCGACTCGGGGAAGATAGATCTTGAAGGTGGTTCCTCGACCTGGCTCGCTGTAGACCCAGATGTAGCCTCCACTCTGCTTGACGATTCCGTAGACCATGGAAAGGCCGAGCCCCGTGCCTTTGCCAACCTCCTTGGTGGTGAAGAAAGGTTCGAAGATATGGGCCTGGGTATCGGGACTCATGCCGGTTCCGGTGTCGCTCACTGCCAGCATGACGTAGCGTCCGGGCCGCAGGGGCTCGTGCTCGCGGGCGTAGGAGTCGTCCAGTTGCATGTTGTCAGTTTCGAGAGTGAGTTTTCCTCCGTTGGGCATGGCATCACGCGCGTTCAGGGCCAGGTTCATGATGACCTGCTCGATTTGCCCGGGATCGGCTTTGACCGCGCCCAGGTCGCGGCCGGGCACGGTGAGGACTTCAACGTCTTCGCCGATGAGCCGCCGCAGCATGGTGTCGAGGTTGAGCATGACGTCGTTCAGATCGATCACACGGGGCGAGAGCACTTGCTTTCTACTGAAGGCGAGCAACTGGCGGGTGATTCCGGCAGCGCGGTCGGCAGCGGACCGGATCTGGGTGGTAGCGTCTTTCAGGCGGCTGCCGCCAGGGAGTCCGTCGTTGAGAATCTGGCTGTAGCCCATGATGACGGTCAAGAGGTTGTTGAAGTCGTGGGCGACGCCGCCGGCGAGACGGCCGACTGCTTCCATCTTCTGGGACTGCCGGAGCCTCTCCTCGAGCGCGACGCGCTCGGTTACATCCTGAACCAGGGAAGCTACGCCGAGCACGTTTCCGGATTCATCGACCAGTGCAGTGTTGTACCACTCGCAGGAGATGGTTCGACCGTCCTTGGTAAGGTTGTCGTTCGTGCTCCGTGTCCCGCCTTCTTGCGCGAGCAGTTCCTGCCCCATCCGGTTTACATGTTCCCTGAGGGCAGTGGGCACTAGAAAGCTGGCATCTCGCCCGATCGCTTCCTGGCGTGAATATCCGAAGACTCGCTCCGCGGAAGGACTCCATTCTGTGATTCGAAGCTGGGTATCCCATTCGACGACCGCGAGTGGGGTATGCTCGAAGTGGATGCGAAGCTTTTGCTGGGATTGGCGAAACTCCTCTTCTGCGGTTTTGCGATCCGTGATATCGCGGCAAATACCCAGCAAGCCGATGACTTCGCCATTGGAATCGCGATGCGGGCCCTTGGTCGATAAATAAGTGCGCGCCACGCCGGCTGAGACTCCGAGTTCCTCGTAGGTCTGAGTCTTTCCTGATTCGACGACCTTCCGGTCTGCTGCCATAATCTGGCGGCCGTTTTCCGGAGCGAAGAGCTCGGTGTCATCCTTGCCGATGACCTGGTCGACTGCTAGCCCCAGGAGCTGCGCCCCAGCGGAATTGATCATCAAATAGCGGCCTTGCAAGTCCTTGACGAAGACGGAGTCTGTAGTTCCCTCGGTAATGCCTTGCAGAAGCGTTAGATTCTTCTGCAATTCGCGCGAGCTTTGGAGCAACTGGTTCTGCACCACGAACAAGCGGCCGCTGGCGGCGAGGAAAGAGACGGTCACGAGGACAACGGACCAGAGGAACTGCTCCTGGGCGATGCCGAGGGCGAGCGGGAAGACGACAGCCGGAATGAGCAAGGGAGAAAACTGCATAAGCAGCTGAAAGCTCGGGCCGATGGGTTCGTAAGTCTCCGGGCTCGGCTCAGCGTCGCCCCAAGTAACGGCAATCGCGACGAGCAAGCAATACGTGAAGGTCCACAGAAGATCGGGCCACGTTCCCGGGCGATAGTTTTCGCTGGCAAAGGCGTAAAGAGTGGTATTGGAAGTGATGGTGAAAGCAAGAAAGAATGCCGCCATACGAAGGAAGAAGGCGCGCGCGGTGCGATAGCGAGTGAGCAGTCCGCGAAGCAGAAAACTGAGGGCCAGCAGTCCGAAGAAGGCGAGACCGGCGTAAAAGATGCGGGCGTTCATGGCGCGCTCGGAGACTTGCCAGCGGGAGGGCACAAAGAGAGTGGAAAGCTCGAGGGCGAGTACGAGGGTGCAGACTTGCGCAAAATCGCACAGGCGCAGCCAGCGGAATCCACTGTTGGGGTCCTGCGGACTTAGAAACAGAGTCATCATGGCGGGCACGGCCCAGAAGAACACCAGGATGTCGCTGGGCCAGAAGGCAGCGGTGGGACCGTGGTGGTAGTCGAAATAGTAGGTGTAGGCGAGCTGTCCCAGCGAAACGAGGACAACCGAGAAGGAAACCAAACGCCACACGCGTTTGCCAAAAGGACCGGATCGGCGCGAAGCCGACCAACTGGCCAGGGCGGCCACAAACCCGGCGGCAGATCCGATCCAATCGCCCCAAAGCGAGGCTACCGGGGTGCCATACCTGAGTAACAACAGAGCCACGTGTACGACAATTAGAACTGCCGCCGCAACGATCGCGGACTTGCGAGACGGGGACATCACTGAGCCTCTGCCCGAGTCTGGCCCTGCCCACAGGAAAAAAACTCAGGCTCGGAGTGTTGCGCTCAGAGTATACATCGATTGGCAAATCCCATCCCCGAATCAGGTGCCTGCCGGGAGGGGATAGGCGCGCCTTTCACGCCTTCCGAAAATCGCAGCCAAGCCGGTTCAGTTGAGTCTCGAACAAGAAATGCAAGCCCGGAGTGTTGCGGCGTTGTTACTTTGGTTGCAAGTGCGCTGCCAACTATTTGCGGTTCCCCTATTGCTAATCCACCGGGAGTTCTCCTAGCATCACAGGTGAAAGCCGACCTGCGGGGTTGGTGATGACGGTAACCGATTTTTGAACCAATGCTGAATGAACGGGGACTCGACTCGAACTAGGATCCGGTGTGCGACGCTCCGCCATGCGGAGATGCCTAAAGGGTCTCGGCGGGTTCCCAACGTCTACCGACGGGTTCATTCTCGGCCCGTCACACGGCACAGTGGGTCGGCTTGATTTTTTGTGTGGCATGAGACAAATGGAAGCTTAGCAAGAGCAAAGTCAAAAGCACCGGGCAGGGGTGCCCGCTCCACACGGGCGGTTCCCTGCTACACTGATTCAAGTACAAATCCTCTGGTTCCTGCATCCAATTAACTGTGTATCCACAATTAGTGCATTTCGGGCGATTCTTTCTGCCGACTTATGGCTTCCTGGTTTCTTTGGGAGTGCTGATCGGCCTATGGGTTAGTGTGCGCAATTCCGAGCGGCTTGGGATTGACGGGGAGAAGGCGTGGAACCTGGGGATTCTGGTGGTGCTGTGCGGGATTCTGGGCGCGAAGGTGCTCTACATCATTAATGACTGGAGCGTATATGCGGCCCATCCTGGGGACATTTTCAGTATCGAGACTCTTCAGGCCGGGGGAGTTTTTTCGGGCGGACTGATTGCCGCATTCATCGCAGCAGCCTGGTATGTGCGCAAGCATCACATGCCTGCGCTTGGCACCTGCGACGCGTTTGCTCCGGGGCTGGCTTTGGGACATGCGATTGGGCGGATCGGCTGCTTTGCCGCGGGATGCTGCTACGGGAAAGAGACCCATCATTTCTGGGGCGTGGTGTTTCGCAATCCGCTGGCGAATCAGATTACCGGGACTCCGCTGAATGTGCCGCTGGAGCCGACGCAATTGTTCGAGTCGGCGGTGGAGTTCGCGAATTTTCTCTTTCTGATGTGGCTATTGAAGCGCAGAAAATTCGATGGCCAGGTGTTCGGCGCTTTCATGTTTATTTATGGCGTGGCTCGGTTCTTTCTGGAATTCATTCGCGATGATCCGGGGCGCGGGTCGGTGTTTGGCGGGGCGATGACGGGCACGCAGTTGGTCGCGATTGGGCTGGTTCTGGCTGGAGGGCTGATCTGGTGGCTGCGGCCGGGGGCTAAGAATGTTACGGCGCAGGCCGTGGGGGCAGTGCGATAAGCGGCTTACTGCTGGGGATGAGCTTCAATCCATTGCTCTGTTAGTCGTTCAGCGTCAGCAATTTCGCCCTCTGTCATACGACGCTTCACAAGGTCAAGATTCGTCCCGCTGTTGGCTATCCTAAGGTACATATACGCTTTTACAGTGTTTCGCTTGACGCCATTGCCGTCGAGGTACAACAGTCCGAGATTGTTGCAGCCCTGACCTGCCCCGCCGTAGTCGGGTCTGTGCTCGCAAGCCGCGCGATACCATTTGGCAGCTTGTCGATAATCTTGCGGAACACCTTCGGCGTCCTCGTACATTTGCCCCAGCACGTTCCCAGCGCCGGCGTTTCCTTGCTTTGCTGATTCCGCAAGCCATTTGAGAGCTTGCCCGAAATCCTGCTCGATTCCCTTGCCTCGCTCATAAGCCACACCCAACCAGAACTGTGCGCTTGCGTCTCCGCGCTCCGCTTCATCATTCCATCGCGCAACATCAGAAGGCGTTTGCGCTTGCGCGAATGCTGACGCCAACAGGATCAAAGCCAAGATTCTTAACATCAGATTCTCTCCTGGCCAACGTCGGGCCCTCCTGAGATGTTACTTTCATCCTGCTAGACGATCAAGCAGCCATATGCCGTTGGTTGCACCACAGGCCATGCCTTCTGTCCCGGTTGAACCGTCTTACAAAATAGCTTGTAGTATCCTTCGCAACGAATGCCAGAAGCGTTTCCCATCCTTATCTCCGTTGCGCCTGAAGACGCCGGCAAGCGGCTCGATCAGTTTCTTGCGACGCGGCTTGAGTCAACCAGCCGGGCTCGCGTGCAGGAGATGATTGCCGACGGCAAAGTGCTGGTGAACGATGCCCCCGCGAAGGCTTCGCTGAAGCTGCGTGGCGGGGAGCGCATCAGCGTGCTGGGCGAAGCGCAGCGGGCGCCGCTCACGGCTGTCGCCGAGGAAATCCCTCTTGATATTGCTTATGAAGACGATGATCTCGCTGTCATTAACAAGCCGGCGGGGATGATGGTGCATGCCGGGGCCGGTGCTACCGACGATGCGCGCAATTCGGGGACCCTGGTGAATGCGCTGCTGCATCATCTCGCGAGTTTGTCTGGTGTCGGCGGGGAGTTGCGGCCGGGGATTGTGCATCGTCTGGACAAAGAGACGAGCGGTCTTATTCTAGTGGCGAAAAATGACGATGCGCATCGCAAGCTGAGCGCGCAGTTTGCGGCGCGGGAGGTCAAGAAGAAATATGTCGCGCTGGTGCATGGCTGGGTGAAGAAAGATTCTGGGACGCTGGCACAGAGCATCAGCCGCGATCCTGTGCGCCGCATGAAGATGACGGCGCGTCTCGAAGGCGGGCGGGCGGCGGTTACGCATTATCGGGTGGTGCGGCGGCTGGATACTAAGTTTGGGAAGTTTACGTTGCTCGATGTAAAGATCGATACCGGGCGAACGCACCAGATTCGGGTGCATGTGGCGGCGATGGGGCATCCGGTGGTGGGGGATACGACGTATGGGGCGCCGCGGCAGGCGCGGGGGAAGAATGCGGAGATTGGATTGGGGCGGAATTTTCTGCATGCGGCGGAGTTGGAGTTTAAGCATCCTCAGACCGGGATGGTGGTCGCGCTCCAGAGTGAGTTGCCGGAGGAGTTGCGGGAGTTCTTGCGGAAAGTGGACGAGTAGGCGCCGCGGCTGGCGCCGCTCCCTTTCAAAGCCGGTGCGGATATAATGACAGCTAAATGAGGGGCATTCTCACGAGAGAGACTTTCACGAGTTCATTGATCCGGTGGGCTGCGGTTTGGTTGCTGTTGGCGGGCGCTTGCGAATTTGGGGCAGCGCAGACTGCGACAGATCCAGCTCCGCAGTCGACGACTGAGACTCCGGCGCCGTCGTCCCAGCAAGCCGCGACGCAGTCTTCGCAGCCTGCGAATGGGACCGCGCAACCTGGAGCTCCGAAAACCGGGGGGCAGGATGCGGATTCTGACATTCCTCGCATCCGAGTGGGCATCAACGAAGTGAATGTGGTGTTCACGGTGACGGACCGGCATGGGAAGCGTGTGACCGACCTGAAGCAGAAAGATTTTCTATTTGTAGATGACAACAAGCCGGCGGTCGAGATCAGGAGCTTTCACGCTGAGGCGAATTTGCCGCTGCAGGTGGGATTGCTGATCGATGCCAGCAACTCGGTGCGGGACCGGTTCAAGTTCGAGCAGGAGTCGGCGATTGAGTTCCTCAACCAGACGGTGCGGCGGGGATATGACCAGGCGATGGTGATAGGATTCGACGCGACGCCGGAAGTGACGCAGGATTTCACCGACGACACGGAGAAGCTGGGACATGGGGTGCGGGAGTTGCGGCCGGGCGGAGGAACGGCGCTTTACGACGCGCTGTATTACGCGTGCCGCGACAAGCTGCTGAAGGAGCCGATGGGCGGGCCGTCGCGGCGAGCGATCATCCTGCTGAGTGATGGGGAAGATAATTTGAGCCATGTGACGCGCGAGGAAGCGATTGAGATGGCGCAGCGGGCGGAAGCGATCGTGTATACGATCAGCACGAACGTGAGCGGTACTAAGGGACCTGGTGACAAAGTGATGGAACGGATTGCCGATGCGACTGGAGGGCGGGCATTTTTTCCGTTCCAGATTCGCGATGTGGCGAATGCGTTCGCCGAAATTCAGGACGAGCTGCGCAGCCAGTATGCCGTGTCTTATAAGCCGGCAGACTTCAAGCCGGACGGGCACTTTCGCACCATCGAGATTGTGGCCAGCGACAGGAAGAATTTCCGGGTGAGGGCGCGGCGGGGGTATTACGCGCCGGTGCAGTAGGCCGCTTCCAGCTTCTTGCTCCTAGCTTCTAGCTTGAATCGCATCGAATACTTCTTTGTCGCGAGCACTGAGGGATGCCGGGATATTCTGGGACACCACTTCCGAAAAAATTGGGGATCAAGGCTGGGTTTCGCGTGCGGTTGGCGAATGCTCCGGTGGAGGTGCGCGCGGAATTGCGCGAGGCGCTGGCGGGGTGTGATGCGAAGTCGGAAGACCTGCTGGATTTTGCCATGATATTTAGCAAGTCTCGCGTGGAATTGGCCAGGGAGTTCTCGCGGATGGCTAAGCTGCTGGCGCCGGCGGGGATGTTGTGGGTGAGCTGGCCGAAGAAGAGTTCTGGCGTGGCTTCGGACCTGAACGAGAATCTGGTGCGCGGAATTGGACTCGACGCAGGGCTGGTGGATGTGAAGGTGTGCGCGGTGACGGAGGTGTGGTCGGGGTTGAAGTTTGTGCGGCGGGTTAAGGATCGGTAGCGCCGGGGTAGAACTGTTAGCAGACGCGAGCTGTAATGGGAATGCCTTGCGAGGTCGCTGGGCGCGTCGGCGTGCGAGGGGTCCTTCGACTCCGCAATTGTTTCGCATTCGCGAAACAATTGCTGCGCTCAGGATGACAGAACAGGATCGTTTGGCATTCGCGATGCAATTGCTTCACTCAGGAAGACAGAACAGTAAGGAGTTGGCATGGTGCGGGTTGGGCTGATTGGATTCGGGCTCGCGGGGCAGGCATTTCATGCGCCGGTGATCCGGGGTGTGCGGGGGATGGAGCTGGCTTGCATCCTCGAGCGCCGGGGAACGCGGGCGCGGGAAAAATATCCTGAGGTGCGGGTGGCGCGGACTCTGGATGAGTTGCTGGCGGATAAGGAAATCCAGTTATGCGTGATCGCGACTCCGAATGATTCGCACTTTGAGTATGCCCGGGCCTGTCTGATGGCGGGGCGGGATGTGGTGGTGGACAAGCCCTTTGCGCCGACGCTGCGAGAATCCGAGGAACTGGTGCGGCTGGCGGCGGAACGCGGGCGTTTGATCACGGTGTATCAAGACCGGCGGTGGGATGGGGATTTGGCGACGGTAAGAAAAATTGTGGCGTCGGGCAAGCTGGGAACGGTTGTCGAGTACGAGTGCCGGTTTGACCGGTTTCGGCTGGGGCCGAAGGCGAATGCCTGGCGGGAACGCGCGGATCAGCCCGGAGCGGGAGTCTTGTTTGATCTGGGCCCGCATGTGATCGATCAGGCGCTGGTGTTGTTTGGCGAGCCGCGCGCGATTACGGCTTCGGCGTTTTGCCAGCGGGCGACTTCGCAAGTGGATGACGCGTTCGATGTTTGCATGGAATATACAGATTCGGGAGCCGGGCTGCGGGCGATGGGGCGGGCGCGCATCATTGCGTATGCGCCGGGGCCGCATTTTCTGATTCATGGGACGAAGGGATCATTCGTGAAGTATGGAATGGATCCGCAGGAGGCGCGGCTGCGGGCGGAAGATCCTCCGGATGGATTGGATTGGGGCGCGGATTGGGGAGTGGAAGCGGAAGAATTGTGGGGTACGCTGACCCTCGTGGGCGAGCCCAGCGTGAAGGTAAAAACCGAGCGCGGAGATTATCGCGGGTTTTATGCGAACGTGCGGGATGCGATCGAGAAGAAGGCGGCGCTCGATGTCACCCCGGAGCAGGCGTTGCGAACCATGCGGGCGGTGATGCTGGCGCACAAGAGCAGCCGGGAGCGGCGGACAGTGGAGTGGGGCGAAGCGGTGGAGTGAGTGTCAGCGCTACCAGAGAAAAGACACTTCGCAGTCTAGTGACCATGGCCGCTCATCAAGGCAGTGGTGTATGAGTGTGTTGAGTAAGCAGAATAGTTACGGAACTGGATGTGCTGTCCGCTACCGCCAGATCGGGGATTCCGTCCCCGTTGAAATCTCCGACTGCGGCGTAAAGAGGATCTGCGCCCGCAGCCACACTCAGCGGCTCAATGAAAGTTCCGTCCCCGTTGCCGAGGAACACATTTAACGTGTTGCTGCCAGCGTTGGCAATGGCCAGATCCGGTTTGCCGTCTCCGTTGAAGTCCGCGACTGTTACGGAAGAAGGAACTGAACCGGGCACTGGGTTCACCGGCGCTGGAGTAAAGGTCCCATCCCCTTTGCCGAGCAGCACCGTCACCGTGCCCAAGCCAGGGGCACCGCCGTTCAAGCTCGTTACCACAAGATCAAGGACGCCGTCGCTGTTGAGATCTGCAGCCACAACGGATACTGGTTCGAAGCCAGTGGCGGAACTGCACGCCGCCTCCGTAAAAGTGCCATCGCCGCGGCCCAGCAGCACGGACACCGTGTTCGCGAAATAGTTCACAACCGCCAGGTCAGGTTTGCCATCCCCGTTGAAGTCTCCCACGGCGACGGCCTGTGGACTAGGAGCCGAAATCGGTGGCGCTGCCGTGAAAGTCCCATCTCCGTTGCCTAACAAGATCACTAAACCTGGGCCACTGTTCACCAGGACCAGGTCCGCCTTGCCATCGCCATTGAAGTCTGCAGTCGCAACAACATGAACTCCATCGACTGGTATAGTCGGCAGCGGAGTGAACGTGCCGTCTCCGTTCCCTAGCAGCACCTGGACTTCGTCGGCGTCAGGGAGCGAGATAGCGAGATCGAGCTTGCCGTCGCCATTGAAATCTGCGACCGCTGCGTTATTGGTTTCGCCTGCTCCCGCCAACTGCATTGCTGGCGCAGCGGTGAATGTCCCATCGCCATTGCCCAGCAACACATTCAGGCGGTTTGAGTAGGTCGCAACTACCAAGTCCAGCTTTCCGTCTCCGTTGAAGTCCGCCACCGAGACTGACTGTGGCCATGGGTCCGTCGCCGGGTGGCCGGAATTCACGAACTTGACCCCCACCATCCCGGGGGGCGGGGGGATGCTGGCACCGCTGCAGCCAATTGCGCACACTAATGCGGCCATGGATGCCAGGGATTGCACAAATCTCTTCGGCCAGCGGTTTTTCATGATGCTTCCTCGCGGTCGGTTTCGTCACCGCCTCAAGCGCGATGGTATGTACTCCATCTATGGTGTTGCATCTGTCATGCCAATGTCCGGGTTACCTTCGTTTGCGGCGGATCTGCGACAAGCCCTTTGTTTTCGTTCGCAGTAGAGGATTCTGTTTCTGGTTCGCTCGGCTATGACCATCGCCTTGGTGCCAGGATCCGGGGCGCAAATGACAATTCCCGTCTATAACGCCTTGTTGCCAAACACCGCACGGCAATATAAAAGCGGCGGAGCTGTTAGGCTCCGCCGCTGCTTATTTCATGCGCTGGTAATTCAGCATTTATGGCTGGTGATGTTCGCCGCCATGTTCGCCGCCGCCGTGCGCTGGCGCCGCGTGGGGCGCGCTATTGTGGCTGGCGTGTGCTGGCGCTGGACCATGGGGATGGGCCGCATACCCGTGGCCTGCGTTTCCCCTGGCGCCGACGTAGTGTCCTCCGTTGTACCTGCCGCCTCCGCCGCCGGTGAAGCGATGTTCGCCCCAGCCGTGGCCGTAGCCCCAGTGCGCCCATGGGCCGACACCCAGGAAGACGCCGTTATAGAAATATCCCGGCCCGTAAAAGCCGCTGGGTGCGCAGCCGTACGGCGCGTAGTTGTAGTAACCGTAGGAGCAGACGGGCGGATTTACGCCTATGCCTACACCAACGCTCACCTGCGCACTGGCCGCTGGCATTAAGGCGAGGGGCACGAGCAAGGTTGTGGTACCGGCCAGAAACAGACTGCGCATGGCGGCTTTATGAGTCCAGCGCGTCACGTTCTTGAATTGCCACATTGTGTTGTCCTCCAGGTTTTCTGTTGGTGTGCGAAAGGTATGTTTCAAGTATCAGGCGCTGGCGCAGGGATAGCTGGTCAATACAGACCGTTCCCGCAGTAAGAGTCTTCGGGGATCGGGAAGATTAAGAAAGACTAATGATCCCTCACGGCTGCGAATGGATTGGATCGAGAGAAAGGCACGCAGGATTACGACGGAGCGGCACTGCGAACGCGCAGTGGGGCAAGAGCAACCGGGCGGCCGGAAAATTCAATCAGGCAGTCGTTACTCCGGCGCCCATTCGTACGGGAACATTTTACCGCCGTCTTCCGGAGAGAGCTTCACGCCCAGCAGTTCGGCAGCACGGGCCATAACCGGGTCGCGGCCCGCGGCCAGATCCGCGGCACTGGGAAGAACTGTCTCATCAGGCACTACGCCGGTGTGCTCCAGGCTTTTTCCATCGGCCATAATCAAATCCCACTCCGTCACCGACGCCCCGTAGAAGATGACTGTGTCTACGCCAATCTTCTCGTCGTAGTGTCGCGCTTCCATGACGGCCCCAGAGGTTCGGTCCCCGATGACCGTCCCCCGCTTTTCGAGCTGTACGACGCGGGCGAATAGCTCCGCGGCCGAGGCTGATCTTGAGTCGACGAGCACTACCAGTTTTCCGGAAAATGGATGCCGGCCAGCTTTAGCGACTTCGGGCTTGGTTTCTTTCCGTCCAACGCGATCGGCAATTTTTACTTCCTTATCGAACATGCCACCGACTAAGTTCTTGAGGGTTTCGACGCTGCCTCCGGGATTGCCGCGCAAATCCACAATCAAGGCCGGATACTTTCGAACTCTGTCGATCATGCTATCCACTTCGATGGCCGAGAACATGAACTCCGGGACCTTGAGAACGATGAGTTGATCGCCGTGTTCGACGAAGCGCGCGCGCATAAGATGATCACCGCTCTCCTCGTCGCGCACTATATCCCAAATGTCGTTCCCCAAGTCGCCGGTTACATCCGCGACCCGCCTGCCTTGGCGAACTCGCGTCATCACGTCCACCTGGCGCTGGCTCCCCGCTGGATCCTGCAGGCCCAGGCGAAACCCAGGCTGGGGCCGCAACACCGCGAACGTATATTGCATCTGCCACAGGTTATCGCGATCGGGATGAAATCCGTCCAGAGTCAGGATCTCATCGCCCCGCTTCAAGCCCTTGGCTTCGGCGTCGCTCTTGGGGCGAACCTGAGTCACGAAGCAATGGTCCCCGACCAACTGATATTCCCATCCGTACTCGAACCGGTTGGAGTGTTGCGGAGGAAGAAAGAACGTATGCGAGTCATTGAGGCTAAGCAGCAACGCTGCGATCTGTGACAGCGCCATGTTCATGGAATTTGTTTTCTCGATCCTCTGTTTCGCCTCGCCAACTTTCGCGTCCCAATCGATGCCGTGCATCTTGGGATCGTAGTAGTGTTTATGCACTTCGTCGGTGACGCCCTTCAACATAGCCTGGGCGCGATCGCGATCGAGAGCGGAAATCTGCTGTTGCGGCCAACCCTGAGCGACCAGCAGCAAAGCCACAACGAGTAATTTTGCAGAAGTGACAACTCTTCGGACCTGCATTGGCGGCCTCCTCTGACTTCTGAACTCAGCACACACGGGGAATGGCAAATCACTTCAGCCTGAACCGGACTCGTACCCTACATTTGCCTCACGACGGCAGAACTGCTTCCCTTCGCAGATTCCTGGCCGGCCTTACCGGCTGCAGCGAGAATGCTGTCGCTCCGACCATTACCTTCTGGAACGCTGCCTGGAATTTTTCCATTTCTTCTTGCGTACCAACTGTGATGCGGGAGCAGGTGGGCATGATGGGCCAGACGCGTCCGATGAAAACATTTTGCTGGGCCATGGCGTCGATGACCTGCTTGGCGGGGCGTTTGGTATCGAGCAAGAAGCAATTCGACTGGGAGGCGATGTAGGAGTAACCGTTGCGGTCGAGCCACTGAAAAGTTTCCTGGCGGACGATGGCGTTGATGCGCTTGCGATCGGGAACGAGGCTCGGATCTTTGAGGCTGGCCGAAGCTGCGACCAGGGCAGTGATGGGCATGAAGTTCCAGCCGGAGCGGTCCATGATTTTGTCGAGCAGCTCGGGACGGGCGACGGCGAATCCGCAGCGCAGGCCGGCCATGCCGTAGGCTTTCGAGAACGTGCGGAGCACGACCACATCTTTGCCGGCCTTGACGAAGTCGAGCGCCGAGGGAGTATCGCAAAGATGGATGTAGGCCTCGTCTACCAGCACGACGGAGCCTTTCGGTTTGTTTTCGACGAGGTACTCGATGTCAGAGTGCGGCGTTAGGGTGCCGGTGGGATTGTTGGGATTGCAGATATAGAAGAGTCCGGCGTCGGGAGCGGCGGCGATCATAGCCTTGACGTCGTGCGCGTAAGTCCTGGTGAGCGGGACGTTGACGACGCGGGCTCCGCCGGCCGCGGCCGTGCGCGGGCCAGCTTCATAACCGGGATCGGCGGCTACGTAGCTTTTCTGGGGCGATGTGAAAGCGACGACGGTGAAGCGAAGCGGAGGAGTGGAGCCGGGGAAAACGCGAATATAGTCCGGATTGAGGCCTTCCTGCTGGGCGAAGGTCTGGATAAGTTCGTCGGTGAGGTTATCGAGATAGCGTCCGCCGAGAGGCGTGATGGCGGCAATGGCGTCGCGCGCGGGTTGGCTGGGGCCGAGCGGATTCTCGTTGGAGTCGATCATCACGGCGTCCTTCGAGAAGGGCTGGTGACGGGCGGCGGCGGCCAGCATGGGTTCGTTGACGATTTGGAAAGCGGCTGCGGCGGCGGAGAGTTGCAGGAATGCGCGACGCGAAGACGAGAGACCTCTGAGCATGGCAAACCTCCGGTTCGTTCTCCGGTTCATCCGGCGTGATACAGGCTATATGGTTTTGGGGTTGAGGGCTAGGGATTAGTTGGAGACCGGTTAGGACAAAGTCAAAGGCAAGATCAAAGTCAAAGGCAGCGGGCGAGGGCGCCCGCTCCACGTGAGCATCATTGCGGGAGGGGTTCGCGGGGGGTGGCGTAGTATCCGGCGCGGCATTGGATTTTGTAGCTCTGTTTGGATTTCACTTCGAGTTTGCGGTAGCCGCCGTCCTGAACGGGGTTGGTGGGAGTGTAGCCTAAGTTGTACTGGCTGCGGAGTTCGGCGGCGATCTGGTCGAAGGCTTCTTTGAGTTTGTCGAATTTGTTGCCGACGTTGATGACGCGGCCTCCGGTGGCCTCGGTAAGCTTGCGCATCTCGCTCTCGCCGGAGTAACCCATCTGGAACCCTCCATAAAAGCCGCGATCGGCGCAGAGCAGGACGTAGACGATGGCGTCGGACTTCTGAGCGGCTTCGATGGCGTCTTTGATTTTGAGCTGGCTGCCTTCGTCCTCGCCGTCGGTGAGCAGGATCATAGCCTTGCGGCCGACTTCCTTGGACAGCATGTCGTGGGCGGAGAGATAGACGGCATCATAGAGCACGGTGCCGCGCTGGGAGCCGGGCGCCGTGGGGACGGGACCGCCTCCTGCGCCGGGCATGGGGCCGGTCGTGTAGCCGGTGTTGATCTTAACCTTGTTGAGAGCGGCTTGCAGGCGGTGAACGTCGCGGGTGTAATCCTGTATCAGGGCGGCATCGATGTTGAAGTCGATGACGTAGGCTTCGTCTTTGTCGGTTAGAATCTGGCGAAGGAATGCGCCGCCGACTTGCTTCTCCATGTCGAGGACGTTGCGCTGGCTGCCGGAGGAATCGATGAGGATGCCGAGCGTGAGCGGCAGATTCGATTCCGCAGCGAAGTACTTGATGGTTTGCGGCTTGCCGTCTTCGAAGACTTCGAAGTCATCTTTGGTCAGGTTGGGCATGAGCGCGCCGTGCTTGTCTTTGACGTTGAAGAAAAGGCCGACCACGTTGACGCTGACTTTAAGGGTTTCCGCGGGGGCTTGGTCGTCCTCGGGCTTTTGGGCCGCGGGGGCCTGAGCGCCGGCCTGGGGCGTGGCGCCGGAAGAGGCAGGGGTCTGGGCCGCGGTGGATGGAGCACCCGATAGGGCACCGAGGAAGATTAGAATAGATACGGCGGTCAGTACCGGAACGAACCTTCGGTGAGCGGATAATTTTGGCATGCCAGGAATCCCTCTAGGGGCTTTTGTTAGTCTAATCCTTGGAGTTAGATGCACCAAATGGGCGAACCCGGCATCCCAAGCATTTTAAAGATAAAGAAAAGAACGGATGGTATTTTGTGAGCATGCACACGGCGACGGGTAACCAGCAACGGCGGAGCGGAATAAAGTGGCTGGCGGCGGCGCTGGTCTTTGTGTTTGGATGCCTGGGAGGATGGCCGGGGGTGAGTGTTCCGGCAGCGGCGGGACAGTCTTCGGCAAGCCAGACGCAGAGTGGGCAGGGTCAGACGGCTCAGGGCCAGACGTCGCAGGATCCAGCGCCGAACCAAGTTCAGAACCCAGTTCAGAACCAAAGTCCGAACCAAAGTCAGAGCAACGACATTCCGGATGCGCCCACGGTGCAACCCGCTGCGGAGACGCCGGCGCCGCCGCCGATTCCAAAGCCGGAAGAGAAGAAGCCGGTGGAGAGGGATCCGTGGACGAACCAGCCGATTACCAAGCCGGCAACGACCGAGCCTGACGCCGCTCCGGCAGGAGACACATCCGCGCCGGCGCCAACGATGCCACCGGTGAAGACGGTGCCTCCGGGAAGTTCGGCTAAATCGGGGCCCACTTCGCAGGAACAGCTATACACGCTGGTAATCCATCCTACCTTCGTTCAGGTTCCGGTTACGGTGAAGGACAAGCAAGGGCGGAGGGTGGACGGACTGCTGCCTACGGATTTCACCGTGAAGGAAAACGGGGTGGAGCAGAAGCTAAGCTTTTTTACCGCCGACCCGTTCGGACTTTCGGTGGCGATCCTGATCGACCTGGGCATGTCGGATGCGGAAGTGCAGAAGGTTAACCAGACGTTTCCGGCGCTGGTGGGGGCATTCGCTCCCTACGATGAAGTGGCGCTCTATACCTACAGCAGCACGGTCAGCCAGGTCAGCGATTTTGCGGGAGCAACCAGGAAGCTGACCGCATTGTTGAATCAGATGAAGACGGAAACGGGGCGCAACAATGGAGTGCCGATACTGAGCGGCCCGCTGGCGCCGAACGGACCCATCGTCAATGGAATTCCGGTGGGAACGGGAACGGAGCCCGTAAATACGCCGCCAAAAGTAGCGCGTGTGCTGAATGATGCCATTCTTCAGGCGGCGCTCGACCTGCGCAAACGCGACCGGACGCGGCGCAAGATCATTTTGGTGATCAGCGATGGACGGGAATACGAAAGCAAGGCCAGCTACCGCGATGTTTCGAGAGTGCTGCTGACCAACGAGATCCAGGTGCAGGCGGTCGCGGTGGGAAGCGCCGCACTTCCGGTCTATGACAAGATCCAGCGGCTGCACGTTCCGCTGCAGGGTTATGACGACATCTTGCCGAGGTACGTGAAAGCAACGGGAGGATCGGAATACCGCGAGCTTTCCCAGAGCGCGATTGATAACATTTACGCCCAGCTCATGAGTGAGGCGCGCAGCCAGTACACCCTGGGCTACACGCCGGTCCGACCGAAGACGCAGCAAACCGCGTCGATCTACCGCAGCATCGACGTAATCGTGCACCGGCCGGGGCTGAAGATTATCGCTAAAGATGGATACTATGCCTTGCCGCAGGCGGCGCCGCGATAGCGATGCTCATCGGCGATCCGGCGGCCAACAAGCGGCAATTTCTTCCTCCCCCCACCCCTGTGCGGGGAGGGGGTCACCTGAGTAACCTGCCTGGGACCGACCGCCTGTGATATAAAAGCCCGAAGCCCCCATAGGGATATTTTTTGGCGCGCGGAAGGTGTGCGGCCCCGCGCTATTGAGGAAAGCCTTGAGTTTCATCAACTTCGCAGCCCGCGAAATCAATTGCAAGATCGTGTACTACGGCGCCGGGTTGGGCGGCAAGACCACGAATCTGCAGGTGATCTATCAGAAGACCGCGGAGCAGCAGAAGGGCAAGATGATCTCCCTGGCCACCGAGACTGAGCGGACCCTGTTCTTCGATTTTCTGCCGCTCGATCTGGGCTCGGTGCGCGGCTTCAAGACGCGTATCCATCTTTATACCGTGCCGGGGCAGGTGTTCTACGACGCCAGCCGCAAGCTGATTCTGCGCGGTGTGGATGGCATTGTCTTCGTCGCCGACTCGCAGGAACAGCGCATGGACGCCAACGTGGAAGCGCTCGACAATCTGATGTCGAACCTGCAGGAACACGGCTACGACTTCAACAAGATTCCCTATGTGCTGCAGCTTAATAAGCGGGATCTACCGAATATTCTGTCTCCGGACGCTCTGAACAAAGAGCTGCGCAAAAAGAACGAAGCGGTAATCGAGGCAGTCGCTTTTCAGGGTGTGGGCGTGTTTGAAACTCTGAAAGAAATCGCGCGGCAGGTGTTGACGGAGCTAAAGGCCGGCGGGTAGGAAGGCAGTTCTCAGTTCCTCATCTTGCAGCAGCGTGGAAGGGCGGCGCTTCAGCGCCGCGTTAAGCTGCCAAATCGATGCGGGCTTCGGCCCCGGTTGATCTACTGCATCGGCTGTCCCGCTGCCAGCACTCCTTTGCCCGTGCCCCAGGGATGGATTTCAGGCTTAAGCAAACCAGCTTTTACGGCCGGGTCGTCGTTCAACAACGCAGAAGTCTGCTCTGCTCCCACACGGAAAATCGAGACTCCCCGTAACTCGCCCTGATCGCTGAACGGGAACGGTCCGGCGATCGCCAGCTTCCCCTCATCTGTCATTTTCTTGACGAAAGGATGATGCTGTTTCATCACATCCATAAACTCAGGCGCGTTTGGATTCCACTTGTCGCCCCGCTTCAGCAAAACCAGCGTGTACTGCTCGAACGCGGGCGGCTCGGCTGGAGCGTGAATGGCGCTCGCATCAATCTGCCACGGCCCATGCACCTCGGGGGCGAGCCGGCCAGCTTCGACCGCCGGATCGCTATCGGCCCACGCTTGCGCCTGCGCCGCGGACTCCGCCTGCAACACGAAGATGCCACGCAGCGCGGTGTCATCCAGGAAAGGTCCGGCAATCACAAGTTTGTGTTCGGCAAACATCTTCCGGATGTTGGCCATGTGCTCTTCCTGAAGCTTTTCCCCGGCCTCTTTGCTGAGTTGCGGAGCATTCGCGGGACGATTCAAGAGCACCAGGAAGTATTGTGCGGAGTTTGCGCTTGACTGAGCCGGCGCTTGCGCGAACGCCACTATTGCAAGCGCGACCAGACTGAACAAAAGTATGCCGGTGAAAAAAACTCTTCTCATAATCGACACCTATTTGCCGGACAATTCTACTTCACATCTCTACTTTCACATGTCTACTTCACCTGCCTACTTAACATGTCCGCCTAACCCGGGATGTAGTCGCATATCAGAACGGTCAGATCGTCGTCCTGTGAGGCGGACCATTGCTGCACCGCGGAGATGATCCGATCCGATGCCGCGGAGGGCGGGAGTTCTGCCGTCTGCCGCAACAGCGCCGAGAGTGTATCTTGCCCAAAAGAATCTCCGCGGCCGTTCACCGCTTCGATAAGGCCGTCGGTGTAGAGCAGCAGGCGATCGCCAGGTTCCAGCGGGCGGGCGGTGTTCGTATAGGTCGCAAAATCAAAAGCGGCCAGCATCAAGCCATTCTCAACGATTTCCTGCACTTCCCCCTTGCGCAGCAGAAGCATGGGCGGATGCCCCGCCGCCGAATATCGCAACATCCCCGAAACAGAATCGAGATGAACGTAGGCGGCGGTGACGAACTGGTTCTGCGTATTGCCGCAGAGAGCGGCATTCATTCCCGCCAGCAAGCGAGCGGGATCGTCGGCGTTGGCGCGCTGCGAAGAGGCCGCAAGCTTCACCATCGAAGCGATGAGCGCCGCGGGCACGCCGTGGCCGGAGACGTCAGCAATAAGCAGCCCAGCCTGCTGGTCGTCGGCCACGATGAAGTCGTAGAAATCTCCAGCAACCGAGGTCATCGGCACGTAGCGGGCGGCGACAGTGAAGCCGGCGGAGTTCGGGAATCCCGAGGGCAGAATCGATAACTGCATCCGCTTGGCCACCTCAAGTTCCTTCTGAATCTCGCTGAGTTGCTGGTCCCGTTGCAGGGTCTGGCGGGCCGCGACATATCCAAGGGCCACGAGAAACGCCACAAAACCAATCGGCTCGATGTCGGGAAGCGAGATTCCGAGCAAGCTGCGGAAGTTTTCCCAGAAAATGAAAGCGGCAAAAATCAAGAGGCCGCGGCGTATTACGATCGCATCCCGATCAGCCGAACTCCTCCTCATGGATATCAGGACCAGCGTAGTCAGAGCGGCGATAATCAAGACGGCGTTGATCGTGTAAAAGATATTTCGCGACCCCACGGCGAGGGTCGCCAGAGCTAGCCCGCCGAGGATGACTGCCAGCAAGCGGGTAGCGTTTCTTGTCCGCCGGTGCAGGAACCCCGCAGCGTCCAGGAAAAAGAATGCAGGAATGGGGACGACGAAGTCGATCGCATGACGGAGTCTTGTGTAGAACGGCGACCCCTGCATCATTAGTTGCAAAAGGTTCGCCTGAATCCACATGCGCAGACCGTACAGGACGGCGAAAAGAGCGAAGTAGATCAATACGGGATCGAGCTTGCGGCGAAGAACAGAAAACGCCGTCGCGACCAGACCCACCGCCACGATCGCAGCGCCGAGGAAGAGACTCGGCGCGTCGTGATGAAAGACCTGCAAGACCTGGTCCGCGGTCATCTCAGGCGCCGGCACGTACATGAGAGAGGATGCTAAATCATTTTCGTTCAGCCCATCTTTTCAGAACATCTGTCAAAAGAAGAAAATCACGTCTCCCGCCGCCGTGAGCTGGCTCTTCTTGGTGCCGTTCTGGTAGGCCGGGTTATCGTACGAGTGTTCGTAACGGACCTCCGGGCGAAACAGAACCGTGGTTCCAATCCAATGCCCCCAGCCGAAAAGGTGCTCGCTGTAGCGCGTCTTGGTTCCGGTGCGCTGGCCGACGATGTCATCAAAATACTCATTCCGAATCGAAATATAGTTGTGCGCCCCGAACTGCCGCTCCAGATAGTTCACGATGGCCCACTCCGGCGCGTAACAGGTAAAAGCAGTGTTGCTGTTGCAGATTGCGCCATTGGAGCCCGTCTCCGGCTGAATGGGATCGACCGGGGGCAATCCCGAGCCCGCAGGAGGATTGTAGGCAAGGTTCGGCACCTGCTTCATCCACTGATACCAGCCCTCCGTCGAGGAGTGCCAATTCTTGTCGATTACGTGATACCAGGTCAGGTAATAAGCCTGCAGATTGTTGTAGGCGTACTGGCCGCTGTCCTTGCCGAGATTCGTTTCGTTATCGCAGAGATAAAGATTGTCCTTGCTGGTGTGCCAGGAATATTGCACACACCAGTTCAGCGTAAGCCGCGAATCCGTCAGGTTCCAGGGCGCTGTTTCGCAGCCCGGCGAAAGGCCAACCTGCGTTGTCCAGTGCGAACTGATCCGGGTAGTGGCGTTGATGCCGGTCTGCGTGTAGCAATCAAACGTGTAGAGCAGAGAGTGGCTGTAAGTGTAATTGTTCGGCGCGAGCTGGGCTTCGATATCGGGCAGAGAAATGTAGCGTCCGATGCGAACGTCGGTGCCTTGCCCGATGTGAGGGAAATACAAATCGAGATACATCATCACCGGATCGAAGCCATATTCTTTCCCCGGCGGATGCCCCAGCAATTGCTGGCTGAAATAACCTTTTGCCGTGGTGAAACGGTAGTCGAGGCCCCACAAAGCGGAAAGCCGGAATCCCCAGTCAAAATGGTCGGTTTGCACGGTGTCAGGCTGGCGCTCAATGTAGAGCACTTCCTGGTCAGGCTCGATCGCGTTCGGCACTTCGTCGTAAGCAGTAGGAAAATTGTCGTACTTCCCCGCCGCGGGATTCACTCCTCCTTTCGAAGTGCTGAAGTTTGCTCCGACGTTCAGCCAGCCGTAGATCTGAATCTTGCTTTTCTTCCAGGCATCGCCGTGAGGGCCGGCCCACAGCGCCGTCATTAAGGGTCCCGCCTGCGTCCAGGGCTGGCCAATCGACACCGTGCCTCCGATCGGCCAGGTGGAAAAGGGGAACGGCGGTCCGTTAACCGGCGCGGGATCTCCACGAAACGCCGGCGCCGGAGCGCTGCCATTGGCCGCTGGGGGCTTCCAGTCGTCGGCGTAAGCCTTGAAGAAACGGTGGAAAAAGCTGCCTGGATCTGCTCCTGCGTCGGGCGCTGGGCTGGCGGAACTCGCGCCCGCCGGCGCGGTCTGCTGATCATTCGATCCCGATGCGGTTTGGCCGTGAGCCACATCGCAGCAAAACAAAGCCGTTATCAGCGAGCACAGAACTACAAAAGAGAAAAATTCTTTGGAAGAGATCACGCGACTCGTAGCCCTCGAAGTGACGTGGACGCCCTCAGCAGAGAAAGCCTATCTGGCGCGGTATAAGGAAGCCGTAAGGGTCTTGACGCAGATTTCCTATCGTTCCCATTTGTTTTCCCCGATTATTTCCTGACCTGCCTCCCGAACCATGACGGAAGACCAGTGATTCGTCTAGAATGGCAGCCGCATTTGACTTGCAGGTTACCCGCGGCTTACGGAAAGAGGCATCATGGGCAGATTGAAAACTACATTCCTTGTATTGTTATTTTCTTCGCTGTTGCTTCCTCATCTTTTGTTCTCGCAAAGTTCTTCCCTGCACGGAATCGACCTCACCGACCTGGATCGCAAAGCGGATCCCTGCACCGACTTTTACGAATTCGCCAACGGTTCGTGGCGCGCGAGCCATCCCATTCCGGCGTCCATGACGCGCTGGAGCAAGCGGTGGGCAGCGGGGGAGTCGTCGAAGGACAAGCTCAAGGAAATTCTGGAGACGGCCTCCGCCGACAAGAGCGCGCCCAAAGGCAGCACGGAGCAGATTATCGGCGACTACTACGGCGCCTGCATGGACGAGTCGCGGGTAAATGCGCGCGGCATGGAACCGCTGAAGCCGTGGTTTGCCCAAATCGACGCCGCCACAAATATTGCGCAACTGCAGCGCGTGATGGGCGACATGCACGACATCCTGGTGGCTGATCCGTTCGTGCTCGGCAGCCAGCAGGATCCGCACAAACCATCATGGGTGCTGGCCGACATCGGCGCCACCGGGTTGGGGCTGCCCGATCGCGACTATTACCTGAAGCCGGAAGCTCGCTTCAAGGAAGCGAGAGAGAAGTATGTCGCGCACATCACCATCATGTTCAAGTTGGCGGGATGGGACGAGAAAACAGCGGCAGCCGCGGCCCAGACAATTATGAGCATGGAGACGAAACTCGCCGAGGCGTCGCTCGACAACGTGGCCCTGCGCGATCCGGCGGCCACCGATCACAACACGACTTTTGCGCAGTTGCAGGCCATGGCTCCGCATATCGACTGGGTGGAATATTTCAAGCACAAGCAAATTCCGCAAGATGTGGACATGAACGTCGACCAGCCGAAATTCATGCAGGAACTCGACCGGCAGATGCACGACGCTCCGCTGGCCGACTGGAAAGTCTATTTCAAGTGGCATCTGCTGAACTCAACTGCCGGTTCCCTTTCGACGCCTTTTGTGGAGGAAGATTTCGCATTCACGGGAAAGTATTTGAGCGGCACCACTGAGATGAAGCCGCGCTGGAAGCGCTGTGTGGAGTCGACGGATCAGCTCTTCGGCGAGGCCCTGGGAAAGAAGTATGTGGAAAAGTATTTCCCGCCCGAAGCCAAAGCGCGAATGCAGGAGATGGTGCGGAACCTGCTGGCGGCGATGCGCGACGACATTCTCAGCCGCCCGTGGATGAGTGACGACACTAAAGAAAAAGCGATGGCGAAGATCGCGACGTTCAATCCCAAGATCGGATATCCCGACAAGTGGAAAGACTACAGCCACGTCGAGATCCGCCGCGATGCCTTCTTCGAGGACATGATTGCGGGCAGGAAGTTTGTGGAAGAAGACGATCGGCTCACCATCAACAAGCCCGTGGATCGCGGCCGCTGGGGCATGACTCCGCCCACCTCCGATGCTTATTACAATCCTCTGCTGAACGAGATCGTGTTCCCGGCGGGCATCTTGCAGCCTCCGGCGTTCGATATGAATGCCGTGGATGCGGTGAATTACGGCGCGATCGGCGTCGTGATCGGCCACGAAATTTCCCACGGCTTCGACGATCAGGGCGCGCAGTTCGATTACCTCGGCCGCCTCCGCGACTGGTGGACGGACGCCGATCTGAAGCAGTTCCAGACTCGCGCGGCTTGCGTTGCCGACCAGTTCGAGGGTTACTTTATCGAACCCGGCGTGCATCACAACGGCAAACTGGTGCTGGGCGAGAGCATTGGCGACCTGGGCGGCGCGAAGATTGCATTCCTGGCGTACGAGAAGTCGCTCGAGGGCAAGCCCCGTCCGGCGGATATCGATGGCTTCACTCCCGAGCAGCAGTTCTACATTGCGTGGGGACAGTTCCGCGGCGACGAGACCCGCATCGAGGCCCAGCGCCTGATGATGCAGACCGACCCGCATCCGGTAGCCAAGTATCGGGTGATCGGGCCACTCTCAAATTTGCCGGACTTTCAGAGAGCCTGGAGCTGCAAAGCGGATTCGGCCATGGTACGGGCCGAAGGCAAGCGGTGCGAGGTCTGGTAGGGCCTTAACGCTCTTTGATATTTCTTCGTCAGTACGCCAGGGATAGTTGCTGTAATTACAATCGGGAGACAAGAGATCCCATACACCATGATAAATTTCACTCGATTTCGCACCAAGCTGCTCTTATTCGCCGGCACCCTCATCTTTATCTTTGCGCGAACCGTCGCGCATGGTGCCGTGGACCCTGCGCCCGGCCCAGCCGCCGAATTCGGCCCCTCTAATCCTTTCTACGCACCCAGCACGCTGCCATTCCAGGCTCCGCCGTTCGACAAGATCAAAGATGAAGACTACCAGCCAGCCATCGAAGCTGGAATCGCGCAGCAGCAGGCCGAAATCCAGGCCATCGCCAACAGTCCCGAGCCTCCCACCTTCGACAACACCATCGTCGCCATGGAGAAGACCGGCCTGTTGCTCGATCGCGTCAACGCCGTCTTCGAAGGAGTCACCGGCGCGAATACCAATCCCACCCTGCAAAAGGTGAAGACCATCGAGGCCCCCAAACTCGCCGCTCACCGGGATTTCATCCTTCTCAACACAAAACTCTTCGCACGCATCGCCGCAATCTACAAGCAACGCGCCTCCCTTAAGCTCGATCCCGAATCTCTCCGCCTGGTCGAGCACGACTACGACGAATTTGTGCACGCCGGCGCCAACCTCTCTGAAACGGAAAAGAAAGAACTCCGTAAGCTCAACGAAGAAGCCTCGTCCCTCGAAGATGCTTTCGGCAACAAACTCCTCGCCGCCAACAAGCAAGGCGCTTTCGTCACCACCGACCAAGCGGTGCTCGCCGGCTTCTCCGCAGATCGCCTTGCAGCCGCTGCGCAGACCGCCAAAGGCCGCCAGATCGAAGGCTTCGTGATTCCTCTGCAGAACACCACCCAGCAGCCCGATCTCGTTCTGCTCAGCAACCGCGACACGCGTCAGTCTATCTACGAGCACTCCTGGAACCGCACCGAGCGCGGCGATGCCAACGACACTCGCGACACTGTCGCCCGTCTCGCGCAGCTTCGCGCTCAAAAGGCCAAACTCCTCGGCTATCCCAGCTTCGCTGCCTGGAAGCTCGAAGATCAGATGGCCAAGACTCCAGAACACGCGTTGCAATTCATGGATGCGATCGTCCCGCCCTCAACCGCCAAAGCGGCTAGAGAAGCCAAGGACATCCAGGCCGTTATCGACGCTCAGAAAGGCGGATTCCAGCTTCAGCCCTGGGATTGGAACTTCTATGCCGAGCAGGTGCGTAAAGCTCGCTACGATCTCGACGATGCGCAACTAAGGCCTTACTTCGAGATCAACAACGTCCTGCAGTACGGCATTTTCTACGCCGCCAATCAGCTCTACGGGATTACTTTCAAGGAGCGCCACGACATTCCTGTCTACCAGCCGGACGTGCGCGTCTTCGAAGTGTTCGATGGTAACGGCAAACACCTCGCCCTCTTCTACTGCGATTACTTCAAGCGTGACAACAAGGAAGGCGGCGCCTGGATGTCGGAATTCGTCAGCCAGTCGCGCCTTCTCGGCACGTCCCCCGTTGTCTACAACGTCCTCAACGTGCAGAAGCCGGCTGAAGGCGAACCCGCACTGGTCAGCTTCACCAACGTCATCACCATGTTTCACGAGTTTGGGCACGCCCTGCACGGCATGTTCTCCGACGCCGAGTACCCCACTCTTGCCGGGACTTCAACCGCCACCGACTTCGTCGAGTTCCCCTCGCAGTTCAACGAACACTGGGCACTGTATCCCTCTGTCTTCAGCCACTACGCGCGGCACTACAAAACCGGTGAGCTTATGCCCCAGGATCTCGCGGCCCGCATCACAGCAGCCGACATGTTTAACAAGGGCTACGACATGACGGAGGTGCTCGCCGCAGCCGAACTCGATATGCAATGGCACGCGCTTCCCGCCACAGCCCCGTTGCAGAATCCCGACGAGTTCGAGAAGCAGGCGCTCGACCGAACCCACCTGAACGTAAGCTACGTACCGCCTCGCTATCGCTCCAGCTACTTCAACCACATTTGGGGAGGGGCCGGCTACAGCGCGGGATACTATGCCTATCTCTGGACCCAGATGCTCGCCGACGACGCCTATCAGTGGTTCGTCGACCACGGCGAACTCACCCGCGCTAATGGCGACCGTTTTCGCCAGATGGTGCTCTCTCGCGGCAACACCGAAGACCTCGCCAGGATGTACGAGGATTGGCGCGGGGCGCCGCCCAACACGAAAGCCATGCTGAAGTATCGCGGCCTTGAGGAGTCTGCTCCCGCAAAATAGCGTTCTCGAAATAGCGATCTGGAAGAGGTAGAACATGAACGATTCGCGCACCGCCGGCGGGCTTCCCGAAAATGAAGCCCCCGACTGGAAAACTCACGGCTTGCGGATCATCCGCAGCGGCGAACTCGACAGCAACACGCCGCAAACGCCGGGCATGACGCGCGCCGAAGCCATCTCACGCGCCCGCGTCGGCGCGCAAAAGCTCTGGGCGGGAACCGTCGTCGTGCATCCTAACGCCAAGACCGGTCCGCATCATCATGGGGAACTGGAAACCGTGATCTATGTAGTCCGCGGCCGCGCCCGCTTCCGCTGGGGAAATAATCTGGAGTTCGTCGATGAAGCAGGTCCGGGAGACTTCGTCTACGTTCCTCCCTACGTGCCTCATCAGGAGCTGAACGCGCGCAAAGACCAGCCGGTGGAGGCCGTGATTGTGCGCAGCGGTCAGGAGCCTATCGTCGTCAATTTGGATATTGCCAGCCCGGAAGACGCTCCTGACTCTCCGGACGATCCGTTCCATTCCGCACCAAAAGCGCGGTGAACGTCGCAGGCGTCACAGATTGACCCAAAAGTAACCCCTCCGACCCACTAGAGAAGAATCAGGAACCTGCCGAAGATGACCGTAAGGGCGTGAGTGCTCGCCAGAGACCGAGGCTCGCCCTGAAAACGCCCTCGGGAGGCTCCATGCGCGTCGCCAGAACCGTTTGGGTCACAGCTCCGGCTCGCTGCGCGTTCTCCCCGGCGACCCGGTGCATCCTGGCCCGCCTGGGCGTGATGCTGTCTGTTTTATTCATGGCCTCCGCCGCCGCCCAGCAAGCGCCGAAAGACTTAGGACAAGCCAGCCTTGAGGAACTGGGAAGTATTCAGGTTTACAGCGCCTCCAAACGCCTGCAGAGCACCAGCGACGCGCCTTCTTCCGTTTCTGTCGTCACTGCCGACGAGATCCAGAAATATGGCTACCGCACGCTCGCCGACATACTCGAAAGTGTGCGCGGCTTCTACATTACCTACGACCGCGATTACAGTTTCATCGGGGTGCGCGGCTTCGGGCGCCTCGGTGATTGGAACAGCCGCATCCTGCTCCTGGTCGACGGCCACCGCATCAACAACAACGTTGACGGCCAGGCCATGATCGGCACGGAGTTTCTGGTGGATGTGGATTTGATTGAGCGCGTGGAAATCATCCGCGGCCCCAGTTCCTCACTCTATGGCGCCCAGGCCTTTCTCGCCGTCATCAACGTGATCACCCGCAAGCCGCCGCGACTGAAAGGTATCGAACTCTCGTTTGCCCCCGCCAGTTATGGCACTCTCCAGGGACGAGCCACTTACGGCGGCCAGTACAAAGGAATCGGCATGCTGCTCTCCGGTACCTTCTACAATAGCGTGGGACCAACTCTGTTTTATCCCCAGTTCGACAGCCCTGCCACCAATTACGGGATCACGCGAAATACTGACTACGAAAACTTTGAACACATCCTCGCCACAATCACTTTCCACGGATTCACCCTGCAAGGATTGTTCAGCGCCCGCGACAAAGTGGTTCCTACCGCATATTTCGGAACTGTCTTTAACGACCCGCGCACCGCCAACATCGACTACCACCAGTACCTCGATCTCAGCTACCAGCACGCGATTGGCGCGAACTGGGAACTGGAAGCTCGGACCTCCTATGATCAAATTCGCCTGCAAGCTCCGCTGGCTTATGCCACCGGGCTGCCCGACGGCTCGACCACGGTGGACACTTTCTCGTTCCGGGGAAACTGGTGGAATGGCGACGTCAAGTTGAGTCGAACTTTGCTGGAGAAACACAAAATCACTGTCGGCACCGAGATCACAGACAACTTACGGCAAGACCAGGGAGAATATGTTCCCATCGGCAACATCTTTACTCCGGACCCGCGAAGCTCAGTGATCTGGGCGCTCTATGGGCAGGATGAGTTCGCTATCATTAACAACCTGACTCTGAGCGCCGGCCTGCGCTACGATCACTACTCCGATTTTGGCGGGACCGCCAATCCGCGGCTGGGGCTGATCTACCATGTCTTTCATCCGACCACCCTGAAGCTGCTCTACGGCACGGCTTTCCGCGCTCCCCTGCCTTTTGAACTCACACCTGACCTCGGATCCTTCTACGACGATAATCTGAAGCTCAGGCCGGAGGAAATTCGAAGCGTTGAAGGAGTGGTGGAGCAGGGGCTTGGAGAATATTTCACGTTTTCGGGCGGCGTTTTTCGCAATTCGATCGACAATCTGATCACTCTGGGGACGAATCCGAGCACTAACCAGGAAATTTATCAGAACTCTGGCAAAGCAGTAGCAGCCGGCTTAGGCGTCGAACTCGACGGCCAGTGGGCGGGCCATCTGCAAGGCCGCGCCAGCTACACTTATGTTGATGCGGAACAGCCGGTAACCAAACTGGTTCTGAGCAACTCCCCGCAGCATTTGGGCAAATTGAACCTCAGCTGCCCCCTGGTGGAGCGACGACTCTTCGCCAGCCTGGACGCGCAGTACACCAGTTCCAGCCAGACTTTAGCGGGGAATACCGTCGGTGCCTTCTCGGTTTTCAATCTCACCCTTCTGGGACATACCTTCGGCAAGCATCTCGACCTCTCCGGCAGCGTCTACAACCTCTTCAACAAAAAGTATTTCGACCCCGGCCGGCCCGAGGACGTGCAAGACGCAATTCAACAGGATGGAAGAAATTTCAGAATCAAACTAACGGGCAGGTTTTGAAGCTCAGAATACACTTCTCGGGTAAAAACGAATCGTCGCCCTCGCGGCCTCGGCTCCGCGCCGTTCTGGGGATTGGCATCGCTCTTCTGTCGCTCCAACTTGCGGCGCTGGGCCAGCAGGATGCAACCGAAGACCAGGTTAAGGCCGCATATCTTTTCAATTTCGCAAAGCTGGCGGCGTGGCCTCGGCAAGCTTTGCCCGATGGCCCGTCTCCTCTCGTGGTCGGAGTCAGTGGTGGAGATGAAGAATTTATCAATGTCTTGAAGGCCACAGTCGCCGGAAAAATCGTCGGCACCCACCTGTTGGTGGTCAAGCAGGTGAGCTCCGAAGAGGAAATGAAATCATGCCAGATCGTTTTCTTTCGCGCATCTGAAAGAAAGCACACTCAGGCCGCCATCGAGCACCTGGCGCAGGCGGCCGTGCTCTTTGTAGGGGAAGACGAATCCTTTCTGCGGCAAGGCGGCATGATCAATCTGGTCAAGGATCACGGCAGCGTCCGCTTTGCGGTTAATTCTGACGCGCTGGATCGCTCGCAGATACATTTCAGCTCGAAAATCCTCGCGCTGGCCAAGGCCGGCTATGGGTCTCCGCAAACGTCGCCGTCGAACCCTCCGGTCGAAGCAGAGCGGCAATTGGTGCGCAGCATTCCTCCGGAGTACCCCGAAATCGCAGGGCGCATGAAGCTGACCGGAACCGTGCAGGTGCAGGCCCTGGTGAAGCCGGATGGAACCGTGAAAGAAGTAAGGATCCTGGGGGGCCACCCTTTGCTTGCAGAGGCGGTGGCAAGCGCAGTGAAGCAGTGGAAGTACCAGCCCGGATCCAAGGAAACGCTGGAAGTGGTGAAGTTCAGTTTCGGTCCGCAGTGAACTCTGACAGCGCGTTCAGCCTCCAAGAAAAAAGGCGCCGGAAGGTTCCGGCGCCACGAGGCTCGCGAGATGCGGTCAAGCGAGTCCGACAAATCCGAAGAAGCTTATTTGCTTTCCGCGATGGGGCTGGCCCCGAAGTCGCGGCGATTGTTAACGGCGGTGCGCGCCGCCCGAGTGGCGGGCATATTGGCGGCGGCGGCTCCGTAGCGTTCCAGCAGAACCGGAGCCATGGTGTTCTCGGCTTCTTTCACGAAGATCATCTGATTCTCCGAAGCCATATCGACGCGGACAAAGTCTCCCAGCTTCACCTGGCTGGTGGCCACCAGATTGGCCAGCGGGAAAACCAGATGGCGCTCAATCGCCCGCTTCAGGTGGCGCGCGCCGTAACGCGGGTCAGTGCCTTCTTTCAGCAGGAACTGCTTCACCCCGGCCGTGCAATTGAATACGAACTGGTTGGCGCCCGCGGCCATGAGCACACGCTGCTGTACCATGCCGAGTTCGATATCGAGAATCTGCGCCAGATGCTCGTCCCGCAGCGTCTTGAACACGACGGTCTTGTCGATGCGGTTCATGAACTCAGGCGTGAACTTGCGGCGAGCAGCTTCGACTGCGGTACGCTGAATCTTGTCGTCGAAACTGTTGTCGACTTCCACCACTTTGGGGGCGAAGCCCAGCCCACCGTCGATCAGATTCGTCATCTCACTGGCGCCCAGGTTCGAGGTCAGGATAATGATGCACTGCGATAGATCGACGCGGCGATTGTCGCCGAGTGTGAGCGTGGCCTTATCGAGAATGCCGAGCAGCAGTTGCCATAGCGAATCGCTCGCCTTCTCGATCTCGTCAAACAACAGAATCGAAAGTTTCAGCTTTTCCGTGAACCACTGATTCAGTGCTTCCTGCGTCAGCAGGGGATGAGTCTCACGATGTCCCAAATATCCCGGAGGCGAACCGATCAGCTTCGCAATCTCGTGCGAGTGCTGAAACTCCGCGCAATCGATCTTGATGCAGGCATGCGCATCGCCGAACAGCGCCTCGGCCATGGCTTCCACCACGCGAGTCTTACCCGAGCCGGTCGGCCCCAGAAAAAGCAGGTTCCCCACGGGGCGTCCAGGCGCGTTCAGGCCGGCCAGAAACATCTGGTAAATTTCGGCGACCTTTTCGACAGCCTGGTCCTGACCCACGATGCGGCGGCGCAGGGCGGCTTCAAACTCTCCAGCATCAGCGCTGCGGCGGTTCGGATCGAGTACGGTTGCAAGGTTCGGTCTCATAAGGTCGTTATCTTTCAGTCTTCCCTGTCCTAATCTCTCTTGTCCCAGGCCGTAGGGTTCGGCCTTTGCCTGCTTTTCGCCCACACGTTCCATGCGTCTTATACCTCGCGGCTCTCTACCGTTCCAAGGTTGACAGAATTTGTCAGTCGGAACCTGCCGCTCGCCTGACCCCCATACCGCGTCTGGGCTACCTTGGAATCAGCAAGCGTCTGGCCACCGGCTGGGGACGGATTCAGGACCCCGAAAACCCCCTATCTGGCTGGATTTAGCTGACCGCCACCGATCTTAGACCGCGAAGCAGGTCAAAGTTAACAGGAGGGATGAGAAATACTTTGCGCAAGGAGGAAACACCAATACCGCCCAGGCTCTGCCATGCGTCCCCCTTTGACCCCTGTGGTTAAGGGTTTGCTCTGCTGAAGCCCAAGCTAAAACGAGGGGGAGATGACCGGTAGTAACTGGCCGAAGCCGATAGACGCGGGATAGCATCCAGATTAGGTAGGGTCCCGGAGGAAATTTTGCGCCGCTCGTCGGTTCTTACGATTGCTGCTGTCTCTTGTCTTCTGTTTGGCGTGGCCGCCATGCGGCTAAACCCGCGGTTTTCCCCGGCTCTCGCAGCTCAGCCGCAAACCGCACAACCAACCGCGGCAGCGCCGCAGGGCGCAGAACTCCAGCCCGCGAATGCGACACTTTCGCCGGCTCAAAAGCCCGCGGACACTCCCTCCCTGCAACCTTCTTCTTTGCATCTTTCGCTGCCGCCGTCTGCATCCCCACAACCCGGGCTGCATTTCTCATTAGAAACTTTGTCGCCCACTCTAACCACCTCGGCGACTGAGAACTACACCGCGAAGCGTGGAGAAAGTATTCCCGCAGTCGCTCGCCAGTATTTGCACAAGACCGGGTACTTGACGTCTTCCGAGTTAGCCGAAGCCATCCGCAACTTAAATGGCAACCGATCAAGCAACATCCTGAAGAACGGCGAGCAGATCGCGATCCCCGGAATCCTGCCCGCGCCCATCGTCGAAAAGACCGTCCCCGTCCCCAAAGATTTTGAAGTCCGCGCCATCTATCTGACCGGCATCATGGCTGCCAGCGACCACGGACTCCGCATCATCCGCCACTGGCGCGAAGTCGGCGGTAACGCCGTAGTCTTCGATATCAAAGACTCCGACGGCAGCGTCACAATTCCCTTCGAGCATCCGCTGCTCGGCAAACACCAGGTCTACATCCACGATCTGCCGAAGTTCGTAAACTTCCTGCATTCCGAGAACATGCACGCGATCGCGCGCATAGCCATTTTCCGCGACGAGCGCCTGGTGGTCGAGCATCCCGAACTCGCCGTGCAGTCGAAGCGAACGAAACAGCCCTGGCGCGAGAACGGCAAACTCGTCTGGACCGACTCCTCTAATCCCAAAGTTCAGGATTACAACATCGCCCTCGCCAAATTCGTAGCGCAATCCGGCGCCGATGAAATTCAGTTCGACTACGTCCGTTTCCCCGCCGAAGGCGATCAAAAAGACGCCGGCTTCATCTTCCAGACCGAGCATCCGGACGGAAAGTACCAGCGCTCCGACGTGATCGTCGCGTTCCTTAAGAAAGCCTACGCCGAACTGCATCCCACGGGCGTCCTGCTCTCACTTGATGTCTTCGGCGTGATGGCCTGGCAGCGCCCCGTCGATCTCTCGCACACCGGACAAGACATCGTTGGCATGGCGAAATATTGCGACGTGCTCTCGCCCATGATCTACCCCTCGCACTTCTTCGGCATGGACAACATCGAGCACCCGGGCGACGCCCCCGAGCACTTCATCGGCGAATCCATGCAGCGCTTCGAGCTCATCACCCAAGGCAGCGGAGTCGTAATCCGCCCCTGGCTACAAGCCTTCCACTGGCGAACCAAGACCTATTCGCCCGAGTACATCAAAGTGCAAGTAGCCACCGCCAAAGAAAAAGGCGGCATAGGATTCTTGTTCTGGAACGCGGCCAACGACTACAGCAAGCCCTACGAAGCCATGCCCGAGATGAAAGCCGCGAACGCCAAAGAGAAAGAGAAATACTTCCGCGGCGACGAGTTGCCCGGAGCGGCCGTGAAAGCAAGCCTGACGCCGACCACGAGCCCTGCTCCAGCGCCCACAGAAACCGCAACCCACTAGAAAACTCGCGTAAGGACAGCCTCAAGGTTGCCCCGGCTCTATAACTCCGGCCCATCCTTTTCTTCCTCCGTCGGGTTCATCGCAGCCTTGAACCCCCGGATCCCGTCGCCCAGCCCCTTGCCCAGTTCCGGCAGCTTCTTGGGACCAAACACCAGCAGAGCAACACCGAAGATCAAGATGAGATGCATCGGCTGAAATAATCCTTCAATCACAAAAGCCTCCTTACTCAGAGATCAGAAATCGTTTCCGAATCATGATTGAGCTTGCGACAAGGCCGCGCCCCCCACCAACTCGCGGCCTCGTCGCGCCCGCTCAACATCCCGTAAAGGAAATAAAATCCCCCAGCGGATTTGGCAGAGTCGGGTTAAAGGGTTCGAACGGAAACGACTTCGAAGTATCAAACCCCGCAGCCCCAGCGGCCGTGACGTCCACAAAAGGCAGCAGAGCCTGCACTGCCTGCTCGATCCTGCTCAGGCAAAGAGTTCTTTCATACCCGTTGTTGTTCGGGGGCGCGACACTTTCCGCGACTCCCTGAAACCCGGTAATCGTCATAATCGGTCCTCCATCCTGCGCCGCCACATCAGGACCAATCACGCGAGCCAGCGTGCGGTGGTCGCTCTCAATGCCCATGATGCGCGCCGCCGTGACTCGCAGATCGGTAGTGCTGAAGTTCCGCACTCCAACCAGGTAAGCGGCAATGAAGGCATCCTCCAGCGTGACCAGCGTGTTCAACGTCGTTTGCGCATCGGCGAACATGTTGACGGGATAGAAGAACGAGGTGAACGGCGTCGATTGATCGGTCGTGTGCTGCTCCAGCAGATAGTGCGACATCTCCTCTTGCAGCGCGCCCGCCAAATAGCCTTGATCATCCGAAGGCAGCCGGCCAAAGAATGGCGAGGTGTTAATGATGTTCGAGTAAGTGGTCACGGCCAGTGCCTCAGCGATTTCCGCCGCCACCAGAATGTTGCGGTCTCCTTTGGTTAAGCAGTTACCGCGCATTTTGCTCTTGCTGTCTGCGGGGTTCACCTCGTTGTCGAGTGCCGAGGCCAGGCTGACGAGTCCACCAATGGCGACCGCACTGGTGGCTCCGACGACCGCAGCCCGTTTGAAGAATGATCGTCGTGACATCTCGGACGGATTCTCATCCGCCGGACTCACAGCTTCCATTTCCGTATCTTTATCTTTGCTCAGGTTCACAGTCCAATCTCCTGGTTGATTTGTGGGAGTTGACTCGCCTGAAGTCAGAAACGCTCGCGCACCCGGACCACATCGCGCAACTCCCGTGCATCCTGAGTACGCAGGGAATCGTCCGCCGGATTGGACCAGCCAAAATATTTCTCGTGAGATGAGGAATTCTGAAGAGAACATTCTGAAAAGAACATTCTCGAAACTCTCGAAGGACTTTTAGCGGTAATCACGCGGGAATGACTGCGCCAGCCACAAACCCAACTATCTTCCGCGACTCCCGTCGTCCCCTAGGCCTCTACGCCTTGATGTGGCAACTGGCGAGGCCGCGCTTTTCGAGATACTGCTGGTGGTAGTCCTCCGCGGGATAGAAAGTCACTGCCGGAACGATCTGGGTGACGATCGGTTTTGAGAAGCGGTGCGCTTTCTCGAGGGCTTCTTTCGAGGCTTGCGCCTCCGCTTGCTGCGCCGGGGTGTGGAAGAAGATGGCGGAGCGGTATTGCGTGCCCCAGTCGGGGCCCTGGCGGTTGAGCTGCGTTGGGTCGTGATTCTCCCAGAAGACTTTCAGCAGGTCGCTGTAGGGAACCTGGGCAGGATCGAAGTCGACTTCTACTGCCTCGGCGTGGCCGGTGCGGTCGGTGCAGACATCTTTGTAGGTGGGACTGTCGGTGCTTCCGCCAGTGTAGCCTACGCGGGTGGACAGAACTCCGGGCAGCTGCCGGAAGGTGGCTTCCACTCCCCAGAAACATCCCGCTGCGAATGTGGCTTTCTCCATTATCAGGTTGCTCCTTGTTGCACGTCTATTAGATGACGAATCGGGCAGAAAGTCACGTCCTGGAAAGGCACCTCTCGTCCCCAGCTTGCCGGCCGCAACCGAGGGCGAGTCGAGCTTTCGCTCGACGGACAGCCGAGGGCGGCTGTCCCCACATTAGCATTAGCATTTCCGCGGGCCTGGATGTTACCAAGGTGCCGATGACCCTATCGGGTAATTGACGCTTATTAGAGACTCATTATAAAGTGCCTCAAGGTTGTCGTAGTCGCCGTCCCAGGAGAGGTTTTCGTGTTTTTTCGATCCAGCCGCGCCCCGAGTGTGCAGAAGTTTGCGGTTTGCCTGCTATTGGCGTTGGCAAGCGCGCAGGCGGCGTTGGCCGTTTCGGGCTTCACCCCGCCGCTTCGCGTTGGCTACCGCACCGGGGACCAGTGGGAACCTGCTCTGGCGGCGGATGGCCATGGACACATCTATATTCTGTTTCCGCAGTATGGCGCGATAAGTGACTGCGCGTCCTGCACCACACCTTCGATGGCCTTGCTGGTGAGCAATGACAACGGCGCTTCCTGGGAGCAGCCGCGGCCCATGTTGAGCTCGTCGTTGGGGCAGTTTGACGCCCAGATCAAGGTCGACCCGGTTGACCGGCAAACGCTTTATGCGTCGTGGTTGCAGGGCGAGCATGACGTCATCGTAGCGCGGTCGCAGGATTTTGGCCGCTCCTGGTATTTTGCTGTCGCGGAACATTCTCAGGAAGTCATCATTGACAAGCCGGTGCTGGCGGTTCGCGGGGCCAATGTTTACGTGAGCTTTAACCATGATCAGACGCTGGCGATCGCGGCGTCGCATGATTATGCGCAGAACTTCTCATCCGCTGTGGTGAATCCTGATGCTGCGCCGGGCTGGTCACTGGCGGCGGGGGCTACGGTGGATGCAGCCGGGAACGTCTATTTTTCCTGGACTGCGTATCCGCGCACGGACATTCTTACGCGGCCGGTGGAGGTTTTTGTAAGCCGATCATCCGACAGCGGCCGGAACTGGAGCACGACGCCGATGGATGTTTCGAGCGCTGCGCCGGGCTGCCTGGACAAGTTGTGTTCGCCTGGCTTTCTGGCCTCGCAGATGGCTCTGGCCTCCGATGACGCCGGAATCGTTTATGCAGTGTGGAACTCCGGTTCGGTCGTCGGAGGGCCGGAGCGGATTTACTTCTCCTCCTCTACGAACCAGGGGGAAAGCTGGTCGGCAAAGATTGATGTCTCAAAGGCGCCGCTGGGCGTGGAGCACTGCTTCCCGGCCATCACGGCCAGCAGCGCGGGCGACGTGCGCATTGCGTGGATGGACGCGAGAAAAGTGGATGCGCAAAACCGTCCTCTGTGGAATACCATCTACCGGGCTTCCACCAACGGCGGAGCGACTTGGTCGACGGAATCGCAACTCTCCGGCCCGGTGCGCGGGTACGATTACATCCTGCCGAACGGTTTTCTCTTCCCGTTTGGCAACCTGTTTTCCATCGGAATCGATAACCTCGGAAACACGCATGTGGTGTGGGGTGAGGGACGGAACTTCAAGTCCCCGGGGTCGATCTGGTATACGCGCGGACGTTAGTATCCTGACCGGCGCGAGATTCCCTATCCTCAGTATTTCAGGAGCAGGTGCCGTCCCTTTCGGGACTCGGTTCGTATCTCGCTCGGCTACCCCGCACTTACGTGCGGGGCTAGTGAATGACGTCGCTGGCGCGACTCGACCCCGAGTTTCCTATTCGAGGATCATGCCACCGGTTAGGTCTGCGAGGCGGGTTACGTGGCGGTCGTGGCACCAGCGTTGGAGTTCGTCGACGATCTTCTCGGTGGCGCAGGGATCCCAATAGCTGGCGGTGCCGATCTGGACGGCGGTTGCGCCTGCGAGCATGAATTCTGCGACATCGGCCGCGGTCGAGATGCCTCCCATGCCGATCACGGGAATGTTCACGGCGTGGGCGGCGTCGTAGACCATTCGCAGAGCGATCGGTTTGATGGCGGGGCCGGAGAGTCCGGCGGTGACGTTCGCGATGCGGGGCTTGCGGGTGTCGGCGTCGATGGCCATAGCGACGAAAGTGTTGATCAGCGAGATGGCGTCGGCGCCCGCCTCCTGCGCGATGTGGGCCATCTGCGCGATGCTGGTCACGTTGGGCGAGAGCTTCACGATCAGAGGCCGACGGGCGGCGCGTTTGGCTGTGGTCACTACTTCGTCGAGAGAGCGGGGATCGCTGCCGAATTGAAGTCCGCCGGAAGTGGTGTTGGGGCAGGAAACATTGAGTTCGTAGGCGGCGATGCCTTCGCCGTCGTTGAGGATTTCGATGGTGCGTTCGTAGTCCTCGCGGGTGTAGCCGAAGACGTTGGCCAACACCACGATGTTTTTCAGCTGGCGCAGCCTGGGCAGCTTTTGTTCGAGAAACGCTGCGGCGCCGATGTTTTGCAAGCCGATGGCGTTGAGCATGCCGGCTGCAGTCTCCCACAGGCGGGGCGGCGGGTTGCCGATCATGGGTTCGCGGGAAAGACCTTTGACGACGAATCCGCCCAGCTTATCTAGGTGGACGACATCTTCGAACTCGACGCCGTAGCCGAAGGTTCCGCTGGCCGCGATGATCGGGTTCTTGAGTTGGATGCCAGCGAAGGTGACGCTGAGATCCTGGGAAGCCTTGCCGCCGTTTTCGGAAGAAGAGGTCACTTCGGAGTTCCTCCGGAGTTTTCTGTCTGGTGCGCCGGCGCGAGCGCCTCAGTGAGGACGCGGCCGATGGCATGGGTGGGAGCATTGATGCCGAGGAGTGAGGCCAGCGTGGCGGCCAGATCGACTGGCTCGGCGTGTGTGCGATAGGTTCCCGGGCGGAATGGCAGTCCGTAGAAGGCAAGAGGCACGTGCGTGTCGTAAGTATAGGGCGATGCGTGGTCCGTGCCTTTGGACGGGCCTACTGCGTAGATTTCCGGAGCCCCCAAGACGTACCAGCCGCCTTCGGGTGAGTAGCTGTGCAGGAATTTCTTGCCCAGAGCGGTATCAGGGACCTCGCCTTCGGCGAGTTGCGACTTGGTGAAGTAGTCGCGCATGCCGGCCTGCTTCATCGCCTCGCCTACGGCAGTTTCCGCGTCGTGCTCTTTGACGTGAACGGCGGCGAAGGCGTCCTGATCGAGCCAGGCATCCGGGTAGTCGAACTTTATGTAGGAGGCCGTGCGCGAGAACTTCGCAATCAGCGCGGCGTTGATCTGGGCTTCGACTTTCTTCGCGTCCAGATTGGCGCCCGGGACGCGAACCTTCTTAGTGGCATCAGGCAGGGTTGAGACACCGTGGTCGGCGGAGAGCGCGATCCATAGGTCCGCCAGGCCGACTTGATGACCGAGGAAGCTGAAGAAGTCGGCGAGTTCGCGATCGAGTGCGAGCGCCATGGCGGCCATCTCCGGCGAGTCGGGGCCGACCTGGTGGCCGAGAATGTCGTTGGGGGAGAGACTAATGGCGAGGAAGTCGGTGGCTTGTCCGGCGCCGAGATTCTCGTAAACAATCAACTCCTTGGCGAATTCCAATTCGTACTCGTTGGCAAAGGGAGTGGGGCCGACCACTTCGTAGAAACCTGCCTCGGAGCCGTCTTTTCCTTTGCGACGCGCGGTTGAGCGCAGTACGTCTCCGTTGGCGTTTTTCCAGTCGCGATCCCAATACTTTGCGGCGCGGTTGGAGGCGTTGAAGTCCTGTGCCCACTTGGGCACGTCGGGGCGATAGTAGGTGGAAGTAATCCAGGCGCCGCTTTTCGGGTCGATCCAGTAGGCGGCGTCAGCGGCAAAGCCTCCGGGGAGGATGGCAGCGCGATCCTTCAAAGAGACGCTAAGCACTCGTGCCTTGCCTTGGGTTGCGAGTTTGAGTTCGTCGCCTACAGTGTCGGCTAGCAGGTTGTGGGGCGATGCGCCGGCTTTGTCTTTCGTTTGGTCTCTATTTTGGTCTGGGGCAAGACCGACGATCTTGGTAGCGTCGTCTTCGACCGACGTGACCATTTTCTTTTTCTTCGGATCCCACCATTCGTTGGCTACGATGCCGTGGCCGTTGCTGTAGGCACCGGTGAACAGCGTGGCGTGGCCGGGAGCGGTGCGGGTGTTGGCGTAGTCGTAATTGCAGTCGGTGAAGTTGGCGCCGTGGTCGAGAAGCAAACGAAATCCGCCATCGCCGAACTGGTCGCGGTAACGCTCCAGGTAATCGCCGCGAAACTGGTCGATGATGATCACAACCACGAGCTTGGGATGGGCGTTGTAGGCGGAGGCGTAGTTGAAGGGGATGGAGGTCAGGAAGAGGACGGCCGCGATCGCCAGCGAAAAAACTCGGCGTATAGCAGTGGGGCGAGGGGAGAATCTCATCGCGAAGGTAGTTTACACAGGTGGGTGGTCTGGGCGAAAGCCGAGGTGGCTGTCCCTACATGTTTCGCCGTGCGTGCATTCTTCGCCCGGTTTCCGATAAAGTAGTTGTTCCCATGCTTGACCTGAGCTTTGTTCGCGATAACTTGCCCCGAGTGGAGGAGATGCTGCGCCAGCGCGGCGCGGACCCGGCTGCGGTGCTCAAGGATTTCTGCGAAGTGGACACGCAGCGGCGGCAGGCCATCACCGAGGCCGAGACCATGAAGGCGCGGCGGAATAAGGCCTCGGAGGATATTTCCAAACTGAAGAAGAGCGGGCAGGATGCTACCGCCGCGATCGCTGAGACAAAAGACTTGCGCGAGCAGATTCAGACGCGGGAGAAGACTGCTGACGATCTTGACACTCGCCTGCGGGACATTCTTGCCGGAATTCCCAACATGCCGGATTCGAGCGTCCCCGTCGGCCACAGCACCGACCAGAATGTGGAAGTCCGGCGCTGGGGCGCACCTCCCAAGTTCGACTTCGCTGCCAAGCCCCATTGGGAGATTGGCGAACAACTCGGCGTGCTTGACCTGGAGCGTGCGGTCAAGCTCACAGGGGCTCGCTTTGCGGTTTACTGGGATTTGGGCGCGAAGCTTGAGCGTGCGCTGGCAAATTTCATGCTCGACCTGCACACGCGCGAGCATGGATATACCGAGGTTCTGCCTCCGTACCTGGTTAATTCTGAATCCATGTATGGCACGGGACAGTTGCCCAAGTTTGCCGCCGATCTTTTTCGTGTGCCTCACGGCGAAAGGGATCTCTGGTTGATTCCCACGGCCGAGGTTCCGGTCACGAATCTTTATCGTGATGAGGTTCTCGACGCGGCGCGGTTGCCGATTTCGCTCACGGCCTACACTCCGTGTTTTCGCAGCGAAGCAGGCTCGTACGGAAAGGACGTGCGCGGGATCATCCGGCAACATCAGTTTCAGAAGGTGGAACTGGTGAAATTCGCCCGGCCGGAGAATTCGTATGAAGAACACGAGAAGCTGACGCGGAACGCGGAGACGATTCTGCAAAAGCTTGGCTTGCATTATCGGGTGGTGACTTTGTGCACGGGCGACATGGGTCCGTCTTCGGCAAAGACCTACGACATTGAAGTGTGGCTGCCGGGGCAGCAGTTGTTTCGCGAGATTTCCTCGTGCTCGAACTTTGAAGCTTACCAGGCGCGGCGGGCGAATATCCGTTATCGTCCGGAAGGCAAGAACAAGACGGAGTTTGTGCACACGCTAAACGGAAGCGGATTGGCTGTGGGCCGGACATGGGTGGCGATTGTCGAGAACTACCAGCAGGTCGATGGGAGCGTGGTGATTCCCGAGGTGTTGCGGCCTTATATTGGAGCGGAGAGGATTACGAGGAAAAGCTTTTAAGGCAAAGTTTCAAGGTTTCAACGCTTCAAGGTTTCAAAAGCCGCATCGCACATTCGAAACCTTGAAACTCTGAAACCTTGCGACCTTGAAACCTGGAGGATAGACTTGCAAAGTGTGGACATCAGCACGACCGCAACTGGCGCGCCTTCCCTACCGATGAACGGCGTCTGGCCTACAATTCGGAGCTACATCCTGTGGCAGCATGAGCGGGGCACGCTGCACTACGACATCATGGTCACGCTGATTCTCATCTTTGTTTTCTTCTCGCCCCGGGTCATCGACTTTAACGACAAACCTTTGCTCCACAGTGCGGGTGCTAGCGAAGTGGTGGTTACGCCCGATGCGCAAGGCGGCCTCCTTTACCAGATTTCCGCCGGCGCGATTACTCCGGGAGACGATGCGGCGGTGCGGGATCAGTTGCTGCACGTTATCGCGCCGATTTCCGGCGAGGTTGCGATCGTAAGATACGACGGTGTTAAAGATCGTAAGGGGCAAGTGCAGAGTTACCGGGTTTGGGTGAAGCGAAAGCCGTGAGACAGTATTTAGCAGCAACAATCGTCTGCGACAAGCATCAGGGCTGCGCGCTATGATGACCTCCCTCCACATTCTGTTCCTCTCCTTAACTATTCTTTTGCAGCAGCAGGAGGCGCCGTCCCTCGAGAGCGTGCTCAAGACAATGGACGCCGCAGCCGCCAACTTCCACACTACTCAGGCCGACTTTGTCTGGGATCAGTATCAAAAGGTAGTCGATGAACATGACCTGCAGAAGGGCACGGTCTACTACCGCCGGACGGGAAGAGAAATCGAAATGATGGCTGAGATCAAGGAGCCCGACCCGAAGTTCGTGCTCTACAAAGACGGCAAGCTGCAGGTTTATCAGCCGAAGATCGAGCAGGTCATCGTGTACCCCACCCGCGCGAATCAGAACGAGATTGAGAGCTATCTGGTGCTGGGATTCGGCGGAAGCGGCGAGGATCTGAAGAAATCTTTCGACGTGAGCTACCTTGGCGAAGAACCCGTGGAAGGGATTGCAACCGCGAAGCTGCAGCTGATTCCCAAGAGCGAGAAGTTCCGGAATAACATCTCAAAGATTGTGCTCTGGATCGACCTGAGCCGGGGCATCTCGGTGCAGCAGCAGTTCTTCCAAAGCCAGGGAGACTATCGGCTGGCGAAGTATTCTGGGGTGCAACTGAAGGCTAAGATCGGCGGCGATGTGTTTCAGTTGAAGACCACGAGCAAGACGCAGTTTGTCTCGCCTCGCGGGTAAGTAGTTGAATCTAAAGCGCAAGAATGTGTACTAAAAAGGGAACGCTGGGCGCTATACTGCCTTAGGATTCGCTCTCGAGGTCATTCATTTCGAGTTCATCCGTTTCGACTTCATCTTTCGAGTTTATTCATGGCTAAGGTTTTTACGATTCCCGTTCCGCCCAATTTTGGCAGTAAGCGACGAGAACGAACGTCCGATCCTCGTTATGTCGATGGACAGCGGGTGCTGGTGGAGGCCATGAAGTATCTGGCCCAGAGCGATCCGGTGTCCAACCGCCCCGCCATTCAATTGCTCTCCGAGCATGTGCGCACGCGCTTCCGCATGAGCGATTCGCCTCTGGCGTAGAACCCTAAACGACCTCCTTTAGTCGCGTGGAGTAGTTGGCCAGGCTCCCGAGCTGTTCCTTGCAAGCAAATCTACGAGAAAAAAGGGGCGGCGAACGCCGCCCCAGGTGCGAACTTTTCACCATCAGAAAATGTAACGGAGCATGAACTCCATCACCCGTGGATTGGAAAGAGTGGAGCTGAAGTTTCCAAAGCTGCTGCTGGTGGAGAGCGAGTTGTTGCCGCTCAACTGCATCGTCCCCACGTCAAAGCGAACGGAATTCGTCACATTAAACATCGACCAACTGAACTTCACGAGCTGGCTTTCTTTGATGGCCCAGGTTTTGGTTAGCGTCGTATCAATGTTGAAAGTGCCGGGGCCGCGCAGGCCGTTTCGCAATCCTCCCTCGCCCGGGTAGGCGGGACGGAAGAGATTGATGGCGGCGTTGGGGTTGGTGCTTGAATCCGTAATTCCGGGATCCTTGAAGACGTTCGGGCCGGTTCCGCCGCCCGCCTGAGCCACGATGTAGCCTCCGGTCTTAGGACGCGCGGTGCTGATCGGTACCGCAGGAGTCTCAAGGTCGTAGTTGGTGGCCCACTCGGGGCTGATTAGAGTGAAGGGATATCCCGTGGAGTAGCGCCACAGGCCAGATATCGTCCAGCCGCCGATGACGGCATTGGCCAAGCTTCCCATTCCCGCACCAAAGCGCTTGCCGCGTCCGAGCGGCAGGTCGTAGACCCAGTTAGCGTTGACGATCTGAGTGGTGTCGAAATCCGAAACTGCACGATTCTGCCGCGGGAACCAGGAATTGAGGATCTGACTGGCGAAGCCGCCTCCCTCGAAGGTGCTGACTCGTTCCGCATTGGAGCCGTCGTCGATTGATCTCGAGTAGGTGTAATTCAAATCGAACTCCAAACCACCCGCACGATGGCGCAGGCTGAATTGGGCAGCGTTGTAAGAGCTGTTGCCGACGCTCCTCCAGGCGTCCATCGAAGAGAATTGCGGCGAATAGTAGTCGTAGCCTTGGGTTAAGACGCCGCCGATGGTGGCGCAGGCAGGAAAGCAAGTGTTTATGATCAGCCCCGGCGAGTCGGCGAGTTCGAGCGCCGTGGTTTCATTGCCCGAGTAATTGCAGAAGAGGTCGTACATCGCCTGCGTGGCTGTTAGCTGCGTTGTAGGGGAAACGAGGGCGGAGTTTGCACCGCAGGGCTGGATCATCCCAGCGTTGGGTTGTCCGGCTGGAATTGGTGTTTCCAAAAGCACGTTCTGGGCTTGTCCGGCGGCGGTCGGGAACAAATTTTGCCAGTAACTTGTCCCGATCGTCGCAGGGCTAATGTTCTGAATTGCGGTTCCGGCGTAGTAATTCCTAGCCAGCGCTTGCGCTCCCTGGAAGTAAGTGGTCTTACTCTGGGGATCACTGAGATTTGTCGGCAGCGCCAAGTCTTCTTCCTGCATCAGGCGGTGGGCGAAACGGCCCACGTAGGCCGCTTCAAAGACAAAGTTCGACGGCAACTCGCGCGTGATCGAGAAATCGACGAGGTGCGAGTACGGAGTTTTCAACTTGTCATCCAGCCCCCAAGTGATGGCGAAGCCCCCGGGGGTAGCGGCACCGGACGGCGGAAAAACCGGGAACGGGCCGGTAGGCGGCTGTCCGATCAGCGAGCAAGGAGGTGTGGCGCAGGTACCATCGTTGCTGCTGGTCGGGATGTTGAAGAGTCCTGAATACCGGGCCGAGCCGTCTACGGTTTGAATTCCGGCGGGATTTATTTCGGCCGTGGTCAATCCGAACGAGCCTTGGCGATCGAAAGTATTGACGATTCCTTCCCCGAAGTGGTCGAAATAGATGCCGTAGCCAGTACGAATCGAGGTTTTCCCCGGTCCGCCCCACAGGCGCTTGGACCAACCGCTGTCGGCCTGGGGAGAATAGGCCAACGCGAGGCGCGGGGCAACGTTTTTGTAGTCGTAGGCCCAATAGGGTGGCTTGCCGTTGGCTTGGCCTGACAGAGCGAAGCCGATGGATGGATCGTAGACCTGTCCGTTGGTTGCCGCCGCCGAGCGTTGATTGAACCAGTCATGCAGGCTGAGGGTCGGCGAAACCTGCGTGCCCGTCGTTTCATAGGGCGGCTCCAGAATCGAATAACGCAGACCATAGGTGAACGTGAGGTTGGGCTTGACCCTCCACTGATCCTGCCCGTAGACCTCATATTCGTGATTGCGGAAATGGCGCGGAACGAGTTGGCCCTGAGGAATGACGCTCAGGGTCTTGGTCAACTCGTAGTTTGCATTGACTTGGGTGATAATTCCGGCTAAGGCCGCCATAGCAAAGTCATAACTGGCGCTGAAGTTTGAGTCGACGGGCGCGAATCCAAACGCCGCAGGGTCAAGGCTAGAGCCGGTGTTCGAGATGCCGGAGAAATTCAGCCAGTAGACGTTGGTCTGACCCTGGAAAAAGTTCTGCGCATCGGATTCGCGCAAGTTGTCGATTTTCCGGTAGTTTCCGCCGAACTGGAAGGTGTGGCTGCCATGCACCTTGGTGACGTCATCGATAATGTTATACACCGGCACATGGGTGTTGATGGTAGGAGTAAAAGCGCTGATGTTGTCCATGCCGCGGAAATCATTGTAGGCCTGGGTCTGCAAGCCTTGAATGTTGATGAGCTGGCTGATATATCCGAAGTGGAAACTGTTGATCAGCGAACTGCTCAAAGTGGCGGTATAACCCACCGTGATGCCCTTGTTGTTATCGTGTTCGGTTTGCCCTGCGGGCTGTCCAGGAAATTGCACGCCGCCGTCGCCGGTGACCGTATTGGGAGAGTCAACAAAATTGCGCTCGGACGACCGCTCGTTATCCATAATGCCTTTCAGAAACAAGCGGTGGTTGCCATCCCGGGTGAGGTTGTAGTCGAATTTCAAGACGTAGTCGTCCAGACTCGCGGGTAGCGGAGAGGGAAAAGTGAAGCCCACAAAATCGAGACCGTCGCCGACCGTAATTGTGTTGGGCATGGGGTACTGATTGAAGATGGAGCTCGGACTGGAGTTTGCATTCCCCGGAAGGTAGGCGATCAGCGGATTCGCTCCGGGCCCCAGGGGACAAGTGACGGGGACCTCGACCGTCGCGCAATTGGGATCCATGGTTGCGATATTGGCGGGCGTCAGAGTTACCGGCACGCCGCCCGAAAGGTAACTTATGCTGCCGGCACGAAGAAGCGCGCTGGGAACGACGCGCGTGACTTGCAGGTCTTCGCGCTTGCGCTGGCCCTCGTATGCGGCGAAGAAAAATAGCCGATCTTTAATGATGGGGCCGCCCACGTTGGCACCGAATGTATTACGCAACAAGAACGGTGGAGTGTTGGAAGCATCCTCCTGGAGTTGCGAGGCCTTGTTGAACCAATCGTTCGCGGTGGTGAAGGTGGGCCGGTTGTAGATGTAAAGCGCGCCGTGAACTCTATTAGTGCCACTCTTGGTTATTTCAGAAACTTGTCCACCGGAAGAGCGGCCTGTGTCGGCGTCGGAGTTGCTGGTGGTTACCTTGAGTTCTTCCAACGAGTCGAGAGGAGCGCGGATCGCCCCAGTGAAAGCAGTGCCCTCAAGCTGATCGTTGTTGTCGACGCCGTCGAGAGTGATGTTGGTCTGGTCGCTGCGGGCTCCGTTGACCGCGCCAGCCCGACTGTCGGAAGCGCTGGAGATATGGCTGCTGTTGCCAGTGAATACGACTCCGGTCTGCAGGCTGAGAATGCCGGCGGGATCGCGGCCCTCGAAGGGAAGGTCGGAGATTTGATCCGCTCCAAAAGCATGTCCGAGGGAGGCATCCTGCGTATTGACCAGCGGGGTCGAGCCGCTGACCTCCACGGTGACAGTTCCGCCCGCTACTTGCATGGTGATGTTCAAGGTGGCGGGAGAAGCCACCTGGAGCTCCACGCCACTTTGTTTCAAGGTTGCGAAGCCCGAGGCATCGGCGGCAAGTTCATACTTCGCGGGCGGCAGTTCGAGAAACTGATAGTGCCCTTGACTGTCACTCTTGGTGGTGCGGGTGAAGCTGGTGGCCGGGTTTTTAATGGTCACGGTTGCGCCAGAGACGACCGCGCCTTTGGCATCAAAGACGGTACCGTGCAACGACGTGGTTGAACTCTGCGACAGGGTCAAAGTGCTAAAGGCGAGGAAAAACCCAACCAGTAGAGTACCTACACGTGCGCCAGAGCCCATAAAGCCCCCTTTTACCCACGACGGGTATTACACTTCGGATGGTGTGTCCCGGAAACATACTAAAAACGGTCGATAGCCGGGAACCTGATAGGGCGTTAGTTTGCAACTTCCGGGCCACAGAGTTCAAGTTTAATTTTCAATGTTTTCACTACGCTGAAACGTTTGAATACGTGTTTTCACAGACCACGTCCCAGATTTAGGAGCCTGTTTATGCGGGTTTTCGATGGTTCCGATTCGATTTATCGATGAAGAACGCGGCTGCCATGACTATGACCACGGGATAGCATTCGAGCGTGTAGCGGGGCTCAGGATTCTCCAGAGTTCCGAGGAACAGCGATCGCAGGAGAAGAAACATCACAAATAATCCGACGCCGAATGAGTAGCGCGAGCGCCAGATGCCGGCAGTGGCGGCGACGACATAGGCAACGCCGATCAGACCGAAAACAATGCTGACCGTGAGCCACATTGGGTCGTCGTCAAACTCCCACCAACGCGGATCAGAGGGCAGCAACTCCACTCGAGGACGCAGCCACATGTCGACAATGCGCACGACGGGAAGCCATACGTAATAACGCAGAGGCGCGGCTTGAATGCGCGCCGCGGCCAGCGCGGCGAAGCGCGCGTCGATTTCAGAAGTTACTTCGTGATCGTGGTTGTAGTCGGCGAAGAGTTGCTCGGTTGCCTGCTGCTGTGCGGCTGAATCAAACGCGCGCTGCGGAAGGCGAGTGAAATCGATGGCGTCGCCAGGTACGCGCCAATAAATCTCCTGGACTGAGGTGTAGTCGGCCATCCAGGTCTTGATCCAGCGATTGAATCCCGGCATCGGATGTTCATCGGACTCGGTGGCGTAGCGCGGCGCGAGCGGTTGGAAGCGGTGCATGGTGTGCAGGTTGCGCAGGGTCCAGGGAACCAGCGGGGCAAAGGCAGCGACGGTCAGAATTACTCCCACGCGCAACAGAGGGCGCAACCGGGGCGCGATCCCCGATGTTTGCTCCCGCCTCAGAACGAAACTTCGCAGGAAAATCAGGAGCCAGTATCCGGCGATGGCGGCGAATAGGATGCCGCCGTCCGGACGCAACAGGATGCATGCCCCGATCGACAGGCCGCACGCGAGCCAGGTCAGCGGCACCGGCGTTGAGTCTGACTCGGGGTCACGGCGAAAGGCGGCAAACCCGCGCACCGCCAAATCCAGCGCCAGCGTTGTGAAGAATATCTCCAGCGTCTCGGTGAGAGCGGCGGCCGCGTAGTTGGCGAGGAATGGGCAAAGTGCCGCCAGCAGGAATGCGGCTTTCGCCGCATGCTCGGAGAACATTCGGCGCGCGAGATCGGCGACGAGGAAGCACGTACCGAGATCGAATAGAACCTGAATCAGCAGGACGGCGCGGAAGTTGCTCCAGCTGAAGATGGCGAAAATCGCGGCCAGGAACGCGGGGTAGCCGGGCAAGCGGGAAAGCGTCGGGATGACCTGGCCGGAATCGGTGATGCCGTAGACGCCGTGCCCCAGCCAGTTTTCGGCGATATCAGCGTAGAGCCGCGAATCGTCGACGACCGCGGGAAAGTGCAGCACAAAGACGAGACGCAAGGCCAGCGCCGCCAGGCTCGCCGCGAGAAAGAACCGAGCATCCTTCCGCACCAGTTCCAGCACGCTGAGAATATAGCGCGTTTGGTGTCATCTTCGGTCGGGGAAAGTGCATCTCCGTTGAAGCAGGGGATTTGCTGGGTCGTCGTGTCTCCGGCGGTGTCTCCCAGCAGGTCCGAGCGGGAAGTGTCCGACCAGGAATGCCCAACCGGGAATTGACCGTGTGCGACCCGCAGCATACGATAAAAGCTTAGCCCTACATGGCCGAACCTGTTTTTTACGATCCGCAACGTGCCCGGTGGAAGCGTCTGAGGCGCTTGGTCGACGCTGCCGTCGCCGTGCTCTCGGCGCTGATTATTTTCTTTGGGTACACCACGTTGCGGGATGAGCACCTGCCCGAGCTGCTTTTCTCACCCCAGAAGCGCGCCTTCAAGGCGTTGAAGGAAAATGAGAAAGACAAGGCCCGCGAGCGCCAGAAGAAGCTGGCCAACCGGTCCCATCGCAAGTCGAAGCTGCCGGCATCGGAAGTGAAGCTAAACCAGGAAGAAGGCATTCGCGCGGCATTTTACGTTCCCTGGGACGCTGCCAGCTTCTCTTCGCTGCGCGACTTTTCCCGCCAGATCGATCTGCTGTATCCGGACTGGTTGCACGCGCTGACTCCCGACGGCCGTCTGCAAGCGGTGGACGACCAGACCAATACGTTTTTCGACGTCGTGCAGAACAATCGGGTGCGCTCCGTCGACGACCGCGTGATGCCGCTGCTCAAGGCGGAAGACTCTGCCATGGAGGTTTTTCCCATGGTGAACAACTTTGACGGCACCGAGTGGGTGGGGACAATCACGGACTTTCTGAACAATCCCGCGGCCCGGGCGGTCTTTCGCCAGCAGGTAGGGATGTTTCTTTCCTCGGATCATTTTCGCGGGCTGATGGTGGATTTTGAAGCTTTCCCCAGCGTGGGGCAGCCGGGCTATGTGGCACTGCTGAATGAACTTTCTTCCGACCTGCATGCCCGCGGGATGAAGCTTTACGTCAGCGTGCCCGCGCACAATCAGGAGTTCGACTACGCCGCGATTGCAGCTCCGGCCGATGGCGTCGTGGTCATGAATTACGACGAGCACTATCCCGGCGCAGCGTCGGGACCGGTCGCCTCCCAGGATTGGTTCGTCGACAATCTCAAGTTCATCGTGAACGTCGTTCCCAAGGAAAAAGTTATCTGCGCCATCGCCAACTACGGCTACGACTGGGTGCTCAAACCAAAGAAAGGCAAGCTGCCTCCCGATGCCAAAGACCATACCGTCTCGGCGCAGGAAGCCTGGCTGGAAGCGCGCGATTCCGACGAAGACGTAACCTTCGATGACGATGCGTTGAACCCGCATTTCAGTTATCTGGATGAGCACAGCCTGCGGCATGACGTTTGGTTTCTCGATGCAGTTACGGCTTTGAACCACATGCGGGCCGCGCAAACGCTGGGCATTCAGACTTTTGCCCTGTGGCGGCTGGGGGGCGAGGATCGCACGCTGTGGCGAATCTGGGACGTTCCCGGGGATGCTGGAGCAACCGACAAACTACGCGACGTGCCGCCCGGCCAGGACGTGGACATGGAGGGCCAGGGCGAAATCCTTCGCATCGAACAGCGCCCCATTCATGGCACACGTGACCTGACGATCGACGCCAAAACGAAGCTGATCACCGACGAGGTTTTTCAATCTTTGCCGGAACCTTACCGGGTGGCGCGTTACGGCTACAGTCCCAATAAAGTCGTGCTCACGTTTGATGATGGGCCCGATCCGGAGTGGACTCCGAAGATTCTCGATGTGCTCAAGCGTGAGCACGCGACGGCTACGTTTTTCCTGATTGGCATACAGACCGATAAGTTCCCGGGGCTGGCTCAACGAATTTACCGGGAGGGCCATACCATCGGGAACCATACTTTCACGCATCCCGACGTCAGCAATATTTCGGCGACGTACATGAAGGTGGAACTAAATCTCACGGAGCGGCTCTTTGCCAGCCTGGTGGGAGTTCGCGCCATGCTGATGCGTCCGCCTTACGCGATTGACGAAGAACCCGACACCGCCGACCAGGTGCGGCCGCTGGAGATCCCGCAGGATATGGGATACATCACGGTCGGAAACCGTATTGATCCCAACGATTGGAGTGACAAGCCGCGGCGACATACCGCCGAAGAGATCTCTGCCTATGTACTGGCGCACCTGCCGCCGTGCGGCGTGAACGACTTGCGATGCGGCAACATCGTCCTGTTGCATGATGGGGGTGGAAATCGCGCGGAGACCGTGCGGGCTCTGCCCATGATTATTGAGGGCATCCGCGCCCGGGGATACGAGGTCGCGCCGGTTTTCGAGTTGCTGCACAAGACGCGGGCCGACGTGATGGCGCCGCTAACTACGCCCGAGCTTTGGGCTGCGCGTCTAGACGGATTGGGCTTCTGGCTTTTCGAGGCAGGGATAATCGCGATCACATGGATATTTTTCCTCGGCGACTTGCTGATGACCGGGCGTCTGACCTTTATTGGTGCCGCTGCGGTCTATGACCGGCTGCAGGAAAAGATTTTCGGCAAGCCTGCTGAAGTCGCTTCGTACAAGCCCAAAGTCGCGGTTCTGATTCCCGCTTATAACGAAGAGAAAGTGATTGTGCGCACGGTGCGGGCCGCGCTGAACTCCGACTATCCCAACCTGCGGGTGATTGTGATCGACGATGGCTCCCGCGACCGCACTCTCGAAGTGGCGCGCGCGGCGTTCGCACGGGAAGAGGCCGCGGGAGAAGTGCTGATCCTTACCAAGCCGAACTCGGGCAAGGCTGAAGCTCTCAACTATGGCATCGAGCATATCGAAGATGCCGAACTGTTCGTTGGCATTGATGCCGATACCGTTATTGCCCGTGACGCGATCTCGCGCCTGGTGCCGCATTTCATCAACCCGAAAGTCGGCGCCATCGCGGGCAACGCCAAGGTAGGGAACCGCGTGAACCTGTGGACCCGCTGGCAGGCTCTGGAGTACATCACCAGCCAGAACTTCGAGCGCCGCGCCCTGGACGTTCTGGGGGCGGTCAGCGTGGTGCCGGGAGCGATCGGAGCGTGGCGGGTTTCCGCGGTGCGGGAGGCAGGCGGCTACCAGATCGACACGGTCGCCGAAGACGCCGACCTCACCATGGCGCTTTTACGCCGCGGCTACCGCGTGGAATACGAAGACATGGCTTTGGCATACACCGAGGCCCCCACGAATGCGAACGGCTTGATGCGCCAGCGTTTTCGCTGGTCGTTCGGCATTTTGCAGGCCGTCTATAAACACAGTGGAGTGTTTGCGCGCAAAGGAGCGCTGGGCTGGGTGGCGCTTCCGAACATCGTGATTTTCCAGATTCTGCTGCCGCTGGTGTCGCCTCTGATCGACATCATGTTCGCGGTTGGAGCCATCTGGTACTTCATCCAAAAACGCTTTCACCCCGATTCCACCGATCCTGCCAGTTTTCACAAACTGGTTGCGTTCTTCTTCGTGTTCCTCGTGGTTGACTTTTTGGCATCAGCGCTGGCGTTTGCGCTGGAGCGCCGCCGTCCTGACGACAAGGAAGACGTCTGGCTGTTAAGTCAGGTCTGGCTGCAGCGCTTTGCCTATCGACAGTTGTTTTCGGTGGTGCTCTTCAAGACGCTGAAGCGTGCGCTCGAAGGCCGCAAGTTCGCCTGGGACAAACTGGAGCGAACAGCTGCGGTGAAGTATGTGCCGTCGGAGAATCGGGATCAGGTGAACGTGCCGTAGCGGCTTACCGGAATAGCAAGCTCGCGAACTCCGCCAGATTCCGCCGCCAAACCATCCAGGTGTGCATCCCGGGCGTCTCGATCTCGGTCGCCTTCACGCCTTTGGTCTTGAGCCATTCTCGAAAGGCACGGTTGACCGTGATGAGATGATCCTCGGTGCCGCACGCGATCCACAGCAGATGCAGTTGGTCGTTCGCTTTTGCATCGAGTGCCGGAAAATCTTTTTGAAAGTCTTCGGGAATGCCGCCGGAACTGAAAGCGCCGATCCAGGCAAATTTGTCGAGGTTGTTCAAACCCGTGAGCAGAGATTCCGAGCCGCCCATCGATAACCCCGCGATAGCTCGCGCGTTACGGTCTTTCGTGATCCGGTACTCGCTTTCGACTCTCGGCATGACTTCGGTGAGCAGGGCTTCTCGAAAGTTGTGAAAGTTTCGATCGCGCAAGTCGGTGTGGCCCCACACGCCCCATCCGCGTTGCACCATTTCCATCGTGCCGTAGCCCAGCGGCATGACAACGATCATCGGCTTGGCTTTGCCTTGCGCGATCAGATTGTCGAGGATCACGTTCGCGCGCCCAACCGCTGTCCATCCGCTGGCGTCGTCACTGAATCCGTGCAGCAGATAGAGGACGGGATAAGTTTTCTTCGCTGCAGGCTCGTACCCGGGAGGCGTGTAGACGTAGTAGTCGCGGTCATCGGCCGCGACCGCGGACTTGTAGAAGTGATGATGAATCTCACCGTGAGGTACGTCATTCAATTCCCAAGGCAGGGACAACGGCCCCGGAACATGCACCGCATTCGAGGGAGTTAGCAAATTCGGTATCAGGAAATGGTTGGAGGGATCGAGCATGCGCACGCCGTCTATGATGAACTCGTATCCGTAGTAGTCGGGAGTCAACGGAGGAGTGGTAACGGTCCAGATCCCTTGGTCGTCCTTCTGCATGGGCACAGGGTCAACACCTTCCCTGCCAAGCTTTACCTCGACAGCATTTGGCGCGCGGAGACGGAAGGTAACGCTGCTGTCGGCATGCACCTCAGGGGAAACCACGGGCGCGGGTGGAGTAGGCGGCGGGGCTTGCGCCGGTTTGTCCTTCGCGGCGGCCACTCCGATCAGAAGTCCGACTAGGAGGAGGATTAAACAGGACTGCAGATAAGGTGTGATCGATTTCATGGGCGCGTCCTCAACCGTGTGGGATCTGGCTCGATTTCTGCTGCTCGATATCTAACAGAATTCCGGCAAAGGCGTCTGCCGGAACTATAGCCGGAACCATATCCAGAACTAGGAGTGGCTCTTTCCTTCAGCCACTTCCAACCGCGTCTCCGCCCTGTGCAGCGCATCTAAAGATCGCTCCACGTCGACGGTGGGATCGCCGCTGGCCAGCCGCTCTTCGGCGCGAGCTTTGGCTTTGCGCGCGCGCTCTACGTCGATCTCTGAGGGGCGCTCCGCAGTTTCGGCGAGAATTGTGACCTTGTCGGGCAGCACTTCCGCGAATCCCCACGCCAGCGCAAGTCGCTGCTCCTCAGCACCGGCGCGGAACGTGATTTCGCCTACTGCCAGTTCGGTGATCAGCGGGGCATGCCCCGGCAGAATGCCCAGATACCCGTTCTTACCGGGAATCTGAACTTCCGACGCAGCCGTATCCACGACTTTCTTTTCCGGCGTGACGATTTCGAGTTGGAAAGTGTCAGACATCAGTGACCAGTTTCCAGTGGTCAGTGATCAGTTTCGTCCACGAATCAGTCGGTTTGACTGATCACTGAACACTGATCACTGGCCACTGCTCTTACGCTGCCGCCTTCATCTTCTCTGCTGCTTCCAGCACTTCTTCAATCGGGCCCTTCATATAAAACGCTTGCTCGGGGATGTCGTCGTACTTGCCGTCGACAATCGCCTTGAAGCCCTTCACCGTGTCGGCAATCTTTACGTAACGACCGGCCGCACCGGTGAACTGCTCGGCCACGTGGAACGGTTGCGACAGGAAGCGTTGAATCTTTCGTGCCCGCGCCACGGTTAGCTTCTGGTCTTCGCTGAGTTCGTCGATTCCGAGAATCGCGATGATGTCCTGCAGATCTTTGTAAGTCTGCAGCGTCTTCTTCACCCGTTGCGCTACATCGTAATGCTCCTGGCCCACGATGCGGGCATCAAGAATGCGTGACGTCGAAGCCAGAGGATCAACCGCGGGATAAATTCCAATCTCGGTCAATGCGCGTGAAAGTACCGTAGTGGCGTCGAGATGAGCAAACGTCGTTGCGGGCGCGGGATCCGTTAAATCGTCGGCGGGCACATAAATCGCCTGCACAGAAGTGACTGAACCCTTCTTGGTCGATGTGATACGCTCCTGCAGTTCGCCCATTTCGGTCGCGAGATTCGGTTGATAGCCTACGGCGCTCGGCATGCGGCCCAGCAGCGCCGACACTTCCGACCCCGCCTGCGTGAAACGGAAAATGTTGTCGATGAAGAGCAGCGTGTCTGCGCCCTCGGCATCGCGGAAGTATTCAGCGACGGTCAGTCCTGTGAGCGCGACGCGCAAGCGCGCCCCGGGAGGCTCCGTCATCTGCCCATAGATGAGCGCAGCCTTCGATTCGGCGGGCTTGCCCGGCTTGATCACACCGGATTCCGTCATTTCTAACCACAGGTCGTTGCCCTCGCGGGTGCGCTCGCCGACGCCGGCAAACACGGAGTAGCCGCCGTGCTGCTTGGCGACGTTGTTGATCAGTTCCATAATGACGACCGTCTTGCCCACGCCCGCGCCGCCGAACAAGCCGATTTTGCCACCCTTCAGGAATGGCTGAATGAGATCGATGACCTTCACGCCGGTCTCAAACATTTCCGCCGTCGTAGCCTGTTCGTCGAAAGCCGGCGCCAGGCGATGAATCGGCATTCTCTCCTTGTATTCGATCGGACCAAGCTGGTCGACCGGGTCGCCAATCACATTCATGACGCGTCCCAGCGTGCCGCGGCCTACAGGCACGGAAATGGGTCCGTTCTGGTCGATGGCTTTCATGCCGCGCACCATGCCGTCGGTGGCCGACATGGCGATGCAGCGCACGCGCCCTTCGCCCAGATGCTGTTGCACCTCGAGAATCACATTGATGGGGCTGGGCACGGTGAAACCGTCGCTGACCACTCGCACCGCCTCATAAATAGGCGGCAACTTGCCTTCGGGGAACTGCACGTCCACCGCCGGCCCGGCGATTTGAACTACATGTCCTACGTTCTCTGCCATATGTTTTGCACTCGTCTACTCGGTACTGGGTACTCGTTACATTGCGGCCGCGCCGCTCACAATCTCGATAATCTCTTTCGTGATCTTCGCCTGCCGGGCCCGGTTCATGGCCAGGGTGAGCGAGTCGATCATGTCGGTGGCATTGCTGGTAGCGGAATCCATTGCGGTCATGCGCGCGGCGTGCTCGGCCGCCACTGATTCCAGCAGCGCGCGGAAAACCTGGATGGAAACATATTTCGGAAGCAACGCCCGGAATAATTCTTCCGGTGCCTGCTCGTAGATGTAATCCACCTGGGCCGTGCCGAAGTGCGCCGCAGCCTGTTCGCCGGCGAGCTCAGAACGGTGTAAGCCCACTCCAGCACTGATCGCCGCTTCTTTGGCTTTTTTCTTTTCTTCTTCAGTCATCTCCTCAACCAGGCGGACCGCCGGTTCGCCAATCTGTTCGATGGGAAGAATCTGTTCCACGATGAGCCGCTGCGCGATCACCGATTTGAATTCGTTGAAAACGACGTATACAGAGTCAATCTCCTCACGCTGATAACGCCTGATCACGTTCTCCGCCAAAGCGCGAGCTTGCGAAAATTCTAATTTGCCGAGCACTCCAACATGCTCTCCCGTAATTTGAACCGCTCCAGCACGCTCAGCCACGTCGGCTTGAGTCTCCAGCGATTCGTCAGCCTCGGCCAGGCTGCGTGTTTGCACCGTCGCAGCCGGATAGCGCCTACGCAAGAAATCGCGCCCCTTGCGGCCGATCGCCTCAATGTCGATGTTCTTCCCTGCCTTGGACTCGATAAACCGGCTGGCCGCCTTGGTAACGTTGGCACTGAACGCTCCCGCCAGCCCTTTGTCGCCGGTGACGACGATGAGCAGAATGTTCTTCTCGGGCCGTTGCGCCAGCAAGGGGTGCTTCGGCTCGCCAGTCTCGGGATCGTAAATCTCCGCACGCGCAACCAGGGATTTCAGAACGTTCGTCAGCATCAGCGCGTAGGGGCGTGCTGACAAAGCGCGCTCCTGTGCCCGGCGCAGCTTTGCCGCCGAGACCACCTTCATGGCCTTGGTGATCTGCCGCGTGTTCACCACGCTGCGGATACGGCGCCGAATATCGAGAATGTTGGCCATTGTTGTTGCAAGTACCCAGTATCTAGTACCGAGTAAAAGCGGGATCCGATCGGCGCTGGTACCCGGTACTTGATACTATTTCGCTACCGCTTCGCGATCCGCCACAAACTGCTGTTTCGCCTGCTTGATTACGTCGGTCAACTGGGCCTTCAAAGCGTCATCGAGAATCTTTTTCTCCATGATCGTGCGCAGCAGACCAGCTTGGGTCGCGTCAACGTACTCGTAGAGCTCCTTCTCGAAGTCGCGGACCTGATTCACTGGAAGATCATCGAGGAATCCTCCAGTGCCGGCAAAGATGATCAGAATCTGCTTGGAGAATGGCAGGGGCGAGAACTGGTTCTGTTTGAGTAGTTCGACCAGACGTTGCCCACGATTGAGCTGGGCTTGCGTGGCTTTGTCGAGATCGCTGCCGAACTGGGCAAACGCCGCCAGTTCGCGATATTGCGCGAGCTCCAGCTTCAGCGTTCCTGCAACCTGGCGCATGGCTTTAATCTGCGCGCTGCCTCCGACGCGGCTCACTGATAAACCTACGTTTACGGCCGGGCGTACGCCCTGATTGAACAGATCGGTTTCCAGATAAATCTGGCCGTCCGTAATCGAGATCACGTTAGTCGGAATGTAAGCCGAAACGTCGCCGGCTTGCGTTTCGATAATCGGAAGAGCGGTCAGCGATCCGCCGCCATTCTTGTCGCTCAACTTGGCGGACCGCTCCAGCAAGCGCGAGTGAAGATAGAACACGTCCCCGGGATAAGCCTCGCGCCCCGGCGGCCGCCGCAGCAGCAGCGAGATTTCACGATACGACGCGGCGTGCTTCGAAAGATCATCATAGATGACCAGCGCGTGCCGCTTGGTGTCGCGGAAATATTCCCCGATGGCAGTCGCTGCATACGGCGAAATGTACTGCATAGGCGCGGGTTCTGACGCTGAAGCTGCCACGACAATCGTGTATTCCATCGCGCCAGCGTCTTCCAGAATCTTCACCACCTGGGCAATCGACGAGCGCTTTTGCCCGATCGCGTTGTAGATGCAGACCAGGTCATTGCCTTTGCTGTTGATGATGGTATCGAGAGCGACGGCGGTCTTGCCGGTCTGCCGGTCGCCGATGATCAACTCGCGCTGTCCACGGCCGATCGGAATCATGCTGTCGATGGCCTTCAGTCCAGTCGCCATCGGCTCGCGGACGGGCTGCCGGTCGATGACACCCGGCGCCAGGCGCTCCAGCGCGATGAATTTATCGGTAGCGATGGGGCCTTTGTCGTCGATGGGCCGGCCGAGCGAATCCACCACACGTCCGATCATGGCGTCGCCCACGGGTACGCTCATGATGCGGCCGGTGCGCTTCACCTCGTCGCCTTCTTTAATCTCGGTGTACTCGCCGAGCAGCACTACGCCCACCTGGTCTTCTTCCAGGTTCATGGCGATGCCGGCCACGCCGTGAGGGAAGGAAAGAAGTTCGCCGGCCATTACTTTGTCCAGGCCATACACGCGCGCGATACCATCGCCCAGCGTGATGACCGTGCCGGTTTCGTCCACGGAGATCTTCGACTCGTAGTTCTCGATCTGCTCGCGGATCAGTTTGGTTATTTCGTCTGCCTTGATTTGTGCCATAGGTTGCTCTCAGTCAGCCGCAGCAGCATTTAGCACTGGGCAATTAGCATTCGGCTAAATGCTAATTGCCAATTGCTAATTGCCGCCGATTTCTTCTCGAATCCTCTCCAACTGCCCTTTCACCGAACCGTCGTAAATCGTGCTGCCCAGGCGGACGACTGCGCCCCCCAGGAGCGAAGCATCCTGCCCGTATCGCGCCCTGACTTTCTTGCCGGTCAGCTTTCCGACCTGGGCTTCGAACTCGCGCTTCTCTGCAGCACCCAAGTCGCGAGCGCTGGTAATCTCGGCTTCGGCGAATCCCAGGCGCGCGTCGAGTTCCTTCTCCAGTTGCCGGATGATTGGGTCCAGAAAATGTATGCGCCGGTGATCGATCAGCGCCGCTACAAGGTTCCTCACCTGCATTGAAACCCCGTCACGCTCAGCAATTACATCGAGCACCCGGCGCTTCTGCTCAGCGGGAATCGCGGGATTCTCCCACACACGCCGCAACTCTGAACTCTCAGCCAGCAAGGTCGAGATTGCGCGCAGTTCCGCAGTACAGCGATCGGCGTCCAGATGCGCGCTTAGCACCACATCTGCGAACGCCCGGGCATACGTGCTGGCGACCGAAGCCATGTTCTAGCGCCCGTCCTTCGCGGGCCCTGAAGCCTCCGACAAACCCAATTCCCCGGCGAATCTCCGAACCAGTGTCTGATCGGTCGTTGCGTCTACACGAATCTGTTTCTGCGCCAGAGCGACAGCCAAATCAGCCGCGTAGGCGGTCAGCTCACGCCGCGCAGTCTTGGCAGCGGACGCGATTTCCTGCTGCGCCGATTCCACCATCTTCCGCGCATCTTCCTGAACGGCCGCCTGGATGCGGGCTTCCTCGGCTCCAGCTTCCTTCTCGGCGGCATCGCGCATCATGCCAATCTCCCCATCCAGCTTCATCAGGCGTGACTCGATCTCTGCCAGCCGCCGCCGCGCTTCCTCGCTGGCCTTCTGCGCCTCCTGCATCGCCTTCTGAATCGCCGCCGTGCGCGCGATGAAAATTGCCGGCAGATACTTACGGGCCGCCCAGCCAAGGACCGCCGCAATCACAACAAAGTTCAACAGCACGCTGAGCCAGTAGGCATGCTGCAGGCTCATACCGGTCCACTTCGCAATCAGCCTTACCGATGCCGACTGCTTAAATTCCGCCGTCTCGTCTTGCTCTTCTCCTGCGGCTTCCCGGGTCTCGTGCGCCAACTGCTGGGCCACGCCCGGTTGCTTCGAGGCCTGGGACTTCGAGCCTTGGGATTGCGAACTCTGGGGCTGCTCCTTCCCCGCTTTTGCCGGCTGCTCCTGGGCGCGTAGCGGTCCTATCGCGGCGGCAAAACTCAACACGAGCAGCGCCAGCAGACCGGTCCGGGCGATCGTCTTCATCGAAACCATCTTCTTTGAACTCGAAATAGTAACCTTCCCTATCTTGCGCTCGAACATCAACGTCCCGCCTCGGCCGGCTCTAGGACGCGGCGCACGATCTCCGCGGCCAGTCCCTGTACCTCGGACTGCAGACCGTGCTGCGCCGCTTCGCGATCTTTCTGGATATCAGCTTTTGCAGCCTGCACTTGCGCCTGGGCTTTATTGCGCGCCTCGTTGAGGGCAGCGGTCCGCGCATCCAGCGCCGCCTTGCGCCGAGCCTCTTGTGCGTGAAACACCGTTGCCCGCGCCTCGCGGAGCCGTTGCTCGTATTCGGAGGTGCGCGCCTCTGCCGCGGCAATGTCAGCCCGCGACTTCTCCACCGCACCTTCCATCTTGCTGCGCCGTTCGTCAAGCACGCGCCGCAACGGCTTGTGCACGATCATCGCGTAGAGCAGATACAGCAACGCCAGCAAAATCACCGTCGGCACCGATCCGAGCAGTAATTCGCCTAGTTGTCGCAGCGTTTGATCCATTGATAGCGGCTGTACAGGAAAATGAGGGCTATGAAAACTGTTAAGTCTAACGTCCGCAGTTGCTTATGTCAACGCAAGGGGGAGATTTGCGGCTGATTTTCGGGCCGGAAGCAAGGTTTCACAATGGGCGAATTCCGCTTGTCAAGCCACGCTCGGCGGGCCATGCAAAAATCTGCAACTAACCCTTGACTTCCCAGTAAAGAGGACTAGCATTGAAGTATCACCTCCGATCCAATTCAGGATCGAATGGGCCGATAGCCAAGGAATGTCACCGCTTCTTGGTTGCCGGCCCATTTAAATTTGGCTCGAACTAATTCCCTTCCGCGAAGACGACTTTTCCTCCAACCATGGTGAGGACCACTTTCGCCTTCGTAATGTCTTCCGGCTGAACCGAGAAAATATCCCGAGAAAGCACAGCAAGATCCGCTTCCTTGCCCGCTTCCAGCGTCCCAACGCGGTCATCAGAGAATCTTGCGTAGGACGAACCATGCGTATACGCATTCACGGCCTGCTCCACCGTGAGCCGCTCCTCGGGGTGGTACACATCCTTCGTGGCCACCGTGCCGCCCTGGCCGGCCCCATCGAAAACTCCGCCCGGAAAGTCTTTACGGTCATTGCCCGGCTTCCAGATCGTCCGGGTGACGGCTTCCTGGATCGCGATCAATGGATCAGCCGGCCAGCTGCACGGCCAGTCGCTGCCGAACGCCAGCGCGACTCCATTTTTTTCCATACTCTGCCAGAGGTCGGTGGTGGCGTGCTCGTTGGGTTCGTAGTTCGTGCCATTCTTGTCGCAACAAAATTGAGGTTGCATGCTCGCGATCAAAGAGAGTTTCGCCATCCGCGGTACGTCCTGCGCTGAAATAAAGTCGGCGTGCTCGATGCGAAGGCGCCGGTCTCGCGGCCCATTGATCTTCTCTACCTCTTCGTAAGTATCCACCACCATCCGCGACGTGTCCCGACGATACGTGTGTGTCATGATCTGGTAGCCGCGCTTGTCCAATTCGAGAACCAGCTTCTTGTATTCCTCAGGTTCATACATCAGAGGCGGGACCGCACCGGTGCCTCCGTCGGCAAAAAACTTCACCAGGTTCGCGGAAACCCAGTCGTCGTGATAACGGGTGCGTGCCTTCTCCAGGTCGCTCAGGAATTCGGGCGTCAGGTGGTGGGTCGCCCCGATTGCACCGAAGGCAGACTTGATGCGCACGGTAAGCTGGCCGCGGTCACGCAACGCCGCATAGAGCTCAATCTCAGCCAGATTTCCGCTGGCGTTGTTGATGCTGGTAATGCCGTAACTGTTGAGGTGGTGCGCCGCATCTCGCAGCAGCGCGAGCTTTTCGTCTAGCGATAATTGGTTCGCCAACGCGCGCTCCATCACCTGCATCGCCGCTTCCAGTAACATCCCGGTAGGATGCCCGCTGGCGTCGCGCACCATGTACTTCTCCTCCTCCGGATTAGCTACAGGGTGGTCGGTGATTCCTGCCAGGGCCAGAGCCTTGGCGTTCACCCAGAGCGCGTGTTCCGCCGAGTTATGTACAACGACCGGGCGGTCCGCGACGGCGCGGTCCAGCAACTCATGCCGCGGCGTCGACGGTGGCTCCGTGCCGAAGTCTGCCCGGGCAAATAAAACTTTGTCCTTGGGATGGCTTGCGGCATAGGCCTTCAGTTGCCTGACCAGAACCTCGGGATCGTCTTCCGGAGTGATGCTTGCTTCAGGAGTCGAAAGATTCAGCCCGTGCAGCGCCAGCGCGCCCTGCCACAGGTGCGTGTGATCATCGGAAAATCCCGGAACCACGGTTCGTCCCTGGAGATCGATGACCTTTGTCGTGTTAGCCTTTCGGCTCAAGATTTCCTGGTCGGTCCCCACGGCATCGATGCGAGTGCCGGTGATGGCCAACGCCTGGGCCCATGGCGCTTTCGGATTGCCGGTATAGATGTGACCGTGAACCAGAACCGTGTCACTGCCATACAGCGCAGCCCCAGAAAGGAAGATCGCCGCGAGGCAGACGCCGACCACGCTCCGATTTGCATCCATGAATCCCTCCCTGAATCGGAAGGCTGAAGTTTACCCCACTACGAACTCGCGCACCCGCCTCACCACCGACTCCGGCGCTTCCGCTTCCAAATCCACCGCCCCATCTTTGTAGGTCCGCGAATAGATTCGCGCCTTGGCTTCGAGCATGGCCAGCGTTTTCCCTTCTTTCTGCGGCACGCGGAGATGCACTCGGCTCACGCGATCTTCCTCGATCATGGCGTCGATGCGGGCGAGCAGACGACTCAGTCCTGTACCCTCGGCTGCGGAAACGTACACGGTGTTCGAATCATCCCGGAGCGCGTCATTCATCAAGCTCTCGGCCACTTCCACATCGAGCAGATCGACCTTGTTCATCACCCGCAGACGCGGCTTCTTTTCCGCTTCCAACTCTTTCAGGACAATTTCCACCTGCGCATCCTGCTCGGCCGAGAGCCGGCTGCTGGCATCGGACACATGCAGAATCAGCGACGCTCGCTGCACTTCCTCGAGCGTGGCTCGAAATGCCGAGACCAGCGTGTGCGGCAGGTTACGAATGAATCCCACCGTGTCCGAGAGCAGCACCTTGCGTTTCGATGGAAGCACAACCGCCCGAATCGTGGGATCAAGCGTGGCGAACATGCGCGGCGAGGCCAGCACTGCAGCCCGAGTCAGCGCGTTGAACAGCGTCGATTTCCCCGCGTTGGTGTAGCCGACCAGCGCCACGGTCGCCACCGGAGCCGATTCGCGCCGCTGGCGCTGCTGCGCCCGGATTCGCCGCACGTTCTCCAGTTGCTGCTCCACGTGCCGCACGCGCCGGGCAATTTTCCGGCGATCGGTCTCTAACTGCGTTTCACCGGGACCGCGCGTGCCGATGCCTCCGCCCAGTTGTGACATCTCGACCCCGCGACCTGCCAGGCGCGGCAGCATGTAGTGCAGTTGCGCCAGTTCCACCTGCAACTGGCCTTCCCGGGTGCGCGCGTGGCGCGCAAAAATGTCAAGGATCAGCTGGGTGCGGTCGATCACCCGCCGGTGGACTATCTTTTCGATGTTGCGTTGTTGCGACGCGGTCAGATCGTGATCGAAGAGAAGCAGGTCGGCATTAACCGACGCGGCAGCGCCGGCAATCTCCTCCAGTTTGCCCGCGCCGATCAGAGTCGCGGGATCAGGCCGGTCACGCCGTTGCAGGATTTCGCCGACAACCTTCGCGCCTGCGCTCCCCGCCAGCGTGCGTAGTTCCGCCATCGACTCTTCTGCGTCAAACTCCGGAATGCTTGGCTTGTTGGTGCTGGACTTTCCCGAGCCGGATCTCGAATTTGGTCCCAAACCCGGCCCTGAACTCTGCCCCAGGCTCTGCGGCTTGGCGCCGCCGGCGGCTGCGTCCCGCGCCGCCTGCGCCTGCGCAGTAACCGTGCCGGGGACGGCACGTCCGCGCGTTCGCACGTCAATCCCGACCAGAAACGCGCGTTCCTGCGAGTCTTTCTCTTTATCTTTACGCTCGGTCTCGGCGCCGAGAGGCACACGTCCGCCTGCCAACGCACGATCGCGAGTCTTCTTGGGATGAGAACTGCGCAAACCGGGAACGCCTTACCCTTCGGTGCCCGAGGCGCTCGCCACCGAAACCGCTGTCGGCCCCGATGACGAAGACGACGAAGCCGCAGCCCCCGGCGCCCCGACGGCCTTGGCCTCGGGATGCGCCAGGTGCGTCACATGCGCCCCGGTGCGGCCCATCACCACGGTCGAGATGGCGTGTTTGAAGATCAATTGTTCTTGTCCGTTGGCCTCCAACACCACCGAATACTTGTCGAAGGAACGAATCCGGCCCGTCAACTTCACTCCGCTCAGAAGGTAGATCGTGATGCTCAATCGTTCCTTGCGGGCCGTGTTCAGGAAGGAATCCTGGATGTTCTGCGCCGGCTTGCTGTTTTCCATAGCCGATCTCCTTAAGTTCTTTGACCTGCTGCGAGATACCAACTGGCCTTTTCCGCAGACAATGCGAGGCAAGTTTCAAATCAACAGCATGTTCCTCGCAGTCTTCCTGCGCCAAGAACACGGGGGGTAGCCTGCCTCTTCGCGGCCCGGTTTCCCGAGCCTGCGCCGCCTGGCAGGTAGCTGCGATTACCATACGGCCTCGCCCTGCGCTTTTCAACCTGGAAACTTGTGGAAACCAGCTTTCTTTCACAGAAGACTGGACCGCGAAACCGTTCTTTATCCCATGCCTCTCTGGCCGTTGTGTACAATCCCCGGCACGGGCGTTACTGGTTAAATCTCAGGAGGCATCATGGCAAGCGCTGCTCTCGCAACTTTCCTCGGACCCCAAATCAACTTTCCTTCGGACTTCAACACGAACTTTCTGATGTTTGTACGCTGGGTCCACTTCCTGGCCGGCATCACCTGGATCGGCCTGCTCTATTTCTTCAATCTGGTAAACGTCCCACTGATGAAGGAACTCGACCCCACCACCAAGGGCAAAGTGCTGCCTGCGCTGATGACGCGCGCCCTGTGGTGGTTCCGCATGTCGGCGGCGCTGACGGTGCTCGCCGGACTTATCTATTGGGGAAAAATCGTTGCCACCGACGCGCAGAATGGCGGTGCTTCAAGCGGCCCCGTGATGGGGAGTTTCTTCGTGATCTGGACGATCGTCTGGGGCCTGCTCTACGCCTGCCTCATCCCCGGCAAGGGAATCTTCGACAAAGGCGCATTCGTGGGCGTTGTCTACGCCGTAGTCGTCGCAGTCGCAGGCTGGCTCTTCCTGGGCCTCAACAACCACGGTTGGGAGAGTAACCGCCTGCTTTCGATCGGCATCGGCGGCGGCATCGGCTGGGTCATGCTGCTCAACGTTTGGGGAGTAATCTGGCGCATCCAAAAACGCCTGATTCAGTGGACCCGCGACAACGCCACCAACGGGACGCCCATCCCCGACAAAGCCAAACCCATGGCCCGCCAGGCTTTTCTGGCGAGTCGAGCCAACGCCTTCCTGTCGATAGTAATGCTGTTCTTCATGGGCGCTGCTAGTCATTACCCGATGTTTGGGAAGTAGGAAAAGGCGGAAGCTGGAAAAAATCAGGCCGGCCCAAGGGCCGGCCTGAAGCTTTCTGATGGACTGCCGCTAGAACTCGATCCGCAGCGATACCTGTAGCACGCGGGATGGGCTGGCTCCGTTGAGAATGCCGGTGCCAACCATGCTGTTGACGGTCCCAAACAGACAGGCGACATTCGTGATGTCGCTACACGGCGTACTGAAGTTGGGGTGGTTCAAGACATTGAAGGCGTCCCCACGGAACTGTGCTCTTAACCGGTCCCCAATGATCGAGAAGGTTTTGCCCAGCCCCAAGTCCAGATCGAAGTACTGCGGGCCGCGCAGATTGTTGCGGGCGCCAATGTTGAAGCCAAGCGGACCGGTTACGTCTGCGTTGGCCTGGGGAACATTTGCATAGCCAAGCAGAGCTTGGCCGTTACCGCCATTCAGGTGGATATGGAGGTCCGAAACCGGACCGACGAGAAGGGCAGGTGCATTGTTGGAGTATCCCGCCACAAATGCGTTGGAGCCCGCAAAGTAGGCATTCCCACTGTGCCAGTTGGGAAGGCCGCTCACCTCCCAGCCACCGATAATCTCATCGACCCAGCGTGGAGCGCTTGAAACAAAACTCTTTCCCCGGCCAAAGGGCAGGTCGTAGATGAAGTTGCCGTTGAAATAGTGGGTCACATCAAAGTCGGAGTTGCTACGGCATTCCCGCGGCCGCAGCACGTCGCAGATAAAGCCATACCCTCCGTAGGCCGCCTGATTGGCAACAAGGGAGACGTTGTCGATCGAATGCGACCAGGTGTAGTTGAGATCAAATTGCAAACCAAAGCCGAGATTCTTATGCAGCGTGGTAAGCATCCCGTTGTAATTCGAGGACCCTTTATTGGTGTAGAACGTATTCATGGCGAACTGCGCAGCCATACCAACATTTGTCGGCAGGCCGAGACCATCAGGCTGAAGCGACGCGAGAGCCTGCGTCGTATCCGCAAAATCGCCTCGTGCAGCATAGGTGCCAAGGTATGCAGGAATTACGTCCGTGTTGTTCGGGACGCCCAGTGCTAAACCGGTGCCGGCTACCATTACATTTTCATAGAAAGGCTGGGGGTTGACCGGCGCGCCGGTTCGCAGTGCCTGGGTAATGTTAGTGAATGCCTGGGACATCAATTGGCCCGACACAGGATCGGCGAAATCGATCAACTGGCTGGCATCCGCCTGCCCGAGCAATCGTCGACCCAGGCGGCCCACGTAGTTGGATCTAAGAATGAATCCCTTGGGGAACTCGTGCTGAAAGCCAGCACCGTATTGAATATAGTACGGAGTCTTGAGGTACGGGTCGATGATTTCGTTGAACGACTGGGGGTATCCACCATTCGCCAGGCCCGTCGGAACTGCAGTTGATCCCGAGCCGGTGACATTGGGGTAGTAGGGCTTTGTAATGGGTGGAGCGCTGGGAAACGTGGGCGGACTATTCAAGCCGGTAAATCTGGCCTCGGTTGCGAGCGAACCGGTGGGATCGCCCGTGGTTCCGAATGGCTGAGCAATGCCGGACTTGAAGATGTAGTCGAACTGTGATTGCTGGTACTGCACCGCATTGATTACGGTCTGATCGTACAGAACGCCCGCGCCGACGTTGAAGACGGTTTTCGGATTGAAGGCATAGACGGCGGCAAGCCTCGGCCCAAAGTTCTTATACTGCGGCTGGTAATAGCCCGGAGCATGATTAGCCTTTCCGCCCAGCGAATAGGCAATCAGCGGAACCACCAGGTTGCCGGACTGGCTGGCTTGACTCTGGGTTACACGATCTCCAAAGTAGGTATTGAAGTTTTGGTTTTCCACGGACTCGATCCCGTTCACCTCATAGGGGACGCTGTAATTCACCCAACGAAGTCCGTAGGTGAGCGCGAGCTTCGGCGTTACTTTCCATGTATCCGTAAAGTAAAGTTCCGTTTCGTAGTAACGATAAGTCCGGGTTTGGCCGGAGCCTTGGGGAAAGGCTGTCCCCGCGGCGTTGTAGTTGAACTCGCTGCTGAGCGAGGTGTAGGGGGCGAGCGCAAGACCAAAAGCCGGGTCGTACAACCCTGTCGCGCTCGGGTTGCAGTTAGGAGGCGGCGCCGAAGACGGGCAAATATCTGCGGGCTCAAAAGCAGAACCCAACTGCGTGGTATTTCCGCCCAGGCCGATCGTTGGAGTGTTGTAATTGAGGATGGTATAGCCGCTAGGCTTGGGCCACTTGAACGTGCCGCCAAACTGGAGGCTGTGTTTGCCCTTCTGCCAACTGAAATCGTCACGAACCACTGGGATGGGATAGGTGCGACCTTGTGCGTTGACGGCACTCTCGTAGGGGCCATCGATAATCGCGCCTCCCGAGCCGTTTCCACCCATGACGTTGTACTGCGTAGCACCGGTTGGATTGTACGTGTTCGGGAAATTGTAGTTTTCGAAAACTTCCCCGTAAGAAGCCTGGTTTACCTTGGTGCTGCCGATGGTCCATACGTGCCCTACAACCCAGGTGTAGCTTTGGTCGATGAACGGGTCGGTTGCCGGGTCGCCAGGGAACCAGATTGCGCTTTCCGTGCCATTGGTCCTGGTGAAGCTGCCTTTCCCCCACAACTTCATCTTATCGTTGAGAGTGAAATCCACTCTTTGGACGTAATCATTCTCCGAATAAGGGAAAGGAGCGTTGAAACGGTACCCAGCCGTATTGAGAAGATCTCCGTAAGCACCCGACAAGTCATTCGCGTGGGGATAGCGAGTGGCAAAAAGGCCGGTGGTGGGGTTGAACAGTGCGGCATTAAAGCCTATGTGCAGCGGATCGAAAGCCGCCACTTGCGCCGAGGTCACGGTTCCGACGCCCCCGGCGGTGTTGTAGTACTGAATCGTACCGTTCCTGAAGGAATCCAGTGGAACCGTACGCTCCACCAGATTGGAAAGGGTGTCGCGCCGTCCGTTGTAGTCGAAAAAGAAGAAAAGCTTGTTCTTCAGGACCGGCCCGCCAATATTGCCGCCGAACTGGTTACGGATGAGAGGAGGCCGGGGTACGTTGGAATTGTTATTGAACCAGTCGTTGGCTTCCAGGTCTTTGTCGCGATGGTACTCCACGATCGCCCCGTGGAAGGAGTTGGTGCCACTCCGCGTCACTAGCTCGTACTGGCCACCCCCACCGCCGGCGGCGCCGGGAAGATAGCCAGCGGAGACCCCTCGGAACTCCTGCACCGAGTCAACTGGAGCGTTGGCGACAATGGCCCCAAACTCGCCCGTAGCCATGTCGTTGACGTCGAGCCCATCCACGGTCACGCGGTTCTGGTCAGTGCGCGCACCTGTTACCGACCCGTCCAGGGTGGTGCCAGGTTGCTGAACGAAGAGCGCTGAGGGACTGCTTCGGTCCTCAACGGGCAAGTCCTGCAGAAACTGCACTTGAAAGTTGTTGCCTACCGTCGCATCCGTCGTATCTAGCGTGACCGTCTCGTTCGACGCTGACACTTCCACGGTCTCGGTCGCTCCTCCAAGAGTCAATTGCGCGTTTTGTACGCGAGTGTTGTCCACGTTCAGGTAAAGGCCGGAAAAAACTGCAGACTTGAAGCCCGAGTGCGTGAACTCGATTTTGTAACCGGGTCCGGGCTTGATTTGACTGATCGTGTAAGAACCCGAGTCGTTGGTCACCGCTTTGTACGTAACACCCGTCTGTGGATTCGTCAGAGTCACGGAGACCCCTGGGACGACGGCGCCGCTCGGGTCGGTGGCCACACCAGTGATGGCGGCCACATCTCCCTGTGCGGCGAGAAAGGTTGGCGTCACGAAAAACAGCGCCAATACCAGCGAAGCGAGAAGAGTGCGCGTCACCGTGGGACGGAAGGCGGATTCCATTAACATCCTCCTGAGTCGCCGGGATCCGTTGGAAAAGGTCCCGGACACTCTTGTGTGTCCTGATCTAGTCGAATTGCCGTGCAGGGGCGAATAACATTCAACGCGATGGAAACAATTGGTGACAGCAGCTAATGTTCCAAAACAGTTCGCACCTAACAGGCTTAGTTATCATGCATATGTGAACCTAACGTCGGCAAGTGTCTAGAAATGGACATGAATTTACGGAGGCAGGCTATGGAAATTGGTATCGAGTGCCGTGTCTTCCTCACCCGGGCCTGCCCCCCAGAGCTCTGGTCCTGGCCCACCGTGCTGTTACAATCTCCCTTTCCGTGACCACTTCGCCTACGAGACCCGCGAAATCCAAGCCCGCTTCGGCGAAGGCGGACCTGCCCAGCGCGACGCCGCCCCAATCTGTGCCGATGCTCGATCTGCAGCGGCAGTATGAGCAGGTGCGCGCCGAAGTGCTGGCTGCGGTGGGTCGGGTGTGCGCTTCTCAACATTACATTCTGGGAACTGAAGTTGAAGCACTTGAGCGCGAACTGGCCGAGTTCTGCGGAGCGACGGACGCCGTAGGTTGCGCCTCTGGCACCGACGCCGTGTGGCTGGCTCTGGCCGCCGCCGGAGTGCAGCCGGGCGATCAGGTTCTAACCACGCCGTTCAGCTTCCTCGCTTCCGCCAGCGCCATCGCGCGGGCCGGGGCACGTCCGGTGTTTGCCGATATCGATGCCTGCACATTTAATCTCGATCCCGCTCGGGTGGAATCCTTTCTGCGCGGCGGCCAGCGTGACAAACTTCGCGCTCTGCTGCCAGTTCACCTGTACGGCCAGTGTGCGGACATGGATTCGTTGCAGCCTCTGGCGGACGAGTTCCATCTGCAATTGATCGAAGACGCGGCACAAGCCATCGGCGCATGCGCGGGCGATCGCAAAGCAGGATCCATCGGCGTCTCCGCGGCGTTCAGCTTTTATCCCACAAAGAATCTGAGCGCCTACGGCGAGGCCGGATTAGTTACGACCAACAGCCCGGAAATGGCGGCACACATGCGCCGCCTGCGGAATCACGGCAGTTCGCGGCGCTACGTTCACGAAGAACTGGGATGGAACAGCCGCATCGACGCCATCCAGGCTGCCATTCTGCGCGTGAAGGTGAAATATGTGGAAGGATGGAACGAGGCGCGCCGCCAGCGAGCCGCGCAATACGACAAAATGTTTGCCGCAGCCGGCCTCACATCAACCGGCGGACAGCCCGAGAACGCTGCGCCTATTCAGCTGCCGCTGACTGTCGGGCGCAACCATCATGTTTTTCACCAGTACGTCGTCCGGGCCTACCGCCGCGAGGAACTGCGCGAGTTCCTGACCGCGCGCGGGATCGGAACCGAGGTTTACTATCCCATCCCACTGCACTTGCAGCCCTGCTTCGTTTATCTCGGCTACCGCGAAGGCGACTTCCCTGAAGCCGAGCGCGCCGCAAAAGAAGTGCTGGCCTTGCCCATGTTCCCCGAACTCACCGAAGAAGAACAACGCTGGGTGGTGAAAAGTATCGCGGACTTCTATTGCTAGCGCGCGCTGATTCGTGTGACTTCCGGCTTGGAAGGCAGACGACGCGCGAACTAGCCTCTCCGGTGTTTGGCGGCCGGCTGGGTCTGCTTCTGCTCACCGGGAGCAAATACCCGACGCACAATCGGCGTGTTCAGCTTGTACTTGCGTTCGCTAACGTTGCCGCTGTCGTCTTTCACGCGCAGGATGAAGACCGGCAGTACACCTTCCTTGTCAAAGTTCTCACTGCTCACGGTTATCGGAAGCACGCCGTTCAGACCGTGCTCGCGATAGGCAGTTTCGTAGCGATGCTTTTTGACGTTCCAGGTGAAGACGCGAATCTGATCGTAATCGTAGGACAGGCCGTCGTGCGGTTCAGTGATCGCGCACAGATACTGAGGGACTTGCTTACCAGTGCCGTCTTTACCCGTATCCTGCACCTGATTCAACGCAAAGAACGCGATCATGCGCTGGCCTTCGGCATATTGTGCGATCTCGAGCGGGACGTCGAGATCCACCATACGGGCCAGCACCCAGCCCACGCGGTTTTCCGAGTCTCGCACCAGCCACCAGTCTTCGAGCACTGGACCGGACGGCGGTCTGCCGCCGGAACCTCTCATCGTCTTGGCAGATTCGGGCACACTTCCCAGCTGCTTTTCCGCAGTGGCACGCTTGAGCACAGAGACTTTGGCTCCCGCCGAAAGTTGGTACAGATGCTCGGCCTCGCGAGAGGGAGTGATGTGTAAGTTGGTCTCGTTGCGCAGCACACCGGGCGATTGCACCGGATCGTTCAGGTTCTCCTGCGTCAGCTTCTGAAGAACGTCGTAGGTCTGCTGATCTACCAGGTAGCGTTGCTCGATCCAACCTTCGATTCCGCTAGCGGTGCGCACTCGGGAGAAACGCTTCTCGCGCTCCAGAACTTCCACCCGCTCGCCGTTCTTGACTGTACCAACGTGGTTATAGACGGTGGCCACGCGGTCGCGCAGCGTAGCCTGCGCGGCCGATACATAATTGAATTCGAGTCCGTGGCGGCCCTTACGATTGCAGGCAGAGAGTCCAGGCAAAAGGGCGGCTGCCACGAAGAAGGTCATGGCTAACCGGTAAGAATTTAATGGAGTGGGCCGTTTCACGATCTTCCACGGAGTCACAACAGGGTATTCACATCAGTTAATGTCGACCGTTAACCTCAGCAATCCGATTTCAGCGCGGTCAACCTCTACTATAGCGCGTCGAAGCGGGGATCTGCGGACACGAAGTCCACGGAACTGCGACTCCGAAAGGAGTGTGTTCCGTCAACCTGACATCGCGAAGGCGTTCGGTTACCATAAAGACAGAACGAGTCAGGACTAAACAAGGGATGAAATACATATTCAAGAGTTCGATCACTGTTCTGTGGCTAATGGCGTTGGTGTTCGCTGCCGGTTTGTCCGCAGCGCCGAATGAGCCGGTGAATCCGGCGCTGCGTCCGCCCAAAGGGTCGCAGGTCGCGATCGTGGTCTTCGAGGACTTGCAGTGCCCGCAATGCCGCCGCGTTGCTCCCATTCTCGAGCAGGCATCCAAGACTTATAAGATCCCCCTGGTTCGCCATGACTTCCCCTTGCCCATGCACAACTGGTCTTACGAAGCGGCTGTGATGGCGCGCTTCTTCGATGAAACCTCGAAAGCGCTGGGGAACGAGTTCCGGGACTACATTTTCTCGAACCAGCTCGAGATCAACCCGCAGAACCTGCGAGGCTACGCGGATAGGTTCGCCGCAGAGCACAAAGTAGCGCTCCCTTTCGTGATCGATCCTCAAGGCAAGTTTGCCGCCGAGGTGAACGCCGACCGCGACGTGGGTAAGGCCATTAAACTAGAACACACTCCGACAGTGTATGTCGTCAGCACGCGGCATCCGGAAAGGCCCTATGTGGAGATGAAGGACGCCAGCCAGCTTTACGCGCTGATCGATGCCATGATGAAGGAATAGCGGTTCTCGGTTCGCGCTTCTCCAACAGCTGACGTCAGTCTCCAAATCCGATACCGATGGCGCGGGCGGCTCGCACCAGTTCGCCTTTCGGGTCAACGGATTTGAGGTGGCCGATCGCGTGAGCCACATCGACGGAGACGATGGAATCTCCCTGCAGCGCGACCATCTTTCCGAAACCTCCAGCGGCTATCAGGTCGACCGCCGCTACTCCGAAGCGCGTTGCCAGGATTCGGTCGAAGGGGGTGGGGGTGCCGCCGCGCTGAATGTGCCCGAGCACGCTGATTCGCACTTCCTTGCGTGCGCCAATCCCGATGGCATCGCCGATCAAGTTGCCGACAGGGCTCGCGCGGCGGTTCTCCTTCAGCTCCGGTGGCAGCTTCACGCCCTCAGCCACCACCACGATGGTGAAGTACTTGCCGGTTTTTTCGCGCTCGGCGATGTAGCGGCAGACGTTTGCGATTGTGAACGGGATCTCCGGGATAAGGATAACGTGAGCGCCGCCGGCGATTCCGGCTTCGAGCGCGATCCAGCCGCAGTCGCGGCCCATCACCTCAACCACCATCACGCGATGGTGCGACTCGGCTGTGGTGTGAATCTTGTCGAGTGCGTCGGTAACGGTGTGCAGTGCGGTGTCGAACCCAAAAGTGACCTGGGTTGCGGAAAGGTCGTTGTCGATGGTTTTCGGCACGCCGACAATCTTCAATCCCTTCTGAAAAAGGTCGTAGCCGATCTTCTGCGAGCCATCGCCCCCGATCGTGATAATGGCATCGATGCCGAGTTTGGCGGCGTTGGCAATCACTTGCCCGGAAATGTCGCGGGAGACTTCCTTACCATTCTCGATACTCTTGTAATGAAAGGGATCGCCGCGATTGGTAGTGCCCAGAATGGTGCCGCCGCGGGGCAGAATGCCGCTCACTTCCTTGAGCGTGAGCTCGAAAGCTTTTTCCGGGCAGATGAGGCCATCGAAGCCATCGGGGATGCCGATAACCTTCCATCCGTACTTGATGATCGCGGCTTTGGTGGCGGCGCGAATGACTGCGTTAAGGCCGGGAGCGTCGCCCCCGCCGGTGCCGATGCCGATACAGCGAATGTCTGACATAGGGAAAGGTCGTCGTTAGGTCGTCGTTAGGTCGTTGGCGGAACTCATGGTGAAGAATCGCCTTTACGATAATACTGAGACTTCGAGGGATGGCAAATTACCAGTGGGCATGGATATTTGGGCCCGGTCACAGGACAAGATTCAGCCGGGCAACGTCGGCGAAGGCTCGAAAATCCCTGTCCCGTGTGAGTAGAGAAATGCCGCGGTCGACACAGGTCTGGGCAATCAGCGCATCCCCCAGTCGTGCCTTGCGGCGCTTCGATAATACCTTTGCCCGCAACCTTCCCGCTCTCTGCCAATAGCCCGGTTCGACCTCAATGATTGGGACTTCTGAGAGCGTGTCGGCAACCCCGGGAGAAAGTCCTGGATCACTTAATAGCTCAGTAAGGACGACTGGGATCATCAAGACCTGGCGGTCCGCCAGCGCCTGGTCGAGCAGTTGCGAATCTTGGCCGGGAGTCCCTTCCAGGAAAGCGATCCATGTGCTGGTGTCGGCCGCGATCATTGGTTAATTGATCATTGGTTAATTAACGATCTTCTTTCAATTCCTCGAAGGTGCGACTGAATCGGACCTTGCCGCGCAATTGCAGAAGGCGATCATAGGCTTGCGAAGCCGCCAGCAGTTGCAGTCCGGTGCGGACCGTCTGGGTGATGCCGGTTCCGCTGGCCCGCTGCGCCTTCGCCAGGAGGTCGTCTGGGATCTCTACCGTGATCTTTCTTGCCGTTGCCACAATGCACTTATTATACCATAGTCGATACCAGCATTGAGTATGGTGTTTAGGGGAGTTCGGGGGATCCGCCGGCGGTGGATTTCCTCCGCGGAATAAATCCTTCAAGCACTTGCGGGAGGAGTCTTTGTGCGGCTAATGCTGGTTTTTTCCGGGGTATCCCCCCTCCCCCTCCATCTCTGGAATCATCGGGTTAGCGGGAAATTTCCTGCAAAATCCAGATGTAAAAGAACTTAGATACTAAAATCCTTGAAACAAAGCACTTAGAGCGTGGGACTCGCTGTGTGGCAGACCGTCACGGCCTCGACCATCATCGCTGATTTGAAATCTTGAGGCAAGGTTGGATGTCACAGGGTGCTTGTGGAAACATGATGAGGCGCTCCTCAAGTCGCCCGTAAGTTGGTCAGCTTCAGAGGCGGGTGCCCATTTGGGGCTGGATCTTGCCGAAGTTGAACCCCTTGAATGTGAAGGTGAAAACCCCACTTCTCGCAAAGAATGCGAGAAATGGGGCACCCGGCAGAACTCTCTATGGGGAGACGGTTATCGTCGCTATATTGCTGGTAACGTTGCCGATTGAGGCCGTAATTTGAACAGTTCCACCGGTAGACAAACCGGACACTCCCGAGACCAGACCGGCTGATACGGTCGCCAGGTTTGTATTGCTGGAGAACCAGTTTGCAACGGCGGTAACGCCAACCGATCCATTGCAGGTTGCCGCTGTGGCGGTCAGCGGTTGGGTCAAGCCGGTACTAAAGCTCACGGAACCGCTGGTCGGCGATATCGAAATCGACGTGACGCAGCCAACGGTTACGGTCACGGTCTGCGTTCCGCTTATGGTCGGAATCTGATTGGAAGTCGCGGTGACGGTCGCGGTGCCGATTGCCACCGATGTTACCAATCCTGAAGTAGAGATCGTCGCTATGCCGGGCGGTGCGATGCTCCATGAGACTGACGGACTGCTATTCGTGCTTCCATCATTATTGGTTCCAAACACGGTCATTTGCACGGTGTTGCCGCTGGTTCCCGTCAGGATAGTCGGCGTTGGCGGTCCAACCGCAATTGAAGACAGCGTAGGGCTCACAAAAAATCCCCTGCAGCTTACCGCCAGGGCCAGCGTTGCGAGCGCGGCAAAGGCTCCCGCCAAGCGGAGTTTGTGTTTCGCGGATGACATAGTAATCTGAGACTCCTTGGGCACGCCTGCCCGGGTCCTGAAAATTGTAGCAGAGAAGATTCCGGGCCGCCCGTAGTAGTCCTTCCGTGCGTGCGCGGAACCACCCGGCTGACCCGTTCTTAGGATTAGAACGTCCGGAGGCGGGAAAGCTTGCAGGGGAAAATGGCGGCCAGCCGCGAACTTTCGGCGGACCTGCGATCAGGGGAAGCGCCGAGCCGGCTGTCCACATGATCGCGCCCTTTCCGCGATTCTAGGGAACAAGCTGTTTGGAATGTGTGTTTTACGGACTCAGTTCGTCCGCTTGGAACGTGCGATGCGCTCGTCGATGGGCTTGCGGCCGGCGAATCCTTCTTCCGTGCTATGCCAGTGCGTGATGGAATGTTCGCCCATCTTCCAGCACAGCAGGACGACGCGGCCTTCCACTTCGCAGGGGAAATCGAGCAGGCCGATATCGAGATCCTTGACCTGGACGCCGATGGAGTCGATTTCGGCGAGAGCGTCTTTGGCTCTTTGCTCGGCCTTCGTGCGCTCGGCCTTGCGGCGGGCGACGGAAACGACGTCAACATGGGTGCCACCATTGAGGAAGATACGGTGATTCAAAGCCTGCATCTCGGCCTCGACTTCTTCCATCAACTTCTTGCCGTCGATCGCCGTACGCAGGAGGGATTCGAGCACGGGCAACAGAGATTGAGCTTCGTCGAGGGTGAAGGTGCGGTCAGACATGATCGATAACCCTATTCTAACGCAACCCGGAAAGCTGCAGTTGGCAATTAGCCATTAGCAGTTAGCGAGTTCGTTTTGATCGATCGGTTCAAGCTAACTGCTAATTGCTAGCTGCTCGCATTAGTTGCCCACGGGCTTGGTCATTTCGACATCGAGCGTGATGGTAATGTCGTCGCCGACGATCCCGGGAAGGCCACTGACTCCGAAATCGTTGCGATTGATTTTGGTGGTCGCGGAGGCGCCCATGCGCAAGCGGTCCTTACCCATCGGATCCTTGATAGCCGGCGTCGGCCCGTCCACGTCGAGAACAACTTCTTTGGTCACGCCGTGAATGGTGAGGTCGCCGGTGACCTTCAGCTTACCTGCTCCGGCGGCCTCAACCTTCTTCGACTGAAAGGTGATAGCCGGGTACTTCTGGGCGTCGAGGAATCTGGGACTCCGCAGATCGTTGTCGCGCATCTCGACTCGGGTATCCACGGACGCGGTGTCGATGGTGGCCTGGATCGAGGACTTGCTCGGGGTGGCTGCGTCGTATACCACGCTGCCGCTGACTTTGGTAAAGGCGCCGCGAACGGTAGAGACTCCCAGATGGCGCACTGAAAACTGTGCCGAGGAGTGCGGCGGATCGAGCTGCCAGGCGTCTTGCGCGACGGCGGACACGGTGAGGAGAAGAGCTACAGCGAGGGTTGAAAGCATACGGGACATTTTCGGAGTCTCCAGATTCGTATGGGTCGCTACAGTTTAGCGCATTCTTGCCCCGGAATCGGCAAAGGCGCGCCGGCATCAGTCATTCCTATTGCGATTCGGATTGCGATGGCGATCTGCCGTGTGAGGGATCGGGCGATGTGGCTGTGTTGACGTCGACATGCAGTTGTTGCCCGGCGGGAATTCCCGGGGGATAGCAGTCGCCATCGCGCGAGTAATTCGAACAGTGTGCGGCGACGTCCTTGCGCTGTGGCGATTGCGCGAACTGCCAGACTTCGGCGAATGCAATCCCGCTCTGGGAAGGGCTTGGCGGGTGAGCGGGAGGATTTACAGGAAAAGCGCAGCCGGGCGCCGGCGGGCAGGCGTCGTTGATCGCCCAGTAAACAATCTCGCGCCCGGCAGCACTCTGGCGAATGTCTTCGGCGGTCACGACATTGCCGTCGTCAGCGGCTGGGATGCCGGAGCAGTAAATGCCGGCGCGGAATCCGCCGGCAGTGACGGCGTCGACCCAGGCATAGATGTAGGCCTTCTGCTCGGGCAACATGCGCCCGCCTTGCTCCTGGTCGAGGAAGATGACGGTTTGCGCGGGAAAGCCTTCGCGGCGCGCTGCAGCGGCGGCCGCTTGCGCATCGGAGTTGCCGAGCCTCGTTGCGCGGGCGACTGTTTTCAGTTCAGCGTAGAGGCGTCCGTTGAAGAGCACGAGGAATCCGAAACCGGCGGATTCGACGGCAGCGCGATGGCCGGTCCAGGTGTTCGTTTTTTCGCCGGGAGGATTGTTTAGCCAGTAACCAGTGTAGGAGAAAGTTTCGTGCAGGGCTTTTAGATTGGCGTCGCCGGGGTAGGTGTTGCGGTCAAAGCCGAGGTAGGAGACCGATTGAAGTTGCGCGCTCGCCTTGGGAATGGGGATTAATCCAAGCGCCGCAAGAACAACCACAATTGCAGTGACTTGCCTCACGCCGTTGGAGGTTCACACACGAATTGAGCAGCCCCGGGAACCGACTCGGGTCGGCTCAGCCTTTCGACCACCTGAGCGGTTATTTCGATGGCTTCAACGACACGCCACGAATCGCGGTTGGCCCACCGCACATAGATGGGCCAGTAATCATCGGCATTCGGGACATAAGCCATCAGAGCACCTTGCCCTGAGCTATCGGAATTTCCGCTGTACCAGACGACCAAGGCGTCGTGCGCAACATCTGCGATGTAACGCCGAAGTCCATTTCTGCCCTCGGTCTTGATGTGGATCGGCTCTGCGATCGAAGCTTGATCGTATGTTGGGCCAATAAAAGTTTTCTGTGACACCACGCGATTCGGCACGAAAGGAGGGACATTGAGCTTCTTGTTCCGAATTGACAACAGGCCGAGCCATTTGCCGGAGAACCTGAGCCACCGCCAGCCAAAAAAGTTGTCGATCTTGATCACAGTTACGGAGGGAGGAGCGTAGGTGCGCAGCAGTCCTCCGGTCAGGGCTTGCACTTCTTCGATGAAGGCTGGAGCGTCGTCCAGGGCTGGTGTGATTGTCATCGACGTAACCTCAATATTTAGCCGCCAATATGAACCATTGTACGGGACGCGGGCACAAAATCCGGTTCGCCGATGTGGTGGCGTTCTTCTTTTTTCTGGATTACGCCGCGGATGAAATCCTCCAACTCTTCGTCGCTTGCGCCACGCTGCATCTGGGCGTGGAGGTCGTGGTCCCACACAGAAAATAAGCAGGTGCGGATTTTGCCGTCGCTGGTGATGCGGATGCGGCTGCAATGTCCGCAGAAGGGATGCGAGACGGGAGCGATGATGCCGATTTCGCCGACGCCGTCGTCGAAGCGGTAGCGGCGTGCAGTTTCCGAGCGCGCGTGCGGGATCTCGACCAGCGGGCGGTACTCGGCCATGCGAGCCAGGATCTCGTCTAGCGTGACCACGGTTGCAGGCGTCCACGTGCGGTCCTCTTCGAGCGGCATGAATTCGATGAAGCGCACCGTAACCCCTTCTTCGCGCGCGAACATGCCGAAGGGGATGATCTGATCTTCGTTGAAGCCGCGCATCAGCACGCAGTTCACCTTCAGCGGCCACAGTCCGGCGCGTCGGGCGGCGCGGATGCCGGCCAGCACGTGGTCGTATCCGTTAGGAACACGGGTGATGCGGGCGAAGCGGTCGGGATCGACGGCGTCCATGGAAACCGTGACGCGAGTCAGGCCTGCATCCTTGAGCGGCTGAGCGAGTTCGGCGAGAAGATGGCCGTTGGTGGTGAGCGCGATGTCGAGCGGGTCTTCGTTCCGACCTCCGTGGCCGTTGTTTGGAGAGCGAAGTTGGGCGAGGTCGCGAACGAAATTGACGACGCCTTTTCGCAGGAGCGGCTCGCCGCCGGTGAGGCGAACCTTGGTGACGCCCATTCCAACCAGCACCCGCGCCATGCGCAGATAATCGTCAAACGGCAAATCTCCGTAGAGCGCGCCTTCGTTTCCCGTGCGGCAATAGACGCACTTGTAATTGCAGCGGTCAGTGATGGAGATCCGCAGGTCGGTGATAGGACGGCCGAATTTGTCGGTGAGCGGCACGGTAGCTGGTGATTCGACTGCTTAGGCACATTATAGGCCGCGGGCAGGGAAATGGCTTTCCTAGCGCGTCTCGAGCGCCTTCTCTCCTCTCAGAGTTTGCCGGCAATCGCGCGCGCGATCGCCTTCTCAGCAAGCGGCGCCATAATCTTGTATCCGGACGCATTCGGATGCAGCCCGTCGTCAGACAGATCGCGCCGCAGCATGCCCTTGTCATCGACAACAGCTGAGTAGTAATCGAGGTAGACAAATCCGTTCTTCGCGCAGTAATCCTTAAGCCAGTTGTTCAGCGCCAGCAGTCTCTCTGGCGGGACGCTCGGAAAAGGACTCCTTCGCATCCTCAGTGTAGTTGTTCACTGGAAGCAGCGAGGCAAAGACCACGCGAATGTGGTGCAAGCGCGCCAACTCGGCCATGGACGCGTAGTTGGCTTCAATGTCCTCATTGCGGGCGGGTCCGGTGACGCCCGCAACGTCGTTGGTTCCGGCCAGCACAACCAGCACTCTGGGATGCAGGGCAATCACGTCCTGGCGGAAGCGAACCAGCATTTGGGGTGTGGTCTGTCCATCGATGCCGCGGTTGATGTAAGGCTTGCCGGGAAAATAATCTTCCAGCTTCCAATAGTCAGTGATGGAGTCGCCCACGAACACGACTCGATTTTCGCCTGGCACAGGCGGCTTGAGCGCGGCGTCGGCTTCGCGATAGCGTTTCAGTTCGCCGAAGTCATCGGTGTAGATCGCAAGGCGCGAGGCACGGTATTCGTCCAGGCCGGGCTGGCCGGTGGAAGGGGTGCTGGGTTGCTGTGCCAGGACGGGGAGACACGCCGCGACAACCACGCCCATCCGCCAAGCCGTAAAGGAATTAATTCTCACGAGAACTATGCCTCCTGAGCGTGATACAGGTCACATCCCGTCGTAGTTCGGACCGCCGCCGCCTTCCGGCGGGACCCAGGTGATGATCTGGTACGGGTCGGCGATGTCGCAGGTTTTGCAGTGGACGCAGTTCGACGGATTCAGGCTGATGCGCTTGCCGTTAGGCTGGCTGGCGTCGTCGACCATTTCGTAGACGTTGGCGGGACAGAAATTCTGGCAGGGGCTGCCGAATTCTTTCACGCATCGCGTGTTGCAGATGTTGGTGTCGTCGATGATCAGGTGCGAGGGCTGGTCTTCTTCGTGCTTGGTGCCGGAGTGATACAGATCGGTGAGCTTATCAAAGGTGAGTTTGCCGTCGCCTTTGGCTGGGCCGAGCAGATGTGATTCTGCGCCTCCATCAGCAGGCAACTCGGAGAGCTTGCGCATGTGCTGGTAGCCGGCGGTGCCGGGATAGCGATTGCGCAGCCCGCGTCCGCCGGTGATCATTTGCAGGGCAGTGTGGAACATGCCGGCGTAGAATCCGTGCTCGAAGCCCTGATGCATGTTGCGGACTTTCCAGAGCTCGTCTTTGATCCAGCTGGACTCAACCTTTTTCTGGAATTCGCCCAGCATAGCGGCGGACGAATCATCTTTCTTCAGCGCCTCGAAGGCAGTCTCGGCAGCGAGCATTCCGCTCTTGATGGCGAGATGAATTCCCTTGAGGCGCGCGGAGTTCACAAAGCCTGCAGAGTCGCCGAGGATCATCCAGCCGTTGCCCGCGACCGGCGGAATCGCCCACCAGCCGCCGTAAGGCATCGACTTTGCTCCGTAGCGGATCATCTTTCCCCCCGCCAGCAGCTTGGCTACAAAGGGATGTTGTTTGAAATCTTGCAGCACGTGCTGCGGGTCGAGACGCGGGTCAGGATAGTCGAGGCCGGTGACGAAGCCGAGCGAGACAACGTTGTCTTTCGAGCCGTAAATCCAGGCGCCGCCGTATTCTTTCGTGGTGAGCGGCCAGCCCATCGTATAGATAACTTCGCCCGGCGCAATGCGGCCTGCAGGAACTTCCCAGAGTTCTTTCACGCCGACCCCGTAGGTCTGCGGATTGGCGTTCCGGGCGAGGTCGAACTTGTTCACGAGTTGCTTGGTCAAAGACCCGCGCGGTCCTTCGGCGAGGATTACGATTTTCGCGTTGAGGTCATAACCGGGCTCAAAGTTCGACTTCTGATGGCCTTCTTTATCAACGCCTTTATCGTCAGTACGGACGCCGGAGATGCGGTTGCCGTCGAATAGAAGCTCGGAACCGGCGAATCCAGTGAAAATGGTAATGCCGGTCTCTTCTACCTTACTGCCGAGCCACTTCACGAAACGGTTCAGCGAGATGACGTAGTTGCCGTGATCGCGCAGCGGCGGCGGCGTAACCGGAAGCTTGAACTTGCTCTTCTCAGTCAGAAAATAGACCGATTCTTTTGTGACCTCGGCGTCGAGCGGAGCCTCTTTTTCGAATCCGGGAAGAAGCTCCCGCATGGATCGCGGGTCGAGCAACGCACCGGAGAGGCAGTGTTGGCCGATCTCGCGGGCTTTTTCGAGAACGTATATGTTTTCCTTGCTGAGCTGTGAATCGGGGTGGGTCGAATTGTGCGCATCGATCAGTTGCGACAAGCGCAGCGCGCAGGCCATCCCTGCGGGACCGCCACCGACGATCACCACGTCAGCGGGCATCTGCGGGCGATCGACGCCTTCAATGGGTTTGCGGAAGATCAGCATGCAGGTTTCAAGAGTTTCAAGGTTTCAAAGTTTCAAGGTTTCAAGGTTTCACGTTTCAAAGTCTTGGTTTGAAACCTTGAAACGTGAAACCTTGAGACCTTAGCTTCCGGCCTTCGCCTTCTTCACTTCCTCAGTAAGCGGCGGCACGATGTCGAACAGATTCCCCACGATTGCAAAGTCGGCAATCTCAAAGATCGGCGCCTCCGAGTCTTTGTTCACGGCGATGATGGTCCGCGAACCTTTCATGCCCACGATGTGCTGAATGGCGCCGCTGATGCCGAGCGCGAGATAAAGCTTGGGTGCGACCGTCTGGCCCGACGACCCGATCTGGCGGTCCATTGGGAGCCAGCCCGAATCGCAGATGGGGCGCGAGGCCGCCAGTTCGCCTCCGAGAGCCTCGGCGAGTTGCTTGGCCATCTCAATGTTTTTTTGTTCTTTAATCCCGCGGCCGACCGAGACGATGATTTCCGCCTGCGTGAGATCGACAGCCTGCTTGGCTTCCTTGAATACTTCCTGCGGCTTGTTGCGAATGACGCCATCCGCGATTTCGACCTTCACCGTTTCGACCGGAGCCGTGCTCGCTCCGGCTTCGGCCTTGTCTCCACGAAACGCCCCGTTCTGGAATGTGGCAAACCACGGAGCATCGCTGGCGAAGCTGACGTCGGCGGCAAACTTGCCCTGGAACATCTGGCGGGTGAAGACCAGCTTTCCGTTTTCATGTTTGAAGCCGATGCAATCGCTGATGACGGTGCGCCCCATGGCGGTGGCGAGTTTGGGGACGAAGTCGCGTACCTGATAGGTGTGCGGCATCAGCACGAGTTTCGGCTGCTTCGTGGTGACGAGCTGTTTGAGCGCGGCGGCGAAGGCATCGGGGGTGTAGGGTTCGAGCTTCGGCGATTCGACGGCGTAGACCTTCGCTACTCTCTTAGCCGCGACCTCAGCGGCGAGGGCAGATGCGTCGGCTCCGACCACGGCGGATTCGAGAGTCCAACCGGTGGCGGCGGCTATGGCCTGGCCGGCGGTGATGGTCTCCCAGGAGACGCGGTTGAGCTTGCCTTCGCGTTGCTCGACGACTACCAGAATTGTGTCAGCCATTGGATCCCTCAAGCTTGCGTTCTCTGGTGCCGCCCCACTTAGACGGCGCCTGAGATCCGTTGATCTTTCGTGTTGCCAGCGGTGTTACCCGGCCTTGCGACGAGATCCGTCCGCGCTCAGGCCTTAATGGCTGCAAAGCGAAGGCGCATATAGTCTGCGGTCCAGCGCCCGTGAGAATCGCACAGAACAGGCTTAAGCATGGCCGTGACTTCGTCCAGAAAATCGCCTCGGTCATTCGGCGCAAGCGCGGCGCAGAACGGATTGGCAAATGTATTCAGCCACCCGCGCATCCCGGTTGGCAGCGGCGTGGGACGAGGGAGCAATTGCACGCTTTGCGGCACAAACCCGGCTCGCCGCAAGCGGATTTCGTACTCGTCGACAGTCGGAAAGTACCACGGAATCAACGAGGCGGCATCTCCAATGCCCCGGCGCTCAAGTATGGCCATCAGCGCGACGGTAATGGCGCTGACGCAGCCGTGGCCACCCAATTCCCCTACGAACCTTCCTCCGGCCACCAGGGCGCGAAACGCTCCGGCGACCGGCGCGTCAGGATCGTCCTTCACCCAGTGCAGCGCGGCATTCGAAAAGACCGCGTCGAATTCGTTCGCAAACGTTAGCGATCTGGCATCCATCATTCTCGCATCAATTCCGCGCCGGCGTGCGGCAGCGATCATGTCTGGAGAATTGTCGATGCCGACCACCTTGGCACCGAGCGCAACCAGTCTCTCGGTGAGGATTCCATCTCCGCAACCCAGGTCGAGAATGCGCTCACCAGTCTGCGGCTGGAGTAAATCCAACACAGGCTGCCCGAGCGCCGGCACAAAGTGAGCATTGGCCGCATAGTCCGCCGCACTCCAATTCTGGGAAGACGGCGATGGGGACGAAACGGTCATGTCACGAAATCCGTAGGCCAACAACAATCCGATCCTCGCTCGGCCCGCACCATCATTTACAGCACGCGAAGTTCGTTGCGGAGCTTGTCTACCAGCTTCTTCGCGATCTCGGCCGGCGAGCCTTCGATGTGCTCGGTCTTCTTAGTTTTCTCTGGCACGTAGAGGCGTTCGATTTTCTGCAGGTTCTCTCCGATCGCCGACTGCACTTCCGCCAACGCCACCTTGCGGATGGGCTTGTTCTTCGCCTGCTTGATGCCGATCAGCGTGGCGTACCGCAGCTTATTAATGCCGGATTGAATCGTCAGCACCGCAGGCAGCGGCATGTCGACGTACTGAAAGAATCCGGCTTCGAGTTCGCGCTTCACCCGGATGCCGGCGTCGGTTTTTTCGATATGCATAATGATCGTGGCGTGCGGCCATCCCAGCAGTTCGGCCAGGATGACGCCGGTTTGCGCGTAGCCGTAATCGTCGGATTGCAGGCCCGTGAAGATCAGATCGAACTTTTCATCTTTGATGGCGGCAGCGAAGGCCTTGGCGGTGTTGAAGGCGTCCAGTCCGACAAAGGCATTGTCTTCAAGGTGGATGGCGCGGTCGGCGCCCTTGGCCAGGGCTTCGCGCAGCACCTGCTGCGAGCGGGCCGGGCCAGAGGTGATGACCACGACTTCTCCGCCATGCTTCTCCTTCTGGCGCAGCGATTCTTCGAGCGCGAACGCGTCGGGCTCGTTCACTTCATACGAGACGTCTTCGCGAATCCACGCCGCAGTTTCGTTGAGCTTGAGCGGTGCATCTTTCTGCGGCACCTGCTTCATGCAAACCAGGATTTTCAAACATCACTCCTGACTCCTGCAGCTTTGGGAGCGACAGGAAAACCATTCAGTATAAATGAGGGCTTGGCGATTGGCACTTAGAGTTGAACAGGGACCCGGGCCACACTATTCCGTGAAGACCACCGACTGCACGCCTGAGATTTCAAAGCGCTTCCGGCATCGCATATTCTTGCATGCCATCAGGTCGTCTTTGCGCAGCATGTAAGAGCGGGCCTTGGCAAAGCGAGCGCGATCGCGCTCGTCGGCGCGTCCGGCAAGCTGGCGTTTCTTGGTGCGCACCACCCAGGTCACTTCATATTCGGCGGGCTGATGGCAGTGGGGACAGTTCAAGGTTGCCATCTTCTTTTGGGTGCTCTCGTCAAAAAAGTCGCGTTCTTCCATGAAGCACGATTATTGCATGTTCGACGCGGTGCAAGCTATGGCAACATAAAGATCGGGGTTGCCAGGAAGATGGCACGCAAGAAAAAGGTAAAGCGGTTTGGGGCGGTGCAGGCCGTGAAGGAGCTTGCGCGCGAGCGCATGGGCACGCCTCCTGCTGGGAAGGTAGTTCCCCACAAAAACAAGAAGCAGGAAAAGCACAAACCTACGCTGGGGAAGTTGCTGGGCGAACCTGAGTAACCGGCGGCCAGACGCTTAACATTATTCACCGCATCTTAATTGAAAATAGCCGTCACGGTAGTGCTGTTCTCGAGGAAAACGGTGCAGGTTGCGCCGTTTGTGCCGTTGCAACCTGTCCAGCTCTGAAACCCGCTGGCCGGAGTCGCGGTCAGCGTGATGGTCTGGCCGGTAACGAATTGCGAACTGCAGCTCGATCCGGTCGTGCAGCTTATGCCGGCCGGAGAACTGGTGACGTTCCCGCTAGTGGTGCCAGTAACCGTCACGGTGAGAATCGGCTGGACTCCAGCTGGCGTGCAACCCGAGGCAGCAGGGCCGTTTACAACAACATTGGCGTAGTTACTGGTGACAAGATTCGGGCTGTCATAGTAACTGGCAGAAATATTAGCGGTGCCGCAGTTGGTGCTCGGCGTGACCACCCCCTTGCTGCTCACCTGAGCCACCTGCGGCGTATCCGAACTCCAGGTCACAATATTCGTGACGCTCTTGGTCGACGGCGGATGTTCGTAGGTTCCGGTCGCTGTGAAGTTTACGTATAGGGCGGGATCCGCAGCCCCAAAAGTCGCGCCCGACGGCGCAATCGAAATTGAGATCAGATGCTGGTTGTATCCACAACTGGACAGGTTGATGAAGAATGTCGCGGCGGCGATAAGGGCAACTATGCTGAACCACTTCCGATCCATCCACGACTCCTGGGGTCAAGCGACCCTGGCTGAATGCTCACGCAGCGCGGCAATTGGGTCAATTTAGTCAAAAACAGGGCAAAAAGCAATCGTTAACCGCGAGCTTGAGCAACGTCCGTTACCCCCTTACTGCCTCTGCCACCACCGCTGCGAAGTTGCGAATATCGTCCTCGGTGGTGTCGAAGGAGCACATCCAGCGCACGATCGACTCCTCTTCGATCCAAGTGTAGAAAAAATAGCGCTGCTTGATCTTTTCGATGGCGTGGCGGGGAATCTGGACGAAGACGCCGTTGGCTTCGACCTTCCAAACAATTTTGACTTCGGGGATGCGGCTGATCTCCTTTTCCAGAAGACGAGCCATACGGTTGGCGTGCTCGGCACTGCGCCGCCACAGGTCGTTGGTCAGCAGAGCTTCAAATTGCGCCGCGATGAAGCGCATCTTCGACGCCAGTTGCATCCCCTGCTTGCGCAGGTAGAGGAAGTCTTGTCCGTGCTGGGGATGGAAAAACACCACGGATTCGCCGCCCAGAATCCCGTTCTTGGTGCCGCCGAAAGAAAGCACGTCCACGCCCAGATCGCGCGTAGCCTGGCGCAGCGTTTGACCAAGGAACACGGCGGCGTTGGCGAGGCGCGCTCCATCTACGTGCAGGAACATGTCGCGCTCATGGGCAAAGCGGGCGAGCGCCTGAATCTCTTCCGGCTGGTAAACCGTACCCATCTCGGTGGACTGGGTAATCGAGATGACGCGGGGCTGCGAGTGGTGTTGATCGCCAATGCCATGGTAGGCGTGGCGAACGGAGTCCAGCGTGATCTTGCCGTCCTGATGCGGCAGTGGGATCAGCTTGCAACCAGTATGCTTCTCCGGAGCGCCGCATTCGTCACAATAGATGTGCGCATAGTCGCTGCAGAGCACCGACTGAAAGGACTGAGTCAGAGCCTGCAGGCTCAGAACATTCGCTCCGGTTCCGTTGAAGGTGAAAAAAACGGCGATGTCGGGACCAAAATGCTCCTCGAACTTCTTCACCGCCGAGCGGGTGTAAGCGTCGTCGCCGTAGGCAACCACGTGCCCCTGGTTGGCGCGGCCAATGGCATTGAGAACTTCAGGATGAACGCCCGCGTTGTTGTCGCTGGCAAAGCTGCGGACAGGCTGGGTTAGCGCCGGAAGCATATTGAATAATCTAGCAGACCTCCTGGAAATCATACTTTTAGTCAAGGTTCATGATGGCGCTCGCGGTGCCCGTAATCGAGGAAGGCCTTTGCTCATCCATTAACAAAACAAGCGTCGAGCCGCTGTCGATTTTCAGGGGGTCCGCTCGTCTAACTAGAGGAGAGAGCGCAATCAGGACGAAAACGGCAGTTCTGACCTCTTTATGGTCCAAGTTAGCAAAGGTTTAAGGGATGCAGAATGCGGATTACGCTAGGTTTTCACTCAAACAAAATCGAAAAAACCGGGCAATGGCTTTGAATCCTTTCGCCAATTCAGGAAATCCATATGTCCATAATTTGCATGGGGCTGCACGCTTCGTAATCCCCAAGAGCACCCGTTATTCTGTTCCCTATCCGGAGAATGTATGGCGAAACGAATGATTATTATGCTGGTGCTGATGGCGGCGCTGGTCGGTGGGCTCGGCTTTCTAAAGTACCGTCAGGTCGAATCTGCCATTGCGGCTGGCGCCAGCTTTCAAATGCCTGCGACGTCTGTCACCACCGTGATCGCCAAGCGCGAAACGTGGCCTGCGACCTTGTCTGTAATCGGGACGGCCGCTGCAATCCAAGGTGTTACGGTCAGCGCGGACCTGCCTGGGACCGTCGATAAGATTCACTTCGAATCGGGCCAGTGGGTGAACGACGGTGACATTCTGGTCGAACTCGATACGCGCCAGGAAAAAGCGCAGCTCGCCAACATGGAAGCCCAGCGCGATTTGGCACGGGTCCAGTACGGCCGCTCCGAGCAACTGGCCAAAGCGGGCGTAATTTCCAAGTCGGAGTACGACAACGCTGCCGCTCAGCAGAAGGCTACCGAGGCCCAGGTCAACGACGTGAAGGCGGCCATCGCGCGCAAAACAATCCACGCCCCATTCTCAGGAGTTCTGGGAATTCGCCAGATCAGCCTCGGCCAATATCTGGCCGCTGGCCAGGCGATTGTTTCGCTGCAGTCCGTCAATCCGATCTACGTGAACTTCGGCGTGCCGCAGCAGGATACTCCAAAAATGAAAATCGGCCGCGGCCTGCATGTCACCAGCACCGATCTTCCCGGCGAGGCGTTCAGCGGCAAGATCACGGCGCTTGATTCGGTGATCAACGAACAGACCCGCAACATTCAGATTCAGGCCACGCTGCAGAATCAGGGCGGTAAGCTGCGTCCCGGTATGTACGTGCAAGTCGAGTTGCCGCTGGGCGAGGCCCGCGACGTGATTCCTTTGCCGGCATCGGCCATCAACTACGCGCCCTATGGTGATTCGGTCTACGTCGTAACCGACATCAAGGATGAGAAAACGGGCAAGAGCTACCGCGGTGTGCGCCAGCAGATCGTCAAGATCGACGGCAGCCGCGGCGATCAGGTCGCAGTCACCTCCGGCCTGAAACCGGGAGACGAAGTCGTCAGTGCCGGAGTGTTCCGGCTTCGTAACGCCGCGCCAGTCGAGATTAACAACACCGTGCAACCTTCGAACAGCCCGAAGCCGAACCCAGAAGAGAGTTAAGACAACAGTTAAGCAGACACTTTAGCTCAACTAGAGGCCGACTTAGGAGTACGCATGAAGTTCACCGATTTATTTGTCAAGCGTCCAGTTCTAGCGGTGGTGGTCAACCTCCTCATTCTGATCGCTGGCCTTCAGTCCATCCGTTCGCTGAGCGTCCGGCAATATCCCCGTAGCGACATTTCTCTCGTTCAGGTCACCACGGTATATGTCGGCGCGAACGCCGACCTGGTGCGCGGATTTATCACCACGCCGCTGGAGCGCGTGATCGCCAGCGCCGACGGAATCGACTACATGGAGTCCACCAGTGCTCAGGGCCTGAGCACGATTATTGTTCACCTGAAGTTGAACTATGACACCAACGCCGCCCTCACTCAGATTCAGGCCAAGGTTGCTCAGGTAAAAAACGACTTGCCGCCCGAGTCGCAAGTGCCGGTAATTGACCTGCAAACGGCAGATCAGGAGTTCGCTTCCATGTATATCGGCTTTTCAGCCAAGGATATGGATGAGAACCAGATCACCGACTATCTCACCCGCGTGGTGCAGCCCAAACTGAGCGCGGTCAGCGGCGTGCAGCGCGCCGACATTCTTGGCAACCGCACGTTTGCCATGCGGATCTGGCTCAAGCCTGACCAAATGGCCGCACGCGGCGTCTCGCCTTCCGACATTAAAGATGCGCTGTCGAAGAATAACTATCTGTCAGCGCTCGGCAGCACCAAGGGTTCGATGGTTTCCGTGAACCTGATCGCGAACACAGACCTGCGCACGCCCGATGATTTCAAACAGATGGTCATCAAGCAGGAAAACGGCGTGGTCGTTCGCCTCGGTGAAGTCGCCGACGTCCAACTCGGCGCGGAAAATTACGACCAGGACGTGCGCTTCAATGGCGAAACCGCCACATTCATGGGAATCTGGGTTCTTCCCACGGCAAATTCGCTGGATGTCATCAAGGCCGTGCGCAAGACGCTTCCAGCCATTCAGGAACAGTTGCCTGCGGGGATGAAGTTGGGCATTCCCTATGACTCCACGGCGTACATTCAGGATGCCATCAACGAAGTCCTGCACACGCTCACGGAAACGCTGCTGATTGTTGTCGTTGTTATCTTCCTTTTCCTGGGCTCGTTCCGGTCTGTGCTCATTCCGATTGTGGCGATTCCAGTTTCGCTGATCGGCGCGGTCTTTCTCATGCTGATCGCGGGCTTCACCATCAATCTTCTGACCCTGCTCGCCATCGTGCTTTCCGTCGGCCTGGTGGTCGACGACGCCATCGTGATGGTGGAAAACGTCGAACGCCATTTGCAGATGGGCAAGCTACCGTTCCGCGCCGCGCAGGACGCTGCCCGCGAACTGGTCGGACCGATTATCGCCATGACCATTACCCTCGCCGCGGTCTATGCACCCATCGGCATCCAGGGTGGACTGACCGGCTCGCTCTTCCGCGAATTTGCGTTCACCCTGGCGGGCGCAGTCACGGTCTCCGGTGTCGTTGCGCTCACCTTGTCCCCCATGATGGGCTCGAAGTTGCTTCGTGCCGGGGACACCGAACGCGGATTTTCCGGCGTCGTCAATCGCGGATTCGAACGGATACGAACTCTCTACACGCGCCTGCTGACCGGTACTCTGAACTACCGCCCGGTCGTGCTGACGGTGTGGGCGATTGTCGCCCTGCTCATGATCCCGTTCTACATGTTTTCCCAGCGTGAACTCGCGCCGCAAGAGGACCAGGGAGTTGTGTTCGGCGTGATTCAGGCCTCCGCGAACGCCACGCTCGATCAAACCAACCTGTTCGCCGATCAGGTGTACGACGTGTACCACTCGTTTCCTGAGAGCGAAAGCCTCTTCGCGATCACGAACCCCGGCGGCGGCTTCGGAGGAATGGTGACCAAGCCGTGGAGCGAGCGTAAGAAAACCACGCAGCAGTTACTCGTCGAATCGTCGGCGAAACTCTCGAAAATTGCCGGCGTGCGCGTCATACCGCTCACCCCACCGCCGCTGCCCGGTGGCGGCAATTTCCCTGTCGATTTCGTAATCGCTTCCTCGGCAGAGCCCGAGCAGGTCAGCCAACTCGCCGAAAAGCTCGTGCAGAAGGCCATGGCCAGCGGCCTGTTCATCTATGCGGACACCGACGTGAAGTTTGACCAGCCGCAGACCGAAGTCGTTTTCGATCGTGACAAACTGCGCTCCCAAGGCGTGGACTTGAGCCAGGCCGGCCAGGATCTCTCGACCATGCTGGGCGGGAACTACGTCAACCGATTCAGCATTCAAGGGCGCAGCTACAAAGTCATTCCGCAAGTTCAGCGTGCCGAGCGCCTCACGGCCGACCAGCTTTCGCAAATCTATGTGAAGGGATCGGCCAACCAACTCGTGCCGCTCTCCACGTTTGCAACATTGAAGACCACGACGGAACCCCGCTCGCTGAATAAGTTTCAGCAATTGAATGCGGTACGCATTCAGGGGGTTATCCCCCCGAACGTCACCCTCGACAAAGCGCTGACATTCCTTGAAGATCAAGCCAAACAGATCCTGCCGCAGGGCTTCACCGTGGATTACGCCGGTGAATCGCGTCAGCTCAGAGTGGAAGGCAGCAAGTTTCTTGGCACGTTCCTGCTTTCAGCGATCCTGATTTACCTCGTGCTCGCTGCGACCTTCGAGAGCTTCCGCGATCCTTTCATCATTCTCGCCGGCTCGGTGCCCTTAGCCATTTCCGGCGCGTTGATGTTTTCGTTTCTTGGATTCACGACCCTCAATATCTACAGTCAGGTCGGCTTGATCACTCTCGTCGGTCTGATCGCCAAGAACGGAATTCTGATCGTGGAATTCGGCAACCACTTGCAGGAAACCGGACACAGCAAGCTCGAAGCCATCATCGGCGCCGCCAGCACCCGGCTACGTCCGATCTTGATGACCACCGCCGCCACCGTCTTCGGCCACTTCCCGCTCGTTCTGGCTAAGGGCCCTGGCGCCGGTGCGCGTAACAGCATCGGTATCATGCTGGTCAGCGGCATGATTATCGGCACGATTTTTACGCTGTTTGTAGTGCCCTCGATTTATATGCTGGTCGCGAAAACTCATACCGCGATCCAGGACGAGGACGACGAGAAGATCACTCTGCGCCAGCCCATAGGAGCAAGTATCTGATCAGCGCTTGTCGTCACACTCTGCTTCGTTTCAGCGCCTCATTCCGCGCCTTGCGCCGCATCCTGGCCATCCATTCCCGCGAATACATGGTGCCGCGGCACTTGGGCGATCCACAGTGGCACGGTGCGGGAGCTTCGTCGTCGTAGAGGTTGTAATCCCAGAGTAGTTCTTCGCCGGCAACGATGTCGCGCAGAGCAAAAATCCACACCCGGCGCTTGATTTCGTCGATCTCGCAGTTGGGGTCGCAGGAATGGTTCAGGTAAGCGCCCATCCCCTCGCCGTCGATGATCGTCTTGCCGTCCTCCAGACCATAGAGGTAGGTGCGGGGCGCGCCGTCGTAAAGCCGGTCAGCCTCCTGTGGAGTGATGCGCGGACCGGCATATTCAACGACGCGAGCGCCCTTGCGAATCGGCGTGGTAGTGAACACGCCAACCGAATGAATAAGGGAAGGACGAACCACCAGTGCCATACAACTAATTTCGCACGCCTGAGCGGTTTGAAGGAAGACGAAAAAGATTTTTCCAGCGAGGCTTGCGATTACGGGTCGTAGATCGAGCTTCCATAGCCTTGTTTACGCGCAGAATCCTGCATATCTTCCAGGCGTCTCTTCTCCTCTTCTAGCTGAGCCTGCATCCGTTCAGCCCGTTGCTGCTTTTCCCGCTGCCGCTCGTTCCATCCCACGCAATTTTCAACGCAGTTGGCGGGAGCAAAACGGACCGACTCGTTGAGTTCGTCCACTTGGCTTTGTAGAGCGGAAATCTTGCTCTTCTGCGTCAGAATCTGCGACTTCACTTGTTCGGGAGGCTGCTTGGGTCCGTTTGAAGGAACCGGCATCGAGTTCTGGCTCGGCTGACCCCTTGCCGTAGGCGGGGTCGCAGGCCCGGTACTTTCGGGAATTTCTTCATTGGTGATGACTTTGGACGCCTTGGCATCCTTGCCGGGAGCAGTCTTTGACTGTTCTTTCTGCTGGCGCTGCTGGCGGGCAAGATCGCCGAGGGACGGCGATTCCTGGCCCTTGGCAGTGCCCGCAATCAAGCTAACCGCCGCCGCTACAACAAGAATGAGCCTGTACCTTGTGCTCATAGCAAGACCCTCTCTAGCGATCCGTCGAATCTCGACGGATTCCTCGAGTAAATTTTATTCGCGACAGCTGGCGAACCAGCATTACGAACGGGTCGTGTACAAGCGGCACAAGGCCAGCGACAAACGAGATCAAGCCCTGACGATTCGGTTACTTCTGACCTTATTTTTCTGATCTTATTTCTGAACTTACTTCTGATCGGAACGCGGCGAACCGGCAGCAGCTTCCGAGCCAGCCTGCCACTGCACCAGCTTGAGGTTTTCAGCCTTCCAGCGCATGGCAGCGTAGATCCGGTTGCGACCGCTGGGGTGGTCAAAGAATACCCACTCTTCAATCGGACCCGGATTCATCTTGCGATATTCCCCAAGATGAATGGCCGCCTGAGCGAAACCATCGGGCTGGCGGCTGGCGTTCAAACCGTACATGTCAGCCTCGCCCTCCGTAGTGCGTACGTGCGTGTTCAAGATGGGCGTCACAACGAAACCAAAGATGGACACCAGCAAAAGCACGAGCGGCAGCACAGCAGTATCGCCAATGCCGCTGATCTTCCATTTCTCTCCCCAAATCTTCAGAGACCAGTTCAGCGACCACTGGAGCAAAGCGAAGGCGATTACGATGACGACACTGAAGAAGAGAGTGTCCTTGTAAATGTGATGGAGAACGTAGTGACCCATCTCGTGTCCCATGACCGCCTGAATCTCTTCCGGCGAACCGCGGCGCAGCAGATTGTCATTCAGCGTGATCCGCATCGTGCTTCCAAATCCGCTCACATTGGCGCTCATGCGCGTGGTCTGGCGGGATGCATCGATCTCAAAAACATCGTGCGCGGGAATTCCATTGGCGCGGGCCATGCTCAAGATCGGCTGAGTAACCTTGGGATCGTCCAGTCGCGTGACTTTGTTGAAGATGGGAATAATATAGACCGGCGCGATGAGGACAACGACGATCATGAAGCACACAGTCACAACCGAGCCCCAAATCCACCACGTGCGCTGCATCCGTCGTACTATGCCAAACAGCAGAACCATCAGGATCCCGCCCAACACAAGATTCACTCCGAAACCCTTGAACTGGTCGCCCATCCAGGGGCCGAAAGTCTGCGTCGCCAGCCCGTATTTATGTTCGCGGAAGTAGTCCTCGTAAACCGTGAGGGGGAAACCTAAGATCGTCGTGAGCAGCAGATACTGCGCCCAGTAGACGATGGTGTGGACAGGCTTGAAGCGAGTGACCCGCTCGGCGAAGTCGCGCATCGCCGCCGACCAGCCAAGATTCAGCAGCAGCAGGAGGATGACGGCTCCGTAGAGAAAATCCCAGAGGATCATCCAATAGCCGCCTTCGAAGTAGGCATCCGACCGCGCGCGCGCATCGGCAGGAATCTGCGCCAGATAAGCGTTGGTGGCGGCTTCAGCGTTGAAATTCGGGGAAGGCTGAGCCTCGGGCGGAACTTGAATGACCGACGGCATCGCCGTCAGCGGTTGAAGACCGGGCGTAGGCGCCTGCTGACCAACCACGCTGCCCGTCATCAGGCAGAAGCAAATCACCACCAACCCGAAATTCCACTTCCCGAACTTCCACTTCCTAGATGAATCCATTAAGTTCCCTCGCGATCGATCGACGAACGGGAGTATATACGCATCCCAACACAAAATGGTTCCAGGAGAAGTCGAAGCAGTATAAGCAGTGCGATTGGGATGGAGTGAAGTGTCGCTAGAACGCTACATCACTTGCGGAGCGCCCATGCTGGAGAGCCTGCTGCCGGTGATTGCGGGCACGAGCTGGATCTGCACCAGCCGCGGAATCGAGGGGTTCTGTTTCTTCGTCAACAGGTTGGCCGAAGGAATACCAGTTCGTGCAAAAGATTTCTCGCAGTCTGCGGTGGAAGGCCCACGCATATTCCCTTCCATGAACGCCAGGCCCGGGCAGCGAGTGCAGGTCGAGCCATGCGCGCACTGCGAGCAGCTTGAGAGATCACGCAGGCGAATCGAGCGCACTTCCTTCAACTGCTCTGAGTTGCGCCAGATGTCGATGAAGCGCTGCTGCCGCACGTTGCCGCACGACAGAGGGAATTGCACGCAGGGATAAAATTCACCGTAAGGAGAAACATAGCAGGCAGTGTGCCCGGCGCTGCACGGCAAAGACTCCATGGTGCTTTCGTCGGGCGCGGGCGGCAGCGCACAGAACTCATCGACGTCGCCCACAAACGTTTCGTCCCGGAACAACGTGCGCAGCGCGGACTCGCCCGCGTTCAAGTCCAAGGTGGAACGGCCTCCATCCATCATCGGTGTGACCGTCGGGTCCAGCGTGCACTCAGTTCTAAGCTCATCGCCCAGCGCCCGGACCCCGTGATAATCCTGCATGTTTTCCGTCATCAGCACATTCGCGATGATGACCTTCAACCCTTGTGACTTCAGAAAACGAATTGCGTCGATCGAGCGCCGCAACGAGCCTGGAACCTTGGTGATCGCATCATGCACTTCCGGCCGGTGCGAATAGATGCTGACTTGAATCGACTCCACACCGAGATCGCGCAACCGCGCCGCTTGCGCTTCGCGAATAAGCACCGCGTTGGTCTTGAGCTTGATGCAGAAGGTAAGCGCGCGCGCGTACTCCAGAATTTCAAAGAAGTCCTTGCGCATGAAAATCTCGCCGCCGCTTAGGGTAAGGATAAAGACGCCGGCCTCCGCCATCTCCTCGAGCAGATGCTTGATTTCAACCGTGGTCATCTCACCGTGGTCGTCGTGATCGAGATAGCAGTGAACGCACTGCTCGTTGCAGCGGTAAGTAAGGTCGAGTTGCACGCTGAACGGAACACCGAGACGCAGCGCGCGATCGCCCATCTCCTGCATTAAGGCGCTCATGGTTGGTGCTGCTCCTGCAGCGTCGATTTATTCACGACCGATTTACTCGCGACCGATCCACTCGAGATTGGTTCCTCGGAGATCAGCAAGATGCCGTGTTTGGCCAGATCCTCGGCCAGCGCCTCGGCATCGCGCAGCGCTTCTTCGGGCTGCACTTCAAACTCCGAGCAGATGCGGCGTTCGACAATTTCATCGAGAGGCGTCGCGCCGTCGGCAGCCTGCCAGAGAATAGTCGCGGTCGGGTTCAGCGTGAACAGCGTCGATCCCTGCCCCGCCATCACCAGCATCTCTTCACCCAGCATGCGGGCGGCGATTCGCGGACTGCGCGCGACATAGAGTTTCTTGCTCATTAGCCTCTCGCTCATTAGCCAATCAGCTCCCAGACGCGTGCATCCGGCATAAAAGTAAGCCGGTAAACCGGAACACGCTGGACGAAGTCGCATGCCGCCTGAAATGCCCAATGAACCAGCTCCTGATCCTCGGCAAAGAAAAGTGTGCTGGCCAGAAGTTCGCGCAAGGCATCGCCTGCCGCTACAGGGTCAATTCGATTCTCCGGCCCCTGCGCCAGCAGATAAAGAGCAGCCACCGGCGCCGAAGTATTCTCGCCCAGCTTCGCCAGTTCCCCGGTGAAAGGCGTGCCGAACGCAACGTAATCCGAGCCCAGCTTGCGAACGTAAGAGATCTCATCGGTGAGAAGAGTGGCGTCAGCGGGGGCGAGCCGTGAAATCGTAGTCTTCCCCGCCCCCGAAACCCCGGCGAACAAAAAAGCCTTCCCGTTGCGGATGGCGCTGGCGGAGTGCAAGAGAAATCCACCCTGCTTGGCGAGCACCAGCGTGTGAACGATGCGCAGAACGGCATCAATCGAATACGGGTTCGCGGACTGGCGTATCCGGCCCATGCCCGTGGCCGGCTCCCATTCCGCGTGGAAATCGCCGCGCTCCATGATCCACCGTCCGGAGCGGAGGGTCACACTCACATCCGCGTCGGGATCCGCGAATTCGGGCGCCATCAGATCGACATCGAACTCGAACTCAGAACGCGCTTCCGCGCTCACGAACCCCGCATACCGGTCCTCGAGCATCGCCAGAAAATCCACGTCGGTCGTATTTACTCGAACGCCGACACCGCCGATGGTAATCACCACACTGTGACGCTCGACTTGTGCAGCTAGCCCTGGCATGGAAGAACCGGTTCACGCGATTCTGTTTTCTTTGGAACTTGAACCTTGCGGTGCAGAAAAACCAGGACGCGTGCCGCCGGCGCGGAGCGCCGCACGATCTTCGCCACCAACTGTTCGGCCGCGCTCAACTCGGCGGGCACTGCGATCAGCTTTCCTGCTCGGATCAGGTAAGCGACCCGGCCCATCAACTCATGCCCAGCCACAGGACGATCTGGCACAGGCAACGCATCCCCTTGCGTAATCCATCGCGCAGACTCCGGATCGCTTGCCACGCCAATTACACGATGAGCACAGAGCTTGCCTTCGCGCCCCACCACCACGACATCGCCGATGCGCACTTGATCCTGGCGGACAGGCTCGACCACCAGCGTATCCTCTGGCCAGACCGCAGGCAGCATGCTCCAGCCAGTTGCGGGGAGATGAAGCGGGCCGAATGAGCGCAATACTTCACCCGCCAAATCGCACTTCAACGCGGCGGCTGTATCCGCCCGAACGCTGTCCACTCGGTTCATGACAACTTCGTATTGAGCGAGCAGCCGGTTTGGGTGCTCGTCATCTTGCCGCAAGAAAGCGCCGACGTCACGAACACCTGCTCACAGCGAAAGCCCGGCTTCTCGTAAGGTTTTTTCTCGATGGTCGCGAAAAGCGGTTCGTCGTTGGATGATTCGTTTTTCGGCATAAAATGACCTTCCCTCGCAGCAGTTGAAGCCAACACCTCTGCCCGTCTGCACTTGGAACCTGGCTGGCTTACAGGAAAATCATCATACACCTGCAGGTTCTGGGGAAGGCCTGAAAAGTAGCCCCGTTCAGCCAGATTTCCACAGAGATTTCCACGCCACAGAGATTTCGCGCGACGCCCCGCCAGCCCGCCGCATCAAGCCGGCAGCGGCGATGTAGGTATCTGCTGAGCGCGGTTGCGAAGCTCCTCAAACAGAATGGTGCTCAAGTAGCGTTCTCCAAATGACGGCAGAACCACTACGATCAGCTTCCCCGCATTCTCCTGACGGCGCGCCACTTGCAATGCAGCGACCACGGCAGCTCCCGAAGAAATCCCTACAAAAAGACCTTCCTCCAGTGGAAGCCGTCGCGCCATGCGAACCGCATCATCGTTGGTAACGGTAATCACCTCATCGATATAATCCCGCCGCAGGATGCTCGGAACAAAACCGGCGCCAATCCCCTGAATTTTATGCGGCGCAGGCTTGCCGCCAGAGAGTACCGGACTATCCGCCGGCTCCACGGCAATCGCCTTGAAAGATGGCTTTTTGGGTTTGATGTACTCGGCAACGCCAGTGATCGTCCCGCCAGTGCCCACGCCTGAGACCAGGAAGTCCACCCGCCCGTCGGTGTCATTCCAAATCTCCGGGCCGGTGGTCTCGAAATGAATCTTGGGATTGGCCGCGTTGTCGAATTGCTGCAACATGTAACTGTTGGGAGTGTTCGCCAGTAGCTCTTGCGCCTTGGCGATGGCGCCCTTCATCCCATTCGGCCCCGGGGTAAGAACGATCTCCGCGCCGAAAGCCAGCAGCAGCACGCGCCGCTCCAGGCTCATCGTCTCCGGCATGGTCAGGATCAGCCGGTATCCTTTGACGGCCGCAACAAACGCCAGGCCGATTCCGGTATTGCCGCTCGTGGGCTCGATCAGCACCGTCTTCCCCGGCTGAATCTTCCCCGCGCGCTCCGCCTCATTGATCATGCTCACGCCAATGCGATCCTTCACGCTGCCGACGGGGTTCTGGCTCTCCAGCTTCGCGACCACCTCAGCCACGCAGCCCCCGGTGACCTTATTCAGCCGCACCAGCGGAGTGCGCCCGATCAGTTCCGTAACGTCCTTTGCAATTTTCATGATCAATCACTCCAAACGAA
>CAWFLH010000002.1:0-277486 GCA_963816575.1 uncultured Acidobacteriaceae bacterium | reverse complement strand
AAAACGCACAGCCAGTGCGCTGCATGTACTTGAATTTATGTTCTAACGTGGGTTCGAATCCCACTCTCTCCGCCAGTTTTTCTAATCCCTTGAAAATAGGAGCCTAGCGCGTCCGGCTACCCATTTCCGCTAGATCCCGGCTACCTAAAATCGCTGTCCCATTGTAGACCCACGTATCGGCTTGAAAGGAACAAGAGCCGTGAAGAGTCTGCCATCAGTCATGTTCGTCGTAGCCAGTGAGCGTGACGCACTGGCATTCGAGTTCCTGCTGAAGACCGGAGCGCGAGAAAGGGAAATGACCTACCTAGAGTGGACGGACTTGGACCTTGGCACCAATCCGACAGTCAAGTTCCAGACCAAACAAGGTTTCAGAACCAAGACCGGGAAGTCCCGTGTCGTTCCGCTGGAGCGCGGATTAGCTGAGAAGTTGGCAGCGTGGCACGCAGGAAACAAGGCGTCACGTCTGGTATTTCCGACAGCGAAAGGGGGAATTGAAGCGCATTTCTTGCGGACCATGAAGGAATATGCGAAGAAGTCCGGCCAGGATGAGACGAACTTCTGGCTCCACAAATGCCGGGACACCTTCGCCACTTGGTCATTACGGCGCGGCGTAGACATCCGCACCGTGCAGCATTGGCTAGGTCACGCTGACATAAGCATGACGCAACGATACCTCGCGCCCGAGCAGGGCGAACACGCTCAGAATCAGATCAACCGTGCGTTTGGGGATACCCAAGCCGGAATCGCCATAGCTTAGGGGGTCGGAACGATTCGAACGGACGACACTGTGGCAACCGAACGCACCTGACGGAGGGGGGCGCATTCACCGACTGCTGGTGCATGACCTCCGTAATCTACCGGGCGGATTCCCCCCGGAGTCACAATGACCCGGGAGAGTGTATGTCTACAGGAACCGTACCAGCGCCGGACGAACAGCCGCGAAAAAAGCCTCCGCAATCGGTCGACGTTGAAGAGGTAGAAGAACACGGTGGGGTCGTAAACCTGCACCGGCCAGCGCCATTAGAAGCGGAGCTTGACGAGGAAGAAGAACGGTTTCTGCCACCAGAGCCTCAAGCGCCTCCCAACAACCCGGTCGAGTTGAAGCAGCACATCGCCAAGCTGAAGAATTGGATCTGGCGTCTTTGGTCTAGAAATCATCGCCAACGTTATCTGCTTGGCAAGTGGCTTAAAGCGTTGAAGGCCGCACGCAGGGGCGGCGGTCACGATGCCTATCTGGTGGACTTAGCGGAATTGGACATCACCTATCCGACGGCCCGACGACTCATCATCTACCACGACCAGACCCGCACAAAATTTGTAAACAATTTGGATTGGAAGCCCATCCGTTTTCAAAATGAAAACAACGGTAAATGGATAGAAATAGAGGACATACAAGCCCTAGAACAGGCTATGGAGGAAGGTCTCGCTGACGAAGCAATCGCGGAACGTGAAGAATTGATTGCCGCTGAAGCGGCAAAAATAGAAAAGGCAAGAACCGCGAAAGCGGCCCGGACGCCCACCCGCTAGCGGGCCAGCGTTCGTCAATCGCCTTCATGATTTCCTCGGCCCACCGCACCGCGTCCGCGATTGCGCTCACAGTCGCCGGAACTCTTTTCCCGCCATCGAACTGCGCCAACTTGCGTGCAGCGAGGATACTCGCCGCAATCAACAGCACGCGCTTGCGGCCCTCGTCCACGCCGACAAAAGTAGCATATTCGTATTTTGTTCGCCTACAGTCCGAAGTGGATTTTACTTCCTATCCGCGATCAAATAGGATTTCGGCTACCTAAAGTGGCCGTTTTAGCCAAGAAAAAGCACCCAGTCCAACTGGGAAATTCAAAGCAGGGCCAATACGAGGTCTTTGGTAGACAGTGTTTTAGCCAGTGTTTATGAGGGTTTCGGAAGATTCGTTGGGGGTTCCACTCTCTCCGCCATTACTTTTGGTATTTCGCACTTACGTCGTGGTGATACCTGACTGATGCCACAACTCAAGAAGGTCTCTCCGTGAACCGCGAAGTCAACGTCACCAACCTCTTCGAAGCCGTTCAACGATCTTAATCGCTGCGGCGGGTTGAGACTACTCCGGTTGTCCTTGTCGATCCCGCAATCCAGTGTTCTCTGGGCCGTACTCCCGCCGAGTCTGGTCACCTAGCATTCATAGACTCGCAGCCGACGAAGCTACGGCAACAAGCTTCGTAACGTGGAGACGGGATCATTTCCTATCAGTACCCCGAGGTGCGCGGGTGTTGGCAGGTAATTGCAGACTGCATCCTCAAGTATTCGGGATGGAAGGAACAAGATGGACAAACCTTTTTGAAACGTTTTATATTGGCGGCTGAATCTTTAGACCGAGACAGGGGAGACACTCCATGAGGTCCCAAATCCTGCTGATCGCACTTCTTGTACTCGACATTGCCACGATTTCTTCCGCTCAAGACTCGCATTTCTCACCCAAAGGCCAGCAGATTCCCGTCCCTGAATGCTTGACGATGAAAGGACTTTGGGAAGGAGGCTCGAAACCGTGTAGCCAGACAGAACATGAGGCGTGGCTTTTCGATATCACACACTGGAGGGCGGAACGCCACATACGCATCGGTTACGACGGGGCAAGGTATGATCTGCCCGCGTTGAAATGGACGCAGTCAAGCTTCATGCAACCTCAGATGATGGTTCAGGACCGGTACTTTTATGATCCGGTCGAAGTGAAGTACACCGTAGACCGATACCTCGACGACCTCGAGAAGCGCTACGGCGGAATCGATGCTGTCCTGATCTGGCCAACCTACCCGAACATGGGAATCGACAATCGGAATCAGCACGACATGATTCGCAGCATGCCTGGCGGCATTCCCGGCGTAAAGCAAATGATTGCCGACTTCCATCGCCGCGGAGTGCGCGTGCTGTTTCCAATGATGATGTGGGACCAAGGAACGCGGGATCCAGGCATGCCCTGGCCAGACGCGATCGCCAGCTTGATGGCCGAAATCGGCGCCGACGGTATCAACGGAGATACCCAGGACGGTGTTCCCTTGGCATTCTCGCTGGCCTCCGACAAGACCGGCCACTCACTCGCTTTTGAGCCCGAAGGAAGCCCGGCAGACGAAGCTCTGGCGTGGGACGTCATGACGTGGGGCCAGTACCAGTTTCCTTTCACTCCTCTCGTCGACAGATATAAATGGCTTGAAACGCGGCATATGGTGAACATCTCGCACCGTTGGAATCGTGACAAAACCGACGATTTGCAGTTTGCTTTCTTCAACGGAGTCGGCTGGGAAAGTTGGGAGAACATCTGGGGCATCTGGAATGGGATCACGCCGCGCGACGCCGAAGCCACCCGGCGCGTCGCCTTGATCGAGCGTGGAGTAGCGCCGTTCTTGATCAGTAAGGATTGGGAACCGATGTCCCCCATGCTCCGTTATGGCATCTTTGCAAGCCGCTGGCCACTGGGAGGGGAAACAGTCTGGACGATTGTGAACCGGAACGAATACGACGTCGAAGGCGACCAGATGGAGGTTGCAGCTAAAGAAAATGTGCGCTACTTCGATCTTTACCACGGAGTCGAACTCAAGCCTGAAACCAGGCCGGGCGGGAGATCGGTACTTGCGTTTTCGATCGAAGCGAAGGGGTATGGCGCCATCCTGGCGACCAACACCGCGCCAGACCAGAAGGTTCTGGCTTTGATGTCCAAGATGAAAGAGCTGACGCCAACGCCTCTGGGCAATTATTCGCATGAATGGAAAGTTGTGCCGCAAAAGATAGTCCCTATCACGGCGACGAAGGTTGCAACCGGAGCGCCTGACGGAATGGTCAAGATCCCGCAGGGTGATTTTCTTTTCAAGATCTCCGGAATCGAAATCGAGGGGTTCAACGACATCGGGGTAGACGTGCAGTATCCATGGGAGGACTCACCGCGTCGTTTTCACGAGCATCCCATGCAGGTGCCTTCCTTTTATATCGATAAGTACCCAGTCACGAACGCAGAATTCAAGAAGTTTCTGGACTCCACCCGCTATCACCCCAAAGACGATCTGAATTTTCTTCGTGATTGGAAGGATGGAAGCTATCCCGCAGGATGGGAAAGTAAACCGGTGACTTGGGTGTCGCAGGAAGACGCCCGGGCATACGCGAGTTGGGCTGGAAAACGCCTGCCACATGAGTGGGAGTGGCAGTACGCAGCCCAGGGCACGGACGGCCGCCTGTACCCTTGGGGCAACGAATGGGACAATAGCGCAGTGCCCGTGCCCGACAAGTCGCGCACCATGCGCGGTCCGGATCCGGTCGACGCGCATCCTAAGGGAGCTAGTCCATTCGGGGTGATGGACATGGTAGGAAACGTCTGGCAATGGTCGGAGGAGTTTGTCGACGAGCATACACGGGGCGGTATTCTGCGCGGAGGAAGTTACTATAAGCCGCAGGGGTCGATCTGGTACTTCCCTCAAGCTTACAAACTGAACGAGCACGGCAAGCTGCTGCTGATGTCCCCGGCTATGGACCGCTCGGGAGGGGTCGGATTCCGCTGCGTGGTAGACGCGCAGTGATTTGGTCGGCTACTCTCCATAGCGGCGAGAACTAAGAGTCGCCGGTGCTTTGAACGCGGCAAGCCATGGCAGAACCTGTGACAATGCGGCAGATCGCTGAGCGGGCTGGTGTCTCGATCGGCACAGTGTCGCATGTAATCAATGAAAGTGCGACCGTACGGCCGAAGCTGCGCGAGCGCGTGCTCGACGCGATTCGCAGTATGGGCTATCAACCCAGCGCATTAGCTCAGGGGCTGCGGCGTAACCGAACCAACATGCTCGGAATGGTCATTCCAGATATTACGAACCCATTCTTCCCGGGTGTGGTTCGAGGAGTCGAGGACGTCGCCTATAAACGCTCCTTCCGTGTGATCCTCTGCAATGCCGACAACGATCCTTCAAAGGAAGCGTCGTACGTTCGCGAATTGCGTTCGTATCAGATCGCCGGCCTGCTGATCATTCCGGCTTCAGGTGCGGATATCGCGGGTCACCTCCGAGCCTACGCGTCGGCTTCGGTGCCGGTGGTTTGCATCGACCGTGTCCCGGATGGCTGGAAGGGCGATGCTGTTCTGGTGGCGAACGCGGAAGGTGCCTATCTGGCTACAAAACATTTGATTCAGATGGGACACAGGCGGTTGGCGGTGATCGCTGGGCCGCTCAAACTGACCAACGCAGCGGAGCGCTTGAAAGGGTTCACCCGCGCGTTAAACGAAGCTCGCATCGAGATCGATCCCGAATTTATGCAAGAAGCGCGTTTCGATACGGAGAGTGGCTACCAGGCAGCGCTTCGGCTTCTTGGAATGCTTCCGCGCCCGACGGCTATCTTTGCCTGCAACGACCTCATGGCTTTTGGCGTATTGCAGGCTGCGCGTGAACTTGGGCTGCGATGTCCCCAGGACTTATCGATTGCGGGATTTGACAGCCTTGAGTTCACCCAGTTCACCGACCCATCTCTGACATCTGTTTACCAGCCGGGATATCAGTTAGGCGCAACCGCCGCACGTCTTCTGCTGCAGAGGGTCGACGGTTTGCGAGCTGCACCTAAAAAGGTACTCCTCCCGACCGAATTGAAAAAGCGCAATTCTGTGGGACCGCCACTGGTCGTTATACGGGAAAGCATCGGGCGGACAATGAAGAAGGGCAAGCGGAGACGGCTGAGAAACAGTAGCACCGGCTAAGATTTCACCGGCGATCTGTTTTAGTGGTTGACAAGCACAAACTGGCTGGAGTAGATTTCTGGCGTTCGATATTTGAAACGTTTCAAATAGGCGCCTGTGTATGGCAGCCCGGGCATGTTTCAGGAGACACAGTATGCGAACCCCCTTGTCGCGGTTCATGATCCTGTTGTCCACTCTGTTTGCCTTAACTCTAGCCGCCTTCCCCCAATTCTCCCAACGTGGCAGCATCAGCGGCGTGGTCACCGAGGCATCCGGGGCAGTCGTGCCCAAAACATCGGTGATGCTGCTCGATTTAGGCCGGAATCAAAAGTCTTCCGCCACCACAGACGCGTCCGGGCATTACGAGTTTTCCCAGCTTCTGCCCGGGAGCTATCAGGTCTCAGTCGAGCTTACGGGATTCAAGAAGTCAGTTTCGGAGTCTCTGCCGGTATCGCCTCAATCCGCAGTCCGCTTCGACATCCAGCTCCAGTTGGCCTCGGTCTCCGAGAAGGTGACAGTGACTGGCTCCTCTGCACCGCTGCTCGAAACCCAATCTGCTGATCTCGATCAAAGTATTGACGAGCAACAGATTGAGAGTGTGCCCATGAACGGCCGCAACTGGACGTCGCTGACCGAGTTGGCTGCCGGAGTCAGCACATCTCCTCGGGTCAATATCAATTTGGGGGGAACCTATGAAGTGGGGGCATCGTACACATCCGGCGGAGCGGATTATACCGCGGGAGGCAACGCGGAAGGATCCCGTGACAATGGATACTATGTGAACGGCGTAAACGCGAACGAGAATTATGAAAGTGGCAGCAGCTTCCAGCCCTCTGCGGAAGCGATTGGCGAGGTAAAAGTCGGCGTTGCGGATTTCTCCTCTGAATACGGCCGCGATTTTACCAATCTGAACGCAACCACCAAATCGGGGACCAACACTTTCCATGGTGAAGTCTACGATTTCTTTGAAAACGATGCCTTGAATGCGCTGGTTCCAATCAACCGGGCGCAGGGTTTATTCACCAAGAGTGCATTTCGTTTCAATCAGTATGGCGGCGGCTTGGGCGGCCCGATCTACATCCCTAAAGTTCTTAATCTGAAAAACCGCGCCTTTTTCTTCGTGAACTACGAACGCAATCCGCATTCGCTCACCGGGCCGAACAACCTGGCGATCGTTCCAAGCAATTTGGAGCGGCAGGGGAACTTTGGAGAAGACTGCACGGGCCCAGTCAATTCTGGCACCTTCGATCCCGCGACCGGAATCTGCTCCCAACCGGCTGGGCAGCTTTACAACCCATATACGCTCAACGCCATCCCCTTCAATAACCTGGTAACTGCCGGCCTCTTTGATCCGACGACCGCAAGCGCGCAAATCAATGGCCTAATCAACATCTTCCCCACGGCCAACCTGACGCCGACCGTGGCCAATGCCGGCGCCAACTACCAGTATTCCTCGAGGCAGGCCGTTACGCCCTGGCACTGGGATAGCCGCTTCGATTACCGCATCTCATCGAAAGACAGCGTATTTGTCGCTTGGTCCCAATACAGCGGCACGCCCAACAATGCCGGCGGCCTGGTCCCAAACCTGATGCAGGCCAACGCCGACGTAAGCGACAAATCTCATGTGGTCACAATCGATGAAGCTCATGTGTTCAACTCGCACCTGACCAACGAATTCATCTTTGCCTTCGGAAGCGGCGCTCTTCAGACGATGAGCCCCTCGGAAATCTCCTACGCTAACGGCTCTTCCAACCCCTTTAACTCGATCTTCGCCAATACCGGAAGCGCCGCCGGCGGCAACACCGGCATCCTCGGTTTGAATATCTACAACTACGGCCCGATTTCTGGTGGTGCGGTTCAACAGCCAAGCGTAGGCTACGAAGAATACTTTCTCGCTTCCAACAACTCCCGGCAATTCTCCGACAATGCGACCTGGATTCGCGGGCATCACACCATGACCTTCGGATTCAACTACCTCCGTAAAGGGGAGGAGGATTTCGACAATGTTCGCTACGTAGCTTTTGGCTGCGCACCCTTCAGCGGTGCATACTGCGGGGGCGGTCCGCAGCTGTTCACTGGGCCCCAGGGAGTCGGCGGCGACGCTTTCGCCGAGGTCTTGCTGGGCTTGCCCTCCGTGATCCATCAACGCTACAGCTACACCTCGGGAGGGCCGTTCGCCCCCGAACCGAATGTGCTCATCCCTTATTACGCGGGCTATTTCAACGACAAGTTTCAGGTCACGCCGCGTTTGACGGTCTCCTACGGGCTACGTTACGAACTGCCCGTTCCGATCTTCGCCACCAACAATCAATGCTGCGCCCTCTACGAGACAGCCACGGATACTCTCTCGATACCAGGCATCGCTCCCGGCGTTTCGCAGCACTATGCCCCAATTCCCAAACACGACTTCGCTCCCCGACTCAGCCTGGCGATGCAGCTTCGTCCCAAGCTTGTCGTCCGCGTGGGATACGGCCTCTACTACAACTCGGGCGCGAGCCAGATCTCAAATGCCCTGAACGGAGCCCTTTACGGCGGAGTGCCCGGCGGTTTCGTCGGCGATGAAATCGACAACGCCACACCGCAGAGCGCCAGTCTTTCTCAGGTCTTTCAGCCGTCGCCGCAAGTGGCTCTCGGAACCTATCCCAGTCCTACTGGCCCGGGGCAGGGTTATTACGGAGCCGGGGCTTATCAAACCGTGATGTATGCGGACCAGAACTCGTTTCACACGCCTTATATCCATCGCTACCTCCTCGATATCCAGCAGGAAGTCGCCCACAATTCCGTGATTAGCGTGTCTTACCTCGGGGCGGAAGGAAGAAACGGTTGGTACATGGATGACATTAACGCCGCCCCCTATAGCACAACTTGGGTCAGCCAGGATGCCTACAACGCCGCCCGGCCATTTAACTCCGGCAGGTTTAGCGACATTTACGTGCAGAGGGCTGGCTTGAATAGTAACTACAACGCCGGCATTGTGAAATTCCAGCGCCAAATGTCCCACGGGCTGCAGATTCTCACTCACTACACCTACTCCAAGACCCTTGGGCAGCGAGGCATTAACGGGCAGGGAACTGCGGACACGGGTTATAACTATCCGCAAAGCATCATCCGGTCGTACGGCGAAGAAACTTACTCCCACCGCCATCGATTCTTATTCGAGACCAACTATGAACCTAAGTATGAACAGCGTCTGCCCCGATATTTACGGCCGGCTCTCGGCGACTGGCACGTCTCGGCAATCGCAACCCTGGAGTCGGGAGATGCTCTGACTGTTTTCAATGGAGCTGGCAACCAGGCGAACGATTATGCGCCTTACAGTGGGCTGGGAAACCTCAACATGATAAGCAACCCTAATTTGCCGCACTCCCAGCGGACTTATTCAGAGTATTTCAATACAAACGCATTCGTCGTGCCGCCAAACGGTGTTCAAGGTACAACCGACCCGGGCACAGTGCGGGGGCCAGGCCAGAACAATTGGGATATTTCGTTCGGAAAGAGCTTTGCTATCCGTGAAAGTCTTCACGCCGAGCTTCGCTCTGACATGTACAACGCCTTCAATCACACGCAGTGGAACGCTGTAAGTACGCAATCGGCGGGTGGGTACACGGGTCCGTTCGGGCAAGTTACAGGCAGCCGTGAGGGTCGCATTATCCAACTCGCCGCTAAGGTGGTGTTCTAGGCAGAGGGCAGTTGGCGGATCACGGCGCGATCTATTTCGGCCGGGCCACTCGGTTCCCAAATGGCAAGTAGCTCGGTAAAGCCGACTTTATTGCATGCAAGACAACGGGATTCTTCCATGAACCGTCGAAGATTTCTCGTCGCGTCGGCCGCGACGTCCACGCTATGCGCCTTGCAGGGCAGCGCCTACGCTGGACTCCTAGAATCGCAGCGGCCGGCAGCGCTACAAGAAAAACTGTCTCCGACGCTCAGTGAAAGGCTGCGGCGCGATCCCTTGAGACCGCAATTTCACTTGCTGCCCAAGGCGAACTGGATGAACGATCCCTGTGCGCCTCGATTCTTTCGCGGCCGCTACCATATGTTTCTACAGCACAACCCAGATGCGGCTGTCTGGGGCAACATGCACTGGGCCCATGCGATCAGTTCCGACCTTATCCACTGGGAGCACATGCCGTTGGCATTGTCACCTACGCCAGGCTTCTATGACGCTTACGGTTGTTGGACTGGAAGCATGTTGCCCGGCGGCGGCGACACCGCGAGCATTCTCTATACCGGTGTGACGAAATCTTCAGTTGAACTCGAGACGATTCGCGGCAAGGGATTGCGAGAGATTCAGTGCCTTGCGACGTCAACGGATCCCGATTTGCGGACCTGGAAAAAGCTGGAAAAACCGGTACTGGATGGACCTCCGCCAGGTTTGAAGGTCAGAGGATTTCGGGATCCCTGCCCGTGGAAGGAGGGCAACACGTGGTATCTCGGCATGGGTTCAGGCTTCCACGAGGTTGGCGGCGCGGTGCTGCTTTACAGCTCGCCGGACGGACGCAATTGGACCTACCTCCATCCCTTAGCGCAAGGGAACAATCCCGCCGATACCGGCGAAATGTGGGAGTGCCCCGACTTCTTTCCGCTTAAGGATAAACACGTCCTGCTCTACTCCACTAAGCACAAGGTTCACTGGGAGGTAGGCACGTTTGATCGGCGGGAACTCGTGTTTCACTCCGAGACCCGAGGAGTACTGGACCACGGTTCGTACTATGCGGCGAAGAGCATGGTGGACGCCACGGGCAGGCGCATCTTGTGGGGATGGGTGGAGGAAACCCGTCCTCCTGCGGAGTGCGAAGTTGCTGGGTGGGCCGGAGTCATGGCCCTCCCACGTGTAGCTACACTGGGGACGGACAATGAGCTTCGGATGGAAGCACTGCCGGAGTTGCAGTCGCTGCGTAATGATGTTCAGACTTGGGAGAAAGCGCGGAACTCTGAAACAGTGGACGCCGCCCTTGCAAGAATGCCAATTCGAGATCGTGCCGCTGAGATAGTCTGCACCTTCAAAGCGGGGAAGAGCGACTGCGGACTCGAACTGAGGGCTGGCGGCCAGGCCGCGCCGCTGCTTGCCGTGAAGTACGAAGGCACGAAGGACAAACCTTCCGTCAGCATAGAGGACAAGACCTTACCGCTCTCTCCCAATGGAGACGGAGTTTCTACTCTCAATTTGTGGATGGATGGCTCGGTGATCGAGACTTTCTTCGACAACAGGGAAGCGATGACCCTGCGCTGTTACGCGCCCTCGTCCGGCAATTTGCAGCTTGCCTGGACCGGGGATACCAATGCACTGACGAGTGTCAGCGTGTCTGATGTAAAGGTCATTTCAAATGACCGCCTGACCAGCTGAGCCTGGGGTTCTGACGTAGTTGAACCGGATGGGCCAGGCATCAACCAGAGGCTTACGGAATTGCGCCGCCTTTCGATTTAGATATTGACAAGGGCAAACGAGTGGGAGTAAGGTTCCTTCGTTTGCTGGTTTGAAACGTTTCAAAATAGACGAACTTTTGCCGTCGATTGCAGTGACTTTCCGGTAGATCGCCACGCGCGTGGAGGAAAAGAGATTATGCATCGCAGCCAACGTTTGTTTCTGCTTACCCTTTGGGTTCTGGCCGCTACCGCGTTGCTGGCCCAAGTCGTTATCACCAGCACAATCCTGGGCACTGTGACCGACCCGCAAGGCGCTGTTATTGCAAGCGCGAAGGTAACACTCACGAACGTGGATACCGGGGTCAAGTGGAAGGCGACCACAACTTCCAGCGGTGACTATCGATTTCCCAATCTGATAGCCGGCCACTACACGGTTGAAGTGGTCAAGGAAGGCTTTGGCAACACGGTTTCAACTGCCGTGGCTCTCGAAAATGGCACGATTCAACGTATTAACCTCGGCGTAAAACTGGGTCGAAACACCGAGACGGTGCAAGTCAGTAGCGCCGCAGAATTATTGAAGACGGACGACGCCAGCCTGTCGGAAGTCATCGAGAACAAATTTGTCCAGGACCTGCCCGTGCAGGGGCGCAACTACCTGAACTTTGCCCAGATTCTGCCGGGCTTCAACAGCGGTAGTGGCGACAATACCCGCATGGTTTGGGGACTTGGTTCAGCAAGCGCGGCCGGTGGAGCAATGCAATTGAACGTGGGGGGCACCGACTACGGCGTCGGTTACTACGTTGACGGTTTGGACAACAACGACAATTGGGTGGAAGGCCCCATCATGAACATAAACGCCGACACCATCCAAGAAGTTAAAGCGGAGGTTTCAAATTATTCGGCTGAGTACGGCCGCGACGTGGGCCAAATCAGTGTGACGACAAAGTCAGGGACCAATGCTCTTCATGGCACCGTCTATGACGCCTTCCAGAATGCGGGCATGAACGCAAATAATGCTTACAGCAACTTTCAGGACATACCGCGGAGCCCTTATCACCAGAACCAGTACGGCTTCACGGTCGGCGGACCTGTGTATATTCCAAAGGTGTTTGATGGGAGAAACAAGGCGTTTTTCTTCGCCTCCTTCGAACGCTTGCGGAACTCCGGTCTGACTGCATTTACCGCATACGTCCCAACTGCAGCCGACCTTGCAGGCGACTTCAGTCCCTGGCTGGCGAACGCGCCTGCCGGCTTCAATCCTTCTCAGTGCAATGGCAATCCAACTACCGAGCCCAGCGTCTGCCAGTTTGTGATTTACGACCCAACCTCATACAACCCGGTGACCAATACGCGGACACCCTTTCCCGGCAATCAGATTTCTGCAGCGCTCATGGCTAGTCCGTCCGGCCAAATCGCGCAGAATTATCTTTCGCATTTCCCCCAGCCAAACGGCTATTCGTCGAGTGAACCCGGCGACTATGACAATTATTCTGGCTCCTACACGGCTGGGATCAATGGGAACAACTACACGGTCCGCGGAGACTACCACATCGGCAGTCGCGATTTCGTCTATTTCCGCTACCTCCACGACACCGGCTACAGAACCAACAATCCCAATAACCTGCTCGCTTCGAATACCACAGGCGTAGGCGTGGTTTTAGACCCGCCGGGCCTCGGTGCGGGTGATGGTCCGGTACATCGAGTCAACACCTACCAATTCCACTACGTCCATGTCTTCAATGCCACGCTCAGCAACGAATTCAATATCAGTTGGATGAGAGCCTACAATTTCAGTAACGCACTCTCACAGATCAACGCGCTGGACAATTCCTGGCTCCCGTCGCTCTTCCAGAATTCATCCTCGAACATGGCGGGCTATACGTCATTTGACAAGAGCTTATTCAGTGTAAAGAACGACTCAAATTTTGCTGTGAATATCGGAGGTGGAGGTCAGTTTGGAAACGATTTGAGTCTCGGAACCGATAATGCCGGTGAATACTGGTATCAGTATGTGCCCATCTTCCAGATAACCGACAACCTGCAGAAAGCGCTCGGGCGGCACAATATCAAGGCAGGGTTTTACATGGCCCGGCGTTACGAGCGCGACAACGACATCATTCGCTCGGTCACAGCCGATGGCGGCTATACCGGCTATGGACCCAATGCTTCGGACGGTTCCGGCTTCAATTACCTCGCAGAGTTCGAAACTGGCTTCATCAGCAATATGAACCAGCGCACTCCCGTACAGAGCGGGAACGCCAGCCTCTATTATGGTATGCCCGAGTACGCTGCGTACGTGAGTGATGCGTGGAATGCGACGCGCAAACTGAATGTCACTGTGGGCCTTCGCTACGATCTGCCGATCCCCGCTTATTCCGTAGATAATTACTGGGGCGTATTGGACCAGACGTATCCAGGATGGCGGTTTGTAATGCCAGGTTTAACGCCCGGAACCAGTGCTCACCCCTTCTCCGCGCCTAAGAAGGACTTCGCGCCGCGCATTGGGCTGGCTTACCGATTGGACGACAAAACGGTGATCCGTAGCGGTTACGGTCTCTTCTATGAGACCGGCCGCTTCAAGTTCCTCGATCAGGTGACTTGGAACTCACCGGCGTACGGAGGAACTCAGTACTATACCTCGAATATTTCGAACGGTCCGGGCGGGACGGGCTACAACCTCGCCCAAACTTTTCCCGCACCGATCTCTGTTGCTCGAGGCACATGGCCGTATCCGCTTGGTACCGACGGTGGTTTGATGTGGACTCCGGGTAATCAAAGCACCACCTCGACCACGGATCAGGGAACCTGGAAGACCACTTACATCCAGCGGTGGAGTCTGGATGTTCAACGCGAATTCGGAAGAGCTGTGGTGGGCTCCGTTGGATATGTGGGCTCCGAGGGCACGCATATGGCGATTCAGTATGACCTGAACCTCTTCCCGCAAGGCTTCTATCCTGACATTAACGTCCAGCTTGACGGTGATGGCGAATGCCAAACCTGCGATGCTGCCCGTCCACAGACGGCAGTAGCGCCCGGCCGCTGGGGAGCAGTCAATTCGGTTCGCCCCGTCCAGAGCAATAACTACAACGCCATGAATGCCCAATTGAAAACCCGTGGCTGGCATGGCATGACGACTCAGGCCTCTTATACCTGGTCGAAGCAGATGGACGAATTCTTCGGCCAGAACGGCGAGACGAACTACGCCGGCGTGTCGAAAGAGATCATCGGCGGCCAATGGCACCCGCAGTGGAGTTATGGGCCTTCCGATGCCAATCACACCAACCGTTTCGTGGCGGCTGTCACCTACGAGCTACCGGGAAACAGATTGGGGAATCCTATCTTGCGCGATACGCTTGGAGGGTGGCAGATCAATTCAATCGCTACGTTCGAATCGGGATCTCCTACCACTGTTTTTAACGGATACACGAGCTCGTACGACGGCATGGGAGATGTTCCAATACAAACCTGCAATGGCAATCTCTCGCGCGGCAACAGGAGTTTTGCTCAGGCTTTCAACACGAATTGCTACACGGAACCTGCCGCCAGTACGGATCCGTTCTACCTGAATCAAGGCATCACAAACTATGCGGTGACTCGGGGTAACGAACGCCGCAATAATCTTAGCCAGCCCGGAACCAACAACTGGGATATGGGATTGCAAAAGGCTCTAAAACTATTCCGCGAGGGCCAGGAGTTGCAGTTCCGGGCAGATGCGTTCAATGCTTTCAATCACACGCAATGGAGCGCCATGAACAACAGCAGTTGCCCGTTTCTGGGCTACGCTCCTTGTGTAATCGACGACCGCCAGACCAATGCAGAAAGTCATTTTGGATATGTCAGCGCTGCTCGTCCTGGTCGCCTGATCCAGTTGAACATGAGGTTGGTGTTCTAGACGGCGACGACTGGACGACCGGACGGTACGAGCCCTCCCCATCGCTCTTGTATCGTCCGGTCGCCCAAGATGTATCCAGATGGGCGTGCAATTCAAATTGGTAAGAACCATGTATCAACCAGAGGCATACGGAATTGCGCTGTTGTTCATGGTCACCAGCATGCTCTGCTGGGGATCGTGGGCAAACACCATGAAGCTCACTCCTGGATATGCCTTCCAGCTTTTTTATTGGGACTACGTGATCGGTATTTTTCTAGGCAGCCTGGGCTGGGGGCTGACCTTGGGGAATTGGGGCGGAGGCGATCTTTCTTTTCTGAACAATATTAGCCAGGCGGACTCGCAACATATGCTGTTCGCCATCGCCGGCGGCGCTGTCTTCAATGTGGCCAACTTGCTCTTGGTTGCGGCCATCGATATTGCTGGTTTGGCCGTCGCCTTTCCGGTCGGAATCGGCCTGGCGCTGGTAGTGGGTGTTCTTTTGAATTACGCAATCTCTCCCAAAGGCCATCCTTGGCTGCTCTTCGGGGGCGTCGTGCTGGTAGTCCTGGCAATTATTCTCGATGCCATCGCGTATCGCCGCAGAGAGAGTGAGCGACGTTCGGTCAGCATGCGCGGAATCTGGATCAGCGTTGCTTGCGGCGGACTCATGGGCGTCTTTTATCCGCTCGTGACCAAGGCTGTCACGGGAGAGCATTCCTTGGGACCATACTCGGTAGCTTTGTTTTTCGCTGTGGGAGTTGTCTTTTGCGCAATCCCCGTGAACTATCTGTTCATGAAGAAGCCTCTAACTGGCGCTGCCCCCGTCAAAATGTCTGAATATTTCCAGGCGAAACCCGCGTGGCACTTCTGGGGTGTAGTTGGGGGACTGATCTGGTGCACAGGAACGGTATTCAACTTCGTTGCATCCCACGCCCAAATCGTCGGTCCCGCCGTGTCCTACGCCATCGGCCAGGGCGCGACGATGGTATCCGCCGTCTGGGGTGTCTTCATCTGGAAGGAATTTGCCAACGCTCCACCGGCCTCCCGCAAACTAATTCCCGCAATGTTCATTTTCTTCCTCCTAGGGCTGGGGTCGATCGCGATCGCCCCCATGGTGACCCGATAGGTAAGAACGAGCTGCTATGCAGAAGCCCATCGTTGTCGTCGGCAGCATCAATCTCGACTTAGTAGTGGGAGCCGATCGTATACCCCAAATTGGGGAGACGATCATAGGCAATAGTTTCCGCACTTTTTACGGCGGAAAAGGTGCAAACCAGGCGGCCGCCATCGCGAAGCTTGGGTACCCCGTTTCGATGGTGGGAAACGTCGGGAACGACGCGTTTGGAAAGCTGCTGCGCAATGGACTGGAAGACGCCGGCGTGGATGCGACTTACGTGAATACTTTAGAAGGAGCATCTGGCGTCGCGTTGATCACGACCGGACGAAAAGGTGAGAACAACATTGTGGTAGTCCCGGCCGCCAATAGCCACCTCACTCCGAAAGTGCTGGAAAAAGCGGCGACAATTCTGGAACGCGCAGGATTTCTTTTGGCGCAGCTTGAGATTCCTTTAGAAACAGTCGATTATCTGGCCCGGTTCGCCGAGCGGCACGATATTCCACTGATGCTCGACCCAGCTCCGGCGCGCGAGCTTTCGGGAGAGCTGCTCCGCAGGGTGTCCTGGATTACGCCAAATGAAACCGAAACTGAGGTGCTGCTCCATACTAAATTTGAGAATGGCGACCAAGGCTCGTATTTAGCGGCTGAGCGTCTGCTGGGCTGCGGTGTGAAGAACGTCCTGCTGAAATTGGGGTCGCGCGGTTGCCTCATCGCCCAAGGCGCGCTACCAAAAGAGCGCGTTCCCGCTTTCTCCGTGGATGCGGTCGATACGACCGCCGCCGGAGATGCATTCAATGCGGGATTTGTAGTGGGGCTGATGCGCGGCTCCACGGTTGTACGCAGTGCTGTTTTCGCGTCGGCCGTCGCGGCAATTTCGGTCACGCGGCCGGGAGCGCAGCCCTCAATGCCGACGTTGGCCGAAGTGCAGGCTTTCTTATTCGAGCGTTTGGGGCCGCAAGCGCCTTCATTCGCAGGTGCAGACCAAAGTCCCGTCTAAAGACTCGTTAGGCGTGCGGGTCCTTGCCGCCTTCATGTAAGTTAGAAAAAGTGCGATTTGTCCTCCTCCTCGCAAGCATATTCATTGGACGAAATCCACCACCGCCTGGCTGAAATCAACCGGTGTAAGTCAATCAAAAGAACGGAACTCTCTTCCATCCCCAGTGTTCAATCTGATAGCAGGAATTCTGGAGGACATTATGACGACCAAATTATCTGGAACACTTCTTACCGCGGTGTTGACGAGCGCAATGGCGCTTTTGGCTGGCACTTCCTTGGGGGCTCAAGATCAGTCGATGGACAAGCCCTCCGCGGGTGTCAGCGCTCAAGTTGATCAAGGACCTCCGCCAGAGCAGACTGCTCCGCAATACAGCGCGCCGGACCAGAGCGCGCCTCAGGCTGACGCGCCTCCAGCGCCACAGGATCAAGGTACATATCAAGATCGGGCGCAGGCACCTCCACCTCCAGGAGGGCCGGCTCAGCGGCAGTTCACGCCGTTACCTTCGGACCAGTTAGATAAGCTCGTGGCTCCGATTGCGTTGTATCCCGATGCGCTGGTGGCGCAGATACTGGCTGCGTCAGCGTATCCAACACAAATTGTTGAGGCGGACCGGATGGTGCGGGAGTACCCGCAATTGAAGGGAAAAGATCTGGCCCAGGAAGCGGAACAGCAGGATTGGGATCCAAGCGTGAAGGCCTTGGTGGAGTTTCCGACAGTGCTGGCGAACCTGGACAAGAATCTGTCGTGGACCTCTGAGCTGGGCCAGGCTTATCAAAACCAGCAGGATGACGTGATGCAGGCGATCCAGTACATGCGTCACAAAGCTTACGACGCGGGCAATCTGCGGAGTACGCCTCAAGAGCGCGTGTACGAGGACGGGTCGAATGTCGACATCCAGCCGGCTGATCCGAATGTGGTGTATGTGCCCGCTTACAACCCGGCGTATGTGTACGGATATCCCGTAGGTCTGTGGCCTGGGTTCTATCCGTGGTGGGGATTCGGCGGGCCGGGCATTTCGTTCAGCATTGGCTTCCCGCTCTGGCCGTTCTTCGGCTTCGGCTGGGGATGGCATGGATGGGGCATCGGATGGGGATTCCACGGTGGCATCTTCTTCGGTGGACATCCTTATGCCTTCCGCAGTGGAGCGTTTTATAACCACGCCGCGTTTGTGCACGGAAATTATCGAGGATTCTCTTCGGCGCATACGGCATTCGGAGCGCACTCATTTGCGGACCGCGGTGCGCGCGGGTTCGGCTCAGCCGCAGGTCACGGATATGCGGGTGCATCTCGAGGCTACGCGGGGACATCCCACGGCTTCGCCGACAGCAATCGCGGAGCCGCCGTTAACCGCGGCGCTGAAGGGAACCGAGCCTTCGCGGGCAACCGGGGATTCTCCGGTGGCGAAAGAGGATTCGCGGGACGCGGATCAAGCGCGCCGCGCGCTGGTAGCTTCGGCGACAGCCGCGGCGGTGAGCCGCGCGGAGCTTCTTCACACGGAGCATCTGGGCATGGAGGCTCCGGCGGTTCGCACGGCGGCGGACACTCTAGGGGCGGACATGCCAGCGGTGGACACAGCGGCGGTGGAGGTCACGGTGGCGGCGGACACGGCGGCAAGCGCTGAGGGTTTCGCACAGTCGTTACCTTTCCAGTCCAAATCGAAGGCCCCGCCCTTACGAGCGGGGCCTTCTTGCTCGGACAGTCTGGGTCGTGGCCACTTAGTATCGGCTCTTTTAGGCATTCGCCTGGCCTGACGTCGGGAAGTCCCAGCTGCGGCCGCACTATGAACAGACTGATGTTGTTTTCTGCATTACTGTCCATTTTGACAGGTTACCCGGGCAGGACCGCGCTCATAAGATTGCGTCGTTTAGATGGAGGTAGGTCATGTTGGACGGTAAACCGAAACTCTGTGCGCATATACCGTGCCGCTGCGTGGTTGCGGCAGGAGAAAAGTATTGCGGTCAATCGTGTGAGGACGCGGGATCAGAAGATGTAGAGATTGCGTGCGAATGCGACCACCCACCAGCTTGCTCTCTTACAGCCTCGCAAGGTGAGGTCGCTTAACGAAGACAGCATGAACAGTATTGTCTCCGACAAGCAATTGTCGCGCTATGGGTGATTGAGCTTCGCCCGGGTGAGGGCAGGCGTCTTCTGTCAGTCGGCTTGTCTGGCAGTTCCGTGTTTCTTAGGGAACGACTGGCGTCATTGCGCCAATAAACGTCCAAAAAACGGTCTGGGCGTATACGCAGACCGGACGGACACCCAGCGTTTGGAAGAAAACTACTCTACGGGCTTCCAGCCATCATCGGGGTTAAATGCAAGGATGGCCTTGGCTTCCTCCAAGGTGTTCTCGCCGAGATTCTTTTGGAGCGCCACGCCGTCCTGGTTGATGAGGAATGACATCACTCCCGAATTGCCATACTCGGCGGGATAGGCCAATATCGCGAAGCCGCCCGTCATGGCTCCGTTAACGACATAATCTTTTGCTCCGCCGTGGGCCCGCTCGCCTTGTTTAGTCAATATCCGATAAAAGTAGCCGTGGAAAGGTTGAGGTGCCTGCGTATTACCGGCATAGCCCTCGGCGCTTGCATAGGCGGCAAGTGGTCCGAGAGGGCTCTCCGGTTGATTCTCATCAGCCGGCTTCCAATACAAACCGTTCTGCTTGCCGTCGTCGCTGACGAACTTCTGGGCATATTGCCGTACATGGCTGCCATCGTGAGTCTGGCTGAAGTATTCGGCCTGGGCATCCGCCATGGCGTTCAGAACCTCCACGGTTGAGAGTTCGTTGCCGCCGATCCGGCGCACCAGTATCTCTTGCTTTGCCGAAGCAGTATCGAAATACCACTGCCCCGACGCGTTTTTCAGCAAAGCGAAGGGGAAGGGGTAGTTTTCGGCGCCCACGGCGAGGACCACTCCGCCGTCCGCCACCTTGCTCCAGCGGTGCATCTCATCATAGCGGCTGGAGAAGAGATCGAGCGCAGCTTTGTCCTGGACCGGATCGCCGGAGAAAATCAGTTCCTTCGCCTCGGGGCCGAAAATTGCCATCAACCCGTTGCTGTCTCCAGAACTGGCTGCCGTGTAAATCGCCTGCCCTGCAGTGTCGGGGGACGCGAAGGCTTGCGGTCCGCTGGGGGCCTGGGCTTGCTCCGACTTGTTGCAACCTACCGCCAGAGCAGTAATTGTGATCAAAGACAAGAAAAGCGAATTGCGGAGATGTATTTTCATTGGTCCAAACCTGATCTTTACCAACCTTGAGTCCTACCACTCCTTCATCGCACCAACTTGAGTCTTCCCCAACTAGCTCTTTACTCTGCTCTCACAAGAGTTCGCACGACTAGCGCCCCCCCCTGCCACCCTTGGCTGCCACACTTTGGTTCCCGCGCGCGCTCTGCGCACGGCCACCTACGTTGTTTCCAGAAAATGCATTCGGACGATCAGTCTGCGCGGCGCCGGTCTGCGGACGCTGATAACCGCGCGCTTCATTTGTGCTGGGGCGTGTGCTCGGAGTTTGGCCGGGGCGGTTGCCTCCATTGGCCGGCAGCGTACTCGGCTTATCGCCTCCCGGCCTCGTGCCCGGATTGTTTGGGGTACTCGGGCGATTGCCCGGATTCGGACGATTGCCTGGATTCGCAGGCAGAGTTGTAGCGGGTGGGCGATTCCCCGGACGGTTGCCCGGACTTGGAAGCGTTGTAGCGGGTGGACGATAGCCGGGGGGACGACCGTACCCAGGATAACCCGGACGATACCCAGGAGCGCCAGGACGGTACCCAGGAGCGCCAGGACGATACCCGGGGTATCCGGGGCGATAGCCGCCTCCGTAATAGCCGCCACGCCAGTAGCTGTTCCCGACGTAAATGTTGCGATTGTAGATTATGGTGTTGCCGTGCCAGTTGGTGCCCCAATAGCTCCAGCCCCACCCGCAGCAACCGCCATAAATCATGGCTCCGACCGCGATCCCGACGCCGAAAGCAATCACCGCAGTCGACGGGGGCGGAGCAACGTAGACATACCCGGGGTATACGTAGGGAGTGCCGTAAATCACGGCGGGGTTATAGACGGGCACATACACAACCTGTGGATTCGCCGGCTGAATGACGATTGTTTGCGGGCTCTCCTGAACGACTTTGATTTCCGGGCTCGATTTCAGGTTACCCGCCGCCTGCGCCTTGGCGCGCATTCTCTGGACGGCAGCCATGACGTCCGACTGCTGGGTGGCGGATGCTTCGCCAAGCGCGGAGGTCCAAGCGAGGTTTTTTGCCAGATTGTCGAGCACGGAGGGAAACTGGGTTAGGGCTTTCACCGCTGGATCCCACGACTGTTGGTCGACTTGTTTGGCCAGCGCTTCGCCCTTAAGCTCGGAGTTGTCCTTGAGCCATAGAGTGGCATCGACGATTTCGTAGGGAAAAGTTGCGGCACCGAGAATCTGCGCCACCAAAGCGTCGGGATAGAGCGCGATAGGAGCCACGAGCCCGTCGAGTTCGTCGGTAGTAAGAGGCTTTTCCTCCTCTGGGGTTCCCGCCGCGGACGCGTTCGAGGACCCGGACGGAGTCGTACTTTGTGCGCTTGCCTCAACGGGAAACGTCGTCAGGACAAGAAAAAAACTCATCAGTACGGCGAGTGCTTTCTGCATTCGAGGCATAAGTAATCCTGATTTTCAGCGACTGCTTTCCTGAAGCGGTTTCGGCAGGCGAGCCGGCACCACATCTTGTCTAACACTCGGGAAGAGCAGGCACTACTGACAAAACTGACAGTCATCCCCAACCATGGAGAGGGAGTGAGAGAGCGCTGCTAAAGTTTGTTTTTGCGAAAGCCGATGTGGCCCTTGGATGGCAGGAGCCTTTACTGCGTTCTTGTCGGATCAACCGATTTCTGAGGAGATACCAATGTCGACAGCAGCCATTTCCAATAGTTCTATTTACCAGCAGACGGAGCAGTATTTTCAGACGCGGCAGAGCGACCTGCAACAACTCGGGCAAGCACTTGGATCGAGCGACTTGGCCGGGGCTCAAGCTGCCTACAACAACATTATCCAGCTTGGCCAGAGCGGTCCGTTTGCCAGCGGAGATCCGTTCTCGCGCCCGCAGCGCGAACAGGATTTCGCCGCCATCGGACAAGCTCTGCAATCGGGAGACTTGGCTGGCGCCCAAGCCGCCTTCAGTACTCTCCAAACCACGTTTCAAAGAGGCGCGGGCGCGCAAACTCCATCCAGTGCGAGTGCTACTTCGAGCAGCGGGCCAGAAATCATCATCAACCTCAGCGGCCTCGCCAACAATAGCAGCAGCAACAACGCCAGTACGAGCACCGCCTCCAGCGGCCCTGAGATTATCCTCAACCTCAGCAACGGGGGCAGCAATACCGGCCCCGAGCAGATCACCATCGACATCAATAACTCATCCAACGGCGGAGGGGAGCAGGTCTCTCTCAGCGTTGGCAATTCGGGCTCCGACGAACAGCAGATTACGTTCAATCTGAGTCCCAACAGCAACGAGCAGATCGTACTGAATTTGCTTGGCCAGTCCTCTTCGGCAAGCAGTTCCTCAAGTAGTTCGTCTTCAAGCAGTTCCTCTTCGAACGGCGGCCTCAACGTTTCGGCCTAGATCAGCAAGGCGGCCGGTGCAGCTGGCGGGAACCATACCCTCTCCGCCCGCTTGCTGCACCGGCGCTCTCACGGTTCGATCCACGAATCGCAGACCGCGGTAGCATAGGCCCTCCTAAAATATTCCCGAGCGTTTCCGATTCCGGTGGAACGACAATTTGGAGTAAACTGTCCCGTTCCAGGGAAGCTTCAAGCAAGGAGGCACAACTATGAAGCGCAAGTTGTTGTTTGTCGTCATTACTCTTTTCACTCTCGCAACCCTGGGCCTGGCTCAGGACCGTGACCAGGCCTCGGCCAAGGCTCAAGAACGCATCGTACGGGAAGTTCGCCACGAACTTCTCATGCTCCCTTATTTGGACGTATTCGACTACATTGCCTATAAAGTAGACGGCTTTACGGTTACGCTAATCGGGCAAGTGGTGCGGCCTTCGCTCAAGTCCGATTGCGAGAACGCAGTAAAGCGCATCGAAGGCGTCGAGAAAGTAGATAACCAGATCGAGGTCCTGCCCCCCTCGCCCATGGATGATCGTCTGCGCACGCGCCTGTTCCGTGCGATTTACGGCTACCCGTCGCTACAGAAGTATGCGCTGGGCGTGCAGAAGCCGATTCGTATTATTGTGAAGAATGGCAACGTCACCCTCGAAGGGGTGATCGACAGTCAGGGTGACAAGAACGTTGCGGGAATTCGTGCCAACAGCGTCTCCGGCATTTTCTCGGTGACCAACAACCTGCAGGTCGTTTCCCCGAAGTAACCCTTCTGGCGCGCGGCAGCGTCCGCCTTCGTGTTGCCGCGCGCTTCCTCTGACCGAGAGCACCCGCTTACCCCTGCGTATAATGGTCGGCGTTCCGAAGCAAGTCCGGAGAAAAGCCATGATGAATCGCCGCACCTTCCTTGAGACCGCCACGACCGTTACGGCTGCCACCCTGCTGTCCAACAGAGTCGGTTGGGCCGCAGCGGATCACAAGATCGAAAACCTCGGCGTGCAGCTCTACAGCGTGCGTGACTTCATGAAAACCGACTTCGACGGGACGCTGGCTAGAGTTGCCGCTATCGGCTACCAGCAAGTCGAATTTGCCGGATACTTCGATCACTCGCCGAAAGAAGTACGGGCCGTTCTTGACCGCCATGGTCTGGTCTCACCCTCCTGCCATGTTCCGTGGGACGTGCTCGGCGATAAGTGGCCGGGGCAGATCGAGTCCGCCCAAGTCATTGGCCAGAGCTACATCGTTTGTCCATGGATTCCGGAAGACATCCGCAAACAGCCTGACAGCTGGCAGCGTGTTGCCGATACTTTCAACAAGGCCGGAGAGGCCGGTAAGAAGGCTGGGATCCAGTTTGCCTATCACAACCACTGGTTCGAGTTTCTCCCCGTCGACGGAAAGCTGCCGTACGATTTCCTACTTGCAAACTGCGACCCGAACCTGGTCAAGATGGAGCTCGACCTCTGCTGGATCACCGTCGCCGGCGCCGACCCGCTCAAGTACTTTGACCGTTATCCGGGGCGATTCCCCCTGGTCCACGTCAAGGATATTAAGAACCTCCCGAAGATTTCCGCCGGGGGTGGCCAGGATTTCGGCGACTCACTCAAGGACAACATGACCTCGGTCGGCAACGGAATCATCGACTGGAAAAAGATTTTTGCGCAATCCGAGAAGGCGGGTATCAAATACTACATCGTGGAACACGATAAGGCCGCTTCGCCATTCGACAGCATCACGGCCAGCTACGTGTACCTGCACCAGTTGCGCTGGTGAGAAGGGTCACACTTTCCCGAAGGGGTCTTCGAGCAACGGGCTTTGCGGAGTGAACAGTTCGGCGCCGTTTTCCGTGATGTGCATATCGTCCTCGAGGCGAACGCCGAATTCGCCACGAATGTAGATGCCAGGCTCATCGCTGAAAGTCATGTTGGGTGCGAGCCCGGTGGTGTTGCCGCGGACGAGATAGGGCCATTCGTGGCCGTCCATACCTATGCCGTGTCCGAGGCGGTGAGAAAAGTACTTGTAGTCCGGTCCGTAACCAGCCTCGGTGATCACCTTTCGGGCGGCCGCGTCGACCGAGCCGCATTGCGCTCCGGGATGCGCCGCCGCCAGCGCCGTCGCCTGCGCGCGATGGACGATCTCGAAAACTTTTTTCATCTTGTCTCCGACGTCTTCTGGAGCTTTGCCAAGAACGAATGTACGCGTGATGTCGGATTGATATCCTTCTACCGTGCAGCCGTCATCAATCATCACAATCGAACCTTCGCGAATGACCTGCGGCGTGGCCGATCCGTGTGGAAGGGCGGAGTACGCACCGACTTGCACGCTGGCCTCGCCCGGGAAGCCGAGTTGCCCGTATGCTGCAGCAATTAAATCTCCCACCTGATGCTGGGTCATGCCCTCCCGCAGCGCGTGATAGACCGCTTCATATGCGGCCAGCGTCACCTGGTTAGCCAAACGCATCAGCGCGATCTCGTGCGGGCTCTTGATCATGCGGCAACCAGCCGTGACCGGCGTCGCGCTGGTCAGCGCGGCCTGGGGCGCGGCCTTGCCGATTCCGTCGGCGAAGACGAAGCGGATCGTTTCTTCAATTCCCAGCTTGCCGCTGGCGAGGCCACGTTCTTTGAGGCCCTGAGCCACTCGCTGGTACGGGCTTTCGTCCTCCTGCCAGGTGCGAACATCGGGATGTTCGCCATCAGGCGCATTAGCGAGTTGTTCGCGGGCGCGGCCTTCCTCAAAAGCCGGGCACACATAGAACGCAGCGCCTTTGGCTGGCTGTACCAGCGCGAACAGACGCTCGCCACCCCACCAGCGAAAGCCGGTGAAATATCTCAGCGACGTGCCTTCCATCAGGACGATGGCGTCGAGCCCGTTCTCGCTCATCAACTTGCGAGCTTGCTCCTGGCGTTCCTGCCGCTCCTCGCGGGTGATAGGGCTGGCTTCATTCTTCCTTGACTTCAACGCCGCAAGGGACGGCGGCAGGGGAGAGTCGTCTGAAGGTTGGGCTATTGCCGTGCCGAATGCCGACGGGAGGTGAGGAGCTGCCGCAACGCCAACCGCCACGCCGCCAACCGTGAGAAACTTGCGCCGCGAGATCATGAAGCCTCCGTGCCGAGATAAGAGCTTCGACATTATATGTCCCGCGACGAAGCGTGGGAGATAATTACCGGATGGAAACGGGCTTCCAATGCGCAGGTTGCGGCGAGTGGAATCCCACGACGGTCGACGAATCTGCGGGGCGTCGACAGAGCTACGTTGAAGACTGCCAAGTCTGCTGCAGACCCAACGTGTTGCGGGTCGATTACGATACGGCGTTGCAGGAATTCTTTATTTCGGCGGTATTGGAGTGAGGTCGAGATTGGGCTCCGTGGCGAGAGAGACGTAGCGAGCTACGTCTCTACGACTTGCACTTGGGAGCATTCGCGATATAGTTAGCTGCTCAGCACGAAGGCAATCACGGACGCAGAAAGGAAAGACGGCGATGGCAACGAGCTACACAGGCGGAGGACGGATGGTGGCGCACAACATGGTCACGACTCAGTTCGAGCTGGACGGTTTTCGCGTGACGCGCACGCTGGGAGTGGTGCGCGGCATCGTGGTGCGCTCCCGCTCGATCTTTGGCACGATCGGCGCCGGACTGCAGACGCTGGTCGGCGGCAACATCACGCTGCTCACGAACTTGTGCGAGAAGACGCGCGCCGAAGCCTTTGACCTGATGCTGCAGCACGCCGCCGAACTGGGTGGCAACGCCGTGGTTGGCGCCCGTTACGACGCGACCGAAGTGATGCAGGGCGTCACCGAAGTGCTGGCTTACGGGACGGCAGTCTTCGTCGAGGCGACGAAGTAGGGCGTTTTCGATTGCCGACTCCAATTGCGAATTGCTTCTCAGTCTTTGTACACCCAGCCCGCGACCAGCGTTGCGAGGATGGCGCCCAGCCACATATCGATCATCCAGCCATAAGGAAGCCCCGGGTCGCCGGCGAACCAAGTCGCCTGCGCGAAGTTGTCCGGAAAGCCGGCGAAGAGGCCCGCTACAAAGCCGACCTTCAACGCAGTGCCGGGACCGGCTCCCAAACCCTGACGCGCCCAGGCGTAAAGATGCGCAGCCGCGATCGCCAGAATGAACACGAGCGCGATCCACAAGCCCGCGAAGAAGGGATAGCGCGGCACTTTCAGGAAAAATCCCGCGTTCTGCGCCGCCAGGTAGCGCGCATCGGTGATGACGTACTTGCCAACGAGAAAACTCCAAATTGTCCAGACCACGCCGCCCGCTAGACCGCCCAGCCAGGTTCTGCCTCGGTTCAGATGCATAAGCCCCCCCGTTTTGCGTCGTTGAATAAACGGACGCAGTGTACACCTAATTTATGGGCGATGGCGATTGATCCGGCAGCGGGCTTCTGCCTATCTTCCTGAGATATAGTCGTCGCATATGAAATTCCCGCGATGCTTGTTTCTTACCCTGCTTCTTACTCTCGTGTTGTGCGCCAGTGCAGTCAGCCACGCGGCTGGCTTCAAATACATTCGCCAGGGCAGCCCGCAGGACGTGCAAACCCACACTGAAGCCGGGATCGCCATGATGGGTGGGGGCAGCGACCTGGACGAAGCCTTTCAGTGGCTCTGCGCGAAAGGCAGCGGCGGTGACTTCCTCGTCGTGCGGGCGCACGGCGGCGCCGATTACAACCCCTACGTTGCCGGCTTGTGCCAGATGAATTCGGTCGCGACGCTCATCATTCCCAGCCGGAAAGCGGCCCTGGCGCCGCACGTGGCTGAAATCATCGGGAAGGCGGAAGTGATCTTCATTGCCGGGGGCGACCAGTCGCGCTACGTCAATTTCTGGAAGGGAACTCCGGTTGAAGATGCGATCAATGCGCACGTGGCTGCGGGAAGGCCGATCGGAGGGACTAGCGCGGGTTTGGCAGTGCTCGGACAGTTTGTCTACGGCTGCCTCGAAGATAAGCCGAATGACGCCGATCTTACGTCGCACGAGGTTCTTGCGGATCCTTACATCAAGCGAGTGACCGTGGTGCGCGATTTTCTCAAGGTTCCCGGCCTCGAGAACATTCTTACGGACAGTCATTTCGCCAAGCGCGATCGCATGGGACGGAGCCTCGGATTCATGGCGCGGATTGTGCAGGATGGCTGGTCGAAGGCCCCGCGAGAGATTGCCATCGATGAGAAATCGGCTTTGCTGGTAGAAGGGAGCGGAAGGGCGAAAGTTGTGGGCACCGGGCTGGGGGTTTATTTTCTGCAAGTCACGGACGCGCCGGAGGTCTGCAAATCTGGTCAGCCGCTGACGTTAAGGAACGTCGCCGCCTATCGCGCACCAACGGGAGCCGGGTTCGACGTTCTCGACTGGAGCGGCGATGGCGGGGAAGCCTATTCAATTTCGGTGGAGGCGGGACAGATTCACAGCAGCCGCGTGAGTAACGCGGTTTATTGAGGCTCGCGTGCGCCATGAAGCGCATGACCGCTCCCGAGGCTCTCAGTCGTCCTAATATGAGAGCGTGTAGTTGACTTGTAGGACAGTCTCTACGTCAACTGGTTGGCCGTTGCACATCGCCGGGTCATAGCGCCATTGACTGACTGCGTGCAGGCTTGAAGCCTCAAAATCGGGCCCCGCACTCTCGACCACCCTTCGGGTCCGCGGAACTCCGTCCTTACCGATCAACACGTCGATTGCAACCACGCCTTGACGGCGCTGCTGTCGGGCAATGGGCGGGTATTCCGGGTTTTGCCTCTTGACCAGCCGCGGCAGTGCTGGATTCATGCACCCGGCCTGAGGCACGACTCCCGTCGGCGGCGTGAAAGTTTCGGGCGCAAATTGGGCTGGAGTGGAGAGTTCGGTGATGTTCACCTCCGCCACGGTTTCGTTTCCAAGACGAATGCTCAGATGGCGGGGAAAAACCTTCCCGCCAACCGGCTGGAGATCGGCGTCTGAGTAATAGGGAGCGGCTCGGGCGATAGTGCCACTGCCCTCATTTATGCAGAGCTCGGACTGGTGCTTCTGCTCATTTTCAATCTCGAAGCAGGTTAACTTGTCGGCGTGTTCCTTTCGTTTATTCGTTTTCTTGATCGTGTCCTTCGGAGTGAGGCCCAGTTGGACGAGCGACATGGACTGCGGCGAACCCACGCTGGAGCTAAAGCCGAGTGCCTGTTGCAAGTTGTGAATCGGGAACGGTATGAGATCGGGGCTGCGCTCGAGCCAAACATTTCCCTTTCCCCCAATCTGAACTTCGCTGTAGCCAGGGAGACTGGTCCGCGTCCTCCACTGGTCAGGGCCGTTCCAGAGGAGCTCGTACGTGCCATCCACCATTTTTCCATGGTTTTCGACGTGCACCTCCGCCCTCATCGCAAACGACGGTAGTTCAAAGATGTTGGTTTTCGAAACGGCCTCTTCTAGGCGAGCGATCGCTTGTTCCTGGTTGGCGGTGTCAGAGGCGCCGAGGAACGGTCCAGACAAGATGCCAAGAGTGAGCAAATAGAGACAGCATTTCATCGCCGCATCATAGAGCAGGGTCGGAAGGGAAGCGAGAGAAATGCGGGAATACCGCGTGGGCCTATCGAGCTGCAAGAAGCTGGCTGTTTTCTTATCGAATGCCCGGTTATTCACAGGAAAATCCGCTCAGGGCGCGGAGTGCAAGAAAAATGTTAGCGAATAAATAGCGAAGGAACCTGGAGCATAAACCCAACCCCTTGTGGTCGTCTTTCTGGTTAACCACAAGCACTCGTATTTTGCTGAATCACTCCCAGAGTGGGACCCCTACCTTCAAGTTTATGCTTGACAATCAACGACTTACGGGTAAGATGTGGGAGAAAGTGGAACAGAGTGGTCAACACAGTTAAGGTCGTGGGAACGGGAAGCTGACAAAGAGGAGCCGGTGGGAAACCGACCCAAAAGCACGACAAACAGCCCGAACCACCCGAGTTTGACCGAACTTTGCGCTGCTTTTACCTCCCTCGTTGCAGTCGTTGTGGCTAATAGGAAGACCAGACCCTTAACAGAATTCGGCCTCCGAAGAGGCTTTAGGCATGTTTCGCGGCAATCACCCAACTCGCGTCGACGAAAAGGGACGGTTAAAGGTCCCGGCGGAATTCAAGCGGGTGATCGACGAGAAGTACGGACAGCAATTCTACATCACCAGTCTGGATGGGAAGGTTGCTCAAGTGTATCCCTTCGAGGAATGGGAGCGGATCGAGCAGAAGTTGGCCGGGCTCTCCACTTTCAACCCTACGAAGAAGAAGTTCCTGGCCCGGGTGAACTATTACGGGCAGCAGGTGGAAATGGATGGGCAAGGCCGGCTGCTCATGCCGCAGTTGCTGCGGGACACGGCCAAGATCAAGGGCGAAGTGGCGGTTCTGGGCAACCTGACGTATCTGGAAGTGCGAAACCTGGAGCTGTTCAAGCAAGAGATCGAAGAAGAAAAGTTTACGCCTGACGATGAGAAGACGCTCGACGAATTGGGCATCTAGTGGGCGAGGGTTCAACAGACACCCCTCAGGGGGTTGGGCATGGTGGTGGAAGGGAAGCGAGCCATCTTTCACCAAATCATGTTCCGGTTCTTTTAAAAGAAGCGATCGACTTTTTAAACGCGCGGCGTGGCGGGACCTATATCGACGCCACGGTGGGCCTGGGCGGGCACAGTTACGAAATCGCAAAACGCCTCGGCGCACCGGGACATTTGATTGGGCTCGATAAAGATCCTGCGGCGCTGGAAAAGGCTGGCGTCAGACTTCGGACGTCAGACCTCAGCGAATCTGAACGTGAACGCGCGGATTGGCCCGGGATCGAATTGAGGCATGCATCCTTCGCGAGTTTGGCTGAGGTCCGAGGTCGGATGGCGGACGGACTGCTGGCCGACATCGGAGTAAGCAGCTTGCAGCTTAACGATGCCGCACGCGGATTCAGTTTTCAGGCGGATGGACCGCTCGACATGCGGATGGACCCGCGGTCGGAGCGTACCGCCGAACAAGTGGTAAACCACCTCGACGAGCGCGAGCTTGCCGATGTGATTTACGAATTCGGAGAGGAAAGGAGGTCGCGGAGAATCGCCAGAGCCATTGTCCGGTCGCGGCCGATACGATCTACCGCACATCTTGCGGATGTCATATCAGCCGCGGCCCGGCCAATGAATTCTGAGCAAAGGCGAATTCATCCGGCGACCCGAACTTTTCAGGCTCTTCGAATCTTCGTAAACCGCGAACTGGACGATCTGAGGGCGCTGCTGGATGCGGCGCCCCGGATACTGAAGCCAGGGGGACGCGTGGTGGTGATCAGTTTTCACTCGCTGGAGGATCGCATCGTGAAAGATGCCTTCCGCGAAGCGGCGAAGCAGGGTTCGATGAAATTGCTTACGAAAAAGCCGCTGACGGCAACAGAGGAAGAGAGCGATCGCAATCCGCGGGCACGTAGCGCGAAATTGCGGGCGGCGGAAAGAGTTTAGAAGCGGCGTCCGGTTTCAGGCTTCCGGACAGAAAGCTGGATTGGATTTACCGGAAAGCGGAAGCCGGCTTTCAAGAGTTTAGCTCCGGAAAAACTGCCGGAGTTCCCGGCACAGCTGTAATGGCGTGCCGGGCCTTCAGGTTCTGAAAAGAGCGGACAGAAATAAAGAGCGGACAGAAATAATAAAGATCCGCAGCCGCCGAGACGGCGGCGCTACAAAGACGTTAAGGGTTCCGTGGTAGGAATCCAAACTTGAGGCTGGAAAATGTATACGGGCACATTGATTAAGGACTTGATGGCGACGGTGGAGCGGGCCGAGCGGGGCGCTCTACAAAGGCAGATCGTCGACGAATTGGAACTGCAGCGGCTTTTTGAGCTGCAGATTCCGCAGATGCAGAGTGAACCGGTTCTCGTGGGGGCGGCATAAATGGCGGCGGCGGCGGCAATTCGTGGCGCGATTCCGGCGGCACGGCGCAATACGTTCTTTGCCGGAACACCGGAAATTTACTTTGCCAAGGCGATCGACAATTCGCGGCTGGTGAAGGTGGAAGATCCGGGACGTAATCGCGAGATGAAGCACTTTGGCGTGGCGCTGGCTTGTCTGTTCCTGCTGGTTTTCAGCTATGCATGGCAACATTTCCGGGCGATTGAATATGGTTACCAGATCGAATCAGCGAAGCGCGAACTCAACGACCTAACCGAGATGAACCGGGCGCTGCGGACGGAAGATGCGTCGTTGCGCGATCCGGAGCGGATTGACTTGATGGCGCGGCGGATGGGTCTGGTTCCGCCGGAACCTGGGCAGGTGATTCGCATGGATAGCGCGGCTGCGGATTCGCCTGCGCCGGTGATGGCTAGCGTGGAGCCAGTGATGGTGCTGGCGGGGCAGTAGAAAATCACGGCACAAAAACGCCGAGCTGCGCCCGGCGGACAGCCGAGGGCGGCTGTCCCCACATAGACTTTTCTTGGCGGTCCGCCTGACGGTGGTCCGCCATGTTTGTCTGGAACGGCCACATGGCGACTGACTCCAACCTCGGCAAGAATGCCCGGCTCTACCTGCTGGGCGCGGTGCTCGTGTTCTGGTGCGTGACGATCTGCGGGCGGCTGGTTTATTTGCAGATTTTCCGCTACGGCAGCTTCGTGAAGCAGGCCGAGCACCAGCAGCAACGCGAGATCCCCCTCTCCGCCAAGCGCGGTGTTATTTTTGACCGGGCCGGACACGAGTTGGCGATGTCGGTGCTAGTCGATTCCGCCTTCGCGGTGCCCACCGAAGTAAAAGACCTGCCCACGGCGGTTTCCTTGATTACGCGCATCACCGGCGAAGATCACAATGTAGTGCTGGCCGACTGCCGCAATCACAAAACATTTTGCTGGGTGGCGCGCAAAGCTGATGACGAAGTCATCGAGCGTATCAAGTCGCTGAACCTGCAGGGTATCCATTTCCAGAAAGAGCCGAAGCGTTTTTATCCCGCGCGCGATCTGGCGGCGCAGGTGGTTGGGACGGTGGGAATGGAAGATTCGGGCCAAAGCGGCATTGAGCACGCGTTCGATGATGAACTGCGCGGCCGCGCCGGGAAGATGTTCATTTCGGTGGATGCACGCCGGCAGTGGTTTTCTGACGTCGAAAAGCAGCCAGAGCCGGGCGACAGCCTGGTGCTGACCATCGACAAGAACATTCAGTACATCGCCGAGAAGGAGTTGGATCAGGCGATTCACGACACGCAGGCGATCGCGGGCACGGTGATCGTGGAGAATCCTCACACCGGCGAGATCCTGGCGCTAGCAAACCGGCCGACGTTCAATCCCAATCGGCGCAAAGAGATTACGCCCAACGCGCTGACCAATCGCGCCGTGAGCTATGTGTACGAGCCCGGATCGACCTTCAAGCTGGTCACAATTTCGGCGGCGCTTGAAGAGAAGCTGACGAATCCTGATGAAGTGTTCGACTGCCAAATGGGGTCGATCGTCTACAACGGCATGCGCATCCGCGACTCGAAGCCTCACGGCCTCTTGCCGGTGTGGGGGGTGCTGGCGGAGTCGAGCGATGTGGGTTCGATCAAGATTGCGCTGCGCCTCGGCGAAGACCGCTACTACAAATATATTCGTGCTTTCGGATTCGGGCAGCAAACCGGCATCGAACTACCCGGCGAAACGCGCGGGCTGACCAAGCCTCCGAGTCGTTGGTCGAAGGTCTCGATTGCAGCGATTTCGATAGGACAGGAGATCGGCATTTCGCCCATTCAGTTGGCGGGGCTGGTTTCCACGTTTGCCAATGACGGTGTCTGGGTGGCGCCGCGCATCGTCGCGGGAAAAGTTGAGCCGCAGGGCACACCGCAGGCTGTGGCGTTTCATCCGGGCGCATCCCGACGGGTGATTTCGAGTTACACCGCGGCCGAGATGCGATCGATGATGCAGAAAGTAGTACTTGAAGGCACGGGGCGCAAAGCCATTCTGGAGGGCTACACCTCGGCGGGAAAAACTGGAACGGGGCAGAAGGTCGATCCGGCGACCGGCGCTTATTCGAAGACGAAGTATGTCGGGTCGTTTGCGGGATTCGCGCCCTTGAACGATCCGCAGATTGTGGTTGCGGTAATTCTGGATTCGGCAGTTGGACCGCATCAAGGAGGCCAAGTGGCCGCCCCGGTATTCCACCGCGTTGCGCAGCAGACGCTCGAGTACCTGCACACGCCGCATGACCTGCCACTCGCGCCGAATCACCGGTTGCTGCTAGCCGCGCGCGCCAGGGATAAGGACCTAGAAGAAGGCACGCCGGACCATCCCGGCGAACCGCTGGAGACGGCGGAAGTGGACGGGGGTTCCAGTGTGGCGCGGGCGCCCGCGTCCGCGGCGGCCGGCGGTGACGGCACGGTAGTCCAGGCGGCGATGCGGCAGAGTGACCCTGTATCCGATCCGTCAATTCGGAATTCAGCGGGCCACGATTTCGCGCAGCAGAAAGCTCCAAGCTCAGCCGACGCCGCCGGTTCTGTGCAGCCGAACTTGCCAGCGACGGGAACCGTAGTGCTAGACGTGGAACAAGGCGGCATCGAAGTGCCGTCGTTTGTGGGTAAAACCGTCCGCGGAGCCGTGGAGGCCGCCCAGGAAGCTGGTCTTGAACTCGAAGCCGTGGGCAGCGGCGTGGCCCGGCAACAGTCCCCTTCCGCGGGAACCCACGTGGCCGCCGGAGCGCACGTGACCGTGCAATTCGGAAGATAGCAGCCCGCCCCTCCCGTTTGACCGCCCGAAAAACCGCGTGTTACGGTAAACAGTCACACCATCCTGGCAGGCCAGCCACTGCTCACGAATGAGGGTCGGATTTTGTCTTCTGTTGAGGCGTCGCCCGTCGGCACCGCGACCACCGTCCGCAAAACGGCGTTGAACGCCGTCCATCGCCAGATGGGCGCGAAGATGGTCGATTTCAATGGCTGGGACATGCCGGTGGAGTATCCCGCGGCGATCGGCTGCGGAATCATCAACGAGCACATGGCGGTACGCACCGGCGTGGGCATCTTCGACGTCAGCCACATGGGCGACATTCGCTTGGCGGGGCCGCAGGCGCTGGCCGCGGTGCAGCACATTTCCATGAATGATGCTTCGCGGCTGGCGGTGGGGCAGGCGCAGTATTCGGCGCTGCTTTATCCGCAGGGGACCTTTGTGGATGATGTGATCGTCCACCGACTGGGCGAGGATGAGTACCTGCTGGTGATCAACGCCGGTACGCGCGAGAAAGATTTCAATTGGGTGCGCGACAACACGCGGCAGTTTGATTGCGCGGTGGAAAATCTGTCGGACGACTTCACCCAGATTGCCATCCAGGGGCCGAAGGCCGTCGATGTGCTGCAGAAGCTGACTGATGCGGATTTGAGCGCGGTCAAGTTTTACTGGGTTACGCGCGGTACGGTCTGCGGTCTGAAAAATATTCTGATCGCTCGCACGGGGTACACGGCCGAGGACGGATTCGAGATTTACGTTCCGGCAGATGAAGCGACGAGCGCGCGAGTGTGGAATGACATTCTGGGCGCTGGCAAGGAGTTCGGTCTTGTTCCCTGCGGTTTGGGAGCGCGCAACACTTTACGCCTGGAAGGCAAGCTGCCTCTCTACGGCCATGAGATTTCCGATACGATCAATGTGTGGGAAGCCGGCCTTGACCGCTTCTGCAAGATGGAAAAGCCGGAGTTCGTCGGCCGCGCGGCGCTGGAGAAGGCGAAGGCCGCCGGCTTGACGCGAACTCTGGCCGGCTTAGAGATGGTTGAGCGCGGCATCGCGCGCGATGGATATAAAGTGCTGGATGGTGGAGGTCGCGAGATTGGCTACGTCACCAGCGGGTCGCCGGCGCCGTTCCTGAAGAAGAATATCGCGCTGGCTTATGTGCCACCGGAGTTCGCGACAGTAGGTACGGCGGTGAAGGTGGAGATTCGCGGCCAGGGCGTTGGTGCGCAGGTTGTGCCGACACCGTTTTATAAGAGGCCGAAGAAAAATCTGTAGCGCCGCCGTCTCGGCGGCTGTCGCGGCGGCGTCCTCGGTGCCGCACCGAGGGCGAGACGCGCTCGGGACAGCCGGCAGGATGCCGGCGCTACTTTAAATCCAGGAGCAAGAAGCCATCATGGCCTATCCAACAGATCGGAAATACACCAAAGAGCACGAGTGGATTCAGTCGAGCGGGACTTCCGCCACAATCGGCATCACCGACCATGCGCAGGAATCGCTGGGCGACATTGTTTTCGTCGAACTCCCCAAAGTGGGCGCTGAACTCGCGGCGGGCAAGACCTTTGGAACGGTTGAGTCCGTGAAAGCGGTGTCGGATCTATTTGCACCGGCCACAGGCACGGTCAGCGAGATCAACGGCGATCTGGCCACGTCGCCGGAGAAGGTGAACAAAGATCCGCATGGCTCGTGGATGATGAAGATCACGCTGAGGAACCCGGGCGAACTGGATGGGCTGCTTTCTGCCGCTGATTATGAGAAGTTTGTGGCGGAAGAAGGCGGGCATTGATTCCCGGCATGGAATGACTCAGCAGGCGGCTGTCGCAATCGAACTGACCTCGAGTTACATCTAATCAATTTCCTATGCGCTATCTACCCAAATCTCCTGCCGACCGCGAAGCCATGCTGAAGGCCATTGGTTTGCGTTCGGTCGACGAACTGTTTGCGCCGATTCCGGCGGAATACCGATTGAGCCGCGACCTTAAAGTCCCGCGCCAGATGGCGGAATCGGAAATCGTGGATTATTTTCGCGAGCGCTCGCGGGAAAACGGCGAAGGCTACGTCAGTTTTCTGGGCGCGGGTGCTTACGCTCATTACCGGCCCGTCATTATCGATTCGCTGATCTCGCGCGGCGAGTTTCTCACGGCGTATACGCCTTACCAGGCGGAGATTTCTCAAGGTACGCTGCAATCAATTTTTGAATTTCAGACGATGATCTGCGAGTTGACCGGCATGGAAGTGGCCAACGCTTCCATGTACGACGGCTCAACCGCCGCTGCCGAAGCTGTGATGATGGCAGTGCGGCTCACTGGCCGTCGGTCGGTGGTTGTGGCGCGAAGTTTGCATCCCGAGTATCGCGAAGTGCTCGCCACCTATGCAACCCATCAGGGGATGCCGCTGTCGGTGGCGGGTTTCGGCGATGACGGGCGGCTGAATCTGAAGGAGCTGGAGAAGTCGATTACGGCAGAGACCGCCGCCGTGCTGATCCAGTCGCCGAACTTTTTTGGCACGATTGAAGATGTGGCGGCGATTGCCGAGCTCGCACATAAGCACGGCGCGATGCTCGTGGTTTCGATTGCCGAGGCTGTGTCGCTGGGAATCGTGGAACCGCCGCGCGAGGCCGACGTCATCGCCATGGAGGCCCAGTCGTTCGGAGTGCCGCTCGGATTCGGCGGTCCGTACTGCGGCGTGATCGCCACGCGGGAAAAGTTCGTGCGGCAGATGCCCGGGCGACTCGTGGGCCAGACAGTTGACAAGCAGGGCAAGCGCGGATTCGTGCTCACGCTAGCCACCCGCGAGCAGCACATCCGTCGCGAGAAGGCCACGTCGAATATCTGCACCAACCAGGCGCTGGTTGCGCTGATGGTCAACATCTTCATGACCGTGTATGGCAAAGTAGGATTGAAGGAGCTGGCCAAGCAGAATCTTGCGAAAGCGGCATATGCCGCCGGGCAATTCGCCAAACACGGTAAGGTGCTGTTTGCCGGCGCGCCACGGTTCAACGAATTCGTTGTGCAGACCAAGGAAGATCCATATGCCATCAACAGCCGATTGCTTGGACACAAAATTGTCGGCGGGCTTCCACTGAACAAGTTTTATCCCGAGTTAGGAAATGCTGCGCTCTGGTGCTGCACAGAGTTGACCACGCGGGGCGCCATTGACGCAGCGGTGAGGCTGGCGGCTGAGAGTGATGGTTTGCGTCGATCGTCGCACGAAGAGGAGTTAGAGGAGTTTGCACGTTGATAGCTGGGTCAAGGTGCGATTGTCTCGGCAGCGGCAAGTGCTCCCAGTGTTGCGGGACGGGCACGAACGTGCATCTCAACGAAAGCGAGCCGAAGTGTAAGAACTGTTCTGGGACTGGCGTCTGTCCCCGATGTGGAGGGACTGGGAGTTTGCTCCCCCCGGAATTTACGGATCTTGGAATATAGGGACTTTAACTGATGAAGGACATGATTCGCAAGGCCACGCGCCACGTCAATCAGAACGAAGGCCTGATCTTCGAGAAGTCGTCGGTCGGCAAAGCTGCGTGGAAGCTACCCCCGCTCGACGTTCCTGAGGTTGATGTCTCGAAGCTATTGGGTTCATCCGCAAGAAAAGATCTAGGCGACATGCCCGAAGTGAGCGAGATCGAAATCATTCGCCACTTCACGCGGCTCTCGACGTGGAATTACGCGATCGATCTGGGGATGTATCCCCTGGGCTCGTGCACCATGAAATACAACCCGCGCGTGAATGAAGCGGTGGCGCGCGTGGAGGGGATCGCGAACGGGCATCCCTACCAGCCGGAGAAGATATCGCAGGGCGCACTGCACATTCTCAAGACGCTGAGCGAATGCCTCATCGAGATCACGGGCATGGACGCGATCACGCTACAACCGGCAGCAGGCGCGCATGGCGAGATGACCGGGTTGCTGATGGTGCGGGCCTACCACCAGTCGCAGGGCAATGCGCGCAAGAAGATTCTGATTCCTGATTCGGCGCACGGAACGAATCCGGCGACCGCGGCGATGGTGAACTATGCGGTCGAAAACCTGAAGTCGGATTCGCGCGGCATGGTCGATATCGGCGCGCTCGAAGCGCAGATGAGCGGCGACGTCGCGGCGCTCATGCTTACCAATCCCAATACTCTGGGAGTTTTCGAGCAGGATATTCACAAGATCGCCGACATTCTGCACGCCAAGGGCGGTTTGCTTTACATGGACGGCGCGAACATGAACGCGCTCGTGGGCAAAGTGCGACCTGGGGATTTCGGCGTCGACGTGATGCACCTGAATCTGCACAAGACGTTTTCGACCCCTCACGGCGGCGGTGGTCCAGGATCAGGGCCAGTGGCCATTAAGAAGATCCTTGAGCCGTTTCTGCCTACGCCCGTGGTGGTCACCAAGGCCGATGGCACTCTGGGTTTCGATTACGACCGTCCACAGTCCGTGGGGCGGGTTCGCGCGTTCTACGGTAACTTCGGGATGTTTGTCCGCGCGCTGGCTTACATTCAGGCCAATGGGCCCGATGGTCTGCGGCAGACCACGGAAGACGCCGTGCTGAATGCCAACTATATTCGCAAAGGACTCGAAGGAGTCTATGATCTGCCGTATTCCACGCCGACGATGCACGAAGTGGTGTTCAGCGACAAGTTGCAGGCGAAAAAGGGCGTGCGGACAATGGACATTGCCAAGCGTCTGATTGACTACGGCTTCCATCCTTATACGACGGCGTTTCCGCTGATTGTTCCGGGCGCCCTGATGATCGAGCCCACCGAGAGCGAATCGAAGGAAGAGATGGATTTGTTCATCGACGCCATGAAGTCGATTGCAGAAGAGGTGGAAGAGGATCCGAAGACGGTGCTCGACGCCCCGCACTCGACGCGAGTTTCACGGCTTGATGAGACCGCCGCCGCCAGGAAGCCGGTCTTGCGATGGAAACCGGCAGTGTAGTTTGTAGCGCCGGCGTCTCGCCGGCCGTGAAGCGAGAAGCCGACAGCCGCCGTGACGGCGACGCTACGGAATCCTCCTGCACGTCACTTCGCTGAAATGTTTACCGAAGCCCGCGTCGTTGCCCAGTCAATGCGCAACGTGCAGCCGCCGGCAGACTTGTCGTAGGCGATGGTGAAGTTCTCGACGGGCGCGGGCAGTTTCGAGACGCTCATATCCGCGCGAACCAGTTCGTCGCTCTGGTACTTGTAAGGGATGCCCCACTCACCGGTCTTTTTGTTAACGATCAGAGTCCACTTGTCGGCTCCGGGAACCGTGAAGATCGTGTAGCTGCCCGCGGGTACGGCCTTGCCGCCAACCACCACGTCAGAGCTGGCCACGAAAGTTGTTGCCTCATTGGCGCCGGTGCGCCACACTTCGCCGAAGGGTACAAGGTCGCCGTAGATTTTGCGCCCTTTCATGCGCGGACTGGAGTAGTCGGTCTTGACGGTCTTGCCTCCGCCGAGATCGCACGTGGCTGAGGCAGCGGGACTGGGCCGGCTCTGGCCGAAGGCGGCCGCGGTGAACAGGATGGCGATTAGCGTGGGAAGGGCAATTCGTTTTTGCATGGTTTCTCCTTTTAACTACTTCGCAATCGACAACAACATTAGACGTTCCTGAAAGGGATAAGTCAGCAGACCGACGATTATGTTACATCAGTCGTCACGGTTACAATCACCAGATGCCGGTATTCGACGAAAAGCAGGAAGAACTGGAGCACTACGAAACCATGATGGGCGTGCCGCGCGGGCGCCTGGCCGTGACCATGGACACGATCACCGACGCTATGGCGCTGGTCGGCCAGCACGGCGTTTATTGCCAGAGCCAGCGCTGGCCGGGCAAGCCGGTGATGGACATCCAGATCATCATGAAGAGCCTGACCGACGCGAAAGAGCTGATCCAGAGCGTGATGGAAGAGCTGAAGAAGAATTCCTAGTGATTTAGAATCCACGCTCGCAAGTCTCAGGAGGATCAAGAATGAAGACGGTGCATGTGCGGAAGACTGCGGCAGCTCTGGTTCTGCTCGTATTAGTTGCTCTTGCGAGGGTTCACGGGACGGCCCAGACGGCGGCTCCGGCAACGCTGTCGCCGGAGGAGCGAGAGTTTGCCCTGAAGAACCTTCAAGCCACGCACGACAAGTTTCTGCAATCCATCGCGGGCCTCTCGGAGAAGCAGTGGACGTTCAAGCCGGGGCCGGACCGATGGTCAGTCGCGGAAGTTGCCGAGCACATCACTGTAGCTGAAACCGCGATTCTAAGTTTGATCCAGAAGCAGGTCATGGCTTCGCCCGCCGCGCCTGAGAAGCGCGAACAGGTCAAAGGAAAGGACGAGATAATTCTGCAGAGAATGCCCGATCGCAGCCATAAGGCGCAGGCTCCGGAATTTCTGCGTCCCACGGGCCGCTGGCCCACGGAAGCGGACCTGACGAAAGGATTTGAGCAAAGCCGCAAAGTCACGATGGACTATGTGCGAACGACAAACGACGACCTGCGCGATCACTTTTTCGATCATCCGGTATTTGGGACGATGGATGGATACCAGTGGTTGCTTTTGCTCTCGTCGCACAGCGAGCGGCACACAGCTCAGATCGAGGAAGTGAAGGCTGATCCGAATTTTCCGAAACAATGACTGCTAGCAGAGCTCAGGCTGGGTGCGTGGCTCGGAATGTTTGAAGGCACCTGCGCGCGGTGTCGAGCTCCGAAAATCGGCTGCCTTCCTGCTCCACAAGGTGATATTCCACTCCCAGCCGAAATGGTGCTACGGTCTCTGCCCGCGGCTAAGAAATCGCGTACTTCCCGCGCTCGATCACCGCTTGCGCGATCTGCTGGCGGAGTTCGATCGTATTGAAAGGCTCGCGCTTGGCCAGGCGCCGCAGGATGGCGATCTGGGTGCGAAGCATGTCGCCTTCGGCAACCGCAGCAATCACTTTCCTCGCAGCGGACTCGACCTTCTCCATCGCTTGCGAGAGATAGACGCGGGTCATGGCAATAGGAAGCGCGGCGGCAGCCTCGCCTTTCGTTTCGACAATCTTTTGCGCGCGCAGCACCGCTGATTCCATGGCGTAGGTTTCAATCGTCATGTCGGCGATGGCACCCATGATCTCCTGCTGGTCCTGAATCGCCTGCATGTATTTCTGCGTGGCGGATCCGGAGGCGAACAGGCCAAGCTTCTTGGCCTGCCCAACCAGTTTGCGCTCTTCAGCCAGCGGACCTTCCAGGTCTTCACTCATCGACGGTCCCGAGAGCACTTCGTCCATCAGCTTCTTGATGGCGGGCATGAGTGGCAACTGCCCGCTCATGGCGCGCTTCAGCAGAAATCCCGTGATGATGAGCCGGTTGATTTCGTTGGTGCCTTCGAAGATGCGGTTGATTCGGGCGTCGCGGTAAGCGCGCTCGGCGGGATACTCCTCGACGAAGCCGTAGCCACCGTAGATTTGCAGGGTCTCATCGACAACGTAGTCGACCATCTCAGACGCCCACACTTTGAGGATGGAGCACTCAACCGCGTATTCCTCGATCGCTTTGCGAGTTTCCTTCATTGCCTCGGCGCCCGATTTATCGACTTCGTTGAGCGCGCTGTCCATCATGCCAACCGTGCGATAGACGGCCGCTTCACCCACGTAAATCAGAGTCGCCATGTTGGCGATTTTCTCGCGAACCAGACCGAAATCGGCGATGACTTTGCCGAAGGCCTTGCGCTGCTTGGCGTAGGTGATGGCGTGCTCGAGCGATACCCGGCCTCCGCCCACGCACATCGCGCCCAGCTTGAAGCGCCCGATATTCAGAATATTGAAGGCGATGATGTGTCCTTTGCCGATGTCGCCGAGCAGGTTTTCCACCGGGACCTTGCAGTCGTTCAAAATAATCGGGCAGGTGGAAGACCCGCGAATCCCCAGCTTGTGTTCCTCGCCGCCAATGGAGAATCCGGGAAAAGTCTTCTCAACCAGGAAAGCCGTAAACTTTTCACCGTCGATCTTGGCAAAAACGGTGAACAGATCAGCGAAACCGGCATTGGTAATCCACATTTTTTCGCCGTTGAGAATGTAATGCTTGCCATCCGAGGAAAGCTGAGCCCGGGCGCGGCAGTTCAGCGCGTCAGAGCCGGAAGAAGCTTCTGACAAGGCGTATGCGCCCACAATTTCGCCGGCAGCAAGGCGCGGCAGATATTTCTTCTTCTGTTCTTCGGTACCGAAATAAACCAGCGGCAACAGGCCGATGCCACTGTGCGCACCCCAGGTCGTGGCAAAGCCGGCATACTGCGCGATGTGGTCGGCGATGACGGCGGCCGTAACCTTATCCAGCTCAAGTCCGCCGTATGCTTCGGGGATTTCAGCTCCGCTCAAGCCCAGGTCTCCAGCCTTCTTCAGCAGATCGCGGGAAATGGAGAAGTCCTTGTGCTCCATTTTTTCCACGTTGGGTAGGATCTCGTTGACCGTGAATTCCTCCGCGGTCTGCCCGATCAACTGCTGCTGCTCGGTGAAGTCCTCGGGCGTGAAGACTTCGTCAGGACGGCGGGATTCCAGCAGGAAGCTGCCGCCGGCGATTCTGGTCTTGGGAACTGCTGCGATTGTGGCCATTACTGATCCCTTCAAATACGAATTCCGGCGCGGAGGCGAGACACAGAGAGCTTCTCAATTGTAAAGGAGAAAATCGGTCGAAGCGCGTTGCTTTCGTAATGCGCCGGAGGTTACGAGAGGTTTTCGAAGATCCCCGCTGCCCCCATCCCTCCGCCGACACACATCGTCACCAGCCCGTAACGCCCGTTGCGGCGCTTGAGTTCACGGATAATCGTCGCCGTCAGCTTGGCTCCGGTACATCCCAGCGGATGCCCGAGAGCGATCGCGCCGCCGTTAGGATTTACTTTCTCCGGATCGAGCCCCGCCTCTTTGATTACAGCCAGGGATTGCGCAGCGAAGGCTTCGTTCAACTCGATCACATCGATGTCAGAGAGCTTCAGCCCGGCCATCTTCAAAGCCTTTGGAATCGCGAACACTGGGCCGAGTCCCATTTCTTCGGGCTTGTATCCTGCCGTGGCGAATGAAACGTAGCGCGCCAGCGGCTTGATGCCCAGCGCCTGGGCACGCTCGGCGGACATAACGACCGCGGCCGCCGCGCCGTCCGACATTTGCGAAGAATTTCCCGCGGTCACTGTGCCTTTGACGTGGAACGCAGGCTTAAGCGCAAGCAGAGCTTCGAGCGAAGTGTCGGCACGCGGGCCTTCGTCCATTTTGAAAACAATTTCCTGCCGCTTGGGCTTCGATCCATTCGGAGTGCTGAAACTCACCGGCACCGGCACAACTTCCTCATCGAACTTGCCAGCCTGAATTGCCGCCAGCGCCTTCTGGTGACTGCGCAGGGAAAACTCGTCCGCGGCCTCGCGCGTAATGCCGAACCGCTGCCCAACGCGCTCAGCAGTGAGGCCCATGTTGAGGTAAGCGTCAGGGTAGTGGTCGACAAGCCAGGGATTCGGCGAAACCTTATGCCCGCCCATCGGAATCATTGTCATCGACTCCGTGCCGCCGGCGACAATCGCCTCCGCGCCACCACTCATGATGCGTTCGGCCGCCATGGCAATCGCCTGCAGGCCCGACGAGCAGAAGCGGTTGATAGTGAGCGCCGAGATTTCGACCGGCAGCCCAGCCCGCAGTGAGGCGATGCGAGCCACGTTCATTCCCTGCTCGGCCTCGGGCATGGCGCAGCCGAGAATGACGTCTTCGATCTCTTTGGCGTCGAGCTGCGGCACGCGCTCCAGCGCGCCCCTGATGGCGACAGCGGCCAGTTCATCGGGACGCGTCGCCCGGAGCGTGCCCTTGTAAGCGCGTCCCACCGGCGTGCGCACGGATGAGGCAATAATGACTTCTCGCATAAGAATCTCAGTTCTGAGTGGTCACTTCCAAGCGAACGTTATTGGATGCGCGGCATCCTTCGCGAGCTTCACTTGGCCGGAGCATAGAAGTAATAGTCGGCGGAGTAACTGCTCTTGGTTTCAGCGTCGCGGTGAGCCGCATCGCAGCCCTCGGCGGGAGGCTGGCCGCCATGCGTATGCACTCGCTGAATGGTCGTCACGGTAGCGAGCTGACCACTTCCCGAATGACTCACGACCTTCACCAGCAGCCAGGGAACCGACTCGCCGTCGAGAGACTCCACGCGGGCCACTGCTTTGCCCGTCACCTCGCTGCCATCTTTCAGCTTCCACGAAGGCCCAGCAGAATGACTCCCAATCACCTTGTCGTTTCGACCATGAAGCTCCGCATCGGGCGCTTTCAGCGTCCAACTGAACTTCCCGTCCGCCGCGGCCTGGCAGGTATAAATCTGCGATCCAGTCGCGTGCGCGTATAAGACAACTTCTTCGCCGCTGGGAGCCTGAATCGCATCCGGAACGTCCGGCGCAGACTCCTTTTGCGGAGAATCTTTGGTTTGGGCACTTGCGATTGAGGCTCCAAGAATGAGGAGAGCAAGGCTGATCACCGCCGCGGCAATGGCTAGAAGGCTTCGCATGAGGGCGATTGTAGCAGGCGTAGACTTTAAAAAAGAGATCGGGGCAAGATTGAAAACCCGGCTTTGCTAAGGCTTCGCCCAGTCTTGCCAGGAAAGTCCTTTCACGCGGGAAAACTCGGAGACGTTGGCTGTCACCAGAGTCAGCTGGCGCGCCATAGCTTGACCGGCGATCAGGTAATCGTATGCTCCGATAGGTCTGCCGAGGGCCTCCAAGGTTGCGCGGATCGAGCCTGCAACACGCGAGTCCCCGTTTTCAAACGGAAGGGCGATGACTGGACTAGCCAGGAACATCTCGAGCCGCCGAGTGTCGGTTTCAACGCGCTCGCTCTTTGCGATTCCTAACCAAAGTTCAAAGGCGACGACCGAGGAGACATAGACCCGGAAGTCCCCGCGAATGGCTTTCTGGAACCGGCCGCGAACGGCCACCGGCGCGCCGTTCATCAGTGCGATGCAAGCGTTCGTATCGAGCAGGTAGCTCACTTAAGAACCGGACGCTTCGTCGGTAAGGGCTGGCCGCTTCGGGAAGGGAAGGGCTCCGAATTCAATTCATCGAGCTTGCGGAACCATTCCTTCGGATCCTGGATGTGCGGTTCAAGGAGCACTCCCTGGCCCACGCGCCGGATGCGTACCCGGTCGCCTTCAAAACGAAACTCCCGCGGCAGCCGTACCGCCTGGCTCCGGCCGTTCTGGAAGAGTTTGGCTATATCTGTCTTGGCCACTGGCGAAACCTCGAACTCTCACGATGGTATATACCAAAAGTATATATCCAGCAAGCGCGAAGAGAGCGCCGTAGATCTCCGTGAAAGCTTGCTAGTTCCGCAGCATCTTCCCCGTCTTCAGCGTGTACTGAATGCGTTCCTGCGTTTTCTTCTCGCCGCAAAGCGATTTGAACCCCTCACGCTCCAGATCGAGGATGTACTGCTCGCTCACGAGCGTGCCGGGAGTGACGTTTCCACCGCAGAGCACCTCGGCGATCTTGGCGGCGAGCCTCACTTCATAGTCGGTGATGTAATCACCCTGACGCATCATGTGGACACCCATCCTGAGCGTGGCCAGAAGGCCCTCGCCGGGGGCAGGGATGTCAGTGCGAGGCACCGGCGGCTCGTATCCCGCGCGGACTAGTTCGAGGGCGCGAGCCTTGGCATCCGAGAGCACGCGCTCGCGATTCATGGTGATGCGGTCGCCCTCGCTTAAGAAGCCGAGGCCACGAGCTTCGTGCGCAGAAGTCGCCACCTTCGCTGCGGCAATGGTTTCAAACGCTCGTTTCATAGCTTCCAGCATTTCGATCGATCCCGCAAGCGCGTCAGCGGAACCCTTTCCGCCACGCGCAGCAGCCGCCCCGTCGACGGCGCGTAGCAGCATCTCCTTGCAGCCTCCGCCGCCCGGGAGCAAGCCAACGCCGACCTCAACCAGCCCGGTGTAAAGTTCGGCGTGCGGTTGCCGCGCTGCAGCGTGCAGCGAGATCTCTGTGCCGCCGCCCAGGCACAATCCGAAAGCCGAAGCTACGACGGGCTTGGGCGAGAACTTGATGGCCTGCGTCATGCCCTGGAATTGACGGATGGCGAGATCCACGTCATCCCACTCTTCTTCCTGCGCACTCATGAGCAGCAGCATGAGGTTGGCGCCGACCGAGAAATTCGTGGCATCGTTAGTAATGACGAACGCGTCGAAGTTGTCGCCCGGGCCGCCCGGTTTAAGGGTCTGAAGAATGAGGCCAACAATGTCCGTGCCGAGCGAGTTCATTTTCGAGTGAAACTCGATGCAAGCCACGCCGTCGCCGAGGTCGACCAGGGATGCTCCAGAATTCTTCTTGACCACCCCATTGGATTTCTTAGCAACGGTGACCGACCACACACCTGCGCGAACTTGAACCGGTTTCCGGGCTCCGACAGCCAGGTCGAAGTAAACGCGCCCCGACAAAGTCTTGGGATCATCGCTGTACCAGGACTTCTCGCCGGATGCGAGCAACTTTTCGACATTCGCCGCCACCGGTTTGCCTTCTTTCTTCATGCGAGCGACAGTGGCTTCGACGCCCGCAGCGTCCCAAAGCTCGAAGGGCCCAAGCTCCCAGTTGAAGCCCAGGCGCATGGCGCGATCGATTTCAACAATCGAGTCAGAAATCTCTGGCACGCGGTTGGCCGAGTAGGTCCACAGATCAGACAAAGCCGACCACAGGAATGCTCCCGCTTTATCACCCTTTTGCGGGCTGCCTTCAAGACCGAGCAGCATGCGCAGGCGCGCGCCCGTGTCTTCGACATTCTTCGCCATGTCCAGCGCGGCAAACTTTGGCTTCTGCCGGGGATGGTACTCGAGCGTCTTCCAATCCAGCGCAAGACGTTCGTCTTCTTTGCCGTCGCCGCCTCTTGCTTTCTTGTAAAAACCGCCCTTGGTCTTGTCGCCAAGCCATTTCCGTTCGATCATCTGCGTGAAAAAGTCAGGCAGGCGAAGTTCGCTGCGCTCATCGTGGACGTTCGCCGTCATGTTCGCAACGACGTGCCCCAAAATATCCAGGCCTACCAGGTCGATGGTGCGGAAAGTTGCCGACTTCGGCCAGCCCACAGCTTGTCCCGTCAGCGCATCCACGTCTTCGATGGTCAGGTCCATCTCCTGCATAAGGCGCATGACATTCAAAACCGAGAATGTACCGATGCGGTTGCCGATGAAGTTGGGCGTGTCTTTGGCGATGACGACGCCTTTGCCAAGATGCACATCGCAGAAGTGCGAGACGGCGTCGATTGCCGCCGGATCTGCTTCCGGAGTGGGAATGAGTTCCAACAGCCGCATGTAGCGCGGTGGATTGAAGAAATGTGTGCCGAACCAGGCGCGACGGAAGTCATCGGAGAACCCCTCCGAAATTTTTCCCACAGGAAGGCCGCTGGTATTGGTGGTAACGATAGTGCCGGGCTTTCGGATCGCTTCAACTTTACGAAGCAGCGCCCGCTTGAGGTCGAGATTCTCGACGACGGCCTCGATGATCCAGTCAACCTCCGCCAGTTTCTTCAAGTCATCGTCGAAGTTGCCGACGGTAACCAGGCGGGCGAGCGAAGCGTCCATAAAAGCCGCGGGCTTGGATTTCTTCGCCGCGTCAAGACCGGCGGCGGCGATCTTGTTACGCGCGGCCGCGCCCGTGCCCGGAGCAACGTCTCCCGGAACGATATCGAGCAGATAGCTGGGAACCCCGGCGTTGGCAAAATGTGCGGCGATGCGCGCGCCCATGGTTCCAGCCCCGAGGATGGCAACTTTATTAATGCGTTTCATTCAGTGAACCTCGACCAACTCGCAGTGCCCCGTTTCCCCTGTGTCCTCTGTGGTTATGATTTTCAGCGGACGATTGGCCAGCGAAAATCGTCTACGGCAGTTTATCCACCGCCCAATCATTGTTGCCAGTATTCACGACAATAATGCTGGAAAAGTGGCGCCGGGCGTGGGCGTTTTTCGCAGACTCTGTGACCATCACAACCGGAAACTCAAAGCGGCCGTGCTTCAGTAGCTTGCCCCGGCCGATCTCATAGGCCGACGCAACAGAATTACCGAAAAACTTCTCGACGACCTCCGTAGTAGCCGTGTCTTTGGCATGACTGCTGAGCAGCGCCGTCCCGTTTTCGAGGTCTCCAGACTGCCAGGCTTGAAGAAAATGATCGGCAGCCGTGAGGGCAAGGAGGTAGCCAGAATCCTGACCCGGAGCAGACCGGGCTTTGGCCATCGAAGGCGACAGCAACAGCGTCAAGCACAGAACCTGCGACCCGACCAGGAGACGAAAGATTTCGCGAAGAGGCATGAGAGCATTATGCGGGATGAGACGGCGTAGAGGGAATTCGGGAGCGACTGTTTGTTCTAAAGCTCGGCGTGCGCTTCCACATACTCCAGCGCGCGCCGGGCCATTTGCTTCTCTCCTTTATAAGCCAGCAGCGCCGGGGCTTCTTCCAGCGGGATCCACCGTGCGCGCGCCACTTCAATTCGCATCTCGGGCGCAATATCGTTGATGCGTCCGGAGCGATAGCGCATCAGGTAGAAACTGACGATCTTGAACACCCGTGCGCCGTCGCCCCAGGTGCGCGTATACACGTACTTGCTGTCGCCCAGTTTGGTGACCGGATCGGCGGTCACTCCGGTCTCCTCGTAAACCTCGCGCAGCGCAGTTTCCAGCGGCTTCTCCCCAGGATCGACCAGGCCCTTGGGCAGCGCCAGGACGGTCTTCGCCAGAACGCCGTTCACCCGAACACTCTCCGCCTGGGCGATCTTAGGCCGGTGCGCCGCCGGTTTAGGACGAACTCCCGCAGCGCGCTCAGGATCGCCTGCCGGTTCGATCGCAGCCATCCACCAGCCTCTGTCCCGTAACCGGATTACCACGCCGCCAGCCGATATCTCCCGCACCATAACCGGCAAGTTAGCAGGATTACAGGAGTTAGTCATCCCTGCCCGGAAGGGGGTAACACGCAGGTAACGTACATCTGCTTCAGCGGTAACTCAAATGGCACCAACGTGCCCTGCAGCGTTCCCCCGAATAGTGGCATCCTATAACTAAGCGGGAGGCGCGAGTTCCCGCGAGGGACGTGGGGTTTGCGGTGAAGAGTCTTGGCAAGATCATCCGGTCAGTACAGGCCTTTGGACGGGAATTGTCCCGCAAGGGCGCTGCTCCTGAGGCGCGTGTTCCCACGATCGGAGTAGCCCTCGGCGGCGGTTTTGCGCGGGGCATGGCGCACATCGGAGTCCTGAAGGCTCTTGAACAGGAAGGAATCCCGATCCGCATAATCGCCGGCACCAGCGTGGGTGCGCTGATCGGCGCTTGCTACTGCAGCGGGCTCTCCATCGAGGAACTCGAAAAAGTTGCGCGTTCGGTTCGTTTCACAACCTTCGCCCGCTGGACCGTCTCCCGCTTCGGCTTCGCCTCCAACGACCGCATGGTGCAGTTCCTGAACCGGACCTTGAAGGTGAAGACATTCGAAGAGCTGCGCATTCCTCTCGGCATCACCGCAACCGATTTCAACACCGGCGAAGGCGTGGTCTTTCACTCCGGCTCAATGGTCGATCCAGTGCGCGCCAGTTGCGCCTATCCCGGAATGTTTCTGCCGGTCGAGATTCGCGGGCGCTGGCTGGTGGATGGCATGCTCTCGCATCCCGTACCTACTTCGCCGCTGCATGAAATGGGTGCGGACCGAGTGATCGCGGTCCATCTGCGAGGACAGTGGTCGAAAGACGGCGCGCCCCGGCATCTTTTCGATGTGATCGGACAATCCTTCGCCATAGCCCAGGATCAGATGAGCCATCTCTGGCGAGGCGCCGCTGACGTCATCGTCGAGCCCAACGTAGACGGCTTCGCCTACGACGATTTCAAGCGCGCCGGCGAACTGATCACCGCGGGAGAAATCGCCACGAAAAAAGTTCTGCCCGAAATACGCAAGTGGCTGGAAACGTCGGAAACGTTAACTGCCGCGAAGCCCCGTCCCGCACTGGCCCGTCCCGCGCCCATGCCGGCGGATTAGAGGCTGAAATTGTCGAAATGCTCATGTGGAGACAGCCGCCCTCGGCTCTCCGGTCGAGCACAGCTCGACCACTTCTCCATCAAGCCTGCAACTAGCGCGACCACCTCCGGTTTCGTTAACTCGCCGTCCTGACCACATAAGATTTCCCTCGCCCAGAGATCACAACCTTTGAAATGAATGCCTTCTTTCCGACCCTGAAGCGGATTCGTCCCGTTACCCGACGACCGTTACTTTCTCACTTTCTTCGCAAATCCGCTTCCAAGCCTTCTCCACGTGCCGAGCCTCGGTAGTGGTCTGCCCGACGCAGAGGCGCAGCGTGAACTTTCCGTTCAGCTTCGTGTGCGTCAGAAAGAGATCTCCACTGCGGTTCAGCCTCTCCATGATCGTTTGATTTGCCGCGTCCCCACCCTTGTCGCGAAAGCAGATCAGGTTCAAAGGCACGGGAGCGGCCAGTTCAAAGCGAGAGTCATTGCGCACCCAGGCCGCAAACTGCTGCGCCAATTCAACGTGCCGACGAATGTGGTGCTGCAGGCCCTCCACGCCATAGTGCCGGATCACAAACCACAACTTGAGCGAGCGAAAGCGCCGCCCAAGCGGAATCTGCCAATCGCGATAGTCAATCACCGCACCCGATTCCGACGCTTGATTGCGTAAATATTCCGGCAGAATGCTCAGCGTCCGGATAAGCGCTTTGCGGTCCGCGACCCAGAAGCAATCACAGTCGAACGTGGTGAACATCCACTTATGCGGATTGAAGCAGTAACTGTCGGCGAACTCGACGCCGTTCTGCAGATGGCGAAACTCCGGGCACAGTGCCGCAGTTCCCGACATGGCGGCATCGACATGCAGCCAAAGATTGTGCTGGCGGCAGACCTCAGCGATCGCCGCGATTGGATCCATCGCATTCGAAGATGTCGTACCGACGGTGGCACAAACGAAGCAGGGAACCAGTCCGGCGCTTTTATCGGCGTCAATCTTGCGGGCCAAAGCCTCGGGCCGCATCGCGAAGTTTTCGTCGACTTCAATCAAGCGCAGGTTTGAGACACCGATGCCGGCGATCATCGCCGCCTTTTCGAGCGATGAGTGTGTCTGTGAAGACGCGTAAGCCACGATGCGGCCATCGCACCCTTTCTGATTGCTGGCATAGTTCGTGGCGCGTTCGCGCGCGGCCAGCAGGGCGCACAGCACGGCGCTCGAGGCGGTGTCCTGAATGACGCCGCCGCCGGTGCTCGACGACAGAAATTTCCCGGGCAATCCGAGCATGGGCACCAGCCAATCGAGCACGTGCGTCTCGAGTTCCGTGCAGGCCGGACTGGTAGACCAAAGCATGCCCTGTACGCCCAGTCCAGACGAGAGAAGATCGCCCAGAATTCCGGGGGCCGAACCGTTGCTAGGAAAGTACGCGAAGAAATTCGGCGACTGCCAGTGCGTGATGCCGGGCAGAATCAGTTTCTCCACGTCTTTCAACAGCGCATCGAACGGCTCGCCCTTCGCCGGAGCATTCGCCGGCAGCGATGCACGAATCTCTCCCGGTTTCACCTGCGAGAGCACAGGGAACGACTCGATGCGGGAATGGTAGTCGGCGATCCAATCCACCACGGCATGGCCGTAGTGGCGGAACTCGTCGGACGTCATATGAAAAGATTTTTCGTCAGGCATTGTTCTCCAAGAATGTTCTCCCGGAAAGACCTCCAGAAGAGAGGAATGTAAACCTGAGATTCTACTCGCGTCCCAGCCGTCCGAAATACAGCCGCGTCTTGTATTCGAAAACGGCCCGGCCTTCGACGGCATTGGACTCGAAGAGGCGACGCAGCTCGGCTAGCATAGGCGCATGCTTGGGGTGGTCCGGCCCTGGCGCATACGATGACGACAGCAGCCGGCCCTCGACTCCGGCGTAATCGAATTCCTGCCGCATCTCAAACCCTCGCTCTTGAAACGGCATGGGATCGAAGAATTCATTGATCGCCGATGTCGTATGCTCGTGGCGAATATCCTGATAATCAGTCGCGTAGGTCAAGAGCAACTGCTCGTAATCGCGCAGGAAGGCCGTCGAATCGATGACGCGCTCGTTCCACAGAAGCACTAGCCAGCCGCCAGGCTTAAGGATGCGAACGAACTCTTTCCGAGCCCGCGCACGGTCAAACCAGTGCGCAGCCTGCGCCGCGGTGACGAAGTCCACACTCTGATCCGCCAGCGTAGTCGCCTCCGCCGTTCCGACGACGCTGCTGAACTTCGGAAACATCGCCAGTAGACGCTCACCCGCATCGCGCATCTCGGTATTGGGCTCAACGGCAAACACCGGATTGCCGTTCTCCAGCAACAGCCGAGTCCAGATCCCAGTGCCCGACGCGATGTCAGCAACCACATGGCTGGAAGTCAAGCCGCATTCGGCCCGCAGTTCCCGAATAACCTCAGGCGGATATCCCGGCCGGTAGCGCACATAGTTTTCGACGCGATCAGAGAAACGGCTGGTGGCGTTAGTAGCAGGCATAGGCTTAAAAACGGCAAATTGTTCGTCTTGCCTAAACCCAATCTTAATCGCAGGACGGTCAAGTGCGATACCATTCCAACGACGCTTGAGAATCTTGACCGCATGAGAATTGTCATCAAAGTCGGTACCAGCCTGATCGCTCCCGGTGGTCAGATTGACGTGAACCTGCTCCGGGGGATGGTGGATCAGTTCGATCTCAACCACAACGAGTACCTGATTGTCACTTCCGGCGCGATCGCGGCAGGTATGTCAGGACTGGCCTTGAACAAGCGGCCCAGCAATGTCCCAGGCATGCAGGCCTGCGCGGCGGTTGGGCAAAGCCAGCTGATGCACACCTATGAGCGCCTGTTCTTCGGCAAGAAGGTGGTGGCGCAGCTGCTGCTTTCGAGCGACGACTTCACTTCACCGGTCCGTTACCGCAACTTACAGAACGCGCTTGCCGAACTGCTTGCGCTCGGGGTCGTGCCCATTGTGAACGAGAACGACAGCGTCAGCGTGCGCGAACTGGAGGGCGCTTTCGGCGACAACGATGAGTTGAGCGCGCTGTTGGCAACCGCCGTGAAAGCGGATTGGTTGTTGCTGTTAACCAATGTAGATGGCTTGCTTATTCCCAACGGACGCAAGAAGCCCAAACTGCAGCGCATGGTACGCAAACTTACCCCGGCACTCGAAGCCTTATGTAACGGCAAGAGCGCGCTCGGGCGCGGCGGGATGATTTCCAAGCTGCGCGCCGCCAAGCTTGCTAGTGAAGGGGGCGTGCACGTTGCGATTGTGAACGGCCGCCATCCCCAGGGCATCACGTTGGGCATGGAACGCAAGATCGGAACGTATTTTCCTCCACAGCAGGAGCAGGGCTGATGAAGGCGTCCGTTGCCAACTCCGCTTCCACGCAGGAAAAGCTGCTGCGCGCGCGCGAGGTCTCGGCGCAGTTCGCCCAGTTTTCCACCGAGGAGAAAAACGCATCGTTGCTGGCGATCGCGGATTCGATTGAGGCCAATGCTCCATCGATCCTTGCCGCCAACCGCCAGGACGTGGAAACTTCCGGCCTTGAAGGCGCCATGCGCGATCGCTTGCAGTTGACCACAGCGCGCATACAGGAGATGGCGCAAGGAGTGCGCGAAGTCGCGGCCCTTGGCGATCCCATCGGGGAGACCCTGGCGGAGTGGACGCGTCCCAATGGCCTCCGCATCCGCAAAGTGCGCGTTCCGTTGGGCGTCATTGGAGTCATCTACGAATCGCGGCCCAACGTGACAGTCGATACAGCTGTACTCGCCCTGAAAACCGGCAACGCAATCGTCTTGCGCGGAGGCAAGGAAGCGATGCGCACCAATCAGTGTCTGGTGGAGATTCTCGCCGCTGTGCCAGGGCTGCCCGAGGGTGCAATCGAGTTGCTCGATTCCAGCACGCGGCAGTCAGTGCAGGAACTCATCAAGGCTCGCGGGCTGGTGGACGTGATTATCCCCCGCGGCGGCGTGGAACTGATCGCATTCGTGACCGAAAATTCCACCGTGCCCGTGATCGAAACCGGAGCAGGGAACTGCCATATCTTCGTCGATGAATCGGCCGACTTCGAAATGGCCGACCGAATCGTGATCAACTCCAAGACGCAGCGCCCATCAGTATGCAACGCCGCGGAGAAGCTATTGGTGCATGAACGCATTGCGGCGGAATATCTCCCACGCATCGTGAAGAAGCTGATCGATGCCGGGGTCGAAGTCCGCGGAGACGGAAAATCCCGTAGCTTAGGTGCTGGAGTGAAAATTGAGCCGGCCGCAGAACAAGACTGGTACGAAGAATATCTGCGGCTGTGCATGGCGGTTCGCGTGGTCGCCAACGTGGATGAGGCAATTTCTCACATCAACCACTATTCCACGAAGCACTCCGATGCCATCGTGACGCGCGATGAAGCGAACGCTCGCAAGTTCTTGCGTGGAGTCGATTCGGCCGCCGTGTATTGGAACGCTTCGACTCGTTTCACCGATGGCGCGGAGTTCGGCTTCGGCGCCGAGATGGGCATCAGCACACAGAAACTGCACTGCCGCGGCCCTTTCGCCCTCGCGGAGCTTACTTCTTCGAAATACGAGATTATCGGGACAGGACAGGTGCGGTAATCCTTTTCATCCTCGCCAGACTGGAACGCGCATCACATCAAAGTGATCATCGTAAGTCCAAACTTCAACTTTCAGGCGCGTGGCCAATATCGCGACCGTCGCGTCAACCAGGCTGATGTCCTGATCAGATAACGCGCGCACCATCGCGCATGCAACCGAATAATCCTCCGGCGTTGGATTTATCAGAGAAGCCTCGACGGCGTCGCCCAGCCACCGTAACGCGGCCTGGGAGCCGAAGCGCTTCAAGACCAGGCCGTACGCTTCCAGCAGAATCGGATAGGGAATTAATACAATCCGTCCTTCGCTGTCCAACTCATCGATCTGGCGGAGTGCCCTTCCATGCTCGGCGTCGTCTTCATCTGCGGCCGCGAACAACGGGCCGGTGTCCGCCAACACAGCACGCATCACTTCTTAATACCCGCGAGGTAGCCGTCGTGTTCTCGGCTTATGTCGCTGCGGCCGCTTCCGCCAACCGGAGTGATTCTGAAGGGGCGGCGGCTCGCCAGAAAACCCCTTTGTCGCAAGTATTCTCGCAACGCCGTCTGCACTACCGTTGTAAGAGACGGCGGTGCTTCCTGAGCCTGCCGATAGCTGTCCACGGCCTCGGCTAAATCATCTGGAAAGGTCATCGTGGCTCGTTTCATAGTACAAGTATACACCAGTTGGTGAAGTTGGTGCAAATGCGGTCTGTGATACCTTTACTTCCTTACCTTGATGAATAACCCAATGAAAACGCTTTCCTTTCTGCTTGTATTGATTGTCATCCCTTTAAGCGCCCAGACGTTGGAGGGCGGGCACAAAGCTGGGGCTCCTGGTGACTCGCAGCCCATCTTCGGATTTCGCAACTCCGCTGCAGAAACCGCCAGCGAGGCCCGTTTTATTGCGGTGCCCGATCCCAAGCTCGCGGAAGGGCACCTGCGCACGCTTACCCAAGCTCCTCACATGGCCGGGACTTCCGAAGATAAGGCCACAGCCGAGTACGTGGCGCAAAAGTTTCGTGACGCTGGGCTCGACACCGAGATCGTCGAATACAAAGTGTGGATCAACTATCCCTCAGAGATTAGCGTCGACATTACCGCGCCAGCCGGCGTCGAAATGCACGGACCCACGCGCGAGCACGTCGACGGCGACCCTTACGACGACGATCCCCGCGTCGTGATGCCCTTCAACGGCATGTCGCCGTCAGGAGACGCCGAAGCGGAAGTGGTTTACGCCAACTACGGCACGCCGGACGATTTCGCGAAGCTGGAGAAGCTCAAGATCGATGTGCGCGGCAAGATCGTGCTGGTACGCTACGGCCAGAATTTCCGCGGCGTAAAGGCATTCATTGCGCAGGAACACGGCGCCGCGGGCGTGATCATTTATTCCGACCCGTTTGACGACGGCTGGCGGCGGGGCGACAAGTATCCGGAGGGACCGTGGCGGCCGGATACCGGCGTGCAGCGCGGATCGATCGGATACATGTTCGAGTTTCCCGGCGATCCGACCACGCCCGGATTCGCGTCGCTGCCCTCGTTGCCGGATAGCAAGCGCATCTCTCCCGAGCAGTCCGCGCAGTTGCCGAAAATTCCGGTCACGCCACTTTCCTATCACGATGCCGCGCCAATTCTTCAAAATCTCGCCGGGCCAGACTCGCCGCGCGAGTGGCAGGGTTCGCTGCCCTTCACTTACCACGTGGGACCGGGACCGGTGCGGGTGAAAATGCATCTCAAACAGGATTATCAGTTCCGCACTCTGTGGGATGTCATTGGCCGAGTACGAGGCAGTGAGTCGCCGGAGGAGTGGGTGGTTGCGGGCAATCATCGCGATGCCTGGGTGTATGGTGCGGTCGATCCGAACAGCGGTACCGCAGCGATGCTCGAAACCGTGCACGGGGTCGGCGAGCTGCTGAAGTCTGGTTGGAAGCCGAAGCGCACCATGATCTTTGGCAGTTGGGATGGCGAGGAAGAAGGACTGATCGGTTCCACCGAGTGGGCCGAACAGCATGAATCCGAACTCGCGAGCGCTGCTGCATATTTCAACATGGACGTGGCCGTCTCTGGATCGAAGTTCGGCGCCTCAGCCGTCCCCAGCTTGAAACAGTTTTTGCGTGATGTCACCAAGGCCGTTCCCAGTCCGAAAGGAGGGACGGTTTACGAAGCGTGGCAGAAGTCTGATCAAGCACAATCGGCCGCGGAAGCCATTGGGGAAAGTCGCCGCATGCCCGCTGCGCCCGCGAATGGCGACGTCGCCGTCGGCGACCTGGGCAGTGGCTCGGATTACAGTGCATTCCAGCAGCATCTGGGTGTGCCCTCGGCTGATATCAGTTCTACCGGGCCTTACGGCGTGTACCACTCGGTGTTCGATAATTTTGCCTGGTTCAAAAAGTTTGGCGATCCGGACTTCGTCTATGAGCAGCAGATGGCAAGAGTGTTTGGCCTGGAAGCATTGCGCATGGCCGATGCCGACGTGCTGCCTTACGACTACGAAGAATACGGAAAAGAGATTGCCGTCTATCTCGATGCGGCCAAGAAGAGGGCTGAGAGTAAATTCGGCGAGCACGGGCTCGATCTGAGTGCGGTTACCGGGGCAGCGAAACATTTTCAGGACGCTGGGGCGAAGATCCTTGCGAAACAGAAGAATCCGCCGCGAGATGCCGCGCGGTTGAACCAGGCGCTGCTCGGTGCCGAGCGCGCTCTGCTGATGCCTGAGGGGTTGCCGCATCGTCCCTGGTTTCGCCATGCGATTTATGCTCCGGGCGAATACACGGGGTATGCTGCGGTGGTGATTCCGGGAGTGAATGAGGCTCTCGACAAGGGGGACGCGGAACGGGCGCGCCAGCAGTTGGCAGTTCTAACGTCAACGCTCGAGCGCGCCGCCAAGGTGCTGGACGGGTATCGGTAGATGCTTGACTAGTCATCTGACTAGTCATATAGTTGGCTTGGAGGAAACTACCCGTGAGTTCCTGGCAATTGCAGGAAGCTAAGGCGCGCTTCAGCGAGTTCCTTGACGCGGCGCTCAGGAAAGGCCCGCAAGTCGTGACGCGCCGCGGCGTTGAGGCCGCAGTGCTCGTACCCATCGATGAGTGGCGACGGATGCAGAGCACGTCCCGTCCCAGTATCAAGGAATTGCTTTTGTCGGGCCCTCGTTTTGAGAACATTATTCCGCCGCGCAGAAAGTGGAAACGACGACCGTCCGTGGAGTTCGAGTGACTCGGTATCTGCTCGATACGAACATAATTTCCGAGATTCGTAAACCGAGGCCGCACGGAGCCGTGGTGAAATGGTTTGACGGCCTGCGGGATGAGCAGATCTGTCTCTCGGCGGTTACGCTTGGGGAACTGCAGGAGGGCGTCGAGCGCACCCGTAAACAAGACGCAGCGAAAGCCAGCGCCATTGAGACGTGGGTTAACGAGTTGGAGAACTCGTCGACCGTACTGCCGATCGATGGCCGTTGCTTCCGCGAAACGGCACGAATGATGGTAGGCAGGCAAGAAGACCTCTTGTACGACGTCATGATTGCCGCGACTGCCCGTCTGCACGGGCTTACCGTAGCGACCCGGAACGAAAAAGATTTCAGGCATCTTGGGATAGAGATCTTCAACCCGTTCAAATCCAATTGATTCCCATGACCTCTACCCATGCTCTCGGGCAATTTCTGCGGACGCTGCCGCACTCGGCGGCGGCGACGTTTCTAGCCTTGTTTCCTATCGTCGATCCCTTCGGCGGCATTCCCATCTTCTTCAGCATGACATCTTCCTGGACGGTTCAGGAACGCAGGAACACCGCACTGAAGACTGCTCTCTGGGTATTCGTCATTCTCGTTACGTTTCTATTTTTCGGCCGCTTCGTGCTGTACTTCTTCGGCATCTCGCTGCCCGTTCTGAAAATTGCCGGCGGACTGATCGTCGCCAATACTGCCTGGGGCATGGTCACTTCTCATGCGCGCATCACGCCGGAGGAGAGCAATGAGGCGCAAGACAAAGAAGATATTTCCCTAACTCCGCTGGCGATGCCGCTGATGTCGGGGCCGGGAGCCATCGGTGTAGTCATGGCGCTGGCGGCCAACGTGGACAGCACTGCGTCGTACATGGGCATGGTCATCGGCATCGCCGGAATTGCGATGACCGTATTGCTTTTCTTCTGGCTGGGAGGGCCGCTGGTGCGGCGGTTGGGACCCAATGCAGTCGGAGCCATCAACAAGATTTTCGGCTTTCTGATTCTCGCGATTGCAGTTCAACTCGTATGGGATGGCGTGGCCGACTTTCATAACTAAACGGCCGAATGCCTCGGTGGAAATCCTCCGAAAAAATTCTCTGGGAATTGCCTTCGAGCGTGACCTTAAGGCCGGTTCATTACAGGAAAATCCGGAGTTTTCGGGGATACCCCCCTCCCCCCACCCCTTTGAATGCCTTGACTGGCGCGGGTTTTGCAAAAAGTGTCTGCAAAATCTTGATGTCAAAGAACTTAGAGGTCAAAATCTTGACGACACAGGAGTTAGGTCCTCTGTCGCGGTATATCTATACCGCCTCCGCCTTGACCATGCTCCGCTTATTTGAGGTGGGCGGCAAGGTTGGCTGTCACATGCGACCTGTGAATTTCGGGAGGGGTTCCGGACGGCAGATGGTGGGGAACGCGATGGAATTGGGCGAACTTTCTTCGGTTTTTCGCGTACATAACCATCATGAACAAGACTTTTTTGTCTGCTTTGCTGGCCGGTCAATTTTGCGTTTGGAGCGCGTTCGCACAACAGCCTTGCAAATCAACGGTGGTCGGCGACCTTCGAATCGCGCGGTTTCAAAGTAAGTTGTACGGCGAGCCGTTCAAGGTGCGCATCTGGCTACCTCCCGGTTACAACGACACAGACAATACAAAACGAAAATATCCGACTCTTTACTTGCTTGACGGACAAACTGCATTCGACGAGTGCACGGCGTTCCATGGAGAGCATGAATTGCGAGTCGACGAAGCGGTTACGAAACTGATCGGCGAGCACACAATACCTCCCATGATAGTGGTCGGTGTCGACAGTACGCGTCATCGGGATTACCAATATTCTCCTTACCCAAGTTCTGTCACCGACCCGGCAGCACCGGAACCAATCGGACAGCGACTTCCGCACTTTTTCGCCGATGAGGTTATACCGTTTGTTTCTGCACGCTATCGAGTCTCGGATGAAGCAGCGCACACCGGCATTGGAGGAGTTTCGTTAGGTGGCGCCGCGGCGCTGTACTTAGCGCTCCGCCGCCCTGATCTCTTCGGACTAGCGCTGCTTCAAAGTCCGACTCTCTTGTTGGGGAACGGTCAGTTCCTGCGGGATACAACTCTGTTGGCCCGAGGGCCAGATCGAGTGGCGATGGGCGTTGGCACCGCGGAGCTTGACTTTCCCGATATCGACCAGTGGCTCGCCCCCAGGCGGCTCACGCGCGCGGAAGCGGAGTCGGGCATGGTAGCGATGGCGCAGGCCCTCGCATCCAATCTGAAGGGCGCGTACATCAATCATCCAAAAGTGTTGCTTGTGATCGAGCCCAACGCGAACCACAGTTCTGTGTTTTGGGCTCGCCGCATGCCAGAGGCGATCAAATTCCTATTCGAGGACTCCGGAGGCAAATAGCAAACCAGCAACCTACTTAATCGAAACCAGCCGCTCCACCAGTTCCGAATAATCCTTCTTCTCGATCCCATGCACCTGCTTGTTGTACTCGTCCACCTTCGACGAATAATTCATCGAGCAGAATTTCGGGCCGCACATGGAGCAGAAGGCAGCCTCTTTGTAGAAGTCGTCGGGCAGGGTTTCGTCATGCATCGAACGCGCTGTCTCTGGATCCAACGACAAAGCAAATTGTTTTTCCCAATCGAATTTATAGCGGGCGTAGCTGAGGGCGTCGTCGCGGTCGCGGGCGCCGGGGCGTCCGCGGGCGATGTCGGCGGCGTGGGCGGAAATCTTGTACGCGATGATGCCGTCCTTCACGTCTTTCTCGTTCGGCAAGCCTAAATGCTCTTTCGGGGTGACGTAGCACAGCATGGCGGCGCCGTACCATCCGATCATGGCCGCGCCGATGGCTGACGTGATGTGGTCGTAGCCGGGAGCGATGTCGGTGACCAGCGGGCCGAGGGTGTAGAACGGGGCTTCGTAGCAGAGCTCGACTTCTTTTTCGACCTGCTCCTTGATCTTGTCCATGGAAACGTGGCCGGGGCCCTCGATCATCACCTGCACGTCGTGCTGCCAGGCGATCTTTGTCAGCTCGCCCAGAGTCTTTAGCTCGGCGAACTGGGCTTCGTCGCTGGCGTCGGCGACGCAGCCTGGACGCAGGCCGTCACCCAGCGAAAAGCTGACGTCGTATTTCTTGAAAATCTTGCAGATGTCGTCGAAGCGTTCGTAGAGGAAATTCTGTTTGTGGTTGTAAGCCATCCACTGCGCGAGGATGGCGCCGCCGCGGCTTACGATGCCGGTAATGCGCTTCGAGATCAGCGGCAGGTACTGGATCAGCACGCCGGCGTGGATGGTCATGTAATCCACGCCCTGCGCGGCCTGCTCTTCGATTACCTCGAGCATGACTTCGGCATTCAAATCTTCTACGCGCTTCACGCGCGCGATGGCTTCGTAAATCGGCACCGTGCCGATGGGAACCGGCGAATGGCGAAGGATGGCTTCACGAATCTCGTGAATGTTGCCGCCGGTGGAGAGATCCATCACCGTATCGGCGCCGTAGTGCACAGCGGTGTGCAGCTTTTTCAGCTCCTCGTTCACTTCTGATGTGACTGCCGAGTTGCCGATGTTGGCGTTTATCTTGCACAGCGACGCTACGCCGATCGCCATCGGCTCCAGTTCCGGATGATTGATGTTGGCGGGAATAATCATGCGGCCGCGGGCCACTTCGTCGCGCACCAGGTCCGGCGAAATCTTTTCGCGGTGGGCGATGTAGCCCATTTCTTCGGTAATCGCGCCCTGACGCGCGTAGTGCATCTGCGAGAAGTTGCCGTCATTGTTGGCGCGCCTGCGCTGAGCAAGCCAGTCTGCACGGGGCTTGGGAACGCCGTGGCCGTTACTGCCATTGCCGGAGTTGCCGGAATTGCCGTTCGTGGGGGTCATGTTCGGGGCCAGCTTTCGTCGGGATTCTACTGGCCCCGATTATAACCGGATGCGCCGGGGGAATGGGGGTCACTGCATTTGCTCGGCGCATTCAACCGAGGTGCAGCCTCCGGGACCCGTTGTCCGCACGTTGCCCACCGCATTCTTGATGTGAATGGCGGTCATGGTTGCGGGATAGGCCCACCAGAGTTTGCGGATGACGCGGTCTCCCGGTAACCAGGAATGAGACTTTTTCAATTCGTAGGTCAGCAGGAATTCTGCCCCGTACACCGCGAGACCCTTGAGCATGATGGGTTGGTTCGGGGGCGGGCTTGTGACCCAGGGAGCGCCGGCGGCGTATTCGTGGTCGAGCACGAGTTGGCGGCTGGTAAAGCGGAAACTCTCGGCCCCTCCGAGCGCGCCCATGACCGCGAAAAATTTCTTGTCGAACACTTTTTCCGGTTTCGCGGGGGAAGGTGTTGACGTTGACTGCATTGGCGCCGCCGGGAGCGCCTCAGTCGCTATTTTGTTGAAATCCACATTCTGTGCGACAAGCCTGCTCGCCAGCAATAACGCGAGAGCGAGCCACTCAACTGCGATAAAACGTTTTTTCATGCCACTCCTGTCGGTTTGGGCGCTGCAGCAGGGAGACCGGCAGTCGCGGGTTTCGCCGGGGAAGTTAGTTCGCCGGCGTATCTTTACAGGAGCAGGTTCCTGTCCAACCGGGCGCGTTTGGTTTTCGGCGGAATGGGCCTGTTTTCAGGCTTTGGCTCGGCCCGCGGACATTTCGACGCGCAAGACTTTCGTCGAGCCTATGTCTAATGTTTCCCACCGAAACGATTCTTAGAAAAAGGGGCGGGCTCAGGCTACGTTCACGGGCGTTCTAATATGTGGCTCTAATGTGCGGCTCTAATGTCCGGCTCCAATGTTCAGCCACACCACCAGAGATGGAACCGCTCCGCACCACTTTCCCTCCTTGCCGATTGAGGAGCGCCGGGCCTAAAATCTCAAACGTTGTCGAAAAGGAGAAGTTCGCATGCGAGTGTTCCGTTTCTTGCCGGTCTTATTGCTTCTGCTGAGCGTTGTCAGCTTCGCGCAAACATCTTCCCCTGCCAGTTCCTCCACCAAGCCTGCTTATGGTTCCAGTCTCGATACCATCGACAAGAGCGTCGATCCGTGCGTGGATTTCTATCAGTATGCCTGCGGCACATGGATCAAGAACGCGGAGATTCCGGCGGACCAGTCGCGGTGGGGCGGCTTTAGCGAAGTCCGCGAGCGCAACCGCAGCATCGAGCACGACATTCTGGAGAAGGCGGCGGCCGGCGGCGCGGGCCGTGATGCGGTGGATCAGAAAATTGGCGATCTCTACGGCTCCTGCATGGACGAAAAAGCGGTGAACGCAAAAGGCATCGCTGCGCTTCAGCCGGAGCTCGACCGCATCGCGGCGGTACGAGACAAGGCGGCTCTGATCGATGACATCGCGCATGTGCATCTGGTGGGGCCGAACCCGCTGTTTAATTTTTATTCCAATTCCGATCTCCACAATGCGGATCAGGTGATCGCCTGGGTCGATCAGGGCGGCCTGTCCTTGCCCGACCGCGACTACTACATCAAGGAAGACAACCCGAAAATGAAGGAGATGCGGCAGCACCTGGTGGAGTATGTCACGCAGACGTTTACGCTGGCGGGCCAGACGCCGCAGCAGGCCGCCGATTCAGCGCAGACTGTGCTGCGCATTGAGACGTCGCTGGCGAAGGCCGCGATGGATCGCACGGCGCGCCGCGACCCCAAGAACCTGGATCACAAAATGAGCCGCGACGAGGCGGTCGCGCTCGGACCGAATTTCTACCTTAATCGGTACTTCATCGCCGTCGGCGCACCCGCCTTCACCCAGCTCAACGTTGCGAATCCTGATTTCTTCAAGCAGGTGAACGGCGTTCTGGAAACCGAATCTCTGGATTCGTTGAAGACTTACGTGAGCTGGCACGTGCTGAACGCGGCGTCCCCGTGGCTTTCGGAGCCGTTCGTCGAGGCTAACTTCAAGTTCCAGCAGAACCTCAATGGGCAGAAGGAAATTCAGGCGCGCTGGAAGCGCTGTGTCAACCTGACTGATCGCGCACTGGGCGAGGCGCTGGGGCAGAAATACGTGGAACTCACGTTTGGTGCGGACGCGAAGCAGCGCATGCTCAAGATGGTGGACGCTCTGGAGGCGTCTCTTGCCAGCGACGTGACCGAGCTCTCCTGGATGAGCGACGAGACGAAAAAGCAGGCCAAAGTGAAGCTGGATGCCATTCGCAACAAGATCGGTTATCCCGACAAGTACCGCGACTACAGTTTGGTGGTGATCAAGCCTGACGACCTGTTGGGCAACGTGGCTCGCGCCAATGAATTCGAATCCAAACGCGAGATTGCCAAGATCGACAAGCCGCTTGATCGCAAGGAATGGGGCATGACTCCGCCAACTGTAAACGCCTATTACAACCCGTCGTACAACGAAATCGTGTTCCCGGCGGGCATCCTGCAGCCGCCGTTTTTTGACAACAAAATGGACGACGCCGTCAACTTTGGCGGAATTGGCTTGGTCATCGGTCACGAACTCACTCATGGCTTCGACGACCAGGGGCGCAAGTTCGATCCGCAAGGCAATCTGCACGATTGGTGGACGGAGCAGGACGGTAAGGAATTTGAGAAGCGGGCGAGCTGCGTAGCGGACGAGTACTCGAACTTCGTCGCGGTCGACGACCTCAAGCTGAACGGCCGCCTTACGCTGGGCGAGAACACGGCCGACAACGGCGGCGCCCGCATCGCGCTGATGGCGCTCGAGCGCATGATTGCCGAGGACAAGACCGGGAAAGAGGGTCAGAAGATCGACGGCTACACGCCCGAGCAGCGCTTCTTCCTGGGATTTGGACGGGTGTGGTGTGAGAAAGTGCGTCCTGAGCAGTCCCGCGTGTGGGTGGTCACGGATCCGCACTCGCCGGGCAAATACCGGGTCGACGGTGTGGTTCAAAACATGCCGGAGTTCCAGAAGGCTTGGGGATGCAAGGCCGGGCAGCCGATGGTGGCCGAGAATGCCTGCCACGTCTGGTAGGTATTCCGCCTGGCTCAAGAGACAAGGGCCGGACGACGCCGAATTTATGGCCTCTCCGGCCCAATGACCGTCACAGCGGCTGATTCCACCCCTTCAAACGCGGCCACCAGCGGCGCACGTTGCGCAGATATTCCTCGTACTGTGCTCCGAACTTCCCGCGCAGCGTCGGCTCTTCGTAAAAGACGACAAACAGATGTACGCCGAGGGCAACCGCAGCGACGGCAGCAATCACGCGCGGGTTAGGATGTCCGAAGATCACCCACAACCCAATCCATCCCGCTGCAAAGCCGACGTACATGGGATTACGCACGTAGCGGTAGAAACCCACTACCACCAATCGCTGCGGCGGAGCGACCGGGGCTGGCGTGCCGCGTCCCGTCCATCCAAAGTCCCAGACGCAGCGCAGAGCAACGGCAAACCCCAACACGGACGGAATCGCCGCCAACCATCGCCATCGCGCCGCGCCTGCCGTTTCCACGGTGAAGCCGAGCCATCCCGGCAGCAGCCAGAACCAGAGGCCGAAGAACGCCGCGCCCACCAACAGCGAGGCCGCGGCAGTTAGCCACCGATAGCCGTGCCCGGCTTCCGGGTTCCGAACAGAATGTGCATTGGTCATAGATGTCCTCCGCTAGCTGCCGCTGACATGTATTCCGCAAGAGCGACGTGCCCTCCCGTTTTACTTCGTCGCTGGAGGCGAGCGCCGGGCCAACTCCATTTCAATGCCTTCCGGGGAGGCTACGGCCCCCACTTGCGTGGTCTTTGGTTGAGTGGTTAGCAGAGTCACGCTCAGGACGCGGGCTGCGTGCGCCGCATCCAACACCTTCACCACGCTCGCGTAAGGCGCCCTCGCGTCTGCCTTGATGTAGAGAGTCTGTGCGTGTTGAGACTGGCGGGCCTTGAGTTTTTCCGCCAGCGCTTCGGGTGTGACCGGATCGATTCCTAAATAAAGTCCTCCGCCATCCGTCACGGCGATAATCAATGCTTCATGGTTGTCGGCGTCGGGTACCGGCACTGCGCTGCTGGTGCGGGCTAACTCTACGCTGATCCCTTTTTGCATCTCTGGTGCTCCACTCTGCGCTGCCGCGGACACCGTAGTTACAACTGCCAGCAACGCCACGCTCCATACTCTGCTGTTCAGTGTTGCGAGATTATTTGTCTTAAGCCAAGTCATAAGTTTCTCTTTCATAGCCGTTTCCGGCGGGTTATTCGTTCATTCCTTACTGCGCCCTCGCTCCGCCGAGTGAGGCGGTCGCGAGCGTTCCCCCCAGACCCATCGTCTCAACAGCTGACGACGGCACAATTACCATCGAGCCTTTTTCCTTAATCGCCTCATATAGCATGTTCATGGCTCGCAGATGCAAGGCCACGGGGTTTTCCGCGTAGGCGGCTGCGGCTTGCACAAAGCTGTCGGAGATTTCCTTTTCCGCCTGTCCCAGGATGATCCGCGCTTGACGCTCCCTCTCGGCCTGCGCTTGCCGGGACATCGCGTCTTCCAGCCCCTGCGGAATTCTTACGTCGCGAATTTCCACGGATTGCACCGTAATTCCCCAGGGATTGGTTTTCTCATCGAGAATGCGTTGCAGTTCGCGCCCCATTGTTTCGCGCTCGGTGATCATCTGCGCGAGCTCGTGACGCCCAATCGACTCGCGTAGCGCCGTCTGCGCGCTCATATTGATGGCCTCGATAAAGTTCTCGACTTCCAAGATAGATTTCTCGGCGTTCCACACCAGCCAGAACACGATGGCATCCACATTGACCGGCACGGTATCACGGGTGAGGGTCGATTCCGCCGAAACGCTGGCCACGCGGACGCGCTGGTCCACGTAGGCGCTCAGGGTCTCGACAATGGGGAAAATGTGGAAGACGCCCGGCCCCCGCAGACCGACATAACGGCCCAATCGCAGCACTGCGACCTTCTCCCACTGCTGCACCACGCGGATGGCGAAGAGCAGGTAGACTCCCAGAGCGGCGCCGGCGATGATCCCAGCGGGATGATGAACGGCGGCGGTGATGAGTGCCCCTGCCAACAGGCAGATGACGAAGAGTGACCTTCCGATGCCGCTGATCTGACCAACTTCGATTTTTGTCATGGCTCTATCTCCTTTGCGTGGAATGCGGAATCAACTCGTACAGCCGGTCCAGCAGTTCTTCCACCGTGAACCCGGCAGCGCCAGCACGGGCGGCGAATTCGCCCGCCAGTTGGGCGAGTTGCCGCTCGCGCTCCGCGTTGTTCCGGCTGATCTTTTTCTCGCTGATGAACGTTCCGGTTCCCTGGTGGGTTTCGAGCATGCCGCCGAGCTCAAGTTCCCGGTAAGCCCGCAGAACCGTGTTCGGGTTGATGGCCAAGTCGACCGCAAGTTGCCGCACGGTGGGCAATTGATCACCGGCAGAGAGTGTTCCCGCCGCCATGCCGGCTCGAACTTGGTCGATGATCTGGCGGTAGACGGGAACTCCGCTGCGCAAGTCCAGTTTGAGCAGGAAACCCGGAGCGTTGGCGGGGGTGCGTCCCATGTGTGTCAGTGTACTATAAGGCTAGTACACTATGTCAAGAGAAAACTCGGGAAATATTCTTTCCCTCAAGAAAGTGGTTACCAATAAGAAAAGGCCCGGCAAACTGCCGGGCCTTACTCTCACCGAGGGTGCGGAACTTATTTCGCTTAACCCACTCGCTTCTAGTAGTTGGCCGCCTGCACGATCAGGTGATCGACGATGTGGTGCGCTTCGTCGATGTGGTGCAGGGCGCGGTCGCGCAGACCACGCACCGCCGGATCATCTTCTTCGCGGGCGATATCGTTATGCGCCTTGTCGAGCAACTCCATCGCTCGATGGTAGCGGCCGGCGCGGTCCATCCCAGCATCGACTGGAGGATGATCGTTCAGATTCTTGCCATCATCAATGGCAGCGTTCTTGATCTCACCAATGGCTTTGTCGATCTCCTCGATGGCCTTCTCTTCCTCTTTGTCCATGTGATGAGTCGGAGCCAGGTTCTCCAGATGAGCGCGCGCGTGACGCAAGTCGGTGAGCGCATGCAGGTAGGCCGGATGCCTTCCCGGTTCGTCGGCGAAGGTTAACGCGGCGCAAAAAGCAAGAATAAACGCGAGTACGGCGCAATGTCGTGCAGTCTTCATAGTCTCCTCAAGTGCCTTTTGGCAGTATGAACTTCGTTGATAGTGAACCCGGAACTGCGGCTTTTGACTCGCTGGATTCTAGGGCGTAGCCGCTGGACGCGGAAGGTTACTTCCGGGCATTGTCCGGTCTAAGTCTCTGCATTCAGGATACTTATGGCTCCTGACGGTTTCAACAGGAGCGGAAGGGTCGGAGTCCCGCTCAGTGCTTGACAGGCGTCTTGAAGCCCTTGCGGCGTTGTTCGCTGTAGCGACGCAGCGCGTCGAGGATGATGGGATAGGCTTCGCCGGCGGGGCGTATCTCATCCACTTCGACGGCCTTGCCTTCGAGCTGCTTGTAATCCTGAAAGAAGCGCCGCAGCATGAGCAGGCGGTGCGGAGGCATCTCTGCGGCTTCGTGGTAGGAGTTGAATTCAGGATCTTCCGTGGCAACGGCGATGATTTTGTGATCCTGCTTGCCAGCGTCGATCATGGTCATCAGGCCAATGGCGCGGGCGTGAATGATGGTAAGCGGCACCACTGGCTCTTGGCAGAGCACAAGGACATCGAGGGGGTCGTCGTCCTCGGCGAGTGTCTGCGGCACGAAGCCGTAGTTCGCGGGATAGTAAACCGCGGAATAGAGAATGCGGTCGAGCTTGATCAGGCCGCTGGCTTTGTCCAGTTCGTACTTCACGCTCGATCCGAAGGGGATCTCGATCACACAGTCGAATTCCTCCGGTAGCTTGTCACCGGGAGTTACGTCATGCCAGGGATGGATCATAGGATTGGAGAGCCGCTTTTATTCTAGCGGAGGAAGGTGAGGTAGTGTGGCCTTCCCGAATCTTGATTCCGGTGGCGGCGTCGCGTAGAGTCTTGGTGAAGGGCAATCGCTTTATGTCGAGCCAAGGGAAGACGTATCTGAAATTCGGCGGGGCTACTCTGTTGATCCTCTTCCTGCTGGGCTACCTCGCTTATACCGGGGTCCAGGACAGCAAGAGCTACTACGTCACCATCAGCGAGCTGCACAAGATGGGGAACAGCGCTTACTCCAAGCGGTTGCGAGTCGCGGGGAACGTCCAGCCGGGCTCGATCAAGCGTACGGGAACCCACGTTGAGTTTGTGCTGATGGAGCAGGATCAGTTGCTCTCGGTGGACTATAGCGGAACCGAAGCGCCTCCTGACACTTTCAAGGATGACTCCCAGGCTCTGGCCGACGGCAAGTATGGCACCGACGGAGTTTTTCACGCCAAGGCACTGCAGGCCAAGTGCGCCTCGAAGTATGCGCCGCAACCCGGCACTCCCACAAATGGCACGCCCTCCAGCGCACCTCCGAAAAGCGTGACGCAGGTGCAATCCGGTTCTCAAGCGTCCACGGCTTCGAACTAGCCAGCACAGTTCGGGATGCGTCTTCCTCAACTCCTCGACTTCGCCGCAGGCTTTCGCTATCTTCTACCTTTCAACTTGATCCCATGATTGTGAGCGCATCCGAAAACCGGGCCTCGGCCGGAATCATCGCGGTCAGCAACCTGGTCAAGCAGTTTGGAAGGTTCGCCGCGCTGCGCGGCGTGAACGCAGAGTTTCATGCCGGGAAGTTTTACGTGATTCTCGGCGACAACGGAGCAGGGAAGACCACTCTGCTGCGCGCGCTGGCGGGATTGACTCATCCCACGCGCGGTGAGATTTCCATCCTGGGCAAGAAGCCGCACGACGCCAGCCGCGAGATCGGCTATATGGCCCACCCGTCGCTGCTTTACGACGAGATGAGCGGCATAGAGAACCTGCGCTACTTCGCGCGGCTCTACGACATTGCGGGCGATGGCCGCTGTGAACAGGTAATTCGTTCCGTGGGGCTCGATCCCGAGCTGTCCCGGCCTGTGGGCAAGTATTCGCAAGGGATGCGGCAGAGAATGTCGTTGGCGCGGGCCATCCTGCACGATCCGAAAATCCTGCTACTGGACGAGCCGTTCTCGAACGTCGACGTGCACTCGGCCCAGGAGATGGTCGGACTGCTGAAAGGCATGCGCGATGCCGGCAAAACTGTTTTTGTGGTCACGCACCAGGCGGCGCTTCTGGAAGGAGTAGCCGACGAGTTTGTGTGGATGGAGGCCGGGCAAATCACAGGCCGCACGAATCATCTTGCCCGCGGTTCTCTTGCGTCGGGCGACGACCGAGCGGTGGAACCATGAGATCGTTCTGGTCGATCACGCTCGCCACGCTGACCAAAGACATCCGCCTGGAGTGGCGCTCCAAGGATGCGCTGAACGCGATGTTGTTTTTCTCTTTGCTGGTAGTGGTGATCTTCGTTTTCTCGTTCGATCCCCTGGCAGAAGAGTCACGACATATAGTCGGCGGGCTGGTTTGGATAGCATTCCTATTCGCCGCTGTTGTTGCTCTTAACCAGACATGGGCGCGCGAGCTGCGTAGCCAGGTGCTCGATGCCTACCGCGTATCTCCGGCTCCGGCCAACGCGTTGTTCCTGGCTAAGGCGTTGGGAAATTTCATTCTGGTCAGCTTGCTGGAAGCCCTGATGGCGCCTCTATTCGTGATCTTCTACAACCTGCGCGTTCTCGGTCCGGCATGGCAGTTGATTCCGGTGGCACTGCTCGGAACGTGGGCGCTGGTGGTGAACGGAACTTTTTTTGCCGCGATGTCGGTGCGCACGCGCAGCCGCGAACTTATGTTGCCTCTGCTCTTGTTTCCGGTTTCCATCCCCGCCGTGATAAGCATGGTCGCAGCTACAACCAGCATTCTCACCGCAGAAGATCCCGCGCACTTCTACATCGTATTGCTTCTCACCTACGATGTGGTGTTTACTACTGCTTGTCTCGCGTTGTTTGAAACGGTTTTGCAAGCGGAATGAGTTGAAACAGCAACGATCCGAAACAGGAATGAAACGGGCCTTCCCCATCCTCGCAGTTCTGACGGCACTTTTACTCGGTTACGCTTTTTATCAGGCGTTATGGGTCGCGCCCACCGACGCCCTGCAGGGTGACGTTTACCGCATTATTTACTATCACGTGCCTTCGGCTTGGACGGCCTTCCTGCTGTTCTTCATCAATTTCATCGCTTCGGTCAAGTACCTGGCCAATGCGAGTCCATCGACTGCGCGCGCCGCAAGATGGATCGTGATTGCGATCGGAATTGTTGGCTTCATCGCGCCGTTTATCCCGCAAGTGCGACAGCAGCTGCCCACCGGGATGTATCCCAGTTCAGTCGCGACTACGTTCCTGATAATTACTGCCCTTTATTTCGTGATCGGAAAGTACTTCGTTGACCAGGATCTCGACGTGTTGGCGGTGACCACGGCGGAAGTGGGCGTGGTTTTCTGCACCATCGTGCTGGTTACCGGGCCCATCTGGGCGCGGCCGGTGTGGGGCATCTGGTGGGCGCCGGGAGACATCCGCCTCACCTCCACTCTGGTTCTGTGGCTGATCTACGTGAGCTATCTGGTGCTGCGGCGTTTCTCCGACAGTGCGCAGACCCAGAAGCTGGCCGCGGTGCTGGCCGTCTTTGGGGCGCTTGACGTTCCTCTGGTTTATTTTTCGATCTGGTTCTTCCGGACGCAGCATCCTCAGCCCGTGATCGGTGGAGGCGGCTCGATGGACCCACGGATGTTACGCGTACTGCTGATCAGCTGGATGGCGTTTCTGTGTTTCGCGTTTCTGGTGTGCTGGTCGCGGTACCGGCTGGAGAAGCTGCGGCGAGAAGTAGAAGAAGCTGAGGCTCTCGAGTCATTGCTCGAGCCCGCGGGGGCGTCTTCCGCAGGCAAAGTTCCTTTTAGCCGGGGGTCAAAATGAATTCCATCAAATTCCTCTACGCCGCCTACATCGCTACCTGGCTGATTCATGGTCTCTATATTGGGAGCCTGGTGCGGCGCTACAGCCGACTGCGGCGGCAGGTGAAAGAACTCGAAAAGGGGAAGTAGCGACAATTAGCAATTAGCAATTGGCATTTAGCCAAACCGTGCTGGTGCCGATTAGCGAAAAGCCAATGGTGTCATTGGCTAACTGCTAATTGCCAACTGCTAATTGCTGGATCGCTGTGGCTTTCAGTTCGGCGCTTTGATCTCGCTCTGCAGGGCGCTCAGGAAATCCGCAGTGCCGCTGGAGCGGAGGAATTCGTAGTCCTCGATCATGGCCGCAGTGCCGACGCGCAAAGATGGCAGAGGCGATTCCACGCGGATTACGCGCGCAGTGAAGCGCACCCTGACCGCGTCGGTCAGCGTGATATGGGGTGGAAAGGTGAGTGTGACGTCACAGCGGGTTCCTGCCGGGAGCGGGCGGTCGAGATAGAAAAACACTCCTCGGGCGCTCACATTCTGGGTTTCGGTGTGGAATTCGTTTTCCGGATCGAGGCGAACCACAGCTGGCAGGCGCATATCAAACCGCCGCATCATCCGCCGTTCCTGAGAATCCGGTTGCATCCGTGGCGTAAATTCCGAAAGCATGTTTTTCAACAAGAAACCCATTCAATGCAGTACGGAACTCAACTTTCAGGCTGGAAGAACAAGGCCACGGCGCCCCGTGACAGGCCCTGACTACCACCAATGTATAGAATTACCAGCGCTTTGCAAGAGCAAAAACACCCTGGAACTAATTCGGTAAATGCTCAAGCAGACCGAGCGGCTGAGGAGGAGTCACGAATCCAGTCGAAAGGATTATCAGCAATCCCGCTGCCATCGGGCGTCTGTGACGGTTCCGCTTAATCCGCGAAGAATCAGCAGCTTTCAGGAGCCTCCGCGGCGGTTCCTCTCAAGGGATGCAAGCCTTTGCAGAACAGCGCCCGCGGTTGTGAACTGCAATTGGCCTCATTTCCGCCTTCGTGCCACAGGTTTCCTGCGGCTGCCCGGCATCTTTCCAGGTGCCGAAACGCATCTGACAGTTTCGGGAGCGCGGCCGAAGCGGAGCCTCGCTTGACTTGGCTATCCGTCAGATGTTTAAGTAGTTGTTTGATTTCCACCAGTTTCTAATGACAGGTCAGCAGCGGGCGGTTTCGCCGGCGCCGGGTGAGTACTGACTCGCGCCGTTTCCAACTCTAACTCTCTCCAAAAAGATCTGGTTGAAGTTATCTGGTTGAAAATGGCTCGTTGAAAAGGTTCGTTGAAAAGAAAAAGGGTTCGTTGAATCGGAGGAATAGCGCGATGGGAAATGGCCGTTGGTGGGGCGGAACCTTGGGAGGAAGAACCTTGGGAAAGAGCTCGGAAGCATGCTGGGTGCGGGTCCGTGTCCTCGGGGCGATGTTTGTGCTGCTTGTAGCAGGCTCCGGGCTGGTCGGCCTGAGTTCCCGTCGATCTACCCAGGCCTCGGCTCCTCCGATTCCGACCCTTTCCAAATCTTCCCCGCAGTCGAAGCCGGGGTTGCGCGCCATTCTGGGCCAGTTGCCGATCATCTTCGAGCCCAACCAGGGCCAGGCCGATCCGCGAGCGAAATTCCAGGCGCGCGGCCCGGGATACAGTCTTTTCCTTCAGACCAGCGGCGCGGTGCTTGCCATGCAAACCGCCCACCCGTCGGGGCAGCAAACACGCGAACAATTCGTGAATATGAAGCTGGTCGGAGCCAACCCTGGGGCAGCTCTCACCGGAGCCGATCCCTTGCCCGGCAAGAGCAACTATCTCATCGGAAACGACCCACACAAGTGGCATAGCGGCATTCCGCAGTTTGGCGGGGTTCGCTACGCCAGCGTTTATCCCGGAATCGATCTCATTTTCTACGGAAACCAGGGCCATCTGGAATACGACTTCCGGGTCGCGCCTGGCGCCGATCCGTCGCAAGCCGAACTGCAGTTTGACGGGGCGAGCAAGTTGGAATTGAGCGGCGGCGATCTGATTCTCACGGGCAAAGACGCCGGCGGATTGCGCCTGCAGGCGCCCCAGGTTTACCAGCGTGACGGCGATCGTCATCAGCCGGTGGTCGGACGCTTTATTCTGCGCGCCGCGAACCGCGTCGGTTTCGAGATCGGCGCGTACGACCGCAGCCGCGAGCTGATCATCGATCCAGTGCTCCTTTTTTCTACGTACTTCGGCGGCAGCGGCACGGAAACCTCGCCTTCGGTCGCCGTCAATGGCGACGGCACCATCTATATCGTCGGTTCGACCACCTCGCCGCCAGCTAGCTTTCCGATTACGACTTTCACGCAGGTGGGAACCGCTCCCAACATCTTCGTCGCAAAGATCAATCCTTCGCAACCCCCGAGCGTCGTTTACACGACGTTTCTAGGTGGCAGCGGCGGCCCCGGAGCAGACACCAGCATCGGCATCGGCGTGGATAACGGCGGCAATGCCTACATCGCGGGCAACACCAGTTCTACGGACTTCCCCACCTCCGGCATCCCCTACCAGACCGCGCCGGAGACAAAGACGCAGTGTACGGGCTTGCCCACTTGCACGTCCGTGTTCGTTACCGAGCTCGGTCCGACGGGCTCCGCCCCGCCCATTTATTCGTCTTATCTCTCCGGAAATGGCAACGACCAGGCCAGCGGTATGGCGATCGACACCAAAGGCGACGTGTTCGTCACGGGCACCACAACTTCCAACGACACGCCTTCGCCGACCGACGCTTTTCCCGCGACCTACTTGCCCGTGCCCTACCAGTCCGCGCCGAAGTCGAGCCCCCAGTTCTTCGCCACTGAAGTAAACACCAGAATCCCGAGTGTGGGCGGCATCGCCTATTCGACTTACTTTGGCGGGGCGACGCCGGCGCCTGCGGTGGCCATCGGGGGCGGCATGGCGGTCGATGCAATCGGCAACATGTACTTTAGCGGCACCACGAATTTCTACAATAGCGGTGAGGGCCAGTTCGGCGATAGCGGCCAATCGGAAGATTTTCCTATTCTCAACGCATATCAGCCCTGCCTGGATACGCCTCCACCGACTGTCATTTTGAATCCAAACCCATGTTTCGCCCCGACCACCGGTGCCACGCCGTATCCGACCGATGCCTTCGTCGCGAAAATAAACCCCCAAGGGGCGGTAGGTTTGCAGCTGCTTTGGTCGACTTATTTCGGCGGCGGCGTTACCGAAACGGGTCCCGGGGTCGCGGTTGACTCCCAAGCGGCCAATATTTACCTGACCGGAGAGACCAATTCCACCAATTACAACCTGCCCACAGGCATCACGCCTTTCCAGTTGTGCCTGGACACTCCGCCAGTTACTCCGCCAGTGTTGACGTGTACCATCACCTCAACACCCACAGCCCCTGCACTGTTCGATGCCTACGTGGCCCGACTGACCAACCCCACGCAGAACGGGTCAGGAACTCCGGTGAATGTGAGCCTCACCTATTTCACGTATCTGGGTGGAACCGGAAACGATAGCGGCGCGGCCATCGCCGTGTTGAATTCGCCGTCGAGCACTCCGCTCAATGACGTAGTCCTTACCGGGGTAACCCAGTCGAATGATTTCCCGACTACAGGGGGGGCATTCCAGACCACTCTCAACGGCGCCCAGAACGCCTTCTTTGCCCAGATCAATACCAATACGGTTGTAAACCAAGGCAATGCTGGTTCTTTTTCCACTTATTTCCCGCACGCAGCTCCGGGCGGCGCTGGCATAGATCACGGCACCGGGATCGCGGTCGATCCCAACCTGAATTCTTATATTGCTGGCGATACCACCTCGACAAACCTTGAGGTCAAGAATCCTGTGCAGGCGACGCTAAACGGAACCCGCAACGCATTCGTCGCCCAGTTGGGGACAGCGGCCGATCTGTGCATCACCTGCGTGCAGCCGGTTCTCTCCATCATCGGACAACTCAGTGCCGGCGTTCCGGTTACGGCAACCTTCACGGTTCTCAACTCAGGGCCAGACCCAGCCACGAATGTCCAGGTGAACGCCTCGGTCTCCGCCGGAGTGACGTTGATCAGCGCCGCTGCCAACTCGGGTACCTGCAGTGCTCCGACCAACAACGCGCTGGTCTGCCAGATTCCAACGCTGCAATCCGGTTCCCTCGCCCAGGTTTCTATTGTCGTGACGCCGAACGGTGTTTGCACGGCTTGTTCGGTGATGGCCACGGCATCCAGCAGCAACAACACGAACACTAGCAATACGGCGACTGCCTCGTTCACCGCAGGCGGCTATTCCTTGGGCATTAGCCCCCCTCAACAGACCGTGGCGGCTGGTCTGCAGGCACTCTATGCTGTGAATTTGTCTCCCCAGGGGAATTTCCCGGCCCAGGTGACACTCAGTTGCAGCCCTCTGCCCACCGGGGCGAGTTGCGCTTTTACTACAAGCACCGTCACCTTCGGCGGCGGCACCAGCCCCGCTTCGGTCCGGCTGAACCTGACGACGACCGCGCAGCCCGTGACTACTCTCAGTTCAGCGGGATGGCTCCGGCCGCTTTACGCCTTCTGGCTGATGATTCCGGGAATGGCTCTGTTGGGAGTGGGTTCCAGCAGGAGAGGTCGCGGCTGGGGTGGAGGGAAAGGGAAGAAGACCTTGCTGGGTCTGCTCACGTTCTCGGTGCTCTTCGCTCTGATTCTGCTGCAGCCCTCATGCAGCAGCGGCAGGACGCAGCCCACGGTCAGCGGAACTCCCTCGGGCACTTACTCTCTTACCATCACCGCAACATCGGGAACGTACACCCAGAGTGTTCCGTTCAGCCTGACGGTGGTGCCGTAAACGGCGACGCAAGCTGTTCCGGCAAGAAGCAGGAATCTGACGTGCCGGTCTACGTTTAGGCCCCGGCGGAAAGCTTGTGGTGGCTCTTGCTCTCGGCAATGCCGTATTGCCGAATCTTGTAGAGCAGAGCTTTGTAGCTGATCTGCAGAAGAGCTGCGGCCTGTTTGCGGTTCCAGTTGGTCTGTTCGAGCGCCTGCCGGATGGCTTCACCTTCGGCTTCGTCTTTTGCGGAGCGCGCCAGCGATTTCAATCCGCCGCTGGCCTCGCCTTTCATCCCGGAATCTGTCCGTGCGCCGCCGTTGCCGTCATTGCGGGGCTGCAACTCGGCCACCGCCAGGTTTTCATCTCCCAGGATCAGGTAGCGCTTGAGAAAGTTGTTGAGCTCGCGCAAATTGCCCGGCCAGGAATGCGCCTGGCAAGCCTCGAGCATCTGGGGCGAAAGCGGCAGCTGAGGCCGCGCGTAACGCTCGGCCATGCGCGTCATGAAATGTTTCAGCAGAATTGGAATCTCTTCCTTCCGTTCGCGCAGGGGCGGCAGTTGCAGCGTGAATGCATTGAGACGGTAATAAAGATCTTCGCGCAATCGCTTGGCCGCCAGCGCTTGCGGAATGTCGATATTGGTGGCCGCGAGAATGCGTACGTCCACCCGGATGACGGAACGGCTGCCCAACCGCGAAAATTGCTGATCTTGCAAAACGTGGAGCAGCTTGGCTTGCAGGGCGGGCGGCATCTCGCCGATTTCATCGAGCAGGATCGTGCCCTTGTTGCAGAGTTCGAACTTGCCCGGCTTGGCGTGCGTCGCTCCGGTAAATGCTCCAGGCTCGTAGCCGAAGAGCTCACTCTCCAGCAGATCTGCGGGGACGGCCGCGCAATTCACTTTCAGGAACGTGCGGTGAGCTCGCGGCGAGAGCTTGTGCACGAGACGAGCCAGCACTTCTTTGCCAGTGCCGCTCTCGCCCAATAGCAACACCGGAATATCCACATTAGCGACCAGCGCAGCTTGCGAGCGGATCTTGCGCATCGCCGGGCTGGCGGCGATGAAGAATGTATCTTCGCCGACTTCCTCGACTTCCCCTCCCACCGGTGTTTTGCCCTGACCCAGGCACTGGTCGATCACCGCATCCAATTCCGCTTTCTGGAAGGGTTTGGTCAGGTAATCATGCGCCCCCAGGCGCATGGCCTGTACGACTTTCTTCGTATCGTTGACGCAGGAAAGCATCACAACTTTGACCCCGGGTCGTTTCTGCCGCAGTTGCTCCAGGGTCTCGAGTCCGTCGATGCCGGGCATGAGCACATCGAGCAACACCAGATCGGGCTCCATGCCTTTATCCACGCGCTGCAGAGCTTCTTCGCCGGTCGACGCGGTTTCAACTTTGTAGTCGTCGACCTCGAGCAGCGTCCGGATATAGCGCAGCATGGCCGGTTCGTCATCCACCAGAAGAATCTTGGGGGCGTCGCTCATCGATTCTTTCCTTTGCCAGCGGGATTCAGGGAAGGTTTGAAGGGAATCAGAAATGAAAATTTGCAGCCCGCCCCAGGATCGCTTTCCACCCAGATTTTTCCGCCCATCCCCTGCACCAGGCGGCGCACAATCGCTAAACCAAGTCCCATGCCTTCCTGGTTCTCGTTGCCCGGCAGGCGGAAGAAGTCGTCAAAAACTTCCTGCTGATATTCCGCCGGGATTCCTGGCCCAGTGTCAGAGACGCTGACCTTCACGGCATTGGGCTGCGCAGTATCCTGCCGCCGTCTCTCGCCCGACGATGCTGGCTGATCGGTGGCGCGGCGCTCCCACATGTGTGGTTCTGCGTGCAACCAGACTGTCCCGCCGCGGGGAACGAACTTAAAAGAGTTTTCCAGCAGGTTGGAAATTACGCGTTCCAGCTTTGGGGAATCAAAAGGAAAAACCGGGAGCTTGTCGTTCGCCAGAAAATAAAGAGCCAATCCTCTTTCCTGAAAGCGCGTGGACCACAGGCGGCAAACGTCGGACAAACACTCGTTGAGGTTGCCCGCGGCAAATTGCATATTCAGGCCGCCGGTTTCAAGAGCGCTGTAAGTCAGGAAGTCCTGGATGAATTGTTGCAGCCGCTTGCCGCTCGACTGCATGTCGCGCAGCACATCGCGCTGGCGGTCATTCAACGATCCTAGTTTCTCGCTCTGCAGCAATTCGACGTATCCGTTCAAAATCGCGAGCGGTGTTTTCAGATCGTGAGCTGCGGAGCCGAGAGCATTTGTCGTGCGCTGGAATCGCTCCTGCAATTCGGAGTGCGCCTGCAGCAACTCGACGGCATTGATGATCACTTCCCCTTGTGCAGGCAGCGGAGAGTTGGTCTTTCCTGCTCCGGGCTCGGGAACACAAATATTCTTTTGCGCGCTGGCCATATGGGAACGACGGTCTAACAAAGAGGGAGGATGCACTCGAAGTGCTGACGAAAAAGGCTGTGTAAAAATCGTATGCTGGCCAGTTTTCCTTGTCAACGAAAAATGCAACCTGATTACCCAAGTGTGGCAAAACCTTGCACTCGACGCCCGGTTTTAGCTTGGAAACACCCCACCCCCGGCAGACGCCAGCAGGCGCCCACGGAAAGTGCAAGCTACCCACTCTAACGGCTTTAGCCCTCCCAAAACCCGGAGTTAACCGGGTTCTTCAGGGTCTGTCCCGGGTACCTCCCTTGGTTTGGGTCCTAACCCAGGATTTGGCCCCTAGGATGCTGGAAATACTGGGTTAAACGACTTAGGAAGGGGTGTGCGTGAACGGCGTGAACGGTACGAATGGTAAGACTGCAGCGGCAGAACGTCGGCAGTGGCCTCGCCTACCTTTGGCGATTCCGGTCTTTGTCAGAAGTCGGGCAGAGTCGGACAAGGAATTCCTCGAGTTCGCCACCGCCCTCAACGTCTCCGCCGGCGGCATGCTGGTCGCGGTGCGCCGCTCCATCCCGTCCACAGCGCAGGTTTTGCTCGAGATTCCCAGCGCGCCCTTGGCCGCGTTAGCAGCCCTCCCCCGGGTCGCCCGCAACCTGCGCGCCAAGGTTTTAAGAATGCAGCACGGCGAAGGTTACAACCTGGTCGGCCTGAAATTCTCCCGGCCGCTGCTCAACTCCCACCCTCTCGCCAAGCCCCTCCGACGGAAACTGGCTTCTTCGGTGTGAAAACCTTTTCCCACGCATTTTGAGACTTCCCGACTAACTTGCCTGCCCGCCGATTACCCGCCGTTTCGCCTGTTAATCTTTGGTAAGTTGCTTTTCATCAATCACATAGACTAGGCTTACAGGGTAGGTGTTCGTTCCCCCTGCGTTTGGTTCTCCGGGTGCACACTACCCCATAAGCCTGCGCTGCGGAAGCTGGGCTTACGCAGTTTGGAACACTTATGAGCACTTCAAATCCAGTCAGCGCCCTGATCCAGCCCCTCGGAGAAATGCCTCCCGACTCCGTCATTTTCGGCGGCACCGAGGCCATGCGGGCTCTCCGGGAGCGGTTGGCCAAAATAGCCGGCGCCAACGTCCCTGTGTTGATTCAGGGAGAGAGCGGCACCGGCAAAGACATTATCGCGCGGATGATCCACGCCGCCTCGCCGTGGAAGACCGGTCCGTGGGTGAAGGTGAACTGCCCCGCGATTCCCGGCACGCTTCTCGAAAGCGAATTGTTCGGCTACGAAAAAGGAGCCTTCACCGGCGCCTACGGCACCAAGCCCGGCCGTGTCGAGATGGCGCACCGCGGCACCTTATTTCTCGACGAAATCTCAGAGCTCGACATGGGTTTGCAGTCGAAGCTGCTGCAATTGTTGCAGGACGGACAGTTCTGCCGAATCGGCGCACAGGAAGACAAGAAAGTCGAAGTTCGCGTGGTTTGCGCCACCAATCGCAAGCTGGAAGAAGAGATCGCCGCCGGCGCGTTCCGCTCCGATCTTTTCTACCGCATTAATGTCGTGAACCTGCACATGCCGCCTCTGCGCGAGCGCGCCTCAGACATTCCGCAACTGGTGAGCTATTTCCTGGAGTATTACAACCACAAATTCAACTCGCGCGCCATCCCACTTTCCGCCGAATTGATGAACGCGCTGAAGAAATATCACTGGCCGGGCAACGTTCGCGAGCTGGAAAACCTGATGAAGCGTTACGTGATCCTGGGCACGGAGGAATCCATCTCCGGCGACCTGCGGCCGCACGAACAAGACTTCTTCGCCACTGACATCTCCGTCGACGGCCCGATCTCGCTTAAGAAAATCACGCGCCAGGCGGTGCGGGAACTGGAACGCAAGATCATCCTCAAGGTTCTGCAACACCACCACTGGAACCGCAAACAGGCCGCCCGCGCTCTGAACATCAGCTACCGGGCGTTGCTTTACAAGATCCGCGACGCCGGCCTGCCCTCCAACCGCGCTCCCCGCCGTGCCCCGCAGGATGAAGTGGAGTTACCCATAGCCGCCGACTGATCTTGATACCCCGTAGCAGCGATTCTCCCCTCGGCGATCTCCGCCGCTAGAACTGTTGCTTCATCATCGCGCGACAATGAAAAGCAATCTGCTGTTCCTCCTGCGTGGGCACAACCTGAATCTTGTCTGCCGTGAGGCCGAGGGCTTCGAGGCCTGCTGTTGCTCGGGAGCGAATGTAGTTGCTGTGCTCACCGATGCCTCCGGTAAAAACCAGTAGATCGACTCCTCCAAGCAGAGCGACGTAGGCGCCGATTATCTTGCGTACCGACGTGGCAAAAATGTCCAGCGCAAGAGCGGCGCGAGGGTCGTTGCGCAGAGCACGCTCTTCCAGTGCCTTCACGTCGCTCTCGCCGGATGAGAGCGCGAATAGTCCGCTCTGGTGGTTCAGCAAATCCTCAAGTTCGTCGGCACCAAGCTTCTCATTGCGCATCAGGTAGAGAAAAACGCCAGGGTCGAGATCGCCGGAGCGTGTCCCCATCGGGATGCCGCCCGTGGGCGTGAGCCCCATGGTGGTGTCGACCGACTTTCCGTTGCGCAGAGCGCAGAGGCTGGCTCCATTGCCGAGATGCGCGAAGATGGCGCGTTCGGGAAGTCGCGAGCCGAAGCGCCGCACCAGCGACTCGTAGGAGAGGCCGTGGAAACCGTAGCGGCGAATTCCTGCGTCAAAGTAGCGCTGGGGAATCGGCAAATGCGACGCGACTTCCGGCATGGTTCGATGAAAAGCGTCGTCGAAGCAGGCGTACTGTGCCGCCGAAGGAAGGATCGACTGCGCTGAAGTGATAAGCGTGAGCGCCTGCGGAATATGCAGTGGCGCGAAATGTACAGCAGCCCTCAGCTGGTCGAGGACCTGCGGCGTAATAAGCTGGTGCGTGCGGAGGCTTGGCCCACCGTGCACCACGCGATGCCCCACAGCCGCAGGCGCGGCGTGAATGTGCTCCTGAATCGCTGCCGCCACGGCGGTGAGGGCGTCGCTTTGCGACTCGTGAATACTCTTTCTCCCAACCAAAGCTGTTCCGTCGGAAGAACGCATGCTTAGTGTGCCGTTGTTGCGTCCAATGCCCTCAGCGCTTCCGGTCAGCACAGGTTCTTCATCGCTCGCGCCGCCGCGGTAGATGCCGAACTTCAGCGAAGAAGAACCGCTGTTGAGAACGAGGATCAGATCGTCTTTCCCAGCCGAATCTGTCATGGCTATCCCGGCCACTTCCAGTTGCGAATCTCTTCCTTATCGATGCCTTCGGCGTGCGCGTACTGGATGCTGTCGATGATCTGGTCTTTCAGCCATTCTTTGACGTGTGCACCGACGGAGCTGAGGCGCGGGACGCGGTCGATGACATCAATTGCCATGTCAAACCGGTCGATCTGGTTGAGAATCGCGAGCTCCAGTGGAGTGTTGATATTTCCTTTTTCCTTGTATCCGCGAACGTGAAAGTTGTCATGATTTGTGCGGCGGTAGGTGAGTTTGTGGATCAGCGCCGGATAAGCGTGGAAGTTGAAGATCACAGGCTTGTCAGTCGTGAACAGCGAATCGAAGTCGCGGTCCGAGAGTCCATGGGGATGTTCGCTCTCCGGCATAAGGCGGAAAAGATCGACCACGTTCACGAACCGGATTTTCAAATCAGAGAGGTGCTCCTTGAGAATGGCAACCGCGGCGACTGCTTCCATCGTCGGGATGTCGCCGGCGCAAGCCAGCACCACATCGGGCTCTGCGCCATCGTCGGTCGAAGCCCAGTCCCAGATGCCGATGCCCTTTGTACAGTGGTTTACGGCTTCATCCATGCTGAGGTACTGAAGGTGATCCTGTTTGTCGGCGACGATGACGTTCACATAATCTCGGGAGCGCAGGCAATGATCGGCGACACTCAGCAGGCAGTTCGCGTCCGGCGGCATATAGATGCGGACGATATCCCGGCTCTTGTTCGTCACCACGTCAAGGAACCCTGGATCTTGATGCGTGAAGCCGTTATGATCCTGCCGCCATACCAGCGATGTTATGAGGATGTTGATGGACGGCACGGGCGCGCGCCAGTCGACCTCTTTCTTCGACTTCTCTAGCCATTTGGCGTGCTGGTTAAACATGGAATCGATCACATGAACGAAGGCTTCGTAGGTCGAGAAAAGCCCGTGGCGGCCGGTGAGAACGTAACCTTCGAACCAGCCTTCTAACGTGTGCTCGCTGAGCATCTCCATGACGCGCCCGGAAACATCCAGCTCGCCCCCGTCGGCGTCTTCCGGCTTGTACTCGGCGAGCCAGGTCTTCTTCGAAGCTGCGTAGATGGCGGTAAGCCGGTTGGACGCCGTCTCATCCGGACCGAAAACTCGGAAAGAATTCATGTTGCGGCGCATCACCTCGGCAAGAAAGTGCGCCAGCACATCAGTAGGCGGGGCATAACTCCCTCCCGGAGCTTTTACCTTGACGGCATAGTCGCGAAAATCCGGCAGCTCGAGTTCTTTGCGCAGCAGACCACCGTTCGCGTGCGGGTTGGCGGAGATGCGGCGTGTGCCTGAAGGCGCTAGCTCCTGAAGCTGCGGCACCAGCGTCCCCTTGGCGTCGAAGAGTTCCTCCGGCTTGTAGCTGCGCATCCAGTCTTCGACGATTTTGAGATGAGGCTTGTTCGTGGCCGGGTCGACCACCGGAACCTGGTGCGCTCGCCAGAAATCTTCCACCTTGTGGCCGTCCACTTCCTTTGGTCCGGTCCATCCTTTCGGGGAGCGAAGCACGATCATGGGCCAGCGCGGCCGCGCGGTGTCGCCCGTCGAACGAGCATGTTGCTGGATTGAGCGAATCTCAAGGATGCACTGCTCCAGGGTTGACGCCATTTTCTGATGCATCGCCAACGGGTCGCTGCCTTCCACGAAATAAGGCTTGTGTCCGTAGCCGGTCAACAGCGCCTCCAACTCATCATGCGGAATGCGCGCCAGGATCGTAGGATTTGCGATCTTGTAGCCGTTCAGATGCAGCACCGGTAAGACGGCCCCATCGCGAATCGGATTCAGGAACTTGTTCGAATGCCACGAAGTCGCAAGCGGCCCGGTCTCGGCCTCGCCGTCACCAACCACGACGGTGACGATGAGATCAGGATTATCAAATGCCGCGCCATACCCGTGCGACAGGGAGTACCCAAGCTCGCCGCCTTCATGAATCGACCCCGGCGTCTCCGGCGTGCAGTGCGAGCCGATGCCTCCGGGAAACGAGAATTGCCGGAAAAACTTAAGCATGCCCGCTTCGTCGCGGCTCTTGTCCGGATAAATCTCGGAATAGTAGCCCTCAAGATAGCAATTAGCGAGCGTGGCCGGAGCGCCGTGACCGGGCCCCGAAATGTACATTACGTTTAAGTCGTACTTTTTAATCAGACGATTCAGGTGCACCCAAACCAGCGATTGGCCCGGATCCGAGCCCCAGTGACCCAACAAACGATTCTTGATGTGCTCCGGCTTGAGCGGCTCGCGCAGCAGGGGGTTGGCACGAAGATAAATCATGCCCGTCGAAAGATAATTGCAAGCCCGCCAATAGGCATCCATCCTCCCCAGCTCTTCTGGTGACAGGGGCGTCGAGACCTGCGGCGTCGGGACTTGGGTTGTGCCGGGCATGCAAATTCTCCTGGGATTGGAAGTGCGTGTGAAATCAGGGCATCGGGACGACGCGCCGTCCCAACATCTTCTTCTAGTCTAACGCCGCAGCTTTCCGATTGCTGCGCTTCCAGTACAAATATCCAGGCACACCGACGAGCACGATCGCCGTCCCCCAGAAAGCTTCGGTGGGACGCGTGATGATTGTGTTCAGCGTCCAGGTCGCACCCACGAGCACATAGATTGCCGGCAGCCAGGGATATCCCGCGCAACGGTAGGGACGCGGAATATCCGGACGCTTCCAGCGCAAAATAAACAAGCCAATCACAGTCAGGGTGTAGGAGAGCACCATGCCGTAAATCACATAGGTGTAGAGCTGATCATAGCGGCCGCTCAGGGTGAGCAGCGCCGCCCAGATGCCTTGTCCAATAAGGCTGAATGCCGGCGTGCGCCATTTGGGATGGATGACTGCCATGCGCTTGAAAAAAACGCCGTCCTGCGCCATGGCCAGATAGACGCGCGCGCCCGAAAGCGTGCAGGTGGCGGCAGCGCTGAAGCATGAGACGGCAATCATCAGCGAAAGCCAGACCGCAGCATGCGGAGAAAACAGCGCGGTTGCCGCGGCGTGAGCGATGGTTTCGTGGCGGGCGATCTCAGGCAGCGGCAAGGCGTACAGGTAGGTCACGTTCATCGCCACATAGATCGCGCCGACCACAAGCACACCCAGCACCATAGCCAGCGGCACGTTGCGGCGCGGCTCTTTCACCTCACCCGCGACCCACGTGATGTACACCCATCCGTCATAGGCCCAGAATACCGCAATCAGCGCCACGCCCAGGGCGGAGATCAACTGGGTGGGATGAAGACCCATGGTCAGGCCAGCGCCGTGAGAACTGAAGTGAGACCAGTCGCCTTTACCGATAGCGAATCCGAGCACCACGAACGCGGCCATGGCGCTGAACTTCGTCCAGGTGGATAGATTCTGCAGCAGCGCGCCCCAACGCAGCCCCACAACATTCACGTAGGTCACGATGGCGATGAGGAGCAAAGCGAACAAGTGTGCACGGGTGATGGTGATCCCCGCGACCGCAAGCACAACGTGCTCCTGCGAAAAGATGGGGATGACTTGTCCGGTGTAGGCCGCTGCGGCCACTGAAAGAGCGGCGATGCTACCGCCGTTGGCGACTGCGAACAGCATCCATCCGTAGAGAAATGCCACCAGATCCCCGTAAGCCTCGCGGAGATAGACATACTGGCCGCCGGACTCTGGAAACATCGATCCAAGTTCGGCGAATGCAACGCAGCCGAACAGCGAAACTACCCCTCCAATCACCCACACCAGCAGGAACAGCATGGGCTGCGGCAAGGGGCCGGCAATGTCCTTGGCGGTGAGGAAAATCGAAGAGCCAATGATCCCGCTGACCAGCAACAGTACGGAGTCAAGCAGGCTGAGCCCGCGAACCAGAGTAGGTTGAGCCGGAATGGATTCTGAGTCAGATGCCGAGCCTTCGGTTGTGACTGGCGCGGGGGCGGAGTCCATTATCCGATCCCGAGTTCGTCAGGAGATTCCAGTGGCGTGCCGCAGCGTCGGCATATGACTGAAGAGCAATCGCCGCAGGTCAGCGGATCGGTTACTTCTTTGGCGCAGTTCGGGCAGTAAAGCGAGCCGGGCCTGGGTTCCGGCGGAGGATTCTGAGGACGTGTCGCCATGCGGAGAAAACTTTAGCACACAACGGAAGATATCTGATCGCCTCACCGGGCCGGATAAGCCGCGCTTACGGTCGAGTCGGCCGGGTTACCTCAAGTCTTCAGGTTCAGGAGGAACGTTAGGCGCGTTGCGAAGAAACTCCATCAGTCGATCGCCGGTCTTATAGCTTGCACGTTTCTTGAAAAACTCCGCCGCAGTTTCCACTACGCCAACCTTTTCCGCCACTGCCGAAGCGATCCATTGGTTCAGGGAGACTCCGTCCTCCTGCGCCAAACGCTGCGCCGCCTTCTTGATCGAGAGGGGGAGCTTTAGGGGATAGGTTGCTTTGCTCATCGTTTCACCATCTTTAACAACTCGGGTGGTCGAAGGACGGGAACTGCGAATCGCTCACCTGCCACGGCAAAGTCTCGGACATTGTATGTCACCAAAGCATCCGCTCGACCATTGATCGCGGCCTCGAGAACCATTTCGTCACTGGGATCCCGAACCTGGGGTCTCCAGAGAAAACGTACTTCTACCGGTTCGACCAGAGCCGCGAGCTCGGCCAGGAACTCGTCGATCATCTCCAACGTCAAGCCGTGCGCGATCCGCTGTTCTGGACGCTTCAACACGTCCTCATATTCCAAAAAGAGGGGCGGACTAACTAACGGTATAAGCCGCCGATTTGCTACCAGCCGGAGTACCGCATTTCCTGCTCCAGCCCGAGTCCGCAGCGCCGCCACTACGACCGAGGTATCGAGGACGACCCTTTTGATCATGTAACATCGTATAAGATATCACATCCTATAGGATACTTACCATATTTTGTTGTAATCTGAGCTTGGCATGCCGGAAAAATCCCTCACTCCCGACGAGAAACTCCAGCAGGAATTCAACCGCTGGGCCGCGGCCGGCGAAGGCCCGAAGATGGAAAGCCATCATCTCGACATTACGGCGAAAACAATTCGCCGCATGGAGCTGCGTCCGGGCGAGCGCGTGCTCGATCTGGGTTGCGGCTCGGGCTGGGCGACCCGGCTGCTGGCGCGACTGGTCGGCGAAGGCCCGGATGGGTTCGGCCAGGTAGTCGGCCTCGACGTGGCCGACGAAATGATTCGCGAGGCTCGCGCCGCCTCGAAAGATTTCGACAACGTACTCTACGTCTGGGGATCGGCCCAGCAGATTCCCTGGGAAGAAAACTTCTTCGACAAAGTCTTGTCGGTCGAGTCGTTTTATTACTACGCCGACCAGGACCGCGCGCTGATGGAACTCTTTCGCGTGATGGCGCCGCGAGGAAAACTATTCATCCTGATCAATCTTTATAAAGATAATGAATACTCGCTGCAGTGGGTCGACAAGCTTAAAGTGCCGGTGCACGTGCGCTCGCAGGCGGATTACGTCGATCTTCTGAAGAAGCACGCCTTCGAAAACGTGGAAGCTTGTCGCATCCCCGACGACACGCCCACGCCCGACGACTACAAGACCAAATCGTTTCACAGCCTGGACGATCTGCGTGCGTTTAAGCGCGAAGGCGCATTATTGCTGATGGCGACGAAGCCCGACCTACGCACGCCCGCGCCGGGATACACGATTTACTGAGCGTTCTTACTAACCTAGATCTCGTCGTCATCGTCCTTGTCGCGATAACTCAAGTCTTTAACCGGGCTCAGAGCGCGGCCGTCCGAGGCATGATGAATCTCAATGCGTCCGTTTACGTTCTCCACCTTGATGCGCGGTCCACCCGAGCCCAACTCTCCGCGCAAGTCGTGGCCAACATAGCGGTGATGATTCACATGCAGCCCGAAGTCGTTCTCGATTCCTCCAGAAACGGTGCTGGCTTCGATTTCCGCCTTGGAATCCGAAGGAATCGTCAGTGCAACTGAGCCGTTCACCGAATTCAGCTCGACCGATGACCCGGCAAGCTGGTCAAACCTGGCATCCAGATGCCCGTTGATGGTCGAAAGTTCAGCGCGCCCGGCGAGATTGTGCGCTTCCAGCCGTCCGTTGATGCACGAGGCATGCACCTCTCCAGTGACGCCGGTGACGTCGAGCGAGCCATTGATCAGCTTGATCTCGTCCAGCCGTACGGTGCGCGGCACAGTCAGCGTGTATTCAACGCTCGCAGGATTATTGTGCGATCCCCAGTTGAAAGTATGATCATGGTCCGGATACCTGGTGCGAATCGAAAGAGATTCCTTGCTCGAATCGATTTCGATGTGCGCCTCGTCGAGACGGTCTTTTGAGTCAGCATACTTGACGGCGTCCACCTTCACTTCATTCTGATCCCAGGTAGAGATGTGAACCGCGCCATTGATGTTGTCGAGCTCCACGCGGCCGTCGGGAGTAAGAGCATAGGTCTGATGGAATTCTTCGGTGAATGCGCCCCGGTGATCGGAACATTCGGCTCCGATCGCAAGCACGAGCAGGGCACAGATGGTTCCCAGAACGGCACCCAACCAGGTGGGGAATTGGCGTTGACGGTTCATCGGCTTCCTCCGTTTCAACGGGTTAGACGCAGCGACTCGCAATAGGTGAGGGGCAGGCCAAAAAAGACGAACTGCTCCTACCTTGGTATACGGAAGTTACCTCAGTGATGTTCCCTTCGTTAGCTGCCTTGAAAGACAATCCTTGCAAAGGCTTGAGTGGAGTCTGGGCGTGCGGTCTTTGCGGAAGAAAGAAGGTTTACGGCGCTGGCTGCGGGCAGTTCTGCCGGGGTGGGCCGGGCTATTTCTTTTCTTCGCGGCGTGTCTGGCTGCCGGTCAATCGTCGACCGGTCAATCGTCGGTGGGTCAATCCTCGGATGTAGAGAAGCCAATCCCCATCCTGACCGGCACGGCAGGTTACTTCAACTTCGTCACCGCCGGGCAAAATCAGATTGATGAGCAGATCAATCCCGTTCTTCTCGTGCCGCTGGGCGACCGTTGGCTGGTGGAAGCAAGAATGGAGTGCGAGGGTGCGTTTCAGCGTCCTCCCGGCGGCGGCCCTTACGGCGGCCAGGTCAGCAAGAACCTCGACTACGCGCAGGCCGACTACATAGCCAACCCTTACGTCAACGTCACCCTGGGACGATTTCTCACGCCATTCGGCATCTTCAACGAGCGCCTGTATCCCATCTGGATTCGCAGCTTGCAGCAGGATCCGTTAATCCTGCCGCTGTCGTCTGAATCAAGCGATGGCATGATGCTGCGTGGCGGATTCGCGGTCAATCCCAAGGCAAACTTCACCTACGCCGCCTATGTCTCGGCAATCGACACCGGGCACAACAACCTGCAATCGGACCGCGACGCCGGCGGCCGAATGAGTTTCTTCTTCCCCGGGACGAGGCTTGAGGTAGGAGCTTCCTTTCAGAAGCTGCTGCAAGACACGCGCACCAACTCTTTTGGATTTCATTTCGCCTGGTGGTCGACGCGCCTTCCACTGAACATGCACGGCGAGTACGCTCGAACCACGTACGGCAGCGGATACTGGGTCGACGGCGCCTACCGGCTGAGCCAGCTCAATTTCTGGCGGAAGGCGATGCGCCGCACTGAGATCGCCGCCCGGGGGGAACAATTTTTCAGCGGATCGATTAGCGCCGACGAAGCAGCAGCCCTAGGGCTCGCTCCCGCCAACACCCGCGAAGGTGAATTTGGCTTGAACTACTACCTGCAGGACGGGCTCAAGGTCGTAGGCAGTTACGCGCGGCAATTCAGTTCATCAGGGAACCTTAACCTCTGGAGCGTAGGAATTGCCTACCGCTTCCTGATCCCGCTGGGACCATCGGGGGCACGATGAACCGGGTCACGATAAAAGCGAGAATTACAATTCTTGCCTGTGTCCTCGCTCTGAGTTCTTTTGTGTGTGCTTCGTTAGCCCGCGCCGAAGGGCCTTCCGGTAAAAAGGACGTAAGCATCCCCACTGTTGCGCGCACCTCCGATGCCGACGCCATGCGCCTGCAAGGGGAGCAGCGCTACCACGCCAACTGCGGCCGGTGTCACGCCGCTCCACGGAAATTTCCACCACGCATGATGGCGACCGTTCTCCGTCACATGCGGGTGCGGGCCACGATTACCGACGAGGACATGCGCCTGGTGCTTTTCTACATGTCGCAGTAACAACAACCCTGAAGGTAACCGCTGAAGATAACTATTAAAGACAACCGATGAAGCAATCAGCCAGCTTTTGCCGTAGTCTTATGTTAATCGCTGCGGCAAGCGTTCTGTTAACGGAGCGGCCTGGCGTTGGCGCGCAGGACCATGTCGACGTGCCCATGCACGTCATCGAACTGCTCGCGGACCACGACAGCCGCTACAAGATTGCAGGAGAAAGCACCCCGGAGATCACCGTCAAGGCCGGAGAGCAAGTGCTTCTGCGAGTGACGGCCCGCCGCGGCAAAACCTGGAACCGGGATGGATCAATCCACGGCTTCAGCTTGCTGCGAGCCAAAGATCGAACCAAGGTGGAGGGATGGGACCTGCTGTTCAAGCCCGGCAAGCAGGAATTCCAGCTCACCGCGCCGGCCGAACCGGGCGAGTATGTAGTGGTCTGCACCGTGATTTGCAGTGAAGACCACGAGGGCATGCACATGAAGTTCACCGTCCTGCCCTGAGAAGCGAAGATTAAGGACTAGTTATGAATCGAGCCGCGATTTGTTGCGCAGCAGGGATTCTGGCCGTGGCGAGCGCCGCTTACAGCCAGAACATGCAAGTCTTTCATGGTGAAATTTCCGACAGCCAGTGCGCCTTGAATATTCACTCCCTGACGCGGTCTCACCAGGAGATGCTCAAGTCCAAATCCATGGGCGGGACCTCGAATACCTGCTCAACGTACTGCATCGAGCATCTGGGAGGCTACCTGGTTCTGTCTTCAGGCAAAGATGGCAAAGACGTCTTCCGCCTCGACCGCCCCGATCTGGTGCACGGTTTCGAGGGACAGAAGGTGAAACTCACCGGTATTCTGGATACCAAGCTCAAGCGGATTCATGTTTTGAAGATTGAGCTGGAGAACAATAAGTAGCGGTACTCAGTCGCTTTCTTTCTTATATTCTTTCTGCATCTTTCGACGGCGGGGACTATAATTCGCTGAAAGAGGAGGGCCTCATGTACGCTCCACGCCTGCTGCTTCTCTCTTTGCTGATTTGCCTGTGCGTCGCCACTGCTGCGGCGCAATCCTCGCCGAACAACAGCTCTGATTCTTCGAAGCCCGTATCCGCGCTCGCTCGGAATCCGGAGGCTGGCACTAACCCCTTTCAATTCCAACCGCCTCTTCTCGAGGATGGCCAGAGCCTGTCAGAAAATGAGGACGCGGTCCAGGGCGGAAACGACCCGTTCGTGACTCGGCCGCCGGATATTGAGATTCAGGCGCTGGATTCTCGCCCGCAGCACCTTCTCACGCTGCAGCAGGACGAAAAGACGTGTTTCACAATCCGCGCCTATCGCGTCGTTCGCGAGAGCCCAGACTCGGACTCGACCAGGCCTGCAGGCTACTCGACCTGCCAACCCACCACTCGGTTTCAGCTGAAACAAGCCGTCGACACTAGGGAGATCAAACCTCGCTGAACGCAGTCTGTGGGCGGTTAGTGTTCATAGCCAGCACGTTCTTCGGACACTTCTTCACGTATTTTCATTCGCGGTTTGGGGGCATGTCCTCCGAACGGTTTTTCCTCCCGGCTTCGGTCAGCAAATATACTCCGAGGATCGTCATCTCCGGCTCAATCGGATGCCGGTAGCGCTGCCCGGGAAACACCACGTAGTAAATCGCCGGATAAAACAAGATCAACCAGAACAGAAGCCAGGCGCCCGGTCTGCGCCGGCGCAAGGCCCGTCCCAATCCCCAGAACATCAGGACAGAAGAAGCCAGAAAGAGCGAGTTCTTCACCTGCGACAGCCACCACACCTGCGCCAGCCGCGGCGGTCCAGCCCAAAAATAAACAAAACGCTTCACGCAGAGGACAGCAAACCGTCCGTAGTCAGCCTCGATATAGTCGAGCGCCTGCCGCTTGCGCATTGCGATATACGCCAGTTCGCCCATCGCGGTGTACTCACGCATCGAGTAGACATCCTGCGTGGGATGCAAAACCTGCCGCCATGTGCCGTCGGCGCCGTTGCTGTTGCCCAGATGCAATTCCGCCCCAAAGTTGTCGCGGATGAAAATGAACTTGCCGAAGGTTTCATAGTTGCGCACCGTCCAGGGCGCGACGCAGACCAGGAAAACCACCGAAGCCAGCATCACGCCCGTCAGCGACGGCTTGCGCCGTCGAGCGCGGTGATACCAGGCCCACAGCCCAGAGGCCGGCAGGAACGACAGCAGCACCGTGCTGTCCACAGCAGCGACGCCCCAGAGCAAGCCAAACCAAAGCCACGGCTTCAGTCCGTCGCGTTCTTCCATGGTCAGCGTAAGCCAGAGGATCACGCCCAAGAGCAGCGGCGAGAGACTCGTCTCCCAGACCCAGCGCGTGCACCAGTACATCGCGTAGGGAAGCAGAGCCCATGTCCACGCGGCGCCGACCGCAACCTTCTCGGAGAAAATCCGCCGGGCGACGAGAAAAATCGGAATGCAGGTCAGAGCCGAAAAAACGCTGTTCAGCGAGAGCAGCACGAATGCCGAAGCCCGCGAATAAATGCCGAAGATGTGAAACACCCCCGCAGTCAGATAAGGATAGAGCGGAGGCTCCCACGCGGTCGGCCCCGTAGCTGCGCCAAAGGGATTGCTGAACCCGTGTCCCGAGGCGATGGCCGCGGCAATGCGTCCCATCTCCCAGCCGAACCCAAAATTATCGTCCGCGCTCTTGAACTTGTAAGTGTGCCCGACGACGATCCAGCCCACGCGCAGAAAGAGAGCAATGGCCACCATCCAAAACAGCGAGGTGCGGATGCGAACCCACGTATCGACGAGCAAAGCGGAAGTGCGTGCGCGGTCAGCAGCCACGGCGGGTCTGGAATCCATGGATGTCTATTTGTAGCTGAGTTGGGAGCGAGGGGCAACCCACCACCCCCGGTGGTCGTGGGCTACTCTTCGCTCGCCGTGGAACGCGGAAGACTTGTGCTCGAGGAAGAATCCGAACAGCAGAGATCGGAAAGCGGCGTTGCCTAACCCGGATTCCGCCTTCGCCATAAGAGACCGGCGAAAACGAGAACGAGCCACAAGCCGGCACAAATAAGGAGTCCCGGACGCCAGAATTGGCCCCACACGATGCCTATAACCAGGACTAGGCTAGCCACCATCATCAACCATTGCTGCGTTGTGGGGCGTTGCATGAAATCAGAATACACGAAGCACTCCCCACTCGAATTCATGCTCAATTTCCAAAGTGCCTACCCAACCCTGAATTCATTGACACCTGCCCGAGGGGTACCTAGACTGGAGGCCTTGCGCCAAACTAGCCTGGCGCTTGAACTGTATAATTGTTCTACAACGAGGTCTCCTGATGGGCTGGCTGCAAAACAAGTTCGAGAAGAATTTCATGATCAGCACGGTGGACTACGTCTTCAACTGGGCGCGCAAGTCCGCTGTGTGGCCGATGACGTTCGGCCTAGCCTGCTGCGCCATCGAAATGATCGCGTCTTCCACCGCGCGCTTCGACATCGCCCGCTTCGGTTCAGAAGTTTTCCGTCCCAGCCCGCGCCAAAGCGACCTGATGATCGTGGCAGGCACAGTAACCTTGAAGATGGCGCCGGTCGTCAAGCGCATCTACGACCAGATGCCCGACCCCAAGTGGGTGATCTCGATGGGCGCCTGTTCCTCGGTCGGCGGCCCATTCAACACTTACGCCGTTCTGCAGGGCGTCGACAAAATCGTTCCCACGGACGTTTACGTAACCGGCTGCCCGCCGCGTCCCGAAAATCTTTTCTACGCCCTGCTAAAGCTCCAGGACAAAATCGACACCATGACGCTAGCGAAAAAGCCTACGGAAGTGCGCCTCGATCCAAATATGCTCGAAAACTTCAAGCGCCAGGTAATGATCGCGCAAACCCTGCAGCCGAAATGAGCAATTAGCAGTCGGCAGTTTGCGTTTGGTCAACCGGTTCAAGCTAACTGCCAACTGCCAATTGCCGATTCCTATGCCGAACTTTACTAAGCTCACGATTCAATCCGACCTCCCACCCGCCGACGAAGCCAAAGAATTTCCCTGCGGCGCGAAAACCATCTGCGTCGCCAATGTAAACGGGGTCTACAGCGCCATGGACAACGTCTGCCTGCATCGCGGCGGCCCGCTAGGGCAGGGAATGATCGAAGGCGGAAAAATAATCTGCCCGTGGCACGGCTGGGCATACGATCCAAAGACCGGCATCCCCGACCAGAATCCCAACGTGAAGGTCGCCGTGTATCCGCTGAAGATCGAAAACGGCGATGTGCTGGTTGAAATCTAGCATTCTGACTTGCCAAACCCCATGAGTCCGGTCACTCATTTTTTCACGGGATGGGTTTTCGCAAACTGTTTCGACTTAGGACAGAGAGACCGCACCCTCGTCACCCTCGCCTGCGTCGCCCCTGATGTCGATGGCCTAGGCATTATCCCCGAACTGCTTACGCGAAACTCAGGTCGCCCCCTGTTGTGGTTTTCCCAATATCACCACACTCTTCACAACCTCGCATTCGCTCTGGTCATTTCCGCGATTGCATTTGTGCTTGGGGCAGAGAAATGGAAGACTGGCTTCCTCGCGCTGCTGAGTTTTCATGTGCATTTGTTCGAAGACGTTCTGGGTTCTCGCGGTCCAGAAGGCTATCAGTGGCCAATTCCATATCTGGCTCCATTTTCTGCGTCTCTGCAACTTGTCTGGCGCGGTCAGTGGGGCCTGAACGCCTGGCCAAACGTCCTGATCACGATCGTGCTCCTGCTGATCACACTTTGGCTGGCCTGGAGAAAAGGATTTTCTCCACTAGAGATGGTGTCAGCTAAGGCTGACGCTGCATTGATCGCAGCCCTGCGACGCCGCTTTCCGGTCAGGACAGCAATCTGACTATCCGACGAGTCGCAGGAATTTCCCCGGCTGATTCTCATACCCCGGAAACACATCATTAAGATTCTTGTTCCCTATGTGCCGCGCAACTGCCTCCCCGAGCACTTGCCGGAAATCCGTAGTCAAAGCCAGATCGCGCCCCTCGTAAAGCTGCGACTGATCAAGCCCCGGCCAGCGCCCATAAACCCTGCCACCCTTCACCGGCCCCCCCAGCACAAACATCACATTCGCGTGGCCATGATCAGTGCCGCGATTGCCGTTTTCGCGCGCCGTGCGCCCAAATTCCGACATCGTCACAACCACAGTGTCTTCCCCAAGGGCTCCAAGATCAGTCCAGAACGCAGCCAGCGACTGCGAGAAGTCGCGCAACACATTCGCGATCTGCCCTTCGGTAGCGCCTTCGTTCACATGATGGTCCCATCCGCCAATATCAGCAAACGCCACCTGCACCCCCAGGTTCGCCTTGATGAGTTGCGCGAGCTGCCGCAGGCTGTCACCGAACCGTCCCTTGGGATAATCCGCGCCCGGCGCGGGTTTGTACTTCGACGGATCGGCAGCCTTCAGCATGTTCACCGCATCAAAAGTTTCCTCACCGGTGCCGTGCAGCACAGTGTCGGTCGAATGGTTGTACATCGCTTCGAACGCGCTCGCGGCGGGCGAGGGCTTCGGATTCCGTCCGCCGACGGAAAAGTCATTGATGTTATTCATGGCGATCGCCGGCTCAAGCCCGCTCAAGATGCGCGGGATCGAAGGCCCCATCGCGATCGCCTGAAACGGAGACTTCTGCGCCGGCTGCGGCAAATCGTGCAGTGATCGGTTAAGCCATCCATCTTCCGTCGACTTCACCCCGGGGGTGCCCGCCTCCATGAAATCCTGCGCGTCGAAGTGCGAGCGGCTCGGGTCAGGCGATCCCGCAGCATGCACAATCGCCAATTGACGCTGCTTCCACAAAGGTTGAAACGAAGCGAGTGAAGGATGCAAGCCGAAGAACCCATCAAGATCAAGCACAGCCTTGCGCGGAATGTTGATGCTCGGCCGCATCGAGTAATACTGCGGCTCGCCATAAGGCACCACAATATTCAGACCATCGGCCGCCCCCCGCTGGAAGATCACGACCAGCCTCTTGGTGCGTGCACCCGGCTCAGCCGCGCCCATCGCGGCCCGAGCAAGAAAACTCGGCACCGCCGCTGTTCCGACGACCGCAAGCGCACTGTTGCGAAGAAAAACCCGACGTGTAATCGACATAAAAAGCTCCTGGCGGTCCGCAGCTATCTTCTCTGAAACTCGGGCGAACCCAACAACAATCCCGCAATCGTACTCACATCGGGCGGACGCCCTGCGCCCGCGGGCTTCCGCGCCCCGGCCTTGTTATCCGGCTTCGGAGGGGCACCATTCTTTCCCGCCGCCTCGATTTGCGCCACAATCGAATCGTGCGTCTGCTGCGACACTCCTCCAACCAGCAGACTTGCTTCAAGCATAGCCAGCGTCGCCGCCGCATCCGGCGGTCCCGAACTGGTTCCCGCCAGCTGCACCGCGTCCACCTTCACACCCTTGATCTTGCCGCTGGTCAATGCCAGTGCAAAATTCATGCGGGTCAGCAGCGCCGAAGAACTCACCCAGGTCTCCGCCTTCATCGAATAGCCGGTAGGCGGCTGCGCGCCGTAAAGCGGCATGCCCATGCGGTTGAGTTGCCCGACCAGCGGCTGCGCATCCTCAATCTCCGCGCCGGTCGCCCGCACCGCCGAGGCCACAAATTCCAGAGGCGTCTTCACCTTGGCGCGGTAGGTAGTGTCGTCCCAAAACTCGGGCGAGTGAAACAGCGTGTCCAGCACTTCGCGGACGTCGCCCTTTTTCTTCAAGAACGTCTTCGCCATGCGGTCCACCAAAGCCGGCGGCGGATCGTCGGAGACAAAGCGCTGCGCCAGCTTTAGAGAAATAAAATGTGCCGTCTGCGGATTCGTAGCGAGAAGGTGCAACACCTCCATGCCTTCACCTTCGCCCTTAGGCTTGATTTTATGCCCCAACACAAACTTCGGCCCCGGCTCGTGCATGCGTGGATCGAACTTGAAACCGCCGCCTTGCGCAGGCTTGTCGATGGTCCATCCCGTAAAAACTTTGGCGACTTCGGTCACGTCGCGCTGCGAGTATCCGCCGTTCACGCTCAGCGTATGCAACTCCATCAACTCGCGTCCGTAGTTCTCATTCAACCCGCTCGTGCGCTTGCCCCGCCGCAGAGGAGGATGCCAATACGGCCCAGGGTGCGCAGGAATTCCCAGCCCCTGCTCCGAGGTTGGCCCGACGCTCAGCCAGTTATCCAGGTAGAACAACATCGCCGGACTCTTCGCGGTGGCCACAAGAAGATCCTCAAACTTGCCGAGCGCATGCGGGCGGATCACATCGCGCTCATAGCTCGTCACCATCAGGCGATCGAGTCCTTTGTCCACAAACACATTAAAGTGGTTGCACCAGAAGTCGGTCATCACTTCTTCAAACTGGCGCTGGCTGTAGACCGCGCGCAGAAGCTTCGCCTGCGCCAGTTCGCCCGTAACCACGCCCCCGGGATTGTTCATGGCAAGCAGGGTTTCCTTCTGTTTCGGAGTCATGCCTTCAAGAAACTCCTGCCCCTTGCCTCCGCGCAAAGAGTCAGCCAGCATAACCTGCTGCTGCTGCGACATGCTGAGAACCTTCTTGAAGCGCTCGTCCGGCGGAAGGTTCGGCAGCCGCTGCACTTCGAGGTCTGCGTATAGTTGCTCCTCGCGAAGCCGCGCCTGTTCCTTTTCCTCTGGTGTTAGCTTCGTTGTTGACGAAGGCGCAGCGGCCGCCATCGTGTCCTGATCTTGCGGAGTGTTCCTTGCATCTGCGGCAGGATCGTTACTGACAACGCCGACGCCGGAGTTTGCACTATCGCTCATCGTGCCATTCATCGCGGTGTTCATCGTGGCATGCGGCGTGTTGTTGCCGCCGTCGGTTCCCGCATTCGCCGCCGCCATAATCGACCGATCAGGCTGCGCGCCACTGGATTTGTCTGGCGCAGCGGCAGTCGCATTCTTCCCCGCCTCTTCCTTGCGTTCCTTCTTCTCTTCTTGCCGCGCCAGTTGCACCTGAAACACCGCGCGCCGCGCCGGATCCGACGGCATAGGCCTCTTGCCGTTTCGCACTTGAGTGATCTCCTGACCATCCGGAAAGTCTTCCGCAATCTCCCGATTGCTCATGCGCAGAGTCCGGAACGCCTCCAGGCGTGCGTTGAGAGCTTTGTCGTCGATCCTTTCCGGATGCAATTGCAGGTCAATCCATTGGTCGACGCCGACCGCCATTACTTGCTGCACATCTCCGGGTCGCGGCCCGAACGTAAGGCGATTCAGCGCGTGCAGCGCGCGCCTCTGATCATCTGGGCTGGAGGCAGTCTTATTCTTCTTCTTAGCCAGCAATTGCGGGACGGTACACGCCAGGCTGAAGCAGAGCAGGAAAGTGACAAACTTCGTGCGGCCCAGACGCATGGGGACTCCCCAGGGAAGACAGCAGCTCCCCTCATTATCAACCCGAAAGGTAGGAAAAGGTTGCTACCCGTCGTTACCAAAAGTGGTTACCAAGAGAAGAGGAAGCTTTGGGGGAAGCTAGCAGCTAGAAGCTGAATTACGTCAGATACATCTTGCCGCGAGAAACCTTATGCTGCAAGGTCGCAGCCAGTTGGTCAACGTCGCTGGGAGCGATATTTACCGGCATATGCTCGCCCAGCAGCGGAGCCCGATTGCTGCCCACAGCATCACGCCGCACCTGGATCAAGAAAGCCTGCACCACATTCGGATCGTACTTCTGCGGAGTCATGCGCACCAGATCGCTCAACGCACTACCCAGCGAAAGTGATTCGCGATAAGGTCGCGTGCTGGTCATGGCGTCAAACGTATCGGCCAGCGCCATGATGCGCACCGGCATGGGCAGCTCCTCGCCGGCAAGCGCGTCGGGATAACCCGAACCGTCGCTGCGCTCGTGATGCCAACGCACCGCCTCGTGAATCTTCGGCCAAGGAAACTCGACGCTGCTGACAATCTGATGGCCAACCACCGTGTGGTCCGCCATCTCGCGAAACTCTTCGGGATTCAACGCTCCCGGCTTGCTGAACAACCGCCGGTCGACCGCGACCTTGCCGATGTCGTGCAGATATCCCGCGCTGCGCAGCGCGGCCACGTCGCTCGCATCCGCTCCCATCGCTTCGCCGATCGCGGCCGCATAGCGGCCCACACGCAGGGAGTGCCCGTGAATGTTGACGTGCTTCACATCAATCGCAGTGGCAAAAGCCTCGAGCGCGGTGTCATAGAATCCGTGCAGGGAAGCCATCAGCCGCAAATTCTCGGTCACGCGCTGCGCCAGTGTTTGCGACAGGGCATGGTTTTGCACCGCCAGACCAATGTAGTTGCACAACAGCTCCATTGCGTCCAACTCAGCTTCTTCGTAAGGCGAGTCACCGGGACGCCGCCCCAGCGCCACCACGCCGGCCAATTTGCCCGAAGCTTTGAGCGGGGCCAGGCACTTGAAAAGTTCCGGAGCAACGTTGCCGTTGGAGCTGAGGAAGATCGAATACGTAGAAGCATTCAGCACAATCGGACCGCGCGCCGCTGCCAGTGCGTGAGCGTGCTTGGGCAGAAGAGGAATGAAGGCCGGCTCGGGCAGCATGGCGAATCCGCTCATCGCGGCCGAGGTCAGCATCGTCGGCTTCTCGTTGAAAACGAAAAGCGCGCCTTCGCGCGCCCCTGCCGCCTCCATCACGGCCGAGAGCATATGGCGCGAAGTGTCCGAGAATTCGCGCTCCACCGTCAGCTCCGGCCCCAGCTCGGAGAGAGCTTCAACGGTGCGCAACAGCCTGCGGAAATGGTTGGTCTCCACGGCCAAGATGAAGTGGTACGGAACGCCGAGCAGATTGAGCGTAGCACGCGGCAACAACGCCCCGCGAGGCCGGGTTGTTGGTTAGTTTGGTGCCGGGTGGCCCATCCTTGCGCGTTCTTTGCGCAAGGGTGGGATTGACGAACGCCGCACCCTCGGGATTTTGATTTTCCCGCACTACCGGCCGAGCACGCGCACTAAAAATGTTCCCGCAACTCCGCAAACCGCCCCACAATCAACAACCGTTGCGCCGCCGGAGCCGCATTCACCTCTTCATGCTCGAGTATCCACGTATCCCCATGAGGCACAAAGACCGCGTGCAATCCCGCAGCCAGCGCCGGATTGATGTCCGACCTGGGACTATTCCCAATCATCCAAGTGGAATCCCGCGAAAGCGCATGTTTCTCGACCAGACCGTGATAAGTCGCGGGATTTTTTTCCGCCACGATCTCCGTGGCCGCGAAATATCCCTTCAGCTCCGACCGCTCGATCTTTCCCGATTGCTCCGCGATCGCACCCTTAGTCACCAGAATCAGCCGATGCCGCTTCGAAAGGTATTCCAGAGTCTGCGGGACGTCAGGCAGAAATTCAATCGCATGGTCCGCAACCGAATGTGCAAATCCGGTGATTTGCGCATGCAACTCCTCCGTGACCGGCCGCACGCTGAGCCGCTCAAACGTATCCACCAGCGCGTGCGAAAAGCTGTGCAGTCCGTATCCGTGCTTTACGATGCATTCCCGCTCCACATCGTTCAAAACTTCGCGCACCTGCTCGGGAGAAAACTCGTGGTGATTGAGAAACGAAATAAAGCGGACGATCGCCCGCTCAAAGTAAACGTTGTTCTCCCAGAGCGTATCGTCAGCGTCGATCAATAGGGTCTGGGATTGGTGAATGCTTTCGATAGTAACGGACAAACGCGGATGCTCCTTCAGGAAGCTCTACCCTAGCCAATCCACGCGCGCCTCAGGTCCAATAATTCCAGCCTTGTGCCCCATATCAAGCAGTCGCACCACAGCTTCGCGCCCGTCCGGACCGTAATCCAGAGTCCGCTCATTCACATACATCCCGACGAACCGGTCCGCGGTCTGCGGATCAAGATCGCGGGCGAACTGCATTGCATAAGACAAAGCTTCTTCGCGGTGCTCGAGCGCGTACTGAATGCTGTCGCGCAGCGCACCGTTAACCGCAGCCACCAGCTCAGGGCCAAGCGCGCGCCGAATCGCGTTCCCGCCCAGCGGCAAAGGCAAACCCGTCATCTTCTGCCACCATCTCCCCAGATCGACAATGCGGTGCAGTCCCGCTTTGTCATAGGTCAACTGCCCTTCATGGATGATCAGCCCTGCCTCGTATTTGCCCTCGAGTACCTGCGGGATGATCTGGTCGAAAGGTACAACTTCAGTTTCCACTCCCGGGGCAAAAAGCTGCAGCGCAAGATAGGCGGTAGTGAGCGTACCCGGAACGGCAATGCGTTTCTCCTTGATCTCACTCTGCGTAAACGGCCGCGGCGAAACGATCATCGGCCCATAGCCTTCGCCCACGCTGCCGCCACAGGACATCAGCGCGTACAGGTCCTGTATATAAGGATAAGCGTGAAACGAAATCGCCGTCACATCGTAGACGCCCTCGCGCGCCTTCTGGTTCAGGGTCTCGATATCGCAAAGCGTATGCGTGAAACGCAATCCGGGGACGCGAACCTTGTTGGTAGCCAGACCGTAAAACATAAAAGCATCATCAGAATCCGGGCTGTGAGCGATCGAGATCTCGCGCACCTGCGAAGCAGGATCGCCGCCGGAATTCTTCGTTTCTTGTTCCGAAATTACTGTCATTGATGAACTCCAAACCTAATTGCTAACTGCTGCCCTTCCTACTGCTGTCCCTTCAAACGTCGCTGCCAGCGCGCCGCAATTCCAGCAGCCATCATCACCTTAATTACTTCAGCGAAAACAAACCAGTAAAGCCCCCAGCGAAATGCTTGCGCGACCGAATGCGTCAGTACCGCGAGCCATCCCAAACCTCCGGCAAAAAGCACAACCTCACCGAGAAGGCTGCCCAGCGCAGCGCGAGCGAAACTCTTGCGTCCACGCTCAACGATGAAACCCGCAAGCCACGCCACCAGCGGATAGGCCAGCAGAAATCCGCCAGTGGGACCAAGCAATTGAGCAATTCCCCCCGGACCCGTGGGGCTGAACACAGGCATCCCCATCGCGCCTTCCGCCAGATAAAGCGCCATCGCCGCAAACCCGCGCCGGCTGCCCAGCAACAGCCCGACCAGCAGCACTCCGAAGTTCTGCACCGTCAGCGGCACAGGCGTACCCGGCAACGGAATCGTGATGCGCGCGCATAATGCCACCACCAGGCTGCCGCCAACCACCAGAGCGACCTGCCGCGCGCCTTCGAAGATGCGTCCCTGCGAAGTGCTTAATGTTTGAATTGCCTGCTTTGCCATGGAGGAGTCTCCGAATCTTCTTCAACGCCAGCATCAGTGCTCAACGTCGCCTGCGTGATGCTCGTGTTCTACTTCGCTGGCACTTCCATCCCGGGCAGCATGCGCAGCCTGCAAATGGTGCCGCAACCGCACATACAGAGCGATCGCAACACACACCACTACCAGCGTACTCACGCCCAGGATCAGGAACCACCAGATCATCCGCACAGCCGTTTAGGATAACAGATGGCTTGGTATCTCGGTTTGCGGAGATATTCGTGTGGAGACGTTCATGTGGGGACAGCCGCCTCGGTGTCCCGTCGAGCTCAGCGAGACGCTCCGGCCTCTTTAGCTCGCCTTCGCCGCAGCCCTCTTCTCACGCATTGTTTGGAGCCGCTTCAGTGTCAACTTCAGCCGCTCCAGCCCGAACTTCGAACCCGTGATCACCTTCTCGATGTTCTCGAACATGTGCGGGTCCCCCATTTTTTCCCGCAGCTCCTTAAGAAAGGGATGAACCTTGCCGAATACGAGAAACATCTCCCCGCTTACTGCCGGCTGAATGAACAACTCCTCACTCAGCGCTCCCTGCAGCACAAAGGCTGCGGCCATGCTCCAGTATCCGGCGACCTGCCGCAGCCAGTTGTTTTCCTGTGTCCCCATGGCACCGGAAATCTTCATGACATCGTCGGCACTCTCCGGCCAAAATCCTGTCACCCACCAGTTTCGCGCCTTGCGCATTTCCGCCTCGCGGCGCAGATCGTAGAGTTGCAAAATCAGTTGTGCATCAGCAGTGGTCGCTCTCTTCGACATGGATTACCTCCGTATGATTTGCTTACCGCGGGTTGACTTAGGCCTATGTGGGGACAGCCGTCCTCGGCTGTCCGGCGAGCGAAGCTCGATTACTTCCTTATTATGCGCTCGTAGTCGCCGCCAGTTCCGGCGCTGGGCGCTCGTACTCGCACTCTTTATTCGGACACGCAATCACCGGTCCGTCCTTCAGGAACTTCTGCACCAGGTACTCGCTCCCGCAACTCGGACACTTTTCAGCAATCGGTTTGTGCGCCGAAGTGAACTTGCACTTGGGATAATTTCCGCACCCATAAAACGTGTTGCCCTTGCGAGCGCGTTTTTCGACCAGGTCGCCTTCCTTGCACTCCGGGCACTTCACCCCAATATAGTTCTGCTTCACATACTTGCACTCCGGATATCCACTGCAAGCAGTGAACTCCCCATAACGTCCATGTCGGATCATCATGTTTCGCCCGCACTTCGGGCAAGGCTCGTCTAGCGGAATGTCCGGAACTTTCTTGCCCTGATCAAGCCGACGAGTAGTCTTGCAGTCCGGATATCCCGTGCACGCCATGAACTGCCCGAAGCGCCCGCGCTTCAGCACCATCACCCGCCCGCAGTTCTCGCAATATTCTTCCGCCGCGCCAGTCTCCTGCACATCGGCCGAGTCAAGATCAGGCAAGTTGATCGGATTTTCCTTCGTAAACGTGCAGGTATTCGGATCCTCTTTATCGTAGGTGCTACAAGCGTAAAACGATCCGTGCCTGCCCCACTTGATCACTAGCGGCGCTCCACATTTCTCACACTTCTCGTCTGTGGGCTTCTCCATCCGCTTGATGTTCTCCATATGCTTTTCGGCATATTTGAGATCCTTCGTAAACTTCTTGTAGAACTCAGCCAGCGTGTCGGTCCACTTCTCCTTGCCTTCTTCGATCTCGTCGAGCTTTTCTTCCAGGCCAGCGGTGTAGGCAATATCGAAAATGTCGCGGAAGTTTTCAACCAGTAGATCCGTAACCACCAACCCAATCTCGGTTGGAGTGAACTTTCCGCCCAGCTTCTGCACGTACTGCCGCTCCTGAATCGTCGAAAGAATCGCCGAATAGGTCGATGGACGCCCGATCCCGCGCTCTTCCAGCTCCTTGACCAGCGAAGCTTCGTTGTAACGCGGAGGTGGTTCCGTGAAATGCTGCTCCGGCTTCAATTCCTTGAGCGTCAGCTTCTCTCCGGCTTCCAGCGCCGGCAACTTGTGCTTCAACTCTTCGTCTTCTTCGTCCTTGCCTTCCTTCGATTCCTCGTAGACGCGCAGGAAGCCGTCAAACTTCAGCACCGACCCAGTCACGCGGAACCAGAATGTCTCGCTCTTACTCTTCGCATCGATGTCCACCGTCGTCTGGTCAAACACCGCCGGCATAATCTGCGACGCCACAAAACGCTGCCAGATCAGCTTGTAAACCTTGAACTCATCTTCCTTTAAATACTGCTTAACCTGATCCGGATGCCGCATCGCCGAAGTCGGCCGAATCGCCTCGTGCGCCGCCTGCGCTTCCTTCTTCTCCTTATATGTATTCGGAGTCTCAGGCAGATAAGCCGCTCCATATTCCTTGCCCACGTATTCGCGCACTTCCTGAATCGCTTCCGGCGCAACGCGGGTCGAGTCAGTACGCATGTAGGTAATCAAACCGACCAGGCCTTCTTCGCCCAGCTCCACGCCTTCATACAGCCGCTGCGCAATCATCATCGTCCGCTTCACGCTAAAACGCAGCTTGCGCGACGAATCCTGCTGCAACTTGCTGGTCGTAAAAGGAGGCGCGGCATTGCGGCGGCGTTCTTTCTTATCGACGGACCGGACGATCCAGTCAGCGTGCTCGAGCGCCGCGCGGATCTTCTCCGCATCCTCGCCGTTCGTGACCTCAATCTTCTCTTCGCCTTTACCCAGAAAGCGCGCATCGAATGCAGGAGGCTTGCTCGCCGCCAGGTGCGCGTCGATTGTCCAATATTCTTTTTTCTCGAACGCCTTAATCTCGCGTTCGCGCTCCACGATCAATCGAAGGGCAACAGTCTGCACCCGCCCCGCAGAAAGTCCGCGGCGAACCTTATCCCACAGCAGCGGCGAAACCTGGTACCCAACCAGCCGGTCCAACACGCGACGCGCCTGCTGCGCATCCACCAGATTCTGGTCGATGGCGCGCGGATGCTCGAACGCCGCCTGCACGGCACGCTTGGTGATTTCGTTGAAGGTGACGCGCTGAATGCGCGGCGGAACCTCCGCATCCTCTTTCTTCTTCTTCTTTTTCGCTTTCTTCGCGTCGCCGTTGCGCGCCAGTTCCCCCGCCAGATGCGCCGCAATCGCTTCACCTTCGCGGTCCGGGTCAGGCGCCAGATAGATCGCATCCATCGGTCCCGCCAGCTTCTTCAGCTTGGCCAGAACCTTTTCTTTCCCAGGGATGACTACGTAATCGGTCTCGAAGTCGTTGCTCGTATCCACGCCCAGCGTGCTCTTGGGCAGATCTTTGACGTGGCCAAGCGAGGCCTCGACCGTAAATCCCTTTCCCAGATATTTCTGGATGGTCTTCGCCTTAGCCGGCGATTCGACAATGACTAAACTCTTTACCAATGGAACCTCAGTTCTTAAGTTTTCGCTTTGAACCTAGCACGAATGGGACGGCGGCAACAAGTTACTGCGAGAAAGCTGACGGCTGACAGCTTAGAAACTCTTCACGAAATTCTTCCCGGGCATCTGCCTGATCTTACCCGTCAGCTCCAGTTCAAAAAGCGCCGCAAAGATCTCCGACGATGACATTTCTGCTTCAAGCCGTTCTACGATTTCATCGATCTGCGTCGCCTCATCTGCTTTCAACAAGCATAAGATTTTCTTCTCATGCGGCGGAAGCCCTTCGTCCGGGAATAGAGATGCCGACGAGGACCCTCCGGATTCAGGCGAGCTCGCCGGAGCGAGCGCAAGTTTAACTTCCGCAGGCAGATCTTCCCAAACATCTTCCCAGGTCGCGACCAGCTTCGCGCCCTGCTTGATCAGCGTATTCGGCCCCCATGAATTCTTATTCGTGACGTTGCCGGGCACAGCGAAAACGTCGCGATTCTGCTCCAAAGCACAACGCGCAGTGATGCGCGTTCCGGAATATTCAGCAGCCTCAACGACGAGCACGCCAATCGACATGCCACTCAAAATCCGGTTACGGATCGGAAAATTCTGCGGCGCCGCAAAGGTCCCCAAGCGAAACTCGGAGATAAGCGCACCGCCGAGCGCAAGAATTTGCTCCGAAAGCCGCGAATTTTCTTTCGGATAAATCACATCTACTCCGGTGCCAAATACTGCAACCGTTTTTCCCTTGGCCGAGATCGCTCCGCGATGGCTGGCCGTATCGACCCCCCGAGCCATGCCGCTGATAATCACCAGCCCCTGCGCCGCCAGATCGCAAGCCAACCGCTCGGCCATCCCTGAGCCGTAAGGCGTTGGATGACGCGTGCCCACCACCGCGATGCCGGGCTGCGTCAACACTTCCGGATTCCCGCGAACATAAAGCACCAGCGGCGGATCGTAAATTTCTTTCAACCGCGATGGGTAACAAGGATCTTCAAGTGAAACAACCGTCACTCCCGCAGTCGCAGCCCGGGCGATTTCCTCCCGCGCCAGTTCCGCCGATTTCCCCGTGGCAATCGATTGTGCCGAGACCGCCTGCATGCCAGTACTTTCCAGCTCGGTGAGTGACGCGTGAAAAACCGCTTCAGCACTGCCGAAATGTTCCACCAACTTCCGCGCCTTCGTCGGCCCCAGACCCGGCGTCAGCGAAATTGCAAGCCACTCCAGAATGTGGGTCGCAGAGAGCGATATAGCAACTGCGTTTGGCACGTCTACTCCAGTCTTTCCAGGCCTTACAGATGGAGGCTGCGCGGACTCTAACTACTCGCCGAAAGCAGTGTCAAGGGAAGCCGTCACAATCCCCTGTTAAAAAAGGTCTGCTAAAATCAAAACAGGAATGAGACCTCTGCGCATCTCTGCGATTTCCTACCTCAACACCGCTCCCCTGATGTGGGATTTCGATCACGGCGAGGCCGGAAGTAAGTTCGAAATTTCCTACACACTGCCCTCGGCCTGCGCCCGCGCTCTGGAAGCCGGAACCGCCGACATCGGCATCATCCCCGCAGCCGCCTATGCGCAAGTGCCGGGACTGGTGGTCCTCCCCGGCGTAGCGATCGCATCACGCCGGCCGGTCCGTTCCATCCTCTTGGTTAGCCGAGTTCCCGTGGACAAAATTCGTACAGTCGCTCTGGATACGTCCTCCATGACCTCGGTCGCGCTGACCAAGATTCTGTTTGAAAAATGGCTTGGCGGCGGCAGGACATTCACCTCGATGGAACCAGACATCGAAAAAATGCTCGCCCAACGCGACGCGGGATTGCTGATCGGCGACCCCGCTCTGCAGATCGACCGCTCGCGCTACCACACACTCGACCTCGCCGAGGAGTGGATTCGCCAAACCGGCAAGCCCTTCGTCTTCGCCTTCTGGGCAGTTCGCCAGAACGCATTGCGTGAAGTCGCGCCATCCCAAGACCTGGAAAAAATATTTCAACAATCGCGCGATCACGGACTCGAACCCGCCAACCTCGACCACATCGTCTGTGAATGGGCTCCACGCCTCGGTCTGAGTGAATCCGCCGTACGCGCTTACCTCACAGAAAACATTTATTACCACCTCGACCCCGCGTGCCTGCAAGGCCTGCAACTCTTTTATCGCTATGCGTCCGAGATCGGCGCACTGCCGGCCGCGCCTGAAATGCGCTTCCTTGTTCCAGAGAATGTCCCGGCAAATGTCCCGGCGAACGCGGCAGTCGTTTAACAAACCCAAATGCTGCTTCCTCTCCATCCCTTGCTAGCCGTCCCTCTCTGGCGGCAACTCCGCCATTTGGGTGGAGTGGGCTTGGTCCTGTTGGGCCTCATAGACAACTCCGTAATTCCGGTAACGGGCAGCATGGACGTCCTCACCATCTGGCTAGCCGCCCGTCATCAGGAACCGTGGCCCTACTACGCCTTCATGGCGACCCTCGGCGCGGTGATCGGTGGCTACATTACTTACGCCTTGGCCCGCAAGGGCGGAAAAGAAACCATGGAGCGCAAGCTCTCGAAGAAAAAAGCCGCTCAGTTCTCGAAGGCATTTGCCAGATGGGGATTTGCTTCGATTGTGATTCCCGCCATGCTCCCTCCGCCGTTTCCGTTTCTCCCGTTCTTGCTGGCGGCGGGCGCCATGCAGTACTCGCGAAAAAAGTTCCTCGCAGCCTTGGTGCTTGGCCGCGGGATTCGCTACTCCATTGAGGCCGCCTTGGGATTCGTCTATGGCAGACATATCCTGCGATTCTTTACCAAGTACTACAAACCGGCGATGGCCGTCTTGATCGGATTGGCTGTGATCGGCACAGCGGTGACGCTGGTCCAATACCTTCGATACCGCAAGAAGTTAGGAGCAGCCACAGCCTAGTTCTCGCATTTGGCCCAACCCACCAACCTCCGTTAGAATTGAAGTGCACATGTCCCTGACCAAGCAGCAAGCTCTGGAGATGTTCGAGTCCGATGACCTGATCGGCATCGGGATGGAAGCCGATGCGGTGCGCCGCAGCCTTCATCCCGAAGGCACGGTCACCTACATCATCGACCGCAACATCAACTACACCAATTTCTGCACCGAGTACTGCACCTTCTGCGCCTTCTATCGCCCGCTGAAAGGCCCTGCGGCGAAGGAAGGTTACATCCTCGATTTCGATACCATCTACGAAAAGATTCGCGAGACCGTCGAACTCGGCGGCACCGGCGTGCTGATGCAAGGCGGCCTGCATCCCGATCTCAAGATCGACTGGCACGAGAAGATGCTGCGCGGAATCAAAGATCGTTTTCCGCAAGTTCATCTGCATTGCTACTCCGCGTCTGAGATCATCGCCATCGCCGAATACAGCAGCCTCAGCATTCGCGACACGATCCTCCGCCTGCGCGATGCGGGACTCGATTCCATCCCCGGCGGCGGCGCCGAAATTCTCGACGACGAAGTGCGCTACAAAATCGCCCGCCTGAAGTGCCTGACCAACGACTGGATCAACGTGCACCGCACCGCCCACCAGATCGGCATGCGCACCACCGCGACCATGATGTTCGGCGTCGGCGAGAATTACGAAAACCGCGTCAACCACTTCCAGCAGCTCTACGACCTCCAGGAAGAAACCGGAGGCTTCACCGCCTTCATCCCCTGGAGCTTCCAGCCGCACAACACCGCGCTAGGCGGCCGCCACTGGGACGAAGCCACCGCGGTCGAATACCTGAAAGTCCTCGCCATCTCGCGCCTCTATCTGTCAAACTTCCTGAACGTGCAATCAAGCTGGGTAACGCAAGGCCTGAAAGTCTGCCAGATGGGCCTCCGCTTCGGCGGCAACGACGTAGGCTCCGTGATGCTCGAAGAGAATGTAGTAAGAGCCGCAGGCGTAACCAACTGCACCACCGAAGAAGAACTCCGCCGAATAATCCGCGACGCCGGCTTCCGGCCTGCGCAGCGCGACACGCTGTATCGGCAGTACTTCCTGAACTAAGCCTTCCCTTTATCCGGCGCTGTTCCCGTTTTCTCTGCGCGACCTTTCTCTGTTTGCCACGGCGGCGGCTATGGCTGGAAGCTCTTTTCTGATTTGGGCGGTGACCTTTTTTCTGACTTCATCGAGGCTGACGTGGGCTGGGGGGCGCTTGGCGGGCGGGGGTGCGGTTGGGGCTGGCGGCGGGACGGCACGTCCGGCGGGGGTTACGGCTGCTGCCGGGCTTTGATCTTTTGCGGCGCTGGCTTGGGCGCGTTGTTGGGCTTCGCGCTGGCGGGCGACTGCGGCGAGGCGGTTGGCTTCGGCTTCGGCCCAGCGGTCGAGTTCGATCTTCTGTCTGGCTTTGCGCTGGGCTTCTTCGAGAGCTCGCACGCGCATGGCTGCGTCGTCGTCTTCGTCTTTGTCGCTCTCGAAATCGGAGTCTTCCCAGATGCGTCCGCTTAGTGGGGTTTCGTTCACGGTTTTCGGGTCGAGAACTACGTCGTGGATGAAGGGGTCGAAGCGCAGGCGCGGAAGAATCGCGGTGGCGGTTTGCAGGGCGTAGAGAAGAAGGCCGGCGGTTTTGCCGTCGATCTGGCCAGCTACGATTAGGCGCATGATCCGCATTAGCGAGACCTGGATCGAGTTGGCGTCCTCGAGGACGGGGAGTTCGATGGTGACTCGGCGGTTGCGGCGGGCGCGGTCGTTTTTTAGTCGATCGAGATTTAGTTCGATGCGTTCTTCGTGGTGGAGTTTGTGGAAGTAGCAGAAGCGGTTGCGGCGCAGGGCGGGCGATCCGCACTGGGTGCCGTTTACTTTGAGGTGCTGACAGCGATTTGGGAAATTTGGCATGGTGGTCTCCTACCCCCTCCCCCACGGTCTATTGGAATCATGGGTTTGGCGGGATTTTGTGATTTGATCTCTTGGTTGCAATGAGTTAGGGGCAAAATCTTGAGCCCCGGCGAGTTAGGGAAGTGGGGGTGCATTTTGTGGGTATGTGGGCAGTATTGGATATTGCGGGGTGGGAGTAAAGGTTAGGTGAACAGCGGGGGTGTGGAAAACGGCGCGGTGCGACGGGGGATCTAGCTACCGTAAGGATCCTGTTCCGCGACGATGGAGTTAGTTCACTCTGGCAGCTTTGAGTAAAAGGAACTCACGAAAGCAGCATGAGCCTGAACCCTTATCCCATTACAATTTTGACAAACTTCGGCGGAACTTTTTCTGATGGAGAGAGTCCGACGGATAATCCGAATGAGCGCAATATATTGACTAATTGACTGACTCCCGGAAGATGGACTCGCGTGTGGGTTGCATCCACCAAGTCCATATCGGATGGATTTAAGAAAACAGCCATATCAACATTTCCACCGAGTGGCGGCCCGATCATGGCGTCTACACATTCCGGATGCTGAATACGCCAGCCTGCGTTCCTTAGAGCCAGACAAATATCCTGCCCAAGATTCCATGCGTTCTTATCTTCTCCGTGAGCCCACACGATCAAGTCTAAGGGGGTGTTCGTTAGGCTGCCTAACCGCGTTTTTTCTTCGTCGGTGAGCCTACGCGCCTGAGGAACACAATTGATCTGAGATTGATTATCGCTTCCTCCAATTTGTACGGTGCTGCAGGGTCCAGTGGTAATGCTACCCACTACCGCCCCAGCGCCTTTCCCGTGCAGGTCAATCTTTGCTTCGGGCACAGGTGGTCTTGGACGCAGAGTTTTCTTTATTGGGACGAGTGAAGGGAGTCCTGGAGTTGGCGTGCTGATTGGGTTTGGAGGCCGATTACTTGCGTCGATTTCCGCCTTTTTCTTGGTCAGGTAGGCATTTGTACCGTATAGCAATCCACCTAGCAAGGCGGCTGTTGTAGCTCCTGCGAGCAAGACGTACCGCCCTGAGAAACGCAAGAGAGCTGTGCTAATGACGGCGCCGATCACGCCGACCGCGAAACATGCCCAAAAAAAAGCGTGGGTCAGTTCCAAGAGGTTGACCCCGCTGGAGCCCACGCCAGCCACGAATAGGCACACCACCAATGCCACAATCGTGCTGCCGGCAATAAGCATGACGAATTCTGCGAACTTCCGCATTTGCGCCTCCATAAGGGAAACAGGGAGGAGATTATTGTAATCGCTTCCTTGCGTGAAATGCACAATCCCGTAAACATTCGCTTTCTTTTCTTATGTTTACGGGCATTCTGGCTAGTCGTTGATGTCTCGGATATCGGCGAACACGTGGCGAACACCGCCCCCTCAGCGGTTGAAGCTGGGTTGTTTCCTTGCCACTTGCGCACGACTTAAGTCGTGCCCTCCCCGGTCTTGCGAACACATATGACACGGTCGGCGAAGCTTCTGGGAAGCAGATTCCTCCTGTCTCGCTTCGCTCGCGCGTCGGAATGACAAGAGTTTGGCGGTCATCGCCTAGCAAGTTAGCCTTTGGGCCGTTGCCTGGGGTGGTTTAGAATAGGCGTGTGCCTTAGCTTGACCGATCCTCACGGTTGGCTGGTGGACGCGGGTTTTCGACCTTCCAGATCACTTCATGAAGCTTGGGCTGGCATGTTTCTTGACTCTTCTGCTGGGCGCTGGGGCGCTGCTGGCGCAGGCTCCGGCTGGCGGGGGTGCTCAATCCACGCGCGCGGTTGTCGCGGGCCTTGTCACCAAAGATCCCGGCAGCGAGCCCGTGAAGAAGGCGCTGATCGAGCTGATTGCCGAGAGCCAGAGCGATGGCGGAAACTACACCGCGCTCACCGGCGTGGATGGCGGGTTTCGCATTGAGAACGTCGTGCCTGGGCGCTATCGATTATTTGTAGAACGCACGGGCTATCAGGAAGTCGACAAGCACCAGCGACGGAGCGAAGGGCGCGTGCTCACGCTCGGAGCCGGGCAGGAGCTGAAGGATTTAGTCATTCGTCTGCAAGCTGCGGCGGTGGTGGAAGGGCGCGTGACGGATGAAGACGGCGATCCCATGGCGGAGGCGCAAGTCGCCGTTCTGCGCCAGACTTTTGTCGCGGGACGCAGTCACTGGGAGCAGGTTGGCGCCGAGCGCACTAACGACCTGGGCGATTACCGCATCGCGGGCCTGGCCGCGGGCAACTACTTTGTTTCGGTCACGCCGCCGCCCGACTTCAGAAGTTTGATCGAAACTACTGGAAGCGCTCCCGCGCCTCACGGTGGAGCAGGTTCCGAGAAGCCTGCGCCTGCCGCTTACCAGACGACCTATTATCCCGGCACTCGGGATCGCGCGCAGGCTGCGCCAATCCAGTTGCATGCTGGCGATGAGTTTCCGGCGAATTTCTCGCTGACGCCCAGTCCCAGCTTGATCATCCGCGGCTCGGTGGTGAATTTGCCGCCGGGGACTACGGCCGCGATCATGCTGCAGTCGAAAGATTTCAGTCTGGTGCTGAATGGCGCGGAGATGCATAAGGACGGCAGCTTCGAGATTCGCGACGTTTCTCCGGGGGCTTATACGATTTTCGCGACCGTGGATAACGCTGCTACGCCGATGATGGCGCGGCAGTCGCTGCAGATCGCGTCGGCCAACGTGGACGGGCTGCAGCTTGCGCCGCAAGCCGGCGGATCAATTCGTGGACGCTTGCGGATGGAAGCCAGCAGCGCTGCCCGGCCCGATCCCAGCCAGATTTTTCTTTTACTGCGCTCCGCTGACGGCGAGGACGATGTGATTGGCTCGGTCAGCGTTGGAGAAGGCTCTCCGACATTGGCTCACGTGAACGGCGATGGCAGCTTTGAATGGAAAAACGTGTCGGCGGGGCACTATTTTGTTCAGCTCTCTGATGTCAGCTCGATGCCAGATTGGTTTCTGAAATCGGTGGCGGCGGGCGGGCGCGAGGTGGTGGACTCGGGATTCAGCGTGGGCGGCGGCGCGATCGGGCTCGATGTGCTGGCCAGCTCCAGCGGAGCGCGAGCCGAGGGCGTGGCTACTAATCAGAGAGATGAACCGGTCGCCGACGCGGTGGTGGTTGCCGTGCCCGAAGCGCGCTTGCGCACTCATCCTGAGCGCTACCGCAAGGCTTCTACGGATCAGAGTGGACGCTTCTCACTGCGAGGATTGCCTCCTGGCGATTACACGGTGTTTGCGTGGGAGAGTGTGGACGGCGATGCTTATTACGATCCGGAATTTCTCAAGAGCTGCGAAGGCCAGGGCAAAGCGTTGCGCGTGGGTGAGGGCGACCGCACGAGTTTGCAGCTGAAGACGATTCCCGCGGTTGAAGACCCGCAGTAGCTGGGCTGGAGTAGGGCTGCCTGCTCGCCGACGCTTGCCGCGATGGCGTATCCTCTTGGGATTATGAAACGCTTCCTGACTTTCCTCGTTCTGCTTGGCAGCATGCTGGGTGCAACGTTTACTCACGCCGCGGAGACTCCCGCGAATGCGTTGCTAATACTGGCGAAACACGACGGCATGCTCCTGATTGTCGATCCCTCAAGCTTGCAGGTGATCGCGAAGGTGGCCGTCGGCAAAGATCCTCATGAAGTGATAGCTTCGGCCGATGGCAAGACTGCGTACGCGACCAACTATGGCTTCGGGGCTTACAACACGCTTGCGGTCGTGGATCTGGTCGCACAAAAAGCGTTGCCTTCCGTCGAACTGGGGGCGTTGCGCGGGCCGCATGGTGTGACTTTCGTTGGGGGAAAGGCGTGGTTCACCGCGGAGGGCGCGAAGGCGATTGGCAGCTACGATCCGGCGACTAAGAGCATTGATTGGATTATGGGTACCGGACAGAACCGCACGCACATGATCTACGTGTCGACGGATATGAAGCTGGTTGTCACTACTAACGTTAGTTCCGGCACGGTGAGTTTGATCGAGAAGAGTCCTGCCGGGCCGCGGGGGCAAGGTGGGCCGATGGGCGGTCCGGGCGGCGATTGGAATGAGACCGTCGTGCGCGTGGGCAGCGGCTCGGAGGGGTTCGATGTTTCTCCGGACGGAAAAGAAATCTGGGTGGCGAATGCTGGGGACGGGACCGTGTCGATCATTGACGTTGCCGGCAAGCAGGTGACGCAGACGCTGGCGGCTGATGTTGGTGGCGCGAACCGGCTGAAGTTCACGCCTGACGGGAAGCTGGCGCTGATTTCCAGTCTGCGCAGTTCGGACGTGACAGTCATCGACACCGCGACTCGCAAGACTGTTAAGCGCATCGCGGTCGGGCATGGGGCTGCGGGCATTGAAATGCAGCCCGACGGGACGCGCGCCTTCGTGGCTTGCTCTCCTGACGGATACGTCGCGGTCATCAATCTGCATTCGCTGGAAGTTGTCGGCCGCATTGAGGCAGGTCATGATCCCGACGGGCTGGCCTGGGCGACCAGACATTAGGGCGACAGCGGTCAGAGAGCCTCACTTGTGACAATATGATACAATTATGTCATTGAATCAGAGGTGCGTCATGCCAGAAGAAGCCCGCACGCGCGTGAATGAGAACGGCCGTGTCGTAATCCCTTCGTCTTTTCGTAAGGCTCTTGGCATCGAGGTTGGGGATGAAGTCGTGTTGCGGATCGAAGACGACGAACTGCGCATTACGACCCAGCAGCGCCGCATCCAACGGGCGCAGCGCCGGGCGAGGCAATACGTAAAGGGCGGGTCACTGGTCGATGAGTTGCTCGCGGAACGCCGCGCGGCAGCTAAACGTGAATAGGGCTGTGCTCGACGCTTCCGCCATCCTTGCGGTGATTGGAGCCGAGCCGGGAGCCGAGAAACTGACTCCTGATCTACTGGCCGGTGCGGTTGGCAGTGCGGTGAATCTGGCCGAAGTGCAAGCCAAGCTGGTGAGTCGCGGGTGGTCTTCTGAACAGGCGTGGGAAGACGCGACCAGCCCGGTTCGAGAAGTCCTGATATTTGATGAGGCACAGGCGAGGGTTGCCGGCGATCTGGTGACTGAGACCCGGCATCTCGGGCTGTCGTTGGGAGACCGCGCGTGCCTCGCGCTGGGGATCGCGCTTAAAGTCCCTGTCTACACAGCGGAGAAGGCGTGGAAGAAGCTCAGGGTGGGTGTGAAAGTCCATGTCATCCGCTGATCGAGCGTACCGAGTCCGAATCAAAGCCGCCGAATCCGGTAGAATAGACGTTTTCACCTGACCCCTTGCTCCATTCTGAACTCATCTGGTCTTCCACGTCGGCCGTGTGGGCTGCCCCCAGGGGCATTGGGCCCTATCTCCGCCAGCATTTGCTGGATAAGACTTTCCAGGGTCTTTACCATACCGACGCTTTCGATCGCGCGCTGCTGATTCCGTATTTCATCGTGCTTATCCTGCTGGCGGGTTACGGGATGCACCGCTACGTTCTGGTTTATCTCTATTACAAGCACAAAGAAAAGCGCACTACCGAGCCGGCTGCTTATTTCGAAGAACTGCCGCGGGTTACGGTGCAACTACCAATCTTTAACGAACAGTACGTGGTTGAACGGCTGCTGGAGTCGATCTGCAAGCTGAAATATCCGCGGGAGAAGCTCGACATCCAGGTGCTTGACGATTCGACTGATGAGACCGTGGAAGTGGCGCGGAATCTGGTCGAGCGCTATGCCGCGCTGGGCAATCCGATCAGCTACCATCACCGCGCGAACCGCGAGGGTTTCAAGGCGGGGGCGCTGGCCGAGGGGCTGAAGACGGCCAAGGGTGAATTCGTCGCCATCTTCGACGCTGACTTCACTCCTCCGGAAGATTTTCTGCTGTGGACCATTCATCACTTCACTGATCCCAAGGTTGGGATGGTGCAGACGCGCTGGACGCACATTAACCGCAATTATTCTTTTCTAACGCAGGTAGAGGCGATCCTGCTCGACGGACATTTTGTGCTCGAGCACTCAGGACGGGCGCGGAGCGGCGTGTTCTTCAACTTCAACGGCACGGCCGGAGTGTGGCGGCGCGCGGCGATCGACGAAGCCGGCGGCTGGCAGCACGATACGCTCACCGAAGACACCGATCTTTCTTATCGCGCGCAGCTGAAGGGATGGAAGTTTATTTATCTGCAGGATGTGGAGTGCCCGGCGGAGTTGCCGGTCGAGATGACTGCCTTCAAAACTCAGCAGGCGCGGTGGGCCAAGGGGTTGATCCAGACCGGAAAGAAGATTCTGCCGCGCGTGCTGCGCAGCGACGCACCGCTGCATACCAAGATCGAAGCCTGGTATCACCTGACTGCGAACCTGAGCTATCCGCTGATGATCGTGCTGTCGGTGCTGATGTTGCCGGCCATGATCATCCGCTTTTATCAGGGATGGTTTCAGATGCTTTTCATCGATCTGCCGCTCTTCATGGCTTCAACGTTTTCTATCTCGAGTTTCTATCTGGTTTCGCAGCGCGAACTTTTTCCCAAGAGCTGGCCGCGGGCGCTGCTCTATCTGCCGTTTCTGATGGCTCTCGGCATTGGATTGACCATCACCAACACCAAAGCTGTGATCGAGGCACTGATCGGCAAGGAGAGCGCCTTCGCACGCACGCCCAAGTACCATGTGGAATCGAAGAAAGATAAGGTCGGCGTGACCAAATACCGCAAGCGGTTGGGCTGGGTGCCTTGGCTTGAGCTGGCGATCGGAACGTACTTCGCGCTCACCGTGTACTACGCTTTCCAAAACGAGAACTACGTCACGATTCCGTTTCTCTTGCTGTTCGTCGTTGGTTACTGGTACACCGGATTGATGTCGCTGCTGCAGGGGCGGTTCGCGGGAGTGGGGTTGAGCGCGGAGACTCACACCAAGCCGTTTCCTGTGGGAGTGTAGGGCCGGCGAGTCGCCGGCGCTACGCTAGGTGCTTTCTTTCGCTTGGAGGCTCGGATTACAATCCAGTCGCACGTCAAATCGAGGATGATTACACGATGCTAAGACGGCAGTCTTCTTTTTCTCGGGGAAGGTTTTTTCTGGCAAGTTTGCTTGCCGGATTTTTCGTTCTGGTGATGGCCGAGTCTGGTTTCGCGCTCGACCGCCAGCCCAATGCCGACTATCACGCCCGCCGCGAAGCGCTGGCCAGGAAAGTTGGGGGCGTGGTCGTTCTTTTCGCCGCTACCGAGAACGATGGTCCTAACGACCTTTACGGATTCCGGCAAGACGATAACTTCTATTATCTCTCTGGTTCGGTCGAGCCTGGCGGGGCGTTGCTGATTGCGTCAGCCGCCGACGCCAAGGGAGACACACCGGCGCGTGCGTACACTGAGATTCTTTTTCTCCCCCCACGCAATCTGACACAGGAGAAGTGGACTGGACCGAAGCTCGGAGCGGAGAATCCCGAAGCGCCAAAGATTACCGGCTTCGACCATGTCGAAGACATGGGGCAGCTCCCCAACGACGTTGGCCGCTACCTGACCGGGGGGCGTCCCGTTCTCTATACCGATATCGCTTCGGAGGATGAGACTTCTCCCTCGATGAAGCCACTGGCGTTTCTGAAGCGCTTCAACGCGTATCTGTCCTTTCGCGACGTGAAGCCGATGATGTCGTCGCTGCGCACGACCAAGGACGCAGGAGAGGTGACGCTGATCCGCAAGGCGGTCGACGCATCGGTGGCAGCGCACTTTGCCGCGTTCAAAGCGGTGAAGCCCAACGTGAACGAGCGTGAAATCTCCGCCCTCATGCAGTACGAATGGGGAAAGCGCGGCTGTGAGCGCGTCGCTTACGCGCCCATCGTGGGCTCAGGCTACTATTCGACCGTGCTGCACTATTCGGACGATGACAACATCATGAAGGCCGGAGACGTGGTGGTCATCGACGCTGCCGGCGAGTATTCGATGTATGCGGCCGACATCACGCGCACGCTTCCGATTAACGGACATTTCACCGCGCGCCAGCGCGAGATCTATGACATCGTTCTGGGGGCGCAGCAAGCTGCCATGGCTGCATTCCAGTCCGGCAAGTCGAGGCTTGGAAAGGGCAGCGCGGATTCGCTTTACCAGGTTGCTTTCGACTATATCAACACGCATGGCAAAGATCTGCATGGCGAGCCGCTGGGAAAGTATTTCATCCACGGGCTGAGCCACTACATCGGGCTAAATGTTCACGACCCTAACGACTACAGTGTCCCGCTTGGTCCGGGCATGGCTTTCACGATCGAACCGGGAATTTATATTCCGGAGGAGAATCTGGGCGTGCGCATTGAGGACGACTTCTACGTTGATCAGGATGGCAAGCTGATCAAGTTGAGTGGTGCGCTGCCCTCGAATGCGGAAGAGGTGGAAAAACTCATGGCAGGAAAGTGATTAAAAATTGAGCAATTGGGCGATTGGGTAATTGTGCAATTTAAATTGCGCGATGACTCAATTGCTCAATCACTCAGTTCTTACGAGATGTACTCGCGGATGTACTCATCCTCGGTGTGAGCCAGTTGTTCCAGGTCGCCGTCGAAGATCACTTTGCCATCGCGCAGGATCAGAAAACTCAGTGGTACCAGGCAATGTTGTCCCGGAGGCAGCGGGACGATGTGGTTGGTAGCCTTATCGAACTGATGCGTGGCCATGGTGAAAGCATCCTGCAGGCGGTGGGTGACCAGCAGAGCGCTGGTCCGGTAGACGTCGCGCTGCTTCACAATTAATTCGATGATGGTGTTCGAAGTGACCGGATCGAGGCCTCCAGTGGGTGAGTCATAAAGTAGAAGTTCCGGCTGGGTAATGAGCGCGCGGGCGATGGCCACGCGGCGGCGCATGCCTCCGGAAAGCTCTGCGGGATCGAGATTGAGGGTGTGCTCCAGCTCCACGAAGCGCAAGACCTCGCGCACTTTGCGGTCGATGTCGTCGTCGTAGATGCCGTGCTCTTCGGTCAGCCGGTAGGCAACATTTTCCTTTACGCTGAGGGAATCGAACAGGGCGCTCTCCTGGAAGACCATCCCAATCTTGCCGCGTAGTTCGAACAGCTCTTTCTCCTGCATCTGGGTCACGTCCTCACCCAGCACGATGATGCGGCCCGAGTCGGGCCGGATGAGTCCCAGGCACATCTTCAGGATCAAGCTCTTTCCCGAACCCGCGACACCGAACAGAACCTTGGTTTCGCCCCGGGCCAGCCGGAAAGAAACTCCGCGCAGCACATTCATCTCGCCAAAGGAGATCGCCACATCTTCAAACACGATGGCGGGAGAGGAGTCGTTCTTTGCAGTTGCGGCGGCGGAATCGAGCGGCAAGGTGGGCGCGGACATGGGATTAGTGATAGGACAGTGCAGCCATCAGGAATCGCGTAATGAACAGATCTCCCGCCAGGATCAGGACGGAAGCCGCGACCACGGCCTGGGTGGTGGCGCGGCCCACACCCTGGGTTCCGCCGCGAGCGTTCATGCCGTAGAAGCAGCCTATGGTCGCGATGATGAAGCCAAAGATAACCGGCTTGATCAACCCCATGAACACATCCTGAAAAACCAGCGACTGCCAGGCGTTGTACCAGTACTGGCGGGCGTCGAGACGGAGCAGGAGCTTGGCGATGAATAAGCCTCCAGTCAGGCCCACCACGTCGGAAATGATGGTCAGGAAAAACATCATGAAAATGGTGGCGACCATACGCGGCGTGACCAGTTTCTTCATGGGGTCGGTGCCCAGGGCGCGCATGGCGTCGATCTGTTCGGTCACCACCATCGACCCCAGCTCGCTGGCCATGCCAGAGGAGTTCCGCCCGGCAACCATCAGGCTGGTCAGCACTGGCCCGAGTTCGCGCACCATGGAAGTCGAGACCAGTTGCCCCACCAGAGTGATCGAGCCGAAACGTTCCAGGGTATTCGAGGCTTGCAGAGCGAGTACGGCCCCTGTGAAGAAGCCGGTGAGCACGACGATGGGCAGGGATCCGACGCCGATGGCGTCGGCCTGCACCATCATGTCGGAAACGTAGAGCGGCTTGCGGAAGAGATTGGCGACGGCCTGGCCGCAGAATAGAACGTAATCCTGAACCGTCTGGACGTTTTTCTTGACGAGATACGTGGGCGACGTGAGTTCCATGCGGCTCGGGAAGCGCGGCGGTCGGGCTGCAGCGCGTCCCCGAAACTATAACAGAACAGGGGTCAGGGGCTTGGGGCCAGGGGCCAGAAAGATCAAGTGGGGTCGGAGGTCGTGCTCGCCGCTGATCACTGGGCCCTGGCCCCTGGCCCCTTTTTCTTTATCCCCTGGTCTTTTTCTTGATTTCGATATTCAGACGGCGGATTTTCTGGTTCAGGGTGGAGAGCGGGACTTTGAAGTGCTCGGCGGCTTCGGTCTGGTTCCAGTTACACTTTTCCAGCATGTCGGTGATGATGCGGCGCTCCACGTCCTCGACGATTTCAAACAGGGAATAATCCGAGGGCGGATCTTGCAGGGCGAAGGCCGATCCGCGGCCCAGCAGATTGTCGGGGAGCAGGTCGACGGTGATATCGGGGCCGGAAGAGAGCACCACGGCTCGCTCGATTACGTTTTCCAGTTCGCGCACGTTGCCTGGCCATGAATAGGACATCAGCGGCCGCAACGCTTCCGGCGTGACATGCCGCACAGGGCGGTCATTTTCCTCGGCATACTTCTTCAGGAAGAAATCGACGAGGAGCGGGATATCTTCTTTGCGCTGGCGCAGAGGAGGAAGATCGATGGTGATCACGTTGAGCCGGTAGAACAGATCTTCGCGGAAGCGGCCGTCGCGCACGGACTGGCGGAGATCAATGTTGGTGGCGGCGATGATACGCACATCCACCTGAACTTCCTGCACTCCACCGAGATGCATGAAGCGGCGGTCCTGCAGGACGCGGAGAATTTTTGCCTGCGTGTCCAGGCCCATGGTGGCGATTTCGTCGAGAAAGAGCGTGCCCCGATCCGCCATCTCAAACAGGCCCTTCTTGGACGCGATGGCGCTGGTGAACGCTCCCTTGACGTGGCCGAAGAGGGTGGACTCGAGCAAGTCGGTTGGCATGGAGCCGGTGTTGACCGGGACGAATGGCCGGTCGTGGCGCGGCGAGTTCAGATGCAGGGCTTTGGCAATGACTTCCTTGCCGGTCCCGCTCTCGCCCTGCAACAGCACGGTGGAGCGGCTGTTGGCGACCTGCGCGACCAGGTCGAAGATCTTCAGCATCACTTCGCTCTTGCCAACGATGTTCTCGAAGTTGTAGCGCTGCTTGAGGGCGCGCTTGAGCTGGATGTTTTCTTCTTCGGCGCGGCGCCAGCCCACCGCAGCGCGGACGTCGGCCAGGAGCTTTTCGTTGTCCCAGGGTTTTTGGATGAAGTTGGCGGCGCCGGACTGCATGGCGCGCACCGCGTTCTCGACCGTGCCGTAGGCCGTGATCATGATCACCGGCAAGCGGGGTTCGTGGGCGTGAATTTCAGCCAGAATGTCCATGCCATCGCGGCCGGGCAGCGCGAGGTCGAGCAGGATGAGGTCGAAAGGCTGTTCGCCGAGGCGTTGCAGGCCGGCTTCGCCGGTGGCTGCGGTTTCCACGGCAAAGCCCTCCATTTCGAGCAGCGTCTGTAGAGATTCGCGAATCTCGGCTTCGTCATCGATGATGAGCACGGTGCCCGCCAGGCCTGAGGTTCCGTTCAACAGCGTGCGCGAGATGACAGCGGTGTCAGACATATTCGGCCTTGGAGGGGACAGCCTTGCGGCTCAGGGGGAAATCCAAAGTGAAGGTAGTGCCGGCGCCGGGACTACTCTCCACGCGAATCTTGCCGGCATGTTCCTGGATGATGCCGTAGGTGACGGAAAGGCCCAGGCCGGTGCCGCGGGATTGGCCTTCGCGAGGTGAAGTCTTGGTGGTGAAGAACGGATCGTAAATCCGCTGAATGTGCTCGGGAGCGATGCCGGTCCCCGTGTCGGATATGCATACGCTGACGCTTTCGCCGTTGAGCGTAGCCACGCGCAGCGTGCCGCCGCCCGGCATGGCGTCTTTGGCGTTCAGGAACAGATTCAGGAACACTTGCTGCAATCTTCCCGCATTGCCCTGAATGGCGGGCAATTTGGGCTCGAGCGCGTTCTGTACCTCGACCTTGGCCACCTTGAACTGGTGTTCAAGCAGTGCCAGGGTGTCGGCGATTACTTTGTTCACATCCACATCGCCGATCTCGCTGCCGCTGGTGCGCGAGAAGTTCAGCAGATTGTTGACGATCTCGGAGGCGCGGAAGGTTTGGCGCGTGATCTTCTCCAGCAGGCCGGCCTTCTGCGGATCGCCCTGCAGTTGTTTGCTCAGCATCTGGGTATAAGACGAGATCACGGCCAGCGGTGTGTTCACTTCGTGAGCCACGCCGGCCGCCAGCAGCCCGATGGAAGAAAGCTTGTCGGACTGGGACAGCTGGGCTTCGAGTTCGATGCGCTCGGTGATGTCGTCCATGATGACGAGCCGTCCGATCACCTGAAACTTGCGGGTGACCAGCGGCGCGATGGCCACATTCACGGTTCGGACTTCGCCTGCCGGAGTCGTCAAGCGGAATTTATAGAGGTTGCGAATGCCCGCGTCCTGGCGCATCCGGGCAAACTCCTCCACGAATTCTGGCGGGAAGACGGCTTTCAGCGGCTGGGTCAGAGTCTGCCAGCGCGGCACCGCGTACATCACTTCCATCTGAGCATTCCAGCTCTCGATCCGGTCTTCCATATCGAGCGCCATCACGCCTACGTTGATGGATTCCACAATGTTTTCGTTGAAGTCTTTCAGGCGCTCGTACTCCGCTACCTTCTGCTGCAACGAGCTATAGAGCTGCCCATTCTGAATGGCGACACCGAGATAGCCGCCGAGGGTTTCGAGCAACTCCATGTCTTCGCTGGAGAGGAAGTCACCCTTGGTCGTTTTGCCTAGGCCGAGCACGGCGACGGTCTTCTGCTGCGCGTGGCAGGGAATGTAGTAATTCAGATCGAGCCGGGCGATGGCTTGCTGTGCTTCCGGGGCTTCGCGCGGCACCTGGTGGGTGTTCTCGAAGAAAAGATGCCCCGCCTCTTCCGGCCGAGGCGCACTCAGGAATGCGAGGTCTATGTTGCCGGGCACGGACATGCCGAAGGACTTAGCCGGCACGAACTTTCCGGTTTCTTCGCCTGCCAGGAAAATCGCCATGCGGTCAACGGCAAGCGTGCGGGACAAGCGGTCGATCAGCGAAGACAACAAGGTATTCAGGTTGGTCTCAGAACTCAGCTCGCGGCCGAACTCGAGCAGCGTGCGACGATAGTCATAGCGCGTGCGGTAGAAGAATTGATCGATGCGGTCCTGAATCCATTTGCGGACGGGATCGAACAGCAACGCCGTAACCACCACGGCCAGAATCAGACCCACCGGACCGGAGTTGGGCCGCCAATTGTGCACCAGCAGGGCCACGCCCGTGACCAGGCCGAAATACAATCCGAGGACGATCGCCGCGGCGACCGTGTAGACTACGCCGCGCTTGAAGATGAGGTCTACATCCATCAGGCGGTAGCGGAAGATGGCATAGCCGAAAGTGAGCGGCAGCAAAGCCAGCGAGAGGGCCGAAACCTTCATGGTCGCGCCGGGCAGCGAACCCATCAGGTAAGGGATTACATAGAACAGAGTGTAGGGGACGATGGCCAGAATGGTTCCCCGGGTCACCCACTTCAACTGCTGCCGCAGAATCGTGGTGCTGGCGTGGCGGTAGCTGTACCAGAGCACGACCGCGGCGACCAGGAAGTAGAGCGACCCGTACGACATTTCCATCCGGTCGAGGTTCCAGCGAAGGCGCTCACTGGCCTGCAGCCACTGCATCGCGATGATGTGCGCAGCCAGGAGCGCGGCTGCCGGTAGGTAGACCAGCGCCAGGAGCCCGGGATGCTTGCGCACCGTCTCGCGTTTCTCAGGGAAGGTGAGTACGAAGTGCAGAAACAGGGCTGGCTGCAACACTCCCGCGACGATGTTGCCCCAATAAATCGCCCAGTCGAAATCATTCAGCTTGCCGGTGTATTTGAAGGAATAGGCAATGAACGAGACGAGGCAGAAAATGTAGAAGTGGGTCGATCCGGGAGCAGTCCAACGGCGCAGCAGAACGTAGAGGCCGATACCGAGGTAGATCAGTGCAATCAGCCGCAGCCAGTTGTTGAGAGACCTTTCTGCCGGAACCAGGATGACGCTGGAATCGAGTGGGACTGATTGCCGGAGCAGGGAATAAGTGGCTTTCGACCAGATGCCGTTACGGTAGAGCTGGCGCTCGAGTCCAGATATGTTCTGAACTTCCTGCCCGTTGATGGAAAGCAGTTGGTCGCCGGGCTTAATTCCGCTCCTGGCGCCGGGTCCGTTGGGATCGACCCGGTCGGCGGTTAGATGTCCGCCCTGCTCCACCCACCAGACGCCGTCGTCGGGAACCTGAACCTTCCACTCGGAGTTGAGATTGAAGCCAGCGAAGACGACCGCAGCCACGGTCAGAAGGAATAACAGGACAGCAACAGAGCGAACTTGGCTCTCCCGGTTCATGGCTTTCGGCGGCGACCCCCCCATGGGGTGGCTGGTGGGCCGCAGAGCACCCTCCGGCAACTCTATGCCTGGCTGAGGCTCAATGAGCAACTTCGCTGCCATGTCGTTTCCCATCCCAGGACTGCTAAGTGCCGTATCTAAAGCGACTTCCAAGATTATAGATGGGTTTGTGGAAACTGCGTACGCTTTTATGGAGGTTTGTGTGGAATCTTGTATCTGAATGGGTGGAAGCTACTTAAGGGGACGTGTCGGTTCGGTCGGCCTGTGGCCGTGAGGAAGGGGGAAATTATACGAGTCCGACAGCATCCGCGCGTCAGACGCCGCAAGGGCGGACGGCGAAGTGGCGGAGGTCCCTTCGACAAGCTCAGTGCAGGCCCTTCGGCCCGCAAACGCGCGGGCCTCAGGATGACAACGATTCCTTTAAGTCTTACGACGGCCAGGGCGCTGCTGGCGCCGTGCCGGGTCCCAGGCTGACCCGGATTACGTTCAGCAATTCGTCATTGTCCGCGGGCTTTTGGAAAAATGCCGCTGCCCCAGCCTTCAGGGCTTTTTCTTCGTTATTCTGGGGATCGCGGGCGCTCAGCACAATCACGGGCACGCCCGAGAGGGCGTCGCTGTTCTGCAACCGGTTAAGGACGACAAACCCGTCGCCGACCGGCAGGCCAAGATCCAGAATAATGAGCGCTGGGCGCTCTTTCTGGGCGGCTGCGATGGCGGCGTAGCCATCGCTGGCGGTGGTGACTTCGTAGTTATTGGCTCGCAGCCGCAGCCGCAGGGCACGCAGTAGATCGGGATCATCATCGACCAGCAGAATTCTAGGTCTTGGCATTGGAGTTCTCCTTTTTGGGTTCATCATTCTGGGCTCATCATCTGAAGTTCATCGATTTGGAAGCTTGAGCTTGGGCGCCTTTCCGGCGCCCAAGTGTTTTCCTTCCATACTCGTCATAATCATCTGGGTTACGCGGTCGGCCATGTTTTGAACCTGCAGCTCTAGGCCTGCGCCCGGATTTGGCGGGGGAAGCTCGATCGCGACCGCGGTGACGGTCAGCGTGCATTTCGTTTTGAGACTGCCCAGACGCTCAAGTTGTTCGCGAATGCGCATCGTCATGGCTCCGGAACCTTGCAAGTCCGTCGAGGCCACGACAAACAGAGTCTCGTTGGTTGCCGAAGTTCCCATGGGAGGCAGGACGAGATCTTTGTCGAGATACACGCAGTGCCGCAGGATCTCGAGGCACTGGCGCCAGGTATCTTTCCAGTTGCCTCGCGGAAGACTGGAGAGCGGCGCCAGTTCGACGCGCACCAGCACAAACGAGGGACGCAAACGGTCTTCATGTGTGATGACCGGGGCGAGCAGCTTGGCCAGGGAGTAAATCGGCAGGGTGAAGGTGAAGGTGCTGCCTTGCCCCAGTTCGCTCGAAACCCAGATGCGTCCCTGATGGAGCCGCACGATTTCCCGGCAGATGAATAATCCGAGTCCTAAGCCGGAGCGGTGGCTGTCGACGGAATCGGGATCCTGGTAGAGGCGTTCGAAAATTAGAGCCTTGGCTTCGGGGCCGATGCCACGGCCGCTGTCGCTCACCGAAATGTAGACGTAACCTGGATCGGCTTCGACCATGCAGGCCTTGACCAGGACGGACCCGTCCTGCGCCGTGAACTTGATGGCGTTATCCACCAGATTGATGAGCACCTCGAGCACACGGCTGGGATCGGCGTGCACCAGAGGAAGTCGCTGGTCGAGTCCGATTTCCAGCCCGACTTTTTTCGCGTCCGCTGTGGGCCGCAACATGGTGACCGCCTGTTGAACCAGTTCGCGCAGTGAAATGCATCGTGGTTCGACCCGCATCTTGCCGCTTTCGGCGCGGGTGGCTTCGAGCAGGTCGCGGATCATGGCATGCAACTGATTCACGCTCTTTAATACAGTCTTCAGGTGGTCGATCTGGTCGGGTGCCACCGGGCCGGCCAGGCCGTCCAGAATCAAGGTTACGTATTGGTGGATGCAGGTCAGGGGAGTGCGCAACTCATGCGAAACGTGCGACAAGAACTGGTTCTTGAATTCCAGTTGTTGCTTTTGAGCAATGTCGAGGGCGCGCAGCAGCCCCTGGCGTTCCACGGCGTAGCGGATGGCGCGCTCCAGCTGCCGGCTGGAGATGTTGCCTTTGATCAGGTAGTCCTGCACGCCCTGATGCACCGCCTTCATGGCCAGCGCTTCATCGTCCTGGCCGGAGAGCACGACCACCGGCACGTCGGGCGAGTGTTCGAGCACACGGCGAAAGGTTTCGGCGCCGCGGCTGTCAGGCAGGTTGAGGTCCAGCAGCACCACGGAGGGCGTCTCCTTGGTCAGCGAGGCCAGGCCATCGGACAAGCGGTTGACACAATTCACCGTCACTGGAGATTGCCCTTCAACCAGGCGCAATCGAACCAGGTCCGCATCTCCCGGGTTGTCTTCGATGAGCAATACTTGTGTGGTTTGGTGATCCATCATTCTCCTTGTGGTGGAAGGACCGCTGAGCCCAGCCAGAATTCCTCAATCGCCTTCACCGCGGAAAAAAATTCACTCATGTTGCCCGGCTTTCGGACGTAGCAATTCGCGCCCATCTCGTAGCTGCGCACAATATCCTGGCGCAGCTCGGAGGTGCTGAAGATCACGACTGGAATCCGCCGCAGTTCCGGTCCTGCCTTCATCGCAGCCAGCACTGCCAGACCGCCTCTTTTCGGCAGATTGAGGTCGAGGATGACCAGGCCGGGCCGGGTCGCGTTCACGTACTTTTCCCTTTGATTTAAGAAGGCCAACGCCTCTGCACCATCACTGACGCTGTTGATCTGGCTGCGATGCTTGCTTCCCGCGAGCGCTTCGCGAAGCAGGGCGACGTCGGCGGGATTGTCATCCACCACCAGGAGTTCAAGCGGCGGCTTCATGGACGCGCTCCTTCTGCTGCATCAGGAACTTGGCAGGGCATGGTGAACTTGAAGCTCGAACCCGAACCCGAACCGCCTTGCGACTCCACCCAGATCTTCCCGCCATAGCCCTCGACGATCTTCTTGCAGATGGCCAGGCCGATGCCGTTGCCGGGATACTCGCTGCGCCCATGCAAACGCTGGAACACCACAAAAACATTCTCCGCGTACTGCGGCTCGATTCCGATTCCGTTATCGCTTACGCTAAACTGCCACTGCTCGCCCACTTTTTCAGCCTGCACTGAAACTGCCGGTGGTTCTTTGCCGTGAAACTTGATGGCGTTTCCGATCAGATTCTGGAACAGCTGCACGATCTGCGTGCGATCTGCCCAGAGGGTGGGAAGTTCGCCCTGGGTCAGGACGGCGCCACTCTCTTGAATCGCGGAGGTGAGAGCCAGCAGCGTTTCTTTCACCACGTCATTGCAATCAAAGCTTTTGCTAGCCTCTTTCCGTCCGACCCGGGAAAACGCCAGCAGATCCTGGATCAGGACCTGCATCCGCAAAGCGCCTTCGCTGGCGTAGCCAATGAATTTGTCGGCATTCTCGTCGAGGCGGCCGCGATAGCGTTCCGCCAGCAGCTGGGTGTAGGCCGTCACCATGCGTAGTGGCTCCTGCAAGTCGTGCGACGCGACATAAGCGAACTGCTCCAGGTCGGCATTGGAGCGGGCCAGTTCATCTACTTTCCTGGCCAAGTCTTCTTCCACCTTACGGCGCAAGCTACGTTCCTGTTTTTCGCGCAGTGCGCGGCGAATGACTTCCGGCAATCGTGCCAGGCCGTCTTTCAGGACGTAATCGGTGGCGCCCTGCTTGATGCATTCGACGGCGGTCACGTCGCCCAGCGCACCGGAGACCAGAATCATGGGAATATCCAGACCTTCGCGGCGGATCACAGTGAGCGCGTCCATCCCTTTCCAGCCCGGCAGGTTGTAGTCGGCCAGCACTACCTCGGGCGTATGAGTGCGAAGCGACTGGGTGAATGCGGATTCATCCTGGACGACGTCGGCAGTGACGTCGAAGCCGTCCTTGCGCAGCGCTCGCAGAGCCAGCGCCGCGTCGAGCGGGTTGTCTTCCACCACCAGGACCTGCAGCTTGGTCTTGTTCTGGACGGAGCTTTGCTTTTCGAGCTTGGTTCCAGTACCCCTCATTGCGCCGGCTCCGCAGAATGCGATTTGCCGATAGAGAGAGGAGGCTGATTGATGACCAGCCAATACAGCCCCAATACCTTCACCATTTTTCGGAACTCGTCGAAGTCGACCGGTTTCTGGAGATAGCTGTTGGCACCAAGAGCGTAGCCGCGAACCAAGTCCCGCTCTTCCTTCGATGAGGTCATCAGGACCACGGGGATGGCCCGAGTTCGGGCGTCGCTTTTGACCTGCTTGAGCACCTGCATCCCATCGACTTTGGGCAGCTTCAGATCCAGCAGAATCAGCTTGGGAGGATGATCGAAGGACCGTTGGGTATGGGGTCCGGAGCAAAACAAGAAATTCAAAGCCTCCTCCCCGTCGCGTGCCACAAAGACGGTATTGGCCAGGTTTTCCGCGCGCAACGCATGCAGGGTGAGGTCGACGTCTTCCTGACTATCATCGACCAAGAGAATATCGACTTCATTCGGGTTCATGAGCGGGCTCCAACAACAGCGGCCTGGTTCCTGACTGTGCTTGCATTAACTCGGGTGGTAGACGCGATCTCAAGGGTGAAATAAAAGGTTGCGCCTTTATCCAGTTCCGCCTCCGCCCACACTCGGCCTCCGTGTTTGCGGATGATGCGCTGCACGGTGGCCAGGCCGATGCCTGTGCCTTCGAAATCCTCGGCCCGATGCAGGCGCTGGAAGACTCCGAACAGCTTGTCGCTGTATTTCATGTCGAACCCGACACCGTTGTCGCGAACCGCGATGACCATCTGGCCATTTTTCCGCCGACAGCTGATCTCGATGACCGCCTGCTCCCGGGTGCGGGTGAACTTGAGAGCGTTGGCCAGAAGGTTTTGAAAAACCTGCCGGATCAGGATGGGATCGCATTCCACCGGCGGCAGCTCCGGAATCTTCCACTCAACCACTCGGCCTTGAGTCTCCGGCTGCAGCAGCGATACGACATCTTCGATTACCGAATTCAATTCAGTGGTCAGGAGATTCACAGCGTGACGGCCCACCCGCGCCAGATTCAGCAGCTCATCCACCAGTAATCCCATGCGCTGAACGCCGTCTGCGATGCGCTGCAGATGTTGGCGGGCTTCCGCGCCCATCCGGGGGCCAAAATCCTCGATCAAGATCTTCGAAAAGCCACCGATGTGCCGCAGCGGCGCCCTCAAATCGTGGGAAACGGAATAGGTAAAAGCCTCCAACTCCTGATTGGCGGCCGCGAGTTGCGATGTACGTTCCGCCACCTTTTCTTCGAGCTCTTCGTAGAGCTTGCGGATTTCCCGCTCCGCCGCTTTACTTTGCGTGACATCGCGGAAAGCCACTACGCCGCCCCGCACCACCCCGTTCTTGTCTTTCAAAGGGCCGCCTCCGACCTCGATCCAGGTGCCCTGCTCGACCTTGGGATTGCGCACGAACATCTCGGTAAAACACGATTCTCCGCGGATAGCACGGGCCAGAGGCAGCTGATCGGTGGGAAAAGGTGTAACCATGTCTCCGAGGTAGAGTCCGTAGTGTGCGGTCCATTCCTGGCTCGGTAAGTTCACCGCTCCCATGCCAAGAATCTTCACCGCGGCCGGGTTCCAGAGGATGAATTTTCCCTGCTCGTCGGCGGCAACCAGTCCCTCGGCCATGCTGTCCAGTACGGATTGCAGCATCAGAGTCTGGTTTTCCAGGGCCTGCTGCGAACGCAGCAACTCCTCAGCTTGCCGGGACAGTTCCGCCGTTTGTGCCGCGAGCCGGGTTTCCGTTTGTTTGCGTCCGGTGATGTCACGGGCAATTGTTGAAGCACCGACAATGGCGCCGTTGCTGTCTTTAATCGGCGAAATCGTCGTCGAAATGTCAATGGTCCTGCCGTCTTTCCGCACCCGGACGGTTTCGAAATGATCCACGCTCTCGCCGCGCCGGATGCGCGCCAGTATGTCGGACTCTTCTTCGACGCGACCCGGGGGGATGAGCATCAACATTGGTTGGCCTACGGCTTCCAGAGCGGTGTAGCCGAAGATTATCTCGGCGCCGCGATTCCAGGAGGTAATCGTCCCGTCCAGACTCTTGCTGATAATGGCGTCATCGGAGGAATCGACAACAGCGGCCAGGAGGCTGGCAATCCCTACTTTGTCGAGACGAGATGCGGTAGCACGCTTCACGGGCCCGATAGCTCCTTGCCACATTGCTTTCGCGAAGAGGGAGTGAACGAGGGGAGAGCGATGCCGCTTGCGATGCAGCCTCTTCAATTACGTTATCGGCGGCAGGGAGGCAATCTTTAGGCGGAGAACGAGTCGGTCGCGCATCCCCCGAGAGACGAGAGAGCAAAGAATTAGGTGCGCGATGAGAATTTCCTTACCAATAGACGAGACCTTAGGGAAAAAGTCGGAACATTAGAGCGGTTTCATCCTGCCTTCCGCTCATCCTCGGCAGTTTCTGGGGAAGATTCTTCTTCATCCCACTCGAACGAGAGCGCCCGCGCGGTGGTCTCGATGGGCGCAAGTTCCGGAATGTCGTCGGCCACCGACGCGCCCAGCTCGGCAAACTTGCGCGCCGAAACCAGCACCCGGCTTTCGAGCGACCCCACGGCTTTGTTGTAAGACTCGACCGCGCGATCGAGTCCCGTGCCCACCTGGGTGATGTGTCCTGCAAGCAGGCGCAGGCGGTCGTGCAGTTCCTTGCCGAGTTCGCTGATCTGCTTGGCGTTGCGCGCCAGTTTTTCCTGATTCCATCCGTAATTCACCGCTTTCAGCAACGCGATCAGCGTGGTCGGCGATGCTGGAATCACGCGGCTTAGCACTCCCTGCTCAATCAGGCTGGAATCCTGCTCGAGCGCCGCGCTGAAGAATGTTTCGCCCGGAAGAAACATCACCACGAACTCGGGCGTGGGATCGAACTGCTCCCAGTAGTTCTTGCCGGCCAGAGTCTTCATGTGGTCGCGAACCTGCCGCGCATGATTGGCCAGACAAGCCCGCCGGGTTTCTTCATCATTGGTTTCAAAAGCGTCGAGGAAGGCTTGCAGCGGCGTCTTGGCGTCGACGACGACATTCTTGCCGCCGGGCAGCTTTACCACCAGATCAGGCCGCAGTCTTCCAGTTTCCGTGGTCACCGACTCCTGCTCGGTGAAATCGCAGTAAGAGAGCATGCCTGCGATCTCGACCACGCGGCGCAACTGAATCTCTCCCCAGCGCCCGCGCACGTTCGGAGTGCGCAAAGCCCGCACCAGATTGCCGGTCTCTGATTGCAGCTCTTTCTGCGTCGTAATCAGGGCTTGCACCTGGGCGCGCAGTTCGCCGTAAGCGTCGCCACGGGCGACCTCCATCTGCTGAATCTGTGCATCCACTTTATTCAGCGAATCGCGAACGGGAGCGACCAAATCAGCTACCGCTTTCTGCCGAGCGTCGAGATCGCCTTTTGCCTGGCTTTGAAAGCGCTTCAGAGTCTCCTCGGCAATCACGAGGAAAGACGAATTGTTGCTCTTCAGCGCCTCTGACGCCATGGCCTTGAAGGCATTGCGCAAGTCTTCGCTGGCGCGAGTGACCAATTCGATCTTTTCGGCGTTGTTCCTCCGCTCCGATGCGAGATCGGACTCGAGCCTGGCCTTGCCGGCGATCAGCTCGGTGTGAGCCTTCTGAAGCCGCGCCAGATCAGCCTTTCCGGCCTCTAATTCCTTTTCCATCAGGGACAAACGGGCGCCAAGCGTGGCGGTTTGCGAACGCAGCCCGAGCCCGGCAAGCACGCCGCCAAGCAACAGACCGACGACCCCTATGATCCAAGGTTCCATAGCGAAAGTAACTTCTCAATCTCGATTTCAGCTTCTAGCCTAGCACCAGCGGCAAGTTTTGAGCCTGAAGTCTGATCCCCCCGGGTCGAGTTGAGTGGACAAGCAATGGTAAGAACCTGCGAAGGGATCGACTGAGTGATCAATAAGAGAATCGCGATAGCTCTTCTGCTGGTGGTGGGGGCCGCCTTGCTACCGCTGTCTCGAGTGATGGCCGCCTCGGGGAAAAACGACGGTCCTGCAGGCCAATCCGAACAGCACGCGACTCTAAAACCGGCTGCCGCAACTGCTCCCGACATTTCTTTCAGCGACTACGATCCCCACGCCGAACAGCAGCTCTTGGATCTGGCGAATCAGGCGAGGGCGCAAGCCGGTGCGCCGCGTCTGGCGCTCGATGCCGGCCTTTGCCGGGCGGCACGCGCGCACGCTGAGGCGATGTTTGCGGCGCGGCAGCTTTCGCACCAGTTTGAAGGCGAGCCCTCCCTTCCGCAACGCCTGGCCGCCGCGACCGAGACGCAACTCGACCAGGAAGGCGAGAATGTCGCACTCGATTTCGACGCCGAAAGCGGGCACAAACATCTCATGCTATCGCCGCCCCATCGCGCCAACCTGCTTAACCCGGCCTATAACGTAATCGGCTTGGGTGTGGTCCGGAGTGGAGACCGTCTCTACATCGTTCAGGATTTCGGCCACGCCCTCCCCAATTACTCAACGGCAGAGGTGAAGGAGCGGATTGCGGCAACGGTGGCGCAAGCGCGTCGTCAAGCTGTCCAACCCGATCTCGTCCGCAGCGATCTGCCGAATGCAGATGCGGCAGCCTGCTCCATGGCGCAAGCCGACAAGCTCAGCACCGGCGCCCTTCGTCAGCTCGCGCAACACTACACTGTCATGACCTACACCAGCCTGCATCCGGAAATCCTGCCCGCGAGCGCGAGCCACGTGCTCGCCGGCCACAATCTGCGCAGCTTCTCAATAGGCGCTTGCTACGCCCGCACCGAGACGTATCCTACGGGCGTGTATTGGGTGGTGCTGTCGCTGGAGTGAGCCCGGATCACTACTTCACTGGAACGCTGTAATGCGAAGCCACGACCTGCCATTTACCGCCGTTCTTCATCCAGATATCCGTGAAGCGGTCGTGATACTCGTAGCGCTTGCCGCTGGACTCGCCTACCTCGTGGTACGCGCCCGTCACCACGGCAGTGTTCCCGTGCATACGAACCTTGAGGTCTGACATTTCTGCCACTTCCACGTGCACTGAAGGCTCGGCGCTGTGGCTGATATAGCCAGTCTTGCTGTATGTGCTGCCGTCTTCAATGGTGATGACGAAGTCGTCGGCCAGCAGGGAAGCGAGCATATCCACTTGACGCTGCTTGTACGATTCGGTCCACTGCAATTCCAGCGCCCGAATATAGGCTGCGTCAGGTTTCTCCTGGGCCACCAGAGGGATCACCATCCCTACGAGCAAACAGAAAGTCAGAGCGGAGAATAAGCGAGTGGACATAGCATTATGTCGCACAATCGGGTAGGCCGCGCAAGTTCCTTCTCTGGGCACTCAGCGCGACGGACGCGTGAGGGCGCTTGCCAGATGCGAGGCTGACTCCTCTCCGGCCATTCCTGTGCTAACCTTGCCCAGCCCTCCGTCTGCGGTTCCGCGTATGGAATCCTCGGCCCAAGTCCGCTTACCTCAGGTCGCCCCGAACGACATCCGCATCGGCACTGCAGGCTGGTCTTACAAAGACTGGGACGGCATTTTTTATCCGCCGGGCATGTCGCATCGCAAGCAGCATCCCCTGGAGTATCTGGCGCGCTTCTTCGATACCACCGAGATCAACACGTCCTTCTATGGACCGCTGAAGCCGGAGTGGGCGAAGCTGTGGTGCCGCAAAGTCGCAGCAGTGAACAAAAACTTTCTTTTTACGGCGAAGCTCTACCGTGCGTTCACGCATTCTCCAGTCGCGGTGATGGAGCCCACCTCAGCCGCGAGCATTCGCCCTACGGACGAAGACGAAATCCGCACTCGCGAGGGGCTCGACGCCATTGCCAGCGAAGGACGGCTGGGCGCGCTGCTCATCCAGTTTCCCGTGTCATTCAAGAATACTTCCCTTAACCGCGAGTATCTCGACCGGCTGCTGCGCCAGTTCATCGAGTATCCGCGCGTAGTTGAAGTGCGGCACTCCAGCTGGAACGACGCCGAGACGCTGGCTGCATTCACGGAGAAGAATGTCGGCTTCTGCAACATCGACCAGCCTTTGCTCGGGCGATCACTCGCGCCCACGGAGCACGTGACGGCTGCGATCGGTTATGTCCGCCTGCACGGCCGCAATTATGAGCAGTGGTTTGCCGATCAAGGTTCCGACTCCGATAATCGCAACGACCGCTACAACTATCTCTATACCGGGCGCGAACTCGCCGGCTGGAAAGAGAGAATCGAGAGCGTCGCCGAACGGGCGCAGACGACTTATGTGATTACGAACAATCACTTCGAGAGCAAGGCCGGAGTGAATGCGCTGGAATTGAAGGCCATGATCAGTGGCAAGCGGGTGCTAGCTCCGCCCACGCTCATCCAGAAGTATCCTGAGTTGAGAAGGATTGCCGATCCTGTAGAAGATTTTGGCGAAGAATCAAGCCCGAGGCTGCCGCTGCGAGCTTAGGAGATTACCGGAATGGTGAACCCACAAGTGCTCTCGATTAGCTTAGGCCCCTAAGGCCGCGTGGTCCGCCATGCGTTGTCTGTTGTGGCGCAGCGCGACGTTCATAAACACATTACCCATGGCAGTTTCAAAGCAGATCATGAGGGCCTCGACGTCTTCACTGGTTTTGTCGCCCTCCTCGCTGGTGAGCAGCAGCGGAGGATGCACGCGGAAGTGGAAGCCCTGGTCGTTGAGGGCGCAGACGGCGTTGCCGACGACCTGGTTGGCGAGTTCGAAGATGGTCTCTTTGATCAGCCCGTCGGATTCAGGCAGTTCGGCGCCCGCATAGTGGCTGGCCACGCGCACCGCGGTTTGCGGCTCGAGGTCCAGAATGATGCGGCCCTCGATGTCGCCCGAGAGCGCCACCATGCCAGCTACGCCTTTCCGGCGATAGCCATCCTCTTCCATCGCCAGGTGGCCCACTTTGGTGGTGCCCGAAAGCCCCTGCGACAGGACGGCGTCAGCCGCGTTGATGAAAGGCTGAATCAGATCCATCTTCATGCGATTAGGCTCCCGCGCCGGCGGCTACCGCGCCGTCTTCTCCGAGCACGTATTTGATGACTTCGTACAGCACTTCGGGCTTCACCGGCTTCTGCACGAAATGGCGCGCCCCGCGCTGTAATGCGGCCACAATGTTTTCCTGGTAGCCGACCGAAGACACCATGACGACGCGGGCTTCGGGATGGGCCTGAACGATCTTCTCGGCGGCCTCGATGCCCTCCATCTGCGGCATGGTGATGTCCATGAGTACGATGTCGGGATGCGTGCGCTCGAATTCGCTGATCGCAGTCAACCCGTCACCGGCCTCGGCCGCCACCTGCCCGCCAAAACTTTCAATCATGCGAGCCAGATTCTTGCGCGCGAACACGGAATCGTCCACGATCAAGTAGCGGACCGGTTGGCCGTCCTTACTGCGTTTTACTGGTGCAAACTGCTCCATAACACCCTCCCTGTAACATTCCATCACGACGGTTGCCCGCCGACTAGATGACTCAGGTCCATAGGACCTGGGTCAGCAATTTCGTTCTAGCGCCCGGCGCGGAGTGCTTTTCCCGCCCCGCCGCTTTCCCCGTGGCCTTCGTTGCGGCCGCAAAGAGCTTGTATAGTGGACGGAAGCCCGTCCAAAGCCACCACCCGCGTGGCATAGCCACGTTCAATGGCTGCTTTCGGCATGCCGAAGACCACACAGGATTCTTCGCTCTGCGCGATAGTCATTCCGCCGGCTCTCTTCACCGCGCCCAGACCCTCAGCGCCATCGTCGCCCATTCCGGTCATCAGCGCGGCGACTGCTTGCGAGCGGAATTCCTCGGCCACGCTTTGGAACAAAACGTCGACGCTGGGCCGGTGGCCATTGACTCGCGGTTCGTCATTAAGAACCACAATATCTCCCATGGTCAGGCGCTTTACTTTCATGTGCCGGCTTCCCGGACAGACCAGAACGCGTCCGGCCTGCAGGATGTCACCCGACTGGGCTTCCTTCACGCGCAGCGAGCACAACTCGTCCAACCGGCGCGCGAACATTTCGGTGAAGCCTTCGGGCATGTGCTGCACAATCACAATCGCTCCCGGAAAATCCGGAGGCAGTTGCGCCAAGAGGAACTCAAGTGCCTGCGGCCCTCCCGTAGAAATTCCGATCGCTACCAGCTTGCTGGGCGGGGGTGTGGACTTCCCGATCGAGATCTTTTCCGGAGGCGCCGCGACCTTGAACGCTCCCGGGCGGACAACCTTGCACTCTGCGGCCGCTTTGATCTTGGCGATTAATTCCGCCGCGGTTTCGGCCATGTGCGACGTTGCGTCCTGCGGCTTCGTGACGAAGTCGAATGCACCCAGTCCCAGCGCCTTCAAGGTGACCGACGCTCCTTCGGTCGAGTGCGAACTGACCACAATGACCGGCAGCGGGTGGCGGCGCATGATCTCTTTCAAAGTGTCGATGCCGTTCATTCCCGGCATCTGCAGATCGAGCGTGATCACGTTCGGTTTCAACTCCTCGATCTTTTTCAGGGCGAAGGTTCCGTCCATGGCGGTGCCGACCACATCGATCGCGGGGTCGGCCTCGAGCATCTGCGGAATCAGCTTCCGCATCAACGCGGAATCATCCACCACCAGCACGCGCACTCTTTTCGTGTCGGGCTTCATGTCGGGCATTAGGCCTGGCCTCCCGCGCTGCTCAGAGCCAGCCGGGCGCGATCGGCGTGGTTCAGCAGGAGTCCGCAATTGACCATGCCCGCCGCTTCCGGACGCGTACGCGCTACGTGTTCCACAACTGCGGGCAGGTTCAAGATCAGCACAACCTTCCCATCCCCCAGGATGGAAGCGCCGTTCACCAGGTCGGTCGCGAAGGTTTGGTCGTCCAAAGCCTTGATCACTAGTTCTTCTTCGCCTTCCAGGGAATCGACGATCAATCCGTATTTCCGTTCAAGGACGGTGATTACCAGCACAAACAGTTTGCTCGATTTCCGGTCGATGTTGGCTGCGGAGGGGCGTCCCAGGCGCAGCAGCGGGAGCACCTGATTGCGCAATTGCAGCACTTCATAGTTGTCGACCTGATGCACCTCGGATTCCATGGCGCGGGCAATCTGACTCACCGCGTTCAGCGGGATGGCATACAAGCGCTGTTCCACCCAGAACATCAGGGCTTTGATGATCGCGAGCGTGAGCGGCAGCTTCAGGCGGAAGGTCGTGCCCTGGCCCACGCGAGTTTCCACGTGAATCGTGGCCTTCAGCCGCTGCAGCACACTCTGCACCACGTCCATTCCCACTCCGCGCCCGGAAACTTCGGTGACTTCCTCCGCCGTGCTGAATCCAGGACGGAAAATAAAATCCAGCGTCTCACCTTCGTTCAAGCGCGCCGCTTCTTCCGCTGTCATCATGCCCAGTTCAAGCGCTTTGGAACGAATCTTCTGGGCATCGATGCCGCGCCCGTCGTCGCTGATCTCGACCACCACCTGATTGCCCTGGTGATACGCATTGAGGCGGATCTTTCCTCGCGCCGCCTTGCCCTGATTCCGGCGTTGCTCGGGCGGTTCGATGCCGTGACTGACCGCGTTCCGCACCAGATGCGTCAAAGGCTCGGCGATGGCGTCGAGGATGCCCTTATCGAGATCGGTCTCTTGCCCTGAGAGTTCCAGATCCACCTCACGGCCGCACTGCCGCGCCACATCGCGCACGATCCGCGGGAAGCGCCGGAACAACTGGTCGACCGGGACCATCCGAATTTTCATCACGGAGCGCTGCAGGTCGTTCAAAACTCTGGCTTGAAAAGCCATGGCATCGGCGAACTTGCCGCGCAAGAGTTCCTTGGGATAGCGTTTGCCAAATTCGCTGAGCGCCTGCTGCAGCATCGACTTGCCAATGATCAGTTCACCCACCAGGTTGAGCACGTTGTCGATGCGCCCGGCTTCGACGCGCAGAATGTTTTCCACCAAAGCCTGCGACAGGCTGGGTTCTGGCGCCGGGGCACGCTCGTCGGCGGGAGCGGCCGGTGCCGAAGCAGGGGTTGCCGAAACTGGTGTTGCCGAGGTCGGGAGCGCCGGAGCAGCTCCAGGCGCCAGCTCTGCTGCCTGCTGGCCCATAGGCGCAGATGCCTTGGCCGGCGCTGCAGCCTCGATCAGAGTGACGATGACGTCGCCCGCAATGGTCGGGATGTGACACTTGGCGGCAATCTGATCCTGCGATTGAGCGCTGGCAAACACGAACTCCACTTGCTTGGAGGCAGCTGGAGACTTTGCGTCTGGCCGAACCACTATGACCTGCCCGATGCCGCTGATGGCATTTTGAATCAGTTGCCGCGCGGCGATTGGCATGGTGCAGTGCGGATCGATTTTAACGACGATGTCGTAGATCCCCAGGCCGGCTGCCTGAGCCTGGGCGAAGCTGCGCTTCTCCGCCTCGGTCCAGTCTTTGTCTTTGCCTGAGCTTCGAGCAGGTGTAACGGGCTTTTTCCGGCGACGCGTTTTCTTGGCCGCAGGGGCCGCAGTAGTCAGTTCGTTGATTCGTTGCCGCAGGTTGTCCGTGGCGGGCATCTTGCCTTTGCCGTGGTAGGCCGCGAGCATTTCCGCAAAAACGTCGGCGGCGGCAAAAGAGATTTCGGCCAGGGCCCCATGCGCGGCTGCGCTTTCCAGCGTCAGCGCGTCTTCGAATAAGTGCGCCAGCTCGCTTAACTCGCGCAGCCCACAGGCCGCCGAGTCGCCCTTCAGGGTGTGCACCGTCCGGCGAATCGAACGCACGATCTCCTCATCGCCGGGATGCTTCTCCAGCTTCAAGGATTCTTCGTTCAGCGCCTGCAGCAGTTCCTGCGAGGTTTCAAAAAACAGCTCTCGCAGTTCTGCTCCGCGCTCGTCGGGAGGATTCGTCACTCGCGCACCTCAATCCGCTGGTAAGCGGTGCCGCTGTCGCGGTGCACCATTTGGAATTTCTCAGTCAGGCCCAGCAAACTCTCCGCGTGACCCACAAACAGGTAGCCGCCGGGATTCAGGCAGCGATAGAACTTTTCGATCAGCCGCTTTTGTTCCGCCTGGTCAAAGTACATCATCACGTTGCGGCAGAAGATGACGTCATTGCGCTGCGGCAGGTACTCCGTCTTCAGATTGTGAAAGTCGAAGTGAACCATTTCTTTCAGCGCTTTCTTGATGGCATAGCGGTCGCCCACTTTATCGAAGTAGCGCAGGCGGAAGGTGTAATCCACCGTCGACATCTGGTGCTCGTTGTATGCGCCTTCCTGCCCCGTCCGCAGTACCGAATAACTGATGTCGCTGGCCAGGATCTCCACCCGCCAGGGCGGGGGAATCAGCGGCTTGGGCATCGCCATCTCGACCGGCAGCGGATTGCGCAGGTAGTAGTACGCCAGCGTGTCGGCCGCCATCATGCCCAGCGTATAAGCCTCCTGCCCCGTCGAGCAGCCTGCGCTCCATACTCGAATCGAATATTCCCGGTGCGCCTGCTTGCGTTTCAGCATTTCCTCGAGCACGTGTTTCTGAAACAGGTCGAGCTGAGCCTTGTGGCGGAAGAAGCTGGTTTCGTTCACCGTCAGATTTTCGACCAGCTTGGCCAGTTCCGCCTTGCCTTCCTGACTGATCAGCAGCCGGTAGTAGGCGTAGAAGGAATCGATGCGGCATTCCTTCAGCCGCCGCAGCAGCCGGTCCTGCAGAAAATGGGTGCGGCGCTCATCGAAGTGCATGCCGCACTCCTGATACACCAGCGCCTGCAGCAGCCGCAGTTCCGCTTCCGTCAAGACAGGAGCAGGTGCCGCTCCGAATGTGCTCATGCTTTCTCTCGTTCCTCGTACCCGAGTTTCATTTCTTTTACATCCGGCAGGCTCGCCCCAACGAAACCTGCGCAGCGAAACATCAGCGCGCCGCTGCTCCGCGCGACTCCGCCTTTGCCGTCTTGCCTTCCGCGCCGCTGCTCTCTTGCAGTAGGTTGGCCGGAGACAGCAGTTTGGTCATGTCGAGCAACACGATCAGGCGGCCTCGAACCTTGCCCAATCCCGTGACACAGTTCAATCCGCCTTCCTGAAATACAGCTGGCGGAGCCTCTACGTCGGTGCTGGCAAGCTTCAGCACTTCCGACGCCGAGTCGACTATTAAACCGGCCAGCTTGCCGGAATGCTCTACCACCAGAATCCGGTTCTGTTTCTTCAGCGTGGCCTGCTTATCGCCAAAGCGTTTGCGCAGGTCCATCACGGAAACGATCTTGCCGCGAAGGTTGATCACGCCTTCAAGATAATCGGGCGCGTCGGGCACGGCGGTGATCTCCGGCACGCGCACGATTTCGTGCAACGAGGTGATAGGCACGCCATAAGTTTCGCGCCCGACCTGAAAGCCCACGATATGGAGTTCACGGCTCATACTTATTTGTTCACCGCGTCTTCTAGAAACGGGAAGCTGCGGCCGCTGCCCGGCGACCGTTCTGCGTTTTCTCCTCAGCGGCGGTGTTTTGCCGGGCGCTGGCGGCCTCGTCCAGCGCGAAGCGGTCCATGAACTCAAGCAGGCCGCGTGACATTTTCGACATCTGCTCGGCCGACGCCGCCAGTTCGGTTGAGCCTGAGGTTGACTGCTGCACCAGTTCGCGCATCCGCTCCATGGCTTTCACCACGGCCTGCGCCCCCGAGGCCTGCTCTTCTACCGCCGAATTAATCTCGTGCGTGATTTCGTTCAGCCGCGTGGTGGCCCGCGCGATCTGCGACGAGCCATGCGACTGCTCGTTGGTGGCCGCCCCGATTTCCTGGGCGAACTTGTAGACTTCGGTGACCACATTCGAAATCTTTCGCAGCGCCCCGTTCAGTTCGCCGCCCAGGTCGAGACCTTCATTCACGATCCCGGTAGAGCGGTCCATGTTTTCGACTGCTTTGCGCGCTTCCTTCTGAATGCTCTGAATCAGTTCGGAAATTTCCTTGGTCGATTGCGCCGACTTTTCCGCCAGCTTACGGACTTCATCGGCCACCACGGCAAAGCCCAGACCGTGCTCGCCAGCACGGGCCGCTTCAATGGCCGCATTCAGCGCCAGCAGGTTGGTCTGTTCGGCCAGATCGTCGATGACTTCGATGATCTTGCCGATGTCGTCGGCGCGCTGCCCCAGGGCTCCGATGATTTCTCCCGAGCTGGTAATCGTGGTGTTGATGCGGTTCAGGCCGTCAGTGGCCTTTTCCATGGTGGCGATGCCGCTGTGCACCTCTTCGCGCGAGCGGTTCGAAATGTCGAGCAGCACCTTGGCCGTATCGGCCACGCGCTGGATGGAAGCCACCATCTGGTCGATGGAGGCCGACGTCTCACTTACACTGGAAGCCTGCACTTGCGTGCTCTTCACCATGTTCTGCACGTTCACGCTCATCTCGTGCATGGTGCTGGTAACCTCGTCGATGGCCGAGGACGCCTGCAAGCCGATCTTGGCCGAATCGTCGGAAGCGTTCGCGACCTGTCCGGAAGCGCTTGCTACCTGCGCCGACGCATCGCGCACGCTGCGCACCAGCCGGGCAAGACCTTCCACCATCTTCGCGAAGGCATTGCCCAGCGTGTCGTGCGGGGAGCGGGGCTTCACCTGAACTGTTAAATCTCCTCCGGCGATCGATTCCGAAACGCCCGCCATCTCTTTGAGATAAGTGACCATCTTGGCGAAGGTGCGGGCCAGTTCTCCGATCTCATCCTCGCGGGTGACGTCGATGTTGTGCTCCAGATCGCCGGTGTCGCCGATTTGCTTCGAAACGTGCATCAAGTTGGTCAGCGGTTCCGTGATCGATTTAGCGGTAGTGATGGCGACCCAACTGCCCACCACCAGCGCGACCACCAGGGTTACGGAGGAGAACAAAATGGTCAGCGTGCTTGCCGTTTTATCCGATTGGCTCCGCTGTTCGACCAGCTTGCGGTTTTCTTCATCCGCCACATCGAGCGCGTCGGTCAAATTCTTTACCCACGAGGATGCGTCTTTCTGTAGGTAGTAAATCTGCAATTCGGCGACGGTCGCGTTGCCGGAATCCACATCCTTACGTTTGTCGATCAGGGGCTGAGCAAACTCCTTGCCCCAGGCCTGCTCCAGTTGCCCCACCTTGGACAATGCGGCGCGCTCCTGCTCGGAGTTGGCCAGCGACGTTCCTTGTTGCAGCTTCTCGTTGAGCGTGCGCAGGCCCTCATTCATCCGCTCCACTTCCCGGGTGTCGCCACTGAGCAGATAGTTGCTCAGGGAGAGGTTGTTCTGCATCATCTGAGAGCGCACGTCATTGGTAGCGCCGGCCACGTCAAGCGACACTTTGGCCGCGTCCTTCGCGGCGTGCTCCCTCAGCACCGCCACCAGGTTCACGATGAACAGCAACACCACCATGATGAGGATGATTCCGAAATTCTTGTACAGCTTTTTGCCGATCGTCATGCCGTTTTCTCCCGGCCGCCTGTTTGCCCTTGGTCTGCCGATGCTGCTTTCTGTTGCCGCCTACTGATGCGGTTCGAACTTGAGTTCCACCACGCCCGAACTCTCTACCGCAGCCGGCTCAAAGCGCCATTTCCTGACTGCGTCCAGGGCAGCCCCGGCCAAAACCGGATGTCCGCCCAACACCTTTGCATCCTTCACCGTGCCATTCGCTGCCACCACGACCTGAATCTTTACCGTGCCCGTGATGTTCATCTTCCGCGCCAGGTCGGGATACACCGGTGCCACTCTACTCTTGGCCCGCCGCGTGATCTCGCCTTGCGCATCCTGCGCATCCTGCCCTCGAAGCCCTGCCACTCCCGCGCCGGCCGCCATTGCCATTACGGCCAGCCACAGTCCCATTTTCCGCAAAGACACAGTTCCTCCCAGGCAATAATCGTGGTGATCCCATTGGAGCAACGCCGGGGCCACGCCTCCGTTTTTGAGAAAACCAAGGTAACGCCGGGGATATGCTTGAAAAATCATGACTTAACGCAACTAAGCGCCTCTTTCCTTCATCCTGACCCACGATTAGCCTTGTCTCATCTTCGGCTTTGCATACAATTGATTCTCACAGTGAGATCCGTTCCCCCCGTTTTTCTCGGGATTTCACACTAAGGCACCCGCTCACCCATTTCCCTTGACTCAAATTGAGATGGCGGGGTAGTTTTCCATTAGATTCAATCACTTGTGAGAAGCATGAAAATCCTGCGCTGGCCAGCGGTGACTTTCTGAAGATGACCGAAGGCAACTCGACAATGCCGCCGGAAGGCCGCGCCCCGCACGATTCCGACGATGCTTTTCAAAAACTCCTTCTGAGAATCGCAGCCAAGGCCGCGGAACGCTCCGATCCCGGCTCCCTGATTCAGCTCTTTTGCCAAGCCTCCCGTGAATTCTTCCAGGTCAGTGGCGTTTATTTCTGGCGCCGCCACTCGGGCGACGAACTCGTCGGCGAGCATGCCGATGGCAAGCTGGCCGAGCGTTTCATCGGCATCCGGCTGCTGCCCCAACAGGGCGCGGTCACGACCGATGCCGTGCGTGGCCGCCGGACCATCTTCGTAAACCAGATGCAGGTGAACTCGACCGTCCCCGTGTTGCGCCAGTTCGAACCGCGATCCCTGATGGCCGCTCCTCTCGTGGTGTTCGATGAAGTCATCGGCGCGGCTACCTTCCTGCATGATTCCGACGAGGGATTTTTCAACGACGACCTCGCCGCCAAAGCCACCATCCTGGCCGGGCAACTCGGCAGCCTGCTGGAAGCAACCCGGTTGGGCGAAGCCTCACGCGAGGAGCATCGCCGAACTCAGATCCTGGCCGAGGTCGCGAACGCTTTACACGCGACCCCCGACGTCGCCGCAGTCATTGAAGCCTTGGCGGATCGTCTTCGCCTGTTGCTGCGTACGCGTCTGGTCTCAGTTCTTTTGCGGCGCGAGGGCCCCTTCGAGCTCCGTGCCGTCTCCGCGGAAACCCCACAGCTGGCGACTTCCTTCCGGGCCGGGCACGACCGCCAGACCATTCGCTTCGCCGCCGACCTGGCGCAACGTGCAGTTTCCGCCGGGGAGGCCATCACTATCGCCGTGAGCAGCGATCAGCACTCGCTCGGCAGCATGATCTCCCCGGGAATGCTGATTGCCGCACCCTTCCGCACTTCACACACTCAAGGGGCGATCCTCATCTATCCCCGTCAGGACGGAACCTTCACCCCCGAAGAAAAGTCGCTGGTATCGGCCATCGCCGGCTTCGGAGCAGTTGCAGTCGCGCACGCTGAACTCTGCGCCACGGCGCAAGGCCAGGCGCACGAACTGCACCAGTTGCTTGAGATTTCATCCGAGCTTAGCTCGAGCAGCGACCTGGAACATTTTCTGCAGGCTTTCGTGGTGCGCGCTACCGACTTTCTTGGTTTCGGCCGCTGCTTCATCGCCTTGCTGGAAGAAGAGCAGTTTCACGTTCGCTATGCCGTCGACCGCGGCGAACCGCAGCGCCTGGATACCGTTTTCCCGGAAGGCATCGCCACTCGTGCCCTGCGCTCCAGAGAAGTCTTCTGGTCCGACGACGTCAGACAAATGGCCGGTGCGAATTTGGAAGTGATTGCTCAACACCAGGCCAAGCAGTTGCTGGCCGTCCCGCTATTGGGCGCCGAGGGGCGCGTGCTCGGCATGTTTGGCGTGCTCGATCGGCTGGACGGTACGGGTATTTCCCAGCAGGATATTCGCCGCGCCCGCGCCCTGGCTGCTCAGGTTTCGGTGGTCCTCGAAGTAGCGCACAACTTGCACCTGGCCGAGCAGCACCGCCGGCGCTCGCAAGCGCTCGAACAACTGGCGCAGGAAATTGACGGTCTGCTGCACCTGCCGGATTGTGCCGGCAAGTTCGTCGAGCGCGCCATCGACCTCGTCGGAGCCCGCGCCGGTGTGGTCGCCCTGTTTCAGGAGGGACGATTCCAGACGGTCGCGATGCACCCCCCGGCTCGATCGGCTGGCTCGGTTCCCGATCGTCTCAACGGAGATCCTCCCAACGAAGGCCGTCTAAATGAAGGCCGCCCGAACGAAGATCACGGATTGCAACAGAGGTTCGCCCATGGCCTATCCGACTTGGTCAAGAAGCGAACCGAGGCGATCGTCTCCGGCTCCGCCGCCGAACTGCTCGGCCCCGACGTGGCCTCCAGCTTCGGCTGGGAGGACTGTATTGTCGTGCGCCTTCCCGGTTCAAACGGAGAACTCACCGGCGTGCTCTGCCTCTCCGGGCGTGCGCGCCCGCTCTCGCCCGAAGACCGTGAACTTCTCGAAGCCGTTGCCGGCCACGCCGCCATCGCTCTGGAGAATGCCCGGTTATTCACTCGCATCGACCACGCCAACCGCCACTGGCTCGAGATCTTTGACGCCATCACCGACTTCATCGTGGTGCACGACGAAGCCGACAAGGTTCTGCGCGTGAACCGCTCTCTGGCCGCCATGATCGGTGTGGCTCCCAGCGAACTGATCGGCGTCAACATGCGCGCGCTGCTGGCCTTGACCAGCGAAGCCACGCTTTATTCCTGTCCTTTTTGCCGCTCCATGGGCGAAGACGGAGACGAGTTCGTTCATCCCGCTCTGGACCGCACTTATCTGGTCTCGACGTCCCGCGTGCATGGCGCTTCCGGCGAAAGTCTGCAAACCATTCACGTGCTCAAAGACATCACCGACCGCCGCGAAGCCGAGCGCCGTTACCGCGAATTGTTCGACAACATCCAGGAAGGATTGTTCTTCAGCACTCCGGAAGGCCGCTTCGTCGAAGTCAATGACGCTCTGGTCACGATGCTCGGCTATTCCAGCCGCGAAGAACTCCTGCAGGTGGATATCCCCACACAGGTCTATTTTTCTCCCGAGCAGCGCCAGCTCCACGCCGAGGCCATGGAAAAAGATGGCCACATGCGCAACTTTGAAGCCACGCTTCGCCGTAAAAACGGTTCTCCCATCTATGTCCTCATCAACGCCTTTGGCATGTTCGACAATCTAGGGCGCTTGCTGCAGATTCGCGGCCTGATGCTCGACGTCACCGGCCTCCACACTTATCAGTCGGAACTGCAACGGGAGCGCGACTTCTCCGGCAAGATTCTCTCGAACACGCAGAGCCTCATTCTGGTCGCCGACACCGCGGGTCTGATCAGCTACGCCAACCGCCGCTGGCATGAAGCCGGCTTCGAGCAGCGCGAACTTCTCGGCCGCCCACTGCTGGAGCTAGCTGCTCCCGGTTACGTCCGTCCTCTGTCGGATGCGTTGCAAGCCATCCTCCGCGGCGGGCAGGTCGACAATCTTGAACTGCAGATCACGCGCGGCAACGGCCAGGCCGGGCAGTTCTCGGTCAACCTCAGCCCCATGCGCGACGAGCAGGGCAACATCAACAGCATCGTGGTGGTAATGACCGACATCACGGACTCTTCCGAACTGCGCGGCAAACTCGTGCACGCCGAGAAAATGGCAGCCGTCGGACAATTGGTCTCTGGCGTCGCTCACGAGGTAAACAATCCCCTGACTGCAATTCTCGGCTTTGCCGACTTGCTCCTGGAGAATCCCGACCTCCCGGCCACCGCCTTGAAAGATCTGCGCGTCATCTTGCAAGAAGCCCAGCGCACCAAGCAGATCGTGCAGAACCTGCTCAGCTTTGCCCGCCAGATGCCGCCCCAGCGCAATCCCCTGCAGCTCAACCCGATCCTGCGCCGCACCATCCAGTTGCGCTCTTACGACTTCAACAGCCACGGAGTGGAAATCATCGAACATTTGGATGATGGGCTGCCTGATGTCATCGGCGACGCTCAACAACTGCAGCAGGTTTTCCTCAATATCCTGAACAATGCCTACGACGCCGTGCATGAAGTAGGCCGCCCCGCCCGCATCGAGATCATGACCACCAAAGTCGGCGATGCCGTCGAAGTTTCTTTCACCGACAATGGCTATGGTATTTCCCATCCCGATCGCATCTTTGATCCCTTCTTCACCACCAAAGAGGTCGGCAAGGGAACCGGCCTCGGCCTCAGCATCTGCTACGGCATTGTGAAGGAGCACGGAGGCGAAATTCTCTGCCACAACAATACTGTCGGGCAGGGAGCCACCTTCATCGTCCGCTTTCCCACAGCGAACCACACCGCTTCTCTGAGTGTGGCCGCAGGAGTAATACAAAAATGACAACCCCCGCCATCCAACGCGCCCTTTTACCTGTTTTGCTCATCGAAGACGAGCCTTCCATCATGGCTCTGGTGAGCGCCACTCTCGAGCGTAACGGCTACGAGGTTGTGTGCATCGAGTCCGGCGCCGAAGCCCTCCGCCTCTTGGAAAAAGGCCAGTTCCTCGGCGTAGTCTCCGACATGCGCACACCCGGCGGCGTCGATGGCGCCCAGGTGCACACCTGGATTTCCGCCAATCGTCCCGACCTCGAGCACAAAGTCGTCATCATTACTGGCGACTACGCCAACGAAGAAACTGTCACCACCCTGCGCAAGATCGGCGCTCTTTATCTGGAGAAGCCCTTCCGCGTACAGGACCTTATTTCCGCGGTCGAAAAAACTATGGGGAAAGCCCGGTGAACCCTGCGCCCGTCAAGTCGCCTTTAAGCAAACCCACTCTCACTAGAGATCTCAGCCGAGATCTCAACCGAGAAGACCTCCGCGTGCGTCTTCTGATCGTTGACGATGAGCAGAGCATCCGCAAGCTCTGCGTCACTGTCGGCGAAGCCCTGGGCTTCATCTGTCTCGAAGCCGACAGTGGCGAGTCCGCTCTGGCTCTGCTCGAAGAGCAGCCCGTTCACGTCGTCCTCAGCGACATGGTCATGCCGCACATGTCAGGCCTCGAGTTCTTGGAGAAGGTGAAGAAACTTCTGCCCCGCACCGAAGTCGCGCTGATGACCGGACACGGATCGATCGAGACCGCGGTGCAAGCCATGAAACTCGGAGCCTACGACTACATCACCAAGCCGTTTTCTCCTCTCGAAGAACTCCGGCTGTTCCTGCGTCGCATGGCTGAGAAAGTCCGCCTGGTCGAGGAAAACGAATTCCTGCGCGAGCGCATCGATTCCGAGACCGCAGTCCACGGCATCGTCGGCTCCTCCGCAAAGATTCAGGAAGTGCTGCGAGTCGCTTCGCGCCTCAAGGACACGCGCACCGCCGTGCTCATCTCCGGCGAGAGCGGTACCGGCAAGGAACTGATCGCCCGCGCCATTCACTTCCGCGGCGCTTTCGCCAACCGCCCTTTCGTTGCTGTCGATTGCGGATCGCTCGTGCCCACGCTGATCGAAAGCGAACTCTTCGGCTACGAAAAAGGAGCCTTCACCGGCGCTCTGAAATCGAAGCAAGGACTGTTTCAATCGGCCGACACGGGCTCAGTTTTTCTCGATGAAATCGGTGAGCTCCCCCTCGAATTGCAAGCCAAGCTGCTGCGCGTGCTCCAGGAAAAAGAAGTGCGTCCCGTGGGCAGCAACCAGCGCGTCAAAGTGGACGTACGCGTCATTGCCGCCACCAACCGCGATCTCGAAGCCGCCTACAAGAACGGAACCTTCCGCAAAGATCTTTACTTCCGGTTGAACGTTGTTACCGTACACGTGCCCGCATTGCGCGAACGCCGCAGCGATATTCCCATGCTGGTGAATTGGTTTTGCGAGCGTTACGCTCCCGGCGCGGACTTGCGCGTCTCCAACACCGCCATGAAAGCGCTCATGAACTACGACTGGCCGGGCAATGTGCGCGAGCTGGAAAACTGCGTAGAGCGCGCGGTGGCTCTGGGGAATGGAACCCTGATCGACCTCGGCGATCTTCCGCCCACCATCGCCGCTTTGAATTCGCCAGTATCTGGGCTGGGACCAGATGTCATGCCCGAATTCGTTTCCGATCTCGCCGCTTCGGGCGAATCCGGTTCGGGCGAGGCCATGGCTGCGGTTCCGCTCTCCACCACCGATTTGGAAGACATCGAACGCGCCACCATCCAGCGCGTCTTCGAACAGGTCAAGGGCGACAAGGCTCTCGCCGGACGCATGCTCGGCATCAGCCGCGCCACTCTCTACCGCAAACTCAAACGCTACAACATCAGCGGGAGTCCAGGTTCCGGCCCGACGAGCCATGCGTTGCAATAAACGCGGGGGATTGTCGAAGCAGTAATAACATGAGAGCGCCATTGACGCTGAAGCAAAAAGCTTTGTGCATCGGGGTGGCGTTCTGTCTGAATACTCCCATATTCATCTTCATCTTTCGTTATTCCAGCGGGTTTTCTGCAAGACAGGTGGGTGTCGCAGGTTTGCTGAATTTTGTTCTCGGAGTTCCGCTGCTCGCGCTGATCACCGAGAAATGGATTCGCAGACTCAAATAGTCCAAAGGCTGTCTTCTTTAGCGGGAATAGTTCCTTTGCAGTCTTTACCACAACCTACTAATCAGTTAGACTCCGGCCCGCATCAATTTCAAGGAGGCAAATGTTTATGAAGCAAGCGATTCGGTTCGCGGTTGCGGTACTCTGTCTTTCCTTTTTGTCGGTGGCGACGGCAGTCGCGCAAGACCAATACACCGAGGGAGGAGTCACTCGGGTCACATTGGTCCAAATATTGCCAGGACATTTCAACGCGTTCATGGAAGACTTGAAAACCAACATCAAACCACTCTGGGATGCTCAGAAGAAGGCCGGCCTGATTGAAAACTACAGCGTCTTCCTGAACAGCACGAAATCGAATCCGGACGATTGGGATATTGGTTTCGCCATCAGCTATAAGAACTTCGCGGCCCTCGACGGCTTGGCGCAAAAAATTCTCGATCTCCGCATGAGCCATTATGGCGACAAGGGTAAGGAGCAACAGGTAATCGACAAGCGTGTGCAAAACGCGCGAACAGTGGAAAGCATCCTGACACGAGAAATCACGTTGAAGTAGCTGGACAAGCAACGGGTGGCACCTCTGCTCAGGATGCGCCGCCCTTTTTCGGTCATTGTGCACTCCACAAAAAAAGCACCCCGAGAAACTCGGGGTGCCCGAAGTGTTCATCCCACTCTTGCAGTTTAGCCTTTACTCACCGGAAGGCTTCTGTTCCTTCTTCTGCTTTTCTTCTTCCTGCTTTTTCTCCTCAGGCGTCTGCGGTTTCTGCGCGGGCTTCTGCGGAGCCGCGGCTGGTTTTACAGGATCAGGCTTCGCAGCAGGAGGAGCCGTGTGCTGCTCCGGAGGCGTCGCAGGTTTCGTCGCCGCAGGAGCGGTGTGCTGCTCTGGTCGTTCGGCAGGCTGAACAGTCTGCGGCTTCACAGCTGGTTGCGGCGCTGTCCGGTTCGTTGGGGGCTGAGTAGCCTCTGGCTTGGTCGGTTCCGGGTGACTGTTCGGCTCATTCATTGCCGGACGATTGGTCGGTTGTGCCGAAGCAGGCTGAGTCGGTTGCGCAGCCGGTGCACGATTCGGTTGAGCCGGAGTGGCCGCACCCGGCCGTTCGGCCGGAGAAGGCTGCCCGCCCGGTCGATTCGTCGGCTGATTCGCCGCTGGAGCGCTCGCGGGTTGACCCGGCCGCCCAGCCGTCGGCTGGCTTCCAGGCAAGTTTGCCGGATGTCCCATGTTCGGTGTCGCCGGTTTCCCGGCAGGCGCCACTTTCACCGTGGGTCGAGCCGCCGCCGAAGCGGCCGGCCGCAGCGTCTGAACTTCGCTTCTCGCTAACGGCTGCCCGGGATGAGCCGCCAGCGCCTGTTGCTGTTTCGCAAAAGGCACCGGTGGCGGCGGAGGCGTTTTCTTGGCCACCACTTGCCGGCTGGCTACTGCCGCCGGAGGCGCAGCCACACGGCCCGCCGTCGCAGCCTTGGCGCCCAAAACACTCTCTCTCGTTGGAGCCACCGCAACCCGAGCGCTCATCGGCGCCGCCGCTATTTGCTGTGAGGTCACCGTTACCGACACCTTCGCCACCGGTTGTGCGCTCACAAACGCGTGCTGCGGCACCACCATCACCGCACCCTGCACATTCCGGTTGGCATAGGTAATGTTCGTAACGTTGGTCGTGTTATTGATAATGGTCGTGTGGTAGATGTTTGTAATCGTGACATTCGTGACGGTCGTGCTGCTGATGTTGACCCGAGTCACGTACGCCTCGCTGACGTGATACGACGGCACGTACACTTCTCGCGGGCCCAGCGCGAACCAGCCCACGTTGCCGCCCCAGCCACCAGGTCCGCCGCCAATAAAGACCACCAGCGCCGGCGCATAAACCGCCTGCACCGCCACGGGACCGGCCACCCAGCCCCACCGTCCGCCAACACTCACCCACCGTCCGTAGTGGAACGGCGCGTAGCCCCACGAAGAGTCATCCACCCACGTCCATCCCCAAGGAGAAATCCAATCCCAATGGCCCTCGTGATAAGGAGCCCATCCCACCGCAACCTGGTTTGGGAACCAGACGTGCCCGTAGTTCGGATCATCGCGCCAGTCGCCGTAGTCGTCGAGATCGTCATAACCGACTACGTCACGCGACAGATACTGCGCCGATCGGGAAAAATCGTAGCGGTGATCGCGGCCCTCGCACCAGGTATCGAATTCATCGGGATCGTAGATCGGTTCGACATCGGCGTAGAGCGAGTCCGTGCCGCTGAATGTTCCTCTTTGCCCGCCCCGCAGCTTAAACGTCTGGCCGCTGCCAGTAGCTGCGCCCGCTCCTGCGCGGACGCTGATGACCGTGTAAGTTCCGTCGGCACTCGCCTCCACGCGATAATGTCCCGGCTGGAAAACCGAAAAAGCCTGGTTGGGAGTGTCAACCTCGAAGTCCTCATTGTCACCCAGCCGGCGCACCGTGATGTTAACCGCGCCTGAGGTGAGTTGGATCTGAACCGTTTGGTCATCGAGGTTCAGGAAAGAGAAGCCGGTGAGCGGCGCCAGACGGATCACGGCCGAGCCAAGTTGCACCTCAGCTCGCGAATTCTCATCCGTCCACAGCTGGTCGCCCGTGCTCATGGGGCGGTTCGGAACCGCTCCGACCCAATCCGTCTCGCCCGCCGGCTGAAATGAGACCGAACCCTGCAAATACCCGAGGCGAGCGACCCGGCCCGGCGGATCGTCTTGATCTTGAGCTGCGGATTTTGTGTGTAAAGCGATGGTGGCGAGCACAATCCCCAGCACCGCGCTCCACCAGCCTAATTTCAGAGTTGTTTTCATAGAAGATTCTCCCAAGCATTCTTCGCGAGACCCGAGGCCTCGCGGAATTCCCGTCAAGCTTTATGGACGAGGTTGTTTGCCAAAATAGGACCTGCCCGAGCATGCCCTACAGCGACTTCAAGACGAGCGTCCCGAACCCAAGCGAATTGCCCCCGGGACTCAGTGGATTATTTAGTGCCACAAGGATAGCAGAACAGCTGAGCCCGTTCTATGAACCCGAGTTCTAGTTAAATGTTCTGGGCGTAGGTGAGACTCTTGTCTCACCCTGAGACTGATGTCTCGGCAAAGCCGACCCCACCGCATACGCCGGGATGCTAACTCACTGAAAAATCGAGCCCCTGAGTGCTAGTCCTTCCGTTCCGCACTGTGGTCCCGGTCGTGCTCCTCCTTCTAGCGTAACCGCGTGTTCCGGCTCCCCTAGAAACTCTTCCTAACCGGGAAGGGAGGGAGCCCAACCGCATTTATGCCGGGCTTTTCGCCCGGCTGCGGACAGCCGAGAAGCTTGAACCAAGCTTGTCGAGGGGGCGGCTGTCCCACATGAGTGCAGGGAAAGGGTTGGCATCGTTTGGCGCAACAGGGCACAGCTCAGTCGCGGACGGCACAAACCAGCACGGTCGCCGAACTGGCGCGCTTTTTCCCCGAAGCCACGCCGGTTCGCATACCGGTTCAGTTCACCCGCAGCGGGAACGCGAGTAATCCGAGCCCGACCCGCCGCGCGGACGTGCAGGAAAGTACCGTCATTGAATTCGGAACCGCGCGCGAGGTTCTCTTTGCCTGCACCACGCCCCTGGAATTCGCCGACATCCTGCGGCTGCGCAACTCGGATGGCTCGCTCGATACCGAAGCCTCGGTGGTTGCGGTGCAATACCACCCCGGCACAACCATCGTGGCGGCTCGCTTTGTCAACTCAGTTCCCAACTGGATCGTGAAACCATGACTTCATCGCAACCGCCGTCTTCACAGCCATCGTCTTCGCCAGCATCGGTGCCAGCGCCAGACTTAGCGGCCGTCTGGTCGAGCGCGCGCCGCCTTCATCCCATTTACGCCGAAATGGCCAAGGAGTTTGTCATCGACCTGCCCGGTTGTGCCGATCTCGAGGCCCATGTGGAGACCCCCGGGCGTGAGTCCGTCGAGCAGGCCCAGCAATGGCTGAATGCGCTGGATGACAAAATCCAGGTTCACCAGCTGCGCCAGTTTCTTCAAACCAGTTCGCTCGTCGATCCCGACGGTCTCATCGCCCTCCTGCAGCACTTCCTGGCCAAGACCCCGCACAGCGACTCCGCGCGCGACAAGATTGATTTCCTGCTGGTGCAATATTTCAGCCAGGGCGCGCCTACCGATCTCGACGACGACACCGCCGACATCGCTTACGTAGCCCAGGCTCTCGAACCGGTTCTCGGTAAGGTCGAACTCAAGACTCCAGTTTGGTTGAACGCTCTGGACCGTGTCATCGATTCCTCACGCCGCTGCCGCTCGCTCGACGAACTGCTGCACGGTGGCGTGCTCGAGCAGGGACGTAAAGCCAAGACCCAGGCCGGAGATCTGTTCTACCTGCCCGTCGCCCTGGTCGCGTTTACTCGTTTCGGATATCTGATGCGGCGCGCCTTCTTCCGCCTTATGCTCGCCGACCTGAACAACATTCTCGACGGCCTCACCGAGCTGGAGGAAAAAGGTGTCGCCACCATCGACTGCCGACGTGCACAGTTCTCCGCGCAGGAACCCATTATTCGCCTGCGCATGATCTGCCAGTCCTGGAAAGTCATGTTCCAGGCAGAATATTCTTCCGGCCAGCCGCTGCGCATGCTGGTGGACTTGCGCGCCTCCGTGGATGCCGCCCTGGGCCGTGGTTCAGCCGCAAAAGGCGCGGCAGCTGCATCAGCTGCGCCCCGAGCCGCGGCCGCTGCAGCCGGTGCCAAAGCGGCAAAGCCACAGGCGAGTCAGATTTCCACCAAGTCAGGCGCTTCCCAGCCAGTTCCAACAAAACCAGTCGCGACCAGGCCCGCCGCACCAAAGCCGGTTGCTGCGCCGGCCGCCGCACCGAAAGCAGCCACGCCAAGTCCGGCCGCGAAGCCCAAAGCCAAATTTGCCGTCGCTAACGCGGATGCTCCTGAATTCGAAATCTCCGCCGAACCGCAAGAATGGAATCCGGATGCCGACTCGCAACCGGGCAAAAAGAAATAAACACAACGAGGAAACTTGCAAGTGGACCAGCCGACCGTACTCGTTATCTCCGACGACGTGGAGTTCTCCCGGAGCATCACCGCACGCTGGCAAATGGAACGTCACGTTCCTATGTTCACCCTGCTCAGCGGAGATCTCTGGCCCCGTTCGATCGATAACTTCGCGGTTGCCATCGTCGGCCCGCTGCGTCGTGAACTGCTTTCGGTGGTTCTCGAACCCCTGCACTCGACTCAGCAGCCTTTGTTTTGCATCTGTCAGGACGCCTCCACCGCACAATTAGTCCGCCAGCGCTGGCCGCGCACCTCTGTGCTGTGCAGTGACGAAAACTGGCTGAACGTTTTGATTCCCGCGGCTGGTGAAGCCGTGCTCCGTGCTGGCGCCGAAGCTCGCGCCCGCGCTTCCGAAGAGGCTTGCGCTAGGCTCGAACGCCAGGCCATGCTCGGCCGCTACATGCTCGAAATGCGCCACGGCCTGAACAACGCGCTTACTTCGCTTCTCGGCAACTCCGATCTGCTGCTGATCGAGCCCGGCAGCCTTTCGGCCCAGGCCCGTGCGCAAATTGAAACCATTCGCAACATGACTCTGCGCATCCACGAAGTGCTGCAGCGTTTTTCGTCGATTGAAAAAGAAATGAACGTAGTGGCTCAGCAGGTGGAACGCGACTCAGGCAAGTACCGCGTGGCCGCCGCGGCAGGCGACTAAGACAAATGGAGACCCGGAAACCAGAAACTGAGAACTGAGACTGAGAACTGAGACTGAGAACTGAGAAAGCCTCCCCGGCCGACTGCGGAACAACTCTATGCATAAGTTAATCGCGACCAGCACCATCCTTGAACACGAGCTCTCGGAGCTGCGCCTGCTGGTCGAGCGCCAAACCGGAGTCGTTCTCGATTGTCCCAACAGCGCTCTCGCCGCCCACGTCGCCGATTGCATCGAGGCTCAGGGCCTGGGCTCATCCACCGCGCTGCTGGAACGTATTCGCTCTTCCGACCAGGATCCGTCGAGCTTGCCGTCTCTGCTTGAGGGACTGATCAATATCAATACCGGATTCTTCCGTCATCCCGGAGCGCTCAATGCTCTGACGCGGCAGGTGGTGCCGCAACTTTGCGCTCGCAAGTCTGCCGATGGACCAAGTCCGCTCCGCATCTGGAGCGCCGGTTGTTCCACCGGAGAAGAGACCTACTCGATTGCCATGGCGGTCTGCGACGCGCTAAGCCACAACGGCACGAGTTCTGGGAATAACGGAAACGGGTCGAATAATGGCAACGGCAACGGAGGCGGAAAGACCGCCGCACGCAGCGGAGGCATCGCCGACGCTGGGTCGGCCACCTCCGGTTCCCTCGGCGCAGGATGGTCAATCCATATCGTGGGCAGCGACCTGCTCCCGCGGAACATCGAGGCCGCCGATCGCGGCGTGTATCCGCAGTCCGCACTGGATGGCCTGCCGCCGGCCACAATCCGTAATTATTTTTCGAAGATCAGTTCCCCGGTGATTTCGCCGAATGACGTGCCAAGCGATGTTCAGGACGAAACCGATTACCGCGCCGATTACCGTACCGAGTACCGTGCCGATTACCGCGCAAAGAATGCCGCTTCCAACGGCGTGCCGGCCGCACCGGCTAGCACGGCACACTTGCTGGTGAAGCCGCGTCTGCGCAGCCTGGTAACCTTCAATTGCATGAACCTGGCCCGCCCCGGCTACATCGGACGCTTCGACTGCATCTTCTGCATGGACGTGTTGCCTCACTTTTCCCGCGCCCAGCGCATCGCTCTACTCGAGCGCCTGCATCTCTACCTCGAACCCGGCGGATACCTTTTCCTGAGCCAAACCGAAAAGCTCTGCGCCCCCAACCTGAACTTCCGCTCCGAAACCTTCGATGGATATACGTTTCATCGCAAGCCGCTGGCTGCCAGCGCGGCGTACGGACGGTAAGGGTTCACGCTAGCCATTTTTCACTCGATCGTTGGGATTGCCGCTGCTTGTCAGAGGGTTTGGCGTTCCTCGTTGGTTTCTGCACAAGGTAGTTCAAGAACACCGCTGGTGACTCTCTTTAACTCCTCGTACTCCAGGAACCCATTTTGGCCTTCCACGTCATCCCACTCGAATATGGATCTTCCGCCTATTGCCTCGTCAATCGTCGGGCCAAGCCTGACCGATAGGCGCCCCCAGCGAAACCTGATATATATGTTGCCCGACTCAGTTTCGCCGTCCCATTGGGCCGGGCAGGCTAGGCACGTTCTTCTGATCTCAGAGACTTTTACCATTTGCCCCAGCCGAGGTGGGTAAGACACCGGAACAACTTAGGCCGCTCCACCAACATTTACGCGAATAGAAATTCCTTAGTCCTCAATTCCTTAATCGTATCCCGCAACTTCGCAGCCTTCTCGAACTCAAACCGCTTGGCTGCTTCGCGCATGTCGCTTTCGAGCTTCACGACATACGCGTCTAACTCCGGCTGCGACTTGAACTCTGGCATCCCCTCAGCCTCGCCGCCCGTCAGGTCGGTGTAGTCGGCAGCGACGATCCCAGCCAGTGTCATATCCAGCGGACGAATGATCGATTCCGGCGTAATTCCGTTCTCCAGATTGTAGGCAGTTTGAATTTCACGCCGTCGTAGGGTCTCATCCATCGCCCGCTTCATCGAGTCGGTCATGCGGTCGGCGTAGAGAATCGCGCGCCCGTGCAGATGCCGCGCGCAGCGCCCAATCGTCTGGATCAATGATCCCCACGACCTCAAAAAGCCCTCTTTGTCGGCATCGAGAATCGCCACCAGCGAAACTTCCGGCAAGTCCAGGCCTTCGCGCAGCAGATTGATGCCGATCAATACATCGAACTCGCCTTTCCGCAGATCGCGCAGAATCTTCACTCGCTCCAGCGTTTCGATCTCCGAATGCATGTAGCGGCACTTCACACCCACTTCGGCGTAATACTCGGCCAAATCTTCGGACATGCGCTTCGTCAGCGTGGTCACCAGCACGCGTTCGCCCTTCTCCACGCGCGCGCGAATCTCGTGCAACAGGTCGTCAATTTGCCCCTTCACCGGACGTACTTCGACTTCAGGATCAATCAGCCCAGTCGGCCGGATAATCTGTTCGACGACAACCCCAGCTGACTTCGTCAGCTCATAAGGCCCCGGCGTCGCCGAAACGTAAACCAGCTGATTCGTCCGGTGTTCAAATTCGTCAAACGTCAACGGACGGTTGTCCAGCGCCGATGGCAGGCGGAACCCATACTCCACTAGCGTTTCCTTGCGCGAACGGTCTCCGGCATGCATCCCGCGCAATTGCGGAATCGTCTGATGCGACTCGTCGATGAACATCAGATAATCACGCGGAAAATAATCCAGCAACGTCGGCGGAGGCTCGCCCGGCATCCTTCCCGTAAAATGCCGTGAATAATTCTCGATGCCGTGGCAATAGCCCATCACCTTGATCATTTCCAAATCAAATTTCACTCGCTGATGAATGCGCTGCGACTCAACCACGCGTCCTTGCTTCTCCAACTCTACTTCCCACCACGCCAGCTCTTTCTTGATCGACTCTACCGCGGAAGCCCGCGTCTCATCTTTCATCACATAATGCGTCTTCGGATAAATCGGCAGCCGCATGTACTTCTGCTTCACCGTCGAAAACAGCGGATCAATTTGCGACAGCGATTCCACCTGGTCGCCCCACAACTCGATGCGATAGGCCATGTCGTCGTAAGTCGGGAAGACCTCGATCACGTCGCCGCGCACCCGAAACGTACCGCGCTTGAACTCGCCGTTGGTGCGCTCGTAAAGAATGTCGACGAGCTTGCGCGTGATGTCCTCGCGCGTAATCTTCTGGCCCTTTTCCAGAAACAACATCATGCCGTAGTAAGCCTCGGGCGATCCCAGGCCATAGATGCAGCTCACGGAAGCGACAATCAGGGCGTCGCGCCGCTCAAACAAAGACTTCGTCGCCGAAAGCCGCAGCTTGTCGAGTTCATCGTTGATCGTCGCTTCCTTCTCGATAAAAAGATCGGCCGCCGGAACGTAAGCTTCAGGCTGGTAGTAGTCGTAATAAGAAACGAAATACTCAACCGCGTTGTGGGGAAAGAAATTCTTGAATTCGTGATAAAGCTGCGCCGCCAGCGTCTTGTTATGAGCCATCACCAGCGCCGGACGGTTGACCGCCTCAATCACCTTGGCCATGGTGTAGGTCTTGCCAGACCCCGTGACGCCCAGCAAAACCTGATGCTGCTCGCGGTCATACACCCCGCGCAGAAGCGACTCGATCGCGCGCCCCTGATCCCCCTGCGGCTTGTAATCGGAAACGAGTTTGAAATCCATGAAAAGCAGCTTCTAGCTGTTAGCTCCTAGCTCTAGCCAGTTTGTCATTCCGAGCGAAGCGAGAATTCTGCTGTCCTCGCCGCCATCCTCACAGACGGCAATTTCCCCGACTGAGAATCTTTCTATTATAAATCCGTGAGAATCCGTGTATATCCGTGGCTAACTTCTTGCACCGATGCGACCGCTACAACTCTGCCAGCACTCGGTGCACCAGAGAAATCGCGATCGATCCCTCGCCCACTGCGGCGGCCACGCGTTTCACATTCCCCGAGCGGACATCGCCCACGGCAAACACTCCAGGCAGACTAGTCTCCAGCATGAATGGCACGCGCGGAAGTTGCCAACGGAAGTCATGTAGAACCGGATCCAGATCCCGCCCGGTAAGGACGAAGCCTTTGCTGTCCATGGCCAAGCATCCTTTCAGCCACTCGGTTCGCGGAGAACCTCCCGCCATGATGAACAAATGCCGCAGGTCATGGGTTGAGATTTCACCTGTGTTCTTATCCTGCCAGGTCACGCGCTCTAGTTGCGTATCGCCGTCGAGGCCCACAATCTCCGTGCGGTAGTGCAGTTCGATGGCGGGATTCTCCTCGATCCGTTGGATCAGGTAGCGCGACATCGTGTCTGACAACTGCCGCGCCCGTACGACCATATGAACTTTGCTCGCCGTTTGCGATAAGTACACTGCCGCCTGTCCGGCTGAGTTCCCCCCGCCGATTACAACCACTTCCTCATTCCCGCACAACTGGGCTTCGATGTAGGTCGCGCCGTAATAAACGCCCTGGCTTTCAAACTTCTTCAGGTTGTCGATTGCCGGCTTGTTGTACTGTGCGCCGCTGGCAATCACGACCGCGCGCGCGCGAATCGTTTGGCCGCAGTCCACGCTCAACTCGTAGGGACGGCGCTCGCAATTCAATCTCGTCACGTTGTTGGCGACCAGCATCTTGGCGCCAAACTTCTGAGCCTGCGCAGCGGCGCGCCCTGACAGTTCGTTTCCTGTAATTCCCATGGGAAAGCCCAGATAATTTTCGATTTTCGAGCTCGACCCCGCCTGTCCACCCGGAGACTCGGCCTCGATGACTAAAACGTCCAGGCCTTCCGACGCGCCATAAACCGCCGCGGCCAAACCTGCGGGGCCGGCGCCGACAATTACCAGATCTCGCACTTCCGAAGTTGTGATGTGCGCGTTGAGTCCTAGGCATTTTGCCAATTCCTGGATCGACGGCCCGCGTAGCACAGTCTCTCCGTTGCAGATCACCACGGGAATTTCGTCAAGAGTGACGGTAAACCGGTCGAGCAGTTCTTGTGCCCCTGTTTCTGTGTCCAGATCGATATAAGTATGCGGATGCCCGTTGCGAGTGAGAAATTCCCGCAAACGCAGCGTCTTCGCAGAGTGCCGCGATCCCAGCAGAATCACGTTCCCACTGCCGGATGAAATCAGCAGCACCCGGCGCAGGATGAACGCCCGCATAAAGATTCCGCTCAACTCCCCGTCCCGTGCCACGAGGGTCCGCAACGCCTCCGGGCTCAACTCAAGGAACTCGCCCGCGGCGGTCACTCGGCCGCGCGCCAGCGCTCCACGGCCCGAGATCATCGTCATCTCGCCAGTAAAGCTTCCGGCCTGGTGAGTCACAATCAAGCGCTCGCCCTGTACGGTGAGCTGCAGGATCTCCATAGCCCCTGAAAGCACCACGAAAAAATGTGCGGTCGGATCCCCGGGCTCGAACAAAATTTCTCCCACCGTGGTCTGCCGGATCCGCCCGAACGGGCGGATTCGGTCGATCTGCGAAGGCGTAAGCGCAGGAAAAGCTTGCTCTTGATTCACCGGTCCGTTGGAGGAGATGGGACTGCCGCCGCCGTAACTAGGACCAACCGAGCCGATGATGACTGGAGAAGACATGTTTCACCTGAGAGAGGCAGAGTGTACGCAATCGCGGCTGCTGCCGGTCAGCCACGGAAGTCAATTAGATGACACAAACCCAGCCGAGGGTCCAGGTCACCTGGCTACGGCTTCACTTCTCCCACGCTCACAATCTTCGCCGTAGCACGGAATTTCTTGTAATCACGGTAAGTCTGCTCCAGGTTCACGTCAAAGTTCTTCAGTAAGGCCAAACGCACGTCGATCTTGGCCGTGACATGGAGCGGCAGCCACACCTCGTCGTTCACTCGAGTCTGTTCCAGCATGAAGCGCGAACCCTTGTGAAATCGCGCTAGGAACAATCCCCAGGAAACCGTGTCCAGGCATTCCACATCCATTTTGGCGAGTTGCAGGTCGTTCTTATCGATCCACACCCGCCCGCGGAACTTCGACAGATACTTCGACTCCTTCAGCTTCGGTTCAAATCCCGGACGCGGCTCGCCCTCAATCACCCAGGCCTCGCGGCCGCCCAAAGATTCCGTCCCCACCAGCGTGAAATTGTATGCGTCGGCCACCTCGCGCACGAACTTACGGTCTTCCTCACGTTCTTTCTCTTCCTTTTCCTCGCGCTTCTTGCGATCGGCTTCCGATTCGTTCTTGCGTTTGTCGACGATCTTCTGAATCTTCTCTTCCTCTTTGGCGGCATCTTTTTGGTCGAGCGGTTTATCGTCCTTCTCGATCAGCCGCTGCACTTGCTCGCCGTAGAGTTCCATCACATCATAGGTCTTTACTTCCGTGGACTTCACCTGCCCTTTGCCATCGAGCTTGTGTTCCTCGTCACGTTCGACGTAGGTATAGTCGCGCAGCCGCTTATCGTTTTCGAGATCTTTATCGGCGACAATGCGAAGCAGGTTTTGCATCTGTTCCTGCGAGAGTTTGCCGCTGGCATCAGGCTTCAAATCAGGCAGCGATGGTTCGGGCGTTGCCGTGACAGCCGGGGTAGATTGATCCTGCGCGAACGCAAGTAGACCAGCAAACAGGATGATGAACAGAGTAAGCGGAGTGAGACCCAGTCTTCGCATGAGGGTTGTTACGTCCTTAGAAGGCAGGGGGTTCCCGCAGGATGCACGAAAACGACCCTCATTCATCTGCCGCTCTCTTGTACGCCTTCCCTAAACATTCTCCCTGGAACAGCCGCTCGTCCACGCGATGCAGCCGTTTAGCCATGGCCGGAGTGATCAACGGGTAATGCTTGATCTCGAACAGGTGATACACGATGAACCACACCGGGTGATCGGTGGTCATCCAGTTCTGCCGATCGAAGCGTTTCAGGTTGACCGGAACCGAAAAGCGCCGCAGCGTGCGCTCCCGCCGCAGGTTGAAATACCCATTGAAATAACTGATCGCCAACTCGCGCAGCGTGCGATGGATGGGCTCGCGCCACCGGCATCCCGTGTAGTTCGATTTGGCCACGGCACCCCAGCAACCGTCCTGGCGAAAGATCGCGACTACATGGTCGGTATCGTGGTCGGCTTCAAAATCAAGGAGTAATGGTGGATATCCATTAGCCCGCAGCGCCGCCGCGGCGAAGATCGCGCCTTCCAGGCAGTGCGCCGTCCGCTCCGCCAAAACGCGCCGCGGCGACCAGGCCGTATCCTCCAGGTGATACGAAGCATCGTCGAGAAACTTCTGAATGCCGTAGGGGTCTTTCATGCTGCGCAGCTTGCGCAGCTCTGAGGCAGTGAAACCAGCCAATGGATCGCTCATCGTCGGATGAGTTTACCTGAGACCACCCCGATTTGGATGGCGCAACGCTTCCAGCGCTACGATTGACGGCATCTTAAGAGAACACCTCTGCCAGCTCTTGTGGCGCGTCCACCAGCACGTCCGGCGGACACTCCGAGAGCGTATGCGGAGCAAAACCATAACTCACCCCCACAGTCCACAGGCCGGCATTCCGTCCGGTTTCCACATCGACGTGGGAGTCGCCAATGATCACAGTTTCTTCCGGAAGCACGCCATTTTCTTCGAGCAACTTGCGCGCGCCTTCAGGATCAGGCTTCTTCGTGGCAAAACTGTTCCCGCCATAGATCTGCGTGAAGAACGGCCCCAGCCCGAGCGCTTCAACGATGGCACGCGAGGGTCCAACTGGCTTGTTCGAAAGCACGGCCAGCTTACGAGGCTTTGCATTGGGGTGTGCATTGGAAGTCCGCTGAATGGCCTCCAGCGCTTCCCTCACACCGGAGTAGACCGTAGTGTGGTCCAGTTTGTGCTCGCGGTAGTAAGAAAGAAAAAACTGCAGGCCCTGGCGCACGATCGCCTCGTCAACCGCCTCACCACCGAGCGCGCGCTGAATCAGAATAGGAGCGCCGTCACCCACATAGCTGGCAATTACGTCATCCGGCAACTCCGGTCGGCCGATATGGCGCAGGGCCGCGTTCACCGAGTGCACCAGATCAAGGCGCGAATCAATCAGCGTGCCATCGAGATCAAAGATCACCAGCTTGATCGGGTGCGGGTCAAAGGCGCGGTGGGTTCGAATCATGTGCTTTCAGGATAAACGATAGGGGCATTCCGCCAGCACACAGCTTCTAGCCGACAATGCTCATGACCAAAGTTCCCCACAATTCTTAGGGCATGAACTTGCATGTTTTCCAATCCCCAATTCCGATTTACAATGCAACCTGCCGGGTAATATTCAGCACCGTATTCAAAACTCCGGCACATTCATAACGCTTCATCAGGGAACCGGATGGCGACGACAAAAACCGATCCCAAGCTCTCTATCGCAAGCGGCAAGAAGTCCCAGACTTACGAGGGACTTACTCGTGAGCAACTGATCGAAGCCTACCGCATCATGTACACCTCCCGGCGCATTGACGACCGGGAAATCCTGCTCAAGCGCCAGCAGAAAATCTTCTTCCAGATGTCAGGTGCCGGGCACGAGGCCATCGGCGTGGCCGCCGGCATGGCGCTGAAGCCAGGCTACGACTGGTTTTATCCTTATTATCGCGACCGCGCGCTCTGCCTGGCCCTGGGCGCCAAGCCGCTCGACATGTTTCTGCAGGCAGTGGGCGCAGCCGATGATCCCAGTTCCGGCGGACGCCAGATGCCTTCGCACTGGGGATACAAGCGGCTGAACATCGTGACCCAATCCTCGCCCACGGGATCGCAGATTCTGCAGGCCGTAGGTTGCGCGGAGGCCGGACGCTATTTTGCGCAGCGCCCCAAGGCGGCCGAAATCCCGCCTAAGACCACGCTGGATTATCGCCAGTTCAAAGACGTCACTTTCCAAGGCGACGAGGTCTCCTACGTCTCTCTCGGCGATGGCACCACCAGTGAGGGCGAGTTCTGGGAGGCGATGAACGCCAGCGCTCTCGGCAAGCTTCCCGTGATTTTCGTTGTGCAGGATAATGGCTACGCCATCTCCGTGCCGGTCGAAATACAGACCGCCGGAGGCAGCATTTCGCGGCTGGTCTCGGGCTTTCCCAATTTCCATTTTGAAGAAGTCGACGGCACCGATCCCGTGGCGAGTTCGGCTGCCTTTCGTCGCGCCGTGAAGTATTGCCGCGAAGGCCACGGACCGGCTTTTGTTCATGCCCACGTAATCCGCCCGTATTCGCATTCGCTCTCCGACGACGAACGCTTGTACCGTCCGGACTCCGAGCGTGAGCGCGATTCCGCCCGCGATCCGGTTTCCCGCACCCAGATGTTTTTGCTGCGCGAGGGAATCCTCGATGAGAAGGGCATCAACGAACTGGAAAAGAAGGTCGACGAAGAACTGCAGGTCGCGGTGGATCTGGCGCTCGCAGCCCTGCCCCCCGCGCCTGAGACCGTCATGCAGTACGTGTATTCGCCCGATCTCGATCCCACCTCCGCAACGTTCGAGACGCAGCCCGCGGTCGGGCCCGATTCCGCCGATGGCAAGAAGCCAGCAGCCAAGACCATGGCCGATTTGATCAACGCAACCCTGCGCGACGAAATGAAGCGCGACGAGCGCATTGTCATCTTCGGCGAAGACGTAGCCGATTGCAGCCGGGAAGAGTACCTCAAACGCAAGCTGGTGAAAGGCAAGGGCGGAGTTTTCAAACTGACGTTCGGTTTGCAGAACGAGTTCGGCCCGGACCGCGTCTTCAATTCTCCGCTCGCCGAGGCCGCCATCGTAGGCCGCGCCACAGGCATGGCTACCCGCGGGCTCAAGCCGGTGGTCGAGATTCAGTTCTTCGATTACATCTGGCCGGCGATGATGCAGATTCGCGACGAACTGTCAGTGATCCGCTGGCGCTCGAACAACGTTTTCTCCTGCCCCATCGTAATTCGAGCAGCGATCGGCGGATACCTCACCGGCGGCGCCATTTATCACTCGCAATGCGGCGAAAGCGTGTTCACCCACATTCCGGGCCTGCGCGTGATCTTTCCCTCGAACGCGCTGGACGCGGCTGGACTGCTCCGTACCGCGATTCGCTGCGACGATCCTGTCTTATTTCTCGAACACAAGCGCTTGTATCGCGAAACGTACGGTCGCGCGCCGAATCCCGGTCCTGACTATATGATTCCGTTCGGCAAGGCGAAGATTGTCAATCCCGGAACTGACTTGACGGTCATTACTTACGGCGCGGTCGTGCCCCGCGCCCTGCAAGCCGCACAAAAGCTCGAGCGTGAACACGGCTTCAAAGTCGAGTTGATCGATCTGCGCAGCCTGAATCCGTTCGACTGGGAAACGATCGCGGCATCGGTAGGGAAAACGAATCGCGCTCTCGTCGCCTACGAAGATACCTTAAGTTGGGGCTACGGCGCCGAAATCGCGGCGCGCCTCGCCGATCAACTCTTCGATCACCTGGATGCGCCCGTGCGCCGCGTGGCCGCCGCCGACACCTTCGTGGCCTATCAGCCCATTCTCGAAGACGCCATCCTGCCCCAGGCCAACGATCTGTTCCGCGCCATGAAAGAGCTAGCCGAGTATTAAGGACGAGCCTCGTCTTTTCCGCTGAACGCCATTTTGCCAAACCTCATCCTGTCATTCCGACCGGAGCCGGAGCGTCAGCGACGGCGGAGTGGAGGAACCTGCTGTTTGTTTGCCGAGCCTGCGTCCTGGAGCCTTGCTTATTGACCAACTTACTCCCCAAACAATGTCTTGTAGATCCCTCCGCCCAGCGCGCCGCCAATCAGCGGCGCCACCCAGAACAGCCACAACTGCTGCAAAGCCCATCCGCCCGCGAAGATCGCTGGGCCAGTGCTGCGAGCCGGGTTTACCGAAGTGTTGGTGACGGGAATGCATACCAGGTGAATCAAGGTAAGGCAGAGGCCGATGGCGATGGGAGCGAAACCTTTGGGAGCGCGGCTGTCGGTCGAGCCCATGATCACGATCAGAAAGAATGCGGTCAGCACCACTTCAGCGACAAAGCCCGCGAGCAGCGAGTAGCCCCCGGGAGAATGCAACCCATATCCGTTGGAAGCGAACCCAGCGTGGACATCAAAACCGTCCTTTCCGCTGGCGATGACGAACAGAACGCCCGCCGCCGCGATTGCGCCCAGAACTTGCGCAATCACGTAGGGAATGAGTTCAGAAGCAGGGAAGCGCTTGCCCACGACTAAGCCAAAGCTGATCGCAGGGTTCAAATGGCAACCGGAAATGTGTCCGATGGCAAAAGCCATGGTGAGCACAGTCAGGCCAAACGCCAGGGCGACACCCACGAAACCGATGCCGAGAGTGGGGAAGCCGGCGGCCAGTACGGCGGCGCCGCATCCGCCGAAGACCAACCAGAAAGTTCCAAAGAATTCTGCGAGGGCACGTTTGCTGAGAGTCATGAGACCTCCTTCATGGTGAACGGCATTCGATTGCCGACCTTGATCTATCTTTGACGATTTATCTTTGACGCGGAAGGTTAGCACAAAGCGGAGCCGTTGTGCCCTGGTAGTCTTTACGGTTCCCGATCTCCGCGTGCTGACACGCGAAGAGAGATCGAGTAGGTTACGAAGGCTTTCCCCGCAAGGCGATCCGGATTGCCCGTTCCCATTGGCGATGCTAGGCTCGCAATAAGTGGACTCCGCATATCCCAATTCCTTGAATCCCAGCCAGACTACTCCTGGCCAGGTCACGAGCGGCCGCGTTGTAGCATGGCTGCAATCGGCGACGGCCGAAGTGTGGCTGAAGTTTCTGCTCGCGCTTGTCGGATTGGGGCTGGCATTTGGGGCAGCGTTGCTTTCGACGGCCTCCGGCGAGGCAGGCCACCTTTGGGCATCGGTAATTCTGGCATCGCTTGCGCTCCTCATGGCGGTCTTCGTTGGGCTGGTAACGGTGCCGTACTTGGCGCGCCGGGTGGCGATCGAGCGTCTGCGCCAGACGTTTCATTATGAAGTTGCAAAGGCGGGCGTGGCCTATGTGCTGGTCACGCTGGTGATCGGCATCGCGGCGCTGAACACGGGAAACAATCTGCTGTATATCGTGGTGGCAGCCATGTTGTCGGCGATCCTGGTCTCAGGAGTGGTTTCCGCGCTGGTGTTACGCGGCCTGGAACTAGAGGTTCGCCTTCCCGACCATGTGTTTGCCGGTCGTCCTGTAGTGGGACGGATCGTCTTGCGTAATCCGCGGCGGTTCCTGCCCTCGTTTTCGATTCGCGTGGTACCGGCGCGCCGGGAAAAGGACAAAAAGCCCCGCAAGCAGTGGCGGTGGGAACCTGCGACATTCGCTTTTCCCCCGAACCGCACTCCCGAGAATCAGTGGGTGAAACTACGCGACTGGCGGGTGCATCGGGTGCAGGTTGCGACGCCAGCTCCCGGCATTTTCGAAGGGATCATCTATTTCCCGTACTTGCCGCCCCGAACTGATCTCACTGCGGATCTTGAGCTGCGTTTCGATCGACGCGGAAGGTATCGCGAATCCACCTTCGGCGTGGCTACTCGGTTCCCCTTTGCCTTCCTCACGAAGACGCGCGACGTCGCGCTGGAACGCGAGATCCTGGTTTATCCCCCGGTCGAGCCTCCCGACGAAATGTTTGAAATCCTCCCTCTGGCTCGCGGCGAGTGGGAGAGTTTTGTGCGCGGCCGGGGTTCTGATCTCTACCGCATTCGCGAATACATGCCGGAAGATTCGGCACGCCACGTCGACTGGAAGGCGACTGCCAAGTCTGGCTCGTTGAAGGTGCGCGAGTTCAGCCGCGAAGAAGAACGAAAACTATGCATCGTCTTTGACAACCCCGCGGCGGGAGTGATTTCCGGCCAAGCCTACGAACAGGCCGTAAATCTGGCAGCGTCGCTGGCTTGGCACTTCTCCTCGCAGGCCGCCGAAGTCTCATTTTTCATCACAGGCCGCGGCCGCGGAGCCGACCTGCACGAGTTCCTCGCGCAACTGGCTGTCATCCAACCCCAGACGGGCCCGCAGGCGATAACGGGGCCAGCGGTACCGGCACCGCAAGCCCTTTTGCTCCGAGATATAGACCTCGGCAGCACAGGGGAATACAACATCGTTCTCACCGCGCAGCCGCGAGGAAGTTTGCCGACCGCATGGTGGAACTGTTCGTATTTCGTCTTCCTCTGCGACACTCCCCCTTAAACCTCCCCCATATGGCCCGAAGGTAACGTTACTTTGGGTTACCTGAGTACATTGAACAGATGGGGTAAAAGGTTTAACGTCCTCTTATCAAGGGGATGTCCCTTTTGACTCGGTGCCGCTAACCTGGTTCTGTCCGCCAGTATTTCGTCCGAGAATTGAGTTTGTTCCGATGAGCGAGAAAATCAAGATTCTGTATTACGTTCTCTGGCTCGCACATCCCGTTCTCCAAACGGTCATCGCCGTAGCTATGCTTCGCCGCGGCCAGCACCGTGAATTCAAGTATTTCTTCGCCTACATCGTCACCCAGATTGTGTCCTTCGCAGTACTCTTTCCGACGTGGCGCTACTTCAATTCCGCGTCCTTCTATGTTTCATGGATCACCATCGCCATCAGCGTCGCTTTGGGTTTCAAGGTGATCCACGAAGCCTTTCTCGATGTCTTCCGGCCATTCCACACGCTGCGCGACCTGGGCACCGTGCTGTTCAAATGGGCGGGTCTGGTAATGCTCTTAGTGGCCGGGGTGGTGTCGGTCTCAACCAACTCTTCGGATACGGTGCCGTGGGTGCAGGCCATCACGACCGCCCAGCGTTGCGTCCGTATCATTCAAGTCGGGATGGTGCTTTTCCTGTTGTTCTTTGCCCGCTATGTAGGAGTAAGCCGGCGCCAGCACAGCTTCGGAATCGCGCTCGGCTTTGGAACCTTTGCCTTCGTGGAATTGACGTTGATTGCGTCCTGGTACGGCGATCATCTGAGTAATCTCGCGGTGAACCTGATCAACATGGGGGCGTACAACGCAGCCTTATTCATCTGGTTGGGTTACACGCTGGCGAAAAGCCCAGCTCGCGACGCTGCCTCCACCTTGCTGCGGCCGCAGAGGTGGGAGCAAGGCCTATCGGATATTCAGCACCCGCTGCCCGCGGACTCCCTGATTCCAATGTTCGAAGGGATGGTCGACCGGGCTCTGTCGCGGACTCGTGTATCGCCATCCGCCACTCCAGACGGCGGCGCTGCGTCGGCGACCCGCGCCACGGTTGTCCCCATGAGTGCCTTGACTATCTCCGGATTGGTTGACCGCGTCGGATCCAAGCGCTAAACAATCGACCCAGCCTCTCGTCGCGCTGCAATTTCGGATTTCGTAAATTATTGGCCGCCAGAAGCGTGCCTTTGACCCGGCGCAATCCACGCGCCTGCAGGTAAGGGAAAAACCCTAGGAAATCGATGGTTTTCCCCGTATTTGCGTGCTTTTTCGAAGCGCGCACCTCCATCTACAAACCTGAAGAAGCTCGCTTGCCAGGGAATTATTGCGGGAGGGCTTGACTCGTGCCTTATAATTCTGCTCCGCGTCGGAGAGCCTCTTGCTTGGGGCACTAGGACGCAGAAGGAGTGAACCCATGAAGCACGCAGTCAGGATTTCGGTCCTGCTGTTTGGACTAGTGGGCACATATGTCGCAGCCGCCGTTCCGCAGGTTCCCGCCCCGGACGGAGGCCCGATTTTTCTGTGCCCACCACAACAACAACTCAACGCATCCAAATGCAGCCAAGGCACCGGCTTACCGCCGATGGCGAAATAGCAGTTAACCGGATGTCAGAGGTAGGCGCAAGGTAACCAAAGTAACCTGTAGGTAACTGGGCCGAACACGGGCTCGCAATCTTCGGGCTGACGGACTTCATACATAAACCGTCAGTCCCATTTTTTTGTCTTCGCAAGACTGCGAGCGAGCGAGTTTCGGGAAGGGCACGACTCTAGTTCTTAGCCTGCCCTGAGCAAGCGAAGCGCGCCGAAGGGTGCCGTTAAGTTCTCCACGATGTATCTGCGCTTTGGCGCCCGAGGTAAGCTTTTTCCCCAGCTTCGCCTTTTGGGCGGTTTGCTATTCCTTCCCTGTCAGCGCCGAGCCTAGCGCCCGCCGCAACTCACCGGGATCCGTGACCGGCGGCTGGCAGGCGAACCCGGAACACAAAACCGCAAAGGATTTTCCTGAGCTCAACCCAGGCAGGTTCGGGATGGTCGCTGCCAGCGCGGGAGGAAGGTTTTCTGCAACTGCCTGGTTCGCAGTCAGCCGAAGCAAGCTCTTGTTGAAGGCGAAAGGCCCGGCAGCCACGCCAGCAAGACTTTCCACCGTTTCGTCCTGCGCGTGGTCCGCGATCACGACCACCTGCACAGGTTCCTCCAACAGATGCACGACCGCAATCCCGTAGGTGGCGGCGAAAATCCCAAATTGCTCAGCCACGCCGGCAAAAGTCTCCAGCGTCTGCTCCGCCTTGTCTCGATATCCGCTATCCCCGGTGTAATGGTGCAGGCGCAGCAGGGCAATCGCGGCCATGGGATTTCCCGCTGGCGTCGGTGAATCCTGCAACGGCTTGCGCCGCGTGGCCAGCACGCCAAGACTCTTGCCCTCGGCTGCCGGCTCAGCATCGAAGAACCCTCCGGAAACCGCATCAAAGAACTTTGCTATCATGGCGTCGCCAATAGCCCGCGCGAACTTGAAGTAGCTGAGGTCGGCCGTCGCTTCATAAGCGTCGAGGCAAGCCAGCACGGTAGCCGCATAGTCATCGAGCAGGCCCGCAACTTCTCGGCGTTCAGCCCGAGGATCTGAATAAGCAATCACATGCAAAAGCCGTGTTGAGGTGGACTCAGATTGTGTAGAGCGGGCGCCCCCGCCCGCTTTTCCCGCATGCGCCTTCCACACTTCCGCCAAAACACGGTCCAGCGAGCGCAGCGCGAAGTGGCGGGCTGATTCGAGATTTAGCACTTTCGCAGCTTCCAAATAAGCCGAAATACACATGGAATTCCATCCGACATAAACCGTTTTGTCGATATAAGGCGTGGGCCGCTGCAACCGCGCCGCATACATCTTCTTCTTTGCGGAATCGAGGAGGCCGCGCACACGCTCGACGCTAAGGCTCATCCGGCGGGCAATTTCTTCCACTGTCGCGCGGACGTACAGCACATTCTTCGCCGGATTGTGATGCATCTCGCCGATCTCGTTGATGTCATAATGCAGCGCCGCAACCTGCGCTTCTTCTTCCGTAAGCACAGCGCGAGCCTCGTCGAGCGTCCAGGTAAAGTAGTCGCCATCGTCGTCCATGGAAATGTCGGCATCCTGCGAAGCATAAAAGCCGCCGCGCTCGCGATCGCTCAGCCACTCATTCATCCATCGAATAATGTCGCGCGCCACGTCGGCAAAGAATTCCAATCCCGTCGCCTGATAGCCGTGCACGTAATTCTTCAGCAGTTCGGAATTGTCGTAACACATCTTCTCGAAGTGCGGCACCACCCAGCGCTCGTCCACCGAGTAACGATGAAATCCCCCCGCCAACTGGTCGTAAACCCCGCCCTTGGCCATATGCTCGAGGCTGGTAACTATTAGGTTACGGAGATCTGGGTGGCCCATCCTTTCGCGTTCTTTGCGAAAGGGTGGGTTCTCGGACGCATCCGCGCTCCGCGCGTATCGTTCAATGAGTAGATCCAGTGCCGATGGATGCGGAAACTTGGGCGCCTGCCCAAACCCTCCGTGCTGCGGATCGAACATACTGAACGCCGACTTCTCAATCGCAGCAATGATGCTCATCGAAACCCGCCCGCCACGCCCGGCAAACGACTCCGCCTGCGCAATCGCGCTCTCCACCATCTTCGCCTGCTCCACCACGTCGCCGTGTTTTTCCTTGTAAGCGTTGGCAATGCTCGTCAGCACGCGCTTAAAGCTCGGCCGCCCATATCCATCCGTCGGCGGGAAATATGTGCCACCATAAAACGGCTTGCCGTCAGGAGTAAGAAAAGCAGTGAGCGGCCATCCTCCTTGCCCACTAACCGCGCTCACCGCAGCCTGGTACCGGCTGTCAATGTCAGGACGCTCGTCCCGATCCACCTTCACCGCGATGAAATGTTCGTTAATGATGGCCGCAACTTCAGCATCGTCGTAAGACTCGCGGTCCATCACATGGCACCAGTGGCACCACACCGCGCCAATATCAAGCAGCATGGGTTTGTTCTCACGCTGCGCCACAGCAAACGCCTCCTCGCCCCACTCATGCCACTGAACAGGCTGATGCATGGCGGATCGCAGGTAGGCGGATGAAGCGCGGGACAAGGCGTTAAGGGTGGTGGTCGTCATAAAGCAAGTTTAAACCGTTTGCGCAGCGACGACACTTGCTGGTTAGTTGAAGCCACCGTCGGAATTCATCGCGACCTGTAGATCGAATACTGATGCGTCCCGCCGATCTTGCCGAGCTGCTTGCTCTCACTGAGCACATGCTCAAGCAGCGGATTGTGGTAAAGGACGTACGCGGCGCGTGGATGCTGCCGGAGACTCTCCTCTAAATTTGCCACCATCCTCCGCAGCCCCGACTCCGGAAACGGATTGAAAAGATAGAGCACGGTCGGCTCGTCAGGAAAGACGAACTCAGTGGCATCCAGGCAGATCGATTCCAGGGCGAAGCATTTCGGCGATTCGCCTCGGTACTTGATGAGGTTGTCCTGAGCAATCTGATTCAACGCAGGCAGAAGTTCCACACCCACGATGCGGCGAAAAGGATAATCCGAAGCCATCAGCAGCGTCCGTCCTTTTCCAGATCCCAGATCGATGAAGACCAAGTCGTGAAAGTCAGATCGACTCACTTCGGCCAAAGTCGCGAGCATTTCGTGGAACAGATCCGGCTCTGTCGGCTGATACGGCGAGTGGAAAACTCCGAGCAGCCGGTTGCGCCATGTGACAGCTCCGCTGGTCGTGTTAACGCGATGATCCCAATCGTATTCGGCGTCGCCGTAGCGCCGCCGCAGGCGTTCCGGAGTGGAGTCGCGAACGAATTCCCACAGCGCGGCCAGCAGTTGGCGGCTTGCCGCAAGCTTTCCTTCGCGCGCGGCTAGGTCATTCCACCAACGCCACGCGGAACGCGGCAGTTTGATTCGCGACGAAGCGGAGGGACCGATGCTCTGCATTCTCCCGCCATCATAAGCGATGGTGAAGCGATGTGAGACACCGAGGATAAAGCTACGGCTGAGGAGAATCGAAAGTTGGCAGCGGTTTATATCCTGGAGGCAGACCCTTGGTTGCGAAAGGAAAGTCCTTGGGCGCGCGAACTTCGATTCGTCCCTCAGGAGTCATTTTGTATGGATGGCCATCGGGATCGACCGGAGTTCCGGGCAATCCTTCTGCGTTTACCAGTTCTGCCATGCTCGTGGGCAGGCGTCCAGTGCGCTCTCCGAAGCGGGTTACGGCATCTTGCAGATGCTCGACGTCTTCATCGACACGCAGCGAGCGCAAATGGTCAATCGCGCTCTGCTTGATCAGTTTGTCCTGTGTGTTCTGGTAGCTTGCCGTCCACAGCATCCGAGCCGTGTCGTAATCGCCGGCATGCGATGCCATCTGTGCTGCGAGAACCTTGAGAAAAGGATGCGCGTTTGGCACGAGAGATCCACGCGCGAAAGTCTGTGCGGCTCCTTTGTAGTCCTTGAGTTCGGTGTAATAGACGAAGCCCAGATCGTAGTAGAGCCTCCAGTTGTCGGGATTGTTCTGGATGCCGTAATTGATTAAATCAATCGCATTCTTGGGTTGGCCCGCGCCGAACGGTGGCTTGGGGGCAAGAAAGCTGCCGCCAAACTCGTAGGCGACCACGAGATGCGGATCGAGTTGGGTGGTGATTTCAAGCAGGGGCGCGAGCAGCTTGTAACTCGTGGCCGCGAAACGATGCCGGTCGCCGAAGTACTGCACGGCGCGAGTCCAGTAAATACAGGCCATCAAGCCGTCATAGCCGAGGCTGGCACGCTTGATCACTTTGGGCGAATTGAGGAAAAGAACTTCGTCGAGCGTGGCTTGCGGTCGCAGCTGATCAACGCGATGAAGCAGAAATGAACTCGCAGCCAGCGACAGCACCAAGCAGGCGCCCGCGATGATCGAAATTTTCTTGCGATGCTTCATTTATTTCGGATCTTATTTCAGATCGCGATTCTCGAAAATCAGTACGGCTCCGCTCAGAGCCATGGTGGCGTAGAACAGGGCATAGAGCGTGTTGTTCAGGATGAGTTGCCCGGCCACCGGCTGTTCATGGGCTATGGAACTCACCACGTTGAACGCTGAGAAGTTCGGCACCAGGTAGGCTGCGCCCGTGGCCAGCCAGCGCGTCAGTCCGTGGGTCATGCCGGCGAAATTCCGCAGGTCTTCCGCGAAGCTTCCGATTACGAAGAGCGAGAAGGCGAAGACCGCGGAGAGCAGTGGCGAGGAGAATGACGAGAACAACAACGACAGCGAGCAGATGATTAGGAATTCGAGAATGATGAAGTACAGAGCGACGAGAATCAGCGCGTCGGCGCGCACGAATTTATGTGAAACGTAGAACAAGGCGGCGAACACTCCAATGGCCATGAAGAAAGCATTTACCACCAGAGTGCCGGCCAGTCCGAAGAACTTTCCGACAATGAACTCCCAGCGCCGTACGGGACGGGAAAGCACGGTGTAAAGAGTGCGTTTTTCGATTTCTTTGGAGACCAGGCCGATGCCGATGAAGATTGCAATGACAACTCCGAACAAAGAAACTGCAGTGAGCCCAAGGTTGATCACGACCAACTTCTCGATCTCAATCGAGACCTGGCCCACAAGGATGGCCGCGCCTGACAGCAGCAACGCGAAAGCGATCAGGTTGTAGAGCACGCGGTCGCGTACGGCTTCGCGGAAGGTGTTGGAGGCGATGTAGGCGATGCGAGTGTTCATACGGCCCTCTTCATTTGATTGAACCAGCAGTGGTCTCGGCCCGCCGCAACTTCTCGACAAAATAAGCTTCCAGCGAAGTGCGTACCGGAATGATGGCAATCAAGCGCAGCCGCTCGCGGCGCAGCGCATCGATGACCGCGTCCTGCTGATTTTCGGCAATCACGGCGCGGACTCGGTCGCCGGTCGCGTGGCATTCCGCGCCCAGCGCCTTGATTGAGGCCGGCACCTGCGTGCCTTGCCAGATCACTTCCACCTTGCCTTGAACGCTCGAGGTCAAATCCTCGACTGCGCCTACGCCGCGGAGTTCTCCCTTATGAATGATGGCAACGCGATCGCAGAGCGTTTCGGCATCGGACAGAATGTGAGTGGAGAAGAACACGGTCTTGCCGTCGTGCTTGAGCTGCTCCATCAGGTCGCGCACTTCGCGGCGGCCCATGGGGTCGAGCCCGGACATCGGTTCGTCGAAGAACACGAGCTTGGGATCGTGCAAAATGGCCTGGCCGATTCCCACCCGCTGCAGCATGCCCTTGGAAAACTTGCGCAATTGCACGCCTTTCACGTCGCGCAGGCCGACTTGATCGAGAACCTGCTCGACGCGCTGCTTACGGTGTTTGGCGGGAACGCCAGAGAGCTGTCCGTAGTATTCGAGCAGCTCGTGAGCGGTTAGATAGTCGTAGAAATAGGGCTGCTCGGGAAGGAAGCCAATCTGCGCTTTTACTGAGGGGTCTGTCCAATCACAACCCAGGATGCGCGCCGATCCGGAGGTCGGGAACACCAATCCCATAAGCATTTTCAGGGTAGTGGTCTTGCCGGCGCCGTTGGGGCCGAGGAAGCCGAAGATCTCGCCATCCTCCACCGTCAACTGCAGCGGACTGAGGGCGCGCCTGGGCCGCTTGCGCCAGAACCCGACCATGTAGGTTTTTTCTAACCCAAGAATTTCAATTGCCGGCATGGTCACTCCGAAAAAGAGAAAGCTGAAGACTGCCTTCGTGAGAAATTATAAGCAATGAGTTTGAATTTTGGGACTGGGTGGAAAGGTTACGACCGTACCTGTACCGTAAATGGGCAAGCCTTCTTTAAAGTCTTAGGTTCACGCAACTATTGCATCGCCAACAACGCCGAGCAAGCAGCGTAGCTGGGGACAAGAGTAAGGGTGCCGGCCGGCTGAAGCCGTAATACAGCGTCCTGGATGGAGCAATAGGAGCGCGTGCCAAACTGGACACTGATGGGGGTGCCGGTGGAGTAGAACTGGTCGTTGACCAGGCTGCCCGCGCTGGCCGAGCCGGTGGCGTTAAAGAGGTAGCCGCTCTTGCCCGCTCCGCCGCCGTTGGTAGCCAGGTTGTTATCGATCAGACACCCGGTGCCGATGCCCGGAGTGCAAGGGGACGCGCCACCCAAAGTCGTCAGAGCCAGCGGAAACCCGATGGCAGGGTAAGTACTGAAATAGGCGATTTCCCCCGTGTTGATGGTGCGAACAGAAGCGGCTGCCGATGAATCGTTGGCCGCCATGCGGGCGCGCATGAGATTCGGGATCGCGATCGCCGCGATGATCAGAATGATCGCGACTACGATCAACAACTCGATAAGTGAGAAGCCCTTTTGTCTCTGCATCGAGTGCTCTTTCTTTCCCAAGCTTGCCCGAACCGACCCGAGGCCTAATCCCCGCGAGTCGTACCAGATTAGTCGCATGCCGAGGACCAAACGGGAGCCATCTGACACTTCGGTTTAGAACCTGGCAACTGCTTTGCTTTCAATCTGATGCTGGATTCCAAACTCGATTCTTGAGCTTGGGGAACTCGCCTGGAAGTGGCTAAATCCCGCGGTTTTGACAAATTGTGTCACTTTGCGACGGAGCGCGGCCTCGACGGCTGGATCGATGAGATGTGATGCTGGGAACGGGCTAACGTTACCCGGAGAGGTAGGGGTTCTTCGACTGCGTAAGCCGCCCACTTCGTGGACGGCTTACTTCGCTCGGGATGACAGAGCTGTTCCTCAGGATGACAATGTTAGTTCGCCATCGGCAACAGGGCCTGGCAAGCGGCATAGCCAGCGACCAGTGTGATGGTGCCCGCTGGCTGGGTGCGAACGACGCCGTCATCGAATGCGCAGTACGCCTTGGTGCCGGTCTGGGCGCTGATGGGAGTTCCGGTCGTCCAGAACTGGTTGGGAATCGGGCTGCCCGCGCCAGTGGCCGGGGTAGCGGCGAATTTGTAACCGCTCTTGCCGCCTCCGGCGCCATCGGTGGCCAGGTTGTTATCGATCAGGCAGCCAGTGGCTATGCCCGGTGTGCAAGGAGACGCACCACCGAGGGCCGCCAGCGAAGCATAGCCAATGGTCGGGTAAGAAGCGAAGTAGCCGATTTCGCCGGTGACGATGGTTCGCTCGGAAGCGGCGCCCGACGAATCGTTGGCTGCCATGCGGGCGCGCATCAGGTTAGGAATTGAGATGGCTGCGATGATCAGGATGATGGCCACCACGATCAACAGCTCAATCAGTGAGAAACCGGTGACGCTGTTCTTATGAGCTCTGTTTACGCGCATGATTTTTTCCCAGCAATCTGCTCCTGTGGTTAAACATGCAGGAACACTTAAGATTCGCTTTACGATGCTTGCCAGAGGTCTCGGCTAAGGACAGGCGAAGGTCCTTTTGTTCGCGCCGGTCGCGGGGGGACAACGGTATGTAACGGTAACACCTTAAGCGCTCCGCAGCAACAACGGGTGAGTATCGTGTGGCAGAAGTTAGCAGGACAGGAAGCGGTTCCGCGGTGGAGGCGGAAAAGAAAAAGGGAGCGGCGAAGTTGCCTTCGCTGCTCCCTGGCTTGTACCCTCCCCCAGGTACTTCGCCAAAACTATGATCCGTTAGTTCGCCATCGGCAACAGGGCTTGGCAGGGGGCGTAGCCTGCGACCAGCGTAATGGTGCCTGCCGGCTGGGTGCGGACGACGCCGTCATCGAACGCGCAGAATGCCTTGGTACCTGTCTGCGCGCTGATGGGAGTTCCAGTCGTCCAGAACTCATTCGGAATCGGGCTGGCCGCGCCAGTAGCTGTTGTAGCGGCGAATTTATAACCGCTTTTGCCGCCGCCCGCGCCGTCGCTGGCCAGGTTGTTGTCGATCAGGCAGCCAGTGGCTACCGCGGGGGTGCAAGGAGACGCACCACCGAGGGCCGCCAGGGCAGCATAGCCAATGGTCGGATAAGCAGCGAAGTACCCGATTTCGCCGGTGACGACGGTACGCTCGGAAGCGGCCGCCGACGAATCGTTGGCTGCCATACGGGCGCGCATCAAGTTAGGAATCGCGATCGCTGCAATGATCAAAATGATGGCTACGACGATCAGCAGCTCAATCAGTGAGAAACCCTTGGCGCCGTTCTTATAAGTTCCATTTTTTCGCATGTCGATTTTTCCCCAAGCAATCTGTTCCCGTCGCTACCCGGCGGAAACGTAACGATAACGCTTATGTTGCATTCGGGATGCCAGAGTAGTGAGCGGGGAAGATCCTTTGTTTGCAGGCGTTACAGGGGCAACAGGCCTGTAACGCTAAACGCGGAGCCCAGCCACGGCCACAAACAGTCAGTTTCGAGTGACAGAAGTTGCCAGCCTGTGGAACCCGTCTTGCGGTGAGTGCGGAAAAGAATAAGAGGCAGCGAACTTGCGTTCGCTGCCTCTTGGCTCATACCCTCCCCCAGGTACTTTGCCAAACTGCTAACTAGTTCGCCATCGGCAACAGGGCTTGGCAAGGAGCGTAACCAGCAACCAGCGTGATGGTGCCGGCTGGCTGCGTGCGCACGACGCCGTCATCGAACGCGCAGTACGCCTTGGTGCCAGTCTGTGCGCTGATCGGAGTTCCAGTGGTCCAGAACTCGTTCGGAATCGGGCTAGCCGCACCAGTCGCAGTGGTAGCAGCGAACATGTAACCGCTCTTGCCGCCGCCCGCACCGTTGCTGGCCAGGTTGTTGTCGATCAAGCAGCCAGTGGCTACCGCGGGAGTGCAAGGTGACGCACCACCGAGGTTCGCCAGAGCCGCATAACCAATCGTCGGATAAGCAGCGAAATAACCGATTTCGCCGGTAACGATGGTACGCTCGGAAGCAGCGCCAGACGAATCGTTGGCCGCCATACGGGCGCGCATCAAGTTAGGAATCGCGATCGCTGCAATGATCAGGATGATTGCCACCACGATCAGCAGCTCAATCAGTGAGAAACCTTTCTGTTGTTTCCGCATCTCTATTTTCCCCTCGTTTCGGACTTTTATTGAATTCATGCTGGTCATGGAATGACGCAGTCGGGATTGATGTTCGCACTTGCCGGGCCAAAGCCGATAGTTACCTTGGTTCCGGCGAGGGTTCTGACAATTCCCTTATTTTCAGTACAAAGGCAAACTATGGTCTTATTTTACGGTTTTTCAGGGGCTGTTTCGTGCCAAAATGCGTCGCTTGCCCTGACAATTCGTGTCAGCTTGGAACGGCCCTGACCTCTCTGGAAGAACGAGGGTTTGGGGGCTGCTTGCGGGGGAAATTGATCGCGGTGGCGAGGGGTCGAGCTGCGCTCGACGGACAGCCGAGGGCGGCTGTCCCCACATTAAACCCCGATCTCACTGCTTCGGTCGCTGCCGTACAATTGTCCGCTGATTCTGCTGGAGCATTCTGAACACGAAATCTATGGCCAGTCCAAAGGATGTGTTTTCCGTCGATTCCGATATTGCGCGGGCCTGGACTTTGCCCTCCCACCTCTACACCGAAGCGGCTACGTTCGCTGCCGAGAAAGAACGAATCTTTGAGCGCAGCTGGCAGGTGGTGGGGCATCGCGACCAGGTGGCGAACGCGGGCGATTACTTTACGACGGAGCTAGTGGGGGAGCCGCTGCTCATCGTCCGCGATGGCGGGGGCAAACTGCGCGGCTTCTATAACGTGTGCCGGCACCGCGCCGGCCCGCCTGCTGAAGGCTGCGGTTCGCGCAAACTCTTTCGCTGCGGATATCACGGATGGACCTATGGTCTGGATGGATCGCTGTTGAGCGCCACCGAGATTGAGGGCGTCGAAGGCTTCCGTCCTGAAGATTTTGCTTTGGTGCCGGTGCGGGTCGAGGAATGGTTCAGTTTCATCTTTGTGAACCTGGATAAGGAATCGCGTCCGCTGCGCGAGAGTCTAGGCGAACTACCGGAGCAGGCGGAGAAGTTTCATTTTGCAGGAATGAAACTGTTCGAGCGCCGGACTTATGACATGAAGTGCAACTGGAAGACGTACGTGGATAACTATCTCGAAGGCTACCATCTGCCCAGCGTGCATCCTGGACTGAATCGCGAACTGGACTACAACGCTTACGTGGTGGAGCCGCATGCGGAGCCGCCTTCACAGTATGTGCGGCAGTTCAGTCCCATCCGCGGGGCGCAGCCCGGGGATACGACTCCGAGGCGTTACCAGGAAACAAGCGCGGATTTAACCACCGATTACTTCTGGATCTTTCCGAACTGGATGCTGAACTGCTATCCCGACAATGTTTCGCTGAATATCGTGCTGCCGCTCGAACCCGAGAGATCGCTGGCGATCTTTGAGTGGTACTTGCCGGAGGAAGACCACAGCAGCCCGGCGGCCAAGGCGTCGGTGGAATTCAGCGACCAGATCCAGGTCGAAGATGTTGGCATCTGCGAGAGAGTGCAGAAGAATCTGGGCTCGCGCAGCTATTCCCGAGGCCGCTTCAGCGTGAAGCAGGAGAAGGGCGTGCACGCTTTCCACCGGATGTATGCGGAGTGGATGAAAAAGGATTAACCGCCGAGTGCGCCGAGGAGTAAAGCAGGCGATCTGAGATCGGCGCAGGTTTTTTCTCGTTTTCTCTCGGCGACCTCGGCGTGCTCGGCGGTTTAAAGGGCTTCGGCTTTTACCAGCAGGCAGGTTACGTCGTCGTGCTGCGGGGTAGAGCCGACGAAGAGATCCACCTCGGTCATCAGGCGCTTGAGCATGTCGCTGGGAGCGGTTGCGGCGCCGGCTGCGATTGCGCCGAGCAGGCGGGTTTCGCCGTATTCCTCCTGGCGGGCGTTTTCTGCCTCTACCAGGCCATCAGTAAAAATGATCAGCCAGTCGCCGGGCGCGAGGGTGACGCTGGCCGATTCATACTTTGCTTCGGGCTGAATGCCGAGCGGGAGTCCTCCGACGTCGAGTCGTTCGATTGCACCGCTGGCGCGGCGCAGGATTGGGTTGTTGTGTCCGGCGTTGATGTAATTGAAGACCCGGCGGGCGGCGTCGTACTCGGCCAGAAAAGCGGTGGTGAAACGCAATCCGCCCTGACTGTTGGAACAGGCGTATTTGTTCATGTTCGCCACCAGCTCCGGTAGGGCGACCTGGGCGGTGGAAAGGGTTTTGAGGCTGGCCTGAAAAGTTGCCATCAGCATGGCCGCGGGGATGCTCTTGCCAGCGACGTCGGCGACGGCGAATACTATGCGATTCTCGTCGTTGGTCTTGCCGGGGCGCGGGAACACGTCGTAGTAGTCGCCGGCGACCGTATTGGCGGGGCGGGTCACGTAGGCAATCGAGACTCCGGGAATCTGCGGCGGGGCGCCGGGCAGGAGCCAGGTCTGAATCTCGCGGGCGATCTGCAAATCGCGCTTCATCACGACGCGGTCGGCTATCTCGAGAATCAGCAGCACGAACAGCAACAGGCCGCCCCAGAAATGGAAGTCGAGTTCGACGACGTGGACATCGTTTCCGGCGCGATAGCTGAAGCCGCTGCTGGGAAACACGAGCATGATCAGCGCTGCCAGCAGCAGCACGCGGCGGGCCGGCGAGAGTTTTTCCAGAACGGCCCAGAAGAATTCCTTGACGACGTGCAGATGGTGTCCGCGCCGGGTGAGACCCTCGGGAGTTTTGGCGGCCACGTCGCGCGAATAGAGGCGGTAGCTGCTGCGCGCTTCAGTTTCGAACTGCGACCAGAGCTGGGTGAGCTCCAGCCCTTCGGTGACCCGCTGCCAAAACCGGCGCAGCCGCAGCCCGATGGGAGAGCGTTGCGCGGAAGCTGGTTGGGCCGGTGGGGATGCGGTCGCCATGGGAGTCAGGTGATTATAGAGGAAGGGAAGCAGTGGCCGGTGGCCAGTGATCCGTGATCAGCGATCAGTGGCCAGTAACCTGACTTCGAAAAACTGTGCTTAGCTGGCCACTGACACTGGCACTGGCCACCGACCCCTGACCCCTGACCGCTGCTTTTAGAACAGCGCCAACTGCTCGTCGAGAGCCTGCACTCGCGCCTTGTCCCCATACATTCCTCCGCGCGGGTCGCGGGAGATGCCGTATTTCTGGCGGAAGCGCGTGATTAATTCCGCTACACGCTTGCCATAGGAAGGCGGCAGAAATGAGCGGTCGTGATAACGCTGGCGATAGTTCTCGACCAGCTGCGGGAAGTTCCTCTCGAGAAAAGGAAGAAAGACTGCGGCTGAGCAGGGTTTGAGGAACAATGGTCCGGCAAAAATGTGGCGCGCACCCGCTACGGCGGCGGCGCGCACCACAGCCTCCAGATCGGCGGGGGAATCTGTGATGCCCGGGAGGACGGGCGAGCAGCTCACGCCCACGGTCAGTCCAGCTGCGCTGAGTTCGCGCACGGCTTCGATTCGCAAGTCGGGGCGCGGGGCACGGGGCTCGAGAATCCGCGCCAGGTCCACGTTCAAGGTAGTCACGGTGACGTGAATCGACAGCGCGTTATTTTGCGCGATGGCGCGGAGAAGATCCACATCGCGGACAACGAGATTGGATTTGGTGATAATCCCCAGCTCGAAACCGCGGTGGCGCGTGAACTCGTCGAGAATGCTGCGCGTGACTTCGTAGCGGCGCTCGGCGGGCTGGTAGGGATCGGTCGCTGTGCCGAGAGCAATCGGTTCTGCACGCTTGACCTTTCGCAGTTCCTGCCGCAGCAGGTCCGCAGTGTGCTGCTTGACATAAATCTTCTGCTCGAACTCCGCGCCGTCGCGCATTTCCATGAATTCGTGCGTGTAACGGGCATAGCAATACTGGCAGCCGAATTCGCAGCCGCGGTAAGGATTGATCGTCCAGGCGAAGGGCAGCGAGCGGCGGCTCACGCAGCGGTTCAACAAGGATTTAGCCGGGAGAGTGAAGTATTCAACGTTATGGCCTTCGCGAAGCTGTTGGCCCTCGGACGCCAGCCGGGCGATGCCGACCAGCGGAGATTTTGCGGGAAGCGCGATCGATTTCCCGGGAAACGAGAACAGGGGCAGACTGGACATATTCGCCTTTTGTTCGCCTACAATAGACCTTAGGGTTGCTCCTGTCAAGAGAAACAGGGGGATGTATCTTTCGGGAAAAATTCGGCTACACCCCCTTCCAGTTTTTGGCCCGCCCCCGCCCGCCCGCGCATCCAGATCAGTCAACGCCTGGTTACAACAGTTACCGACGGCGATGTCCGGCTCTCCCTTCAGTTGAGCCGCATGAGTCCCTAAATGAAAGAGCCCCCGCCAAGTGCGGGGGCGAAACAGAACGAAGTTTTTCACTTGCTGCCAGACATGCCGCCGGCCGCACCCTCGTGTGTATCGATCGAAATCAGAAAAGCGTTTCGATCGGAGTATGAGAATTTGTGTCCTTGCACATTGGCGCTGTGATCGAGAGAGCGGTACATTTCGAAGCCGTCGTTGTTCTGCGCCCCGAAATAGTTGACGTTCTTTAATACGACGCCTTTGCCATCGGCGCCCCCCTCCCGCTTCAGCTTCATGGTGGCCATCTGACCGCCGCCAAGGGTAGCGTTGACGATGTCCCCATCCCGAGTGACTTCAATCGGCGCTTCCTGGACTTTCAGTTCACCCCACTCCAGACCATACGTCTTGAGAATCATGGGGGCTAGAGCGTCCCGTTGTTCTTTGTTCGTGGATGGATCAAACGATACGATTACCCATTCTCCTTTCTTGTTTGTACCCCACTCGTCGCCCAGATCCCCGGTCAGCCAATATTTTGACCCTGCCAGGTTGGTGCCGCCCGAGTACCCTTCGCGCACTTTGACAGCCATGTTGAACTCGCAATGCGGGTGCTCGGCGTGTTTGTTGAAATAGCAGGGACAGAACAGATGGCAACTGCAGGCTTCCACATAATCTGCTTTCATCTGCCATGCAGGTTTGCCGGGAGTCGAGGCCAGGAGGACTAGCACACACAAGGTGAGAAGGCTTATCTGCTTCCAACTTCTCATATCCACCTCCTTCATTTTGAACCAAAAATTCCGAAGGGGCCTGACTTACTTTGATCAGCGCAGAGATTTTACCGTGTTTGACCAGATTTAGCCAGTGCCTCCGAAAGGCGGGATGGTTGTATACAGCCTTCATCGCCGGGCATGCCCTCAGCACCTTACGGTTGTTCCCATCTGGAGCTGCAACTCGGACAGCAGTTGTAACATCCCCATTTCACTCATTGACCCCAGTCGGCCATTCTCAATGAGCGCTAACGCCTGATTTCAACAGTTAGTCTCAGAAATGGCACAATGGCCATGAGGCATCTGTGGAGCGATGACGGCAAGAATCGTCGATGACGCTATTTCGCGGGCTTGGCTCGAAGCTGCGAAGGATCTTAAGATCCGAGTGACCGCGCCGTTCGCGGTGCAGGCTTCTGAGGGTGATCCAATCATCTACGAAGCGCACATTCCGGATTTCGGTGGGCCGAAAGGTACCGTTGTCGGAGTCCTCGATGACAAATTGGATGACTGCCGCGCGACTCAGGGCTACTATTACTCAAATCTTTCCTCTGCGTATCGCGAGTATGGTCGGCAGCACTTTATCGACACGCTGAACGACTGGGGTTGGTTTGGGTCTTGGGAACTACGACCCACTTGGTATACGGGCAAATCTTGGAGTTGACTGCGCGCGGCGTCAATAAGTGAAATCGCCTGATTTCAACAGATACTTTCTCTCTTCTGCGCGATGTCGTGTGTTTCACCATCTTTAGGTTATGCTGAAACCTCTGGGGAAGGCAGTCTCTTGTGATTGCTCGAAGTGCTGACTGGAAGTGGGCGTGCGTTGCGGCTTTTGCGCTACTGGGTGCCGCTGTCTTCGTCGTTGTCGTAATTCATCCGGGAGGATTTGAAGGACAAATCGGCTGGTTCCTCGATCTGTTGCCTGGAGCGATCGTCGGCGAAATCCTTGCGGACACAGCTCACAAGATCCTTCCTCGGGTGGAAAGAATCTTTTACTGGTGCTCAATTCTGAGTATCAGTTTCCTTTGGTACTTTGCGCTAAGCTACGCTGCAATTAAGGCCTATCGCTTTGTCATTCGCTCCTTGGGAAGCTGAGCAGTACCTATGGCGGCGGTAACCTGATTAGGGCACTCGCACCATGATGGACATGCAAGTACTTGCCGGTGGAGTTCTGAAGCGACTACTGGTTTCGCTCGCAATTTTTGCTATTGGATTCATATCTGCGTGCGCTTTGTTTCGCGTACCCTCTGAGGATTGGTTTATTGCACTGCCCGAGTGGGTGGCGCTGATTTTCGTTCTGGTATCGGTGATCTGGTTTGTAGCTGAGCGCCTTCGGAATTGGCAGCACAAGAACAGACGGTGAAATTAGGCGAAGACTTGGTCAATGAGTGTAATCGTCTGATTTCAAGAGTTATATTCTTGAGCGTGATTAGGCTTTATCAACATAGCCAATCACTCGTCGTCGTGCGTGCAACGCAAGTTATTTCTGTACACTTCGCGACCGACAGCATGGCCGAGCCGTGCGCCTGCCCTCTGGTCGAATCGATAATGGATCCCACCGTAAATACGCGCATCAGCTATGTCATGGGTAATCTGCCTAAACGACGTGTATTGCAAGATGATGGTGGGCACGGCCGGATTGGTCAACGTGATCGTGTGTCCGGCTTCGCCGTAAAGACGCCTCATCACCTCGGCCGCTCCGTTGCCCGCACTGCCGTGGGCTGAGGGATAGCTGGGGAAGCACGGAGTTGTGATGAAGGGGGTCCATGTTGTATTACCTGCAGCATGGATCGCCGTTTCCGGACGCCAGAAGGTGTACTCATATTTGTTCAGGAATGTCGCCACCAGGCTGTCACTGATCGCCATGTTGATCAAGGCTAGAGCGCGCGCATTCTCCGACAGCGAACGGCTCTGTTCTGCGGCGACCTGCTGGGCCACTTGATTAAAGACCTGAGTTGGAGAAGACGCTGCGTAGAACAGCGCAACATTTGCCCGGTCGGGGGGTCGTTGAGTACTGTTTGTGCCACCTACCGTCATGACTTCGTTGTAAGCCTTGGCATATTCCTTGCTCGTGAGCGCCGGCGGCGGATCGAGAGGAAAGTCGCTCGCACTGCGGATGCCGAACGGAGTTACGTTCTGCCATTGAAAGACGGTTCCAACTGCGACTCCATTCACGATCGGACAACTCGGCGTAGCTAGCCAGGACCCTGGAACGGGCGGCCCCGGTGTATAGAATTCCGCAGGTGACGACCCGTCATTCGTTCGCAAAGCGATCATGGCCGCCGCTGCAGCATCCCCGGCCGCGATGCCGTCGGTCTTGGCTGGGCCATCCGGTATGGACTGCATGGAGTTCGTCCAATCTGCATAGAGCGTCGGCTGGCTGGCGGGAAAGTAGGTGCTGAGCACCTGATACGCAGCTTCGATGGCTGCTGCGTCGGGTGAGGCCTCCGAAGGAGCGGTAATCGTACCCAGATATGGATTGTATTTGTGTGTTATGGAATTGACCGCTTCAAACACAGCGAGTTGTACGATCGCCGCGTAGCGTGCCTGGGCGAAGGGACTCTGCTTGTTGGCGACTGCTGTGTTTACCGCAATCGCATTCCAGTCCAAAACGGCATCAGCTCTTGCGGTTGTCGATCCAACTACAAGACTCAGCATCAATACGCAAAGGAGCCTGGAAATCTTTTTCATCGCTCTTGTCCTCCATTCGTTTCTCTTTTCGTCCCGCCGATCGGTGGACGCGAGCGGCATGATTGCAATGTCACAACCGAATTGTCCATAGCGGAGCATGTGTCGGTTCGTTATGGTTTGTATCCCGCCAAGCGCAAGCATTGATTGCACTTAGACCAAGGCTTTTCCATGTGGTGCCGTAACATCGCCGTTACACTCATTGACCTGGCTCTGACTGCCATCGGCTGGTTCGCAAAAAACTTTCCAGACTCATCTCGCAGCTTGGCTTTCCTGCTGTGGATTATTTCCCCGATCCCTGTCATCGAGGTCCCGCCGCCGGCAATCAAGTGCCCGCTAGCCGAGCCCAAAATCGTGTTCGGATTTCGTAACAAAGCAAAGAAATCGCGTTTCCTTGCGAATTTAGTATTTATAAGTTCATATTTCCCCGCCATCCAATAATCTAAATGACAACTTCTTTTTCTGAAGACGCAATGGGTCCGGTGGATAAAATCTCACCGAGGCGTTTGTTCGAGACAAGGATTCAGATTCGTCTCCAGCGGGACAGCAGGAGACTCAATCTGCAGGGCTGGGCGCGCAATCTCAGCGAAAGTGGTCTGGGGGCGTTCGTAGCCGATGCTCTGACACTGGGCGAGTCGGTGACTGTCGAAATCCCGCTGCCGGACTCCGAGAAACAGGTGATCCCGGCAAAAGTTGTTCGTTCACTGGGAACAGAGTACGGATTCCAATTCACTGCGCTGAGCGCTGAGCAACGCCAGCAGATTCAGGCGACGCTAAAAGAACGCCCGGCGATTCCCCACTACGGCGAGGAATGATGATCTCGGCGTAGGCTCCGCCCGCGCGCTCCAAGGACCCCAGGCATGGGAGGTTTCCTCAATGAGTGTAAACGCCTGATTTCGCCAATTGACATTGTGGCCTCTCTCGCAAAGAACGCAAGGACGGGCGGTCCGGCAAACGCTGACTCAGCGGAGGCGGTTGACCACGGCTTGCATTCCCAGTTCGTAGTTGCGGCTGAGGGCATTCAACGCCGCGTCCAGTCGTTCTTCCTCTATTGATACAAGGATAGACGCGTGTTGCCTGACCGATTCGCTGACCAGGGAGGTGTCGGACATATACAGAATCTCGTATCGAAACAAGATTCTGTGAAGGTTTCGAATCGTGCGTAGCAGTAGAGAATTTGATGACCGCCCGACCAACAAGAGATGGAAGGCGCGGTCAGCTTCGACGGCCGCGAATGCGTCCTGACTCGCCCTCAGAAGCGCGGCATTCGCCCTTTTCAGCATAGGCAGGTCCAATTTGATCAGCGGCAGGCCTCCCCGGAGTCCTTCCCGCTCCAATGCCGCGAGCATCGGGTACACCTCTCGTGCTTCGCGCTCGCTAAGGGGCTTCACCGAAAATCCGCAATTGAACTCCGACTCTACAAAACCTTCTTGCTGGAGGAGGAACAGTGTCTCGCGTAATGGTGTGCGGCTAATGCCGAAGCGTTTTGCGAGCTGCGCCTCAATCAGTCGGGTACCAGGAGCAAGGCGTCCGTCGAGAATCTCGCCCATGATCAACTCACGGGCGCGCTTTGCGATTCTCGCAGTTTCGGCAACATGCCCAATAGTTTGTTTTCTTTGTTTGCGTTTGTATACCATATCACATATATTGTATACCATATAAAAAACTCTCGACGCCTATCGGTCTTGAGCCATTCGCGCCAAGGGAGGCACGACGTGGATATCACAGGAAGATTTTCATGCGGTCTTTTGGTTTCGCTCGCGTTCCTCTGCGGGGGTTCGAGTGTTTTGGGGGGCAGCCCGACCGTTGCGCAAGCTGTTGCGTCGGGAGTTCCGACTGATGGCGCACTCGACGCCGTTACGATAAGCGCGATCGACGAACTCGCACGCCGCGCACTACCTAAGCAGAACTCCGCAAGCGTGGCAGTGGCTATTGTTAGCGGTGGGAGGCTTGCATGGAGCGAGGCATACGGTTATGCGGACATGGAAAATAGCATCCCGGCGACCACGGACACTATTTACCGAATCGGATCGGTAACAAAACGGTTCACGGCGCTGATGCTGCTGCAGCTCGTAGAAAACGGTAAGGTTCATCTGTCCGATCCGGTGGAAAAATACCTCCCGGAAGTCAATAAGGTGAAAGGCCGGTTTCCTGGGGCTCCCCCGATAACCCTGATTCAACTTGCGACACATACGTCGGGATTGGCGCGCGAGCCAGAGAACCTACGCAAGTACGTTGTCGGACCCGTTGCCGATTGGGAGAAAATATTGTTATCCGCCATGGACGACACCAAGTACGAGTTCGAACCAGGAACCAGATTCAGTTACTCGAATGTAGGATATGCGATCTTGGGTGTGGCGCTCAGTCGAGCTGCCGGCGAGCCATATGCGCAGTACGTGCAGGAGCATATTTTTAAACCTCTGGGAATGACCGACACCACATTCGAGCCAAAGGAGCAGACCAGAGTGAGAATCGCCAAGGGTTATATGTTTCGGGATGGCCAGGTGGATTGGAAGGCGGCGGAGGAAGAGTTCCAAGGGCGAGGCTACAAAGTTCCCAACGGAGCGGTATTCTCAACCGCGACTGACTTGGCGAAGCTCCTAGCGTTCGAGATCGGTGGAGGCCGTGCTGGCATCCTTAAGCCTGAAACTTTTGACCTGGGCTTTCGATTAATCATTGCGGCCGATGAGAAGCTTGAGAACGGATATGCGTTAGGGTACGAGATACAACGTGACGGCAATGCGGTTTATTTTGGGCACAACGGTGGGGTAGTAGGCTATACGGCGGACGTTTTCTTTAACCGGCCCAGAAAGACGGGGATCATCATCCTGCGCAATGCAAACGGGAGCGGTGATAAGTTTGATGATACGCAGTTTATGTGGAGTGTCTTCGACAGACTCGCCGGACGCAGCGGGGCTGACCATATCAGTCCTTGACCTCCCAAATGCGAAGAACACACCGTAAGCGAAATCGTCTATTTTAGGATAGCTGTTGAAACATCCCGATTACACTCATTGACCCGGACTGGCCATTCTCAATGAGTGTAAACGCCTGTTTACGCCAGCTACGAGTTCCAAGTGCTAAACGCTGCAGGCTTTTCTGAGACTTTTCATGCCCCTGGTTCTCACTGGTGCATGTCCTGCTCTAATTTCTGCATGATGATCGGTTTGAGTACGAGAAAGGCGCCACCTGGGGGAGTGCCGAATCGGACAGAACCAGTTTTCGCATCGATAAGCTTTAATACTACGATGATCGTTTCATTCTCACCGTGTGACGTGACCTCCAAGTCATGTGATGGAAGGAGACGGCCGCTAACGATCGTCCATTCGGATTCGTCTGATGGGGCATCGACCTCTTTGATTGCGCCGTTCGGATCGGCTCGAATGTCGCCGAAGCTCGCCGATCCAGCCAGGTGGCCTTCTTTTTCTACCAGATTGATAGTCATGAACGTCGTACCCTGGAATTTCGCCTGCCACGCGCCAGCATAGTCAGAGAGTTTGTGTGACCTCTGCTGCGCAACGCAGATGACGGGCACAATGCAAAACAGGACTGCAATTGCCAGTCGTCGACCCATACGATCCTCCCGGCGAGCGATAAGGTGTGTGTGCCGCCGAAGCCCGAACTGTCTGATCAATGTGGTGCGAAGATTTATCGACTTCAGTTTCCGGAATTTTTGTGGCACTGGCACAGCGAGTCCTGCCGAATGTGACATTTGAGTGAGCCTCCTTCTGCTGCTCGCAAGGATGCTAAACGGCCCTTGACGGTTGCTCAACTGGCGTAACATCCCCATATCACTCACTGACCCGCTCGGCCCGACTCTCAATGAGTGTAATCGCCTATTTACGCCATTCAACCTTGGCCAATTAGGATAGGGCTTTGCGACATCTAGTTCTTGGCGGTGAGAAAGCGCAGTGCCTCTTTCATTACCCGAGCTCCCTGCTCCGTCTGGAACAAGAACTGAGCATGCGCGGAACCGTCGAGGACGATCAACTGTTTGGGTTCCGGGGCCTTGTCAAACCAGGCGCGGATGTGAGGTAGCCGTGGTCCGTCGCCGCTAGCGTCGTCTCGTGCGACGATCACTAATAATGGAGACTTGATCCGTTCCGCCGGGCCGCTTCCATTGGCCGCGAGCAGGATCAATCGATCAATCTCACCAGGTTCGGACGCAATCGATGCGTCAGCCGCCGCGCTTCCTCCAAAGCTCCCACCCATGACAGACACCGTTTTCGCGCCACTCTTTCGCAGATACCGTACCGCCGCCAGCACGTCGAGATGCATCGGCGCGGTGTACATGTCCTTATCTCCAGGGCCATGAGATTCGCCGAACCCACGAAAATCAAATGCCAGGACCCGAAAGCCTGCTCTTAACAGTGCTTCGGCTTGTGGTTGCCAGCTCTCCTTCGTGAAACGCCCGCCATGAGCAAGGACGACACCCCTTTCACCATTGCCATATAGGTCGGCATAGATGACCCCACTGTCCTCGGTGGTAAAGGATACGTGCGTAACTTCTGGCTCGGGTTTGTGGGGCGAGAGCACCGGCGACGGTGCTTGTACTTGAGCGGTCACGATGCAAGTACACAGAAACAGAAACGAACTGAGCGCAGGCACAATGCTGTACCTCATCGGGGCCCTCGTTCATGGCAGTATAGCTGTTGATAAATCGCCATTTCACTCATTGACGGACCGGCCAATTCTCAATAAGTAAAATCGCCTGTTTATGACAGTTGGTCCGGTTCTGGAATTCGGGAATTACTTCGCCGTACGATGCTAACGTGAGAAGGAGAATTCCTCGCAACCGATCGCCAGAGACCAACACACTTAGGCAACTCATGATTCCAGGTCAAGACAGAGCGCCTTGGCCTGCTATTTTGAATGTTCATTAACCAACTTTTTTTTCTCTTCCTCGATCCAAGCCTTGATCCGATCCTGAATACCACCATCCGTGCATTCCCTCAGGGCTTTTTCCAGTCTCTCAATCTCAGCCTTGATAGTCGCCACCTCTCCCCGTGAAAGCATGACGAGCCCCCGTTATTCATTCTCAATCCTGCACTGTCCAGACTGCGGTGGAATTATACCCTGCTTAATCACTGGACAACCGCCAAGGCAGCTTGTGGAGTGCGAGATGGTGAGCAAAATTGAACAGAACACACCAAGCAGCCGCCGATATTCTCTCGGGTAAGACTGGAGGCCCCGCTTGGCCCCTGATTCCGTAAATGAATCAATCTTGGAATTTCTGAACTCTGCCAAGCCTTCCCGGCGAGCCGGGGACACTCGCCGCTGTGCTTGTGGATCAACCATGACACGACAGAACACAACATTTTTCTACAATGGGCAAAGTTGGGGAGTGATCCTTCGGGTTTGCCTCAAGTGCCATCCGGCGTTGATGGGAGTCTCGTCTGTGAGAGGAGGGACGCGTAGGGCCTGACCTTCTTTGATGTGATTTCTGGTCTTAACTGGGCAACTGTGCTCAGACGAATTTTACCTCTAGCGATACGCTGCAGCTCTACCCCGAACTGGAGTCTCGATATGGCCCTAAACGAAAACGCCGACTGGGAGCTGGTGGCCGCACAGGTCGCCAGAGAAACTGACTCGGAGAAGCTGAGAGAGCTTGCAGCCGAGTTTAATCGGGTATTACATAAACGAGAGCAACTACGCCGACAACAAGAGGCAAAATCAGTCTGATGGCCGGTGTTGGGTCGTGCATTAGAATTCCGGCACCGGTCGTTTCATGGTCGCTTCGTTTCCCGGTTTCTAATCGGGGCAGAATCGCCATTGCACTAATCGACCCCTGGGACTGAAGCAATACTTTTTGTTCGATGATGGACGACGCCGAGCACGCGAAGGACCGAGTATGGGCGGACTTGTGCCGGGAAAGTGGATGGGTTTGTCGGATTTGCGGCGCTGTGCCCGAACGCGGGCAGCGGTTCACGGACGACCTCTGCGACGACTGTCGTAAGATTGCTCGGAACGAGTAGTGCCACAACCGCACAGCAGCTAAACGCGCCCTTCCCTAAAAAGGTCTGACAATGAAAAATGATTTGGGCCTGAAGGTCATGGAGATAATCCTTTAACTGAACGCCCGTCGCCCAACGCAAATGCCCACATCCCGCGAGTGAGCAAATCAGGCACTTGCGGGGTCTATTCCGTCGAGCGGCACCATTTTCGTCGCAACTAGCACCTCCAACACAGTTGCCGTGCTACGAACGCTTCCTGAGATGGTGAGGAGTGCCTCCGAGACGATAGGATGGTGCTCTGCCAGTGAGTCAAGACGGTCACTCACGCCGTGGAGTTGCTGAGCTTCGTGCAGGATCTCATTCGAAGGCATGGGGCACCGCTTTCTTTGAGAGCCTAAGGAGGGAAAACTTCAGATGGGCTGACTTAGTTCAGAGGACCTGAAAGAGTAAGGAGAGGTAGCTTGCTCAATTGCGAGGTTAGGCTTCTGCGCAACCATTGTCAAACTCCGGCTGCAATCAATTTGCGTGGCCGACTCGGGCGAGAGCTGTTTAACAAACGCCCGAGACTCTGACCGGAGCCTGACTTGGGCCGGAACTTGACTTGCTATGTTGCCCGACGCATAACCCACACTTCATAAACTCACCATGAAAAGTTCAAAGTTTTGATTGCTGCATTAAGTAAAACGATGGTGGAGTACCGTCTGTGATTTCATCACAATCCAATGTGACGTTCGTTTAGATAATTCGCCCGGCTAGGCGGCATTTGCCGATGTCGCACGCCGGAGAATCTCTTGGCGGAGCTGCCAGAATTTCTCCAACTTCAGCGTCGTTTAGCACTTCTCGACGGGCATGCGCGATCGCGCGCGCCGGGTCTTGTTCAATTCTTCGTCTGTGTATCCGTTTACTTCTGTCATCACTGCGGCTCACCCTGTTGCACTTATGCGAAAATGCGTCCCCAGAATCGTTACTCGCTGAAGAGGGGCGGTCGTGAGGGTCCGAATGTCAATCACCCGACTGTAACCCATGACCGCCCTAAAGGGCAGTCCGCCTTTTCAGGGGACTGCCGCGTTAAAACAGATGCTAGAGTACTGTTCCCACAATCGCGTGACTGTTCAATATTGCTCGCTTTTCAAAACAACTGAGGAGACCATCTTCACCTCCTGCCTAGGCGAAATTGACTTTCGCCACGAAGCATGAAATCATTATTTCGTCGAGCGAAACGCCGTTTCACACGCAAACCTTGACGTGGTTCTCGCCCTTCTTGCGTATTCATTCTTCCTTAATCCTAGGAAAGTTGCCGGCGGACGTCGGATTGCTGTTGACTGCATTCATGCTCGTGTGGGTCTGCGGTGTTGCGTCGTTCTACTTTTTCGGAACGGCGTTTAAGAACGGCTCACCTGAACCGACGGCTACTCAAACTGAGCCACGCAAGACCGTCTACGTGACCCCGACAGACAAGCGGCTAGTACATGCCCTGCAGCTTGTCTCATGGGTGGGTGTTCCTGTAGTGCTCATAGGCGGAGCAATCCTTCATTTTTTAGTAGGGGTGAAGTTATTCCCGAATGCTCCGACTCTCTCTGAATACCTAGGCCGAGGCAAGAACAGGGGGGCACCATAGTTGGTGATAAATCGCCATTACACTCATTGACCGTCCGCCGACACCCCAACCAGCGCTGAAAGCGTTTCCCAGTGCCTTTGGTGAGGCCGGCGTCGGCCCGCGCGGACGAGTGCGGCATAGGGTGTCGAAACGTGCATAACCTCCGCTATTTCCCGAACTTTGATAGTCCCGAGTCGTGGCTGGATTTTCTGCACGTAGCATTCCTCGTTTAGCCAGTTTGGCAGACTGGATGGCTTCCACCAAGTATTGGCGACTGCGTGATTACTGAGCGCCTTAGAAATACTGGCTTTGGCCTTTTTGCTCTTGGGTTTTGCGTGACCCAGCAGAGCGGCCTGCGCCATTGTTTCCCTCGATGCTTCGACCGCGCAAGACCGGCAGTAGCGGTTTTTCACGCCCTCCACACCACAGACCTCACAGATTTTCACTTGGCGATGAGCGGTGCTGGTTTGCACCTTAAAGGAGTTTCCTCGTCCTTCGCTTCTCCGGCGGTGAGTAAGGCGAGTTGGTAGCTGCTGAACAGCTCTGGATGGTCCGCGATGTGAGTTCCATAGTGATTGCGCGACCCACTCTGCGATTGGCGCGACAGCCCGTCTCCAGATCTCTGATGTCTCAGATAGCCGAACTGCAAATGGGCCCATGAGGCGACAATTGCCGTTTCGCTGTTCGAAGTACCATTCACGCTTGAGCGGTTGGCGCGTGACCCAGTCCAAGAGATAAGAGTCCACCTGGGCTCTGACAGGCTCCAGTACGTCAAGGGCGAGGCTATCCCGGTTCCCGGAATCGACGTGCAAGACGCCCAAGCCAGGATCAAGGCCAAGCGCAGCAACAGCCATTCGGGCCTCAGACTCCAAGATGGCGTAGAGATAGTTGAGCATCGCATTCGGCGGGTTTACTGATAGCCTCGGTGAACCTGTAAGAAATGAGATTCGCGCACCGAAGCTCAACCAATGAGTAGGGACTCGCGCTAGGTCATTCTTAGGGAAATTGATTGGCAGAGTACGCCACGCAGACCAGTACGCCAGTGCCGCTTGGGCTTCGATCAGCCGAACAGACGCGATGCTGTCCGCGCGTGGTACCTCAGACTTGAAACTCGCAATTTTGTCGGCGGTTGCAGAATCGAGAAGCTTGTTCCTCGCGACTGACTCCTGTCCCGCCAACTTCTGGCTGATTAGCTCACGTGTGATCGTGAGCGCAGCCCCAGACACGTGGGCAAGTCCTTGGGCCCGACGCAGTTTAGCATCTGAAGATCGGACAGGGCCGGTAGTGGCGAGCACTGTGCCATCGCGCTCCAGCATCACAAAGCTGGCACCCTGATCAGCAAGCCATTGCAGCGCGGCAAGTGAAACCATTCCGTCTGAGCCGACTACGATGAGGCGTCGCAGGCCATGCCCGACACGAGGAAGACGGACTTGGCTTCGGTCCTGCCCGATCCCATCCTCAAGAAGCAAGTGTCCACGATCCACACGAACTTGGATGCCGTAACCGAACAGAGTCAAGACACCGTGACGTGGCAAGAGTGAATTGTTTGGCGGCGAAAATTGGCGTACGTTTTCTGTAGCTGGCATTGGAGCTAACCCTCCTTTGACGGTCAGGGTCTGTCGGCTGCTTCGAACAGCCGATGGGCCCGTTTGTTCGTTATAACGGATTAATCTGTTCCTTCCTCGTTGTAGCCCACTCACTCGGAACCCTCGTGGTGACGGCAAGCTCTATGAACAGTTTCAGACCGTTTTCGTACCACATCTGAGTGACCTGAGTGACTTTGTTCGAGTTGTTGATGGAGCAGCGCCAACACCCACAACGTCGCTCGCCCTCCGGCAAGGTGCGATTCCCTTCACGGATCACCCATAGTGGCCCAGTCCGATCGTGTTTCATATTGCGAAGCCGCTCAATTCCGGTCATCGGACTGACATCGCACAGCACTCCCGCCATCCCACGCGCTAAGTAATCCACACGAGCCTCATCACTATACGTTGATCGAGGAAACCTCGCGTTTTGCTTCATTGAAAGAAACGCTGCCGCGTTCCGCACGACATGCCGGGGAAACGGAGTGGTTCCTGAACTCCGAACATACGTCAATTGAGCCCAGCGTCCGCACGCCTTTCGAAGAGCGGCATAGGTGTCAGCTTCAACAAGATCGTCCCATATCTTGCGCCGCCTATTCGAGGTTTCGATCCCCGGAGGGTTCAATTCCATTCGCAGAGAACGGATTTCGTCTTCCTTTTGTCGTTCCGCCCACCAACGGTCCATGCTACTGGGCGGTCGTGAGAGATTCACCGGATGACCCATTTCTGCTGTAAGGCGTTGAGTCGTCAGCCAATAGTGTTCGGGTGTCATTTGCTTTAGCTGTCCGATGAACGACCTCAGTTCCTGCCTGGTAAGTCCAGTTGGCGGCGAAGACTTAGCGGGAAGAGAAATTCCGTATCGCAAAGAGTGGAACGCCTTATAAAACTCAAACTCCCAGGTCGTTAATAGACCAATTTCGACCGGTTTTGGTCCCCGCAGACCCATGTTCAGAAACTCATGCCAAAGTATGCCAACACCTACATTTTCCCATTGCTCCCCTGCCCAGTCAAGGCTGACGATCTAGGCTGTATGAAACCTTCCAAATCCAAATCGCGCCAGGGGCAAACTACTCGCCGAAAGAGAACGCGCCACTCTCAGAAGGGGATGAAGAGAGTGTCCGCACGCCAGCAGGATGAAAGAGATCGCGTTTTCGAAGCCTTGAACCTGTACCGGTCAGGTAAAGCGAAATCAGCTTATGCAGCTGCCCGGATGGCGAGAACTACTCTCAGAACAATGAAGAAGCGGATGCCTGAAGCGCTTAGCCAAAATCGGCGAGGGGGCCGCATCCACATCAAGGCCAGAGATTCATATCCGGCAAAAGTGCAGATTCTGACACACGAGGGCGCAATCACAGCCGTGGCGCGTGGCTCCCATCAACGCGAGCTTGCGGGCCGACATCGTGCCACGGCTTTCCTCGTGCTCGCGAGGAAAAGGCCAGCCTCGGCTCTGAATGAGTATCACGGAAAGAAGGTCGGCGGCTATGAACTAATCAGCGATTACCGCGAGCTCTCAGTACTTGCGCGCGCTGGAGTCTTAGGCCAACTGGACACTCTTTATGTGAGCCCAGATACGAGCGTGTGAAGAATCCGAATCCAATCACGCGAGCACGACGGATCGAGAACCGCCGAAAAGAGTTGGGATATCCAACCCGCTGCTTCTATTGTCCGGAAACGGAAATCTTTTGTTTCGAAAAAGATCATCCTGTTACCCATGAGCTAGATGCCGATTTCACAAGAGCAGTGTGCCGCAATTGTCACAGGAAATTGGAAGCCAGCAGAGATATCAAGGGTTTTACAAAGAATGGGCAGCACAATGTAAACGAGTCCCCGCGCGAAGCGTTGCGGCGCTACCTACTTCTGTTGGCTGAAGATGAGGATTCACAAGCGGAACTTCTACAGCAAGAACCGAATATTCCGGCCAGTTTGATCATTGCAGCATCTCGGGCAAGAGCGTCCTCACTTCGCCGCAAAGCGGAAGCGGTATCATTGGTCCGACCCTGCGCCTCTGCTCGAAAGGCACCGAAGTGTCGCCGCGCAGCAGTCACATCGAAAAAGGATGCTCGACGACGGCGAAGTAAGAGGCATTCCACGTAAAATCCAACCCGAACCAACACCTGTCTTCGTGCGTGTCCACTCGCGAGTAGAGGACAAGAAGCCGCGCGGCGGCGGGGAATGGAAACTACCAGATAAGTGGGCCAACTTCGCGCTCGTTTTCGACTGCGAAACAACCATAGACATCCGCCAAGATCTGACTTTCCTCTGGTGGCGTTTCTGCGAACTCAAGGGTGACCGGTACGTCTGTCAACAAGAGGGTGTCGTGTACGCCGACGGACTGGACAAAACATCGGTCAAACTTATTCACAAGTTCGCACACAGCAAGCCCGCCGACGTAGAGGATGGGTGCCCAAAGAATATTCAGGTCGAGTCGCGTACTAAATTTGTTAACGGTGCATTTTGGGAGGCACTTCGTGCGGGGGCGTCGATCGTTTGCTTTAACGCTCCATTTGACCTCAGCCGTTTAGCCCTAGAATATCGCGAGGCGAAGAACAAGAATTCGGGCTGGTCGATGGTGATGTGGAAGTACCGAAGAAAGCCAGACAAGCTCAGACCCAAGCTGAGAATCAAGCCAAAGGATTCGAGGTCGGCGTTCATCAGCCTCGCCGGTGGCGATCCCAACAACCGCGTTGTCTACCGTGGCCGATTCCTCGATCTTTCGGTCCTCTGCTGGGCACTACGAAACAAGCATTTGACGCTAGACGGAGCCCTGGCTTCGTTTGGCCTCAAGGGGAAGATGAAACATGAGCCCACAGGTCGCGTGACCAAGCGAGAACTACAGTATGGGCGACGAGATGTCGAACGAACCGTCGCGCTGCTAAACAACATGAAGCGCGAATACGAGGGTTTCCCACTCGATCTCTCACCCGAGCTCGCCTTCAGCGCGGCCAGCATTACAAAGGCATTCTTGGACAGAATGAAAATTCAGCACCCCTCGAAGAAATTTGCTTTGCCCGACGACATCCTGGGCAAGTGCATGCAGGCGTACTACGGAGGACGCAGCGAAATCCGGATTCGGCATCAGGAAATGCCGGTGGTCGTATGCGACACAACATCGGAATATCCGTCCGTCGCCGGGCTCCTCGGTCTCTGGCCTCTCCTAATAGCAGCGAACGTCGAGGTTAAGAAGTGCACTAACGAGGCGCGCAACACATTGTCTAGGGTGAATGTTCAGACAATTCTCAGGCCCTCGGAATGGCTGAAGCTGGCATTCTTTGCTTCCGTCAAACCATCTGGTGATGTCGTTCCAGTTCGTGCGTTGTATAACGAAGGCGGTGATACGAATATCGGCCTGAACCCTCTAGCATCGGTAAAGCCGCTTTGGTATGCCGGACCTGATCTCGCGGCGTCACGGCTGCTCGGGCGACGAGCACCCGAAATCATTGAAGCGTTCAGACTCGTTCCACGAGGTGTGCAGGCGCGCATGAAAGCTGCGGCCATCGGCACGCGCGAAATCAATCCAGAAAAGCACGATTTCTTCCGTGCGGTAATTGAGGAACGAAAAAAGCTCCCAAAATCGCACCCACACTATCTCTTACTGAAAATAATCGCGAATGCGCTATATGGCATTTTCGCCGAATTAAACAAATACGAATACGGCAAGAATCGTGCGAAGCAACTGGAAATATTCTCAGGCGAGCGCAAGTTCAGAGAGAAAGCCGTCGTCGTGGAACGTCCCGGCAAATTCCAGTTTCCACCTGCTGCAGCATTGATCACCGCTGGTGGTCGTCTAATGTTGGCAGTCCTGGAGAGATTAGCGAAGCAGAAACGCGGAACCTACCTACTCACCGACACCGACTCCATGTTATTTGTGGCATCCGAAAACGGAGGACTGGTTCCGTGTCCTGGCGGACAACACAGATTGGCGGACGGAACCCCCGCTGTGAAGGCCATTACGTGGAAACAGGTTGAGGAAATTTGTGAGAAACTGAACCGTTTGAATCCATACGATCGAAAGGTAATCGCTGACATTCTCAAAGTGGAAGATTGCAATCGTGATCGCAAAGGCAAACAGCAGCAACTTTACGGTGTCGCTGTTTCAGCAAAGCGATACGTGGTTTATGCGCGAAGAAAGAGCAAGATAGCAATCATCAAACCCAGTGAACACGGGTTGGGAATTGTATTTGTACCCGATGTACGCCCACGCTATAAGCCGTTCGATTGCCATGACCAAGAAACCGATTATCCCCGATGGATTGTTGAAGCATGGGAGCGGCTTTTGATCAGCCATTTCCGCAATCTCCAGGATCCCGAGAACGCACTTGTTTCGCGCCCCCTATGGTTCGACAATTTGCCCGCAATGATGCGTGTTCGCGTGACGACGCCGAACGTGCTAAGGGCGTTGCGAAAACGTGATCCAGGAGCCGCCAAGCCCTACAACTTCGCGCATTCCCCGATACTGCTGCACTCTTGGCCTGATTGCACGCTGGTCGCACCCGCCAGCAAACAATCAAAGGCATGGCTCCGCAGGGATTACACGGAAATTCATAGTGGGGAAACAGTCAAACTGGGGACGAGGTACAGAGGAAACATCCTGACGCCGCAGACTCTGTCGAGCATTATCTGGCGTCATTATCTCCATCCGGAAGACAAGTCGCTTTCTCCCGACGGAAAACCCTGCGATGCTTACACGCGAGGGATTTTGTTGCGTCGTCCGATTCGAGCAATCATACCTTTTGGGTATATCGGAAAAGAAATCGAACGCAGAGCCCAGGAGGGTGAGGATGTGGGCCTTCTAGAACGTTCGGGACCTATCCAATATGGTGCGCGTCGAACCGCCCAGACGCGTGCTGCTGATCCTCATCTGATCGAAAAGGCGCGACGGTACGGTCCTCGACGACTCATGCGGGAGTCAGGCGCATCGCAACACGCTACCGAGCGGTTTCTACGTGCCGAACGCGTGCATCCACGAACGAGGGCAAGCTTGGAAGCAGCAGTCGATAAGCTAGAAAGCGCTGCGCAGTCCGGCCAACCGACGGAACTGGGAGGTCAGTGAGTGTAATGGCGATTTATCAACAGTTAAGCTCGGTGGGCTGCGAATAGTCGTTGCTCTGCTGCGCTCGCCTGCTCCCTCCATCGTTGAGCGTTCACGCCCTTCACCACGAGCCACAGGCAAAGCGACAGTTCAGCGAGGAATCCGATTGACTTAAGGTAGGCGGACAGATAGTTTGCGAGCGGTGATAGAAAGATCAGCCAACCCAAACCGGCGAGCGCCATCAGCGCGCCCAGAATTCGAGGCAGGAAGGTCGACCTGAAAATCAGGTAGCCGAGCAGGAGGCAATAGGGCCCGAAAAATACTAGGGAGCTGATTTTGTAGGGAGCGAGATTAAAGAGGCCAAGAAGATCATTGGCGCATCCCACGAGGCCGAAAAACGCTGCCAGCAGAGAGAGGCTCCTGCTCACCGGCCTAAACATGTAATACAAGAGCAGAGTCAAAGCGACGTACAACGAATCTGCGATCAGGTTGATTGCGACATATGAAACAGGCCGGCCCCGGCCAACGAAGACCTGGCCGGATACCGCCGTCAGAAAGTACAGCAAATAGACGATACCGGGAGTCCTGGCCCTGAGGCGCGAGAACGGTTCTGTCCTCCGTTTTATCAATACAGTTGGGCTCATACTCGTTTCTCTGACAAGTTCGCTCGTCCGCCTTCAGTCGCAATTATGTTAGCCACGGCGAACTCGGAATTCTGCTCAATACGGCACACTTCCCCAAGATGCACGGTCCCTGACAGGGTAGTGATTTCTGTCGTAATCAGGCGTTATCAGTCATTGAGAATCGGCGGCTGGGGTCAATGAGTGAAGTGGCGATGTTTCACAATCTAGCCCAGCAGTGCCGCTACTTGGCACGCAGGAGCTATTCACAAAGGTTGTTGCAGAAGGCTACGTTGGATTCGAGCAGCGCTCGGGGGAGGGCTGTTCAACAAAGCGTCTCGGACTCAAAAGAGTTTCGGGCGCTTTCGTTTTATGTGGGGCATGTCCTCAGTCATGCTCACGGTCTGTCAATGAGTGTAATCGGGATTTTGTGAAGCCGTTTTACCTGCGCTGCGGTTATGCATCGGGCACCGGAAGGCGTTGAGCGTATATTCTTCTCATGCTCGATCGGCTCAGAGACGAACTGAGAGCCATTCAGAACTGGCCCTGCGGAAAGATGGTCACAGACACCGAAAAGGACGCTGTGGCGATCCGCGCCTTTCGAGCAATCGAACTTCAAAGGCTGATAGCCGAACTGGCTTCAAGGAACTAGGCTCGGAAGCATACAGAAGTCAACTCGCCCTTTGACAGTGCTTGCCCCCCGAAGCCGGGGTCAATGAGTGAAATAGAGATTTATCGCCAATGGAAAAGCTACAAGAGCCGCCATCAGACTGATTTTGTCTCTTGTTGTCGGCGCAGTTGCTCTCGTTTATGTAATACCCGATTAAACTCGGCTGCAAGCTCTCTCAGCTTCTCCGAGTCAGTTTCTCTGGCGACCTGTGCGGCCACCAGCTCCCAGTCGGCGTTTTCGTTTAGGGCCATATCGAGACTCCAGTTCGGGGTAGAGCTGCAGCGTATCGCTAGAGGTAAAATTCGTCTGAGCACAATTGCCCAGTTAAGACCAGGAACCACATCAAAGAAAGTCAGGCCCTACGCACAAGCCAAACAACCACAAGAATTACGACAAGTGTTCCCACCACACCCATTCCTAACATAGTTCCTCCAGTTCGAGAGGTCATTCTTCAAAAAACAAGTGTGCTGAAAGATGATGAGGATTCGCTGCTCAATTTTGCTCACCATGTATAAATGCGCGAACGCAGTAACGGCAGTGCAAAATATAACAACCAAACTTGGGCGGGATCCCATAGAAGCCTGGATCGAGGAAGAAAAAAATTTGCCCTTTGGTGAAGATTCAAAATAGCTTCGGCGGGGCAGTCGCACGCCTAAGCGCGCGCAATCAGCACAAGCAACAGGAACAGGACAATCGTTCCCAACAAACCGAAAACTAGCATAGTGCCTCCTCTCACAAATTAGACTCCCATCAACGCGCTATGCAACGCGCTATGCGTCGTATGAGATCGGGGCACGCGGTGTCGGATGGCACTTGAGGCAGACCGGAAGTATCACTTTCCAGCTTTGACCGTCGTAGAAAAATGTTGTGTTCTGTCTCGTGATGGTCGATCCACAGGCACAATGGGTGCCCCCCGACCTTCGGGAAACCTTGGAAGACTTCAGAAATTCCAAAATCGATTCATGCAGGGTTTCAGGGGACATAGCGGCACCTCCATTCTTATCCGAGAGAATATCGGCGGCTGCTTGGTGTGTTCTGTTCAATTTTGCTCACCATCTTGCACTTCACAAACTGCCTTGGTAGTTGTCTAGTGATTCGGTAGGGTATAATTCCATTCGCAGTGAAGTGGTGCAACAAATAACAACGAACAATGGGGGCTTCGTCATGCTTTCACGGGGAGACGTGGCGATCGTCAGGGCTGAGACTGAGATACTGGAAAAAGCCTTGAGGGAATGTACTGATGGAGGTATTCAGGATCAAATAAGAGTTTGGATCGAAGAGGAAAATAAGAAGCTGAAGGCCGGTTGTGACGGTTCAAAAGAAGAAGCGTGACAAGCTGCAACTCATTTGGACCTGATTGTTGCTCGGGTTCTTTTCAGTTTTCGTCCAGGTGCGCCTTCCCTTCGTGGCCATTACTCTTGCCAGTGTCTTGCCCGCGGCCATTGTCATTACTATACAGTCCTTCCACTGCGAGACTGGTTGTCCTTATCCGACCCATCTGTTCATAGATGTACTGGCGAAGGTCGGCTACGTCGAGAACGCGACTTCCATTATTCAGACGTGCATAAGCTAGGTCTTCCCTGAGATTTTCAAGCACGGATAGCGCAATTTGTCTTGTGTTTGTGTCCATACAGCACCCCACGAATAGCTACTTTCTTCGTCGAACCATGCTACTTCTCTCGATGCAACTTAATCTGTACAAATGTGACCACTCAGAAGGATTGAGACAAAAGAAGACATTCTTGCCCGCCCCCCATCCTCTAAATTCCTTCGAAGTCCAAAAGCAGTCCTTGGAAGAGAATCAGGATACGGACCCGTTGAAATTCATCATTTACTCTTTGAAAGATCGGAGAACAACTGCAGATGGCCAGTGGCAAACGAAGAAACGCTGAGCTGACCGAAATCCCATCGGAAACTTGGCCCTCCACGCCCGGCGGGCGGAGGTGGGCCCAATGTCAAACCTGGGTGCGCGGGGTGTAGCCGAATTTTTCCCGAAAGATACATCCCCGTCAAGAGAAACAGGGAATGGGAAATAGAAACGTTGAAATGACACAATTAACGTTAACTAATTAACGTTAACTAGATGACAAACATTTGGAGATTTGGTTGATGATGTGACGCGCGGACGTGGATGCCTGTTAACAACAATTGACCGCAGGTCGCGTCGTCTTTTGACCGGAATCATCCGGCTCGACTTCCCAGAATCGACTTCACTTTCCGGTGTACCCCGGCGACTGGGATGGAAGCCAACCTGTGTTACAATTCCGCCGAAGTTTCCTCCCTGACCGCCGGTTGTCGGTACAGCAGCAAGAACAGTCTGATCTCATGTACGGAGTGCGCATGTCACCCCGCGAGAATTCTGCGTCCTGCCACTGGATATTTGATTCTCTAGCATCCACGCTTGTTTACCGGATGCTCCACCAAGCGGTCCGCCTTGTCGGGGCCGCATCTCTTTTCGTGGGAATTGCCGCCGGCGGCTCGGCTTCCGCCCAGACGAAAGCTGCGACGGTGACGTCGTTCTCCGTCACTGCAAACGGCAGCGCGACAGGTTCCGTTGCCGCGGGTACGGTGGTGACGCTCATTGCCCAGGTGACAGCCGGCGGTGCTAATGTCAGTCCGGGGCAAGTGAATTTCTGTGATGCCAAGGCGACATACTGCACGGACATTCACATTCTTGCCACCGTGCAACTGACGAGTTCCGGCAAGGCTACGTACAAGTTCCGCCCAGGGATCGGCAGCCACAGTTATAAGGCCGTGTTCGTCGGCACCAACTCGTCTGCCGGCAGTGTTTCGAGCGCATCGCCGCTCACAGTGACCGGAACAACTGGGCCATTTGCCACAGCCACCTCGATTGCGGAAACCGGAGCGTGGGGCAATTACACGCTGACTGGAATTGTGACGGAGGCGGGAGGAACGGTTGCGCCCACCGGCACCGTCTCCTTTCTGGACGCCAGCAACGGGAATTCGGTCCTGGCGACCGGATCGCTGGGAGCGGCGGTTTCCGGCGTCGGTTGGCCAACCCCGGGATCGCTGCCGAACACAGAGGGCACCAGTTTCGTGTTGGTGTCGGACCTTAACGGAGACGGCATCCCCGACCTGGTGTTGGGTTCCAATCAGGTGTCGATCTACTTGGGCAACACGAATGGGACCTATACGAACGCGGCCACGATTTCCGTTCAGCAGGCACCTACGAGTTATCCCATCGTGATCGCCGACTTCAATGGGGACGGAATTCCGGACTTGGGCATTCCTTTATATGGCTCGAACGACATAGCGATCCTGCTGGGAAATGGGAATGGCACGTTTGCGGCGCCGGTTCTGGCCTCGGTACCAGGCTCAGATATCACTATCGAGCAGATCGTGGTCGCAGATTTCAATGGAGACGGAATTCCCGACCTTGCGGTTATCGCCGCCGCTGACAATTCGGTCGTGGACATTCTCCTCGGCAATGGGGATGGCACTTTTACCGCAGAGGCGACGAATCCTCCGATTTCCGGAATTCCATTGAACTTCGCCACGGGCGATTTCAACGGAGACGGCAAGACAGACCTGGCCGTCACGGAGAACGCCGGCACCATTGCCATTCTTCTGGGAAACGGGGATGGCACATTTGCGGCGGCGGGATCTGTGAACTCAGCAAGCGGCGGTTCACCCTCACCCATCGCCGTGGCTGACTTCAACGGTGATGGCAAGGTTGATATCGCTGTGACGGCAGGCGCTTATGCCCTTAATTCGGTGAGCATACTTACGGGAAACGGGGATGGAACCTTCAATTCACCATTTTCCGTTCCGAGTACAACATCGACGAGCGTGACATGGATCCAGGTGGCGGATTTCAACCAGGATAGCGCTGCGGACGTGGTACTGGCGGATTCCATTGGCAATGTAACTGTTTTTTTGAACAATGGCAGCGGCTCGCTCAGCGAGAGTTTTCCGGTGGTTTCGGGTCTCGGAGCTCCGAACTATCTCGAAGTTGGCGTGGGCGACCTCAATGGGGATGGATACCCGGATATCGTGGCCGGGGGCTATTACAACAACGCCCTCGGGCTGTATTTGACCGAACCGACGGAGACGGCGAGCGCGAGCGCCAGCGTTCAAGTCAACGGCGTAGGCCAGCATTTGGCTAAGGCAAGTTTTCCTGCTGAGGGCAAGTACGAATCCAGCGTTTCCACTTCGATCCCGTTGTGGGGTCTTCTGCCCGCCACGTCAACCACGCTGAGTGTGACGTCGGGAGGGTCTAGGGTCACGAGCGTTACTCCTGGCACCGCGGTACTTTTTACAGCGAACGTGACCGCCGGCAGTGCCCCGGTGACCGCCGGGCAAGTCAACTTCTGCGATGCCTCCGCGCCATATTGCACGGATATACATATTCTTGGCTCGGCCGCGCTGAGCAGCTCCGGAACCGCGACCTTCAAGTTTGTGCCCGGACCCGGCGCACACAGCTACCAGGCGCAGTTCGTCGGGGACGGTTTCGGCCTGGCTAGCGCATCGAGCATTGCATCGCTGAATGTAGGTCCTGCACCCAGCCCCGTCTACAGCGATACCGCTTCCATCACATTGAACGGCTCGCCCGGCGACTACAGCCTCACGGCGACCGTGACGGGATATGGCGGCACGGCCTCGCCCACCGGAATTGTGTCGTTCGTCGATACAAGTTTCGGTAATAACGTGCTCGCGACTGCTTCCCTCGGAACTGGCATACCTGGTATCGGCTTCCTGGAGTCTTTGTCTCCAACGTTTGGGTCCTATCCGACCATTGAAGTCACGGCCGACTTCAACGGCGATGGAATACCGGATCTGGCAATTCTCTCGACCAACAACACCATCACTTGGGGAGGCCCCTTCACCGTCGCAGTTTTCCTTGGCAACGGAGACGGAACCTTCCGGGCCGGACCGACGACTCAACCTTCTGGCATGCAGGTTTACCCAACGATGATCGGCGGCGATTTCAACGGCGACGGTAAGCCGGATCTGGCCATCCTGAGTTACAACGGGTCCACTACCAGCTACATCACGGTACTGCTAGGTAACGGCGATGGAACATTCGCCGCACCGCTCACTGGTGAAGTTTATAACCAGGGCTCAACCGGGGGTGATGTCATTCTAGGAACCTTGGCTGCCGCCGATTTCAACGGGGATGGCAAGTTGGATCTGGCCGTTGTGGGGGACTATGTCTCAGCCGGCGGAGTGACGATTCTCCTTGGGAACGGGGACGGGACATTTACGGTGGGGGGACCGAACCTTGACCCGAGTGGGGGTTTTGCTTTGATTGCAACCGGCGATTTCAATGGGGACGGCATCCCGGATTTTGTGACTCCGAATTACTTCGTCTTCGGCGGCAGCCCAACCATCTTTCTCGGTAAAGGCGATGGGACGTTTAACGGCCCAATGCCGGTATCCTTCACCCTGGCCTACTTCCCCACTTCCGTCGTGGTGGGAGACTTCAATGGTGACGGGATTCCAGACCTGGCCTTCTCGGACCTGAATGGAGTTGAAATCGCATTAGGCAATGGCGATGGAACGTTCAACGAAACCTCGACCAGCCCCATTCAAGTTCCTGACGAACTCTATAGCTTGCAGATAGGGGACTTCAACCACGACGGCAAACTGGACTTGGCAGGATTGGACAACTACGCCGGTCAGATCGTTCTTCTCCTAGGGGCTGGAGACGGCACGTTTGCAGTGACAGCGACCACTCCCGTCGTGAGCACTTCTTTCATCGGCCCATTTCAAATCGCTGCCGCCGACTTCAACGGAGACGGCGTGCCCGACCTCGCCATGTTGACCAAGAACGTCAACACAGCCTCGATTCTGCTGACGGTGCCGACCGAAACCGCGACGGCGACGGTAAACGGCATCGCGCCGGTCGGCGCTGGAACGCATAACGTGGACGCGAGCTATGCCGGCGACAGCCACTACAGTGCCGTTACCTCCAGCACCATACCGCTCACCGCCGGTCTGGTGCCGCTTGTCGTCACTCCCGCCGCCGGAACGTACACCTCTGCACAGACACTGACGATTACCGAGGCGATTCCCGGATCGACGATCTACTACGAGCTGACAGGGCCTGTCAGTACGAACGGGTACGTGCAATATACAGCGCCCATCTCGCTGCTTGATGACGGCTCAGAAACTTTGCAAGCCTATGCGACGGAGACGGGGTATGACCAGTCCAACACTTTGTTGGCTCAGTACACGATCAATCTACCCGCGGGCTTCGCGCCAGGGTCCGGCGGGACCACGTCCTTGACGGTCACGGCGGGCGCTACTAGCGGGGATACCGGAACGATTAGCGTGGCGGGAACGAACGGGTTCAGCGGAGTAGTTAATCTGACTTGCAGCGTCACTACGGCACTAACCAGCGTCCGTGACATGCCGACATGCAGTCTCAGCCCAACCTCTGTCACGATCACCGGTGCTGCCGCGGAGACCTCGACACTCACGGTAAACACGACCCCGGCATCGAGTGCCGGGAATCAAGAGAGAAGGCTCCTCTGGCCCTTGGCTAGCGGAACCACTTTCGCGTTTGTGCTGCTCTTTGTGAGGCCACCGAAACGGAAAGACCGCGTCGCGATTATTGGACTTCTGCTCCTGTTTGTATCCACCGGGCTTATTGCTTGCGGCGGAGGCAGCGGTGGGAGCGGAAGTGGTGGTGGCAACACTGGCACTACGCCAGGAGCCTATACGATCACTGTCACCGGGAAATCAGGTTCGGTAAGCGCGACGGTTGGCTCCGTTGCCTTGACCGTTCAATAGGAAGGCTCTTCATGAGCAGCTGAAGGGGATCTCGAAATCGGCCGCGTTTCGGTTCAAACGGCAGGGCTCGGCTCCGGGGCCAGTCGATGAACAGCGCTGGCAATCCATCAGAGGGCTAGAGTAGTTTAGCAGCTCTTGGACTAGCAGCGGGTTGATCTAGCGCGGATTGACCTAGCGCTGCGCTGCCGGTGCACGGTAGCCGACGGCCTGCTCCGGTGGCGCTCCAAACAACTCGGGATGCAGGTAGTGTCCCTGGTCCTGCGGCGGTTTGTCTTCTTCTACCTGCACGCGGTGGGCGTTGGCGTATGCGTCCTGGCGAATGCCCGTCACCTGCCAGGAAACTTTCACGTTCGGCTTGTCGGTGCGGATCGTGAATTGGTTATGGCTGATCTCTGAGGCCACGATGGCCTGCGCGAACTGTCCGATCACGGTCAACTGATATCGGAAATCACGATTGAGCGCCTCGAACCAATCCGGCAGCGTGACCGTTGCCAGGCCGGAGTCGTCCGTGTTGATGTTGCCGTTGTAGACATTCATCATGTCGGGCGATTCGACGAACGAGTGATAGAGATACTTGTTCGCGGGATCGAGCGGATGGTCGATCTTGAAGGTACCGGAGGATTTGGTGAGTGCGCCGGTGACGTTGAGATTTCCATTGATGTTGACGGCATTTGTGGTCGATGACGCAGCTTCCACATCCAGAAGGTATGACGTGTTTGGAGTTGTGGTTCCTATGCCCACTGTGACGCCGTTGCTGCCAGTTCCGCCGAGTACCAGCGCGTTGCTTTCACCGACCAGCGCATTCGCGCCGATGGCGGTGGCATTGCTGAGGGTGGTTTGCGTTCCCGGACCGCTGCTGGCTCCGACGAACGTATTATTGTTGCCGGTAGTGCTCAGGCGGGCCGCCGACATGCCGGCCTCGAATCCGATGGCGGTGTTGCCGGAGCCGGTGGTGTTCGAGAACAGAGCCTCGTAGCCTAGCCCGGTGTTATCCGATCCCGTAGTGTCTCCTAAAAGTGCGGAATTGCCTACGGCGGTGTCGAAGCTGCCGCTCTGATAAGAGGCCATCGACAGGTCACCCAGGACGGTGGTGGCGCTCGTGTTGCTCGATGAGAGCAGGGTCGAGTTGCCGCTGGAGAAACCCAGCACCAGGGGCCCTCCAATCGACGAGACGCCGTGGCTGAGGACGGTCCCGACGCCCGTCAGACTGTAGCTGCTGGCGCCGACGGATCCTCCGGTCGAAACTGACCCTCCGACCACAGCACCGGTGGTGCTGATGGTTCCGCTTGCGGTGATGTTTCCGGGGGTTCCAGTTACGCTGAGGCTGCCGTTGCTGATCGTCTGCGCGCCGGTGAAAATGTTGGTGGCTGCGAGGCGCGGAACAATGGTGGTGTCGATGGACAACGTGCCGATGCCGGTGATCGGGCCGCCAGTGAGGCCCAGTCCGCTCCCCACGCTGGTCACGGTGCCGCCACCGCTCCCGCTGCCCCCGCAGCCGGTGCAGGTGCCAGTCACGGTCAGGTTCGCGACGGTAACGGCTTGGGCGAAGTTCGCATTGCCACGGACATCGAGCGGAAACGCCGGCGAGGAGCCGGAGGGGACATCGACGCCCACGTTGCCGATGAGGTAGGTCGCGGTTTGCAACGTCGGGTCGCCGATGCGGATGATGTTCGATTCGCCTGCCGTTCCCTGGTTTCCGATGTAGATGTCGTTGGCTTCGGCTCCGTTGAGGTTCTGTCCGGCCCTGTAGCCAAGGGCGGTGTTGCCATTTCCATTGAACAAGCTGCCACTAAGGGCGAATGTGCCGAGGGCCGTGTTGTTGTTGCCGGTAGTGCTGTATCCGAGCCCGCGGAGCCCTACCGCAGTATTATAACTGCCGGTGGTATTCGAGTAGAGCGCAGCATACCCCAAGGCAGAGTTCAGGTAGCCTGTCGTGTTGGCGGTCATCGTCTGGAAGCCGACTGCAGTGTTTCCGCCGTTCCCCGTCATCGTCATGTTGGCAGCCGCACCGACGAAGGTGTTTTGGTCCCCATAGTTGCTCACGAATGGCGTACCTCCCAAGCTAACGCAGCACGCCAAGTTGATGCCGCCATTGACATCCAGAGCGTACTGAGGGCTGGGCTGGTTGATACCGATGTAGCCGTTCGTGGTACCAGCATTGCTCTGAAATACATTGGAGCTTCCCACCGAAGCTGCGCCGCTGAACAGCGCCAGAGAATTCGCCGTGATCGTGCCCGTTTCTGTTATGCCGCCGCCCCCGCCTCCGCCGCTCACTGTGGCGCAGGTCCATCCGCTGCCATTCGACTGCAGGACTTGTCCGCTGGGGCAGGGGGTGAGCGACACTGTCGCAGTGCTCCCGCTGGCCGTCACACCAATCGGTGGGGTTCCGAGAGTGCTGCCAAACGTCTGCCCGGGTACGAATGTGATTACGCCATTGCTGCCGATCGAAAGCCCCGTCGTCGAGGGCGCGGTGCCGCCTTGCCCATACATCAGGTTCAGGCTGCCGGATGCATTGCTGGCGCCGTTGTTTTGCGGCACCGTCTGAAACGCGAATTCCACTGTCTGCGCGGCCGATCCGTTGTACGCGGAGCCAATCAGATTGAGTGGGCTGGAGGCGAAGCCGGTCGCAGCCGTTGCGGTGCCGAGGGCCGGGAGGGTCGCGCCCGCAGCGGTGAGCCCTCCGTTCAGAGTCATGTCGCCTGAGGCGTCCACGTTGACTTCCGTCGTGCCTGCGATCTGCGCGTTGAAAATGGTGTTGCCCGCAATCCCGTTGAACTGGAAGCCGACGCAACCGGCTCCCGCGCTGGTCAGGCAATTGGAAGTGACTGCCGCTCCTGGTGAAACGTCCATGTTGAAGATCGACGGCCCACCGACCGTAAGCGTGCTGCCGATGCCCGTGATGGCCAGATTTCCCGCAATCGTTTGAGGGCCCTGGAAGGTGTTGCTCACGTTCAGGCTCGGAATGTTGAAGCTCGATACTCCGTTGAGCATGGCGGCGTTGACGTTGGTTAGGCCCGCGCCGTTACCCGTGAAGGACGCGGCCGTGATGTTTCCGGTAAACGTATTCGTAGCCCCGCCGAGTTGCGGCACCACGGATGGGTCGATGGCCACGATGCCGCTGGTGATGATCGGGTTTGGTTTGGCAACCAGGCCCAGTCCGGTCCCCACGCTGGTCACGGTGCCGCCGCCACCGCTCGAAACCGGTTGCCCGTTCACAAGCAGCGCGGAAAAGCTGCCGGTGCCGTGCACGTCCAGCGCGTATTTCGGTGTAGGTGTGCCGATGCCGACATTGGTGCTGAAGGCGGCATTATTCTGTCCGGCGATCGAGCCCAGCACCAGAGCGTTGCTTGCGCCCACTACCGAGTTCGAGCCGATCGCGGTCGCGTTGCTGATGCCTCCGTTGGCCGCTTCTGATCCGGCGCCGAGGAAGGTGTTGTTGTTGGTGGTCATCGGAGAGCTGTCGGCGGTTTGGCCCGCGTAGACGCCCAATGCGGTATTGAAGCTTCCTGACGTATTGCTGTTGAGCGCGTTATAGCCGCTGACGACGTTGCTGCCGCCGGTAGTGTCGGCGGCGAGCGCCTGCCAACCGCTGGCCGTATTGCCGGTTCCGGGATTCGTGCCGTTGCCGGCGAATCCCAGGAACGCGTTGTTCGACGAGGGCGAGCCGTTGTCGAAAACTATGCCGCCCAGGTTGAATCCATTGGAGGCGTTGACGGTTCCGGCCACGTCGAGCGTGAACCCGGGCGTCGCCGTGCCGATGCCGACGTTGTTATTCGCAAGCACCAGTTGATTGCCACCTGCAGTGAGTCCGTTAGCCAGGACGTTCAGCCCACCCAGCATGGTGCCGCCGTGCAGGGGGAGAAATACGAGGTCGGCATACTGGTCCGCGTTGTTCTGCGCCGTTCCAGCGGCGTTCGTGGCGAAGGTCTGTAGGTTGCTGACGGCAGTGGCGAGGTCGGTTTGGAACGCCACTACACCGTGGTCGGCGCTGAGCGTGACAGCGCCGGTGCTGGCGCTGCTGATGATTCCGCTAGTCCCGGTAACGCTGGTGACTCCTCCACCGCCCCCGCCAGTCCCGCCGGGGAAAGTTTGCCCGGAAGCGAAATGGATGATGCCGTTGCCAGCAATGGATAACCCGGTCTCCAGCGGCACAGTGCTGTTGTTGTAATCGGGGCCGTAAAGAAGGTTCATCGTGGCGCCGGGATTCGCCGTGTTTGCTCCAGTCGGCTCCGACTGCCACTGAAAGAAGGGATTGGCCAGGGTGCTCGTCGAAGAGTTTTGCGAGGCGGCCTGGAAAATGAGAGCCGAGGAGTCGGCAGTGGAGGGAGTGGTGACACCGAACGGTTGCAGGTTGATGCTGTTGGCCACTATCGGAGACACCAAGGTGGGTCCGCTTAGCACGGCGAAGCCCGTGGTAGTTAAATTACTGAGAGTGATCAAGGACGCGCTGATCGATAGGGTACCGCCGGCTGATAGCTCCATGGTGCCATTGGATTTCACGCTGATGTCTTGCGGAGATGTGATGTTCAGCGGCCCCGACGCCCCGCCAGCGCTTCCCGAGAGAGTCGGCACACTCAGGGTTCCGGTCATTGTGCCCCCGGTCAGGGGCACGAACTCGTTGCTAAGGCTCATTGGCGAGCAAGCCCATCCCGCGGCGGTCCAGGAGAGGATCTCTCCGACGGTGGTGCAGGGTATCAAACTCAGGCTCGGAGTGCCGCTCGCGGCTCCGCCTTGCAGTCCGCTGCCGGCGCCCGTGGTAACGGGGGCAAAGACGATATCGAGTTCTGGTGGATGGCTCTGGTTGGCGTTTTCTTTGCTGTCGAAGGTGGCGTTTAAACCACTGTTGGCGACCAGCGCCAGTCCGTCGTTGGGATCCGCATTCTCCAGCCACGCCTTTACCGCGGACGTGACGTCTACGTTGATGTAGTCACCCACGGTCGAACTGCTCACTTCCTGGCTGGTGGCGATTTGTGTTCCGAGGGCGGGGGACAAGTCGTAGGTGATCGTCGATTCAGACCACGTCCCGTTGATATACACAACGTTAAACGTGCCGGCGGTGGTTACGTCATTTACGTAAAGCTTCAGACTAGCCTTGGCGACGCTTGGCCCGTAACCAGCGGGGATTGATGACAGATCGAACTGGATGAACGCGGTGCGCGCGCTGGCCACATTCAAAGTGGCGGCGCCGCCGTAGTTGGTGCCCCGGTTGGCGGCACCACTGGCCGTGTAGGAATCCTGACTGGGCGTGAACTGGCCGAACGCTGAGGTCAGTCCAAAGAAGGTGAAAGTCAACAGTGCCGCCAAAACGAGACGAAGTTTCATGGAATCCCCTGCCTTTTTGAATAGGTTCGCGTGCGAACCACCATCAGGCTCCGACCCGAAAATGGGGACGAGCATGCAATCTTTGCGGGGGAAGATCAAGCGACCGAAGCAAAATTAGTTCTAAACTAAGTCTTAACTGACATATGACAGATAACAAAAGACTTACTCGACTTTCCGTATTCATGGAAGAGACTGCGGACGGGCGATCCCGTGATAGAATTGCGGCGAATTCGATGGCTGTCCCCCAAGGATCGCTCAGCAGAGCAGGCTTCGAGTCCGCCAATGCTCAAATTTGGTCCCTATGTTGTCGATCTGACAGCAGGTGAGGTCCGCAAAAACGGATCGCGGATTCGTCTGCAGGAAAAACCGTTGCGCGTGCTTGCCCTGCTGGCCGAGCGCCAGGGACAGCTTGTTACTCGCGAGGAATTGAAGAATCGCTTATGGCCCGAGGAGACGTTCGTCGATTTTGAGGCCGGACTGAACACCGCCGTAAGCAAGCTTCGCGATGCTCTCGCCGATCGGACCGACAAGCCCCGCTACATTGAGACCATTCCCCGCCGCGGCTACCGCTTCCTTACTTCCGTAGAAATTGTCGGGTCGGGTGAACACTATAGGGTTGCACCGGCTGCAGCTGTTCCGGCCGGCGAACTCGGATCATCCACCACTGAAAATGGTTCTGCGGTGGTTGCGCTGCCTTTCGCTGAGGATCAGATCGCGCAGATTCGATCGACTCACGCAGCCTGGATTCGGGGCACCATCGCTGGCGCAGCGTTGCTTCTGATCTTCACCGTTTGGTGGCTGACGCCTCTTCCCGATCCGCGCGTCACCGATATCTTTTCCGTTACGCAGTCTGGTCTTCTGGACTATGTCGTCCGTCCGGCCACCGACGGCGCCCGTCTTTTTTACGTGCAACGAGCGGGGGATCACTACAACCTGATGCAGACGCCGGCGAACGGCGGCGAAGCCCAGAAAGTGGACGCGCCGTTTCCCAACACTCTGGTGTGGGACGTTTCTCCGGACCGTGCGAAGTATTTGATCACGAGCTTTGCCGGGCGGGGCGAGCCTGCTCCGCTATGGTCCTGGCCGGCAACGGGTGGACCGCCGGTGAAAATCGGCGATGTTGTTTCCGGCAGCGCGACCTTTTCTCCCGATGGCAAACAAATCGTGTATCACCTCGGCAACGACTTGCTGATCGCCAACTCGGATGGCAGCGCGATTCGCAAACTTGCGAGCTTTGCAGAAGAGCCCGATTCACCGGTCTGGTCGCCGGACGGCCGAAGGATTCGCTTTAATCGCAACGATCCAGAGCGCGACACAGGTTCGATCTGGGAGATTTCGCCCGATGGAAACAACCTCCATCCTGTATTGCCTCACTGGCCAGCGCACCAGTACGGCGGAACTTGGACGCCGGATGGGCGCTACTTCCTTTTTGTAGACTCCAACATGCCGGTTTCCCGGCTTTATGCCCTTCGGGAAGAACATGAATGGTGGCGGCGCAGTCCCCAGGGACCGTTCCTTCTGGCTGCCGAAGCCACCGGCTCGTGGAGCCCGCTGGTGAGTCTCGACGGAAGGAGCGTCTATTTCTACGGGAGAAATCTTCAAAGCGACCTCGAAGCGCTCGATCCTGCGACGCAGAAGTTTTCTCCTGTCATGCGCGAAAAACATGCTGCCATGCTCAGCGTTTCCCGCGACGGAGAATGGGTAGCCTACATTGACCAGCATCCCGGAGCGCTGTGGACCAGCCGCTTTGACGGCAGCGGCGCACGGAAAATCGAACTACCGGGCGTGCGCGGAGCTTTTCCTCGCTTTTCTCCCGATAACAAACTCATCGCGTTTACTGCGCTCCGAGAGGGATTGCCGCCGACCGTTTATTTGGTTTCTTCGGACGGAGGCACGCCGCGGCCGCTGATCCCCGAAGCAGGTGGCAGGATCACTGACCCGGATTGGTCCCCCGATGGAACCCGCGTGGTGGTGGATCGAGATGCGCCCATTTCACAGCGGCAGCAATCCAGTTCGATGCTCGCCTTCGTGGACTTGAAGACAGCGAAGATTACCGATCTAGCAGGCAGTGAGGAATTGCGTATGCCACGCTGGTCGCCAGACGGTCGCTACCTTGTCGCGGTGCGGGACACTCGCACCGAGATTCGAATGTTCGATGTCGAGTCTCAACGCTGGAGCACGATTGCGCAAGGCAAGAGCATCGGATTTCCCGTGTGGTCCGCGGATGGAGCCAGTCTTTACTTTCAGGACGTGCTCGCCCCTGGAGAGCCGTTGTATCGAGTGCAAATTGCCAAAGGTGCTCAGACGCAGGTGGCTTCGTTTCAGAGTGCCATCGATGCCGGAATTGGACGCTGCGTCCTTGTTGCCCTCTCGCCCCAAGGCGCTCCGATCATCGAATTCGATCACAACCACTCCGATATCTATGGCGCCCATTTATTGTTGCCCTGACCGTTCCCTCTCAAGAAGAACAGAGCGGACGCATCTTGACGTCTAAGGGGTTTACTTCGACGAAGGTTTTTTTGGCAGGAGCCCGTCTTTCTCCATCTGCTTCGGAACTTCCTTCACCAGGCCGTCGGCGACCTTCTTTGCCGACTTTGGATCGAACGAGTCGCTGATGCCGGTCCATACCAGGTCACCATCTGGTTTGCTGGTGGCGTAAACGTTGGTCTCGACCCGTACCGTTGTGTCTACGCGCGTGTACCCGGGATCGTAAACCACGGGATACACCACGCCCAGGTAGCCGTAAAAAGAATAGTAGTAAGGAAACGGCACCACGTACGTCGAGCTCGGAACGGTAGTCACTTTCTTATCGACCTTCAGAAGACGCGAAACGACCACGGCGTCGATCTGAAAACTGCGGATCTGCTCGCGGAGATAGTTTAGGTCAGGTTTCGCTTTGGGGTCCGGTCGCAGCAGAATCTGGTTGCCGGGAATCGTCTGCATACCCGGACGCGCGAGCTGAGCTGCCATTTCATCCTCGAAGTCGGCGCGCACTGGCAGGTCTTGGGTTACCCCGATGACGAGGACCTTGTGAAATTGCTGCCCTTCGTAATGGGGATTGAACCAACTCGTAACCATCTTGATGGATTTGCCGCTGGCCGAAGTCAGAGCCAACAGCAACAGGAAGATGCTCACCACAGCTGAGCGAGGAGACAGCCGGAGGAATCGGGACGAGCTGGGATTCTTTGTTGCGGGAATAAAATGCACTCGCCATTGTGCGCGCTATTACCGAATTTGCGCAAGGACGCGGGGTGAAGAAACGCCCGGCCGCTACGGTTGCGCTGGCGGCTTTTCGGCAGGCTTCTCGAACAACTTGGGATCGACCTGCGGGTTGAACTCCAACGAGGTGTACTCCGCCTTACTTGAATCCTCACCGTTCTGTTTGTTGCGACGCACGAAGGGGACGTTTACCCCGTTTACCGGCTTCCAGTCGTCCATGTCGGTTTCACCCTGCACCGGCTGGCCTTGGCTAAGGGTTCGGTACGTCTCTTTCAGGATGTGGCCGCTCTGGGGATCGACAAACCATCGGATGGCCGTGCCCGCCGCATTCACATCGACGACGCGGGCCTCGGTGTCGCCAACCTTCTCGGCTCCTGCGGCGCGGAAAAACACATTGGGGTCTTTCGCGTGCGAGGTGATGAAGATGGGATCACGCTTGATCTGGTCCAGAGTTTCGGCCTTCTGGGAAGCAGGGAAGTCGCGCACGCCCTGGCCGGGAAACGCCATGAAGGCCGTATCCGGAGTGACCACAATGTTCATGGTTCCACCCGGAGTTTGCATAGCCGCATGCAGGTGATCGGGATAAACAATGAAGGTTTCCATCTGCATGGGGAACTCGCCCTGCGGCGTCTTCTGCGTCAAGGTCACCTCCGCCTTGACGGCCTTGATCGCTGCCAGCTTGGCTTCGCCGCCCATCGCGGCCACCACTTTTGCCGCGAGCGCCTTACCTTCTTCATTCGACGAGGTGGGTTTTGCGTTCTCTTCTTCTTCCTTCGCGCCCGGCGGCGGCGGAATGGTGATGTCGATTTCCTTCACCGGTCCGAGTGTCGAGAGCGGTTTGTCGAACTCTTTGGTGTTGCCGACGACCAAGACTGCGAGTTGGTCGCGATGCACATACTTTGCAGCCACACGATTGACGTCCGCGGCCGTCACCTTCTGAATCTCTGCGGGATACTTGTCCAGCCAATCTGCGGGGTAACCGTAGAATTCATAGGTAAGGCGCTCGGCGAGAACTTTGTCAGGCGAGTCGAGGCGGAAAATGAAAGCGTTCAGGATGGCGTCTTTGGCGTGCTGGATTTCTTCGTCGGTGATGGGTTGCTTGGCCAGATTGTCGATGTCTTCATCGAGCGCCTGGATTGACTCGATCGTGCTCTGGCTCTTCGTGCCCACGACGAATTGCAGAATGCCCGGATGCCCGAAATTCGTGCCGATGCCGCCGGCCACATGGTACGCCAAGCCGCGCTTGGTGCGGATGTCGTTGAACAGCCGCGAGGAGAATCCGCCGCCAAACGCCTCATTGAAAACGGAGATGGCATAGTAGTCCGGATTGTTGCGCGTGGTGCCGAGCCCGACCATCTGAACGTTGCTCTGGTTCACATCCTCCTTCGTGATGAGGTAATAGCCAGGCTTCGCGGGCTGGAACAGAATGTCATCCTTGGGCAGGTCGGCGCCTTTGGACCAGGCCTCAAATGCGGCGCGTAGCTTGGCTTCCATCGCCGCGGAATCAAAGTCCCCACTGATCCCGAGAATGATGTTGTTCGGGTGCACGTAGGTGCGGTGCCAATCCAGCAGATCCTGGCGCGTGATGGCGGCGATGGTGGCGTATTCCGGCTCGCGGGCATAGGGATTATCGGCACCATAAGCCAGCTTGGCCGATTCGCGTGCCACAATCTCTCCGACGTCATCGTTGCGCCGCGAAATGCTGTCCCCTGCCTCTTTCTGTGCCAGGTCGAGTTTGTCGGCGCGGAATTCGGGATTCCGCAAGAGGTCGGCGAAAACTTTGAAAACATCGTCGAAGTCACCTTTCAGGCAACTCAAGCTGATGGTGGTGGAATCGCCGCCGCCTCCGGTCTCAACTTTGGCGGCACGCACTTCGAGAAAATCGTCGAGCTGATCGCCGGTTTGTGTTTTGGTGCCGCCGGTGCGCCAGACTTCGCCGAAAATATCCACCAGTCCGACTTTGCTGGCCGGTTCATTGCGCGAGCCGCCGCGGATGCGGGCAGAGCCCTCAATCAGCGGCAGTTCGTGATCCTCCTGCAGGAAGATCACCATGCCATTCGAGAGCTGGACGCGCTTTGGTTGCTGAGGGTGGAAGGCGGGCAGAGGCGGGATTGGGATCTGCTTCCAGCTCGTCGCTTGCCCCGCGGAAGTTGGAAGCTGCACGAACATGGTGACGGCACATGCTGCGAGAATCATCGAGAAAACAATCCGCGCCCTTTTCATTGCGCACCTCCCTGATTCAACGCAACCTGATCGGACGCACCTTGATTTGACGAATCATGATCTGACGGCGCCTGATTTGATCCCTGCTCACCGCCTTGCGCCGCGCCGCCCCCGGCCGTTTCGATCACGCCTATGGTGCGGTTGTTGTCGGTGAAGGTTTCGTTGGCGACCCGCCGGATGTCTGCTTTCGTCACCTTGTCAATGCGGTCCACGGAGTTGAACAACTCGCGCCAGTCGCCGTAGCGGGTTTGGTAAGTCGCCAACTGAATCGCGAGTCCCTGGTTGTCTGCCAGGCCGCGAATCAGGTTGGCTTTGGTGCGGGTCTTGATCATCCTCAACTCGTCGTCGCTGATGTCTTCCTTCTTAAGGCGCTCGATTTCAACGTGGATCGCGTCCCCCACTTCCTGCGTACTGTGTCCGGGGAGTGGAAAAGCATAGAAAGCGAACAGGTGCGGGTACTTGGTGCCGGGCAGGCCGCTGAATCCGGCAGAGAGCGATGCAATTTTTTTGTCGCGCACCAGTGCGCGGTAAAGGCGAGAGGTGCGGCCCTCCGACATTAGATCAGTGATCGCATCATATACGGCGTCGTCTTTCGTCATGTAGTCAGGGCGGTGGTAGCCTTCAAGAAAGAGGGGCTGCGATTTTTCCTTGAGCACGACCTTGCGCTCGGAATTCTGTGGAGGCTCGGTGGTGGTGGTCTCATCGGGCTTCTGACGCGTGGGCAGGCGGCCGAAGTATTTTTCGAGAATCGGCATGACCTGCGCAGCTTTCACATCACCGGCTACGGCAACCACCATGTTCGCAGGCACGTAGTATTCGTCGAAAAACTTCTTTGCGTCCGTGGCCGAGAAGGAATTCAAGTCGGACATCCATCCCACGGTCGGCCGGTGATAGGGATGAGCCTCAAATGCCGCGGCGTCGAACTGCTCCAGCAGGCGGCCGATCGGGTTGCTGTCAGTACGCAGGCGGCGCTCTTCGATCACCACGTTGCGCTCTTTGTAGAACTCGCGGAGTACGGGGTGAAGAAAGCGCTCTGACTCGAGATAGGCCCACAACTCCAGCCTGTTCGCGGGCAGCGAGTAGTGATAGCCAGTTTCATCGTAATTCGTGAAGGCGTTCAAGCCCTGCCCGCCGTTCTGTTCGATGATTTTGCCGAACTGGTTGGACACGACGTACTTGTCGGCCTCCGCGATGGCGTCTTTCCAGGCTTTTTCGAGTTGCTTGAGCTTAGCATCGTCACGGCCTACGCTCTTGTCGCGCTCCGCAATGTAGGCGGCGTAGGCGGTCTCAACCTTTTCCAACGCGGGCTTCTCGGCGGCATAGTCAGTTGTGCCGATCTTGTCCGTGCCTTTGAAGGCCATGTGTTCGAACATGTGAGCCAAGCCGGTCTTGCCCAACGGATCCTGCGCCGAGCCAGCATCGACCATAGTGAAGAACGAAAAAACCGGCGCCTCGGGCCGCTCGCAGATGAGGATGGTGAGGCCGTTCGGCAGCTTCTTGACGGTGATGCGCTTTTCAAAGGATGTGACATCCTGAGCGGCGGCGAGAGCGGCGAGGAGGAGAATGGAAAAGGCGGTTTGGAGTGCGCGGTGTTTCATCGAACCTCCGGGTCAGCTAGCTATGACTTGGACGAACATGCAGGGCAGAAGTTTGAAATTACGTGGTGGAAAGGGAGGTTGTCAAACCGGTTGAGTGCCTTGACTGGGGCAAGGCAGGACAGGGTTGCATTTTGCATGGGGCGTGGTTTGAGGCACAATGCCTGCGGGAGCGTTTGCCATGGATTCGACGATCGAGGTTCAGGGGAAGCAGCTCAAGCTGTCGAATCTGGAAAAGGTTCTCTATCCGGCCACGGGATTTACCAAGCAGCAGGTGATCGACTACTACGTTCGTGTTGCGCCGGTGATGGTGCCGCATTTGGCCGGGCGTCCGCTGACGCGCAAGCGCTACCCCAACGGCGTGGACGAGGAGTTTTTCTACGAGAAGAATGCGCCCCAGTACCGGCCCGACTGGGTGAAGACCGCTCCCATCTGGAGCGGGAGAAACCGGCGGACCATCCATTACATTCTTGCCGACGATCTGGCTACCCTGGTCTGGCTGGCAAACCTTGCCGCGATCGAGCTGCACCCGTCACTTTCGCTCGCAAAAGATATCACCTGTCCTACGATGATGGTTTTCGATCTCGATCCCGGGTCACCTGCAAACATCGTGCAATGCTGCCAGGTTGGGCTGTGGCTGCGGGAAATCTTCGAACACTTCGGATTGAAGAGCTTTCCGAAAACGTCCGGTTCCAAGGGACTACAAATCTACGTCCCGCTCAACACGGCAACCAACTATGAGGCGACCAAGACTTTTTCTCACGCGCTGGCGCAGCTGCTCGAACACGAGCATCCAGACATGGTCGTGTCGGATATGAAAAAGCAGGTTCGAACCGGAAAAGTTCTGGTGGACTGGAGCCAGAACGACGAACACAAGACCACGGTGGCCGTGTATTCGCTTCGGGCACGTGAGCATCCCACGGCCTCGACGCCGGTGACGTGGGATGAGGTCGAGCGCGCTCTCAAGAAGAAAGATGCGAGCATGCTTGTGTTCGAAGCGAAGCAAGTGGTCGCGCGCGTTGATAAGTTGGGCGACTTGTTCGCTCCAGTGCTCGAATTGAAGCAGCGGTTGCCGGACCTCAAGGGAGTTGCCGCTTCGGCAGGTGCTCAGGCGAAGCCAATTTCCATGGCCGCCCAGGCAGAAGATGAACCGGAGGACGCTCGCCCGCGCTCTACGCGAAAAGCCGGCAAATCCGCGCGGGCCCGCAAGCCGAGACGCAAGGTATAATCTCGTGCGCTGCGAATTGTTCTGCGAGATTCAGCCATGCCTCAACTGTTCGTCGGAACTTCGGGGTGGGCCTATCCGAGCTGGAAGCCGGACTTCTATCCCGCCAAGCTTGCGCAGAAAAAGTTTCTCAGTCACTACGCTACCCAGCTCAATACGGTCGAAGTGAACTTCACCTTCCGGCAACTGGTGAAGGACACGACGATCCAGAACTGGATTCAGGAAACGCCCGCGCACTTTCGCTTCGGCATCAAGGCACACCAGGTCATCACGCACATCAAGCGGCTAAAAGGGACTGAAGATTTTGTTCCGCGCTTCCTGGCGACTATCGAACCGCTGGCCAGCGCCGGCAAGCTTGGGCCTGTGCTCTTTCAACTGCCGCCGAATCTGAAAGCTGATGCCCCGCTGCTAAAGGATTTTTTGGCGCTTCTGCCTCGAACATTGCCGGCGGCGTTCGAATTCCGCCACGATTCCTGGTTCACCGACTCGACTTGGGAACTGCTGAAGTCGCGCGGAGTAGCCTTGTGCGTGGCGGAAACGGAAGAACGCACGACGCCGGATGTGGTCACTGCGGCCTTCGTTTATTACAGATTCCGCAAGCCGACTTATACGCCGGACGAGCGCCGCTCCATGGTCGCGCGCATCGGGGAACACATGGCGGCCGGCCGTGACGTCTTCGCCTACTTCAAGCATGAGGAAACGCCAGAGGGCGCGCTGTACGCGGTGGACCTGTTGCGTGGTGCTGGCAAGACGTAGCAAGCTGCGTCTCTACGATGGTGCTGGGTTTCTCCAACAAGCATCTACCTCGTCACTTTTATCAGCGTCCGATAACGGGCATACTTTTTTCATCCCCTCCTCATGGCTACGGAAACCAACTCGCGTGTGCTCGCCGGCTTTCTCGACTACTTGAGAATCGAGAAGGGATTGGCGCCGCTTTCCGTTAGCGCCTACACCACCGACATCTGCCAGTTCTCGGAGTTTCTGGAAAAGCGCAAGCACTTATTGCTGACGGCTCGCCGTGTCGATGTGCGCGACTTCCTGCAACAGCTTTTTTCCCATCAAGTCGATGGCCGCAGCGTGGGACGAAAGCTTTCGGCGCTCCGTCATCTTTATCGCTATCTGTTGCTCGATAAGAAAATCGACTACGATCCCACGCTGAACATCGAATCTCCGAAGCAATGGAAGGTTCTTCCCAAGGCGCTGGCTCGCGACGAAATGGAAGCGACGCTGGCAGCTCCGCTCACGCTGCATGGCGCCGCAGGCAACACGAAAGACTCGGCCGCACTGGCTGCCCGTGATCGCGCCATGCTGGAAGTGTTCTACGCGGGAGCGTTGCGGGTCTCGGAGATCACCAACGCTAAATTGGAAGACCTGAAACTCGAAGCTGGCTACATGCTGGTGCGCGGAAAGGGCGACAAGGAGCGCGTAGTGCCGCTCGGAAGATCGGCGCAGGAGGCGCTGAGGCAATATCTGGCAGAGTCGCGCCCGGCATTGGCGGCAGGGAATCGAAGCGGCGCATCAAAAACGGTCGCGGCACTCGTTACGAATTCACCTCTGCTGTTTGTTGCGCGCGGTGGCCGCAAACTTACGCGCCAACGTGTTTGGCAGATGGTGCGTGCGGCCTCGGCTGTTTCGGGGCGCGTGGCTTCTCCGCACATGCTGCGCCACTCCTGTGCCACGCATATGGTGGAGAACGGCGCCGACCTTCGCACAGTGCAGACGATTCTCGGTCATGCGGATATTTCGACAACTCAGGTGTATACGCACCTGGCCCTCGACCGGCTAAGGACGGTTTATCAGAAGCATCATCCGAGGGCGAAGGCGAAATGAGGCGTCACGCGGAAATAGGTAGATTCTGTATTCCATGACGACACACAAACAGACCAGGACTACGGTCGGCAAAGCCGTCGCCGACTTTATCCGCCACTTGCGTGAGCGCAATGCATCGCTGCACACCATCAAAGCTTACAGCCGCGAGCTGTCGCTCTTCGCCGCCTACGCCGGTTCGCGCGGATGGAAACAGATTGACCACATCGCGGTGCGAGGATTTCTCTCGCAGCTTTATGAGAAGGGGTTGAGCAAGACTTCCGTGGCCCGTGCTTTGGCTGCAGTGCGGTCTCTCTATCGTTGGTTGGCGCGGGAAGGCGTGGTGGAGCAGAATCCCGCTAAGCTGGTCGCCACTCCAAAACTTCCCAAGAAGCTTCCGCGTGTGCCCACGATTGAAGAAATGAATTCCGTGATCGACGGCGAGATGCCCGAAGTGGCGGCGTTCCCCGAGCGCGACCGCCTCATGCTGGAACTGCTTTACGGATGCGGAATCCGCAATTCGGAGCTTACCGGCATCAACCTCGACGATATCCGGCTGAGTGCCGAGGCCATTCTTATCCGTGGCAAAGGAAAAAAAGAACGCTACGTTCCGTTTGGCGATTCGGTAAAAGCGGCGCTCGCCACCTATCTTCCCGAGCGCCAGAAAGTGCTCGCTGATTCCGGCAAACACACGGCTGCGTTGCTCATCAACCGGCGTGGCGGGCGGCTCACCACGCGCAGCGTCGGCCGCATCATCAAAAGGATTGCTGTGGCCAAAGGCCTTTCACCGGACGTCCACCCGCATACCCTGCGCCATGCTTTCGGTACGCACATGCTGGAAGAAGGCGCCGACCTGCGCGCCATTCAGGAGTTGCTCGGACATGAACGTCTCGCGACCACGCAACGCTACACGCAGTTGTCAATGAAACATGTGCTGCAGGTATACGACCAGACACACCCGCGAGCGAAGTAGGTGGAGCCGCTCGTCTCCACTGAAGACTCCGATCCACGCTATTCTTTGTGATTTCTAACCTCAGGCCTGTCCAATCGAGGATTACGAAGGCAGATGTTCCCCAGAGTGTGTCCTCCAACGGAGAAAGGGACTACCGTCTAAATCAGAGGCAGATTTGTGAGTAGTGAACCGTTACCAAGAGCTAACGTTTCAGAGCGCCTGGCGAGCGCCATTACTGAGTTGCGCGCTCTGCAGGAACCGCTGCTGACCGCAACAGTAGATCCGCGGGTCCTGACCGATTTCCGCGACGCGCTGAATCGCATCCGCAACACCGCGTGGGCGGCCCAGCAATCGGCTAACGCCCCACTTTTTGATCAAGGTGCCACGACCGTGGCCTCCTATCTAACTGCGGAGCGAATTCGAGCTGCTTACCAGCTTTGCCGATCTCTTCATGACGACGTGCATCGGGACGACATCAAATTTCAGAAAGGCCCGCTCGTCGAACTCTATGGTGTTGCAAAAACTCTGGTGGAGGACCTGAAAGACAGGCTCTGATCACTTTTCATCGGAAGCCTTCCTCCGCAGCCCCTGCCACATTTCGACTATGCGTTCCCTCAGTTGCGCAGTCAGCTTTTCATAAGCCGCTTCCGACGCCTCACTCTCCGGCGGCGGTAGAATCGGATCGCCAATCACGATCTTCAGCGGCGTGAACCCCTGGAACGGTTTGTTCCGCGGCCAGGCTTCGTAGAATCCTTCGATCCCGATGGGAACAATCGGCACTTGCACGTGAATCGACAGGATAGCCGCACCCTTCTTGAAGATTTTCGGCGTGCCATCAATCGAGCGCTCACCTTCGGGATAAAGAATGAGCGGACGCCCTTGCCGCAACCCGAACGCGCCGGCTCGCATGGCTGGAATGAGATTAGCGTCGGGGTCCACGACCACAATGCGCAGCGAATGCGCCAGCCGCAGCATGAATCCCTTCCCGAAGATTTCGCTCGTTCCCACTGCGAAAACCTTGTCAAAAACCGGAGGCGGCAGAACGCTTGCCAGGATGATCGGATCAATATAACTCTGATGATTAGACGAGAGAATGTAAGCACCGCTCTGGGGCAGCTTCTCAATACCGCGCACATGTAAATCAAAGCGGTCGAAAGCAATTACCTGGATCAGGCGCGAGACCATGTACCAGAATGCACCACCAATCGGGTGCGGCCTTGCCAGAGAAATCACGTCGGCGGGATCCGGTTCTTCGGCCAGAATCGCTTTCCACCCGGCAAAGGCGGTGCGTGTCGCAGGGCCCCCTGCGCCGGTGGCCGCGCTTTGCAGCACGGCATCGACTAGATCGCGCACCGTATAAATCTCGGCGAGCCGCGATTCTTCGACGTTCCCTCCCAGTTGTTCCTCAATCTGGCTCAGCAACTCGACGCGCTGCATGGAGTCGAGTCCAAGGTCGAGCTCCAGATTATGGGTAGGCCGCAAGGTGGGCGGCGCGGTGCGTGCAGATTCGCGCACGATCTTTAGCGCTTGCTGCACGTTGGGCTGATCGAGCCATGCCATCTCATCAGCGGACAACGGTTGTTCGGAGGGTAATTCAGCATCGTCGTGGGTCCGCCGCGCTTGATTCGCCTTTACTCGCTTCTCCACTTCGAAGCGCTTGATCTTGCGCGTAGTGGTGCGAGGCAAATCTTCCTGCCAGATTTCATAGCTGCCGATGCGCTTGGTGGAGGCGATCTGCTGCGACAAGCTCTCTATATCGAATCGGATCACTTCCTTGGCGTTGACAATCTTTTTCTGGCGCAGAACATCGAAGTTGGGCACGATCACGGCGTGCAAGCGGTCGCCGCCTTCGCCGGGTTTGCCTTCCAGTCCCATGACTGCCAGTTCCTTAATGTATGGCGATTTCAGGTAGTGCGCCTCAACTTCTTCGGGATAAATGTTCTTCCCGTTGCTGAGTACGATCACTTCTTTCTTGCGGCCGGTGAGGAATAGGTTGCCGTCGGCATCGAAGTAGCCAAGGTCGCCCGTGTAAAACCATCCATCGCGCAGCACGGCCGCAGTCGCATCCGGGCGGTTCCAGTAGCCCTTCATCACCACCGCGCCGCGCAGCGCGATCTCGCCCGTGGCGGGACCGTCCTCCTGTGGCTGCGGGTCATTGGTCGCGTAAACGACCTTTGCTTCTACGCCTTTCAACGCCTTGCCCACCGATCCGATCACATTATTCGTTGGCGAATTCGCGAACACCGCCGCAGTAGTCTCCGTCAGGCCATAAGCTTGCAACACATCGATACCGAGATCGTGGAAGTCGGTCGCAATCTGTGGATCGAAGCGCGATCCGCCTGTGACCAGATAACGCATCTTCTTGCCCAGGGTTTCGTGGACCTTGCTGAAGAGGATGGGACCGGCATTGATTCCGACTTTACGCAATAGGCGATTGCATTGCACCAGGCCTCGAAATACTTTTTGCGTCAGGACTCCTCGTTTGGCAATCTCCTGAAAGATTCGTTCGTGAATCAGATAAAAGAATTGCGGCACCACGGCGAAGCCGGTGATGTTGCGTTCACGCAGAGCCCGCAGCAGTTCGGTCGTGTTCAGCGTCTCCAGATAAACGACGCGCGAGCCTTTCACCAGAGGCAACAGCAGATTGGCCATTTGTGCAAGTACGTGAAACATGGGCAGCACGCCCAGCAGCGCGTCGGTGGGCCCGAGCTCGATCCAATCAAACACAGCTTCCACCTCGCCCAGAAAGTTGGCGTGGGTCAGCATTACGCCCTTGGGGTCGGCGGTGGTGCCCGAGGTGTAGAGCAGGGAAGCGAGATCTTCCGCAGAGGAAGATACAGGCTGGAATTTTCCTGGCCCGCCGTCGAAAATCGCCGGCAGGTTCGCCAGCCATTGCTCACGGATCGAATTATCGGTCACGCGGTCCGGGTCCATGAGTACGAGGCCGATGTTGAGGCCCGCTACCGCCGTTCGCGCCGCCTGCGCATGCCTCGCATCGCAGAACAGGGCGGAGGCACCGCTATCTTTTAACAGTTTGGCCAGTTGGTCGGCGTGCAAAGCGGTGTCAAGCGGGACCACCGTACATCCTGCGGCAATGATTCCCAAATACGCCGCTACCCAGCGAGGATGGTTATCCGCCACGATGCCCAGCCGCGATCCGCGGACGAATCCATTTCCGGTGGCCCCATTTTCGGTAACCCATCGACCCACGGATTCGGCCATCCGATGAAGCTCGGCGTAGGTACAGCTCTCGATGTGGTCATGGCGCTGGATTTCCAGTGCAACATTGTCCGGCCAGCGTTCCGCGCATTCGACAAAACGGTCGTAGAAAGTGGGCATGAGTCGTGTGGAATATACACGAAAAATCAGCTTACCGCCGAGACCACCGGGGATAACGAGAATGTCCTCTTCGGTTCTCTCGGCGCTCTCAGCGCTCTCTGCAGTGAACAACCTGCTTCAGCTTGTTCCTTATAGCCCGTCCAGCACATCTAATATGCTAGGCTAAAAGAGATGCGCTAGGGCAGTTTCCCTCTGAAGGATTTCACAGTTTGATTAACACTCTGATCGGCAAGGTCTTTGGGACGAAGAATGAACGGGTCATCAAGAGCTTGATGCCCAAGGTGGAGGCCATTAATGCCCTCGAACCTCAGATGCAAAAGCTCACCGACGACGAACTGCGCGCCAAGACGGACGAGTTCCGGCAGCGCATTCAGGATCGTTTGAGTCGCGTTACTCCGCGTGCGACCCCCGAACCAGACGTCGAGGCAGAAACCGATCCTGACAACGCCAAGCAGCTCGAGAAAGAGCAATACGAAGCTCTGCAGGAAGTTCTGGACGAGATCCTGGTAGAAGCCTTCGCCGTGGTGCGCGAGGCCGGACGCCGCGTGCTCAACATGCGCCACTTCGACGTGCAGTTGATCGGCGGCATGGTGCAGCACCAGGGCATGATCTCGGAAATGAAGACCGGCGAAGGCAAAACGCTGGTCGCGACTCTTCCGGTTTATCTCAACGCCCTCAGCGGACGCGGTGTGCACGTGGTAACGGTCAACGACTATCTGGCCAAGCGCGACTCCGAGTGGATGGGCAAGCTTTATCGTTTCCTCGGCCTCACCGTGGGCGTGATCGTTCACGACCTCGACGATGAAGAGCGCCGCGCCGCCTACGCCGCCGACGTGACCTACGGCACGAACAACGAGTTTGGTTTCGACTACCTGCGCGACAACATGAAGTTCGACCTGAAAGATTGCGTGCAGCGCGGCCACAACTTCGCCATCGTCGATGAAGTCGATTCCATCCTGATCGATGAAGCCCGCACCCCGCTGATCATTTCAGGCGCAAGCGAGGAATCGACTGACAAGTATTACAAGGTCAACCGGATCATCTCAAAGCTGGAAAAGGGCGAAGAACTGGAAGTCGCACCGGGCGAACCTGCACAACTCACCGGCGATTTTGTGGTCGACGAGAAGCATCGCAACATCACGGTCACCGATGAAGGCTGGACGAAAGTCGAAGGCCTGCTCGGCATCGGCAACATTGCCGACCCGGAGAACTGGCCGCTGAAGCATCACGTCGAGACGGCGGTCAAAGCGCACGCGCTCTATCGACGCGATGTGGAGTATGTGATTAAAGATGGCGAAGTCATCATCGTCGATGAATTTACCGGGCGCATGATGCCCGGCCGGCGCTGGTCTGACGGCTTGCACCAGGCCATTGAAGCCAAGGAAGGCGTGAAGATCGAGCGCGAGAATCAGACCCTCGCCACCATCACCTTCCAGAATTATTTCCGCATGTTCAAAAAACTCTCCGGAATGACGGGCACGGCGGAAACGGAAGCCGCCGAGTTCGACAAAATTTACAAGCTGGAAGTGGTCGTCATTCCAACGAACAAACAGATGCTGCGACTGGAGAATCCAGACGTTGTGTTCCGCACGGAGAAAGAAAAATACTTCGCCGTCGCCGATGAAATTCAAAAGTTGACCGAGAAAGGTCAGCCCGTACTGGTGGGCACCACGTCGGTGGAAAAGTCCGAGAGGCTTTCTGACTTGTTGAAGAAGAAAGGCCTCAAGCAACACGTTGTCCTGAACGCCAAGTTTCACGAGCGCGAAGCTGAATTCGTAGCTCAGGCCGGCCGCAAGGGCATGGTCACCATCGCCACGAACATGGCCGGCCGCGGCACTGACATTCTGCTCGGCGGCAATCCCGAATTCATGGCCAAGCAGGAAATGGTGAAGAAGGGAATCGCGCAGCAACTGCGCGTCGCTCAGGGCAAGATTGAAGGTCCGCAGGAAGACGGCACGATTTCGATCTTCTATTACAACGGAAATGAATACACCGTCCCCACCGACAAGTGGACGGAGGCGCTGACTCGCTACAAAGCGCAAACTGATAAAGAACACGACGAAGTCACTGCGGTCGGCGGCCTGCACATCCTGGGCACTGAACGCCACGAGTCGCGCCGCATCGACAACCAGCTTCGCGGACGCGCCGGCCGCCAAGGCGATCCCGGCTCCTCGCGCTTCTACCTCGCGCTTGAAGATGACCTCATGCGCATCTTCGCCAAAGAGTGGGTCTCGAAGCTGCTGGAGCGCCTGGGCATGGAAGAAGGCATTCCCATCGAGTCCAAGCTGATCAGCCGCCGCATCGAGACGGCGCAGAAGGCGGTGGAAGGCCAGCATTTCGAGTCCCGCAAGCACTTGCTCGAATACGACGACGTGATGAATAAGCAGCGCGAGGCCGTGTATGGCTTGCGCCGCCGCTTGCTCGAGGGCATGGATCAGAAAGATCTGATCCTCGAAGACTACGTCTCAGCGATTCTCGGCGACCTCATGGAAGAGTACTGCCCGCCCAAAGGCCACGCCGACGACTGGAACGTCAAAGGCCTGAAAGACGCGGTCTTCACCCGCTTCGGCGTCGACTTCATCGCGGAGGGCGTGAAGCCGGAAAACTTGAACCGGCAGGAACTCGGCGACGCGATTTTCGAGAAGCTGAAAGAGCGCTACGACGCGAAAGAAAAGCTGATCGGCCCCGAGGCCATGCGCCACCACGAGCGCATGATCATGCTGAGCGTCCTCGATTCGCAGTGGAAAGATCACCTTCTGAGCATGGACCACCTCAAGGAGGGCATCGGCCTCCGCGGCTACGGCCAGCACGATCCGCTGGTCGAGTACAAGAAAGAATCTTTTGAGATGTTCGAGGCCATGCTGCAGCGCTTCCAGGAAGACACGGCCCGCTACCTTTACCTGATGCAGATTATCGAGCGCCCGCCCGACGCTGGAGTAGGTGGTCCGCAGGGAGGCGACTCTACAGGCCATGGTCCGGAACCGGGAGCACCGTCGCAACAGGGAAGTGGAGGGAACGGAAGCCGTCCGCCGCGCTTGGTGGCAACTTCCGCCGACGACTTAGAAGAAGCCTTCATGCGCCGCAAACGCCGCGAACTCGAACAAGCGCGCATGGCCGGCGCCGGCGACGTGCAGCCGGTTCAGCAGGTCGTTCGCGGACAAGAGAAGGTGGGCCGCAACGACCCTTGCCCCTGCGGAAGCGGCAAGAAATTCAAGAAGTGCCACGGAGCGTGACGTAGACTGCCACGAAACATGTGGGGACGGCCGCCTCGGCCGTCCAGCCAAGCGCAGCGAGGCGCAGCTCTACGACGAATGCCGGCGGGATGGTTTCCGACTTGCCACGGCCTTGAAAGTCATTTCCAAAGCGTCGCTTTTCGTGCGAGCCTTCCAGTCTAGAAATAATCCAGCGTAATTCGTGGTGATGTAATCCGCCCTGCTCACTCCGAGCTTCTTCGCAGTAGCATCGATCCACCGCGGTGCGCCCTCGATCTCACAGAAATTCCCGATCGGCGTCTCGTCGACAACGACTTTTCCTTTTCCATCGGTCCACTCGGCGCGAAACTTCTCGTACCGGAACGACGGCGCATATCCGAGCGCGCGCAGGATCAGATCCATCTTCTTCCCGTCTGCCACGCCAGTTTCGAGCTCGACTCGACTGCGGTGTCGACCAACCTTCCCTTTGGATTTATGCGTCAAAATCCACAGCAAGCCATATCTGCGCAGCCGCAGCAGTTCCTTGCGAGAGCGCAGCACTTCTCCGGGAAGATCGTACAAGGTATTCATCTCGCGGGTCCGTGGCGTCAGCAGACGAAATCCGGCTGCTCGCAAGTTGCGCGCCAGCATGCGCAAGTCAGCAACCCGAAACTTGATTTCGATTTCCTGCTTCACCTGATTGGAAGTGTATTACGGTTATACAGCGCCCGTCGCCGGTGAGCCGTCGGCGCCCAAGTGTGATTTGCTGATTCTCTTTTCCCAATCCACCGGCTCGATCGGACCCACGGCAAACACCCAGCTCAGTGCCCCAATCCACGAGATAATCGCAGCGCTTACAAAAGGCCAATAGAACTCCCCGGTCCGGGTCAATAGGTACCCGGTAATCGCGGGGGCAAAAGCACCCGCAAAGTTCCCTACGAAATTCTGCACTCCGGTCCAGCGCCCTGAGACCCTAGGTCCAGCCAGGGTTTGAGTGACCGCCCAGCAGTGGGCGCCGTTCACGCCCAGGCAGACACCGGCCGGAGCCAGCGCCAAGACGAGAAGTTTGTCGGGCGCAACGGCGGCCGCGGCCAGAAAAACTCCCAAGCCGGTCATCCCGCCCCCGAGCGATGTCTTCCGCACCCGCGTCGCTGAGGCACCCGAGGCGATCCACCGGTCTGAGAGTTTTCCAGTCGCGATCGCCGAGACCGCTGCCAGGAAGAAGATCAATCCCCCAACTCTCGCCATGTGATCCATCGAGAGATGGCGGCCTTCCTTAAGATAAAACGGTAACCAGGCCACTAGGAAATACAGGCCGTAGTTGATGCAGACCTGTCCCAAGCAAGTGCCCCAGGCCGATCGTTCGCGGAAAATATCGAGAATGCCAACCTGCGTTTCCTTTGCCGGGCGAGGCGCCGTTGTCCCAGTTGGCATCCAGGCGAGCCACGGCGCCAGCCACAGCAGGCTTCCAAAGCCCAGCACCAGGAAGAACGGCCGCCAACCGAAACGGCCCATCACTGTGCCTCCAACCAACATGCCGACCGCGGGGCCCAAGGCGAGCCCGGTCATAATGGCCGCATTGCCAAAGCTGCGCCGGCTCGCACCGATGTAGGTACTGCTGAATATCTTGGAGTACGCTGGGAAAGCGATCGATTCGCCGATTCCCAGGATCACTCGAATGACGATCCACGCAGTGAAGCCATTCAGAAATCCCGTCACCGCGGTCGCCGCGGACCACACGAAGAATCCGGCGGCAAACACCCACTTCACTTCGAATCGATCTACGAACCAACCGGCGGGAATCTGCATACAGCCGTAAGTCCAGAAGAATACCGAGAGGAGCTTGCCGAGTTGCCAATCTGAGAGGCTCAGCTCGTTCTTCAATAGCGGGGCCGCAATCGAAAGATTGCTGCGATCGATGTAGTTGATGAAAACCGAGAGTGCCAGCAGGAAAATGACGCGGTTCATCCCGTCGGAACGCGATGCATCGTGGGTGATCGTGTCGCTCATCGTGGCAGGCCCGACAAATGCTACATCATCCCTGCCGGGTCTTCGGAAGTTTATCTGCCGCCTCACCGGCAGGAACCGTGCCTGAGGATGTTATGATTTTTCGACTTTTAGTCCAAAGGGAAGTGCTTCAGAAATGCAAAATCTATTTCAGCCCGAAGTAGTCGCGGAGGTGATCTCCCGCATCGACAAGCTGCAGCCCGCGACTCAACACCACTGGGGCAAAATGGATGTCGCGCAGATGATGGCGCATTGCTCCGCGGCCCTGGATATGGCTTCCGGACGCGTCGTTTTACCCAGGTTGTTCATCGGCAGGATACTCGGACCGTTCGTTCGCCCTATCTTCACTAACGACAAACCCCTTTCCAAGAACTCTCCGACGGACAAGAAGTTAGTGATCGAGGATAAGAGAGATTTTGCTCGAGAGCAGGAACGGCTTAAGGTGTGTGTTCGCCAGTTTCACCAGGGCGGTGAAGCGCAGTGCACCCGGCGTCCACATCCCTTCTTTGGTGAACTCACGCCGCGGGACTGGGCGACCGGCATGTACAAGCACCTCGATCACCACCTGCGGCAATTCGGGGTGTGACGGGGTCCTGCAAGCCAAACTTGGCGACTTCGTGACTAGTTAAACGTCGGCAGTTTCACCAGATCATTCTCGGGAACCGATTCCACCGGTTCGCCGGCCTTGCGCCAGGCCGCTAATCCGCCGACGATTACAAACGTGTTGAATCCTCTTTCCCGCAGCAGGTGCGCCACCCGGGCGCTGGTCGCTTCGCGCGCTCAAGTGCAATAAAGATAGATGTCCTTATCCTTGGGAAGACACTTGACCTCTTCCTCAAGATTGTTGGGTTCGATGCGGATCGAGCCCTTAATACGTGCCGAACCGGAGTCGTAATAGCCATGGCTGCGGACGTCGACGATGAGTACGCGGATCGCATCCTCCGAGGCCAGGCGTGCAGCCAGTTCCTGAACCTGAACCCGTGGCACGACACGATACATCTTGTTCTTGCGGAATTGCACAATGCGGTAGATCGAATACGTCACCAGCGCGGTGGCGACAACACCTTCCACCGCCAGTCCGGCCGCGTGAAAGCCACGCAGGAGCGCCACGAGAAAATCGCGTGAAAGATATCCCACCACCAGATAGGTGACGGAATACAACATGGCGCCGGCAAAATCCAGTTGCAGAAACTGCGAGAAGCGCATCTTCATGCTGCCGGCCAGCGGGGCTGCCATGGTGTTCACCCCAGGGATGAACTTCGCAATCACCAGTGTGGCTTTGCCGCGCTTGTAGAACGATTCCGCGGAGCGCAGAATGCAGGTCTCAGGATTGATCGACACGCGGCACAGAAATCCCAGCAGCAGCCAGCCCATGTATCGTCCCAGCCAGAACTGCACGGTGTCGCCCAGGAGCAAAGCTACCAGAGCCGCGAGCAGGACATACGGACCCCACAAGGTGTGGGCCGCCACCGCCGCCCCCGCTGCCACCAGCGCGATCGCCGCCGGGAAGGGAAGCCCGATCGCTTCCGCCAGCAACAGGCAGAAGGTTAAGGCGTATCCGTGCCGCGCCATCAGCGAAATCAAATTCATAGACAAGGTTGGATAGCGAAAACAGGGAAAGGTTTCAGGATAAAAGGGCCGGGGTCCGAATAGACACCAAGCTGGAGAAATACCGCGAAACGGCGAAAAGACTTGCTCGCAGAGAACGCGGAGAAACTTCCGCAGAGTCCGCCGACTAGTCCGTGAGTGGGTCTGGTTCGCCCTGCTAGGGGCCGTCTTCCCCGACCTCGGCGCCTGTCTCTTCTTCTCGGTAGTTATTGACAAGCCGCGAGATACCATCTTTCAACATCAGGACGTGAAAATCGATCAGAAGTCCCACTGAGACGTTGAGAAGCCTCATGTGAGATAGCAGTTGAGCATGATCGACCGGGTGTAACACTTCCTTGCTCTTGATTTCGACGACCACCTGTCGCGCCACCAGCATATCAGCACGAAACCCGCAGTCTAGTTTGACGCCCTGGTAGATAAGCGGAACCGGCTTTTGCCTCTCGACCTGCAGACCAATTGCCGTGAGTTCATACGCGACGCAGGCCTCATATGCGGATTCCAGCAGCCCGGGTCCGAGTTTGCGGTGTACCTTGATGGCGGCACCGATGATCTTTTCGGTGACTTGATTGATTCTTCCAGTATGGGCGGGTCGGTCCTGAGGCCAGACTAACGTTCCTGTAGGTTTCATTCCGCCAGGATATCCACAGTCACAAGGGGCGGTCGGTGACAGAGGTCACAAGAAAACCAGAAAGACCTGTGAATAAAACGGAATCCCCTCCGCGCCCTCAGCGGCAGTTCTCAGCGTCCTCTGCGATTGAAAGCTTTTGATCTATTTCTCTCTCGCCACGACGAACTCCGGCGCCCACAGCAACGCCCGCTTGATCTCGGAATCGGGGAAGGTGCAGATCGCCTTCCGCGCCGACTCTGCATAGCGCGCGGCGCGAGCGTTGGCCGCTTCGAGTGATCCGTAGCGTTGCAGAATCTCCATAATCTGCGCATGCGTCACACCGTTAAAAGCGCGGTCGCGCAGAACGGTTTCGATCTGGGCGCGTTCCTCTGCGGTGCAGCGCTCCAGCGTATGGATCACCGCCATCGTGACCTTGCCCTCCCGCAGATCGCTAGCCACCGGCTTGCCGAGAACATCTTCGGAAGCGGTCAGGTCGAGCACATCGTCCACGATCTGAAAAGCCATTCCCAGATCGTGCCCGTACTGTCCCAGCGCTTGTTCTTGCGCCTCTGTCGCTCCGCCCAGGATTGCTCCCAGCCGCATGCAAACTGAAAACAGGCATGCGGTCTTGCGGTAGATCAGATCGAAATGCTCATCCAGCGTGATCAACTGGCCCAGTTTCTCCATCTGCAGCAGTTCGCCTTCGACCATCTGCTGGGTCAGTTCAATCAGCGTGTCGAGAATGCGGAAGTTGCGCTCCTGCACCGCGACCTTGAAGGCCTGCATGTAGAGCCAGTCGCCAGCCAGAACGCACTTCGAGTTGCCCCATTGGGTGTTTGCAGCGGGACGGCCGCGGCGCGTCTTGGCCTCATCGATGATGTCGTCGTGCACCAGGGTCGCAGTGTGAATGATCTCAACCACCGCGCCCAGCTTCACGGCGCCCCGTCCTTCGTAATCAAAGAGCTTAGAAGAAAGAAAAAGCAGCGCCGGACGAATCCTCTTGCCTCCACCATTCCGCAGATACTCGCCAATCTCCGTAATGGCCTGCACACCCGAGACCGTATCCTGCCCGAATTCGCCCTCGAGAGCCGCGAGATCATCCCGCAGCAGATCGAAAACTTCCTTCCCGTTGATGACGGCCGGTGCGCTCAAGTAGAACCTTGACCTCGGACTTCAGACCTCTTATCTCGAACCTCAGCGTCTGACGTTAATTCGTTCTGTAATTCGTAAACTGTAAATCGATGCCGAAATCGTGTCCCCGCAGCATCGCGATAACTTCCTGCAGCGTGTCCCGGTCTTTGCTGCTGATCCGCACCAGGTCTCCCTGGATCGAAGCCTGCGCCTTTTTCTTCGAATCCTTCACTAGCTTCACGATCTCCCGCGCCTTTTCGATCGCAATGCCCTGTTGCATCGTGACTTTGCGCTTGGCCGTGCCGCCCGCCGCCGATTCCACCGCGCCATAGGTCAACCCTTTTAACGAGACCCCGCGCTTCACCAGTTTCTGCTGCAGGATATCGTTAACCGCCTTCAGCTTGTACTCATCAGCGGAGTGCAGAACGATCCCATCTTTCTCAAGTTCGATATTCGACTTCGAATCTTTCAGGTCAAAGCGAGTATGAACTTCCTTTAAAGCCTGCTGGATGGCGTTCGATACCTCCTGCAGATCAATCTTGCTCACGATGTCAAAAGTGTTTTCGGGCATCGGATTTCATTTCTTTCTGAAATGATGGAATCTGACTCTTGAGGTTACCAGAAGAAGCCCTCCCAGAGGAGGGTCAACCCGCCGAAATTTTGCTTTCAGCGGTTTCAGTCAATTTGAAAAAATTGTAGAAATTGCGGGACGTCCGCTGTCCGACTTCTTCCGCGGTCAGTCCCCGCAATTCGCCTAACTTCCGCGCCGTTTCCCTCACAAAAGCCGGCTCGTTGCGCTTGCCCCGATGCGGCACAGGCGCCAGATACGGCGAATCCGTCTCGATCAGTGTGCGCTCCAGCGAAACCTCGAGCGCAGCATCGCGAATCTGTTGCGCTTTAGGAAAGCTCACGTTGCCGGCGAACGAAATCATGAACCCCATATCGAGCGCGCTCTTTGCCTGTGGCCAGTTTCCCGTAAAGCAGTGCAGGACGCCGCCCAGCCCTTTCGGCGCCCAATGCTCTCGCATCAGTCCCAGGCAATCGTCCCAGGCATTGTCGCTGGCCTCCGACGGACGGCAGTGAATCACAATCGGCAACTTCGCAGCCGCCGCCAATTCCATCTGCCGTATGAAGACTTCCTTCTGCACGTCGCGCAACGAGTGATCGTAATAATAGTCCAAGCCAATTTCGCCCCAGGCGATGACCTTCGGATGCTTCGCCAGCCTTTCCATCTTCTGATATGCAGCTTCGTTCGCCAGCCGGGCTTCGTGAGGATGAATGCCGAGCGTCGCGTAAATGAAATCGTATTTCTCCGCCAGCAGGATTCCGCAGTCCACATGCTCGGGACCATCACCGTTTCCGATAGCGACGATAGCCTGAACCCCAGCCTCGCGGGCACGAGCAATCACCTGCTCACGGTCAGCATCGAACTGCGGGCCATCAAGATGAGCGTGAGAATCAACAAACATGGTGTCGTGAAAAACTCGTGTGGGGACGGGCATTCTTGCCGTCCATGCCGAGCGAAAGCTCGGCTCGGTTTTGACTTCCTCTCCAGAAGAGCTGACCTGGTCTACTTTAGCCTCGCCCCCACCGGCGCATCCTCCAGAAACCCCGCCAGGACCGGCTTCCCATCTTCCAGCGATGCCGCGACGATCATTCCATTCGACTCCATCCCGCGCAGCCTGCGGGGTGCGAGATTGACGACGATCACGACTTTCCGCCCGATCAAGGTCTCCGGCGCATACGCTTCGGCGATCCCAGCCAGCACCTGCCGCACTTCGGTTCCAATATCAACCTCCAGTCGCAGAAGCTTGTCCGCCTTGGGCACTCTCTCGGCAACTTTCACCAACCCAACGCGCAGTTCGATCTTGGCGAAGTCGTCGATGGAAATCTTTTCACCAGCCGCTGGACCTGCGGCGGATGGAACCGCTGCGAGAGCTGCCACGGCTTGAGACGCTGCCGGAGATGCTTGGGGTATATTCGGCGCCGCTGCCGGCGCCTCCGCCAGCACTGCACCTTTCTGCTCCTCTTCCATTTTCTGCATCCTTTCAATCGCGCTCTTGTCGGCGCGCGGAAATACGGGCTGTACTTCGCCCAGCTTCGTGCCCAAAGGCAGTTGTCCCCAGGCCAGTTCGCTTAAAGCAAGCTTCTGAATATCTCCCAACCCCATCTGCATCCAGATCTTCGCCGTCGCGTCCGGTATCACCGGATGCGCCAGCGCAGTCGCAATCCGCAGCGCTTCCGCCGCAGTGTAGAGCACGGTCGCCAAACGCGAGCGGCTGTCTTCATCCTGCTTCTCGCCCAGCGCCCAAGGCTCATTCTCAACGATGTACTTGTCGACCACAGCAATCAGTGCCCAGGCCGCTTCCAGCGCCCGCGAAAACTGGAATTGATCAAACAGTGACCCGAATTCGCGGATCGTCTTCCGCGCCGTCTCAGCAATGGCATCGTCACCCGCCGTTTTCGACGCTCCCGGCGATGGATACGGCACCTCGCCCCTAAAGTATCGGTTGATCATAGTCAGCGTGCGGCTGGCCAGATTACCCAATCCATTTGCCAGATCAGAGTTATAGCGCTGCACCAGCGCATCGAACGAAAACGATCCATCCTGCCCAAACACCACCTCGCGCAGCAGAAAATAGCGCAACGCGTCGGCGCCCAGCACATCGAGAATCGTTTCCGTGCGCACGATGTTCCCGCGCGACTTCGACATCTTGCTTTCTTCAAACAGCAGCCAGCCATGGGCCACAATCGCCTTCGGCACCGGCAGCCCCGCCGCCATCAGAAATGCCGGCCAGTACACGCAATGGAAGCGGACAATCTCTTTCCCGATCATCTGCACATCCGCCGGCCAGAATTTCTTGAACGCTTCCTGCGCCCCCGGGTGCGAAGATCCGTAGCCAATCGCCGTGATGTAATTGGCCAGCGCGTCCAGCCAAACGTAAATCACGTGCTTCGGATCGTCCGGCACCGGAATGCCCCATGTAAACGTCGAGCGGCTGATCGATAGATCGCGCAGCCCCGAGCGCACGAACGAGATCACCTCATTGCGCCGCGCCTCGGGACGAATGAACTCCGGATTCGCATACAGCGCGAGCAACTTGTCCTGAAACTCTGAAAGCTTGAAGAAGTAGTTCTCTTCTTTCACGGTCTCGGTGATCCGCCCGCAAGTGGGGCAAGGATCGCCCGGCTGCGCGCCATCGACATAAAGCTCATCCGACACACAATACTGCCCCGTGTAAGTTCCTTTGTAGATGTAGCCGTTGTCGCGGATGCGCCGGAAAAGCTCCTGCACGCGCTTCTTATGCCGGTCTTCGGTGGTGCGTATGAAGTCGTCATTCGAAATGCCCATCCGCTTCCACAACTGGCGGAACTCTGCCGAAATCGTGTCGGCATATTGCTGCGGAGTTTTTCCCGCCGCTTGCGCGGCGCGCTCGATCTTCTGCCCGTGCTCATCCGTTCCGGTGAGGAAAAAAGTCTCCGCGCCCAGCAGCCGCTGCCGCCGCGCAATCGTGTCGCACGCAATAGTCGTATACGCGTGCCCAATGTGCGGGTGCGCATTCACGTAGTAAATCGGCGTCGTGATGTAAAACTTCCGACTCATAGAATCCTAATGAACTACCCCGTGTACCTCTGTGCCCTCTGTGGTTAAAGGTTTTGATTCTGATTTCCGAGATACGCCCGAGCAGCTTCCTGAATCACCGTCTTCAGCGGCACATGATGCTCAGCCGCGATCCGCCGGCAGTCTTCATACTCCGGAGCGTAATTCGTGACCGTCCCGTTCATGCTCGCGATCTTGATCCTCACCTCGCCCCATCGTGTCCTGACGTTCTCCCACCGTCGCGCCAGAGTCTGCCGCATCTCATCGCGCCGCCGCACGCCGAGCGTAGTCGTTTCAGTGAAGATCAGTTGAGCCAGCTTCCCCGCGTCTTCGGGCTTGCACAAAACCGTCAGCAATGTCCCCGGCCGGCTTTTCTTCATCTGCACCGGCATGGCAAAAGCATCGAGTGCGCCTTCTTCCAGCAACCGGTCCATCACATACCCGAAGACCTGTGGATTCAAATCGTCGAGATTGGCTTCCAGCACGGTAATCGTCTCCGATGCGGTCTTTGCAGCCAGAGCACCGGACGCCGCTTCTCCAACGGTTAACCGCACGACATTTGGATGCCCCGGAAAGTCCCGCGACCCCGCGCCATAGCCCGACTTCTCAATCTTCATCTCCGGAAATGCGGCGAAGCGCGAAGCCAGTGTCTTCACAATCGCCGCACCCGTGGGCGTCACCAACTCTGCCTGCAAACCAGAGGAATACACAGGAGCGTCCTTCAACAGTTCCACCGTAGCCGGTGCCGGCACCGGAAACGTGCCATGCGCGCACTTCACGGTCCCGCCGCCGACGTTCAAGGGAGAACAAATAATTTCATCCACTCCCAACGTCTCAGCGCCAACGGCCGCGCAGACGATATCCACCATCGCATCGACCGCGCCGACTTCGTGGAAATGCACGTGCTCGATGGCAGTATCGTGAATCTTCGCCTCCGCGCGTCCTAGCGCCTCGAAGATGGCGATAGCAGTCTTCCTAGCGCCATCCGAGATCGCAGCGCCAGAAATGATCTTCCGAATCTCAGTCAACCCGCGAGAATGCTCGTGGGGGTGTGAATGTAGCGCGGGCGCCCCCGCCCGCGAACTCTCACCAGGATGAGAACGCGAATGCCCGCCATGCCGATGGGCATGTTCATGTTCATGCTGCCGCTCCCAATACTCCTCCCGCGGCAAATCCTTTTCTCCGTCGACGTAAACATCGACTTTAGTAGCCGAAATCCCGCTGCGCACCACGCGCGAAATCTCCAACTTAGCCCCCACCCCAAGCGCCGTCACAGTTTCTTCCAACACCCGCGCCGGAACTCCGCCGTCCACCAGCGCACCCAGAAACATGTCGCCGCTAATGCCGGAAAAACACTCAAGGTAAGCTATGCGCATAAAAATAAGGCTGATTTTTCATCATAGGGAAGGCTTCCTCCTGCGTCAAACCAGCGTCCACGCGCGCTCTGCTAGAATCACTATCTTCTTACATAGCTCAGAGGGAAGCCTTGTATCGTCATATCGAACATGTTCTCGCCGGACGCATCGTAGACTTTCTTCGCCGCCGCTATCCCGATGCAACTCTGCCCAAGGTGGTCATCGAACAGCCTCCGAAGGTCGAGCTCGGCGATTTCGCCATCCCTCTTTTTCCCTTTGCCAAGCCGCTGCGCACCGCTCCGCTCAAGATTGCTGAAGCCATCCGCGCAGAAATTGGTCCCATCGAAGGCATCGCAGAAATGCAGGTCGCGCCTCCCGGCTATCTAAACGTAAGAATCGATCGCGCCTGGATGGCCGCCGCTCTCGCCGCCGACCAGAAGCCCCTCGTCGAGATTCCCGCAGGAAAGATTCTGGTCGAGCACACGAGCATCAATCCCAACAAGGCCGCTCACATCGGCCACCTGCGCAACGCAATTCTTGGCGATACGTTTGTCCGCCTGCTGCGTTTCACAGGTCGGGAAGTCGATATCCAGAACTACATCGACAACACCGGTGTGCAGGTTGCCGACGTGGTTGTAGGTTTCACGCAGATCGAGAAAAAGTCGCGCGCGGAAATCGAAGCCTTAACTATGCAGCCTCGCTTCGATTACTACTGCTGGGATCTCTACGCCCGTGTCTCGCAGTGGTACGAACAAGACAAAAAAAACCTGCAAGTCCGCGCCCAGACACTGCATGGCATCGAGGACGCGACCAGCGAAACCGCTGCTATCGCCGAGCTGATCTCGACTTCCGTCCTGCGCCGTCACCTCGAAACCATGGACCGGATCGACATCGAATACGACTTCCTTCCGCGAGAAAGCGAAATCCTGCACCTGCATTTCTGGGACGCGGCCTTCGTCAAGCTGAAAGAAGCGGGCGTTCTCACCTACGAAAACGCAGGCAAGAATAAAGGCTGCTGGGTCATGCGCCGCGCCGGGACTGGTGATGTGGCGCGGGCGCCCTCGTCCGCGGCTGCCGACGCTAGGAAGAAAACCAACAGCTCAGAAATGGCGGACGAAGACGAAAATGATGACGTGCTTGTGGAGATTCCGCTGAAGTCCGGTGTCGACATTCGTCCATCAGGCATCTCCGAAGAAGACCAGAAAGTAATCGTCCGCTCCAACGGCACCGTAGGCTACGTCGGCAAAGACATCGCCTACCACATGTGGAAATTCGGCCTGCTCGGCCGCGATTTCGCCTATCGCAAGTTCTACCGCTATCCCAACCAGCACGAATGCTGGATTTCTGCCATGCAGGGAGAGAAAGATCACCCTCATTTCGGAGACGTCGCCGAAATCTACAACGTCATCGACGCCCGCCAGTCCGAAGCTCAAAACACAGTAATCGAGGCCTTGCGCGGATTAGGCCACAACGAGGCCGCCGACCACTACACGCATTTTTCTTATGAGATGGTCGCGCTCACCCCGCGCTGCGCCGCCGAACTCGGCTACACGCTGAGCGAAGAAGACAAAACGCGTTCCTATATCGAAGTTTCCGGACGAAAAGGTTTCGGTGTAAAAGCCGACGACCTGCTCGACCAGCTCATCGCCTCCGCCAAGAGCGAAGTCGACTCGCGCCACCCTCAGCTCACCGAAGCCGAACGCCTCTCCATCGCCACGCAAATCGCGATCGGCGCCCTGCGTTACTTCATGCTGAAATTCACGAAGCAGTCGGTAATCGCCTTCGATTTCAAAGAGGCCCTCAGCTTCGAAGGCGAAACCGGCCCCTACGCGCAGTACGCGGTGGTTCGAGCCACCAGCATCTTCAAGAAAGCCGCCATCGATCCCGACTCGTTCTGTCGAGACATTGCTGGCAAAGTCTCTGCCGCTGATCTAGCCAAATTCCTGGCGGGCGACAATGCAAATGAATTTTGGGAACTCTGGCTGGCCGCGTCGAAAACCTCATATCTCGTCGACCAGTGCATCGCCACGACCGAACCCGCATACCTTGCCAAGCACGCCTTCCAGCTGGCCCAACTTTTCAACACCTTCTATCACCGCCATCCCATTCTGAGCGAGCCCGATGAGAAGCGAAAGCAATTTCTGCTCGCCACGGTCGCAGTAGTCCGCCGCGAACTGATTCGTGCGCTCGCAATCATGGGAGTCACCGTCCCACCGGTCATGTAGAATCCGCAGGTGTGGCGCGGGCACCCCCGCCGCGTACTCTCACCAGAAGACGTGCATGCCCGACAGGCCGATTCCCTCCACCATTTCCCAATCGTTACTCAGTCGAGCGATTCGCGTGCTCATTACTCTAATCGCGCTCGTCCTCCTCGCTGGCTTCCTTTATCAGAACATTTCCGAGGCCCGCGAGCGCCGCTTCCACCCCATGCCCGGACAACTTGTCGACATCGGCGGCTACAAAATGCACATTGACTGCACCGGCCAGGGATCTCCCACAGTCATCCTCGACGCCGGCATGGGGGATTCATTCATCTCCTGGCACAAAGTGCAGCCGGAGATTGCAAAGTTCACCCGCGTCTGTTCCTACGATCGCCCGGGCATCGGGTACAGCGAAACCAGCCCGCGTCCCGGCACCAGCAAAGAATTCGCCAAAGAACTGCACACGCTCCTTCACAACGCCGGCATCCCCGCTCCCTACATCCTCGTAGGCCACTCCATGGGAGGATTCGATGTCCGCCTCTACGCCAGCCTCTACCGCAGCGAAGTCGCCGGTATGGTCCTCGTGGATTCCTCCCACCCCGAGCAGCAGAAACGTCTTCCCCCGGCGATAAACGATCTCGACGCAACCTGGCTGCGAGAGCAGGAGTTTTTCGAATTCACCATGCCCTTCGGAATTCCGCGCCTTCTGGGATTCTGCGGCAACGATGCTGCCGTCCGTGCCGTCGAGTGCAACTTCCACAGCGTGCGTGAAAGCGTAGCCGAGCTGAAGGCAATTTCCCAGAGCGCTGCCCAAACCGCCGCAACCGGTTCGCTCGGTGACATGCCTCTCGTAGTCCTCTCGCACGATCCCGACACGCCCCAACCCGACCTGCCCGAAGACCTGGTCAAGCCAGCCAATGACGCCTGGCAACAGATGCAGCAAGAGTTAGCGCAACTCTCGTCCAAAGGCCAGCAAGTGATCGCGAAGAATAGCGGGCACTACATCCAACTCGACCGCCCAGACCTCGTCATCGAAGCGGTCCGCACCGTCGTCGACCAGGCCCGTCAGGCGCAGCCCGCCCCGGAGCCCAAGCGTTAGCCAACAATCACGAATCAAACCTGCTAATGTGAGTTTTTTCCCAACCGGCTCTACCCGCTCCGTTCGGGAGGACGAACATGTCTTGGCTCCGCAATTTCCGCAGTTGTGCAGCGCGGCTCAGTTTCTCTTTACTGCTGGCGCTGTCGAGCATTCCGGCCCCAGCACAAGATCAGCAGCCAAGCCAGCAGCCCGGCCCGTCTCAACCCGCTCCCCGTCCCCGCATCGGTCTCGCCCTCAGCGGCGGCGGCGCTCGCGGCCTGGCGCACATCGGCGTCTTGCAGTGGCTGGAAGAGAATCACATCCCCGTGGATTCCATCGCCGGCACCAGCATGGGCGGCCTGGTCGGCGCCCTGTACGCCACCGGCCGCTCCCCCGCCGAAATGCGCCAGTTTGTCGAAGCCATCCATTGGGATGAAGCCATAGCCGGCGAACCCAGCTATCCCCAACTCTCCTTTCGCCGCAAAGAAGACCGCCGCTCCGACCAGATACCATCCAAGCTAGGTCTCAAGAACGGACTGAGCGGGCCCCTCGGCTTCAGCGCAGGCCAGGGCGTCGGCTTGCTCCTCGACCGCATCGCGTTCCCCTATTCCACCGTCACCAGCTTCGACGATCTGCCCATTCCTTTTCGCTGCGTAGCCACCGATATGCTCAACGGAGAAGCCGTTGTCCTCAAGGACGGCTCTCTAGCTCAGTCTCTGCGGGCGACCATGGCCATTCCCGGCCTGTTCACGCCCGTGGAACTCAACGGCCAGATCCTCGCCGACGGCGGTCTGGTCGACAACATCCCCACCGATGTGGCTCGCCAGATGAACGCAGGCATCGTAATCGCTGTGAACGTCGGTACGCCTTTGGTCGAACGCAAGGACCTCGAAAGCATAACGAGTTTTCTCACCCAGGCGGTCAACGTCATGACCCTGGGGAACGATCGCCGGGCCCTGACTCTCGCCGACGCCCAGATCGCACCTAACCTGGGCGCGTTTAACGCCCTCGACTTCCCACATGCCGAAGAGATCATCCGCCTGGGATACCAAGGCGCGGCCAGCGATGCCGCCGAGTTGCGCAAATACGCGTTGCCCGACGACGAATGGCAGCAATACCTCGCGCAGCGCGAAGCCCGCAAACGCAAGCCTGAAACTTCCGCGGACCTTCTTCAAGTCTCCGGCGTGAGTGGAGACGAGCAGAGGCACTTGCAACGCCGGCTCCAGCGCCTTCTCCATCAACCTCTCAACTTGGATCAACTCGACACGCGCTTGACCCGCATTACTGGCGACGGTCAGTTCGAGAGCCTCGGCTACGAGGGCTTCGTGCAGAACGGCGTTCCCGGATTGCGCGTGCTCGCTCAGCAAAAAAACTACGGTCCACCGTTTGTGGATCTGGCGGTCAACGTCGACGGCTCCGGCGTCGCAGCCTTCAACTTCTCCGCCGGTGCCCGCATTACGTTCATGGACGTCCAACATCACAGCGGAGAGTGGCGCAACGACCTGCTTCTCGGCTCCAGCAACCTCGCTGCGTCGGAGTTCTACCAGCCCTTAGGCAACACTCATCTCTTCGTCGCACCTTATGCCTTCGCTTCGAAGTACCCCCGCAACGAGTTCGCCGGCGAGACCCGCGTCGCCGTCTTCGGCGACGAGCGCGCCGGCGGCGGTTTCGATTTCGGTTATAACACCGGCCGCCGCAGCGAACTCCGCTTCGGCTACGAGATCTTTAGCGGGAAACTCGCGCCGCTGATCGGCAGCGCCGGGCTCCCCTCGGTGAGCGGCAGCACCGGAGAATTCCGCGCTCGCTACATCTGGGACGGCCAGGATAGTCCCGCGGTCCCCAGCCGGGGCACACGCATCGTTGCCAGCCTTTCACGCGTGTTGCAGAGCCCCGGCGTCGCTCATTCCATCGACCAACTCGACGTTCAAACCTCCACCTTCATCCCCACCGGCCCAAAAACATCGCTTTTTTTTCTGGCCTCGGGAGGAACCACCTTCAATGGCACCGCAGGTCAATTCCAGGTCTTTTATCTGGGCGGAGCGTTCCATCTGGGCGCCTACCTTCCACAGGAATTTGTCGGCAACAACTACGCCTATTCTTCGCTGGGATTCCGCCGCGAAATCTACCACCTGCCGCAACTCGTCGGGGGCAAGATCTACTGGGGTGGATGGTACGAGGCCGGCAGCGCGTTCAATGATTCCAGCGCGGTCGTCGTCCGCGGCACCATCAATCTCGGCTTCATCGCCGATACCATCGTGGGTCCCATCGCTCTGGCGGGCAGCGTAAGCCCCACGGGACAGTCGCGGGTAAACTTTTCCATTGGACGGCTGTTTTAGTAAACGGGCTGTATGTAAGAATGGTGTTTTTCGCGTCGCTTTTTTGCTCTCATGAAGAACTATATTCTTGTGCGCTGGAAAAAGAGGTGGCCGATAGTTCCCGCGTCCGCGCTTTTGGCGGTCCTGTTCGTTCTTCGCAGCCGGGTGCTTCACGACGGCAAAGCGCTTAACTCTGTGGTTCTGACAGACTGCTTTGACCTTTTCTATATTCTCTCTCCCTTACGCTTTTTTGGGAGGAGAGCCCTTATACAAGGACTGAAAGCGAACTTAGCAATACGGAATCAGATCGGTACCGCCGCGTTGAGGTCATTCTGAATGTGCAGAAATATCAAGACTCTCTTTAACTTCGATCCGCCAGTCAATGCCGAAGAAATTCGCGCAGCATCGCTGCAATTCGTGAGAAAGATCAGCGGCTTTAGCAAACCGTCGAAGGCCAACGAAGCTTCCTTCCTGGCTGCAGTCGATGAAGTAGCCGCGGTCTCGGCTCGTCTTCTCCTTTCGCTCGAAACCAATGCGCCCCCGAAGAATCGCGAGGAAGAAGCCGCCAAGGCGAGAGCCCGCGCCGCCGAGAGATTCGGCGCGTGAGTAGTCGGATTGTTGATATTATCTTCTAGATATAGCTAATTAACGCTCCCCGGTCCGTGGCCTCCGTTTTCTGCTGCAAGCGAACCACAGTGTTGCTCCTCTTGTGCTCTTTTCCATCAATATCTTCCAGCTACAATAGATTCAATGACTTAGACGGAATCGTCCTAGCCGCGTGCAACGCTCTCGAGGTTGCGACCATCTAAGTGATTGAAAAGGAATCGAAACCGGTTGACCTTGTGAAAAAGAACACTATGAAAAACAAGATTCGCTTTAGCGCAATCCTGGTCATGTTATTGGCGACGACTCTGGCCGTCGCCGCACCCAAAGCACCCAAGGCGAACCCTCCGCAGGATGTTCCGGCCTTTCCCGGGACGCTGGTAAATGCCCGCTTCGTCTACGTCACCAGCTACGACGGCGACCAATTCGATCCCAACCTGCTCGCTGAAGACCGTCAGGCCATCAGCACGGTGCAGGACGCAATGCAGAAGTGGGGGAAGTTCATTCTGGTGTATGAGCCGCACCAGGCCGACATCATTCTGATGGTCACGAGCCGCCCGTCGGAAGACGTCCTGGCGGTTTACAGCGCACGCGGCTGGCCGCAGAATCAGTACCTGTGGCGCATGATGGGTCGCAGCGGCCTGCAGCCCAGCGAAGCTCCGCTGGTCACCAATCTGGAGAAGGCGTTCGAGCAAGCCGCGGCAGGGAAGTAGCCCCCGTGCGTTCGAAGTGGGCTTAGCCCACTTGACATCGAATCCCACTTAGTATACGCTGGCTCATATGCCAGCTTCCGCTGTCATCAAGAGCGCCGATTTCCGGCTGGTCTCAGAGTTCGCGCAGCCCGACGCCAAGAAGCGCCTCTCACTGGGAGAAGCTCTTGCCGACGCCACGGCGTATAACATCTACTGCAACCCCCTCGGCCAAATCGTTCTCGATCCCGTAAAAGCGGTCCCTGCCAGTGAGACGTGGCTTTACGAGAATCCGCGGGCTCTCGCCAGCGTGAAACGAGGTTTGAGGGAGTCGGCGGAAGGCAAAAGCGTTTATCGCGGCTCGTTTGCCAAACACGCCAGGGAATAGGCGTGCAACGAAAAATCAAGTTCACGCCCACCGCGGATGAGCAATTCTCGGATCTCGAACATGCGCCGTCAAAGGCGGGGGTCTTCCAGCAAGTTCGCAAAGCCCTCGGTTACCTGGAAATAAACCCGCATCATCCCAGCCTTAATACACACGAGTTCACTTCACTCACTGGAGCGAATCGCGAGAAAGTTTTCGAGGCTTACGCTCAAAACAACACCCCCGGCGCCTACCGAATATTCTGGCACTACGGGCCTGACGAAGCCAAGAGCAAGAAACGAATTCCCGTCATCACGATCGTTGCCATCACGCCTCATCCGTAGCAGGCGAATGGCGACTTCCCCTGAGTCTAAGACTTCCTCCCAGCGATCACCAGACCCGCTCCGACCACAACCAGAAGGATGCTCACAGCCGGCGGAACCCTCTGATCGTCATGTGTCGTGATGCCCACATGTGCGTCGCCGACGCTGACGCCGTGATGTTCGGAATGCGGGAACGGCACAAAAAAGGAAAGCACACCCAGCACCAGCACTACGACTCCAACCAGCATTAGAGCTTTCAAGGAATGCCTCCAGAATCGAATTTGCCGGAATCGCACTATCCCATTCCGGACCCATTGAGATGCCGGTCGTAGCGAAATGGCTGTGAAGAAAGCGCACCTGTGCCGGTAAAAGCTCTAAACCTAAAGACCCTGATTCGGTTTCCCTAGCTCGCGAAGCCCTTCACGAATTCCACCAGGCTGCGCAGCGCGATTCCTGATGGGCCTTTGGCGATCCACGGTTTTTGATCTTCCATCCAGGCCGTGCCCGCGATGTCGAGGTGAATCCACGGAGTGTCTTCGGCAAACTCTTTCAGGAACATAGCCGCGTTGATGGCTCCGCCCCAGCGTCCTCCGGAGTTGACGATATCGGCAATGCTCGACTTGATGTTTTCTTTGTATTCGTCATCAAGCGGTAGCCGCCACATTTTTTCGCCGGCCTCTTCGTTTGCTTTGTGGAAGCGTTCGTACATGGCGTCATCATTAGCCCAGATCCCTGCATTGGCGTAGCCGAGCGCAACCACGACCGCGCCGGTAAGCGTAGCCGCATCCACCAGGTGAGTGCAGCCGAGCTGGCGCGCATAGAACAAACCGTCCGCCAGCACCAGACGGCCTTCGGCGTCGGTGTTGATGATCTCGATGCTTTTCCCCGACATCGCAATCTGCACGTCGCCCGGCTTCTGCGCTTTGCCCGAGGGCATGTTCTCCGTAGCGCACACGATGCCGATCACTTTCACTTTGGGCTTCAGCAGCGCGATGGCTCGCATGGCTCCGATCATGGTCGCGCCGCCGGCCATGTCGTATTTCATCTTCTCCATGCCGTCGGCCGGCTTGATCGAAATTCCGCCGGTATCAAACGTAATTCCTTTGCCCACAAGACCCAACACGGGTTTCTCCGGCGCGCCCGCAGGCTCATATTTCATCACAATCAGCGCTGGCGGCTCGTCGGAACCCTGGGCCACGCCCCAGAACGCACCCATCTTCAATTCTTTGATCTTGTCGGCTCCATAGACATCACACTTCAGGCCAACTTCCTGACACATTTTCTTGGCGCGGTCGGCCAAAGTCGTCGGGGTCATGCGATTGGACGGTTCATTCACCAGATCGCGCGTGAAGTTCTGCGATTCGCCAATGATCTGTGCTTCATTCGCGGCCTTCTCGAGCGCGGCTTTGTCGCCGGCGGCGAGGATGGTAAGCGCATCAATCTTTTGATCCTTGCGATCGCTGCGGTAGTAATCGGGATCGAAGTTCCCAACCAGCGCGCCCTCAACAATCGCGCTCACCGCGTCTTCGGCGGGAATGCCAGTCGGGGCAATGAAGGCGAAGCTGCGGATTCCGCGCGACTTAAGTGTGCGGACTGCAGCTCCGGCGCTGCGGCGCAGATCGTAGCTCGAAAACTTCTTCGCTGCTCCGCCGCCGATGAGCAGGAGACGCTTCGCTTTCACGCCTGCTGGCTTGTGCAGTAAGTTGCTTTCGAACGGCTTGCCCGTCAATTCACCACTAGCCAGCAGATCAGCAGCGGCTGACTGCACGGCGGCGTCGCCGGTGGCGAGCTTAAGCTGCGGCTTGGCGTCCTTCTTGTCGTTTCGTGCTTGATCGGCCTGGTCGAGCACAATCGCGACGAGAGATTCGGTTTCGAGTTGAGCGGGCGTTGAGAGAGAGATAGTCGTTTTCATAATGTCGGTTGGAAGTGATCGGATAACACTCCAGTATCGTCGGCAAATGCGCCGAGCGCAAGAGCGGTAAGGCGAGCCCTCTCACCTGTTAAACTTCCCGCCATGTCGACCTTCGTCCTGGTTCACGGCGCGTGGCAGTCGACCGGTACGTGGGACCGGTTAACGCCCTTGCTGGAGAAGCATGGACACAAGGTGATAACGCCTGTCCTCAGCGGCCTTGGCACAGACCAAGGCCGTCTGTCTCCCGACATCACGCTACGCCAACATATCGAGGACGTCGTGCGCGGGTTATCAGGACTCGCGGGCAAAGTGATCCTTGTCGGTCACAGTTACGCGGGCATGATCATCAGCGGCGTCGTCGAGACCAACCCGGATCGAGTCGAGCGCCTGGTTTTCCTGGATGCCTTCATTCCAGAACCCGGGCAAAGAGTACTCGACTTACTTCCGCCTGAGATTGGCGCCTATTTTCGCGACGTGGCGCGAGAGCACGGAGACGGATGGCGGCTGCCGGGCGGCGAAGGCCAACTCGATCTCTGGGGACTCAAGGCCGGCGAGGCGCGTGACTTCGTCCGCGCGAGGTTGTGCGATTTTAGTCTGCGTTGCTTTGAGGAGCCGCTTCCTCTTCCCGCCAATCGAAAGGCCAGCATTCCGGCTTCCTTCGTCAGCTGCGTCGCAGAGGGATATCCGGCGAGGCCGTTCTTCGCGCCGTTTGCCGCGAAAGCTCGCGCTTCCGGCTGGCAGGTCACGGAAGTCAAGACTGGCCACGACTGTCACGTTGAGCGTCCGGACGAGGTCGCTGACGTTTTGCTATCGGCCGCGCGGTCGCAATGAGACTGTCGCAATGACATTAATGATCGCACCCTTTTCGTGAGCCGACTGTCCGAAGGATTGTGCTGCCGCTCCCGGCAGATGGTCAATGGTTGACGATAGTATTCGCCGCGTGGGATATGATTCCACGGTAGTAGAGGTTGGTTTCATGAAGATCCGATGGCTGATCTTGTTTTTTCCGGTGGTTTCCGTGATTGTGCTTTCGCTGCTGGTGAAGCAACACGCGGCGAAGGCGGCTCCCGTGCCGGGCGGGCGGCCTGCGGTGGCTGCGGGCTCTAAGTAATTCTGCGTGAGATTCGGGATCACAACTTGAATCTGCCGTTCACGGGTGCGGCCTGCGGCTAAAGTACGACGATCGTGATTCCTCGATTGCGGCGTCCGAGGTCGGAGTCGCTCTTGAGTTCGGGATGCGATTGCAGAAGTTTCCAGGCCGTGTCGTCTGATTTCGACCAGTTCTCGCCGAAGATGCAGCCGCGAATCTGACCGTCCTGCGTCATCTCCAGCAAACGCTTTTGCACGGCGATGCGGATGTCGCCGCCTGCGCCGGTTGAACCGTACCCGTGGATCAGCTTCACAAGCTTTGCTTTCCCATGACGTGCCACAGCGAGTTCTCGATCCAGGCGCTGGAGAGATTCATGGACCTGCGGCATGTCGGTTTTGAGGTTCACAGTTTGCATCGCCGTGGATTCGGAGCGCGAAATAAAGTTCGGGCGCCGTTGCGCCGAGCGTTGATTGCTCGCTCCCAAGATGAAAATCGGGGTACCCCTCCCCCACCCCCTAGTCTCTGGAATCATCAGATTACGGCGGTTTTCCGCGCAAAATCCAGGTATCAAAGAACTTAAATACTAAAATCTTTGAAACAAAGGACTTCGGGGCGCGACAGTTAGCCTGTGCCGACCGTCACTGCCTCGACCATCATCGCGCGATTTGTTTTTGGGCACAAGGTTAGATGTCACAAGACGGATGTGGAAAAGTTGAGGCTGAGGAATCCCGCCCAAACGAATAACCCACCGAGTCAAAGTCAATGAGTGAAATCGGGGTTTTCAACAGTCACCGCGAAAGGAGACCTCTTTTTCTACCCCAGACTTGAATCCGGGCGAGCCCGCCGGATATCCTTCTTTGCGCTCGCGCGAGGAGCGCACTCCGGTGCAGCCTGCCAGACACCAGAGGGAGAGTTGTTATGAAGGGCCGCGGGCTCGTGTTGATTCTTCTGATGAATACGGTCGCGGCCTGCGCGCAGACAGAAAGCGCCCGCATTTCTGGCAGGGTCACGGACCAGACCGGCGCGGTGATCGTGGGCGCCGAGTGTAAGATCACCAACCTCGAAACCAACGTTTCGACCATTACCACGACGAACCAGGACGGGATCTACGTCATTCCTGACCTGCGTCCTTCCACCTACCGGCTGACCATTCAGAAGAAGGGCTTCCGCACCGTTGTCCAGCCCAGCCTCCAACTCTATGTACAAGATGCGATCAATGAGAATTTCAAGCTGGCGCTCGGTTCTGTATCAGAGATTTCCATCGTCACTGCGCCAATGTTGCAGACCGATTCCGCCTCGGTAAGTACCGTAGTGGACCAGCAGGTCGTACAAAACATGCCGCTGAACGGCCGCAGTTTTCAGTCGTTAATCGCGCTGACCCCGGGAGTGGTGTTCACGTCGCAGAATCTCGGGGCAGGCCAGTTCAGCACGAATGGGCAGTACACCGACACAAACTATTTCATGGTAGACGGCGTGAGTGCGAATTTTGGAATTCTTTCCGGCCTGAGTCAGTCGATCGGCGGCAGCATACCCGCGTTTACCGCTCAAGGGGGCACGAACGGGCTGGTTTCTGTCGATGCCATGCAGGAGTTCCGCATACAGACGTCGTCGTATGCGGCGGAGTACGGGCGCACTCCGGGGGCCCAAATCTCGATCGTTACGAAATCCGGCACCAATCATTTTCATGGCAACGCTTTCGATTATCTGCGAAACGATCTGTTCGACGCCCGTAACTACTTTGACAGTCCTCCGTTACCGAAGCCGCCGCTGCGCCAGAATGACTTTGGAGGCACATTAGGCGGCCCCATCCTGAAGGACAAGACTTTCTTCTTCTTTTCCTACGAAGGGTTGCGGTTGTGGCAACCCCAGACGGACACAGAAGAAGTCCTGACGGCTTCCGCGCGGGCGGCCGTCGCTCCAACCTATCGACCGATTGTGCAAGCCGTGCCGCTTCCCGACCCCGGCGCCCCGGTGGTTGATCCGACCTGCGACAACATCCAAAATCCATGCCGGTCGAACCTCACCATGGCCTACTCCAATCCTTCCTCTCTCGATGCGACCAGCCTTCGCGTCGACCACAACCTGTCGAGCAAGATCACTCTGTTTGCACGGTATAACCACGCGCCGTCGTATTCCGCGTCACGCTACATGGAGGAATTAGGCTATGAGGATGTGAGTGCCGACACGCTCACAGCGGGAGCTGACATGCTGGTTGCTCCCACAAAAGTGAACAATTTCCGTGCGAACTGGAGCCGAAACACCGCGATTGTTGCGACAAGGCTGACCGACTTCTACGGCGGCGTGGCGCCGCCCCCTTCAGCGCTTTACCCTTCGGCTTCCCCATATCGCTTTGACACGAGTCAGGCCCTGGTCTTTTTCCCGGGCGGCGAGGTTTCGGAAGGGTTCAACAGTTCCCTCGCCGAACGGCAACTCAATTTCGTGGATACATTCTCCTGGGCCGTCGGTGTGCACCAACTCAAGTTCGGCGGTGATTATCGCCGCATTCACTCCGAGGAATCGCTGGGGACAGACTACGCCGTCTTTCCGGCCTATACGGACTTGGTGGCGGGGACGACCGGCACGATCCTCCTGAGCGCGGACGATCCTTTCTCCGTGACCGTGAATAACACCTCCCTTTTTGCTCAGGATACCTGGAGAGTGACCAATCATGTGACTCTGACCTACGGGTTGCGCTGGGAGATTAATACGCCGCCGGTTTCAGCATCCGCGGGCCAGCCCCTCTACGTAGTGCAGGGAATCTTCGACTCGAACCCCATCGCGGCGGTGCCGGGAGCCCTCTGGCACACCACGTATAGCAATTTTGCACCTCGCATCGGAGTGGCATACCAGGCCACTCCCAAGACTGTGCTGAGAGGAGGGGCTGGGATCTTCTATGATCTGGGCTACGGGGACGCGGGCTACGCTGCTGTTATTTTCCCGTATCGGCGCAATGAGTTTCTTTCCGGGGACATTCCTTTCGATGTCACCCAGCCGGCGTTCCAGCCCCCGCCGTTCTCGGCCGCATTCAACAAGAATGTGCTTTATACAGTTGCTTTCGATCCGGACCTCGCACTTCCGTACACCCTGCAGTGGAATGCGGCGGTTGAGCGAGAGCTGGGAGCAAAGCAGACTCTGACGGCGACTTATCTTGGCTCGAGAGGCGAACGACTCATGCGCGGGGATAGCGTCCTTCCTCCGGCGCTCAAGACTTCCAGCGGCAACGTCGCCGTCACCGCGATCCGGAACGCCGGGTACTCACACTACAACGCGTTTCAGCTTCAGTTCCGGCGCCGCATGTCGCACGGCTTGCAAGCGCTCGTGTCTTACAACCTGGCAAAGTCCAGCGATCTGGGTTCCAGTGACGTGAGCGGCCTGGCAGCGCAGAGCTTGAGCGAAATTGTGCTGCCTCCACTGACGCCCTCCGACTACGACGTGCGGCAATTTCTTGGCGCTGCCGTCTCCTACGAGATGCCCACACCTGCCTGGGGCGGCATCGGCAATGCGATCGTCAAGGGCTGGGCGGTGGACGGCCTGGTACGCGTCTTCTCAGGGGCGCCACTTAATATTACCGTTGGCGGGTTGTCTCCTGTTGCCGGCTTCTACAGCACTCAGGCTGAGATTGTGCCCGGCCAACCGTTCTGGATCCCTGATCCGAGTCAGCCGATCGGCAGAGCACTGAATCCCGCTGCTTTTTCATTCCCGCCCGCAGGGCAGGTGGGGGACTTTCCCAGGAATGGGCTGCGCAGTCCTTACTCGATCGACCAAACGGATGTTGCGCTGCGCCGCCGTTTTGACCTGACAGAGCGCGTCAAGCTGGATGTGCGCGCGGAATACTTCAACGTCTTTAACCACCCGATGTTTGGACTGCCGGGATCAAACTGCGCACCCAATGATCAATGGGCTTATGGCGGCGGCTCGATCAATCCAGGCTTTGGCAAGGTGTGCTCCACAGCGAACCTTGACGCGGGCGGCTCAGGTGGACAGAGCGCACTCTACGCCCCCGGCGGCCCGCGCTCGGCACAGTTCACGGTCAAAATCCTGTTCTAAAGACCCACACGCTATAGCAAAGGCGGCGTAGAGGCTATCGGATTAGAGAGAGTCACCGGGTTCTGAGTGTAAAGGCTGTTCTCGCCAGTTTGCCTTCCGAATCGCGTTGATCGAGCACGACTGCAGCGAAGCACAAGCGCGTCGCCCTGTCTGTTTTGACAGTTATCGCCGTTTAATCGTTGAGCGTACTTTTATGCGAGAGGGGGTACGGCGTTTATGAAGCTGCGTCTGAATCATTTCAATTTCATTTCGTGCATGCTCGGCGTCGTGATCGCACTGTTGGCGGGAAATGTTCAGGCACAGAAGGCATCAGCCCCTGCCGCATTCTCTTTTGATGTGTACGGCGACTCGCGGTCGATGATGTACCTCCCGCACAAAGCCGACCAAGAGGCGGACGCCCGTAAGCTCATAGTTGACATGTTCGAACTGGCCGTTCCGCCGGAGCTCGCGGCTGGGGTGGTCCAGAAATACGTCAAGCTGACTTATGACCCATCCTCCAAGGAACTGGTGCAGATGGTGATGCCGTACATGACCGAAAGCGAAGTGACGACTCTAAAGTTCGACCGAGGCTGGGTCACTGAGGCTTCGGTTGAAGACGTAAAGCTCCTTCCCGGTGTGAACTTCACCATGTATCGCGCGGCGGGCGGAGAGTGGGTTGCGCGTGAAGTGGTGAAGGACGTCAAGACGAATCAAGCCGACTTCATTCTCAGCACTGGGGACCTGGTGTGGTGGGGCAAGCAGGGCGACAAACCGTCCGACAGCCCGTACTGGAGGCTGGTAAACGAGGACGTGCTCAAGCAACTGCCGGGTCCGGACAGACGCTTGAAGGAAGCGGGCCTGGATGGGCGCGTATTTCCTGCCGTCGGGAATCACGAAGTGTGGGGCGACACCGACGTGGAAGGGCTGATGACTTTATTCCCCTATCTGAAGAAGATGGGAGTTTCTGACAAGAAATTCATCTACGCATTCGATTACCAGGGCGTTCGCTTCATCTTTTTGTGGACCGGGGGATACGATGAAAAGGAGCCTTCGGCGTGGAACGCCACCCAGCCTGTCTATGAAGCGCAGATGACGCAACTCCGGGCATGGTTGGATGAGGCCAAGGCGAAGAGCATCAAGAAAGTCTTCATCTCTTTCCACGCCCCTGCCTTCGCGAGTTGCGGTCTGGGCCCTATCCCGGAAGCACAGAATCCTCACAAAACCATTGCCGCATACGCCAAAGACCTGGACATTGTGGTCTTCAACGGGCACGTGCACACGACCGAACTCTACCAAGTCGACGGCGTGAAATACCTGCTGCTGGGCGGCGGCGGTGCGGAACAAGACCCGATCCTTCCCGGCAGAACGCACAACAAGCTCCCCGAAGGCTACCCCAAGGATCTGTACTGGAACGGCGAAGACCCCAAGGAGGAATACAGCTACTTGCATGTAGACGTCATCCCGGGACAGCCAACGAAGCTCACAATCAATCGCTTCCGGCCGTGGTCGGCTCAGCCTTTCGAAGCGGTGGAATTATTCAAATGAAGGTCCATGGCGGTATGCCTCTCCGCACTGGCCTGCCTTTGCCGGCTTTTGTTTTGCACCCGCTCACGGCTGTGGGCATCGCAGTCATGCATGTTTACCTTGCCGCTGGGCATCTATTGAAGCTGATCGGCGGCGAGATAACGTGGACAAACGTCTGGAAGGGCTTTGGCGCGCTTGCCGGTGCCTATGTGTTCGCGGCCCTTGCATCACGCGGGCTCGCGAAGCGAAGCCGCCAGGATCAACGAATGCCTGAAGATGAATCAACCCAATTATCGATTTAGACCAATCCCAAGTTAATCCCGTCTCGCTCATTACATCCGAGCAGAGCCAATGAGTCTCGCCAACGGTCCCTGAGCTCGTTGATTGTCGAGACATCCCGATGTACGGCAGGTTGTCAGAATGCCTCGCCAACCCCCATGCTCCAACTCCAACTATCCCTCCCCCGGGCAAAGTCAGCGCGGAGATTGACATGGTATTTCTTACTCAGCTCGTATCTGGGGCCTCCGCCCACGTCGGGCAGGAAGTGGGAGTTTTTGAAAAGTATTTGACTTGAACCGGGTACCACTCCGCCGAGCCCCCCGAATGCCGCAAGACCAATTCCCTTCGGCAGAGTCAGGCGATACTCTGCTTGGGTTGCGAACATGTAGCGGTCGAAGTACTTGCCGGCGGTATATCCGCGCAGTTCGTTCTTCGTCCCGTAGATGCAGTTTCCGTAGAACGGCGGGTTGCCGCTGGTCCCGCAGGCAAAGAAATCGTAGGCGAGCACTTGATTCTTCCGCAGACTGTAGTATTTGTCGAAGCTGAATCGATATGCTTGAAACGAGTATTTGCTGCCGAGCGATTGCATAAAGAAGTCGGATGTAAATTCCAGCTTTTCTCCCGCTGTCGGAAAGAAGAGGTTGGGACGGGTGTCGCGAGTCAGCCTCATCCCTAAAGCTCTTAGGGTGTCGTGGACCCCGACGCCAGGCGGGAGGGGAGGAATTTGCTGATTGGATGACGCTAGCGTGGTAAATGAATCCCCAGCCCAGAATCGCGCCCCAACGAAGACCTTCCACCAGGTCCGGCGCAAGAATTCAGCGCGGAAAAGATCTCCGGACTGTATCAGCGGCACCTGAAGTCCCTCTAGAGGTCCGCTGCCGTACAGGTTGTAGTTCACGCTGCCGTGAACATACAAACTTGTGACCTGATAAGTGTTCTCTTTCATATACAGGTCTGCGCCCAGGCCGAAACCGTTGGTTCCGTTGCTGGTGTAAAGACCAGCCGCTCCAACTGTCGATGGAGGAGAAACCGTATCGTTCTTGCTGAAGGGGAAGATGTAGCCGACACCTGGGATTATTCCGGTACCGATGGCCGGACTCGAAATCGGGAGAGGGACGGGAACAATCGCGCCGCGATGGATCTTTTTCTTGGTTTCTTCTGACTCTTTCTTGCTTTCGGTGGATGCAGGTGAGGGACCGGCTGGTGCGCTTTCCTGAGAGGTGGGTGATTTCATCTCTGGTTTCGCGGGAACATCGGGGGCCGGAGATTGAGTCTGGGCGTGGATATTCAGTGGGGCCAAAACACAAAGCAACATTCCGGCGGGCAGACAAGCGCATGCCAGCGTCTGTCGCCGCCACAGATTCCCCAACCGCGACACGGCAGTTACTTTTCTCACGCTGTTCTACCCCTCGAAGCGGGAAACCCCAAAAGCAGAGAGCCGGCAGGCAACGTTACGGGGTTAGCTGGCTGGCTGAAACCACAACATTCTCGGATTGCACTATTGCCCACCGAGAGAGGCACCACCACTGCCAAAAGTACCAGTTGCGAAGGGAACTTGCCCGCGAGACGCTATCCGATTCTTGACGTAATGTGGACTACCAGCAAGGGCAAACGTTCGCGCGATCCCGTCTGGCTTGCCAAGCAGGTATTCGACATTGCCATCGACGAGACAGAAACCGCGCAAGCGCGACGCTACAAGAAAGGAATTTCAAACCGAGGCACTACGGAGAAATCCGCAATATTGACCGTCGATGCTGCCTGACGGATAATGAGCGCCAACATTATGGTGCCTCGTTTCATTTGGTCCTATGAGTTCTATTTCTATCGATAGGTCCCGGGCGTCCAGCACAGCGAATCTAGGATCCCCATTTCACATCACGATACTCGCGTGCCTAGTGGCGATAATGTCCTACATCGCTGCGAGATTGGGGACGACTGTTGTAATCCGCCCGCATTTGGATTGGCCACTTTGGCCGGGCAACATTCTGTTGGTATCTGTCTTATTGCTCGTGCCCCGCAGAACGTGGCCAATCTTAATAGCCGCGGCCCTTGCGACGTTTGCGGTTTACGACTTGCGCATAGGGATATCGATTCGTTCCGTCATTTTCTTCCAGTTGTCTGATGCGACCGAAGTGGTGACAGCTGCATTAGGCCTCAGTTATTGCTTTGAGGGCGTGCCCCAGCTAAACAGCGTGAAGGCTCTGGCAAAGTATTCATTCTTCGCTGTGCTTCTAGCACCATTTGCCGGAGCTTTTTTCAGCGCGTTCGCTACCCACGGGGAATATTGGAGAAGTTGGTCGATTGCTTTTCTGGCGCAGGCGCTGGGGTACCTCACGCTGCTGCCCGCCATTTTGGGTTGGGTGAGCAAGAGATCGGAATGGGCGAACGCCTCGCGCTCTCGCTACTTTGAAGCCTTAGCACTGCTGGCCGGTCTGTTGCTCATGGGATATTTCAGCTTTGTCTCACCCTCGACGCTGGTTGCGCCCGTACTGACGATTGTTCCGTTCTTGCTCTGGGCGGCGTTGCGTTTCGGAACAACGGGCGTCAGTAGTCTCGCGATCGCTGTGGCCTTTCTGGCAATCTGGGGCGCGGTCCACGGACGCGAACCCGTCGTGGGACTGTGGCCGGCTCACGATGTGCCGTCCATACAGGTATTCCTCCTCCTGGTTGCGGCGCCATTTATGGTTCTCGCGGTGGTCGTCGAGGAGCGCAAAAGCGCTGAACAGGCCCTCGCAAGTGTGAACCGCAAGTTGATAGAGGCGCAGGAGAAGGAACGATCTCGGATCGCCAGGGAACTTCACGATGACATCTGTCAGCGTCTTGCGCTGTTGGTCCAGGAGCTACGACAACTCGAGCGAGACACCCCCAGTCTCTCTGCAGGTGAAGTTGGCGGCCATCTGAATGAACTCGGAGAGCAAACATCCGAGATAATGAGCGACGTCCAAGGTCTATCCCATCAGTTGCACTCAGCGAAACTGCAGATTCTCGGCCTGGCCGCTGCCCTCAAAGGCTTCTGCAAGGAATTCGAAGAACAGCAGAGGGCGGAGATTGATTTCAGTTCTCACGGCCTGCCGCACCTTTTGGCCACCGACGTTTCCCTTAGCCTCTTCCGAGTTGCGCAGGAAGCTCTCCACAACTCGGCAAAACACAGCGGAGTCCGGCATTTCGAGGTGCGATTGTGGGCAGAGCGGGGAGCGCTTCATCTCACGGTACAAGACGCCGGCTCGGGCTTTGATTGGGAAGCAGCAAAGCAGGGGCGAGGGCTCGGTCTAACCAGTATGGAGGAACGGATAAAGCTAGTGAACGGGACGCTTTCAGTCGCATCCCACCCCCGGCGAGGCACCACCATCCACGCTCGTGTGCCTCTCAGTTCTGGAAACGATTCCCTGCGAGCGGTCGGTTAGTCGGGGAAAATCCCCACAGCGCTCACTGGCCTCTGGCCGGTAACTGTTGAAACGGCAGTTCCACTCATTCGGATCGCCTCTCTAGCTTCTTTGTTTGCGGTACGGCGGCGCTCGGTTTCAATCCCAAAGCTGCTTGCCGTTGGCCAGGGCTAGTTCGAGGCTGAGAGCATGTTCTATTCGTAGTGAAGTGCATCAATAGGATCGAGACGGGACGCGCGTATCGCTGGAATCATGCCGCTGACCAACCCCACCAGGGCCAGGATTGCCGTAGAAACCGATACGCTGATTGGCGAAATGATGAGTCGAATATCGCCCACCTCTCCATGCTGGGCGAGCGCGCTGTAGAAAGTGAGACTCCCTACAGAGAAGGAGATGATGTAGGCGAGCACGATCCCTAAAAGGCCGCCAAAGAACGTAATCGCGAGCGCTTCGGACAAGAACTGCACGAGGATATCGAAGCGGCGAGCACCTAGAGCCTTCTCCACCCCGATCTCACGCGTGCGCTGGGTTACGCTTACGAGCATAATGTTCATGAGTCCCACGCCGCCGATACCCAGAGTCAAAGTACCAATAAAGGCAAGCAATACCTGCAGCGCGATGGTTATGGTACGAAATTGCGAAAGCTGATCCATGATGCTGAAAACGAAGAGAGCCCGCCTATCGTCGGCGCGAAAATTGTGTTGTGCCGCCAGCGTGGTACGAACCGACTTTTCGACGCCTCCATAGTTGTAGCCGAGAAAGTCTAACCAGATCATGTCGATGTAATAGGTATTGCGAAAATCGCTCATGGTGGGGAATGGGATATAGACGTTGCGGTTGATACTGTTCTCAGTGCCTTCCTGCGGCCGGGGCTGAAGCACGCCGATTACTTCGTAAGGAATGCCACTGATACGAACCGTCTCGCCCAGGGGGAAGCGGCCGGAAAATAACTTTTCACTGGATTCCGAGCCCAGCACGCAGAGGCGCGCGCGCAGTTGCAAGTCCTCGGCGGTATAGAAACGCCCGAGATTCAGTCGCAGGTTCTGAATTTCCTGGACCGCGGGATTGCCGCCATGGACGCTCCAAGTGTAGGAACGTCCCTCGTAGCTGACGAGTGCATCGAAAGACGATTCCGGAGAGATGCGGGTCACTTCCGGCACATTCACCACGATCCGATCAACGTCGTCCCTGGTTAACCGGATACTCGTCCCGGCCTTGTTTCCTCCGGCCTGCATAGACGTGCGCCCGCCGGCGATGCCCATCGCGGACGTGCTGGCAAAGCTCCTGAATATGTTGACGATGGCGGTTGAGAAACCCGTGCCATAGGCCAGCAACAACACTACGGTGGCGATCCCCCAGGCCATACCCAGCATGGTCAGCGCAGTTCGCAGGCGGTTGTACCTGAGTGATCCATACGCTTCCGAGAGCACGTCTTTCGCATGGATCATTCGCTACTCCTGACCGTTACTCCTGACGAAGGGCTTCCACGGGTTGGAGCAAGGCCGCCCGCCGCGCCGGATAGAGGCCGGCGGCAATGCCCGCCAAAGCAAGGCTGCCCATGGCGAGCACGGCCGTCGCCGGGTAAATGTGAGGCAATTCGAATCCATCGATCTGGGGCACAAGTCCGAACAGCTTGGTGGCCACGTAGGCTGCACCCAGGCCAATGGCGCCGCTGATTCCGGTAAGCATCAGACCCTCTAGAAAGAACTGGAACAAGATGTTGCGTTTGGTGGCGCCCAAAGCCTTGCGCAGCCCGATTTCCTGGGTGCGCTCCGTTACCGTTACCAGCATAATGTTGACCACACCGATTGCGCCGAGACCGAGTGTCACCAGACCTACGGCTCCCAGGAACGTATCCATGGCATCGGAGATTTTGCCAATCATCTCGGCGCTGGCGATCGAATCCCAATCGTCAAAGGCGTCGGGCGTCTCGGGATCAAACTTATGGTTTCTGGCAACGATACTCCGCACCGCCTTCTTGGCTTGCGGGTGCTGGTCGCGCGTAAGCGGCTGGTAGGCTACATACTTGATCGCTTTTTCGTTGCCTGCTCCCTGCATCGGGAAATAGGTAGCCATGGTGGTATAAGGCATGATCAGGCGCATGTTCTGGCTGTTGTTGTTTCCGTGACCGATTTTCTGCATGGTCCCAACCACCTCAAACGGCACACTATTGATGAGGAGCGTGCTGCCAACGGCTGGCCGGCCGGGGAACAATATGCGCACAAACTCGCTTCCGATTACACAGACGGTGTGGCGCTCGCGTTCGTCGTTCCAATCCAAATAGCGTCCCTGATCGATCGGCTGGTAGCGAATGCCCGAGAACTGCGGTTCGGCGCCGTCCACATAGCCGTTGCTGCTGCCGTACTCGCTCACCAGCCGAAGGTCGCCACGGTAGATTACGGGCGTGGCATTGCGGACAAACCGCGAGCTACGAATGTCCAAATAGTCCTGGTAGTTCAGGTAGTACTGGCGGGACGAAAGCTGGCTGCCGCCAAGCGCTGGCACACGTCCGTTGAAGATCTGCATGTAGTCTTCGCCAAAGCTCGCCATACTTTTGGCGGTTCCTGCGCGAAAGCCCTCTCCTAGTCCAACCAGGAGCAGCAGCGAACCTACTCCCCAGGCAATGCCAAACATGGTGAGGAAGGAGCGAAGTTTGTGCGTCCACATGGCACGCAACACTTCGTGGAAGCTGTCGGCAAAACGCCGCATAACGAAACTACGAATATTCGAAGAGCAATGTTCCTATTATTCCATGTTCGCAGGGGGTCCGCACTGTTTGCTGTGATGCCGATCACAGCAACGTACGCGCCGCCTTAACGCAACATGCGCATAACACGCATTGTCAGCTCGGCCCGATTCTCAATGCTCCGATTGGCTTACTTGTTTGCTTGAAGAAATTGGACACGAAGTTTCTGCTGGGCCGCCGCCCGCCCCGACAAAATGATCGATGTAACTCTTATGCGGGACGTCGGCGCTACAGAATCTACTTCTTGCGGCTACGGATGGCTTCTCTGGCTTCTTTGTCGGCGGTGCGGCGGCGTTCGGTTTCTCGTTTATCCCAGAGCTGCTTGCCTTTGGCCAGGGCTAGTTCGACCTTTACCTTGCCGTTCTTGAAGTACATGCGGACGGGGATCAGGGTGAGGCCTTTTTGCTGGGTTTTGCCGATCAGCTTGCGGATTTCCTCCTTGTGCATGAGCAACTTACGGGTGCGCAGGGGAGCGTGATTGTGGATGTTTCCGTGCTCGTAGGGACCGATATGGGCGTTGAGTAGCCAGAGTTCGCCGTCCTTGACCAGGCCGTAGGCGTCTTTGAGGGTGGCCAGGCCGCCGCGGACTGATTTGGCCTCGGTTCCGGTAAGAACCACGCCACACTCAAATTTTTCCAGCAAGAAGTAGTTATGTGAAGCGATCCTATTAACGGCGGCGTCTCGTTGGCCGGAGGCTGTCGGTTCGCGGCGGGGGGCTTTCTCCGGGCTGGACTTGGTTTCGTGGGTGGATTGGCGGGGCATGGATGGTTGCGGCTTTATCTTAACAGCGTAGGCACAGTGTAGGCGCGGTGCAGGGCGGCTGCCGACATCCGGAAACCCCGAAGCGGAAAGCCGGAAGGCGGAAGTCGACCTCCTTTTGGACTAAGACCAAAGATGTAACTGCTGTAGGTGCAATCACATGGGGAGAGGCGAAGCCCGATGCTATAATCGCAGCGAAATGCTCGGTTGCGCGGGTTGAACGTAGCGTTCAGGTGCAGCGTTCGCGCGAATCGTTCTCGCGAATTTCGGGTTCGCTGGCAGCCGGGGTTGGAGATTGGTTTCCGACGAAGACTTTGTTGACGAGGAATCAAGAATGAGACGTCTGATGCCTGCAGCCGCAGTGCTGCTGGTCGTGTTTACCATATTGCCCGCCATCGCCGACAAAGCCAAGACTGCCTACGATCAGGGTCAGGACGCTGAGGCGCGGGAGAAGTATGAGGCTGCTTACAATTTCTACAAGCAGGCTTACGACCTGAAGCCAAAGGATTTGCGCTATAAGGCATCGTTCGAGCGCCTGCGATTTTTGGCGGCCGCGACCATCGTCCATCACGCACAGGGACTGCGCGATGAGGGCAAGCTGCAGGAGGCGCTGGCCGAATTTCAAAAGGCAGCGCAGATCGACCCTTCGCTCTTCATTGCGCAGCAGGAAGTGAAGCGCACGCTGGAGATGATTAATAATGCCAACAATCCTCCTCCGCAGGCCGCCGGACCGCCCAACCAACTGGAAAAGAGGATCAGGGATGCGCCCGGTCCGGTAGAACTTGCGCCTATCTCGAACGTTCCCATTACGGTGAAGCTCACCGAAGATACCAAGGTGATTTATCAAACGGTAGGGCAGTTGGCCGGGATCAACGTTCTATTCGATCCGGACTATACATCGCGGCGCATCAAGGTCGAGCTGAATGGAGTGACGCTGGAAGAGGCGTTGGAGATTACGGCGCTGGAGTCGAAAACCTTCTGGCGTCCGGTGACCGCGAACACGATCTTCGTGGCGCAGGACAATCCCGCCAAGCGCAAGGAGCTGGAGCAAAGCGTCCTTAAGACTTTTTATCTTTCGAATATTTCGCAGCCTACCGAGCTGCAGGATGTGGTGAACGCGATTCGCGCCGTGCTGGATGTGCAGCGCGTGCAGCAGTTGCTCTCACAGAATGCGCTGGTGGTGCGGGGCACGCCCGACCAGATTGCGCTGGCCGAAAAGCTGGTGGACGATTTGGACAGGGCGCGTCCGGAAGTGATTGTCGACATTGCGGTATTGCAGGTGAGCAAGGACAAATCGCGTACCCTGGGATTGCTGCCGCCGAGTAGCGCCACCGTCACGTTACAGAGCAATATCAACACGACAACGACTACCGCTACGACAAATTCGGGAACGGGTGGGACAGTCACCTCGGGCACCGGCACTGGGCTGAATTTAAATACTCTGGGCAATTTGAACGCGACCGATTTTACGGTAACGATTCCTTCCGCCAACCTGTCGGCGGTGATGGGCGATAGCGACACCAAGATGTTGCAGAATCCGCAGGTGCGCGCGCTGGATAACCAGAAGGCGACGCTTAAGATCGGCGAACGCGTGCCGGTGGCCACAGGCTCGTTCCAGCCCGGAATCGGCGGCGTAGGCATCAACCCGCTGGTCAACACCCAGTTTCAATACCTGGATGTGGGTGTGAACATCGATGTGACTCCGCACGTGCATGCGGACCGGGAAGTGACGCTGAAGATCACCATGGAAATTTCCTCGGTGGTGGGCCAGTCCAGTATTGGCGGCATCAGCCAGCCCATCATCGGACAGAAGAAGATCGAGCACGAAATCCGGCTTAGGGACGGTGAATCGAGCCTGATCGGTGGGATCTTTGACGATTCGCAGACCAAGTCCTTGGCTGGAATCCCGGGGTTGGCGCAGATTCCGATCTTGCGATATCTCTTTGGGCAGGTTTCGCAGGATAAGTCGCAGGACGAAACCGTTTTCGCTATTACTCCTCATATCATCCGAGGAAACACGGTCACCGAGTTAAACCAACGGCAAATCGAGATCGGGACTGCGAACACGATTGTGTTGCGGCACGTTGCCCATGTGGCCGCTCCGGCTGCGCCTGTGGCGCAGCCCCAGGCGCCGGGAACGCAACTGCCGGCCGCTCAGCCGCCGGGGAGTTCGCCGGTAAATCCAATCCCGAACCAATCTGCGAATCCGGCTGCGAGTCCCGGGGCACCCGGAGGAACAAACTTCCTGTTTGATCCGGGGCAGATCACGGCGGTGAAGGGCAACACCTTCGTCGTGAACCTGCTGATTTCGGGAGCGCAGAACGTTTATTCCGTGCCGGTGCAGATGAACTATGATCCGTCGAAGCTGCAGTTGGTGAACGTTTCTAACGGCGGGTTCCTTTCGCAGGATGGGCAGGCCGTGGCCCTGGTGCACCGCGAAGATGAGACCACCGGAACTTTGCAGATCACCGCTACTCGGCCGCCGGGGGCGGGTGGAGTTTCCGGGCAGGGCGCAGTGGTCACAATGACATTTCAAGCGAAGGCCAGTGGACAGTCTCCCCTGACCATTACTCGAGGTGGAGCGCGTGATCCTGGCCAGCAGGCCATCACGGTGAATGGAGCGCAGGCGTCGGTGACCGTGCAATAGGATCTGTCGCGCGGTTCCTCAATCCGGATTTCAAGATGAAGTTACACAGATTCCATCGCGGGCGTAGGGCCGGACCCGAGCGGGGTTTTACGCTGCTCGAATTGATCATTGCCACCGCGATCCTGGTAGCTCTCTCGAGCCTGGCGGTTCCGCTGGCGCGGGTGACCATCCAGCGCGAGAAAGAGCGCATGCTGCGCGAGGATTTATGGGAGATGCGCGACGCGATCGACCGCTATAAAGACGCGGCTGACCGCCAGATGTTCCGGACAAAGGTGGACAGCCAGAACTATCCTCCTGACCTCGAAACGCTGGTGAAGGGCGAGGATGTGCAGGGCAAGAAGGTTCGCTTCCTGCGCAAGATTCCTACCGATCCTATGACCGGCACCACAGAGTGGGGGCTGCGCTCAATGCAGGATGATCCGGAATCGGACTCCTGGGGCGGGCAGAGCGTGTTCGACGTCTATACAAAATCGCAGGGCATGGCTCTCGACGGCACGAAGTATAAGGACTGGTAGATGTTGAAAAAACTGAAAGCTGGGCGCAGCTTCGGGTTCACGTTGCTCGAAATGATGATCGTCATCATCATTATGGGCATCTTGCTGTCGATTGCGCTCCCCGTTTATAACCAGGCCCTGGTGAGGTCGCGCGAGGCCGTGCTGCGGAACGACTTGTTCGAACTGCGCAAGCTGATCTCGCAGTACACGCTCGACAAACAAAAGGCGCCGCAGTCGCTGGATGATCTGGTATCCGGGGGCTACATCAAGGTCATTCCCAAGGATCCCATGACGGGTGAAGCGAACTGGGAAGTTGTGCAAGAGGATGTGCTCCTGACGGTGGACCAGCAGGATCCCGGCATCGACGACGTGAAGTCGGCGTCGACTGCGACCTCTAGCGATGGGACCTCGGCATACAACACTTGGTGAGTAGGTCCGGCGTTTCTGGTTTCAAGTTTCCCGCAAAGGATCGTAGAATTCCTGATTGTGACCAAGAAGCGCACAGTCGGAGCGCAGGTGCGGTCAGGTTTCAGAATCGCGGGCTGCATTGTACTTGTCTTCGTTGTCTTTGCTCTCCTGGAGGTTAGCCTGACCTTCGCGGTTGGCCTGGCTGACCCGCACACACCGATTCGACGCCTCCTCGGGACGGTTTTGGCCTTGGGGCTAATGCTGTTCATGTTCAGGACAACCAAATATTGGGCTCGATGGCTCTTCGCAGCCCTCGCGTATGTATTGGTCCGGCTCGCGATTGGTTTAATGTTTGCGCCCTACCTTAGCAAACCCGTGACCAGAAGCACGGTCGCCGCGTGGGTGCTTTACACAGGAACGGCGGTGGCTCTCACTTTCCGCTACACGCTGAGACTCCCTCGAGGATTCGAGAGCATTGGCCTCGTCTCATTTGTTGTCGGCATCGCAGCTGCGCTCGTCTATGGTTCACAAGAGGCGCTCTGGGTGGGTTTGGCCATGCTTGGCTTGGCGGAATTGGTGCAGTGGATGTATCACAAGGACAGACGTCTTCAGTCCAAGGCGTTGGGGTGAAGTCCACCTGGACGAACTCAGTTTGCAGATTTGAACAGTCCCACACTCACCAAGTAACATCTAATTATGCCCGTCGAAACTGAGATTCAGGCTCCCGTCTCGATTCGCGCGCCGCGCGGAAACTCCATCACCTGCAAAGGCTGGCAGCAGGAAGCCGCTATGCGCATGCTGATGAATAATCTCGATGAAGAGGTCGCCGAGCGTCCGCAGGATCTTGTCGTCTACGGGGGAACGGGGCGCGCGGCGCGAAGTTGGGAGGCTTACCACGCCATCGTCGCAACTCTGAGGAAGCTGGAAAACGACGAGACTTTGCTGGTGCAGTCAGGCAAGCCTGTGGGTGTGTTCAAGACGCACGATCATGCTCCGCGGGTGCTCATTGCTAATTCGAATCTGGTGGGTCACTGGTCGAACTGGGAGAAGTTCAACGAACTAGAGCGCGCCGGGCTGATGATGTATGGCCAGATGACGGCGGGCTCGTGGATCTACATTGGCTCGCAGGGAATTGTGCAGGGGACATTCGAAACGTTTTCGGCCGCGGGCGAGAAACATTTCGGCGGCGATCTTGCCGGCAAGCTGATTGTCTCCGGCGGCATGGGCGGCATGGGCGGAGCTCAGCCGCTGGCTGCGACCATGACGGGCGCGGCGTTTCTGGGGATTGATGTCGATCCCGAGCGCATCAAGAAGCGGCTGAAGACCGGCTATTGCGACTTCATGGTCACAACTTTGGATGAAGCGTTGCGCATTTTGAAGAATGCCGTCCGCAAGAAAGAGAATGTGTCGGTGGGGCTGGTGGGGAATTGCGCGGACGTGATTCCGGAGTTGGCCGCGCGCGGTGTGGTGCCAGACATTCTTACCGACCAGACTTCTGCGCACGATCCGCTGAATGGCTATGTGCCGAATGGCATGACGCTCGCGGAGGCTGTCGAGTTACGGAAGAACGACCCCAAGGTATATCAGGAGAAATCGCTCGACGCCATCGCGGCGCATGTGGAAGGCATGCTGCGGCTGCAGAAGATGGGGTCGGTGACGTTTGATTACGGCAACAATATTCGCACCTTTGCGTTTCAGAGCGGGGTGAAGAAGGCTTACGATTTTCCTGGGTTCGTGCCTGCTTACATCCGACCGCTGTTTTGCGAGGGACGCGGGCCATTCCGCTGGGTGGCGTTATCGGGCGAGGCGTCCGATATTCACGTGACGGACGATCTGGTCCTGAAGTTGTTTCCCGAGAACCGCATCCTGCGGCGCTGGATTGATCTCGCCCGCAAGCGCATCAAGTTTCAGGGATTGCCGGCGCGCATCTGCTGGCTGGGTTACGGCGAGCGCGCGCAGTTCGGTCTCGCGATGAACGATCTGGTGAAGAAAGGGAAGATCAAGGCGCCGATCGTGATTGGACGCGATCACCTCGACTGCGGCTCGGTCGCGTCTCCGTTTCGCGAGACCGAGAGCATGAAGGATGGTTCCGACGCCGTTGCGGACTGGCCGCTGCTCAATGCTTTGTTGAATACGGCGGCGGGTGCGTCGTGGGTGTCGATTCACAACGGCGGCGGCGTGGGCATTGGTTACTCGCTGCACGCGGGGCAGGTCATGGTGGCCGACGGCACAGATGCCATGGCCAAGCGCATCGAGCGCGTGCTGACGACGGACCCGGGGATGGGTATTATTCGGCACGCGGATGCAGGATATGACGAGGCTAAGGAGTTTGCGAAGAAGAGTGGCGTGAGAGTGCCGATGGAGTCGTAGCCGAATGCTTCTTAGGGGACGGTCCGGACTCTCAGGTACTCTCCCGGACGCGTAATCGCGATTCCCGCAATCTTCTTACCGAAGTAAGTTCGGAAGTGTCGAACATCACCCGTCAGCAAGTGAGTAGCCCGCGCTTCGATGGCCGCGAGGAGGATCGGCATATCCTTTTCGGGTAGGAGAATCCTCGGAGGAAGGGCGGCTTGTCCTGCTTCGAACAGTTGAAGCGACGCAGAAAGCTCAGTGAGCCGCGACCACTGATCTTCACCCGCGAGGTTGATCCTTGCTTCCTGTAATGCGTAGCGGGAGCTACAAAGCGTCACGTACCTGAGTTTCCAGAGCAACAGAAGCCGCGCATCGATTTTGTAGGCGGCAGAAAACAGAACGTTGGCATCAAGAAACAGCCGGTCCATTTATTCGGGTCGCAGATGTAGAATCGAGTCCGGATCGAGGCCCAACTTCCGCACTTCTTTCCGGGCCTGACGGTAGTCGGCGGCGTCGACAGCGTTGGATAGCAGGAATTCCGCCTTACGCTGCGGAGAGTATCGTTCGACGGGAACAACCATCGCAGGACGAATGAGAATGCCGTCTTCCGTCTCTTCGGCGATGACCACGCTGCCCTCTTCGATGCCAAAGCGCTTGCGAAGCTTTGCAGGCACAACGATCGCTCCTCGCTTCCCGACTCTTGCCGACTGCATGGGGTCACTCCTCACATCTGAATGCCTGATTATATAGCATGCCCGATATTCAGGCAACTACGCAGAGCACATCCTGCGAGCCATTGAATCTTGACGGCTGCTAAACTGCTTGAGCGTGGTCTCCCGAAAAGTGACTCAGCGAATGCAGCCTCCGCTATTGCTGGCCGATATTAGCCAGTTGCTCACTCTGCAATCAGCTTTCAGTCAGCTTGGCCCGCGGCGAGGTCCCAATCTCAAAGAACTTGGCATCATCGAAAATGGCGCCGTGCTCTGTCTCGGTGGGAAGGTAGTTGCCGTCGGTAAAACCAAAGACGCGTTGCGAGATCCGTGGCTGAAGAAGAATCGCAAGAAAGTTCTTGAGATCGACTGCGCGGGCAAAGTTGTTCTCCCCGGTTTTGTGGATTCGCACACGCATCCTGTTTTTGTCAGTCCGCGGCTGGTCGATTTCGAGAAGCGTATCGAAGGCGCTTCTTATGAAGAGATTGCTGCCGCTGGTGGAGGCATCCGGTCGAGCTTGGAGGGCGTGCGGAAGGCAGGGAAGAGTTTTCTCGCAAAGAAAGTTTTGGCTGTGCTGCGCGACATGGCGGCGCACGGGACCACAACCGTTGAGGCGAAGTCGGGCTACGGGTTGACGGTCGAATCGGAACTGAAGTCGCTGGAAGCGATTCGCGAGGCTGCCTCCCGGTGGCCGGGGACGGTTGTCGCAACTCTACTCGGGGCACACGTCGTCCCAAAAGAATTTCAGGGACACTCACGAGAGTATGTTGCGACCGTTTGCAACGAGATGATTCCGCTGGCGGCGAAGCGGAAGCTTGCGCAGTTCGTCGATGTTTTCTGCGACCACGGGGCGTTTACCGCGGAAGAGACGAAGCAGATTTTTGAAGCGGCTGAACAACATGGTCTTAGCGTGCGAGCTCACATGGGCCAGCTTTCTGAGACAGCCTTGCAGCCGTTCCTGCGCTTCAATCCGGCGTCTTTCGATCACATGGACCACGTGAACGAAGACGACATCGCGCGGTTGGCTAATCACGACACGGTCGCCACGCTGGTGCCGGGGGCAAATTACTTTCTGGGGCTGAAGGAATATCCGCGGGCGCGCCGTCTGATCGATGCAGGCGTGCCGGTGGCGCTGGCGACGGACTACAATCCCGGCACGTCGCCGACCTTAAGCATGCCGATGGCGATGTCGCTGGCCTGCACGCACATGAAGATGTCGCCAGCGGAGGCCATTGCTGCGGCCACCATCAACGGGGCGTGGGCACTGCGTGTCGCGGACCGCAAGGGCAGCATTGAACCCGGCAAAGATGCCGATCTGGCAGTGTTCGCGGTCGAGGATTACCGCGAGATTCCTTACTGGTTCGGGACCAACCGGTGCGCGATGACGACGATGAATGGGATGGTAGCATCACGAGCTTGGCCCGTCTGTGTTGAGTGAACTCCCGGCCATTGCTATAATCGAAATTGTTCCGCACGCGCTCCAGTAAACTGATTCACCCGATTGGCAATCCCGCAACAATCAGCGTGAAGTGAACAATCCTCGCAGCCCGCGGCAGATGAGCGGGTTTCGATACGTGGCCAGGTAGCTCAGGTGGTAGAGCGCAGCCCTGAAAAGGCTGGCGTCGGCGGTTCAACTCCGTCCCTGGCCACCATCATTCTGAAGAACTTAGCAGCAGCCAGAAAACTCAGGTTTCAGTCGCGCGAACTATACGCGAACATCGGACAGGATGTTCGCCGTGTCGCGGTCGTTGTTGCTCCAGCAGCCTCGGTTGTTCCAGCAGTTTCCACATCTCCCGTGCCGTATTGCCGGTCCGGGCGATGTGTTGCCGCGCCAGCTTGGCATAGCGCTCGGTCATCTTGATGTTCGAGTGGCCGAGGATTTTCGCAAGCTCGTAAAGATCGCCGCCGTTCATCATGTACCAGGATGCAAACGTATGACGCAGATCGTGAAAGCGGAAATCCTCAATTCCAGCCCTTTCAAGCAGGTCCTCGAAACTTCCTTCCACCCGCTGCCGTCCGCTTACAGCGCCCTCTTTCGGCGGAAAAATCCGATCCTCACCAATTACTGCGGGATAGCGCCGCAGCTCGCCGGCCAGTTCTGGAAGCATCGGGACATAACGCATCTTGCCGCCCTTCAGCTTTGCCCGCACTGCCAACAGCCCCTCGCCATACATCACGTCCGACCATCGAAGGCCGAAGATCTCCGCCACGCGCATTCCGGTCGTGACGGCGATCAGAACGATTAGCCTTAGACGGTAAAACGTCTTGTTGATGGTCCTTCGTACCCTTCCGGTACTTCCTTTCGTCAAGCGCCCGCTTCAGGCTCCGAAGCTCGTCTTCCGACAGGTAACGGTCCCTCTGATCATCGGGTCGCCTCACTTCCACCTGATCCGCAGGATTTCGGTCGATGCCGGTTTCCTTCGACCAGATTGTGGAAGCCTTCTCCATCATGTGGTGCATGACGTTGAAATGCCGAACGGCCGTTCCGGCGACAGCTCGTGCACTGCCGTCAGTTTTTCGTACCAGCGCCCGACCGCGATACCGTCGATCTCCCGCACGAACATCCGGCCCAGTTCCACCCGGATGCCCTCCAGCACGCTTTTCTCCCGGCTTGCCGAGCGCTTTTTCATGCCGTAATGCGTCCAGTACCGATCAATCAGCGCCGTCATCCGAAAATTGACCTCCCGCTTGACGTCGAGATGCCGGTTTTCATCGCGCGCCGACATCTTCTTTCGTTCGATTTTCCTGGCCAGTTCATGCGCGCCGCGAACCCGCAGGCTTTTGTTCCGTCCTCCTTCCCTCCAACGGACTTCAAACACTCCTTCGCACTTTCTGTGAATGGACACTCTAGCTTCTCCTTTCAGTCAATGGTTTCGATTGTGTGCTGCTCGATGAAGCGCTCTAGCGCTTTCAAATCGAACCGCAACGCTCGACCAACCTTGACGCAGGGAACCTCCCGCAACCTGGATTTCTTGTAGACGGTGTCCACTTCGAGCCCCAGATATTGGGCGGCCTCCCTGACATTCAGGAGCCGCCTACCGATGAGTTCATTTAATACCACCGTGGCTGGTTCTTTGTGAAGCATTGTTTCACCTCAGCCGTCGGCCTTCTGTGACGGACAGTTCCTCAAAGCGGAACGGGCTGGTGAGGTATACAGAAAAAACCGGTACAAGACCGGCGATGTTAACCAATTTGATTCATCCTTGCCGCCGTGTCCAATAACTTTTCGGATTGAGTTCATTCCTGCAGGTTATTAAAGACAGCACTAGGCCGATTTGTCACAGCCAATTCCCGCTCACAAGGCCACTGTGCGGATGGAGAACGTATTGAACAAGCGGGGCTTACAGAACGAAAGTCATTCGCCAAGAACGCCTGAGATTCGTTGAGGCAGCGATAGGACTCGCCATCTCGCGCTCCTTTTCAGAACATTCGCCGCAGCTCGCCCGGAGCTATGTGGGTAGCCGAAGGTTATACAAAGCGACGATTCGGTAAGTCCTTTATTGCAAGGTCGGTGGAGTCTTTCTCATGCCGACGTTGACAACGAATTCCACGTCGAATCACTTCACCTTTTGAACTCATAACCGCCAGGAATGAAGTCAATCCGAGAAGTTATTGGACACCGTGATTCAGCGCGGTTAGGTTTGCGCTAAAAGCAGCCGCATTAAGCCCCTGCCGGAGGTGCATATGCCACGTTGGTCCCAAATTTATCTCGTCCGTCAACTCCAGCCGCTTCTTCGGTCGAAATGCGTGCGTCCAACCACCGTTATTCTTGCCCTGCTTCTCTTCGTGCCTGTGGCGGCGATGGGACAGGGTTCACCGTTCGACACCGGCTTCAACGCCATCCAAAGCCTTTTCACCGGCACCATCGCGAAGGTTGCAAGTCTGGTTGCGATCGTGATCGGCGGGTACGGTTTCGCCCACGGCGAACCCGGTGCGAAAAAGGCGCTAGCCGGCGTTGCCGCCGGAACGGGCATTGCTGTTCTCGCCGTGAATGTCCTGAGTTGGCTCTGGGGAGTGTAGCGGCTGTTAGTCGCTCTGCCCGCGATCCCGTTGCGTGCCACGCTGAAACGAGAACAATATGCCCGACAAAGCACAGCAGAAACATCGCACAAATCGAGTCTTCAAGAGCCTGCACAAGCCTCTCACCTACTTGGGCGTCGAACGGACGCTGTTTTACTTCGTATGCGTCGGCGCAGTGGGTGCCTTCAACCTCTTCAATTCCATCCTCGCCGCTATCGCCGTATTCATCGGGGGTTTTGCTTTCGGGCATTGGGTAACGAACAGCGATCCGGCCTTCCTCCGCATCCTCGCGAAATCCGAACGCTACAAGCTGCGCTACGACGCGGCCAAACAGCAAGTCCCACTTGTCGAGGTCGTTTGATGCTGCGCCTCGATAAAGTCATCAAGCCGTGGAAAGAGAGTGCG
>CAWFLH010000001.1:1495000-1850461 GCA_963816575.1 uncultured Acidobacteriaceae bacterium | reverse complement strand
AAGTGCCAACCAGACTGAGTAACAATTTGCTACAGAGGTAACAACGAGACGGGCCTGCCGAAACAGGAGCCTCCCGACGCGGATCGAAGCAAGCATCCCCGCGCCCCGCGCACAACCTTTCGATTCTAAAAGCCGCGGCAAAATAGTGTCAAACCGGCTGGCCGGCTTATCGAACAGAAGCCCCCATCTCAGTCCTCGATGGTTTCCGGCTAGCCCGACCCTGTGCCCGTAATCGTCGAACACTCTGCAACTTGCCGCAGTCGACTATAATTGCGCGAACCATGACGCTGATTCCTGGCAGCAAACTTGGCCCTTACGAAATTCTCGGCCCCCTGGGTGCTGGAGGCATGGGCGAAGTTTATCGCGCCCGGGATATACGCCTTGGGCGTGAAGTCGCGCTGAAGGTGCTGCCGGAATCTTTTTCTCGCGACGCCGACCGACTGCGGCGCTTCGAGCAGGAGGCGCGCGCAGTGGCGGCGCTGAACCATCCCAACATTCTCGCCATTCACGATATTGGAGAGCAGGACGGCTCGCCTTTTATTGTCTCCGAGCTTTTGGACGGGAGCACGTTGCGCGCCGAGCTTGACCGCGGCCCGCTGACGTCGCGCAAGGCGTCCGATTATGCGGCGCAGATCGCGCAGGGATTGGCGGCGGCGCACGACGAGAACATCGTGCATCGCGATTTGAAGCCGGAGAATATTTTCCTCACCAAAGAAGGCCGGGTGAAGATTCTCGATTTCGGCCTGGCCAAGCTGGCGCCGAATGCTCGCGGCGAAAAGAGTGAATCCGATGGCCTGACCCTGACCAGTCTGCCGACGGAAGCCGGCATGGTGATGGGCACGGCCGGTTACATGGCGCCCGAGCAGGTGCGCGGCTCGGCAGTGGACTCCCGCACCGACATTTTTGCTTTCGGCGCCGTGCTGTACGAGATGATTTCCGGCAAGCGCGCCTTCAGCCGCGATAGCGCGGCCGAGACAATGACGGCGATCCTGAAAGAAGATCCGCCGGAACTGAACGAAATGGAACATCCGGTCTCGCCGGGGCTAGAGCGCATTGTACGGCGCTGCCTCGAGAAGCAGCCGGAACAGCGCTTCCAATCCGCAAAAGATCTCGCATTCGCACTGGAAGCTCTGAGCGGCACCACCTCGAGGACAGCCGCGAATGCGGCGATCGCAGGCAGCACGGGAAAGCCGCGCTGGCCGGTATTCGTGGCAGCCGCCGCAGTTGCAGGCCTCGCCCTGGGAGCCGCGATTGCCTGGTATCTGCGGCCTGCGCCCCCTTCACCGCCGACTTTTACTCGGGTCTCGTACCATCGCGGCGAAGTGATTCGAGGCCGGTTTGCGCCCGATACCAAAACTGTCTTCTACAGCGCCAAATTCGGCGCAGAGGCGCCCGACACTTATAGCATTCGCGAGGACTATCCCGCATCAACGCCGGCGGGTCTGGGCGGGGCAATGCTGCTGGCAATCTCGCGGCAGGGTCAGATGGCGGTCCTGATGCGGCCAATCTATTTCGCCCACTATGAATGGGGCGGAACGCTGGCGACTTCTCCTCTGGGCGGCAGCGCGCCTCGCGAACTGCTGGAGCATGTCTTCGATGCCGACTGGGGACCGGACGGGGACGAACTCGCCGTCCTTGACCGCAACAACGATAAATGGAGATTGCAATATCCTATCGGAAAGGTGCTGCTCGAAAGCGAAGGCTGGATGAGCGATCTGCGGGTTTCTCCGGACGGAACCCAAGTGGCGCTGTTTCGTCACCCCCCGAATCCCGATGATCGGGGCGACCTCGTGCTGCTTGACCGCTTGGGAAAGTTGCGAACCATATCGACTGGATGGGAATCCCTGGAGGGTTTGGCGTGGGCTCCGTCGGGGAAAGAGGTTTGGTTCTCCGCTGCGGAATCAGGAGAACAGTGGTGCATTCATGCCGTCACTTTATCAGGCAAGGAAAGGACTGTGTATTGTGGCACGGCGCCGACCCGCATTCTCGACATTGCGTCGTCGGGTCGCGCGCTGGTTTCGACCGAAGAAGCGCGCGGGACGATGGAACTGGTCGAGCATGGGTCGAATCAGGAACGCGACCTGAGCTGGCTCTCCTACAGTTGGGGTCCGCGGCTGTTTAAGGATGGAAGCCAGGTGTTGTTCACCGATTTATCCGAACAGTCAGGCAACGACTACTCGGTGTACGTGCGGAAGAGCGACGGCTCCCCGGCGGTTCGCATCGCTGGAGGCGGATACGCCTCGGACATCAGTCCCGATGGAAAATGGGCGCTGGTGCAGCTTCCGGACGATCCCGCGAAACGCATCCAGATTGTACCCGTTGGCCCTGGGCAGGCTCGCGCGTTGCACTGGGACGGCATGCAGCCGCGATGGGCGGAATGGTTCCCTGACGGAGAACATATTCTGATGGTCGCTAGCCAGCCCGGCCAAGCTGAGACCGTCTACGTTACAGACGTAAATGGTTCGACGCCAAAGCAGTTGTCGCCGGGAAACATGTCGTGGGGGGCGATCGCGCCGGATGGGCAATCTTTCATTAGTCAACAGAATGGGAGCGTGACCGTCCGTTCCATCTCGGGCGGCAGCTCCAAGCCGATCCCCGGCATTCTGGTTACGGACGAGCCGATTGGATGGGCGGACTTGAAGCATCTATTTGTGCAGACCGTAACCCCTACCGGCCTCAGCATTTATAAAGTTGATGTTGAGTCCGGCCGGCGGGAACTGTGGCAGACGATAACCCCGAAAGACGCGGTAGGTCTGAGGCCCATGAATGTACCGACCGCCATTACCGCGGACGGGCGCTGGATGGCATTTGGTTACCGCACCCAACTCGGGCAACTTTACCGCAGCGACACGCTGAAGTGATCAGGGCTAAGCTTCATGTTCAGTGGGAGCGCCGCAAATTCCAGAACTGCTGCTGAATCCGTGAAATCCGTCGCCATCATCCCCGCTCGCCTGGCTTCTACCCGCTTGCCGCGCAAGATGCTGCGCGAGATCGCAGGCAAGCCGCTGGTCGGCTGGGTCTACGAGGCGGTCCGCGTTTCGCTGCTTTTGTCGGATGTAATCGTCGCCACGGATTCCGAGGAGATTCTGGAAGCTTGCCGCCGACATGGCTGGAAGGCCCAAATGACTTCAGCTTCTCATCGCAGCGGCACCGAGCGTGTGCACGAAATATCAAACTCTGTCGCGGCGGATGTTTATGTCAACGTGCAGGGCGACGAACCGCTGGTGCGCCCCGAACAAATCACCACTCTGCTCGAAGTAATGAACGACCCGACCGTGCTGGTGGGAACCGTGAAGACTCCATGCCCGGCAGAAGAAATTGGTAATCCGAACGCGGTGAAAGTCGTGACCGCCCCCGGCGGCCGCGCCCTCTATTTTTCCCGGGCCACGATCCCCTTCGATCGCGATAACACAGGCCCGCGCTACTTCAAACATCTCGGCCTATACGCCTACCGGAAGTCCGCGCTCGATTTTTTTGTAAGCCAGCCGGAATCGACTCTGGAAAAAACCGAGCGGCTGGAACAACTGCGTTTCCTGGAAAACGGAATTCCCATCTACGTCGGTGAAACTCCCTACGACTCCGTGGGCGTGGATACAGAAGAAGATTTGCAGCGCGTGGCGGACATCCTGCGGAAGCGTTGATTTTTCTCGGGACTCGGGACTTGCAATTCGGAACTATGCCTGCGGCGCCGCGTTCTGCTTGTGGCCCCACGCCTCCGCGGCCGCTACACGCTTCGCGATTGCGGGATGAGAATGGAAAAGCCATTCCACCCACTTGGAAGGTGTGCGCTCCGCCAGGTTCTGCTGCGCCAGTTTGTTCATCGACGAAATGAAGGGCGCCACACTGGCGATCGACTCAAAAGCATAGCGGTCAGCCTGCCGCTCGTTGTAACGCGAGTAGGCATTGAGCGCCGGCATGAGCAGCAGCGAAAGCCCGGTCGCGGTAAGAGCCAGCAAGGGCAGGTTCGCGAAATCAGAAAGCTCCTCGAACATGTGGTGATCGACCGCGTAGTGAAGCACCCAGTTCGCGACCCAGAAACCCAGCAAGGTAATTCCGGCTTGCACGAAAATGCTCTTCAAAATGTGCCGGTGGACGTGATGGCCGAGCTCATGCGCCAAAACCGCTTCGATCTCTTCTGGAGCGTAATTATCCAGCAGGGTGTCGGCCAGGATGATGCGCCGCGTGCTGCCCAGTCCTGTAAGGGCCGCGTTCGCTTTCTTGCTCTTTTCCGAAAGCTTCCAGCGATAGACACCGCGCACGCGCGTGCCCGCGTGCTCGCTCAGTTGAATCAAGCGGCGGCGCAGGTCTTCATTGTCCAGAGGCTCGAACTTATAAAAGATTGGAAAGAGCACCACCGGAGCCAGCTGGGCCAAAATAATGAACAGACCCATGAACAGCGCCCACGTAATGATCCACCAATGCTGTGGGGATTCGCGAATCATGAAATACAACAATTCCACGACGATCGTGGCCAGCACCAGTCCCACTAAAAAACCCTTGGCTTCATCCCACAGCCACGAACTTAGCCGTTGCGTGGAAAGTTGAAACCTTCGCTCCAGCCGGAATCCGTAGTAGTCAAGGCCCAGGCTCAACACTTTGCCGATCAGGAGTAAGAGGAACAAATAGACGAAAACCGCGACGGTGTAGTTGCGGAATCCCTGGCGCAAGGCAAGATCACGCAGCCAGCCCGTCCAACCGGTGACCAGCAGAAGAATCAGGAAAGCGGAGCCCACCGCAAAATCGGCGACTCCCAGCCAGCGATGAATGCGATTATAGCGGCGCGCCTCCGGCGAATCGTCTGGCGTCGAAGATGGGTTTCCGGCAAAAGTCATGCGCAGATAGAAGTATCGCATTTATCGCCGCGCCAAATGTGGAGATTCGCGCAGACGAGTCAGTCCGCTACCCGCCGCCTTTAACAAAACTCTCAGCGGCTGTCAGGATTTCCTCCACCAGTTCCGGCGACGCGGCCTCCGAGTACAGCCGCAGCAGCGGCTCGGTCCCCGAGGCGCGGAACAGGATCCACGCTTCTGCTCCGTTCCCGTTCGTCGGAGCATCGAGGAAAAACTTGATGCCATCGAGGTTCTCCTTTTTCAGCACGCGATAGCGCCCCAAAGCCTGCGTGCTTTCGGATCGAGCCCGCCGGATGGCGCCCTGCTTGATCCCTTCCGGAACGTGCAGATCCCGCCGGCCGTAGTAGTGCGGTCCGAACTCGCGTTGCAGGTCCGCAACCAGCTGGCCCAGTGGCTTGCCTTCCTCGGCCATTGCGTTTGCCAGCAGCAGGCAATTCAGAATACCGTCGCGCTCGGGCAGAAAGCGCGAGTAGCCGATACCGCCGGATTCCTCGCCGCCGATCAGAATGTCGTGCTCCATCATCAAGTCAGCGATGTATTTGAATCCAATCTGCGTTTCATAGAGCTTGCGTCCGTACTTCGCTGCGATGCGGTCGAGCATGCCAGTGGTATTGAAGGCACGAACCACGTCTCCAGACCACTTCTTCCGGACCAGCAGCCAGTGCAGCAAGACACAGAATATCTTGTGCGAGTCCACGAAGCTGCCGTCTTCCGCGACCGCGCCGATGCGGTCAGCATCGCCGTCAGTAGCCAACCCGGCATCGCATTTTTCTTTGACCACCGTTTCCTGCAGGAGAGCGACGTGCGGCTGGATGGGCTCTGGATTAATGCCGGGAAACAACGGGTTCACTTCCTGTCGAATCGCGACGAACGGAACACCACGATCTTGAAAGATTCCAGCAAGAACTCCTCTGCCCGAACCGTACATTGAATCGATGGCGAACTTGAACTTTGTCTTGCCGATCAGATCCATGTCGGCGAAGCGGCAAACCGCGGCGACGTACGGCGTCTTAAGGTCAGCCTCTTCGATGGCCGCCTTCGAACCTCGCGGCATCGCAGCAGCGCGCAATTCCTCTTCCACCCTCTTCATGATGCCGGGCGTGGCGGACCCCCCAAACTTCCCTTTGAACTTCACTCCGTTCCAGTTCCACGGATTATGGCTGGAGGTGATCATCACTCCGCCCGCAGCGCTCTTATCCTTCACCGCATAGGAGACGGCCGGAGTGGGCGTGTAGTCGTTCGACACCTTCACCGGAATGCCCGCAACGGCGATCACCTCCGCGGCCACTTCGGCCGCGCGTTGCGAGGCGAAACGCGTGTCATAGCCGACGAAGACTCCGCGCGGCGCGTCCTCGTATTTCAAAACGTAGGAAGCGATCGCGCCGGCTACCCGGCGCACGTTGTCGAACGTGAAGTCGTCGGCAATAATGCCGCGCCACCCGTCGGTTCCGAACTTGATTTCTTGAGCCATAAGAGGATCAGTGTCCAGGGGTCAGTGGCCAGTAGTCAGCAAATTCTCCGGTGTTGCTGGCCACTGGCCGCTAGCCACTTTTCTCACACCAGTTTGTAAAGCTTCTTCTCGTCCAGATGCTTCACCACTTTACCAACGTCCTGCGCGTGCTGAAGAGTAGTAATCAGCAATGCGTCTGGAGTTTCTACCACCACCAGACCGCTTACGCCCACGGCCGCGACAAACTTGCCCGGTGCATGCACGTAATTGCCGCGGGCATTCAGGACAAAGAAGCCCGCGCCATTAATCAGGTTGTTTTCCGGCGGATTTCCTTTTGTGTGATGCTCGTGCAGCGCGGTCCAGGAGCCCAGGTCGTTCCATCCGAAATCGGCCGGAAGGCAAAAGATGTTTCCCGCCTGCTCACCCTTTGCCGAACGCGGTTCCAGTACGGCGTAATCGACGCTGATGTTCTCGCACTTGGGATACAGCCTGCGGAAAGTGGCCGCAAACTTTCGCGTGCCGAAAGCCGCGGCGATCTCTTCCAGCAGCGGAGCGGTCTTGGGAAGATGTTCGCGCAGGGCATTGGCCAGAGTGTGCGCGCTCCACAAGAACATTCCGCTATTCCAGAAATAGTTTCCCGCAGCTACGAAAGCAGCTGCTGTCGCCGCGTCGGGCTTCTCGGTGAAACGGCGCACAGGGAGCGCGCCGCCGGTGGAAGCTGTGCCCACCTCGATGTAGCCGTAGCCGGTTTCCGCTCGAGTAGGGCGAATGCCAAGAACCACAATGTTCTCGCCTGTGGCTGCAATCTCTGCACCAACTTCGATCGTCGCTCGATAGTTTTTTTCATCGGCGATCACATGGTCGGAGGGAAACATTCCAATCACCGCATCAGGATGTTCGCGCAAAAGAAGAAAAGCGGCGAGGCCGATCGCAGGCGCGGTGTTGCGGCCAAGCGGTTCCGCGAGCACCTGTGCCTTCGGCAACTTCGGAAGCTGTTTCAGGATCGCGGGACGAAGATCATCGTTGGTTATGATCCAGAATTGTTTCGCCGGAGCCAGTGGAAGCAGCCGCGACACCGTCTGCTGGATCATCGTCTGCTTGCCATCGAGCGCCAGCAACTGCTTGGCGCGCTTTTTCCGGCTCAAAGGCCAGAAGCGCGTGCCCCGGCCGCCGGCGAGGATCACAGGATAAAAGTTTGAGTTCTTAGCCAAATTCCTCGATTTCCCCTTACTACATTCGCGTTTCCGGTTCGGGCAGCGTTACCCCCGGCACACGCGCTCTCAGAAACTCCAGTGTCCACTGCGGGCGCACCGTAAATTTTCCCACCGATGCCGGAACTACCACCGCATCACCCTTCGCTAGAGTCACGGACTCCGCCCCGGCCGCTCCTACGACTCCACATCCCTCTACGGCCACCAAGATCTGCGCCGAACTCTTGCCCGACTCGTCGCGCGTACTCAACTCTTGCGGGTCCTTCATCTCAAACATATCGACAACAAAGTAAGGAGCGGCAATCAGCGGAGCCCGCCGGTTCTTGCTGCCGGGAATCTGCGCCGGGGCCGGCCTGACAACTTTTCCGGACGCAACTTTCAACTTCACCGCGGCCAGCCCTTCTCTCAGGTGCAACTCACGCGGGCGTCCGTAATCATACAGACGATAGGTCGTGTCCGACTGCTGCTGCGTCTCGACGATCACTGATCCCGGCCCCAGTGTATGTACGGTTCCTCCGGCCAAGTAAATCATGTCCCCGGTATAGACGTTGAGCCAGTTCAGCACTTCTTCGGCGCGCTTCTCGTGGATTGCCTGCGCCAGTTGCGCAAGGCTTACGCCGGATTTCAATCCAAGTGCGATCTGCGCTCCTGGCTTCGCATGGGCCACATACCAACACTCAGTCTTGCCCCAGGGCTGACCTACGCGGCGCGCCTGCTCATCATCGGGATGAACCTGCACCGAGAGTTTCTCATGCGGGAAAAGAAACTTCAGCAGCAGTGGGAAGCGCCGGGCGTCACGGGCGGCGTCGCCTACAAGCTCCCGCTCGTATTTTTCGCTCAAGTGTGCCAGCGTCTGCCCGGTGAGCGGCCCACTAGCTACTTTGCAATCGTCTCCGGTAAGCCACGACTCGCCGATCTTTTCCTCGAATCGTCGGCTAGGGTAAATCGGGGATAGATCGTACGTGCCCCACGGACGTGGGTCAAACGCGGGAAGCATCAAGAATGGATAAAGATTTCCCATGAATAACTCACAGAAAAAAGGCCGTTCGCGAGCGGACGGCCTCAGCCGAACCTAAACATCAAACCGAACCGAAGTAGCGGAACCTAGACCTACAGCGCGGCAAAACACTTCCGCATGCGCTCCAGTCCGCGATCCAACTCCGTCTTCGAGGTCGCGTAGGAGACGCGGATATGTTCGCCGGTCCCGAAACCTTCTCCCGGCACAGTAGCCACATGAGCTTCTCTCAGCAGCCGCCCTGCCACGTCCGACGCAGACTTCACGTTGCCGCGCCCCAGAAACGCCGAGATATTGGGATAGGCGTAGAACGCCCCGTCTGGCAGAGTGCAGGTCACACCCGGAATCGCGCGCAAGCCCCTCACCACGTGGTCGCGGAGTTCGACATACTCGCGCCGCATGTTCTCGACGCAGTTTTGCGGTCCGTTCAGCGCCGCCACTGCTGCTTTCTGCACGATCGAGGTTGGATTCGAAGTGGACTGACTCTGCAACTTCGACATCGCGCCGACCACCGCCGCGGGAGCAAGCGCATAACCCAGCCTCCAACCCGTCATGGCATAAGTTTTCGAGAGCGAGCCCAGCACCACGATGCGTTCTTTATATTCGCGCAGCGATCCCACAGAAAAATTCCTGCCCGTGTAATTCAGGTAGACATAGCACTCGTCGGAAAGCACCCAGATTCCGCGCTCGTGCGCCAAACGGACCACCTCCGTTAGATCCTCCGCGCTCATCACCGCGCCCGAGGGATTCGAAGGCGAATTCAGAATGATCGCCTTGGTCCGCGGCGTGATCAGCCTTGCGACCATCTCCGCCGTAACCCGGAAACCTCGCGATTCGTCCGTCTCGAGCAACACGTTGTGGCCGCCGGCATAGCGCACGATGTCCTTGAACGAAACCCAGTAGGGCACCGGCAGAATCACTTCGTCGCCATGATCGACCAGCACTTGAATCGCGTTGAACAGTGCATTCTTGCCGCCGGTCGAGGCGATGACTTCTTCTCTGCGGTAGTCGGAATCGAAGTCGACCGCATGACGATGCACGATCGCGTCGCGCAACTCAGGCGTACCCGGCACTGCCGTGTACTTGGTGAAGTTGCCCTGGATGGCAGCGATGGCGGCATCCTTAATGTGTTGGGGCGTCGCGAAATGCGGCTCGCCGGCGCCAAAGTCGACCACGTCGATGCCCTGCGCGCGCAACTTGTCAGCCTCGGCCACCACTGCCATCGTGGCTGAGGGCTCAATGCGGTTGATCCGGTCGGTAAGTTTTTTTAGCGCTTCGCTGGTTGCCGTCGTCATGCCTTCTTTTTCCTTTTCTTTTCTCTCTTGCCCAAGCCTCGTTTCCCCAGAACTTCGGACACCCGCGCGTCCCGCAGCTTGTACGCAGGATCGAGTTTCTCGCGCAGTTTCTGCTCAACCACTTCCGGGACCAGCCCCTTCACCGGCCCACCCGCCTGCGCCACTTCCCGCACCAGGCGCGAGCTGACATAAGAGTATTTGTCGGCCGGCATCATGAAGACGGTCTCGAGCGTGGGTTCGAGCTTGCGATTCATCAGCGCCATCTGCAGCTCATATTCGTAATCGCTGATCGCCCGGATGCCGCGCAGGATACAAGTCGCCTCCAGGGATTTCGCGTACTCAACCATCAGCCCGTCAAACGTGTCGATGCGGACGTTTTCCAGATCCCCAGTAAGTTCGCGCAGCATCCCCAGCCGCTCCGCCACGCTGAACATCGGACTTTTCTCGGAGTTGCGCAGGATCGCCACCACCAACTCCTCAAAAATCTTGGCTCCCCGCTCGATCAGATCGAGGTGTCCGTTGGTCGGCGGATCGAACGAACCGGGATAAATGGCGATGCCCTTATGCAATAGTCCTCACAGGAACAGGCTGGGCTGAATAGAGATTCTAAGCGGGCGGGAGTAGAGATGGCAATCGGGGAAGGATAGGGCGATGCTTGTGTGGAGCGGGCACTCTTGCCCGCTTGCCTCTAGGCACTGCAGGCAAGAGTGCCCGCTCCACACGATTTATCTAGCGCTTCGCCGCTATCGGCGCCCTCGCAGATTCGGGAGGAGCGCTCGGCATAGTTGTGACCCGTGCCCCCTGCGGTGGAGTTTGTCCGGGCGCTGCAGCAGGCTGCGCCGCCGCCGGAGTCGCAACCAAGCCCAGCGCCTTGCGCACTTCGGTGTCGAGCTTGGCCATGGTGTCTTTGTTGTCCTTGAGGAACTGGCGGGCGTTTTCACGGCCCTGGCCGATGCGCTCGCCTTTGTAGCTGAACCACGACCCTGACTTCTCCAGAATGTTGTTGTTCACTGCGATATCGAGCAGGTCACCTTCGCGCGAAATGCCTTCGCCATACAGAATGTCGAACTCGGCTTCACGGAACGGCGCCGCCACTTTGTTCTTCACGACCTTTACGCGAGTGCGCGAGCCGGTAACCACGTCGCCATCTTTGATGGCTCCGATCCGCCGTATGTCGATGCGCACAGAAGAGTAAAACTTGAGCGCCTTTCCTCCGGTCGTGGTTTCCGGATTGCCAAACATCACGCCGATTTTCTCTCGGATTTGATTAATAAAGATCAGGCAGGTACGCGACTTCGATACCGTTCCCGTCAGCTTGCGCAGTGCCTGCGACATCAGCCGGGCCTGCAAGCCCATATGGCTGTCTCCCATTTCGCCGTCGAGTTCGGCCTTGGGCACCAGCGCCGCCACCGAATCAACCACCAGCACGTCGATGGCGTTCGACCGCACCAGCGCTTCGGTGATTTCGAGCGCTTGCTCGCCGTAGTCCGGCTGCGAGACCAGCAGGTTGTCTACATCCACGCCAAGCTTCTTGGCATAGCCCGGATCGAGCGCATGCTCGGCATCCACGAACGCGGCCATGCCGCCATATTTCTGCGCCTCGGCAATTACCTGCAAAGTGATCGTCGTCTTGCCGGAAGACTCCGGCCCAAACACTTCGATCACGCGCCCGCGCGGAAAGCCGCCCACGCCGAGCGCCGCGTCAAACGAGATCGCTCCGGTCGAGATCACCGAAATGGGGACGATCGCTTCCTTCGACCCCAGCCGCATGATCGACCCTTTGCCAAACTGCTTTTCAATCTGCGCAAACGCCAGCTCAATCGCCTTGCCCCGTTCATCCGCCATGGGAGTGTGGCTCCTTTAGAAATGCAGAACTGATCTGGCCGGATTATACATACAGATCGAAGCGAATAAAAGGCGAATCTTAATAATAAACAGTGGAAATCGTTCCGAAATGGGCATCGCTCGCTACCGCTGCAGCAAATCCACCGGCGCAGTCACATCATGCACGCGGAAATACTTAGCCAGCGCCGGATACTTCCGCGCCACGGCTTCATACATCGCATAAGCCACGTTGCGGTAGGAAACATGCCCTGCCGGCGTGGTGCGCAGTTCGGAGATGTACACAGCCTCGGCGAAGTCCATCTTGAACAGGGCGCGCTTGCGATAAGCGAGCGGGATCGCGTACTGCGAATTCTCTTCCGCCTCTGGAGCGTTCCGCGCGGCGAGCTTCTCGATCGCCGCCTGGGTGCGGCGCATGGCGGCATCGTAGCGAGAGCGCATGCCAGCGTCTTCCACATCGAGCAGCATCTCGTAACCGTGTTGGGTGGTGAATCCCTGCATCACCTGAATGCAGCGCCGGTGACGGTGCATGTCGCGAAAGCCGCCAGTATCCATGAGGATGTCGAAGCGGAACTGCTGCCCGGCGCGGAAGCCGCGCAGCATTTCGTCGTGCTTGCCGCGATGCCGCAGCCCAAGATCGATAATCTCGCGCCGGAATCTCTCTCCTGAAACCTGCAGCGCCTGCCGGACCTGCCGATAAGAATGGTGGCAGTGCTCGTAGAGCAAAGTGGTCGCAATCTCCACTTCCAGCGGCTCTTCATCCAGCAGATCGACGATTGCCTTCGAAGGCGCGACCGATTCGCTCTTCATCAGCTCGCGCGCCGCCTGCCGCAGTTCGTGGCGCGTTTCCATCTCATACGGATTCGGGTCTGCATACTTCACCAGGGTCGGCGCGACCCGAACCTCATGCAGCAATTCCTGCTCAGCCCGCGCGCCCAGCTCCGGACTCACAGCCCGAATCTCCTCGACCAATTTCTTCAAAGACTCAGCATTCACGTTATAGGCCGCCGAAGTCGCCGCCTTCTTCAGCGACTCGCCGAGAACCCGCACTTCCTTATGTGTATGTGAAAGCAGATGCGCCACCTGGGTTTCAAGAGTTCGCGCGTTGACGATCTCCCCCAGCGAAGTATTCGTAGCCAACGGCAAAAGATAGCGCGTGATGTCGAACGCCCGCGCCTTCAGCGTGCGCTCGTATGCCTCCTGCTTCATCTCGGCAGGCTTGGGAGTGATGCTGATCAGGTGCTGCGTCATATGCGCCGAGAGCGCCTGGTACTCAGAGAAAAGAAAATCAAGCGTGTCGCGGTAAAGCGAGCGGGCTTCGTCGTCAGCGCCGAAATCAGGCGTGTAATAGCCGCTCTTTTTGAAGTCCTGATAGCGGGTCGAGCGCTCCTGCCCATCCCAGCGCTGTTCATCGGCCAGTTCGATTGCGGCCAAAATCGAGAGCCGCTCGACCGCCAGCGCAATGTGCGCCAGGTCGGCAATCGAGCGGTGACCATACTGAAAGTAAAACGTGTTGAGAAACTTCTCCGCTTTCTGCGAGCTGATCTCGCGCAGCGACTCCTTCATCGACAGCGCCGACCGCGAATACTTCGCCATGGCATAAGCCTGAATCTCCGGCTCAACGCCATAAACGGCGAAAACTTCCGTGGAAGGGGCTTCAGCAGGAGACGATTCGGACTGCAGCTTCTCCGCAGGCGCCGGGCCTTCCGCGGTTGAAGCCCGAAGCGGCGACCGGTGCCCCGATCCGGCCGACGCCGAATCCGACGCGGATGAATTGATATTAGAAGACTCGGGCATGGTGATCACTTCATTGGTCACAGTCTGAGGCATGGGAGTGTCTGAATGTTAATCGGCAACGCGGCATCGCGCAATCGTTAGAGAAAAGGCAACCGCAGTTATATACTCGCGGCATGAAAAACGTCGGAGTCGGACTCATCGTGGCGGTCTATGCGTTTCTGCTTTTTACGTCGTCATCCGCGCCTGCAATCAGGAGCGATGCGGGGATCATCGCCACTCGGGCGCAGGCGCGCCTCGACCCGATGATGACCGCCGTCGCGATCGCGGGCATCGCGCTGGCCATGATTCCGGTTCGACGCGGCGAAAGATGGGCGCAGTTAACGACGATTGCGACATTGATCATCGTACTGGAAACTCGGTACGCCACAAGCGGACAGCGCTTGGCCGTTCTTGATCTCAATCAACATGGCCATTCCCTCATAATTGCATCGGTCCTGGCGATCGTCGGGCTGGCGCTGACGAATCCGTCCCGCGGTGCGCGCCCCTCGCGCGGCGTCGAATAGGCTCTGGGCGCGTATAATTCGGCGTTCCACTGCATTCATTCAACCAGGCAATCGGGAGAATCCTAATGTCCCTTTCCGGACGCGTAGCGTTCGTCACCGGAGCATCGCAAGGCATCGGACGAGCCTGCGCCCTAAAGCTCGCCACCGCGGGAGCCGCAGTAGCCGCAGCCGCGCGCAATCAGAACAAGCTCAACGAACTGGTGAGCGAAATCACCGCCGCAGGCGGCAAAGCCGCAGCCTTTGCCCTCGACGTCACCGACGAAGAACAGGTCAAGTCGGCGATCAAGGCCGCCATCGCGCAATTCGGCAAAATCGATATCCTGGTCAACAACGCCGGCATCACTCGCGACCAACTCGTCATGCGCATGAAGCGGGCTGATTGGGATTCGGTGCTCCAAACCAATCTCACTTCCGCGTATCTCTGCATCCAACAGGTCACAAGCTCCATGCTCAAGCAGCGCTGGGGACGCATCATCAACATCACCAGCGTCTTCGGCCAGATGGGGCAGGCGGGTCAGGCCAACTACGCCGCGTCGAAAGCCGGGCTGATCGGCCTGACCATGGCTGTGGCCCGCGAACTGGGATCGCGCAACATTACCTGCAACGCCGTGGCCCCAGGCTTCATCGAAACTCCCATGACGGACGTGCTCGGCGACGAGTTCAAACAGAACGCCGCCAAACAGATTCCACTCGGCCGCGTGGGGTCGCCCGCCGATGTAGCCAGTGCCGTAGCTTTCCTCGCGTCCGACGAAGCCTCCTACATTACCGGCCACGTGTTGAGTGTGAACGGCGGCATGTTGATGGGATAAGAAGACCTCAACCACACGGGACACAGAGGTTCACAGACGAAATGAAATCTGAGGACACGATGCCGTTGAATTACCCTGTGACCTCCGTGTCCCCTGTGGTAAAGGGTTTGGTTCTTGCCCAAGCAGAGTCGCCGGCGCAGATTGCACACGCTCGCGACCTGTTTGCCGAGTACGCCCAGTCGCTAGGCTTCAGCCTCTGCTTTCAAAACTTCGATAAAGAACTCGCCGAACTTCCCGGCGACTATGCTCCGCCCGAGGGCCGGCTGTTGCTAGCAGAATTCGAAGGTCAACTCGCAGCCTGCGTCGCGCTCCACAAGCTCGAGCCAGACACCTGCGAAATGAAGCGCCTGTACTTGCGTCCGCAGTTTCGCGGCCTGGGCCTGGGACGCACGCTAGCCGAGCGCATCATCACCGAAGCACGCCAGATCGGCTACCGGCGCAAGCGCCTTGACACCGTCGAGCCTGTGATGAAACATGCAGTTGCAATGTATCGCAAGCTGGGGTTCACTGAGATCGCTCCCTACCGCCCCAACCCGATCGCGGGCGCAATGTACATGGAGTTGGAATTGTGAGTAAAATTGGCTTGCTTATGCCTCGGCGCAAGCTTCAACCGGGATTTGTGATGGTGGGCATTTCCTGCTTTTTCTCGGTCGTCTTCTGGCTTGTCGGGATGCCGTGGCCGTTTTTCCTCACCGCGGTGACGTTCTTAGCTTCATTCACCTGGTTTGCTTTCGACGCCGCTGGATTGCCGCCCTCCGAACAGAAACGGCGAGCCCTGATACGGTCCGCAGTGGTTTTTTTCGCGGTTGCTTTGTGCGATCTGGTATTGGCCGCTGTCGGGCCACGGCATTTCGCCGTTACCCCCTTCATTTCGTTCTCCTTACTTCCGATTGGGCAGGGGATTGCCATCCTCTGGCAGAGATCGCGCCTTTCCGCAGCCCACGCGGCGCAAGGGTCGTTTCTCGCCCATCCGAAAACTTAGATCCGGAGCCTTAATGAAATCACTGATCGCTGCATTCCTTCTCTTGCTCGCTCTGCCCGCCTTCGCAGCCAACAGCAGGTCCGTCTCCTACAAAAGCGGCGACGAAACGGTCCAAGCCCTGCTCTACACGCCCCCCGGCAAGGGACCATTTCCCGCCATAATCGTCATCCACGAGTGGTGGGGATTAAACGACTGGGTGAAAGAACAAGCGTCAAAGCTGGCAGACCAGGGCTATGTAGCTCTCGCGATCGATCTGTATCGCGGCAAGGTCGCGACCACGCCCGACATGGCCCATGAAATCATGCGCGGAGTCCCAGAAGACCGCGCCAAGCGCGATCTGCGCGCTGCTTTTCAATTTCTCCAGTCACAGCCCAACGTAAGAAAAGACCGCATCGGCTCCATCGGCTGGTGCATGGGCGGCGGCTATTCGCTGGATGTTGCGCTGCAGGAGCCGACGCTCGCGGCCGATGTCATCAACTACGGGCACCTCGCCACCGACACCGACGCGCTCAAGAAAATCAACGCTCCCATCCTCGGCTTGTTCGGCGGCCAGGATCAGGGCATCCCGCCCGACGACGTGAAGAAGTTTGGAGAGACACTGGATAAGTTAGGCAAGAAGATCGACATCAAGATCTACGACGACGCCGGGCATGGCTTCGAAAATCCCAACAACAAAACTGGCTACCGCCCGGAAGATGCCGCCGACGCCTGGAAACGCACCGTCGACTTCCTTGGAGAAACCCTGAAAAAGCCATAACGGGATTACCCAAAGGAACTAGCGCGTCCAAAGTCGCGCTCCTCGCGGTGTGCGGCGATTATTTCTTTCACGTTGTTAAGCCGTGCGATGCTGCGCGCTTGTCAAGTTCTGGTAAGAAAGTGGCGTTCCCCATGGCACTAATTTCCACTTGCCAGAAAATCCCGATCTGGTTACTATGTCGCATCCTGCAATGCTCCCCCAGATCAACATCGGCGAAACCATCCGAAACTACCGCCTGCAGAAAGGCATGTCCCAGGGAGACATCGAGAAGCGCACCGGCCTGTTGCGCTGCTACCTGTCGCGCGTAGAAAACGGTCACACCATCCCATCGCTCGACACGCTCTCGAAAATTGCCGGAGCCATGGAGATCGCGCTCTCGCAATTCTTCTCCGAATCCGGCCACAGCAACGGCTCCAAGGGATTGCCGCAACTCTCTGACGACGAAGTCCGCTTCCTGAGCCAAGTCCGCCGCTACGCCACCAACCTCAATGACAGCGACCGCAAGCTGGTTCTCGCCATGGTCAAGAAGATGGCGCAGAATTCCAGCAAGTAGCTGCAGGTCGCGAGTCCCGAGTACCGAGTCGCGAGCAAAAGCGCTCGGAGCGCAGCGCGCCCACAGGAAATTCCCGTCAAAATCCTTAGAGTAGGCAGACCTCACGTCGACTATTCTCGCTCGCGACTCGCGACTCAGGGCTCAAAGCTACTTACTTTCGTACCATGACCTCGGTGACCGCCGGGCACCTCGCCCCCGTCGCAGCTTCTCACTACACTGTTGACTGGGAGATGCCTGAGTGACCACTGATGAAGAACTGAATCTGCTCGAGACCCAGCTCCGCCGGCTGAAGATCGAGTACGAGGTCTACTTCAGCAATCCGACCAAACGGCCGCCCACCGACGTTGAGTGGAAGGTGCTCTCCCTGCTGCGCAAATTTTCTGACGGCGGACGCATGAGCTTCTCCCAACGCTTCCGCTACAACGAAATGGCCCAGCGCTACGCCATCTACAGCGATCTGTGGCGCAAGAAGTCACGCATCCGCGAAGAAGGCTACCGCAGACCCCAGGATGCGCTGCTAGCCGTCCAGGGCGTTCGCCCCGAAGTCGAAGAGCACAAGCAACACCACAATCCGGTCTACGGTTTAAGCCACGCCGCGGCAGCAGGAGCAGCCGGAAGCACATCGCAGCCCTTCACCTTGCACAACGTGGATAAAAGCGAGCACGAACAGGTGGAGCGCCTGTACAACACGCTGGTCGCCGCCAAAAAGAAGGCGGGAGAAAACGTCTCCGGCAACCTCGATTCTTTCAACACCTTCGTGCAGAAGAAAACCCAGGAGATCCGCAAGCAGTACGGCTGCCAGGACGTCGAATTCTCCGTCGAACTCGCCGAAGGCCACGTCAAGTTGAAGGCTAAGGCGAAAACGTAAGAACCGCTATCGGCTGTTGCTACCAACAATTCCTTCTCCTTGCAGGACGCGGGCCCTTCTGCGAGAATCCGAAGGATTTTGCGCTTGATCTCTGAGAGAGGCGCTCCTTGAGCATTTTCACGCCGCCCATTGGCGCTGACCCGCCCCCGTCATTCGAGACATCTCCTCCAGATCGCGCGATTGCCGCTCTCTGGCGCAGAATCGCCGCATTTGTCGTCGATGGAATAATTCTTGGCGCAGTCGGCACTTTGCTTGCCCTACCCTTTTTTGAAACGCTTTCACGCCTGGGTTGGCGGGGCCCTTTGGTCGGATTCTGCATTGCACTTCCTTATTTCGCAATCCTAAATAGCAGCGTCGGAAATGGCCGGACGCTCGGCAAGCGGCTGATGCGCATCCAGGTTGTCGACAAGAACGGATCCACGATCTCCCTCCGGAGGTCCGCTGTTCGGTATGCGGTGTTTGCTATCCCCTACTTCCTCAACGATCTGTTACTTCCGATGACGCGAACCCCTTGGGCGGTTTCTGGTCTCAAAGCAATCGTGGTCGTCGGGTTTGGCGGGGCTACGCTGTACCTCGTGTTCTTCAACAGGCATACCAGGCAGGGACTCCATGATCTCGCCGTCGGAAGCTATGTGGCCGTTGCGGACAAGGAAGGGCCCCTCAAGATAGAACCAATTTGGGGAACCCACTGGGTAATTCTTGGTTCGCTGCTAGTTGTTATTTTCCTCAGTACAGGGATTCTCGGCAACGAACTGGCGCGATGGGGCGCTTTCCCGCAGATGCTTGAGGATGTCCGGCTTGTGGAGGACATGGAAGGGGTTCAGGCCGCGGGTGCGCAAGAGTTGAATCAAAACAACTTCGGCAGCCGAGAAAAGAAAAACATTCTCATCATAAATGTTTACTGGGTGGGGAAATCGGCGGAGAAACAGACAGCCACTGGAAATTTCGCGGGAGACCTCAAAGAAAAGTGGGCAAGTAAACAGGCGTTCGCCGATCAGATCGCGAAAGCAATTATTGGGCATGATCCGACAGTGAACGACCACGACTCGCTCAAAGTCGTTATCATTCGTGGCTACAACCTCGGCATCGCCCATGCCCAAGTCTCATACTTCTATCAGCACACCCCAGCCGAATGGAATGCTCGTTTGTTTGGAACCTCTTCGGCACCGGAGCCTCTTCCAAGCAAGCTCTAGCTGAACTCCTGCAACGACCAACCGGGCCATTGCTGATAGAATCTTCGGTCACTCCGCACTCATCATTTCATACCCCGAGGCTTCACATGTCCCGCAGCACTTCCCGCATCCAGCGCGCCATCTTAAGCGTCACCGATAAGACCGGCCTCGTAGACTTTGCACGCCAATTATCCGGCCTCGGCATCGAGCTCATCTCCACCGGAGGCACGGCCAAGCTTCTGCGCGATTCCGGCATCGCTGTCAAAGACATCTCCGAACTCACCGGATTTCCCGAAATGCTCGACGGCCGCGTCAAGACGCTGCATCCCAAAGTTCACGGCGGCATCCTCCATCGCCGTAAAAATCCCGCGCACATCGCCGCCGTCGCCGAGCACGGCATCCAGCCGATCGACATGGTCGTGGTAAATCTCTACGCCTTCGAAAAAACCGCCGCCAAGCCTGGCGTGCCGTTCGAAGAGTTGATCGAGAACATCGACATCGGCGGACCCTCCATGATCCGCTCGGCAGCCAAGAATTTTCGCGACGTCGCCGTCGTCACTTCCCCCGCCGACTATCCAGCCATCGCCGACGAACTGGCTAGCTCCGACGGCACGCTCTCGCTAGAGACCAAATGGCGGCTGGCGCAGAAAGCTTTCGCAACAACCGCCGCCTACGATTCCGCGATCGCCTCCACGCTGGAAGCAATCCCCGACGTCGCCACCGACCATGTGGGGACGGGCGCTCTCGCCCGTCCGGCGGAGCGAAGCTCCGCTACCTTTCCACGTATCCTCCGCCTGTCCTTCCAGAAAACCCTAGATCTGCGCTACGGCGAAAACCCTCACCAGGAAGGCGCCATGTATTCCGACGGTTCAGGCACAGGCGTAGCCAACGCCCGCCAGCTCCAGGGTAAAGAGCTTTCCTACAACAACATCGTCGACCTGCAAGCCGCCTGGGATCTCGCCCAGGAATTCGATCCGGACGAGGCCGCCGTCTGCGCCATCATCAAGCACACGAATCCCGCCGGCGCGGCAACCGGCAGGACTCTCGCCGAAGCTTACAAGCGCGCTCTGGAATGCGACCCCGTTTCAGCGTTCGGCGGAGTGATTGGCGTGAATCGCACCATCGACGGCGAAGCCGCCGAAGAAATGCACAAACTCTTCCTTGAAGTGATCGCCGCCCCTGCCTTCGACGAAGACGCCAAGGCACGCTTCGCCACCAAGAAAAATCTCCGCCTCGTCGAGGTAAAGGCCGCGCCGCAGAGGTGGATTCTGAAAAACGTCTCCGGGGGAATCCTCTTGCAAGACAACGACTCACGCCCTTTGCAGGACATCGACCTAAGAGTCGTCACCCAGCGCGCACCCACGCCCGAAGAAACCCGTGCAATGCTGTTCGCCTGGAAGGTCTGCAAGCACGTCAAGTCGAACGCCATCGTCTATGCCCGCGATGGACAGACCGTCGGCGTCGGCGCCGGCCAGATGAGCCGCGTTGACTCCGCCAAGATCGGAGCGATGAAGGCGCAACTGCCGCTGCAAGGAACGGTCGCTGCCTCCGACGCTTTTTTCCCGTTCCCCGACGGTGTCGAAGAAATCGCCCGAGCCGGCGCGACCGCTATCATCCAGCCCGGAGGCTCACAGCGCGATCCCGAAGTAATCGCAACCGCCGACCGCCTCGGGCTGGCGATGCTCTTCACCGGCGTACGCCACTTCCGGCATTAGGCGACCCAAGACTCTTTGCGGTTAAAGGCTTCCCCTGAGCACCCGGACAACCTCGACTTTCGCTTTACCAAACTTGACAATCACCCCTTGCAAGTCCCCTCAGTCCCTGTACTTCCGCTTGCGCTACGGCTCTCCCGGAACACACTGTTTTTCTCCAATCCCGGCCAGCGCCGGGTTAGAATTAACGGACACTACCCCCGCCGCTTTTGCATCCAACGGGTATGGTTTCGGGCAGTGCGCCGAATTCTAAAAGAATCAGCTCTACCAGAACAATTCCGATAGAATCGAGTCCAGCGTCTTCAGGTCAAGCATGAATCGAATTTCTCACGCTATTTTAGTGTCATTAGTCCTCGCCGTGGCCGCGGCCACCCAAACCATTCCAGCGACGCCGGATTCCTCGCCGGCAGACTCCAAGGCCGCTCCGTCCAAATCGGCGGCGCAGGCCCAGCCGCGCAAAGTCGATCGCGCTGCTGCCTATTACCACTACACCGTTGCGCACATGTATGAGGAGCAGGTCACGGTCTATGGCCGCAGTGAGTTGGCCAACAAAGCCATGGAAGAGTATCGCCTCGCGATTGAGGCCGACCCGTCTTCCGAGTTCCTTACCTCCGGTCTAGCCGAACTCTACGTCAAGACCGGCCGCATTCGCGACGCTGTGCTCCAGGCGCAGGACATCCTTAAGCGCGATCCCAACAATCTTGAAGCCCACAAGTTGCTGGGCCGGATTTATCTGCGCTCGCTCGGCGACTTGCCCGGCGGCGGCAACGGCTCCGAGAACGTGCTCAAGCTGGCCATCGAGCAATACGAACAAATCGTCAAGATCGAGCCCAACAATTTGGACGACCACCTCCTGCTCGGCCGCCTCTACCGTCTGAACAACGATTTGCAGAAAGCGGAAGCCGAACTCAAGATTGCCGTCCAGCTCGATCCCGATTCCGAGGAAGCCGTCACCACGCTATCTCTGCTTTACAGCGACGAGGGCGACACCACTCGCGCCCTGAAGGTGCTCAGTTCCGTACCCGATACCGGGCGTTCCGCCAAGCTCTACGCCGCACTGGGCGCCACCTATGAGCAGCGTAAGGATTACAAGAGCGCGATTGACGCCTACAAACACGCCATCCAGTTGGATCGCGACAATCTAGACGCCATCCGCGGGCTGGCTGAAAACCTGTTGAACGATGGCCAGATCGACGCCGCCCTCGATCAGTACAAAGTGATCGCGGACGCCAATCCCGAGGACGCGCAAACCTACCTCCGCATCTCTGAGATCTACCGTCGGCAGGGCAAGTACGACGAGGCACTCGAAAGCCTGAAGAAAGCCGAGGCCATGGTCCCCGACGCCCTCGAAGTTCCCTACAACGTCGCGGTCGTCTACCAGGCTCAGGCGCGTTACGACGAAGCCGAAAAGGTCTTGCAGGATCTGCTGAAGAAAACCGAGAAGCCCGAGAGCAGCTACTCTCAATCCGACCGCAACAATCGCGGCATCTTCATGGAGCGGCTCGGCATGGTCTACCGTGACCAAGAGAACTATACCGCCGCGGTTGAGACCTTCCGCAAGATGCTCACTCTGGGCGACGACAACGCCCGCACCGGCTATCAGAACATCATCGATACCTACCGCGAAGCCAAGCAATGGCCGCAGGCCACGGCCGCAGCCAAAGAAGCCGTGCAAAAGCTGCCCAACGACCGAGAGCTGCGCATGGTGCTCGATTCCCAGCTGGCCGACAATGGCGATCCCGAGAAACCTCTCGCCGACGTGCGCTCCATGCTCAAAGGCACGCCGGAAGACCGTGACGTCTACCTCCGGCTCGCCATCATGTATACCCGATTGAAGCGCTACAACGACGCCGAGGAGGCTCTAAACAAAGCCGAGCAGCTTTCCGCCAAGGCCGACGACAAAGAGTACGTCTACTTCCTGCGCGGCGACCTCTACGAACACCAAAAGAAATACGACGAGGCCGAAGCCGAGTTCAAGAAAGTTCTAGCCATCACTCCGCAGAGCGCCGCGGCCCTCAACTATCTCGGTTACATGAATGCTGATCGCGACGTCCGCCTCGAAGAGTCGCTCAACTACATCAAGCAGGCCGTCAGTCTCGAACCGACCAACGGCGCTTATCTGGATTCCCTCGGCTGGGCCTATTTCAAGCTCGGCAAGTATGACCTCGCGGAAGAGAACTTGACCAAAGCGTCCCTGCGCATGGGTTCCGACCCAACCGTCCAGGATCATCTCGGCGATCTCTACCAGAAGACCGGACGCCTGAAACTCGCCGCCGCCCACTGGGAGCGCGCAATCGAAGAATGGAACAAGACCATAGGCCCGGAACAGGACACGGATCTATTCGCGGCCACGCAAAAGAAACTCGACGCCGCCAAGGTGCGCCTGGCTAAAGAAGGCTCGGGGCAGTAGTCAGTAAGCAGTACCTAGTACCCAGTGCCGAGCAAGATCCGCAACAATCGCGTGTTGTTCTTACCGGGTACTAGGTACTGGTTACTAGGTACTGCGTACTGCACTTCAGGAGGGCCTACCTTGAGGACCATCAAACAACTGGCTTTCTGCTTAACGATCCTGGGATTGGTCCCCGTATTGAGCGCGCAGCAGTCTAAAGGACCGGCGCCCGCTCCTGTGCCCGCTCAGATCGCGACCGCCCAGAAGGTGTTCATTTCGAATGCTGGTGGAGAAAGCCTCGAAACGGTCATCGATGAGACCGTCTTCAATGGAGGGCCGGATCGGCCCTACAACCAATTCTATGCAGCGATGAAGACTTGGGGCCGATATGAACTCGTCTCCACCCCCGCCGACGCCGACCTCGTCCTCGAAATCAGCTGGGTCCTCACCGATACGGGACTAAGACTCCCAGTCCTCGGGCAGCTTCGGCTGGTGGTGATCGACCCCAAGACGCACGTGACGCTCTGGAACGTTACTGAGTATGTGCGAGGAGCAGTGTTGCTGAGCAATCGTGACAAAAACTTCGATCAGGCGATGAACACGGTCGTGGCACGCCTGAAGGCGCTGATGCTCCCACCCGCTCCCTCGACGGATGCAGTACAGAAATAGACTCGCCGTTTGCTAGACTTCGCGCATGTCCGACAGCTCAGAACATCCTCTCCTAGATCTCGACATCCGCGGAGCCACCGTCAACGACATACCCGAAATCCTGCGCCAGCGCCGTGCCATGTACGAAGACATGGACTATCGAGATGCCGATGCTCTGGCAGCGATGGTGTCCCTCTCGGCCGACTACCTGACCAAAGCCCTGTCCGACGGCTCATTCCGCGCATGGCTGGCCTCAGTCGGGAATCGTGTTGTCGCTGGAGGCGCGATCGTCATTTCTCCCTGGCCAGCCCATCCCTACGACCTGGAGTGCCGGCGCGTGACCATTCTTAATGTGTACACGTATCTAAAGTATCGTCGCCAGGGCATTGCCCGGCGGCTCATGCAGACGATGATCGACTGGTGTAAGCACGAAGGCTTCGCCCGAGTTACCCTGCACGCCAGCGCGGACGGACGCCACCTTTACGAGTCGCTCGGCTTCGAGCCCAGCAACGAGATGCGCCTCAAACTGCGGTAGAAGCAATTTCGCTTCTCGGTGCATTCCTGGTTTCCTGGGCACTGGGTACTAGGTACTAAGTACTCGCCCCTGTTAAACTTCGAGTATGCTGGCCGGCTACGCGGTGCATGTGGAGCAATCCCGCGGACGCCGCTTCCCTGAACCGCCGCATCCTTACCGCAACGACTTCCAGCGCGACCGCGACCGCGTCATCCACGCCCGCGCCTTCCGCCGCCTCGAAGACAAAACTCAGGTTTTCACCCGCCGCTATTCCGACCACTTCCGCAACCGCCTAACCCACACCATCGAAGTAGCGCAGATCACGCGCACCATCGCGGGAGCCCTCGCCCTCAACGTAGATTTAGCGGAAGCGCTGGCGCTGGTGCATGATCTAGGCCACCCTCCATTCGGCCACGCCGGCGAAAAGGCGCTCGACGCCGCCATGCGCGCCCACGGCCTTTTGTTCGACCATAACCTGCACGCCCTCCGGATCGTGGAAGACTTCGAACAGCGCTACGCCGCGTTCCGCGGCCTGAACCTGACGTTCGAAGTACGCGAAGGCATCATTAAGCATTCGCGCGACTACGACGCAGCAAAGCATCCGGAGCTGGCCGAGTATCTGCTCGATCAGCGCCCTCCCCTAGAGGCCCAGCTAATCGACCTAACCGACGAAATCGGCTACAACACCGCCGACTTGGATGACGGCTACGAAGCCCACCTGCTGACGCTCGAACAAATTCGCACCGGAGTACCGGTTTTCGAGCGTTTCTTCCTCGAGGCCGAGCAGGCGTATCCCAATGCCATCGCCAAACTGAAGTTCAACGAAGCCCTAAAAGGAGTGTTGAATCGTTTGGCAGGAGACTTGATCATCAACACACAGTCGCGGCTCAAGCAGGCTGGAACGGTAACTCTGGACGACGTCCGTCAACACAAAGAACGCATCGCAGCATTCAGCCCCGAGGTAGAAACCGAACGCAAGCAGATCAAAGACTTCCTCTACGAAAATCTCTACTACAGCGCTTCGTTAGTAGGAGAAAAAGACGACGCTGAACGCATCGTAAGCGAACTCTTTGCCTTCTTGATGGAGAAACCGTCAGCCTTACCGCACTACTACCAGGAGAAGGCGGCGCAAGAATCCCTGCCGCGCGTAGTCTGCGACTACATCGCCGGCATGACCGATCATTTCATCATCGATCAGTACGAGAAGCACTGCGGGAGTACGCGCTAAGGCATCCGCCAAAGGCAGCACCCGATCGCCCTGCACATTACCCTGTCATCCTGAGCGAAGTTGTCGTCTGCGAAGCGGACGACAATGCGGTCGAAGGGTGCTATCGCCTCATTACGTCAATTATTTGCCACTGAACAGTTAATCGATACGCAATCGAGGATGAGGGTCTGCGCGCAGCCTAAGTCTGAAAATGGGATTGCTTTTGGCCTGAACACATATTCTCTGGGAAAAAGGAAGAAATACCGCTTGTGAAATAAAGATGTCATAGCAGCCCTGGTCAACCACGAACGAAAAGCCGCCATCCGCTTCCGTGTGCATCTCCCATTGCGTTCCGGCTTGATAATCGCGAACGAAGACATAGGCGGCTCCCAATCCAGTACCATCTTCGCGGGTGACGACACCCTTCAAGGTTGAGGGCTTATTCTCCTGCGACAGCAACGGGGCGGTAGAAAGGGTCAATAGAACTGCCACCCAAACGAAGATTCTCATAGGACTCCTAAATTCCCACACGTAAGGGATCGTCTCTCAAGTGTCGTTATATCGCTATGCACTCACTGACCGGTCTTTCGATCTCCTTGAATCTATCTGCGCGATTCCGTCACTTCGCTCCCGCTACCGCCGCCACCACATCAAACAAAATCCTAGGCCCCCGCCGCACTTCCTCCACCCGAATCCGCTCATCGTTCCCATGCTCAGTATTGCCTTCCTCTTCGGTAGCCGTAAAAGGGCAGAACCCATAAGCATTAATCCCCAGCGGCCGGTAGCGCTGGTTCTCGGTGTAACCGCTGGTGATGTGCGGCACCACTGGAGTGCCCGGAAAATACGTCGCCGAGACCGAGCCGATAGCGCCATACAGCGCTGTATTCGTAGGCGAGTAATTAGCCTGCCGAAATTCCGCATTCAGCGGTTCAACAGTAACGTTCGGATCATTCACCACTCGCCGAATCTCTCCCAAGAGTGCCTTGGGATCTCCTCCCGGCAGAATCCGCACGTCCAGATTCGCCCACGCCTCCGGAGGAATCACGTTGGTCTGTTCCGACCCGCCCATCATGGTCAGCGAAATCGTATCGCGCAGCAAAAAGTTCAGCGATTCGTCTTTCTCCACATCCCGCTGGAATTTCGGGTCTTCGATCGCTTTTCGGATGTTGCGATATTCCCGCGCCTCCTCCGGCGGCTCGTAAGGAGCCATCTCGCGCAGAAATTCTTCCACCACCGGCAGCACCGTCAGGGGCGTGCGGTAAGCCAGAATGCGGTCGAGCGCCCGCACCAACCGATTCGGCGCCGAATCCGGAATCGGCCGCGAAGCATGTCCCGGACGCCCATGCGCCACAACATGCAGCCAGAACGTAGTCTTCTCACCCACATCGACGCCGACGTACTTAACTTTGCCGCCTTCGAGAAGGTTCTCTCCCCCTTCGTTGATCAGAAACTCCGCGTTCCCAAGCAAGTCCCGCTGGTGCGCGATGAACCAGTCTGTTCCAGTACCGTCGGCTTCTTCGTCGGCTACGGCAAGAAAAATCACATCCCGATCAAGTTCAACTTTCTCGCGCTTGAGCATCACCATCACCACCAGTTGGGCCAGGCCTTCGTCCTTCATGTCCTGCGCCCCTCGTCCCCAGAGCCAACCGTCTTTGATCTCGCCGCTGAAGGGAGGAACTTTCCAGTGCGCCGCGTCGCTGGTAACTACATCCATGTGGTTCAGCAGGATGATCGGTCGCTTGGCCTCTGCTGTAGTATGCGGCAGCCGCGCCCACAGATCGCCGCGTCCCGGCGTGTATTCGAACACTCGATTCTCAATGCCTTCCTGATCGAGGATCTTCTTGTAGAAAGCCACCGCGCGCATCTCGTGCCCCGGAGGGTTGGTGGTGTCAATGCGCAAGTACTCCTGCATCCACGCCAGGGAGATATCGGAATACTGCTGCAAGTGGTCCGCGGAAATGCGCGACGAAGCCATCGCCGGATCAGCGGATTCGGCGAAAGCTTGCGACGCTGTCCCTAACATGACCGCGATCGCTATCAGCAAAACGACTCGTCTTCGCACTCGTTCCCGGCACAGTTCGTTCCAGAGTCCCTCCCGCCCACTCAAATCCCCTAACGCGGTCGATCCCAAGGTTGTCCTCCCCGGACTTGTTGAATTACGCAGTTTTTATATCAGACTTGGCAAAATTACCTCCCGGAAACCGCGGCGGCCTATCCCACCGCTTCGGCCAGAGGTACAATGTCTTTAGATATCAAGCGTTTAGCTCCTCAGCTCTAAAGCTGGGTTTGGCATCCAAACTGATATTACAAACGCAGGCGCCAAGCAGAATTATGGAGCCTGAAGTTTGAAGTCTTAAGACCCGCGTCGCGTCAGCGCGGGCCGGCATCGCGATCAGCGCCTGCTTTTATAGGGTTTTAGGGGACGCAATCAAAATAACGAACACGCCCGTTTCGGCGTGCCGGAGCGCACCCCCAAACGCTCCCAACTTGGAGGAAGTTTCTTATGAACACTCGTATTCTAGCTACTTTGCCCCTGGCTGCAGTGCTCGCGTTTCCGGCCTTCGCGCAAACTTCGTCTACCCAGACTCAATCCGCCCCTGCTACCACTCAGTCCACCGACACGGCCACTGGCAAGCAGCCTCTGCAGCCACCCAGCCGCGAGGGTTTCTGGGGCCGCATGAACCCATTCGCCCGCAAGACCTACGTCAAGCGGCAGACCGATCCCATCCGCGACCGTGTCAACGAGCTCGATGACCTGACCGCTGCCAACAGCAAGGCGATCAAAGACACCGACGCGCGCGCCCAAGCTGGCATCAAGCTGGCTTCGGACAAAGCCAATGAGGCCGATCAGCACGCCATCGATGCTGGCAACAAGGCCACCGCAGCGCAGCAGACCGCGCAGGTTGCCACCAACCGCATCCAGACCGTCGAGACCGTGGTTGGCAACATCGACCAGTACAAAGCCTCGAACCAGACCGAAATCCGCTTCAAGCCCGGCCAGACCATGCTGAGCAAGAACGCCAAGGACGCGCTCGATGAGATGGCGAATACGGTCAAAGGACAGCGCGGCTACATTATCGAAGTGCAGGGCTTCTCTTCCGGCAAAGGCCAGATTGCAATCGAGAACTCGCAGAAGATGGCCGAGTCGGTCGTCCGCTACATGGTGCTGAACCATGAGATTCCGGTCTACCGCATTTACCTCGTAGGCATGGGCAATGCCCCAGTTGAGGGAGCGGATGCCAAGCACATCAGCGGCGGGCGCGTGGAAATCAGCCTGCTGAAGAACGATCTGGAGCAACTCTCCAGCAATTCTTCGGCGCCGGTAACCAGCAACAACAAGTAGTTAGAAATCGTAACAGCTTGGGACCAAAGGGGCGCCTCGCCCGAGTCCCTCCCCCAGGGAAAGCCTCTCGCGCAAGCGAGGGGCTTTCTCGCGTTTGGGACCTCACACACGCGGGGTCATCCCGAGCGCAGCGAGGGACCTTGGTTTTTCTCCTGCGTCAAAACAAAGCCCTGGGAACTCAGCGAAATACTGCCGGCTTGATCCCTAGCTGGTCGAGCTTCGATTGCAGCGTAGTGCGCTTCAAGCCGAGGCGAGCCGCCGCGCCGTCCGGCCCGCCCAGCTTGCCGCGACAGTCCCGCAGCGCCCGAAGAATGCGTTCGCGCTCCTTGTCGCGGAGAGTGGCGCCGCTGCTGCCCTGTTCAACGGCTGCTTGTAATTCCGACAGCGGCGCTTGTAGAACCGAACCCGGAGTCAAAATCACCGAACGCTCAACAAAGTTCTCCAGCTCGCGAATGTTGCCCGGCCAGTCCCACCGCACCAGCATTTCCATGGTTTTTCGTGGAATGCTGGTGATGGATTTTTTCATTTGATTCGAAAACTTGCGGACGAAGTGCTCAACCAGCGGCCGGATGTCCTCGCGCCGCTCGCGCAAAGGGGGTATGAGAATGGGAAACACATTCAGCCGGTAGTACAGGTCGCTGCGAAACTCGCGCGCCTTCACGCTTTGCAGCAGATCCCGATTGGTCGCCGCCAGCAGCCGGAAATTCACCTTTAACGTCTGCGTGCCGCCCAGCCTCTCGAACTCCAGGTCCTGCAACACGCGCAGCAGCTTGGGCTGCAGGCTCAACGGAATCTCCCCCACTTCGTCCAGAAAGAGGGTGCCCCGGTCGGCCAGCTCCAGGCGGCCAAGTTTTCGGGCAACGGCGCCAGTGAACGCGCCCTTCTCGTGCCCAAACAACTCACTCTCCAGCAGGCCTGAGGGAATGGCGGCACAATTAAGCTTGATAAAACTGTTGCCCTCCCGGTGGCTCATGCGGTGAAGGGCGCGTGCCACTAACTCCTTTCCCGTGCCAGTCTCGCCGAGCAGCAGCACCGTAGCATCGCTGGGAGCCACCTTGGCCACCTTCTGCATCACCTCTTTCAAGGCGCTGCTGCGTCCAATAATCTCCCCGAACCCAAGTTCCGTGTCGATGGACTGCTCCAGGTAAAGCTTTTCTTCGGAAAGCTTCTCCTTGGCCAGCCGAAGTTCTTCCGTGACCTCTCGCAGTTGGGCCACATTTCCGCGCAGGGCCTCTTCCGAACGCTTTTGCTCGGTGATGTCGCGGCAGGTACCCATGAGGCGGATTGGCCGTCCTTGCTCATCGCGAAAAACCCTCCATTGCTCCTCCAGGACTTTGAGGCGACCGTCTGCCATGACAATCCGATATTCGACGGTGGAGGGTTCACCCTTGTCGAGTGAAGCCTGAAAGGCTGCATCCACTTTCGCGCGATCCTCCGGATGGATAAATTCCACAAAGTCCGGACGCCTGGGGTGAAAATGGGAGGGATCAGTCTCAAAAATTCGGTGTGTCTGCTCGGACCAGGTCACCTGAAGACTTGGCAGCTCGGCTTCCCAACTGCCCACTTTTGCTACGGCTTGAGCCTCGATCAGGCGGGCACGTTCTGCCTCCAATTGCTCCGCGATCTTATGCTGGCGGCGCTCACTGGTTCGGAGGGCCTCCTCGGCAAGCCCGCGCTCGGTGATGTCCTGCCCAACCACGGCGATTCGATCGATCCCGGTTGGGCCCTCGATGGGGAAATACGACACAAAAATGTCCCTCTTCCCCGCCTTGGGATACTCGTACGTCATTTGGAACCGCACGACCTTGCCCTGAAAACACTGATCCATCTTTGGTTTGAAAACTGTTTCAAAGTCCTTCTCGCCGATCACTTCGCTGACCAGCCGGCCTACGACCTGTTCTTTGTCCATGCCCCGGAGGTTGAGGAAGGCGCGATTGGCAATCACATACCGGTAATCGCGGTCCACTACCGCGATCATTTCCTCCAGGCCTTCCACGACTCTCTCGTATTCCCGCAGTCTTCCCTCCGTCTCCTTGCGCTCGGTGAGGTCGCGGGCAATGGTGACGATATAATCCCGTTCAAGATGGACCCATCTCATGCTGACCTCCATGGGGAAGGTCGATCCGTCCTTTCGACGATAGAAGCGTTCGATCACGATGGGTCCCGATTTCTGCAGCTCCTTCTTGATCTTCGCGGTCAAAGACTGTGTAGCCGCGGGATCAATGTCGAAAACTCCCAGGGACAGCAGTTCCTCGCGGCTGTAACCAAGCTGCGTGCAGGACTTCTCATTGACGTCGAGAAAGCGAAGCGTCTCTGGATCGATAACTTTTATGGAATCGTTGCTTTGGTCCACCAGCGTTCGGAACAGTTTCAGCTCCCGGATCGTGCGCTCGCTTTCGTACACTCTGTCCAGCAGACTATCGCTGGCCTCACGCAGCCGTTTCTCCGTTCGCCTTTGCTCGGTTACATCATGGGCAATGCCGCGCACAATCGGCGAAGCCACGCCTTCGGTTCGCAAGGTGTTGTGGTATTCCCAAATGCGCTGCTCTCCCGACCGCGTCAACACGGCCATAAAGCCATGCGCCTCTCCCGCACGCTCGATCTCCTTCAGGTAGGAGTCAAAGTCGGATCGAAATTCCGGGGCGATCAGCTCCCGCATCGGAATCTGCAGCAACTCGTCCACGCTGTAGCCGAGCACTCGTGCCGGGGCGGGGTTCATCGACAGCAACTGGCCCTTCAGATCGTGAATGCACAGCAGATCCTGACTGTGCTGCACCAGATCCTGATACCAGTCTTCGTTTTCGTGGAGAGCCCGCCGGATGGGGTCTAAGTCGGCGAACTTTATTTCGACATCGCGACGCTTCTCTGGCCCAGGGTGCAGATCCATGACTGGCTCCCCTGCGGACCGGGCAAAAGTGACTTGCCGGCGTGGATTCTACGTCCGTCGCTGTCTTGCCGGATGTATGGAAGGCACGCCCAGTGGCCCATGACGCAACCCAAGTCCGATTGCCGCGAAGTCTACCAGAGTGATCAGGAATCACGGAATAAATATTTCATAAGGATTTCATAAAGACTTCAGAAACCTGGTTGTCGGAGTCGTGCAGTGCCGATGTCGTGCATGCCCGTGTGGAGAGTGCCGGTGTGGAGTGGGCACTCCTGCCCGCTGCTTTGACCTTTGCTCTTGATATGTAGACTCTCCCGCAACCAGGCTTGTGCATCTGTACTTTTGCATTGACCCTGCCACCCCACGAGGCTACACTCAACCGTCAGAGTTCAGAAAGTCGGGGCAACCGAACAACATAGTTCGGAATCAGACGGAATGCGACGAGGTTTCCTCCACTGATGAGTTCTGTTGCGTAAGCAAGTTTTTGTTGCAAGGCGAAGTGCCCAACTCGTTCCTCCGGGTTGGGAAGCAATTTGACCTCCGAGATAGACCCCGTTGTTGCGGAAAACCTGATTTGACGGCCTCGATTATTTCACCGAAGTCGTCAGGGACCATGTGACACAATTGCTGTTGCCTGTGCGGCACTTGTCTGAGGGGGCAAGTGGGACACCCCACCTTCGCAAAGCGGGGTGTTCGGGAAGGTAATCCCTAAGGTGGTCGCCACAGATGGTGACGAGCGCCTGGGAGGCAGTACCATGGCAGTATCACGAAGTAGCCCTCTCGTAAGTCCTATTTCCGTCTTCCTGCTCGCCGAAAACCGCTTGCTTCGCGAAGCGCTCGTCCGGCTGCTGTCAAAGAAGGACGACATCCGCATCGTCGGCAGCGGATCGTACTCTCCTCAAGTTTTACCGCAAATTCTTTCCGCTGGGCCGGACATCGTGGTCCTCGATTCGGTTTCGAAAGCCTTGTCTCAGGACCGCGTGGTCCGCCGCCTGCACGAGGCCCGGCCAGAGATTGGCGTGGTGATGGTCGGCATGGAAGCTGAAGAAGGAGTGTTTTTGCGGTTGGTGCGGGAAGGCGTGTTGGGGTACGTTCTCACAGATGCATCCGCCGCCGAAGTATGGCACGCGATTCGAGACGTAGCCGCAGGCGAAGCCGTTTGCCCTCGGTCATTGTCGGTGGCGCTCTTCCGCTTTGCCGCCCATCCCCAGATCAGCCTGCCCACGCTGAGTATCAGAAAAAGCCTGGACCTCAGTCCAAGACAGCAGCAACTGGTGCGACTGATTCGGGACGGCCTCTCCAACAAGGAGGTCGCGGCTCGCCTCAATCTTTCGGAACAGACGATAAAGAACCACGTCCACCGCATGCTGCGGAAAGTCGGCGCGGCGGACCGGGCAACCATCGCCGAGTTGTACACCTCCGATGGCCCGTGAAGTCCGGGCGAGAAAGAAAGTGACAACTGCGGCGCTTACGCCCTCCGCAGACTCGCGTTTGACCCTGCGCTTGCCGCTCCACTAGACTCGCTTCTCAGCGAGGTTCCCATGAAACGTATCGCATTCCTGATATTCTTTTATTCCCTTTTCACGATCGCTGCCTTCGCTGACACCGCCTTCGCTGACACCACCGTCGCTGACGACGACCAGGGCCACCATCACGAAGACCTGACCGCCGCCCAGCTGGGCACAGTGACTTTCCCCGTGTCATGCGACCCGAAGATCCAGAAGCCATTTGAGCGAGGCGTAGCTCTGCTGCACTCCTTCTGGTACGAAGAGGCAGAAAAGGAGTTCATGCAGGTTTCCGTCGATGCTCCGAACTGCGCCATGGCGCACTGGGGCGTAGCCATGAGCCTCTGGCACCAACTGTGGAACGAACCGGATAAGAAGGTCATCGCGCACGGCCTCGACGAAGTTCACCAGGCCAAAACCACCGACGGCCCCATCACTCCACGCGAGAAGGCTTACATTGCTGCCATAGCAGCCTTCTACAGCGACTCGAAGAAGCTCGACCACGCGGCGCGCGCCAAAGCCTACTCCGACGCAATGAAGAAGGTCTACGAGACCTATCCCGACGATCACGAAGCCGCAGTCTTCTATGCGCTATCGCTGCTCGCTTCCGAACCGCACGACGATGCGACCTTCGCCAATCGCAGGCAAGCCGCCGCGATCCTCGAAAAACTATTTGCCACCGAGCCCGACCACCCCGGCGTAGCCCACTACCTGATCCACAGCTACGACAAGCCGCAACTCGCCCAACTCGGCTTGCCCGCCGCTCGCCGCTACGCCCAGATTGCGCCCGCCTCCCCGCACGCCCTCCACATGCCTTCGCACATCTTCGCCCGCGTTGGTCTCTGGCAAGATGACATCAACTCCAATCTCGCCTCTATCGCGGCCACGCGTAAGACCGCTGCCATGGGCATGGGTGGCGAAGGCCACCAGTTCCACGCTATGGATTTTCTCTTCTACGCCTACATGCAAAGTGGACGCGACGCCGACGCCAAAGCGCTCATCGAAGAAATCCGCGCCATGCCCAACAAGAAAGATGATATGTACGGCGCGGGATTCGACCCGCACGCCGCGGCCCTAGCCCACCTGACCGCGCTCTATCCCATCGAGATGCACGACTGGACCACCGCGGCGGCGCTGCCTCCCGCCGAGGTTGCAGGCACGGCAGAAGATTCGACGATCTACTGGGCGCGGGTCATCGGTTCGGCGCATCTCCGCAAGCCCGACGACGCCCGCAAAGATTTTGTCGCAATCGAAAGTATTCACAAAAAGCTGGCCGCCGAGAAATCAGAGTTTGCCAGCGCAGTCGAAGACGATCGCAAACAGGCGCAGGCCTGGTTGGCCTTCGCCGAAGGGAAAGATGATGATGCCGTCGAGGCCATGCGTACAATCGCCGACAAAGAAGATTCACTGGGCGAAGAGCCGGAAGGCATTCCGGCGCGCGAGATGATCGCCGACATGCTCATGGAAGCCAAGCGTCCGCAGCAGGCCCTCGCCGAATATCAGACCGACCTGAAGCTCTATCCCAACCGCTTCGACGGCCTCTACGGCGCCGCCCGCGCTGCCGAAGCCGCCGGCAAACACAACGACGCCGCCGAATACTATGCGCTCTTGCTGAAAGTCTGCGACGGATCAAATTCCACTCGGCCAGAACTTAGCCGGGCAAAGGAATTAGTGGCCGAGAAGTAAAGCTACGAACTCTATCTCATGAACCAGGCGAACATGGCACGGATGATCCGCGGCAACGCTTTGAGGTCGTAGATATGGAGCGCTCCTTGGTCCGGGTCCAGGGCGAGGCCAGCGGCTGGGCCTGCACCAATTGCGGATGGACATTCCCCGTCCCCACACTCCTTGGCGGAGATGAGGCCATGGCTGCCTACGACCGCCTGGCCGCCGCGAAATTTCGCGAGCACAAGTGCGAAGTTCATGCCGCCTTCCCTGCCCCAAAGGAGCCAACCAAACCGGTTGCTGACACCCCCGTCGCCGAACGCGCCCGCATGCTGATCAAGCGGGGATACAAACCCAAGGTTGCCGTGGAGCTTGTACTTCACGAGATGGAGATTGAGCACGGCCGCGATCGAAGCTTCATGGAAAAGGCGCGGGCTGATGCCGAAGATTTCCTGACGAAAGTCCGCAAAGGCCTTATCTGAGGCCGTTCCAGGGAGGCGCCGGTCCGCTAACCCCGAAATAACATCATCCTACCCGCCAGCGCCGCCATCATCGCGAGTGATCCCAGCAACGCGTTGTACTCGCGATGCTTCAGATAGAGATCCAAAGAAAATCCCGAGGAAGGTTCGCCGACTGCGCCCGGCGCTCGAGTGAATCCTGGGAACATTCTCGGCACCCGCCGCGCATATTCCTCAAATTCAGGAAAAGTCCGCCGCAGAAACGCTTCCTCATCGCGAATCACCGGCACATAAATTGCAAAGAACATCACAAAAAGCGCCACGCCCACCCACCAGTTCCGTGCTGCCACCGCGAACCCCACCCCCATCAGGAGCGATCCCAGATACAGCGGATTGCGCGTATAAGCATAGGGGCCAGAAGTGGCCAGCGACTCGTTCTTTCGCACATGCCCTGAAGCCAGCGCGCGAACCAATAGTCCCGGAAGCACCACAATCGCTCCCAGCGCCATGGAGCGCCAGGTCGGCCGGGCCAGCCAGAAATAAAGCAGCGCAAACACGAACCCCAGCGGCACCCGTATCCGCCGCGCGATTTTTGACCACCCCGCCATGAGATAGCGCTAGCACCTTCCGAAACTCGATCCTAGTCCTTGCTGAGACACCAGTCGCGAAGCGACGGAATTCATTAGCCCCGCACCTAAGTGCGGAAAAGAAAAAGTTCACGGGAACCGAGTCCCGTCAGGGACGGCACCCAACTCCGCCCGCACTTTCATCAAACACCAATCAACTCCCGTGCCGCCCCGACCACCGCATCGCTCCCAATCGACAGCAAACCCGCTTCCGGATCTGCCCGCCGCGCATGCGAAGTAACGCTCTCCGAATTTCGCAGCACAATGCTGTGTGTCCCATAAGGCCCGTTGCGCGCCGGGTCTGTAGGTCCAAAGATCGCCACCACCGGGACCTGCAACGCCGCCGCCAGATGCATCGGCCCCGTGTCGCCTCCAATAAAGAGCCGCGCCCGCCGCGTCAACGCAATCAATTCCGTGATCGTAAGACTCATCGCCCGGGCTGTTCCCCCGCTAGCAGCCTCGGCCGCGCGCACCAACTCTTCTTCCCCCGGACCATAATTGAGGATCGAACCAACCCCTTGATCCGCTAGCCTCCGCGCAACCTCGCCATAGCGTTCCGCCGGCCACCGTTTCGCGCCCCAGCCCGCTCCTGGATTCAAAATGGCAAACTCGCCGATGCCGAGTTCCGCAACCCGCTGCTTAACTCGCGCCTCAGCCTGGGGTTCGTCAGGAAGATCGCGAGGTAATTCCGCCGCGAACCTGCCCACTCGATGCCCAACCAGTCCCTCAGCCACGGAAAAATTCTGTTCGACAACATGCCTGCCCCGCGCCACCACTTTCCGTGTATACCAAAGGCTGGCCGGAGCCTCTCGCGGCTCCGCAGCTCCGTACACCACTCGCGCGCCGGACAGCCGAGCCAGAACTGCAGATCGAATCGCTCCCTGCAGGTCCACCGCAACGTCGTAACCCACGTCCCGCACATCGTTCCAAACCGTCGTGACGCGCTGCAAGGTCGATATGGAAACCGGAGACCTCCCCCATGCTTTCAGGTTCACGGCGTGGACTTCATCCACCAACGGCCGCAACGCCGACCGCAGGCCTCGCCGTGGAGATCCCGTCGCGCACAGCAATTCCGCCCAGCGCTCTTCAATCAGCCAGCCGATGAACGCCTTCGGAAACGCTTGCCGCAGAAGATGAACCGCGGGCAGAGTGTGGATCACATCTCCCATGGCGCTGAGCCGCACGATGAGCAGCCGCTCGATCTTCGCTCCTTGATCAGCATCGATACGACTAGACTTGACACTCACGGCCGCCTCGGCGACAGCCGCGAACGAATAATCTCGCTGGTGGAATGATCTTTAGGGTCGCCAACGATCGCGACTCGCCCGCCACATTCGCCGATCGTGTCGCGCTCGGGAACAGAATCCACCGTATAGTCCGTGCCCTTGGCCTGAATATCCGGACGAATCTCGCGAATGAGCCCGCGGACATCGAGCTCGGTAAAAATCACGACGGCATCCACATCAGCGAGTGCGGCAACAATTTCGGCGCGCTCCTCCTCCGGCATGATCGGACGCCCCTCGCCTTTCAGTGCGCGCACGGATTCGTCAGAATTGATGGCCACAACCAGCTTTCCACCGAGTTCCTTCGCACCCCGCAGATAGCGCACGTGGCCCACATGCAGCAGATCGAAATTGCCGTTCGCCAGCACAATGCGCTCGCCCGCGCGTCGCCATTCCTCCACACGAGTGCCGAGCTGCTGCCGCTTCAGAATCTTGCTGTTGCTCATTTTGTCGATTTCCAAATACTGTTCGGATCAGTGAGATCGGTCCGAAGGCGGAGCCTGCTCGACCGCGCGCAGCAGCTCTTCTCGGGAAACCGTAGCAGTTCCGCGCTTCATTACAACAATCCCGCCCGCGTAGTTGGCCAACCGGGCTGCCTCCTCGGTGCTGGCCCCGGCCGCCAGCGCGGCGCTGAACGCCGCAATCACGGTATCGCCGGCTCCGGTAACGTCGGCAACTTCGTCCGAACCAAAGATCGGGATATCCACCGGCGCATGCCTCTGATCGAAAGCCACCATCCCGTCGCGCCCGCGCGTGATCAGTAGCGACTGCAACTCCATCCGTTCCATCACTTGCCGTCCGGCCACGGTCACCTTCCCCCAGTCCTGCCCGATGCGTATGCCCAGCGCCGCCTCCACCTCAGCCTCATTCGGAGTAGCTGCCGTCACGCCAGAATATTCCAGCAGGCGGTATCTCGAATCGAGGATCAAGGGCACCAGCACAACTCGCCGCCGCCCTGCCTGCCGCAATGCATTCACGATCGCCGGACTCGCCGATCCATACCCGTAATCGGAAACCAGCAGCGCATCCGAAGCCCGCAAATATTCCCTCGCCGCCAAAAATAATTCGCGCGTCAGGTGCTGGTTAGGAGGGTTCTCCGGTTCGCGGTCCACGCGCACCACCTGCTGCCGCGAGTTGTGCGTCGTGCCCGCGAGAATGCGGGTCTTCGTGACCGTCGTGTAACTCTTGTCTTTCAAAACGCCACTAACTGGAATCCGCTTGTGCCGAAAGAACTTCAGCAGCAGTCGTCCCGGCTCATCGTCCCCGATGGCCCCGACCGGAAGCACGTTCACTCCCAGGTCAGCCAGATTGTTGACCGCGTTTGCGCCACCACCGGGCACCACCGTCCGTTCCCGGTGCTTCAAGATCAGCACCGGAGCCTCGCGTGACACGCGCGAGATTTCTCCATACACGAATTCATCGGCCACCAGATCCCCCAGCACCGTGATGGTGACCTTGGGGAAAGCTTCGATAATCTTTTGCAGCCGCTCAACTTCCTTCAAATGTTTCGTCATCGGATGTTTTTCTGAAATCAATGGTCAGTGTCCAGGGATCGGTGGCTAGTAAGCCCGGGAGACTTGCTGACCACTGATCACTGCCCACTGCACTTCGGCATTTTCTCACGAGCGGCGCCGCCGTTCCTCAATCACGCGGAGCATGGTATCCACAGCGTTAGCCGCGTCGGCAAGCTCCATCTTCACTGGAACCACCGCCAGCGGCGCCAACGCAGCCAGATACCCGCCGAGGTTCACCGCATCTTTTTCAGTGGTCACGAAGCCACCAGCCTCGCTCCTCTGTCGCAGTCGCAGCAAGTCACGAACGTCCTTCTCAGTGTAGGCATGATGATCGCGGAAGAACGCCTCCGCGACCGGATCAATCCCTGCAGCCCGCAACTGCAGCAGGAAATTCTGCGGCCGCGCAACCCCGCAGAACACGACCGGCCGCGGCGGAACATTTTGCGGGAAAATGCCCCGGCGCACCTTCCACACCGCCTTACCATCGAGCGGAAACGATTCCGCAGACGCCCCGCTAGTCAGCACCACAGCATCGGCTCGTTGCAGCGATCGCAAAGGTTCCCGCAGCCTTCCCGCCGGAAGCAACCGATCGCGTCCATCCTCCGGCGTCACCAGCACGATATCGAAATCCCTCGCCAGCCTCCGGTGTTGAAAGCCATCGTCCAGCAAATGAATCTGCGGACCGAATCGCGACTCGGCGAAGCGCCCCGCCTCAAAGCGATCTTCTCCCACCACCACCGGAACCCGCAGCCGTCTCGCGATCAGCAGAGGCTCATCGCCGAAATCCCGCGGCAGGCCGCCGGGATCGACCAGCAGCACGCCGCGAGTCCTGCGCCCGTAACCGCGCGAAAGCACGTCAAAACCGATTCCCCGCGCCTTCAACAACTCCCCCAGCAGAATCACGAAAGGAGTTTTGCCCGAGCCTCCAGTCGAAAGATTCCCCACGCTGATAACCGGACCTTGCAGCGAGCGCGAGCGCAACCACTGGTGGTCGTAGAACGCGTTGCGTGCCGCGACCACACCGCCATAGGTGACGGACAAGATCGCTGACAGGGGATTGAGGCTCATGGCCGCGCCATCAACTCCTGCAATTCGCCCGCAGTCCGCGCCGTGGCGCCAATCTGCGATCGCATGGTCTCGGCAGCGCGCTTTCCCAAGGCTCTCCGCTCCGCATCGTTGGCCAGCAGTTCCAGAAATACCAGCGGCAACTCCGCTGGACCAACAATCCTTACCGCACCCTTGCTCTGGAACAAACTCACGATGTCGCGAAAGTTTTCCGTGTGATTGCCTACCACGATGGCCACTCCCTGCTGCGCCGGCTCAATGATGTTATGCCCCCCGTGTGGAACGAGGCTTCCTCCAACAAATGCGATATCGGCCAGCCCATATAGCGCCGCCAACTCCCCGATTGTATCCACCAGAAAAACTCCCCCGGTCAAAGGCTCCCCGTTCCACAGCGATCGTCGCCAGAAATGAATCGACATCTGCTCGAGCAGCGCCGCCACCGCGGCGCAGCGTTCCGGATGCCGCGGCGCAAGAATCATCACGGCGTGCGGATGTTGCACCAGCAAGTTCTCAAAGGCCTTCAGCAGCAGCGACTCTTCTCCATCCACGGTGCTGCCACACACCAGCACCCGCCCCGCGCCGGTTGCCGCGATCGACTTCTGCAGGCTCTCAACAATCGCAGGCGGAGCAGCTGCGGAGATGTCAAACTTCAAATTTCCAGCGACGCGCACGCGATCCGGGTTCGCGCCAATATCACGCAGTCGCGCTGCATCCTCGGGCGTCTGCGCCAGAAACAGATCGACGTCAGCCAACAACCTTCGCAGCAATCCGCGAAAGCGCCGGTAGTTCGGCCACGACCGGTCTGAGATACGCGCATTCACTACCGCGATCCGCGCCCCGCTGGCATGCGCCAGGCGGATGAAGTTGGGCCAGAACTCAGTTTCCGCAATCACCACCATTTGCGGCCGCAACCCGCGCAGGTAAGGACGGATCGCGAATGCGAAATCCATCGGGAAATAAAACACATTCGCCTCGCCAAAGCATTGGCGGGCGAGAGCCTGCCCGGTATCCGTGGTGGTCGAAACGAAAACTTTGTGCCGCGGGAAACGGCGATGAAGTTCCTCCACCAGGCCGGCGACGGCCAGAACTTCACCGACGGAAACCGCGTGAACCCAGATCACCGGCTCCTGTTCTTCCGGTAATCGAAGTCGCGCAGGCAGCCGCCCCAGCCTCTCCGACAAGCCCTTGCGGTATTTTCCGTGGCGCGCCATCTGGAAGAGCCAGTACGGCAGGCCCGCCAACATCCCCACTGCCAGCGCCACGCTGTAGAGGAAGCTGTAGAGAGAAGTGATCAAGTTCAGTCATTCTAAACAAACTCCCGGCGGGGAAGGGGATTGCGTTTGCCTCTATAATCGGAAGCATGCGGCCGCTGAAGACAGAACTTCGCCGTGTGCATCGCCGTACGCTAGTCGCCTTGTGCGCGGTTGCGGCCTTCGCGGTGTGCCTAGCGGCGAAGGACTTTGTAAAGCCCGCGGCGCAGCCCGCAAAGACTTATCCAGCGCACGACGACCACACGGACGAGAAGGTTGCCGTCGCGGCCGACCCCTACGACACTGCCGACAAGGCGAAGATTTTTTCGGTAAACTTTCACGAGTACGGATTCCTGCCCATCTTCTTCATCGTGACCAACGACGGCGACCGGCCCATCTCCATTGCCAATATGCAGGTGACATTCACCACGGCAAACCGCGACAAGCTGACGCCCGATTCGCCCGATGATATTTACCGCCGCCTCACCAATCCCCGGGCCAACACCGATCCTACGCCGCTGCCGATTCCTCTCCCACACAAGAAAGTGAAGGGAACGATCACGCAGAAAGAAAAAGACGAGATCGAGTCGTCGCGATTCGCCGCCCGAGCCGTCGAGCCTCACACCACACAGTCGGGATTCCTCTTCTTCGACGTGGAAGACATCCCCTCGCCGCTCGCAGGCGCGCGAATCTACGTGAGCGGAGTTAACGACGCCAAAGGCACCGAGTTGATGTACTTCGAGATTCCGATGGGAAAATAAGGCTGGTCTGACCACTGCCAATTGATCACCGATCACTGCCTTATAATCACTCGATAATGTCGACCACCGCAGACACCTCCGCTGCCGCCCGCACTGCCTATGAGCCGGTCATTGGCCTCGAGGTGCATGTTCAGCTTCTGACGGCTTCGAAGATTTTTTGTTCCTGCTCCACGCGCTTCGGCGCTCCGCCAAACACAAATGTTTGCCCGGTATGCCTGGGGATGCCCGGGGCTTTGCCCGTGCTGAACCGGAAGGCGGTCGAATTTGCCACGCTGGCGGCGATGGCTCTGAATTGCCGCATCAATGAGACTTCGATTTTCGCCCGCAAGAATTATTTCTATCCCGACCTGCCCAAGGGTTACCAGATTTCGCAGTACGACAAACCGCTGGCGGAGTTTGGGTTCATCGAGATCGGCGGTCAGTCGTTGCGCGGGAAAGCCGCGGGCGAGGGCGCCCGCGCCACGAAAATCGGGATCACCCGCGTGCACCTCGAGGAGGACGCGGGCAAGAGCTTGCACGAAGGCTTTCTCGACTCTGACGAGAAAACTGCCATCGACCTGAACCGCACCGGCGTGCCGCTGATCGAGATTGTCAGCGAACCTGATATTGCCACGCCGGATGAGGCTTACGAATACCTGACGCGGCTGAGGGAAATCATCCTTTATACCGGAGTCAGCGACTGCAACATGGAGGAAGGCTCGCTGCGCTGCGACGCCAACGTCAGCGTGCGTCCGCGGGGGCAGAAAGAGCTGGGCACGAAGGCTGAGATCAAGAATGTGAACTCGTTCCGTTTCATCCGCGAGGCGCTCGTCTACGAGATCGCGCGCCAGGTGGAAGTGATCGAGGCCGGCGGCAAGATCAGGCAGGAGACCCGGCTCTACAATTCGCACGAAGGCAAGACGTACAGCATGCGGTCGAAAGAGCAGGCGCACGACTACCGCTATTTTCCCGAGCCTGATCTGCTGCCGCTGGTGGTCGACGAGAAATGGAAGGCCGAGATTGCCGGTACTTTGCCGGAACTGCCGGAAGCGCGCCGAGCGCGGTTAACCAAGCAATATGGGATTACCGAATACGACGCGCAGGTGCTGACGGTTTCAAAGTCGCTCGCCGATCAGTTTGAAGCCGCAGCCAAGGCGGCGAAGAATCCCAAGCGCGTGGCGAACCTGGTGCAGGGCGAACTGATGGGGCGTCTCAAGGCTAGCGGCATCGAGATCGAGCAGTCTCCGATTTCGATGAAAGGAGTGGCGGCCTCCGCTGATCTGGTCGAAAGCGGCGCTATCTCAGGCAAGATGCTGAAGGATCTTTACGACCTGTGCTTCGAGCGCGGCAAAGATTTCCCTGAGGTCTACGACGAAGAGGGTCGCCCGCAGCAGTCGTCGGACACATCCGAGCTGGAGAAGATTATCGACGAAATTCTTGCTGCAAATCCCAAGCAGCTCGAACAATACCGGGCCGGCAAGAAGACCATGATCGGATTCTTTGTCGGACAGGTGATGAAGGCGTCGAAGGGCCACGCTAACCCGCAGATGGTAAATGAGATGCTGGTTAAGAAACTGGATCAGGTTTAAAGATTCAGTCCGTCATGTGACCGAAGTACCATCCTGCCTTGTGACTTCTGCCATCTGCTTCCTGGCTGGTGTTCCCGCTACGATGAGGCTGGGCCTGTCTGTCTCGGGCTGACCGTTTGAGAATCTTCATGAAGCTCAAGCTTGACCGCATTATCAGCATTGCTACACTGTTTGCCGCGCTGTTAGCGATTGTTCTGGTGTTGAAGAGGCCAGCGCCAGTGGTGCAGGTGCAGGCTCCGGCGGTCACCCCGGATCGTGCTCAGCCTTCTGCGCCGCAAATGGGACAGCTCGAACAAGCCGTGCAGCAGGCTCTTCCGGCTTCCAGCGGAAATTATGCAACGCCTTCCGCGCAGAATCAGCCCACTCTACAGAATCAGCAAGCCGTTGCTTCCAGTTCTCAGCCGAAAACCGAGGCTCACTCCAGTTCTGACGGAATCAGCGCGCTGCTGGCGCAGGCTGCCCAGTCGGCGGGGGGTGGGGGGATCTCGCCGGACGCCGATATCGGGGGCAGTGGAGAGCCGAACATTAAAGATCAGCAAATAACCTACGAGGGCGATCTGGTGCATGGACGGTTTCTCACGGATATCGGCGGGAAAGACGTCTGGGTGACGATCTCCGGCCATATGGGATCGAAAGATGGATATGCGACGTTTGAGCCCACGGAATTTAAAGTGGGCGATGTCAACGTTCCCGTTTCACTGATAAATCCTGCGCTGCAGAGAAAGCTCGCAGAGCAGCACGACAAGCTGAAACTTCCAGACTAGAGGCGGCTAGAGCGAGCGGCCTTCCGGCCGCTGACCAGGTCCCTTCGACTGCGCTCAGGGCGAGCTCCGACCCGGTCCTACACGTCCCACGCGATTCTCTGCGGCTACCTTGGCGTACCATTTTCCCGATTCTTTGATGGTGCGCTGCTGCGTCTTGAAGTCTACGTAGGCCAGACCGAAACGCTGGCTGAATCCTTCGGCCCATTCAAAGTTATCGAGCAGAGTCCACGCATGATAGCCGCGGACATCGGCGCCATCGGCGATGGCACGGGCCAGCGCTTGCAGATACTGGCGGTGATATTCGATGCGTCGAGTGTCGCGAATTACGCCGTTTGAGTCTGGACCATCGTTGTAGGAGCAACCGCTCTCGGTGATCTCGATCTGCGGCCGGTTGAAATCGCGGGTGATGCGCGTGACTACATCGTAGAGCGCCGACGGCCAAACCTCCCATCCATTGTTGGTTTTCGGACCTTGCTGGCCCCCCGCCAGGTTCGCCGGGAACAACCATTGCTGGGGATTTGCCAGCCGCTCCATGGAGCCGGGGGCGGAGGCGATGGTGCGGTAGTAGAGATTGATGCCGATGAAATCGAGTGGGGCCCGCATCTTGTCGAAGTCGCCCGACTTGATTCCCATGGCGGTTTCGGGGAAAAACGCCAGTGCTTCCGGATAGCGCCCCTTCAGTGCAGGTTCAAGGAACCAGAGGTTGGAGATGGCGTCGGCGCGCTCGGCTGCGCGACGATCTTCTTCCGTGTCCGTTGCCGCTTCGCAGGCTGACATGAGGAGCGCGGTTCCCACTCGTGCCGAGGGACGGGTTGCCTTCAACGCATGAAAGCCCGTGCCCTGCGCCAGGTTTACGGTATGGGATGCGCGCAGAAAGTCGAAGATGCTCTTACGTCCCGGAGCGTGCGTACCGTCGAGATACCCCTCGTAGGTAAAGGTCAAGGGTTCGTTGAAGAGCAGCCAATCGGAGACGCGGTCCCCCAAGGCGCGCGCCACGAGTTCGACGTAATCGGCAAAGCGAGAAGCAGTATCGCGATTGGGCCAGCCTCCGGCATCTTCTAACACCTGCGGCAGATCCCAGTGATAGAGCGTGACCAAAGGGCGGATTCTGGCTTGCAGCAGGGCGTCGACAAGGCGGCTGTAGTGATCGACGGCTTTGGAATTCGCCGGGCCGGAGCCGGCAGGTTGAAGACGCGGCCAGGAAATCGAGAAGCGATAACTGCTCAAGTTCATGGCGCTCAGGAGTGTGAGGTCTTCGCTAAAGCGATGATAGGAGTCGCAGGCTATGTCGCCGGTGTCGCCATTCTTGATCTTGCCGGGGGTATGGGCGAAGCGGTCCCAGATGGATTCCCCCTTGCCGTCTTGGTTCCACGCGCCTTCGATCTGGTAGGCGGCGGTGGTCGCGCCCCAGAAGAAGCCCTTGGGGAAAGAAATCTCAGTAGGGGAATCAAACTGCGCGGGATGGGAACCAGCGGAAGCAGCAAAGTTCGCGGTGCGCGCGGCATTCGACACGGTGCAGCCCGAGAAGAGACTTGCCGGCAGCGCGGCTGCGATGCCAGCGGCCAGAGCGGACTGGGCAAATTCTCGGCGGGTCAGACGCAAAGTTGAAGCGGCTCCTAGACTTCGGTGCCCGGATTTCGGTGCCCCGGATTTCGTTTTGACCACGGGCAAGACATTCTAAATCGGAATGGGGAAGGCTGGCGCACTTAGGGGCAGCCTCAGGGGTTTACGCGTTCGGTTCGGCCCGCCGATTGCAAATGAGACTCGAGGATTCTACGGCCTGCGAGGGAGCACAGCGATGCACGTACACGCCAACCAAATCAATCCGAACACGCAACTGGATGCGCTTTATGCGGCGGAAAGGGCGGCAGCCAAGCGGGCCGCGGAGAGCACGAGAAAGAAGCTGCTGGAGTTTGCTTCGGAACTGGCCGGGGAGGCTGATTCGGAGGAGGCCTGCGTGGTGAAGCTGGGGGCGCGGGAGGAATCTGAAGGGCACGCTGAGGAGCGGAATCCGCCGGACAGTCAGAGGAAGCCAAAAGAACGGGTGGACGGGCGCGGAAAAATCTATTTCTGACTGGGCGTAGGCGGCGTGCCCGGAATTTCGCTCAGAATCTTATAAGAAGAGTAGATCACTTGCTGATCGTAGAGCGCTTCGGTGGCTTGCCATCCCAGGAAGGCCGTGACCGTGAGAAACAATGCGAGCAGCAGGTAGGCGGGGTGAATATGGCCTCTAGAGTCCTGTGCTGTCGGTTCTGCCGGCTTGCCTTTTCCCTTCGAGCGGCTTTCCCAAAGCAGGTACCAACCCGCCAACGCAAGCACGAGCAGGGTGAATTCCAGCAGAGGGGGATTGCTGGCCTCGCGTTCGGTGAGGAAGTGGTTGTGCAGTGCAATTGATCCCGGGACGAGATAGACCAACGGAAGGAGGTATCGCAGCCGGGACTTACGGTCGGCGTTCCACCAGAACAGGCACAACGAGAAAGCGACCAGGCCGTCAAAGGCAGCGCCTCGCAGCACCATTCTCTCATCGTGAAACTGGCGAAGCCTTTCATTCTTGTCGGTTCCCTGCAAGAGAAGCGCGCCTTCCTGGACGTGAAAAACGTCTCCGGCCAAGCCTTCTGAGTGGCTGAGGTGCCGATGAGTTCCGGGAATCAACCAGTGACCCTTAAACAGGCAGGGCGAATCATTCGTCTCGGATTGTCCAGGCTTGTTGCTGAGAGCATCGATGAGCGTCTTGGAGATCAGCCCCTGGTCTTTTTCCTGGCAGTAGACATGAGTGAGGATGCTGGTCTGAGTCATGGTCACGCCTACCCGGAACACCCGCTGGTTCGCTTGTAGGTAAAGGTCGTCGTCGTCGAAGCAATCCTGAGCGATGCGAGACACGACCGAACCCAGGGGATACGCCATCGCGAATAACAGAAGACCGGCCACGGCGGGCTGGTTCTGTTTGTTGACCCAGTCCACAAGGCTTGAGATACGGCTTTCGTTCTCCGGGAAAAAGAGGTGGATGACGAGGAAAATCCAAGGAAGAGCCAAGGCCCCTACGACGATGGTATCGAAGGCGATGCTAAAGCTGCCCATGTGTCACCCTGGATCGTCTCGCGGGTATCACTTCACTTCAGGTCCGCCAGGTCCTCTTGAAGTTGCGCCAGGTTGAAACCATCCGGCGTCACGGGCTGACCTTTCTTCTGCGCGAGGAAGTCCGGGCTCAGGATGGCATAGGCCTCATCGCAGTAAGCCGCCCAGAAGCCCCAGGTCATGGTTTGCAGCGCGCCCCAGGTGACGACGGTGAGACTGCGGGCATCGTAGGCGACGACGGGGACGGCGTGTCCGCCCCAGGAACCCGGCGCGCCGTCGCCTCCGGTGCCTCCGGGAGGAACGGACCAAATCTGCTTGTTGCTGGTTTGGGCCTGGGCGCTCTTGGGCAAGGCCAGTCCGATGTAACAGCCGCCGAAGATCCAGGTGCCATCCATGATGTGAGTACGGTTGGCAGGCTCGAGAGCCATGAAGGCCTGAATCTTGTGACCGGCGATCCCGGTCTGGCGCCAGTAGTTGAGGACGTCGATTTCCTGGGCGCCATTGTCGTTGGCTCCGGTCTTTGGGTTGTAGCCGGTGATGGCGGAATAGGCGGCTATGATTTGCGCGTCGGATGGCGTGAATATCTTAGATTGGGCATTGGAGGTCCATTCCATCATGAGGTGTCCGGCGGCGGCGCAGGTGCAGTCGCCGACCTGGGCGTTGTCCATCATGCCCCAGGGGACTTTCATCTTGGTGGTGAGATCGAGGCTGGGAGGCGGCGCGGGCAGAGCGGCGGTGGCGTAGGTGGCGAACAGCAGTGTGCGCGGATCGTGGCGCGGCGATTGCTTGCCGAGCTTCAGCTTAAGGGGATCGATTCGGGTTGGGTCTGGCTTCATGACGACGCTGTTGCTTGGGTCGGTGGCGAGCATCTTTACTGACATGGCCGAGGTCCTTTCTGATCATTATCTGGTCTCGTCGGGGCTAACGGACCTGGGGCTGAGAGATCCGCAAGGATCCCGGTTTCAAGATGAAATCGTGGCCCAGTATGGGGATGGGGGAAGGCTGCGCAGCGAATCATAGAGCTGAGCGGCCCTGGTGCAACTTAGAGCTTGTGATTTTTACGAAAAACGAACAAAGCTTTTTGCCGCTGCCGCGGAGCTTCGCTCCGCGACAGCCGAGGGCGGGTGTCCCCACATAGAATCAACACTTTTATCTGGGCAGCGGGTCCTTCATGTTGGTCAGGGCGTAGGCGAGGACTGCCATGGCGGCAGCGTTTTCGCGGAGTTCACCGGGGACTACCTTATCTAACGTGTCGGCGGCGGAGTGGTGGTAGTTGAAGTAGGTGCGGCCGTCCTGCAGCAAGCCGAAGGCGGGGACTCCCGCTTCGGACATGGCTTCGATATCCGCGCCGGGTGGGTAGGTGGTGGGTTGGAAGACTGTGGCTCCGATGCTTTGGAGAACGCCTTGAACCGGGCGCAGGGCGTCGAGGGCTGCGGCAGTGGCTTTTACGTCGAAGCCCAGGGGATGGGCGGCCCCGGAGTCGCTTTCGATGGCAGCCACGTAGCGGGGGAAATCGTTGGCGTATTCGGCCGTGTAGGCTCTGGCGCCGGCGCCGCCGGTTTCTTCATCCATCCAGGCAATTACGCGGAGGGTGCGGGCGGGGCGCAGGTGGAGGCGCTGGAGAACTTCGGCGGTCTGCATGGCCATGACTACACCGGCTCCGTCGTCGATGGCGCCGGTGCCGAGGTCCCAGGAATCGAGATGGCCGGAGACTACTACGATCTGCTCGGGATGTTCAGAGCCTTTGAGGTCGGCGATTACGTTGTAGCCGGTTTCGTCGGGAAGCTTCTGGGGCGTCAGAGTAAGGTGCATGCGGACTTTGCCTTCGGCGGCGAGGTGGACGATCAGGTCGGCGTCTTCGGCGGTCACGGCGGCGGCGGGGATTCCGGCGGGGGTGCTGAACCCGGTGTGGGGAAGGCGGTAGTCGGCGCTGCCTACGGAGCGAACCAGGGCGGCGACCGCTCCGAGATCGGCGGCGGCTTTGGGTCCGGCTCCGCGATAGCGGACGGCCTCGCCGTAGGCGGCGAAGGCCAGTCCGGCGGCGGCTTTTTGCTTGTCGAATAGTTCGTTGAAGAGGACGATCTTGCCGGCGACTTTGTCGCGACCGAGGGCCTGGAGTTCTTCGAAAGTGTCGACGGCGACTACGTCGGCGGTCAGTCCGTCAGGGGGAGTTGAGGTGCTTCCACCCAGCGCGGTGAGGACAATCTTTTGCGTTGTGCCGGGGACCATGGCGGGATATTCGACCAGGGCAGCGGTTTCGGCGCCGCGGACCCAGTGTGGAACGGTGACGGGTTGGAGGCGGACTTCGAGGCCGAGGCGGCGAAGCTCTTCGGCGACGTATTCGGCGGCGGCGCGGGCCTGGGTCGATCCGGTGGGGCGCGGTCCGATATTCTCGGTGAGGTGAGTGAGCTGGCGGTAGGCGTAATCGTCACTGAGTGCAGCGGCTTTGATGGCGGAAAGCTGCTGCAGAAGAAGCGGAGGGAAATTTTGCTTGTCGGCCTGAGTGGTTTGCCGAGCGGACATCATTGCGCTGACGGCTGGCGGCGTCTGGGGCGGGTTTTGAGCTGCGGCGGGTATGGGCCGGAGAAGTAAGAATGCACACGAAATGGCGATAGAGATAGGTAAGGATACCTGGAAGCGGCGGACGGCCTTGATCATAGGTTCAGGCAGTGTATCTGAAGGGATGGGCTGCGGGAAAGCGAGCTAGATTTCCCCCTGAATATCCGAAAAAAAGCGGCCCCATTGCTGGGGCCACGTTTCAAAGAGGTCAGGTGGTGGGTTGTCAGGAAAGGCGATGGAAGCTGCCGTCCCGCCAGGCGGGATGGTTCTTCGGGAAATGTTGAATAGAGAATTGAGTGAAGGTCATTGCTGGGTTTGCGGCCTCTTTATTACCTGTAGAAGAAGCATTTGCCGAGCCAAAGAGCGGAAGACCGCAGACTCGAACAGGCTGATTAGTAAGTGTTTGATAAAGCCTGACTTAGTGGACTTTTGGGCCAATCGGAAGATCTGTCGCAATGCGATTGGGAATAAGTGAAGTGCACAACGGTGCACATTCATTGCACGAACGTGGATTGCACCAGTATAGGAGCAGCGACGCGCCAACTCATTTACGGCGCACAGGCGAATCGGCACGGGATAAAAGTACAGAGGTCCTTCGTCCCGCAAAAAGGTGCGGGACTGAGGATGACAGGGCTTCGTAGAGACTTCGGGCTTGGCGGCTTTGGCGGCTTTCCCCATCCTCCGCAACGAACGCGAAAGGATGGGGCAACCGCTCGAATTAAATCCCGACGTGATCTAGCTGTTTCCGGCCACGGTACGCAGCTTCCCGGGTAGGAAGTGGTACGGGGGCCAAGGTCCGCTGATGGCTACTTCGCAGTTTTTTAACTGCTTGGCGGCGCTGGTGTAGCGGTTCTGATATTTCTCGACCGACTTGGTATCGATGAGATGGGCGATGTCGATGAGCATGCCTTGAGGAGCAACCTTCTTGCAGCTCACTTCTTCTTCCAGCGGGTTAAACAGCTTGTGGACCTGCACTGAGAGAGCGCGGGCTTTGGTTTGGCGTTCGCGTTCCCGGGAAGCCTTGACCTTCAGCTTCGAAAGATAGTCGCCGCCGACGGTGTCGGGCAGGATGACGTCGATCATCGCTTCGCGGAGAGAGCCATCGGTTACCGTGAGCTTGATGTGCATCTCGGACTTGCCGCGGAGCCGGGCGACACTCAGGCCGAAGGCGCGCCGGTTGACCCGGACAGCCTGACGGAGGGCGTCGTCGCTTTCGAAGATGGTTCCGAAGCGGAAAGGCAATACGGTGGAATTACGGAAGCAGCCGCTGACCACGCGGGCGTGCTCGATGGCCGATTTATGGTCAAGTTGTCCAGCGTTTTGGTCGTATTCGCTCACAATCACAGCAAACTCGCCGCTGGGATAGCTGAGGACAGGGGCTCCGTTCACGCCTTGAACGTTTTCAATTACAAATGGGCGACGGGAACGGGTGCCATTGGGAAGGGTCTGGTGCTCGGTAAGGCAGTACGCGTACCACGCCATAGTAAACTCTCCGAACCGGGACGGAGGCGGACCTACCACCTCTTATCTTATCTTGTTTTTTTCACACAAGCTGAACAGCGAGTTTGGAGTTTAGGAACGAGCGGTACAGGGTCTAAGAACCGGGAATGCTTTACTGTCAAGCTCCGTAATGCATATTACTTCGGAGTGAATGCAAAATGCAACCTTTTCGTGGCAGGGGCATCGCTGTGGATTCTGCAGGGCGCGGCTCGGAGGGGATACTGCGGCGAAAAGTGCTTGTGACTTGCGGTCAGATTACTGGCGGAGACCCTCATAAACAGAGCCCGCGGCGCGGGTGGCGTTCTTGTAAACCACGCCGCCTTTCATCACAAATACGACGCGCCTGACGGCCGTAATGTCTTTCAGTGGATCGCCCTCGAGCGCGATGATGTCGGCCTGAAGGCCGGGAGCAATCGAGCCGATCTCGTCGGGCATGCCGAGCGCTTCCGCTCCAAGGAAGTTGGCGGAAACCATGGCTGCCATGGGGTCCACTCTGCCTTCGCGGACGCGGTTGATAAAATCTTCGGCGTTGCGACCGTGGACGCCCGCCACGGCGTCGGTGCCGTAGACAATTTTCAGCCCGGGAATGCGCACCGCTCGTTGAATGAATTCCTGGTGCGTCGGAATTAGACCTTTCATCGCCGCAAAACTTTCTTCCGTGTAGTAGGGCGGGGCTAGATACCTGTTTTTGTACTGGAGGTAGGTTTCAAGCAGCAGACCGGCCTGCGGATCAAGGTAGGTGCCGCGCTCAGCCATTAATCGAAGATCGTCGTCGGACGCTCCCAGGCCGTCCTCGACCTCGGTGCATCCGGCGAGAGTGGCGGCGCGGACTGCGTCTCTAAAAGCGTGCACCAGGGTGCGCAGGCCCTGCTTCTTGGCTTCATCGCAGGCTGCGTTCAATTGTTCCTGCGACATGGTCATGGTGCCGCGGGTCATGCCTCCGGAGGCGTAGATTTTGATCAGGTCGGCGCCGCCTGCCTTTTGTTTTCGCACGAAGGCGCGGATTTCGTCGGGCGTACCGGTTTGCTCGCCTCGGCCCATAATCGGCTCGACGGCCGTGAGGATGCGCGGGCCGGGGAGCAAGCCCTTCGCGATGGCATCGCGCAGCGGAATGTCGGCGGGAGATCCGACGCTTTGGACGGTGGTAAATCCGGCCATTAATGTCAGCCATGCATTCGAGGCTGCGGCGTAGGCGGCTTCTTGTGTCGTGCCTCCCTGTCCGGCATTTTTTCCGTCTGGGCCAAAGCTCCAGGTGATGTGCACGTGGGCGTCAATCCAGCCCGGCAAGACGGTTAATCCGCGGAGGTCGTAGTTCACGGGCCCGGGTTTGGCGTCGCGGTCTGGGTGAGGGTCCGGCTCGACTGCCACAATCTTCGAGCCTTCGACCACGATGCGAATGTCGCGCAGAACGTGGCCCTTGCCATCGAGCACTGCGCTCGCGGCGATGACAATGCGCTTACTTGGCACCGGGGGCTCTGAAGAAACTTGTTGTGCCTGGGTGGTCAGTGCGAGAATGCCGACCATTGTGAAAATGATCTCCGAGGATCGCATGGGATGTCTCCTGCTGTTCGATCCAAAGTAATTCTGTCACATTCTTGGGACAAGAGAGCAGCGGCCATCTCTGTTAAGGTGCACAGGAAGGGAACTGCAAGAAAAATCCGGAGATGTTCGGTTGTGCCAAAGTAGAGGCTGATCCGGAGAGATTGAGTCGAACGAGCGCGAATGGTTTCTTCTGAAAGATCGACGGATAAAAGATCGAACGATAAAAGATCGACCGAGGTGACCGCGAGCGAACCGGGAACTGCGGGGAACACTCGGCGTTCATTGTTTTGGATGGTTGTGGTGGCGCTGCTGTTGCGGCTCGTGGTGATGTCCTTTTTGTATCCGGAGCGGACTGACCCGTTTCGCGATCACTGGCGGTTGGGAGGCGAGAGCGGCCGGATTGCACGGGCGATCGCGCAGGGCGAGGGATTTAGCAATCCTCTGTTCGGTAAGACTGGGCCGACGGCTTGGCTGGCGCCGGTGTTTCCCTATTTGCTGGCTGGAATTTTCAAGATATTTGGCGTGTACAGCAATGCTTCGGCGATTGCGGCGCTGGCTCTGGACTGTTTGTTCTCGGCGCTAACCTGCATTCCGGTTTACTTCATCGCTAAGAAACACTTTGGATCGCCGACGGCTGCTTGGGCAGGATGGGCCTGGGCGTTCTTTCCCTACGGAATTTATTTCTCGGCTGATTTCATCTGGGCGACGACTCTGACCACACTTCTGATGAGCCTCGTCTTTCTTTCCGCGCTTTACCTGGAGACCTCGACTTCGGTTTGGCCGTGGGTGGGATTTGGCGCGCTTAGCGGGTTTGGAGGGTTGACGGATCCAGTCGTGATGTCAGTGGCGCCTTTTCTCGGCGCGTGGGCTTGGTATCGGCTCTATAAGAGTGGGCGACGATGGCTTGCCCCCGGTTTGGGAGCTGTGCTGGCTGTGACGTTGGTGATCTCTCCGTGGTTCATTCGAAACTATGAGACGTTTCACAAAGTGATTCCCTTCCGCAGTTGTCTCGGGCTGGAAGTTTACTTTGGCAACAATGCGGATTCCTGGCATTGGGGTCCTCCTGGCTATCATCCTTCGGATAACGAGAACGAGTGGCGGGAATACCAGGAACTTGGCGAGATTGCTTACACGTCGAAGAAGTTTCACGAGGGGATGGCATTCATCAATTCGCATCGGCTTCTGTATGTGCAGCAGACGCTGCGGCGCGTGGTTTACTTGTGGACGGGATTCTGGAGATTCAGCCCCCGTTATCTGCAGGAAGAGCCGGCGGATCCGTGGAATATGGTGTTCTGCACCGGGCTTACGGTGCTGACTTTGGTCGGATTGCGGCGGGCCTGGCAGCTCGACCCGAACATCGCCATGCCTTATGTCATCGTGTTCTTTTTCTTTCCTATCGTTTATTATTTGACGCACCCGGAAGACTATTATCGGCGGCCGATTGATCCGCAGTACGTGGTGCTGGCGGCTTTCGCGGTCGCTTCGTGGGTTACGGAGCGGAAGCGAAGGCGTGCGAACATCCCTCCCAAGGTCGCGACGGTCGAGTGAACGTCATTCTCTCTGAAAAACGTAAGACGCTGGCTTTTCTGCTGCTCGTGACGGTGGGCGCGCTGCTGGTGCATGGATACCATCCCTACTCCGAAGATGCGGAAATCTATCTGCCGGGGGTGGAAAAGATTTTGCATCCGGGACTGTTTCCGGTGGGGCAGGAATTCTTCGCATCTCATGCGAGCCTGACTCTCTTCCCTAACCTGGTTGCGGTTTCTCTGCGGGTAACTCATTTGCCGATAGAGGCCGGGTTGTTCTTGTGGCATCTGAGCTCTATTTTCCTGCTTCTTTTGGCGTGTTGGCAGTTGAGCAGTTTGTTTTTTCCGAGTGCGAGAGCGCGATGGGCTGGAGTCTGTCTCGTCGCCGCGCTGTTGACGATGCCGGTGGCGGGGACCGCACTCTACATCATGGACCAGTACTTGAACCCGCGGAATCTGGCGGCGTTCGCGGCCGTCTTCGCCGTCGCCCGGATTCTGGAGAAGAAGTATGTGCGGGCGGTGCTGTGGCTGGTGTTTGCGGGAAGCGTTCATCCGCTGATGGCGGTGTTTGCATTCTCGTTCTGCGGACTCCTGGTGATTTTGGAGAGATCTGAAACGAAAGCATCCGCGGCCACAGTGGAGGCGGTGAGTGCTTTAGCTTTCTTGTTGCCGTTTGGCATTTCGCTGGACCCTCCGGCTACGCCCGCCTATCACGCGGCCGCGATGCGCCACGGGTTTCACTACATCCAGCGCTGGGAGTGGTATGAGCAGTTTGGGATACTGGCCCCAGTCGCGTTGTTTTGGTGGTTTGCGCGCATTGCGCGGGCGCGTCAATGGCGCCGGCTGGAGCTGGTTTGCCGGGCGCTCATCATCTACGACCTGGTTTATTTTTTTGCTGCGCTGGTGGTCGATTTGCCGGCGCGGTTTGAGAGTTTGGCACGCCTGCAGCCGCTGCGCAGCCTGCATTTGCTCTACATTCTGATGTTCTTGATCATGGGCGGATTGCTGGGCGAGTTTGTGCTGAAGAATCGGGTCTGGCGCTGGCTGGCCCTCTTCGCGCCGCTGGTTGTCGGGATGTTTGTCGCTCAACGATCTCTATTCCCGGCGAGCGCTCATATCGAATGGCCGGGAGTTGCTCCGAAGAATGAGTGGGCGCAGGCTTTTGTCTGGGTTCGCGACAACACGCCTGTGAATGCAGTGTTTGCGCTTGATCCTGATTTTATGCAGCTACGAGGAGAAGATAACACCGGCTTTCGTTGTCTGGCGCAACGGAGCCGGCTGGCGGACTTATCCAAAGACAGCGGTGCAGTGAGCATGTTTCCTCCCCTGGCAGAGGAATGGTGGACCGAGGTGCAGGCGCAGACTCCGTGGAAGAGTTTTCGTACCGAGGATTTTTTGCGGTTGAAGAACAACTACGGCGTGAGTTGGGTGCTGGTACAGCAGCCCGGAATTGCCGGGCTCGACTGTGCTTACCAGAACGCTGCTGTGCGGGTTTGCAGGATTCCTTAGGAGCGGTGACGGCCAAGGCTCAGGGGCGAAAATCCAGTTTCCTGGATAGTCGATCAGATACAATCCCAAAACAAGGAGACTTCAAGCATGTCTACTGCGTCGGCTGTTCAGGCCGCCGTTCGGCTGTTTCCCTACGAAAGGTGGGGATCGCCGCAGCCTGCGCTCGCGAAACAATACCGGGAGAACCATCCCTGCCCGCACATTCTGCTGGAGGATTTTCTTGATCCCGAGGTTGCGCTGGAAATGGCGATGCAGTTTCCTCAAGCTGCAAGCGATGCATGGACGCAGTACAAGCACGCCAATGAGAACAAGTTGGGCATGCCCAAGCGGGAGCTGTTTCCGGCCACGATCGGAGCAGTCACCGACGAACTGAATTCGCCGGAGTTTGTGGCCTGGGTTTCAGAGTTGACTGGAATCCCCAATCTAGTGCCAGACCCCATGCTTGAAGGCGGAGGCCTGCATCAGTCCGGGCCGGGCGGTTATCTGAACGTGCACACCGATTTTTCCATGCACCACTTCCACACTCATTTGCACCGGCGAGTGAATCTGATTCTTTATCTGAATCCGGAGTGGGAGGAGGAGTGGGGCGGAGCCATCGAATTATGGGAGCGGAAGGATGGGAAGATGGCGCGCTGTGCGGCGAAGTATCCGCCGCTGGTGAACCATGCCCTCATCTTCACGACTGATGAGCGGTCGTTGCACGGGTTTCCCGACCCTCTGACCTGCCCTGAAGGACAGTCGCGCAAGAGCCTCGCTTTGTACTACTACACAGTCGAGCAGGGCAAGAAAGTTACTGGACATTCCACGGATTATTTCGCGCGGCCGCAGGACGGCTGGCGGAAATCGGCAATGATCTGGCTGGACAAACAGGCGGTTGACCTTTACTCGCGAGCCAAGGCACGGTTCGGATTCTCGGATGAGTTTGCCAGCAAGGTGCTGGGATTTCTGTTTGGGAAGAAGTGAGTGAGGCTCAGAACCTACGCAGGGCGAGCAGTTCTGCGAGCGTAGTAAGTGGGATAGCCGGGCTCGAGCTTGCGGCCCTTTTCGCTGAAGCGGGGCAGGTTGATCAGTCCGGCCTGCTGTAAAGCGAATTGCAGAGCGGTCGCGAGCACGCCGAAACCATACTTCACGCTGCGGCGGAAGTTGATAGATGAGGCCTCTTCGAAGTACTTCGTAGGACAAGACACTTCTCCGATGCGAAAGCCAAAGTACACGCATTGGGCGATCATTTGATTGTCGAAAACGAAGTCGTCGGAATTCTCGAGCAGCGGTAGTTCGGTAAGCACCTTTCGGCTGAAGGCGCGGTAGCCGGTGTGGTATTCCGAGAGCTTGACGCGCAGAAAAAGATTTTCGAACGCTGTTAGCAGCCGGTTCGCGATGTATTTATAGAGCGGCATGCCGCCGTGCAAGGCCGTCCCGCCGATAATGCGCGAGCCCAGCACAACGTCATAAACCCCGTACGCCACCATGCTGGCCATGGCCGTTACCAGCAGCGGCGTGTATTGATAATCCGGGTGAAGCATGATGACCACATCGGCGCCCGCGGCCAGGGCTTCGCGGTAGCAGGTCTGCTGATTGCGGCCGTAACCGTAATTGCGATCGTGCTGGAAAACCAGCAGACCCAGGCGACGCGCCACGTCGACGGTGAGGTCAGAACTGTGGTCATCGACCAGGATGCGGATATCCACCAGGTCCGGCAGTTCGCCCACCGTGACCTCGAGAGTTTTCTCCGCGTTGTAGGCGGGCATTACGACCGCTATGCGTTTGCCGTCAATCATGGGGGACGTTCCATGATACCTGACGCCGCGTCCGAAGGCACGATCTCGCGGAGTTGCGGCTCTGCCAAAGCTGCGGGCGGCTTGCTCCCTTCCGAACACTGTGAAAAACTAGAGGCTCACTGATGAAGCTCGCGCCTTAGCGCTGGTGAGGCGCTCTATCTGATCTATGCCGGCACAACGAACACTCTTCGAGAAGATCTGGGATGCGCATCTGGTGGCGCAACCGAGCGGGCGCTCGCCGATCGTTTACATCGATCTGCATCTGGTGCATGAAGTAACTTCGCCGCAGGCCTTCGACGGGTTGCGCGCGTCGGGAAGAAAAGTGCGGCAGCCCTCGCGCACCGTCGCCACCGTCGATCACAACATTCCTACCGAGCCGCGGGGAACTCCGATCACCGATCTGATTGCCGCTAAGCAGATCTCGGCGCTGCAGGCGAACTGCAAGGAATTTGGCGTCCTGCTGTTTGATATGGATTCGCCGGAGCAAGGGATCGTGCATGTGATTGGGCCCGAGCTGGGGCTGACGCGGCCGGGGATGACCATTGTCTGCGGCGACAGCCACACCAGCACTCATGGCGCTTTCGGCGCGCTCGCCTTTGGCATTGGAACTTCTGAAGTGGAGCACGTTCTGGCGACGCAGTGCCTGGCCCAGCAGACGCCGAAGACGATGAAGATTGACGTTCGGGGACGCTTGCCGGAAGGCGTGACGGCGAAGGACCTGGCGCTGGGAATCATTGGACAGATCGGCACTGACGGTGCGACCGGTCACGTCATCGAATACGCGGGCGAAGCGGTGCGCGCGCTTTCGATGGAAGGCCGCATGACGCTGTGCAATATGAGCATCGAGGCGGGGGCACGGGCCGGCATGGTAGCTCCGGATGAAATCACCTTCGCATATGTGAAGGGCAAGAAATTTGCTCCGCGAGACGGCGCTTGGGAGAAGGCGGTCGAATACTGGCGCAGGTTGCCGACGGATGACGGCGCTGCGTTCGACAAAGTCGTGGAGATTGATGCGGCGCAGCTTTGTCCGTTCGTCACTTGGGGGACAAATCCGGGGATGGTGGCGCCGGTGACGGGGCGGGTGCCGGAGGTTGGGAGCCTGAAAGAATCCGACCGGCGCTCGACTGAGCTGGCTTTGCAGTATATGGGGCTGGAACCGGGGAAACGCATCGAGGACATCGGCATCGATCGCGTGTTTATCGGATCGTGCACCAACTCTCGAATCGAAGATTTGCGGGCAGCGGCTCGCGTCGCGAGAGGTCACCACGTCAGCTCGAAAGTGCGCGCCATGGTGGTGCCGGGGTCGCAGACGGTGAAGCGCGCAGCGGAGCAAGAAGGATTGCACCGGGTTTTTCTGGACGCGGGATTCGAGTGGCGCGAGTCGGGATGCTCGATGTGCCTGGGAATGAATCCTGACATTTTGCAGCCAGGGGAGCGCTGTGCTTCGACCAGCAACCGAAATTTCGAGGGCCGGCAGGGACGCGGTGGGCGGACGCACCTGGTGAGTCCGATGATGGCTGCGGCGGCAGCGATTGCAGGGCACTTCACTGACATTCGAAACTGGAAATTCCAATGAAACCATTTCGTACGCACCGCGGCCGCGTGGCTCCTCTTGACCGGGTTAATGTCGATACTGACCAGATCATTCCGAAGCAGTTTCTGAAGCGGATTGAGCGCACTGGCTTCGGGCAGTTTCTGTTTTACGACTGGCGCTTCGGGGCTGACGGAAAGAAAAATAGCGGTTTTGTTCTCGACGAGCCGCGTTACCAGGGAGCGAGCATTTTGGTTGCGGGAAGGAATTTTGGTTGCGGCTCTTCGCGGGAACATGCAGTGTGGGCACTGACGGATTTCGGATTCCGCGCGGTGATTTCATCTTCCTTCGCCGACATCTTCGCCAATAACAGCACCAAGAACGGATTCCTCACCGTACTTCTCAAAGAGGATGAGGTTGCCGAATTGATGCGGCGAGCTCGCGAGTGCGGCGATTACCGGCTCACGGTTGACCTGGAGCGATGCGAGGTGCGGGACGATCAGGGTTTTCGCGCGAAATTCCCGGTAGATGAATTCGTGCGGCATTGCCTGCTCAATGGGCTCGACGATATCGGGCTCACGCTGCAACACGAAGCGGAGATAGCGGAGTATGAAGCTCGGCATCCCGCGCCGGCGATGCTGTGATGAGCAAACGGTGGAGCTTCGCTCCGCGGAGAGCCGAGGGCGGCTGTCTCCACATGAGAATTGCTGGCGAGTAAAGATTTGTAAAACCTTCGCCCTGGGCTTGACCTGCCGCGCCCCACAGTTGATGCTGGTTTCGTAGCGTTCTACTATTACATCTGCGTTCCGGTTCCTACCTGAGCCTCTCCAGCGGGAGGATCTTGAAGTAAGCAGATCTGCTGCCTTCCGGGCAGAGGTGCCGCAACCGAACCAGGCATGAGTACGTCTAACGAATGGCATGTTTTCTGCCGATCTTGTGAAGAGTGGTTAGGAACGACAACTTTGAAAACAATCGATTCGAGTTCTCCTCAAGAAAAACAATGGCCGGGCAACCGCGCCCGGGTTTGGCTGATATTGGCCGTCGCGGCGATGGTGGTTTGCGCGTGCTTTTCCGGCTGTTCCACCGCCGACTCTAAGCAGCAGAAAGCCCAGGCTGCCGCCCCTCGCCCAGTTTCGGTTGCCGTGGCCAAGGTGCAGCAGCAGGATGTCCCGGTTTACCTGGTTGGCCTGGGATCAGTGACCGCCTTCTATACGGCAAATATCAAGAGCCGCGTCGATGGCCAGATCATGCGCGTGAACTTCAAGGAAGGCCAGACGGTAAAGGAAGGCGAGTTGCTGATCGTAATTGATCCGCGCCCTTACCAGGTGCAACTTGAGCAGATGCAGGCGCAGCTGTTTAAAGATCAGGCGACATTGCGCGATGCTCAACTGAACCTGCAGCGCTATACCACGCTGATCCCCTCGGGCAGCATTGCCCAGCAGCAGGTCGACACGCAGAAGTCATTGGTGGATCAACTTGACGGCCAGGTACGAACGGACCAGGCTCAGATCGATAACGCCAAGCTGCAGCTCGTCTATTGCAACATCACGGCGCCGTTCACCGGCCGCGTGGGACTGCGGCAGGTGGATCCGGGAAATATTGTGCATGCGGCCGACACCACTCCCATGCTGATCCTCACACAATTGCAGCCGATCGCAGTTGTTTTTACTCTGCCGGAAGATCAGCTGCCGACCGTGTCGCAGCATATGAAGACCTCGACGCTGCTGGTCGAAGCCTACAGCCGTGACAATCAGACCAAGCTGGCAACCGGCAAACTGCAGACGATTGACAACGAAATCGATCCCACGACCGGAACTGCCAAGCTGAAAGCGGTGTTCGACAACCAGGACAACCAGCTTTGGCCGAATCAGTTTGTGAATGCAAACCTGCTTCTCGAAACCCGGAAGAACAGCACGGTGCTGCCGACGGCTGCGATCCTGCGTGGTCCGCAGGGAACCTTCGTCTATCTGGTGAAGCCCGACAAGACGGTCGAAGCGCGGACGGTGGCCATCGCCCTCACCCAGGGCAACATCGCCGTCATCACCAGCGGCCTCAATCCCGGGGACACGGTGGTGACCGACGGCCAGGACAAGCTGCAAACCGGCAGCACGATCGAGCCGCGAAGCAGCGGATCGAGCAACCCGAGCGGACAGAACGGTAACGCGCCATCAAGCAACCCGGTTTCAGGAACTCCGGCTTCATGAGTCCTTCACGATTATTCATTCTCCGGCCAGTAGCGACCACGCTTTTGATGGTGGGTGTGCTGCTGGTGGGGTGGGTCGCGTTCTTACAGTTGCCCGTCTCCGCGCTGCCAGAGGTCGATTATCCGACGATTCAAGTTGTGACGTTTTACCCAGGAGCGGATCCCGACGTGATGGCGTCGTCGGTGACTTCTCCTCTGGAGCGGCAGTTCGGGCAAGTCCCCGGACTGAGCCAGATGACCTCCACCAGTTCGTTTGGCAGTTCGGTCATCACGCTACAATTCGCGCTCGATCAGAATATCGACGTCGAAGAGCAACAGGTTCAGGCTGCAATCAATGCGGGATCGACCTTCCTGCCTACGGATTTGCCGAATCCTCCCATTTACAACAAAGTAAATCCGGCGGACTCTCCGATTCTCACGCTCGCCATGACCTCGGACTCGCTGCCTTTGTCCAAGGTGGAAGACCTCGCCGATACTGCTCTGGCGCAAAAGATTTCGCAATTGCCGGGCGTAGGGCTGGTCTCGATCAGCGGTGGACAAAAACCAGCAGTCCGCATTCAAGTGAACCCAACGGCGCTCGCTTCCTACGGGTTGAGCCTCGAGGATGTTCGCAACGCGCTGGCTGAGGCCAATGTGGATCAAGCGAAGGGCGTCATTGACGGCTCGCGCCAGTCCTACACCATCGGCGCCAACGACCAACTCTTCACCAGCGACCAGTACAAGCCAATCGTTATCGCCTATCACAACGGCGCGCCGGTGCGGATCAGTGACGTGGCCAACGTGATCGATGGCACGGAAAACACCCGGCTCGCTGCGTGGATGAATCTGACTCCGGCCGTCATCGTCAACATCCAGCGCCAGCCCGGGGCGAACATCATCAGCGTCGTCGACCGGATCAAGAAGTTGCTGCCGCAGTTGCAAGCGTCGCTGCCCTCGGCAGTGAAGGTGCAAATTCTCACCGATCGGACAACGACCATCCGAGCATCGGTAAAGGACGTTTATTTCGAGTTGGCGTTGACCATCGTGCTGGTGATCATCGTTATTTTCTTTTTTCTGCGAAACCTGCGGGCCACGTTCATTCCCAGCGTAGCGGTCCCGTTGTCGATCGTGGGAACGTTCGGAGTGATGTACCTGCTGGGCTATAGCCTGAACAATCTGACGCTCATGGCGCTGACCATCTCCACCGGGTTTGTGGTAGATGACGCCATCGTGATGATCGAGAATATCGACCGGTATCTCGAGGCCGGAGATTCCCCTCTGGAAGCGGCGTTGAAAGGATCAGGGCAGATCGGGTTCACCATCGTTTCACTCACGGTGTCGCTCATTGCTGTGCTCATTCCGCTGCTGTTCATGGGCGACATTGTGGGCCGGCTGTTCCGCGAGTTTGCGGTTACGCTGGCGGTGACGATCCTGGTATCAGCAGGGGTTTCTCTGAGCTTGACGCCTATGATGTGCGCCAAGCTGCTCAAACATCGCAAGGAAGGCGAGAAGGGACGCTTCTACGAAGTCACCGAAAACTTTTACAACGGGGTAATTGCGTCTTACGGCCGTACGGTGAAATGGGTTCTGAAGCACCAGACCGCAACCCTGTTTGTAACCGTCGGGACTTTGATCCTCACCCTGGTTCTCTACGTGATTGTTCCAAAGGGCTTCTTCCCGGTGCAGGACACGGGCGTGATTCTAGGGATTTCAGAAGCTTCGGACAGTATTTCGTTCGATGCGATGTCGCAACGCCAGCAGGAACTCGCGAAAGTGATTCTCAAAGACAAAGATGTGGAGAGCCTGTCGTCGTTCATCGGCGTCGACGGCACGAACACGACTCCCAACAGCGGGCGGATTCAGATCAACCTGAAGCCAAGGGACGAGCGGAAAGATGACGCTTCCGCAATCATCCGCCGGCTGCAGCCGGATTTGGCCAAGGTGGACGGAATCACTCTCTACATGCAACCGGTGCAGGACCTGACGGTGGAGGACCGCGTCAGCCGCACGCAGTTTCAGTACTCCATTGAAGACGCAGATGCGCAGGAACTGGCGCAATGGACCCCGAAGCTCGTCGACAAACTAAAGCAGTCGCCGGCACTGCGCGATGTAGCCACCGACCAACTCAACGGCGGGCTCAAGACAAATCTCACGATTGATCGCGATACGGCGTCGCGGCTTGGGATCCTTCCGCAGGCCATCGACAACACGCTGTACGACGCATTCGGACAGCGGCTGGTTTCAATCATCTTCACGCAGTTGAACCAGTACCACGTAGTGCTCGAAGTCCTGCCGAACTTCGCCAAGAGTCCCGATGCGATCAATGACGTGTATGTTCGGCCCAGTAGCACCACACCCGCTACGGGCGCGCCCACGGCGAACGCAGCGACAGCGACCACCAGCGGCACGCCGGTCCCGCTTTCGACTTTCATGAAGGCACAAGCCGTGAACACGCCCCTTGCCGTGAATCACCAGGGGCAGTTCCCGGTGGTGACGCTTTCGTTCAACCTGGCGCCGGGAGCCTCGCTGGGAGATGCGACGAAGGCGATCCAGCAAGTGGAGAAAGACATTCAGCTGCCTGCCAGCATTCACGCCTCCTTTCAGGGAACGGCCGCCGCGTTTCAGAATTCGCTGGCCAGCGAACCCTTCCTGATTCTCGCGGCCATTATTACGGTGTACATCGTGCTCGGCGTCTTGTATGAGAGCTACATTCATCCCATCACGATTCTCTCTACCCTGCCCTCGGCTGGCGTGGGCGCGATCCTGGCTCTGATGATCACCGGCAACGATCTTACTGTGGTGGCGCTGATCGGCATCATTCTGCTGATCGGCATCGTAAAGAAGAACGCCATCATGATGATCGATTTTGCTCTCGAAGCCGAGCGCGTGGAACACAAACCGCCAGAAGAGGCGATTTTTCAAGCGTGTTTGTTGCGCTTCCGTCCCATCATGATGACGACCATGGCGGCGCTGCTCGGCGGTTTGCCGCTGGCGCTGGGATCGGGGACGGGCGCGGAGTTGCGGCGTCCTCTGGGTATTACGATCGTAGGCGGGTTGTTGCTGAGCCAATTGCTCACGCTCTACACCACGCCGGTGGTGTATCTGTGGTTTGACCGTTTGGCGCAGCGCTTCGAGAAATACAAGATCGGCAATCCAATTCCGCTGGAAGCGACCGCAGGAGATGCACCGGGCGACTAGGGGATGCTGATTAAAGCATGAGTATTTCGGCTCCATTTATCCGGCGTCCGATCGGCACGTCGCTCTTGGCGGCGGCTTTGCTGCTTTCCGGGATTCTCGCATTCAACTTTCTGGCGGTATCTTCGCTGCCGCGAGTAGATTTCCCTGTGATCAGCGTCGGAGCGAGCTTGCCGGGAGCCGATCCGCAAACCATGGCTTCCGCCGTGGCCACGCCGCTGGAGCGGCAATTCGGACGCATCTCAGGTGTGAACCAGATGACCTCGTCGAGCCAACTGGGCTCGACCAGCATCACCCTGCAGTTTGATCTCAACCGGAACATCGACGCGGCTGCTCGCGACGTGCAGGCGGCAATCAACGCCGCACGCAGCCAGCTTCCTGCCAATCTACCGAGCAATCCAACCTATCGCAAAGCCAACCCCGCCGATGCCCCGATCCTGATTCTGGCGCTCACCTCTGACACGGTTCCGGTGGCGCGTTTGTACGACACCTCAGACTCGATTCTGGCGCAGAAGCTCTCGCAAGTGGATGGAGTAGGCCAGGTGTTTACGTGGGGTTCGGCACCGCCGGCCGTGAGGGCTGAGGTCAATCCGATGCTGCTGAACAAGCTCGGAGTCGGCCTGGACACAGTGCGCAACGCCCTGAACGCGGCCAACGCGAACCGGGCCAAGGGACAGGTATCGAACAACGCGACGTCGTGGTCCTTCGACGACAACGATCAGCTTTTCACGGCAGATGAATACCGGCCCCTGATTGTCGCCTACAACAACGGCGGCCCAGTTCGGCTGGGAGACGTTGCCGACGTACAGGACTCAGTGGCGGACGTGCGCAACGTCGGCCTGGCCAACGGCAAACCCGGGGTACTGATCGTTCTCTTCCGCCAGCCTGGCGCCAACGTGATCCAGACCGTGGACCGCGTGCGCGCCCTGATGCCCTATCTCCAATCCTCGATTTCTCCGGCTATCAACCTGGCCGTGGTCTCGGACCGCACGCTCACGGTGCGCGCCTCGGTTAAAGACATTGAATCCACGCTGCTGATTTCGATCGTGCTGGTGATTCTGGTGGTGTTCGTGTTCCTGCGCACGGTGCGGGCAACCGTGATTCCCAGCATTGCCGTCCCGCTTTCGCTGGTTGGCACTTTCGGCGGGATGTATTTGCTCGGCTACAGCCTGGACAATCTTTCTCTGATGGCGCTCGCCATCTCCACCGGATTCGTAGTGGACGACGCTATTGTGGTGCTGGAAAACATCACGCGTTACGTGGAGCACGGCATGGATGCGGTGCAGGCGGCGTTCAAGGGAGCAGCGGAGATTGGCTTCACCGTGCTCTCCATGAGCCTGTCACTCGTGGCAGTGTTCATCCCGTTGCTGATGATGGGCGGGATTGTGGGACGGCTGTTCCGCGAGTTCGCGGTAACGCTAAGTATGGCGATCGGAGTTTCGCTTCTGGTATCGCTGACCACCACACCGACGATGTGCGCGAAATTCCTGCGGCCATCTCCACCGAACGAGCGGCATAACGTTTTTTATCGCGCCAGTGAATGGTTCTTCGACAAGAGCCTCACGACCTACAGCCACGGACTGAAGTGGGTTCTCCGGTACCAACTGTTTACGTTTATCGTCACCATCCTCGTGGCCTGCCTGAGCGGGTACCTCTACGTCAAGGTGCCCAAAGGATTTTTCCCGCAGCAGGATACGGGACGCCTTAATGGCTCGGTTCAGGCGGCACAAGACATCTCATTCCAGGCCATGCGCGGCAAGATGGAACAGTTCGTGAACATCGTGCTGAAGGATCCAGCGGTCGATACGGCGGTCGGGTTCGCGGGTGGAGGCTCGGCGACCAACCAGGGCCGGTTCTTCGTCATGCTGAAGCCCCTCGAGCAGCGCGGCCAGTGCAAGACCCCCCACTTCTGGAACCCCTGCTACGTTAGCGCTGACGATGTGATCAATCGATTGCGGGGTAAACTCGCGGTGGTTCCGGGGGCTACGCTGTTCCTGCAAGTGCAGCAGGATCTGACGATTGGCGGGCGTTTCGGAGCGGCTCAGTATCAGTACACGATACAAGGCGAGGACTTGAATGAGCTCAACGCCTGGGCACCCCTGTTGTTCGCGAAAATGCGCAGCCTTCCGCAGTTGCGGGACGTAAATACCGACCAGCAGGACAAGGGGTTACAAGCGCAGTTGGTGATCGACCGCGACACCGCCAGCCGGCTGGGCGTGGCTGCGCAGGACATTGATAATGCGCTGTACGATGCCTTTGGGCAGCGGCAAGTGTCTACCATGTACCGCCCGCTCAACCAATATCACGTGGTCATGGAGGTCGCGCCGCAATTCCAGCAGACCACAGAAGCCCTGCAGAATATTTACCTGCGCTCTACCAGCGGCACACCCATCCCGCTGGCGGCGTTCACTCACTTCGTGCCCTCCAACATACCGCTGGGGGTGAATCACCAGAGTCAGTTCCCTTCGGTCACGATTTCATTCAACCTGGCTCCTGGAGCCTCTCTTGGGCAGGCGACGCAGGCCATCGAAAAGGTCCAGGGCAGCATCGGTTTCCCGCCGACGATTCAAGCGAGTTTTCAGGGCACAGCGCAGGCCTTCCAGGATTCGCTCTCCAGCGAACTGGTGCTGATCATTACCGCCCTGGTTACCGTTTACATCGTTCTGGGCATGCTCTATGAGAGCTACATTCACCCCGTCACGATTCTTTCAACGATTCCTTCGGCGGGCGTGGGCGCGCTCCTCGCGTTGCTGATCACAAAGAACGAGCTCAACGTGATTGGGACGATCGGCATCATCCTGCTGATCGGGTTGGTGAAGAAGAATGCCATTATGATGATCGACGTGGCTCTTGAAGTGGAGCGCAAGGACGGGAAACGGCCGGTCGAGGCCATCTACGAAGCGTGCATGCTGCGTTTCCGCCCCATTATGATGACCACGATGGCGGCCCTGCTGGGAGGTCTGCCTTTGGCGCTGGGCACAGGCACCGGTTCTGAACTGCACCGTCCTCTGGGCATCACGATTGTTGGCGGACTGATTGTCAGCCAGGCGCTTACGTTATTCACCACCCCGGTCGTCTATGTATATCTCGACCGCTTCCGGCTATGGGTGCGCGGCGCGGAAGCCAAACCCCTTGCGCAGGATCCTTCCGGCGCTCCCACTCCGAGTCCGGCTCACTGAAGGTCGGGCTCCGCGATTGGTATGATCGAAATATACTTATAGGGAGTTGATTTTGGACGGCAAGAACATGCCGCGTGCAACCAGTTCTGCGGAACCTCGCATCGCAGCAGTGAGAGCAAAGGCCAAAGACGAGCAGACTTCGCTGGGTTTCGTAAAGAGTCCGGGCGCGGGGTTGAATAATACCTAAGCTGCAACGCCCCCTTTTTCTGCCGGAAACCGTATGATAGGAGTTTCGTTTCAACGCCGGATTGTCCCGCACCCGGTATTATCATAGTTTGCTTTCAAAGTTCGCTTTCAAATTCTCGCAGGAGTGATGGATGCTTCAGAAAGCACTTGTGTTCGTTTTCGTTGTCACAGCCATTGCCGGTAGCGTGGGCTGCAGCACATCGAGCCACTATGTCTATGCGACCATTCCGGCCGTCAGTCAACTCGCGGTCTACCGTGAGGACCCATACTCCGGCACGCTCACAGAACTTTCAGGAACCCCGTACACCGTGGGTGACGGGGCTCATTCCGTGGTGATTCATCCTTCTGGAAAATTCCTGTATGTGTCGAATCCAGGGCAAGGCGAAAACGACATCTCCCTGTTCAACGTCGCGAGCAACGGCTATTTGACGGAGGTCCCCCCACGAACACCGGTTGGAACGAATGGAAATGCTTCGCAGCCGACACTCCTGGTGATGGATCCAGGGGGCAACTACCTGTACGTGATGAACTCAGGATCGAGCAACATTTCTGTCTTCTCCGTCGATAGCACCAATGGCGCGCTCACGGCGATCGGATCCCCGGTTTCTCTGGGACAGCTGACGCCACTTAATATGGGTCTGACGCCGTCGGGCAACTTCCTCTATGTCAGCGTGGCGGGCGGACAGCCCGGAAGTGCTAACGGGTCGATCGAAGGCTTCAGTGTGAACGCGGGAGTACTCCAGTCGCTTAGTCCGCCCCTGACCAGCTCCTTTGGGGTTAATCCCAGTGGACTCGCAATCGACCCGAGCGGCTCTTATCTGTACGTGGCGAATACGCAATCAAATGCCATCACGATTTTCGCCATTAGTCCTCCGAACATGCCGCCCGGCGCGTTAGCGCAGGTTCAAGGTTCTCCGCTGGCCGACATCTATAATGATCCATTTTCCATGATCCTGGATCCCAAAGGGCAGTACCTCTACGTGGCAAATCAGGGATCCAACAACGTTGCCGTGTATTCGATTAGTCCCACCACTGGATTACCTAACGCGCTTACGACCTCGACCAGCGCATTTGCCTTCACCACCATAGGCAGTCCGAGTTTTCTGGTCGAGGACCCGAACGGAAACTATCTGTTTGTGGGGAACCAGGGAAACGGTGCGGGAATTCAGGCTTTCGGCGTCAACAGCGGCAATTTGAACCCCCTCTTCACATATAAAGTGGGGAACACACCCAGTTCGATCGCGGTATCGAAGTAGGAAACGAGATGTGCTTTCAGTTGCCGAAACCAGGTGGGGGAACCCGTACCCAGCCCACTGCACTGGACGAACAAACCGGAATAGGTTAGCTTGCTGAAGGGCGGCTGTAGATGGCGGATGAAGGTCCGCCACGAACCGCGCCTGGGAACTGGGCGGTTCTCGAGCCACGGAGTTTTGTGTTTAACAAGCCCGAGCCATACAAAAAACTCCCAAACCTGCGACAATAGATAATCCGGTGCGAGCCCCGCGTGTAACTGACACGCGACCAAACATCGAATCGAGGAGAGGTTTCCAGATTCGGGCTGATTCCGTGCCGAGACCAACTTCAGGACTCAGAATCGATGAGGATTGCAAGCGCGGCTAGCGCGTTTCCGAAGCATTACTACACTCAGAAAGTTCTCCTTGAACGACTCCAGGATTATTGGGGAGCCGAACTCAAGAATCCTCTGCTGCTGGCACGGTTGCACCGCAACGTGACCGTGGATGGCCGCTACCTCGCGATTCCTGCCGAGGAGTATGTGGACATCAAGACCTGGGGCCAGGCCAATGACATCTGGATCAGGGTCGCGCAGGAGCTGGGGGAGCAAGCTCTCTGTCTTGCCCTGCACAACGCCGGACTGGAGCCCTCCGATCTGGGGTGCCTGCTGTTCACGACCGTCACGGGGGTCGCGAGCCCTTCCATCGACGCTCTCCTGATCAACCGGATGAAGCTGCCGGCCAATATTCGCCGGACTCCGATCTTCGGGCTGGGTTGTGTGGCGGGCGCGGCAGGAATCGCGCGCGCCTCGGATTATGTTCGCGCCTATCCGAAGCAGGCAGCGGCCCTGGTGTCGGTCGAACTCTGTTCGCTTACCCTGCAGCGCGAAGACTTGTCGGTCGCGAACCTGATTTCTTCAGGCCTGTTCGCCGATGGAGCCGCCGCAGTCATCGTGACCGGTCCGGAATTTGAATCCCGGGAGGCAGAGATTTCCGGGCCTAAGATTCTGGCCACGCGGTCGGTGTTCTATCCGAGCACCGAGGAGATGATGGGCTGGAACATCTCTGAGAAAGGCTTCCGCATCATACTTTCTACTGAGGTGCCGACCCTGATCCGGCAAAACCTCGGCCGGGATGTAGATGCGTTTCTGGCGGATAACGGACACAAGCGAAGCGACCTGAAGAGTTTCGTCCTCCACACCGGGGGACCGAAGGTGCTCGACGCTTCGGCAGACGCGTTGGGATTGCACAATGGACAGCTTGATGCCTCCTGGGATTGCCTGCGTAAAGTGGGGAATCTTTCTTCGGCTTCTGTGCTGTGTGTGCTCGAGGACGTGATGAAGAACCGACGGCCCGAGCCTGGCACCCTGGGTCTGCTCGCCGCCATGGGACCGGGGTTTTGTTCAGAGCTTCTGCTTCTGCAGTGGTGAGGTTGCGTAGTTGCCGGACTCGACAGATGTCTTTGTAATCGGGGGCGGCCCCGCCGGGCTGGCAGCGGCCATTGCCGCTCGCCAGCAGGGACTACGCGTGGTGGTTGCCGATGGGGCTAAGCCGCCGATCGAGAAAGCCTGCGGGGAAGCGCTGATGCCGGATGCGGTTGCGGCGCTGGAACGGCTGGGAGTTGCCGTGCCCGCGGCTGATGCGTGTCAGTTGCGCGGTGTGCGCTTTCTCAGTTCCGGCTCATCCGCAGAAACAATCTTCCCTGCCGGCAGCTCCGGACTCTCCGTTCGCCGAACCACATTGCATCGCATCATGACCGAACGGGCGGCGGCGCTGGGGACTGATCTTCTCTGGCAGAGCAGCGTCACGGGGATTTCAAGGCAGCGCGTCTACCTGGGAGAGCGCTCGATCCGCGCCCGGTGGATTGTCGGCGCCGATGGCGCCAACTCGCGCGTGCGCCGCTGGGCGAATCTCGAGGCTCACTCACGAACCGCCTTGCGCTACGCATTTCGCCGGCATTATCGCGTGCCACCCTGGACCGACCGCATGGAAATATATTGGGGAAAACGCGTTCAGGGCTATGCCACAGCCGTGAATAACGAACAAGTTTGTGTGGCTGTGGCTTCGCACGATCCGGCGCTTCGTTTGGAAGAATCCTTGCTGGCGTTTCCCGACCTCAACGCACGGCTTCGCGGGGCCGAGACGGTTTCTGTCGAAAGAGGATCGGCGACCGCGAATCGCAAATTGAAACGCGTATGGCGAGGCAATGTTGCTTTGATCGGTGATGCTTCGGGAACTGTGGATGCGATTACGGGAGAAGGCCTCGGCCTCTCCTTTAGTCAAGCCGTGGCGCTGGCGAAATGTTTCAAGTCCGGAAGTCTCGGCGGTTACCAGGCCGCACACCGCCGCCTGGCATTGCGCCCCCTGTGGATGGCGAGACTGATGCTCACGCTCGACGGCCATTCCAAGCTTCAACAGCGTACACTCCGGGTTTTTCGCAGGCATCCCGAGATTTTCCGCAGACTGCTGGCTTTGCATGTCGGGAGTCTATCGCCGTTTCATTTCGCACTCGACGGACTCACCCTGGGATGGAGACTCTTGACTGCATAGCCTGATGAAAGAGCCCACCCATGGAGTTCGCCGCCAACGAGCGCGCTGGAGATTGCCAGCGCTGGCCGTTGTCGTATTTCTCACGATCGCCGTTAGCTCTTCTGCCGCGCAGGGCGTGGCATTCCAACTGGATCCTCAGCACACAACTGTGAGTTTCACGCTGGCCGATGTGCTGCACACGGTTCGTGGAACCTTTCATTTGAAACAGGGTTCACTGCGCCTTGATCCCGCCTCGGGCAAGCTCGCGGGCGCAATCGTAGTGGATGGCAAGAGCGGCGAAACCGGCAACGGAATGCGTGACCGCAAAATGCATCGGGAAGTGCTGGAGAGTGACCGCTATCCGGAAATCACATTTCATCCCGATCGCGTCGAGGGAACCGTGTCGCTGCAGGGGAAATCTTCTGTCCGAGTTCATGGGATATTCAACATCCACGGATCGGACCACGAACTAACGGTGCCGGCTGACGTTGAGGTGTCCGGGGATCACTGGACCGCGACGCTTCACTTCGCGGTGCCCTATGTAAACTGGGGCATAAAGAATCCGAGCACGCTGTTCTTGCGAGTAAGCGAAACCGTCGACATTGAGTTGAACGCTGCGGGCACTGTTACCCGGCCTTGAAATAGCTTCGCCGGACCGAGACTCAGCAAGCAAGACTCAGCAACCCGCGAATCAGTAACCATCCTGCGGCGAGATTCCTTTTCCTTCAACGCACTCATAGCATCGTCCCGCCGCTAGGCTCTTGAACTCTTCGGTTCGGCCGCTGGGCCAGTGAATCACGGCTTGCTCGACGCGATCACGTTTCTCCAATCCAAACGTCAGCGGGAGTTCGGATTGCGAAAGATAACTGGAACCGCTTTTCACCATGCGTGATTGGGTCATGCCGTTGGAGAAAATGCGAACGGTTGCTCCGATTGCATCGCGGTTTGACTTGGTGCCGATCAGCCGAAAGCGAATGCTGTGGTTCCCTGCAAGCTGGTCGTTCCGGTACAGGTAGGCTGGACCATTGTTCGTAGTCAGCAGCAGGTCGAGGTCGCCGTCGCGGTCGAAGTCGGCATAGGCTAGCCCGCGTGCCACCTTTGGATGCTCGAATCCACCGCCCACTTCTCCGGCGATGTCGCGAAAACTTCCCTTGCCATTGTTGAGGAACAGCAGCGGCGGCTGGGCGTAACCGACGTTGCCGCGAATGTTGCGCACGGTTTCGTCGATGTGCCCATTGGCGACGGCAAGGTCGAGCCAGCCGTCGAGGTTGGCATCGAGAAACGCGCATCCGAAACCCAGACTGTTCTTGGAAGCTAGTCCCACGCCAGCTTTGGCGGCAACGTCTTCGTAAGTTTTTCCGCTGAACTCGTACAATCCCATCATTTCGTTATCAAAGTTAGTAATGGCTACACCGGACCGGCCTGAGTTCTTGAAATCTCCGACATCCACGCCCATGCCGGCGCGGGCCTTGCCCTCGCTGCTGAAGGCGAGTCCAGCCTCGACCGCCGCATCTTTGAAGGTACCGTTACGTTGGTTGCGATACAACTTGTTGGGCTGGGTGTCGTTCGCCACTAGCAGATCGGGCCAGCCGTTCTGGTCTTCATCGAGCATGGCGACGCCCAACGATTTCGAACTGCTGTCAAAAATGCCGCTGGAGGCGGTAACGTCCTCAAAGGTGCCGTTGCCGCGATTGTGAAATAACCAGCAAGTCTCACCGCGATAGGCTTCCGGAGTGCAATAGGACTTGTGCTTGCCATCGAGACTGCAGAACACATCATGCTCGGGCGACCACTTCACATAGTTGCAGACAAAAAGATCGAGCAGGCCGTCGCGGTCGTAATCGAACCAGAGAGCTGACGTGCTGAACGCCAGGCGCTTTCCCAAGCCGCTGGCGTTGGTCACGTCGGTAAACGTTCCCTTGCCGGTGTTGTGAAAGAGCCGGTTCTGCCCCACGCAGGTGACGAAAATGTCGGGGAATCCGTCGTTGTCGTAGTCACCGACGGCTACGCCCATGCCGTACACTTCAACATCCAGTCCGGCGCGGGAAGTGACGTCAGTAAAGGTACCGTTCCCGTTGTTGTGATACAGGCGCAGCGTGGAGCGGCGCCGCTTGTGGCCGGGCCAATCCATTCCGTTGATCAGGAGAATGTCCTGCCAGCCGTCACGATCGTAATCAAGGAAAGCGCAGCCCGAACCGAGAGTTTCCGGCAGGAATTTCCCACCGAAGGCTCCGCTATTGTGCTGGAACTGAATGCCGGCAGAGGACGTAACATCGACGAATCGAAAGCCGGGCGAAGCGATGGTCTCAGAAACCGCGCCCAGAGCCCGCAGCAGCGGGAACTGCGATAGCGATGCCAGTCCCGCCATGCCTTGCAGAAATGATCTGCGATTCAGGAAACGGATCACGGAACTTTTCACGGAACATTCACCAGACCGGCGCGGATGGCGTAAACCACAAGCTCGGCAGTTTTGTGAATGCCGAGCGCGTTCATGATGTTGGCGCGATGAACTGCAACCGTATTGGCGCTGAGGTCGAGCACTGTGGCAATTTCTTTGTTCGACTTGCCATCCACGATCATCTGCAAGACCTCGAGTTCGCGGGGGGTCAGTCCGCCGCTGCGCTCGCCTTTGAGCGCCGACTGCGGTTCCACCTGGGGATCGAAAACCGTTTCTCCACCGGCCACGCGCCTCACGGCTGGCCCCAACTCCAGATTCATCGCGTTCTTTAGAATGTATCCCTTGGCGCCGGCCTCGGTCGCTTGCCGCACCCAAGTGCTCTCCGAATGCATGCTGAGCATGAGCACCGCGGTCTCAGGCAGATCTTCGAGAATCTGACGCGTCGCATCCAAGCCGTTCATCTTGGGCAGAGCGCAGTCCATCACCACGACTTGCGGTCTCAACTCGCGTGCGAGTGCGACGGCCTCTTCGCCGTCGCCGGCTTCACCGACGACGACCATGTCCGGTTCATCCTCCAACATGCGGCGAAAGCCCCGCCGGACAAGGCTATGGTCATCGACCAGCAAGACCGTGATTTTCTTAGTCATAATTTATTCTTTTCTACTCTTGGTTCAGGCCTTTCTCCCCGAACTCAACTTTCTCGCGGCGCACGGTCAGGTGCAGTAACGTGCCGCCGGCAGCGGGAGTCGAAAAGACAATCCGCCCGCCCATCAATTCCGCGCGCTCGCGCATCGCAACTAAACCAATGCCTTGCTTCACGGGCCGCTGGCTGAAGCCTGCTCCGTGATCCTCCACTTCCAATTCAAGTGTCGCGGGCAAAAAGCGCAATCGCACCCAAGCCTGCTTCGCGCGCGAGTGCCGCGCAACATTGTTCAGCGCTTCCTGCAGCACGCGGTAGATCTGCACTGCCGCACTGCTGTTCACATCGAAGGGGACGCCCTGCTTTTCATAGGATATGGCAATTCCGGTCTGTCTTTCCACGGTCGGGATATACCAGTCGAGTGTAGTTTCAAGTCCAGCCTCGTCGAGCATTACGGGATGCAAGGCTTGCGACAGGCTTCGGACCCGGTCCAGCGTGTCTTGAGCGATCTGGCGGACTTCCTGCAAGTCGCTTCGCAAAGCTGAGCCTTCCGGAGCGTGCACTCCGGCGCGGCCGAGCATCGATCCCATTGCGGTCAGTATCTGGCCGAACTCGTCGTGCAGTTCGCGCGAGATGTAGCGCAGAGTGGACTCCTGAGTTGCAATCAGTTTCTGCGCCAGCTCGCTGCGCCGCTCCGAAAGCTCGGCCATGCGCGCAAACAGACGCCGGTTCCAACGGATCATGGAAAATCCAGTCAGCAGAATCGCGCCTAGAGTCGCCGCCAGAAAAACATAGACTTGCCGCTGCACCCGGTCATAGATCTGGACGATGCGTTGCGCCGCCTGCTCTTCGTTCTCGCTGTTCTGTACCAGCAACCGGGCTATCGCGGTGCTCAGAGCGGCCTGCCTCGCCTGCAACGAAAGTTGTATCAGCTCTCTCGCATCTTTTTCATCACCCGACTCAGCCAGCACAAACACACGGTCAACGGCATCCCAGAACTGCGCCAGCGAACTGCTCAGCGAAGCACTTTGCTCAATCGTCCGGGTGGTTGGGGCCAGGCTGGCCTCCAGGCGCATGGCGTCATCCAGGTCGGTGCGAATGCGCTGGAACTGCGCCGACCACGCGGTGAGCGGATACGGTTCGTCGTTGTCGAGCATGTCGCGCATGGCGACCGCGAGCAGGTTCAGATCGTTCTGAATGCGGAGCAACTGCAGGGAATCCTTGCGATTGCGGTCGATGAGTTCGGCCTGAAGTTTGCGCAAACCAGCGACTTGCCAGGTGATATAAGCAGAGTAAGCCACTACCGCCGCGAGTGTGATGATCAGGCCGAGCAACAGGCCCAGGGTTGGAGAGCGCTCCGGCGAAGGCGGACGTGCCACGCCCCGAGGATACAACGGCTCGCCCAGGTGTGTCACAATGCAGTAATAATGAAGCGAATTGATGTCTGGCGGAGTCCAATTGAAGATTGAGTTCCGACCCAAAACAGCCGTCTAAGCCCCCGAAAGCCCAGAGACTGAAGGCAGTCCTGCCCGAAGTCTGGAAGCTGATGCGCCCGCGGCGCTGGCTGCTGGCGCTCGGCTTGGTGTTGATGGTGATTAACCGGGTTGCGGCGCTCGTGCTTCCCTACTCTACCAAGTTCCTCATCGATATCGTTATTAACAAACATCAGATCGAGAAGCTGCGGCCGCTGGTTTTGTTCGTGTTGGCCGCCACCATTGTGCAGGGCCTCACTTCTTTTTCGCTCACGCAGTTATTGTCGAAAGCGGCGCAGCGTTTGATCGCGGAGTTGCGCGAACAGGTCCAGGTTCACATCTCACGGCTGCCGGTTGCGTTTTACGACGGCAATAAGACCGGCAATCTGGTAGCGCGCATCATGAGCGATGTGGAGGGCGTACGCAACCTTCTGGGCACCGGCCTGGTGGATTTCGTGGGAGGATTGGTCACATCCGGGATTGCGCTCGTACTTCTGTTCCGCACCAGCCCACAGATGACGCTGATTGCTGTTGGGTCGCTGGTGTGCTTCGCGGTGGCGCTGAACTATGCCTTCGCGACCATTCGGCCAATTTTTCGCGAGCGCGGCAAAATTAACGCTGAGGTCACAGGCCGGCTCACGGAATCGCTGGGCGGCGTGCGCGTGATCAAGGGATATCACGCCGAAGAGCGCGAGGAGAAAGTTTTCGCCACGGGCGTGCGCCGCCTGTTGGATAACGTGATGCGTACCCTGACCGCAACGTCGGTGATGAGCCTTTCTGCCAGCGTGCTGCTCGGCGGGGTTGGCGCGGTCACGATGTATGTGGGCACGCACCAGATTGCGGCGGGAACCCTGACTGTCGGCGGCTTCTTTTCCTACACCCTGCTCCTGGGCTTTCTGGTTGCGCCCATCATGCAGATCGTCGCGATCGGAACTCAACTCACCGAAGCCTTAGCCGGATTGGAGCGCACGCAGGAAATTATGCGGGAGCGGCCGGAAGATCAGGATCCTAAGCGCTCCGTGGCATTGGGCGACATTCGCGGCACCGTGGAATTTGAAGACGTAAGTTTCAGCTACGATGGAATTCACGAAGTTCTGCATGATATTTCTTTCCGCTCCGAGCCCGGCACGGTAACGGCGCTGGTAGGCTCCTCCGGCTCAGGGAAATCGACGACGATCGGCCTGATCTCGGCCTTTTATGTTCCTACGAAAGGCAGAATCCTGGTCGATGGCACGGACTTGAGCACGGTCCGTCTCGATTCCTATCGCACGCGTCTTGGAGTCGTGTTGCAGGAGTCGTTCTTGTTTGACGGAACGATTCGCGAGAACGTGCTGTTCTCGCGTCCCGGTGCGAGCGAGGAAGAATTCTTGCGCGCCTGCCGGATTGCCCGCGTGGACGAGTTCGCGGAATCTTTTGCCGACAAGTACGACACGGTGGTCGGCGAGCGCGGCGTGAAGCTCTCAGGCGGGCAGCGGCAAAGGATTTCGATTGCTCGTGCCATTCTGGCTGAGCCCCGCATTCTGATTCTCGACGAAGCAACGTCCAGCCTCGACTCGGAATCCGAGCAGATGATTCAGCACGGACTCTCTTACCTCATGCAGGGCCGGACGACGTTTGTGATCGCGCATCGGCTTTCAACCATCCGCCGCGCTGACCAGATTCTGGTGATGGAGCAGGGACAAATCGTCGAGCGCGGCACGCACGAGCAACTCTACGAAGCGCAAGGCCGTTACCACGATCTCTACACCCGGCAACAGGGCTTGGAGCATAACCTGTTCCTCGCGCCGGGTGAGGGCGACGCGCTTGAGGGCGATGTGAACGGAAGCTCAGGCCAGGCCGGCGACGATGTCAAGGCCGCCGACGCATTGCGCGTGCTCAGAGGAGAGGTTCGCTAGCCTCATGAGCAGCACAGTCAGACCACCAGGGAGCAGCGCTTCGATAGCTTCAACTTCGGCAATTCATGCGGAACAACTTTGCCGCCATTACCGCATGGGCGAAACCGTCATCCGGGCCGTTGACGGCGTAAACCTTACAGTGCGCGCCGGCGAATTCGTTGCCCTACTCGGCAGTTCGGGCTCGGGAAAGTCTTCGGTATTGAATCTGATCGCTGGCCTGGATCGTCCTACCTCGGGCAGCGTGATCGTCCAGGACCGGAACCTGGCAAACCTTTCACGGGAAGAACTGGCAAAGTTTCGGCTGCACACCGTGGGCATGGTTTTCCAATCGTTCAACCTGATCGCGAGCATGACCCTCGCGGAAAATGTCGAGTTGCCCATGCGCTTTGCCGAAGTCGATCGCGAGAAACGTGACGCTCTAGCGCGCGAGGCTCTTGGGAGAGTTGGCTTGCAAGCGCGTATGAACCACCGGCCGAGCGAACTTTCCGGCGGAGAACAACAGCGGGCCGCGCTGGCTCGCGCGCTCATCAACCGGCCTCAGTTGTTGCTCGCCGACGAGCCTACCGGCAATCTCGACAGCCATACCGGGACCGAGATCATGAACATGGTCCGCGAATTCAATCAGCAGCTGGGAATGACGGTGGTTATGGTGACGCACGAACGCGCTCTGGCCGAGCGCTACGCCGAGCGCCTTATTTTCCTGGCGGACGGTAAGCTGATCGGCGATGAATCGAATTCAGCCGCGGCCCCTCAAGCTGGGCCGGATCACATTAGAGCGGATAGAGAGCCATGAAGCTTCCTGATTTGACCGAACTCGCGTTGCGCAATTTGCGCGAATCTGTTTTGCGAAATTCGCTGACCACTATCGGCATCTCGGTAGGTGTGGCGTCGCTGGTCGCAATGCTCTCCCTGGGAATCGGCCTGCAACAACTTGCGTCGCGCCGGCTGATGAAGTCCGGCTTATTCGATACCGTGGTTGTGACTTCGCGGCGCGATCTGCGCAACTTCGGCCGCGAAGAAGAACGCAACGGGCCTGCCCCAGCCGAGAGCCGAATCCTCGATGAGCCGACGCGCCAAGAGATCGAGCGTTTGCCCAACGTGCTGGAAGCGCACCCGGATATCCGTTTTATTACCGAGCTGCGCTACGAAGATAAACCGCACTTGACTATGGTGGCGGCGCTGCCTCCCTCCGCCCAGACCAACGACGCGTTCGAGGCCGTGCAGGGACATTTCTTCTCGTCTGACATGGCGCCCGAAGTAATTCTTCAGAAGACCTTCGCCGAAGAGCTTCTGGGGAAGACGCTTAAGACGGGGGTTGACGAAACCAAAGTGGCGGACCTGGCTGCTCCGCTTCTGGGCAAGGAGTTGACCATGCGCTACGCCCAGCGCGAGGCGGCGCCAACCGCGCCTGCGCAGTCCGCGAATGAGAAGTCCACAGCTCCTGCGGATCAGAGTCTCGCCGGCGCGGCCTATTCCGTCGTCTCGCGCGAGCAGAAGCTGAAGATTGTCGGGGTCGCCGATCTCGATCCTGAGGGCATGCGCGGACCGACTCGGGCGCGGGTTTTTCTTCCGCTCAAGCTGGCCGAGAGTATGCACGTCATGCAGCCGACCGACCTGCGGGAAATTTCGCGCACCTCCACCGATGAGCCGGTTTATTCCTCGGTGAGTGTGCGAGTAAAAAGCCCCAGCCAGATACAAACGGTGGAAGACACAGTCAAGAAGATGGGCTTCAATACTTTCTCCATCCTTGACGCCAGCCGCAGCATCCAGCAATTCTTCAAGGTGTTGGACGTGTTTCTCGGAATCTTCGGCAGCCTCGCTCTGGCAGTCGCTTTCATCGGGATCGTGAACACTCTGGTGATGGCCATTCTTGAGCGCCGCCGCGAGATTGGCATCATGAAAGCCATCGGCGCCAGCGACGGGGACGTGAAGCGGCTCTTTTTTGCCGAGGCCGGCGCTATGGGCATTCTCGGAGGCATCGTTGGAGTTGCGCTGGGCTGGGCCATCGGCCAGGTCATCAACCTGGGTACGAATATTTACCTCAAGAGCCAATCTTTTCCGCCGGAGCATTTCTGGTCGGTTCCCTGGTGGCTGGTGGCTTTCGCTTTGGTGTTTTCTTTCTTTGTCAGTCTCGCGGCAGGTCTTTATCCGGCGGGACGAGCGGCCCGTCTCGATCCCGTGCAGGCCTTACGCTACGAGTAAACTGAAGCGATGGATCGCTGTCTCCGAATCATCCTTCTGTTCGCGGCGTTGACTCTTTCGCTTCCGCTTCATGCGCAGAGTCGGATCGACTGCAACGCCCTGAACAGCCGCATCCTGAAACACGAGGTCCACTATTGCGTTTACCTTCCCGCCGGCTATGATGCCGGCTCCGCTAACCATCCGGCCCAAAGCTATCCTGTGCTTTATTTTCTGCACGGCCTCGGCGACAACGAGCGAACCCTCTTTAACAGTGGAGGCTGGACCTTGCTCGACGATCTCCGCCGGCAGCACAAGATGGGAGAATTTCTCATCGTGGCTCCGGAGGGCGGGCGAAGTTTCTACATCAATTCTGCCGACGGCTCGGTGCGCTACAGCGACTTTTTTCTGCAGGAATTCATTCCCTTGATCGAAACCAAGTACCGCGTCAGCAAGGGTCGAAGTAATCGAGCAATTAGCGGCATTTCGATGGGTGGATATGGCGCGCTGCGTTTTGCCTTTTCGCATCCAGAACTGTTCTCCGCGGTCAGCGCGCAAAGCGCCGCGTTGATCACCGAATCTCCCCAGGAACTCGACACCGCAGCTAAGTCCGGCGCTCCGATGGGGAAACTCCTGGCAGCGGTTTTCGGAAACCCGATCGAGGTCGCGCACTGGAAGGAGAATAGTCCGTTTGTTCTAGCGAACCGGAATCAGGCCGCACTGCGGCGGATGGCTATCTATTTCAACTGCGGTCAGGACGACAACTACGGCTTTGAAAAAGGCGCCGCCGCTTTACACGAACAGCTGCAGAAGGAAAAGGTAGAGCACGAATATCATCCTTATCCGGGCGACCACAGCCTTTCTTATTTCCTGGACCACTTCACCGAGATCATGGAGTTTCATTCGCGGGCATTCGGTCTTCACTAGGTTCGGCCGCCGTTTTGCATCCAACCGCTTTCCCGCACAATCCAATTCACCAATAACTCGCTCGATCAGGAGAGACCTCGACATGCCGGCAAGAACCGCCGTCTCCAACGATTGCCTCAACCAGATTTTCCGCGAGGCACGGACCCACAATGTATGGCTTTCTCAACCAGTTTCTTCTGAATTGCTGCGTCAAGCATATGAACTTTCAGCTCTCGGACCGACGAGCGCCAATACTATGCCCGCGCGCTATGTCTTCCTCACTACGGTCAAAGCCAAAGAACGTCTTCGTCCCGCTCTTTCGCCTGGCAATCTGGAAAAAACCATGGCCGCTCCCGTCACCGTCATCATCGCGTGGGATACGGAGTTCCACGAGAAACTCCCGAAGCTCTTTCCGCATAAAGATATGCGTTCGCTGTTCGTTGGTAACCCCGCACTCATTGAAGCCACGGCGTTCCGAAATAGCTCGCTTGAAGGCGCTTACTTCATGCTGGCTGCCCGCGCTCTTGGCCTCGATTGCGGTCCGATGTCGGGATTCGATGCCGCGAAAGTCAACGCCGAGTTTTTCCCCGACGGAAAGTGGAAAGCGAATTTTCTCTGCAATTTAGGCTACGGAGATGGGACTAAGCTTTACCCGCGCAACCCGCGATTGTCCTTCGATGAGGCGTGCCTGGTTTTGTGAGCGTTGGGTTCTGCATGTTGACGGGCTGAGTTACGCTGGAGTGACCCGATACGGTGGAACTGTAGTAAAACTGTATTACGGGAGAGGTGGCCGAGTGGTTGATGGCTCCGGTCTTGAAAACCGGCATACCCGAAAGGGTATCAGGGGTTCGAATCCCTTCCTCTCCGCCATTCTTAAAATTTGAACTCCCTCGCTTTCAGTATGGAGTAACCACCGCGTCTTCCGGGTAGCCTGGCATGCCGAATTCGGGAACGTCGAGACCCTGTTCTTCCACTTCTGGCGCGACCCGCATGCTTTTCGCTTTGTTGACGCACCAGAAAACCGCGTAGGTTGCACCGAACGCCCAGGCAGCATACAGAGTTGCTCCCATGAGCTGGCAGAGGAACTGCCGTGTATCGCCGTGGAGCAGGCCGGTCACGCCTTGCCCCGCTCGTCCCAGGTAGGAGGCTGCGCCGACGCCGTTCCATCCCGCGCCGTAGGCACCGTCAGCAAAGATGCCGACGCTGACGGCCCCGAGCCAGCCGCAATAGCCGTGCACCGAAATCGCGCCGCAGGGGTCGTCGATCTTAAGCACTCGGTCGTTGAAGATCACGCCGCCACAAACCAGGCAGCCCGCCAATACACCGATCACCACCGATGACGTTGGAGACACAAAAGCGCACGGTGCCGTGATCGCGACTAATCCCGCCAGCATTCCGTTACAGGCCATGGTTATGTCGGGCTTCCCGAACCAGAGGTACCACAACAACATCGACGCCGCCGAACCCGCAACCGCCGCGAGATTGGTGTTCACGGCAACCACCGAGATACGCAGGTCGGTTGCGCCAAGAGTGGAACCGGGGTTGAATCCCATCCAGCCAAAGAGCAGGAGGAACGTCCCGGTCACGACGTATACGATGTTGTGAGCGGGGAAGACACGAATCTTCCCGCCTGGACCGTACTTACCAAGCCGCGGACCCAAGATTATCGCGAGAGCCATGGCACAGAAACCACCGACGGCATGCACTACGGTCGAGCCGGCAAAGTCGACGTAGCCGTGGCCCAGATTCAGTGTCGAACCGACTTGCGAAAGCCAGCCCCCACCCCAGGTCCAACAGCCGGAAATCGGGTAAAGAATCGCGCCGATAAAAAGTTCACAAACCAGGAAGGCCCAGAAGGTGATCCGCTCGCAGACGGCGCCGACGATGATGTAGCCGGCAGTCTCCATGAACACGACTTCGAACAGAGTCAGACAGTTGCTGGCACTGTCGTACGCCGGACCTACAAGAAAAAACCCCTTGCCGCCGACAAAGCCCCACTGGCCGCTTCCCACTAGAAAGTGATTGAGCGTGGGAATGCCGCCGAGATTCGTGGGCGCGGCATTGATCGCTACGGCGCCAAACTGGAATGCATATCCGACCGCGTAATAAGCGAGGAAGGCGAAGACGTAAGCCGCGAAATTCAGCATCATCAGGTGGGCGGCGTTTTTCTTTCGAACCAGGCCGCAGGTGAGCAGGGCGAAGCCGGCCTGCATGAAGAGGACGAGGTAACCCGTATTCAAAGTCCAGGCAAAGTTGGTGGCCACCCGGACGTGACCGACGCTATCCGCTAGCTTGACGGCGAGCGGCTCTTTCGCCGACTGAGCCTGATAATCGTCGAACGCCTTCTTGTTCGCCGCATAGTCCGGAGCCGTCTTGTCAGTAGGTTCAGCGACCACGAAAGGATTGCCGGCGGCGTCCACGGCGGCATTCTTATCTCCGGTGGCTATCCCCGACGGATCTGGTTTGGGCGCATCGTCGGCTAAGCAGGGCGCAGCAAGCCCGGTGATCAATCCGGCGGCTAGAAGAAGGGAGGCACTGGCCGAAACTGTCGCCGATAACGCGTTTGATAATTTCGCCCATAATAACGACAGGCGCAGAAAGTGCCTGCCGGATCCTTTTCTCATGTCTGATAGCTCCTTCTAAAGGGTGGGAATTCTCTGGCGGTCGTACCTGCGTTGGAGCGGCGCCAGCTAATGCCGATACGACCGCACCCGTAAGTACCTTGCAGCAAGGGCGGACCCGGGAAGGTGAGCCGACCCCGACGAGCGCCGGTGCGTTCAATCGACAGTCCTCTCCCTAATCCGCAGACGATAAAGGCGCTGAGCAACCGAGTCCAATTCATATTTCTTATAGCGTCTATCAGATGCTCCAATAACGCCGCGGTCTTAGTCGTCGGCCGACGGTCATTTACATTTACCTCCCCTCTGCCCGATCAGTTAAATGATTGCCGAAGGCCGATTACGGCGAGTCAGGCCGCACCTGCGACACGACTGCGCGTGCGAATCTGGCCAAGCCTTTTGAGGAAATCCTAATTTGGGACTATTGGCCTAATGGGCAATGGGTGGTTGCTGTACCGTCGGAATCTAGTGCCAATACCGTTTCTCTCTCAGACTAGACGGTATGAGACTCCCCCAGTCCCTCCTCCGGTATCTCTCCGTCTGCAAAGTCAACTTTCTAACAATCGGTATAGCGACCGCGCTTGTTGCCATGGTATCCGTGAGCGCCCGCGCAGCTACGCCCCAACTTGCATGCACACCTGCGAATATTAACTTTGGCACTATTGTCTTAGATCAAGCTGGAACCTTGCCGGTCACCGTGACGAATCAGGGAACAACAAGTGTGACGGTCTCCGGTATCGTGGTGAACAGTTCCGTATTCACCACCTCCAGCTTGGCGCTGCCGCTGGTCTTGCCCGCGGGACAGAGTGTTGGTCTGAGCATAACCTTCACCCCCACGGCGAGGGGGTGGACGTATAGCACCATCGACATCTCCAGCAATGCTTCGAATCCCACACTTGTGCTTGCCGTCCAGGGCGCGGGCGTGCGAAGCGCGTTCGCGACTTCCATGCCGGCGACTATGTCGTTTGGCCAGGTGGCGATGGGGACGAGTTCGACTCTGCCCGTCGTGATTACGAACACGAAGTCTTCGAGCCTAACCGTGTCGGGACTCCAGACTACAGGCAGCGGATTCTCCATCAGCGGGCCCGCGCTTCCGTTGACTCTAGCCGTAGGGCAGAGCGTGACGCTGAGCGTCAACTTCGCGCCACAAGCGGCTGGCGCGGATACAGGTATCGTGCTGGTTTCCGGTCCGGGGGTGGTCATACCTCTCACGGGTACGGGCACTTCTCCGCAGTACAGCGTCAATCTCTTCTGGAATTCCAGCTCCGGCGTCGTGGGCTACAACGTCTATCGCAGCACCGCTGCCAACGGCACATATTCCAAGGTCAATTCCACGGTCGACGCGAACACGGCGTACACCGACGGCACGGTCGTCTCCGGTCAGACGTACTACTACGCGGCCACATCGGTAAATTCCAGCGGTCAGGAGAGTGCCCGCTCGACGCCCCCGGTGCCTGCCACAGTGCCATAGCCCTCGACGAGGGATTCTCGGGGATCGGAGCCGGGGGCGTGCCCCCGGCTCCTGGAACTATGCCGAGACCCCGATCGGCATTTATAAGCCTCTAACCCGTATCGTCCAGCCAATCGACCTATCTCCAGGACTTCAGGCTTCAGGCATTCCACAAGCCCACTGGGCATATCCCGCCTGCCCCGACGCTTCGGGCACCCACCCATTTCCCCGAACAGAACCTGCCCTGTGCAACCACTTGCATACCAGGGAGTAACCTCAGTAACCTCCTGCCGTACACAAAGTAATCATTTTAAAGGCCTTAGTGGCACGTTGGGGCCATTCTCCTCCGGCCCGGCAATTGCGATAGTACAAGTACGGGTGGCCAGTGCTGGACCCTCACTAACGTCATGCGTACAAACTGGGTTGGCGCGATTCTCAAATACGGGCCAGTCATTCTGCTGGCAATCCTGGGTCTCAACCCCTCGGCACTATCACAGGAGGTCTCGGTTGCCCTGTTGCATCCCGACGCAATCGAACCTTCTCCAACTCCAATGGCTCCCGCCCCGGCCCCGATGGTGAACATGTTCCAGCCCGCGACTTTGCCCGAGGCACCCAGTCAACATCGATTTTGGGACCGCGAGAATAGCTTCCTGTTTGCCACAAGCGCCGCGTTTAGCGCGGCAGATTTCGTTCTCACCCGGGACAACCTTCGCGCGGGCGGGCAGGAACTGAACCCTGTGACCCGCGTGTTTAGCGGCACTACCACGGGACTTGCACTTAACTTCGCCGGTGAGACCGTCGGCGTGGTTGGGATCAGCTACATTTTCCACAAGACAGGGCATCACAAACTAGAGCGAGCGGTCAGCATGCTGAACATCGGTGCCTCGGCCGGTGCCGTGACGTTCGACCTAGCCCATCGATAGAAGCACCCCTTTAAAAAACTCCGTTCGCCTTGATTCCTGTTGACCTGATGCCTGGTTTTTCCGCTTCGCCGCGCCGGACCATCCAAAGCATCAGGAATATGGCTCCCAAAGCGATGAGAAAAAAGATGATTCCGCCCTCGCGGTGGAGCCTTCCCTCGAGGAAACTCGGATCGACGCGGGTTGCAAGCATGGCGATGACAAATATGCGGAGCCCATTCTTAGCCACGGAGAGAGGGACTGCCACAGCGATGACTAAAGCTTTTCTCCACGGTGAGCGCAGAAGAAGTTGTGCCAGCACCATTGTTGTAACCAGCAGCATCGAGCTCGAGCGGATGCTGCTGCACTCCCGGGCGACCTCCAGCGTCAACCCAGGAATGCTCATCACGAGACCCTCTTGCTCCACCGGAACGCCTGCCACCGCGAACAGAAAGTGCGCGGCCGCCGCAGAGCCTTGCTGCAGCAGGCTAACGACAAGGTTCATCAGAAAGTTGGGAAGGGGAACCATCCAGAACAAGAAACAAAGAGGAAAGAGCGCGCGCCGGAACGCGCCCGGGCCGAAACAAAGAAGAAACGCTGCGATCCACCAGACCACCAGCGCCAGCATGTTCAATGAAAGCCGCTCATCCGAGGGCAGCGTCGCTAATCTCCACCTCACATAGAAAGTCACCGAAGCGGCGACGACCAGCAAGCCAGAAGCCAGGCTCACTGAACCCAGATTCACACCCAGTCCAGACGAGCGCTCGGGCGATTTCCAATCCATGATGATCAAGGCCGCGCTTATCGGGAGGATAAGCAGCAGGTGTGTGTATTGGTCGTCGCGCAGAGCCAGAGCGAAGCAGGACGTAAGCGGGACCCACCAGATTACCAGCGAGATTGCGCCGAGAATGGAAAAGACCAGCAGCGACGACAACTTCAACACCGATTCTCGGTTCGGGGAACCCGGCACGTTGCAATTCTAACCCGCCTGGTCGTGCACCTGGGCCGGTCTTCCCCAGAAACCCGGCCTTCCGCTACGGCACTGCCACTTCTACGCCGTTCGAGTAGTCACTCTCTTTCCCGTTTGAGTTCACTGCAGTCGTTGCGTAGTAGTAGGTCGTTCCATGGCTCACAGTGGCATCTGTATAGCTGGTGCCGGGATTCAGTTTCGAATTGATTCTGGTATAGGAAGTGGACGATGAGGTTTTACGGTAAATGTTGTAGCCAGCGACCTCCGCGGATGTGCTCGCGATCCAAGAGAGACTCACGAAGGGAACCGTGCCTGTCCCGGTCAAAACTGAGTGGGTTGGGGAGTCCGTGGCATTGCTTCCAAAGGAGAGCGTGGCGGAGGGGTTCCCGCTGCTCTTCGGCGTGAATGCGACATTGAGAGATACACCCTTTCCCGCCGAGACCGTCAACGGCAACGAAGCGCCGAGCAGAGCAAACTGCGAATTACTGCTGGAGACCGAGGAAATCGTCACACTTCCGCTGTTGGAGCTCAACTCCACCGTCCGCGTCTCCGTAGCTCCCACGGCTACATTGCCAAAGTTCAGTGTGGCGGGGGTGATGGCCAGTTGCGCCTTGTTCACGCTGCCGCTGGTGCCGGTGCCGGTAAACGTTATGTCCAGGTTCGGACCAGAGACAAAGGAACTGCCGCCGGCCGGACCCACCGCTTGCGGTTTAAAAGTTATGTCCAATTTCAACTTTTCGCCCGCTGCCAGGGTCAAAGGAAATGTCGCCCCGCTCACCGAAAATCCCACGCCTTGTGTCTGCAAGCCGCCGACGGTCACTTTCGACCCGTTGGTGTTGGCCAACACGACCGGCAACTTTGAGCTTGCTCCCACCTCCACATCACCGAACGAGAGGTTCGGCGGACTGACGGTCACCTCCTCCCGCGTCACACCAGTACCAGACAACGCCACGGTGACGATGCGGTTGGTGGCGTCGCTGACCACCCTGAGGACCCCGCCAACGCCACCTTTCGCAGTGGGGGTAAAGGTCACGCCCAGTGCAACACTTGCTCCCGCGGCCAAAACCTGCGGCAGCGTCATGTTCGCTACCTTGAAGTTGCTGTCGTCCACACCCACACCCAGAATCGTTACACTTGATTTCCCGCCGTTGGTGGCAAGCACCACAAGAGTTTCGGTCCGGCCGACGAGGACGTCGGCGAAATGCACGTGGGCGGGTGAGCAACTCAGTTCTGGCGCGGCTGCCCGCAAAAGCGGCGGCGTCAACAGGATCGCCAGCGCGATCACAAGAACGGCTGCCGCAGACAGGCGTCGAGCATTCGACCTGTGGAGGTGCATAAACTCGATAGCTTGGCAATTATTGGGCAGGCTCGGCTAGATGCCAGTAGGACATCCCGGGCTGGCAAACCAGTGACACTCGTGCCCTGGCGGCACCGGGGCGGTTCAGAGCGATCCGAGGCAGGATCGCGCCGATTGGTTGGTGGGAAGAGAGGGGTGTTGGAGCAAAGGCGCGGAACAGCGGGCCACTTCGGCGGTGCAAGTCAGGATCCCGGATCGTTGCGACGATCCGCCTGACAGCTTTTCCACACCGCCGACGATCATACGGTCCGCAGCGTTAAAGCTCCCTATGCGGCCGCTTGCCTCTTTACTGCGCCTGGGAGTTCTTTTTCATCCGAGGCAAGCGCACGAACCTCTGACGCCATACAGATAACGAAGCTGGCTACGCTGAGTTCAAACATATTCCGCTTCGTCAGGTCTATCGAGGTAAAAAGGGCCCGGGCAATGTTCAATTGCAATAGCCCGCCGCATAACAGCGCAACCCATCCTACGTAATACGTAACCCTTGCCACTAAATGGAGCCGAGCAGATCGATCCATGGCGCTACCCTCCTGGTCTCTTGACTTCCAAACGGTCAAATATGCCCCGAAATAGGTGCAATTTGACGGCAGCCGGAATTGTACACCCACTTGTCAACTGCTGGGGTTGGAATACTTCGTCAGGCTCGGTTTAGCCCCCGGCGTGGGACGACTATTTCGGGCCGGCCGACTCCCGGCATAAGGGCGCGGAGGTGGCGGGGCCAGAAGGATTGCTCTGCTTGGGAATTGCGGCGGGAGCTTCATTGGAGACGATGCTGGTGACCCCTTTAGCACTGATCGCCCGCACGACGTAATAGTACTGCTTGTCATTGAATACCAAATCGTCCGCGCACCTGGTGCCTGGAAATGGAGTGGGGTTGAGCAGTAGGGGTGATGGGTCCTTCGGCCTCAAGCCCCGATAGATGCAATAGCCGGCGGCGGCGGCGTGCTTGGAGTCGGCGGGAGCGCTGGCTCTCCACGAGAGAATCACTCTGTGTCCTCCGGGCGTCGGAGACGCAGCCGGCACGCTGGAGTTTCCGAAGATGGGGCAGACAAGAGGAGCAACTGCAGGGGGAGTCGTGACTGTCCCGGCTTTCCGGAGCGCTTCAACCCGGAGCGCTTCCTCCAGTCGCTGGGTCGGTGTTGGTCTGGGAGTACTTAGGCAACTGGTACAGCCGGCTTGCAGCGCACCGACGAGAGCGAGCACCGCAACGTGGGCAACGACCCGAATGTTTGGCCTGACGTCAAGCCGGTTGATCATCGCATCGATTCTCGGTCAGACAACCCGCGCGTGACAGAGACCGCAGCTATTGAGTATATAGGCCGCGGTTTGTACTTCCCGGAGAGTATAGGCAGAGACGTACAGATCTCTGTGCCTAAAATACCTCGGGCCATTGTTGTGCACCGTGGTACAGAGCGAGAATCACGATGCGGTCACGATCAAGGGCGTAGACCGCGACGAAAGGGGTATTCGAAATGACCAGCTCGCGGGTACCGGGAACCCGACCTGATCTGCCCGACATGGGAAATGTTGCGAGCTGTTGGACGACGGCGACGATCTGCACGGTGATCCGGGTTGCAACCTCCTCGCTGTTCGAGAGCGCGATGTAATCGTAGGCCTGATCCAGTTGCCGGGTCGCTTGCTCTGTCCATTCGATCATCAGCGGGGGCGGATCGGCCTGTTGAGCCGCTTTATCACCTTCTCATGGCCAATGAGGCGGCCTCCCCGCATCTCTTCCAGCCCCTTGCGAACCAGCGCGTCCTGGTAGGCGTGCAGCTCGATGTAATTCGTAATCGCCTCATTGATCAGATAGGTACGCGAACGCTCCCGGGCGGCGGCCAGCGAATCCAGCGCATCAATCTTTTCGGCGACGGCGCGAAAGCTGATAGTTTTCTCGGTGTTACGCATAATAGTTAGACTATACTGCGTATTATTCCATAATACAAGACGTTTGATTCCAGACTCGCGGTTGGTTCCTGGCAGCGACCAGTGCGATACCGTGCGAGTTTTGATTTCATCCCTGAGTGTGCAATTCTACAGTCCACAAGATTTTCAGGGGGAGCCGAAGAGCTCGCATGGTGCAGCAAGACCGGTCTTCGGATCAGACGCCCAAGGCGCCCATGTTCAGTATTATTGTCGCCGTTTATAACGACTGGGCCATGCTTGAAGGCTGTCTGCAATCCCTGGCGCGGCAAACGGACGCGCCCGGGTTCGAAGTCATCATTGTGGACGATGGCAGCACGGAAGCTGCCCCGGACTCGGTTCGCACCTCCCGTTGTTACCCGTCGACTGTACTCCGGCAGCCTCACGAGGGGATTCCATCTGCGAGAAATCGCGGAATTCGGACTTCCCTGGGCACGGTGCTGCTATTCGTGGATGCCGACTGCAGACTCCACGCAAACTGTCTGGCCGTCTTGAGTTCCGCCATCGCCAACTCGCCCCAGCATGATTGCTTTCAACTCCGGCTCGTGGGGAACTGCGCAAACCTCGTGGGGCGAGCCGAAGAACTCAGACTCATCACTTTTCAAGACCACATGCTGCAGACAGACGGGCGCATTCGATACTTGAACACGGCGGGGTTCGCAATCCGACGCGCGCTGGTCGATGTCGAGACCGGCGTGTTCGATCCAGCCGCGTTGCGAGCCGAGGACACCCTCTTGCTGGCCAACCTGATGCAGCGCGGAGAACTTCCCTGGTTCGTTCCCGATGCCATCGTCGAACATTTCATTCCGCTGTCTTTGATAGGCTGCCTCCGGAAGGATATGCGGTCCGCGTATCTGGAAGGAAGGACGTACGACATCATCGCCTCAAAAGGCGTGAAAATTCGAGTAACTCACCGCGAGCGTCTGCGATTGCTGGTGTCCATGTGGAAGACTGCCGGCCAGCCGTCGATCGGACGATCAGCCTGGTTTGTCCTTGTCGTAAGGCAGGCGCTGCAGCGGACGATCTCCGCTGCCTACGAGTTTCTGCGGGTCGGGGCCACTCCCGCGTAGGCGATCCGCAAGTCTTAGTTTCAAGCTCCAGGTGAACAGTCGCCAGTCAGAGTCTGGTTAATATCTTGTATAATATGGCCAGTTCTCGAGAGTCGGTATGTTATCCGGCCGTTTCTCATCCCCCTCCATTTTCTTCAGTCGGTTGTCAGATCCATCGTTGGAACGGTATGGAGGAGCGACCCCAATGAGAGCGGGCATACGAGGAATAGGCGCTCTATTGGCGTGCCTGGCGGCCGCAGCGCTGGTGGCTTGCTCACATCCTGTTGCGAAAGTCCCCGAAACCTGGGATCCGAAGGCGGCCGCAGCTTACCTTGACTACAGAGCGGGCTGGTGGATGGAATGGAACGGGTCCGCTCGCGATCACGGAACTTTCTGCGTATCGTGCCATACGGCTTTGCCCTATGCTCTCTCGCGGCCTGCCCTTCGCGCCGCACTCGGGGAACAAGGCCCGTCAATCAATGAACGCAAACTGATTGAGAATGTCACCCAACGCGTTCGTCTTTGGAAAGAGATCGGGCCTTACTACAGCGACCAGGGATACGACCACAAAACCGCCGAGTCCCGCGGGACTGAGTCGGTTCTCAATGCATTAATCCTTGCCAGCCGCGACGCGCAGAGCGGACAACTCAGTAACGACACCCGCGCCGCATTTGACAACATGTGGGCATTGCAGCAAGCGACGGGAGAAAACCGGGGCTCGTGGCTTTGGCTCCAGTTCGATCAGGAACCTTGGGAAGCGAACGATTCCGTCTACTACGGCGCCACCTTGGCGGCGATGGCAGCGGGAAGTGCACCAGAAAATTACGCCTCGACCCCGGGAATCCAGGACAATCTCGCGCTTTTGCGAGAGTATCTGAACCAGGAAAGCGCGTCACAATCGACACTCAATCGTGTTTTCCTTCTCTGGGCTTCCACGAAATTGCCTGGTCTAGTGGCGCCGGAACAACGGGACGCTATCATCAAAGAAGTCCTCAAGAAGCAGCAAGGTGATGGAGGCTGGAGGTTGGCTTCGATTACCTGGAGGTGGAACGGCTGGAATCTCCGGACTCTCGAAAACATGTGGCTGCGTGAAGACGGAACACCGATGGAAGGCAAAAGTGACGGCGTCGCCACCAGCTTGATGACCCTCGCTCTGCAAGAAGCGGGGATACCGCGCGATAATTCCCAGCTTAAGCATGGGCTCTCCTGGCTGATGAGCAATCAGAATGCGGCGGAGGGGTTCTGGCCTGCGTCGTCGGTGAACAAGCGGCGCCACAAGTCCTCTGACACGGGACGCTTTATGAGCGACGCAGCCACCGCTTTTGCAGTGCTGGCCCTGACGAAGAACCCGCGGACAGTAAGTCAGGTGGCCTCGGCGCCCAGTCGTTGAGGAAAACCCTGTCCGAACCCAAATGGAAACCATGAAAGATTGTCGAAAATTCTACATTGAGGGGAAGTGGGTCTATCCCGCTAAAGCCCACGACTTTTCAGTCATCAACCCCGCTACTGAAGAACCGATCGCGACCATCTCGCTAGGTGGGATCGCAGACGTTAACCTGGCCGTGGCCGCCGCGAAGCGCGCTTTCGAAACGTATTCGCAAGCAAGTCGGGACGAGCGCCTGACACTTCTGCGGCGGATCATCGAGGTTTATCAGTCACGCATGGAGGAGATGGCCCAGACTATTTCCCAGGAAATGGGTGCTCCCATTTCGCTATCTCGAAAAGCGCAGGCTCCCGCCGGACTCGGGCATTTGTTGGAAATCGTGAAGGTCCTGGAGCACTTCAATTTCGAAGAGCTTAAGGGTTCGACGCTCATGCGAAAAGAGCCCATCGGAGTGTGCGGACTCATCACCCCGTGGAACTGGCCCATGAACCAGATCGCCTGCAAGGTGGGGCCTGCCCTCGCGGCAGGGTGCACCATGGTTCTCAAGCCTAGTGAGATTGCTCCTCTCTCCGCGTATTTATTTGCGCAGATTCTGCACGAAGCTGCTGTCCCGCCAGGGGTATTTAATCTGGTGAATGGCGATGGACCCACAGTTGGCGCTGCGATTTCTTCTCATCCCGACGTGGCCATGGTCTCTTTCACCGGGTCGACGCGAGCCGGCGTGGCGGTGGCTGTGGCTGCCGCTCCCTCCGTGAAGCGAGTCACCCAGGAACTCGGCGGCAAGTCGGCCAACATCATTCTCGAAGACGCGGATTTTGACAAAGCCGTGAAGCAAGGCGCGCAGGAATGCTTCCGCAATACCGGACAATCCTGCAATGCGCCAACCCGGATGCTCGTCCCACGCCCGAAGATGGCTGCAGCGGTAGTGGCCGCAACGCAGGCCGCGGAGTCCACGAAAGTAGGGGACCCATCTGCGGAAGACACGGCCCTCGGTCCGCTCGCCAGCCACGCCCAGTTCGAAAAAGTGCAGCGCCTGATCAACCAGGGCATCGAGGAAGGCGCAAAGTTGATCGCGGGTGGTCCCGGCCGTCCCGAGGCGATCAAACAAGGTTACTTCGCGAGGCCGACCGTGTTCGCAGACGTCAGCAACGACATGACGATCGCGCGTGAGGAAATCTTCGGTCCCGTTCTTTGCATCATCCCTTACGAGAATGAAGACGACGCGATCCGAATAGCGAACGATACTCCCTATGGGTTATCGGGTTTTGTAACATCGGGAGACAGGGAGCGGGCGGGCCGGGTCGCGAAGCGCATTCGATCGGGCAATGTTCACATTAACGGCGCCAGAGTAGATTTCGGCGGTTGTTTTGGAGGCTATAAGCAGTCGGGCAACGGGAGGGAATGGGGCGAAGCTGGACTCGACGAATTCCTCGAGTTGAAGGCGATTTTTGGTTACGAGAGTCGTTCAAAATGATCGGAAGCGGTTGGTCCAAGACCTGGACCTATTTCGAGGGGAAGTGGCACGAGGGCAACATCGGGATCATGGGCCCGCGCACCCATGCCGCCTGGCTTTGCTCCATAGTATTCGACGGCGCCCGGGCGTTTGAAGGGGTTACCCCAGATCTCGACCTCCACTGCGCGCGGGTGAACGATTCTGCCCGGAAACTTTTCCTGAAGCCGACGGTCCCAACGGAAGAATGGGTCCGGCTGGCGCGGGAGGGGGTCCAACGCTTCGATAAGGATGCGGCGCTCTACATTCGTCCGATGTACTGGGCGGAGAGAGAAGGTCCGTGGGTTCAGGCGCATGATCCCGAGTCGACCCAATGGTGCCTTTCGATTTATGAAGCACCCATGCGCGTACCCAAAGGTTTCTCCATCACGTTGTCTCCCTATCGCCGGCCAACTATCGAGTCGATGCCGGTTGATGCCAAAGCCGGCTGCCTCTATCCCAACAACTCGCGGTCACTTTTTGAAGCGCACGCACGCGGCTTCGACAATGCGATTGTTTGCGATATGCTCGGCAACGTCGCCGAACTCGCCACCTCGAATATCTTCATGGCGAAGGAGGGCGTCGTGTTCACGCCGATTCCCAATGGAACCTTCCTGGCTGGCATTACCCGTCAGCGAGTAATCGGGCTGTTGCGCCAAAGTGGAGTGAGCGTAGTCGAGAAGACCTTGGCTTATCAGGATTTCGAAAGAGCAGATGAGATTTTCGCGACTGGTAACTATTCCAAGGTAGTCCCGGTGACTCGCATCGGCGATCGCGTTCTTCCGTTCGGCCCCATCTACACCAAAGCTCGAGAACTTTATTGGGCGTTCGCGCACTCATGATCAGTGTGAAGTCTGAAGCCACATCTTCGATGGTTGAAGTCCTTACTTCGATTTGGCAGCGCGTGCTGCAACTCCAGTCCGTCGGCGTCAATGATAATTTCTTCGATCTCGGGGGCGATTCTTCGCTAGCCCTTCAATTGTTTAACGAAATTGCGCAGGCGTGCGATCGGGAACTGCCCCCCGTCACGATCTACCAGGCGCCTACGATCTCCGCTCTGGCCGCGCTGCTGGAACAACCCACCACGCCGCGGTTCCCCACACTTGTGCTGCTGAAACCGGGCGCTGAGAATCCACCGGTTTTTATTGCCCATGGTCTGGGCGGCAGCGTTATGGATTTCTTTCAACCCGTAAAGCACATCGCAACCGACCATCCCATATACGGGATGCAAGCGAGAGGCATTGACGGCGTGGACGAACCGTTGGACCGCATCGAGGATATGGCCGCCTTTTATCTTGATGCGATCAAGAAGTTGCAACCTAGCGGTCCGTACCTCCTGGTGGGCTATTCGCTCGGCGGCCTGGTTGTGCTGGAGATGGCCCAACGCCTCTCGGCGCGTGGGGAAAAGGTCGCCTTGCTGGCCATGCTGGACGCATATCCGCATATCCGTTACCTGTCGCTGGGACAGCGCGCCCTTCTCGTCGCGCGTCAGGCGAGGCGAGGGGTGCGCTCGATCGGAAATTTAAGCGGAAGTACGCCCTATCAACCGCCAGCCGGGGTATCTTTGACGCCCGCGATGCTACGCGTGCGGGATAGCGGGTATCTGGCTTTGACACGTTATAGGCCCCGATTCTACCCCGGCAAGATAAAGTTCGTGCGGGCCGAGATCAGTTCAACCTTCCCAGATGATGCAGCAGCAGTGTGGTCGAAATTAGTCAGAGAGTTCGAAGTCGAGGCTGTGCCCGGCGATCATCTTGGAATGATTGCGACGCACTATGAAACTCTTGCCTCGCTCCTGTCTCGTTACCTGTACGAGGCCCGGCTTTCCTCCTGAGCGCAACGCTGGCCCGAACAGCAGACATGGGGAAACGGGCGCCGGGGAGAGCTTAATAACGCCAAGGGTCGATCTTGTTGCCTCGTGATGTCCCGAGTTGTCCTCAAATGCCCCGAAATGCCCTGTGTTGCCACTTGCTCGGGCCAGAACGAGACGGCTAAGATACGCCCACAATGAACATCGACGGAAGAAAAGTGCAAGCAATTGCACAGCTGGCTGTTCGCGGCTTTGAGGCGGTCGACGGTGAATAACGTCCCAGTCCCGCCCGGGCTGCTCGTGGTAGACGCCTCGGCTAGGGTTGTCGGCTCCAATGCTGAAGTGCTTCAGATACTTACATTTCCCGAGCACCCGAGAAACATCCGCAATCTGGACGTCTGGCTGGCCAAGAAGCTCCGTTCAAGCCTGGTAGAAAAGCAATCGCCATCCGGACTCGCAGGCAAAGTTCAATCGGCAAGAAGGACTTATCTTTGCCGCTCCTTTTCGCTCGGACTCCCAGAAAATCATGACAATGGTTCCGCTCACTCCGGAGGACTGGCACTCCTCATGATCGAGAGAAAGAGCAACGACTCAGTCACGATCGCCGAGATTTCTGAACGTTTTGGCCTCACCGCACGCGAGCAGGAAACGGTGCAGTTTCTGCGGGAGGGCTTTACCAGCAAAGAGATCGCCCAGCGCATGAACATCAGCCCCAACACGGTGAAGGCATTTATCCGGCTGGTGATGGTTAAGATGGGCGTTTCGACGCGCTCCGGGATTGTCGGCAAGGTTGTCTGCCAGAAACCTTAAATCCCCGCACGCTCAGGCTACCTTGGCGTTCGACTCTGGCAGGTTCCTGTTTCTGATTGAAGCTTCTGCGTGCGAAACGGGCTTCGGTTCGGAAAATTGAGCGTGTTTTTTCCAACGGCTCGGGTCGAGCGATCTGGCTAACATCCCGCTGATGCGTGAAATGGTACTACTGTGAGCTCGGTTCAGAGCGTCACGAAACTTCGTGGAACGCGACGGCTCAACCGGTATCTCTTTCAGCGCCGCTCTATACTTTGCGATCCACGCGTCTTCCGCATCCTTCATGTAAGCCCGATCCGTTGCCATCTCGACACCTCCGTCACGTCGTGTGCTGTTCACGCCTTATACATCATCGAACGCCCTAGGGCACCGCCCCGAAGGAACTACTCCATTGGTTGATCCACACACTAACATTAGTCTATTGCGCCTTCAGACAAAATGTTCAGACGACCTGTCCGGCGGCGGACACCAACTTACTTGAGCATCGCTCGTAGGTCTGTAAGTCGGTTATAGTCATTGAAACCTCTGTTCTGTTCCATCAGTCACCCGTGCCGCAGGTGCAGATACCATGAGTTTCCGCCATCAAAAACCCGCATTGGCTTTGGAGTTGCGAGGCATGCCTTGCAGTTAGCGGCACGACCTCAAATGGGGCCTCTGTAAGAGTCCCCGTACTTGTATCTATCAGCTGTATGTGGGTTGACCAAGCCGACAGTTCTCCTCCGGGAGAAGAACTACTTGCGTTGCAGGCCTGGTTGCTGGCAGACACGATCTCGATCACGCCAGAAGCCGGTACAGCGCCAGTCGCCGGCTGACTGGTCAAATCATGCTTCAGCGACAGTGTCCGGAGGTCATCTGGCGAAGTCGAACATGCGCAACATTCGGTCATTTCTTGCTGCGTGTCAAAGACATAAACCATCGCGCAGAGGGAACTGTCTGTCCTTCCGACATTAGTGACGTAGACCGTGCCATCCAGCTGTGTGGTGGAGTTGGCTTGGCTGAAGTAAGTGAGTAGCAACTGCGGCTCGACTGTGAGCGCTGCGGACCCACTTACATCATCGGAAGTCGCGACTATGGTGGTGGAACCGACAGACTCGGCCGACGCGAGCCCTGCGGGATTAATGGTTACCTTCGCCGAATTCGCAGAAGACCAGGTTGTGGAACTCGTAACATTCTGAGCGCTACCGTCGCTGAAGGTACCGCTCGCAGTGAATTGCTCGGTCTTTCCCAGCATGATCGATGAATTCGCCGGCGCGACTGCAATCGAGACGAGGATGGCGGGAGTGACACTCAACGGATCGCTTCCGTGCACGGAAGCCGAACTAGCGGTGATTGTGGCAGAACCCACCGCCTCGCCCGTAACTAGTCCGGTGGGGCTTACAGTCGCGATCCCGGTTGGAGCAACGGACCAGGTTGCCGAGTCGGTCATGGTTTTCTGGCTGCCATCGCTATAGGTAGCGACTGCATTGAGCTGTTGAGCTTTTCCTTTCGCGACCGACAGATTCTGCGGACTCACCGCGATCGAAACTATGACGGCAGGCGACACGGTCAGCGTGTCGCTTCCTTTGACGGAAGCTAAGTCGGCAGTGACCGTCGCAGAACCCGCCGCCTGACCCGTGACCAATCCCGTCGTATTTACCGTTGCAATCCCGGTTGGAGTAACAGACCAAGTCGCCGAGTCCGAGACATCTTTTTGGCTGCCGTCGCTACAGGTAGCAAGTGCATTGAGTTGCCGAGTCTCGCCTCGCGAAACCGAAGGATCCCGCGGACTCACGGCGATCGACACTACGACGGCCGGCCCGACTGTAAGACTGTCTGAGCCTTTGACCGAATCTGAAGTCGCCGTGAGCTTAACCCTTCCAACCAGCTTGCCCACCGCCATTCCCGATGGGCTGATACTCGCCACCGAAGGTTCTGTACTGGCCCAGATCACCTTCTTCGTCAGGTTTTGCTTGCTGCCGTCGCTGAACGTCCCGGTGGCAGTAAGTTGCTGGCTTTCGCCCAGCGCAATGCTTGGAGCTGCGGGAGAAATCGAGATTAATGCCAGCGTCTTAGGCGCAACTGCAGGCTTCGTCGCTATTGACGAACTCACACCACATTCAGACGCAGCGATGGTGAGCGAAAGGATCAAGACCAGAGGTATAGTCGTCGTTGTGCCGACGCGAACTCCGCCCCTGCCTGCGAGGTCCATATACCACCGCATAAAGAATTGGCCCCAATCCGGAGGAGGACGGATCGGATGCGCTTAGAGGAGCTAGACTCTAATACCACGCTGCACTTCGTGAAACTCCCGAAGACGGCTAGATCGAAGGCAGTAGTAAATTCAAACTAGTCTGGGGGGACTAGCCAATTGGGTTAGTAGGCTGCCCGATAACCTTCTCCCTCAAAGCAGAAACTGCATGCCGGAAAGATAGTTCTTACCTCGCACATTCGGCTTCCTCGTCCAACGAACCAGCAAGAGAGTGGGGATCGGCACTGGGACATCCACGGCGCGCATTTCGCAGCGTAAGACAGACGATTGCGATACAGGCCGCTGACTCAGGAAGCAGAGCCCGCCCTTGCTCACATTCTGAGCTCGTCCGAGGATTGGCTGCCTCGGGCCTTCGGCGGTATCGAACGGAGGGACAGGATTCACTTCGATCTCCAGTACCTGGGGAAACCGAGGGTCTCTCCTTCGCTCTACATCATAGGATCGCATTGCGAAATGCGATCTTACGTGAGCGCAATCTTAAGTAAAGTCCTCAAATGGATTAGTTCGCCACGGCTAACTTCTTTGGCGTCCCGGCAACAGGGCTAGACGGATCCGGCGATTCTGCCCACGATTCCGGAACGCGTCGAGACGCCCATCTTCACCATGACGAGACGAAGGAAAGCTTTCACTGTGTTTGGGCTGATGTCCATTCGGGCCGCGATCTCTTTGCTGGTCAGGCCCTGCAGCAATAGTTGGACGGTCTCCTGTTCCCTGACCGTTAAATCAAACTCCTCCGATAGCTGCGACAAAGTTGCCGTGCGGGACGAATAACGCTCCAGCACCAGAACTAACAACGTACCTTTGTCGGGGGAATCGAGGTGGAAAATCCGGCAATTGTAGCGGCGTTTCCCAGATCTGAATTCCTTCACGAATTCCAGCGAGTCTCTCGACTGTCGATTCACCAGACTGACGCGAATCTTATCCGCAAGAAACACACCGACACGCTTGACCTGGTCGGCCAGGTTGGGAAACGTAAGGATGTTGATCACCTGCTGATTGCAGGCTACAGGATTCAACTTGGAGTCCAATATTAGGAACCCAGGCTCTGATACTCCCATCGTCACGGCTCACTCCTTATCATCTTGAGGAACTCACGCGACTGCTCTCATTGAGTTGCAGTCCACGGCAACATGGCTCCGTAAACAAACCACGACCTAGGGGCATCGAGACGGATCAACTTGTCGGCGGCGAAGGGGAGTACCGCACAAAGCGCCGCCAGCAGGGGAGGGCAAGTAAGCTTCCCATTGAATGCGCGCATTGTCAAGGCGTCGATGAAGCTCCCGGTCGAGCAATCTCGCGCAAGGCCTTCAAAATCAACCAATCTCAACAAGGAACTAACACAAACGAACTAAACCATCTTTGGGAAGAGATATCGGACCATCCAGTGTTACTTCCGACGGCAGCTTGCAGATCCATTGTGATCGACAATTGCGACTCGCGTCCGAATTCGGGTTCCGGCATTCAGCGCGAGATGAATATTTCTGAGAACTAGCCAAAACGACTAGCACATGGGCGCTATTGCGCCGCACCAAGCGGCTGCTTAGCCTTTACGAGTCCCGCATTCCTAACTTAGTTCGAACTTGGGACGCGATTGGAGGACCGACCCCGAGTTGATTAGATCCTGGCCACTTCGACTACTCGGCGTCGTTGCCGTTCTCCCGTGGTGGCTAACAGCCACCGGGCATACTCAGGAGTCTGGCCTCGGCTGCAATACGCTGGGACGGGGCAGAGGCTGTCAGACAGCGCGCCAGACTTCTCCGGATGCTAAAGAGGCAATCGTGCTGTCCGCTCCCAGTCGGCCCATCGTCACTTACACGAACGGCAGGTTGACGGTCACGGCTTGGAATACGAGTCTTGCCGAAGTCTTGCGAGCTATAAGTGCTCAGACCGGGATAGTAATCGACTTTTCTGCGGGCAATGCCGCTGACCACATTTTCGTGCGTGAAGGCCCCGGGACGACGAGGCACGTGATCGCGAATCTGCTGAACGGATCGGGCTTCAACTACGTAATCTTGGCTTTACCCGGCGCCCCAGATGAGTTGACCCGTGTGGTGTTGGCAAAGGCAGACCAACCTTCCAACTTCTCTCCCCCACCCGCGAGCGATGGGCAAGGCCTTGCTGAGGATCAACCAACTGCAACCGATCCTCTTCTTTGGACACCTGCCAGCGACTCCTCCCTTTTGGCAACTCCGGAGGATCCCACATCAACAGTTTTGCCTAAAGCGGCCGACGGCGAAAGCTTGCAGCCTCCCAAGGATCCGATAGCTCCAGAGGTTCTCGAGCAAATGATGAAAGACAGAGCTCGACAACTGCATGAGCAAGTGCAACAACCGCAATGACGATAAACTGCCGCGCAATGATCGTAGCCGAAAAGCGATTAGCTATCTGCGAACTCTTCAGGCCAGGGGTTATTTCCTGCAAACGAGTTTCTGCTGTCTGCCAGGTTGAGGAGTCTACGCCATAAGCATTAGCTCTCAGACCTAGTGTTTCCGACTAGGCCACGTGGGTAGTTGTAAAGAATTCACCAACGGTTAGAGTTCGGCAAGCGCGCCAATAGCTGAACCTCCCCTCAGCCGCCGCGCCACAAAAGAAAGCTACGGAGGACTTACAAATGAAGAGAGTTGGATCTTTGCTGTTTTTTGCACTGGCCATCTGCCTGATGCTGGGGATCGCTTCAGGAAATGCGCTGGCTCAAGGGGACAACAGCGTTTATTTTGTCACCTACTATTCCAACGCGAACACCGCTGGCGCTCCGGCTGCTACCTTGCGGCTGATCAACGACGGCGACAAGTCAACCTCGGAAGTAGAGGGAGTCCCGAACGGAAACCTGTGGGCCTCCATCTACGTATTCGATGACAGCCAGGAGTTCCAGGAGTGCTGCAGCTGCTTGGTCACACCAGATGGTCTGCTGTCGGAAAACGTGAACACGGAACTGTTGGCCAACAGCTTGACCCACAAGACGAACAATCGTGGCGTTATCAAGGTTGTCTCGTCTTCGACGGCCGGCGGCGATCCGACGAACAACACCCTGGCTCCCGGACTGCGGGGATGGGAAACGCACATCCAGCGGGTAGCCGCTGGAACCACGCTCCCGGACTTTGCCGTCACTGAAACCCCGCTAGCCGATTCCAACCTCTCGGGAACGGAAAAAACCGTGCTCGAGAGCCTCTGCTCTTTCGCCATCACGCTGGGCAGCGGCCGCGGTACCTGCACTTGCACGCCAGAAGACGCAGACTTTTAGTCTTCTGAACTTGAAGGGTGAGGCAAGCTGAAGCAGCTTCCGTTGAGAAGTTCTTTGGCCCGCCGAATCGAAACATCCCGGACGCCGGGTTATGCTCGGCGTTCGGGTTTCAAGTCAATCCTCCTCCTGAAGCGAAAAATATCGAGAATCCTGAAGAGAGGAATTTCTATGCTGAGCAAGCAAGTTCTTATCGCACTTGGAGTGGGAGTAGTTCTAGGCAGTCTTTCCATGCCCGCGGTTGGTCAGGATGGCTCAAGCGTGGTAGCTGAGATTGCCGGTCGCAAGGTGACCGCAAGTGAGCTGGAGGATAAGGAAGCCGGCAAACTGCTGCAGGCCCAATACAAGTACTACCTTGCCGAGCGGGATGCGCTCGAGCAATTCATCGACGACCAGCTATTGGAAATGCAGGCCAAAAAAGAATCGGTAACCCTTGATGAATTATTCAAGCGCCATATTTCCGTGAACGTGCAGGAGCCGACGGAAGATCAACTCCGCTTCTACTACGAAGGCGTACAGACTGATGAATCCTATGAAGCGGCGCGCCCCAACATCATCAATACGGTACACCAGCTGCGCATGAAAAAAGCGCGAGACGCCTACATCGCGGAACTTCGGGGCGAATACAGCGTGGTAGTCGAGCTGAGCCAGCCCAGCGCCAAGGTCGAAGTCGGAGGCGCTCCGAGGCTTGGTTCCGAAAACGCTCCGGTCCAGATCATAGAATTCGCCGACTATGAGTGCCCTTACTGCCAAAAAGTAAACGCGGATCTGACTAAGCTTCGCGAGCAATTTGGAGATCAAGTGTCATTGGCTTACAAAGACTTTCCTCTGCCCATGCATCCCCTTGCCGCCAGAGCCGCCGAGGCAGCACGCTGCGCGGGCGATCAAGGTAAGTTCTGGGAGTTCCATGATTCCTTGTTTGAAACCAAGAAACTTCATGTATCCGACATGAAGGAGGAAGCTCGCGCGCTGAAACTCGACGGGGCCCGTTTCGATCAATGCCTTGATTCCGGAGAGCAAATCGCTACCGTTAAGAAGGATGCTCAGGAAGGCCAACGGCTCGGATTACTGGGCACGCCGAGCTTCTTCATCAACGGTCACTTCATGAGCGGCGCCATCGGATACGCAAAATTGCGGGAGACGGTTTTGCAGGAACTGTCTGCCGTGATCGCAGCGAAGAAACAAAGCGCAGCATTGGTGCCACTGAAGGACGCAGAGAAAACCGAAGCAGAGAAGAGGTGAGTCCCTCCCTGACTGCGGAGGCGGCGCAGACTCTCCAAGCGCCGCCTCTGTGGGTCCGGCTGAGCCGTTTCGCTATTTATCTTCGGCCTGAATTTTGATTTGGGAGCGATCGGCCGCCATGATGTAAGGCGTGGCAGCGACCACCGTGATCTTGCCGGTCACGCATACGTTCTTGCCCTGGTAGGCGGCTTGCGCTTCCTCGGGGTTCGCCCCAGCCTGGGACCCGAATGTTACGAAGAAGAACACCGGATGCGGTTCCGGCTGATCGAGATCGAAGTTTACCGGCTTCCCCCGTCCGGCGAGTGCGTACTTAGAAACCTTGGTGTCTACCACCTTGCCGCACACGGTTACTGTTTCGCCAGTATGGGTCTTGGCATCGGAGGCGCTTAGGCGCGGCGGCGTGACGCTCTGAGCCACAGCTATAAGCGAAAACGCTGCCACGCAATTAGTAACGATGAGAGTCCTTATAATTGTCATATTCCCATTCCAATTCGATAGGTCGGCCTGAGGTTCCATGCCAGCCAGATTCGGGCGTCGGCTCGCAATTCAGAAGCGATCATCCCGAACGACATCTAAGCTCAAGTCCGCGAAGTCGTCAATCCTCCATTTGGTTAGGCAGTCTCCCTGCTCAACCCTTTTGATTGCTTAACCAGAGAGCCTAATTCGTCCGGCTAGGCCACCTGGAGAGTTGTAAGGAGATGCATCTAGAAGTAGTTCCTGTAGGCGCTGTCCTATATGGGAAAGAGGTGATTGTGAGGCTTAGCCGGGTCTTAGTATGCGCCGTTGCGACGTGCCTGATGTCTGGCGCGCAGGCGCTAGCGCAGGCGAATCAGGCTTCGGAGCCTGCTTTGACAGCGACTGTGCCTCGGTTGATTCGGATCCGGGGAGCCGTGCGTGATGAGGCCGGAAAAGCGCTCAGCGGAGGCATGGGAATCACATTTTCTCTGTACGCAGACGAAAATGACCCGGCCGCGGTCTGGCAAGAAAGCCAGACCGTACAACTGGACTCAGACGGTCGCTACAGCGTGCTGCTCGGAGCGAGTAATGAGGGCGGCCTTCCGCAGGAAGTCTTCTCCGCTGGCGAAGCCCGCTGGTTGGGCGTCCGGCCCGACGGACAGGCGGAGCAGCCGCGGATTCTGTTGTTGAGTGTGGCCTATGCGTTGAAGGCGGCAGACGCAGACATGTTAGGAGGCAAGCCGGCTTCGGCTTTCGTCCTGGCAGACAGCCAATCCTCAACTTTACCTTTATCTTTATCATCAGCTCAGCCAGCCGGCGCCGCTCAAGTGGGCTCCGTGACCTCGCAATCTGCCTTACAGACACCCAATAGAAGTTCGGGCGTTGCTCCTTTGGTCATCACGCCGGCTACAGCCTGTGCATCTGTCACCAGCGATGGAACCGCAACGGCTAACCAGATATCGAAGTTCACGACTGCCTGCAACATTGAGAATTCGGCCATCTTCGAATCGGGCGGCAACGTTGGCGTCGGCAATACCAGCCCCGCCGCCAAGCTGGACGTATCGGGGACCTCCATCATCCGAGGTTCCCTGACGGCTCAGGCAGGCGCCGTTTTTCCTCCCACCGCCGCAGCCACCGCCACGCAAGGATTCAACTCGAACCCCCTGGAACTTGAGGCTGCGTCGTTCAACACGACTCTGTTGAGATCGATCGATTACATCTTTCAATGGCAGGCTGAGCCCACAGGAAACGATTCTACGAACACCGGAGCAAGCCTCAACTTGCTGTACGGTGTGAGCGGAGATGTCAGTGAGACCGGGCTGTCTATCGCGAAGAATGGGATCCTCACCTTCGCGCCCGGGCAGACGTTCCCCGTCGCGGGAACCGTCACCAGCATCAGTACTGGCGCCGGTTTGACGGGCGGACCGATCACCAAGACCGGCACCATCAGTATTCCCGCCGCCGGCGTGACGAATAGCATGCTGGCAGATTCGTCCATCAAGGTTGTGGCCGGCTCCGGATTGTCGGGGGGCGGCACCGTGGCGCTGGGCGGCACGGTCACGCTTACCAATGCGTCTCCTAGTTCGGGAGGAACCGTCACCAGCATCACTACTGGCGCTGGTCTGACCGGCGGACCGATCAGCAAGACCGGCACCATCAGCATTCCCGCCGCCGGTGTGACGAACAGCATGCTGGCAGACTCCTCCATCACCGTGAAAGCGGGATCTGGATTGTCAGGTGGAGGAGCTGTGGCTTTGGGCGGTACAGTCACGCTTACAAACGCTTCCCCTAGTTCGGGAGGAACCGTCACCAGCATCACTACTGGGGCTGGTCTGACCGGCGGGCCGATCAGCAAGACTGGCACCATCAGCATTCCCGCCGCTGGCGTGACCAACAGCATGCTGGCGGATTCTTCGATCAAGGTGCTGGCTGGCTCAGGATTGTCGGGAGGAGGAACGGTAGCCTTGGGCGGTTCGGTCACGCTTTCCAGCAATATTTCAGGCACGACCGATGGGATCGCTTACTTCTCGAGTCCAACCAATCTTACGTCGACACCTGCCCCTGCCAACGGGCAAATCCTCATTGGGAAGACAGGCGACGCTCCGGTGCTCAGCACGCTCACCGCCGGCGCGAACGTCACGATCGCGAATAATCCAGGATCAATAACAATTTCCGCAATAGAAAGCAGTCCGACATTCCAGTTCTTTGTGACGGGCGGAGCGCGGACGGGAGGGGCCCAGGCTGCCACGCAGAACGTGGCCACACTTTGGGGCTTCCTTTTGCCCTACACGGTTACTACTACGCAAGTCACCTACGAAATAACGACTGTAGACAATACGGCGAATGAATATGACATCGGCATCTTCAACGCCTCGGGGAAGCTCATGGCGGATATTGGGCCTACTCCAGGAACAACCTTCGCAGCCTCGGATGCTTTTCACACCCTGCCCTGGACTCAAGGTTCCACCATTCTTGTCCCTGGTCAATACTATCTTGCCCTCACCACGAATTGCTCAACGGCTTGTGCCCAAATCGCGGCCGCGCCCGGCAATGTAAGCTTCGCTGTCAACCTCTCGGCGGGAGCATCGACGGGCGGGGCTTTGCCCACCACGATTACGACGCCGGCTCAAACTTGGGCTACCGGAAATCAGCCAACGGTCGTGATCCACTGATCTCTCATTCGCCGGAACGAACAGATTACGCTTGGGAAGGCAGCGGACTTACCGGTCAATTCGAAGTGCGTTGTCGGCCAAACCCGCCAGCAACACTTGGAATTGCTCCAGAGGCAGCGGCCCGCTGAACAGGAAGCCCTGGAATGAATGGCAGCCGAGTCGGGCCAGGAAGTCTCGCTGCCCTTCCGTTTCCACTCCCTCGGCAATTACCGATAGGCCCATTGCCTTACTCAAAGAGACGATGCTTTGCGCGATGGCGCCGCTACTGGCATCGACGAGGATGTCCCGAACAAACTCTTGATCGATCTTCAATTGATCCAGGGGCAAACGCCTCAGGTAGGCCAGGGAGGAATACCCCATGCCAAAATCGTCCAGAGAGAATCTCACACCGTGAGACTTGAGCACCGTCATCTTGGCAATGACATCCTCAAGATCCTCCACGAACATACTTTCGGTGAGTTCCAGTTTCAGGTGATGCGGATTCGCTCCCGTACGAGCCAGTGTGGTCAGCACGTCTTGCACGAAGTCCGGGTTGAGCAACTGTCGGGCGCTGATATTCACTGCGACGGTGAGATGAGCGGTGCCCTTTCGAGCGGTCCACGCCGCAATCTGTTTGCAAGCAGTCTCCAGCACCCAGGCTCCCAAGGGCAGGATCAGCCCTGTTTGCTCGGCCAAGGGGATGAAATCGTCGGGCGGCAGAAGGCCGCGCTTCGGGTGCTTCCAGCGCACCAGAGCCTCGGCGCCAGTCAAAACGCCGTGATCTACTTGAGCCTGATAGTAGAGTTGGAAATCATTGGATCGGATCGACTGGCGGAGGTCTTCCTCCATCGCAGCGCGGGCGTTGACGGCAGCCTGCAAGGCTGGGGCGAAGAAATGCAGGGTATTGCGACCCGCCGCCTTGGCCTGATACATCGCGATATCCGCCTGTTGCAAAACTTCATTCGTGCTGTCTTCCGGATTTCCGAATACGGTGATCCCGACGCTGGAACTACTGCGGCATTCGCGTCCATCCAGGAGATACGGCTGGTGAATGGTCGCGAGAATCTTCTCGGCGACGTTCTTGGCCTGAGCCGCTGCATCTTCGGGAGTTTCGCTGAGGTCCTGCAGCAAGACCACAAATTCATCGCCCCCCAATCGCGCCACCGTGTCGGTCTCGCGGATGCTGGCGATAATACGGCGAGCGACCTCCTGCAGCAGCAGGTCGCCGATGTGATGGCCAAGGGTGTCGTTCAACGTCTTGAAATCATCGAGATCGACGAACAGCAGCGCTCGCTTGCGGTTGCTTCGTACGCCGGCAGCCAGGGTTTGCCGCAGCCGATCCAACAGGAGGCGGCGGTTGGGCAGACCTGTCAACGGGTCAAAGAACGCCAGATTTGTGATCTCGTCGTGCGCCTCCTTCAGCTGCTGGAGTTCACGCTCTCTCCTTTGCGCACTCAACATCCGCAATCGGGCAACACTTCCAGCAAGCAACAGAGGCGTGAGCCCGCAGATGCCAATAAACCACCACGACGAGTACCACGGAGTCAGAATTCTGAAGGCGAACTCCGCCTTGTACCCGCTCCATACGCCTTTGCCGTCTTGCGCTTCTATCTCCAGGCGATAGGCTCCGGGCGCCAGTTCTACAAATTGCAGTTCTCTTTGAGTGGTCTCAGTCCAGCTTGAATTTGTGCCCTTGAGCCTGTAGCGGAAGAGAATTCGATTTTCGTTAGAAACATTCAGCGCTGAGTATCGTGCGATAAGAGAGTTGGCATGAATGCTGAAAGACGGATTATTCTGCCCGGAAACATCCTTGCCTCCAATAACCAGCTTGGTGAAGACAACCTGAATCGGCATTTCGGGCGAGAGGTGCGTCCGCGGCTTGAATTGAGAGAGTCCCCCGCTGGTACCGATCCAGACTGTGCCGTCAGACTCTTCGGCGAACCCATTCAGGTCGCAATCGTTCCAGGCCAGGCCGTCGCTGGTGTCGTAATGGCTCCAGCGGGAGCCATTCCACATATCGACGCCCCGCTCCGTGCCCGCCCACAGGCGTCCCGAGGCGTCGAATTCGAGAAAATACACCAGCCCATCGGTACCCGGTCTTTGGACAGCTTTCTCAACCGCCAAACCGCCGGGCTGCAGATGAACACGGTCGATGCCGCCCCCGAAGCGATATCCGATCCACATCGCTCCGTTCGCACCCGCACCGAGCGCCAGCACTTCCTGATTGCTCAAGCCATTGTCGTGCGTGAAATTTTTCCACCGCCCTTTCGCATACGAGAAAAGGCCGTCAGCGCCACCGGCCCACACCGTGCCATCGGTACCCTCAGCGACGGTCCAAAATCTAGTGGGAGGCAAGTGAGTGACGCGGGAAAACTTTTGATACGGAGCCGTAGCCACAAAGAGGCCAGCTTCCGTCGCGGCCCAAAGCCTTTGGTGGTGATCGAGGCGGAGAGTGTATGCTGACTTGCCTAGCAGGCCCTGAGTCTCACCAAACCATTGCACGCCGCCGGTTTTTACATGCAGGCGAGCTGCACCGTGCGCCTCGGTGCCGATCCACAGGTCCCCGCCGGGAGCCGTACGGACGCTGTGAACTGGGAATCCATCGAGTCCTGCGACCTTCTTCCATCGGATGCCAGATTCTCCGCGTTCCCCGCGCAGCAGCCCTCCCTCAGTGCCCACCCACAGCGTCCCATTGGACTGTGGCTGTATCTCGTAAACGATATCGCTCGACAGGCCACTGGCAGTCGAGTAATTTACCCATTCCTTGTACCCACGCCACTGGACCAGCCCCCGGCCAGCCAGCCCGATCCACAGAGAGTGCTGCCGGTCCTCGAAAACCGAATAGACTCCTCCGCGAAGGCCGAAGGTGCGGTCGACCTTTTGCCAGCCTTTCCCTTCCCGGATCAGCAACCCCGCCGGGGTGGGCAGTAAAATTCGGCCATCGGAATCAATGATGGGAACGCCGACCACAGTACTCGGAGTCGGCACGTCGGGTCTGCGGAACTTGGTTTGGCCCGCAGGCAACACAAAGACGCCGGCATTCCTCGCGCGAAACCAGAAGTTGCCGGCGCGGTCTTTTCGGATCACCATCACATCAGAATCCGGAAGTCCGCTTTCCGCTCCGAAGATCCGAGTTCCATCCCGGTCCGTGCGACAGACTTGCCTTCCACATCCATACCAGAGCGTGTCCCCATCCACGAAAACGGCATCGACTCCGGGCCCCGAGGTTGCCGGCCCTCGCGGAAACTTTTTCACCGCGAATCCATCCTCACCGGCCTCGGAATAAAGCTCCATCAGACCGGAGTCGGTGCCGAGGAAAGTGTGCCCCTTTCCATCCGACTGGATTCCTTGCGCCCAACTGACTGTCTTGAAGGGGACTGGAAGTTTCTCGAAACTGTTTCCCGTCAGGTGATAGAGCCCAATGCTTCCACCAGCCAGGAGAGTGCCGTCCGGAGCTTCGCCGAATGCGACAGCCGAGGTAATCGGAATCCCCTGAGCCGGCCCAAAAGCCTCAAAGCGGTCACCGTCGTAGCGGAAGATGCCGTTTTCCGTGCTCACCCAAATGAACCCCCCGCGGTCCTGGTAAATTTGCCGTACTGCGAGGTTGGCCAACCCTTCCGCATTCCCGAAGGAACGGAAACTGTATTCCTGGGCAGGAAGAGACCCTGCCATCAGCAATAGGAAGGCGAGCGCGCGCGCGATTTTTGGGCAGCCCACAAACCGATAATATCTTCTATGTCATTCAATTCCTTAGCTCAATTCCCTTTGGGAGTGAACTGAAGTAACCAAGAAAAAGAAGTGAGATTGCGAAGGAATTGCCCACCTGAATCACCGCAGGAAGTGTCGTCAGCCCAATGATATACGATTACTACTCAACAGCTTGATCGACGTTTTCTCAGGATTATGGGACTAGTTTTCGCGGTGGAACGTTTTGATTCAGCCGGAAGAAGTTATTGGGGTCATAGTGCGACTTGACTGCGACGATGCGGTCCCATCGTTCGTGATAAGCCTCAGGTACGCGATCCTGTTCATCGCCGCTCATGAAGTTTATGTAAACACCCGGCTTCATTGCGGGCCGAAGTTTGTTGAACATTTCGCGAATCCAGGCAACGATGGCGGCGTCAGCGGATGGATCTGACCAAGTCGCTAGCAAATTGAGGATGAAGGGAGAACTGCGGTCGCCGAAGGCAGTCTCGTCAGCGCTCATTCGTGCCGCTGCGCCGCCAAGATAGGCCAGTTCAATCTGGATTTCCGACGACGGAATCGAAGCCACGGCCTCCAATAGGCGATCAATACTGCCGTCGTCGAGATAACTGAAATAACCCGATTTTGTGTAATAGCGGCGGCCATGGGGAAAATCGGAATCGGCCATGGTTTGGAGACTGATAAGCGACATAATCTTGCTGTTCACAGAATCCGGGCTGCAGAGGGAAAGCGCGTGATGTAGATAAGGACGCCCGGCTTCGGGGTTGCCCGTCCAGATCACTGAACTACTGGCAACGGGTCGCCCGAGGAGTTCAACGGGCACCTTATGCGTATGCGGAGCAAGACGAAGATCGATATTCCACTTCAAGTCGATTGGCGCTTCGGCCATGAAGTCTCTCCAGCATTCGAGCAGGCCGCGAATGTCGGACTCGGGAGTTAAGCCTTCAGCGAGCACCACAGACGTCAAAGGATGGAGTTTCACTTCGAACTCTGTCACCACACCGAAGTTCCCACCGCCTCCGCGCAAGGCCCAGAATAAATCCGGGTTCTCTTTGGAGTTGGCGCGCACTACGGAGCTATCTGCAGTCACGAGAGTGAATCCCTCGACGTTATCGCAGGACAAGCCAAATCGACGAGTGAGCCATCCTGTTCCTCCACCTAAGATTAGTCCAGAAGCTCCGGTGTGGGAGACGACGCCAGAGGGAAAGACGAGTCCTGCTTTCTGCGTTGCGCTGTCAATCGATCCCAACAGGCAACCTCCGGCAATCCTGGCGCGGCGTGCGTCGGGATCAACCGTGACCTGGCGCATTCTCGACAGATCGATCACCATTCCGCCATCGCACGTGCTGAAACCTGCAAGGCTATGCCCTCCGCAGCGGATCGCAGTAAGAACTCCGTTCTCAGAGGCCGCCCGGACCGCACTTTGCACATCGCTCACGTCTGCACAGCGCGCGATAAGGCCCGGCGTGCGAGCAACCATTCCATTCCAAATCGCACGCGCGTCTTCGTAGCCACTATCGCTGGGGCGCACCAAGTCACCTTTGAAGCGCCCGCGTAGTGACAAATAAACCTCTTCGCTGGCTTCGACCATTACTTGCTTCCCTTGCGGAATGTCCTTGTGAACCACGCGGCGGCGCTGTCCTAAACGCTCTTGCGCCGCCGGCTACGCAGGTACAGGAGTGAGATAAGGCCTAAGAAAACGGAAAAGGCCGGAATCGACCATTGCAATCCATCCACGAAAAACGTTGTGACTGAGATCGCAAGAAGTAACAGAATGCCGACAACGGTGAACAACGGATGAGCCCACAGGCGCATGGGCAAACTCCTTAGCCGCTCGTGAGTAATTGCCCTGCGAAAACGGAGGTGCGTGTTGAGAATCACCAGCCACACAAAAAGCATTCCGGCGACTGCAGTCCCATAGAGCATCAGGAAGGCATTTCTGGGAGCAAAGATGGCCAGCAGAATTGCAGCGACAATCCCCGCGGTTGAGGCCAGCAGCGCGCGATGCGGCACTCCGTTTTGGCTCACTTTGCCCATCCATTTCGGCGCATAATCTCCCTGTCCCAGAGAAAACAACATTCGAGTTGAAAGGTAAAGGTTAGTATTCACGCTCGACAGTGCTGCCGTCAGCACGACGAAGTTCATGATCGCAGCCGCAAACGGTATGTGTGCCGCAGCAAAAGCGGTGACAAAAGGGCTGGCAGAAAGCGTGCCCGAACCTTTGGATGACGCGCTGGTCTGGTTCCAGGGAACCATCGTCACCATGATCGCAATCGCCAGCACGTAAAACAGAATCAGCCGCCATACAATGCTTCGCATTGCGTGGGGGATGGTAATTTCCGGATGCTCGGCCTCGCCCGCGGTGACAGCAATAATTTCTACTCCCATATAACTGGTGACCGTGATGGTGAGCGAAAGCCAGACTCCTTTCCATCCCGCAGGCAGAAATCCTCCATGCTGGGTTAAATTGGCCAAGCCAATCGCATTGCGTGAGCCCACTCCAGTAATCAAAGACAATCCGACAATGATGAAGGCGATGATGGCTGCCACTTTGATCATTGCGAACCAATATTCGAACTCACCCAGGCGGTTCACCTGCATGGAATTCAGCGCCACCAGACCGGCTGAAACCAGCACTACCCAGATCCATTGCGGAACATTCGGAAACCAAAAAGAAATGTAGATGCCGGCGGCAGTGACCTCAGCACCGATGGCGATGATCTGCGCGACTCCATAAGTAGCTCGCACCGAAAAACCGGCCCAGGGATTGAGGTACCTCTCCGCATAAACTCCGAAGGCGCCGGCGACAGGATGGACGACTGCCATCTCCGCCAGCGCATAGGACATGATCAGAGCGATGCCTGCCCCGAGAAGATAGGAAAGAATTACGGCCGGCCCCGCGAGGCGAATCGTGACACCGCTTCCCAGGAACAAACCGACACCGATGGCGCCACCGATGGCCATCATGGTGAGCTGCCTTTGACTCAACCGCCGGTGGAGGCCTTCGACTTCCGGCGTGGGGAGCGCCTCACCGCCCATGGTGGCCGCGGAAGGGCGTTGATCAGTCATATCTGCCAACGCCAGCAGGATCGAGGACCATAACGTGCATCGTCGCCTCGGTCAGCATGACTTTGTCATCTCAGCGAGAACTGTGCCGAATCTGCGCACCTCTTCGACGGTGTTGTAGTGGACCAATGATGCTCGGACTGCGCCACTCTCGATGGGAAGCCCGAGTCGCTTCATCAGCCGCGGGGTATACATATGGCCGTCGCGCACGCCGATATTTTGTTTCGCAAGCTCTTCGGTGATTCTTGCGGGGGAGAGGTTCGCCACATTGAAGCAAAGGGTTGGCACTCGCTGGCTCATGCGCTCTTCCTCCGTCACCCCGTAGACGACCGCGCCACAATCATTGAGCACTCGCAGCATTTCGAGCGAAAGCGATTCTTCGTAGGCCCGGATCGCCTCGAACGCACGACGCAGAGCGGATCGCCTCGATTCTGATTTCGCCGTTGCATCATTCCCCGCGATGCTTCGGCCTAGCGTTTCCAGATAGCCTACCGCGGCATCCATCCCGGCGACATTTTCGTAAACAAAGGTGCCAGCCTCTATCTTTCCGGGGGGCTCGTCGGGGATGAAATCCTCACGGAAGGTTTGTAGCTTTTCCAGCACTTCGCGCCGTCCCCAAAGAAAACCCATATGAGGACCGAAGATCTTGTAGCCCGAACACACCAGATAATCGCAATCAAAGGCTTGTACATCGATCGATCCATGAGGGCCGTAATGCACGGCATCGAGGAAAATCTCCGCGCCGGCTGCATGGGCCACTCTTGCTGCGGCCGCGACATCCACAATCGAGCCGAGGGCATTCGAAGTGAGCGTGCAAGCCACCAGACGCGTCTTCGAAGACACCAGAGGGATGAGGTCGTCCACATGTAGATTTCCGTCGTCCCTCACCTTCCACCAGGAGAACTTCGCTCCGCTCCGTTCCAACGCCAGCCAGGTGGCGACGTTAGCCTCGTGGTCAATGTCGGTTACGACAATTTCGTTCCGCGTATCGAGTGTTTGTCCGATCGCCAGGCTCACCAAACGAATAAAGGAAGTGGCGTTCATGCCAAACGCGATTTCGCTTGCGTCGCGAGCGTTCACCAGATCAGCGACGCTGTGCCGCGCTCGCAAAACCATCTCGTCCACTTCACGGCTTTTGGAGTAGCGTCCCCCGCGCTGCACATTGCACTCGAGGAGATGATGATTCACGGCGTCCAATACGGCCTGTGGAACCTGCGCGCCCGCTGCATTATCAAAAAAGATGAAGCCCTCAGGCCGAGTCAGCGCAGGAAAAACAGCACGAACGGCATCAATGGGAAAGGCCGCACTCGATGCGGAGCGAACTTCGGGGCTGAGAACACTTTGGGATCCGGCCTTCAAATCTTGCTCCTGGTTACATCTGAGAAGTCGCGTCTGAAAGTCTCTGCAGTCTTGCAAAATGACTAGCGCCAAACCTATACTCCGCTCGAACAACTCGTCAACCTGAAAGCAAACCTATGCCGGTATCCGCGACGAACTCAAAGCTGATCTATGACGCTTTGAAAGAGTGCGACATCCGCCTGGTGTCGGCTCTGCCGGAAACCTGGCTGGTGCATCTCATTCGATCGGCCGAAGACGACCCTGAAATGATTCTAGTGCGACTGGCGAAGGAGGAAGAAGGAGTGGGCATCTCAGCCGGAGCGCACTTCGCCGGGGTCAAGTCGGCCATGCTGATGCAGAATCACGGCTTCCTGGCCTCCATCAACGGTATCGTCTCTTTCGCGCATCTTTACAAGATCCCTCTCTTGATGCTGATCAGCTACCGCGGCTCTTTGGGAGAGCGTGACCCGTGGCAAACGCAAGGGGGCAATGTTACGGAGCCGCTGTTGCGAGCGTTGCGTGTCCCTTACTTTTTTCTCGATGCATTGGACACTGTCAAGAAACGGATTCGGCAGGCGCAGACGCTTGCCGAAAGCAGTTTGCAGCCAGTCGCTCTTCTCCTGACACGCGACTTGATGTGGGAGGAGTGATGCTGCGCGTCGACTGTCTCCGATCGGTTTATTCGGAACTGGAAAACTGTCTGGTCGTCACGATCATGGGAGCAGTCGCGGCTGAACTGCAGTCCCTGGGTCACCGTCCCAATTTCTTCTACCTGCAACACGCAATGGGGCTGGCCTCTTCGACGGGGTTGGGCCTCGCTCTTTGCCTGCCGGAACCAACCGTGATCGTGCTCGATGGCGACGGTTCGCTTCTGATGAACCTTGGCAGTCTCAGCACCATGGCGCGCTATCGCCCCAGGAAGCTGATCCACATTGTTTTCGACAACGAGAGTCTGCTTTCGGTTGGAGGCTTTCCGACCGCGACCGGCGCTGGGACGGACCTGGAGGGCATCGCCCGTGCATCGGGCATTCCCCGAGTAAGCATGGTCCGTAGTGTGGAAAGTTTTAGGACCGCGGTGAGCGACGCTATGCAGAGCAACGAACTCACAACCATTATCGCCAAGGTCGAAGCCAAGGGCCCCGCCGCATACGTTACCGACCTGACGTTGCTGGAGAATCGATTTCAATTCCGCCGGCATATTCAGTCGCTGAAGGGACGCTGAGAAATGGCCGATGAGATGGACAAGCCCTCCGAACCTCTATCGAGTGGAGGTAGCACGCCGAACGCAAAGTTATGAGGAGCACCGATGTCTCTCGTCTTGTCTAAACTGCTTAAAGAACTTGCTTCTGGCCGGCTGCGGGTCGTGGATCTGACCCAGCCCTTAAGTCCGCAGACCCCCCTGCTGCCGTTGCCAGCGCAGTTCAATAACACGCCTGCCTTCAAAATCTGGGAGTTGTCGCGCTACGATGAACGCGGCCCCGCCTGGTACTGGAACGGGTTCGAGACCGGCGAGCACACGGGCACGCACTTCGACGCTCCGGTCCACTGGGTCTCGGGGAAGGATCTTCCAGACAACACGGTCGATCGCATACCGCCGAGAAAATTTGTCGGACCTGCTTGCGTGATCGACATCAGTGCGGAGGTCGCGAGAGATCCAAACTATCTGTTGACGCCAGAGCGCATCGGCCAGTGGGAAAAACAACACGGCCTTATTCCAGCGGGCGCATGGGTTCTCTTGCGAACGGACTGGTCGAAGCGGACCGACCCCAAGGACTACATCAACCTGAAGGAGAATGGACCCCACACTCCCGGATTGGCTAAGAAAAGTTCTGCCCTGCTTGCTGAAAAGCGGGATGTGCTGGGCGTCGGTGTGGAAACGGTCGGGACCGACGCCGGTCAGGCCGCCACTTTTGATCCACCTTTTCCGAACCACTATCTGATGCACGGCAGCGGCAAGTTTGGATTGGCCAGTCTGTCGAACCTCGATCAGCTTCCGCCCACCGGCGCCATCGTCATCGCTGCGCCATTGAAAATCGTCGGCGGCTCCGGCAGTCCTCTGCGAGTCATTGCCATCACGCCCTGATCGACAAAGATCATTAAGAAAAGATCGCTAGTCCGTCGGGAACAAACTGCTACTTCATGCTGAGCAGCGCAGCCATCGTTTCCACTCCGTCCCACAGATTCTGCAAGCGCAGGTTCTCATTGGCGGCGTGCTGATTGTCATCGTAATTGGCGATGGGTACGGTGATGGTGCGAGTCTGTGCGGCGCGTTCCATCGCTCCCAGCGGCACGCTCCCTCCCATGGTCGGCAGCAGCACCACATCTTTATCCTTGCGCGCGCTCTTTACTGCTTCAATGACCTCCCGCGCAATGGGCAGATCCATCGGCGTGCGCACAGCGTTGTAGCTCGCCTCATCGCGCACAACCATCGCAACCCGTGGATGCTCCAGAAGAATTTGCTGTGTGGGTTCGCGGTCCACGATGAAGTAGCCCCGGGACTGAATGTAGTCAATAACGCGTTGCTGCTGGGCGCGCCAGTCGATGCCGACCACCAGGCGAAGGTCCAGATCGGTGATCGCGGTGGGCGGAATGACATTGGCGGCTCGGGCTCCGGTTTGGCCCGAGGAAAGGCCATTGATGTTCAGCGAAGGCTGGTTGATCAGCTCAAGCAGATGTGCGCCGGAGCCATCGACATGTCCCAGCCAAAAAGCATTCATCAGCATCCGGTCGTTCACCGGAGCACGAGCCAGCGCTTCTTTTTCAGCGACAGAGAGTGGCTCAATTCCGTCATAGAAATGCGGCACCAGAACGTGGCCGTCTTCATCTTTCATCCCGGCGAGCAACTGCGCCAGCATCATTGCCGGATTCGGCGCCCAGTTCCCGTAGTGGCCACTGTGCAGCCCGTGGTGCGGCCCATAAACGGTGATCTCCAAATGCGCATCACCTCGCGCTCCAAAGACCACCGTCTGTTGGCCGCTCTGGTCGACCGGTCCGTCACACACTAGCCACACATCGCCGTGGATGAGATCACGGTTGGCATTAAGGATCTGTTCCAGATGCGGTGACCCAGCTTCCTCCTCACCCTCCCAGACGAAGCGAAGGTTCGACTGCAACGGGATCCCGGCCGCCTTTAGCGCATCAAGCGCCGTAAGCTGCGCAAAAATCGCCGCCTTATCGTCGCCGGCCGATCGGGCGTAGATACGCTGCTCACCGTTTACTTCCCGCACGACCGGAGTGAAAGGCGAGCCGCCATCCCATTCTGACGGCGTGACCGGCTGACCGTCGTAGTGCGCATAGAAGACAATCGTATGTTGGGCGCCCGGCACATCGATCTGCCCGAAGACCACCGAAGGCGCGCCAGGCACAGACAGCAGCCGGGAATTGATACCGCGCTTCTGGAGCTTTTCGACTAGCAGGTCGGCGTTGCGCTTCAGGTTTATAGGATCCGCGGCAACATTCGGTATTGCCAGCAATTCGCTAAACTGCTGCACGAGTTCCGTCCGATGCGCCGCCGTGTACGCGTGGGCGGCCTCCGGCGGCGTCTGCGCCGCAACCACTATTGCAAAGAGGAGAAACGCAGCCACGTAGGGAAGTTTCATAGGCTCACTATACAAGTCGCCCGTGCCAAAATACCCCTACCGTCGTTCCTGCCGGACGCATCGCGACTTCCGCTGGATTCTTCCAGCCGTGCTGTGCCAGATATCCCACCAAACTTCTCGGAACTTTCATTCGGTCGAATCCGTTTCTCCAATACGCTGTCTCGAGCGGAGGATTCATTGCAACTCTCGATCGAAAATGTCAGTAAGCGCTACGGTGGCGGAAACTGGGCACTTCGCAATTTCACCCTGCACCTGAAACCTGGAGTGCTCGGCTTGCTCGGTCCCAACGGCGCCGGCAAAACCACGTTGATGAGCATCCTGGCGACGATCACGCGCGCCACGGAAGGCCGCGTCACCTGGAACGGGGCGGACGTCGCCGCTAATCCCGACACATTGCGTTCAACTCTTGGCTATCTTCCCCAAGACTTTGGCGTTTATCCCAATCTCAACGCGGTTGAATTTCTGGAATACCTGGCGGCCGTGAAAGGACTCGACTCCCCTGCTGCGAAACAGCGCATCGACGAACTTCTGAACCTGGTGAACCTGACTGACGTCCGCAAGCGCTCGCTGGGTGGTTATTCCGGAGGCATGAAGCAGCGCGTCGGCATCGCACAAGCGCTGCTTAACGATCCGCAGTTGCTGATCGTGGATGAGCCTACGGCAGGCCTCGACCCAGAAGAGCGCGTACGCTTTCGTAACCTGCTCTCGGAACTTTCCGGCCAGCGCATCATCATTCTCTCCACGCACATTGTTTCCGACGTCGAAGCGACAGCGACCGACATCGCATTGATCTCGCAGGGCACCCTGGTGGCCCACGCGTCTCCGGAAGAACTTCTACGCCAAGTCGAGGGCAAAGTCTGGGAGTGGATCTTGCCCAGCGCAGATTTGAATGCGGCGCGGCAAAAATACCTGATCAGCAACACTGCGCGGCGTAGCGATGGCGTCCATGCGCGCGTGCTCTGCGACGCCCCACCGGCCGGTGCGCAGCCGGTCCTTCCGAACCTCGAAGACGCGTATCTCTTCCGTCTGTCGCAGCACCGCGCCGGAGTTGCCGCATGAACGCGCGCCGCATCCTCTACGAGATGGTCCGCGCCGACTTTCTGGAACGCGTCCGGCGCTACAGCTTTCTGGTTACGTTGGCCGGGGCCCTGTGGCTTGCATACGCGGTAGCGGCTGAGAAGGTCTGGATCGTCGTCGGCAACGGCTATCGAGGCGTCTACAACTCGGCCTGGATCGGCACACTCATGGCCGCCTGTTGCTCGACGTTCCTCTCGCTGGCTGGTTTCTACATCGTAAAGAACTCAATACAGCGCGACACCGACTCGCGCGTGGGCCAGATTCTCGCGGCGACGCCTATGCGCAAGGATTTTTACACACTCGCGAAGACGCTCAGCAACTTCGCGGTGCTCGCCTGCATGGTCGGAGTTCTCATGCTGGCCGCGGTCGCGATGCTAACGATGCGGGCCGAAGCCCACACATTCTCGTTGTGGAAGCTTTGGTCGCCTTTTCTCTTTATCGCGTTGCCGACGATGCTTCTGACGGGCAGCATCGCGCTGCTCTTTGAGACGATTCCGTTTCTCCGCGGAGGCGCGGGCAACGTCGTCTATTTCTTCCTGTGGACGGGCGGCATCGCATTGGGTGCGACCGGCTTCGACGATCCGACGGGATTGCAGTTGATCTATCGCAGCACGCGCAGTGCGCTAAGCGCGATCGATTCCTCCAGCCGAGAACACTTCAACTTCAGCTTCACGATCGGCGGCCAGCACGCGGTCCGTACATTTCTCTGGAACGGAATCGACTGGACTCCGCAAGTCCTGCTCATGCGCCTCTTCTGGATCGCGGTCGCGGCTGGCATCGCTCTCGTCGCATCTGTTTTCTTTCACCGCTTCGATCCAGCGCGCTCCTGGCGGGCGAAATCGAACGCACTCACCGCGGTGCCGCTGTCAGCGGCTGAAGTTGGCGCCACCCCTGTTCCAACGCCTGTCACTGGAACCCATCTCACGCCGTTGGCTCGCTCGTCAGGCGGATCGGGGTTCGGGCTCTTGGTTCTTTCGGAACTCCGCCTGATGCTAAAGGCTCAGCGCTGGTGGTGGTACGCGGGCGCGGCCGGATTACTCGTCGGCCAGTTTGTAGCCCACGATGCCAGAGTTCGCAGCGGATTCCTCATCGCCGCATGGATCTGGCCTATCCTGCTCTGGTCGCAAATGGGCTGCCGCGAAGCACGCTATGGCACCACGGCGCTAGTGTTCTCATCCGAACGCAGCCTGTGGCGCCAGCTTCCCGCTCTGTGGACGGCTGGCGTTTGCCTCGCACTCTTGACGGGCGCTGGAGTTGGCGTCCGACTGCTTACGAGCAACGATTGGCGTGGTGCTGCGGCCTGGTTTGCGGGAGCCCTGTTTATCCCAAGCCTGGCACTCGCACTCGGCGTCTGGAGCGGCGGCAGCAAGACCTTCGAGGCGATCTACGTCGTGTGGTGGTACATCGGCCCGGCGCATCAGATTCCCGGCCTCGATTTCATGGGAACGACTCCGGCCTCGAGTTCTCCTGCCGCATACTCGATCGCGGCCGCCGTTCTGCTGCTGGCGGCTTATTGGCGACGCCGGCAGAGCCTGGGCTACGCCTAGGCGATTCCGCCGGCATGGATACAGTTTTGCGGTGGGATACGAGGATTGCCCGACAATTTCGCATACCGATTCGTCGAGAGAAGGTCGAATCACTCAAATTCGGCGGACCAGTCCCTGGTCGGTGGCCTGCGTATTGCGGACGAGCAACAACACGAGAAGCATTCCGACGAACGGAACCAGGCCCGCGACAATGATGATCGGATCGAAGGAATGAGTTCCGGTGGATCGCCGCGCGTCGGACAAATAACCTATGAACTTGAAGGCTACGATGGTTCCGATTCCGGCGCCCGTGCCGCTCAGGCCGCTCACCGACGCCACGGACTCGCTGTGATACAGATCGGACGGCAACACGTTTGCCATGATCGTGAATCCGGCGTAGGAAAAAGTCGCAAATGCGAAGAGGAACGAAATCAGATAGAGATTAGTTGTGAAGATGGTTGGGATCAGTAGCGTCACTCCGATCCCGCCGTAAATCATCACTGCCTTGCGCGCCGCGCCCACCGACCACCCTCGCTTAATCAGGTAGCCCGACACTGCGCCGCCGAAAAAACTGCCTGCATCAGCGGCGATAAATGGTATCCACACCGCGATGAGGCTGGTTTTCAGTTCAATTCCCTTCGCGACCAGATAGATGGGGAACCACTCAGCGATGAAAAAGAAAACTGGGTCGGTAAAACTTCTCGCGACGATTGTCCCCCAGGTCTGCGGCAGTTTGAGCAGATCGCGCCAGCGCGGACGAGCCGTGCCTTCCTGCTTAGCATCCGCATCGCGCTTGTCGGCCACGATCATACGGAGTTCGGCTTCGCTGATGAGCGGGTGGCTCTCTGGCGGATAATAAAGCCATCGCCATGCAATCAGCCAGAGGAAGCCGAGGAAGCCCGGGACCATGAACGCGGGACGCCATCCCCATCGCGAGTAGATCGAATAGGTAAGGAAGGGGGTAATTGCCGCTCCGATGGAGGAACCGCTGTCAAACAGAGCAGTTGCCAAGCCGCGCTCGCGCTTCGGAAACCATTCCGAGACGGCTTTCGTTGCGGCGGGCCAGTTGGCCGATTCGCCTGCGCCCAGCAAGAAGCGGAAGGAAGCAAGACTATAAAACCCACTTGCCAACGAAGTCAGCATCGAGACGATCGAGTACCCGAGGACGCTAAGCGTGAGGCCTCGGCGCGTACCGATGCGATCCATGAGCTTGCCGAAAACCGTCTGCCCAATGGAGTACGCGACGCGGAAGGCAATCGCGAGATTGGCATAGTCGCTATTCGTCCAGTGGTATTGGGATTGGAGATAAGGAGCAAGCCAGGAGAGCGTCTGACGGTCGATGTAGTTGATCACGGTGGAGGCAAACAGCAGTCCGCCGATCCACCAGCGTAGGCCGGAGATCGAGTGCGCGCTGTTTGTCGGGGACTGTCCGGCCGTATCCATGTGGGCGCTGAATTAATTGTTGGTGAGTTAACCCCGGAGTCTTTGCCCCGCCACTCTATGCGGAGTTCTGTAATGCCGAACTGAGCAAACTGGAGGACTCCTTGTCGAGATACACGTTAGCGTTGGCGTGCGTCCGCAGGATCGAGGCAGGCGCCATCGGACTGATCTTTCCCTCGAAGCACGCCTTCACGGCCTGCGCCTTTCGCGACTCGGGCACGATCGCCAGAATCTCGCGCGCCTTCATGATTTGCCGTACGGACATCGAGATCGCCCGCTTGGGCACTTCTGATATATCGCTGAACCAGGCTTCTCCAACCTGCTGACGGCGGCAGGCTTCGTCAAGAGTGACGATCAGATAAGGCTCTTCGGTTTCGAAGTCTGCCGGAGGGTCGTTGAAGGCAAGATGACCGTTCTCGCCAACACCGACAAAGGCGATGTCCACCGCCGCAGATGCGAGCTCCTTACCCACCTTGCGGATGACCTCTGAAACATCACGCGCGTCGCCGTCGAGCGGATGAAACTTCGCGATCCCGGCTTTGTTCACCAGTCGCTCGAGAAGTATCTTGCGAAAACTTGCAGGATGAGTCGCAGGCAGGCCGATATATTCATCGAGGTGAAACACTTCGACTCGTCCCCAATCGATATCCGTGGACTCAGTGAGAGCAGCCAGAAACTCGAATTGAGACGTCCCGGTGGCGGCGATCACGCGTGCCTGGCCGCGGTCGCGGATGGCGCTGCGGATCGTAGATGCCGCTTTTTCGGCCGCCGCTTTTCCCAACGAACTCTTGTCGTTGAAAACCTTCAACATCATTGCTTGGCTTCTTTCTCCGGTAAACCCGAGCGCGTGTCGCAGTGAGATGCCCGGAAAGTATACAAGAACTCGAACGACCACAACCCGCGCCCGATGCGGATCGAGAACGGAATGGGATTGAGAGCGCGGTTGGTCTCACACCGTGAAAGTTCTGGGTCTCAGCGCCAGTTGGTGTCCGGACAGATTACACTGATCGTTGTGTGAGCGCCCAGGTTAGGCGACTGGCGGGACTCGGCCTCACACCCGTTTGCGCGGGACTGCGATGCAGAATAGCGTTCTGAAAATCGACTTCAAAGACAACGTCTTAATTGCGCTCACTGACCTGCGCAAGGGCGAGCGCATTACCTACGCGGACCATATCTACATTCTGACGTCGGATGTTCCGGCCAAACATAAGTTTGGCACGCAGGATCTATCCGCCGGTGACGATGTGGTGATGTATGGCGTTCTCGTCGGCAAGGCGAGAGAGCCAATTCAGGCCGGGGAACTCCTGACGACGCGCAATGTACGGCACGAGGCCTCACGTTACTCCGAGAGTTCGCGGCGATACGAGTGGAGTCCTCCTGATGTATCTCGGTGGCGGCAGCGAACCTTCCTTGGATACCACAGGCCTGACGGGCAGGTCGGGACGCGTAATTATTGGTTAGTGGTGCCGCTGGTTTTCTGCGAGAACAGAAATATTGCCGTGTTAAAACAGGCGTTCCAGGAGGAACTGGGTTTTGCTCAGCCGAACAGCTATCGGCAACAAGTAGCGGAGCTGGTCCGGCTTTATGGTGAAGGCAAAAACGAAAACATCGGGACACTCGCGCTGGAACCACAGTCCCACTCGCCCACCCGTCCCAAGGTTCTTGAGAATGTTGATGGAATCAAGTTTCTGATGCATGAGGGTGGCTGTGGCGGAACGCGCGAAGATGCTAACAATCTTTGCGGGCTGCTTGCGGGGTATATCCATCATCCGAATGTCGCCGGAGCGACGGTTCTAAGTCTAGGATGCCAGAATTCACAAGTTGCCATTCTCCGGGAACAGATCGCCCGGCGTGATCCGCATTTCAGCAAGCCTATGTTGGTATTTGAGCAGCAACAGAGCGGCTCCGAATTCAAGATGCTTTCGGAAGCCATCCGGTCGACTTTCATCGGGCTCATGGAGGCGAATAAAAGTCAGCGTGCCCCCGCATCTCTCTCTCACTTGTGCGCGGGCTTGAAGTGCGGCGGCTCGGATGGGTTTTCGGGTATTTCTGCGAATCCCGCGGTTGGACGGGTGTCAGATATGCTGGCAGCTCTCGGGGCGAGGAGCATGCTCTCCGAATTTCCCGAACTCTGCGGCGTCGAGCAGGAATTAATCGATCGTTGCATCGAGAAGGCCGTCGGCGATCGCTTCATTCAATTGATGCGCGATTATGCGAGGCGGGCGAAAGCGGTCGGCTCGGGCTTCGACATGAATCCTTCGCCCGGAAACATTCGGGATGGATTAGTAACCGACGCCATGAAATCCGCGGGGGCGGCCAGAAAGGGTGGGGCTTCGCCGGTGACTGCGGTCCTCGACTATCCTGAGTACGCCACCGCACCGGGATTAAACCTCCAGTGCACGCCGGGGAACGACGTCGAATGCGTCACCGCGCAGGTGGGCGCAGGCGCCAACCTCGTTCTGTTCACCACCGGACTGGGGACGCCGACAGGAAACCCCATTGCGCCTGTGCTCAAGATCTCGACCAATTCGCCTCTGGCCGAACGGATGCAAGACATCATTGATATTGACACGGGTGCCGTTATCTCAGGCGAGAGCACGATCGAAGAGATGGGAGACGTATTGCTGGAGCGGTTGGTTGAAGTGGCGAGCGGCCAGGTTCGAACCAAAGCAGAGTTGCTCGGGCAAGACGATTTCATTCCCTGGAAGAGAGGCGTATCCCTCTGATGATTTGACCTCGTGCTCGCGGAGAAAAAAATGAGCCATCCTCTCTTGGATCTAGCCGACAAAACGGCGGTCGTGATCGGCGGAACCAGCGGCATTGGACTGACCCTGGCCCGCGGGCTGGCACAGGCTGGCGCAAATGTGATTCCGACCGGACGCCGCTCTGAACTCGTCGAGGCGGCCAGCCACGAAATTGAGTCACTCGGCCGAAAATCGCTGCCGATCACCTGCGACGTGACCAGCAAAGAAAGTCTGAAGGCACTGCTTGATGCCGTTTGCCGCAGGTTCGGTAGCGTGCAGATCCTCGTAAACTGCGCCGGCCAAACAAAACGGACTCCCACTCTGGACTTAAGCGAAGCGGAATGGAACGCGATTTTGGAAACGAACCTCACCGGCACATTGCGCGCCATGCAAGTGTTCGGCCGTCACATGATCGAGCAACGCCACGGTCGCATTATCAGCATAGGTTCGCTTTCCTGCTTCCTCGGTCTTTACGAAGTTGCGGCGTACGGCGCCAGCAAGGCGGGCGTGCTGTCTCTTACTAAATCCCTGGCCATCGAATGGGCTCGACACGGAGTGTGCGTCAATGCCCTGGTGCCTGGCGTATTTCGCACAGCCTTGAATGCGTCGTTGCTCGATGGTACAGCTCGTGGGCAGGAGTTCTTGCTACGCACGCCAATGGCGCGGTTCGGTCAACTTGAGGAGCTCGTGGGGGCTGCGGTATTTCTTGCTTCTGATGCAGCCAGTTTTGTCACGGGACAGGCGATCGTAGTCGACGGTGGAATTCTTGCCAGCGGGGTCAATCAATGATGCGTTTCGTCGAGCACTCGTCAGCTGAGAGTGAAAGTCTGAGCCATCGATCTGTGGGAGTGCGCATGCGCGGCGCCATAATCGCTTGCTTCCTCGTTCTCAGCACAGCCCAGATACTCTCGGCAGCCGAACCTGCTGTGATGGAAAGTACAAAAGCGCGAGAAGACGTGGCGCCAAATACGGACCCAACTATGCCATTCTGGCGCGGGGCTCGGCCCGTCTATACCGACAAAGCGCGTTACGGCCAGAGCCAACCACGCTACCGTACCGAAATCCTCTCGCGCTGGACAGAGAGGAATCTGTACTTCTTATTCGTTTGTCCTTACGAAGCGCTGAATCTCAAGCCCTCGCCCGATAGTGCAAGCGAAACATATCAGCTTTGGGATTGGGATGTTGCTGAAGTTTTCATTGGTTCCGATTTTCAAAACATCCGCAGATATAAGGAGTTCGAGATCTCGCCGCAAGGAGAGTGGGTTGATCTCGACATTGACCTAACTCAGCCGCATCACGAGGATGGCTGGAAGTGGAACTCTGGCTTCACGGTAACCGCCCGCATCGATCCGGCCGCGAAAATCTGGTACGGGGCCATGCGCATCCCATTCTCGGCCTTGCAGAGCCAGGGTCCCTCAGTTGGCGACAAGTTTCGAATCAATTTGTTTCGCAGCCAGGGCCCGCCGCCGAACCGGACCGAAGTTGTCTGGCAACCCACGATGAGTCACACGTTCCACGTTCCAGAGAAATTTGGCTTGCTGCGGCTGATCGCGGAGGACCCCAAGTAGGACTTCTGGCGCCGTGCCGACCTGATTCAACCTGAGCAACCACCGATTCTTTGGAGCCTCCGCCGGTTGCCGTTCAGGGTTTTCGTTTGCTGTCGAGTCTTGGTTTGTTCTGGACAAAAGACAACCAAACGATATAAAAAGAAACCTTCCGTTAGCGTTCGAGCCTCGCGCTGAAGTTACAGTTCTAGCATTTCGCCTCGCCCATCGATCACGGACGCACGGAAACCGTCGAGAGGAGAAGCATTCATGCGGAGGCGGGATTTCGTTAAGGCCGGAGCAGTTCTCGGAGCCGTGAGCAGCCTCATGCCCCCGCGCATGTGGGCGGATGTTCCCGACCATCTATGGGAGGGCTACGACTTTGGCAGCCCGACGGTGACCAACCGACTCGACCAGGGCCCGTTCGGCATCGCGCAGGATGAAGGTTGGTTCACAATTTTCGCCACGCAGCCTTCGCGCAGTCACATCCGAAATTTCGGCACCGGTTTGGTCGGTTACACGTGGGAAGAAAACGGTCCGGCCCTGACCGTGCAGTGTGACCAGGAACCTTTGGAACAGAGCGTCGAAAGAATGGCATCTCTGCCATTCGTCGACGTCTTGTACATCCGTTGCGACTGGCGAGATGTACAGACCAGCCCCGGGAAGCTCCAGCTCTCTCCTGTTTGGGAAGCCACATTCGACGCCGCCAGGCGCCATAATCTAGGTGTCGGTTTCCGAATCCAGCTCTCCAGCCCAAATATCCAGCCGAAAAAGCTTTCGATGCCGGACTTCCTGCACGGCAAAGTTCCCATCGTCAACATCGGCCACAAATCGAAAGCGCACCACACCGATTTTGATTTCTACGAGCCGCGCTACGACTCCCCCGAATTTCAAAAAGCTTTTGCTGATCTGAATGAGTTGCTCGCTGCAAAATTCGAGGGCAATCCCCAGTTGGAATATATGGACCTGATGATGTATGGGTTTTGGGGGGAAGGTCACACTAACGACTTGCCGAGTCCGCTCCCCGACTACCTGACCGCAGAAAAGACTTTTGTTCACATGACCCAACTCCAGATCGACGCCTGGAAGACGACGCCTCTGGCGGTCAACACCCAGCCCGACATCAGCAGCGTGGGCAACCGTCAGGTGCAGGATATGGCTGTTCGCGCGGGATGCTGGCTGCGTTCCGACAGTCTCATCATGGACGAACCGATCCAAATCGAAGAACTCGGTCATCGTCCACCGTGGGTCGCGATCGTCATGGAAGATGGCGAGAATCGCCACTATGTGCTACCCGAGTTCGCCTCCGAGGAGAAGGCTTGCCTCAGCAAGTTATCCGGCTCGATGCTTGCGTTCGTTGGACCGGACGACGAAGCCGTGCCGAGCGACGACTATCCTCACCGCGTCGGCGGCCCGATGGACCGGCCCTATCGCGAGAGTGCGAGCTTTCACGCGCTTGATATCGGAACGAATTATTTTGGCCTCTGGACTGAAGGCGATAACATCCGGCGCTACTACGAAAAGTATCCTGATTCGCTCCGCGCCATGGAGCAACGGCTCGGGTACCGCGTGCGCCCGTCCATCATCTGGCAGAGAAAACGCTATGACACGATGGAACTGATTCTGGGCATCGTGAACGACGGCGTTGCAGGAGTGCCGGGAATTCTGGGCATCTATGCCGAGACTCTCGACGGCCGAGTCAAAGTAGGAGGAAATCTTGATCCGGGCCAACCCTTCGCGGGCAAATTGCGCCAGGCCTCGATCATTCTCCCCAAGGACATCGACGGTCAGCAGATCAATCTGCGCGCCGAACTCGAGGTCAAGGGGGTGCGGCGGTCCGTCCGTTGGGCTTGCCACGAGCGAACGAATTCCGACGGTTCTCTGACCATCTGTCTTAAAAAGAGCAGCGATTCAAACTGGATAAAGGGAATATAGCTGGTCTCGCTGTTTGCGTTTTCGCGACCAATGAACGGCGTTTAAAAGCTAATAAGGTATTTTTCTTGAGGAGAACAAGCGTGAAATTTTTGTCTCTTGTGATGTTATTAGTCTGCGTATCTGCCGCCTTCGGCCAGGCCAACTCTTCCTTCTACGTGTCGACGACGGGGAATGATTCGAATCCCGGCACCCAGACGGCACCTTGGCGCACCGTTCAACATGCCGTAGACACCGTGCGTGCGGGTAGTACCGTCAATGTGCGCGGTGGAGTCTACGAAGAGCTGGTAAGCATCAAGGCTTCGGGCAACGCGACTGATGGATACATTACGTTTCGAAGCTATCCCGGCGAGACGGCTATTCTCGACGCGGAGCATTTCACTCCCTCTGGCAGACAGGGCGTGCTTACTATTCACAATCAGAGCTACGTGCGAATCGAAGGCTTTGAAATTCGCAACTTCCGCACCGCCGAACATCGGCTGGCGCCATTAGGCATCAGTGTTATGGGTTCCGGCTCCCATATCGAACTGCTGAAGAACAACGTCCATCATATTGAGCAGACGTTTAACGGCCGTGATGCTCCGGGACATGGTGGCAATGGGTTTGGCATTGCGGTATACGGTACCGACGCCAAGACTCCGATCAGTGAACTGGTGATTGACGGCAATGACGTACATAATCTCCAGACCGGTTCCAGCGAGTCGTTGGTGGTGAACGGGAACGTGACGAACTTTCGCATCACGCACAACGTTGTCCACGACAACAACAATATCGGAATCGACGTCATCGGTTTCGAGCGCACGGCCCCAGATCCTGCCGTCGACCAGGCTCGCGACGGGGTCGTAAGCGGCAATCTGGTTTACAACATTACATCGCGCGGCAATCCGGCCTACGGCGATGAGCAGAATTCTGATGGCATTTATGTGGACGGCGGCACCAGAATCCTGATCGAGCAGAACGTTATGCACGACGTGGACTTTGGAATCGAACTGGCCAGCGAGCACAAGGACCGCGCCACCAGTTACATCACGGCACGAAATAACCTTATCTATCACGCTCACACTGCCGGTGTTTCGATCGGCGGCTACGATCCTAACCGAGGACACACCGAGCACTGCACGGTGGTCAATAACACGCTGTACGACAACGACACTTCGGCAACAGGTTCCGGTGAGTTCCAGATGCAGTGGAACATGGCAGACAACATTTTTGCGAACAACATCGTTTACGCCGGGCCGCGCTGTCTTATGACGGTGAACAAGTCTCAGGCAGACAAGAACCAGCCTCCCGTTTCCATTGATCACAATCTTTATTACTGCGCTTCGGGCTCAAAGGCGAGCACATGGATAGAGACTGCTGAAACTGTGACTGGATTCGACAAATATGTTGCATCAACGGGAAATGATAGTCATTCCCGCTTTCAGGATCCGCGTTTTGTTGACGCCGCCGCGAACGACTTCCATCTGCAACCAGATTCTCCCGCGATCGCTGCTGGCACGACTGACCGAGTGCCGGTGGGAGAACTGGATCTTGACCGCTCACCGCGAGTTAAATCCGGAAACATAGACATCGGCTGCTACCAAGGAAAATAGGAGTAGTTCGATGTTGAAATCAGACGTCAATCGACGCGAATTCTTGAAGATCACCGCCGGAGCCGGCGCTGCCTTGGCCATGCCAAGTTCAGGACATTCTGCTGTCTCCCCGAAAATGATCGGCATCCAGGTCGGAGCAATTTCGTTTGTGGATGAAGGTACCGAGAAGGTCCTCGATGTGCTGCAAGAACGTGCCTACGTGAATACGCTATTTCTTGCAGTATTCACCTACGGTCGAGGTATCGCCGGAAGACAGATCCCGGGCCAGCCGCTGCCTGATCACGGCAAGCAGGAGTACGATCTCAATTTTCACGGCGGGAATTTCGCTACTCCTCATCCCCAGTACTACAAGAACACGGTTCTCAAAGACACTCGCGCACCTGACCACGGCGATCTGGACATTCTGGCCGAAGTGCTCCCTGCCGCCAAGAAGCGCGGCATGAAGGTCATCTGCTGGCTTGAGGACGTGTTTCGCACCGACCTGCCGAACATCGAGAAACTGCAGGAGCGAGACCTGTATGGGCGGAACGCCGAGACGCTGTGCGTCAATAATCCCGATTACCGGAATTTCCTGACTGGACTGGTCGAAGATTACGCCCGTTCCTATGACATCGACGGGATCATGTGGGGCTCAGAGCGGCAGGGCGCGCTTTGCGACAGCCTCGGCGCCACGCACGACACGCCACCGATCGACCCGGGCACCGTCACCTGCTTCTGCGAATTCTGTCAGAGCCGAGCGAAACAGCAAGGCATCAATGTGGAGCGAGCCCGGCAGGGGTTTCTGGAGTTAGAGAAATTCGTTCGCTCGGCGCGGCGCGGCAAACGCCCGATCGACGGGTACTACGTTCAATTCTGGCGGCTTCTGTTGCGATATCCCGAACTAGCTGCCTGGGAAATGCTCTGGACTGACAGCCTTCGCGACACCTACGCAGCAATTTACAAAACAGTTAAGACAGCCAAGCCGGCGGTGCCGGTGGGCTGGCACATCTGGCACAACAATTCCTTCAATCCGATCTACCGGGCGGAACAGGACCTTCATGAGCTCTCCAATTATTCCGACTTCATCAAGGTCGTCATGTACAACAACTGCGGCGGCGAACGCATGGCGTTGTATGCAGACAATATCGGCAAGACACTTCATGGGGATCTTTCGAAGCAGAGCCTGATCGATTTCAACTATGCAGTGATGGGATTCAAGGAGCGCAGCTACGATCAGATCCCTCACACGGGGCTTTCCGCTGACTACGTCTACCGCGAGACGAAACGCGCGCTGGATGGCGTTGCTGGCTCGAGGACTCTGATTTGGCCAGGCATTGATATCGATATTCCGACCGAACCCTATAACAGCAAGTGCACGCCAGAAAGCGTCAAGCAGGCAGTCCTGGCTGCATTCCGCGCTGGCGCGCCAGGCGTGCTTCTATCTCGCAAGTATTCCGAGATGCGCCTCGCCGACCTCAGCGGCGCTGGAGAAGCGATTCGCGAATTGAAACTGTCCGGTTGAGCCGATAGCGCTCATTGAGAGCTGACCGAAAAGGGCCAGTGCTACGGCGACGTTTCATAGGGACGGTAGCCGCCCTGTGCGGGATCAGCCTCGGGGATCAGGTTTTCTGCTTCCGATGGAAGGGCGGGGCCCACCGTTTGAAACGTCATGCCGACGACATCAAACGTCTTAACGTAAGGAGCCCCGTCTAAGAGCTTTTCCAGAATTTTCAATGCTCCCGGATAACCGCCTGAGTTGAAAGCTTCCGCATTCCTCTTATGTTCCCAAAAGCTGATGGTTGTCACTTCTCTACTATCGGCAGCCGCCAGGATAATCAGATCCCGGAAACCTTCCTGCTTTCGAAGCCAGGGAAGGATTTCGCCCTCCATGAGATTCGTAAATTCCGTAAGAGAGTTCGGTTTCAAGCGCGCAGCAACTTTGCGGGCGAACATAGGTAAACCTCCGATTGACCTGGGCAAACCGAGTTGACTCTCGGCAACTCAAGGCAAGGTCAAGATCCTTTCCGCGGGCCGGGAGAACCGCTCCCCCAGCGGGTCTCCCGACTCGGTTTTACCCCCTCAACTGAACGGCCAGTGCGTGCGAGGGGGGCTTGCGGTCTGATGCTGTTCCGCAAAGTATGCCTCTGGTCACGCGCCAGCGTTCACAGCACGGCAATTTGCGGCAACTCTAAGAAAAAGGCAACAAAACTGTTCCTGTATTCAAGCTAACCAGCTAACGCACTGGAGAAAAAGCGGTTACTGGAATTTCTGACCTGCCACTGCTAGAATTTCGAGCATTCTGCGGGGTGGGGCTCGTATGCAGCAAGGCAGACCAGCGGGCCGGATTGTTCGTTTTGGGTCCTTCGAGGCCGACTTCGGGGAAGGCAAGCTCACTAAGGCCGGGATCCGGATTCGTCTGCAGGAGCAACCGTTACAGATCCTTGCGCTTTTGCTGGAGCACCCTGGTCAACTCATCACCCGAGAGGAAATCCGGCAGAAACTCTGGTCGTGCGATACGTTTGTGGAGTTCGACGACGCCTTGAATACCGCGGTGCGGAAGCTGCGAGCGGCGTTGAATGACTCCGCCGACAATCCCAGGTTCCTGGAAACCGTTCCCCGTCGAGGCTATCGTTTTATTGCTCCGGTTGCTTGGACGCAAGAACAGCAGCCCGTAGCCGCGGCCCCAGTCAAGCATCGGATCAGTCGACGCGCGTATTTTTGGTCCGCTGCGGCTTTGATCGTGGCAGGTGCAGCAGTTGGAGGGTACCGGCATTTTCACCGTCCCGGTTTCCAAATCACTCCCAAGGACACCATTGTTCTCGCCGATTTCTCTAATTCTACGGGCGATGTAGTGTTTGATGACACGCTGAAAACGGCGCTCAACGTTTCCCTGCGCCAGTCGCCGTTCTTGAATGTCCTCTCTGACAGCGAAATTGCCAAGGCCCTGCAACAGATGACCCGTCCGGCGAGCACGAAGCTCACGCCCGAGGTAGCCCGCGAGGTGTGCCAGAGGGCCAGCAGCAAGGCTTACCTTGCCTGTTCAATTGGCAGTCTGGGGAGCGAATACGTCGTGGGGTTGAAAGCGGTGAATTGCCAGAGTGGAGACCTGCTGGCGCAAGAACAGGGGACGGCGGCATCCAAGGAGAAAGTGCTCGAAGCACTGGGTGAGGCGGCATCGAGGCTGCGAAGCGAACTGGGCGAATCGCTGGCAACGGTGCAGAAGTTCGATGTTCCACTGGTACAAGCCACTACATCATCGCTCGAAGCTCTGAAAGCGCTCAGCCTGGGCAGAAAAGCCTCCGACGAAAAAGGCCCCGCCGCGGCCCTCCCTTACGATCAACGCGCCATTGCGCTCGATCCCAATTTTGCCATGGCCTATAGAGCGGTGGGCATCGACTACACCAATCTCAGCGAGCTCGGGCGGGCCAGCGAGTACTTCACCAAAGCATTCCAGTTGCGGGAGCATGCCAGCGAGCGGGAAAAGCTGACGATCAGTGCCGACTACTATTCGTATGCGACTGGGGAACTGGATAAAGCGGCCCAGGCGTTTCAAGAGGAAATGGAGATCTACCCGCGGGAAGATGCAGCGTACGTCAATTTAGGACTGGTGTATGCCGCACTGGGGCAGTACGAAAAAGCCACGGAGATCACCAGGCAAGTCGCACGCCATGCACCCGAGGCTGTAAGTGAATACGAGAATCTGGCCAACTACGCCCTTGCCTTGCAGCGCTACGACGAAACGCGGCAGGTCATCCACGAAGCGCAGGCACGAAAAGTGGATGATTTTATATTGCACAATGCTTCTTATGCGCTTGCTTTTTTTTCGGCGGACTTCGCGGCGATGGCCGATCAGCAACGGTGGTTTGCCAGCAAGGCGGAATTTGAAAACGTCGGACTTGCGCTCGAATCCGACACCGAGGCGTTCAGGGGTCATCTTCACAAGGCCCGAGAACTAACCAGGAGGGCGGTCAACTCGGCGATACGTGCGGATAACAAAGAAGGTGGGGCGGTTTATTTGGCCATTTCTGCTCAGCGAGAAGCTGCTTTCGGCAATGCTATGCAAGCCCGGAAGATAGCGGTAGAGACTTTAAAGCTCGCGCCCGCGAGTCAAGGAACAGAGAGCGAAGCAGCCGTGGCCCTGGCAATGGCCGGCGACACGGCCCGAGCCGAGTTCTTGGCTCAAGACCTAAGTAGACGGTTCCCACTCGATACTCAAGTTCAGTCGCTTTGGCTGCCGGCAATTGAGGGGCAATTAGCGCTGGACAAAAAGAAACCAAGTGCTGCCGTGAATGTGCTGCAAGCTGCTTCCGCCGTCGAGTTGGGGCAAATTCCCTTCGTTAACAATATCTCCTGCCTCTATTCTGTCTATGTTCGCGGAGAGTCTTACCTGGCAGCCGGACAGGCCGAGGCCGCTGCCGCCGAGTTCCAGAAGATTCTTGCCCACAGCGGCATTGTGTGGAACTGCTGGACGGGAGCGCTAGCGCACCTTGGATTGGCGCGCGCGGTTGCCTTGGAGGCGAGAACATCGCAAGGCGCCGAGGCCGACGCTGCCCGCGTCAGGGCGCTTGCGGCTTACCAGGATTTCCTCACCCTCTGGAAAGATGGCGATCCCGACATCTTCATTTTGAAGCAAGCCAAAGCCGAGTACGCCAAGCTGCAATGAAACGGGACTAGGACCGCCGCGATAGAGGTTTTATTAGTGCTCTAGGATGATATTCAAGACGCCACTTCTTATCTGCCCCTGAACTCTTTCCACATTCTCAAACTTCTTTCCAGAAGCAACGAAGCACCAAATTAAGTAGCAGAAGCGCATTCAAGCCCAAACTCATTGCCCAATCCCAGCGTCATTCGAGAACATCCCCGACAAGCAACTCCCAGGCAGTTCACGGAGAATGTACCATTTCTCCGGCTTACCCTTGGCGCGCATCTGCCGCCAGCAAACGATCGGTTCGTCGCATCATTCTCCAGTCATATTCGTATGCCGTTCCACAAAGCGGGCATACCTGGTAATGACGGCCATTGGAGTCGATACGCGGCCAAGTGAACCTATGCGAGCAACCTTGTCCGAAAAGCCGCTTGAAGAAATTCATTGCTCCACCCCTTTATTATGATTTCTCCACGCATCGAGCCATCGGCTGAAGAATGGTTTAGGCTCATTGTCCAGCAGACCCTTAAGCGTCGATAAGAGGATCTTTGGCGGCTGGGACTTAGACAGGAAGGTGTCCACCGCCTTCAGCTTCCTCTTGGGCAGCGGCCCGTAGGCGGACAACAACATGATTGGGACGTGTGACTTAACGCGCTTCATTTTCGCGGCAACCACGTCACCGTTCATGCCGGGCATCTGGTAGTCGAGAACCACCGCGTCCACACGGTGCGACAGGAACAACTTCAGCCCTTCATCTCCGGCGGTCGCCTCCAGGACTTTATAACCGTTGTTTTCGAGCAACATCTTGCGGGCGATGAGCCCATTCCAGTGGTCGTCAATGCAGAGAATCGTTGCTTTCAGCCGGGACATGCCTTTTCACACTTCCAGTTCGGCCAGGATTGGTTTTTTGTACAGGCGTGCTTCCGTCCGTGGATGGACCGAAGTTGCCAAGTGAAGTGGAGCGGCAAACTGATTTGAGCATTGCGGGAACATGCTTTCAAATTACGAACGTCCACTCGGTTGCCAGTTACTAAGAGCCAGAAATTTAAAAGCCGAACACTCACGAAGCAGCGCTCTGTCCGGTTTTTGTAACAGGTGTAAGAAACAGATTGCGTTGTTGCCGGTCTGCTGCTACTTTCGATCCAACTGACGGGCCAGCACGACTCAGAGACTGCAGAGGGCTTGGCTCCTTTCCCTGGTGGAGTTTCGCGAAAGCACTCCTGCGGTAACGCTGTCCTGCTCTCTTCGCCACTCGACTCGGCCCAACTGAAGGGAGATCTATGTCTGCTCCGAAGAAACAACTGCCACTTGCCGGTAGTGAGCGCGTTCCCCTGGAAGGAGCACGAGAGACAGGCCCAGCCAACCCGAACGAAACCGTTGACGTGACGATCCGTTTGCGCTCTCGCGCAGGGAGAAAGCCGATTGTCAATGTTTCTGAATTCACGAAACCGATTGAGCAACGAACCATCTTGAGTCGCAAGGAATTCGAACAACGCCATGGTGCGGACCCTCATAGCATTGCTCGCGTCGAGTCATTTGCCCGCCAACACAAGCTTTTGGTGAAGGAAAAGAGCCCAGGACGGCGGACCATCATTCTCTCCGGGACCGTTGCTGCCATGAACGAAGCCTTTGGCGTCGAACTGAAGGAATACGAATACCCAACCGGTCGATATCGCGGGCGCACGGGGCCGATCCACCTCCCTGCGGAACTGCAGAAAGTGGTCGAAGGCGTCTTTGGCTTGGATAATCGCCCACAAGCCAAGCCGCATTTTCGTAGGCGGCAGGGGGAAGGTGGCGTCCGTGCCGCTGCCGTGAGTTTGTCATACACGCCAATTCAAGTCGCTGCGCTTTACAACTTTCCCCCTGGCGTAGACGGAGCCGGGGAATGTATTGCCCTGATCGAATTGGGTGGTGGTTACAACCCGACAGATCTCGCCAATTACTGGAGCCAACTCAATCTGACCGAGACGCCCACCGTGTCCGCAGTTTCGGTCGGTGACGGCAGCAACAATCCCACCGGAGACCCGAACGGCCCGGATGGTGAAGTGATGTTGGATATTGAAGTGTCGGGCTCGATCGCACCGGCGGCGAAGATCGTGGTCTATTTTGCCGAGAACACGGATGCTGGCTTTCTGAACGCAATTACAACCGCCGTGCACGACAGTACGAACAACCCATCTGTGGTCTCGATTAGTTGGGGTGGTCCTGAATCTTCATGGACACAGCAGGCCATGACGTCTATGGATGAGGCATTCCAGTCCGCGGCCGTAATGGGTGTAACGGTTTGCGTGGCGGCAGGAGACGACGGTTCCACTGACGGCGTAAGCGATGGCATGAGCCATGTTGACTTCCCTGCATCGAGCCCCAATGTGCTGGCATGCGGAGGGACCGAGTTGGTCGCCTCAGGAAATACTATTACGAGCGAAACTGTGTGGAACGAACTGGCAAATAACGAAGGCGCAACCGGAGGCGGCATCAGCGACGTCTTTCCCATTCCGAGCTGGCAGACAGGGGCCGGCGTACCGCCTTCTGCCAATCCAAATCACAATGTTGGTCGAGGAGTTCCGGATGTGGCCGGCGATGCCGATCCGGCTACTGGCTACGTTACTCGTGTCGACGGGGGCCCCGACGTGATCGGGGGTACGAGTGCGGTCGCCCCGCTCTGGGCCGGATTGATCGCGCTCATCAACCAGAACATGGGAAAGCCAGCCGGCTTCATCAACCCATTGCTCTACAAGAGCGCCGGTACGGCAGCAGATTTCAACGACATTACCTCCGGTAATAATGGCGCCTATTCAGCAGGTCCGGGATGGGACGCATGCACTGGGCTCGGATCGCCGATCGGAATCCAAGTCGCAACAGCTTTGGGTGTTCCCTCATCGGTGCAAGCGAAGAGAACTGGCACTTAGTCTTGAAGGATGGAAAGTGTGGATTTCGGCACGCACAATGTAGGTAGCATTGTAGGGCCTCCTTTAGAAGTGTTGTCTGAGATGTTGCCGATATCCTGCGTTGACCACAGTTTGTCCAGGGGGTAAGATTCCGGCCTAATGGCGCCGGAAGCCCCAATTGTCGGGCAGGTTCTTGGCCATTACCGCGTACTCGAGCAAATCGGAGCCGGCGGAATGGGGCTGGTTTTCCGGGGCCCCGCAAGGAATCGCGATCGCCGGCGTCCCACCCGTCTCGAAATGGATCACACTGCCGTTGAGCCCGACCCTGCCGAATGTGTTTAACTTCGGAACGAATAACTTCTCGGTGCAGTACCCGGCCGGCACGAGTTTCTCCAATGTGAAGATGACTGTTAAGGAGGTCGAGATCACACAGGCTGAATTCCAGCAGCGCGTGGCTGGCACTGAATTTGCCAAGGCCTCGTGCATCGTCTACGCGGGCGCGAGAGGCAACTGCGTGGACGATCAGGTGACATGCTCCGAAAATGGCAGCCCGATCGCCTGCCTGAGTGAAGCCGAACCCACCATCGCGGTGCAGACCACTTTTGATACAGGCCATCACCAATCCGGGCTACCTCACCAGGCCCATCGGGCAAAATGCGTGGGAAAACATCTTCACGGGATTCACTGATCCCCCGGGCAGGGGAAAAACTGCGGGCTTCTCGGAATTTGTCGCGGTTGATCTCGGCGCTACCAATACGCAAGGCCTGGCCAAGTTCACGATTCTCTACCCCAAGTTTCCCAAGACATTTTGCGATCCGCAGAACATCTCAATAGCATTCGATTTGGCTTCCGTGGCAAATGGAACGCCGGTCACGGACGCGCACGCCGGCATCTCAGTGGTGATGATTGCCGACGCCCAAGGAAATCCGACCAGTCGATTAGCTTTCTCAGGAAGGAACGTTTTCAATCAAACGACCTCGGGCGTCTACCAATATGACCTTGACGCCGCCAAATACCAGACGGGTACGTATATGGTTACGATTTACGGGAACGCCTTCCCGGCGTATCAGGGCGAGTTCAAGGTTATGCACTAACGAATTGTTTATCACGCTTTCCCGCGCGCCCGGGGCGAACGACGCTATCATAGGATTACCGGAAGACTTTTCAGGCCCCTGAATCCAAATGTGGGGGCCTACTCCTGGTTCCCCGATCAAATTAACTTAACGCTGGCGTCCCTCTTTCGCGGAGAATTCCCTGCTAACAGGGAAAAATACACGGGATCTCCTTGCTTTGAGGCCGAAATTACCCGCACGATCCTTTTGTATGGCGCTGATTCTGCGGGATTAATTGGGGTGGGTGGTTCTTGCGACGAACAGAGAGATGTCCGGAGATATCAGGGAATTCGATTCCCTGATACGGTAGCGGTAAATCGCAGTCGATCCCGCAAAGTGAGAACCCCCGTCGGCCGGGGTCCTGGGGGGATTTGACCAGTCAGTCTGGTCCGAACATTGGGTTTAGCATAAGTCAAGGTTCACTCTCGCAATCCATCCTCAGATAGAAACCCCGTCCCGCTTGATGGCAAAGGTGATCGGCTCATCTTCCCTGGATATCGTCTGGGAAATAATGAAAATCATACATTCTCTTTGGTCGATAGATGCCCTTTGTAATCACCTACCGAGCCAAGTGTCGGAGGTTTATTGACTCGGCGAAGATGAAGCGCGTTGTGTCACACGTCCCGATTAAGGACTTTGTAGCCGTTGTTTTTCGAGCAACATCTTGCGGGCGATGAGCCCATTCCAGTGGTCTGGAGGCGAGCGGCGGGGACGAAGGACTGAAACAGATATCAATCATTCGCGCAAAAACGGTTAGAAGGTGGGCAGCAAGCAGCCCGGCATTAATTCCTTGACTGCGGCATACCAAACCAGAGCAACAACTGTATGGGGAGCCAGAGGCACTTGAACAGGGGTTTCCCTCTTTCACACAACTACTTCCCTTGAGTGAGCAGGTCTGGGGGCTGTCAGCGGCATTGTCGGTAACTGAGAGTGTGCCGGTCGAAGTACCCGCCCGCCTTGGAGTAAAAGTCACATGAATCGTGCAGTCCGCTCCGGATGGGAGTGTCGCATCGCAAGTGCTGGTTTCGCCAAAGTTAGTGCTCGCGTCGATATTGACGCTGCTCAGAGCCATTGTGCCGTAGTTGCTCAGCGTGATGGACTGCGCTGAGCTGGTTGTGCCGGGGCTCTGGTTTCCAAAGGTCAGGCTGGTCGTTGACAAAGTGGCGTCGGAACCTGACGTAAGCCCCAGCCCACTCAGGGCGACCGAGGTTGGGCTGCCCGTAGTATTGTCGGTGATCGTAACGGAAGCACTGCGCGGGCCCAACTGGCTGGGGGTGAAAGTCACATTGATGTCGCAGTTCGCCCCCGCCGCCAGGTTGGATCCGCACGTATTGCTTTGACTGAAGTCAGTGGCGTTGACTCCGGTCAACGCAATGTTACTGATAACCACCTCCGATGTTCCGGTATTGGGAAGCGTCTCAGTCTGGGCAGCGCTCGCGGTTCCGATCACCTGTTGGGGAGGCAGGAAACTCAAGCTTGGGGGCGAAAAGGTAAGCGTGTCAGGCTCCAAAACGATGGAAACCGTATAGGGCTGTGCGGCGGACTGACTAGCAGAATCCGTGACCTCGATGGTGAACGGCACGGCCTGTGCCACCGCCTCCGGCGTGCCGGAAATCGTCAGCATTGGCTCCGCTGTTGATGAGTGCCAGATTCTGAGGCAACGCGCCAGCACTCACGCTCCACGAGAAAGGTCCAACGCCGCCGCTGGCCTGGATCGTTTGGTTATACGGAATTTCTAATGTGCCGTTGGGCAATGAAGCTGTAGTGATCGTCAGCTGCACCGGGTGTGATGATCCACCTCCGCAGCTGGTTGGTTTGCGCCTCCAAAGTTTACTCGGGCCTGGGAGCCGACATTGTTATGGAATCATTACACTCATTGACCCCTGTAAGAGGTTTTGAATGCAATCGCCTGTTAACAACAGTTACTGCCGGTCAGCCCGTGATCCGACCGGAACGGTGTTTTGCCGTGCAGAGGCATCGAGGAGCGGGCGGACCATCCTGAAAACATCTCGTCAGCCATCAGGCGCTTCGCTACTCGCGAATGCAGTAGCCTCACGCCGTTTACTTCTTGTATTCAAGAATGAGTTGCTGGAAGCGTGCATCCGACTTGAGCGATGCAAAGTACGGGCTGTTGTCAATGGCGCCGAAGTCCGCGAACCCACTTTGAAACGCTTTCTGCATGGTGTCGAGCGCCTTAGTGCGATCGCCTTTAGCCGCATATGCCGCACCCAGCCAGTAGTACGTGATGCCGGAAGGTTTGAAGTTTGTGGTTAACGCCTTCACTGCTTTGTCGTACTCGCCCTGCGCCAGGTACACCTGACCGACGCCCAAGTCTGCGGTGCTTGCGCCTCGATTGATCTGACGCATTTGCTCGAACGCCGCGAGCGCCTCATCGTAGCGCTTTTGCAGCAAGAGCGCACGCCCGAGGTGGTAGTAAGCGGCGTAAAGAGATGTCTGCAGACGAATGGCTTTTCGCGCAGCCGCTTCCGCCCCAATGGCGTCCGGTGGCTGTTGATACCCGAGCGCCCACGAGAGTTGGTCGGAAGCATAGCCGCTGTTCGGATCCAGGTCAGCAGCAGTGTGGTATTCGCGCGCGGCGGACATATAGTCATACTTGTCAGAATAGACGGTGCCCATGGCCACGTGTGCTTCCGAGAGGTTGGGATCAATCGCAAGAGCACGTCGGGCGTAATCTTCGGCCAGTCGCAGGTGTTCTGGGTTGGGTTCCAGATTGCGATATATCTGACCTTCCACCCACGCCAGCCCAGCGATTGCCGGAGCATAGTCGGGGTCTAAGCGAAGCGCCAGTTCGAAGTTCTTGCGCGCCGTCTCCAAGGACTCGCGCTGGTCAAAGGAACCGACCAATGCGGATCCACGCAAGTATGCGTCATAAGCCTGCGGATTCTGCGTATACCGTTTCTGGATTGCCTGCTGTTCCTGCGGCGTGAGCTTCAGATTCAGCGACTGCGCAATCTTCAGCGCCGTCTACTCCTGCAGCGAGAAGACGTCTTTCATCTCGCCGGTGAAATCATCCGCCCAGACCTGGTAACCGCTGTTGGCATCGATGAGGTGGACGTTCACCCGTACTTCGTCTCCTGCCTTCCTTACTGAGCCCTCGAGGACGTATCGCACCCCGAGAGCTTTACCGATTTCTGTGGGACCGCCCTTTGCAGACGAGACGGCCGCGTGTGAAGCGATGTTGATCCCCTGGATTTTCGATAGCTTCGTGGTGATCTCGTCGGTCATGCCGTCACTGAAATAGTTGCTGTCGCTTTCGGCACTGAGATTCTGTAATGGCAGAACGGCGATCGAGGGCTTGCTGGCAATGCTTACGGGACTGGGCGCGGAACGCTCGTGCGACCAGCGGTAGCCGCCGAATCCTAACCCCAACAGGATCAACGCCGACACCAGGCCGAGCAGCATTTTGACGCGAGGCGCCGTCTGCTGCTTTGTGGAGGCTCCGAAATGAGTGCCCGATTCCGCGTCACGTTTCAGCCGTTGCAAATCGGCTCGAATATCGGCGGCATGCTGGTAGCGCAGATTCCGATCCTTCTCCAGGGCCTTATGGATGATTTCATCCAGCTTGGGCGGCACGTTGGGATTCAACCGCACGGCAGGTGTAGGATCCGCGTCGAGAATCGCTTTGAAGATGACTCCGGAGCTTTCCCCACGAAAGGGCAGCTTGCCCGTAGCCGCCTCGTAGAGCATCACGCCAAAGGAAAACAAGTCTGTGCGTGCGTCCAGTTCCTTGGCTCGCACCTGCTTCGGCGACATGTAGGCGACCGTGCCGAGCGTGGAACCGGGGCTGGTGAGATGATCTTCCGAATCTATGGTCGCGGCGGTCAGGGCAACGCTCTCCGGCTTGAAGGAGACCTTGGCAAGCCCAAAGTCCAGAATCTTGGCGTGTCCGCGCTCGGTGACGAAAATGTTCGCGGGCTTGATGTCGCGGTGAACGATGCCTTTGGAGTGAGCGGCGTCCAGACCGTCAGCAATCTCAGTAGCAAGCGCTAGCACGGTTTCATTCTCTAGCGGTTTGTCCGCAATCAAATGCTTCAGCGTCACACCATCCAGAAACTCCATCGCGATATAGGACTGCTCGCCACTCTTCCCGATGTCGTAAATCGTGCAGATGTTGGGGTGGTTGAGGGCAGATGCGGCACGAGCTTCGCGTCGGAAACGCTCCAAGGCCTGCGGGTCTCGGGAAACGTCATCAGGCAAGAAACTTGAGCGCAACGAAACGACCTAGCTCCGTGTCCTCGGCCTTGTAAACGACGCCCATACCGCCGCCGCCGAGCTTTTCGACAATGCGGTAGCGCGAAATTATTTGGCCGATCACTGGCGCGAATCTTACGAGCAAAGAAGGATCAAGTCAATGAAAGCAGAGGAGATGGCGGAAATCGAACCCGATTATTGACGTAACATCTCTATCACACTCATTGAGCCCGGTACGGCAGCCCGCCAAACCTCAATGAGTGCAAACGCCTGATTACATCAGTTGAGAATTTTTGCTCCCGCTGGCGGGCGGACAAAACGTACGTTTCTACTGCAACTTCGCATACTCCGCCTTGGTTTCTTTCAGGACGGGAATGTCGGAGTCTGCGTCTTTCCAGAGGGCGAAAAAGTCCTGATACGCCGCGTGACTCTTCGTGGTGTCGTTCTGCAATGCATAGGCGCGGCCGATTTGCAGGTGGGCCAGTGCACCGATGGGTTCGTTCTGGACGAGTCCGGGATGGTCGAGAATTTTCTGAAACTCGGCGGCAGCCGCCGTTCCTTCCTTAGCTGCCAGGTAGGCCTCGCCTCGGAGATAGATCGGATAAAGGACGAAGGTTACCTCCTGCGTGGTTTGTCCCAACTCGTATGGTGTCGAGGCAGCGAGCGCAGCGATGGCCTTCCCGGAATCTCCATTTCGAAGAGCAGTGGCTGCCCGGATTGCCGGCAGCGAGTTATACCGCACGACCGTGTCTTGCGGGAAGCGCTTGCTTAGCGCGTCAGCGAGACGATTGCTGTCTGGGGAATCGCCTGCCAGCCCCAGAGCGATCGCTGACATGGCCACCACATCTCTTCCGCTGGAGAATGCCAATGCATCCTTGGCCTGGCGTTTTGCCAAAGCGAGATTGCCGACGAGTGCCTCCCGCACGGCGGCCTCGGCTTCGAACCCCGCCATCGTTTCTTTCTGCCCGGCTCGCAATGCGGAGTCTGCGGCGCGCCCGCTCAGATGCCTTGCCTGTACAAAATGTCCGCCATATGCAGCAGTGTCGGATTCGTAGTAAAGAACAAGATCTTCCGATCCTGGCTTGCCCATGACCTGGGCGGCCTCGCGCTCCATCCCGGCCGCGTCCTGCTGCAGAAACTCAACGAGGTAGAGAGTAGCGTGAATGGCGGGAGAATCGACATTGTGGCTCTTTGCTTCCAGTGCCGCAGCCTTGGCTTCGTCCAAGCGGTTTACATGAAGATAGTGAATAACAAGATCCGAGTAACTTTGTGCAGTTCCGGCATTGAATTTCAGAGCTTCTTGAGCGGCAGCGAGAGACTTCTCGTACTCACCAAAGTAAGTGTAGAAGTCTGCCAGATTGCTGAGCACCCTGGAATCGCGCGGGTAGATGTGTGTACAAGCCAGATCGGCTTTCAGGGCCGCTTCGAAGTTTCCCGTCACTAACGCGTCGTAAATCAGCTCGATGCCAAGTTTCTCGCGCTCGCTCAGGCTTGCGCGCAACTGGTAAGCCTTCTGAACGTTTTCTGCCGCATGGGAGGTCTCGCCCAGGTTGAAATAGGTTATCCCCAGCCCCAGATAGGCCATGGCGAAGTTCGGGTCCAGGCTAATCGCCCGCTCGTACAACGGCACTGAGTCAATGGCTAGGTTCGAGACTTGGGCCTGATGAGCAAGATTGTAGGCCTTCAGCGCTTCAAGCGATGGCGTGGTCACTTTTTCCGCCGCGACGTCATATTTCTGCACTGAGGCCAGCGACTCGCCTAGTTTGCTGCGGGTCTCCGAAGCTATTTCTCCCAAGGCGTCGAGAACATGGTTCTTGTCCCTGGCCTCGGCCTCTGTGCTAGCCAACGAGTCGCCGGTAGAGCAGTCGATCGCCTTCAGGGTAAGAAGGTAGCGTGCGCCAATCTGGGCAATCGATCCACCGAGGACCGCCGTGCTTGCCGTGCGCTGGCACACCTCGCGGGCGGTTTCGAGTGTAAGTCGGGCATCCCTGGGCTGTGCCATAAGAGCCAACGTCTGCCGCACGCCCTGGTCAGACAACAGATTCAGAAACGGCGATTGCTCTAGTTGTGCAGAAAGACCTAGTCGTAACGTCCCGTCGAAAACGGGATCTCCCGTCCGGTTGTCGAAGTCCGCAAGGACAACGGTGTCTCTCGCGGTCAGCTTCGGCTTTCGCTGCGATCGCCAGTACACTCCAACGGCAACCACGACGGCCGCCAGCACGCCCCCGACTGCTAGCCATAATCGCAAATCTTTTTTTCTCTGCTCCTCAATCACAATCCTGGCCAGGGAGCGACTTGCCACGAAGATCTGCTCTTCATTCTTCTGTTCGTGCTTCTCTGGCTCCTCCTGTGCCACTTCTCGCACCTTTTGTGCGAAGCGATAGCCTCGGCCGGGCACAGTAACGATGTATGCAGAATCTTGCGCTCGTTCCCCTAAAGCCTTTCTGATCTGAAACACGTGCTGCCCTAGGTTGGACTCCTCTACGAACGTGTCGGGCCACAGCATCTTCATCAGGTCGTCCTTAAGAACCACCTGTCCACCCCGCTGGGCAAGAACTAGCAGTAGGTCAAAGGCCTTCGGGGAGAGCGGAATGGGCTGTCGGTCGCGCAACAAGAGGCGTTGTTCGGGATCGACCCGGAAGGGGCCGAACTCCAGTAAGTGCTTGACGGGGCTATCCATAGCCGCTCTTAAAAACTAATTCAAAACTTATTAATCGCTTCTTAAGGACTTTCAGGATGCATCCCGGGCAAGATGCGCCTCGTTCGGTAATGCAGGCCGCGAGCCGCGTAAACGTGCCAAGCAATCTATCACGATTTCGGGGCTGGGCAAAGGGTCTAGTGGAAGCCGTGACCATTCATAAAAGGATGGAAATCACCATACAGACCGACCGGGTTTTGATCATCCAGCGGCGGCGGTCGACCCCTGTCTGGTGCCGCGAGTGCAGTCGCGAAGTCCACATGGTTGAGTTCTCCCAAGCCGCGGCAATCACGGGAAAGAGCCTGCCGCTGCTGCCCGACTCGGCCAAGAGCCACGGATGGCATGTCTCCGAAGATCAGAACGGATCGCCGTTGATTTGTCTGGAGTCGGTGCTGAAGTCGATGCAAGTGGGGTCCGGATTTGAAGAAGGAACACCGAGAGGAGATTGCGATGAAAAACAAACTTCCAGCAAAAGTAGCGATGCTTTTGAAATCAATCGTCCTGACTCTGACAGCGGCCCTTGCGCTCGCGGGCAGCGTGCAGGCCCAAACGATTAGCTGGTACGACAAGGGAACTTACCTGGGCGGCAGCGAGGCCGAGTGGTACCAGCCCAAAGTCGCCGGCGACGGCGATGGCAACGTCGTCGTCGTAGGCCTCGACAACACTACGAGCTTGGGGCCATTGATGTACTGGAGTGGCTACAACCCATACAACGAGACCTCGCTGAATGGATTGGCCTACGGAACGGAGTACGCCGTGGGAGTTTCTCCTGCGGCCACCCTGATGTGGTTATCGATCAATCCTGGTCCCGGATATGGCGAAGTGCTCGAGGTTCATCAGGGCGGTCAACGCAACGGTGCGGCGCTGTGGTCGCACTTGGCGCCGTATTTGGACAATTCGGAGGTCGGCGACGCGCTGAACTTCACCGACGGACAGGAATACGACACGGGATACAACCCCAGTGTTGCTTCCGACGGACCTTTTAGCAACGTGAGTTATTCGGACCAATGGGCCAATGTTGTGGAAGTCCATCAGGCAGCGGCTGGCGCTTCAGCCTTGTGGTATCACGTTGGCCAGGTCACCCTCACTAACAACAGCACGGTCAGTTACACGTGGGGTCCGTCTTACGAATTCGACGCAGGTTCTCTCCCCAGCGTGGCTCTTTGCTACGACTGGCCCATGATGAGCGAAGTAGCGATCGAAGTGCACCAGGGCGGCAACGGAACTCTCTGGTACAGCACGGGCGTGCTTAGCGGGAACCAAATCGCGTGGAATCCAAGCACCCAGTACGATAATGGTTACGCGCCCTCCATTACCTGCGATTACAGCTTGGAAGCCGACGGCCCAGATCAGGCTGTGATCGAGGTGCACCAGGCGTCCAATCCAGCCGCCGGAGGGTCGACCGCGCTCTGGTATCACGTCGCAACGGCTTTTTCCCCATCGACGGTCAGCTGGGGTCCCTCCCAGCGATATGACACAGGCTGCAACCCAACCATAACACTCGGAAACGGATCGAGTGCCCCGGCCCTTGACCTCGTTGAAGTTCACTTGAAAACCTGCGGAGAGCCGGGGCCGCTACTTTACGACTACGGATCGATTGCATGGGAGTGAGCGCAGTAAGTGCGGACCCGGTGGAAGACTGGATCGAGGATCTGTGTACTCGGCGTCAGTCCGTATCTGCGGTTTGATAGCAGTTAAGTTGACCTGAAGGTGCGCTATGAAGACCATTCGATTGGGAAGTGCGGTGTGCATGATGTCGCTGAGCAGCTTGCTTGCATCAGCGCAACAAACCCTGGCGACGAGCGCAAATGCGGTCGTCCCTCCGCTGGTGAGATTCAGTGGAACGTTGAACGACGCGACCGGCAAGCCTTTGACAGGAGTAGTCGGCGTCACCTTCCTTCTTTATCAAGAGGAGCAGGGCGGATCTCCGCTCTGGCTTGAAACTCAAAACGTAAATGCCGACAGCCGTGGCCACTACACGGTGATGCTGGGATCAACCAGCAGTACAGGATTGCCGGCCGACATTTTCGTCGCCGGTGAAGCACGCTGGCTTGCCGTCGAGCCGCAAGGCCAGGGGGAACAAGCACGAGTGTTGTTGCTCAGCGTGCCGTATGCACTGAAGGCTGGAGACGCGCAGACCTTGGGGGGGGCTGCCGGCTTCAGCCTTCGTGCTGGCGGCACCACGCACGGGCGGGGCATCGCGAGCTGCGACCGAAGCGGTGTCGTCGACCACGAGTGCCGGCCCGATTCCACTGCACAGATATTAGGGCCTTACGACAAAGCATTTCACTTGCATAAGGAGAACTTCATGACGAAAAACTTCGCGCAAATCACATCGAGGCTGGCTCTGACAGCCGCGGCAGTCCTTCTGTTCTCGGCAATGTCAGCGGCCCAAAGCCTGCCCAACTACACCAACTTTCCCATGATCGGGCTGGTTCGCGGACAAACGCTGCAGATCAACATCGTGGCATATCCGCCCGTTCCCTGTTTTGCCGCCCTCGGATTTCAGGACGTCGACGGAAATCCTGTGGGCACGACTACGAATGTCGCGCTGCAGGCTGGCCAATCGGCATCGCTGGCGCTGAATGGAAACTCACTGACAAACGTGTTCGGCCAGCGCGTTGAAGTGCAGCCTACAGTCGCGATCGCTGCCGGAGTCGTCAACCAGTGCAGCGCCTCGGCTGAAGTCTACGATAACGTGCTGGGCCTCTCCAGCGTTGCCGTTCCGGGCGCGGCCGGTTATCCCCCCGATCCTATTTTCGGCGCGATCGGCGTCACCGAACTGCAGACCGTGCGCTTGAACGTGGTGGCCTATCCGCCCGTTCCCTGTGACGGCCAACTCAGTTTTGTCAACTCTCAGGGAGCGCAGGTCGGCAACACACTCAAAGTGCAGCTCGCTCCAGGGCAGGCGGCATCGCTCGATTTGCCGGGAAGCACGCTCGTGACGAGATTGGGCCAGCGCGCCGAAGTGCAACCAGTTGTGACCGCGCCGAATGGGGGTTGCATTGCTTCGGCTGAGGTGTGGATCAATGTGCTCGGCACCACGTCGGTATATTTTCCGCCGGATCCGTGCTCGGCGGGCACGAGCTGCGCGGTGCCATAAAGCGGATAGCAGGCGGGGTTCTTGGTAAAGGTATAAGTCTGACGGCGATCTCTATGGAATGGCGTGGGAGGGCGGCGCTTTGCGCATCGGAGGAGCAAGCGGTCGGCTATCCTCCGCGCGGGGTCAACGCCGATAATCAGGCCGCTGCAGCGCAGCCGATCGTAAATCCGAGTCAGGGCTAGGCCGAACTTTTAAAGGAGTATTTTATGAAGCATGCTCAGTGGGCAGTGATTGCAATGCTGCTGTTGGGCAGCCTGTTCAGCCAGATTCAGCGGGGCTATGCGCACCAGACGATCTCGACGAATACCAACCTGGTCGTGCCGCCGCTGGTCAACTTCAGTGGCGTGTTAACCGACCTGAACGGCAAGCCTTTGAGCGGCGTGGTCGGGGTGACCTTTCTTCTCTACAAGGACCCGCAAGGTGGCTCCCCGCTGTGGATGGAGACCCAAAACGTAGAGCCGGACCGGGACGGACATTACACGGTGATGCTGGGATCGACCAGCAGCAGCGGCTTGCCGGCTGACATCTTCGTGGCAGGCGAAGCTCATTGGCTGGGGGTGCAAGCACAAGGACAAGACGAGCAGCCACGGGTGTTGTTAGTGAGTGCGCCCTACGCACTGAAGGCTGGAGACGCGCAGACCTTGGGGGGACTGCCGGCTTCAGCCTTCGTGCTGGCCGAACCAGCCTTCTCATCCCATCTGTTCTCGACAGTTAACTTCCGGTTGGCTCGTTATTCGGGCGCAATTGCACGCCGCATCGGTACAGCAACTGTGATGGGTCCCTTTCGCGAAGGTACAGACTCTTCGGCAAGGTGACTTTCCTCATTGCGTTTCGATCACCCAGTGATCTCAAAGCTGATCTGGCCGGAAAAGCAAAGTGCAAGAGCTCCCCACCCACACACACTCGCTCTCCCAAACAGTGGCAGTTTCGCCGGTTCTGGCTTAAAGTACTGTCTGACGCGGCTGAAGTCGGCGCATGAAAGCGCCTGTGACAGACGTACCTCAGCTTGCCCAGAAACGGCAGAAGAATCACCAAGCTTCTCGCGCGACAGTTGGTACCAAGACTCGAATAGCCGAATCTAAGAGGCCGGGGAACAATTCTATGGAGAGAGCAATCGAGTTTCCCGCAAAAATCCTATCGCGGGACGAACTGTCGGAACAGAACTCCCCGCTGTTTTCGATCGAGACTGTTCTCAACCTGGAAAAATTGATTTTTGCTGGCTCTCCGCTCCCCGAAGTGCTCAAGATCATTGCTCGGTTGGTCGAATCGCAAGGGCAAGGTATGTTCTGCACTATCTGGCTTCCCGATGAAGACGGAAAGCACCTCTCTTGCGTTGCGGCACCTAGCTTTCCTGGATTTAGCGCTAACGTAGGGCCCACGGCAGTCTGTGCGAATGGCGCATCCTGCGGGACAGCCGTTTATCGCAGGGAACCGGTGTATGTAACCGACATCCTTACAGATCCTCTCTGGGATGATTATCGTCACCTATTCAAACCTTATGGCATTCGCTCCGTTTGGTCGCGACCCTTGTTCGCGAGTGAAGGGAAAGCCCTTGGTACTTTCGCGATTCTTTCTCGTGAGCCACGCAGCCCCGGTGCCGACGAACTCCAGTTGATCGAACACGCCAGCTACATCACCGGGATAGCCATTGAGCGCCACATGAAGGAACAAGCGTTGCAGCGCGAACGCGATCGGCTGCGATTGCTTCTGGAAATCACAAGCAGCGTCACATCCAGGTTGGACGTCCGTCTAATGGTTGAGGCTCTTTCGACGAATCTATTCAGGGTAATGCAATGTGACGTGTCCGCGTTGCTCCTACCCGACTCCGAGAGTGGCGCGTTACGTGTCACTATCTTGCACAATCCGGACGCGAAAGGACCCTTCCGTGAGGGATCGTTGGTCCCGATGAATGGTTCGATCTCGGGTCAGGTGTTGCGGAAAGGCAAGAGCATCCGGATCGATAGCTTCGAACAGGTCCGCGACGATCCTGAAATCTTTGGGAATCATGATGGCCGGCTTCTTTATGAGCGCGTGATCGAGGAAGGCCTCAGGACAGGTTGCTATCTTCCGCTCATTGGCCGAGATCGCGTTGTTGGCGTTCTGATGCTCTGTAGGCGTTCGGACAATCATTTTGCGAAAGACGACGTCATCTTGCTCGAACAGGTGGCCTGTCAGGTAGCGATCGCCGTTGAGAACACATTGGAGTACGAACAGGCGACAAAGGATCGAGATAAAGAAACAAAACAGAGGCTCTACCTCGAAGAGGAAATTCGCGCTGGGTTAGGAGAAATCGTCGGAGAGAGCCCAGCATTGAAGACCGCGCTCAGCATGGTATCGGTCGTTGCCCCTACGGATTCCGGCGTGCTGATCCTGGGAGAGACGGGCACCGGCAAAGAACTGGTTGCGCGTGCGATACATAAGCTGAGCAGCCGCAGCGAAAAGGCATTCGTGAAACTGAATTGCGCGGCAATCCCCCTTGGACTTCTTGAGAGCGAACTTTTCGGGCACGAAAAAGGAGCATTTACCGGCGCCATCGCCCAAAAAACGGGACGGTTCGAACTCGCCGATAAAGGCACGCTGTTTCTTGACGAGGTGGGCGATATACCCCTGGAACTTCAGGCGAAATTGCTGCGCGTCCTGCAGGAGCAAGAATTCGAGAGGCTCGGTAGTAACCGAACGCATAAGGTTGATGTCCGCCTGATCGCAGCCACGCATCGGGACTTGCCCGCCATGGTCAAACAAGGGACGTTTCGCGAAGACCTTTACTATCGTCTGAAAGTATTTCCGATCAACGTCCCAGCCCTTCGGCAACGCACAGGGGATATTCCAAGGTTGGTGCGGCGCTTCACGGCACTCTACGCTCAGCGCATGAACAAACGAATTGACGTGATCCCTCCGGATACTATGGATGCGTTGGTGCGATATCCATGGCCCGGAAACGTACGTGAATTGCAGAACTTCATTGAACGAGCGGTGATTCTCTCGCCACAATCGACACTGCGCGCCCCAACTTCCGAATTGGAGCCGTTCCAGCCTAACAAGGGATCGAATGCCCTTATGAATGGTCTCGCGGAGGTTGAGCGCGATCACATCCTTCGTGCGCTGGAAGCGAGCGACTGGGTGATCAGTGGCGCGGCCGCGCGTTTAGGAATGAAGCGAACCTCGCTGGCCTACAGAATGAAGAAGCTTCGCATTCGACGGCCTGCCGCAGTCTCATAGAAACGCAGCAGCAGGCATGCGACTGGTGACACCTTCCTAGCCGCTGTAGCAACCGCCTATCAGTGGCAGTGGATCTGACGGAAATCCGTCAGCGCCGGAGATCCGTCAGAGATTTGTCAGCTATGGTTTGAGATCCGTTCAGCTCCTTCCTTACGAACTTTAACTGCCAGAATGGCTTGCGCTGAATGTGCCTGCTTCGACTGAGCTATGCGTCTTTTGGTATCCCACCTGCGCTAAACACAATTGAAGCGAGGAGAGGATGCTATGAGAGATGCGACGTCACGAACAGCGACAAAGCGCCCAATGCCGCGTCAGGACGATGCCCGATTCAGCGTACCTATTACATCCATCCATAAGATCGAAGCCGACGGCGTGCAGGTGTTTTATCGCGAGGCCGGCGACGTAAACGCGCCCATTGTTCTTTTACTGCACGGATTCCCATCCTCATCTTTTATGTTCCGCGAACTCATTCCACGCCTGGCGAATGACTACCGCTTGATCGCGCCAGACCTTCCGGGCTTCGGATTCACTGAAGTTCCGTCTGAGCGGCAGTATTCGTACACCTTCGATCGACTCGCGCTCACGATCGACGCCTTCACTCAGGCACTCAAGATCGACCGCTACGCAATCTATGTGTTCGACTATGGTGCCCCCACCGGCTTCCGTTTGGCAATGGCTCACCCTGAGCGGATTGCAGCGATTGTTTCGCAGAATGGGAACGCATACGAAGAAGGGCTTGGCGATGCGTGGGGACCGATCAGAAAGTACTGGGCCGCGCCGACTGCCGAGAATCGCGACATACTCCGCCAAAGTGTTTTGACCGCGGGCGGAACGCGCTGGCAGTATACCCACGGCGTGGCGAATCCGGAGGCTGTTCCGCCGGAGTCATACACGTTGGACACCGCACTGCTCGAACGGCCGGGGAACAAAGAGATTCAACTCGATTTGTTTCTGGATTATGCGTCGAACGTAAAGCTTTATCCCAAATTCCACGAATATTTCCGTAAATCGAAACCGCCTTTGCTGGCGATCTGGGGCAAGAACGATCCTTTCTTCGTCCCTGCGGGAGCAGAAGCGTTTCGAAAGGACCTGCCAAGCGCGGAGGTGCAATTTCTCGATACTGGGCACTTTGCGGTTGAGACACACGTCATCGAAATCGCCGCCGCGATGAAAGACTTCCTCGACAAGTCGTGAGAAGAAGTGCTGTCTACTCATTTGTGAAAAGGATGGAGAACATGAGAAGCATTAACGGAGTTATTAGTAGTGGAATCAGCCTATTCGTATGGGTGGTCCTCAGCATAACGTTCGCCGCACCGGCTCAAGCGCAATTTCCACCACCGCCGCCTTCCGTCGGTGCGACAGTACCCGCTACCTACTTCGGACCGGCACCTTCCGACGTACAGCGGGAGTACGTCGGCCCCTACCAGCTACTCAAATCAGGCAAAATTGACTTGAGTGCTGAAACCATTACTCTGCCGCTGTATCTGGGCAAAATGAAAGACGGCCGCAAGGTCTGGTACGTCCTTACCGATACTACGGATGCTGGGAATGCCGCGGCTTTGGGCTTGAACTACGCCGCAAAACTGAATTATGCCAGAGTTGGTCGAGCTGCCCGTCACGCCACTCTCGAAAAAGACACAAGCCTTACCTTCGAGAGTGGAACAGTAGACTTCTCCCCGAAGAGGCGCGTCGTACCTGGGGAGGCGCCGAATTTCTTTCCACCTAAAGTGGCAGAGCCGGGCTCAGTCGGCGATCAGGCTTACTCTCCTCTAGTAGTTATCGATAACGCCGGCGGGGCTGTCTACAACGCCCCCATAGTCGCCTTCAACGTAGAAGCCAGCCAGATCGACTTCTGTCAGGGAAATCCTGACTACTCTCTGGTGCATGACAAGGTGGTTCGCATCTGTCCAAAAGCTGAGACCGTAACTCTGCAACTTACGCAGGGATTCAGCTTCGCGCGACCTGTGCTTTACCTGAGCCTCGATGCAAACGACGCGGTACCCGCCGCGCTGGAGGGAGCGACCCTGGCCCCCGCACTGAAAGACATCACGGTCGGACACGACGATGGCGCCTTCAGTGCAATCGAGAGAATCTTTCTCTTCGCAAACGGCCCTACGGGAAAGGACAATCCACAACGTCAGGGACTAAATAGCGCACTCAGTGACGGGCTCTCACCTTTGAACGTGCTGGGAGGGATTCCCACCGTTGCCACAGACTACAGTCCGCTATGGGACTTGAACCTTGGCGTGTGGACGAAGCAGTCGATCGATAAGGGCTACCGCTCAAGACTGTTGGGAGAGTTCCAAATCCTCGACTTCGCTGAGAAAGGCTTTATCACCGGGCCAAACGGAGGCGCATTTGGATCCACAGGTTTCATTGTGAACTGTCCGATCGTTTGGCGCTTCCTGTAGTGCCTTTACCCCAAAATTGAGCCGATCCGGCAAGGGCTGGTGCCGGATTGGCTCTGTTTGACGTTTATTACCTAGCGGCAGGAGGTTAGACAAGTGATGGCACCGTCGCGGAATTCTTTGTTCGGGTTTGCGCTTGCTCTAATGACGGCCTGTTACGCCATCCCGGCGGCCGCGCAGGCCACCATTGGAGGCACCCACTCAACAACTCGCCTTACCGCATCCACGAAGAACCTAGATCCTGCCGATTGGGAGCCTATCCTGCTGAAATCTGCTACGGCGAACGATGTGCCATCACCAAAGCCAGTCGACTCGAGAGAGGTCCGACTCGAACTTGTACAACTCCGCGAGGCGCTGCAATCCATTACACCTCACCAACGGGGCGTGGTTAATAAATGGGTTGTAACGAATCAGGGAAAGGTGTGGCGCGAGGTTCTCGATCAGCTGACGCTACACAATCTCGCCGGAGCTCCTTCCTCTCTTCGGCTCTATGCCGCCCTGCATATTGCAATTGCCGATGCGGAGGTGGCGGCGCGGAATCGACAACGCGCCTACCGCAGACCTCACCCGGGCGAGCTTGACTCCGGCCTTCACTCACTTGTCACCAGCTTAAGTCCGTACGCTTATCCGTCCGACCTGGCCGCAGAAACAGGGGCCGCGGAACGGATTTTGCTATTCGTCAGGCCGGAAGCTGCTGGCCAAATCGACTCTCTAGCAAATGAATCGATGCGGGCTCTTGAAAGTTCAGGGCTTTATCTGAAGAGCGACTGCGAAGCAGGCCGGCGGCTTGGCTACCTCGTTGCCGAGGAAGTGCTTTCGGTACTTGCCCAAGACCGGCGCCCGAATCAACTGGTCTTCGCGAAGGAGATGCCCTGGGAGCAGCCTGCCGCGCCGGAAACGGTACGTCTCGGCTCTCGCTATCAACTTGCGCATTCCGAATACGATGACTCGGTGAAGTGGACGTCTCCTCTCCTGCGGCAAGGCGTCACGTACGGGGACTTGCCGCCCTGGAACCAGGCTTTGCCCGTGGACCCAACTGCAGGCACTTGGCAGCCGCTGATTCTGGAAAGCACCGATCTGTTTCATGCTCCGCCGCCCCCAGCGAATAGTTCCGCCCAGACCATGCACGAGATGGAGGAGATTGTTGCCGCGCTGAACAACCGCAGCTGCTACACAGACTTCATCGTCTTCAAGTGGGCGAACGAACAGCCCGGTCGCTGGGCCGCCGAGATCATGGATGGACTAATGAGCCGGTACGATTGGGATGCTCCGACCACCGCGCGCGCGGAGGCGATTCTTTACGCCGCTATGTACGATTCGCTGCTGACGACATGGCATGAGAAGTTTCGTTATCTCCGTCCGCGGCCGGCGCTGCTGGAAACCGGCCTTCCAACCGTCATTCTGACACCGAAGCATCCTTCGTACCCGGCCGGGCACGGAACCTATGTAGGCGCAGCTGTTACCGTGCTCCAAGAATTTTTCCCTGATGAGCGCTCGGAATACGAATATCTGATTCCGGAGGTCAACAACGCGCGGGTGTGGGCGGGTGTCCACTTCCGCGACGACATGATTGCGGGGAACATAATCGGAGAGCAGGTTGCCAATGCAGTCACGGAAAAAGTGCACCTGGATGGTTCTCCCGGCGAGCGGTCGAAGCGAGTGCTGGGCCAACCATTGGTGACGTCTGCTTTCTTCGGCGATGGCGGGCCAAAGTATCACTGATACGAGTCAGAGGCACTACTAATTTGGAGAGGAGAAACATGGAGCGTCGGAAATTTCTTGGTGCGCTCACAGCAGCATCTTTGGGTGTGGCTCTCGATGGCTCGCTCATTAAACTTGCGCGAGCGCAAAACACCGGACAGGCTGGAGCGAACCTGCAGACTTCCAAGACAAGTGGATTTCCTCGGAACTCAACCATAGTTTTGGTGCATGGGGCGTGGGCCGACGGCTCGTGTTGGCGCAACGTCATTCTGCCTCTAGAACGGCGCGGCCTCCAAGTCATCTGCGCGCCGATCCCGATGACGTCCTTAACCAACGACGCTACCGCTTTGAGTCAGGTACTGGAGCGGACCAGCGGCCCGGTAGTCCTGGTGGGACACGCCTACTCTGGCGCCGTGATCGCGGCGGTACGGGAAGACCGGGTCAAGTCCCTCGTCTATATCGCGGCGCTCGCGCCGGATGAGGGTGAGACCGTGGCTCAGGTTTTCTATCGCGACCCAAAGCCCCCGGAATCGCCGAAGTTGGCGCCGGATTCTCACGGCTTTATATGGATCCCAGATGGTGGCTTTCAACGCGCGGTTGCTCACAAAGCTTCTGCTGAGCAAACAAGCATTGCGCAGGCGGTGCAACGGCCAATCGCCGTTCAGTGCATTCAAGAGACAGCCCCAACACCGGGGTGGAAAACAAAACCGTCGTGGTTCCTCATCGCCGAAAAGGATCGCATGATTAACCCGAAGACGCAGCATTTCATGGCCGATCGGATGCGGGCGAAAGTTCATTCCCATCCTGTGGACCACAGCCCGATGTACACGGAGCCAAAGCTTGTGATCAACATAATCCTGGAAGCGGCGCGGGAAACCCTGTCGTCCTAGCTTCTTGCCGAAACGGACACGCAATTTCTAATTGGAAGAGGCAGGGGGCATGGGCAATACAAAATCTGTCGCCATCATCACCGGCGCAAGTCAAGGTATAGGCCGAGCCGCAGCCATCCGACTCGCTCATGATTTCTCGGCCATTGTGCTGGTCGCAAGGGATGAGGACAATCTAAAAACGGCTGCGACCGAGGTAATGTCTCTTGGGGCTGAAGCGATGGCCCTTGCTCTCGACCTGCGTCAGCCACAATCTGCGAAGAACATCATCGAGGGAACCGTCGAACGCTTTGGCAGAATCGATGCGCTGCTCAACATTGCGGGCGCGGTGCCGCAAATCGACTTGTTCCAGATGACGGACGCGCAGTGGGACGACGGCATGGCGCTCAAGCTCCACGGCGCACGCCGCTTGACCATAGAGGCTTGGGACGCTTTGAAGGCCGCGAATGGATCGGTCGTGTTCATGTCCGGAAGCGCCGCCTTCGCTCCCAAGCCCGGATACGCCGCTGTCGCCACCATCAACGCAGCCATTAACGCGCTCGCCAAAGCATTCGCACAACAAGGAATTAAGGACGGAGTCCAGGTCAACAGCATATCGCCTGGAGCGGTGATGACGGGACGCCGGCAATCCTTCTTTGAAAAGTGGGCGCCTGCGCACAATCTCACAGTAGAAGAAGCAATCAAGAAATTTCCGGAGCAGGCTGGCATCACGCGCTTGGGAAAGCCGGACGAGATTGCCGATCTAATCGCTTACCTGGTTTCCCCGGCTGCGAAGTGGATGACGGGTTCTTCTGTGCGTATGGACGGCGGCGAGATCAAGGGCATTTAGGAGGACAAACAATGGAGCGGCGCACTTTTCTTGGCGGTCTCACAGCCACATCTTTCGGTGCCCTCCTGAAAAATTCTTTCGCAAAACCGGCACCACCGAACTCAAACAAAACTGGAGAAACTATGGCGGGCCAGGATTCTTTCGAGTTGTCTGTTATCGAGGTTCCAGGAAACACGATTTTCGTGCGCCGCTATGGAAAAGGACCGCCAATTCTCATGGTGCATGGTTTCCCGCGCACGAGCCTGATGTGGCGATTCCTCGCGCCCAGGTTGGCGGAGAATCACACCGTGATCTGCGTAGATCTGCGGGCTTACGGTCGCAGCGGGATACCCGTTTCTACCGGCGACCACTTTCCTTATTCAAAGCGCGCCATGGCAAAGGAACTGGTGGAAGTGATGGAGAAGCTCGGATTTCCCACCTTCACGCTGATCGGCCACGACCGCGGGGGACGCGTCAGCTACCGCATGGCCTTGGATCATCCGAAGAGCGTGGAGCGTCTCGCTGTGTTCGACGTGATTCCCATCCTCGAAGCATGGAGCCGGTCCGATGCCCGCTTCGCTCAGACCTACTGGCCTTGGATTTTGCTGTCACAGAAGGAACCGCTCCCCGAGAGTTATCTGCGCGGAGCGCCCGAAGCCGTCTTCCATAATCCCTTCGGGCAAGGTTCGTTCGGCCCAGAGATTCTAGAAGAATACGTTTCAACTTATCGCGACCCGGCTCGTGTTCATGGAATCTGCGAGGAGTATCGAGCGGCAGCGACGATAGATGTCGAACACGATCGTTCAGATAAAGAAGCGTCGAACAAGATCGAATGCCCGATGCTGCATCTATGGGCGGAGGGTGGTCCGCTCGACACCTTCTATCCGAAAGACGGAGGCCCGCTGGGCATTTGGCGGCAATGGGCGCCACGCGCTCACGGACAGGCGATAAAGGGCGGCCACTTCTTCCCGGAAGAGAATCCTGACGACACCGCAGTTCTCGTCAAGCAGTTCCTTTCTGCTTGAGGCCCGCATCGCAGAAGGAGCGGAGCCAATCTCCGCTCCAAGAATGATAGGAGGAACAACACATGGTCGCATGGGATCGCGTAACCCGTCGTGATGTGTTACGCGCGATACACGAGTACGACCGGCTGGGCCCGGAACAGTTCTTTTCTGAGCATGGATTCGCACCTACTACGACCTATGAGTTGGTCTGGGATAAACGCCGTTACCCGCCGAAGGCGGTCTTGGGCGCAGCTTATGAGTTCGCAACGGGGCAACAGCTTGTCTCTGGTGACTTCGAGGGTGGGAAGACCGGCGCCGTAAGAGTGCTTGGCGAACTAGGATTCAGCATCGAGAAAAAGCTAAAGAAATAAAGGAGGTGCGGAAATGAAAAAGTGGAAACTTGTGATTCCTATCGCCGCGGTCGCGGCTTTTCTCGCTTGGTATGCATTCCGCCCCGAACGGCTTGTGGTTAATCGGCGCGTCGATGAAGCTATGCCAGCCGCACAAGGTAGCTCGTCGCCGCAGCGTCTTGTCTCGGGACAGTTCTACAGCATCTTGCACCCAACGGCAGGTACCGCGACCATCTACCAGATGGCGGATGGCAGTCGCGTTCTTCGCTTTACGAGCTTTAGCACATCAAACGGTCCGGATGTGCACGTCTACATGGTCGCATCTGACGATGCAAAGGACGTAGCGACGGTGCAACAGGCCGGTTTCATCGATTTGGGGGTCATCAAGGGCAACGTCGGCGATCAAAACTATACCCTCGGTCCCGATGTGGACCTGTCGAAATACCGCGCGGTTTCAGTGTGGTGCAAACGCTTCAGCGTCAATTTTGGCGCCGCTCGATTGATGCCCGATCGAGCAGTGTCGGAGAAGTAGCACATCGAAAAGATCTTTGGCCCGGTGCATCTAATTTCAAATGGTCGAGTCACCATTCATGACCGACGAATTGGTGGCGGTCTCAGGGAAATCAGGTCCTCACGTTGTATGGAGACCCGGAACAAATGGGAACTAGTCGTCGCCGCGCCGTCTGGAGGCCTTCCGTTCGAGGTCCCTTATCAAGATGTCAAGAGGTGGAACCCCGCCGCCGATGAGTTCCGACCTCTGCCGAAAGTCATTTTGCGGCGTCACGAAATGACGATGGACTTTTGATAAAGCAGGCAGCGGTGAACGCCGAGGTTTACAAAGGCGATTGATGCCGAGCAAGCATTCGGCAATGCGTTGCAATCTCTGATCGAGCGGAAGTTGCTCCCCCCCAGGAACAATTCCGCAGTAGATTTACAGACTGGTTCAATTCAAGGGGCAAAACAGAGAGGAGAATTCCATGCAACTTACCGCGATTAGTAATGGGAAGTCGGCATGGCATCACGTTTTCTCGCAGGTTCGGGGTCTCGTCGCATGAAAGGTGCCATGCGCGTTTATCGGGACTGATCGTGGTCTGCTTCGGTCGATTTTTGGTCCTTCAAACCAGGTCTGAGATATTCACCAGGATTAGCCCCAACAACTCGCTTGAACGCCTTGCTGAATGCGGCGTCGGACTCGTAACCGACCAATCGAGCGACTTCTGGGAGCTTTTTGTCACGCCGTTCCAGTAGCTGTATCGCCTTCTGCATCCGCCACTCGGTTACGTATTCCAGCGGGGTTTGTCCGAGTAGCTCTTTGAAACGTGCTGCGAATGCCGAGCGAGACATGGCCGCCGCTTCGGCCATGGATTCGACCGTCCAGGGTGTATTCACTCTGTCATGAATGGCACTCAGAGCAGCGCCTATTTGAGGATCGAAAATTGCACGAAGCCATCCTTTGTTGCGTTCTGGTCTCGACCCGATGTGCGCCCGGAGTACCTGGACAAACAGAACCTCGGCCAGTCGACTGGCGACGACTTCAGATCCCGGCGCTTGTTCTTCCATCTCTGACGCCAGCGCCTGCACTGTGGTGTGAAGAGCAAGCGTGCGAGCCTGATCGGCTTTCATCAAAATGAAGTTCGGCAATAACTGAGTGATCGGCCGCAGGCTGGCGCGATCGAAACTCAAGGATCCACAGACGATTGTCGTCGGTGCGCCACCGCCTCCACACAGAGCGACATTGCCGTTGGCCTTGGCCCCGATCTCGCGGAAGCTCCACCTCGGACGTGTTCGCGGGCTGTCGCGTAAAACAATCGAAGTCCCCTTAGCCAGCAAAAAGCAATCACCACCGGTGAGAGGAATCGGCTCCGCAATCCCTTCCACGCTCAGCCAGCAGTTGCCGCGCGAAAGCATGGCGAAGTGCGCCAAATCTGTGGGTGACGTCTTTTTGTCGGAAGGCGTGACATTTTCTTCGGTCTGGTTTTCCTGTTTTATACCCCACGGGGCTGTGGCTTCGAGCCTGTGCAGACCGAAAGCGGTTACGTGCATCGTTTTGAAGATGTCTGTGATCGGGTCCAACTTTCCCTCCTTCTTTGGACGAATAGACAAAATTGTTGGACTCAAGAGCAGTTCTCGTCCACTCCCAAAGAATCTACCCTAGTGTACCGAATACGAAGGGAGTCATTATGGGAAAGCTTGAAGGGAAAGTTGCAGTAATCACAGGCGGAAGTAGCGGGATTGGCTTCGCCACAGCCAAACGCTTCGTGGAAGAAGGTGCCCTCGTCGTAATCACAAGCCGCCGAGAAAAGGAGCTGAAAGAGGCCGCAGCCTTAATTGGAAAACACGTCACGACAGTCACGGGCGACGTAACGCGCCTAGAGGACTTGGACCGGCTCTATGCCGTGGTGAAAGAGAAACACGGTCACATCGACGTACTCTTCGCAAACGCGGGCTGTGGTGAAGTCGCACCTATTGGAGCGGCTACCGAAGCTCATTTCGACAAAACCTTCGATTTAAATGCGAAAGGAACATTCTTCACGGTGCAGAAGGCTATTCCCCTCTTCAAAGATGGGGGTTCGATCATCCTGAACACCTCGGTCGCGAACGTAATGGGATTGCCAACGTTTGCTGTCTATGCCGCGGCTAAGGCGGCTGTCCGCAGTTTCGTTCGTAGTTGGGCCGCGGAACTAAAAGACCGCAAAATCCGCGTGAATGCGGTAAGCCCCGGACCAATCGAAACTGCGGCACTTGAGAAAGCGGGCATCCCCCCTGAAATGATGGAACAAGCGATAGCGGGGTTCACCACGCAGGTTCCACTCGGCCGCAGAGGCAAGCCCGAGGAAATTGCGGCCCCGGTCGTGTTTCTCGCCTCCGAAGAAAGCTCCTACATCACCGGCGTAGAACTCGCCGTCGATGGCGGCATGGCGCAGGTTTAACCTCGGCGCAGTCCCGTGGCTGGCCCTCCAGCCCCGTTAGTCGCGGAACCACGCTTCTCAAATTTAGTTCTACCAGAGGATCGGAGAAACATTATGAGCTATGCGATCGTAGGATTCGGAAAGATCGGTCAGGCCCTCGCCCACGCCTTCGCCCGTAAAAGCATCGACGTGACCGTCGCGAGCCGTCGGCCGCCTGAAGCGTTGGCGCCGCAGGCTCGGGCGATTGGGCCCACGGTCGTCGCCAAGTCGCTACGGGATGCACTCGATGCCGACACAATCATCCTGGCGGTCCCGTTCGGGGAGCACCGCGAGGTTGCGAAGGCCCTGCCGAGCTGGGAAGGCAAGACGGTCATCGACGCGACGAACGCGTTTGGAGTTCCCCCTGAAGAGCTGGGCGGCCTCCTGTCCTCCGCCTTCGTCGCAAAAGCGTTCACCGGCGCCAAGTTGGTGAAGGGCTTCAATCACCTGGGTGCGGCCAAGCTGGCTACCGATCCGGTCGTCGAGGGCGGCCACCGGGTCGTCTTTCTGTCGAGCGACGACGAGGACGCGACCGCTCCCGTGGCGGCCTTGGCCAAACAACTCGGGTTCGCACCCGTCAAGCTGGGAAAGCTCAACGAGGGTGGCGCGCTGGTGCACGCGCGCGGCCGCACCTGGGGCCAGCTCATCTTCCAGGATTTGTTCAAGAAGGAGCAGTAATACCTCCACGACCGTGTGATTTGGCGCGAGAAGTTCCACTCAAACGTTCGATTAGATCGGAAACGATCTGATGTAGGAAGAGAGGAGACTTCGATGTGCATTGAAGAGAGTGTCGAGACTGTGAAGAACTTCCTTGCGGCACTCGGTGACCGCAATAAGCAGGGCCTGCTGGCGTTGGCTTCCGAAGATATCGAATGGATTATTCCGGGCCAGGGCTGGCCGCTGGCCGGCACGCACCGCGGACACGCTGGCTTGGAGAAGCTACTTCAGAAGGCTAACGAAACGGTGGAAACTTCGTACCCAGACCCCCCCGAGTTCATAGCGCAGGGAGACCGAGTTGTGGTCGTCGGCTTCGCTACCGGGAGAATCAAGGCCACGAACAAGGCATTCGAGGACCATTGGGTCTTCGCCATTACCACTCGAAATGGCAAAGTGACGAATATCCGTGAGTATGTCGACACGCAAGCCCTGGCGCGGGCCTCCGAGACGGCCGCGAGCCCCCGGCCCTGACCCATCGCGCTATTTCGTCTCGGCGATCTGAACCGGCGGATCTCGGTGAGCGCATGATCGCCAATGTACTCTCTGAGTCACGATTAGTTACGATAAGTCGGCATGGCGACTGGAATCCAAAAGCCGGGGCCGGGAAAGGATCCCTCGATGCTGGGGCGTTTGTCGTTACTTAATCTAGTGAAACTTCCAGAAGACTTCTGGTCGGGAATAGCCTCCGGATTGCTCGTGATCCTCCAAAAGAGCTAAGGAGGAGTCGAGTACTCCTTCGGCTTAGCTCTCTCTAGAGTAGCTTTGCGTATTCGGTTTTTGCCATCTTGAAGATGGAAACGCCGGGGTCAGCATCCTTCCAGAGATCGAGGAACTGCTTGTATTGACTTAGAGCGCGTACACGGGCGGCATCCGCGACTGCGCCCTTCGCCTTCTTCGACTCCAGCGTATTTGCGCGAGCCAGACCAAGATGAGCTAACGCTCCCGTTGAACAATTCCAAACCATGCCGGTGTGATCAATAATCTTCTGAAATTCGGTGGCGGCGTCTGTGGCTTGTCCTGAAGCCAGATAAGCCTGAGCCTTAATGTAGGTCGGATATAGACACGAAGGGTTATTCGTGAACGAGATCGTCCCGTACTCAATAGGCGACTCAACCGTCTGCAGAACGCGAAGGGCCTGGGCTGGATTCTTTCTATTCAGCGCCAGTTGTGCGCGAATTGCAGGCAGCCAAAGTGACTGCATCTGGGTATCGAGCGGATACCGCTTGTCCAAGTCTTCGGCCAGGGATAGGGCTCGGCCATTCTCCGAGGCCATGGCGAACGCGAGCGCAGCTTCAACACCCACTCCCTGACTCTCGGGAGCCAATTTGAGTCCATCGACGGCATCTTGCACGCCTTGCAATGCATCCCCAGATGCGGCTTCGCGCAAGGCGGCATTCTCCCACCAGATCGCCGCATTTTCCTTGCTGTCAGCAGTGATGGCGGCTTCTGCCGAACGCTTCGTCAGCTCTCGTGCTGCCGTCAATTTGCCTCCATAAGCCTCAGTGTCGGCCGCGAGCGAAAAAGCATAGTGCTTCGAATCAGGGTGAGAGCTGAGCCATTGCTGCTGTTCTGCCATACCTGAGGAGTCGCCAGCAAGAAATGCCATCGCATAAAGCGGAAGGCGAAACATGTAGCCATCCATGTCGCGTGCCTTCGCGCGGTCAATCGTTGCGCGGGCCTCGCTGAAGCGCTGGAGAGCCAATTGATAAACAGCCAGATTGGAGTAAGCAGGGACTTCGCCGGGGCCAAGTTCCTGCGCCTTGGCAGCCATTTCAGCGGCGATTTCATATTGTCCCAAGGCGGCATATTCTTCGCCAAGACTGAAGTACGCTGTCGCGCTTCGCGGGTACGTCTCAATCATCTCGTGAAAAGTTCTCGCCGCCTTGTCATGCTCACCCGTCACGGTGGAATAGTAGTTCCCAGTAATCATGAGCTTCGAACGATCGTTGGCGTGTTGCCTCAGTTCGAACGCCTTGGTGTAGTACTGGCTGGCGCGTCCTAGTTGGTTGAGGCTGTAGTAGCCGTCGCCCACGTCGTAGTACGCCATTGCAAAATTGGGGTCACGTTCAATGGCGTGTTGATCGAGCGCGAGAGCTGCCTGCACTCCTTGTTCGTTATATGCCTTCAGGGCGCTCGCGTATGCTCTTAATGCCTCGAGAGAGGGCGTCATTGCCTCAGACAAGGGCACGTCGAACTTCTTGACCGTTGACTGCGGCTCTCCGAGTTCAGCGCGCAATTTTTGGGAAGCTCGCCCAATCGTATCGAGGACGTCTGTCTTGCCGGCCGCAGTCATTTCTTCATGGGCTACAGTCTTGCCACTTTGGCAGTTCACAGCGTTCAGGGCTACGACGTACTTGCTGTCCGAGCCGCCAATCGAACCTGCGACATACATTTTGCTTCCCGCCCGTTGGCAAAGCTCGCGGGCTGCATCGACAGTGAGGTTCGCATTGGCCGGCAGAGCCATTTGCTTCGATATAGCGCTGACCCTGTCACTCGAAAGCACGTTTACAAAGGGTGATTCGGTGAGAGCCACATTTAGCGCAATCTTCAGCATGTCGAACAGCGGGTCGCCCGTGTTATTCGTGAAGTCCGCCAGGAGCAAGGTGTCTGCCTCGGTCAGAGTCTGTTTTGCGCCCAGCTGTGAGTAGACACCCCGAGCTATTAGGGCAGCCACTAACAGCGCTGCCAATCCACCAATGGATAGCCACAGCCTCCTGGCAGGCATCCGCATGGTCAGCTCTCGCGGTCTCGCAACTGCCACTTTCGAAGCGGATGGTGTCGTTGTCGACGTATACGCAGGCTTTTGATAACCGCCGCTGTCGGTGTCGCGCTTCAGCCTCTGCAGGTCGGCCCGCACCTCTGAGGCGTGTTGATAGCGAAGGCTGCAGTCCTTCTCCAACGCCTTTCGGATGACTGCTTCCAGGCCCGGAACGACTTGGGGATTTACCTGAGACGGTGGTGGAGGTTCATCGCGCAGAATCGCACTGCAAATCTCCCCCGGACTCGATCCCTCGAACGGGAGCTTGCCAGTTGCCATCTCGTAGAGCACGGCGCCGAAGGAGAACAGGTCTGTGCGCGCATCCAAGTCTTTGGCCTTCACCTGTTCGGGTGACATGTAACTGACCGTTCCCAACATCGCTCCAGGGCTGGTCAAGTGCAGGGCGTCCGACTCTGCGATTGTTTCTGCATCGCTACTGGACGCGGTGGCTTTGCCGGTCACTTTCGCCAGACCGAAGTCGAGAATCTTGGCGTGACCGCGCCGCGTTACGAAAACATTTCCAGGTTTGATGTCGCGATGCACGATGCCTTCGCAGTGAGCCGCGTCGAGAGCGTCCGCAATGTCAATCGCGATGGGGAGAAGCTTTTCGGCTTCAACTGGACGGCCCGCGATGAGGTGGCTGAGCGTTAGCCCATCGAGGAACTCCATGACCATAAACCCGCGGCCATCGTGTTCTCCAATGTCGTAGATGGTGCAGATATTGGGATGGTTCAGAGCGGACGCGGCCCGAGCTTCGCGGCGAAAGCGTTCCAGCGCCGCGGAATCGTGGGCCACGCTATCGGGCAGAAATTTGAGGGCGACAAACCGGCCGAGGCGAGTATCCTCCGCCTTATAGACCACGCCCATGCCACCCGCACCTAGCCGGGACTGGATTTCGTAGGGACCAAGTTTCGCGCCAGAGGTGAGGTCCATCCGTGGCCGTAATTATAGCCCGTGCAGTCATGTTGCACGCCTGAGGCGAGGATTCCGGGTGTGTAGTCGGCAAACCTTCCTTTACAAGATTAGGTAAGGGTAGCCCGTCACTCGCCCAGAATCGTTGGCAAGCGTGTAATCGCGCTGCCTGCCAAGAATCGTCCCTTCCAGAGGCAGTCGCTGCAACCTCGCTCCGCTTTGGCTTGCTTGAGAATCGAGATGTCGGGTTCGTCATCCTTCCAGAACGTGAAGAAATCCTGATATGAATGGCCGCTAATCAGTTTCACGAAATCGGGATCCGGTAAATATTTCTGCGAATGTTCGTTATCGTGTACGAGTATTTCTCCGGCCCAAGAACCGAGTCCACTCCTCTTGGCAGTACCACAACTCGATTCGCTTTCCTTGAATCTTCAGGACCGCTCAGTCCTTGGGGCGGCAACTCCGGCAGCCCGCTATTGCCGCTCACGGGCAACAAGTAAGTTTCCAGGGAGAAAGGCAACGGTTGGAATTGCAAGGCCAGGTATTTCCCATCCACGCTCCAGCCCCTGTAACACAATGCGCACACGATTACAGGTTTCCCCCCTTCTTTCGGATAGGCCAGCGTTCGATAGGGGTGATCCTTGTCCGCGTCGTCCTTCAGGAGGACCACGATCCATCGCCCGTCCGGCGACACCGCGGTCAGATCCAGAATTGCTTCCTCAAGCATCTTCTTCCTGCCCGATCCGTCCCGATGCCGGGTGTAAATGTAATTCTTTCCACTCTCGCTCGCCCGGTAGACCAGGTCACCATTCGGCAGAAACATCGGTTCGTCCTCGTTCTCCACGGACTGTAGTTGCTGAGGCGAAGTCCGGTGATCGGTTGATGCGATCCAGATATGGGAAATTCCGTTTTCGTTCCTCTTCAAAAAGGCGACCCGACTTCCGTCCTCTGTAACATCGTAGCTGGCGTAGTAGTCCACAAAAGTTGCGTCTATCCCACATCCAGGTACGACCCTGTCGCTCTTTCCGGTCGTTAGCTCTGTGCTCCATAATTCGGCTGCGTCGTTCTGCCCAGCCCGCTTCAAATAGAACAACTTCGTTCCGTCCCTTGAGAATGCCGTCGAGAACGCATCTCCCTCGGACGACATCTGGTGCTCCCCCTTGGCATCGTGTATCCAGGTCGTCCAATATCGTGACCCCACCGACGTGAGAAACGACTTGCCATCCGGCGCCATCGCGATCCCTTCCTCTTCCGTTGGCCCGGACGTCACCTGCTCCGGCTCTCCTCCGGGGAAACGTTGTCTCCAGATGACGGCATTGAGGGTTGCGACTACGGTTTGGTGGATGCGGCAACGGCAACCCGCGAGAGTCCGCCATCGGCGATGCAAAAGCCGACGACGGGGGCTACGTCTCAGCTCCGTCCTTTCAGGAGACAGCCCGATCTTCATCCCGGGCAGACCGGAGCGCGGAACACGGCGGAGTTGCAACCCTGATGTATTGATCGAAGCCAGCGCATACTCTGGGTATCTCGGGCGTAACGGCAAGCGTTGCTCAGGGGGATGGCAAGAAAGACCACGTTCGTAGTCGACTGTTTTGAATTTTCTGCGCCGGAACCGTTGCGAATTAGGGAATCGCGACCTGAACAACGTTGGAAACCCCGCTCTCGCCAATGGGATCCACCGCCGTGGTCGCATAGCAATAAGTATCCCCGTTCGTAACCGTCGGGTCAGTGAATGTCGTAACCGAACTCGCGGTCGAGCCGTACGGCGACCCGATTGGGAAAGTGCCGCAAGCACCACTCGTGTAATTGACGCGGTAGACGTTATAGCTCGTGATACCCGTGGTGGTGCTGGCGGTCCAGGTGAGGTTCACCGTGTGTACAGGCGCCGGCGTGCCCGTACCCGTCAGGTTGGCGACGCTCGGCGTGTTCGATGCATTGCTGGCGAACGAAGCCGTCGCAGACGCAGCACCCGATGCTCCGGGCGTGAAAGTCACGGTGAACATTACCGGCGTACTCGTTGTCACCGTCAGCGGGAAGGTGACGCCGCTGATAGCAAACTCCGAAGGATTGGTGCCGCCCAAACTGACCGAGGACACGGTGACACTGGCACCGCTGGCGGTCAGAGTTCCAGTCGCGGTTCCGCTCGCGCCCACTACCACGTTGCCCACGGCGACCGGAGAACTGACGTTCAGCGTGCCGATCGCCGCCGTGCCCGTACCCGTCAGGTTGGCGACGCTCGGCGTGTTCGATGCATTGCTAGCGAACGAAGCCGTCGCAGACGCAGCACCCGATGCTCCGGGCGTGAAAGTCACGGTGAACATTACCGGCGTACTCGTTGTCACCGTCAGCGGGAAGGTGACGCCGCTGATAGCAAACTCCGAAGGATTGGTGCCGCCCAAACTGACCGAGGACACGGTGACACTGGCACCGCTGGCAGTCAGAGTTCCAGTCGCGGTTCCGCTCGCGCCCACTACCACGTTGCCCACGGCGACCGGAGAACTGACGTTCAGCGTGCCGATCGCCGCCGTGCCCGTACCCGTCAGGTTGGCGACGCTCGGCGTGTTCGATGCATTGCTAGCGAACGAGGCCGTCGCCGACGCGGCACCCGATGCTCCGGGCGTGAAGGTCACCGTGAAGGTCACCGGCTGACTGGTCGTCACCGTCAGCGGGAAGGTGACGCCGCTGATGGCAAACTCCGAAGGGTTAGTGCCCCCCAAACTGACCGAGGACACAGTGACACTGGCACCGCTGGCGGTCAGAGTTCCAGTCGCGGTTCCGCTCGCGCCCACTACCACGTTGCCCACGGCGACCGGAGAACTGACGTTCAGCGTGCCGATCGCCGCCGTGCCCGTACCCGTCAGGTTGGCGACGCTCGGCGTGTTCGATGCATTGCTAGCGAACGAGGCCGTCGCCGACGCGGCACCCGATGCTCCGGGCGTGAAGGTCACCGTGAAGGTCACCGGCTGACTGGTCGTCACCGTCAGCGGGAAGGTGACGCCGCTGATGGCAAACTCCGAAGGGTTAGTGCCCCCCAAACTGACCGAGATCACAGTGACACTGGCACCGCTGGCAGTCAGAGTTCCAGTCGCGGTTCCGCTCGCGCCCACTACCACGTTGCCCACGGCGACCGGAGAACTGACGTTCAGCGTGCCGATCGCCGCCGTGCCCGTACCCGTCAGGTTGGCGACGCTCGGCGTGTTCGATGCATTGCTAGCGAACGAGGCCGTCGCCGACGCGGCACCCGATGCTCCGGGCGTGAAGGTCACCGTGAAGGTCACCGGCTGACTGGTCGTCACCGTCAGCGGGAAGGTGACGCCGCTGATGGCAAACTCCGAAGGGTTAGTGCCCCCCAAACTGACCGAGGTCACAGTGACACTGGCACCGCTGGCGGTCAGAGTTCCAGTCGCGGTTCCACTCGTGCCCACTACCACGTTGCCCGCCGCGACCGGAGAACTGACGTTCAGCGCGCCTACCGCCGCCGTGCCCGTGCCCGTCAGGCTGGTCACACTCGGCGTGTTCGACGCATTGCTGGCAAACGAAGCCGTCGCCGACGCGGCACCCGATGCTCCGGGCGTAAACGTCACCGTGAACGGCATCGGCGTACTCGTTGTAACCGTGACCGGGAAGCTGATCCCGCTGATAGCAAACTCCGAAGGGTTGGTGCCGCCCAAACTGACCGAGGATACGGTGACACTGGCACCGCTGGCGGTCAGAGTTCCAGTCGCGGTTCCACTCGCCCCCACTACCACGTTGCCCACAGGAACCGGAGAAGTGACACTCAGCGTGCCCACCGCCGCCGTGCCCGTACCCGTCAGGTTGGCGACACTCGGCGTGTTCGACGCATTGCTGGCGAACGATGCCGTCGCCGACGCGGCACCCGATGCTCCGGGCGTGAACGTCACCGTGAACGGCACCGGCGTACTCGTTGTCACCGTCAGCGGGAAGCTGACGCCGCTGATGGCAAACTCCGAAGGATTGGTGCCGCCCAAACTAACCGAGGACACGGTGACACTAGCACCGCTGGCAGTCAGGGTTCCAGTCGCGGTTCCACTCGCGCCCACTACCACGTTGCCCACCGCAACCGGAGAACTGACACTCAGCGTGCCCACCGCCGCAGTGCCCGTGCCCGTCAGGCTGGTCACACTCGGCGTGTTCGACGCATTGCTGGCGAACGATGCTGTCGCCGATGCAGCACCGGATGCTCCGGGCGTGAACGTCACTGTGAACGGCACCGGCTGAGTGGTCGTAACCGTGACTGGGAAGTTGATCCCGCTGATAGCAAACTCCGAAGGATTGGTGCCGCCCAAACTAACCGAGGACACGATGACACTGGCACCGCTCGCGGTCAGAGTTCCAGTCGCGGTTCCACTCGTGCCCACTACCACGTTGCCGACGGCAACGGGAGAGCTGACGCTCAGCGTGCCCACCGTACTGCTACCGCTCAGCGGTACAGTCAAGCTCGGGTCGGACGCATCGGATGTGATGGATACACTACCGTTGAAACTCCCCGCCGCCGACGGCGTGAAAGAAACACTGAACGAGGTACTTTGCCCGGGCGTCAAGGTGAGCGGTGTGCTGATTCCCGATACGCTGAAGCCAGTCCCGCTCGCCGCAGCTCCAGAAATCGTGGCGTTGGCGCCGCCCGTGTTCTTGACGGTTTCAGTCTGAGTCTGAGCCTGCCCGGCCGGCACGCCAGTGAACGCCAGGCTCGTCGGCGTCGCCGTCAGCGTGGCGGGGGCCACCGCAGTTCCGCTCAGCGATATGGTTAGGCTCGGGTCGGAAGCATCCGATGTGATGGAAATGCTACCGCTGAAATTCCCCGTCGACGGCGGCGTGAAGGTAACGCTGAATGAGGCACTTTGCCCGGGCGTTAATGTCAGCGGCGTGCTGATCCCAGATATGCTGAACCCTGTGCCGCTCGCCGTCGACCCGGAAATCGTAACATTGGCGCCACCTGTATTTTCGACCGTCTCGGTTTGGGTCTGATTCTGACCAACCTGCACGTTCGTAAACGTCAGGCCCGTGAGCGACGCCGTTAGAGTTCCAGGCAGCACTCCGGTTCCAGACAGAGCGACATCGACTGTCGTGGCCGATCCACTGACGGTCAAAGACAGCGTTCCGCTTATCGCGCCCGGCGTTCCCGGTGCAAACAGAACACCAAACGTGGTGCTTTGGTTCGGAGCGAGAGTGAGGGGCAGAGTCAATCCGCTCAAGGCGAAACTACCGCTGACCGAGGCTGCCGAGATCGTAAGATTCTCACCACCCGTGTTCTTCACCGTCTCGGTCTGTATCTGACTGCTCCCAATCGCCACGGTGCCGAAGTTGAAGCTGGTCGGATTGGTGGTAAGACTCCCCGGAGCTATACCGTTCCCCGACATCGCGATAATCACCGAGCTCGTGGACCCGTCGTCGGTCAGGGCCAAAGTGCCATTTACGCTGCCCGCGGTGGTGGGACTGAATACGATCTGGAAGCTTGCAGTTTGCTGTGGTGCCAGCGTCATGGGCAAATTCAAGCCGGTCGTTCTGAAGCCGGCGCCGCTGACCGTTTCCTGGCTGACCGTCACACTGGAACTGCCCGTATTGGTCAGAATCTCAGTTTGGCTCTGGGTAACTCCGGTGGGTACATTTCCGAAACTGAGGCTGGCTGGCGCGGCGGCAAGAATACCGGTTACCGAACCGGTTACCACGGAAGGTTTCCCAACGCTTAGTCCCTGGCAGCCCAGCATCGTAGCCAGAGCTAGCAGAGCCGGGATCACAAGCCAACGACCGGGGGATCGTTTCATAAAGCGATGACGTAGTGCTGTGAGAAGCTAGTGTGGCGGTTACAGCGGAACGAGGTAAGGTCCCTAAAGGGAATGAAGGATGAGGTCGGAAGGTCAATGCTTTGGAGTGACAAAAATCGTCAAGGCCGGCTGTCCACCCGTGCAGGAATACAGCTGTAATTGCGGCGCGAGCGCAAGGTGCTTTGAGTCCCTGCGCAGATCTTGGGTCCATAGCTCTTTTTTCCACGGTCAGATCATCGTTCCGCAATCAGTTTGTCGCACGCGAAAGTGCTTGCCTGAGTAGGTAATTGGGGCACCCGGCAATTCGGAATCAGAGCGAATGATCGTTCGTATCCTCAGTAACTATCCTCATGCGGGCCCCCATGGTGGAATCGCGGGATATAACCCGGCCTGGAAATTTGAGAAGGCGGGCTCTGGCTTCGACCTGATCAGACGCGGGGAACCCCATGAAACGTCTTCTTGTTCTAACTCAGCTGGCCATCATCAGCCTGGGCTTGGCAGCTTTGACTGGCTGCGGCGGTGGGTCATCGAGCACCCAAGTGTCGGATCCGCCGCCGCCGTCAATTACCAGCTTCACTGCGAATCTCACCTCCATTACTGATGGATCAACCGCGACCCTGACCGGTGTCTTCGCGAACGGCGCGGGCATCATCACCCCCGGCAACCTTCCAGCCACCAGCGGCGCAGCTGTGACCGTGAGCCCCACGGCGACCACCACCTATACCCTGACCGTTACTCCCACGAGTGGGACGGCGGCGACCGCAACCGCCACGATCACCGTGAACCCTGCACCGACGATCACCAGCTTCATTGCAATTCCGGCAACCATCACAACAGGATCTAGCGCGACTCTGACCGGAGTCTTCGCGAACGGCACAGGCGTCATCACTCCGGGCAATCTGACCGCCACCAGCGGTGTGGCCGTGACTGTGAGCCCCACGGCGACCACCACCTACACTCTCACCGTGACCAACGCCAGCGGTACAGCGGTCACCGCGACGGCTAAGGTAACCGTAGCGGGCACGGTCGCCGCAACGGTGACGGTGGACTTGTCGAGCAGCGGTCCCGCCGTGACCGACAAGCTGCTTGGGATGAACATGGCCGTCTGGTACGACCTGGTTTCCAACAAGACTGGAATTGTGGACGCTTTCGAGGCTGCCGGCATCACCCAGGTGCGTTGGCCCGGCGGATCGGATTCCGACCTCTACCACTGGGCCACAAATTCTGAGTGCGATGGCGGTTACTCTGATACGAATGACACATTTTCCAATTTCGTCAACGACATGGCCGTTCCCGCTAACCTCGATGTGGCGTTGACGGCGAATTACGGATCGAACCCAGCGTGCAACGGAGGCGGCGAACCAAGCGAAGCCGCCGCATGGGTCACGGCCGCGCTGGCCGCCGGCATCACGCCCAGCCATGTGACGGTGGGCAACGAGGAGTATGGCAGCTGGGAGTACGACCTGCACTCGACTCCGAACGATCCCACCATCTACGCCGCCGCCGTTGTGGGAACAACCGGCTACTACCAGTCGATTAAGACGGCCAGCCCGAGCACGCTGGTCGGCGTCGATGTCGACGCGGATAACTCGACCGGCGGCTGGGACAACACGGTGATGGCCAATGCCAAGGGGTCCTATGACTTCGTGGAATATCACTATTATCCGGAGACGCCGGGCCAGGAAAGCGACACCTTCATCGTGCAGCAAGCGGCGCAGGACTTGACCTCGAACATCAACACCCTCAGGTCGGAGCTGACAAAGTGGGGGACTCCGGACACTCCCATTTACGTGGGCGAGATCGGAGGAGCTTATACCAATCCGGGCAAACAAAGCTGGTCGATTACCCAAGGGCTATATGCCGGCCAGGTGCTCGGTGAAATGATGAATGATGGAGTCTCGCGCCTGACCTGGTGGATCGGCTTCGGCAATTGCAACGGCTCCAGCGGAAACGATAGTACGTCGCTCTATGGATGGCAGGATTTCGGAGCCTACAACGTCTTCTCTGACGGAGCCTCCGATACCGGTTGTCCGGGCGCTGGCCCCATCGGCACCATGTCTCCCACGGCGCGAGCATTTCAGCTGTTCAGCCAGATGGCCGTCAACGGCCAGACGGTGCTGACGGCGAGCGTCGCCGGCGACACCACCGACGTGCGCGCCTATGCGGCCACCAACCCAAACGGGACGGCCCTGCTGTTGTTCAACGACAACGAAACCACGCCACAGCAGGTGATGGTCACGCTTACGGGCAAAACTTCTTCTTCCAGCGTGAACGTCACTACCTATGACAAGGGCATCTACGATCTGTCGGGTTCGCCAAGCGGCACTCCGCCGGACACGGCAGGGACGAACACATGGGCTCCGCCAACTACCGCCAGCATGGGCGCGCAGACCCTGCCTCTGATCCTGACTCTCACTCCGTGGAGCATGAACGTCGTCATCATTCAATAACCAAGCTGCCTCGTGACGATTAGAGTATTATGTCTCCCTGGCTGATCTGGGGGGCCTTGGCTAATCGAATCCTCGGGGCGGTTCGATGAGTTTGCGTCCGATATCGCTATCGCTTCTTGTTGGAATCTTCCTCACTACCTTCTTTCCAAATAGGCTGAATGCTCAAACAACCACTTCGGGCGGAGTGACCGGCGTCGTTTCCGATCAGAGCCTTGCGGTTCTGCCGAATGCGGAGGTCGAGATCAGGGACATCAACAAGGGCACGACAGAATCAACCAAAACAGACCGCGATGGCGTCTACCGCTTCTTCTTTCTTTCTCCCAGCCTATACACGCTAACCATAGTGCATGACGGTTTTCGCAAGGAAAGCCGGAGTGTGACTGTATTGTTAGGGACACCGGTTACAGTCAACATCACGCTGGAGATTGCAAAAGCAAATATGCAACTCCTCGTGACGGCAGAGGCTCCGCTAGTTCAGGCAGACAACGGCGACGTCTCGATTACGATGAGTCAGAGGCAGATCTCGGAACTACCCAATCCCGGTAACGACCTCACCTACATCGCCCAGATCGCTCCCGGCGCAATCATGGCCACCGACAATGCGCGCACTGGAGGCGGGGGCGGGAACTTTTCAATCCTGGGCATGCCCGGGACCTCAAATCTCTTCACCTTAAATGGCATGAACGACAACTCGGGTCATCTTAATTTTACTGGCGCTTCGGGTATGCTTCTGGGTCAAAACCAAATCCAGGAAGCCACTGTGGTGAGTAATGGCTACTCGGGACATTTTGGAGATGCCCCGGGCTCATATGTGAACTATGTCACAAAGTCCGGAGGGAATGAATTCCACGGAAACGCCAAGTACTTTTGGAATGGTAGCGTGTTGAACGCTACCGACTGGATCACGAAGGCATTCGGCAATCCTCGCCCGTTCGATATCGCCAATCAGTGGGCGGCTTCGGTGGGGGGGCCCATCCAGAAGAATAGGCTTTTTTTCTTTTTTGATACCGAAGGCTTGCGAGTCTTGCTGCCTTCTCCTGTTCAGGTGGTTCTCCCGAGCCCGCAGTTTGAGGCGGCAACCATAGCGAATATCGATTCTATCTTTGGCTGGGCGTCCGCTTCTGATGCTTTCTATAAGCAAATGTTCAGTCTCTACAACCAAACCCCTGGAATAGCAGCGGCTACTCCGGGGAGCTTCGCCGATCCTCTCGGTTGTCTCGACGCAAGCCCGAGTGGTGTATTCATCGGTCCGCAGACCGCGCAAGGTCAACTCGGAGTGAACCTTCCGTGCGCAATCCATTTTCAGACAACACTTGCGCAGCCGACGAGTGAATCCTTTGTGTCTGGCCGTATGGATTGGAACGTCCGGACCAACGATCGTGCTTTCTTTCTGCTCCAATACGACAATGGCCGTCAACCGATTGTCGTCGACCCGATAAGCTCACTCTTCAATGTCTATTACAGCGGGCCATGGTGGCAAGCACAGTTGAACGAAACTCACACATTTGGAACAACCGCCGCGAACCAGTTCCTATTGGCGGGTATTTACCAGGATGGGGTGACGAGCGTTGTCAACTCCGCGCAAACCCTCGCGGCTTTTCCGACCACCCTGGATTGGACTAACGCCGGTGGGCCATTCACGCAGCTGGGGGGATTTAACTACATCTATGCCTATCCCCTCGGGCGAGCGCTCACGCAGTACGAGATCGCCGATGATTTCCTGAAGATTCGGGGCAAGCACAAGTTCGGATTTGGTCTGGATTTCCTGCGAGGATATTTGAGCAACTCAGACTATACGCAAAACGCCACCGGAGATGTGCTCCCGTCAACTATGGAAGCATTTTATTCCGGGGGCGTGGATCGAGCATCTCCACAAAGTGACTCCACACGCTTGCGTCAATCGTTTGCCACGCAGCTGGCACAGCGCTTCGCTACCTACACTCTTGCGGGCTATGGGCAGGATGAGTGGAAGCTAAAATCCAACCTGACCCTTACTCTCGGACTGCGGGCGGAACATGAATCAAATCCGGTCTGTGCCGACGATTGCTTTGCTGAATTATCTGGACCATTTGAATCGATCAGCCACGACCCGGCACAGCCTTACAATCAGGCGATCTCGAAACGTGAACAAGCTTTCTTTCACAAAGATGCTGTTGATTGGGCGCCGCGATTCAGTTTCGCCTGGCAACCGCTAGGAGTTTCGCGCAATACCGTGGTGCGTGGCGGGTTCGGCTTGTTTTATGAGCTAACCGGCGGGTTCGCAACCTATTTCTCTGACAATCCACCACTGGTTAACCGCGTGAACGTATTTGGCGCCTACAATCTCGCTCCGGAAGAAACCAGCAGCCTTTTTAAAGTAGCCGCCGCCTCAAATGCTGCCTTTGTCGAGGGGTTTGCAGCCGGCAAAAACCTTGCTCAGATCAAAGCGTCAGATCCTTACTTCTTCCCTCCCAGCATTATCGTTGCGACTAATCATCCTCGTTCATCCCAGTATCAGAAGTGGAGCCTGGAAGTGCAGCAGACGTTTGGTACCAGCACTTCGGTGACTCTCGGATACTACGGCAACCACGGAATTCATGAGTTCGTGCAAAATCCCTCAGCCAATGCTTACGGATGGGGTCCGTTTCCGCCTACGCTCTGCAGCAGCCCGCCCGTTCCGCCATGCGCCGACCCTCGCTTCAGTGGCGTCACTGAATATGCCACACCGGGAATCTCGAACTATAATGGCGCGGTCGTTTCCTTTCGACGAACATTTGCCGGCTTCGGCGATGGTTTGTTCCAGGCGAACTACACCTACGGCCACGCTCTGGATGAAGTTTCAAACGGCGGCCTCGCCCAATTCACTGCAGGCAGTTCCGAACTCCCCCAGGATCCCTTTAATCTGCGCGGGAGCTACGGAGCCGCAGATTACGATGTTCGTCACTCCTTCAATGCGAACTACGTGTGGCGACTGCCGGTAAAGACCATGCTCCACGGTCGCGGTCCTGATTTCCTGGTGAAGGGATGGCAGGTCTCGGGAACGATTTTCGCGCGAACCGGATTTCCCTACACGGTGATCGATCTCGCAGAAAGCGGTAATCTGGCTCCGAACAATTTCTATGGGACAATCTACGCTGTGCCAGTTGCTCCACTCGGCGGGTCCCACTCCTGCGGGGCGGGGGCCGTAATCCCACCATTCCCGCATCCTTGTTGGCCTCCGCAAGTGCTCGAGAATGGAGCGCCGAATCGGGGCGCACTGTTTGTGCAGACGGGCTGCGAGAGCTCGTTCAATGCGGGGAACTTGCCAGGTCGATCCGGGCCTTGTTCCGGAACTGCGGTTTCCTTTGCGCAAGGCCGCAACCGTTTCCGCTATCCGAGCTATTTCAATACTGACTTCGCGATCATGAAGGATACGAGCATTGTCGGCCGAGACAAAGTGGTGCTGGGTATTGGCTTCCAATTCTTTAATTTTTTCAATCACCCAAATTTCGGCCCGCCCGATAACTACAGCTCGGACGCAGGCTTCGGACAGATATCGACGATGGAGATGCCACCGACCAGCATTTTGGGAGCCGGTCTGGGAGGCGATGTTTCCCCCCGGATGATCCAACTGAAAGCGCGGGTCCTGTTTTAGACAATTTTTGCGGCGCCTTGGACTGTCAGGCTGATTTTCGTTGCATCAAAGAGGCGGCTATCGAGGCTGGTCAAGCCCGACGCGGTGGACCAGATCCACAAAACGCGGGTAGCCGCGCAAGGGATCGAAGTACGGATGGACCTTGATCAGTTGCAGGAGGTTTGACTGCTCCTGGTAGGCCCGCTCCAGCCAGGCAAGTGCCTGCTCGTTGTCACCGAGTCCCAAATAAGCGTTCACAAAGGGGGCGGCGGGAACGTCGCTTGTCTGCTGCCGTCGTTTCAACTCATCAAGCAGGCGAAGGGCTTCCCTACGACGCCCAGCATGCGCATAGGCCCGAACCAGCACGCCCATTACAGACGGACTCCGGTCGGGGGAGCGAGAGAGCGCCTTCTCAAGCACCGTAATCGCTTCGTCTGGTTGGCCGTTGGCAATCAGGGCCATTCCCAGATACCAATGGTCCGGGTCGTCGCTTCGCAACTCACTGATGGCCTCGTCGTAACGTCTCGCATGAAACAATATCCAGCCCCTAGTGATGCCAGGGAATCCAAGCAGGTCACCGGCGGATCCAAGCGGATCAAGGTCGCGGGCACGCTGGGCCCACGCCAGGGCCTCGTCCGTCCGCCCCTGGCACATCAGCCACTTGGCGTAGCCGACGTACGCACCAGCATCGTTCGAGTTCAACTCAAGAGCCCTCTTGAATTCCGCTTCGGCGTCGGTCCACTGCCACTGTTTCTGATATACCGCTGCAAGCAAGACGTGGGGTGCCGCAAGGTCCGGATCCAGTTCAATCGCTTTTCGGGCTGCACTCATCATTTTTGGATGCGTTTCCTTCGGGGGGGCACCGACAGGAACGGATCCGAGCCTCTCGTACGCCTTCGCGAGGCCGACGTAAGCCGGTGCAAAGTTAGCGTCCTTGCCGATCGTTTCCTCAAAATAGGCAATACTCTGTTCAAACCCAGCCCTGCTGCTGCTCTTGCTGAACTCTTCTTCGGCTTTAAGATAGCTCTCGTAAACTTCAGGCGAGACATGATGCGCCGTGACCAGCCTGGCACGCTCCTCTCCGGTGACTTTGACCTCGACTCTGCGCGCGATGGATTGCGCCACCTCACTCTCGAGAGCAAGTACGTCCCCCAACTCGCCGTCGTATTCGTCCGACCAAATGTGCTCGTCGGTTGAGGCACGAATCAACTGGGCGTGCACACGAATCCGGCTGCCCTGCCGTATCACCGAACCTTCGACGAGAGCGTCCACCCCAAGCGCCCTGGCAATCTCTGGCACCGAGAGCTTCGTACCCTTGAAGCGCATGACCGAGGTACGGGAAATGACGCGCAGATCATGGATTCTGGCCAGTCGTCCGCACAGCTCTTCGGTCATCTCGTCAGCCAGGTATTCCTGAGTTGAATCGCCGGACAGGTTGTTCAAGGGCAGGACTGCCAGCGATCTGATTTTGGTTTGGGACGCATGCCCAGGGCCCTGGAGCGTAACGTAGCTAATGGCAATAAGCGCGACTCCAGCCAGACCGCCCAGAGCAAGCCAGAGACGCGCCCGCGAAGCCCCGGTTGGTCGGACCTCGACTTCTCCATCCGCCGGCCGTTCCGCGCTAAGCCCCTTCTCATTTGGATTTGGCCGCAAAGGGATGACAGCGATTGACTCGCTCGGCGCTACTCCGGCGGATAAGTCGCCATTTTGCACCTGAGCAATGAAACGGTATCCCCGGCGTGGCAGAGTCTCTATGTAGCGGGGTTCCTCAGCGGAATCACAGAGCGCGTCGCGCAGCTTTTTGACGGCACTGTTCAGACCGGTATCGAAGTCGACAAAAGTGTCGACGGCCCAGAGTTTCTGGCGAAGCTCCTCGCGTGTAACGATGTCCCCGGGATGCTCCAGCAAAAGCGAGAGTACCTGGAAAGGCTGGCGATGAAGCTTTAGCCGGATGCCGTGTTTGCGCACTTCACCCGAACGCATGTCCACTTCAAAGGCGTCGAATCGCACCCTGCGGGTTCGGTTGGTGGCCTCCATAGCAGGCGCCCCCAGATGGCCAGTAGTCTATCACTACTGCCTACCACCTAAGGAATATGCGGGTGTGACTACAAGCCACCTGTATTCAGAGAGTTGCACGATCAGAACAAAAACACCCACGGACCATTCGCCGACCATTGCGCCTCAAGCAACTTCGCGCGAATTTGAGCTGGAAAAAGAAAGGAGAATCAAAATGAGGAAGTTCGGAAAGCATCTTCTTCTCGTGACAGGTCTCGCGCTCCTTGGGATTTTTGCTTACATTCCGGGGGCTGTCACCAACGTTCATGCCAAAGATTGCGCCTGTAGCCTTGCCAGTCTCAAAGGGACCTACGCTTACCTCAGGTCGGGCTCTGTTGTGGGGCAAGGCCCTCGTGCCGAGCTGGGGCTCGATCTCTTTAACGGAGATGGGAAGCGCGGCGTCATTCGCAACACCGGAGCCAGCTACACCGTATCGTTCGACTGGAGCAATTCCCCTTGGCCGGACGGAACCTACACGGTCGATCCGGATTGTACCGGGTCGCTCTTCGCTGCGGATGGTACAAAAGCCAACAACATCATCGTCCTTGACGGTGGCAAGAGATTCTGGCTGCTCACCGCTGGGCCACTGGGGGAGGGCAAGGCTATCTCGGGAGAGGCGACCAGGCTGGATGAGGGGAACAACTAGCGGCGCGCTGGCTAAGTTGGATGCCCGCCGCTCTGTTTGAAGCGGTTGTGCATCTTGCCGACGGTCGGTGATGTGGAAGTGGGTAACTGGAACGGCAGGGTGCCATGAAAAGCGAAACAGTACTAGTGAGAAAACTCGCGGTTGGGGGCATTGTGAGCCTTTTGCTCCTTGCCGGATGCGGAGGCGGCACGAGTCCGTCGCCTACATCCAGCGCATCTAATACCACTCCAACTATCACCACACTCTCGCCGAACAGTACCGTTGCTGGCGGAGCGGCTTTCACGCTCACAATCAATGGGACGAATTTCGTCGCAGCTTCTACGGTTAACTTCGGCGGGTCGGCGCCCGCCACCACCTTCGTCAACTCCACGCAATTGACTGCGGCCATCCCTGCTGCCAGCATCGCGACAGCCGGCACGCCCGCCGTGACAGTGACCAACCCCGCTCCCGGCGGTGGCACCTCCAAGGCGATTAACTTCACCATCACCAGCGGCCTTAACCCCGTCCCGACGATCAATTTACTCGCTCCAAGCTGCGCTCCCCCAGAAGAGCCCGTTCAGTTGGAGGTAGTTGGGACAAATTTTGTGACCGGTTCAGTCGTGCGCTGGAACGGCAGCGACCGGCCGACCACTATGGATGCCATTAACGCACTCATTGCCCAGATTTCGGCGAGTGACGTTGCCGCAGACGGGACAGCCGCGGTCACAGTCTTCAACCCTGGACCTGGCGGGGGTAGCTCGAACACGTCGACCTTCACCATAACGACAGGAGCTGTTGATCCGCAATCAATCGCTGTGGACCCTGCCGGAAAGTTCGCCTATGTGGCGGGTGAGGGCTGCGATTTTTATGGCGACGTGTCCATGTACACGATCAACCCCACCACCGGAGCCCTAGCGTCCATAGGACCACCGGTGTCTACAAATGACGAAAATACCGACTCCGTGACCGTAGATCCTTCTGGCAAGTTCGCCTACGTGGCGAGTTCGGGGGATGTGTGGGATATCGATTTTGGCAGCGTTGTGACGTACGCCATCAATCCCACGACCGGGGCCTTAACGTCCACCACAGGAGGGATAATCGGAACAGGCGTAAACGGAACCGCGGAGTTTTTCAATTCGGTCGCGGTGGATCCATCCGGCAAGTTCGCTTATGCGGCGGATGGGGGAGCTTTCCCGCCCGGTAGCTTCGGCGGTGATTCCAGCGTCTCGATGTACGCCATCAACAGCACCACCGGGGCCTTGACGTCCACTGGGATCATCGCAGCAGGAGCAGGCCCCGACTCTGTGGCCGTGGATCCTGCGGGCAAGTTCGCGTATGTAACGAATTTCGAATCGAACGACGTCTCCATGTACACCATCGACCCAACGACTGGGGCTTTAGCGTCCACAGGGACGATTGCTGCCGGACCAGGCCCTGTCTCCGTAGCCGTGGATCCTGCGGGCAAGTTCGCCTATGTGGCAAATTGGACGTATGACAAGGAAGGTAGCGTCTCGATGTACACCATCGACGCCACTACCGGGGCCCTAACATTTATAGGGTCGATTGCCGCAGGAACGAGCGCTTTCTCCGTAGCCGTGGATCCTGCGGGCAAGTTCGCCTATGTGGCCAATTGGACGGGGAATGACACGGAAGGTAGTGTCTCGATGTACACCATCGACGCCACAACCGGGGTGTTAACGCCTTCAGGAACGATCGCCACGGAGCTATCTCCCACCTCGATAGTCATCCATCCATCCGGAAAGTTCGCCTATGTGACGAACTCCGGCTCGAACAGCGTCTCGATGTACAGCATCGATAGTGCCACCGGGGCCTTGACGCTCATAGGGACAATAGGCACATGAAGGGGCGGCTCTAAAAGCAAGAAAAAACAGCGAAGAGGAGAGCACCATGATTTCCAAAACGTTTCGCATCGCTCGAACGATTGTTCTCGCCAGTTTTGCGCTCGGTTCCGGCGCCTGGGCGGCGACTTGTTCCAACGCCTCTCTGAGTGGCACCTACGGGTTTCTGCATGACAGCACAGACAGCAACGGCACCCCTGCCTCCGCCGCCGTGACCCAGCTCACGTTTGACCCAACCACAGGCACGTTTGCCGGAGAGAACACGGCATCCCATGACGGCGTGATTGTCACCGCACCCGTCAACGGAACATACGAAGTCACCTCGAACTGCACCGGCACGGGTAACCCCGCGGGAGCCAGCCCCTTCTCCTTGGTGGTTACGTCAACCGGATTTTTGGCTCTTCACATTTTTTCGGAGGGACTCGCCGTGAGGCAGGGCTTCCCGACCTGCACCAATGCCGGAGTTAAGGGCAGTTTTGGGTTTGAAACAACCGGCCTCTTCCTCGCAGGGGCGCCCGCCACAGGTTGGGTGGGTTTCATCGGTGAGTTGAAGTTAAGGGTCAGCCCTTCTGGAGAAGGAGTGATAAGCGGACATATAGCGGGTGCCGAGGGTAGCACGACGCTTGCAGAGGAGCCCGTCACCGGTTCTTACACGGTCGACAGGGACTGCAAGGGCACGGCTACCATAACGCCGAAGGGACAGCCCGAAATGCACTTCAGCTTCGTGGTTGTGGACTGTGGGAAGGAACTGCTAGCCGTTGAGACGGACGCGGACACGGTTGTCAGCGGCACTCTGGTGAAGGGCAATTAAGCAACAGGCATCTCTGACAATGTCGACGAAGAAAGGATCCTCTAGCCATTAACAGATGAAGTCAAGACTCTTCCCTAATAATACGGCCTGAAAAAAGTTAAACCCGCAGAGTTGTTTTTCCGCAGCCTGCTACTCTAGGGATTGCCTCAGCGCCGTACTTTCGCGAAAAAGGGGTGTACCACAATTACTTGTGAGATGGCTTGTAGTGTTATGGCGCCGTTTCGTTGCAGCGGTAGCCGCCTTGTGCCGAATCAGCCTGGTGGATCAGGTTTTCTGCTTCCGATGGGAGGGCAACGCCGACCGTTTGAAACGTCATGCCGACGACATCAAACGTCTTAACATAAGGAGCCCCGTCTGCAACGTCACAAGGCGCTGACGCCGCTCGCGTTAGGGCGGTTGCGGCTTACCAGGATTTCCTCACCCTCTGGAAAGACGGCGATCCCGACATCTCCATTTTGAAGCAAGCCAAAGCCGAGTACGCCAAGCTGCAATGAAACGGGACTAGACCTGCCGGGATGGAGATTTTTGTCAGGTGGAGCGCCAAACTGCAGATTCCATTCTGACGGGGAATCTCTCCGGGTTCTCCGGCTATTGACCGATTTTTGTTCCAATCGCTTCGCCAGAAACGATGATCTCGACGCGCCGGTTCTGCTGGCGGCCGGCGGCCGTGTCATTGCTGGCCACTGGATTGGCTTGCCCCATTCCTGCCGACGTGACATCTTCGGGCTTTAGTCCCTGCCCTACCAGGAACGCTCGCACCGCGTCTGCTCGCTGACCGGACAGCGTGAAATTGAATGCCTCGCTCCCCGTGCTGTCAGTGTAGCCTTCAATACGCAGCTTCAGACCGGGATGCGCCAGGATGACGCCAGATAGCCTGGCTAGCTTGAGACTCGCGTCCTGCGAGAGCTGAAACTTGCCGGAAGCAAACAGAACATCGGCCATGGTAACCACGAGTCCGCGTGGTGTATCGACGGTTTGCAGCACAGAGTTGAGTTGGGCAAGCAATTGGGCACGGAGTTGTTGCTGCGCTTGCTCCGCCTGGGCAGCAGCGGCGGCAGACTTTGCGGCCGCCTCTTGCGCTTTCTTCTGCGCAGCTTCCGCCTGTGCCCGGGCCTGCGCCTCCTGAGCGGCCAGAGCAGCAGACTGTGCAGCTCGCGCCGCGGCGGCTTCCTGCTGCGCCTTTAACTCGGCTTCCCGCTGTGCGGCCTGTTGCTGCTGTTGCGCGAGCTTCTCTGCCTCTGCACGTTTCTCAGCTGCAACTGTTTCTGCAGCCGCTTGCCGGACGGCGATCGAGCGTGCGTCTTCGGCTTGTTGGGCGGCGTCTCGCGCGGCCGTAATAATAGGATCCTTCTGCTTCTTGGCCAGATAGTCTTCCATTTGTGCCGCAGTTTGGCTTGCTCTTGCCCAGGCGTCGGGAGCGTACTTCTCTGCCCCCTCAACTTTGGCGATGCGGAGTGCGTTGCGAGCTTCGTAGACCGCCAGAGGGATCTTAGGATTAATCGTGAAAGGTTCGAGTTTGGCTCCGCTGTAGGTGCCGCGGCTCAACAGGTTGGCTGTGACGGGTGTTGTGGCGCCCGTGGTATCTTGGCGCGGCACATTCTGTAGCACGACCATTTCGCTGGGAGCGGAAACCGCAAAGTACGGCTCGGCCGTCACAATCATGGCGAAGTTCGGCAACCTTGTGGTCACACTCAGCTTTCCTTTGTCACCATTGAGTTGTAGTTCGCCAAGATTGCTGGCTCGACCTTCGGGAGTAATTGCCCAAACGACATAAGTCAGGAACTCTGGGCCGAGCAGCGTAGCGGGCGACATTTTTGAGAAACTGGCATCCACCGATATCAAGCCTTTTTTGTTGTCCACCCTGGCGCTGCCCACCGCGAAAGGCAACAAGGGTGTGCCCTTGAAGTCAATTCGGGTGGAAGAATTCGTCAAGTAATTTACCGCGGGCACCGACCGGGAAATCTTGATGTTGATGTTGACCACCGACTGCCCACCCTGGTCCTGGCTGAACGCGAACAGGCTGCAATATAAAACTCCGGCAACAAGCATCATCCTTCTCATAGTGTCTTCCCTTCGCGTGATCAAACAGAATAACTCAGATCGCCAACGGTAGGTGAGGCGACTGGCAGAAATAACAGCACTGAGGAAGATAGAGACAGAGCCCTTGCTCAAGAGGACCGCAGGAATACTGCAAAACATCGAGTCAGCCGCACACTCATTGTGACGCAGTTTGTTTCTATTCCGGACTGTTTGTCGCCGCGACGACTTGGGTGCGAGGAGCCGGGGTGGATGGCGATAATAGTTGGTTGGCTCGCCTCAGTTCTCTCACGCTCCCGGAAAGTTGTGCAAATTGGCCTTGGAGAAGCTTCATTTGTCGCGCGACAGTGAGGAGTTCATGGGTCTGCCTTGCATCCTTGTCCCGCAACTGTCGGATTTGTGACCGCTGTGTTGCGATCTGCTTCTGCTGCTGCTTCACTGCCTCGATGAGCAGCGCCGTCAGACGGCTGTAGTCCACGCCGCGAGCGTCTTTGCCATTCTCCTCGAAGCTGACCAGTTCTGGAACGACTGCGCCGACTTCTTCGGCAATGACGCCGATCTCATGTTTGCCTGAGTCTTTCAAGTCGTAAGAGACGCCGCGTAGCTGCTCGACCTTGCCGAGTGCGTTCTGCAACGGCTGGATGTTGGTCTTCCAGCGACGCGAACTATAAGTCTCCCAGCTATCGCTGACGGGATGACCTGCGTTCCGCGCGATGGTGAGAATGCTCGATGGAACGTCAGTGCCGATGCCGACCTTTACCGCGTAATCGCCCTTGCCTCCTAGAACCAGAGAGTTGCTTTGAGAGACGATGGCGTGCGCGCCGATGGCAGTGGCGTTGACAATAGCGTCAGAACCGGTCTCGCAGCTGTAGCCGACACATGTCAGACCGTTGCCGGTATTGTTGTTGACGAGGGCATAGTAGCCGACCGCAGTGTTCTGGTCTCCCGTCGTATTATTGCCCAGCGCATAGGCGCCGACGGCGGTATTGCCGTCGCTGTTGCTCAGCGCGAGTGCGTACATGCCGTCCGCAGTGTTTCCGCCGCCTTGGACATTCGTGTTCAGCGCCAAAGCACCCGTCGCCGTGTTGGTGCTTCCTGTCGTGTTGTGGTTGAGTGAGGCATAGCCATCGGCAGTGTTGTTTTCGCCGGTGGTGTTCCAGTACATCGTTTGGTTGCCGGTCGCAGTGTTGTATGTGCCCTGGGTGTTGGAACGCAGGGCATTCCAGCCATCGGCTGTGTTGTCCCACCCGTTGGTGTTGGAGTATAGGGCCTCATACCCAGTTGCAGTGTTGGCGTAGCCGGAGCCATTGGTGTACAGGGCTTCATACCCAACGGCCGCGTTGTCGTAGCCGGTGGTGTTGGTGAAGAGAGCCTGGTATCCGGCGGCGCTGTTGGAGGCTCCAGTAGTATTGCTGTTAAGTGCCTGAAACCCGGTAGCCGTATTGTTGGCGCCCGTTGTGTTCCAGTAGAGAGCGGCATAGCCATCGGCTGTGTTTCCGCTGGCGGTGGTATTGGAGTAGAGCGCGTACGTGCCAAACGCTGCGTTGTCCCCGCCTGTTGTATTAGTGACGAGAGCGTAGGCGCCGGCCGCGGTATTTCCGTAGCCGGTAATGTTGTTATCCAACGCCTGGTAGCCGCTGGCAGTGTTAACCGTACCGGTGGTGTTCACAAAGAGGGCTTCGTATCCATTGGCGGTATTCTGGCTGCCGCTGGTGTTGGCGTAAAGAGCATTGAGTCCGGTTGCAGTATTGGATCCGCCGGTGGTGTTGTTGGCCAGGGCTTGAGAACCGACTGCGGTATTGTATGCGCCGGTATTGTTGAGGTAGAGAGCTTTCGAACCCAAGGCAGTGTTGTACGAACCGGTAGTGTTAGCAAACAGCGCGTCATAACCGCCTGCGGTGTTCTCGCCGCCGCTGGTGTTGGCGAACAGCGCGTTGAGTCCGGTGGCCGTATTCGATCCGCCCGTGGTGTTGTTGTTGAGCGCCTGAAAACCGACCGCAGTGTTGTACACGCCGGTCTTGTTCCAGTAAAGAGCAGTCGAACCCAGGGCAGTATTGTAAGAACCGGTCGTGTTCGAGAAGAGTGCGAGGCTTCCAAATGCCGCGTTGCTCGCTCCCGAAGTCTCAGCAGCGAGCGCCTCATAGCCGCTGGCGGTGTTGTAGGCGCCGGTCACGCTTGAGTTCCCTGCAAAGCCAAGGAACGCGTTGGCATTCGCGTAGGAACCGAAGGCGAACATATTGCCGCCAATCTGAAAACCGCTGCCGGTGACCGTTCCGGTTGCACTAAGATTTCCGCCTACCGTCTCGTTGCCCGTGATCGGAAAAGCTTGCCCGGCCGCAAAAGTGATCTGCCCGTTACTGGAGATGCTCAGTCCCGTCTCGGATGGTTTGGCGGATCCTTCACCAAACAGCAGGTTCAACGTTCCCGACGGAGTGGCGGTGTCGTTCGCGGCGGGCTCCGCCTGCCACTGGAACACTTGGTTCACCGCCGCGACGGATGTGCTGTTGAAGGCGGAAGCGACGAAGTTCTGGGGATAGGAGTTCGTCCCCTTAGCTGCGGTGGCAGCGCCAGCGGAGGGCAGGTTCAGTGTGCCTCGGACGGTGACGCCGCCCTTCACATCCAGCGCGGACGCGGGAGTCGTAGTATTAATGCCCACGTGTGCTGTGGTTCCGCTGCCTGTCTGAAACACTGCGGAATCGATGATCGCGGTGGCGCCGCTGAAGATCGGCAAGTAGTTGAGCGCGCCGCCGGTGGTGGTCACGTTGGTGGCGGTTTGCGGAGAAACCACTTGCGTCGCGTTGCTCACCGTAGAGGAGCCTGTTGCCACCTGTGCAGCCAGCACGAAGGCCGAGGGCGGAAGTCCCCCCACGGTTTCCGCATCCCCGGCCTTCAACGCATATGGCACGCTCAACAACATCACCCGGGGCTGTTCTTCACCGCCATTCACGCGCACGCCGAGCCAACGTGCCTCTCCGGAGGTGAACAGATCGAGCGGCAAGCCTTCCGGCTTGGTGGCGCCCAGTTGGACGGTGTAGTTTCCCTTGCTGTCGGCAGTTACGTTCTGGGTCTCCAGCCACAGTGGCACGCTCTCGGATTGATCTTTGTAGATGGCGAATGTAACTCCGGCGACCCCGGACAACGGTTTCCCCTCCGCATCGACCGCCTTGCCCGAAAAATTCACCAGGCGCGGAACGATGGCCTGGGATTGTGCGGCTCCCTGGCCCACCAGCAAGCCCGACAAAATCACTATCACGAGTAACAGAGAGAGGAAATTCTCATGCGACTTCACAGCGTCACCTCAGTTCTTATGTTTTGTTCGCATTCCGATCCGGGTTGACTCTGTCCCCGGTGCCGATGGCTGAAGCCCGCGTCCAAACCAGTGGCTGCTTGCCTCAATAGACGACGAGATAATAGCGATTTCCCGCTTCATTGCCGCTGTCATCCCAACTCTGTACAAGAACTTGATTTGCGGTTGGTACGTAGACGTAGGCGTGACAGTTGGGGTCGGTGTCCACACACGTGGTAATGAAATTTGCGTTGTAGGTTGTTTGTGCCAGGATGAAGCGATCGTCAACCTGGAAGCCGAAATCTATGCCTCTGCCGTAGTTTTGAGGAGGGTTAACTACCGTAATACCGCACGGCGGGGTCGTGGCAGCCGCACCGGCCAGGGTGGAGTTGAAGCAGCGCACAATCGTATTCCCGCCGTTTGTTGTATCCATGTACACCATGGCCTTGACCCAACCGCCCGCGCTGCGAGCCTGCTGCACGTTGCCGTCGGTAACGAATCCGAAGGAGCCGCCGTGGGCGTAAACTCCGGTCGTCGCCCCATTGCCGTAGACTGCGGTATCAGCTTGACCGTAGACGCCGATGCTGCCCGCGACGCCCGAGTCATTGAACCCCGCCACGCCGGAGCCTGGTCCGGCGAAAGTTACGCCTTCAACTCCGTTGTCGCCCGACACTGTGCCATTACTCTGGCCGTAGAGTCCCACGGTCGCTGAGTAGCCCGATACTCCGAGGTCGCCTGTGATCGAACCCGCGCTGAAACTTCCGGTGGCGTCGCGCTTGACAATGGCATTCGCAGTCGCGGCACTCGTTGGTGCGACGGTCCAGTTCAAAGCCAGCGTGCCGCTGCCGGTTACAGGTGTCCCGCTGACCGTGAAATCCGACGCCGGCGCGCTCAGCCCTACACTCTTCACCGAGCCTACGGTCGAAGGAAAGGTCTGCCCGGCGGCGAATGAAAGCTGGCCTTTGCTGTTGATCTTCAAGCCCGTTTCGACCGGTGCTGCGGTGCCGGAGGCATAGAGCAGGCTCATAGCACCCGATGCGCTTGCCGTATTATTGCTGACTGGCTCAGCCTGCCATTGAAATTTCTGTGCTATCGCCGTGGCAGTGGAACTGTTGTATACAGAAGCCACGAAGTCATGAGGTTGTGAGTTCTTGCCGCCGGCCGCTGTAGCATTACCTAGCGCCGTGGACGTCAGAATGCCGTGCACGTTTTCGCCGCCGTTCACGTCGAGAGTCACGGCGGGAGTGGTCGTGTTGACGCCGATCTTCGCAGTCGTGCCGGTTCCTGACTGGAACAGCACGGAACTGCCCAGCGCCCCGGTAGGATTGGTCCACAAGGGCAAAAAGTCAGTAGCGCCCGTGCCCGACAGCGCGGGCGCAATGGTCTCTGGAGCCGAAATTGTGGCCGACGGACTACTACTCCCGGCCGCGACGGTTCCGGCCAACATAAAGGCCGAAGCTGGCAGTCCGCCCAGAGTTTGTGCGTCGGCGGCTTTCAACGCGTAGGGCACACTGAGCAACAGCACGCGCTGCTGCTCGTCTCCGGAATTGACGCGCACGCCCAACCAGCGCGCCTCTCCGGAGCTGAACAGATCGAGCGGCAAGCCTTCCGGCTTGGTGGCGCCGAGCTGGATTGTGTAGTTGCCCTTGCTGTCGGCCTGCACGTTTTGCGTTTCCAGCCACAGGGGCGCGCCGTCGTACTGATCCTTGTAGATGGACAAGGTAACTCCCGCGATTCCGGACAGCGGTCTACCCTGCGCATCGAGCGCTTTCCCCGAATAGCTGACCAGACGTGGAACGACAACTTCTGCGCCGGTATTGTTTTGCGCCGCGAGCGGCAGCATGCCCCCGAGTATCGACAGACAAGCGGTTACAAACACTGCGATGCGCTTCATAAGACTTCTCCATGTTCGCGCCTTGATTTTCTAAGCGAGGAAGACGAGTAGCGGGGCCCCTTGACCCGCTACCGCGAAGATCGTCCCAAGAGCCAGATTTAGCAGGCTCTACTCTCCACTCTACTTGGAATATCGAAAACGAAAGGGAAAAGACGACACGCCGGTGAGAAAATAACGCTGGGGGATGGTCGGGGATACTAGCGCTTTGAACTAAGCGTGGCCAACTGAATGGCGCTGTGCGTGTCGGGATGGTCGGCGCCGATACATTTCTCAAGATTTTGGTCCGCTAAATCGGCTGCTGCTTGCGCATCGCCATGCTTGCCCTGAGCATCCAGAGCTCGCGCCAGGGCCAAGTAGGCATAGCCGAGCGTGCTGGAGAAAGAATTCGGCTGGGTATTCGACTTTTGCAAGGCCAGAGCGCGGTTCGCGTCGGCAACAGCCTGCTCCAGGCTTCCGGATGCCAATTCGATTGCGGAACGATTCAGCAGAAAGCCGGGAAAAGCAAACGCACCTTGACCTCCACTCTTTAGAGCGGCCTCTCCCACAGCGACCGACTGATCCGCAAGCTGCAGCGCCAGCGCCAGATCGCCTTCTCCCAAGGCGATCTTCGACCGGTCTGCAGCCAGGCTGGCAAATGCGTAGTGCGCAGGAGGAAGATGTTTGCGCATCTGCGGTTCGAGTTCGGAGAGCAGCTCGGAGGCTTGCGCGAACTTGCGCTGACTGATTGCAATTCGCGCTCGTTCCAGGAGCGATTGACTAGTCACTAATTGGTTGTGCTCACTCTGCGCTTTGTCGTAAGAGCGTTGCGCGTAGATCGCAGCCTGGTCGAGGCGATTCAGTTTGCGCAGCATCTTCGCGTAGTTGTTCAGGATCATTGCGGTCGATTCAACGGAGTTGCCGTCGCTGGTGAGGTCGAGGGCGCGCCGTTCAATTTGTTCGGCCTCGAGCGTCCGCCCGATCTGGTCCAACTCCAATGCCCAGTTGTTGAACAAGTGGACGCTGGTCGCTGTTTCTTCCCATCCCAACGACGACAATAGGGAACTTGCCTGCGCGAATTCCGACAGTGCTTCGGAGTTTTGCCCGGCGTCACTGTAGGCGGTTGCCAAATCCAGGGCCGTGCTCATCTTCAGAAGGTCAGTCGCGACCGGCGATTGCTCCACGATGCGCCGCGCCGCTTGCATCCGTGCCACGCCCTCTTTCGCGTGTCCGGCTTGCCGGGCCACGTCGCTTCCGATCCGGAGGCAGGCCACGCGATCAAGGGCATAACGCGGATCGTCGGGTAAGTCGCGGAGACCCTCCTGGACAAGCGCCTCGGCGCGCACCAGGTCTTCGCCTTGAGAGAGGCAGTCTGCAAGGGCGCACGATGCTCGCGCGCGCGTCGAGTGATCGGAGAGGCCGCGAGTCACCTGATACGCCTGCTCGACGAGAACACGCCCTTGGGCGGTCTGGTCCTCGGACGAATAGTTTTCTCCGATCCACATCAAAAGATCGGCGCGACGCAAAGGGTCCGTAGAGTGGTGTTTTTCGGTCACTTGCGCGGCCCGCGCAAGTAGATCGCCGACGGAGGACGTCTTGCTGGGAGCGGCATCGGAAAGAAGGAAATTCAATAGCTCGTCGTGTTCCTGGCTCCGTTTGAGTTGCTGAAAAGCGAAGTCCCGCTGCATTCGCGCGGCTCGGGCCTGCATCAGCGTCCCCACAAGTCCCACGCCAATTGCGAGTGCAGTGAGGGCCGCCAAGGCGACCATGGCTCGGTTTCGCCGTATGAACTTGCCCGCGCGATAGGACATCGTATCGGGACGCGCGGCGATCGGTTCGTGCCGCAAGTAGCGGCGTAAATCGTCGGCCAGAGCTGTGACGGAACCGTAGCGCTCCTGCGGATTCTTCTTCAACGCTTTAGTCACGATCGTGTCGAGGTCTCCGCGCAGCAACCGGCTCAGCTTTTCGGGTGTGGTGGTGCGTCTGGCGGCGTTGGCAACAGTTTCTTTGCCGAGGCCTTTCGCCGCGGTTACGACATCGGATGGACGCGTCGGCTCGGTATCGACAATGGCTTTGACCAGGTCCGCTGTCGAGCGGAGATCGCTTCCAGAAGGATGCTGTCCCGTCAGCAGTTCATACAGCAACACGCCCAGCGCGTAGACATCGGTGGCAGTCGTGACGAGCGCGCCGGTCACTTGCTCGGGCGCCGCATATTCGGGTGTCATCGCGCGGCCGCCCTCGACCGTGAGAATAGTCGCGGCGCCATCCTCCGCTTCGCCTTCGAGCAACTTGGCAATTCCGAAGTCGAGCAGCTTCACCTCCCCATCTTTGCTGACCAGCACATTCGACGGCTTGAGGTCGCGGTGCACGATCAGGTTCGCGTGCGCGTGCGCAACCGCCACGAGCACCTCTAGAAAAAGCCGGATTCGCGCTTCCACATCCAGCCTGTGTTGGTCGCAGTAGCGATCAATGCTCTCCCCCTCGACATATTCCAGAACGAGATACGGTTGACCAGCCGCTGATACCCCAGCATCGACAAGTTCAGCGATGTGCGGATGGGCAAGCCGTCCCAGAATGCTGCCCTCGCGTTTGAAACGGGCTTCGCCGCCTCTCCCCATCTGTGCGATGTGGATGAACTTTACCGCCACTTTCCGCTCAAAACGTCCATCGTTGCGCTCGGCTAACCACACGCTTCCCATTCCGCCCTGTCCAATTTGTGAGATCAGGGTGTACGGACCAAGTGTCTGGCCCGCGAGTCCGCCAAAGTTCGGCAATCCGAACCGCCCCTCCTCCAAAAAGCCTTCGCGAACCAGCACCTGGTGTTCGTCGAGGAGTTCCGTCAGTTGCGCGACCAGTGTGGGGTCATGCTCGCCAAGCGAGCGCAGCCACTCAGCGCGCTCATCCTCAGACATCGCGAGCGCCTGATCCAGGTATGGACTTATGGCCTGCCACTCATCAGGACTCAGTGTGGGCATAAAATTCTCAGATCGATAAATCCGCGCTGATCTTTCGGTGGAGATAAATGCGCGCTTTCTCCCAGTTCCGCTGTACGGTACGTTCCGATACGTCCCGCATGGTCGCAATTTCTCCGAAAGAAAATCCGCAAAAGAATTTCAAATCAACAACCTCGGCGAGGGCAGGCTCCACTCTGCCGAGTTCGTCCAACACCTCGCCGATTCGCGCCAGGTCCCTGTGATCTACCGCATTCTCCCCTGCGTCCGTGTCGAGCGAAGTCAACTCGAACAGTCCCCCGCGCTTCTGGGCGTGCCGTTGCCGTGCATGATCAATGATCAGCCCCCGCATCACCCGCGCCGCATATCCCATGAATCGCGCGCGGTCGGGAAACGCCGGTCCGTCGCGCGCCGCCATGTCCAGGTATGCCTCGTGCAATAGGGTTGTGGCGCTGAGGCTGACGGCGGCGCCGGGCCGTGCGAGTTCGCGCTTGGCTAATTGGCGCAACTCCGCGTAAAGAGCACTGAAAAGCGCGTCAGCGGCAGCCGCATCGCCTTGTTCGGCGGCGCCAATAAGCCGCGGAATTGCGGGGTCCGGCCTCATCCTCAATCGCGCGCAAGAGTCTCTTATTTCCAGCGATTAGTCAAGACGGGTCGCGCGAAGGTTTGCCAGTCAGCGCTTCATTTCGGGAAGGATTGAATCGAGAACGTGGGATGACGAAAACGGCGTGCCTTATTTCTGCACGCCGTGTGAACTCGGACAGGTCTGAGCCGTCCCGGGGCAAACTAAGTTTGAGCTTAGTTGGTTTCGCGCACGCCCGCTTTTCGGTGGGACCGCAAAATGATGGCTCCAAGGCAACAAAGTCCGGCCGGCAACAGGTACATCCAAGATGTCCCACCCTCTGGCATGGGAACCGGGGGAGCAGCTAAAGCGCGAGGCGCGAGAGGCAAAAGCGCGGCAAAAGTTACCCACACTGACAACCTAACCGCTGATTTCTTCATATTTTCTCCTTCACAGCGTGAATAAACCGCGCACGATCCTCTAACGCATTCATGGCCGCTACACAACTTAGGTCTGCCACTTTAGCGCAAAGGCCGGACGTGTCAAGACTGATAATTTTTGCGACTTGTCGCAGACAGTTGCAACTTTCCAAATAACCATCTGTAATTTCAATAAGATAAGAGGGATCGGCGGGCTAAAGACCAGCGCCGAAGTTGTTCGTCGAAGTGATTCACAATCTCGCCCCGGTACGGCGTCTGAAAGAAGCATTTCTTCCATCTGATGACATAGACGACCTGGGTGCTTCCACTGCGTCGGGCCCGAAATCTAGCACAAAAAACGGCGTAAGTCACAAACACACTTGAAGACTTTTCAGCCCTCGGAATCCAAAAGTAGGAGCCCACTCCGGTCGCGGACCGGCGAGCTTCATCTCGGGAAAGCGCTGCACCAGATTCAGGAGCGCGACCTGTCCTTCTAATCGCGCGAGCTGGCCTCCGATGCAGGAATGCGGGCCCGCACTGAACGCCAGGTGCTGGTTGTTCAGCCTCTTCAGGTCTAGCTGATCCGGGTTCTTAAACCGTTTTGGATCCCGGTTCGCGGCACCGAGCATACACAGGACCGACCACTTCTTCGGAATGTGCTGGCCGCAAATCTCGACATCTTCCTTGAGCACACGAGCCGTGAACTGTACGGGGCTCTCATAACGCAGAATCTCCTCCACCGCCGTGCGGATCATCTCCGGATTCTCGCGTAACTCAGCCGTTTCTCGCGGGTGCCGGAGGAGGGTATACGTTCCGTTGCCGATCAGATTTCGAGTGGTCTCATGCCCTGCGAAAAGCAGCGCGATGCACTGCGCGTAAAGCTCTTCTTCGGTCAGCACTTCTCCTTCTTCTTCGATATCGATCAAGAGGCTAATCAGATCGTTCCCCTTATTGCGTCTGCGCTCCGCCACGGCCTCTCGGAAAAAATCGGTTAGCGCAATCAGCGCATCTTGCGCATCGCGCGCCAGCAGCAACGAAAACTCGCGGGAGCGGTCGGACTCAAGGTCAACTGAGGGTTACCCAAACGCTAGCCCAGGTTCCGGAGCAACACCAAGATTATCAGCTCGCGTGGGTTCCTCGGTGTAATAGCTCCGCATCTTCTTGGCCAGCGAAAGCACTGTGCTTCAAGAAGCACACACCTTGCGGCGACGGCAAGCGATAATCGCCCCGGCTCTCCAGCTGCACATTTTGCCGGAGAACCTGAGGTAAAGGTAAAAATCGAACAGGAAAATAGCAGGGCAACATCAGGGAGTTCATTTCCCGATGTGCGCAAATGAGCACCGTCATACTAGATACACAGCTCAGGCTCTTGCCTGTGGCACTACTATTAGGGCGCTGCCGGCTTTTGTGTCTCAATCGGCTTCACTACGTGTGCTGGAAGCGTCAGTGGTGCTGTGCTTTTCAGGCCGGGCGGCGGCTGTCGCTCAGCGCGGGTCGTCTTTGCCTGACCCTGTGAGGCGCCCAACTGCCCAGCTTTCGGTTCCTGCATCCGCTTCATAGCGTCGGGATGGCGCGCCCAATCGATGCTCTGCTGCTGGGATGCGCCGTACAATTCGGGATGAATGTAGTGGCCGCGCTCGCGCACGTCTTTTTCCTGTTCGACCACCAGCGGATGCGCCCTGGCATAGGCGTCCTGGCGGACTCCCGTGATTTGCCATGAAACCTTGACGTTCGGTTTGTCGGTCTTGATGCTGAACTGATGGTTGGCCACTTCGCTGCTCACAATTGCCCGGGCGAACTGGCCGATCACGGTGAGCTGGTAGCGGAAGTCGGCATTGACGGCTTCAAACCAATCGGGCAACTCGACCCGGGCGTCGCCTTGCGCGTCGGTGGTGACGTTGCCGGTATAAATATTCATCATCTCCGAGGATTCGACCGAGGCATGGTAGAGGTATCTGTTGGCGGGATCGAGCGGGTGATCGATTTTGAAATCCTTCAGGGTTGCCGAGAGCGTGCCGTTTACCTCGACGTTGCCGCTGAAATATCCGGCGTATCCGGGGTTCGGTCCGGTTCCAACTACCGAGTAGATTCCGTCACCCTGGTAGGTTCCAGCGCCGCCTTGAAACGTCCCGGCAGTGCCGCCTGGAAAATCAGAACCGGTGCTTACCGAACCGCCAATCGCGTCAATCGCAGTCCCTCCGCTGCCGGAAGCTGGAGAGAATCCGGTCACCGTCATTGTCGTGCCCGACGCGGAGGTTGTGATGCTCATCCCCGAGCCGCCTACCGTTTCTTGCCGGCTACCGCCGACAACCTCGGATAAGTTGGTGCCTATTTGCTGCGTCACGGAGCCGCTTACCATTTCTTGCACGTTGCCGCCGACGGTCTCGGATAAGTTGGTGGCGATTTGCTGGGTGGCGGAGCCGTTTACCTTTTCCGTCGAGTTACCACCTATCGCATGGCTCCAGGAGCCGGCTACGCTCTCGGCCAGGTCGCCGGGAGCTGCCAGCGGGACGAAGGCGCCGTTGGCGTAATTTTCTGCTGTGGTGATGCCGGTCGTGAGGTCGCTTTGAAATGCCACCACGCTCTCATTGACGTTCAGGGTGACGTTGCCCGTCGTGCCTCCGCCCGTCAGTCCGGTTCCTGCAGTGACTCCTGTGATCGTGCCGCTTCCGCTGCCGCCCGAACAGCCTGAGGCGCAGGTCACCGTGCCATCAACCGTAAGATTGGAGTGCATGCGAACGGTGTTGTACGATCCGCCCGACGGGGGTAAGTTGGTGATCACCAGATTGCCTGCGCCTTCGCTGTTGTCAGGGCCCGCTGAAATGATGTTCCAGGTTCCGCCGCCGGTGCTGCTGGTGCCACTAGCGGGGCTGGTGTTGCCTAAGGCTAGCCAGGTTCCGTAAGGGCTGGGGCTGGTGATGTTGAGCGGAGTGTCGGCAGTGGTGGTGATGTCGCCGACGACGGTCAGCAGATTGCTGGGCGCTGTCGTACCGATGCCGACGAAAGTGTCGTTGCAAAGAGGAGAGGCGCAGCCGTTCGTGCCGTTAATGGCGCCCAGCACCAGCGAGTTGCTTTTGGTCACATCCGCGTAGGCCCCGATGGCGGTCGCGTTGGCGAGGCTGCTGTTGGCGACCAGAGAGTTGTCCGGGCCTGCGCCGTATCCTAAGGCAGTGTTGTTAGAGCCCGTGGTATTTGTTGCCAGGGCTGCGAAACCCACCGCGGTATTGTCGTCGCCAGTGTTGCTGTTGGTTAACGCATAAGTGCCGTTGGCGGTGTTGTAGCTGCCCGTCGCGCTGCCCGGGCTAATGCTGCCCTGGTTGTTGCCCAGGGCGAAAGCGCCACTGGCAGTGTTATAACCACCCGCCATCGTGCCGTTCCCGGCGAAGCCTAGAAAAGCGTTTCCACTTGCAAACGAGCCGTAGTCGAAGAGGTTACTTCCGATCTGAAAACTGCTGCCAGTTATCGGTCCGGAGGAGGTCATGGTGGTGCCTGAGAATGAAAGAGCGGAGACACTCCCGTTGAAGGTGTTGCTGGTCCCCAGGAACATATTGCTGTTCGCAAGCAGGGGCACTACAGTCGGATCGATGGCCAGAGTACCGCTGGTTGTGATCGGGTTCGGGCTGGCGAGCAGACCCAGACCGGGTGTCGCTGTCACGCTGGTCACGGTGCCGCTCCCACCGCTGCCGCCGCCGGGGAACGTCTGCCCGCTCGCGAACGTGATGATTCCGCTGCCAGCAACCGACATCCCGGACGCCCCACCCACATTCAAAGCTGTGGTGGCGCTGCTGAGGATGGTCGTGCCGTTCACGTTGAAGGTCCCCGGTTTCGACGAACTGCTGAAGAAGTTAACCGATGGCATCGCGTTCGATGGGGCTTCGACGTCCAGCGTGGCACCGGGCGCGGTCGTGCCGATGCCGACGTTGGTGCTGCCGCAGTTAGGAGCGGCGCAGCCGTTCATGCCGTTGATGGCGCCCAAGACCAGCGAGTTGCTTTGGGTCACGTCCGCATAGGCCCCTATGGCGGTGGCGTTGGCGAGGGTCGTCGTTACGGTGCCATCCGGCCCAGCAGCGGATCCCAAAGCCGTGTTGTTGTTGCCGGCCGTGCCGGCTGAGCCGAAAAGTGCCCCGCTACCGACCGCCGTGTTGTTCGAGCCGGCTGTGCCGCCTACCGTGACGAAGTAAAGTGCATCGGCGCCGACGGCGGTGTTGTAGGAGCCGGTAGAGTTGCCCGACGCGGCGTTCACTCCAATGGCTGTGTTGGCGCTTCCCATAGTTGAACTAGTGCTGTTATACCCATTGGTTTCCAAGGCGTTATACCCGACACCGGTATTGCCGATTCCTATCGTGTTTTGCTGAAGAGCGTTTGCGCCAACCGACGTGTTGCCGAAACCGGTGGTATTGATGACAAGGGCTTCTGCCCCGACAGCGGTATTGTCGTACCCTGTCGTGTTTTCTTTAAGGGCAACGCCGCCAACTGATGTGTTGTAGGTACCGCTGGTGTTGCTGGCGAGCGCATCGGCGCCAACAGCGGTGTTTAGCACAATCATAATCGGCGGTGTGGAGGAAAAGGAAGGGAAGTTCCCTGCGTAGCCGAGAAAGACAGCTCCGGAGTTGGCCGACCCAAACGCGATCGGAGTGCCTCCGATGTCGAAGCTGGTCGCGGCGTTGACCACTCCACCGGAGACTGACCCGGTAGCGGTGAGGTTAATCCCAGTGACGTTCCCGTTAACCGTCTGATTGCCACTAAACATGTTGGCGGCGAGGGAGGCAAAGGGTCCCGGATTTGTAAGACTAAGCGCGATGGCGCCACCGCTGGTGACGGCGCTGATGCCGCCACCTGGAGTTCCCGCAACGCTCGTGATCGTGCCCGTACCTGCGGAAGAACACATCCACGCTGTACCGTTCCAGCCGAGAACTTGTCCGGCGGCGGTGCAGGGGGCCAGGCTCAGATTCAGAGTGCCTGTAGTGCCTCCACCCGTCAGTCCGCTGCCACTTTCGGTGGTGATCCCCGTAATGCCACCGGCAAACACGATGTCCAACTCGGGCGAATGGCTAGTCAAGATGGCTTCCTTACTGTCGAAGCTGGCGTTCAGCGGACTATTGCCGACCAGCGCAATGCCATCATTGGCGGTTCCGCTCAACCACGCCTGAACTGCGGGAGTGATATCGATGAGGATGTACTGATTCTTGTCTGCGACGATGAGCGGGACGCCGGCGGCAATCGTGGTTCCAAGAGCGGGAGCGAGGTTGTGGGTGATGTTGCTTTCTGACCAAGTGCCGATGACGTAGTCGACGTTAAAGCTGCCCGCTTCAGTGACCGTCTCAACATAGAGCTTCAGCGTGGCCTTGGTAATGTCGGCGCTGGTGTAGGTCGAGGGGATGGACGCGAGGTTGAACTGAATATAGGTCGTTTGCGAGGCGCTTTCGACATCGAGCTGCCCGTTGGCCCCGTAGTTCGTGGTCGGTGCCGCGGTGTTGGTGTATGCGTCGGCGCTGGGCGTGATCTGCCCATGTGCGATGCTCCCTCCAAAAGCTAAGGTGAAGACCAGCACTGCAGACAATATTCGAAGCTTCGATCGGTTCATGGCGTCTCCCAGCCTGAGCGAACACAGCTCTATTTGGGATAGCGGAAAGCGCGGCAAGAAACTGGCACGTTTCGGGGATAAAAATTTAGTGACGCTAGAGAGAAAAGTCTCCAGTGAAAGCTGGTTGGAAGCCGGCTGGGCCTGTGGTACGCTTTCGTCGCAAGACGGGCCCACCCTCTGGTGCCGCTGGGTCTTATGGCCTCCGATCTAACTCCTTCGGACAACATTACCGAACTGCTGCGAGCCTGGGGAGGCGGGGATCAGTCCGCGCTGGAGTGCCTCACACCTCTGGTTTACCAGCAACTCCACAGCCTGGCGCGCCGCCACATGTCCCGGGAAAGTGAAGGCCACACCCTGCAGGCCACGGCACTCATCCATGAGGTCTACCTGAAACTCGTGGAGTTCCAAAATGTGCGCTGGCAGGATCGGGCGCACTTCTTCGCGGTATGCGCCCGGCTGATGCGGCGCATTCTCATCGACTTTGCCCGTTCGCGGGGCTGCTTGAAGCGAGGCGGAGGCGAGTACAAGCTGCCGCTCGAGGAAGGACTCTTTGTTTCCGCTGACGTGCCCGCGGAGTTGCTGGACTTGGAGCAGGCATTGACCAAACTAGCAAAAGAAGACCGGAGAAAAAGCGATGTGGTTGAGCTGCGTTTTTTCGGTGGCCTGAAGGTTAAAGAGATTGCCGAGGTGTTGAAGGTCTCGCCAGATACTGTTATGCGGGACTGGAACATGGCCCGCGCTTGGCTGCTGCGCGAAATGGACAAGGAGCAGCCCCATGCAAACTGACCGCTGGCGCCGCGTGGAAGAGCTCTATCATGCCGCGATGGAGCAAGCGGAGGAGCAACGGTCGGCCTTCCTGGAGCGCTCGTGCACTGACGATCCGCCTCTTCGGGCGGAAGTTGAGTCGCTGCTGGCTTACGCGCGGCAAGCGGGACGAATTATCGACCAGCCGGCAATAGAGGTGGTCGCTGCTGCTATGGCCGAGGATCTTTGTGCCGAGGACGGCTACAACGCTGACGGGACGAGCGGCGCCGGCCTTGTGCAAGATCCTATCGGTGAAAAAATGCTCGTGTCCGGGACCATGCTGGGCGACTATGAGGTGAAGTCTTTGCTGGGTGCGGGCAGCATGGGCGAGGTATATCGCGCCCGTGATTCGCGGTTGGAACGCGATGTGGCAATCAAGGTCTTGCCGTCTTTCCTCTCTGCTGATTCCGACCGGCTGAGGCGCTTCAAGCAGGAAGCACGAGCCGCGGCTGCGCTGAATCATCCGAACATTCTTGCGGTGTTTCAGATGGGTACGTATGAGGATGCGCCCTACCTGGTGTCGGAACTGTTGGTGGGAGAAACGCTGAGGGAATCCATCAAGCGAGGCCGTCTGGCTGTGCCCAAGGCGATTGATTGCGGGGTGCAAATCGCGCGCGGGCTGGCCGCCGCCCATGAGAAAGGGATTGTCCATCGCGATCTAAAGCCCGAAAATTTATTCGTCACCAACGACGGACGATTGAAGATTCTGGACTTTGGGCTGGCGAAGCTCACGCAACCGAGGTCCAACTCAGAGCACAGTACAACGCCACCAACCGAGGGGACCGAGCCCGGGGTGGTGATGGGCACGGCGGGCTACATGTCGCCGGAGCAGGTGCGCGGACAAACGGCCGACCATCGAACCGACATCTTTGCCTTCGGCGCGACTCTGTACGAAATGCTGGCGGGAAAGCGAGCGTTTCAGAAACCAACCTCGGCGGAGACGATGAGCGCGATTCTGAACGAAGACCCAGCAGGAATCTCGCAGGTCACCGAAAACATTTCGCCAGCATTGCGGCGGGTGGTGCATCGTTGTCTGGAGAAGAACCCGGAGCAGCGCTATCAATCGGCTTCAGATCTCGCGTTTGCCCTGGAAGGGCTGTCGGACTCAGGGTCGGGAATCCCGCAAACAGATCTTGCAGGTCCGATGTCTGCCACGACGGATGAAACTGGGTCTGATCCCAGGACTACCCCGCCGGGCTCGGCCGTTTTCCCCGTCCCGGTAGCGCCACGTGCTGCGTCCGCAATCCTGCGAAGGCGGGCGAGCGACCGAGCCCGCTGGCAGATCCGCTCGCTGTCAGGCGCAGCGATCGCCACGGCCGCATTCCTGCTGTGGTGGTACGCGCCGCTCCCGCCGCCCCGAGTGACGCGCATTGATCACCTCACGACCACCGCCCGCATCGACACTCCCGTCAAGCTGGTCTCGGACGGTGCGCGTCTTTATTACATGGAGCGCGATGGCGACCACTGGAATCTGATGGAAACCGCCGTCAGCGGAGGGGAGGGGCAGCACGTGGAAACTGGCGCGACCAGCGCCTTGGCAATGGATGTTTCGCCCGATTTTTCCAAACTGTTGATCGGAACTTTCGAAGTGCGAGGCGAACCGAGCCGCCTCTGGACGATTCCCAGTCAAGGCGGCGCGCCTATGCGCTTGGGAGAAGCTAGCGCTAGCAGCGCCGTTTTTTCGCCGGACGGGAAACAGATTGCGTATCTCAACGGCTCGAACTTATGGATGATGAATGCGAATGGATCGAACGCTCACCTGCTTGCTTCGCTGCCGGGGGCACCGTTCTGGCTCGCGTGGTCTCCGGATGGGCAAACGCTTCGATTCACCCTCACGCGGATTCCCAGCAGTGACGGGAACTCGATTTTCGAGATCTCGACTGAGGGAAGGAATCTTCACGAATTGCTTCCCAACTGGACGCACCCTGGGGCCGAATGCTGTGGCTCCTGGACGCCCGACGGTCGTTATTTCATCTTCACGTCATCTCGCGGCGGACTGTCGAATCTCTGGGCGCTGCGCGAAAAAGATTCTTGGTGGCGCCGCATTGCACCAGGCCCATTTCAATTGACGTTCGGTCCTGACAGACCGTGGGGCGGCACGCCTAGTCGAGACGGTCGGCACATTTTCTTTTACAACGGAGCGTGGCGAGAGGACCTCAAGCGTCTGGATCTGGCGACTGCGCAATACTCCAACCTTGGTCCGAACTCAGGCGTCATGCATGTCAGCTTTTCGCGCGACGGGAACTGGATCGTATACATCGATTCCGAGCATGGAGGTCTCTACCGGAGCCGCCTCGATGGGGCGGAGCGCGTCGAACTGACGGGGCATGAGGAGAGCGTCTCTTTTCCGCGATGGTCTCCCGATGGGAAGTACATCTTGTTTGGCGGAACAACGCCCAGCGGTATGAGCACGACTTACTTTATACCGGCAGCGGGTGGAAAGCCGGAGCCGCTGTTGGAGAGCCAAACGGAGGTGCGTGACGCAGATTGGTCGGGCGACGGCGGGAAGATCGTTCTGGTTCACTCCGTTGGCCCGAAAGATTCCGACGGCCGGGAGTTGCAGATCGTGGATTTTGCGACCCGACAGACGGAAGCAGTGCCGGACTCGAAGAATTTGGCGATGTCGCGTTGGTCTTACGATGGACGATTCATTGCGGCCACGCAAGACGACCAGAGTCAACTCAGGCTCTGGGATGTCGCCGGAAGGCAGTGGCGTGTGATCGCGCGCGGCAAGGCGCTGGGAATCAGCGTCTGGTCGCCGGATAGCCGATTCCTCTATTTCCAGGACGTACTCGGCAAAGGCGAGGAGGTCTGGCGTTATAACATTCGGACCGAGCACGTCGAGCCGGTCGTGGAATTCTCAGAAATGTTGAAATCCGGAGTGGGCCGGTGTGCCCTGGTCGGCATGACGCCCGATGGGTCGCCAGTGATTGCGTTCAATCGCGGCGCCTACGATTTATTCACCGCCAGCGTTACTCTGCCTTAGTTCGATCCGGAACGAACCGCGGCGTACAGTTCAAGCAGGAGGTCGAGAAGGAGCTAACGGGGCGGGAGACGGAACCGTGGGAGATTATCTATTTCAAACTGTACGAGAGCCAGATGCCGGTCATTGAGAAAGCAATCGAGACGGCGACTCTGATGTTGGGGACCGACCGCTCTCGCGGCTACTGCCTCGAGATGATCTGTGCGGACTTTCTGGCCGGGGCGAACCTGGACCACGGGGATCCGGATATGCTGCTGTTTTCGATGACGAGATTCTTCAAATTTCTGCCCGAGGAGCAGAGGCATGCATTTCTTGTCGGCCTGAACAAAAAGGCTTCGTGAGCCCGATTGACCCAAGACTCCTGCCCTTGCGGCTGGATCCTGACTCGTATGAAGTTCTTCGGCAACAGGTGCTGCGTCGCGATGGCTGGCGGTGTCAATCGTGCGGCACGATGTCGAACCTGGAGGTTCATCACAAACAGTTTCGAAGCCACTCGGGCTTTGATTCCGAAGACAACTTGATCACGCTCTGCGCGCAATGCCATTCCGACATCCATCGCTGATGAGAGCCCGAGTCCCTATGAAGTCTCGCCTACGGCTGTGACTCCGCAGTTCATGCAAGGTTTTCACATAGTTACCGGAAGACCTTTCAAGCCCCTAAATCCAAAGGTAGGAGCCCACTCGGGTCGCGGACCGGTGAGCTTCATCTCCGGAAAGCGCTGCACCAGATTCAGGAGCGCAATCTGTCCCTCCAGCCGCGCGAGTTGGCCTCCAATGCATGCATGCGGGCCCGCGCTGAACGCCAGGTGTTGGTTGTTCAGCCTCTTCAGGTCCAACTGATCTGGGTTCTTAAACCGTTTTGGATCCCGGTTCGCAGCACCGAGCATACACAGGACCGACCACTTCTTCGGAATGTGCTGGCCGCAAATCTCGACATCTTCCTTGAGCACACGAGCCGTGAACTGTACGGGGCTCTCATAACGCAGAATCTCCTCCACAGCCGTGCGGATCATCTCAGGGTTCTCCCGTAACTCTGCCGTTTCTTGCGGGTGCCGCAGGAGCGTGTACATCCCGTTGCCGATCAGATTTCGAGTGGTCTCGTGCCCTGCGAAAAGCAGCGCGATGCACTGCGCGTAAAGCTCTTCTTCGGTCAGCACTTCGCCTTCTTCCTCGATGTCGATGAGCAGGCTGATCAGATCGTTCCCCTTATTGCTCCTTCGCTCCGCCACGGCCTTTCTGAAAAACTCGGTTAATGCAAGCAGGGCATCTTGCGCGGCGTGTGCCTGCTCCACGGTGCGATCAGGACTGCCTCGAAACACCGCGATCGCGCGCGACCAATTCACGAATATGTCGCGCAGTTCCTGCGGGATTCCGAGCATTTCCAAAATGATGCGCACGGGCATCGGATTGGCGAACTCGCGCATGAGTTCGACTTCAGCGCCATGCTTCAGTGGCTTTAGCATCTGATCAACGATGGCCTCAACTTGCGGACGCAACCCTTCGATTGCCGCGGGCGAAAATCCCTTATTGAGAAGTTTGCGCAGCCGGGTGTGCTCCGGTGGATCCATAAAAATCAGCCACAGACCGAGCATGCGCGCGAGTTCGCTGAACTCCGACTGTCTGCTGAGCGGAAGAGACAAGATCATCTGCTGCGAGCGTTTTGCAGAAAGCCGGGGGTCTTTAGCGGCCGAGGAGCACTCGGCATGGCTCACAATCGACCATAACGCCCATTTGCCGTCCACATCCAGGTAATGCAACGGCCCTTCTTCGTGCAAGCGAGCGTATGCGGGATAGGGGTCCTGCAGAATTTCGTCGGTGAAAAGAGCTTTCTTGGGTGGAACGATAACCTTGGACAACCTGCACCTGTTCGCAAGATCAGAGTTTCAGCAAAGCGAAAACCGGCAACTACCGATGTCGAGTTTAACACTCAGAAGACAACGCCTTGAAAGAGCGCATCGTGCATCAGGAGCAGATCCGGAGACGCTCCCAAATCAATTCGAAGATTTGCGTTTTTCCGTCCACTGGCGTCGGTGGTGTCACCAACGTAATTCGGTCACCCTGCAACTTGACGTGGCGGACCAGGTCCCTGCCTACGTAGTTCTGAATGGATGAGATTTCGACGTGATGGGTTACCTTGTCCCCGCTGACGGTGTACCGTCCAGCATAGCCAAAAAATGTCTTAAACGCCTCAGCCTGCTCTTCGAGAGACCCTCCGCCGGAAAGGAGCGCCTTTCGCCCGCTGTGACTGATCATGGCGGTTATTCTGCCCTCAGCGGTATAAGTGAGAAAACCCACAGGATTGAGACCATAGGGAGTGTCGCTCCGATCTCCTGTCGATGTTGTTGTGGAAGCGGATACTAGTTTCCACGTGCCCACAAGTTTGTTGTTTGCACTCGCGAATCCACCCTCTGGCAAGCCGGCACCCTCAGCCATCGCTACAATGTCCTTAATGCTGATTTTTTCCCGAGACAAATGATACCGAACTTCTGACTCAAATTCATGATTGGCGGAGGAAAGAAAGAGAGAGATACACTTGAGCCTCCCCACCCCTGCTTTCTGAAGGCAGAACTTTCGTTCCGGAAAGGAAACGATGACGCGAGAATTGGAAGGTAGAGTTGCACTCGTGACGGGCGGGACGTCAGGTATTGGACGGGTTTCAGCCGTACTCTTCGCGAAGGCGGGAGCCAAAGTGGTGGTTGCCGCTCGGCGCGAAGTCGAAGGCCAGAAGACCATCGAACTCATCCGTGCCGCGGGCGGTGATGGTATTTTTGTGAAAACCGATGTATCAAAAGCTGTTGAGGTCGATGCCCTCGTTCGGAACGCGGTGGAGAAATTCGGGCACGTCGATATCGCTTTCAATAATGCCGGGATCGAGGGCGTCTTGGCGCCTATCTTCAGGCAATCCGAAGAAGACTGGGATCGGACCATCAACATCAATCTCAAGGGCGTCTGGCTCTGTCTGAAATACGAAATTCGGCAGATGCTCAAACAGAGCCGCGGCGGAGCCATTGTGAACATGGCTTCGGTTCTGGGCCTGATCGGTTCTGCCGGCGTAGCAGCTTATAGTGCGAGCAAACATGGAGTCATCGGTCTAACGAAGACCGCCGCGCTGGAAAATGCCAAGAGCGGAATTCGGATCAACGCGGTGTGCCCCGGATTTACCGAAACCCCCATGTCTGATCGGATCTTTCGGGCTCCGGCTGTCCACGAACACTTTCTCAATAGCTATCCCATGGGCCGCTTTTGTAGGCCGGAGGAAGTCGCCGAAGCGGTGTTATGGATGTGCTCGGATCGCGCATCTTTCATGACCGGCCAGTCTCTGGTTCTTGACGGCGGCTTCCTTGCAGGACCCAATCCTCCCAGCTAGCGCAGGGTTCAGAGTCCTATGAGAGTCCGCAGCGGAGCAGGGAAAAGCGTTTCACACAGTTGACCGGAAGGGGTAGTCACGCGCGCGAAAAACAATAGTAACTAGCTTATTTACATATATTTATGCAGTATCTAAGTGGCCCATGGATTGCAGCTTTAACACCAAGATCATTACCTGTCAGGCACCCTCGGCAGTGCGGAGGAGCGAGCACGAGACTACCATTGAAGTCGGAGGATCGATCGGATGAGTGAGGACCGTTATAAAGACCAGAATGTTGGGGCGGAACCTGGCGCCTTGCGGGAGGTTCTATCGACGGTCTGGGCCAACAGTCTTGGAATCGAGAAGGTCGGCGTCGACGACGATTTCTTTGAACTCGGCGGCGCATCCGTAGTAGCCACTCAGATAGTTTCCCGATTGCGTCAAATGTTTCAGATGGAGTTGCCCGCGATCCTCTTGTTCGAGACCCCCACCATTGCGAAGCTTGCCCATTACATGATTGAACACGAGGCGCGCCCCGGTCTGACCGAAAAGACCGCTACCCTTCTGAAGCGGATCGAAGGCATGACCGAAGACGAAGTAGCCCGCAGTTTGGGTTCGAAGTAAGAATTGGTTTGAGAAGGTCATGGATAAGGATTCGTTCAAGGGCCGTAGTTTCTCCGAGCAGAAGCTGGCCTTGCTGGCCAGCATGCTCGAGGAAGAAGGCGTCCCGCAGGCGCCCAGCCTGGCGCGCATCCCTCGCAACGGTGAGTTGCCGCTTTCCTCCGCGCAGATGCGGCTCTGGTTATTCGATCAATTGGAGCCCGCCAGTTCCGCATACAACATCCCGGTGCAGCATGAATTCAAAGGCCATTTTGATGTGGAGGCCTTCGAGCGGAGTCTGAGCGAGATCGTGCGGCGGCACGAAGCTTTGCGAACCTCTTATCTGACCGTCGACGGACGCCCGGTCCAGAAGATCAACCCGCCTGAGTTGTTCCGGATTCCCGTCCTGGATTTGCGGGATCTTCCGAAGGCAGACCGGGAGCAGGAGGTAGCCAGGCTAGGGTCGATCGATGCCCGGCAACCCTTCGATCTAGGAAGCGCACCCCTGATGCGAGCGCAGTTGCTGAAGTTGGCGCCGGACGAGCACGTGCTCGTGCTTGTCTTCCATCACATTGCCTTCGACTGGTGGTCGGTCGGAGTGTTCGAAAAAGAGCTCGCTGCGCTGTACAACTCTTTTCTCCGGGGCGAAGCATCGCCGCTGCCCGAGCTGCCACTTCAGTATGTAGACTTCGCTGCCTGGCAAAGACAGAAGCTGCAGGGAGAGATTCTGCAGGAGCAATTGGACCATTGGCAAAAGAAGCTGAGTGGTACTCTCCCGCTGGGACTTCCCACCGCCCGCCCGCGTCCTGCGATCCAGACCTACAACGGCTCATTTTCTTGTTCGGTGCTTTCCGAGCAACTGACTGAGTCGCTGAAGACCCTGAGCCAGCGCGAAGGCATCACCCTATTCACAACATTGCTGGCAGCCTTCAAGGTTCTACTGCAGCGCTACACGGGACAAGACGACGTCGTGGTCGGGGCGCCCATTGCAGGCAGGAATAGTGCGGAAATCGAGGGGCTCATCGGATTCTTCGTGAACACGCTCGTCATGCGAACCGACTTATCGGGTGATCCGACGTTCCGGCAGCTCTTGCGGCGAGTGCAGGAGACAACGCTGGGCGCTTATGCGCACCAGGATCTGCCGTTCGACAAACTGGTGGAAGTGTTAAATCCCGAGCGCAATGCCAGTCACAGTCCGATGTTTCAAGTGATGTTGTCGATGCTGAACACGCCAGTTCGGCCCTTGCATTTGTCCGGACTGCAACACCGGCGGATCCTTCCGACTAACGGGGCTTCCAAGTTTGACCTGACCTTGTTCGCTATGGAAGAGTCTGGAGGGCTGAGTTTTATTTGTGAATACAACACCGATTTGTTTCACGCCGATGCGATCGAGCGGCTGCTTGGACATCTCGAGGTTCTGCTCGAAGGGATCGTTGGCGATCCCGACCGGCGCCTTTCGGAATTGCCTCTGTTAACTACGGAGGAGCGTAAGCAGCTCCTGCTCGGATGGAACGACACCCAGGTCGCTTACCCTCAGGAAGTCTTACTGCACGAGCTTTTCGAGACGCAGGTAGAGCGGACGCCGGAAGCGGTAGCTGTAGACTATGCCGGCCAGCAGCTCACCTATCGTGAACTGAATCAGAGCGCCAACCAGCTGGCTCACCACTTGCGAACTCTGGGCGTAGGACCGGATACGTTGATAGGCATCTGCATGGAGCGTTCCTCAGAGCTCATCGTCGCCCTGTATGGCGTTCTTAAGGCGGGAGGCGCTTATGTTCCGATCGATCCCGACTATCCTCAGGAACGCGTCGGTTACATGCTTGAGGATGCAGGGTTGTCTGTGTTGTTGACACAGTCTCGCATTGTTGGTCGATTGCCCGGCTGCGGAGCGAAGACGCTCTGCCTGGACGACGGCTGGGAACAGATCGCCGGAGAAGATCGAACCAATCCCGCCAAGGTTACGACTCCGGGCAATCTTGCCTACATGATTTACACGTCAGGGTCCACCGGAAAGCCCAAAGGGGCCATGAATACGCATCGAGCCATTTGCAACCGGCTCTTGTGGATGCAAGACCAGTATGATCTGACCGAAGCAGATCGAATCCTGCAGAAAACGCCAGCCAGCTTCGACGTTTCGGTTTGGGAGTTTTTCTGGCCGTTACTGACCGGAGCACGCCTGGTGTTGGCCAAGCCAGGCGGACACCAGGACCCAGCCTACCTGATCAGCTTAATAACAGAGCGGCGGATTACGGTCGCACACTTCGTACCGTCAATGCTGGCAGTGTTTTTAGCGGAGCCTGGTGCAGAACGCTGCGTATCTCTGCGGCACGTCATATGTAGTGGAGAGGCTCTGCCGTTCAACCTGCAAGAGCAATTTTTCAAGCTCTTGCCCGCGCAATTACACAATCTCTACGGCCCGACGGAAGCCGCTGTCGATGTTACTCATTGGACCTGCCGGCGCGACGACGAACGAAACATCGTTCCCATCGGGCGGCCGGTGGCGAACACGCAAATCTACATTCTCGACAAGTACATGCAACCTGTACCGGTTGGCGTGTCTGGCAACTTGTATATCGGAGGCGTGCAAGTCGGGCGCGGGTATCACAATCGTCCAGAACTGACCGCAGAGAGATTTCTTCCCGACCCGTTCAGCGCGGACCCTGCAGCGCGGATCTATAAGACGGGCGATCTGTGCCGCTGGCTTTCGGATGGCAACGTCGAGTACCTGGGCCGAAGCGATTTCCAGGTTAAAGTTCGAGGTCTTCGGATCGAACTGGGTGAAATTGAAGCCGTCCTTGATCGTCACAAGGGAGTGCGGCAGTGTGTGGTCGTTGCGCGAGAGGAGACACCCGGCAACAAACTTCTGGTCGCGTACGTTGAGCGGCAGCAAACAGAGCTCGCGCCTGCAGTGAGCGATCTTCGCACCTACCTCTCAGAGCACCTGCCGTCGTACATGATTCCTTCGATCTTCGTCGTAATGGAAAAACTGCCGTTGAGCCCGAACGGCAAGATCGACCGCAAGGCGCTCCCGCGGCCGGATCAGGGACGTATCGAAGTTGCAGGAGAATTCGTTGCACCCCGCGACCCGATCGAACAAATGCTGGCCCAGATCTGGTCCGAGATCTTAGGCGCCCGAAGGATCGGCATTCACGACAATTTCTTTGAGTTAGGTGGTCATTCGCTCCTGGCGGTTCGCATCGTGGCGGAGATCGAGAAACTCGCCAAGAAACGTCTGCCCCTCGCCACTTTTCTCCAGGCACCCACCGTCGGCGACTTGGCAGATGTGTTGCGAAAGGAAGATTGGAAACCGTCCTGGTCTTCTCTTACACCCATAAGGGCCGGCGGATCGAAACCACCTCTTTTCCTCATGCACAGCCATGGCGGCAACGTATTGGAATATTACCCGCTGGCTCAGTACTTAGAGGCTGATCAGCCCGTCTATGCTCTTCAGGCTCGCGGCCTCGATGGCCACATCATCAAAGATCAATCGTTCGAGGAGATGGCCAAGGCTCACCTCGCCGAGTTGAGAAGTTTGCAGCCGGAGGGACCGTATTTCCTCGGTGGTTATTGCCTTGGTGGGCTGCTAGCTCTGGAGGCCGCCCAACAGCTCTTGGCAGTCGGCGAGGAAGTGGCTCTGGTGCTCCTGATACAGTCGATTAATCCGGTCTACGCTTACTTCAGGCCTGATCTCACGATATTTCAGCGCGGCTGGTGTCGCACAACAAAGCGTGTTGATCTCGAGCTCGAATATCTTCGTCATCGGGGAGCGAACCATATCCTGGAGAGGTGTCGGCGTACTTGGGACATCGCACGCGCCAGAACTGAGATCAAGCTTGATAATTGGACAGCCAATGGCCACCCGCAAAAGCCTCGGTCGATGGCATATACGTTGGAGATGCTCGCCATTGAGCACGACAAATCGCGCGTACGCTATGTGCCACGTCCATACAGCGGCTCTGTGGTTCTCTTTCGTGCGAGGAAACAATTGTCTGGATTGATGACCGATTCCACTCTGGGGTGGAAAGACGTTCTTAACGGCAATTTTGAGATCTGCGATGTCCCCGGTCATCAGGAAACTATGCTGAGCGATCCAAACGTGTCAGTTCTTGCCGAGAAAATGACTACCCGGCTTCACGCGGCTCAGGGCGGCCGCGCAGCCGCCGACTCACGGTTAACTCCGCCTGTTCCGGTCGGAACGGAGTTGCTAAACAGATGAACGGCGCAGAAAGCCTGGTTCGCTCTCTGCTGGCAAGTGGAGTTGACACATGCTTCACCAACCCCGGCACATCGGAAATTCATCTGGTCGCAGCGCTTGACCAGGTGCCGGAGATACGTTGCGTGCTCGGCCTTTTCGAAGGTGTCGTCACCGGAGCGGCCGACGGCTATGCGCGAATGGCCGAAAAACCGGCATGCACCCTGCTGCATCTCGGCCCCGGTTTCGCAAACGGCCTCGCCAATCTACACAATGCCAGCCGGGCCCAGGTGCCGATCGTCAATCTCATCGGCCAGCACGCCACTTATCATTTGCGCCACGACACTCCGCTTACTTCCGATATCGAAGCGATCGCGCGACCTTACTCCAAATGGTTGAGGACGTCTGCCGCTTCATCCGAAATAGGCCGAGACGCAGTCGATGCGATCATAGCTGCGCGTACCGCACCGGGGCAGATTGCGACGTTGATCGTGCCCGCCGACGTGGCCTGGAGCAAAGGCGGAGTCATCGCGGCCCCGCTCACCTTGCCGAAACCTCCTCTACCTTCGATGGCGACAATCGAGCACGCAGCCGCCATGCTCAAGTCGGGCTTGCGAACGGCCATGATGCTTACCGGAAATGCGCTCTACGGCAAAGGGCTCGTTGCAGCCGGACGCATCGCCGCGGCAACAGGTGCCAAGCTGCTGGCTCCTTATCCCCTCGCTCGTCTGCAACGCGGCGCGGGGATTCCGAACGTCGATCGCGTTCAGTACGTCCTCGAACAAGGTATCGAGCAGTTTAAAGAATTCCGCCAGTTAATTCTGGTAGGCACACAGCCTCCGGTCGCATATTTCGCATATCCAGGAAAGCGCAGCGAATTCACTTCGCCGGAGTGCGGGATCCACACACTAGCGAAACCCGGCGAAGATTATGTCGCCGCGCTCGACGCGCTTGCAGAAGCATTGTCGGTACGCGGCGGCGAACTCGCGGCGGAGAAAGCCGAGCGCCCCCAGATGCCGAGCGGAGAAATAACATTGCCGGGACTCGCCGCGGCAGTCGGAGCGCTCCTGCCCGAAAACGTTATCGTAGTCGACGAGTCGATGACATCAGGCCGCGGACTGATGGCCGCGACAAAGGGAGCTCCGCCTCACGACTGGCTCGGCAACACGGGAGGCTCGATTGGGATCGCCTTGCCTCTGGCTGTGGGCGCGGCGGTGGCCTGTCCCAGCCGCAAAGTTCTTTGCCTGAGTGCTGATGGCAGCGGCATGTACACACTACAAGCGTTGTGGACCATGGCGCGCGAAGGCCTCCACGTCACCGCGGTAGTTTTCGCCAACCGTGACTATGCGGTGCTCAAGCGTGAGTTTTCTTATCTGGGAGTGGGCAATCCGGGAATCCGGGCCTTGGATATGTTCGAGATCGGACGTCCCGACCTCGACTGGGTGCAACTGGCTAGGGGAATGGGAGTCCCTGGCACCCGGGTCAATTCGCTGGATGCATTCGGAAAGGCGCTACGGGCGGGTTTGGAAGCGGAAGGACCGACGCTGATTGAAGTGCCTTTGTAAAGAGCTAAGTGATTGGTGATGCTGGACTTGGTGGCTTCGTTTAGCAAGAATCGATTATCGGCACTCCGCGCTGATATTGACACCTCTAATAACGAACTGTAGAGTTCATTAAAGCGAACTGATCAGTTCGTGTTCTGCAGTTAAAGCTAGAAGCGGATGAAGAGTTTATGAACGATGGCATTGTAGTTAGGGCGCTGGACGCACGGACAAATTTTGGCAAGCTGCTACGCCGCGTTGAAAACGAGGGTCAGTCCGTTGTCATCGAGAAGCGAGGCCGGCCACGCGCCGTGCTGCTGAGCGTTCGGGATTATGTGCGTCTGGCGGTCCCTGAGCCCGAAGTTCTCCGGGCCATCGGAATGGAATCAAAACGCAAGGGCACGAATCGGCTGAACACTGCCCAGATCGACGGGATCATCAAAGCGGCACGCAAATCCAAACGCCGATGATCCCTCTTCGGCTAGTCATCGATACCAACATAGTCGTGTCCGCAGCGCTCAAGCCTGAGGGGATGCAGCGGACCGTGGTATTGCTCGCGATGACGAAGCCGGCTCGCTGGTACGTCTCGGATGCGATTTTGGCGGAATATGCCGTGGTGCTGGCGCGTCCGCAACTCAAGATTCGCAAAGCCTTGCGCCAGCAACTGCTGCAATTGATCGAAAATCATACTCGCGTGATCACACCGTCGCGACTCAGGCAAGTCACCTCGGATCCGGCCGACAATATTTTCGTGGAGTGCGCCGACGCGGCTCGCGCAGACTACTTGATCACGGGCAACCAGCGCCACTTCCCCAGCTTCTGGAAGAGCACCAAGATCATCAGCTCGAGTGAGTTCCTTGGTGTTATCGCCCCGCATCTTCTTGGGTGAGACATCGTGTGTCCGCCCGCGGTGGGGGCGGTCACTCGTCCAGTCATACGCAGTTCGACTCCGATAAGCACCAGCAAGAAATATCCGAAAATCTCAAGCAAGCCCTGCACCCGCATAAGAAACCGAAGGGCGTTCAGATGTCTTGAGCGATGAGCACACCCAAATGTAGCGTGGAGAACACACCACGACGGCGAGCAATCCAGCAAGCGCCACGACGGTGAACTTCCAATATGATCTCCGGTGCCGGCTGTGGTGCAGCCAGCGGACCGATCTATGCTCGGGGAAGCTTAAGAATATGGTAAACCGGAAAGCACAGCAGAAGCACGGCGATTACTAGCAATCCAACCCGCACACCACGAGTCCGGAAACGTTGGCTGATCGCCATCAGCAGCAGCACGGTGGCCAGCGTCACGGTTACTCGCACGTATTCGTCGGAGCGTTGCCTGTCTCGGGTACCTCGCTCGAAGACGTCTGTGGCCTGGTCATTCAATTTGGCAGCCTCTTCTTCCTTGGAGCTTCGATATCCCTCCATCAACTGAGGACCCGCCGGGGCATTGGGGTTGTTGAGTGGATCAGTTTTCTTCCAAGCTTCAAATGAGGGACGAAACTCGGGAAGCAAGCGCCGTTCAAAAAGGTTGGCGAGTTTTTGGTCACTGTGGGCTTCAGCCTTCAGCCACTCCACCACGGTCGAAGCGTTATACAAACGCTCCTGATTGGCAAATGTGGCGGCTCCTTCCGCTTCAACCCGCAGTTTGCTCGCTTGGCCGTACAGTTCCTCCTGATGTCCTGTCCAGAGCGCTGCCTGACAGCCACTCCAAGCAGTGGCGATAGCGACAACGGCCAGCACCACAGCCTCTGCGATCTCCAATATTTCGTGTCCCAAAGACTGCGGCGATCCCTTGTGCTCGCTGAGATGTTGGGCTATTTCGATGTTAGAACCACCGGCTTCGGACATGGAGAAGACCTCCTGAAAATGCCTTCAGCTCACTGAATCACGGTTCGAACTTCAGAGCATACTGGCAATAGTGTCAGTCGTGTCGGGAAATCCGGAAAGTGATTTGGGCTGCGCACTCAAACCCGCTCGTCGGGGTTGAGCGCTACGGCAACGTTTCTCGAACTATCCGAATCGAAGCCTCGGCATTGGCTTATATTCAGCAGATGCGGGAGCTTGTTCGGCGTAAGGTGAGAGGATTCACTGCGATCGGCGTTTTCTTGTTCTTTGGAGCCGCTATGGCGACTCTCGCTGCGACTACTTTGCTTTGGCGGGGCACCGCTCTTGATCGTGTCTGGACTCTCAATCCGAGCGCATACCAGAAGCTAGCGCCGCTGGGCAGTTGGGTCGGGATTGCGTTCCTGCTGCTCGGCTCAGCCCTCAGCACGGCAGGACTCGGGTGGTTCCGACGCCGCCTATGGGGATGGAGACTGGCCGTGGCAATCATGGCCACACAGGTTCTAGGGGATATCGTCAACTGCGTCAGAGGCGACTGGCTGCGCGGCGGAACCGGCGTCATTATCGCGGGGGCACTATTGATGTATCTCTTGCAGCCGAGAATTAGAGCCGCATTTATCTAGACGCTGCGCGTCTCCCTCGCGGGAATACCTGCGAGGGATCGGCGGCTTCGATATTGGCCTCAAGGGCATCAACCGCACTGATCTTAAGCCGACGGCGAAGCGGACCGCGGAGAACAACTTGACCCTTGGTGGATACTTTGATCTGCATGGTAAGACAATCTTGCCCCACCTGGCGCCTGATTCTGAAGGCCGAGCCACTCACAAACAGCAGCTATTGAGTCAGGCGCACACTCACGGGAGGCAGGACCGGCTCGCCTTTACGGCGTCGCTGCAGGCGCTCCAGTCGATCCAGGGCGCGACCGAGGTTACGCTCGATTGCGGTCTCGTAGCGAAGAATTCTGTCGAGAGCATCGTGATCCGGAATCACGTGCTGGGCAAGGGCAACTTCCATAACTCCGACGGCTCTGGCCCGACCCAGTTCCTGAATAAAGCTGATCGCGCAGTGGATAGCAATCCAGGTCGACGACGAAGAGCGCTGTTCGGGACTCAATCCCCGCAGCTTCTTTGATAAAGGCGGATTCCTTAGCTGCTCTCGGGCGCCCCTCTCGAATAACGACCAGAACAGCTCGAACTTCGGCCTCGTCGCGAATACCTTCTGCTTCAGATCTTGCGGCACTTCGCCTGTGGTTTCGATCTGATCCTTCGCGGCCTGCAGTACGCTGATCATATCCTCTTCTTCTTTGTCGAGAGTCTGACAATACTCTTCTTGCCGTTGTATCTCGTTTCTCCCAACATCGCGTACGCCGATATGGTTTACGGACTCCTCAAAGCGCCATACGCGCTTCAGCTTCCACCAACAAAGCGTAATCCGCTCAACTTCTAACTCCTCCGCTCGTCCGATCGGCTGATATTGCTCTAGGAGGTCGTTCAATAGCTTGTCGTATTCGTGCGAACTTTCGCCTAATAGCTCAAACGCCATAAAATGCTTGGCAAACAGCCCGTGCTTGATCGCGTTTTGTCGACTGTACGTCTTGCCTCTCGGGGTCCTAGGGCCGGTAGATTTCAACGCATTCTGACGGTTCGCCTCCGCCTTACGGATCGACACAACTCTTTTGGCCACCTGTGGCTCGACGTCGACCGATTTGTGGTCTTGATCTGAGATTTCTTCCGACATCGTTAGTCCCTGGCCTATCTCCCTAGCTCACGTCTAAGGTGTATACCCTAGGATAATCGCCTAGGTAGGAACGTGCAAGCGCTGTCGCATGGAGGGTAGTAGATGGTTTTCACGAGATCGACACTCGGGCAAAATCGCCAATCAATCTTCTGTCAGGTGTTGCGGTCGACAATTACGCTCTACGTCGCCTTGAGAACGGGTCCCGGTGGAGATCCGATTCCCAATTCGCGGGGACGACGTCATGAGTCTTTGACCCGAGCTTTCCTCTTGGCAACCAAACGCTGCAAAAACTTGGGGCCTTCTTTCTTGCAGGATTCAACGCCTTCGTACAGAAGCATTTCGCACAATTGAGACAGGGCCCGCTGCTCATCATCCGCTATGCGCTGTAGCTCGCGCTTGAGTTCCGGAGCGACCCGAAAGGCTATAAATTCGGTCTTGGCCACAAACGAAATATAGCTGCTCAATTGATCGGCGAGCAACACCATTTGACAATGTTAACATCGTTATGTATGTTATCAATGAATAACACGGAAAAGGTGCGACGTGAAACTTCCCACAGCTAAGTCGGATTCGAGATCAGTTCGAAACTTCAAAAGGCTTCTCCGCGAGAACGTTCGGCTCGCCGGGGGAGCTGCTCCTTCCTCATCACGCGCAATTGATCTTCTCGCTACGATAACGAGAGACTTTGGATTTTCTTTCAAGGCGGGCGAGCTCCAGATCATAGACGGCAACTGGTACGTAACACATACTGGGTTGCTGCGCCTGGCGCGCCGCAGGAAATGTCGTGGCATCCACGTCGAGGCTGTTGATTCACTTTGTGATTCAGCGGCATGTCGATTTGTCCTAAAGGCAACCGTATACCCTTCCAAGAACTCCTCTGGCTTTGTCGGCTATGGTGACGCTGACCCTTCCAATGTCTCGTTCATCGTTCACGGCGCCGAGATGCGCGTGGCAGAGACGCGCGCCGTCAACCGTGCTCTGCGCAAAGCTTATGGAATCGGGATCTGCTCGGTCGAGGAGATCGGTTCCCTCGCCGAACCCTCGCAGTCCTCAAAAGAGTCAAAGAAGCTCCCTTCTCAGCCTAGCAACGGAAGTCTCGGCAGCCCCACAGTTCGCGATCGTCTTTGCCAATTAATTCGGCAGCATCAGCTGGACTCCAACTTGGTTAAGGCCTACGCGACGGATTTCTGCAGCGTCAAGGCTCTCCGCGATGCGACCCGAGAGCAGGTGGAGAATTTCGTCAAGCATCTGGCCGACTGGGCCGAGAAGGACCGTAATGCCTTGCTCTGCCAGCTAGGCCAGAAAGAAGGTGCCGCATGAGACGCCAGATTACAGGTCTGCACGCCGCGGATCGCTGCGCGGCCGACCAGGTCCCCGACGGAATCTACCTCGTTCGGGTGCAACGGGTCTACTTTCGTCGGCAAGCACAGAAGCCTTACTACACGCTCACTCTGGACATTCTTGAGCCAGACCGCTTTTCAGGCCACACCCTTTCGAGCCGTCTATATTGCAACCCGAAGGCACTGTGGAAGCTGAACTGGTTTCTGCGCGACTTTGGGTACGACTCTGAACTGCTCGGACGTGACGAGGTGGATGAAACTCGGCTAGTGGGTCTCAAGGGCGTGGTCAAGATCAGCCACATCGTCTTTAACGGCGCTTCGCTACTGCGATTCGACGGTTTCGCTTCGGCAGATCGTTGGGACGAACTTTCGCCGGCAAATCTCGATAATCCGCAGGTAGCCTGATGACCTACAGCTACACCCAGATAAGCCAATACCTGACATGCCCGCGACGGTATCGGCATCGCTACCTCGATGGCTGGAAGGAGAAGGACACGCGGGCGGCGATGCTGTTCGGTCGCGCCTTCGAACAAGCCCTGGGCGCCTATTTTCGCCGGGAAGATCCCGGGGCAGTCCTATTCTCGGAATGGTCTCAGTATCAGACTCAGGGCTTGCACTACTCCAACAGAGACTCCTGGGATCGCATGCTGAGGCAGGGAATCATGCTTCTAACCCGGTTCTGCCAGGATGACCGCATCCAAATCCACCAGCCTCGGCGGAATCTGCAGATCAAGTTCACTCGGCCAATTGCAGGAGGCAACGACTTTGTCGCTTATATCGATGCCATCGGCAAACTGGACGGCAAACGCTGTCTGCTGGAGTGGAAAACTTCAGCGAGCCGATATTCGGAAAAACCCGAAGGGCTGCTCTCTCTTGATCCGCAGTTGGTGTGTTATTCGTGGATGACGGGCATCGCAGAGGTTGCCCAGGTCGTGTTCGTTCGCAAACGCCTGGTTGAGGTCCAGTACCTGCGAACCACCATCACCGACGGGCAGCGGCAAGAGTTTGGACACCTTGTGGAGGGCACGATCCGTCGCATCGAGTCTGCAGATTTTCTGCCCCACAGTGGCATCCGCTTCCCCCAGAATCCCTGCAGCAGTTGTCCGTACGTTGGGCTTTGCCTGGGAAAGCAGGAGATGGCCGACGCCGCCCTGTTGCGGCGTCCAGGAGCTGACAGTCTTGATTGGCTTGACGAGCTTAGTTACTGAGAATCCGCCCTTGCCGCCGAAGTTCAATCGTCGCCGCGCCTTGTTCGTGCTAGAGAAGATCGACGAAATTCTGGCGTGGGAACAGCGGAAGGAAACGGAGCGCGACACCAAGTTCGTGGAGCTCGGGCGTTATCTATGCGAGGTACGGGCGGGACAGTACTGGCGGATGGAGGATCTGAAGTGCTTCGACGAGTTCCTGGAGAGGCGCTTTCCCGGGTCGCGGCGGAAGGCGTACTACCTGATGTCGATTCACGAACACTTGCCGCCGCAGGCGAGAAAACAGCTAAAGGAACTGGGCTGGGCGAAAGGGCTGGAGCTGGCCAAGCTGGCCAGGAGGGACAGGCAACATTTCGATTGTGCAATCTGGTTGCACAAGGCACGGGAAATGCCTCAGAAGCAGTTCAAGCAGGAGGTCGAGAAGGAGCTAACGGGGCGGGAGACGGAACCGTGGGAGATTATCTGTTTCAAACTGTACGAGAGCCAGATGCCGGTCATTGAGAAAGCGATCGAGACGGCAGCATTGATGTTGGGGAGCGACCGCTCTCGCGGCTACTGCCTGGAGATGATCTGTGCGGACTTTCTGGCCGGGGCGAACCTGGACCACGGGGATCCGGAGATGCTTCTGTTCTCAATGAGGAGATTCTTCAAGTTCCTACCCGGAGAGCACAAACAGGCGTTTCTTGTAAGCCTGAACGAAAAAGCCTCATGAGCTCGATTGGTCCAAAGCCCGCGATCCTGCGGCTGGATCCGGCATCGTATGAAGTTCTTCGGCAACAGGTGCTGCGTCGCGACGGCTGGAGGTGTCAAGCGTGCGGCACGATGTCGAACCTGGAAGTGCACCACCAAGAATTTCGCAGCCACTCTGGCCACGATGCAGTAGAGAATCTGATTACACTCTGCAACGCTTGCCACAGCTCAATCCATCACTGTGGCGACAGCTCTTAGCGGGTGAGCGTCCTTAACGCGTTGGGGCGAACTGCGCGATCTTGGTGAGCTCGCCCTTGACAACTTTTCCGGTCGGAGTCAGCGGCATCGAGGAAACAAGCAGAATTTGTGACGGCCGCTTGTATGGAGCCAGGTGTTGTGCGGCGTGTTGCGCCAACTCTGCCTCTGAAATCGGAGACGATGGTAAGAGCTGCACGAAAGCGACAACTTCTTCACCGCCTTCGACCCCCTCGACCGTCCGCCCAACCACCGCCGATCGTACGACCGCGGGATGTGCGTTCAGCACGGCCTCGACCTCCGCCGGATAAACATTCTCCCCAAAGCGAACGATCAATTCCTTGGTTCGGCCGACGATAAACAGGTATCCGTTTTCGAGGCGAGCAAGGTCGCGGGTATTGAACCATCCTTCCGGATTGACGGCCGCAGCGGTTTCCTTCGGCGCGTGATAGTAACCTTTCATTACGTTGGGACCGCGCACCCACAATTCGCCGACCTCGCCGTCGGCCACCGGCTTTTGATCGGATCCCACCAGCTGAACCTCGACTCCCGGCAGAACTCTGCCTACAGACGTGTCCGTTCGACGCTCTCCCACCACGGCTTGGGAAATGTTGGGGGAGCATTCCGTAACGCCATATCCGTTGTGGAGAGCCATGCCAAACAGGCTCTCCACCTCCGATTTCACCGCGGGCTGAAGCGGTGCGCCGGAGGACGAAATGATGCGGAGGGAGGGGAACTTGAGCGACTGCAACCCCTTCAACTTGGCATAATCTGCCAGCAGGGAGAACATTCCTGGCGCGCCCAACACGACCGTCAAGCGTTCTTTCTCCAGCGTAGCCAGAGCTGCGACCGGGTCGAAGCGTGAAGCCAAATACAATGTCGCGCCGCTAACTAACGAACCCAATAGCACGACGGAGAGACCGACGGCGTGCGACATGGGCAGAACGCCGTAGAGCCTGTCATAAGGACTCAAGGACCGGATCTCGGCAGACACCGCGGCAACGAACAGCAGGTTCCGATGCGTCAGCATCACGCCCTTAGGAAGCCCGGTCGTGCCAGAGGTATAAATAAGGGCCCCGACACGCTGCGCAGGCTCAACCTCGGTTTGCTCCGGTGCGACTCCGTCGTTTAGCGGCCCAAGGGCTATCGGACCCAGACCCGCAGCCTCCTGGATGACGGCCCCGTGCCGCTTGGCGTGTTCTCGGGCCTGCGGCGATACGCTCGTGGTGAAGATCACCCGGCGGGCGCTACAGTGGTCCCGAATCTCATCGACTTCGCGCGCCGAGAGACGCGCATTCACCAAGACCGGCCACGCGTCGAGACCAGCCAGGGCCAACAGAACCGCCACAAATGCCCGGCAGTTCTCACAGACAATCATGACCCGGTCGCCCGGGCGCACGCCCGAGTCGACAAGCCAGGTTTGAGTCTCGGCGACTACAAGAGCAAGTTGCCGATAGGTCCAGGTCCCCGATGCTTCTACCAAAGCGGGCTGATCTGGCGAACGCTCAGCCCACCGCTCGATCACGTCGCTGATGCGGGTGGGAAGGTTCATTCAAGAGCTGCGGTGCAAAGCCCCAGCCGGTGTCGCTGATGTACTCTTTGAACTAATTTGTTTTACGCGGCTCGCTTGTCCCTGACTCCAGCTGCCTTCTGGCCTTCGTGACCATACTTCCGCACATCGTTCATCAGTTCAGAGACACTGGGGAACCGGGCGATGACGCGGATCATTACTCGGTTGAGGAGCGAGAGCGGGAAGAAAAGTGGCCGCATCACATCGACAAACAACACCACGCGCTGTGAATCGCTGTCGTTCCAGACCTCGTGCGGGTGGCTGTCGTCGAAAATCGTGCTCTTGCCTTCTTCCCAAAATCCTATGTCTTTCCCCACTCGAATTCTCGAGCTGCCTTTTGGACCTGGGACAATTAGCCCTAAGTGGTAGCGCAGCACGCCCTTCCACATCCCACGATGCTCTGGGATATGTTTCTTCGGCGCGAGGATCGAAAACATTGCAGACTTCATCCCGGGGATCTTTTGCAGGATTCGCACGGTTTCCGGGCAGCGGGCGCAGTTTTCCTCGGCTTTTAGACCGTACGCACAAAACCAGAATGTCTTCCACTCTTCTCCTTCTGTAAGAGTCTTCTGGGCTTCGGAGACATCCTGGAAATTAGGTATCTCTTCCCTGCGCGCGAGAAGAGAGTCTAATTCTCTGCGAATGACCTTCCACTCTGCTTCGACGGAAGGTACCCAGAGAAACTCCTCAGGGTCAAAAAATGTCTTGTCCCCGTCTTGAAAAAACATCATACTTTCCAATAATTCACGCGCTTTGTCCTTCATTGCGTTGCCTCCAAGCAGAATCCTGCGATCATCGTCGAGCAAGAAACACGCTGAAATCTACAATCGAGTCTGGTTCAAGGGGCGTCGCTAGGCCGGCGAAGCCAAATCTCGCGCCAATAGGAAAATTCTCGACGTGGACACCCGGTTAATGCGTAAACACATCCGCAGTACGAATTTTCCAGGTACACGGTATTGCGGAGCTGACGCATCTCTCCCGTTCCATCCACAATTATCTTTTCGATCCGTCGGTCTACTCGTTCCCGCTTGCCGCATAACGATCCCATGTCTGGGAAGAACAAGAGTCCCCGATTATACCCAGCCTCATCCAACGTGTTGTTGATGCTTCCCAGCGGCTTCACCTCGATCAATTCTCCGGACTGCAGGTTCAGGCTTTCGGCTGGAGTCGACGTGCCTGTTCCGTGCGCGTACTCGCCCAGGAACTTCCGGCGGGTTCTCCAAAACAGCCACCTTCCGACGCGCAGCGCCATTTCTAGAATGCCGCAGTTGCCCACCAGCACTTCGTTCAAGCATCCTTCCAGTCGTTCCCGCTGCGACAGCGGTTGAGTGGGCTTCAACAGCTCACTCGCCTGACAGAAGTATGTGTTCGGTCCAGTTGAAGTCTTGAGTCGAGCTCGCAATCGCTCGCCGGCAGTCGCATCCAACTTTGTTGGGACGGTTGCGTCCTGCACTCTGCGGAGCCAGGCTTCGCGCCAGAAAATCATGCACGCCTTCTGACAGCCGTCGTGCGCAGCACCGGAACAGCGCAGGCCATCGAGAAGAACGACGTCGTCGGTCTTGAACTTCCGAAAGCCGGCAGCATTCCTTTCTGTGTAGTAACAGGTTTTCAGTACTCGCTTGGAAACCTGGAATCTCTTCCCGCAGAACTCCACCATCTCCGGCATGAACGGCATTAGGTCTAGTGTGCCGTCGGCGTCCAACGTCTGGAGGATCTCCTCCGGAGCCTTTACTTCCACAAGATCGCCAGGGCGGAGTCTTTCGTCCGTTTGCGTCATATGAGATTTCGTGAATTTAGGTCGGAGCCTGCGTCTCAACTCGTAAGGCTTTGGGGTCAGCCCACTTTGCGCGGAGGTTCAGTGAAAGTTGCACGATTTGCGGGCATCAGCGATGGCCCTCCCCCTAGACCCACTATCCGAAGCACTCGGTGCCACGCCTTCACAGCAAATCCCAGAGGGCGCCACATCGGCTCCCGCATTACAGCTACTTTTCTTAAAGGTCCAGGGAGCCGCCATGTGCACGTAGTGCCAGCGGGGAAAAATGCCACATCCCCAGGGCCCAACCGGAGCTCCTGGCCGTTCTCCGTCGTGATAAACGCCTCGCCCGAAGTCACAACCAACGATTCATCCTTGCTGTAGTGCCACATGAAAACCCCCGCCGAACACTCCCAGACAAAGATCTGGGACATCCGGTCGCGACTGGTTGCGATTTCCTTGATGCACGCCTTGGGACTGCCGGCACGAATCCAATCCGGAGGAATGGGCGAGTCCGTGAGGTCAACGCGAGCTGGGGCGGCCCTCACGACCGACTGAACGATATTGGTGACGGTGGCCAGGGGAGCACACCTTTCCTCTTTCACATTGAAAATGGCCCCAAGTGTACACCAAGCTTGCGTTTTCGCAATAGTGTGAAATATCTTGCATATGGGGCACTGTTAGGGGCGTGGGATGAGACTTCAAGAGAGGGTGAGGATAAGGTGGGTTAACTACAATCCTTTGTGGAAGCATCGTGACTGGGCCGTCCTGCCTCACCGGAGGGCAGACCGCTTTCGCGGGCTTGAATCGTGCAGGACTGCCATCGCGGGAAATGCCGTAGCTTCGGTTTTCTTCGAGGCCACGTACTGCAGCCAGTTCCGGTAAATGCTCATGGCCGAGGAGCGCCAGGTGCTTTTCAGACTGCCGACGAGGGCAGATTCCGGAAAACCTTCCATGAGTTCTTCTCGCCGATCGGCCAGAGCGACACCTCGGAATTCGGTAAGAAGCTTCGCCGCAGTCTCATCAAAATAGCCCTTCGGCATGGAGGGATACGTTTCTCTTTCTGCTCTGAGAAACCTCTTTATATCTCGCCGATATTCCTTCATCAGGGTTTGCGCGCCATACTCCGGATGCCCCTGGAAATGTACGAACAGGGTTCGCTTTTTCTTCTTCACGAACGAATCCACCCCGCCTTCGCTCGATTGCGTCAGAACGAGGTAGCCGTTTGCCGCCAGTTCGTCCGCCCGCACTTCGTTCCATCGAGAATGCGGAAAACGCACTCGTTCTTCAGCACTGGAGGTTAACGGATGGTTGGCGGCTCGGGCGAAATCGAAGACACCAAACTGCTTGTCACTCAGCGGATGACGGTTGATGCCATCGCTATGCAAAACTCCGGCGTGCGCCGCCAGGCACGACAAAATCGTCGATACAGTGTTGCTTTCAGCCCAATCCAGAACGCCGGCCAAAGCAGACCAGTAAGGTTCGTTGCGAAGGTTGGCCTGCCGCGGTTCGGTGCCAGTCATGATCAGGGCATCAAATCGGCTATTCAGTAAATCGTTGGTACTGAAGTAAAAGTTGTTGAGATGCTGATCTCCCCGCTCCCCGCGAGGCACGCCCGACAGCGAGTGGAGATTGATGCGTACTGGAACCTCGCCCGAAGCAGCTTCGAGCAGCTCGAAAAACTGAATTTCCGTGTCTTCAAGCGCCGCGTCCGGCATGTTGTTGAGGAATGCGATTCGGACGCACTCGGCGCCGGCGCCATAGCTTTCGCCCGAAGTCACCCGACGGCAACTCTTGCTCTCGGCCCAACGCGGCGGAACCCGGCCGCCCTCGATGATCAATGGCATGAGATTTCCCCCAGCCCGCTACGCATGCGACTCCCCGTTACACCCTCGCCTTGTCCAGCGCCTGACCCAAATCCTCGAGAATGTCGTCGATGTGTTCGATCCCCACACTGAGACGAATCATCTCCGGCGTGACTCCAACCTTTGCCTGTTCCTCCGGCGTCAGCTGCCGGTGCGTGGTCGACGCTGGGTGACACGACAACGATTTGGCATCGCCCATGTTGACCATGCGCTTGAACAGGCGGAAGGCGTTGAAGCACTTCCTGCCTCCCTCATAGCCGCCCTTGACTCCAAACGTCAACAGCGAGCAAAAGTTGGAGCCCAAATATCGGTGCGCCATCGGATACAGCGGATTATCCGGAAACCCGACATAGTTCACCCACTCGACCATCGGATGATCGCGCAAGAATTCGGCTACTTTTCGCGCGTTAGCTACGTGGCGCTCGACGCGGAGGGAAAGCGTCTGAATCCCCTGCAAGAACAAAAAGCCGTTAAACGGAGACAGCGTGGCGCCGGTGTTGCGTTGACATACCGTTCGACATCGCGCAACGAACGCAGCATCGCCAAAGTGGTCGACATACACGACCCCGTGATAGGCGACCTCCGGGACGTTCAACATGTAAAACTTCTGCGGATACTTTCGCCAGGGAAACTTGCCGCCGTCCACGATCATCCCGCCGATGCTGGTGCCGCCGCCCCCGATGAATTTCGTCATCGAATGAACGACAACATCGGCGCCATACTCGATGGGCCGCAACAGAATCGGCGTAGCCACGGTGTTATCGACCACCAGCGGCACGCCATGCTTGTGCGCGACCTTGGCCAAACCTTCGATATCGGCGACGTTCCCCGCCGGATTGCCGACGCTCTCGCAGTAAACCGCCCGCGTATTTTCGTCGATTAGTTTCTCGACATCTTCGGGACGGTCCGTTGCAGCAAATCGTGAACCGATTCCGCGCTTCGGGAAAATGTGCGCCAGGAGCGTGTAAGTGGCACCGTATAGCTGCGGGGTAGAGACAATGTTGTTCCCCGCTTCGGCAATGTTAATCAGCGAATACTCGATCGCCGCCATTCCCGAGCTGACGCTCAGCCCTTCGACTCCGCCCTCGAGCGCCGCCACGCGCTTTTCCAGCACTGTGTTTGTAGGATTGCCGATCCGGGTGTAGATGTTCCCTTGAACTTCCAGATTGAACAGCGCTGCGCCATGCTCCGCGCTATCAAACTCGAATGCAACCGTCTGATAGATCGGCACCGCCACGGCTTTGGTCGTGGGATCGCCGTCGTAACCTGCGTGGATTGCAAGGGTTTCCAGCTTCATGCGTCCGTCATTTCCCATCAATCGACCTGTTTCACTTCGCAGTGGTCGCTACGCTGCGAACAGGAACCACCGCCGGCTCTTTTGCGAGCGACTTCGACAGGGCGCGAGTCACTGTGCGAGCGGCGAAGCCTGCCCCGAACGCGAATCGCATGACTGGTCCGAAGCTGTTGGCCGCCGCAACCCCTGCGAAGTAGAGGCCGGGCATCGACGACTCAAAAGTCGACGAGAGCACCGGAGATCCACCGAGAGTCTTGAGCTGCGAGCGAATCTCCGCGTTGAGAAATTCCAAACGCTCCAGATTCACTCTGTAACCCGTCGCTGCGATGATGTGCTCGGTCACAATTTCCCGCTTGCTGCCGTCCGGTGCCTGAACGCTGAGATAAACTCTGCCGTTCTTGACCTCGGCGCCTTGCGGGGTGCACCCGAGATGCAACGGCAGCTTACCCACCACTTTGTCGCGGATGAACCATCCTCCCGAGGGTCCCAGGCTCCTTCGAACAGCCTCCAGGCGAATCCGCTCGGGCAAATAGTAAAACGCGCCCGGAGCATTCGCGAAGAAGCGCGAACGCATGCCGGGACCGAGCCCCGATTGCGGATGCCTGATCTGCTGCCACTGCGACCGCGGCTTGCCCGTAGGCTGGCTATGGAACTTCAATTCTTCGCGGCGACTGACGAGCTGCACGTTAGCACCCGCCTCTTGCAGTAATCCCGCCAGATCGAGTGCAGATGCTCCGCCGCCGATGACCAGGACATTGCGCCCCCGAAACGGCTCAACCTCACGATGACGAGCGCTGTGGGAAAGGAATTCCGGCGGCAAGTGAGCCAGGTTCTCAGGCACATATTCGAAGTGAGTAATCCCGATCGCAAGCACTACCCTGCGAGCTTGGAATGTCTCTCCATCGTCGAGCCGCAATTGGAATCCACCGGTTACCCGCTCAACGCTGACCACGAGCTTGTCTTCAAGCTCCGGCACCATGCGGTCTCGAAAGGCAAGCCCGTAGGCGCTAAAGGTATCGAGGCGCACCGGTACGCCGGAGTCGGCATACTCGATGCCTCGTTCCGCGCAAAACTGCTGCAGCGTGAACGCTTTCTCTGGATCGTAGATGTCGGAAGCGAATCCATCCGACTTGAGCATCATGCCTTTCGGCATGTGCGCCAGCCAGCTGTCCATCGGACGGCCAAAGACGCGGAATGGGACGCCGCTGCGCCGTAAATGGGCAGCGATTGACAGCCCGTACGGACCTGCTCCAACAATCGCAGTATTCAGCATAATTTCAAGAAAAGACCTTCCTAGGGGGAGAGTGAATGGACCGAACTAAGTCAAATCGGGGGACTTTCGGTTATCGTATCATGCCCTGCCAGAGGGCAAAAGGACGAAAATAGCCAGCGTCATGCCTGTAACTCATTTACACACAATAGGATAGGGGAGGTCAATTCTGCGGCGCCGAAAACCGAGCGTAAAAGTTGGCGCCACAGAAAATCTTCCGCGCTCGTCGCCAGCCTGGCCGGGGAACAGCGCTAACCCGCGACAGCGGAGACGTTCGACTTCGTGCCACGAAACCCCACCACAGCCAGGAGACCCTGGCCAACTTTATGCCTGAACGCCATCACTCCGATAGTTGCCCCGAGCGTATTAGTTATGAGGTCGGTCATGCCGGAATCGCGAGTCGGAAGAAATGCCTGGAGGACTTCGATAGTCAGACTGACAGCGAATCCAAAAGCAATCGTGATGGCCGCGGCATGTTCGGCCCTTGGCACGCGCGAGAAATAGGCATAGAAAACAAAGCCGAACGGAATGAACCCGGCAATGTTGATGCCAACGTCCTCCCAATAACTCCAACTCGCGTGATACTCGCGCAATGGCGACGACAGAAAAGCAGGATGTAAAACGAAATAGTGCTTTGGAATCAGCAGGTCGGTCGTTGGGTCCAGTTGGTTATGAACAACGTCGCCCCGATGTTCATTGAAAAGGTACAGCGCAATCGGGGCTTCATCTTGAGCCAGGGGGGGGCGATGGTTCTTGATCCAGCCCTCATGATGTCGTGCAATTTGAGCCGGCGTTAGCTGCCGGTCATAAATCGCGAGGCCCAGTATCTGGCCGGACCAGCTGCCGCTGGCACGAGGTGAGTTAGCAACCACAAGCCGGCCCGTGAGGTTGTTGGCTGAAGCTCCGAGAATTGGAAAGACCCCAGATAGAGCGCCATCAAGATAAACCGTCGTGTCCTGGGGGCCCAAAGTGATAGTCACGAGAATCGGTTCTTTCTCACGAAAAACACCGTTCACCTGCTGCCATGCCACTCTTGAAATGCCGTTGCCATCCTCGTTGTGCCGTTGAATCACCAAGGCGTCTTTGCTCTGGCGGAGCGTGAACGGAATTCCAGGGTGCGCAGAAGCGTCAAAGCTAAGAATCGCGCGACCGCTACGGGGCTGGGTGGCCCGTAGCCAGATCTCAACACTGCCTGATGCATTGCTATCCAAGCTTGCTCGGAAGGCACCTGAACTCAGAATGCTGGCGTGAGGACCAAAATCAAGTCCGTCCTCTTTGCTTAGCCACGTCACGTGATTACTTGGTGTGCGAAAAGGCCACAAACCAGCAACCAAGATGATGCTAAGAACAGAGATGCGGAGGAAGCCGAGAAATTTCGGCTCGGTCAACGTCATGGAGAATCCGTTTGAAGAGTTATACGGGCCGCACTCGCTTCCTTCCTGGCCACTGCTACCGCGGGAGGCAGGTAGCGATAGCGATGGCTGCGCTTAACCAGCGGTTGCTCAAAATATGTCCAAGACAAGTGGGCAAGTCCATAAACTAGCAGGGCCGAAAGGCAAGTAAGGCCGACCGTAGGCCACTGCGATATTTTAAGAGATGGCGACGCATGGCGAGCCAACCCGTACACAAGCCCGAGGACCGGTTGATGGAACAGATATAAGCCATAAGCCAAGACGCCAAGTTTCATCAACGGGGTAAAGCGAAAAACGGTGCTGACGATTCCACGATTAGTGACGGCCAATAGCAGCAGAGAGACACAGAAACACGCAATCCAGGTATAGCCCAGAGCCGAGAAAATGAGCGATTCGCGCGCAATGTGGGCATGGATGATCTCAAGGATGCCCGCGCCGAACAAAACAGATAGCGATCCGAGCACGAATTTATTAGTTGTCAACCAATGCCTTTCTCTTACGGCCAGCGCAGCCAAAACGCCCAAGAGAAGCGCATCCATTCTGCAAGGGGCAAGCATATATGTCGCATCGGCCCCGTAGATTGGCGAAGAAATCCAAATAGCTGTACGGATCAGCGGAGCAAGGATTATCCCCACTCCTAGCAGGTAGGGTAACGTCTTGTACCGCACGAACCGGATAATGATGGGAAGGCTGAGATAGAACTGTTCTTCGACAGCCAATGACCACGTGGCATCGAGTTGAGCGGAATTTGCCGTGGTCTTTACCATCCAGAAATTTTGTCCAAACGTCAGATATGCGTACCAGGGCGTTCTGCCCGCGAAAAGCCAAGGGTGGGTTGAGAGAGGAGCACGGAAGACAATCAAACTCATCACGCAAAGAACGCTATAGAGGGGCAGGATGCGACAGAATCGCCGTGCGTAAAAAACTTGAAAGTAATTTTCCGACGCTCTCGCATCCAGCAGGATTCCACCGATCAGAAAGCCCGAGAGGACAAAGAACAAATCGACGCCAGTCCACCCCATCGACAACAGAGATCCGAGCTTTAAAGGCAATCGGCTGCCCTCCAATGCCAGGTAGTGATAGAGGATAATCGTGAGAATGGCAGCCCCACGAATACCATCCAACTCTGGAATGTGCTTACTGGAAACTCGCGTCTGATTCAACATAGCCACGCGTTAGAAGGACAACTGGGTCAAAGTTTGAAGAGCAGAGCCATCCGCCAAGGATTCTATTGAGTGACCCTCCCATACGCGGGTTTTACCCCCCCCCCGACCATATGAAACTCGTCATCCGGCACAAGCCTACTCAGCTAGGACCAACAGGCTGTACCCGCCAAGCACACGCACCGTCAAGTCTGGCGCCACGGCAAAACCGAGTTTTCGCGGAATCCTGGCCATCTTCTGGATAAACAGGTCTCCTAACTCGATGCATCGCGGAGTATAGAAATAATCGACAATGGTGTATCCGACATCGGTCAGGGTGCGCAGCGCGGTTTCCCTGCTGAAATAGTGCAGATGCGCGTGATGATCACGGCGAAGTAGCAGTCCGTTCTTGCGAAGAACTGCCTGAACAGAGAGATCCAACGGAATGTGAAACAGCTTCTGCTTGGCCTTCGACCGGACGGACCTCACCAGACCCATATAGTCCTCGACGTGTTCAAAGACATCGAGCATCAAGAGCAAATCGAAATAGGTGTCGCACTCGTCTTTTCGTATGTCACGCATGCGAAAACGCAGATTGTCGTTGGCACGGCTTGCGGACATGGCAAGCGCGTCGGGAGACACATCGTAGCCCCAACAAACGCAATCCGAGGGAAGATACGGCTGTAGTTCCTCCAGCACCAGCCCTGCGCCGCAGCCAACGTCGCATACGGTTTTCGGCGCCAGCTTCTGCTGCTTGATCATCCGTCGGATTTGCCTCACCTTGAAAGGCGACTCCTCCGAATGCCACGACGGGTTGTGTTTCAGGTAGCTGCCGTCCCGATAGATCGCACTTTCGGCGTCGAGACTGACCAGGCTGCCAGCATCCACGGCAGTGTTTTGTTTGAGAGGAAGGGCCGTCACGGCATGACTCCTAAATTCATGGGGATCGCTTCAGAAGCCTCTCTTGATTGCCAAGTACGGGATGAGGGCAACTTCGGCCAGCCCAGGCAGAGGATCGCTTGGGCTGAACACTGCTTCGGTATTGCAGTTTATCAATGAGCGGAAATAGCTCTTCCAATCAGTATCCCCGCCGAGAATCGCCATCAACGCAGCAGGAAAGTCTGTGGTAGTGCGCACCCACGCCACTCCTGAACGGCCTTTGCAAAATGGCACGGGCAGGCCAACCTGATCCGCGTAGAGCATATAGCTGAAGTCGACGCCGGCCCGCGCTCCGAGACTGTGATATCCCCACGTTCTGGCATTCACGTCGAGCAGCTTGTATTGGGAATCTCGCGGATCGAGTTTGTACTCCAGTTCAACCAGACCGTAGTAATCGATCTCGCGCAAGAATCGCTCGGAGAGTTCCTCGAGAACCGGGATGTCCACACTTTCGACATAAGTGCTGGCTCTTCCGAACTCAAGAGGGTGCTGCCGGGTACGCCGGACAACCATCTTTCCCACGGCTTCCCCGTCACGGAAAAACGCGCAATAAGAAAATTGCTGACTACCGCCGCCGGGGATCAACTCTTGCACCATGATCTCCCCATCACCGGCCAAGTCAGATGCTTTTTGAAAAAGCGTTCTCAACTCGGCGTGGCTATTCGCTCGCCATGCCTTCGCCTTGGTGGCGTAAAAGAAATGCTCCTTGATCGCAGGCTTAAGCGCGAATGGGGGCGTGGCACTATCTAGCTGAGCTAATTGGTTAAGATTCTCGGGGTAGTGAGTAGCAGGTGTCGGAATCTCCAGCCTCTGAGCAAGGCGATAAGTGTTCCTCTTGTCCCAGGCCCATTTCACGCTTTCCCAATCGGGGGTTGGGACTCGAAACATTTCGCCGAGCTCTGAACGGTAGCGCGACAAGGCGGCAACGAGTTCTTCCCGGGTCGGGTAGAGGACCCACCCATCCAAGCCCAGCCGCTTCCCGAGATCGATCAGGCTCTCGACCGCAACCCGCTCATCGTGCAGATTCGAGAGCTTCACAAATTTCGTGCAGTAACGCGAATACCGGGAGATCGAAAGCTCGTCATCCACAACGCACACCGGTACACCCTGCCGGCCGAGGCTGCGAACGATACCCAGACCCTGGTAGTCGCCGCCAATGACCACCGCCCCCACTGTGCGGTCGACAGCCTTCACAGTTCTGGGCCTTGGGATGGGTTGGGTGAGGGCATTCATGGTTTCAGTTGCTTCCGTTTTTCCGAGTTAGGGAACGAACCAATTCAGTCGAGGCGAATTCGGCTCCTGAAACAAAACCAAGCAGCGGCCCGAAGCTCCATGCGGCAGGTTTACCGACGAAGTACAATCCGGAAACCGACGACTCAAGCCCGCGTTTGAGGGTAGGGTAGCCGTTCACCGTTTTCACTTGTTTCGACAAAGACGGAGATAGGAACGGATATCGTGAAACATCAACGCGGAATCCCGTCGCCAGAAGCGCATGATCGGCAAGGCGTTCAGAACCGTCGTCCAGCTTAAGGCGAAGTTGGCTGCCCTCGACAGTCGCGGAGACCACCTTGCGCCCCAGTGTGATGGGTATTCCCGCGATCCGTGGTGCAAGCCAGCCGGCGCCGGCGGGCCGGATCGCGCGGTAAGCAGCTCGATCCTGGAAGACTCGGGGGAAACGACGGAAAAGATGAGGCATGGCGACGAGGCGGCTGAGCCCTGCCGGACCAACGTCACGATTCGAATACATCATTTTAGAAATCAGGCCCAGATGATGCAGTCGCGCGTGCAACCCCACCCAATTCAGATGATTCGTGCGAGCAATCACCTCGACTGGAATTCCAAGCTCTTTAAATAATGCTGCAGATTCCAAAGCGCTTTGCCCGGCTCCGATCACTACCACCCGCTGGCCCTTGAACTTCGCGAGATCCTTGTGCTCACTCGTATGGGAAGCCAAAGCGGAAGGAACACCGGCGAATTCCGCCGGCTTACTCATAAACGAACTGATTCCGCCGGCTACCACAATCCGCCGCGAGCTAAATTCCTCGCCGTCGGCCATCGTCACCTTAAACCCGCCGGAATCGGTCTTTATGCTACGGACATGGCGCTTCTCGAGATCCGGGACCGCATGGCTCTGGAACCACCGGCCGTAATCCACAAAGCGATCGAGCGGGATAGGCTTCGATATATGATTTCCTTTTTGACGGACGTATTCGTCAAGCGTCAGCGCCTGCTTGGGATCCGCGATGTGCGACGCTCCCCAATTTGACCGCAGACACATGCCGGCAGGCATCTGGTTCTCCCAGAATGACATCGTCTCCCCAAACACTCTTGTTTCCAAACCCGCTGCTCGCAGATATGCCGCCGAAGAAAGTCCGTAGGGACCCGCCCCGACGACGGTAACATTGCAATTTGATGATTTGGTATTCACGACCCGTGCCCCTTATTGATTCTTATCGAGGTAATGTTGCCCCTGGCTGCGCACTCTGCGACTGCTCTTAACCTTCGGTCCCATGTTTCTGACGGCCTTGCAGGCGCTGCCTTTCATCGACGTAGTCCTTGTGTGTCCCGTCTCAGAGTGGCGCTCGAATTCCTATAGCCGCCCACGTAACAAGAGAGTCGGGCAATTCCTGCCGCTGACGACTGTCGTCCCCTACCCAGACAATCCCGTTCCAAATTGAGCCACTAACTAGTGGGTACCGTGGTACCGCAGCCTTGGAGAACATGGTCCTGTGGAAATAGGTGGTTGATACGATGCATTTTCAGTTTAGCCGATGTGCCCGTAGAAAAGCTCGCCAGCGGTTTTCATGGCAAAATCTGGCAGGAGTGGGACTAATCTCCGCAGCATATCCTTCTGCCAGGCACTTGAGTTGTTTGCACGACAATGGGGATACTTCCAGTAGCTCAGCGGTGAAGCAACGGCCCCCCAGTGTTCCTTAAACGATATGAGTCCAAGATTGTCACTATCAGATCGTCCCATCTCAAATTCTTCATATCCTTTACCCTTAGCTTCCTGTATGGCATGCCAAAACAATAGCGCCATTCCCCCAAGCTTGTGAAACCGCTCGTCGCTGCAACCATACTTGTAAACCATAGACTTCTTGTAGGTCAGCGTTAGGATGCTTGCAACCGGCAAATCATCCCTGGTCGCAACTCGAATTTTAACGTCTTCGCCGAATCCGGCTATTAGTTTCCGAAACCAGGATAGCGGCTGCGGGGGCAGACACTGTCGACGACGGGTTATTACGACAAGTTCATAAAACTTATGGAGAAGTGCCTCAGATCTTCCTTCCTCGTATCGCAGTTTCTCCCGTTCCGCTCGTCGAATCTTTCTTTGGACGCAGTCCTTGTGGAAGTTGCAAAACAACTGCTCCGTGCTTTTACCCAAGTCAAGGCGATGGAGACTATACGTTGTGCTTCTTCCTAGTCCAGTGTGGCTTCCAGGCTCATACAAGGTCGGCCGAATCTCGATGTAGTTCCATTCGCGAGTGTCTACATACCGCTTCATATGCAGCAACAGATCGTCCAGTTCAACTGAGTTTCTCACCAGCGGTTCACAATGATCTGAAAACGGCAAGGACACGAATCGCCGACCCGTCAGCCAGCTCTTGATCCGGCAAAAGACAATGCCATTCGCAAGAGCCGCGTCCGGAGGGCAAGTCGTGATTACGAGCGGATCGTACCCGTAGGTTTCGTGTAACGCTCGGAGCCAGTTTGTGCTGTGGAACACTGAAGATCGAGGGTGGTTTCTGATGAAGGCTTCCCACCGCGCATCACAAAGCGGGTTCAGCTCATAGACACGCGTCGCCGAAAGTTTCGTTGTCGCCGAAAAGGGAATTTCGACTGAGGGAGGGCTCCCTGCCAGTCCAATGCCTATATTCACTTTGTTAGGCCCCAGGTCGTTGTGAATCTGTGAACTCATCGGACGAACTCAGCTGGTGTGGAGCTGTGCATATAGGAAATACGCCCGTCCTTTTCACTGGCGTACGCTAGGCGGGCTCGTTCGCAACCTGGACCTTCGATACGCCAGCCCAGCCCATCCTTCACTATTTTCATCTCAGCCCTTTGTCTCCACCAACGGTCGACCTGGCCGGGAGTCGCAATCCAAACGCCTTTCTCCTCCCTCAAACCTGCCAAGTGTGCAAGCAGAGTTTCGTAAACAGCTCGTTCCCGAGGGCCGCTAACGTAGTCGGGATGAACAATGAAACTGATCAAGCCGTGACTCTCCATTATCAGATCGATCTGCTTCTTCCACAAATCGATTGAATAATCATTGAAAATGTTGAACAGCGTATAGTCCTGCGTGGTCGTCACCGGCAACTCCAGTATCTTCCCCACAAAATATGGCATGACCGTGCAGCATCCTCCGCGCTGTGGGTCCAGGTGTGCCACATTCGGCACCGACATGTCGTAGGAAAAATCTAACGCGTCAAACCATAGCTGTCTTCGATACAGGACTGCAGCTCGAAAACCAGAGGCGCCAAAGCGTGCCTTATGAGAATTAATCCTCTTAGCTCGCCGAAAAAACTCATCTTTGTCCCTGAACAAACGCCCGTCATGATTCAGATCGTGCATGACGACTTCGAAGTCTCGCTTCCGGATCGAGTCAAGAAAATCATCTGTCACTTCGTAGCGGTGTTCCGGGATTATCTGAAAGGAGCCTTTCATACCGAACGTGTCACCCATGTCCATAAGATAAGGACATGAACGCACGCCCGCCGCCGTTTCCACATCGTGGGTCATGATCGCGCAACTGGCAGCGCCTTCTGGCCAGAACCAAACAAACGGAATTCGATTTAGGGACTGTGCTCTGAGTGACAAGAGCATGGTCTGCCCAAACATCTGATCTACGGTCCTATCCACAGGCCAGCGCGGGAACGGCAGTCGATCCCAATCTCTGAAATGCCACTTTTGAAGATGCTTTCGAACGGGCACCGAAAGTAGTGGGCGGACGAGATAGTAAGCTCGAGCCATCGTGGTCTCTGCTGGACTGCTGGCTTCCTGTGAGTACAGTTCGTAGCGGAGATTATCGACAACTTCCTTCAGGTCGAATGGGAGTCTCACCGTCCCACCGTCTAGCGTTGTATCGCTGAGTGCATCATGGAGTACCTCTTTCGGAAGGTAGGACGGAGCATGCCCAGCGTACTTTCCGTAACAAGTCGTGCCGGCACCAAACCGGAAATAGCCGCTCGTTCTGGAGAGAGATCCTCCTAGGTCCAGCCGCGCATAATTCTCGGGACAGCGAAAATATTGTATTAGACAATCATTCACTGGGAACTCATCTCCGGCGGCAGAATTGGCGGCCTAGGCCGAGGATCAAAACGTTCTAATTCACATCTGTCAAAGCTGAAGCCCACCGCATTCACGTCCTACATCGGTCAATCCCTTGAAATACGATCGCACAGCGCATCATCGCTCGGTCCGCGGATTTCTACGGCAACGCAGATTCGGCTTTCACTTCCGACCGGCGGGGCTCGCCTTTGCAGCGACCGCCGGCCTATTCTGAGGCTCCAAAAGTGCGTCGTACGCTGATAAAAGACTGGGGATTGAGTATTGCCATGCAAGCTTGGTTTTGATTCGCCGCTGACCAAGTTCTCCCATCGAGCGTCGTAGCGCCTCGTCGTCCATCAATTCGGCGAGCTTAATAGCGAACTCCTGATGATTGTTGGGAGAGGCATACAACGCTGCACCTTCGGCGCTGACACGGTTCTCTGGAAGATCGAATGCAACAATAGGCTTTCCCGCTAGCATGTATTCCATAATCTTCACGAAAGTAGATCTGTCGTTGTAGCTATTGGACGACTCTGGAGCGACACATATGTCGGCCGTCGAAATATAGCGCAAATAGGTATCAGAGTCGCTCACCCATCCAACAAACCAGATGTTGTCATCGATACTGAGCTCGTGCGCGAGATTCTTTGCATGCGACAAGGCATCTCCGTCCCCAACCACGACGCACAGAAAGTCCTTTCTGCCCAAATCACAACTCAAGCTACCCAACGCCCGGCACAGATAGTCAAGCCCGTCTTGATGTCCGGTCACTCCCGTAAACGCTATGATGTTTTTGGACCTGGCTCGAAGTTCTTTATCGATTCGCAATACTTGCAGTTGTTCTAGCTCTGGACCATTCCGCACTACGGTTACATTCGATTCTGCCTGTCGGCCCCTGTTCAGGGCGATTGTTCTGGAGGACTCGTTTGTAACAATAACGTGATCAGCTAACGTGTAAGAAAGTAGCTCTAGACGAAGCTGTAGCCACAAAAGCAATTTGTTGGAGCGAGAAAATCTAGCAACATAGAGTTCGGGACTTAGATCGTGCTGATCGTAAATGATCCGCTTCCCTAACATTTTGTAAATAGCCGTAGCCGGTACAATGCAGTCGGGTGGGTTCGCTATATGAACGATGTCAAAACCCTTAGTGAGGCATATGTACGCCGTCATGGCCACAATTGCCAGTGTGGAGTAAGCGTATTCTAGGAAATATCCCAGAGTTCCGTGAACAAAGAATAAGTGCGGAAACCCATAAATCGTTACGCCATCGACGAGCTCAAGGGACGGCCAGTTTCCCGACTCCGGACTGATGACTGATACCACGAACCCCTTTTCCTTCAGGGCCCGAGCCTCTTTGCCGACTCGAGCATCTCGCAGATAGCTACAGTTCTCCAGGATCATGAGGACTCGATTGTGCAGCCTTTGCATGATTGGAGTTAACGGAGGTTCTTAGATCCCGGAATAGACAATGACGACGAGTCGCTTCCCGGAAATATAGACTTTCACGACGGGGTCGCGGTCCGTCTTTTTCTTTCAGTCTTGGGGTTTCTAAAAGTGTCAATGCCTACCGCCACGACTTCGGCGGTGACGCCATCGGTCCGCGTAACGTGACGATCAGTTTACAGTAGCGCTAAGTCCCGTCGGCGGGTTTGGCGCAAGAGGAGGATCGCTGTAGTAGCAGTTATTCGCATTGAACAAAAGGATCTGAGGATACTTGATCGTTCCACCCGAAACGTAACTTCCTGGGTCGGAGCTTAACTGGTAGCTGATCGTTGTACCTGTCTCGGCTGTAGTCAGCACTGGATTACCTCCGTTATTCCATGCTGACGGACTGACTCCAGAAATTGTCGGGTATTCACCTTGAGTGAGGGCATTTGATCCGATGGTCAGCGTGGCTATTCCGCTAGACCATGTAGCATTGGTGACAGTGTAGGGCGCGATGTACGAGTTGTCGATAGGACTATTGCTCCAGCAAATCTCTGCCGGAATATTGTAAGCGTACCCTGCCATGCCCGGCGCGCTTCCTCCAGTTACATCGGGTCCGACCGCTGGCCACGGTGGCGCGACCATTGGTGAGGCCATTGACCAAAAAGCCGGTTGGCTCGAAAGGTAGAACGAATTGGGAAGTGCATGACTAGATGGCACGGGATTTGTAAATAGACTAGGGCTTCCTGAACCGTCGTTGAAGGCGCTCGGCACCTCGCCCGACACAAACCTTGCGGCGGCGTTCACGGTGTCGTAGTTACCCCACCGCATGACAGTCTGAGCAACCATCGAATCGTTGGGGACGGGCGAGGCCGCGCCACTGTCCTGACCGCACTCACTATCGGCAAAGCCAAAATTGTAGATCGCTGTGTCGCAGCCGGTGTTAGTCGGTTCCTGCACGGTATAAGCCGTGCTGTAACCCGATGCTCCTAATACGTTACCAATAATGTTGTTATATCGCGTATGAGACATAAAAATGATGGGAACAGTTTGCTGATACTTCCCTGGCTGCCCATTGGGATAATTTTCCTGGCCGGTCAGCAAGTTACGGAAGCCGGTGTTGAAATTGTGACTCCCGTGTATTGAATCTTCCATCCAGCCAGTTCCTTCGTTGCCTTCTGCCAAGTTCATGTCCGCTCCCGCCGAGTGATTCCATGACGGGCCCGGCATCTGCCAAGTGACGTTCTTATCGTAGTTATCCGTATCATAGTTGTATGCGAACACTCCACCTTCGTTGCCATTCTGCAAAATCGGAGTGACGATGTGCTGGAAAATGTTGTTCTCGATCAGAATATCGTCGCCGCCGTTGAACATTTCGACGCCGTAACTTTCTGATGCAGCATTCGCGGTGCCATAAAAATAGCTGTCGCGCACCGTGACGTGGGCGGAGTATTGAATCTCGACGTGGGCGCGCTGGGAATAGATGCTGCGAATATTCTTGATCCAGCAGTTGTAAGCATTCGCATAATCGATGGTCCAAGTGTTCGCAGTCGCTTGCGTCGCATCGATGGAAAGATTCTCAATACCGTCACCGTGCACCATCGTCGTTGCCCACCACGCGCCAGGACTCCGCGCGCTTCTCCAATTGGGCATGTAAAGACCCGGCGAAATGGTTACCGTCGTTCCTGAGATGTTGGTGACTTGTACAATCTGCTGCTGGCTGTAATAGACGCCGTTTACTAGGCGGCCAGCTCCGTTTACGCCGTTGTTACCGTTGTCGCAACCGACCAAGCCTACTGTAGAGTCTCCATTATTGCAGACAAAGACTTGATTTGTGTCTGCCGTATCGTTGGCTTGGTCGAGGATGAGAAAATCTCCGATTGATAATCCAGCCGTGTTGCCCAATGTGATTGAAGTGGCCCCAGCGGAATAGCCTCCCGTCCAAGTCGTAAGATTCTGCGGTCCGCCCGACCAGTTGAATGACCCGTTGATGCAGACCGTCGCGTTGCCCCCGTTCGAACAGCCCAAGCCGCTGCCCGATCCCATCACGAGAAAGGTCTGGTCCGGACCTGAACCTCTTAGCGTTACGGAACTGACTCCGTCGAAGTTAATACCGCCACTGCTGAGATTGAATGTCCCTGGCCCAAGCAAAACGTATTGATTCGCGCCGCAAGCCGCCAGGGCCGAGTTGATGGCGGCCGTCGATCCCGTATAGGCTGCAATGGTAGAGCCGCATTGTGTCCTAGTAGTCGGGATTCCACCTATAACGCCTGCGTTAGACCAATTTACCGCACGCGAAGGCGAAAGAATCCCGGACCAATTCTGGGCGGCAGAAAATACCGAAAAACAAAATAGCATCAGGACGAGGGAAAGGGGGTATTTGGGTCTCATATTTGTCTCGTCGGCATCCTGGCCGAATCCGAAAAAGTGCCATAGCCCTCGGAAATCGACCTCTCGAACGCCTCACCCCATCAGCTTATGAACGACAGCCGAGGAGCGCAAGACACGGAAGTACCAACTATCCCCCACTATCACAACTACTGCGCGTTGATCTTTGGTCCAATGGCCCGCCGGAAGGACAATGGCCCTTGGAAACGGTTGAGCGGGCCTCGTCAAAAAGCAATTTAAGCGAAGCCGGTCTGGAGAATGTAGACAGTCTTAGAATGAGAAACGAACGCATGTCCGGGTTACCAGCCACGGGATTTTCAGGGAATCGGCACGGGCTCTGACGACGTCGAAACTCTTGCCGGTGGATGCACCCTCGGGTCGTCGATAAACTGGCGATGCCACAGCTCAAACATCAGCAGGCTGAATATCTGTCTCTGGTGATCGTGCCGCCCGCTGATGTGCTCGCTGAGCAAAGCCTCGATCGCTGCGGGCCGGAAATAGAGCGGGCACGCCGCATCCTGCGACAGCAGCATGCTTCGCACGTAGCCTGTTAGCTCGGATCGGAACCAGCGATCGACCGGCGTCTCGAATCCGCGCTTCCGCCGCCCGATGATCTCAGCTGGCAGCCATTTCGCAATTGCTTTCTTGTGGATGTACTTGTGAGTCCTTCCGCGGATGCGTAACGACGCAGGGAGTGCCTCAGCAACGCGCATGTATTCGACGTCGAGAAAGGGCACTCGCGCCTCGATCGAGGCGGCCATCGACATCTTGTCGCCGTAGGTCAGCAGGTCGTCGCTCAAAGACAAGCGGACATCCACGTACGCCATCTGAACCAGCGGTTCCAGATCCTCAAGACCCACGCGCCAATAGTCAATCACCTCGTGCACGCGTTCGGAGCCGCGATGATCGACCATCCCTGGTTGCCACAGGGCCTCCTTCATTGACTCGGAAAAGACCGCATAGACTTGGGCAAATCGTTCCGTGATGTTCTCCGTTCCTAAGCTCCGCACCGCACGCTTGAATCGCTCGCGGCGAGGAAGACTCTCGACCACGGGACGAATCACGCGCTCGCGCAAAAAGGCCGGCAGGCGGCGGTACAACGCTCCGTAGCGCTCCCCAAAGTGCCGAGGATACCCAGCGAATGGCTCATCGGCGCCCTGTCCCGTCAATACGACCGCGACATGATCACGCGCGAGCTTGCACACTGAATACATGGCAAGCGCGGACGTGGTGGCGATCGGTTCGTCGAGATGCCAAACAACCTTCTTGAGCATTTCCTGGTAGTTGATGCTGGTTAGCAGGACGTGCTCATGGACGGTCCCGAAAAAGGCGGCAGTCCTTTGTGCCTCATCGAGCTCATTGATATCGTCCTCGTTTTCGAACCCCACAGTAAAGGTTCGCACAGGCTGATCGGTGAGTTGTCTCATGATGGCGACTACGACTCCCGAGTCGACACCACCGCTCAACAGGGCACCGATTGGGACGTCACTCATCATCTGCCGCTCCACGGCAGCCTCCAGTCGTTCTTGAAGAAGGACAAGCCACTCCTTCTCGGTTAACTGGTGGTCGCTTGCCGCCGGAGCCTGGAAATAGCGTTCCACCCTGCATCCTGCGTCGTCTTTGATCAGGAGATGCCCGGGCGGCAACTTGCTGATCTGTGCGAACATAGTGCGCGGGGATGGCACGAATCGAAAGGTTAAGTAGAGGTCGAGTGCATCGAGGTCCACGCGACGAGGCGTGGTTGGGTCGACCAGGATGGCCTTGATCTCGGAAGCCCAGGTTAGACGCTGGACGTCGTCATAATAGTAGAGCGGCTTGACGCCGAAGTGATCGCGAGCGAGAAGCAGGCGGCGGCGGCGCGAGTCCCAGATGGCGAGCCCAAAGATGCCGTTCAGGCGGGCAACGCATTCGTCACCCCACTCCTCGTACCCGTGAACGATGACTTCTGTGTCCGTGTGGGTCGTGAAAACGTGTCCCTTAGCTTCCAATTCGCGGCGCAAGTCCTTGAAATTGTAGATTTCACCGTTGAGCACTACCCAGACGGTGCGGTTCTCATTACAGATCGGCTGGTGGCCGCCCTGCACGTCGATGATGCTGAGGCGGCGGCTCCCGAGTGCCACCGGTCCGTCAAGGTATTGCCCTTCGTCGTCAGGACCCCGGTGAACGAGCGCCGAGAGCATTCCCTTAAGCAGGACAGGTCCGTCCAGCACCCTCCGCGAACTATACCAACCTGCAATTCCACACATAATCTTAGTCTCGTAACCGTGCGGGAGTGCTCTCCGCGCCGGGATTCAAATAGCTGAGGCCGTCAAATTGGAATGGGCGCTCGCAGCCTTGTCGTGGCAGCTCCTGTCGTCCTCGCCAACTTCGCCGATTCAAGATACCTCGACTGGGGTGCATGGATGGTATCTCGATTTCCCCAGTCTGAGCGCCTGCTTAACCCGCCGGTTTTGTATCCAACGCCAGCCATAACCCGCTAACTTCCGACGGACGAACCCCCGATTCGGCAACCAGGAACTTTCCATCAGATGAATGCCCCACTCGCCGAAGCGATTCCAGTTGCGAACCTCGCACACGTCTTCAGGAAAAAGAACGGTGACAGTCTTGGCCAGATTTCGGTTCTCAGCGAGAGTTCGGGAAATCAATCCGGGACCAGTTGAGTTCAGAATAAGGAATTCGTCCCCCAGCAGAGGAGGAGATCCACGCATCATCGGTTTGACCCAATCGGGATCTCGCTGACCGCGGATGCAGTTCTCGATGACTGCCTCGAGAAAGGGGTGTTCCGGGGACGCTCCAAATGCGTAATTCCCAATCAGCCAATCCATCCCGAGATTCTTGCGCAAAAACCGACTGACAGTGAGCGCCTCGAATGGGAAAACACAACTATGCTCCACGAGGGCCGAGAGGTCCGAGGCCAGCAGCACGTCTAAGTCAAAATAGAACCCGCCATAGCGGTAGACTGCGAGATACCGAAAAAAATCGTATCGTTGAATGGGATAGCGAAAAGAATCAAAAACCGCACGGTAGCGGGGGAATTCTCGATCGATAAATTCTTCGACTTTTGCGTTGTCGAAAAATAGATACTCATAACCCGGGTTCAGTAGCCTCATATTTGACGTCACAGCCCGGTTGAATAACGGAAGGTGGGCATCCTTCCCGGTCTGGATAATCCGCTCTGGAATTTGATACTGCATTCGATGTCTGTGGTTTGAATCAGCCGACCCGACGAGTGTAACGCTGCCGAACGTTCTGCCCAAGGTGCGTCAACGATGTCCGCACAATTATATGGTTTAGCTTAACGCGATCCCTCAGCCATGGCGGGGGTAGCAACCTTGTTGACGCTCCCGCTTGCGGCGACAGCCGGGGATGATCCTGAGGACCGACCCCAAGGAACCATTTCGCGCAAAAGCCTCATTACCTGATAGAGCGGGGCGCACCCTCGATAGAGGGCGATGACCGCACCGAGGTACAACAGCCCGAACAAAACAGAGATCATCACGATCCTCGTAAGGGCGCCAAGCACGCCCGGTGCGGCGACGAAGAACTCGACATGCGGAATAAGCACAGCCGATGCACCGCCCGCGAGCAGGGATGCAACAAGGTACTTCCAGACAGTGGCGATCACCGAGGCGACCCCCAACCGTATCGGTCTGCCCGCATACCAAAACGCAGGAATGGTGAGAACCCAGAAGGACACAGTCCAGGCCATGGCGATTCCCACCGAACCCCACCTGAGGCCCACGAGGAAGAGAAGGCCAGTCACAGTAAGCTCTACGAATCCCCAACGCAACGCACGATCGGCCCTTCCAATGGAGAGGTGAATCCATCCTTGGCTGTGATAGACAAGCATCATTCCGATTCCAGGCCCGAAGAAGGCGAAGATCCGCCCTGATTCACCCCATTTGGGTCCCAACAACACCGCAATCAGATCCTTACCAATCAGGGTCAGGTCGGCACCTAAGCCCATGCCGACGAAGGCCAAGATCGTCAGCGCTCCCAGAAAATACCGTTTGTACTGAGCGGGATCTCGAGTCGACCGGCTTAGTCCCGACAGGGCGACCGCCGTAAGAGGAGCCGTGGTTTGGGACGCGGGGAGGAGGAACAAGTCATACGCCTTTTTGTAGAACCCCAAGGAGACCGCGCCCAGTCGCCAACCTACCAAGAGATTGTCCAAGTTATTGGTGAAGTAAAACGCCGCATACCTTCCGTACGTGCTCAGCGCAAAGCTGACCATCGTAATCGTGCCAACGCCGCGCCGAGGGAGGCCCGGAATCCATCGACACAGGGACCAGGCTCCGATGGAAATGCTAAGCGGGCGGGCCACGGCTCCAGCCACCAGCGCCCAATATCCCCATCCTGCCCAACCAAGAAGAATTGACACGATTACAGAAACAGCACCGGCGAGCAGCTCATTCGCCGAGACCAAGGTGAAGCGCATGGACCGCTTGAGAAGGGCCAGGTGCTGTACCGAGACACTCGTCAAGAAGATGGTCGCCGACATGGCGATGGCCACGTGGGCTACAGGTGGCGAGCCGAAAAAACGCGCGAGCAAAGAGCCCGCCGCCGCGAACCCGATCGTGAGAAGAAGACCCGATCCCAGATTGATCCAGAACAGATTACTCGCCAGCGAATGATCGATCTCATGCCTTTGCAGGACCGCCTCAGTGAACCCGGTGGGCCCGAAGCTCGCCAGTAGAAGACTGAAGGTGGTAACCATTGTTACCACTCCGAAATCCTTAGGAGTAAGGAGCCGAGCTAGGACGACCGTGGCGATGGTTTGAACGCTAAATCCCAAAGCCCCGGAAAGGACTGTGACTCCGGCACCACGAACGACGAGGCGTCTGAGACCGTCGCCATCCGCGCTGGGGTGAAAGGCGCCACTGGCATCAAATGGCCTCAAACTTCCTCCAAAGAGGGGGCTGCTTGTGACAGGGAGGCACCCAGAGACACTACCTTGCGAGTCTTGACGCGGGCGACGCTTGCTGGGACAACCGTCACGGCGAAGAGAAAGGCGATCCAAACCGGGTGGAGTTCTCTGAAGGCGTGCTCGGTCAAGTTGTAGAGCAAGGCAACCACAAGGAACGCCAGTCTGATCCTGCCAGCCTCGGGATCACTCCGCAACCCACGTAGGATGCTTTGGTATGCCCAGACTATGACAATCGCGAGCATAGTCAATCCTAGCCATCCCAAGTCCAGGTAAACCTCCAGGTAACCATTGTGCGCCTGATTCGGGTGCTCCCAGTTGGTCGCCCAGACCTTCTGCAGCCGCTCGCCTAGCCAGAAGCTTTCGTACCCGGCGCCCAATATAGGATTCACGGTTAGGCTGAGCACTGTATTCCAGAGTTTTGTTCGGCCTGTCAGGGTCGAGTCTCTGCCCACAGTCTCGGCCAAGCCTGCCGCAGGATTGAGGAACAGGCCGTACACCACGACGAATATCAGAGTTCCTACCAGAAGGCTAACGACCACCGGCCTCCGTGCAACCGCCCGCGCACTCGCAATCGCCATGAGTGCCGCGGCGATGAGGAAGCAAGAAAAAGATGTCGCGGAATGGGCCAGGTCGAAAAGCCAGAGAGTCAGCGCGAGAAGGCTGCCATAAGCGAGCAGCGGGCCTAGCGGGCGGCGGCCCTTATGCCTCCCCCGAAAGGCCTCGACAAAGCACCAGAGCGTGCCGAGTCCAAAGATCAAACAGACATAGCCAAGGCCATTCTTTCCGGTGGCCACGCCGATGTTGTACGCGGCACCGGTCCACTCGCTGTATTCTCGTCCGATGCTGGGATAGTATCTGATGAGCACGATCGAGAACGGGACCAGCACAGCTCCCACACGGAATAGGAGTCGCTTTAGGGCGGCGACCGGCTCGGGATCGGTCAGGACGACCAGAACCATAATGAGGTCCCCCACCGCCTTGATCCAGCGCTTGAACGCCACAAATGGGTAATCGGACCAAATAAAGCTCGCAGCACAATAAATGAAGAATAAGAGGAGCGGTCCATTCGCTCGCAGGAGGCGGCGCACACTCTTTCTTCTTGCGAAAAGCACAACCAGACCGAGTAACAAAAGGCCCGCGAAGATGGACGCGTCGAACGAGTTGCCTTCAACAAACGGAGTGGATGAGTCGCCACCCCCAAATCCCCCCAGCCATTGCGACACTAGCCGGGACCCAGCGATCGACAGCCATATTGCGGGAATCCAAACTGCTGAAGACACTCTCGTTTTGCGAGAGCGATCGAGAAAGAAAAGCGCCGCAATGTAGAGACAGCATAGACCTTTAGCGAGTGCAGGAGACATGGACCACCTTGTAGGCTTGCAACCGCTCGACGCACGAGCGTGTGTGGAATCCGAAGCAGTGTGAATGAGGCTCGGCAGCTACTTTGTGCTGGAGTCTAAATCCCTCAGGAAAAAACGGCTTTATACAACCCGTCCACGGCGATCGATTTGGTTCTTACTCGATCCACAGCTTCGACGCTAATCATAGTAAGAGCAAAGGCTGCAAGGAATGACAGTCCCAACAATGCTGCGGTCCCTAGCCCGATATGCTGGATACCGCGATGCAACAGTTGCAGGATAGCGATCTGAGCGATATATCCGAATAGAGAATATTTTCCGAGCAATATCACGTGTCTTCGGGTCCGGCCGGGCTCGCTGTTCCGCGATCCCGCGATGTAGATAAGCATGACGCTAAGGCATACGCCAACCACTTGCAAGGGATAAACTGCATTCCAGATTGTGATTGCCACGAGATAGCCAAGATAGAGGAAAGCGAGAGCGTAAGGATGTCTCACAAAATGATTAATATTGTCGATCGGACGATATCCAAGAATCACTCCCAGCAAACCGATCATGAGAAGTTCCAGATTTGGGCTCTTCAAGCCGTTCAGGCCTAAAGCAACGATGCCGAGTAATGACAACAGGCACGCGACGTGGAAGGTGTACTTGTAGAACCTGCAAATGATCACGAGCCCCGCCGATAAGACCAGCAGGTAGCTGATCGGGACCAGGATATAAAAAGCCGCAGCCTTGCCGTTTTCTGCGACTACGGTATTTCCGGTGATGTAAATGGCTATCAGATTCCGAATAGAGAATCTCCCGGCGGTCATCAGTCCGCCGTAGGATGGACGAACCATCAGAATGACGATGTTTAGCAGGATGAAGACGCCCATTATTTTTATGCCCCGCCGCAGCAGCCTTTTTGGCAAGCGAGGATCGGACACTTCATATTTGGAGAGATAGACGCTCGATATCAAGAACCCTGTGATGAATATGAACGACGGCGTGACAAATCGCAAGTATCTGTAGAAATCGCCCTGCGGGGAGATGAAATAATTTAGCCAATGGTAAAGCACCATGAACAAAACCAATGCACCCTTTGTGAAATCGAGCGCCGAAATACGACCTGCATTGCTAGTCCTCGTCATGGTACCGCTATCTCTCATCGTTGTTCTCGGCGTAACTGAGGACAAGTTCGAAAGTGTTGCGTAATCCTGCTCGCGGGCTTGGCTGGGCTCCATAATAGGCTTGTTTCAATCGAGGAACACACGATGTAGAAGTTCCAGCGTCAGCAACTTGTGGATTTCGGCTGTATAGTTCCGATATCCCTTGAGATGTCCTTCGACTATCGTTCTGATCTGACGTGGTTCTATATAGGGCCGGGCGAGGGAACGCGGATCCAAGAGGATGTCCCGGACATAGCCGGAAAGGGTGTCGCGGTACCATATCCGGAAGTGGTGAAACTTGTGCCAGCCAAGGAACACGCGCTCCGGGTGAAACGGCGAGAGCAGGTGATCGATTCGTGCCGCCCACTGGGGCATGCCAGAATCGTAGGCATATTCAGCCCTGAAGAAGAATTCGAGGACACTGCGGTGCGCAACCGCCGAGAGACTTCTGCTACTTCCATTCAAACCCCGGTCGGTTCGGATCTTGCGGAGAACCGGATCTCCCTCGGCGATTAGTCGCAGGCAAACATCGTCCCCCAGAGCCGACTTCGGCGCCCGAAAGACAGTGCGGACAAGATCATTGTCGAGATACGGGGACCTCAGCGAGAGTTGGGTCTCTTCCAGCGCTAGCAGGCCATAGTGGTGCCAGGGGGCCTGCCGGAAGACCGCAAACGAAACTGGGTTTCCCTGAAGCAGGCTTGCATAGGTCTGCCCGGCTGCATGAATGTGGGGAAGAAAATCCGGGCTGAACAGCCCCGCGACGGGCATTCCAGGCTTGAATGCCACGGATCGGCGCAGAACTTCACTCCCGTAGTTTCCAGTCATCCGCACGGGCGCGATCTGCCGTGCTCTTTCGTTAAGGTACAAATCGGGAGAATGGGTCAGGTCAACACACCCGTCCGATAGGTATACGGTTCTCTCGGCGTAATGAGAAAAGCGTGACAAGAACTCTTTTCCGACTGGAATTACCTCGTGAAGCTGTTCGCAGGCGCTGGCCACTTGCTGCGCCACCACAACGTCGCGGCATTGGCGTCTTCCGCCACCGTCCCCGAATGTGTAACACCGAAGAGATCGAGGGGAAGGCTTGAGCCAGGCCATGATCATCCGGCTGTCTAGTCCGCCGGTCAGGGACATTCCCACTTGTTCCTGACCGTCAAAATAGCGACCCAGGTTTTGCGAGAAGACCTTGCGCAGCTCACTGTAGTAGGCGTCGGACTCGAGGGGGGATTGGTTCTCCCACTCACGGGGATCAAAGTACGCACGGTTCCGCACCAGCGAACCACCCTGGAAAGCCCAGGCCGAGGCCGGCGGCAGCACCTTGATGCCCTCGAAGAGGGTCCGGTTCTCCATGACGCAACCGCAGGCGACGAACTCCCCGAACCCCTGCGGATCTGCACGCCGGAGCTCGGGACGGACCGCGAGGATCGCCTTAGCTTCCGCGGCGAAATAAAAGGATTCCTTGGACTGGTGGTAGTAGAGCCGGTGCATCCCGTATCGATCGTTGAAAAGCATCACGGTTTCACGTGCCCGGTCAGCAACCAGCCCCTGAAATCTTCCGTTCAATCTAGCCGGAAATGAAGAATCCTCCTCGTAGAGGTGGACAAGATACGAAGCTCCTTGCGGTTGGAGGTCATGCCCCCGCTCTTTGAGGCCGCGAGAAGTCCCCGGCTCGGGAAACTCTTCCCCGGAGAAAACGAGAACCACGTCGCCGTTCTCGTTACGCAACGGCATTCCGTCGGAGCAGGAGTTCTTCCGCGCAGCCCACCCCAAGTACAGTCCTAAGGATTCATCCACCCATGTCCCCGTCACATAGAAGGACTCGTGGCGCAGGGCTTCGACCATCCGAAGCAGTTCGGCTTCGGCAAGCTGATGTGGCCGCTTTGTAATAAGACCGACGATCCCTGGCATGACTTTCTCTTAGGAAGGTTCTGTCACCGACTGAAGTTTGCGGTTGTACCAAGCGTTCCGGATTTCACGCACCTTGACGAGTAGAGATTCGGGGATGCGGTCAGTGAATCTCTTGTGCAGCCCCAGACCGAGCGCAGTCCGCCCGACGCGCGTCAAAGGAACATAGTAGCGAGGTAGATCGATCCGCCCGAAACCGTTGCGTTCCTTGAAGTCGAGGAGGCTGTCTCTCTGCTTGTTCCCGTCGCTGAATCTCGAATAAACCAAATAGGGAATTCCACGTTCGGCACAGCATCGGACGGCTTGGGCAACCAGCGCATTCGTTGGCGCCTTGTCACGGTGCTGGATCATAGAAACGATGTGAAGCAGGCCGGCCTGGGTCCGAGTTTCGTCGCTCAACAGCTTAACGAAACCAATAAGGCTGTCACCGAGATACGCTCCGATGAAGATACTACGATCGAGGTAAGTTCCCGCCTCATCGCGCACAGTTTCGATGTCCTTGCCATAATGGACGAAGGGCTTACCTTGGCGGACCGGGCACTCGTTGTAGACCATCCAGATTCCTCGAACGAGGGTATTGTCGAAGGGCACCTCACGAAAAGTGACCCCCCTCTTCTCGGCTTGCTTGGCTTTATTCCGAGCCTTAAAGCCGATCTGCTCGGTCCACCATCGGTCAAAGGTCGACACTGGCAGGACAGCCAAATTGTCCAATTCCATTGGGTAAGAATATTTCGGCGAGGTCTCAGGCAATTTCTGCATAAATGTGAACAAATCAATCCGGACCCCGCATTTCCGCAGCGCATCAAGCGTTGCGTTCGGATTTTCCACGAACTCGTAGGTGTCGGCGTCGAGACTAGCAACCCGGATAAGTCTTCCCCGAACCCTGACTTCCTTACCGCAAATTTTCATGAATTGTCTCCTTCCGCCCCGACGTCCTCGACCAAGGATCGCCAATGCGGGGCTGTGTCTCGAAAAAGCTCTGCGCCAACGAAATTCATGACATCCCACCTTGCGGATTAGTCACTCTGTAGAGTCATCTGATCCTGCATTTCAGACCGCGACCGTCCCGCAGCGAGTTGAGCAAAGATGGCGTCCATTATTCTGGCAGTCAGGAGAATCTCACGGTATGGAATAGGCTCAGGGGTACCTTCTTGGATCGACCGGTAGAAAGATTCCATTAAATATTTCATTCCCGAGGTCATGTGGAAGTCATTTGCCAAGAACGCGCGCGCGTTGCTTGCGAAGTTTTCAAGATGCTGCTTGGCGAACAGAATGGGCGGAATGAATTTTTCAAGGTAGCTCTTAAATCGAGCCCCGCGCAGTTTGATCAGTGTCTCCTGATCCGGGTCAAGAATTAGTCCGTTTGCCGCGCCGTAGATACGAAACTCGTGAAGTGGGGGCCGCATCTGTGAGGAGAATGTGAAATACGCCGTGACGTGCTCCTGGTCGGAAATGATAACTCTGAGTTCGTCGATGATTTCGCTTTCTCCCATGCTTTTTAGCAGGGGGCTGGTGAACCCATATGCGACTACTTCCGGCGTATCACCGGGCAGCATCTCCGCGATTCGAGCGATGCCGTGACTAATGACGTTCTGCAGCAACTTTCCGGGCAGCCTCCGAACCCAATGTTTCGGGTCGCCGAGGAGCGCACTCGCATAGACTGCCCTCCCCAGCTCATAACAGTAATAACTCTCCATGTGCACCGGCCCATCGCCCAAGAAGCCACTCTGGACAAGACTCCGCATACATCGGGCGGCAGGGCCGAATTGAGCATCATGCCCTGCGGTCACCTTCAACTCTTTCTCGTTTGCGAGCGCAATCAGTTTCCGAGCGTCTTCCTCGAAAAGGGTGAAGGGCTTCTCCACATAGACGTGACAGCCCCATTCCAGGCAAAGTTTGGCCAGATTGAAGTGGCTCTCCGGCGAGGTGGTGATGTGTACCACATCAGGGCGGACCTCACTCAAAAGCTCACTTACCTCGCCAAAATAACGCTTCACGCCGAACCTCTCGGATAGTTGACGCGCCATGAGGGGCTCCCGGTCGCAGACCCCTACGATCTCGCAACCGTTGATCCTCTGGATCTGGGAGGCATGCGCGTCGGCGATCTTGCCGCAGCCAACGATGGCGATCTTAAGCATTCTGTGTTCTGCTCCGATAGTTCTGGAAATAGTTCCTGAATCCTTGCGCCGTTGATACTTTGGGAGCCCAGCCCAGCCGTGTCTTCAGTTTTTGGTTGCTATAACGAGTTTTCTTCCAATAGGCGTGCCATCTCCGGCTGTTGAATGATGGCGGCAATTGCCCCTCTGACCAGTTCGAGTATCGTTCCCACAAACAGCAGAGCCCATAACTCAGAATGTGAGGAATGTAGATTGACGGAAAGCGTCTCACATTTCGCTTGTACTGGCATAAGAACTGCCTGCTTGATGGGAGATCATCGTCAACGATGTTGAAAACCTCGCCCTCGACCCCGCTTTTCAAGCCAGCCAAGACGATCGCATCGGCGCAGTTGTCGACGTAGGTGAACGGTATGGGATTGGAACCGCCAAGATGTAGAAAAACACCAAACGTGTCAATCCCGACGCGACTCGCGATGCTGGTCCTGCCCGGGCCATACACATACCCTGGCCGCACGATGACAGACGGGACTCCAAAACGCTCACCGTATTCGGCCACGATTTCGTCCTGCTTGATTTTTGCAAAACAGTAGGCATCGCCCCGCAATTCGGGCCGTGTTTCAAGCGGCGACGATTCATCCAAGAACGGCCGCCAGTGCTTCTGGGTGTTGGAATAAACCGCAAGCGAACTGACGTTGACAAACCGCTTCAGTGATCCGGAGTGGAGGCACCCTTCCAGAAGGTTTCTTGTCGTAACCACCGAGTTCATGAACGCATCCGGGAAGGATTTATCGCTTCCGCCCACAGCCAGGTGAAAAATGACCGCTGCGCCTTTGGTTGCTGCGATGCAATCCTCTGGAGACAGCAGATTGCCCCGGACCACTTTAATTCGTGCACCCCTATGGCGGCTGACCAGGGTTTCGAGCTTGTTAACATCACTAGAGAGCCTCACAAGGCAAGTTAACTCGCAGAATCCGCGATCTAGCAGAGACTCGACAACTTTGGACCCGATGAAGCCGGTTGCCCCAGTTATCAGGACAGGATCGTCTGGCCCGATAATATTGTTCTTGCTCATAGGCGGTTCCAAGTCCTTGCGCTACTCCGTAACGTACGGCTCTTTGATTGGATTGATATGCATAAGGGCAAGCAGCCTCCCGACGTGGTCAAAGAGCTTTATCAGTAGGCTCATAAACCTGTGATGTGCCCACACGAAGGCGAAAGGTAAAGCGGCTATGTAGGCGGGAACGGCAACGACTGACTTTGCAATGTCGCGTGCTCCAAAGTTCGGGTGAAGCACCGCGGCTGTGCCCTGTAGCAAAGCCCTTCTCAGCATAAATGTGCGTTTCCAACGTGTTGGAGGAACAACCTCATATACCACCGCCTCATTGCACCAGATGAACACTCGTTTCTCTTGGATCATCCGTCTGAAAAAGTCTTGGTCTTCTCCTGTTCGAAATTCGGGACGGAATGTCGGGGCATCTGCTGCAATGATCCGCCTCTTGAAAAGCAAATTGTTGGTTCGTCCTTTGCCCCAGTCGACAACCATGCCGGTTGCGTAAGTTGGGCGTTCATAGAAGTTGCCCTTAATCACCCACTCTGGTGGCTTCTCATCGAAGTGCCGCTTTACGGGTCCGACCGCCCCATCTGCCTGATATTCCAGGCATGTTTTGAACAAAGCCAGAAGCCAACGTGTCGTTGGGAACTCGTCATCATCGATGAAGGCGACAAAGTCTCCACTTGAGTTCTCGATGGCCTTGTTCCGAGTAAGCGCGATGTTCTGACGAGGCTCGACGCAGTACTTGATCGGAATGGCCGATGTGGCAGCGCAGTTCGATGCGACCGACTCGGCCGACTGCAAATGATCGTTGTCAGCAACGACGATCGAATAGCTGAACATTCCGCCTGTATCCTGGCGGGAAAGATCGTTCAACAAGCGCCTAAGAAGGTGCGGCCGCTTATAGGTACAGACGCACACGCTAATGTGATTAGTTTCGGGGATCATAGAGCCTTGGTGAAGGCTTCTGCGGTCCAACGAACGGACTTCAGATATTCCTATTTCAGTGGAGGCAGATCAGGAATTTCCCGTTTACAGAATCCGCACGCGCCGCTAACAAATGTTACATTTTTGGTTCGGATTGCCGCTCGTTGAGGAACCGCAGCGTAGTGTAACGTCCCAAAATCCTCTTCAATCGTTGCATCTGATCCTTCCGCCGTATCTGCATGAGGTCCTCAGGAATGGCTTTTTTCGCACCGCGGACCATGGCCAACAAATAGCCGACGAAAGTCAGGACGCCGCCAAGCACATACGGTCTATTCTTCATCAAGTATATGCTTCGAAAAAACTCCCACGCGGGATGGCTCCCAAGAATATAGTCCTTACCACCGTGGTGCAACAGTCTCCTGGAGGCACCCTCGGTCTGTGCACTCCCCACTTTTCGATGATGCAGAAACATCTTCTCCGTAAATGTCTTGGTTTGCCACCCTTCCGCTTGGGCGCTAAAAACCGCAATCACATCGATTCCGCCGAATTTCACCGGCCGGTAGCCGTCGATGGCTTCGAAGCACTCTCGGCGAAACATCTGACATGCCCCCGACACGTCCTCAAGACTGGTGAAGGGTGGAGGATATGTCAAATCCCCTTCTCGATAGCCTGTACCACAAACTCCGAGCCGGGGGTTTTCGACAAACTTGCTCATTAAGAAATCAAAATAACTCTCATCCTCAAAGGTGACGTCGGCGTCCAAATTACCGATCACCTCGTACTCCATGTCCTTCAATCGCGCGTAGCCCGCGTTGAAGGCTTCCACCTTGCCGGCAAAATGTCGCTCCCGCCGCTCAGGCTTCCTCACCAGTTCGATCCAATCGTACTTAGCAGCGTATTGCATCACTAGCTCGTCGGTGCCGTCGGTAGAACCATCGCTGACAATGACCCACTTGGCCGGCTTCAGCGTCTGGCGCGCCACGGACTCTAAGATCAACACTATGAATTGTGCTTCGTTCCGCGCGGGGGTAATCAGAACGTACGAGTAGCCAATGGCTTGTCCCGCCGTAGTGCACTCCAATTTTCCTGGATCATCTGACGTCTGCATAAGTCACTTAGGACCTAACGAGCTAGCGATACCTGATATCACGTCGTTCATTATGGCAACTGATTTCAATTCCTCGTGGACATGGCCGCATCTTCCAGCGGAGATGCTTTCACGGGGTTGCCCGTGCGGGTCAGGATTTCGATGATCCGGGAGGAGGCTTTCCCATCCCACATATCCGGAATCACCCTTTTGTGGTTTCGCGTCAACTGCCGTTCGATTGCCTCACGAATGCTGTCTCGGCGAGTACCACCAAGCACATTTGTTCCAGAAGTTAGAGTTATCGGTCTTTCGGTATTCTCCCGAACCGTTACGCAGGGGACGCCCAGACAGGTCGTCTCCTCCTGAATTCCTCCAGAGTCAGTAACAACGAGGCGCGCGTGTTTCATCAAACAAACAAAGTCGAGGTATCCCTGCGGCTCGACGACTGTAATGAGTCCCGGTTGGCACTCTGGTCTTGACGCACCGTCTCGCCCGGGAAAGCAGAAGTACGACTCGAGCTTATGTTGCTCAATCTGCTTCCATGTGCGCGGATGTGCCGGAAAAACTGTCGGACAAGAGGCTGCAACATCCCTGAGTCCTTCAAGAATTTCGACAAATGTTTCTGGACGATCAACATTTGCAGGTCGATGCAGTGTCAGCAACACATACGGCTTTCCCGCCTGCGGACCATCGCCGTTACGGTTCTCCGCCGATATTCCCAGCCGCTTCAAAACGTTGGACTGCGCCGCTTTTCCTTCAAACGCACGCAGTGAATCGATCATCGTATTTCCGACGAAGAAGACTTGCTCTTCCGGAATCCCTTCTCTTTCAAGGTTCTTGAGAGCGCTCTCCTCCGTCACAAACAACAGATCGGAGAGATGGTCTGTGACCACCCGATTGCGTTCCTCGGGCATACTACGATCGAATGATCTCAACCCTGCTTCTACATGGGCTATAAGAGGGCTGTGCCCTTCTGCGTCGTATGAGATCTTTGCAGCCACGAGGGCGCATGCCACGGTGGAATTAACGTCTCCGACTACCATGACAACGTCAGGCCGCTCTCGAATGAGGGCCTCCTCAAACCGCTTCATGATCTCGGCAGTTTGAGCCGCATGAGATCCTGAGCCGACGCCCAAAAAGATGTCTGGCTGCGGAAGGTTCAGATCCGAGAAGAAGGCATCCGACATGGCTGCGTCATAATGCTGGCCAGTATGAACAAGCACCGGACGGATCTCTTCGGATCCGGTTCGTGAGCTTGCATTACGACGCGAGATAGCACCTAGAATCGGAGCGGCTTTCATGAAATTCGGTCGCGCCCCAACGACAACGATTATTTTCATAAGCACCTGGGAACCGAGCAGATAAACGACCCATCGCAAATCTTCAATTGCCACTCACTTCGGAGCTCGTGGATTCGACGATCGAGATGATGTTATGAATGATTGTTTCGAATGCCGGGCTATTGGTCCCATTGAACGGCTGCTCAAGTTGCCCTCGCCGCACAGCTTTGATCTTCGTTCTGACATCTTCCACGGTTTCGAGCAGAACCAGGCGACCCTGGGCGGCCAGATAATGATCAACCGCCCCAATATGTCCGCGGAAGACGCTGTAGACTGGGACTCCCAACGCTGCTGCTTCACGATTCATCGTGCCGCCGCCACTAATCACCAGATCGGAATGCCAGATCAGGTTTAGGCCATCTTCGACGTGGTTCGGAATCAGAATCTTCCCTGAGTTGACGCCCTCGGACCAGGCTGAACGCAATTCAGTCTCCTGCCTCTTGTTACGTGGAAGTAGGAGGATCCTCGTGCCAACATCTCCCACAAACCTGTTCACGGCCTCTGCCATCAACTTCTCGCCTTCCGGATTGTGATAATGAGCTTCGGTCGCGGGCGGGCGCACGGTGATCAGAAGATCATTTGGATGAATGCCCAAGCGCTCTCTCAAACTGTGATCGGGATGAAACCTTGACAGATAAACATCTTCCTTAATACCGGGGTATTTCATCACTTTGGACTTGGTTCTCGTTGGGTCGACCGGGACCACGCTCGGCACGATGAGCCAAGTCGGTTCGATGAACGGCATCGCTGCAGTGAATTCATAGTCAATGATCACCACACTCGGAATTCTGAGGAACGCCGATGTTAGTAACAATCCACGCGAGCCATGGCAAATCGCGAGATCTGGCTTTTGCTTGCGCACGATTCCAGTCAAAGCCAGCGCGCGCCAGCATGTTCCCAGAGACTTCAAGATCTTCTGTTTGCCATAATGCTTTCCCACAACTTTCCCTGAAACACCGTAAAAATCTAAGAGTTCCCGCACCTGGTACGCGTCCCGAGCCGTAACGAACACCTCGTACTCTCTCTTCCTAAGTTCCTCAATAATCGGTCGAAAAAAAGGAACATGGGGAGAATTGTCCAAATCTACCCAGATCTTCTTGCGGGTCGATCCGACTCGCTGCGCTTCCATTGGAACGCTATCTAAAACAGCTGTACTCGGCATTTTCCCTGCTCTCTCGGTACTGATTGTCGGTGCAATAGACGATAAGCCAAACTTTATGCAGTTCTCTCACCAGCCATCATAGGCGCGGTTTCGGCATGCGCCCCCTTATGGGCGGACATCATCTGGACAAACTTGTTGATCTCTTCCACGATCTGTGTTTGTTGCGCTGCGATGAGCTGCGGGAACATCGGCAACGAAACGATTTCCGCGGCTGCCTTTTCTGCTACGGGAAAGTCGCCGAGGCTGTACTGCATGGATGCGTAGGCTTTCTGCAGATGCAGCGGTATGGGGTAGTGAATTCCGGTGCCGATACTGGCCTTTTTGAGGTGCTCCATCAGGCCTTCGCGATCTTCAGTTCGGATCACATACAAGTGATAGACCGCGCGCGACCACGACGGTTCGCAGGGTGGAACCAAACTGCGATCTACTGCTTTGAGCAGGCGCTTGTACTCGGCTGCGCGTTCGCGGCGCTGGGCGTTCCACTTTGCCAGATATTCCAACTTGACGTGCAAAAGGCCGGCCTGGATCGAGTCGAGGCGGCCGTTGTAGCCTTCGACGTCGTGATAGTACTTTGTGGCTTGACCGTGATCCCGGAGCATCTTCATGGTCTTCGCGATGTTCGCGTCATTCGTGGTGGCAGCGCCTGCTTCGCCGCATGCACCGAGATTCTTGCCGGGATAGAAGCTGAATGCGGCGGCTCGGCCCATGGATCCGGCCTTCATCCAGCGGTTGTGCTTTCGCGAAAAATATTCGGCGCCGTGCGCCTGGCAGGCATCTTCGATCACTACCAAACGATAGCGCTCAGCCAGTTCGAGGATGGGATCCATGTCAGCCATTTGCCCGTACAGATGGACTGGAACGACGGCGGTGACCGGGCGGCCGCTGCGGCGGCTTATCAGTTTGCCGGCGTCGTCGACGGTGCACTGTTTTTTCAAATACTCCTTAAGCTTTGCCGGGTCCATGTTGTACGTCTGCTCATCGATGTCTACGAACTCGGGCAGCGCGCCGGCTTGCGAAATCGCTTCCGTGGTGGCGATGAAGGTGTGCGGCACGGTGACTACGACATCACCGGGCTTCACTCCGCTGGCCATCAAGGCAAAGCGCAGGGCGTCAGTCCCGCTGCTGATCGCAACCGCATAACTGGCCTCGCAGAAAGTCGCGAAGGCCTTCTCGAACTCCTCGACCATCGGGCCGCCGATGAATCCGGCGGTCAGCAAGGCTTTGCGGAAAACCTCAGTCAACTCCTGCTCGAGTTCCACGTGCGGAGTAACCAGATCAAGAAAAGGAATGCTGTTAGGCACGTTATGAGAACCACTCACTTTGAAACCTCCGTAATTTGATCGATGTAGCGCAGAACTTTTGCTGGATTTCCAACCACGATGCTGCTCGCGGGGACATCTTTGGTGACGACGCTGCCCGCTCCCACAATGGCGTTTTCACCGATGCTCACGTTCGAAAGAATCGTGGCTCCAGAGCCGACCGACGCTCCCTTCTTGACTACGGTTCGCTCGACTTTCCAGTCGGCTTCGGTTTGCAGACTTCCGTCGGCCGCTGTGGCCCGAGGATAGCTATCGTTGATGAACATCACGCCGTGGCCGATGAAGACGTTGTCTTCGATAGTGACGCCTTCGCAGATAAACGTATGGCTTGAAATCTTGCAGCGCCTGCCTACGCTCGCATTCTTTTGAATCTCGACGAAGGCTCCGATCTTCGATTCATCGCCAATTTCGCAACCATAGAGGTTGATGAACTTAGAGAGCTTCACGTTTTGCCCCAGCTTCACGTCTGGAGCGATGCATTGATAAGGATTCATAGGTGATTTTGCTTAATCTGCATCGACACGAGGTTGCTGCACCTCCCTGTACCACGCCGCTGCAGAGTGGGCGCCGGCGGTTGCCCTGGGCAGCACTTTCGGAGGCCCGGCAGGCGTGATTTTCGTTCCTGCCAGTTGCGGCGCAAATGTGTTGCGGATCCAGAGTGAAATCCCGCTTTGCTTCACGGCGCGAAGAGTTTTGGGATGGAGGACCTTGGCGCCAAGGTGTGCCATTTCCTCTGCTTCCTGATATGAAATTTCAGCGATTGTGTGCGCATCCGGTACCAGGCGTGGATCGGCGGTCATCAGGCCGTCCACGTCGGTCCAGATAATCACTTCATCCGCGTCGAGAGCCGCGCCTACAATCGTCGCGGAACAGTCCGAGCCGCCTCGACCAAGAGTCGTGAGCACGCCCTCCACTGTGGCGCCAATAAAGCCAGTGACCACGGGAACAACTCCCTTCTGTACGAGTGGACGCAGGCGCTCCTGACAGAGTTTCCGGGTCGCATCCATGTGCGGGTCGGCGGCGCCGTGGCAAGAGTCGGTTTGGATTAGCGCCGTGGCCTCAATGGCCTCGCTCGCCACCCCTTGCTGCTCCAACACCGCCGCGACGACGGGGGCAGATAGCCGCTCGCCAAGACTCGAAATCGAATCGCGCGTCGATGGCGTCAATTCGCGCATACGCGTCGTGCATTGGCAAAGCTGCTCGCTTTCCTGAAATAGTCGATCCATCTCGCGCCCAATGCGATCTCGCTCCGCAGCGGAATGGATCAGTGCTGTGACAACCGCCACGTGCCGCTGGCGCAACTCGTGGAAGATCGCTGCCACAGAAAGGCGATCTCCGAGTGCGGACTGTGTGGCTGCATCGATCAGTCGGTTGGTCACGCCACTCATGGCAGAGACGACCACTACCAGATCGCTCTCACGCGACGCGTCGCGAATGATGTCGACTACCTTCTTGATGGACGATGCATCGCCCACCGACGTCCCGCCAAACTTCATGATACGAAGCGGCTTCTTCATGCTGCCTGAAAGTTGGCTGTTCATGTGGAGATTTACTTCCGTCCCCAATCGAGCCCTACCGCCTGCCGCTTTGCGGGAGCGGTCATGGGCTGGGAGGGTCGGGGCGCTGAAGAAACTGGTTTCCGAGCAGACTTGGAGTACCACGCGCTCTGTTTCTGATAATTGCTGACGCAATCACGAATCAGTTCAGGTTCTTGCAAAGGAAGGTCGAGGTACGCTGACCGCAGGAAAGAGCTTTCGGGATCCCTGATCCATTCTTGTGGAAACAGCGCAATCGTGTCTTTCTCAGTAATCTGAGGTGCTTCTTCCACCGCTTTGCCGGACAAAGCGGCATAGAGGGCTGCGGGGATGTCGCGTCCCGGCCCCAGGCTTAAATGCCCGACTTGAGTCGATCGAGGATTGATTTCGACGAGGTACGCGTTTTCAGTTTCTGACTCAAGCATGAAATCGAAACCGTAGAGTCCAGAAAGATTGAGGCGGCGAGCCATTGCCTCGGCAGCCGCCGACATTTCTGCGTTCTCGATCACGCGCACCACCGTAGCGTGTCCTCTCGAACTTGCCTTGTTGATCACTTCAAAATGAAGGCTAGCGAGGATGACGCCTCTCCAGCAGACAACAGCGCTGGTTGCTTCGCGGCCGGTCACAAATGCTTGCGCGTTGACTACGGGCCGACGCCGCAGTATCGACGGCCACACCAGAGTCTTATCCTGATCAACCAAGGCCCGCTTTGCCGCCCTCGCCAGCAGCGGAGGGGCTTGCAGCTCCTTGAAGAAGCGTTCGGCCTCGGTCAGCGTGTGCGCGATCCTTACGCCATCGCCGCCGGAAGTGCCGTCCGCTTTCAGGACAGTCGGTAGACCTGTGCAGGCGACCCAGGTTCTGAGGTCATCGATGTTCCTGATCACTCGGGTCGCAGGAACGCGCAGGCCCTCCTGATGGGCCAAATCCATAAAAGCAGCTCTTGCATTCACAACCGGGAAACTTTCCGGACTGCCGAGCGAACGCTCAATCAATGCACAGATCGGAGACTCGGCATTCCCGTTACGCTTTTCCCGGGCATGGAGACGGTGCAGGTGCTGCGTAGCGAGGTCATCCGCTGAGACGATGAAATCAGGCTGAGTGATCGCGATCGCACGAGCAAACGAAGTCAGCGGAGCCAACCCACGGTAAACATGAGTTCGGCCAACAGCTTTTGTCTTCTTCACCGGATGAGACCCGGGACACACCATCTCAACTTTGCATCCGGCGGCGGCCAGCGCCATCGCCAGGCGAGCAGTTGGGTACCAGCAAGACGTCGTTGCTATTAGGACAGTGGGATTCATGATTTCGTTTCTGGGCTGCACAGGAAAGCTGGGAATCTGGGAGGGAACTAGTGGACCAAGATCAGAGGTAGACCAGCTCTCCCCGCTTGCTGATCGATTGGTTGGCTGCTTCCAGCATCTTGACGACTCGAAGACCGGCTTCGCCGTCGTTGATCGGGGTTTTATCTTTGGCAATGCAGTCGACAAAGTAGGCCAATTCCCGGGTCAGAGCTTCTACCTGTTCGACTTGTGGCGCCCACATGTCGCCCGAGCGGTAGTGCACCAGCAAGTCATAGAGCCCTTCGCGGCTGGTGACATTTACGCCCTTGTCATAAATCTTGATCTTCTCGTCCGCCTCAAGATCGTTCCAGACCAGCATTTTCTTCTCACCGCCGATCAGGGTGGTGCGCACTTTCACCGGCGACAGCCAATTCACATTGATGTGGGCGATGACTTTGTCGGGGAAATAAAGCGTAATGAAGGCCACGTCTTCGTGCCCGTTGAGATGGGTCTGGCCCGTAGCCGAAATGGCTTCTGGAGACTTTTGAATCAGATGATCGATGATCGACAGATCGTGAGGAGCAAGATCCCAAACCACATTTACGTCGTGCTGGAACAGGCCAAGATTCACCCGCGTAGAATCGTAGTAATAAAGCTTGCCGAGGGCACCGTCTTGCAAGAGCTGCTTGATCTTTGTGACCGCACCGGTGAACAAGAAGGTGTGGTCCACCATGATTTTCAGATTCTTTCGCGCCGCGAGCTCAATCAGTTCCTGGGCCTGGGCAGCGTTGCTGGTGAATGGCTTCTCGACGAAAATGTGCTTGCCATTCTCGAGGGCTGCTTTGGCAAGTTCATAATGCGTCCAAACCGGCGTCACCACGGCGATGGCATCGATTTCGGGATTGGACATCAACTCCGCTGAATCGTCCGTCACTAACACGTCAGGATAAGCCTTCGCGACTTTTTTTCGCGCGGTCGCGCTCTTGTCGCATACGGCGACAACTTCGGCTTCGTCCAGGCGGTCCAGGTTCCGAACCACGTTCGGCCCCCAATACCCATATCCGACTACCCCAAACTTCACCATGACTTCACTCCCATTTTCAAGCGTTGCGTTCGCGTTCCGAGGTTTTGCGAGACTTGTGACCATATTTGGCACGGACCTTTTAACGACGGATCGTTCGTTGGGGGGTACCAGGAGGAGAGACTTGTCTAATGTGCGCCTGAGCCAAGCACAACTGCAGCGGGCGTGCGCAGCAGGATCTTGATATCCATCCACGGGGACCAAGTGCGAGCGTAATGCAAGTCGAGGCGAACCATGTCATCGAAGGTCACACGACTGCGTCCGCAGACCTGCCAAAGTCCGGTAATTCCCGGCCGGGCTTCGAGCAAGCGGCGGCGATGCCAAATATCGTAGGCCTCAACTTCGTAGGGGACTGGAGGGCGGGGTCCGACCAAGGACATCTCACCTTTCAATACATGCCAAAACTGGGGAAGTTCATCCAGGCTGGTTTTTCGCAAGAACGATCCGACTCGAGTAATCCGGGTGTCTTTGGTCAGCTTGTAGACACCTTGACCGTTCCCATTGGACGGCTGCTTGTCGGCTTTACCAGCGATCAACCGTTGGACGTACTCTTTGTGGACCGCGGAATCATTGTTCACATACATCGAGCGGAATTTAAGGAACATGAACGAGTTGCCATTCTGGCCGACGCGACGTTGTTCGAAAAGGACTGGCCCCTTCGAGGTGGCTTTGATAGCGCAGGCAATGATCAGGAAAACCGGCGAGAAAACAACGAGTGCGATCACGCTACCCAGCACATCCATCATGCGTTTCATCACACGGAAAGACTTCCGGGCATCCTCGCGCTGCGACAGATCGGGATACAGCGTAGGGTTGCTCGGAGTCTGGGCATCGTTATCCCAATCCTCGGGAAAAACGTGAAACGAGAGACTGACTCGATTGAATTGCTCAAGGGTTAAATTCTTGCGCAGGGTCTCAGTAACCCGCGCGATGATGGTGCTGGGAACCGAGTTGCTGTCGCCGGTAGCGATTTCGGTGAACATGACTCCGACTACGCAGTTGTTGGCGTACCACCCAGTGACGTCGGTATCGCGTGTAGAACCGGACAGCGCCGCCAGGATCTTACTCAGAGTCTTGCCGTTTTTCTCGGAGGGAAGACGATCCCCCATATCGAGGAGCAGCAACATGAAGGGCTTCCGCGATCGCTCGCTTCTCTTTCGTTCGAGCGTGATCATGCGGCGAAAGGCATCGGCGTTCAGAATGCCGCGATCCTCGAGTGACGAGGCTTCCGGAAGCGGGGCCAGAGATAAACCATTCGGACCAGAGCGTTGTGTACTCATAATTTCCTCGCTTGATCGGCTTGATTCTCTGATGGAATCAAGTGACCTGCTAATTACTAAGGATTGACGGGGAAGGGTAGAACCAGAACTCGTCGGCCGCTTGCTTCGGACCGTTTATTCCTTGGGTTGGTCAGCTGGGGAACTGTACCGTTGATAATAGTCAGTGTGGGCTGCGTTTGCGCTGCTGTTCACTAATGCTCCCAATAGTTTTGACTTCTCGATCGTCTCCAAACCGCGCAACAGTTGCTTTTTCTCGGTCGTACCTTTTCGCGTTACCAGCAAAACTCCGTCCGCCAGCCGGGACCACATGCTCGCGTCCGCGAGTGGAAGCACCGGTGGAGAATCAATGACGATCCAGTCGAACCAGCCTTCCAACTGAGTCATCAAAGGCGCCAGTTTCCCGGATTGCATCAACTCCAGCGGGTTTTGCGGCGCAGCGCCTGCCGGCAGAACCCAGAGCCCAAGGCTTTCCAGGCGGTAGAGGTTGATGCTTTTGGTTTGTCCTGAGAGCCACTCGCACAAGCCCGGTGTCCTGCCTAAACCGAATGTGGTGGCTACGGTTGGGCGCCGCAGATCACCTTCCAGAAGCAAGGTCTTTTGCTGCTTTCTTCGAGCCAGGGTGCAAGCAAGGTTGGCCGCGACCGTGCTCTTGCCCTCCTGCGGAATGCTGCTGGTAATCAGAATCTTCTTCAGGGGACGGGTCTGTCGAAGATGCCGCAAACGGACCGCCAGAAAACGAAATTTCTCCGCGCCCAGGCTTTCCTCTTTGCCGACCGCAACCAGGCGGCTGTCCTGCGGAATGGAGACTTGAAGTACGGGGCAACGCTCCAGATCGTCAAATGAAGAAGCCGGCGGGTTCAGATCGAACGACTCTACCCGGGCATCCTGCTTACCCGCTTCGGTCTCACGCACCTTCTGTTCCGCAACCCGCAGAAGTTGCACTGCAGAGGTTGGATCGGATTCCACCCGGGCATCTTGCTTACTCGCAGCGGCCTCGCGCATCTTCTGCTCAGCGGCTTGCAGAAGTTCAGTAGCGAGCGAAAACCTGGGACTGTCGGCTCCCGTGCTCTCCGATTCCGCCCTCTGTAATGCGTCAAATATATTGCTCATGATTTATCTTGCTAATCTTCAGTGACTCGCTTCACACCCGCAGTCTTAAGTCGCTCTGTTTGCCTCTTGCCAGGCCTCCACTTGCTTCTTACGAGCCAAGTTCAAGGAAAGCGGTGCTGGCCCTCGAACCGCGGCGCCTTTTCTTCCCGCGCTTGTTCCGCCTGCAGACGGGAGTATATTTCGAGCAGTGTCTTCGCTGCCTTCCGCACATCGAGTTCGTCGGGCATTTTTACTTCCTCCACCCGGGATGTTTGAACCCCGAGACGGAAGTCGGTGGCGATATCGTCAATGATGTCGGGGCTTACGCTCCGCATTTGCCTTGCGTAAGCTGCAATCAATGCGTTCTCGCAAATCGTGTTGATCAGTCTGGGCAGGCCTTGGGAGTGTTGATACACTGCCGCGATCGTTTCCGGCGGGAACAGCGCTGCCGGATAGGGACTTCCCGCCAGCAGAAGCCGGCGCAGAATATATCCCTTCGTTTCATCCGAATCCAACGGCACCAGGTGGGAGCGAAGAGCAATTCTCTGCTTCAGCTGACGTAGATCAGGGGAGTCGAGCTTGTCATCCAATTCGGGTTGCCCAACCAGAAGAATCTGCAACAGCTTCTCATCAGCAGTTTCGAGATTGCTCAGGAGCCGGATTTCTTCCAGAATCTCCGGAGAAAGGTGGTGCGCTTCATCGACCACCAGAACCGTCGTAAGGTTTTGCTGGCTGCGGGAGACCACATAATGCGCAATCTGGAGCAGCAGTTCACCCTTGTTCTTGCTGGTGCCGGGAAGTCCCAGGTCGCTGACGATGTACTGCAAGAATTCGATGGAGGACAGACGTCCGTTGAAGAGGTACGCGTAGGCGACATCCTTGTTCTGCTTCAGCGCTTGCAACAGGCAGCGGAGCAGAAGAGTCTTGCCAGTTCCGACCTCTCCCGTCAAAACCACGAACCCTTTGCGCCGGCGTACGCCATAGTAAAGAGCGGCCAGAGCTTCGTTGTGCCTCCCTGTCGGGAACAGGAACGACGGATCGGGCGTAATCTCAAACGGGTTGCGCTTCAGGTTGTAAAAGGCTTTGTACATGGGGAATATCGCTAGCCGCGCAGGTAACTAAATGCCGACCCCAGCAAAATCGTAACAGATACGAAAGCCGCCGTCGCCCATCCCAGCCACAGCCGCCGGCGCTCGCTTTGCTCTTCGTTCGGAGCCGCGATGGCTGGGATCTCCGAGATCACCGCAACCGGCAGCAGGTTCTGCAATTCCTTCTCGTCGTAAATCCGGTCATCCATGAATTCGAATGCCCCGGCCACAACAACACCCAGCGCCAATCCGATTCCGAGCCCCATGCCACAGAACTTCAGGCGATTGGGGAAGTCGGGCCTGGTAGGCAGGCTGGGAGGATCAACAACCCGGAAGCGCTCGCCCTGCTGGAGCAGTTCCATGCTGGTGGCCATGGCCGACTCATTCTTTTTCTTCAGGAGGTCGTCATAGTTCGCCTTTGACTGCTCGTACCCACGGGTCAGATCGGAGAGCTGTTGCTCACGCACGGGCTCCTCGTTTAATCGCCCCTGATAGTCGTCCATTTTTGCTTTGAGCGCGACGACGGAATGCTCGCGATTGGTGATCTCCACCTGGTTGGATTTCAGTTGACTTTGGATTTGAACCAGCAGGGCTGCTTGTGTTGGATCCGTACTGCCCGTGTCGACAACCGGATCAGTACCATTGGTCTGCAAGGCGCCATTCGCTTTGAGACTGGCTAAGAGCTGCTCCCGCACCTTTTCTGTTTCCGTGATCTGGTCCTGCACTTTGCGCACGTCAGGGTGGCGATCGGTGTAGTGAGACTTAAGGTCGGCCAGTTGTGCCTTCAGCTTATCCAGTTCCTGGTCGAGAGCGGGCAATCCGCCCGTAGTAGTTGTTCCGTCAGAACTCTTGGATGTTCCCTGAAGAGCCCGGTATTGATCCGCCAGCGTTTGCAGGTATACGTGCTGCTGCCGGGCGGTATTGAGAGCGTCTTCCTCATTCTGCAGTTGGGATTGCAGCCCGCTCAGAATCTGAAGGTTGCTCGCCAACTGACCTGGCATCTCGCCCACATGCTGCCCCTTGAACTCGCGGATCTTCTCTTCCTGGTCAGAGAGGGTTTTCCGGGCAGTCTCCAGCTGGCCTTGGAGAAACGTGGTGGTGTCTTCCGACTGCTGCTGGCGCACTTCCAGGTTCTCGTTGATGAATAGATTGGTCAGCTCGCTGGTAACCCTTTGCGCTACTAGTGGATCACGGGATGAGTAAGAGACATTGAAAGCGGTGATCTGATTGCGCGCATCGCGCACAAGTTCGATGTCGATATCTTTGCGCATGCGGTCAACCTTTTGGTCGGGCGACGGCAGGGAGCGCGAGGTCGCATAGAGATTTAGTTGATCGATGATGCGCAAAAGCCGCGAGCGGCTGAGGATCTGCTGGGTGATGCTCTGCATTCGCTGCTGCAAATCATCGTTCACGTTGGGCGTGACGTAGTCCTTGGGCATGCTGGGCTGCTCCACCAGGATAAGCGTGCTCGACATATAGCGGGGCGGGAGCACCCAGCTTGCGCCCCACACCACAGCCCAACCCAGGAAGAGCGGTATCAGGAACTGCAGGTGGCGGCGGCGCACCACACCCAAGTAATGTTGAAGGTCTAGGCCTTCCGAGCTTTTCTCTTCGAAATCGTCAACCATAAAATTTATCTTCCCAGCGGTCGGGAGAACTGATAGGAAATCGAAACGAATTCGCGATTGGTGTTGGGGGTCGTGGCCAGGACGGCGACCGTGCTGTAATCCTGGTGAAGTCGCGTGTATCCCAGCTGCACGTTCAGGTGCTGGCCAATCTGCTGCTGCAACGAGGCAGTTCCCGAAACTGTGTGCCCATTGCCGCCGCTGGTCGAAGGCGTGACGGTCAAAAGGTCATTCTGAGCATACCCGCCCGCCACCGACGCACTCAGCATCCGCGAAAGTTGTTGATGGAGCGATGCGCTGACGTTGTCTGTTTTCACTGCCCCGATGAGCCCGCCTCCACTCGATATCAGATGCGAGTAGCTGATGGCCAGGCTGCTCAGGCGTCCCTGCCAGCCCAAGCTGCCGCCAGCCGCCGGGTTCCAGCTTCGGGATGCCGGTGTTGGGGGGATCGATGTGGTGTCGGAAAATTGCGGACCAATATCTGCATACTGCGGCCCTCCGAACACAGAAATCGAGAATCTTTTCGTCGGAGCCAGCGTGTAGAAAAGGAGAAGTGCCTGGGTTTGCGTTTCGTTGGTTCCCGGAGCCGGATACGAAGCCAGCCGTTGATACTGATAGGTGGCGCCGAAGTAGTTGATCTTCGAAATGCGAACCGAATAAAAGGCCAATCCGCCCTGCGAACTCGAATCATACAGGCCTGGAACCTGGGCTTGGTTCGGATAGTGTAAGTTCGTAAACGTTCCACCGGCGCCGACCATGCTGTTCGCGGCAAATTGATAGCTGATACCCACATTCCCCGAATTGCTGAGACGATCGGCAATCGGCGCGATCACCGAAAAATTACCCTCTTGCGTGCTGCCGGACACCGTCGCGGCTGACCCCAAGTCCGGCTGGTTAAACACGCTGGAACTTTTCTGGAAACCGTCGCGTGCGCTGAAGGTTACGTGCGGGCTCAGTCGGTACTGCAGGTTGACCGAAGCATTCTGGTCCGCCTCGTTCAAGTTACTTTCTCTCTGGTAGAAGGTGAACCCGGGCGCATAGGTCAAACCTAGGTGCAGTCGGGGTACGGTCTCGTCGAGCGTCACGAAAGGAGCGATCGAATAACTCACGTCGCTCAGCGGAGTCCCATTTACCGACGCTACTGCATTATCAGTGTATGCAGTGGTGAATGCCAGTCCGCCACGCAGGTAGTTTGAACGCTCACCGGAAGTAAACGAAATTGGGTACGCTTGACCGCTTACGGGAGGCGGAGTCTGCATCCGGTCCGCATCCTCGTTGGTTGAGACGTCGCTGCTAATCGGTCCTGTCGCTGCCGGAGCTGGCAGGGGGCGCTGCTCATCCTGCGACCAAAGTGGTGCTGCGGCCAGCAAGACCAGCCCTACGCTGATTGTGTCAAACAGCTTCATGCTCATTGTCGGGAACGATGTCGCGGAAAAACATTACGGAACGACGATGGTGTCACGCGGCTGGATTTTAATGTTTTGCGCCGGATTCTGGCCCTTGACGACTTCCTTGTAGTTGAAGGGAATCCGGGTCTGGGTGCCGTCGGCGTTCTGCCGCAGAATATAAATGGATTTCTGCTTGGCGAAATCGCGGAAGCCGCCCGCCAGCGCAATCGCATCTAGTACGGTCGGGGAATTGGCGATCACGAACGTTCCTGGGTGATTCACTTGTCCCAGAATGTTGAACTTCTGACTGTTGATTTGCTGAACGATGACCGTGACTTCCGGCTCCGAGATGTAATTCTTCAACCGGCTCGCAATTTCTACTTCCAGCTTCAGAGGAGTCTGTCCGGCTGCCTGCACTTCCCCAACCAGCGGGAGCGATATCTTCCCATCCGACCGCACTGGAATGGAACGTGAGATGTCCGGTTCTTTCCAGACGTTGATGGCCAGCACATCGTCGTTTCCAATCACAAAGGTGTCGTCGTGCGGCTTGGCGGCCGTGGAAGCACCGACATTCTGGGAGGGTTGCGCGGGACTGGCGGTTGGAGCATTTGCCGCGCCCCCCGACCCTGCCTGGGCCCAGAGCCCGCTCGAGAGCAGAAGACAGGTTGAGGCCACAAGCAAAGCGGTCCGCCAAGAAACGTCGGCTGCCTTGTTCCTGATTGACCCGGTTAGGTTTGTATTAATCATCGTGGCTTCCTGGTGTTTCTCGCCCGCGCTCGCCTCTTGAGTCAACTGGCTTTCCCGTTTCCCTTGGTGTGGCTTGCACCGGCCAGCCTCGACTCTGGGAAAGACGCAGGGTAGGGCTCTGCAGCGCTCATGTGGTACTGGTCAATTTTGTAAAGCATCGTACGATAGCTTACTCCCAGCAACCTGGCGGCAGCCTTGCGGTTCCAACCCGTTTTTCCGAGAGCCGCGGCGATTGCGTTCCTCTCGGTTTCCCATTTAACGCTCTGGATCAGCGACTTCAGCGATTGCGGTATGGACGCGCCCGTAATGGCTTCAACTTCTTCGTTTTCGTGCGGGAACGCAGCGCGGTTGAGGGTCTGCGTGTGCGACCCGTTGCCATTACTCGGCGCAGCTGGTTCCAACCCACTCAGCGTGAGTTCCTGGTCGCCTGCTACGAGGTAGCGTTTGACGAATGTCTCGAGTTCTTTAAGATTCCCGGGCCAGGAGTGATTCTGGCAGGCGGCCAGCGCCTGCGGAGTGAATTCTCGCGGAGGAAGGCCATAGTACTTGGCCAGCTTGTGCATGGAATAACGCAGAAGGATACTGACTTCATCCCCCCGCTGCCGCAACGGGGGCACATGAACGGTGAATGCGCTGAGACGGTAATAGAGATCCGCCCGGAGCCGTTTCTCCGCGATCGCGCGATCCACATTTTCACTGCTGGCCGCGAGAATCCGTACGTCGACCTCGACCGGTTTGTCGCTGCCGGACCTCACAAATCGCTTGTCTTGCAACAACTGAAGGAGCCTCGATTGCAGTCCCAGCGGCATCTCGGTGATCTCATCGAGCAGAAGTGTGCCTTTTTCGCCGCCTTCGAGCTTTCCAAGACCGGCTCGCCCATTGCCTGCCGAAGACCCATTCCCAGAAGCATGCTCCCTGCCGAACAATTCGATCTCCAGCAGGTCTCCTGGCATCTCCGCGCAGTTGACTCTCAGGAATTTAAATCCCGAGTAGACCGACAGTTTGTGGATGAGACGGGCAACCGTGCCTTTTCCACTTCCGGGCTCTCCAAGAATGAGCACGGGAACATCCGTCTGCGCTAGCAACTCTGCCTGCGTGCGGAGTTTCTGCATGATGGGACTCACGCTGAGGAAGAACTCGTCCTCGCCCAGTGATTCGATATCTTCGCTCGCCATCTCGGCCTCCGCAACATCGTTTGAGGAATCGAAATATCGGTTGATCAGAAATTCAAGTTGTCCTTCGCTGAAAGGCCGGACCAGCACGTCCTGGGCACCCAAGCGACTCGCTTCTCTCTTTGCGCCCGCGTCCTCGGGATAGCAAAGTACAATCACCGGAAGATCGGGGCAAAGCCGGTGCAGCCATGGTAGGAGCTGCAGGCTATCGGCGTCGCCGCGAGCAAGATCCAGCAACAGCAGGTTGGGAGTTACTCCGGACTGCACCCGCTCCATGGCTTCCCAACCATTGGCGGCCGTTTCCAACTGCCAGGAGCCGGATTCCGCCATGGACCAGAGCAGGCGGAGAACTGCCGGTTCCCTGCTTACGACCAGCAAGCGAAGTGTCTCGATTCTGTTTTCGTTCAAGGGTAGGGGGTCCTTATCGACGGCGAGAGCTAAGAGGAGATGTACAGGACAACTTCAGACCGGCTCGACTTCGTATCCTTCCACGCGAACCGCGAGTGATCGCTGGATCGCGTCTACAGAAATCACCAAGGTGCGGTCTCCATTGCGGGAGACGAGAATGCCCTCCAGGCCATCGAGTGCTCCGCTGCGGATGCGCACTCGCTGCCCGATCTTGAGAAAGGGATGAGAAGACCAGGGCAGTGGCCCGTCCACCAGGCTCCGAACTGCTCCGATTTGGTCATCCGGAATGGGTGTACCCTCACCCCGCGCACCGACGAGCCCGAACACTCCCTCCACCCGGAGAACTCGCAAGCGATCGGCGCGGTTGGGGACAAACCTGGCGAACACATAGCAACGGAATAGCGGCACCTGCACCGACTTCTTGCGGTCGCTCCAGCGATGGACTTCGGTGACCAGAGGCAGGAAGGTGGTCACGCCTCGCTCTTCGAGGCGCTGCGCGACAATTTTCTCGTGGCGGGGGCGGGTCTGCAGCCCGTACCAGTTTTCGACGCCCGCTTCAACCGGCGGAACCGGCTGAGGAAATTCCCACGATACGCTGCTGATGGCCATAGCTTCGCCCTCTAAGTCACTCTCTCCGAGTGACCCCATACAAACAAAAGGATTGCTCTTTTTCGGGGATCTCAAACGCTGAGATCCGAGGGGGATACCGCCTGGGCAGGAAACTGGGGGGAATGCTGTTTTCCTGCTTACTCAACACTCTTTAAAAATCTCTTAAAGAATCCTTCGACACTATTTTCACGTTACCTACGGGACTCAGCAGAGGGGTCGATCGAGCGCCGTGAAATGTCTACTATTTTAGTAGTGATTATAGCATTTCATCTTGATCTGTCAATAGCCCACTCGAGCAGTTCTAACCCTCAACTTCGGTGTTCTTGCGAATGTTTCGGGCGGGGGGAAAACCTGATAGCTGGCCCTTAACGTTGTGCGAGGCTACATTGCGTTGCAGACCGCTGCAAGTGGTACAAGTACCTAGCCCTGAAGTTCTCCTGTACTATAGGTCCGATATTCTCCCGTGTAGAGATTAAAGGACTAGAGACAACATACTCTATTCGCCCCCTCGAGCTCTGACCTTTTATGAAGTCCGCTTACGATCGCTAATGGTCGTAGTCTCCATGTAACTCATTGATTATGAATGATATTTTATCCATTTTGCGGAAAGGTAGGGGGCGCTCGGTGCGGAACCATTAGGCACTTCGGAGAGGAGCGATCGGGGTATGTGAAGAATGTTGCAACTTGTAACAAGTCTTTGCAACAGAGGGCAGAACAATAGATTGCAATTCGCGGCCGCAAGACGGTAGAATTGCTGAGCTTATCCTTTCGAGTTCTCACCCCCAGAATTCAGACAACGCCTTAGGAGATTGATTCCAGGTTCCGAGGCGAGGGTGCCAATGCTCAGCGATTTAGAGCGCCGGAGAGACACAATCCGAGTGCTCGTAGCCGACAGTTCTCACATCCACACGCATCTGCTGGCGGACGCGTTGAAGCGCGACCCCCTGATCGAAGCGATCCCGTTTGACGCGGATTCCGGCAGCCTGGTCGCCGCGGGGACGAGCCTGCGCATCGACGTCCTGGTGATCAGCGCCAGTCTGGAAGAGCAGCCTGCTCGCGGGTTCGAAGTGCTGCGTGAATTGCGCAGTGTGTGCCCTGACATTCGATCCGTGGTCTTGCTGGATTCCATAAAGGACGAATCTGTTTTGAATGCGTTTCGCGCCGGCGCAAGAGGCATCTTCGGCAAGAGCCAACCTGCCGATGTCCTTTGCAAATGTGTTCGCTCGGTATATCAGGGCCAGGTCTGGGCCAACAGCCGGGAATTGGCGGTAGCCGTGGAGGCGTTGGCTAGCGCTCCTGCCCTCCGAGCAGTAAATGCCCGGGGTATGAACCTGCTTTCGAAGCGGGAACTGCAGGTGGTGCGGTGCCTGGCCGAGGGCCTGACCAACCGCGAGATTGCGGAACGCCTGAAACTCAGTCAACACACCGTCAAGAATTACCTGTTTCGCGTCTTTGACAAGCTGGGCGTTTCCAGCCGCGTTGAGCTCTTGTTTATGACGCTAAGCCAGTCTGGCTCGATCCCGGCGCCGGTGCAAGATGACCCCAAGGGCTCCGATCATGATGGTCTGCACGATGAATTCGTCATCCTTCAGAAGGCGGCCGAGGCAGGTTTGCCGGCAGCGCAACTGGCTCTGTCGCAGTTGTACCTGGTTCGACGGAAGGATCCCAAGGACGTTGTTCACGCCTACATGTGGTACCTGATCGCGCTGGAACGGGCATCTCAACGCGGGAGACACATTACAGAGCTACTGACTGCGGAGCAGATTGACGAAGCTCGGCAAGAGGCAAGCGCCCGGCTCTTCGGGATGAAAGAGATCTCGCCGGCGACCTTGGAAGGTACACCGCGTACACCGTCCCCTTCCCGCGCGGTGACTAAGACTCAAAAGCGGATTAGTGATTATCGCGAGAAATGAGTTTGGCACGGTAGGCGACGCGAGCGAATGCCCATTAGAAGCGAAGGGTCAGCCTGCAACGAAAACGGCGCGCCAGATTCGGCACGCCGCTGTGGATTTGAGTTGGTCAAGCTCCCGCGCTAATTCTGGCCCACAGACACTTCCCGCCGCGAACGCAAAACCATACCGCCGAGGCAAGTAAAGCCAGCCAGCAACAGGTACATTAGAGAGGTCCCACCCTCAGGCATGGCGGCGCAACTGTTAGCTTTTTTGCCGTAGGCGGCGTCGCACCCTCCGCCTTTGCCGTTGTTGTTATAGTTGTTGCCGTTGTTGTTATTGTTGTTATTGTTGTTGCCCTTGAAAAATTCGTCACCTTTGGTGAGGGCGAAGGCTAAGAACCTTGATGGCTCGACGTTCAGAACCGCATGCCCGGAGCCCGTTATCCTGGAGTTTGTCGTGCTCTGGCCAAACGCGCACGGCAGGAAACAAAGGAAAGCGGAAATAAAAACCAAACCCGATATCTTGCTGAGAGGCTTCACAGTCACAACTCCTCTTAGGACAGCGGGCAGGGGAGGCCAGATTGAGGTTCTAGCCGTCACCGCATATCACTACAGCTCCTACTCTAACCCGAAGCCAAAGGTTGTCAAGACTGATAATTTTTGCGACCGGTTGCAAACCGTTGCAACATCCGATTCTCTAAGACATTTTCAGCGACAGACCGCCCACGGAACTCGCTCACGCAAGCTCCGGAAAAATACAGTCTGCAAATGGACAGCCCTCTACTTTCACTCAGCACCGAACCGGTTTTGCGTCCACCCGACCGCCAGGTTCGGGGGGACTTTCGACTCGGACGAGATCCTACTTGGACTCGGCCCTGGATTCGGGCTTGGATTCCGTATTGGATTCGAGCTTCTTGCGGATGCGTCGCAGTTCCATAAAACTTAGTGCGGTCATCGTGCTTATCACGGATGCGAACATGATCATCACTTTAGCGTCCATCGTTGCGGGCTCCTCCTCCCGCTTGCCACAGTAGCAGGCACATCATGCGACGGGCCGATTATAAGAATCGCCTCCGCCACCAATACATTTTGGTCGGGATCTATTGAATCGAACTAGCGGCATTGGAAAAGACGTTGTTTGCATTGGAGCCGATAAGGCGAATGGCACCAACTACCAGAACCAGGATCACCGCCAGCATGACCGCGTACTCCGCGATGTCCTGGCCTTCGTCAGACCACAGGCTGTTTAGTAGATCGAACACGGAATCTCCTTTCTGCCCCGTGGGACACACAGTAATTCGGGTTTGGGTCTCAGACGCCTGTGAACAATAACGGGGGGATTGTGCTCCGACTGGGCCTTGCTGTCAAGCGGGACTCTCAGTTTAGGTCGAAGAAAAAAACAGATTCAACACGCGTGCGAGCGTTATTTGTCTGGTTGGGGGAGGAGGCTCCCCGTTCGCGCGCGGAAACGAATCAAAGACTCTCCGGGGAAAAGACCAGTCTCAGCCGGTGGCTGGAAGGTGATCGTCGATTTCAGTAATGGGGCGCTTGCACTCGATGGCGATGGCGAATCCGGCACCAGACTCTAACCGCTCCACGCGCACCACCGCGCCCTTGCCCATTAGTTGAACCGGACGGCGCAACCGGGAATCGTGCACAGCCATCTTCAGGTTCACCTGCGTGCGCACCGGGACGGGATCGCTTACTTTCAAGAGCAGGCCTCCGATGCTGACGTTGCTGCTGAGGCCCGCCACTTCGCGAACCGCGCCACCCGACGCAAAATTTAGGGAGACAGGAAATTGAAGGTCAAACCGGCGGTGCCGGCGTTCTTTCCGGTGGGGCTTGTCGAACTCCAGGGGAGGTTGCATAAGAAAATTGGCTGCCGTTTATGCCAGTCGCCGACCCGGGCCAATTCCCGGGCGCGATTGCTACGGAGCTGGAATCACGGCCTTGGTGATATTGGAGTACGCGCTTTCGCCACTCGGATCCACGGCCGTGGTTGCGTAGCAGTAAGTCCTGCCATCGGCTACCACACTGTCCGTATAGGTCGTTGTGGAACTCGAAGTGGACCCGACGTTCGCATAGGAGCCGCAAGAAGTCCCGAAGACAGCGCGATAGACGTTGTAGCTCGTAATTCCCGAGGTAGTGCTGGCCGTCCACGACAGGCTGACGGTATGAACGGGCGCGGGCGTCCCAGTGCCGGTGAGAGTTGCGGCGCTCGGCGAGTTGGTAGCGGTGCTGGCAAACGACGCCGACGCCGACGCCGCTCCGGTTGCGCCGGGCGTGAACGTCACAGTAAACGCGACCGGCTGGCTCGTCGTAACCGTGACCGGGAACGAGAGGCCGCTGATCGAAAACTCGGAAGGGTTGGTACCGGTCATACTGACCGAGGTTACCGATACGCTTGCTCCCGTAGCGGTCAGCGCCCCCGATTGAGTTCCACTGGTCCCAACGACCACACTCCCAGCGCTGACGGGACTAACGCTCAATGTGCCCGTGCTTTGGGCGACAGCAGATCCACTCAGCGTTACGTTGAGGGCAGGATTCGAAGCATTCGAAGCGATCGCGACGCTTCCGCTGAAATTGCCGGCGGAGAGCGGCGTAAAAATCACACTGAAAGACGCGCTCTGCCCTGGAGTTAAGGTCACTGGAGTGGTTATTCCTGAAATGCTAAAGCCCGCGCCGGCGGCCGTGGCCTGAGAAATTGTTGCATTCACGCCACCCGTGTTCTTCACCGTTTCGGTTTGCGACTGATTCTGGCCCACCGTGACGCTCGTGAACGTCAGACTCGCAGGCGTTGCGGTTAGCGTAGCTGGTGTCACTCCAGTTCCAGACAAAGCAATGTCGAGCGTAGTGCTCGATCCGCTTATGGTGATTGACAGCTTTCCGGCGCTGGCGCCAGCGGTGGTCGGAGCGAAAATAACACCAAATGTCGTGCTTTGATTTGAGGCCAGAGTGAGCGGCAGGGTGAGACCTGAGTAGCCGTATCCGGCGCCGCTAACGGCCGCCTGAGTAATTGTGATGCTGTCTGCGCTGGTGTTCTTCAAGGTTTCGGCCTGCGACTGCTGGGTGCCGATCTGCACGCTGCCGAAACTAAAGCTGGTCGGACTTGCCGTCAGGCTTCCCGCGCCGACCGCCGTCCCGGAAAGCGGGACACTGAGCGTGCTTGAGTCACTGTTGGTAAGCAGCAGAGTTCCGCTGACGCTGCCTACGGACTGAGGGGAAAAAACAATGGTAAAGGTCTTGCCGACTGCGGGGGATAGAGTCAACGGCAGAGTCAGGCCCGTGATGCTAAAACCGGCCCCGGTAACGTCTGCCTGCGTGACCGTGAGACTTGTCCCGCCCGTATTGCTGACAGTGTTCGACTGGCTTTGGCTGGTCCCGACCTGTACATTCCCGAAGCTTACGGTACTCGGCGCCGCGCTCAGAGCGCCGGGCAGCGGATTCGGTGTGGTTTGTACGTTGGATTTGCTCGTGCTTACTCCCTGACAGCCCACCATCGTGGCCAGGGCCAGTACAATCGCAAGCGCTTTCCAACGAGTGGGGAGGTAGCTCATAGGTGATTGAAGAGGCTGTGCTTTCGGCTCCCGAGTGCAAAGCTAGTGTGCCCTCCGCGGGTCAACAGGATAAGGTCCCGAAGGGCCATGGTGGGAGAGGCCAGAAGGACTAATGCTTGGGGGTGCCGAACGGCGCGGATAGGCTAGCCAACTAGTGTGAGCTACCTACGCAAAATCATATTTCTGGGCAGTGCGTTTCTTTTGAGGATCGGCCCCGGCCAGCACGAGTTCGCAAAGGCGGTCGACAAAATCGGGGGTCAGTTTGTCGTGCCGGATGAGGAACCGCATGTAAATCGGGCCGTAGAGCGAATCAAGTAGCAGATCTTTATCCACATCTTTGCGCAGTTCGCCGCGTAGAATGCCACGTTCGAGGGTGGCGTACGCTTCCTGCCGCCGCGGCCAGAGGAAGCGCTCACGGAAAGCTCTGATAAGGTCACGATCGCTCTGGCCTCCGCCCAGAATGGCGGAAACAATTCGTCCACGCCGGCTGCAGAAAATCTTGATCAGTTGACGCATCTGCTGGCTCAGGTCGCTGCGGACGGAACCAGTATCTGGAAAGTGGAGTTTGCGTGTCGTGCTGCTGGCGAACGCATCCGCGATCAGAGCGGCTTTGTTGGGCCACCATCGATAGACCGTCGCTTTGCCTACGCCGGCATGCGCTGCTACGGACTCAATAGTCAGTTCGGAAAAGCCGTTCTGCCCCAGAAGTTTCAATGTGCTGCGCAGGATGGCCGAGTGCGCCTGCTCGCTGCGCGGGCGCCCCGGAGCGCGCTTGCGGCGGCCTTCCCCGCGTTTGGCGTCAGCCCGAGTCTTCTGGCGCATAACCCTACCCTACCATATAATCGTAATCAGACCGAAGAATCCAATACGCTTAGTATCGAATCTAAGTTAAGGTCTGCGGATTCCTCGTCGCGTCTGGGCAGCGTAGCCTCTTTGCTTGTTCGTTCGAGTTCTGGAGTGGTGCCTGAACAATGTGGATTGTTGCATTAGCTCTCAGACGTCCCTACACCTTCGTCGTGATGGCGATCGTCATCATCGTTTTGTTTTTCGTCACAGTTGTCCGCACTCCGGTTGATATCTTTCCTAATATCGACATCCCCGTGGTTTCCGTAGTCTGGTTCTATACCGGCATGTCGCCGCAAGACATGGCCGACCGCATCGTGGCCAACTCCGAGCGCGGCATTACCACCACGGTCAATGACATCGAGCACATGGAGTCGCAGTCGGTAAACGGCCTTGGCGTCATCAAGGTCTTTTTCCGTCCGGGCACGAACGTGCAGGGAGCCATCGCGCAAATTACTGCCATCGCGCAAACCACGGTGCGTAGTCTGCCGCCCGGGACGACGCCCCCGCTGATCATCTCCTATAGTGCCTCCACCACGCCGATCATCCAGCTTGGCCTGAGTAGCAAAACCCTGCCCGAGCAACAACTCTTCGACCTCGGCCAGAACTTCCTGCGCAACTATCTTGCGACCGTGCCTGGGGCTGCCACGCCCTATCCTTACGGCGGCAAGATCCGGCAAATCCAGGTGGACTTGGATTTACCGAGACTCCAGGCTTACGGGCTCTCGCCGAATGACATTGTGAATGCGGTTAACGCGCAGAACATCATCCTTCCCACCGGCACCGTCAAGCTCGGCCCGACCGAATACAACGTGGAGATGAACGGAACGCCGCAAACCATCGCGGAATTGAACGACCTGCCGGTAAAAACCTCCGCCAACGGTTCCACGCTCTACATGCGCGATGTTGCCCACGTCCGCGACGGCTTCGCTCCGCAGACCAACATCGTGCGCCAGGATGGAAATCGCGGCGCGTTGATGTCGATCTACAAGAACGGCAACGCATCGACACTGCAAATCGTCGCCGGGGTCAAGAGCATTGTTCTACAAGCGGCGCAAGCGCTGCCGCCCGAACTGAAGGTGACCTCGCTGTTCGACCAGTCTCTGTTCGTGCGGGCATCGATCAATGGTGTGGTGCGCGAGGGGCTGATCGCGGCGGCTCTCACCGCAACCATGATCCTCATCTTCCTCGGCGATTGGCGGCCTACCATCGTCATCTTGATTTCGATTCCGCTCTCCATCTTTGTTTCGATCATCATGCTTGGCGCGATCGGCGAAACCATCAACATTATGACCCTGGGAGGGTTGGCGCTCGCCGTCGGCATTCTGGTCGACGATGCCACGGTCGAAATTGAAAACATCGAGCGCAACCTCGCCATGGGCAAGGAGATGAAGCAGGCTATCCTCGACGGCGCGCAGCAGATCGCCGTCCCGGCTTTTGTCTCCACGCTCAGCATCTGCATCGTGTTCGTGCCCATGTTCTTTCTGGCCGGCGTGGCAAAATTCCTGTTTGTCCCTCTGGCGGAAGCTGTCAGCTTCGCCATGCTGGCCAGTTACCTGCTTTCGCGAACCCTCATCCCCACTCTCGTCATGTACATCATGCGCGGCCACGAACATCGCGCAGAGACGCCCAAGTCTTCTCTCGGCCGATTCCAGCGCGGCTTCGAGCGCAAGTTCGAAGACTTCCGCCGCGGCTACGAGCAATTGTTGGAAACCACCCTCGAGCATCGCGGAGCTTTCGTCGCTTGCTTCCTGGCCTTTTGCCTTCTTTCCCTCGGACTCTTCGTGTTTCTGGGACAAGACTTCTTCCCGCAAGTGGATGCGGGTCTTCTGCGCCTGCACGTGCGCGCTCGTCCCGGCTTGCGGGTTGAGGAAACCGCACGGCTCGCCGACGAGGTCGAAGCCGTTTTGCGTGAGGAGATCCCGAAGAATGAACTGCAGACCGTTCTCGACAACATCGGCCTGCCTAACTCCGGCATCAACCAGTCTTACAGCTCCAACGGAACCATCGGCACCAGCGATGTCGAGATCCTCATCGGTCTTGACCCCGAGCATCATCACCCCACCGCTGGCTATATACGGAGTCTGCGTGAGGTCTTGCCGCGGCGCTTTCCTGGAGTGGAGTTCTTCTTTCAGCCCGCCGATATCGTGACTCAGATTTTGAACTTCGGCCTGCCTGCGCCCATTGATGTGCAGGTCGTCGGTACGGACATGGGAAGCAGTTATCTGATCGCGCAGCAGATTGCCAACAAAATGCGGCACATTCCCGGGGCCGCCGATGTCCACGTGCAGCAGTTGCTCTCCCTGCCCACTCTGCACATGGAGATCGAGCGCACCCGCGTCACCCAGGTTGGACTCGCTGCCCGCGACGTGGCCCAGAGCGTACTGGTGTCTCTGAGCGGCAGCTTCCAGACTTCGCCGAATTTCTGGCTCAACCCGCGCAACGAGGTTACTTACCAGGTGGCGGTGCAGGCGCCGCAATACCACATGACCACCATGCAAGACTTGATGACGATACCCGTAACCTCGCCGCAGGGCCCGCAATTGCTGAGCAACCTGGTTGAGCTGTATCCCGTGGCGCGGCCCGCCACCGTGAACCATTACAACGTGCAGCCCGTCATCGACGTTTACGCCAGCACCCAGGATCGCGATTTGGGCGCGGTCGCCGCCGAAACCGAGAAAGTGCTCAGGACTTTCGACGGCCAATTGCCACGCGGCACTCATATCGTGGTTCGGGGGCAGGTGGCGACCATGCGGTCGTCGTTCTTCGGACTCGGCATCGGATTGGTCGGCGCCATCCTGCTGGTCTATTTGCTGATTGTGATCAACTTTCAGTCGTGGCTCGATCCCTTCATCATCATCGCCGCGTTGCCGGGAGCGCTGGCGGGAATCTGCTGGCTCTTGCTACTGACCCGCACCACTTTGAGCGTGCCATCGCTCACCGGCGCGGTTATGTGCATGGGCGTGGCCACGGCCAACTCCATCCTGATGGTCAGCTTTGCCCGGGAGCAGTTGGACGAAGGCATTCCCGCCCTGCAGGCCGCGGTCGCCGCAGGGTACACGCGCATGCGTCCCGTGATTATGACTGCGCTGGCCATGATCATTGGAATGGTCCCGATGGCGCTGGGCTTTGGCGAAGGCGGTGAGCAGAATGCCCCGCTCGGCCGGGCAGTCATCGGAGGGCTGCTGTTTGCCACGATCGCTACTTTGTTTTTTGTGCCCAGCGTGTTCGCCATCTTCCACAGCCGCCGCGAAGCTGAGAGGGCGCGCCAGGGGCTAGCATAATTGTGAACACGCTTGGATAGCTTTCGAGGAATTGGAGTCAGCATGAGTGCAGAGAACGACCCTAAACCGCCGCAGCCGATCCAGAACGAGGAGCATGATGCGCTGAGTTCGCAAGCTCAGCGTGACGAAGAGATCGAGGCGATCGAGCAACGCTCCCGGCACCAACCTCCGGGAATCCAGAAGCCGCCCGACCTTCCTCCCGCGCCTCCGGGTAAAGCGATGATGATCGTCGGCATCCTCTTGCTGGTGCTGCTGATTGCCGGCGGCCTCACTCTCTGGGACCACGTCACCCACGAACGCGCTTTGGCCAAGGAGACAGAGCGTGAGACGGTGCCGACCGTCGCGGTGGTTTACCCCCAGTCCGAAAAACCGGACGAGGATTTGGTTCTCCCCGGCTCTCTGCTGGCCTATGAGGAGTCTCCGATTTATGCCCGCACCAACGGCTACCTGGTGCGTTGGTACAAAGATATTGGCAGCCGCGTAGAAAAAGGTGAGTTGCTGGCGAAGATCGATACTCCCGAGGTTGATCAGGAACTGAACCAGACTCGCGCTGCGCGTCTGCAAATCCTGGCGCAGATGGATCTGGCCAAGATCAGCGCCGACCGCTGGCAAAACCTGCGCAAGACGGACTCCGTTTCCGCGCAGGAAGCGGATCAATACGACAGCGGATACAAGCAGAGCCAGGCCAACCTGGCCGCCGCCGACGCCAACGTCCGTCGCCTCGAACAACTTGAAGGCTTCAAGGATGTCTATGCGCCTTTCACTGGCGTGCTCACCAAGCGCAACGTTGACCCCGGCGCACTCATCAACGCCGGAGCCGGCGTTGGCACCGGAACTGCTGGCCGCGAATTGTTTGACATTGCCCGTGTCGATCCCCTGCGGGTTTACACCAGCGTGCCCCAGGCCTACGCGCCGTTCATAAAGGTTGGAGCCAAGACTGCCGTCACCTTGCAGGAGTTCCCCGGCGAGAAGTTTTTCGGCAAGGTGGTGCGCACTGCGGAATCGATTGATCCAACCACGCGAACACTGCTGACCGAGGTCGACGTTCCTAACCAGAACGGCCGTTTATTGCCCGGCTCCTTCGGCCAGGTGCACTTCGCCGTCGGCTCTGGGGTAAATAAGGTCACGGTTCCGGTTAACGCCATGTTGTTCCGCGCGGAAGGCCCGCGCTTAGCCGTCATCGGTCCCGGAGGCAAGGTGCAGCTAAGGCCCATCAACATTGGACGCGACTACGGCGCTACATTAGAGATCCTCGGCGGCGTCTCCCCCACCGATCAGGTCGTCATCAACCCAGCGGATTCACTTGAGGACGGGCAACAGGTGAACGTGGTTCAGCCACAGCAGCAGAAAGGCAGCGGATCGTGAAGCGAGCCGCAATCTCGGCCGTTCTCGCGCTGCTCGGTTTCGCCGCCGGATGCACGGTCGGTCCGCGCTACAGCCGGCCCGCGCCCTCAGCCCCGCCACCCGACGCCTGGAAGACGCAACCGCCGTGGCAGGAAGCCGCGCCGAAGGACTCGATCCCCAAAGGCGCGTGGTGGAAAGTCTTTAACGATCCCGCGCTCGATGCCTACGAACAACAACTGCTTCAGGCAAATCAGTCTCTGGTGGCCGCTCGCGACCGTTTAGACCAGGCTCGATCGCTGGCACGCGTCGCCACTGCGGACATGTTCCCTCAACTTTCGACCGATCCCAGCGCGCTGCGCCAGCGTGGCTCTGGCAATCGCCCTCTCAACGGTTCGATTCCGACAGCCGTGAATGGGATCCCGGTGAACCTCCGTCCTTACACACAGAGCGTCTACACCATTCCGTTTTCTTTGAGCTACGAAGCCGATCTTTTCGGGCGCGTGCGCCGCAATGTGGAAGCTTCCAACGCTTCTCTACAGTCGACAGCCGCCGATCTTCAAAATGTGCAGTTGGTGCTGACCGCTGAACTCGCCGCGGACTACTTCACGCTGCGTGAGCTGGACGCGGAGTTTCAAGTGGTACAGGAATCCGTGGGCTACCAGCAAAAAGGTCTGGATCTGGTGAAGAACCGCCACGATGGCGGCATTGCCAGTGGACTCGAAGTCGCGCAGCAGGCTGCATTGCTGGACTCAACCGTATCGCAGCTCGCTCTGGTGCAACAGTCGCGCGCGCAGTACGAGCACGCCATCGCGGTGCTGGTGGGCCAGTCAGCCTCCAGCCTCATCGTCCCCGCAGCGCCACTCCGGGCAACCCCGCCGCCAGTGCCGCTCGGAGTGCCCTCGGATGTGCTCGAGCGCCGGCCTGACATTGCCACCGCCGAGCGCATGATGGCCTACCAGAACGCGCAGGTCGGCATCGCGCGCACGGCATTCTATCCGCATATCACTCTGAGCGGTTCCGGCGGATGGCAGAGCACAAGCCTCGCACCCTTGTTGAACGCGCCAAGCCTCTTCTGGTCCCTCGGCGCGGATGCCTTGCAGCCGATCGTTGAAGGTGGACGAAATCGGGCTAATCTAGCCGCTGCACGCGCCGCGTATGACCAGTCCGTTGCCAACTACCGGGATTCGGTGCTCACCGCGTTTCAGCAGGTCGAGGACGGCATCAGCAATCTGAGCACGCTTTCCCAGGCCCTGGCCACGCAGGGCGCGGCCGTCGAAGACGCGCGGCTCGAGTTGACGATCGCCAACAATCGCTATATCGGCGGAGTCACCAGCTATCTCGATGTCATCAACGCGCAGACCACGCTGCTGACCAGCGAACGCCTGCAGACGCAACTGCTCGGCCAGCAGATGGTGAGTTCCGTTTATCTGGTTAAAGCTCTCGGCGGCGGCTGGGACGCCAGTCAACTCGGCAGCGAGCAAGTTCATCCCCATGCCAGTCAGGCTCTCCAGCCTTGAGGGCGTCTTCGACGATGGAGTCGCGCGGCTACTCGCGCGAACCCTCATTTCGAGAGGCGTTTTGCGCTCGATACAGGTTGACAACAGCATCGAACCAGCCTAAGATTATAGCTGGATGAAATAGTTCTTCTTACTCTTTCAGGTTCGGAAGTAAGTCGATCCCGTCCGAAGTTTTTCCATCTAGCCCGCTGGAAGAGTAAATCGCTTCAAGACACGCCTCGATTGGGATTCTTGTGTCGGTTGCACTTTGTTATCTCTGTGTTGATCGTCCGAGCCTGAAGGGAGAAAACATGAAAAACACCAAGTTTCTTGTGAAAGTGAACCGCAGCGGCACGCGCGCTCCTGAATACGTGCAGCGCATCGACCGCACTCCCATCCAGACCACCACCGACCGCAAGCTTGCACTGGTGATGGGACGATTCACGGCGGAAGACGCCGTCAAGTCGATTCAGAATTCCCGCTGCAACCCGGAGTTAATCTCCGTCCAGGTTAGCGCCTAGCATTCTCGGCCGCTGGCTGCCCGCACACAGGCTACCCTTCTGAAGATCCATGCAGCCGCCCCTCAGCCCGAGGGACGCTGAGGCCATCGCCTTAGTATTTTCGGAATCCGCTCCGAGAAAACCGACAAAGCCAAAAGCAGCTTTAGCCACCGAGCGGTATCCGATCGGCATAATAAGACTTTCTCCCGCCTGTTAGTATTCTCGCCGAGAATAAAATTCCCTCAATCCCGGCGAAAGGACCGCCACCGTGCCACAAAACGAAAAAGCCAGTTACAACCGCTTCCTCCTCCTGGTAGCGGGTCTCGGCGGTTTGCTTTACGGGGTGGATGTCGGCATCATCGCCGGTGCCCTTCCGTACCTGGAAGCCACTTCCGGATTGAATGCGGGCCAGCTTTCGAGCGTGGTCGCGGCCGTACTTCTCGGCAGCGTCATATCAACTCTGTTTGCCGGCGTGCTGGCGGACTGGATGGGACGCAAGCTCCTGATGACCCTGAGCGGAGTTCTGTTTGTCGTCAGCATTCCGACGATTGCGCTCTCGCACGGTTATCAGCCTTTAATTTTTGGCCGGCTTCTTCAAGGCATTAGTGCTGGCTTGATCGGAGTAGTGGTCCCGCTGTATCTCGCGGAGTGTCTGTCAGCGTCGACTCGGGGCAAGGGTACAGGCATCTTTCAATGGCTGCTGACTTTCGGCATCATGGCGGCCGCCTTTGTTGGAATGTATTTCAGCTTTCGCGTCGACGAAGTGGCAAGACTCGGCGACGTCGCCAAGCTCATTGCATATAAAGACACAGCCTGGCGCAGCATTTTCTGGGTTTCGCTGCCGCCCGGCATCCTGTTCGTGATCGGCAGCCTCATGGTAGCGGAGTCCCCGCGCTGGCTGTTCCGCCGCGGGAAGCGCGATGCCGCTTACGCCGCGCTCCTTCGCTCCCGCGCCACCGGGCAGGCCGACCTCGAACTCGCGGAAATGGAGCAAGCGGCCTCCGCGGAGAAAGCCAGCACATCCACCGGAACGAAGATCAAAGAATCGCTTTTGCGCCGCAAATATGTGATCCCGTTTGTGCTGGCCTGTGTGATTCTCGCGTGCAACCAGGCCACCGGCATTAACTCCATCATCGGCTACAACACGAATATTCTTTTGCAGAGCGGCCTCTCTGACGTTCAAGCTCATTGGGGCTACGTGCTTTTCACCATCGTGAACTTTCTGGTGACCATCGGCGGCGTGATGCTGGTAGACCGCAAGGGACGCAAGTTTCTGCTGTCGGTAGGAACGGCCGGAATTATTATTTCTCTGGTCTGCACCGGCCTGCTTTTCCGTCAGACGGAACGCTTGCGCGTGGATTCCAGGCGCACCGTTCAGTCCATGGTCACGTCAGACCAGAAGATCGTGCTCACCTACGATCAGACGCTGGCCAGGACGCTGCTGAACTCAGCCGGAGACGCCGCCCAGCAAATCGGCGGCCGCCCTACTTCTCTGGTCGTGATCTATTCCTATGGAGACTTTCACGCCGCCACCAAGGCTGCGCGCTCCGACGACACCGCCGCAGTCCCCATCGGAATCAGTCGCGAAAGCTGCGTCCCTGCCAACAAAGTGGTAGCGTTCTTCTCCAACCCCTTCGGCGATCTCGACGCTGCGCGCCAGGCTCCGCTTCGAATCGACAATGCGCTGATCACTCCCTTGCCCAGCCAGCGCAGCGGATGGAAGGTCGCCATCACTCTCTTCGTGTTCATGGCGTTCTACGCTGTCGGCCCGGGGGTGTGCGTATGGCTGGCGCTTTCTGAATTGATGCCGACCCGTATTCGCTCGAACGGCATGAGCATCGCCCTGCTGCTCAACCAGGCAGTTTCCACCGGCATCGCGGCCGTCTTCCTGCCCACCGTGGGCAAGTATGGCTACGCCACAATGTTTTGGGGATTCGCGGCTTGCACCGTGATCTACTTCATCACCGCCGCCGTGTTCCTGCCGGAAACCAAAGGGAAGACGCTCGAAGAGATCGAAGCGCATTTCGAAGGAGCAAGAAAAAAGCCCGGCCTCGCGACCGCCTGAACCCGCAACGAAGTGGGACATGCGCTGGGTTCCTACGTCCGCGCCTGCCGTTCGCTGTTGGGCTTCGAACCGCTCAGCGCAAAGAACAGAATATAGAGATAGCAGATCACCGGAACAAAGAAGGCGTGGTGAATTCCGATCCGGTCGGCAATCGCTCCCTGCGCTAAAGGAAGAATCGCTCCTCCCACGATCGCCATAATCATGATCCCGGAACCGTCCCCCGTAAGCGGGCCGAGTTCTGCTACCCCCAGAGTGAAAATGCTCGGGAACATGATGGAATTGAAAAACCCGACCAGAATGATGCTCCACATGGCGAAGTGTCCGGTGCTGATCATGGAAATTGTCACGAGGCAGGCAGCGCACACTGCGCAAATGCCGAGCAGTTGTCCGGTCTTCATTTTTTGCAAGAGGCCGGAGCCGATGAAACGCCCGACCATGGCTCCGCCCCAGTAAAACGCAACAAAACTGGCCGCAACCTTCTCGGTAAAGCCGCCAATATCCGGCTGGCTGAAATAGTTCACCAGAAAACTCCCGATGGAGACCTCTGCGCCCACATACACGAAGATGGCGATTGCGCCAAAGATTAAGTTCGGATGCCTCCAGATGGAGTCGTTCACCTTCTCCCCGATCTGATGCTGCGCGTGCGGGATTTTCGGCAGCTTGAAACTGCCGATTGCAATCGCCAGCAGCACTAACGCGATTCCCAACCCCACATACGGCGTCTTGACTGTCGCGGCCTCGTGCAGGCGATAAGCCTGCAGGGCATCGGGAGCCAGAGCTCTGATCTCTTCCATGGTCTTCGGTGCTGCACTGAGAATCAGCAGCCCGCCAAAGAAAGGAGCCAGAAAGGTTCCCAGAGAATTGAATGCTTGTGTAAGGTTCAGGCGGCTCGACGCCGTCTCGGGCTTGCCCAGCACTGTCACGTAAGGATTAGCCGCAACCTGCAGGCAGGTGATGCCGGCAGCCAGGACAATCAGTGCCGCTAGGAACAGCGGATACGACGGGACACTCGCGGCAGGCACAAACAGGAAGGCGCCCAACCCCATGGTAAGCAGGCCCAACACCATCGATCGTTGATACCCAATCCAGTCAATGATCTTGGCCGAAGGTAGGGAGAATAGAAAATATGCGCCAAAGAAGGCGGACTGAATAAGCATGATGCGGGCGTAATTTAAATCGAAGATTGGCTTCAGATGGGGGACAAGAATGTCATTCAAGCAGGTAAGAAAGCCCCACATGAAGAACAGCGTAGTCACTACCGCCAGCGGCACTGTATACGACGTTGGAGCCTGGGACGCCGACGAAGTGGTGGAACTGCTCGGGGTAGCGATTGCCATGGCTTGATTGTCCACCTGTGATCAGGGATTTCAGCCTTGTTGCCCACAGATCATAGCATCGCGGACTAGCCTCCGGTAAACGCCGTCAAAGGACAGTAACTTTTCGCAGAAGAATATTGTTAGTTCACGTTCCCGCGTTATTGCTGGGGTTGAATCCTGACCAGCCAGTTCGCCGGCTCGGGTAGGATGGCGAATGCCGGAAGCTTGCCCCGCACCATGGCGACTTCATCGCAGTTGTGAAACCTGGGACAAACGTGGCAATCCTTGTAAATCTTGTCGGGAAGATCTTCTCGCCGCGCCATCTCGAATCCCTGACGCGCAAAAAATTCCGGAGCCCGGGTGAACAGGCAGATGCAATCCACTCGATGCCGTTTGGCTTCAGCCATCAAAGCCTTCATCAGCCGGCTGCCGCCACCTTGCCCTTGCGCCCTGGGCCCGACTGTGATCGAGCGGATCTCAGCCAGATGCGTGCCGTAAAGATGCAGCGCGCCGCATCCAATGATGCGGCCTTCATCTTCTAGAACCACAAAGTCTCTTACGTTCTCGCAAATCTCCGCCAGCGTGCGAGGCAGCAGAGTGCCGTCCCCGGAATAGCTGGCAATCAGATCGTGAATGTGCTTCGCATCCGGCAGAATGGCTTTACGCGTGCGCATGGAGGTTGACCTCCTCGCGCAGGGCTTCGATCTTCTTTTTGGCAGCTCCAATCCCGTGCCGCACCCGGCCGGGCGCAGTGCCGCCAACAACGTCGTGGATCGCCAACACCGAATCCAGCTTTAGGCAGTCATAAAAGGTCTCATCGAATACGGGATTCAAAGCACGCAACTCCTCCAGCGTTAAATTCTGAAGCTCGCACTGTTTTTCCCCGCAAAGTTTCACAGCCTTTCCGATCTGCTCGTGCGCCAGCCGCGAAGGAACACCGCGCTTCACCAGATAAGTGGCCGCTGCCCACGCGTTCATGAATCCCGACTCCGCCGCTTCGTTCATGCGCTCGTGGTCAAACTCCACCGCCTTCATCCATCCGGCGACCAGCGGCAACAGCCCAAGCACGGTATCGGCGGCATCGAACAGCGGCTCCTGCGTTTCCTGCAAATCTTTGTTGTAAGCGAGCGGCAAACCTTTCATCGCGACCATCAGCGCGGTTGCACTGCCGATGACGCGCCCGGTCTTGCCCCGCACGAGTTCCAGAAGATCGGAATTCTTCTTCTGAGGCATCGCGCTGCTACCTGTGGAATAAGCCTCAGGCAATTCCACAAAGCCGAATTCCTGCGAAGAAAAAAGAATCATCTCCTCCGCCCACCGGCTCAAGTGCACCCCCAGCAGCGAAAGCGCGTTGACGAACTCCAGAACGAAATCGCGGTCGCTGGTAGCGTCGATACTATTCGAAGTTGGACCAGCAAACTCAAGCTCCTCCGCCATGAACGCGCGATCAAGCGGCAGCGTTGCACCGGCCACCGCACCCGATCCCAGCGGACAGTCGTTCAGTCGCTTCCGGCAATCCGCAAGCCTATCTGCATCCCGCAAGAACATTTCGACATAAGCCAGCAGCCAATGCGCAACGAGAACCGGCTCCGCATGCTGCAAATGCGTATAAGCCGGCATTGCCGCGCCGCCGGCTTGTTCAGCGCGATCGGTGAAAGCCCCGCAGACCTCACTCAATTCCTTCCGGAGCTCATCAATCGCCGCCCGCACGTAGAGACGCAGGTCAGTAGCGATCTGCTCATTGCGGCTGCGCCCGCTGTGCAACTTGTATCCGACTTCGCCAATCCGCGCCACCAGCTGTTTTTCGACAAAATGATGTACATCCTCGGCTTCGTCATCTTCAACGAACCCTTTGGACGCAGCGGCCATCTCGCCAATCCGCTGCAACCCTTGCAGAATGCTGATGAGTTCATCTGCCGACAGAATCCCAGCGTTTTTCAGAGCGCGAGCATGCGCCGCGCTCGCGGCAAGTTCGTAACTCAGCAGCCGGCGGTCGAAATCAAACGATCGCTGCCACCGTTCGAATTGCGGATCCAGCGGTTGCCGGAACCTGCCCGACCACATCTTCATCGCGCAACCTCCAGGCGAGCCCGCGTGCGCGAAGGCAATCCAAGGATTCGAATGAAGCCCGCCGCATCCTTCTGGTCGTAACCATCGCCCATGGTGAAAGAAGAAAGATCGGTGCGATAAAGCGAGTGCTCCGATTGCCGGCTCACTACCGAAACGTTCCCCTTATACAGAGACAGCGTCACGCTACCGGTCATCTCGGTCTGCGTGCTGGCGACAAAAGCGTCCAGCGCCTCGCGCAGAGGTGTAAACCACAATCCAAAGTAAACAAGCTCGGCGTACTTTAGCGCGACATGCTGTTTAAAGTGCGCAACTTCGCGCTCCAAGCAGAGCGCCTCCAGCTCGCGGTGCGCGGCAATCAGCAACGTCCCCCCGGGTGTTTCGTAACACCCACGCGACTTGATTCCAACAAAACGGTTCTCCACGAGATCAACGCGGCCAATGGCGTTACGCGCCCCAATTTCGTTCAGCAACTCGACCAGCGAAACCGGATCAAGCTTCATGCCGCCGACCGTGACTGGAATCCCCTTCTCAAAACCGATCGTCACCTGCTCGTCCTGGTCAGGAGCTTCCCGTGGCGAGCGTGTCATCTGCCAGGTTGTCGGCAAAGGCGCATTCGCGGCATCTTCCAGTTCTCCGCCTTCATGACTAAGGTGCCAAAGGTTGCGATCGCGGCTGTGGATTTTCTCCCGGCTCGCGGCCACCGGAATACCATGCTGCTCCGCGTAATCCAGACAATCCTCGCGCGATTTCAGCGACCACTCCCGCCACGGCGCAATCACTTTCAACTCCGGCGCGAGCGCCTGATAAGTCAACTCGAAACGAACCTGGTCATTTCCTTTTCCCGTGCAGCCATGCGCCACCGCTGTAGCTCCCTCGCGCAGAGCGACTTCGACTTGATGTTTTGCGATCACGGGCCGCGCCAGCGACGTGCCCAGCAAATATTTATGCTCATACACCGCACCCGCCCGCAGCGCTGGAAACACATATCCAGTCAGGAACTCCTCGCGGAGATCCTCCACGATCACCTTGCTCGCGCCCGTGGCATAAGCCTTCTCAACGACGGCTTCGATGTCGTCACCCTGACCCACATCGCCGACCATCGCGATGACGTTGTAAGAGTAATTTTCTTTGAGCCACGGGATAATAATGGAGGTATCGAGCCCTCCCGAGTAAGCGAGTACAACTTTTTCAGGCATGAGCACTCCTCGCGGGCAGACGATCGCCGCCGCCCAGCAGTAAATAAAGAATCGCCTTTTGCGCATGCAGGCGGTTTTCCGCCTGCTCGAATACCACCGACTGCTGCGAATCGATCACGGCGTCGGTTACTTCCAAACCGCGGTGCGCCGGCAGGCAATGCATAAACACCGCGTGGGGCGCGGCTTCCGCCATGAGTTCCGCATTGACCTGATAAGGCGGAAAGATTTTCGTCCGCTCCTCTTCTTCCCGTTCCTGCCCCATGCTCGTCCAGGCATCGGTGTAGACCGCATCAGCCCCAAACACCGCCTCGTGCGGATCAATCAGCAATTGAATCTCAGCCCCGGTCTCTTCTGCAATTTCCTGCGCATCGGCGACAATCTGCGCATCCGGCTCGTACCCGGGCGGAGTTGCGACTCGGATGGTCGATCCCAGGCACGCGCAAGTAAGCACAAGTGAGTGTGCCACATTGTTGCCATCGCCCACGTAAGCCAGACAACGGTCCTTCACATCTCCGAACCGCTCCATCAACGTGAGGTAATCCGCCAGCGCCTGGCAGGGGTGCTCCAAATCGCTGAGCGCGTTAATTACCGGAACCGACGCATACTGCGCCATGCCTTCGATGGTCTGCTGCGAAAACGTGCGCAACACAATCAAGTCCACCCACCGCTCCAGGTTGTGCGCAACGTCGCTCAACTTCTCCCGCGCATCGAGCCGTTCGTGCGTTTGATCGACAAACATCGCCGACCCGCCCAGGCTCACCATCCCTGCTTCGAACGTAAGCCGGGTGCGCAAGGATGGCTTTTCGAAAAACATCACCATTTGCCTGCCCGTTAGCGCCCTCCGAAAATCAGCCGGACGAGCCTTCATCACTCCAGCCAGACGCAAAACCGCATCCACTCCGGCAGGGCCAAGATCTCGTGTCGAGACCACATCCGGACACCAAAACCCTTGCGGCACTCTCTCCGTAGCAGCCGCCACTCTGCCTTGCACATGACTATTCAACTTTGACTCCTTCTTCTGAACCCGCGTGCCCGCCGATTGCGATTTGTAGCCGGCCGCGACTGACTGACTCATGAATATGTGACCTCCGTACCACACGACAGCTTGGTCAAATAGAACTGCGGCAGCAGATCTGCCTCGGTCGCCGGCAGAATTCTCACTCGCCCCACTCCCTGTTTCAGCGCTTGCCCGCAAGCCTGCAACTTCGGCAACATGCCGCCGCTGATGACCGAACCGGCTGCCAACTCAGCCGCCTGCTTCGTGCTCAACCACGGCATCACGCTCCCCTTAGCATCTCTAACTCCGGGCACATCGGTGAGAAAGATCAGCGCATTGGCATGGCAGGCTGCGGCGCACGATGCCGCCATTTCATCTGCATTCACGTTGTAGTATTCGCCGTCGGCTCCCAATGCCAGCGACGCCAGCACCGGGATTCCCCCTTGCTGCCACAGGGCTTCGATCCAGCAAGGCTCCGCAAAACAAATCTCGCCCACAAATCCCAGATCGCGGCCGTGAACAAACTTCTTTCGTGCGCGGAACGTCATCCCGTCACCGCCGCAGAATCCGATCGCCGGCATCCCCGCCGCTTGAATCGCCGCCACCAGTTTCTTGTTGACGATCCCGGCCAACACCATAAGCGCGGTATCCCGAGTCTCCGCATCGGTGACCCGCAACCCGTCCACAAACTCACTTTTCTTCCCCAGTCGATTCAGCATGCGGGTAAGCGCGCTGCCGCCGCCATGCACCACGGCAACGCGGTGGCCATCCTGCGCCAGCTCCGCGATCGATTGCGCACACTTTCGCAACGTCGCAGCATCCTCAATCGCCGCTCCGCCAATTTTCACGACAATCGTCACTGCAAACCCTCCCGCTCTTCCCACTCATACATCAGGTTCATGTTCTGCACAGCCTGCCCTGCCGCGCCTTTCATCAGGTTGTCCACACACGAAACCAGCACCAGCCGTCGGCCATCCTCTGCCAGGCAAAATCCAAGATCGCAATAGTTCGTGTGCAGCGAAAACTGCAACTGCGGCAATTTCGGTGTAGCAAACACCCTCACCCAATGTCTGCCCAAATAAAAATCACGCAGACAGGATTCCACTTCCTCCGGCGTCATCGCCCGCTTCAAATTCACATAGATGGTCGAAAGAATCCCCCGCGGAATCGGCAACAAATGTGGCGTAAAGGTCAGCTCCGCATCGTCCAGCCCCAACTGCTCCACCATCTCTCCGATATGCCGGTGATTGAACACCGAGTAAGCGGAGAGATTGTCCGCCACCGAGACGAAATGAGTACGCGAAGTGGGCGCTTTGCCCGCTCCCGACACTCCCGACTTCGAGTCAGAAATAATTCCATGCTGTCGATCGATGAGCCCGGCCTTGAGCAGCGGCGCCAAAGCCAGAATCACCGACGTCGCATAGCAACCCGGATTCGCCACCAACTGCGCAGCCGAAATGCAATCACCGTTCAACTCTGGCAGGCCGTAAACCGCCTTCGCCGTCAATGCTTCGGCGGTAACTGCGTCCGCATCCTGAAACGAGTAGATGGCCCGATGTTGTGCCTGTTTCAGCCGCCACGCCCCACTCAGATCAATCACGCGCAACCCTTGCGCCACCGCCTCCGGCGCAAGGGACCGCGATGCCTCATGCGGCGTAGCCAGAAAAAGTAACTGCACGCCCTGCCGCTTCAGTTCGGGCCACGACAGCGTCCGCAGCGGATAGCCCCCGTTGCCGGACAACTCCGGGAAAATATCGGCTAGGTCCGCGGCTCCATCGCGGCCGCCCTCACGCCGCAGCAGCACAGGCTTCTCCAGCCGGGGATGGCGCTCGAGAATGCGCGTCAGCTCAAGTCCCGAATAGCCGCTCGCCCCTAGCACCGCGCTCTTGAGCTTCGCCGACATCAACCCAGCATCTCCTCGATCCTCGCCGCAACCTTCTTGGCAGCATCTTTGTCAGGACAAACAATCAGGATGGCGTCGTCCCCGGCAATCGTTCCCACAACTTCCTCCCACTCCTGCTCGTCGAGTGCCGCTGCAACCGGCTGAGCGCTGCCGATAATGGTCTTCACCACCAGCAGGTTCTGCGCCGGCCGCACATCCAGCACGAATTCGCGAACCAGCCGGTGCACCGGCGGCAAAGCCAAACTCGCAGCCCCTTCGCCCTGTGGCAAGGCATAGCCAGCCGCCGTCTTACTCAGATTCAGGTCGTGAATATCCCGCGACAGCGTCGCCTGCCCCACCTTGAATCCCCGCTTGCGCAAAGCCCGCTGCAAGTCTTCCTGGTTGGCCACGGGTCCATGCTTCAAGGTTTCCAGAACAGCTCTTTGTCGCAGGGCTTTATTCATTATGAATATTTATTCATAATAATGAATAAATATTCTCTATCTTACAGGCCACGCTCTCCCTGTCAAGGAAAAACGTGGCCCCTTCCACTCCTGGTAACCCGGCCCGCAAGCCTGCCGGCCGAACGCTCAAATCCTTGCTAGACTACTCGCGGCTGAAAAGGCCGCAAGTCGAAGCAGGAGCAACGCCGCATGAGCAAGCCCACCCTGACAGCCGAGTTGATTGCCGAGTTCCTCGGAACGTTCGTCCTCATGCTCTTCGGAATAGGTGTCGTCGCCATGGTCGTTCTGTTTCCTTCAAACGCACCAGGAGCCACGGTTCACGGCGGCTACACCAACATCACGCTAGGCTGGGGGCTGGCCGTAACCATGGGGATTTACATCGCGGGAAAAGTTTCCGGCGGACACCTAAACCCAGCGGTTACTCTGGCTCTAGCGGTCTTTCGCGGTTTTCCATGGCGCAAAGTCCTCCCTTATTCCATCGCGCAAACGGCGGGTGCGTTCCTGGCCGCAGCTTTGGTGTACCGTAACTATCTGCCGGCCTTCCACCAAGTCGACCCTCAACTGGAAAGAACCGCGGGAGTGTTTACGACTTTTCCCGCCTTTCCGGAGTGGCCTCAAGCAGGATTCCTCGATCAAGTCATCGGTACAGCTCTATTGCTGCTACTTGTGTTGGCCATCACCGATGAACTCAACGTCCCGCCCGGCGCTAACCTCGCGCCTGCGATGATTGGCCTGGTGGTCGTAGCGATCGGCATGAGCTTCGGCGGCATGCACGGGTATGCGATTAATCCCGCTCGCGATTTCGGCCCGCGCCTGTTCACCGCCGTCGCTGGCTTCAAAAACAATGGCCTGACCGACGGCCCGCGAGTGTGGTGGGTGCCGGTGCTTGCACCACTGCTAGGCGGACTAGTCGGCGCCGCGGTCTACGATTTCGGCATTCGACGATTCTTGGGTGCGTCCCAGCCGCAGTCCTAGCTCCGTGCCGGACGACGCCAACAGAAACAGGAGGCCTCTTGCCTTACATTCTCTCTCTCGATCAAGGCACTACAAGCTCGCGAGCACTCCTGTTCGACCACAGTGGCGCGGTCCGGTCTGTCGCCCAGCGCGAATTCAAGCAGATCTTTCCCGAGCCCGGATGGGTCGAGCACGATCCCGAAGAGATCGCCGCATCACAGATCGCCGTTGCACTGGAAGCATTGTCGAAAGCCAACGCACAGCCCAGCGACGTCGCCGCCATCGGCATTACCAACCAGCGTGAAACCACGATTGTCTGGGACCGCGCCACCGGCAAGCCCATCCACAACGCGATCGTCTGGCAGGACCGCCGCACCGCCGCTTTTTGCAACCAGCTCAAATCGAAAGGCCACGAAAATCTGATCCAGCAGCGCACGGGCTTGTTGATCGACGCATATTTCTCCGCCAGCAAGATTTCGTGGATTCTCGATCACACCCCCAATGCCCGCCAGCTTGCGGAAGCAGGCCGCCTCGCATTCGGTACCGTCGACACCTGGCTCGTTTGGCAACTGACCGGCGGCCGCGTCCACATCACCGACGCCAGCAACGCCTCCCGCACCATGCTTTTCAATCTTCACTCCGGCCGTTGGGATAGTGACCTTCTCGATCTCTTCCGAATCCCCCAATCGATGTTGCCCGCAGTTCGTCCCTCCAGTGAAGTCTACGGAGAAGTAAGCTCAGTCCCCGGCCTGAACGGCATCGCCATCGCAGGCATCGCCGGAGATCAGCAGGCTGCACTCTTTGGGCAAAGATGCACCAGCCCGGGCCTCACGAAGAACACCTATGGGACGGGATGCTTCATGCTGCAGAGCACAGGCAGTCGCGCCGTCGCATCCACCAATCGCCTCATCACCACTGTGGCCTGGAGAATCGGCGACAAAACCGACTACGCACTCGAGGGCAGCGTATTTGTTGGCGGGGCCGTGATCCAGTGGCTCCGCGATGGACTGGCGATTATTCGAACCTCATCTGAAATAGAGGCATTGGCAAATTCCGTCCTCGACAATGGCGGAGTCTACTTCGTCCCCGCCTTTGTAGGCCTCGGCGCTCCGCACTGGGATTCCTACGCCCGCGGCGCAATCTTCGGTCTCACCCGCGGCAGCACAGCAGGTCACATCGCCCGCGCCGCCCTCGAAAGCATCGCCTACCAGGTTGCTGATCTAATGGATGCAGTACAAACCGACACTAGCACTCCGCTCAAGGAGTTGCGCGTAGATGGCGGCGCATCCGCCAACGACGCTCTCATGCAATTTCAGGCGGACATTCTCGGCGTCCCCGTCGTGCGCCCCGACATGACAGAAACCACCGCGTTGGGCGCTGCATTCCTCGCGGGTCTAGGCGTCGGCTTCTGGAAGGATTTGCAGACAGTTTATGAAATGCCGCGGGAGGAACGACGGTTCGAACCCTGCCTGCCGCGCTCCAAAGTAGACGCCCTGCGACAACGCTGGAATGACGCGGTCTCTCGCTCGAAATCCTGGGAGCAGGCCCGCCAGGAATGAACCTTGCACTCGATTGCGCACTCTCGGCATAACCCAGCCGCCGCCTTTGTCCTGAGCGCGGTAAAGCATGATGATTTTGCCGTCGCGCAGAACCACCGCAGGATTAAAAGTGCCCGCCGACTCCCATCCGTCCCCTCGCGGCGAGATCTCCAGCGTTTCGGAAACCCGATGCCACGCCCGGACGGCAAATTTGCGTTATCCTGTGAACCCAGCGCCAGAAGCAGCGTCGCCAGCCCGACCCAGTTTTTTGGAATAGATGCTTCTGAGATGAGCTGACTCCGCGGCGAGATCTGCCCTATGCCTCGACCTCGATCCGTGCCCAACGATGCTCTGCAAGTCTGTCCGTTCCCGCAAGCGGCCGCGGCGTCACGGAAAGCCACATGCTGAGCAAACGCCACATCGTCGTCGGTCTGGGAGAACTACTTTGGGATTTATTCCGCACCGGCGAACAACTAGGAGGAGCACCAGCCAACTTCGCCTACATCACCTCTTTGCTCGGCGATAAAGGAATTCCAGCCAGCCGCTTGGGCCAGGATGCTCTAGGTGCAAACGCAATCCGTCGCCTCGGAGAACTCGGCCTCTCCACCGAGTTCATTCAGAAGGACGCGGACCATCCCACCGGAACGGTGAAGGTCGAATTGGACCGCGCTGGCCAGCCACGCTTTGAAATTTCCGAGTCAGTCGCGTGGGATTTTCTAGCTTGGACGCCGCAATGGCAAAAGCTCGCACAGCAAGCCGACGCCGTCTGCTTTGGATCGCTCGCGCAACGATCGGAGCAAAGTCGCACAACCATCCGCAGATTTTTGACGGCGTTGCGGAAAGACGCAGTGCGAGTTTTCGACGTCAACCTCCGGCAGAACTTCTACACCGTGGAAGTACTCGCCGAATCCATGAAGCTCGCGACCGTCGTCAAACTAAACCATGAAGAACTCCCAAAGATCATGGGCTCCTTCGAATTGGAAAATCGGGGCGAAGAAGACTCGGCTCGACAATTGCTGTCTTCGCACGAATTGAAGCTGGTTTGCGTGACGCGCGGCAACGCAGGCAGCCTACTGGTATCCGCCGACAAATGCAGCGAACATCCTGGCTTCAAGGTGAAGGTCGCGGACACTGTCGGCGCTGGCGACGCATTTACCGCAGCCCTGGTGCATGGACTTCTCCGCGGTACGCCGCTCGCCCAAATCAATGAAACCGCCAACCGCGTCGGCGCCTGGGTTGCCAGCCAGTCCGGAGCAACACCGACCCCGAAGCCTGGCAGCCTCGCACAAACCTTGGCCGAGATTAACTAGACTCGCCGTTCGCTCCGCCCCGGTGCCCATCCCAGCGAGTTTTAGTTTATGCTGTCAGGTTTGGCGTTCGCTGCTGAGGGGGCTCCGTGATCAAATCCATCGCATTCGTTCGTTTGTTAATCTGCATCTCGCTTTTCATTTCCATCGGATCGATTGCCGCACAGCAAGTTCCTGAAAACACCTACCAGGAACTTCATTGGCGCATGATCGGCCCCTTTCGCGGAGGCCGCACCCGCGCCGCCACCGGCGTCCCCAGCCAGCCAAATGTCTTCTACATGGCCCAGGTCAACGGAGGCGTTTGGAAGTCCGACGACTACGGCCGCATCTGGACTCCGATCTTCGACCACGAGTCCACTCAGTCCGTTGGCGCCATCGCCGTAGCTCCGTCGAATCCCAACATTATTTATGTAGCCAGCGGCGAAGGCCTGCATCGGCCCGACCTTTCGATCGGCAACGGAATCTATAAATCGACCGACGCCGGAAAAACCTGGACTCACCTCGGCCTGCGCGATGGCTTCCAGATTCCCGCACTCGCCATCGATCCTCGCGATCCCAATCGCGTCTTCGCCGCCGTGCTCGGCCATCCCTACGGCCCCAATGAAGAGCGCGGCCTTTACCGTTCCACCGACGGCGGCCAGACCTGGCAAAAAGTCATCAGCAAAGACGAGAACACCGGAGCCTCCGACGTAGAGATTGATCCTTCGAACCCCGACGTGATCTATGCCTCCATGTGGGAAGCCCGCGAAGGTCCCTGGGAGGACAACAACGAATTCAACGGGACGGGCGGCGGATTGTTCAAATCCACCGACGGCGGCGCCACCTGGCATCCTCTTTCGAACGGCCTGCCCAAAGATCTCGCGCAAATCTACGTTGCCATCGCTCCCACCAACTCCCGCCGCCTCTACGCCACAGTCGCCATCGCCTCGGGCCCGCTCGCCTTCTACCGTTCCGACGACGCCGGAGAAAGCTGGTACAAAGCAACGGATGATCCGCGTCCCTCAGGCCGCATCGGTGGTGGCGACCTCGCCATCCCCCGAGTTGATTCCAAGAATCCAGACATCGTCTATTGCGCCAGCACTGTAACCATGCGATCGACGGATGGCGGCAAGACCTGGTCCGGATTCCGTGGCGCCCCCGGCGGTGACGACTACCAGAATCTCTGGATCAATCCCAACGACCCCAACATTATTCTTCTAGTCAGCGATCAGGGCGCGATCATAACCGTGAATGGCGGTGCCAGCTGGAGTTCCTGGTACAACCAGCCCACCGCGCAGATCTACCACGTCGCCGTAACCAACACCTTTCCCTATCGCGTTTGCGGAGGCCAGCAGGAAAGTGGTTCCGTCTGCATCTCCAGCCGTGGCAACGACGGCGCCATCACCTACCGAGAGTGGCATCCCGTGGGCGTAATCGAATATGGCTATGCCGCGCCAGATCCCCTCGATCCTGACGTCATCTACGGCGGCGGCCGTACTGAGGTCTCGAAGTTTCACTGGTCCACCGGCCAGGTCCAGAACGTTACGCCCATCCCGGTTCGCAATTCCAAATACCGCACCAATCGCACCGAGCCCACGATGTTCTCGCCGATCGACCCGCACGTCCTCTATTTCGCCAGCAACGTGCTTTTTAAAACCTCCGACGGTGGGAACACCTGGCAGATCATCAGCCCCGATCTCACGCGCGAGAATCCCGGAGTCCCCGCCAGCGTGGGCGCTCTAGTCCCCAAAGGCGCCGACAAGCAACGCGGCGTAATCTATGCTCTCGCTCCTTCCTTCAAGACCATCAACACACTCTGGGCGGGCACCGACGACGGACTCATCTGGCAGACGCGTGACGGCGGCAAGAAGTGGAATGACATTACTCCGAAAGAGCTCACTCCCTGGAGCAAAGTCACCCAGATCATCGCCTCAAATTTCGATGACGACTCCGCCTACGCCTCGGTAAGCCGCTTTCGCATCAACGACGAGCAGCCCTACATTTACCGCACACACGACGGCGGCAAGACCTGGAAGCTCATCACGACCGGCCTTCCGGAAATTGGTCCGGTCGACACAGTCCGCGAAGATCCGGTCCGCAAAGGGCTTTTGTTCGCCGGTACCGAGAATTCAGTATGGGTTTCATTCGACGACGGCGATCACTGGCAATCCTTGCAGCTGAATTTGCCTCACACCTCAATGCGCGATCTTTGGATTCACGAAAGCGACCTAATCGTGGCCACACACGGCCGCGCCTTCTGGATTCTCGACGACATTTCACCACTGCGCGAAGCTGCCGCTTCGTTAGCCGCCGCTGACGCCCATCTCTTCACTCCCGCGCCCGCCTACCGTGTTCAGCGCGACACCTATACCGACACGCCCCTCCCCCCGGACGAACCCACTGCCGCCAATCCGCCCGATGGCGCAATCATCGACTATTACCTGGCGCACGCCTCTTCGGCTCCCGTGACTCTCGAAATCCTCGACGCACAAGGCCATCTCGTGCGCAAGTTCTCCAGCACGGACAAACCCGAGGTCACGGAAGCAGAACTGAAAAAACAGCTCATCCCTCTCTACTGGCTGCGTCCTTTCCGCTCTCTGTCGACAGAAGCTGGCATGCACCGCTGGGTTTGGGATCTCCACTATCCCGTGCCCGATTCCACCAGACACGACTATCCGATCTCCGCGATTCCCGGAGACACTCCACGTTACCCGCTCGGCCCAACCGCGCTGCCCGGCTCCTACACTGCCCGGCTCACGGCAAACGGAAAGAGCTATACCGCGCCCTTCACAGTCAAGATGGACCCTCGCGTGAAGATCACGGCGGCCGGCCTCGATCAGAAGTTCCACGTGGAAATGCATCTGGCGTCGCTGCTAAGCGAGACCTCCAAGGCCGTAATGCAAGCCGGATCGATTCGCGAGCCTCTGCAAAAACTGAGCGAGCAAGCCACCGGCGCCACCAAAGATTCCGTACAAGCTTTCCAGAAGAAGCTAACAGGAGTTCTTGGAGCCCCGTCCGGCTTCTTCGCGCCGCCTTCCGCCGAAGCAACTCTAACGCGAGCCAACGGCCAAGTCGCGGGGTTATACGGTCAGGTCTGGCAGGTCGATGCCGAACCAACCGCGGCGCAGTCGGAAGCCGTCACCGCAACCGAACACGAAGTATCGGATGTAATGAAGCGCTGGGAAGCGCTCAAAACTGCCGATATGCCCGCTCTGAATCGAGTCCTGCGCGACGCCAAACTGCCGGAGGTACAAATCGAATCGGACCCGCACAAAGAGGAGGCAGGCACGGACGAAGAGTAAAGCGAGTCGCGTCTCACTCTTACAAAGCCAGGTCTACAAAGCTTCCACCGCGCTCTGCAACTCCTGAGCAATCCGCTCGGGAGCGGTTCCCGCCGGAAATTTCATAGGCTGGCCAATACGCACGCTAATCGTCCAAGGTGGCGCAAACTTTTTTCCCGCCTGCTTCACCTCAAACAACCCACGAATCCTCACGGGCAGCACCGGGATGCCCAGATTATTTGCCAGCAGCCCAATCCCCGCGCGAAACGGATTCATCTTGCCGTCCACCGTATGCCGTCCTTCAGGAAACACCAGCACGCTGTATCCGCGATCCACCGCCTCGCCCGCGTAAGCGAAGCTCTGCCGGAACCCAGCCTCGCGCGGCAGCGGAAACAAATTCAGCATCGAAACCCCCAGCACCCACTTCGTACGATCATAGATTCTGCCAAAAAAACCTCGGCCCGCAGCCGGCGTGTGCAACGCCTCTAGGTCTTCTCCGCGAGTCGCGGTCGCGATCCAATTTCCCAGCCGCGCCGGCAGTGCTGCCTGCACGAACGCAAAATCCACGTCCGTAATGTGATTGCAAACGACCAGCATCGGACCAGTCCATCCCCGCAGATTCTCCCGCCCTTCAATCCGCGGCCAGGCCCGCAAAATCATCGCCGGTTTCCCCAGCAAATAGTGCACCAGCAATCGCGCCCACGTCACCGGCCACCGCAACACCCATCGCGGATAGTGATACTCCGCCCGTACCCGCGTCTCACCACTCAACATCCTTTCCACATCGCCGACGGTCCGCGCAGCGCTAAAACGCGTCTCGCTGAGATCGACCTGATATCGATCTTCCAGCGCGCTGATCAGCTCCACGCGGTCCAAAGAACTAAGGCCAAGATCAGAGTCCAGCGCAGCGTCAGCATTCAACCCGCGAACGCTGCGCCCGGTAATGCGCCCAATCAATTCCTCCAATGGACTTTCACCCGCGCTGACAACCTCTCCGCCAGGCCGCAGAATTTCCTTCGCCGCGAATGCAGTAATCAAATTCCGCCGTGGCTTCTGCGTGCTCGTGCGCGGAAAATCTTTCTCCGGCCAATCTACCCACATCCGCATGCGCTGGAATTCCGCCAGCGATTGGTTCGCCCGCTCCACCACCCCCGCCATCCGAGCCTCGCCTCGAGCGTCGTCGCGCAAAATCACCACCGCACAGGCCTCCGCATTCCCGCCACGCTCAATCCCGACAACGACACAATCTTTCACTTCCGGCTGCCGCCGCAACGCTGCCTCCAGATCCTCTGGATAAATGTTCAATCCCCCGGGCGTCACGATTACTTCTTTCTTGCGTCCCTTGAAATAAAGATTCCCCGCCTCATCCAGCGCGCCCACGTCCCCGGTGCGGTACCACCCATCTTTATCAGCGACCCCATCAGTGACCCCGCCGGCAACCGCTCGGCCTCCAGACCAATATCCCGCCGCCACTCCCCCGCCGCGGATCAAAATCTCGCCATCGTCCGCCAGCTTCACATCCCGCCCCGGCAGCACTTTCCCAATCGACCCTTTCCCCAACTTAAACGGATGATTTACGCTGATCAGCGAGGTAGTCTCCGTCAGCCCATATCCCTGGATCGCGGCATATCCAAGTCGATCCCAGAATTGTTCAGTTTCCGCATCGAGAGCCGCGCCCCCGCAAATAAATGCCCAGAACTTCCACCCAAACTGCCGGCGAATTTCACGAAAAATCCACCACCGCCGCAGAAAGTGCTTCCCCTCGGAAGCCCGAAATCGACGCCGAAAGTCCTCGATCTTCCCCCGATCCTCCAGATCGCGCTCAATCTTCTGTTTCAAAGACTGCAATACTCGCGGCACCGTCACCAACACCGAGACCCGCTCCCGTCGGATCGTATTCACAATCTCCGAAGGCTTCAGCTCCTCCTGAAAAATCACAGTCCCACCCAGCAGCGGAGGAAGAAACATCCCCAGAAATTGCCCAAACACATGGCTAAGCGGCAGCAAATTCAAAAACCGCACCGGATGCACCCACCGCTCATACTTTAAATACGCGCGAATCTCCCGCTCCAGCGGCCCAATGTTAGCCAAAACATTCCCATGAGTAATCACCACTCCCTTAGGCTCAGCAGTAGTCCCAGAAGTAAACACAATCTGCAGAATGTCATCCCGTCCAATCGCTCCCTGCGAATCCAACAGTAGCGCCGGCGTCTCGCCGGCTTTCTGCGAGAGATCTTCCAGAACTACGTGAGGCACTGCGCCGACCTCATCCGCGTGCTCGGCGTGCCGCCGCGAACAAACCCAAAGCTTCGCTCCAACCTGCCCCGCAACCCGCCCCGCAAACTCCGCGGACGCCCCATCGTCCATCGGAACCACAACCACACCCCTCAATGCACATCCAAAGAACGCCGCAACCCACTCCGCGCAATTCTCCCCCCAAAGCATCACCCGCTCGCCCTTGCCGACCCCGCGCGCCTCCAAATCGCCGGCAAACCGAACCGCCATCTCCAAAACCTGACCATAAGTGAACCACTCCATCCGGTACCCACACCGCTGCCCATAAGCGCGCTCATCGCGATGCGCCCGAAAGTTCGCCAAAAAAAACTCAGCTAAAGATTCAGCCATGAAGTGAACAGTGGAGGTGGCAGAGAAATAAAACCGAAGCCTCGCCTCAAGGCAAGTTTAGTAGCAGGCAGGAAAAATCGCATATTAGAATGGATTCCCAAGGCCACCGTACATAGGGTTTCTGCCGGACCGCCCCTAGCGTGGTCTTGTAATCCTTCGTTCGGCAGAGCTTTCGACCGCTGACGACCTTGCCTTTAGGTAACCTTTACTTGCCCCGAAACAGCGGCCTACACTTGCGGTCGGCGAAACAACCCAATGACCTGCGCAAACCCAGCAACCCCTAAATGGGTCAAGATTGTCCTTCGAACTGTAGGAGCGGTCAATGCGTCCGCCGTCCTGCTGGGCACATCCTTCCTGGCGGATTCGGTCTATCGCTTTCTCGCCGGACACATTCATGAACCGCTTGACGCTCCTTATTTCCGGCTCGCATTCGCTGTCATGGCGCTCGCGCAGCTGGCCTTCGCCAGTGTTCTTTTCGTAACGGCAATCCGGTTCATACAGGCCAAATTATCCGCTGTGAATCTGTATTCGTTTGCGGTTCTATTGCTCGTGGTTTACTTCGCGGCAATCACCTTGCTGTGGCAGAGTCGCCGAGAGATCGCAGTGAGCGTCGCTTCTGCAACTGCTGGATCGAATGCGACCACGGTGTTTGAGTTCCTCTTCCTGGTGCCGTTCTTATATCCACTCGCATCCGTGGCGCTGGTGCAACTGCTCAAACGGCGCTACGCGAGCGGAAAGATTCCGACCAGTGCATAACAGTCGAAAGGATACCGGCACAGTTTCTACTCCCGCCCCACCCCCAACGCATCCGCCACCCGATTAATATAATTAAACCAGGAAGCAATCAAAGTAATCTGCAAGATCCCCCGATCATCAAACCCGACAGCCCGCAGCCTCTCAATATCGCTCTTCGAACACCGAGTAGCATCCTTAGTCAACTTAACCACATAATCCACCATTACCCGCTCCTGCGGCGTGATGGGAGCGGTAGTGTAATCCTTCTCCAGCGCCTCCACCAGCTCTTTATCCAGCGTCACTCTACGCAGAAACTCTGCGTGCGACTCGATTCAATACTTGCACCGGTTCGTCACCGAAACCATGGTGGTAATGATTTCATGCTGCCGCCGGCTCAGCGGCAACTCAGGCGACATCAGCGCCCCAAACGTGGCAAACGAGTGATAAAGCGCTTCCGGAATCAGCGTGTGCGACCCCACAATCGTCGACCCTCCCGACTCATCCGGATGCACCGGCTCAAAATACTCCTTGGGATACATCCCCTTCTGCCCCTCCACCGCCTGCCGCAGCTTCTCATCCGCCTCCGACATCGGTATGGTTCGAATCCAGGTCATAATCGTGATTGCCTTCCATCCCAGAGTTTTTCAGTAATTGCGCACTAAAAGGCTACACTCGACCGCTCCCCCTCCACATACCAGCTTTGTACTAGACGCCTGCCATCCTCTTATATAGGGGCGAGTCTGTCCGAACCGCCGGTACCCGCCATTGATTCCCTTGGTAACCCTTTCGTACACTCCCTTTCGGTAACCCTTGGTAACCATGCGGTTCGCCCCTCCCAGCCGTACAATTGCCCTTGTCCGACCGGCCATCTCCAAATAGGAGTTTGGCCGCGTGACTTCTTCCGGGGCGACGCATCCCCAGAAGCCGTCATTGCAGTTTTAGTGTAGACGTTCTCGGTTACACGTTCTCGGTTAAGACCAGGTTCTGGGGCTCGTACACATATGGCGTTCGGTTTCGGTTTCAACAAACAGAAAGTTCTCAGCACTGCGGAGAAGTATGTCCAGCAGGGCAAGATGCAGAACGCCATCGCTGAGTACGAAAAGATTCTCAAGGCCGATCCCAAGGATCTCACCGTCACCAATACCGTCGGCGACCTTTACTCCCGCCTCGGCGAAGCCGACAAAGCCACCAACTGTTTCAAAGCAGTAGGCGATGCCTATGCCAACCAGGGTTTCACGGTTAAGGCTATCGCCATGTACAAGAAAATCAGCAAGCTCCAGCCTTCGCTCGAGAGCGTGCTGAAGCTGGCCGAGCTCTACACCCAGCAGGGACTGTTCAACGATGCTCGCGCCCAGTACCTGCAGGTTGCCGAAGAATTCCTGAAGTCCGGGGAACTGGATAACGCCGTCCGCATCTTCCAGAAGATTCTGGAAATGGATCCGGAAAACACCACCATGCGCATTCGCCTGGCGGAAGTGTACGTCCGCCTGGGCAAGAAGAATGAAGCGTGGCAAATTTTCTCCACCGCCGCCGAAACCCTGCGCGCCAAGGGTTCGTTGCCAGCCGCCGAAGAAGTTCTGCAGCGCATGCTCACCCTCGATCCCGGCAACGGATACGCGCTGCTCATGCAGGGCCGCAATCTTCTCGAGGCCGGCGACGCCGAAGCCGCCATCGAATCGTTGCAGAAAGTCTCCGATCTAGATTCCAATCCCGACGGTCTCCGCGACCTGCTCAAGGCTTATCTGAAAACCGGCCGGCTATCCGACGCCGGCACACTGGCCAGCAAGCTCCTGACCGTCCACAACGACCTGACCTCCATCTCCTCTTTCGCCGACGCCCTCATGCAGGCCGGCCAGTTCGAGAACGCGCTCCAGGTTTATGACCAGCACGCCGAGCGTCTGCTCGCCGAAGATTCCGATAAGGTTCTAAAAAACCTGCACTCCGTCATCGGGCACGTGCGGGACAATCCCGCTTCGCTCGAAAAACTTCTCGATCTCTTCCACAAAGCCGGAGACACCAGTCACACCACGGAAGTCATCGAGCTCCTGGCTCATGCCTCGGTTCAGTCTGGCGATCTGCCCCGCGCCCGCGATCTCTATCAGAAGCTCGCCACCATGGAGCCCGGCAATCCCCTGCACATGAACAATTACCAGCAGGTGGCCGGCCAGATTGGCGGAGATTCCGGCGCTACTCTAATTTCTGCGGAAGAAGCAACCGTCATCGTCGACGAACTCGAGGCCACCGCTCCATCGATCCACCAGCACTATTCCGATGCAGTCGCCCTGGCCGTTCGCTCCGCACTCACCGATGCCGAACTCTTTATCTCTTACAACATGCCCGCCAAGGCTTTGGGGCCGCTCCTTGCAGTCCTGCCTCAGGCGCCGACCGATCTGCGCCTGAACCAGCGCCTGGCCTCTCTGCACACCCGCGCCGAGCGTTTCGCCGAAGCCGGTGTCTGCTGCCGCACTCTGCAGGAGGTCTACTCCGAAGCCGGATATCCGGAAGAAGCCACGCGTTACGGCGAACTCGCCGATCGCTATCAGGAGCGCTCCGGAGTTTCCGCTCTCACTGATTCCACTGTCGAGGACATCGCCGAGGTGGAGACAGCTTCCGAAGAAACTCCCGTTGCAGCCGCAGCTTCCGCGCCTTGGCCCGCAGCTCCGGCCCAACCCGCCGAGGATCTCGAATTCGCCGTCGTCGGCGATCCCGAACAGGATCAGCCCGATAACCAGCAAGACGCCTCAGCCGAAGTCGAGGCCTCACCCGTAGCCGAAGCCGAATCCGCCCCCGCAGAAATTGATCTGTCTTCCGAGTGGGACGATTCCCTCACGGTCGAGGCCGACACGCCCGCTGAGGCAGAAATCACCGATGCCGTCGGAGCGCATGACGTCCCCGCCGGCGAGGCCGACGAAGGCAAAGCCGCCGAGACCGTCGAAGAAATCCGCTTCTACCTCGAGCACGGCATGCCCGAGCAAGCGGCGACCGCGTTTGAAAAGCTTCAAACCGTCACCACCGACGAATCCATCTTGTCGGCCATGGAAGCCGAAGTCCAGGCCGCCGCCCAGCCTCCTGCGGAAGAAGTAGCAGCAGTCGAAGCCGAAGCCGAAGTCGAAGTCGATGCCGTCGCTGAATTCACCGTCGACGAGCCTTCCGCCGAAATCACTATTGACGAAGCTCCAGCCGTTGTTGACGAAGCTCCAATCGAAGAAGCCCCGGCTGTCGTCGAACCTCCACCTCCGGCCCCGGTTGCGAAACCGGCCGCTCCCCCCGTGCGGCGTGCTAAACCCGTCGTGCCCGAACCTACTCCCGTCGAACCGGCTCCGGCCGTCCTGCAGGAGTTCGTCTCCGATCTAGAGTCCTCCCTGGGTGAAGACTTTCTCCCCGGAACCATCTCGCATGAAGCCGAGCCCGCGGTCGAACACGCCTCGGCAAAATCTGAAAGCGCCAAGCCCGAACTCGAGCCTATCGGAAACGCCGCCCCCACAACCTTCGGCGTTCCCCAAGCCGAGCCCATGGGCGAATTTGTAGCCGATCTCGAAGCTTCCCTGGGCGACGACTTTCTCAAAGCGGCCCCAACTCCCGAACCTAAACCCGCGCCCCAGCCCGGGCCAAAGACTCAACCCGCGCCCCGCGTTGAGGCCCCCGTCGCCTCCACTCCAGCGCAGCCTCGGCCCGTGCCCACGTCCGTTCCGCAGGTCAGCGCTCCCATCGCCGCCAGCGCCGCTGCCGCCGCGGCATCTTCCGGTACGGCTGCCTCATCGCCACAGATGCCGGTTCCGCAGAAACCTGCGCCGGCTGTCGCACCACAAGTTTCTCCCGGCATTCCGAGCACACCGCCCGCTCCCAAATCTTCTCCCTTCGGCGAAGACGCCGGCGTGGATCTCGCGGAAATGTTCGGTGAGCTCAAACACGATCTCGAAGTCGGAGCCTCCACCACCGAGGAGGATCCCGAAACCCACTACAATCTCGGCATCGCCTTCCGCGAAATGGGCCTGCTCGATGAAGCCATTGGCGAACTGCAAAAGACCTGCCAGGCCGTCGAGCGCGGACACGCCTTCCCGCAAGTCATGCAGACTTACACTTGGCTGGCACAATGCTTCCTCGACAAGGGATTGCCCGAGGCCGCCATTCGCTGGTATCAGAAAGCCCTCAGCGCCCCCGGCATCGACGAAGAAACGCGCACCGCCCTGCACTACGAAATCGCCGCCGCCTACGAAACTGCAGGCGACAAACCCTCCGCCCTCAAGCATTTCATGGAAGTTTACGGCCGCAACATCGATTACCGTGACGTCGCCGAGCGCATAAAGCCCCTGAAGTCGTAGAATAGCCCGATGGGTTTCGCCCCAAATCGTCATCCGGAACAGACTAGTCATCCCGCGCGGGCCTCTCATCCCGAGCACGCTTGTCATCCCGAGCGAAGCGAGGGATCTCGGTTCTCACCCGCGCCACCATGCTCGCTGCTACGGAGCGCCCGGTGACCATCGATCCCAAGCCGCCCGTCGAGAAGCGCGCGGACCCCCAACCCGCGCCGAGCCTGGCCAGCACCACGCTCCTCGACCCGCCGCCTCCGGCCCCCGCGCCCCAGCCGCACAGCGGCCTGCAACTCTGGTTGCACCGGACGTCCGTCTTCCTTTTCGTCTTGATCAGCGCCATCGCCGGCGTCCTGCTCGTGATCCTCCCCTGGACCCCTGAGTGGACCGACAACTATCTTTTGCTCTCATTTCCCTGGCTTCGTACTTTCGTCTCCACCGGCTTCTTCCGCGGCCTTTGCAGCGGCCTGGGATTGCTCGATATCTGGATCGGCTTCTGGGAAGCCCTCCACTACCACGAACACCAGTAGTTCATTGGCGCGAGGGATCGGAGTCGCGAAGCGACGCCATTCATTAGCCCCGCACGTAAGTGCGGGGGTAGGGGCAACTGGACGGAACCGAGTCCCCGAAGGGGACGGCACCCAGCTATGACACAGACTCCGGAGGGGCGGCACGAGTTTCTCTCGAATCTCCTAAGCCCGCAGGCCGCATTTCGTGGCCGCGACGAGTTTTTCCACAGCCTGCTAGACTTTCAAAACGTGAGTTTCTAAAATGACCGACAAGCTCCCACCCGCACCTCTGGCTTACCAGAACGAGCCGTTTCTCAACAGTCCCGACGGCCGCATCCTCCGCATCCTCGCCGAATATCAGGAACCCTTGTCCCGTTTTCGCCGCGAGCAGATCCAGGACACAGTCGTCTTTTTCGGCTCCGCCCGCTTCCGGGGAGCCGACGCCGCCCGGCAGAACCTTGCCGACGTCGAGAAAAACCCGAAAACACCCGCCGTCCAGCAGGAAAAGGAGCTCAAGCGCGCCCTCGCCGCCGTCGACATGGCCCGCTACTACGAAGATGCCCGCCGCCTCGCCCACCTGCTCACCGAGTGGTCCATCCAGATTCCCGCTCGCCGTCGCCGCTTCGTGGTCACCACCGGAGGTGGTCCCGGCATCATGGAAGCCGCCAACCTCGGCGCCCACGAAGCGGGAGGCAAGAGCATCGGCCTCAACATCAATTTGCCCTTCGAGCAGAATCCCAATTCCTACATCACCCCCGCGCTCAACTTCGAGTTCCATTACTTCTTCATGCGCAAGTTCTGGTTCGCCTACCTCGCCAAAGCGCTGGTGATCTTTCCCGGAGGCTTCGGCACCATCGACGAGCTTTTTGAAATCCTCACCCTGGCCCAGACCGATAAACTAGCCAAGAAAATCCTCGTCGTTATCTACGGCAGCGAATACTGGCACCGCATCATGAACTTCCAGGCCTTCGTCGACGCCGGCACCGTCGCCCCCGAAGACCTCAATCTGTTCAAGTTCGTCGACACCCCCGAAGACGCTTTCACCTTCCTCCGCGACGGCCTGACCGAATACCATCTAGGCGGCCAACCCAAGAAAGAAAAAGAACAAGAAGTCCTCCCCGAAATAGCCAAAACCAGACCGTAACGTTCTTTGTCATCCTGAGCGGAACAAGGGATTTGCGCGGTTAGCGCAAGGCCCTTGTGTAGTCGAAGGACCCCTCGCCGGTTGGCACAGCCATTGGCTTCACAAGGCACTTCTACCGCGACGCCCTTCCTGCCTTAAACTGATAACTAATAGCCGGAAAGCTGACAGCGTGCTCCTCTACTACATCACCGACCGCACCGCCTTCCCCGGAGACGAACCCACCCGCCGCATGCGACTCCTCGACAAAATCGCCGAAGCCGCGACCCAGGGCGTCGATTACATCCAGCTCCGCGAAAAAGATCTCTCCCCCCGCGACCTGGAATCCCTAGTTCGCGAAGCAATGCGCATCATCGGTGAAAAAAGAAAACTGGCCACTGACCACTGGCCACTGACCACTGCGTTGCTGATCAACTCCCGAACCGACGTAGCAATCGCCACCCGCGCCAACGGCGTCCACCTCCGATCCAACGATGTCTCCCCGCAAGAAGTAAGAACCGCGTGGCACGAATCGTGTGGAGCGGGCGCCCCCGCCCGCGATATCCAGCCACGAAATCCGCTGATAGCAGTCTCCTGTCACTCGCCAGAAGAAGTAGCCAAGGGCGCGTCGAACCAAGCCACCTTTGCCGTCTTCGCCCCAGTCTTCGAAAAAAAAGACGCCCAACCCAAGGGTTTGGAAGCCCTCCGCCAAGCCTGCCAAGCAAGAATCCCAGTGCTAGCTCTCGGAGGAATAACTCTCCAGAACGCCCAATCCTGTCTGCAAGCCGGCGCAGCCGGAATAGCCGCCATCCGCCTATTCCAGGAAAACGAGATAGCCACAATCGTCCGTCAGTTCCGCAGCGAATCGTCGCCAACCGGAACAATTAGGGGAGAGCACGGCTAGAGGTTGGGAAGGGCACGACTTCAGTCGTGCCGTATGCAGCAGAATTTCACGAGGCTTTAGCCGCTGAGGTGAGCTCTGGTCACGGTTCCGAACCGTCTTCAGTCAAGACAAGAGAAAAGGCCACGCTGCAAGCAGCGTAGCCCTTAAGCAGTGCAACCTACTGAGCCGGAGCCGCCGGAGCACTCGGCGTAGCCGGTGCACTAGCCGTCACTTCCGCAGCAGGAGTGATCTTCACCGTAGCCAGAATCTTCCCCAGCCGCTGAAACACTTCCTTGCTGTCGACATGCTTGCCGCCTTCGGTCTCGACTCCAGTAGTCGCAACCTTGAGCGCAAACTCATAGCAAGCCCCGTTCTCGAACACATGATAGTACTTCGAGGCTTCCTCGCGAGCCCCTTGACTGGCAAGGGTTTCCGAGGACTGCAGTTCCATGTCACCGATCATCAGCTTCGCAGCCTGCGTGGTTGCCGGAGTCGTGGAATCGGCCGGAGCCGCCGGTTTGGCCTCAGAAAATTCACCGCACTGCTCTGCCGTCAGCGCCTTGTTCACGCTGACATCGAAAAATGCGGCCGCCAGATCGCCGTTCGGATACACAGACGTAGGCAATGTAACCGCGGCGATCGCAACTCCACCCGGCTGCACGAAGTTCATCGGAACTGGATCGGACGCCACAAGCTGATTCGCCGCGTCACCAGTCTCGAGCGAATACCTCCGCGGATACTGGAACGAAACACCTGAAGCCTTGTCCGCATAGGTCATAGTCACAGGCGCCTTGCGGACAACCTTCTTATGCACCGGCTTAGCAGGCAAGGCGGCCGCATCCGGCAAACTCGCCGGCGTGGTCGTAATCGGCGGCATCGGCTGCGTCATCGCCACCTGATTGGTTGAGTTTGCGGTTTTAGGTTTATCGCTTGAGCATCCAACGGCCACGGAACAAACGATCAGCAGTCCGGCGAACGCCAGCGTGCTGGCAGTTTTATCGAAGTTGGTCTTGCCCCATGCAAGAGAATCGAGCCTTGCTGGGATACTGCGAAATAAGTTGATGCGGTTCATGTTTGGTCACCCCCTGCTGCTAAGCAGCGCAAATGAGATTGCACGGAAGAGACCAGCGACCGAAGCATTGATTTCAAGAGGCTTAGAGCAATGCAGGACGCCAGCAATCGTGGCGCCGAGGACACGATGTGGGCCGCCGGACACAAGATCGTGTGGCGCGGGCGCCCCCGCCCGCGAACGCGTGCAGCGCCACCTCTGCCGCTTAGTCGCGCCAGCGACGGTATTCATTAGCCCCGCACGTAAGTGCGGGGAAAGCGCCGAATAAAAGCCGAGTCCCTTCAGGGACGACACCTGTCTGCGAAAGCGGCACAAAACCAGCGCCGCTCAAGCCCTACGCCGCCGCGACGCGCCGGATCAAATCCTCCTGCTCGGCCCGGCTCTCAGCCCCAATGGTGAACGAATCCAGCACGCCCAGCGACAACGCATACCGCAAAGCCTCCGACTGCCGCCCGCGCAGATCCCCCTGCCCCAGAATCTTCATCCCGACCACGGCCTTCCCCGCAGCTTTCATCTCCCGCAAAACGCCGACCACGGTTTCAGGGTCAGCATCCATATGCGACCCAATAGGATTGATGCGCGCCAGATCAATTTCCACCCAAGGCGACTTCGCGGCCGCGCGCAACGCCTCAATGCTGTGGCATGAACATCCATGAGCCCGGATAGTCCCCTTCTGCTTAGCTTCAGAAAGCACGTCCATCACGCCCTTGTAGCGCTCAGTCCAATCCGCCTCGGTAACGCAATGCATCAGACAAACATCCAAATAGTCCACCCCAAGCTCGCGCCGGAAGCGGTCCAGATCAGCCCGCGCAGTCGCCGGATCACGCGCCCAGGTCTTCGTCAGCACTGTAACTTTGTCGCGAGGCACGCGCTTGAGCGCCTCAGCGACATGAGGATGGCTTCCGTAAGCATCAGCAGCATCAAAGAAGCGCAACCCGTGATCGTAACCACTCAGCAGAAGATCCGAGAGTCCCTTAACGCCCAGCGCAGTCTGATTCGAATGATGCCCAGAGCCGACGGTTCCTGTCCCCATAGCAAGCCGGCTGGTTTTGATCCCAGTGCTACCCAGCGTGACGGTATCAGAAGCCAGGAACTTGGAGAGAGGAGCCTGATCTGCAAGAGCAGCCAGCAGGTTTTTTCGGGCAAGCCAGGCGGCCCCGAAACCAGTAGCGGAACGAACCAGAAATTCGCGGCGATGCATAAAACCTCCCGCGAGGCGCGATCACCGTATGATACTCCGGCCGCGACTTAGGTTGCCGGGGATGTTTCTCGATTCCCCTCGAAAAAAACAGACACAGTCTTCCGAAGTTTTCGTTTCGCTCGTGTTTTCTCGGCTTTGACTTTTCTTCTCTGTGTGTCTGTGTCTCTGTGGTGAAAAGCTCTTTGTCCTTTCACTCACTCAAACTGCTTCCGAAATGCCGCAAGCTGCTCCTGTATCCCGGCGATTTCCTCCCGAAGCTCAGCCACTTCACTTTCAAGGATGGTGAGGCGATCCCGGCTCGCAGGATTCTCCGGAGCTAGCGTCGGTTCCGCGACACCCGTGTCGCCAGATAATAAATGCTTATATCGCGACTCCTTCGTGCCCGGCTGTCGTGGCAGCACAGCAACCAGCGGAGGCTCGCGCTGGCTGAGCCGATCGAGCGCCGCATGCACATCGTCCAAAGTTTCGAACCGATACATGCGCTCGGCGCGTCCCCGCAACTCACCCGGAGTCTGCGCCCCGCGCAGCAGCAGCACGCACAAGATCGCAGTCTCTCGCCGGTCGAAGTTGAACACTTCCTGCAGCCGGTGCTCATACTTCGTAACCCGGCTGTCAGCGCCGCTGGCCGGTCCCGCCAGCCCCTGCACTTGCAGCGAGTCCAGCGCAGCCCGCACCGCGTCTTCATCGAGCGTCATCACCGGATCGCGGTTATTCTTCTGGTTACAAGCATTCACCAGCGCGTTGAGCGACAGAGGATAGTAATCGGGAGTAGTAATATCTTTCTCAATCAACGCCCCCAACACCCGAACTTCCACATCGCTCAGAAGATTCACGCCGTCACCATCCATCCCTAGAACAACGCCGTTGGACGCCGCACCCACGGCCTGCCTTTTTCCTTGGAAACCTTCTCCATGTCATTCACGTACGCTCCCGTTTGCGTCAGCACATGGTGCAGATCGTTGCCCACGCTGATAAACGTGAAGCCCTTGTCCAGAAATTCGCCAACCCGCGCCGTCCCAAACAGAAATAGTCCCAGGACCACTCCATTCTTGCGTGCGTGCTCAATCAGTTTCGCAGTGGCCGCATTCAGCTCGGGCGATGTGTACATGTCGGGAAACTTGTACTTCTCGAACAAGCCCATCGACATACACAAATCATTCTGCCCGAGGAAAAGAATGTCGACCCCCGGCACCGCCGCAATCTCCGCCATATGCTCGATGCAAGAAGCCGTCTCCACCTGCAGCGCCACGATCCCATCCTTATTAAAGTTTCCCGCGTAGCCCAGCAGCCCGGCCTTGTCCATGCTGCGCTGCGGAAAATAAACCGAGCGCGTCCCCACCGTCGGATACTTCGTACAACTCACCGCCTGGCGCGCCTCTTCGGCGCTGTTGATATAAGGAATCAGCACCCCGTCCGCTCCCAGATCGAGCGCCTGCTGAATCCCCGGACGGTCGTTGTATGCCCCCACCCGCACCAGTGACTTGGCGCCCCCGTTTGCAATCCCGCTCAGCATCGCCGAAAGTTCTACGTTGTGCATGGGACCATGCTGGGTATCCACCAGCAGCCAGTCGTAGCCGCTGTGAGCCAGTTGTTCGGCAACGGTGGGACTGTGCGAGTTGACGAACAACCCCATCTTCGGGATTCCATCGTGCAGCTGTTTCTTGAATTCAGAACCACTCAGTGCAGGTGTTGCCATAACGACATTTCTCCTTGAAGCAAATTGAATTGTGTAGTTTATCCCAGCCCGATGCGCGCAAAGTGAATGCCAAGCGAATTATTCGCGGGGGTGACCCCGGGACACGACTCGCATTCAGCCGTGAACTAACGAACCCCTGGCTCCAGTTCTTGATATAGTTCCAACCAGGCTGGAGCCACATCCGGCACAAGGAGCGAAAATGCGGCTGCTATTGAACTGGGTTCTCAGTGCGTTAGCTGTCTGGATCATGGCGAAGGCGGTCCCGGGGATTTCCGTCAGCGGTCCCGTAGCCGCTCTGATCGCCGCATTAGTGATCGGCTTTATCAATGCCACGCTGGGAGCCTTGCTGAAGATTCTGACTTTCCCGCTGACTCTGCTGACCTTGGGAATCTTCTGGTTCGTGATCAACGCCCTTATGCTCGAACTCGCCTCCGCCCTGCTCGCGCCCGGCTTTCAAGTGCGCACCTTCACCGCCGCCTTCCTCGGCGCAATCGTCCTCAGCCTGATAAACATGCTGCTGAAGTGGCTAGTCCGCCCCCCGCAAAGCGGTGGCCAGCGTTTGTGACCATGTGGGACAGCCGCCGCTGTCCAGTCCATCAGAAATCGTGTGGGGACGGACGCATTCGTCCGTCCCGCCGAGCGAAGCGAGGCGGCGCAGCAAATCATCTCCCCGCGCCGCAATCAACGCAACGAAACAGCGGAGGTAGAGCAGGCCTTCAGCCCCCGAAGACTTCACCCCGTCCATTTCGCCCCAGTCTTCAAAATCTGCATGATCTTACCCAGCCGCCGCGCCCGCGTTTCCTCCTGCTTCGCTCCAGTAATGGCCAGCGCCATTTCTTTCTTATGAGTAAATGACAGCTTCTCCCAATTCCCCAGCGCGGCCTTATTTTTCGCCAGCTCCTTTTTCAAGGCCGGCGGCGCCTCCACCGTCCGTTCCTCTTCGTCCCGCTCCATCACCACGTCCACCATATCGCCCGGCTGCACTCCCGCGCCCTCTCGCAGCATCTTGTTCACCGGCATCATATGCCGCGTTCCGCACGGCGATAGCGACGAACGATACGGATATCCGTTGATCGTCCCCCGTATCGGCACCCGCGCCCGCGTCCCAAAGAACTTCGGCACATCCACCGGCGGAGCGATCGCCGCTACCACGCCAACTTCCTTCCCCTCGATCCTCGCCCGGAACCGCAACTCTTGTTTCGCCATCACAGCCCTCCGCAACCGGCATACTGCTAAACTTTAATCCGACAGCAAACGCGCATCAAGCGACACCATGGCAACCGCTCGTTCCCACCACCAACCCGGCGCAGAATCCCCAATCGAGCCCAACCTCGTCTCCATCCCCGAAGCCTGGTTCCTCATGGGTTCCACCTCCGGCCAGGATTGCGAACGCCCCGTCCACCGCGTCTGGATCGACGCTTTCCTCCTCGCGACGACACAAGTCACCAACGCCGAGTACGAGTGCTTCGTGACCTCAACCGCCTCTGATCCTCCACCCTTCTGGCACGACCAGAATTTCAACCACCCCCAGCAGCCGGTAACCGGAGTCTCCTGGTTCGACGCAGACCACTACGCGCAATGGCTAGCCGAGCGAACCGGCCGCGCCTACCGTCTTCCCACCGAGGCCGAGTGGGAGCGCGCCGCCCGCGGCGATCTCGAACAAAAAGATTTCCCGTGGGGGAGCGATCCGCCGCAGTCGCTCCCCAACTACGCCGCGCGCTGGCAAACCGGCCCCGAGCCCGTAGCCCGCTACGCTCCCAACACGCTCGGCCTATATAACATGTGCGACAACGTCCACGAATGGTGCAGCGACTGGTACGATTCCAACTACTACGCCACTTCTCCCGACCGCAATCCACGCGGCCCCGAACTGCGTTTAGGAATCGGCCAGCGCAAAGCCTCCCGCGGTGGATCATGGCGTCATCACGTCAAAGTCTCCCGCTGCTCCGCCCGCTCCAGCATTCCACCAGATTTTCACTACGCCGACTACGGCTTCCGCCTAGCCTGCACCCTCATATAATCTTGTCATTCCGAACCGGGCGAAGGCCCGGTGAGGAACCTGCTGTCAGCCGGCATCACCCAAGAAGCGAAGGCAACTACGAATGTTTAGCAACGATCTCCTAAGTAACAAGCGCATTCTCATCACCGGCGGCGGCACCGGACTCGGCAAGGCCATGGCCCACCGCTTCCTCCAGCTAGGAGCCACCGTCTACATCTGCGGCCGTCGCGAAGAGATCATCGAGCAAACCGCCACGGAACTTTCCAACGCCACCAAAGGCCCAATCCACGCCCTCCCCTGCGACGTCCGCAATCTCGACGCGGTCGAGGCCATGATCGAAACCATCTGGAAGACCGCTCCGCTCGACGTTCTGGTAAACAACGCCGCCGGCAATTTCATCGCTCGCACCGAAGAGCTTTCTCCGCGCGCTTTCGAATCCGTAATCGGCATCGTCCTCCTCGGCACCCTTCACGCCACCATGGCCTGCGGACGCCGCTGGCTCAAAGCCGCCCATCCCGCAACCGTTCTCAGCATCTCCGCGACTTACGCCCCAGTAGGCTCGGCCTACGTAGTCCCGTCCGCCATCTCCAAAGCCGGAGTCGAAGCCCTTACCCGCAGCCTCGCCGTTGAGTGGGGCAATCGCGGCATCCGCATGAACGCCATCGCGCCCGGCCCCATTCCCACGCAAGGCGCGTTCTCCCGCCTCATGCCGCGCCCTGACCTGGAAGCGTTGGCGCTGGATCGCAACCCCATGCACCGCTTCGGCACGACAGAAGAGTTAGCAAACCTCGCCGCCTTCCTGATCAGCGACGGCTCGGCCTACATCAACGGAGAAGTGATCCGCATGGATGGCGGTGAATTTCTCCAAGGCGCCGGCGAGTTCAGCAATCTAGGCCGCGCCCTGACCGACAAGGACTGGGAATCCCTGAAACCACGCAAGAAGTAAGTGTAGAGCGGGCGCCCTCGCCCGCTGCCTTCGACTCTGACTTTGACTTTGCCCCTGTCGTTCCTTAGCGGGTAGAATCCCAGCCCACGCTGCCGCATCCAACCTAACAATGGAGGTCAATATATGTACGTTGTTCTTGGAGCAAGCGGCAACACAGGTCAAGTGGTGGCGAAGAATCTTCTTGCCCGCCAGCAAAAGGTTCGCGTCGTCGGCAGAAACTCAACTCATTTACAACCTCTCGCAGCTCAGGGTGCGGAGATTTTCGTCGGCGATGTAACCGATCCTTCCGCCTTAACCAAGGCCTTTCACGGAGCAGATTCAGCCTATGTGATGATTCCACCCAACCCCACCAGCAATGATCCCCTCGCTTATGCGGATCGCGCAAGCGATGCCATTGCCGCCGCCATCAAAAGCAGCGGAGTCAAGAATGTAGTCTCGTTGAGCAGTCTTGGAGCGGACAAGACCGACCGAACCGGGCCCGTCCTCGGCGTGCACTACCTCGAACAAAAGCTCAATCAGATCGATGGCGCAAGCATTCTCCATCTGCGGGCCGGCTACTTCATGGAAAACACGCTGCCCCAGGTGCATACCATCCGCGTGACCGGCTCTGTGATCGGACCCCTTCGCCCCGACCTCAAACTCCCCATGATCGCCACTCGCGACATCGGAGCCGCAGCCGCCGACGCCCTCTTAAACCTCGGCTTCCACGGCAAACAGACTCGCGAACTGTTAGGCGAGCGCGACCTCGACTACACCGAAATCGCCGCCATAATCGGCAACGCCATCAACAAACCCAAGCTCGGATACGTTCATGCGCCCGACGATCAGGTTCGATCCGCGATGGTTCAGATGGGAATGTCCGAACAATTCGTCGGACTACTTCTCGAAATGTGCGCCTCACTAAATTCGGGATACATGCGGGCCCTCGAACCCCGCACACCCCGTAACACGACGCCGACGTCTTTCGAAACCTTCGTCGCCGAGTCGTTCGTCCCAGCCTACCAACAACAAGCAGCAGCCTAGCGGCTCGCAACGCGCAGCACATATAAGGCCACGCCCACTCCGGGCGTGGCCTTAGTTCATTGGGCGCCTCTAAACACAAGCATTTCGCCCCATAGGTCAATTACCGACGTAATTAGAAGGGTCACATCCGGCTGTGATTAGATGTTACTTAGGGTTGCGGACGGCAACGCAAGCATATTCCAGGCATTCTGCGCGTCTTCCGGAACCAGGGCTGGAAGGGCGATTCACACCGCATAACATTCCAACCTTGATAGCAGTTGTGCACCGGCTTTAGCAGTGCGGTTCGAGGAAAAACCATGTCAAAAAAGATCCTTGTGGTCGATGACTCCAAAACCGCTCTGATGATGGAGCGGGAGATTCTGGAAAAGCGCACGACCTACCAGTGTGTCACCGCGAGCGATGGACAGGAAGCCGTCGAGAAGGCCCAACAAGAGCATCCCGACTTGATTCTGATGGATGTTGTGATGCCCCGCATGAACGGATTCGAAGCCTGCAAGGCGATGCGTCAGCAATCCAGCACTCGCGAGATTCCAATAGTTCTGGTCACCACCCGCGGCGAAGAGTCCTACATGGAAGCCGGCTTCCAAAGCGGATGCAACGATTACATCACCAAGCCGGTGAATGGCGCCGAACTCGTTGCTCTCTTACAGAGCTATTTGGGCGAGTAAAGTGCCGCAGCGCCGGCGCGATTTTTTCTAAGGTTGAATCATCGCATCAAGGACCTTCATGAAGAGTGACCAAAGCGACGCATCTGGAATGCAGCCCCCCGGAGCCGACTCCACCATCGATCTGCGCCTGGGAGCGGCCCGCGAGAGACTGGCCGAAAGCAGGGATCAAGAGGACGCCATCGACGGCCTGCGCGAGATCGTGGCCAACTTTCTCGGCTCCGAGGAAATTGGCTTGTTCCGAGTCGATCGCAACACTTCAACCTTTTACGTTTTCTGGTCCTTCGGAATCGACCTCGAACGCTATGACCTGCTGCGGGCTTTAGGTGATGCGGGTCTTCAGCGCGTGATGCGCGGCGAGTGCCACGTTGAGCTCGGAACTCGCGACAGCCTCGGCAGCACGGCCAAGGCCCAGGCGTTCGTTCCGATCCGTTTGGCTGGCCAGACCGTAGCGATACTTGCAATTTTGCGTTTGCTTCCTCAGAAGCTGGCGTTTGACCGTTCCGACATGGAACTGTTCAAACTTCTTTCCGACGAGGCGGCTCAGCCCCTGTTCGGCCAGAGCCCCTATCCCAATCCAGCGCCCGAGGGATCAGGAATGAGTGCATGAGCGAAAATTCCCCCAAATTCAACCCAGCTGTTCTGCCTGCGGAGTTCATGGAAAAGTTTGAACGTCCGAAAGTTAAGGAGCCCAGGTACTTCCTTTACCCCGGACAGGTGTTCGCAACCAGCGATTCCATCACCATCTCAACCATCCTCGGATCCTGCGCCGCCGTCTGTCTTTGGGACCGGCACAAGCACGCCGGAGGGATGAACCACTATCTCCTCCCTGAGGGCGTTGACGAAGGACCGAACCGCCTGCGTTACGGCAATGTCGCCAATCAGGAATTACTGAACCAGGTCCTCGCTCTGGGATGCGAAATCCGCAACATGCAGGCCAAAATCTTCGGTGGCTCCAGTGCTTTCGGCTCCAATCCGTCGCAATCGGTGGGATCGAGGAACGTGGAGCTAGCCGAGAAATTTCTCCGCGCCGCCGGCATTCGCGTAGTTGAAAAAGAAGTTTCAGGAAAGCGGGGCCGCAGGTTGGCCTTTCAAATTTCTGATGGCGTGACCACCATCAAGAACTTCGACCAGGTGTAGCGAAGCGCGGCGTTGTGAATTAGAAGCTATGTTCGGGAAAGACACGACTTTAGTCGTGCCGTTAAGAACCAATTAAAGATGCGGGCTTTAGCCCTGATTTGGACGAAAGGAGGAACGATGGATTTAGCGGACTTTGACCGTGAAGCAGTCCTCGCGTCGTTCCTCGTCGAGTCCGAAGAGGGCCTGGACATAATGGAGCAGGCGCTGGTTCAGATGGAATCCACTCCTTCCGATTCCGAACTCCTGCCCAATATCTTCCGCGTGGCCCATAGCCTCAAAGGAAACGCAACCTCCCTGGGACTCAGTGAACTGGCCGGCTTCGCCCACGTAGTCGAGGATTTGCTGGATGTCTTTCGCGAGCAGCAGGCCGTGCCCAGCGCAGACTTGATTTCCCTGTTACTGAAGGCTGTGGACGAACTCCGCGCCATGGTCTCGACCGCGAAAGCAGGGCCCCGTGAACTGAGTGCGAAACAACAAAAGATCAGAAAAGAAATAGCGCACGAAGTCGAAAAGCGCTCGAAAAGAATCCTCGCCACCAGCGGAGCGCCAGGAGAATCCACTTCAGCCGCCCGGATGGACTCGCTCCCGGGCGCCGCTCCCCGCACCCTGCGCGCCGATGTCGAAAAACTCGACCAGATGCTGAATCTGACCGGCGAAATTGTCATTGCGCAAGGCCGCCTGCGCCAGATGATCGAAAAGCTCGGCACCGAACAGGGCCGCGCTCTTCTCGAGATGCATCGTGAGGCCGAGCGCCTCTACATGGACCTGCAGAGCGAAGTCATGAGCATCCGCATGGTCCCCATCGGCCCCCTGTTTCGCCAATTCGTCCGCTCCGTGAGGGATCTCGCCCGCGACCACGGGAAAATTGCTCGTCTCGAAGTAATCGGTGGAGACGTCGACGTCGATACCACCGTGCTCGAACAATTGAAAGATCCTCTACTGCACTTGTTACGGAATGCAGTCGATCACGGTCTCGAAAAGCCAGCCGACCGCGAACGCCAGGGCAAGAATCCTTGCGGCGTGATCCGGCTGTCGGCCGCCCACAGCGGCGGAAACATCGTCGTCAAACTGCAGGACGATGGCGCAGGCTTCGACCGCGCACGAATCCTCGACAAAGCAAAACGCCTTGGACTTTTCTCGGGCACAAACACTAATAAAGACGACCTTAGCGACCAGGACCTCTACAACATTGTGTTCCAGGCAGGCTTCTCAACTGCCGAATCAGTCACCGATCTTTCCGGTCGCGGCGTCGGCCTCGATGTCGTCCGCCGCAACATCGACAGTCTGCGCGGCACCGCCGAGATATCAAGTACTCCTGGGAAGGGCAGCACCATCACCATCCGCCTCCCCCTGACCCTCGCCATCATCGAGGGCTTCTCCGTCCGCGTCGGTGCCGAAACTTTTATCGTCCCTCTGGAGCATGTCACCGAATGTACGGAATTGCCCGCGGAACAGCGCAGCCCAGAGGCTAGCGGAATCCTGAGCCTTCGCGGCACCGCCGTTCCCTATGTCCGTTTAAGGCGCATGTTCAGCGTCGCGGGTGAAACTCCCAAACGAGAAAACATCGTGGTCGTCAAGATCAACGAATTCCACGCCGGCATCGCAGTTGACGAATTGCTCGGTGGCATGCAAACAGTCGTGAAACCGCTGGGCCGCGCATTTCGAGCCGTACCGGGAATCGCCGGTTCCACAGTTCTGGGGGATGGGCGCGTCGGTCTCATCCTCGACGTTCCCAGTCTTCTGCGCGAAGTAATGCAGTCGACGGTGCAGGCACAAGCTTAAAGACAAACGTAGTGATTCGAGCTTAAAGAGGTGAGGAACCATGAGCACGTGGCAAGATCAGAAAATAGGCACGCGATTGGGCGTCGTCTTCGGCGGCATCCTGTTATGCGTCATTGCGGTCGGCGGATTCGGCCTGAGCTGGCTCGGCCGACTCAACTCCGACATGTCGTCCTCGATGCAGAAGCGTTATAACACGGTCGAGCTGACCCACCAGACCATCGAACACTCGATCACCAACGCCCGCATCACCCTGCAATTGTTCGAGGCCACTGACCCCGAAGACGAAAAGAAACTCAACCAGGAAAACGATGCGATCAGCCAGCAAATCACCGACCAGGTCGCACAAATCGAAAAGGGTCTCGTCTCGTCTCAGGAGCGGGAACTGTTTGAGGTCGTGGGCCAGAACCGCGAAGCCTACAAAGCGGCACGGACAAAAGCCAAGAAGCTGCTCATGGATAAGAAACGTGATCAGGCGCTGGCAGCGCTGAGCGGAGAAGTGATCCCGGCACTCGAAAAGTACCGCAATTCATGGCAGATTTTCATTAACTTCCAAACCGCCGCCATGGAACAAACCATGAAGGAAAGTCAGCAGGCCTACGCCACCGGCCGCGGCGTTGCACTGCTGCTCCTCATCGTTACTCTCGTTCTGGCCACGCTCGCGGCAGTCAGCGTGACGCAGAGCATTACCACCCCGATCCAGCAGGCCGTGGCGCAAGCCAAGCGTATCGCCGCTGGCGATCTCACCAGGGAGATAGCGGTCACCAACCATTCCGAAACCGGCCAATTGCAGCAAGCCATGCACGAAATGAGCGCGCGACTTTCTGGCATTATCCGCGATGTCCGCGAAGGCTCCGCAGCCGTCGCTTCCGCCGCCCAGCAGGTCTCCGCCTCCTCGGAGAATCTCTCTCAGGGAACCAGCGAACAAGCCGCTTCCGTCGAAGAGATGAGCTCCAGCCTGGAGCAGATGAACGCCTCCATCACCCAAAACGCCGACCATAGCCGGCAGGTCGAACAAGCAGCTGCCAAAGGAGCGCTCTCCGCGGAAGAAAGCGGTAATGCCGTCAAAGAAACAGTCGAAGCCATGAAGCAGATTGCCGCCAAGACTTCGGTCATCGAGGAGATCGCCTATCAGACCAATCTTCTCGCTCTCAACGCCGCCATCGAAGCCGCTCGCGCCGGCGACCAGGGCCGTGGCTTTGCCGTGGTCGCGGTCGAAGTTCGAAAATTGGCCGAGCGCAGCCAGTTAGCTGCCCAGGAAATCGGCGGACTCGCCGGAAAGAGCGTCAGCGTAGCCGAACGTTCCGGCCGCTTGCTCTCCGACCTGGTTCCGTCGATTAAGAAGACCGCCGAACTCGTCCAGGACGTAACCGCCGCATCCACCGAGCAGTCCAGCGGCGTAACCCAGATCAATCAGGCCATGGCGCAGGTCGATACCGTCACCCAGCGCAACGCCTCCTCCGCCGAAGAACTTTCCAGCACTGCTGAAGAATTGGCTGCGCAGTCGGAGCAACTGCAGCAACTGATGACTTTCTTCCGTGTTGCCGGAGAAAGGTTCGCCGGAGAACAGTCTTCCGGAGAAAACTTTGGCCAACGTGGCGGCGACGGCAAACAACAGCGCGTGTTCATGCCCCTGAATCCGGCCTTCAGAAACCAGCCGGCGCAGCCCGCCTCAGTCCGGCCAGGCAGCGGCAAGACGACCGAAGAAGCCAACTTCTCTCCTTTCTAAGAGAAGCAAAACGCCGGGCGCATTTCACCATGCGACCGGCTGAAAAGATATATGAGGAGTGAATCTATGCGAGCGTCGGACCAGGGGAAAAAGCAACTCCCTCCGAGCACAGTGCAGTACCTTACCTTCTTAACTGCGGGCGAGGAATATGCCATCGCAATCGTGAAGGTCCGGGAGATCATTGAGTACGAGGCCGTCACCACCGTGCCCAACACTCCCGTCTGGATCCGCGGCGTCACCAATCTGCGCGGCAAGGTAGTCCCGGTAGTCGACCTCGCCGTGAAATTCGGCATGCCTGCCGCCGGCATCTCCAAGTTCTCCTGCATCATCATCACCGAAGTCATGTTCCAGGGCGAGAACCTCACCATGGGCGTTCTCGCCGACTCCGTAAGCCAGGTCATCGAACTTTCTGCGGACGAAATCGAAGCCACTCCGCCTTTCGGCACTCGCGTCAAAACCGAATACCTGCTCGGCATGGGAGCGCTAGGCAAAAAGTTCTGCCTGATTCTTGACATCGACAAAGTGCTCTCCGCCGACGAACTCCTCGCCGTCACTGAGTCCGCCGACGACGAAGAAGCTTCCAACGCCGCCGTCATAGATCAACCGCGTAAACCGGCAAACCGGATCGAGACTGGAGCCTAGCTGTGCCCGCAGGTGCCGGAGCAGGCGCGTCCCGCGAGCTTAGCGCATGCCGCGAGCCCTCCCAGCTCTCGGTCACTCCCGCCCTGTTCCAGAAATTCCAGAAATTAATCTACGCCGAAACCGGCATTTGGCTGAGCACTTCAAAAACCGCCTTGCTCTGCGGACGCCTCTTTCGCCGCCTTCGCGAGCTCGAAATCGCTTCCCTGGAAATCTACTACGAGCGCGTTTCTCATCCCGAGCAGCAGGAAGAACGCGCCCGCATGATCGACGCCATCACCACCAATGAAACCCGCTTCTTCCGCGAGCCTCGCCAGTTCGATTTCATACTGCAGCATGTGCTTCCCCGTTGGCGCGCCGAGGCCGAACAACGATTGCGCTCCAGGCGAGTCCGCATCTGGAGCGCCGGATGCTCCTCCGGTGAAGAGCCCTACTCACTGGCGATGCTCCTGGCCAAACACCTTCCCGCCGACCAGGGATGGGACGTTCGCCTTCTCGCCACCGACATCTCAAATCGAGTGCTCGAAAAAGCTCGCCAGGGGATTTATCCCCTCACCAAATCCGCGGAGTTGCCCCCCGACTTGCTGCACAGCTTCATGCTGCGCGGAACCGCCGACCGCCAATCCGAAATGAAAGTGAAAATCGACATCCAGCAGATGGTCGAATTCCGTCGCTTGAACCTGAACCAGGAGTCCGCTCCAGTCGAAGGTTTCTTCGACGCCATCTTCTGCCGCAATGTCCTTATTTATTTCGACGCCGCTTCGAAACGCCGTGTCGTAGAAAACCTTTCCCGTCATCTCCTGGCTAACGGTTTTCTCTTCGTAGGCCACGCCGAAAACTTGAGCAGCATGTTCTCTCACCTGCGCAGCCTTGAGCCCACGATCTACACAATTACTGAAGACCCAGAAAAAGAGGACCGATGAAGACGCCCCCAAACTCCTCTTCTTCTGCGGCCCCAAACCCATCAGGAGATAAAAAGATCGAGCCCCCCATGCATGGAGATGAGCTGCACGTCCTCGTCGTCGATGATTCCGCGATGGTCCGCCAGGTAATGCACGCCATCCTCACCACCAACCGCATGGTCAAGGTCACTGTCGCGGCCGATCCGCTCATCGCCTGGGGCAAGATGCAGAAAGACCCGCCCGATGTCGTCATCACCGATCTCGAAATGCCCCGCATGGACGGTGTGACCTTCATCCGCAAGATCATGTCGGAAATGCCCACACCAGTGGTCGTCTGCTCTGGCCTCGCTGCCCGCGGCACCGAGCTCGCACTTCGCGCCCTCGAAGAAGGCGCGGTCGAAGTAATTACCAAGCCCAAGGTAGGCGTGCGCGACTTTCTGCACGAATCGGCCGTAACCCTTCTCGATGCAGTCTGGAGCGCCTCTCACGCCCAGGTCAGACCCCGCGCCAGGCCGGCTCCGGTGCCAGTCCCACGCCTGACCGCCGATGCCGTCCTCCCGCGCAAGAGCAAACCCAGCTCCGCAACCGCAACTACCGGAGTGATCGCCGTCGGTGCTTCCACCGGTGGAACCGAAGCTCTGCGTGTCGTCCTCGCAGCTCTTCCCATCGACTGCCCCCCGGTCGTGATCGTGCAACACATGCCCGAGGTCTTCACTCGCGCGTTTGCCGACCGCTTGAACCAGGAGTGCAGCATCGAAGTCGCCGAGGCCCGCGACGGCGACCGCCTGCAAACCGGCCAGGCGTTGATTGCTCCCGGCAACCGCCACATGCTCGTCGATCGCATCGGTAAAGAACTCGTCGTCCGCATCATCGACGGGCCGCTGGTCTCACGTCATCGTCCCAGTGTGGATGTGCTTTTCCGCTCTGTAGCCACTTCCGTCGGCTCCAAAGCCGTCGGCATAATCATGACCGGCATGGGCGACGACGGCGCTCAGGGCCTTTCCGAAATGAAAGAAGCCGGCGCCGACACCATCGCCCAGGACGAAGCCACCTCCATCGTCTTCGGAATGCCCAAGAGCGCAATTTCCCGCGGCGCCGTCGATATCGTCGTCCCCCTCGAGCAAATCGCCAGCGCAGCCCTGAACCTGCAAAGTCGCGCGATGGGCCGCTAGGCGGGGTAGAAGGACAGTAGATGACAAGAAAAGCGTGGGCGAACCAAGACACAAGCAAGATTGGATAAATCAAGATTGGATAAACAAGATTGGACAAACAAGATTGGACAAACAGGATTGGACAAACAAAGACCTATGGCCGCGTTAGCCGGCAGTTCCAGCTACATCACCGGCCAGCGCGCTACCTACTGCCGCCAGCCAAGATGGTCTTCACGTCCCTGGAAAATCTCGTGAAGCAGATTTATGATGCGCTGCTTCAGCGTCACAGCTTGCGCCGTGCCAGTTTCCACAGTCTCAGTTTTCGTCTCCGTCTTTCGTTCGGGAGCAGGGGCAGCACCAGCAGCCATGACTGTAATCTCCTTCTAAGCCCGAGTTTTCAGAACCTTAACCGCTTACGTTTCCATAAGCTTCGTCCGCGACCTCTGCCGGGCAGGGTCGAAAAGGTTCCACTTGAATCCCAATTTTAAGTTGGTTCTAATGCAGGGAGGAGATCACCAACGGCATAGCACCAAAGCGCTTTTCAGCGCGACATCAGGAACTCCACTTCCTCTTCAACCTCCGAGATAACGATCGGACCAAGCTTTCCTTCCCCCAGTCTCTGGTTAAGCGCCGGCAATTTTGTTCGCTTGAACGCGCTCCATTCCGCGATCCGCGCCTCAGCCCGCGCGCTCGATTCCTCGTACACCGCAATCACTTGCGAAGGCACGGCACTGTCTCCGCTCTCGGCCGCTCGCAGCGCTGAGGTCAATCCCGTAAACGCCTCCTGCAGCCCACTCGGCTCGTTTTGAGCAGTCCCTTTATTACTAATAATCCGCCCGATTTCCGCTTGCGCCTCTGCCAGGGTGGCCTGCATCGCAGAGTTTTGTTCGCCAAGCTTCTGCCGCATGTCCGCCAGTTGCTTCTGAACCAAACTGATCTCAGCCAGCACGCGCCGCCCTTCTTGAACTTCCGCAAAAATCTTTCGCCCAAGTTGCAACCGACGCTCCAGAATCTCCCGAGTAGCCGGTGACCGCGGATCCATGATCACTTCAAGCGGCTGGCTCTGCGCCCGTCCATCCACCGTGAGTCGCACCTGGTAAATTCCCGGCACTGCCTTGGGCCCACTGGGATTGCGAGACTCGGCTTCTTCATCCGCGCTCGGCCCGCCCGCGCTCCCCCACGCTAGGTTCCACACGAAGCGATGCATCCCAGGACTCTTCTCAATCACTTCAGGCTTAGGGAACCAGCGTTCGGCGACGGGAAGCGGCGCATGCTTCTCCGAGCTTTCATCTTCCGACGAGAATTTCCGAACCAGAGTCTGCTGCTCATCGAAAATCTCCAGCTTCACATTGCTCGCTGCACTCCCGAGGAAATAATCGATCACTGCCCCACTCGGAGGATTCTCCGCCGTAGGTTCTTCCGGAGGAAGCGGCGTCCCCGGGAAAGAATCATTGTCAATCCGAAACGCCGCCGCCGGACGATAAAGCAACGCCCCATTCGCTTTCCCAGCCTCCTGCGCCTGCCGCAGCGGAGTGATGTTATCCATAATCCAGAACGACCGTCCGTGCGTAGCCACGACCAGGTCATCACCATGGATCGCCAGGTCACGAACCGAACTGATCGGAAGGTTCAGTTGCAGCGATTGCCAGTGATCGCCATCATCAAAAGAAACGTAAACTCCCAATTCAGTTCCTGCAAAAAGCAGTCCCCTCTTCTGCCCATCTTCACGAACCGCTCGCAAAAAAGCCGAAGCCGCAATCCCATTGGTAATCAGTTGCCACGTAGCCCCATAGTCGCGCGTTCGATAAATGTAAGGCGTCTGATCCTCGAGGCGGCTGCGGTCCACCGCCGCATAAGCCTCAGCCGGATCAAAATGCGATGCTTCAATCAGCGAGATCTTGCTCCAGTCACTCAGTCCCGGCGGCGTAACTTCCTTCCAGGTTTTTCCGCCGTCACGCGTCAGGTGAATCAGTCCCGTATCGCTTCCCGCCCAGATCAAATCACGATTGAGCGCCGACGGCGCAATCGTGAACACCACCCCATACCCTCGCTGTTTCGCATTCCCAATAGTCGGAGGTCCCTGCGCCTTCTTATCTCCCGGCTGTTGCGCCGCTCCCGTCAGATCAGGGCTGATGATCTCCCAGTGCAGACCCCCGTCAACGGTTTTCATCACATATTGTGTCCCCAGATAAAGCGTAGACGAATCCGCCGGAGAAAAAAGCAGCACCGGAGTCCAAGGATCCCTATATTTACGCTGATCAATCTCCGCATCGAACGCAGACGCGGGCCACGGAGCAATATTCTGGCTGAGCCCCGTCCGCCGGTTGAAGCGGTCAACCGTCCCATACGTCCCGCTCAGGTAAATAATGTTCGCATCTTTTGGATCGGGCGCCATGTATCCGCTCTCGCTTTCGCCCGCCGGAAACCAGTCCCGCGGCGTGATCTGCCCGTGATCCGTTCGGCTCGGAACCGCCGCGCTCCCGCTATCCTGCTGCGCCCCGTACACCACATAAGGAAACTGATTGTCGGTAATCACATGGTAGAGTTGCGCCGTCGGCTGGTTGTACCAGGAACTCCAGGTCTGCCCGCGATCCACGCTGACCGAAGTCCCCTGATCCGTTCCCAGCACCATGCTGGCAGGATTTTTCGGATCAACCCAAATCTGGTGGTAATCATCTCCACCCGGCGCGCCGCGCACAATCGAAACCGTCTTCCCGCCGTCTTCCGACCGGTAAAGAGCAACATTCGGCATGTAGATCACATCACGATCATGCGGATCGATCGTAATGCCCATGAAGTACCACGCGCGGCTAGTCAGCCGCGAGTCAGCGTTCGCAAGAACCCAGTGATCGCCTCCGTCATCCGAACGGTACAACCCGGCCTTCTTCGCTTGAATCAGCGCGTATACCCGCTTCCCATCCGGCGCAACGTCAACCCCAACCCGTCCCCAGTCGCCCTCCGGCAACCCACTGCCGCTAAGGTGCGACCAAGTCTTCCCCGCATCCTGCGAGCGGTAAAGCCCGCCGCCCGGTCCATCGATCGGAGCATAAGTGCTCCACGGCGGACGATGAGTATGCCAGGTACCGGCAAACAAAACTTGCGGATTCCCCGAACAGATCGCCAGATCAGAAACTCCGATTTCCGCTCCCTGCTCCAGAACCCGTGCCCAATGCGCTCCCCCGTCCACAGATTTGTAAACCCCGCGCTGTTCGTTCGGACCGTAAGCATGTCCCAGCGCGCCCACGTAAACCACGTCAGCATTCTGCGGGTCGACCACGATCCGGCTGATCTGCCGCGTATCCTCCAACCCAATATGCAACCAGGTCACACCGCCATCAGTGGATTTATAAACCCCATTCCCGGAAGACAAATCAGAACGGATATCAGACTCGCCGGTTCCCGCGTAGATAGTCTTCGGGTCGGAAGGAGCCACAGCAATAGCGCCGATCGCGCCTATCGCCTGCTTGTCGAAGACTGGCGTCCAGACAACTCCGGCATCAGTTGTTTTCCAGATGCCGCCGTTCACCGCGCCAAAATAAAAGGTAGTAGAGTCGCCCGGCACCCCGGCCACGGCCACCGCCCGCCCGCCCCGAAACGGCCCAATAAGTCGCCATTTCAGGCCATTCATCAGTTCTGGAGAAACCGACTGAGCGCCCGTAGACACTGCAATGAATAAAACACACAGCCCAACCACACCACAGCACAAGCGCGACTTGAGTTTGAGCAAGTAGAAATCCCGCCTTGGACACCACAGTCTACCGGAAGAAAGCAGCGTTCATGAAGAGGGGCGCCCGAAGCCACGAAAGCAAGCGAGCGCCGCTCCTCCTCAAAACTCGAACCGCACGCCAAACTGGAAGAAGCGGGCCGTCTCCCCGGTAGCGCCACCGGAAATCGTTCCGAAAAACGGATTTGACGAAGTCGAACTTCCCGCAGGCCCACTTCCGACAGCCGAATTCGGCTGCCCAAAGCGCGGGTGATTGGTTAGGTTGAAGATCTCCGCCCGCACTTCTATCCGCATGCTTTCTTTGGGCACGAACGACTTGTAAAGGTTCAGATCCGCGTTGTGGATGCCGTCGACGCGTAAGCCCGAAAAATAGCGTGGCGCGTTGCCCGGAATCTGGTCTCCTGGATCTGAAAAACAATTCGCATTGAAGAAGGAGTTCACCCCCGGGTTGTTTTGCCACTGCAAGGCAACATCGTGCATGCTCGTTCCGCTCTTGAGCTGGGAACAGACAGTGCTCGGACGCTGGCTGCCGTTGGCCAGAAGCGGGTTGTTCAAGCCGAGGGCCATGGGTTGCCCCGATTGTTGGGTGACTAAGGTTGCGATCGACCAGCCTCCCACGATCGCATCCACCCCTCGGTTCATATTGCTGCCAATCCGTTGGTTGCGGCCGATGGGCAGGTCCACCACCACGGCGGCCGCTAGCCGCTGTGGCGTGTCGCTGGCGCCGATGCTGTGTTCTGCAGACAGCCGGTCCAGTTGCTGCGGTTGGCCGTTACCCAGCGCTCCCACCCAGTTGTTCCGGCCGGCCGAAGAATAATCGGTTTCCTTCGATATCGTGTAGCTACCCTCGAAGCTGATGTTGTGCGTGGTGCGTTTATTAAAGCGAATCTGCAACGCGTTGTACCAGGAATTCGCGCTCTCCAGCATCAGCCCCTCGAAGTCCCCCGCGAATTGCGGGTACGTGGTTAACAGAGTCCCCAGGGGCAGGGTCGATTCGCCGTAGTTGGAATTCACTTCATTGAAGCAAGGATTGGAAGGAGTGGATGTGCAAGGCGTATTGAACATGTTGTAAAACGGGTTGCCGACCTGGGTTTGAAGAAAGTTGGTTATGCAATTGTTGGGATCGCACGATCCGGGACCGTTCAACGGGTTAGCCTCGTAGCTGGTACGCACTGCCTGAGAAACCTGTCCCAGTAAAGACGACGGGATGTAAGCCCTGTTGTTTGTACCAGACCAGGGTAGATGCGTGCTGCGGTTGGCAACGTAGTCGACTCCCACCACGAGCTGGCTGGGCAGCTCCCGCTGTATTCCCAGGTTCCACTGGTAAATGTCCGCGTCTCGCGCCGAGGTATCGCCCAGATCGTTCGGGTTTTGATAGCCCCAGTTCGCCAGCTGGCCGTACTGCTTGCCCTGCGGACCCGTAAAGCCACTGGGAAACGGGTTTTCCAGAGTCGCCGATTGTGTGGCAAAACCGTCGTTGGTAAAAAATACCGTCGCCGTCTTACGGAACGCCGAGCCGGGATACTGGAAGTTTGTCGCCGGGCTCATTCCGAAATAAATGCCCACGCCGCCCCGCACCACCGTCTTTGAGTCGAACGCGTAGGCAAAGCCCACCCTCGGTCCAACGTCGTCGCGGTAAGTCGGAATCGTCCTCATGCTGGAACTGGCGAACGTGGTCGTGCCATTCAACTCCTGTGTCGTCGGAAGATTCAGCCCAGGGATACTCTGCATAAGCCCCTGCGCGCTCAGAGTGCCCGCCGGCGCAGTGCCGGGGAGGCTGGCAAAATTAATGCTTACGCCAGTACTTGCCGTAAAATTGCTGAATTCAAGCTGGTTGGTGCGATCGGTGTACGGCGAACTCCACTCATAGCGCAGGCCCAGGTTCACGGTGAGTTTCGAATTCACTTTCCAGTCGTCCTGGATGTAAAACCCCGTCTCCAGCGACCGGTTTGCCACCGAGGGAGTCACGAGCAGCTGACTCGATGCGTTGCTGTTGTCGCCGTAACCAAAAGCAAGGCTGGCCAGGGGGTTCCCCGTGGTTACAGTCTGGTCGTTTGGATCATAGTCGTTGAAGGGAGTCGGAGACGTAACTTCGTCCGTAAAGGTCAAGAGTCCGGTCGGGTTATTTGGCTGCCAGAAATTGTTGTAGAAAATTCTCTGTTCCCCGCCCAGCTTGATCAGGTGCGGTCCCTTGGAAATTACCAACTGCGACGAATAGCTCACCAGCGTGTGGCCAAATTTTGTATAAATGCAGCACTGATCGTAAAGGTCAGTCCACGGCAGATTCCCCTGCATAATAAACGCCGGCATCTGGTCGAGTCCGTTAGCCTGTGCGAATATCGGAGACAATCCTTGAGTCCCAGCCGGCAGTGAGGAGTTGAAACTTGAGATCGTTGGAATACCTGGCAGGGATAATTCATGCACCCTGTCGACCCCCCCGTGGGCGGTCCAGAGGATCCGTGGGTTTATAGTCCGGGTAAATTCGAACGAGCCATTCTGCGCCACCGTCACGCCGCTCGCGATTCCATCATTATCGAAGCCGTCGCCCAAGGTCAGCGGAGTGGTGTAGTTGTACCAGCCTCGGCTGTAGCGGCCGTTAATGCGGTTCTTGTCGTTGATCTGGTGGTCTATTTTGATGTCGAACTGGTAATCCGGCGCATTCGATACCGTTGTGTAGTTATAGTTATTGAATTCGCTCGCGTTGCTGGGCTGCGGGTAGAGATTGAGCACAGCGAGTCCAATAGGATTGATTTCACCTGCTGGAATCACATTTAGTGACTCACCCGGAATCGCGTTGCCGCTGCAGTCTAATCCAACCTGCGGCCTGATGATGTTGGTCGGATCCCCCGTGCAATTCACATTCGGGTCGTAGATAGGATTCGTAAGCCCTGAGAAGTCGCCTTTCCGTTCCCCCGCGGTGGGCACGGTCACGACCCCACTTTGCGCGCTCTTGCTGCTAACATCTTCGAAGTCAACAAAAAAGAACGTCCTGTTCTTTATGATCGGACCGCCGAGCGTAAACCCACCCTGATCCCGCCGGCTGTCTGGCTTGGGGTTGAAGGTGGTACTATCCAAGAAAAATTTGGGATTGAAGAAATCGCGAGCATCCATCTGCGGACGCTGCAGAAAATACCAGCCGCTGCCATGGAACGCGTCGGTTCCGCTCTTCATCACCATGTTTACGACGGTCCCGCCGTTGTTGCCGAATTCCGCCGAGAAGCTGTTGTTCTGCACTTTCATTTCCTGCATGCCCTCGACCAGGGGCTCGTAATAGACGTTGGAATTTCCTCCCTCGCCCTGTTCCGGCGCGCTGATCAAGGCGCCATCCAACCGTATCTCCGCCGTCGCGTTGCGCTGCCCGTTGGAAGTGAAGTTTGTTCCCGACGGATAATTATCCGACGTGCCCGACCCTGCCACCTCCGTCACTCCCGCCGCCAGAAACGTCAGGCCGAAAAAGTCGCGGCCCATCAAAGGCAGCTCTTGTATGTACTGCTTGGAGACCTCCGTCCCCATCGTCGCGTTTTCCGTGTCCAGCAGCGGCGCAGTCGACGTCACCACGATGTTCTCGTTCACACGCGCCGGAGTCAGCGTGAAATTGAGCGTAGCTTCCTGATCGACGGCCAGCACTACTCCCGTCCGCTCCGTGATTCGAAAACCCGCCAGCTGAACCTTCACTGAATAAGTCGATGGCCGCAGAGACGTGAAAAAGTATTCGCCCTTGTTGTCGGTATGAGCCACGCTGGCAATATTCGTTCCCGAGTCCGTGATGGTCACGGCCGCATCGTGAACCACGGCTCCCGAAGCATCCGTCACAATGCCTCGAAGCTGAGCCCGGTAACTGCCCTGCGCCGCCGCGAACGTAGCAAATCCTACGCAGCACCACGCTGCCAGAATGCAAGAAAGAATGAGAAGTCGTACCGTCGGTTTCATCTGAATCCTCCGTTTGTTCGGTTCAGGGAAGGCAACATCGCCCCGCTCCCCGCACTTCCTCACGAATGAATATTCACGTTCTGCACCACTCGACTGATCGCTCCATTCGGGCTCGGACGATCCGGCCGCAGCTCCCACCGCAGCGAACTGAACAGCCCCAGCAACTGCCCGAACATCACGTCCACCACCGGCCGGTAGTCATCGCCGATTCCAATCCCCGCCGCGGCCCCCACATAATGTTCACAAAACGAATCTCTTTCGACTCCATCCCCGCCCACCACCACTCTGCATCCGACCAGCCGCTTCTTTCCAATTTCCTCCAGCAAATCCCGCTCATAAGGCTGCACCCGCCGGTTCCCCGAAAGAAAACATACAAACAGCGTGTCCTGATCCAAAGCCGCCATGGGACCATGCCGCAAACCCAGTACCGATTCCGACATCGTCAAAGTTTTTCCCGCAGTCAACTCCAAAAGCTTCAGCGCCGATTCCTTCGCCACCGCCCGCAGCGCTCCCGAACCGACAAAGCAAGCTTTGGTGTATCCGTTCTTCGCCAGCGCCGCCGCGCTGTCCGCCGCGCGCGGCAGAAATTCCCGGCCCGCCTCCACCAGTTGCGACAGAACTCCTTCATAGATCCCAAGATCGTTCACATGCGCAAGGCATTGCCCAAAAATCACCATGTTCGAGAACGAACTCGTCATCGCCAGTCCGCGGTCATTCACAGCGTCGTCCAGGCAAAGCCCCAACACTCGCGGCTCGTCCGCATTCTCTCGGATCATTCGCCCGTTCACATTGCACGAAATCACCACCTGAGGAATTTCCGGATAATTCCTCCGCGCACCCTCCAGTACCGCCACGCCCTCCGGACTATCCCCCGAACGCGAAAACGAAACCCAGAGATATTTCTTCTCCGGAATCATCCACTCATCCATGTGCGTCAGCAGATCCGTGCTTGGCACCGCGATCACTTCACAGTTCCAGCACCGCCGAAAAAGGTAGGTAAGCGATTGCCCAACATAGTCCGAAGTCCCCGCCCCAATAAGAAAGACCGTAGGCCGCGGGCGCGGACTAGCGCCAATTCCCGCCAGCGCCAGAAATTCCGCAATCTGCTCCCGCTTTTTCCGGAACAGCTCGAACGTCGACCGCCACGCCGCAGGCTGCTGCGCGATCTCCGCCGGAGTATGCTCCAACCCGCGAGCCGCTTTCTCGCTCTCCGGCAAAATCAACAATTCAGACAACGCACTCACGTGCAATCTCCTCCCAAGATCCACTGCATATTCTGTTGTCATTCCGAAGCGCGAGCGAAGCGAGTCAGGAGAGCCTGCCCTGAGCGAAGCCGAAGGGAACCTGCTGCTCGCCGGCATCGGATCAACCGCATCGCGCTACGGCTCAACCCAAAACACCGCACCCTTCTCAATCGACGGCAGTTTGTAAACCGTGCCGCCATCTCCCGCAGTTCCACTCACCGGCTGCACCTCACCAAGAAACGGCAGAAAAAATCCTTTCCCCTCAGCCGCGCCAGTCACCGTAACCTGAACCCCAGTCTGCGGCGTCTGCACCGGATTCACTCCGCCCTCAAGCCCGGCAAAATTCGCAAAAAACACATGCGTCTTCCCCTGAACCTGCGCGATCGACGTCGCAACCATCTGCGACGCTGCCACCCGAACCGCAGGCTCCGCCTTCAGGCTCTCCAGAAATTCGCGCTCCTGATCCGGACTAGTCCCCGCCACGCTCTTCTCCAAAGCCGCGTAATAATCTTTCCCCGGACACTTCCCGAACCGCACCACGCCCGCGACCGCGCCCGCCTGCGTAGCATCTTCTCCCGTAATCACCAGCCTGTTACCGCCACCCACATACTTCCGCACCCATGCCTTTTCAACCTCGCTCATCACCCGCACATCCGGAAGAATCAAAGTCCGTCCCCGAAACTCCGCCAAAGTCCGCGGCGTCACCACCTGAAACTCCAAATGCTTCTGCATCAGAAGAATCAGAATCCCGCGATACGAAGAAATAAATTCATCCGCATAGTAATTCCGCGTCTCCGGAGAAAAGTAAACCCCAACAGGAGCAATCGCCGTCCGCGGCTTGTAGAACGTGTCTTCATGCGCCTTGATCCACGCAAAAATCCGTTTCCGCGTCTCCCGATCGTTCGATCCCGCCATCGAATGTCCCGGCGCATCCCAGAAATTCGATCCCGTCATGATTTCCGAAGCCGCCAGATTCAACATAGCCTCGCGCTTGTCGACCTTCTTATCGCCATCCCACGAGTAATTCAAAATCCAGCTAGCCTTCCCCTGCGCAAACGCCCGGAACGTGTGCATCCCCACCTGATAATCAAACCAGGTCAGCGGCGTCCTCTCCGACGCCATGCCGTGTTCGCCGAATGAATATTCGTGGGCAATGACGTCCACAACTCCATACATGCTGTAAACATCCGCTCCAACCCGAACCGCTTCTTTCTCAATCCCCGGATAAATCTCCGGAATCGTCTTGATCGCCGGATTCACCGACTTAGCATTCCGGTCAATCTCCGCCATGAAGTCAGTAAACGTCCGAATCCTGAAATCAACCCACTTTCGAAAATTCCCGTCCGAAAAATCCCCCAACTTCAAATCTTTCTTAGCATCCAGCCCAGTCTCTTTCTTGAACGCCGCCACGGTGTAATCGTCAAAACTGGCCCAGGTGTCTTCCCACCCGTCGAAGTGCGTCATCCAGTAAGGGATATCCACATAAATCCCATCAATCCCCGTACCAGCAATCTGCCGCACGTGTTCCATATAAATCTTCCGCCACTCGGGAACATAAGGACTCACCCAGACATCCTCATCCCCCTTGCGAATCCAAAAAGCGGATCCGCCTCCAAAGAGCGCCGGCTCTCCCTTGATGTTCCTCTGCACCCAATCTGGATGTTCCTTAAACAAGGTGTGCGGAGTCTGATCCGCGTTAGCCGTAATGCACTCAGTCCCAGCGATATAAACGAAAGCGTAATTCCCCGCCGCATGCGCCTTCTCAGCCACGGCGTGAATAGCCTTCAGCTTCTCTTCGGGATGCACAAAACTCTCATACCGCCCCTCAATGTCGTTGTCGACCTCAATCCCAAACACGCCATCTTCCTGCGCGTTCTGGACAATCCGCTCCGCATTGTCGCTCCCCAATCCATAAGCCCCAATGCGCACATAGTTTGTCCAATTCTGGTTAGCCCAGTTCTGCTCCGTCGAATGAGGACTAGCCAGCAGCACCCCAGATAAGAGCACGAAGACAACCAATATGGACCGCAGTACGGCAGACCGAATAATGGGCCGCCAAGCAGGTTCCGTAGCTTCCGTATGGTTTCGTATCATTGCGCCTCATAACTTTTACTTTCGCCCATACTCGACTGTCAAGCGCAAAAAACGCCCGACCAACTGTATGAGAGGCCCCGTGAGGGGCAGCCCGACAATAACCTGGCGCCTCCAGCGCTAGGGCGCTTCAGTCGCGAAGCGACGGCATTCATTAGCCCCACACGTAAGTGCGGGGTAAGGACAAGTAGACAGAACTGAGTCCCCGAAGGGGACGGCACCCAGCTATGACACAGACTCCGCAGGGGCGGCTGAACTTCTCATGTATCCTGTTCAGCCTTGGATGTCGCGTCCTGTTGCCGACAACCGGTCTTCGCCGCCTGGCTAAAGGTCTGGAGCCCTCCTCTCGTCCAAATTCTCTTGACAATCCTAATAAAACAAAAGTAAAAGGAATCATTCGCAACACAACGGCCGCAACATTACGGCTATCAACGATTTATGAAAATCCGATCCCAATCCCGCGCTGGCATCCTCCCCCAATGACCCTCCCCCAATCCCTGGCTCGGACCACCCTAATCCTGCTGATCTTGTCCGCCGGCTTGAGTTCAGCACAAACAAAAGCCACTGCCCATCCTTCACCCAACCCTCAAATCGAAAGCAAGCTTCTCCGCATAGAGTTCGACCACAACCTCCACACCCGGGTGACCCCGCTTTTCGCCACCAAACCACTGACCCAGTTCTCCGCCTCAGAAACGCTGGAAGGCGCAACCCGCACCTTCACCGACTTCCTTCTAACCTCCGCCCAAACCGACCAGATCTCAGACGCCTTCGGCCCGGGCCAGCGCCTGACCGTAACTGGCAGCAACGGCACTCTGCGCAAGAAGGTCGAGGTCACCATCTACAACGACTTCCCCTCACTCGCAGTCTTCGAAGTCGAATACACCAATCAAGGCGCCACACCGCTCAAGATCCGCGGATGGTCCAACAATCACTACAGCCTCCGCGCTCTCGGAACGACTCCGGCATTCTGGTCCTACCAGAGCGGCTCCTACGAAAAGCGCCCCAACTGGATCGTTCCCCTGAAGCCCGGCTTCTACCAAAAGAATTACTTAGGCATGAACGCCAGCGACTACGGCGGAGGCACTCCCATAATCGACGTCTGGAGAAAAGACGTAGGCCTCGCAGTAGGCCACATCGAGCCAGTCCCACGCCTGATCGAGCTCCCGGTGACCATGCCAGACGCAACTCACGCCACAGTAGCGATAAGTTCGAAGCATGAGCAAACGCTCGACCCAGGCGAAACTTTCCACACGCTCCACACCTTCGTCTCAGTCCATCAAGGCGATTATTTCCGCACGCTAACCGAATACCGCCGCCTGATGATCCGCCAGGGATTTCAAATGGCCACCGCGCCCGACAGCGCTTTCGGACCCATCTGGTGCGCCTGGGGCTACGGCCGAAACGTCCAGCTAAAACAGGTCTACGACACCCTCCCCACCGCAAAGAAATTAGGATTTTCTTGGGTAACGTTAGACGACGGCTGGCAAAACAATTACGGCGACTGGCAACTCGATCCCAAAAAATTCCCCAACGGCGACGCCGACATGAAAGCCCTCGTCGACCGCATCCATCAAGAAGGATTCCACGCCCAACTCTGGTGGTCCCCGCTAAGCGCAGTCCCCGACTCAAAGCTTTTAAAAGATCATCCCGACTACGTCCTGCTGAATCGCGACGGCACTCGCCGCAAAATTTCCTGGTGGGACTCCGACTATCTCTGCCCCGCCGACAAAGAAGTAGTCGAGTATCACAAGGCGTTAGTAAGAAAAATCCTAGGAGACTGGGGATTCGACGGCCTCAAACTGGACGGCCAGCACATGAACGCCGTCCCCGAATGCTTCAACCCAGCCCATCATCACAAAAGCCCGGAAGACTCCGTACAAGCCCTCCCAGATTTTTTCCGCGAAATCTACGAAACCGCCCGCAGCGTAAAGCCCGACGCGCTGGTAGAATTCTGCCCCTGCGGCACCGCCTTTTCCTTCTTCACCATGCCGCACTTCAACATGTCCGTAGCGTCCGATCCTGAAAGTTCCTACCAGGTTCGCACCAAAGGCAAAACCCTGAAAGCCTTGATGGGCGACAACATCCCCTATTTCGGCGACCACGTAGAACTAAGCGAGGGAGCCAACGATTTCGCCTCGACGGTAGGTGTAGGAGGAGTAGTAGGCACCATTTTCGTCCTCCCCGAAGAAGTAAAAAAGCGCAGCACCTCCGACCTGACTCCCGAGCGCGAAAAAGTCATGGCGAAGTGGGTAGCCATCTACAAAGAAAAAATGCTCTCCCGCGGAGAATATCGAGGCGACCTCTACGACATAGGCTTCGACCTACCCGAAGCCCACGCCATCCAAAAAGGAAAAGAAATGTACTACGCCTTCTACGCAAAACATTGGACAGGAAAGGTAGAATTGCGCGGCCTGGAGAATCGCGACTATCATGTGGTCGATTACGAAACCAACAAAGACTTAGGCAAAGTCCACGGCCCGAAAGCCACAATCCCAGCCAGCTTCAACAAACATCTCCTGCTAGAAGCCCAGCCCCAGTAATCAGGCAAGTAAATTCCGATCACGGCTTCGGGCCGGCGAAACGACTCGCCCGGCTGCAACGTTCCCAGTCGCTTCAGCGACGACATTCATTAGCCCCGGACGTAAGTCCGGGGTAGGCCGGCGAAAATGGAACCGAGTCCCGAAGGGGACGGCACACCCGACGCTCCGCTGCAACTAGAACCCAACCTCTCTTCATGCCAATATATGCACCGGACCAACCAAAGGTCCCACATGGCCGAACCCGCAACCACGCTCGAACCCCGGCCGCCCTCGAAGAACCGCGCCCGAGCCTTCGCCATCCGCGTAATCATAACCACCGCAGCCCTAGTGCTCTGGTTCTGGACCCAATCCCTAATCGGCGCCCGCCCCGCCCCCATCAACGGAATCGGCGACGGCCTGCTCTCGGCCACTGCTCCACTGAATCTCTACCTACAATCGAATCCCAAAGCAGCAAACGCCCTGCTAATCGTAAGCTCCGCCATCATCGATCTCCTCGGAATCTTCCTTCTCTCCAAATGGATCTTCGGAGCCCAACTCCGCCCATTCCTGAGTCTGATAATCGTCCTAGGCCTGCGCCAGATCATGCAAGCCCTGGTTGCACTCCCCGCGCCGCCCAACCAAATCTGGCATTATCCAGGATTCCCCTCGCTCCTGGTAACCTACAGCGTAAGCAACGACTACTTCTTCTCCGCCCACACCGCCATCGCCATTCTAGGCGTAACCGAAATAGCAAGCGTCCGCAAAACCTGGCTAACCGCGCTGGGAATTCTCATCGCCCTCTTCGAAATCGCCACCGTCCTAATCCTAAGAGTGCACTACACCATGGACGTCTTCACCGGCATAATAACCGGCCTCTACGCCGCCTACCTGGCAAACCAAATTTCCACCGCCCTGCAATCCAGCAAGCTAGCCAAAAAGTTCTGAAGCCGGGTGCCGCATTTCTCGCGCCCTTTGCGAGAAAGCCTGCCCTGAGCAAAGCCGAAGGGTGGGGATTTTGACTTTTCCCCCTCACCACAATCGAAAATCACCGCCCCGATGCGCGCAGTCTTCATCCCAGAATCGCGCGCGTAATCCCCTGCCACCACAAAGGATCGCCCCGCCACATATATACCGCGAGACCTTCGCCAACGGCCATCAACGGCAACGCATACAGATAAACCTTGTGCACGCGCCCGTCGACCAAAATATCGCGCGCAACCCCCAGCAAGATCAGCAGGTCAACGCACGCATAGAACAGATTATGGTCGAACACATAGTCGAAACGGCCAAATGGAGCATCCATCAGCATGCAGGTCGCAATGAACACCAATCGCCGATGCAGCTCCGGCTTCGTCCGCCAATAAACGGCAAGGCCAATGCAGACCCCAAAAACAATCATGTCAAGGAACGGGATGCTCAGAAAGGCGCGCGTGTCGCTCTCTCCCTGATGCAGCTGCACCATATCAAAGCGCGACATGATGATCGCCGTCGTAACGCCCAGCGGAACCATCACCGCAGCCAGCCCCGCACCAAACCAACCGATAGACCGGTGCCAGCTGACTTTGTGCACCCGCACCAGCGTGGACTGAAAAATGAAGAAGGCAATCCACCCCGCGAAAGCCGCCCCATGAATCCACAAAATAAACGGCCGCGGCACCGTGGGATGAAACAGATGGTCGTTGACCGTGCGCCCGAAGCCGGTGACCACAATCCCAGCCATCAGAAGCGACATCAGGAAATAAAAATACCGTTTCAAAAACCCGTTCCCGGTAAAAGCCACATCTCGAACGGGCGCGGCGAGAGTGTTCATGTTTTTCTCCGACGCGAGCATATACCCCGCCCGTGCGGCAAGCCATCTTTTTCCGATTCGTTGCAACCTGGATGTCATTCCAAACTGTTCTTCCAAGAAATGTCATTCCGAACCGGGCAAAGCCCGGTGAGGAACCTGCTTTCAGCTTGCAGCCCCCAAAGTGGGTGCACCACTTCTCGCGTTTTTTTGCGAGAAGCGGGGTCGACGTGCTGGTCCTGTCACCTCCGCCGCACCGCCCGCCGCAAAACCTCCCAAGCCTCTCTCCACTTCTCAAATCTCGATCGCCTCCGCCGGCTCCCCGGATAAAGCATCAACGACTTCAACTCCGCCACCACCCGCACCGGCATCACATACCAGGCATTCATCGGACGCGCATAAGCCACCAGCGCATCAATATCCTCCGACGTATACGACTTCTGATTATGATCATGCGCCCGAAAGCTGCACCCACCATCGGCTCCAATCGTATGCGCCGACTTAACCTGCACCCGCCAAAAAATAAAACTCTTCTTCGGATTCACAATAAAATCATAAGGCTCACTATCCCCCCAAGGCTTAGCCACCACAAACCCCAGTCCCACAGCCTTAGCAATAAACTCCGCCTCCGCAATCTCCCCCAACTGCTTAGGAGTAAGTGCCAATGTGGATGTGGATGTAAATGTGGATGTGGAGCGGGCGCCCTCGCCCGCTGCCTTTGACTTTGATTTTGCTTTCGATTTCGACCTTGACTCCGACCCCGACTCCCCAGCCGCAGCCCACAAACTAATCCCGCCAGCCCCAATCTCGACAGCCCCATCCTCAATCATCACACTTCACTCCTCTTTTCATTTTTGTCATTCCAAACCGGGTCATCCTTTGTCATTCCGAACCGCGTCATCTTTTGTCATTCCGAACCGCGTCATCCTTTGTTATTCCGAACCGCGTCATCTTTCGTCATTCCGAACCGGGTCATCTCTTGTCATTCCGAACCGGGCGGAACACCCGGTGAGGAACCTGCTTTTCACTCGCCCCGCAGCACCCCAAAACGCAAAAACCCCTTCCGACCATCCGGTCGGAAGGGGCTAAATCAGCCAAGTCGGCTATATAAGAATGATTTCACCCCGGCCCACAACAGTCAACAAAATTGCGCCAACGCCGGAAGCCGCAATACCCACGAAAGTAGACCCCACAAAAGTAGCTATCGTCACCCTTGTCATTCCGACGCGCGAGCGAAGCGAGACAGGAGGAGTCTGCTTTCCGCCGGCAGCGGATCACTCGCGCGCGGCGGGTGCCCCCATCCTTGCCGCGTTCCAACCGCGGAAATCCCTGCCGCCCTCAAGAGGCAGGACGGGGAAATGCCTCTATAATGGCTTTCGTGGCCTCAACTCTTGGGATCAAATGTCCATCTTGCGGCGCAGAACCAGGCCAGGCTTGCGCCACCGAGGCTGGCGTTGGCTACTATTGCCAGACCCGCATAAGATCAGCAAATCCTAGAAAGTACGATTCCCCTTGTGAAAAATGTAATGCGCTGCAAAAAGCAGCGGATGACGCCGGCGATCAAGCGAGAGCACATGCCTTCGGTCAGGTGGGAAGGCCAAAATCAAGATGGCCAAGAGCTCTGAGGGAGACGACGCGACAGAATGAAGCTGAAGCAGAAAGAGCCGGAACGGACCTTCAATTCCACAAGGTCTGGGAACATCATGATGCCGGCACTCGAGTGGAGCGTATTGATAAGCGAGCTCTGGCAGAGACGCTAACGGAGCCACCAACGAGTGATCCCTCCCAGCTAGGCACGGTTATTGAGGTTGGGTACCTGAACGGGAAACAGACTGTAAAAGTTAAGTTTGACGATGGGACTTTCAGCGCACCCAGCGCATACGCCGACCAATTCAGGAAACTAAACTAATCAGGCCGGTGGCCCTCATCTCCCACTCGCGACACATTCCTAACCCGGCCTCTTAGGCGTGCCAGATGGTCGACGCAGCCTTTACTTCGATTTCAAGAACTTTTGTTAGTGAGCGCCCTAGGCCATCGATATCCGGGTAAATTGTTAGCTCGTCTATCCCGGAGAGCACAAGCTGCTTTCGTATTTCGGTCACGGACGATGAGGGGATCACTACCTTCAGCAGCCTCGAGTCTTCATTGCTGGCTATCTTTTCGAATGCCTTCGGGTCTGATCCGTGGACCGTGAAGCAGGACCTCTGCATCCCAATGCGGGGGACCGTATAACTTGGGTAGACGGCAACTGGGAGTTCGGGCAATTGGACTTTTTCGAATCGCTCCGGGAGCCACGGCTTGTAGCGCTCGGCGTCCTCTTTTGCAATCCCGGTGGCGCTGCTCGGCGTGATGACCTCTTGCACATCAACAGCGGATTTATTAAGCCACCAAGGATCGAGTACCCACACTGCAGCGTCAGCTTTCGCATCGTTGTCACGCGCTGCGTCTCGCACAGCGAAATACAGGGCAATCAGAGATCCCTCGGTCCAATCCAACAGCCGCGTTGGTGCTCCCGAGTGCTGCATCAGAAAGTACCAATCCCAAGCATCCTGAGGAGGCGTAGCGATGAGGCTCGGAGCCCGCATGACGAACTCCTGCCGCAGTTCGTCCTCCATGTTTCGCGACTCGTCTAATGGACGCGGGTACTTCCAGCACCGCGGAAAACTCGGGACCAGTTCGTAGTCGGAACGGCTGAGTCCACGAAACCAAGGTCCCCATGTGGGCTCCGGGAACCATCTATCTCTGATTTGGGCAACAAGAGCTACAAATTTCGACAAATCGACCGCAGTATAGGCCTCCATCGTTTTCCTCCCTGACCGGACGTTCATCAATAATCTCCATTCGTCGAAAAGCTGGGGAAGGTTTCGTCCGTCTCCGGTCTTACAGTTTGACACCATTTTTTTATTTCAACTGCCGAATTCGGCGTTCTTTGCCAAAGGTGGGATTCCACACAAGCGCCAAAGCCTCGGGCCTTTGACTTTGGCGGAACAGCCCAGGTCAGCTTTGACACCGCCACTGGCCCCTTCTAGACTAACAACCATGGAAGTGCACCTCCGTCCCGAAACCGAATCCCGCCTGCAGGAACTCGCCACGAAGAGCGGACGCGCGCCCAACGATTTGATCGAGGACGCGATGGCCGCCTACCTGCAAGAGCTGGCTCAGGTTCGGGAAATGCTGGATGGTCGCTACGACGATCTCAAAAGCGGTCGCGTGAAGCCGGTTGACGGTGAAGAAGCGTTCGCCGAGCTCCGGCGCAAGAGCAAGGGCGATGCGCGTCGCGCTCGTCCATGAGCGGGTTTGTCCTCCATCCACAAGCGCAAATAGATCTGGAAGAAATCTGGGAGTACATTGCTGCCGACAGCCTCGTCGCTGCTGACGGCGCGCGCGAAGAAATCTACCAGACAATCCAATCGCTCGTCCCGTTTCCCTACATCGGCCACAACCGCCCCGACCTCACGACGCGGCCACTGAGGTTTTTATGCCGGCAACAACCGGGGCCGCACGAAGGATCTTCAGCCGCGTGTAGAATCCGTTTGATGAAAGGCTCTAGGGTTCGCTCATTCTGGATTCCGTGCGTGACTCTCGCTGCTTTGATCGGTGCGCTCCTCTTGGTCGCAGCAAGAAACAATCGGCCAATGCTTTTCCAGCATGGGACTCCGGAAGTACCACAAAACCATGCCTTTGCGATCATGAATCCGTTTCGAAACCGCGGACCTGAAGAAGTCGCTGAAGTGTTAATGTCGGACCTGCGAACAAGTCGTTGCGAACAGATTTTGCGCGATCTCCACTCCGAGGATTCGACGATATGCCCGGCGATGAGCCAGAGCAGCAGTTCGCATCTAATCTGGCGTGAGGACGGAAGCACAACGCGCATGCTCGTTTACGATTTGCCGGGGAGCAAGTCGCGCTTGTGGATCACGTCGCGCCGCGATGAGGTCGGCTTCGTTGTCAACGGTATCTCCTTAATCCGCTGAAAAGGAAAAGGCCAATCTGATTTCTCAGACTGGCCTTTACTTATGCCGGCAACGTTCTTTGCGAAGGATCTTAACTTCCTGTCCCATGTGGCCAGGGTGCGGAACAATCTGACCGGTTCCTGCGTAGAAGCAACTGGGTTCACTTCGCCGGGAAAGGATTCGTCCATGAACAAAATTCTCGTCGCCTTGCAGGCGGCGCTCGCCATATTTGTGCTCGCCGCGCCGCCGGCACAAATCCACGCCCAGACCACTCCTGCGCCCGAAGCGCTCTTTCAAACCATCCAGTCTCTCGATACCCAGCTTTTCGATGCTTACAACCGTTGCGATCTGGAGAAACTCGGATCGCTGGTCGCAGACGATTTGGAGTTCTATCACGATAAGACCGGTTTGAGCCGCGGACGGACAGCTCTGGTCGAGGCCGTCAAGAATAACATTTGCGGCAAGGTGACCAGAGAACTCGTGCCCGGGACGCTTGAGGTTTATCCCATTGCCAACTATGGCGCCGTCGAGATCGGCGTGCACCGGTTTCACCATCCGGGACACGAGACTGCCGAGGGGGTCGGCGAGGCCAAATTTATCCACCTGTGGCAAAACAAAGATGGAGTGTGGAAGATCACGCGGGTGATCAGCTTCGACCATCATGGACTGACCAACTGACGGCCTGCGCTGCCAAAAAAGGACCCCACGCCCGCGAACTGCCCGAAGCCAAGAATTAACCTGTTGGCCGCTGTCGTCATGCCCGATCACGTGCACCTGCTACTTTTCCCGTTGCGGGATGGAGAAGGATGGCCTTTTCCCTTGGTTGATATCCTGCAGTGTCTGAAGAGCGCAACCGCGCACCGGATTAACAAATTCCTGCAACACTCGGGGCCAGTCTGGGAAGAGGAGTCGTTCGATCACGTGCAGCGATCGGACGAAAGTCTGGAAGAGAAGTGTGAATACATCCGGCAAAATCCCGTAAGGGCGGGGTTGGTTCGCCGACCGCAGGATTACCCCTGGCTCTGGGTCAATCCGGACTTCAAGGGGTGAATGTGGCGCGGGCGCCCTCCCCCGCGAAGGCGTCCGTCGGAAATGCTGCATCTCTTCATTATCACGGAATCCACAGCCGCCGGCCCGCCAACATTCATAGCAAAAGAAGGCGTGAGCGCGCGTTCTTGGCGCGCAGGAGCCTTCTGCCGAAATCCTGAGCGTTCTTTGCGAAGGATCTCTCTTAGGCATCTGCTCGCCGATCCCAGAATATGAGGGCCGCCATCAGACATAGCCCTGTGAGTATGAGCCTTGACCAAATGTCCCGATGAGTGACTCTCCACGCGACAAAGCAACAAACAGCACACATGGCAGTAATTCCACAAAGCAACGAAGCAAGGCTTTTGTTTTTCTTGGCATAGAAGATGTTGTCGTTCGCAATTACCACCCAACTTGTAAATGTGATTACCATTTGCACTGCCGTAGGCATAAACGTGAAGGTGCCATAAAGGAAAAAGCCCGCGATGACCTCTCCGAGGAGCAGGAGCAAGAAACGCTCGTAGGTGGGCCGACCGCTGTTTAGGCTCTCGGAAGACATGCCAATGCGATGGTATTCGGCGCGGCTTCGAGTCTGCGAGTGACGAAAGTTACTGACCTTGCAGGCAAAAGGAAAAGGCCAATCTGATTTCTCAGACTGGCCTTTATTAATGCCGGCAACGACCGCAGTTTACCCTGAGCTTGCCGAAGGGCTCCCACACACTTGGCGCGCGCAGTACCATCGGCCCTGCGGGGCTTAACTTGAGGCGATTAGAAGGCGTGAGCGCGCGTCCTCGCGCGCGGGAGCCCTCTGCCGAAATCCTGAGCGTTCTTTGCGAAGGATCTCTGTCAATTCACACTGACCGGGAACGAGGCGGCATTTGTTTTCGCGTATTCCTCTAAAGCGGCCCACACTTTCTTGTCACCGCAGACTTCATCTCCCAGTTCAACAAATTCGCTCTGTTCCCCGAGGGCTTCCATGAACTCAAGTCTCTTCTCCTGATGCAGGTGGGGACTCTCAAAGGGAAACATCGCGACGGCCTTTTCCAGTCGCTCGGCCGCTCCATGAGCCCCAATGCGGCGATATGCCTCTACTACCCTGGAATAGGGAAGGTTGCAAGGAAGGTCATTCTCGAACAGGTACTGAAAGCCCCCATTGTCAATAATGGCTTGTTCTGAGTACAGAATTGCCACAGTTTGCTGAGGGACGTCCAGCTTAGACAGGTCGCCACCCAACCGATCAAGCTCCTCATACGTGTAAGCTGCGGCGCGATCAAGAAACGACTTCTCTGCCATCAGAAGCTCCCTCTTAAGCAGAGGTTCCCCCTTAAGTTTTCGCAACACACTTTACAGAACTTCATTGCAGGACTCAATCCCAAAAGGAAAAGGCCAATCTGATTTCTCAGACTGGCCTTTATTTATGCCGGCAACGACCTACGCTCCCACACACTTGGCGCGTGCAGTACCATCGGCCCTGCGGGGCTTAACTTCCGTGTTCGGGATGGGAACGGGTGGATCCCCCGCGGTAAGATCACCGACAACTCGTAGCAGCTAGCCGTTGGCAATTAGCCATTAGCTTGATTCTTCCGGCGCAGACATCATAGCCATCCCTGGAAGAATGGGAGCTGCAAACTTGAAATTGACCGTCAGTACCTGGCATCGAACCGCCAATTGCTAACTGCCAATTGCTAATTCTCAAAGATCGTGAGGACAATGCCTCACAACTGAATAGATTGGGTGTGGCTTACTTTCTTGTTGTTTACTTCCGATTTCTGCCACCGTACATCGGCTTTGCTTTTCTTTTCAAAAAGCGTCGGCGCACAGTTGTCAGCGTGTTTCGTCTTTCCGCCCAAGTTCAGGCGGGAGGAGAAGAAACGTTGCTTTCGCTCCAGCTCAGATTCTAGCCGGAGGCTGAAAGCTGATAGCTGGCAACTGTATCTGCACCGAGTAAATTTTATGGTCAAGCCGAACGGGCGATTAGTACTGGTAAGCTACGAGTGTTACCACTCTTCCACCTCCAGCCTATCAACCAGGTAGTCTTCCTGGGCCCTTCTTATCCCTTACGGGTTGGGAGATCTCATCTTGAGGAGTGCTTCCCGCTTATATGCATTCAGCGGTTATCACTACCGAACTTCGCTACCGAGCGGTGCCATTGGCATGACAGCTCGAACACAAGAGGTTCGTCCATCCCGGTCCTCTCGTACTAAGGACAGGTCCTCTCAAATCTCCTGCGCCCACAACAGATAGGGACCGAACTGTCTCGCGACGTTCTGAACCCAGCTCACGTACCGCTTTAATAGGCGAACAGCCTAACCCTTGGAACCTTCTACAGCTCCAGGATGCGATGAGCCGACATCGAGGTGCCAAACCGGAGCGTCGATATGAACTCTTGGCTCCGATCAGCCTGTTATCCCCGGCGTACCTTTTATCCGTTGAGCGATGGCCCTTCCATGCAGAACCACCGGATCACTAAAGCCTACTTTCGTACCTGCTCGACTTGTTGGTCTCGCAGTCAACCACGCTTATACTTTTGCATTCAACGCCTGATTTCCAAACAGGCTGAGCGTAGCTTCGCGCGCCTCCGTTACCGTTTAGGAGGCGACCGCCCCAGTCAAACTACCCGCCTAACTATGTCACTCTTCCAGATAATGGAAGTAGATTAGAACCACAGATCTCGCAGGGTGGTATCTCACCGTTGGCTCCTCCAAGCCCGAGAGCCTGGAATCAAAGCCTCCCACCTATCCTGCGCAGCAAGGGCCATAGTTCATAGTTAAGGTATAGTAAAGGTGCACGGGGTCTTTCCGTCTAGTTGCGGGCAACCGGCATCTTCACCGGCACTACAAGTTCGCCGTGTCAGTCGGCAAGACAGTCGCACTTTCGTTACGCCATTCGTGCAGGTCGGAACTTACCCGACAAGGAATTTCGCTACCTTAGGACCGTTATAGTTACGGCCGCCGTTCACTGGGGCTTCAGTTCGAAGCTTCGACTTGCGTCTGACCTCTCCCTTTAACCTTCCAGCACCGGGCAGGCGTCAGCCCCTATACGTCGTTTTCGACTTTGCAGAGACCTGTGTTTTTGTTAAACAGTCGCAGTGCGCATTTCGCTGCGGCCCCCTCGAGCTATGAACTCTACCGGGGCACCCCTTCTCCCGAAGTTACGGGGTTATATTGCCGAGTTCCTTACCAACTGTTCTCACGAGCGCCTTTGGATATTCTCCTCGTCTACCTGTGTCGGTTTGAGGTACGGTTCCCTTACTTTCTCCTTAGAGGTTTTTCTTGGCAGCGTGGAATCGGCAGCTTTCCTCCATACGGAGTACTGCTTTGCGCCTCAGTGATAACTCTTCAACGGATTTACCTATCGAAGACACCTTACGCGCATCGACCGTTATAGCCATAGAACGGCCTGCTTATCCTCCTGCGTCACCCCATCGTATAACGAAAACAAGGGAGGTCCGGAATATTAACCGGATGTCCATCGGCTACGCCTTTCGGCCTCGCCTTAGGGACCGCCTGACCCTGAGCGGATTAACCTTTCTCAGGAAACCTTAGACTTTCGGCGCGGAGGGTTCCCACCTCCGTTATCGCTACTTATGCCGGCAGGGTCTCTTCTCAACCGTCCACCAGTGCTTTCGCTCTAGCTTCAAACTGTTGAGAATGCTCTCCTACCACGCACCACAGTTAAGTGATGCATTCGCTGCTTCGGTAACAAGCTTAAGCCCCGTTAAATTGTCGGCACCGGACCGCTTGACCAGTGAGCTATTACGCTTTCTTTAAAGGATGGCTGCTTCTAAGCCAACCTCCTGGCTGTCTGGGCGTTCCGACTTCCTTTCCCACTTAGCTTGTATTTTGGGACCTTAGCAGGCGATCTGGACTGTTTTCCTCTCGACTACGAAGCTTAGCCCCCGCAGTCTGACTCCCGTATTGGTTGTTCTATGGCATTCGAAGTTTGATTGGATTCAGTAAGCTGGAAAGCCCCCTAGTCCATTCAGTTCTCTACCACCACGACAAATCATACGAGGCTAGCCCTAAAGCTATTTCGGAGAGAACGAGCAATCACGGAATTTGATTAGCCTTTCACCCCTACCCTCAGCTCATCGGAGCTTTTTTCAACAAACACCCGTTCGGCCCTCCAGTGGATGTTACTCCACTTTCAGCCTGGCCAAGGGTAGATCATCCCGCTTCGCGTCTATTCCTGCCAACTGATTCGCCCTATTAGGACTCGCTTTCGCTACGGCTCGCTTTCGCTTAACCTTGCTGACAAGAATAACTAGCCGGCTCATTATGCAATAGGCACGCGGTCAGACTTTCGGCTTGCGCCGCATAGTCCTCCCACCGTTTGTAGGCACACGGTTTCAGGTACTATTTCACTCCCCTCGCAGGGGTTCTTTTCGCCTTTCCCTCACGGTACTGGTTCACTATCGGTCAGAAGCTAGTATTTAGCCTTACGGGATGGTCCCCGTAGCTTCCCGCAAAGTTTCTCGTGCTCCGCGGTACTCAGGTATCGACTTCGAGTTTGGTCCGTTTTCACTTACGTGGCTATCACACTCTATGGCCCCTCTTTCCAGAGGGCTTCAGTTAACGGCCAAATTGGTAACTCTACTGTTGTCGACCCTACAACCCCTGCTGAACCCGAAGGTCTAACAGGTTTAGGCTGTTGCGATTTCGCTCGCCACTACTATCGCAATCGAGGTTTCTTTCTTTTCCTCCTGGTACTGAGATGGTTCACTTCCCAGGGTTCGCTCGAGCGTGACTATGGATTCATCACGCCGTACGGAGGGTTCACCTCCGTGGGTTTCCCCATTCGGAAATCTCCGGATCAATGCCTGCTTGCGGCTCCCCGAAGCTTATCGCAGCTTGCCACGTCCTTCATCGCCTGCTTCTGCCAAGGCATCCACCATGCGCCCTTAGTAGCTTGACCACAAAATTTACTCGACACACTGGAATTGCTAGTCTCGAGACGCGAGTCCCGAGTTTCGCAAATCCAACGCGCCGCTTAAACTCTATGGGCCTTTATTGCTGCTCATCGCGCACACGCGCCTATTAAACGCCATGCGCACCAGCAGCTTCTCTCAGGCACTCATAAAAATTTACGTCGCCTTGTATTTGCCCAATCTATTCAGTTGTCAAATATCGTCCTCATCAGCTTGCGCTGATTTACCCCGCGTGTGCGGGTATGGGTCTTGCTTATTCCAGAGTGTGCAAACTCCAGAATTCCTCCAACCCAATGTTCGGCGTCAAAACGACTTTCATTGGACCGTGAACCGAATCACGGTTGTCGCGTTTGACGCCCAACATTACGTTGGCATCTTATCTAGTCTCGGCGCCACCACTGGTCCTTGCCGAACAGGGACTGAACCGCAGGACCCCGTCTTTCCTTCGCCCTCGCAAGGCCCCACCAGATGCGCAGGACGATCAATCCAACAATGACGACGAACTCCGCAAAATCCTTGAGAAACGTCATCATTTCGTTCCGCAAGTTCTGGTCGGGACGACTTAATGACCTCGCGGGGAAGCGTCGGGGTCGATGCCGCGCTCGATCTTGGCGAGGCGTTCTTGGTGGCGGATGATCATCGCTGTGATGGCGATTGCGCCTCCCACGATAATCGCTACAATCGGGACCAGCAGGCCACCTAAGCTTGTGATTGCATCGACCAATCTCATTCGCCGCCTCCTGCACTCACCAAGTTTTCTGGTGGAGCTGACCGGGATCGAACCGGTGGCCTCCTGGTTGCAAACCAGGCGCTCTCCCAGCTGAGCTACAGCCCCACGGCAAGTTTCACGTTTCAAAGTTTCAAGGTTTCGAAACCTTGAAACTCTGCCACCTTGAAACCTTGATTCTGGTGGGCCTGGATAGACTTGAACTATCGACCTCACCCTTATCAGGGGTGCGCTCTAGCCACCTGAGCTACAGGCCCGGTTAATCTAGACAATCCGGAGCCTCTATTTAGTAGC
>CAWFLH010000001.1:0-1492500 GCA_963816575.1 uncultured Acidobacteriaceae bacterium | reverse complement strand
GGTCCTTGCTTTGAAGGTACCCTTCGGAAATGGTCTTGCTTTTCCGAATGAAGTCCCGTGGCCGGGACAATTGAAGGCTCTTATGCCCTCTTGGAACATTAGATGCCGGACGAGCGACGAGAGTTGCAGACAATTATGCCCGGCTAGCCACACTACTGCTCTCGGTGAATTGTTTATAGCAGATGTGCCGGGAGGAATGCAACAAGAAGTTTGCGAGGTGGGGAAGTTAACCAATTTGATTCCTGGGAATGTCGCCCAAAAAACCGGCGACAAGTTTTACTGAGTCGTCCCGCTATGGGAGATTGGCTTCGCCTAGGTAGGCGTAGAGCATCTTCTGTCCGTCGGGTTGCTTGCCGCCGGCGGCGGGCTCGACCGTGACGAATACAGAACTGATCTGCTTCACTAGCTCCGGATTATCGACTTTCAACACCCAACGCCCTTGTGCTTTGGCGTCCAGGCGGAGGAGACCCAGGCTGCGCGCCGAGCTCTTTCCTGCTTCCGGCAAGGCCCAGACCTGGAAACTACGCCGGGCATTTGATGCGCCGTCCTCGTTCAAATCAAAGGCGTAAAAGGTGAGTGATTTGCCCTCGGTCAGGAAGACGCGTCCAAAAGCCTTGCCTGGGTTGCCATTCGGATCATTGTCGCGGACATCAATGACGTGCAACTGGCGCGACGCCATGAGCTCGCGGACATCCTTGCCTGCGGCAGCGAGTTGCCGCTCCTGATCGAGAGTAGCGCTCGCGATGCGCAACTTATTGGTGAGCTCCGTGATGCGGGCCAGTTGCTCGACCAGGGAGGCTTCGTCATTGATGCGCAATTGGCTGCTGCGGGCCGCCTCGTCTTTTGCCTCGGCCAGCAGTTTCTCCTGGTCGCGGGATTCTTCGAGCAACTGCGCGCTGCGACTGGAGGATCGTTCGGCTTGGCCTCGGGCCTGTTCGCTGTTGCGGCGGAGGGTCTCGGCGGTTGCGGTTGCGCTTCCGAGTTGTGAGCGCAGATCTTTGAGCTCGCTCTGGTCGGCAGCGAGCGACTCGTTTAACCGGGACAGGCTCGCGGTAAGAGCGGAGTTCTCCTGTTTAAGCTGAGCGATCTGCTGCGCGGCGCCTTTCGACTGGGCCGCGTCTGGCGTCTCGCGGAAATGGTATGCCGTAAGGCTGACTGCAACCACAAGCAAAACCGCTGCCGAGGCCAGCATGGTGACGGGGCGGAAGTACCACTGATCAGGTCGGACGCGAGCCTCAACTTCGGGGGAGAAGACCACGCCTTCGGCTCGCGCCCGGCGAAGGAAGCGCTGGCGTGAGTGGGGAAGCGGCCTCGCCTTCATCTCGGCTAGCTTCTGCCGGAACGTTCCTTGAGCTTGCGGCAATTCCTGCGTGACTAGAGTGGAGAGGTCCTGGTAATCCGAGCGGCATTCGCTGCATTTCTTTAGATGGGCCTGGAAATCAATAAACTCCGCGCCTTCGAGGAGGCCGCCGGCGGCGAGCGCACAAAGCTCTGCATACTGCCCGTGCTGCTGGTGCTCAGCTGATCCTCTCTGTTCTTGTTCAGGCACACTGTCCTCTCTGTGCACTTGGTTTCTCGCCGTCTCCGCCCGAAATCAAAGAACGCAACTTCCGCAGGCCACGATAATAGTGGTGACGCACGTTGACGAATGAATCTCCCGTCCGCTCCGCGATCTCGCGCATGGTAAAGCCTTCGTAGCAGGCCATTTCGATGACGGTCCTCTGCGTCTCTGAGAGAGCGTCCATACTCTGGCGAACCAGTTGCTTAGTTTCTGGTGAACTCAAGCCCAAAGGCGCGTGGGCTTCGACGGGCCGAGTCCCCAGGTCTTCTTCTGCCAGTTCCGTGTTCTTATAAAACTCCCGCCCTTCAAGGTGCTGTCTGCGGTTGATGGCGCGGTGGTACGCATACTGCATCAGCCACACCTTAGTATTGCCTTTGCGGGGGTCGAATTGTGCCACGGCGCGATAAACATCGAGGAACACGGTCTGGGTAACGTCCTCCGCCTCGCCGGGGTCGCGGACAATCCTCAGCGCAATGCTCAGGACCAGCTTCTGGTAGCGGTCGAAGAGGACCGCGAGCGCGTCACTCTGCCCCTCGCGGAGGCAGGCCATGAGCTGCTCGTCAGACAGACGCTCCAGCTGCGCCATCGGCAATGGCTCAGTGTGTCGAGCTTGTGGGTTGAGGGAATCCAGATCAACGCTCTCTGCGGCTCACAAACCAAGGGTTAGCCTCAGAGAGTTTACAACCAAAGTCCCAAAAATGAATTTTTAGTCAATCTGGCACAAAATTCCGTTCAGAATGGCACACATCCACAGAGGGACCCTTCTGAGTCCGACCGGTGAAGCAAGAGCAGGTCTGGAAGGAGGAGAAGATGCTTATGGCGTGTGTATCGTGCGGGGCGGAAGAACAGACGGAGTTTAGCGCAGAAATGATCATCCATTTCCCTGGGCGGGCAGGCCTTGACAAGCCGGTTGTGCCGGTATTCCCGAAGCTCGCAATCTGCCTCCGTTGCGGCTCGACGCTCTTTGCGGTTCCAGAAGCCGAGCTGCGTCAACTTGAGAAAGGTATTGCGGCGTAGGGTTTTAAAGCACCCGCGACGCGTATTTTGTGAGGGGGGTAAGACAATGAGCAACCGCTCCCGCGTTCTGATTGCTGACGATCACAATCTGATCGCCGAACTGTGCAAACGGCTTCTCGAAGTGGAGTTTGAGGTTGTAGGAATCGTAAGCGATGGCCGCGCCATGCTGCGCGCTGCCCGCGAATTAAGACCGGATGTAATCGTGGTAGACATCGCTATGCCCGTCCTGAATGGCCTGGACGCCGGGTGCCAGGTGAAGGAAATGCTGCCTGCCGTCAAACTGGTCTATCTGACCATGAATGCGGACATAGAGGTCGCGGCTGAAGCCTTCCGGCGGGGAGCGTCAGGATATCTGCTTAAGACCTGTGCCGCTGCCGAGATGGTGCTGGCGGTTCGCGAAGTGTTGCGGGGCAAATCGTATATGGCGGCGGCCCTGCCACGAGACACGGTGAACTTTCTGAAGAAGCAAGATAAGAAGATGGTCCACGAGGAAGAACGCCTGACCCAGCGGCAGCGGGAAGTGTTGCAGTTGCTGGCCGAAGGGAAAGTGATGAAGGAAGTGAGCAGCATCCTGAACATGTCGACCCGGACGGTTGCTTATCACAAGTACCGCATGATGGAAGTCATCGGCGCCAAGAGCGGGGCCGAATTGGTCAAGTACGCCGTCAGGAACCACATGATCGCTGCTTAGCTGTCACGACCGGGAAGAGCCCTCCCCCAGGAAAAGATCTCGGTGACGCAGGTCGAGCTGCGCTCGACCGGACGGGCAAGAGTGCCCGTCCCCACACGAGGCCTCCCACACACTTGCCTTTCCTCCCACCGCAAACCCTTACGGGAATTCCAAGGTTACGAATTTTGCTGGCTTGTGGCCGGTGTTGGTGACGGCGGGGAAACCGACGGGCACCCATCTTGCTTCCCCGGACTTGAGGCGTTCAAGCCCGGGCGCTTGGCCTTCAACCGCGCTGCGCAGGTAGATGTCGCTTACGGCTACCAGCAGGAGGGGGCCGGCGTGATGGTCCGCGGGAACTGCGGCGCCGGGTTGGAGTTCGAATTCGGAGGCGCGGATTGCATCTTTTACGAAGAGGATTTGCTGGGTGCCTCCGGAGAATGTTTCGAGGGCTCGGTCTTCATCCCACTTAGCGGTCGCGTGGCGGAGGTTTTCGTCGTCTGCGATCTCGATGGTTACGTTGCGGAACGGTTGGTCGGTTCGGTTGCTGGCTATGTGGACGAAAGTCGCCGGGGAGAAATGAGTTTCGCCGTCCTCTAGCTTGATGGTTACGGGAGGTTTGTCTTTTACGGCGTTGACTACCTCGGCGGCGCCTAGATTAACGGCAATGTAATCGTGGCGGTGCCAGTGCATGAGAGTGTCGGTGTGGGGTGGGACTTCGACGTTGTAGACGCGGACGTATTTGTTTTCGAGGCTCAGGTGGTGGTGAGGCTCGGCGGAGAGTTCGACTTCGGGGGCTTGGGCTTGGGCGGCGAGGAGAGTTGCTATGAGGAATAGCGGCTTCATATCGGCGGATTGTAGCACTGGCGTGGACGTCTCGCTGCGCTCGACTGGACGGGCTAGGCGGCTGTCTTCACTTCCCCACATGAGCCTAGCTGGACAGCCGAGGCGGCCGTTCTCACATGGCCATTTCCGCTGTAAGCTTTCAGCCATGTGGCGCGGATTTGGTTTTCTCTTGCTTGCGTGGTGCATCGGCTCGCCGGTTGGATGGGCGCAGCAGACGGAAGACAAGTGTCGGGTGACCGTGGTGGTGACGGATCCCTCCGGAGCGATGATTCCGCATGCGGAGGTGAAGATTGTCCCTGGGCTTGCGCCGGCGACGGATGTCCCTGCGGCCTGTTCGCGAGCAGATATCGCGAAGTACGGCCGGCCGGTGATGTTTTCGCGGCGTGACGGTTTGGCTTATGGAGTGTCGATGGCAGGCGACCACTTTAAGGCTGATAAAGAGGCGCGGATCTACATTTGGCTTTCGAATGAATCGGCCTCGGCTAATGATCGATACTCGTGTTGCGAGATGACATTTCTGAGCGGGATCCAGGTGGTTGACGCCACCGGACTGCGGCTGGAGACTGGCCGGGAGATTTTGGCACGCAAGGTACGCCAGGAAGGACACGAGCCCGTGACGGTTTGCACCTGCTCTGGTTCGGTGAGTTTGGCGCCTGGCCGTTGCGGTGTGGTGGACAGCGGGACTCTCAACCGGCGGGATACGGCTTACGATTTAGCGCCGGGCAAATACTTTGTGGTAGAGCAGACACCAAAGCCTGGTGTTGATCCCGCACGGTCTCCGCTGCGCGATGATCCGCAAGAGAAGGTTCCGGGGCTGGCGATCACGATTGAAAAGCCCTAGGGTGCGTGAGCTTCGAGCGGCGAATCGCTGCACCGGAAGAATGCCTTGCTGCGCTCAGATGGACTGGCGAATGCGCCCATCCCCACTTCCTTATATTCCGCGGTCTCGTGCTGCTCCTAGTTTATAATCGGGCGCACTCATGAACCTTACCTCTGGCGCGCGACTTGGTCCTTACGAAATTATTTCGCCTTTGGGCGCGGGAGGGATGGGCGAGGTTTATCGGGCGCGCGATACTCGGCTTAAGCGGGAAGTCGCCATCAAGGTTTTGCCGCAGGCATTTTCTCTCGACGCTGACCGGCTGCGGCGGTTTGAGCAGGAGGCGCTCGCCACTGCTGCGCTGAATCACCCTAACATTCTGGCGGTGTTTGATATTGGGACGAATGAAGGCTCGCCTTACGTGGTTTCGGAATTGCTTGAGGGCGAGACGCTGCGGGAGCGGCTACGAGGCGGGGTGATCGCGGTGCGCAAGACACTGGACTATGCCTTGCAGATCGCGCATGGGCTGGCGGCGGCGCATGAAAAAGGGATTATTCATCGCGACCTGAAGCCGGAAAATCTTTTTCTCACAAAAGATGGGCGGGTGAAGATTCTGGACTTTGGGCTGGCAAAGCTGACGCAGGCGGAGTCCGGGTCGCAGACGTCGCTGCCTACCTTGACTCATGCCACGGAAGCCGGCGTGGTCATGGGGACGGCGGGGTATATGTCGCCGGAGCAGGTGCGGGGCGTGGCGGTGGATGCGCGGTCCGACATATTCAGTTTTGGGGCGATTCTGTACGAGATGCTTTCGGGGAAGCGGGCGTTTCATGGGGAGACGGCCGCGGATACGATGAGCGCGATTCTGCGGGAAGAGCCTCCGGAGTTGAACGAGACGAATCGCAATGTTTCTCCGGCGCTGGAGCGCATGGTGCAGCACTGCCTGGAGAAAAATCCGGAGCAGCGTTTCCACTCGGCCAGTGATATTGCGTTCGACCTGGAACATCTGACGGGAGTTTCCGGTTCAGCGGCGAGAGCGGCGGTAACCGGGCCTGCCGGCGGGCCTCCGCGGGGCAAGTTGCTGGCCGGGATTGCGGGTGGTCTGGGAGTCGCGGTGCTGATGCTGGGTCTGGGATGGTGGCTAGGGAGTCGAGGACACGGACCCGCGGCTATGGCCGAATACCAGCAGATCACGTTTCGGACCGGTGCGATCGGGAATGCGCGGTTTACGCCGGATGGCAGCATTGTTTACAGCGCGGCGTGGGATGGCGGCACATTCCAGCTTTACATGTCGCGGACGGATGATCCGGGGGCGCGCGAACTGGGTATCAAGGATGCGGAACTGCTCTCGATTTCGAAGGGCGGAGAACTGGCGATTCGGCTCAACACGGCGTTTCACGGCGGGTACGCGCGCAGCGGGACGCTGGCGCGGGTTCCGCTGAGCGGGGGAACTCCCCGCGAAGTGCTGGAAAATGTTGGGGACGCCGATTGGTCGGCGAACGGGGACAGTCTGGCGATTATCCATTACATTCCAGAAAATAATCACTGGCGGCTGGAATATCCAATCGGCAAGGTTCTGCTTGATGGCATCGACTGGATCAGCCATCCGAAGATTTCGCCGGACGGGAAGTGGATCGCCTTCGCCGACCACGAGAACCCTGACGGGGACGATGAGGGTTCGCTGGCGGTGATCGGCGCGGATGGTCAGGAAAAAGAAAGGAAACTTTCTTCGGGCTGGACTTCGATGCAGGGAATTGTGTGGTCTCCCGCGGGCGATGAGATCTGGTTTACCTCGACGAACACGGGCAGCGCCGAGAATCCGCGCGCCGTGACGCTTTCGGGCAAGCTGCGGAAGATCACGAACGTGCCCGGAGGCATGTGGCTGCAGGACGTGCGCAATGGAACGGTGCTCGCGGTAGCGAACCACCAGAGGCTTGCGATCCGGGGCATGGCGCCGGGCGGGAAAGAAGAGCATGAGCTGGGGTGGTTTGGATGGTCGGAGCTGCGCGACATTAGCCGCGACGGGCGGAAGATCATCTTCGACGAAGAGGGTGAGGGCGGCGGCCCGAACTACACGGTGTATCTGCGGGACACCGATGGGTCGCCTCCGGCACGCATTGGCGAAGGAGACGCGGTAGCTATCTCTCCGGACGGGAAATGGGTGATCACCAAGCCGGCGAAGGGCGGACAGCTGAACCTGGTGCCAACGGGAACGGGGGAATCGAGGCCGCTAACGCACGATGCGGTCAGCTACAGCGGCGCGCGGTTTTTTCCGGATGGCAAGCACTTGCTGGCTGCGGGGATCGAGGCCGGACACGGTGGGCGCGACTATCTGATCGATCTGAGCAGTGGAGACTCCAAACCGGTCACACCCGAGGGGACGGCGGGCGCGTTGATCTCGCCGGATGGCAAGAGCGTTGCGGTGCGCGCGCCAGACGGTAAACGCGGCATCTGGTCGCTGGAAAAAAGTGAGTTCCGTCCGATACCGGGAATGGGATCGAACGACTACGTGATTGGCTGGACGCCGGACGGAGGGTCGGTGTATGTAGCCCCTCTCGTACGTGGCGCAAAGGCCGTACAAGTCTATCGAGCGAATATAGAGACCGGGAAAATGGAGCCGTGGAAAAGCTTCGGGGCAGAAATGGGTACGCAGGGCGCGTCGCTGGTGGCGCCTCATCTTTCGAGCGACGGAACTGCGTACGCTTATCTCTACGTGCGGACCTTGTCGGAGGCTTACGTGGTAACGGGATTGAAGTAGGACCTGCGAGCTCACCTCAGCGGCTAAAGCCTTATCTAAGCTCAGACCTTATGGCACGACTGAAGTCGTGCCCTTCCCGATCCGAGCAAGAGCTCATCCGAGCAACGTTCACAACGAATTAGTGCCACTGCGTGCATTCGCGGGCGAGGGCGCGCTCCACACAGACGCAACAGGCACACAGGGCTAGGGGAGTAGGCCGAAGGCGCCTATGCCGGTGGTGGTGCCTACATAGACTTTTCCGTTGATGATGAGGGGAGTGATGAACTTGTTGCCAGCGCCGAAGTGATCGCGCGAGTCGGCAGCCTGACTGGAGTTGTACAGCTCTTGCAGGTTGATTGCGTTGTAGGCGTGCAAGACGGCCGGATTGGTATTCTCCGCGGCCCAAACGATAGCATTCAAACCTTTGTTCGACGAGATGCTGGGAGTGGCTCCGGGATAGGTAAAGGTATTGGTGGTTTTCGCAACTGGAGTGACCCCCAACCTGGCGTTCTTGAACTGAAAAGCGAGGATGGGCTGGCCGACGGGGCCGACGTAAAGCTTGCTATTGGAAAAGGCGGGCGTGGACCAGATGCCGCCGGGCAGGACTCCGGTGAGTTGCTGGTAAATCTTGTTGCTGTTGGAATTGAACTTCCCCATGGAAGCGCGATTGACGATGTAGAGATTGCCATCTTTTCCGGCGCCGGCGGCGAGTTGCCAGGTGTTGCCGGAGGCGTCCTGCATGGGGGATAGAAGAATGGCTCCGCCGGAACCGAGGTCGGTATCGGCTTCACTTTCCTTCTCGCCGTTGTCCATCTCGAAATAGTCGGCGACGGCCAGGCCGCCGGCGGTGGTGAGGTGGAGGAAGGCGTTGCCGTAGTCGGCCTTGGCGGGAAAGCCGCTGGAATTCAAAGTGGTGTCGAAGATGCCGTTGGCGTCGAGGAGGAAGATGTTGCCGAGACTGTCGGCGGCGAGGCCTGCGCCGGCGCTCCAGATGGCACCTTCGTTGCCGTTGGGAGTGAGGTTGAGGACAGTTTCCTGGGCGAGGGTGGTTGCACTGTAGCCCATGATCCAGCCGGTGTAGGGACGTATATCGCAATGCGAAGCCCAGGCCAGGTAGACTACGCCGCCTTGCAGAAGCAGGGCCGAGCGTTCCTTGTATTGAGCGGGATCGAACACGACGTATCCGCCGGAGCTGTTATCGCCGGTGCCGGGGAATTTGGCCGCAATGTCGACGGGGCCCTTGTAGAGTTCGGCGCCGGTAGCGGCGTCGAGAGCGTGGAGGCGCTGATGATAGTCGCCGGAAGAATCCTTTGACATTGCAACCGTGTAGATGACGCCGTCTGATCCCGTGCGGCGAATGACGGGAGTGGAGGTGATTCCGATTTCTGGCGTGACCTGGGAGCAACCGCGATCGTCCGAGGTGGTTTCGCCGGATTTGAGAGTGGTGACGTGCCAGATGAGCGAGCCGGTGTCAGCGTCGAAGGCGTAGACCGTGCCGTGTTCGGTGACGACGATGAGCAAGTTGTGCGTGCCCTTGCCGGTGATGGGAATGGCTGAGAGATACAAAGGCTCGGCATCGACGCGGCCGTCAAGAGTCAGAGTGAACAACCTTCCAAACGATGAGGAATTGACGTTGGCTGGGGTGAGAATGGTCTCGGAGGTATTGACTCCGGTGCGGGCACTGTTGTTGTGGAAGGTGAGAACGTCCTGAGAGTATGCGAGGGAGTGGCCGCCGGCGAGAAGGCAGCAGAGCAAGAAGGCGGTTAACATGAGTCGCGGGACAGATTGTTGATAGAACCGCATTATGAAACCTCCGGGGAGCTCCTTCAGCGCTAGGGCGGCGGGAGCGCCGAATTGTTTCTCAGGATAGCGGGTGAGGACGGAGCGGCGAGAGGAGGTAGTGTTGGCGGAACCTCTCCTGTTAAACCCGCACTTCCGGCATTATCGCAGGGTTGTGCGGGCAGGGCAAACTCGGTGGTGCATAGGGGATTGAGCCGATGACGGAACTGGGTAAGTTGTTGGTTGGGCTGGGTGCGGTGATCGTGGTGGCCGGCGTTGTGCTGATGCTGCTGGGACGGACGAATTTGCCTTTGGGACGGCTGCGGGGAGACTTCTTGTATCGCGGGAAGAATACGACCGTATATTTTCCGCTGGCTACTTCGGTGGTGGTGAGTGTGGTGCTTTCAGTTGTGCTGTACTTGGTTAGCCGGTGGCGGAGGTGAGGGTTCACTCCGTTACTCCAGTAATCATTCGCATTCTGGAGAGGTATGCCAAAATCTTGATCTCCCCGCTCGTAAAACTCGGGGAGGGAAGGTTCCATCATGACTCGAAGAGGCTTGCTGATGGCACTGGTGAGCGCCAGCGGCGTTTTGGCGGTGGCTGACGTTGCGCCCAAGCCGCAAGATAAGCTTGCTCAGGCAAATGAGAATGTTAAGCAATTGCTGCTTCTGCTGGACGCCGACCAGAATGGCAGGATATCGAAGAAGGAATGGATGGCCTTCATGGAAGGGGAGTTCAATAAGCTGGATAAAGATGGGAACGGGGAGCTCGACCAGAAGGAATTGATGCTGGCGAAGATCTCAGTCAGGCAGGGGAGTTCGGCAAAGGCAAAGTAATATTGGCCGGCCTTGCCGGTGCTATTTCCAAATTGCCGACCTTCCGGGGTTCTACGCTACACTCCTTCCGTGCACTACGAGCATGCATTGATCGCGACGTTCGTAAAGCGCAGCAAGCGCGATCGTTACAGGGAGATGCTCTCCAACCCGCGCCTGCGCCACAAGTTTACGAGCCAGCTCGCGCACTGCACGGACTTCGATCCTAAGTATCGCCTGCCCATTCCTAGCGACAAACTCTTCGTCGACAACATCGCCCGCGAGTTGCAGAAACGACACTCTCCCAACGTCGTCTTCGCGATCTCCGAAGATCCAGCACTCGACCAGAAAGAAGTCCCCCTCGCCGAAGCTCTCAAACAAATCGTCGGACGCGGCATGGGCACCGTCCTCTCCTGCATTCCCGGACACCTCGTTTTCGTCGAGACGGAGGACGAACGCTTCATCCTGGAGCGTCACGATGCTCTCGAAAAACGCGAATATGTCCGGTTCGTCATCGGCCGCAAAGACGAAGATAGTCACGTTGAAAAGGGAATCTTCCAGGCAGCGGCGCAGGCGCTAGAGTGGCAGGACATCATTGGCTTTGACGCCGACGAACTGAACGAACTGCGAGGGTGGTTCAGCGAGAATCTGGAGAAGCCAACTTCCTTCGGACGTGACAAACTTCGCCTGGGCATCTGTTGGTTTAAGACCGACGCAAACGAGCACATTTCCCGCATCTGGGAAATGGTCCGCATCCTCGAACGCCATGGCATCTACGTGAAGAAAATCAGAACGGACAAACCCGGGTACGTGATCTACGAAGACGAATGGCAACTGGTAGCCGAGCCCTTCCGCAAAGGCACCCTTCCAAGAAGATAACGGGCCGCGACCGATCGGCTAAGGCCGGGGGTGGTAGAAATGTCTTGCGGGCCGGTGGCGCAAGCGGGTTGCAGAGGTCCTTCGCTTCGCTCAGGATGACAGAGTTCAGAGGTGGTGGAAGTTATCTTGCGTTTTGAAGGGGACGTCGCCGGGGCTACACTGCACTCGATATATGTCGCTCACTGATCAACTCGGATTCAGGTTTGCGCCGCCGGAGCGGCGGGTTTGGAGTGTGCGTGCCCTTGTGGCTGCGGTGCGAACTCATGTGGAGCGGGAGTATTCCGATGCGTGGGTGGAGGGGGAGATTTCGAATTTTCGGGCGCCGGATTCGGGGCATCTTTATTTCACGCTGAAGGATGGAGATGCGCAGATTCGGGTGGTGATGTTCAGTTCGAAGGCGCGGCTGCTGCGATTTCGTCCTGGGGACGGGATGCAGGTGGTGGTGCGGGGGCGGGTAACGATTTATGAGGATCGCGGGGAGTTGCAGATTGCGGCGGAGTATATCGAGCCGAAGGGTGCGGGAGGGTTGCAGGTTGCGTTCGAGCAACTGAAGGCGAAGCTGGAGGCCGAGGGATTGTTTGCGGCGGAGCGGAAGAAAGCGATTCCTACGTTGCCGGGGCGAATTGGGATTGTTACTTCTCCGCAGGCGGCGGCGCTCCGGGACATCCTGAATATTCTGCAGAGACGGCATCACACGGTGAATGCGGTGATTTATCCGGCGCAGGTGCAGGGGGATTTCGCGGCTGCGGAGGTCGCGGCAGGGGTGCGGTATTTCAATGAAGTGCGCAGCGACGCGAGCCGCAGCGTGGAAGTGATTATTGTGGGGCGCGGCGGAGGGTCGGCGGAGGACCTGGCGGCGTTCAACGATGAGGGGTTGGCGAGGGCGGTGGCGGCGTCGGAGATTCCGGTGATTTCGGCGGTGGGGCACGAGACGGATTTCACGATTGTGGATTTTGTGGCTGACTTGCGGGCGGCAACGCCTTCGGCGGCGGCGGAGTTGGTGATCCGGTCGCGCGTGGAAATTGAGAATCAGGCAGTGGCGGCGCGGGAGCGGCTGGTGCGGGCGATGGAGCGGCAGTTGTTGGAAGCGCGACATGCGCTGATGGAGCAGGCACAGCATGGGGCGTTTGCGGGCATGATGGACTTGATCCGGCAGCGGCAGCAGAAGCTGGATGATCTGACTTTTCGGCTGGAACGCGGGGAGCGGGCGGCACTCGAGTTAATGCGGCGGCGCTGGGAAACGCTGGCGGCAGCGGTGCGGCATTACGATTTGCGGCGGGTGCTGGCGGGGATTCGAGGAGAACTTGGGGCGGGGACCGCGGCTCTGGCGGCGGCGATGCGGAATCAGCTGTTGCAGAATAAGGTCCGCATTGAACGCATGGGGCGGGCGCTGGAGACGCTTTCGCCATTGGCAATTTTGGAGCGGGGGTATGCTTTGGTGTTTGATAGTGCGGGACAGTTGGTGAAGGATGCCGGGCTGGTGAAGGCGGGGGATGAGATTTCGGCACGGTTGGCTCGGGGAGAGATTCGGGCGGTGGTGAAGGCGACAGGTGCCGGCAAGATGGGACGCGGCAAAGAGGAAAAGTAATGGGAACGCCTTGCTGAGCCGGCGGCAACGACGATAGACCAGGGATCCTTCGACTGCGGTTGTGTTTCGCATTCGCGAAGCACAACCTCCGCTAAGGGTGACAGGCTGTTTTAGGGTTGCATTAGAATGTTGGATTCCGGGCGTTTGAACTTTTGCGGAGAAATCCGACGATGCACATGATGGCGCCATGGTTGCGAGTGTCGTTTACGGTGCTCGACATTCTGCTGGTGGCGGTGGTCATTTACGAAGTGCTGGTGATGATCCGGGGGACGCGGGCGGCGCCGATGCTGGCGGGGCTGGCGGCGGTTGCGGTGGCGTTCTACCTGGCCCGGATCGGCGAGCTGGTTACGTTGAACTGGCTGGTGAGCCACTTGCTGCCTTACGTGGTGTTCGCGTTGATTGTTGTGTTTCAGTCGGAGATCCGGCATGTGCTGTCGGATGTGGGGCGGCGGGTCAGCTTTCTGCGCGGGTCGGCGGTGGAGGGAGATTCGTACGACGACATTGTGCTGGCGGCGAATTTGTTTTCGCAGCATCAGACCGGCGCTTTGATTGTAATTGAGCGCGAAATCGGGTTGCGGACTTATATCGAGAGCGGCGTGGCGATGGACGCGCGGCTTTCCTACGATCTGCTGGCGACAATTTTCCGGCCGAGCGCGCCGCTGCATGATGGAGCGGTGATCATCCAGAAAGACCGACTGGCGGCGGCAGCGTGTTTTTTGCCGCTGTCGATGAATCCGGTGCTTTCGACGCAGATGGGAACGCGGCACCGTGCAGGGATCGGAATTACGGAAGAGACGGATGCGATTGCGGTGATTGTGTCGGAAGAAACGGGCGCGATCAGCATGGCAGTTGGGGGGAAGATTGAGCGGGACTTGACGCCGGAACAATTGCGCGAGCTGTTGAGCATGGAGCTGCGGCGGTATATGTCTCCGGTGGCGCTGCCCACGGTGGGGCCGCAGGGCGATGATTCGGATACTGGGGAGGGATCGACGCTGCGGGCGGCGGGAGCGCAGATGGGTGCCGATGGGGATGGTGATGCGGAAACGGAGCGGCCGCTATGATGAGCTTTTTGCGGCGTTGGGTGCTGCATAACTTCTGGCTGAAAGTTTTATCCCTGGTGCTGGCGACGGGACTGTGGCTGGCGATTTCTCCGGATCAGGAACCGGCGGAAGTGACATTACGGGTTCCGATTGAGTTTCGACATGTTCCGCCGCAACTGGAGATCGGTTCAGTAAACGCCCCGGAGGCGCAGGTTCGAGTGCGGGGGCCGGAGCAAATGATCAGGGAACTGCGGCCGACTGACATCCACGCGGATCTGGAACTGAAAGACGCCGAACCGGGCGAGCACACGTTTGTTCTGACGGCACAGGAGATTCATTTGCAGCGGGATTTGACGGTGGTGCAGGTAGTACCGGTGCGGGTAACGGTGATCATGGAGAAGGGTGCGCCTGCGGCGAGCGGGCATTGAGCTGTGCGCGGCCATCTCGTAAGGTTGGTCAGGAGCGCGGACCTCAGGGGCTGAAGCCCAAATCAAAAACGGTGCCTTGAACGCAGGACTAGAAGGCCTGCTCCACCCGCTCCGTGGTTCTCATTTATCATCCTCTGCAGGGCTTTTCAAATTTCGCATCCTGCCCCTTTTATGAATCCGCACGATTTATGAACTCACAGATCCGACAATTATTTGGAACCGACGGGATCCGCGGCGTGGCTGGGGAATTTCCGCTGACCGTGGAGAGCACTTATCTGATCGGGCGCGCGTTGGGGCATGATCTGATGCGGGCGACTCCGAAGGCGCGGGCAGTGATGGGGCAGGACACGCGAGAATCGAGCGGGTGGATTGCGGACCGGGTCGCGGCGGGGCTGGCGTCGGTGGGCGTGGAGGTGCACAGCGCGGGCGTGATCACGACGCCCGGGATTGCTTACCTGGCGCGGTCGCGCGGATTTGCCGCGGGAGTTGTGATTTCGGCTTCGCATAATCCGTGGACGGATAACGGGATCAAAGTTTTTTCCGGGGATGGATTCAAGCTGACGGATGTACGGGAGCTGGCGATTGAAAAGGAAATTTTCGCGTTGCTGCGAACGCCCGGAGCAGCGGACGATACCGCGTTGAAAGTCGCCGGGCCTTCTCTGCCGGGAGAGATCGTGCTGCGTAAGGGTTACATCGAGTCATTGGCTGGGAGTGTGTCGTCTGACTTGAGCGGGATCCGGGTTTTGGTGGACTGTGCGAATGGGGCGGCTACGGCAGAGGCTCCGGAATTGTTTGGCGAGTTGGGAATCCAGGCGACCTTTATTCATGTGACGCCGGATGGGCGAAATATTAATGAGGGGTGCGGGGCGTTGCATCCGGAGACTTTGGGTAGGACTGTGGCTGCGTCGGGCGGTAAGTTTGATCTGGGGGTGACGTTTGACGGCGATGCGGACCGGGCTTTGTTTTGCGATGAAGCCGGGCGTGTGGTGAATGGAGATGGAGTGCTGCTGCTTACAGCGCGGGATTTGCAGGCTCGCGGTAAATTGAACGGGTCGACCGTTGTGGCTACTACGATGTCGAACATGGGAGTTGAGATTGCGCTGAAGAAATCTGGTATTCGCATGTTGCGGGCTAACGTTGGCGATAAATACGTACTGGAGGAAATGCTGAAGACTGAGGCTACTCTGGGCGGGGAGCAGTCGGGGCACATTATTTTCCGTGATGGCGATGCTACTACTGGCGATGGCTTGCTGACTGCTTTGCGGGTGATGGATGTGATTGTGCGTTCGGGGAAGACGCTGGCGGAGTTGGTTGGCGATTTGAAATTGTTTCCGCAGAAGATTCAGAATGTGCGGGTGCGAGAGAAGATTCCGTTTGCTGATGTGCCCGAGGTGCAGCGGGCGATTGAGGCTGCTGAGCGCGAGCTTGGTGGGAATGGGCGCGTAGTGGTGCGGTATTCGGGGACTGAGGCTTTGGCTCGGGTGATGGTGGAGGCGGAGTCGGAGGAGCGGATGTTGGCGATCACGGCGGGGATTGCTGGGGAGATTCAGAAGAGGCTGGGAGTTTAAGGAAGGCTCATTCGAAAATCGGCGATGTCCTCGCCAGTACCTCTTCCATGATTGCGTCTGGAATGCTTTCCAGCATCCGACCGCCGCGCGCGGCGAGATCGAGAGCGCGGGGCTGGTCGCAGCGGATAATCCCAGTCGTTTTGAGTCCGGCTCCGGTCAAGGGCACGGCGAAACCAGCCATGCGCGCGAAATTACCGCGGCTGGTAATGGGCAGAACTACGGGGACTTTGGTGATTCGGTTGAAAGCGTCCGGGGAAACGATCAAAAACGGGCGGCGGCCCTTTTGCTCGTGGCCCGAGGTGGGATCGAGGCTGACGAGCCAGATTTCGCCGCGTTTCATTACAGATTGCCCGCTCGTTGCATCTTGCGTTCCATCAGGTGAGTTCTCGGCCGACGGGCTTGCTACTGAGCCATTCTCGTTCCTGTTTCGAGGCTCGTTTCGAGCCTTCTTTCGAGCGACGCGCCTTGGGGTTGCATTGGGCCAGCAGTTCGTCCAAGGAATAGCGTCGGCGCGTCCTTGGCTGCACGACCAAGCGGCCGCTTTCTACTGTGATGCCGACCCTTGCGCCGGGCTGCAGTTGCAGGACATTCAGCAGAGCGGGCGGTACCGCTAGCATGACCGAGCCTCCGACCTTGCGCAGATTGGTGGTGTGCATGACGATTCCCCTTGGTTATACTCTAGTATAACATGGCTCTAAGGGTTGGTTTGTGTCCCACGAGTTAGTCCAGGTCTCGCCAGTTTGGTCCTGCTTCCATTTCTACTAGAAGCGGGACTGCTAGGTCGTGAACCTTTTCCATTTGTTCGCGGACCAGGGACTGCATCGCTTCGACTTCTTTTTCGGGGACTTCGAAGACTAGTTCGTCGTGGACTTGCAGGGTCATTCTGGATTTCAGTTTCTGCTCTTGCAGAGCCGCGTCGATTCGGATCATGGCTACTTTGATCAGGTCGGCTGCGGTGCCTTGCAGTGGGGTGTTTACTGCGGTGCGTTCGGCGAAGCCTCGCTGGGTGAAATTTTTACTGTTGATGTCGGGGATGGGGCGGATGCGGCCGTGGAGGGTTCTTACTTTGAGGTCACGGCGGGCTTCTTCTAACGTTTTGTCGATGAAGGCGCGGACGCCTTTGTATTTCTCGAAATAGTTGGCGATGAAAAGTTTCGCTTCGGCGGTTTCGATGCCCAGATTCTGCGACAGGCCGAAGGCGGAGAGGCCGTAGACTATGCCGAAATTTACTACTTTGGCCTGGCGGCGGTGGTCGGGCGTGACCATTAGCGGAGGGACTCCGAAGACTTGGGAGGCGGTCAGGGTGTGAATGTCGTCGCCGCGGCGGAAGGCTTCGACGAGGAGCGGGTCGCGGGAGAAGTGGGCTAGCAGGCGGAGTTCGATCTGCGAATAGTCGGCGGTTAGGAGAACGTGGCCGGGTTCGGCGATGAAGGCGGCGCGGATGCCGCGTCCTAGTTCAGTGCGGATCGGGATGTTTTGTAGATTGGGATTGGCTGAGGAGAGACGGCCTGTGGCTGTGCCTGCCTGGTAAAACGTGGTGTGCAGGCGTCCGGTGTGCCGGTTAATTAATGCTGGGAGCGTATCTACGTAGGTGGACTTCAGCTTGGTTAGCTGGCGGTAGTCGAGAACTTTTCTGGCGATGGGATGTTCTTCCGCCAGAGTTTCCAGGACGTCGACCGCGGTCGAGATGGTGCGTCCCTTGCCGTATTTCACGGGCTTGGGAAGATTCAGGCGGTTGAAGAGGATGTCTCCGAGTTGCTTGGGAGAGCCGATGTTGAATTCGGTTCCGGCTAGCTCGTGGATTTCTTTCGCCTTGGCGCTGCTTTCACGCTCGAGTTCCGTCGACATTTTAGCCAGAGCCGCGATGTCGATTTTTACTCCGGCTTGCTCCATGCGGGCTAGAACTGGTACCAGCGGGAGATCGATTTCTTCGTAGAGCTTGGTTAGTCCTGCCTGTTTTACGTCTTCTTTCAGTGCGGTCGTCAGACGGCCGGTTACGTCGGCGGCTTCGGCTAGATCACCGCTTAGTTTGAGATTGAAGCGGCGGAGGGCTACGTCTGGCAGGCGATGCGAGGAATATGTGGGATCGAGTAGGTAGGAGTAGAGCATGGGATCGTGCTGCACTCCGTGCAGAGCGATGCCCAGGGAATCTAGCACGTGGATTGCGGCTTTGTAGTCATGGATTGCTTTGGGCGTGGCTGAGGTTGTGAGGACCGCGCGCAGTTTCGTGGCCGCGCTGGCGGAATCTAGTTTAACGATCGTAACCGAACCCGGGGCTGCGGAAATGGCTACGCGGCGGGCAGTTGGCTCGGCTGCGGGCACTGGGGACGACGCATCCGTGAGTGCGAGCATCCCTGACTGCGGGACTTCTTCGCTTGCCTCTTCGTCGCTTTCTGTTGGCGGTTCTGTCTCTTCTAATTCCACGGCGATGGCTAACGCGGCCTCCGACGTGACGGAATTTAGGACGCTTTCTATATCTGCGGCGGACTGGGCTTCGGTGTAGTGAGATTCCGTGACCTGAACTTCAGGCAATAATTCTTTCAGCAGCGACGTGAATTCGAGTTCCGTGAAGAGCTGGCGGAGGAGATCGAGATCGGGTTGGCCAGCGCGCATGGCTTCGACATTCAAGTCGACGGGGACGTTGGTGTCGATGGTCGCCATGGTCTTGCTGAAGAGGATGGTGTCGCGATTGTTCTGCAGGGATTCGCGGTAGGTTTTCTTTTCTACTTCGTTGGCGCGGTCTAGCGCCTGCTCGACTGTGCCGAAGCGTTTGATGATTTCTACCGAGCCTTTGTCGCCGATGCCGGGGGCTCCGGGGATGTTGTCGACCGAATCTCCGCGGAGGGCCATGATATCGATCACGCGTTCGGGAGGGACTCCTAGAATTTCTTCGACTTTGGCGGCGTCGCAGATGAGGTTGTCTTTGGGGGGATTGAGGATGTGAACGTCGTCGTTGACTAGCTGCATCATGTCCTTGTCGCTGGAGACTACGTAGACGGGATGCTTTGCGGCTGCGGCTTTGCGGGCAAGGGTGCCGATTACGTCGTCGGCTTCGAAGCCGGCTAGTTCGAGAATGGGGATGCGGTAGGCTTCGAGGGCGCGGCGGATGTAGGGGATCTGCTGGGCTAAGTCCTCGGGCATAGCGGCGCGGTTGGCTTTGTAGCCTTTGTATTCGACTTCGGTGAAGGTCTGGGTTTTGATGTCGAACTTGCGGATGGTGGTGATGGCTTCGGCTTGCGTGGCGCGGTGGGTCTTGGCGGCTACGTCGAAGACGGCGGCCAGATAGTTGGGGGAGAAATCGTCGCGCAGTTTGCGGAGCATGTTGACGAAGACGTAGATGGCGGCGGTGGGGAGTCCGGATTTGGTGGACATGGAACGCTGGCGAGCCATGGCGTGGTAGGCGCGGAAGATGAACGACATAGTGTCGATGAGGAAAATGCGGTTTTCGGCGGCTGGGGGAGGCGGGGCGCTGGAGTTGGTTTGCGGAGATTTTGTTCTTGGGGGCAAGCTTGTAGTTTAGCAGCCGGGGTTGCAGAAATCTGTCGCCTCAGGTGGCGCGCGCTTGCTCCTCGCTGCGCTTGGCTGGACGGCCGAGGCGGCCGTCCCCACATTAGTCCCGTCCTCACACTGGATGGGCAATGGAGCTAGAAATCTACTCGGAAGTCTGCTTGTACTATTTTCTTGGGGCTGTTGGGACCGTTGCGGAAGACGAGGTAGTACTGCACGGGCTGATCCTGCGTGGCGGGGAGGCCCAGGCTTACGTCCTGATCGTGGGAAGAGTCGACTGAGTAAACGACATCGGCGGGACGTCCGCTCAGGAAGTCGGTGTACTGCTGTTCATTCATGAGGAGAAGATCGATGTCTCCGCCGTCGTCGCCGGATTGGACTCCGTTTTTGGCAAACGAGTGATAGGTGCCATGCAGTTGCGGGCTGGCGGCGTGGGGCGGAACTTCGAACAGAAATTGAGCAGTGGATGTGATGGCGAAAGTTTTGCGCACGATGGTGGCCCCGGTGCCTACGGGGGACGGAGCGATGTGGTCGCTGGCATGTGCCTTCCATAACCGCGCCGGCTCTTCTGTTTTCAGGGAGCCGTCGTCCTTGGCTATCAAATCCGCGAGCGGGCTCACCACCGGTCCCGCAACCGTGTTCGTCGGGGCTGAGTCCTGGGACTCACCCTTGGAGGCCGCTTCCTGGAGTCGTTCTATGGCCTGCGCCTTCAGCTGGACGGAGTGATTTTGATAGTAGGAATAGCCTCCTACGATGGCAGCACCCACCAGCAGCCATGCCAGCGCCCGACGCATTCGGTCCTCCTACGCTATTCCGTAAGTTAACCCGAGGAGGTCGGTGTCCAACGGTTTTTCGAGCTGTGGAAGTTACCTTGGTTTGCCGTATTCGGTGGTGTAGTGGAGCTGGATTTCGCCACAAGTACCCTGCTCGGCGGAGTAGACGACGCAGGTGTCGAACGGGCGGGAATAGACGTGCAGGCTGACGGCGCGTTGATTGAATTCGCGGGGATTGAAGACGCGGTGGACGGGCGCTAGGGGATCGACGGCGCAGGGTTGGGAAACGTTCATCTCGACGGTTTCGGTGGCTTTGATGGTGGACTTGCCTTGAGTGAGATCCTGATGCACTACGTGAAAGTTCTCTACCAGCAAGCGGCCGATGGGGACGGCCATCCAGCAGTTCTGGTCGCGGTGGTTGTGGACAGAGCTGGCCTGGCCGATCTCCCAGCATACGGCGATCAGTTCGTAGAGAGGGTTTTTGTCGATCAGATTGCGGGTGTAGTGCTGGCGGTCCCAGACGAGATAGGGGGCTAGCGAGTCCGGGTTCAGCGGCGTGTCTTGGAGGAATTTGCGGATTTGCTCCGTTTCGTCGAAGGCAGACTCGGGGAATTTGCGGAGTTGGGCTACGAAATCTTGAATTTGGACTTGGTTTACTGCGGTGGCCATGAGGTGCTCCCGGGAGAGTATAGCGCAGCTGGAGATTCCTGCGACCGGCTAGAAAACCCTTAACCACAGAGGCCACGGGGGAACACGGGGTAGGGCAACATCATTCCAGGAACATGCAGTCTCCGTAGGAGTAGAAGCGATAGCGCTCGGCTACCGCGTGTTCGTATGCGCGCAGGACGTTTTTTCGTCCGCCTAGGGCGCTTACCAGCATCAGCAACGTGGATTGCGGCAGGTGGAAGTTGGTCAGCATCGCCTTCACCACTTTGAATTCGAAACCTATTTCGGGATCTGGGTAGACGAAGAGGTCGGCTGCGGCGGAGCCTGCAAGGACTTCACCTGCGCCTTGGCGGGCTGCGTGTTCCAGAGCTCGAACCGTGGTGGTTCCTACGGCGATGATGCGACGGTCGTTGCGGAGTGCTTGGTTGATGGCGGAGGCGGCGCTGGCGGAGATCGAATAGGGTTCGGAATGGAGTTTGTGATCTTCGACTTGCTCGACGCGGACTGGCTGAAAGGTTCCCAGGCCGACGTGGAGCGTGATTTCGGCGGTCTCGACGCCGCGCTGGCGGATGCGGTCGAGGATTTCCGGAGTGAAGTGAAGGCCAGCGGTGGGAGCGGCTACTGATCCACGCTGCCGGGCATAAACGGTTTGATAGCGCTCGCGATCGCTGGAAGAATCCGGGCGGGCGATGTAGGGAGGGAGCGGGACGTGGCCGATGCGATCGAGAATCGCGAAGAAATCGTCCTTGCTCTGGAGGTGGAAGCGGATGTGGCGCTCGCCGAATTCGGCGCGGGCGAGGACCTCGGCTTGCAGTTCGTCGTGCTCGCCGAAGAAGACGCGTTCGCCGACGCCGATCTTGCGGCCGGGGCGAACCAGGCATTCCCAATCGTTGGGATCGGTGGAGAGTTGGCGGGTGAGCAGAACCTCGACGCGGCCGTGGAGAAAATCACCGGCTGCGGGATTGCTCGGACTGAGCGGCTGAGCGCGGACGCCTGCGCGGCGGCCATAGAGCCGGGCAGGAAAGACGCGAGTATTGTTGAAGACGATGAGATCGCCGGGGTGCAGCAGCTCGGGGAAGTCGCGGAAGAGGCGATCGGAATATTCGCCGCTGGTACGTTGCAGATGGAGCATGCGGGAACCGTCGCGGGCGGCAAGGGGTTCCTGGGCGATGAGTTCGGGGGGAAGGTGGAAGTGGAAATCGGAAACCCGCACAGTGTCAGATTATAGGGGAGGGCCGGACGACGAAATGCTTGAGCCCGGCGTGCTTTATCGTTTTTCTTACGGCATTTGTTTTGTTTCTCCTGGAAAATTCGTTTGTCTGTTCGCGTCAGGTGCGGTACTATGCGGGGGTTATAGCTTTTGCCGCTAATTTCGTCGCTCCCCCGAGAGAGTATTTCCATGTCCGCTGAACGGAAACACAGGGAAGAAATTGTCCGCTACGGGCGGATGCTGCACGAGCGCGGATTCGTCGCGGCGATGGACGGGAATCTGTCGGTGCGGCTGGACGATGAGCGGATTCTGGTGACACCGACGTGCGTTAGTAAAGGAGCGATGCGAGCCGGGGACATGGTGATCGTGGACCTGGAAGGCAAGCGAGTAGCGGGGCGGCGAAACGTGACCAGCGAGATTGGGATGCACCTGCTGGTGTACCGGACGCGGCCTGACGTTCAGGCGATTGTGCATGCGCATCCGCCGACGGCGACGGGATTCGCCGCGGCCGGCATGGCGCTGACCGAGCCCCTGGTTTGTGAAGTGGTGATGGGGCTGGGATGCATTCCGCTGGCGCGCTATGGAACGCCGGGAACTTCGGAACTGGCGAAAACGCTGGAGCCTTATGTGCCGCATTACGACGCCATCCTGATGTCGAATCACGGCGTGGTGACCTACGGGGATACCATTGAGCACGCCTACATGAAGATGGAAACGGTGGAGCACTTTGCGCAGATCGCGCTGGTCACGCACCTGCTTGGGCGGCAGCAGCCGCTGAGCGGGGTGGATATCGAGAAGCTGATGCTGGCTCGGACGAAATATTTTGGCGGCAAGATGGTGGCTTCGATGCCGATCGCTATGGCGAGGCCTCCGGAAAAAGCGAGCTGAATTTTGCTCTCTCTCGGTTCCTAAGTCCCTCTATTCCTGCTGTACTTCCACGGTCGCTCTGCGGCAGCGTGCAGATGCGCCTCGCTGCGCTCGGCTGGACGGGCGAAGGCGCCCGTCCCCACATTATTCTGAGCCTGACTCCATAATTCCTGGCTCCTCTCCTGCGGATTTATTCCCCACCTATGCGAAAGCGGAATCCGGCGCGGAAGTTTATGGGCAATGCGGGATAGCCTAAGACTTCGTTGTAGCGGCGGTCGAGGGCGTTTTCGATGTTCGCGTAGGCAGTGACGCGAGAGTTGATGGCGTACCATCCGCCGAGATCGACGCGGACATAGCCGGCGGCGTGAGTGATATTGAAGCCGTCGAAATCGGAATCGGCGCGCGGGCCCACAAAACTCCCTGCCAGATTTGCTCCCCAACGCGGGCCAAGATAACTGAGAAGCGTGGTTGCCGAATGCTTGGGGCGGAGCAGCAAGGGATCTCCCGGGGCGTAGGGAAAGCTGCAAGGATTTGCTGAAGTGCATTCCGGATTTTCGAGTATCTCAGTTGAGGTGTAGGTGTAGGCCGCGGTCAGCGATAATTTTGAGCTGATCCTGCCTTGCAGTTCAACTTCGGCGCCCTGGGCGAAAGATTTTTCCAGGTTGAAAAACTCGTACTCACCCGTCGGGTTGGGTATCGCTTCAATCTGATCATGAAAAAGATTGTTGAAGTAAGTCGCGTTCAAGGCCCAGCGGCCGGCAAACAGTTTCTGCTCGAAGCCGGCTTCAAAGGCTCGAATGCGCTCCGGCAGAAGGCCATGATTCGGCGCGTAACCATAGGCAGGCTCGCCAAAAGTTTCGTAGAGGGCGGGTTCCATGAATCCGGTGGCGTAGGAAAAACGCAGCCTTGTTCCCGAAAACAGTTCTCCGCCGCGTAGCGCGAGAAGGGTGAGCGCAACCCGGGGCACGCCGGTGTTGCCGTAGGCACTGCTGTGAACGAAACGGCCGCCCGCGATCACCGAGAGCCGGCCCAGCGTCAATTGCTGCTGCAGATAGGCATCCTGATCCAAACGTTGGCCGGAAGAAGAAGGGGGGAAGTCCAGGTCGTTCACAACTCCATTCTCACTCTCGACGAGATAGCCAAAAGTGGTGTGCGCCCCGAGACGAGCCAAGGCCCGCTCCGAGTAGTCACCCTGATATTGGAATCCTATGCGGTTGACGTGAGTGTCGTAGGTATCGGGGAAATCGTCGTAGCTGTCAGGATTGCTGTTCAGGTTTGTGTCGGTATAGCGGTAGAGATAATCGAAGCCGGTGAGCCGGTGCTGCCAGCCCGACGGCGCTGCCGCGGTGAACTCCAGGCTGCCGAGCAGGGTGTTCAGATGCGACGATTCGCTGGGGTCGGGAGCGAGGAGCGGGTCGCCGTTGAAATTCCACTCGCCGGGTAAACCGGTCTGACTGTTGGAGTGGCGGACGCGAAGGCGCAGCGCGGAGTGATCGGTGATGGCCATGCCGAGATTCGCACCCTGCAGTGAATCCGAGTAAGCATCGTTCACGCCGTCCCCGTTACTGTTGAACTGATCGCCGAACACGTTGTAGTCGAAGCGTCCGTTGGCGCCGGCCAGAGACATGTAGCCGTTGGCGGTTCCGAAATTTCCTCCATCGGCGCCGAAGCGGAATTCGGGAACGGGAGTGCTTCCGGTGCGCGTCCAGACCTGCACCACGCTGGTCATGGCATCGGAGCCGTACAACGTGCTCTGGGTGCCCCGCAGGAATTCGACGCGATCGGCCTGGGTCAACGGCAGGGTGCCGAAGTCGAAGGTTTCGCCCGGGTTATCGACGGCGACACCATCGACAATCACTTTGTTGTAATCGGACTGACCGCCGCGCACGAACAGAGATGACAGGCCTCCGCGCTGGCCCGCGGTGTTAATGACAGCGCCGGGGAGAAAGCGGACTGCATCGTCGGCGGCAATGGGATTCATGGTTTCCAGTTGTGCGCTCTGCAGGGTGGAGATGCTGGCGCCGGATTCTTCGGCGGGCACTGGAGTTCGGGTTGCGGTTACGACTACGGTTTCTGAGGCTGTGGCGACGCGCAGCTGGATGGTGATTGCGTCGGAATGGGCGGGGAGATCTTCATTCTGCGGAGCGAAGCCGGGAGCCAGGACCTTTATATGGTAACTGCCGGAGGACGGCTCGCTGAGCTTTAGGTCGGTGAAGGTGGCGATTCCCTCAGAAGAAGTGGCAGCCACGTTTAGAGCAGTGTCGCTTTCTTTTGAGAACAACGACACCTGAGCGCCGGCGACGGCGGCGGATTGAGGGTCGACAACTTTTACTTTGAGGTCGGCAGCGGATGCTGCCGCGAAAGAGACGAAAAGCAAAAGCGAAGCGCAGAGTGCGCGCATAACCATCCTCCTTTTCACGCGAAAGGGGTTAAGGTGGACGGTTTACGCCGGTCTCCTGGCTTTGCGAGTGAGGATGAAGGAGCAATTGGCAATTAGCCATTGGCTCTCGCATCCGGATTCTGCAGGCGGCCTTCCCGGGAATGCTCCCAGTGGACGGCTGCGATTTTCTCGCTTACAGTTGCGCGGCAGCGCGGGAATTGCACCCGCTTCCCTGTCTTTGCCTCGGGGCAAAGACGCGCAAACCGAAGGACATTTCAAAGAACGGGAAATAGTGGTGTCAGGAATCTACCGGGTGACAGCAGTAGAAGTCAACCGAGTCTCCGGGGACGAATCATAGTAAGGGAAGTCTGCAGTGCCCACCTTCGTCACATTCTCTTCGGCGAATTCGTGGACACGGTCGAGCGACTCTTGCAGCTGTTGTTGATAGCGTTCAATATCTTCATCACTTGCATCTTGAGGAACCGGGATGAGCTTGCCGAAGCGCAGCAGGACGCGGGAAAAAGGTTTCGGGATGACGAGGCGGTCCCAGGTGTTGAGGACCCAGGCGCGTTCGACCGCGGTGTGATACATGCTCAGCGGGACGCCAGAAGATCGCGCCAGTGCGACCGGACCGGGTTTCACTTTGTGGCGCGGGCCACGGGGGCCGTCGATGCTGAAGGCTACGGTCCAGCCCTCCTGCAGGGCGCGGCGCAGGCCGAGCAGGGCGCGGACGGCGTTGCGGCTGCTGGAGCCTTTGACGGCGACGAATCCGAATTTGCGGATGATGCGTCCCATGTATTCGCCGTCGTAGCTGTTGCTGCTCATCACGCGGACTCCGAAGTCGCGGAAGAAGTAAGTGGAGGGGATGATGCAGGCGTGCCAGAAAGAGGTGATCAGCGGGCGCTCGTCCAGCGTTTTCTCCGCGCCTTCTTCTCGCGAGACGCTCAGGCGGAGCGTGGGGCCAATCAGGCGGATGAAGAAGTATCCGATGGCAATGATGATGCGGAGGATGATTCTCTGGCGGAGGGTGAAGCGCGGCGCGGGAGTCGCTTCCGCTTTAGCGGGGGCTTCGCCGGTGCTGGCTTCGGTCACGAGATCATTGTAACGGGAAGCTTGTGGAAGAACGGCTGGCTAACTGTCCAAAGTCAAGGGCGCGCCTCGCTGCGCTTGGCTGGACGGGCGAAGGCGCCCGTCCCCACATGAGCTCTCGGCTCGACTGGCGAGGCGGTTGTCCCACTGTACTGTGGCGATCCTGATCTTTGCTAGCTTTCCAGGTAGGCGTCTATCCACGTTTTGACTTTTTGGCGGCGGTCGTCGGTGGGGTCGAAGCGGATTCCGAAAGACTTGGGCTTGCGCCAGGTTACGACGCCGCGGACGTTGACGCGGGGTAGAGTGAGCAATGAGAAAGAGACCTCTACATTGGTTCCGGAAGGCATATCTTCGGCGCTCTTCAGAGACATGCCGCCGGAACTGATCTCGAGGCTGGAGGCGGTGACGCGCTGTTTATCAGGGCTGATTACGGTGACTTCTGTCATGATCGGGACGCGGGCGTAGCGCCGGAATTCGTGGAGCACGAGCATGTGAGTGGCGCGAACCAGTTTGAGCGTCGCGGGCCGCTCCAGAGGCTCCTGGAACATGGCGTTGATGCCGAACTTGGAATAGCGCATGGCCTCCTGCGCATTGCCGCCGAGACCGTAGAGCACCATGCGGCTGTTGGAGGGAGAAGTGCGGGCAGCCTCCATGACCGCTTCGGCACCGGTGCCCAGACTGATCACGCAGGCCTCGAATTTCTCCTGGCGCAGGCGCTCGGCCGCGCTGGAGGAGACGAGCACAGTCTCGATGCCAAACTGGCGGAAACACTCGGTCAGAAGGGCTCGGGAAGATTCTTTCAGGTCGACCAGGGCGGCGCGGGCTGACGCCTTCTTGGTGGAGGAAGTGAATGCCGGGGCAGTGCCAAAGGCTTTTTGCATGTCGGGGGCCAGTTTTCCAGTACGAAAGTTTATTGTGGCGCGCCGGGAAGGCGATTGAAAGACCCTAAGGGACAGCGCGGTAGTACAAAGGTGTCATTACTTCGGTTGGACTGGTGGCGGGGCAGCAGTAGAACGACTGCGTGGCTTAGGCGTTGGCGACGGCGGCTAGGAGCGCATGGGCCGACGCGTCCGCGACTGGCAGCTCGATCGTTACACGCGCGCCGTGCGGTTTTACGTTCTCGATTCGGAGATCTCCGCCGCGTTCCTTGACGATGCCGTAACAGACGCTCAACCCCAGGCCTGTGCCTTTGCCCACGGGTTTCGTGGTGTAGAACGGGTCGAGGGCGCGGTTCAGATTGTCGAAGCCCGGACCGGAGTCTTCTACTTCGATCACGGCTCGCAGGCCGCGCTGGCAGGCGCGAATACTGATCTGCTTGCTGCCTTCCATGCCTTCCAGAGCGTCGCTGGAATTGTTGAAGAGGTTTAGCAGGATCTGCTTGATTTCGTCTTCGTTGACGGCCAGCAGCGGAAAATCCGGGGCGATGTCGAGTTCAACGCGAACGTTGCGAGTGCGAGTGTAGTACTCGCGAAGCGCCAAAACCTCCTGCAATACGGGCGAGAGCTGCACGGCGTGCTTGTCGCGGGTGCTTTGCCGCGAAAAGCGAAGCAGGTTATCGGTAATCCGCTTCATGCGGCGGGCTTCACTCACCAGCTTGGCGAGCTGATCTCGAGTATGCGGGCCGGCTACGGCATCGCTGATCAGTTCGCTGTAGCCCATGATCACAGTGAGGGGATTGTTGAGTTCGTGCGCGACTCCTGCGAGCAGCTGCCCCAGGGCCGCCAGCTTTTCCGACCAGACGAGTTGCGTGTGCAAGGCTTTCAGCTCGACGGCTACGGCAAGATCGGCGGCTAGCATTTCGATGCGAGACAATTCGAGGGCGTCGATCGCATTTGCGTTTCGGGGCGCTGCTAGCCGAATGCAGCCCAGGTATGCGCCTCCGGCTGAGCAGAGGGGAATGAGCAGTTCCTGGCGATTTTTCCAGTGTGTATTGGAGTTCTGGCGCTGGGGAAACGGGATGGCTTCGCTCGCGGGCAGCAGATACGAGTTCTTGCCCATGAGCTGGGCTGAGGAGCATAGAGTCTTGATGTGGTCGAGCGTCCAGTCTTCAGTTTGTGCCTGCAATTTTTTCAATGCCGCCGGGGAGAGTCCGCTGGAGCCAGCCACGCGCAACTTGCGTTCCGCGTCTTCTAGTTGCACCACAACCACGCTGAAGTTGCTGACTTCGGTGATCGCCGAAGCAATGGCGGGGCAAACCGCATCGGGCCTGCCGCGACCGAGCAACTGGGACGTGATGGCAGAAAAGCGTTCCAGTTGGCAATTGAGCACGGCTGCCTTGTGTTGCATGCCGGCAATCGATTCCGATTTGTCTTCGACCACCGCCAGAATCATTCCGAAAGCGACAAAAAACTTGGGAGTGTTCCAGAGTTCGCCGGGAATAATCAGGTTGGGAGCTAGACGATCGACCAGCAAGCCGAGGGGAAAGACCGCTCCCCAGCAGAAAAATCCGCCGGCGATGGTCAGCATGGCAGGCGACGAGCGCCAGTAGTTCCGGCAAATGAACACGCCCGACAAAGCAAAACCGATTCCCAGCAGTGCGATCGCTCCTTCATCAAAAGAACCGCGAAGAGCAGCTCGGATCGCCCACGATCCGGCGAGCGAGCACAAGAAAGTGGTGGTCGCCAGGAACAGGGTCACGTGGCGGCTTATGCGGAAGAAGAAGGCTGCGGCTCCGCCGAAGCAGGCCAGCAGGCACAGGACGTAAGGCCAGCGCGCGTGGACGTCGTAGCAGGTGCATGCCACGTACACGACTGAAGGCACACCTAACACGAGTAACAGTCGAGTGCGCCTGGCATAGTCTTCAACCACGATCGAGACAGAGACGAGGAAAGTAACCGCGGCCGCTTGCAGCGACCCGGAATCGACAGCCAACAGGAAGGAGCTGACCGGGCCGTGATCGGGCTCCAGCAGTTGCGCGAGGAAATGGGTGAATACTAGCGCCCAGCCTATGGTCCAAAGTGTGAGGCGAGTGCTGCGCGCCTGGCGTTTAAGACAGACAAAAATAATGACCAGGACACCCACGGTCAGAAATGTCGGAATTTTTTCGACGACACCCATTCAAGAGTACTCTTGGGGGGAGTAGTGCGGTTTCAACGGTAACTAACAGTAACCAACCATATGCCTACGTGCAACGCCCCAACGTGCCATCAGAGTGGCACAAAAGTTGGGCATAGTATTCGGAAGCGAGCAAAAGAATGCGAAGGAGAGTCCCTAATCCGGGATGGCCAATCGGCCGCCCACGCTGCTCAGGAGTTTCTCGGCGGCTTCTCCGGGGTCCTGGGTGGCAAAGTTTTCGTCCAAAACGATTACTGAGACGGTGGGATCAATTTCTTCCAGCACCTTGCTGGTGGCTTTGCCGTGAATGGTTTGCATTTTCGAAGAAATTACAACCAGTTTCGCCTTGGTTGCTTTGAGCAGGATGCGGGCGTCATTGATGCTGAGAGTGGTCAAGGCGTTGTAACCGGCGCTGCACAGCACTTCCCGCAAGAATGTGCAGACATCGGTGGACTCAAAAACGCAGAGCAGACGCGGGCGGGCGTCGCCGGCTTTTCCTCGTGAATAGCGCGAGCCCAGGTAGGCGGCGGTAATGGCCTCTTCGACGGAATCGTAGGTTTCAAATTGCGCGAGCAGGTTCGTGAGCTGCAGCACTTTGCGGATATTGGGCGGCACGCCGCTAAGTTTGAGATCTCCGCCCTTGGATCGAGCTGCGCGCATCAGGCGGACCAGCGCGCCCAGACCGCTGCTATCGAGAAACTCTACGTTGTCGAGTTGCAGGACGACGTCGCCGTGCTTCTCGATCGAGTCTCCAACGTGGGAGTGCAGAGTAAATACTTCATTGCCGGCCACGATCCGTCCGTGACACTGGACAATCAAGACATCGCCGACCGGGCGGCTCTCCATGCGCAGCAACATCTCCGCCTCCTGGTATTTCGTGGCGAATCTTACGTGGAGGAAAGCGGCAAGTCAATCGCGCGAAGGCGCGGAAACTCAGCCACGCCCTGCCGCTCGCTTTTGTGGCCGAGACTTCGAATGCGGCTAGGGCGGAGCTTCTAAACCGCATTTGCTGTTGGATAGTTCAACTGTTAGACTATCCAACAGAGGATTCTCATGGAGCTGGTCACGGTAAAGACAAAGTTTCAAGTCGTCATTCCCCAGAGCATCCGCAAGCGAGTGCGTCTGGATATTGGGGATTTGCTGGAAGCGTCCTTCGAAAACGGGAAAATTACCTTTACCCCGAAAACCGTCATCGACCGGCATCTGGCTGAGGGGATGGAGGACCTTGCCAGAGGCCGCACCCACGGCCCCTATGAATCCGCGAGCGAAGCCGTCTCAGCGCTTGAGCGCAGGACGCGAAGGCGGAATAAGAATCCAGGGAAGCGGAAGTGAAAGTCAGCTTCACGGAGCGCGCTGACAAGGACTACGCAGCGCTGCTCCCTGAGGTACGTAAGGCTTTCGCCAAGCAACTTGGGTTTCTCCTCAACCAGCTTGGGCATCCTTCTCTGCGCGCGAAGAAATACGACGAGGCGAAAAACATTTGGCAAGCGCGGGTAAATCGCAGTTGGCGATTCTATTTCGTGATTCGCGGGGATGAGTACGTTATCTTGTCAATCATTCCGCACCCAAAATAGCGGGGCATCCCAGAGTTTCTTTCCGAGCCTCACTCCGACCATCTCCGGAACAGCAGAGCGCCGTTCGTGCCGCCGAAGCCGAAAGAATTTGACATGGCGTATTCAAGCTTGGCTTTGCGGGCGTGGTTGGGGACGAAATCCATGCCTGCGGTATCGGGGTCCTGGCTGACGAGGTTGATGGTGGGAGGCAGAATCTGATCGCGCAGAGCGAGGACGGTGATGCCGGCTTCGAGGCCGCCGGCGCCGCCGAGAAGATGACCGGTCATGGACTTCGTAGAACTGACAGGAAGTTTGTGCTGGCCGAAGAAGTTGCGAATGGCGTGCGCCTCGAGGGTGTCGCCGATGGGCGTGGACGTACCGTGGGCGTTCACGTAATCGACTTTTTCCGGAGTGATTCCGGCATCGCGGGTGGCGTTGCGCATTACGCGGAATCCGCCTTCGTGCTCGGGAGCGGGCTGGGTCATGTGATAGGCGTCGCCGGACATTCCATAGCCAGCGACTTCGGCAAGGATGGGCGCGCCGCGTCTCCTGGCGTGCTCGAGTTCTTCCAGCACCAGGATGCCTGCGCCTTCGCCCATGACGAAGCCGTCGCGATCTTTGTCCCAGGGGCGGCTGGCTTTTTCTGGATCGTCGTTGCGGGTGGAAAGCGCGCGCATGGCGGCGAATCCGCCGACGCCCATCGGGGTGATGGCTGCTTCTGAGCCCCCCGCGATCATCACATCCGCGTCGTTGTGCTGAATGATGCGGAAAGAATCTCCTACCGAGTGAGCGCTGGTGGTGCAGGCCGTGGCCGTGGCTTCATTCGGGCCTTTGGCACCGAGCCGCATGGAGACGTGACCGGCGGCGAGGTTGATGATGGCTGCGGGAATAAAGAATGGGGAAATCTTGCGCGGGCCGCCTTCAAACAGGGCAGTGTGTTCCCGTTCGATGATGTCGAACCCGCCAATGCCGGAGCCGATGTGCACTCCAACGCGCTCGTCGTTCTCCGGTGTAATCTGCAGGCCCGACATCTTGAACGCTTCATCCGCAGCGGCGATGGCCAGGTGGATGAATCGTCCCATCTTTTTTACTTCTTTTTTCTCGATGAAGTTGAGAGGATCGAAGTTCTTGACCTCGGCGGCGATCTGGCAGGCAAAATTGGTGGAGTCGAACTGAGTGATGCGGGCCACGCCGCTCTTGCCGGCGAGCACGGCCTGCCACACTTCTCCGGTGGTATTGCCCACGCCGCAGATCAGGCCGAGGCCCGTGACTACGACCCTGCGTCCCAAACTACTTGCCGCCTTTCGAATGCTTCCCGATGTAATCGATGGCGTCCTGCACGGTGCGGATCTTTTCCGCGTCTTCGTCGGGGATCTCGATATCGAAACCTTCTTCGAAAGCCATCACCAGTTCGACGGTGTCGAGTGAATCCGCGCCCAGGTCGTCCACGAACGACGCGCTGGAGGTAACTTCGCCCTCGTCCACACCCAACTGCTCTACGATGATCTGCTTTACTTTCTCGTCAACGGCTGCCATGTTTCTCCTCGCTTTAGCTCGATTTTATTTGAAATTCGATGCCGGGATTCGGAGACCGCAGTCTCCGCTTCCCGTCCGGCCTTCGCCCGGACCCTCCGCGATTTTGTTCCTCGCAGGTGTTACCGCATTGAAAATAGGCGAACGTGTAGTGTAATTGCCCCGGTGAATTAGTGTAAAGGAAAGGGATCGCCACACGGGGCAAACCCTTGGCCAACTTTGGATCGGGACACTTGATCCTAACGGTTGGAAGTTCTCGGGGTCAAACCCGCGGGCAAGTTATGATCGGACCATGCGTGCTGTCGTGCAGCGGGTAAGCCGTGCCAAGGTTACGGTGAACGGAGAAGTCGCAGGCAAGATCGGCCCCGGGCTGCTGGTGTTGCTGGGTGTCGGCCGGGACGATGGCGAGCCCGATGCCACTTATCTCGCGGAGAAAATCGCCGGCTTGCGAATCTTTGAGGATGCTCAGGGAAAAATGAACCGCAGCGTGCAAGAGGTTGGCGGGAGCGTGTTGACGGTTTCGCAGTTCACACTTTATGGGGACGTGCGACGCGGCAAGCGGCCGTCGTTCGACGCCGCGGCTCCTCCGGAGAAAGCCCGCGACCTCTATGCGTTCTTTGTGGAACAGATTCGCGCTGCCGGGTTGTGCTGCGAGACCGGGCGCTTTCAGGAAATGATGCAGGTGGAACTGGTGAACGAGGGGCCGGTGACCATTCTGCTGGATTCGGGCAAGGCGTTCTAGCCGGACGATTGCTTCCTGTTTTCATCATCCCGGCAGACTTCCGTTTGTGACGCTCGTCTAACCACCGTATTATTTACCCACTATGAAGATCGCTATCGCTGTTGTGCTTGCCTTCTCCGCCTTCGCTTCCGCGGCGGAAAAACCAAAAGCCGCCGCCCCTGAACCAGCCTCTATCCAGCCAGCGGTTGAAACGCTGGACCTCGAGACCATTGGGCGCATCCGTGATGAGGGCTTTCATCACTCTCACATTATGGAGTATGCGAGCGGCCTGTTCGATGGCATCGGGCCGCGCCTTACCGGATCGCCTGATTTTGAGAAGGCTGAGCAGTGGTGCCTGGACCAGCTTCGCCGCATGGGAGCTTCCAACGTCCACGCCGAGTCATGGGGCGAGTTTGGGATGGGATGGCAACAGATCGGGACCTCGGCACAGTTGACAGCGCCCTCCACCGGCACGATTCTGGCGCAGGCCACGCCGTGGTCACCCGCGACTGCGGGCGAGGTCACTGCCGAGGTCATCGCTGTTCCGCCGCTCAAAGAGGAAAAGGACTTCGACAAGTGGAAAGGCAAGCTTGCCGGCAAGATTATCCTTTACGGCGACGCCCCCAAGATCAATCCCGACCCTGCGAATCTGCTGGAGCATTATGACCAGGCCAAGCTTGATCACTTCCGTTCCTACCCCCTCGACGGCGACCAGGGCGACACACATGTCTTGCCCAATGATCCCGCCTTGTGGGAAGGACGGTTTAAGGAGATAGCCTTCCTTGAGAAAGTCGGCCATTTCTTCGCTGACGAGCACGCCATCGCAGTTCTGCGCCCCGGTGGTTTTGGCGGAGTGATTCACGACGATACGAATTCCTCCTTCGGATGGTTCGTGTACCGTCCCGAGCATAAGCAGGCGATTCCATCTGCGGTGATCGCGAGTGAAGCATTCGGCCGCATGCACCGGCTGGTCTCGCACGACGTTGCCGTTACCGTGCGCCTGAACATCGCGACGAAGTTCTATGGTGACCATGAGACTGGGAGCAACGTCATCGGGGAGATCCCTGGAACGGACACGGCCTTGAAGGACCAGACGGTTATGCTGGGCGGCCATCTCGACAGTTGGATAGCCGGCACCGGGGCCACCGATGATGGCGCTGGAGACATCATCGCTCTGGAAGCCATGCGCATTCTGCGCGCGCTCAACATCCAGCCGCGCCGGACCATCCGTGTCGGCTTGTGGGGTGGCGAAGAGCAGGGCATCTTCGGCTCCGGCGGCTACGTCAGCAGCCACTTCGCTACGCGCTCATTCTCCACTAAACCTGAAGAGCAGGTGGTGCCGGAGTTCATTCGGCAGGAGACTGGAGCCCTCACCCTCAAGCCCGAGCACGCCAAGCTGGATGCTTACTTCAACGCCGACAACGGCACCGGCAAGTTCCTCGGCATCTTCACGGAGGGTAACACGGCGGTGACGCATATCTTTCAGCAGTGGGTGGCGCCGATCGAGGACCTCGGCTTCACCACGGTGTCGTCACGGAATACGGGTTCGACTGATCATGTGCCTTTCGATCAGGTTGGGCTGCCGGGCTTTCAGTTCATCCAGGATCCGCGAGACTACTCGACTCGCAGCCACCACACGAATCAGGACACGTACGAGCGTCTCTCCGAATCTGACCTGAAGCAGGCGGCGGTCATCATGGCGATCTTCGTGTACAACACCGCGCAACGCGACGCCATGCTCCCACGCAATCCCCTGCCGCATCCGGAACTAGAAGGGCAGCGCAAGAAACCACTGGAGGGTATCTATCCAACGACGGCAAAGCCATAGCCTTACAGTCGGCCATGGCCGGATGGATGCGAGGGAAGCTTGGAAGCTCTGGCAGCCGCTGCTTTCCTCAAAGTACAATCAACCGGGAGGTCGGTATATATGCGTAAAAGCAATGCGGCACTCTTGATATTGATGTTTGCCATCACGGCGGCGGCGGGATCGAAGATCGAGGGCACAACCACGCTGAAGGACTTCCAGCCCTTCGGAACCATCGACAAAAAGACGCATAAAAATCAGCAGTACGATCTTTCCTTCGCGGCAGTGGGCAAGCTTTACACCTGCCGCTCGGTCGAGAAGGAGTCCTTGAAAGCCACCGATTTCGTCGTGGGCAGCGACGTGCAGTACCAGATCAACAACGACAAAGGTAAGGTGAAAAACGCAGGCGGCAAGCAAGTGGAATGCACGATCGTGCGGGTCGCGGAATTGCCGGCCGCCACGTCTCCGACTCCCCCGCAATAACCTGGCATCGCCACAAAGTCTTCAGCGCGCAGCGGGGATGGCCTCGGTCACGCGGCGGCGTCTGCTGCGGCTCCGCAGCATCTTTTGCGTAGTCAACAGGTTGCGGCCGAGTACTCCCGTAATTATGCGCTCCCTCACCCTACTAGTATCGTTAGCTAATATGGAAAAGTCCCGCCGACGCGGGGCTCTTCCAACGCGCTTCGATTGGTTTAGAGGGAGTGGCTTTGCGGAAAAACGCCTGGCCCGGAAGAGCTGCGCTGTCGATAGGCCTCGCGGCCGCTTTGCTGTATACACTTGGCTGCGGAGCGGGGAACACACCGCCGACCTCTCCGCTGAGTACGTACCTCTACGTTGGAGCATTTTCGGTTTTTACGCCCGTCAACCCAAGCTCATCAGGCTCCATAACCCAGTTTAAGGTGGAAAGCGACGGTACGCTCACCGCGCTCAACACCACCACGCTCAACACATCTACCGGCAATTCCTTGTTCAGTACCGTCGCAGTTTCCCCTGGGAGTCAGTACCTTTTCGCTTCCGGGGCCTACGGAATTAGCGAGTTTAGGATCGGCAGCGACGGAATTCTAGGGGCGACTGCAATTTCACCCACGGGCGGCACTACGCTTGCCTTTACACCCGATGCGCAGTTTGTTTTCGCTGCGAACAATGCAGATAACACTCTGAATTCATACGGCCTGAATGCCTCAGGGGTGCTGACCCCGATCAACACCGTGACGACCGGTGGCTATCCCACTTACGTAGCTGTCGATGGATCAGGAAAGTTCGCGTACGTTGCGAACTCGAACGACGGAACGATTTCGGAGTATACGATTTCTGCTGGAGGCGTACTTTCGGACAACGGTTCGATCTCCGCGGGAGGGAACAATCCTGGTTCCCTAGCAGTTTCCCCTGGAGGATTTCTTTACTGTGCGAACGACAATTCGGGGTCGGTCAGTATGTTCTCGATCGATGGTTCCTCCGGAGCACTCACTCTGCTGAGCAATTACACGATGTCGCCAAGGGTTAGCCTGTTTCAGATTAGCTTCGATCCTGCTGGAGCCTACGCCTACATCAACACTCCCTCCGCGCTGCTGGCACAACTTAAGGTGGATGAGATCACCGGGGCCCTCACGAGCAACGGCACCACAACAATCTTCAGCGGCGCTAACTCGCAAGGTGTTGATCCGTCCGGCAGGTTTCTCTTCACTGCAAATGCAGATGGCACGGTTTCCCAGTTCATCATCAGTAGCACCGGGGCGCTCATTCCGAACGGCTCGGCCTCGCTGGGAGTGAACATGATAGGGGGGACCATGGCCTTTGCGCAGCGGTAGGCTCCCGTGCCAGAAATCCTCCGCTCTCCCACTGGCTGCATTCAGAGCACAACTCCGACGATAGATTCCGCTCAAAGGTACTTCTTTCTCGTCAGCGCGCATCGAGGATGGCATCAGTGACGCGGGCGGCATCGACTGCGGCTTTCACATCGTGCGTTCGTAAGATGTGCGCGCCTTTGAGAATCAAAGCTGTGTGCGCGGCCAGATTTCCGTAGAGCCGGTCGCCGACGGGGGCGTCTTTTCCATCTTTCGCCAGGGCGCGGCCGAGGAACGACTTTCTCGAGGTTCCCGCCACCAGGGGGAAACCCAGGGACTGCAAGTCCTGAAAGCGAGCCAGCAGCGGATAGTTCTGCTCGAAATTCTTTCCGAAGCCAAAGCCGGGATCGAGAGCGATTCTTTCCCGGCGCACGCCGGCCCGCACAGCCGCTTCCACCCATTCTCTGAGCTCGCGCTTGACCAGAAGAAAAATATCGACCGGTGGCGGCAAGGTTCGCCACTCTTCGGGACGACCGCGCATGTGCATCAGAATGGCTCCGCATTTCATTTCGGCGATCGTCGCAGCCATCTGCGGATCCCAACGCAGAGCGCTGACGTCGTTGACGATCTCGGCTCCGGCCGCGGTGGCGGCACGTGCCACGCTGGCTTTGTAGGTGTCAACGGAAATCACTGCATCGGGACGCCGTTTCTTGAGCGCGGTGATCACCGGCAACACGCGTTTCGATTCTTCCTCCGCGCTCACAGCGGCTTTGACGCCGGGGCGGGTCGATTCTCCGCCAATGTCTATGATGTCCGAACCTTCGTCGAGTAACTGGATGGCGTGCGCTATGGCTTTTTCGGGATCGAGATGGAGGCCACCGTCAGAAAACGAGTCAGGCGTTACGTTGACGATGCCCATGATCAGCGTGCGCTTGCCCAGTTCCAGAGTGCGCCTGCCCAGGCTCCACTGAAAGACGGCTCTCATGCGGCAGATTCTAAATGAAAGAGAGAGAGGAGGCGCGAAACTACCTACGCCGCACGGCCGCATCCCGCTTGCCCATGGTCCGAAGCGCGCCGGGACCCGTGCCGGTCGGCGGTTTGCGCATTCCGTCGAGTAAGTCCTTAAGCACAACGGCGTTGTTGCGCTTCTCATTCTTCGAGGCATAGAGGAGCGTTAGACGCTTCCGCTTGTGGGCTAGAGAGTAAAGCTTCTGCAAATCTTTCTCGGCTTCGGGACGGGCCAATTCCATCAGGTAACGCTTGCGGAAAACCGGCCACTGTTCCGGCTGGGCATGAAACCACTTTCGCAATTCGTCGGAGGGAGCAAGATCGCGCAACCACTCCTGCAAGGCAACCTCAGTTTTTGAGAGGCCACGCGGCCATAAGCGGTCGACGAGAACGCGCGCGCCATCGGAGCGCGACACTGATTCGTACACTCGCTTTACCGCGACAGGCATGGCTTTCGCCTTTCCTCTATCATTGTAAGGCGCGCGCAATTGCGGCGGCTGTGGGAAACTGGGGACAAATTGGGACCTGACAAGTGAGATTGGGATGAAGACTCGCGTGATCGATGGATTCGGGCGGCAGCGTAACCGGAAACTGACGATAAGCCTAAGATGCTGGATTGGCGCGGCTCTCGCCGCGTGCCTGGCGCTGGCGGGTTGCGATGTGGAACGTCGCAAGTCGGACGCCGAACTCGGGCTCAACCCTCAGCAGGCTGCGGGGCGAAAGATCTATGACAACTACTGTGACCGTTGTCATCGTCCAGATTCTGCGAAGGGTAAAAAAGGTCCGGGATTGAAAGGTGTTTTCCAACATCAATATCTTCCGCAAACCGGGCTGCCCGCGAATGATGACCGCGTCACTGACATTATTCGCAATGGCCGCCCCGACATGCCGGGCTACAGCCAAGTGCTGAGCGCACAAGACGTGCAGGATTTGCTGGCCTACATGCACACGCTGTAGGGGAGGAATATGACAGCTCACCTGAGGTTCCTCGTGGCCGCCTTCGTGCTCCCGGCCATTTATTCGATCCCGGCTGCCGCTGATGATGCCAAGGGCTGGTTTGAGGGAGACTGCAGCGGCGCCACATTTCAAATCAGCAAATTCGCTGGGGCGTCCCCAGGCCAATATCTCGACTTGCGGTTTAATAGCTCTCACCTTGCGATCGAGTTATTTGAGGGAGAAGGCTGGTTGCCCGTGCAGGGCAAGCGGTGCGTCACTGCCGATAAGTGCGAGGCGGCTACTCAAGCAAAGATCTGGGTGAACCCCACGAAAGGAACCAAGCGCATCTCGGGGAAATACACGGTTGATTTCAGCGGCGAGCATCTGGAGGGACCGTTTCTGGTCAAATACCGGCGGCACAAGGGGCCCGCTTACATTTGCGAGTGACATGCCACGGCTCACACTTCGTGGGCCACCAGTTGCCTTCCGTGGGATAATCTCCCGGTGAAAACAACTGCGCCATCGGAGCTTTTTCGCAGACTGCCTTCCGTGGATGATGTTATGCGTGGCCCTGCGGTTGGTTCCCTGGCTGAAGGTTACGGCCATGGCGCGGTCGTCGATGCGGCGCGTGTAGTACTGGGCCGGTTGCGGCGGGAAATTACATCAGGACTGTTGGATGCAGATGCGCTGGAGCTTGCGCTTTCGGGACTGGCCGGAGCGCTGGAGAATCAACTTCGCTTGGCGCTCGCCTACTCTCTTCGGGTTGTGATCAATGCCACCGGCGTAATCCTGCATACCAACCTCGGACGTGCTCCGCTGGGCGAGGCGGCGATCGAGCACATTCGCGAGACCGCTGCCAGTTACAGCAATTTGGAGTTTGACCTGGGGGCTGGCGCTCGGGGCAAGCGGGATGTGCATGTGGATCTGCTGTTTCAGCGCTTGCTGAACGAGGAAGTGAACCGCGGAGGAATCAAACCATCGTCGGTCTCGACCATCGTCGTCAACAACAATGCGGCTGCGGTGCTGCTGGCGCTGAACACCTTGGCTGACGGCGGAGAAGTCATTGTTTCGCGCGGAGAGTTGGTCGAGATCGGCGGGTCGTTTCGGATTCCCGACGTGATGGCGAAGTCGGGTGCGACCCTGCGCGAGGTGGGCACGACCAACCGCACCCGCACCGCCGACTACGAACGCGCTATCACGGAACGGACCCGGCTGCTGCTGCGAGTGCATCGTTCGAACTTCGAGATCACCGGCTTCACCGAGCAAGCTTCTACAGCGGAACTAGTGGCTCTGGCGCGTAAGCGCGGCATTCCGCTCATGGAAGACCTGGGCAGCGGAGCGCTGTTCGACTTGCGCGCGGTCGGCATCAGCGGCGAACCCGGTGTGCTGGACAGCCTGCGTAGCGGCGTCGACGTCGTTACCTACAGCGGCGACAAGTTGCTGGGCGGCCCGCAGGCGGGATTGATCAGCGGCGGTGCGGAGTTGGTCGCACGCATGCGATCGAATTCGCTGTTCCGGGCGTTGCGCGTGGATAAGTTGACCTATGCCGCGATGGAAGCGACTCTTCTCGCCTACGTGAAGAAGGATCACGACGCGATTCCGACGCTGCGCATGATGAGGCTCTCAAAAGAAGCGATCGGCGAGCGGGCTGAGTCGCTGGCGGCGCGAATTGAAGCACCGAAGTTGAAGGTTGAACTCGTGGATGGTGAATCGATCCTCGGCGGCGGCGCGGCGCCGTCTTCGGTTCTGCCCACGCAATTGCTGGCGCTGACTTGCGAAGGCTTGAGTGCTGACGAACTGGCTTCGCGCCTGCGCGGTTCAGAGCCTGCGATTATTGCCCGAGTCGAGGAAGGCCGCGTGTTGCTGGATCTGCGGACTGTGTTTCCGGAGCAGGATGCCGCGGTGGCTGCGGCTCTCAATCGCATCGTTGCATGATCGTCTCGCATCCTTACGATAAACGTAGCCTCTCGAACAGCTGCAACATTTACTCTGTGATCTATGCGGCGCCGTAGGTGATGATATGACTCTTTCGCGGTGCACCATCGTTCTGGGGTTTGCTACGGCATTAGTTCTTGGCCAGGCTGGTCACCAGAGTAAGCCAGCTGACCTATCCAAGCAACCCGAGATGCTGGTTAGTAGCCTCTATACGGAGGTGGTGGCCCGTCACCCGCTGGGTATCCCAGGCGGCGCAGACTTTAAGGTTTTCGCACCCTATCTCAGCAAGGCGCTGCTTCACAGAATCGATGTAAACATCGCCTGCCAAAACGCTTGGGATCGTCAGAATCGAGACCCGAACTCGAAGCCACCCTTTCTCGAGTTTGGGCTCCTCTCGGGTGACAGCGAGCGAGCGGAGCCACAGGCCTTCCACATCGAAAGAGTGCAAGCCGGGAAGGATGGCCCCACACTCGTGTACGTGACACTCACCCACGAGGAACCGGGCGAGAGCCCATGGACTTGGTATGTTGCGGCCGTCCTGGTGCAGGAAAACGGCCACTTTGTTGTGGATGACGTGATCTACCTCAAGGATAGTCCTCAAGATGTTGACGTGCGACTATCAGAGTATTTATCTGAGGGATGCGACGGCTCTCGTTGGGTCGGGCATGGCAATCAGCAAAGGTAACCGGCGCGAAATTCGGCGGCCTACTGCATCAAAAAAGCATGGCTCTCCTCTACACTGTCGGACATTCGACCCGGTCACTCGACGATTTGATCGGGACGCTTCAGGGTCACGGAATCGAAACCCTAGTGGATATCCGCGCCTTCCCCATGTCGCGGCGGCTGCCACAATTTAATCGAGAATCTCTGGAAAAAAGTTTGCCGGCGGCCGGAATTAACTATGTCTGGATGAAGGCTCTTGGCGGCTATCGCAAGAAAAGTCGAGAAGACTCCCCGAACATTGGACTTCGCAACGCGAGTTTCCGCAATTACGCCGACTACATGCTGACCCCTGAATTCGAACACGCGATGGCCGAACTGGTTGCGCTGGCTGAGGGTTCCCGAACCGCCTACATGTGTGCCGAGCGCGTATACTTCCGCTGCCACCGCATGCTGGTCTCGGACTGGCTGGTTGCGCACGGGCATGAAGTGATGCACATCGACGGAACCGGCCCCGTCAAGCCGCACGGCCTGACCACAGAAGCTCGCATGGTAGACGGCGAATTGATTTACCGTGGAGACCGCCTGCTGTGACGGGTCTCCTGCAGTAAGGCGTTTGGAAATATGATCGTCGGCACGGGCATCGACATCGCGGAGGTTCCGCGCATCCGGCAATCGATCGAGCGCTTTGGCGATCGCTTTCTGCAACGCATCTATACCGCGGGTGAGATGCGTTACTGCGACTCCAAAGCCAACTGCGTAGAGCGTTACGCCGCGCGCTTTGCCGCCAAAGAGGCGGCGATGAAGGCTCTGGGCACCGGCTGGAGCCACGGGGTGCGCTGGCGGGATTGCGAAGTGGCTCGCCTGCCGGGCGGACGCCCGACCATCGTTTTCCATGGAAAAGCCGGCGAGATTGCTGCCCGGCTGGGTGTGAAGAATGCTTCGCTATCGATTTCGCACACCGCAGAACAGGCCATCGCGCAGGTCATACTTGAAAGTTAGATCCTTTTCAGGCAAAAGCTCCGCTCGGGATGACAGTTCTCGATTCGCAATTGGTAAGCCATCTCTACAAGCCTTCTGCTAGACTGTCGCATTCCATTTCACCATGTCCGCAACCATACAGGCTGCCGTGCCGGCTTCCTCGTCCACTGAAATTCCCGAGCGCACGCTTCTCGTCGGTCTGGGGTTAACTAGCTTTGGAGCGTTGTTGCTGGAGCTGGCGCTCACTCGATTGTTCTCGGTTGTGCTCTTCTATCACTTCGCGTTTCTCGCGATTTCGATTGCGCTGCTGGGGCTGGGCGCTGGCGGGGTTTTTGCCTATCTCTTCCGGAATCGCCTGGCTCGAACCGGCACGCGCGCTCTAGCGGCGCGCCTCTGCATCGACAGCTCAATCCTGGTGTTCGTGGCGCTCGAGGTTATTCTGCATGTCCCAGTGGCGCTGTCGGTCACGGGAAGGAATTTCCTGCACCTGACCGCGCTCTACGTGGTGTCGGCGCTGCCTTTTTTCCTGACTGGATTGCTGTTCTCAGTCGTCTTCGCGCGCGAGACCTGGCGAGTTTCCCGGCTTTACGGGGCAGATTTGAGCGGCGGAGCGCTGGCCTGCCTGGCGGTGGTTCCGCTACTCAACTGGGTCGGCGGGCCAAATACGATTTTGGCCGCAGCGGTGGTGATGGCTGTGGCGGCCATGGTCTGGGCTGGATCGTCGACCGCGCGCAAGGTGGCCGGCGGACTAGCCGCCCTATTCGTCGTGCTGATCGCAGCCAACCACTCGAACCGGCTGATCGATGTGGTCTATGCCAAGGGGATGTTCCGCGATCCTGCGTGGGTGGAATTTGCCCGCTGGAACGCTCTGTCGCGCGTCGAAGTGGATCGCCAAGGACAGGCCAAGGCGATTGTTATCGACGCCGATGCTTCCACTTACATCATGAATTGCGATCTGACGCACTGGCGCGGTTCGCAGTGGGAGCACGATCTCATGTCAGCTCCTCCGGCGCTAGCCAATGTTCTGCGTCCGCGCGGAGAGTTCGCGATTATTGGCCCGGGAGGCGGAGTGGACGTGCTGCGTGCCGTCGCCAACGGCAGCCCGAGCGTGACAGGGATTGAAATCAATCCCATCATCGCCAACACCATCATGCGCGGGCGTTACGCCGACTATGCAATGCATCTCTACGAACGCCCTGAGGTTCATATTCACGTGACCGACGGCCGGTCTTATCTGCGCTCCACACCGCAGCAGTTTGATGTGGTGCAGATGACGCTGGTGGATACCTGGGCCTCGACCGCGGCCGGCGCTTTCGCGTTGAGCGAAAACAATCTCTACACGGTGGAGGCCTTCCGGGAATATTTCGAGCATCTGAAACCAGACGGCATGATCGCCATTACCCGCTGGGAGTTCCGTCAGCCGCGAGAAGCGCTGCGAGTGGTCGCTGTAGCCATGCAGGCCTTGCATAGTCTCGGCGTGGCGAATCCGGCGCGCAACTTTATCGTGGCCTCACAAGGTCCGCTCAATGAAGACGGAATTCCAGTGGTGGTGCTAGCCAAGAAAACTGGTTTTACCGCCGAGGAAGAGTCCGCGGTGCAGGCTCACTTCGACAACTATGACGAACTTGATCCGCTGTATTTGCCTTCTCAGCCGGCGGCCGAGCCGGGTGACTCTAACCCCTTTGCGGACTTGATCGCGAGCAATGATCCTTACCGGTTCGCGCAAAGCTACGCTTACAATGTGGCGCCCGTCAGCGATAACGCTCCGTTCTTCTTCTTCACGCTAAAGGCCGGTCAAATCCTCCAGCAAGGACGGCAGCGCGGAATTGACTGGAAGGTGAACCTGGGAGTCCTGGTGCTGATTCTGGTGCTGGTCATCTCCCTGGTCGCAGTGCTGGGCTTTTTAGTTCTGCCGCTTGCGCTGCAAACAGGGCGCCAGTCGCCGCTTCCGCTGCTTTATTTCGTGGCGGTAGGGTTGGGTTACATTCTGGTGGAGATTGCGTTTATCCAGCGCTTCGTGCTCTTCCTGGGACACCCCACCTACGCCCTGACCGTCGTCATCTTTCTGCTGATGCTGTCGAGCGGGGCGGGAAGCCTGTTTTCGCGGCGCTGGCTCCGCCGCACTGAAATGGCCTGGATGCCGCTGATGCTCGTAATCCTCGCGCTGGCGGCCAATGTGTTCTTCCTGCCCAGGGCGCTTCCCGCCTGGGTGGGCCTGGCATTTGGCTACCGCCTGGTGGTGAGCGGCATCCTGCTGGTGCCGCTCGGCTTCGTGATGGGAATGCCGTTTCCCACCGGCTTGCGTGCGCTGGCGGAGCGCCCCGTCGTCGACATCCCCAGCGGAGAAACAGCGGCGGATAATGCCGTGGAGTGGGCCTGGGCGATGAATGCTGCCGCCAGCGTATTGGGGTCCGTGCTGGCGATGGTGATCGCGATCCAATTTGGCTTGACCGTGACTCTGGCTTGCGGGGTTGCGGCCTATCTGGTGGCTTTATTGCTGCTGCCGGTTCTGCGCCCACAACAGGCCTAGGACTGGGCTCAGGGTTTGTTATGATGCTGCAGGCGACAGGGGCGGGTTTGGGGAGTTCCGCCGGCCGCCGACGATACCGCAGGAAGATACCGCAGATTGCGGTCTGAGGAAATCACTTGCCGAGCCAACAGCAACTCAAATGGTCGCAACTTCGCGTCGGCATCACGGTGATCATCGCCAGTCTGGTGTTGGCGCTACTTTTGTTTCTGATGTCCGGGACCGGCGGCTTTTTCTCCACGCGCATCACGCTGGTGTCCTACTTCGATAATGCGGAAGGACTGCGGGTGGGCGCTCCTGTGCGGCTCAGTGGCGTGGACATCGGCAACGTCTCGAAAATTCTGATTGTCCGTGACAAAGACAAGCAGCTCACTCCCGTGCAAATCATCATGAAGGTGAGCACAAAATACAGTTTCAACCTGCGCCGCGATACCGTCACTTCTCTCGAGACTGCTGGTGTGCTGGGCGAGACCTTCATGGATATGGACAGTTCGCAGGCCGTCGGCCCGGTGGCGCAGGATGGCGACACGCTTCCGACGCGCGTGCATCCCGACTTCAACGAGGTGGTCCGCTCCAGCCAGAGCACGCTGCAGAACATGGACGCTCTGCTCAAGCGCGCTGACCGCATCCTCGCCTTCGCAGAAAGCGGCAAGGGATCGCTCGGCAAGTTGATTTACGATCCCACACTGTATGACCGCTTCTCGCAGACGGTTGCAGAACTGAAAACCGTAGTCGACGAGATTTCCAAGGGACAGGGCAGCCTCGGCCACTTGATCAATAGCAACGACGCCTACGACAAGTTCGTTGCCACCCTCGACAAAATGAACGGCCTGGTCGACGACCTGCAGCAGGGGAAAGGCACAGCCGGAAAATTCCTGAAAGATCCTTCCCTTTACAACAACGCCAACGAAACCGTCGCCAACTTGAGGAAAGTGAGTGAAGACCTCAATGCGGGCAAGGGGACCGCCGGAAGACTGCTCAAGGACGAGGAACTGGGAAAAAAGATCGACACGACGATGACCAAGCTTGCGGCTTTGACCAGCGAGATCGATGCCGGCCAAGGGACGATGGGAAAGCTCTTCAAAGACGACACGCTCTACAACAATCTCAACCACACTCTGGAAGAGACCCAGGGCCTGATCAAGGCGATCCGGGAGAACCCCAAGAAGTATCTCAGCATCAAGCTGCACATTTTCTAAGAGAATTTGGTAATTGTGTAATTTGGTAATTTGGTAATTTGAAGCACTTCTATGGTCCGTGTTCTAAAATTGCCAAATTGCTAAGTTACCCGATTACCCGATTCCATTAGTGCTCGCCGATGCCGAAAACTGCACCGAGCAGCAGAATCGCGAGCACTCCAAACGAGATCGCTCCGTACTTCCAATCTTTTTCGCGTAGAAAGAGAACGCCCGCAACCAAGACTCGCACGACCGGCGTAGCCAGCATCAGCAGAACTCCTGCGCGTTCAATATCTCCTGGAATGCGGCTGTGAACGAAAAGCCCGGCCAGCAATCCCGTCAGCATGATGAAGAAACATCCGAAGGCGCCCACGCGCAGCACCAGTGCTACCACGCGATCGAAGGCCGGTTCGCGCACCTGGCTCATGCGGTGCCTCCGGCGAGCAGATGCACGAACAAATGCCCGGCAAGGTAAAGCATGACCGCAACCAGTAGATAGACCACGTATTTCGTGTGAATGCGGGGCGCCAGGCGCGCGCCCAGCAGCGATCCCACAAACACGCCGACGGCCAGAGGAGCAGCGATCCCCACAAGAATGTCTCCGCGCCTGTAGTAGACAATGGCACTGGCCGCGGCGGTGACTCCGATCATGAAGTTCGACGTAGCAGTGGCCACCATCAACGGAACATTCATGAAGATGTACATCACCGGAACTTTTATGGGACCGCCGCCGATGCCGAGTAGGCCAGAGAGTCCGCCAGCGACCAGAGACGCTCCGAGGCCAAGCGGATAGCGCTGCGGTTCGTAGGGCGGGATCACTGTCTCGCCGTCACCGTTTGCCTCAGGCACCTCCTCATTTCTTATTTTGCCGCCGCGAAGCAAAATGGTGACGGAGCTGTACAACAGGAAGCCAGCAAACAGGCCCTCGAGAACATTGCGGTTGAAGTATCCAACCAGATACGCCGTAACGGCCGCGCCCAGAGCTGTCGCCAGTTCAAGCGTCATGCCGAGGCGTATGTCGGTGGTGTGGCGCTGGAGGTGGACGGACGAACTCGCCGCCGAGGTGGTGATGACGGCCACCAGGCTCGTGCCGATCGCCTCGCGGATGGGGATTCCGAAATGCAGTGCGAGGATGGGCGAGAGCAAAACGCCGCCGCCGATTCCGGTCATGGCACCCAGCAATCCTGCGAAGAAGCCCAGCAGCACCAGGAGCACTGTTAGCATGCCGCGTCTTAGGACACCACCCGCGGCGCGGAGGTAGACTCGGCCTGCTCGTGCGCATGGTAGCTCGAGCGCACCAGCGGTCCGGACTCGACGTGGCGGAAACCGAAGCGCAAGGCTTCGTTTCGCAAGCCGCCGAACTCTTCAGGCGCGTAGAAACGGGAAATAGGCAGGTGGTCGCGCGAGGGACGTAGGTACTGGCCCACGGTAAGAATATCCACGCCGCGGCCGCCGAGATCGCGGAAGACCTCGATCAACTCATCGGTGGATTCGCCCAGTCCGACCATCACGCCACTCTTGGTCACCATCCCAGGAGAAAACTTCTTGGCATTCTCGAGCAGGGTGAGCGTGCGTTCGTAACGGGCGCCCGACCGTACTGCGCGATACAAACGCGGCACGGTTTCGGTGTTGTGGTTGAGAACGTCGGGCTGCGCGTCGAGCACGATCCTTAACGGTTCTTCCAGACCTTGAAAATCCGGAATGAGCACTTCCACGCGGCAATCCGGAATCAGCTCGCGAATCTCGCGAATGGTTTCGGCGAAAACCCTCGCGCCACCGACGTTGTCATCGTCACGATTCACGCTGGTTACAACGGCATGTTTCAGTCCCAGCGTCGCCACCGCTTCGGCGACGCGACGCGGCTCGTCCCAGTCGATGGGCTCGGGGCGGCCTTTTGGCACCGCACAGAATCCGCAACGACGGGTGCAGATATCACCCAGCAGCATGAACGTCGCAGTCTTGTGATTCCAACACTCGCCGATGTTCGGGCACTGGGCCGATTCGCAAACCGTGTGCAGCCCCAATCCCCGCGCCAGCTTCTTCAACTCGTGAAAGTTGTCGCCGACGGGAGCTTTCGCGCGCAGCCAGTCTGGCTTGGGCATCCGCGGTGGTGGCGCAAGCTCGATCTGGATCAGTTGAGAAGTTCCGGCCATCGCTTCGATTCTATCAGTTCGTATCTGTTTCAAGCGGCTGGCCAGCGCCCACCGCAGCGGCGCGCCGAACTAATTCTGGAGCCCTGATTCGCACGCAGAATTGTTCAAAGCTCGTACGCGGCTGGCGCCAGCGAAGATCGTCGACAGTATCAAATACCGGCACATCGAGCCTCAAAGTAGCAAGCTCGCGAAATAGCAGCGCGTCTTTCCACCCCGAAAACAGCGATTCGGAAAGTGGACGAGCCCTGCGGATCGAGGGATGCCATTCTCGCCAATCCCTAGGAACGTCCTCTAGATGCGGATACTGTGAAAACGCAAGAGCTGCGGCTTTCTGCCCCCATCCCGGCAGACCGGGAAAGCCATCTGCACTGTCGCCGACCACGGCGAGGTAGTCGGGAATCGATTCGGGCTTCACGCCAAACTTAGCCACGACTCCCGCTTCGTCACGCACCAGTTCGCGACGGCGATCCAGTTGCACCACGCGAGTGCCCACAACGCTCTGGCCGAGATCTTTGTCAGGGGTGCAAATAAAGATCTGTTTCACGCGATCATCGAGTGCGGCTTTGGCCGCCGCGGAAGCAAGCGCATCATCTGCTTCAAAGTAGACCATCGGCCACACCACCACTCCCATCGCTTCCAGACCCTCTTCAAGAATCGGAAACTGGGATAGCAACTCCGGAGCCACGCCCTCGCTCGTTTTGTACCCGGAGTACAGGTCGTTTCGAAACGACTCCACCACGTGATCGGTTGCGACACCAAGGTGCGTCGCGCCGCGTTCGATCATCGACAATACCGATCCCAAAACGCCACGCACCGCCCCGATTTCCTGGCCGGCCGCATCTGCTGCGGAGGGCACGGCAAAGAAATATCGGAATAATTCGTAGGTTCCGTCGATCAGGTGAACGTCCATCGCTCGGTCAATCCTCGTAGGTACAACGTCTTAGCCCACCTCGACCAGACCGTAGGTGTGCTGCCAGCGCGTACGCAGTGCGACCAGCGCTCGGCTGATTTCCACCTGCGTGACTTCGGAATTCGGCCCAGCCATCACGGCCGCGGCTTCGCGCTTGGCTAGTTCCAGCAACCTCCGGTCGCGAATCAGGTTGGCCACGCGGAAGCTCGGCATGCCGGCCTGCCGCGTGCCGAAAAATTCTCCCGGCCCGCGCAGTTCGAGATCGAGTTCGGCAATCTCAAAGCCGTCGTTGGTGCGCACCATGGCGTCCAGACGGCGCTCGCCTTCTTCTGTCACATTGCCGCCGGTCATCAGGATGCAGTAGGACTTCGCCGCGCCCCGTCCAATGCGTCCGCGCAGCTGGTGAAGTTGGGCCAGGCCAAAGCGCTCCGCGTGTTCGATCACCATTACGGTCGCATTCGGCACATCAACACCGACTTCAATCACTGTGGTCGCGACCAGAATCTGCAAGTCACCTTTCTGGAACATGCGCATGACCTGATCTTTCAATTCAGAATCGAGGCGTCCATGCAGCAGCCCGACCTTCAGATCGGCAAACACTTTTCCGCTCAGCTCGCGGTACATTTTGACCGCTGCCTTCAGTTCGGTCTCCTCGTTTTCGGCGATAACGGGGTAGACCACATACGCCTGGTGTCCCTTCGCGACCTGCTTGCGCACAAAGTCCCACACCTCGGACGAGCGGTCGTCAGTGATTCTTCTGGTAACGATCGGCGTACGTCCCGGCGGGAGCTCGTCGAGCACGCTGAGATCAAGATCGCCGTAAAGAGTAAGCGCCAGCGTGCGCGGGATGGGCGTAGCGGTCATGACGAGAACATCCGGCTCAGCGGGATTCTTATCATCCCTTTCTTCGCCCGACTTCTTCATTAACTTCAAGCGCTGCAGAACGCCGAAGCGGTGCTGCTCGTCGACAATGACTAGCCCGGGCTTTGCGAACTCGACTTTCTCTTCCAACAGGGCATGAGTGCCGATGACAAGCTGCGCGTCTCCTTGCGCGATGTGGCGCCGGATCTCGCGCTTGCGGTCAGCTTCGAGAGAGCCGGTCAGCAGGACGATGCGGTATCCGGCATTTTCCAGAATCCTCCTCGCAGAGAAATAATGCTGTTGCGCGAGAATTTCAGTAGGCGCCATCAACGCCACCTGACAACCATTTTCGATGGCGATAATCGCGGCCTGGAAGCCGATGATGGTCTTCCCCGAGCCCACATCTCCCTGCAGTAAACGCCGCATGGGATAAGGCTTTTGCATGTCGTCGGCAATCTCTTTCAACACTCGCTTCTGCGCCGCCGTGGGGTGAAACGGCAAAATCTTCTTGATCGCCTGCCGCACCCGGTCGTCCAGGCGAAAGGCGATGCCGGTTTGCGTCTTCTGCTGGCGACGCTTCAGCTCCAGCCCTAACTCGATAAAAAACAATTCTTCAAAGATCAGCCGGATGTGTGCCGGCGTACGCGACGACTGCAGGTCTTCGAAGCTCTCCCCAGCCTCGGGCCAATGCACTTTCCACAGAGCCTCGCGGGGCGAAACCAGCGCCAGCCGCTCGCGAACTGCCGCCGGAATCGCCTCCGTGATTTCCGGAGTCAAATCATCCAGCGCCGTCCGGATGACGCGTCGAAACCAGCGCGCCGTCACCTTGCCTTGCCCCGCCGATTCGTAGATCGGTACGATGCGTCCCACTTCGAGCGATGCCGCCGCCTTATCCTCCGCGCCGTTTCCCTCAGCGTCCCCCAACATCTCAACCTGCGGCTGGATAATCTGCAATTCACCGCTGCGCGAGTCCTGCTCCACCTTGCCATACAGCGCGATCAATTGCCCCGGCTTGAATCTATCCTGCAGGTAAGTCGCGTTGAACCAAAGGCATTTCAGTTTCGATCGTCCCTGCCCGACCGTCAGCTGAAAGATGGGCATCTTGCGGGTGCGAAACAGGCCCGAGTTGCGGACTTCGCCAATCACGGTAGCCATCTCGCCGGCGCGCAATTCCGCAATCCCCCGCGGATTCAGCCGGTCTTCATAGCGAAAAGGCAGATAGTTAAGCAGATCGCCGACCGTGGCAATGCCCTTGGTGGCAAGAATCTCCGCCAGCCGCGGACCAATTCCCTTCACGTATTGCACCGGTGTAGTGAGTTCAAGCATGGCAGAGGTTACAAAGGAATGTTAGCAGCAAGTCGGCTCACGAATGCGCTGCCTGCCGTTCGGTCGCGAGATGGCGATGTTCCGGCAAACAATCGGCCGCGCGCAGGCAACTCTCTCGGCATCGGGCATCATCCCTCCCATAATGTTGGCGAGGGTTTGTCCATTAGTCTTGTTGCTTTTGAGTGGGGCTATCGCCCAGCAGGAACCTAATCTTCGTGTTCAGTCGAATGTGGTACTGGTGCCGACGCTCGTAAAGGATGCAGAAGGCCATATCGTCTACGGCTTAACGCAAAAAGACTTCGTGATCGAGGATGATGGCATAGAACAGACCATTCATTTGGACGATTCCACCGAATCTGAACCGGCATCGGTTGTCGTCGCCATTCAGACAGGAAGGAGAGCCTGGCGCGAATTTTCCAGGATGCGCGGGATCGGCCCCATGCTGATTCCTGTTTTCGATCAACCTCGATCGCGAGTAGCTTTGGTCGAATTCGATAGTCAGGTCAATCTGGTCGAGGACTTCAGTGACAATGAAAACCCCTTTCTCGAAGACCTCAAGGGGCTGCAAGCAGGCGACGACGGAGCCGCAATTCGCGATGCCGTAGCTTTTTCTGTCAGTTTGCTTGAAAAAGAGCCGCCCGAGCGCAAGCGGGTAGTGTGTGAAAACCGCGACCATGGGAGCCATGTGAGCAAAACCGATGACGTCGTGGCCGCCATCGGGAATAGCAACACCACTATCTATGCATTGGCATTCTCGCCTTCACTCTCGCAGGTGCTCGACACGGAGCGGGGTGCTAACCGGGACGAAGCATACTGGGACGCGCCTCCCGACATCATCGGCACTCTTCTCATGGCCAGGAATGCTATGAAGAAAAACATCACCAAGGCAATTGCATCGATGACCGGGGGCGAGTACGAATTGTTCACAACGCACAAAGCCTTCGAGGATCGCCTGGTTGACTTTAACAACCACATACACAGCCGCTACGCATTAAGCTTTGCGCCGGAAAGACCACGCCCCGGGCTCCATCAGATCCGGGTGCGCCTGAAACAACCTTCCCCTGGAATAAGTGTTCTGTCGAGAACCAGCTATTGGGCTGTTGGCCCGATTCCTTGAGCCCCGTAATGACGCCGGTGTCTAAACCCTCGATGCTCCTGAATCTAGTCCAAGCTCTTTGCGCCGTAATCCTGGGCAACGTGGCGTACTTCTTCCTTGCGCCCTCCCTGCCTCTGCCGCGCCACCGGCCGTTCCAGTTCGACGCAGGCATGGTCGTGGACTTCTGGTTTTGCCTGGTTGCCTACGGACTGATCCGCACGGCCAGAAAGTGGAGATAGGGGAATCCCTGACCCCTCCGCACCGGGATTTCCTAGTTACTTTGGGAACCTCTAACAAACGCCCCCGTCACGTTACGATATCTCCTGAAATATGAATAAAATCGCAGTCCTGTACGATGCAGGCCAGGCTGTGCTCTCCACCTTCGATCTGGACGAGGTGCTGCAGCGCATCCTGACCATCGCGCATGACTATTTTCATCTGCGGAATGTGGCCATCGTGCTGCTCGACCAGCAGTCGCAGGAGTTGTACGTCCGCTCGCAGATTGGCTGGGACGCAGGCCAGGACAAGGTTCGGCTCCCCGTAGGCCAGGGCATCTCAGGGGCGGCGGCACTCAAGAAGCAGCCCGTTTATTCTCCTGACGTCTGCAAGGATCCCCGCTATTTGTGCACCGCCAAGTCGACGCGTTCCGAAGTCGCCATCCCCTTGATGGTGCGGGATGAAGTTGTGGGCGTGCTCGATTGTCAGAGCGACCACCTGAACCATTTCGACTCCGAGACCATCGACCTGCTGACGCTCTTCTCCACCCAGGCCTCAATCGCACTGCAGAACGCGCGACTGTATTCTCTGGAGGAACAGCGGACGCGGCAATTGCAGGCAATCAATGCCATCGCCCAGCAAACCACCGCGGTTCTGGACCTTGAACAGCTCCTGGATCGAGTGTGTGAGTTAATTCAGGACGCCTTCCGCGTATCGCACGTCTCTCTCTTTCTACGCGAAGACCACGATCTGGTGCTGCGGGCTCATCATGGAACGCTCACCCCGCGGGTTCCAGAAGGCGGCCGCTTCCCCGCGAGTACCGAACCCTGGGCCAGCATCCTGGCCAGCAGCACTACATCGATGGAGACCGACCTTTGCATCGCACCCTCCAACACGAAGTTCTTTGCGGAATCAGCCTCGCGCATGTGCATTCCGCTGGTTTCGTTCGGTCACACACTCGGAATTCTTGCACTCGACAGCGCCCGGCCAGACGCCTTCCGCGACGGCGACCTGCAGTCACTGGAATCGGTCGCCGATATCTGCGCCACGGCTATCCAGAACGCCCACTATGTGGAGCGCGTAAAACAGCTGGCTTATCTCGACGGTCTGACCGGCATCTTCAATCGCCGCTTTTTCGAATTGCGCATCATGGAAGAGATTGAACGTGCCCGGCGCTATGGCACGGGTATGGCCGTGATCATGGCGGACATCGATCAATTCAAGCGGCTGAATGACGAGTTCGGACACGTGCTTGGCGACGAGGTGCTGCGCCAGGTTTCCTCGCTCTTTCATCAGCAGTTGCGGAAGATTGATGTGGTGTGCCGCTACGGCGGCGAGGAATTCGGGATCTTGCTCACTCAAACCAATGCCAGGCACGCTATGAAGATCGCGGAGAAATTGCGGAAGATGGTGGAGGGCTGGCTGTTCCCAGGCGTGCCCCGGACGGTCACCATCAGCGCCGGAGCCGCCGCTTTCCCCGAACAAGGCACCACCCGCGACGAGTTGGTAAGGGCCGCTGATTCCGCCCTGTACGCGGCCAAGCAGGCGGGACGAAACAAGGTCTGCTTAGGAACGCTAGCCCGCGGCCACTCCACAGGCTCTTAAAGCAGTGGCCAGTCAAGTTTCAAGGTTCCAAAGTCTCAAGGTTTTCCTTTGAAACCTGCGAAACTTTGAAACCTTGAAACCTGATTTCGCCACTGGCCAATGCTTCTAGATATCAAGCGAATCAGCCGCCATCCACCGGCGACGAAGCTGTTCCATCTCCTGCTGCAGTTTCTCGCGGCTCTTCTCTAGTTCTTTCCGCATCTCTGGCCGGAGTTCCTGCCTCATCTTCTCGGCCTGCTCCCGAAGCTGTTTCTGCTGATCGCACAGAGCTTTGCGCATCTCGGCCGACGCCTTGCGGGATTTTCCCCACGCCAGTTCAATTTGCGGCCGGAGGTCGGCAATCTGGTTCTGCATCGCAGTCAGCTCCAGTTGAGTCTCTGCACTCAGCTCGGGTGCTTCCAGGCTCTCCTCAATCATCTCGCCAGAGTCCTTGCGTTCAGGCAAAGTGATGGTAAGGGTCTGCTCCTTCTTGTCGCGGATCACTCCCACGTTCACCGATCCGGAGCTGTGAGTATGTAGGGCGCGGGTGAAGTCGCTGGTGTCATGCACCGGCTGGTCGCCGACGCGAGTGATGACGTCGCCGGCGCGCAGGCCAGCCTTTTCGGCGTGACTGCCCTTTTCCACCGACCTCACCAGGACTCCACTTCCATTCTTCGCGCCAAAAAACTCACCCAGTTGCGGCGTCAGGTTCTCCACCATCAATCCGCTGCGCATCGACGAATGCACCACGACGACTCCCATGTTCGGAACATCAAAGTCCGGCATGTTAGGCATCGGAGGGATCGGCGGAACTTCGACGTGAAAATTCTTGCTCCAATCGCCGTCTTTCGACATGTGAGGAAATTCGTTTTTCCGGTCAGCCAGCTGCACCTTGATGGTCATCGTCTGTCCGTCGCGGCTCAAGCCAAACGCAACCACGCGGCCGGGCGGGGTTTCGTGAATCATCCGCTGCAATTGTGTCTTGCTGACGATGGCCATTCCGTTCATGGTCAACAGGACATCGTGTTCCTTGAAGCCGGCCTTGCCCGCGGGGGCATCCTGGTCGACCATCGTCACCTCGACGCCTTGTTCTTCCTTCAGCTTCAGAGCGCCAAGCCGGTCGGCAGTGATATCCATAATGTCCACGCCCAGGTAAGCGCTCGTCCCCGAATCTTCGCTGGGAATTCCCAGGGGCGCTGCAGAGTCGAGTGTCCACTTTTGCGCGGCGTGCGACAGGTTGAGCAGCAAAGGCAACAAGACGACAGTTGTCAAAACTTGTTTGCGCATGACCAACCTCCTTACTGATTTACCCGCTTGAAGCGAATATCGCCCGTCGTCGTCCGAACCTTCAGCACCGGACCGCCTCCGTTTAACTTCCCTTCGGCATTGAGCGTCCTCGGACCCCACTGGTCACCTTCGCTGGCGATGTGAATATCAGGGAAGTCGGAAGTAATGTGGTGTCCGTTTCCCAGGTCCACGCTGGCACGCACCGAGAGCGCCACATCAGACGCAATGTAAACCGTAATGTCGCCCGCGGAGGTCTCAAGCATAGAGTCGCTGCGCTCCGCCCCGGTGTTGATGAACTTCACCGTGATTCCACCCGCCCCGGTCTGCACCCGCGCTGAAGGAACCCCAAAGAGTTCGATGGTCCCGGCGCCCGCGTTCGCACCCACCCGTCCCTTGGCGGAAGTGAGCCGAATGCTGCCGCCGCCAGTCTCGATGTCCGCCGGACCACCAATGTCCCCCAAGTTGATACTGCCCCCTCCGGTTGACGCTTTGACTCTGCCGCCGCAACGCTTGATTTCCACATTGCCGCCGCCGGCCTCGATCACAGCAGCCTGCTCTCCAGAAATCACAACTACGTTGCCGCCGCCTGTCTCCGCGTGGATATTCCCCTTCACCGACCGGATCAAAATGTTGCCGCCGCCAGTCTCTAACTTCAGATCTCCACCCACGGTCCCAACATCAATCGAGTCGCCGCCGGTTTCCACGTTCACCGAGCCACCAATATCATCCAATCGGACCTTCCCGCCGCCAGTCTGAACGTCAAGACGCCCGGCGACGCCCGTCGCTTCCACTCCGCCCCCGCCAGTCTCGATCCTGACTGCATCAGTGTCGCGCGGAATGTTGATGACAAACTCACCCGAGAACCGGCGCGGCCGGCCACCTTCCCACTCCCCGATAATCCAGGCCGTGTCCCCCTTAACCGAAGCGCTGACCTTGAAGGATCCGGTCTGGCGGCGCCCCTCTCGCTCGGACTCGTAAGCATGACTGCGGACCACGTAGCTGATGCCCGACTGCTGGCCACCACGCACCACCACCGCACCCATGTCTACCTTGATTCTCACGTTCCGGGCCGCGGCCAGCGTGCCGGAACTTGCCTGGCTCCATGCGTCGCTCCCCTGCGACCCATTTGCTTCCTGCGCCAGCGCCAGTGGCGCTAGCAAAACCAGCGAAAGCAGGCTGGCGACTTGTGGCAAACGCTTCAAAATGAACACCTCAGTTTCTGTATCTCGCTGTTGTCAGCGGTATTCAACTAAATCTCAATTTCGATCAATCAATCTCCGGCAACTGCGCCAGCATCGTGCGCGCCTGCGACTTGATGTACTGGCTCTGGTCCTTAGCTGACAGCGTCATCAGCACGCCGCGCACGCTGCCGTCGGCCTTAACCGGCTCAATCAGCCGCAACGCCTCGGTGCGCACGCCCGGGTTCGAATCGTTCACCAGCGCTTCCAGCACCACGTCCCGAACCCGCACATCATCCTTCACGAATCCACCCAAACCATCCAACGCCTTCAACCGGACTCCCGGATTCGTGTCATACCGCAGCGCGTAGATCAGCGCATCGCGTACCTGCGAAACATCGGGTTTCTGGGTTAGCAGATCCACGGAATCCATACGCACGCCGGAATTGTAGTTATTCCGGGCGGCAAACAGCAGCAGTTGCTGGATACGCTGATCATTCATCGATCCCTGCGTCTCCAGCGTGGAAACCGTGTCGTACTTGATGTTGATCTTATCGCTGCCTGGATCCTGCGTGATGGAACGGATGCCGGTGATCGAAGCCTCGGCGGGCGTGGGAGTAGCAGTGGTGCCGGCGATCGGACCCGGAGACGGACGCCCGAATACTCTGTAGGTTGTTCCCACTCCACCGGCGAATCCGAGAATCAAAATCACAGACGCCAGAGCGGGAGAAAAACTCACCTGGCGCAGCCAGACGGCCGGATCAAAGACCAGCCGCCGCCAGAATCCGCCCGGTTCCGCCGTCTCCAAACCCTCCTGCAGTCGCATGCGCGAAGCCGCCAGCAGGTTGGGAGTCGGCTCCGCCGCACGGTCTTGCGACAGCACAGCGTGAAACTCCTGCTCCGACTTCAGCTCAGCAGCGCAGTCGGCGCAACGCACCACATGCTGTTCCAGTTCATGGCGCGCATCATCGGCCAGCTCACCATAAACATGCAGCGTGATATTTTCTCGAACCCATTCGCATTTCATAGCAGCAAACCCCGTTTCAAGGTTTCTCAGGTTTCAAAGTTTCAAGGTCTTCGAAACCTCGAAACTCTGAAACTTTGAAACCTCTCTTCATCTCATATCCGCCAACGCGCCACGCAACTTCTGCGTAGCTCGAAACAACGTATTCTTCGCAGTCTCTTCCGTGGTATGCAAAATCTCACCCACGGTCCGCAACTTCAAACCGTGGTAATGCTTCAACTCGAAAACCATGCGCTCGCGCGGCGTCAACTTTTCCAGCGCTCCGGAGATCCGAGCCCCCAACTGCCGCCGCATCAAATCGCGCTCCGGATTCGCCCCCGCCCGCCCGTCCGGCACCTGATCAAGCAGGTCGTACTCCCCACCGGACGCGTCCTTCACCACCGGCGCATCTTCCTTGCGCACATTCTTCTTGCGCAAGTGATCCAGGCAAAGGTTGGTCACGATGCGGTAAATCCACGTATAAAACGAACACTCGAAACGAAAGCTTCCAATGTTCTTGTAAGCCTTGAGGAAGGCGTCCTGGTAGACGTCCTGGGCGTCGTGCTCGGTCCCGGTGAGATGCAGCGCCAGCCGCAAGACCGCCTGATCGTAGTGACGCACGAGTTCCTCGAAGGCGGCGCGGTTCCCGCTTTGCGCCTCGCGGATGAGGATCGTATCGTCTATGCGGCGTTCTTGCCCAGCCATGGCCCGCGTCGTGGGGTCCCCGCTGACCTTCTCCACCCTGTTCTTCTTCGAGTGAATCCGTGCACCAACCGCAAGTGTTACTGCCAAAACATCGGCCGGCATGTTTCGTCTTGTCCTCTATTGCCCGGTGTCGATGCCGTACCCGGGCTTGCACAGGAATAGACGGTCAGTCAGTGGAACCGTGAGCAGAAATTATAGGCTGCCGGAGGATTTTATGCGGCCTAGGTGATTCTTTCGTAATGGTTTAGCGGGAAACAGAACAGTTGCCCAGGGTCAGGAATGCAGATTTGGCAAAGGAAATGCCCTGTTCCCTGTGCACTCGCGTCACCGGGACGGTCTCTGGTAATAGCACTCGTGCCCGAGACATGGTGTCCAATATGTATGTGAAACAACTCCCGCCAGGCCGCCAAGGCATCGCGTTCAAAGTGGGTGTGGTCGCCATCGTGTTATGCGGTGCCGGTATCGCAAGCATTCTATGGCTGCGAGGCCGCGCACACACGATCACCGATCAAGACGTGCTTCGGGAAGCGGTCGCGGAATGGCATCGCGCGGGAGAGCCGGGCAGAGGACCCAACTATCAAATCTTCGAGCAACAAGCGGCCCAGGGTTATTACGATGACGCGGCGGCGACCTCGCACCTGTTCAAGCCGCCAGAAGACAAGCAGTGGTCCGTCGTGGAGTTGGCGAAGATTCGTGCGGAGAACGGGGACATACCGGGTGCGAAGAAGATGCTCGCGAGATTTGTTGGATCGGACCTCGGCAATAAAGCACTCAAGACCGTAGCTCTGATCCAGGCTGACCGCGGCGACTTGCCCGGCGCACTCGAAACCGACCCTACGCCCAGCGATTCCAATGACGTGTTGCTTGTATTTGCGCGCCGCCAAGTCGCGAATGCCGATCTTGCTGGGGCGCTTAAGACCGCGGAACGGATGGACTCCAAAGCGGCAGGCGAGGTGTTTTACGAAGCTGGCGACGCCCTGCGCCAGCGAGGCGAGCAGAACCGGCTTCGCGAGCTTGCAGCGCACATGCGCAATCCGGAAATGGCTGCGCTATTCAGAAAGCTGGCGCGTTTTAGTCTTACGTATAGGCATGAGGTTCGGATCCTCCAGCCGGATCCCTGTAGCGCCGCATACCACGACGCCGTGATCGGAGACTTCGCTGCCGCCGATTCAGTGATTGAGCAGAAGAACTGTTCGTATACATATTTCATTGCCGTACAACAGTACGCCGTCGATCCCGCTGGCGCCGAGCGAATGTTGCGCACCCACGCCGACCCGCAGGATCTGGCCCTCGGGTTGGATCAGCTCGCCATAGCCGCGGCGAAGCAAGGCAATATCCCGGAAGCACTACGCTTCCTCAACGACCTTCAGAGTCCTGCGGTGGTGGGAAACCAGAAAAACGAAGTGCTCGCACAGGCCAGGGGCGACGAGGCGATGCACGCAATTGCCCGATGCTGGACCATCAAAGACGGCCCAAAGGTCGTCCTCGAGTGGGCGCATTCCAGACCGACCACTGAGGAACGCACTTGGGCTCTTATCGGCGTAGCGGAGGCGTTAGGACACGCGAGACCGCAGAAATAGTCCAGACGACTTCGGGATCCTACTCCGCGACCACTTCCTTCTCAATCACAACCTTCAAATGCGCGGTCACGTCTTTGTGCAGCTTCACCGGCACAGTGAACTCGCCCAGGGTCTTCAACGGCTCGTGAAGCTGGATCTGCTTCCGGTCCAGGTTGATTCCCTTTTTCACGATGGCCTCGGCAATGTCGCCCGATGTAACCGATCCGAAAAGTTGATCGTGCTCGCCCGCCCGCTTCTGGAACGTAGCCGACAGTCCTTCAAACTGCTTGGCCAGTTCCTCAGCCTGCGATTTCTCCTTGGCCGAGCGCCGCACCGAAGCGGCCTTCATCTGCACGATGACGGCCTTGTTCCCGGCTGTAGCCTCGATAGCCAGCTTGCGCGGCAGAAGATAGTTCCGCCCGTATCCTTCTGCAACCTTCACAACGTCGCCGCGCGTTCCCAGCTTGGTTACATCTTCTTTGAGAATGACTTCCATGATATGACTCCGATTCGGAATTCTTTACCACGGATCTACGCGGGTGACCACGGATAAACTAGAAAAATTCTTAAAACCCTATCCGTGAAAATCCGTGCTGATCCGTGGCGGATTTTCTTACGACGCTCGCCCGGCAAACGGCAGCAGAGCGATGTTGCGAGCCTGCTTGATGGCCGAGGCAAGCCGGTGCTGATGCGGCGAACAAACGCCAGTCAAACGCCGGGGCACGATCTTGCCGCTCTCGGCCACGAACTGCCCGAGCAACCGGTAATCCTTATAGTTGATGTCTGCGATTTTCTCCGTGCAGAACTTGCAAACTTTCTTGCGCCGGAAAAACTTTCGTCCACCCTCGCGCGGCGGACCGCCAGGCCCGGAACGCCCTCCGCCGCCGCCGCCGAAACGCGGACGATCTCCAGAAGGCCGGAACTCGCGTGGTCCATCACCGGCAGGCCGCTCCGGCCGCTCGCTTGGTGCTTTAGTCTCTTCAGTCATAATGCTCCTTAAAAATCAGGGGTTAGGAGCCAGAGGTTAGGGCCCAGTCGTTTCGTTCTGCTAGCACATGCAGCACGAATCCCTGGCCCCTGATCCCTAGCCCCTGCTCTCACGCCGTTGCCGGAGTTTCCGCTGTCGGCGCCGCCGGCGCTTCTTCCGCGACGGCCGCAGGTTGCGCGCTCACCTTCTTTTTCGCGTCGCGCAGCTTCTTGATCTTTTCCAGCCGCTTCTGCTCTTCGTCAATGCGCACGGTAAGGAACTTGATCACCGGCTCAGTGACCCGCAGACGGCGCTCCAGTTCGTGCACGACCGTGCCCGCGCCTTCGATCGTCAGCAAAATGTAGATGCCTTCGCGGAACTTGCGCACGACATACGCCAGACGGCGCTTGCCCATGCGGTCCACACTCTTGATCGAACCGGCCGACGAAGTCACAATGGTTTCCAGGTTCGAAATCAGCTTCTCAAGATCTTCATCCGCCATATCCGGCCGGACAATAAACATCAGTTCATAAGTACGATTCATTTGCATCTCCAAATCTAAAAGCAGGGGCCGGGAATCAGGGGGCAGGGCTCAGGAAACTCTCTAGCCCCTCGCCCCTGCACCCCTAATCCCTGTCTTCCTTCCGGTTAAATCTATTCATCGCCGCCGCCGCACCGTCGGTCAAAATCGCCTTCACCGCTTCTGCGGCAGTATCGAGCATCCCGTCCACCACCGTCAGGTCAGCCTTGCGAAACGGCGACAACAAATAACTCTGACCGTCTTGCACCTTGCGTTCCGGGGCCACGCCAATCCGGATGCGCAAAAAATCCTGGGTGTCCAGCGCATCGATGATCGACTCGATCCCGTTATGCCCCGCCGAGCTCCGCCGCGTATGAATCCGCAGAGTGCCCAGCGGAAAATCCAGTTCGTCCTGAATCACAATCAGTTCCGATTCCGGCTTCACTTCGTACTCCGCCACCAGTTCCCGCACCGACAGACCGCTCAGATTCATATAGGTCTCGGGTTTGGCCAGCACCACGACCTCGTCCCCAACCTGTATTCGCGCCGTCAGCGCCCGGCACTGCCGGTTCCTGATCTCCACCCCGCGCTCGCTGGCCATGCGATCCACCACCAGAAAGCCCAGGTTATGCGGCGTGAACTGATACTCGATACCAGGATTGCCCAGCCCAACAATCAGTTTCACGCCACCATCCCACGGGTCCAGCCGAACTGTGTGGGGACGGCCGCCTCGGCCGTCCAGCCGAGCGCAGCGGGGCGCACTCTGGCCACGGAGTTATTTCTTCTCCTTTTTCTCAGCCTTCTTTTCGGCCTTCTCAGGCTTCTCGGCAGCACCCGCCTCGCCCTCTTCTTCGGTCTCCGCCTTACCCTTCTTAATGACTTCAGGCTCAGCCGGAACTGCTCCAGCTTCCGCCGCCACCGCTTCAGGAGTAGCAACAACCTCTTCCTTAACCGAGGTCACATGGGCCACGGGCTGGTTCGCATCCGAGAGGAACTTCAGCTTCGGGTTATGCGGCAAATCCGACACCCGCAGCACTTTACCGAACGTAAGTTCGCTGACGTCAACATCGATGTGGCTTGGGATGTCCGCCGGCAGGCACTCAATCTCCACTTCCCGAAAAATCTGCTCCAGAATCCCGCCTTCTGTCTTCACCCCGATCGGCACACCCTGCAGCACAATCGGCACGTTGACTCGCAACGCCTTGTCCATGGCGATGCGCTTCAGGTCGATGTGCAACAGATGGCCTTTGATCGGCTCATACTGCCAATCCACGATCATGGCCTTGGTGCGCTCGCCGTCCTGCAACGCCAGATCGAAAATCGTGTTATGCCCGCTGTCGGACCGCAGAATTCGCAGCACATGCCGCGGATCAACGCTCACCGGCAGCGCATCTTTGCTCGCGCCATACAGCACGCCAGGAATTTTGCCTTCGCGCCGCACCCGCCGGGCGTGGTTCTTAGTCCCAGCCACCCGCGGTTGCGCTTCCAAAATGTTCTGTTCCAATGTGGTTGCCATAAATTATTCCCATCCGAAAAAACTTGTCGTCCAAAAAAACTTGTCATTCCGGCCGGAGCCGGACCCTGAGCGAAGCGAAGGGGACGGCGGAGCGGAGGAACCTGCTGTTCGCCGTAGTCGTCACCACTCCTAAATAAACAACTTACTAACCGACGTCTCTTCGTGATTGGCCTGAATCGCCCGACCAATCAATCCCGCAATCGAAAGCACCCGGATCTTCGGCTCCCGCTTAGCCTCTTCGGTCAGCGGGATCGTATTAGTGACCACCACTTCCCGGATCACCGATTTCGCAATGTTCTCCACCGCCGGCCCGGACAGCACCGCGTGCGAAGAGCAGGCATGCACCTCGGTCGCCCCGTTCTCCATCAATGCCGTAGCAGTTTTCACCAGCGTCCCCGCCGTATCGATCAGATCGTCGATGATCAAGCAGGTCCGCCCATGCACGTCGCCGATCACATGCATCACTTCGGCCACATTCATCTCGACGCGCCGCTTGTCGACAATGGCCAGCGCCGCGTCCACCTTCTTCGCGAAAAACCGCGCCCGCTCCACGCCGCCCGCGTCCGGTGAAACCACCGTCAGGTTCGGCAGGTTCAGCTTGCGGAAGTGATCCACCAGCACCGGCGAAGCGAACAGGTGATCTACCGGGATATTGAAAAATCCCTGCAACTGCGGCGTATGCAAATCAACAATCAGCGCCCGGTGCGCCCCCGCCGTGGTCAGCAAGTCCGCCACCAGCTTCGACGAAATCGGACTGCGTGGCTTGTCTTTCCGGTCCTGCCGCGCGTAGCCAAAATAAGGCATCACCGCCGTGATCCGCCGCGCCGATGCACGCTTCAGCGCATCGATCATCAGCAGCAATTCCATCAGGTGCTCGTCCACGCTCGTGCTCCGGCCGTCGGCGTGAACCACCCGGCACGTGGGCTGCATGATGAACACATCCCCGCCACGAACGTTCTCCTGAATCTGCACATACGCCTCGCCATCGGCGAAGCGCGTCACCTGTGCCTGCCCGCGCTGCATCCCCAGAAACTGACAAACCTCGTCTGCCAGCGGCTCGTTCGCCGTCCCGCTGAAAATCTTGAATTTCTCGTCCACTCGCGGGCGCTGCTTGCGATCCGACTTCTCTTCAGGTGTGGGTGGGACGTTCTTTTCCATCTTCTCCGCTTTTTCGGTCGGCGTCACCAAAGTAGCCATAGAAGTTTCTCAGTCCCGTCCTCAGCCTCGCTTCAGTTCTTAACTGAGAACTGAAAACCGGGAACTGAGAACTGTTTTCTGGCTGGGCCGCTAGGATTCGAACCTAGACAAAGTGCTCCAAAGGCACTTGACCTACCATTAGTCGACGGCCCAGTAGGATTCTTGGTTTTTGATTGATCCCGAAATTCGGGCATCTCCATTGTCAATCAACAATCAAAAATCAACAATCAAAAATTCGCCGCCAGTACTGGTCTCTCGTCAGCGTAACCGTCGCCTGCGCCGCCCACCCCTGCTTCCGCAGCCTCGTCACCGCTGAGCGCCCCGCCCCTTTCGAGCCAAACAGCCCATACAACGTCGACCCGGAGCCCGACAGGGACGCATATTTCGCCCCCGCACGCTCCAACGCACTCTTACTTTCACTCAGCTCGGGATACTCAGGAAAGACGACCTCTTCAAAGTCGTTCTTGATCCCGGCCCGGACAAGCTCGAGAAGCGGATTCTCGGCCCGGCCCCTTCCAAAAGGAGCACCGGAGTAACTCTTGCTCAGCCACGCCGAAAGTCCTCGGCCAAGCTCAACCATTCTATCGGATGCTCCAGGCACCGTCAATTCTGCGCCGCTCGTCTGTGCGGGGACAGCCGCCTCGGCTGTCCGGCCGCGCGCAGCGAGGCTTGAGTTCGTCGCGGGCCTCAGGTTCTCACCCACCAACCGATCCCACTCCACAAACGCCTTCGGCGTCGAAACTCCCACCTCCGGAGTCACCACCACACAAGCCGTCCCCGGCAAATCTTCCAGTGGATACACCTGCTCCCCCCGCCCCAGCCCCAACACCGTTCCACCCAAAAGAAACAGCGGCAGGTCCGACCCCACTTCCGCTGCAATCCGCAACCGCTCCGCCACAGGCAAAGCCTTCTTCAGCGCCCGCTCCAACCCCAGCAGCGCAGCCACGGCATTCGCCGAAGCCCCACCCAGACCGCCCTGCACCGGCAACCGCTTTTCGATATCAATGATTACCCGCCCCTTGGCATGCAGCGCCTCCATCGCCTTTTCAACGATGCGGTAGCAGGTGTTCGATTCATCTTTAGGAACCCTGGGATCGCTGCACCGAATCTCGATCCCTCGGCTTCGCCCCAGGCTCACCCGGATCACGTCATGCAACCCGATAGTCTGATACACAGTCAGCAGCTCATGAAATCCATCCCCGCGAAGCACGCCAATGCGCAGCCCAAGATTGATCTTCGCAAACGATCGGACGGATATTGTCATGGCCGCATTTAAACACACCCCGCATCCCGAGTCGTTGCAAATTCACCTTCAGATTTCCCAAGGAATCCGAACCAAACTTGAGCCTCCCCGCCCGATACACCACCTTGGTAATCTCGACCTCCGTCAAAGATTGGCGCAACCTGTAGTTAACTATTGTTCCAATTACGCGAACCGTCCCCCTACGGCCCTCCCAAGTTGGGATAAGCAAGACCGCATACACGAGCGCTGGCCTGCCTAATGGGGGTCCCCTGTGAGCGCTAACCCGCAAGACGGGTGCAAGCCGTTGCCTGCGGAGAAGCAGTGCGGATCGACCTAAATTCAGCCCGCGCTCCACGACGACCGCGGATCGGCCGCGTGTAAGGGCGGGGCACCTGAGGTTCGAATATGTGCGGTGTCATTGGCCGTTTTTCCGGGCTCGCGTTACTTCTTGCGGCTGCTACTTTGGCTGCGGCGCAGGGCAACTATAAAGTCATCTCCGTCACCAACGGTGGAACCATTTCCGGGACCATTAAATGGTCAGGGCCGGTACCCCACCAACTCGATTTCCCGATTACCAAGGATCCCCAGATCTGCGACCCCGATGGCAAGAAGACCACTAGCCTCGATCGCCTGATCGTCGGGCCCGAGGGCGGCGTGGCCAACACCATCGTCTACCTCAAGGACATCTCCGCCGGGAAGGCCATGGAACTACCCGAGCAGCGCCGTCACCTGGACCAGAAGCAGTGTCGCTACGTTCCCCACATCCTCCTCGTGCCCCAAAACGCCGCGCTGGAGATGCAAAGCTCCGACGCCACACTCCACACCATCCATATGGACGGTGCGGCCACCTTCAACCTGCCCTTCCCGTTCCAAAAGCAAGTCGTTTCGCGCACGATGTCAACGCCCGGCTTGATCAATCTTCATTGCAACGGCGGCCACGTCTGGATGAACGCGGAAATGATGGTAGTGTCGCATCCCTATTACGCTGTCACCGACGAAAGCGGCCACTTCGAATTGACCAGCGTCCCGCCCGGTACCTATCAGGTCGTCGCCTGGCATGAAGGCTGGGGACTGGCAGGGAAGGAACAGGCCTACGACGTTCTGACTGAGCGCACCGTACAACGCCCGGTCTTCACCGAGCCCAAGGCTTGGGAGAAATCAGTCACGGTCAAAGCCAACGAGCCCAGCACGGTCAATTTCGTGATCGGCAACAAGTAGGACCTTAGGTTTTAATTGTGTGATGTGAGGCGGGCGTCCTCGCCCGCCGACGCAGGCAGCGCATGGAAAGCCGGAAGCCACCCCGGGTTCAATCGCTAGGGGTTCAAGCAGAAATTGATCCGTGAGAACCGCGCAACCTCCGCGGCGAAGACGTTCCTCAATGGTCCGGTTAGAATCTAAGCTGTCGATCAGTCCGACCGTGCGCATTGATCTCCCGTTCCAGAACCGGTTTGCTCTTGCTCGCCGCTGCGGTCGTGATCGGCGTCATTTCACTCCTGCTGCCACCGATTCCTCAACCATTGTCCTACCACCAATTCGCCGACCAGCGGAGTTGGCTCGGTATCCCGAACTTCGGCGATGTGGCATCGAACCTCGGGTTTGCACTGGTTGGCCTCTGTGGGCTGACGTTCCTGTTTCAGGCTCAACCGTCGAAAGCGACCCTCACTGCCGCCGAACGCTGGCCATACGCGCTCATGTTCGCCGGAATGCTGCTGACCGCCTTCGGCTCCGCCTATTACCACCTGGCGCCGGACAACGCACGGCTAGTATGGGACCGCCTGCCCATGACGATCGTCTTCATGTCCCTGGTGTCAGCGGTGATCGTCGAACGCATCAGCGTGCGCGCCGGGTTGTGGCTGTTGCCGGTATTGCTGGCTATCGGTGCCGCCAGCGTGCTCGAGTGGCGCATGAGTGAACTGCATGCCCACGGTGACCTCCGCTTCTATGCGGCCGTGCAGGTGTATGCGATCGTCGTTTTGCTTCTGGCGCTGCTTTCCCCGCCGAAGTACACTCGGGGCTCAGACTTCACAGCGGTAGTTGGGTTTTACATCCTGGCAAAGATTTTGGAGACTGCCGACCGTCAGGTTTTCGCGCTCGGTCACATCATCAGCGGCCACACCTTGAAACACCTGGCCGCTGCCGCGGGTGGGTACTGGATTCTGCGAATGCTGAAGAAGCGAAAACCGGTTCACGCCTGATCCGCGCGAACCCGTGGCAAAAAGAATTTAACCTCGCCGTTTATACAACACCGCAAACTCAAATCCGGCATTCGCCGGAAACAATTCCGCCACTTTGCGCAACCGCTCGGCCAGCGCCGAAGGCGCCAGCAGCGGATAGTCCCGCTCCCGTAGATCGTGGTAATCCACATCCAGGTACAACGCAAGCAGGTAAATCGAGATCGAATCAGAAAACGTAGCCTCGAAGTATTCGTTCTTGAAGCGCTCCGCATCCGGTCCACCGGCCGTAGCCAGCTCGCGCGCTTCAAAGGCGTCGAGTGAGGTCTCGCCGCGCACCCCGGCCTGCACCTGCTTCCACGCCAGCTCGCTGAATTCCGCGGAAACTCCCGCAATCTCCACCAGCGCATGGCCCACGTTGATGTAAAACTCAAAGGCCACGGAAAACTTGTCATCCATCAACCGGGTGGAAATGAACACGCACTGCGAATCGCCTAAATTCAGGTTGCGATGGCAAACCGCATTGTCGCTGAGCGCGACATCGTAGCGGTCCGCGATCAGGATATCTTCGCCCTGGCTAACCGTTAGCGGCACAAAGTAATAGGCTTTGCGCGTAAGCGCCGTAGCAATCTTCGCAGGCACCGCGGCAATCATGCGCTCCAGATCAAACGAGCTGATCGAAACCTCACCAGCCACGGCATAGCAAACCCCATTCGCCGCCTGAGAAACCGGCGTCATTCGCACCACATCCGCGGGGCTCCGCGTAATCGCTGGCGCTGCCTGCGACATAATTATTCTTTTATACACTACGGGTCCGCATGTGAAGGTGCTCGCGTGGAGCGGGCGCTCCCGCCCGCTGCCTTTGACTTTGCTGGCCCGTCGCACAGGGTGGTAGCCTGAAAGCATGCCGTCAGCGCCACGCCCACCCCGCTGGTACGCGATACCCGTGCGAGTCCTGCTCGTGACTTTCATCGGCACGCTTCTCTCGTTCGCCGTCAGCCTGCTGGTGGGCATCGTCGGGACGGTGATCGTATCGGCCTTGCGCGGCGTTCATCCCAACATGTCCGTGGCCTATCGCCGGATCGCACTACCTGCCACAGTGGTCGCGGGAAGCATCATTTTTGTTGTCGCGCTGGCCACGGAAATCCGCCACTACCGCCAGTCGAGAACCCTTGCCGAAATCGAGAGGATGAGCTGAGTCCGAGAACATGTGGAGAAAGCCGCCTCGGCTGTCCGACAAGCGAAGCGAGGAGCGCAGTTACTCCACCGCACGCTAGAATCAAATCATGCCGCCCCGGATCGCTATCCCTATGCCGCATTCGATCGACCGCGAATACGCCGAGCGCGCCATCCCGCAATACGAATGTGCCGTCGAACAAGCCGGAGGCGAGCCCGTCCGCATTCCACTCGACCAGACAGCAGTCGAGGTCGAGAAGATCATCGCAAGCTGCGACGGCGTGCTCCTGCCCGGCAGCAACGCAGACGTCGATCCCTCGAAGTTCGGCGTCCCGCGCTCGCCACATACAGCAGCTTTCGACCGGGGCCGCGATGCCGTCGACGAACTCCTTTTGCAGGACGCCTACAACCTGCGCAAGCCGGTTCTGGGCATCTGCTACGGCCTGCAGAGCTTGAACGTCTTCCGCGCCGGATCGTTAATCCAGCACATCCCGGATTTTCTGCCGGAGGAGCTGCGCGCGAAAGTCAACCACGAAGCGGGAAAGACCGTCCCTGTCGCACACACGGTTGAGATTGACAGCGATTCAAGGCTGCGGGAGATCCTAGGAAGACCTGGGCAAAGTATGATTCCGGTGAACTCTTCTCACCACCAATCGGCGGATGTGATCGGCGGCGACCTGCGCATTTCCGCCCGCTGCCCAGACGACGGCATCATCGAAGCGCTCGAGGGAACTGCCTCCGATCACTTCGTGCTGGCTGTGCAATGGCATCCTGAGCGCTCCGTCGATGAAGACGAGGCTTCCCGCGCCATCTTCCGCGCCCTGATCAAAGCAGCAGAGACACGGCCCAGGTAACTCAACGCCGCTTGTTTTTGGTGATCTTCTTGCGCGCCTTCTTCGGATGCTTCTCAAGCAACACGACGACATGCGCGATCGCGGCGTTCTCCAGATTGAGTCCTTCCGGAGTCTTGGCTTTCAATCCAACACAATCGGCGCGCACTCCGAGCAGCGTCGCTACGCGCGCCCGGATCGCCGCCGCGTGCGGTCCGATCTTGGGCGCAGCCAGAATCAGACTGGCATCGATGTTCGCCACGCCGTAACCCGCATCGTGCACGCGCTTCAGCGCTTCGCGCAGGAAGACCGCCGAGTCCGCGTCTTTCCATTTTGGGTCGGAGGGAGGAAACAACGCTCCAATATCGGGCGCAGCTACCGCCCCAAGCAGTGCGTCGGTGAGTGCGTGCAAAAGTACGTCGCCATCGGAATGCCCGCCCAGCCCTTTGTCGTAAGCCAGAGCGATGCCGCCAATCTTCAGCGGAATCCCCTCGCGAAATTCGTGCGAATCGAATCCGTAGCCAATGCGAATGGCAGGACCAGCTCCTAGTCGTTGGTCGTTAGTCGTTGGCATCTTGAGTGATATCAGTTCCTGGCACTCTTCAAGTAGAACTCCGCCAGTTCCATGTCTGCCGGGGCTGTGATCTTGATATTCCTCGGCGAACCCATCACTACGACCACTTCGTGACCGGATCGCTCCACCAGCGAAGCTTCGTCGGTGCCGAGAAAGCCGTCCGCCGACGCTTCATCGAACGCTTTCTTGATCACGCCGTAACGGAACCCTTGGGGCGTCTGCGCCATCACGATCCCGGCGCGAGGAATCGTCGCCTTGATCAGCGCGCCCCCCGCTGTGCGGTCAACTTGCTTCACCGTATCGACGGCGGGCAGGCCCGCGATCGCCGCGCCATACTTCTCGGCCGCCTCGATCACTTCCTGAATGATTTCGCGAGTCACGAACGGGCGCACCGCATCATGCACCAGAACGATATCATCGTCATGCGCTGCGGCCGCAGCGACCGTCTTCAGGGCGTTCTCCACCGACTGCTGGCGATGTTCGCCGCCCACGACAAGTTCTACCTTCTTCTTGAGAATGTCTCTCGCTTCACTCTCGAGCCGCGCGCGGAATCCGCTAATCTCGCTTTCCCGTAGAGCGATCCAGATCTCGCTTACTGCATCGACCGCGGCAAACTTGCGCAGGGTGTGGATGAGAATCGGCGTGCCGCCCAGCTCAGTGAACTGTTTCGAGGGCGCCGCCTTCTTCTGCTTGCCCTTAGCACCGGCAGGCATGGGAGCCATGCGCGTTCCAAGGCCTGCAGCCGGAATGATCACGACCACCTTCATAGCGGGGAGTAAGTATAAGGGCGGGAGTCCGAGAGTTCAAATTCAAGGCAACCCGCTGTAACCAAGAAAAAGCTGTCCAGAGCATTGCTTTCTTGCAACCAATACGACACCCAAATGGTACGGCCCAACTTTAGAAACCACAGACACCTTTACCAATCATGACAGGGCAGCGATCCAACCAGAATGAGTACTATCGTATTCAGATGGCTTCTAGCGCACTGCTGGCGGCATCCAGTCTTAAGGCTCCGAAAGGTGGGAGTGCCAAAGAGCCTTCCAGGCGGGCACTCCGTGGCCTCGACTGGCTGAATTTTTTCCTCGCCGACGTCCAAACCGGAGTCGGGCCATTCCTCGCGATCTACCTCGCGGGATATGGGTGGAACGAGCAACGGGTTGGAATCGCTCTCACCGTCGGCGGGATTGCCGGAATCCTGACCCAGACCCCGGCAGGCGCGTTAGTCGACCGCTTCCGATCCAAACGGAGTTTGATCGCCGCGGGGATCATCGCGCTGGCTGTGGGCTCGTTACTGATTGCACTCTTGCCGAATTACTGGTCTGTGATGTCAGCCCAGGTCTTGATCGGGGGCACCTCGAGCATTTTCGGTCCGGCGATCTGCGCCGTTTCGCTCGGCATCGTCGGTCACAAGTTGTTCGATCGCCGCCAGGGGCGCAACCAGGCTTTCAACTCAGCCGGCAACGTCGTCGCGGCGGTGTCGATGGGCCTGCTGGGTTATTTCGTTTCCAATCGCAGCATCTTTTTCTTCGTTTCGATCTGCGCTCTCCCGACCATCCTCACGCTATTCCTCATTCGCCCCGAAGAGATCGATTACGAGCGGGCGCGGGGCGGGAAGGAAGGCGACGAAGACGGCAAACCAGTGGGGGCTAGCGCGCTGCTCGAAGATCGGCCGCTGCTCGTTTTCCTCGTCTGCGCGGTGCTGTTTCATTTTGCCAACGCCGCCATGCTGCCACTGCTGGGCGAGATGCTGGCCAAGGGTCAGGGCAGAAACTCGATGATGTTCATGTCGGCGTGCGTAGTAACCACGCAGTTTGTCATCACATTGATCGCCTCCTGGTCAGGGCGGAAAGCGGGGCTGTGGGGCAGAAAGCCGCTGCTGCTGGTTGCATTCGCCGCGTTGCCTGTCCGCGGCATACTCTACACGCTCACCCACAAGACGGTAGCGCTAATCGCAATCCAAGTCTTGGATGGTGTGGGTGTTGGGATATTCGGCGTGGTCTCAGTGCTCGTGATCGCCGACCTCACGCGGGGTTCGGGCCGCTTTAATCTCACCCTGGGGGCCATCAGCACGGCGGTTGGCATTGGCGCTTCGCTCAGCCAGGTGATCGCGGGTTCCATCGTCCATCACTTCGGCTCCAACGCCGGATTTCTCTTCCTCGCCGCAGTCGCGACGACCGCACTTGGTATTCTCTACTTCTTCATGCCAGAGACACGCGATCAACGATTCCTGACTTCATCCCAAGGAGCGCCTGCCCGATGAGCACCATTCTCCTGCTGGTTTTGTCGAATTGCTTCATGACGTTGGCCTGGTACGGGCACTTGAAATATGGCCACGACTGGCCGCTCTGGAAAGCGATCTTCGTCTCGTGGACGATTGCGCTGTTCGAGTACTGCCTGGCAGTCCCGGCGAACCGGCTCGGCTATGGTGAGTTCTCAGGATTTCAGCTCAAGATCATTCAGGAGGTGGTCACGCTGGTCGTCTTCATCGTGTTCGCGGTCGCCTTTCTGAAGGAGAAACTGGCGTGGAACTATTTGGTGGCATTCGCCTTTCTCGCAGTAGCGGCATTCTTCGCCTTCGCGTTCAAGGCACAAAATCCGGCCGGCTGAAGAACCGGCTGCTGCCGCTCCAGGTCGCGGTGAGTTACGGCTGCGGCTTGGTCTCAACCAGCGCGCTTGGCACCACTGCCACAGGGCCTGACCCACTGGGGATGGCCGGCACCGCGGGCTGCACCACGCCGCTCGTCCGGGCGAACGCCCGTTCGTCCCACTTGCCGAAAATCATCTTGCCGGCCGTGGTTTGCAGCACGGACGTAACTGAAACGTCGATCGTTTTGCCGATCATCTTCCGCGCATTATCGACCACCACCATGGTGCCGTCATCGAGATAGGCGACGCCCTGGTTGTATTCCTTGCCTTCTTTCAGGATGAACACCTTCATGATCTCGCCGGGCAACACGATGGGTTTGAGCGAATTGGCGAGTTCGTTAATGTTCAGCACCTCGACACCCTGAAGTTGCGCCACTTTGTTCAGGTTGAAGTCGTTGGTGATGATTTTGCCTTCGTAGACTTTGGCCAGCTCGATCAGCTTCAAATCGACTTCACGAACGGCCGGAAAATCATCCTCCACAATCTGGATCGAAAGCGTGGCCATCTTTTGCAGGCGCTGCAGAACGTCAAGCCCGCGGCGGCCGCGGTTGCGCTTCAGCGAGTCAGCGGAATCGGCGACGAGTTGCAGTTCTCGCAACACGAACTGCGGGGTAACGATGATGCCGTCGAGGAAGCCGGTTTCGGCAATGTCGGCGATGCGGCCGTCGATGATGACGCTGGTGTCGAGTATCTTATAGCTCTTCTTGCCTTGCTTCTCGCCGCCAAAGACGCCGCCCAGAGCAGCCAGGTTCAGCAGATCACCTTTGTTCGCGCCCACCACTAAACCCACATAGGCCATCAGCAACATGACCAGGATTTGCAGGAAGCTTTGGGTGTTGCCGGCGGGCACACTGCTGCGAATCACCAGGGCGAACAGGTAGGCGCCGCAGATGCCGAGGATGCTCCCGAAGGCCGCTCCGATCAGCCGCTTCAGGCTCACCCCGCGCAGCTTCCATTCAAACAGAATGATTCCTGCCCCGACCAGTGCGCCGATGCCAGCGTCCAGGTTGCGAGGCAATCCGAAAGGAGCAATAACGTAACAGGTGGCCGCAACTACGATGACGAAAAGAAGACGTACAAGAATCAAATCCATAATGAGACCTCCCCCGGATGCAGCTCCGCTGAACCTTTGGCGTGATGCACCGGTGCCATTTCCTCGCCGCCCCGGGCGGGAACCGGCAAATCAGCATGCGGGGCGCGCAAGAATTAGGGGAATGAATGTACGCCCCGTCCCGGCCCGTGGAGGCGTGGCCGGGAAGACTCAGTAAACCAACGCCAAGAGTATATACCTGACGGCAAAGAGCGGGCGAAGAAACGTTATGTTGGCACACCCCCGTCGGCAGGGGCGTTGCAAGTTCTTGCGCGCCCATCCTGCTAGACTTCCGTCCATGAGAGCCTTAGTGATCACCAGCCTGTCTGGCCCGAAGGCACTTGCTATCCAAGACGCCGCTGACCCAACGCTCAAGGCGGGACAGACCCTGGTCCGAGTCACGGCCGGAGGCGTGAATTTTGCTGATTTCATGACGACACAAGGTGGCTATCCGGGAACGCCTCCGCCACCGCTGATCGCGGGACGGGAATTCGCCGGCTTAGAAGAGAGCAGCGGACGGCGAGTGATGGGCTACATTCAGTGGGCTGCTTTTGCCGAGAAGGTTGCCGCCCATCCGAACATGCTCTGGCCTAGTCCGGAGCACTGGACCGACGAACAAGCCGCTGCCTTCCCGGTCAACTACTTCACTGCGTACCTCGCCTACTGGCAGTCAGGGATGACTGCTCAGCCCATGTGGGGACAGCCGCCCTCGGCTGTCCAGCGGAGCGAATCTCCGCCGCGAGTCCTGATCCACGCTGTTGCCGGAGGCGTCGGCACGGCGGCGGTGCAGATCGGTCATATTCTAGGCGTCGAAATGTACGGGACGTCTTCGTCCGACGAAAAGCTGGCACGATTGAGAGAGCTCGGTCTGCAGCATGGCATCAACTACAAGCGGCATGATTACGAAGAAGTGGTGAAGAATCTCACCCACGGCGAAGGCGTGGACGCGGTCTTCGAAATGCTCGGCGGCGAGCACACGGCAAAAAGCCTGCGTTGCCTGCGCGACTTCGGACGCGTCATCCAATACGGCTCCGCGACCGGCAAGCCGCCGCAACTCGATGTGCGGGCTTTGTATGCAAAATCCGCGAGCCTGCAGGGCCTGTGGCTGACTTATCTATCCCAAAAGCGCGAGATCATGGAGCCGGCATGGAAACAGCTCTCGGAATGGATCGCGCAACGCAAGCTGGCTCCCGTCATTGGCCAGGTGTTTCCCCTCGAACGCGCCTCGGAAGCTTACAAGCTGCTACAGGAGGGCAAGAATTACGGCAAGGTTGTGCTGAAGATTTGAAAATTAACGCTTGCGACTCACTGTTTGCCCAGGTAGCGGATGCGCCCAGTGAAGGCGCGCCCGTTGCCGTCGATGAAGGTTGGGGACGGGTGAGTTGGATCAAGAATTCCGTTCGCCTGTACGACGTTCGCGTGATTCGTAATGTCGTCGAAACCGCCGCGCAGAGCCCAATAGCGCCCGAAGGCGTGGAAGCGCTTTTCGAACTGCAGATTCAAAGTGTAGTAGGTGGGAAAGCGAAACGTTCCCGGAGGATCGCCGGGAGCAATTTCTCCCTGGTCGGTGGTCGCGAGAAAAGGCAGGCCGGTGCGCACTTCGGCGGAGTAGACCAGGTCGATCTTGTGGAGGATGGGCAGTTTGAAAAATGGCAGCACACCGTATCCTACGAAACGGTTGGTCGTATCCCAGGGATAGGGACCGGGCAGTTGTGGGCTGAGCAGTGGAATGTCCACGCTGAAATCGAACACCTGGTTGGTATGCGCGCGCGACCAGGTGTAGGCGCCGAAGATCTCGTAGCGCTGGCGAAAGCGGTGCCGCAAGCTGACGGTAAAGGCATCGTAGCGGTCGTCGCGTCCGTTTCCGAGGAGATACGTGCCGTCGACCGCACCGTTCAGGGTGTTGTAGGCGAAGCCATGCACGGCGCGTTTCTCGATGAACTCCAGTTTTAGAAAAATGGCCTTCGGAAGTTTCTTCTCGAGGCTGATGCTCCAGTTCAAATAGCGCGGGGCCGCGAGCGTGCTCTGGTTGACGGAAAAGGTGGTCGGGACGGGAATTGCCGTGGGCTCGGGCGCTGGCGGCTGATTGCAGGGGATGGTCGTACCGTCCACTTGCTGCGGGCATCCGCTCGAATCGAAAAAATAATCGACGCGCTGCCCCTCGAAGGGTTGATGGATTAATCCCAGGCTGGTTGCGTCGTAGACAATCCCAATTCCAGCCGACAGCTTGGTGTTGCTCTCGTCGTCGAGAACATAAGTCCCTGCCAGTCGCGGCGAGAACAACGGGGCCCTTATGATTTGGTCCCAGTCAAAGCGCAGCCCCGGCTCGATCAGCAGCCGATTCGTAATCAACCAGCGGTCCTCGATGTAGGCGCTGGCCTCGGTGTTGTAAATCGTCGAGTAATTGCCTCCGGAAAACACTGAATAGCGCGTGCAAGTTGTCGCCGGTACCACCGGAACCCCGTTCGCATCCGTGGGACACGGTTCCGGCGGTTGCCCCGGCGGCGGCTGACCCGGCTGCAGATAGGAAATCGGCTGTCGCAGAAATTGCGCGTCATACTTCAAACGGTCGAGATCGGTGCCGAACTTAATATCGTGACGTCCGTGCCACTGATGGGGCGGAAGGTAGAAATTCGCCAGACCCTGTACTCTGCGCGCCACAGTGTTCTGGCGCAGATAGTAGTTGCCGGCGGAACTCTGGTTCAACACCGGGCTGGGGACCAGTTGGATGTAGGAAGCGTCACCCTGCGGAGTAAGCGTAACGCTGTACTGATTGACGCCCAATCCGGTCTCCAGCAGCGCTCCATCGCGGAAATAGTATTGATCTTTCAGCGAGCCGATGTAGGCGGTCTCGGCATCGGTTGGGGTGGTCGGCTGCGGCTGGAGCAACGACAACCCCGCGTATTGATCGTGATAATAGTTCGACAAGAAGCTGGCCGTCACGATGTTGCGAGTGGTCAGGTTGGATTGCAGCTTGGCCAGGTTGTCCACGCGCCAGATGTGGTCGGCATCGGAGCCGGGCGGCAGTTGCTTGGTGATGTTGTTGTCGTATTCGCCGTCGAGGGCGTCAATGAACCACATTCTTCCCTTGCGAATCGGGCCTGACATGGTGACGAGGGGCACCCATTGGGCAATCGAAACCCCGTTGATGTCTTGCAGCCCGGGGGTGAAGTCCGTGGAAGTTAAGTGGAAATGATCGTCGCCCATGCGCGTGTTCAGGCTCAGCACGCCGCCGGAACCCTTGCCAAACTCGGCTGGCTCGCGGCTGGGGCTTACCTCGATGGAGCGAAATGATTCGACGCTGGTGCGCGCCGCCAGTGCGCCGTTCGTGGGCTGAGTTACGTTGAAGCCGTCTAACAGCAAGAGCGTCTGGTAGGTCTCGGCGCCCGCCACGTGGGCCTGACCATATTCATCGGGCGTAACTCCGGGGATGAAAATCAGGGCGTTGCGGTAGTCATGCGACCCGGGGTAGGGGATGTCGATAATCTGGGCGCCGGTGAGCTCTTCTTTGGAGGAGATTTGTGCGGGGTCGATGGCGGGCGCGGACTCCACTACATTTACAACTTCCCGCGTCTCTTGCTGATGGGTAAGAGTCACGTCAACATTGGCGGTGACGCCGACTTGTACATCGGGCTGAACTACAGCATAGAAACCGATCTTATCGACCCGCAGCTCGGAGGTTCCAGCGGGTAAGTCGGCGAATTCACAACGCCCGGCAAAATCGGTTCCGCAGCGCAGAGGGATGGCCGGAGCAGGTGGTTGCAACTGCACGCGCGCAGACGCAACGGCGACTCCGTTCTCGTCGGTTACGGTAACGGTGAGCTTCTGAGCGGCTGCGTGATCTGAGGAAGGTGACGGCGAAGGTGTCTGCGCGGGGGACGAAGTCACCGACAACGTTGCAAGCGCCAGCACGAACACGCATCTCACGGTTGCGCTCTGGCCCGGCATCGTTCGAGTATGGAATCACTCGGGCGGCACGGCAAGAGTGTTCTGTTCGGGTTTTGCTTCCCTTTCAAAGACCCACTCTTCACTTATCAGAAAGTTCAACAGCGAGCACAAAACAATGGCGACGCTGTTCGCGATCAAGTAGTTGACGTTTCCCAAGCCGACCATCAACTTCATGAGCACCAGATTGCCGGCAAGGGAAACTCCCCCGGTGGTCAGGTTAAAACGCAGCAGCCGCGGCAGAGACAGCCGCCACGACGGCTGTACGCGATCTGACCAGGTATAACGCTCATGCCAGAGGAAGTTGTGCACGACTGCGGCTTCCACGGCCAGAGGAGTCGCCAGCAGGTAGTTGAGGTGAAATCCGCTCTTCAAGCCGAGCAACATAGCCAACTGTACTGCGATCCCAATCCCGCCCACGAGGTTAAACTTCAACCACCGCCGGGCGGTTGCGCCCCGCGCGCCTGCGCTACTGGAGCGCGTGCCGACCAACTCTCTCCCGTGAAGGATGCGGAAGCCGGTGGTTAGGCTGTCTCTGGTTCGGGTTATCACTTAGCGATCCTCTCCTTGTCGATCCTGTCTTCGCGATAAAGCCGTACCGTGTTCTGTGCGGTGAAGAAGACGACCATCAGCGCCATTCCGGCCAGACCAATCGCTCCTCCCAAGTCGAATAGCCGGTAATGCCTGCCGAGAAAATGTACTTGCGGCTTCCACAGCAGCGCCAGGTTGCCCACCGCCAGCAGGATGCGCAGCTCCGTCGGCCCAAAGCGCCAGAACGACAGGCGGAACTCTCCCAGCGCGTGCGTCGCCAGATAAGACTGAATCGAGAGCATGAGAAACGCCACCAGAAGTCCGATTGCAATCGCAGGACGCATGTATCCGGACAAGGCCAGCCCGCCCATCAGCGCCAGAGCACCGAAGCTATCCACCATGTGATCGACATAAAAGCCGTAGCGTGGACGCAACTGCTGCCGCGCCCGGGCCAGGGTTCCATCGAGCGAGTCTCCTAACCAATTCAGAGCGAGGCAGACAATCACACCCAGGAGTGCATACCGGTTCCAGGCAGCCAGGATGTAACAAGCGCCCGCCCCGAACTGAGCTGCCAATCCCAGCGCCGTTAGATGATCAGGGCCGATCCGCTGCGGCGTGTGCTCGGCTAGCCACAGCAACGCACGTTTCTCATGTGCCGCCACCCAGCTTTCCTGTACCCGCCGCATTTCCGGGAACGGCCGCGCCCGCCTCATTTCCAACAGCACGCGCGGGTTCACCTGCTCACAAAACTCCGTCATGGTTTGAGATCCTGGGTTTGCCAGAGAGGGGTTTGCCAGAAAAGGGTTTGCGAGAGAACGGCTCACAGAGTTGCCTCCTGGGATCGAGCATCCGAGGCCACTCTGCCGTGGACGGCGTTCGGCGGCAATGCACTCCGCATCAAACTCGCCTCAATTCAACATCAACCGGCAAGTGTTTCATCCACAGATCATTACGGCTCGAAGTCATCCCCCAAGAAAGGCCTTGCCGGGTCCAGCGCGTGCGTGTTTAGATGCCTGTTCCCCGAGGCTGCTGCCGCCTCGGTAAACCGGCAAGAACTCAAAGAGCAACCTCCATGGTTTGGTTTTTCATCTTCTTTTTTATTTCGGGTTTTTGCAGCGTCCTCTACGAATTGGTCTGGCTGCGTTTGTCCATGGCGCAATTTGGCGTCACTACCGCCATGGTCTCGATTGTTCTTTCGGTTTTCATGGCTGGATTGGGGTTGGGTTCGTGGGCTAGCGGGGCATGGATACGCTGGTATAAAGAAAGCCTTACCCTCCCGACCCTGCGCCTTTACGCCGCCATCGAGCTATTGATCGGAGCCTCTGGAATCCTCGTTCCCTACGAGCTTCGCCTGGGACGCAGTATCCTGCAAGGGCTAGGTTCAACTTCCTCCGCGGAGTATTACGTGGTCTCCGCCATCTGGGTCGCTCTCACCCTGATTCCCTGGTGCGCATTGATGGGAGCGACCATTCCGGTTGCCATGCTTGCAATCAAGCGGGCGTTTCCTAAAGAATCTTCGCGGTCGTTCAGCTACCTCTACACCGCTAACGTGGCGGGCGCGGTAGCGGGAACGATTCTTCCTTTGCTATTGATCGAGCTGCTGGGATTTCATGGGACTCTAAGAATAGGTGCAGCTTGCAACATTTTGATCGCGGCTCTAGCCCTGGTCGTATCGAAGAGCATCAGGCGGAACGAGGTTGGAGAGGTGCCGCAAACCGTGACGGAACGTGCCGCTACGGCAACCGGCGGAGGGTCTCTTCTAGCCCTGCTGTTTGCTACGGGTCTGACCAGCATGGGCATGGAAGTCGTCTGGGTCCGCGAATTCACGCCCTACCTGGGAACAGTTGTATACGCCTTCGCGTCAATTCTGGCCGTCTACTTGACCGCGACCTTTATTGGATCGCGTATCTACCGGCGGTGGAGCCTGCGAGGTGTTCGAGAAAGTCCCATACTCTGGACGCTGCTCGCACTGTTCGCTCTAATCCCACTAGTGGCAGCCAGCCCAACCCTTGTTTTCCAGGAACCGGCGCGGCTGGAGGTGCGCGTCATCCGGCTGGTGTTGGGTATTGCGCCCTTCACCGGCCTGCTCGGGTTTCTGACGCCCATGCTGGTCGACCGCTGGGCGGGTGGCAATCCCTCCAAGGCAGGGAAGGCATACGCGGTGAACGTTCTGGGCTGCCTCCTTGGGCCGCTGCTGGCCGGCTTCGTGCTTCTGCCGTGGATTAGTGAACGCTGGGCGCTGGTGCTGCTCTCGCTGCCATGGCTGATCATTGGTATCCGACCGATGCGGCCTTCCGTCCCGACGCCTGGTTTCACCGAGCGTGCCGCGTCCTATCTATTACTACCCCTGGCCTTGGGCCTCTTCCTAGCGAGCAAGGATTATGAACATAGGTACGGGAAAAGCAGCAAGGTACTCCGGGATTCAACAGCCACCGTTATCGCGACCGGAAGTGGTATGCGCAAGTTCTTGTTGGTCAATGGCTACGGCATGACGACACTCACGCCGGTTACAAAAATGATGGCACATCTCCCGTTGGCTTACCTCGATCGTCCTCCAAAAGATGCCTTGGTCATCTGCTTCGGCATGGGGACTACTTTCCGCTCGTTGCACTCTTGGGGAATTCCGGTCACGGCGGTGGAACTTGTTCCCAGTGTGCCGCGCTTGTTTGCCTACTTCCACAGCGATGCTCCGGAGATTCTCAGCTCTCCTCTGTCCCATGTCGTGATCGACGACGGCCGCCGCTATCTGGAGCGCACGTCGCAGCAATACGATGTGATTACGATCGATCCTCCACCGCCGGTGGAGGCCGCCGGTTCCAGCCTGCTCTATTCCGAGGATTTCTATTCCGTCATCCGGCAGCGTCTTCGCCCGGGAGGCATTCTGCAAGAGTGGTTACCGGGTGGCGATGCGGAAGACTTGGCGGCCGTCGCGTTCGCCCTACGCCGGTCATTTCCTCATGTCCGCGTGTTCATCTCGGGACAAGGTTGGGGATATCATTTTCTCGCCAGCGATCACCTTCTGCCGAATCGCACCGCAGAGGAATTGGCTCAGCGACTGCCCGCCCAGGCGTCTGTCGACTTGGTAGAATGGGGCCCTCAACCCAGTGCGGAAGGCCAATTCGCAGCACTCCTGCACAACGAAATACCCATCGACCAGCTTATTTCGCCATCCCCCGAGACACCAGCCCTGAGCGATGACCGGCCTATCAATGAGTACTATGCCTGGCGTCGAAAATTGTGATGTTGTCCGGGCCAGTGTCAATAAAGGAACCGGCTCGATCCGATCGAACGATAAAGTCCGTCGCGGATGCGACGCTCTGGTAGGCTTTGAAGGAAATTCGCGTCCTCCGCGCAGGTAAATCTGCGGCCCATGACCAGACTTCTACGGTTCTTCCGCCCATCGCACCAGCATACGGCGTTTTCGGCCACGCTGCTGCTGATGTCAGCGGTGATGCTCTCGCGGGTGATTGGCTACGTCCGCGAAGCCTACATCGCCTATGCCTTCGGCGCCGGACCGCAGACCGACGCCTACGTTGCCGCCTTCACTCTGCCCGATTGGCTTAACTACATCGTGGCCGGGGGCGCGGCTTCCATTACATTCATCTCGATCTATACCCGGTTCCTCGCAGAAAAGCGCGATGCCGACGCGCAGAAAACTTTCTCCATCGTCATCACGGTGATGACTACTGTGTTGATTGCTGGCACCATTCTTACGGAGATCTTCACGCCGCAGTTCGTGCGCTGGATGTTTCATGGCTTCTCGCCGGCGCAGGTGGAGCTGACCGTCCACTTGACGCGCATTCTGTTGCCGGCGCAGATCTTCTTCTATGTCGGCGGAGTTGTTTCCGCCGTCCTCCTGTCGCATCGTCTGTTTCTTTTCCCTGCCTTCGGGCCGCTGCTCTACAACATATTCATCATCGTCGGCGGGGTGATTGGCGGACACCACTTCGGGATCGCCGCGCTGGCCTATGGCGCGCTGGTGGGGAGCATCGTCGGTCCGTTCCTGGCCAGCGTGATCGGAGCAGCGCGCATTGGGACTGGCTATCGTCCCTCGTTCGACGTCACCAATCCGGCGTTTCGCGAGTGGGTAAAGCTTTCGGTCCCGCTGATGCTCGGCGTCTCACTGGTCACGGCCGACGATTGGATTTTGCGACACTACGCCTCCAGCGGCATTGGCGACATCGCTCGGCTTAACTATGCCAAGCGGTTATTCGCGGTGCCGATCGCCGTCCTCGGACAGGCCACGGGACAAGCCTCGCTGCCGTTTTTCGCGCGCCTGTTCAACGAAAAGCGCTTGCAAGAATTCGCTACGACGGTGAACGATTCCGTCTACCGCGTGGCGGCGGCATCGTTTCTCGCCACGGGATGGATGATGGCCGCCGCCTTCCCGCTGATCGACCTGGTCTACCGCCGCGGAAGGTTCCTGGTCTCTGACACGCAAACCACGGCGGTCTATTTCTTCTGGTTCTCGCTTTCGCTGGCGCTGTGGTCCGCCCAGGGACTATACGCCCGCGCCTTCTACGCTTCCGGCGACACGCTGACTCCCATGGCCGCGGTCACGGTGATCACGAGCGCTTCGTTGCCGGTGTATTCGCTGCTCTTCCACCGGTATGGGGTAGTCGGCCTGGCGTGGGCCTCCGATATTGGTATTGGAGCGAACCTGCTGGCGCTGGCCTTGCTGCTGCACTATCGAAAACTGGTTTCGCTGAGAACATTGCGCTGGGGTGAGTTGGGAAAGTCCGCTTTAACTGCGGTGGTCGCCGGAGGGATCAGTCTTGAAGTGGCAAGAAGTGTCATTCCATTCGTATCCGCTCAAGGCAGCCGGATCGCTGACCTGTTGCAGTTAGGATTGATTTCGGTCACCTGGGCAGCGGCGGGTGCCGTGGGACTGTGGCTGCTGAAGTCGCAATTGCCTAACGATCTGCGGCGACGCAAAGCGACGGCGTATCCCGCAGTGGCGGAGGGCCAGAGCAAAGAGATTTTGGGATCCGGCACGCAGCCGTGAGGTAGATGGAAAAACAAAGCAGCGGACATTCGCGCGTTCCGCGAACTCCGCCGCTGATCTTTCCCTCGAAACACGACTCTCGAAACACCGAGACGTCCTACCGCAAACTTACGCGCGCGCCCCGACTGCCGCGGGCTCGGGCATGGCAACGGTCTTGTCCTCGCCGTTGGCCTTCTGCTGCGTGGGCTGGCCGCCCTTGCGAATGTCGATGCCTCCCTTGAAGTAGGCGCCGTCTTCGATGGAGATGCGCGCTGCCACCACGTCGCCGGTGAGCGAGCCGTCGCTGCGGATATCCACGCGGTCGCTGGCGGTCAGGTTGCCGCGGACCTTGCCCAGCACCACGATTTCGCGGGCATTGATGTTCGCTGCGACCACGCCATTGCGGCCGACGGTTACGCGATTGCCGGAAAGGTTAATCGAGCCTTCCACCCGGCCGTCAATATAGAGAGATTCCGATCCCGTCACTTCGCCCTTGATCACGAGCGATTTGCCGATCGTTGCCTGGTCTGCAGTGGTGGTGGTAGCGACCGGACGCGGCCCGGCGGCGGGCTCGCTCGCCATCATGGCAGGCGCATTCGGGGTAGACGTAGTTGGACGCTCTGGCTCGGCTGGCCGTCCGGGGGTCTGAGGCTGATTCGTCGGCTTCCACATGGATGAAAAGTTCCTTTCCTGGTTGGGATTAGAGGTCACGTGCCGCACTTGCGTGACCAAACCGAATTGTACTCCCCAGTCTCAAAATGAGCGCTGTGGAAAAGCCTTTATTTTCAACAGAGTTTCCTACCTTGGTACGGGATTGGGATCTTCCCAAAATGTTTCTCACGCCGACTGACCGCAACCTTTCTGCCCTGTAACCGTGTAAGGTTTCCCGAAAAAAATACGGGCTGGATAGAAGTTTCACAGCCGCTCGGAGTATGCTCTTGGGGTCGAAGATTTAACGAAACTGCAATCCAGCCTCGCAGGAGCAGGACCATGCCAGAACCAGCCGTGATCACCCCTTCCTCCTTTACCGTTGCCCGTCCCCAGGCGGGCGAATACGCGCCATATTACGAGCGCTACATTTCTCTGATTCAAGGCGAGGACATTCTCAACACGCTCGACCAGCAGCGCCGCCAAATGATGCTGCTGCTCTCCTGCCGCGACGAGGAAGAAGGCGACTTCCGCTATGCACCGGATAAGTGGAGCGCCAAGGAAGTCCTCGGCCATGTCTGCGATACCGAGCGCATCTTCGCCTACCGCGCCCTGCGCTTCGCGCGCGCCGACGCCACGCCTCTTGAAGGCTTCGAGCAGGACGACTACGTCCGCAACGGTCCTTTTGCGCAGCGTCCGGTGGCCGACATGGTCGAAGAGTTCACTGCCGTGCGCCGCGCCACGTTGTCGTTGTTGCGCGATCTCGATGAAGCCGCGTGGATGCGCCGCGGTATCGCTAATAAGAATGAAGTCAGCGTGCGGGCGCTGGCTTACATCATCGCGGGGCATGAGTTGCATCACCGCCGGATTCTGGAGGAGAAGTATTTTGCTGCGAGTCGCTGACTGAAGCTATGTCCTCGCGCGCTCTCACGGAACTCCTGCACGGCAAGGGCTCACACGCGGATCCTCTTGCCTGCGTCGAAGATCTCTCGGCCGAATTGGCGGCGCGGCATGTCGAAGGATTCCCGCACTCCATCGGGCAGCTAGTCTTCCACATGAATTACTGGATGGACTACGAATTGCGCCGCATTCGCGGCGAGCGGCCGGCGTATCCGGAGCATTCCTCGGAAGCCTTCCCGCCCGCACCGTCGCCGCGCGATGCGCAGGACTGGGACCGGCTGCGCAAGCGCTTTGCCGCCTTGCTCGCTGATTTCACCAAGCTGGCGGAATGCTCTCTGGACGAAATGCAGAGACAGATTGAAACCGTTCACGAAGGCGACGCGAAACTCGCCGGAACGCAGGAGGCTGTGCTCTGGCAGATGGTCGCGCACAACAGCTATCACACAGGCCAGATCGCGATGATCCGGCAGATGCTCGGCGCCTGGCCGCCGCGTGGGGGTGGCGATACGTGGTAACAAAAACGCCGTTGGTCGTTGGTCGTTAGCCATTGGCGAAACTACATTCCGTCTCGCTGCGCTAAGATTACTCTCTAAAGGTCTTTGGCGAACGACCAACGACTAGCGACCAACGACCGCCCTCATGCTTTCCGACTCCACCATCCTGAAACACATCGCCCGCCAACCCAAGCGCGCGGCCGGATTCAAACAACTGGTGCGCGAACTCGGCCTGCACGGAAGCGCTCGCGGCGAACTCGACTCGCACCTTCAGAAGCTCGTTTCGGCTGGAGAATTGATTCAGCTCAATTCCGATCGCTACGCCATCCCTCAGCCCGCCGCCGACAAGAACCTTGTCGTCGGACGCCTCAGCATGCACCGCGACGGCTTCGGCTTCGTCATCCCCGACGCAAGCTCGCTGAGCCCATCTCTCAAGTCGCGTCTGGCTGGGGATATTTTCATCGCGCCCCACGCCATCGGCGACGCCATGCACGGCGACCGCGTGCTGGTCGACATTATGGCGGTTCGTCCCGATGGCCGCGCCGAAGGGCGCATCGTGCGGCCGGTGGTGCGAGCACATCCTACTGTGGTCGGAATTTTCCACTACGGAAGCCGCAACAACTTTGTGAAGCCGATCGACAGCAAGATCACGCAGGACATCGTCATCCCGGCGGGCATGGAGTATCCGGATGCCGGCGTCGCGCCACCGTCCTCGTCGGCTCGTGCGAAAGCCGGCGGGACCCCGGTGCCACACAGATCCGTCGACCGGGTGCTTGGCGATGAGGCCGCTCGCCTCTCAGAATGGGATGACCTCGAAGGCGTGGTCGTCGACGTTGAAATCACTGACTGGCCCACACCCACGCAAAATCCGCGGGGCTGCGTCATTGAGATTCTGGGCCGTCAGGACGACTTCGGCGTAGACGTCGAAATCACGATCCGCAAGTTTCACCTGCCGCATCATTTCCCCGAGGCAACGCTGGAAGAAGCGCAGAATGTCTCCGGCATTATCCCCGCTACGGAACTTCTACACCGCCGGGACTTTCGCAACCTGCCCATTGTGACTATCGACGGCGAGACGGCGCGCGACTTCGACGACGCCGTCACGGTGCGCAACCTTGCCGAAGGCAATTTCGAGCTGCAGGTCCACATTGCCGACGTCGCGCAATACGTCACGCCGGAATCCGCACTCGATCAGGAGGCACGGCTACGCGGCACCAGCGTCTACTTCCCGGATCGCGCCGTGCCCATGTTGCCGCTCGAATTATCGACCGACATCTGCAGCCTCCGTCCGAACCTCGATCGGCTGGTGCTGTCGTGCGTGATGCGAATCGATCCTCGCGGCGAAATCATTGGTTATGAACTGAGCGAAGGGGTGATCCGTTCGGCCGAGCGTATGACTTATACCGCGGTGAACGCAGTGATCGAAGGAGATGCCGCCGCGCGTGGGCGTTACGCAGCGCTGGTTCCCACGTTCGAACTCATGCGCGATCTCGCCCTGATCCTCAACCGCAAACGCCAGCGCCGCGGATCGATCGACTTCGACCTGCCCGAACCGGTCATCGAGTTCGACGAGTTCGGACTGATGAAGAGCATCACGCGTTCGGAGCGCAACATCGCTCATCGTCTGATCGAAGAGTTTATGCTGTCGGCGAACGAATGCGTCGCGCACTACCTGGAATCGAAACGCATCGCGTCTTTATATCGCATTCACGAAAAGCCGGACGCCAAGCGCGTCTATGATTTCGAGGTCATAGCCGCAACTTTCGGATATTCGCTCGGAGTCGGCCCATTGCCCATTCACCGCGTGCAGCTCAAGACAGACCGGCGCTCCGCGCGCGGCACGGGCAAGCAAGTAAGTCACATCGAAATCCCAAAAGACGTTCACATTACCCCGCGCATGTACCAGAAACTGGCCGCCAAGATTGCGGGCAAACCGGAAGAGCGCATCCTGAGCTACCTAATGCTGCGTTCGCTCAAGCAGGCGCGCTATTCGGAAGAGAACGTCGGTCACTTCGCGCTGGCTGCAACCAGTTACACGCACTTCACGTCGCCGATCCGCCGCTATCCCGACCTGATTGTGCATCGTATTCTGAAGGACGTGCTGCGCCAATCGGCAGAGATTCACGACGGCGAGATTCCCGTCGGAGTCTCCGGCGTAGCTTCTATCTCAGCGTCAGATGGGCCTCAGGGCGATGCCACTCCTTCGCCATGGTCGAAGCGACGCGATCACGGCGCTCATCGTGAAGCGCTCGAGCCGCTGGGTGGGCCAATCAAAATCGAGGAACTCCACGAGATCGCCGAAGAATCGAGCCAGTCCGAGCGTCGCGCTGACGATGCCGAGCGCGAACTCATGGAGTGGAAGAAGGTCAAGTTCATGCAGGATCGCGTGGGTGAAGATTTCGATGGCCTTATCACCAGTGTCACCAAGTTCGGCTTCTTCGTCGAACTGACTGACCTGTTCGTTGAAGGCCTGGTCCCGCTGAACACCCTTACCGATGATCTGTACACCTACCACGAGAACACGCGCCAGATCATCGGCCAGCGCTCTCGCAAGACCTACAGCCTGGGGCAGAGGATACGCGTTTTGATCGACCGAATCGATCCTGTAGAGAAGAAAATCCAGTTTGCCGTTTTCGAAGAAACGCCATCGCGGCCGGCGCCCGGGCCTTCCTCTAAGAAGTCGAAACGCAAGCGCAAGTGACCAGACCACGAGCCTCCAACGTGTGCCTGATCAGGCGAAACTGTGCCGCTGGTGGTAAGATTCTCTGGTTAACCCCATCCGCCGCGGATGAAGCAGCGGATTCCTTCCTAGTCGGGACGTGGCTCAGCCTGGTAGAGCACTCGCTTGGGGTGCGAGGGGTCGGCAGTTCAAATCTGCCCGTCCCGACCATTCAGTTTTAGTTTCTCTGCGATGTACTAGTGTTTTCCCGCGAACCAAGAAAAGCACTTTGATCGCTGGCAGCCTTCCTCGACAATCGGGGCAATCGCGTTACGCCCGTCGGCGCACTTTCGCCCAAGATCTTTCCAATTGAACCTAGTTCACCTATCGGGAGAATTCTTATGTCTGGGCAAGTCATTCTGTATTTCGAAGATCAGGCCGACGCGCTGCGCTTTGCTTTGGCCGCGGGATCGGTCATGGCAGGCGACGCCGCGACCGTCACCGACGATCTGGTGCAAGAGACCTCACGCGTAAGCCGCATCCGCCTGGACGCCGCGAACGCGGGGAAAAAGCCAACTCCGGAACGCGCGGCGTAAAAGGGTTAAGCGTTCGCGGATAGGTCAACCACGACCTCCGCGCCAGCATCATCCGGCACCGTGGCTAGAAGGTCGAGACCCTCGCCCGTTGCCGTTTTTCCTCTGCTGAAGACCCTAGAATGTGATCCTCACTGCCAACTGCCCGATGCGCGGGGCCGGGCCGCGGAAGCTTCCCGTCGTTGTAATCTGGCCAAAGGTCGCTCCGTTAATGTTGGTGGCCCCGTCGAGCACCGTGGGTTGTGCGAACTCGGGATGATTCAGGACGTTGAAGAATTCCACCCGAAATTCCAAGCCGACGCTCTCCGTGATGGCGGTTGTCTTGGCGAGAGCCACGTCAAAATTCGTCAGATGCGGCCCGCGCAGGACGTTGCGCGCGAGGCCGTAGGTGCGGTCTGCCGGATTATTAACTGGATCAAGCTGAGGGAAACAGGGGTTTGCTCCGCCGTAGTAGGCGTTGTTCTGCAGGGGAATATTCGAAAAACTGTTGGGATCGAACATGAAGTGGCCGCTGATGGGTTGCCCAGTTGTTATCAGGCAATTTCCGCTCGCATCGCTGCCGTAAACGGTCGGAAGGATCGTGGTCAAGCGGCTGGGATCGAGCATGTGTATGGGCGCAACGACGGCGGCGTGGGAGAGATAAGGATCGCCGGCGCCTGAGGTTCCGGGGTTCGTTGGGTCAACCGTACCTCCTAACCCCGCTGGAATGTCGAAGGGGAAACCGGTGCGCCAAGTCACGATGGGATAAACGCTCCATCCCGTGGTCAGGCGCTTCGGACCTGTCGCCCACATCCGGTCGAAAGGCAGGTCCCAGCCCCCGCTGAAGCTGATGCGTTGGCGGACATCAGTGTCTCCGGACGCATAAAAAAGGTCGGGGCTATAAGCCGGCACCGTCGAGTTGCGCTGGGCAAACCCCGATGCGTTGTCCAGATTGTGCCCGTAAGTGTAGGCCAGAGTGAAATACGCTGTGCCCAGTTTCGAACTCTTAGGTTGCCGAGTGAGGCTGGCTTCGAGAGCGTTGTAGTTCGCATTCGATACGTTCTGGAATTCGGGAAGTTGGCCGAAACACATCGCGTTCCATAAGATTCCACAGTTGCCGAAGTTACTCTCCAGGGCGCGATTGGTGGTTCCCAGCACCATGGGGTTGACGTCTTTCAGTGAAGTCAACCCATGCCCGGAACTGCCCACATAGTTCGTTTCGAGAACCATGTCAGCGAAGAGATTGTGCTGCAGGCTCAGGTTGTATTGGTAAACGTAAGGCGTGCGCAGGTGCGGGGCGTCTAAGTAGATAAACCCAGTGCTGTTGATGGGCTCTACCGGCCCAAAGTCGTAGTTGCTCGGTGGCGGCTCGGAAGGAAAGGTATTGGTCTGCCCAGCGGCCGCAAAGGGTTGACTCAGATAGTTCAACGGCGCGTTCTGGACTGGAACGGTGTCGAAGTAGAACCCCGCATTGCTGACGAAAGGCGGTTGCCCGTTGAACTGCAAATTGTCTTCGCCTTTGAGAATGTCGTAGAAAAGGCCAATGCCGCCACGCACGCTCGTCTTGCCTTTTCCTGTCGGATCCCAGGCAAAACCGAAGCGCGGGGCGAAGTTCGTCTTGTCGGGAAAATTCGTGCCTTTGGGAGCTCCCGGGTCGCCGGGGAACACCATGCCCAAAGGAGCGTTGACGAAGCGCTTTGACTGCAGTCCCGGAATTACCGAAAAAGTACGTCCTTGGGTATCAGCCTTGGGTGTGTTGTATTCGTAACGCAGACCCAGCGTCAGAACCAGGTTCTTAAGGGCGTGCCACTCATCCTGGCCGAACACGTAGGTGCTCTTGCTGCGAATATTCGATGGCGCCAGCGCCCCCTGAAAATAGCCGGACGCGCCCCCCATCAGAAAGTCTGCGTAAGGATTCCCCGAAGCGGCAGAACTGCTGAGGGAGTAGAAGTCGAATTCTCCATTTGTGTAATAGTCGTAGACGAGGTTTTCCTGGTAGGGCGAGAATCCGGCTCCGAATTTCCAGTTGTGTTTTCCTTTGGCCCAGGAGACTGCGTCGGTCCAGGAAAAAGTATTTTCCACGAAGCGCGTGGGACCGTTCTCACTGGGACCAAATTGATAGCCTGTGTCGAAGAAGATGTTGGTGGGGCCGGTTGCGAGGTCCGGTGTAATGCCGATGCCGAGGCTCGGTCCGGTGGGCAAGCGCGTGACCACGGTATCCTGCAGAAAATTGCTGCGATGAGTCACAAAGTGGAACTCATTCAGCAGCGTAGGGGAAAAGATGTGGGTATAGCCAATATTCGTGAAGTAGTAATCGGCAACGGTGCGGCTGGGAAAACCCGGCACCGTGGCGTAGGGAAAAGGGTTCAGCGAGGGTGTGCGATTGCCGCCTATGGTAGCTGCGACTTTGTCTTTGGCGCTCAGGTTGAAGTCGAACTTGGTGGTCAATTCCTCCGCGTTATTCGTCTGCTCCAGTGAAGTAGAGAACAGCCCGGTGCATATTCCCTGCGTGTTGCAAACCGTCTGGTTCGTCGGGGAAGTCGTGACCAGGCCGGCGTTGATGTAATTCTGGGTGACAGGATCAATCGAGGTGGGGCTAATGATTGCCTGCGCCGCCAAAGCAGGATTCGGCTGAAAGTATGGATGTGCCGGCAGCGGGTTACCATTACCGTCGAGGCAAGAGCTTAGCAGAGGAGTCGGCTGAAAGCCGGCGAGGAAGCAAGCCACATTGGGATCGGGGCCGCCGTTCACTACCTGGGAGAAGTTGCCCTGCAGTTCCTGTGGCGTGTACACCGGGATATCAATGTCAGGCACGGCTTGAGTTTGCTTTTGTCCCTGATAAGCGAAAAAGAAGAAGATCTTGTCTTTGCGGATAGGTCCACCCAGCGTCCCGCCGAACTGGTTGCGCTTCAGATCAAGCCGCGGAATGCCCAACGGAATGTTGAAAAAGTCGTTGGCGTCGAGCACCCGGTTGCGGAAAAACTCGAAGGCGCTGCCATGGATCTGATTGGAGCCTGATTTGATGACTTCGCTGATGATTCCTCCCCCGTTTCGGCCGTATTCAGCGGTGTAGTTGCTGGTGAGCAGGCGGAATTCCGCGATGGCGTCCGGGTTGGGGTCGAGCAGGTTGCTGTTATCGATGAGATCGTTATTCAGTCCGCCGTCCAGCAGAAACGTGACTGAATCGGTTCGCCCGCCGGCGATGCTGTAGTTACCGGCCCCACCATTGTCATCATTACTCTCGGTTACTCCAGGCTGAAGCAAGGCGAGGTCGAGCGTGTCGCGTCCGTTCAGCGGCATGTTGGTGAGGGTTCGTCCGGTTATCGACTGCCCCAGAGTTGGGTTGACGGTTTCCACCGGTGCAGCCTCGGCGCCGACGTCGACCGTCTCGCTGGCTGTTCCGACTCCCATTTTGATGTCGAGGCGCAGGGCCTGGTTGATGAGCAGTTTCTGTTCCGCGCTGATAACGGTGCGAAATCCTGTGTGCTCGGCCTTCACCTTATAAGTGCCGATGGGAAGCGCTAAGACCTGGAAGCGCCCTTCGTTGTCGGTAGCGGCGGTGCGGACGATGTGGGTAGCGGTGTTGGTTACGGTGACCTGCGCCGCTGCGATTACCGCTCCCTGCTGGTCGTAGACCGTTCCGAAGATTCTTCCGTTCGCCTCCTGCGCGGAGGACACGGCCGGGATTACGATCGCAGCCAGCAAGAACAAAACGGTGCTTGAAATTTTCCTTACAATATCCGCGAAATTCTTCAGATCAACGCCGACTTCCCTCTGCTGAGTCTCCATTCGTGCCCCCGCGAAGATGGGATTCTACACCCGGGTGCTCAGGGAAGTTCAACCCCTCGCGTAGCGATAGAGACAGTTCGTTGAGTCTAGATTGCTGGGTTTGAAAAGACGGCACGCATCAGCCGCATCATCCCGTGCGCCGCGCGGAGAGTAAGCTCAGAATCTCGCGCAGGCCCTGGCGGATGCGCTGCATGTCGGCAGAAGCTTGCGCGGGGAATGGAATGGCGGCCTGCCCCTTATCGGTTTTCGTCTCAGAACGCAGTTGCTGGCGCGCGCCTATGATGGTGAAGCCCTGTTCGTAGAGCAGTTGCTTGATCCGCAGAACGCTTTCCACGTCGCGTCGGCGGTACATGCGCTGGCCGGTGCTGCTTTTTACCGGCTTGAGTTGCGGGAACTCGCTTTCCCAGAAGCGCAGAACGTAGGCGGGCAGCCGGCACAAGGTGGCCACTTCGCCGATGCGGAAGTAGAGTTTGTCTGGGATGAAAACTTCATCCGTTCGATTCCTGCTCGCGCTCGTCTTCCTGGGACTCATGTTCTTCGCACGCATGCTCGCACCCGCTTCGACCCGATGGTTCACAATTGTGACACACCTGGAGCATTCGATAAGGAGAATTTTGAGTGGGGAGTCAGCAAATTAGCAGGTAGCGGCAGGACGAACAGGCGCTGAAAGCTCAAATGCCAACTGCCAATTGCCAACTGCTACTTGCAAAAAAAGAACGCCTCTCAAGAGGTGCTTCTCCTGAGAGGCTGGTTAAACTTTTGGCCCGTGCGAAGTATCGTTTCGCAGACGGTTAGTGTTTCTTCTTTTTTGCCTTCTTCTTCGTTGCCATGAAGGATCCTCCGTGAACGATTTTCCCTTGCAAACGATTTCAACTGCGAGTCGGTTGCCAAACGCTACCCAACTTGCGGTACAGGCAGCGTCCTTAACACAAGATATTGCGGCAGCATGAACGGAGTGTCAACAGAATTGTGGAGTGAACCGAAGAATTTTCTCGGCCGGCAGGTTGGCGCCGATCGTTGGCGCTGAACGTTGGCCCAGATCGACGATCGACATCGCCGGGCACGAATCCGGTACACTGCCCCCCATGCGGCGCGATCCCATCGAACTGGAAATATTCAAGAACCTTTACCACTCGATTGCCGAGGAGATGGGTGCGGCACTGCGGCGTACTGCGTTTTCCCCCAATATCAAGGAGCGACGGGATTATTCCTGTGCCGTGTTCGACCGCGCTGGAGAGGTCATCGCTATGGGCGATCACATGCCGGTCCATTTGGGGTCGATGCCAATGTCGGTGCGAGCGGCAATCGCAGCGTGCGAGATGGCGCCGGGAGATGTGGTCATGCTGAATGATCCTTTTCGTGGCGGAACGCATCTGCCGGATATCACGCTGGTGGCTCCGGTGTTTGTGGGGCGCGGGCGCCCCTTCGGCAGGCTCAGGGCAGGCTCCCGCCCGCGAAAGGTCGGGAAGCATCCTGACTTCTACGTAGCATCGCGGGCGCATCACGCGGACGTGGGCGGAGCATACGCGGGCTCGATGGGCCTGTGCCGAGAAATCTATCAAGAGGGATTCCGAATCCCTCCGGTGAGGATCATGCGCGCCGGCGTGACGGAGCGCGATGTGCTGGCGTTGCTGCTCAACAATGTACGCACGCCCGAGGAACGCGAAGGCGACCTCGGCGCGCAGATCGCGGCCTGCCACACCGGAGCCGAGCGCTTGCAGGAAGTTTGCGCGCGCTACGGAATCGACCGTGCCCGGCGTGCGGCGCGGGAATTGCTGCAGTACTCCGAAGAACTGATGCGGGCGTTTCTGCAGCGTGTACCCTCGGGCACTTATCGCGCGGAAGATTTTCTGGACAACGACGGAATCAGCGACAAGCCGGTAAAGATCGCCGTAGAAATTAACGTGAGGAGTGGCCGGCAACGCCACGCCGTTACAGTCGATTTCACGGGAAGTGATCCGCAGGTCGAAGGCAGCGTGAATGCGGTCGAGGCGATTACGTACTCTGCATGCTTCTACGTTTTCCGTTGCGTGCTGGCCGAGGATGTGCCAGCGACGGCAGGACTTATGCGACCTATCCGGGTGATTGCTCCAGAGGGCTCGGTTGTGAATGCTCGGCCGCCGGCAGCGGTGGCCGGAGGAAATGTCGAAACCTCGCAGCGCATCGTCGACGTTTTGTTGCGCGCGCTCGCACAGGCCATTCCAGACCACATTCCCGCGGCCGCTTCGGGAACGATGAACAATCTCACGATTGGCGGCGTCGATCCCCAAACCGGCCAGCCCTTTGCTTACTATGAAACGATCGCCGGAGGCATGGGGGCGCGGCCGGACAGGGCCGGCATCTCCGGCGTGCATACTCACATGACCAATTCGCTGAACACTCCGGCAGAGGCTTTGGAGTATGCCTATCCCTTGCGGGTTCGCCACTATTCGCTTCGGCCCGGCAGCGGAGGCGCCGGAAAGCATCGTGGTGGCGACGGCATTATCCGCGAAATCGAAGTGCTGACCGACTGCGAGGTCACCCTGCTAGCAGACCGGCGCGCACGTGGGCCGTGGGGACTCGCTGGTGGCGAGGCCGGCTCGCCAGGAAAAACCAGCGTGGTCCGCAGCAGCGGCTCGATTGAAGAGATGTCGGGCAAATTCAGCACGCGGCTGCGAAAAGGCGGGCGCATCCGGATCGAGTCGCCGGGCGGCGGCGGCTGGGGACCTTCAACTCAACCTGGAAATTAAGGAGCGGCCTGTGCATATCGTCAAATCGGTTGGAGTGCTGTCGGTGGCTAAGATTCTGGGATTAATCCACGGATGTATGGGCCTGATCGTCGCGCCATTTTTCCTGATGATGGGACTGATGGGGTCTGCTCTCGGTCAGCAGCAGAACAATCCTTTAGCCGGAGCCTTTGGGATCGGCTTTGGGATCGGCCTCGCCGTCCTCGCGCCCGTGTTCTACGGAGCCATGGGATTCATCATGGGCGCGATCGGCGCGCTGCTCTACAACCTGTTTGCGAAATGGGTGGGAGGGTTCGAACTGGAAATGGAGGTGCGGCCGCAGACTCTCACCGCTCCGTACCCGCTGATCCCGCCGGTCGGTCCTGCATCTAATTCATGACAGGTAAACCTTATGACTGACCCCGCAACTCACTATCTCGACGAAGCCCGCCGCCAGATGCGCGGACACAAGCGCCTGGCCGAAGGCGCGATGGCGCAGCTCAAAGATGAAGAGCTGTTTATTACCCTCGACCCGGAATCGAATTCCATCGCCGTCCTGGTGAAGCACATGGCAGGGAATATGCGCTCGCGCTTCACCGACTTCCTCACCTCCGACGGAGAGAAACCTGATCGTTTTCGCGATCAGGAATTCGAACTCAGCCCTGCGACCACGCGCGGCGATCTTATGAAGTCATGGGAAGACGGTTGGATGCGAGTATTTGCGGCGATCGAGTCGCTTAAGCCGGAAGACGTCATGCGCACCGTGACCATTCGCGGCGAGCCCCATACCGTACTGCAGGCCGTCAACCGCCAGATTGCGCACTATGCGCAGCACACCGGACAGATTGTGTTCCTGGCCAAACACATCCGCTCGGGCTCGTGGAACACGCTGAGCATTCCTCGGGGCAAGTCGGAGGATTTCAAAACGGCCGCGCCGAAGCCCGACCGGGGATCGCGACCACGATAGCGTTGAGCGTCGGGATTGCGATCGCCAGTGCGCGCAAGAGAATCCAGGGTGCTAGAATCATACGTTTTGTGTCTCAGTCTGAATTCATAAGGTAGCGGTCATGCCATCCACGATGTTAGCGGTCGTCAAGCCGGAGGCCGCGCCGGGCGCGGAGGTTCGCGAGGTAAAGATTCCCACCTTCGGCCGGAACGACGTGCTGGTCAAGGTGAAGGTGGCATCCATCTGCGGCACCGATCTGCATATTTACAACTGGGACCGCTGGGCGCAGAACCGGATCCATCCTCCACTGATTCCCGGGCACGAATTCTGCGGCGAAGTGGCCGCGTTCGGCGATGAAGTAACCAGCGTGAAGGAAGGCGACTTCGTCTCCGCCGAGATGCATGTGGCTTGCGGCAAGTGCCTGCTGTGCCGCACCGGCGAAGCTCACATCTGCCAGGACGTGAAGATCATCGGCGTAGACACAGACGGCGCCTTCGCCGAGTATGTGGTCATCCCCGAATCAAATATCTGGAAGCTTGATCCCGCGATTCCGCAGGAGTATGCCTCAATTCTCGATCCGCTCGGGAACGCAGTTCACACCGTGCTGGCGGGCGAGATCGCCGCGAAAACCGTGGCCATCACGGGATGCGGGCCGATCGGACTTTTTGCCATTGCCGTGGCGCGGGCGGTTGGTGCGACCAGCGTGTTTGCCATCGAAGTGAACGAGCACCGGCGCAAGATCGCGCACGAAATGAAGGCCGATTACGTCCTCGATCCCTCGAAAGAGAACGTGCGCGCGATTGTGATGGAGAAGACCGGCGGGCTGGGCGTGGACGTGGTGCTTGAAATGGCCGGGCACCCCGACTCGATTCGCACCGCGTTCGATATCGTCCGGCGCGGCGGAAGAATTTCCCTCCTTGGTCTGACTTCGAAACCCATCTCTCTTAACTTTTCCGAAGACATTATTTTCAAAGGCATCACGGTGCAGGGCATCAACGGCCGCCGCATGTACCAGACCTGGTACCAGATGACCGCGCTGCTCAAGGCCGGCAAGCTCGATCTCCATCCCGTGATCACCGACCGCATCGCGATGAAGGATTTCTCGAAGGCCATGGAGCGGCTGAAGACCGGCGAGGCTAGTAAGATATTGGTGTATCCCAACGGCGTGAAATGATCGTGTGGCACAGGTTGTGTGGCGCGGACACTCTTGTCCGCGAAAGCTTCAGCGACGGAGCTCAGGCAGAATCACATTTGCAGATGGAAGTGAATTATGGCCCTTGATGCATTCGTACGCTGCACTTGCATCCGGGAGGGCAAAGCCAAGCCCCACCCGTTTCCTGACCGCCTGACCTTCGACGAAAGCGGCGAGCCCATGCTGACGGGCGATCCCACCGACGACGAATGGGAAGCGCATGACCAGTGGCTTGCTGATTCATGCGAGCACGAGGGATTTATTCTTTCGTTTTTCCTGGGCAACATCACGAAGGTAGGAAATCTGCGCAGCTTTCTGCGTCACTTACAGGGAAAACCCGGACCGCGATTTCCGATCTTGCTAGACAAAGTTCTCTACGACGGCACGCACACCGGCGACTGGATCCCTGTCAGGGAGTCTCCAGCGTTGCTGAAAGAAGTCGATACCGTACTGCACTCCAGCGATATTCTTGCCGAGTCCGAAAAAGAATTCTTCACCAACATGAAGCAACTCTGCGAGGCCAGTATTGCGACCGGAAACCCGATTATGTTTTGAAAGCCCAAGCTCAGCTCTCGAGGACTACACTGATCAGGCTGGATCCCTGTTAATCCGCGTAAATCCGTGGCAAAAGAGCTCCGAGGCACGACATGACCACTGCAGCCCGCACCAATCCGCTCTCTTATCTCACCGACCAGCTCAACGAACTTAAGACCAAGGGCACTCATTTCAAGCTGCGCGTGCTTGAGGATGAGCAGGCGCCGGTCTGCACCTTCGACGGCAAGAAAGTCATCAACCTGGCGTCGAATAATTACCTCGGCCTAACCACACATCCCAAGCTGCGCGAGGCCGCCCTTGAAGCCACGCGTAGGTACGGCGTCGGATCGGGTGCGGTACGCACCATTGCTGGAACGATGAAAATCCACATGGAGCTCGAAGAGAAGATTGCGCGTTTCAAGAACGTGGAGGCTTGCGTTGTTTTTCAGTCAGGCTTCGCAGCCAATGCCGGCACGGTATCGGCGGTGCTGGGGAAAGAGGATTACATCATCTCCGATGCGCTGAACCATGCTTCGATCATCGACGGCGCACGCCTGTCGAAAGCGCAGATCCTGGTCTTCCGCCATAAAGACGTCGCCCACGCCGAAGAACAACTGGCCAGCGTGAAAGATAAGCCGGGAAAGAAGCTGCTGATCACTGACGGCGTGTTTTCGATGGATGGCGACATTGGCCCACTGCCCGGGCTGTGCGATGTCGCGGAAAAATACGGCGCCATTATGATGGTCGACGACGCGCACGCTTCCGGCGTGCTTGGCCGCAACGGCCGCGGCACGATTGATCATTTCAAAGTGCACGGGCGCGTGGACATCCAGGTTGGCACGTTGTCGAAGGCCATCGGAGCGCTCGGTGGATACGTCTGCGGATCGCACGATCTGATTGACTTTCTTTACCACCGGGCGCGGCCGTTCTTGTTTTCGACGTCGCATCCGCCATCGGTGGCCGCAACCTGCATCGCTGCCTTCGATGTTTTGGAAAACGAACCAGAGCGCATGGAAAAACTCTGGGAGAACACGCGCTTCTGGAAAAAAGAACTTGGGGCTCTCGGTTTCGACATCGGTGGTCGCGCCACTCCAGCCAGCGAGACTCCCATCACGCCGATCATCATCGGCGATGGCAAGCTCACCATGGACTTCTCCCGCGAGCTCTTCCAGGAAGGCGTGTTCGGCACCGGCATCGCCTTCCCCACCGTGCCCGAAGGCAAAGCTCGCATCCGCACCATTATGACGGCGACGCACACGAAAGAGGAGTTGGAGCAGGCGCTGGAAGTGCTGGGAAATGTAGGAAAGAGGATGGGGCTACTCGCATAGGCTCGACTTCCAGGAAGGATCATGACACGCGTCGCAGCGCGGCAGTCCGGGATGAGTGGCGATACGATGACTGGGCAACACAGTGGTCTATTGTGGTCTCTTTCGGCGTGATAACGTGTATTCATAGGTCTCGGGTGTGAGCAGCTCTGATACTTTTTCAGCAAGGAAATTAAGAGCATGACCTCTCCGATCTCTGAACCTGCCCTGATTGCCGAGCAGCTTCACCGCGCGTTTGAAGGCGACGCCTGGCATGGCCCGGCTCTGCTTGAGCTGTTGCGGGATATGGATGCGGCCACCGCCGCTGCCCAGCCCTTGCCTGATGTGCATACCATCTGGGAGTTGCTGCTGCACGTCTCTGCCTGGGACGATGCAGCCTACCGCCGCCTGGGCGGGGAGAAAGTCCAGCTCACAGGCACGGCGAATTTCCCCCTCGTTCCCAAGCCCACTCAAACTACATGGCACGAGGCGATCGCTCACGCGAAGCGCACCCACGATCTGTTGGTAAAGACAGTTGCGGCCTTGCCAGAGCCTTGCCTGCGTGAGCGGGTTCCGGGAAAGAGATACGACTTTTACTTCATGCTGCACGGAGTGGCGCAACACGCGCTGTACCACGCAGGGCAGATTGCGATTTTGAAGAAAGTGCAAGCCCGGGTTCAGGCTACGAAGTAAACTGAGCGCTCCTTAGCCGACTTACCACTGTTTGAAAATCACTCCCACCGCGGCGACGATCATGGCAAATCCGACGGCGTGGTTCCAGCGCACCGGCTGCTTCAAGTAGAGCACTGAAAACACCGAGAAAACGATCAGCGTGATGACTTCCTGGATGGTCTTCAGTTGCGCCGCGCTGAACTCGTAGGAGCCGATACGGTTGGCCGGCACCTGAAAGCAATATTCGAAGAAGGCAATCATCCAGCTGATCACGATCACTTTGAACAACGGGACGTCGCGATATTTCAGGTGGCCATACCAGGCGAAGGTCATGAAGATGTTGGAAACTGTGAGCAGGGCTATGGTTCGCATGGGGTGAGAGGGCTCTCCTTAAGAATTTGGCGATTGAGCGATCGGGTCATTAGGCAATTGAAAACCGTTGTCGCATAAAGTGTTCCAATCGCCTAATCGCGCGATCGCAAAATGACTCAATCTATTCCAGATGCTCTTTCCTGGCTTTACGTTTACAATTTGTTGTTCCTGCTGGCAACCAGCCAGGTGAGAGTTCCTTCCTGCAAGCTGAGAATCCGATTTCCGTTGCGGTGGTGGGGGTGGGCGTCTTCGGACGCAACCACGCGCGGGTCTACAAAGAGCTGGAACAGCAGGGCGAACCGGTGCGACTGGTGGGCGTGGTCGATCCTAATCTGGATCGCGCCGACGCGGTAGCGCGCGAGTTCGGCTGCCGCGCCTTTGGCTCAGTCGCGCAGATGCTGACCACGCACAGCGAGGTGCGGGCCGCGTCGGTAGCGGCGCCGACTGTCCATCATCTGGAAGTGGCCCGCGATCTGATGGAAGCGGGCGTTGATGTTTTGATTGAGAAGCCGGTCGCCGCTTCTCTGGCCGAGGCGAACGAGTTGGTGCAACTGGCGGGCACGCATAAGCGAATTGCCCAGGCCGGACACCTCGAACGCTTCAACCCCGCAGTGCGCGCCACGATCCCGCTACTCACCCAGCCGATGTTTTTCGAAGTGCACCGGCTCAGCGTATTCACTCCGCGCTCGCTCGATGTCGACGTGGTGCTTGATCTGATGATTCACGACCTGGACATCGTACTCTCGTTCGCGAATTCTCCGGTGAAAGAGGTGCGCGCGGTCGGTTTGCCTATTCTTTCCGGAAAAGTTGATATTGCGAATGTGCGGCTGGAGTTCGAGTCGGGATGCGTAGCCAACTTCACCGCCAGCCGGGTTTCGACCGAGCGCGTGCGCAAGCTGCGTTTTTTTCAGCCGCAGCAGTATGTTTCCGTCGATTACGGACGGCAGGAAGTGCTCGTCTTTACCGTCGGGGCCGATGGAGCGCCGGGCGCTCCTACCGTGAATCCGCAGATAAAAGTGGCCAAGCCTCCGGTGACTTCGGAAGAACCTTTGCACGCCGAGTTGAGGTCGTTTCTGCATGCGGTGCGGGAGCGGTCCACGCCGGTGGTGCCGCTCGACGATGGGCGCCGCGCACTCGCGCTGGCGCTCGACATTGTGGGGGAGATTCGCGAGCATGGGCAGAAGGTTGGCCTGGCCGGCATTGCGAAGGCGAAAGGCTAGGCCGCCGCATGAGGTATCGCGGTGCGTTGCTGTAACTCCAGTCCGCTGTGGCCTTTCCCGCCCACATTCATGGCGTTTTACAAATGTTTACACACGCAAGTCCCTCTCTATTTGTGAGTGAGCAGAATCCCTGGAAAGATGCGAAAATAAAGGTAGCTTGGCTGCGCTGGTTCGTTGCGTCATCCCAGGGAAATCGGGATGCAACGTGGCGAGGGGGATCTGTGTCTAACGGACAGTCCTCGCTCGGATAGTCTAGCTCTGACAAGCCCGGTTCGGACAAGCGCAGCTCGGACAAACTTAGTTCATGCCCCTCACGCAAATTCCATTCCAGGATCCGGTGGCTCCTCCTGAGAAGCCGCAGGCAGAACAGCTCGGGCTGTACGACGCCCAGGGATGGGAGACGGCCTATAGCACGCTGGATGAAGAGGCCCGCGTACCGCATCTGCTGATCCAGCTGCAGGATGATCTGACGCGCTCGCGGCGCCGCGAAGCTGCCTGGATTTCCGTCATCGTCCACCTCATTCTTCTCATTGCCATCTTCAATATTGAGAGACTTGAAAAATACTGGCCGTGGCACACCGCTGTGGTGGCGAAGAAGCCGACAAACGGGAAGGATTTGACGTTCCTTGAGCTTCCGTCGGACTTGCAAAAAGTGCCGAAACCAAACACGAACATCTTATCCGACAAGAACCGCATCGCGACCACGCGGCATCCTCAGCTGGATGTGAAGGAGCTGCGCAAGATTTTGACTCCACCGCCGGGAGCGCCTGGTTCGAGTGGCGGACCGCAGACGCAGACTCAGTCGTCCGCCGGGCTGGCGCAAAATCAGGCAGCTCAGCCCCCAGCCCCCAATCCGCAGGTCGCACAACTGCAAACGCCGGCCACGCCGAACATCAACAATGAGTTCAAGAAGTTCGGCGGGCCCATGTCCGCGGGCGACGCAATTCAGGAAGCAGCTCGGGCGGCTGCCCGGCCGGGAAGCGGTGGTCAGGGGAACGGCGGCGATTTCGGACTGGGCTCCGGGGCGCATGGCCGCCAGGTGGGCAATCTTGAGATTCTGAGCGACACGCAAGGCGTAGACTTCGGCCCTTACCTGCAGCGTGTGCTGCATGACGTGCGGCAGAATTGGTACGACCACATTCCAGAATCGGCGGTGATGAAGCACGGAAACCTGATCATCGAATTCGCGATCACCAAAGATGGAAAAGTCGCGGGCATGAAACTGGTAACCAGCTCAGGAGACGTTCCGCTGGATCGCGCGGCCTGGGCCGGCATTGTGGGTTCAGACCCATTTCCAGAGTTGCCGAGCGAGTTCGGTGGACAGTATCTGGCTCTTCGCTTCCGCTTCTTTTACAACCCCACCAAAGAAGAAATGGAATAGTTCCTCTTGAATCCGCCCGTCTACCAGACACTACAACGGTTTTGATTCACCATCGGCGATCCCGCCTTGCAGTGAAACGCTTCCTGGAATTCCGGCATGTTCGAGACCACTCCGTTGGTGCGGTATTTCTCGGGAGAATGCGGATCGACGGTGGCGCGCAAACGTTTGGTTTCGTCGCGGGTTTCGCCGCACCAGCTTTGCCCGTAGCCTACGAAGAATCTCTGTTCGGGAGTGAGATCGTCGAGCGCCCGCAGATTCTCTCCCTTGGTGTCTTCTTTCCACGCCATATAAGCCAGGATCAGTCCACCCAGGTCAGCGACATCCTCGCCTAGCGTCAGCTTGCCGTTGATCTTGATGTCGTCGATGACAGTGTAGGTTGAATACTGGTTTGAAATGCAGCTGGCGCGCTTTACAAATTCTTTGCCATCTTCGGCGGTCCACCAGTCGCGCAGGTTGCCTTGCGCATCGAACTGGCGCCCTTCGTCGTCGAAGCCGTGGGTGAGTTCGTGCCCGATGGTCCCGCCAGTGTCGCCGTAGTTTGGAGCAGCGTCGGAGTTAGGATCGAAGGCCGGGGGCTGCAGCACTCCCGCCGGAAAGTTAATGTCATTCATCTGCGGGTTGTAATAGGCGTTCACTGTGGGCGGAGTCATGTCCCACTCGCCGCGGTCGAGCGGCTTGCCAATCTTTGCCAGTTCCCGGTCGAATTCAAACTTGCGTGCCCGGGTGACGTTGCCCAGTTCGTCGCCGCGCACGATCTCAAGCTTGCTATAGTCGCGCCACTTATCGGGATAGCCGATCTTGTTTGCCATGGCGTGCAGCTTTACCAGCGCTTGCTGCTTGGTGGCCGCGGACATCCAGGGCAAGGAGTTGATGTCCTGCGCCATGGCCGCTTCGATTTCCTTCACGATTTTCAGCGCCTGCTGTTTCGCCTCGGGACTGAAATATTTCTCGACGTACACCTGGCCCAGAGCTTCTCCCAGGTGATCGTCTACGTTTTCCGTACACCGCTTCCAGCGCGGTTGCAGCTCCTGCTGGCCGCGCAAGGTCTTGCCATAGAATGCAAAGTTCTCGTTCAGCAACTCCGCCGAAAGAAACGGAGCATCGGCATGCACCAGGTGCCAGCGCAGGTAAGTCTTCCAGTTCGCCAGGCTTTCTTTTGCGAGTTCCTCGTTCATCACCTTGAAGAACCCGGGGGAGGTCACATTCAGCGAGGCGAGCGCAGGCAGCCCTATCTTAGTGAAGTAGACCTGCCACTGAAACTCAGGGCTGAGCTTCTGCAGTTCAGCGGTGGTCATCTTGTGGTCGAGGTTCTTCGGCTCGCGGCGCTCTACCCGCGTCATCGATCCCTTGGCCAGCGCGGTTTCGATGCGCATCACGGTCTGCGCTTCCGCGGCCGCCGCTTCCGGCTGGTCGCCCAGCAATTCGAACATCTTCTGCACGTGCGCAACGTAAGCTCTGCGCAGATCGACTGACTTAGGATCCTCCTTCAGGTAGTAATCGCGGTCGGGAAGGCCAAGTCCTCCCTGGTCCGCCTCCGCGATCACCTGATTCGCATCCCTGAAATCCTGGGTAGAGTCAAAGCGAAACAAGGCGCCGCTGTGGACCATGGCCGCGACCGCATCGGCGATCTCCGCTTTGGACTCGATCTTCGCAATGCGCTCCAACTCGGGCTTCAGCGGCTCCGTTCCCTTGGCGTCGATCGCCTTCTCGTCAGTGCAGGAGGCATAGTAATCGCCAATCTTCTGGGTAGCCGCGTTGCGCGAAGAATCGGGCACAGCGGCCGCCTCCAGGATTCCGCGCAGCCGCACGCGATTCTCGTCCTGCATCTTCGAGTACGTGTCCCATGACGACTGGTCGGGAGGAATCGGATTGTTCTTGATCCAACCGCCGCAGGAATACTTGAAGAAGTCCACGCAGGGATCCACGCTCCGATCCATCGAGGTCACGTCCAGCGCGGGTTCGGGCTTCGAGGGTGCGGCGGCTGCGGGCTGTTGTGCGCGAGCCGAGGAAACCCAAGACGTGAGCACAAGAGTAATTACACAAATGCGGAAGAATGCCATTAAGAGATCCTCTTCCGTTTGCCCGCTCGAGGGACGGCGGAGCAAACAATCTTTGCCTTGCAATCGAAGCCGTTGGGACTCAAGAGTATAGGGCACTGCCTCAAGCTCAGACCACAGATTCTGACGGCAAACTAATTTATCTCCGGAAGAATGCGAAACGAGCGCCTCCGGCCGGTCCGATAAACTGTGAAGTCGCGCCGATCCAAGGTGAAGATCGTTTCGATGTGCTCGCGGCCTGCAAGATAAACCAAAGACGCGTCAGCAAGCTGCGGCCGGATGCTCTCATATCGCTTCATCAGCGCCGCGATGGCTTTGGCTTCCGAGCCCGCAAGCGGCAGTAGTTCAAGAAAGCCCCTGTCCATGCTGCCCAACAGCTGCTGAATGGCACGAGGAGAACGGCGCAAAAGCCAGGCGGCCTCAGTGATGACCGGCCAGCATGAAAACAACGGCCCGGACATTTCCCGGAGCGCTGCCACACAGGTTCGGTGGTGGGCGTCGTCGCGGGAAAGAATGGCAACCAGCGGACCGGTATCGATCAGAATCCGGTCCACAAAATCTGCCTCATTTGCGCTTTCCAAAGCCTTCAAAATGCTGGCGGTTCGTGCTCAGGTCTTTGGGCGCGCGCCGCACGCAACCGATCAGCCCTGCGGCCTCCGCCAACTCGTAAGCCGAGCCCGTACTGCTTCCCTCGCCCAGGTAGCTCTCTAACGCAACCCGCACAACATCGGAAGGAGTTTGTCCCTTCAGGCGGGAGCGGTCACGCAGACGAGCCCCCAGAGTAACAGGAACGCGAACCGTGATGCGCTGCGAAGCCATGGTGTCAGACATTATACCACGCTTGTCAGACACAGTTGCCAGACAGGCTCGCTAGCTCTTCCCCAACCGGATCGACCCGTCTCCAGTATGAATCACCAGCAGATTTCCGCCTCCGTTCAGTCTGCCGCGAACCTCGCCCCCGCGAATCTTGCCTTCAGTCGTGACCGGCATATCCAGATCGATGTGGCCATCTCCGGTGTGCAGATCCAGGTCAGCCGCCAGGTTTTCGGGCACTTCCAGCGTCACCGTACCGTCGCCGCTTTCGAGCTTCCAGCCCGTGGCCAGAGCCGAACCGGCCGCGGCCCGCGCCTGCACGCTGCCGTCTCCGGTCTTGAGGTCGAGTTCGTCAAAACGGCCATTGGCGTGGATGTGGCCGTCCCCGGTCACCGCCCGGAGTTTGCCGTCCACCCCGTCGATCTCTTGCGAGCCATCGCCGCTGCGCAACTGCATCTCGCCCTTAAAGTTGCCGATCGCGATCTTGCCATCGCCGGTGTGCAGGTCCACTCGGCCTTCGCGCGGCATGTGAATGTCAATATCAACGCGGTGACTGGTTGAATTGCCCCAGTTGATCGAGATGCCGCGATGCGGATAGTGCACGTCGATCTCAACTACGTTGCCCGTCTGATGCTCCTCGATCTTGATGCCATCTTCACCGATCTTGTAGTTCATCGTCGTCACCTTGGCGTCGATGGTGTTCTGCTCCCAGGTGGACACATGAATGTCGGCGTCGGATGTCTCCACCCGCAGATCGGGCTTGCCGGTGAGGGTATAGGTTTTCGACCAATCGTCGGCCCGCGCCGGCAGCGCGGCCCACGAGCAGACCAAGCCGGTGAGAACAAGACCAGAGAACAGCCACCGTCCAAGCCCCATGCGCTTCATAAGAATCCTCCGCTGGGCGCAGACACACTCCGCCCAGCCTCTTAGACGAGGTTACGCGCGATTGGTGAGTTTGGTTCCACGGAAAGTCGGACATTCTGGTGGAGCAAGTTCGCTCCTACTCTCGCCGTTTCATATATGCCATGCGAATCAAAGTTCGTTCCGAGAAGGGTACGTAGAGCAGGGCTGCGCTGGCCGCGAAAGCCGCACCCAGGCCGATCTTATTCATCAATAGGAATGGAGCCACCGCCCAGAGCTGATCGAGAGCCAGGACGAAAGGGAACATCTTCTGGAACTTCTCGCCGAGACGCTGGTAGTCGAATCCCACGGCAGAGAGCAGGTAGCAGCGCAGCGGAATTCCTACTCCTGCCGTCACCATCACCACGGCCGCCAGCGTGGTCGCGCCCCATTCCGGCAAGAAGGAATCTGCGATTCCCTGGATGGCATGCAGGCGGAAGAGCGCCACGAGGTAGAAGACGACGTACATCACTTGGATTAACGCAAATAATCCTCGGGTGAGGCTGCGCCGCGGGATCGGAACTTCCAGCTCAGGATGCAGGCTCGGGGAATCCCGCTCGAATGTCGTTGCTGCAATAAATCGATATCCGCGCCGCGCCAGCGTCTCGATGTAACGCGGATTGGATGCGGAATCGCCCAGGGTCTCTCGCAACTTGTTTACGGCGATGTTCAGGCTGTGGTCGAAATCCACGAAGGTGTCGGAGGGCCAGAGTTTCTGGCGCAACTCGTCGCGCGTGACCACGTCGCCGGCGCGCTCCAGCAGCAGGGCCAGCACCTGGAACGGCTGTTCCTGCAGCCGAAGCTTGGCGCCGTTCTTGCGCAGTTCTCCCGCAGCGAGGTCGAGCTCGAAGACTCCAAACCGCGCGATTCTGCCGGAGTTATTCCCTGAGAAAGCAGGCATGAGAAGAGGACCAACGACGCGTAGTGTAGCACCAAGCCCCATCGTGCCCGATGTGGCAGACGAGCCTCGTGCGCCTTGCGGCCGAGCGTACAATATCTTTGTGCCTGACGCCCGGCGCCAGAACGATTCCCCCGGCAAGCACCGCCGGCACGCGATTTATGCCACGGAAACTTCCGGCCTGCTGCTGATCGCCTTCCTCTTGCTCGTCCTCACTCTGATTCGCTACTGGCATGCTATTCACTGGAGCCTGCGCTGACGGTGTCTTCGGTGCAGCCTGAACCGCTGCTGGTGGTCGTCCTCGGCCCAACGGCCAGCGGCAAGACGGCGCTTTCTCTGGCGCTTGCGGAACGCTTCCACGGCGAGATTGTGAATTGTGATTCCGTCGCCATGTACCGCGAATTTGACCTGGGAACCGCCAAGCCCACGCCCTCCGAACGCGCCCGGGCTCCGCATCACCTGCTCGACTGCGTGCCGCCGACCAGCCATATGACGGCTGGCGAATACGCCCGCCAGACGCGGCAAGTGCTCGAAGAAATCAAGGCACGGGGACATTTGCCAATCGTCGTAGGCGGAACCGGACTCTACCTGCGCGCCCTGCTGGAAGGACTCTTTCCCGGTCCGCAGCGTTCGGAGGAACTGCGCGAACGATTGCGCGAACGGAATGCAAGCCGCGGCTCCAATTACCTTCATCGCATTCTGCGCCGGCTCGATCGCGCGGCCGCGGAGAAGATTCATGGCAACGACACGCCCAAGCTTATTCGCGCCATCGAAGTATGCCTGGCATCGAGAGAGAAGATGACGGAGCTGTGGCAACGTGGACGCGACCCGCTGCGTGGCTTCCGCATTTTGCGCCTTGGTCTCGATCCCGATCGCCAGGCACTTTATGACCGAATCAACCGTCGCGCACAACAGATGTTCGACGCGGGACTGCTGGAAGAGACGGGGCGGCTGCTGGAAAAATACGGTGATGAGGCGAGCCCGCTGTCTTCGCTTGGCTACAAGCAGGCAGTACAGTTTCTTCGTCGAGAGCTTACGCGCGAACAAGCGCTGCAGGCCGCTCAGCAAGCTCACCGCAACTATGCCAAGCGCCAGATGACATGGTTTCGCCGCGAGCCCGAGGTCCATTGGCTACGCGGCTTCGGCGACGCTGCGCAGATTCGGCGAGCTGCGGAAGATCGGGTCGCGGGTCTTAGGTCTTAGGTCTTGGGTCTTCGGACCTGGTCATTAGGCTCGTCTCATTTCTCCCGACCTTCGAGACCGGATTTTCTCTGTTCCGTGTGACGGATGTCACAGCCCCAAGCAGCCGTGGTTCGTTATCATCCGACAATCTAGAAGGAGGAGACCATGCCCGGAACCTACGAGGATCTGAAGGTTTGGCGCCGCGCGATGGACTTAGTGCTGGAGATTTATCGCAGCACGAGTTCATTTCCCAAGCAAGAGATCTACGGCCTGACCAGCCAAATGAGGCGCGCAGCTGTTTCGATTCCTAGCAACATCGCTGAGGGCAAGGGGCGTTTTTACCGCAAAGAGTTGTTACAGTTCCTATTTCACGCGAGAGGGTCTTTGTTGGAGCTTCAGACCCAGATCACAATCGGACGCGAACTGGGCTTTCTACCTCCCGCTGAAGGGAAGAAACTCGCGGACATGGCCTCGGAAGTCGGGCGTCTTCTCAACGGTCTAGTGAATCGATTTCAAGACGAGCCTAACGTCCACACTTTCCAGGTCTCAGGCCTTAGGTCTTAGGACGCAGTTTCAGGGGTCGTCTCTACCTGCGTTGCTAGTTAACCCCGGCCCAAGACCTAGGACCCGACACCTATGACCCGTGTTCTGCTATCGTTTCCTCATGCATCGCACACTTGCTCTCATACTGCTCGCCCTCGTGCTCACGACGGCAGCGTCTGCCAAGGACAAATATCAGCGCCCCGGTCCGATCCGTCTCACTCCCGCAGGTGAGAAGTGGGCCGAGAAGACTCTGCGCAAGCTGACCCTCGAAGAGAAAGTCGGGCAGGTGTTCATGATCTGGTGCCGGGCCAGTTTTCTGAATGTCGATAACCCGGAATACCTGCAGTGGCGCGAAGACATGCAGAAATATCACGTGGGCTCGTTCGCCATGACGGTGCATGTGGATGGCCCGTATCTTCTGCGCAGCGAGCCGTACGAAGCCGCGGAACTTCTCAACCGCCTGCAAAGCGAATCAAAACTGCCTTTGCTGTTCGCGGCCGATTTTGAACGCGGCGTCTCGATGCGCCTGATGGGAAGCACGGTCTTCCCGCACGCTATGGCGTTCGGGGGAGATGGCAAGGTGGAAGACGCTGAAACTTTCGGCAGCATTACTGCCCTGGAATCGCGCGCCATCGGCATTCACTGGAATTTCTTCCCCGACGCCGATGTGAACTCGAACCCCGCCAATCCCATCATCAACACGCGTTCATTCGGCGAAGATCCCAAGCAAGTCGGCGACCTGGTTTTTGCATATATCAAAGGTGCGCATGAAGGCGGGATGCTGACCACGGTCAAACATTTTCCCGGCCACGGCGACACGGCCACCGATTCGCATCTCGGAGTCGCCAGCGTGAATGTCGACCGCGCCCACCTCGACTCCATCGAACTGCCACCTTTTCGCCAAGCCATCGCGGCAGGGGTCGACTCAGTCATGGTGGCGCACGTGACCGTGCCTGCGCTCGATTCCGATCCTAACCACGTCGCCACGATTTCGCCCGCCATCGTCTCGGACCTGCTGGAAAAACAACTGGGCTTCAAAGGGATCATCGTCACCGACGCCCTTGATATGGCGGGGCTGACACATCTTTTTGCCAATAACGTCGGCCGGGCCGCCGTCGAGGCTTTCAAGGCGGGCAACGACCTGTTGCTCATCCCCGCCGACTTCCCCGCTTCGTACAACGCCATGCTCCAGGCAGTTCAGTCAGGCGAAATCTCGCGCGAGCGTCTTGACCACTCCGTACTCAAGATCCTGAAAACAAAGGCGTCTCTTGGGCTGCAGGATGCCCGTACGGTAGACATGAAGGCTCTCGCCAATGTGGTGGGAAAGCCGGAGAATCTCGCTTTCGGCCAGCAGGTAGCGGATGCGGCGATCACCCTGGTGCGCGACAATGGAAAAGTTCTGCCCCTCAAGTCTTCGCTCAAGTCCCAGGGAACCGCGAAGGCGGCACTTCCGTATACAACCAAAGAGGAGACGCACAATCAGGTTGTGGCTGTGCTTTTCTCCGACGACGTGCGGACGGAAACCGGACGAGTATTCGGCCGTGAGTTTCGCGCCAGAATCCCCGATGCTCGCGTGCTGTACGTGGATCCGCGCATCGCCGACGGTATGACCGATGAAGTGCTCAAGGCCGTGGGCGAGGCCAAGACCGTGGTGGCAGCGGTCTATGTCGTGCCCATGGCGGGCAAGGTGGGGAATTCGGTCGCCATGGCGGATGCGACTGGGGCGCTGCTGCAGCGCGTGCTCGATCGTGCAGCGGGAAAGACCGTGGTCGTCGCCATGGGAAACCCGTATCTGGCGGCAGACTTCCCAAAGACCGAGAATTACATGTGCACGTTTTCCAACGCCTCGGTGTCTGAGCTAAGCGCGGTAAAAGCGCTGTTTGGGGAAATTGCTATTCGCGGGCATCTTCCGGTGAGCATTCCCAGCGTCGCCGAGCGCGGCGCCGGGCTGCAGCGTCCGGTTCAAGTTGTCGCTCTTCGGCCCATCAATGGAGGGTCTTAACATGCGCAGGAACAAGTTCTCTGCATTCGTCGCAATCGCTAGCCTGGCCGCATTGCTGCTCGTGGCCGCTTGCAGCGTGAACGTTAAGAAAGAGGCCAACGGCGAGGACAAGCAGGTGGATATCAAGACGCTCGTAGGCGGAGTCCACGTCAGCCAGCAGGCGGACGTCTCCGACGTCGGTCTGACGGTTTATCCGGGCGCCCGGTTGAAGGATAAAGATTCCAGTGGCAATGACAAGAGCGCCAATGTGAATATCTCCGGCTTCGGATACGGCATAAAAGTCGTTGCCTTGCAGTACGAGTCTGCCGATGCGCCCGCCAAGGTCATCTCATTTTACAAAGACCAGTTGAAAAAGTATGGCGCCGTTCTCGAATGCCGCACTTCAGATCTGAACCTGGACATGAATATGGGACCGAATGGCTCCAAGAATGATTCAAACGAGCTGACCTGCGGAGGCAATCACGGCAGCAACGTCGAGCTCAAAGTGGGCAAGAAAGACGATCAACACATTGTGGCTGTCAAATCGGAGGGCGAGGGATCCAGCTTCTCGCTCGTCTATGTGCGCACGCACGGCAAGGGAGCGGACATCTAGGGCGCTTTGCGGGATGCGGTTGAAGGAGGAAATTATGTTTCGGCCGAATGTCTTTCGGTTCGTACTTCGTTCGATCCTCGCGGTAGCGTTCGGCGTCGCCATGGCGATTCCCAGCCTCGCCGCTCAGCCCCAAAACTCAGACAGCGTTCAGGATAAGCATCTTGATATCCAAAGCTCTGTAGGTGACTTGCACATGGGTAACGATGCGGACGCTCGAAAAGCCGGACTGCCGCTCTATCCCGGGGCGCGTCTGCGGCATGACGAGGATAACGGCGATGCACTCAACTTCGACGTCCTCAGCGAAGCGTTCGGCGTGAAGCTGGTGGTCGCGAAGTATGATTCCGAGGATGCGCCCGCAAAAGTTGTCGATTTCTACCGCGAACACTTGAAGAAGTACGGCAAGGTCGTCGAGTGCCATGCGAGCAGCAAACACGACGGTGGTACGCACGTCGATATCAACGACGACAAGAATGCCAAAGACAGGGACAAAGAACTCAAATGCGAAGGCGACAACGTCGGCCCGGTCACCGAGCTGAAGGTCGGCACCGCCGACAACCAGCACGTCGTCGCGATCGAACCGCATGACGGCCGCAGCGGGTCAACCTTTGCGCTGGTCTATGTTCGCACGCGCGGCAAGCAAGGCGACATCTAGGCGAAAGCCGAAGCATCCCAGACCATCGACCACGCGGCTTCCTTGCGCCGGTCGCTCGTCGTGCTATACCTTCAAGCAGACCTTTCTACGTTCCAATGGACCATCCCTGTCACAAATGTGGGAACAGCGTCGAAGACGGCAAGGCCTTCTGCTCGCAGTGCGGCGCGCCGCAGATTCGCGTGAGCGTACCGGAGGTTGCGCCGGAGTCCGTTGCTGCAGATAGTGGAAGCGTGGTGGCGCTCGACCGCGAAGTGGGACCGATTTCCTCTGGGATCCCGCTAGGCTCCCTCCCTGTGGGTTGGGCTCACGCTGTACAGCCCTGCGCCTTCGCCGTTGCACTCGCAGTCGGGCTCACCGTCCTCGGTCTAAATCCTTTTGTGGCAGCGCTTGGCAGTGGATTTCTGGCTGTTGCCTTCTCTCGACGGAGAAGCCCTGGAACCTCGATCCGGAGCGGAACCGGAGCCAAGCTTGGCGCGTTTAGCGGCCTGTTGTTTTTTGGAGTTTCAACCATCCTGGAGACCTTAGCGCTGGCCGTTCTTCATAAAGGTGCAGAAGTACGAAGCGCGATGCTTGACAAAGTGCAGCAGGCGGCGGCGCGTTATCCCAGTTCCGAGGTCCAGCCGTTCCTGGATTTCGTAAAATCCCCCGATGGCTTTGCGATCATGATGGTCGCTTCAGTAATTTTCGGGCTCGTAGCCTTCGTTGTTCTGGGCAGCTGTGGAGGAGCTCTCGGCGCGGCTCTTCTGGGCCGGCGCGATCGCCCGTAGTGCGGACATCGCCGCGATCCGCGGGCGTTCTCGCCGTGGCCTTGCCTGCCTCGCGCTGGCCGCGTATGATGCACCGTTTGCGTTCTTAGACGATGAACAAAACGGCGCGCGGTTCATTGCTCGGTATCGAGCACCTGGAGGATAAGGAAATCCTGGGTCTGCTGAAGCTGGCCCGCCGGATGAGTCCGCTGAAGGCTCGTCCGCTATTGCGCAACAAGCGCGTGGTGCTGCTGTTTTACGAAGCTTCCACCCGCACGCGATCTTCTTTCGAGATCGCCGCCAAGACGCTAGGCGCAATCACCACCCTGGTGCAAGCCTCAGGATCGAGCATCGAGAAAGGCGAATCTTTGCTCGACACCGGCTACACTTTGCGCGCCATGGGCGCGGACGCCATCGTCATTCGCCACCCCGCCGCCGGTGCGCCTCACCTGATGGCCAGGCATCTCGATATTCCCGTCATCAACGCCGGCGACGGCATGCACGAGCACCCTTCTCAGGCCCTGCTCGACGCCTTCACCATGCTGAAACACAAGAAATCGTTCAAGGGCCTGCAGGTCGCGATCATCGGCGACATCTATCACAGCCGCGTCGCGCGCTCCGCCTGCCATCTACTCACAAAGCTCGGTGCGAAAATTACGCTGTGCGGTCCGCCTGAGTTCGTGCCCGAGGTCGCGGCCACTCTGGCGCCCGGCCTGCGCGTCTCGCGTCATGCGGAGGAGGCAATACGCGGTACGGATGTGGTCATGCTGTTGCGCGTGCAAAAGGAGCGCTTCGCCGGGCGAAAGATTCGCCTGCAGGACTACATCGCGCATTATCAGTTGACCCAGGCGCGGTTGAAGTTGGCTAAGCGCGACGCCATCGTCATGCATCCCGGACCAATCATCCGCGGGCTGGAGCTGACCGCAGAAATTGCCGACGGCCCGCAATCCGTGATTCTGGACGAGGTTCACAACGGTGTTCCTACGCGCATGGCGATTCTGGCGCGGGCGTTGGGGAAGGCCAAATGAGCCACGGATTTTCACGGATCAACACGGATTGTGGAATCGGCGACAAAATGCCGGGCGCCAAGATGCTTGGACGGAGCGCTGAGTGCTGAATGAGTGCTAAGAGCCAAAGTCGAGAGGCGCCAAGCCTGCTGATCAAGGGCGGTCACGTGATCGACCCGGCGGCGAAGATCAACGCGCCCATGGATGTTCTTCTGCGCGATGGCCGCGTCGCCGAAGTCGCGTCGCCCAACAAAGTGCGCGGCAGCGCCGAGGAGAAGTTCGATGCACGCGGCCTGATCGTCGCCCCGGGATTCATCGACCTGCACGTTCACCTGCGCGAACCCGGCCAAAGCTACAAAGAAACAATTGCCACCGGAACAGCCGCAGCCGCGGCTGGAGGCTTCACCTCAGTCTGCACCATGCCGAACACCGCGCCCGTGGTGGACACGGCGGAATGGGTCGCATGGCTGCGGCATCCCGACCGGGCAGCTGTAGTCAATGTTTTCCCCATCGCTGCCGCAACCAGCAACTCGCGCGGTACTACGCTTACTGACTTTGCAGCCCTACAACGTGCAGGAGCAGTGGCCGTTACCGACGACGGCAAGCCCATCCTCGACGACGAGATCATGCGCGCAGCCCTGCTACTCGGCGCCGAATTGAACCTGCCGGTCGTGCAGCATGCCGAAGACACACGCCTCACCGAGCACTGTTCGATGCATGAAGGCCCCACCAGTTTTCGTCTCGGCCTGCGGGGCATGTCGGCCGCCGCCGAGGCGAACGTGGTCGATCGCGACGTCACTCTCGCGCAGCAGATTCGAGAATCCCGCCTGCACGTGGCGCATCTTTCCACTTCCGACGCGCTCAAGGCGGTGCGCCGCGGCAAGCGCGCCAGGGCTCGCGTTACTTGCGAAGTCACGCCGCACCACTTCACGCTGCTCGACCAGGATGTGGGCGAGTACAACACGAATTTCAAGATGAATCCGCCGCTGCGCTCAGCCACCGACCGCGAAGCCATTCTGGTCGCGCTCGCCGACGGCACCGTGGATGCGATCGCCACCGACCATGCCCCTCACGCCATCCACGAAAAAGAAGTCGAGTTCGAACGTGCCGCCTTTGGGATTACTGGACTCGAAACCGCGCTAGCCTTGGCGATTACGAAACTTTATCGCGAGCACAAGATTCCGCTCACCCGCATTGTGGAGCTTTTCACCGCCGGCCCGGCGCGCGTCTTCGATCTACGCGGCCGCGGCTCGCTCGCCCGCGGCAACTTCGCCGACGTAACTATCTTCGATCCCAAGAAGCGCTGGACGTTCGAGGCCGCCAAGTCGCGGTCCCTGTCGCACAACACCCCGTTCGATGGCTGGCAGTTCACGGGAAAAGTGGCGGCCACGATCGTGGCTGGGAGGGTCGCGTACCGCGCACAGTAGAGCTTAAGGTCGGCGCAGCGCTGCGGGGAGTCGCAAACTCGTCCCCGCCGTGCGAGGGCCACGTCGCTTCGTTGGAACAGATTAATCGAGGCCGGTTTCAATGAGCCGGGTCAAGCAGTGTCCGCCACTACCGTAATCCCTGCCTCATTCGCCGCTTCGAGAACTTTCTCTCCCTCCAGCAGCAGACACTTTCCGGCATCCAGCGCAAGGCAGGTCGCGCCTGTCGTCCGCATCACTTCGATCGTCTTCATTCCGATCACGGGAACATCGAACCGCATATCCTGATTCGGCTTCGCGATCTTCACTACAGTAAGCGAGCGGCTGAGCGTCGAAGCATCTCCGCGCAGCGATCCCATAATGTGCCCGGCCCGCTCGATCGCTGCATCGGTGCCTTCCATCGCTTCAACCGCCACGCAAGCCGATTCCGCAATCACAACCGTCTGGCCGATGTCATACTGCGCCAACTGCCGAGCCACAGCGCGGCCGTAGTCGACATTCTTGCGTTCCTGTTCAGTCGGCGCACGATGCGTGAGCACTCCTGTCTTCACCAGCAGCGGTTCCAGCAGCCCGGTCGAACTCTCCAGAGTGATGCCTTCCTCCGCCAGAACCTTGGCCACAGCGCCGAGCAGGCTGTCAGTATTGCGCGTCGTGAGCGAGAGCAAAAGCTTGGCCAGCCGCCAGTCCGGCCGGATGGCGGAGAATATCTGCTTATGCTTCACCTGCCCAGCCATGATGGCGCGCTGCACGCCTTCCCGTTGGAAAGTCTCAATCAGCTTCGAAAGTTCGCCCAGCGAAACCCAGTACACCGAAGCCGCGCCCCGATCCTCGATCTCAGGCGAAGCTTCTTCCTTGATCGCGACCACAACCACGCCGAATCCCTGCGCCCGCGCGGCGTCCAACACGAGAAGAGGAAACGTGCCGTTGCCGGCAATAAGCCCGATTTTTTCAGTTTGAGAGGCCATGAGGCGAGACCCCAACAGAAAGACGCGGAGTCAGTCTAGCACCCAGCCTTCATTGAGTATCCCACCCTTCATTGGTCAATGGGCGCCTACACAGATGTCATTACGGCCTTCTACGAAAAGCACACTAGCTGTAGGGACTTCCCGTTCCCCTCATTGGGTTTTGACCCATGACCTGCCAGAGGGAAGGCCGCGTAACCACTGCACCCCTGGTCCATCGAGACTACTGTGCTGTGTGACCGGCAAGCGATTTGAGAACTGTGCTCGTCTTCGAGCTTTGGCTGGTGCTTACCGATAGCCCTTTCGTATTCACAAGCCGTCGCAAATCCGAGTATGTCGCCGGGCCTTTGTCGGGACCGACCTTGGTGGAAAGCTCCAGAACGGTGCCTGCGGGCCATTCCCAAAACTCCAGCGTGAGCTTGTCGAAGGGAGGATGAGCCCTGGTCTCCCATTCGGTTGATCTGATGCTGGCCATTCTCTTTACCCGGCTCCAATCAATCGACACGTGAGTTTCCCTTATCAATTTCTTTTGCCCGTCGCTGAGCAGGCTGGAAATATCGTGCCCAGTGTCAGGTACCTGCGCTGCAGTGTACTTTTTCCGAATCGAGTAGGACGGAGTCTCTTCGCCGCCAGTCAAATCGTTCTCACACTTGAAGTCCTCGCGCCCTTGGGTGGGGTCGCCAAACTTCTTGGCCTCAGGTGGTCGCACCTTGACGGTGAGATCGTTATCGCCACCCTGCCGGATGCGAACGATCACTCCCTTCGACAGAAGATCCAGGGCTTCCGTATCGAAGAAATAAACTTCGCCGGTCGTTTCCTTCTTAAGCTTAAGCGATGCGATGGTGGCCGGCGCCTCCCCCGGCAAAAGGAGTAGCTTGACTTCAACCGCGCATCTTTCCTGTGCATGCAGCCCGCAACTCAGAAGTAGCGCGGCGCAAATCCAGACTGTGCGAGAGGTAGCGTCGTGCTTTAGCACGCTTGTCATACGACCTGCGTTAAACCAAGCTTTCAACCTGGTTAGATACCAATTCTAATCATGGTTGAGTAACAGGTGCCAGAGCCACGAGGAACACGAGACAGTAGCCCTAGCGCGACGATACCTGATACGAGACCCCTCTTGATCAATGTCGTAACATCGCCCCTACACTCGTCGTCAAAACGCGCTATGACCGATTTTCTATCTGGAAAAACTACTCGACACTATCAGGGATAGTCAAGATTGCAGACATCACGAGGAAAAACGCAGCAATGATAAATGGCGCCGGGTGGAATTTGGACAACTTGAGAGCGGCCAGCAGCAAGAAGACTCCGACGAGAGCGTCCCAAACCGCGGTTGCGCGACAAGCCATGACGCTCGGGCGGACGACCAGGGTGATTCCTACGAGTGTCCCGAGCAAACAAAAAATCAGGATGGGCACGGCAAGCGGGCCAAACCCCAAATAGGCAGCCACAGCTAGAATGGCTGCTCCGACATAGAGAAACGCGAGCACGCCGGCGATCGCGTGCCCGACGCCGAGCACGACCAAGAATGCCTTTCTGGTTATGCCCACCCTACCCAGCTTTTGCGGTAGCCCGGAAAGCGTGGAACTGGATCGCACCCACAAAGCCCGCACTTCATCAGAAAACGTGACCGCGGAAAGTCCTCGTTGGATTCGGCGGGCGTCGCCGATCGACCGCACCCCGATGTGAATCAAATACGCTGCAAGCACAAGAATCAAAAAGAAAACCCGGAGATCAAGGTGGCGTGGCAAAGCGAGTGCGACAACCTGCACCATCGCTAGACCGCACCCCAGAATCAGGGCTAGATATCCCCACACCTGGATTGCACGATGTTTGAGATCCATCGGGATCACCCACAGGTGAAAGCCATTCTCGCAATCAACCAACCCACCGAATTCTAGCTTTTCACGATGGCAACAGGGTGATGACTAGGGTAATGACCGTCGAAAAATCTCGATTTCACTCATTGACCCCGGCGAGGGGGTCTTGAGGGCTAACGCCTGGTTTCAGACAGTTATCCCTGGTTTGTTCGTCAGCCGCTCGCGGCCACTCTCATTCGCTAAAATCACTACATGACAGCTCCCCGTTCTGTAGCCGTGTTCGATCTTGGCGGGGTACTAATCGATTGGAACCCACGCTATCTTTATCGCAAATTGTTTCAACATGAAGCCGAGATAGAACATTTTCTGACGAACATCTGCACCACAGAGTGGAATCTGCAGCAAGATGCCGGACGACCCTTTGCCGAAGCCTGCGCAGCGCTGAAACTCGAGCATCCCAGCCACGCCGAAATGATCGACGCGTGGTTCCAGCGTTTCGATGAAATGATCGCAGGACCGATCGCGGGTACGGTCGATATTCTGGCTGAACTGCGCGAGCAGGAAGTTCCCCTCTACGCCCTGAGCAACTGGTCAGCGGAAACCTTCCCGTTTGCGCAGGGAAGATTCGAGTTCCTGCACTGGTTCCGCGCCATCTTCCTCTCTGCCGAGGTGCGCTTGGTCAAACCCGATCCCCGAATCTTTCAACGCTTCTGTGAAAGATTTGCTCTGCTCCCGGAGCAAATAGTCTACGTGGATGACCTGCAGCACAACGTGGAAGCGGCCCGCAGCATTGGCATGCATGCGATTCGATTTAGCGATCCGGCTGCGCTGCGCCAGGAACTGTTGCAACTTGGGGTGTTGCGATCAAGACCACGCATCGAACACGTTGCGGCCTGGGTTTCCAATCTTGATCGCGCCCGTGGTTTTTACGAGCGCTGGTTCCACGCCGCCTCGACTCCCGAGTATTCGAGTGCAACGCGCAACTTTCGATCCCGTTTTCTCTCGCTCGGCGGGGGTCCGCGCCTTGAACTGATGGTCTCTCCCCCAGAGCGCCCGCGCCACGCTCACCTCGCCATTTCGGTGGGTTCGCGCCAGGCGGTAGATCGTTTGGTTAAGGAAATGGAAGAAGCGGGCGTTCTGATTCTCAGCCGGCCAAGAGATACGGGAGATGGATACTACGAAGCCGTGATTGCAGACTCCGAAGGAAATCTCGTGGAAATCACGACCTAGCTCGAATGAAGGTCGGCGTCCGACTCCTACTTGATTACTCCCCGCTCGCTAGCCTCGATAAACCGAATCAGCATATCCACATCTTCCCCACGGTCGGATTCGGCCTTCAGCTTCTCGAGCGCTTGCGAAGTGTTCCTCTTCGATGCCAGCAAAGTCTTGTAAGCATGATGAATCTTGCCGATGCGCTCCTTCGAAAAGCCGCGTCGCTCAAGTCCGACTTTATTCATGCCATACGCGTGGGTATCGCGCGCCGCCGAGGTCATCGAAAACGGCAGCACATCCTGCGTAATGGTCGTGCCGCCACCAATGTAGGCGTGAGCCCCAATGCGCACAAACTGATGTACTGGGCAAAGCGCCCCCACCACGGCCCATTCTTCCACGGTCACATGCCCGCCCAGCGTCGCCCCATTCACCAGCATGCAATGGTCGCCAATCACGCTGTCGTGTCCGATATGCGCATAAGCCATGATCAGCGTGTGGCTGCCGACGCGAGTCAGTCCACCGCCTTTCACGGTGCCCCGGCTGATGGTGACGCACTCGCGGATCTCATTGTGGTCGCCGATCTCCAACCGCGTCGGCTCGCCTTCATAGGAAGTATCCTGCGGCGCCATCCCGACAGCGCAAAACGGAAAGAACGCATTGTCCGCGCCGATTTTCGTTGGCCCTTCGAGCGCCACGTGTGAAACCAGCCGGCAGCCCTCGCCAAGTTCCACCTCGGCGCCGATCACACAGTAAGGACCAACCCTGCATGATGCTGGCACTTTCGCCCGCGGATCGATAATCGCAGTAGGATGGATTGCGGTGGGATGAACATTCATAATCGGGTCATTGCATCATCAAGGAATGGATTTCTCGCGCTGCCGCAGAACCAGGTTCATTCCTCGGCGTCGCCTGCGCCATCAGCGCCGTCGCCGCGTCCGCGCGAGCTGTCGATCAACTGGCAAGACACCGTCGCTTCTGCCACACGCTTGCCCGCAACAAACGCATTGCCGTGCATCTTCGCGGCGATCATGCGCGGGATCACCCGCCAGCCAATCACTTCCACCTCAATCCGCATCTGGTCGCCGGGACTCACGGGACGGCGAAACTTGGCGCGCTCGATTCCAGTGAAGACCATCAGCTTGCCACTGCGATCCTCCAGTTCGGTAAGCAGCAGCGCGCCCCCAGCCTGCGCAATGGCTTCCACAATCAGCACCCCCGGCATAATAGGCAATCCCGGGAAATGTCCATTGAAGAATGGTTCGTTGATGCTGACGTTCTTGATGGCGACGATGCGCTCTTTGCGCTTCAGCTCCAGCACCCGGTCAATCAGCAGAAAAGGATAACGGTGCGGCAGTATCTTCAGAATGTCGTGAATATCCAGCCCCGCCTTGGATGCGGCAGCGTCGGTCACGAGTGGAGTGCTCTCAGTCATACTTCAGTCTCAAGCCGTTCTTCTCAATCAGCCTGAAGATTATACTGTACCGCGTTGCCTGCACGGCGGAGCATCCACTCCAGCCGGCGAAAGGAAATCGTGCCCGGCCAGAAAACAGGAAAGTCAGCCGTAGCTAACCCTCAGCCCGCGTGGGCCGATCGCGTGCGTTATTTTTCAGAACATCAAGACCGAATGGTCGACACGATTCGTAATCTAGTCGAAATCGAATCCCCTAGCGACAACAAGCCCGCAGTCGACCAAATCGCCGCCTTCCTCGCGCTCAAGTTCGAAGCCCTGGGGGGACGCCCCCATCTCCATCGGAGCAACGACTTCGGCGACAGTCTGCAGATCGACTTCGCCGCGCCTTCTCGTGAAGCCACCAATCGCCGGCCGGTCCTGCTGCTCGGCCACTACGACACCGTTTACCCCATGGGCACGCTATCCAGCATGCCATGCAAAATCGAGAACGGCCGTTTGCACGGCCCTGGCGTTCTCGACATGAAATCAGGCATTGCGCTCATGCTCCACGCCGTCGAAGCGCTGCAGGCATGGCACGGTCAACTGCCGCGGCCGGTCACAATCTTCCTGGTTTCCGATGAAGAGCTTGGCAGCTATTCATCGCGAAAAATTACCGAGGCCCTGGCAAAACAATCCGCCGGAGTGCTCGTCCTCGAACCCGCCGCCGGCCTTCGAGGCGCCGTCAAGACTGCGCGTAAAGGCGTGGGCGAATACACGCTCCGTGTGAAAGGCGTAGCCGCCCATGCCGGACTCGATCCCGGCAAGGGGCACAGCGCCATCCTCGAGCTGGCCCGCCAGATCGCGGTGATCGCCAAGCTGAACAATCTGAGCCAAGGCATCTCAGTAAACCCGGGCTTGATTCAAGGTGGAACCCGCACCAATGTGATCGCCGCCGAAGCATCCACCGGCATCGATGTCCGCATCAAGAGCGCGAAACAAGCCTCCGGCCTGGATCGCAAGCTGCGCTCCCTCAAGCCATTCGACAAACACTGCAAACTCGAGATGACCGGAGGAATCAACCGCCTTCCAATGGAGCGAACGCCCGGAGTAGCGGCCCTTTACAAAAAAGCCCAAGCGATCGCCCTCCAGGCAGGATGGAAGCTCGAAGAAGCAGCTGTAGGCGGCGGCTCCGACGGCAACTTCACCGCCGGCATGGGCATCCCCACGCTCGACGGCATGGGCGGCGTAGGCGAAGGCGCACACGCCGTCCACGAATTCATTGTGATTTCCGAATTGCCGCGTCGCGCTTTGCTCTTGGCGGGATTGATTGAGAAGGCCTAAACCTTGGAAACATCTTAGCTTCGGAGAGGTTCGTTGTTTTGACTCCTCTCGCCGCCTAGCCTAGAATTTTCTCAGCCGCCTCAACTGGCCACAGAAGCGCCTTCCGAGGTTGCCTTGAAAGGGAGGAATTATGGGTGAGCTTTCGCCCCTGCATTGGCTCTTGGTGATAGCCATAGCCCTTCTGCTCTTCGGTACCAGCAAGTTTTCGGCGGTCGGCAAAGGCATCGGCGAGGGCATCCGCAACTTCAAGTCCGCCATGAAAGAAGGGGAAGAACCAAAGAAGGAAAAAGAGGAAGAAAAGAAGTCCTAAAGCCCCAGTCTGCGAAAACCCGACAAACGGCATCAGAGTCGCGAAGCGACGGCATTCAATAGCGCCGCACGTAAGTGCGGGGAAGGCACGCGAGGAGAGAACCGAGTCCCGAAGGGACGGCACTCCGTCAAAGCCAGAAGTCACTCACAGCGCCCCTCGCGCCCGCAACATCCGATAAACCAGCGCCACCGGCAACCCCACAACATTGCTGTAATCCCCCTCGATGCGCGGGATCCATCGCGAAGCGATGCCCTGAATCGCATAAGCGCCAGCCTTGTCCATAGGCTCGCCAGTCGCCACGTAGTCGCGGATCTCTTTATCAGAAAGCTCACACACGGTCACCAAGGTAGTTTCGGAAGCGGCCCCCAGGTCGGGTTTACTGGCCCCTGACCCCTGACCACTGGCCACTGGGCTCACCACGCACACTCCAGTGATCACCGCATGCGTGCGTCCTGACAACAATCGCAGCATGCGAGCCGCATCCTCTGCATCGCGAGGTTTGCCCAGGATAGCGTCGTTAACCACAACGATCGTGTCCGCACCCAGAACATAATCCTGCGGCCGGCTTTGAAACACTGCCAGCGCCTTTTCCTGGGCCAGCCGCTCAGCGCAATCTCGCGGAGATTCACCGACAAGCGGTTTCTCGTCGATGTCAGATGCTTGGACGGTAAAAGAAATCCCGGCGCTGCCCAGTAATTCGCGGCGGCGAGGCGAGGCGGAAGCGAGAACGATCATGCAGTCCGATTCTAGCGGAAGACAACTCGCTTCTAGTTGCCAATCAGCTCAATGCGATTCCCGAATGGATCGTGCACATGGCACCGCCTGACCCCAGGAATGTCGGCCGGCTCGGTCACCTCAATTCCCGCGTCTCGCAGTCGCCCCAGCAGGGCCCCGTAATCACGACAGCGCAACGCCGGATGCGCCTTCTTCGCCGGACGAAAATCACTTTCCACTCCAAGATGCAATTGAACGCCACCACTCTCAAACCAGCACCCACCACGCTTGGCGAGCTCCGGCGGCTTCGGGACTTCCGTCATTCCAAGCAGGCCCTCGTAAAACGCGCGAGCCTTCTGTTCCTCACCCGGAGGCATGGCAAGTTGAACGTGATCGAGGGCAACGAAAGAAGCGTCGTGCATACTGCCATGCTAGCTGAGGAGCCCGGAACCGGAAACCTTTCAACGCCTGCTAGAATTGAAGGTTAGCTCTTTCAAGCAGTGTGCCAATCGTCGTTTGCCACTCCGCCGGCTTCGATTCGCTTTTACTGGCCACTGACCACTGGCAACTGGCCACTGAACTATGGACGCCGCTTTCCTCCGGAACTTTGCGATCATCGCGCATATCGATCACGGTAAATCCACGCTGGCAGACCGCCTGCTGGAACTGACCGGATCCCTCACCGCGCGCGAGATGCAGGCTCAGGTCCTCGACTCAATGGACCTCGAGCGTGAGCGCGGCATCACCATCAAGGCTCACGCGGTCCGCATGATGTACACCGCCCACGACGGCCACACGTACCAGCTCAACCTCATCGACACTCCCGGCCACGTGGATTTTTCCTACGAGGTCTCGCGCTCCCTGGCTTCGTGCGAAGGCGCGCTCTTAATCGTCGACGCCTCCCAGGGCGTGGAAGCGCAAACCCTCGCCAACGCCTACCTGGCGATCAACAACGGCCTCGAAATTATTCCCGTCATCAACAAAATCGACCTGCAAAGCGCCGACATCCCGCGCACCAAAGAGATGATAGAAAGCGCCGTCGGCCTCGACGCATCCGACGCCGTGCTGATCAGCGCCAAGACCGGCCAGGGTGTTCCCGACGTGCTCGAAGCCATCGTGAAGCGCATTCCGCCGCCCAAAGGCAATCCCGAGAGCCGTCTGCAAGCGCTCATCTTCGACTCCTGGTTCGACGCCTACCGCGGCGTGGTCATACTCACCCGCGTCTTCCAGGGGACGCTGCGGAAGGGTCAGAGAATTCGTCTCTGGTCAAACGGCACAACCTTCGATGCCGAAACTCTCGGCGTGCAATGCCCCAAGCCGGTAGAAATCGACGAACTGAAAGCCGGCGAGGTCGGCTTCCTAATCGCGAACATCAAGAATGTCGCCGACACGAAAATCGGCGACACCATCACCGACGACGCCAACCCCGCCTTCGACGCCCTCCCCGGCTTCGAAGAAATCAAGCCCATGGTCTTCGCCGGCCTCTACACCGTCGACGCCCACGAACACACCCGCCTGCGCGAAGCGCTGGAAAAACTCCGCCTCAACGACTCGTCGTTCTTCTTCGAACCGGAAAGCTCAGTAGCTCTGGGTTTCGGATTCCGCTGCGGCTTTCTCGGCCTGCTCCACATGGAGATCATTCAGGAGCGTCTGGAGCGCGAGTTCGCTCTCGAACTCATCACCACGGCCCCAGGCGTTCGCTACAAAATCACCAAGACCGATGGCGACTTGATCGAGGTAGACAACCCTTCGCGCTGGCCCGACCCCAGCGAGATCGCCAAGGTCGAAGAGCCGGTAATTCTGGCCACGATCCTAACCAACGAAGAATACGTCGGCGGAATCCTGAAGCTAGTCGAAGACAAGCGCGGCAAGCAGAAAACCTTCGAGTACGTCAGCTCCTCGCGTGTGATGTTGCACTATGAGTTACCCCTGAACGAAATCGTGCTCGACTTTTACGATCGCCTGAAGTCAGTCTCCCGCGGCTACGCGTCGCTCGACTATCACCTGGCGGACTATTGGGAGTCGCCCATGGTCAAGCTCGACATTCTGGTGGCAGGCGAACCCGTAGATGCACTCTCCATCATCGTCCATCGCGATTTCGCCTACGAACGTGGCAAACTGCTGGTCTCAAAAATGCGCCAGCTCATCCCCCGGCAAATGTTCGAAGTGGCGATCCAGGCTTCCATCGGGGCCAAAATCATCGCTCGAGAGACCGTCTCCGCCATTCGCAAGAACGTGATCGCCAAATGCTACGGCGGCGACATTTCCCGCAAACGCAAGCTCCTGGAAAAGCAAAAAGAGGGCAAGAAGCGCATGAAACGCATCGGCCGCGTCGACATCCCGCAGGAGGCTTTCCTGGCCGTGCTGAAGGTCGGCGAAGATAGCAATTGACGTAGGGGAATAGTTTCCGGTTAGCCCGCCGTTCGGGAAGACTGAACAGTCGTCGGCGCATCATTCGGTGGCGGATGAAGTTGCAGGAAGGCGGCTGCGGCGTTGCGGGCACGTCCCGCGATTTCGCGGCGGGTCGGTTGCTCGGCGACGCCGAGCAGCAGGCTGACCATCAAATTGCCCCAGAGCAGCCCGGCAAATTGCTCGCCAAGTTCGGCTGGACGACCCGTGAGCAGGCCGGACGCCTGGGCCTCGCCCATGATTTTACGCAGCGCGGCGCGGCTTGCCTCGCGTCCTATAGAGTTGACCGCATGCGCCACTTCTGGCGCCTGGACCGCCTCGGCGATGGCCAGTCGGAATACCGCAATGACCGTCGGATCGCTTACCTCGCGGAGCAGCTTCGTCCCGAAAGAAGCCAGTACCTGTTCCAGGGTTTCGCGATCGCGCAGCGCGGGCAGGTCAGCGGGAACCTCAAGCCGCTTGGCGCGCTGGCTGATGCAAGCGACTAGCATTTCCTGCTTGTTGCCAACTAGCCGGTAAAGCTCTCGCTTCGAAACGCGCGCGCGCGTCGCGATTTCGAGCGTACTGGCCGTGGCATAGCCGCTCCTAGTGAACGCCGCAAAGGCCGCCTTAAGGATGCGCTCGCGCACCCCGCCTTCGCCGCCGCCCTTACGGCGGTGTTTTGATAAAGATGCCGTAGCCATCACCCCCTCGTTGCCGACACTGGTACTGTATGGTACCACCAGATGCGTCTTGCATTTGGCCGCCGCGCGGAAAAAAGTTGCCGAGTCATGAAACCTTCGTCAGGTTTTTGCGTCTTATTAGCATGTGGTACCAATCGGTACCAATCGAGATCCAGATTTCCTCGATGGATCAAAGGAGCTGAACCATGAAGATGGGAATGTTCTGCATGCTGCTGGCGTTCGCGACGGTCCTGGCGCCTGTGTCGCGAGGCCAGTCCACACCGCCCCAACCCAGGATCACCGGCGTGCTGGCGATGCTTTCGCCAAAACCCGGAGTTATTCCCGGGCAAATCATGAAGGTCATGCCCGCCGAAATTCGTGCCACCGTTCCCCTCTATCTCGACGGCAAGATTCAGCAGTGGTACATGCGCGGCGACGGTCGTGGCGTCATCTTCTTGCTGAACTGCAAAGACGAGGCGGAGGCTCGGGCCCTCCTCGAAGGCCTGCCTCTCTCGCAGGCAAACCTCGTGGAGGCGCAATTCATTCCGGTCGGGCCACTTTTGCCGCTCGGCATGCTTTTGCAAGATAGCCCGACCAATAAGTAAACCTGCTCACTGCCGCCGTTCAACGGCGATAACCGGAACTTCGAACACCGTAGATCTTGCTTCTCATCAGATGACCCATCTCGTCTGACGGGAAGCCGTCAATCAGAGAGGAGTCCAAAATGTCGCCGAGAATCATCTTCAATCTGCATCTCATTCTAGGTTATGTCGCCTGGCTGCTGTGCTTCCGCGCCTATCTCCTGCCCAGGCTCAAGTCAATGGACCAGGTCGAAGCGCATCGCGCTATCGCTACTCTGCACAGCTTCCGCTTCTTCGGGCTCGTCTTCATCCTTCCGGGTGTCGTCGGCGATCTGCCCGCTAGCTTCGCCACGTTCGCCGCCTACTGGGATCTGGCAACCGGGGTGCTGGCCATCCTCGCGCTTCTCACAGTAAGGATTCGTCCGCTCTTTTGGCTGTTCGTGGTCGCCTTCAATCTCGTTGGAGCGGTCGATCTCATCCTCAACTATTATCACGCCATCCGGGTCGGCCTTCCTGCGCTGGCGGGGCAGTTGGGTGCCGCGTACGCGATCCCGATCATCTACGTGCCCGTGCTGATGATCACTCACGTCGTCGCATTCTATTTGCTTCTGCGTCCTCGGCCCAAGGCGGTTCGAACCTTCGCCGGCGAAGCGGCGGCATCTTAGATCGCAAGGGATTGTCGGCAAACCGGAAGCTATTCAGAAACGGGCTTCGGAGAACTTGTCGCTTTCTCTGCCCAAGCGCTTCGACAAGTTCTTATGACGGCTAAGCCCGCTTAGAGACACGAAATCGAAAGGTCATGGACCGCGAAATGTGCAAATCCGCAAAGCGGGAATAAGCCGCCTTTTCGCGGGTCTGGCCAATGTTAATGCGGAGTGAATTGCCTAACTGGTTACTATTCAGAGCCTTAGAAGCTGGAAATTCGGGGTCGCAAATGCTCCGACAAATCTTTACTGCCAGCGATTTTCCTCTCGGCCAGCAATTCCACAAGCTTTTCCACAGCAAACAGGGGCCCGCACAACTCGAATCCCCTAAGGCACTTACCCCGCAAAACTACAGCCATTCCTGCACCCACTAGCTCCGCAGAAACCTCCAAACGAGAGGCCTTTCTCACTCCAAATGGAAAATTTGTCATTCCGAACGAAGTGAGGAATCTGCTTCCCGCCGGCACCACCATCCTCAATACCTCGGACACGCCTGCAGCACCGTGGAAGAGCGGCGCTTCAGCGCCGCGAAAAGCTCCCAGAATCGCTCGTGCTTCAGCCCCCGTGGTCGCACACTGTCGCCCTCCGCAGCTCGACTCACTCCTCCGGCGCCATCCCGCCCTCCGCCATCATCTCAAACCGCGTACAGTTCTTGCGGAAAGCCAACACCAGCTTCCCCGTCGGCCCATTGCGCTGCTTCGAGATAATGATCTCTGCCTTCCCCTGCAATTCAGGATCATCTTGCCGGTAAACCTCTTCCCGAAAGATAAACATCACCAGATCAGCATCCTGCTCAATCGATCCCGACTCGCGCAGGTCAGAAAGCTGCGGACGATGGTCCCCACCGCGGCTCTCCGGAGCGCGGCTCAACTGCGACAGCGCCACCACCGGCACGCTCATTTCCTTGGCGAGCCCCTTCAGCCCTCGCGAAATCGCCGACACTTCCTGCGTCCGGTTTTCGTAGCGCTTGCTCCCGCCCGACATCAGCTGCAGATAGTCGACGATGATCAGGTCAAGCCTGCCTTGCGATTGCTTCAGTCGCCGCGCCTTCGCCCGCATCTCGCTCAGCGAAATCCCGGGCGTGTCATCGATAAAAATCGGAGCGTGCGCCAGATGCTCCATCGCCCGCACCAGCTTCTTCGTATCGTCCTGCCACAACGAACCCGTGCGCATCTTGTGTGCATCCACTTCCGCCGTCGAACAAAGCAGGCGCAGCAGCAGCGCCTCGCGCGACATTTCCAGGGAAAACACCCCCACCACCTGCTGGTCTTTGATCGCTGCATTCTCGGCGATGTTCATGGCAAACGCCGTCTTGCCCATCGAAGGCCGCGCCGCAATAATCACCAGGTCCGAGCGCTGCAGCCCGCTCGTCATCTCATCAAGATTCTCGTAATGCGTAGCCAGTCCGGTAATCCGCTGCCCGCGCTGCAGCAAAGCATCCACCGACCCAAACGATTCGCGGACAATCTCCTGCACCCCCATGAACCCGCGCCCAATGCGCTTCTCCGAGAGCTGAAAGATCGCCGCTTCAGCATCGCTGAGAACTTCTTCGGCCAGATCCGATTGATCAGCCGCCCGCGCAATCGCCGTATTCGCCGCATGAATCAACCCACGCAGCAGCGCCTTGTCGCGCACAATCTTGACGTAATGCTCAATGCTGGGCCGGTCCGGAACTCCGTCCAGCAGGCTCGACACATATCCCACATCGCCAATCGCCTGCAGGTCCTTGTGCCGATCCAGTTCCTCGATCAGCGTAATCATGTCGATCGGCCGCGAAGATTCCTGCAGATCGACCATGCGCGAATAAATCCGCCGGTGCGAGTCGAGCGAGAAATCTTCGATGCGAAGATGCTCCGCCGCCTGGTTATAAGCAAAGTTGTCCAGCAGAATAGCGCCCAGAATCGAACGCTCCGCTTCTACGTTTGCGGGAAGAGTGCTGATGCTGTAATCAGTGGTCGCCATGTTTCGAACTGAACTTTGCCTCAATCTTTCGCCTAGCATAAGCGAAGAAACAGCGAATCACCAAATGATTTGTGCAGAAGCTGTGAAACCCAACCGTTATCTTGTGGAAGCCCTGAGAAAACAGGTCCTTAACAGAAGGGAGGCGAAGTGCAACTGAGAGACTTGGTTGATCTGCGAAGATCAGCAAAGACCCGCGCGAATCCGTGGCAAAAGGGCCTTCCAAAAACAAATGCGACGCCGGCCAGCCACCGGCGCCGCATCGCTCGTGGATCTCGACTCTTGCCTTCCCGCAGCTAGGAGCGGCGGGACGACGGTACTGGTCCGACAGCGCTCGCGAGGAGTGCCGCATTTACCAGTACTGGCCTGCAGAAACGCGATTCGGAGAATCGCTTCTCTGCAACCCCTGCGTTGGCCAGCGGCCCAGCCTGCTCCAAAGAGCAAGCTGTAGAGGAGGCCGCAATGCCCGGGCAACCGGTTCGCGCTCGCGCGCGTTTCCAATTTCCCCCAGCAATTCACCCTCGAGAATTGCCAGCTGCCACCGGCGTCACCGCAATCATCATCCGGCAAGCTTTGAGGATTCCACGTTTCGCTGCACCCACTCTGGGACAGAACTTTCTGCCCCGCAACCAGAAAACATTTCCCCCTTGTGCAGAAACTGTGGACGATAGGACTTCCCTGTGGAAACCTGAGGAAAACCATGGAGAAATTGTGGGGAAGTTAGGGAGAAATCGCGGAGAAGTCGCCTGCACGAAGGCCGCAAAGTGCAAGACTTCAATAACTTATACGTTGTTAAACTTCCCAGGGCACTCCTCCTAACTCGTGTTCAGGCAGAGATGGGCTGCCAACAACATCACAACCATTGCCATATTCCAAAAGTGAAGCCGGCGGAGAAATAGTCTTCCGCTAGTGTGACCTTCCTTTAAAGACAAGCCCAGCATCACCTCCAACATCAAGAGAAACAAGGCAACGGTCGCAGCCCATATGCCTGCCTGATTGGCGCGCGACATGGCTGCCATCACGGTCCCGGCGTGAACGATCGAAAACGCTAATATTAGATATCCCAGCCAGAAATGCGGCCACAAGCGTTGCAGGTAGGCAGTCGCATTCTCCTGGCCAAGCCCCAGAATCTGGCTGAGCCGGTTTCGCCGCAGCACGTAGGGCAGCAGAATTGTAAAACCGCACAAGACTACGGCAACTCTTCCCGCGACAATGCTGACAAGGTAGGTCGTCATCGAGCCACCTACTTCACTTGCACGTATCCGGTAAGAATCACAATCTGCCGCGCCTGCAGGCTGTGGTCGCCGTCCGCGGTTCCGGTGACATGACCGGTGACATGGCCTGTGACATGAATGATCGCGCCAGGATGCACATCGCCTGCTTTGCCCATGACGATCGCCGTCCCTGAGTTCCAGAGGATGGTCGCTTCATTCTGGGTGCGGGTGTAGTGAGTGTCGTCTTGCTTATCGAGGAGCCTGCCGCGAATCATTCCTTCAGAAGTCTCCAGGACTTCGACCACAACCTTGGCGGTCTCCTGCGGCTTCAACTGGGCAAACTGAGAATGGTTTGCCGCCTCAGGTTGCATCTTCATTGCTTTCTCCGCGCCGCGCCACACGAACACTGCGCTCAACGCGGCAAGGGTTGCGAGCAGGAAAATCCATGGGAGGCTGCTCTTAATGGAAGGGGAGTTCGGGCTCACCGCAAGTCTCCTTTCTCCCGACCGATTCGCTTTATTCCCTTGGCCAAGGAAGTGCCAGTCTCCAGCCTGTACCTAGGTATAGAGTCAAGAGGGGTAGCGGGGAGATCGAGTAAGCGCCGAGCGTCTTTAACGCTTGGACAACCCTGACGATGCAGCAGCGCCCGGACAGCCCACCGAGGTTACCGTGTCAATCTGATCGATCATGGTCAGGAGCCGCAGGCGCACGGTCTTGAGAGAGCGCATTTTCTCCTCAATTTGCTGCAGCTTAACCTGGGCCAGCCGTGCAATGTCTCTGAATTCGGCAGGCCGGCGAACGCCAGAAGCAGTGAGCTTCGCGGCCGCGCGATGCATCTGCAGCAAGGGCCGGATTTCCTTCAGCGTGAACCCCAGCTCCTGGCACTGCTTGATGAAGCAGATATCTTCCACGTCGCTTTTGCCATAAACACGGTAGCCGGAAGCAGTCCGCACCGGCTCGCGCAGGATCTTTCGCCGCTCGTAGAAACGAACGGACTGCACATTCACTCCAGCCTGGGTAGCCAGCTCGCCGATCAGCATGACGTTATTCTCAACCCTATACTAGAGTATAGGGTCAACCACGGAGCTGGCGGGCTTCATTCAATCCAATCGGAAGAGAACTCTTCCGCGCAGCTTTGAATGCGGTCGATGTGGCCCGGAACAGGTTTGGCGCCAAGCAGGCGCCACGCTTCGCGATATTTTTCGTACCTGGACTTCGGCGACTGAGGGTAGAGCGTCACGCCGTCGAGTCCCCAAATTTCTTTCTCCGGGATGATGTACCAGGCGTTCTCGTGAACTACATAGGCGGCTAGAAAGTCGAACGAGCCGGGCGGGTAGGGCTTGTGGCCTCCGCGCACGGTGCAGACGTATCCGGTGCCTACTTCCATGATCGTGGATTTGACTTGCACGGACACAAACTGGCGCGTGCGGCCTACGACAAAGTCGTAGCTCTGCATCTCTCCCCAAGGCTTGCTGATGGGCAGGCCGAGCTCGATGGCGCGGGTCATGAAAACCATTTCGGCCCATTCGCCGCGGAGTTTCTTATCGGCGATTTTCGGTTGTCGCTTTTTCCGGTTCCTCCAGTCTTTCGGGTTAGTCATGCCGCTGCCTCGGAGCGAAAAGGGCGGCATTCGGGGGGAAATCGTGAATGCCGCCTTATCTTTCAATTGAGCCGGAAAAACGATCGGAAGGCAAGGTCATCCCGCCGAAAATTTGCGGCGATTTCCACAGGCGGAGGGGTCTGCCGCAGACTGGCAGGTTTGTTCCAATTCAGCCAGCTTGCTGCCGAGCGAATCAACCATGGGAGCTGGGTTTGCAGGGGCGTTTTTGCCCTCGATTTCTGGACCGCCGAAAATAGCTTTCTGCGAGTTGTGACATCCGTCACATCCTCCGCGCAATGAGCAGTACGACAATCGTTTAGCCGCGAGGCGGCGACAGATTGCAGCCCAGGGCGTAAGCCCTGGGTGGCGGCCACAATCCGGGAGAAGCCCTGAAAGGGCGAAAGAAACCTGGCTCAGACTTGCGGCAATGTCGTCGTGCATTTGATCTTCAGCACTAAGCTGCGTCTGCCCCTTGTTAGTCGAGACATTCGTTCTGGCCTTTTCGCTTACCTGGGCGGCATCGTCCGGGAACTGCGCGGTACCGCACTGACCATCAACGGGACCTGCGATCACGTGCATATGCTGATACGCATTCGTCCCGCCCAGTCCATTGCCGACCTCGCATGCGTGGTCAAGGCGAATTCGTCAGGATGCATTCGAAAGAAGGGCCACAAAGAATTCGCGTGGCAAGCTGGGTATGGCGTGTTCAGCGTTAGCGAATCGAACGTTGCGGCGGTCACGAAATACATTGCCGCGCAGGAGGAACATCACAAGAAGCGATCGTTTCAGGAGGAGTTTGTCGCGTTCTTGAAGAAGAACAAGCTCGCGTATGACGAGCGTTACATCTGGGAGTGATTGTCTTTCGCCCCTTCGGGGCTTGATTCCCGCATTAAGAAACTAAACCCAGGGCTTGCGCCCTGGGCTGCATTCTTTCGCCGCTTCGCGGCTAACCTTTCAGTCTCTAACGCCATCCATAAACGCCCGCAGTTTCCGCGACCTTGACGGATGCCGCAGTTTCCGCAGTGCCTTGGCTTCGATCTGGCGGATGCGTTCGCGAGTTACCGCGAACGACTGGCCGACTTCTTCGAGCGTGTGCTCGCTGCCGTCTTCGAGACCGAAGCGCATCTTGATTACTTTTTCTTCGCGCGGGGTCAGTGTGCGCAGGACCTGTCCGGTCTGGTCCTTGAGATTCACGTTGATCACGGCTTCGGCCGGAGAGACTACGGCGCGGTCTTCGATGAAGTCGCCGAGATGCGAATCTTCTTCTTCACCGATTGGGGTTTCGAGAGAGATCGGTTCCTGCGCGATCTTCAGGACTTTCCGCACTTTGGCAACAGGAATGTCCATTCTTTTAGCGATTTCTTCCGACGTAGGTTCGCGGCCCAGTTCCTGCACCAGTTGCCGCGAGGTGCGGATCAGTTTGTTGATGGTTTCGATCATGTGCACCGGAATGCGGATGGTGCGCGCCTGATCGGCGATGGCGCGGGTAATCGCCTGCCGAATCCACCACGTGGCATAGGTCGAGAACTTATAGCCGCGGCGGTATTCAAACTTGTCGACAGCTTTCATCAGGCCGATGTTGCCTTCCTGAATCAAGTCGAGGAACTGCAGGCCGCGGTTGGTGTACTTTTTCGCGATCGAAACTACGAGACGGAGGTTGGCCTCGATCAGCTCGCGCTTGGCCTGCTCCGCGTCCATGTCGCCCTGGATGATCTCGCGTTGCGTACGCTTGATCTCCTGGAACAACAGTCCAGCCTCGACTTCGAGCTTTTCAATCTCGCTCCTTACGGAGCGCGCCTGACGTCGGTACTCTTTCTTCTGATCCTCGCTGCGCGTGGCGTCGGCTTTGCGTTCGAGATTCCCCGCCTGCCGGTCAAGCGAACGCATACTGTCGACCGTCTTGTTGACCCGGTCGATCAGGCGCTTGCGCTCGGCGTTGGTAAATCCCAGCTTGCGCACCGCAAGAGAAACCCGGACGATGCCGCGGGCTAGATTGCGGCGGGCGCGGCGATGGTCCTTGGGACGCTTCTTCTGCGACATCGCGGCGTATTTTTCCTGCAGGATGCCGGCCTTCTTGTACAGCTTGGCCATGGCGTCGATCTTGCCGGTGAATTCGTTCAACCGGTTCTGCAGAATCTCGTCGGTGATTTCTTCTTCGTCGAAGGTCACGACTTCTTTGATGGAGCGCACGCCCTTCTTCAGGTCTTCGCCCATCGCGAGCAGTTCGTGAATGACAATAGGGGAGCGCGACAGCGCCTTGAGCACGCGCAACTGGCCACGCTCAATGCGCTTGGCAATTTCGACTTCACCTTCGCGCGTCAGCAAGGGGACGGTTCCCATCTCGCGCAAATACATGCGGACGGGGTCGTTGGTTTTTTCGAGAGCGCCAGGAGTGAGGTCGAGTTCAACGTCCTCGCCCTCTTCGCCTTCTTCAAACTTCTTATCGAGCGCCGCCGAAGGCAGTTTGGGACCTTCGAGCACGTCGATACCTTGCGTGCCGATCGTCGTGAGCAGATCGTCCAGATCGTCAGGACTTACCACGTCCTGAGGGATTAACTCGTTGACCTGGTCGTAAGTTAGATATCCCTTCTCTTTGCCGGCATCGACCAGCTTTTTAATGTCGTCGTACTTGTCTTCAAGAGCCAAGAGGTGTTCCTCAAATTCTTCAATTCGCCCGCGCGGAGCGTGTGATACGGCCTGTTCAGGTGGGAATCTGGGGTAGCGCGGAGTTGTGCGCCTAGCACAAACCTACAGATGTTAGCACATAAGTGCTGCCCCGTCTATCACTTGCCCTGCAGAAATCCCCGCCGCCGGCCGCTATCTCTAACTCCGCTAAATACTTAGATGATTTTAATCGCTGTTTTGTTTCACGCGCTCTTCTTGTTTCCAGGGCTCGCTCGTAACCCGTCCTCCGCCAGGCTGGGATCCCTTAGCGCGCGACTGAGGCGATCCTTTTCCAGCAGCAATTCGTTCCTGAGTACCTTATCGTCACCTACTCCGGGCTTGGTTAGTTCGCGCTGCACCTGCTCAAGTCGGCGGCGAAGGTGAATGCGGCGTAGGGCCCGCACTGCGCCCTCCAGGCGCTCGGCGCTGAGTTCTTCGTCCTCTTTCAAGAGGATGGAAGCTAGCATGCGGCGCTCGGTTTCGGAGCAGGGCACCTCCATTACATCGGCAATCTCGGCTCCGGCATTGAGTAGGGCCTCGACCAGCGATTCGGTCGCCAGACCGCGATGCAGGCCTTCACTTTGGAACACATACTGCGCCTGGCGCGCCGGATCGAACTCCTCCTCCGCGCCGTCGCGGGCGGAGAGATGCCCGGCACCCGGCTGTATCTGGCGCGCCGAAGCGAGCGCCCGAATGAGGATGCGCTCGGCGTCGGTGGCTTGCGCCTCCGCCGGAGCCTTCACTGATACGGCCGAGCGCTCCGAGGCCACGTGCCGCAACTCCTGCCGCAGCACGGCGGAATCAATGCCGAGCTTCTGTGCGATCTCCTGGCCCAATTCGTCGCGCACGATGCGGCTGGGGACGCGCTGAATGTGGGGCAGCAGGTAGTTCACCGCTTTCACTTTGCCCTCGGCGCTTCGTACCGGAAAATGACTTCGCGCGCGATCGATCAGATAGTCGAAATATTTTTGTGAGTTTCGAAGCGCTTCACCGTAGGCGTCTTTGCCTTTGCGCCGGATGAAGAGATCGGGATCGAAACCCTGGTCCAGGGTGAGGACCTTGATTTGGAATTCTTCTTCGACGAGCAGGCCCAGAGTGCGCTCGGTGGCTTTGGCTCCGGCGGTATCGGGGTCGAAATTGACCACGGCGTTCTTGCTGAAACGCCCGAGCAGCTTGGCCTGGATCTCGGTGAACGCCGTGCCTGAGCTGGCAATCACGTTGTGAAACCCGGCGGCGTAGACGGAAATGCAATCCATTTGACCTTCGACGAGGATGGCGTAATCCAGCTTGCGGATCGCTTCTTTCGCTTTGTCGAGATTGAAGAGAACGCGGCTTTTGGAGTAGATCCCGGTCTCCGGCGAATTCAAATACTTCGGGCCAGACTTCTCGTCGGTAGCCAGGGTGCGTCCGGTGAAGGCGATAATTCGCCCCGCATCGTTGGCGATGGGGAACATGACGCGGTTGCGGAATTTGGAATAGATATTTCGGGCGTCGGACCTTGGACCCCGGACTTCAGGCTCATTTTGCTGAGGTCCGAGGTCCGAAGTCTGACGGCTGTCTTCCTGCTTCCACGAAAACAGACCGCTCTCGCGCAGCACTTCTTCGCTGAACTCGCCTGCCAGCCGGTCGCGCAGCAGGAAGCCGGAATCCGGCGCGTAGCCGATGCGAAAACGCGCGATCGTCTCTTCGTTTAACCCGCGACCCGCCAAATATTCGCGTGCCCGCGCTCCCTCGGGACGCTTCAAGTATTCCTGAAAAAATGCGGCTGCCCGCTCTTGAGCGTCGAGCAGCTGTGCCCGAAGCTTGGCTTCCTTCGCCTCTGTCGGACTTGAGTACGTCGTCTTGGGCAGCGGAATCCCCAGCTTCTGGGCCACGAGCCGGACGCTTTCCGGAAAGGTGATGTTCTCGATCTTCTGCACGAAGCTGAACACGTCCCCCGAAACGCCGCAGCCGAAGCAGTGATAAAACTGCCGCGTGGCATGCACCGAAAACGACGCCGTCTTCTCCCCATGAAACGGACAGAGCCCGGAATAGTTCTGTGCCCCAGCCTTCTTCAGCTTGATGTAGTCGCCGATGATGCGGACAATATCCGCCTGCTGCTTCACCGTCTCTTTGAAATCTTCAGTAGGCATGGATGGAGTGATGCGTCAGGAGTGACACGTGTTCCTTGGCAATTGTGAGCCAGAATGCCTCTGATGGGAATATACCGAATCAGGATTGCTGTGGAGAAGCTGTGGAATAAGCCGTTCTCTCGTTGAAGCCCAAGGAAAAGTAGCCTCTATTGGAGCTTCTCGTCTTTCGACATGACAAAGTTACACCCGCAACTCCACCACCGTTGCCCCGCCGCCGCCCTCATTCTGCGGAGGCTCGGCTACCGACTCGACGTGGGGATGCTGCTGCAGGGCCTGCCTCAAGGCCTTGCGGAGGATGCCCATGCCGCTGCCGTGGACCACGCGCACTCTGGGCAGGCCGGCGAGAAAGGCGTGGTCGACAAACTTTTCGACGGCCCGCGTCGCGTCGTCCACGTTAAAGCCGATCACATTGATTTCAGACGCTGCGTTTTGACCTTCATTTTCGAGCGACACCGAAATTCCCCGCGCCCGCGCCGCCTTCACCGGAGAATCCGCCGCTTTGCTCAATACCTCGGCGATGTCGTCGCGCGCGATCTTCATCTTCATGGCGCCGATGGCCACTTCGAAGTGAGAGTCATCCACTTTACGCAAGACCGTGGCCGCGCGTCCGGTCGATTTCAGCTTGACGCTGTCGCCTTCGGACACGTGCTTCACCACCTGCGGCTCGGCGTGCGGATCGCCCTGGTCAGCTCCGCTGGCGTGGGCCACCACGGTGGAATCGAACTGCTCGCGAAATTCCCGCCGCAACTTGGCAATGCGGCGCTCTGCATCTTTAGAAAGCTTCTGCGCTGCCGCTCGGTCCTGGATCGCAGTCACTGCCTCGCGCGCGTGATATTCGAAGTCGCGGAGTACGCTCTCCAGCTTCTTCTCCATTTCCCGAATCTTCGACTGCTGCTCTTTCTTGCCCTCGGCCGCCAGGCGCGTCTTCTCGCGCTCCAGTTCATCCTCGCGGGTCTTCAGGCGCAACTGCTCGCTTTCCGACTCGCGCAATCCGGCATGAAGTTTGTCCAAAAACTCACCTACGTCGCGAGCTTGTGTGCCCAGCCGTGCCCGCGCCCCTTCGATGATCGCCGGATTCAACCCCAGCCGCTGCGCGATGTTGATTCCTGCCGACGCTCCCGGCACTCCCATCTTCAATTCATACGTAGGTTGCAGGGTGGCCTCGTTGAATCCCACCGACGCGTTGACCACTCCGGGAGTATTCGCGCCGTAGACCTTCAAAGACGTGTGATGCGTCGAGATGACAGCCATGCAGCCGATGCGGCCGAAGTATCCCGCAATGGCGACGGCCAGCGCGGCGCCTTCCTCCGGATCGGTAGCGGATCCGAGTTCATCCAGCAACACCAGCGAGCCGGCGGTCGCGGTGCGTGAAATGAAATCGATGTTGGTGACGTGCGCGGAAAAAGTCGAGAGATTCTGCTCGATCGATTGATAGTCGCCGATATCGGCCAGCACGGCGTCGAACACAGGCATCTCCGCGCGGTCGGCAGGAACCGGAATGCCCGACTGCGCCATCAAGGCCAACAGGCCTATCGTTTTTAGCGTGACGGTCTTCCCGCCGGTATTGGGGCCGGTGATGACCAGTTGCCGCCGGTCGCCTTCGAGTTCTACGCTGATTGGAACTACGGCTGCGCCTTTGAGCTTTAGGTTTCGCTCCAGCAGTGGATGCCTGGCGTTCTGCAGAAAGAGGCGAGCTTCGCTCGCGGACGGGCAAGAGTGCCCGTCCCCACATGAGGCTTGGTTGTCCCCGCTCAACTGCACTGCCACGCAGTTGTATTCTTCGGAGAAGCGGGCCTTGGCGAACTGCAACTCCAGTTCGCTAAGAACCTCGGCGGACGCCAGAATTGCCGCCGCCTGCTCGCCGATGCGTCGCGTCATCTCGAGTAGAATGCGATGAATCTCCGCTTGCTCTTCGTCGAGTAAGCGCACCAGTTCGTTATTCTGTTCGATCGTCTCGAGCGGCTCGACGAACACGGTCTGGCCGCTCGAACTCGCTCCGTGAACCACACCTTGCACGCGTCGCTTCTGCTCGATCTTCACCGGAATGACGAAGCGCTCGCCGCGGATCGTTACCAACTCATCCTGCACCGTGCCGTCCCCTGCCAGGCGCCTTAAATAGCCGCGCAGCGATTCCTGAATGACGCGTCTCTGCTTTTCAATCTCGCGGCGAATGCGCGCCAGTTCCGGCGATGCGCGGTCTTCCAGCGTTCCATCGGGCTGAATTTTATTTCGGAAAGACCGAAGGAACTCCGTGAAGTCAGCCACGTTCTCTGAAAGCGTCCGTATTCGCCGCCATTCCGTCCTCACATTCGCGGGAGGATGCGTCGCGATCTCGCGCCACTCCGCGGCACGATCCACCACCAGCAGGACGTCGCGAATCTCCGTGGTTTCGAGCGCGGCCCCTGCAATGCGAGACTTCTCAACTAGCCTCGTAACGTCGAGCAACCCGGAGAAATCGAAGCTCCCACCCACGCGCCGGAACTCCCGCACTTCCGCGGTCACTTCCTGTTGCTCCCGAATCCAGGCAGAGTCGGTCGAAGGCGCAAGCGCTCCAATCTTCGCCTGGCCGAGCGGCGAAGACGAATATCCGCGCAGCAATTCGCGCAGGGCGTCGAACTCCAGCACGCGCGCGGAGTTGTGGATGAGCGGTTGAGACATCGGAATTTATGTTACAGGAATGGAGCGAGGAAGGTAGTCGTGCAGGTTGATAGGGAAGCGAGCCAAACGCGCGATTGTTGCGTCGCAAAGACCGCGACGCTTCGCGCGGCTCGCCCGGATTCCTCACAGCGCAAAGAACGCTTGTTCGAAATGACAATTCCTATGACTGCACCGCCGCCAGCGCCTGGACATCGGTCTGCCGCGCCACAGGCACGCGCAGCACGAAAAGCGCTCCGCCCTCCGGCTTGTTCTGGCAGGTGATCTGCCCGCGATGATCCTGAACGACGCCATACACCGCGCTCAGTCCCAGGCCCGTGCCTTTGCCGATCGGCTTGGTTGTGTAGAAAGGATCGAACACCTTGTGCGGCTCTTTTATACCAGGCCCGCTATCGGAAAACTGGACCACCACTTCTTCCCCGCGATGCTGAGCGTTGACCTGAAGCGATCCTCCGCCCGCCTCTTCCAGTGCATCCAGGGCGTTTTCCACGATCTGGACGAACGCCTGGAACAACTGGTGGCCGTCCCCCCAGACCCGCGGCAGATTCGGCTCGATCACGGCTTCGATGCGGATCTTCTGATCATGCCGTTGCAGTTCGCGCATTTGCACACTGCGCTGCAGCAGCATGCCCAAATCCACCATCGTCTTTTCTCCGGAGCTTTGCTGTGCGAAACTCAGAAGGTTCGCGATCAACTCTCTGGTGCGTTGGGACTGGTTCACAATCTTGCGCACCAGCGTGTCCTGCTCGCTGGTTAAGCGCTCGTTCGACCACAGCTTCTCGGAATACTCCATGATTGCCGTAAGCGGATGGTCGATCTCATGGGCCGCACCCGCAACCAACTGGCCCAGGGACGCCAGTTTCTCTCTTTGCACGAGGTGACTCTGCAAGCGCTGCTCGTTCTCGAAACTGCGCCGCGAATCTCCCAGCAGATGGATCAGCACCTGGTCCTGCAGATACTGGCGTACAAACACGAACACGCCCAGCACCAGCATCGCCGCCAATACAGTGAACAGGCGAAACTTTCGCGCCGGAGCCGGCGAGGCGTCCCATCGATAGGCCCACAGTCCCAGCAGCGGCAAGGAAAGAATCGCCAGCGTCGCCAGCCGCAACGCCATCGCGCCCCATTTGTCACCCGACGTGGGTGGTGGCGCGGCTTCCGGCTGCCATTCGCGTGCGGTCAGCGCGGTAGCCGCCATCCAGCTCACCGCGCCCACCAGCGGAACATCGTAGAGGCTACCCGTGTAGTATCCTCCGTTGTTGACTGACAGGTTCACCGCTCCTGAGTCCACCGCGTACAACGCGCTGGCGGCCATCAGATTCAGATACAGCATCTTCCATCCCGCCTGCGCCCCCCGCGCGGCGATCCCCAGCACGAACACCAACGCGCCACACTCGATCAGGTAGAGTGAATTGTAGTTTCTGTCGTACTCGGCCACATTCACCGAGATGTATTGCGAAGGAAACACAACAAACGCATACAGGAAGACCCACCAGACCAACAGCAGCATAAAGTCCAGCGTACCCACGCCGAATTTCTGTTCGACTTCAGTGCGATGCGGACGCAACCCAACAACCGCGATCATCGGAACCAGGTGAAGGAATAGAACTACATCCATGATCCAGGGATCCGGCACCGGAATATCACGCACTACTTCGCAGTAGACCCACCCGCTCTGATGGAACACCCAGAGAGCGATCCCCGATCCCATGAGCGCCCAAAACTGCCGGTCGACGCCCCGCGCCGACCACGCATTGGCGAACACGGCCGCGCCGAGCGTTAGCAATAGCAGAAGGTATGCAAGATCGGAAATCGCGGTCAGCGCCCGACCCTGTGGCACCGTCAGTGACACCACGGCGAAGGCGAGCGTAATTCCGCCCGCGAGCGCAAACCATCGATATCGTCTGAAGCGAATCATCACTCTTTGTTATGTATTCCTTCCAATCTTATGGATTAGATGAACGATTCTCAGCTCGCTTCCCGTTCAGAAGGTTACTATAGTCACCCGCCCGCGCCTCGCCCGCACCTTGCCCGTCAACTAAATCCTTTCGGATCACCACTCCTGCTAAAATCAATACTTTGAAAGGCTTTCAATCCTTTTCAGGTGATTTCCATGGCCTTTCCGGTCACCCGTCTTCGCCGTCTGCGGCGCACCTCTCAGCTTCGCGACTTGGTGCGCGAAACCCGACTCACTCCCGAGGCCTTCGTCTATCCCATGTTCGTGTGCCCTGGCGAAGGTGTTCGCAAGGAAGTCCGCTCGATGCCGGGGGTGTTCAACCTCTCTGTCGACGAAGCCGTGAAAGAGGCGCAGCAAGTTCATTCCCTGGGAGTGCCGGCGGTGATTCTCTTCGGCCTTCCCGATCAGAAAGACGACGTCGCCACCGGAGCCTGGGCCGATGACGGCATCGTGCAGCAGGCCGCCCGAGCCATGAAGCACGAACTGCCGGACCTGATCCTGATGGGCGACGTCTGCTTGTGCGAATACATGTCTCACGGTCACTGCGGGATAGTGAAATCTTCATCGACGCCGATGTCGTTGGGCGCTGCTGCCCGAGACGCTGTGCTTGCCCGCCGGGGAGTAGCGACTAAGCCGAAGAACGAGAAGGAAAAGTTAAAGGTGATCGACGAACTGGCCTCGATCGTGGCCGGGGTAGTTGACTCTAACTTTGAAATCGACAATGACGCCAGCCTCGAGCTCCTGGCTCGCACCTCTGTGTCGCTAACCCGCGCCGGCATCGACGTCATCGCTCCTTCCGACATGATGGATGGTCGCGTAGCCGCCATCCGGCGCGCACTCGACGAAGCCAGCTTCATCAACACGCCCATTCTTTCGTACGCGGCCAAGTTCGCCTCCGGCTTCTACGGCCCGTTCCGCGAAGCGGCCGACTCCGCCCCGCAATTCGGCGACCGCCGCTCTTATCAAATGGATGGCGCCAACCTCCGCGAAGCCATGCGCGAAATCGAACTCGACATTGAAGAAGGCGCTGACATGATCATGGTCAAGCCTGCTATGCCCTACCTCGACGTAATCGCGGCTGCTCGCCTGCGTTTCGACGTTCCGCTGGCCGCCTATCAAGTCTCGGGCGAATACGCCATGATCGAAGCCGCCGCTCGCAATAACTGGATCGACCGCGACCGTGTAATGATGGAGTCGTTACAGAGCATCCACCGCGCCGGGGCCAGCATCATCCTCACGTATTACGCCAAAGAAGCCGCCAGGCTGCTGGCCTAGGTGAATAGTCTGTGGGGGTTTCTCGTGTGGAGCGAGCACTCCTGGCCGCTGCTTTTGACTTTGAAGTCGCCTCGCCTAAACCCGCCGCCTACGCCCCGGCTGCACCCTGGAACTTTACCTCCACCAGCTTGCGGTCCTCATCGGACACCTTGAACATGGAGCGCGGTTTGAGTTCCATGAAGCTGGCCAGAAAGACCTCTGGGATCTGCCCGATGCGGGTGTTGTAGGTGTTGACGTCGTCGTTGAAGAACTCGCGCCGGTCGGCGATGCGCTCTTCCAGTTCGCTGATGCGGTTCTGCAGCTTGAGAAAGTTTTCATTGGCCTTGAGCTGCGGATAATTTTCTGCCACGGCGAACAGGCTGCGCAGCGCAACCGTCATGCTCAAGTCAGCCTGCGCCTTCTGCCCAATGCTGGCTGCGTTCATGGACGCGGCCCGCGCCTGCGTCACTGCAACCAGCGTCTGTTGCTCGTGCTGCATGTAACCCTTAACAGTCTCGACCAGGTTGGGAATCTCGTCGTGGCGTTGCTTGAGCAGCACATCGATGTTCGCCCAGGCGCGATCATTGTCATTGCGCAGCCGCACCAGTTCATTGAAAAGGATAACGACATAGACCACCACTCCCACCACAAGCAGAAGGAAAGCCGCCCCTGTGATCACGTTTCCCTCCATCCTGATTTGACCTCGCCCTGTCAGCCTCGCCTGCTGGAATAGTCCAAGTGAAACAGCAGACGGGGCGGGCGCGCAAGTGCTGACTGGGCTGCGTCCAAAGTCACAAAAAGGGCTGAGCGCAGGCTCAGCCCTTCAAAGGAATCGTCTCTGGTGGCCGTGGCTAGGGCTTCTTCGGCGTCAGATCGCACGCCTGCTTTACCTCGCCCAGATTCAAACCTCCGGGGGAGAACTCGGCGATCGCGTACCCGGTTCTGGTTCTGACTTCCACGTTAAATATCTGGGCTCCGATCGCGCCGCGAACTGTGCCTTTGTCCATGGCGAGGAAGTGTCCACCCACCCAATTCCAGCCCTTGCTGTCGTGGCTATCGTCAAAACGTACCCGAACCTGCATCTTAGGCTGGCCCCAGAAGCCTGGATAGTCGGGCCGTCCCAGCCTGCCTCCAGGATTAAAATCGGCGTGGTCGTATTTGCCATTGGAGCAGAAAATGTTGACTCTCGGTTTGGAGTCCGGGTCTTCCTTGAAATAGTTGTTCGATTGCAGCTCGAACCGAACTTTCTTCGCGGCGGTCATCTTGTCGACCGACCGGAACTCCATCCACTTGCCGCCGGCGCTGACGCCATCCGCTTCGCCCTGGTAAGGGCTCATCGCGCCCTGTTGCGCACCAGCTGAGATGGCCGCCGTGGCCATCAAGGCAAGGGACGCGATCATTATCCCCGCCGCCAGGGCATAACGATTCCTATCGTGAAGTAAGCGCAATACGCTCAAGGTTCTCCTCCTGAAAAAGACCTGCCTCACCCATTGAACCCCACTGAGCGGTAAAAGTTGTATAGCCAGCGCCTCTTTTCGACCCCACAAAATCACCGCATGTCGATCTTGAGATCGATGTAGACCTGTGACCGGTCATCGAACTGGCTGACCGATTTGGTGTCGCTCTTGTGGCCGTTGTACTGAGCGTAGACTTCATAATCCACCGTCGAGAGGCCGGGGAAACGATAACTGCCTTCCTGGCTGACAATGTAAGTCTTCACCGCGTGAGTCCGCATGTTGGTCACGTACACGATGGCCCCGGCCACGGGATTGTCCTGCTGGTCGAGCACCTTGCCGAGAAGCAGCCGGCCTTGTGCCTTGTCCTTCTTGTCGGGTGCAGCGTGAGCAGCCACCGAGATCACGAGAAGGAATGCCACAGCTATGAGGCGGGCGTTTTTGAAAGACATTTTGGAAGTCATACGAGCTTATTCCTCTTCCTCTGCTGAACCCATCTACTTCGTCGCGTTTGTCTCGCGGACGAGATGTAAGCCAATGTCTACACGCTCGTCATACTCTACGTGGACAGGGACGTCTTCCGCCAGATGCAATGCGTAGCCATACGTCGTCTTCACGCCCTTAAGATCGGCCCACACCACGTAGTCCGCCTGCCCGGCCGGAACCCGCTGGGCGAATTCCCCGGAATGATCGGAATTGACTTGCCACTTGGGCTTTTTATCAGGCACGCGGCGAATCTTCACGGTTATGCCATAGACGGCGCGATTGTCCGGTCCCCAGACCGTCCCGAAAATGAGGGCGTAGGGATCGGTCGGTTTCAGTTTTGTGGACCCGGGAGCCGCATGAGCCACCGGCAAGACGTGGGTGCCCAGAGCACCCAGAAAGAAAACAATCAGCAGGCAGAAAGAGGGCGAACGCACAAGCCGAGCCGTGGGCTGGAATCTAGGAATCGTCACCGTCTTCGCTTTCCACTTCTTCTTCCTCTTCCACGTAGCCGGCCTCAATGGCCTTTAACTCCAGCGGACTGGTCGTCACCACCTCGAAATCGGTGCCGCACTCCGGACAGGAGACGATCTCGCCTTCGTCGACCTCGTCTTCTTCCACATCCAGATCGGTTTCGCATTCGGGACAAAGAACCATGATTCCTCCACTCCCATTCGATGGCATACTTCAATGACCTCTTAGATACGCTTCATAATATTTAGATTCTTTCCCCACCGCAGGTCAAGGGGTCAGGGCTCAAGAGCACGAGATTATAATCCTCAAGTGCCCAGCCGTCGCACTTGACATTTCTTTACGCCGGAGCCTACATGATTTCTCCTTTCCAGAAAAGACCGTGGCTTATTGCCGTTTTGTTGGTGCTAAGTTTCGCGACCGAGGCGTTCGGGCAAAACCAGCCGGGGGCTGCTTCGTCGGAGCCCATGCCCACGGACGGCCGTATAGCGGGCGCACTGCAGCAGGTTTCCGCCGAGCGCATTCGGGCGAATATCGAAAAGCTGGCGAGCTTTGGAACTCGATTGACGCTGTCAGCACAAGACCCGGCTGCGATCGCCGGGGGACGCGGGATTGGCGCGGCGCGGGAGTGGATCAAGTCGGAATTCGAGCGCTACGCCAAGGATTGCGGCGGCTGCCTGGAAGTAAAAGCCGACAGCTTTACCGAACCAGCCGCCGATCGAATTCCCCAGCCTACTGTAATCACCAATGTTTATGCGGTCTTGAAGGGCTCCGATGCAGAGAACGCAAAACGCATTGTGCTGGTGACCGGGCATTACGATTCGCGCCCCAGCGACACTCTTGATGTGAAGGCCGATGCTCCGGGCGCGAACGACGACGCCAGCGGAACCGCCGTCAGCCTGGAATGCGCGCGGGTTTTGAGCAAACTGAAGTTTCCCGTAACGATTATTTTTCTCACCGTGGCGGGCGAGGAGCAGGGGCTGAACGGCAGCCATCATTTCGCGAAGATGGCGAAGGAACAAGGTTGGAATCTTGAAGCCGTGCTTAACAATGACATCGTCGGCGGCGACAAGAGCGCCGAGCAAGATCATTCTGTCGTGCGTGTGTTTTCCGAGGGATTGCCGGCCGCGGCCACGGAGCAGGAAATCCGGAGGATTCGCGGGCTGGGCGGGGAGAACGACTCCGGTTCACGGCAACTGGCGCGCTATGTCGCCGATGTGGGCCGCACTTACGATGCAGGCGTCAAACCTCTGCTTGTGTTCCGGTTGGACCGTTATCTGCGTGGCGGCGACCATTCTGCATTCAATCAGCAGGGCTTTATTGCGGTGCGGTTTACCGAGTTTCGCGAAGATTTTCATCACCAGCATCAGAACGTGCGTACCGAGAACGGCATCGAATACGGCGACCTAGCGAAGTTCGTCGACTTCGACTACGTAGCGCACGTGGCGCGGCTGAACGCGGCGACGCTGGCGTCGCTCGCGTCGGCGCCTGCGCCTCCGGCCAACGTGCATTTACTGACCAAAGATCTGGAGAACGACTCGACGCTCACCTGGGAACCTTCGCCGGGCGGACGGGCTGCGGGATATGAGGTTCTGTGGCGGACCACGACCAGCCCGGAATGGGAACACGTCCAAAAGGTTGGCGGCGCTACTCGCGCCACGCTGAAACTTTCAAAGGATAATGTCATCTTTGCTGTCAGGGCTGTGGACGCGGAAGGACACCGGAGCCTGCCGGTGGTGCCGGTGCCGGAACGATAACAGGCAAGCTGTTAGGATGAGTAAATCGGTTTCGAGTTATGCCTAGAAACACTTCCTTCGAAATGTCGCTGCCGCTGTTTCGCGGCGCAGTCCGGCAGATCATCATCGCCAGCGCCGCGATTTACGTGGTTATTCTTCTATTGATGTCGTTTGCCAACCCGGCCGGCCAGGCGCTGGTGGCGTTGGGTAAGTTGAATCCGGCATACATACGTCACGGCTGGTTGTGGCAGTTCGTGACTTACGCCTTTATGTACGTCGATCCCCTGGACTTTGTTTTATCGCTCGTAGGAGTTTATTTTCTGGGGTCAGCAGTGCAGGAACGCGTGGGCACGGAGCGGTTCTACGGCCTGTTCTTTAGCAGCATTGTGCTTTCGGCAATCGCTGGATTCACTCTCTCGCTCACCGGCGTCATTGCGCAGGGCGAGGCGTATGGCTCTGGCGCGGCCGCCAACGCGATTCTGATGGTGTTTTATCTGTTTAATCGGAACGCGCCCTTGATGCTCTTCCCGATCCCTATTCAGATTCCGGTGAAGTGGATCGTTCTGGGCATTGCCGCGATCGAAACGGCCTACCTGCTTCTCAGCCACTTCGCGCTTTTTTACTGCGTCTCGCTGCTGGGATTGGGCGCGGGATACGTGTGGCATGCAGCGTTTTTCTCGCGGGGGATTTCCCTGCGCATCTCAGAGCGCTTCTACGGGGCACGCAATGAGTATTACCGCTGGCGGCGTCGCCGCGCGGCGAGGAAGTTTGAAGTTTACATGCGCAAGCACGACCGCGACGTCCATTTCGACGAGCACGGCAATTACATTCCGCCGGATGATGATCCGAATAAGGGGAACGGCGGGTCGAAGTCGGGCTGGGTGAACTAGCCCTCTAGCCACGGATCTTCACGGATTCACACGGATCGAACGGAGGCTCGGCCTACTTCGCGAAGAACGCCTGAAACTCGGACAACACGTCTGCCGATAACGTTTGCCGCCCAGCCTTTCCCTTGAATCCCAAGTCATGGCCTGCGCCCTCAATGGTCAGCAGTTTCGTCTTCGCCGGTACCAGCTTCAAGGCTTGCTCGATTTCAGCGATTGATCCGAAGGGATCGCGCGTACCCTCAACAAAGAGGGCAGGGGTATGCAGGTGAAAGAAATGCTGAGTACGAAGCTGTTCGGGCTTTCGCGGCGGATGCAGAGGATAAGACAGCAAGAGCAGGCCAGCAGCCAGATCCAGGGCTTTCCCCGGATCTTTTTCTGCCAGCTCCGCGCACAGCATGCTGGCCTGCCGTCCACCGTAGGAATGTCCGCCCAGAAAAATGCGGCCTGTCGCGAGATTCTTGAGCACCGCGACTGCATTCTTCAGACCGGCGCGATCGCGCTTCGCGTCTCCCGGCCCAGGCGGACCGTAGGGCCGATCCTGACGGTAGGGAAGATCGCAGCGCAGCACCACAAAGCCCGCATCAGCAAACGTATTCGCTAAAGCAATCAGCAACGGAGCCTGGCAGTTCGATCCCGCGCCATGAGTCAGAACCAGCGCGTCCCCATTCGGATTCGCTGCGCGATGCAGAAAGCCACGGACGAACGGGTCCACCGAAACGTCGGTGAGAATTTGCGGGCTGGATTCCGTAGACATTAACGACGGCTCGCTAGTCTTCCCGCGGAGGCTGGCGAATCTAGCGATCTTATACGCCGACTTCTTCCAACTTTTCATAAACCTTCAAGATTTGAATTTCGTTTCCCAACCTCGCCCAGCAGCGAAGCAATTCAGGATCCTCTTGCGCAGTGCGGCGCGCCTTCTCTGAGTTCCAGTAACGCAGCAGCACGTAGTGCGAATCGCCGTCGCGGTAGAGCAGATCGCGTCCATATCCCTTGCTGGACACGATGGCGTTCAGCTCGCGAATGGTCGCGAGCGAAGCCGCCTCCATGCCGGGCAGTGGCTCCCAGATCGCGAGGGAAAGGAATTCCTGCGGCATACCTCGGGATTATAGCTTCTGGCGACTCGCGGCGCGCTTGCGTTTGGGGCGCGTGACCGCGTTGGCCTCTTCTGTAGTAACCGTATGCAGGCGCATGAAGTTAGTGGAACCGGACGCCTGGCGCGTGCCTGCAACCACCCCCAACACGTCACCGGGCTTGAGCAGGCCGCGGTTCAACAGCTCATGCTCAGCCATATCTACCATGTCATCGGTAGAAAGCGCCTGGGTGCATTTCACAGGATGCACGCCCCAGTACAGGTTGGTGCGCTGGGCCACGGTCGCGTTGTGAGTGAAGGCGTAGATGGCGGCCTGCGGCCGGTATTTCGAAATCATGCGCGCAGTGTTGCCCGTCTCCGTGAAAACCGCGATCGCGCCCATGGGCAGGTCTTCCGCCGCGTGCGCGATCGATTCGCAAATGGTCTCGGCCACCGAAAGCCCATGCCGGTCACGGCGGCGGCGGGGCAAAGTAAACTCTCCCATATTGCTTTCGGCCTCGACGACGATGCGCGACATCATGGCGACCGCTTCGCGGGGATAGCGGCCGCTCGCCGTTTCCGCAGAGAGCATGACCGAATCGCTGCCGTCAAAAATCGCATTCGCAACGTCGCTGGCCTCAGCCCGCGTGGGGCGCGGGTTTTCGACCATAGACTCCAGCATCTGCGTGGCCGTGATCACCGGCTTGCGCCACTGGGCAGCGCGTCGTATCACATGCTTTTGAATCACCGGAACCTTTTCCGGCGCCATTTCGACGCCCAGGTCTCCGCGGGCGACCATTACGCCATCACAGGCCTCCAGGATCTCTTCCAGATGGTCGATGGCCTGCGGCTTTTCCAGCTTGGCGATGAGAGGGGTGTCACTGCCATGCCCAATAACGATTTGTCTGACCATGTTCACATCCGCCGCGGAGCGCACGAAAGAAAGCGCAACCGCATCCACGCCGTGCTTAAGCCCGAACTCGAGATCCTTGCGGTCTTTTTCAGTCATGGCGGGAATCGACAAAGCGGTGCCGGGCAAGTTGATGCCCTGATGCTCCCCCAGACTTCCCCCGTTTAAGACATCACAGATCACATCCTTGCCGCGCACGGTGCGCACGCGCAACTCGATCAGACCATCGCACAAAAGAATGCGCGTACCGGGACTCACTTCCCGGGCGAGATCAGGAAAGGTTGTAGAAATTCGAGTTGCGGTGCCCGTGATGTCGCGCGGAGTAATCATCACAATTGAGCCGCTTCTCAGCTCGATCGGTTCATGCCGCTCCAGGCGTCCAGTGCGGATCTTGGGGCCTTGCAGGTCCTGCAGGATGCAGACGGTGCGGTCCTCTTTTTTAGCGGCGCGCCGCAGGCGTTCGATGTTGCGGGCGTGATCCTCGTGCGAACCGTGGGAAAAATTCAGGCGGGCGACGTCCATCCCCAGGCGCAGCAGGTCGCGCATTGCAGCCTCGGAATGGCAGGCCGGGCCGATCGTGCAGATGATCTTGGCGCGGCGCGCGGCGGCGGACGAAGGGGAATCCTCCGCAATGAGGGAACTCTTTGCCGCGAGTTGTGGCTTTCTGGACTTCATTTCTTAGACTAATCAGGTCATCCCGAGCGAAGTGAGGGATCCTGGTACTTGCTTAAGCGACGACGTCGAGCCCTACTTCGCCGCCCGGGGGCCGCTCACGGCAGTCAGTTCTTTCCCCAGCATGGCGCGCGGGAACAGCATCGCGTTAAATTCCGCGCCCACCAGGACGACCAGGGAAACCATGTACATCCAGACCAGCAGGGCGATAGCGGCGCCGAGCGATCCGTAAATAATGCTGTAGTCGGCATAGTGCTTCAGGTAGAAGCCAAACAGCAGCGTAGACGAGAACCACATGGCGGTAGCCAGCGTCGCGCCCGGGATTACGCTGTGCCAGGGCTGAGTCCGCGGGACCGCATTGTGATAGATGAGCGCAATCACCGCAATGCTGGTCAGGGTAGCAATCAGCCACCGGATCGATGCCCACATCACCAGAATGTAAGGGCTGTATTCCCGCGCGGTGTAGAAAAGAATACTGGTTTCAACCTTGCTGCCCAAAGCCACCAGCAGGGTCGCGAAAGTCATGGGAAGAAGGGCAAAGATAACCAGCAAGAATGAGATCAAACGCTCCTTCACCAGTCCCCAGATTTTCGGCAACTCGTAACAGCGGCGGAATCCTTCCATCCAGGAGATCATCACGCCGGAGGCAGTCCACAGAGTCAGCAGGGAAGCCGTAATGAGCAGGCTCACCGGACGCTGCGCCGCGCTCCGCATGAAGTTCATCGCCGCGTTGCTGCCGGCAGGAAGAATTCGCGATAGCGCGTAAGAAATCTCCCGCATATAGGGGGCGCCTTTGCGCCAGGTGGCCAGCACCGAGCCCACCACCAGCAGCGCCGGGAAAAACGTAAGAATGGAGGAATAGGCGGAAGCCTTGGCGATGGAAAAGGCGTCGTGCTGGAAGGAACGCCAGAAGGCTAGCCGCAAAAGTCGTAGGAAACGAAGCATCGCTGGCCCTAGCTTAGGGCCGGAAGGCGCCGGTTGCAACGAGGGAAGCGGGCCAGGTTCCTCGGTCGGCAATCGCTTTGCGTTTGCGTGCATGGGGGATGCTGCTGTCAAAAACCTCGGGGGCGAAGCCGGTTCGCTCGCCCCCGAGGTTGATAGCAGTTCGGTTTACTCTGCCGCCAGTTCTTCCGTCTCGCCCTCGTGGCGCATCATCTCGAGAGCGCGCTCGGCCTCTTCGTAAGCCGCCGAGACTTCCGCCTGTACCTTGGCCGCGGCCTCTTCCATCTCTGGCGAGAGGCGCACGTTGCGGTAATACTCCATGCCGGTACCGGCAGGGATCAGGCGTCCGACGATCACGTTCTCCTTGAGGCCGCGCAGGTAATCGACCCTGCCGTTGATCGAAGCCTCAGTGAGTACGCGCGTAGTCTCCTGGAACGACGCCGCCGAGATGAACGAGTCAGTCGCAAGCGACGCCTTGGTGATGCCCAAGAGCAACGGCCGTCCGGTTGCCGGTCTGCCGCCTTCCTTGATCACGCGCTCGTTCTCTTCGCGGAAGTGGAACTTATCCAGTTTGTCCTCCAGCAGGAACGTCGTGTCACCCACGTCCTCAACCTGCACCCAGCGCATCATCTGGCGGACAATCACTTCGATGTGCTTGTCGCTGATGTTGACGCCCTGCAGCCGGTAGACTTCCTGGATTTCGTTCACCAGATAAGACTGCAGCTCTTTTTCGCCGAGCACAGCCAGAATGTCGTGCGGGTTGAGTGGGCCGTCCATCAGCGGTTCGCCCGCCTTGACGCGCTCGCCTTCCTGCACGTTGATGTGAACGCCACGCGGCACTGAGTATTCCTTTTCCGTGCCGTTGTCGGCCTGCACATAGATTTTGCGCTGTCCCTTGGAGACCTCACCGAACTTCACCGTGCCATCGATTTCGCTGATGACCGCGGTTTCATGCGGCTTGCGGGCTTCGAACAGCTCGACCACGCGCGGCAGACCGCCCGTGATGTCCTTGGTCTTGGTGGTTTCGCGCGGGATCTTTGCCAGCACGTCTCCCGGCGAAACCGTGTCGCCGTCCTGCACCATAAGGTGCGAACGCGAAGGCATCAAGTAGCGTTTGCTGCTCTTGCCCTTGACCACGATCGCAGGTTGCCGCTTCTCGTCGGGAGAATCGCCCACGACGTGCCGCGACAGTCCGGTAACTTCGTCTACCTCTTCATGTAAAGTCACGCCTTCCTGCAAGTCCTTGAACTGCGCAGTGCCGCCGATTTCAGTAAGGATGGCGAACGTGTAGGGATCCCACTCGACCATCACTTTACCTTGCTCCACCTGATCGCCGTCGTTGACTTTGAGCTTTGCGCCGTAGATTACAGAGTAGCGCTCACGCTCGCGGTTCTTCTCGTCGACCACTGCGATGGAGCCCTGGCGGTTCATTACCACCAAGTCACCCGACTTGGACTTCACCGTCTGCAGACCGACGAAGCGCACGGTACCCTTGTTCTTGGCATCGAGGCGCGATTGCTCGGAGACTCGCGACGCCGTACCGCCGATGTGGAAGGTACGCATCGTGAGCTGCGTTCCGGGCTCGCCGATCGACTGCGCGGCAATAACGCCGGTAGCCTCGCCGAGTTCGACCAGCCGTCCCGAAGCCAGGTTGCGGCCGTAACACATGACGCAGACGCCACGCTTCGACTCGCAGGTGAGCACCGAACGGATCTTCACCCGCTCGATTCCCGCAGCCTGAATCGATCCCGCGAGCTCTTCGGTGATTTCGTTGTTGATGTCGACGATCACGTTGCCGTCGTAGTCTTTGATCTTCTCAAGCGATACGCGGCCCACAATGCGGTCGCGCAAGGGCTCGATAATTTCGCCGGCTTCGACGATACCCTGGACGTAGATGCCGTCCACGGTGCCGCAATCGTATTCGCTGATGATCACGTCCTGCGCCACGTCGACCAGACGCCGCGTGAGGTAGCCCGAATCAGCCGTCTTGAGTGCCGTATCGGCCAATCCCTTGCGGGCGCCGTGCGTCGAGACGAAGTATTCGAGCACCGTCAACCCTTCGCGGAAGTTCGCCGTGATGGGAGACTCGATGATTTCGCCGGAAGGCTTGGCCATCAAGCCGCGCATACCGGAGAGCTGGCGAATCTGCTGTTTCGATCCGCGAGCGCCGGAATCGGCCATGACGTAAATCGGATTGATGAAGCCTTCTTTATCGGCACGCTGCATCTGTCCGAACATCTCATCGGCAACTTTTTCCGTAATCGCCGACCAGATTTCGATGACCTTGTTGTAGCGCTCGCCGTTGGTGATGGCGCCGTCGAGATATTGCTGTTGCACGGCGACAACCTGCTTCTCGGCGTCCTTGACCAAAGTCTTCTTGCTGTCAGGGATGACCATGTCGTCGATGCCGATCGAAAGGCCGGCCCGGGTCGCATACTTGAACCCGAACTCCTTCACTTCGTCGAGCATCTTGACCGTAGTCTCGAGTCCGAACCTCAGGTAGCCGTAGTTCACCAGCGCCCCGATGCCCTTCTTCTTGAGCAAGCCGTTGATAAAGGGCATGCCCTCGGGCAAGTGATCGTTCAAAATCGCGCGGCCCACCGTCGTATTGATGAAGGCACGATCGATGTGAACCGGCTCCGTGTGAATGATGTCCTGATCGTCATAAGCAGTCGTCAGGTCAATCAGCTCGCCGGTGTAGCGCAGCCGGATGGGAGTAAGCGTTTCCACTTCACCCATTTCGAGCGCCAGCAGGACTTCTTCAATGTTCGCAAACACACGGCCTTCGCCCTTCGCGCCTGGCTTGGACTTCGTGAGGTAATAGAGACCCAGCACCATATCCTGCGTAGGCACGGTGATGGGCTGTCCAGATGCCGGCGAAAGAATGTTGTGCGAGGCCAGCATCAGCACACTGGCTTCGACCTGCGCTTCGGGAGAGAGCGGAATGTGCACCGCCATCTGATCGCCGTCGAAGTCGGCGTTGAACGCCGTGCAGACCAGCGGATGAATCTTGATGGCCTTGCCTTCCACCAGCACCGGCTCAAACGCCTGAATGCCCAGGCGATGCAGCGTAGGAGCGCGATTCAGCAGCACGGGATGGTCTTTAATTACTTCTTCCAGGATGTCCCAAACGATGGGCTCCTGCTGTTCCACCATTTCTTTCGCTTGCTTGATGGTGGTGACGTTGCCGGTCTGTTCCAGCCGGTGATAGATGAACGGCTTGAACAGTTCGAGCGCCATCTTCTTCGGCAGCCCGCACTGGTGCAGCTTGAGTTCGGGACCAACCACGATGACAGAACGTCCGGAGTAATCCACGCGCTTGCCCAGCAGGTTCTGGCGGAAGCGTCCCTGCTTGCCCTTGAGCGTGTCGGAGAGCGACTTCAGCGGACGGTTATTGGCTCCGCGCAGCACGCGGCCACGGCGGCCGTTGTCGAACAGCGCGTCGACGGCTTCCTGCAGCATGCGCTTTTCATTTCTGACGATGACTTCAGGCGCGTGCAGGTCCATCAGCTTCTTCAACCGATTGTTGCGGTTGATGACGCGGCGGTAAAGATCGTTCAAATCGGAGGTGGCGAAGCGGCCGCCATCGAGTGGAACCAGTGGGCGCAGCTCCGGCGGAATCACCGGGATGACGTCGAGAATCATCCAGTGCGGCTTGTTGCCGCTCCGCCGGAAGGCCTCGACCACTTTCAGGCGCTTCGTATACTTGAGCCGCTTCTGCAGCGAGCTCTCGTTCTTCATCTTCTCGCGCAGTTCAACGGCCAGGCCGTCCGTGTCGATGCGCTTGAGCAGTTCCTTGATCGCCTCGGCGCCCATCATCGCTTTAAAGCCAGCGGGACGATACTGCTGGTCGAGTTCGCGGAACTTAGCTTCGTCCTTGATGACCTCGCGCTCTTTCACCGGAGCGTCACCGGGCTCGACCACCACGTAGGCCTCGAAGTAAAGAACGGACTCGAGGTCGCGCAGTGAAATATCGAGCAGGTGCCCGATGCGGCTGGGCAGTCCCTTGAAGAACCACACATGCGAGCAAGGCGAAGCCAGCTCGATGTGTCCCAGGCGTTCGCGGCGGACTTTCGACAGCGTAACTTCCACGCCGCACTTGTCGCAGATCACGCCGCGGTGCTTCATGCGCTTGTACTTGCCGCAGAGGCACTCCCAATCGGTTACTGGGCCAAAGATGCGGGCGCAGAACAGGCCGTCCCGCTCCGGCTTGAAGGTGCGGTAGTTGATGGTCTCAGGCTTGGTGACTTCGCCATGCGACCAGCTCCGGATTTTTTCCGGAGACGCCAGGCTGATGCGGATGGCATCGAAATCCGCAATCGTATTTTGCATTTCGAACGGGCTCGAACGAAACAAGGTGTTCCTCCGCTTCCTGCTCTCAAGGGCAGTGGCCAGGGGTCGGGGACCAGTGGCCAGTTTTTATGTTTCGCAGTGGCCGAGAGCCTTTGCCCCGCGAAACGTTCCTTCAAAATTCTCCGGTGGCGTTGCGGCCAGCATCAAGTGCCGTACTGGCCACTGATCACTGGCCACTGACCACTGCTTAATCTGCTGCCGCGCTGGCCGTGGGTTTCTTCTCCCCGGTCTTGATCAGCTCCACATCCAGGCAGAGCGATTGCAATTCGCGGATCAGCACGTTGAACGACTCCGGCACGCCCGGTTCCATGGCAGCTTCGCCCTTGACGATGGCCTCGTAGATCTTGGTGCGGCCGTATACGTCGTCGGACTTCGCCGTCAGCAGTTCCTGCAGAATGAATGCCGCGCCGTAAGCCTCGAGCGCCCAGACTTCCATTTCTCCGAAACGCTGTCCGCCGAACTGCGCCTTGCCGCCCAGTGGTTGCTGGGTGATCAGCGAGTAGGGTCCGATGGAGCGCGCGTGAATCTTGTCGTCCACCAGATGCGACAGTTTCAGCATGTAGATGTAGCCCACGCAGACCGGCTGTTCGAACTGGTCGCCGGTCATGCCGTCGTGCAGCGTGGTCTTGCCTGACGTAGGCAGGCCCGCGTGCTCGAGCAGCGCCTTGATCTCGCCCTCTTTCGCCCCGTCGAACACGGGCGACCCCATATACACGCCGCGTGCAAGTGTGGGAGCAACCGCTTCCAGCTCGTCGTCGCTCATGTCAGCGATGATGTCGGCAAGTTTCGAGTCCTTGAACAGGGCCTTCAACTCGCGCCGGATTGCTTCGGTACGCGTGTTTTCCTTGAGCAAGTTGGTAATCTTCTCACCCAACGTGTAGCCCGCCCATCCCAGATGGGTTTCGAGGATCTGGCCCACATTCATACGGCTGGGTACGCCGAGGGGATTCAGAACAATCTCGACCGGCGTTCCGTCTTCGAGGTACGGCATATCCTCTTCCGGCAGAATGCGCGCGATAACGCCCTTGTTGCCATGGCGGCCAGCCATCTTATCGCCAACACTCAGCTTGCGCTTCATGGCGATGTAGACCTTGACCAGCTTGATCACGCCCGGCGGCAGTTCGTCGCCCTTGGTGAGTTTTTCCTTCTTCTCGTTGACGATTTTCTTCAGCACATCGATCTGACGCGAAGTCATTTCCTCGATCTCGTCGATCTGCTCATTCACCCGCGGATCCTTGTCGGCATACTTAATGCGCTTCAGGTTGCGGGTGGAGATGCGCTCAATCGCGTCGCGGTCAAGAATGTTGCCCTTGTTCAGCAGACGCTTGTTGGTGCGCTCGTCGTGCAGGTCGGCCTGCACTTCCTTGCCGCCCAGAATGTTTTCCAGGCGCTTGAGCCGCTCATCGGTAAGAATGCGGATTTCGTCGGAGAGATTCTTCTCCAACTTCCCGATCTGCGTCGCCTCGATCGACTTCGCCCGCTCGTCCTTTTCCTGGCCCTTGCGGGAGAAAATCTTCACGTCGACGATCACGCCCTCGATGCCCGGCGGGCAGTAGAGCGAAGCGTCGCGCACGTCGCCGGCCTTTTCGCCGAAGATCGCACGCAGTAGTTTCTCTTCCGGCGTGAGCTGGGTTTCGCCCTTCGGCGTAACTTTGCCCACCAGAATGTCGCCCTGCTTGATGCTCGCCCCGATGCGGATCACGCCCGCTTCATCCAGATTGCGCAGCATCGACTCGCTGACGTTGGGAATATCGCGCGTCACTTCCTCTGGACCAAGCTTCGTATCACGCGCCTCGATCTCGTACTCCTCGATGTGCAGCGAAGTGTAGTAATCGTCCTTCACCATCTTCTCGGAGACAAGAATCGCGTCCTCAAAGTTGTACCCACGCCAGGGCATGAAAGCCACCAGCACGTTGCGTCCAAGCGCCAGCTCGCCGTGATCCGTGCAAGGACCGTCGGCAATCACCTCGCCCTTCAGTACGCGCTGGCCCTTTTTCACGACAGGCTTTTGATTGATACAGGTGTTCTGGTTCGAGCGCTTGAACTTGGTGAGCTGATAAATGTCCGAGCCCACCTCACGCGAAAGCTGCGTCGGATGATGTTCGCCTTCAACCCGCACGATGATGCGGTCGGAGTCGACTGAATCGACGATGCCGTTGCGCCGGGCCAGAACGACGGCGCCCGAGTCACGTGCGGTCACGCCTTCCATTCCAGTGCCAACGATCGGCGCTTGCGCGCGCAGCAGCGGCACGGACTGGCGTTGCATGTTCGCGCCCATCAATGCGCGGTTAGCATCGTCGTGCTCGAGGAACGGCACGAGTGAAGCGGCGACGGAAACCAGTTGCTTGGGGCTGACGTCGACGTAATCTACCTCATCCCGGCTGACAAGCACAAAGTTTCCGGCCTTGCGGGCATTAACCAGTTCGGAGACGATCTTGCCTTTGTCGTCCAACTCAACGTTGGCCTGCGCGATGGTGTGCCGGTCTTCCTCCCACGCGGAAAGATAGAACGAGAATGGATCGACCTGCGCCGGCTTCTTACGCTTCTCTTTCAACTCGCTGTTGATCTTCTCGATCTCATGCTTCTCCATGTGATCGCCGACCTTGTAGTCGCTGTCGCCGGTATTAACCACGCTGACGTAATCGATCACGCGCCCGCCCTTGATCTTGCGGTACGGCGACTCGATGAAGCCGTAATCGTTGATCCGCGCATAGCAGCTCAACGACGAGATCAGTCCAATGTTCGGACCTTCCGGCGTCTCAATCGGGCAGATGCGGCCGTAGTGCGTAGGGTGAACGTCGCGCACCTCGAACCCAGCGCGTTCACGCGACAAACCGCCCGGCCCAAGCGCCGATAGACGCCGCTTGTGCGTGATCTCGGAGAGCGGGTTGGTCTGATCCATGAACTGCGAAAGCTGCGACGACCCGAAGAATTCGCGGATCGCAGCCATCACTGGCTTCGCATTCACCAGGTCATGCGGCATCGCGGTCGACATTTCCTGGTACACGGACATTTTTTCTTTAATCGCCCGTTCCATGCGGACCAGGCCGATGCGGAACTGGTTCTCCATCAACTCGCCGACCGCGCGCACGCGGCGGTTGCCCAGGTGATCGATGTCATCCACCGACCCAATGTTCTTCCGCAGCTTCAGCAGGTACGCGATGGTCCCGTAGAAATCGTCGGGATCAAGCGTCCGCTTGTCGAGGCTGGTCGCATCCTGGTTCTCAAACAGCTTGATGTTGAACTTCAGCCGGCCGACTTTCGAGAAGTCATACTTCCGCGGATCAAAGAACATCCCGTGGAACAGAGCCGTGGCAGTATCCAGCGTCGGCGGATCGCCCGGACGCAGCTTGCGGTAAATCTCGATCAGCGCTTCCTGCGGAGTCTTCACCGAATCCCGCTTCAGCGTCTGGCTGATCACTGTGCCGACGTCATCCCGCTCGGGGAAGAACAGGCTCATCTCCACTACGCCCGAGTCGAGAATCTTCGAGACCTTGTCGGCGGTAACTTCGCTGTTCGCTTCGAGCAGCACTTCGCCCGTAGTCGTATCGACCACATCGGCAGCTGCCCACGCACCCTCGAGATCCGTAACATCCACTTCAATCTCGGAAATCTTCGCCTTCTGAATGTCCTTCAGAGTCTGCGCGTTCAGCTTGCGGCCGGAGTGCGCAATTTCGTCTCCAGCTTTGTTCTTGATGCTGTGCGCCAGTTTCATCCCCAGCAGGTTCGTAGCTTTTTCGCTGGTAGGGTCGAGCGTCCAGAACAGCTTCTTGTCCTTAATCGCAATTCGATCGACGGTATAGAACGTCCGCAGAATGTCTTCTCCGGACCGCAGGCCCAGCGCCCGCAGGAAAATCGTTCCCAGGAACTTGCGTTTGCGGTCGATGCGGACGTAAAGCACGTTCTTCTGGTCGTATTCAAACTCCACCCAGGACCCGCGGTAGGGAATGATCTTGCCCAGAAAGTAAGTGCGGTTGTTGGCCGTCTCGAAGAACACGCCCGGCGAGCGGTGCAACTGGCTGACGATGACGCGCTCAGTCCCATTGATAATAAAGGTCCCGTTCTGCGTCATCAGCGGCACGTCGCCGAAGAACACTTCCTGTTCCTTGATGTCGCGGATCGAGCGATTGCCGGTCTCGGCGTCCTTATCGAAAATCGTCAGGCGCATCGTGACCTTCAGCGGCGCGGAGTAAGTCATACCGCGCTCCTCGCACTCGGCCACGTCGTATTTCAGCTGCAGTCCAACCGGGTCGCCGCACTTGTTGCAGAAGTCAGGCGTGTTAGCGTTGTACGTGCCGCACTTCTGGCAAAGAACGTCGCCGGGGTGGAACGGATCCGTGATAACCGTGTTGCCGCAGCTCTTACAAGTGGTGCGCAGGTGATGCAGCCCCTTCAGGTGGCCGCACTTGCACTCCCAGTTACCAATGGCGTAATCCACAAACTCAAGTTGTGATACGTTGCGGAAGTCGGTGATCGGGAAAACGGACTGGAACACGGCCTGCAATCCGCCGTCTTCGCGTTCGCTGGGCAGTTTGTCCATCTGCAGAAAGCGGTCGTAGGAGCGCTTCTGCACCTCGATCAGGTTAGGGATCTGGATGGTTGCTGGAATTTTGGAAAAATCAAAGCGTTTACGGAAGGCATTATTCTTCATCGTCAAGAAACTCCCAATGTCAGGCGCAGCCGTGCGCTGCGATTACCCGCGGAATGTGGGGCGCCCATCGCGCCGCGCTGCTTAGCTGCTGTTACGAACCTGGTTGAACGTAGAAAAGCTGAACGTAGAAAAGTTAAACGTGGACACCTTAAACCCGGAAAACACGACGGGGCGCCCACAGGGACAGTTGTTCCCGCAGACGCCATCCAAGGCGTTTCGCCAATCTGATTTTGTAATCTTTCGCGCCAGTTCCTTCGGCCGTTTCCGTCCCGCCTGCCCGCGGAACAGTGCCCAAGCTTCCCTAGCGGGTCTCGCCCGCGTATGAGTGAGGCCAGGGGAAGCGGTGTTATATAGATGCTAACACCACCGCCCCGGCTTCACAACTAGAACGTTCCAGAATCCTCCCCTTGCAAAGCGGGGTAGACCGGATCGTCAGCCAGCGCCCTTACTTCACTTCGACGACGGCGCCAGCCTCGGTAAACTTCTTCTTAATGGTCTCGGCCTCGTCCTTCGAAACGCCTTCCTTAATGCTCTTCGGCGCCCCATCCACCAGTTCCTTGGCTTCCTTCAAGCCCAAGCTGGTGACCTCGCGGACGGCCTTGATTACATTGATCTTATTGGCGCCGACTTCCTTAAGGACAACTGTAAATTCCGTCTTCTCCTCAGCCGGAGCCGCTCCCGCGGCCGCCGCACCGCCGCCCGCCACCATCACCGGAGCCGCCGCGGCCGCCGAGACGCCCAGCCGCGCTTCCAGCTTCTTGACCAGCGCTGCCGCGTCCAGCAGCGACAACCCTACGATCGAATCTTCCAACTGTTGCAGGTCTGCCATGTTCGTTTCTCCACTTTTCAAGTTATGAATTTTCTGATTTTGTCATCTTCGGCCGGGTTTCCAGTGCAGCAAGCTTATCTCCCGGCGCCAGACAACGCCAGAATCCAAACCGCGCAACCCCTGACCTGAGATAACCAAATCCCTTCGGACAGCTTTCGCCGCCCCGAACTTGTAGCGCCGGCGTCCCGCCGGCTCTTAAGCCTGGGCCTCAGCAGGCGCCTCGCCAGCGAACTTTCCCTTCTCCACGCCCTGCCCCAGCACCACGGCGACATCGCGCCCCACGGCATTCATTACCGTCACCAGCCGTTGCGCCGGCGAGCTGATCAGGAACAGCAGCTTCGAGTAGATTTCTTCCTTTGACGGCATGCTGGCCAGCGCTTCGATCTCCTTGATCGAAATCACCCGGCCCTCAACCACGCCCACCTTGAAAGTAAATTCCGGCGTGTCTTTGGCGTATTTGGTCAGCGCCTTCGCCATGGCCACAGGGTCGCCCGTGGTGTAAGCGATCGAGGTGACTCCGGTCAGGTTCTTCAACCCTTCCTCGATCTTCGTGCCCTTGGCGGCAAGCTCGGCCAGTGTGTTCTTCACCACCTGATACTTAGCGCCCGCCCCGCGCAAAGCCTTACGCAGCTCATAGTCCTGGGCGACGGTCATCTTGGAATAGGTGGCCACAACCGCGTTTGAAACGTTCTTCAGGTCCGCACTCAGCTTCTCGACCTGTTCCTTCTTCCTGGCTTTAGTAACCGGCATTGCTCAAGTCCTCTTTATGATCTCGTGTGGGGACGGGCACTCTTGCCCGTCCGCCGGGCGCAGCCCGGCTCGATCTTATGCTTTAGCCGCAGTCTCAATCGGCGAAGTATCCAGCAAAATCCCCGGCCCCATCGTCGAACTCAAAGTGCAGCCCTTGATGTACTTCCCCTTGGCCACCGACGGCTTAGCCTTGATCACGCTGGTGATCAACACGGTCGCATTCTCAATCAACTTATCGGGCGAGAATGAAATCTTCCCCACCGGCACATGCACCAGCGCAGTCTTGTCGGTGCGGAATTCCACCTTACCAGCCTTCACTTCCTGCACCGCTTTAGCCACATCTACAGTGACCGTGCCAGTCTTCGGATTCGGCATCAGCCCCTTGGGACCAAGCACCTTGCCCAGACGTCCAACAGATTTCATCACGTCGGGAGTGGCGATTAGCGCGTCGAAGTCGGTCCAGTTTTCCTTGGTGATCTTATCGACCATCTCTTCGCCGCCAAAGAAATCAGCGCCCGCCGCCTCAGCTTCCTTGATCTTGTCACCCGAAGCGATTACCAAAACCTTCTTCGACTTGCCCAACCCATGCGGCAACACAACGGTTCCGCGCACCATCTGGTCCGCGTGCTTGGGATCGACCCCGAGACGCAGCGTGATCTCAACGGTCTCATCAAATTTTGCAAACTTGACCTTCTGCAGCAGCGGAACCGCATCCTGCAAAACATACGGGCGCGTCTCGACCGCCGCATGCGCCTTGGCAATATTCTTTCCTTCTTTTTTCATCTTTACTTTCCTCGTCTCCCACCGCTCACCATTATTCCGGCAAGCCGTAGTAATTTCGACCAAAACTTTAATGTGGGGGCGGCCGCCCTCGGCCGTCCGCGGAGCGAAGCTCCGCGTTTTACCCAACCACTTCAATCCCCATCGATCGAGCCGTCCCGCGAACGCTCTTAACCGCAGCGTCAATCGACGCCGCATTCAGGTCGGGCATCTTCTGCTTTGCAATGTCCTCCACTTGTTTCAACGTCACCTTGCCCACCTTGTCCTTGTTAGGCGTGCCCGATCCCTTGGCGATGCCAGCCGCGCGCTTCAAAAGAATCGAAGCCGGCGGCGTCTTCGTGATGAAGGTAAACGACCGATCGTTATAAACCGACACCACGACTGGGATAATCAATCCCTCCATCTCCTTCTGGTTCGTCCGGGCGTTGAACTGTTTGCAGAACTCCATGATGTTGATCTGCGCCTGACCAAGCGCCGGCCCCACGGGCGGCGCCGGCGTCGCCTTGCCCGCCGCGATCTGCAACTTTACAAAACCTGTAACTTTCTTTGCCATCTAAGATTTCCTTCGGTTTTCAATTACCAAATTACAAAATTACCCAATTACCAAATTCTCAGGCCACCTTCTCCACCTGGTTGAATTCCAACTCCACCGGGGTCGAGCGGCCGAAAATCGTTACCATCACTTTCAACGTCTCGCGATCCTCGTTAACTTCGTCGACAGTGCCCGTGAAGCTCGCGAACGGCCCTTCAGTGATACGTACCGTCTCCTGCTTCTCGAACTTCACCTTAAGCTTGGGCTTCTCGCGGCTGTCGGCCACTTTGTAAACAATGTGCTGCACTTCTTCGTCAGAAAGCGGCGTAGGCTGCTGTCCCGTCCCTACAAATCCGGTCACGCGCGGCGTGGATTTCACCACGTGCCAGACATGATCATCCATATCCATTTCCACCAGCACGTAGCCGGGATAGAACATGCGCTCCGAGGTGTACTTCTTGCCTCCGCGCACTTCGGTGACCGATTCAGTCGGGATCAGCACCTTGCCGATCTTTTCCTGCAGCCCGAAAGCCTGCACCCGCGACTCCAGCGACTCTTTCACCTTGCGCTCAAACCCGGAATAAGAGTGGATGATGTACCACTTCATGTTCGGGTTGCGCGGCGGTTCGGCGGTTGCGGCGACCGCATCCCCGCCCGGTGCCTGCTCTACGCTTGGGGCAGCTTCGTTTTTTTCTTCGTCCTGCATGATCAAGTTAAACTCCAGCCCTGCTCTTTCCTGGTGGCTCGGAACTTGGTGACTCGAACCTAGTGGCTCCCGAAATAGCTATACAAGAAAGTGACGCCTCTCTGGATCACGTTATCGATGATGAAAAAGTAAACTCCAAAAATAAACACCGTGACCACCACAACTGCAGTCGTGGCGCGCACTTCCTTCCACGAAGGCGCAGTAACCTTGCGCATCTCGGTGCGCACGTCGTTGTAAAACGACTTGATTCGCTCCGGCCAGGACTTGATCTGGTCTCCGAAACTCCCACCGGCGGCTGCGATTGAGTTTGCCATCTTCTTCGTTTCCACTCCCATACTGTTCCCGGCCCTTCCCATCGTCCTTCCAAAAAATCTGGCAGGGGCGGAGGGATTCGAACCCCCAAGTCCGGTTTTGGAGACCGGCAGTTTAACCGTTGAGCTTACGCCCCTAAGAACATTTGGTAATTGTGCAATTTGTAATTTGGCAATTTGAAAACCCGCCTCGCGGATCCTAAATTACAAAATTACCCGATTACAAAATTACAAAATTTACTTCACTTCCTTATGCGGCGTGTGCTTGCGGCAACGGCGGCAGAATTTCTTCAGCTCCAGCCGCTCCGTCATCGTCTTCCGGTTCTTGGTGGTCGAATAATTCCGCTCTTTGCAATCACCGCACTGCATCGTAATAATTTCTCGGGGCATTGCTCAAACTCCCTCTCGCTGAACTTTCTTGCCAATGTGGGGACAGCCGCCCTCGGCTGTCCGCGGAGCGAAGCTCCGCACCTTCCACCTTAATTACTGCACAATCTCCGAAATCGTGCCCGCACCCACCGTGTGCCCGCCTTCGCGAATGGCAAACCGCAAACCCTTCTCCATCGCCACCGGCGTAATCAACTCAATCACCAGCGAAACATTGTCCCCGGGCATCACCATCTCGGTTCCTGCCGGAAGCTCCGCCACGCCAGTCACATCGGTAGTCCGCAAGTAAAACTGCGGACGGTATCCCTTGAAGAACGGTGTATGCCGCCCACCCTCTTCCTTCGTCAGGATGTAAACCTCAGCCTTGAACTTCGTGTGCGGAGTGATCGACCCCGTCTTCGCCAGCACCATCCCGCGTTCCACATCTTCCTTCGCAATGCCGCGCAGCAACAGTCCAGCGTTGTCCCCCGCCATGCCTTCGTCCAACTGCTTCTTGAACATTTCCACGCCCGTAACAACCGTCTTGCGCGTGTCGCGGAAGCCGACGATCTCAACTTCTTCACCGACCTTCACCTTCCCGCGCTCGATACGGCCCGTCACCACCGTGCCGCGCCCCTGAATCGAGAAAATATCCTCAATCGGCATCAGGAACGGCTTGTCCAACTCGCGCGCCGGCTGCGGAATGTACTTGTCCACCGCCTCCATCAGCGCATCCACCTGCGCTTCCGCCTTCGCTTCCCCATTCAACGCGCCCAGCGCCGACACCCGCACTACCGGCACGTCGTCGCCCGGGAACTTGTAGCTCTTCAGCAATTCCCGCACTTCGAGTTCCACCAACTCCAGCAGTTCCGGATCATCCACCGCATCCACTTTATTCAGCGCCACCACTAGATACGGCACGCCTACCTGCCGCGCCAGCAACACGTGCTCGCGCGTCTGCGGCATCGGACCATCCGTCGCCGCCACCACCAGAATCCCGCCATCCATCTGCGCCGCGCCCGTGATCATGTTCTTGATGTAGTCCGCGTGCCCCGGGCAATCCACGTGCGCGTAGTGCCGGTTCGCCGTTTCATACTCCACGTGCGCCGTCGCAATCGTGATCCCGCGCGCCTTCTCTTCCGGAGCGTTGTCAATCGAGTCGAACGACCGGAACGTGTTCTTTGGATTATGCTTCGACAACACCTTCGTGATCGCCGCCGTCAGCGTCGTCTTGCCATGGTCAATGTGACCAATCGTCCCCACATTGCAGTGCGGCTTACTCCGATCAAATTTCTCTTTCGCCATAAAATTGCCGAGCCTCGCTTATTCTTCAGTAATACTGATAAAGCTTCTTGAACCTGTGTCGCAGCGCCGTGTCGACCGTCTCCAGCTTCGACAAATAAAACTCACGCATCTGCGCCTGATCCGAAAGCGGGAGCGCCTGATACAACTGCCACGCACTCAAATCTGACTTCGCCGCCGCTCCGCCCACCGCATCTTCCAGCACGCGGGCCGACAGCACCGCGTCAAACTCCCGAACGCGAATTCCCTTGCGGTCCAACTGCTTCAGGAACCGCTCCACCTTCTCTGCCAGGAACGCCTGCTCCACCGCCGCTTGCAGCTTCGCAAATTCCTGCTGCTTCTCGATCTTGATCGTCGCCTGCTCGAAGGCCATCACAACCCCTGAACCAAAACTCTGGAGCGGGAGACGGGAATCGAACCCGCGACCAACAGCTTGGAAGGCTGTGACTCTACCACTGAGTTACTCCCGCCCTTACTGCCTCGACGCTCTTCACCAATCTGGAGCCGATGATCAGGATTGAACTGATGACCTCTCCCTTACCAAGGGAGTGCTCTACCAACTGAGCTACATCGGCCAAACACTGCCTTTCACGGCCGCTTCCGCCCACTCATTCCGATTCGCGGTCACTGTCCGGATGCAGCACATCCTTGCGACGCACCCAGCTTTTGAACGCAAACAGCGCCAGAATCAGCAGCGTCAGCAACCGGATCCGCGGATCGCTCAACGTGGTATACGCCAGCGCACCCAAAACCAGGTACGCAATCAACGCCATCGCCAAGCGACTCATAATTCCCGCCGCACTCAACACCAGTTCAACAAATCCTGCTGCTACCTGCTACAAATTCTGGTGCACAGGGAAGGATTCGAACCTTCGTACCTCGCTAGGAGGGACAGATTTACAGTCTGTTGGCTTTAACCACTCACCCACCTGTGCAAAACCGCCGGGCGATGCAGCCATTGCGCTTCATCCAGCAGCCAACTCGCGAATCCGCAGACCGTGGCAGCACACTTCTACTCTGGTCGACCCCACTACATGTTCAGAAACCAGAATTTCGCAAACCGGACTTTCGCAACTCAGGGAGACCAAGAATCGCGCTCACGACTTACTGCGCGAAGATCACCGCATGCCGGATATTTTCCGAATGAAGTGCGTTGGAAAAACCTGTTGCGCCACCTAGAGTTCCGCTGCCTGCCGGAAGTTCGTTTCCTGACCTTCGCTTCTTGATCTTCGTATCCTGGAGCTGGCGAAGGGATTTGAACCCCTGACCCCCTGATTACAAATCAGGTGCTCTACCGACTGAGCTACGCCAGCATTGCGGGGACAAGTGCTCTTCCGGGCACAAGTATACCCTTTGATCCCTTCCAGATGTCCGGGACAATTAGTTAAGTTATCACAACGGACAAATTTCACGCAACCAGCCTGCTTTGAAATCGGGACGATCTATCTCGCTCAAGGCGCATAACGAGTGAAGACAAGGTCGGTAGCTTTGGTTTTCTCATGGCAAGGGAAGCAGCTTTTCATAAACGCAGCGTCGCCAGGTTTGCCGTCCGCAAAGTGACCGAATCCCCAGCCGCCGGTTGCCGCATACTTTTTTGAGTCCTTGATCATAAACTGAATATTCGTGGGGGCCCCGGGAACGAAAGACTGCGCTTCGCCAAAGACCATGTTGTTTTCGTCTGATGCGACGTTGCGGTAATGCAAAGCCGCAATGATTGAGCCGTCTGGGTACGGAAGCTTCCCGTCCCGGAAGGCCTTGAACGCTACATCGTTGCCCAGGACGGCACCTAGGCTGTTGAGTTTGCCTGCCTCATGGGCGGACGAGATCCACTTCCAGTCTCGGTATCCCTGAGGAATTTCGGTAACGAAGGGCGTCGCGGGTTCTCCATCCGCACGTGCTCGTGCAGCGGTAATGAGGGCGACAAGGCCGGCAAATGTTGCGACCGCAACAAAGAAAATTGTCAAGCGTTTCATGAGGATTCCTCCATTCGGCCCGCATTTTACTCCAATCGAATAGGTTTGCGGGGACGACTGACCGGCGGGAATTTGATAGTTGATATAAACAGACGCCTACACCCATTTGAGCCCGCACTCGAGCCGCGAGTTCTGACACACCCTCCACCCAGTGTTATGATTCCTTCCCTGACCGCATTCCATGCGAATTAGGCCCACCTTCCTCATCGTCCTGGCGGTCGTGGTCATTGCCGCGTCGGTGACCCTCGCGGTCCAGCTGCGCAAGCACGCTCCCCCTGAGGCCGCCCGTCTATTGCCCGGCGGGGACGCATTCTTCTACCTTGATCTGGGCTGGGCTCGCAGGGCGAACTCCGGCAAGAAGTTGCCCGCCGTCAGTCACGATCCGGAATACGAGCGCTTCATCCGTGAGACCGGGTTTGAATTCGAACGCGATCTAGATAAAGCTGCCTTCGCCATCCACTACCCCGCCAGCTGGCCCGGCGGCGGAACTGGCGGCTCCGCTTCAGAGGTCCGCTTCTCTGAGGTTCTGGAAGGAAGATTTCAAGGCGAGCGCCTCACGGCCTATCTGCGGCAGATTGCCCAATCGGTCGAAAACTATCACTCGGTCGACATCTTCACGGTCGTTTTGGAAGGCAGATCGTTAAGGATCGCCGTGCTGACCGCGGATTCAGTAGCCGCCTCCAATCACGACGACCCTGCCGTCATTCGAGGAATGGTTGACCGGTCGAAGCGGCTAGCCTCTCCATTCGGCGGCCCGGCGCTGTTGCGGCAATACTACAAGCACGTTCAGCTGGCCAGTCTGGCCTGGGTAGTGGCGCGCGTTGATCCTTCTTCACCCGTAGCGCGCAGTTGGAACACAATCTTCACCGCGCCTGCCACTCTCGTGGTTTCAGGAAGCTATCTCAGCCCGCTTCACCTGCGCCCTGACGCGGTTCACCTCCGAGCCGAAGCTTTTACCCAGACTCCCGATGAGGCGCGCGCCGTCGCCGATAAGATGAATGTCTTCGTTGCTCTGACCCGCTCCGCCGAAACTTCCGTTGGAACCCACGGTGCCGATGCGGATGTGAAAGCCTTCTTCGATAGTCTGAAGGTGCGGGACGAGGGCGACCACGCGGTGTTGACCGCCGTCATGCCCTTCGGCTTTCTGCGCAAGATGCTCTCGGGATCTGCACCCGAGGTGAGCGAGCCCTCCGAGGTCCCGCCGGCTCAGGCCCCCGCGAAATCAAAATAGAACGAAATCGTCGGTGGCGTGCAACTAAACCCCGTTCCAATCGTCTCATTCTTACGGAGAAGAACTCCGGCAGGTACAATTAAGGACGCATGTCGGGCCTTCCACTCCCCATCGCCGCGTTTTTCGCCGGGCTGATTTCGTTTCTCTCACCCTGCGTGCTGCCGCTGGTGCCGGGCTATCTTTCTCTGATCTCGGGCGCCGGCCTGGAAGAACTCAAAGCGCCTCAAGGTCAGCTGATGCGGAGGGTAATGGTGAACTCGGTTGGGTTCATCCTGGGCTTCAGCGTAGTTTTTATCGCGCTGGGGGCCGCAGCTACCGAAATCGGGCAGGTGCTCGGGATCTACAAACACACGCTCGCCAGGGTCGCAGGCGTGATCATCATTCTTTTTGGGTTGCACCTGACCGGCATTTTCAAGATCAAAGCTCTATACACAGACGCCCGCCTGCATAGCGTAAAAGGGAGCAGCACTCCAGTAGGCGCGTTCGTAATAGGTTTCGCCTTTGCCTTCGGTTGGACTCCTTGTCTGGGGCCGATTCTGACCGCAATCCTCACCATCGCCGGAGAACAAGATACGCTGGTCAAGGGAGTCCTTTTGCTTGCAGTGTATTCGCTCGGACTGGCCGTGCCGTTTCTCGTGACGTCGCTCTTGATGGAGCGCTTTCTCAAATTCTACAGCCGCTTCCGCTCGCATATGCATGCTTTAGAAATAGCCAGCGGAGGTCTGCTGATCGCGCTCGGCATCCTGCTGGTGCTGGGCCGTTTTACCTTGATTTCGAATTGGCTTTCGTTCCTGAACCGCTTCGCCTTATAACCGGGAGAGAATAAAGCGATCTATTTCTAAGGTTTTGGTTGCTGAAAAGGAGTTTGCAAATGGAAACATCACAAGGAACGCTCGAATCCGCTCAGACCGTAGGACAGCCCCCACACCCACCCTCCTCGCAGGGGATTCCCCCCAGCCCAGCTCTGCCGCCGTCCAGTAAGGGGAGCCGTAGTCCGCTCGTCCTCGTGGTTGTGGCATTCGTGGTTGCACTTATGCTGTATTTTGGCTATCACAAGGCGCGCCGCCCAGGCACGGGTTCGGCGCCGCGACTCGCTCAGTCTAATGTCGCTCCCGATTTCTCGCTCGAGGCCCTCGACGGCAAAACTCTGCGCCTTTCGGACTTTCGCGGTAAGGCCGTGCTGCTCAACTTCTGGGCTACCTGGTGCGGTCCATGCAAGATTGAAATGCCCTGGTTCGTCGACCTGCAAAAACAGTACGGCTCGCAGGGGTTGCAGATCGTCGGCGTCGCCATGGACGACGCCAGCAAGGAAGACATCAGCAAGTTCGCCAAAGATATGGGCGTGAACTATCCCATTCTGATTGGAAAAGAATCGGTAGGCGACCAGTACGGCGGAGTTCCTGCGTTGCCTGAAAGCTTCCTGATTTCGCGCGACGGCAAAATCGTCGACAAAATCATTGGGCTAAGGGGCAAAGCCGACATTGAAGAGGCAGTCAAGAAGGCGCTCGATACCCAGCCGGCAAAGAGCGAAGCGGCGGTGCTCGAGCTACGCGAGAACGGGCCTGTTCCTAAGTAACAGCACGATACGCGGCGATTGCTCTACTATCTTAACTAAGCACGATTGATCCTGCGGTCGATTCGAGCTGGCGCTAAAGATGACTCACAAGATGAACCGCCGACAAGGGAAACAGCCGACGACGAGATTGCTTTTCCTCATCGCTGCGCTGTTGACCGCGCTTCCAGGGACAGCGCAAACGCCGGGCAAAGCTCCGACCCTCAGCATCGCTGCGGTGCCGCTGACCACGGCTCAGCGCACTTCGCAGACCATGGTCGACCTGAATTTTCGCATCCCTTCGGGCTACCACATCAACTCGAACACGCCCAAGTCTGAGTTTCTCATTCCGACTGCCTTGAAGATGGACTTGCCCACCGACATCATTCTGGGAAAGATTGAATATCCTGCCGGCGAAGACAGGAGTTTTCCCTTCTCGCCCGATGAAACGTTGAGTGTGTATAGCGGAGAGTTCACCATAGCTGTAGGAGTGCATCCGCTGCACTCAGTCGTGCCCGGAAAATACGTAATGCACGGCGTGCTGCGCTATCAGGCCTGCGACAACGCCGCATGCTATCCTCCGAAAAACCTGCCCGTGAATTTTGAGGTGAAGGTCGTGAAGGAACCGCCCGAGCATCACGCCAACCCCGCGCAAAGCCCGCACGTTCACAACTAGGACGCATCTGTTAATCTGTACGCGGCGCCGCGCTGGCGAGCCCGAGAATCGCTCCGGCAAACAGCATCGTGTCAAAGAAGTAGTTGATCCCCTCAATTTTGACGCGGGTGCTCGGATCGGCCAGCGCCGCAATCAGGATCGGTCCGTAGATAAACAAGACCAGCAGCACCAGCCACGTGCCGAGATACGTTGCCGCCATCCGCGTTTTTTTGCCGACCAGGATGGCCACGCCGGCGACGAACAGAATCACGCCTGTCATACAGCCGATTAGTGGGTGCGCCGGAATCCAGGCGGGCATGAGTTTCTCGAGTGGCACTCCCGGGACGTTCGCTGTGTGGAGAACGTTCTCAATACCAAAAAATATAGCGGCAACCGCGACCAGCACGCGGCCCACGGTAATGAGCTTGCCTCCGCTCTTTCCGCGGCCATGCTCGCGCATGGCTTCTCCCGCGAGAATCCAGCCTCCGCCCGCGAATGACATTTCGCGGATAACAATTGTCCATGCAAACCGATCTTGGGGGTTCGCGAGAGCACGGGGGACGTGCAACATCGCAACAAAAAGAACCATCATGGTTCCGAACAGCAGGCCCGACCAGCGGACCTGAATTCTTGCCGCGATGCTTAGCGACGCGGCGAGCAACGCGCAGCCAACGAAATACGCCCAAAACAAATGCCACGGCATGTACGAGGGCACGCCGAGCATGATGGATCTTGCCTCTGAAAGATGCTCCGCGCCGAAGACCGCCAAGGGAGCGGCGAAACACAAATTGCTCAAGGCCACGACCCTGTCGAGGCCTCGGGCCTGCGTGATATCGGTCCTTGCGGCCCACGAGGCAATCAGGAAAAGCAGGATGCCGGCGCCGCACATCCAAACCGCCGGTCGAGAGATCTCAAGAAAGGCCGCAAGAATGGTTGAGTGCATATGAATGCCCAGCAGCAAGGGGGATTCCAAAACGGAACGATGCTCAAAATTAGGCTACGAGCCGTCTTGTTTACCACTCACCTCCGCCCCTAACCTGATCTCTGGGCCCGTGGTGTAATTGGCAGCACGTAAGCCTGTCCAGCTTAAAGGTGCGGGTTCGAATCCCGTCGGGTCCACAGCTTCCCATTCGATGGTAGGGAATCTGACGAGGAGTCTCAGGACAGGGAGGCTCCTCGAGTAACCTTGACTTCCGATTCCGATGTTGCTGATAATTGTATTCACAGCTGGACAGGCTTACGCCCCGAGTTGAATACCCCGCTCGGGGCTGTGCTTTTCTAGCCCTTGCCACCCTGCTTCTTCTCCACCTTCGCCCAGGTATCCTTCAACGCGACTGTCCGGTTGAACACTGGCTTGCCCGGCTTCGACTCCGGATCGACGCAGAAGTAGCCCAGACGCTCAAACTGATACCGGCTGCCGGCAGCAACACCGGCCAGCGACGGTTCAAGCTTCGCTCCCGTAATTACTTCGAGCGAGTTCGGGTTGAGATTCGCAGTGAAGTCCTGACCATCTTCTACTTCACTGGGGTTTTCTTTTGTGAAGAGGTTTTCGTAAATCCGTACCTCGGCGTCGATGGCGCTCGCGGCCGAGACCCAGTGAATGGTTGATTTCACTTTGCGCCCATCCGGGGCATTGCCGCCGCGCGTGGCGGGATCATAGGTGCAGTGCACTTCCACGACCTCGCCCTTGTCGTTTTTCACGACGCTCTTGCAGGTGATGAAGTAGCCGTAGCGCAGGCGCACTTCTCGTCCAGGCGAGAGGCGGAAATATCCTTTTGGCGGATCTTCGCGGAAGTCATCCTGCTCGATGTAAAGTTCGCGCGAGAACGGAACTTTCCTTGTGCCGGCGCTCGCGTCTTCGGGATTATTCACCGCGCCCATCTCTTCGATCTGATTCTCCGGATAGTTGTCGATCACAACTTTCAGCGGACGCAGCACGGCCATCACACGCGGGGAGCGCTTGTTAAGGTCTTCGCGGACGAAGTGCTCGAGCATCGCTAGCTCGATTGAGCCGTTGGTCTTTGACACGCCAATCGCGCCAACGAAGTTGCGCACCGCCTCGGGCGTGTAGCCGCGGCGACGAATGCCCCCGAGCGTAGGCATGCGCGGATCGTCCCAGCCGCTGACGCAGCCTTCCTGCACCAATTGCAGCAGCTTGCGCTTGCTCAACAGCGTGTAGGTGAGATTCAGCCGGTCAAATTCGATCTGCCGCGAGGGGAAAATGCCCAGTTGCTGGATGAACCAGTTGTAAAGCGGGCGATGATCTTCGAACTCAAGAGTGCAGAGAGAGTGCGTAACGCGCTCGATGGAATCCGACTGTCCGTGCGCGAAGTCGTACATCGGATAGATGCACCATTTGTTGCCGGTGCGGTGATGCTCGGCGTGCAGGATGCGGTACATCACCGGATCGCGGAAGTTGATGTTAGGCGACGCCATATCGATTTTCGCCCGTAGAACGCGCGAGCCATCGGGAAATTCGCCCGAGCGCATGCGCTCGAATAGATTCAGGTTCTCTTCGACGGACCGGGCGCGATACGGACTGTCCTTGCCGGGCTCAGTGAGCGTGCCGCGATGCTTGCGAATCTCGTCGGCGCTTAAGTCGTCGACGTAGGCCTTGCCGTCTTTGATCAGTTTGATCGCCCATTCGTAGAGCTGATCGAAATAGTCGGAGGCGTAGAAGAGTCCATCCCATTTGTAGCCGAGCCAGTTGACGTCGGCCTTGATCGACTCGACGTACTCGGTTTCTTCCTTCTGGGGATTGGTATCGTCGAAGCGGAGATTCGTATGTCCGCCGAATTCGTCGGCCAGGCCGAAGTCGATGCAGATCGCTTTCGCATGTCCGATGTGGAGATGGCCATTGGGCTCGGGAGGAAAGCGGGTTTGCACGCGGCCGTTGTGCTTGTTGGTCTTGAGGTCTTCGAGAATGATGTCGCGGATGAAATTCGACGGAGCGGGCGAGGGCGAGGCAGCCACAGCTTTTTCTCCGGCTTCGCTGGGGAGAGATGGATTCATTGCTCTTTGATCTTATCGCAAGATCAAGCAACGAGGGCTCTCTTGCCGCTGCCGCGCGTACTCCGAATCGAACTTTTTCCTTTCGCAGGAGATAGCGGACAATCTCGAACAAGTTGCCGCGGTTAGATGGAAGGTTCGATCTTCTCGAGCGCCTGCTCAATGCGGGCCAGCGTGGTTTCCCGGCCTAAAACCTCCAACGTCTCAAACAGCGGCGGGGCGTTCTTGCGGCCACAAACCGCGACGCGGATGGGCTGAAACATCTGTCCTGCTTTCACTCCCAGTCCTTGCGCGGCGGCCCGCAAAGACTGATCCAGCGGGTCGTGCTTGAATTCGACATCTGCTAGGACTTCGAGGGCCCGCGCTAGAACCTTCAGGGCCATGGCGGCGTCTCCCTTCTGCGGGGTGAGTTCAGCGGGATCATAGGGCGGCAGTTTGTCCATGAAGAAGAAGTCGGCGGCAGTAAGCACGTCGCGCAGTAACTTGATGCGCTCGCGGATCAGCGGCGTGATCCGCAGCATTTTCTCCTCTGGGACGTTGAATCCGGCGGCACGGACGATGGGGAGCAAACGGTTGCTGAGTTCGTCTACAGGTAAGGCTCGAATGTGCTCGGCGTTGAGCCACACCGCTTTCGGATCGAACGTTTCCTCGGGATGGGAAAGCAGGTTCCTCTCCTGAGCTTCGCTCAGGGTCGGAGTGACAACGTCGGCAGGGGCAACGGCTGATTCCTTGAAGTTCACCACTGCATTCGACCGATTGATGCCTTCCAGCGAGAACGCGTCGATAAGTTCCTGCAGAGACATGTTCTCGCGGTCGTTCTTGGGCGACCAACCTAGCAGACAGAGGAAATTGATGAAGGCTTCGGAGAGGAATCCAGCGTCGCGGTAGGTAGTGACGCTGACCACGGGACCGTGGCGGCGCTTGGAAAGCTTGGTGCCGTCGGGTGCGACCAGCAGCGGCAGATGCGCGAACTGCGGCGGCGTGCAACAGGCGGCCTCGAAGATGAGCACGTGTTTGAAAGTATTCGTGAGATGGTCCTGGCCGCGGATGATATGTGAAATGCGCAGGTCAGCGTCGTCGGCGCAGGATGCCAGGTGGTAGGTGGGCATGCCGTCGGAACGTAACAAGGCAAAGTCTTCGATGTCGGCAGCGGCCTTTACCTGCTCGCCGTAAACGGCGTCGGTGAATCGCACCACTTGCCCACCCTTGCGGGGCACCCGAAAGCGCAACGCGAATGGCTCGCCTGCGGCGGCGCGGCGGTCACTCTCCACCTTAGAGAGTTCGCGCGCGCCGGGATTGAACAGCCAGGTTCCTTGCGCTCCGGATTTCTCGGCGTCCCCGGTGTGGGCGGGGGTGAAGTCGCGATAGGCCAGGCCTTTCTCGAAGATCGCCCACGCGGTTTTGCGGTGCAGTTCAATGCGCTCAGATTGTTTGTACTCTTCGTCCCAGCTCAAGTTCAGCCACTTCAACCCCTCGAAAATAGAGTCGACCGAGGCCTGCGTGTTGCGTTCGACGTCAGTGTCGTCGAGGCGGAGAATCATGGTCCCGCCATTGTGGCGGGCATACAGCCAGTTGAAAATGAACGTGCGGGCGCTGCCTACATGGAGAAAGCCGGTGGGCGAGGGTGCGAAGCGCACGCGCGGCTTGGAGTTAGCGGGTATCGAAGAAAGAGTTTCAGGCATAAGTGGGCGAGAGTCCGAGATAGAGTCCGATGGTATGGGGGCGAGAAAAGTATCGTCAAGCGAATCGGTGTAGCAATTTCCAGGGTAAGTAACCGCCTTCTAAGATTTCCAGGGTCTGGACCATGTACTTAAAACCTGTTGTGTTCACACCCCCGGCTGTGAAAACATTAGGGTAATTAATCTTCCCTCAAGTCGCCCGCACCTGATCTCCGCGGGCGGGAAGTCTTCGCTGGGCCTCATGAACAGTCTCGCCACCAGCATCGTCATCATTCCGGGTGTCGTCGCCCTGTTGCTGTACATGCTGTTCATTTATCTTTACCGGCAGAGCCGGCAGGCCTACTTCCGCGCCTGGCAGATTGCCTGGGCCTGCTACTGCATTCATTATTGGCTGGATGCATTCAGCCATTACCGCCCGCCGGCGCCAGCTGCGTTCTTTTTCAGTTCTTTGTTCTCGGTGGCGATGGCGATATGCATCTTTGCTTCGACGCGTCTGATGCGCGACGCATTCCGCTTCCACTGGTATGACTGGGCTCTGGCTCTGGCTGGAGTCGTGGCGTCGTGCATCGACTTGCGTATCCTCCTGGCCCGCGGAAGTCACCCGGGGGAGCGTTCATTGAGCTTTGCCGTGGTCTTCGTGAGCGCTGTTCTGCTGTACTGTTCAGCGGCCTTTTATTTGCATGCTCATCGCAGGGGCTCGGCCGCCTTCAAACTACTGGCATTTGCGCTGGCGCTGTGGGCGGTCTTGATGGTTTCCATTCAGTCGGGCAATCCCTGGGCGGAAATGGTGGGAAGCGTGGGCAATGTTCTGGGCCCGATCCCGCAGATGCTGCTGGGCATTGCGATGGTCATGGTGCTGTTTGAGAACGAGCGCAACGCGGTGCAGGAAAATACTCTGGCTCTCTCCACCTTGGGAGTGGATCCGCGGCGCTTGCTCTCGGCCGACGATTTGCTGCCCAGCATGCAGTCGGCGCTGGACCGTCTGGCGGGAGCATTGTCCGCACGACGGGCAATCATCTACGTCTCGGAGCGCTGGCGCAGTCTTTTGCCTTCGGTGCAGCGGGGATTTTCTCCGGACTTCCTGGAGATTTTGACCAGGACAGGAGCGGGGGAATACATCTGCGAACTGGCCTACCGGCAGGGTGGGTTGTTCACGGTGCGTGACCTGGCGCACATGACGGAGCCGCTGCCCATTGTCTCGGCGGGGACGTTCACCGATTTCAAGGCGGTGCTCACTGCAGCCGAGATTCGCAATCTGACCGCCGTGAGTCTGCAGACCCGCGAACACGCGTTCGGCGTGATTCTGTTTCCTCATGCGGAGCACATGGCGTTCGGCGCGTCGGGCCCGCGCTTGATGGTAGGGCTGGCGCTGCAACTCGGGCTCACCCTCGAGAACTACTTGATCGCGCATGATGCCCACCGGCGCACGCAGGAGTATGAGTTGCTCACCCAGATTGGGCAGGCGATCAGCTCACGGCTGGATCAGGATGAAGTGCTGCGCACCATCCACACCGAGCTGGGACAGATTTTCAACACTACCGACTTCTACATCGCATTCCAGGAAGGAGACGAGATCCGCTTCGAACTGGAAGTGGAAGATGGCCGCATTCTGCCCAAGCGCACGCGCACGCTGGAGAGTGCCTTCACCGAGTATGTAATTCGGACGGGGCAGCCTCTGCTGATACGGTCCGACCTGGAGAAAACGCGGACGCGATTGGGCGTCACCTATCGGCCGGAGCATCCCGCCAAGTGCCTGTGCGCGGCACCCGTTCTGCTGGGCAACAGGCCGGCGGGCGTTATGGTGGCCATGAGCAAAGACCGGGAATTTGTGTTTGAACAGCGCGATCTGGATGTGCTGATGACTGCGGCCGGCCAGGTATCGGTGGCCGTCGAAAATGCCCGCCTGTTTGCGGAGGAACAGCGGCGCTCGCGTCAGCTGGCATTCCTTAATAATATTTCGCGCACCGCGATTTCGAGCGACGACCCGGTACATATGCTGGGGCAGATCGTCGGAGAGATTCAGAAGAACTTTAGCTTTGATCACATCGGGATTGGCCTGCTCGATTATGGAACCAAGGAAATCGAGATTAAGGCGGAAGCCGGAGCCACAGCCCATGCCATGGGCAAGCGGATTCCGCTGGGGATCGGGATTCTGGGGCGGGTGGCGCGCACCGGCGAGCGCGCTCTGGTGCAAAACGGGCTGGAAGGCCAGATTGGCGCGATTCTGCCGGCGTCGCGATCGGTGCTGTGCATTCCAATCACGTATGGCGAGACTCTGCTGGGCGCGCTGAACATCGAAAGCCGCAGCGACAGCGCGTTTTCACCGCAGGACGTTCTCATCCTTAATACCCTGGCCGACCTGCTGGCCACAGCCCTGCACAACGCGTTCGTGTTCCAGAAGCTGCAACAGCAGTCGATCACCGACGGGTTGACGGGGATCAAGACGCGGCGCTTCTTCTGGGAGGCGCTGTCGGCGGAATGGAAACGCGCCTCGCGCTCGGGACGTCCGTTCTCGGTCGTGCTGATTGACCTCGACAAGTTCAAGGAAGTGAACGACACCATGGGCCACTTTGAAGGCGATCTGGTGCTGGCTCGCGTGGGACGGCTGCTCGAGCAAAAGTCGCGGCAATCGAACGTCGTCGCGCGCTATGGCGGAGATGAGTTCATCATCCTGATGCCGGAAACCGGGCCGGAACAAGCCCAAGTGCTAGCGGAGCGTTTGCGGCAGTGGATTGTTGGCGATCCCATGCTGAGTGAACACCACATCACCGGCAGCTTCGGCGTGGCCAGCTTCCCGACTCACGGCTTCTCGATCGAAGACATTATCCGCGTGGCCGATGCGGGCATGTATGTTTCGAAACGTTCGGGCGGCAATCTGGTGTCGGCGGCCGAGGAGTTTGCCGAAGGCGAGGAGTTTGCCGCCCAGCGGCAGCAGATTTCCTCCTACATCGAGGGCTTCCTGCAGCGCGAGCACAATGGGCCGGAGCATCTGGAAGAACTGGCTTCGATGCTCGTGAAATTCTGTGGCGGCGAAGAAGACTGCAACGTGCCTCTGCTGAAGGAATCGATTGAGGTTCTTAGCCGAGCTGCCGAATCCCGCGAACTGCGCACCTCGGGTCACGGCGACCTGGTGGCGCGTTATACCGAGATTCTGGCGCGCGCGCTCCATTTGCCGCCCGAGGAAACTGCCGATCTGGTCTATGCAGCGCGCGTACACGACGTGGGAAAGATCTTCGTGCCGGAGCGCATTCTGAATAAACCGGGGCCGCTCACCGACGACGAGTTCTTCCTGGTAAAAATGCATGCCCGCGTGGGAGCCGAGATCGTCGGCATCGTGCCGCACAGCGCCATGATGCGACAGGCCATCGAGCATCATCACCAGCGCTTTGATGGGACGGGCTATCCCGATGGCGCCAAGGGCGAACAAATTCCTCTGTGGGCGCGCATTATCGCACTCGCCGACGCCTACGCCAACATGCTGACCGAGCAATCGATTGCCGCGGCCCGGACGCCGGAACAGGCGCTCGACGAACTGGCAAAGATGAGCGGCACCGGCTTCGATGGGATGCTGGTGCGCTTGCTTTTGCGGGAATTGAAGTCGGAGCGGGCGTCGTCGGTCAAGGATAGTTTCTGAAGGTCTCAGAGATGGTTCAGGGTAGTTGGTGTGATCGCTCGATCACCGAAGCTGCACCCAGCTTGTTATACTGACCCCGAAAATTTCCGGTTGGAGGTGTTCTTTGCGAATCCACGTTATGCGGATTTTGGCGTTCCTGCTGGTGTGCGTAGCGACGGCTCCCTGCGTGGCACAGGATAAAGTAACAATCCTCTATGACGCGTTCGGGGAATCGAAAGGGCTGACGAAGGATTGGGGATATTCCGCTTTGGTCGAGCACAACGGAAAGCGAATTCTGTTCGATACGGGGAATGATGCCGCGATTCTTGAGCACAATGTGAAGGCGCTGGGCGTTGACCTGACGAAACTGGATTTTGTGGTGATCTCGCACCGGCACGCGGACCACGCAACGGGTTTGAGATACGTGCTGAAGGTGAATCCAAACGTTAAGGTGTATGTGCCCACCGATGGGTCGAATGGATTTGGGGGAGCGCCGATTCCCAAGACGTTTTTGCGGGCGGATGAGGGCTTGCCCGCGAAGATGCGGTATTTCGGGGGAACCGATCCGGAACATTTCACATTCGGTAAGCTGTATGACACGGGAGATTTTGTCTTGGTCAACCAGACGACGGAAGTATTGCCAGGAATCTTTCTGCTGCGAACCGTTTCCCAGAAGAAAGGAACGCTGGAGCTGCCGGAATTGACGCTGGCGATCAAGAGACCAAACGGATTGCTGCTGGTGGATGGGTGCTCGCACGCGGGGATTGAAGCGATTCTGGAAGCGGCAAGCACCGTGGATCCGAGAACGGAGATTGTGTTTGGGGGATTGCACCTGGTGACGACGCCGGTGGAAGAGATTGATGTGCTGGTGGAGAACTTGAAGACGAAGTGGAAGGTGCAGAGGTTTGCGCCGGGACATTGCACAGGCGAACCGGCGTTTGCGCGATTGAAGAAGGCATACGGGGAGAGCTATTTGTATGCGGGTTTGGGAACCACGATAGAGCAGTAAGGAAATCACGCACGGCCAGGAATCTTGCAATCCGCTTGTGCTTATCCGGTAACGGCTTCCGGGAAGCGCAACAACTCAGCTACGGCCGGCCACTGGTTCTGCGCGAGTTGAAATCGCAGCGCATCGTCGGCGAAAGGCAGCTCTCTTCTTCAAGAGTGACCCTTCGAGTAGTCGCCCTTAACGCTCAGCGGCGTGGAACCCGAGCCGCTCGGGCGGTGTCTTTTCTACCTTGGGACCAATCCGCAAGTAACGAGGGGTACGCTCCTGCCAATGCTCGAAGTCTATCTCACGTCGTGGCAAACATACGGGCCAGAGTGGAATGTCTTCTATTTATGGCATCGCCTGGACTGGATTTTGCGCCTTGATGTCCTCGTTCTTGCGGTCATGCTCGCTTACGTTGCCATCGTTTTCAGCAGCGATTCCTATTATTATCGCGAAGCGCGCCTCGAATCCGGCGTTCACCTGCCCGCTCCCATCGTCGATCTGAATCGAAGAGCGAGGATTCTCCAGTCAATTGCGACTGCCGCGCCATACCTCGGGCTTGCAGGTACCTGCTTCGGCATCCTAGAGTCATTCAGGGGCTCCGCCATGCAGAAGGGGGCATGGATGGCGATGGTAGCCACGTACATTGCTGCGTCGCTCCTCCCGACTGCCTGCGGGCTGCTTGTTGCTCTTGCAGCGGCAGGCTCATCCAACTATCTGTTGTGGCTTAGAGACAAACTAGAGCTGAAGGTTGATCCACGCGGGCGCAGCCCAGCGAAGAATTCCGCTACGGGGCTCCGTCTCTTCCCCAAGTATTTACTGAGAAGACCATTTTCGAAGATACCCGCGTTCGCGTTGCTGGCAACACCCGGCCTTGCGATGGCTTTGGCGGCGTTCATGAGCTTTTCATCATTTCGCGTCCCCCTAGGATTGGAGATCCGCCTGCTGAAAACCGGAGAGCCCGAGACCATCGACATCCTCCTCGTGCAACCGGTCGTTATTGGAATCTCAGACAGAGGCGCTGCCGTGGAGCCCGAGATCCGTTTGAATTCGAAGAAGACAACATGGGACGGCTTGGACGATTCAGTTCTGAGCAGTCTGAAGAATCTGCCAAAGCCCATGGTTTACGTTGAGGCAGACGAGACCGTACGGTGGGCGGACGTGGCAATCGTAGTCGATAGTGTCAAGTCACATTCCGCTGATCCCGACATCGTTTTCGCAATTGCTCCCAAAGTTGGTTCGGGTCCTCGTATTCATAGGCCGCAGCAGTAGCCTCATCAGGGGGCGAACCATCCCCCACTTGCAACCCTTCAGCAGAAGCTAGAAACTAGAAACCGGAAACCATCTATGTCCGTCTCCCTGTCTCTCTCCGGCAAAGTCGCCTTGATCACGGGCGGTTCGCGCGGCATCGGCGCAGCGACGGTGCGCCTGTTTACCGCCGCGGGCGCGAAGGTTGTGTTCAGCTATCAGAAGGCGCGTTCCCAGGCTGACGCTCTCGCGAAAGAATGTGGAGAAAAGAACTGCCACGCCGTCGTCAGCAATCTCACGACTCCAGATTCCGCTCGCGCCCTGGTTGCGGAGGCTGTCAAGCATTTCGGACGGCTCGATATCCTCGTCGCGAATCATGGCGTATGGCCCGCGCAAGACGTGGCCATCGACAAAATGACGGATGAGCAATGGCGCTCCACGCTTTCGATCAATCTTGATGCGGTGTTCGGTCTGGTCAAATACACCGTCGCCCAAATGAAGACGCAGCCGCCCACCGGCTCTGCCGCCGGACATATCGTGCTCATCAGTTCCACCAGCGGCCAGCGCGGCGAAGCATTTCATACCGATTACTCCGCGACCAAGGGCGCGCTCATCAGCATGACGAAAAGCCTTTCCTCGGAACTGGCGTCGGAGGGAATCTATGTGAATTCGGTTGCACCGGGCTGGGTTGATACCGATATGTCGAAACCCGCGCTCGATGATCCGGGAAGCGGAGAAGAAATTCGGCGCACGATCCCGCTGGGGCGCGCCGGCACGCCGGAGGAGATTGCGGCCCCGGTGCTGTTCTTGTGCACCGAATACGCTAGCTTCATCACGGGCGAAGTCTTCAACGTGAATGGCGGAGCTGTGCTGGTGGGATAGCTGGCACGGGGAAATTCCTGGTAGGAGACGCCGTCGGTCTTTTGCGCATCCAACCGAGTACGCAGTCCCGTAACTGGTTGTGTGGCGCGGGCACTCTCGCCCGCGAGGGTTTCGATGCTGCAGGCAAGAGGCAGGAGTGCCCGCTCCACACGAGTAATGCTGAGCAGCTACAATTTCCCATTAATGAAACTTTCTCTTCTCATCTTTGTGCTGGCGCTTGCGCCGGTGATGTTTGGCCTGGGTGAGCCTGCGGCTTCCGCCCAGGCGGGCTCGCAGGTTTCTTCGGAATCGGCGGCCCCTAAGGGCCCGCAGATTCCTCTGGATCAGCAAAACGCCCGCCAGGCGCGGGTTCTGCTCGATCAGGCAATCCAGGCGCTGGGTGGGCAGGCATACTTGAGCGTCCACGATATGGAGTTTCAGGGACGCACCTACAGCTTTTACCATGGACGCTCCACCAGCAACGGCGTCCTGTTCTGGCGGTTCGTCGAATATCCCGACAAGGAGCGGATCGAAGTCACCCCGCAGCGGGATGTGGCCGTGATCTACGTCGGCGACAAGGGCTACGAGATCACGTACAAGGGACCTCATGCGCTGAAGAAGGAGGATCTCGAGGACTACCTGCGGCGCCGCACGGTCTCTCTCGAAACCGTGCTCCGGACATGGCCCAACGATCCGGGCGTCGCGTTTTTCTACGACGGCAATTCCCTGGCCGGCAACCTTCCGGCACAGCGGATCACGCTGATCAATTCAAAGAATGAAGCGGTAACTCTCTACTTTGATCCCGACACGCACCTGCCCATCAAGAAGACCTACAAGTGGCGCGATCCGGTCGATAAGGACCGCAACGTGGAGGAAGAAATCTTCGACGATTACCGGTCGGTACAGGGCATCATGACGCCCTACAACTTCACTCGTTACTTCAACGGGGATATGCAGAACCAGCGCTTCGTGAGTGGCGCTCACTACAATGCGGGACTCGACGAAGCTATGTTCGATCCCAATTCGGGCTACGATCCCAATAAGCCCGCGAAGAAACACTAAGGTAATGCCGATTTGGCACCACTTAGCCTGCTCTTCGATCCCAACATAACTGACTGATTGGTCAGAGTTTAATAGCATCCAAGGCTGATCAGGCTGGTTCCTCATCGGCATTCCACCACGCACTGTGGCTTTTTTACCACAGTCAACTGCGGCGCGGCGGCTGTAATCTGTTCATTCACCGGGACATACAACGAACACCTTTGACTCAGGAGCAAACAATCCGGTCGGCCGTGGCATGTAGTGGGGTTGGACTCCACAGTGGCGCGCCGGTCTCCATGCGAATTCTTCCTGCTCCTCCCGGAACGGGAATTGTGTTTCGCCGGATCGATCTGGATGGCTTTGAGATTGAAGCAGTCAGCCGCAACGTCGCCCGCGTCAGCTACGCTACCAGCCTGATGAAAAAGGGCGTGCTCATCTCCACCACCGAGCACCTGCTCTCGGCTTTCATCGGCTTAGGCGTGGACAACGCCATCGTGGAGCTGGACAACCTCGAGCTTCCCATCCTCGATGGCAGCGCTCTGCCGTTTGTGGAGCTGATCCAGAAGGCCGGCATCCGCAAGCAGCGCCGCCCCCGCAAGTATTTGAAGATTCTTCGGGAAGTAGAGATGCGCGAGGGCAACAAATTTATTTCCGTCCATCCCGCCGAGAGCTATTCCGTTTCTTACGCCATCAATTTTCCTCACCCGCTGATTGGGAAAGAAACATTTCAGGTCGAGCTTTCGAACGGCAGCTACCTGCGCAAGATTGCGGGAGCGCGTACCTTCGGCTCGCGCGAAGACGAAAAAACGATGCGCAACATGGGACTGATCCGCGGGGCGTCACGGGAGAACTGCATCGTGCTCACTCGCGACGGAATCGAAAACGGTCCGCTCCGCTTTCGCGACGAGTTCGTGAGGCACAAGATTCTGGATCTGGTGGGCGACCTCGCCCTGCTGGGCAAGCCGATTCTGGGCAAGATCGTAGCCGATCGCGCCGGTCACGCCATGCACACCGCGCTGGTTTCGCGCATCCTGCGCGACAAGACGCTGTGGGAGGAAGTAACGCTGCCCGAAGAAGAGAAAGATAGCGCGAGTTCTTACAGCGTTCATGCTACAGCCGGATCTTCACTCTAAACTGTGCTGCTCCTGATGCGCTGCCCGCCACCTTGGGGCGCTTCGCACCGATGCTAAGGCGTGATCTCAAACACCACCCCGTTGCCATAAGTACCACCGGATTGTGTTGTGCCGTAGAGGATGCCGGAGGTGTCGAAGATCACCCCAGCAGTGGGATAGACTCCGTCGGTGCCGAGGTTGTTAAAACTGTGCAGAATCGTCTCGGTCCAGTGCCCGCCAGCTTCGGGCGTCAGTTCAAATACAACGCCGCAGCCTCCGTTGCCGCACGGAGGAGTTCCGCCAAGATACGTCGTGCCGTAAAGGCACCCGGCATGGAGGGTTAAGCCGGCAATGGGTTCGGCTCCGTCCGTGCCGTTCTCGTCGAAATTATGGAGAATCTTTTCGGCCCAAACTCCCGATTGGAGCATAAACTCGAACACCGTCCCGTAGCCATAAGCGCCGCCCCCGGCAGCCGTCCCGTACAAATTGCCAGAGGAATCGATTACGAGGGTGGACGAGGGCCAGATCCCGTCCGTTCCGTTCTTCTCGAAGCTGTGCAGGATCTTCTCAGTCCAGCCCCCTGTTTCCAGGTTAGGGATTAACTCGAACACGGTCCCGTAGCCATAAGCGCCGCCGCCATAGGTCGTGCCGTAGAGATTACCGGCAGTATCGAAGACGAGTCCTCCGCGGGGTTCGAGGCCGTCCTTGCCGTTATTGCTGAAGGCATGGAGATACTTCTCGTACCAACTGCCCGGCGATGTGGGCATCAGCTCGAACACCATGCCGAAATTATTAGCCCCGCCGCCCAACGTCGTGCCGTAAAGATTGCCTGAGGTATCGAATATGAGATTACCGTAGGGGGGAACCGCCCCGTCTGTGCCCTTGCCGTTGGAGTTGAAGCTGTGAATGACCAACTCGGCCCAGTGATTGCCCGTCTTTGGCTTCAACAACTCAAACACCGTCCCGCAGCCGTCCGTGCCCGCGTCTCCCCCTGGACAGAGTGCGGCGGTCGGGCCTCCTGAGGACGTTGTCCCGTACAGATTACCGGCGGCATCGAAGATCATCCCGCTCCAGGGTTCCTGTCCATCTTTGTCATTCCGGAGAAAAGTATGGAGGATTTTTTCCTCCCAAGCCCCACCAGTCTGGGGCTTGAGCTCGAACACGATCCCGCAGCCTGGTACGGACCCATCGAGGAGACAAGTTCCGGTGCCGCCATAAGTCGTCGTGCCGTAAAGATTGCCAGCAGCATCGATGAGCAGGGTGCCCTGGGGTTGGCTCCCGTCTGTGCCGTTGTTGACGAAGGTATATAGAATTTTTTCTGTTTGGGCGGCGGCTCGTGTACCCGTCGTAAGCATTGCCATAGCAAACGTGGCCAATACCGCGGTCAATCCGCTGGAAAGCTTTCTGCTTTGCATGAGTGATCCTCCAAGGGGTGGCGCGACGAGTAGTTCTGAGCGGTTGGGAGGGAGAAGCTTCGGGATCCTAACTTCGAAGCAGCACAAAGTCTAGCGCCGGAGAGCCCGGAAGTCAAAGCGGACGGGGCACCTGGCGAAAGTAGAAAGGCAGCCGAGGGCAGCCAGACCCGAGCGGAACTGTTCCCGATTGGCGTCAGTCGGCCGGTTCGCAAGGAACGTCGCCGGTCTCCGACGCGGGCTCAGGCTGTTCCTGGAGCAACCGGTCGAGTTCGGCGCGAGTCCGGCTGATGAGGGTTGCGGCGAACTGGCGGGCTGACTTCTGCCGTTCCGCCGACAGGTCCTTCACTCGCATGTTCAGCAAGACGACATCATCCTCGAATCGGCGCAGTGTTTTCTGTACGCGGGCGATGCGGTAAGAGGCAGGAAGCATGGCAATGGCTCTCCAGTATCCCACCAGATTGCCATGCGCAGGCGCAGGCACAAAGTTACAAAGTGAATACCCGGGAAATCAGAGTGGTGAAGTGACAGGCTTATTGGATGGATTCGGGGCCTGAGCCTGCCAGCATCCCTTTAGCGCCGGGAAGTTGCTTTTCCATCTGCTCGTTGAGCCATTTCTCGAGCAGTTCCTGGGAACTCTGGGGCACGTTGAGAAAGCGCAATCCGACATGTCCTTTAATATCAGCCCAGGTTACTTGCGCTTCCACGTCCAAAGCCAACTTGGTTTCGGGCAGTGTGAATTGCAAACGAGGCGTAGCGTCCTTGGGAAGCGCCTGGTGCAAAATGAGTGCGATTCCGCCTTCGCTGACATTCGTGCTGGTGGCCTTCAATTCCTTTTCGCCCAGGACCACCTTGACCAGCATCTTGACGGGCTGGCGGTAATAGCGGCGCCGCTCGCGCACCATGAAGTTCAGCGCCGCGTGAAAGCAGCGCGCCGCATTCAGGCTGCTGATAGGCTTTTGCAGGACAAAATTCACGCCCATGCCGAAGGCTTCCTGCGTTGTCGTTTTCTTGCCGTTCAGCAGGGCAAAGGTTACGGAGCCTTTGTTACTGGGCGTGGCGCGCAGGCCCTGCAGCACCTCCATGCCCCCTTGCATGTCGTCGCAGTCCACAATCACGGCGTCGAACTTCTCCGCGATAAGGATCTCGCTGGCTTTTTTCGCTTCCTGGCACACCTCGACTTCAATCGACAGCTTTTCCAGCGTCGGACGGAGGATGCGCACCACTTCGGCATCCTTGCTCAGAAGAAGGGACTCCAACGTCATTCTGGAATTCTAGCGTTCAGGGGAGTTCCTCGAAAGGTGACCAAGGTATTGGGTTTTATGGGTAGGTAACAGAACAACGGGAAGGGACAATTTCCACTGGAAACCTGTGCGATAAAGCTTGAAACTAGCTCCGGGACCATGCCCAACCTCGTCTATCTTTCGCTGGGATCGAATGTCGGTGACCGCCAGGCGCAATTGCAGGAGGCACGGGATCGACTGGCGGCGATCGGCCGCGTGGTTGCGGAGTCGTCCTTCTATGAAACCGAACCTGTCGAGTTCACCCAGCAGCCCTGGTTCTTGAACTGCGCGCTCGCGCTTGAAACCAGTAAGAACCCGAAGCAGGTGATGGCAACGATCCTCCGCATTGAAGAAGAGATGGGCCGTCGGCGCGTACAGAAAAAGGGACCGCGGTCCATCGACATCGATATCCTGCTCTTCGGTGACGCGATCCTGGATTCTAAGGAGCTCACCATTCCTCATCCCGCGATGCACCGGCGCCGCTTTGTTCTCGAGCCGTTGCGGGAGATTGCGCCGGAACTGGTACATCCGGTGCTGAAGAGGACAATTCGCGAACTGCACGACGCGCTGCCGCCGGGGCAGGCTGTAAAAAAGCCAGAACCTGAGTCTAAGGCACGATGATCCGGCTGGCCGCTTCCTGCGGCGTGACCACCGCCGACTCCTTCTCAGGGAATTGCGCGACCAGAAAATCGATGAAGGCGCGTGATCGGGGCCGGCCCGAGGTGCGTCCGTGGCCCAGCCGAAGCAGGAACACCAGCGCTTTGAGCACGTCGGCATCCCGCAGAGTCGAGTATCCCAGCTGTTTCTGTTCGGCCTCGCGATACTGCTTCAGCATCTCTTCCACCTGGGCCGCTGCGGCATGCTGCGCGGCGCTGGTAAGCGGCTGCTCATAGTGCAGCCCGGAGTTCGTCAGGCGCTCATAACTCGTACACATGGCCGAGAGCGCGGTGATCAGATCGCGATCGTTCAGGGTTCTGTCGGCCTGAGCCGCTTTCGTCAGAGCGTAGCTGAGTCCCATGAGCAGATGCTCGCGTTCGTAAGTGAATTGGTCGGAAATCTCGACCTGTAGGAATAGCGCCGCGCGGTCGAATTGGTCCGCCGGACGCGGCTTTTCGTGCTCTCGTGCCTGTTGCAGATAAGGGCAGTCGCTGGGACAATCGAGCGTCACCTCGCGCTGCTCACCGCAACACTGGGCGCAGATGCGGCCGTGCACGGCGGGACAGAAACGTTTCTCCTTGCGAATCTCGCAGATCGCGCAGCTCAAATCGAATTCTCCTCTTCAATATTATGGCACCAGGACGACAACCAGCCTGGCGGCAGTTAGCAATTGGCAATTAGCGATTAGCCTAAGGCCCAGGGGAAGTCTAGAGTGACCACGCGGGTCCATTGCCACTTGCTAACTGCTAACTGCCGATCGCTGGCTCCGGCACCCGTGTTTGGGCCATTTCGGGACCTTCATCTGCGAATCAGCACGTAAAAATGGCCCTATCCGAGGGCTCTCCGTGTGGAACCCGCGTAAAATAAGGCTGTTTTCCACAGGGTAGTAGTAGTAAGATCAAGCCCGCTGGAATCAAAATTCGAATCTTTCCCGAGGAGGAAACAAATGGCTTCAGGTTTAACCAAGACTCAACTCGTCCGCTATCTGGCCGAGAAGACTGAGCTCCCCAACAAGACGGTGGCTGGATTTCTCGAGCAGCTGGCCGATGTCGCGGTAAAAGAAACCAAGAAGAACGGCGTGTTCGTCGTGCCCGGCCTCGGCCGGTTGGTGAAAGCGCATCGCAAGGCCCGCATCGGACGCAATCCGCAGACCGGCGAGCCCATCCAGATCAAGGCCAAGACCGTGGTCAAGTTCCGCGTGGCCAAGGCTGCCAAGGACGCAATCGCTCCCAAGAAGTAGTTTTGCGTTGAGCAGAATATCGATCTCGAAGGCCGGCTTAGGCCGGCCTTTGAGTTTCTGCAAGCCCGCATCTCCTGCCTATGCTGAACTGGATCGTAATCGGAATCGGCGACATCTCCATTCGCCGCGTCATTCCCGCAATTCAGTCTGAGCCCAGAAGCCGCTTGTATGGCCTGGTTACGCGCGATCCGGCAAAAGCCGCGCCTTACAACACTCGATCCTGGACCACTCTCGACGAAGCCCTTTCCGACCCGGAAGTTCACGCAGTTTACGTCGCGACTCCCGTCTTCCTGCATGCGCCGCAGACGATCCAGTCTCTGCGCGCCGGCAAACATGTGTTGTGCGAGAAACCCATGGCCACGCATGAGGCCGAAGCGCGCTCAATGGTGCAGACCGCAGGAGAGACTGGACGCATCTTCGGGGTGGCCTACTATCGGCGGATGTATCCCAAGGTGCAGCGTGCGAAACAACTGCTCGCAGCCGGCGCCATCGGCCAGCCCGTCGTCGCCGAACTAACTTGTCATGGATGGTTTGACGAAAATGAGAGTCGTCGCAACTGGCTAGTCGATCCCGCGCTCGCTGGCGGCGGCCCGCTCTACGACGTCGCTTCCCACCGCATCGACGTGCTGAACTTCTTATTTGGTCAACCCGAGCGAGTCACCGGACACCTCTCGAATGCTGTTCATCACTACCCCGTGGAAGACAACGCGACCGTGATGATCGACTATCCCGGCGGCGTGCGCGGCATCGTGGATGTTCGCTGGCATTCGAAAGTCAGCCGGGACGAATGCCGCATCCGCGGCACGGAAGGTGAAATGGAGTTAAGTCCGCTAAACGGTCCTGATCTGATTTATCCCGGCGGCCGCGAGAATCTGCCGCCCCACGCCAATTTGCACTATCCGATGATCGAGAACTACGTGGACGCCGTCGAGGGCAAGGCTGCGCTCGTGGCCAGTGGAGCGTCTTCTTTCTGGACGGATTGGGTGACGGAGCGGGCCCGGGGGAAATGAGCGTCTTATGATACTTTCGCGTCCAACGAGACAGAGACCTCGATTCGGCCTTGCGGTCGTTTGATTTTGACCGCTACAGTCCCTTGTTTATCCGTCAAATTGAACTCGCGTTCGAATTCGAATGTCAGTTGTTCTGCAGGTCTCGGCTTCGGCGTCTTTGCGCGCTTTCCATTGAGCGTTGCTGCGCTGACCCTGTATCCCTTGTAGACGAAAGAGAAGCCGGGCAGTTTTGAGCATGCTAGCCAAAAAAATTCAGCGTCGGGCGTAACGCGCCTCCCGTCTCTGCAGTAAGTACTGATTCGGGATTTTCCTGCCTTCTTGTCCATCCCCAAGAGTTCCACAAGATCGTTCTGATTCATGCTCCTGCCGAGTATATAGTCGTTCAGGGCATCTCCAAATGCGGTGGCAAAGTCTTCCGGGGGATCGGCATTGACAATGTCGGCCATTCGAGTAGTCAAATATATTTGACCACCGTGAGCTTGGTCAAATATATTTGATTAAGCCATCCTCTGAATCCTCGGGGAGGGTGCAGACTCTGGATAGGAGCGCGTATGACGGCGGCGACGGTAATCGGCGACGAAGATAAGCTGGCCGAATTGATCCTTTACATCAGCCAGAAATGCGCCACTGATCCTAAGTTCGGCGCGACAAAACTGAACAAACTCCTCTACCTGGCGGACTTCCTGTCGTTTGGAAATTGGGGCGAGCCAATAACTGGCGTTGAATATCAGCACCTCAAGTTGGGCCCAGCCCCACGACGTTTGGTGCCAGTTCGCGACGCGTTGCAGAGCGCTGGGAAATTGGTGATACAGAGCTTGCCGCTCAGAAGCGGCAAGAAGCAAACCCGAACGGTCAATCTTACCGATCCTAACCTGAAATTGTTTTCAGGGCGAGAAATCGCGCTGGTCGATAGCGTAATTGAGGAACTGTGGGACATGGACGCGGAGGAGAGCAGCGAGTTCAGTCACAGATTTGTTGGGTGGAAGATGACTAAGGAGGGCGACAACATTCCTTATGGAAGCATTTTCATCTCCGATGAGCCGCTCTCGCCTGCTGAGATTCTGCGAGGGCAAGAGCTGGCGAAAGAACTCAACCTCACCTCCGATGAGGGCGGGTAATGATCCATGCCGCCGCGCCAGATCATTGAAGACCAGCTTTACGCGGATCAGATCAGGAAGTACCGCATCAGTTGGAAACGACTCGATGAAGCCCTAATGTCGCTGTATCCGGCGCTGCTAGGGAGTCCTGAGTTGTTCCCACTCGTACCAGGGACCAGGAACCTTCATCGCTTAAAGCTTGTCGGATTTCCCGGAGTCCCTCCACTGACGATATTCTTTACCCTTAGCCCTACTCAGGTCATCATCAAGGCCGCGGAACTCATCGATCTTGAGGAGTAAACCGGCAATCGCCGTCACTTCCCGTACTCGTTCCGCACCACCTCGCCGCCCTTCATCACAAACTTCACCCGCTCCAAAGTGGTCACGTCTTTCAGCGGATCGCCATCTACCGCGACAATGTCCGCCCACGCCCCGGGTTCAAGGCTTCCAACCTTCCCCGGCCATCCCAGCAGATCGGCGGCATTCACCGTGGCCGCCTGAATCGCTTGCAACGGCGTCAACCCCAGCTTGACCATCACCGCAAACTCATGCGCATTGAGGCCATGGGGATAAACCGCCGCATCGGTGCCGAACGCCACCTTCACGCCGCTGGCAAAGGCGTGTGCGATGTTTTTGCGCGCAACCGGCATGACGGCTTTTGCCTTGGCCAGATAAAACTCTGGCACATGATTTTTCTCGGCATTTTCCAGGAACCAGTCGCCCAGGTAAAGCGTGGGCACCAGATAAGTGCCGTTCTTCTTCATCTCCGCGATGCCTGCGTCGTCAATGTAAGAGCCGTGCTCGATCGAATCCACTCCCGCTTCTGACGCCCAGAGAATGCCCTGAGCTCCGTGGGCATGGGCGGCCACTTTTCGTCCCAGGCGATGGGCGTCGGCCACGATCGCCTTCATTTCTTCCAGCGTGTACTGCGAAGCTTGGGGATCGTCGCCTTTGGAAAGGACGCCGCCGGTAGCGCAGATCTTGATCAGATCGGAACCGTATTTAATGTTCTCGCGCACCTTATGCTGGACGGCCGCAATGCCGTCGGCCACTCCATCCCCGACAGCGTGATACTCGAAGGGCAGCAGGTTGTTGTCGCAGTGTCCTCCGGTGATGCCGAGCGCAGGCCCGCTCACCAGCATCCTCGGCCCGGGCACATCGCCGGCGTTAATGGCGTCCCGCAAGGCAACATCGGTGTATCCGCCTGCGCCCACGTTACGCACGGTGGTGAATCCGGCGTCGAGCGTGAGGCGAGCATTCTTGGCGCCAATGAGGGCTTCCCGCGGCACAGAAATCCCGAGCTCTTCATAACCGAACTTAGGATCCATGGTCAGGTGCGTATGAGCGTCGATCAATCCTGGAAGGATGGTCGCGTTAGGCAGTTCAATGCGAATGGCATCGGCGGGAGCCTTCGTGTCGGCAGAGGCTCCGGCACTCACGATCTTCCCATCTTGAATGACCAGAGTCTGATCCGAAAGCAGCTTGCCAGTTTTCACATCGAGCACATGTCCGGCATGCACGGCAACGGATCGGGAAGCTTGCTGGGCGGCGAGCGGGACGCTTAGCGCCAGCAGAGCTATGACGAACATGCGGAAACTTTTGAATTTCTGCACAAGTTTCTCCTCTATTTAAGCGGTTGAATTGTACAGAAATCTTGGGAACAGCGGAAGAAGATCGACGCAAAAAGGCGCACACCAAGGCAGTCGGCTTTAACCGAGCGGATGATGCGGTCGCTGCCGGTTAGAGCCGTCGGTCAGAAACGAGAAGCCGAACGGAGCGAGCCTACCCTCCCGGCCCGTCGTTGGAGACGTACTGCTCGAGCGACTCCAGTTCACGGCTGAGGTCGTCGACCCGCCATTCCAGTAGGTTGCGGATGGAGAGAATTCCGAGCAGCTTGCCGTTATCATCGGCCACCGGCAGATGCCGGAAGTGGCGTTCCAGCATAGTGGTGAGCGCTTCGCCCGCGCCAGTGCGGCGCGTGGCCATCTCCACCGGCGTGGTCATCAGTTCGCGGACCGAGGTGGTCTGCGGATCGGTGCGGCTGAGCGCCATCTTGCGCAACACATCGCGCTCCGTGAAGATTCCCGCAACCCGGTATTCGGAGTCGACCACGGCGACCGCTCCTACATGGTGGTCGAGCATTTTGTTGATGGCGTCGGCTACGCTGGCTTCGAGCGGCACCGCCGCGATTTCCCGGTCACAAAGTTCCAGCACGCTCATAAACACCTCCTCCGGTTCTCGACAGCACCCCTCTGAGCCGGACTCCCGATTCCAATCAGAAACCGATTGATGAATTATGCTCGCGGCTGAGCTGTTGTCAAGTGTATTAAGACGATATTGACAATCTTCTTTTTAGGGGAAGCAAGAAACGGGAATCCGATCTCCTCAGGGCTTCTCGCTTTTGAACACCTTGCCGTCTTTCATCACGAATTGCACGTTCTCCAGCACCTTGATGTCGTGCAGGGGATCGCCGCTGACGGCGATCACGTCGGCAAACGCTCCCGGCGCGATCACCCCGATCTTGCCTTCCATCTCGAGCATGGCGGCGGCCCGCGAAGTTGCGCTCTGGATGGCGTCCATCGGTTGCATTCCCAGATCCACCATGCGCGAGAACTCCTGCGCGATCGGCTCGCTCCATGGAATTCCGCCCATGTCAGTGCCGAAGACAATCTTCACTCCTCCGTTGAGCGCCTTCTTGAATGACTGCTCATGCACTGCAGCCCGCAGCCGGTCCCGCCGCCCGGCCGGCGTGTCCGCCGCAGCCCAGTCCGTGTAATAGACACTGATCGTCGGAACGTACCAGGTGCCTTGCTTCAGCATCTGGGAGATCGCAGCGTCGTCCAGATCAAGGCCGTGTTCGATCGAGTCGCATCCGCCGTCCAGCGCCCGGCGCAGACCGATGCCGCCATAAACGTGACACGCGACTTTTTTGCCCCAGCCGTGAGTTTCGTCAACAACCGCGCGCAACTCTTCGAGCGTGAGTGTGGGTTGTGAAACCAGTTCACCGTTCTTGCCGACCCATGAACGATGCGTCATGTAGACCTTGATCCAGTCGGCGCCGTGATCGAGCTGCTCCCGCGCCGCCTTGCGCGCCTCAACCGGACCATCGACAATCTGCGCACCTTTGGGCATGTCGAGCTCTGGAGCATAACCCTCCAGCGGATAACCGCCCGTGGTCGAAATGGCGCGGGTCGCGACGAACAGGCGGGGGCCCGGAATATAGCCTTGATTGATGGCCTGCTTGATGCCGACATCGCCATAGCCGGCGCCTTCGGTCTCCACATCCCGCAGCGTCGTGAACCCCTGTTCCAGCGCTCGCCGCGCGGAAACCGTAGCCCTTGCCGCGCGCAGGGCGAGCGGGGCGTTCAGGATGTTGGCGTCGTATCCACCCTGCGCGGGATCTTCTCCCTGCAAGAAAATATGGGTGTGGGAATCAATGAGACCGGGAAGAACTGTGGCTTTCGACAAGTCAATCACGTTCGCGCCAAGCGGAATCTTGGCTGCCGCCGCATCGCCGACAGTCTCGATGCGATTGCCGTGAATGACGATCACCTGATCGCGCCGGGGCGCGGCAGACTTACCGTCGATTAGAGACCCGGCGCGAACCACCGTCCAGGATTCAGCCGCAGCATTGTCTTTCTGTTGCGCGGCCGCTGAAATCGAGGCCGCAAGAAGCAGGATCCACCCACAGTTTTTCCACACATAGTTCTTCACGTTGGCTTCTCCAGGTTGCTTTCAAAGGCTTTGGAATGGAGGAATTCTACTCTCACTCTGCTGCGACATAAGCGTCCGCTTCGATTTCGACTAGTATCTCGGGCGAAATCAGGGCGCTTACCTGGACCATCGAAGTCGCAGGGCGTATGTCGCCGAAGAACTCTCCATGCGCCTTGCCGATCTTTTCCCACTCCGCGATGTTGGTCACAAACATGCGAGTGCGGACGACCTCCTTCATGCTTGCGCCGGCGTTCCGCAAGGCGGTTTCAATATTCTTCAACGTCTGCACCGCCTGAGCGTAGGTATCTCCCACGCCCACAATCTTGCCGTCAGGCCCCGTCGCGGTGGTGCCCGACACGTGGACATAGGGTCCAACCTTCACCGCCCGCGAGTAACCGACGACGGGTTCCCAAGGTGTGCCACTCGAAATGTTCAGTCTTTTCATTTGCCCGATCTCCTGAACTTAATTCTATTCGGTTGCAAACGTGCCGCGATTAGCAGCCGACACATGCGAGTGCCAACAGAAACTCGCTGCAAATCGTGCAAGTGCTTGCACACTTGGCATGATTACGAAAAATGATAGGAGGGATAAACAAAAGTCACTTGCGTTTGTTTCGAAACTGGGATAACTAGTTACTAACGATCATTGGAAAGCCGTGAGCAACGCGGCTTTCAGGGAGCCCAAAGAGGCATGATTCCGGAATCTCATCCGTTGCGGAAGCTTTTCCAGGAATTGGTTGGACGCCACTATGCCCAGGAGATTGGCATCCGGGACCCTCAAATCGTCGCCTACGTCTCGCAGTTGCTGGCCGAGTTCTGCGAGACCGATCAGCTATTCAAGATTCACGACGTCGCCGACCGCCCTCTGACCGACCTCGGCGAGATGCTGCTTGAGTCCGATCCGGTTTACGGTCCCGCGCCCTGCTTTGACCGCGAGCGTCAGGTGCGCAAGCACATTGGCGACTACGCGCTGTTCTTCACCGGGATGTTTCCCGAAAGCATCAACCACTTCCGGTTGCGCCGCCATCGCCTGGAGAATTTTGTGGAGTGGATGAAGGCGGGAAAAGAAAGCTACTACATTGTCTCGAAGTTCGAGCATTTCGAATATGCGAAAGTCGCGCCACTTTTCGCCCACCTGTCACGCGAGTTCGAGGGCTGCGTTTACGGCCTCAACATGGTGAAGAACGACCTGCAGGAGATGCAGCACCCGATCGTGCGCACTAGTGGCGACCTGATCATGTAGCATCCCGCAAATCAAGTGCTCAGGTCAGGGCGTCCGCCAATGCGGTAAAAACTAAGAGCCCCGTTGCCCTGAACCAGCTTGCGGGTTCTCCGCAGAGACCCGAATTCACCGCCGGGATCGAACTTCTTTTCGTGCTCGGCCACCACCAGTGACATGGCCCACACTAGTGATGACTCGGCAAGCGCCGTAAGGGTTTCCTCGTAGGCATATTGCATCCGATAAGGCGGGTCGAGGAAAACCACGTCGCCAGCGACGTGCTCACGCTGCAGGCGCCAGAGGACTCCGGAAATGTCATCCCGCAAGATCTTGTATCCCGTCACAATTCCCAGGCTTTGCAGGTTTCGCTCAATCAGCTTCGCCGCCGCCGCGGAGTTCTCCACAAAGTAGACTTGCTTGGCGCCCCTGCTGAGCGCTTCTATGCCCACCGCGCCCGTGCCTGCAAACAGATCCAGCCAGACGCTGCCCTCGAGGGCCTCGGGATTACCGGCCGTGAGCACGTTAAACAGCGTCTCTCGCAGCCGGTCGGAAGTAGGACGGACATCCGTCCCAGGCAACGACCGCAGAGGACGCCCCCGGTATTTGCCGGCGATCACGCGCATGGCTTGGTACCTTCGATTATTTTGCAGCCTCGATTGCCCGAGCCAATATATCCGACCATGTAAAATACTTGTAGTAGCCAGACCTCATGCGAAGTTTCTCCATTCATGTCGGACGCCTGTTCGGAGTCGAGGTTCGGCTTCACCTGACGTTCCTGATCCTGCCTCTGTTTGTTTTCTGGACGGAATACAACGCGAACCATCCAGCCAACGGAGGGCGGGACCTGGCGCTGGTGGGAATCGTGCTGGCCTGCGTCGCGGCCCACGAAGTCGCGCACATGCTCGTGGCCCGTCAGGCCGGACTGATTCCCAAGGCAGTGATTCTTCTGCCACTCAGCGGCGTAACCGTTTTCGATGAATCGCATGTGGAGCCGCCGCAGTCCGGTGCAGCGGCCTGGCGGAGGGATGTACGCATCGCCATCGTCGGGCCACTGGTGAATCTAGTTTTCGCGGCGCTCGCGGCCGGCATAATCTACGCGACGGTTCCCGGGGTGAAGCTGTGGGAGTGGCCCTGGTTGCAGCCGAGCAACCTGCCGCGCAGCCTGGTATGGGCGAACCTTTATCTCGCTGGTTTGAATCTTCTGCCGGCTTACCCTCTGGATGGGGGCCGGATTCTACGCGCCTATTTCGCGCGCACCATTGACCCCGCTGCTGCCACGCGACGCGCCGTCTCCATCAGCCACGCCATCGCCATGATTCTGATGGTTGCGGGCTTGTTCAGCAACGCCTGGCTCACCATGGTGGGCGTAATTATCTTTTCCGCGGCGCAGCTCGAGGAACGCGCCGTCATATTTCAGTCGGTGCTGGACAATGTGCGTCTCGAAGAAGTCATGCTGACCGACTTCGCCACTCTCTCCCCGGCGGACACTCTCGAAGACGCGCTGGATAAAGCCGTGCATTCCCTGCAGGATGACTTTCCAGTGGTTCGCGGCAGCGACATGGTCGGTGTGATTTCCCGGCAGCGTATTCTGGAAGCGCTGCGCGTGGAAGGCAACGGCTACGTCCAGGCTGTGATGAACAAGATTTTCGAAGTCTCGATGCGGCAGGAATCCCTGGCTTCCGCCTTCCGGAAGCTCACCTCACGCAATCTCAGCATCATTCCGGTGGTCGAGGATCAGCGACTGGTGGGCATTGTCACGCTGCAGAATTTGATGCACTCGATGGCTTTGTTGGCGGAGAGCCGCAAGCTGCGGCGAGACGAGTCGGACTCCTGAGGCTCTTTGTCTTGTGATTTAGAACAGCCGCACCGCCTTCGCCTGGCGCACCGCCGGAATCTCCTCCAACTTCTTCAACACCTCGTCGGGCACGCGCCCATCCACGTGAACAACAGCGATCGCCTCGCGTGGCTCCGAGGATGCTTCGGCGCTGCGCCGTCCCAATGAGAAGTCCGCGATGTTGATCTCGCCTTCGCCCAGGATCGTGCCCACCTTGCCAATCACTCCGGGCACATCGCTGTTGCGCAAGAAAATCAGGTCACGCTCCAGAGGCGCTTCAACATCGATGCCGTCGATGTGCAGCAGCCGCGGCAGAGTGCCGCGCAGGACGGCGCCCTTCACCATGTGCTCTTCCTTCGCGCTCTTCAAAAAGATTGAAAGAACGCTTCCCGCACCTCCCGTCGATACCTTTGCTTTGTGTGCCTCATACACGCGAAGCCCCCGCGAGTCCGCCAGGGACGCCGCATTTACCAGATTGGCTTTCTCCTCCAGCGCCTGGTTGAGAATGCCCTTGATCGCCCCGTTGCGAATGAGTTCCGTCTTCCACTCCGCGATGTGGCCGCTGTAGCGCAGCGAGATTTCCTCGATCGAGCCCTCCGAAATCTGCGCGAGGAACGCCCCCATGCGTTCGGCGAGAACGATGTAAGGCTGCATCTCGGCGTACTCTTCCGCCGAAACCGAGGGCACGTTCACCGCGTTCTGGATGACGCCATGCTTCAGGTATTCCCGCACCTGCTGCGCAATCTGCACGCCCACGGCTTCCTGCGCCTCGTACGTCTGTCCGCCGATATGCGGCGTGAGAATGACATTCTCCATCGTCTGCAGCGGCGAACTCTTCAAAGGCTCTTCGTTGAATACGTCGAGCGCCGCGGCAGCCACGTGACCTTGTTTCAGAGCCTGCACCAGGTCAGCCTCATGCACGAGCTCTCCGCGCGCACAATTCACCAGGCGGACGCCTTTCTTCATCTTCTTAATCGCCGCCTCATTAATCATGCCCGCGGTCTGCGGGGTTAGGCCCACATGCAGCGTGATGTAATCCGCCGCCGCATAAAGTTCATCCAGGCTCACCAGGCGGATACCTTGCTCCTTGGCCACACCGACGGAAACAAACGGATCATGCCCGGCGATTTCCATTCCAAACGCGCGTGCCCGCCGCGCAACTTCCATTCCGATGCGGCCGAGCCCAGCGATACCCAGGGTCTTTCCTCGCAGTTCCGTGCCTTGCAGCGACTTCTTTTCCCATCGCCCGGCATGCATGAACGCGTCAGCACGGCAAAGATGACGTGCCATGGCCAGCATCATCCCCAGCGTCTGCTCCGCCACGGCTACGGCATTCGCCCCGGGCGTGTTCATCACCGCGATGCCCTGGCGCGTGGCCGCATCCAGATCGATGTTGTCCACGCCCACCCCAGCCCGACCAATAACGCGCAGCTTCTTGGCGTGTGACAGCAGCGCCGCATTCGCCTGCACCGCCGAGCGCACGATCAGCGCGTCGGCCGATTCGAGATGCTCCGAAAGCTTGCCATCCAGTTGTTCTGCGGTAAGGACGGTCCAGCCCGGTTCTTGCAGTTGCTTAAGTGCGGCGGCTGAGATTTTCTCGGCTATTACGATTTTCAAGAGAGAATTTATCCTTTTGAATGAAGGCTTGAACTAAGGCTTTTGTGCTGACAAAACATTGACACGAAAATGACACCCTTCTGACACTCCCGCCGCGCTGCTCTCCTAAACTGCCTCTCAGTCGGGCCCCCACTGCCCCAAAGGAGAACAGTTATGAAGATTGCCAAGTCAGCATTTTTAGCCGGGCTTCTCGCCCTAAGCCTGGCGTGCGGTTACAGCAAGCCGGCCACCACTCCCCCGGTAGCCGGAACCATGCCTACCATTGCCGCTCTGGTCCCCAATAGTGCGACTGCCGGTGCTTCGTTAGGACTCAATGGCCTTATGGTTACCGGCACCAATTTTAACGGCAACGCGTATATCAGTTGGAATGGCGCGAAACTGACCACCGCCTTTGTAAGCGGAACTCAGTTGACCGCCACGGTTCCTGACGCGGACGTTGCGACCGCCGGAACGGCATCGGTTACCGTTACAAATCCCGGCACCACCGGCGGCCTCTACGGTGGCGGTACCGCAGCAGAAGTATCGGCCGCGATGACGTTCACCATCAACTAATTTGAGGAGCGCGTCACCCGCGCTCCTCAAGCTCCGACCAGTTGGCGCTTGCCCGAAAGGCCGCGCGCGTACGCTTCCTGCGCCGCGCGCACCGCAGCTCCGTACTCGACGGCTTTCCCGGTGCAACGCGCCAACACGTGCTCCAGCGCGCCCAGGATGCCGATCGTATCCAGGTAATCGTAGTAGCCAATGTGCGCAATCCGGAAAAGCTGACCCTTCATCTCGCCTTGCCCATTCGCCACCACGGCGTCGAAGGACTCGCGGAATTCTTTGATGATCTTTCCCGAATCAATTCCCTCCGGCGAGCGAATGGCAGTGAGCGCGGCTGCGGGCGAGGTCGCGAAAAGCTTCAACCCCACGGCCTGCACCCCTGCCCGCGTCATCTCGGCACAGAGTTCAGCATTGTCGACCAGCATTTCGCGTCCCTTGGCCAAGTCACCCTTCCCCATTCCGCGGATAAACTCCAATGCCGCTCCCATGGCCGCAAACAGCGAGGTTGGCGGAGTGTAAGCGGATTCACCTTTAGCCGCAGCTTTGCGCTCTTTGCGCAAGTCGAAGTAGAAGCGCGGGGAAGTAGTCGTCTCCATCCGCCGCCAAGCCCGCTCGCTCACTGCGCAATACGCCAGGCCGGGAGGAATCATCAGCGCCTTCTGCGATCCACCGATGATTACATCCACACCCCAGCCATCCACATCCAGGTAAGTCGTGCCCAGGCCGGTAATCGCATCCACCACCAACAGCGTATCGTCACCCGAGGCGCGAACGATCTTCGCAATACCCTGCACATCATGCCGCACCCCGGTCGAACTTTCCGTCGCTTGCACGAAGACCGCGCGTACCTCGGAAGTGAGTTTCGCTCGAATGTCGCTCAACGAAAACGTTTCTCCGTAAGGCGCGCTCAGTACGTCTAGGTTGCAGCCGAAAGCCTTGGTCAGCCCGGTCCAGCGCTCGCCGAAATTTCCTGCGGCGAGCACCAAAACTTTGTCGCCGGGAGATGTCAGGTTCGACACCGAGGCTTCCATCACTCCCGTGCCCGAGCAAGCCAGCACCAGCACATCATTCTGCGTGCCGATGAATTCTTTCATGTCGGCAAGCACGCGCTGGAACAGCGTGCGGAAGTCGGCAGTGCGGTGATGCGCTGTAAAGGAAGCCATGGCCGTTTGCGCCGCCGGCAGCAGCGGAGTCGGCCCGGGAGTAAAAAGACGATTCTTGCGCAGCATTCCGATAGTGTCCTGAGGATCGAGGAAATATGACCCTTCAGTAGTCTATCGGAACGCTGGCGTGTTCTGAAATGTGCCGCCAGTGCTCACCTGAAAACGGCACTGGCGGATGGCGTCAGGCGCGGGTGGATTTCACGGCAAGAACTTCCGGCTTGGCAATATCCGGCGGTTTGGAAAAAAGATCTTTTGCTTTGGCGAAGAGCGCCTTGGCAATTTCGCCGTTCAGGTGGGCGTTGCGGCCGTTCTCGTCGGCAAAAGTATCGAAGATGCCGTATTTCCCTGGTCCCATCTTAATGGCGTACCAGCTCAGTGTGGCCGGTTCGCGCTCGGCCAGCGGCTGTGCCGACTTTAGAAATTCTTCTACCTCTTTTTCTTTCCCGGGCTTCGCTTCCAGTTGTGCCCAAATCGCGACTCTGCTCATGGTTGCTTCCTCCTACGCATAAGATGCCCGGCAGGATCGTTTGGTGACAGACCTGATCGGAGATTACAAACCGTCAGCCTCTTAGTTCCTCCGCTATAATTGGCGCAATATGAGCCTGGTCGAGCAGATCCAGAAAGACATTACCGCCGCCATGAAGGCGCGCGAAGAACAGCGCCTCTCCACCCTGCGCATGGTCAAGAGCGCGCTGCAGAATCGGCAGATCGAGAAGATGGCGCCGCTCGACGACAAAGAGTCTCAGGCCGTCCTCACCACGCTGATCAAGCAGCGCAAGGAGTCCGTCGAGCAGTTCACGAAGGGCGGACGCCAGGAGATGGCCGACAAAGAAGCCACCGAGATCGTCCTGATTGAAACCTACCTGCCAAAGGCAGCAGGCGAGGCCGAAGTGGTCGCCGGAGTAAAGGCCATCATCGCCGAAATGGGCTCGCCGACCATGAAGGACATGGGCACAGTGATGAAGAACGTTATGGCCCGCTTCAACGGCGCTGGCATGCGAGTGGATGGGAAGATGGTCAGCGAGGCAGTGAAGCGGGAGTTGGCAGGGAAGTAGACGATTGAGGTTTGAGCCCGATGCTTAGCTATGTCCGCTGAGGGATTGCAAATGCGAGCACGGCTGCAGGCGAGTCGACTTGTGCTGACCGCCGGTATGTTCTGTGCGGTCGTAGCTTCCGGCATCTCCTCGGCTCTGATTGTGCTGCTCTGGGTCTGGCCAGCCGTCCATTCAATCGCAAGTGCACTCCACGCACTGCCAGCGATCTTCCTATTCGCCGCTCTTCCCGCGGGCATCTTTGGATTCCTTTGCGGTAGCGTAGGTGGGTTATGGCTGAACTTAAGAGCCAAGCATTGCCGGTCTCTCGTTCACATAGTCGTCGAATCTGCAGCCCTCGGATTTTTCCTCAGTCTGCTCTTTCCTGTGCTTCATGTGGTGTTGCGTTTGGGTGTCGAGGGGGAGCGGCTTGAACTGAGAGAATTCCTACTCAGCGTCGGAGTCGGTTGCCCTACTGCAATCCTCCTGGCGCTGTACTGCGGCCCTGCACTCCTGGCGCGTTTTACAGATGGCAGACACGGGGCCTGAGCTCTTCATTTGCTCCTCTGCAACTCCCGATACGCTTCGCTCTTCGAAATCCCCCGCTCCTTCGCTACTTTCTTCAGCGCGGCTTTCTCATCGACGTTCTCCTCCGCCATGATTTGTTCCACCCTCTGCTTAACTCCTGGACGGGCGAGAGCGCCCGTCCCCACACGAGCTTCTTCCTCCTCGGCCTTCCCGATCAGCAGCGTGATCTCTCCCTTCACTACATCACGCGCCTGCAACGCCTCCAGAATCTCTCCCGCGCGCCCGCGCAGAAATTCTTCGTGCAGCTTGGTCACCTCACGCGCGATCACCACATGCCGGGCATTCCCCAGAATGTCGCAAACATCCGAAAGCGCCTCGACAATCCGGTGCGGAGCTTCATAGAAAACCTGCGTGCGGGGCGAAGTCCTGATCGCTTCCAGCGCTGCCCGACGCTCACCACGCTTCGCCGGAAGAAACCCGCTGAAGCGGAATGAATCCGTGGGCAGTCCGCTGGCCACCAGCGCGGCCAGAAACGCCGACGCTCCGGGAATCGGCACCACCTGCACGTGATGCCGGATGGCCAGAGAAATCAGCCGGTATCCCGGATCAGAAATCCCCGGCATACCCGCATCTGTGACCAGCGCGACGCTCGCCCCTTCCTGCATTTCTTTGACCAGCTCCGCCGCCCGCGTCATCTCGTTGTGCTCGTGGTAGCTGATGGTGCGCGTCGTGATGCCGTAGTGGTTGAGCAGCTTCTGCGTCTGGCGGGTGTCTTCGCAGGCTATGAGATCCACTTCCTTCAGTACGCGCACGGCGCGCAGCGTGATGTCTTCGAGATTCCCGATGGGCGTAGCGACAAGATAAAGTGCCGGCCCCGCGGCCTGGGCAGATTTCTCCGACATGACAACAATCTCGTCGGGCTCATGGCCGGCATCCTTCATGGCCGGAGTCTACCACCGCAGCTGCCGTAACTTCGTAGCCCCGCGGGCAGTTGTGCTATGGTACGCGCGTTCCATCCGTGGAGACTCCGTCGTGACCGCCAATGATTTTCGCCGCCTGGCACTGGCTCTTCCTGAAACGGCAGAGCATGCTCACATGGACCATCCTGATTTCCGCGTCCAGGGAAAGATCTTCGCCACCCTCGGCTATCCCGCCAAAGGCTGGGGGATGGTCAGGCTCACGCCAGAGCAGCAACATTATTTCTCGAAGGACTATCCCGGTGTGTTCGTGCCGGTAAAGGGTGCATGGGGACGCCGCGGCGCCACCAGCGTGCATCTCAAGACAGTCAGCAAGACAACGCTCGAGAAAGCAGTATCGACGGCCTGGCGCAATACCGCGCCCAAGCGTCTCGCGGAAAAATTCCCGGAAAAGACGTAAGCAGCCGTCGGAAGCTATCCAAAGCGGCTTCTAGCCGGCCGCCGAAAGCCGCCCATGAAGTCGTCCAATTCCTGAAGAGAGAACGGCTTTTTCAAGACCGGCGATGCACTGATAAAGGCGAACTTTTGTTTAGGGTCCTTCTGCCGCAAGGCATCAATCAATTTGGCGCCGCCGGCGCTCGAACTGCGGAGGAATTTCAAAGCGATGAGAACCACGTCATGGGGTCCTTTGTCAGTGTAAATGCGAAGCGCTTCGTTGCAGTTTGGCGCTAGTCCTACTTCGTAACCGAGCTTGTTGAGCATAACGCCTGTCGCTTTCAAAACCGCATCTTCTGATTCGACCACCAGGACCTTCATGGGTTCCCCCTTGCGTCATCCTCTCCGTTTTACACGCTAGACACTCCTTACCGGGAGGGTACTAGTAAGGAACACTTTACTTCCAAAACCGGACAGCCCATAGTTCATTTCGTACACTAGACATAAATTCCCGCGCTATCGCAGGCGAAACGACAGGTGTACCCATTTACCGGAGTATGGGTATCTCAATTCCGTTTACGGACTGAATCGGAAACTCAGTGTTAGGTACGGAGGCGTTTTGACGGTGAATGGCTTAGGAACTCCGTGGAGGCCGGATGTGGCCCTTCTTAGAAGGTGCGCCGTTCTGCTGCTGGCCGCACTTGGGCTGGCGGTTGGCTTTACGGCGTCGGTATCCGCACAAGGATTCGCCCGGCCGGATGGTTCGGTCCCCGTGCCGTTTGACTGGAGCTCAAAGCATGTCGTCTTCACCGGCGACTACACGCCGGAACAGGCGCTGAAGACGTGGAACGAGCCGCGGGCCTATGCCCAGTGGCTTTTGCATGGGAATGGGCCGGCTGGTTCAGGCCCTGTACGTTCAGATCTGGAGCGTTCAGGCCTGGTGCGTCCAGATCTGCTGCGCTGGCGGCGAAGGCCAATACGAACGCCGCTAAGGCATTCAAGGGGGCCCATGAAAAAGGACTGGGCCATCTCGCTCGGCGCTGGCGGCGTCGCTCAAGGCATGTGGCCCGCCAAGTACTCCTTCAACGTGAACGCGACGCCGAGCTGCACTGCCGATTTCGTGGTATTCCCCGTCAACGCATCCACCGGAAACACCCGCGCCAATGTTGCCGGCACCTTCACCGGCGAACCGAATGCCAACCAGACTGCGGCAATCACCATAACTCCGACGGGCGGGGCCGCGGTCACTCTCACTCTAACCGCATCGACCACTACAAACACAGGGCTGGACTTCGAAGTGTCCGCCACGAGTGCCACCAACGCGACCAATCTGGCGGCGGCGATCAATCGGAATCTCAGCAGTACGGCCGCTGACCGCATCGTGGCGGTGGCGTCGGGAACCACGGTTACGGTGTACGCGCTCACTCCAGGGACTCGCGTGACGCTGAGTGCCGCCGAGTCACTGAACCATTTCACCTGGGGCGGCGTTACTGCCGGGACCAACGGCGCCCAGGCCAACATCGTCGCCTTCAATCATCTCTACAGCGGGTCCGGGACCTCGTTGTGTAATCTCACGAATCCGGAATTCATCTTCTCCTACGCTTCCGGCGTCGGACCGGTCGCGACCTCGCCCGGCCTCTCGCTCAGTGGCACAGAAATAGCCTACGTGGAGAATGACCCGAACATTGGAGCAATCCTCCATGTGCTGACGTTCGGCAGCGGTAGCACCGAGTACGGAGGCAGCGCCAGCTGCGCTAGCAACAACAACGGCGGAGCCACCTTGCCGGCCTGTGCCACCAACCCTGTGATCCCCGGAAGCACTTCGGGAAGCACCGCCAAGGACTTCATGCTTCCGCTGGGCTTAGTTGCCGCCAACGCTGCCAGTGGAGTGGCCGGAGCGGTGGATAGCTTCTCATCCCCGTTCACCGATTACGCCAACGACACGACCTACGTCGGCGATAACAACGGCTACCTGTATGCGATTACCCCTACGTTCAACGGGACCCCAGCGTATGCCGGAGGGAATTTTCCGGTGCAGATAAGCCCCAGCCCTGCGTTACTGACTCCGACGAGGATAACCGCAAGCACGACTACAGTGACCGTCACCGTAGCCAACACCCTCAGTATCGGAGAGTTGGTCCCCATCGCGGGCGTAACCACCAACAACGGCAACGGCTGCACGGCGGCTGACGTCACTGCCATTAATCAAACACAAACGGTCGCTTCGGCGAGCGCAACGCAGTTCACCTTCGCCGCCACAATACCCAGCGCCACTACTGGCACCGGCTGCACGATTGCCGGCGCAACTGTCACCCCCGGATCGAATTTCCTCTCGTCCCCGGTGGTCGACGTGGGGGGCACCGGCAACATTTTTGTCGGAGACAGCAGCTCGAACTTGTACGCACTGACGCCGGCCGGAGCCAGTGCGGCCGCGGCGCTCGCTCTCGGCGTAAGCGGGACCACGAACCAGGGCGCCATCAACGGCGGTATTCGAGACGCCGCCGTCATTGACTCGACGAACGCCGTGGGCTATGTCGTAACCTCGTGCAACCCCAATACCACCGGCGAGGGCGACACCGGAATAACCGGCAACACCGCCCTTGTCCAATTCACATTCACCAGCAACACCCTGACCGCAGCTGTGTACGCGGGTCTCGACACTGGCGCAAATCAAAGCTGTACGGTTGCTGGCTTTCCAAATTACGCCGCTACCCCCGACGAACGCTACTATGCCTTGGGCATCGCTAGCGCCAATGCCTCGAACAATGGAGAGATCATCGGCGCCACCTCCGGCACTGGCGGCCAACAGCTCAAAGCATTGCAGTTCATCAGTTCCACCCTCCAGGTAACACCACCAAACGACGACCGGCCGCAACTGGGCGACGACGCTTCGCCCATTTCGCCGCTCACCGAGTTCTACAACAGCCAGGTATTCACCGTGAGTAGGGTCACGGCCTCTACAACTGTAGTCACGGTCACGGCAAACAACACTCTCGCCGCCAATGACCTGGTCACTCTCGCTGGCGTGGCCGCCAACGCTACCAACAATTGCACCGCCGCAGATGTCGCCGCCATCAATGGCGGAATACAAACCGTTGTTTCGGCAACCGCAACGAATTTCACGTTCGACGCGACCATCCCCACCGCGACCACCGGCGCCGGATGCACTGTGACCGGCGCAACTGCTACGGGCGGACCGGACTACTTGTTCGTAGGAGTGGCTGAAAACCCAACATCACTGTATTCCTTCCTTCTGCCTAACTCGCTTCTAGTTGCTTCAGGCGATGCACCTATCAGCGTAGCGACAAACACCACCGATGTCGCGGGCGGGACCAGCGGCATGATCATGGACAACGATTCCACCGCCGGGCAGGCGTCCAGCATCTACTTCGGCACTCTGGCGACGTCAACCACCATTTGCGGAACCACTTCCACGTACTGCGCGGTCAAACTAACGCAGTCCGCGTTGGAGTAGTCCGCCGCTTCACGACGCCTACGGCCTTCCTGCCTGAATTGACGCAATCGAATCCCAGCCCCTAGAATCAGGGTGAAAGCGATTTTTCTTCACAAACGTCTCAGAACCCATGCCTCTTTACGAATATGAGTGCGAGAAGTGCGGTCACCGCTTCGAGAAAATCCAGAAATTCTCTGACAAGATGGTCAAGAAGTGTCCGGAATGCGGTGGCCGGGTTGAGCAGATGATTTCCGCGCCCGCCGTGCAGTTCAAAGGTTCGGGCTGGTACGTAACCGACTACGCGAACAAGTCCCACGCGCCCAGTTCCGACGGCGGCGGGAAGGATTCGAAGAAAGAAGAAAAGTCCAAGTCCGAGAGCTCCACCAAAGAAAGTTCGGCGAAGGAAAGCTCCGGCAAAGAAAGCTCTTCGAAAGACAGCTCCAGCAAAGAGAGCTCGGCCAAGGAAAGCACCAACCGGGTAAGTTCGTCCCGCAAGCCCGACAAGCGCCGGTAGACCTCCCCTACTTTAGTTCCCGCTCGAAGTGATCTTCAATCATGTGAAACAGGTGCTCCCGGGCATCGCTCCCGGAGATGCCATGCGTCTTGTTGGGATAGATCATCAGCCGGAATTGCTTGCCCGCCTGGATCAGCGCATCAATCATCTGAATGCTGTTTTGGAAGTGGACATTGTCGTCTCCCGTACCGTGGGCCAGCAGCAGCGCTCCATGCAGATTGGCTGCCGCCTTCGTCATGTCGGATTCGGCATAAGTCGCCGCCTGGTCCTTAAGCAGGCCCAAGTAACGCTCGGTGTAAATCGAGTCGTAGTTAGCCCAATCAGTCACAGGCGCCACGGAGGCTCCCGCGTGGAACCGGTCGGAGTGCGTCATCGCATACAGCGTCATCGAGCCGCCGTTCGACCATCCCCAGATCGCCACGCGATCTTTATCGAGTTGCGGATACTCAGCAAAGAGCTGATCGAGCGCGGTCAACTGGTCCTTCAACTCAATCACCCCGAACTCGTGGCGAATCGCGGTCTGAAACTTCCGGTCACGGCCCGGAGTCCCGCGATTATCGACGGAAAAAATCGCGAAACCTTTGCGTGCCAGGATCTCATCGAACGGGTCCGTCGGTTCTTTGAGGACGGTCTGCGCCGCCGGCCCGCCGTAGATATTAGCGATCACCGGAACCTTGCCGCTTGCCCCTCCATCCGGAGGAAGCAACAACCGTCCGTAAAGCGTGGTGCCGTCCTCCGCTTTGAACTCCAGGAATTTCGGCGCGCGTAATCCATATTCTGCGACGTCATCGCGAGCCTGCCACACCGGAACACATGCGCTGCCTACGGTGCACAGCGACATCCGCGGCGCTGTCGAAGGACCTGAGAACGTCTGCTGGTAGTGCTTGCCATCCCCGGAAAACTGCGCCGAGTAAATTCCCTCGTCGTGCGTAAGCTGCTGGAAGCCGGTGCCATCCAGCTTGACCGAGAAAATATGCCGCTGCCTCGGGTCGCCTTTGTTAGCGGAGAAAAATACGGCGCCCGTCGATTCGTCCACTCCCTCGATCCCCAACACTTCGAAGTCGCCCTGCGTGAGTTGCCGCTCCAGCTTTGCCTCGGCAGCGAGCGGGTCCCGTTTGTCAAAGCTGTAGAGGTAGAGATGCATGTTCCCGTCGCGCCAGCTCGGCCAGAGGAATCCGCCGGTGGAGTTCAAGAAACGCACCTCCACCTGATCGAAATCGATCCACGCGCCAGGAGTGGTTTCGGTCAGCACGATCCGCGACCTCCCCGACCTTGCATCCACGAAATAGAGATCCATTTTGTCCTGAGTGCGATTGAGAACCTCCGCCCAGATCACTCCTTCGCCGACCCAGCCAAACCGCGGGATGTACGATTCCTCATCATTAGTAAGAGCGATCCAGCGAATCTTGTCGCGGTCGGCATCCACCACACCCAGCTTCACTGCGGGATTTGGATCCCCTACCTCGGGATACTTTTCGTTGTCCACCGTCGGGTGCGTCGGACTCAAGTTTACGAGCGGATAGCTTGGCACCCGGCTTTCATCCATGTGTAGGAAGACAATCTGCCGGCTGTCGGGCGACCAGAAATAATTGCTGCGAACCGCCAGCTCTTCAGCGTAAACCCAGTCGATGTCACCGTTGAATAAGCTGTCCCTGGTGTCCTTGGTAAGCTGCTTTTCATCTCCACCGCTCGCCGGTCGGACATACAGGTTGTGCTTGCGCACATAGGAAACATGTCTACCGTCGGGGGAAAACTTGGGGTCAACACTTGGCTCGGGTGCTGACGTGAACTGCACCGCAGTCCCGGTCGCCAGATCAAAAAGCCAAAGCTGCCCCTGAGAATCGAAAATCAGGTGCTTCGAATCCGGAGCCCACAGGTAGGCCGCGACGTGATACCGCGTCAGGCGCTCGCGCTCGCGCTCGTCTTTGACTTTGTTATAGTCGGGCGCTAGCGAGGCCAGCTTGGCGGCGCTGATCAGGACTTTCTTCTCACCCGTAGCCGCATCCACACACCACAGCTCGGCGTTTTCGCCCTGGTCGTCGCGCTGCACGTAGGAGAACTTCGTCCCATCAGGACTCCACTCCATGGTTTCCGGACCGCGCCCGGTCAGCCCTCCCGGCGCGAACATTGCCTCAATCGTAAGCGGCTTCACCGGTGGGGACGATTGCCCCCAAAGCGGCGTCAGCAGACCGACAAGGAGGATGGAAGTAAGAAAGGCGAATGAAATCCGTTTCTTCACGATGAGACCCCGGGATGAAGAGTGAGAACAAGAGCGCAAGGCGCGAACGAAAGAGTTTACACTGCCAACGGCTGCCGTGCGGCCGCTCCAGTGGCCCATTTCCCCAGCCCACAGTAAGGCCGGAACCGCGTTTCCGCGTGTTAGAATTGGGGTGAGCCTCTGGATGCTTCTAGAAATAGAAAACCTGTTGCGCCTGCAGGAAGCGGACAAGGAAATCCGCCGCCTGCAGGATGAAGTCGCCGAACTCCCCAAACGCGTTGCCGCCATCGAACACAAGCTGGCCGACACGAAGGCGCAACTGGAAAAGGCCCAGGCCGCCGTCAAGGCCGACGAAGCCACCCGCCGCAAGTACGAAACCACCATCACAGACTTGCGCGGCAAGATTTCCAAGTACCGCGACCAGTCTCTCGACGTAAAAACCAACGAGCAATATAAGGCGCTATTGCACGAGATCCAGTTCGCGGAAAAAGAAATCGCCGCAACCGAAGACAAGATCCTCGAGTTGATGGTCAATGCGGACGCGCGCGACAAAGAAGTGAAGGCCGCGCAAGCCGAGCTGAAGGCAGAAGCCGCCGAGATCGAAAAAGAGAAGGTCGAAGCCCGCCAGCGCACGGCCGAAGACGAAAAGCAGCTTGCCGAGTGGCGCGCCAAGCGGGATCAAATGCGAGCCGGCGTAAACGAGGACCTCCTGCGCCACTACGAGCGCGTATCCAAGTTTCGCGGCAGTGGCATCTCCGAGGTGCTCGACCACAAATGCATGGCTTGCCAGGTCATGCTGCGGCCGCAGATTTACAACGATGTCCGCACCGGCCAGCAAACCGTCGTCTGCGATTCCTGCCAGCGCATCCTCTACTTCAATCCCGCCCACGAAATGCAGGCTCTGGAGCCCGAACATAAACGCTCCCGCCGCCACCATCCCAAGATCGATGCGCCCCAGGCCTGGTACTACCGTCAGGAATTCGCCGACGCGGGTGAGGTTTTTCTCTGCTTCAACAATGCCGGGGGCCAAGCCACACGCCGCGTCTTCGACATGCACACCGGCCGCCTCATCGGCGACATTCTCATCCGCGAAGGAGATTTCCGCCACGCCTTTCCGGAAGACATCACCGGCGCCATACGCCTCAACGGAAGCTGGAGCGAACGCGAAATGGAAACCTGGGGCACCGAAATGCCCATGACTGCTCTCGACTCGCTTCATGTTGATCTGGAAGCCGCACAGTACGAAATGCGTACCCGCACTTCCGGCAAGCCCGAGAAGCCCGCCTCCATTCCCACCGAACAAGCCGCCAGCTAACCCGAATGCGCGCCGCAGTAGATTCCTACAGCATCACCGCCAAGTACTACGAAGGCGCCTACGCCGCCAAGCAAGACCTGGTAGACCTGCCCTTCTACCGCGAACTCGCGGAGCAAATCGGTGGCCAGATCCTCGAAATAGCCTGCGGTACCGGGCGCGTCCTCCTGCCCATCGCTCGCCAGGGAATCGACATCCACGGCGTCGACAACTCCCAGCCCATGCTTAAGATTCTGAGAGACAGACTGGCTGCTGAGCCGTCCGATGTTCGCCAGAGAGTCACGCTTTTCGAAGGCGACATGCGCAACTTCCGCCTGGACGCGCAATACCCTCTGGTGATCATTCCTTTCCGCCCCATGCAGCACATGCTTACCCTCCATGATCAGGTGAGCGCGCTCACGACTGCCGCGTCGCATCTGAGTAATACGGGAATCCTCGCCTTCGACGTTTTCTATCCGAAGTTCGAAATGCTTACGGCAAGAATGGGCGAGGAAGTGCCGGAGATGGAGTGGACCCCGAGTTCCGATCCAACCACGGTCGTGCGCCGCTACTTCAGAAAAGAATCTGTCGACAAGATCAACCAGATTTTCAGTTTCACCTTCATCTACCGGACATTTCGCGACGGCGAGTTAATTCTTGAAGAGACGGAAGCTTTCAAACTGTCCTACTTCACCTATCCGCATTTGCGGGCGCTGTTTCTGCTGGCAGGCCTCGAGCCCGTGGCGGAATACGGTTCTTTCGCGAAAGCTCCGCTCGACAACAACGCTGAACAAATGATCTTCCTGTTGCGCAAGGCTTCCCGCTCTTAGGCGTCTTCCAATAAGGTTCGGTGTTCCGCGAGCGTTGTCATTTAACATCGGAAGCATGGCACGAAAGCCCCCAGCTTCCGATTCCGGTTTCACAGTTAAGATTTCCCCGCGCGGAGCATCCCGCCTAAAGGAGGGTCACGTCTGGGTCTACCGCTCCGACATCGTATGCGCGGAAGGCATCCCTCCGGGATCACTGGTCAGCGTGATTGATCATCGTGGCCAACCCCTCGGCACTGCGCTCTATTCCAGCTCTTCACAAATCGCCATCCGTCTTATCTCGCACGAGCCCGTCGTCGACTTCCCCGCGCTGCTTCGCCAGCGCATCGCCGATGCCATCGCTTATCGTGAGGCGATCGTTCACGACACCAACGCCCACCGCCTCATCTTCAGCGAAGCTGATTTCCTCCCCGGCCTCATCGTCGATCGCTATAACGACATTCTCTCCATGCAGATCCTCACTCAGGCCATGGACGCCGAGATCGTGCGCCAGACGCTGACTTCCGAGCTGACCGAACGCCTTCACCCGGCTTCGATCATCGAGCGCGTAGACCCGCGCGTCCGCCAACTCGAGGATCTTTCACCGCGCGCCTCTGGCCCCGTGCAAGGCGAAAAATCCTCAACCATTTTCACCATGAACGGCATCCAGTTCCACTTCGACGCGCTCGAAGGCCAGAAGACCGGAGCCTTCCTCGACCAGCGCGAGAACTACGCCGCCGCTGCCCAATACGCCCACGGCGAAGCCCTCGACGTTTTCTGCTATCAGGGAGGCTTCGCGCTTCATCTGGCCGCGCGCTGTTCCCGCGTCATCGGCATCGACAGCTCCCGGCCCGCGCTCGAAGTAGCCGACCAGAACGCCGCCCTGAACCGCCGCGACCAGAACCAGCCCGAGATCGAATGGATCGAAGCCAACGCCTTTGATCTGCTCAAGGATTACTCTTCCTCCGGCCAACGCTACGACACCATCGTCCTCGACCCGCCAGCGTTCGCCAAGAGTAAGCGCGACCTCGAGGCCGCCCTCCGCGGTTATAAAGAACTCAACCTGCGCGCCCTGAAGATGCTCCGCCCGGGTGGCATCCTGGTCACCTGCTCCTGCTCCTACCACGTCAGCCAGGCCGACTTCCTCAGAATGCTAGCCGACGCCGCCCGCGACGCCCACCGCACGCTGCGCCTGACCGAGGTCCGCGGACAGGCGAAAGACCACCCCATCCTTCTGAATGTCCCGGAAACAGCCTATCTGAAGTGCGTAATAGCCATCGTAAGCAATTGAAAACACTTCAATGTTCTACATTGACAATAACACACTCATGTTTTATGATCCGTTTGTGCTGAATACGCATCTAAGCAAGTGAACGGCACTGCCGAATTCCTAGAAATCAGCACATGAAGGAGATCACTACCATGACCGTACTTACCCGTTTCGAGCCTTTCCGCGAGTTTTCCACCCTGCAGGACCGCATCAACCGCGTCTTCCGCGAGTCCTACGGACACGGATCCGCTGGTCAGGACGAATCCCTCACTACCTCGAGCTTTGCCCCCGCAGTCGACGTCTACGAAGACGAGCACACCGTGACGCTGAAGATCGAAGTTCCGGGCATCGACGAGAAGGACATTGACGTCCGCCTCGAGAACAACACCCTCACCGTGCACGGCGAGCGCAAGATCGAGAAAGAAGAGAAAGAAGAGAACTACCGCCGCGTGGAGCGCCAATACGGCAGCTTCACCCGCACCTTCACCCTGCCCACCACCGTGGATTCCGAGAAAGTCTCGGCAACCTACGACAAAGGCGTGTTGAAGATCGCTCTGCCCAAAAAGGCCGAAGCGAAACCCAAGCAGATCAAAGTCAACGTGGGCGGCCCCAAAGTAGAGACCGAGAAAACGATCGAAGCAAAGGGCCCCAGCAAAGCCGCGTAAGTGTAGGACCGGGTCTGTGACCCGGTCGTCGAGCGAAGCTCGACGGTTTACAATCGACGGGAGGCGGGAGAGATAACCGCCTCCCGTTTCGTTGTAGCGCCGGCGTCCCCGCCGGCTGTCGTGGCGGCGACCCGCCGCCACACTCGCGACGCGAAACTAGAAATTAGAAACAGGAGTTCACCATGGCCATCCGTTGGGATAAATTCACCGTAAAGGCGCAGGAAGCCGTCCAGCGCGCCAACGACCTCGCTTCCGAGCACGGCAACCCCGAGCTTCTGCCGATTCATCTGCTCGCCGCCCTGCTCGAAGACAAAGAAGGCATAGTCGCGCCCGTACTCGAAAAAATCGGCATCGGCCCGCAGGCCGTCCTCAGCGACCTCTATCGCGAGATCGAAAAACTCCCCAAAGTCTCCGGAGAATCGGCGCAGGCCACCATGTCGAACGCCACTAACAAGCTGCTCGAGCAAGCCTTCAAAGAGGCTTCCAACTTCAAGGACGAATACGTTTCCACCGAGCACCTCCTGCTCGCCATCACGCAGCTCAAGCAGGACGCAGCCCAGCAGATTCTCGCGCGTCACGGCGCCACGAAAGACGCGATTCTGAAAGCCCTGATCGCCGTCCGCGGCTCGCAAAAAGTGACCGACCAGAATCCCGAAGCCAAGTACCAGGCGCTCGAGCGATATGCCCGCGACCTGACCGAGCAGGCTCGCCGCGGCAAGCTCGACCCAGTCATTGGCCGCGACGAAGAAATCCGCCGCGTCGTCCAGGTTCTCTCCCGCCGCACGAAAAATAATCCCGTGTTAATCGGCGAACCCGGCGTAGGCAAGACTGCCATCGTCGAAGGCCTCGCCCAGCGCATCATTTCAGGCGACGTACCGGAAGTGCTCAAGAACAAACGCGTAGTCGCACTCGACTTGGGAGCCATGCTCGCCGGAGCCAAATATCGCGGCGAATTCGAAGACCGCCTCAAAGCCGTCTTGAAAGAAATCGAAGACTCCCAGGGCCAGGTCATCCTCTTCATCGACGAACTTCACACCCTGGTCGGCGCCGGGGCCGCCGAAGGCGCGATTGACGCCTCCAACATGCTCAAGCCCGCGCTTGCCCGCGGAGAACTGCGCGCCATAGGAGCCACCACGCTCAACGAATACCGCAAATACATCGAAAAAGACGCCGCCCTCGAGCGCCGATTCCAGATTGTTTTCGTCGGTGAGCCCAATGTCGAAGACACCATCGCCATCCTTCGCGGCTTGAAGGAAAAGTACGAGGTTCATCACGGCGTCCGTATCAAGGACTCAGCAATAGTCGCCGCCGCCACGCTCTCGCATCGCTATATTTCCGACCGCTTCCTGCCCGACAAAGCCATCGACCTCGTCGACGAAGCCGCGGCCTCGATTCGCATCCAGATCGATTCGCTCCCCACCGACATCGACCAGCTCGAACGCCGGGCCACGCAACTCGAAATCGAAAAGCAAGCTTTGAAGAAAGAAGATGACCCGAATTCCCGCGAGCGTCTCTCTGTCATCGAGAAGGAACTCGCCGGCATTCGCGAGAAATCGACAGCCCTGAAAGCCAATTGGAAGAAAGAAAAAGATCTCATCGCCCGCTCTCGCGAGCTGAAAGAAAAGATCGAAAAGCTCAAGATTGAAGAGCAGGCCGAAGAGCGCAAAGGCAACCTCCAGCGCGTAGCTGAAATCCGTTACGGATTGTTGCGGCAAGCCGAAGAAGAGCTAAATCAACTGTCGGCCAAGATCGACAACAAAGCCGCCGGCGCACCACGCATGCTGCGGGAAGAAGTCGATGAAGAAGACATCGCCCGCATCGTCTCCAAGTGGACCGGCATCCCCGTCTCCAAAATGCTCGAAGGCGAAGTGAAAAAGCTGGTCACCATGGAAGACCGCCTGCGCCACCGCGTCATCGGCCAGGACCAGGCTCTCGAGCGCGTCTCCAACGCCATCCGCCGCTCTCGCGCCGGACTAAGCGATCCCAAGCGCCCCATCGGCTCGTTTATTTTTCTCGGTCCGACCGGAGTCGGCAAAACTGAACTGGCTCGCGCCCTAGCCGAATTTCTTTTCGACGACGAGCGCGCCCTGCTGCGCATCGACATGTCCGAATACATGGAAAAGCACTCGGTCGCCCGCCTGATCGGCGCGCCTCCGGGCTACGTTGGCTATGAAGAAGGAGGCCAACTCACCGAACAGGTCCGCCGCCGTCCCTATGCGGTAGTGCTGTTCGACGAAATCGAAAAGGCACATCCCGACGTCTTCAACGTCCTGCTGCAGGTGATGGACGACGGCCGCCTCACCGACGGTAAAGGTCGCGTAGTGGATTTCAAGAACACGATTCTGATCATGACCTCGAACATCGGGTCGAGTTACTTGCAAGCCGACCACGTGCAAACGCCGGAGGAGTTCGAGAAAGCCAGCGAGCAGGTCTTGAACGCGCTCCACGGCCACTTCCGCCCCGAGTTTCTGAACCGCGTGGACGACATCATTGTCTTCGCCCCGCTCGGCAAAGAGCAGTTGGTCAAGATCATCGAACTGCGTCTCGAAGACGTGCGCCGCCTGCTCGCCGATCGCAAGATTTCAATCGAGCTCACCGACGCCGCCAAAGACATGCTCTTCACCCAGGGCTACGACGCGAATTTCGGAGCCCGACCACTGAAGCGCGCCATTCAAAAGCTAGTGCAGGATCCGCTGGCGTTGAAGATTTTGGATGGAGAAATCCTCCACGGCGACCACGTCGTAGTCGATGCCGACAAAAAAGCCGGCAAGATGAAATTCGAAGTCAGCAAACGCGTGGGAGAAAAAGAAAAGATAAAAGCAAGATAACCTCTGAATGAAGTTTGTCATTCCGAACGGCGGTCACGCCGTGAGGAATCTGCTTTCGCCGGCAGCATCTGTGCTCCCGGCAAACAGCAGCTTCTTGTCTGACGGCACTTTCGCCTTAGATCACGGTCTATTTCTTCGCGAAAGCTTCGATCACCTCAGGCGATGCAGCCAGGTACCACGCGATCACCACTCGCACCACGATCTGAAAGCCGTACAAGAAGAAGCGCCAGCCCAGATTCCTCGCGGCCGCAGAAACTGCCGGCACCGATCCCGCGACCCCGATTACCATCAGGAGCATCGCGCACCATCGCGCCCAATTGCGCAGCCGAAAAAGGCCCCAGCCAATCAACGCCCAACCCGCGCCGACAGACAAGGCCGTCTGCGGTCCGTCTAGTTCTCTCCCATACGTGATCCCCGCTCCCAGCGTCATCGAAAGCGTGCCGGGGACCACCAAGTCAACAATGCCGATCGTGGCCAGATACCCCGCAACCAGAAAAAACAGGCATGCGATCACCGTGACACTGGCCGGGCGTTCCATATCGACGAGAGTACCGCAGTTTCGCATGAGAAATGCAGATTGAGTCTGTGGCAAACTAACTCCATGCCCAGCCTGACCCTTGGCGACTTCGAACTCAGCATCTTCTCCGACGGCACTTACCCGCTGGACGGTGGCGCATTCTTCGGCGTCGTTCCCAAGGTCATGTGGTCGCGCAAAGTGACCGCCGACGGACGAAACTACGTCCAGGCAGGGCTGAACTCACTTCTCATCCGCACCGGAAAGAAAAACGTGCTTGTCGAAACCGGCATGGGCAACAAGCTTTCCGAGCGCATGATCAAGTTCTACGGCCAGCCCGCGCAATTGCTCACAAGTCTCGCAGCTGCCGGCATTGCTCCCGAAGACATCGACATCGTCATCAACACCCACCTCCACTTCGACCACTGCGGATGGAACACAGTCAAAGACAAAGCTGGCAAGATCGTCCCCACGTTTCCGCGCGCGAAATACTATGCCCCGGAAGGCGAATGGCAGTACGCCCGCCATCCCAGCGAGCGCGACTCCATCAGCTACATCCCCGACAACTACGATCCGCTAGTCGAAAGCGGCCAGATGACTCTGCTCAAAGGCGGCGAAGAAATCGTCCCCGGCATCTCCGTGAAAACTTTCCCGGGCCACACCGCGCACATGCAAGCCGTAATCGTCGAAAGCGCAGGCCGCACCGCCTGCTACATTTCCGACCTCATCCCCACCACCGCACATATCGACCTCACCTGGGGCATGTCCTTCGACCTCTACCCGCTGCAGACCATCGAGAGCAAGAAGCAGTACTACGCCAAGGCGATTCCGGAAAAATTGCTGACGGTCTTCACGCACGATGCGAAAGTCCCGTGGGCGTATGTAGAGAAAGATGAGGCGGGAAAGATGGTGGCGAGGGCGGCTTAGACGGTCTCGCGGACGAGAGCCTGCGCTGAGCTTGTCGAAGAGGCGCTACAAAGCCGGGCCTCGAAGAACTCTTCGACCCGACTGAGAATCTCGACCGCACTCTTCGACTCGTAGATCGCCTTGCGCAGTCCCGCTCCACCGGGCACGCCATGCGTGAACCATGAGGCAAACTGCTTCATCTTCCCAACCGCGTCGGGGAGTTCTTCTTCAATCAGCATCTGGAAGTAAGTGCGAATCATCTGATAACGGTCAGCCTCGCTAGGCTCGTCATAGGGCCTGGAAGCAGCAGCGGCTTCCGAAAAAGCCCACGTGGGGACAGCCGCCCTCGGCTGTCCATCGGGCCGCAGGCCCGTTCTCTCACCATCAATTCGAGCGCCCACGCAATACTGCTGAATCTGCCGGAAGATCCAAGGATTCGACGGCGCAGTCCGTCCAATCATCACTGCATCGCAGCCAGTCTGCGTGACCATCGCGCAAGCGTCCTCAGGCGTGCGAATGTCGCCATTCCCAATCACTGGAATCCTCACCGCGTCTTTGATCGCGGCAATCCACTCCCAGCGGGCGTTCCCGCTATACCCCTGTTCGCGTGTGCGAGCGTGCAGCGCGACCGCCGCCAGCCCGCACGACTCCGCCATACGAGCCAGTTCCACGCAAACGATTTCATCATCACTCCACCCAGCGCGAAACTTCACCGTGAACGGAACCTTCACCGCGGCCCGTACTGCCTCGAAAATCCGCCCAATCGCCGGTAGATCGCGCAGCAGCCCCGAGCCTCCGTTGCACTTCACGACTTTCTTTGCCGGACAGCCCAGATTCAAATCCACGATGTCGAAGCCCAGCCCCTCGACCATGCGCGCCGCCTCCGCCATCACCCGCGGATCGCTGCCAAAGAGCTGCGCCGAAATCGGATGCTCATCTTCATAGAAGTGCAAATACCGCTTAGCCTTCTCGTCCTTCTTGCGCAGCACGCCATCCGCCGAGGTGAACTCGGTCATAATCAGCCCGCATCCGCCCAGGTTGCGGATGAATCGCCGGAAAACCGTGTCCGTAACTCCGGCCATCGGAGCCAGCACAGTCGCAGGAGCAATCTCGATCCCGCCGATCGACACCGACGCCGGAACCGGCTTCAGCGGCGCCGCCCGCCGCACAGCAGTGTCCGCCCTACCCGAGATGTCCCAGGACTTGCGCACAGCTCTATTCTACTTGGCCTTTCAAGCAAAAGCCCCCGCCGGGTAGCGAGGGCTTAATTTCAGGTGTATCCGTGGTAATCCGTGGCAAAGAGCTTAGTTCTTCGTCGCCACAGCAGGCTTCCCCGGCGCCGGCGCGTTCTTAGCGTACTTACGCCGGAAGCGCTCCACCCGTCCAGCCGTATCCATCAGCTTCTGCTTGCCGGTAAAGAAAGGATGGCATGCCGAGCAGATTTCTACGCTGATGTCGCCCTTATGGGTAGACCGGGTAACAAACGCATTACCGCACGCACAATGCACGCGCACTTCGTTATAAGCGGGATGAATAGCAGGTTTCATATGGGTTCAGACCTCGACTGGAATCCTTAGATTCTACCGGAACGCCCCGGGATTCAGCAATCCCGACTCAGCAATCCCGACACACCAACCCTAGTCCCTGACCCGTTAAAAGCGGAACTGGTACGAAACCTTCACAAAGAACTGCCGGCTGTCGTTGATATAGCCCTTGTCCGTGTACAGCCCCGCCGGACCTTCGATGCCTGGCGTTAGTTCGCGGTCCAGGTTCTGCAAATCGCTGTTATAGCCCACATAAATCGCCGTCCCCGGATGCACCAGGTAGGTGAGCAGAACGTCGGCGTTGAACTCCTTCTGCGTCGGCAGGTAGGTATACGGGTAAAACGTGTTGCCCGGCGTGTTCGCCAGAACTGAGTTGTATTGCAGAATCACCCGCAAGGAAAGCTGCGGCGTAAACTGCCAGTTCCACTTGCTGCGGACAATGTGGTTGTTAAAAATACCTTTCCCGATCCCCGGAGTCTGCGAGAGCGCGAAAAGATATTCACTTTCCGTCGCCCGCAAGCGTTCAAACAGGTAGGTATTTTCAATCTTCAACGGCTTAACCGGACGGAACGTCAGCGTCGCAGACCCGGTATTTAAACTCGACAGAAGATATTGCGGCGCCATCGTGGCTACAGGCACAAAGTTCACCCCATCTCCCCAGAAGTAGTTTGCCCCCACCGTAACCTTCGGAAAGTAGCCGGTTTGGAACTTCGCCCCGCTGCGATGTTCGTGATAGTCCTGGTTCACGGTTACACCGGGCAGTCCAATAAAAGCAAAATCCTGCGGACGCAAACGTTCGCGCGTTTCCTCGTAAGGAACCAGTTGCAGGCTGGTCTGGCCTCGCGCTTGCACCGTAAAATACGGCTCGTAGTCTGTATCCAGTCGCAACCCGTCGTGGTCGAATGTGTAGCGATTGTAGACCGAAGGCCCCCACGCCACTATCCAGCCCTTCGCCGGACGGAACCAGTAACCGGCCCACTGTTCGCTCTCCCGGATATCCACCCGGTTCACGAATCCAGGAACGGTCACGAAGCCCGGACTTATATCTCGGTAAAAGCCGTTGTAGTTGAAATGCAGCCCGTTGCGCCGGGCCTCAACCAGATCGGCCGGACCGGCATAGTAGTTTCCGTTGCCCACGTTTCCCGAGCTCAAGGGAAATAGATTTGCCTCGCAGGTAGAGAACAGGCTGATCGAAGGGTCCAGCCCCAGCAAATTGCTCGAACTCGTGACCGCCTGGCCTTCGAACGTCCAGTTGTCATTGAACTTCAGGCGTGTGTCGGCCCCGCCAACTCGATTGAATTCCCCCGTTGATGGACATTCCCAATCGGCATAGATCGCGCCCACAGTCGATTGCTTGAAGATGTCGCGGCTGACGCGCGCAACCGTGAAATACGACCGAATCCCGTAAAGATTGTTCAAACAATCGAGAGGCACGCTGGGACAGAATTCAGGAATCGCCAGCCCCGGTGCGCGATCATCACTCGCCATCAGCCCCACCGAATACGGACCTTCTTTCCCAGTCAGCCGGATTCCCGCCGATGGATCCTGAATGTTGCGGGTGAAAAACAAGTCAATTGGCGTGCGGAAGTAGTCTTCGTTCTCCAGAAAAAATGGCCGCTTCTCCGGAAAATACACCTCGAACCGCTGGTTCACCGTGATCTGCGGATCTTCCGACTCCACCTGGCTGAAATCCGGATTCGCCGTCAGATCCAGCACAAAGTGGTCACGGATCACGAACTTCGCGTCCATGCCTATCTGTCCCTGCGCTGTTGCATTTTGAAAAAATGGATTGTCAGGGTCCACCGTATCCAGCGACCGGAACCCGCGCATGATTCCATAAGGAATCAACTCGATGTCGTGCGCCGGTGAAATTCCCTCCAAGCCATAAAGCGTCGCCGCCTGCCCCAGCCGCCCTTCCACTTTGTGGGATACCTGCGGCCAGAACGCATCCTCGTTCTCGCGAACGATTCCCCGGTACAGAATGATTCCCCACTCCTGCTGCTTCGACGCTGGAAACCGCAGGCTCTTGAACGGAATCGCCATCCACACCACAAAGCCCTGACTTGTAACCTTGCCCCGTGAATCCCATACCGTGTCCCACGAGGTATCCCAGTTCCCGCCGGCTTCAGCCCGTGACGCCTCGGTATAGATCGCATCCCACTGCACGGCCAGGGGCGTGGTTTGAAACTCATAGGCTCGCCGGCGGTCGTGAAAGGTATCCAGCAGGATTGCCACTTGATCGTCGTCGTGAATATCTTCTCGCCGCGACATTCGCGCCCGCACCTTTTTCGGATCGTCGAAACACACGAACACTACATAGAGATTCTTCTGGTCATAGCCCAGATAAGCCGCAGTCTCCTCCGAGACTTTTTCCCCATCGTGCGGATTGCGTTGCACAAAGCCCGTCACCTTCGCCATCTGCAGCGCGATCTCGCCCACAGGCTTCATGCTCAGGAAGTCTTCCAGCGCGGGCGCGCGGGTCAAACGCGGAATGGTAAGCGCCGGAGGAGCAAGCGCATGAGCCGCTGCCTGCACTTCCTGCTTCTTAGTAGCAAGTTCCGGCGACGAGCCCGCTGGCGCTGGATTCTGCGGAGTCTTCTGGGAGTCCTGCCTGGCCGCAGCTTGCGCTGCCCCAGTCGCGCTCCACCCACACTCCACCACTCCCGGCAGCATCAGCGCACCGGCCAGCAGCAACCTTACAAAACTTTTGAATGAAATACCCCGAATTCGCCCCGAACGCAAAGTGCCCTCGGTTCCCCATCTCCCACGAGGAATCCAGCAAGATACACCATGAGCGCCCCTCCCAAAAAAGAAAGGCGCCACTCTAAGGTTTACCGAACAGGTTAGGCTTGGGTTACAAACGGCCAGCGGGCGCAATCGCCGGCCCATGGAAGGGGAAATTGCGCTTTGACTCGCATTTCTCCGTGTCTCAGTGTCTCTGTGGCGGATTCTAGAACAGCGAACTCTGCCGTCGACTAGGCGTAATCCCAAAATAATCGTAAGCCAGCTGCGTCGCCACGCGCCCCCGCGGAGTGCGGTTCAAAAATCCAATCTGCATCAGGAACGGCTCGTAAATCTCTTCAATCGCGTCCGGCTCTTCGGCCAGCACCGCTGCCAGCGTATTCACGCCCACCGGTCCACCCTGATATTTCTCGATAATGGTCAACAGCAAACGCCGGTCGACTTCATCGAACCCATACTTATCCACTTCCAGCATCTGCAGCGCCGCCTGCGCCGTGGGCAAGTCGATCTTGCCCGCTCCCCGCACCTGCGCGTAGTCGCGCACCCGCCGCAGTAGTCGGTTCGCAATGCGCGGCGTCCCCCGCGAGCGGCTGGCAATCTCGATTGCCCCCGCGTCGTCAACTTGAACTCCCAGAATCTCCGCCGACCGCTCCACGATCACGCGCAACTCTTCCGGAGTATAAAACTCCAGCCGCAGCACAATCCCAAACCGCGACCGCAGTGGCGCAGAAATCAATCCCGCACGCGTAGTCGCTCCCACAAATGTAAACGGCTTCACTTCCAGCGTGTGCGTGCGCGCCGAAGGCCCCTGCCCGATAATAATGTCCAGCTTGTAATCTTCCAGCGCCGAATACAGCAGCTCTTCAAGCACCGGCTGCAGCCGGTGAATCTCATCGATGAACAGGACTTGCTTATCCTGCATGTTCGTGATGATCGCCGTCAGGTCGCCCTTGATCTGCAACAGGGGCGCCGCCGTAGGCTGAAAGTGCACCCCGAGTTCGTTGGCAATAATGTTCGCGAGCGTAGTCTTCCCCAGCCCCGGAGGCCCATACAGCAGCACATGGTCCATGGCCTCGCCGCGCGACCGCGCCGCCTCAATCGCCACCGCCAGATTTTCTTTGACCTTGCTCTGCCCGATAAACTCGCCCAGCCGTTGCGGCCGCAGCTTCAACTCAAACGAAGAATCGTCCTCCACCGGCGCGGCAGAGACAAGCCGGTCGGAGCTGTAATTCAGGTTGGGATTGTTCTTAGCGGTAGCCACTGCTCCGGATGGTAGAACGAAACGCGATGTCGCGCAATCACCAGCTACGGGTTTCGCTACTTCAAAGCCGTTCCGTAGTCATTCGGATCGCCCAGAGCATCGCGGTAGTACTGTTCATTGGGATAAGGTCTATAGATTCTTCCTTTGCAGATCTTGCATTCCTTCCGCCATCGCGGATTACTTTTGTCCCCACCGCCCAAGTCCGTAAAAGTGAAGGTCATCCAGGGCCACACACGGATGAATTCCGCATCAATCGTTGGCATTCCGCCCTTATCGCGCTTGACGGTGCCGTAAACGCGCACCAGCGCCAGCGCCGGAATACTTGGGTCTTTCACCTGCACCCTCGCCAGAAAGTCTCCCGACCCACTCATCGAAACGAGCATGATATGGCAATCGGTCATCCCATCGAAATACTTGTTCTCGAGCAACAGTTGCCACGGATCGTCAGTACCGGTCGCCTTAGAAATGCCGCGGACGACCCCGTACCAGCTCACATAGACACCGTCTTTCTTGTGAATGTCGTACGATTTCATAAAGGAACCTGTGGTCTGTTCCTCGGGCACGAGCTTCTCGAAAAACGGCTTCTCCTGGGAGGTTGGAGCGTAGCCGCACGTTCCAAGACTTCCAGTTGGCTTCAATTCTTTGACCGCCTGCACCTCGATCGCAGTCTGTGCAGCACTCACGGCTGAAAACGCCAAAATAGCAAGGACCAGGCGAGTTACTGTGCACATAGGGTTCTCCTGCGGAGATTAGACACCAGAGATCCCAAACGGAGGTGTGAAAAGACGAACCGAAACTGCCCTAGACGAAGAAGGCATTCACAAGGTCGCGCACTAGATACAAGTCTTCTACTTCGGATACCAGTCCAGCACCCGCACCTCAATCCCAGTCCCTTCCAACCCTTTTTGAAACACCGCGAGATCCGACCCGTGATAGTGATAAGGAATAACAATCTTCGGATGAAAAGCTTTAACCGCGTCAGCCGCCTCTTCCGGCGGCATGGTGTAAGGCAGATTCATGCACACAAACGCCACATCAATGTTCTTTAGCGCCCGCATCTCCGGCACGCCCTCGGTATCACCAGAAAAATAAAAGCGCTTGCCGCCGTAGGTCAGCACATAACCATTCCCACGCCCCTTATCGTGAAAAAGCTTTCCCGGCGCAGGACCGCGCTTCAGGTTGTACGCCGCGATAGCTTCAATCGTCCATCCCTGCCAGCTCTTCGTTTCTCCATTAGCAATGGGCTTCGCGCTCGTAACCGTCGCGACCACCGCGGGCGCAGCCAGAATCTCCGTCTCCGCCTTGCTGATCTCCTTGATCGAATCCGGGTCCATGTGGTCGCCATGAATGTCGGTGATCAAAATGAGGTCCGCCTTTGGAAGCCCGGCCAGTTTCGCGGGCTTCGCCGGATCAAGATAGATGACCTTCCCGCCCGCCTCGATCAGCGTACTGGCGTGATACAGCGGAGTAATCTTCACCGGCCCGGCAGATGTGTCAAACACTTGCATCTCCGCGCCCCGCGCCAGCGGCGCAACACCAATAAGAAAGCAGATAAGAATCGATGCAAGTTTCATGCTAGACCTCGCGTCACACTCGCCGGATGTTACCACGAACCACGTAGAGACAGCCGCCTTCGGCTGCCCGGCCTGGGCGAAGCCCGCCGACGAGTCTCAATGGGCCCCAAGCAGCGACTCACAACCCGATCTAACGGCGCTCATGTAGGGCTTATCAGGCCATTGCTCCGCGTACGTGATGGCTTTGCGGCAACGGACTTGGGCGTCAACCGAGCGACCATCCGCAGCCGCGATTCGAGCCGCAGCGACGTAGCTCAGCGCAAGGTGCTGACCATAGTCGGCTCTTGGCTCGGGCATTTGGGTATCCGCGATCCGCAATTCCCACACCCTGGCGGACTCGATTAATAACGACTCGGCCTCGGGAAGCCTCTGCATTTGAACGTAGAGAGTTGCCAGATTAAATTCCGCCCCCGCCACCCCTGCCTCGTCAGGACGCTGGTGCTTCTGATGAATAGACAGAGACTTCTTCAGTAGCTCTTCGGCGCCAGAATAGTCATTCTGCTGTTCCTTGATGTCGCCCAGCATTGTCAGCACATCACACAACTCCAGCCATTTCTCATCGCCCCACTCCTCAGCGGCAGCCTGCGCAGCCTCCAACTTGGACGCTGCCGTGACTAAGTCACCTTTCTCCAGAGCATCGCGCCCAGCCTTTTCATTTGACCAATACGTATCCTGGAACCTCCGCTCCCGATCTATTTCGGATTGAGTAATGCTCGGAGGGATTGATACTTCCACTTCGGTCTGCACACTGGTTGTCTTCCCATCCACTTCGAACGGTTTGTACTTCCATTTTCGGATTGCATTCAAAGCGGCGGGGGCGAGCATTGGGTGCCCGCTGATCAGCTTGATCTCCTTAACGTTGCCCGTCTCGTCAATCACAATGGATGCGCGCACAATACCTGCAATCCGCGCCACCTTGGCAAGCGGCGGATACTCTGGCTGAACAAAGCCCACGAGGTTTAGCTTTGCTGTATCAGGCGGGATAGCAGGAGGGCCATTTGGCGGTGAAGCGGCTTGTGAAAAGGCGACTTCGGCGAAACTCATCAGCACAGCGCAGCAAATCAAACGGTGGAGCGTAGCACGCATATAAACCTCAGCCGGGGGAACTCGTCTACTCTTCCTCTTCCTTCACTTCACCCCGTGCCGCCTTAGCCTTCTCAACAATCTTTTCCTGCAGCGCCGCCGGCACAGTATCGTAATGATGCATCTCCATATTGAAACTACCGCGCCCCTGCGTCATAGACGTCAAATCCACGCCGTAAGTCAGCATCTCCGCCATCGGCACTTCAGCTTTCACCACCGTGTTGCCGCCCTTGTTGTCCATGCCCTGAATGCGTCCCCGCCGGCTGTTCAAATCGCCCATGATCGATCCCGCAAAGTCGTCCGGTATCGTGATCTCGACCGACATCACCGGCTCCAGGATCGTAGGCTTGGCTTGCTCCATCGCCTTCCGGAATGCGATGCGCCCCGCCATCTGAAACGACATGTCATTCGAATCCACATCGTGATACGAGCCGTCATACAGAATCACGCGGAAGTCCACCACCGGAAACCCCGCCAGATACCCGCGCGCCGCCGCATCCTTGATTCCCTTTTCGATGGCGGGAATATAGTTCTTCGGAATCGCCCCGCCAAAAATGTCATTGACGAACTCAAATTGCCCGCCGCGTGGCATCGGCTCCATCTTGATCTTGCAATCGCCGTACTGTCCGTGCCCGCCAGTCTGTTTCTTGTGCCGGCCCTGAACATCAGCTTTGCCGCGAATCGTCTCCCGGTAAGGTACCTTTGGCGCTTTCAAAACCACTTCCGTGTGATACCTCTTCTTCAGCTTCGCCACCACCACTTCAATATGCTGCTGTCCCGTGCCCGCAATCAGAAACTCCTGCGTTTGCGCATCCCGGAAGAATCGCAGCATCGCATCCTCTTCCATCAGCTTATGGATCCCCGGTCCCAGCTTGTCCTCATCCGCGCGGCTCTTCGGCTCAATCGCAAACGTAATCGCCGGCTCCGGCAGCTTGACCCGCGGATAAAGAATCGGCGCTGCCTTGTCCCCCAGCGTGTCGCCGGTAAGCGTGTCCTTCAATTTCGCGACCGCACCAATATCTCCCGCATGCAACTCCGTCACCGGCACCGCAGTCTTCCCTTGCATGATCGAAATATGCGACAGCTTCTCCGCCGACCCGCGCGAGAAGTTCTGCACCGTAGATTCATTCTTCAGCACACCAGAAAAAACCTTGAAATACGAGATCCGCCCGGCAAACGCGTCCGAAACAGTCTTGAAAACATACAGTGACACAGGCTCCGCATCCGTCTCATGCCGTTTCGGCGCATCCCCGTTCCCCGACGCCGCCGGTTCACCCTGCACCCACTCATGCTCCGATGGCGCCGGCGTGTAGTCCACAATAAAATCCATCACCCGGTCCGCCCCAATATTCCCCAGCCCCGAAGCAAACACAACAGGGAAGAGTTTGTCCTCCCGAATCGCGTTATGCAGCGCCGGGATCAAGTCTTCCTCAGGAATGGTCCCCTTTTCAAAGAACTCCTCCATCAGCTTGTCATCGCCCTCAGCCACCAGTTCCACCAGTTGCTCATGCGATTCCTGCACCTGCGCCCGCATGTTCGCCGGAATCTCCGTCTCCTTGCCCTTTCCATTCCCACCCAGTTCGTAGGTGTAAGCCTTCATCCGCACCAGGTCGACAACGCCGGTCAAGCTCTTCTCACTCCCAATCGGCAGCTCAATCGGAATCACATTCCGCCCAAACGCATTGACCAGCGACTCCAGCACGCGCTCCGCATTCGCCCGATCGCGATCCATGCGGTTCACCACAATCAGCCGGGGAGTCTTGTACTCCTCGCAATCATTCCAAACCCGCTGCGTCACCACTTCCACCCCGGCCACGCCGTCCACCACCACGATCGCCGCATCCACCACCGGCAGCACCATCCGCGCTTCGTGGACAAACATGTTGAACCCCGGCGTATCGATCACATTGATCTTCGTCTTGCCCCACTCCACGTAAGCCGCCGCCGCCGCAATCGACATCTTCCGTGCAATCTCTTCCTCGTCGTAATCAGTAGTCGCCGACCCGTCGTCCACCCGCCCCAGCCGCGGCGTAGCCCCCGCCGTATACAGCATGGCCGACAGCAGCGAGGTCTTCCCCGCATGCCCATGCCCCACCATCGCGACATTACGAATGTTTTCTCCGGAATAGACTTTCACGAATAGGCTCCTTCGCAGGCGTGGAAAAGAGAAGGCCCAGATCAGAATCCAGACTTCAGAATCCAGACTTCAGAATGAAGACCAGCGCAGTATACAGGCCAGCCCAACCTACCTGCCAAAACCTAGGATGCTACCATGCGGCAAGCAGGCCTCTCAACCGGCGCAAATCCGCGCAAAGTGCCACCCGGCGATGTATCATTCTCCGCATGCTCGGCAACCGCACCAACGAGCAGTGGATATCCCAATACTCCTCCAGCCATCAGAACCGCATAAACCGCATCTGCCACACCCTCGGCATCCCAACCATCGTACTGTCGATCGCAGTTTTTCTAGCCAGCATCTTCATCCATCGCCTTTGGCCCTACGCGCTAGCGCTGTTCGTCCTCGGATGGCTTCTCCAATTCATCGGCCACGCCTTTGAAGGCAAGCCGCCGGAATTCTTCAGCGACTGGCGTTTCCTGTTCGTAGGCGTCCGCTGGTGGTGGGCCAAGATCCAAGGCAAAGCCTAATGTGGTGTGTGGGACGGGCGCCCTCGCCCGCTTCCCGCTTGCGCCCATTCCGCGTTCTGCTCTATTCTGAGCTTACCGAACGGCAACCATGCATCGCCTCATCGCCAGATTCCTGTTGCTCGCAGCGCTCGTGGGAAACCTCGCCCCGCTAGCCCTGGCAGCAACTGCCAAGCCGCTGCATGCCTGCTGCATCCGCAAAGCAGTTCATAACTGCCACGATTCCCTGTCCTCGCAATCAGAAACCGGACAGCTAGTCATCCGCGACGCCGGTAATTGCAATCACGACTGTTGCCGCGCCGTCCCGACCGCCCGCTGGGCTCACGCGCAGCCGCCCGTAGCCGTTTCCTTCGTACAAAATGTCGAGGCCTACCTCGGCCAGCCGAATCCCCTCTCCCGCACCACCGAACCCGCCAGCTTTCAATCCACCCGCGCCCCACCCTCCTGCTGACGCTGTCTCCCAGCTTGAATTAATTCTGTCGACCTAACGCAGAAAGGCTTTTTCACCGGAGCGTGTCTCTGCGCCATGCTGTCACTGCGCTGCGCCACGCCGGCTGCCCTAACCGAAGCACAGAGTGGAGACACTTATGAAACTAGTTGCGAGCTTGACGGCAGTTGTTTTATTCCTCGGCGCCGCAGCATTCGCCACAATTTTCGGTTCCGTTCGCGGCATCATTCATGATCCTCAGCACCGCCCCATTCAAGCCGCACACGTTACGCTGAAGGCTCAAAACTCGGACTGGACCAAGTCCCTCGACTCCGACAGTAACGGAGAATTTGACTTCAATTCCGTACCCATCGGGAATTACACCGTTACAGTCTCCTCGCCGTCCTTCCGGCCAACCCAACAAGCCGTCATCGTTCAGTCCGACACCAGTCCGGTGTTGCATTTCGAGTTGGCGATCGCAGGCGCCAAGGAAACCGTCGGCGTCTCCGCGGTTCCCGTAGAAGCGCCGATGGACACCGTGACGCCGACCACGATGGTGAGCCGCATCGAGATCCAGGAAACCCCCGGCGCAAACCGAACCAACGGCATGGAGATGATTACGGACTACGTGCCCGCCGCCTATGTGACCCATGACATGCTGCACATGCGAGGCGGCCACCAGATCGAGTGGCTCATCGACGGTGTCCCCATCCCCAACACCAACATCGCCAACAATTTGGGCCCGCAAATCGACCCCAAGGACATCGATTACATCGAAATTCAGAGAGGCAGCTACGACGCCGACTACGGCGACCGCACCTATGGAATCTTCAACGTCGCGCCGCGCACTGGTTTCGAACGCGACCGCGAATGTGATTTCCTGATCAGCGCCGGAAATTTCTATCAAACCAACGACCAACTTAGTTGCGGAGGACACACGTCGCGATTTGCCTACTATGCCAGCCTGACTGGAGATCGAAGCAATTACGGCCTCCAGACCCCGATCCCGCAGGTCGACAACGATGCCGCCAACGGCATAGGCGGATTCACCTCCTTGATTTTCAATCCCGATCCCAAGAATCAATATCGCGTGGTCGGATCCCTCCGTCGCGATTATTACCAGATCCCTATCGATCCCGATCCCAACTCCTTGGGCAACAGCGTTTTTCCCAGCTACCGCCTGCACGACGCCGAGACCGAGCCCGACGGTTACTCCACGTTCTCGTGGATTCACACCTTCGATCCAAACATGCTGCTCACTGTTTCCCCCTTCTACCACTACAACGGCGCCGACTATAACGGCGGCCCCAACGACTTCCCGGTCATCTCCACTGTCACCCAGACCGCACAGTATGTCGGCGCGCAAGCGGCCTTGAACGCCAACATCAAGCGAAACGACCTCCAGGCGGGCACTTACGGATTCTTCCAGCACCAGTACAACTACTTTTTCAACGAATACACCGACGGCACGCCCAACGTCCCCGCCTCATCGATCGGCGTCAACGGAGGTGTAGCCGCTTTCTTCATCAACGACAAGTTCAAAGTCACGCCGTGGTTGACTTTGATCGCCGGCCTCCGCGAGACGGTATTCAGCTCCACCATCTCCGAGCACGCCACCGATCCTCGCTTTGGTGCCGCAATCAGGATTCCTCACCTCAATTGGGTCTTCCGTGGCTTTTACGGTTATTTCTACCAGGCTCCGCCACTCTCAACGGCCACCAGCGAGCTGCAAGATCTCGCCACTGGTCAGGGCTTCGCTTTCTCGCCTCTGTACGGCGAGCGCGATATCGAATGGCAGTTTGGCGTTACCATTCCCTATCGCGGCTGGACGCTCAGCGCCGACAACTATGAAACCCGAGCCAGGAATTGGCTCGACCACAACAACATCGGCGAATCCAACATCTTCTGGCCCATCACCTGGGAGTACGCCCTGATTCAGGGCTGGGAACTCACGCTGCGCTCTCCCAACCTTTGGCATCGGGGCCAGCTTCACCTTGCCTACGCCAATCAAATCGCACAAGCAACCTCTCCCATCACCGGAGGCTTGATTTGCCCTACCAGCCCCCCGACGCCGTCCTGCGGACTCGATATCCCACCGGGACTCTCACCGGTTGATCATGATCAGAGAAACACATTGAACGTCGGCTTCAACGCCACCTTGCCCTGGCACAGTTTTGCCTCAACCAATGTTTATTACGGCTCGGGCTTCGTCAACGGATTGTACGGGACGCCACAGGCGCAATACCCGGGGCCCTATCTTCCCGGCCACACCACATTCGACGTGGCTCTCGGCAAGAGCTTCGCCGAGGAGAAGTACACCGTCTCTCTGACCGCCCTGAACGTAGCCAACCGCCGCGTGCAACTCGATAACAGCCTGACCTTCGGAGGATTTCACTGGAACGACCCGCGGCAACTCTATGTAGAGTTTCGCTATCGCTTCCACTACTGATGCCACGTGGGGGCAGATAATAGATAAAGGAGGACCGAAAATGATTTCAGCTACTAAACAAAAAACTTGTCATCCCGACCGGAGCGGAGCGAAAGCGAGCGGAGTGGAGGGACCTGCTTTTTTTCGCACCCCGTGGAAATGCCCTGTCAATCCATCCTCTCAGAGTGTTGCATTCCTATGCCTGTGCGCCCTACTCTTTTTCTCCACAGCCTGCAGCCGCGCACCGTCGCAGCCCGCCGCGGCCCAAGCCGCCGCCAAGCGCTACGCCCTTAAGGGAAAAGTAGTTTCCATCGACAAAAACGCAGGCAGCGCCAGCATCTCCAACGAACCCATCCCCGACTTCATGGACCCCATGGTCATGCCCTACACCATCAAGCCCCCAGCCACGCTCGATCAACTCCAGCCCGGCGACTCCATCACAGCCGAAGTAGTCGTCCAATCCGACAACACCTACTGGCTCGAGAACGTCAAAGTGCTGCAACCCGGAGCAGCATCGCGCTAATAGCCCAGCGCGTCAGCACTGGAAGCTCTTCAGTCGCGAAGCGACGGCATTCATTAGCCCCGCACGTAAGTGCGGGGTAAGGACAAGTGGATAGAACTGAGTCCCCGAAGGGGACGGCACCCTGCCACGACACAGACTCCGGAAGACGGCACCACTTCTCACGAACGCCGTTTAGCTTCCCGCGATCCGCGCACACCACGATACACCTGCATGCGCAAGACGGTATAAATTAAGAGACCGGGAGAAGCCCATGAAGTTCGTTCTAGTTCTATTGGCAACGCTAGGCATCGTAGTATCCGCTCTAGCCCTGCGCGAACACTACCGCACCGAGGGCGACGCGCCCTGCAGCATCAACGAACGCTGGGATTGCGGCATAGTCAATCACAGCCCCTACGCCGTAGTGAAGGGTACGGGAATCCCGGTCGCCCTACTCGGCATCGCCGGATACTTCCTGATGGGCGCACTAGCATGGCGTCGCTCCTATGGCGCCGTGCTGGCCGCGGCCCTCATCGGCTTAGCCTTTTCCCTCTACCTGGCCCGCATCGAAGCGCAAGTTCTAGGAGTCTGGTGCATCTACTGCGTAATCTCCCTCGCCGATATCTCGCTAATCACCCTGCTAACGCTAGCAACCACACTAACCGGGCAATTTAGGAAGTCATCAGAACGAACCTAGTAAATGTGGGGACAATCCGCCTCAAGACTCTGCCCCGAGGGAATCGCCTACGCCTACCGTTTTTTGGGCAGGCGGTGTTCCTCTCGGCTCTCGTCGGACTGAACTACCCGCTTCGAGAAGGGAATCGTCAGGTTGTACCCGGACACGCCGGTGACGCCGGCCTGCCGCAGTTCCTTCACCATCTTCAGGACCTCAACCAGTTTCTTCGCGTCCACGGATTGATTAGCCCTAAGCATCTTCTTGATGTTTATCTGCTTCGGCATCTCATCCCCCAATTGGCCGGTAATGCTCCCTGGTATGCACTACCCATCTGTGCCCACGCTTTGCCATGTAATCGCGCAGAAGTTTGTAATAAGCCCGGATGCAGCGATCCAGGTCCGGGTCTTCTCCGAAGTCCTCAATTTTAAGGTTGATGTCCCTTCGGAGAACCTCCATCGAAATACCGCGTCCGTGGGAGTTCCATCGTTTCGTATCATTCAGCTTGTTGGCAATCTCCTCAGCCCGTGCAACCTTCATTTTCTTGGTCACTTTACGTCGGCGCGTCTTTGTGACCTTCCAATTCTTGAACTTAAATCTCACCAGCCATTCCTTCAAGAGAGAGTTGGACAACTCCTTTGCGCGCTCGTAGTAGTAGAGTTCAGCCGGATCGAATTTTGAGATGAGGAAACTCATCTCAGCGGTTGTCAGCGTTCCGTTTTGAGACTTCACAATCAAATCGTTGTACTTCTCCAGGTACCCTAGCGCCGGAATCATTTTCCCGTCTGGCCTCTCCACCTGTGGGTCGATAGGGCCGAGCACAGAGTAATAATCCATGTGTATTGCGTCACCAGACATCACCAAGACAGTCCCAGCAGACATAGCGTTATCGGGAATCACAAACTCGACCTGCTGATAGTGATGTCTCAGAGTATCGGCGATTCGCTGCACGACCTCAATGTATCCGCCGTAGGTTTCCAAGACGACTATGAGCTTCCTACGTTTCTTCTTGGTCTCCTCGACTGCGGTCCGAACGTGATCCTCCACCCCGTACAGAATGGGGCCAAAGAATGCCAGAACATCGCCGCCCATTTCGTCTTCCAGCGCCTTACTGTGAGCGTCCAATTCGCGCTCAATGATGTCGCTGCTAGGATCAATAGTCACAGCGTTACTGCACCTTCTGCCATCTCGCTTGAGCAGCGCGACGAGCAATATCACTGCGCTCCGCATCCGTCAGTATCTCGGCCCGCGCCACCCCGCCCTTCAGTCCCCCTAGGCGGCCCAAAGCAACAGCAGCCGGATTTTTCCGCTTCTTCTTTGGCTCGGTCTTCTTCAAGACTTCATCAATGACCTTTGCGGCCATTGTGTTTACGTCTCTGCTTGAGCGTTTATGCATGACCAAATATTCATGCCACTACCAGTTAGCTGTCAATAGTGTTCGCATGTATTTTTCGGGCATGTCCCATTCTTGCAAAATGTTGCACACTGCTTGACCGCTCTAGCAATTAAGATGCCGTTCTGGGACAAGAGGACTCAGCAAACTAGCCCCCAACCGAAGCTTCACGCATTCCGCATGGTTTCCGCCTTCGGCCAAGCAAAGAAAACACGCCCCGCCCATCGCACAACCTTCCATCCCACTGCCGCGCCCACCACAATCGTTCCCATCCACAACAACACAGCCGGAAGATAAAAAAGAAACGACGACATCGCCGTTCCATAATCCGCCACCGCATCCAACCCGTCCCGCAGCGCCAGCTTCATCTGGTACAGCGGACGCCAGTGCAACCCAGCCACCTGCGCCACAGCCTCGGCCCGCAGCGAAACCGCGATGGCAACTGTTTCCGTCTGCTTCGCCAGCGCATTAAACTCCGCCTGCTGCTGCTCGATCTGTCCCCGCACGTCGCTCAGCTTGTCGCTGACCGCAAGCGTGTCCTTCACCGTATGCGCCTGCTTCAAAATCGACAGATACTGCGCCTCTTCCGCCCGCAGGTTTCGCAGGTTCGCATCCTCATCCACATACTGCCGCGTAACATCCTGCGCTTCCACTTTCTCGCTCTCCACCCTCAGCCCCAGCTTGCGAATCTCCGCCCGTGCCTCTTCAAACCGCGCCACCGGAACACAAACCGTCAGCGAAGCCACGCCCGAACTAGGGCCTCCACTCACTTGTGAACTAACCAGAAACCCGCCCAGCCCCTCCGCCAGCTCTCGAATCTTCTCCGCCGCTTCCGCCGGTTTCTGCACCACCAGATCCACCGAACCGTTGCGCACCATTTTCCGGTCCATCGACGAATCCACCCCAGCTTTCGCCGCCGTTGGATGAAGCACAGCGGAGAGCGACGCTACTGGCTCGCTGTACGTCCTGGTCCGAGATGACGCTTCCTGATTGCGCACCGCGGCTGGCTGCGGCAGCCCATTTTCGTAAGCTTTATCAGCCGAAATCCGACTCCTCATCAGCGGCACGTTTACAGCAACCATGATCAGCGCCGCCATCCCCGCCAACGCAATCCACCAAGCGTTGCTTCGTTTGTGAAGTGTTTCCGCAATGCTCGACATAATCCGTTCCCCCGATAACAAGAACGCAAAATCAAGCAAGCCTTGCGCCGGATGTTTCGCCTTTCAAACCCGGTCGAAAACGAAGGCTACCCCAACCGTGCAATTGACGAACCCCAACCATTCGCCTAAGATTAACGCGCTTCCGGTTTCCGCCCGACCGCAAGCTAGCCCACTCGTCTATGATCCAGAAATGATCGGCCAGACCGTCTCTCACTACCGCATCATCGAACTGCTCGGTGGCGGCGGCATGGGTGTCGTCTACAAAGCCGAGGACACTCAACTAGGCCGCTTCGTAGCCCTGAAGTTTCTTCCCGACGACGCTGCCGACGATCCCCAGGCCCTCGAGCGTTTCCGCCGCGAAGCCCGCTCCGCCTCGTCTCTGAACCATCCCAACATCTGCACCGTTCACGAAATCGGTCAGCACGATGGCCACCTCTTCATCGTGATGGAGTGCCTGAGCGGCGAAACCCTGAAGCACCTGATTCAAGGCCGTCCGCTCGAACTAGATCGCTTACTCACCCTGTCGATCGAAGTAGCCGACGCTCTGGAAGCCGCGCACAGCAAAGGAATCGTCCACCGCGACATCAAGCCCGCCAACATCTTCGTCACCGACCGCGGACACGCCAAGATTCTCGACTTCGGCCTAGCCAAAGTCGCCCGCGCCGCCCGCCCCACCAGTGGAGATTCCCAAACCGTGGCCGAAGCCGCCGGCCTCGATCTAACCAGCCCCGGCACCGCCGTCGGCACCGTCGCCTATATGTCGCCCGAACAATTGCGCGGCAAAGATCTCGACGGACGCACCGACCTCTTCTCCTTCGGAGTAGTCCTCTACGAAATGACCACCGGCGTCCTCCCCTTCCGCGGAGAAACGTCAGCCGTAGTCACCGAGGCCATCCTCAACCGTCAGCCCACCGCCGCCAACCGCCTGGTTCCCGGACTTCCTCCCAAGCTCGAAGAAATCATCAGCAAGGCGCTCGAAAAAGATCGCGACATGCGCTGCCAGACCGCAGCCGAACTCCGCGCCGATCTCAAGCGCCTGAAGCGCTCCATCGATTCCTCCCGCACCTCGGTAGTCACAGAAACTGAAACAGAAGAAGAAAAATCTCAGCGGTCATCGTCCTCCGCAGCCATAGCCACTTCAGCCGCGCCGCCATCCAGCAAGAGATTCCCCATCGCGCTCATCTTCGCCCTGGGCGTGCTCCTCGCAGCCGGAGCCGGTCTCTACGCAGGCAAGAAATTCTTCGCCTCCGCTCCAACCGAACCTCCGGTCTACCGTCAGCTAACGTTCCGCCGCGGCAGCATCCGCGCCGCCCGCTTCGCTCCCGACGGTCAAACCATCCTCTACAGCGCCGCCTGGCAAGGCAATCCCGTCGACGTCTTCACCGCCCGTCCCGAAGCCCCCGAGTCCCGTTCCATGGGCCTGAGCCGCACCCAGCTCATGTCCATCTCCGCCACTTCCGAGATGGCAGTCCTGCTCAATAGCAAAGCCATCGGCGCCTGGGTAAGCATGGGCACTCTAGCCCGCGCTCCGCTCTCCGGAGGCGCACCGCGCGAAGTTCTCGAGCAAGTTCAATGGGCCGACTGGGCCCCCGACGGCACCAGCCTCGCCGTAGTCCGCGACATGGGAGGCCGCAATCGCCTAGAACTCCCCGTAGGCAAGCCGCTCTACCAAACCGGAGGCTGGATCGGCCACCCCCGCGTCTCCCCCAAAGGAGACTTAATCGCATTCGCCGACCACCCCCTGCAAGGCGACGACAGCGGATCGCTAGCCGTAGTAGATTTACAAGGCAACAAGAGAGCTCTCTCCACCCAGTGGTTCACCATCCAGGGATTAGCCTGGTCTCCCGACGGAAAAGAAATTTGGTTCACCGCCAGCAAGTCCGGCACCGATCGCACTCTCTACGCCACATCGCTGGACGGCAAGCAGCGCATAGTAGCCCGCCTACCCGGCGCTCTAATGCTCCTAGACATCGCCAAAGATGGACGCGTTCTCCTCGTCCGCGCCACCTGGCGCCGCGAGTTACTAGGAGTCTTCGCCAACGACCCCAAGCAGCACGAACTTTCCTGGCTCGATTACACCTACCCCTCAGATCTTTCCGCTGACGGAAAGACGCTGCTCTTCGACGAAGAAGGCGGCGGCGGCGCCCTCGACTACTCCAAGTCCGGAGGCCTCACCTACGCCGTCTACATTCGCAAAACCGACGGCTCCCCCGCAGTCCTCTTAGGAGAAGGCGGAGCTGTAGCCTTGTCGCCCGACGGAACCTGGGCGATCGCTCAAACACAGGAATCCCCGTCCCAGTTCAAACTCTTACCCACGCGCGCCGGCGAACCCAAAGACCTGACCAAAGACAACATCAACCACAGCTGGGCTCACTGGTTCCCCGACGGAAAACGCATCCTCTTCTCCGCCGACGAACCCGGCAAAGGCGTCCGCTTCTACGTCTACGACCTGGCCTCCGGCAAGAGTCAGCCCATTTCCGAGGAAGGCGTCAACGGCACCGCCTTCACCATCTCCCCTGACTCGCAACAGATCGCCGCCATCGGCCCCGATCAAAAGGGATATCTCTACCCCGTATCCGGCGGCAAACCTCAACTGATCGCCGGCCTAAACCCCGGCGAGCAGCCCATCACTTGGACCGCCGACGGCAGCTCTCTCTACATCTATCAACCCGGCGAGCTCCCAGCCCGCGTCTACCGCCTCGACGTAAAAACCGGCCAGCGCACTCTCTGGAAAGAACTAATGCCCTCCGACCCCGCCGGCGTAGAAAACATCGGCCCCATCTACATGACCCCCGACGCCAAAACCTGCGTCTTCGGCTACCACCGAATGCTAGCCGACCTATACCTAGTAGAAGGCCTGAAGTAGCGCCGACCGTTCTTCTTTGCTTTGTTCCCCGGTGATTTAGCCGCGAAGCGGCGCAAGAATGCAGCCCAGGGCGCAAGCCCTGGGTGCCCGATGTGATAAGAAACAAGCCCCGAAGGGGCGAGAGACTAGTCCACCCATCAATCGTTTTTTGCAACGTAACCAACCGGATAGTTATAAAATAATCCTGTCTTCGGGTAGAGCCGAACGCCCCCTTTTTCGGGGAAGGAGGTTCCTGATGCTTCCCACAAAAAGAAGCACACCTTTCTGCTTGACCGCCCTGGCCACCATGCTATCGATTCTCGCCGCTGGCTGCGGCAGCTCCAACAACAGCATGCCAAACAATGCCTTATCACAAGCCCAAGCCCAGGCAGTATCAGACCAGGTCTCACAAGCGATGGCTCAGGCTTTGACAGGTGCAGTTCCCGCAACCGAAACCAGCCCCGCCCGCCCAAGCCTCGCAACCGCCGTGGAAAACCTTCACCCGGACGCGTCAGGCCAATGCACTCCGAACGATCGGAACGGCGAGACCTGCAATTTCCCAATCTCGCTGTCTAACTACCCATGCACCGGCACCCAGGGAGGGACCATCTCCGTCACCGGAGACGTCAACGGCACTCTGAACAATTCCGGCGCAGGCTCCTTAAGCGGCCAATTCACCATCACGCCGTCGAACTGTTCCGTATCCACCCTGATTATTAACGGCGATCCCAGCATCTCTGTGGCCGGCCAGATAACTTTCACCAACAACGAAACCCCAGTCTTTCCCGTAACCTTCACCGAAACCGGAGGCATCTCCTACGGCCCAAATCCCTCCGGAAGCTGCCAGGTGAACGCCACATACACGATAAATTCCTCGCTAAGCTGCACAGTCAGCGGCACAGTATGCGGCCAATCAGTCAGCGGAACCTGCTAATCCGTAGCGCCGCCGTCCCGGCGGCTGTCCGGAGGGCGTCTCGCCCTCCGCCTCGGGAGCGAGCGAGAACGCGTTCCGAATGCGAGACGAAACAAGCCCCGAATGGGCGAAAGATCAAATTCTCCCGCACACTCCTCTCTCTCCACAAACCCTACCGCCCATACTTCGCCAGCCCGCGCCGCGTCTTCCTAAGCAACCACCAAGCCTCCCTGTAGCTTTCGTAGTGGAAACTGTTCTTCCTCACCGGCAACACCACCGGGAACAACATTGCACCCCGCTTCCGCTCCCGCCCCAGCAATCGCGCCGCCGGGATCAGATACCACGCATTCCCGGGGATCACATACGCCGCAAACAGGTCCACTTGCTCCAGGCTGTAATCCTCGTTCTTCCCGTCATGCGGCTTGAACTGGCACCAGTACCCCCGCCCCCGCCTGTGCGTGCAAGACTTCACCTGGACCCGAAGAAAGTTCGGCGGATATTCGATTCCTACATCAAACGCCGCCGTGTCTCCCCAAGGCTTGCACACCGTAAACCGCCGTCCCGCAGCCGCCGCCATAAACTGCAACTCCGCCCACTCTCCCTGCTCCTTCACGCTCTTGAATCGCCCCAACTCTTCCATCACCCCAACCCTCCCAACACCTTGTCATTCCGACCGGAGCCGGAGCGAACGCAACTCATTGTCATTCCGACCGGAGCCGGAGCGAACGCAACTCAAACGTTTGTCATTCCGACCAGAGCCGGAGCGCCAGCGAGGCGTCGGGAGGAATCTGCTGTTGCGTTCCACCGGACCGCCGTTCCGCGCAAAAACAAAAGGCGCGACCCATAGGCCGCGCCTTCGAAAATCTTTACCCTATATATCTAGAATACCAAGTTGAACAGGGTAATTGTGTCACCAAACCCAACTTTATATTCGCCTTCTTTCCTTCACCTTAGCCCCATTCGCGTAACTTCTACATATTGACAAGATTTCTCCAAAACAATTTTCTCCGTGATTTTCATTTTGGATGGCGCGCCGCGAGAAAACGTCCGGCCCCCTTGTAGCGCCGCCGTCCCGGCGGCTGTCCTGAGGGCTTCCTCGCCCCCCGCCTTGGGAGCGAGGAAGCGTCGCCGCTTCGTTTACTTCGCCACAAAAGGACTGTCCTTGGGAAACCCGAACAGCCGGAAGCGCTGCGGAACCTAAAGCGGCCGACGACAGCGACCCTACGTAGTTCCGCGAAAAAAAATAAAGACGGGCGGGGGCAAAGGTTTCATCCACTGACTATACCCAGCGAATGCAACTGCACTTGAATCAGTGCAATTACTACACTGTCAAGTGCCTTTCGTGATTCTTTTTATCCTGTGGTAAACTATTGACCGTACAAGCAGTTAGGAATCACGGCGGACACTAGCTTCCACAGGTTTTGCACAGATAGTCGTGCTATTTTCCTTTTAACTCAACTCTCCGATCCCCGCTCGGACAAGAGATGCAAGGACGCTGACTTTGCCGAAACTTAACATCCCTGAGCGCTACCGTCCTATTCTGTCATCTGTTCGTTCTTTGTCCGAACGAGATACGCAACAGATCAGAACCGTTCTTGATCAAGTTGCTTCCTCACAACCTCGCAACTCGGGTGCTGAGCTAGAACTGCCAAGCGATCCGGGGGCGGCGATGGTTGCCGTGAGAAACGCGTCTGCGCGGGTAGAAATAGCCAACTTCACAAAGATTCTTGATCTTCTCATCACACTGTACGAGATAAAGTCACAGCGCGACGTTGCCGTTGAAGAGTTTGTCGATAGTGTTTGCGATGCGATGGAAAGTTTAGACAATCCTGAATATCGCCTGGCGCCCTCCGAGCGAGCAGATTTCGCCGGAAAGCTACTAACTCTTCTCAATGCAGAAATTTTTGCACTTGTCACCAAGGCCCAAGACTTGGTGACAGAGGACGAACGAACCTTCTGTCATGCCAGGATATTGACTGATCTGCGTCCGATATTCGGGTCTAACGTTGAAGACGGCCCGAAGGCCATGATTACCATGCACACTCTGAAGCTTGCATTTCATCAACAAGGCAGCAGCGCTGATCACGGCGAGTTTTACGTGGCAATGGACGCAGAAGATTTGCAAGCTCTCAGGAAACTGATCGACCGAGCGGAAGCTAAAGCAAAATCTCTGCATTCAGCCCTCGGTAAGAACGTCAAATTGTTTGGTATTCCTCCCCAGAAGGAATAGACGACCTTTATGAGTGAATGGGACGGCACTGGTGCTGCGAGCACGATGGAGTGGCGCCGCCACGCTGTATCGCCACCAGACGAGCGCTGGTGTGTCAAGCAAGGTGCCACGTCGCTACTCGCTGATATTTGGCAATGGCCAGAAGAGACAGCAGACGAATGCACATCGCAAGAAGTTGAAGCTTGTTTCAATAGATTGGCTGATGAATGGTCAAGAAACACAATGCACATCTCATCCGCCAGTGATCTCACGAACGACAAGTCCTACCGAGAGATCATTGATCTCGGATGGGACGTGGTCCCCTACTTGTTGATTGATCTGCAGCGGAATAAGCGTTTCTGGTTTCCGGCCCTTGCCGAAATTACGCATCTGCGCCCGTTTGATAAGAGCGACATGAGCAATCCCCGGCGTATGACTGAAGCATGGATCAGATGGGGCAGGCGAAAAGGATACGAGTTAGACTGACCGCCCTTCCTTACCTAGAGAGCAGATTTGACAAACTTGCCGCTGCTGGATACGACAAGACCAGCGATGCTACCAACTCCCCTCCGAACGATGGAGCGTACAACTGCATAGCCTGGGCCGCACACGATGTGCATCATTGGTGGTGGCCACATCCCGACCTAGATTGGCCCTTCTGGAGCAAACGCGAAGACACGATCCCCGCCTTCATCGGTGCCTTCAAATGGCTTGGATATTTTCGGTGCGATAACTCTAGAGTGCAGTTTTTGTTTGAGAAAGTTGCGCTATATGCTGACGGAGACTCGCCAAAGCACATGGCGCGACAGTTGCCCGATGGAACATGGACCAGTAAGTGTGGTGGGGCCGAAGATATAACACACTTCACACTAGACGCTTTGGAGTCTTATGGCCCAGGTCCACTAAAGGGGCACTACGGCTGTCCCGTTTTATTCCTGAGGCGATTCATCCTGATCTCATGGCTTGTTCGCCTTCTTCAATGGACGGAATGGAGGATCGAGTCATCCATTTGGGAGGGACTTGGTGCTCTTATGTGGAAATAACAGCACGACGCCTTCCGCGCTTCGGTCGAACGGATGCTTCCTAAAATGGCTGTTCTTGAATAGCGTCTGCTTCCCCGTCAGTTCCTTGTATGTGAGACGCTTGCCAACGACCTGGCGCACGCGAGATCAAATCTATCAGAGTCGTTTTGCGGCCTATTTTCTCAAGTATATTATTGTCGAAACAATTCCTAAATATCCAGATTCTTAACATCCAGCGCATTCTCTTCAATAAACTTCCGCCGCGCCTCCACATCCTCACCCATCAGCGTGGTAAAAATGGTCTCGCACTCGGCAATGTCTTCCAGCTTCACCGAAAGCAAAGTCCGCCGCTCCGGATCCATCGTCGTTTCCCACAACTGCGGAGCCGTCATCTCCCCCAAACCTTTATAGCGCTGCACATCATAGCCGCGGCTGCCTTCTTTCTTCACATACTCAAACAGCTCGCGCGCCGTAGCTTTCTCCACAGGCTCGACAACGGCCTTATGCTTGGGAGCAGCCTTCACACCCTTCTTCCCCGCGTCCCCATTCGTGCCCTCATCATCAGCAACTTCATCGCCATTACCGCCAGCCGCGCCAGCCTTGCTCACAGCTTCCACCACAAATGGTGGCTCCAGGTAAGGCTCAATCTGTTTGAACTTAGAAATCAGCTGCCGGCACTCCGCGCTCGAAGCCAGCTCCCAGTTGATCACATGCTCCGACCCCTGCGAATTCACAAAGCGCACTTCCCAAAGGTTGTGCTCTTCGTCAAAACGCGATTCCACGCTCTTGAACTTTCGGTCTTTCTGGAGCTTCTTCAGTTCCCGCTCCAGCTTCTCAATCTTCTTCGGCGGAGTCTTCTTGTCCCCCTCAAAATCCGCATGCTTAGAAAAATCCAGCCGAGGCAGCAGCTCCGTAACGCTCTCATCACGCAACCGCTTGTTCACCTTATCGAAGAAGTTGAGATACTCCTTCAGCACCGTCATAAAACGGTTCAAGTTCGCGCCCTCCAGCTTGGCCGCGCCCTCGCCATAGCGCACCGTCACCCCATCGGCCCCGCGTTTCAAAGTAACTTTGTCAAAGGCATCGTCGTCCTTGATGTACTGCATCGACTTGCCCTTCTTGATCGAGTACAGCGGAGGCTGCGCAATAAACACGTTCCCGCGCTTGATCAGCTCCTGCATGTGGCGGAAGAAGAAAGTAAGCAGCAGCGTCCGGATGTGCGACCCATCCACGTCAGCATCGGTCATCAGGATAATTTTCCCGTACCGCACCTTAGTAGGATCGAAGTCATCCTTAGCAATGCCGGTGCCGAGCGCCGTAATCATGGCGCGAATTTCTTCATGCGCCAGCATCTTGTCGTACCGTGCCTTCTCAACGTTAAGAATCTTGCCCTTCAAAGGCAGAATCGCCTGAAAGCGCCGGTCCCGCCCCTGTTTAGCCGTCCCACCGGCCGACTCGCCCTCAACCAGAAACAATTCACACCGGTTCGGATCGCGCTCCGAACAATCCGCCAGCTTCCCCGGCAACCCGCCCGAATCAAGCGCCCCTTTGCGCCGCGTCAAATCCCGAGCCTTCCGCGCCGCCTCCCGTGCCCGCGCCGCGTCCACCGCCTTGTTAATAATCTTCCGCGCCACGGTGGCATTCTGCTCAAAAAACGCCCCGAGCCGCTCATTGATGAACGCTTGCACCACACCCGCGATGTCAGAATTCAGCTTGCCCTTGGTCTGCCCTTCAAACTGCGGCTGCGACAGCTTCACGCTGATCACCGCCACCAACCCTTCGCGCACATCGTCGCCCGTAAGGTTTTCTTTCACGTCCTTGAACAGACCCATCTGCTGCCCGGCATAATTAATCGTCCGGGTCAAAGCCATGCGGAAGCCCGATAGGTGCGTACCCCCGTCGACGGTGTTGATGTTGTTGGCAAAGCTGAACACCGACTCCGAATACCCGTCGTTGTACTGCAGCCCAATCTCCATGGCCACTCCGCTGCGCTCCGCTTCCATGTAGATCGGCTTGTCGTGCAGAACCTGCTTGCCCCGGTTCAGATGCTTGATGAACTCGGCAATTCCGCCGTTGTATTTGAAGTCAGCGTGCTTGGCCTCGCCACTCTTGGCGTCAGTCGAGCGCTCGTCGGTCAGCGTGATCAACAAACCTTTATTCAGAAACGCCAGCTCGCGCAACCGCTGCGCCAGCGTGTCGTAGTTGTACTCTGTAGCAGTAAAAATGCTTCGATCGGGTAGGAAGTGAACCTTCGTCCCCCGCTTCTTCGTAGCGCCGGCTTTCGCCATCTTGCTAGTGGGGTCGCCCTTCGAATAAGTCTGCTGCCAGGTCGCTCCATCCCGCCAGATTTCCAGGTCAAGGTCTTCGCTCAGCGCGTTCACACAAGAAACGCCCACACCATGCAGCCCGCCCGAAACCTTGTAAGTGGACGAATCAAATTTCCCTCCCGCATGCAAGGTAGTCATCACCACCTGCGCCGCGGAAACTTTCTCTCCATCGATCACCATGTCATCCACAGGAATCCCGCGCCCATCGTCAACGACAGTGATGCTGTTGTCGATGTGAATCGTGACTTCAATCTTGGTCGCGAATCCGGCAAGCGCTTCGTCGACCGAGTTGTCGACCACTTCGTAAACGAGATGATGCAGACCAAGATCGCCGGTCGATCCGATGTACATCGCCGGACGTTTGCGCACCGCTTCCATACCGCCGAGTACTTTGATCGAGTCGGCGGTGTAGTCGCTATTGCCGCCGCCGTTCCCGGCGGTAATCGGCGTCACATTTCCGTTTTTTGTTTTGGTTTCGACGATGGGAGTATTGATCTCTTTGGTGGCCATTCCGCTCCGCGGGAGAATGCCCCGACTTTCTCTCAGAACTGCGTCGGATAGTGCTTGAAAATGAGCCCGAAAACCCGCCCCAACCCAGCCTCTGGACTGCGCCCACGAATCGACTTCAAGTGATTGAAATATCTTATACTTAGGTTCGTTCGGCGACTGTCAAAATTATACCATGAAACGCCGAGTTTTTCGACCCGTCCAACCCCCAGAATCGGCCCAGTAAACGTCCCATTTTGAACCCGTTCCAAGCCCGTTATAGCCGCTTCACTGACAGTGATCAGACAACGACCAGAAGACAGAAAATTCGCTCCGCAAAGGTTTCGTTTTCCGGCACCTCGAATCAGTTCGCCGCCATCTAACCACCTGACCCTGATAAAATAGATGGACCGGAGTTACCGACCCATAAATGCCAGTACCCGTTTCACAAATGTGGACCGTTTCGTCCTACGTCCTGCGCCAGAAATTAGCCGGACGCAAGCAGTACCCGCTCGTGCTCATGCTCGAGCCCCTGTTCCGTTGCAACCTGGCCTGCGCCGGATGCGGCAAGATCCAGTACCCCGCCCACATCCTGAAAAAAGATCTTTCTCCTGAGGAATGTTTCCGCGCGGTCGACGAATGCGGAGCCCCCATGGTCTCCATCCCCGGCGGCGAACCGCTCATGCATCCCCAGATCGCCGAGATTGTCGAAGGCCTGGTCGCGCGCAAGAAATATATCTATCTCTGCACCAACGCGCTTCTTCTGAAAGAGAAAATCAACCTCTTCAAGCCGAGCAAGTACCTGACCTTCAGCGTGCATCTCGACGGCCAACGCGAAGAGCACGATCTGGCAGTCTGTCGCGAAGGCGGCTACGACATCGCGGTCGATGCGATCAAAGAAGCGCTGGCTCGCGGCTTCCGCGTGACCACCAACACCACGCTATTCGACGGCGCCGACCCAAAGAGTGTCCGCGCCTTCTTCGACGACATGATGGAGCTGGGCCTCGAAGGCATGATGCTCTCGCCCGGCTACTCTTACGACAAAGCTCCGGACCAAAAACATTTCCTCGGCCGCGCCCGCACCCGCCGCATGTTCCGCGCCATCCTGTCGAACCGCAAAAAGAACTGGCGCTTCAATCTCTCACCGCTTTTCCTGGAGTTTCTGATGGGCAAGCGCACCTACCCCTGCACCCCGTGGGGCATGCCCACCTACAACGTTTTCGGATGGCAGAAGCCCTGCTACCTGCTTCAGGATGGCTACGCCGAAACTTTCGCCGAGCTCCTCGCGACCACCAACTGGGCGAACTACGGCACCGAATCCGGCAACCCGGCCTGCGCCAACTGCATGGTCCACAGCGGCTACGAAGCCTCCGCAGTGAACGCGACATTCAGCTCGCTCGAAGGATTCCTGGCCACGGTAAAAGCCACGCTGTTCGACGGCTACCGCGACGAAGAAGCGCTGCGCTTGCTCGACGAACCGCAAGCCCCGGTGCACCCGCTAGTCCAGATCGCGACCAACGATTCCCTGCAAGAAACCCGCGCGTAAGTTATGACAGGCAAAGAATCCGGCCACATCGACCACGAAGCCGCGCAAGCCGTTCCTCACGCCAATCCCGACACGCTTGAAGTAGCCCCCGGCACCGCCCACGAAAAGCTCGAAGGCTGGATCCCCCAACTAGCCACCGAAGAAGAAATCCGAGTCGCGCTAGAAAAAGCTTTCGACTACCGCGGCGACGTAACCATCACCCGTAAGAACGGATCGAAAATCGAAGGCTACCTCTTCGACCGCCGCACCGCCGCCACGTTGAAAGACTCGGTAGTCCGCCTGTTCCCGAAAGACGCGAACGAAAAAGTCTCCATTTCCTACGCCGAAATCGCGGCGTTAGCCTTCACCGGACGCGACACCGCCGCCGGCAAAAGCTGGGAAGCCTGGATGAAAAAATACGCCCAGAAAAAAGCCGCCGGCGAAACCAACATAGCCTTGGAACCCGAACCCCTGGACTGATCTGCGCTGCGGTGACCGCACTTAAAAATGGCGCCAGCAACAGGAGATTCCTCCTTGCCGTCGCATTCGCTCCGGACTGCGTCGGAATAACAAACGTTTGGTAAGCGCACTCGATGGGAAACTATTTTGCGAGCTTTGCACTCGCGCCAAAACTCAGCCCCCCCACCAACTCCTCCACCTCATCCTCCGTCCCGCCAATAAACGTAAACGAAACCACATACCCGCGCGTCAGCACCACCAGCGTCGACTGCCGCATCACCCGTGCCCCCACATCCTTCTGAAAATCTCCGCGCACCACTTTCTTAGCACCAATCAAAAACTCATAAGGCTCTTCAACCACCGCGAACCCCTGCGCCTTAGCGATCTCTGTCACCGGCCCGAAATACTGAGCCGCATCCGTCAACCCCGGATAAGCCGCCGCACTCTCCGCCGCAATCAGAATCGAAGAATTAATGTCCTCGCCCCGAGCGTCTGGAGGCCGCGAAAACGCCGCCAGCAGCACGTGGCCAGTCTTTCCATCTGCGGCGGTCTTGCCGTCGTCCGCTCTCGCGCCTTCATCATCCCGCGCATTCATCTCGTCGGTCCTCAAAACCCACGCCGCCGGAATTCTGCACGTGAATCCAAACGCGGGATTGCGGTAGACACCGTTGCTTACGGTCCCTGAATCCAGCGGAGAACCGCTTGCTGACGCGGACTTTTTGACCGGCTTGGACGAGGAAGAAGAAGATGACGAGGATGACGACGAGGAAGACTGCACTGGCGCCTGCGCCCAAAGAGTCACCGACGCCAGCAAGATTGCAACCCAACTACAAAGACGACCACAGAAGATCCGGCGGAACCTCATACCGCCATGTTACGCGACATTGTTACCCGAATGGAGCCTGGCTGCCTTACGCCGCCCGCCCCAGCACCGGCTGCGTGCAGTGCGAACATCGCCGCGCCTCAATCGGAATCTCACTCAAACACTCCGGACATTTCTTGGTCGTCGGATCAGGCGGCTTCTCTCCCCGGTTCATCCGCGCTACCAGCGCATTCACCGGCGTCACCACAAAGAAATAAACCGCCGACGCAATCAGAAAGAACGACACGCAGGCATTAATGAACTCGCCGACCGGAAAGTGCGTGCTCCCGATCGTAAATCCCAGGTAAGAAAAATCCGGCTTGCCCACAATCGCCGCGATCAGCGGCGTCAGCAAATCCTTGGTCAGCGCTGTAACTACCCCGCCAAACGCCGCCCCAATCACCACGCCCACCGCCATATCCACCACATTGCCCCGCAGGATAAACTTCTTAAATCCGTCCAACATAAATACCTCCAAAACAGATTGGCCGCAAATGTATGACAGGAAGCCGTACAGGTCAAGCCCGGCGGGACATTCGGGCCAGGGAGGAAATGTATGTTGGAAAAGGAGGCTGTTCAGATCCGCATCGGCATAACAATATACCGGTACTTATAATCATCGCCCTCAGCCGGCCGCAACTGCCCCGCCGATTGCGAATCCTTCAGCTCCAGCCGCACGTCATCCGTCCCGGCAGCCTTCAGAAAGTCCACCAGGTAAACCGCATTGAAGCCGATGGTCAGAGTCTCGCCGTCATAAGGAGCTTCAATCGAATCCTCCGACTCACCCGCTTCCGTCGAGGAAGCTGAAATCTTCACCTCACCTTTTTCCAGCTTCAACCGCACCGCCCGCGAACGCTCATCGGCGAACTGCGCCACGCGCAGAATCGCTGAGTTCAAATCGGAGTTGTTCAAAGTAATGCTCTTGCTGTTGTCCTTCGGCAGCACCGCCTCAAAGTTCGGGAACTGTCCCGTAAGCTGCCGCGAGGTCAGCAGCCGCGATCCAATGCGGAAGAATAATGTCGACTCATCCTTGGCAAATTCCACTGTCTGAGCGTCAGTCGAATCCAGCAGCGACTTTAATTCGTCCATACACTTCTTCGGGACCAGAGTCTTCATCTCGCCCGAAACGCCTTCAAACTTCTCACCGCTCCGCTCGCAATGCGCCAGCCGATGTCCATCGGTCGCCACCATCGTGATCGACTCCGGCTTCAGCAGCATCAGCGCCCCATTCAGCGTGTAGCGCGACTCTTCGCTCGATATCGCAAACCCAGTCCGCGCAATCAGCCCGCGCAAAACTTGCCCTGGAATCTTCACCACTCCCGCCGTAGGAAACACCGGCAAGCTGGGGAAATTCGACTTCGCCATCCCGACCATCTTTGTGTTGGACCGCCCGCAGCGAATGCTGACCCAATGATTTTCCAGCAGCTTGATCGTGATATCGGCGTCGGGCAGCAACTTCACGTAGTCGTGCAGCTTGCGCGCCGGAATCGTGCACGACCCTTCCTTCTTCACCTTCGCATTGCACGAAGTTCGCAAACTAAGATCCAAGTCAGTCGCGGTCAGAGACAGCTTCCCCTCCGCTGCCTCGAATAAATAATTGGAAAGAATAGGAATGGTAGTCTTGCGCTCGACCACGCCCTGCGTCGCCGTCAGCTCCCGCAGCAACTCAACTTTGCTGACCGTAATCTCCATCGTCCCCACCGCCGTCTCCACTGCAATTGCTGCTTCCACCGGCATAGACTTCTTCTCCCCTGCCGCGTGCTACTTTTATTACTTCCCTTATATCAAATACAAAACCTATAAAACCAGCAGTAACCGTAGGCGCTTCGGAGAAGTGGAAAACTTTAACAACTGACCTCTTGTCACCACGTTGGGGAGCGTCCCTTCGTGTGAGAAATCCGTCCCGAACTTGGCGGAGACCTTAGAACAAGATTCCCACTTTTCCCGTTCCCCCCGACCGTTGCACAGTTTCCACATCTCATTCACAGCTCGGAAAAAGGAAGACCGACCGATTCGGTGCAAAACTCCAAAAACCCTACGCTTACCCGCCCAATTGCTCAGTCAGCTTGTTGAGCAGCCTGTTCAAATCTTTGTCGTTCTTGCGAGCCTCTTCAATTTTCTCGACAGAGTGCAGCACGGTCGTGTGATGTTTTCCGCCAAACTGCCGCCCAATTTCCGGCAGCGATGCCTCGGTCATATGTTTCGCCAGATACATCGCAATCTGCCGCGGATAAACAATCGCCCGCGAATTGTCTTTAGCCTTGATCTCCACCAATCGCAGCCCAAACTGCTCCGCCACCATCTTCTGGATCGACTCAATCGTGACCTTGCGCGCCTGCGAATCAATAAAATTCTTCAGCACCTGCTGCGCGTAGGGCAAAGTGATCTCCGCTCCGATCAGCGACGAATGCGCCACCAGCCGGATGAGCGCCCCTTCCAACTCCCGCACATTCGACCGGATATTCTGCGCCACATACAGCGCCACGTCGGTCGGCAGCGTCACCTTCTCCTGCTCCGCCTTCTTTTGCAGGATCGCGACCTTCGTCTCCAGGTCCGGTGGCTGAATGTCAGCGATCAGTCCCCACTCAAACCGGCTGCGCAGCCGGTCTTCAATCTCCGCCAACTCTTTCGGGGAGCGGTCGCTGGCGATCACGATCTGCTTCATCGTGTCGTGCAGCGCGTTGAACGTGTGGAAAAATTCCTCCTGCGTCCGCTCTTTGCCCGTCAAGAACTGGATGTCATCGATCAGCAGCACATCCACGCTGCGGAACTTGTCGCGGAACGACGTCATCTTGTCGTAGCGCAGCGAGTTGATCATGTCGTTGGTAAACTTCTCGCTCGACACGTAGCAGATCGAAGCCTGCGGCTGGCGCCGTTTCACTTCGTGCCCAATGGCCTGCATCAGATGCGTCTTGCCCATGCCGACGCCGCCATACAGGAACAGCGGGTTGTAGGCTTTTGAAGGACGCTCTGCCACCGCCTGGCATGCCGCATGCGCAAACTGATTGCCCGAGCCGATCACAAATGCGTCGAACGTATAGCGCGGATTCAGTTGCGCCGCACCGTCCCAGTCAAAGCGCGCCTGCGCCGGACTCCCCGGCGCCGAACTCCCACCGGCCGAGAGCCCGCCATTGTGCCGCACGGCCGTCGCCGCCGGATCGTCCTCCGGCGTCACAAACTTCACATCGTTGAACTCCAGCCCCAGGTTGTCGATCGCTTCCTGGATCAGGTCCGCATATTTGTCGCCCGCGTGCCGGAACTCCGCCGTCGGCACCCGCACAAACAAAACTCCGCCACTGGAGTGGCTGTAACGCGTCGGTTTTAACCAGGTGTCGTAGGAATGCCGGTTGATCTTTTTTTCCAGCGCGTCCAGAATGCGCGTCCACGGATTAGGGGAATGCGATGAGCCTTGAGCTGACATAATTATGAAATACCCGCCGCGGCGTCCCGGCGGCTGGCTGAGGGCGCCTGTTTAAAACTGCTGTTTACCGACTCGCTGATGGAACCCTTAGTGTACTGCGGAATGCGCCACTTGTGTCGTGCGCGGTTGCTAATTTGTGAATGAGATTTTTCAAACCCGACAGTGCGGCATAGTAGCACAAATTTTTTTCGTCGTGCGGAAATCTTCGCGCACGAATTTTTCTCGAACTCGATTCGGAACCCCAAGCCCCGCGCCTGTCAAGTGTCAAGGATGTAACTGCAACGAGCGCAGTGCAAGTTCGTGCCGAGATCCTTCAGATCTAAAGAAGAACAGTAGCCAGTTGCCAGTACCCAGTGGCTAGAACAAACTAACTGGGTACTCACCGCTGGGTACTGGGTACTGAGAACTGCCTTTGCCCTCACCCCTCCCCGTCATTTATACTCAACGTTTGCCCTAACACTGTCGACGGAATCAGGAGCAGCTATCTTTCATGCCCAAGCGTACATTCCAACCTAACCGGCGCAAGCGAAGCAAGAAGCATGGTTTTCGCACGCGCATGAAGACCCAGGGCGGCAAAAAAGTGATTTCCCGCCGCCGCGCCAAGGGACGGAAGCGGGTCTCCGTAAAACCCGGCTTCCGCGAGTAGCTTTTCTGGTGCCGCTCACTTCCACAGTCGAGACCCTCAGCCGCCTCTCGCAACAGCGCGGCATGATGGCCGCTGCCTTGCTGGAAGCTCGGCCCCACTTCGCCATGCCGCCAAAGCCAACAGCCCGATTCCCCCGCACCGCGCGCCTGCTGCGCCATGCGGATTTCGAGCGCGTCTACAAACAAGGACGCCGCCACTTCTCCGCGTCCATCACCGTTTTCTACTGCCCGCGCGCGGAAGCGGAAAGCCGGAAGCCGGAAGGCGCTCCAACGTCGGCCCCCACCCCCGGCCTGCGCGTCGGATTCACCGTCGGCCGCGCCCTCGGCGGCGCCGTCCAGCGCAACCGCATGAAGCGCCGCCTGCGCGAAGCAGTCCGCGTGTCACGCCCAGTAGCGGGAGTTGCCGCAGACGTAGTCATCAACCCAAAAAAATCATTGCTGACCATCGACTTCGCCGCACTGCAAAACGAAGTAACCCGAGCCTTCGCCGTAATCGAGCAAAAGCTGTCGGGGAAGTTAGCGCCAGAAGGATCAGAAAGCAAAATTGCCGGAAGCCGAAAGCCGGAAGCCGGAAGCCGATCTTGACCAACATCGCCAAATTCGCAACGCTGCAACTGCTGCGGGCCTACAAATGGGCCATCTCGCCCCTGTTGCCCCCAGCCTGCCGCTACGTGCCGACCTGCTCCGAATATGCCATGGAGGCCGTAGAGCGCTACGGCGCTCTCCGCGGCGGATGGATGGCCTTCGCCCGCATCCTCCGCTGTCATCCCTTTGCCCATTCCGGCTACGACCCGGTGGTAAAGCAGGCAACCGGCTGCGGAAAACTGTGATTCAGAATGCTGCACCGCACAGCCCCTTCAAGGGGCGGCATTCATTAGCCCCGCACGTAAGTGCGGGGTGGAATAGGAAGGCAGAGCGAGTCCCGTAAGGGACGGCACCGGCTCACCAAGCCCCCGAGGTACTTTAGAAACTTTGGCCGACTATCAAAATCCTCAACAGGAACCCGGCTCCGAGCGCCGCCTCCTCATCGTCGTAGTCCTGACGTTCGTAGTCCTCATTGCCTCCCAAGCGCTGCTCAAGAAATACATGCCCCCGCCGCCCGAGCCGCAAAACAAATCCGCACAGACGCAGCCCGCACCCGCGGCGCCTTCCGCTGCCCCAGCCGCGAAAGCCGCACCCGTTCCATCGACCACAATTACAAAACAGGCTTCCACCGAAACCGAAACCGTAATCGAAAACGATCTCTACAAAATCACCTTCACCAATCGCGGAGCCCAGGTCAAATCCTGGATCCTAAAAAAGTTCGACAACGATGCCCAGAACGGCCCGCTCGACCTGGTCAACGACGCCGCCTCTCAAAAATTCGGCTACCCGCTCTCTCTCTGGACCTACGACGAAGCTCTGCGCAACCGCCTGAATTCCGCGCTCTACGTAGCTTCGAATGAAGGCAGCCTCACGGCCCCAACCACGATCACGTTCGAATACGCCGACCAGGATCTCGTCATCCGCAAGACTTTCCGTTTCGACCACACTTACGTCCTCAATGTAGAAACCTCCGTCCTCTACAAGGGCGCAGAAATCTTTGCCCCCCCGGCCTGGCCCGCCGGATTCGGCGACCAGGGCGGTTCGCTACCTCCAGCGAGGCCTAGCAAGTACAATGCCGCAGCCTACGGCGCCGCTGGCATCGACTACCACAACGACGCTTCCACTGAACGCAGTGGCTATATCTTCTTTCCGAACTACGTAACCCGCCTTCCCGTCAAAGCCATCAGCGGTGGCAACACGATAAAAGGTCCATTCGAGTGGGCGGGTGCCGGTGATCAATACTTCACCGCCACCTTCATCCCCGACGATCCCAAGACGGCTGCCATGGTCACGCTGCGCAACGCCATGGACATCCCGCAGACGCCCGGACTCAATCCCGTGGGAGCGGGTTCCAAAGACACTGCCAACGTTGATGTCTTGGGCGCCGCCGTTGGCAGCCTTCAAGGCCCAACCACCGAGCGCATGTACGTCGGCCCCAAAGAGCTGGCCGTACTCGACGCCGTCTCCGTCCCTACCATCAAGAACGACAGCCCCGATCTTCGCGGCATCGTCAACTTCGGCTGGTGGGGCATCCTGTCGCGCCCGCTCTTCCTCTGGCTCAAGTGGACCTACAACCACATCGTCCACAACTGGGGATGGGCGATCGTTATTCAAACCTTCATCATCAGCATTGCTCTGCTCCCTCTGCGCATCACGCAGATGAAGTCAATGCTGAAGATGCAGCGCATCCAGCCCCAGATCAAGAACATTCAGGAGAAATACAAGAAGTACAGCCTCCGCGACCCGCGCAAGGCCGCCATGAATGAAGAGATCAGCGCTCTATATAAGAAGGAAGGCGTAAATCCGGCCGGCGGCTGTCTGCCTCTTCTAATCCAGTTCCCGTTCCTGATCGCCTACTACAGAATGCTGGGCGTAGCCCTCGAACTCCGCCACGCCCACTGGCTCTGGATCACCGACTTGTCCGCCTCGGATTGGGTCCTGCCCCTTTTGATGGTAGTCAGCATGGTCGTAATGCAGCGCATGACCCCGCAAGCCGGCATGGACCCCGCCCAGCAAAAAATGATGACCATCATGATGCCCTTGATGATGGGCTTCATCTTCTTTAAGCTGGCCGCGGGCCTGAATCTGTATTACACCGAGAGCAACTTAATTTCGATCGCGCAACAGGCAGTAATGAACCGCACCAAACTAGGCCGCGAAATGCGCGAAATGATGGAAAAACGCGCCCGCAAGAAAGACAAGTGAACGGCAGTTAGCAATTAGCTGTTAGCAACTAGCTCGAAGCACGCAAGAGCCACCGCGGTTGCGATAAGATTTGGTTTGAAGCAACAGGTTTACCCCGTGAGCCTCCGTGTCCTCTGTGGTTAAAGGTTTGGGGCTAAAAGCTAACTGCTAATTGCCAATTGCTAACTGCCATCGCTAAGAGCTTCCCTATGGACAAACTAGCCGCCGCCAACCGCATCAACGAATTCCTCCAATCCGTAGTCACCAACGGAGGACTCCACCTGAAATACCGCATAGTAGTCGATCCCCCCGCCCCCACCGACTGGGAGAGGCCGGATATCTTTGTCGACTTCTCCGGCCCCGACTCCACTCTGCTCCTAGATCGCGGCGCCGAACTTCTCCGCGCCCTCGAGCTCATAGCCTTCGAAATTCTCCATCTACCGTCCGCCGAGCATGAAAAGATTTCCTTCGACTGCAAGAACCAGCGTTCCATCCGCCTCCAGGAACTCCGCATGGCATCCAGCGTAGCCGCCGAAAAAGTTCGCCAGACCGGAACCCCGTTCCACTTCGCTCCAATGTCCTCCCGCGAGCGCCGCATAGTGCACCTGGCCCTGCGCGACCAAACCGACCTCCGCACCGAAAGCGACGGCGAAGGCTTCAACCGCTGCGTAGTCCTCTACCCGGCAGACTACAAACCCGCGAGCAGCAAGCCAGCCCGCCGCACGTTGCCGTAAAAGTCTCCCTGTCATCCTGAGCGGAGACGCGCGGCCCGCGAAGCGGACCGCGTGTCGCAGTCGAAGAGCGTGCCCCCGCGAAGCCGAGGGGACCCCTTATCCCCCGGCACGACCACCAGCCCCGCGAGGCGTTTCCATCAGCGCCATCAGCCGCCCGAATTTCTCTGCCTGCTCTCAGCCACTAACCAAACCTGTACTTTCCCGTCCAACCTCAGGCAAAATAGATCGCCACCCATTTACTCCCAGAGGCCCTCATGCATCTAGCGCGCCATGCCCTAATCCTGTTCACGCTCCTAATCCCCATGCTGACCCTATTCTCCGCCGCCCAAACCGCACCACTAACCTACCCTCAAGCCCGCCGCAGTGACCAGGTCGACGACTACCACGGCACCAAGGTAGCCGATCCCTACCGCTGGCTCGAAAACACCGACTCCACCGAAACTCACGCCTGGGTCGAAGCCGAAAATAAACTAACCTTCGGCTATCTCGACCAGCTCCCCTACCGCCAGGCCATCCGCGACCGCCTCACCAAACTCTGGAACTACGAGCGCTTCTCTACACCCAGCCAGTATGGCGGACGCTACTTCTTTCAGCACAACACCGGGCTCCAGCAACAGAATGTCCTCTTCGTGGCCGAATCCCTCAACGCCGAACCCCGCGTCCTGCTCGATCCCAACACTCTTTCCCCGGACGGCACCGTCGCCCTGGCCGGCGAGGCCATCTCCGACGACGGCAAGCTCATGGCCTACGCCATCGCCACCTCCGGCTCCGACTGGACCGAATGGCACGTCCGCGACATCGACACCGGCAAAGATCTCTCCGACGATCTCAAATGGGTAAAATTCTCCGGCGCCTCCTGGACCAAAGACAACCAGGGTTTCTACTACAGCCGCTACGACGAACCCACCGGCGCCACCATGCGCGACACCAATTATTTCCAGAAGCTCTACTATCACCGCCTCGGCACCGCCCAGTCCGCCGACAAATTGATCTACGATCGTCCCGACAACAAAGAGCTGGGATTTGCCGGCAACGTCACCGACGACGGCCACTACCTGATCATCACCGTCTGGCAAGGCACCTCGCCCAAGAACCGCCTCTATTACAAAGACCTCACCCAGCCCGATTCTCCGGTAGTAAAACTTCTCGACGACTTCGACGCCCAATACTCATTTATCGATAACGACGGCCCCGTCTTCTGGTTCCAGACCGATCTCGACGCCCCCCGCGGACGCCTCATCGCCATCGACACCCGCCATCCCGAGCGCACCAGCTGGAAAACCCTAATCCCCCAAGGTGCCGACAAGCTCGAGTTCTCGGGCGTCGTGAACAATTCATTTTTCCTGGGATACCTGAAAGATGCCCGCACCGAAGTCCGCGTCCACGATCTCAACGGCGCATTCCTGCGCAACGTTGACCTGCCCGGCATCGGCACCGCCGGAGGCTTCGGCGGCAAGCGCAAAGACAAAGAAACTTTTTACTCCTTCACCAGTTTCACTTCTCCAGCCACCGTCTATCGCTACGATCCTCTGGCCGCTCAGAGCACCATCTTCCGACAGCCCAAAGTAGACTTCGATCCCTCGCGCTACGAAACTAAACAGGTCTTCTATACCAGCAAAGACGGCACCCGCGTCCCCATGTTCCTCACCTATAAAAAAGGACTACAGCTCGACGGACAGAATCCCACGCTCCTCTACGCTTACGGCGGATTCGATATCTCTCTAACGCCGAACTTCTCAGTCCCGAACGTAGTCTGGCTCGAAATGGGAGGCATCTACGCGCAACCCAACCTTCGCGGCGGCGGCGAGTACGGCGAAGAGTGGCACCAGGCGGGCATGAAACTAAAAAAGCAAAACGTCTTCGACGATTTCATCGCCGCAGCCGAATGGCTGATCGCCAACAAGTACACCTCAACTCCCAAGCTCGCAATTCGTGGAGGCAGCAACGGCGGCCTGCTCATCGGCGCCTGCGTAACTCAGCGCCCCGATCTCTTCGGCGCAACCTTGCCCGAAGTAGGAGTAATGGACATGCTCCGCTTCCACAAATTCACCATCGGCTGGGCCTGGACCAGCGACTACGGCTCCTCCGACAACCCCGAAGAATTCAAAGCTCTCTACGCCTACTCGCCGTTGCACAACCTCAAGCCAGGGACAAAATATCCTCCGACGCTGATCGCAACCTCGGACCACGACGACCGCGTAGTCCCCGGTCACAGCTTCAAATTCGCCGCCACCATGCAAGCCGACCAAGCCGGCCCAGCCCCAATCCTGATTCGCATCGAGACCAAGGCAGGCCACGGCGCCGGCAAATCAATTACCAAGCTGATAGACGAAACCGCTGACACCTGGTCCTTCCTGGCCCACAACCTCGACATGAAGGTGGCGCTGCAACAGTAGCGGCTAGCGCAAAAATCACGTGGGGACAGCCGCCACCAGACCTATTCCTGTCATCCTGAGCGGTGTATTCGCCGCTGGCCACAGTTACTGTCGTAAGCCGCAGATCCGGCACGAGAATGGTGTAATTCCCCAAAGGGCCTTACGAGTCCCGAACCCATGCCTCGGTGTCCAGATTGCACGCGTGATCTCCCTCCTTTCCAAACACTCTGTTCAGAGTGCTACGAGGCGAGGTATGCCGAGCTAAGTCACCCGAAGTCCCTTCTGCAATCGATTCGGCAATTCGGATCGAATCCGCGAAGACGGCAAGTAATAAAAGATCGAATCAATGCGCAGCCTTGGTGGGTAGCGTGGTGTCTTGCCGTCATCGGCCTGGGACTTGACTGGCGTTGCGCATTCGAGTGGTTCGCTGGAAAGAGCCCTTTTTTCTCCGAGCTTGTCCTGGGTAGAGCATTGCTGATAGTGCTGGCGTGTGCCGGCATTGCTTGGTTGGCAACTCGCTCCATCCGGGAGCGAAGATTCCTGGTCGCCTCCGTAGTTTTCTGTGCGCTCTCCGTCGAGCTATACCGCTTCCTAAGCAGCGGTTGGATCGCCACCCGCCGATAAGCCATCCTGGCAAGGGCGCCGCCGTAAAGGAACTGTCCATTGAGCGAAGCGAACCAGCCGCGCAGTCAAAGGCCTCCCTACCGCACCAATGACCTCGCGCCGGCATGCCTTCTCGTTACCTTAGTGATCTTCTACCCACCTCCCCCCGCAATTATCGTCAAGCCAGTAGACAGTCAGCGCCCCCAACTTCTCCAGTGCACGCTGCCTTCGAACCGCAAGTCCAGCAACGCACGGCAGCGCTCCGCGCGTCTAAAGCAACCATCGCAAGAATAAAGAGAGAAATATGGATCGCCTCGAACTTTTGATTTCTGGTCCAGACCCAAATCTCTTTCGCATCGTTCGCGCCGCCCTGGAAGACCCAGGCATCGCAGGTTGCCATTTCTCGACTGACCCAGCCCACTCCATCGAAGTCCTGGCCCGCCGCCATTTTGACGGAATCATCCTTGACTGCGAGGTAGTCGCCAGCTCTCAAGAAGTCTTATCGAAGATTCGCCGAGGACCATCGAACCGACAATCTCCGGTAGTGGCCATACTCAACAGCCCCGCGGCCCTGCCCGTAATCCAGAACTACGCCGCCGTCTTCCCCGTGTACAAGCCGGTCTCTGCCGCAAAAATAATGAAGCAGCTCACTAAGGGTCTGGATGCCATGCAGGAAGAAAATCGCCGCTACTTCCGTTTTACGGTGAGTCTGCCCTTGCTCCTCAACCCCGGCGAAAACACTCTCACCGCCGACCGGGTAAATGCTGAGCTGATTAACGTAAGCGCAGAAGGGATGGCAGTTCGCCTAACCAGATCCATCCGGCCCCAGGGCATGCTGCACCTGACGTTTGATCTGCCCAGCATCGACCCCTATCGCATCGACGCCATAGGAGAAGTAGTCTGGACCGACGCCCAGGGCCGCCTGGGAATCAAACTCTGCCACATGCCGCTAGAGGCGCGTCAGCGCTACACCGCCTGGCTCGACGTCCTCTATGCCCAGCACGAACTCCGCCGCCTGAACGAAGAAGCCCTAGCCGACTTGTCATCTTAAGTAGTCGACTTGTCATGCTGAAGTCCGCACCTTTTGCGGTCCGAAGGACTCCCCAGCAGTGCCGATAGCGTGAGTCGCGTCAGCGACGCCATTCATCAGCCCGAGCCTGCCCTGAGCGAAGCGGAAGGGTAAGTGCGGGGTAGGCGAGGAAAAAGAAACGAGTCCCCGAAGGGGACGGCACCGTCTCAGCAGTTGGACGTACTAGGCGGAAAAACAATTCCCCAGAAAGTCTCCGCCCGTTCGCCCTGCTCCACAAACTCAATGGCGTAAGTGGAAACCCCCTCCAGCGCCGCCAACTGAGCCACCACGCGCGCCGAGAGCGCGGCTCCGCGTTTATTGTCCACGGTGACGAACGAGCCCACCATTAGCTCACGACGCAGTTGAACGGCAGCTCCATGCCGATTCAATTTCGTGGCCTTGGCCGGCATCGTAAAAGCAATTTTCTGCCGATCTTCTCCGGATAATCCCACAGAAGCGTGCAGCGCCATGCGATTGCTGCGGCGTTTTGCCATCTGGCTGCGCGTGGCAGTGGTGTTAGGAGCGAGACCCGGACGGTGCGATTTCAGGCGGGCATGTGCAGGGGGATGTGCAGGTTTTAGATTCATTCTGTTCGCGACATTAGAGCGAGCTCCTGATTGCTGCAATGTGCCATTCGTCACCTCCCCAGGTTACCCCGCCGAACTCCTTGATTCTTCAAAGTAAGAAACGCGCCACTGCACGCCACGAAATAGGACATGTACCAAACCGGCACCCGAAGCCCCGATTGCTTGAAGTTGCCGATGCCGCGAGTCGCGTCAGCGACGCCATTCATTAGCCCCGCACGTAAGTGGGGTAGCCAGGCGAAAAGAAACCGAGTCCCCGAAGAGGACGGCACAGCAGCCCCTGATTGGTGTTGCAAAATATAACCGTCGGGCGGATCATCATGAGCGATGATCCGCTCCCCTTTCTTCTCCTGGATCTTGGCGCTGGCGCTGCTTCCCACCGCCTTCGCGCAATCAGCATCCCAACCCGACACCAATGTGGATTTTCACGCCTTCGTCCAGGAACTCCAGCGAACGACAAGAGAACCTGGCTATATTGGGATTCTCATGTGGACGCCGGCAGAATACTGGGAGAAGTCTGCTGAGCGCGCCGGCTTCTCGGCAGAGAAAGCGCACGAACAGTATGCGGCATTGCGCAAGTACACCGTGATTCTGGTGGGCATCGGAAAGCTCGGCTTAGGCAACGTGAATTGGATCTCCGAACCCGAGATTCGGTCGAACCTAAAGCTGCGGGACGCCGCAGGCAATGAATACGAATCGGTTCAAAAGGTCTCGGGTGATGCACAAGGACTGGCTTCGATCATCAAGCCCATACTGGCCAATATGATGGGAACGATGGGGCAAAACCTGCAGATCTATTTCTTCGCCGGGGCCGACAAAATGGCCAAACCAATAGCCGATCCCCGCGCTCCCGGAAGCTTTTCACTCGTGATTACCAATATCCTCGGCACGAAAGAGAGTGTCTACGAGTGGAAATTACCCCTGACCTCGTTAAGCCCGCCGAAGTATTGCCCAGTGGGCAAGGAACGCGTCGAGGCAAACTGGAAGTACTGTCCCTGGCACGGAGTAAAGCTCGATGAGTCGGCGGCCTCTGAATCCCCTGAAGTCAAGAAGTAAATTTCGCCTGTACCCTACCGCCCCTCATCCGCCGAAGGCCCATACACCGAAGGCACCGCCACATCATTCAACCGCAAATAAACTCCCAACTGCGCCCGATGATGGATCAAATGATTCATCATCATCCGCCGCATCGCCCCCATGCGCGTCCCTTCATAAAACTTTCTCTCCCCCGCCGAGAGCGTCCACTTCCCCGCCCAACGCTCGTCACTCGCGCCAACGATCCCCGCCCGCAGCGCCGCAACATTCTTATCAAACAATTCCAGCACATGCTTCCGCGACTCCGCCACGTTCGGCTTCCGCGGAGCCTCCCCAGCCGGACGGACGGCAAAATCCAGAGCATCCTCTTTCATCACGCTCACGCCCATCCCTGGCAACTCCGCAATGTGACCAGCCAGCCGCCCCAGCAACATCGACTTCTCATGCGGCTTCCAGCCCAGCTTGTCCTCCGGAATCCGCTCCAAAGTCCGCCGCGCCGCCGCCATCTCCAAATCAAACTCCGGCAAAAACTCCGCACTAACACTCATAGCCCCTCCAAAAGATTTTCACGAGAAAAGAAAGTAAAAGCATGCGTGGGGACAGCCGCCTCGGCTGTCCAGCGAAGCGGAGCGAGCGCTCCCCGCACAGCCCTGCACACCGCGTTGGATGGTACCAGCCAGCTCTTCGCTTCTCAAAAAGGTGCCGATGCCGTGAGTCGCGTAAGCGACGCCATTCATTAGCCCCGCACGTAAGTGCGGGGTTAGGCCAGGAAAAAGAAACCGAGTCCCCGAAGGGGACGGCACCACCCGCAGAAGCCGGCCCACTACAAGGCCCGTGCGACCGCCATCCGCATCCTCCGCACCCCAAATTGCTAAACAAAATGGTCAGCCAATCCCACTATTACTAACCGGGTTCCCGCATCGACTCGATCATAGCCCAAGCATCGAAATTTCCACTTTCATAGAAACACCCCCAACCCAGTAGACGAAAAACCCGTTCAATTCCCAATTTCCTCCCACCAGTTAACCACCCAGATTCGTAACCACCCGAATTACTCCGTGACCCGGAGCCGGCCCTGAGCCCAGCCGAAGGGTGTTCCCCCGGGTTAAAGGTTCTTCTCTCCAAAAAGAAAAAGGGCGGCCGCAAAGCCGCCCTCAAATAAAAACTAGGTACTGGGTACAAGGTACTAGGTGCTATCTCCCAGCAGCCGCCCCAGCCGCAGCCGGAATCACCCCAGCAATCGCCATCCCCTCAATCCGCGCCAGCACATTTTCCACACTGGCCCCAGTATCGGTGCAAGCATCCACATAAGGATGCCGGCTTCCATCCGCATGCATCACCAGCACGCTAGCCGTGGCCTGCGCCTTCTTCACCATATAAGGCAAATGATGCCGGTCATTCCGGCTTAAAGATGGTCCTAACACGACCAGGTCAAACGCGCCTTTGCCGAGCGCCGCTTCCACCGCCTTGCGCCCCACAGCTTTCTCTACGATGTGCCCAGCTTTTTCAAATGCCGCGGCCGGAACCACCTGCTCCTCCGCATCCCCCTCACCATAAAGAATCTTCAGCTTCGCTGCCTTCGCCATGAGTGTTATTCCTCGCCACTCACGGTAGCAACGCCCCTCCCGTCTGAGTACATCACCGAAGACCAGCACCAACCGGGGGTGTGTGGCCTGTGTGGCGCGGGCGCCCCGCCCGCGTTCTTGCCCTCGCAATGCTCCCAGGGACGAAATCTTTCTTCCACTCAGCCCATTTCGGCGCTACACTGTTTGGCCCAGAGGGGTCTCTCATGTTCCGCGCTCGCTTCGTAGTCGCCATTCTTTCCCTGTCAACTCTCGCCACTGTCAGCTGGGCGCAATCCGAGCCTTCCACCGCCAGCTGTAATCTCGACGACGGACGCCAGGTCTACATCCGCTACAACGCCGTCAGCCCAAAAAACGACAAAGCTCCTAACGGCAAGCCCTGGGCCCCCGGCGGCACTCCCATGACCCTCTTCACCGAAGCTCCACTCGCCTTCGGAGGTTCCACCATCCCCGTCGGCGCCTACACCGTCTACCCCATCCCCGATAAAAGTAAGTGGACTCTAGTCGTCAACAAAAACGTAACCCCCGGTGCCGCCTACGACGACAAACAGGACCTAGCCCGCGCCCAAATGGAAACCGACCAGGTCTCCCAACCCTCCGACGCCCTCGAAGTAGCCTTCGCCCACGTCGGCGAGAAATGCACCCTCCGCATCTACTTCGGCAAAACCGCCTCCTTCGCCCCCTTCACCGCCAAGTAGCCATAAGAAGCCGGGAGTCGCGTAAGCGACGAAATTCATTAGCCCCGCACGTTAGTGCGGGGTAAACAGTAAGAGCGGATCCGAGTCCCTTCAGGGACGCCACCGGGCGTGGGACGAATGACAATTTTCCGACAAGTGCCGGGCAGCCATCACAACTCCCGGATGACCAGCCGGCGGAATCGACCCCCGCACCTCCGGCCCCAAAATCGGTTACGATAGGAAACTTATGACCGAGTCCATCGTCAGCCAGCACTACGATGCCGTGGCCGCGGGTTATGAGCGGCAATATGAGAGAGAAGGTCTGCACGACGTTTCCCGTCCCTATCCCGCCAATTATTTCCGGCTGCAGATGTTGCTGAACTCGTTCGCATCGAAAGACATCAAACGCGTCGTCGAAGTGGGCGTCGGCGAAGGCACACCACTCTCCACGCTAGCCAAATCTGGCGTCGATGTCTGGGGTTTTGATATCTCCCACAAGATGGTCGACGCGTCACGGGCTCGCATGCGGGAAAACGGAATGAACCCCGACCATATCTTCTGGGCCGATATTCAGGATCCCACCACCTATGCCCAAATTTTCCGCGACGGGCTCTTCGATGGACTCATGGCCATGGGTGTGATGCCTCATGTGCGCAACGACGACATGGTCCTCGAAAACATGGCAACCCTGGTGCGCCCCGGCGGAAGCGTGTTCATCGAATTCAGAAACCAGCTGTTCTCTCTATTCACTTTCAACCGCTACACCGCGGAGTTCATCCTCGACGATCTCCTGGCCGGTGTCAGCCCGCAAGTGAAGGACGCTGTGGCCAAGGATTTGGAGCTCAGACTTCGCCTCGACATGCCGCCTCAGCGCAATACCATCAGCGGATCCGATGCCCCTGGCTACGATGCCATCCTGTCGCGATTTCACAACCCCTTCGAAGTCCTCGAACTATTCCGTAAGCACGGCTTCGAGCAGGCGAAGTTGCTCTGGTATCACTATCATCCCGCAATGCCTTACCTGGAAAACTCCATGGCCGCTTTGTTTCGCGAGGAAGCGATCCGCCTTGAACATGAGCCATCCGGTTGGCGCGGGATGTTCCTCTGTTCCGCCTTCGTCGTCGAAGCGGTCAAAAAAGAATCGCGGTAACTATGGCCCAGCCGCTAGTCGATCTTTCCCGCCCATCCGGCGAACCTGCCGACCTCGGGCAATCGATGCACGACTTGGCCGCCCGTCTGTTCCCAATCTGTCGCAGCATCACCGGCCCCGGAGTGCGAGAAACCCTTCGCATCCTTCAAAAGCACATTCCCATCCAGATCCACGAGGTGCCATCCGGAACCCAAGTCTTTGACTGGACCGTTCCCAGAGAGTGGACCATTCGCGATGCCTTCCTCGCCGACCACACCGGTGCACGCGTCATCGATTTCCGGCGCAACAACCTGCACGTCGTCGGTTACTCCACGCCCGTCGACCGCCAACTCCCTTTGCACGAACTCCAGGAGCACCTCTTCAGCCTGCCCGACCAGCCCGATGCCATTCCCTACGTCACTTCCTATTACAAGGAACGCTGGGGATTTTGTCTCTCCCATGCCGAACGCCTGCAGCTCAAGCCCGGCGTCTATCGCGCAGTCATCGATAGCGAACTGAAAGACGGTTCGCTGACCTACGGCGAGTGCATTCTTCCCGGCGCCACGAAACAAGAAATCTTTCTTTCAACCTACGTCTGCCATCCCTCCATGGCGAACAACGAGCTATCCGGACCGGTGGTCACCGCATTTATTTGTAACTGGATTCGCTCCCAGCCCCGGCGCTACACCTACCGCGTGATCTTCATCCCGGAAACCATTGGCGCTATCACCTATCTAAGCAGCCATCTGGACCACTTGCGCAGAAATGTCGTGGCCGGGTTCAATATTTCCTGCGTCGGGGATGAACGAGGTTTTTCCTACGTCAGCTCCCGCTACGCCGACACCCTGGCCGATCGAATCGCAGCCCACGTGCTGGCGTCCATGTCCGTGAACCACACCGCATACTCTTTTCTAGACCGCGGCAGCGACGAGCGTCAGTACTGTAGCCCAGGCGTGGATCTCCCAGTCGTAAGCTTGTGCCGCAGCAAGTACGGCACCTACCCGGAATACCACACCTCTCTCGACAACCTGCAACTCGTCACTCCGAACGGCCTGGCCGGAGGCTACGAGATGGTTCGCCGCTGCCTCGAAGCTCTCGAGCAAAACCGTCGCTTCCGGGTAAATTTTTACGGCGAGCCTTGCCTCGGAAAGCGCGGCCTCTACCCCACCCTAAGCCAGAAGAGCTCCGCTTCCTCCGTCAAAACCATGATGGATTTCCTGGCCTACGCCGACGGCAGAAACGATCTCATCAGCATCGCAGACATCATCGGCGTCCCCGTGTGGGATATTTTCCCAATCGTCTCGCGCCTCCAAGGAGCCGGCCTGATCTCCGAGATCGACCAATAATCTGCGCCACACAGATTTCTGCGACAATCTCCTGATGCGTTCCTTGTTCCTCGTGCTTCTCCTCGCAGCGACCACCGCCGTCGCCCAATCTGCCCGCCAAACTCAACCCTCCCACACCACTGAAAACCTTCGCGGCGTAAGCGCCGTCACGCAAAAGATCGCATGGGCCTCCGGCAGCCACGGCACCTACCTCCGCACCATCGACGCCGGCCACACCTGGATCCCCGCCCAAGTCCCCGACGCCGCAACTCTCGACTTCCGCGCCGTAGTAGCCTTCTCTGTCGACGAAGCCTTCCTCATGTCCGCCGGTCCCGGTGACCAGTCCCGCATCTACCACACTGCCGACGCCGGCCAGCACTGGCAACTCCAACTCTCCAATGCAAATCCCAAAGGCTTCTTCGACTCCATGGTTTTCTGGGACCCAACCCATGGCATAGTCCTGGGCGATCCCATCCCCGACGAAAGCGGCCAACTAAAATTTGAACTACTAATCACGACCGACGGTAAAACCTGGACGCACCTCCCACCCGCCCAACTCCCGCCAGCAATAGAAGGCGAAGGCGCATTCGCCGCCAGCAACACCTGCTTAGTCATTCTTTCAAATAGAATTGTCATGCCGAGCGAAGCGAGGGATCTTGGCGTCGCCGGCACCACCCCTCAGTCGCCGTCTACCACTCCGCCGGCACAACCGTCGAAGAGCGCCAATTCAGCGTCGACAGAGACGCGCTTCATCATAACAATGGACCCGGACGTCATTAGGACGCTGCCGATCCGGGACGCCGAGCCCGCTCTCGACCCCAACATCTGGTTCGCCACCGGCGGCAAAGCAGCCCGAGTCTTCCACTCCCCCGACCGCGGCCAAACCTGGCAAGTCTCCAACACTCCCATCCTCCACGGACCCGACTCCGCCGGAATCTTTTCCATAGCATTCCTCGACCAGACTCACGGAGTAATCGCCGGCGGCGACTACAAACAGCCCGATCAAGACGGTCCCAATCTGGCCTTCACCAATGACGGCGGCAAAACCTGGACTCTATCCCAGATCCATCCTCAAGCCTATTTTTCCGCCGTAACCTACGACCGTAAAGATGACCGCAATCGCCTTTTCCTCGTAAGTCCCAAATTCATCTACGATTTCCGCCCGCCGAACAACCCCACCCAAATCAGCCCACCCAAAAAACCAGGCCTCCAATTCAACGCCGTAAGCCCCTACCCCGAAGGCGGAGCCTTAGTAGTAGGCTCCAAGGGTTCCATAGCCACCATCCCCTGACCCTCGTGCGATCAGGGGTAACCAAAGTCCCATCCCCGCGTTAGTCCTTCCTTGTTCTTGTCCCTCCCACCCCTCTTCGACGAAGATTAAGAGTCTTATAAGAATCCAAAGTCTCCCCCAGACTGAGAACCCTGTGAAAAACCGATCTCTAGCCATCTTCCTCTGCGCCGCCACGCTCGCATCCGCGCAAACCACCGCGCCAGCCGCCACCGTAACCCGCACCACCAAAGCCGTCCACTACCGTCTCCAGGGTGGCCAAACCAAAGTAGATTTCCAGGGTACCGATCTCCTCCAGGGAGCATCCGGCGAAGCCCGCGTAGAAGGCAAAAAGACCAACTTCCAGATCGAAGTGAAATTCCAGAACCTCGAAGACGCCACCAAGTTCGGACTCGAATACTTAACCTACGTCCTCTGGGCCGTCTCTCCGCAAGGCCGTCCCGTAAACTTGGGCGAAGTCACCATCGACCACAACAGCAACACCGCGCACCTCAAAGCCGCAACCGACCTGCAAACCTTCGGCATGATCGTAACCGCCGAGCCCTATTTCGCCGTGACCGCTCCCGGCAACATGGTCGTTATGGAAAGCGCCCCGGTCAACGGGGGCGGAGGCGAAACCATCGAAGCCAAGTATGATCTCGTAAGCCGCGGCACCTATTCCTCCACCAACACTCATATTCAGGACGCCATCTTCGGCATCGACAGCAAAACTCCGCTCGAACTTTTCGAAGCCCGCAACGCCGTCCGCATCGCCCGCATAGCCGCCGGAGACAAATACGCCGCCTTCATAATTTCGAAAGCCAGCCAGCAGTTGATGCATGCCGAAGACGTCTACCGTCAAAAACAAAACAAGGCAGCCGTAGAAGCCGCCGCAAAAGAAGCAACCGAAACCGCCGAAGAAGCGCGCCTGATGGCCGTAAAACAAAAAGCTGAGGACGAAGCCCAGGCCGCCGCCGCCGCCCGCGAAGCCAAAGCCCGCGCCGACGCCGATGTCGAAGCGAAACGCCGCGCCGAAGCAGAAACCGCCCGCGCAGAAGCCGAGCAGGCAAAAGCCGAAGCTCTGAAAATGAAGCAGGAAGCCGAAGCCGCCGCCGCAGAAGCCGCGCGCCAAAAAGCCGAAGCCGAAAAAGCCACAGCCGAAGCCGTAGCCCAGCAGCAAGCCTTAGCCGCCGAAACCGACAAAGCTCGTCAAGCCGCAGCCCAATCCGACGCGCTCCGTCAGCAGGCAGAAAAAGCAAAGGAGCAAGCGGAATATGACAAGCAGGAACTCCGCGCCCGTCTCCTCCAACAACTCAACAGCATCTTAGCCACGCGCGATTCCGCCCGCGGCTTAGTCGCCAACATGTCTGACGTCCTATTCCGCAGCGGCAGCTTCGAACTCCTGCCCGGAGCCCGCGAGCGCTTAGCCAAAGTTTCCGGAATAGTTCTCGCGTATCCCAGCTTGCACGTAGCTATCGAAGGCCACACCGACAGCGTAGGCAGCGACGACTACAATCAGCAACTCTCCGAGCGCCGCGCCGAAGCCGTCCGCGACTACTTCGTCCAGCAGGGAATTAAATCCACCAACGTCGACGCCCATGGATACGGCAAGAACGAACCCATCGCCACCAACGACACTCCCGAAGGCCGCCAGCAAAATCGCCGCGTAGAACTAATCCTCTCCGGCGACGCCATAGGCGCAGCCGACGAGACCAAGCCCCAAACCGTAAGCGCAAACCACTAAACCACTAAACCACTAAACCACCAAAGCCCATGTGGAGACAGCCGCCTCGGCTGTCCCGCCAGAGCCTGCCCTGAACGAAGCCGAAGGGGCGAAGCCCAGCGGAACGCCCCACAAAACTTTGTCATTCCGAACAACGATAAAATTTTGTCATTCCGAACGAAGTGAGGAACCTGCTTCCCGCCGTCACCACCACTGCCCCGTGGTACTTGGAGCCGGCCTGCAGAGTCGCGAAGCGACGCCATTCATTAGCCCCAGCCTGCCCTGAGCGAAGCCGAAGGGTAAGTGCGGGGTAGCCAAGCAAAAAAAACCGAGTCCCCGAAGGGGACGCCACCCCGCGAAAACCGTCGCCAATCCGCCCCCACCCCCCAAAGTCCACCTGCGAAAGTTCCCCGAAAAACCCCACAACCCCCTTGCCCACTCCCCCGAAACCCATTACCCTTATTCAGCATCTAGTAAGAAGGGCCCATGTTCACCCCGCACCCCAATCTAGCGGACGACGTCAACCACGCCATCATTCAGTCCGAAATCGAAGGTGGAGTCTTTCTCCACGACCTCCCACCCTCCACAGTTTTAAAAATCCAAACCATGCACCACTGCTACACCGCAGTTCTTCTAGGAGGCAGCGACGCCCTCATCTCCGGCCATCCCGAATTCTGTCCCCACCCAGTGCAAGTAGCCATAGCCGGTTCCACCTGGGGAGGCTCCATGCTAAAGCTCCAATACGTAGGCCGCGGCATGCACCTCGAATTTCACCACCCCGAATACGACACTCCCATAGTCACCAGTCCCATCCAGGAAATCCGCGACTCCCAACCCAGCCTTTCCTCGGCCGCCTTCAACTCCCTAAGCTATTAAGATCTTGTCATCCCGAGCAAAGCGAGGGACCTGCTGTTCGCCTGCGCAATCTCTGCCGTCAGCTTTCATGATGGACCTCCGTGCCTCCGTGGTAGATTCCCCCATTCCGAGGTACAATCAATCGGCATCATGACCATCACCACCCGCGAAGTTAGCCACGTAACCATCGTCGACATTGTCGGACGCATCACCCTGGGCGACGAGACGGGACTTCTCCGCGACACCATCCGCCAGCTCCTGGTCGAAGGCAAGAAAAAAATCATCCTCAACCTCGCGCAAGTCGATTACCTCGATTCCTCCGGCGTAGGTGAACTGGTCAGCGGCTACACCGCCGTCCGCACCGCCGGCGGCGAACTAAAACTCCTAAGCCTCACCAAGAAAGTCCACGACATAGTCCAGGTCACCAAGCTCTACACCGTCTTCGACATCAAAGACGACGAATTCACCGCCATAAAATCCTTCGACTACTTCTTCGCCAAATAAGGTTTGCTTTCGGCAGCGGCGGAACCGTATGTGCAGCCGTGGAAGAGCGGCGCTTCAGCGCCGCGTCAAGGTCCAGAAAATATCCGGGCTTCAGCCCCCGAGGCAAACTGACAATCTCGGCAAACGTTGTCATTCCGACCGGAGCTGGAGCGTCAGCGACGGCGGAGTGGAAGAACCTGCTTCTCGCGTCCGCCACCTCGATCCCGAAGTCTCGCACACTGCCCGCACAAGTGTGGAAGAGCAGCGCTTCGGCGCCGCGTAAAAGGTCTAGAAGAGATCGGAGCTTCTGCCCCAAGGTGCCTATCTACTCCAGTATCGGTCCCTGAACTCGCAACTCGGTGCTTGGTACCCACTACTTTCCATACTCCTGCACTTCTCCATCCACCGACACCGCCACATACCGATGCGTCTCCACATCCCGAAACTGCACCACCTGATGTTTCTCCCGCGCCAATTTCCCCCACCGACTGGGCTTTTCAGGATTCTGCTCAATCGCCTCCATCACCCGGCCATTCATCCGAAACTGAACCATCCGCAGCCGCCCACTCCCTACACGCTCAACCGGCGTCTTCTCGCCCTGCAGCAAAACCACTTCCCCATTCATCAACTGCACCGCCACCGACCCCAAAACTTTCTCGACGTCAGTCAAGCCCATAATCCAACCCTCTCCAGGAATTCCGCAAGCGCTTCAGCCCCCTCGGAATCAGGTCGCGAGTGGGATGGCCGGGTCCAGCACGCGCAGCAGGAGCAGACTTTGGTCATCCTGCTGCAGACCGTATCGTCGCACCTCGCCCATGATGAGGTCCCAAATTTCCGGCAACGCTTTCGTTGCATGCTGCGTCAGCAGCTCTTGCAGGCGAGTCAGGCCAAATTCTTCATCCCTCGCATTGGCCACTTCCGCTATTCCGTCGGTAAGCATCAAGAAGAGATCACGCGATGAATAGAGGACGCGCGTACTGGAATAGAAACCGCCGGGCAACAGTCCCAACGGAAGCTGCTCCATGGAGAGACAGGCCGTGTCCCCGCTGCTGTGCCGGTAATGGATTATCGGCGGATGCCCGGCGACCGCGTATTCAGCTTCACTGGAGCCGTCGAAGCGAAGTAGGGCCAGCGTGGCGTACATTTCAGGCCCCTTCACATCGGGCAACACGCGGTCCACACTTTCAAGCGCTGCTACCGGCATTTGCCGGAATTGCACGGCGAGTCGCATCGCAGTCTTCAACATCCCCATGAGTTGGCCGGCCGGTAGGCCGTGGCCGGAGATGTCGGCGACGTAGGCCACCAACCCTCCGCCGCTCTCGATGACGTCGATCAGATCTCCGCCCATTTCCGTGCTGGGGATCGATTTGCCGTATAGCTCGAAACTCGCGTTTCGGAAAGAGACGGTCGGAACCAGAGTCGCCTGAATGCCGTGAGCCAAAGAAAGCTCCGTCTGCATACGAACGCTGGCTACGCCCTCCGTACCAGCGAAGATCAGCAGAAATCGAATTCCGAAAGCGATACTAGCCAAAATCCCGATCGCATCGAATAGCACGCGCCGATGTAGAGCAACGGGTACCGGGAGAGCCATCGAAGTGTGCGAGGCCCAGTAGCCCAGCCAGGCGATCGCGCCAAACAGCAGAAACAGTAGAGGGACAAGACGAACTCTCTTGATTGCGGCAGTCCTGAGCGCCGTCGCTCCCGTGCCCACTAAGACCGGCCAAAAGAAACCTCCGCCGATGCGCAAAGCATTGAGCTGCGTTAGATCGAACGCGAAACCGCCCGCGGCTCCCACGAAGAAGTATCCCGCCATGAACATCTTCATCCGTCCCAGCGGCAGCATGCGCCAGTAAGGACTGAAGGTGGTGGGAAAGGCCGAGCTCACGCCAGCCAACCACGCACGGAGCGTCTTTTTCATCGGCACTTCCTCAGACGGTCTCCGGCGGACGGTTCGAGATAATGGAGCTGATCTGAATCGCGCCAGCGACGGCATCCACTGGCCCGGCACGTAAGTGCGGGGTAAGCAGCAAGAAAGGAACCCAGTCCCTTCACGGGACGGCACACACCCCAACCCCCACGGAAGATTGTACCGCCAAGCTCAAGCCGAAATTCCCGCATTCCAGGAATCAAACTAGTTAACATCCCCCATCCAACCCACTCCACTACCAATAACGAGGCCACACCGGGATTAAACTCCGGCCAAGGCAAGAGAAAAGAAGCCATCCCTTCCCACTCTTACCACCTTGATTCCTCCCGAAACCACCCAAAAAACAAAAAGGCGGCCAAAAGCCGCCTCCAAAACTGGGTTCTAGGTACTGGCTACTTCTTCGTCCTGAGCAAAGAAGTAACCCGCTCATAATCATCCACGGAAGCATACTCAATCACAATCCTCCCCTTCCCATGCCGGTCTCGAATCCGAACCCGCATCCCCAAGGTCCGCTCCATATCCGTCTGCGCCGCCCGCACATTCGGATCCATCCACCGCGCCCCCCCTTTTTTCTTCTTCTCTCCCGGCAAGGTCTGCCCCGGCAACATCGGAAACGACCCGTTGATCCGCATCACCCGGTCTTCAATCTGGTCCCACTTCAACTTGTGCGTAACCACTTCTTCCGCGACCTGCTCGATGTACTCTTCATTCTCCAGCCGCAAAATCTCTCGCGCATCGCTGAAGCTGAGCCGCTCCGCCAGCATGTACTCCATCACCTTCTGCGGCAGCCGCAACAGCCGCATGTAATTCGACACTGTCTCCCGCGACATTCCAATCCGGTCTGCAATCTGTGACTGCGTCAGCTTGAACTCCAGGCTCAGCACCCGGAACGCTTCCGCCTCCTCGATCGGATTCAGATCCTCCCGCATCACGTTCTCAAGCACGGTCATCTCCGCCGCCTGCTGCGGCGATACCCTCCGCACCAGCGCCGGGATCGTTTCCTTCCCCGCCATCTTCGAAGCCCGCAACCGCCGCTCGCCCAGCACCAGGATGTAGCGCCCTTCCTCCTCCGCCGGACGCACCACCACGGGCTGCACCACCCCATGTTCCTTAATCGAGGCCGCCAACTCCCCCAGCATCTCCTCATCAAACACATACCGCGTCTGATAAGGATTCTTCTCGATAACATCCACCGGAAGATGCGTAACCCGATCATGAGGAATCCGCGTCTCAGCCACCGCCTGAATCGAAATCACCTCGTCCATGTGTGGCGCGGGCGCCCCCGCCCGCGTAGAGTCCGCCTCGTCCGACGTTTGCACCCCAACACCGTTGTCATTCCGAACGAAGTGAGGAACCTGCTGTTCGCCGGCGCCATCACTGCTCTCTGCATCCGCCGCGCTCGGGAAGGGTGCGGCGTCAGCCATGCCACTTCCGACAGAAGAAGACCCGGGCTTCAGCCCCTCAGGGGAGGGTGTATCCCTGGGTGGCCCATCCTTCGCGTCCTTTGCGAAGGGTGGGGACGGCAAGTGGGTCGGAGGACCGACCACCCGCGGCCCCGGCAACAACGACTCCAACCCCCGCCCCAAAGCCCGCCGCTTCTCGACCTTCTCTTCTTTCTTCTCGACCCCATGCCCCGCCAACTTCTCCGCCGCCGAAGTAGTCATTCAATCCCCTCTCAAACTTTGTCATTCCGAACGAAGTGAGGAACCTGCTGTCCCTTCCCTAACGACAATCCATGCCCTTTTTGCGTGCACCGCGTACATCGACGCACATCAATCTAATACATCGATGAATATCGATCTACAAATCAAGCACTAATCGCCGCAGGCGACTCGCCAGCAGCCGCCAGATGCCGTCCCAGCAGCTCCTTAGCCAGCCGTATATAACTCTCCGCCCCGCGCGACCGCGGATCGTACATCAGCGCCGGCTTGCCATGGCTAGGCGCCTCCGCCAGCCGTATGTTCCGCGGGATACTCGCCGCACACACCTTATCCCCAAAAAACTTCCTGAGTTCAGCTGTCACCTGCTGCGCCAGGTTGGTCCGCTCATCCAGCATGGTCAGCACCACACCTTCAATCTCCAGCCCCGGGTTCAACCCCGCGCGGATGCGCTCCACTGTGTCCAGCAACTCGCTGATGCCTTCCAGCGCAAAGTATTCCGCCTGCATAGGAATCAAAACTGAGTCAGCCGCGACCAGCCCGTTCAGTGTGAGAAGGTCAAGCGCCGGCGGGCAGTCGAGCACGATGTACTGGAAGCGATCGCGCAGTGGCGCGATCGCGTCCCGCAAGCGATACTCGCGCCGCTCAACCTCCACAAGCTCCAGGTTTGCCCCGATCAGGTTCTTGTGTGACGGGATCAGCCAGAGCTGTTCAAGCGCAGTCACGGCCAGAGCTTCCTCGCCGCTGGCCGCGCCGAGCAGCAGGTGATAAGTAGAGATGCGTTCCGGATCTTTCATCAGGCCCAGGCCGCTGGTGGCATTCGATTGCGGATCGCAATCAATGAGGAGTGTGTTCACTTCGGCGGCCGCAAAGGAGGCGGCCAGGTTGATGGCAGTCGTAGTCTTACCCACGCCGCCCTTCTGATTGGCAACAGCGATGACGCGTCCCATAAATTGTCGAGGAGCCAGAGCTGTTGGCAGAATAGTGCGATTCGCATTTCGAATGCAAGGTCGAATTGCCATGCGCAAGCTGAATTGTGTGCAAAACGTGTCCAATGTTCCGGTCGGAACACTCAGGAGCTTTTCATGGTGGTTGCGTCGGCGAGACAGATTGAATGTTCCGGTTGGAACATTCAGCAAACTTGGCACTTTGAAAGGAGAAACATGCTTATCCCGGGTGCGGGGAAGCGCATCGAGTGTTCCGGCTGGAACAATCTGTCGAATGTTCCAGTCGGAACACAACGCTCGAATGTTCCAACCGGAACATTGTGCTGAGTGTTCCGGTTGGAACACTCAGCGGCTTTCGCCGAGAAGGATATGTTGCTCTAAGCATAGATTTACCACTTTGGTGGCTATTATCCTGAGGTCTTCTGACCATCGGATGAGTTTCATGGGAAATATTGGCTAGTTCGCTCCACCTGTTGGCATCCCTGGTTCTGGACTGCCGACGAGGACTATGCGGGACTTGGACTGGGGGATGGGGATCGGATGGTTCCAGTGGAGGTTGGGGAGGGTGGAGCGGGTGGTTTCGAGCTGGGGTGCCGAGATCAGGAGAGCCAGGCGGCCCTTGGGGGCGAGGAGGTTAGTGGCTGTCGGGAGGACTTTGGGGAGGCGTTCTACGGCGCGGAGGGTTACTACGTCGAAGGTCGAAGGGGGGAGGGTTTCGGCGCGGGCGTTTTCTATATTGACGTCCGTCAATGTAAGGGAGCGGGATAGTTCTCGGAGGAAGGTTGCCTTCTTTTGGTTGGATTCGATCAGGGTTAGGGCGATGTTGGGGGCCCAGAGTTTTATGGGGATGCCGGGGAAGCCGGCGCCGGAGCCGAGGTCGGCTACTCGGTCGTTGGTCGTTGGTCGTCGGTCGTTGGCGGAGTCAAAATCCTTTGACACAGGGGGCACAGAGGACACAGAGGAAGGCACGGGGTGGGGCGGGAACAGGTGGCGGGCCGCGAACAGGGATTCGCCGAAGTGGCGGGTTACTATTTCTTCTTCGTTGCGGATGGCGGTCAGGTTGATGCGGGTGTTCCAGTGAAGAAGTATATCGATGTACGTCGATATATCTTTGAGTTGAGCGGCGGAGAGGACAGCAGGTTCCTCACCGGGCCTTCGGCCCGGTTCGGAATGACAAGGCTCTCCGGTGGCGGATACGAAGGGCTCGAGCAGTTCGGCGATGCGGGCCGGGTGCATGAATTCCTGATTGTAGCTAGAGTGTAGGGTTCGTCGGAATGAAAATCCCCGGCCCCTTCGTCTGCTCCCGCGGCTTCGCTCGAAGCCTCGGCAAAACAGAGCCGGCGCTGACTCTCCAAAGGGAAACAAGGATAGGGTGCCCTCGTCGTAGTGAAAGGCAGCTCCGGTTCGGATTGATCGTCAAAGTCAAAGGCCCCACTTCTCGCAAAAGACGCGAGAAATGGGGCACCCGGCTTCTCGGTATTGCAAACTTCCTAGGCTGCTTTCTTGGCCCGAATCTTTGCCCAGCGCGCCCTTTGTGCGGCTGCGATCTTCTTGCGTCCGGCGGCCGATATCGTTCGTTTCTTGCGGGTTGGTTTGGCGCCGTAGTACGTGCCGACAAAAGCGGCGAGGGCTACATTCAATGCTGACAACTGCTTTTCGACTTTGTCCCGTTCCTTCCTCAACTGCTTAACTACTACAGACAGATTCGCCATGGTTGTTTCCCCCTCGGGTAGGCATGATAGCAGGACGGCGGGTTGAACCCCCCGGAGATGAAGTCAAAGTCCCCGCCCTTCGACTTTCCCCTCGGCTTCGCTCGGGGCTTCGGCAAAACGGGGCAGGCTGTATCGCAAAGTGCGCGAGACATGGGGCACCCGGCACCCCTCGCCGTTATCGCGGCACATTCGGCTTCTGTGCGGCAATGCCAAGGCTGGATTCGTGCTTATTTACAGCGATGGCTGGCTGATCGTGGCTGTGCGTGAAACGTTTTCGGGCGGCCACCTTCTGCCGTTCACGCGTCTGCTTCATGCGTTCCATCTGCTGTGGACGACGTCCCCACTCGGTCTGCCTTTCGGCAGGTTGGCCGAAGAGCTCGGGGTTCTGATAGAAACCGCGCTCGCGGGCTGGCTTCGCCTGTTCGACAATCAGTGGGTGGGCTTTGGCAAACGCGTCTTGTCGCACCGCCGTGATTTGCCAGGAGATCTTCGTCTGCGTGGCATCGCTCGCGATCTTGAACTGACCGTGTTCGACTTCCTCGGCGATCCAGGCCTGCGCCTTGCGCCCGATCACCGTCAACTGGTAGCGAAAATCGGCGTTCTCCGCCTCGAACCAATCCGGCAGTTTGACTGTCGCCATGCCAAGCTCGTCGGTGACTACATTGCCGGTGTAGATATTCATCATCTCCGACGATTCCACCGAAGTGTGATACAGGTATTTGTTCGCGGGATCGAGCGGGTGGTCAATCTTAAAGTCCTTGGCTGACCCGAAGACGGTGCCAGTTACCTCGATGTTGCCGTCGAAGTATCCGGCATAAGCTGCGACTCCTACTCCGCCAACGCCGCCGGTTGCGTAGATGCCGTAGCCAGCTGCCCCGCTGCTGCTCTCCGGGGTGAATCCCCCATAGAAGTCACCGCCATCGCCGGCAAAGTCGGCCTGAGCATTGCCCACCCCGTCACCGCCGACCGCATAGACGCCATTTGACCCGTTCGCATCGGTCACACCGCTGGGCGCCCCGCCGAATGCCCCGATGGCTGCAGTTTCCCCGTTGCCCGATAGAGGCTCGGAGTTAACTACGAGTTGCTCGAAAAAGTCATTGGGATCGGTGTCCCCACCCCCAATTTCGACCCGCCCGTTGCTGCCGATAATCATGTTAAGGGCAAGACCCTGGTTAGGCCCCCCGAGGCTATGGTCGTTGTTGGATTCGAACCAGAGGCTGTCTCCGTAGCCGCCGTCGCCGAATGCCTCGATGCGGCTGCTGGGGTTGTAGGTCCCGCTGGTGGTAGGCGCGTAGGTATTGAAGTCGATCGATGAACCGCCGAAGTTGCCACTTCCGAGTGGGTTGGTGAGGGTAAGCGTCGGCCCCAACGCCTCGGGTGCGCTGGCCGACGCCTCCAGAATAGATATCGGCGTCGAGGCCCCTGTGCCCACGTTGAGGCTTCCTTTGACCGTTTGATTGGCAGTGAAGACGTTGGCCGCACTCAGCTGCGGAACCTTTGTCGTGTCGAGGTTGAGCGTGACCTTGCCACCGGTGCCGCCGCCGGTGAGGTCGGTGCCAGCGGTGACGCCGGTTATCGTGCCGGTACCGGTTGGGGAGACGCAGTTCCAAGTTGTGCCGCTGTATTGCAGGATCTGACTCGTCGCGCACGGCTTCAGCCCGATCGTATAGGTGCTGCCCAGGGTCATGGCTCCGGGGGTGGTCAGTCCGCCGGCCGTGTTGTTGTTCAGAGTAATCTTCGAGTCGGCCAGCATGGCGTTGGTGATGCCGGCTGCGGGCACTTTCAGACTTAGGGTTCCGGTCGTGCCGCCGCCCGCCAATCCGCTGCCGGCGGCCGTGGTGATGCCGCTGATGGTTCCGGTGCCGGGGAAGGTTTGTCCCGTGGCGAAGGTGACGACGCCCTTGCTGCTGATCTTCAGTCCGGTCTCGGAGGGGGTCGCCGTGCCCAGTCCGTAGAGCAGGTTCAGCGTAGCCGACGGGGCGGTCGTGTCGTTCGCTGCGGGCTCGGCGTGCCAGCGGAACGTCTGGTTCACCGCCGTCGCGCTCGTGCTGTTGTAGGAAGAGGCCACAAAATTCAGACCTTGCGAAACATCGCCTCCGGTAGTCGTTGCCGTACCCGTGGCGGGAAGAGTCAGCGTGCCGCGAATCGTGCCCGCACCGTTGACGTCGAGTTGCGTGGCCGGCGTGGTGGTGTCGATGCCGATCTTGCCGCTGGTTCCGCTGCCCGTCTGAAAGACCGACGAATCGACGATGGTCGCGGCTCCGCTGAACATCGGCAGATAACCAGTAGTGTCGCCCGTGGTGGTGACGTCGGTGGCCGCTAGTGGCGTTACCGTTTCAGCGGAACTGCTTCCCGTGGCCGAGCCGATGGCCGCCGGTGCGGCCAGCACGAAGGCTGAGGGTGGAAGTCCGCCTAGGGTTTCTGCGTCTCCTGCTTTCAACGCATAGGGAGCGCTGGCCAGTAGTACGCGCGGCTGCTCGGGTTGTCCGGAGACTTGTACTCCGACCCAGCGGGCCTGTTCCGTGGTGAACAGGTCGGCGGGGAGACCTTCGGACTTGGTTGATCCCAGAAGAACGGTGTAGTGGCCGGTGCTGTCGGCGGTTGCGTTCTGGGTCTCGAGCCAGAGTGGAGCACCTCCGGTTTTTTCGGAGTAGAAGGCGAAGGTGATGCCGACTACGCCCGACAGCGGATTGCCGTTGAGATCTTTGAGGGTGCCGCCAAAGCGGACGAGACGAGGCAGGGCGGATGCGGGTTGCGCGGGTGTTTGAGCGATGGTGAGTGGAGTCAGTGAGAGAGCCAGGGACCACAACGCAACCGTCACGCAGGCGATGCGGAGCTTCATAGGATTCTCCTTCGAAGGAATCGACCGGGGAGTGAAAGCGAGGTTTCAGGCGGAAAGCGGACAGATGCGCCCGAAACTCGCGAGGGATTATGTGCGGAAGCGGTTGAGCTGTCAAGCTGCAAGAAATTGCGGTTGGGGGAGTGTAGGGACGGCTGAGAAATCGAGAGCTGAGTTTACGTTGGGGTAGGAAATCCCAAGAGGGATGGGGCCGTGGAATCCCACCCTTCGGCTTCGCTCAGGGCAGGCTGTCTCGCAAGGTACGCGAGACATGGGGCGCCCGGCGTCCCTCAACGGGGCGCATAGTTCAGGGCATAATTCAGGACATAATTCAGGACTATGAGGAGAACCGGTAGCAGGGAGTAGTAAATAGAGAGAACTACTGCGGCGACGATCAGACGAGCTGGGTTGGGAAAGATTCCGGTGAGGCGAATGGCTTTCCAGGCTAGATAGAGGATGAAAATGTGGAGCGCCCAGGGAATCAGGAGAAGGAAGGATGCGGCGGAGTGGGACAAGCGGAGGAAGAAAAAGATGGTGGCGGAGTTGACGAAGATCCCGAAAAGAATCAGGAGGGAGGGAATTACCAGGGAATAGGCGAAGGCACGGCGGCCGGGGTTGCGAAGCAGACTGAATACGAGCAGGAGATACGGCAGGTTGGAAGCGGCTCCCGAGACCAGAGCAACCGGCAAAGCGGGGCGGAAGCTGGCGAGGGGGGATTGGAGGGCCCACTGCCATCCGAGAACGGCGATTGCGGCCTGGGCAGCGATTTGGGCGGCGATGGCCAGGACGAGGGTGTGAATGGCCGAACGGCTGGCGGGAGAAATGTGGGCGACGTGGTGCGTGTTTTGGGGCTGAACGGATGTTGGCTCATGTGTGGAAGGTTGCGCGAGGGGAATCGATTCGGATTGCGGTACGGGTCGGGTGATGGATTCGCGAACGATGCCTTTCGCTAATTTGGCGATGCTGAGGGTGGCGATGATTACGAGTACGACCGCAGCGAGGATCCAGCCGTAAAACAAGTTCGTGGTTTGAGGATCGTGGTGGCCAGGATTTCCCAATATTCTTGCGGCGAGTGCCAGGAGAAGGAGCAGAAGGCACGCGATGATGACGAAGAGGGCGATGGCGACGATGGCGAGAGTGCGAAGCGTGTTGGAGGCTAAACGGTCCACGAAGAACTGGCGCTTTCTTCAGTTGGCGATGTCGGGAGAATAGTACAGCAAACGGGTGGGATCCCCTGGGCTTCGCTTCGCGAGGTCTCTGCTCGGCTCGGGATGAAGAATTCTGCTCGGGATGGCAGTTCCAGATTCTTGTAGTGCTGGATATGTTTGGGTGGGTGTGTCAAGCTGGAGGGATGAAGAAACAAGCGTCGGACCAGTCGTTTCATGATCGGCGGTATCAAGAGCGGAAGCGGGCTGAGGCGGAGCGGAAGGCGCCTGCTAAGAAGAAAATTGCTAAGCAGGGTGGGGAGTCTCGAGTACCCAGTACCTAGTACCCAGTGGCTTCGGCTGTAGTGGTCGTGCCTGAAGCAGATTCCTCACCTCGTTCGAGATGACGCCGCTTCCGAAATAGGCGCCGAGAGTTGGCGGCTTCCATCCATCACACGAGCACGGGAGCTGAAGCGCCGCGCTTCCACGGTGGTGCAGGCATTTCCGACGTACGCAGAGTGGTGGTGGTGCCGGCGGGAAGCAGGTTCCTCGCTTTGCTCGGAATGACAAGGACTCCTTTGTTGACATGGCGGTAGTGTGTTCTGTAGATTCTGTTTGAACTGAAAGAACTGATATGGGCGCTTTGACTGGGGTGCAGAAACAATACATTTTGCATTGGGGGGAGATGGGGACGCGGTGGGGGATTAACCGGACGGTGGCGCAGATTCATGCGTTGCTGTATTTGTCGCCACGGGCGTTGCCGGCGGAGGAGATTGCGGAGACGCTGAGTGTGGCGCGGTCGAATGTTAGTACGTCGATCCGGGAGCTCGAGGGATGGGGGATTGTGCGGGCGGTGCATGTTTTGGGGGACCGGCGGGAACATTATGAGTCGATGAAAGATGTGTGGGAGATGTTCCGGCTGGTGATTGAGCAGAGGAAGCGGCGGGAGATTGATCCTACGCGGGAGATGTTGCGGAGGAGTCTGGAGGAGTTGGATCCGAAGGAAGCTGGGGCGGATTTTACTCGGGAGCGGCTGGCGGCTATGGCCGGTTTTTTTGAGGCAGTGACAGAGTTGCATGATCAGATGAAGCGGCTGCCTACGGGGACGGTGCGGAAGTTGTTGCGGATGGGGGCGAAGGTTCGGAAGAAGTAGGGAGTCGCGAGTCCCGAGTACCTAGTACCTAGTGCCCAGTGCCTGGCTTCCGGGTTCTCGTCTGTTTGGCGTGCGTTTTGCTGATCGCCAATTGGAGCGGAGGAAGGGTAGTGCAGGCTGCGAGCAATCCCCACTTCTCGCAAAGGACGCGAGAAAATGATTGGATAAGAACGAAGGCTCGATTCGAAACCCGGTAGTCTTGATTTGAGGACCAAAGACGCTGGGAAGAAAGGAGCCTTCGCAATGATGATTATAGGGTGTGATTATCATCCCAGCTGGCAACAAGTTTCCTGGCTGGATACGGAGACGGGAGAGACCGGGGAACGAAAGCTGGTGCAAGCCTCGGGCGATGCCGAGCGGTATTATCGGCAGCTGCCGGCGCCGGCGCTGATCGGGATGGAAGCGACGGGAAACTGTCACTGGCTGGTGGACTTGCTGGGGGAGTTGGGTCACGAGTTGTGGGTGGGGGATGCGGCGCAGATCCGCGCCAGCTGCGTGCGGCAGCAGAAGACGGACCGGCGGGACGCGGAGCACATACGCAGGCTGCTGCAGGAAGGGCGGTTTCCGCGCATCTGGATGCCGTCGAGTGAAGTACGGGATCTGCGGCAGTTGCTCTTGCATCGCTACAAGCTGGTGACGATGCGGGCGCGGGTGAAGAATGAGTTGCAGCATCTGTGCCTGAATCAGGGAGTGCAGCGCAAGCACAAGCTGTGGAGCCAGGCGGGACAGAAGGTGCTGCGCGAGTTGCCGTTGCAGCCGTGGGCGGCGCGCCGGCGGGAAGATTTGCTGGCGCTGCTGGCCATGCTGGATGAGCAGATTGATCCGCTGGACCGGGCGGTGAAAGCAGAAGCGCAACGAGACAAAATGGCGCTTCTACTGCAAACCCAGCCGGGAGTGGGAGCGGTGACGGCGCTGGCCTATGTGCTGACCATGGGGGATGTAAGCCGCTTCCAGCGCGGCAAGCAGGTGGCCAGCTATCTGGGACTGATTCCGCGCGAGCACTCTTCGGGGGGACGGCAGAAGCTGGGTGCGATCAGCAAGCAAGGCAATCGCATGCTGCGGATGCTGTTGGTGGAAGCGGCGCAGATTGTGGTGCGTTTTGATCCCGGACTCCGCAAAGAGTATTTGCATCGCTGCCACCAGAAGCCGAAAGCGGTGGCCAAGGTGGCGGCGGCGCGCAAGTTGGCCGTACGACTGTACTGGATGCTGCGCACGCAGAAGCCGTATCCGGAAGTCGTTCGCATCGAGAGCAGCCCGCGGGTGCCCCTGGTCGGCGCAAGCTAGACCGAGAAATTGATTGGGCGCTCTCGCATCCCGTAGAGACGGGATGTTCGCATAGAAGAATCATGGCCGACAAACGGGTCGAATCGATGGTTGGTGGAACGACGGTTCTGCCGCAGAGTGATTTAGCGTGAGATTTCCAGAGTCTTGGTCCTCAACCTCTCTGGTGAAAAAAGCGGTGCTCATCGCACCGCCAGGAAATCTTTGTCCTTGACACCGCCTTCGTTCTTATCGAGGGGCACCCGGCAAGATCGAGATCTTTGCCACAGAGGCACGGGGTAACACTGGGTAGTGCATTGATAATGACAAACGCATGTTAGTCCAATTAAGAGGTGGGTTCGACGATGATGCAGGCGGGTGAGGCGAAGAAGATTTGGGTTACTTTGAGCGGGTTGCCGCTGACTATTTCTTTGGAGTGGCCGTTTCATCGGTCGACTTCGGGGGCGGATTTCTGGGTGCTGCATGGGGATATCCGGCTGGAGAATTCGGATGGGCTGCATGCGCCGGTGGCGGTGAATTTGTCGGCGGTGGTAAGAGAGGTGGTGGCTTCGCTCGAGCCTGAGGACGTGGAGGCTCCGGTGATTAATGCTTTGCGGAAGGAAGTGGATCACCGGCAGATTGAGTTTGTGAAGTCGGGGAAGCTGAAGCCGGTGGCGTTTTCGAGCCGGCATTATGATTTCAAGCGCGGGAAGTGGGTTTTTGGGAAGGCTACGGATGAAGTGATTGCGGAGTTTTTGGAGCGGAAGGTTTATTGGGGGACGAGGAGCAGTAACGAGTACCGAGTACCGAGTGCCCAGAGCGGAGGGTCCAAGGTTTGGATTGGGGATCCTACTGACGCGCAGTATTTGGAGACTAATGCGGGGCATTTGGTGGAAATTGCGGGACGGCTGGCTGGGGATGGGCGGATTTTAGTGGAGGGGGAGTGGGCTGAGGCTACTGCGGGGTTGATGGGACAGGCGGAGAAATTTGAGGGTGCGATGCGGACGGCGGTGGAAGAGTTGGAGAAGAAGCACGCGTTTGAGAGAGGGTAGGAAAAACTTTTCGCCACGGATCTACGCGGATTCGCACGGATAGAACTTTTTAACAACGCGGGTGTGGGGCGAATGCATCTCAGGGAGTTCAACAATTGGGGGTTCGGGTGGGGACGTCAAAGGCTTTACCACGGGGGACACGGGGGTCAAAGGCTAAAGCTTGTTTTGCGCTTGCGGTGGTTTGGTTGATGTGGACGGGATTGGGGTGGGCGCAGGGTGGTGAGCCGGCGAACGATCCCGCGCAGAGTCCTAGTCAGAGTTCCGGACAGACTTCGGGACAGGCGCCGGGGAAAGAGCTTCCGGATGCGCCCGGGGAGAGCAAAAAGAAAAGTGATAATCCGGTCATCATTACTAAGGATGCGGCTACGGCGGGGCTGAAGAAGGCGCGGGACTGGGAATCGGGGTGGATTGCGGGAGAGTATGTGGGGCGGAACCGGAAGCTGGTCAGTCCGACGCGAGAGCAGCGGGAAGTGATTTATCTGCGACAGACGCTGATTACTCCGGAAGCTTACATGAAAAGGATGTTTGCAGCAGGGATTGACCAGGCTCGAGGGACGCCCTGGCAGTGGGGCGGCGGATGGGGAGGGTATGGGAAACGGTTTGCGTCGCGGGAAGGGCAATTCATTTCGGCGAACACGCTGGCGGCAGGGGGCAATGCACTGCTCGGATACGAAGTGCGTTACGACCAGTGCAAATGCCAAGGGCTGTGGCCGCGGACGCGGCATGCGTTTATCCGGAATCTGGTGACTTATGATCGCAGCGAGGAGCATTTGCATCCGCAGTGGGCGTTGTATGGGGGAGCTTTTGGCGGCGGAGCGATTTCGACGATTTGGAAGCCTGGTTCGCACAATGTTTTTGCGGAAGGCGGACAAGCGATGGCGGAGCAGATTGGGTGGGGGACGCTGTTGAATTTCTTCACGGAGTTTTCGCGGGAGATTAATCGGAAGCAGGGAGTGAAGTAGGGGCCAGTACCTGGTACCGAGTTGTGGGCGGCACGATCGAGTCCGTGGTGATGGCAGCGGAAGCAGGTTCCTCACCCGGCCTTCGGCCGGGTTCGGAATGACAAGCTTCATTCGTTACTGAAGCAGGGTGCCTCCGTTGGTGGGGCCGTTTGGTTCTTCTTCTGGGGCTAGCACTACGGCTGCGGCTACGCGGTCGCCGGGTTCCATGTGGAGGAGGCGGACGCCTTGGGCGTTGCGGCCGGATTCGCGGATGGTTTTGGAATCCATGCGGATGATTTTGCCGTATTGGCTGATTAACATTACCTGGGAGTTCTCGTCTACCAGCGCGATCGCTACTACTTTTCCTACTCGTTCTGTGGTTTTGATATTGATTACGCCTTTGCCTGCCCGGTTGGTTAGACGGTATTCGTCGGCGGGGGTGCGCTTGCCGTAGCCGTTTTCAGTTACGGAGAGGATCAGCGTGCCTTTTTGGGTTAGGTCTACGGTTTCTGTTGGTGGGATCTCGGTTACCGCTTCTGCCTCGCCTTGGCTCGCTTCGCTTGCTGGACGGCCGAGGACGGCCGTCTCCACATGCGCCGTGGTTGTTCCTGCCTGGTTCTTCTCTGTTCCTTCGGTCTCTGGTTTTGGGGTTACCGTCATGCCTACTACGTAGTCGCGTTCTTCTAGATTAATTCCGTTCACACCATACGCTGCGCGGCCCATGGGGCGGACGTGATTTTCGTCGAAGCGAATGGCTGCGCCTTCGTGGGAGGCGATGAAAACGATTTGGTTGCCGTTGGTGATGCGGGCGGCTACTAGTTCGTCTCCTTCTTCGATGTTGATGGCGTTGATGCCGTTGGAGCGGACGTGCATGAACTCGCGGAGCTCGGATTTTTTTACCAGGCCGTTGCGGGTGGCGAAGAAGATGTATTTATTTTCTTCTTCGAGATTGCGGACGGCTAGCATGGTGCGGACGGTTTCGCCGGGTTGGAGGCCGATCAGGTTGCCGATGTGTTTGCCTTTGCCGGCGGCGCTTACGTCGGGAATTTCGTAGACCTTGAGCCAGTAGACTCGGCCTTTGTTGGTGAAGATGAGGATGTAGGCGTGGGTGGAGGCGATGAAGAGATGTTCGACGAAATCTTCGTCGCGAGTCTTCATGCCGGTGCGGCCGGTGCCTCCGCGGCGCTGCATGCGGTAGGTGGAGATGGGCGTGCGCTTCATGTAGCCGGAGTGGCTGAAGGTTACGGCTACCTGCTCGTCGGCGATAAGGTCTTCGAGGACGATTTCTGCGGCTTCGTCTTCGATGCGGGTGCGGCGTTCGTCTCCGTAGAGTTCTTTTACTTCTTCTAATTCCTTGATGATTACTTTGCGGAGCTTGCTTTCGGAGGCGAGGATGGACTCGTAGTCTTCGATGCGCTCGCGGGTTTCTTTCAGCTCGTTCGAGATTTCATCGATCGACAACTTTGTGAGACGGTGCAGTTGCAGTTCGAGGATGGCTTCGGCCTGGCGCGAGGTGAATGGCTTTTCGGGGGCCAGCTTGGGAGCGCGGCCCGTCGTGTTGATGTCGATTTTCTTGCCGCCGAAGTAGGCGACTAAATTTTCGCGGGCGTCGGCGCGGTTGGCGCTGGCACGGATGATGGTGATTACGTTGTCGAGATGATCGAGCGCGTTTAGATAGCCTTCGAGGATGTGTTCGCGGTCACGGGCTTTCTGGAGTAAGAAAGCAGTGCGGCGGCGGACTACATCGACGCGGTGATTAATGAAGTGCTTGATGGCCTGAATCAGTCCCATTTCGCGGGGCTGGCCGTTGACGACCGCCAGCAGGATCATGGAGAAACCTTCCTGCATGGCGGTGTGTTTGTAGAGCTGGTTGAGGACGATTTGGGGCTCGGCTCCGCGCTTCAGTTCGACTACGATGCGCATGCCGTCGCGATCGCTTTCGTCGCGGATGTCAGAAATGTCTTCGATGTCTTTGTCGTTGACCAACTGCGCGATGCGTTCGACTAAACGCGCTTTGTTTACCTGATAGGGGATTTCGGTGACGATGATGGCCTGGCGATCTTTGTTGATGTTTTCGATGGCGGCTTTGGCGCGCATCATGAAGCGGCCGCGGCCGGTGCGGTAGGCTTCGAAGACGCCGGCGCGTCCGTGGATTACTCCGGCGGTCGGGAAGTCGGGGCCTTGAACGAATTTCAGAATTTCGGCGAGCTGGGCGTTGGGGTCGTTGATCAGGGTGATAGTGGCGTCGACGATTTCGGTTAAGTTGTGCGGCGGAATTTTTGTGGCCATGCCTACGGCGATTCCGTCGGAGCCGTTGATTAATAGGTTCGGAATTCTTGTAGGGAGAACGTCGGGCTCTACTTCGCTGCCGTCGTAGTTGGGGCGGAAGTCTACCGTTTCTTTGTCTAGATCTTCTAAGAGCGCTGTTGCTACTTGCGCTAATTTTGCTTCGGTGTAGCGATCGGCTGCTGGCGGGTCTCCGTCTACGGAACCGAAATTTCCTTGTCCGAAGATTAATGGGTAGCGCATGCTCCAGGTTTGCGCCAGGCGGACTAACGCGTCATAGACGGCTAGATTTCCGTGGGGATGGTATTTGCCCATTACGTCGCCGACGATGCGGGCGCACTTGCGCGTGGCTTTGTTGGGCTGGAGGCCCATCTGCTGCATGGTGTAGAGAATGCGGCGATGGACGGGCTTGAGTCCGTCGCGGACGTCGGGGAGAGCGCGGCCGATGATTACCGACATCGAGTAATCGAGATACGACTTGCGCATCTCGTCTTCAATGTTGACGGGCTGAATGTGGAGAGCGCCGGGGCTGCCTTCGCCGCCGCCGGGTGGCGGGGTCAGGGGGAGTTCGGGATTTTGATCGTCAGGCATGAGGACCATTTAGTAATCGGGTAATTTTGTAATTTTGTAATTGAAAACCCGAGAGTCTCGCCGGCTGGGTGCGATGGGGGACTCGGGGTTCCTGGGTGATGGCGAAATGTGGGCTAAACGGTTGCATTTGCAGGTGTTAATGGGATTTGTTCGAAGGATATTGTAGCACGTTTTCAGACTTTATCGAGGCGGTCACGATCCAAGGACGTTAACTTGATTTTGGGCTGAGTTCGGGGTGGGTCAGTCTTTTAGAACCTTAAACACGGGGGGCACAGGGGTTCGCGGGGTAGAACTTAGCTTAGGGGCGGGTGATTACTTCGTTGGGGGATTTAGGGAGGATGAATTTTACGTTGCGCTGGGTGTTGGCTTCGAGGGTTTGGGGGACGTTGAGGGTGGAGAGGTCGATTTTCTTGTTCCAGTATCCGTCGGTGTAGAAGTCGCCGCGGGCGTAGAGGATGCCGTCGGCGATGGTGTAGTCGCGGACTTCTTCGCTGTGTCCGTCGCGGAAGAGCAGGAGTGCGGGCGGGAGATCGTGGGGCGGAGGTGGAGCGGCGATCGCCGGCGCCGGCTCGACGGTCATCTTCAGGGCTTCGCCATTGGCTGGAGTGCTGTTCACTCGGACGTAACGGCCGTTCTGGAGTTCGATCACGAGCGGTTGGGGGATCGTGGGTTCGGTGGATGCGTACTCGGTGGGTGCGGCCAAGGCTCGCGCGGCTTGCAACAGGACTAGCGGCGGTTGCGAGGCTACGGGGTAGCCGGTGGAATAGATGTCATCGGGATTGAAGGAATCGGCGAAGAAGGGGAAAGGCAAAGAGGTGTAGGGGGACGCGCGGCGGAATCTGGGTGCGTAGGCGGCTTGCCCTAAAGCGAAACCTCCGGCGGGCAAGTTGAAATGCTGGTTTGCGGGGCGCGGAGCTATGGCGCGCGCGGTTCTTTGCGCTGTGGCGTTTGGCACTAGAGCCAGAATTGATGTGCTGATCGCTAAGGCGATGCGGCGAGCGGCATTTCTTGCCGGCGTTATTTTGCTGCCGGCAGGCGGGCAGAAGTGCCCGCTCCACAGTGGTGACTCCGGGATTTGCTGGAGGCGCATTTCAGTTTGCCTGGGTGGAGGACGGCAGGTCAAAAGTGATGCCGTGGTCGTCGTTTTGTTTTTGGGTGGCCGGGAGATCGAGATCGGCTAGCGCGATCTTGCGGGGATGTCCTGGTGTCAGGTCATAGACGGTTTGATTGACGATGGCGTAGTTTGCGATCTCGAGTTGATGACCGTCCTTGAAGACCAGGACGGTTGGATCCTGGGGCGGTTCAGGGTTGGGGTTATATCCAGTTGGGGGCGTGTCTTCTGCTTGCGTTTGTGCGGCGTTCGATTCGGCTGGCGATTCGTAGCCTGGGGGAATGTAGGAGGTTGGTCCGGCGCCACGGCGGTCGAAGACGGTGGGGCCACCTTGGTAGTCGGGATCGTTGTCGTCGGAGGCGCCGTTGTCCAGGACGTCTGCGGCGTAGGGAACGGGCACGGCGTACACGTACGGGTAGTAGTAATAAGGTTGAGGGTTGGAGGTGGAGTGTTGGGGACCGCTGTTGTTGCTGTGCGAGCCGGTTGCGGGTGGGGCCTTGGTGGAAAAAGTGATGCCTGAGTTGGACGAGGCATGCATGGTGGGTGTCGCGCTGACGGCGTGGCCGGAGCTGGAGGAAGCTGCGCTGGTGTTTTGAGCGGGGCTGCTGGAAGCTAGAAGAAGCATCCCGAAAAGCGCTAGCGAAGCCGGAATCAGAGGCCGCACGGGAATATGATACTCCAGCGGATGGGTCATGGCGTACCTCCACTGGTTAGAGTTTAGATCTGGGACGGTGGGGTTGTTGCGGAGGAATTGTAGAGAATTGTTAGTGGTGCGGGTGCTGCCGTGCCTCGCTGCGCTCGGCTGGACCCCTCGGCTTCGCTCGGGGCAGGCTCTCGAGGCGGCCGTCCCCACACCTGCTTGTGCGGCGAATTCATTCTTGGGACTTGATCAGGGAGCGGTTTGCGGGATTAGGACGGCGCGGCGGCGTTTCTTGAACTGGGATACGCACCAGGCTACACCTGCGGCGAGAGCGCTGTAGGGAAGGGGGCCCAGGCTGCCGCTAGTGAAGAGTCGGACCGGGAGGTAGGTCAGCAGAAAGGTCCATAGGAAGATTTCGCTTTCGAGGACGTAGCCGATGAGAGCGCCCGCGACGATGTAACAAAGCCGGATTACGGCCTGAGCAGCGAATTCCCCTGGGAGGCCGAGAGTCCGGAGGACGTGAGCGGCAGCGGGGGCATACTCGAGGCGAGCGAAAACCGTCAAAGCGGCTGCCAGGAACGCTGCGGGTAAGAAACGTCGCGCTGAAATTCCCTGGGCAAGAGGATTGAAATAGTTGCGAACGCCGCGCCAGTGGATTTTGTCGGAGAGGGCGTAGCTGTCTTCGCCGGGAACGGGTCGGTAGCCTCCCACGGAAAGCTGATAGGCGCTGTAGCGCTCGTGTTCGCTTTGAACGGATTTGAAGATGCGGTCGACGTCGGTCAAAGGGGCGACGGGGCATCCCATGGTCTGAGCGCGGGCGTCGTGGATGCGCTTCAACTTTGCGGGATCGTCGATCTGGGGACACTCCTGCAGGACCCAATAGGGCGGATTGTCGAGGATGTTCTTCAGTTTCATGTTGCGGGTGGTGAGAACGCGGTCGTCGGTGAAGCGGGTGTGGAAATGGATTACGCAACTGCAGGTGAAAGCCGGTTTGCCTTCGACGGTGAGGGCCAGTTCGTGGATCGCGACCTCACAGCGTGAACTCTCGGCGGGGTTCGTGTAGTAGCGCGTGAGGTTTTTGCCGTAGTTGCTGACGAGATAGGTGCAGACCGGGCGGTAGTTCATGGCGGCCAGTTTTTCGTCGTAGGGCGCGAAATAACGTGCTTGCGCTTTGGTGAGAGAGCCTTCGGGGATGTTTTCGATTTGGTAGTGAGCGGGAACGTGCGGCACGCTTTTGCGCAGACTGGGCAGTGCTGTGAACAGCATTTTGCTGGTCACGAAGAGGAATACCGCTAGATCGACATCGAGTGGGAATCGCATGGATATGTCTCCGCGGGGGAGTTCTGGTAGGAGCTTAGCAACGATTGTGAGATGAAGATGCGTTACGGAAGTGTTGCGGCGGCTAGCAGGCAGGTGCCTCGCTGCAGCTCGGCTGGACGGCCGAGGCGGCCGTCCCCACATTAACGCTGTCGCTGTCCCTACATGAACACTTAGATCATCCTTGCGGGACTTGGGTTAGGGCTTGGAGGTTCCAGAGGATGTAGGCGGCGAGGAGTCCCCAGACTGAGGCGGTGACTAGGGGACGCGCTCGCGTTTCCATCAGATCGGCTAGGACGCCGGAGACGAAGATTAGGATGAAGGGGATGGAGGCGAGGAGGAAGCCTGCGCCGGCTACGTGGGGGTGAGCCATGCCGAGTGCGATGAAGAGTAGGGCGATCAGGCCGGGAGCGGTGTTTCCGAAGTAGCGGGTGCGACGCCAGAGGATATAGGTTGTGACGGCTACTGGGAGGAGCAGAGCCAGGGCGGGACAGGCGCGGAGGATCTCGCGGGTGACTTGAATGTAGACTCCGCGGACGGTGAAGCTGCGCCAGGTCGCTCCCCAGAAAGAGGCGTGGCGCATGCTTTCGGAAAAAGCCTGGGTGTGGAAGAAATAGGTGGCGAAGAGCAGGATGAACGCGAGCAGACAAGCGGCTGTCCAGATGATGAGGGCTGCTCCGCGGCGGATGGGCGCCAGATAAAGCAGGAAGCCCAAGGCTAAGGGCACCACGATGATCATGGAGAACTGGGATCCTACGGCGATGGCTAGAGACACTCCCAGTAAAACAATGCGACGCCAGTTCCAGAGAATTACTTCGCGGGGGGCGTAGAGGGTGTGGGCTACGGCGATGGCGGTGAAGATGGCGCCGAAGGATCCCCAGGCGGCGAGGATTTCAGGCTCGGTGTGCCAGACTGCGCTGGCCTGGATCATTGATGGGGAAAAACAGTAGAGGGTCAGGGCCAGGAATCCTCCCGTGTTGCCGCAGAGGCGGCGGCCTACGTACCAGAGAGACGCGCCGAGGAGAACGCCGCAGGCCAGGAAAGGCAGGCGCGGGAGCCAGCGCCAGGTGGAGGAGGATGGGGGGTCGAGCGGGCTCTGGGGCGACGCCAGCAGGGGCGCGGCGGTTACCAGGAAGAGAAGTGGGGAGTGCTCGGTGTCGTAGCCGTCGGATTGGGAAAACTCGAGAGGAAGTCCCAAGGGAATGTCGGGGAAAGGCGCGCCGGCGATGCGAGCGCCGTGAAGTTGAAGCCATCCTGCGTCGATGCGGACGTCCTCGGAGAGGCTGGGGGCTTTGGATGCGCTCAATTCGGAATGGACCAGCTCGGAATGAATCAGCCATGATGCCTGCGCTAGGAAGGCCAAGAGCAGGAAACCGGCTAGAAACTGCGGGCGTCCGAAGCGTTCGCGGGTGAAAAAGCGGGTCATGAGGCAGGACAAGTGTTTTACCATGAGCGGAGTCTTTGGGAGAAACTTCTAGTCGGGTGATACCAGGGTAGTGGCGCGGGAGGGGAACAGCAGGTTCCCTTCGGCTGCGCTCAGGGCAGGCTCTCACCGGGCCTTCGGCCGGGTTCGGAATGACAAGGGTTTAGGGGCGGGTTGGGATGGATGACGGGACGGATATTTCGACTAAGCCGACTGGTCCTGCGCCGGATTTTGCGGCGTCGGTGCAGCCCTCGTATGTGTCCACAGTGTTTTTTGATGGAGACGGACTGCGGCCGGGATGGGGCGTGGCGTTTTACGTGGCGATGTTTTATGTGCTGGAGTCGCTGGCCATCCGGTGGGCCGGGTCGCTGGAACTGGGGGCGAGCGGGTTGTGGTCGATGATGCTGGAAGAGTTTGGAGTGTTTGTGGCGGCGGTGGTTCCGGCGGTGGTGCTGGCTCGGGTTGAGCGCCGGCCATGGGGTGTTTACGGATTGCCGGGGCGAGGGGCGTTTGGCAAATTGTTTTGGGTGGGTGCGGTGTGGGGATTCGCCAGCATCACGCTGCTGCTGGGAACGATGTATGGGTTGCGAGTGTTTGAGGTGGGACATTTGGCAATTCACGGAATGCGCAGCGTGAAGTTTGCGGCGTTCTGGGGCGTGTTTTTTTTGTTGGTGGGATTGTTTGAGGACTTTCATTTTCGCGGTTATCTGCAGTACACGCTTACCCGGGGGATTGGATTCTGGCCGGCGGCGGTGTTGCTATCGGGCTACTTTGGCTGGACCCACCGGCTCAATGAAGGCGAGCGGTGGACGGGATTGCTGGCGGCGGCGGTGATTGGATTGTTCTTTTGTCTGACCTTGCGGCGAACGGGGAGCTTGTGGTTTGCGGTGGGGTTTCACGCGGCGTGGGATTGGGGAGAGACGTTTGTTTATTCGGTGCCGGACAGCGGGACGGTGTTTCCGGGGTATCTGCTGAAGACTTCGTTGCATGGGCCGGACTGGCTTACTGGGGGCGTGGTTGGGCCGGAGGGGAGCTTGCTTTGCTTTGTGGTGATTGGGGTGGTTTGGGTGGCGTTTGCCTGGAGGTATCGGGATGTGAAGTATGGCGCGGCTTCAGAAAAATCTTTGACACAAAATCTTTAACACAGAGGACCCTTCGGCTTCGCTCAGGGCAGGCTCCGGGGATCAGAGGGTAGATCTTGGGTTCCCGGTTTGGAAAGTTCTGACCAAAATATCTGCTATTTGTTTCTCCTAATGTTCGCCTCGGCCTATACTTCTTTTCATGAGCCCGGAAACGGATTTGCTTACGCTGCTGCGGAGGTATTGGGGGTACAGCACGTTTCGTCCGCTGCAGGAGCGGATTGTGCGCAGTTTGCTGGCGGGGCAGGATGCTTGCGTGGTGATGCCGACCGGCGGGGGCAAGTCTTTGTGCTATCAGTTGCCGGCGGTGGTTTCGGGCGGGACGGCGGTGGTGATTTCTCCACTGATTGCGCTGATGCAGGATCAGGCGGCGCAGCTGGCGCAGATGGGGATTCCGGCGGCGGTGCTGAATAGCACTTTGAGTGAGGCGGAACAGGCTAAGGTGATGAGCCGGGCGCGGGACGGGGCTTTCCGGCTGCTTTATGTTTCGCCGGAGCGTGTGGCGCGGGGCGATACGATGGGCTGGTTGCAGCAGGTGCCGATTGCTTTTTTTGCGATTGATGAGGCGCATTGTATATCCGAGTGGGGGCATGAGTTTCGTCCCGAATACCGGCAGTTGAACAAGCTGCGCGGGAAGTTTCCGGATCGTCCTATCGCGGCTTTTACGGCGAGCGCTACGCGGCACGTGCGGCATGACATTCTGGCGCAACTGCAGTTGCGCGATCCCGATAAATACATTGCCAGCTTTTACCGGCCGAATTTGCGCTACCTCGTGCGGGAGTGCGAGGGGCTGGAGCAGATGGAATTGCTGGTTCGGGCTTTGCGCAGTTATGCCGGCAGCAATGTGATTGTTTATTCCCCTACGATCAATCGGGTGGAGGAGACGGTGGATTTTCTGGGCGATCACGATATTGCTGCCGTGGGATATCACGGCAAGATGGGAGCTGACGATCGGAGGCGAAATCAGGAACGGTGGATGTCGGATGAAGTGCGGGTGCTGGTGGGAACGATTGCGTTTGGGTTGGGGATCAATAAGGCGGCGGTGCGGGCGGTGATTCATTTGTCGCTGCCGAAGTCAATTGAGCAGTATTACCAGGAGGCGGGGCGGGCGGGACGCGACGGCGAGAGTGCGGATTGTGTATTGCTATGGCAGAAGAAGGATGCGGGGTTGCTGGGATTTTTTGCGAATCAGATTACGGATGCGGCGGAGCGCGAGCGGGCTTGGGAACGCTATCGGGTGATTCGGGAATTTGTGGAGTCGAAGAGATGCCGGCATCGGCAGATTTGCGGACATTTTGGGGAGGTCGCGAAGTGGGAGACTTGCGGGGCTTGTGATGTTTGCGGGAGCGCGGCGGAGTGGATGACGGCGGCTGCGCGAGGCGTGAGTTTTTCGGGGAAGGAAGCGCGGCGGGTTGCGGCGGGAGTTTCTGATGCGGAGGCAGAGCTGCGGGAATATTTGCGGGAGTGGCGGCGAACTACGGCTAAGGAACAGGGCGTTCCGGCATTCGTGGTGTTGCATGACACTACGCTGGAGGAAATTTGCCGGCAGCGGCCCTCGTCGATCGCCGATCTGTTGAGCATCACTGGAATTGGCGAGCGGAAAGCTGAGGTGTATGGGAAGGGCATACTGGCTGCTTTGCAGCGCTACCGCGACGGGGCTCGGGCTTCCGCGGTTCTTTCTTCCGAGAAAATGACTGCGCCTGCTTTGGAGACCATGCGTCTACTGACGGCTGGGCATGGTTTCGAGGACATTGCGAAAATCCGTGGACGGCAACTGTCGACTGTGGTGAATGCTGTGGCGAATCTGGTGGAGCGGGGAGATCTGGAGTTTCAGCCGGGTTGGATTGATCGGAACAAGCAGGCTGTGATTGAGGCGGCCTGCGGGAAACTTGGGGTTAACGGGTTGAAGCCTTTGAAGGATGCTTTGCCTCCGGAGATTAGTTATGACGAGATTCGGCTGGTGGTCGCGAGGGTGCGGCGGGAGTTGAGGGTTAGTAAGGTGGATGTTCCGGCGTAAGCATAGACGACATCGCCCTCGGAGGCTAAAGCCCTGTTAATTTCGATACGCTTTACGCGGCGCTGAAGCCGCCGCTCTTCCACGGTATCGCACACATTCAAACAGCAGTTCGCTAGCGATTGAGAATCCGCTTGGCGGCTTCCTGGGCGGAGCGGATGCAGTCGGGGATGCCGATGCCGCGGTAGCCGTTGCCGGCGAGGGCTAGTTTCGGTAGCTTCTGGCGTAGGCGCTCGATGCGGTCGAGGCGTTCGAGGTGGCCTACGCCGTACTGGGCCATGGCGGACTTCCATTTGTAGACGCGCGCGAATAGAGGCTCGGCGCGGAGACCGAGGATCTGGTGTAATTCGTTGCGGACTACGGCGATGATGGCGTCGTCGGATTGCTGCCAGATGTTTTCGGCGTTTGATCCGGCGAAGAAGCAGCGGAGCAGGGCGCGGTCTTCGGGAGCGCGGTATGGGAACTTGTTGTGGACGAAGGTGGCGGCCAGGAGGCGCTTGCCTTCGCTGCGCGGGACGAGGAATCCGAAGCCGGGTGGGAGTGATTGGCGGACTACGCGATCGTAAGCGAGACCGACGGTTATCGAGGACGTGTAGTTGATGGCGGCTAGTTCGGCGGAGAGATCAGGGTTGCTGATCGCGAGTAGCTGGGCGGCGGTGTGCGTGGGCACGGCGAGGATTAAGGCGTCGAAGTGGTCGGATTTCAATCCGGCTGAGACGGTCCAGCCTCCGGCTTCGAGTTGAATTGATTGCGCCGGCGTGTTGGTTATGAGGGCGGACGGGTTCAGGCGGGGGATGAGGGTTTCGACGAGTTGCTGCATGCCGTTCTTGAGCGAAGTGAAGAGCGGCGGGGCCGGTTTGTCCGGGGGGCGCGGGATTTTCTTTCTCGCGGCCAGCATGGCGCGGCCGAGACTGCCGTGGGTGCGCTCCATTTCGGCGAAGCGGGGGAGGACAGCACGGACGCTGAGGCTGGCGGCTTCGCCGCCGTAGACGCCGGAGAGGAGCGGGTCAGCCAGGCGGTCGACCATTTCCGCGCCGTAGTGGCGCTCGACCAGGGACGCTACGCTTTCGTCGGCTTCGGCAGCGCGAGGGGGGAGGAATAGTTCCTGCGCCATGCGGAGCTTGGTAGTCCAGGAGAAGAGCGGCGAGAGGGCGGTGGGCAGAGTTTTTGTCGGGACCAGAAACATGAGGCCGTCGGGGATGGGGATTAGGCGGCCGTTCACGAGAATGTAGGTTTTGCGGGCGGCGTCGTTTGAGCCGATCAGCTGATCGCCCAGGCCTAGGGTGCGGCAGAGGTCGGCGGCCCAGGGTTTTTCGGTGAGGAAGGAGTCGGGTCCGGCTTCGACGATGCAGTCCTGGATTTGCTCGGTGCGGAGGACGCCGCCGAGGTTGGGCGAGGATTCGTAGAGGGTGAATTCGACTGCGCCGGCGCGGCGATGGTCTTCGAGGGTGAAAGCGGCGGTCAGTCCGGAGATGCCGCCGCCGATTATGGCGATGCGAATCATGAATGCGGGCTTCGGGCTTCGGGCTTCGGGCTTCGGCCCGACGGACTTGATGCCGAATGTTCTTGCACTAAGCGAGCCAGGTTTTTCACGTTTTCTACTGGGGTTTCGGGGAGGATGCCGTGGCCTAGATTGAAGATGTGGCCGGGGCGTCCGGCGGCTAGTCGAAGGATGTGTTCGGCGCGAGACTTCAACTCCTTCCAGTCGGCGAAAAGAAGGACGGGATCCAGATTGCCTTGTACGGCACAGCGATGTTCGAGATCGCTCCAGCCCTGGTCGAGGGGGATGCGCCAGTCGAGTCCGATTACTTCGGCTCCGGTTTGATTCATCGCGGGGAGCAGGGTCGCGCTGTCGGTGCCAAAATAAATTACTGGCGCGCCGGTCTTTTGCAGGCGCTTAACTAGCTCGGTCGCGTGCGGCAGGACGTAGCGGCGGTAATCCTCGACGCTTAGGCAGCCGACCCAGCTGTCGAAAATCTGGATGACGTCGGCGCCGGCATGTACCTGGGAGGCGGAGTACGCCGCGGTGACGTCGACCAGCTTGCGCATCAATGCATCCCAGTCAGTTGGGGAGTTGTACATCATTTTCTTGGTGTTGAGGTAATGGCGGGAGCTTCCGCCTTCGATCATGTAGCTGGCCAGGGTGAAGGGCGCTCCGCAGAAACCGATGACGGGAAGGCGTCCAGCGAAATGTTTTGCTACCAGGCTCACCGCTTCGGAAACATAGCCGAGGTCGGCGGCTCGGTCGGTGCGGAGTTGCGCTATGTCTTCGGTGGTGCGAACCGGCTTCTCGATTTTCGGGCCTTCGCCGGCCTCGAAGTGGAAAGGCAGGCCCATGACTTCGAAAGGGAGCAGGAGGTCGGCGAAGATGATGGCGGCGTCCACTCCGAGAATTTCAGCAGCGGTGATGGTGACTTCAGCGGCTAGCGCGGGCTTCTTGCAGATTTCTAGCAGGGAATGGTGCTTGCGAATGGCGCGGTACTCGGGCATGTAGCGTCCGGCCTGGCGCATGAACCAGACTGGAGTGCGCTCGACGGGTTGGGACTTGCATGCGCGAACGAAGATGGAATCGGGAGCGGACATGAACGGATTACTGTAGCATTTTCGTGGGACGCGGGCGGTGTGGGGCGGCAGGAAAACCTTTGACGCAGGGGGCACTGAGAACACAGGGTAGGGCGATCCGCGAGACTGGGATTGGGTTGGACGAACGGCAAAACGATGGGTTCGACTACGAGAGATCGAGCGGGCGCGAGAGTGGTGGCGACGGCTCTTGCGGCTGGAGTGCTGCTGCTTTCGGCTGGAGCGGGGGTTGGGGCTTCCGACCAGAAAACAGGGACGGCGTCCGCGCCTACCTTTTATAAGGATGTGGTTCCGATTCTGCAGAATAGGTGCCAGAGTTGCCACCGGAGCGGGGAAGCTGCGCCGATGGCGCTGGAGACCTATGAGCAGGCGCGGCCGTGGGCGGCGAAGATTGCGGATGCGGTGGAGATGAAGATGATGCCGCCCTGGTTTGCCGATCTGCGGTACGGACGTTTCTCGAATGATCCATCGTTGAGTGCGGAGGAGATTGCGACGATTGTGGCGTGGCAAAGAGCCGGTGCGCCTGCGGGGGATGTGCGCGATGCGCCTGCGCCGCGGGTGTGGAGTGAAGGGTGGAATATTCCGCAGCCGGATTTAGTGGTGAAGATGCCGAAGCCGGTGCAGATTCCGGCGGGCGGCGAAGTGGAATATACGTACGAGATTGTGGCCACACATTTTACCGAGGACAAGTGGGTGCAGATGGTGGAGGTGCGGCCTTCAAGTGCGGCGCATGTGCACCATGCGGTGGTATACATCCGGCCTCCGGAGTCGGCGTGGCTGCGGCATGCGCCGGTGGGCGAGCCTTTTACGGCTTCGATGCTGACTGACCCGGAGGAACGGCGGCAGGCGCATGAGACTACCAGCGATTTGCTTTTGGTGTATGCGCCGGGAAGTGCGCCGGACCGGTGGGCGGACGGGATGGCGAAGTTTGTTCCGGCAGGATCGGATCTGGTGTTTCAGATGCATTACACGACGAATGGGGAGGCGGCGAGCGATGAGACCAGCGTGGGGCTGGTGTTCGCGAAGAGTGTGCCGAAGCAGCGGGTGATCACGCTGCAGTTGAATAATCATGCGTTGCTGATTCCGCCCGGGGCGGATAATTTTCGAGTGGAAGTGCAGGGGACTTTGCCCAATGATGCTACCTTGCTGAGTCTTTTTCCGCATATGCATCTGCGGGGGAAGCGGTTTGAATATGACATTGTGCATGACGACGGAAGCGTGGAGACTTTGCTGCGGGTGAATTATCACTTTCACTGGCAGTTGAGCTACAAGCTGGCGGAGCCGCGGGAATTGAAGGCGGGGACGAAGTTGCGGGCCGTGGCGTGGTATGACAATTCGAAGAATAATCCGCATAATCCTGATCCGGAGAAGATGGTGACCTGGGGCGATCAGACTTCGCAGGAAATGATGGTGGGATTTTTTGATGTGGCGGTGCCGGCGGGCGTGGATAAGTGGAAATATTTTATTCGGGGCAAGGAGAATTGAGTCATCTGGTGATCGGGTCATTTTGCGATTGAAAAACCCAGAGCCAGGAGGGCGCGAGTCCAGAGTTGCGTACTGGGCGCTGGCCGTGGTCCTTCTTGTCGTTTACGCCGGGTCGATGTTTACCCCTGGGCTGCTGGATGACGCTGACAGCACACACGCCGAGGCGGCGCGCGAGATGGTTGTGACGGGAGACTACGTCACGCTGCATATCAATGGGGTGCGGTATCTGGAGAAGCCGCCGTTGCCTTATTGGCTGGTGGCCATCAGCTATAAAGTTTTTGGGGTAAACGAATTCGCTACGCGACTGCCGATGGTGCTGGCAGTGATGTTGCTGGGACTGTTGGCATTTCGTTGGGGGAGGCGCGCGTTCGGGGAGCGGACGGGGATTTATGCGGGGTTGTTTATTTACACCTGTGCGGGCGTGTACCTGTTTACGCGGGTTTTCATCCCAGAGGTGTTGCTGAGTCTGCTGATTGCGGCGGCTCTGTATTTTTTTCTAACGGCGCTCGAGCCGGAAGCCAAAGCCTGGCGATGGTACGCCGGATACGCGATGATGGCGCTGGGAGTGCTGACCAAGGGGCTGATCGCACTGGTGTTTCCGTGCGGAGCGTCGTTTTTCTTTCTGTTGGTCACGGGAGAATGGCGGCGCTGGAGGGAATTCCGGCTGATTTCAGGATTGGTGTTATTTCTGGCAATCGCTGCACCGTGGCACATTCTGGCTGGGTTGCGGAATCCTGGCACGGCGGAGCATCGCGGGTTCTTCTGGTTTTATTTCGTGAATGAACATTTCCTTAGGTTTCTGGGGAAGCGGTATCCGCGGGATTACAGCAAGCTTCCTGCGGGGCTTTATTGGACGCTGCATCTGGTTTGGTTGTTCCCGTGGAGTTTCTATCTGCCGTCGGCGGTGAGGACTGCGGTAGAGGCTTGGCGAGGGCAACGCAGCGGTTCTCCGGCAGTGAAGAGTGGCGGGCGGCGGCTCAGCGATTTTGGCGCGCGAACGCGGGCGCTGTGCTGGATTTGGGCGGCCGTGGTGCTCATTTTTTTTGCTCTGTCGACGAACCAGGAGTACTACACGTTTCCCGCGTACTTGCCGCTTTTGTTGTTGCTGGCGGATGGTGTGGCGCAGTGTGAGCGGGTGGAGTGTGACGGCCGAGCGCGCGCGGGTTGGCTGACGACTTCGGCGGGTTTGCTGGCTGGGATCGGAGTTGCGGCCAGCGCCATGTTGGTGGCGGGGCTGTGGAGGTCGCGAGACCTGCCGTTTCAGCCAGATATTGGGAATGTACTGGGCATGCAGGATCTGGATGCGTACACGCTTTCGACTTCGCACATGCTGGACTTGAGCTATGCGTCGTTTGCGGCGCTCCGGCTTCCGGCTGGGCTGGCGGCGGTGGTGCTGCTGGTGGCTCCGTTGCTGTCATTCATTCTGCGTGTGTTCCGGCGGCATTATTCTGCGACCTGGGTGATGGGGGCGGGATTCGCGCTGTTTCTAGTGGCGGCGCACATTGCTTTGGGGCGATTTGGTCCGTATCTTTCTTCGAAGGAGCTGGCGCGGGAGATCGCAGCGCGGGCACGTCGTGAGGATCAAGTAATGATTTATGGTGACCAGGCGTTTGGATCTTCGCTGCTGTTTTATCTGCGGCGGCCGGTGGATCTGGTGGAGGGGAAGACGACTTCGATGTGGTTCGGTTCGACGTTTGCGGATGCGCCCAAGATTTATTTGAGCGATGCGGATTTGCAGCGGGATTGGGTTGGGAGCGGGCGGGTTTTTTTGTTTGTACCTCCTTACGAAAAGGCGAGAGTCGATGGGCTTTTGCCGGCGAAGTTTGTCATTGCGGAGCTTTCGGGTAAGTATGTTTATAGCAACCAGCCGTGAAACGACTGGGTTCAAATATTTCCTACTGAGGACGATCGAATGAAAGGCAAACTGGCGGTGGTTGCGGGGATGATTGCGGTGGTCGTGGTTTGCGGAATCGCGATGGGTGGCGCAAAAGCACAGTCGAGCGGAACTCCGGCGGCGAACCCTGCGGGGCCTAAGAAGGCAGAGGAGCAGTACAAAAACATTCAGGTGCTTAAGGGCATTCCGGCGGATCAAGTGATTCCTGCGATGCAGTTCGTCGCGACGTCATTGGGGGTGGGGTGCGAGTTCTGCCACGTGGAGGGCGCGTTCGAGAAGGACGACAAAGAGCAGAAGAAGACCGCGCGGAAAATGATGACGATGATGTTCGCCATCAATAAGGATAACTTCGAAGGTCATCGCGAAGTGACCTGCTATTCCTGCCACAGGGGCAGCACTGATCCGGTGGGCACGCCTTTGGTGATGATGGAAGAGCCGAAGGGCACGGGCGAGCCGAAGAAGGCCGAGGGAAAGAGCGAAAGCGCGGAAGCGAGCGGGCCGCCGGCCGATCAGCTGTTCGATAAATATCTGCGGGCTGTGGGCGGGGGCGCGGCGATCGAGAAGATCTCGAGCCGGGTGATGAAGGGGACGATCACCTTCGGTGACAGGGACATTGCGATCGACATTTTCTCGAAGGATCCGGACAAGCGGGTATCGTTCACGCACACGCCGGAGGGAGACAGCGTGACGGCCTTCGACGGGCATGAAGGCTGGCTGGGGATTCCGGGGCACGGAGTGCGGGAAATGCGCGGACCCGACATCGATGGAGCGGCGATGGATGCGGATCTTCATTTTGCGGCGCATTTGAAGACGATGTTCAGCGAGGTAAAGGTGCGGGGCACGGAGAAGGTTGGCGATCATGATGCGTACCTGGTGATTGGGCAGCGCGATGGCAAGACGCCGTTAGAGCTGTATTTCGATGTGCAGTCGGGGTTGCTGGTGCGGCTGGTTCGATATGGAGAGACGCCGTTGGGGCGGATGCCGACGCAGGTCGACTATGCGGACTACCAGGAGGCAGGCGGGGTGAAGATTCCGTTTCGCTGGACGCTGGCGCGGCCGGGCGGGCGGTTTACGATTCAGGTGAACGAAGTGCAGGAGAACGTTCCGGTGGATGATGCGAAATTTGCTAAGCCTGCGGCTCCTCCGGAAGGGCAGAAGGGGCCAGCGAAGTAAATAAAGGAAGCGAGCCAAACGCGCGACCATTGCGTCGCTAAACCCGCGACGCTTCGCGCGGCTTGCCCAGATTGCCTTCGGCTTCGCTCAGGCCAGGCTCTCGCTGTGCAAAAAGGGCGCGCTCGAAATGACAGTTGTTTTTGCATAACAAATCCTGATAGGAGGGATAAATAGTTTCGATTTCCGTGAAGCCGCAGCAGACGATAGAGTGAGCGCGTGCCGGGTAGTGTTCGAAACGCCGGCGCTTCATGGGGAAATGACTGTTTGAGAACAAACGCATGATCAAGGTTGAGGCAGTCATCCAGAACTCCAAGCTGGAGGCGGTGAAGAGCGCGCTGCAGGAGATTGGCGTCGAGGGCATGACTGTGATCGAGGTGCGGGGGCACGGGCGGCAGAAGGGGCACACCGAGGTTTATCGCGGCCGCGAGTATAGCGTGGACCTTATCCCTAAAACGAAGCTCGAGGTGGTGCTGGCGGACGCCATGGTGGAGAAGGCGGTGCAGGCCATCCTGGTGGCGGCGCGCACCGGCAAGATCGGCGATGGGAAGATTTTTCTGACGCGTGTGGAGGATGCGATCCGCATCCGCAACGAGGAGCGGGGCGAGGGAGCTTTGTAAGACAGAACTTGCGAAGGGTCACAACAGACTGGAAAAGGAAGACATTCTTAGCGGGATGCGACCGGACGGCATCTTATGTAGCAGCGTGTCACCAGCCCTCTCCTAACGACATGCGGCAGCGACGAACTCGATTCGGGATCGTGAATTCGAGATCATGGATTCATTGACATATGGTCATGACGGCAGCGTCTTCACTGATCAGTGAACTCCGGGGTTCTCTGGCTGAGGAATCGGCGCGGATCGCGCGCGACTTCGCGGCGACGGGAGACGGGCGTGCCGCGGTTGCCGACCGGACGCGGCTTATCGAGGACATTCTTAAGCGGTTGTGGCTGGATCTGGTGTCGGCCGACGATACCGGTCCGCGAGATTTCACGCTGGTCGCGACTGGAGGGTTTGGGCGGGGCTGGCTGTTTCCTTATTCTGATATCGATCTTCTCTTCTTATATGCCGATCGCCGCGGCGAGGAAGCCCACAAGGATGCGATCCGGCGGTTCTCGCAGGAGTTGTGGGATCTGAAGCTCAAGTTGAGTCCTGCGTCGCGGACGCTGGCGGAATGCGACCGCTTCGATGCAAACAATACTGAATTCACCATTTCTCTTCTGGATTGCCGTTATCTGGCGGGCGATCGGGAGCTTTTCGGGCGGTTGCGCGAGAAAGTGATTCCGAAGCTGGTGATGCGGGAAGCGAGACCTTTACTGCAGGGACTAGCGGAGGTCACGCGGGAGCGGCATGGAAAGTTCGGGCATACAGTTTTCCATCTGGAACCGAACGTGAAGGAGACGCCGGGCGGGCTGCGGGATTACAACGTGGCGTGCTGGCTGGCGCTGGTGTCCGCGATGGGCAAGCTGGGCGACTGGCCGCATGCGAGCTCGCTGCGGGCGCCGGTGCGGAAGCAACTGGATGCGGCGCTGGAATTTCTGATGGCGACGCGGTGCTTTCTGCATTTCCGGCATGGGCGCGACGACAACGCGTTGAGCTGGGAGGCGCAGGACGAAGCGGCGGCGCGGAAGATTGGGGCATCTGATGCGGCGGAGTTGTCGGCTGCGGATTGGATGCGGATTTACTTCGGGCATGCTCGCGCGGTGCAACGCACGGTAGCGCAGTTGCAGGAAGAGATCCCGGAGGCGTGGTCTTCTTTGCGGAGGCAGTTTCAGGGATGGCGGTCACGGCCGACGAGTCCTGACTTTTCCGTGGTGGATGGGTTGATTTTTCTGCAGCAGTCTTCTTCGCTGCGGGATCCTGAGATGCTGCTGCGGCTGTTTCACTTTATGGCGCACCACGGGCTGAAATTGAGTGCGACTACGGAGCATCGCATCGAGCAGGAACTGCCGGCGCTGGCGGTGACTCCGCCACGCGGGGCGGAACTCTGGCTGTATCTGCAGGAAACGCTGTTGCAGCCGCATGCCGCGGAGGCGTTGCGGGCCATGCATTCGCTGCGCCTGCTTACTTTGCTTTTGCCGGAACTGAAGCCCATTGATTCGCTGGTGGTGCGGGATTTCTATCATCGCTTCACGGTGGATGAGCACTCGATTCTCGCGATTGAGAGTTTGCACCGGTTGAAGGAATCAAAATCCGAGTGGGACCGGCGGTATGCGGAGTTGCTGGGAGAACTGGAAGATCCGGAGCTCCTTTATCTGGCGCTGTTGCTGCACGACACGGGCAAAGGAGTGCCGGGCGGCAATCATGTGGAGGCGAGCCTGGAGATTGCCGGGCGCTGCCTGGACCGGCTGGATGTGGAGGCGGAAGAACGCGCGATGGTGCTGTTTCTGATCGGGAGCCATCTGGAAATGTCGGCGCAACTGCGGCGGGATATTTTCAATCCGGAAACGGTGGCGGCTTTCGCGGATAAGGTAGGCACGCCGGAACGGCTGAAAATGCTGTGCCTGCTGACTTATGCGGACATCAAGGCGGTGAATCCGGAGGCGCTGACGCCGTGGAAGGCGGAGAACGTATGGCAGCTCTACATTGGGGCGGCAAACTATTTAAACCGCAGCGCCGATCACCGGGTACACGATGCGAGCGGAGAAAAGCTGGCGCGGCTGCGGAGTCTGGCTCCGGTGATGAGCGCGAAGTTCAAGGAATTTGTGGAGGGATTTCCGCAGAGATATTTGCGGGTGCATTCCGCCGAGGAAGTGATGCGGCACCTGGAGATGGCGGAGGAGTTTGGCCACGATCCGGTGCAGGTGGAGTTGAAGCGGGGCCGGCATTGGTATGAGCTGACGCTGGTCACAAAGGATCGTGCGTCGCTGTTTGCGACTTTGACCGGAGTGCTGGCCGCCTGGGGAATGAACATTGTGAAGGCGCATGCGTTTTCAAACCAGGCCGGAACCGTGGTGGATACACTTTACTTTACGGACCGCTTTCGGACGCTGGAATTGAACATGTCAGAGTGGGAGCGGTTCAAGCAGAGTGTGGCCGCGGTTTTGGCGGGGGCTGCGGATCTCGACAAGATGCTGCGCGACCGGCAACGGAGCGAGAAGAACGCGCGGGTAAAAGTTGTGGTGGAGACGCGGATTGATTTTGACGATGCATGCTCCTCGACTAGCACACTGCTGCAGGTGATTGCGCAGGACCGGCCGCGATTGCTGCATCGCATCAGTTCCTGCCTTTCGCACCAGAAGTGCAATATTGAAATTGCCTTGATCGATACTGAGGGGCAAATGGCGATCGACACCTTTTATTTGACTTCGGACGGGAAGAAGCTGACGGCGGAGTTGCAGAAGAAGGTGGAGAAGGCGCTGGTGAGCGAGTTGAAGAGTCTGGAACTTGGGGGATGACCTGCTGGTTGGGGAGTAAGCACCTCCGGATAGAGAACCAGCAACAGGACGGAGGGCAAAGTCAGAAGCAGCGGGCAGGAGTGCCCGCTCCACACGAGCGCCTCGCTGCTACTCTTCGGGGTTGTCCTTCTTCCATTCGGATTCGCCGCCGGCTTCATCCTCATCGCGCGTTTGATGGCGTTTGCGATAGCAGACGACGATCAGGCCGATGGTCATGAAGGTTGGCGGAGCGATCAGAATGAGGATGCCGCTCTTCAAGGCCTGAATCATGCGCGAGCCCGACGACGCAGCCTGGGTATAGCAGAGGGCACAACTCTGGGCGGCGGCTGGGATTGGCGCCAATAGAACGATCAGCGCCACCAGCGCAATGCTTCCAATCGCGATTGGCCTCCAGAGTTTCATGGTTGCTTTCGTCACTTCGCCCAAGGTACGCCGTCGGTCACGCGGAAGCTGTCGGTCCATCCATACTGCATGGCGAGCAGCACAAAAACGGTGAAGATAATGAAAAACCACTTCAGGCCGGGGTTTTCCGACAAGTGCATGAAGAACAGGAGCGCCACCAGCGCCTCGATGATGGCGACGGACAGCATGCGGACAAACATTTGCCTGGTGCTGATGTCCTGATAGGCGATGAGGAACTGGATGCCAGCGAGGGCCAGCAGGCAAACGAATACGATGAGGTCTTTCGTCATTCCACCAGTCTTGTGGGTTGCGGCGGTAGTCATAATGATTTGCTCCTGCCTCTTCTCGTCTCAGTGAGATAGATTCAAAAGATAGACCAGCGGCACGACAAACATCCAAACCAGATCCACGAAATGCCAATAGAGACCCGTGATTTCGAGGTCATCGGCGTTGTAGCGCCCGCCCTGGTAACGCAGACCGACGGCGATCAGAGCCAGCACTCCGCCGGTTACGTGCAGCAGGTGCAAGCCGGTAATGCTGAAAAACAATGAGCTGAAAAGAGGAGTACCCCAGGGATTGTGGAAGAGGGTTGCGCCTTCCCCGATCATTCCCATCCATTCCTTAATGTGCAGGACGGCGAACATGATTCCGCAAGCCGCGGTGATCATAGTCCAGCGGAAAGCTTTGGCCTTGTCGCCACTCTCGGCTGAGCGTACGCCAATGAGCATGGTCAAGCTGCTGGTGAGGAGGATGAGCGTCATGATTGCCACATTGGTGATGCTGTGAAACGGCCTGGGCCAATTGGGAGTGGCGTTGCGGATGAATCCGTAGGCGACGAGACAACCGGCAAAGGTCGCGGTGTCCGCAATGATGAACAGCCACATCGCCATTTTCTTGGCGGAGACCGAGAATGTGGGCGCGGTCATTATCTCTGTCGCATCTGTTCGCGACACCTGACCGTGAATTGAAAGATCGGCTTGACTCACGTTGCCTCCTACCTTTTAACTGGGTTCGAGCGCCGTTGCTTAGAGCTAAATCGTTCAGAGCTTCATCCAAAGCAGCAAAAGCAGATACACCCACAGCACACCCATGAAATGCCAGTAACGCGAAGTGGCGTCCAGAGTGCTCCTTCGCAGGACAGACCGATTCAGTTTCAAGATGACTCGTACCAGGCCGCCGAGCCCGCCGAAAACGTGCAGAGCGTGAGCAACCGTCAGCACGTAGAAGAACGAGTAGCTGATGTTGGTAGCGAGCCCAAATCCCTCGGACTTGAGTTGCAGCCAGGCAAAGGTTTGCCCAGCGACAAAGAGCATCCCCAAGAAGAGCGTTATGTACAGCCAGCGGGCAGGGCTGGCCGCTTGATGCGTTCCGCCAGCTGCGAAGCTCGCAATCCGGCGACGCGCCAGTTCCAGCGTTACGCTGCTGGCGATGATGAGAAGCGTGTTCAGGTAAAGCACTGGGGGTAAAGTGATGTGGACTAAAGGCGCAGTCCCCTGACGAACGACCAAAGCGCTGGTGAAGGCGGCAAAGGACATGGTGATGGCCGCCAAGCCCACCCAGATGCCGGTACTGGCGGGCGGAGGAGAAGAGTCTTTGACCTGGCGCAGGTCTCCGTTGGCTGGAGTCAAGTTCCGCCAGCCGCCGTTGCCCGAGCCCTGGCTTGGTAAACGGTCGAGATCGATTTTCGGCGGTTCGTGGACCGTAGTCGCCATACTGCTCACACTCCCTAGAAATCCTCTATGCCTGACTACTTTTCTTCGTCAGGACTGTGAACGCTCTCGGTCGAGGTCTGCATGATGTAGTCCTTGCTGGCACCTTCGACGCTGTACTGATAAGGATCGTGAAAAACCACGGGCATCTTGTCGCCAAAGTTGTTGTGGGGCGGCGGCGTGGCCGTGCTCCACTCGAGCGACGTGCCTTCCCACGGATTATCGTTCGGTGCGATCTCACCTTTGAACCGGCTGTGGATCAAGTTGTAGAGGAAGATCAGCTGAGCGCAGCCGGTGAACAGAGCCGCGATGGTGATGAACTTATGCACGGGGATCAGGGGGATCAGGTAATCGTCGGTGAATGCCTGATAGCGGCGCACATTGCCAGCGATTCCGAGGTAGTGGAAGGGCATGAAGATGCAGTAGGCGCCGACAAAACTCATCCAGAAGTGGACCTTGCCCAAGGTCTCATTCATCATGCGGCCGGTCATCTTGGGGAACCAGAAGTAGGTTCCGGCGAAGATGCCGAACATGGCGGCGACGCCCATGACGAGGTGGAAGTGGCCGACCACGAAATAAGTGGCGTGCAGCATGATGTCGATGGAAGGCTGGGCGAGGAAGAATCCGCTGACGCCGCCGCTGATGAACATGGAGATGAAACCTAGAGCGAATAGCGAGGCGGAGTTGATGCGGAGCTTGGATCCATACAGACTGCCGAGCCAGATCAGCACGACGATGGTCGAAGGAATGGTGATGACCAGGGTGGGGAACGAGAAGGCCAACGAGGAGACGGGGTTCATGCCGCTGACGAACATGTGGTGGCCGTAAACCATGTAGCTGAGGACAGCCAGCGCTCCCATGGAATAAATGAGCACTCTGTGGCTGAGCATGGGGCGGCGCATGCTGGTGATGAGAACGTGGGAAACGATGCCCATGCCAGGGACGATTGCTATGTAGACCTCAGGATGTCCGAAGAACCAGAACAGATGCTGCCAGAGCAGAGTGGATCCGCCGGAGTGAGGCAAGACCTGGTCGTTGATGACCAGATTCGAGGCCACGAAGAAGCTGGTTCCGGCGACGTGATCGAGGATGAGCAGGATGCATGCTGGCATCAGCACCGCGAACGCCGTCAAGCCCATGACAGAAGTGATAAACCAGGCCCAGGCGCTGAGCGGGAGGCGCATGAGGGACATGCCTCTGCAGCGCATGTCGAGCGTGGTGGTGATGAAGTTCAGAGAACCGAGCAACTGGCCGACGCAGAAAAGAGCAATCGAAGTCGCCCAAAGAATCACTCCCCAACCCTCGCCGGGGCCGGCAGCGGAACCAATCGCGCTCAGTGGGGCGTACTGCGTCCAGCCACCCAGAGTGGGGCCATCACTGACAAAAAACGAGGCAACGAGAGGCAAGAAGGCGGTGAAGGTGACCCAGAACGACATCATGTTGAAATGCGGGAAGGGCATGTCCTCGGCGCCGGTTTGAATGGGTAAAAAGAAATTGCCGAACGCGGCAAACGGGGCGGTGGTGAGCACGAAGAAGACCATGATGGTGCCATGCATGGTCATCAGTTGAAGATAGTACTCCGGAGTCAGCACGTCACCAGGGGCGCCGGTCTTCGAGAGCAGGTGCAGCCCAGGGATCGCGAAACTTCCCCAACCCAGATGGATGCGCATGATCCAGGAAAGGAACATTCCGACGAAAGCCGCGACCAAGGCAAGCGCGTAATATTGCTTGCCGATGACCTTGTGGTCAATGCTGAAGACGTGCTGCCGAATGAAGCTGGTCGGAGCGTGGTGTGCGGCTGGTGCGGACATGTCGTGCATTGTGCTCACCTCAAGATGTTTGTCCAGATGACTCAGGGGCTAAAGCCCGCATTTATCGAGATGCTCGACGCGGCGCTGAAGCGCCGCTCTTCCACGTTACTGCAACGCATTTCTACTGCAGTGCTGCCTGTTGTTTAATCCAGGCATCGTAATCTTCCTGAGACTTCACCTCGAGATACGCCTTCATGTTGTAGTGCCCGAGGCCGCAGAGCTGGGTGCAGACAATTTCGTACTTGCCGATCTTGGTTGCGGTGAAATGAACGGAGACATCCAATCCAGGCACGAAATCCTGCTGGATACGCAGCTCCGGGACGTAGAAGGAGTGGCCCACGTCTTTCGAATGCATAAGCAGGTGAATCTCGCGGTTCACCGGGATGGCCATCTCCGCGGCTACGATGTCGTCCTTGGAATCCTGGTCGTTGGTGGTATCGAGGCCGAAGAAGTTCGCGTTGGCCTCACTGATCTTGTCGGCGTGCAAAGGGCCGAACTTTCCATCGGGGCCGGGATAGCGGAAATAAAATGCGAACTGCCCGGCCTGTACCTGGACGGGCAAGGCGTTGGCAGCGGGAGGCGTGAGGTAGACGCTGGCCCACGCTTTTACACCGAACACACCCAAAGCCAAACACTCGGTGCCTACCAACAGGAAGGCGGCGATGACCAATCCCGTAGCGCCCCCCGGGAAACTTTTGATCTTATCGGTGGGCTTATGGCTGGAGAACTTCCAGATGAAGAAAGCCAGCAGGAACTGAGAAGCCAGGAACGAAATACCGGCTTCCAACATGGTGTCGGCATACTGCTCATCGATGAGATGGCCGTGGGTGGAGATGTCCTGCGGCATGGGCCACATGTGCATCACGATGGGAATCGCGGAAGCAATTGCGATCACAACGAGCGTCACCGCCAGCAACTTCGCCATATCGTCCTGCCTTTGGCCGGGATTTATCCGGCCTCTGAATCGAATCGCCGCAGAGTGTAACCGCGGCGATTCGGTAATTCGGTTGTTTTTTTCAATAACTCTTCTTCGGGTTCGCTACTTCGCCTTGAAGGTGAAATCGGCGGTTGCGGACGCGCCGGCGGCGACCGTCACCTTTTGCGTCATGGTACCGGCGGCTTCCTGCCACGCGGTCACGGTGTAGCTGCCGGGCGGCACGTTGTTGATGGTGTAGGCGCCGTTGGCGTCGGTGGTGGCGTAAGGGCCTTTGACCACCGCGAACCAACCGTGCATCCAGGGATGGATGTTGCACTTCACTTCGATGAACTCCGGAGCCTTCCAGCTCTTTTCGACCGGAGGCGCTCCCGGCGGCTGCGATTGATTCCACGGGATGTTGCCGGTCATCGGATTGGGGTTGGGATGGATATTGTGAGCCGTCTGATCGCTGGTTTGAACTTTGAAGGTCTCGCCTGTATCCATCGCCAAGACGTGTGGCGTGTACATGCAATTCTTCTGATCGAATACCGGGATGGCGGTCGTTACCTGTGCGGGGCCGCTCCAGTCAGAGATGTAGAGAACCACATTCTCCATGCCTCCGTTGGCGCCGACGACATATGTTTCCAGATGAGCGGGATCAGTGGCGTGAGCCTTGGAGCAGAAAGGGTCTTTCGACATGTCGATGCCCTTCATGTGAGGAGCTGCGCCATCGAGTTTGACCGTCCCGGTAATCTTGCCTTCTCCGGCAGCGCTGACCTTCTGACCCAAGATCAAAGCCGCGCAGGGTATTAAAACTATCAGCGATAGTACAGCCGCGAAATTGTATCGATTCCTCATAGAAAGTCTCTCCTTAAAGAAGTACTAAAGACGAACCTATCCATCAAACCAGTTGTGAAACCAGGCTGCGATTGGTCTCAGCCTCTACTGCTGTGCGGCCGGGGCGTTGGGATCAACCGGTTTCAGGCCGAGTCCTTTCGCGATTTCCTTTTCCTTGCTCTTCTGGGCCATAAACGTCCGCAGATAGAACACCAGGTCCCAAGCCTCGTCGGGCTTGATGTTGTCAGCAAACGACGGCATTGGAGTGCCGTCCAGTCCGGTCATGAAAATCCGGTAAATGTCCTGATCGGTGTCGCCACACTTTGGACGGGAGCCGTCGGTAAAGTTGAAGGGCGCAATCGGGCGTCCGAGATCATCCTGAAGCGTCGAAGCGGACGGACCATTGGCCATACCCTGGACGCCATGACATTTCCAGCACTGGACCTTGGCGAATACCTCACGGCCGGCCTTGATGCGCTCGGCAGTGACCTCGGGCTCGGGAGGAATCGTGATTGGCGTTCCTGGCTTCTCGTTCGTCCAGCGCGGAGAGAAGTGCTTAACCCAGGCCACGAGGTTGGCGCGCTCCAGCTTGGTTAGGGTGTTCCATTGCGGCATGTTGGAGCGGTCAAAGCCACGAGTGATGGAGTCGAAGAGATCCTGGTCGGTTGGCAAGGTGCCGGTCGGAGTGGAGCGGCACTTAAATATGCCCAACTGGAAATCGCGGGGCTTTTGGTACATCGGGGGCTCCATCCAAGGAGCGTTTTCACCGTTTCCATCGCCCAGTGGTCCGTGGCAGCCGACACAAAACCGCCGGTAGGGGAGTTCGGCGTCCTTGGCGTGACCAGTGACGTTTCCGACGTGGCTTTCCGCACCGATGCGCGTCGCTATGTCGAACGTAGTGAGCTGCGCCGAGGACGGCGACGGAAACGCCATAAGGGCAGCCGAGCCAAGCAAAAGCGTCCAATTCTGCAATCGTGTCCGCATGTCATCCTCTCTAGAAGTCGAAGTCAAGTCCCATCAGAATTTCGCTGGTGTTGATGTTGGTAAATGCGCCGGTCGTAAGATTTGCCGGCCCGGTGCCGTCCTGGTGCAGCCAGTTGTATTCGTTGTGCCAGGCCAAACCGGCGCGGCTAGTCATGAACGGGTTGTAGCGGAATCCGATGGTGTAGGTCGAAATATTGCCCAGGTTGGAGGGACAAGCAACGCCGCCGCAGATGCTTCCGTTGGCTTGTTGCGACATCCGTTCGGTCTCATACCGGCCGATGAAGATGAGCTGCGGACTGTAGATGTAGTGACCCTCGGCGGTGACGCCGTTCCAGCTGGGCGCCTGCGATCCCGCAGCAAGAGTTGTTCCCGGCACATTGTTTACCGGACAGCCGTTGGGAATTGGAGTGGTGCAAAGCGTGCCTCCATTGCCGTCTGTTTCTTCTGCATTGCCATAACCCTGTCCGAACCAGACGTTATCCGAGCCATGCTGAGTCACAACGGTGAGGCCTACGTGGGGTCCAAAGTAGAATTGCCCTACGAAGCCTTCGCGGCTGAAGCCCTTGTTGCCGATTCCGGAGCCGGCTATGGGTATTCCGCCACCTGAAGTCAGATAGTACGTTGAGGCTTCTCCAGCCATAGCGTAGAACCCGACTCGCTGCACACCAAACTTGCCAGTATCGAAAGCCTGGCTCGCGGTAAAGAAGCCGCTATAAGCGTTGGCCGTGGTACTCAGGTTTACGTTTCCATCACTCGAGCTGATCAGAGCGGCGGAAACTCGCGTCCGGTCGTCTACCGAGTGGCCCATATATTCCAGGCCAAGCTGGTTGTCGCCGATCTGCCCAAAGATGTTGCCGTCACCTTGCGGGATGAAGTGATACGTCTGATAAATACCGCCGTTCCCAGTCAGGGTCAGGATGCGCTTTTCAGAAAGCAGGTTGTCGAGTTCGAATCGACCCATCTTTACGTTGAGCCAGGAGCTGTGCGCGATGTTGTCGAAGCGCACAAAGACCTGCTCAAAGTGAAATGCGCCGGTAGGATCGGAAGACGGAAGCAGATAGAAGGAGATGTTCTTCTCCAGAGTTCCGCCGGTATGGAAGTCGAGGCCGCTCAAGTCAAAGCCGGAACTGGTGATGCGCGTGACCGTGGAATTCCCCGTGAGCGCGCCGTTGGCGTAGGTATCGACCTCGACTTTGCCGGTGCTCACCCGGTGCCAGATCGGGGTGATGCGGAAGACGACCGGCCAGTACGAAGGGTTCTGCCAGATCGGGGCGTCGCGGTCATTCATGAGCTGATAGCCGTTGTCTTTGAACTTTTGTCCAAAGTAATTGAGCATCGGCCAGGATTCGTGGCAGGCCGAGCAGCGCAGCCCATACTTTCTGGCGAAAGCCGGCAGAGCGTTCGCGTGCTGACTGCAAGTGAGCACCACGAATGCCAGAACCAGAGCCAGGGAAGACAACGAGGTCGCAGAGCGAACTGCTTTGCGAAGATGGGAACGACTCAAAACTTGCATGGCCGGACTCCTCGGCAAAGATGGAATCAGATTGTTTATGTTGAAATCGAAATCCCACAGAACGCGAATCTACTCGAAACAAGGGCTCCCAACGCGGAACCCTACGTGGTAAAAACCTCAACACGGGTTCTACCACCTTACCGGGGGGGAATCCTACTACCGTCTGTAGCAGGATTTCAAGAATATTTTTGACAATTTTTTTACAGGGTCAATGTGACCGGGGGTTGCCTCCTGGCGCGTTTGAGTTAAGACACCTGTCAGAGTTGACAGTCTTGTGTCCTCAGAGTGAGACTCTGGAGTCTGGAGGCGGAGGTTGAAGGTGGAGTGCTGGACGAGGGTTCGAAGCGGGAGGCGGGCTTGCGGTGCCGCGGAGGGCTTGGCGGGGATTAGCCCGGGCGGCCTGTCCGGCGGCGTGCTCGTCTTGCTCCTGCTGCTTTTCGTGGCAACACTTCCTCTGGCCGGCCGCGAAAAAAGCAAGCTGGCCTACGGCGAGGGCCTCATTGTCAGCGTTCCCTTACCGGCGGCCGAAGTGGAGCAGGTGGTTGAAGACGTGGTGCAGAACGGGGTGATCCGGGGAACCAAAGAATACAACAAGGACGAGTTCATCAGCGGCGCGAAACCTGCGACTTCGTCGCACGTATTTCCCCCGTGGACCGAGGGCGGAAAGGTTTTCTACAAAGTTCGCGAACAAGCGCTCGACCCGCGCAACTTTAAGGACAGCAGCGATTCAGGAACCCTGGTTGTGCGCTATGTAGTAAAGCCTCAGGGTGAGAAGAACACGGTGTTACGCATTGACGCGCTTTTTAAAGAAGATTACCGCCATGTCGTGCACCAGTCGGACGGATCGGTCGAGACCGCCGAGTACAACGACATTCGGGAACACGTCGAAGCGATTGAGCTAATGAAGAAGCAGAACGTTGAAGCGGTGCAGGAGCGGCAGGAACAACTGGCGAAAAAGCAGAGCGTTGCCAAGCAAACGGATGGAGGGGCGTGGCCGATGCCGCAATCCGATCCGGCTCCATCCACGTCCAAGCCAGGTCAGAGCGCCATTCAGGGCGTTGTTCAGAACAGCGTTCCGAACAACGAGAATCAAGAAGAGGCCGGCTCGGCTTCCGCAGCGGAGCAGCCTTCGCGAGTGGAACTGCCGCCGAGTCAGGGGTTGTCGAGTCAAGCGGCGTCGAGTCAGGCCTCGCCGAGTCTAAGCGTGCCAGCGCAGATGTTGTCCGGGGCGAGCCTGGAGGAGCGCGTGAAGGATCTTCGCAAGCAGGTCGAGCGGCTGGTGAAGTCTCCGGGAGCGCCGCTTAAATCGGCGCCTTTCCACACTGCAAGCACGCTGCAATCGTTACCCCCTGGAGCAGAAGTGTTGATTCTGATTTCCACGCCCTATTGGTTTGGCATTGAGACCCACGAGGGCCAGCACGGATGGATCATGCGCGATCAGTTGGAGCAGCCATGAAGGGTGGTGCGGCGAGGATGGGCCGGGTCTTCTCACGTTCGTGTCTAGGGGCTGCTGTTGTCCTGGGTTCTTGCTTCGTTTCTTCTTTTGTGCAGTGGAGCCATGCGCAAGGGGGTGGAGTAGAGCGGGCTTTCCCGCAGTCGAAGGCTAAGGTGGAAAAAGCTCTGCAGGAAATGCAGGCCGCTATCGGAGGACGCCTTCCGGTGCTGGATGGTTTTGCATCTTCCGGGGATCACCCGCTGGATCGCTATCAGCGCGGCTACTACCAGGCGAAATTCCAGGTCACGGCCGCGCCTTCGGGGGGATCGATGGTGCGGGTGAGCGTGCAGATTACAGCTTGGTATGCAGATCCGGTTGCCGGGCGTTCCGGATACCAGGTGTTGACCTCGAATGGGCGGCTGGAAGCGGACCTGCTGGATCAACTGGGGGATCAACTTGCCGGTAAAGGGCAGCCACTTGGCGCGAGTGCTCCGGTGAGTGCTGCGCCGAAACCATTTCCGTCGCAGAGATCTGCTTTGGGACGATCTCCCTCAGGAGAATCTTTACCGGGGCAGGCTAAGTCAGGGCAGGCGCCGCCGGAGCAGTCTCCTTCCGCGGCATCCGCCGCACAGCCGTCTCCCGCACAACCGTCTCCTGCAGTGCAAGCTCCTTCAAGTCAAGCTGGGAAGACGGATTCGGGGGAACCGACCATCTCGGCGCCGGAGCCCAGACTTCCGGAAGTCGGCGGCGGTCTTTCTTCGCCTTTGGCGCAGGGTCTGGCTGAGCAGGAGAGAGCTGTTGCCCAGGCAGGACAGAAAAAACCTGGCGACGAGGATCCCAGCGGCTTGAGGGCGGAGGCTGTCAGCCTGGAAGAGATTCTCAAGAATCAGTCTCATCCCAAGAATCTGGTTGCGGTAAAGAAGTCCGGGACTCCAGTGGTGGCGACCGCTAGTCTAACCGCCAAAACCTTGTTCCTGGCCAGCAAGCACGATGAGTTCGAGATGCTGGATTTCAATCGCGATTGGGTTCACGTGCGAATCTCTGGAATCTCGCGAGGATGGATCTGGCGCAATAACCTGGAAATGCCCGACAGCGTTCCGGAGGGCGATGCGCCGGCGAATGCAGCGGCGGGGTCCGTGGCGGCGGAGCTGTTTCGTGTGACCCGAGAAGAAACAGCGCCTTTCCCGGGAGATTGGGCGCCTCTGCGGGGAAAAAGCGTAAGAATCGTTTCCGTGGAAAAAATCGACGAAAAGAAGGATGCGGGTCCTCAGCTCAGACTGGAGTTCGTGAAGTCGGTGCTCGATAAGGACTATGCAGACCTGGCGCAAAAGCCGCAGGAACTGTCCGGGATCGTTGTCATCTTTGATGCGGTGGACGGCGGGATGATAGCGGCGACGTTCCCGACGCTGCAGCAGTGGAAGGCGGGTAAGTTGTCGGACGCTGCCTTGTGGCATCAGTGTTTTTTTGATCCGCCGGAGACCTTCAGCGAATCCGGGGTTGCGGCGAGCCAGTAATTAGAGATAACAAAGTTTCCGGATCGGCGTTCGGAACTTCTTGCGTGGGTTGTTTTGGGAGTTTCGACTTGACTTTCGAAAGCTATCGGCGTACCCATACAATTCTTGAGTATCCGGGCGGCTTTGTGGCGGCTGCCGTCTTTGCTAGACTCGGAGGGCTGGTCCGAGCGTGAAGAAATCGGTACGACAACCGCAGCACTAAACTTTCCATGAGCGCGATGACCCAACCCCTGGTTTTGTTTCGCAAGCAAGCAACGTCCCTGGTGCGCGACTATGCCGAGCTGATGAAGCTGCGCGTGACCAGCCTGATTGTGATGACCGCGTGGTGTGGCTATTATTTCGGCGCGCAGAAGGCGGGAGTTTCTTCGTTGTCGTGGGGGCTGTGGCACGCTTTGCTGGGAATCGGGCTGGTTTCGGGTGGCACAGCCGCTCTCAATGAAGTGATGGAACACGAGGTGGACGGGCAGATGCGGCGGACTGCACAGCGTCCGCTGCCGGCGGGCCGCATGAGTCTGGCGCATGCCACCGTGGCTGGGTTGGTGGCAACATTGGGCGGGTCTATCTATCTGGCGGTCTTTACGAATCCGCTGACCGGACTGCTGACCTTGCTGACGTCGGTGGTGTATCTGGCGGCTTACACGCCGTTGAAACGGGTCTCGCCGATCTGCACGTTCGTGGGCGCTTTTCCGGGAGCTATGCCGGGAGTTTTAGGTTGGACGGCGGCGCGCGGGCGGCTGGAGTGGGGCACGTTGATCTTGTTTGCCATCCTTTTTGTGTGGCAGTTTCCGCATTTCTTTTCCATCGCGTGGCTCTACCGGGAGGATTACGCGCAAGGCGGAATTCGCATGCTGCCAGTGGTGGAGGAGGATGGCCGGTCCACGGCGCGGCGCATCGTAGCCTATTCGCTGATTTTGATTCCGCTGAGCGTTTTGCCCACTGTTTTCGGGATGGCGGGGAAGATCTATATGGTGGGAGCGGTGCTGCTTGGGGTTGCTCTTTTCTATTTCGGCGCTCGGCTGGCGTTTCTCAAACTGCCCATTAACGCTCCGCGATCCAAGATGCTGGCTCGGCATGTGCTGCAGGCCACAGTCATCTACCTTCCGCTGTTGTTTGTGCTGATGATGGGCAACTCGTCGCGGCCCTGAGATCGCCGACGGTTTCGAAAAAAGAGGATCTATCCCGCGCGACCTCTTCCAGACGTTTCCCCAGAGTTATTGCCGGCAATCTCTGCAGATGCAGGTCCCGACTGCGGTCTACTTGAGGCAAGTTAGGATGGCGCTACTTACTGGATTTCGCTGCCGACCTGGGAGAACACGTTGCTGGCGTTCGCCCCAATCAGCCGGACAGTGCTTGCCACGATGACGAGAACGACTGCGAGCATGACGGCATACTCGGCGACGTCCTGTCCTTCATCATTCGACCAGAGCTTGATTAGAAGATCGCGCATAATGATTGTCCGCGTCAGACCGCTCCCGCTGTGGCCGAGACGCCGGTTAGCGGCTGGATGCCGGCGATGAAAAGATTCATCCCCCAGCCTTCTCTTTCCTGCGAAAAAGCCTGCAGGCCAACCTGATATTCGCTCCTGCCATCCAGCAACTTCGTCCACACCACGGTGAATTCCATTTTGCGCTGGCGATAAAAAATTGTCAGGGTGTCGAGCACCTTCAGTTGGTGACGAATCGACCCCAGTCGTGCTCCGGTTGCTGTGAGGTCGAGGGTGTGCGCCAGGATTTCAAACGACTGGCCGGAAGCGTCTGTGCCTCGAACTCGGACGGGAAGGACAGCCTGAATGCGATCTTGCCGGCGGCGGTTGGTTTTGAGAGTGGTTTCTTGCATATGGGGCCTGAAGACAGTTTGCGACAAAGCCGAGAGGATGGGAATAGCTCCGACGAGTGAGGCACGAAGGTAACCAGCCGCCTTTTTCGAAGGTTTTGAGAGGAACGCGCTCTCGGGAGGCGGCTGGCGAACTCTTTCTGACAGCAAATTCCAGAGCGGGAAAGAGCATCAGAATAAGAGAGATACGAGTCTGAGGGGCCACAGAATGCGGGTTAGACTCAGAAAGGCTGTTCTTGCATCCAAAGGTTGACATGCGGCACACGCGATTTAGGAGTTGGATTGGATTTGGAGTATTGCTGGGTTGGAGTCTGGCAGGTGCTTGTCAGACGTCGCTTCAGGGCGCGGAGTCGGCGCGATCGTCGCATTCTGTACAGAACGCGGTTCTGTCAGCCGAGCAGATAGCCAGGAAACTTCAGGAGAGAAACGCGCAGCGGGCCGCGGCTCTGGGTGAGTTCAAGGGGACGCGGGTCTATCGCATGCAGTATCGTGGATTCCCCAGTGATCGGGACGCCGAGATGGTGGTCCACATGACCTACCATGCTCCCAATACCAAAGAATTTACGGTGGTGTCGCAGAGCGGCTCCAAGTTCGTCATCGACCACATACTTAAGAAACTGTTGGAGAGTGAGCTCGAGGCCGCGAACGAGGAGAACCGGCGCAGCAGCGCGCTGAGCACTGATAACTACGACTTTACGTCTGCGGGGTACGAGACCACGCCGGAGGGCGCGGAATATGTCCTCAACCTGCTGCCCAAGACCAAGAACAAGTTTCTTTATCGTGGAAAAATCTGGGTTGACGCGAAAGATTTTGCAGTCGTGCGAATCGAAGGAGAACCGGCCAAGAACCCTTCGCTTTGGATCAAGACGACGGAAGTAAATCACCGATATATCAAGGTGCACGACTTCTGGCTTCCGGCTGAGAACCGTACGGAGAGCGTAATCCGGCTGGGAGGCAAGGCGCTGCTTTCCATTGAGTACAAAGACTACGTCATCACAAAAACTGCGTCACTGCGGAGCAGTGAGACTGCTCGGGGCGACTCGAAGTGACTCAGCACCCGGTTTACGTCTGAATATCAGGGAAAATGTATAGTGTGATTTGCCGACCTGACGATGAAGAGCGGCGACACAGCCCTGCGGATATAACACAACATTGATCGGACTGATTCTATATTTCGTTTTGGCTGTGGCGCTGATCGGCACATTGTCTTCGGCCATGTTTCTTGGCCTGGTTTTGGCGGGAGTAATCCGGTTTCGCTCAGACGCACGGAAGCAACTCAGCTGCGTTCCGGGCGACGCGCGTCTGCCTCCGGTCTCGGTGCTCAAGCCGGTGCACGGGCTGGAAGCGCAGCTTAAGGAAAACATTGAGAGCTTCTTCCGGCAGGACTATCCCGATTACGAAATTCTGTTTGCGGCCGACGATGCGAACGATGCGGCTTTGGAGGTGGTGCGGGAAGTTTGCGGCCGCTATCCGCACATCCGCAGCCGGGTGCTGGTAACGGGCGCGCCGTGGCCCAACCCGGTGGTCTATGCGTTTCATTGCATGGCAGAGGCGGCGGCACACGACGTTCTGGTGACCACGGATAGCGATGTTGAAGTTTCTCCGAGCTTCTTGCGGGCAATCGTGCCGCCGTTGCTGGATCCGGAAGTCGGCATGGTGACGTGTGTGTACCGCGGCAAGAATGCTGCGGGATTCTTCTCCGGGCTCACGGCCATCGGTATGTCGGTGGAGATGACGGCGGGAGTGCTGGTGGCGAATCTGCTCGAAGGAATGAAGTTCGGGCTGGGACCAACGACCGTCGTGCGCAAGGATTCTCTGGATCGCATTGGCGGTTACACTGCCTTGCGGGATTACATTGCGTACGATTTCGCTATCGGCAACTTGATGGCGAAGGCCGGTTACCGGGTTGTGCTCTCGAGACACATCATCGATCATGTGGTGAATCAGCCTTCGTTCCAGCGCATGTGGCAGAACCAGTTGCGCTGGGCGCAAACGACTCGCTATTCCCGGCCCTGGGGTCATTTCGGAAGTGGACTCATCTTCGCCATGCCGTATGGGCTGCTGGGATTTCTTGCGGCTGTACTCTTGGGGCACTGGGGCGTTGGATCATTCCTGCTGGGCGCGGCTATGCTGAATCGGCTGGCGGAAGCGTGGCTGGTGGGCTGGATGGTGGTGCGTGATCCGCAGATACGGCGGGCGCCCTGGCTTTATCCGATGCGCGATTTGCTTGGCTTTGCAGTTTGGTTCGCCAGCTACTTGAAGTTGCGTTATGTTTGGCGGGACAGCCGGTTTGAATTGAAGGGAACGCGAATCGCGTTGCGGCAAACTTCTTCAGATAGTCGATAGACTCTTCTTAAGTCGACGTTAGGGAATTACCTGTTTCGCTTTCCATGCGGAGGCTATTTTGCGCGTTCTTGTCACCGGTGCAGCGGGCTTCATAGGCAGTCATATGGTCGACGGCCTGCTCGCTGCTGGCCACCGCGTCGTCGGGTTCGATAACTTGTCGACCGGACAGATGCGGTTTCTCGAAAGTGCGACGGTACATCCTCAGTTCACTTTCCACCAGGCTGACTTGCTCGACCGGAAGAGTCTGACGCAGGCGATGGAGGGCGCGAAACTGGTCGTGCATTTCGCCGCCAATGCCGACGTGCGCTTCGGCACCGACAATCCCCGCAAGGATTTGGAGCAAAACACGATCGCAACCTGGAATGTGCTCGAAGCCATGCGCGAGCAAGGTTGCAAGCGGATCGTTTTTTCCTCGACAGGATCGGTTTATGGAGAGCCAGAAATTTTTCCGACTCCCGAAACGTGTCCCTTTCCCATCCAGACCTCGCTTTACGGAGCTTCCAAGCTGGCTGCGGAAGGCCTGATTCAGGCTTACTGCGAAGGTTTCGGACTGCAAGGCTACATTTTTCGTTTCGTATCGATTCTGGGAGAGCGCTATTCGCACGGGCATGTGTTCGATTTCTACCAGCAGCTCGCCGAACATCCCGAACATCTTCGTGTGTTAGGCAACGGGCATCAGCGGAAGTCGTATTTATACGTTCAGGATTGCATTGATGCGATTCTTACTGCGATCGACCGGGATCAGGGCAAGGTAAACATTTTCAATCTCGGGACCGACGAGTACTGCGAGGTGAACGACTCCATCAGGTGGATTTGCGAGCATCTCGGTCTGCATCCCAAGCTCACTTACGCGGGAGGGGAGCGCGGTTGGGTCGGGGACAGTCCATTTATCCTGCTGGACTGCTCTCGCATCCGTGCGCTGGGCTGGCGGCCGCGATTGACGATCAAGCAAGCAGTATTGGCTACGATCAAATACGTGAGCGCAAATCAGCTTACTGGGAAGCCTGAGCATGACCACGCCGTGATTTTGAAGGGTTTTGGGAAGCGATCAGGGTAGTTTTGCGACCAGATACCGGATTTACAGTATGGGACACAGGTTGCCGTTCTATTAGCCTTTTGTTCAACAAGCAATAGCCCCATCGCGAGCAGGTGCTGGTTCCTAAAAGGGGGACAACTGGCACCTGCTCTGTTCTTCTGCATATTCCTTCCTGACACTGCATACAGCACGTGGAATCACGAAATACAGATTGAAACGGATTCGCGCGCTCACACTTCGTGGCTAAACTTCCGTTAACACAATCGGTTAACACAATCGGTTCGAAGGAGGGATCATGCTGTACTGGACACTCATGTTTTTTGTGTTTGCTCTGATCGCCGGAGTCCTGGGCTTTACCGGCATCGCGATTGCGGCTGCGGGTATCGCAAAGCTGTTGTTTTTCGTTTTTCTGGTGTTTTTTGTGATTTCACTCGCCAGCCATCTCTCGAGCCGCGGGAGCAGCACCTAAGCTGCCCGCACTCCGCACGAGAAATAGAGAGCGGAAGAACCTTCGCAGCTCGCAATGGCTCGGATAGCTTGATGCCGGCTAACAGCCTGCCGTCATCATTTGAGGAAGAGCAGGAGGGATAAGGCAAGGCTAACGCAAATCAAGAAGGAGATAAAAACTATGAAACTCATCGGAGTAGTCAGAATGTTCGTTTTGATTTCCCTTCTCGGAGGGAGCGGGCTGATCTACGCACAAGAACAGCAAAATGACGCCAAGCCGGCGCAGGAAGAATCTCGCCCCGAAGCAACTAAGCCGGCGCACGATGAAGCTGCGCCCCCGAAGCAAGAAGAAATGAAGCCTCCAAAACAAGACGACGTTAAGCCTCCCCGAGACCAGAACAAGCCGGAAAATCAGGAAGATGCCAAACCGTCTAAGAAAGAGGAGCAGGCGCAGCGTGCTGACAACCAACATGGGCGCATTCCCGACGACAAGTTTCGGGCCCACTTCGGACGTCAACACACGCTGGTTATCAACAAGACAACTATTGTGAATGGCCAGCCACGCTTCCAGTACTCCGGCTACTGGTTCACCATCGTCGATCCCTGGCCAGTTGGCTGGGCTTACACCGATCAGTGCTATATCGACTATATCGATGGCCAATATTTCCTGTTCGATCTGCTTCACCCCGGCGTTCAGGTCGCGATTGTCGTCGCGGTGTGAGCGTCGCTACGCGTTGATGTTGGCAAAGGTGCCCTCCTTTTCTGCTGCAGAAAGCTGAGCAGATCGGAGGGCATTTCTTTGCTTATCACATCGCTTCCCGGAACCTGCAAGAATCTCTCCCAACCTTTGCAATCCCCCGCAGCAACTAAGAGATGACTATAAATTTCGGAGGCGCGGGAAGGCCCGCGCTTTCTCAGGAGGAATCTTCAATGGCAGACGATATGGAGAAGAAGAATCAGCAGGGCGGGCAATCGGGACAAGGCCAGCAAAGCGGTCAGTCGGGACAGCACGGTCAGCAGCCCGGCCAGCCTGGGCAGGGCCAGCAGAGCGGCCAGTCAGGCCAGATTCAGCCGAAGAAGGGTGGCCAGACCCAGGACGAAAACGAAGAAGACGAGAACCGTGACCGGCAGCGCCGGGCTTCGTAGTTCTTGGTTTTTCTTCGACGCACCGATGATCACTGATCACTGATGCTTTGGAAGTCCTGGCCCTCCGGGGCCGGGACTTCGTCTTAAATTAAGCATGAAGATCGAGCTCGACGCGCGACCGTTAACCCGAATCTCTCTCGAGGGTTGCCAATGACACTACAGAAACGTAAGGCGATGTATGAGCCTCTTCTAAATACCGTCGCCCGCAAACTGGGGCACGCGGCCGGTACACTCGCCAAGGCGACTCAGGAGCTAACGGAGAGTCTTTCAGCCATCCCAGAGAATGTTACCGGGAAGGTGCGCGAGTCCGCCCATGCGGCGCCCGTGCGGAGTTCCGGAGCGCGCACTCGGCACCCCAGAAAAAGGATGCGCCGCCTGACTCGGACCCAGGCCACGGCCGGTTCAAAAAGTCAAAAACCTCCGAAAAGCAAATCGCCTCGAAGTGGGAGGACGGCCTCCAACTTGAAGAAATAATGTGTACCTTTACTTCCTTGGTTCTACGCTTAATATCGAATCATTTGCCAGTTGGTCTTGCCGCAATGCTGTTCGTCGTCTCCTTCTCGAGCCCAGCTTCCGGCTATTCAGTACTTACCCACGAGCAGGTCGTCGATCTGATGTGGAGGGATCAGCTTCAACCACTGCTGCTGAAGCGCTTTCCCGGCGCCAGTGAAGAGGACCTGCGTAAGGCGCACGCCTACGCCTACGGTGGTTCTTTATTGCAGGATATGGGCTACTATCCGTTTGGCAGCAAGTTCTTCAGTGATCTTGTGCATTATGTGCGCAGCGGCGACTTCGTCGCAGCGTTGTTGAGGGATGCCTCTGACCTGGACGAATATGCTTTTGCGCTGGGCGCGCTATCCCATTACGCTTCCGATAACAGCGGCCATCCCACAATCAATCGTGTCGTGGCGATGGAATTCCCCAAACTGCGAAGGAAATATGGCGACGTCGTGACCTATGCAGACGACCCCAAGCAACACATTCGCACCGAATTCGGTTTCGATATGGTTCAGGTTGCCAAGAACCGTTATACCTCCGACGCTTACCACGACATGATTGGCTTCGAAATCGCCAGGCCACTCTTGGAACGGGCTTTCGAGGAGACTTACGGCCTGACACTCGAAGACGTATTTGGCAGCGTCGATCTGGCGATCGGCAGCTACCGGCGCAGCGTGAGCACCCTGATTCCAGAAATGACCCGGGTGGCCTTGATCTCGCGCCACGACGTGATCGTGAAAGACACGCCAAACTTCGACAAGAAGAAATTTCTCTATTACCTTTCTCGAAGCAACTACGAGCACGAGTGGGGAACGGTGTATCGAAAACCAGGAACCGGCGCCAGGATCCTGGCGGTGTTGTTGAAGCTGATACCCAAGGTTGGTCCGTTCAAGGCAGTCAACTTCAAAATTCCCACGAAACAAACCGAGGACCTGTACATCAAGAGCGTGGATGCAACCATCGAGAATTATGCCAGCCTGCTACACGAGGTAGAGAGAGGAAAACTCGACCTGCCGAACCGCGATTGTGATACTGGCCGCGACACCCGCGGCGGAGAATACGTCCTGACCGACGAGACATATGCTCGTCTGGTTAACGAACTTACCAAGAAGAACGCTGACTCGCTAAACCCCGCAATCCGGGAAAACATCCTTCAGTTCTACGCTGAACCGAGCGCGACTATCGCCACAATGAAGAACGCAAAAGCATGGCGACAATTGCAAAATGAACTGGACAAGTTCAGGCCGCCTGCTCCGGCGCATTCCGTGCAAGAACAATCTGCCGTGGGCCCAGTCAATCAGTAAGGGAACTATAGTCGAATCCCCAGGACTACACAGTATTTCCGGCCTCTGAAGGATGCCTTATTGTGCGGAGAGTACAGAAAGTTGAGTCCTTCCCCAATGGCATACACAGATTGCAACGGCGAAGCCTGTTCCCCGACCTCCGCAGAAGATCTGAGACGTATGTTCGAGACAGTCCTGTGCGAACTTCATCAGGCTGATCTCAATGCCAGGAAGAAACTGCGATATCGGACCCCGATCGTTAACCGTGCGAGGCGCTTGCGAATTTCCCAAGCCGATGCGGAAAAGCGCGCCCTGGCGGACGCGGCTCGAGTTCTAACTCAGCTATGGAAGGTTTGAGCCAGGTCGACGCACAAGGAATGAAGGTTCACCATCATTGCGGAAAATAAGCACAACCAGGGCCTCAAGTCGTCCGGCAATCACGGCCGACGATGACAACTAGCTTGCCTTGCTCCGCGAGCGAACCTCTTCTTCGATTTCTCTTTCCACTTCTGTTTCAACTGACTCGCCGACTGGGTGGCGGTTGTTGTCCGCCTTCTTGTCAGTCGCCCTTCTTCCGAAGTTTTTCACATTGCGACTCTCTTTGTCTCCAGTCCATTCACCAGCGTGGCGCTCGATGCGGCCAGCCACGTCTTTCACTTTACTTTCCACTTGATCTTCGTTCATGACTCTCCTCCTGAATGTGTTCGGTGCCCCGTGAACTCAGAGGACCGGGCTTCGACCTTGGATCAGGCGTATCAAGACCGCAATCACTGCCAAGACCAGCAGAATGTGGATGAATCCACCCAACGTGTACGAGCTGACCATACCCAACAGCCAGAGAATCAAGAGCAACACGGCAATCGTCCAGAGCATAGTCATTCTCCTTTGTTGGAAGCTGTGTACATGCAAATCAACTGTCCTGGAGTTTACGTACACTGCAGCGTTGCCGGTATCCAGTAAAGCCTCTAGCGCAGGCTCGATTTAGCTTTAGTTGCGGCGAATTGTCTCGATGACGTCCGGGGCAGGGGCCATGGTCGTCGTTGGAGGTCCATCGATCGATCCTCAATAGACCTGAACGATTCCATTCCGCACGGCATAGAGAGTGAGAGCTGCGACCGAATGTAGATCGAGCTTCCGCATCAGGTTGGTCCGGTGAGTTTCCGCTGTCTTGACGCTGAGACTGAGCACCGTGGCAACTTCCTTGGTGGTCTTTCCTTCGGCAACGAGCTGAATTACTTCCCGTTCCCGCGGCGTCAGAACACCTCGCCCGGAGGCGTCGTCCTCGTCGTGCGGACGCAGGTAACCCTCGAGCATCATCTGAGCCACGCTTGAAGTGAAAAATGTTTGTCGATGCTGCAAAGCCTCGACGGCAGCCAGCAGGTCGCGTCCGGCGTCCGACTTGAGCAAGAAGCCGCGCGCCCCGACGGCGAGCACTTCCCGCACCATCTGTTCTGAATCGTGTACGGTCAGGATCAAGATGCGAGCTTCAGGCGTCGTCGCCAGGATCTGCCGCGCCGCGTCCAGCCCGTTCAGGTTCGGCATTCCGATATCGAGCAGGAGGACGTCTGGCTTCAACCTGCTGGCGCACTCGACGGCGTCACGGCCGTCTCCGGCCTCACCACAAACCTCCCACCCGGCATGGCTTTCGAGCAGGGAGCGAATGCCTTTTCTCGCCACCTCGTGATCGTCCGCGATAAGGATTCGAAGCACGCTCAAGGTGCACCTCCCGGTAGAAACGAGCTGGTATGGACGAGCTGGTATGGACGAAGATCTCCGCTGCGAGTCCTCGCAGAAGTGGCTCCGCGTCTGAGGATTGTTGCACTTGCGACCAGCCCAGGTAGCAGGGCACACACTGCAGGGAACACCCTGTAGGGAACCAGCACGAGCCGGCGCCGTAAGTTATAAATGCGCTCAATGTTCAAGCGACGTTGACTGAATAAGCACGGGGATTGCCAACCCCGCAATGCCTTGAATTTCAATCTTTTAGGTCAAGGACGAGGAGGAAACGTGATGTAAGTTTTTCCCACCGGCGATCCGGGAGCATGACACTCAGGCGACAGTAGTTTCCGGCGTGCCGCGGAGTTGCGGCATCTGGATCTGGATGATGTTGTTCTTGATGGCATACACGACCAGATCGCGGATGGAGTGCAGACTAAGCTTTCGCATAATGTTGCTGCGGTGGGTTTCCACAGTCTTGGTGCTCAAGTTCAGGAGTACGGCTACTTCCTTCGAACTCTTCCCTTCAGCAAGGAGCTGCGTAACTTCACGTTCCCGAGCGGTAAGTGTCGGCAGATCCGGCGGGTCGTTCCGGGACATGGGGTGTCCCTTCTCCAGAAAGCCCGCTAAGACCAGGTCGTTGACTCGAGGCGTGAAAAACATTCGCTTGCCCTGCAAGGCTTCGACTGCGGCCACCAGATCGCGAGCTGCGTCGGACTTAAGCACGAAGCCGCGCGCTCCCGCATCGAGGGCCTCACGAATTACCTGATCAGAATCGGTGATGGTCAGTACTATGACTTTGAAGTTGGGGTCATGCTGCAGCAGTTGGCGCGTAGTGTCCAACCCATTAAGGTGCGGCATGCCAATGTCCACAATTACCACATCCGGCTTCAACTGTTTCGCCATCTCAACCGCCTGGCGGCCATCGGATGCCTCTCCGCAAATTTCCCACCCCTCGTGTTTCTGGAGCAGTGAACACAAGCCTCGGCGCACGATTTCGTGATCGTCGGCTAACAAGATACGAAGTTTCATGGCATCCTCCAGATATAAATTCAGAGATAGACGGACTCGGACGTACTTGGTGGCACGCAATTCAACACGAAGCGTGCGGGCCTCGCGCCAATGTGAAAATCCGATGCTGACTCACCGCCTCTACGGCCTCCAACAGATCCCGGGCGGCATTCGACTTGACCACGTACCCTCTTGCTCCCGCGTCCAAAGCCTCGCGCATCATCTGCGGAGAATCATGTTGGGTAACGAACAAAACTTCGAGACCCGGGGCCTTCTGTTTCCGTTGAATGAGCCGGCACGCTTCCAAACCATTCATTCGAGGCATGGTGACATCGAGCACCACAACGTCGGGCTGCAGAACGTCAATTTTATCCAAGGCCTCGACTCCATCCGATGCTTCACCGACCACTTCCCAACCGGACCGGCCTTCCAGTAGAGTGCGCAGCCCTTGCCTCACGATGGGGTGATCATCCACCAGCAAGATGCGGACTGCCATAAGCTTTCTGCTCTCTGAGGCAGCCTCCTACAACCCATTCGCTACGGTTCACGGCTGGCTCTGTTTTCAACTTTGCCCCGTCCTTGCCGCGAAAGTTCACTTACACCCGGTGGGAAAATAGCCTGGACGAAACACGTTGAAGGTAGCATCGTACTACTCCCGCTCGAATACAGGGAATCCTGTATTTTCGTCCGCAATAAAAACCTAGTTGCCCGTCGATGTCATGGATGGGAAATAGGTCCCAGCGTGCAACAGCGCGTCCACCGCCTCCACAATGGAGCCAACATCCGATTTTGCGCAGGCTCCACGGATGCCCACCTTGCGGGCTTCCTCGGCCAGTTGTTTCGACATATGAATCGTAACCATCAGGATGGGAATTTGGGGAAAAAGCTTCGTGATTTGCCGGGCTACATCCAGGCCGTTTAAATCGGGCATCTGGAAGTCCAGAAGAATCATATCGGGCGGATTTTTCTCTACACGTTGAAGAGCTTCTCGTCCCGTCCGAGCCTCGTCGCAAACTTGCCAGGTACTTTGCTGCTCGAGGAGAGCGCGAAGATAATGCCGGACGGCCGGGTTGTCGTCTACCACCAAAATCCGAACCACGCAGCCGCCCTTCCCCCCAAGACCCGATGAACTGGAACACAGCCCCGAACTTCCTGTCTCCTGCACCCTAGAAGCTCCGGCCCTATCCGCGCAATACTGTGAAATCCTGAGCACCCAACATCAAAGTCCCGGAGTCTTTACCTCTTTATCCCGCTATACGCCGCGCAAAGTTAAGCCCTCAACATTGTCGTCGGAGACAGACGGGGTTTCGGTGACCTGAGCGATTGGAAGCCGCCGCAGAAATCTGCGCTTGGGAAACAATAAGTCCCGCATCTTCATCTTCGCCTTGTGCAGTTGCGATTTTGAATTGCCGACTGAGCAGTCCAGCATTTGAGCAATCTCATGATGCTGGTAGCCTTCAACTTCGTGCAGAGCGAAAATCTTTCGGCATCCCTCGGGGAGTTCCCGCATGGCGCGGCGCAATGCGATACGATCGATCGCGCCAGAGAGTTGCGGGTCTGCTCTTCCTACGTCTCGCCGAAGAGATGGCGACTCTGGCGAAACCGGCTCGTCCAGGGACAATACGGGTGGCGCTTTACGGCGCCGAAGCTTCATCAGCACTGTATTCACGGCAACCCGGTACAGCCAGGTAGAAAAGGCGGAGTCGCCGCGGAACGAGCTGACGCTGCGAAACACCTGCAGAAAAGCCTCTTGCGTTAGATCTTCCGCCTCGGCTATATCCTTCGTCATCGATAGACAAACGGAATAGACCCGCTTCTTGTAAGAGTGGAATAGCCTGGCAAAGGCCTGTTCGTCGCCAAGCTTTGCACGCTGGACGAGGCTGTGCTCGGATTCCCGGTCGGCTTGCTTCTCGTCCGGTATCAGGTTTGCTGTTGTCGCGGAAATCACACAAGTCGCCACTGTAGTTTCCTCCGATCAAGCTAGACTGCGGTTCATTGCTCTCGATGACTCGGGAGCTTTTCAACTTCTACAGAGAGAGTAACCACACCGTTCGTCTCTGCCCATCAGGATGCTCCTGTAATTGATCGGCAGACTTGCTGTACAACTTGGTGAAGTTAACGGAGCAGATCATCAGGAAATGAAGAATGGTGGAAGCTAATGCTCCCACCATTCGAGGGCATGAAGAGTTTCGACAAAAGCGGCCGCAAATCCCGAGGACTTTACAGCCGTCCCGCCACGAGCAATACAAGCAAGACCACGACCACCAGGCCCAGTCCGCCGCTGGGGTAATAGCCCCACGATCGGCTGTAAGGCCAGGTTGGAAGAGCGCCAAGCAACAACAGCACAAGCACGATCAGTAGAATCGTCGACATGAAAGCCTCCTATTTGATGTTTGTCTTCCTCGGTTGCAGATCCTCGGTTGAAGATCTGAGGCCCGGCTTGCAGAACAAACCGGACCTCAAAGAACCGTCAGCGATCTTCGGCTCAGCGGCTCGCGGTGATCGGAGTTCCCGGCGACGGTTTCAGTTCGCCATGTTCCCTGGCTTGGCCTGAATATCGCCTGACGGCAGACAGGAACGATGCACTCGCCTCGATGGGCGGGATTTTTCCGTCCAGGATGTCGGCAAACGGCACGAACCTCCCGTAGAGAAGTCGGGTTTCGTCTTTGTCTTGCGTGACCACAGAACCGTTCAGGTCAATTCCTGCGAAGAGGCCCCGAGCTCGTGAGTAGCCCAGCACTTCTGCTCTCATTTTCCAGTCTGTGTCGGCGCCGGCATCGCGTCCTACCGGCCCCGCGGCCGCCGAAGCATCCGCACCCAACTTGAAGTGGCTCGAGATCAGATGTTGCATTCCATCGTCATTCGTCACAATCATGACCAAATCCACAGCCTGACCGCCGAGTTGCAACCCCCAGCTTCCACCTGTGATGGTAATCGGTGCGGGAGCGCTCCAGAGGCCGCCTTCCGTCCGGCATGTAGCGACGCCTTTGCCGTGACTGCCTCCGAAGCCGACGGCAATTTTCACCATTGAGGGAATAACCGCGACGCACTTCGCATCGCTCATCACCTTGTCAGGAATTGCTTTGTCGGGAGTTGCCATGATTTCGTTTAAGACTTTGGTGGATGCATCCAGGCGTTTATCGATGTCCGACTGATCTTTGTCATCCGCGGACCATGCCATCCCAACGCAGAGCAGCAAACCAGCACCGAGCACCAGGAGACATCTCGGCAATACAGAGCCAATTCTCGTCATAAGCGGACCTCTTCCGTTTCTGTGCTCGAAGCGAGCAACTGTTTGAATGTTCGTGCGAGGTCCACACTAAGCTTGCGATTGTTCTCGTTCCATCCGGTTCTAACTGTAAAGTGAGCCAGCGCATACCGGAGAAGTAGGGAAATCTATCGAGCGGTCTACAGGTTTGTGAGGTTGGTCACTTCGGCGGGTACAGCCTCGGCGGTATATGGTCGAGAATCGAAAAGTGTCGCACCAACAACCTACATTCTTTCAGGACACCAAAGCGTTCAGGACGCCAGCACGGCACTTGGCTCCCGCAACACCGCACGACGTGGAATCACGAGCTCGACAAGGGTTCCGGGGTGGGCATTCGTCAACCGCAGCTCTCCACCAAATTCACTGGCACGTTGTTTCATGCCTCCGATGCCAACTCCAACGCTATCCGGTTGCAGTTCGGCGATTCTCTTGTCGACTCCCTTGCCATCGTCCCGTACCGCAACCACGATGCTCTCTTCCTTTTGAGCCAACGTAATCGACACCTTGCTTGCTTCGGCATGCCGGAAGACATTGGTCAATGCTTCCTGCACGATTCGGAAAACGGCCGTCTCTACGTCAGCCGAGAGCCTCGGAAATTCGCGGGGCTCGACCTCGAGAGACGTCTCAATGCCGCTGCGCTTTGTGATTCCCTCCACGTACCAGGAAAGTGCCGAGATCAAGCCGACTTCATCGAGCAAGGGGGGATGCAAGAGGTGAGACATGGTGCGGACTTGCTGAATAGCGCGATCCATAATGCTGCTGGCTTGAGTCCACTCTTCCTCCGGCGGTTGTGCGGATTTCTGCAGGATCATTTTGTCCAGCACCATCTTGGCCACGGCAAGTTCCTGTCCTAACCCGTCGTGCAGATCGCGCGCCAACCGGCGGCGCTCCTGGTCCTGCATGGTCATGAGCCGGATGGACAGACGCCGCAATTCGTCCGTCCTCCGGTCAACCATTTTCTCCAGTTCTAAAGCGTTGCCGCGAATCGATTGTTCCAGCAATTTGCTGTCCTGAATGTCGGAACAGGTTCCGTACCACTTCACGATGTTCCCGTTATCGCGAATGGGAAGCGCGCGAGCCCGGAACCACCGGTAAGAACCGTCTCTGGACCGGAGGCGATACTCCGCTTCGTAGTTTGCCCCCGATTCAACACACCGCATCCAGTCCGCCATGGCCTTTTGGTAATCCTCGGGATGCACATAATCCAACCACCCAAAACCGTTCGCCGAACCTGAGGGAGCGCCGGTAAAGTCGTAAAACCGGTCACTGATGTAATCTCTGGAGCCGTCAGCTTTCCGACTGAAGATTATGTCCGGCGCCGTGTGAATAATGGCGTCGAGTTCCTGATTCCTTGCTACCAGCTCCGTGTTGACCCGCAGCAGCAATTCCGCTTTTCGAGCCAACTCTTCCGTGCGCTCCCGTACGCGCTGTTCCAGTTCGCGATTCAGGATTTCGAGCTGCCGCGTTTTGCGGTGCAACTCGGCGAACACCCTGACTTTCGCGCGTAGGAGTTCTGCCACTACCGGAACAGAAATGTAGTCGACGGCGCCGTGTTCATATCCCTTGAGCTGGTCCAGGTCGGTCAGATGCACCGCCGAAACGAAAATAATCGCGGTCCTCTGAAAACGCGGATGCTGGCGAATCATCGCGGCCAGCTGGAAGCCATCGAGCTCCGGCATGCTCACATCCATCAGCACAACGGCAATGTCGTTCTTCAGAAGAACTTCGAGAGCTTCCTTCGCAGAAGTGGCTTTGATCAGGTTTTCGCCCAGTCCACCGAGCATGACCTCATAGCTGAGCAGTTTGGCCGGCTGATCGTCCACCATGAGGATGTTGACTTTCTCGTTCGCGCTCATGACCTGCATGTCCTCTCAGACCAGATCTCGGTCTCCACACGTTTATCGCTGCTATCGATGAAGCCACATACGCAGAGACGAGAGCAGTTGCTCGGTATTGACCGGTTTGGCCAGATACTCCGACGCTCCCGCCTCAAGACACTTCTCGCGGTCCCCCTTCATGGCTTTCGCGGTCAGGGCAATGATCGGCAAGCGCCGGAATGAAGAGTTCTGCCGGATCACCTGCATGGTCTCGTAGCCATCCATCTCGGGCATCATGATGTCCATCAGTACGATCGCAATATCCGGGGTCGATTCGAGCTTGGCGATCGCTTCCCGGCCCGTTCCGGCCGTGATCACCTCCATGCCACGGCGTTCGATTACGCTGCTGAGGGCGAAGATGTTGCGCACGTCATCGTCGACTACCAGCACTTTTTTCCCCACCAGCGCGTCGTCAGAATGGTGCAATCGTTCAAGCAGTCGCTGCTTTTCCACCGGAAGATCGGCGACCACGCGATGCAAGAACAATGCCGTCTCATCCAGAAGGCGTTCCGGGGACTCCACCCCCTTTACCACGACACTACGTGCCAGCGAATGCAACCGGGCATCCTCTTCAGGGGAAAGCTCCTTGCCGGTAAAGACGACAACCGGTAAGTCGCTCAAAGACGGAGTGTCACGGAAGCTCTCCAACACATCGAAGCCCGATATATCGGGCAAACGAAGGTCGAGAACGACGCAGTCAAAGTCCTCCTCGCCGACAATCTTGACTGCCTCAGCACCGGTGGCAACGACGGTGACGTCAATGTCTTCATAACCCAGCAATTCCTTGATGCTGAGCTGTTCCGCCGGATTGTCTTCCACCACCAACAATCTCTTCCGGCGAGGAGCGGAGTATTCCTTGATGCGGCCCAATGCCATCTCAAGCCCTTCCGGAGTGGTCGGCTTTGTTACAAATGCAAACGCTCCGCGCGCCAGGCCGTGGTGCCGATCTTCGTCCAGCGTCAACATCTGAACTGGTATGTGCCGGGTTGCCGGATCCTGCTTCAAGTGGTTGAGGATGGTCCAGCCCAGCATGTCGGGCAGGAAAACATCCAGTGAGACTGCGGTCGGATGATATTCCTTGGCCAACGCGAGGGCCTCCGCACCCCGTGTCGCTACCAGAACTTTAAAGCCCTTGTCCCGAGAGAGATCGCACAACACGCGCGCATAGTGCGGGTCATCCTCGACAATCAGCAAGACCGCATCATCGGGTTGCAGATTGTCCCGATCGTCTGCAATCTTTTCGACTGGATGGTCCGCGACCCCAGCTGCGGTCAATTGCACCGGCGAAACAGAGGATCGGAATCGTCCCTCTACCGGCGCAATGATCGAAGTGGAGGGACCCACATAGGTTTGCGGCAGGTACATAGTGAATGTGCTGCCCCCTCCCGGAGCGCTGCGCAACTGGATTTCTCCTCCCAGCAGACTGGCCAGTTCGCGGCTGATCGCCAGCCCCAGGCCCGTGCCGCCGTACTTGCGGCTGGTGCCGGCGTCTGCTTGCTGGAAGGCCTCGAAGATGATCCGCTGCTTTTCGAACGGAATGCCGATTCCCGTGTCAGAAACCTCAAAGGCCACCACCGAGGCTGCGTTGGCCAGGATCGGATGACCCTCGGTCCAACCGCTTCTGGCCTGCGACACGGACAGGCGGACACCCCCAACTTCGGTGAACTTAAAGGCATTGGACAACAGGTTCTTCAACACCTGCTGCAACCGCTTCGAGTCGGTGACCACGCTCCGGGGAAGCTGAGGATCGGTCTGCACCTCGAAACTGAGATGCCGGTTCTCCGCCTCGTGCCGGAACGGACGTTCCACTGCGTCCAGCATGCTGGCGAAGAAGACTTCCTCAGCTTCCACGGAGACAGTTCCAGATTCGATTTTCGACAAATCAAGAATGTCCGTGATCAGGTTCAGCAAGTCCGTGCCGGCACCGTGAATCGTGCGGGAGAATTCAACCTGCTTCGGTGTCAGGTTGCCATCCGGGTTATCGCTGAGCTGCTGGCCAAGCACCAAGATGCTGTTGAGCGGTGTCCGCAACTCATGGGACATGTTGGCCAGGAATTCAGACTTATATTTCGAAGTCAACGCCAATTCTTTGGCCTTCTCTTCCAAAGCTCGCCGGGCTTGCTCGATTTCCTGGTTCTTGCGTTCGACTTCAACGTTCTGTTCGGCCAGCTGCTGCGCTTTTTGCGCCAGCTGCTCATTGGTCTGCTGCAATTCTTTTTGCTGCACCTGGAGTTCGGTGGCCAGCTGCTGAGACTGCTTCAACAGTCCTTCCGTCTGCATGGTGGCCTCGATGCTGTTAAGCACGATGCCGATGCTGGCCGTCAACTGCTCCAGGAATGCCAGCTGAGAAGTAGTGAAACTGCTCAGCGAGGCCAGCTCAATGACGGCCTTGACCCGGTCTTCAAACAGCACCGGCAGGACGATCACATTTCGCGGAACTGCCTCGAACAAACCGGAGCGAATCACAATCGTGTTCGGCGGCAGATCGGAGATGAGCATGCGCCGTTTTTCCGCCGCGCACTGGCCCACCAGCCCCTCGCCCAGTTTCAAACGCCGCAGATGTCCGTCCTCACCGTCACCAGCGAAGGCCGAGAGCAGCACCATCTCCGCCGATTCCTCGCCGCCCATCTGGTAGATCACGCCTTGCTGCGCGCTTACCAGAGGCGCCAGTTCCGAAAGCAACATCCGTCCTACCGTCGCCAAATCCCTTTGCCCCTGCAACATTCCCGTGAAGCGGGCCAAATTCGTCTTAAGCCAATCCTGTTCAGTATTGCGATCCGTGGTGAGCCGCAGATTGTCGATCATCGTATTGAGGTTGTCTTTCAAGTCCGCAACCTCGCCGCTGGCTTCCACCTGAATGGAGCGCGTTAAATCGCCCTTGGTCACGGCGGTAGCAACCTCAGCGATGGCCCGAACCTGGTTGGTCAAATTGTCAGCCAGCAGGTTCACGTTCCCCGTGAGATCTTTCCAAGTACCCGCGGCACCGGGCACGTTGGCCTGCCCACCGAGCCGGCCTTCCACGCCAACCTCGCGCGCGACTGTTGTAACCTGGTCGGCAAATGTCGCCAGCGTATTCGTCATGTTGTTGATGGTTTCCGCCAGCGCGGCAACCTCGCCCTTCGCGTTCACAGTCAGCTTCTGAGTCAGCTCACCATTGGCGACGGCGGTCACCACTTTGACAATGCCACGCACCTGTTCGGTGAGGTTGGCGGCCATCACGTTCACGTTGTCCGTGAGATCCTTCCAGGTTCCGGCCACACCGGGCACCTGGGCCTGGCCGCCCAGCTTGCCTTCAGTACCCACTTCACGAGCCACGCGAGTGACTTCGGCAGCGAAGGCATTGAGCTGATCGACCATCGTGTTGATGGTGTTCTTGAGTTCGAGAATCTCGCCTTTGACGTCGACAGTGATCTTGCGCGACAAGTCGCCGCGCGCCACGGCGGTAGTAACTTCCGCAATGTTTCGTACCTGGCCGGTGAGGTTTCCGGCCATCGAGTTGACCGAGTCCGTAAGATCCTTCCAGGTTCCCGCAACTCCCGGCACGTTGGCCTGTCCTCCGAGACGCCCTTCAGTGCCGACTTCACGCGCCACGCGCGTCACCTCGCCCGCGAACGCGTTGAGCTGGTCGACCATCGTGTTGATGGTTTCCTTGAGCAACAGAATTTCGCCGCTCACGTTAACTGTGATCTTCTTCGACAAGTCTCCGCTCGCAATGGCCGTGGCCACTTCAGCAATGTTGCGCACCTGACCAGTCAAATTGCTGGCCATTGAATTGACCGAATCTGTAAGGTCCTTCCACGTGCCTCCCACTCCCGGCACCTGCGCCTGGCCGCCGAGTTTGCCGTCGGTTCCCACTTCGCGGGCAACGCGGGTCACTTCCGAAGCAAACGAACGCAGCTGATCCACCATCGTGTTGATGGTGTCCTTGAGTTCGAGAATTTCTCCCTTCACATCGACCGTGATCTTCCGCGACAAGTCACCGCGAGCTACAGCGGTGGCGACTTCGGCAATGTTTCGCACCTGGCCGGTAAGGTTGCTGGCCATGAAATTCACGTTGTCCGTGAGATCCTTCCATGTGCCTGCGACTCCCGGTACTTGCGCTTGTCCACCCAGCTTGCCTTCGGTTCCGACTTCGCGAGCCACACGCGTCACTTCACCAGCGAACGCGTTGAGCTGGTCGACCATCGTATTGATGGTGTTCTTAAGTTCGAGAATTTCACCTTTCACGTCGACGGTGATTTTGCGTGACAAATCGCCGCGCGCCACAGCCGTAGTAACCTCCGCAATGTTGCGCACCTGGCCGGTAAGGTTCCCGGCCATCGAGTTAACCGAGTCGGTGAGATCCTTCCAGGTGCCGGCGACGCCGGGCACGTTGGCTTGTCCTCCGAGACGCCCCTCGGTGCCAACTTCGCGCGCGACGCGCGTTACTTCACCTGCGAAGCGGTTGAGCTGATCCACCATCGTGTTCAGCGTTTCTTTAAGCTGCAAAATCTCACCGCGGACATCGACCGTAATCTTGCGCGAAAGATCGCCGTTCGCAATAGCCGTCGCTACTTCAGCGATGTTTCGTACTTGACCAGTGAGATTGCTGGCCATGAAGTTCACGTTATCGGTCAAGTCCTTCCACGTTCCGCCGACTCCCGGGACCTGTGCTTGTCCGCCCAGCTTGCCTTCAGTACCGACTTCACGCGCCACACGAGTCACTTCGCCGGCGAAAGCGTTGAGCTGGTCCACCATCGTGTTGATGGTGTCCTTGAGTTCGAGAATTTCTCCCTTCACATCGACCGTTATCTTTCGTGACAAATCACCGCGGGCCACAGCAGTAGTCACTTCGGCGATGTTCCGCACCTGCGCCGTCAAGTTACCGGCCATGGCGTTCACGGAGTCCGTTAGATCCTTCCAGGTACCGGCCACGCCCACGACGACGGCCTGACCGCCCAGCTTCCCGTCCGTACCCACTTCACGAGCCACACGCGTCACTTCCGACGCAAACGAGCGCAACTGGTCGACCATCGTGTTGATGGCTTCCTTGAGCTGCAGAATCTCACCGCGCACATCCACAGTAATTTTGCGTGAAAGATCTCCGCTGGCGACCGCAGTCGCAACTTCAGCGATGTTGCGCACCTGGCCGGTCAAGTTGCTGGCCATTGAGTTAACGGAGTCCGTAAGATCTTTCCACGTGCCGGCCACTCCAGGCACTTGCGCCTGTCCGCCAAGCTTCCCGTCCGTGCCGACTTCACGCGCTACGCGCGTCACTTCGGCGGTGAACACGCTGAGCTGCTGAATCATGGTATTGACGATGTTGGCGGAGCGCAGGAACTCGCCTTCCAGCGGCCGGCCGTCCACGTCCAGGCGCACGGTTTGGGTCAGATTCCCCTGAGCGACGGCCGCGATCGCGCGGGTCACACCCTCAGTAGGACGAAGCAGATCCTCGACCAGCGTGTTTATCGAGACTTCCATCTCGCCCCACGCGCCTCGAGATTCATGAAAGCGCGTGCGCTCGCGTGTCCGGCCTTCTTTTCCCACCACCTGCCCAACCCGCTTAAGCTCTTCCTCCATCTGCTGGCTGGCAGAAACAATGGAATTGAAAGTATCCGCAATTTTTCCTGCCAACCCAGTCCAGGAGCCCGGAAGGCGCACAGAAAAATCGCCGTCCCGCATAGTTTGCAGGCTTGCCAGGATCACGCTGAGATCGGCCGAAGTTGGTTCAGCAACCAGGACAGAGTTCCCGTTGTTCTTGCTTTTCTGGTTTCCCGATCCGCTGTCAGCAACGGCGGTCGCCGGATCTTGGCTGTTTCTCTTCATACTCTTCTCCTGGGGGCGGCTCAACCACCGAAATCAGGGATCATCAAAACATTTTTGAAATGTGAATCTAGGAGGAATCCAAACGTGACATCGATTGGTAACACGAAGAACTGTAGGATGACTCTAGGGTTTTTCCTGTAGAGCCACGAGGTGTTCATCCAGCGAGACTAGGGATTCCACTTGTGATGTTCTAGCTCCAGGACAGCAGGCCGCGCACATCGGCCCACCCCTCCAGAGCGAGTCGCTGGCGCCACTGTAGCTGCTCGCGCGAGCTCTAACCGACCTTGGAGCTCGCGCTCCACACATAGAACTTGCCATCGTCAGCAACCGTCTCGATGTTCAGACCATTAGACGCTGCTGCGCGATGCACGGCAGAACGAAGGTTAGCCAGACCGACCCCGCCCACGTCCGCCAGCGGAATCTCCAGCGCCGAACCAGGGCGCAGCATCGTCAACTCTTGCACGATGCCCTGAACCAGGTCGTGGTGTTTTCCATGTCTGCCAGTCTTCAGACTGGTAATCTCGACCTGTCGATACTTCCCCACAGGCCGCTGACTCTTGGTTTTCTGTTCATTGCCCATCGTCTAGCCTCTTAATTCGAAAGGAAAAATACTAGAGCTGAATATCTATGTCAAGTATATTTCCGTATTTTATTGCGTCGTTTTTATTTATTACTGCAATTACGAGAGTGCACTGACTGCGATATGTATACGTCTACTATACGGGTCGCGCGCCATCCAAATTACGCTCCATTACCCCTCTGCTAGGGCGTTAGTCGTAGCTACGAAACACGAAAGCGAATATTCCACCTATTTTTAGCACCGCGGGTATGCTCAACAACAGAGGTGAAATTCCCCCATGACGGACAGTATGACGAACAGTATTTCGTGGCAGGAGTTGTACGCGACCGCAATGCTGGAACTTGATCGTGCCACGCTGCCGAGCAGGATCGAGGCCGCTCAAGCCGCCGTACTGCAGGCCATGGAAGAACTAGCGGACAATCACACGCTTAAGGCCGGAGAGGAAAGACAGACTCTGGCTGACGCTCTGCGCAATCTGCGAACCCTGCAACGGGTGGAATTCAGAACGGCCGCACTGCCCCCCAGCCAGGGCCAGCCCCGGGCAGAGGGATAGCTTATGAACCGAATATGCCGCGAGACGATGACCCAAACATGGCGCAGACGACAGCTCGCCATTTCCGACTTGCTTCGTCACGCCAAGATCGTGACTGATCCCAATACATTAAAGTACCTGAAGGCCCAAGCGGTGAAGCGTGAAGCGCCGAAGGGCGGACGCCGTACTCATAACGATTCGTCTCAGTTCGACGGTGTTCGGTAAGGTCCACGATGTTTATCGACCATCATTCAGACGCCGGTGGCGCCTACGATGTTGTATGGCGCTACGGTCTCGCCGTTGCGGCAGCAATCCTTGCTCTCTGGCTGCGCCAACTGCTCTCTCCACTTCTGGGAGTGGAAAACCCGTATCACACTGCGTGGGTAGCGGTAGTCTTCTCCGCCTGGTTTTGCGGACTTGGCCCTTCCATCGTCACTGCCTTGCTCTTGCTCGCAGGTGTCTGGTATTGGTTCCTGTTGCCTGTCAATTCCTTCGCTCTTCAAGATCCCAAGACTGGAATTTCTGGGATGCTCGGCTTCCTCGTCTTTTCCGGTTTGATCATTGCTCTGGGCGAAGCGAATCGCCGCTCCTTAAGGAGACGCTATTGGGTTGAGAAAGAACTCAAGAAAGCACAGGAAGAACTTGAGCAAAGGGTCCAGGAACGAACTGCAGACTTGAACCTGGCGAACGACAACCTGCGGGAGCTGTCAAGTCGTCTGCAGCAGATTCGCGATGAAGAGCGGCGGCAAATTGCACGGGAATTGCACGACAGCGTTGGACAACTGCTTGCCGCTCTTGGCATGAACATCGCAATCGTACAGCGTCAATCGGATAAACTCGATTCCGCCGGAGCCCGGGCCGTCTCCGAGAATGCAGCGATGGTCGAGCAGATCAGCAGGGAAATCCGCACGATTTCGCATCTGCTGCATCCCCCGTTGCTTGATGTCGCCGGCCTTGTTTCCGCGCTTCGCTGGTACGTGGATGGCTTCTCGGAGCGAAGTACGATCAAAGTCAGCCTGGAGATCCCCGAGGAGTTTGGCAGGTTATCAGACGAGATGGAAATCGCGATTTTTCGCATGGTCCAGGAGTGCCTTACAAATATTCATCGTCATTCCGGCGGAACTTCCGCTGCGATACGCGTTCATGAAAAGGATCGCCTAGTCCTGGTTGAGGTTAAAGACCAAGGCAAAGGTATACCTCTGAATAAACAATTGGAGCTTAGTTCCTCGGGTCGAACCGGAGTAGGATTCCGCGGCATGCGTGAGCGTCTAAGGCAGTTGGGCGGAACTCTCGAAATTCGATCGGACGGTGCCGGCACAACCGTGAGTGCGACGCTGCCACTTCAAGACGCAAAGACCCAAAGATCCGAACCGGTGGGCAGCTAAGGTCTTTTCGCTGCTCGCCCGTCCCTTTTCTCCGCTGAGCGGCTTTTCTCCGAACACTACGGCAATTCCTGTATGTTCCCGACTGCTCTGCACAATTAAGATTCCCTATGCGCTTGTTGAGTGTCCGGCTCATTGTTTCTCTAATTGTCGGCATCACTTTAGTCTCGCTAGGCTTCTCCTATTATGAAGTCGTGGGACAAAGACGCGCGCTGCGCAACGACCTCGAACGGCGCGCGGAGGTGCTCGGCGAGAGTGTTGCAGGCAATGTGGAGAAGTCATGGGAGACCGGACCGCAACGAGGATTGCAGCGACTGGTACAGCGCTTTGGAAACCGCGAGCATCTGCTGGGAATCGCCGTCTATGATCGGCAAGGCCAGTTAATAGCCATTACCTCCGAGTTGGGAGAAACCCTCACTGCCGCTCCGCACGACCTGACCCAGGCCATGGCAGACGATCGGGGGGAGAGTTCCTTCGCCCGGCTGGGAAACGATCGAGTGCACATTCTTGTGTTGCCCCTGCACCGGGAGGAGAAGGTCGTAGGTGCACTAGCGGTGGTCCACGATGCCGGCTACATTCGCGCGCAAAGCCTTCGTGCGTGGCGCGAGGCTTTTCTGCGAGTGCTCGTCCAGATGGTCCTCATCGTTTTCATTACACTGCTGATTGTGCGTTGGAGCATCGCCGGCCCGATCATGCGAGCTGCGCAATGGATGCGCGCGCTGCGTATGGGCAGAATCACTTCACGGCAGCAAATGCCGGATCTTGACCTCTTCAGGCCGCTTGCGCGAGAGGTGGTCACGCTGGCAGAAAGCCTCAGTCAGGCCCGCAACGCCGCGGAAAGTGAAGCTCGCCTCCGAGAAGCTTCAGAGTCCATGTGGACGGCGGACCGGCTCGCAGTGCAGGTCCAGACTCGCCTCGATGGAGGCCGCATATTTGTGGTGTCGAATCGTGAGCCCTACACACACCAGCGAAATGGAAAGTCGATCGAGGTGGTTGTACCACCAAGCGGCCTGGTGACTGCTCTGGAACCGATACTCGACGCCTGCGATGGAACATGGATCGCGCACGGCAGCGGAGACGCCGATGCCGAAGTTGTGGATTCGCAGGATCGGCTTCGTGTCCCGCCGGACGACCCTCGCTATACCCTGCGCCGGGTGTGGCTGAACAAAGAGGAAGAAGAAGGCTACTATTACGGCTTTGCCAACGAAGGGCTTTGGCCCCTTTGTCATATCGCTCACACGCGCCCAATCTTTCGAGCGCAAGATTGGCAACACTACCAGGAGGTGAATCGCAAGTTCACCGCCGCGGTTCTGGAAGAGATCGAGGGTACACCCAAGCCCGTGGTGCTGGTCCAGGACTACCACTTTGCATTGCTGCCCCGGCTCCTCAAGGAAAAACGGCCGGACGCGCGCGTCGCCATCTTCTGGCACATCCCGTGGCCCAACCAGGAAGCCTTCGGCATCTGCCCATGGCAGCGCCATCTCGTGGATGGACTCTTGGGAGCAGATCTCGTCGGATTTCACATCCAGTCACACTGCAACAACTTCCTGCAGACGGTGGACCGGGTTGTGGAGTCACGCGTGGACTGGGAGCACTTTTCCGTCTCGCGGCAGAACCACCGGACCATCGTCAGGCCCTTCCCAATCAGCGTGGATCTTACGGATGATGAGTCCGTCGAGAGCGAGAATTGTTCAGTTAACTACCTTGAGCGCTCGGCATTACTGCATAGCCTGGGCCTGGAGGCCGCATTTGTCGGGGTTGGAGTCGACCGGGTGGATTATACAAAGGGAATCCCGGAGCGCTTTCGGGCGATCGAGCGCTTTCTGGAAAAACATCCTGATTACCAAGGCAAGTTTACGTTCGTGCAGATCGGGGCGCCCAGCCGTACTCACATCAAGCGCTATCACGACCTGCTCGCCGAGGTGGAAGCCGAGGCGGAACGGATCAACTGGCGCTTTCAGGCCGGGAAGTGGAAGCCCATCGTATTTCTGAAGCGTCAACACAACCACGAAGAGATCCAACGCTACTACCGCGCTGCCGATCTTTGTCTGGTGACGTCGCTGCACGACGGCATGAACCTGGTTGCGAAAGAGTTTCTGGCCGCGCGGCGTGATGAACGCGGCGTACTGATTCTGAGCCAGTTCACCGGAGCCGCACGCGAACTCCGGGACGCTTTGCTGGTGAACCCTTACGACATCGATCAGACTGCCGAAGCCATCCGCGCGGCCTTGGAGATGGAACCGGAAGAGAAGCAAATGCGCGTGCATCGCATGCGCCGGGTGATAAAGGAGCGGAACATTTACCGTTGGGCAGGAAATCTGATCACGGAGCTTTGCGAGCTCCGGCTCGACGGCGACCAGGCTCAGGAGAAGTTTCATGGGAGCGTGCTGGTCGGGTGATCGACCGTAGCTCCATAGAAGAGGTAAGAAGAAAGGTTTGAAGGTGAGCCCATGACAAGCACGGGGGCAGCGAGTTTCCCAGCGACGCCTGTGAAGCCGTTTTATTTCAATACGTCCGCTCATCTTTTGCGCATAACGCAACAGAAATCGAGCACCCTTGCCGAGTTCTTGCATGCACTGCGAGAATGTCCAGAAGGATCGATCTTTCAGCACACTTTTCGCACTCTGCAGGAACATCACTTCATTCGAGAGGGTTTCTCCAACGACTTCGCGCACTGGGCACTGTCGGCTTGCAATGAACCCATTCTGGCGGAAGAGCTAGCCAGTGTGGACGTGCGCGAATTCACTTCGGTCGCGCAGTTGCGCCAACGATTTATCCAGATTGTGGAGGCATTCCTCCAGCGTTCCCCGGCCGCCGGTACGAGAATTGCCCGCGAAACTTTCTATTTCTGTGCCTCTGACATCGTCGTAATTCCCACCAGTTTCGTGGCCCATACGTTGAGCGAGTTCGCAGAGGGTCTGCGGAGTGTCAGCACGCACTGCGTGCATCATCACTTTATCGAGGCTCGCCTCAGGCTCAAGCTGATGTCGAATGATTTCTCACAATGGTTGCACGAGGATCTTGGCCTGACCGAATCCGCTCGTCAGCTGAATCGGATCGACATTTACACCTTGACTCTGGAGGATGTTCGCGAACAAGTTGTTCGAGTCGTGGAGAGAGCGCTGGCTTAGGTGCACATTTATGGAACCAGTCGAACCGCAAACCGAGAGCGAATCAGCCGCTAGAGAAGGCCAATCGGACCACGCAGAAGCTTCTCTTGCGGTGCCTGTCCACCGTGAACGGCGCAAGCAACCTCGAACCTGGGAGACTCCTCCGGCGCCAGCTCCTCCCACGCGCCTGGACGATTACCAAGGCATTATCGGCACGGCAGACATCGGGGAATTGCGATTTCTCGCTGGCGAACTGAAGGATAAGACGGTGAAAATGGTCAACTCCACGGCGGTGGGTGGCGGAGTCGCCGAGATGCTCAATCAATTAATTCCGCTGCTGAATGAGGTGGGGGTAACTACTCACTGGGAAGTCATCACCGGCGGAAACGATTTCTTCGAAGTTACGAAGGCTTTCCACAATGCTTTGCAGGGCAGCAATTACAAACTGACCCAGCATGCCCGCGATATTTTCCTGATGCACAACGAGCAGAACCGCCAGCGCATGCAGTTCTCTGAAGACGTCGTCGTGATTCATGACCCGCAGCCCGCCGCGCTTATTCGTGCTCGCCAAGACTCATCCCGGCGATGGGTGTGGCGGTGTCACATCGATTTATCCAACCCCAATCCGGAAGTCTGGAGCTTCCTCCAGCCATTCATTGAGCAATACGACGCGGCGATTTTTTCTTCGCAGTCGTTCGCCCGCCAGTTGCCCATTCCTCAGTATCTGTTCTATCCGTGCATCGATCCCCTGTCGGAGAAAAACAAAGATCTCGATGACGCCGCCGTTCAGAAAGTGTGCGATGAATTCGGGATCGATCGCTCGCGGCCCATCGTGACGCAAGTCTCACGCTTCGACCGCGCGAAGGATCCGGTGGGCGTGGTTCAGGCTTTCAAGCAGGCCCGGAAGTATGTAGATTGCCAACTGGTGCTGGCCGGGGGAGGAGCGAGCGACGATCCCGAGGGCGCGGCAGTTCTGAAGGAGGTCAAGGATGCCGCCGGCGAAGATCCAGACATCATTATTCTTGACCTGCCTCCCTGGTGTGCCCTGGAAATCAACGCTCTGCAGCGGGCCTCGACGCTCATCGTCCAGAAGTCGATAAGAGAAGGCTTCGGGTTAACCGTGACGGAGGCCCTCTGGAAGGGAAAACCGACAATCGCGGGAGCCGTGGGAGGGATCCCCAATCAAATCATCCACAAGTTAACGGGAGTACTGGTGCACTCCGTGGAAGGCTGCGCTTATCAAATGCGATATCTATTGACCCACCCGGATTTCGCCAGACAGCTGGGCCAGAACGGGCGCGAGCACGTGAAAGAGAATTTCCTGATGACGACCAATCTTCGGCGATGGCTGCTGCTGATGAGGATCTTGCTCGCCGGAGAGGGAAAGCGATCGACTTGATATTAGTGAACCGCTGTCGCCTACTCGACAGGCAGCTCAGCAGCGAGCACCGTGCCACCACTATCGGAGCGGACACTCAGTACTCCGCCGAGTTGCCGCAACCTTACGCGCATTCCGCTAATGCCCACTCCGAACGAAGCGAGCGAAGGTTCCGAGGACATTCCTTTCCCCAGATCACTTACCTCGACGCAGATGTGGCCCAAAGCCTTGCTGATACGAACCGTCGCAGTTGAGCTTCCCGAATGCTGCTGCACATTAGCGAGAGCCTCTTGAACAACTCTAAAGATCGCGATCTCCTTCTCACGCGAAAGCCGGCCGAAATCATTTGGGATTTCGAGCTTGACATTGATGTTGCTGCGCTTCGCAAACTGCTCGGCATACCACTGAATGGCCGATAACAGCCCCATTTCGTCGAGCGTGGGCGGATGCAGCAGATGCGAGAGCTGACGAACTTCACCCAGCAAACTATCCACCACGCTGGCACTCTCGGTGATCAGCTTCGAGTCGCGAGCACCGTCGGCTCGATTCACTTCGGCTCGATTCACTTCTCCAAGCACGCTTAAGTTCATGGCCAAAGTCGCCAGAAGTTGAGCGGTTCCTTCGTGCAGTTCGTGCGCCACACGGCGGCGCTCTTCATCCCGGATGAGCATTAGTTGACTGGTCAGCGTGCGCAGGCTGGTTTCGGCGTCTTCCCGCCTTTTGACTTCTTCCAGAAGCTGAACATTCTTGCTTTGGAGTTCAACGGTACGTGCCTGCACATGCAGCTCAAGTTCCTGCTGGAACCGCTTGTGTTCGGCCACCTCGGTCTCGAGAGCCTTGGCCTTCTGCTGCAACTGCGTAATGCAGCGAAGACGCTCATCTTCGCTGCCAAGACCTATGTAACCTTCGGTTGGGATTACAGCGGAGTGTTCGTTGCAGACCTTCAGGAACATCCCAGCATCTTCCTCGCGGTCGAAGATGCTCATCGGATACGCACAGAAGAGCGAGAAAGACTTGGTACGAGCCAGCTCATTCCAGAACTGCTCCAAACGGATCGCAGCGTCGGTCTTGCCTTCTGCCCACAGCAACGCAACCATCTCGCCGAAAACCGCGACCCGCGGCTGCGAGCCCCTTGCGCGGGCAAGAGCTTTCGTAACAATCGTCCCCACCACATCATCGAACCGCTCTTGGTTCGGCCACCCTTCCGACATGAATTGAGACAAAAGCTCCGCCGCATCCGTAATGACCAGGCGTCCTTGCTCGACAAACGCGGCAATATCTAATCCTTGAGCCGCCATCCATTGCAGAAGGCCGTTGCGGTGAGTGTCCGTAGCAACTATGACTGCGGCGTCCCCGGCCCGCAGCGCACTTCCGACATATTCGCTCAGCTCCTCGAGCAGAAACTTGTCCTGCGAATAAAACTGGACGCCGTGCTGGTGGTCGCCGTGTTGGGACCAGGAACCTCGGGGTGCTCGTTCCCGCGAGCCATCCCCGCCTCGCATCGCAATGCCGGACATATTCCCCATCCCCTTACAGCCAACCTGGCAGGGCTGCCAGCGCTGTAACGTTCTTCGCCACATCCAGAATGCGCTTCTTAGAGTCCAAAGAGCATACAGTGTTCGCCGTATCTATAGAGTCACCCTGAGAAAGAAACTGGTCTGCCTGCGCCCCGAGACTCATGCGATGCACGGCAGATTACGGTCTTGACTCGTCTTGGCCCTTCCCATCACTCTTGGGGGTGGTTGCCCCTGACTCCGCCTCGATGGTGACTTCCACTTCGGCGCCCTGTTTAAGCCGCACCTTGTGGCCATTCTCGTCAGTCAGGGTGTTCTCGATACGAAGCTCCCGATAGAGGTGATCCGCACCTTCCACAGCAAGCTGAGCCTTCTCAGGCTCACTCGGGTATAAAGGTTGGATGATCTTTTCGACAGTCGCTGGCAGAGTAGTACTTGGTTTGTCGCTCATAGATGTCTCCTCGTCTCAGGAATCCCACACGGCCCTCACCCGGTGCATCTAATCCCATACCCTGAACTAATCACGTTTCGGGCCGGTATCGGCGTTCTTCCCAATGTTCTCACGCTCATCTTTGTGACCGAGATCCAAACCAAAGTGTGGCTCCGATTCGGTGCCAGTGATTCTGATCGGAATTTCCGTACCGGCTCCGTTCTTGTTGAAGAACGGATCAATGGGCTTTAAAAGAACGGACTTCCACCCGGTGGTCATTTGCGAAACCTTCGCATCGAGACGGGCTGTTCCATGAAAGTCGAACGTTTGTCCGTCCAAACTGTAATCGCCGGTCATATCGACGTGCGTTCCCGGGACAACAAAATGAAGCAGAGAAAACGATAGCACTCCATCCTTCAGCGTGAACACGCCTCGCAAGTCGACATCCACATCTTCCTTCTCGTGATCCTGCGCTTCTTTGGGCTTCCCCTGGCTGCGCAAGCTCAACGAATCGAGCTTGCCCTGCACTTTCTGGTTCGAGAAGTGCGCGCGCAGTACATGAAAGGCGCCGGCCAACTTGAGCCTGTCGGCCACATTCGCTTCGCCGGGAGCAAGACTCAGTCGCGTGTTCATTTCAACCGGACCGTTCATGATCGGCGGATCGGTACGCACGCCCAATTGGAGCAGGTCTTCAATCTGCGCGTGATCAAGGACGACATCAAGTTCTATATCGTGACCCTTGGGTGTGCTCACGCGGACCACGGAGCCGTTTGCCGTAAAGGAAGTGTGAAGAAATGTCGCTTTCACCGGCTGGAGATATGTATCTCCGTTAGTGCCGTCAACGATGGCGTGGAACTCGGTGTGTAGCGGCACCGCATGCCCGCTGCTCGCAACTCGAAAGTCGGGCGTATCGGTTTTCCCATCCACGGCTATGTTGCTGAGAGTTCCCAAGTATTGGCCGGTCGAAGACAGTATGCCTCCAATGCCTTTGATGGTGCCCAGATCAGCGTTGGTGAAGGAATAATTGCCATGCACCGGCGTCTCGCGAGGATTATCTTGCTGCCACGGCCCAAACAGACCAGTCGACTGGATATCTCCCACTGGCTTCGGGTTCACCAATGTCGCATCAAACTGGAAGGGTTGACCGGGACCGACGTCCTTCATTCTCAAATCGCTGATGTCAAACTCTAACGGCGCCTTTCCGGGCTTTGATGTGTTGATCACCAGCTTTGTATCCTCGCAAACGAACCGGTCGACGAAGATGGCCATCTTCCCTGTTTTCGAGCCCATGTTCGTCATTTCCCGGCGATCTCCCTTGGGCGGGATGTTTAGCTCCAGGCCTTTTACATAAACCGTCTCTACGTGCATCGGCGAACGAAACAGGCTGAGCAAAGAGGTTTGAAAACGGAATTCCTGAACTCCGATCAGGGCTTGGACCCCTGGCTCATAAGGATTGGGATCGGTTGCGCCAAAGATCTTCAAGCCATCGCCGGAAACTTCAATTCCGTTGACCATGGAGACGTGAAGACTGGCCAGCTCCACTTTGCCGTTGAAGCGATTCGATAAGGTTTCAATAACCCGAGTTCGAAGAATCGGTTCAGCTCGAGCGATGACCATTCGCGCGGCTACCGCCATGCCGATTAACAACGCGAGAGCAGCTAGGCCGATCCATTTCCACGGCAGTGCGCGGCTGGCTTTGCTCGGAGCCTGTTTAGGGGAACCTTGCACAATCTCCATTTGAACATTAAATCGGGTATCCGCGGTGGCAGTCTATACAGTGCTTCCTTCAGATTCTGAAGGAGCACCCAACAAACTATCGAGCGGTTTGCACCGGCAAAAGTAAAGGCCGGGTGGTAAACACCCGGCCAAGGACAATCACAACCGACGATCAAGGTCATCGGCAACGACGATGGTGCTACCGCGGCTTCGCCGTAGGCGGAGCCGGACGTGTTGCCTGTAAGTTCTGCTGCTGTTGTACGTGTTTTTGCTGCAACTGCTGCGTCTGCTGCTGGTGCTTTTGCTCCAGTTGCTGCGTCTTGGCCTCGGTGGCCTTTTGTTTCGCCAGCTGCTGGTGTTCCTGGTCTTGCTTTTGCTGAAGTTTCTGCTTTTCCTGGTCTTGCTTCGCGTATAACTTCTCCTGCTGTTGCTGGTATTTCTTGTCCGCTTTAGCGTTCCCTGAATTTACCGGAGCGGGACGCTCCGCAGGCGGAAGGTCATTCGGATGAACCGCCGGACGGGCCGGCGATTCAGCGCGTGGCTCGGCACCGCCACGGTTGTCCGGCGCTTTGTAAGGAGCTCCCGCCTCTTTCGCCTCGACTACTCCGTGACCGCTAAATTCTCCGGGTTTCTCAGTCGCCGCGATTGCCGGCTTCCCATGGTTCACCGAGGCGCGGAGCTGCGGGTTGCCGCGCGCAGCCTGCACATGTTCGTTTTGCGCGGCTACAGGCGGGATGTGCCGGTCATGTTCCGCAGCTTCCTCCTGAGCCGTTGGACGCGCTTCGATCCCTCCATTGCCCCCGTTGTAACTGACTCGATTGATCGTGGTGGTATTGATCGTCGTGTTGTAGACGTTGTGGATGTTGGTGACATTCACATTCATCACTGCTCGGTTATAGAAGAAGTGTCCATTGTCCCAACGTCCGCCCGCAAAGCCTGTGCCGAAGTAACCGAATCCGTAATTGATCCCGCCATAAAATCCTATTTGCGGCCCCCAGTAACCGGTGTGGAAAATAAATGCCTCACCGCCCCAACCCCACCAGCCCGGGGTCCACAGAAAACCAACTTCAGGGGCCATCACCCACGTCCCTGGCACCCAGTAGTAGTCGGAGATATCGTCATCCCAATACCAGTACCCGGGCGTCCAGAGATAACCGTCGCCTGGGCAGACAGGCTGCTCATACACCGGGAGTGCCGGTGGGCCAATCGTGATCGCTACCCTGAACTGCCCGAATGACGCCGCCGACATGGCTAGCATCACCAGAGCGATCGAGAGTGAACGAAACGTCAGTGAACGGATGGTTGAATTGATATGCATGTTTTTGTTTCCTCTTGCCCAATCATCCTTCGCTTGCCCGGTATTGCTGTACCGCTGCGGGTTGCGCGGATCGAAAGGCCGAACACCAATCGTAAATTCTCGATTAGTTTAGTGACGATGGCCCCTTTCTGCCTATCCCCTCGAAACTTTAGCTGGCGCTCGCGGGAGCTGTAGATTTCTGCGCCAAGAACAGAAAAATAAGAGAATTCCAGGAATCATTCTGGCAGAGCCGGTCGCGCTCCACAACTGGAGCCGGGCTGATTGGCGTGGAAATTTCGGGGGTGATCAGGCCGTCGCTGCAGAACTCATTCTTTCGTCCAGCGTAGCGGCCTCCTGTGCTCCGGTGTGGCGCAGCACTTCTCGAGCCCAGAATGTTTTCGCGCCCTCCGCGCAGGAGACGTACACCAGGGCTCCAAGATCGCCAAGCTGATCCCCAAACCTTTCCGCTTCTTCCTCCGAAAAGCCGAGCCCAACCAGCGTTCGCGCACTCCCACAGAGCGCCGGGGCTTCGCGCGCCTCCATAAGAGCGTGAAAAAATGCCTGCGATCGGATGAAGAAGCCTACGGTGGGAATCAGGACGGCCCCGAATCCCGAGAGCCAGCCAATCAGCCCTGCGGTTACCGCGCTGGCTTCCTTTTCGGCATTAAACAGGCTGGCGTCCCGAACGATGGAAGCAATGGGATGGCCGGGAGACAGCATCATACAAATACTTTCATTCTCAAAACCGGCCAGATTCAAATTGCGCACGATATCTTCCAAAGCGATGTCCTGGGAATAAATTCCATACGCAGCCGCTGTGTTCATCGCCATGCCGAATGCTCCACCTCAAGTTAAGTCTCTCCCGGAAGTCAAGCCGGAGAATGTGGTGACAAATTGCGGTCGTGAGGGTCAAATGTCAGTCAGCCGCCTGGCGCTAACCCATGACCGCCCGTCAAGCCGCGATACTAAGGGGAAGCGACTGCTGGAGCAATACTGCGAATCCCGTAGCTTGTGTAAAAAAATGTAGTGTCCGCAGGATATCGGCGCGGCATCCCGACCGGGGAGCTCTGTTGACCTGAAGAACTATCTGACTTCGACTACCGCGAGCCCGTAAGGTGGCAAGGTCAGAGTCAAGTCTCCGCCTTTCAGGTCGATCTTAGCGGCTGGGGGAATCTCTGCAGCTTGCTTGAGTTGCTGAATCTGCACCTGTGAAAGGTAGCGCGGTGATCCCATCTTTTCGTAAGTTGAGTGAACGTCTCCATGATCGGGGTCAACCCTCGAAACGAGTGCGTGCTTGTAACGTCCACCCTGGAAGTGCAAAGTAATCGTTTTGGCGGCGTCCGCTCGCTCCGGCGGCGCGTAGTTCCACACAGCGATCACCAGGCCGCCATCCTTCATTCGTGTAAGCAGCGCCGAGTCTGAGGTGAGTGCAATGCGCTGATCCCCGAGGCGGTGCAACAGCTTGAAAGCGTTGAAGGCCGGCTTCGGAATTCCATTCTCAGCCAATAGTCCGAACCCGCCGTAGAACGGCGTCTTCACTACGCCCTGCTCCTCGAACACGTCCGAGAAAGTCCAATAGCTCATCATGTCTACCAACCCATCGCATTGACGGACTGTGTCCGCCAGCCAGGGACCCATGTATGAGGCGTCCGTGACCGCGGGCTCGTTGAAATAGCTCGCGTTGAACTCGCTCCAGATCAATGGCAGAGATGGCATAACAGAGGCCGCGATTTGGTCGTGAACTTTCTTCACGGCGCGGCACACCATCTTGTCGCGGGCAATATTCTCCATGGTCCCAAAAACATCCTTTGCCTGGTCGTTGCCATAGACGTGCGTGGAAACGAAATCAACCGGAACGTGATTGCTCGCACAATGCTGAATGAAAGCGTCTGCCCAGGCCGCCTGTGCGGTCGCCGGTCCTCCAATTCGTAAGCGAGGATTCACCGCTTTGACGGCGCGCGCGGTGTGGTCATAGAGGTCCCAATAAGTCGCCTGCTTGGGATCGCCTGCCCAGAAATCGATGTTGGGTTCGTTCCACACTTCGAAGTACCACTGGCTGACTTCGTCAATGCCGTAACGGTCGACCAGATGGGAGGTGAACTGCCTAATCAGGTCGTCCCATTTCGCCCAATCCTTCGGAGGGGCCACATCGGGTTTGTACCAGAAGGCTTGCACGATCGGTTTCGCGGCCAGCTTGTTGGGCATAAAACTCAATTCAATGAATGGCCTCACGCCGTTGGCCAACAAACCGTCGTAGATCTGATCGACGTAGGAAAAATTAAGGACCGGTTGCCCTTGCATGTCTTCGTCGTAGACGCCAACCTCATCATGAAAAATGGCGTGGAAGCGGACATACTGGAAGCCGGTGATCTGTTTCACCGCCTGCAAGTCCTGGCGATAATTCTCCCGCAGGCTCAAAATGGCGCGCCCGGAGCCGAACATTTGTTCCCAGAAGTGCGGGAAGGCGTGCGCCGGAGCAGATCCATCGACCACGATGGTTTCGGCAGTCTGGGACAACGCATTAGACGGCAAGACAAACAGAAGCAGCGAACCGAGCATCATTCTTAGCATGGTTTTCCTTTGTGACGATGACACTCTACGCCAAACAGGAGTGCCCTCCGCGAGCTCTCACTGAAAACGGTAGCCCGGCTTGAGGTCGCAGCGGTACACCTTGGTTTGATCCGAGTTCACTCTGGCGTTGCAGCTCGCCCAACTCAAGAACAGCTCGGGACCGAGCGGAAAGATAATCATCTGGCCATCGAGTTCCGCTTCAATGCTTACGCCTTCGGCCGTCGAGGGCAGAGTGAAGTTCAGGCCTCCTCCAAAAATCACCGGGTACGACTCGTGAACAATTTGGCTCACCATGGGGTGGACTACTTCCGCTTCCAGTAGGAATGTCGCCGTGTCGGACCAGTCGAGGGCCGAGACCATGAACGTCCGATCGCCCTGCGAGAGATGGTCTGATTCGATTCTGGTGAACGGACAGGGCCCGGCGATGCACGATGCTCTGGCGCTCCGAAATTCATTCCCCGTTCCCGCATCGAGGGACGCAGAGCCCACCGCGGCGCGCCATTTACCATCGGGTGAGCAGGGACGCTGTCCCTTGCAAGGCACGTTACCCTTGTTCTCGATCTGAAATGTTTTCACCGAACTTCCTACATTGAATTCTGTCATCACACGGCCGGAGTATCTGACGCGAACGTTCGCGACTTTTACGCCGGGTCGAGTGGCCGAAGCAGCGAGTTCCGGGAGGGGCAGCATGTGGACGATATAGAGCTGGTCACCGACAAAACCACTCACGTCAAGAGGAAGGTACCGGGGCTGCCGGAAGTGCAGGACGAGAGCCTGGCCCCTCCGCACGAATCCACGCAATTGGAGTGTGAACAAGCCCGTGGAGTCAGATTTCGCCGCTCCTGTGGCCAGATCAGCGGTCACTTCGACGTCGGCGATGGGCTGCTCTTTTCGGCTATCCGCGTCTTGCACGGTGACCGCTCCCCGAACCGATATCGGCCCCTGGGTGTGCCAAGGACGAAGCAGTAGCGCGCCAACAATCACCAGGATGATAGTCGAGCCAATCCAGAGGCGTGCTTTGGGTGCGTGGTTTATCCCCACAATCGTTTGAACATTCTACGACGAAGGTCCGCAGCGCGGATATCTGACGTCCAAGCGCGTCATCCTTCCGTTAATCCCTTCCTGGCGCGACTTTCGTTTAAGATTGAGCACTGGAATGCCGGATGTGCGGTCCACTCTGTTTTCCCGCCGCGACGTCATGCGCCAGATGCTGGGCGCGGGGGGATGCCTGCCTTTCGCGAGACTCATGTCGGCCCTGCCCTTGGGCCAGAAATCAGCGCAGGGGCCAGAGTCTTTATCAGGCCTCGCGCCTCTGTCGCCCGATGACGACTGGTTTCTGAACGAACTGGAAATCGCCGAATTCAGCTATTTCTGGGAACAGGCCAGTTCCAAAACCGGGATGGTGAAAGACCGCTGCCACGTCGGCACGAACGATCAAGGAGTCGTGGCCAGCATCGCCGCAACCGGATTCGGGTTAACCGCTCTTTGCATCGGAGAGCAGCGAGGTCTGGTCGCCATCAGTGATGCGCTGGAGCGTGTTCTTACCGCCCTCCGGTTCCTTTGGAAGAAGCTGCCGAACCATCGCGGCTTCTTTTACCACTTTGCCAACATTAATACTGGAGAAAGAGTTTGGGACTCTGAGGTTTCCTCCGTCGACACGGCCATTTTGCTGTGCGGAATCCTGACCTGCCGCGAACACTTCCACCATCCCGAAGTCGTGGAACTCGCAGACTTGATCTTCGGCCGCGTGGATTGGACCTGGCTTTCGGAAGACACCTCGCTGCTGCCCCACGGCTGGACCCCCGAAATGGGGTTCCTGCCTTCCCGCTGGGACTACTACAGCGAACTGATGATGATGTATCTGCTGGGCTTGGGATCGTCGACCCATCCCTTAAAAGATGAAACCTGGACTGCCTGGAAGCGCCTCATCTTTGAATACGACGGCTTGCGCTACATCGGTTCCTTCGCGCCTTTGTTCGTTCATCAATACTCCCAGGCGTGGTTCGATTTTCGCCGGAGACGCGATAAATTCGCTGACTATTTTGAGAATTCGGTCATCGCGACCGACGTCCACCGGCGTTTCTGCCTGGAACTCGGCAAACAGTATCCCGATTACAGTGACGACTTGTGGGGAATCACTGCTTCGGACTCAAATCATGGCTACGTGATCTGGGGTGGACCGCCGGCCACAGGGCCGATCGACGGCACGGTTGTGCCCAGCGCCGCCGGAGGGTCGCTGCCCTTCCAGCCGCAAGCTACCTTGCGCGTCTTGAAGACCATCCGAAGCCGCTACGCTGCGGCCTGGAGCAAGTATGGGTTTGTCAACGCATTCAATCCTCTCACCAACTGGTACGACCCCGATGTGATCGGAATCGATACCGGCATTACCATGCTAATGGCGGAAAACCTCCGGACTGGCTTCGTTTGGAACACGTTCATGAAAACCCCCGAAGCCCAGCGTGGGATGTTGCGGGCCGGGCTGAACAAATACTAGCCGGAAGGGCCCTTGCACGACTCATTGGCTTGCCTGCAGGAATACGCACCAACCCTGCCGCCCGCTATGTTCATCCAATACCTGCTCAAAGGCGCCCGTCTGCTCTGATCTTGTTGCCCGGAGGTCATTGGACTACACTCGATGAATCGGGCGTCGCTTGGTCTGGCGCAGGGTCGCGTCGCTTTGGTTCAATCGGATGCTTCCAGAGCAAACACCCGTTTAGGACTCGCCGATGGCCGCAAAACAGGATTCTTGGAATGGCTGGCGGGAGCGCATTTCCGCTCTGCGGAATGTGCCTGCGGTCCTGCGAATTGTCTGGGATTCAGGCCGCACGGTTGTCGTGCTGGGTGTTGTTTTCCGTTTGCTCGCCTCTCTTTTGCCCCTCGGCCTGCTCTGGATTAACAAGCTCATCATCGACATCCTTGTGCGTATCCACACGACCCATCAAGCCGCCGGCACCCGGCTGTGGTGGCTGGTTGCGGCGGCATTTTCGCTGGCCGTTTTCGGCAGCATTTTGAGTCGCGGTGTCGACTTTCTCGACGCCCTGCTGGCCGATAGGTACACCCGGCACGTCAGCGTGCTGGTGATGAAACACGCCGCACAACTCGACCTCACGGCTTACGAAGACCCGGTTTTCTACGATCGCCTGGAGCGCGCCCGCGTCCAGGCTACCGACCGCTTAGGCATGATTCAGTCGATCGGGCGGCTGATTCAGCAGGTGATCACCACCATCTCTCTCTCAGTCGCGATCATGCTTTTTTCACCCTGGCTTCTGCTCATGCTCGTCGCATGTGTGGTTCCGGCATTTCTGGGAGAGAGCCATTTTGCCTTTCTTGGATACGCCAAGAACTTCCGCCAGACGCCCATCCGCCGTCAACTCGATTACCTGCGAGTGTTGGGCGGCAGCAAAGAAGCAGCCAAGGAACTCAAGCTTTTCGGATTGGCGCCCTTTCTCACCGAACGGTTCAGTCGGCTTTCCGACCAGATCTATCACGAGGATGTCGACCTCGCGCGCAGCCGGATGACGGCGGGCTCGTTTTTGTCGATGATCAGCACGGCAGGCTACTACCTGGCCTATGTGTTCGTGATCTGGCGGACGGTCGCCGGAGTGCTCAGCATCGGTGCGTTTACCTTTCTCGCCGGTGCGATTCAACAGGCTAGCTCGAATATCCAGCAAATCTTTTCCACGGTCTCTTCCATCGCCGATCAGGCATTGTTCTTGACTGACCTTATTGCTTTTTTCGAGATGCGGCCGGCGATTGCCTCGAAACCGGATGCCTTGCCCGCACCGCGGCCGGTTCGTCGCGGATTCGAATTCCGCAACGTTGCTTTCCGCTACCCCGGAAGCTCGCGCCTGGTTCTCGATGGATTGAATTTTCATTTCCACCCGGGCGAGCGAGTCGCGCTGATCGGAGAAAATGGCGAGGGAAAAACAACCATCGTCAAGTTGCTCACCCGGCTTTACGATCCCATCGAAGGGCAGGTGCTGCTCGATGGCGTCGATCTTCGGGAGTACAACCTCGAAGACCTCTACCGGGAGATCGGCGTTATTTTCCAAGACTTCATGCGGTACGAGATGACGGCGCGCGAAAATATTGCGGTGGGGCGTATCGAGCAACTCGATGATTTTGCGCGCCTCAACCAGTCCGCTCAGAAAAGTATGGCAGACGAAGTGGTTGGAAGGCTTCCGCGTGGGTACGAACAGATGCTGGGACGGCGCTTCGAAGGTGGAGTTGACCTCTCAGGCGGAGAATGGCAGAAGATCGCGCTGGCTCGCGCCTATCTTCGCGACGCACAACTCCTGATTCTCGATGAGCCTACCGCAGCGCTGGACGCCCGCAGTGAATACGAGGTTTTTCAGCGCTTCGCCGAGCTTACCGCGGGAAAGATGGCGCTGTTCATTTCGCACCGGTTCTCCACGGTGCGCATGGCCGACCGAATCGTTGTCTTGGAAAATGGCCGTGTTGCTGAAGATGGAGACCACGAGCAGCTGACTCGTCTGGGCGGCCGCTACGCGGAGATGTTTGAAATGCAGGCCGCGAGCTATCGTTAGGTTAAGGAAAACTTTGATTCGCTATACACACGCCGAAAGCGCCGCCGAAGAGGAAGGCCAGCACGAAGTGGATGCCGAATTCTCGGATATTGCTTCCGATCTTGCTTCCGACCCCACGGCCCTGCGCAGCGCCGCCACCGAATTCGCCTCCCGGTTGGGTTGGCTGCCGGGTGTTCGCACTTCGAAAACGTTTTCCGTCCGTTGCCGCAAGCTGAAAGCCGCATTCGAACCCTTATTCGCAAGCGCAGAAGCAGCCGGCAGGCTCAACCCGGAATCGGACGATCTACGGTGGTTCCGCGACAATGATCAACTGATCTACTCGGAACTGAAAAGCGTTGCCCTCGAGCTTAAGCCACTGGAGCGGCTTCCCCACGCCCGCGGAAGGAAAGACGAAGTTGTGCCCAGGGTGCTGGCGCTGGCGCAGGCATTTCTCGATCTCACTGGCAATCGCTTCCACGAGACCTCATTCACCACATTCTTCCAGGCGTTCCAGGAGAGCACCGTCCTGGAGCTGCGTGAGGTGTCGGCGGTGGTTTCCGCTATGAAACTTGTTCTGCTGGAGCGCATTGCTGCACGCTGCCGGTGCCTGCTGCGCGATCCCATGGGGCCGTCCAACGGCCTGGGTGTATGCGTGCGGAGTTTGCGGGACATTACACAGACTTCATGGAAGGAGGTTCTCGAACCGCTGATTCTTTTCGATGAAATCCTTCGCCGCGACCCCGCCGGCGTATATGCAGCCATGGACTTTGAAAGTCGAAGCCTGTACCGGCAAAAGTTGTCGAAAATAGCGAGCCGGTCTGACTTGGCAGAGATGGACGTTGCCCGCCAGGCCCTGGAGTTGGCGCAACAGGCCCTGGCCAGAACCTACGGCGATGCGCGCTCCAAATTGCGGCAATCCCACATCGGCTATTACCTCATCGGCGAAGGCCGGGATCTGCTTTGTCAGAAAGTCGGCTTCAAGCCCGACTTCCTGCAGAGCCTGCGTGCCCAACTGCGTCGCCATCCCGACGAATTCTTTCTTACCGGAATCGCGGTCCTCACCTTCGCCATCATTACCGGAATCGTGCTGTTGCTGACTCCTTCTGACAGTCCGCCTGAACTACTGCTGCTTTCCGTTCTGATATTGCTGGTCCCCTGTTCGCAGTCTGCCGTGCAACTCATGCATTACCTGGTCGCGGCGCTTCTGCCGGCGGAAATTCTCCCGAAGCTCGACTACTCGGGAGGAATTCCTGACGACTGTGTGACCCTGGTGGCGATCCCAACGCTCCTGTTGAACGAGAAGCAAGTGCGTGGCCTGGTTGAAGACCTCGAGGTTCGCTTCCTGGGCAACCACGACCGCAATATTCACTTTGCGCTCATCACCGATCTGCCTGACTCTGATGAACCCGCTGCGGAAACTAATCCTCTGATCGATCTGTGCGCCAACCTGATTCGCGAACTCGACGAACGATATAGCGAAAAGCAGATGGGGTCCTTTTTTCTCCTGCATCGCCATCGGGTTTACAACCGCCGCGAAAAGGGATGGATGGGCTGGGAACGCAAACGCGGCAAATTGCTCGATTTGAACAATCTTTTGCGAGGGGAGTACGACAGCTTCCCGGTAAAAATTGGAGACCTCTCCATCCTGCCAAACGTGCGTTTTGTGCTCACGCTCGATTCGGATACTGAGCTCCCGCGTGGAGCGGCCTTCCGTCTGGTCGGAGCCATGACCCATCCGCTGAACCAGGCGATCATCGATCCCGAGAAGAACATCGTCGTCTCGGGATACGGCATTCTCCAGCCGCGGGTCGCGGTTAGCGTGCAGAGCACGTCAGGTTCGCGGCTTGCCGCGATCTATGCCGGTGAGACGGGCCTCGATATCTACACCCGCGCGCTTTCTGATGCCTACCAGGACCTTTACGGCGAGGGTAGTTATACCGGCAAGGGAATCTATGAAGTCGACGCAGTGCATCAGGTGCTCGATCGGCGTTTCCCAAAAAACGCCCTGCTCAGTCACGACCTCATCGAAGGTGCCTACGCCCGCGCAGGCCTGGCCAGCGATATTGAAGTGATCGAGGATTATCCTTCGCATTACAGCGCTTCGAACCGCCGCAAACACCGGTGGCTGCGAGGGGACTGGCAGATAGCGGCTTGGCTGACCTCGCGCGTGACCGATGAATCCGGAGCCCGTGTAGCGAACCCGATCTCGCTGGTTTCCCGCTGGAAGATCCTCGACAACCTGCGCCGGAGTCTGGTCGAGCCTGCCACATTTCTGCTCCTGCTGTTCGACTGGCTCGTGCCTCGCGAAAACGCACTGCGCTGGACTCTGGCCACGGTCTTGATTTTGATTATTCCATCGTGGTTTGAATTTGCGTTCGCGCTGGTGCGCGCTGTCGTCGAGCGCAAAATGTCCATTGCGCGTGAGGCGGTAGGCGCGTTCTATGCGGCCAACTTCTCTGTATTGCTGACCGTCGTATTTCTCGCTCATCAGACGCTGCTCGCGCTCGATGCCGTAGCGCGAGCGCTGGTGCGGCGTAATGTAACCCGGGAGCGGCTGTTGGAGTGGGAGACGGCTGCGCAGGCCGAACTTGGAAAACGCCAGACTCTGCTCGATCGCTACCTCGACTGGATGCCTTTCTTCGCGGCCAGTCTGGGCCTGCTGGTCTGGCTGGTGAGGCCACACTCTCTAATTGTCGCGATCCCCATTCTCGGGCTCTGGGCTGGCAGCAAAGCGGTAGCTCGATGGCTGAACGAGTCACCCGCTGCCCCTGCCGAAGACCTTTCGCGGCAGGACACATTATTTCTGCGCCGGGCCGCTCTTTACACCTGGAGATATTTCGCCGAGTTTTGTACCGAGGAACACAACTGGCTGATTCCGGACAATATCCAAGAGGAGCCCCCCGCGGTTGCAGCGAGGATTTCTCCCACCAACCTCGGTCTCCTGCTCAATGCCCGGCAGGTTGCCGTTGAGTTTGGATATCTGACGGTTCCTGAGCTAGCGGTCTCGACACGGCAAACTCTGACCACAGTAACTAGTCTCGCAAAGCATCGTGGCCATTTGCTGAACTGGTACGACACACGCACACTGGCGCCGCTGACCCCGATGGTTGTTTCGTCCGTTGACAGCGGTAACCTGCTGGCTTCGCTTTGGACGCTGGAACAAGGCTGCCTCGATCGACTGCGTCGCCCGCTCTGCCATCGTCGTCTGGCGGAGGGTCTGTTAGACCATCTCTGCGTTCCGGCCCAGGCAAAGGCATTCCCCCGAAAGCAACTGACCGAGTGGGAAGTCCAGTTCCGGGAGAAGAGCTGGCTGTCTTCGATCCTGGACCTACAGGAAGTGGATATTGAGAATTATTTCGCTTCTGGCCAATCTGCTCTCACCGACGACACTCTCTGGTTTTGCCAGCAGGCGCAGCTGCGACTGCGGAACATCCAGCAGATCACCTCGTCCTACGAACCGTGGTGGCTGCCGGAATTCGCCCCACTGCGAGAAGGGCTGGGACTAAACGCGAAACTCCTGGGCCGCGTTCCCCTGCAGCAATTGCCCGACCTGACCTGGGAACTGGAAGCGGCGGTCGATCGACTGTTGTCTTCTACTTCTGAAGAGCGTAGGCCTCTTTGCGAGCGCTTTAAAGCGTTGCTCATTGCAGCCCGGTCGAACGCCGTTTCCCTCATCGACAGCCTGCGCCAGCTCAGCTCTCAGGCCGGCGCCCTCGCCGATGCCATGGATTTCAGCTTCCTGCTCGATCCCCATCGCAAACTGATGTCAGTGGGTTTTGACGTTCAGTCGCAACAGCTACAGAATTCCTGCTATGACCTTCTGGCGACCGAATCCCGCGCGGCCGTCTTTATCGCGATCGCCAAGGAAGACATTCCCCAGGATTGCTGGTTTCGCCTGGGCCGCGGGCACACTCTCGATCATGGCCGCCCCGTTCTGCTCTCATGGACGGGAACCATGTTCGAGTATCTGATGCCCTCCCTCTGGATGCGTTCCTATCCCAACACCCTGCTCGACCGGGCACGAGTCGCGGCAGTGCGTTCGCAGCAGGCGTATGCGGCCCGCAGCGGAGTTCCATGGGGCATTTCGGAGTCGGCCTATTTCAAACTCGACGGCCACGGCAACTATCAATACCAGGCTTTCGGCTTGCCTCAGCTTTCTCTCATGAGACGAGAGTCGAATCCGCTGGTTATTTCGCCCTATTCGACATTTCTGGCCTTGAGTGTGGATCGTCGGGGATCGTTGCGCAACCTGCGCCGCATGGAGGCGCTGGGTTGGTTCGGGTCAAGAGGATTTTACGAATCAGCCGACTATACGGCCGCCGGCGGCCGGTTCCGCTCGCCGCGCTTCCAGATCGTGCGTTGTTGGATGGCCCACCATCAGGGAATGAGCTTGCTCTCCGTGGCCAATCTGTTGTTCGACAACGTGGTGCAGCGCTGGTTCCACGCCGATCGCCGCGTGCAGGCTACCGAGCTCTTACTCCAGGAAAAACCTGTCATGCACGTTCGCCCGGCCGAATTGCCCTCCCGAAAGGCAGTTGCGTGAATGCGGTAAAAAAGGGTGCCCTCAAGGTGGTTCTCACAAGTGGTGGGCCTCGTGGATAACGGACCCTCTCGAAGGCTATTTCCTATTGTGGTTTCGGTGTTGAGTCCGCCGAAGCTTGAGCTGGTTGGTCGGAAATTGTTTTGGATGCGATGCCCGCCTGGGTTTGCTTGTTGGGTGGAATTTCGGTCCCGGCTGGATAGATGAGAATCTGTACCGCGCCCCAGCCAGCATCCGAATTCGTGTCCGCCTGCTTGCCCGCTCCCAGAGTCTTGAGCTGACTATCATCGAACCCGAAGTTCTCCACCAGATACTCGCGGACAACCATGGCCCGGGCTTCGGATAATACCAAGTCCTTCTGAGTGTCGCCTTCCATGCCAGTGGACACTTTAATCACCGCAAAGCCGAACTGGTTATTCGCCAGAAACTCGCCGCCCGCATTGAGAGATTTCTGGTTCTTCAGCTTGGCCGAATCCTGCTTATCGAAAAGCTGCTTCGCTGAGTAGGTAAACTGCTTTGTCGGCGAGCCCTCTGGCAGCCGTTCGATCTCATTCTTTGCCAGCTCGGCGGAGTCTTCGTATCCGCGGCTCTTGAAATACCCACGCAGGAAGAAATTGTGTTTCATAGCCTCCATATTTTCCTGGAAGTCGGTAACCCCGGCTTGCGCGTGCACCATGGTGTCGCGCATCGCGCTCGAAGTCTGTGCGAGGTTGCTGTAGAGCTGTTTGTCATTCACCAACGCTCCCGCGGTCCCCTGCCCCCCGTCTATCTTGGCGCTGATCGAGTCTAGATTCGCCGTTGCCCGAGTCGCGTTCCGAATAGCTTGCTGGCTGCTGTCCAGAATGTCGCTCGTTTTTTGAAACAGGTCTGACATTTCGAGTGGCGGCTGACTGGAAATGGTGTCACCGTTCCGGACGTCAGCTGCACCGGCTGATCCAAATGAGATCGCCAGAAACTGGTTGCCCAACAACCCTTCGGTTTCGATCGTGGCTACGGAATCCTGTTTGATGATCTCGTGCGTCGACTTGCCGAGATCCATCAACACCGTGACCTTTTCACCCGGCTTGTGGGGCAACACGATGCTGCGAACAGTGCCGCTGTGAACGCCACCCACCCGCACATCGCCCCCGGCATCCAGCCCCACTACATTGTCGAATTGCGCCCTCAATTGGTATGTGGAACTGAAAAGATACTGCTTTCCCCCGATGATGAAGATACCGAGCACCAGAATGGCCAGTGTCGCAACGATGAAAGCTCCCAACCGCGCCGCTCTCGACATATGTCCTCCTACGAATGCTTTAGAAATTCCATGACAAATTCAATTTCACTTTTCTGAAGTTCTTCAAAGCTGCCTTCGATGACCACATTTCCCTCATTAAGCAAGGCCAGTCGGTCCGCAATCGTCTTGGCGCTGTGCAGATCGTGAGTCACCACAATAGATGCCACGTGGTGTTCCTCCTGGAGCTTGAGAACCAAATCATCAATCTCGGCTGCGCTGATGGGGTCAAGCCCGGCAGTGGGCTCGTCGAGCAGCAGAATATCCGGTTCTAAAGCTAGGGCACGAGCCAGTCCTACCCGCTTCTGCATCCCACCCGAGATATCCGAAGGCATCTTCGCAACGGCGCCTTCCAAGCCCACTTCAGCCAGTAATTCCTTGACACGGTCGCCGCGCTCCGACTTTGACATCTCCTTCTTATGGTGCTGCAGCGGAAAAGCCACGTTTTCTTCCACGGTCAGCGAATCGTAAAGCGCACTGTGCTGGAACAGGAAACCCATCTTCTTGCGGATTTCGCCCATCTGGTCGAGAGTCAGGCCGGCGATGGCTTGACCGTGGATACGAATCGATCCCGAGTCAGGTTTCTCCAAGCCGATGATGAGTCTCAGCAATACGCTTTTACCTGTACCACTTCGTCCAAGTACCGCGAGGGTCTCGCCACGCCCCACGGTCAGCTTGATCCCACGCAAGACCGTTTGACTTCCGAAGGATTTGCACACGTCTTCGACTGCGATGGCTGGCGCGCTACCGTCTTCCTCGGCATCCGCTCGCCCTATCGCGGTTTGAATCGGGAATTGATCGATTGTTTCCATATTGCTTCGCCAGCTGTTTATCGAATGTTCATGGGAAAAATATAAGGATCAGCTTCACCAACACGACGTCGGCGAGGATTACGAACAGCGAAGACAGGACCACCGAGCTCGTGGCCGCACGGCCCACGCCCGCCGCGCCCCCCTGCGTCCGCATTCCCTGAAAACACGCGATCAGCCCAATGATCAGGCCAAACACCATGGTCTTAAGCGTTGGGGGCAGAAAGTCGCTGAAATCGGCGCCATTGAAGCCGGTATTGATGAACTGATGCAATGACAGCGGCTCAACCATGGCCTGCGTAACCCAGCCCATTATTACGCCGCATAAGTCGGCAGCCAGCGTCAGTAACGGAAGCATCAGAACGCAAGCCAGGATGCGGGTCGCCGCCAGGAGTCGATAAGGGTTTACCGCAGATGCCTCGATCGCATCGATCTGTTCGGTCACTCTCATAGACGCCAATTCCGCGCCAATGCCGGCGCCCACTCGACCACTCACGACCAGACCGGTGATGATGGGACCGGTCTCGTGGATCACGGAGAACACGATGGCGGCGGGCAGAAGCGACTTGGCCCCAAATCGAGTGAGGCTGTAGCGCGCTTCCAAAGAAAGCACAACCCCAGTGGCGGCGCCGGCCAAAGCCACCAGCGGCAGGGACTTTGATCCGATCTCGTCAAGTTGGCGAAACAATTCACGGAATTCAAACGGCGGCGTCACCGCAGCCCGCACAACTTGCCAGAAAAATATGCCGAGGTCTCCGAACCACTCGAAAAACTGGTTGATGAGTCCCTTCGAGGGGCTCCCAGTCGGGGACACCACTGAGGTCCCTGGCCCCGGAAGAGAGGGATCGAAGCTCGCGACCGCAACTGATTGCCGGTCGATCATGGGTTTGTACCCAGACTCGGCGCTGCGGGTCCATTAGGGAGGTGCATACGATGAAGCAAGGAGTGGGGTCCGCCGTAGAGGAATTCCAGGGCGATGTTTCCGGCCACATATCCCAGGAAGGTGTAGTTACCCATACGGAACGCATCCCTGGCGTCGTAGCGACCTGGATACCACGCGTAAACCGCCGTCATGGTGCCAGCATAGGGCGCGACCAGCGCAGGGAAAGAAAAGACGTTGTGGCCGTCCTGGCCGCGGCGCGCCGTCAAAGTCGAGGTCACAGCATGGCGCAGCCTCGGAAGCACGCCTTTGCATTCACAGCGGTAGTACATCGTGTCTTCGTGGAAGGCTTCCGCGAGCCCATAGCGGGTCGTCGTAGCTACCGCCGCGATGCCGAAATTGGATGCAAAGCGTTTGCTGTAACCCGCGGCGCCTTGCTTCCATTCCGGGGGAGTGTCATAGATCTGGTTAAGCCCACCCGCGAAGGCGGCGCCAGCGATGGGATATGGGCCGAAAGCATCGAAGAAGTAGTTGCGGAGCTTCGTTGCCTCAGTCGGCTGCGTGTAGATCAGGTCCGTTTGCACCGGGGTCGTGCTCGCCACTGTGTCAGAGGCGGAGGAATCGCCCGACTCTGCCAGTAAGTGCGCCGTTGCCAGCACCTGTAGTGCGAAAACGGCCGCGACTGCCAGGAGCGAAGACATTATTCGGCGCATCGTCATGTGGAGATTTTCCTCGTTCAATCTAGGACCCAGCATGCACCCCAAACTGTTTTTCACACGGTCAGCGGGCAACTCCCGTGGTCGCACTGGCAAGCGATTTCGACGTCCTTCGATCCCGCTTCCTTGCACGCTTGACCGCAATACTTGTCGCCGTTTTCGGTCAGGCATCGGCATGGCAGATGTGCGCACTTCTTCCGTTCATTATTCGTCATCATCGTTCTCCTTATTCAATTGTTCAATCAGGGTCACACCGTATCGAGGCGGCGGGAAAACCTTACCTTCGTTTCATCGTCCAGCCGATGAGCGCTCCGGCTGTGATGCCTATCGCGAACGTCGTCGCAACAGTTAGCAGAGGATGTCGCTGGAAGCGCTGAGTGGTGTCGTTCAAGAATTCTTCAGCGGCATCGCCGCCCTGCTTTGCCGCACACCTCACCACTCCAACTCCCTCATCGATCGCGTCGGCAATCGCATTGCTTGCACGAGAAGCCTGGCGAGCCGATTTGCCGATCTGTTCAGCCGTTCTTTCCACTACGGTTTGTGCCACGGTATCCTCCTGGGTATTTTGCGAGCCGGTGTTACACGTTCTCATTCGCCAAGGCCATCACGCGACTTCTTTTCTTTCAACCGCCACTGGCACCTGTACCAGTTCCTCAAACAGAGAGCGGTAGTGAATCATTGCCGTTCTCAGTTCTTCGGTGGATGCCTGGTCTTTTCCCACCCGCAACGCAATCTCATGCGCAGAGCGGTAGTCCTCCACAACTCGAGGATGATCGACAGAAATGTCGGCAGCACGCTGCTCGAATTCGGATACAGGATAGCCACGAGCTTTCATCACAGAGGACACCAGGTCATCGGCTTCAGCGACTGCCCCCTTTGGGGAGTCGACAAACCGAGACTGCACTGCTCCCCAACGTGTCGAAAAGTTTTCGCGCTCAATTGAATCAAGATCGCGAATCTTAAGCTTTTCAATCCGCTTTTCGCGATCCGCTAATTTCGCTTCTGCTTTTCGTTCTGAGCCATGCTCCAGCACCGCCCGCTCGTACTCGGGCCCAAACTTTTGCCGCAGTTCTGCGGTGTTGCTCTTGCGCTTTCGCGCATACAGCCAAGCAATCGCTCCGAGGATCAGAATCGCCACGGCTGCCACAACGATCAGCTTCGGATCCAACAGATTCAAGTTCATTAGAACCTCCACAGAAGCAGGTCTGATCAGCAAATTCTTTTTCTCGTCAGAACCTTGTGAATGGCCAGTATCAAACTTCAGGCTTCGAAAAGCTGGTCAGAATTGACCGTCTTTTGAATCAGACAGCCAGCGGCGACCAATGCGACAGTGATCGTGCCCCCGCTAAGATCGCCGCTATTTGCATATGGGAGAACTAGGACGGTGAGAAGGTATTGATTTTAGAGTCGTTCTGGAGGGCATGTACTAGTGCCGAAGACCAGGACGGAAGCCCTGTTTTCGCCGCGACAATGCCGAATCTCCTGGGCACTGGGGACGGCTGCGCTCCTTGGAGATCCGGGATGCGCTGAAAGCGCCGGCAATATGGGCCTCCAACTCGGACAAGACGGCATGTCGGGCTGCACCAACTACACGTTGGTTGGGAACCGCGCCGGTGACACTTTCCTTAACGCAGTAGCCGGTGAGACCCTGCATCTCCGCGTCAACAACACTGACCAAGTGCTGCTTTCAGAAGGAAACGTGGACGTTCTCGGCACGCTCACCAAGCCTGCGGGATCGTTCAAGATTGACCACCCGCTCGACCCAGCCAACAAGTATCTCTACCACTCCTTCGCCGAATCGCCCGACATGAAGAACATGTACGACGGCAACGTCACCACGGACGCAACCGGTCTGGCTACGGTTACGCTGCCGGATTGGTTCGAGACGCTCCCGCCGATCGTGGCCGCTATCTGTATCCCGAACTCTACGGAGCACCAGCAACGGCCCGAATTGGCTACGACATGCCGCCACCGGGGAGCAAGCCGATCGCGCAGGACCCCCTGCTTGATCGGCGACGTGGCAATGCTGCGCCCTCGCAGCAGCGAAGCCTTCCGGTTTCACCGGGCCCACTGTCCAGCACAGCTCCGCTGCCGCATCCATCGGCGCAAGCCACTCACTGACCCGTGGCAACTCTCATTTTCTGTCTCTGCCGCTCGCGCTCAGCTTTCATCTCCTGGATGCTTTGCGCAACCAGCGGCGAGTAAAGCGCCTTAAACCAAGTCGGATTCTCCCACTCAGGTTCCCCGCCAACCGCGATGTCGAAGTCACGTATCGCCTCATCGTGTTCCTGCGCCTGCCAGCTTGCCACTGCTCGTACCATCACCCTTCCTGGCTGGATCTTCTGTTCGTAGCCAGCGCCATCCGGCGTTTGCAGCGCATCGCCGTAGCGCCGAATTTCTATCTGCGCCCATGCCAATCGGAGCCTCAGATTCAGATCGCTGGGGCGTTGCTGCACTGCTGCCGACAACAAATCGACCGCCTTCTGGTAATCCCCATTCAAGTAGTGCCACCAGCCCAACTCACCCATCCACAGTGGTGAGTGAAGGTCGTCACTCAGCTGGAGTTCCATCTCAAGCTTGTGCGCGGAATTGAGATCACCGGCCAGCAGAGCCAGACCAGCGGCTGCGACATCTACTTCGCGCGGCTTACTTCCCTTGATATCCTCTGCCCACCGTCGAAACTCTGCAAAAGCGCTCCTCCGGTCCGCAGCCGCCAGAGCCTGAGCATAGGACGCAATAATCTCCGGAACCGAAGAGTCTGACTCAAGGATCTTGCGGTAGGCCGCCGCCGCTCCGGAAAAATCAGCCTGCGCAAACTTCGCCAGTGCCAACACTTGGAACGCTTTCGGCTGCTCGGGCCGCAGTCGCAGAGACTGATTCGCCAATTGCTCAGCTTGCGCATACTTCCCTGCATCCAGCGCATTCCATGCTCTGGCGGTCCAGAAAATGTAGGCGACTCTCAAGTCGCGCTCAGGACGCGGCGACCAGCCTTCACTGGCGATCATCTTCTGCACCTGGGCGATGCGCTCCGAGGGCAGCGGATGCGAGCGGAAATATCCTTCCAGCGTTTGTAGAGCTACCTGTGACAGTTCCTCTTGTGGTGTCTTCGCCTTCGATTGATACTCCTTGTGTAACCGCTCGAAGGTTTCGAACATGCGGATTGCTCCGTTTGCCGAGTATCCCGCTTGCACGGCTAAGCGTGTACCCTCGCGGTCTGCCTCAAGCTCCTGATCCTTGCTGTATCCTGTCTCGAAAAGTTCGATAGGCAACGCCACCAACCCTCCCAGCGGAATCTTCCGTAGTGCTTGCTCCTGTTGAACGCGGTCGGAGCAATGGTAGTGGTCAATATGTTCGATCTCATGCCCAATCACCGCTGCCAGCTCATCTTCGGTGTCCATGAGCGACACCAAGCCGGCGCCGACGTAAACGTGTCCGCCCGGCAAAGCGAAGGCATTAACCACGTTGGGACTCGGGATGTAGTGAAACTTGTAGGGCAGTATGCGATGCGCGTGAGTCGCCAACTCCGAACCAACGCGGGTGATGTAGTGCTGGACAACGGCCACTTCCGGCGTGTTTTCTCGTTCTTCTTGTGCGGCATAAGACCTTGCTAATTCGTCTCCAATGCGGATCTCTTCTGCGTCAGGCATGCGCGCGAAACTTACCGGCATGCGCGTAAGTTCCTGCTCGGTGTCAGCCACCAGATATAACAGCGCTGCCGGATTGGCAGGCACGTCTACCTTCCGCAGTTCGCTTACCACTACGGACGCAACGCTCAAAAGCAAAATTCCCGCGAATATGATCCAGCGCTTCATAAGTATTGCCGCAATGCCTCACGATTCCGTGTGTACAGGAATGACACCAGCAGCAGAGCCGCACCCAAAACAATGAAGGTCAAGTAACGGTCTCGTGGGTCCAGTCGCCATACGTCCACCAGCAGAATCTTTCCCACGCACAGCAGCAACAATCCCAATCCCGCGAGCCGGAAGCTTCGCTCACCCAACCACAGCGCCAGGACGAAAACCGCCACACCCTCCACACCCCACGAGAGGGTGACCATGCCATGCCGCATCTCTGTCGCCAGCAGCGCGGTCAGCAGCCCAACGGCGATGAAAAACAAGAGTTGCTCTGGACGCTGGACTATACCCTGCAACAGGCGAATAAGTCCGGTCTCTTCACTTTCCTCGTTCTTCTTGCGCAGTTGAAATGCGAAAAGCAGCGACGCCAACAAGAGCGCGACCGGCGTACCCACCGTGATCCAGCGACTTTCCCACCCTGCCGCCGGAAAGTAACTGCGCTCGTAGAAATTGTGCAGCACCGTGCGGAATAGTACCCCCACCGCAACCATTAACCCTTGGTACAGGAACACTCGGCGCTCGCTGCTCCAGGCAATAGCCAGCAGTCCAAAGGCAAGTGCCGCCCACGCACTCGCCACCCAGTCTGCTTCCAATTCAAAACGCATGAGCGCGGCGAAGGTGATCGTGCCCAGCCAGCAGCAGATGTCCGCTGCTTTGAATCTGCGCTCCGACTCGACGAGACCCACGCTGCTTTCGTGCAGCCTCCAATATGCGTAGAAGAAGCCCAGCGCCAGCGGAACCGTCGTGTAGAACCGCGGGCTGATCTCCCCCGGATTTCCCGCGGCGTTCAGATTCACAATGAAGATTCGCAGAAAACTGGCGGCAAATAGAGCGTAGCCTTGCAATCGCAGGCTCAGCTTCTTTCGCTCCAGCCCGAGTTCAAACAAGACCAACCCGCCAGCCAACCAGGCATCAGCCACGCTGATCGGTCGCAGTTCGTACCAGGCCAGCAACGCGAGCAGAGAAGACGCCGACCAGGTGTAGGCCACGCCCACGAGCTGTCCGGGAGAAAAAAGACGCCCCTCGACAATTGCGAACCCACGACCGCGAGCGGAATCGCTACTCCAGTTCGATGTGATGTAAAGCAAAGCTGAAACGAGCGCAACCGTTACCAGCCGCAAGGTCAGGCCGTGATATTTGTCGGTAGTCTCCAGATTAATTGCTAGAACACGAATGACAGACATCAGCCCCAGGAAGTTCGCTTGGTATCTCAGCTCCGGAAAGTCAAACCGGTCTCCAGCCAACGCCAGTCCCAGCCCTAATGTGCACCAAGCGACTGCCGTCCAGCTTTCGGGGAACGCGATCCATGCTCCGATCAAGAGCATCACAGCCGCCGCATACGAGAGGCGTTGCATGATGCGCCGGTCAGGCTCTCTTGCAAACAGGTCGAGCCACCGGCGCAGCACCCAATGCGCATTTGAATAAAACACGGCGGCAGCCACCACGAAAACAATCGCCAAGCCAAAGTCAGAGCGCAAATCCGCGCCATCCATGCGCCTGCCGAAGATGCTTGCAGCGTCCACGGCGATCATCTGGCATGAGACCAGCAGGGCTGCGAGCATTCCGAGCCGACGGAAGACGACTTCCTTCGTCCACACTCCGATCAGTAGCAAGGCCTCTGCCTCCAGCAGCCATAGCACCGACAGACGCATACCTGAGTAACGGAAAGGGAATGCCGCAATCAGCAGAATTATGCCCAGCGTGGACAGCACAATGACCGCGCTGCGGCGCCGCCGGGTGATCGGAAGTTGCCCCAGCAGGGTCTCGATCGCGCCGATCGCCAGCAACGCCCAGAACGCCCACTCCGGGTGGGTCGATTGATATTTGAACAAGGCCAGGAGTAGAGCAGTATTCAGCAAGGCTGCCGCGGTAGAGACGTGCTCCTGTCGTTGCTCGCTCGGCCGCCTGAACACATACGAAATGCGGAAGATCAGCCAGTACAATCCTAGTATTCCCGCACTTGCAGCAAACTCCGGAAACGGATGCCGTTTCCCCCTCATTGGCTCGATGATCGGCCGCAGCCATAGATAATGATTCAGATAGCTGGCCACGATCCCGAATACTTCCAGTTCGAACCACTGCATGCGCCCGACGATGATGACCAGCCCCGCCGCCAGCACTGCTCCCGCCGATAGGCTGTAGACGTTCGAGTGGCTGATCGTGACCGTCAGGAAGGCAAGCAGGAACGCCAGCCCGGTCACCACTTGCGAGCGATAGCGCAAAGTGTGGGCAACCATAGCCGCTGCCACGGCCAGCATAAGCACCAAGTCGGCGGCCTGCGATGAAAGTACGTGCGCTGCCGGAATGTGATACATCGCATAGGTCGTGAAGAACAACAGCGCCCAGCCGCCACCGATTCCTGCTCGCGCCAAAATCCGGTAGCGTTCTTTGCGGTCAAACCAGATCCCGGCTGCCAACATCACGCCGCTGGTCACGAATCCGACCAGCACCTTGCCCGCAGGACCGAGCGTCTTGAGTTGGTAGGCGAGAAAGAATGCGACCCCAAGCACCAGGATCACGATGCCCAGCTTGTTCAGCCAGTTAGTACCCAGCATCTCTTCGACGTCGAGTGAAGATTTGAATTGGTCGGCCAGCGAAAGCACTGGCTCCGTTTCGGTGAAGCTCGCCTGAGGCTGTGGCGTGTCGGGCGTGTGAGCCGGAGGAATTACTCGATCGGTGGTGGAGGAAGGTGCTGTCTCGGCGGATTCGGCATCCCTCCGCCTAACCCAATTCTCGGCAACCCGCACCGAGGCGGCCGGCTCAACTACCACTGGTGAAGGCGACGGTAAAGGGATGCTCGGAGAGGAAGGTTGTGGTGCGTACGGAGCCACGGCCGGACGGTCGGATGTCTTTGGAGCGGCTTCCTCCGATGCTGGACTGGGGCTTTGGGCTTGAAGTTTCTGCACCGTGCGTTCAAGAGCAGAAACTCGGGAGGCCAATTCCCGCCGTTGCCCTTGGTCTTCCTCACGTTCGCGCTTCCGGCTGACGGTTACCCGCCAGACCAACACCCAGGGACCAAGCAGCACAAACAGCACGATCCCGCCAACAATGACAATACTGTCCATCGTCTTCGCTCTTGAACACAGGAGACTACATGAGCGCGCAGGATTCTGCTAGCTGGCCGGCTGTTATGTACGGTGGAGCTGTCGGAGGTGTGGTGAGCCGTTGACCGTTACCGCCGAGTGTCAGCGGATGACAGGCATTTCGGAGATTATCTACCCCGAACGAAGAACCGGTTCCAGAGTTTCGGCCCCAATCACACCTTGCGGTGTCCTCGACCTGCCTGGAGCCGCAAGCGGGAGGCGACCAGTGCATCAATCTCGTCGCGCCTGTTGTAGAGCGCCAGTGAAGGGCGGACGGTGCTCTCGACGCCCACGCGGCGCAGGATAGGCTGAGCGCAGTGATGCCCGGAACGCACCGCGATGCCTTCCTGGTTCAGGGCGGCTCCTACGTCCTCAGTGCGAACGTCATCGAGCACAAATGACAGCACACCGGCCTTTTCGCGTGCGGTTCCGATCAGCCGAAGACCTGGGACGGTTAGAAGTCCTTCGGTCGCAAAAATCAGCAATTCATGTTCGTAGGCCGAGATGCTTTCCATTCCGACCCGATCCACATAATCGAGAGCCGCGCCCAGTCCGACGGCGTCTGCAATGTTGCCCATACCGGCCTAAAAGCGCCCCGGTGCTGACTGGTAAGTAGTCTTCTCAAAGGTGACATCCACGATCATATTGCCGCCGCCTTGCCAGGGAGGCATGTGTTCGAGCACGTCCAGCTTTCCATAGACAGCGCCGATGCCGGTGGGACCGAAGATCCCGGACATGCTGGCTGCCGGACGGCTTCCAATACCGCATCGTCATCCATGCGGTGTTTCGACTCTCTCGGTGAGATTGACTTCGCGGTTCGCCATCGGCGCTCCCTCACTGAAACTGGTATCAGTGTAGGAATCACCGGCTCGCAATTGCCAGATAGCAAAAGCAATGGCGGAGAGGGAGGGATTCGAACCCTCGGTACAGGTATTAGCCCGTACAACGGTTTAGCAAACCGCCGCATTCGGCCACTCTGCCACCTCTCCGGTCTTTGAAAACACGTACTTGCGGGTCCGAGCGACCTTGGTCATTGTCCGTCCGCTGCCCGAACACGACATAATGCGAGCATGCAAAGCGACAGCTGATCGAGGCCTCAGGCGCGTTCTTCCTCCGATGTTACCACGGTGGAAAGAGGATCGCACACAAACTCTGCACGAAGAGCGACCTCTGTTATAGCCTGCAAGCGAAGTCGGTGAAGCTCCTGCGCGACGAGCACATGCTAAAGGTGAACTCGGGGCAGGTAGAGAACCCGACCAGCTCTCAGTGCCCGAGTTTTGGAAGCAGCACTACCTGCCGTATGCGGAGACGAACCTGAAGCCAGCTCCGTACCCGGTTACAAGAAGCTGTGGGAAGGCGTGCTCTCCGACCACTTCAAGGGAAAGTTTCTCTCCAGCTACAAGACCCACCATGCCTCGGCGTTCCTCACTTCACTCGCGGAGAGGTTCACGCGGCCGTCCCTCACGCACGTCAGAAGCCTCTGCTCGGGGATTCTTCCCCTGGCTTACTGTGAGAGTCGACGCGGGACTGTATTGGCTGAGTTCGTGGACCTGTGGTTTCAAGGATGTGTATGGGCGCATGATGCAAGATCCTTGGTTGGGATTCGCCCGAGCACATCTGTGCACGCATAAGAGGTCGAATTTGCCACCCAGTGCATAAAATATTCTCAAGCTTTCCGCGTCGGGAAATAAGCAAAGTTGTGCTACAGTCTCGATATTTCCGGATGGGTAGACGATCCTGGGGTGAGGGTGGCACTTGAACCATAGGCAGACCAGTTCGGATGCGGACCGCTGGCGCCACCTGAACGAAATGACGGACGAACTGCTCGTATTCCACCTGTTGGACGGAGAGCAGGATGCCCTTGCTGTTCTATTCGACCGGTACCACAAGCTGGTCTTCAGCGTGGCCGCGCGGATTGTGGAAGATCCCGGTGAAGCGGAAGAAGTTGTCCAAACGGTATTCCTGGATTTTTACCGCGGTCTGGCAAGTTTCGATCCGAAGAAGGGCATACTGAGAGTGTGGCTCCTGCAGTACGCCTATCACCGCGCGCTGAATCGAAAGCGCCACCTGGCGGCAAGCCGATTCTACCAATGGGTCGATTTGGAGAGTACGGCCGCAGAGCCTTCGCTCTCTTGGAACCCGAAAGACGTGGCCGAGATTGCACGACTCATGGATCAACTGTTAAATACACTGAGCCCGCGGCGACGACAGATCCTGGAGTTGACCTACTTTGACGGACTTACCTCCGAAGAGATCGCGGTCAAGCGCGAGGAATCGGTGAATGTGGTCCGGCATGAACTTTATCGTGGACTTGCGGAACTACGAAAGTTGCTGGCTCACGAGGGACGCGCGTCCTTGACCAAAGCCGTCCACTTGGAACCGGGAGCATTGAAAGCCGATGCATAAGTCTTACGAAGAATTGTGTGCTCTTGCGGCCACCGGCCAGATTACCGGCGATGCCATGAAGGTGCTCGACCAGCACGTGAAGGGATGTTCAAGCTGTCGTGCCTTCCTGGAAGACCTGGTTCCGCTGAAAGCCCACGTTACGCCGGTGGTAGCCGGATCGCGCATATACCCTTACACACTCCCCGAAGGCATGCGCGAAAGGTTCTTGCAAAGAGCGGCAAATGACGGGTTGGAACTTAACCCCGGTCCGCCAATGGAAAGGCCGGTCTCGAGCCCGATATCGGCGCCACAAACGCGCGCCGGATTCTTCGAGAGATTCTACGCGAGTCATAGTCGACCTTGGGCGTGGTTCGCGCCACGTTTTGTTGTGCCGGCCCTGGCCTGCGTAATGTGCGGTGCTTTGGGATTTCTGGCGGCTGAACATCGCGTGCGGCCTTCACTGGATCAGTTAGTCGTTGCGCCGGTCCAACCTTCTTCTGTAAGAACCGAGCAAACTTCTGCCGAAATTGAGGCGCTCAGGCAACATAACAACGACGCTCACTCTCGCCTGGCCGCCGTATCTACAGAGCTCGTTCACGCCGAAGCCCAAAAGCAAGAATTGCGGGAAGAACTCTCGGAGATAGCTCAACGTGCGGCTGCGGGTGAGCAGTTTGAGAAGCGATTCAGGGAAGTCTCCGCACAGCTTCAGGATGCAGATGCCCGAGCAACCCAGCTGCAGGCCGATCTCGACAGCGAGCGCGCCAAGGCGGCTAATGCTGACGCCATTTCCCTGGTCCAACAGAAAGCGACTGAAGAAGCGAATTCAGAGATTGCCAAGCTCGAAGCTCAGCTTAATCACCTGCGCGAACTCGACTCGGGAAAATCTCTCGCCGGCGACCTGATCTCTGCCCGCAATCTCCACATCGTGGATGTTTACGACAGCGAAAACGGAGAGCGCAAACGCGCCTTTGGCCGTGTCTTCTTCGTGGAGGGCAAGTCGCTGGTCTTTTACGCCTACGATCTCCCAGACTCCCGGCGTGCCAATAAGAAGGTTGAATTCCAAGTTTGGGGAGAGCAGGCGGGAGTCAACACCGTCAGTATCAATCTCGGGGCGATGCGCAGCGACAATTCCAGCCAGGGGGGCCGGTGGGTGCTGAGCTGCGACGATCCTAAGGTGCTAAACCGCATCAACGCGGTCTACATCACTGCTGACCATAACCCGCAGCACGACTCTCAGCCTCGCGGCACAAAACTCATGTATGCCTTCTTAGGCAGTCCGAATCATCCCTGACAAAACTGGTTACCTCCGATAAATATGCGTTGATCCTCACAACGTTGGCGAAATTCTCTCGCCAGGCGTGCACACCATGGTAGGGGGAACAAACTGATGCGAGGAACTTTTTGTGCCCGTCTTGCCGCCGTGCTGATTTTGATCTTCACATTGGCTGAGATTCCTTGCCTGGCTCAGTCGGATGATGCCTCCATCTCCGGCCGAGTCACCGATCCGACCGGCGCGGTCGTGCCCGGGGTCAGCCTGAAACTGCAGAGTGCGGAGCGTGGGACCACGGAGGAGACCACTACGAATCGGGACGGGATCTATATCTTTCCAGCGGTTCAGCCCGGCGTTTACCACATTACGGCGCGTAAGGAGGGGTTTCGCCAAGTGGACGAGGTTGGCGTGACGGCTAATGTACAAGCCCACATCGAGCAGAACTTTCGCCTGCAGGTGGGCTCTTCGTCGGAATCCGTAACTGTCACGGCGGACGCAGTGAATGTGAACACGACCGACGGCACGGTCAGCACGGTCGTCGACCAAAAGTTCGTGGCGAACATGCCGCTCAATGGCAGAAGTCTCCAGGATCTGATGACCCTCGCGCCAGGAGTGGCCACGGTTGTCAGCAACACGCCTAACGGTGCTAACGGCACTGGCATTACGGGCTCGATCACAGTAAATGGACAGCGCACGGAGTCAAACTACTTCACCGTGGACGGGGTCAGCGCAAATGTGGGCACGGATGGCAGCACTTACGGACTGGGCGCCACGGGTTTCGCTGGTGCCACGCCTGCGACTACTGTCTTAGGGACCACACAGAGCATGGTTTCCGTCGATGCCCTGCAGGAGTTTCGGGCCTCGACGTCAACCTACGCTGCCGAATACGGCCGAACACCCGGAGGCCAGTTCGCCTTCACCACTCGCTCCGGCGCCAACGCCTGGCATGGTTCTCTGTATGACTATTTGCGTAATGAAGCCTTTGATGCCAACAACTGGTTTCTGGACCAGATGAATGAGCCGAAGGAGAAGGAACGCCAAAATGATTTTGGCGGCACCCTAGGCGGCCCGATCATTATTCCCCATCTCTATAACGGCAAAGACAAGACGTTCTTCTTTTTCTCCTACGAGGGCCTGCGGCTGTGGACGCCTGTAGGGCTTCAGAGACTCGCTGTGCCAGATCTAACGTTGCGAACAACCGCACCGGTGGCGCTGCAGCCGATTCTGAATTCGTTTCCCCTGCCGAATGCCGGGGAGGATGGGCTCAACGACGGCCTTGCCTTTTACACCGTCGGCCTCTCCAATCCATCCTCGGTCGACGCCATCAGCGCGCGAATCGATCACAGTATCGGCAGCAAGTTCAAAATTTTTGGCCGCTATGCCTACACTCCGAGTTCGTCGTCATACCCCGAAGGGGCTCTGAATGAGAGTAACGTGGGGAATTACTGGCTGGTGACGCTTGGAGCCACGGCCATGATCACGCCGCGGCAAACCAATGAGCTGCGATTCAATTTCACGCAAAACTACGCGAAGCTTAACTGGGAATCGACCGACATTGGGGGAGCAACTCCATTTGACCTCAGTTCAATACCCGGTCCTGGTGGCAAACCTTTCCCGGAGACCGGATCGCGTTTGCTCGTACTCTATTATTACGGCGGCTGCTCATCCCAGGGGGTGATTTGCCCTAACTTTGAACTTGAGCACGACTCCAATACGCAAAAACAATACAACCTGACGGACACTTACACCTGGGCAGTGAACCGACACAATTTCAAATTCGGCGTCGATTGGCGCCGGCTGTCGACCTACTCTCTTCCTTATGTAGTCGATGAGATTGTTGAGTTCTTTAGTGAAGCATCTATCTTAAACAACACTGCGGATTTTGCAGGCTCCGCACCTGTGTTACCTTCCGGGGTTGAGCCGGTTTACAAGAACTTCTCACTGTTTGCCGAGGATGAATGGAAAGCTACTTCCCGGTTGTCGCTTTCGCTCGGGCTGCGATGGGATGTGAACCCGGCACCAACCAACGCCCGAGGTCCCTCCCCTTACACCGTGGACCAGATCACCAATCTGGCTACAACGCAGCTCGCGCCGGAGGGAACGCCACTGTGGCGAACCGATTGGCATGCTTTTGCGCCACGTTTCGGCATGGCCTACCGATTGCGGCAAACGCCCAGTCACGAAACGGTGATCCGGGGAGGAGTGGGAATATTTTACGATACGGGAAACCTTCTGGGCTCGCAGGGCTTCGATGGGATTGGGCTCAGCAACTTTGTTCAGTACACAGGAGCCAGTTTCCCTTTCACATCCGCTCAATTTCAACTCCCTCCCATAAGCGTTGCTCCTCCTTATGACTACCTCATTTACGCTTTTGATCCAGGCCTCAAGCTTCCCTACACCTTGCAATGGAATGTCGCGGTGGAGCAACTGCTGGGGCGGGATAACGCGCTCACGGTGAGCTATGTGGGATCCGCGGGTCGCAGGCTACTCACAAGCTTAGACTATGCGCCCGAGAGCCTGGGCAACCCGAACTTCAATGCAAACGTCTGTGCGGGGTGTCTTGAGATCACCAAGAACGGTGCGTCCTCGGATTACAATGCTCTGCAAGTGAATTTTCAGCGGCACCTGTCCCACGGCCTGCAGGCGCTTGCCTCCTACACCTGGTCGCACTCGATTGATACTGCCACCTCCAACTTCACGATTTATGAGCTTGAGCGCGCCAGTTCCGATTTTGATATCCGGAATAACTTTCAGGCAGCGGTCATCTACGACATCCCGGGCAGCTACTCAAATCCAGTCCTGTCCGGAATCCTCCGGCACTGGGGCTTGGACACACGGATAATGGCCCAATCAGGATCTCCCGTCGACGTTGTCGGCACGTCAGCCTTGGATCCACTGACCAACACTTATCTGAACTATCATCCGGATCTAGTGCCGGGGCAGCCGCTCAATCTTTATGGTTCCCAATATCCCGGCGGCAGAATCCTGAACTACAACGCCTACGTAGCGGCGCCCCCCGGCGTCGAGGGGAATTCGGGCAGAAACTCGGCCGAGGGATTTGGGGCATGGCAGATTAACCTGGCTTTGCGGCGTGAATTTCCGTTGCACGATCGATTCCGATTGCAGTTCCGCGCCGAGGCTTTCAACCTCTTCAACCATCCCAACTTCAGCAACATAGTTAGCTACTTACCTGATGGGCCCTGTGGCCTGCCGCAACCTGGCCAGCAGTTTTTCTGCTTCGGGACGGCCCTCCAAACGCTAAACAACGCCCTCGGCGGTCTTAACCCTTTGTATCAAATCGGGGGGCCGCGATCGTTGCAACTGGCGCTCAAGCTGACTTTCTGAAACGCTAAAGCAGCGACGCTGGGAACCTGGATAGAACAGAATAGGCAGTTCTGATCGGCGATTGATGGGACAAGTTGATCCACTGGGGGTGGATACTCGGCTAAAGGAGCGCGGTCTTTTTGACTGCCCTGCTCCACCGAATAACACGCAGGTAAAACCAACAAACGACTCTTTCGCTAAAAGGAGAAGCCTTGTCGTCAGTCGTATCACCAATCGGAGAGTTCACTCGCTGGTCTATAGAATCGGATCGCCAAAAAGTCGAAGTGTGGTTTACCGCGCGCATCAAGGTCGAAATAGAAAAGGGATACCATCTTTATTCCACCTCGCAGCCAGCGGGTGGGCCTCTCCCTACCCGCGTTACCGCAGGGACCGGTATCAGCGTGACCCGGGTCAGACCATGGCCGAAACCCGTGCGAGCGTTCGATGCAAAGTTTGGGATGGAAACAGAATGTCACTTCGGCTCCGTGATTTTCGACGTTGACGCGAAGGTCGAGACTACCGCGTTAGCGGGTCAGCAAGAGGCCGTCTTCACGGTCGAGTACCAACTCTGCGACGAGCAGACATGCCTGCGTCCCGAAGCGAAAGAATTGCGTGTCCCGATTTACGTGGAGGCAGCGGATCCAGGCAAATTCGCTGCTGCCCAGGTTGCGGCTGCGGAGGAATCAGGAGGGCAGCTCTTGTCCTGGCAGCGGTTGCGCTTGCTTTACGATCAAAAAAAGAAGGGTCGTGAGCTGGAAGACGGAGTGAAGGAAATTTTGAAAGATGACCCCGGCTTTATTTCAGGATATGTTGTCCTCTCATCGAAGGCCTCTGAGCGGGGCGAACGACGCCTTCAGCGGGCAGTGCTGCGGCGAGGCCTGGCCGCTAATCCTGGCGATGAAACGTTACTTTATCATCTTGCTGATTGCGCTTCCCCACCGAAGCGTCGTTTATTACTGAATGAACTCATTCGGCGGTTCCCGAGAACGCCCATAGCCGTAACTGTGCTCCTTGATCTTGCCGAGTCATCCACCAGCCGCACCGAAACGCGGAGGATTCTGGAACGTGCGTACAGGATCGTGGCCGGGAAAGCAGAATCGATCGTTACCCTGAGGATGCTGTGTCCTTTTCTCGTAGAGAGCGATCCAGCTCGCGTGGTGCGACTGCTCAAGTCGGCACTGCGGTCCGCTGTGAAGGAGAGTGGCTTCTTTTACAGCGATATTGCTAGTTCCCTCGTAGCTTTTTACACCTCCGTGGCGGAGATTCAGCGGCTGCTCAAGAAGGGTAGGAAAAAGGATGCCGTCAAGGCCGCTCAAGCTTTGCAAGAACCAGACCTCCCACACCATGGCGCGGATCAGGCCGAGAAGGCGCTCGTAGCGCTCGTCAAGGCCAAGGCGCTGGCGGCCGACGGACAGATTGCGCAGGCTTATGAGTCTCTGATCCAACATCCGCTTTTGCTGCGCAACCAGGATCTGCTCGACGAGGTTACGAACATGGGCGCCCGGCTTCGCAAATCCGGCAGGCAGGTCAAGGAGGAGGCGTGGCAGTGGACCCTGCGGCAAAATTATTCTCTCGCTGAGTTTGCCATTCCGTATGAGCGCGGCCGTAGCGTTCGCGAACAAGACTATCGCGGGCGCGTTGTGCTGGTGAACGCGTGGAATCCCGGTTGAGTGCCGTGCAGTGGGGAGTTTCCCTACATAGAGAAATTGCTTAGGAAATATGGCAAGCACGGCTTCTCCGTCTTAGTGATCAATACTTGCCCAGAGGGAGCTGGCAATGCCTCGGCGTTAGTGTGCAAACTCGGGTACAGCTTTAAGCTTGTACATGCACCCGACGGTTGGAAACATGCAATGGGGCGAGGAGCCAACTTCATAATCGATCAACAAGGGCGCGTTGTCTTCCGGCCACATTTCAACGGACCGAGGGATTTGAAGACTGCGGACCGCCTGATCGCAGGCCTGTTGCGTAGAGGAAGTCTTCGCTCGCGCGCGACACAAGCCCCCGCCGCAACGTCAAGAGAGGGACTGACAGGAGCATAAAGCATGCCATCTGAGTTCGGCGGAATGCCCGGCGGCTCGCAAGGCTCGGGTCATCCCTGGGTTGGGAAGCTTATTGAGAATTTCCGGCTGAGCCGCGACCCTAACATCCCCAAGCTTAGCTTCAAACTCCTGCGGCAGATGTGGGAGTTGACTGTGCCGTTCTGGACTCGCCCCGGCGCCTGGGTCAGCTACCTGGTGATAACGGTTTACACCGCCTACATGCTGGGGGAAACGGTTATTTCCGCAAAGGTTGCGAAATTGGTCGGGGACCAGCTCGATGCTCTTGCGAAGCACGACACCAGTGCCTTTTACCGTGTGTTGGTGATGGCCATGGTAGCCCAGGTTTGCATGTCAGCGCTATCGATTGTTTGCGGCCTGCCGTTCAGGATTATGGTCCAGCGCTGGAAGCAATGGCTTACCGAATCGTTCATGAAAGAGTACCTGCAGGACTCCAACTTCTACGTTCTCAACCGCGATCGAGCGGTGGATAACCCGGACGAGCGCATGGCCATTGACATCGCTTCGTTCGTTAACTACCCGACCCAAGTTCTATTTGGACTGCTGGGTTGTGTTGCGAACCTGATTGTGTTTGGCCATATCCTGTGGTCGTTTGCCTGGTACTTAGTGCCCGCTTGTGGTGTGTACTACGTTCTTTACTCACTGGTGACGCTGATTTTCAGCAAACCGATCATGAACCTTAGCTACATTCAGCGCAAACTGGACGGCGACTTTCGCTTTTCTCTCGTCAACGTGCGCGTGAATGCTGAATCGATAGCGTTTCTGCGAGGCCAACCGGTCGAAGGACGGGAATTGTCTCACCGTCTTGAGCGGTTGACCGACAACTTCATTAAGAACAGTTGGTGGTCCAGTGTCATGGGTGTCTGGGGTACGTTTGCGGGCAGTCTGGACACGATGCTGCCCAGCCTGCTGATCGCGCCTTTAGTGCTGCGCGGGACCCTGAGCCTGAGTGGCTTTTCGCAGTCTCAAAATGCATGGAACATGCTGGGCTCGGCGTTCGGGTTTATCGGCCAGCAGGCGTTATCATTCGCATATGGGGCCGCTCTCATCGCCCGTCTCCACACCATGCACGAGCACATGGTGGGCAAGTACCGGCAGAAAGCCGGGGATGGAGGCCACATCCGCCACATCGCATCCGATCATCTCGCCGTCAGCAACTTCACTTTGGCCACACCAGGAGGAGAGCGCGTCCTGATCAAGGACCTGACTTTTGATCTCGAACCGGGTGGACGATTACTGATCACAGGACCGAATGGTGCGGGGAAAAGTTCTCTGCTGCGAGGCGTCGCTGGGCTGTGGACGCACGGCTCTGGCGAGCTTTGCCTGCCACCCCGGAAGCGGATCATGTTCCTGCCGCAACGCCCCTATATGAGTCTGGGAACATTTCGCGAGCAGGTCACCTACCCGGACAACCAGGAAGCGTTTGACGACGACGCGGTACGGAAGGTGCTGGAAAGCGTAAATCTAGGCCACCTGGAGGAGCGGAGCGGTGGAATGGATGCCCGTCTGGACTGGGCGCACATCCTCTCACCGGGAGAGCAGCAGCGCGTTGCCTTTGCGCGCGCCCTGCTTCGCCGCTCGGAGCTGGTGATCCTCGACGAAGCCACCAGCGCTATAGATATCGAGGGGGAACAGTTGCTCTACAAGCTGCTGATGCAGATGGGCAGCACTTATTTGAGCGTCGCCCATCGTGTGACCCTCGTGCCCTTCCACCAGACCGAACTAGCGCTCATAGGCGATGGACGATGGAGTCTGTCGTCGATTGAAGGCAAAGCCGAGATCGCAATCCACAAGAAATCAGCGGATGATGATGGCATATTGCTGGTGCAGAAGGGTTTGGTGTTCGAATAGCGCAAGGCCTTCAAGTTCACGTTTCTATTTGTTCAAATTCTTAGTATTCATGTCGTTTGTCCCAGTTTGTCCCATGCAGAACAAGAAATAATTCCTTAAATTCGTGTGGCGGTCGAAGCGCAAAACGCGGATAATGAGGTGCTTTTCTAGTGGATGTGAGGATTCCTGGGACATCTCCGAGCGTAGAACTCCACCGCGAAGCCTATGCGGAGCTGCTTGCTTGCACTGATAACCAGCTATTGCAACAGATGCGAGGCGGCAACAACGATGCCTTTGCCGTCATCTTCCGCCGCTATCATCGTTTGGTTCATGTAACCGCCTTGCGCATCCTGCGCGATGCTGCTGAAGCCGAAGATCTCACTCAATCCGTTTTTCTTGAAATTTACCGGAAAGCGGGACAATTCGATCCTGCCCGAGGGACACTCAAAGTATGGCTACTGCAGTATGCGTATAGCCGGAGCTTAAGCAGGCGAAACTATCTTCAGGCGCGCCAGGTTCGCATTGAGAACGGGAACGAGAATATCGAAGAGTCGGCGACGCTGTGGTGGCCTATGCGCCCGCCAGTGCAAGAAACAGCTCTGCTTACGGAGCAGATCCTCGCCACTCTGCCGGATGCGCAGCGGGAAACCATCAAGATGTTTTTCTTTCAGGGACTTTCGTTGAAGGAGATCGCAGAGCACCGCCAGGAAACGTTTTTCAACGTCCGGCACCATTACTATCGCGGACTAAAGCGGCTTCGCACGGTCCTTGAAAACGGGGTCAAAGTCACAGGCCCCAAACCATGTGTAGTTCAATTCGGTGAGGTTCGACGTGTTGAAACATGAACAATTCGAGGAGATCTGCGCCGCCGCAGCAATCGGTCAAGCGTCGCCAGAAGAACTTGCGGCGCTAGAGCAGCATGCCTCCGAGTGTGATGCCTGTCGTCAGGAGTATGCCGAGTGCCTCAGTATGGCGGCTCGCCAGTTTGCCACAGCCGAAAGACATCTTGAACTCTCGCAACAGGAAGCGCTGAACTGCTTGAACTCAGAGATACTGACGAAACGCTTCTTTGAACGTGCGGAGCGGGAAGGGATCGCCTTTTCTCGGGGGGCAGCTAAGGCTACATCCGAAATTCCTCCTTCCTTGATTTCTTTCCGGCGTCGCCCGGGTTGGAGAGTTCCGGTCTTTTCCGCTGCGGCAGCCTGTCTAATCATTCTGGGAAGCATCTACTTTGTGAAGAGAGGTACACAACCCGTCCGCCACGCCGAATCACGTTTGCTAGACAACCCTTTGGTGCTGACCTCCTCGGCCGGCGATCTCGATCGAAATTTCGATGGCCTGAAGGCAGCGAACTCCAAGCTCGAATCCCAACTGCAGCAACTGGCGCAGGAGGTGCGCATTGCTGATCAGCAACTGGGCAAAGCGGATGCGGAGTTGAAAGCCACGACGGACGACCGCCAGCGTCTCGCCGCCGAGCGCGACGTGCTAGCAGCGCAACTCCAGAACCTTCAGCGGAAGCTGGCGGACTCCGAAGCACTTGCCGCTGCGGCCCAGCAACAATCTAGTCGGTTTCGTGACCGGGATGATGAGCTTCAAGCCTCGCTCGTTGCCGACCAAACCCGTATTCGGGAGCTGACCGAGCAGGCCAGCGACAAGGCCGCTGCTCTTGATCGTGAACGTCAACTTCTCGCCCTCGGCCACGATGTCAGCGATCTCATGGGCGCACGCAATCTGCATATCGTCGATGTAGTTGACACCGATTCCCACGGTAGGACCCGCCCCGCGTTTGGGCGGATCTTTTTTACCGAAGGCAAATCTCTTGTCTTCTACGCCTATGATCTCAACGACGCCAAGATGGAGAGAGCCAACTACCAGTACCGCATCTGGTCCAAGAAAGAAGGACAGGATCCGCGGGTCCAGAGCCTCGGCATTTTCTACTCTGATGATAAGGCCCAGCGGCGGTGGGTTTTCAAATGCAGCGATCCCAAGGTGCTCAGCGAGATTGATTCTGTTTTCGTCACCTTGGAGCCGGTAAATGGTGACCCGGCCCATCCAAAAGGATCGAACCTGATGTACGCCTACCTTCGAGGTCAGCCCAACCATCCCTAACGTGTTCCTTCGTCAAGAGGGGTGCATCTGACGAGGAATCTCTTCCTTTTCGAACTCAAAGCGAATTGCTGGAATGAATACGCCATACCGTCGAAATTTCGTCGGCCTTCTTTGGGACAACTGACGCACCGTGGTGTGAATACTCCAACGAACAGGAGGAACCAACCCGTGTCGACACTCGCCCAGGTTCGTCGCGGCTTTGTCATTCTCGGAGTTTTCGCCGTGGCCCTGGCGCTGACCCAATGGTTTTACCCGCCCATCGCTTTTGCTCAATCCGAGTCAGCTGCCGTTTCGGGGCGTGTGACTGACCAGAGCGGAGCCGTGGTACCTGACGTCGACGTCGAGCTCAAAAACGTAGACACCAGTGTTTCGCAGACAACCCACACGAATCGGGAAGGCTTTTACTCGCTGCCTTCAATACAGCCCGGGAATTACCTCATGAATGTGCGCAAGCAGAGCTTCCGCACGGTGTCGGTCACTGGGATCATTTTGAATGTACAGGACAACGTGTCGCGAAATTTCGTACTGCAGGTAGGCTCTTCGTCGGAATCCATAACCGTCACTGCAGATGCCGTCAATGTGAACACCACCGATGCAACGGTCAGCACGGTCGTCGATCAAAAGTTCGTGGCGAACATGCCGCTCAATGGCAGAAGTCTCCAGGACCTGCTCACCCTCGCACCCGGAGTGGCGGTGGCCGTAGTGCCTGGCGGCGCCAACGGCCCCGGCCTGGCTGGCTCTATCACGGTGAACGGACAGCGCACGGAGTCAAACTACTTCACCGTCGACGGGGTCAGCGCAAATCTCGGCGCCAATGCCGGTCCTTACGGACTGGGCGCGGTAAGCTTTGCGGGCGCTACTCCAGCAACAACCACTCTGGGGACTACACAGAGCATGGTTTCCGTCGATGCCCTGCAGGAGTTTCGGGCCTCGACGTCGACCTATTCCGCGGAATACGGTCGTACCCCAGGAGGCCAGTTTGCCTTCACCACCCGCTCCGGCACCAACGCCTGGCACGGCTCTCTCTTTGACTATTTCCGTAATGAAGCCTTCGATGCCAACAACTGGTTCCTGGACGAGACGAACCAGCCGAAGGAAAAAGAACGCCAAAATAATTTTGGCGGCACGCTAGGAGGCCCGATCGTCATTCCCAGCGTCTATAACGGCAAAGACAAGACGTTCTTCTTTTTCTCCTATGAAGGCCTGCGGCTATGGACGCCTCAAGGGTTTCGGATAAACACCGTGCCAGACCTTACCTTACGGAAAACCGCACCGGCGGCGCTGCAGCCGGTTCTGAATTCGTTTCCCCTGCCGAATGCCGGGGAGGATGGACTCAACGACGGCCTTGCCTTTTACAACATAGGCATCTCCGATCCATCCACGATCGACGCCATCAGCGCGCGAATCGATCATAGTATCGGCAGCAAGTTCAAGATTTTCGGCCGCTACGCCGACACTCCGAGTTCGTCCTCCAACTTCATAACGGCCACAAAGGAGACTATCGTCGGGAATTACCAGCTTGTGACGCTCGGAGCAACCGCCTTAATCAGCCCGCGGCAGACTAACGAGCTGCGATTCAATTTCACGCAAAACAATGGGAAGTTTAATACCGCGCCGACAGGTGCCGGAGGGGCGGCTCCCCTTGACATCAGTACTCTACCCGGCCCAGATGGCGAACCGTTTCCCGAGAGCGGATCCAGTTTGACCGTTGAACTTGGGTACGGGCTCTGCATCAGCGAGTATATTGTGGGGTGTCCCTCTTTCTTCGTTGAACATAACTCCACGACTCAAAAACAATACAACGTGACGGACAGCTACACTTGGGCAGTGAACCGGCACAATTTCAAATTCGGCGTCGATTGGCGCCGGCTCTCGACCTACGCGCTGCCAACTATAGTTAACGAGGAACTTTTTTTCTTTAGTGAAACATCCGTCTTAGCGAACACGGCGGACTTCGCGGGCTCTTTCCCAGGATTGATTTCCGGGGTCGAACCGGTCTACAAGAACTTCTCACTGTTCGCCGAGGATGAATGGAAAGCTACCTCCCGCTTGTCGCTTTCGCTCGGACTGCGATGGGATGTGAACCCGCCACCAACCAATGCGCGAGGTCCCTCACCTTACACCGTAGACCAGATCACCGATCTGGCTACCACCCAGCTCGCACCTCAGGGAACGCCACTCTGGCGAACCGACTGGCATGCTTTTGCGCCACGTTTTGGCATGGCCTACCAGTTGCGGCAAACACCCGGCCACGAAACGGTGATCCGGGGCGGAGTGGGAATGTTTTATGACATGGGAAATCTACTCGGTTCGCAGGGCTTCACTGGGATTGGGCTCACCAACTTTGTCCAGTACGCAGGAGCGAGCTTCCCTTTCACGTCGGCTCAACTGCAAGTTCCTCCGCCAAGCGTTGCCCCTCCTTATAGCAATCTCATTTTTGCTTTCGACCCAAACCTTCGCCTTCCCTATACCTTGCAGTGGAATGTCGCCGTGGAGCAAGTGCTGGGGCGGGATAACGCGCTCACGGTGAGCTATGTGGGATCCGCGGGTCGCAGGCTACTCACAAGCTTCGACTATGCGCCCGAGAGCCTGGGCAACCCGAACTTCAATGCGAATGTCTGTGGGGGATGCCTTGTTATTACCAAGAATGGTGCAACCTCGGATTACAATGCTCTGCAGGTGAATTTTCAGCGGCACCTGTCCCGCGGTCTGCAGGCTCTCGCTTCTTACACCTGGTCGCACTCGATTGATACGGCGACCTCCAACTTCCAGCTTTCGGAACTTGAGCGTGCCAGCTCCGATTTCGATATCCGGAATAACTTTCAGGCAGCGGTCATCTATGACATTCCGGGCAGCTACTCGAATCCAGTCCTGTCCGGAATCCTTCGGCACTGGGGCTTCGACACGAGGATCTCAGCCCGCTCTGGATCGCCCCTAGACATTGTCGGCACGTCAGCCCTGGATCCACTGACCAACACTTATCTGAACTACCATCCGGATATAGTGCCGGGTCAGCCGCTCTACGTTTACGGTTCCCAATATCCCGGCGGCAGAGTCCTGAACTACAACGCCTACCTGGCACTGCCCGCCGGCGTGGAGGGAGATTCGGGCAGGAACTCGGCCGAGGGATTTGGGGCATGGCAGATTAACCTGGGATTGCGGCGTGAATTTCTCCTGCACGATCGATTCCGCTTGCAGTTCCGCGCCGAGGCTTTCAACATCTTCAACCATCCCAGCTTCAGCAACATAGATTCATACTTACCTGATGGGCCCTGCGGCCCGCGCCAGCCTGGCCAGGAGTTGTTATGCTTCGGGGCGGCTGTTTCAACACTAAATGAGTTCATCGGGGGTGGGCTTAGCCCCTTGTATCAAATTGGGGGTCCGCGATCGTTGCAACTGGCGCTCAAGCTGACTTTTTGACTGGCATGCAAGACTTTACCCATAGCGTTTCTCAATACACTCTTGAAGCCGCAAACAGCTCAAGCCGCGTGGCATTCCGACGATCATCTTGCTCAAGAACGGGAACGTGGGAAAACAAATTGTGGTTAACGCTCCTCGCGGGACCGGCGTGACTGCATTGAGAAAAACCGGTTCACACCTGGCACTTTTGGCACGTTTGAAGTGTATTAGTTGAATAAGGGTTGATGTCGGGTCATCTCCCGTGTTCCAGCTTTACTACTGGCCACCCGGTCCGTTTCAGAAAAGGGAGAATCGTCATTGAACGGTGATAGCTCAACGAGCGAAGCGAGGCCAACCACCACACTACAGACCATTGCTGAATGCCTGGAAGACTTGGAGCAGCACAGTAATGCGAAATGGCAGGCGCTGCGAGCGGCAGGGCAAGCGGCGACTAAGGAGTGGGTACAGGAGTTCCAAGCTCAAAGAGTAGAACGCGCTGCGCGTCATGCCTCGGGCTTTGCCATCAGCAAGGTAGCCGGCGCCGATCTGCTGGCGCTGGCCCGACTCTACTATGAGGCCAACCAGCCAGAGTGGGCTGAATCGGCCTTCGCGGCCAGACTGGCCGATGAACATCTCACGGATGCCGAACGCGAAGAAACGCTGTTGGCAGCATTCGACCGGGCACTGCGGAACGCGACACGCGAGACGCTCCCGCGGGCGGAGAGGATCGCTGGGGAACTGGGTGCGGTCGGGACTGTGCAGCAGATCGTTGCGCACGGCCGCCTCGCCAAGGCATGCGAGTCACTGGGTCTAGACGAGGCGGCCCTGAAGCACCGACGCGGCGCGATCGAGTCCTACGGGAAGCTGCACCCGCCGGAACAGGCACGCGAGCAGGTTCGAGATGCGCTGGCCTTGGCGCTGAGTTATAACGACACGGGAGCGCCGCCGTTATGCAGTCAGAATAGAAAGCTGCTGCAGCAAGCGGCCGCTTTGTTTCCCAACGATCCCAAAATCACCGTCGAAAAGGCCCTGGAGATGTTTTCGCTGGTCGGGCGGCAGGCGCCCGCGATTACGGCGCCGTATTGGCTAAACGGCACACCGGACGGCGGCACGATGACATTCGAGGGAAAACCGGTACTGCTCCAGTTCACCGCGAGTTGGTGCGGTCCATGCCGCCAGAGTTATCCTGCGATGCTCAACCTGCACCAGCGCTTTCACCGGCGCGGCCTGGAGATCGTGTTCCTGACACAACTGTTCGGCAAATTCGGCCAGGAGATGAACCTCCCCGACGACAAGGAAGTAGAGGCCAACCGGAAGTATTTTGCCGAAGAACACGGACTACCATTCCGGATTGCGATCGGTAAGCAAGACGGGCAGCCTACCGATAAAAGCCGACCGGCGGAGTTCAACCAGCAGAACTATTTTGTCAGAGCCTACCCAACGTTTGTGGTGATCGATGCGAACGGAAAGATTCTCCGGGTGAAAATAGGCGGCGGGCCCGATTTGGAATCCACGTTGGCCGCAGAGATCGAGCCACTGCTTGTTCACGTGAGAGCGTGACGGCAGCGCGCGTTAGTTGTCAGCTGCCCCACGCGTCTTACGCACCGTTGGCGGTCACTTGCGCAACCACAACTCGGGGAATGAGGCTTTCTTAATGGGCACGGTCGAACAACGATGGCAATCTGCATCCGAAGCTGCACCCACAATTGAATTCGAGAAATACAAACTCGCGAACGGGCTTGAAGTAATTCTCAGCGAAGACCATCGGCTGCCCGTGGTAGCGGTAAATATCTGGTATCACGTGGGACCAGCGAACGAACGCCCCGGCCGAACGGGATTCGCTCACTTGTTCGAACACATGATGTTTCAAGGTTCGAAGCACGTCGGAGAAAACCAGATCAAGTTCCTGCAGGCGGCGGGGGCTACAGGGATTAACGGCACCACCGGGTTCGACCGGACCAACTATTTCGAGACCATGCCGGCGGAACGCCTGGAACTGGCGCTATGGCTGGAAAGCGACCGCATGGCTTTCCTCTTAGAGGGACTGACAGCTCGCAATCTCGCCAACCAGCGCGACGTTGTGCGCAACGAGCGCCGGCAACGGGAAAACGCACCTTACAGCCTCGTCTGGGAAGAACTCTATCGTCAGCTGTTTCCCGCCGGACATCCTTATCACGCAACAATCATTGGCTCACACGCCGACATCGAATCGGCCCGCCTCGCCGACATGAAGGAATTCTGCAGACAGTATTACGTTCCGAACAACGCCAGTCTGGCCTTGGTCGGAGATTTTGACTCCGAGGAAGTCAAGCAGCTCGTCGACAGATACTTCGGCACAATTCCCCCAGGCCCGGCACTACCGAAGCTCGACGTCGCCACTCCTCCGATACTCTCGCCTACGCGCATAACCGTGACTGATCGCGTCGAGTTGCCCCGCATTTATAAGGCCTGGCTCACGCCCCCGGTTTATATGCCGGGAAACGCGGAAGGCGATGTGCTCGCGCAGGTCCTGGCAGGAGGAAGGTCCAGCCGACTCTACCAGAGACTAGTCCACGAAAAGCAGATCGCGCAGGAAGTTAGTGCTGAACAGCAATCCTTGGTGTTGGGCTCCGTGCTCATGCTGCAGGCAACCGCAAAACCAGGAGTCAGTCTTGAGCAGCTAGAAAGCGCTATCGATGACGAACTCCGCCTGATGCAGGCGGACGGCCCAACTCCCGAAGAACTTGATCGTGTCCGAAATACAATCCATACCAACTTCGCCTTTGGGCTCGAATCGGTGAGTGGTGTCGCCGATCGTCTGAATATCTACAACCACTATCTGGGCGATCCTGGTTATATCGCACAGGATTGGCAACGATACCAGACTCTATCGGTTGATGACGTGCGACGCATGGCACAGCAGCTAACACAGGAGTCAAGCGTAGTCGTTTGGGCAGTGCCGGGTCCGAAGGTACTTTACGACGTTCCGAGACGCAGCGATGTCGAAGTGGACCATCAGCTAGCCCCGTCTGCTCCAGAAGACGCTTGGCGCGCTCAGGCTCCCAAAGCACAAGAGAGAAGGTCTCCGGAATTGCCCGTCCCTGTATTTGATCGTTTGAAGAATGAATCTTCGCTGCTGTTTTTGGAGCAGAGACACATTCCTGCAATCGTGGCCAATCTCGCCATTGTGGGGGGTAGTGGCAGCAATCCCGAAGACCTTCCAGGATTGGCTTCGTTCGTAGCGAGCATGCTCTCCCGAGGAACGACAAAACGGTCCCAGAAGCAGATCGCTGACGATTTCGAGAGGCTGGGAGCCCAATGGTGGACGAGCTCAAACAGCGACAACTCGACCATCGGCATGCGGGTTTTGAAGCAGAACGTAGAAGCCGCTTTCGAGGTTCTGTCGGATGTTGTCCTTCATCCCGCATTCGCTCTGGAAGAAATTGAGCTGATGCGGAACGACCGGCTGGTTAACATCGCTCAGCAACAGGACAACCCCGGCGTTCTCGCGCAAAGAGAGTTCCTGAAAGCTCTCTACGGTCCCGAACACCCTTACGGTTATCTGGGTATTGGCACGGAGGAAGCCAACCGTAAGATCCGCCAAACCGATCTGTGCGGCTTCTATTCGACCAACTATGTGCCACAGCATTCGGCGCTTGTGATCGTCGGCGATCTGGACCAGCCGGAAGCAAGAACCCTCGGGGAGCAATATTTCAGTGAGTGGTCTGGAAATTCTGCCCCCGTATCGGCGCCATCCCCACCGGAGCCGGTAGCGCGCCGAATACTTATTGTCGATCGGCCCAGCTCACCCCAAACCCAACTTCTGATTGGGCAGTTGGGCGTCAGGAGGAATCATCCTGACTATGTGGCCATAGAAGTAATGAACGCGTTGCTTGGAGGAATGTTTTCCAGCCGCATCAACAAGAATCTTCGAGAGGTGCACGGGTACACTTACGGAGCGAACTCCAGGCTCACGTATCAGCGAGGTTTAGGCAATTTTGCAATATCAGGCGCCATCCGAACCGATGCCACCGCCGCGGCAGTTAGGGAAGTATTTCACGAGATAGACGAGATACGCGAAACGCTGGCTACCGCTGATGAATTGGCGGTTGCGAAGGAATCCCTGAGTCGCGGCTGGACGTCGCGATTCAACACCATCTCAAGCAGCGCCGATGCGATTCGCGAGATGTTCATTCATGGATGTGGCCGCGAAGAGTTCCAGCAAGCTCTAATGCAGATTCCGACAATCAGCGCCGCAGATGTTCAACGCGTTGCTCACGAACATCTTCACCCTGAAGAGATGATCGTTGTGGCAGTCGGCGACGCGGCGAAAATCGAACGCGATCTCGGCCGATTGAGTGTTGCCCCTGTGAGCATCGCGGGTCCGGGTGGAGGTCAGTCGGTGGGCTCTGCGCCTGTTCGGGTTTCGTAACAGGATTAACTTTGTCGCAGCGCGAATCCAGATTGGTGCAAAACTTCTAACAACTGAGGGGGAGGATGGATCCGAACAACTGCCCGCGCTGCGGCGGTACCGGATACGTTGCCAGGCCCGTGGATATTAAAGGTAAATCCGAGGGCGTGGCATTTATCCGCTTGAAGTGTCCAACCTGTGCTGGCAGCGGACGAAAAAATTCTGCGTCCCCCACGACCGCGGGCTGACCGCACGGCCTGTGGTGCTTGCGAAAACGTACGAGCCCGGGCGCCATGCTCCCGCCGTGATGTGGCGATCCGGGCCGCACGTTCCTCGATTTCTTGCCGGAACCTAAATCAAAACCTTTAACACAGGGGACACCGAGGACCACAGGGTTATGCAGGATTACCCCGTGCTGCTGGGGGTAGTTCAGGCGATGCCTGCGGTTTTGCCGCGGAGCCGGCGTCGACCAGCCGAGGCGGTTTCGATCCGGTTGCGGCCTGCAGCTTTTGCTCGGTAGAGAGCTTTGTCAGCGGCCTGTAGAACTTCTTCCGCAGACAAATTGTCCTGCTTTGAAGTTGCGACTCCGATGCTGGCCGTAATTGAGAGCTCCGCTGACGGCGTGGCGCGGGCGAGCTGCCGGATGGCGTGCCCAGTCTGAGCGCGGCCGCGCGCACGCTGGTTGCGCCGGTCGGGACCGCGCGCCTCCTGGCGCCGATCGGGGCCACGCAGGCGAAGCGTACTGGCTTCGATGTCGGCGCGCAGCTTTTCCAGATGCTCCAGAATTTCGGCGGTGGTCTTGCCGGGAAAGAGAATGGCAAATTCTTCTCCGCCGCAACGGTAAGCCTGTCCTCCGCCCGATACCCTTGCCAGCCGTGAAGCAATCAGACGCAATACCTGGTCTCCGGTGTCGTGGCCATAGGTGTCGTTGCAGCGTTTGAAGTGATCAATGTCGACCATCGCGATGGAATACGGAGGTTGCAGTCGAAGCAAGGCGTCGTGAAAGGCTCGCCGGGAAGGCAGCGTCGTGAGCTCGTCGTGATAAGCGAGCATGTAGGAAGTCTCGACGATGGCGCCTGCCAGAATGAAGGCCGCGGCTGCGAAGTAACCGGTAGGGATTCGCCCTGCGCCTCCAAAAAAGAGTGCCAGAAACGAAGCTGTCAACGCCCACAGGAGCCCGCTCTCGACCGGCTTGTGGAACAGCAGAAAGCGGGTGAGCAACATGACCGCCGCGGCGGCGAAGGCCAGCAGTGTGGCGAACGGCAACGGAGCCGGCAGCGCAGGATGATGCAGAGCGCGCACCGCAGTCGAGGACTCCGGGCGGCAAAGCACGCCCACAATCACCGACTGAACAAATAACAACAGGCTTGGCGGCGCAACGCTCGAGAAAGAGAATCCTCTTTCCTTGTGCAGAGAAAGCAGAACGAAGTTAAGCGGCAGGAGCAGGCCAACCGCGGCCAGAGCCGTCCTTCCGGGTCCGCTGGCCGCGAGGTGTCCTGAAGTGAAAGAAGATGAGAAGTAGAGGATTCCTTCCTGGGACAGGAAGAGGACCAGCAGGGCAAAGAAGATGCGGCTCGAATGGAATCGCCAGGCCAACAGCAGGCCTGCGATCGTTGCGGTGTAGAAGGCGTAGTTAAGGATGGTTGCGCTGGGCGCGACCAGTCCAGTGTGCAGCAGGACCGCAACCGCCACCAGACAAAAGCCGGGTGTGAGCAGGGACTTCATCGGAATTTGGTCCCGGCGTTGATGGGGAACGTCCTCAGGCTCGCGGAGTTCTGCGGATTATGTCTCTATATTATCGCTGCGCTGCGGGGTGAGAGTAATTGACGGGGCGGGTTCGGAGGGACGCTTGTACGAGCTGCCGGCGGCGCCGATGCTGCCCGGCCGTCCTCCCACTGCAAGCGAGTACGGAGGTCCCTTCGACAAGCTCAGTGCAGGCTCTTCGGCCCGCAAAGAACGGGGACCTCAGGATGACAGGGCGGCTGGGCTGCGATTCAGAGCTGACCTTGCTCCCCCCCAAACCTTGTCAATAGGCAAAAACTACACGATCGAGCCTAAATCGCTCACGCTAACGGAGATATAATTCCCGGAAACGTGACACAATCACCCTATTCAAATTGATATACTGAAGGTATAGAGTAAGAATTCAGAAACACGAGGCGCAGCCCATGGGCTGCGCCTTTTCTTTTGCGTGAAATGGGGCGGGCGCGATATGGCTAAGTGCAGAGGATTCAGGAACTTCAAACAGCGCGGCGAGTGGGTGGAGTTGCTCTTTATGGCGTGGGCTCTGCGGAAGGGACTCAGGGTGTCAAAGCCGTGGGGAGACTCGTCGCCCTACGACGTCGGGGTTGAACACGGCCGGCAGCTTATTAGGGTGCAAGTAAAGTCGACAAGCTACAGACTCGCAAACGGCTATCTCTGCGGATTCAGACCCAACCAGAAGGGCAAGCCATATACCACCCGTAAGGTTGATTTCTTCGCCGCGTACATCGTTCCCGAAGAGGTGTGGTACGTCATTCCCGCAGCCGTTGTCTTGAAGACCAAGGGCCTGAGTCTGATGCTATGCCCGGTCCAGCCCTTGAAACGGAACTGCTATAAGTACGAGAGTTACCGCGAAGCCTGGAAGTTGCTGCGCAGCGGGTCAAGCCGCCAGCGCCCCGTTCGTGAATCATTTGGGCAGGCTTTGAACAAATGCTTCTAGCACGTGGTTGAACTTTTCTGGATCATCCACGAAGAGGGCGTGGCCGTCGCCGTCGAAGCGCTCCAGTTGGACTTTGTCACCTAGTTTCGATTGCAGGTAATCGGCGCTGGGTTGCGATTCGGGCTGATACATGAAGAGCAGCGGGTGATTTGTCTTCATTTCGGAAACGCGGGCGAGGCCGGTAGAGAAATCCTTCACACCCAGCATGTTGTAGATGAGCACTACGGCGGTGTCGGCTGGGACCTGCGCGGAGGCGTCCGATACGCGCTTCAGGTAGTCCTCGGGCTGGGGCTTTTTGTACATGGTGCGGACAAAGCCGTCGGCTTGTTTCTGGCGATCCTGCTGGAGCTGGTTCATCCATCCCGAGATGCCGACGAACATTTCGGGGCTCGGTTTGTCTGAGAGAAAGCCATCGACCAAAACCAGGGCGCCGATGTTATCGGTGCCGAATTGTTCAACGTACTTGATCAGTTCGCCGCACGCCATCGACCAGCCCACCAGGACCGGGCGCTTCAATCCCAGTTGATCCACGAGTTCTTTGTAATCGCGGGAGCGGGTTTCGGGGAGGTGTCCGTAATTTGGCTGGTCGCTCTCGCCTTGCGAACGCGGATCGACGGCGATGACGTGGTAGCGCTTGGAAAACTCGTCGATTTGCTTCTGCCAGATCCAGGCCGGCATGGTCCATCCTGGAATGAAGACGATGGGGCGGCCGCTGCCGGCTTCGAGGTAGTGGATGCGGACGCCGTCGGAGGTTTTGATGAACCCGCTCTTTGTCGTGGTCTGGGCTAGGACGCTCGGCACTGATAGGAGGCAGAGCAGGAAGACGGCTAGTCGGGTTTTCATTCGCTTCTCCTTATTAATATCTGTATTAATGTCTGTTTCTGTGAGGTACAACATCATTTTCCGGAACCGCGCACGCACTCCCGATCAGTTCTTCCGACTGTTCTACAGTGCTTTAAGCTGGCCTTGCTAGGCGTAGGCGAACGGACGGCTTGCCTGGCTTCTCCAGAAGTAGGCGAGGATGATCACGCTGGCGACGGCGGCGTAAGCGCACCAGAGTGAGGTAAAGGCGTAGCGCTTGACCTCCATCACGATGAGAAGGATTATCAGGTTCGCTACGCCGAAGAGGATCATCGGCCTGATCTTTGAAAAGAATAACGATCCGCAGGTTGCGATCACATAGATCACCGCTACGGCCTCGTTGTTGGTGGCTTGATTGATGTAGACGATGCTGTTGGCTTTGATGTAGATCTGCGTGGGGAACGCCGTGAGAGCCCAGAGGATATAGAGCGTGGTGGCCGCGCCGATCACGAGGAACGGGAGCATGCGCTGGCGGCTGTTTGCGGTGGGCTCGAACAGGAGCACGCTTAGCGGCAGCAGGAAAGGGAGCAATCCCTGGGCATAGAGCATGAAGGCCGCGCCCATGTCGTGGGCGACCGCGGGCGAGAGAATTCCGTCCAGCCCGAGCCACACGAATCCCTCGATGAACTGATGAATGGCGAATAACAAGGGCAGAGAGGCGAAGAGCAGTTCGCGGCGGTGCTTCACTCTGGTTAGGGTAACTACGCCGACGGCGCCCAGAACGCCGCTGCCTACAAAGTTCGCTGTGGCTGAAAAGCACATAGTGGTTTTTCTCTCTGCGGGGGTTACACCTCTCACGCGGGGGATTATAGAGCTTTTCCAGCTTTTCAGCTTTAACCCTCCCGTTTAAGAACCTTGCCCCGTTTCTGCAAACACTCACTTTCGTGCGGAAGGGTTTCCGTTTCAACTGAGCTTTCTCTAACTAGAATCGCACTGTGATTAAGGCCCACTTATGCGGATTCTGATTGCCGAAGATGACGCGGCCCTGGCGGGTTTTGTGCGCCAGGGGCTGCAAGGGGAGCACTATGCGGTCGACGTGGTGGAAGACGGAGAGCAGGCGCGGGCGATGGGCACTGAGTTCGACTACGACCTGGTGATCCTCGACCTGAACCTGCCGAAGCTCGATGGTGTAAGTGTGTTGCGGCATCTGCGGTTGAAGCGGCCGAGCCTGCCGGTGCTGGTGCTGACACAGCGCAGCCGCGTCGAAGACCGGGTGCAATGCCTGGACACGGGAGCGGACGATTATGTTCCCAAGGAACTCTCTTCCACCTCACTGGATATTCGTCACATCGGTGAAGATCTGGTCGGCAAGATCAAGGCGGCTGCCGAGTCCCAGCGTTCGCAGCATCGACTCGACGTTCCGCGGAAGCCTCCCCGCGCAGCGAACCAGCCTGCTAGGGCGGTTTCGCACGCCGCTCCGGCGATTATTGCGCTTGGGGTCTCGACCGGTGGCCCGAAAGCATTGCAGGAGATGCTCCCGACTCTTCCCGCCGACCTTGCGGTTCCGATTCTGATTGTCCAGCATATGCCGGCTGGTTTCACCGCACCTTTTGCCAGGAGGCTGAACAATCTTTGCGCGGTTGCAGTATGCGAGGCTCGCCAGGGGGAAGTAATCCAGCCGGCAGCGGTTTACTTTGCTCCTACTGGGTTTCAGATGACTGTGGCGCGTTCGAGCGACTCGCGAACGATCATTTGCCTTTCCATCAAGCCGGAAAATCAGATGCACATTCCGTCTGTTGACGTGATGATGGAATCGGTCGCGTCCACATTTCATTCCCAGGCGATGGGCATCATCCTAACCGGTATGGGGGCGGACGGAGCGCGAGGAATGAAGGCCATTCATCGTGAGGGCGGTCTTACAGTAGGCCAGGACGAGGCGAGTTGTGCGGTCTACGGCATGCCTCGGGTTTGTGCGGAGATGGGGATCCTCGACCGGGTTGTGCCCCTATCTCAGATTTCTCACGAGATTCTGCAGGCCACACGCCACCGCAAGGCGTGTGCGATTTAGCGAGTCCTCCGGGATCAACTGGTTCATCCAACACCTCGCGCACGCGCCTCAACAGCATAGGGATCGAAAAAGGCTTGGCCAGGTACTGTTTGCCGCAAGCTGGTGACCCACACCAGGCGAGTTCCTCGGCGTAGCCGGTCATGAGCAGAGTCCGGGCGCGTGGATAGAGACTTTCGAGCTCTGTCGCGAGTTCGCTCCCGCTCATTCCGGGCATGACGATATCGGCAAGCAGCAGGTCGACTGGCCAGAAGCATCTGCGATAGGCTTCTAATGCTTCTGCTGCGCTAGCCGCGATCACGAGTCTGTAGCCCGCCAACTCGAGGGCTTCGGCGGTTGCCTTTCGTACAAAGGCTTCATCTTCTACCAGCAGAATGGTCTCAGGCCCGCCCCATTGGGCAGCCTCGGCGAACGCAGAGGCGATCATTGTGTCGTCGATCATTGTGTCGGCGATCCTTGTCTCGCTCATCACGGTTTCGTCGAACATGTTTCGTCGAACATGTTTTCGCCAATCATGTTTTCGCCAATCATGTTTTTGTTAATTATGTTTTTGTTAATGGCTAAATCATTCTCCATCCAGCAGATCAATTGCCATCGTTGGTTTCAGGAGAGGTATCAATGCAAATGAAAGGTAATCAGTCACTTAGCTCTGCAAAACGCATCGCGCGAGCGCTGACTCTTGCGCCACCCCGTCGCCTGATTTGGGAAACGCAAGCGCGGTCGGGTCCCGATCTGGGAGATTCTCAGGTGCTCTTCGAGAACTCGTTCAGTTTGTTACTTTGGACCGGTAAGGATAGTTTCGTTCGGATCCAGCAGAATCTTGTGCGTCCCCACCGGTGCAGACAACCGAAACGAAGACTCCGCCCCGTCGGCAAACACGCGTGCGACCAGCACCGGAGCCTTGCCCGGGATCACCGCATAAATGGGAACACTCGTCACCAGATCTTCCGGCGCGTCCTTTTGCACTATGACCCCGGTCACGATCGTAGCGTTTGCCTTCGCCGAGAATTTGACGCCCTGCAACTCGAGTTTGGGCAGAGCTGTCCCGTTTACCCAGCCATCCAGGAACCAGTCGAGCGAAGCCTTGCCTTCGTAGCGCAATGAAAGGGGGAGATCCTCCGCAAATACATTCAGCAATTCCCGCGTGCTGATGGCTTTCCCTTCATACCGCTCGCGAACTTTGCGCAGAGACCGTACAAATGGCTCTTCCACAACCCTGCCGTTCTGGTCTTTTCTTCCCGCATTCTCGGCAGCGTCCTCCAACATCGAGCGCAGCATGTGGAACAGCCAAGTTCCCCGTCCGTAACTGATGGCTTCGTAACCTTCGGGAAAGTGAGACGAAAGCAGGCGGCTTCCCAGGGTCACCGGTCCGGCATCCTTGGGAGAGTTGCCGTCTTTATTCTTGTCAGTCAAGTCCTGCCGGTATTGATCCAAGACCTGGCGGAAGCCTGCCGGGTTTTTCTCTTGCAGCATCATCAGCGAGCAATAATTTGCCAAGCCCTCCGAAAACCACTGATCACGGTAGGTTGCCCATGCGATCAGGTCTCCCCACCATTGATGTGCAGCCTCATGCGCCGGGACCTGTTGGGCAACTAACGCGCCAGCAGCATTCATATGGAGATCTTTACGCTCCTCTTGATCCAGGAAAGCATAAGAGGAAAGAAAGATCAGTCCGGGCCAGCCCTGGCTCTCTCGCCCAGGCATCTGAGTTAATGCCAACTGGCTATAGGGAAATGGGCCGAATCGGTCGGCATAGTAACGGATGGCCCGAGCCGTAAGCTCGGCTACGGCCGCCGCGTTCCGCGCCGGCGAAGGCGCGATTGCAGGAATCAGGGCTGGAGGGGCGTGAGGCCGCGAACTGGGAACCGCATCGGTTGGCAGGGTTGGTGGTGGAGAACTGGGAAAGCCTCGTTCCACACCGCTCGTGGCATAGGTCTCCACGGTGATATTCCCGGCTTGCGCGGTTGCCCGAACGTATTTGCCAAGGTCGAATCCGGCTACCGGGATGGGCCGCTCTGAAACCCAGTGCGACACTTGCTCCTCGCCGGCGTTCTGTGAGGCGGCCTGAGGAGGGTCCGGTTTGCCCGTCGCAAGAAGCGTCCAACCCTGAGGATAATGAAAAGTAAGATCGAAATCGGCCATGGCCATTCCGCGATTGGGATACCAAGTGCCGCGCGCCCCTACATAAAGCAGGCCCTTTCCCGCCTCAGCCAACACTTCTCCACCGTAGACGAAGCGGAGACTCATCTGTTGCCCCTTCCGGGCCGGCTCCGGCAAAATCACAGCCACCAGGTCGTTGCCGCTGCGGGCCAACCGTGTGCCTTCCACGGCAGGATTGTGGATGAATTCCACCGCTTTTCCATCTACCTCGACCGTCTGGATCTTCAGAAAGCGCGATAGTTCGAACACCAGAAAGCGCGATCCACCGCGTACCACAGTGAGCTGCAGCTTCACCTCCGCATCCAGTTCTTTGGGTGGTTTCACCCAGGCATCAATCACGTAACGGCGCACCAGAATCGGACCTCCTCGAGAGTCCGTCTCTGCTGGCAGGGTCTGAGAGATTTCTTTCTGAGTCACGTGACTACGTCTCGCATCCTGGGTCGAGAATGAAGTCCAAACGTTGTAATAGACGTTTCCGTCTTCGCCCGTCTTGCTTTGTCCCGCCTCGACCTGTTCCCCGGCTGTCGAGTCGAAAATGACGTCGAAGACGCCGAGTTTATTTCCCTGCAACCGGGCGTGCAGCATGCGATCGTCGGGGTCTGCGGCGCGAATGGCTGTGGAGTCAGTCCCCGTGGCGATGGGTAGCATCTCGCTGAAACTGGCGAGCAACCTCATGGCATCCGACTGCGCCAGGTTCCGGACCGTCTCGTCCCAGCGCGCGACGAATGCCTGTGCATCCTCCGGCGCCCTGAGACCCGGCTGCAACTCGGAGGCGGTATTGTCGTTGAAACGGAAGTAGGCGGTCGAGAAGCGTTCCTCCAGGATTGCCATTCCCGTGAACAGGCCCATCGACTTTCGTTCCACATCGTTTGCCGGGGCTAACAGCACTTCTCCATCGCCTTCAAAGAATGCTCCGGTAATCCTGCCGAGCACGTCCTTGGTAAAAGCGATGGAGCCATCGTCGAGAGTGATATGGATCGCGGCCCGGTCCAGCGCCGCTCCCCGCACTTTGAATACGCGGCTGGGATCCAGCCCGACACTACTGAGCTGCAGGTAGAGAGATTCCGCCGGCCCAGGCTGTCGCGCTGGTGCTGGAGTTGCTTGAGCCGGAGCGGCTGGGGTTGAAACGGCTTGGACTGGAGCATCCGGCGCCGGATCTGTGGGTGACGGATTTGCCCGGGCAGGCCATGCCGGCGGGAAGGCCAGGGCTACAAGGCCAACGGCCAGCGCCACGCCCGGTCTGCGTCGCTTTGCTGGTACTTTCGTTACGTGGGTCGGTGCGCTCACTGTTGCTAGAATGCGCTTCAATGCGGCTTCGTGTCACTACTCTGTCAGCTATGATGCTCATGCTTGCTTCCGCGGCATCGGCTGACACGATCCATTTGAAGAATGGCCGCACCATCCTCGCTGACCATGTCCGTGAAAACGGCAACCGCTACGAATATGACATCGGCGACGACAGCTATGCCATTCCCAAGAGTGCGGTGGAGCGCATCGAGACCGGCGGCATGCCCGCCTCCACATCGTCATCTTTGGGCGCCACCAAGTCTGCCGGCGATCTTCCGGTTTTCGTCCCAGTGGACAGTCTCGCCAACGAAGGCGACCTTCCCAAGACAATTGTGAAGGATAGCAAGGTTGACCCTGACGCTGTTGCCAAGCTTGAAAGCAAAGGGAATGCCGAGTTGAGCGCCACGGCTGACTTCATCGCCGGCAAGTTTGAATTCGAGCACGGAAACATCGAACAAGCGCGCCGCTATTTCGACAGCGCCCTGCACTTTCAGCCCGAGAACTCGACTGTCCTTATCTATTATGCTGCCCTGCTGGTGCGCACCGGGAACCCTTCGCAGGCGCTGACCTATGCCCAGCGCGCCGTCCGAGCTGCGCCCGAGTCGCCCGATGCCTACACCGTGCTCGGTTACGCGCAGCAGGGTTGCGACCACACCAGAGAGGCCGTTGCGTCGTGGAAGCATTCCCTCGATCTGCGTCCCGATCCGGCCGTGCAGCAGTATCTGGCTAAAGCGCAGCGCGAACAGAATGTCGAGACCGATTTCGCCCAGCGGGAAAGCAGCCACTTCGTTCTGCACTACGAAGGCAAGCAGACTTCCGAAGCTTTTCGCGGACAAATCCTGACCGCACTCGAATCGGATTATGACGACCTGTCCCGTGATCTGGGCACGCCCCCGCGAGACAACATCCTGGTAACGCTCTACACCGAGCAAGCTTTCTTTGACGTCACTCGCGCCCCCTCGTGGTCGGGAGCCCTCAACGACGGCAAACTCCGCATCCCTATCAGCGGCCTCAGTGCCATGACGCCGGAACTGGCGCGAGTTTTGAAGCATGAACTGGCTCACTCGTTTATCAACCAGCTGTCGGGCGGCCGTTGCCCGCCCTGGTTGCACGAGGGCATAGCCCAGCTTCTTGAACCGAAGTCCCTGGGCAGCGATGGACGCCAATTGGCCCAGCTTTTCAAGACACAGCGCAATATCCCGTTGAATGTGCTGGAAGGCAGCTTCCTGAACTTCTCTGGAGGCCAAGCCTACCTGGCATATGCGGAATCGCTGGCCACGGTTTCCTACATCAACGATTCTTACGGCATGGGCGATATCCAGAGGATCTTGCAACTCCTCAGTCAGGGCAGTTCCACCGAAGCTGCTCTGCGGGCGACCATCCACTCCGACTACGGCGCCCTCGAATCCGAGGTCGGCAAGTACCTCAGCGACAAGTACGGCGACTAACCACCCGCATCCCGAATAGCCAATTCGGCCCATTGCCCGCCCCCAAGCTCTTGTGCTAGCTTCCCCTCTGAGTCTGAGCGTCGATGAGCCCTCTATTCCAGTCCCGTACGCCCGCACCTCCACCGGTACTGGAGCCCGTCGCAGGTGAGTTTCCCAAGATGGAGGGGGCCGAGATTGCCGCCACCACGTACGGGCAACGAGTCGCCGGGGATTTCTACGACTCTCTGCGAGTGAGCCCGGAGCGAGTCTTATTCGGTCTGCTCGATATTGCCGGACGTCGCCAGAGCAATCAGCAAATCCTATCCGCGGCGCAGAATATCTTTCGCACTCTCGGAGCCGAGCTCTTTGCTCCGCCTGACATCAACGAAGCCGAGGCCATGACTACGCTCTGTCTACGGCTCAACCGGGGCATTATGGAAGCCGCGGCGGGCGTTCACTCCTGCCCCGCATTCGTCGGCTGCTATCACGAGATATTTGGCACTCTCTGCTATACCAACGCTGGGCATACGCCGGGACTTCTCCGCGACCACACCGGCATTGCTGAGCTCGGGTCTACGGGACTGCCGCTTGGCCTTTTCTCCCATGCCACGGCGGATGCGCCCACCGTAGCTCTCGAGAAGGGCGCGGTTCTTCTCCTGGTTTCGCGGGGGGTGGTGGAAGGCAAGTGCAAAGAAGGCAAGGTGGACGACCTGGAATTCGGCCTGGAACGAGTTAAAGAGCGACTGGCGGCCAATCCTTCCCTCAGCGCCCAGGCTCTCAGCGCTTCCATTTTGAATGCCGTTGGGGAGTTCACGTGCGAACCCCTGGTTCCGGACGACATGACCGCCCTCTGCTTTGTGCGGACGGCCTAGCCCCCAGCAACCTGCTTAACGCGCGAGCGCATCCAAATTCTTTGTTACGGAAACTGAGTAGGCCCTGAGCTTTTTGGGGCTTAAGTAGTAAAATACCGAAAGGCCGCGATCCACCCTTGCCCCACAAGTCTAGGCAGCGTGCGGCCCTCCAGGAATTCTATGAACAAATCTGGTTTGGTACTCATTGTTATGGCAGGTCTGGCCGTTTCAGTCACGGGTCAGTCGACCGCTCCCGCGAAGCCGGCGGCCGCTGCTCCAGCCAGCGATTCGGGCCAGATGGTGGAAGAAATCATCACGCGCGTCAACAGCCAGATTATTACCCGCTCGGAGTTCCTGCGCAGCAAAGATCAGCTCCGGGATGACGTCAAGCAGCAGGATCCGGCCAACGCGGACAAGCTCTACGCCGAGCGCGAAAAGGACGTGCTGCGCGATCTCGTCGACCAGCAACTCCTGCTGGAAAAGGGCAAGGACCTCAGCATCACCGGCGACACCGACCTGATCAAGCGCCTCGACCAGATGCGGAAGGATATGAAGCTGGAGACCATGGAAGAGCTGGAAAAGGCTGCCACGGCCCAGGGCATTTCCTACGAAGACTTCAAACAGAACATGCGTAACCAGATCATCACGCAAAAGGTGATCGGCGAAGAAGTCGGTTCTCACCTGAGCATCACCAAAGAGGAAGAGCAACAGTTCTACGACGAACACAAGAGTGAGATGGAGCAACCCGAGTCCATCAAGCTCAGCGAGATCCTGATTGCTCCCAAGAAAACGGCTGCCGATGCGCCTGCCAGCACACCTGCTGCGGGTAAACCAGTCCTGAACGGTGTGCCTGATGCCTCAGCCACTGCCACGGCCGCAGACACTCCCAAGACTCCAGACGCCGCCTCCGGCGAAGCCGCCAAACAAGCGGCGGACGCGGCAGCTCTGGCCGCGGCCGAAGCCAAGGCCAATGATGTGCTCAAGCAGATTCGTGCGGGAGCAAATTTTGATGACATGGCGAAGAAGTTTTCCGACGGCCCCTCGGCGGCGCAGGGCGGTGATCTTGGGGTGTTCAAGCGCGGCGCTCTTGCCAAAGAGCTTGAAGACAGGACGTTCGCTATGAAGTCTGGCGAAGTCACGGACGTGATCCGCACCAAGCAGGGCTACGTCATCTTGAAGGTCACGAACCACCAGGCAGCGGGCATTCCGGCCATGAAAGATGTCGAGCTTAAGCTCCAGGATGCCTTGTATTACCAAAAGCTGCAGCCCGCGCTGCGGGCGTACCTCACCAAACTGCGCGAAGAGGCCTACATCGACTATAAGGAAGGTTACGTCGATACCGGAGCCAGCCCGAACCAGACCAAGCCGGTTGAAACTGCTACGGCCAAAGCGGCGGACAGCAAGAAGCTGAAGAAGAAAAAGAAGCTGGGTATTCTTTAGCGGTACTGCCAGGCTTCCCGCTCTGTATCGTGTTCTGCCCCACTTGCGCCACCCTTGCGCTTTCTGATTTACACTGATCAAGAGAATGAAAGAGTTCTACATCAGCGACTGCGCCCGCCACGAAAACAAAATCATCACGTCCAACTTTGTCGTGGTCAGCAAGCAGATCAAACCCAAGAAGAGCGGGGAGCCCTATCTCGCCCTGACTCTCGGCGACCGCAGCGGTCAACTCGAAGCCAAGATGTGGGACAACGTAGAAGAAGTGCTCAATGCCTTCGAGCAGGACGACTTCCTCAAGATCAAAGGCCTGGTCAACAAATACAAGAACCGCTTTCAGCTGACTGTCCACAAGCTGCGCAAGCTGGGCGAGTCGGAGATCGAATTCTCCGACTATCTGCCCAAAACCACTAAGAACGTCGACGAACTCTGGCGGACCTTGACCGACTTCGTCGCTTCCTTTCAGGATCCCCATCTCAGGTCTCTGGTGCAGGCTTTCATGTCTGACCCTGAGATTGCGGCGGCTTACCGCAACGCCCCTGCCGCCAAGACCCTGCACCATGCCTATATCGGCGGCCTGCTCGATCACGTGGTCTCGCTCTGTCGCTCTTGCGACCTGGTCAGTAGAAACTATCCTCAGGTCAATCGCGATTTGCTTTTGACCGGCGTGTTTCTGCACGACATCGGCAAGATTCACGAACTCGCGTACAATCGCTCGTTTTCCTACACTACGCGCGGCCAGCTTCTCGGCCACATGATCATTGAACTTGAGATGTTGCAGGCGAAGCTCGCACTGCTCCCGGACTTTCCGCCCGAACTCAAGACTCTGCTCGAACACCTCATCATCAGCCACCATGGCGAGTACGAATTTGGCTCACCCAAGCTGCCCATGTTTCCCGAAGCGCTCCTGCTGCATTACATGGACGACCTGGATTCCAAGATGGAGGCCATGCGCGCCCAATTCGAGCGCGAGGCAGAACTGGAGAGCCCCTGGACCAGCTACAACGCCTCACTCGGTCGCCCACTGCTGAACAGCGCCAAGTTTCTTGCTCCGAAGGCCGCCGCTCCTCCTGATGATCCGTCTTCTTTAGCTGAGGCCGAGGGCGAAGCGGGGCGCGCCGGTGAATCCTGCGAAGAAACCCCGACCCTGCCCGGCCTTAAGGCCTAGCTCTGGAGGAGTGCGCCGCCGCGCCATGCTCGACTTCAGCCGATTCGAACTGCTCACCTTCGATTGCTATGGCACTCTCATCAACTGGGAGGAAGGGATTCTTCGCTGCTTGCATCGCATCCTGGCAGCCCACGGGAAGAACTTGGACGATGCCACCATCCTGCAGCTCTACGGCGATTTCGAAGCCCGCGCCGAGCAGGGAGAGTATCACCGGTACCGCGAGGTTCTTCAGTCGGTCGTGCGGCAGTTCGGAGAACAACTCGGATTCGCACCCACCGATCAGGAAGTTAGCTCGCTGCCGGAGTCACTAAAAGAATGGACACCGTGGCCCGACACCGTGGCCGCGCTTCGCCAGCTCCAAGGCCGCTCTCGACTGGCTATTATTTCCAACGTGGACGACGATCTCTTCGCCGCTACGCAGCCTCAGCTCGGGGTGCAATTTGATCAGATCATTACAGCTCAACAGGCAGGAGCCTACAAACCGTCTTTGAAGATTTTCGAGCTCGCGTTGAGCCGCGTTGGTGTTCCCGCCCACCGCATCTTGCACGTCGGGCAGAGCGTCTACCATGACGTAATCCCTGCGCAGTCGCTCGGCCTAGCGACAGTTTGGGTCAACCGTCCGTCGGCACGGGCTGGCGTGGGCGCCGTCAAGGCAGTCGAAGGCCATCCGGACTTGCAGGTTTCCAGCCTCGCGGAGCTTGTGGCCGCCTGCGCCCAACCGTGACCCTAGAAGTTGGCTGGAATCTTCACGACTCTCTTCTGAATCGCCCACATCACCAGCTCAGCTTTGTTGTGGATGCCCAGCTTCCGCATCAGATTGAACTTATGCGCGTCCACGGTCTTGCTGCTCAACCCCAGAACCGTGGCAGCCGAGCGCACCGTCTTTCCTTCCGCCAGCAGTTTCAGTACTTCCCGTTCGCGCCCCGTGAGCGTTCGTTCCGTAGGCAGCAACGTTTCGGCGGGACGCCGCGCACGTCGAGAGTATACTTCCGGATCGTTCGCTCGATCACCGCCGCGTGAATTACGGACCATCTCCACCAATTCTTCGGCGGAGGTCTGCCGCACTGCGCAACCGCCGGTCGCAGCTCGCAGGCCTTCAAACGGAGACGTGGTCCGATCCTGCATGCTTAGAAACACTATTTTGGTTTGAGGAGATTCCCGCGTTACAAGGAGTTCTGCCTCGGCAGCAGGCAGCCCAAACGTCTCGGTATCCGCAACCAGCAAGTCCGGGCGGAACTCATAAACTTTGCGCAGGCACTCCGCCGCGTTGCCTGCTTCGCTGACCACTTCAATGTCGGGCTCGTCTTCCAATAGGCGGCGCAGACCTTGCCGCAACAGGACATGGTCGTGCGCGAGCAGACAGCGGATCTTCTTGCTGGAAAAAATCACTTCCTTTGAATCTGTGCGTGGGGGCACACAGTTCTCCTTTGTTTGGCCAGAGAATTTGCAAAATGACGCGGACGAATCCGGCAGAACTCAAAACTACGCAAGAATACGAACGTTGGCCATTGTAGCAATCATTTACGCTTCTGCGCCTATCAAAACTGCCAGGGGAGTGCCTTTTCTTGCCACCCCGTTTCTTGCCACCCCACGCGAAAAATGCGGCTCCTTTCTCCATTCGGAAACTCCAGAGCGACGCTGCATCAGGTAAAATCGAGCACTTATGCTGCGTTACTTCACTGCCGGAGAATCTCACGGCGAAGCTCTGGTCGCTTTCCTCTCAGGCCTGCCCGCGGGGCTAAAGGTGGACCAGGCTTTTCTTGACCGCGAACTCTGGCGCCGGCAGCAGGGCTATGGCCGCGGCGGCCGCATGAAGATTGAGCGCGACACCGCTCATATCCTTTCCGGCGTTCGTCACGGCATGACGATTGGCTCGCCCATTTCCGTCCAACTCGAGAACCGGGACTGGAAAAACTGGCAGGAGTCCCTCCCCGTTGCCGAAGGCGACCCTGCTCGCCACAAGCGAGTGGCATCTCCGCGGCCCGGACACGCCGACCTGGCCGGCGCGCTGAAGTACAACTTTCCCGAGGCCCGCTATGTCCTCGAGCGTGCCTCCGCCCGCGAGTCGGCGGCGCGTGTCGCCATCGGCGCCCTGGCCAAGACCTTCCTGCACGAACTCGGCATCGACGTTCTGAGTCACGTCGTCGCCGTCGGCAGCGAAGCCTTGCAGAAAGAAGTCCCGTGGGAGCAGATTCACACTCTTTGCGATCAAGAAGAAATCTTGCTGAATTGCGCCGACAAGGAAGCGGAGCAGCGCATGAAGGGCGAAGTCGACAAAGTCCTCAAGACCGGCGATTCGGTGGGAGGAGTCTTCGAAGTGGTTGCTCACAATGTCCCGCCGGGCCTGGGTACTTACGCGCAATGGGATGAGCGTCTCGACGCTCTGCTTGCCGGCGCCGTCATGTCGCTGCAAGCGGTGAAGGCGGTCGAGATCGGTTCCGGCGTTACGGCTGCCGCGTCTCCCGGTTCCGCCGTGCATGACGAAATCGGCTATGGAACGCCGTCAAACTTTAGTGGTTTTACTCGCACTCGCAATAACGCCGGAGGAATTGAAGGCGGTGTTTCGAATGGGCAAGAGATCCGCGTGCGCGGCTACCTGAAGCCAATCTCCACCTTGCGCCGCCCGCTGCAATCGGTGGACTTCTCCAGCCGCCAACCTGTGAGCGCGGCGTACGAGCGCTCCGACGTTTGTGTGGTTCCGGCTGCCGGCGTTGCAGGCGAGGCGATGGTGGCGCTTACTCTGGCCCGCTGCGCTCTCGAAAAATTCGGCGGAGACTCCATGGGAGAAACCTTGCGCAATTTTGAGGGCTACTGCTTACAGCTGAAGAACTACTGATGCGACGGAAATGATTTATCCCATCGTCAAGTTCGGAAATCCTGTCCTCGAGAAGCCGGCCGAGAAGGTTACGGTTTTCGACGAAGAATTAAAGAAGCTGGTCGAGGACATGTTCGAGTCGATGTATGCGGCCCGCGGAGTGGGCCTGGCCGCACCGCAGATCGGCATTGCGCGCCGAATCGCGGTCGTAGACGTCACGTTCAAAGAGGACCCCGATGCCAAACTCGTTCTCATCAATCCGGAAATCATTCACAAAGAAGGCCGTCATGCCCAAAGTGAAGGATGTCTCAGTATTCCCGACTTCCGTGAGAATGTGACGCGCGCCCAGGTAGCAACCATCCGCGCTCAGGATTTGACAGGGAAGATCTTCGAAAAGACCGGCGACGACCTTCTGGCACGCGCCTTCCAGCACGAAACCGATCATCTGAACGGCAAGCTCTACATCAGCCACATCAGCGCGCTCAAGCGCGATTTAATCAAGCGCAAAATCCGCAAGCTGGTTAAAGCGGGAGAATGGTAGAAGAAATTTGTAATTGGGTAATTTTGCAATTTGGTAAGTTGTTGCGAATGTGATCGCTCGTTGCGATTCTCGATTACCCGATTACAAAATTACCCGATTACCAAATGCCCTCATCCCTCAATCTCGTCTTTTGCGGCACGCCGCAGTTCGCCGTGCCCACGCTCGACCGGCTGGTCGAGGCGGGATTTCATATCGATCTCGTAGTCACGCAGCCGGACCGTCCCAGAGGACGCGGCCTCGAACTCGTTTCCTCCCCGGTCAAGCAACGCGCTCTGCAGTTGGCATTGCCGGTCGCCCAGCCCGAAAGTATTAAGAAAAACGACACCTTTCGCGCTCAGCTTGCCAATCTCAAGCCCGACGCCATCATCGTTGTCGGTTACGGCCGCATCATTCCGCAATGGATGCTCGACCTTCCACCTCTTGGCAACATCAACCTGCACGCCTCTCTTCTGCCGAAATACCGCGGTGCGGCCCCGATTCAGTGGGCGATCGCGCGGGGCGAAACCGCGACCGGGGTCACTACGATGAAAATCGACGCAGGACTCGACACCGGAGACATCCTCCTGCAACAGGAAATCCCAATTGCTCCGAACGACACAGCAGAGACGCTGGCCCCGAAACTGGCGGCTATCGGCGCGAAATTGACCGTCGAAACCCTGCGCGGGTTGCAAACCGGCAACATTCATCCGAGCAAGCAAGATGAAACTCAAGCCACGCTGGCGCCAATCCTCGAGAAAGAAGACGGGCTCATCGACTTCTCCCGCCCGGCGCCAGAGATTTTCAACCGTATGCGCGCCTTTCAGCCCTGGCCCGGCGCCTATTCGAAGTTTCGCGGCAAGAACCTGCAAGTGTGGAGAGCGGCCGCGCTTGATCGGACCGTGTCCGAGTCTGCGCTGAAAACGGAGGGTGATCGTCTTCTGGTCGGCTGCGGCGGGGGCACGGCGATCGAACTGCTAGAACTGCAACTCGAAGGTAAGAAGCGGATTTCTGCCCAGGACTTTCTGCGCGGCTATCGTCCGCTGCCCGGCGAGAAACTCGGTTCCTAAGGCAGCACGAATTTGTTCTCCGCGCGGGCTGATTCCCTCATACTGGCAATAGTGAAAACAAAGTCTCGAAACTCGCACCCAGATGTTTCTTCAGCCCGCGCTGCTGCATTCGACATTCTGCGTCGTGTCGAGCGCGAGTCTTCCTACGCATCCGAACTCCTTCATTCCCGGGCCTATGCCAAGCTCACGACGGTCGATCACTCCCTGGCGACCGAGTTGGTCATGGGAGTTCTGCGCTGGCGATCGCTGCTTGATTCACAAATCGCCGCGAATTCGGCCCAACCACTCGCCAGGCTCGACCTGGAAATTCTTACGGCACTCCGACTCGCCGTGTACCAACTCCGCTGGCTCAGCCGCATTCCAGCGCGTGCCGCCATCAACGAGAGCGTTGAACTGGTCAAGCGCGCCCGCAAACGTTCCGCCGCTTCGTTCGTGAATGCGGTCCTGCGCAAGCTTGCCAGCGTATCGCCGGCGGACTCCTCTCTGAAACCCACAATCAGCGGGGCTTCCGTTGAGGCGCTAGCCGCCAGTAGCGCCCACCCCCCGTGGCTCGTGGAGCGTTGGACTCGGGCCTATGGACTTGATCCCGCGTTTCGCGTCTGCCAGCACGATCAGACAGTGCCCGTGACTGCGATCCGTCTTCGTAGCCCTGAAGCAGAAGCCCAGCTCCGCGCCGAAGGAATCGAACTCGCTCCCGGTGCTCTTCTCGCCTCTGCGCGACGCGTGCTGCACGGGGATGTCACGAAGTCTGCCGCTTTCCGAGCAGGCCTTTGCGTTATTCAGGACGAAGCCTCGCAACTCGTAGCTGCCCTCGTCGGCCATGGCGCGCGGATTCTCGACTGCTGCGCCGCTCCTGGGGGGAAAACTCTGGCGATCGCCGACGGTAATCCCAACGCTGAGGTCGCCGCGATCGACCTCCATCCCCACCGCGCACGTCTACTCAGAAGATTGCTGCGCGCACACGATCGAGAAGCTGGAACCCGCGCGATCCGTGTGATCGCAGCCGACGCGGAGGATCTGCCCTTTTCTGCAAGTTTTGATCGCGTGCTCGCCGATGTGCCCTGCTCCGGCACAGGTACACTTGCCCGTAATCCGGAAATCAAGTGGCGGCTCGTGCCAGAAGACCTTGCCGACCTGCAGGGGCGCCAGTTGACGATCCTTCGTTCGGCCATGGGTCAAGTTGCTGTCGGAGGCCGTCTGATCTACTCCACCTGCTCTCTGGAGACAGAAGAAAACGAAGACGTCATCGAACGCTCGTTGGAAGGTTCATCATTCCGCCTCCTCGATTGCCGGGAGGAGATCGAGCGGCTTCAAGGGGAGAAAGAATTAATCTGGCCGGATCTCTCTTCGCTCACTCGCGGTCCGTACCTGCGGACTCTGCCCGGTGTCCACCCGGGCGATGGTTTCTTCGCAGCGATCCTGGAAAAAATCTAACCGTCCAAGCCTGATGTAGGACGCCGCGCCTCACCGCACTTCGAAGTTCACCACCGCCCCCGCCAGAACTTTCTGTCCAGCAGGGGGCCACTGCGTAACGATCACGCTGGCGGGCGATGGTTGCGGAGGCGTCGCGGGCACGGGCGGGGGAACGCCCGGTATTTCTGCGTTCTCTTGCGGAGGCGGCGCCATACTCACTGTGCCCAGTTTGAAGCCCGCGTCCTGCAGCGTGCGGCTGGCACTGCCCAGCGGTTGCCCCAGGAAACTCGGCATCACATACGCCGGGGGATCGGCCGGGACCGTCACCAGCAAGCTGGTTCTCGGCGCAGCCACCTGGCTGGCGTTCGCCGGCGGACTCTGCGCCAGCACCTGGTCGGCGGGCGTTCCCGGCAACTGCATCTCGGCCGTGGAGGCCACTTCGAGCCCGCGCCGCTGAATGTTCCATTCCGCCGCGCGCTCGCTCTGCTTGGTTACATCTGGAATCACCACACGCTGTGGACCCAGGCTCTGCGCCACACGCAACTGCCATCCTCGACGTACTTTTGCACCCGGCAGCGGCAACTGGGTCATGATCCGTCCCTCAGGAATCTGCGGGCTGTAATACTGTCGCTCCACTTCGATCTGCAACCCGAGCCCCGCGACAGAGCGCTCTGCTTCTATCGGCGTCAACCCAATCACCACGGGCACCTCGACGACCTGCCCGTGAATGGCAAATCGCATCGCGGTGAGAGCCGACACCAAGGCCACAGCCACCAGCAATAACGCCACCATCACGAATTTGAAGAAAGGCTTCATGAGATTGCGGAAATTATAGTGGGACCAATCACGAGCATCCCAGCCGCCGGACCACATTGACCATTCTTAATGCGTCTCATCCGCACCCGGCGATGTATCCGGTACATCCACTTTCTGTGCCACGGTTACAGGTACGTCCGGCGCTGCCTGGAACTGCCCCGGATCTTTCCCCGCCATCGCGGTGTTCATAAAGTTCATCCAGATCGGCAGCGCTGCGTGCGCTCCGGTTTCCTTGGCTCCCAGGGATCTCTTCTCATCAAAACCAATCCACACGCCGCAAGTCATCGTGGGGGAGAATCCCACAAACCAGGCGTCGGTGAAATCGTTGGTGGTGCCGGTCTTTCCTGCCACTGGAAAAGGCATTTTTGCAGCCGCGACTCCCGTCCCGTGCAGCACAACCTCGCGCAACATCGAGGTCATGATTCGCGCCGTCCGCGCGCTGATCACATCCTTCACCTCAGGATAGTCTTCTTCCAGCACCCGCCCCTCGTAGTCGGTCACCTTCGTGATGTAGCGCGGAGCAACGCGCACCCCGTCATTCGGGAACACGCTAAACGCGGACGTCTGCTCGATCAGAGTGATTTCAGCCGAGCCCAGGGCCACCGGCAAGTAGGGCGGTAACTTCGCTGTGATTCCGAAGCGTTCGGCATACTCAATCACGGTCTTGATCCCAACTTTGTTCGCCAACTTCAGCGCCGGAATATTCCGCGACTGCGCCAGAGCGCGCCGCAACGTGATCACCCCTTCAAATTTTTCGTCATAGTTATGCGGCGAATAAGGCCCGGAGCCTGTTTCGAAGGTGACCGGCTCATCCAGAATCGTGTCATTCGGACTCGCGCCCCGGTCGATAACCGTTGTGTACACGTAGGGTTTGAACGACGATCCTACCTGCCGCAACGCCTGGGTTGCGCGATCGAATTTCGATTCGCTGAAATCCCGTCCACCCACCATCGCCTTAATTCCGCCCGTCGCGTTGTCAATGGCCATCAAGGCCCCTTGTGCGCCGGAATCTTGCTCCAGGCTCACGCGCGCCGATCCGTTCGCGTTCAGCACCAGTATTCTTACGTAGCAAATGTCTCCCGCCTTTAACAAATTCTGTATCTTGCCCTGGGTCCAGGCCACGTCCGACTGTCCCAAAGCCGCCGCATAGCGTCCAAACTTGAGCGTTGCAATCCCGACCCCCGCCGAAGTAACTAGCGCGTGGACGTATCCGTTCACTTCCGGTTCGTCATCCCAATCGGGATGAGTGAACTTATCGATCGTGCTTCCTTCCGCGACCACGTTTTCCAGGCTTCCCTTCCATCCATGACGCCGTTCGTAGGCTGCCAGCCCATCCAGCACCGCCTGGTTCGCGGCCCTTTGCAGATCGACGTCAAGCGAGGTATAGACCTTCAACCCGCCTTCATGCACCTGATCCGCCCCGTATTTGTTTTCCAGGTACCGTCGTATTTCCTCCACAAAATATGGCGCCAGCGAGTTGGGATCGTGTTGCAGATGCAAAACCAACGGCGACGACCGGGCGTCCTCTGCCTGAGCCGCGGTAATCTTTCCGTCTTCCAGCATGGCATTGATTACCAGGTTCCGGCGTTTAGTCGCCCGATCCGGATGATTGATCGGCGAGTAGACTTGCGGCCCCTTGGGTAGACCCGCCAGCATTGCGGCTTCTGCCAGCGTGAGCTTTCGTGCCGGCTTGCTGAAATAGAATTCCGACGCGGCCTCGAACCCATATACTCCGTGTCCCAGGAAAATCTGATTGGCATACAGGGCGAAGATCTGTGGCTTGGTGAAGCGGCGCTCGATCTGAATCGCTAGCATCGCTTCCTGCACCTTGCGATGGAACGAGCGGTCGGGCGAAAGAAACAGGTTGCGCGCCAACTGCATGGTCAGCGTCGATGCGCCCTGGATCTTTCCGGCGGACTCGATATCGCGGTACGCAGCGCCTACGATACGCCAGAAGTTGATTCCCGAATGCCGGTAGAAATCCTTGTCTTCAATCGAGACTAGCGCATCCCGCAGCACCGGAGCGAAATCATCGTAGCCAGCCACCACCCTCCGCTGCAGAGCGAACGATCCAATCACGCGCCCATGGTCGTCGTACAACTCCGTAATCGAACTGGGACGATATGCTTCCAGCGCCTCCACTTGCGGCAAATCGGTGGTGTAGACCAACAGAAGCCCGGTCGTCGCCCCCACCAAGGCGGAAACCAGCACCAGCAGGCCAAACAACAACCTGCCCACAAACTTCTGTCCGCCAATCTCCACCGGCGGAAGATCTTCATAAAGCGATTTCATGGCAAGATGGGTTCAGAATAACAGGGCGCCAACCGCCCCGGTAGTCGCATGCGCAGGTCGCGACCGAATCGCCGGAGAGAAAGCTACGAGGACAAAAAGAAATCGCGCGCCTTCCGGCGCGCGATTAACATTTATAAAAACACCTCAGGGCGCCTAACTCGAACGGCTCTTCAGCACCTCAACTGCTTTGTGCAGTTGATCGTCCGGCGTGTTCTTGGGCTTGGCTTCCGGCTCCGTAGCCGCAGGTTCCGAGTCTTCATCGTCGGAGATCACGTTATCGGCCTCGTCGGCCACCAGTACGTTGGGGGTCACTGCCGTTTCCTGAATCGCTTTCCCGCTGGGTGAATAGTATTTCGCCACCGAAAGAATCAGAGCTCCACCGTCCGGCAGATCGATCGTTTTCTGTACCGATCCATCACCGAAAGTTTTGTCGCCCACTACGTCGGCGCGGGCATTTTCCAGGAGCGCCGCCGCCACAATCTCAGCCGCCCCGGCAGTTCCCTTATTCACAACCACCGCGACCGGAAGCGAAGTCACGGCTTTCGCCGCATCCGCATTGAACGCCTCGCGCGGAAACTTCTGCCCCTGCAGATAAGTGATCGTCCCGTGGTTCAGGAAAAGATTCGCCGTGGCAATGCCTTCGCTCTGTTCGCCGTCCGACGTGTTCCGCAAATCCAGGACCAGCTTTTTCGCTCCAGATTTCTCCAGAGACTTGATCTTTGCGGCAATCTCCTGCGCCTTGCCCTTGGTCAGAGCGTCCACTTTTATATATCCGATGCCGTCTTCCAGCATCTTGTCGGTGACTGGCGGAATGCTCACCACATCCCGCGTGATCGTCACTTTCTGCGGCTCTGCCCTGCGCGCCCGCACCACCGAGACGTTCACTGTCGAACCCGGCGTCCCGCTGAGCAGGCTTCGAATCTCCGGCAGAGACATGTCCCGCGTGCTCTGGCCCTCGATCGATTCGAAGATATCCGTGTCCTCAATCCCCGCCTTTTCTGCGGGCGACCCGGGCAACACCGAAACCACGTCCGCATATCCAAAGCGCTTGGAAACGGTGGCGCCTATCTCGCCCTTGGCCTCCGACTTGTGTGTCTTGAAAGCCTTGTAGGCCGCGGGCGTCAGGTAGCTGGAGTTCGCATCGAGCGATTCCACCAGGCCATGCAGCGCGCCGTCGGTCACTTTGGGAATGTTCGGGTCTTCCACGTACTCGCTCTGCACCCGCGACAGTACTTCGCTATAAACCTGCATCTGCCGGTAGGAGCCGTCGTTCGAGGAGGCATGCACTCCCCCAAAAGAACCGACTACAACAAACAACAGCACGGCAAAAGACGAAACCAGAATCGCAGCTTTAATTTTCATGGACATCCGATTCTTCTTCTGGAAGGAGTCACTTCCTGAGGAGCTATTGCACATTATATCTGCTAGATGCTGTTTTTTGTCTCCTGGCTGCCCTGGTTCAATCCCCTTCGGTAACCTCTGCGGAATGCGGGCCTTCCAAGCACTAAATATAAGACGACCCAGAGCCAGTTTCGTCACCCAGCGGCTAAGCTGGTGGCTTGAAGTTCAGCGTAATCACGCTCTGCACCGACACCGCGCGGCCGTTCATGGAATAAGGCTTGAAGCGCCACTGCTTTACGGCATCGATGGCGGCTCGGGCAAATACCAGCGATCCCTGCAGAAACTTTGCATCCTGCACCGCGCCATCACGTCCGATCAGCACCTGCAAAACCACGCTGCCACGCTGGGCCGTGGCTTTCGCTGCGTCTGGATATACTGGATCAACGGGCTGAGCCAATAGTCCCCACGCCGCAGACTCCGGCAGATTTACGGGCTCGATGGATGACATCGCGGCTTCGGCGGGCTTGGCGCCACTGGCATCCGGGGTCATCGAGGCCATCTGTGATTTCAAGCTCGAAGGAATAGCTGCGCTGTCTCCGGGCGAAGCGGCTTGGGGTGGAGCAGTACTCTGTGCCGGCGGCGTGGCCGGGCGCGGTTGCGGAGTTGTTTGGACAAGCGGCGCATTCGGCTGTGTCGGCAAAGCGGTGGGAACCGAAGCAGGTGACGCTTCAGCATTCCCCGATACGACGCCGACGCTTGTGGGCGCCGGATCCTTAACCTGACTATCACCAACCTGCGCCGGGCCTTGTCCGGACTGATTTTGAGTCGACTGGTTTTGACTAGGTTGATTTTGATTCGGCTGGCTCTGATCGGGTTGGTTTTGGCTAGATTGGCTCTGACCCGTCTGATTTTGATCCGCAGGGTTGCCCTCCCCGGTTGCAGAGGACGCGGCCTGCGCGCTGTTCGCCTCTGCTCCCTTCTGCGGTTTCGCCGTCGGATCAACCACCGGAACCACGCGAATTTGAGAAGGATCCGTCGTCGCATCCGGAATATTTCCCGCCACCGGAAGGTTGTATTCATCGCCCGACTGGCCAAAACTGTCATGTTGCGGAACAGCTTGCGGTACAGGGGCAGGTGGCGGATTCAGCCAGCTAAGTGCTGCCCGTGCGGCACTGCGGGAGAAGGCACGAAGACTTTGGCGGGTGCGAGGCAGCGCCACAAAAGCCGCACATGCCGCCAAGACCCCCACCAGCAAGATTTTGCCGAGTATCGGGCGCGATTCTCGTTCTTGCGGCGCGCTCTCTTCTGGTTCTCCCGCTATGTAGGCGAAAAGCGCAGCTTCAGGCGCTGATTCCGGCTGGGACTCGTGCTTCGCGGGTTGCATGGGTTCTTCTGCGGACGGCCCAGGCGCAGCCTGCACTTGGGATGGCGTATCTCCGTATGCCAGCAACTCGCTTTTTGCGGAAGCATCTTCCACGGGCGCCGACACCGGTTTCGTCAGACGTGCTTGCAGTGCAGCCCATCCCGTCAGCGGTTCTTGCGCTGCCGGTTCCGGTTCCGGTGCCAGAGGAGTGTCCACCGCAGAGGCCATTGGCTCCAACTCCGTGAGCGCGTCGACCTCTGCTGCCGCGGACTCCTCCATCGACTTATGAACTTCATTTTCCGTGTCGAATTGCCCGCCGGGCGCGGAACCCGGGGATTGCAGGAATTCTCCTGCCCGGAAAGTTTTCTCGGATGCTGGGGTCTCGGGCCAGGGAGCCGGCACCGCACCAGCCGACGCTGCAGCTGCCAAAGCGACGGCTTGGGACGCCGGCGCTCCCGCTTGCTGCTTCGCTCGAAGCAACTCGCACGCCGTGCTCATCGTGTCGCGCACCTGTTCGGTGCGAATCGGCTTCACCAGAACTGAGTTGGCCCCCGCCTGCAACGCCTCCGGCAGCCTGGCATTATCGCTGACAATCGCCAGCGTCAGGGGCCGCTGCGCAGCCTTCAATTCCCGCGCCGTCTTCAGCAGGAACCCCGCCTCCGGTTGATCGTCCCAATCCGTGATCACAATTTGGAATACTTGGGTGGTAACCTTCTCTACCGCGTCCACGGCGCTTTTGCAGTACTCTCCTTCGATCCCGAGATCGGCGAGCACTTGCCAGATGGGCTGAACCATCTCCTCATTGGACGAAAACAGGAGGCAGCGTAAGGGCATACTATTCCAGACTAAGCAGGCGCAGTAACCTGGGCAAGTTACCGAGGTGGTCGATTCAGCGGGACCTCATTTTCTAAGGGACATGTCCTCAGGTCACCACTCCCTGCGCCCCGCGCGAGCGTGGTTTAGAATGCTCGGTCCTCGAGGCCGCGGGCGTTGCCGCGGTCTGGGTGCGAATTGATCATGACTTTTCGCGAACACAACTACTGGCTCACCACTGTCCAGATGCCCAGCACAGATTCCGCCCGCCCCCTTCCCAGCCGGGTGGATGTCGCCGTAATTGGCGCAGGGTTTACCGGCTTGTCTGCCGCTCGAACCCTCGCGAAGCGCGGCGCCTCAGTCGCCGTACTCGAATCGGAAACCATCGGCTGGGGCGCCAGCTCCCGCAACGGCGGAATGGTGCTCACCGGCATGAAACTCGGCGTGAACCAGCTCATCTCCACGTACGGACGCGATCTCACCCGTCGCATGTACGCCGCGTCGCTTCAGACCATCGATTGCGTCGAGGAGATCATCCGCGAAGAAGCCATCGACTGCGACTTTTCCCGTTGCGGCCACCTCGAAGTGGCGTGCAAGCAGAAGCATTTTGACGATTATGCGCGGCAAGTGGACGTGATTGCGCGCGAGTTCAATCACCAACTGCGCGTCGTGCAGAAAAAAGACCTGACAGCAGAAATAGGATCGAACATTTATTACGGCGGCATGGTCGATGAAGTCAGCGCCGGACTGAATCCCGCCCGCTACGTTGCGGGCCTCGGCCGCGCTGCGATGAAAGCGGGCGCGGAAATCTCCGAACACACGAGAGTCGAAGGCCTGCAGCGGGAATCCCGTCAGGGCGAAGCGGGATGGACGATCGCGACCTCGCGCGGCCCGCTGTGGGCCCGCGAAGTCTTCGTCGCAACCAGCGGCTATACCGGCAAAGCCACTCCCGCGCTGCAAAGGAAACTTATCCCCATCGGGTCATTCATCGTCACAACCGAAGTCCTGCCCGAAAAACTCGCCAGCGAACTCAGCCCCCGCAACCGGATGATCTACGACTCGAAGAACTACCTTTATTACTACCGCCTGACCCCCGACCGCCGCATGCTGTTCGGCGGCCGTGCCGCATTCTTCCCCGAAACCGATCAGACGATCCGCCGCAGCGCCGAAATCCTGCGCCGCGGCATGATCGAGGTCTATCCCCAACTCCGCGACGCCAAAATCGAATACGTCTGGGGAGGCACGCTCGACTTCGCTTTCGACATCATGCCCCATGCCGGCCAACTCGACGGCATGTATTACGCGGTAGGCTACGCGGGCCACGGCGTCGCCATGGCCACGTATCAGGGCCAGAAGATGGCGCAGCTGATTGCAGGAGATAAGCCCGAGAATCCCTTCGTAGGCATCCCATTTCCCGGCGCGCCGCTGGGTTTGTACAACGGCAAGCCCTGGTTCTTGCCATTCGCGGGAATGTGGTACAAGTTTCTGGATTGGGTGAGCTAAGGTCGTATGAGATGGCTTCGCAATAGTCCATTCGCCAATAGCGAGGATGCTGCCAAACATATGGTCGCCTTGGTGGCCGCACAGGCGGAGAAGGCCGGAGCGCTGCTCAGTGAAGAAGAGCGAAGACTGCTTCTTGAGGGAGCTACCCCTCCTAAGATCGCCGAAGAAGAATCGGACGAAAAGTTTAGAAAGCTGATCGAGCAGACGTTCGACTATGAAGTTAACCCGGATGACCCGATGAGTTTAAGCAGCGCGGTTCAGTGGGCGGGCGCCGACAGATATCCCAAGATAGTGGCACTCGCAGAGGAAGTCATCATTTCGCGCGGCGAAAAACACCCGCGGCTGAGGGGACGAAGGCAGATAATCGATCTCATCCAGCTTGTCGGGTGCGCCACCGTCGCCGTAATTCTGTTGAGTTTGGTGGTGGCGCTTCTTAGCGGTTTATTCGGACACAAGTGATAACGAAGGCTATCTGGCAGGCAGAAACGGATTTCGAATCGTCAACCGCTGATCGATCACCTGCCCGTCCTGCATATCCTCGGAGTAAAGGATCGTGCACCGCGCTTCCAGGGCAGAGGCGACGATGAGAGCATCGTAAATCCTGTAGCTGTATTTTTCTGCGATCACTAACGCCTGGCTGTGAGTATCAATCGTGATCGGGAGCGGGTCGGGACAGAGGGCCTTGATGTTCTCTATTGCGAACCGCACTTCGTCCCAGGGCATTCTTGCTTTCCGCCGAACCACATCGGCGAACTCGTATAAGACCTGCACGCTAATCGTTCCACCTTCAGTAATTAATTCTTCCGCCTTCTGGGAGCGCGGATCACCTTGAAACACGGTGTACACAAAGACGTTGGTATCGAAGAACGCGCTAGCGTTCATAGATGTCGTCGCGGTCGAAGACGAATCCCGGAGGGAAAGGACGCCGGAGCTTGCGTAAGTTCTCCAAAGCACGCTTGCGGCTTTCGTCGCGTCCCACTTCGAATGCACGTTGCCCAGCAACTCGAATCTCGATTTCGTCGCCTTCCTTCAGTTCAAGCGCCTCGACCACCGCGGCGGGCAGGCGAATTGCCAGGCTGTTTCCCCACTTCGAAACCTGCATAGGCCTCCTTGGATATACGTTATAAATTGTATATCTATGTCGACCTAAAAGCAACCAGCCGATACACGACCGGCCCCAACACCATCGCAATCGCGCCGCCGATCACCGCATAGCGATCGCTTCCCAGCAACGCCACCAGACTCATCACCACCGGCGCAGCCACCACGTAGAACAATCCCACGCGTCCGCCGGGAATCACAAACGCACGCGGCATCTCGGGCCGCGTGCGTCGCAGCTTCCACGCCGACAGCACAGTCAGCACCGTCGTGGCCGAGCGCAGCCAAATGTAAACCGAGATCAGTTGTTTGAGACTTTGCCAGGCCAGCAGGCCGTAGATCACTGCCGACACCACAATCGCCAGCCACGGCGTTCCATACCGCGAATGCCTGCGCGTGAGTGCAGCGGGCAGGTATCCGTCTTCGGCCATGGCAAAAGGCATGCGCGTCGTCGTGAGGACAGTGCTGTTAAGCAGCGCCACAAAGCCGACCATCGCCGCCAGCGTCATCCAGGTTCCTAGCCACGGGCGTCCGAGAAACGTCTCGCCGATCTGTCTCGCAGCTTCCGAGAAATATCCCGTATGCCACTGCTCCCAATGGCCCGCCGAAGCCAGCCCCGCCATCGCCGGTAAAAAGTAAGCTGCTATCGAAAGCGGCACGACCAACGCCAGCGCCCGCGGATAAGCTCGTTGCGGGTTCTCCACTTCTTCCGCCACGGTCGAAAGTTGTTCGTACCCCGAATACAGCCACAGGCCCAGTGCCAGGCCCACGCCGAAGATTTTGAACGTTGGCTGGTGCGGCGGAATCCACGGGAGGAACGGATTGTGATGCCAGTGGAGGAAGCCCATCACGACCATCGTCATTACTGGCAAGAAGATGAAGATTTCAAGTGCCGTCGCGACCTGCCCGACCATCTGAATGCCGCGCACATTGATCCACGTAATCACGCCAATCAGCGCCAGGGAAACCAGGTAGTGCTTCCAGCCCGTGATCCCCGGAAAGTAGTACACCAGGTAATCTGTGAAGAGAACCGCATAGGCTCCGCCCAACAAAAACGATGCTGACCAGTTCCACCAGCCCGCGAGGAATCCCCAGAAGTCACCGAAAGCCGCGCGAGTCCAGCGGTAGAAGCCGCCTTCGACGGGCATGGCGGTAGTCAGTTCAGCAGAAACCAGAGATACCGGAATACACCAGAAAAACGGCAACACGAGCAAATAGATCAGCGTCATCCCCGGGCCCGAAGTGGTGACCATGTCTTCGAGTCCGAAGGGGCCGCCTGTGGTGTAGGAAAACATCACGAAGACAAGATAGAAGAGCCCGGCTTTGCGCAGCGCGGAAGATTGGTTGTGAGCGTTCAAGTTGTTGTGATCAAGAACAGGGTGCCCCATTTCTCGCGTCTTCTGCGAGAAGTGGGGATTTTGACTCTATATACTCTGAAATCCTAAGCTGCCAATATCCCCGAAAGCGCGCCTTCCAGTTCCAGCAGCTTTCGCTTCACATCGAGACCGCCGCCGTAGCCGCAAAGCGTACCGTCGGAGGCGATTACCCGATGGCAGGGCACGACAATCGCGATGGGATTGCGATTGTTGGCCATGCCCACGGCGCGAAACGCGTTCGGCTTGCCCACAGTGCGGGCGATGTCGGCGTAGCTGCGCGTCTCTCCGTACGGAATGGCCAGCAGAGCACGCCAGCAGGCTAGCTGGAAACCCGTGCCTCGAAGGTCGAGCGGGAAGCTGAACTCACGCCGCCGGCCAGCGAAATATTCTTCGAGTTCGTTAAGGTAAGGCCGCATCTGGTCGGGAGCGTCCACGAACTGAAATCCCTTTTCTTCTTCCCGAAGATGGCGCGGGTTCGGACGAATCGACTGCTGTCCGAGCGAACGGGCGTCGAATTCCAGCGCAACCAGTCCTCGGCCAGACGCAGCCAGAAACAGCGGTCCAATCGCCGAATCCATGTTCGTGCAGTGAAGCGTCTCCATAGGGACCAGAACCTCCTTGCCGTAGACACGATACCAGACGTCCAGCCAGGCCGTTGCAGACTCTGGTTGGTGCCATTGCGAGGATGCCCAGGGAGTTGACAGAAAGCGGTTTTTGGCCCAAAGTGTCTCCGGCGTGCTTATGGCCTTACCTCCATCCCCAATGAAGAGGGGCCTCTTCATCGTGTTTGCCGTGGTGCTCGCTCCCGTCTTGCTTGTGGGAGTGGTGGCGCTGGCTGCGGGAGACTGGCGGCAGATCGGTGCTACTCCCAGCGGCGATCAGGTTCTGGTCAGTTCAGTCACCCCCCAGAAGAACGGTCTGCGCACTGCCTGGATCCGCGTCGAATATAAAGAGCCCATTAAACTGCCGCAGGGAGGTCCGTTCGTGGAGCTGCGGGCGCGGGTTCGCTTCAACTGCGCGAGCGACAGCGCCGCCCCGAGTGTGGTTGCAAACTCTGAATGGTTCTACTCGCGCGACCACGGCGGCAAGCTCGTGGTCAGCAAGAAGGCTCACCGCGATGATCAATTCGGGCAGGTGGCGGAAGGCGACTTCGGCGAAATCGCCAGGGAGTTCGTCTGTAAGCAGAAGTAAAAGCAGTGGCCAGTGATCAGTGGGCAGTGGCCAGTAAGAAAGCAAAATCCAGGGTACTTGTCGCTGGCCACTGATCACTGATCACTGGCCACTGCTTCTAGGATTTCCACAGGCAGAGCACCTCAGTAACCTCTCACCCACTTCCGCAGAGCTTCCTTCCGTCATATGCTGATAGCGAACTCGCAGTTGGCAGCATGCGGCTGTGAGGTTGCTCCCTCGGTATGGATTCAGTTCATTTCTATACGTTGGTCGTTGCCGGCGGCAGTGCCGCTGCTCTGAGCGCCTACGCGCTTTTGCGGCGCAAGCCCAAGGGACCGGCCGAACTGGAACGCGAGCGCCGCAACTGGCTCGACGGCATCGGACGCATCACCGACGGAACTGTGATCGATGTACAGGAATTACCGGTCAGCGACGGCCATCACGCCGCTGTAATGCTCATCTACAAGTATGACGTCGCGGGTGTGTCGTACGAGTGCTCGCAAGACGTTACCTACCTGCGCCAGTGGATTAACCTGCACTCCTGCCGCCTGGGGCTGCCCACGTCGGTGAAGTACGATCCCCACAATCCCGGAAACTCGCTCGTGGTCTCGGAAAGCTGGATGGGATTGAGACAGTAAGGGAGCAAAGTTTCAAGGTTTCAAAACCCTTGAAACCTGAGCAACCTTGAAACGTTGAAACCTGAGAAGCCTTGAAACCTTGGTCTTTCAGATCTGATAGTCATCCTGAAACAAATCCTGCGGAGAGATATTTGGCGTTGGGGTGCCTTCGTCGATCGTTACGTCCGGCTCAGCGCCCAGCGCTTGGTGGGAGTGCTGCTGAAACTTCTCGCGCAGCTCATGCAGTTCCGCAGCCAGCTTGATAATTACGTCCGACAGCGGGTCGCGAATGTCCTTGGGGTCGGTAATGACCACGCGCTTGCCGTCGCGCAGAACGATGTGTCCGGGCACGCCCACGATCGTCGAGTTGGCGGGCACACTCCGCAGCACGACTGAGCCCGCACCCACGCGGCAATTGTCCCCAATTGTGATGTTGCCCAGCAACTTTGCTCCGGACCCGATCGATACGTTGTTGCCGATCGTGGGATGCCTTTTGCCCTTCTCTTTGCCGGTTCCCCCGAGGGTCACACCCTGGTAAAGGGTGACATCGTCGCCGACGATCGCCGTCTCGCCGATCACGGTGCCCATGCCGTGGTCGATGAAGAGGCGCCGACCAATCTCCGCGCCAGGGTGAATTTCAATCCCGGTGAACCATCGTGACACCTGCGAAACGAATCTTGCCAGAAAGCGCATGTGATGGCCCCAGAGCCAATGGCTGAGGTGATGTGCCCACACAGCGTGCAGGCCGGGATACAAGATAAGAACCTCGAAGTAGGAGCGGGCGGCCGGGTCCGACTCGAAGACAGCAGCAACGTCCTCGCGCACCGAGCGGAAGAACATAAGGCAGTTCTCAGTTCTCAGTTTCAGTTCTCAGTAAAGCCTTCGCGCCCAAGAGCCGGGACCGAAAACCCTCTTTCTTCTCCCTCATGAACGTAGCCCAGCGAAGGAAAGAGTGCAAGGGCAAGAAACTGAGAACTGAGGTGTGTGCTAGCTGCCGGTCTGGAAGCCGCCGCTGTCAGCAACGGTCATGCGTAGATATTTGTAGGGATTCACCGGGGTGTCGTTGATACGGACTTCGTAGTGAAGGTGCGGACCGGTAGAACGCCCACTGGATCCAATGAAGCCGATGGTGTCGCCGCGATGGATCTGCTGTCCGGGTGTGACCGCGAAGCCGGAAAGATGGCCGTAGCGGGTGGAGATGCCGTGGCCGTGATCCAACATGATGGCTTTGCCGTATCCGCCGAGGAAATCGGCAAAGGTGACAGTGCCATCGGCGGGTGCGACGACTGCGTGGCCGTAAGTGCTGCCGATATCTACCCCGCTGTGAAACGCGCCTTCACCGTTGAACGGGTCGATGCGCTCGCCAAAGCTGGCTGTGACCTGGCCTTCGACCGGCCAGAGGTTAGGTGCGGAGTTTGCCCGGAACCAGTCCGCCGTAGTGGCGTTGCGAGTCATGCCCAGGCTGATGCCAACCGTGGTGGCGCCGGTGAGGGCCGAAGTGCGCAGAACGCCAAGCTGATCGAGCGATGAACTGACGTCAGCATCCTGGATTTGCTGCTGTGACGCTGTGACCAGCGCAGGCTGCGACTTCAATCCGTAGAGCGCCGATACTTCGCTGGCGATCGAGCCCAGGGAAGCGACTTGAACATCGCGTTCCTTGGCCACTTGTTCCAGCTGGGAATAACGGTCCTTGAGCTGCTCTTTTTCGGTGCGGAGTTCGTTGTAGCGCGAGACCTTGAGCAGCATGCGCGCATAAGAACTGGCGATGCCGGTCAGGCTGAGGAATCCAATGGCGGCGCCCACGACGAATACATACAGGTAATGGACAGGGATAGGAATCTTGCGCAACTGGCCGTCATCCCCGCGAGCCACAAAAAGTATGTAAAAGCGTTTTCGCAAATGCCTTCCTTACTTCCGCCTTAAAATGTTCTTCCGCGTTTAGCGATCAGGGTCGGAACTCCAGGCAAAGTTCTAAGGTTGCAGAAAGCCTGTTCGAACACCTGATCTTTTCGGGCTACGCTTCCCCTCTTGGGAACGGAGACTTCTAACGTACCCACCTACCGGAACCGAGGACTTAGCCGAAAACCTCTTGTCTGCAATTCCTTCGGGATACAGAACTTAAGCTTGCCCAAGGGTACTGCACTGCTCGGCCAAAGGTTTCGTGAATGACTGGGTAAAGGTAACAAACTGGGTTCCCCCTGTCAACGCTGCGCCAGGGCAATGAGAGTTACTTAAGACGCGGTAATCGAATGTAACCAACGCCGAGTTACCGGAGCGGATGGGCACCAGCCGGTAGTGGCCCACGGGTCCATACGAAGTTCCATCCCACGGCTGCACAAGATCGACCGGAATATTCTTAGCTCATGCCCCCGTGCTGGAGATGGGTTACATCCAGGATTCGCTCCGCCTTGGGAACACCCGGCAGCATCAGTGCGTGAGCCTCGCTTATAGTAGTTGTCGTGGTGATTGCGGAAAAGGCGCTGATTGAGCAGGTTCGCCGCATGGTGGGGGCGACGACAAATCCTGCCGTTCAGACTGGAATTGGAGACGACTGCGCCGTGTTGCGACTTCTGAGCCGAGGCAAGAAAAACGAGAGAGACACGCTGGTCACGACTGATTTCAGCCTGGAGGGGATCCACTTCCGACGCGACTGGCATTCCCCGGAATCGGTTGGGCACCGCTGTCTGGCACGGGGGCTGAGTGACATCGCAGCTATGGGCGGGGAGCCGGTGGCGGCGTTTCTTTCGCTGGCGCTGCCTCGCCACTTGCCGCAAAGTTGGGTAAGCCGGTTCGCGCGTGGCTTGATCAGTCTCGCGGAGCGATACGGCGTCACCCTTGCCGGAGGCGATACCGCGGAGTCTCCCAACGGCGTTCTGGCGGATGTTGTTGTCGTGGGGACTGCGCCAAAGGGGACTGCCGTGTTGCGGTCTGGTGCACGGCCCGGCGACCGCATTTACGTGAGCGGAGAACTGGGCGGCTCGGCCGCTGCCATCTGGCAGATGCGCAAGAAACCCAAGCGGAAGCTGAATCCGCAGGAGTATCTGCGGCATTTCTTTCCTGAGCCGCGCATCGAGCTGGGTCGGGTTTTGCGCGAAAAAGGACTGGCCTCCGCGATGATCGACACCAGCGACGGGCTCTCGACGGATCTGGCCCACATCTGCGGAGTCAGTGGTGTGGGTGCAGAGTTGCAGGCAGAGGCCATCCCCAGGGCAAGAGTTAGCAAGCCGGCGAGGGAGGTCGATTTGCAATTTGCGCTGCACGGGGGAGAGGACTACGAATTGTTGTTCACCGTGCCCCGCCGCAAGCGAGTGCCATCGCGCATTGCCGGAGTTGCAATCACGCAGATCGGGCACATCATAAGTGGGCGCGGATCGAAAATTTTCCTGATGAACCGCGGCGGTGTCGGATACGAACTCCAGCCCCAAGGCTGGGAACACTTCCGCAAGTAGTGGTTACTTTGGTGATCTGTGACCATTAGTGTCTATACCCTCCGGAGGAAAACGGTACTAGAGTAGGGACATGTCGTCCTCCCGAGTTGTCTACTCCTGCATTTTATTTGTCGTGCTGGCGTTCGTTGCTGCGTCTGCTCTGTTTGCTGCGGACAAGAAGCAGCCGCCTCCGCCGCCGGCGCATCCGACCACCCCCTCGCCTGCCGTCACCGACGAGTACGTGCACAAAGAGTTTGGCGACAAATGTTCGCTGCTGGCCGGCCCTCCGCAGTTCGTCGGCGACCTCGACGGCGACGGCGTCAATGATCTGGTCGTCGCTGCCCGCTGCAAAAATCCCATGGCCGACCAGGCCGAATACGGCTTTCATGTAACCGATCCCTATGACAGCTTCCTGGGCTTCGGCGATGTCAAGGTCACTTCGACCTTCGCCTCGGATTCTCCGGAGCGAAAAGGCGTCTGTCTGCTGGTGGTTCACGGCGTCGGTCCCGAGGCCTGGCGCTCCGATAAGCCAAAACCCAAGTTCGTCCTGATCAACCTGCCCTTCAAAACCGTCACCGTGAAAAGGTTGGAGTTGAAGAAGAGGCTCGTCCTCGGCATCTACATGGAAGAGCAGGGGGAAGGCGAAGCGACGTCTTCAGTCGTCTTTTGGGATGGCAAGAAATACCACTATCAGGTTCTCGGGGCGGATCTGGAGTAACGACAGCGCCTTACCCTCACGAGCGGAGATGCGATGTTCAAGCCTCTGAGCGCGGTCTTCCTCCTGCTCCTTCTCCATCCTGTCGCGATATGCAGTGGCACTGGCCAAATTAGCTCAGTCAGCATCTCTCCTGACGGCAAGTTTGCCGCTGTGGCGTACGAAAAGGGCCACACCTCCTTTCTTTACAAGATTGCCTTGGATACTGGCCTCGCAACCCGTCTGACCGACGCCAAGACTGGCGTGGAATCAAGCCCGGCATTCTCGCCAGACGGAACGCGAATCGCATATTCGTACTCAACCGGGAATGGAGAGCATTCCCGAATCGTCATCGGGAACCTCGACGGTTCGGATCCGCACCCATGGTCGACCTCTGAGACGAGCGATTTCCGGCCGCTGTTCTCGCCCGACAACAAGACCATCATTTTCGCCCGGTCCGGATATTACGGCAGCTACTCACCTATTGCGCAGCCCTATCGTCACGATTGGAACTTTTACGCGGCTGACCTGGATGGCACCAGCGTGCGTCAACTCACGAACGACCACTTCTATATGGTGTCCGATGCCTCGGTGTCTCCCGACGGCAAGAGCATGGTTTTTGTCAGCTCCGAGGAGCACGGCGATGTGATCGAAGTCCGCTCCGTCGAAGATCCGGCCAAGCCGATGCAGATACTTCGACCGCGCGGACCCAAGAAGCCCATTCTCAGCCAGCTATTTAACTGTCCCAACTTCATGCCGGATGGGAAAAGCCTCCTCTTCATGGCTGCCAGTAACGGAAAACCACCATGGAGCGGATACGACTACGACGTGTATCGAATGGATGTCGGAACCGGTGCCGTGGAGAGGCTGACACAGGGAAACGGCTACGCCACAGATCTTAAAATTTCTGCCGACGGCAAGACTGCTGTCTTCTTGAGATGGCGTTCAGATTGGCACGGGACGCCAAACAAGAGCGCACTTTATCTGCTCGACTTGCGGACCCACAAACTCACACCGCTCAAGGTCAGCGGACTGGATTGATTGAACCACCGGAGTCCACCGCTTTCTCCTGTCGCTGTGTGCTTCACCCTCCGCAGACACCGCGGATGCCCCTCCAACCGCTATAATCCTTCCGCACATGAATCTCCAAGAGAAGCTGGCAGAATTGAAGAAGCGCAACCAGCTCGCCGAAGCTGGTGGAGGTGAGAAGCGCCGCGAGCGCCAGCACAAGGAAGGCAAAATGTCGGCGCGGGAGCGCATTGAGTTCCTGCTCGACGACGGCACCTTCGAAGAAACAGACAAACTGGTCACGCACCGCTGTAACGACTTCGGCATGGCGGAGCAGAAGTTTTACGGCGACGGCTTTATCACCGGCTACGGCCGGATCGAAGGCCGCCTGGTATACGTCTTTGCCCAGGATTTCACGGTGTTCGGCGGGTCGCTCTCGGAGACGAACGCGGGAAAGATCGTCAAAATCATGGATCTGGCGGCAAAGATGGGCGCTCCCCTGATTGGTCTGAACGACTCCGGAGGCGCCCGCATTCAGGAGGGCGTGGCATCGCTGGCCGGATACGCTGACATCTTTCTGCGCAACACGCTCTACAGCGGAGTGGTGCCCCAGATTTCCGCGATCATGGGTCCCTGCGCCGGAGGAGCGGTCTATTCGCCTGCCATCACCGACTTCGTCGTCATGGTCGACAAGACTTCCTACATGTTCATCACCGGCCCCGACGTCATCAAGACGGTGACGCACGAAGAAGTGACCAAGGAGCAGCTCGGCGGAGCGATGACGCACAACGAAACCTCAGGCGTGGCGCACTTTCTCGCCCACGATGATGCCGAGTGTCTGTCGATGGTGCGCGAGTTGTTGAGCTTCATGCCATCGAATAATCTGGAAGACCCGCCGCGCAAGCCGTCTACCGATCCGATCGACCGGGCCGACGCCGCGCTCGACAGTATCGTGCCCGCCCAGTCGAATCTTCCTTATGACATGAAGGACGTGATCCACGCCGTGGTCGACGATGGCTACTTCTTTGAAGTGCAGGAGCACTACGCGAAAAACATCGTCGTCGGATTCGCCCGCCTCAACGGCCGTCCGGTGGGAATCGTCGCCAACCAGCCGGCAATGCTGGCGGGAACGCTCGACATCAATGCATCGATCAAGGGCGCACGCTTCGTCCGCTTCTGCGATTGCTTCAACATTCCGCTGATCACCTTCGAAGACGTTCCGGGATTTCTCCCCGGCACCGCGCAGGAATATGGCGGCATCATCAAGCACGGTGCGAAACTGCTTTACGCCTTCGCCGAAGCCACGGTGCCGAAGATCACGGTAATCACGCGCAAAGCTTACGGCGGCGCCTATTGCGTGATGGCGTCAAAACACATTCGCACGGACGTGAACTACGCATGGCCAACGGCGGAGATCGCAGTCATGGGGCCCGAAGGCGCCGTGGACATCGTGTACAAGCGCGAACTCGACGGAGCGGCCAATCCGCAAGATCGCCAGGAATTGCGTCAAAAAAAGATCGAAGAATTCCGCGACCGCTTCGCCAGTCCCTACGTAGCCGCCGACCGCGGCTTCGTCGACGCCATCATCCAGCCCCGCGAGACGCGCAAGAAACTGATTCAAGCCCTGGCAATGCTGGAGAACAAGCGCGACAAGAACCCGCCGAAGAAGCATGGGAATATACCGTTGTAAACGATGAGCGATAAAAAAATCTTGAGGACGGGCTTAGGCGGGCAAAAAAATAAGAGTTCCGAGGTGGTGTTGGGTCCATTCGTCTCGGCCAGTAGCTCGCTTTTAGACCCTTGCTTGACCTGCTATCGCAGCTTCCCTTGCGGGGTGCCACGCGCGACCTTCGCTCGGGCTCCGGGCTTACCGCCAACCGGAAAAACCTACCCAACGCCTCGGAACTCTATCCTGCCTTCGACGTTTCTTCTTGTTCTCCTCGACCAGCGCTTTGCTATAGACCCTTGCCCGCCCTCCCTGCTCATTTTCATGAAGAGGGTGACGACACTTGAGTCCCGGACGCTGCACCAACCGGAAAAACTTTAGAAGCTGTCAAAGAACGATTATGGTTTTACTCTTTCTGTTTTCAGAGTCAATGAAAACTTTGGGTTTATAACTTACGTATTTTCAGCCGAGTGCAGGGCGTCCACAGAGTGCTGACCGAAATTGGTGCAGCGGCGCTCACCGCGGCTGAGGTGGGCAGTCTAATGGTTGCTTCTTCACGATTCACGCGTTTGCGCGGGAGCATGCTTGAAGCCGCCGAATCCGGACCGATCATTGTGAAAAACACGGGAATCCGGCGTCCATCAAGGAGCTTACCTTCAACAGAGGAATCGAGAGGAGACTATTGTAGCAACCATGAAACGGACTGAGCTTCGAGTGGCCGGCGTCATCCTGCTGCTTTCCCTCTGCTTGGCGGCGCAGGTACAGCTTTCCGACACGCCCGCGGCCCATCAACTTTCCGGTTGGCTCGCCGCTTTCAACAGCGGCGACAAAGCCGCGTTCCTCGGGTTTCTGCAGAAGAATTATCCCGCTCGCGCCGGGGACATTGACGGCGCAATGAGCTTCCGCGAACAGACGGGCGGTTTCGATCTGAAGCAAGCGGGTGAGTGCGCAGCCACAAAATGCTCGGTAATCCTGAAGGAGCGCGATTCCGACCAGTTCGCGAGCATGGTGGTTGAAGTTGATCCCGCGGAACCGCATGCGATCAAAGGCATAGAACTTCGCGCCATTCCGCGCCCCGCCGATTTCGCAATCACTCGCATGACGGAAGTGGAGGCGCTCAAGGCCTTTCACGGCTACCTCGATCAAGCCGCCGCTGCGGGTCATTTTTCCGGAGCAGCGCTGGTTGCGAAGAACGGGAAGACCGTATTCACCGCAGTTTATGGCATGGCCGATCGCGAAAAGAAGATTCCTAACACGCTCAACACCAAGTTTCGCATCGGATCGATGAACAAGATGTTCACCGCGACTGCGGTACTGCAGTTGGTGCAGGCTGGCAAAATCAATCTCACCGACCCGCTGGGAAAATATCTCACCGACTATCCCAACAAAGACGTCGCTTCCAAAGTCACCATTCACCACCTTCTTACTCACACCGGAGGCACCGGTGACTTTTTCGGTCCGGAATTCGACAAACACCGCCTGGAGCTGCGCACGCTGCAGGATTACGTCAAGCTGTACGGCGAGCGAGGTCTCGCCTTCGAGCCCGGCAGCCGCTGGGACTACAGCAACTACGGTTTCCTGTTGCTGGGTTTAGTTGTTCAGAAGGCCAGTGGTCAAGACTACTACGACTATGTTCGTGAGCACATTTTCAAGCTCACAGGAATGAATTCCACCGACTCTCTGCCCGAAGATCAGGCGGTGCCTGGCCGGTCTGTCGGCTACACCAAAAGGGAAGGCTCAGGAGAGTGGCGTACTAATGTCGATACGCTTCCTTATCGAGGTACTTCGGCCGGCGGAGGTTATTCCACGGTCGAGGACCTCCTCGCCTTTGCCAACGCACTCGAGAATCAAAAACTACTCGATGCCAAGAATGTCGATCTGCTCACCACTGGCAAGGTGGAAACGCCGGGTGGGGGATCAAAGTATGGCTACGGTTTCGGCGATGAAACTTCGGCAGACGGGGTTCGATGCTTCGGCCACGGCGGGGGCGCACCCGGCATGAACGGCGATTTAAAGATTTGCCCGCAATCCGGATATGTGATCGCTGTGCTGGCAAATCTTGATCCGCAGGCCGCAGGGCACGCCTCAGATTTCATTACAGCGCGATTGCCGAAGCAGTAGCGGGCAGCGTGAAAGTTATGCGCTCTCGATCTTCTCGTCATCGAACCGCTTGTCGGCTTCATCGGAGCCGGTAAGTTCAAACGAGTTGGTGATGGCGGCTTTTCCCTTCTCGACGCTGGTGATCATGTAGGAGCAGCCGATCCAGTGCGCCTCGGCGAGGTCAGTCTGCGACCAGCGCGCAGGGTGGTCGGGATGAGAGTGGTAGAACCCGACAATATCCTCGCCGCGCTCGCGCCCCTCGCGCTGAATTCGCACCAACTCGCGGGGATCGATGTTGTAACGGTTCTGAGGCGAATCAGTGCGGGTGTTGCCGCAGCGCGCGGTCGAGGTCACAATGCGAGCGCCGTCGTCGTCCATTCGGCCAAGCAGCACACCGCAACACTCATGCGGATAGGTTTCCTCACCGTGCTGGCGAATTGCTGCGTGATCCGCATGGGATAGCTTCAGCATAAAAAATCAGAATCCACCACGGAGACACCGAGGCACGGAGAAAAACGATTCTAGAAATTCAGAAATAACTTCGCAGCGAGAGATCGTTCCCCTCGCTTTTCTCGGCGGCTCCGTGCCTCCGTGGTGGGTGTGGTTTATCCCTCCGTCCAGAATCTTTCGCTCAGATATTTCTCGCCAGAATCGCAGAGTATAGTGACCACCACAGCATCCTGCCCTTTCTCAAGCTCTAGCTGCTCGGAGATTTTCAGGCTGGCAAAGATGCCGGCTGCGGCTGAAATCCCCAGCAGCAGTCCGCTTTCGCGGCCGATGCGCCGGCACATTGCGTAGGCGTCTTCGGTCGCGATCTCAAGATTTTCATCCGCGAGCAACGGGTCATAGATCTTCGGAACAATGGCGCTGGCCATGTGTTTCGCGCCTTCAATGCCGTGAAAAGCGGAATCGGGCTGCAGAGAGATGCAGCAGATCGAGGGATTAAGTTCCTTCAGACGCCGCGCGGTGCCCATGAATGTGCCGCTGGTGCCGAGCATGGCCACAAAGTGAGTGATGCGTCCTTCGGTCTGTTGCCAGATTTCGTTGGCTGTCCCTTGGTAGTGAGCAAGCCAGTTGGCATCGTTCGAGTATTGATCGGCGTAGAAATACAGATCCGGATACCTGGCGGCGAGTTCGCGAGCCGCTCGGATGGCGCCGTCGGAGCCGTCGCCGGGGTCGGTATAAACAATATTGGCGCCGTAGGCGGCAAGGATGCTCTTGCGCTCGGCGGAGACATTCTGCGGCATGCACAGGGTGACGGGGAATCCCTCAGCCGCGCCGAGCATCGCATACGCGATACCGGTATTCCCGCTGGTAGCATCAAGCAGAGTCTTGCCTGCGGCAAACTTCCCGCTGCGGCGGCCTTCCGCGACGATGTTGGCAGCGGCGCGGTCTTTCACCGAGCCGCCGGGGTTGTGCCATTCGGCCTTGCCCAAAAGTGTCACGCCCGGCAGATGCGCGGTGAGCGAATCAAAGCGCAGCAGCGGAGTGTTGCCGATGCGCTCGATCAAACTCTGCCCTGGACGCGGGACGGCGGGTTCCAGCGCATCCTGCGCCGGCAAGGTTTCCGCGTCCTTAGCTGGAGTCTGTCCCATATCGAACTATTCTCTCGTGACTATCGTAATATGCAGGAAAGAGCGAAACACGCTATGTAGTATGGTGTCTTTAGATGACACAGATTGCAAGTCGATGCAGTGCTAAATAAGCTGCGCACAGTTTGCGCAGCGCCTGCATCTAAGAGAGAAAGATCAGAAGAAAGATCGGAAAAGCAGAAAAATGTCGAAAGCAATAGAAGCACGAACCTTTGAGGAAGCGCTGGCCTGGCTGCGCGAGCACGGTTTCGATGTGCTGGAAGCGCCCGGCACCAACGGGCGCGTGTTCCTCAGAAAGTACAACGTCTCAGCCGCTATTCAGAAGACGGCCGAAGATGGCGTGAAGATTTTCGCCCACCCCGGATACCTCATCGGCAGCGAGATCTCGAAGGTAGTCAACCGCGGGTACCAGCAGTTCCTGAAGAATTCGAAGACGGAAATTCCGGCGAGTGCTGACCACCTCAAAGCTCTGCAGTCGTTTTCCGAAGAGCTGAAAGAAGCGCTCGGACTTCCCAGTCTCTACAACGAATCGCTGGGGACGGTGAGCGACTCCTACCACTATGACCGCCTTAAGGATGACGACAAGGCGCCGGTGGATCGGCCGAAGCGTCCCTGGGAAGTTGCCGGCAAAGCCGTTGCCGTCAAGAAGGGCCGGGCGTAAGTCCTAACAAATCCCATCCTAAATAGTCTTGTCATTCCGACGGAGCGCAAGCGGACGAGGAATCTGCTTCCTCTCGCGGCCGGCCGAGCCCAGATCCTTTTCCTGAGAACTGTCCTTCCGCCCGGCAGTTATGCGAAACTGATGCGCTCTGTTTAACCAGATCGGGAGGTTTACATGCGCAGCCGGTTTGTCCTCTTCTTCTTGTCTTGTTGTTTGCCGGTCATATTTCTCGCAGCCAGTGATCAGGCCCGCGCCCAGGAGGACTCGGGCAGCTACGGAAACTACGCGAAAGCCGTCGAGCGTGTGCTCCAAAAGCAACAGGAAGCCTGGAACCATCACGATCTGGAAGGCTTCATGGCGGGCTACTGGCATTCGCCGGAACTAACGTTCTTTTCGGGGGGAACGGAGCGCGACGGATGGGAGGCCACGCTGGAACGTTACCTCGCGAACTATTCAAGTCCCGGCAAGGAGATGGGGAAGCTGGAATTCTCCGGCTTGCGCGTCGAAGTGCTGGGTCAAACGGCGGCCTATGTGCGCGGTTCGTGGAAAGTGACCTTCTCCGGCGGCAAGACGTCGCAAGGATTGTTCACGTTGGTTTTCCGCAAATTTCCCGAGGGATGGAAGATCGTCCACGACCATACCTCAGCGGCAGATTGAAGCGCTTCGGACTGTTAGCTTCGTCCCATACCCTTGTCCATGGCTTCATTGGCCAGGCGGTCGGCTTCCCGATTGTGTTCGCGGAGAGCGTGTCCGATCGAGAACCATTCCAGTTGGGCGATCAATTCCTTTGCGCGGCCGTGGAGATCCTTGAGCGTCGCGTTCTTCACCTTGTAGATGCCTTTGATCTGGCGGACCAGCAACTCGGAATCACTGATCAGCTTCAGGGCTTTGGGTCCATGCTGAACGGCGTACTCGAGAGCTGCGATCAGGCCCTGATACTCGGCAAAGTTGTTGGTCTGGTGGCCGAGGTAGTCGCTGAGATGGGCGACCTTACATCCGGATTGATCCTGAATGACTACTCCGTAACCGGCGGGGCCGGGGTTGCCGCGCGCCCCGCCGTCGCTGTGGGCGACGAGATAGTGTTCGGGGGGATTTTCGCGGTGGGAGGCGTCGCGATGGGGAAAAAGAGATTTCGTTCCGGAAGAAGGCATGTTCTCGAGTTTACATCGGTGATGAGAGTCGCGGGCGAGGGTGCCCGCGCCACTTTTGCTTCAGCGGCCAGCGGCCAGGCGCGTGGCCAGGCGTGCCGGCAGGTTGGCAGCTAGGATCCGTTCCTGCGCGGCCTTCAGATTGTAGGGTGCGCGGTGGAAGTGGATGACCTGGGCATCGGTATCGAACAGGGCGAAGGCGGCGCGCCAGTCTCCATCGCGCGGTTGTCCGACCGAGCCCGGATTGATCATGTAACGGGTGGCAGGCTTCAGCTGCAGAGAAACCGACTCGGCTTGTCCGACGGTGCGGTATTCGGGACGGAAGCCATCAGCGCTGGAGCCATTGGCGAAGAATCCGCCCTGGAGGTGGGTGTGGCCGAAGAAGGTCAGGGGTGTGGTTGTTGCCAGCAGCGGGACCAGCGCATCGCCGATGGAAACGATGTAGGCATCCTCATCGCCTGGAGAGCCGTGAACCAATTGCACATGGGGAAACCCTTGCAGAGAAAGCGGGCCTTGCGGCAGCCCGTGCAGCCATTCATGATGCTCGGGAGTCAGCTGATCCCGGGTCCAGAGTGCCGCGATGGCCGCCAGGGGGTTGAAATCATCCAGCTCGAGCAGGCCGGTCGCCGCCTTGTCGTGATTGCCCCGGACGAAAACCCTTCCCAGGTCGCGAGAGCGTTCAATGACTTCATTGGGAGAGCCTCCGTATCCGACGACATCGCCGAGGTTGGCTACGAAATCGTACGGTGGAGCTGCCGCCATGCAGGCTTCCAGCGCTTCGAGGTTGGCGTGAATGTCGCTAAGCAGCAGTATCCGCAAAGAGCACCAGACAAAATGGCGATTATAGACCGAGCGCGAACCGAGAGCATACAGAGGTCGCGTTTATTCCGCCATAGCTATTTCGCATTGACCACCGGACACCGGGCCCAGTGCCCGTCGGCAACCTCTACTAGAGGCGGTAGTTCGCGGGCGCACTCGGGAACGCGGAATCCGCAGCGCGGCTCGAAGGCGCAGCCCGGCGGCATGGCGTGCAGCGGCGGGACCGTGCCTTCGATGGTGCCCAGTGGACGCCCCCGCTCTGTCTTCAGATCGGGAACAGCGTGGAGCAGCCCGCGAGTATAAGGATGCGCCGGAGCCTGAAAAATCTCATGCTTCGTTCCGAGTTCCACCACGCTGCCGGCATACATCACAGCCACGCGATCGGCAACCTGCGAGACCACGGCGAGATCGTGCGAGATGAAGAGCATGGCGAGGCCGAACTTGGCGCGGAGTTCACCGAGCAGATCGAGGATCTGGGCCTGGATGGTCACATCGAGCGCGGTGGTGGGCTCGTCGGCGATGAGCAACTGGGGGCGGTTCACGATAGCCATTGCGATCATGACCCGCTGCCGCATGCCCCCGGAAAGCTGGTGAGGATAGTCGCGGGCGCGGCGATCGGGCTCGGAGATCGCGACATCCGTCATGGCCTGAACCGCAAGTCTGGCGGCCTCGCTCCTCGACCGCGTGCCGTGAGCCCGCACTGCTTCGGCAATCTGATCGCCAACCCGCATCACCGGGTTGAGCGCAGTCATCGGCTCCTGGAAGATCATGGCGATTCGTGAGCCGCGCAGTTGGCGCATGGAGTCGTCGGGAATTTTTGTGAGACTACGGGCCGACCCGTTCTCGGCAAAAAGGATCTCGCCGGAAACCCTTGCCTGGGACGGCAGCAGGCGCATGATGGCCAGGGAAGTAATGGATTTGCCCGAGCCAGATTCGCCGACCAGTCCGAGGACTTCGCCGGGGGCGATGGAGAAACTGACATCTCGGACCGCCGGAAGAGCCCGTGCAGGAAGAGCCTTTGTGGGGACTGTCGCCCCCGGCTGTCCGCCTGCCCGCAGAGCGGCCGCGAAATCAATGTTCAGGTGACGCACGTCCAGCAGAGAAGCCACGGTGTCATGGTAGCAGCGTTCGCATAGCCTCAGGTCTTGGGTGCCAGGTCTTGGGCGTCAGGCACAGAACATTGATGCCAGAAATCCAGACCCTAGACCTGAGACCCAGGACCCAAGATCCCGAACCTACTGCCCCAGAATCAACGGTAGCCCGTTCTTGCTGTTGCCGATGACCACGACTTTGGAATTAGCGCTCTTGGCCAGGTTCTCCGTGGCTTCGATGCCTTTCCACTCCAGCAGCGACGGCGTGATGCCCTGCGCCACAATCTGCTGGAAGTCACGCACGCCGGCGGCTTCGATGCGCTTGCGTTGCGCCTCCTGCGTTTCTTTCTGCAGGCGGAAGTTCATGGCCAGCGATTCCTGCTCGGCCTGTTGTTTCGCTTCGATGGCAGCCTTCAGCGTCGCCGGCAGCTGGATGTCCCGCAACAACACGTTCTCCACCGTCAAGCCGCGTTGGTTGAGCTGTGCGCTGACCTGGTCGTAAATCTGCTTGGCTACCATCTCGCGTTCGCCGGTGTAGAGCGCATTGGCGGTATGGGAGGCAGTGGCTTCACGAATGGCAGAGCGCAGTGTCGGCTCCACCACCACGTTTTCGTAATCGGCGCCGATTTTCTGGAAAACGTCGGACGCGTGATCGGGATTGAGGTGGTAAATCAGCGAGGTGTCCAGGCTCATCATGAGGCCTTCGCTGGAAGGTACGCTGGCTGATTCCTTCAGCGTCTGGGTCTGAATGGAGAGTTCGTTATTGGTCTTCAGCGGATTGATCAGGTGAATGCCCTCACCCAGAGTTTCCCCCGACTGTACTTTGCCAAACAGCGTGAGCACGCCTACGTGCCCCGTGCCCACCTTGGTCACGGAGCTGAACAGTAAAATCACGACTAGAAGTGCGGCGATGCCAAGTCCAATCAGGCGCAAGAGCCCGCCGCCGCTTCCCCCGCCACCGTCAATAATTCTGCCCCGAGCCGGATCAAAAATCGTCATCATAGTTTCTCCCTTGTCTTCGATTCATTTTACGGCAGGCTGACCAACCGCGTATTCGACTGATGGGAGTCGAAACTGGCGCAGTCGTGAATCTTCCCATTCCCTGCCGCATCTTTTATGCTTGAGCTTATGAGCAAGATTCTCATCCCTACGCCGCTTCGGCAGTATGTGGACAAGCAATCTACGGTGGAAGTGAAGGGCACGACCGTAGCCGAGGCCATGACCGCCCTGGTGGCAAAGCATCCTGACCTGCGCCGGCATCTTTACACCGAGGATGGCAAACTGCGCGCCTTCGTAAACCTCTATCTCAACGACGAAGACATCCGCTACCTGCAGAAAGAGGCAACCGCAGTGAAGGAAGGTGATAACATTTCGATTGTGCCGTCCATCGCCGGAGGGTCGCTGTGATTGGTATCCGGGCATGCCTTCAGGCATGCCGTAACGGTTGCGTTAACGCGGACCTTTAGGCGCTGGACTTAGCTTGGGAGTCGAGGATCGAGAGTTGAAGCCTTCTGCCACAAACCGCTGTTGTTGTCCTTCCTGCTGGTAGCTTCCGAATTCCGGCGATCCGCGAACGAAGCAAATTTCTATTGAGGACTTTATGGCTACCATCACAGAGATTCCTGTAACCCTGAGCAAGGACGAAATCCTGCGCTACTCGCGCCACCTGATCATGCCCGAGGTCGGCATGGAGGGGCAGCAGAAGCTGAAAGCGGCGCGCGTGCTGTGTATCGGCACTGGAGGCCTCGGCTCGCCGCTCGCGTTGTATCTGGCGGCCGCAGGTGTGGGCACGCTCGGCCTGGTCGATTTCGATGTGGTCGATTACACCAACCTGCAGCGTCAGATCATTCACTCGACGGCCGATGTAGGGCGCAAGAAGCTGGATTCCGCGGCAGACAAGCTCACCGCCATCAATCCATTCCTGAATCTGCAGAAGTTCGACGTGCGTTTGAGCAGCGAGAACGCGCTCGAACTCTTTCGCGACTTCGACATCATCGCCGACGGTACCGATAACTTCCCGACGCGTTATCTCGTGAATGACGCCTGCGTGCTTACAGGCAAGCCGAACGTCTACGGTTCCATTTTCAGGTTTGAGGGCCAAGCCAGCGTCTTCGCCACGAAGGATGGCCCGTGCTACCGCTGCCTTTATCCCGAGCCGCCACCGCCGGGGCTGGTTCCGTCCTGCGCGGAGGGTGGTGTGCTCGGCATCCTGCCTGGGCTCGTTGGCGTGATGCAGGCGACTGAAGTGATCAAATTGATTCTCGGTGTGGGGGAGCCTCTCATCGGCCGTCTGCTGCTGATCGACGCCCTCGGCATGAAGTTCCGTGAACTCAAGCTGCGCAAGAATCCCGATTGCCCGGTCTGCGGCACTCATCCCACCGTGACGAAGCTGATAGACTACAACCAATTTTGCGGCATTCGCGGGGAGGAAAAACCGGTGGGAGCAGGACTTCCTGAAATTCAAGTAGAAGAATTGAAGCGCCGTCTCGATGCGAAAGAGGATCTTTTCGTCCTCGACGTGCGCGAGCCCCACGAATATCAGATCTGCAACCTCGGTGGACATCTGATTCCGCTGAATGATCTGCCCAAGCGCGTTAATGAACTGGATTCCAGCCGCGAAATCGTAGTTCACTGCAAGATGGGCGGACGCAGCGCCAAGGCGGTAGCCTTCCTTCAGCAATCCGGCTTCACCAAGGTGCACAACCTGGCGGGCGGAATTACCGCGTGGTCCGAGCGAGTAGATCCGAAGGTTCCGAAGTATTGAGGGGCAGCGATCTTTCGGACCCAGCCGAGGCAATTGCACCCTCAAAGCCTGGGTGGTACTATCCAGCGTTCCGTGAAAGGAGCGCTCCCATGAAACGATCCGCAGTGGCAGTTCTGTTGCTATCAATCGTAGCCGTCCCGTCGTTCGCCAAGACTCACAAAGACGAGTATTCGGTTTCCTGCACCGTATTGTGGGCCGCCGTCAGGGACACCCTCCGCAACTCTGGGAAGTATGGGATCATAGGGATCGACGGCACCGAGATGACCGCCTCGTTCAACATCGGCGGGACGCTCACCGGGAAGCGCACCAATTCCGTTCTGCTGAACGCTAAGGGAGACGCGGCTTGCGAAATGCAGGTGCAGACCGCCTACAGTGGACTTGTAAACAACGACGCGGGAGACTTCAAGAAACGCGTGGATGAGTCCCTGGCCAAGCAGCAGGCTGCGCCGCCAGCACAGGCCGCCCCATCCGCAAAACCTGATAGTCCCAAGTGATCCCCTTCCGGACGCCATGCCTCTTGTGAGGCAGCGCTTGCATTTCTGCCTAAACCCGGCATAATAGCGGCTCTCCTTCCCCCGGGAGGAGGTTCATGCCATCACTTCGTCTTGCAGCGCATTCCGCAGTGGTGACTCTTGTCCAGTCGCTTGTATCCGCCGCGAGGCCGTTCTTCGTCGCGATGACAGCATTATTGCTTGCAGTTGTGCCCGCAGCCGCGCAGAACTCGGCGCCCGGGCCTAACTCCGATCCAACTTATCAAGCGCTCCGCAACCTCACCCTGGGAGGCGAAGCGGTTAGCGTCAGCAATCTTGATCTCAAGCGCGATGCGGGTACCTTCCACCTTCGCTCAGGCACGGTCTGCTTCGTCGCGCCTGTGCAAGGCAAAGTAACGGGAGCAGTCTTTGTGGGTGACGGCAACCTCGTGATTACGCCCCCGACCTCCGAGATGGGAATGCTAAAGCTGCTTACCAAGGAGAATGAGTTCAGCGAGAATTTCAGCCATCTCGTGCTGCGCTTCACTGACTCGACCTACGACGAGATCAAGAAGGCCGGCGGTGCGGCCTCAGGCGGCTGCGACAACGGCTTGTTCAAGGACAGCCAGAACGCGATGCGTCACGGCCAACTGCTGAAGTACAACCTGGACGCGCGCATTCTTCAGGATGTGCTCAGTCCCGAGCCCGGCCGGTTATTCGTGGCTTTCGTGCATGGCAAACGCTACAACGACAAGGAACTTTTCGTGGTCGATCCGCATGGCGCCCCATATGCCATGGAGGAAGAAGTCGGGTTGATGACCTACGACGAAAATAAATTTGGGGTGTGGGCAGCTTTCCCTCTGTCGGGCGGACGCAGAAGCGCCGCCACTGGCCACATTCACATTGAACACCAGTTGCTCGACACGACCATCGAGAAAAATGCCAGCCTGACAGGGCAAGCCACAACCACGTTTGTGGTGCGAGTCAACGGTTCACGCGTCATCCCGTTCAATTTGTTTCCTACTTTGCGCGTCCAGAGCGTTACCGCGGACGGCCAGGGCCTAGCCTTCATCCAGGAAGAGAAACATGAAGACGCGGACTTCTCGGTGATCCTGCCGAAAGCGCTGGCCGCGGGCGATAAGTTCACCATCACCACCACCTATGGCGGCAAGGAGGCGGTTTCTGACGAAGGCGGAGGCAATTATTTCCCGATCGCTCGCGAGGACTGGTATCCCAACTCTGCGTTCGGCGATCGCGTCAGTTATGACATGACCTTCCACATTCCAAAAGGCATGAAGATTGCCGCCACTGGGGCGCTGGTCAGCGATAGCAACGAGGGTGGCCAGAACGTGACGGTGTGGAAGAGCGAAGCTCCGCAAACGGTCGCGGGATTCAACTTCGGCAGATTCAAAGTGGAGGAAGCCAAACTGACCAAACCGGAATACTTGGTGCAGTCCTTCGCCAATGAGAATCCGCCGAGCTGGGTCGAGAGCCTGCAACGTGCCGCCGGCGGCGATTTACCAACCCTCGGCTCCCACATGGAAACTGGTGCGGCCCTGGGGACGATGAGCACGACGGGCCTCATCAAGAAGGCGCTGGCCGAGGGCGAACTCGCCACCCAAATCTATACGGACTTCTTCGGACCTTCTTCCTTTAAGCGGCTTGCGATCACGCAGCAAACCGCTTGCAGTTACGGGCAATCCTGGCCGGAACTGGTGTGGATTCCCATGTGCTACTTCTTCGACACCACGGTTCGCCACCAACTGGGCATGGATTTCGGCGACCGCGGATACTGGAAAGTGGTCACACCGCACGAAGTGGCGCACCAATGGTGGGGCCACACCGTGGGATTCGATTCCTACCGCGACCAGTGGATGAGTGAAGGTTTTGCCGAAATGTCGGCGTCGATCTACCTGTACTTCATCGAGAAAGACCAGAAGAAGTTCATTGCTTTCTGGAACGACGAGCGCGAGCTGCTAACGGAGCGCAATGCAATGGGTTTCCGCGCTATTGATGCCGGACCCGTCACCATGGGATATCGCATGAGCAATTCGCGAACCGGTTTTGACGTGACGCGGCGCCTCATCTATCCCAAGGGAGCCTACATTCTGCACATGATCCGGATGATGATGCATGACAACCATACCGGCGACCAGCGCTTCAAGGAGATGATGCAGGATTTCGTGAAAACCTATGGCGGCAAGTCCGCGACCACCGAAGACTTCAAGGCCATGGTGGAAAAGCACATGACCCGCGAGATGGACGTGGAGGGGAACCAGAAGATGGACTGGTTCTTCAACGAATACGTCTATGGCACGCAGTTGCCCACCTACAAGGTCGATTCTTCGTTCGACATCGGAGCGGACGGTGACGTCGTTCTCAACTTAAAGGTAACGCAGTCCAACGTGAAAGACGATTTCCGGATGCTGGTGCCGATTTACCTGGAACTCGCGGAGGGGGGGATGTATTTCCTGGGGCGCGCCCGACTTACAGGAAACAAAACGGTCGAGCAGAAGGTTCCGATTAAAGGCTTGAAGGCGAAGCCGCGGCGTGCCGTACTCAATTATTACGATGACGTCCTGGCCTCGCCTAACTAGAGTGATTCACAGTGCGGTGTCACGAATTGTCATCTCGTTAGCAACTGTAATCCGATTAGGCACTGTCACTCCGTAGGAAATTGTCATCCCGAGTAAAGCGAGGGATCTTGGTGTTTGCCGGCAGCGCCATTACTGCCGGTGCCGGCTAGAACCAAGATCCCTCGCTCCTCACGGGATGACAAGTGTTCTTGTTTACACAAGTATTCTTGTCTTACTTGCTTGATCCCTCCTGCATCCCGTCGCTGGCTTCACCCAATTCCAGGGCAACTTTCTTGCCCCCGAAGCGGAGGCCGGCCAGTGTGTTGGGGCCACTGTCATTCTTCTTGGTCACGGCAGCGTCGTTGGCCGCGGCTGTTTGCAGTTCAACAACGTGGGCCGGAACCTTGGCCACTACGCTCTTCCCCTTCAAGATGCTTACTTCAACGTTCGGGCCACTACCTTCCCACTGGACTTTATAGTCTCCAGCCTTCAGAGTCGTCCCATTCAGGGTCACAGGATCGCTAAGTTGCAAGTTGGCTTTCGTTCCGGCAAAGGCGCTGGAGGCTAACAGCAATGCCGACCCAAGCACCAGACTCTTCGACACTGTCGCGAACTTCATGACTGCTCCTTTTTCTTCTCCGAATCTCGTCGGGGAACGGTTAGGGCGGCCCGGTTCACGACTTGCGCGAGAAAACTGTTGTGTTCTGCCGCGAATCGCCTACAATGCAGCCGATGGGGTTCAGCCGATAAGCTCAGACGGTAAGCCGCTGGGCTGGTCGCGCTGTGCAACGGGGGTTTTCTCATCTGGGCCGCCAAACCGAGTGTGAGAGAATCCCCTAACCCCGCTAAGAATCCGTTTCGAAAACTCCCGCCGGCATCACCTCTGCGCCGGCTGCCTTCTTCCCCTACTACGAAACCGCCTCATCGAAAGTTCCAAATTTCCGATTACACGTGTATGGACGAGGCGTGCGCGCTTCCGGTAGCAAGAAAAAATGAAATGATAATGAGGTTTAATTGTTTCTTAACAGAATGGAACAGCTGACGTGTGTTGTGTCTGGATGGAAGGCTGGGGAACTGTCGCGGCGTTATCTTCGTATTTTCTGGTATCGACAGCCTTAGACTGTTGTTAGGCGGCGTTTGATTGTAGACAAAGGGCACGTGTGGCTTGGGCACTCTTGCCCATGAGGCTTTTCCGCACACTGCCGGCAAAACGGGCAGGAGTGCCGGCTCCACACGAAACTAATCCGCGTCCCCGTGCTGACGCTCGACTGACCAGATGCTGGCCTGATCTTTTTCGAACGGGTAGACGTGCACCATCCAGTTGAAGATCACGGGATGGAAAGTTCCGCCCGCGGCGTCGCAGGCTTCCTGCGTGGTAATCGATCCCCTTAAACCGAATTGCGGATGCGCGTTCATGTATTCGTTCTTGTGGCCCGCGGGCGCGGCGCAGAAGTTAACGTGCTCATGCCATTGCGCCACGCTGAGCGGAACACGTTGGTCGAGTTCCTCCTCACTCATGCGCTTGGGCGCTGTGTACATAACGCCAATCAGTTTGTAATCGTCGCCATGCTTTTCGTAGAGCAGGGATGTCGGGTGTTCGGGATTGAATTGAAAGCGCGCTTCTATCGCGTACTTGATGCTAGTGAAGTGATACATCTTCTGCGGAATCTCAGGATGGAAGATCTGGAAGCCCTCGGCCAGCGCGGTGCGGTAGTCGATGTAATGCTCGGAGGCTTTGCGGGCTTCTTCTGCCACTTGCTTGGCGCGGTCGGCGTCGCCGGGCTTGGCCGGTCGCAGGGCCGTCATCTTCATGTGCGGGCCCATATCCATGTGGCCTTCCATCGAGTGCAGGCTGGCGTCGCTATCCCTGTCAGCGTCTTTATCCGAACCCATGGACATGCCTTTCATATTCGACATGTCGTGACCGGACATATCCATCCCCGGCATGCTTTGCTGGGCGCCGGCGGGCGCGCTGTTTCCGGCAGGCTGCTGCTGGCTCCAGCTCAGGATGGATAACAGGAAGAGCGAAGTGACAACGATGATTCGGTTGCGCATGGCTGGTCTCTCCAGATTCAATATGTACTAACACTGGAGCAGCGGAGTTGTTTCTGCAAGAGGACTGTGGTTACCTGCGATTACAGAGGTAATCGCAGGCCCGGACACGTAGGGTTCGGTTGAACAGCTCTACTGCAAGGGCGCGGAGACGTGTTCGTGAACGGTCAGCCACTTGCCGTCCTGATTCTCAAGAACCACGGTCCAGCGGAAGTTGCCCATCTCGACCTTGCCCGCTTTCGTTGTCATCTGTTCGCTTACCGTCGCAGTCGCCCATACCAGATCTCCGTGGGGATGGATAGCGACGTCATCATTTAATGTGAACTTCGCGCTCTTGTAGCCCGATATGACGCCCTTCACTCCTGCCGAATATTCCTCCCAGCTGCCGTATTTCAAGGGGGCAATGTCAAAGAAGGTGTGCGGGCCGCTGGCGTAAAACTTCGCCGCGTTGGCGGGGTCGAGTGTGGACCACGCGTCCCAGATCTGCTGCAGGTAAGCTTTGTCGGGCGCGGGCGGAGCAGCGGACTTCTTCGCTGCCTTGGGCGACTGCGCGACGCTAGCGAGAGTGAGAGCGAACAGGCACAACAGGACGGTTGTAAAACGCCTCATGGTTGGGATCCTCCCATGGTTGATGCGAAGATTCGGCGGCATTTTCGCACAGTGGGGCGCAATCCGCAAAGCGCGCATTGACCGATTTCCACAGCGCACGCTAGAATGGTTGAGTTTGCCTGTACTCGCCGACCCGTTCTGGGGACGCTCGCCCTGGCTTCAAGCGCCGTGGCGGAAAACACAGCAAGCAGAAGAAGTTCAGCAGGACGTCACGCGAATTCCAGGATTGCGCCCGTGTGCGCAGGGGTTCGGCTTATGCTGACGATATTTTGACGGAGGCAGACGTATGTACGCGGTTATCCGCGCCGGCGGGAAGCAGTACCGGGTGGCGCCCGGAGACGTGATTCGAGTGGAGAAGCTGGCCACGGGCACCGATGGCCAGGTGGAGTTTCCCGAGATATTGGCTGTGTCGGGTGGCGAAGGCCAGATCGGGAAACCGCAAGCGGGCGCGCGGGTGGTCGGCGAACTGGTGGAAGAAGGACGCGGCGCGAAGATCCTGGTTTTCCACTACAAGCGCAAGAAGCAATACAAGAAGCTGCGCGGACACCGGCAGTCCTATACGGCCGTGCGCATTACTGAGATTGCTTTTGATGGGCAGAGCTTCAAGGCTCCCGCATTGGATAAGAAACAGCCCAAGGTGAAGAAGGCTGCCGCGGCGCACGAAGAAGAGCACGAGGCTGAAGTAAAGACCACCAAAGGACACGCCAAGAAGAAGGCTGCCCCGAAGAAGGGCGCAGCTAAGAAGACATCGAAGAAGAAATAGGTTGCTAGGGCAAGTTGCCCTCGCGACAGCCGGCGGGACGCCGGCGCTACTTTTGCCCGGCGCGGCTTGCCGGTGCTACTTTCGAGATTGAGAGCTGAATCATGGCACATAAAAAAGGGCAGGGCACTTCACGAAATGGCCGCGACTCGAACGCGCAGCGGCTGGGATTTAAGGCATTCGGCGGACAGATCGTGCCCGGCGGGACGATCATTGTGCGGCAGCGCGGCACCCGCGTAAAACCGGGGCTGAATGTCGGCCGGGGCAAAGACGATACTTTGTTTGCCAAGATCACGGGACGCATCAAGTTCCTGAACAAGGGCTCGATGGGTAAGTTCGTGATGGTCGAGCCGATGGAAGTCGCGGAGTAGTTTCGCGTACGCCGCCGGCAGTCGTGGGCGGGGCGTGCGCGCCACACAGCCTCGCCTTCGGGACGAGGCTTTTTGTTTTGTGACGTAGTCACATTTGTCCGACCATGTTCTCTAACCATGTTCATCGATGAGGCAAAAATCCGGGTCAAGGCGGGCGACGGCGGCAATGGCTGCATGGCCTTTCGGCGCGAGAAATATGTTCCGCGTGGTGGACCTTCGGGCGGCGACGGTGGCAAGGGCGGAGATGTGATCATGGAATCCAGCGAGCGCCATAACACGCTGGTGCATTTCCGTTTCAATCCCGAATACAAAGCCGAGCGCGGACGCCACGGGGAAGGCTCGAACAAGAGCGGGCGCGAAGGCGAAGACATACTCCTCAAAGTTCCGGTGGGAACGATTGTGTACGACGAAGAAACCGGCGAGAAGGTGTTCGATTTTTCGGCTCCCGATCAGCGCGTGGTGATTGCCCGCGGCGGCCGCGGTGGGCGAGGCAACGCGCGCTTTGCCACTTCGGTGCATCAGGCTCCGCGCGAGCACGAGGACGGACGTCCCGGCGAAGAGCACAATTACCGGCTCGAACTGAAGTTGCTGGCAGATGTTGGTCTGGTCGGATTTCCGAATGTCGGAAAATCCACGCTGATTTCGCGCATCTCGGCCGCGCGGCCGAAAATCGCGGACTATCCTTTCACCACCCTGCAACCTAATCTCGGCGTGGTCGACGTGGGTGATCCCAGGAGCGAAATCAGCTTTGTGGTCGCTGACATTCCGGGATTGATCGAGGGCGCCCATACCGGTTCGGGCCTGGGCACGCAGTTCTTGCGGCACATCGAGCGCACGCGTTTGCTGGTGCATCTGGTCGATGTGTCGGACGCGAGTGGACGAACTGACATTGTGAAAGATGTGGAAGTGATTCTCGGCGAACTGGCCAGTTTCGGCGCTCACCTGGAAGAAAAGCCCATGATCATGGTCGCTTCGAAGATCGACGTGGCCAATAAAGACAAAGTCGCAGCGCTGAAGCGTTACAGCAAGAAACACAAGTTGAAGCTCTACGAGATTTCAGCCGTGACCGGCAAAGGGATCGAGGAACTGAAGTACGCTATGGCCAAAGAAGTGGACGCTCTGCGCGAGCAGGCGCTGACATCGAGTACCTAGTACCCAGTACCGAGGACACCGGATTAACTGGGTACCAGATACTAGGCACTGGGTACTGGTTTTATGCTCGTGGAACCTGCGATCCGTGCTGGAAGTGATATTGAAGAATCTTAGCGGCCAGGGCGGGAGGCATTTTCTCGCCGTTCGACGCGACCGTGCGCACGACTTCTCCTTTGCAAACCACTTCCGTGGCTGAAAGTCCGGCGATCTCCGCCGGCAGCACGAGATTGATTTCCAGGATCACATTGGGTTGCAAGAGATCTTCGGCTTGAAACAGCAAACCGGAGCGGCTGATGTTCTTGGTCTCGCCGTCGTGCCATTTTTCTTCGTCGAGGCGGCGGTACTTTAACGGCAAGTGAAGTTGAAAACGTTGCGCACGCGACGACGGCAATTGCTGCGGTCCCTGCATGGTCTTGGCTTGAGCGGCTTGAGCAGACATGGCAACCTCCGGGGGAATTGAATCCAGCACTTCGCGAACTTTACTTTTCAGATCGCGGAGGGTAAAGGGTTTCTGGAGCAGGCGTACACCCGCGTCCAGCGTGCCATTGCGCCCGATCACATTTTCTGTGTAACCGGACATATAGAGCACTTTCACGTTGGGACGAATTTCAGAAATGCGCTGCGCCAGCTCGCGGCCGTTCATACCGGGCATGATGACGTCGGTGAGCAGCAAATGAATGGTTCCTTCGTGTGCGACTGCGATCTGCATGGCGACCGCGCCATCCGCGGCCTCGATTACGCGGTAGCCCTGTTTTTCGAGGAATTGCCGGGCCAGGTAGCGCAGGTTGGTTTCATCCTCGACCAGCAGGATGGTTTCCGTGCCCGGCTCGACGGCGGCGGATTCCGCAGGGACGGCAAGTTGTGTGGGACTCTCAGCCTTTTCAGCGACGCGGGGTAAATAGATTTTGAACGTCGTGCCCTTGCCCGCCTCGCTGTAAACCCAGATGTAGCCGCCACTCTGCTTCACGATTCCGTAAACCGTGGAAAGGCCCAAGCCCGTGCCCTTCGGTCCCTTGGTGGTAAAGAAAGGCTCGAAGATGTGGGATTGAGTTTCCGAATCCATGCCGGCGCCGGTATCGCTGATGGCGAGCATTACGTAGTTTCCCGGACGCAGAGGCGCGTGAAAGCGGGCATATTCCTCGTCGAGCGATACGTTGGAGGTCTCGATGGTCAGCTTGCCTCCCGAGGGCATGGCGTCTCGGGCGTTCACGGCAAGATTCATGATGACTTGCTCAATCTGCCCCGCGTCGGCGCGCACCGCGCCCAGTCCGCCCGCCGGAACCATCACCAGATCGATGTCTTCGCCGATCACCCGAGTGAGCAACTTCAGGTTTTCGGTGACCACGCTATTCAGGTCGAGAATCTTTGGCGCCAGCATTTGCTTGCGGCTGAAGGCAAGAAGTTGTCGAGTGAGCGAAGTGGCTCGTCCCGCGGCGCTGGCAATCTCCTGCGCCGGGCCTCGCAGTGCGGGCTCCGGGCCGAGGCGGTCGAGGAGAAATTCCGAATACCCGGAGATGACCATCAGCAGGTTGTTGAAATCGTGCGCAATGCCACCGGCGAGTCTTCCCACAGCTTCCATCTTTTGCGATTGCCGAAGCTGCTGCTCCAGGGCGCGGCGCTCGGTCACGTCTTCGGCAAAGAGCTCGAAAGTTTTCTCCTTGCCGCCGTCGGAGACGGCCCTGCCGGAAACGCGAACCACCATGGCCGTGCCGTCGTTGCGCTTCCATTCGGCGATTAGTCCGTTAAAGGCAGCCGCCGAGCGCAAGTAATCCGCCAGTTCGAACCACTGCAGCGTATCGACATGGAGGGTACCGAGGTGCTTCCCCGCCAGTTCTTTGATTGAAGAATAGCCGAGCATCGTGAGCAGGGCGGGATTCGCATCCAGGAGTTGGCCGGCGGAATCGCAGCGGCATATGCCGTAGGGAGCATTGGTCACGAGCGAGCGGAAATTCATTTCCGAACGGCGCAAGCCTTCCTGGGACGCACGCAGGGCTGCATTGAACCAGCAGATCAGAGCCGCCAGCACAACGAACAGAGTCAGGCGGATCATGGTCGAGCGGTATTGCGCTGGGGTGTGTTCTCCCGAAAAAGAGAAGTACGCGCTGACGGTAAGAGCGAAAGAAGTTGCAACCAGCCCGGGCTTCCAGCCGCCATACCACGCGCTCACCATCACGGCGACGGCGAATACGGCCAGGCGACTTTCGGCAATGTTCGGAAGCAGGAGGACGGGTATCAGCGCCAAGGTGGTGCTGAACACCGCGACTCCGTAGCGCAGAATGGACGCCCGGGCAGGTTGAATGCGGAGTAGGGGGAGGGTTACTCGCATGTAAACCATGCTAGTCCCAAGTTTGCCAACATGCGAGATTACAGGAGTTCATTCCGGATTCCCGGAATACAGGTCTCCATAGGGCATTAACACTAGACCAAGCAGACATTGCGACCTTGGACTTTTGGACAATGCCCTCGGAAGCGGTCGCGTCAGGAATAATTGAGTCCTGGGTACTAGGTAATCGCAAGTGAAAGTCGCGGCGACGTTGAGCTTGCCAACTGAGCCTGCAAACGAAGACACTAGCGGCGCATGAATATTGGGCTCTTTGGCGGCACTTTCGATCCGATTCATCGCGGTCACCTCGCGCTGGCCAGAGCCGCGCGTGAGCGCTGCAACCTTTCCCGCGTAGTCTTCGTGCCAGCCAATGCGCCGCCCCACAAAGAGCACCAGCCGCTGTCGGCCTTCGCGCATCGCTATGCCATGCTTGCCCTGGCCACGGCGCAGGAGAAAGACTTCTCGCCTTCGTTGCTTGAGGCGCCGGAAGATTTCCAACCAGCAACTCCAGGCAAAGAAAAGACGCGCGGCGGGAGGCCGAACTACACGATCGATACCGTCAAGCGCCTTAAGCAGGCTTTCAAGAAAGCAGACCGGCTGTTCCTGCTCATCGGCATCGACGCCTTCGAGGACATCGCGAATTGGCATCACGCCGAGGAGTTGTTTCGGGAGTGTGAGTTTGTGGTGGCGAGCCGGCCGGGATATTCGCTGGCGGATGTCGCGAATGCGCTGCCGAAGAGCCTGCGCCCGAGGAAGGAAGTAACACGCCCATTTCACAAGCAGGCTGCCACCGGGGACCTGGTGCTGAAGGGGGTGACCATCCATCTGCTCGACCAGGTTTACCAGCCGATTTCTTCCACCACGATTCGGCAGGCTGCAGCCGCCGGCAAGCCGCTTGGGCGCTTCATAGATCCTGCCGTGGCGGACTACATCAAGAAGGTGGGACTGTATAACGGTCGTTAGTCGTTCGCCGGTTGTCGTTCGCCAAGACACTTTTGCCGCGGGCCGGATTGGCCACTCATGGAGACGCGGCGGCTCGCGGTCGTTTACAATAGATGCACTGCCTGCGTGGGCCAACGACTAACGACCAACGACCAACGACTGATTCTCTGCATGAAAAAAAGCGAACTGAAGCTACAGGTAGCAGCCGCCATTCAGGCCTGCCTCGACAAGAAAGCGGAAGAAGTGTCCATCTTGGAAATGGAAAAAGGGTCGGGAGCATTTACCGACTACTTTGTGCTGTGCAGCGGCACGAACCCGCGGCAAGTCCAGGCTATCGCGGATGAAGTGGAACTGCGCCTGAAAGATGCGGACGTGCGGCCGGCGCACGTCGAGGGCTACCGGCAGGGCGAGTGGATCCTGGTCGACTACGTCGACTTCGTGGTGCATGTTTTTTCTGAGAAGGCGCGGAAGTTCTATGATCTGGAGCGACTGTGGAAGACTGCCAAACGGCTGGAACCGTCGGAGTTGAAGCCGAAGCCGAGGTCGAAGCCGACGCCGACGCCGAAAGTAAAGACTCTGCCGCGCAAGCGCACGGCCGCGGCTGCTCCGCGTCGCAAGAGAGCATAGTCCCGCTCCCGACTATCCGCCGTGAAGATCAAAATCGCGTGGATCGGAAAGACCAAAGAGCCGGCGATTCAGGTGCTGACGGACGAGTACCTGAAGCGGGTTTCGCGTTACGTGCCTGTGGAAGGGCTGGCGCTGCGGGATGAGGCAGCGCTTCTGCAAATGTGTGGGCGGGCGGCTGGGGCGAGTAAGGCCGCGCGCCCTGGGAAGTCGACGCTGGTGCTGATGGATTCGCGGGGGAAGCAGTTTTCGTCGGAAGAGTTCGCTCGCTTTCTGGGAGACTATCGGGATCGCAATCCGCTGCCGCTGGTTTTTGCTATCGGGCCAGCAGATGGATTCAGCGAAGCGTCGCGGGACGGCGCACAGCATACGATGTCACTGGGGAAGATTACGCTGGCCCATGAACTGGCTCGCGTGGTCTTGCTGGAGCAGGTTTATCGAGCGTTCACCATTCTGCAGGGCCATCCTTATCATTCAGGGCATTGAAGAGCGGACCGCGAGCGTACAGCGCTTTTGGATGGCACTTCAGCTCAAAGCCCGAGCAGAAAAACCAAAGTCAAAAGCGACGGACAAGAGTGTCCGCCCCGCACAACCACATTCACTGGGTAACCGTGGCCTGGTAGCTGACGGTTTGCCAGCGTCCGTTGCGGCGGACCCAGACACGGGTGTAGCGATAGGGTCCGCTGAAGTCTTCGCCCAGTTGGTGGCCTTTGACGTCGGCGCGGGCGGTGACCACTGCAGTATCGCCGTAGAGGCGAACCACCATGTCCGTGACGTTCATGGACTCGTAGCGGAGTTGGCCGCTGCGCCGGGCAGAAATGGTTTCCTGCTTGGTGGTCACCTGGCCGAGCGGGGTGATGGCGACGTAGTCTTCGGCGAGCGTGCGGAGGGAAAAGTCGGCGTCGCGGCGCAGGCTGGCTTCCTTAGCTTGGCGCTCCATGTCGATGATCTGGCGAATAATCTCTTGTTCGCCGGAATCGAAGCTGGGCTTGGGGTGAAGGGCGACGTGTTGCGCGGAGAACGCAGGTAGAGCCGCGAACATCCAAAACAATAACACTCGACACTTGTTGGTCACAACGAGACCTCCGCAGTCTGCCAGCGGACAGAGATCTGCTTGAACCCGGGTACGGAAGGTTGGATGCACGAGTTCCATGGAAAGTTCGTTCTTTTGCAAACGTGTCATAAGTCGATAACGGGAGGGAATAGCGCCGGGTTATGAGCGACGTATGGGTACGATATGAAGACGGACCGTCCCCGTGCTCTGTTTGCGTTTTTGTCGTTTTTGACCTGATTTTCCCGGAACTTAGTTCGCCAATCCTCGTATATAGAGACTACGGGCGGAGGTGTGTATGAAAGGTCTCGGTTTCTGGATCGTGCTGCTGGTTCCTGGGTTCCTGCTTGGTCAGCAGGCTCCCGATACGTCGGGACAGCACCCTTCACGACAGGAGTTCGTTTCGGGCGGCACGATTCGCCTGCACCTTGAAGCCGGGGGCTACACGATCACTCCGGGCGACTCGGATAAGATCGTTGTGACCTGCCGCGCTAATTCAGAAGAGCAACTCGAAAGCGTCAAGGTAAAGATCAAGCGGGAAGGCACAAGCGCCGACGTTTACGTCTCCGAAACCCCGCACAACAATTTCCAGGCTACCATCGAGGTCCCGCATAGTTCTAATCTTTGGGTCAGATTGTCGGCGGGGGAGGTGGTCGTGAAAGATGTGGAAGGCGATAAGGACGTACGAGTTTTTGCTGGCAGCATTCAGATTGACGTTCCCCACCCGGAGCAGTACGGTCACCGCGATGCTTCGGTAATGACCGGCAGCATCGACGCATCGGCATTCGATGTTTCAAAGGATGGTCTGTTCCGGTCATTCGAACAGCGCGGTCCGGGAAAGTACCGGTTGCATGCTCACGTGATTACGGGAGAAATTGACCTGCGCGGGAGCAAGTCAACCAAAAGCTAGGAAGTACCTCCTAAGGCCTGCCGACGACGACGGTCAAGCGTCGCTCGGCGGACGGCCGAGAGCGGCTGTCCCCAGATGAGCATCGTTATTTACACTAGCATTCGTTAATCGAACCCAGCCTTCTTCCACTTGGAGACGCCTCTCCACGTTTCTGTCCTTCAGCAGGCTTTCTAGTAGAATCAAGCCTCCTGCGACCATGACTGACGTACGCCGCGGTCTCATCATCGTGAACACCGGGCCGGGCAAAGGGAAGACGACGGCGGCGATGGGGACGGCTTTGCGCGCGGTGGGCCAGGGGATGCGAGTGCTGATGCTGCAGTTCCTGAAGGGATCGTGGCATTACGGGGAACTGGATGCGGTGAAGGCCTTCGGGGATAAGTTCGTGATGAAGCAGATGGGGCGTGGATTTGTGAAGGTGGGCGCCGAGAAGCCTGATCCGGAAGATGTGAAGATGGTGGAGGAAGCGTGGGCGGAGGCGGAGAAGGCGATCCAATCTGGGCAATGGGATCTGGTGGTGCTGGATGAGATCAACTATGCGATCAGTTATGGCATGCTGGACCCGGCGAAAGTGGTGGAGAGCCTGAAGCGGAAACCGGAGATGGTGCATGTCATCTTGACGGGGAGGAACGCACACTCCACAATTATCGAGGCCGCCGATACGGTGACGGAGATGAGGCAGGTGAAGCACGCGTACGAGAAGGGCGTGATGGCGCAGAGAGGAATTGAGTATTGACTTGGTAATCTTGTAATCGGGTAATTTGGTAATTTTTCAAAGCCCACTGTTAGCTTTTCAGTTACCAAGTTACAAAATTACCCGATTACAAATTTCCTATGGCTTGGTTCAAGCGGGAATCCGGGGAACTGAACACTTCGGGCGCGAAGACGGTGCGCACCGAGGGGTTGTGGGTGAAGTGTGAGAACTGCCGGCAGATCATCTGGAAAAAAGATCTGGAAGAGAATTTGAATGTGTGTCCGAAGTGTGAGAAGCATTTCCGGATCGACGCGCGGACCCGGCTTGGGCTGCTGCTGGACGAGAATGAGTATGAGACGTTTGACGGGAATTTGTCGTCGACGGACCCATTGAAGTTTGTCGATCTGAAGCCTTACTCATCACGCCTGAAACAGGCGCAGCACGATACGGGGCTGCGGGATGCCGTGATCAACGCGCGCGGCAAGCTGCTGGGGAGGCCGGTGGTCGCGAGCGTGATGGAGTACGCATTCATCGGCGGCAGCATGGGTGCGGTGGTGGGTGAAATGATCACCCGGGCGGTGGAGCGAGCGCTGGATTCGCACACGCCGCTGATTATTGTGTCGGCTTCAGGCGGGGCGCGGATGATGGAGGGCGTGGTGAGCCTCATGCAGCTGGCGAAGATTTCTGCGGCGCTGGCTCGGCTGGATCAGGAAAAGGTTCCTTATATTTCTGTGCTGACCGATCCGACCACCGGAGGGGTGACCGCGTCGTTTGCCATGCTGGGTGATTTGAATATTGCCGAACCTGGGGCACTGATCGGATTTGCGGGGCCTCGGGTGATCGAGCAGACCATCCGGCAGAAGCTGCCGCCGGGATTCCAGCGGAGCGAATTTCTGCTGGAGCATGGGATGCTGGACGCAGTGGTGCATCGTAAGGAACTCAAGCCTTATATTGCGCGGGCGCTGGATTTCATGGCAGCCTAGGGACGCCTGTCTGCTCTCAGCCATCGGCCAAATACGGCCGCTGCATCCGCCGCACTTCGAATCTTGTTTTCCAACTTGATATTCTAAAGACGCGAGGTGATAGCTAATCACTTCTTTATGTCCTACGAAACTGCCATCGCGCGCATGTTTGCCCTCGGGCACGAGCTGGCGCAGACGCCTTCGCATAAGTTCGATCTGGATCACATGCGGGTGCTGTTGCGGGCGCTTGATCATCCGGAGCGGCGTTTTCCGAGCGTGCTGATCGCGGGAACCAACGGCAAGGGATCCTCAGCGGCCACTCTGGCTTCGATCTTGCGGGCTTCAGGATTGAAAACTGGTTTGTACACTTCCCCGCATCTGGTGCGGATTAACGAGCGTATCCGGGTCAACGGGAACGAGATCACGGACGACGCTTTTGCGTCTCTGCAGGGCGAAGTGGATTTGGTTGCTGAGAGTCTGGTGGAGCAAAGGGAGTTGCCGTGGCATCCAAGTTTCTTCGAGATGATGACGGCGATCGCGTTCGAGCATTTTGCACGGGAGAGAGTGGACCTGGCAGTGCTCGAAGTTGGCATGGGCGGGCGGCTCGATGCTACGAACGTCGTGGATCCACGGGTGAGCGTGATTACCGACATTGCGCTCGATCACCAGAAGTTTCTTGGGGACACGGTGGGTGAGATTGCTCGGGAGAAAGTCGGGATTATTCGTTCGGGTGGTGCTGTCGTGACACTGCCGCAGCAGCCAGAGGCGAACGATGTGATCGGGAATACGATTCTGGATCTAGGAGCGCGGGCGGTGAATGCGGTTCCTTATGTGCCCCCGGTTTCGCCGGGCAGTACACAGTACCTGATACCCAGTACCGAGCAAGGCAAAACCGGGTTCGTTTATCGCTATCCGCTCGCGGTTTTGGGAGAAGAGATTCTGGTGGAGACTCCGCTGGTGGGGCGGCATCAGTTGCGTAATGTAGCTTTGGCTGTGGCTGCTGCAGTGGAGTTGAAGCAGCAGAGATTCAGCGGCATCTCGGCGACGAGCATTGAGCACGGCATTCGCGAGACGCGCTGGCCGGGGCGCTTTCAGGTGATCGCGGCGCGGCCCGGTTGGCCTGAGATGGTGCTTGATGTGGCGCATAATCCTGCGGGCGCGTGGGCGCTGCGTTCAGCCCTTTCGGAGCAGTATGAGGGCCGTCCGCTGATTTTTGTTTTCGGGGCGATGCGGGATAAGGCAATCTCGGAGATGACGGAAATTCTTTTTCCGCTGGCGGAGCGGGTGATCGCTACCCGGCCGGAGAATCCGCGGGCGGCCTCGCCAGAAGAGATTCGGCAGGCGGCGGCGCGGAGCGGGGCTGACGTAGAGGCGGTGGAAGATGTAAGGCTCGCTGTGGAGCGAGCTCGAGTGCTTGCGGGCGCTGGGGCCGTGGTGGTCATCACTGGATCGATTTATCTGGTTGGCGAAGTGATGTCGAGTATCGGCGCGGACGTTTAGAGCGGCGCATGCCGGCGGTTTCCCCTAGAATGGAAGTGTGCAGGAAGTGAATTCGTCATCCTCGGTGGAAGTGGAACGGGACGCAGAAGTTGCGCCGCCGGTCGCGACGCGGCGTAGCCCGCACGAGATTCCGGGGAAGGCGTACGGCTGGTTGAGCCGGCTGCGCTCGTACGTCATTCTTGATCCGCTGGTCTGGCTGTACACGCTCGTTATGGGCGTGCTGGCGCTGCCCGGCGGACTGTTCGATCGCAGCGGACGGCGGCTGCATTGGTTTTCGCGGGCCTGGTCGTGGCTCATCATGAAGACGATCCTGTCGCCGGTGAAGGTGACCGGCCTCGATAAGATCGACACCTCTAAGCCTCATGTTTACGCGGTGAATCACGCTTCGGCTCTGGATATTCCGGTTTTGTATGTTTACCTTCCGTTTCAATTCCGTATCGTATTCAAGAAAGAATTGTTGGCGTATCCGATTGTGGGCTGGCAACTCAAGCGGTCGGGGCAGGTCTGCATCGATCAGCAGAAGCCCGCCAATTCGATTGCGGCGATCCGGTCGGCGGTGAAGAGTTTGAAGGCCGGGATGCCGCTGGTGATTTATCCCGAGGGCGGGCGAACGCCGGATGGCGAGATCAAGCCTTTTCTGCCGGGAGCGTTTTTTCTGGCGATCAAGGCGCAGGTGGATATTGTGCCCGTGGCTTTGGTGGGTACTTACGAGCTTCTGCCGATGAATACTTACCACATCAAATGCCGGCCGCTCGAGATGCGCGTGGGGGAGCCGATCTCGACCACCGGGCTGACAATGCGGGATATGGAGGCGGTGTCGGCGAGGGTGAAGAAGGCGATGGAGGATTTGTACTACGCGCGAAGTGCGGAATAAGGAGTGCCGTCCCTGACCGGACTCGCTTCTTTTGTTCTTGCTTTACCCCGGACTTATGTCCGGGGCTAGTGAATGCCGCCCCTGAAGTTGCTGGTATCCAATGCTTCTGCACCGCCGCGCGGATCCCGAATTTCGCCCTCTCGCGCAAGATGCACTGATTTGCCGTAACTTTTCTTCTTTCCTGCCGTTATCCCTGTGTAAGACTACTCCGCGCGGAGAATCTGTTTGAAGGCTCTGAGGAAAGAAGCGGACGAGCGGCTTCTGATCGAGGCGGCGCAGAAGGATCCCGCGCGCTTTGCGGAGCTTTACGAAAATAATTTCGAGCGCGTGTATGCGTACGTGGTGCGGCGGGTGGGGGATCGCGCGGAAACAGAGGATTTGACCTCCGAGGTGTTTCATCACGCGCTGGCCAACTTGCAGCGGTTTGAGTGGCGGGGGATTCCGTTTGCGGCGTGGCTCTACCGGATTGCGGCGAATCTGATTTCGGACCGCTGGCAGCGCACGAATCGGGAACAAGTGGCGGACGAGCCGGGAGTGATCGAGTCGGCTCCGGCCAGCAACGCGGAATTTGAAGAGGTGGAACGGCGGGCAACTTTGTTTCGGTTGGTCGATACCCTTCCCGCGGAGCAGCAACGTGTGGTGGTGTTGCGGTTTGTGGAGCAAAAAAGCATTAAAGAAGTGGCGCGGGAGATTCGCAAGACTGAGGGCGCGGTGAAGCAGTTGCAGTTCCGCGCCCTGTCGAGTCTGCGGGCGCGCATGGAGGGTGCCGATGCCTAAGCGCTCTCTGACGAATCAACAGAAGATCGAGCAGTTGAACCAGGCAGTCGATGTGATGCTTGCCCGGAAAGATGGCAAGTTTCCCAGGACGGACGTCAACGTCGAGCCCCTCGTGCGCCTGGCCGCCGATTTGCGCGATCTGCCACGTCAAAGTTTCAAGACACGATTGAAAACTGACTTAATAGAAGGGAGAAAAAAGATGGCTACAGCCGAAATGGTCGTCGCCTCGCGGAGCACGCGGACCGACGCAATCCCAAATCTTGCTTTCAAGGATGCCGCCAAAGCGATCGAGTTCTACAAGAAAGCCTTTGGAGCGGTTGAGGTCTTCCGTTTCGAGGCTGGCGGGAGCATCCCTCATGCTGAGATCCAGATCGGAGACACGGTCATCGGCTTGTGCGACGAATGGCCCGAGGGTGGCCGCTTCAGTGCCGAAACCTGGGGACATTCGCCGGTGGGCTTCCGCATCCACGTGAAAGACGTTGATGCGTTTGCCGCTCGTGCCGTCGCCGCGGGTCTGAAGGTTACGATGCCGATTACAGATCAATTCTATGGATATCGCGAAGGCAATTTCGTCGATCCGTTTGGCTACGGCTGGAACATTGCTACGGTGAAGGAAGAGATGTCGGTCGAGGAGATGCACCGGCGCATGAAGGGGATGACGACCGGGCCTGAGGGCGGGCAGGTTTCTGTGGAGGACGAAGTGAAAGTGGATCCCGTGCCCCGCGGGTTCCGCATGGTCACGCCTTATCTGGTGGCTGAGGATGGTCCGGCGCTGATCGAGTTTGCAAAGCAGGCCTTCGGCGCGGAGGAAGCATTCCGGGCGGTGACGCCGATGGGTGGGGTGCACGCAGAGGTGAGCATCGGTGATTCCCGGCTGATGATTGGCGGCGGCACTCCGGGGCACAAGTTCCTCTCCACGCTGCATCCAAACGCGCTGCATCTTTATGTGGAGGATGCGGACGCGGCGTTCAAGAAAGCGCTGGCGGCGGGAGCTACTTTGATTGACGAACCGCGGGATCAGGATTACGGCGAGCGCTCCGCTACCGTGAAAGATGCGGCGGGGAACGTCTGGTACATCGCCACGCACAAGGGCGAGGGTTATATGCCCAAGGGTCTGCACAACGTGAATGCGTATCTGCATCCGCGGCGTGCTGAGCCGCTGATCTCCTTCCTCAAGCGCGCGTTCGGGGCGCAGGAACTGGCGAAATACGCTTCGCCCGACGGCGTGGTACAGCATGCGCAGATTCGCATCGGCGATTCGATTGTGGAGATGGGCGAGGCTCACGGGAAATATGAACCGATGCCGGCGATGTTCTATCTGTACGTGCCGGACTGCGACGCGGTTTACAGGCGGGCGTTGACGGCGGGGGCGAAATCACTTCACGAACTGACCGACCAGCCCTATGGCGACCGCAACTCTGCGGTGACCGATTCGTTCGGGAATATCTGGTACATTGCGACGCATATCAAAGATGTGTAGACAAGTAGCTTCGCTGCTTTGAAGCCAGGGTGGGTGAGCGGGCCCACCCTCGGCTTTTTCTGCATATTGCACTTGTGAAGTTTGACCCTCTGGAATCCCTCCAATAAACTGAAAGATTCAGTACACCTGCAGGTCTCAACTTTATGGCAGACAACATTCATGTGACGCTTCCGGATGGGGGCGGGAAAGATGTTCCCAAGGGGACGACTGCGCTCGATATCGCGAAGTCGATCAGCCCGCGGCTGGCGGATGCGGCCTTGGTCGCGAAGACTAACGGCGATCTTATCGACCTTACCCGTCCACTTGAAAAAGACACTGACCTTCGCTTATTGACTGAGAAGGATCCGGAGGCGCTCGACGTTTACCGGCATTCGTCTGCCCACTTGCTTGCCGCGGCTGTGTTGGAGCTTTTTCCGGAGACCAAGCTGGGGCATGGTCCGGCCACTGAGAGCGGATTCTTTTACGATTTTTACCGGCCTACCGCGTTCACTCCGGAGGATCTCGAGAAAATCGAGAAGAAGATGCAGGAGCTGGTGCAGCAGAACATTCCTTATGCGCGCGAATTTCTGCCTCGTGACCAGGGGCTGGCGGAGTTTAAGAAGGAAGGCGACTTCATGAAGTGCCATTTCATCGAGCAATTCACCAAGCCCGATGAAAAGATTTCGATCTACCGCACTGGGAAGTTTGTTGATTTCTGCCGGGGGCCGCATATTCCTTCGACGGGGAAAATCAAGGCGTTCAAGCTGCTTAACATTGCGGGGGCATACTGGCTGGGGGATGAGAAGAATCCGCAACTGCAGCGGATTTATGGGACTTCTTTCTTTTCGAAGAAGGATCTTGACGCCCACATGCAGCAGGTGGAAGAGGCTAAGAAGCGCGACCATCGCGTGCTGGGGCAGCAGCTCGATCTGTTTTCGATTCAGGAACTGGCCGGGCCGGGGCTGATTTTCTGGCATCCCAAGGGCGGAATCATCCGCAAACAGATGGAAGACTGGATGCGCGAGGAGTATCTGAAGCGCGGCTACTCGCTGGTCTACACGCCGCATGTGGCGCGGCGGCAGTTGTTCTTTACCTCGGGACACGAAGGCTATTACGCGCAGAACATGTTTGACGCCATGGAACTCGACGACGCCGAATACCGGCTGAAGCCGATGAATTGTCCGGGGCATATTTTGATTTACAAGGATTCGCTGAAGTCGTATCGCGATCTGCCGGTGCGGCTGGGTGAATTGGGAACGGTTTACCGCTACGAGCGCTCGGGCGTGATGCATGGACTACTGCGCGTTCGTGGGTTTACTCAAGATGACGCGCACATTTTCTGCACGCCAGAGCAGATTGAAGATGAGATAGCGAGTTGCCTCGACTTTGCTCTGGATGTTTTGAAGGATTTTGGCTTCGATCAGTTTCAGACTGAACTTTCTACTTGGAATCCGGACGACCGGAAGAATTTCGTGGGCAGCGAAGGGCAATGGATCCACGCCACCGAATCGCTCAAGAAGGTGCTGGACCGCCGGAAGATCGAATACAAGACCATTCCGGGCGAGGCGGCGTTTTACGGGCCGAAAATCGACATCAAGCTCGTCGATGCTATTGGACGGTTGTGGCAGCTTTCAACCGTGCAATTCGACTTCAACCTGCCGCAGCGGTTCGGTCTCGAGTACGTGGCGGAGGATGGTTCGCGCAAGCAGCCGGTCATGGTGCATCGGGCGTTGTACGGATCGGTCGAGCGATTCTTCGGCGTGCTGATCGAGCATTACGCGGGGGCGTTTCCGGTTTGGCTGTCTCCGGTGCAGGTGGCGATGATCCCGATCAGCGAGCGGCATGCGGAGTACGCCAAGAAGGTTGCGGATCAGCTTAAGGCGATCGGGGTGCGCGTGGTAGTGGATGCACGAAACGAGAAGATGAATGCGAAGATTCGCGAGCATGCTATGCAGAAGGTGCCGTTTTTACTCGTTGTCGGGGATAAAGAGGCTGAGGCTGGGAAGGTAAATGTGCGCACTCGAGGGAAAGAGAAGACTGAGGACATGGCGGCTGGGGAGTTTGTGGAGAAGATTCGGAAGCTGATTACGGAGAAGGGTGTCGGGTTGTGACGGCGGTTCGACTAGATCGAGTTTTCCCGTTCAATGAGAAGCTTAGTTTTTTGATTCCGCACGAGTGGACCGAAGACTATGAGACAGATCATTATATCTATCAGGCACCGAATACCGACTCGGGCTGGTTGCGCGTGAGCCTCATCACGATGACGAGCCCCGGGAAGTGCTCCAAAGAACAACTCAGGAAGCTTTTAAACGAACGCGCACAAAAAGAGATTGGGGAGCATTATGAATCTGGCGAAAACGTCGTAGTGACTTGGAAGCAGCTCTCCGAAGAAAGAGGATCTCCAATTTGCAACTATTGGTGGGCAGTTGGCCATAGTTTCGGTCCTAACCTTGCGCGCGAAGCCCTCTTTTCTTACACAATTCTCCGGGAGCGCGCTGAAGATACTGAAACCCGAGAAACCGTGTCGCTGGTAGGCAGACTCGTCGTTGACGCGCAGTTCCCCCACCCTGAGAGCGGCTAGCCCACCACTCCGTCGCCGAATTGCGCTTGCCCGACGATTCCCCACCCGCTTGCTGCGGTACCATGTTTGCGTGCATGCAGTGGCGGAGCGCGTGTTGGCCCATATTCGGCGGGAGGAATTGCTGCGGGCTGGAGAACGGGTTGGGGTTGCGGTGTCGGGTGGGATTGACTCGGTTGCGCTGCTTCGGCTGCTGCTTGAGTTGCGTGGTGCACTCGGTATTGTTCTTTCTGTTGTTCATTTCAATCATGGGTTGCGCGGGGCGGAGTCTGGTGCGGATCAGGAGTTTGTCGCTGGGCTGGCTCGGGAGCACGGGTTGCAGCTTTATGCGGCTAGCGGCGATGTGGCTCAGCTTGCTTCTGAGGGGCATTCCGGTTTGGAGGCTGCTGCTCGGGAATTACGGTATGGATTTTTTCGTTCGCTGCTGGGGTCGGGGGAGGGCTTCGAAGAAGCGGGGCCTCTTTTACAGTCAACTTCGGTAAGTACATCAGGGGCTAAAGCCCAAAATATCGAGGTCTCTTATCGCAGCGCTGGAAGCGCTGCGCCACCCCAAAGCGATCGTTCGAAAGTCCTTCTCGACAAGATCGTTACCGGACACACGCTGGATGACCAGGCTGAGACTGTGCTCATGCGGGTGATTCGGGGGACGGGGTTGCGAGGGCTCGGCGGAATTTATCCGCGCATCCTCGTAGAGCGTGAGGATGAGGATGGTCACGGGGAGATCGTGCGACCGCTGCTGGGGATTCGACGGCGGGAACTGGAGCAGTATCTGGTCGATCTCAAACAGCCTTGGCGGGAAGACTCGAGTAATACCGATTCAAAGTTCACTCGCAATCGAGTGCGGAGCCTGGTGCTTCCGTTGCTGGAACGGGAGTTCAATCCTGCGGTGGTTGAGAGCTTTTCTGAGCTGGCGGAGATTGCGCGCGATGAGGAAGATTATTGGGAGAACGAAATCTCAGGCTGGCTGGGCACGGTGGTGCAGTGGTCGCAGCCGGAGTGGACGCGCGGGCTGCCGGGCTTCGAGGGTTCGCAGGCGCTGGTGCAGATTCAGGCTTCTCAGCCTAAGCTGAGTCCTGAACTGGTCGAGCGCCTTGAGCAGTCTGGGCCGGCGATCATGAATGCTTCGATCAGCCGGCCGTGGCTTTTGACTGAGCCGCGGGCGGTGCAGCGAAGGGTGGTGAAGGCGATCGGGGACGAAGCGAGGATTCCGCTGGAGTTCAAGCACGTCGAAGAAATTCTGCGGTTCGCGGCCGAAGAGGGTCCGTCGGGGAAAGAATTGTCGCTGCCTTTGGGCTGGAAAGTTCGCCGCGAGCCGGAGGCTGTGGTTTTTGTCACGCCTGACTTGCGGCACCAGGAGCGGATTCCGGACTATGAATATCCGCTGGCCGTGCCGGGGCGCAGCCTGGTGGCGGAACTGGGGGTAGTATTTGAGGCGTTGCTGGTTACCCCTCAGGCCACTCGGCAGATGGCTCCGGAGGCGCGGGTTGCGGAGTATAATCCGCAGGAACTTCTTCGGGCAGACTTGTTGCAACAGCGATTGATGGTGCGGAACTGGCGTCCGGGAGACCGGTTCTGGCCCGCGCACACAAAAGCGCCGAAGAAGATCAAAGAGCTGCTGCAGGGGCGGCACGTAGCTCAGCCCGAGCGCAGGCTTTGGCCGGTGGTAGAGAGCGGAGACGAGATTGTATGGATGCGCGGTTTTCCGGTTCCTGCCAGGCTGCGCGCAGAAGCTGGGCAGGCAACGGTGTTGATCCGAGAGACGGCCTGGGCGGTTGAGGAGCAAGGGAACTAGCGTCTGGGTATTAGGAAGCCGAGCTTCGCTCGACTGGACAGCCGAGGGCGGCTGTCCCCACATACGAACAGCCGGGAGGCACGCCACTTCATGAATGCGTTGAAAGCCGCGCCGCTGCGCCAGGTGATTGGGGCTGAGCAGATCCAGAAGCGGGTGAAGGAGCTTGCTCGTCACATCTCCGATGATTACCAAGGACAGACGATCCAGGCGCTGGCCGTGCTGGAGAATGCGTTCATGTTTATGGCCGACCTGGTGCGGGCGTTGGAAGTACCGGTGGTGTGCCAGTTCATCAAGCCCAAATACAGCAAGCAGCCGAGCAAACAAGAGGGCGGCGAGGCGGGCGAGGTGGTGGAGATCTTCTTCAGCCATGCTCCGGATATTCGCGGTCAGCACATCCTGCTGGTTGAGGGGGTGGTGCATTCCGGGGTGACCAGCGAATTCTTGATGAGCGACTTGCGAGCGCGGGGCGCGGCTTCGGTGAAGTTGGTGACGCTGCTGGACCGGCAGTCGGCCCGCCGCGTGGCCCTGCAGCCTGACTACTTCGGCTTTCTGGTGGATGATACCTTTCTGGTAGGTTATGGGCTGGGCGCGGTGGAGCAGACGAACCGGAACATCCCCTACCTGGCTGCAAACCCAATCCCGCAGATGACTTAAGTCATCCTGAAGACGGCGCGCCTTTTTCTCTAGGAAAATGTAGAATAGTGGTTTGGGGAATTACCTTATCCAAATTGGCCGAACGGCATCTAATCTAACAGTAGGAGCCTCGGGTTCTTTGGTTTAATGCTAGGCCCCGGTTTCTTCAGGAGCTTCTTGGTGAATTCAACAGTAAAAACCGTACTTTTCTGGGTAGGGATTGGGGTGTCTGCCCTTGTGCTGTGGACCGTAATTCAGCAGGGGCGCAACGGGCAGAAGGACGCAGACGTCAACTTCTCCCAGTTCATGAGTGATGTGGATCAGGGCAAGGTGCATGACGTCACGGTGGACGGGCAGCAGGTGCACGGAAAGTTTGCCGACGGCTCCGCTTTCCATACCGTGGCTCCGCCGGTTTACCCCGACATGATCAAGTCGCTGCGCGACAAGAACGTCGTCGTGGTGATCAAGGACATTAACGGGGGAAGCTGGCCGCTGCAGTTGTTGGGGACATGGGCTCCGCTGCTTTTGCTGGGCGCGCTGTGGTTCTTCATGATCCGACAGATGCAGACGGGCGGTAACAAGGCGCTTTCGTTTGGCAAGAGCCGGGCGCGGCTGCTGTCGATGCAGCAGAAAAAAGTCACGTTCAAGGACGTGGCTGGAGTGGAAGAGGCCAAGGAAGAGCTGCGCGAGATTATCGAGTTCCTGCGCGAGGCGCAGAAGTTCCAGAAGCTTGGCGGCAGGATCCCCAAGGGAGTGTTGCTGGTTGGACCTCCCGGAACTGGCAAGACGCTTTTGGCTCGAGCCGTCGCCGGCGAAGCTAACGTTCCTTTCTTTTCGATCTCCGGTTCGGATTTTGTGGAGATGTTTGTGGGCGTTGGCGCGAGCCGCGTGCGCGATCTGTTCGAGCAGGGCAAGAAGAACGCTCCTTGCATTATTTTCATCGACGAGATTGATGCGGTGGGACGGCATCGCGGCGCGGGACTGGGCGGTGGTCACGACGAGCGCGAGCAAACTTTGAATCAGCTACTGGTGGAGATGGACGGGTTCGAGTCGAATGAGGGCGTAATCCTCATGGCGGCGACAAACCGGCCGGATGTGCTGGATCCGGCGCTGCTGCGGCCAGGTCGGTTTGACCGGCGCGTCGTAGTGAGCCGTCCGGATGTGCGCGGGCGGGAAGAAATTCTGCGCGTGCATACTCGCAAGATTCCTCTTGCCGAGGATGTGGATCTTTCGGTTTTGGCGCGCGGAACCCCGGGATTCTCGGGTGCCGACCTGGCCAACATGGTGAACGAAGCGGCGCTGGCTGCGGCTCGACAGAACCGCAAAGCCGTGCTGATGTTCGATTTTGAGGTAGCCAAGGACAAAGTCCTGATGGGCGTGGAGCGCAAGTCGCTCATCCTGTCGGACGAGGAAAAGAAGGTCACCGCGTACCACGAAGCCGGGCATGCTCTGGTGGCTGCGAAGCTGCCGGGATCGGATCCGGTGCACAAGGTCACGATTATTCCGCGGGGCATGGCGTTGGGCGTCACCATGCAGCTGCCGATCGATGACCGGCACAACTACACGCGGGAATATTTGAAGACTGACCTGGCAATTCTGATGGGCGGGCGGTTGGCGGAAGAATTGTTCCTCAACCAGATGAGCACAGGCGCAGGAAACGACATTGAGCGAGCTACGGAAATGGCGCGCAAGATGGTTTGCGAGTGGGGCATGAGCGACCTTGGCCCGCTGACCTTCGGCAAGAAAGAAGAGCAGATTTTCCTGGGCCGCGAGATCAGCCAGCACCGCGACTACAGCGAGGACACCGCCATCAAGATTGATGGCGAGGTTCGCAAGCTGGTGAACCAGGGATACGAGACGGCGAAGAACATTCTGGAAGGCAGTCGCGACACGCTGCAGAAGATTGCGGCGGCATTGCTCGAGCGCGAAGTGCTGGATGCGTCCGAAGTGTTGCTTCTTGTGGACGGCAAGGAATTGCCTCCGATGAAGTCGCCTTCGAAGCCCGATGACGGCGTGCAGCAGGTGTTAAAGCCGGAGCCGGGACGCGGGATCGTGAAGGGCGGGGAGAGTCCGGCGCGGGCGTAGAAATCAGTTCTCAGTAGTCAGTTCTCAGTTAGGGGCGGCCTTTTGGCCGCCCTTAGTTTTGCTCGGGATTATCCGTTTACGATTTTCATCATGTGTTCGGGGTAGCGCTCGCCGGCGGCTGCGCCGGTGGGGAAGATTTCTTCGATGCGCCGCAGGTCGTCCTTCGTCAGCTTCACGTCGATTGCGGCTACATTCTCTTCGAGGTATTTGCGGCGCTTGGTGCCGGGAATGGGGACGATGTTCTTGTCCTGCGCTAGCACCCACGCCAGCGCGAGTTGAGAGGGTTTACAGCTTTTTTCCTTTGCGATTTGCTCGACCCGGCTCACTAGATCAAGATTCTTCTGGAAGTTTTCCCCTTGAAAGCGCGGGGAGAACCGGCGGTAGTCGTCGGCGGGAAAATCCTCGAAGCGCTTGAACTGGCCGGTGAGAAAGCCGCGTCCGAGCGGGCTGTAGGCGACGAAGCCGACGCCGAGTTCGCGGCACAGGGCCAGGAGTTCGTCTTCCGGGTCGCGGCTCCAGAGTGAGTATTCGGTTTGCAACGCCGTAATGGGATGAGTTTTCGCGGCGCGGCGCAGGGTCTGTGGCGAGGCTTCGGAAAGGCCAATGTGGCGGATCTTTCCCTCCTGCAACAGTTCGGCCATGGCGGCGACCGTTTCTTCGATGGGCGTGTTGGGATCGACGCGGTGTTGATAGTAGAGGTCGATGGTGTCAACGCCCAGGCGGCGCAGGCTGGCTTCGCAGGAGCGGCGGACGTAATCAGGTTTGCCGTTGACGCCGCGCGCGGCGGGGTTTGCGGGGTCGCGGACGATTCCGAACTTGGTGGCCAGCACGACCTGATCGCGCTTGCCTTTGATCGCGCTGCCCACCAACTCTTCATTTATATAGGGACCATACACGTCGGCGGTGTCGAGGAAGTTGATGCCGAGTTCGAGAGCACGGTCAATGGTGGCGATGGATTCGGCGTCATCGCGCGGACCGTAGAACTCCGACATGCCCATACAGCCTAACCCTTCTTCTGAAACCTTGAGACCGCTGCGTCCTAACTCACAAAATTGCATGATGGCTCCTTACAAGAGAGAAAATCGGCGGTATCGCCTGCCATTTAAGAGATGCACCGACGCCGGTCTCCGATGGTGGAATTCGTGAGTCGTGCGGCGCGGCTGCGCATCTTCCATCTGTTGGAAATCATCGTCTAATCGGTGGAAATCTATGAGTCAGGTGCCTGTCTGGTTTGAGCGCAAGTTCGAGTTTTCGTTTCCGGTGGAAGTGTACCCGAATTTGCTAGCGCGTCTACGCGGTACACCTGCGCGGCTTGAGGAGGTGTTGCGGGGGCGTTCTCATGAAATCCTGATCAAGAAGCCGCAAGAAAAGTGGTCGGCCCAGGAACACGCTGGACATTTGTTGGACCTCGAACCGCTTTGGCTGGCACGGGTGGGCGACTACCTCGCCGGTGGCGCCCAACTCACCGTGGCCGACTTGACGAACCGAAAGACCGATGAAGCTAAACACAATGCGCGACCGCTGGGACAAATTCTGGCCGGATTCCGCGCGGCAAGAGTTGAACTGCTGGAGCGGGCGGAAGAGATGGATGCCTCGCTGTTTACGCGAGCCATTCCGCACCCGCGTCTCAAGACGCCGATGCGATTGGTCGATCATCTGTATTTCGTCGCCGAACACGACGATCACCATCTGGCGCGAATCTGGGAACTGATTACGAGATCATGATTACCGGACCGCGATTACTGGATCGTGATCAGCGGCTTGTTGCCGGCCAGGACCTCGCCAATTCTTACCGCGGGCACTCCTGCTGCCTTAAGGGACTGCGTAAGCTGCGCGGAGTCTTCGGATGCGACCGAAATCAGCAAGCCACCCGCGGTTTGAGGATCGAAGAGAAGGGTTCGCAAGTCTTGGGGAACTCCCTCATCGTAACCCACCATGCATTCGGCGAAGTCGCGGTTGTTGTTGAGGCCACCGGGAATGTAGCCAGCGCGAATGCATTCGAGCGATCCCGGGAGCGCTGGAATACTGTTCGCTTGGAAACTAAGAGATACATCCGAAGCCAGCGCCATCTCGCGCGCGTGGCCGATCAAGCCAAAGCCCGTAACGTCGGTCATGCTTCGAATGCGGAACTCCCCTTGTTGAATTACTTCCGCGGCCTGCTTATTGAGCGTGGTCATGGACTCGATCGCGGCATCAATCCATGCCGGCTCTGCTTTGCCTTTTTTTATAGCAGTCGAAATCACGCCTGTGCCTAGAGCCTTGGTGAAGATGAGAGCATCGCCAGGCTTGGCGCCGGCGTTGGCGAGAACCTTTCTCGGATTGATGAGGCCGGTGACGGCGTAGCCGAACTTGGTCTCTTCGTCGCGGATGCTGTGACCGCCGATTACGGTGCATCCCGCTTCGATCATCTTTGAAAGGCCACCGGCAAGGATGCGTTCAAGAATTTCCAGGTCGGCTTTTTCGGGGAAGCAGACTAGCGCAAGCGAGGTTATGGGACGGCCTCCCATTGCGTAGACATCGCTCAGAGCGTTGGTCGCTGCGATCTGGCCGAAGACGTAGGGATCGTCGACCACGGGCGTGAAAAAGTCGACTGTCTGCACGAGGGCCTGGTCGGGAGCGATTTGATACACTCCTGCGTCGTCGGCGTGTTCGAAGCCGACTAGAACGTTAGGGTCGTGTTGCCGGGCTAATTTCCCAAGCACCGTGTCCAGCGCCGCTGGACTCAGCTTGGAAGCTCAACCCGCGGCTTTTACCGATTCCGTCAGGCGGAATGGCTTTGTTTCGGACATGAAGTCATTGTAAACGGGTTGCGAGAGCCGGTCCGTGCACGGGGGCTAAAGTCCCGATTGATTTGCATGCGTTACGCGCCGCTGAAGCGCAGCTCTTTGACGTCACCGCACACTTCATCGCGGATGGGTGCTTACTTCAAAATAACATCGGTGACTTGGATGTCGGGATACTGGTGGTTCCACTGGGCGGAGATGTTCTCGAATGTCAGCCGAAAAGTTTTGCTTTGACCGGGGCCGAGCGGTGAGACGCTGAAGTCGACAGCTTCCGGATAGGGGCCGGTAGTTTTCAGAACTTGCATGGGGATGTCCTCACGCTGGGCCAGTTGCCCCAAGTCGTCTTTGAACAAGACTTGAACGATCACACGGCTGACGGTCTTGTTGCCGGCGTTGGTAATGGTTCCGTCGACGTAGCTGACGGTGGCTCCAACGAAGTTCTCGGCGGCGCTCATTTTGAAATCGGAAAGCTTGAGGCTGGCGGCGTAGGGGGGCGGTCCGGAGGCGGCCTTGGGCTGGCTGCGAAGCAGGAACGCAAAGACGATGGCGACGACGATGACGACGGCCACGGCAATGGCGATGGTGCGCCGGCTGGAATCGCGCTCTTCGTCTTGAGCTACCGGAGTTGGCTGGATCACGCCGCCCATGCGTCGATTGTACTCTGGAAATTAATTGCCGGTTTTGAAGAACGCCGCCAGGAAGAGCGTGCCGAACAACAAGTCAACGCTGCCGAGCGCCAAATCTCCTGGGGTGAGAAGACGTTGCAGGTAGAGCGCGACGAAGGCAGCGCCGGCGCCAAACTTCTCGATCATCGCAGGAATCATCATCGGGCGGAAGCGTACCGGATCTCTGGCAATCACGAGGAATACGACCTGAAAGGCCAGGGCCACGCTGACGAAGCCGTAGTAAAACGCGGGATGCGTGATGGGCGGCGGATCCTGGCGGCCGATCAAATCGAAGATAAAATACAGCGGCGATAGCGTCAGAACGCCCCAGATGGTGGCGATCCAGAAGACGATCCTGGCGAATCTCATCGGGCGATTATTCGCCGCCGACCGTGAGGCCGTCAATGCGCAGCGTGGGAGACGCCACCGAGCCGCGGAACTCGAGATCGCTGGCGACCTCGGAGATGTTGAAGAACATTTCTTTCAAGTTACCGGCTACCGTGATTTCTTCGACTGGATAGGCGAACTCTCCGCCGGAGATCCACAAGCCCGAGGCGCCACGGGAATAATCGCCCGTCACCAGGTTCGCGCCGTGGCCGAGGAATTCGGTTACGTAGAGGCCTTCCTTTATTTCGGAAATTAATTGCTTAGGCGTTCTGGGTCCGGGCTGTAGGAAATAGTTCCCGGGGCCTATCCCCGGCGTGCCGGCCAGTCCGCGAGAGGCGTTGCCGGTGGTTGCAAGTTTCAGTTTCTTCGCAGTGTAGGTATTCAAGAGATAAGAATTCAGCACGCCATTTTCGACGACCACTGTGCGGCGCGTGGGGATGCCTTCGCCATCGAAGGGACTGGTGCCAAAGCCGCCGGGGATGGTGCCGTCGTCGATGATCGTGACGTTGGCTCCGGCGATTTTCTGGCCCAGTTTGCCTGCCAGGAACGAAGCGCCGCGGTAGACCGAGTCTCCGTTCACGCCTTCAAAAATGTGTTCGAGGATCGACGTGGCGACCATGGGATCGAAGATGATCGGGACTTGCGCGGTCTTTGCCTTGCGGGCGCCTAAGCGGCGCAGCGTGCGCTCGGCCGCGACTTTGCCGACCTGCTCGGGGGACTCGAGTTTGCTCAGCATGCGCGCCACCGAGAACCAATAGTCGCGCTGCATTGCGCCGTCTTCGGTTTGGGCGATGGGAACGGCGGACACGGAGCAATACGACCGGCGGTATTCGCCGACGAAGCCGTGCGAGTTGGCGAGGACCTTGTGGCCGGTGGCGGCGTCGAATGATCCGCCTTCGGAGTTCTTGATGCGGGGGTCGAAATCGAGTGCGGCTTTTTCGGCGCGACGGGCGTAGTCGATTCGATCGGGCCCGGGCAACGAATACACGTCTTCGTGATAGAGATCGAGATCGCCGGTCAGCGAGCCTAGTTGAGAAGCTTCTGGGATACCGCCGAATGGGTCTTCGGATGTGATCTTTGAAAGCTCCAACGCTGACTTGACCATGCGGTCGAGGGCCGCACTTGAGAAATCGCTCGAGTAGGTGCTGGCTGCGCGCTGGCCGTTGAACACGCGGACGCCGATGGAACGCGATCCGGATTCTTTGAGGGTTTCGACCTGGCCGAGACGGACCAGCGTGGAGAATTCGTCGCCTTCGCGGACTACGCATTCGGCAGCCGTAGCGCCGCCTTGCATGGCTTGGCGGACCATGTCCTGGGCTAGGTTGCGCAGGTCGGTTTCCAGTTTCGGGCTTTCCAATTGGGCTTGAGACATAGATGCCTTCAGCAGACAAGATTACAGCAGAAAGCAGATTCCTCTCCGGGCTTTGCCCGGTTCGGAATGACAACAATCAGTGCCGATCCGTGGTAAAAGTCTTACTGCATAAAGCCGCCGGGATCTTTCTTGGCGGTTCCGCCGACGGTCAGGCGATCGATCTTGATAGTCGGAATACCTACGCCTACCGGCACGGCTTGTCCGTCTTTACCACAGGTGCCGACGCCCTCGTCTAATTTTAGATCGTTGCCTACCATCGACACTCGCGTCAGAACATCTGGGCCGTTGCCGATCAGGGTTGCGCCTTTGATGGGCGCGGTGATCTGGCCGTCTTCGATCATGTAGGCTTCGGAGGCCCCAAACACGAACTTGCCGTTGGTGATATCGACCTGGCCTCCGCCGAAGTTTACGGCGTAGATGCCGCGTTTCACCGAACGAATAATGTCTTCGGGATTATCCTGGCCCGCGAGCATGTAGGTGTTGGTCATGCGCGGCATGGGAATGTGCTCGTAGCTTTCGCGGCGTCCGTTGCCAGTGTCGGCGATGCCCATCAGTCGCGCGGAGAGCTTGTCGCTCAGGTAGCCCTTCAGAATTCCTTTTTCGATCAGTACGGTTTCCTGCGTGGGCTCGCCTTCGTCGTCCACATTCAAAGACCCACGGCGCCACGGCATCGTGCCATTGTCGATCACCGTGCACTTCTCGCTGGCTACGCGCTTGCCGATCAGGCCGGCGAAGGCGGAAGTCTTTTTGCGATTGAAATCGGCTTCCAGACCGTGACCGACGGCTTCGTGCAGCAGGACGCCGGGCCATCCCGGACCGAGAACTACTTCCATTTCGCCTGCTGGAGCTTCGCGGGCGTCGAGCTGGAGGATCGCTTGCCGAGCCGCTTCTTTCGCGAAGAATTCGGGATTCTTGTCGCCGAAGAAGAAGTCGAGGGCGACGCGTCCGCCGCCGCCGGAGCCGCCACGCGCCGAATTGTTTTCGGTCTTGGCGATACAGGAAACGTTCATGCGGGCCAGGGGCTGGGAGTCTTCGGCGAAGGTGCCGTCCGAAGCTACGACAAGAATGTTTCGGAGTTCATCGGCGTAGCTGGCGCGGACTTCTTGAATGCGCGGATCGTAAGCACGCGCTGCCTTGTCGGCTCTCATGACCAGCTCAACCTTGGCAGTGATTTCGGCGTCGACCGAGGGCAGAGTCACCGGATACAGGCTGCGGGCCGCAGTTTGCTGGAAACCGGCGACAGGAGTCTTGGCAGGCGCGCTGGCGATCAAGGCCGCGGTGCGGGCGGCGTGCAGGATGCGGCTGGCGGAAAGGTCGTCGGTATAAGCGTAGCCGGTCCGCTCGCCGGAAACCACGCGCACGCCGCAGCCGGCGGAAATGCCCTGCGAAGCCGACTTGACCATCGACTCGTCCACGCTCAACGAGGTGGAAGAGAGATATTCAAAATAAAGGTCGGCATAGTCGCCGCCCGCGGAAAGAGCGGCCGCGAGGTAATGTTCGAGATCGTTTTCCGTGACCCCGTAGTGATCGAAGAAGAAGCGCTGCTTATCCGCGAGAGATGGTTTGTTCAAGCTTTTATCCACTGGAATTAGATGCCGCCGGGCTGCAGGCAGACTCAGTTGGGCGGGACGTACTAGTCAACGTACTGGTCAACCCAGTCATTATCCCACATGGGGACGAAGCGAGACGTTGAAACATCCACAGGGGAATTGTGACGATGGTCACATGTCACAGACAGGGGACGTGCGCGGGTTAGAGAATAAAAAGGGGTACCTTCAAAATGCCGACGGTGACGCCGCAAGCTCTGACTCGTACGGTGCAGGACTTTCTCAGCGAGGCTGCGGGCGCCGTGGTGCTGGAAAATGGCGCTGTGGCTTTTGATCTGGCGCAGTCGAAGTATTCGATATCGGGCGAGCACGACCGGTGCCTGCTGCATCTGTGGTCGGCGGAGCGCAATGCGGTGCGGCGCGTGCTGGAGGCTGAAGTGAAGAACGGCACGTTGCGGCTGGCCGTGCAGCGGTTGGGGCAGGCGCGGCCTTCGAGACTGGAAATTTGCCGCGAACGCGACCGGCGGTCGCCTTCGGCTCGGCGAGCATGCCGGGCCGCTTACCAGCACAAGCTGCGGAGAACTTTGGAGCGGCATTTCCCGGAGTTCAAGATCGTTCGACTGACTACGGGCGCGGATCTGGAGAAATCTTTTGGGCCGATCTATGCCCGTGGGCTACTGCGGAAGGGGGGCAGGGCGTTTGCGGTGCTGGGGGTGAATGCGCGGGAGACGCAGTCCTCCATCGACGCGGCGCTCACGTTTGGCATTCTTTGGCTCGATGTGTGCCGTCAGGCGCGGGCCGCGAACGTGCTGGTGGAAGGGCTGAAGATGTTTGTTCCGACCGGAACTTCAGCGCTGGTGCGGGAGCGGATGGCGAACCTGAACCGGGATGCCGCCAAGTGGCGGCTGTTTGAGTTGGATGAGCGACACGACGCGCTGGTGGAAATCGACTGCGCCGATCGCGGCAACGTGGCAACTCGGCTGGTGCATGCCGCGGACGACGCGGCGGCTCGCGAGCGCTTCAAAGATTCGATTGCGCGCGTGCGGGAGATACTTCCGAATTGCGAAGTTGCCGTGCTGTCGGCAGCGGAGATTGTTTTTCGCTGGCGCGGACTGGAGTTTGCGCGAGCGCGACTGGCGGGCATTCCGGGATCGTTTCAAAGCGCCGAAGAAATCGTGTTTGGTGTGGGCGCGGAGGAGCGAGTTCTCGAAATCCGCAACGAAGACGAATTCTCGAAGCTGGCACACGGTTTGCGCGATACCCGCCATCCTTATGGACCGCGTCAGCATCCGTTGTGGCGGCTGCGTCCCGAGAGATGGCTGGAGTCGCTGGTGGTGGGCGATGTGAGCGTGGTGGATGGACGACTGGAGTCTTCGTGCCGGTATTCGCAGGTTCCGGCGTTTTCGGCAGCCGATCGGGCTATGATCGATGTGCTCACGACCACGCGCGCGGGGCGGCTGGCTGTCGTGGAATTGAAGGCCGATGAGGATATCCATCTGCCGCTGCAGGGGCTGGACTACTGGTCGCGGGTGGAATGGCATCATGCCCGCGGCGAGTTTCCCCGCTTCGGATATTTTGAAGGGCGCGAGTTGTCGAGCGAGAAGCCGCTATTGTTTCTGGTGGCTCCGGCGCTGCATGTGCATCCTGCCACGGACACGCTTCTGCGCTACATTTCGCCTGAGATTGACTGGGAGTTTGTGGGGATTGACGAGCGGTGGAGGGAGGGAGTAAAAGTCGTGTTCCGGAAGCGGCCTGAGCGGAGCGCGAGACGTGGATCTGAATTACTCATTCGAGCAGCCAGTTGAATTTGGCGGCGTGCCTCGCCCGAGGCTTTTACTCAAAGATGTATACGGCCTGTACGCGAGTCAGTTCCGCCGATGGTTCGTCATTACGGCCCCAATGTCGTTGCTGGCTTCAGCAGTTCTCTTGATCACGGACCAGCAGATCCGGGCGATATACGGAAGCATTCCTCGAGGTGAAATCCAGTATCACTTTCAAGAAATCGCAGAGACAGGCGTTTTGCGCTTTGGCAGCTTTTTCATAAGCTGGCTGCTCGGTTGTTTTGTGTTGGCAGCAATTGCGACGGCAGTGGACCGCTTGGAAGGTGAGGACAGCGATGGCGTTTGGAAGAGTGACAGCTACCAACGAACGCGCGAACATTATGGAACGTTCTTCCTGGCAGCCGTGCTCATATTCTGTGTGTTCTTAGCAGGCATGGCAGTCTTCGGCTTCGTTGTCTTCGCTCTGATCCGGGTGGCAGGCTGGGCTCATTTTTCGCGGTTCAAGTACGGTGCGTCCCTGGTTGGATATGTAGTAGTGGCCAGCATCGTGAGTTGGTTTGGAATGGCGATTCCGCTAATCCTCTCGGGGGAGCTTGGAGCCTGGAAGGCACTCAAGAGAAGTGTAAAGCTTAGCAACGGATACGAAGGCTTCCTGTTCTTGCTGGTTATTGAGTCCCTGGCCGGTTCCTACCTGGCGTGGTATGCGGTTCACTACGGGCTGGCGTTCCTATTCCCAGCGCAGCTTACGTATACGGCCTGGTACGGCTGGCTTGTTTATTTCGTGTCGGTCTTGGCAAGCGCCGCGGTGCAGCCGCCGATGTTTATCGGGTTCTCTCTTCTCGCGCGCAACGAACCCACGAAAGCGGCCTCGGCCCTGCCTTAGGCCGTCTATTCCCGTCCCGGAATTCTATTTTCGTAACAGCTCTCAAAAACTCTAAACAAAACACTCGATGTGCGTTAAGATGCCGCGATTAAATAGTCCGCAGTAAGGCGAGTAAGGCTGCCGGCCTTTGAAAGCCCAGACGAAAGAAGGAAAGGATAAAGGATAAGAAAATGAAAAGAAGAACCCCCCTCTTACCCAGACTGGCTGCGCTTGTCTGGGCGGCCGCGTTCTTGTTGTTCCCAATTTCCGGACAAGCCCAGCCCCAGTCCCCACTGACGCGTCATGTGCGCGATGAGGTTGTCAATGGACGTGCTCAGTTCGTTGGGCGACTCCCGGCAACCCAGACCCTGCGCTTTGACATCGTTTTGCCGCTCCGCGATCGTGCTGGGTTGCAGAGTTTCGTGCAGGAAGTCCAAGATCCTGCAAGCCCATCTCATCACCAGTTCCTCACTCCGCAGGAGTTTACCGCGAGGTTCGGCCCCAGCCAGGAAGATTGGGATGCCCTGGTCGCTTTCGCGAGAGCGAGCGGCTTTGAGATCATCAGCGGAACCCGCGAAGGCAGGGATCTAAGGCTCAGCGGGACCGTGGCGAACGTCGAGAAGGCCTTCCATGTGACCATGGGGAACTATCGCGACCTCACCGAAGACCGGACATTCTTTGCCGTGGACCGCGAGCCCACCGTAGACCTTCCCTTCCAGGTTTGGCACATCACCGGTTTGGACAACGATTCCAAGCCGCATCCGATGTATGTCAAAAAGAGCGATTACGCGAAAGCCCATGGGATCGATGCCAACAAGGTCGTGCGTCATGCCACCACCGGCTCCGGCCCTTCGGCTTCGTTTTTGGGCAGTGACATGCGCGCGGCCTACTACGGCGGAACGGCGCTGACCGGGTCCGGTCAGAACATCGCCCTATTCGAATTCGCGGGCACCGATTTGGCCGACCTGACGACCTATTACAAAAATGTCGGGCAAACGGAACCTTACACTCCCACTCTCATTTCGACGGGCGGGTACGCGACGACCTGCGTCGATAGCGGCAGCAAAGCATGTGACGATACTGAGCAGACCCTCGACATGACGCAGGCGATGGGCATGGCCCCGGGCTCCACAATGCTCTACATGTACGTTTGCGGCGACGTTTTGGCCAATGGAACAGGAAACATCAGCGATACGGCCTGCATCAGCGCGATGGTTACGGATACGGACGCTCCGTTGTCAAAGCAGATCAGCTGCTCGTGGGGCTGGACACCGGCGGACCCGAGCACGCTGGACCCGTACTTTGAGCAGATGGCGTCGCAAGGGCAAAACTTTTTTGCCGCGTCTGGGGACAGTTCAGCTTGGTCAGCGTCGAATGAGGCCTGGCCAGCCGACGATGCGAATGTCGTCTCAGTCGGCGGCACGGACCTAACAACCTCCAGCGCGGCCGGAGCCTGGAAATCGGAAACTGCCTGGGCCGACAGCGGCGGCGGCATCTCCCCGGATTCCATCCCGATCCCCTCCTGGCAGCAGCTTTCGGGCGTGATCACCTCGTCAAACAAAGGATCCACGACTTTACGGAATGGCCCAGACGTGTCGGCGAACGCGAACTTTACCTTTTACGTCTGCGCCGACCAAACTACTTGTACGGCGAACGACTACGGTGGAACCAGCTTTGCGACGCCCATGTGGGCCGGTTATCTGGCTCTGGCCAATCAACAGGCAGCAGCTAACGGGGACACGATCGGGTTCATCAATCCGATCCTTTACCCGGCGGCTCTGAGCTCGAGCTATGGCACCTATTTCCACGACATCACCAGCGGCAGTTGCGGCACCTATTCGGGATTAGCCGGCTTCGATCTGTGCACAGGCTGGGGCAGCCCGAATACGACCGGGATCATCAACCTGTTGGCTGGATCTGCGACGCCGAGCTTTACGCTTTCGGCTTCGCCGAGCAGCCTGTCGGTTACCCAAGGCAACAGTGGCACCAGCACCATCACAGTGACTGATGCGGGCGGATTCTCCGGCAGCGTAACGCTGGCTGCATCCGGCCTGCCCAGCGGGGTAACCGCAGCGTTCGGCACGAATCCCACAACCGGGACCAGCGTGCTTACGCTCACGGCGAGTTCCACGGCGACTACTGGAACGTCCACGGTGACGATCACCGGAACTTCCGGCAGCCTGACCGCAACCACTACTGTTGCCCTCACGGTGAGTGCGACGGCTGCACCAAACTTCACCATCGGCGCTTCGCCTGCATCCGTGACCGTAACTCAAGGTGCTAACGGAACAAGCACCATTACGATCACCAGCACAGGCGGGTTTAACTCTGCAACCACGTTGAGCGCTACCGGCCTGCCTACGGGCGTCACGGTGGCGTTCTCGACTAACCCGGTGACTCCGGCGGCGAACGGCAGCGCCACCTCAACTCTCACGCTGACGGCTTCCTCAACCGCAACCGTCGGCGCCGCTACGGTGACGATCACCGGAACCTCGGGATCGACCACTCACAGCACTACCATTGCCCTCACGGTGAATGCTTCTTCGGGCACGAAGAACTTCACGCTGTCGCTGTCACCTTCTTCTTTCACTATTGATGAAAGGGGCAGCGTATCGACCACTCTCACGGTCACCAGTGTGAATGGATTCAATTCTGCTGTCTCGTTGAGCGTGAGCGGATTCCCCAGTGGCGTATCGGCGACGGCCTCGGCCAACCCCGTCACGCCTTCGGCCAATGGCAGCGTGAAAGTAACCATTACGTGGAGCGCTACCAGACGCGCGCCAACGGGGACAACAACCATCGATCTGATCGGGACTTCCGGATCACTTACGAACGAGACGCCCGTTACCATAACGGTAGCGCCTTAAACCTGATCATAAAGTGCTGATCAGTTTGACAAAGCAATCGAGCCGACCCGAAAGGGCCGGCTCGATTTTTGGAGTGCGGCTGTCTCGGCGGCGCTACTATCCCTTCCACGCTCCGAGCAGGCGGCGCACATCGATCAACTGGCCGAGGTGATAAGCGTTGTGATCGGCTAGCAGCAAGGCTTCCCGGAGAACGGTCTGACCGTCGCCCCACGGAATGGGGGCATAAAGATCAGTCTTCGGGTCAGCAACCAAAGCCTGCATCGACTTCAGATCTTTGCGGAATTGCTGAACGCTTTTGTTCCAGGCGGCCGCGCTCGGAGGAGCTTCCGTCTTCGGCCAATAGCCTTTGGGCCATTCGGGAGACGAGTGTTTGGAGTTGCGGCTGAACTCGAGGATGTCCCACTGCGCCAGGCGAAGATGGTCAAGCAGCATCCAGGCAGTGTGCGGCAGTCCGTTGGGCTTGGTGCCGCGCAGATCCTCCGGCCAGTTTTTCACGACATCGTCAAAGCGGGCGTGAGCGCCGCCGCCATTGAGAAGGTAGAGCAGGTGCTCGCGGAGTTGTTTGCTGTTCGGATCCTGGGTGGCCATTTTCGTCCCTTCCTGAAAAAGTCTTTCACCACAGAGGCACAGAGACACAGAGAAAACCAGAACCGCAAAACCTAGATCCAAGAATTTCTATGTGTCTCTGTGCCTGTGTGGCGAAAGCGCTTCATTGATCAACCTCTGGCCCTTCGCCTCTGAACACGCGGCCGATGCCGCGCACGATGCGGCGCATGGGGAACACTCCTTTGTCATCGGCAAGAAATATTTCTCCGGTGCGGCGGCCGCGATAATACCAGCGCTTGATGAGCGCGAGGTGCTCCATGGTTTCGAGCGCGGGACGAGCCTTCGCGGGCGCGAACGAATCGAGAATTGCCTGCACTCGTGATTCCATCGATTGTGACTTTGCGTGCTCGGCGGCTTGGATCGAGAACACCGCCGGCCCTGAGATCGCGCCGCCCTCCACACGAAAGAATGTGACAGAGTCTGCCGCGTGGCTGGACTGGATGACCAGAGCGGAAAGGCGGTCGAGGCGGTGAACTACTTCGGGAAACTGGCTCAGAACTTGCTTCAGTTTTTCCAGGCGGACATGAATGGTGGCTGCTTCTTCAAATTGAAGATCGGCCGATGCCGCGTCGCGCTGCGCGGACAACTCGCGGGCGAGGGATTCACCTCCGGAATCGAAATAAGCCTGCACGCGGCTGACTTCAGCGAAATATTCCTCGTCGGTGCAGCCCTTGAAGCAGGGGGCGAGGCACATCTTCATTTCGGAATAGATGCAGCCGGGAAATTTGGGATCGGGATGTAGGTCGTCGACGCAGCGGCGCATCTTGAAAAAGTCGAGCGAGTCGTTCATGAACTTCTCGGCAGCGGTGCGGGACTGGAATGGGCCGTAGTAGAGCGCGCGGCCCTTGAGCCGTCCCAGGCGTGTGGTGATGGAAGCGCGAGGATATTCGTTTTCGAGATGCAGCTTGACCATGGGCGCGAAGCGGAAGCGCACGCGGTTGGTGTACGTCTTGGGAAAAGTTTCGCGCAGGACCCGATAAAGCAGGAAGCCGGATTCGAAGTCGGAACCGGTTCGTGCGTACTCGATGGAGCGGACGCGGTCGCGCAAATTTAGTTTCTTGGTTCGTTCTTCGGCCGGGCCCAGCAGGCGTTGCAGACGCCGACGGAGATTTGCAGTCTTGCTGACGTAAGGCTGCGCCTGCGCGTCTGCGCCGCGCAGCTGGAATACGGCTGGGGCCGCGGGCACGGCGGCGAAAACCTCGGCGTCGCGTTCGGGGGCGAATTCCAGGCGCTCGGTGAGCACGGAATCATTTTAGTGCGGATTTACTATGGCGAACTTTCTTTTGCCACGGATTAACACGGATTCTCGCGGATAAATCAAATAAAGGGAAACCATCTCACCGGAGGTTCCTCTTGATCCGTAAATAATGATCCGTGAAAATCCGTGCAGATCCGGGGCAGAGGTCTCACATTCCCCCGTGAAACCGTCCGAAATAGTGGGCAAGATTCAGCGACATGATCAAGACGCCGGCCCCGAGGACGAGCACGTGCGAGGTCTTGCGCAGGTCGAAGTTGCCGACACGGCAGACGAGCAGATAACCGATGGCAAGATTGAACAGGCCCCACGCGACGTTGACCGTCGAGGACGACAATCCCACGCCGGGCGGCGATGCAAAGGGGCTTTGGAAGGCATGCCCCGAAATCCCATTACCGAGATGGGGCAAAGCGTTCGCGAGGAATATGCCGCCGAAGAAGTATGCCAAATAGTGGTACCAGCGCATGGTTGTTCCCTCTAGCTTAGGGTTGTTCGCACTGAAGGTCGTTTCGCACCAGATTCGCGTGAAGACTCAGCGGAAGCTGGCGTTACGCAACTTCTGGCGGAAGTCTTCGCCCTCCATCTTGATGATGCGGCACATTTCGTGGAGGCGGGAGCGCATGCGTTCTCCAATGCGGTCGCCGAGAGTTTCGGCACGTGTAGCCGCCCGCGCGGGAGAAACAGAGCTACTGGCGCCGGCCGCGGGTTGATCTTCAAAATTCGTCGTAATGATCGTGGTGCGATTGTCGTTGTAACGGGTATTGAGGATAAGGCTGACCGTGTCCCAAACCCATTCTGTCGGCTTCACCGCGCCCAGTTCGTCGAGAACCAGGACGTCGGTTTCAAAAACGGGGCGTAGAACGTCCAGTTCGGTAGTTTGAACCGCGGCATTGTACGAGTTCTGGATTTCTTTCAGCAGTTCGCGATAGTCGTAGAACAGGCAAGAAATGCCTTTGACGATGAGTTCCTTGGTGATCCCGACTGCCAGATGAGTCTTCCCGGTGCCGATCTGGCCGATGATCAGAAGGCCTGTGCCATCGCGGGGATCGTACTCTTGCGCGAAGCGGGTAGCGGAGAGCTGCGCAAACGAAAGTGAGGGATGCGCGCCGGGGAAGTCCGTGGTGTAGCTCGCGAGTTCGCAATGCTCGTAGCGCCGCGGAATGCGCGCTGCAGCCAGCAGAGCCTGACCGCGCGCTCGCAGTTGGCAATCGCAGCGCGTGACGCGCCGGTCTTTACTGCGACTGCTGCCCTCTTTAGGCGCGCTAAGGCTGGCGGGAAGCGTCTTCCAGCCCGTCCCTGCGCAGAGCGGACAAACTTCCGCCTGTGTTTTGGTCGACTTCAAGCCCACGTCTTCGATGCTTCTCAAATCTGCCATCTCGCTTCAGCTCTGCGTAAACTGTATCAGTTGACTCTGCACCCTGACGCCGGCTTCCGGCAAGTGCGAAACCGCGGACCTCTGTGTACAACCTGTGAAGCGGCGAGCGGGGTTGTGGAGAGCTGAGGAAAACCGCTCCCGGCTTGGGTTTCGCCTTCGTGAGCGGATTGGTTACCGCTTTTCCACCGCTCTCCACAGCCCCAGAACCCGCCCCCTCAGCCCCATTCCGGGACAGAGGGGTGCGAAACAGGCTTCGGGCGCGGATTTTCACAGTTGACATTCTCCGTGGAGAGAGGAGAATGTCCCCCGTCAGGTTTCCCAACTCAGCCACAAGCTTTTGTCCTTCCCGGTGTGTGCTGGGAATGAACGAGACCTGCGAGGAGAAACTATGAATAAAGCCGATCTGGTTGACAAGATCGCAGGCGCTTGCGAAATCAGCAAAGCGCAGGCTGCGACCGCGGTGGATACCGCTGTGAGCAGCATTACTGGTGCATTGCGGAAAGGGGATCGAGTGGCTCTAATCGGTTTCGGCACATTCTCGGTCTCGCAGAGAAAGGCCCGGAACGGACGCAATCCACAAACCGGCGCCACCATCAAGATCGCTGCCCGCAAGGTCGCGAAATTTACCCCTGGGGCCGAACTGAAGAAAACCGTCAACAAGAAGTAGCGAAAACAAAGAGCTTGAATTCCACGGAGACGGCAGGGGGTCGGCCCTGCCGTTTTCGCTGCCTGATCTTCAGTACCAAGTACCTAGTACCCAGGACCCCGCATTTTAGGGCGGGACTGCCGAACCACTCACTTATCATTTTCGAAGGGCACTGGGTACCAGGTACTAGATACTATGTACTAGCATGATTGCCCATCTGCGCGGAAAACTGCTGAGCAAGCATCCCAATCAAATTATCGTGGAGACCTGCGGCGTCGGCTATGAAGTGAATATCAGTGTGCCGACTTTTTCAGAATTGCCCGCCAACGGCTCTGAAGTTGCCCTCCACATCTACACTCACGTGCGTGAGGACTTGATTGCGCTATATGGATTTCTCCGTCCCGCTGAGAAGCAATTATTCGAGAAGTTGATGACCGTGAGCGGCATCGGGGCGAAGCTGGCCATCACCATCCTGAGCGGGATGGCGGCGGACGAAATGGCAGGTGCGATCCGCGGCAATGATGTGGCCCGCCTGACCAGGATCCCGGGAATCGGCAAGAAGACCGCCGAACGCATGGTGCTGGAACTGCGGGACAAGTTACCGGCCTTAAGCGGGACCTCCACGCCGACAGCACCTGCCCTGAGCGCGACGGAAGAAGATGTTCTCTCCGCGCTCGTGAACCTGGGCTACCAGCGGGCCGCAGCCGAAAAGGCCTTGGCGAATGCGGTCAAGCACGACGGGGGCAAGGGCGAGAAGGCGGGATCATTCGATACCTTGTTCCGCGAAACGCTGGCCGGCCTCTCCAAATAGTCGTCGAATTCGCGCGAATTTCCTGCTTCCCCAGGCACTTCTTGGAGGGTCAACGCGGATGCCCGCGTCCCGACTGGCGATCGGCTGGCTCGAAGCGCTGACCGACCTCGGACCGCGGGCTCGGCTCCCTTGGACTACAGAAAACCATAGTTTTATTCAACAAACCGGAGCTTCGCCTTCCAAGAACTGCCGTAAGTCAAACAAACATAACAGTTTCAAACAGCATGCTGTTTGGAACGCCAGTTGCACTCAGTGACGCCGCCGTGGGTCTCATACTCTTCAGGCAATCTTCGATTGGTCAGGCGGTTGGTCAGTCATTAACACTCAATTTCTCGGTTCAGGAGGAAGCGATGCGCAGCTTCAAGTTGGCTCTGGTTTTCGTGTTGGTACTTTGTGTGGGCGGTTCCTTGCCCGTGTGGTCACAATCAACGTCATCCGGTACGGTTGCCGGCTCCGTGACTGACCAGTCGAATGCGGTGGTGCCCGGCGCGGCAGTCGCGCTGACCGATTCCTCGACCAACATTGCGCGAAGCACCACCACCAACAAGGATGGGCGTTACATCTTTGTGGACGTGACCCCCGGCGTTTACAACATCTCGGTCACAAAGTCTGGCTTCGCCACCACCAAGACCGAGAAGCAGGAGGTGAAGGTCGGCGAAAGTCTGACGATCAATCTGGCCCTGCAAGTGGGCGGCGCGAATGTGGTCGTGGAAGTGTCAGCCACTGGCACGGAGTTGCAGACCATGAACGCCACGGTGGGCAACACGGTCACATCGATCGCGATTGACAACCTGCCCAGCATCGGCCGCGACGTCAACACCTTCATCGAGTTGCAGCCGGGCGTTAGCGCCGGTGGCGACGTGGCGGGTGCGGTAAACGACCAGAGCTATTTCTCACTGGATGGCGGCAACAACTCGAACGACATGGATGGCAGCGGCGGCGTTTACACGTCGACGCAGACCGGCCTTGTGATCGGCGACCCGACCGGCGGCATGTCGACCCAGACATTTACTTATTCCGCTCCGTCGGGCGTAATGCCGACCCCGGCCGATAGCGTCGAAGAGTTTAAGGTCAATACTGCCGGCCAGACTGCTGATTTCAACAGTTCCGCGGGCGCAGAAATCAAGGTGGTCACGAAACGCGGAACAAGCAGCTTCCACGGCACTGGTTACGAGTATTACAAAGACAACAACTGGTCCTCGAATTCCTGGCAGAATAGTTTCAATGGTACTCCGCTTCCTAACTTTCATTACAGCCGGTTTGGCGGCGCTATCGGTGGGCCGGTCACTCCGAAGGAGATTCTCGGCGGCAAGACTTTCTTCTTTTTCAACTACGAAGGTTTCAGGTATCCGAATTCCCAGACCATCTTCAGAAACGTCCCCTCGCCGAACCTGCGGTTGGGGCTGTTGACAGACTCCGTCACCGGCGCGATCACGAACCTGAATCCCTATGCAGTGACGGCCCCCAACGGGTCGATCATCCCGGGGGATCAAGGCTGTTCCGGGTCCCCGACCGGCCATTGTGACCCGCTTGCCATTGGAATTAGTCCACTCCTCCACAACGCTGCCGGTACCGGCATATGGGACTTGTACGAGCCCCAGTCAAACGCCGCCTGCAGTCAGAGCCTGTGCGACGGATCCAATGTCTTAGGGTTTGCGGGTAACCTGAATACGCCTATCACCAGCAACTTCGATGTGGCGCGCATCGATCACGATTTCGGTTCAAAGAATCATTTCATGGCCAGCTACCGGTATTACAATATCAAGGTTGCCGGGAACGAGCAGGTCGACATTGGCGGCTTCTTCCCTGGCGATACCCTGGGAACGCCGGCCTCCATATCGAGCGATCCGGTTCAAAACTGGTACCTGGTTGCGGGTCTGACCACCAACATTACGACCAATACGACCAACGATATCCACTACAGCTTCCTGCGCAACTGGTGGGCCTGGGGGCGCACCGGAGCTCCGCCACAGATCGCTGGGCTGGGCGGCGCACTCGAATTGGACAGCGGCCAGTCAGCGACCCAGGACCTCGGCCCCTTCAACGTGAACAATCAGCAGATTCGCCGCCGCTTCTGGGATGGGCACGACGACATGATTCGCGATGACATATCGATGTTGAAAGGGAACCACCTGTTTCAGTTTGGCGGTACCTATCAGCACAATTGGGACTACCACCAGCGCAACGACAGCGGCGGCACAATCAACGCTTTTCCCGTGTATTCGCTGGGCAACGGAGCTAACGGAGCGGGGCTAAGCAGCGCCGCATACCCCTGCGGCTCGGCCAGTACCGTTTCCACGAGTCAGGGGACCTGCGATTCCCTTTACGCCAACGTGCTGGGCGTCGTTTCCATCGCTTCGCAGATGTTCGCGCGTAGCGGCTCTAATCTGACTTTGGATCCTCCTCTTTCCAATGCCTACGACAAGAGCACGATTCCTTACTACAACGTTTACTTCAGCGACACTTGGCACGTGAAGCCGAGTCTGACCCTGACCTACGGTTTGGGCTGGGCGCTGGAGATGCCACCGGTTGAGCAGGACGGGAAGCAGACGGTGCTGGTAGACGCGGCGAATCAGCCGGTCACCACGCTGGGCTACCTAGCCAACGTAAAGAGCGCAGCGCTCGCGGGCAATGTATATAACCCGGAAGTCGGGTTTGCTCTGGTTGGCAATACCTCGAACGGACTGAAGTATCCTTACAACCCGTTCTACGGCGAATTCAGCCCTCGCGTGGCCGTGGCTTGGAACCCTCGTTTCGACAGCGACACTACGATTGGGAAGATCTTCGGGCACGATAGCACGGTAGTCCGGGGCGGCTATGGCCGCGGCTATGGCCGGACGAATGGTGTGGTGCAGGTGTTGGTGCCGCTGCTGGGACTCGGCTTGGAACAGCCCCAGGCATGCAACGCGAACGTCGTCGTTACCGCCAACCCAGGCAACTGGGGTTGCGGGGGTTCGGGCTCAGGTACCTACGGAGCGGCTACCCCGGCGAACCCAACGGCTTTTCGCGTTGGATCAACGGTTTCTGCCAGCGGAGGCCCCACCGTTCCCCTGATCTCGCAGCTGAGTCAGACGCTGCCCCAGCCTGCCTATCCTGGGTTCAACATCACTTCCTCGGCGTCCCCCGAGGCTTTGGATCCGAATTTCCGGGCTAACGCGATTGACTCGTTCGATTTCACCATTCAGCGGCAGTTGAGCCGCAGGATGACTCTCGAAGTAGGGTACATTGGGCGCAGAATTACCCACGAGTACCAACCCGTCGAACTAAACCCAGTTCCCTACATGATGACAAAGGGCGGGCAGCAGTTTAAGCAAGCCTACGACAATCTATTGTTGCAATACTGCGGCGGCATCCACGGGCTGGCCGGAGGCGGTTGCGCGGGGGCTAGCACGACTGGTCCGACCCCCGTCACTGCCCAACCCTTCTTCGAGAATTCGCTGAACCCAGCGTACTGTGCCGGGTTTACGAGTTGCACGGCCGCTCTAGTCTTCAATGAGGGCGTTGCCTACGGGAACGGCTGTACTCCTCCTGGCACGACTGCTAATCCTTGCGCAGCTGTGAATCCCAATGTGACAAGTAACCTGGTCAACGCTCAGGTCTGGGGCCTCTGGAGTGATCTGGACAGCGGCGCATTCAATTTCCCGCGCAGCCTGCAGAGCACTCCGATTCCCGCCAACTGCGCGGCATTGGGCGGAACCGGAACCAACGGCTGCTCCGGCTCGTACACTGACGGGGCCTTCCTGAACGCCAGCATTGGCCACGGCAACTACAACGCCGGTTTCGTCTCCCTCAAGATGGCCGATTGGAAGGGAGTAACGTTGCAGAACAACTTCACCTGGTCGAAGGCTTTGGGAATGGGGGCACAGGCACAATCCTCGAGCGAGCTGAATCTTCTCGATGACTTCAATCCCAACGAACAGTATGGAAGACAGGCCTGGGACCGCAAATTCCTCTACAACGTTTTCATTGTCTACCAGCCTCCTTTCTTTAAGGGACAGTCTGGATTCATGGGACGGGTCTTGGGCGGCTGGACGTTCGCCACGATCATCGCTGCCGGCTCCGGCGTCCCGACTCAGGTCGGCACGACCTTTGGAAATTACCAGAGCTTTGGTTCATGCGATGGCATCGGGTGCGCCGACTACGACATGGAGAACGCCGTTCCGATCGGCCCCGTTCCCCACACACATGCATACAACTGCCCCGGTTACCAGTTTGCGGGCTTCTGCTCAAATCAGACGAATGGCTACCCCGTAAATTATTTTCCGACCGGTACGAATCAATACACGAACTGGCGTAACCCGATTCTCGGGATCGACAACCGGGATGGAGGCACTGGATTCCTCAATGGGCTGGCGTACTGGAACATGGACCTGAGCGTCAAGAAGAGCATTCGAGTCGCGGAGGGCATTAGCATGGAATTCCAGGGCGTCTTCGCTAACGTGCTCAACCACAATCAGTGGACCGATAACTACCTTGGCCTCTACAACCCCGGCGGCTTTGGTGCTCTCGGAGCCTTGGGCGAGGGAGAGCCGCGAAACATCGAACTGGGCGCTCGCGTCCGCTTCTAACCTTGTACAGTCTTTACCGACGGCCGCACCCTTGGGTGCGGCCGTTGTTTTTATGCAGGTGGACGAATTGGCGCGGCGCTTATTTCCCGATGCAGAATGTGCTGAAGATCAGATTGAGGATGTCGTCGGCGGTGGTGGCGCCAGTGATGGCATCGAGGGGCCGGAGAGCGCTGTAGAGATCGAGCAGGAGCATTTCGTGGGGGATTTTCGCGGCCACTGCGCGAGTAGCAGCGTCAAGCGCGGCGAGTGAATCCTGCACCAGGCCCTGATGGCGGACGTTGGTAAGGAAGCCAGCCTCGGCCTGCGCTCCGGCTTCGCCGCCGATGTGACACAGAATCTCGGCGCGCAGTTCGGCGATGCCTTCGCCGGTGAGAGCAGAGGTAAGGACACGCGCCGAGGCGTGGCTTCCCTCAGGAGCCGAAGCTCCCCCGCTCTGCTGCACGAGATTGACACGACTGAAGCCTCGCCCTTCCCGATCCTTTCCAACCCGGTCAGACTTGTTGGCGACCACGATAACAGGCCGGCTTTGCGCCTGACGCAGGAGTTCCTCGTCTTCAACGGTCACCGGCTGCGACGCGTCAAGTACGACTAACACAAGGTCGGCATCCACTAACGCCTCCATACTTTTGCGGATGCCGATGGATTCGGCTTCATCAAGAGCCTGCCGGATTCCGGCCGTGTCGACGAGCTGAATCGGAATGCCGCCGATGGCGACCGTCTCGCTGACCAGGTCGCGAGTGGTGCCGGGAGTTGCTGTAACGATGGCGCGCTCGCGTTCGACCAGGCGATTGAACAGGCTTGATTTGCCGACGTTAGGGCGGCCAACGATGGCGAGGGTCAGCCCCTGATGCACGATCTTGCCGTAGGCGAAGCTGGCGGCTTGCTGTTGAAGCGGTTCGCGGACCGCCGCGATGCGTTCGAGAATGGATGAGTCGGGCAGGACGGAAACGTCGTCTTCCGCAAAATCGATACCGGCCTCGAGCACGGCGATCAGCTCGACCAGTTTCTGTTTGACGGGCTGCAAGCGCCGGGAAAGAGCGCCATCGAGCTGTTGGGCGGCGATCTTCGCCTGGTAGAGAGTTTGGGAATCGATGAGATCGCGGACGGCTTCGGCCTGGGTGAGATCGATGCGGCCGTTGAGAAAGGCGCGCATGGTGAACTCGCCGGGTTCGGCCAGACGCGCTCCGGCGGCGACGCACAACTCGACGATATGGCGCAGTACGACTGGAGAGCCGTGGGCGGCGATCTCGATGATGTCGTCGGTGGTGTAGGAATGGGGCTTCGCGAAGTAGGTGACCACGACCTCGTCGATGCGAGGTTCGTGTAGGGCGCCCGCTCTACACGGCTCGATTAGCTCTCCGAAGACGGCGCGTACTGGTTCCAGATCGTGTTTCAGCCGCAACATTGGGTTTGCAATCTCGATCGACCTCGGTCCAGCAATCCGCACCACGCCGATTCCGCCGCGGCCGGGCGGCGTCGCGATGGCGACGATCGTATCGTCTAGGTTCACCGGGCGATTGTAGCGGGTGACGCCACGACTTTTTCAATCTCCGCTTTCAGTTGGTCGTAGGGCAGCGCGCCGGGATGGTACATGGCGACCTTGCCGCTGCGGTCGAGCAAAACCAGCGTGGGCGTGGTCGAAGCTCCGTATACATCGAAGTTGTACTTGCTGATGGGGACGGGCATGTCGAGCAGTCCGCCATAGAAGCGGTGGCGCACGGCGTCGATGTAGGCGAGTTCATCGGCGGGTGAAGCGTTCTCGACTTGCGCGGTGTAGCCGTAGAGGCGGGTAGGACCTACGACTGTCAATCCCTGGGACGCGAATTCCGTGCGCAGGCGGGTGATGATGGGAGCTTCAGCCTTGCAGTCGCCACACCAGTGCGCCCAGAAGAAAAGCAGCACGGGTGAGCCTTTGAGTTGACCGAGAGCGGGAGGCTTCGAGCCGAGAAACTGTTCCTCTCGAAGCGCGGGCGCTGGTTTTCCATCAAAGGAGAGCAGGTTCAGGTTTTTCTGCAGGCGGGCGCGAATTGAAGTGCTTCCGTAAGTGCGCAGCGCGGTCTGCAGAAGCGCGATCGCTTGAGTGCGCTGGCCCTCAGCTGCCAGCACCTGCGATTGGACCTCGAGGGCTGCGCCCAAGGCGAGCGGCAGGTGTGGTTCGGCATCGAGCAGTCGCTGTTTGAGCTGATCCTGCACAAGGGCGGTGGTTTGCTTGGCATACGCTGCTGCCTGATTGTAGTTGCGTGCGTTGAGGGCAGCGCGCGCCATCCAGGAGTAGGCCTCGATATACTCGGGAGTGACGCCGCTTCTGGCGCGGTAGGAATTAAGGTAGGAGTCGGCTGCGCTGAAATTATTCTGGGCAAGGGCAGTGCGCACGTCTTCTACGATCCCCGCCCACGCTGGAGTCGCGAGCGCGATCAAAATCAGGAGCTTGCGGAAATGCATGTTCTTAATCATTTACCCTCGGTCGTTGGACCCCGATGTTCAGCCTCGGTCACCCACTTCTGATCATGTATCTTTTGCCCTGCGGATGGCAAATCCCCGCGGGCGGGCACTCGCGTGAGCGCGCCCGGAAGTTGTTGATACATAGATACTTAAGGGTGCAATTAACGAAATATTGTGGATTTTTGGCAATCGTTCCCTTACAATTTAATTGCGTTTGATCTTTAGATTTCTTTCGCAGTATCCAGTTTCTCCGCCAACCAGCGCGTGACCTGCCTGCAGAAGAAGCCTTCCAAAGTTTCAGCGCTACATCACAGAAAAAGGAACAAAGCAACACCATGGAAACAGGAACAGTGAAGTGGTTTAACGACGCCAAGGGTTACGGTTTCATCAGCCGCCAGAACGGAGAGGATGTATTCGTGCATTTCTCCGCCATTCAGGCGAGCGGCTTCCGCAGCCTTCAGGAAGGGCAGCAGGTGCAGTTTGACGTGGTCAAAGGCCCCAAGGGCTGGCAAGCCGAGAACGTGAAGGGTGCATAAACCACTTCGCTAACAATCCGGAAAGAGGGCGGCCAGAGATGGCCGCCTTTTTTGTTCTTCTACAGAAGATTCATGACAGCCGCTACTTCGCTACGGTCGCTACGGTCGCTCGTTGCGCATGAGCACGACATCGGAATCGCTGTGTCCGCGCACCAGTGCCAGCCTGCTGCCATCAGACGACCAGTGGAAGTCGTAGATGTGCTCCGAGGTGAATGAAGTGAGCCGTGTTCCCGGGGAACCGTCAAGGGGCTGCTTCCACAAGTTGTCGGCCCCGTTCTCGCGGACGCCATAAACCAATGCCTTGCCGTCGTGCGAGAAGCGGATCAGGTACCCCTCCCCCCGTTCGAACTTCAGGAGCTTGCTCACTTTGCCCGTATCGGTCGCAACGATTGCCAGGTTCGCCTCGTGACCTTGGGCGTGATTTATGGTGAGAAAGGCGACGACGCTGCCGTCCGGGGAAATATCGAACGAGCCCAGATTCGGCACGTCGGTTACCTTCTGCGCGGCCCCGCCGTCAATCGGCACTCGCATTAGATTGCCAAGATTGCCGTCGAGGTAATAGACCCATTTCCCGTCGGGAGAACAAACCGGGCTATGATCGGCCTTACCATTCGACAGTTGCTTCAGATTCCCCCCGGCCGCGTCCGCGCGCCAGACGTTATAACTGCTTTTACCACCGCGCCAGCCATGGTCAAAGACAAGGTAGCGGCCAGCGGAGCATTCGGAGGGGTCGGCGCTGAAGGTGTCGGGCTCGGTGATGAAGACACCTTTGGCTCCCGAGTCTGGGTTTACCCAATATAGCGTGCCGTCCTTGTCGTCGATCAACCGGCCGTCCCGCATCCAGGTGAAGTTAGTCGAGGCGGTTGCGGTCCCGATCTGCCGCGCGTCCCCGCCGCCAGACGCGGCTGACATGACTGAGAGATTCCAATGCCCTTCGCTGAGGACGGTGCCCAGTAACTGACCGTTCGATGCGACGCTGAGATTCGAATAATCGTTGGTATCGCGCGTAACCGGATTCAACTTTCCTCCAGGGTAGGAAACGAAGACGATCTGCCGTCGCGAATAGTTGGAAGAAAAAGTGCTGTTCAGAACCAGCAGACCGTGGCCATCCGGCATCCAGGTGATAAAGCCGAAGGAGTCGGCCGAACCGAGGAACAGGCGTTGCTGGCCAGTGCTGGCGTCCACCGCCATTAATCCGGAAAACGCGTCGTTGCCGGGCTGAGCCACGGCACACATAATCGTTTTCCCGTCAGGGGACCATGCGGGACTGTAGAGTCCCTGGCTGTTAGGGCCGCCGGTCAGCACGGTCTCGGCGCCGTTATCGACGGACCGCACAATCAGCTGGTACTTGTTAGGCTCGGGATTGTCGTAGCGCATGAAGGCGAGCTTCCGGCCGTCGGGAGAAAACGTAACGTTCGAATCCACATCAGCCGTCAAACGCTCCGGCGTGCCGCCCAGCAGTGGCGTGCGATACAAGTATTTCAGAGCGCTGTTCCCGGGTTCGCTGTGCACAGAGTAAAAGTAGTTCCCGTCGGGCGAGAATCGAAGGCCGTTGTACCAGACGTCAGCTGGTGGCTGCACCTGGGTGACGCTATTGGTGGGAACATTGCGAAGCCAGAGGCTGGCCAGACCGTTGTCGCTCTTGGCCCTGACCAGGCTCAGGATATATTTGCCGTCGGGGGAGAGTGCCGCGTCTATAGCATCGCCGGTCTCGGTCACCTTGCTGGCTGAGAAGTTCGCAAAAGGCTGCGCATTGTTTCGTGGAATCAGCGAATAGACGCCAAAGCCCGCAGCGAGCAGAACGATAAGGACGATCAAGGCGGTCACGCCCGTCCCGAACTTGTGGCGGCCCGCTGCGGCGACTACGGCGGAGGTTTGACTGGAAGTCTGCGAAGATCCGGGCGCGACCGGCGCGGTGCTCGCAGCGCCTGATCCTGAAGAGCTGGCACTGGCGGTCGCGAGAACGGATGCCGACGTCGAGGATGGCGTTGGCCCCGGTTTGCGGCCGGACTCCGTATCACGCTTCAGGCGCTTCAAGTCACCCCGCAGATCGGCGGCGGACTGGTAGCGCAGGTCGCGGTCCTTCTCCAGGGCCTTCGCGATAATCTCCTCCAGTTTGGGAGGCAGGCCGGCATTTAGTTGAAGGGCCGAAACGGGATCGAGTTCAAGAATCGCGTGGAAGACCACCGCCGAGGTATTACCGGCAAAAGGAAGCCGTCCAGTGGCCATCTGGTAGATCACCGCCCCCAGCGAGAACAAGTCGGTCCGAGTATCGAGTTCGAAGCCGCGCGCCTGTTCCGGAGACATGTATGCGATGGTGCCGACGGTCGCGCCGGGACTGGTCAGATGCACAGGGTTGGGATCGTTCTGGGTGGCTCCGATGGTTTCCATCGCCGCCTCCGGATGCGCCAGCTTGGCCAGGCCGAAATCGAGTACCTTCACCGGTCCACGCTTGGTCACGAAGATATTCGCCGGTTTGATGTCACGATGGATGATGCCTTTGGCGTGAGCGGCGTCGAGCGCGTCGGCCAGCTGAATGCCCCAGTCCAGCAGGCGATCCAGGGGCAGCCCACCAGGGCCCAGACGACGATCCAAGGTATCCCCCTCGAGCAACTCCATTGCGATAAACGACTGGTCGCCTACCCTCTCGACCGCATAGATCGTGCAGATGTTGGGATGGTTCAGGGCCGAGGCGGTGCGGGCCTCAAGTAGAAAACGCTCCAGGGCATTTTGATCGCTGGAGAGTTGCGGCGGCAGGAACTTCAACGCAACCTTGCGTCCCAGATCGAGGTCTTGCGCTTCGTAAACAATCCCCATCCCGCCGCTTCCAAGCTGCCCGGTGATGCGGTAATGCGATATGGTCTGGCCGATCATGGCAAATACCTGCGGGAGTTCATCTTAGGAGGGATAGCAAACGCAGTCAAACGAAAGAACAGTGGTCAGTGTCCAGTGTCTAGTGGTCAGTAGAACCCCGTGGGATTTGACTGACAACTGAACACTGGCCTCAGGCCAATTTGACTACTCGGAGTCCTGTTGTGCTGCGCTCACGGAATCGAAGAAGCGGAAGAACTGCTCGACCCTGGTGACGCCGAGCGCGTCGTGTATACGCTTGCACACGCCCACCAGCGCGAGACTTCGCCCGCCCTTCTGGCGAGTGACGTAGGCTCCTACCAGCGCGCCGATTCCTGCCGAATCCACATAGGGGACGTTGGTAAAATCGATGATCAGCGCCCGGGAAGCATCGGCGCGCACCATCGCCTGGAACTCAAACATCGTGGTCATAACCAGGGCCCCGTTCAGGCGGATAATGCGTTGTCCAGGCTGGCTTCCGGGCGTGTCTTCAATGAGGAGGGACTCCGATGGCATGGAGGTGATATTAACGTGGGCGTAACAATCGATTGTTAACGCAACGTTAATTTCGGCAGCCGTTAACCGGCGTTCTAAATGGCTGCAGCCTGCTCGCGGCGTCTGGCCTGGATTTCGATGAAAACGTTCACCAGAGACACCGCTGCCGGGGTCACTCCGGGGATGCGCGAGGCCTGGGCGAGGGTACGCGGCTGCACATGGGCGAGCTTTTCTTGCATTTCGTGCGAAAGCCCGCTGACCGAGCGGTAGTCAAACCAGCCGGGGATGGACCGCTGTTCCGACTTTTTCATCCTCTCCATGGCGCGCTGCTGTTGCAGCAGGTAGCCTTCGTACTTGATTTCCGTTTCTACTGACTTGAGTTCGTTACGGATTTGGGAAGAAAGCGCGGCCACGGATTCGCGCGGATTCTCACCGATGTCTTCTCTTTCTTTTTCTCTCGCGAAGAACGTGGGATCCAGTTCACGGAGAATCGGCGCCAACTGCTCGATGACGACCTCGGGGCGCTTCAGTAACTGGGCACAGCTCTGGCCGATTGCGGAACTTAAGTCGCGAGCCGGGTCTGTTGCGCTGCTGGCGACAGCAGGCTCCTCGTCGCTTCGCTCGTCGGAATGACAAGTTGCGAGGGTGGAATTACACGGGGGGATATTGTCCAACATTTCAGTCGTCAGTCTGGTTTGTTGCAGCAACTTCTTTATTCCCACCAGCCGCCGCTGCTTGTCTTGAAAATCGTCCCAGGCTTCGTCCGCGATCAGGCCCACGCGGCGACCGTGCGGAGTGAGCCGTCGGTCAGCATTGTCGATGCGCAGGTGCAGGCGGAATTCGGCCCGCGACGTGAACATTCTGTAAGGCTCGTTCGTGCCCTTGGAGATGAGGTCGTCGATCAGGATCGCGGTGTATGCCTCAGTGCGGTCGAGGATCAGTGGTGGCTGCCCCTTAACCTGCAATGCGGCGTTGATGCCCGCCATCAGCCCCTGGCATGCGGCTTCTTCATAACCGGAAGTCCCGTTGATCTGGCCGGCCAGAAACAAGCTGGCGATCTTCTTGGTTTCTAGAGTGCGCTGCAGTTCGGTGGGATCGATCGAGTCGTACTCGATGGCATAGCCGGGGCGCAGCATCTCGGCGGCTTCGAGACCGGGAATCGACTTCAAGATCGCAAGCTGGACGTCCACCGGAAGAGAGGTACTCATTCCGTTGACGTAGATTTCGTGCGTGTTCAGACCCTCGGGTTCGAGATAGAGCTGGTGCGTTTCCTTGTCAGGAAACTTTACGATCTTGTCTTCGATCGACGGGCAATAGCGCGGTCCGATCGACTGGATCTGTCCGCTGTACATCGGCGAGCGATGGACGTTCTCCCGGATAATGCGGTGCGTCTCAGTCGTGGTCGACGCAATGTAGCAGGGAACCTGCGAGTCGTGATGCGCCACTCGCTTGGTGCGGAAGCTGAAGGGAGTGGGGTCCGCGTCTCCCGGTTGCTCGGCGAAGCGCGACCAGTCGATGGTGCGACCATCCAGGCGCGGAGGGGTTCCGGTCTTAAGCCGGCAGCCGCGCAGGCCAAGCTTCTTCAGAGCTTCTCCGAGCAGAACTGCGTTCGGTTCGCCGGAGCGTCCTGCTGGATACTGCTGCTCGCCGCAGTGAATCAGCCCGTTGAGAAAAGTTCCGGTGGTGATGATCACGGCTTGCGCTCCGACGGTGCGTCCGTCGCGGAGGCGAACACCCAGTACCGAGTGCCTGGTACGCAGTACCGAGTCATCAGCAGTGCTGGATACTGGGTACTGGGTACTGGGTACTTCAAGAATCAGCTCTGCTACTTCGGCCTGCTTGATCTTGAGATTCGGTTGCGATTCGAGAACCTCGCGCATCTTGAGCCGGTAGGCCTGTTTGTCGCATTGCGCGCGCGGTGACCACACTGCCGGGCCTCGCGAAGTGTTGAGCAGACGAAACTGGATGCCGACGGCGTCGGTGATCTCGCCCATGATCCCGCCAAGCGCATCGACTTCGCGAACCAGGTGTCCCTTGGCAATGCCGCCGATCGCCGGATTGCACGACATCTGCGCGATCAAATCGACGTTCAGCGTGTAGAGCGCGGTCTTCAACCCCATGCGCGCCGCAGCCATCGCGGCCTCACAACCAGCGTGGCCGGCACCGACCACGACTACCTCGAATTGTTCGGTGAACCGCATCATCGCAGAACCAGAGACTCAAGCATTGGCGGACTACGGCGCTGGTGCCTATCACTTCATTCTAACAAGCCGGCAAGGCTCCCAGTGGCTTGCTGCTCGGGCTAGCTCGTATAGGATGACAGAATGGCGAAGCAGGTCCCTATCGGCGCGCGGGGCGAAGCGCAAGAGATAGTCGAGTTCAAACACACTCTTACCGCGCACCGTCCCGAGTTGCCGCCGGTTTATTCCACGCCCCACATGATCGGACTGATGGAGACCGCGGCGTTTCTTGCGCTCAAGCCCTACTGCGAGGGTGACGAGATTTCGGTAGGGACCGCGATCAACATCCAGCACCGTGCCGCGAGCGGCATTGGCGCGAACATCACAGCCGAGGCCGAGTTGCAGTCGTTTGACGGGCGGTTCTACACGCTGCGCGTGACCGCGCGCGACGATGTGCAGGAAATCGGCCGGGGCAGTGTGGGACGGGCGATTGTGAGCGTTGGCAAGCTTCTTGAGAAGATGAAGAAGAAAGGGAAGTGACGAAAGCCCGCGAGTGATGAGCGATCGGATTCTGATCGAAGTATGCGTCGATTCTGTTGCCTCCGCGGTTGCCGCAGAGCGCGGCGGAGCCGGACGTGTGGAACTGTGCAGCAATTTGCTCGAGGGCGGTGTTACCCCGAGCGCGGGACTGATCGAGCTGGCCCGGAGCAGAACTTCCATCGGCCTGCAGGTGATGATTCGGCCGCGCGGCGGCGATTTTTGTTACACGCCGGAAGAATTCGAGACCATGAGACGCGACATTATGGCCACCAAGAAACTCGGGGCCGATGGTGTTGTCATGGGCATCCTCCACACTGACGGCAGCGTGGACATTGAGCGCACTCGGGAATTGGTCGAGCTGGCGCGGCCTCTCAGTGTCACTTTCCATCGAGCTTTTGATATGTCCGCCGATCTTTTTCGTGCTTTGGAATCCATCTGCGCGACTGGAGCGGACCGTCTGCTGACCTCAGGCGGGGAAAAAACCGCGCTACAGGCCGTAGAGCGGATTGCCCGGCTGGTTGAGGCGTCGCGTGGACGTATCGCGATCATGGCTTGCGGCGGCATCAACCATCACAATGCCGCGAGCATCATTGAACAGACCGGTGTGAGAGAAATTCACGTTGGGCTGAGAAGTCCCGTTGCCAGTCCGATGCTCCATCGCAATCCAGAGCTTTTGATGGGGACGGCAGCCGATTGTGAGTACCAGCGCTTTCAGGTGCTCGAGGAGAATGTTCTGAGTCTGCACCGGGCGGTCGCGGTCGCTCGCACGTGATCGAGACCAGCGGTACCTGCGTGATGTGACGAACTGAAACCTGAGGTGCGATGCCGCCCATCCTGATCGGTGTTATTTCCGACACGCACGGTCTGCTGCGTCCTCAGGCCCTCGAGGCCCTGCGCGGCTCTAATCACATCATTCATGCCGGAGATGTTGGCTCGCCAGAGATTCTCGAAGAGCTTGCGGCCATTGCTCCTGTGACTGCGGTGCGGGGCAACGTCGATAAGGAAGCGTGGTCCCGCAAGCTGCCCGAAACCGAGGTGCTCGAACTGGGCGGCATTTCTATCTACGTGTTGCACGATCTGGCTCAGTTGGATCTCAAGCCCAAAGCCGCTGGATTCTCGGCTGTGATTTCCGGTCACAGTCACGTTCCTAAACTAGAGGCGTGCGATGGAGTGCTTTATTTCAACCCCGGCAGCGCCGGCCCGCGGCGATTCAAGCTGCCGGTGAGCGTGGGTCGGTTAATCCTGGAAGATGGCGGCGTGCGCGGCGAAATCCTGCATTTGCAGCTGACCGAGTCCTGACGGCTGCTGCGGCGTTGCTACAATCGCAAGGCAAAGACCTAATGTCCATTGAGTTCCATGTCGAGGCTCGAGCCGGCGCCGCTCGCGCCGGGAGGATGCTCACCACCCACGGCGAGATTGAAACCCCAGTATTCATGCCGGTCGGCACGGTAGCGACAGTCAAGGGCGTGCCGCAGGACATTCTCGAAGAACTCGGAGTGCAGATTCTTCTCGGAAACACTTATCACCTCTACCTGCGTCCCGGAGTGGAAACCGTTCGCAACCTGGGCGGGTTGCATGGCTTCATGGCGTGGCCGCGGGCGATCCTCACTGATTCCGGCGGCTTCCAGGTTTTCAGCTTGAACGAGCTCCGCAAAGTAAACGAAGAAGGGGTGACGTTTCGTTCGCATCTCGACGGCTCGTCGCACTTCTTCAGTCCGGAAAGCGCGATGGAGGTGCAGATTAGCCTCGGCGCCGACATCATCATGGCGTTCGATGAGTGCACCGAGTATCCCGCGGATCGTGCGCGCACTAGGGCCTCCATGGAATTAACCCTGCGCTGGGCGGAGCGCAGTAAGAAATATTTTGAAGAGCACAAGCATGGTGTGCCATGGAAGGACGCGGGCGGGGGCGCACGCGCCACGCAATCCCTTTTCGGAATCGTTCAAGGCGGTATGGACCTCGAATTGAGGAAAGAATCGGCCGAACGCATCGTCGAGATCGGCTTTCCCGGCTATGCCATCGGAGGGCTCAGCGTGGGCGAGCCTCGGGAACGCACGCGCGAGGTGATCGAAGCCACTCTCGAGCACCTTCCGGCCGACAAGCCGCGTTACGTGATGGGAGTGGGCACGCCCGACGAGATCGTCGAGTACGCCCGCCTGGGCGTCGACATGATGGATTGCGTCCTGCCTACGCGGGCGGCGCGGCACGGGCTTTTGTTCACGTCTGAAGGCAAAGTCTCAATCAAGCAGGCGCGTTATACTAGGGATGCCGGGCCGCTTGATCCCAATTGCGGCTGCCGGGTTTGCCGGCGTTATTCGCGGGCCTACCTGCGGCATCTTTATGCTTCGAATGAGGTGCTGGCTCAGGTCTTAAATACCCTGCATAACCTGAGTTTCTACCTTGACACCATGCGGCGAGTACGTCATTCTATTCGACTTGGGGAAGAGTCAGGTTTTCCATCTAGCGTCCGGTCTCGACCGGAGCCCTAGACCTTACCGGGTGACGACGCTTCCCGGAGTCAAGCCTGAGCGGTAGATGATCCGGCCGGAATCGATCGGCACTCCCGTGGTGAAATAACAGGCCCGCGGCGTTGGCAGGTGTGGGCGCTTGTTTGCGGATTGAAGTTTGCCGATTGAAGTTCGCGGATTGAAGCTCGCGGATTAAGGCTCGCGTGAATATGGCCTTCGTGAATATGAAATTCTTGCTGGCACTGCAGTTACCGGGTGGAAGCGGCTTCTCCTTCATTATCACGATGGGGTTGATGGTCGGCGTGTTTTACTTTCTCGTGATCATGCCGCAGCAGCGCCGGCAAAAGAAGTGGCAAGCCATGCTGGAGAGCATCAAGACCGGCGACCGGGTAACCACCACTGGCGGCCTGCGCGGCACCGTGGTGGCTCTGAAGGAAGACGCCATCCATCTGCGGGTTCCTCCGGACAATCTGCGGCTCGAAGTGACCAAGGCTTCGGTGGCGCAATTGACCACGGCGGACGAGGAAGCCAAGACTAAATAGTGAGCGGCAAAACCTAAGAACTCTGGACTCTGTTTTCGTTATGAATAAGAATCTTCTCTGGAAATTGGGGCTCATCGTCGCAACCCTGCTGGTCTTCCTGTTCGGGATATTCGGCATTCCGCAGAGTTTTACGGGCCAGGGCCTGCTCACCGCGATGACCGACCGCATTCACCTTGGGCTTGATCTGCGCGGCGGAACCCATTTGATCCTGCAGGTGCAGGTCAATGATGCGGTGAACATCGATTCCGATAATGCCGTTGAAATTCTCAAAGAGCAGCTCAACAAGCGCAAGATTGCGTTCGCGGATATTTCCAAACCCGACCCGCAGGGCAGCCCTGACAAAGTAGTGCTGAAAGGCGTTCCGCCGGATGGACGGAAAGACCTGCTCGATATCGCGAGTGAACGTCTGCCCGAGTACAACCTGACTTCGGGAGCGGACAACACGTGGATTCTCACCATGAAGCCGCAGATGCTCAGCGATCTGAAGAGCAAAGCGGTGACCCAGGCGATCGAAACCATCCGGAACCGCATTGACTCCCTCGGCGTGAGCGAGCCGACCATCCAGGAACACGGCCTCGGTCAATATCAGATTCTGGTGCAGTTGCCCGGCGTGGACGATCCCGGCCGGGTGAAGGACATCATGCAGTCCACCGCCATGCTTGAGATCAAGCAGGTGTTGGGCGGACCCTACGGAAGCGAGCAAGCCGCGATGCAGGATAAGGGCGGGATCTTGCCTCCGGATGCAATTCTTATGCCGGGTCACTCGGCTCCCGGAAAGCCGATGGACGAACAAGCGTGGTATTTAGTGTCGCGGGTTTCCGCCGTCCGGGGAAAAGACTTGCGCGATGCACAAGCCAGCACTGACGAGAACGGCCAGCCCGATGTGCAATTTACTTTAACTGGTGAAGGCGGACAGCGCTTCTACAGCTTCACTTCCGCGCATGTGGGTGAGAGCCTGGGAGTGGTGCTCGACGGCAAAGTGCAGGAGGTAGCCAACATCCAACAGGCCATCCGCGATACCGGGCGCATCAGCGGCGGCAGCATGAACCAGCAGCAGGCCAAGGATCTGTCGATGATCCTGCGCTCGGGCGCCCTGCCGGCGGGCATCAAATATCTCGAGGAGAGGACAGTCGGACCTTCCCTCGGCAGCGATTCGATACGCCACGGCGTGAATGCCGCCATCATCGGCATGGTCGTGGTATTAGTTTTCATGCTGGTCTACTACCGCGTCGCCGGCATCAATGCTGACATCGCCCTGCTTCTGAATCTCGTCATCCTGCTAGGCTTCATGGGCTACGTGGGAGCGGTTTTGACGCTGCCCGGAATCGCCGGCGTGATTCTTACCGTGGGCATGGGCGTGGACTCCAATGTGCTGATCTTCGAGCGCATCCGGGAAGAACTGCGCAATGGAAAGACGCCGCCCTCGGCAGTGGATCAAGGCTTCAGTCACGCCTGGGTCACGATTGTAGATACCCACGTTACGACGATCGTATCGGCGGCAATCCTGTTCATCTTCGGCACCGGTCCGGTGCAGGGATTTGCGGTCACGCTCACTTTTGGTTTGCTGGCGAACCTTTTCACGGCCGTGTTTGTTTCGCGGACCATTTTTGACTGGGTTCTGAGCCGCAAGCAGCGCGGTGAAGCGCTCAGCATTTAGAAATGAAGCAGGTTTCAAGGTTTCGGAGGTTTCAAGGTTTCGAAGTTAAAATCTCAGATAGTTGTACCCACTCTGAGCCGCTTGACCTTGAAGCTCTGAAACCTTGAAACCTTGAAACTTTGAAATTTTGATACCTGGAGCTTTCGCTTGGAGTTCTTTCGCAATACCAACATAGATTTTCTCGGCAAGAAGTGGTATTTTCTCGCTTTCTCTCTGGTGTTCAGCGTGGCGGGCCTGTTTTCCATGTTGTTCTGGCACGGCATCCCGTACGGTGTGGACTTCCGGGGCGGCACTCTGATTTATGTGAAGTTCTCGCACACCCCCGACGATAATGCGCTGCGGGCTGCCTTGGACCGCGCCGGCCTGCACAACGCCAAGATTCAACGCTACGATGTGCCTTCGAACAACGAAGAGTTGATCGACCTCGATGTGCAGGAAACCAACGAACAGGCGCTCGACCGGGGCAAGACTCAAATCATTAACGCGCTCCAAACCAACGCTCCCGCCGGCAAGCAGGATCTCAACAACTCGAGCTCCTTGGCCATTAAGAGCTACCTGATGGATAAAGATCCAATGCACCTCGGCTCCGACGCCGACCAGAAATATACGCAGCAAGCCCAGGCGGTCGTCGATGCCCGCGACAAGGGGCAAGGCGGAGTGTTGAGTTCCTTCGATCAACTGAAGGCAACTGTCGATCCGGCGGTAGTCGCCTCTATGCCGGATGGCTTTTTCCTCTCGGATTTCGGAATCCGCAATGTCGAGATCGTGGGTCCGCAGGTGGGCGCGCAGTTGCGCAAACAGGCTCTGCTGGCGACCGCTTATTCGCTCGCCGGAATGCTGGTTTACCTGGGGTTCCGCTTCGAGTGGATTTACGGAATTGCCGCTGTGGTCACGGTGTTCCACGATACGCTGATCACGGTGGGCGCATTCTCGCTGCTGAATAAAGACATTTCCCTCACCGTCATCGCGGCCATTCTGACCCTGATTGGTTACTCTAATAACGACACGATCGTGGTATTTGACCGCATCCGGGAAAACATTAAACTCATGCGGCGCGAGAAACTATCGGAAATCGTCAACCGGAGCATCAACCAAACCCTGAGCAGAACCATCTTGACAGCGGGGCTAACCTTCCTTACCGTACTTGCACTCTATTTGTTCGGGGGCGAGGTGCTGCGCGGGTTCAGTCTGGCGCTGGTAATCGGCATCTTGATCGGCACGTATTCATCAATCGCAATCGCAGCTCCAATTCTGGTGGCTTATCAGGATTGGAGAATCGAGAAGGGTAAACTGCCCGGTGCTGCTGCCCGTCCGGGTCAGGTAGTGACGCGATAGGTTGTGTCCGGCCAATATCCGGTTAAGCCGTTTGTTTGCAGATAGTTGAAAGCAATGGTTCGGTGCCAGGGGCGGGGGCGGCGCTCTCTGGCGATGGGTTCCGTATTTGGGAGCAAAGAGGACACGGTCGGTGTCTAAGCTTACGTAGGCTCTGAAGTAGGGAGAAACTCTTATGTTTGAAGATAGCCTTCTGGAATCCGGCGGCAGGTTGAAGACGAAGCGGGGACGGACGACGACATTCGCTATCATCCTGGAGATAGGGTTGATCGGCATCATGGTTCTGCTGCCACTCATCTTCACCGAAGCCCTGCCCAAGCAACAGTTAATGACTTTCCTGGTGGCACCCCCGCCGCCTCCACCGCCTCCACCTCCGGCAGCCGCGCCAGTCAAAATCGTCAAGCAGATTCAGACCGATATCGTGAACGGCGCTCTCCGTACGCCCACCAAGATTCCGAAAACGGTTCAGATGATCAAGGAAGATGAAGCTCCGCCGCCGGTGATGGCGTCGAGCGGTGTGGTCGGTGGTGTTCCGGGAGGCATTCCCGGCGGCCAGATGGGCGGCGTGATCGGCGGCATTATCAGCTCGACCCCGGTAGCGGTGCCCAAGGTCGCAACCCCGCAGCGCGTACGGGTATCGCAGGGCGTATCCGCCGGCCTTTTGGTCCGCAAGGTTAACCCCAACTACCCGCCTTTGGCGCGGCAGGCCCGCATTCAGGGACAAGTCATTTTACGAGCCGTAATCAGCAAGGATGGTTCGATCGAGGGTCTGACCCTGGTCAGCGGACATCCCATGCTGGCTCCTGCGGCGATCGATGCGGTGAAGCAGTGGAAGTACAAGCCCTATCTGCTGAACGGCGAGCCGGTCGAAGTGGATACGGAAGTTCTGGTCAACTTTACCCTTTCCGGAGGTTAAATTCCGGCTGGTGTAACGTGACGCGGCAACGGTAGAAAGTGTATAAAGCAGGATGGCCCTCCCCTCCCACCTAAAGACGGTGGCCGGGAGAGCTCCTTTGAGGGGCGCGGCCGCCGTACCTTTTTACTTTTCATCTCAGGCAGGCGAATGTCGGCGGGTATCTTTTGCCGCCAAGCTTTGCAGTGCGTTCGATTTCGCATCAAAGAGTCTAGGAAGTTCCGAGGAGGGAAAAGCAACTCATGTTAGCTAATGTGGCAGCAGCAGTTCTCGTTCATGTGCCCAGGGCCGCCGCCTGGATCGTGCAGGAAGGTGGCGCAGTGGGATGGGATCCGATTTCGCTATGGAAGCAGATGGGTATCATCGCGAAGATCGTGGTCATCATTCTGTTCATCATGTCAGGCTGGTCGATCGGCGTCATGATTGACCGCGCCATGGCATACAACGCGGCCCGCAAGCAGTCTCGCGCGTTCGCCCCGGCGGTTGCCGGAGCCCTGCGCGATGGCCGCATCGACGAAGCCATCAAGGTCGCCGAGCGCAACAAGAAGAGCCATCTGGCCAAGGTTGTCACCGCTGGCCTGATGGAATTCAAGGCTCACCAGGATAGCCCCGGCGCCATCCCCGGCGAGACCATTGAAGCTTCGAAGCGCGCTCTCGAGCGCACTGAAGCCATTGTCCACGCGGAGCTGAAGCGTGGTCTGGGCGGACTGGCTACCATTGGTTCGACGGCGCCGTTCGTGGGCCTGTTCGGAACCGTGATGGGCATTCTGAACGCCTTCAAAGGTATTTCCGAGCAGAAGGCGACCGGTCTGGGCGCGGTCGCAGGCGGCATTTCGGAGGCGCTGGTGACTACGGCTTTCGGGCTGCTGGTGGCCATCCCCGCCGTCATGATGTTCAACTACCTCACCGGCCGCGTCGAAGCGTTCGATGTGGAGATGGACAACTCGTCGAGCGAACTGATCGACTACTTCCTGAAGCGGCGGGACGTTCGCCGGTCCTAGATTTCTAGAGTAAGAATATCTAGGGCAAGAATTTGGGAGTTGTCCGCTATGAGTTGCTGTCCGGCGCTGGGAGCGTTCCCGGCGCCGGCCTTCCCAACTCCCGGCGCAACTGTTTTACGGAGAAATTATGTCATTAGCCAAGCGGAACGAAGGGGCCAACGTAAACTCTGACATCAACGTCACGCCCATGGTGGACGTGATGCTGGTGCTGCTGATCATCTTCATGGTGATCACGCCCATGTTGCAGAAGGGCATCAGCGTGGACATGGCGAAAGTGAACAACCCGACGCCAATGCAGGACGCGGACAAAGAAGACGCACTGCTGGTCTCGGTGATGCGCGATGGCACGGTCTACTTCGGCGCCGATAAGGTTCCCCAAGTCGACCAACTCACAGGCAAGGTTAAAGATCGACTAGCCAATCGTACGAACAAAGAGGTCTACCTGAAGGCAGATGCCCGCGCCCACTTCGGAAATGTCGTGCAAGTGGTGGACGCCGTGCGCGCCGCCGGAGTAGATGACCTGGGCTTGCTCACCGAACAGAGGAAAAGCACGCCAAACGCTCCGCCTACTGCGCCGACGGGTGGCCAGTGAAGCGAGTGAAGTAAGAGGAGAACCGACCATGAGTATGGCAGTTGGAACCGGCGGAGGCCAAAGCGCGAACATCAACGTCACTCCGCTCATTGACGTGCTGCTGGTGCTGCTCATCATTTTCATGGTGATCACGCCTTTGACGCCGAAAGGTCTGGATGCGCTGGTTCCTCAGCCGCCCCCGCCCAACGCGCCCAAGAACAATACGCCCGACCGCACCATCGTCGTGCAGTTGATTGATCGCGGCGCCGGACAGGATCCCGGGCTGAAGATCAATCAGGAAGATGCCACCTGGGACAACCTGCAGGGGCGTCTGGCCGATATCTACAAGACCCGCGCCGAGAAAGTCATGTTCGTGAAGGGCGATGACGCGATCCCGTTCGCCGATGTCGCCAACGTGATTGACATCGCGCACGCTGCGGGAGTGGATAAGGTCGGCTTGATTACCGCAAAGATTGAAGCGGGCGGCTAACGGCGCGCCCAATACCTGAGGCTGTAAGCAGCGCTGCAAAAGCAGCGAGGAAAGTGCCCGGTTACGGTATCGCATTCGGCCCGCGCACGGGGCGATGGTTCCCGCGGCGCTTCTGCTAGGAAACGCGCGGCCCACGCTTGTCAAATTACTGCCTCTGGGCCTAGGATGCTGTGTGGCAAGGGAGACTTATACCGCAATGAATAAACACATTCGACTGCTTACACTGGCGGCCGCGATGCTGGCGCTGTTCTCTTCGGTGGGCTGTGGCAAGCTGCGCGCCCGCGACCAACTCAACAAGGGCGTCACCGCTTACAAAAACGCCAAGTACGAAGAGGCCATTGATCATTTCCAACAAGCCGTTGCCCTGGATCCCAGCCTGATTAACGCCAAGATGTACCTGGCCACCGCCTATGCTCAGCAGTACATCCCTGGAGCCGACACGCCGGATAACAACAAAATGGCGGAGCAGGCTATTGAGCAATACCAGCACGTGCTCGATATGAATCCGGCGCGGGATCAGAAAGTAAACTCCGCCAAGGGAATCGCCTACCTGTACTTGAACATGAAGAAGTTCGACGAGGCCAAGAAGTATTACCGCATGGCTGCGGATATCGATCCCAACGATCCCGAGCCCTACTACTCGGTGGGCGTGATTGACTGGACAGCTTGCTACCAGCCTCGCATGGAAGAGCGCGCCAAGCTGGGCCTGAAGCCCGACGAGAACTTGAATCCCAAGAACAAAGACCAGAAGAAGGTCTGCGACGAATTAAAAGTGAAGAACGGACCTTCGATTCAGGAAGGCATTGACAGTTTGAATAAGGCGATCACTCTTCGCCCCGATTACGACGACGCCATGGCCTACCTGAACCTGATGTACCGCGAAAAGGCCGACGTGGAATGCGACGACATGGCTGCCCGCCAGGAAGATCTGAAAACTGCCGACCATTGGGTGGATCAGACCTTGATTACCAAGAAGGCCAAAGCCGAGAAGCAGCCCGGGACGCAAGGCATCACGATGGATCAGCCGAAATAGTTCAAGCGCAAAGGTACGGAATCCAGCCCGCGGCGCAAGCCGTGGGCTTTGCTTTTTAGCGGGTCACAGCTTGTGAAGGACAACAGAATCCAAATGATATTATGCTAATAACAGCCCACAATTCAGAGGGTTCCGCAGGATGAGTGTGGCATCGCTCGAAACATCGCCGCGTAACGCCGCCGGCGCTGCCGCATCAAAGGCAAGCGACCGGTGGGCGGGATGCGTGTCCGTGATCGTTCCCGTCTACAACGAGGTTGCGCACGTCGACGAATTGCTGCGGGCCATCCATGCCTCGCCAGTAAAGAAAGAAATCATCATTGTCGACGATGGTTCGACCGACGGCACTCGCGAGAAGCTCCAGGCCATGCCGCTGGCTGATGATGTCACCGTCGTCTTCCACGAAAAGAACTGCGGCAAAGGCGCGGCCATCCGCACCGCGCTCGCCTATGCCCGCGGAGAATATGTTCTGATTCAAGATTCCGACCTCGAATACGACCCGCAGGATTACCCCGCCCTGCTGCGGCCGCTCGAGCAGCGCCAGGCGAACGTGGTCTACGGCGTGCGCCCGGACCGGCCCGAGCGCGGCCTCCGCTTTTTCCTGGGCGCAAAGCTTCTCACTCATCTGACCAATCTCCTTTACGGCGCGGGTATCCACGACGAAGCGACGTGTTACAAGGTTTTCCGCAGGTCACTGATCGAGCAGATTGACTTGGAATGCCGCCGGTTCGAGTTTTGCCCCGAAGTGACCGCCAAGCTCTCCCGCATGAATGAAAAGATCGCCGAAGTGCCCATTGCCTACGCGCCCCGCTCCGCGGGCGAAGGCAAGAAAATTCGTCATGCCGATGGCTGGCTAGCTATTTGGACGTTGTTCCGCTACCGCTTCACCCCCCGCTCCCGATGGGCAAAATCAGGTCGCGATGCCGCCCCTTTTGCAGTAAGTTTTTCTCGTGTCGCGCAAGACTGAAAGTCTGATAGGGAAGCGTCTGATGCGATTCATAGACCGCGAAGAAGTCGTCCGCCGGCTCACCTATGAGATATGCATTCCAATCGTGCGCGATGCGATGATCGCGTTCTCTCGCGGCGAAACCCGGCAACTCCTGCGGTCAATCATTCCTCTTGCTGATGGCCGCCTGTTCGGCGTCATGCCCGGTGCAATGGGCGCACGCGCAACTTTCGGCGCAAAGTTAATCAGCGTCTTCCCGGAGAATTTCGGGCTCGGGATACAGTCGCATCAGGGTCTGGTTATTCTGTTCGACCCCGACAACGGAGCGCCCGTTTGCGTCGTCCACGCGGGCGAGCTTACAGCCGTTCGAACCGCGGCCGCCAGCGCAGTCGCCACCGATGCGTTGGCGCGTAAAGACGCCCGCCGCCTGGCGATCCTGGGCTATGGCGAACAGGCCGCGGCCCATGCACGGGCGATCAGCAAGGTCCGCGCCCTTGAATCCATCACGATTTGGGGACGTTCGTCCGAACGCGCCCACGCCTTCGCTGAGCGCATGCAAGCGGAACTTGCCTTGCCGGTCACGAGCTCAGGAACCGTGGAAGAGGCAGTTGCCAAGGCTGACCTCATCTGTACCGTCACCTCCGCCGCCGAACCAATCCTGAAGGGCGCGTGGGTGAGGCCGGGCACGCACCTGAATCTTGTTGGCTCAAGCCATGCGGGGCCCGCGGAAGTGGATAGTGATTTGGTCGTCCGCTCGCGCTTCATTGCCGACAGCCGCGAGGGTGTTCTGGCGCAAGGCGCAGAGTTTCTCCGGGCCAAGGCCGCTGGTTTAATCGGCGACGACCACATCGTCGCTGAAATTGGCCAGGTGTTGGCGGGCGACATCGAAGGCCGCCGCTCGCCGGAGGAAATCACGGTCTACAAGTCGCTGGGACATGTCGTCCAGGATTTGGCCACCGCGTGGGCGCTCTATTCCCAGGCCGAACCCGAGGCCGGATCCCGGGTCGAAGACGCGTCCTGAAATCCTCGATGACTTTTGCGCTTTTTGGTTGGCTTCTCCGTCTCCTGTAGAATCTTGCTCCTGTAGAATCTTGAGTTCGCCAGCTCCGATGTTCCAGGAATGTTCAAGAAAATTCTCATAGCCAATCGAGGCGAGATAGCGGTACGCGTCCTCCGCGCGTGCCAAGAAATGGGAATTGCCGCGGTCGTGGTCTACTCTGACGTGGATCGGGCCGCGCTGCACGTGCGTAAGGCTGATGAAGCATATCCTATCGGCCCAGCCGCAGCTTCCGAGTCTTACCTGAACATTCCTAAGATTCTCGAAGTCGCCAGGCGATCCGGCGCCGACGCCATTCACCCCGGCTACGGATTCCTCTCCGAGAACGCGAAGTTTGCAAAGGCCTGCGCCGATGCAGGAGTGAAATTCATCGGCCCAACCGCTGCCGCCATGGAAGCCATGGGATCGAAAACCCGCGCCCGCCAGGCCATGGAGAAGGCCGGCGTTCCCTTCGTACCCGGGACGTCGCGCGGAGTTGAATCATTCGACGAAGCTGAGCAGGTGGCCGCAAGGATCGGCTATCCAGTCATGTTGAAAGCAGCAGCGGGCGGTGGTGGTAAAGGCATGCGGCTGGTGCATGCTCCCGAGCAGCTAAAGTCTTCGCTAGAGGCAGCGCGCAGCGAGGCGGAACGTTCTTTCGGCGACAGCGAAGTTTACATTGAGAAAGCGATCGTCAATCCCCGGCACATCGAGATGCAGGTGCTGGCCGACGAGCACGGCAACACGGTCTATCTTGGCGAACGCGAATGCTCGCTGCAACGCCGCCATCAGAAGGTGCTGGAAGAAGCCCCGTCGCCGATCGTCGAGGCCGACATGCGCCGCCGGATGGGAGAGGTTGCGGTCCGCGTCGCGCAGGCCGCGAATTACACCAACGCCGGCACGGTTGAGTTCCTGGTCGATCAAGCGAAGAATTTCTATTTTCTGGAGATGAATACACGCTTGCAGGTGGAGCATCCAGTAACGGAGCTCATCACCGGCCTCGACCTGGTCCATCTTCAGATTCGCATTGCCGCCGGCGAAAAGCTGCCCTTCAGGCAAGAAGACGTTAACATCCGCGGCCATGCCATCGAATGCCGCATCTACGCGGAAGATCCCGACAACAATTACTTCCCCAGCCCCGGCAAGATCACTCTGTTGCAGGAACCCGCTGGTCCGGGAATCCGCATCGATAGCGGCACGTACGAGGGCTGGAACGTTCCGATTGACTACGATCCGCTGCTGGCCAAACTCATCGGCTACGGCTCCGATCGTGACCAAACCATCGCGAGGCTGGCGCGAGCTCTGAACGAATACTTTGTGGGCGGGATCAAGACGAACCTTCCGCTGTTTAGCCGTATCTTGCGCGACGCGGAGTTTCGCGCCGCCAAGCTCGATACCGGATTCCTCGACCGCATGCTGAAGCGGACCGAGGACAAGCTGTCCGACTCAAAAGCGGTGGAAGTAGCCGCGATCGCCGCAGGTTTGTTCGCAGCCATCGGTTCGACCGCGCAAGACGCGGGAAACGGCACAGGGAGCGGTTCGCGTGCACCTGAAGAGGTAGCCTCAAACTGGAAGAACGCCAGTCGCAGCGAAGCGCTTCGTTAGTGAAAATGCAGATCGGGAAGTAACTGGCCACTGATCACTGGCCACTGATTTTGATGCTCTACGAAATAACAATCGACGGCAAGAGATATAGGCTCGACCTCAACCGCGCCGACGGGCGCTGGTCTTGCCGCCTCGATGGCCGCAACTTTGAGGTCGATGCCATCCTCATTCGACCGGACGTCCTCTCGCTGCGCATCGGAGACCTTGCGTACGAGGTGAAATCGGAGCGGGTGGCGAACGATTTGCATATGTGGGTAGGGAGCACGTGCTTCGCTGTCGAAGTTCGCGATCCCCGTTCGCTCCGCAGCCGCACTCGCACCGGAGACGATCACGGCCCCAGGAAGATAACCGCCCCCATGCCCGGCAAAGTTGTGCGCTTGCTGATCCGCGAAGGAGACGAGGTGGAACCGGGCCGCGGCGTGGCCGTAGTCGAGGCGATGAAGATGCAGAACGAAATTAAATCGCCGAAAAAGGGAACCATCCAGAAGATTCTGGTCAGCGAAGGTGCGGCGGTGAACGCCGGGGACGTTCTCGCAATCGTGGAGTGAAAGATCGAAGAGTGATCAATCGAGCAGTGATCGCTCGAAGAGTGATCGCCGCCTACTTGGCCAGCCCGTTGCTATCGAGCACTGTCTTGGCGTAGTAGTTTTCCACTTTGGCGGAGTCGCGCAACACTTCGTAGTAAGCTGCCTTCAGCAACTGTTCACGCCGGTCATGGAGCTGCGACCGAATGGCTTGCTGCACCCGCGGATCGGACAAATCGCGCTGCCCCGCCGGCTCTTTCGACACCAGCTTGACGACGCGGAACCCCACCGCCTGCTTCGTCGCGGGGTTCACCACGGTGATGATCGGGCTGTACTGCCCCGGCTTCAGCTTCATCACCGCGTCGCGGGTGCCAGGATCGGTGTTGCGCAGCGAGGACTCGGGAAGCGTTCCCAGATCACCGCCGTTGCCAGAAGTCTCCGGGTCCTCCGAATAGTTCATGGCGAGCGTCCCGAAGTCGTCACCGCTATCGAGCCGGTTGGAAATCATCTGGATCTTTTTGCGAGCGTCGGCCTCGTTCTGCGCTTTGTTGTTCTGATTGTGCACCTGCAGGTTCGGCGTAGGAGTGACGAAGACCTGCGCCAGGTGATACTGCGGCTCGATAAGATTGAATTCGGACTTGTGCGCGGCGAAATAGTCGTTAATATCCTGGTCGGTGACGTTGATCTTCGACGCCACTTCCTTGTTCATCACCTTCTCCACGGTAATGGACCGGCGGATTTCACGCTTAAAGTCTTCCAGCGTGATCTTTTTTTCCTTCAATCGCTGATCGAACTCCTCCTGGGTGTAAGGGGACTTGACTTCATTGAGCTTGCGGTCTACTTCCTCTTCGCTCGCCAGCAGCCCGAGTTTCTCCGCGCGGTGCATCACCATTTCGTCTTCGATCAGCTGGTGAAGAATGTTGAGGCGCAGAATCGTGGCTTGCTCTCCGGTGGGCACTTGCTGGGCGCTGGCCACCGAATTGTCGTAGTACTTGTCGACGTCGGAACGGAAGATCTTGCGGCCATCCACGGTGGCCATCACATCCCCGCTGACTTGCGATTTGCAGCCCACCAGCGCGGCCAGCACAACGGCCGCGGCCAGCACTGCTGCCAGCCGGATAAATTCAACGTTTCTTCTCAAAACAGTTCCCCCCACTGACAGCCTGTTGCGCACTCGAAAGGTGCGCTGCGGCCAACCAACATCTTTCGGCTTTGCAACATTACTTGGAAGCCGGCGCCGACGCCGGTGCCGCGGTCGCGTGCTCAGGCACGGGCAGGTTGGCATCCTTCAAGGCGCGATCAAGCGCCGCACGCACTTCGCTGATAGGCACAGCGCCATCGACCTTTTGCCCGTTGATAAACATCGTCGGCGTGGCTTCCACTCCAATCCCGTCACCCTCTTTCATGGATGCTTTCACCGCAGTCTCGTCCTGCGCCTTGATGCAGGCCTGCAACTTTACGGTGTCGAGATTGTGTTTCTGACCCTGCAGCAGGGCGAGCTTGTCTACCGCATCCAGCCGCGCTGCCGGCGTCTTTTCGTTGCTCACGTCGTGCTGGTTGGCGTGAATGTAATCCGCAAAATCCCAGTAGGCGTCAGTATTCTGCGCCGCCAGGCAGTTGGCGTCCACCGCGGCGTGCGTCGCCCAGGGGTGGATCTCCTCCAGCGGGTAATCCTTGTAAATGAAAGTCACCCGGTCGCCGTACTCCTTCAGGATTTCTGGAAACAACGTCTGGTGCATGCGCGCGCAGAACGGGCATTCGAAATCGTCGAAATTCACCACGACGACCTTTGACGCCTTCGCCCCCCGCGTGGGCCGGCCGTTGACGTCGATCTTGCTCATCAACTCTTCGTACGGGTCTTTGCTCAGGTCAAATTTGATCGTCCGCACCAGCGAAGAGCCATCTTTTGAAACAACAAACTTAAGATCCTGCTTCTTCCCTTCGCTGTTTATGGTGACCACCACCGACTCGTAATTAGGAAAGTCGGGACTGGCTGAGGGCACACCCACCTGCACCTGAACCTCAGGAGGGATCTTGTAGTAAGAACGGACCTGGCGTTCAATCTTCCTGGCTAAATCCGGGGAACCGGACTGGGCCACACAGCCCAGACAAACCACAAGCAAAAGAATAAAAGAGCGTCGAATTAGAGTCACCAAAAACCGCCTAAACATCGCAAGTTTGAACCTTCATTATCTCATAGCGCCGGGCCGGGACGCAGGGAGGTGAGGGCGGGAACTGGTTGAGGAGCGGGGAGTTCAGCCGACGCAACCCGGCTCAGTTCAACCCGTCTGGCGGAACAAATCTTTCGCTGGTAGCAACGCGTTCATCGATCCTGAACGGAAGCCTTCCAGATCGAGCGTGACGAACTTGAAGCCCAGCCCTTTGAAGATCCTGGCAAACTCCGCGGCCATGGCGGGATCGAGCGCCCGCTCCAACTCCTCGCGCGCGATTTCAATGCGGACGATCTCCCCATGATGACGCACCCGGAATTGCCGAAACCCCAGCGCGCGCAAGGCGTCTTCGCCCTTCTCCACCACGTCGAGCGCTTCGCGCGTAACCGGGCGGCCGTATTCGATGCGAGACGACAGACAAGCGGACGCGGGCTTGTCCCAGATGCGCAGGCCAGCGCCGCGCGCGAGGGCGCGGATGTCTTCTTTGCAAAGTCCCGCATCGAGCAGCGGCGCCACAACATGATGTGCACTCGCCGCTTTCTGCCCGGGACGGAAGTCTCCCTGGTCGTCGAGATTGACACCGTACGCGATGGCATCGAATCCGCGCGCCGCGCGCAGTTCTTCCATAAGCGTGAACAATTCATCTTTGCAGAAAAAGCACCGCTGCGCATCGTTGCGCACGTACTCCGGGCGATCAAGCTCCGAAGTCGCAACCACTTCCAGCGGAATCGACTGCTCCCCGGCAAAAGCAATCGCATCTGCAAGTTGAGTGCGTGCCAGGCTGGGAGAGTCGGCGATGATCGCCAGCATGTTATTTCCCAATGCCTGATGCGCAGCCCAAGCCAGGTAAGCGGAATCCACGCCGCCGGAATAGGCGACGAGAACACGTCCCAGACTGCGCAGGTGGGCCTGTAGCAACGTGCGTTTTGCCTCGACATTCGTTCCCACGGCCGACATGCGAACCATGTTAGCAGGCGCGCGGGTTTGCGTCAGTCCATAACGTCACAAGAGTGGTCGTGATCAGTGGTTAGAAGTCGACCCGTCTTCGCTTTACTGACCACTGACCACTGCTCTAGTACAGCCGCTCCTGCGGCCGCATGCTGCCGAAACCGCCAATATTCGCCAGAGTGAACGTGAAGCGAAACAGATTTTCGTTGCGCACGTTGGCCACCGTGTAGCTGCGATATTCCATGGTCACGCCGCAGCAATCCCAGTTGTAAGTGGTCTGCACGTTAACGAACTGCAGCGCGCTGCTGTCCGCGTCAAAACCAAAACTGCCGGCGGCACTGAACCCGCGCTTAGTGGAGCGTCCGTAGCCCAGGGCGGCGCGAAACTGGTTGAAGTGCGTCGGAGAAGCCGCCGACTCAGCTGAGCCCTGCACTGGCATCCACAAGATTGCATCTCCCCCGCCAACAGTCACCTGCCCGAAGTGGTAGTTGGCGAGCAGCGTGCTGGCGTTGACGCGATTGCTCTGGAAGTCGTAATCCATATCCCACTCCGCGTCGGTGCGTGCGCTGGTTTCTACCCGCAACCGCGAAACCAGCGGCGAAAGATGCCGCTGCTGCGTGAGAAACGCGATGCCGGTTAGCTCCTCGGTGGTGGTGAACACGTTGCGCTGGCCGGGAATCAACGCTCCGCCGAACGTAGGATCGAGAAAGTATTTCTGCGCCAGCTCCCAGGTCACGACCTCGCGCACCTGCGGCCCCGGCGGGCACGGGCGATTGGCCAGCGCGTTGGTATGCTGCCATGGGATGGTCATTTCCGGGGCCGCCCCGCCTACCATCAGCGCCGACATGATGGGGTCGCAATCTTCCGGCTTCTCCGAATTGCGCTTGGCATACAGACGGCTCACAAAACCGTACCCCACTTCATGGGTGTCGGTGAGAATGTCGCGTTCGTCGAACTTCAGAATATTGGAGTAGTTGTTCACCCCGGTCACAAAGCGGTACACGGCTTGCGGCTCAATGACGTGCTTCCACTTTCTCCCCAGGAAGTTCTTCTCGAACACGCGCTCCAGCGCGGGTGGGCGCAGTTCCACTGCCGTCTCCAGCGCTTGCCGGTTGATGCCGTCGCTTACTGCCTGTGCGGGGTTTTCCGCGGTTGCCGGAATGAGCCTTTCGCTGTAATAGGTTCCGTGCAATATCAGTGCGGGACGCAACGACCATCCTTGAAACAGCAGCGGCAATGAGATCTCCGGGTTCAGGTCGAATCGTTCGACCAGGTTCCCCGTGCGGAAAGCCGGGACGCAAGAAGATCCCGGGCACGTACCCTGCTGGGGCTCGCTGCGCGATAAGCCCGCAGCCGACGAATCGAACGACCAGTAGAGCGGCGTCGGTCCCAACTTCTGGTCCACGCTCGAGAAATCAAGACTCGGGGCATGCGTAATCGTGACCACTTGCCCAGGTGTCGTGCTCAGGAAGTTCTGGTAACGCTCCACGAATCCATTCAAGTTATAGCCGTCGCTTGCTTTCGAGAGAAACGCCGTCGATTTCACTTCCGAATACACAGCCTGGCTGAAAACCTCGTTGAAGGCTAGCCGGAACAGAAACGAACTCAAGTAGTCGACGTTGGCGACGGCGCGGAACCCTTCGAAGGTTCCGGCCGAGTTCAGTCGCGCATTCTCTCCGCCCTCTTTGAGCGGAGGCGTACCGATCCCGCGGTCAACCACTCCGAAGTAGTTGAAATCTACGTAGGAGGTTTCGCTCGGTCGCATCCGAAACTGCCCTCGCTGCGACCAGCCGCGCAGGGAGAAGTATTCGGCGCCCAGGGTCGCATCCATCATGCGATTAATGGCCCAGTAGTACGCGTCGCCCACCACGTTGCCCTTGGTCGAAGACCGGGCGACGGAAGGTAGCAGAAACCCCGACTGCCGCGATTCCCTCTGGACAGGATGGGTTGCATAAGGGAAATAAAGCATCGGGACGCCGTGAAGCAGAAAAGTGCTGCGATAGATCTGGGCATTGCCGCCGGCATCCACAATGATCTTCCGTGCGTCGAACTCCCATTTGGGATGCGGCAACTCGCAGGTGGTAATCGTGCCGTCGGAAACCAGGTAGTGCTCGGGGCTGGTTTTCTCGACCACCTTGCCGGTAAAGGCGAAGGGCGCGGTGGAAGTCAGGATCACCTGGTTGCCGCGAAAGACTAGCCCGGTCGTCCCGGTTGCATCGTAGAAGGTCCCCGTCTCCAGCGCTAAATTATAGGTGCCGTGCGACGCGCGAATGTGGTCGTCGTTAGGACCGCCGTCGAGCGCGACGTGTCCGGTCGCAGTCGCTTCCTTTGTGTCGGAGTTGTAGGTCGCTTCGTCTGACCGCAGCACATAGGTTCCGTAGTAGATCTCAACCGCCCCGTGCAACTTGTAAACCGAGCCTTCCTCTTCCTGCTGGATGGCGCAAATGGTGTGGACGTCTCCGGTTTCCTTTTGCGCCGCAGCCGCCAGAGCGCAGGGAGTCGCTGGCGCGGCCGCAGATTTTTCCGCTGGCGCTCCGGCGCGCGCCGCCGCGCCCGCATCCGCAGGCGGCAACTGGCTGGTAACTAGCGGCGGGACGAGAAGAAGGTGACAAAGCACCGCCGCCGTGATAAGGAATCTGTTGCGCAGAGTCATCGGAACAAGATTACTGGAACCAGATCGTCCGCAGTCGTGGTGAACTTAGCACGGCTGCGGCTTGGGAGGCAAAGCCGCCCACGGTCTTGGATTCCGGCGTTCTCTTCTTGGTTATCCGAGATGGTTATCCGAACATGGTTAACCGAAAGACGGTGATCCGGCCGGCTCTGATTCTGGCTTTCTTGTAAGACTGTGATTCATGCCTTGTCCGCTTTGTGGTGACATCTGCCGCTGTTCTTTGCCCGCGGATTCCGCAGCCTATTCGGCTGCCCCGCCGCACGCAGCGCCGGAAACGCCGACAGCCAATGCGTCGACCCTGCCTACGCCAGCCGAAGACTCGGCGCCCAACCATGGAAATGAGTCTGTGCCTGACGATTCCGCGGCTTGGCGCCAGGAAGTCGCTGCCCGGCTGAGTCGTTATCAGGCCCGGCGCAAGCCGCGCCCGCCCCGCTATCCCTCGCTACGCCTGCGTTTCGAGGAGGACGACCCCGCGCGTACCACAAGCGATGATTCGCTCGAGTCCCCGGCTTTTCCACACAGAGTGGCGACGGCATCCAACCAGGCTCTGGCCCTGGATAGTTTTGCTGAAGGCGCTCAGGCCCTTGTAGGCTCAGCATTCGCGCCGCTGGCCTTGCCTGAAGAACAGGCCACGCAGGAGACTTCTGATTTCCCCCGCACCGCAGAGCCGCCTCAGCCCGCAGCCGCGGCCACCACAGCAAAGATCATCGAGTTCCCCCGCTCCTGGACGCCTCCTCCGTCCCCGCTCGATGAATTGGCCGAACCTGTCACGGACCGTCCCCGCATCCTGGAAGCGCCCGAAGTCGTTCCACCGCCTCCCGCTCTGGGAGGAATCACGATTGAACCTGCTCAGCAGCCGGAAATGGAGAAACGTCCCGGCATCGATTTCCCGCTGCAGAGTGCGCCCCTGGCGCGCCGCATTATCGCCGCTGCAGTCGACGGCATAATCGTCACCGCAGCCTGCGCGCTCTTCGCCTTTATTTTCTGGAAGCTGACCGCGATCCGTCCGCCTCGATTCCAGACGATCGGTCTAGCAGCCGGCCTCTCCGGCCTGTTCTGGGCCGCCTACCAATACCTGCTCGTGGTTTACTCGGGCGCCACTCCGGGGTTGCGCCTCGCTCGCCTCGAGTTGGACCGCTTCGATGGCAGTCCCGCCAGCCGCCGGCTCCGCCGCTGGCGCGTCCTCGCCTCATTCCTCTCCGCCGCTTCTCTCGGCATGGGATACGCCTGGGTCTTCCTCGACGAAGACTCGCTGTGCTGGCACGACCGCATAACTCATACCTACCTCGCCCCGAAGGGCTAGGGAATCCAGGGTGCAAACCAACCGCTCGTTCGCTGGACTGTCGCCGTCTCAACCATCCGATAGATGCTTCTTCGCCCTTCCAGAGACGCGCTGTACAATCTTCAGCAAGCAAAAGGGAGGCCTTGTGAGGGAGCAGAGTGTTCTCAGCCTGATTGGAATTGGCGACGTCGCACGAAAAGTCTCTGCTCTGCAAAAGAGAGCGGAACAGGAGAATGTAAAGCTCCCATGGAATGTGGCGCTCTACATTGCACAGAATGTGCATTCAAGCGCGAGCGCGTTGGAAGGAGTTCTCGTCCGTCTCATTGCTTATTCCGCAGTCACCGGCACGGAAATTACGCTCAAATACACGCAGCAGGTGCTGGCAAATTTCATCGCCGCGGAGGCGCGCAAGGTTGCCATCGACCCTCTGCAGAAACTACTCTCTCAACCAGTCGAGGCGCAGTTACCCGAAATCAGCAAAATCAGGCGCCAGCATCCGACTGAGGAGGATCAACATTTCGTCTTTTGCTTGCAGGAAATACGGGGTGTGAGAAAAGCGACCCGAGCTAGGCACGAATTGCAAGTGAACTTGCGCGAGAGTGAGCGTGAACGACTGGCACGCCGGGACGCATACGAGCGGGAACTGGAACGGCGGGCTAAGAAGCGAAAACAGGGATGAAGCTTGTTCTGGTAAAGGGCCTGGGTCTTCCTCGACGAAGACTCGCTCTGCTGGCACGACCGCATCACGCATACCTACCTCGCCCCGAAGGGCTAGGCAGCGGTAGTCTCGGCAGTGAGCTACCTTCAACATATTTAGTTAAGCGGCTACGATTCAGACTTGGTCGTAGAATTTCAGCGCCATGGCGCCGTGCGTGGCGGCCCCGCCAGCACGCAAGGCGGCGGCAATCAGTGAACTCTCGGTAATTTCCTCGCGCGAAGCGCCGGCGGCTTTCGCGGCCTTTACGTGCACTTCGATGCAGTAGGGACATTGCGTGGTGAAAGCAACTCCCAACGCAATGAGTTCGCGGTATTTTCTAGGGATGGCGCCATCGTCCCGGCCAACAATCTTATCCAGATTGAGCCAGGCATTGAATTCTGTGGGCGCGAGTTTACCCATCTCCTTGAGGAACCGTAGATCGCCGACATCGTGATAGTGTTCGCTCATTGTGCCTCCTTAATACATTCACCAGACTTCGCAAAGTTGCTTGCGACTGACCAAGAATAGATGCTGGAAGGGCTTGAAACAAGATGGCAGATATGACATTGTAGGGAGGTGATTAGGCCATCATCCCCGGCTCCGCGAATCGGAGGACGCACATGACAGATGTTACGGTCCTATTGCTCGACGGAACTTTTGCCTCCACCGCCATTGGACCGATGGAAGTCTTCCGCCATGCCGGCACGCTGTGGGGTTTTCTCACCGGGACGCGCCAAGTTCCTCGCTTTCGTGTCACCACGGCGTCGATCGATGGAGGCTCGGTCCGCTGTGACGGACCAATTCAGGTCCAGCCTGAAGCAGCACTCGCATCGATCCGCAACACAGACCTCATCTTTATCCCAACTACTGGGCTCAGCCTCGACGACGCGGTTGAGCGCAATGCGCCTGTTCTGCCCTGGCTGCGGCGTTGGCACAAGCGTGGAGCCGCCATCGCCAGCGTGTGTTCAGGTGTAGGTCTGGTCGCGGCTAGCGGCTTGCTCGACGGCAGACGTGCCACCACCCACTGGGCCCTGGCAGATCGCTACCGCAAAGAGTATCCCAAAGTTGAGTGGATGCCCGAGTTGATGGTGACGGAAGACCGCGGCTTCTACTGCGGAGGCGGCGTGCATGCCGCGCTCGACCTTAGCTTGTACCTGGTGGAGAAGTTCTGCGGTCACGAGATTGCCATGCAAAGCGCGAAGGCGATGCTGATCGATACGCCCCGCGCCTGGCAGGCGGGATTCGCCATCGTCCCGCTTAAGACCGAGCACAACGATGACAGCATCTCCAGCGCACAGGAATGGCTGCACCAGAATTTTCACCGAAGTTTTCCGCTCGAAGCCCCTGCCCGCCGCGTCGGCATGAGCCTGCGCAATTTCGTTCGGCGCTTTAAACAAGCCACCGGAGACAGCCCGTTGATGTACTTGCAGAAGCTGCGAATCGCCGCTGCCAAGCGCCTGCTGGAGGGCGATCATCGCACCGTGCAGGAGATCAGCGACGCCGTTGGTTATCAGGATGTCGCTTTTTTCCGCAACCTCTTCCAGCGGCACACCGGGGTCTCCCCCAGTGCTTACCGGCAGAGCTTCGGTGTCTAAGCGTGCACAACGTTTCGCGACGGATTTAATCCTCCGGCTCCAGGCGCATTACGGCCAAGCCAGAAACCGACCCTCCGACCCAGGTCCCCCTATGCTATCTTCAATAGGTTTACCCTAGTAGGCAGTCCGCGCGTTCCTCTGAAGCATGGCTACATCCGTTGGTTCCAAACCGGCCATAAAGGTCTTCGTCGCCACCACGGTGATGTTGACCTTCATCTCCTTCTGGCGCGCGTCTGCCATCGTCCTCTCCGACCTGGCATCCTCCGCTTACTACGCCGGAGGCGATGCCGAGAAGGTCATTGGCAAGAGCGCTCCCTGGTTCATTCTCGCGGTCATGTTGTTCAGCTACTGCGTGCGGGCGCTTTATATCGAATCGAGCAGCATGTTCGTCCGCGGCGGCGTCTACCGCGTCGTGAAGGAAGCCATGGGCGGAGGTCTGGCCAAGTTCTCCGTCTCTGCCCTGCTTTTCGACTACGTTCTGACAGGACCCATCAGTGCCGTCTCCGCCGGCCAATACCTGGCGGGCTTCATCAAAGACATGGGCGTGTACATGCACCGCCCGCTTCATTTCTCCGACGACCATTTCGCCGCCGGCTTGGCCGTGATCGTCGTGCTCTATTTCTGGTGGAAAAATACTCAGGGCATGCACGAGTCCAGCCAGAAAGCTCTGCAGATCATGGTCATCACCACCGTGATGGTGGTGATCCTGATCATCTGGTGCACGATCACGGTTCTGCGGGCTCCAGTCCAACTGCCGCCCAACCCGCTGCACGCCGGCGTGGTGCCGCTGAATAAAGAATCGCTGGGTTGGTTGGACACAACATGGTTCAGGCACCTGCCTCTCGGCATTCTCACCAGTCTCATCCTGTTCGTCGGCTTCGGACACTCCGTGCTGGCCATGTCCGGAGAAGAAACTCTGGCCCAGGTCAATCGCGAAATCGAACACCCCAAGCTGAAGAACCTGGAAAAGACCGGGCTCGTAATTTTCATCTACAGCCTGCTGTTCACCTCGCTGGTCTCATTCTTCGCCGTGATGATCATCCCCGACAAGGTCCGCCCGGATTATTTTGCCAACCTGATCGGCGGCATAGCGGTGTACTTGGCGGGTCCGGAGAGCCTGAAGCTGCTGTTTCACGGCTTCGTAGTGCTGGTGGGAGTGCTAATTCTGGCAGGGGCGCAGAATACTTCCATCGTAGGCGCGAATGGCGTGCTGAATCGCGTAGCCGAAGACGGAGTCCTCACCAGCTGGTTTCAAAAGCCGCACCACCGCTTCGGCACCAGCTACCGCATCATCAACCTGATCGTAGGCCTGCAGATCCTCACCATCGTGCTGAGTCGCGGCAACGTTTATATGCTGGCTGCGCTCTACGCCTTCGGCGTGATCTGGAGCTTCGCCATGAAATCCATCGCCGTGCTCGTCCTGCGCTACACCGAGCCCGGCAACCGCGACTGGAAAGTGCCCGGCAACCTCCACTTCGGCAAGACCGAAGTTCCCGTGGGCTTGATTCTCATTTCCGCAGTGCTATTGATCACCGCAGTCGTGAATTTGTTCACGAAATATCAGGCGACCATCGCCGGAGTGATCTTCAGCGCCTTCTTCTTCACCATTTTCACGCTCTCCGAACACCACGTCGCCAAGGAGCGCCACGGCAAGCCCGAGCAGCTCGACCAGTTCCGCGTCTATGGCAACCAGGAACTTGGCAGCGGCGCCATGGGAGTTCGCGAGGGAAACATTCTGGTTGCGGTGCGCGATCCCCGCAACCTCTACTACCTCCGCCAGGTGCTGGCCCAGACCAACACCGCCAAGCAGGATGTAGTCGTGATGAGCGCCCGCCTCTACCATCGCGAACCCAGTTTCGGCGGAAGCTCAGTGATGGAAGCCGGCCAGGTCTTCGACCACTACGAGCAGGAACTCTTCACCGCAGCCGTAGCCGTCGCCGAAAAAGAAGGCAAGCCGATTTCTCTGCTGGTGGTCCCGGCAACGGACGTATTCGACGCCATTATGGTGACCGCGCAGCGCCTGGATTCCTCCCGCGTGATCTGCGGCCTCTCCAATAAACTCACCGCCGACGAACAAGCCAAGCTTACGGGCGACGCCTGGGAGCGCATGCCCGAGCCCCGTCCCCGCGTGTGTCTGGAAGTAGCCGCCCCTGACGGAGTCGTTCGCGAGTACATGATCGGCCCGCACACCCCGCGCCTGCGCCCGCAGGATGTCGAGCTCATGCACAAGCTCTGGCTCAACATCACCACCGATCCCAAGTTCGCCGGAGCCCACCATTACCACATCGTCGCCCTGGCGCTAGAAGAACTGCAGCGCGAATTGAGCACCGAACAGCGCACCCAGCTTCTACAAAAGCTGCAGGAAGAAATGAGCCGCTCCAAGGAAGAACCGAAAAACTAAATCAGTGAAGGATTCGCACGAATTTCGTGAATTGCAGATTAACGAGAAGAAAGATGTGCCGCATCCGTGTTGGTCCGTGAAATCCGTGGCTAGGAAGTGTTTCCCTCCAGCGAGCCTCTCAACTCCCGATACTTAAACTGATACCCGCTCCCGACGAGCTTCCCAGCTTCCACCTTCTGGCTCCCGAGCAGCAGTTCTTCGCCCATCTTCCCGAACGCCAGCTTAGCCACAAAAGCCGGCATCGGAAAAATCGCCGGACGCCCCAACACGCTGGCCAGCGTCTTCGCAAACTCCGCATTCGTCACCGGTTCAGGCGCGACCATGTTCACCGGTCCACGCAGCAATTCGTTTTTCATTATGTGCTCGATTCCGCCCACCATGTCCTGGACGTCAATCCAGCTCATCCACTGCCGCCCATCTCCGGTCCGCCCGCCCAATCCCATCTTGAAGGGCAGCAGCATGGCTCCCAGCGCGCCACCCTTCGGACTGAGCACAATTCCTGTCCGCAGGTGCGCGGTGCGAATGCCGGCCTGCACCGCTGGTGTAGCCGCGTCCTCCCACTCCCGGCAAGTCTCCGCCAGAAATCCCGTTCCTGGCGCGGCTTCTTCGGTCAAGACTTCATCGCCGCGGTTGCCGTAGTATCCGATCGCTGATCCGCAGACAAACACCTTAGGTTTCTGTTCCGCTCGCGCCAGAGCCGACGCCAGATTCAATGTCCCCAAAACTCGGCTGTCTCGAATCTTCCTCTTCTTGCTCGCCGTCCATCGTCCGAAAATGCTTTCCCCCGCGAGATGAATCACCGCGTCAAATCCCGAGACCGCCTCCGGCGCAATCGCCCCCGCCGGATTCCACACGATCTGAGCATCACGGGGAGATCCACCCGCAGCTGTGCCGCGCACCAGCCGCACCACAGACGATCCACCCGCCTTAAGCGACGGAAGCAGTGCGGCTCCAATCGGCCCCGACACCCCGCTGACCAGAATTCTGGAATTCATGACTGCGAGTGCAACTTTACCAGTCAGCCGAGCGTCTGAACAAACTGTAGACGGATTTGAAACCTTCGTAACGGGTGAAACGCGAGAAGCCCCTATAATCTATTCTCAAATGTCTCGTCGCGGCACTCAACCGAATAGTTGACGTACCCTCGGTGCATGATTCTCCACGACGTGACGATTTCAGCGCATCCAAAGCTTGTTTGAATTCGCGTGTTGACGCGAGCCAGGCGAGAAAGCACCTTATTCATGGCCTTTCGATCGAAGTCCGGACTCACGGCTCTGGCGCTGATCACTCTGAGTTGGACCTCGCTCTGCGCAGGACAATCCCCCGAGCCAACACCCGCGCTCAATACAGCCTCGGGAACAATCAGCGGAACCGTGGTCGATCAAAGCGGAGCCGTCGTCACCGGAGCCACGGTGAAACTCACTGCGACTGGTGCTGATTCTGACACTACTAAAGCTCAATCCCCAAGCCAGCAGGTCCTGACCGGCGACAACGGCCAATTCTCCTTTGCCAACATAGCTCCCGGCGCCTTCCAACTCACAATTACCTTCCCGGGCTTCTCCCCACAAACCTCCTCTGGAATCCTGGCTCCGGGAGAGGTCCACCTGGTTCCGCAAATCGCGCTGGCAGTCGCTTCCAATGTCACCGACGTGCAGGTCGCACTCTCTCCCGTCGAAATCGCCGAAGCGCAGCTTAAGGATGAAGAGAAGCAGCGAGTGCTCGGCTTCATTCCAAATTTCTATGTCACTTACGACCCTCATCCACTTTCACTCACCCCGAAGCAGAAGTTCGAGCTGGCCTGGAAGACCACGATCGATCCCGTCACCTTCGTCATCGTAGGAGGCATTGCAGGAGTCCAGCAGGCGGAAAATACTTTCAGTGGATACGGACAAGGCGCACAGGGCTATGCCAAGCGCTACGGCGCGTCTTACGCCGACCTTGCAATCGGCACCTTCATCGGAAGCGCCATCCTGCCCTCGGTCTTGAAACAAGATCCCCGCTATTTCTACAAAGGCAGCGGCGGCACGCGTTCGCGAATCCTCTATGCCATAGCCAATGCAGTAATTTGCAAGGGTGACAACGGACGCTGGCAAGTCAACTATTCAAACATTTTAGGCAGCCTGGCCGCCGGCGGCATCTCAAACCTCTACTATCCCGCCCAGAATCGCAACGGAGCAGCATTAACCTTCGAAAACGCCGCCATCGGAATCGGTGCCACCGCCGCCGCGAACATTGTGGAAGAATTTCTGATGCGCAAGCTGACCCCCAACCTGCCCAAGCACGAACGGTCCACGCCCTGACAGTGCACGTTTCCTGAGGTCCGGCAAGGCCCGTGTGGAACGGACACTCCTGTCCGTTGCTTTTGACGTTGACCTTCGCCTAAACGCTGCCTCTGTCTTAATACCTTGTCATTCCGAAGCGCGCCGCAGGCGGGCGAGGAACCAGCTGTCGCATGCAGCGCGACTAGTCATCTAGAGAAGGCCGCCTCGGCTGTCAGCGGAGCGAAGCGACGCCCAGCGTGGCCGAGTTTAGCCCCGAACTCTACTTCGGCAAATCCAGCGCAGGATTCCGCCCGAAGAAATTAACCGGCCGCAGCTCAAATTCGTGCCACATCGTCGGCAACAAAGGCCAATCCTCAGCATGCGGCACATGGTGAAATCCGACCGTGTACCACAGCACAATGTCCGTATTCTCAATCGCCCGATTTGCCTTAGTCCACGCAGGCAATCCGTCTCCACCCTTGCTCAGCATCGGATAGTCGCCCGCCGCATACCGCTCATCTTGCCGGTAAGGCGTCACCCACACGTGATAATCGGTAAAGCCCGCCCGCTTTTGCGGATAATCCTCCGGCACCAGCAGCGACATGGCATTATCTCCGCCCATCACCTCGTATCCCACCGGATATCCCAGCGCGTTCTTCACATTCGGATTCACCACCCGCCAAACCTCCGGCTGTTCCATGTTCATCCGGGCTTTTGCCTGCTCCTCCGTCTTCGCCGTTTCCGGCTCCGCTACCCACAAACTCTTCCGCAAACTCTCCACCGGCAAGCGCTTCACGACCAATTTGTCCCTCACAAAACTGTTCGCCGTCCCATCCACATCGAAATCCAGCCGGAACGAAAAAAAGTGATCGTGATCCACGCCCACGGTATTCTCCGCGATGAATCTTCCATACAATCCGTCCTGCCCATCCTTATCATCCGCAGCCGTCCGGCTCTTCACTCCCTTGGATTCGTCAAACCCCGTCGCCCCCACCCGCACGCGGATCGTCCCGTTCTGCTGGAAAATCCAGTCACAGACATAGTCGTAATTGCCGAATATTCCAATCGTCCGCAGCACCAGCTCCCGCATTTTCCGGCTCTCGACGTTACCCGCATCGTCATGCCTCCAGGCCATGTAACCAGATGGCTGTTCAAACAAGCACGCCGCCCGCGGCTTTATCTTTGCAAGCAACTTCCAGTCCGCGTACATCTGGTCGAAGTAAACGGCATTCTCCGGACAATCCGTGCCCACGTCCAGCGAGCTGGAAAATCCAACTCCAAACTCCCCGACGTCAAAAAACGTCCTCGCAAACCAGGCTTCGCTCGGATCCATATACGGCACAAACATCTCTGACAGCGATCCTTCATACAGAATCGATCTCAGTTTGTCGCCATCCTGGTAACCCACATTGCTCACCACCAGCCCGACCCGCCGGTCAACGCGAAAATGAAAATTCCACTTCTGCCAGCTCACCGACTGTCCCTCGAGCCGGTAACTCGGCCCCATCGGCTGCTGCACGCTGATCGGCGTCGGCACATCGCGCAACGTGCCCACCGACGCTAGGTCATAATTCGCCGGAGGATGCGGCACCGGAACCACGCCGGTATCGATCACGCGCACCACTTTCTTCTCATTGCCATCCCACAAAATCGTGAGTCCTTCGATCTGTCCCCACTCTTCGAGCGCACCATACTCCTGGTAACATTCCACGCGAAACAGCCGTCGCCCCTGCTCCTCCGCCGTGCCAAAATAGCCGGTCCCATAAGCAGCGCACCCGACAATCGTAAGGTCCGTGATCCCCCTGCGCTTCAGAGCGGCCTTAACTCCCTCGTTTTCCTTTACCGCATCCTTAATCGTATCGCTCTCTTCATCCGGCGCGTTCGGCTGCACTCCCTTCACTTCCGTCCATGACACCAGCTTCTTCCCGCTGACATCCACCACGGCTTCGAACGTCTGCGCCCCCTTCTTAACCACCACAAACGCTTCCCGGCGCATCGCCTGCCCCGGCTTCCAAGCCAACACTTCTGACTTAGGAGGTTCTTTCAGTTGAACCATCGGATATCGCGTCTCCGCGTCCACTTTCCCCGACGCCTGCAGCACCTGGTAAGCCGCCCAAATCTCCGGCCCTGTCAATCCGTCCAGCGGATGCCGCGGGCTCTGCGACCACAGAGGCTGTGTCGGGGCAAACATCAAGGCCATTGCAGCGACGCCGATCAACCCGCGCTTCAAACAGCAGACAGAGACAAAACGCCCGTGAGTATTCATTCCAAAATTCTCCTCACTGAAGTTTTCGAGATGCCCGACTGATGGGAATTTACGACCCGGCCCGCATTCTGCGGCATATTACTCCTCACGCCCACTGGGCACAACGATTTGCGAATCGACGCCAGGCGAGATTCTGGAGCTTCCCTAAGCCCTTGTCATTCCGAAGCGCGCCGGAGGCGAACAGAGCGTCCGGCCCGGCATCGGGCGAAGGCAGCAAGTCTTCAAAATGCAGCAGCTCTTCGTCCTCGCCTGTCACAGCCGCATCGCTGAAGCTCTCCGTCTTCTTTTTGCGGAAGAGATCGGTAATGCGGTTGCACGCCACGTGGAACAGCCAGCCCGTAACGTGCTCAATCGGCATCAGTAGCCGGTTCGCCTCCACCAGTTCGTAAAACACCTCCTGCAGAATGTCCTCAGCATCGCGCGGGTCAGGCACACGCCGGCGAATAAAGTTCCCCAGCCGGGACCGCTCCCGCTTAACCACTTCGGAGATCCGCCGGTCCTGTTCGAGGCTCATCCGCTCCAGACTAGCCGCGTCCTTCATCTAGGAATGTAGACGAATGAAGGGGCACAAATATTGTAGGGGCGAAGGGTAGTGTAGAGTGGGCGCCCTCGCCCGGTGCGCAGAGGCTCGCCAGTCAGACTGCATGGCACCAAGTCGAAAGGCGTAAAATGCCCTCAATTCAGTCGCCAGTACTGCGAGCGATCTGCGGGATGTGGATATGGACCAAAGTGTCAAATCTCATCTAGAAGCCGAGGCTATCGGGCAGCAACTGGACAAGATTCTTTCCTCCGGCGTTTTTCTCGCGGCGAAGCGCAGCCAGATGTTCCTGCGCTATGTCGTGGAGAGATCTCTGCTGAATTCCGCTCCCAAGGAATACGAAATCGCAGTGGAAGTGCTGGGCAGACCGTCGGATTACGATCCCGACATAGACGCGGCTGTTCGGGTGGAAGCCGGCCGCCTGCGCAACCGCTTGCGGGAGTACTACGACACCGTTGGGAAAACAGACCCCATTCTCATCGAAATTCCCAAGGGCGGCTATGGGACTGTCTTTATCTGTCGTGAAGTCAGCCAGAACTCCTCAGCGCCAGATCGCGCTGCTCCTCCAGCGGAACAAGGGGGGCCTGAAGTGCAGCCGCAGGTCAAGGCGATTCCACACAACACCTGGTCCAGGTACTTGGGACGAATCGCTTCCGTGAAGTGGTGGATCGGCGCGACTGTTGTCGTGGCGATGATCACCTTCGGCACGGTGTTCTCATCCTGGTTTACAGGGCGGCGCATTCAGGCGAATCGTCCGGTGCTTTCGCTTGCGGTGCTACCGCTTCAAAACTTGTCCGGGAACCCCAACGAAGAGTACTTCGCCGACGGGATGACGGATGCCTTGATTACCGAACTGGCCCATACTCCCAACCTGCGCGTGGTTTCCTGTACCTCAGTGATGCAGGACAAAGGAAAAAAGAAACCTTTGCGCCAAATCGCGTCCGAACTCGGCGTGGATGCGGTCGTCGAAGGTTCGATCGTGCGATCGGGTGACAGGATTCGTATTACGGCCCAATTGATTGATGTTAGGGACGACCGACACCTGTGGGCACAGAGCTTTGAAGAGCCGATAGTCGACATTCTGACATTGCAGGATAAGCTGGTCCGTGAGATCACACTCCAGACTCAGGCGGCCCTCAAGCCCGGCCGCGAGAGGGTCCATGCGGAGCGCATCAATCCGGCTGCGTACGACGCGTATCTGCGTGGTCTCTACCTTCTGAATCAGCGGGACATAGATAAGAGTGTCACCTATTTTCAGCAAGCCGTAGCGTTGGATTCCACCTATGCAGGTGCGTACGCAGGTTTAGCCGAGGCCTTGACGACCCAGGCATTGGGCCGCGGGAGCGCCCAGGCGCATGAACAGTCGCAGGCTCTGGCCTCCGCGAAGCGTGCGATCGAACTTGACCCTGAAAGCGGGGAAGCCTATGCGGCGCTTGGGCTCGTCGAAATTAATTTTGAGAAGGATTGGCAAGCCGCTGGACGCGACCTGGAAAAAGGCATTGCTCTTAGTCCCGGTAACTCCCTGGCCGAAATGCACTACTCAATTTACCTCGATGCGATGGCGCGCCCGGAAGAGGCAGTGAGTCATATGCGGCGGGCTTTGCAGTTGGACCCACGCTCGTTTCTTATGAACCGGCATCTGGGTTCGACTCTGTATTTCGCGCGCCATTACGACGAGGCGCTCTTCTATCTCCAGCGCGCGGTGGAGATGGAGCCGACGCGAGCCGAATATGCACAAGCGTGGATCGCCCGCTGTTACGAGTTGTCCCTCCGCCTGGATGACGCTGAGCGCACCGATCTGCAGCTCTTGGCCAGTAGAATCCCCGAAGCAAAGCTCGCGCCATTACGCCTGGCGCATCAAAGAGGCGGATGGAAGGCCTACCAGATCGCGAGAGTCAACCTGATCGGCAAACAGCCACGCAATGGATGCGACCTGTACGAGATTGGCGAGAGCTACATTCGGGTGGGTAAGCCGGATCAGGCATTTTCCTGGCTCAGTCGCGGAGTTGAGGCGGGCTGCTTTTGGGCCGATTCGCTTCCCGTCGATCCCCTCCTCGATGCCCTCCGAAGCGACCCGCGCTTTCCAGACCTGCTAAGGATGGCTCACTTGGGAAACTTCTCTAAGGCCGCCGCTATGTAATATCCCGTCTGCGGTCTGGAGACGGCGCGCATCCGCGCCGCCCAAACCGCAGATGTCGGTACAGAACGGCTTACTTCGGAATCTCGAAGCGAAGAATCTCTCCCATCCCCGGTCCAAGATCGCCCGCATTGGAGATATACAGCGCGTCGTCGGGGCCAAATGTCATGCCCCCAGGCAGGCTCAAACCCGTGATCACAGTCTGGATGCTGCCATCAGCGTTGAGCCTCACTACCTTGCCGTCGCCCGGATTCGGAAACCCTCCCGGAGTGTCGGAGAGCTCCAGTGCATAGAGCAGACCGTCCGGTCCCACCTTTAGACTGACAACCGTGGTGAATCCTGCCCGTGAGCCGGCAACTCTGAACACCTTCAGGTTCGTCGGACTGGTGCCTAGTCCAGGCATGGTTTCTTGGAAACCAATATCCCGAGACAGGGTGGTGACGCGTTCCCATCGCGACGCGATCGGGAAAAGGCCGAGGTTGCCGATGTAAAGATTCCCGTCATTATCGACGATCGATGTCGGAACAACATGTCCGAAGTGAAGGGAAAAATCCATAACTTCCTTTGTTTCCCCGTCGGGTGTTGTTGCTGTGATTGTGCCATGGTTGGGTTCAACGGCGAAAAGCCTGCCTTTGTGAGCGATCATGCTGTAAGGAACTCCATCGGGCTCAAAGTCGGCGGCATCTGGATAAGCGGCGGGGTGCTCCATGTAGAACAAGCTGAGGTCTGTGATGTAATCCCATTTGCCGTCGCTCAGGTTCACCTTCACTATGCCGTTGGGCAGATTGGGATTTCCGTGAGAGCACCCTCCCCCGGCAATGAGGGCGTAAAGCTTGCCATCGAGAAAAGCAACATCCGCGACGCCGATAATATCGCCCTGCATGGCTACAAACGAAGGCAGGCCCGTAGCGACCGCCGACAGCGTGCCATTCGGCGCCAGCTTCGATACCCGAGCGCTGGGACCTCCTTTGTAAGGTCCGATTGGCGGGAGTCCCTGCGTACAGGTTCCGACGGTTGATGTTGTGCCCCCGGTACCCGCCTCAGCTATATAAAGTGCGCCGTCCTGACCAAACGCCAGGCCGCGTGGATCATTCAATCCGGATGCCAGGGTCGTGCCGCTGCTGGGTCCAACTTGCGCGTGGCTATCTACGGCGAAAGCGGTCGCAAGGAGCGCGCCAACGAACAAAAGTGCGAGTGAGCTTGGTGTTTTCAAAGTGAGCCTCCTTCTTGGCTAGAGCCAAAAACGGTCCCACTCTGCTCCTTTCCCGGGGGAACGCAACAGTTTCATCCCGTAAGTTACGGCGAAACATTCCTCGATTCAGTTGCGTACGGGCGTCTTAAGCGTTGGTGTCGGTAACAGGCGATTACACCCGTTGACCCAGACAGCGATCAGCACCGCCGAGACTGAGGCTGCCACGTCCCGTCGCGCCTTCCGACCGGCAGGGATCCCCGGCGACGGCTGCCTGGCGGAAAACTCCATCGGCTTAGAACGGAAATACGAGCCCACGCAAGTAAATGCAATTGGCATTCACCACTCCAACTGCCAGCCTCGAGCGCCACTTTTCGTCGCTTTCCCTTCGCCCCACGATTTCCCTGCCGATATATCGGCACGCGGCTAAACCCAACCACCCCAACCACCTGCGGCCAACCAACTATAGCTTTAAGGTGGTTTTCCGAGATTTCCGAATTATCCACAGTGTTCCGGTAAAACCGCTCTTATGTTCCGACTGGAACATTCAGTCGAATGTTCCGGCAGGAACACTGCGAGCTATAATCCTACATGGCGAGCTTGCGCCAACAGATCGCGACCACCGCTCTCACCCTCACCAAGTTCCGCGAGCTCATGAAGCGGATCGAGGAGAACCGTCCGCAAGACGACCTCTCCATCGTCAAGAAAGCCTACGACTACTCCCTGAAGTATCACGAAGGCCAGATGCGCGCCTCGGGCGAGCCTTACCTGGTGCACCCTCTCGAAGTGGCGTTAGTGCTGGCCGAAATGAAGATGGACCCGGTCGCCATCGCCGCCGGTCTGCTCCACGACTCGGTCGAAGACACCTCGGTCACCATTGTCGACATTCGCAAGGAATTCGGCGAGCAGGTCGCGCACATCGTCGAAGGCGTAACCAAGATCAGCAAAATAGATTTCGCCACGCGCGAGGAAGCGCAAGCTGAAAACCTTCGCAAGATGATGCTCGCCATGGTCGATGACATCCGCGTGGTGCTCATCAAGCTGGCCGATCGCCTGCACAACATGCGCACGCTCGAACACCTCGAGCCCGAGCGCCAACAAAAGATTGCCCAGGAGACGCTTGAGATCTACGCCCCCATCGCCCACCGCCTGGGCATGGGAAAGATTCGCGGCGAACTTGAAGACCTTGGCTTCCTCTTCCTCGACCCCGCCGGCTATGAGCAGGTGGAAAAAGCTGTCAACGCGCGCCGCAAACAAGGCGAAGCATTTCTCGCCAAGATGCAGGGGATCATCAACGACAAGCTGAAAGAGGCCGGCATCCAGGCCAAGGTGGAGAGCCGCATCAAGCGCCTGTTCTCGATCCACAAGAAGCTGCAGCGCCAGCGCATTTCGGTCGACCAGGTCTACGACCTGTTTGCCATGCGCATCATCACGCGCTCGTTACAAGACTGCTACGCAGTGCTTGGCATCATTCACAACATCTGGCGGCCGGTGCCGGGACGCATCAAAGATTTCATCGCCATGCCCCGGCCGAATTTTTATCAGTCGCTGCACACCTCAGTCATCACAGAAGATGGAACGCCTTTTGAAATCCAGATTCGCACTGAAGAGATGCACAAGATGGCGGAGGAAGGCATCGCGGCGCACTGGAAATACAAAGACGGACCTGTCTCGGCGCAGGACGAGCAGCGACTGGCCTGGCTGCGGCAGGTGGTCGAGTGGCAGCGCGACGTCAGCGATCCTAACGAATTTCTTTCTGCGCTGAAAGTCGATTTGTATCCCGAAGAGGTCTACACCTTCACACCTAAAGGCAAGGTCGTCGTGCTTCCGCGCGATGCTACGCCGATCGATTTTGCTTACACGATCCACACTGAAGTTGGACACACATGCCTTGGGGCCAAGGTGAACGGACGCATGGTGCCGCTGCGCCACAAGCTGCATTCGGGAGACATCGTTGAGATCCTTACGCAGGCTGGACACAAGCCCAGCCGCGACTGGCTGGGGCTGGTTAAGTCTTCCCGGTCGCGCAACAAGATCAAGCACTGGCTCAATGTGCATCAGCGGGAACGCTCGATCGAAATTGGCCGCAAGCTGATTGAGAAAGAGGCGCGGAAGTATCGCATCGCTCTTAAGGAGATTAAAGACGACGACCTGCAGAAAGTTGCCGGGGGTTATGGGCTGGGCAAAGTGGACGACCTGATGTCCGGCATTGGGTATGGAAAATATTCGGCGCGACAGGTGCTGGCGCGGCTGCTGCCGGCAGGGGCGACGCCTTCGATGGCGGGCGACATTGAAGCTGAAGGGCTCTCGAACACGCCGGGTGCGATTGCGAGCGTGGTGCGGCGCGTGTTTGGCGACCACAACGCGATCATGGTCAAGGGCCAGGGCGACATGCTGGTCTACCGCGCGCGCTGCTGCAATCCCATTCGCGGAGAGAGCATTGTGGGCTACATCACGCGGGGCAAGGGCGTGGCGGTGCACGCGGTGAACTGCCCGAACGTGACCAACCTGATGTATGAGCCGGAACGGCGCATCGATGTGGAGTGGGCGCGGGATGAGACGACGCCCACGGCTTATCCGGTGAAGCTTACGGTTTATTGTGATGACCGGTTTGGTATGCTTAAAAGCATTACCAGCGTTATTGGAGATGCTCAGAGTAATATACGGAACATTGGGGCGCGTACGGAGAATAGCCAGGCTAGCGTGGAGATTGTGCTTGATATCTCCGACCTCAAACATCTGGAACAGATCATGGCAGGGTTGAGGAAGATTCCTGGGGTGCATGAGGTGCAGAGGCTTCAGAAGATTTAGGGGCAGTGGTCAGGGGTCAGTTGCCAGTTGCCAGTTAAACCCCCGCCCACGGGTAAGTTCCTGAGATAACCCCTTTAAGTTGAACACGTTCACTTTTATCTTGACAGGCTCTTTGGATTGACGCATCCTTTGTTTGAACATGTTCAATTAAGGGCTTAAGGAGGGTTGCCATGTATATCGTCGGATGCTATGTGAGTTACCTGCTGATCAGCCTGGCGGTTACCGTGTGGGTGGCGCGGACGCTGCATAAGAACGGGCGGGTGTTTCTGGTGGATGCCTTTCGCGGAAACGCCGAACTGGCTGACTCGGTGAACCACTTGCTGGTGGTGGGGTTCTACTTGATCAACATCGGGTATGTGACGCTGGCTCTCAGGACAAATGGGAATCTGGACACACTGCGGGCGGCCATCGAGCTGGTGAGTGACAAGATCGGCGTGGTTCTGCTGGTGCTCGGGGGGATGCACTTCTTCAACCTGTTTGTCTTTTCCCGGATGCGCAAACGCTCGCGGGCGTACTCGAGCCCGGATGTTTCATTTACGAATCCGGCGGCTATGAATCCGGCAGCGATGAATCCGGCACCCAGGGCATAACCGTGACGCGAATCACTACAACGGCAACGACCAAGAAGTCCGAGGAGACTCGGGCGCGAATTCTCGAAGTCGCGCTGGCATTGTTCCGCAAGTGCGGCTTTGAGAAGGCGACCATGCGGGACATTGCGCGGGAGTCCGGAGTAGCTTTGGGCGCTGCGTACTACTACTTTGACTCGAAGGACGCCCTGGTGATGGCATTTTATGAGCGGGCGCAGCGGGAGCTCGATCCGTTGCTGGAGGATGCTCTTTCGAAAACGCAGGGCCTGGAAGAACGATTGCGGGCGGTGGTGGATGTGAAGTTCAACTACTTTGCTCCGAACCGAAAGCTGATGGGAGCTTTGTCGGCGCATATCGATCCGCAACATCCGTTGTCACCTTTCAGCGAGGAGACCCGTTCCATCCGGGAGCGGGATATTGCGTTTCTCTCCGCAGCGGTCGAAGGGGCAAAGGTCCGGATTCCTGACGATCTGAAGGTGCATCTGCCGCGGGTGTTGTGGCTTTATCAGATGGGCCTGCTTCTCTTTTGGGTGTATGACCCCTCCCCCGCACAAACGCGAACCAGACAGTTGTTCGAGAAGAGTCTCTCGATTGTGGTGAACCTCATCAAGTTCTCGATCCTGCCACTGATGCGGCCGGTTCGGAAGCTGGCCACGGACCTGTTTGAGATTGTTTATGACGAGGAAGAATCGACGGCTGACAGGGTGGCGAAATGACCGAAAGGCGGCGCATCGTTCTAGCCGGCGGTAACGGGCAGATAGGAACGGTGCTTGCTCGCCATTTTTATCAGCGCGGCGATCATGTTGCGGTGATCGCCCGGTCGGTTCAGCCAGCTCCCTGGCGAGTTGCGGAATGGGACGGGGTGACATCGGGCACGTGGACCAGCGAACTGGAGCATGCCGATGTACTCATCAATCTCGCGGGTCGCAGCGTCAATTGTAGATATACCTCGTCAAACCGAAGGGCAATCAAGGAGTCGCGGGTTCGAAGCACGATAGTGCTTGGCCGGGCCATCGCGCAACTGACTCACCCGCCTCGGCTGTGGATGAATGCCAGCACCGCCACGATCTATCGGCACGCTCTGGACCGGGCGATGGACGAGGATACGGGCGAAATCGGAGGAAATGAACGGGATTGCCCATCGACCTGGCGCTTCAGCATCGACGTTGCCACGAGTTGGGAGGCGGCATTTTTCTCCGCAGTTACGCCCCGGACCCGCAAGATCGCGCTGCGCAGCGCGATGACCATGAGTCCGGACCCAGGCGGCATTTTTGCCGAGTTGCTGCGGCTTGTGCGCTTGGGATTGGGAGGCAGCGCAGGTTCAGGCGACCAATTCGTTTCGTGGATTCATGGCGCGGACTTCATTCGCAGCATCGAGTTCCTGATGGCACATGAAGAACTTGATGGTCCAGTGAACCTTGCCGCGCCCAACCCGCTGCCCAATCGCGAATTCATGCGCGCACTGAGGCAAGCGTGGGGGACGCGAGTGGGTTTGCCGGCGTCCCGGCCCATGCTCGAACTCGGTGCCGTGTTTCTGCGTACGGAAACCGAGCTCATTTTGAAGAGCCGCCGCGTCGTGCCGGGAAGGCTCCTGCGGGCGGGATTTAAGTTTCAGTTTGCCGACTGGCCTGTAGCAGTCAAAGATTTGGTGGGGCGATGGCGGAGCAGTGGTCAGTGAACAGTGGCCAGTGAGGGTCGGCATGGTCAGTGAGCCTCACGAGGTGAAAGTACGCGTTAGGCCAGTGCCGTCCCTTCGGGACTCTGTTCATCTTTCGCGCGCCAACCCCGCACTTACGTGCGGGGCTAATGAATGGCGTCGCTGACGCGACTTGCTGACCACTGCCCACTGGCCACTGCCTTTACCCTCTCAGGGCGGCGGTTTCTTCGCGGAGGTAGTCTTCGAGGCGGGCGGCTAGCCAGGAGACTAGCTGCTCTTTGATGGAGGCGGGGACTTGGACGAATTCCAGTCCGGCAGAGCCGGTTGGGTTGCACCAGCAGACTTCGGCGGTTATTTTGGCGTCGGCCTGGGTGTGGGGGAGCATGAGGCGCAGGTTAATTCGGTCGCCTACCTGGAGGCCGGGGGCGTTGGTGAGGGCGATGCCGACTTCGCTGATGTTGGCGGAGGTGGCCATGAACTCGGGCTGGGCGCCGTGCGAGACATAGACGGGGACGCGCACGGGGCAGCGGAAGGAACGCCTTTTTTCGTTCACCATCAGGGGATAGGAGACGCGGAGAGTGCGCATCAGGACGGCGGGAGACAGCGGCTTGACCAGCACGAAGCTGGCGCCGGCGCGGAATGCGCTGGGCATTTCTTCGTTGCAATTAAGGACGGCCAAGACGACTGAGGCCCTGTGAGACGTCATTTGACGCAGCTTTTTTAGGAGATCCAAAGCTTCGGTTCGGTTCTTGAAGTCGACTACCAGGGCTTCGAATTTGGAATGGCAGAGTTTGTAGGCCGCCGAGGTGAAATCGGAGCAGAGGTCGACGTGCATCGACATTTTTCCCATGGATTCGCAGAGAGTGTCGATGGTCTGAATGTCGCCGCTTACCAGCAGAACGCGGACCCCGATGGTGGGGGGTGGACCTTTTCTTGATTCCGCTGGTTTCGATTCAGCCGTTTTCGGTCCAGTCGTGTGGACCAGGATCTCGGTCATACCGCGTCCTTGATATGTGCGTCCCTCATACGGCGTCGCTTATTACGGCGTCGTTTAGACAACCAGGGCCTCGGGGATTTCCATTTCCCCGTGTTCGAAGGCGTTGACGAATGCATCGACTACGGCGGGATCGAAGTTAGTTCCGGCGCTGGAGACGATGATTTGCCGGGCTTCGAATGGGGTGACCGCGCGGCGATAGGGGCGATCGCTGGTGAGCGTGTCGAAGGCATCGGCGACGGCCAGGACTCTGGCTTCGATGGGTATTTCTTCCCCTTTGGAAGGACCGTAGCCTGAGCCGTCGAACTTGTCGTGATGGGCGAGGATGATGGGGAGCACGCGGCGCAGCGATCCGCCGACCGGTTCGAGCAGGGCGACTCCCTTCTGGACATGCTGGCGCATTTCCGCCATTTCTTCTGGGGTGAGGCTGGCGGCTTTGTGGAGGAGGTCGCGACTGGTTTCGAGCTTGCCTACGTCATGGAGCAGGGCTGCGGCCCGGACGTCGTCGATACGATCCTGGGGAAATCCCATGCGCGCGGCGATGGATGAGGCGTAGAGTGCTACGCGGTAAGAGTGATTGTGCGTGTATTTGTCGTTCGAGATGAACTGCTGCAGAATCGTCAAAAGACCGAAGTAAGTCTGGCGGAGTTCGCCCAGATGGCGTTCGGTCCGGTCATAGAGGGTTCCCATGGCATAGGCCGTGATGAGGAGCAGGCATGCCCAGGTTACGAGTTCGGACCACTGGTCGAAATTGAGCGCCAGCCGGGCTGAGCCGGCGAAGAGGCCGGTATTCCTCCAAAGAAGGATCAGCACCATGAAGATGCTGGCACTGGCGGTCAGTACGGCGTGTCTACGGCCATAGACGTAGGCCGAGAAGATGGTGGGCAGAGTGTAAAGGCCCAGAATCATGCGGTGGGAAGCGACCAGCCAGTTGAAGAGGCCGGCGATGACGAAGAGGGAGAGCACTAGCCATAGTTCCTGGTTGATCTTGGCCAGGCCGGTCTGGAATTTGGACTTGGAGTCCGGAGCGTCGCCGGCGAGGCTTCCCCGGCTGCTCAGGACGCGCTCGTTGGTCAGTGTTGACTTCATGCCCATGTTTTCTTCCATCGATTCAGCATCGCTCGCGAAATAGGAGACCCCTGGTCTTTCTATCGGCTGGCTGCAGGAGAACTTTAAGAGCAGGGGTCAGGGGCCGGGGTTCAGGGGTCAGTCGTCAGGGGAGGGCAACATCACTTGGACCCCGTGAGTTGTGCGTGAAGGATCGGTGCCGTCCCCTTCGGGGACTCTGTTCTTCTTTCGTGCCTACCCCGCACTTACGTGCGGGGCTAATGAATTTCGTCGCTGGCGCGACTTGGCTCGGCTTGGCCTGCCTTGGCTTTCTCTTCGTTTGACTTCGTTGGAGTGCATCTGCGTTAATTGACGGCGGAGGGTTCATGCGCGAAGTTGTTTCTACCAAAGATGCTCCGCAGGCGATTGGGCCTTATTCGCAGGCTATTAAGGCTAACGGATTTGTGTTTACCTCGGGGCAGATTGCTATTGATCCGGCTACGCAGCAAGTTGTGGCGGGAGATGTAGCGGCACAGACGGATCGTGTGCTGCGCAATCTGTCGGAGATTCTGGAGGCGGCGGGTAGCGGGCTGGGGAAGGTTTTGCGGTCTACCGTTTTCCTGAAGAGCATGAACGATTTTGCGGCTATGAATCAGGTTTATGGGCAGTATTTCAGTTCTGATGCGCCGGCTCGGTCCACCGTGGAAGTGACGCGGCTGCCTAAGGATGTGCTGGTGGAGATTGATGTGATCGCGCTGGCTTAGGGAAAACCTAAAACCTTAAACACAGAGTCCACAGGGATCACAGGGTAGACCAGGCAACCTGAGCGTATGTTTATGCCGTCTGTCTTAGGGTGTTCATTGAAGGAGAGACAAGAATGATTAAGTACGTTGCGGCGATTGCTATCTTGCTGGCGCTGACGGCGGTGTTTGTGTTGGCGCAGACTGCGGCCAAGAAGTCGACGGCTGATACCAGCGCTCCTACGAAGGTCACGGGCGATGGGGTGAAGACTGCTTCCGGGCTGGTTTATTGGGATATCCGAGTGGGGAACGGCGAGGTGGCGAAGGAAGGCAGCCGTGTGCGGGTGCACTATACGGGCTGGCTTACTACCGGCAAGAAGTTCGACAGCTCGGTCGATGGCGGGAAGCCTTTCGATTTCACCATCGGCAATGGAGAGGTCATCAAGGGATGGGAAGAGGGAGTTGCCGGTATGAGGGTGGGAGGCAAGCGGCAGTTGCGCATTCCTCCGGCACTGGCTTATGGGGCAGCGGGTTATCCGGGGGCGATCCCGGCTAACGCTACCCTGATTTTTGATGTGCAACTGCTGGGCGTGCAGTAGAGAGGGAAACGGCAGGTGTCAGGTCTTGGGTCTCAGGCAGAACTTAATGCCTAAAACCCGTGACCTAGGACCTAAGACCGGTTCTTACGCCTTGACGACTTTGCCACTGCGCAGGCAGGAGGTGCAGACGCGGATGCGCTTGGTGGCAGCGCCTACGCGGGCGTGCACCGGACGCAGATTGACATTCCAGCGCCGCTTGGTGACGTTGTGGGCGTGGCTGATGCGGTTTCCGAATTGCGGCTTTTTGCCGCAGATATCACATTGTTGTGCCATGACTGCTGTAGATCCTTTCAGAGTCCTTGACGGAAACCTCTATTGTACCGGATTCGGGGCGTTGGGGACAATTCCGCACGGGCTCTGCCGGTAGTGGCTCAGTTTGAAATCGCAGAATTACGGTGCGGTCTTAAAGTCAAAGTCTAAGCTGTGGAAACAACCGCATCCCGCCACGGGACATCGAACTTCGCCTCCTTTGGAAAAATCATTCACGTCGTAGGCGACCACTATGTGGGGATTAAACGGGTGTCCGCACTGCCGACAATTGCCGTCGGCATCGTCTAAGCTGGGTTTTTCTTGTTCAATCATGCCGCTACGGCTGTTGTTTCGTGTCCAATAATGCCACCAATTCGGTGAGGCTCCAAACGCGATCTGATAGAGCCGGCTCCCTTTGAGCTATGCGATACTTGACCTATGCAGTCCCCGCTTCAGGCGCCCACCGCGGCAACGGATCCCAAGTCGGTTAAGGTGAACCTTACGACCGGCACGGGTGTGGATATCGAGTGGGCCGACGGCCACGTTTCGCACTACGGGTTCGTCTATCTTCGCGACGCCTGCCCCTGCGCCATGTGCAACGAAGAGCGCGACAAAGCTCGACGGAAGCCGGGCGAGCCGGCGAAACCTGCGCCTGGCGCTCTGCCCTTGTTTAAGCCGGCTGCCAAACCGGTTTCTGCCGAAGGGATGGGGAAGTACGCCATCCGGTTCAAATGGAATGATGACCACGACCTGGGGATTTATTCGTGGAAGCTGCTGCGCGAGATTTGTCCGTGTGAGGAATGCAAGGCAGCGCAGGCGGGGGCTGAGTAAGGACCGGGCGCGCGCCGATGCAAGAGGGCAAATTCAGCAGAACGGCGCAGCGGGTGGCGATTCGGCGGGCGGCACATCAACTTCTGGACCAGCCCCGGGTGCTTGACGATCCTTTGGCGCTGAGAATTATTGGGTCGGAAGCGGCTGAAGATCTTCGGACGAATCCTAAAGAGCACCACGCTTTTTCGCGGGCGTTTCGGGCGTTTATGGCGGCGCGCAGCCGCTATGCCGAGGACGAACTGGCCCGCGCTGTGGCGCATGGCGTGAGGCAATACGTGGTGCTCGGCGCGGGACTTGATACTTTTGCCTACCGTAACCCTCATCCTGGATTGCGAGTGTTTGAGGTGGATCATCCGGCGACGCAGGCTTGGAAGCGCGGGCAGTTGCTGGCTGCTGGTATTGCGATTCCGGCGACTTTGACCTTCGTGCCTGTCGACTTCGAGCGGCAGACGCTGGCGGAGGGGCTTGGGCAGTCTGGATTTGATTTGAGCGCGGCGGCGTTTTTCTCGTGGCTGGGTGTGACACCTTATCTCACTCGCGAAGCTTGCATGATTACGTTGAGCTTTGTTGCGAAAATGCCTGCGGGTAGCGGCGTGGTGTTTGATTTTGCGGTTGATCCGGCGCTGCTGAATGCGGGGCAGAGAGAAGCGCTGGATGCGTTGTCGCAGCGCGTGGCTCGGTATGGAGAGCCGTTTCAGTTGTTCTTTGATCCTGAGAAGTTGCAGGACGAGCTGAGGGGGATCGGATTTTGCCGCACTGAGTTTTTACAGGGCAAGGAACTTAACGCGCGTTATTTCAAAGACCGCGAAGATGGGCTGCTGGTTCGCGGAGGGTTGGGGCATTTGATGGGGGCTTGGGTGTGAGGGGTCTTGCGAAAAGACGAAGGCCCCGATTTCTCGGGGCCGATCAAACCTGGCATTACAGCGCCCTGCGACAGTTTCAGTATAGGTCACACAAATCTGCAGTCAAGTTACTTTTGTAGGGAAGCTATCCCTGCTTCGCTCCCCACAGAACCCGCGCCCCGCAATACTGGAGCGTGGGCCCGACGGGATTCGAACCCGCATCTGCTACCGTCGCAGGGTGCTGTGTTGCCGTTTACACCACGGGCCCCTGCGTAAGAGTTTATCCGCCATTCGCTGAAATCATTAAGAATGCGGATCGAATGCAAAATTTATAGGTTCCAAAAAGGGAAGCGGCTTGGGAGCAATCGCAAACTCCGAATCCCCTGTAAAATTGAATCATCAGCTCCGGAGCCACTTCCGCATTGTCTTTTCTTGATCAACTGAATCCGCAGCAGCGCGAGGCCGTCGAAACTACCGAGGGGCCGGTGCTGATCCTCGCCGGGGCGGGGAGCGGGAAGACGCGTGTCATCACTTACCGTATCGCTTACCTGATTGAGCACATGGGAGTCATGCCGGAATCCATTCTGGCGATGACTTTTACCAATAAGGCGGCCGCTGAAATGGGCGAGCGGGTCGAGAAGCTTGTCGGCGGACTCAGCATTGCCAAGCCGGTGATCTCGACCTTTCATTCATTCTGCGTGCGTGTGCTTCGCCGCGATATTGAGGCTTTGCAGATTCCTTCGGCTACGCCTGGGCAGCCGGCGATCGGGCATACGAAGAAATTTGTTATCTATGACGAGAGCGATCAGCAAGCAGTGGTGAAGTCGGTGATGAAGCGGCTTGGCCTTGACGACAAGCAACTCACGCCGCGAACGGTGCTCTCGCGGATTTCGTGGGCGAAGAATCATATGCTTGATCCGCAGGAGCTTTACCTGCAGTCGGCTGATCCGAAGACGGAGAAGATCGCGCATCTGTTCGAGGAATATCGCAAAGAGCTGCGCAAGGCGAATGCTCTCGATTTCGACGATCTGCTTTTGGAAGCTACGCGGCTGCTGAAGACGGCTGCGCCGGTGCGCGAATATTACAACCGGCGCTTTCAATATCTGCTGATCGACGAATATCAGGATACGAACCGGCCGCAGTACGAACTGATGCGAATGCTGGCCGGCTCGCGGCATAACGTTTGCGCGGTCGGAGATGAGGATCAGTCGATTTATTCCTGGCGCGGGGCCGACATCCGCAACATTCTCGAATTCGAAAAAGATTTTCCCGAGGCCAAGATCATCCGTCTCGAACAGAATTACCGCTCCACGCAGAACATTCTTGGGGCGGCATCGTCGGTGGTCGCGAACAACATTCGGCGCAAGGGCAAGAATCTTTGGACTTCGCGGCAGGGTGGGACGAAGATCGGCTACTACGAGGCTCCGGACGGCGAAAACGAAGCACTCTTCGCCGCCGACCACATTGCGAAATATCTGCGCGATGCGGGTCGCGCTGAAAATTCGGGTGGGGAAACTCCGCGGGCTGCCGTGCTTTACCGCACGAATTCTCAGTCGCGGCTGTTTGAAGAGGCGATGCGGCGCTATGGACTGAAATACAAAGTCGTCGGCGGATTCTCGTTCTACGAACGCGCCGAGATCAAGGACCTGATCTCGTATCTGAAGGTCATTCAGAATCCGGATGACTCAATCTCGCTGCTGCGCGTGATCAATACGCCTACTCGCGGGATCGGCAAAGGCACGATCGACACGCTCGAACATCTCGCGCTCGAGACCGGTCTGTCAATGTGGGGCGCGGTCGGGGAAGCCATTCGACGGCAGCTTTTGCCGCCGCGTGCGTTGGCGGCGCTGAAGAGCTTTCAGCAACTGATTTCGGACGCGCAGGCGATGTTGGTGGGAACGTTTGTCGAGCGCTTGCAGGAAAGTTCGGAAAGTCCCGAGGGGATGTCATTCATCAGCCCCGGACGTAAGTCCGGGGTAAGTGAGGAATATGGAGCGAGTCCCGGCGGGGACGACACTGAGCTTGCTGACACGGAAGACGATGCGGCTGCTTTCGATCCCAGCGAATTCAAGAACACAGCTTTCGACTTCGGTGGAGCTTACACGGAAAGCGATGCGGAAGCGGCTGAGGGTAGCGCCGGCGTCTCGCCGGCTGTTTTGCCGGAAGAAGAGGCGGCATCCCAGCCACTGCCGGGCCGGCAAGATGCCGGCGCCACAACTGCCGACGTGCTGAAGTTTCTCATCGACCGAACCGGCTATATCAAGCTGCTGGAGGAAGAAGACACGCCCGAGGCTTTCTCCCGCATCGAGAATCTGCGTGAGTTGGTGAATGCCGCTGCTGATTCGCGCGACCGGGGGGAAACACTCGACGAGTTCCTGGACCATGCTGCGCTGATTGCAGATACAGACGACTACGATGAGCGTTCCCAGATCACGCTGATGAGTTTGCATGCGGCCAAGGGCCTGGAGTTTCCACTGGTCTTTCTTAGCGGCCTCGAGGAGGGACTGTTCCCGCACTCACGCACGATGCTCGAGCCTGACGACGTGGAAGAAGAGCGGCGGTTGTGCTATGTGGGCATGACCCGCGCTATGGATCAACTCGTTCTCACCCGCGCGGTTTACCGGCGGAGATACGGCACGGATTTGCCCGAAGCCAGCGTGCCTTCGAGATTTTTGGAAGAAGTGCCGGCGGGGTTGATCGAAGAGCTGGGACGTCGACGCAGCGCCGGTGGCATGGGAACTGCTCGTGTGGGGACGGGCACTTCTGCCGGTGCAGCCGTGCGCAGCTCCGCGACCTACGACGGAGACGGGCACTACTCCTACGAAGATGAAGATCAGAGTGCAAGCTGGAATCGGGCCGGCGGACAGCCTAGCCGTCAAAAGCCGACTGCTCGGGCGAAGCCTTACAATTCGATCGAAAACATCGCGGAGTTCTTCGCTTCGCGGGGGAAGAAATTCAGCGTCCCTAAAACGCCGGTCGAGCAGCCTACCGGCAAGCGCGGATTCCGCCCCGGGCAGAAGGTGCGGCATCCGAAATATGGCGAGGGGACGGTTTATCAGCGAGAAGGAGAAGGCGAAGAAGCCAAGATTACGGTACAATTCCCTCGCTTCGGATTGAAGAAGCTGGTGGAGAAGTATGCGCAGTTGGAGCGCGCGTAAGGGCGATCTGGTAATTTTGTAATCGGGTAATTTGGTAAATTCACAGGTTGCATTTGTGGCCTTGAATTACGAAATTCTCCGGTTACCAAATTACAAAATTAGAGAACGAAGAAAGCAAGCAGGAAAGCAATCATGGCAAACACAGCAAAATTGACAAAAGAAGAACGCAAGAAAGCGAAACGCGCCTCGCGCAAAAAGACCAAAGCGGAGAAACCGAAGAAGCCGCGCGACTATGCGCGCGGATCGAAGAAGCGCAAGGTGAAGAAGTTGGCTCGCGGCCAGTCGAAGCGGTAGGTAGCAATTGGCATTAAGCACTTAGCATTTGGCCGGGAATCTGGCTGAATGCTAAGTGCTGATGGCTAAAAGCTCGTTTTTCAGGAGACACCGACCTCTTGTCCCAATCGTCGCCGTCCACGGAACCCGCCGCAACGGTTCGCACCCCGACCATTCGAACCAGCGACAACCAGCTTTTGTGCTGCAAGTCGATCGACAAGCTGATCGCGGAATCCGAGGCGCCGGGGCAGCGGCTGCAAAAAACCCTTGGGCCATGGTCGCTGACCGCGCTGGGCATTGGCGCGATCATCGGGTCGGGAATTTTCATCCTTACCGGGACCGCGGCTGCGGGTGAATATTTCCAGGCTCCGTCCATTCTGCATGCGCAGGCGCTCGACATAATCGTGAATTTACTGCGCACCGGCAGCACCGCGGGAGCGCTGATGCACGGACGCCCGCCCGCCGGGCCATCGATTGCGATTTCGTTTTTGCTGGTCGCGATCGCCTGCAGCTTTGCCGGCCTCTGCTACGCCGAACTGGCCTCGATGATTCCCATCGCCGGCAGCGCCTACACCTATTCGTACGCCACGCTCGGTGAAATTTTTGCCTGGATCATCGGCTGGGACCTCATCCTCGAATACGTCGTGTCGAATGTCGCAGTCGCCGTGGGCTTTGCCGGGTATACAAAAGCGCAGTTGGCGGTATTCGGCATCAATTTGCCGGAGAAATTTGCGAGTCCGGTCTGGGCCGGCGGGCAGTGGACGGGCTCCTATTTCAATCTGCCGGGCTTTCTCATCGTTTTCGTTCTAACGCTGCTGCTGGTGCGCGGAGTGAAGGAGTCGGCGGAGACCAATAACATCATGGTCGCAGTCAAGATCGGCGCGATCGTGACCTTCCTGGTAGTCGGTGGAATGCTGGTGAAGCCCGCGAACTGGGTGCCGTTCGCGCCTTCGGGTTTCGCTGGAATCGTTACGGGAGGGGCCATCGTTTTCTTCACCTACATCGGATTCGATTCGGTCTCGACCGCGGCTGAGGAATCGCGCAATCCGCAGAAAGATTTGCCCTTCGGCATCATCATGTCGCTGGTGGTGTGCACGCTGCTCTATGTGGGCGTAGCCGTCGTGCTGCTGGGCATGATGAAGTACACAACGTTCGTGTCCGGTGAAGCTGCCGAAGCGCCTGTGGCCTACGCGATGAAATATCTAGGTGTGCATCCGCTGTTCCGCTCGGTCATCGTGATCGGAGCGCTGACGGGCATGATCTCTTCTTTGCTGGTGTTTCAGTACGGGCAGGCGCGCATTTGGTACGCCATGTCGCGCGACGGCTTGTTGCCGAAGCTGTTCTCTGCGGTGCATCCGAGATTTAAGACGCCGCACATTTCCACATGGATCGCCTGTTTCGCGGTTGGAATCCCTGCAGGCCTCGTGGACATCGGAGATGCCGCCGACCTTGCCAACATCGGGACGCTGTTTGCCTTCGTTCTGGTTTCGCTGGGAGTGATCATCCTGCGGCGCCGGCAGCCTGATCGCAAGCGCGCGTTTCGAGTCCCGTTTGTGCCGTGGTTCCCGCTGATCTCGATTATTCTTTGCGGCGGACTGATGTTCGGGCTCACCGTGATCACATGGCTGCGCTTCGTGATCTGGCTCGGTCTGGGCCTGATGATCTACGTTTTCTACAGCCGGCATCGGAGTGAGTTCGCAAAGAAGTAGCGGATTCTCCCGGCCTCGCAAATATTTAAACAAGACTCTACAATTAAGAAGTGACTTCCTCCGCACTCGATCGGCCGCCGAATAGTTTTTTGCGACTTCTTCCCAAGGCTGAGTTGCACTTGCACCTTGAGGGCGCAATTGAGCCGGCTACCCTGCTTGAATTGCGGCAGCGCCATGGCGAACGTGCTACACGGGCCGAGGTCGATGCACTCTACCGGTATGAAGATTTTCCTGGCTTCCTGCTGGCGTTCAAGAACATCACCGAACATTTGCGGACTGCGGACGATTACGAGCTCATCACCTACCGGCTGATGCAGCGGCTTAAGGAAGAAAATGTGCTGCACGCCGAGGTTTACGTTTCGGTTGGAGTCTGCCTGTGGCGCAAGCAGGATTTTGCTGCCATCTTTGAAGGCCTCGATCGCGGTCGCGCGCGCGGTGCGCGGGACTTCGGCGTCTCACTGCTCTGGATCTTCGATGCGGTTCGCCAGTTTGGCGCGGAGGCTGCGCAGAAAGTCTTTGAGTTTGCGGTGCGCTATCACGACCGCGACGTGGTCGGCATCGGCATTGGCGGCGACGAGCAGAAAGCTCCGCCTGAGGTCTTTCGTGACGCCTACGCCTGGTCAGCGGACCACGGGCTGCGTCTTACGGCTCACGCCGGCGAGACTGGGCCGCCGGAATCCATCTGGGGCGCGCTCAATCTGCACGTCGAGCGCATCGGGCACGGGCTCACCGCTTTTCACGACCCTGATCTGGTCGAAGAGCTTGCGCAGCGGCAGGTTCCGGTCGAGATTTGTCTCACCAGCAACTTTCGCACGGGTCTTTGCCCAAATCTGGCTGATCATCCGGTCAAGAATTATTTCGACCACGGGGTGATGATCACGCTCAACAGCGACGATCCCGCCATGTTTGGCACGACGCTGGCGCGCGAATACCAGATCGCTCAGCAAACTTTCGCGTTCACCGACGAGCATCTGCGCGAACTGGCCCGCAATTCATTCGAGGCGTCGTTTCTGCCGGCGGAAAAGAAGCTGGAGTTTCTGAACCTGTTCGACGCCGCTGCCGCGAGGTAGACGCTAGCAACCGACTAGAAACTGAGATGCCTGTCCGGCCCATCTTGCAACTCGGCGATCCACGGCTGCGGGAAATTGCATTGCCGGTTGAGGATCCATCCGCTCACGAAGTAACTGCTCTGGTCGACGACCTCGCCGAGACGCTCGCATACTGGCGCGCCACTACCGGATACGGCCGGGGCATTGCCGCACCTCAACTCGGCGTGCGGTTGCGCGTCGTCTTCCTGCAACTGCCGGGAGAGAAGCCCTGGCCGCTCATCAATCCGGAAATCGTCGAACGCAGTGAGGAGAAGATCGTTGTCTGGGATGCCTGCCTTAGCTTCCTCTCGATCTTCATGCAGGTCGAACGTAATCGCGAAATCACGGTGCGTTATCAGGACATGAACGGGGAAAACCACCAATTCCGTGCTGGGGACGACCGCAATCTTTCCGAGCTGCTGCAGCACGAAATCGATCACCTCGATGGCATTCTGTCCGTCGACCGCATCATCGACATCAAGACGCTTTGCACCCGCGAGGAATTCGAAAAACGACATCGCCAGAGCAGCCCGTACGCCGTTGTTCCGGCTACAATCGAAGGCTGAATGGTTTGCAGCTGAGAAGCTGACTGGCAATTAAATGTCTCTCCATATCGGCATTGTCGCCTGCAGTGCGGAAGGCGCTGCGCTGTGCTATCGCACTATCTGTGTCGAAGGAGCAGAGTTACTTGGGCCCTACAGCCATCCAGAAGTCTCGATGCACGGCCACAACTTTGCGGAATACGTGAAGTGCATCGATGGTAACGACTGGGCCGGCGTCGCTGAACTTATGCTTTCGTCGGCGGAGAAGCTTGCCAGGGCGGGGGCGGATTTTCTGATTGCTCCGGTCAACACCGTGCATCAGGCTTTCGATTTGGTGGAGCACCGGTCGCCGCGGCCCTGGCTGCACATTGCGGTCGAGGTCGCCAACGAAGCTAAACGTCACGGCCACAAGCGCCTGGGAATTCTGGGGACTCGGGCGCTGATGGAAGGCCCGGTCTACAGCGAGAAGTTGAAAGCTGCGGGCATCGAGCATCGCATCCCCGGTCCGGAGCAGCGTGAGCGCATTCATCGCATCATTTTCGACGAACTGGTCAACGGTGTATTTCTGCCGCGCACTCAGGTCTATCTCACCGAGGTGATTCGCGCGCTGAAAGACGAGGGCTGTGACGCAGTGGTTCTGGGCTGTACTGAAATTCCGTTGGTGATGACGCCGGAGCAGTCGCCGTTGCCCATGCTCGATTCCACTCGCCTGCTGGCGAGGGCTGCTTTGCGCAAGGCCGTGGAGGGCTAGGTCTGGCATGACCTCGGAGACGTCACGGCGAGCGAACGAAGTCTGGTGCTGGCCGGATTCTCTGGACGCCTTGGTCGCCGCTCCCGGCCACCATACTCTCCTGTTGGAAAACGGAAGGATGAGGGTTGTGCGCACTCGCATTCTGCCGGGCCAGATTGTACCGGTGCACACGCATCGCTGGCCCGGAGTGCTGTTCATTACGGAGTGGAGCGATCTCCTGCGCCGCGATCCCGAGGGCAATGTGCTGCTCGACACGCGGCAACTCGCCGACAAACCCGGCCTTAAGGTGCCGCTATGGCAGGAGTCGCTGCCGCCGCATACGGTCGAGAACGTTGGCAGCGCGGAGTTCGATGCGGTGCAGGTCGAGATGAAGGACGTCCCCCGGTGAGCCGTCATGCCCGCGTGCTGTGGTTTGTCGCGCTGCCGTTCTCAACCCGTTGAACGCCGTTCGCCCCGCTAATTTCACCGAACGCTGTCGCCGATCCTGCAGTTATCCCGCATCCGTGCTGTAATAAGGATTAGCTCATCCGATGCCATCTGCCATCACAACTCTGCGCCGCCGCGCCAAGGCTTTCCGCCGCAACCTGCGCGGAGCCGCCATGGCTGCACGTGCGCTGGCTTCGACCGATCATCCTCTGCTGGCGCACATTATTCCGGTGCGACGCTGCAATCTGGCTTGCACCTACTGCAACGAGTTTGACGATTTTTCGAAGCCCGTGCCAACGGAAGAAATGTTTCGCCGCATCGATAAACTCGGCGCGCTGGGTACGGCGGTGGTTACGATTTCGGGCGGCGAGCCGCTGCTGCACCCGGAACTTGATGATGTGATCCGCCGCATCCGCTCGAACGGCATGATTGCTGGATTGATCACCAACGGATACTTTCTGGTGGCGGAACGCATTCAGCGGCTAAATCGAGCGGGCCTGGAGTGGCTGCAGATCTCGATCGATAACGTGAATCCCGACGAAGTTTCGAAGAAAAGTTTGAAGGTCCTCGACAAGAAGCTGCAACTGCTGGCCGAGCACGCCGAGTTTCATGTGAATATCAACTCGGTGGTGGGCGGCGGCATTTCGAATCCGCAGGACGCGCTTACCATTGGCAAGCGCGCCATCGAACTGGGATTCAGCTCGACTATCGGCATTATTCACGATGGCAGCGGGCAGGTGCAGCCACTCAACCGCGAAGAACGCCGGATCTACGACGAGATGAAGTCGTGGGAGAAGCGCAGCTTCACCCGTATCAACGCCTTTCAGGACAACATCGCGCAGGGTCTTCCCAACGAGTGGCGCTGCCGCGCCGGGGCGCGCTATCTCTATATCTGCGAAGACGGGCTGGTGCACTACTGTTCGCAGCAGCGGGGCTATCCTGGAGTGCCGCTCGCGACCTACTCGCGCGACGACATGCGCCGCGAATATCTGACGGAGAAAGGCTGCGCGCCGCATTGCACGGTTTCGTGCGTGCACCAGGTTTCAATCTTTGACGGCTGGCGTGCGCCGCAGCATCCTGCGCAGAATATCCCCTCACAAGACACGACGCTCATCCAGATCGGGCGGTAGCGCGTCTCGCCAGTCTGATTACTTCCAAGTTATTTCTTCGGCTGCGCACTCGGCGGCAAGATTCCGTTCAGGCGCAGATACATGGCAGCAGCCGCGTAGTGGTCGGCCCATCCGCTGGCCAGAGCTAACGCGGCCATGGCGCGGGGGAACTGGCCTCTGTTGAACAGCTCTATGCTGTCACCGAGTTTGGAATCGTCCATCTTGCCGAGGGCTTCGCCGCAGAAGTCGAAGGACGCGGTGGCCGCGGCGAGAAGCTTGTCTTTGGCGTCTGTTTCTTTGAGTTCGTCGACTTTGGGTGCGGGAACGTCCGCCGACTTGGCGCACAGCATATAGTTCGAGCCGATGATGTGAACGACCAGATGCCCGAAGCTCATCTGGTCGGGCGTTGGTTTGTAGCCGAATTTATCGGCGGGCATGGCAGTGATGGCGCCGAGAATGTTATTGCGCGACCGCGGCAGCAATATGCGCAGGCCAGCCGTGACCGGATCTTTCACCGGAGCCGGGGCGGGCGCTGAAGCTGATGGTGTAGTTTGCGCCGCCGATGGCAGGCAAGCAGCAAGAAACAGGATGGCGGAAATCAATTTCACAAGAGAGCCTCCTCAGACGTTCCTAAATATAAACCCGCAGAGGCCGGATCGTCACGCCGATGGTCTCTAGGAAAATATTGCCGCGAAGGTCAGCGTGATCGCCACCCACCATCCGATCACGATGGCGAACGAAGTGCCCATCTTCACCTTGCCGGCGGTGGCAAACCCGATCGCGGTCAGCGCCAGCGTCCAGAGCAGGAAAATATCCACTTGCGATGCAATGAAGTACCAGAACGGACTGTCGGCTGCGTTCATGAAGTATCCGGGGTTAGATGCGACTGGATTATTCAAGGTGAATCCGTCGGCGCTCACGCCGGCGAGCACCGATGCTATAGCCAACAAACTTCTTAGCACCATTGGCAATCCTGCGTAGACCACTACCGCGAGTGATTTGCTGTACGAAATATCCGCGTTCGCCCCGAACTTGAACGTGGCGAACTGCAATCCAGACATGACCAGCCAAATCAACAGAGTGAACACGGGAATCGCGATGTAATAAGCAATCCCCGTGATTTTCACTTGCTGCTGGCGCTGCTCGGGAGTCGCCTTTTCGTATTGGGCCTCGGCCTTGGGCCGCGCTCGCATATCATTCTCCATCAGCTTCTGCACGCCGATCTTTTGCTGCGAAACGTAAACCAGACCCCAACCCACGAGGGTCATTAGCAAAAACGGCAGCCACCACTGTGCGCTGCGGCGGACGTCGGTAAAGGTTTTCGTGGGCGCGATGAAGGTGTCGATGATGCGCGCACCTTCAGAAAGTGGAGCGGCTTCGGGCGCGGGAACGGATGGGGATACAGGTGGGAGCGGAGCAGCGGCCATGTTAATGCCTCCGGCGAAATGCCAAGGAATTCTATCCGGGATGCAGCCCGGTGACAAGCGAAGAGGCGGGCGCTCACATTTTCAATCGCTGCAATCGGCTGACCTTCGAATTGGCTGCGATGCTGGCCCGAAGCTGTCGGATTCCGCTAGACTACAGGCGACTCACGCTCCATCCGACTGCGAACTCAACGGTGTTTTCGGGGAAGCGGCCGGCGATCGAGACAGATGATGATTTCTGCGCTGGTGCGCAAGGCGCGCACTCTCACTGACACTCTTCACGACTTCTACAGCGAACCGCTCGCCTCTTTCTCGGCGTTGGAGAAGGGGTTAGAGGATCGCCGCCAGCCCGTTCCGCGTGAACTGGTGTCCCGGGTGCTGAACGCCTACGAGGCCGCCAAGCGTGATCAACAATCCGCGGGCGTGGAATATCAAGCCAACGGCGAGTGGACGACGGTCATTGAGGCGAAATTGCAGGCCTTTCGCGACCGCGGATCTCTGGGCGACGTCCTGGAATCGTTTTTTCGTCGCGAAGACGCCTTCGCTGGCTTGACCGACTATGCCACAGCGCCTTATCTGAAATCCCGCGGGAACCTGATGCCGCGCGTGCTCTTCGTGAACTCCATGCTGCATGACTACCGGGTTTGGACCGAGTTGACGGGAAAGAAAATAGAAACCATTCGCACCCCCTGGGCGGGCAATCCCTTCGGATATTTCATCGACGGAACGCTGGCCGTTCCCGCCACTTTTCGCCATCACTACATCGCCGAGAAGGCTGTGGCCCTGATGGGCGGCAAGGGGGTGCTGGTGGAAATCGGAGGCGGGTGGGGCGAGGTTGGCTTCTTCGCGCTGAGGTTTTCGGGCGTGCATTACGTGGACATCGATCTGCCTGAAGTCCTGCTGCTAGCCTCTTATTGGTTGTGCAGTACCCTGCCCGACCGGAAGATCGCGCTCTATGGCGAACAGGACTCGAAGACGGTGCTCGCTAACATCGAAAAGTACGACGCGATCCTCTTCCCGAACTTTTGCCTGCCCCTTCTGCCGAAGGATTCTGCAGATGTTTTCGTGAACACTCGCAGCTTGTCAGAGATGCGATTGGAGACCGTTCATGAATATCTAGGGCAGATTGGGCGCACTTGCCGGGGATATTTTCTGCACGAAAATAGTGACAAAACGCACAACGTCCTGGGGCACACCGAGATTCCTGCCTCGTCGTTTTCAATTGAAGGGTTTCGTCTGCTGAACAAGGCCTTGTCCCCGTGGAAGGCTGGCGGAGGCCGCTATCGCGAATTCTTGTATGAGCGGATCGTGGGGTAATTCGCGCGCCAATCGGGTCTTGCGATCATCGGCATGTCGGATGAGTTTCTAGACAGCCACTTCCGGTGTGGCTTCGAGCAGACTTCGGGTGTAGGGGTGCTTCGGGTGCTCGGTAATTTGCGTGGTTTCGCCGACCTCTACAATCTTGCCGCGATACATCACAGCGATGCGCGTCGAAAGATAGCGCACCACCGGCATCGAGTGCGAGATGAAAAGATAGGTCAGGCCGAACTCGCGTTGCAACTGGGCCAGCAGGTTAACGATCTGCGCGCCTACGCTGACGTCGAGGGCGGAGACGGGTTCGTCGGCCACGATGAATTTGGGCCGCAAAGCCAGGGCCCGGGCGATGCCGATGCGCTGGCGCTGGCCTCCGCTGAATTCGTGAGGGAAGCGCTGCAGGATGGACTCATCGAGGCCGACGGCGCGCAGAAGTTCGACCACGCGGAGTCGGATCGCGGCTTTCGAGATCCTTTTTTCGTGGATAAGAAGCGGTTCGGCAATGATGTCTTCGACGCGGAAGCGGGGATCGAGCGAGGCGAAGGGGTCCTGAAAGATGATCTGCATATCGCGGCGCAGGTGGCGCATTTCACGGGGGCTGGCGGCAAGCAGATCGCGGTTCTCGAAGCGGATGCTCCCGGAAGTAGGCTCGATGAGGCGCAAGAGCAGACGTCCCAGCGTACTTTTGCCCGAGCCGGATTCGCCCACTAGGCCGAGGGTCTCGCCGGCGTGAATATCGAGAGAGACATCGTCGACCGCACGGATTTCGCTTTTGCCTTGCGGATAAATCTTGGTCAGATTGCGGATTTCGAACATGATTTCGAACGTGGGCACGCTGCGATGCTAGCAGAGGACGAAAACCATGCGCCACGGATTTACGCGGATTTTCACGGATAAGGCAACACTCGGATTGATCGGTGCTCGTCCCTGGCAAATTGCTTCACCCCGAGGCGATCATCGGCACGGCTGCCAGCGCGGCTACTAGTCCGACAAACCTCCAGCGCGTGAAGTGTTCCTTCAGGAACAGGCGGGCCAGGATCACAGTCACGGCAGGATAGAGCGACGAGATGACGACGGCTTCGTCGAGGCGTCCGGTCTGGCTGGCGCGGACGAAGAGTATGGTGCCGAGGGAGTCGATGCAGCCGGTGAGCACTCCCCAGCGCACGCCGGCTGGGGTGATGTCGCTAAATTTCCCGAGAAATAGGACGATCGTACCGGTGATGATCAGGCCGCCGGTGCGGGTGAGCGAGGCGATCCAGAAGGCGGAGGCGTCGCCCGCCTGGCGGACGCACAGATAGAAGCTCGCGAAGCCAATTCCCGATAGGACGGCGAGGCCGATGCCTTCCGGTTTGGCTCCATCTTCAGTGCGAGTGATGAGCCAGAGTCCGATGGCAGCGAGGACGAAGCCGAGCAGGGGAATTCTGCCGGGCACACCTTCGGTGAACATGGAAAACACCGCGGGGATCGCCGCGCCGAGGACAGCGGCGACAGGGGCGGTCAGGCCCATTCTTCCTGAAGAAAGTGCGCGATAGAAGATGGCCAGGGCCGCGCCTCCGGAGATGCCGCCAGCCAGAACCCATGCTGCACTTCGTGCGGAAGGGAACGGCGCATGCATGGCAGAGGCCAGCGTGCCTACCACGAGCAGGCCGCCTATATTTACCACCACCGTGAACAGGAAGGCGTTGGCGCGGCGGGTGGCGTAGCCGCCGAGAAAGTCGCTGGTGCCCCAGGCCAGCACTGCAGCCATGCCGTAGGCGGCAGTCGTGAATTGGGGCGCGGCGGACATGTTCGACGAGGGTAACATGCTCCGGAAAGGGAGGGACCGCAGGGACACCCCTCTCGCGAAAAGCGGGAAAGATGAGAACGGTACGGCCCAGGCGAGCCGTACCCTGCGGTTTACTTCTTCCGCGACTTCACGGGCGAAGCCAGCGCGATGGCTGCCTCTGCGGTGAGCATCAGGAAGGAAAACGTCTCCTGCAGGTATAAGGTGACAGTGGCGTCAGAGTGTTTCAAATAACCGATGGAAACATCCTGGCCGATGTGGAGGTCGAAGTCACCGCCGCGGGCGGTGAGAACGAAAGCGCCGGCGATGGCAGGCGCCCAGATGATTTTATCGTGGACCAGCCGCTTAACGTGGTCGAGCACAGGATAGCCATGGTCGCTGGTCTCGGCGAGCGCGGTGTAGGCGTCGGCGCCGAGCAGCACCGAGTAGGGGCCGTTGACGCCGACCAGCCGCAACCGGCTCAGGCCTTGCGCAATTGCCTCCGGGTACTCTCGCACATCGCCAGGGAGTGTCATCTTCGGATTGCTGGTCCCCTGCCGGATGCCCTCGATTCCAGCGGCGGCATAGCCTTCGAATATGGCGCTGTCCTCGGCAAAAGCAAGTTCACGGGCGGCGTCCTTCGCGGGCTGCCAGTCTGAGTCGTTGGCGCCGCGCTCGACGTCGTCGATGGCCTGGCGCTCCAGTTCAAACGGAACACGCAGCTCGACCAGCGCCTTTACTTCGCGCTGTCTGGCGGCGACACCGCCCCTCGGGGCTGCAATCGTCCGCAGATGTCCGGTGCCGACGGCCGCCAGGCTTGTCCCCGCTGGCCCATGCATGTCGACTGCGCGCCGGCCCGCAATGTGGCGCTTGAAGGTGCGCGATGTTTCCTGTTCGATCTGTGTCCACGCGACATCGGAAATAGGGGCTAGCTCGCGATGCAGATTATTCATGTGGAATGTCTCCTTTAAGGGAACCAATACCCAGCGAACCATCGTTCTGCGAACCATTGTTCTGCGAAGCATCGCTCTGCGAAGCATCGTTCTCGCGCGTGGCCGGAGGGGCTATGACCGCCGGCTCGGCGGAAGCTACGGCAACCCCCGGGAGGGCGTCGGGTACGTTTTCCAGAAATGTCGCGGTCGGCACGAAAAACAAGTTTCCCGTGACGGCGGTGCTGAAATCAAGCAGGCGGTCGTAATTGCCGGCCGGGCGGCCGATGAACATGTTCTCAAGCATTAGCTCAATGGTACTGGGCGAACGGCTATAGCCAATGAAATAGGTGCCAAACTCCCCCTGCGCCGGCCGCCCGAAGGGCATGTTGTCGCGCAGAATTTTGATCTCTTTCCCTCCCTCAACGATCGTGGTGAGAGCGTTGTGCGCCGAGGTTGGCTTCACGGAGTCGTCCAATTCGATGTCAGAGAGCTTCTTGCGGCCAATGATGCGCTCCTGCGCCTCCGTGGGGAGGGAATTCCATCCGTTAAGATCGTGGAAGTATTTCTGCACGATGACGTAGGTGCCGCCGGCGAACGTGGCGTCCTCTTCGCCGATGAGCACGGCGTCGATCGCTGCCTCTCCGGTTGGATTCTCAGTTCCGTCGACAAAGCCGATGAGATCGCGGTCGTCGAAGTAACGGAATCCCTGTACTTCGTCTACGGGCGAAACGGCAGTACCGATACGTGCCATGATTTGCGTGGCAAGCTCGAAGCATAAATCCATGCGCCTGGCGCGAATGTGGAACAGCAAGTCGCCCGGTGTCGAGACCGCATGGCGCACCCCCGAACGAATCTCGCGGAAGGGATGCAGGTTCGCCGGCCGCGGCGGCCCAAAGAGCTGGTCCCACGCGCCGGACCCGAACCCCATGACGCAGGAGAGTTGTCCTTCAATGTCACGGAATCCGACTGCGCGCAACAGCTTAGACAGGTCTCCACAGAGCGACCGGACGGTCGCGCGATTTTCGTCGCCCGGGTTTATCGTCACGACCAGAAAGATGGCGGCGCGTGTGAGTGGCGCGACTACCGCCTGCGCGATGCCGCGCTCGCCATCTGCCGCTTCGGGCGCACTAATCGGAACGGACTCCATTGGATGTCACCGGGTCGGGGCTGGCAGAATCTCGATTCTTCGAAATATCCGGCGCGCCTCGCGTGCGGAAATCAGACGGAAAGCTTACCATCGGTCCCGGATGAACGTCTATGCCGGAGCTGGCCGTTGAGGCGGAATTCCAGTTCTCGCAAAGAACGCGAGAAATGGGGCATCCGGCCCTCGGTCTAAATCAGTGTCTGCCAGCCCGCTTTGGATGGTAAACTTCTAGTGGATTCTGCGACCACGAGAGCCCAGCGTCGAAGAGACGACGCTCTAAGAGATAACCTTTGATCGAGCTGGCACCTTCAATTCTTTCGGCAGACTTTTCCCGTCTAGGCGAGCAGGTGCGCGCCGCGAGCGAGGGTGGGGCAAGTGTCATCCATGTGGATATTATGGATGGGCATTTCGTGCCCAACCTTACGATTGGGCCGCCGGTGGTGAAGTCGCTGCGCCGCGTTACTGATTTGCCACTGGATTGCCACCTGATGATTGAGAATCCGGACGAGTTCATTCCGGCTTTTGCCGAAGCTGGCGCGGATTGGATTTCAGTGCATCAGGAAGCTTGCCGGCATCTGAACCGCACGCTGCATCTGATCAAGAGCCACGATTGCATGGCGGGAGTTGTGATCAATCCGGCTACCCCGGTCGATACACTCACCGAAGTGCTTGATATTGTGGAGTATGTGCTTGTAATGTCGGTGAATCCGGGCTTTGGAGGACAGAAGTTTATTCCTTCTACACTGCACAAAATGCGGCAATTAGCGGAGATTCGCAGCCAACGCCGGCTGACTTACCGCATCGAAGTAGATGGCGGTGTCGGACACGACACGGTAGGCGATGTGGTGCGGGCAGGCGGAGAAATCCTGGTCGCGGGCAACGCGGTGTTCGGTAGTGGTGATCCAAGCAAGGATGACCCAAGGAAGAATGCTGAGACGCTGCTGAAGGCGGCGACGGAAGCTGCGCTGCTGAAAGTCTAATAATTTTCAATTGGCAATCCTGATCCGAGGTCTTATGTCACGTCGATTCTCATTGATTGCGGTGCTCGCATTATTGCTGGCGCTTACCGTCGCCTGCACAAATAAGAAGTCCGTCAATCCCCTGGCGAATGTGGGATCGAAGCAGCCCGATAAGGTGCTGTTCGACAAAGCCATGGATGCGATGAAGCATAACCGCTTCGACGTTGCCCGCATGACGCTGCAGACCTTGATCATTACCTATCCGGATTCAGAATATATCGCCCGGGCCAAGCTGGCGGTGGGCGATTCCTGGTACGCGGAAGGCGGGACGGCTTCTCTCGAGCAGGCGGAACAGGAATACCGCGATTTCGAGACCTTCTTTCCCAACATGCCGGAAGCGGCCGAGGCGCAGTTGAAGATCGCCAACATTCAATACCAGCAGATGGAAAAGTCGGACCGCGACTACACTCACGCCAAGCGGGCAGAAGATGAATACCGCAACCTGATCATGCAGTATCCGGATAACCCGAAGCTGGTGGCGGAAGGCAAGAGGCGGCTGCTCGAAGTGCAGGAAGTGCTGGCTGACCGGGAATTCGGGATTGGAAAGTTCTACTACTATCGGGGGTCCTATCCGGCATCGATCGCGCGCCTGCAGTCGCTGGTGGATAAATATCCGCTGTACAGCAAGGCCGATGAGGCGCTGTTTCTTCTGGGTCAGAACTATGAAGCGCAGATAGCGCAGGTGCGGTTGAGGGCCACGTGCGTGGCCTTTAACACTCCGCCGGGCTGCGCGGGGGAAACGGCGAAGGCCAGCATGATCACAGTGCTGACCAAGGACGCGTCTGCGGCGTATTCGCAGATCATTACGCGGTATCCGGTGATGGTCCGGGAAGACGATGCGAAGAAGCGGCTGGAGGCGTTGCATCAGCCGGTTCCCCGGCCGACCAAGGCGGCAGTGGCGCAGAACAAGGCGGAGGAAGAAAGCCGCCGGGAAAGCGACACCATTGACCGGCTGGCGGACGTGGTGAAGAAGGGACCTGACGTAGCGGCGGCGGCGGGAGTGGGCGAGCCAACATTGGTGGATCCGCCACCGGTGTCTGCTAGCGGACAGTCGCAAGACCTCGTGCGCCGGGCGATGGGACAGCCTGCCGGCGGCGGACATGGTCTAAGCGCGGAAGTCGTGAATGGCGGAGCTCCAGGAGCGAACGAAGCGGCTCCACGATCCGACGCGCCTCCAGCCGTGGCCAACGCCGATCCGTTTGCCCGTCCAAGTACGACGGCTGCGGCCGATCCCAACGAATTGAAGCCGGTTGCCGCGCCCGATCCCAATGAGTTGAAGCCCAGCGCTCCGGATCCGAATGAGTTGAAGCCGACGAATGCCCTTACCAGTGATGCGGCCGCGCCACCGCCAGTTCAAGTCAACGAGATCCAGGCAGGGGCTGCCTCTGGAGGCGATGCGGCTGCGAGTTCCAGTTCCGACTCGAATCTGGCTAGCGACAAGGATATTTCGAGCAGCAAGAAGAAGAAAAAGAAGGGACTGAAGAAGATCGTCCCGTTCTGAAGCGAGTCTCCACCATCCGTCCTGCGCTTGGTATTGCCGAGTCCCCACCAGGACGCGAAGTTCTTCACTTCGTGTTCTGCGGCTGGAGCATTGGCGAGCGGTAGGTCAGGTTCAAGTCCCTGTCGATTTGCCCAGCCCTGGCAGGATTCGCCGACTTCATCTCGTCCAGAATCGGTTCCAGAAAGCGGCTGTATTCTTGCAGCCTGACGAGGTCATGAGTCGCGAGTATCTTCTCCACGGCCTGCGTGGTTGCGGGAGTCACGAGCTCCAGCCTGCCCACGAAAACCCGCACCGTCTGTGCTGGAGCAGGATGGATGGTCAACGGAAGAATCGTACTCAGAAAATCGCCCGGCACAATGTAGAACAGCCGGCTGCCTTCCTCAAACCACGATTGCCGCCAGGTTTCGATCATGGCATGGGCTTCGTCGGGATAAAGACCCTGAGCGGTCAATACATCCTCCAGATCGCGGTTCAACGAATCAAGCGTCGCAGTCAGTTCTGGTGGCTCGAGCGCTATTTCGCCCGCTATCGCGCCGCCGAGACGGTAGCCGATCTTGTCTCCGCGACGCTCGAACAGGATCACGCTGGGGATCTCCTGCTGAGCCAGGTTTCTGATCCGTAATTGTCCCTGGCTCGAAATGGCTGCCGAAATGGGGATGGAACTCGACGACACGCCTCGATAGAAAAGGAATTTCTCCTGTTGATCCCCAGCGCTAGTCTTCACCACGAGAGGCGCGGCTGAAGTTCCCCGAGCAGCATAGTACTGGTTATCTTCGCCGTCATCGGGAAGACTTCCGCGCGGAAAGCTGGGCGCAAGGTTGGGAGACACGGCGACCGAATCCCACGCAATGCTACCGCTACCATGCCGCGGTTGGAGGTCCCTCACGCCCGGCGCTTTTTTGAGGTCAGGCTCGACGTGGCTGGCTTGGGGATACCACTCCGTGATCAATCCCTTGGAAAATACGGCCTTCACCGATACCGTGGTTTCGCGCGGAGAGTAGAAGTAGAGCACAGGCGTCTCCATACGAACCGTGCCCCGCAAACCGGCCTTGAAAAAAGCACCATTGATGTGCTCGATAAAGCTGGGAAGGTCGGCGGATCCATTCAAAGTAGACCATTCCACGGCTTCGCCATTTCTGCCCGCGATCGAGGTGAACGTGCCCCATTCGTGAGCTGTGAGATCGGGATTGACGGGCTGGACCTGTGCGCCGAAGCTGGCGCAGAGAACAAAGCAAAGAACTACCAGGCCTGGGACACGCGAGCGAGCGGCAGTTGGGCGCATGGCGGGCCCTCCGTTACATCGAACGAACTATATTTCAGACTCAACTCTTGGACGATAGTTTAACCATGGAAGTTAGCCGCTGAGACAGTTTTTTTGGGGAGTTTCTCCGAGTATTGCCTGCCCGGTTGCTGAAATTCCCGCCCCGGCGCCGCCTTCTGCACGCGGTAGGCGCTGACCACTAGTAACCTGGTAACACGCCGCCTGATCATTGACTTACGTCGACCGGCAGGTTACCTTCGCGATATCTCCCCTCATCAGAGGAATTCCTTTGGCCCGGAAGATACTGCTTGCCGATGACAGCGTGACCGCCCAGAACATGGGGCGCAAAATCCTCGCCGATGCGGGGTATGAGGTGATTGCCGTTAATAACGGCTCCGCCGCGCTGAAGAAGATCGGCGAACTGAAGCCCGACCTCGTCATTCTCGACGTTTACATGCCCGGCTACAGCGGGCTGGAGGTTTGCCAGCGGCTCAAGGAATCGCCGGAAACGGCGCGCATTCCGGTGCTTTTGACCGTGGGCAAGCTCGAGCCGTTCAAGCCGGAAGAGGCGCAGCGGGTGCGCGCCGAAGGTTTCATCGTCAAGCCGTTTGAAGCCAGCGAGTTGCTTGCCACGCTTTCGAAAATGGAAGACAAGGTGGTGCCGCGGGCGGAACCCTCCAAGCCGGGGCGCTTCGCGCGGGCGATTGCGGCGGCAGAGGAATCCAGTCGCGGTGGCCGCGATGCAGCCAATACCGACAACGGGTGGAAGAGCCGGATCGGATTTCCGAAAGAGAAAACAGAAGAAGAAAAGGTTGCGGACGAGTCGACGGCCTCCGGCGAGAAGACCTGGGAAAAGAAACAAGAGGGAGGCCAACCGGCTGCTGTCGCGGCCGAAACGAACGTCGATTTGGCGGCCTTGGCGCCGGCGGGCTTGCCCAAAGATGTAACTCCGGAAGAAGTTGCCGCGATTGCCGCCGCCGCGGCGCAGATGCAGATGGTCGTCTCCGCCATAAAGGGCGAGAGCACTTCTGCGAGCAAGATTCCTGAAGCCCTTGCTGAGACCACGAGTCCGCCGAGTTCCGAGCTGGCTTCCCGTCCGGGCGAAGTCAACCTTTCCTCGTCTCCTGAGGTTCCAAGCGCCGTCGCTTCCAAAATCGAAGTGGACGCGAAGACTGAGGCCTTGCCAGAAAGCAAGAGCGACGAGGATAAGCTCGGCAGCGTGTCTGAAGAGGCTCCTGCCGATACTCACCGTCGCCGGAAGGGCGACCGCGCGGAGGAAACGCAGGACGTACCCGTGACCATGGCGGCCACAGCCGAATCTGTCGCGGCTGCGAGCCCAGGCGGATCGCGGTGGACTGCGGTATCGGTTGCTCTGGAAGGCAGCGAGGCCGCGATCTCACTCGACCGCGAAATGCAAAAGGCCCATGCCGCATCGGCATCGGCGGATTCTGCCAGTATCGTCCGCGTTCCGGATGCTGAGCCCGTCTTCCCCGGGAATTCTTCCACCCCCGCACCATCGGCTGTGGAAACGCCCGCACCAATTTCGAGTGCGGAGTCGACCCAGGCTCCCGAGTTTACAGCCCCCGCGCCCATTCCGGCAGCGATTACTAAGATCGAAGCTCCTGCGGAGACGTCCCCGACCGTGGCGCTTGCAGAATCGAATCAAAAGCCGGCGCCCGTTGCCGAGCCTGCTGCCTCTGTAGCCCAGGAATCGCAGCCTCGCGCGGAATCTGAACCTGTGGCGGCCGCCTCGAGCAGCGCCATTCTACCCAGCATTTCACGTGCGGAAGATGCAGTCGAAAAATCAGCCGAAGCCGCACCCGAGCCGAAATTCGACTCTGAAACCGTGAAGAACACAGCTGCGGCGTGGGCGAGCTGGCGTCAAGTCCACGACACCAACCAAGGCAACGAAGTCGCAGAAACTCAGCCCAGGCAAAAGGAAAGCGACCAGCCCGAGTCAGCGCCGCCAGACACTGCCGCCCGGGCAGTCGCCGCGGGCGCCGAACAGATTTCGCAGGAAGCCGCTGCCGCCGTCGCCGCCGCGACCGAGGGTGAGCAGAGCAACGTCGCCAGCATCGTCGACAGCGTCCTCGCCGATCTACGCCCCAAGCTGATGGAAGAGATCAACCGGAAAATGTCGAAGAAGAAGTAGGAATCCCACCTCGGTTTCCAGCCTCTAGCCTCACTCACTTCGGAAACTTACGCACCCGCAAGTTGCAGCGAGATCGTTCCCTTTGTTAGTTCGAACGCTGAAGGCGCATAATTCAAATCGTGGCGAAAGAACGCCGCCGATCCAGGTGCTCGCCTATGCGGTCCAGGAGAGAAGAGTATGGATTCGATGCGCGCCTACCTATCGATTGCCTCGTTGTTAGCGGTCGCCTACCTTAGCGATTCATTTCCGGCTCTTGCTCAAAGCGTGCGATCCCTTCCCGGTTGCGAAACTGCGCCGGAAGTGCGCAAAGTCCTCGACGAAAAGCTCGATCAAAAGATGCTGGACAAAAGGAAACTTCAAGACCGCGTGGCCTTCGAGCGCCAGGTACTCGACGATTTGATCGCCAAATATCCCCGCGAGCTCGAGCCCTATCAAACTCTGGTCAACAAGATGCGTAGGGATGCCCCCGACGAGCTTCCTGAGCTCCGCAACCGGCTCGTGAAAATGGCAAAGGACGATCCCGACGATCCGCTGGCGCTCTTGCTGGCCGGCTCGGTGCTTCGCGGCAAAGATACCCCGGAAAGTGTTCGCCTGTTAGAGGCAGCCAAAGCAAAAGCGCCGAACTTTCCCTGGCCCTCCCTGGAGCTGGCGAACGACTATTTCTGGGGAAAGATCGCCGACCAAAATAAGGTCAAGGAAAGCTGATGCGCGACGTGCCGGTCAAACGCAATTCCTACAATGAATTTGTGCGCTGGCTCAGAGCTTACAGTTCAGGTGTCTCAGAGGTGAGAATTGGTCAATGAGTGAGATGGGGATTTTTCACCAATTGAGGAGACTCGCTCTTCTTCTAGTGGTGGTGTGTTTCTCCCGCGCGCGGGATTCTGGGGCGGTTGCCCGTCCTTCAGAAATGCGCTGGATCTGCCTGCATCTTCGAATTCCACCCATTCATCTCATTGAGTTCCTCGGGGGTGATCTGAGGCAAGTGCCGGATGAACAAAACCAGGCGCCAGGTTTGCGGGACGGTGTGCGTTCCGTGGAAGGCCGGCATGCCGCTCAAACGAACTCCATTCTCAATTGTGTAGTAGAGCTCGCCATCGCTCTTGTCCTGCGTCGCGGCTGCGCGCAAGTCGGGCGGTTTCGGATAGAGACCCTTGCCGTATACCGTCTGGCCCGATCCGTCATTCGAATGGCACGGAGCGCAATGAAAGGCGAAATGCTCCATGCCTCCCCGAATGCTCTCCGTTGAAGGCACAATGGGATTGTGAAGTTGACGGTACGCGGATGGCACGGCCAATTTGCGTGCCATTGTGGCCGCGAACTCCTCAGGCGCTGATGGTGTCGCAAGCGCGCTGAAGCCTCGCCGCACGAGAATCAGCCCGTATCCAGCGGCCGCAAGCGCAAGGGCCAAGAGAATTAGCAAAACTGCTTTCCAGAGTTTCATATCTACCTCTGCTGTCCCGCGGCCTCGTCGTCCGCCCGCCCGAACGTAGGCAGGTACCGGCCGAAGTTCAATTCGAAGTCGCTCGGGATGCCGTAACCTATTTTGCGAATCTTGGCACGACGCGCCTGCGCACCTGGCAAGGCCAGCAGTGGGAAGAACAGGTCGGCGCTCGACTGAAGCTCGGAAGCCGTGGGCGTCCCGAACCGATTGACTTGGGTCTTCGCTGCGGCCAGCGTCTCACGGTCGAACGAGGCCAGACGCCCCACGAGCGCATCGACAAACGAGTCGAGGTCTTCATCGTCCAGCGTACGGTTCACCCAGCCATAGCGCTCCGCGATATCAGCGTCGAAGTCGTCACCGCTAAGCACGATCTCAAGTGCCCGAGAACGGCCGACCAAACGCGGGAGCCATTCCAGGGCTCCGCCACCTGGGACCAGTCCGACGCCGACCTCGGGGTTGCCGAATAGTGCACTTTGCCGGCTGGCGAAGCGCATGTCGCAGGCCAGTACGAACTCGTTCCCGATGCCGCGCGTGCGGCCTCGAATCTTCGCGATGCTCACGACTGGCGTCGACGAAAGCCGCAGCACAAATTCGCGCCAGAGGCCCAGCGCCTCTGGCCGTTGAGCTGCCTTGGCTACGTCGAGATGGGCGACAAAAAAATCGGGATTCGCCGACTGGAACACTACGACCTTCACGGACGGGTCCGCCTCGAGGTCGGTCATTAACGCTCCCAATTCGACGATCGTTGTGGGAACAAACATGTTGATCGGCGGGTTGCTGAAGGTGATCGTCCACAGCCCCGGATGGGTACGGTCGATGCTGAACTGCGCCACGCTCGCCTCGCTGGAGGCGTCGTCGCCGTGGACCTCATACGTCGGATTTGCCATGTTCTTCCCTCCTTCTGCGTTTCGCATTCGTTTCTTTTCGCTATTTGGTTCAGGCGAAGACAGGAGAGCCTCTGCTGTCGAAGCTCTCCTGCTCTTCGCGAACAGCTAGCTAGCTTTGGCGAAGGTCACATCTGACTTCGCCACGCCTGACCGCAGTGACCGGAAGCCTTCCCGAACCTCTTCGGAAAAGAGTTTCGGCTGTTCCCAGGCCGCAAAGTGCCCGCCTTTGGGGAGTTTGTTGTAATGGATCAGTTTGGGATACGCGCTTTCTGCCCAATTTCGCGGACATTGATAGAGCTCGTCAGGGAACGCGCTCACAGCAACCGAAACAGATACGCCTTTGACGCTGAAATAGGGAAATTTATTCTCCCAGTAGAGCCGTGCTCCGGAAAGCGCCGTGTTCGTCAGCCAGGTGATCGTAACGTTATCGAGGACATCGTCTCGTGAGAGACCTTCGGTCTGTCCGTCAAAGACGCGCGCGATCAGCGCATAACTCCACGCATCGTGGTCCAGAAAATAGGCGGCCAGGCCGACGGGGGAATCCGCGATTCCATACAACGTCTGCGGTTTCAACCCCATCTGGTAGCCGTAACCGACGCCTTTGCTGTATACGAATTGGAGTTTCTCGAAGGCAGTCTTTTCGTCGTCTGAGAAACCGGAAGGCATCGGCGCGCCGGACAGAACAGCTCGATAAATATCCGCCTGAACTGCGCCGGGCATGTTGGTGTGAATACCAAGAAGTTCGGGCGGCGCCTGCACGCCCATCAGATCAGTGATGACCGCACCCCAATCCCCACCCGATGCCACAAATTTTGAGTAGCCGAGTCGCTTCATCAACACAATCCAGGCACTCGCGATCCGTTCAGGGCCCCAGCCGGTCGTCGTCGGCTTGCCTGAAAACCCGTACCCAGGCATCGACGGAACCACGATATCGAAGGCGTCGGACGCATTTCCGCCGTGTGCGGTGGGATTGGTTAGCGGATCGATGATCTTCATCTGTTCGGTGATCGAACCGGGCCATCCGTGCGTGACGATCAGCGGCAACGCATTTTCGTGTTTTGAACGAACATGAATGAAATGAATGTCCAGTCCATCGACCTCGGTGATGAATTGCGGCAGGGCGTTGAGTTTTGCCTCGATCTTGCGCCAGTCGTACTCCGTCGCCCAATAGCGAGCGAGTGCTTGAGCCGTCGAGAGCTGCACGCCTTGGGTGGCATCTGGGACCGTTTCTCGTTCCGGCCACCGTGTGTTGTTGATGCGCCTGCGCAATTCGGTGAGTTCTGCCTCTGGAATATTTATTTTCTGAAACGGACGAATCGCATTCTTGTCAGCTATCTGCTTGCTGCCTTGCTGTGTAGTACTGATTTGGGTCATAGTGGCCTCCTTTTGACTAGGTTGGGATTTCTTGGTTTGGGTCTTGAGTCAACAGTTCAACGTATTCCGCTTACACTGTTGCTCTGCTTGAAGGAAGTTTCTCAGCCAGTGCGGCAGGATTTATTCCACACGATCTCGTCGGCACTGATATTCAGCTCTCGCGCTGCGCCACTGCGCCCTGCCACCGGTACGCGCTAGAGGGAATGCTATTCAGAGCAGCGAGGGGAAGTCTGTTCCATTTGGAACATCGGATTTAAGTCAGAAGGGGATTACCGAGCCTCGTAGCAACCAACATTTTCAGGAACGTGGCCGTACTACGGATTGTGCCGCAGATGATCAGCTTGAGAAGAATTTCTTCCGCTCCTCATTCAGGTCGCGCAAGGTATCACATTCGGACGGTTATCACTCATGTAAAACCACAGTGAGAAGCGAACTGCGAACCTCGATTCCGCCGTCATAGTCGATAAAGCCCAACCTCCGGAATTTATTCATGAAGGAGCTCACCCGCGACCGGGATGCGCCTACCATTTCAGCGAGAGTTTCTTGACTCACGTTAGGAATTTCAGTTTTGTCTCTTATTCCGTCTTTGCCGAAGCCCGCAAACAACAGAAGAATGCGCGCCAGGCGCTTCTCGCTGGAATTGAAAAGTTGATCGACCAGGTCTTCCCGGTATCGATGATTCTTCGCCAAGAGATGTTCGACAAACATTTCCGAGAATCCATGCTCCGAGTGAATCGCGCTCAACATCGCATTCTTATCAACTCGCATGATCTTGCACTGGGTCAAAGCGGTTGCAGTACCTAGCTGCAGATGTTGCGTGAGCAGAGCATCCTCGCCAAAGAAATCGCCTGAGCCAAGGATTCCTATCGTGGCCTCCTTGCCGGTTGCCGAGACAACAGATAGTTTCACCTTTCCCGAGTGAATATAGTAGACGGCATCACATTGATCCCCCTGGGAAAAAATCGTATTGCGCTCCGGAACAGACAGAATCTTTCTGCCAGTTCCTATTTGAGACAGGAAAGCCTTGGGGTTGAAACGTGCGATCTTGCTTTTGGGGGGCATGACTGTCGATACCTCGCGAACATACCTTGGACGGCAGAACGCTGTCCGAATACTAAACCACCGGAATCGGTGTTTGCACCTCGTGTCGATGGGGGAGGGGCATTTTGCCGTCTGTATGTCACATTTGGGTGGGGTGGGGGAGGGGCCATTTTGCCGTCGGTATATACCTACCCTGCTCTCGTTTGACCCTCCTTTTCTCGCGCCTGTAAGATCAAAAGTCATAACCACACAGGGCGCAGAAGTCCACTGACGCAGCGCAGATCGGCCTGTGATCCTCTGTGCCCCTGTGGTTGAGGTTCTCGTTTGCTGATTGGCTGGTAGCTCACCCACCCATGCCCCACGAATTGCCCAAATCCTACGAGCCGGGTGCGATCGAAACGCGCTGGGCCGAGTACTGGATTAAAGAAAAGCTCTTCTCCGTACCCACGCCGCCGGAAGGCGAAACTCGTCCCGTGTTCACGCTGCTGTTGCCGCCGCCGAATGTTACCGGCCGCCTGCACATGGGCCACATGCTGAACCAGACGCAGATGGATATCATCGTGCGCTGGCATCGCATGCGCGGCTTCATCACTCTGTGGCTGCCGGGGACCGATCACGCCGGCATCGCTACTCAGATGATGGTCGAGCGACAGCTCGCCAAAGAAGGCAAGAAACGCCGCGACCTGGGCCGCGAGAAGTTCATCGAGCGCGTCTGGGAGTGGAAGAAGCTCTACGGCGGCGCGATTCTTGACCAGATGAAGCGCCTGGGCGCGTCCGTCGACTGGGACCGCGAATACTTCACCATGGACGAAAATCTTTCGCGCGCGGTGCGCGAAGTGTTCGTCCGGCTGTACGAAGAAGGCCTGATTTATCGCGGGAAGTACATCGTCAACTGGTGCCCGCGCTGCGAGACGGCGATCTCCGATCTCGAAGTGAAGCACGAAGAGGTTGCAGGAAAGTTGTGGGAGATTCGCTACCCGATCGTCGGATCAAAGCTGGGATCAAGCGAGTTCATCACGGTAGCGACGACGCGGCCGGAAACGATGCTCGGTGACACGGCCATTGCAGTAAACGAAAAAGACGAACGCTACACGCACCTGCACGGCAAGCATGTCCTGCTGCCGCTGATGAATCGCGAAATTCCGATCATTACCGACGACCTTGCCCAACCGGAGTTCGGTACCGGCGCAGTGAAGGTCACGCCAGCGCACGATCCCAACGATTTCCAGGCAGGCAAGCGCCACAACCTGCCGCAGATCGACGTAATGGACGAGCACGCCCACATGAATCAAAACGCGGGCCGGTACGCTGGGCTAGACAGATACGAAGCGCGGAAGGCGGTGCTCGCGGATCTGCAAGCTGGAGGGTCCCTCGTCGCGGAAAAAGACTATGTGCTTTCCCTCGGCAAGTGCGACCGCTGCGGAACCGTAGTTGAACCGCGCCTTTCGGAGCAATGGTTCATCAAAATAAAACCACTGGCCGAAAAAGCGATCGAGGCCGTCGAAAGCGGCGAGATCACGATCGTTCCCGAGAACTATAAACAGATCTACCTGAACTGGATGAACAACATCTACGACTGGTGCATTTCGCGCCAGTTGTGGTGGGGGCATCGCATCCCCGCGTGGACCTGTGACGGCTGCAAAGAAATTATCGTCGCCCGCGAAGCTCCGGCGAATTGTCCAAAATGCGGCGGCAGAAAGCTCGAACAGGTTTCCGATGTGCTCGACACCTGGTTTTCATCAGGGCTTCTGCCATTCACAACTCTGGGCTGGCCGGAGAAGACGCGCGATCAGGAGGTCTTCTATCCGACCACCCTGCTCATCACTGCATACGAAATTCTTTTCTTCTGGGTGGCGCGCATGATCATGTTCGGCTGCCACTTCATGCAGGGACACGAACAGGATCCCGCGATCAAGAAGGACAGCGGCTGGGAGGGGAAAAAGAACGACAGCGTGCCCTTTCGGCAGGTTTACATCCATGCCCTGGTGCGAGACGCTGAAAGACAGAAGATGTCGAAGACCAAGGGCAACGTGATCGACCCGCTGGAGATCATCGAACGCTTCGGCACGGACGCGACGCGCTTTACTTTGGCCGCCATGGCTGCGCCCGGCACCGACATCGCCTTCAGCGAAAGCCGCACCGAAGGCTATCGCGCCTTCGCCAACAAGATCTGGAACGCCGCCCGCTTCATGTTCATGAACGTGGACAGGCTCGAATGTGGCGCGGGCGCCCTCGCCCGCGAAATCTCACCAAAAGCAAAAGGCATCCCAGCATGCCGCCCCGAGACCCTAGAAGACCGCTGGATTCTCTCCCGCTTCAATCGTGTAACCGCCGAAGTAAACGATGCCCTCGAAACCTACCGCTTCCACGAAGCGGCCAACCGCATCTACGATTTTTTCTGGGGAGAGTTCTGCGACTGGTATCTGGAATTGATCAAGCCCCGCCTGAACTTCGAAGAGGGCGCGGACAAGACCCAAGCAAGCCTCGCCTGCAGCAATCTGGTTAGCTTATTCGACGCGGCATTGCGACTCCTGCATCCGGTGATGCCGTTTATCACAGAAGAAATCTGGCAGGCTATGTATGAAGGTCATCCGCCGCTAAAATCCATTGCTCTGGCAGGATATCCGCAGGCCAACGAGAAACAGTTCGATCTGAATGCCGAGACCGAAATGGCGATCCTGCAGGATCTGATCGTGAACGTAAGGAACGTCCGCGCTGAACTCAAGGTCGAGCCCAAGGTGAAGGTTCCGATCGAGATATTTGCACCTGAACCAGGGATTCGAACGATGATCGAGCAGAACCGCGTTGCAGTCGAGCGGCTGGCAAATGTCGAAAAGATTTCTTTTGGAGACGCCTCCCTCGCCAAACGCGCCGGCGCGCGCAGCACTGCGCATTTCGATGTTCATGTAATCTACGAGAAGAAGATCGACATCGCCGCCGAGCGCGAGCGTTTGAAGAAAGACCTGGAGAAGCTCGAAAAAGAATTCGCAAACAATCAACGCCAGTTAAGCAATGAGCAATTCCTGGCGAAAGCCCCGGCAAATGTCGTCGAAGGACTACGCAGACGCGCGCAAGAACTGGCCGGTCTGCTCGAAAAACTAAAGCGCCAGTTGGACGAATTAAAAGGAAAACAATAGCAAATAGCCGAAAACTGGCCACTGATCACTGGCCCCTGGCCACTGCCTTATGGACTTTAACAGCCGACGCATTACCGCCATCCTGGAAAACGCACTGCTCGAAGACCGGGCCACGCGCGATGCCACCAGCTATGCCTGCATCGATCCCAGCCAGCGAGCGTCGGCCACCATTCTCGCCAAAGAAGACTGCATCCTGGCGGGCATCGGTTGCGTGGGCCGCATCCTCGACGTCTATGCCGCGCTCGACGGCGCCGTCACTTCTCATTACGAGGTCACCACGCATCCCGAAATTTTCGACGGCGTCCGCCTGCACACGGGCCAGTCGGTTGCCGTGATCCGGCACAATGCTCGCGTCATTCTCTCGTGCGAGCGAGTGATACTGAACTTCCTCCAGCGCATGAGCGGCATCGCCACGCTGACCCGCAAGTTTGTCGACGCCGTCTCCGGCACCAAGGCGCGCATTCTTGACACTCGCAAAACCGCTCCCGGCCTGCGCGTGATCGACAAATATGCGGTACGCTGCGGCGGCGGACAGAATCACCGGCTCGATCTTTCCGACGGAGTCCTCATCAAGAACAATCACATCGCGCTCGCGGGTGGAATCGAGCCTGCGATTGAACGCGCACTGCGCAACCGTCGAGGTTCCCAGATTCTCGAGGTCGAAGTGCGCACTCATGAAGAATTGGAACAGGCGCTGGCCTGCGGAGCGGAAGCCATTCTTTTGGACAACATGGCTCCGGAAGATGTGCGCCGCGCGGTTGAACGCTGTGCCCATCTCGAGCGCCGTGTTCCGCTCGAGTGTTCCGGCGGCATCCGTCTGGACAATGTACGCGCCTACGCCGAAGCCGGTGTGGATTTTATTTCCGTCGGCTTGCTGACCCACTCGCCCCGGGCAGTCGAAATGAGCCTCCGGGTCGTGCCCGCCTGGGTCGTTATTTAAACCGCTTTTCATCGGCAACAATTTGCCAGGATGAATAGCCGGCCCGCGATTGTCGTTTCTCGCGAATTCCCGCATAATTCCTGCATCAAGAAGACGACGACAATTCGTAAGAGCCAATCTTCGCGCGCGAAGTCTTCTTCGAGCCCGCCGAAGGGAACATTCGCGTCGCAACCCCATGCCACCGACGTTCGCCTCGGCCGCATCGTGCGCCTGCTGATGGAGCACGCGACAGTCGTAGCGAGCGGCACCAAGATCGCGCAGGAGATTTCCTCGAACCGGTCGGAGGTCTGGCGGCTGATTCAACAGTTGCGCGGGCTGGGCGTCGATGTGGCGGGACATCCGGCGACGGGCTATCGGCTAAGGTCAGTCCCGGATCTGCTTCTGCCGGAAATTCTGAGGCCGTTGCTTCGCGGCACGATCTTCGATACCCATCTTCACCACTTCTACAAAATCGGCTCGACCAACACCGCGGCCATGGAGGCTGCCGCCGCGGGCGCCCCACAAGGCAGCGTATTTCTCGCCGAAGAGCAGACTGCGGGACGAGGCCGTGGAGCGAACGCCTGGCAATCGGCGCGCTCAACTGGAATTTACTGTTCTGTGATTCTGCGTCCCGCGCTGCCGCCATCCGAAGTCCTCGTGCTCGCGCTCGCGGCAGGCTTGGCGGTGCGCGCGGCGATTGCGCAAGTTGATTCTCGCGTGAGGGCCGACTTGAAGTGGCCCAACGATGTGCTCATCGATGGCAAGAAAGTATCCGGCATTCTCACCGAGATGAATGCTGAAGCCACGCGCGTGCGCTACATCGTGGTCGGAATCGGGATCAACGTGAACCAGCAGAGTCTTCCAAAAGAGTTGGAGGCTGAGGCGACTTCGCTCCGGATGGCCACCGGCAGCGAATGGTCGCGAGTGGAACTGACCGCAGCTTTGCTAAAATCGCTCGACCGGGAATATCGTCAGTTGATCGAACAACCGGACGCGCGCCAGTCGATTCTGCGCCGTTTCGCCGAGCAGTCGTCCTGGGTGCGGGGAAAACAAGTTCGCGTCGAGGGGAATGGCTCAAGAATCGAAGGAACCACGGAAGGCCTTGACCAGCGCGGCTTCCTGCAAGTGCGAAGCACGCAAGGATTGCAGACAGTGTTGAGCGGCACGGTAAGAGAGAAGCAATTAGCAACTAGCAGTTAGCAATTAGCATGAGTAAATGCTAATTGCTGATTGCTAATTGCCAACGGCTAGTGGCTTCACTCACGGACAATCATGCTCTTTGTTCTCGATGTCGGCAACACGAACACGGTGCTGGGCGTCTTCGCTCGCGATGAAAAGCCGCGTCCAGTCGGAGATGCCGACGCCGCTCCGCGCTACGAGCGCCTCGTAGCCAACTGGCGCGTCGCAACCCGCCAAGGCAGCACGGTCGATGAGTACGGCGTCCTGTTCCGCAATTTATTTTCCATGGCCAGCCTCGAGGCATCGGAGATCAACGGCATCGTGATTTCGTCCGTAGTTCCGCCGCTCGATCCCGTCCTGCGCCAGGTTTGCGAGCGCTACTTCAATTCCAAACCGCTCCTGATCGAGCCCGGCATCAAGACCGGCATGCCCGTGCATTACGACAATCCCGCCGAAGTCGGCGCCGACCGCATCGTAAACGCCGTGGCTGCGTTTGAAAAATACGGTGGCCCATGCGTCATCGTCGACTTCGGCACTGCCACTACGTTCGACTGCGTTTCCGCGAAGGGCGAATACCTCGGCGGAGTGATTTGCCCCGGCATCGGCATCTCCGCCGACGCGCTTTTTCAACGCACTGCGCGCCTGCCTCGAGTCGAGATCCGCAAACCCGCGCGCGTCATCGGCACCAACACCGTAGGCAGCCTGCAGTCGGGACTTTATTACGGCTATCTCGGCCTGGTCGACGGCATTCTCGAACTTCTTCTCGGGGAATTAGGAAAAGAGACGCACGTGATCGCTACCGGTGGCTTGGGTCCGATGATCGGCACCGGATCGAAATACATAAAGACGGTCGACGATTTTCTGACTCTCGAAGGCCTGCGCATCATCTGGGAGCGAAACGTTGCGGCGCGGCCCGCGCTCGCGCCGAAACCTGCGCCACCAGTTTCTCCCAAAACGAAGAACAGTGCCGATCGCTCCACTCCACGTTCCGCACGCTGACCCGCCGTGGAAACTCAATTCAATTACTTCAACTACTTCACCGAGATCGAGGATCAGTTTCTGCGCCGCCGCGGCGGCGGCCTGCTGCTCACGACGCTCGACTGGGCGCTCATCGAAACCTGGAAGGACGCGGGCATCCCACTCGAGGCCGCACTGCGTGGCATCGATGCTGCCTTCGATCGCTACGACGAGCGTCCTTCGAAAACCAGGAAGGTAAACAGCCTCGCGTATTGTTCGCAGGAAGTGTTGGCCGCGGCGGAAGCGATGAAAGAAGCAGCAGTAGGCGCGGCCGCCGGACAACCTCCATCGAACAAACCAGGCGCAGGACAAGGCTTTGAGCCGGAGGCGATCGCGGTCTTCCTGCGCCGCAACGCCGATCTGCTGCAAGCGGCGAACCTGCCGCGCAGTGCGGGCGTCTCCGTTCATGCGGTCGCCGAAGAGTCTGCCGCCACGCTGCGCAAACTGGCGCAGGAAACCGCGACCCCAAAAACAAAGTCAAGGCTGGAAGATCTGGAGCGTCATCTCACCGTGCTGGAAGAAAAACTCTTTGCTGCGCTGCTAGCCGCCACTCCGGACGAAGAAATCGTAACCGTACGCGCCCAGGCCGACCGCGAACTAGCACCCTACCGCCGCAAAATGGCCGCAGCACAGATCGAGCAACTGCAAAAACAATATGTCCAAAAACGCCTTCTGGAAAAATACGGCCTGCCACGCCTGAGTTTGTTCTATATGTAATCTCTCCACGGACGCATGCGGTAACGTGGAAGAGCGGCGCTTAAGCGCCGCGTACAGCGACAAAATGACTACGGGCTTAAGCCCCTGAGCTCTTCATGACCCACACCTTCGACGCACTCATTCTCGGCGGCGGCGCAGCAGGCCTGATGTGCGCCATCGAAGCCGGCAAGCGCGGCCGCCGCGTCGCCGTCCTCGAACATGCCGACCGCGTGGGCAAGAAAATCTTGATCTCCGGCGGCGGACGCTGCAACTTCACCAACCTTCACTGCCAGCCGGAAAACTTTCTTTCCTCAAATCCTCACTTCGCCAAATCAGCGCTCGCCCGCTACACGGCGCAGGATTTCATCACACTGGTCGAAAAGCACAACATCCCCTATCACGAGAAAACTCGAGGCCAGCTTTTCTGCGACCGATCCGCCCGCGACATCCTCGGCATGCTCGAAACCGAATGCGAGCAAGCCGGAGTAAGCATCTTCCTGAACACAAAGATTCAGAATGTCGAGCGAACGACCGAATTCGTAGCGCGCACGCCGAACGCAGACTTCAAAGCGCCAGCGCTCGTCGTCGCGACCGGCGGCCTTTCGATCCCGAAAATCGGCGCCACATCTTTTGGCTACGACCTGGCGCGCCAGTTCGGCCTAGCCATCCGCGATCCCTGGCCCGGCCTCGTGCCCCTGACTCTGAGTGATGAAGATTGCTCCCGCTACTGCAATCTGGCAGGCGTTTCCGCCGAGGTCATTGCTTCCTGCAACAGCCAGCAATTCCGCGAGAAGATGCTGATCACGCACCGCGGCCTGAGCGGCCCGGCGATCCTCCAGATTTCTTCCTACTGGAACCAACCACAGCCCATCCTGATCGACCTCGCGCCCGACGGCGAAGTCACCGCTGCATTTCGCGATGCAAAGATCCCGCGCAACCTGAGCACACTTCGAGCAGAGTTGCGAAACGTTTTACCGCATCGATTGGCCGACTGCTGGCTCGACGCGCACGCGCCAACTTCCTGGACGAATCCCGCTCTCGCTGAGACGGAAAAACAGGTCCACGCCTGGACGATTACACCGGCGGGAACTGAAGGCTACGAAAAAGCCGAAGTAACCGCAGGCGGCGTCGACACCAACGAACTCTCCGCCAAAACCATGGAAACCAGCAAGGTTTCCGGCCTCTTCTTCATCGGCGAAGTAGTGGACGTAACCGGTCATCTCGGCGGCTTCAATTTCCAGTGGGCCTGGGCCTCAGGCGCGGCCGCCGGGCGGGCACTGTGAGGCGCAACGAATGCCGAGTTCGATCGGTACAAAAAGTTCTTCTTCTTTCGTCCTTCCTCTATCATTACCGCCATGCCCCAAAAACTCCGCTGGGGAGTTCTCAGCACCGCCTCGATCGGTCTCCGGAAAGTCATTCCCGCCATGCAACAGGGGGAATACTCGACCGTTGTGGCCATAGCATCCCGCGATCTCGCGAAGGCGAGGCAGGCGGCGGCTGCCCATGGCATTCCAAGCGCCTACGGCTCCTACGAAGAACTTCTCGCCGACCCTAAAGTCGACGCCATCTACAATCCGCTCCCCAATCAGCTTCACGTTCCTTGGACAATAAAAGCCGCCGAGGCCGGAAAACACGTTCTCTGCGAGAAGCCGCTAAGCCTCACTGTCGCGGAGGCCAAACTGCTCCTCGCCGTCCGCGCCCGTACCGGAGTCAAGATCGGCGAAGCCTTCATGATCCGCAGCGCTCCCCAATGGCTGCGCCTCCGCGAACTTCTCAACCAGGGCCGCATCGGCGAACTCCGCTCTGTCGTCGGCTTCTTCAGTTACTTCAACACAGACCCAGCCAACATCCGCAATCAGGTGCAATCCGGCGGCGGCGCGCTCATGGATATCGGCTGCTACCTCATCCACGCCTCGCGCTACGGATTCGCCCAAGAGCCCACTCGCGTCGTGGCCCGCGTCGACCGCGATCCCAGGATGCACACCGACCGGCTCACCTCAGCGATCCTCGACTTCCCCGCGGGCCAGGCGATCTTTACCTGCAGCACACAGCTAGTTCACTATCAGCGCGTCCACTTCCTCGGCACCCGCGGACGCATCGAGATCGAAATCCCCTTCAACGCCCCAATCGATCACCCCACGCGCCTCTTCATCGACGACGGCAGTGACCTCTCCGGCGCGGGCATCACCACGGAAACCTTCCCCATCTGCAACCAGTACACCCTGCAGGGCGATGCCTTCTCCAAGGCGGTTCTGGAGAATACTGAAGTCCCGGTCCTCCTCGAAGACGCCATCAAGAACATGGCCGTGATCGACGCCATCTTTGACTCCGCTAACTCAGGCGAATGGGCATCGGTGCCCTAAATCAACTCCCGGATCTAAATATTCACGGTCCTATCCCTTGGTCGGCGCCCGGTTCGCTGGCTGCTGTTTCTGCTGCAACTGTTGCGTCTGCTGCTGCTGTTGGTCCGGCAATAGTAGACTCGTCACGCTATGAAATTGCTCGGTCCACCTCCGCGCCTGTCCCCTCCGCATGCCGTAGAATCAACTCTTGCTCCTAAACATAGAAAAGCTCATCTACGGCGGCGACGGACTAGCTCGCCTGCCGGCCACATCGCCGAAAGACGCCTCACCCGACAACAAAGAGCGCGGCCGCGGCAAGGCCGTCTTCGTCCCCTTCGTCCTCGCCGCAGAAAAAATCGAAGCCTCAATCACTGAAGAAAAGCCAGGCTTCGCTCGCGCCCATGCCAACACAATAATCGAGCCTTCGCCGCACCGCGTCCCGCCGCCCTGCCCACACTTCACCCGCTGCGGCGGATGCCACTATCAGCACGCCGCCTACGAGCATCAACTCGAAATCAAGAAAGAAATCCTGCGCGAAAATCTCCGCCGCATCGCCAAGCTCGAACTGCAGTGCGAAATTCAACTGCATCCATCGCCGCCCTGGAACTATCGCAATCGCTCGCGCCTGCAAGTGCGAACCCAACCCAACTTCGCCGCGGGATATTTCAAGTTTGCCTCGCATGAACTCCTGCCAGTCGAAGAGTGTCCCATCAGTTCGCCCCTGATCAACCGCGGCATCGCCGCCCTGTGGCAGGCCGGACGAGCCGGCAAGGTAGTAGAAGGCGTGCGCGAGGTCGAATTCTTCGCCAGCGCCGACTCGAATGGAAATGAAACAAAATTACTTCTCGAAGTCCTCTGCGCGCCCGAAGCCCGCCGCGCCGCAGTGCGAGCCTGGGCGGAAGAGTTGTGCGCAGCGCTGCCAGAAATAGCAGGTATAGCAGCCTTCCGCGAGCCGCAAAAAGGAGTGCAGGAGCCGCTGGTCACAGTCGGCGCTTCGGAATTAACCTATCAAACCAAAACGGCACCCTACCGCGTAAGCGCCGGATCCTTCTTCCAGACCAACCGTTTTCTCACCGATGAATTAGTCAACATCGTCACCGCAGGCCGCTCCGGCGAACTAGCCCTCGATCTCTACGCCGGCGTAGGCCTGTTTTCCACACCCCTGGCCTGTGATTTCCGTCACGTCATTTCTGTCGAGTCGTCACAGACAGCCGCCAGCGATCTTCAATACAATCTGCCCGTCAACGGAAAGGCGGTGCAATCCACGGCGGAGCAGTACCTCGCCAAAGCTCCCAAGCCCAACCTCGCAGTACCCGAACTAGTAGTAATAGACCCGCCCCGCAGCGGCTTAGGAGATACTGTAGCCCGATCCCTGGCGAACGCAGGTGCGCCCCGGTTGACCTACGCGTCCTGCGATCCCGCAACCCTGGCCCGCGACCTGGTCCCACTGCAGGCGGCAGGATATCGAGTCGAAGAGGCGCACCTGATAGATCTGTTCCCCCAGACCTATCACCTCGAAACCGTCCTCCATTTGGTGCGCTGATCCATGTGGGAAGGACGTACTCGTCCGTCAGGCCCGGCACATGTGGGGACGGGCGCCTTCGCCCGTCCAGCCGAGCGCAGCGAGGCGTCCAGCTCGGGAAGGGCACGACTTCAGTCGTGCCATCAGCCTGGCCGAGTCGATCGAGGCTTCAGCCTCTGAGGTTGGCTCTCGACTCCCGCGCCTTTTCCAGATGTTCGCTCACTACCAGGCCAACCAATGCCTCCGTTACCCCTAATCGACAAACCGCCAGCTCTTTCCACCAAGCCTGAACTCGAACCCAAGCCCCCGCGCCAGCCCATGCTATGGGCCGCTCTGTCCTACGCGCTGGGAATCGTTGCCGGCGTCCACGCCTGGCGTCCGGCATCATGGTGGGTAGCAGCAGCGGTGGCATTCTCAGCGGCAGGTCTGTACTTCGTCCACAGACGCAAGTGGCTCGCAGTGACCCTGGCTCTGGGCGCATTCTTCCTGGCGGGCGCCCTTCACATCCAGCTGCGCGGATCAACAAACGCTCTCGACACCACCCTCGAACCGTTCACCGATAGCAAGCCGATCGCGATGACCGCCCACGTCACCAGAGAAGGCAAATTCCGCGAAGGCGCTCCCAACGAAATCAGACAAACCCTCGACGTCGAGTCAGAAGAAATCGTCCCCGAAAACGGCCAGCCGATCCCGGTGCATTCAGGTGTGCGCCTCGGAATCTACAGCACCCGCCCTGAAGCCGTTCCGCAACGCCTGTTCCACTACGGCGAGCGCCTCCGCCTCGCGGTCAAGCTGAAGCTCCCGCGCAATTTCCGCAATCCCGGCGCGTTCGACTACCAGCAATACCTCGCCGCCAACGGCATCTCAGCCCTGGGCTCCGCGAAAGCAGAAGACGGGGAAATCCTCCCCGGGTTTGCCGGCAGCCGCCTCGAACTCCAGCGATCCCGCATCCACGCCAGCATAATCGCCAAAGTACATGCTCTCTGGTCTCCGCCCCAGGCCGCGCTGATCGACGCCATGGTCATTGGCGAAGAAGCCTTCATCGACCGCGACACCCGAGTCGACTTCCAGCGCTCCGGCACCTATCACATTCTCGTAGTCTCGGGAATGAACGTAACCATCTTGGCCTTTGTAGTTTTCTGGACTCTGCGCCGCCTCGGCGAAATCCCCGCAACCTTGCTGACGATTTGTGTCTGCGTCGCCTACGCCTTCCTAACCGAAGTAGGAGCCCCGGTCTGGCGAGCCACGCTGATGTGCGCCATCTACCTCGGCACCCGCCTGCTCTACCGCGACCGCGCCATGGTCAACGCGCTCGGCGCAGCCGCTCTCGGCTTGCTGGTCTTCGATCCCCGCCAGCTCTTCACCGCCAGTTTCCAGATGACATTTCTCTGCGTCTTGATCGTAGCCGCGATCGGCCTGCCTCTCATCGAGCGCACCTCGCGCCCCTACCGCCAGGCCCTCACCCACTGGGACGCCGATAACAATGACTACGGCCCCTCGCTGCCTCCGCGCGTAGCCCAGTTCCGCCTCGACCTTCGCCTCATCGCAAGCCAACTCGCGCGCTTCATCGGGACGCATTGGTCGCTGCGCCTCATTCGCACCCTGACCATCATCTTCTTAGCCGCGTTCGAGCTGTTACTCGTCTCGGCAGTAATGCAGATGGGCTTAGCTCTTCCCATGGCGTATTACTTCCACCGCGCCACCACCATCGGCCTTCCCGCCAACGTTGCTGTCGTTCCGCTAACCCAACTCCTCATGCCCGCCGCGATCCTGACCATAGCGCTCGGCTACATCTCCCCGCTGCTGGCAAAGCTTCCCGCGCTCCTAACCACCTTCGCTCTGCAATCGATCACAGGAACAGTTCACGGACTAGGAGGTTTCCGCTTAGCCGATCTTCGCATAGCCACGCCCTCGCTCGTAATGATGACAGCAGCTTCCGCCGCGCTCGTCTTAGCGATGTTGTGCGCCCGCCGTCGCGCCCCGCTCGCACTCGCAGGAATGATTGCGCTGTTGCTGGCCTCGCTAGCGTTAGCCTTCGTTCCTCCCAAACCGCAAACCCGCGCCGGACTCCTCGAGGTCACCTCCATCGACGTAGGCGAAGGCGACGCCATCCTCTTAGTAACGCCCCAGGGCCGCACCCTGCTAATCGACGCCGGCGGCCCCATCTGGGGCGCTGGCTCGCAACTCGACTTTGGCGAAGATGTAGTCGCCCCCTACCTGTGGACCCGCCGCATCTCCCGCCTCGACGCCGTCGCCATTTCCCACGGCCACTCCGACCACATCGGCGGCATGCCCGCAGTGCTGAAAGATTTTCGTCCAAAAGAATTATGGATAGGCCTGCTACCCCCAAGCCGAGCGCTGGAAAACTTGATCGCCGAGGCACATCAACTGGGAGTCAAGGTAGTCCGGCACTGGGAAGGAGACGAATTCGAATTAGGCGGAGCAAAAGTAGACGTGCTCTTTCCCCCGCAGGACTGGCCCACCAGCCTCGAGCCGAAGAACAACGACTCCATGGTCCTGCAAGTCAGCTACGGAGCAACGTCTGTGCTGCTCGAGGGCGACGCCGAAAAAGCCGTCGAGCGCCGCATAGCAGCCCTCCATCATCCCCATGCTGATCTGTTAAAGGTAGGCCATCACGGCAGCGCCACATCCACCACGCCCGAAATTCTGCAATCCGTAAACCCAACCCTGGCCGTGATCTCTGTCGGCTTCCGAAACTCTTTCGGACTTCCCAAACCGGACGTCCTCGAGCGCCTGCAAAACTCCGGAGTCCGCGTCTACCGCACCGACGTCAACGGCGCCGTAACCTTCTACCTCGACGGCCATTCCGTCACGCCCTCGTTAGCAGATCTTCCGTAGAGAAACGGACATAAAGAAACAAATGTGGAGAAGCAGGCCGCACCGACCTCTTCCGCTTTGTCATTCCGACCCTTCCCGAAGGGAAGGAGAGGAACCTGCTGTTCGCCCGCGCGATAAGAGCCCGCACCCAGGGCATTGGATTGGGCTTTAGCCCCCTAAAAGATCGGGAAGGGCACGACTTCAGTCGTGCCGCCAAGATCCACCGCGACGCGGGCTTTAGCCCCCGAGGGAACTCTTCCCAGAACACTCAACCCCGAGTCTCATCATCATCCTGAGCATCCGCCGGCCGCCGGTACTCCGCGATCAGGCCCCGCGCCTTCCCCGCATCCTCTTCCCGCACCAGGATGATCATTCCACCCATCCCAGGAAACGCGTCCTGCAAAAGACTCGCGGACGCAAGATCGTTTTCAATCCCAGCCGAATCAAGCAATCCTTTCACCACCAAAGCCTCCGACTCCTCTTCGCTGTCAAAAATCTTCACCAGCTTTTCATTGGGATCAGGCCGTCGTTCCTCAGCCGTCGCATCACGCTCTGCCATACCATCTCCGTTCCGGGAATCCCTAGCCACCAAGGCATCTCGAATTCCAACTCCGTGATTCTAACTCTTCCCGAGGTTCGACGAAGCCGATCGGGACTTTGGAGCGCTTGGACAAAATCTCATACCGTAAGCAGTAACGTGGAAGAGCGGCGCTTAAGCGCCGCGTATAGAGTCCACATTTCCAACCGGGCTTCAGCCCCTGGGACATACTGCGCCGCTTATGGAGCAAGACACAAAAACGAATCACCAAACCCCAGCCCCGAAGGGGCGGCATAGTACAGCCCCGGGCGTATGCCCGGGGTAAGCTCGAGAAACTGGAACCAAGTCCCGGAGGGACGGCAGAACCCGTCACGCGTGCCCCTCAGCCTCGATTCAGGAATAACCCTTCAGGCCGATCCTGGACCTCACATTGGGCTGTCGTCATTTCGCCACGAGGTCACTTGCTTGGGCGTGGGGACACATCAGACACCATCGAATCGTCCCACTCTCGCTGGTGTAGAAGTGCACGCCATCCGCATTATCGTACGTGTTCTCGATTTGATCTACCTGGATCTCATACGAACTCGCTCCCGCTCCCGGCGTCGCTATTGAACGATGACTGAATGTGTAGACGTTCTGGATGCCATCGGCAAGCGGGAATTGAATCAGCGATGCGTGGTTTTCGTCAGGCGGAGCGCCATGAGCAGCAAAGCCCAAACCGTCGAGCGTCGCAGGATATTCTCCATAACGGGCTTTATATGCTGCGAGGGCGCTATTGAGATTGTGAAGTGCAGCTAGCGCGGCGGCATGGTTTTTCTGAAGGCGCTCCTCTCGATCGCGCTCCCTCTTTTGGAGAGCTAACTGACCTCCCAGCGAAACACCGATCAGCATAACAGCGGCAACGAGCATCACCGCTCTTCTCACAACCAACGATTTCACGGTTTGAAGAAGCGCAAGGAATAACAGGCAAAGCGTTGTCAGGCCGACGAACGCCGCAACAGATATAAGAATCATCCCCTGCGACTCAAATCCTATACCGTTAGGAAGCAGGCTTGCCCAATAGTAGACCGCGGGGATGCCTAGGAGCGGGATCGGAAATCCTAAGCCGATAAGCAGGGAAGAGAGAGACTTCCGCCTTTCGAGCATTTTGAAGAAACGCGTGTCTGACTCCTCCGCGCGTTTCATGAATACTAGACAGATACCCGCGGTCATCAGAACGGTGACGAAACACAGTCGAAGGAGCAGTGACCAGTCAACCTTGAGAACAAATGTGCTGTACTGGTAAGCGTTGATGCTAGGCGATGGAGGCCTCAGTAAGAACCCGAACCCTTCGCTCCAGCCATACGGTCCGAATTGGCCACCAACAAAACTCAGTTTCCAAGGTGGAATGACCCCGCGCGCAACCAGCAAGATCAGCCCTGCAAGCAGAACGCGTCGTTGTGCGCCGTTGAGCGACATGTCATCGTGCTCCCGGTACAACTTATCGTTCCACTTCCGTAGGCGGGTGAGGCGGGAGCTTCAAGGATTTCTGCGTGCGCCACTTCCGTGGAGGGTGCCACGATCCCGCCCTTTGTCGGGACCTACCCTGTGTTCCCCCGCGTCCTCTGTGTTAAAGATTTTCCTACAGAATATATCTCGACAAATCCTGATCCTTAACAATGTCCGTCAACATCTTCCGCACATAATCCGCATCGATAACAACGTGATCGCCCTTTCTCTCGGGAGCCTCAAAGCTAAGCTCATCCAGCACTCGCTCCATGATGGTATGCAACCGCCGCGCTCCAATATTCTCCGTACTCTCATTCACCCGGAACGCAAAGTGCGCAATTTCCGACAGCGCCTCCGGAGTGAACTCCAGCTTAACCCCCTCAGTCTCGAGCAAAGCCGTGTACTGCTTCACCAAAGAAGACTTAGGCTCCGTAAGAATCCGCACAAAATCTTCCATCGTCAAAGACTGCAATTCCACCCGAATCGGAAACCGGCCCTGCAGCTCCGGGATCAGGTCGCTAGGCTTCGAAACGTGAAACGCCCCCGCAGCAATAAACAAAATATGATCGGTCCGCACCATCCCATAACGAGTATTAACGGTAGTCCCCTCGACGATGGGCAAAATGTCGCGCTGCACGCCCTCCCGCGAAACATCCGGACCATGCCCGCCCTCGCGCCCCGCAATCTTGTCGATCTCATCCAGAAACACAATCCCGGAATTCTCCACCCGATCGATCGCCGTCCGCGTAACGTGATCCATATCGATCAAGCGTTGCTCTTCTTCCTGAATCAAATATTCAAACGCCTCATTCACCTTCATCTTCCGCTTCTTCGTCCGCTGCCCGAAAATGTTAGGCAGCATGTCCTTGATGTTGATGTCCATCTCCTCAACACCCTGGTTCGTCATAATTTCAAAAGAAGGAAAATTTCGTTCCCGCACATCAATCTCAACCTGCCGGTCGTCCAGCTTCCCCTCGCGCAACTGCTGCCGCAACTTCTCCCGAGTCCGTGAAGAAGATTCGGCAAGCGCCGTGCTGCCATCAATCACCACTCCGCCCGCCGTGGAAGGCTCCGCAGGCCGAGCCGGAGGAGAAGGCGGCAAAAGAATATCGAGCAACCGTTCCTCAGCATTCAACTCAGCCTTGTCCGCCACATCCTCAAGCTTCTCCTCGCGCACATTGTCGATAGCAATCTCCACCAGATCCCGCACCATCGACTCCACATCCCTACCCACATACCCAACCTCAGTAAACTTAGAAGCCTCAACTTTCAAAAACGGAGAATTCGCCAGCTTAGCCAGCCGCCGCGCAATCTCCGTCTTCCCCACCCCAGTAGGCCCAATCATGATTATGTTCTTGGGAATGATTTCTTCGGCTAGCTCGGGGGTTAGTTTTTGGCGGCGGGTGCGGTTACGCAGGGCGATGGCGACCGCGCGTTTGGCATCTTTTTGGCCGATTACGTGTTTGTCGAGTTCGACCACGATCTCGCGCGGCGTAAGTTCGTCGAGGGCGAGTTGCTCTTCTTCGGCGGTACTGGGTAGATAGATGGCCATAAAAAATTAGAGGTCAGAGGTCAGGGATCAGGGGTTAGTCGTTACTGTGTGCTGCATTTTCCATCCCTGAACCCTGAATCCTGGTCGTTTTCTACAACTCTTCAACCGTTACTACGTCATTCGTATAGATGCACATTTTGCCGGCAATCTTCATTGCCTCTTCAGCGATCTGGCGGGCGGTTAGTTGCGTGTGCCTTGCCAGCGCTTCGGCTGCGGCCTGGGCGTAGGGGCCGCCGCTGCCGATCGCCGCCACTCCGCCGTCGGGTTCGATTACGTCGCCTTGTCCGCTGAGCAGGAATGTTTGTTCTTTGTCGCAGACCAGCAGCAACGCTTCCAGATGGCGCAAGTATTTGTCGGTCCGCCAGTCTTTGGCTAGCTCTACAGCGCCGCGTCCCAGGTTGCCGTGGTACTGCTCGAGTTTCGATTCGAAGCGGCTGAACAGGGTGAAGGCATCGGCGGTCGAGCCGGCGAATCCGGCGAGAATCTTGTCGTTGTACAACCGGCGAATCTTCTTTGCCGTGTGTTTAATGACGGATTCGCCGAGCGTGACCTGTCCATCGCCGGCCAGAACCACGCTGCCGTTGCGGCGGATGGATAAAACAGTAGTGGACCGGATCAGTCGCTTCGTCGACATGGGCGCAATCTCTAATTATAGCAGCGGGTGCGGCCTGGCCGGGCGGCGGTGGGCACCATAGGAAGAAACTTTTTCACCACAGAGACACAGAGAAAAACAAGTGCCCTTACTGTTAGGGACTGGGCGAGTCGACCGCCCCGCTCGACTGCAAAATGAAACGGCCGCCTGCAGTGGCGGCCGCTCCATCTTAATCGCTGCTGCTTTCGCTTGTTAGTCGCGCTCCTTGGCCGGTTTCGCCTTGTTGTTGTTGTGCTTCTCGTTGTAGATCTGCTTGCTGTTTTTGTTTTCTTCCTTGTTGGCTTGTTGCTTCTCTTGCTTGGTCAAGGCGCCGCCGTTCGCAGCACGCTCGTTGTGAACCTGCTGGGCGACGTTAGCCTGGTTCTGGTTGGTCCGGGCGGCTTCGCCGGAAGTCATCTGGCCGCTGCGCAGCCCATTCGCGGTGCGCTGCTGCTGGTTGGCTTCCCGGTCATCGACTTCGTTCGGCTTCACCGTATTCGCGTTGTGGTTATCGTTGTAGATCTGGCGGCTAGCGGCATTCTGCTCGCCGTTGATCTGTTGACGCTCCGCACCGGTGAGCTTGCCACCGTTCGCTTCACGATCGTTGTGCACTTGCTGATCGATGTTGGATTGGGTTTGCTCAGCGCGCGCCGCCTCGCCGGAAGTCATCTGACCGCTGCGCAAGCCGTTGGCGATGCGCTGGTCCTGATTAGCCTCCCGAGTATTCGGATTGTAGTTGCGCCCCACCGAGCGATCGGCCGCCGAGATGGGTTGCGACTGCACGTGCTGCTGCGCCACCTGGTGATACGCGCTTACATTCGCGCTCGCCATGGTTGCCGGACGTCCTCCATTCACTGACGCCAGCTGCGCGCGATCCTGCGACGCAAAGTGCTCATGCTGTACCTGCTCGGCAGTGGCCTCAAAGTGGTGCTCGTTGGCCGCCTGCATTTCCATAGCCGACGCATGCACCTGAATGCCTTCGCCGCCATTGAAGCTGACGTGGTTCACGTTCACCACGGTGTTTTCCGTCACGATCGTGCGGTTCTCGTACACGTTGGTGATGTGTACGCTTCCAAAGTTCGCCACGGCGCTGTTATAGGCGAACACCCCACCACGCCACTCGCCGCCGACGAAGCCGACGCCGCCGAAGCCGAAGCCGTAGTTAACGCCGCCGTAGAACCCAACGTGCGGACCCCAGTAGCCGCCGTGCCAGCCGTACACTCCACCTTCATAGCCCCAATAGCCAGGGGTCCACAGAAGACCGGCGCTGGGAGGTTGCGCCCACACGCCCGGAACCCAGAAGTAGCCCGCATCCCCGTAGGACCAGTAGCCGGGAGTCCAGAGATAACCCGCAGCCGGAATCGCAGGCTGCTCATACACCGGCAAAGCCGGAGGAGCAAGGTGGATGGAAACGCCGACGACGATTTGTGCCTGCGCAGAGGGCAGGCTCAGCATCGGCAGCATAATCAAAGCTGCGAGAAACAGATTGCGAAATGTTGAACGAAGAGACATAGTTTTTCTCCTTGTGCCGGGGCCCCAAAACGGCAATATCTCCCCGTCTGCCCGCGCTCCGCGGGCGTATTCATTACAACCCAGAATGGGAATGTTTGTTGCTGACCAAAGTTCAGGGCCTCGGGGAGCATTAAGCGTAATGGCTCCCTAACAATGTCGGCGATTTGTCCTGCGTTGGTTACTTTGGAGATGTACTGAAGTTACTCAGTTTTCGCGTCACCTAGGGGATGCTGTAACAAGCTCTGGGTAGCTGGGGAGAACAGTTGCACGGGACTGAGCGACGAAAACTTGTCAATAGGCAGGAATTACACGATTGCTCTTAAGTTGCTCACAGCTATGACAATATAATTCCCGGGAACATGACACAATCACCCATCGCAAACTGCTATACTGAAATTATAGAGTAAGAATTCTGCAAAATGAGGCGCGGCCCATGGGCCGCGTTTTTTCTTTTGGTGCGTCAGGCATTCGGGGGGAGTTGGGGATGACTCAGTGCAAGGGGTTCAGGACTTTCAAGGAACGCGGGGAGTGGGTGGAGTTGCAGTTTATGGCGCGGGCCGTGCGGAATGGGTTCAAGGTGTCGAAGCCCTGGGGGGATTCGTCGGCTTACGATGTGGGGATTGAATCGGGGGCTCGGATTCTGCGGGTGCAAGTGAAATCGACGGACTGCCGAACACAGTATGGATACTTGTGCCAGTTCAAGCCTAACTCGCATAGCAAGCCTTACACGCTGAAGCAGGTCGACTTTTTTGCGGCGTATGTAATTCCTGAGGATGTGTGGTATTTGATTCCCGCGGCGGTGCTTTTGGGAGGGAAAAAGAAGAAGGCCTTGACGCTCTTGCCGGAGAAGCCGCGGCATCCGGAGCGGTATAAGTGTGAGGGGTATCGGGAGGCTTGGGGGTTGCTGTTGCCGGGTCTGCCAGCAAAGTTGCAATCAAATGCAAGGTCGAAGGCAACGACAGGAGGATCCGTTCTACGCCAGCAAAATCGGCTGCCTTAAGGTAGGGCGGAAAGTTTGGGATCGGCCTATTTTGCCGCAGCCCGCCTCTTTTGTCCCCGCTTGCTCACCGATTCTCTCCCATTCGGAGCTCTGCGCCCTGGTTTCTTTCGCCATTCCGCTGGAAGTTCATCACCCTCGACAGGAGCATTCCCCTTCCCAGCGCGTTCAAGAATCCGCAAGGTTTCCGAGCGATCGGCACGGCTAGCTCTTTCCCGGAAATACTCCTCAGTCCGCAAGGCAGACACCTTCTCCGCCACGGCCACATTGATGAGCTGGTTCAGAGCCACTCCTTCCAGTTCAGCAGCCTTTCTCAATTCCTCCAGTAGCGAAGGCTGTAAACGCAACGCGAAATTGCTTCGTCTCATGGGATCAACTCCTAATCTCCTGAAGCGCCGTAGCCGGCAGAATTACGGCGCAGCTAAACTCCCTGCCAGCGTCGGCGAAATCGCGCTGATTGAATGTCACCGTCAAGAAGGAGCGTGCTCTTTGGCAAATTGAAATAACTCCTGCGTCTCCTTCGGCAACGACCTTACCGCCTTATGGTGTGCTCGCACCATGAGCAACGGAGCCTCATTATGGTCTGACGCATGAATCATGTAGTACATTACCTTGTTTCCTTCCGCCCGATCGTAGATGGGATAAGCTGCGGCCGAACGATATCCCAGTTCCTGCTCGAACCTCGAACGAACCAGCTCGGCGATGTCAAAGTGCTTCATGGTTTTCAGTTTTCTCCAGTCGTCGCCGCCCCACCAATTCTCCATCTTCTCTGTTTTGCGGATTCCTGAGATCGATCGGTGAAGCCAGCCGACGCCGAGGAAATAGAGCAGCTCGACCTTCTTATTAGGGGTCTTCTTATACGCTGCCAATTTCTTCACGGTCTCCCAGTGGCACTCAAACGTCCTTTGATCCAGCAGGCAAAACGTCGCCTCCTTCTGTGTGATCTTGCCACCTTCAAGTATGCGCGCGACGTTCTGATTGAAATCGCCCGGCCAGATTTCAACATTACGATATAGTTTCTTGCCCTTGCTGCTGCGGGGCTCGGGTTGGGACTCTTTCAGCCTCCGGAGGGCCTTGATGCTTTTCCTGCTTTTCTCGCAAAGAAAGAAGTGCCTCAGCCATTTTGGCTCGCTCTTGAGGACCAATTCTGCTGACCAAGCGTCGGCTTGGCCCTCATTTTGAGGGCCAGCAAATCCATCGATGTATGCTCCGTGTTTGGTGATTTGAACGAAGAACCTGAGGTACTGCTGAATGAACTTGGCCTTATGTTCGGACCAGATCGGGTGGCGGACTCGACCGTAGCGACGAGCTTCCTTTTGAAGGTTAGCGGGAAGATTTGGAAACAGCGGGCATATCTCCCGATCTGTTTCCTGAATTCCACCTGACTTGGTTTTCTGTTTCATGTGCGTTGAATTCGCCTTCGAGCTCGAGAGCCAACCTCCGCCTCACTACAAGGTTTGGGATGCTGGTGCCCGCAGTGAATGGGAACTCGTCGTAGGTCTTACCTTGGAGCTCTCGTCCAGCTCTTTTCTTTTGTACGCCGCCCCACTGTTTGAAAAAGAAGGGGACTCCGTAGTGCCGACAGTCGCGGAGCAGCCCATTAACCCACGCTTCCTTCATTGGGCGAGCGCCGGGACCGCTTTCACCACCCACAATCACCCAATCAATATCAGAAAGGTTCACGTGCTCCAAATCTTCGAGCAGCGGTTCGACTGACAAGAATTTCACTTTCGCAGGCGTCTGCTGGATGTGTTGGATCCTGGGTTTGCCGTGCTTGATATTTTCTACACTGACGCCCCACCAGATATGCCGGGTCTGAGTTGCGAACCTCAGTGGCCCGTTCAACATTTCCATGAGCCGATCGGAGCGCTTCGTCAAAACTTGGTAAGTGTGCCAATTCGCTTCCATCATGACGCGGGCGACCTGGGCGATATAACTCTGTGGAACGTCTTCGTGGAACAGATCGCTCATTGAGTTTACGAACACCATGCTGGGTTTAGCCCATGAGAACGGCTCCATGAGCTTTGCGGGAACTAGCCTAAGGTCGAAGCCCCGCTCGTACGGATGGCCCTTCACTCCACGGAATCGCTCGGCGAACGTTTCCGCGTAGCAGTGTTTGCACCCAGGGCTAATCTTCGTACAGCCGCGCACCGGATTCCAGGTTGCGTCCGTCCATTCGATCTTGGTTTTGGTCGCCATGTTTTTGCTGCTCCCATTCTACCCACTTCTACTTACACACAAATGCTGGCTCTGCGCAGGCGGATGTCGCGGCAATCCATTTCGGGAACCCAGAGCGATCCCACCATATGCCCGCCTCAGTCCAACTGTCTGCCAATAGTATATGATTCGCCTTTTGTTCGCTAGAGGCGAACGCATGAGAAAAACTATGGGGATCGGAGGATTGCGTGCGGGGACCAAGTTCTACGCACCCACAGGTAGCGGCTTCGCCGACAACAACTGCCGCAGCACATACTGCAGAATCCCGCCGTTCGCGTAGTAAAGAGCTTCCTGCGGAGTATCGATGCGCACCAGCGCGTCGAACTCGATGGTCTTGCCTTTCGCTTTGGCGCGAACTTTTACCTGGCTCCCGGCGGCGAAGTTTTCTACTATTTCGCGGATGCCGCTGATGTCGAACACTTCCTCGCCGGTCAGCTTGAGCGATTCCGCGGTTTGTCCAGCGAGGAATTGCAGCGGCAGAACTCCCATGCCGACCAGATTCGAACGGTGGATGCGTTCGTAGCTTTCTGCGATCACGGCTTCGACACCGAGCAAGCGCGGGCCTTTGGCCGCCCAGTCGCGGGAGGAGCCGGAGCCGTATTCTTTTCCAGCCAGAATAATAAGTGGCGTGCCTTCCGCAATGTATTTCTGGGACGCGTCGAAGATCGACATTTCCTCGTTGGTAGGCAGGTGGCGGGTGAAGCCGCCTTCCACGCTCACCAGTTTGTTGCGCAGGCGGACGTTGGCGAAAGTTCCGCGGACCATCACTTCGTGGTTGCCGCGGCGCGAGCCGTAGGAGTTGAAGTCAGCGGGCTTGACGCCGTGGTCCTGCAGATATTTTCCGGCGGGGCCGTCTTTTTTGATCGAACCGGCGGGGGAGATGTGGTCGGTGGTGACGCTGTCCCCTAGCACGGCGAGGACGCGCGCGTGCTTAATGTCTTCTACCGGAGACGGCTTGATCTTCATGCCCTCGAAATAGGGGGCGCGGCGGATGTAGGTGGAATCTTTTTCCCAGGCGTAGGTCTGGCCGTTGGGAATGTTGAGGCCGCGCCAGCGCTCGTCACCCTCAAAAACTTCGGCGTAAGTTTTCGAGAACATCTCCGCGGTAACGGACTGCTGAATGGCCTCATCGACTTCGCGCTGCATGGGCCAGAGGTCGGCGAGGTAGACGGGGTTGCCGTCTCTGCCCTTGCCAATGGCCTCGGTGCGGAGGTCAATGTCAATGCGTCCGGCGAGCGCGAAGGCGACCACCAGCGGCGGCGACATCAAATAGTTGGCGCGGACTTCGGAATTGATGCGGCCTTCGAAGTTGCGATTGCCGGAGAGGACGGAGGCGACTACCAGATCTTTTTCGTCGATCGCCTTCGAGACTTCTTCCGGCAGCGGTCCGGAGTTGCCAATGCAGGTGGTGCATCCATAGCCAACGATGTGGAATTTCAGCTTCTCGAGATACGGCGTCAGGCCTGCGTTCTCCAGATAATCGCGCACTACCTTTGAGCCCGGTGCTAACGACGTCTTAACCCAGGGCGGAACTTGCAGGCCCTTTTCAACCGCTTTTTTCGCCAGCAACCCTGCGCCGATCATCACTGAAGGATTCGAAGTATTGGTGCAGGAGGTGATCGCCGCGATCACTACGCTGCCGTGCTTGAGCGAATCCCTTACGCTCCGCGAGACATGTTCGTGCACGTTGGGATCTTCTACGCCGATAGCCCCAGGGCTGCCGCCCTCCTGCTCCCATCTCGCCGAGTTGGTTGCTCCCGACCCGTTGGCTTTCGCTCCGGCTTTGGGCTTCATCAGCAACGGGAGCGCTTTCTGGAAAGAGTCGGCGGCCTGAGAGAGGATGACGCGGTCTTGCGGACGCTTGGGGCCGGCCAGGCTGGGCTCAACTGTTCCGAGATCGAGCGTGAGCAGTTCGGAGTATTCGGCTTCGGGAGTTTTGTCGTCGTGAAAAAGTCCCTGCTCACGGCAGTAGGCTTCAACCAAGGCGATTTGTTCTTCGCTGCGGCCGGTGAGTTTCAGATACTTCAGACTTTCTTTGTCGACTGGGAAAATGCCGCAGGTGGCGCCGTATTCCGGCGACATGTTCGCGATGGTGGCGCGGTCGGCCAGCGGAAGATCACGCAGTCCAGGACCGAAATATTCAACAAACTTTCCCACCACACCGTGCTTGCGCAGCATCTCGGTGATAGTGAGAACGAGATCAGTAGCCGTCGCCCCTTCGCGCAGACGTCCAGTAAGCTTCACGCCAACTACCAACGGAATCAACATCGAAACAGGCTGCCCCAGCATGGCAGCCTCAGCCTCAATGCCCCCAACCCCCCACCCAAGCACCCCCAGGCCGTTCACCATCGTTGTATGACTGTCGGTGCCTACTAGGGTGTCGGGGTAGGCTGTTCGCTGGTTGTTGGATTCTTGGATGAAGACTACTCGGGCCAGATATTCGAGGTTTACCTGGTGGACTATTCCGGTGTCGGGGGGGACTATGGCCAGATTGTGGAAGCCGGTTTGTCCCCAGCGGAGGAAGGAGTAGCGCTCTTTGTTGCGCTGGAACTCTAGCAGCGCGTTTACGTCGAAGGCGTTGGCGGTGCCGAATTCGTCGACCTGGACGGAGTGGTCGATTACAAGTTCTACCGGCTGCAGAGGATTGATCAGGGCGGGGTCGCCGCCTAGGGCTTCCATAGCGTCGCGCATGGCGGCTAGATCTACTACGCAGGGGACGCCGGTGAAATCCTGGAGGAGGACGCGGCTGGGGGTGAAGGCGATCTCTTTGTCGGGCTGGGAGTTTTTATTCCACCTCGCCATCGAACGAATGTCTTCTTCTTTTACGTTGCGGCCGTCTTCGGTGCGGAGGAGATTTTCCAGCAGGATGCGGAGGCAGTAGGGGAGATGTTTGGTGGAGATGCCTTGCTGGTCGAGGGCGTCGAGGCGGTAGATTTCGTATTCTTTGTCGCCTACTTTTAGAGGGGAGCGGGAGTTGAAAGAGTTTAAAGACATGATGGCCTTCCTGAGGATGGAACCTTTAAGTTTAGTCGTTTTGGGGCGGATTGCGTAGAGGCGTGGGGGTGGCGTCGCTTTCGCGACTCGGTTCCTTTTTTCTTGCGTACCCCGCACTTACGTGCGGGGCTAATGAATTGCGTCGCTTTCGCGACTCTTTGGTGCTGCTGGCGATCTCAGCTCCTGCGGTGACGCGGTTTACAGAAAATTACAAATGCGCGGGTCCCTTCGGCAGGCTCAGGGCAGGCTCTCCGTCGGGAGTCGCCCGCTTTCGCGTGCGACTCCGCTTCCTCGGGATGACAACGGTGCGGTGTCATCTTCGGGTAATGAAACCTAAATTGCGGGCAAGTCATCTATCTAACTGTGAGCAGGCTGAGGCGATGGAGCTGCGAGGAGAGTTGATATGAACACTTTTGGCCGTGGCATCGGAATATCGAGGAGTCGATTGGGCGAACGGAGTTTGGGCTGCCTGTTGTCGTTGGCTCTGGTGTTCGCGACTTTGCCGCAGGAGCTGTGGGCGTATCAGGATCAAAGCGCGCCCGCTGCGGCGCAAGACGCGCAGGCTCCGGCGCAGGACGCACAAGCTGAGGCGGCTGCCCCAGCGCCGCAGTACATGCAGCAGACTGCTGAGCAGTTGCAGCAGTTGGTGGCGCCGATTGCGTTGTATCCGGACTCGCTGGTGGCGCAGATTCTGGCGGCTTCGACTTTCCCCGAGCAAGTGGTCGAGGCTGATCGATGGGTGCAGGCGAATCCTGACTTGAAGGGTACAGATTTGGGGAATGCTGTGGACCAGCAACCCTGGGACCCTAGCGTGAAAGCGCTGACTGCGTTTCCTTCCGTGCTGGGAAATATGGACAAGAATCTTTCGTGGACTTCATCTCTTGGGGACGCTTACTACAACCAGCAGAAGGAAGTAATGGATGCGGTGCAGGTGATGCGGCGGAAAGCGCAGGACGCGGGCAATCTCAAGAGCACGCCGCAGCAAACAGTCACAGACCAGGATTCGGCGATTGAGATTGAGCCTGCCGATCCGAACGTAGTGTATGTTCCGGCGTACGATCCGTGGCTGGTTTACGGATATCCCGTGGTGGCGTGGCCGGGCTGGTATCCATATCCTGGAATCTGGTTTGGCGGGCCCTATCTTTCATTTGGAATTGGGTTCGGAATCGGGTGGTGGGGAGGCTATGGATGGGGATGGGGCAACTGGGGGTTCAACTGGCATAACCATTACGCCGTCTACAACCACGGGAGGTATTACTCGCAGAGCAGGACGTTTTATAACCGCAGCAATTTCTACAGCGCCGGAGGCGCACGCGGCGACGCTTTCAACCGGCCTGGGGCAAGGCCCATGCCTTTCGACGGAAATCGAAATGCGGCTCGAGGGTACGCTGCACCGCGAGGGCAGAGCGGCGTCCGATCGGGCGCGTTCAGCGGCTACGACCACGGCGGACAGACCAGAAGCTTTTCGTCGCGCGGGAGCGCCAGCTTCGGTGGCGGATCTCACGGCGGAGGCGGGGGTTTTCACGGCGGAGGTGGTGGCGGGCGCCGGTAATCGAGGTTGGTTTGGGTTTCCAGTAGTGGAAAGACTTTGAGATGGAGAGAAGCCATATGCGGCGAGCGGAGCTGAACTTCGACGGATTTGATTGGTCGGGTCTTCTTGGGATGGCAGTGGTCGTGGTCCTTTTGGCGGGGTGCTTTGCAGCTTCTTCTGCGGCACAGCAAGCGGGACAGAAGACTTTTTCATCGGCGGAAGCGGCGAGCAAAGCTCTATTCACGGCGGTGCAGAGTAACGATGAAAAGGCGATGCTTGAGGTTCTGGGACCAGACGGCAAGCAAATTGTCTCATCGGGCGATGAGGCTGAGGATGCCGAAAGCCGCGCTAATTTTGTGAAGAAATACGAGGAAATGCATCGTTTAGCGAACGAGCCAGATGGAACCACGGCCTTGATTATCGGCGCCATGAATTGGCCGACGCCTATCCCGTTGGTGCACAAAGGCGGTTCATGGTATTTCGACACGGAAGCGGGGAAGAAAGAAATCCTGTACCGGCGAATTGGCAAGAATGAGATGTCGGCGATCCGGATTTGCCAGGAACTGGTGGATACGGAGAAGGAATATTATGCAGCGCATCACAACGAGTACGCCGCGAAAATCTTCAGCGATGCAGGTCAACACAACGGCCTGTATTGGAAACCGACTGGTGAAGAAGCCCTGAGCCCGGTTGGGCCTCTGGTGGGGGTGGCCACGGAGAGCTATGCGGAGAGCCGGGACAGCGCTCCGATTCCTTATCGAGGCTACTATTACCACATCCTGATTCGGCAGGGAGGAAACGGACCTGGCGGAGCCAAGAGCTACATCGTAAACGGCAAGATGAGTGGAGGGTTTGCTTTCGTGGCTTATCCGGCGGAGTACCGGTCCTCGGGTGTGATGACGTTCATTGTGGGCGAGGATGGCACCGTGTATGAGAAGGATCTGGGGAAGAAGAGTGCATCTCTTGCCAAGGGGATGAAGTTGTATAACCCGGACTCGGGGTGGCGGAAGGCTGAGGTGGAGCCGGAGGTAGCGGCTGGGGCGCAAAGCAAGTAGTGGCGTCGCTTTCGCGACTTGGTTCCTCTCATGTTTGCCGACCCCGCACTTACGTGCGGGGCTAATGAATGGCGTCGCTTTCGCGACTCTTTGGCTCCCGCCCTATGTTTGTTATCGATTTCCGACTTTCCCGTTTGCGGAATTCCACGAAATTTTTGTCTGGCTTGAAGTGCAATCCTGTTCATTCAGGTTTAGTGTTGCGGAATGTCGCATGCGTACGCGGCAAATTTCGTGCATTGTGTTTTCAGCACGAAGGGGCGGCTCGACCGGATTCCTATTGAATTGCAGGAGAAGCTTTACGCTTACTTGATCGGGATCGCCGGAAATCTTGGGTTCACGATTCTGGCTGCTGGGGGGACTGCTAACCATGTACATCTGCTTATTTGCTTACCTCCTTCTTTGACCCTGGCTGAAGTTGTGCAGAAGTTGAAGGCTAATTCCTCGCGCTGGTTTGGGAGCGGGTTTGAATGGCAGAAGGGGTATGGGGCGTTTAGCGTTAGTCCTTCGTTGTTGGGGATAGTTCAGGCCTATATTCGCAATCAGGCGGAACATCATCGGACGCGGAGTTTTGAGGAGGAGTTTATGGCGCTGCTCCGGAAGTCTGGGGTGGCTTATGATGCGGAACGGTTGTTTGCGGCGTGAGTGGCGTCGCTTCGCGACTCGGTTCCCTCCGCTTTGCTTACCCCGCACTTACGTGCGGGGCTAGTGAATTCCGTCGCTTTCGCGACTTGGATCCCTTCTTTTCGAGTCGTCTCCGCACTTACGTTTAAGGGGCTAGTGAGTGGCGTCGCTTCGCGACTCGGTTCCCTCCTCTTTCCCTACCCCGCACTTACGTGCGGGGCTAATGAATGGCGTCGCTTTCGCGACTCCCGCTAGCGCGACTCTCACGCTTTCGCCACTTTCTGCTTCAGTGATACTCGATTATTTTTGGGAGAGGAAGTAGAGGTCGTCGTGGCCGCCGGGGCGGGCGAAGACTATGGAGGATAGGTCGCGGGAGACCATGAAGGCGTTGCCGTTGTAGTCTTCGCGCAGGACGAAGGGGAGTTTCAGGGCGGGGACGGGGGAACCGATGGGGGTGCCGTTGCGCCAGGGCTGGCGGAAGATGGTGGTTTCGCCGTGGGAGGCGAGGGAGTAGAGATAGGACTTGCCGTCGTGGGAGAACATGGCGAGGTAAGTGGCGATGCCGGACTTCAGGGTGGTGCACTTTTTGTCGGCGAAGGAGTACTGAAAGAGGCCGGAGTTTTCTCCCCAGATGGTGGAGCCGATGATGAATTGTTGGTCGGGAGAGATATCCACGGCCATGCCGCAATCGTCGGAAATGTGAACGGGCGGCGCATTGTTGAGGAAGATTCTCCAGCTTTGTGTGGTGCGATTGTTGGTGTCGAGTCCGCCTAAAATAATGGATTGATCTCCCGGTTCCCAAACCGAGAAACCGACGAAACTGCCGCGCCAGGGTAACTGGCGAAGGTTCTTGCCATCGGCATCGATGACAAAGAGTTTCCAATCAGTCCCATTCTTGTCAGCCCCATTTCTGTCGGAAAAAAGGAATTTGGTCGCGTCGTTGGACCAAGCCAGGGTTTCGACGTGGCCGCTCGAGGAAATCAGTTTCAGGCGATTGTTGCCGTTGAGATCCGAGACCCACATGTCCGCCTTTCCCGCTTCCGGCATGGTGATGTAGGCGAGGTGGAGTCCATCTGCTGAAAGAGTGGGCTGGGTCGCATCTTCGTTGACGACGTCGGAGAATTGTTTGGTGGGGACGCGGTAAAGAGTGAGAGTTCCGGCGCTTTTGCCGTTGATGAAATAGAGGCCTTTCCCGTTGGGGTCGGACATGGGGGCATGATCTGGCCCGGGGCCGAAAGTGATCTGCTTGAGGGAGTGGTCGGCTAGGGAGAATTCCCAAAGGTTGGAAATGCCATTAATCTTGCGGCTGACGTAGAGGCTTTTGCCGGGAGTGGCCCAGGAAGTGAAGGCAGAGGCGGAAGTGAGTTCGCCCAGGTTCGCGAGCTGGTGGGTTGATAGATCCAAGCGGCGGAACGCGACTGCGCCGGAGTCAGCGATGGTGGTAAGAAGGAGATTTTTTCCGTCCGGGTAGGCCTTCAGGTCGACGCCGAACACTCCGGTCGTGGGCAAGGTGTAAAGAAGTTCTTCGCTGGAGCCTGACTTCGGAGTGCGAACGATGCGACCATCGGTCTTCTGAAGGAATAGCGACTGGCCGTCGACGGATGGGACTACCGCGTTGCCGGTTGCCAGATGTTTGGGAGAGCCTCCGAGAGTGGGGATGGTCCAGATATCGGGATCGCCGAGAGTCTGGCCGAAATAGATTTCCGTACCATCGGAGGAAAAACCGAGGATCGTTTTGTTGCCTTCATCTTTCGTGAGCTGGAGCGGGTCGCCGCCGGAAGTGAGCATGACGAAAACCTGATCGTAGCCTTCGATGGGAGAAGTGAAGGCGATGGTGCGGCCGTCGGGGGAGAGAGCGGGGTAGTCCATCGACTTGTTCCACTGGCTGACTTTTGTGACGGTGGCCGGACCTTCGGAGGGGTGATTCAGGGCCAGGCGATAGACGCCATAGCCTGCGGCTAGCAGGAGAAGAAGGAGCAATGCGCCGACCGAAACGAGCTTGCCTTTGTTGCGGGAGGCAGCTGCGGCGATGATGGCACTGTTCGAGGGATGAGCGGCCGATGGTCCGGAGGACGGAGTGGGTGGTGTTCCTGAAGGCGTAGATTCCGACGGAACGGAAAATCCCGAGTGGGCGGACGAGGAGAATTGGGCAGGGACGGAAGTGGAGGAGACGCGTCCCGAGCCGGTGTCGCGGCGCAGGCGTTTGAGATCGGCGCGAAGTTCGCCGGCGTTCTGGTAACGGAGGTCACGATCTTTTTCGAGGGCTTTGCCGATGATGCGTTCGAGCTCGGGAGCGACTTCGGGATGCAGGCGCGTGGGCGGGAGCGGAGAACGGTTGAGAATGGCTTCGAAAATTACTCCGGAAGTTTCGCCACGGAAGGGGAGCGATCCGGAAGCCATTTCGTAGAGGACGGCGCCGAAAGAGAAGAGGTCGGAACGGGCGTCGAGTTCCTTGCCGCGAACCTGTTCGGGGGACATGTAGGCCATGGTGCCGAGCGCGGAGCCGGGGCTGGTGAGATGGTCGGAGTCGACGCCGACGGTGGCGAGAGTGGCGGCGGGTTCGGCTTCGAGGCGAGGGCTGGTTACTTTGGCCAGGCCGAAATCGAGAATCTTGGCGTGGCCGCGTTTGGTGACGAAGATGTTGGCGGGTTTGATGTCGCGGTGAACGATGCCTTCGGCGTGGGCGGCTTCGAGGGCATCGGAAATTTCGATGGCGATGTCGAGGAGGTGGTCGAGCTCCATGGGACGGCCGGCGATCACATACTTGAGGGTTCGGCCTTCGAGGCATTCCATGGCGATGAAGGTGCGGCCGTTTTCTTCGCCAATGTCATGGATGGTGCAGATGTTGGGATGGTTGAGAGCGGACGCGGCTTTGGCTTCCCGGCGAAAACGGGTTAGGGATTGGGGATCCTGGGCGAGGTCGTCGGGGAGAAATTTGAGGGCTACGAAGCGGTCGAGGCGGGTGTCTTGCGCTTTGTAGACGATTCCCATGCCGCCGCCGCCGAGCCTCTCGATGATGCGATAGTGAGAGACGGTTTGTCCGACGAGTGAGTGGGAATCCGCCATGTTATTCGGGCTCGCGGAGTGGCGTGGTGCTGAACGCATCTTAGGTTTGGAGGCGGGGACAAGTCAACGCGCGGCGAGCCAAACTTGGTACGCGACTACGGCCATCATGAATATCAGGTAGAGACGAAGAGTCCAGAGGACGAGGAGTTCGGGGCCTTTCAGGTGACGGCGGGGGATGGGATGTTTTTTGGCTTTGACGAGTTGGTCGTGTTCTAGGGTGGAGAGGACCCAGGTTTGATCGGAGGGCGGGGGTAGCGGTTCGAGTTTTTTCATCATGAGTTTGGCTATCCTCGATCCCAGCAGGGGCTAAAGCCGGCGTGAATTCTGAAAGCTTGACGCGGCGCTGAAGCGCCGCTCTTCCACGGTACTGCACGCGATCCGATGACTGCTTGCTCGCGTTCCTACCATCCTTATGTTCCTCCGAGGGCGGCGAAGATGTTGGGGGCGATTATGCTGATGCCGAAGAGGATACCGGCGGCAGTCAGGATGAAGACTACGGCGGTCGCCAGCAGGTTTGCCCAGAGCGGGCTGACGAGGTCGCCCATGATTTCTTTGTCGTTTACTAACATGAAGAGGAATACCAATGCTGGCGGCATCGCGAGAACTGCTACCACATTTACTACCAGGACTACGTAGACCAGGGGCAGGCCTGGGATTAAAACGATTGCCGCGGCTGCCACGGCGCACAGGGTTAGGACCGCGTAGAACGATTTGCCTTCTCCCATGGGGAGGTTGAGACTGTGGGGCTTGTGGGTTACTTCTCCGAAGGCGTAGGCAGATGAGGCTGAAATGGTGATGGCGGCTACGATGCCGGCCTCGACCATGCCTAGGGCGAAGAGGGATGCGCCGAAGCGGCCGATTATGGGCTGGAGGGCCTGGGCGAATTCGGCGGCCTGGTAATTTTCCGCGGTCATGTGATGGGCTAGGAGCGGGGCAGTGGCGAGGATGGTGGCGATGGCGGCGGCGGTGGCTAAGGTTGCGCCTAAGACGGTGTCGATTCGGCCGAAGCGGATGTCTTTTGTGGTCATTCCTTTATCGACGGTGGCGCTTTGCTGGAAGAAGAGCATCCATGGAGTGACGGTGGCTCCGATGTCGGCTAGCACGAGAAGCAGCGTGTCTTTGTTGAAGCCGGGGAGCGGTTGCCAGGTTAGGAAGGCGTGGCCTACGGAACGCCACGCGGGGTGGGTCATCAGCGCGACTGGGATGAAGATCAGATTGAAGGCTGCTGCGGCCAGGGTGATGCGTTCCCAGGTCCAATAGCGGTGACTCATTAGCGCGATGTAGAGAATTACCAGCGCGATCAGGACGGCCATCCAGGGAGGGACTCCGAAGAAGCCGAGGCCGGCGCGGATGGCGATGAATTCGGTGATTAGAGTGAGGAAGTTGCCGATGCCTAGGTCGATCATGGAGAACCATCCCCAGAAAGGGCCGAAGCGCTCGAAGATGAGTTCGGCGTGTCCGCGATGGGTGGCGGCGCCGAGGCGGACGGTCATTTCCTGGACGATGATTGCCATGCAAAACGTCAAGGCAACGAAGGGGATGAAGAAGCCTACGCCGAACTTCGCGCCGGTGGCGGCGTAGGAGAGCATGCTGGGGCCGTCGTTTTCTCCCAGCATGACTAGGACACCGGGACCTACCAGCAACCACAGCAGGCGCGCTCGGGAGGAGAAGCCACGCTGGGCGCGGGCGGTGGAGACGCGGACGCGGTCGTGGGCGCGGTCGACGTCTTCGTGGGTGATTACTACTTCTTCTTCGGTCGGGACTGGCTTCATCGGTTGCGCGGTGGTCTTGGCAATCTCCACTTGTCGCGGGGGCGGTTCAGCGGAGATTAGCTTGAGTATACACGACGGAATAAACCATGGTTAACTAAAGTTGCTGCACTCGGGACGGTTATCGAAATGCCTTGCCAGGCCTGTGGTCACGCAAAGATGCAAGGGATCCTTCGACTGCGGTTGTGCTTCACTTCGTGAAGCACAACCTCCGCTCAGGATGACAATATTACGGAGGAGCTGATCAACGGGCGGGGGAGACCCAGACGCGGTCGGCGGCGGCGCGGCCTAGGGAGATGTTGCCGGCGGTGGTGGATAAGGTTAGGGTCTGGTCGTAGTTGCGTGCGAGGAGGCGCAGTTTCGCTCCGGGGCGGATGCCGCGGGCTTCGAGGAACTCGAGCAGGCGGCGGTCGCGCTCATAGATTCCACTTACGGCGTAGGCGGCGCCGGGGGCCGCGTCGGCGAGGAGCAGGAGGCCGCGATGACGGCGGCTGGCGGGGCTTTCCATCTCACTCAGGTTGCCGTGGGGGCAGGCTCCGCTTTTGCCCAGCTTGGCCAGGAGCTTGGACTCGAAATCGGGCGAGACGGCGTGTTCGAGGCGTTCGGCTTCGTCGTGGACCTTCCACCACTCCATGCCGAAGAGTTCGGACAGCATGCGTTCGATCAGGTGGTGACGGAGGGTTAGTTTGCGGGCGATCTTGCGGCCAGCGGCGGTCAGGCGGAGGTGGCCGTCGGGCTGGACGCGGACGAGGCCGTCCTTTTTCAGACGGCGCACGGCCATGGTTACGGCGGGGGCTGAGACTTTCAGCCAGTCGGCCAGGCGGGCGGAGATTACGGATTCGCCTTCGCTTTCGGCTTCGAGAATGGCTTTTAGATAGTCTTCTTTGGAGACTGTGATCATTTGGAGAGATTATACGATGGAGTTAAGTGGAGTTAACCCCGATTCACCACGGAGTCACGGAGACACTGAGAAAGCCAGGTCTTGGGTCTTAGGCTTTCGATTAGGAATTCTAAGTCTTCTATTTCTTCTCTGTGCCTCCGTTCCACCGTGGTAATGGATACTGCGAAGTTTGACAGTGTTCCTTCTGACCACCTAACCTTGATTCTCTCTGGCTATGAAAGTTCTGGTTCTTGGTAACGGGGGACGCGAGCATGCTTTGGTGTGGAAGCTGAGGCAGTCTGCGCGCGTTTCGAAGCTTTATTGCGCGCCGGGGAATGGGGGGATTGCGGACGAGGCGGAATGTTTGCCCGTCGACTTGAAGAGCCTGGATTCGATGGTCTCTCTGGGTGAGCGGGTGCGGCCGGACCTTACGGTGGTTGGTCCTGAATTGCCGCTGACTTTGGGAGTGGTGGACGAGTTTACGCGGCGGGGTTGGGCTGCATTTGGTCCGACCAAGGCGGCGGCGCAGTTGGAGGCGAGCAAAAGCTTCACGAAGGAATTCTTGCAGCGGCATCGGATTCCTACGGCGCACTATGCGATTTGCGATTCGGTGGAGGAAGTGCGGGCGGCGTTGACGCACTTTCACGTGCCCGTGGTGGTGAAGGCCGATGGATTGGCGGCTGGCAAGGGGGTGGTGATTGCTGCCAGCAAAGAAGAGGCGGCGCGCGCGGCGGCCGAGATGTTGAGCGGCAAAATGGTGGGAGCGGCTGGGCTGCGGGTGGTTTTAGAAGAATGTTTGAAGGGCGACGAACTTTCGTTTCTGGTGGTGAGCGATGGGGAACGGGTGGCGCCGCTGGTGGCAGCGCAGGATCACAAGCGCGTGGGTGATGGCGACACCGGGCCTAATACTGGAGGGATGGGCGCTTATTCGACGGCCGACATTGTTGACGAGAAGATGCGGGACTGGCTGGTGCATCACATTGCGCGTCCAGTGGTCGCGGGGATGAAGGCGGAGGGTGCGGAGTTCAAGGGCGTGCTTTATTGCGGGCTGATGATGACGGCTCGGGGTCCTATGGTGCTGGAGTTTAATTGCAGGTTTGGCGATCCGGAGACGCAGTCGATTCTGATGCGCCTGGAGAGCGATCTGGTGGACGCGATGGAAGCTTCTGTGGCGGGACGGGTTAGCGAAGGGGATTTTAAGTGGTCTAGTGACGCGTCGGTTTGTGTGGTGATGGCTTCGGGAGGTTATCCGGGGACGTTTGAGGTGGGAAAAAAGATTTCGGGGCTTGATGAGGCTGGGGCGGTTGAGGGAGTTAAGGTTTTTCACGCTGGGACTTCGACGCGGGATGGGGCGTTTTATACGGCTGGCGGGCGGGTGCTGGGGGTTTCGGCGCGGGGAGCGGATCTGGAGACTGCGGTTTCGCGGGCTTATTCGGCTTGCGAGATGATCCGGTTTGATGGGGCGCATTATCGGAAGGATATTGCGGGACGAGCGTTGAAGAAATAATGACATTCCACGGTGTGCAGGGCGTGGTGGAAACTCCTTTTCAGGCCCATCGTTGTGCCATAGTGCGAGGGATCCTTCGACTGCGGTTGTGCTTCACTTCGTGAAGCACAACCTTCGCTCAGGATGACAGTTTTATTTTTAAAAAACATTATTAGGGGAGATCAATGAGTAAGACTCTGGTTTCGATTGTGATGGGGAGCGATTCTGACCTTGAGATTATGCGCGAGGCTGGAAAAGCTTTGGAGGAGTTTGGGATTGGGTATGAGATTGATGTTACTTCGGCGCATCGATCTCCGGATCGAACCGCTGACTTTGCGCGGAAGGCTGCTGGGCGCGGGATTTGCGTGATCATCGCGGGGGCTGGCGGGGCGGCGCATCTGGCTGGCGTGATTGCGGCTCACACTACTTTGCCGGTGATCGGCGTGCCGATTCCTTCGACCTCGCTGCAGGGGATGGATTCGTTGCTTGCGACCGTGCAGATGCCGGCGGGGATTCCGGTGGCTACCGTGGCTATCGGCAAGCCTGGGGCTACCAATGCCGGCATTCTTGCGGCGCAGGTGATCGCTTTAAGTGATGCTTCGATTGCGAAAAAGCTTGAGGCGCACAAGGAGAAGCTGGCCCGGGGAGTGGAGGAGAAGTCGAAGAAGTTGAAGAGTTCACTGAACGGCTAGGTTTTTGTTCCCTGCATTCTGGCGGGAAGCAGGGGTTTCCTGGCGAACGGCGCCAGGCCTTCAAGAAATCGGCGAATCTGGCCGAGGTCCTGATCTGAAATCTCGACGAACTTCAGCCCGATTCCGAGGCCCGGCGTTCGGTGCGCAACCTGAGCCTCAGCCCAGGCCTTGGCTTGCCCGAACCAGATGCCGACTTTTAATTTCGTTCCCGGCGGCAAGGGGATGGGCATCTCGACGTAGCATCCACCCAGGCTGAGGTCGGCAACCGTCCCCCAAAAAGAAGCTCCCTGGTGAACATGAACCTCGACCGGGTTTTGGCAGCGAAAGCGGGCGCTGGTGCGGTGCTCGATACTTGCCGGCTGGTAGGCATCTACGGCGTCGGAAGGCAAGGGGAAGTCCCAGAGCGGTTTCTCGGGAGCGATGTTGAGCAATCCCACGTGGCCGGTTTTTGGAGTGCCGGGTCCGCCGATCCACTTGACTCGGAAGTGCACTCGATTTGTGCCGTAAGTCAGGCCGACGATTTCGTCGAGGGCGAGTTCGGCGCCAAGGCCGGCGAGCTCTGCTCCACCGCGGCTGACGTTGACAGTCGAGACTTTCTCGGAGAAGACTTGGCCGTGCCGGTCCGTGCCGAAAATTCGCACCGGGACTTCGACTTGCTTGCGGGGCTGGATGCGCGTGCCCATCTGCTTGAGCAACCTCCGTCCGCCGGGCGGGCTGTTTTATAGATGTAATCCCTTCAGGTACTCACGGAACGGCTGCCCTAAGTCATCCCGCTTAAGTGCAAACTCTACTGTGGCTTTGAGGAAGCCTAGTTTGTCTCCGGTGTCGTGGCGGCGGCCGTCGTAGACGTAGGCGTACATTTTTTCTTTCTGCAAGAGGAGACGCATGCCGTCGGTTAGCTGGAGTTCGCCTCCGGCTCCGGTTGGGGTGTTGGCCAGGCAGTCGAAGATTGCTGGGGTGAGAATGTAGCGGCCGATGATGGCGAGGTTTGAGGGGGCATCTTCGGGCTTGGGTTTTTCGACCATGTTCTTGATTTCGTAGAGGCGGCCTCCGAAACGGCTGTCGGCGGGCTTTACGTCGAGGACGCCGTAGGAGGAAATCATTTTTCCTTCGATGATCTGCGTGGCCAGGACCGAGCACTGGGTTTGATCGAAAACTTCTACCATTTGTTTCAGGCAGGGGACTTCGGCGTCGATTACATCGTCGGCCAGGAGCACCGCGAAGGGTTCGTTGCCTACTAGTTCGCGGGCCATCAGGACCGCATGGCCCAGGCCTAGCGCTTCTTTCTGGCGGACGTAGGCTACGTGAATCATGTCGGAGATGGAGCGAACGATTTTCAGCAGGTCTGTCTTTCCGCGCTGCTCGAGCATGGTTTCGAGTTCGTAGCTTACGTCGAAGTGGTCTTCGATGGCTTGCTTGCCGCGGCCGGTGATGATGAGGATCTGGTCGCAGCCGGAGGCCATCGCTTCTTCCACGCCGTATTGGATGATTGGCTTGTCGACCAGCGGGAGCATTTCTTTGGGTTGGGCTTTGGTGGCTGGGAGGAAGCGGGTGCCGAGACCGGCGGCGGGGAAAACGGCTTTGCGGACTTTCATGGGCATGGTGGCAGTCGTTGGTCGTTCGTCGTTAGTCGTTGGCGATGCGACATCGGTTGCCGGACAATTGTACCTGTTGGGGTTTGGGGCTGGCGACAAAACGGGAAGGGCGTACAATTCTCGTGTTTAGCGCATGGAGGGATTTTCAATGGAGCTGACGCAAACGAATGCCAAACCCCCGTCCTCCGGCTTCAACAAGATTTTCGGGAGCATTAGTGTGCCAGCGCTGGGGATATTGCTGCTGCTTGAGGTTGCGCTCCAATTCCGGCGCTCTGCCGGGGACTTCGATCCCTTGTTTCTTGGGGCGGCTGCGATGGGTGTCGCGGCGGTAGGGTTATCGTATTACGCCTTCCGCCGCGCGATAAATCAGTTGGACGGAAAGATCGACGAAAAAGTTCTGTCGAGGCTGCTTGTTGCCGCCAACTCAATGGCTAATTTTGGCTATACAAGCTGCATTTCCCTCTTTGTATTGTTGGGCCGTCGCTAAGGCGTCTTCCCACCGCCCGTGCTTGTTGATACTTCAGATCCTGCCTCCGCGCTCGCCAGTTGCTCCAGCACGCTGCGCAGCGCTCGCAGAACTTCTTCCGCAGCCGTTGCTTTCAATGCAAACTTCAACATTCCGTCGGGGGTGAATTGCGCGCCACGCTGGGCGGAGACGAAACGGGCTAACTGCTCAGGGTCGACTGTGGCGTCCTGGCGGAATTTTAATGACACGAAGTCGCGTTTGCGCTCGATCGCGTTCACGCCTACTTTCATGCACAACAGTTTTAGCGAGGCGTAGTCGAGGAGGTTGCGGACTGCCGGCGGGGGTGGGCCGTAGCGGTCTTGCAGTTCGGCCGACACGTCGGTTAGTTGCGATTCGGTCTCTACTCTTGCTACTCGCTTGTACATTTGGAGGCGCTGATTTTCTTCGGGGACGTAGTCCGCGGGGATGCGGATGTTCAGGCCCAGATTGAGCTGGGTCTCGGCTTCATCGGGACTGGCTTCGCCTTTCATCTCGCGGACTGCGCGCTCTAGCATTTGCGTATAGAGCTCGAAGCCGATGGCTTCGATGTGGCCGCTTTGCTCGCCGCCTAGCATGTTGCCGGCGCCGCGGAGTTCGAGATCCAGAGCCGCGATTTTGAATCCGGCGCCCAGGTCGGAGAATTCCTTTAATGCGGCTAGACGGCGACGCGCTATTGGCGTTAGTTCGATTTCCGGGGGGAGCATTAGATAGGCGTAGGCGCGGCGGCTGGAGCGGCCTACCCGACCGCGGAGTTGATAGAGCTCGGACAGACCCAGGCGGTCGGCGCGGTTGATCAGAATCGTGTTGCAGAGGGGGATGTCGAGACCATTCTCGATGATCGTGGTCGAGACCAGGATGTCGGCTTCGTGGTGCATGAATTTCAGCATCACTTTTTCTAGTTCGCCTTCTGACATTTGTCCGTGGCCTACGATGATTTTGGCAGCGGGAACCAGGGCTTGGAGCTTGGCGGCGATTTCCCAGATGGTGTCTACCCGGTTGTGGACGAAATAGACCTGGCCGCCGCGTTCCAGTTCTTGCTCGATCGCGGACTGGATCAGTTTTTCATCCCAGCTGGCTACTACCGTTTGGATCGCCATGCGATCTTTGGGCGGGGTTTCGATCACGCTCATGTCGCGCAGGCCTACGAGCGACATGTGGAGGGTGCGGGGGATTGGCGTGGCTGACATAGTTAGCACGTCGACCTGCTTGCGCATTTGCTTGATGCGTTCTTTGTGGCGGACGCCGAAGCGCTGTTCTTCGTCGACGATTAGCAGGCCGAGGTCGGAAAACTTTATGTCTTTGGAGAGTATGCGGTGAGTGCCAATCAGGATGTCGATTTTGCCGGCTTCGGTTTTTTGCAGGATTTCTTTTTGCTGCTTGGGGGTGCGGAAGCGGCTGATCATCTCCACCGTGACGGGGAATGGAGCGAAACGCTGCTTGAAAGTTTCGAAGTGCTGGAAGGCTAGGACTGTCGTCGGAGCTAAAACTGCTACTTGTTTGTTATCGCTGATGGCTTTGAAGGCGGCGCGCATGGCTACTTCAGTTTTGCCGTAGCCTACGTCGCCGCAGAGCAGGCGGTCCATGGGCTGGGAGGATTCCATGTCGCGAATTACGTCTTTGATGGCCTGGCCCTGGTCTTCGGTCTCGTTGAATTCGAAGGCGTCTTCGAATTCGCGGAACCATTCGTTGCCTGGCGGGAAGGCGTGTCCGACGGCGGTTTTGCGCTCGGCGTAGAGCTTGAGGAGTTCGTCGGCCATGTCTTTCATGGCCTTGCGCACGCGGGATTTTGTTTTTGACCAGGCGGCGGTGCCGAGATGACTCAGGACCGGCTTGGCGCCTTCGGAGGAGCGGTACTTCTGCACTAGATCTAAGCGCGTGAGCGGGACGTAGAGGCGGGCGGCTTCGGCGAACTCGAGCAGCATGAATTCGGCGGGGCCGTCGCCGTGGTTGATTTCCTTTAACCCTTGATATTGGCCGATGCCGTGCTCGACGTGGACGACGTAATCGCCGACCTGGAGATCGCGGAAGTCGGAGAGGAAGGCGGAGACTTTGGATTTTGAGCGCTGCGGGCGCGAGGCCACTGATTCGGACTCGTCGAAGAGATCGCGGGCGCCGAAGACGGCTAGGTTGGCTTCGGGGAGCAGCACGCCATCGGGAATGTAGGCCGTGGCCAGGGTGGTGGTTAGGACTTCGCCAGCGAAGTAGCTGGTTTCGTCGGCGTAGCTTTCGCCGCCGCGGGTGCGGCTTCCTAAACGAAACGAGACGTTGTATTCGGTGAAGACGTCGGCCAGGCGCTCGACTTCGCCGGTGTTGGGGACGGCGAAGAGGACGCGTTTACCGTCGGCGTTTAGCTTTTGGACTTCTGCGAGCATGGCTGGAACTGCGCCGTGGAAGCGCGGCGAGGGCTGGGTGAGGAAAGTTACGGAATTTTCGTCCAGGCTGCGGGTGATGCCGAGGTGTTCGATGTCGGCGCCGGGGAGAGCTGCGGTTTTCTGCTGCCAATCTTCCGGCGGCAGGTAGAGATCCTCGGGGCGAACCAGATTTCCTACGCCGCTGCGCTCGTGGGCTTCGTGAACGCGGGTCCAGAAGCGGTCGAATTCCTGCTGAAGTTGGTCGGTTTCGTCGAGTAGGACTGCGGCTCGGGGGATTAGATCGAAAATGGTGCTGTCGGCGCCGGCTACCGGGGAGTAGAACTCCCAGCCAGGGAAAACGTTGACGCCGCCCGCGCGGACTGCGGCTTCTACGATTTCTTCGTTGCCTACGATTCGCTTGCCGCTCAGGCGAGTGTGAATTGCGCCTAAGAGATGCTCGCTGACCGGGGTTTCGGTTAGCGGCAGGAGCAGGGCTTCGTCTACCGGGTTCGAGGAACGCTGCGAGGCGGGATCGAATTTGCGAATGGAATCAGCTTCGTCACCGAAGAACTCGATGCGCAGGGGGCGGTCGGCTTCGGGCGAGTAGACGTCGAGGATCCCGCCGCGTACGGCGTATTGGCCGGGCATCTCAACTACATCGGTTGAGGTGTAGCCGACGGTGTTGAGGTGGGCTAGCAGGGCTTCGAGGTCGAAGGATTCGCCGCGGCGGATGGTGCGGGCCAGGTCGGCATAGTAATCGTTGGAACGGAGGCGGATGGCCGTGGCTGCTACGGGCGAGACCACGATGGAGGCTGCGCCGGTCGCTATCTTCCACAAGGCGGTGGCGCGTTCTTCCTGGAGTTCGGGGTGGGGCGAGAGATTCTGGTAGGGGAGCACGTCGCGGGCCGGGAGGGAAATTACGGAGTCGGGATCGGCGGCGGCGGTTAGTTCGCAGAAACCGCGGAGGACGGGGATGAAGTCTTCGACGGCGCGGTTGTCGGTTACTACGAAGATGAGCGGGCGGGCGGCGGCTCGCTGGAACAGCACCAGCAGCAAGGCTTTTGCGGTGGGAGTGAGGCCGGAGACACGAAGACGCCCCGTGCCCTCCTTGAGGTGGGAGGCTACACGCGTGAAGGCGGGAAGCATTTCTACGTCCGTGAAGAGTTCGCGGACGAAGGGAAGAAGCATGCAGGATTATTTTAGCAGGAGCTGAGGTGGGAGGAGCTCGCGGTGGTGCCGACTCGCTGTGCTCGGCGGAACGGCCGAGGCGGCCGTTCCCACATGGTTCTTTTTCAGGATCGCAGCAGGGGGCGGGTTAGGCAGGTGGGGCCGCCGCTGCCGTTGATGCAGAGTTCGGTACCGGGGAAAGTGCGGAGGTCGAAGCCGGCCTGGCGGAGGCGGGCGTTTGTCTTTTTATTTTCTCCGATTGCCAGGAGGCGATTGTTGCCTAGCGCCAGGACGTTGCAGGCTAGCGTGTCGCGCTCGGAGGCGTCGATTTCGATAAAGGTGAATCCTCGGGACTTGAGGAGTTCGACGGTCTCGACGGCCAGCCAGGGGAGATCGACTAAGGCGGTGTGCGCATCAAGCAGGCTCACGAGCGACATCAGATGCAGGCAGGCGGACGGGCCGGGGCCGTGGGGCAGCGGCGCGGAAAGAACTTCGACGCCTTTGGGTGACAGCAGGTTGCGCATCTGCTGAATTCCGGCGCGGTTGGTGCGGTAGCCGTGGCCGATCAGCAGAGTCTTCGCGTTGAGCCAGAGTATGTCTCCGGCTTCGGTGGTGCCGGGAGGCTCGATTGTGCCAAGGGTTGGAATATCGAGGGTCTCGCAGAACGAGGCGTGGTGTGGGCCTTCGGCTACGCGGTTGGGCTTGCCGGGGCGCATTACGATCAAGCCATGGTCGGTTGCGAGGGATGCGTCGTGGGTGTAGACGGCATCGAGGGAGAGACTGGGCGCGGGAGGCAAGTCGATCACTTCTGCACCGGCGGCTACCAACTCCCGGCAGAGCGCCTCATGTTGCGATTGGGCTTCTGCGAAGTTGGGTGCGTGGTGGAAGCCTAGGGCCTGCCAGTGGTCCTTGTACTCCGCTTGATTCCACCCGGCGGTGTGGGGAGAACAGACCAGGACGCGCTCCAGTGCGCCCGTCATGGAATGGCCGTTGAAACGCGTTCTTGTGGCGGCTTCCGGCATGTTGTCCTTACAAGGTTTGAAGCGGCTGGGCCTGATAGGAATCTATATGGGCATTATGGCAAAAGCAATGTGGGAAGGCGCGGTGCTGGCGGAAAGCGATGCGACGGTTGAAGTGGAGGGGAATCAGTATTTTCCGCCGGAGGCGATTCGCAGGGAATATTTCAAGTCTAGCGAGGCGCACACGGAGTGTCCGTGGAAGGGCACGGCCAGCTACTACGATGTGGAAGTCAACGGTAAACGGAACGCTGGTGCGGCCTGGTTTTATCCCGAACCGAAGGCGGCGGCGAAACAGATCAAGGGGTATGTGGCGTTCTGGAAGGGCGTGACTGTGGAGAGGTGAGAGAGGTTATGCGGGAAGAACGCTTTACTTTGTGCTAGAATGTAAAGCATGGCAGAAGCGACGGTTTCTTCGAAGAATCAAATCGTGATTCCGCGGGAGGCCCGGGAGGCGCTTGGGTTAAGGGCTGGCGACAAGGTGCTGGTGGTGGTCCGCGGTAAGAGAGTGCTGGTGCTGCAACGGCCCAGGTCTCACAGGGAGGCCATTCGAGGGTTGGCGGGAACCGCCTATCCTTCCAAGCATCTGCAGAAGGAACGTGAGACTTGGGAGTAGAGCGCCTGCGACTATTCCTGCGGCGTCACCGCCGGATCGCGCTCGACACCAGCGTCTTCATTTACCAACTGGAAGCAAATGCCCGGTACCTGGCGCTGACAGATTCTGTTTTTGCGTGGGTGGAGCGCAGCGGCCATGAGGCGGTGACATCTACGATCACGATGACGGAACTTCTGGTGCCGTCTTATCGCGACAAGGACGAGCACAGGGTTGATGCGTTCTATGGGTTGCTTTCCACGTATCCCAACCTGCAGTGGATTGCACCCGACCTGGAGACGGCGGACCTAGCGGCAAAACTGCGCGCCGGGTACCGCCTGCGGACTCCGGATGCTCTGCAGGCGGCAACCGCCCTCCGAGCGCAGGCGACGGGCTTGATCACAAACGATCCGATTTTCGCGCGAATTGGAGAGTTAGAAGCAGCGGTCCTGGATCAGTTCTTGTGACGCGCAGTAAATGAATCTCTAGAACTCGACGTGGGCGCGGAACGAGGGGACCAGGACGGGGCCGCGGTCGCGGTTGTAGCCCGGGTCGTCGAGGTGCTGCAGGCCGGGCGCGAGATAGATGCCGCGCCATACGTGGACGGTGTAGTAGGTCTCGAGAATATTTTCGCGGCCGTAGTTCAGGTTGCCATCGCCGAGCAGGAAGCCGAGGCCGCCATCGGCGAGGTAGGTCTGGTGATCTTTCTTGATGGCGTTCGAGATAAAGGCGATGCCGGCGCGATCCTGCTTGCGATGCCACCAGGCGCCGTTGGCGCCTAATCCTTCAGCGAAAGTTTGATCGACTTCGGTGTAGGCAAAGGATTCGGTCTTGCCGTTGTCCCAGCCGAAACGGGCGAAGGCGGCGAGGTTGGGCAGGAGATTCTGCTCGAGGTTGACGCCGAAACCGTACTTGCGCGTGATGTGCCACGGATGGTTGGTGATTTCCGGTACCAGCTCCGGCTGCGGGGCGGTGTGATCTTCAAACTGCTCGACAGCGTCGCGATAGATGCCCATATTGGCGTAGTTGGTGTAAGCCAGGAGGCGGACTATGCCAGACTTTTTCGGGATCAGTCCGTGACGTAACTCGTATTCGAAGTTTTCGGCGTGGACTTGCCACGGCCTCCAGACCAGATTAATTCCGTTGGCGACTTCGGGCATTAAGACTTCGGCGAAACGGAATCCCCAATTGCGGTCTTCGAAGTCGGCGGTTAATCCGACGGTGTAGCCCCGGGTATCGGCGGCATAGTCCCAAGCTCCGTTGTTATCGGTGGTCCAGTTGATGAATTGAAGGTGGGTGTCGGAGCCGACGGAGTTTACGTCGAAGAAATCCGGCATGCTGAATTTGCCGAAGCGGATTTCTAAGCGGCGGCGCGGGAGTTCGTCGAAGAGAGAAAGCCAGGTGCGCTGGTTTTCGACTTTATCTTTGCTCAGGGCAAACACTTTGTGAATCATTCCGCGGCCGAGATACGGAGCCTTGCTTAACGACGGATTGCGCACGATGTCGAGATCGGTGTTGCCTGCGAGTCCCAAGCCGGTGCTGAGCGCGGCTCCGCCAGCCTCTTCGATGTCGACCAGAATTTCGGTGGAATTGTTGAGGCGCACGCCGGTGTAGAGTGTCAGCACGCGAGAGGTCGCCTTCTCGTAATCAGGGCTGAGGCTGTGCGGACCGCTGTAGTCCGCGGGGAATGAAGGATGAGTCTGGAAGATGAAGTTGGACTGGCCGGAAAGCCAGAAGCGCGTGTCCTTGAAATGAGGGAACATGGTTTCTGGGCTGTCGTCGGGCTGGGGATCAGCCGGGCTGGGTGGGGCTGCGGTGTTCTGCGGCGCGGTGTCGGGCTTCGCAGTGGAGGGTGGTTCCGGCTGCTGGGCCTGCAGTGGGAGGGCTAGACCTGGAGCAGCGGCCGCGGAGAGCACAAGCAAAAGGCAAAGTGCGCCGAAGCTGGCGTGTTGGGCTCGATTTCTCATGGTTGCCGCGTGCCGCCGGCCTGGTTCTCGTTCACGCGCTTAACGCGAATATACCATATCTAGTTAACTATGGTTAATAGCATTGGAATTTGCGATCCAGCGATCAATGCATCCCGGGACGACCAGATTGAGCAGTCCCGTCAATCCAATCCGGTCGACCAAGCCGAGCCTACGCAGGGTCAGTTAAAGGAATGTTACAAACCGGGGTCAGGATCTCGAACAGTTGTTGTTGTAGCATACCCCCGTATAGTATAGTCAAGTGGAAAATCAACCTGAGGAGCTGGCATGGCTCATACGCTGCGGGAAAAGGAAAAACTCAAACTGCGGGTGAGACGCATTCGAGGGCAGATTGACGCCATGGAGCGGGCGCTCGATGAGGGCAAGGACTGCGGAGACATATTACAACTCATCACGGCCGCACGCGGAGCGATGAACGGGCTGATGGCGGAGTTGCTGGAAGATCACGTGAGGTTTCATGTGCTTGATCCTTCGCGCAAAACGACGTCGGAGCAGGCGATTGCAGCCGATGAACTGATGGAGATCGTGCGTTCGTATCTCAAGTGACGCGGGCGAGATGCGGGAAATAAATTAAGGACAGCCCGGAGCCCCCGAAGCTGTCCTTGAACCCTCCCGGTTAGAAGGGCAACGTGATGAATCGAAGGTAACGGTGCGATATTGCAAGATGATGGCGACAACGTGAATATCTGATTAATTTGTTTTTGGCGCGCGCTGCTATAGTAGTCAGTCTTAATCGGTTGACATCGTTTTCGCGGGAGCACTCGATGCCTTCCACAACGTCCCGAAAAGTCGAGCAGTCACGCCGTTTGCAGCAACGCGCCGAGAGCATGATTCCTGGCGGAGTGAACTCGCCGGTGCGTGCGTTCGGTGCGGTGGGCGGGGATCCGGCGTTTATTGTGCGTGGGAAGGGCTCGCACATCTGGGATGCGGACGAAAATGAATACATCGACTACGTTGGGTCCTGGGGGCCGCTGATTCTGGGCCACGCTGCGCCGGACGTGCTCGATGCGATTGTCGGAGCCGCTTGCAATGGCACGAGTTTTGGAGCTTCGACGGCGGCTGAGGCTGATCTCGCGGAGTTGGTGCTGGCGGCGTTTCCTTCCATGCAGAAAGTTCGCTTCGTGAGTTCGGGAACGGAAGCGACCATGTCGGCCATCCGATTGGCGCGGGCTTATACCAAGCGCAAGTACATCATGAAATTTGAGGGCTGCTACCACGGGCATTCGGATTCGCTGCTGGTGAAGGCAGGGTCGGGGGTGGCTACGCTGGGCATTCCAGGATCGGCGGGCGTGCCGGAGGAATTTATCCAGTTCACGCTGGCCTTGCCCTTTAACGATGTCAAGGCGGTGGAATATGCGTTTCAGAAATTCAAACATCAGATTGCGTGCGTGATTGTAGAACCGGTGGTCGGGAACATGGGATGCGTTCCGGGTGCCGACGATTATCTGGTCGCCTTGCGGCTGATTACGGAACGCGAGAGGTCCGTGCTTATTTTTGATGAAGTGATGACCGGATTTCGCGTGGCTTTCGGGGGAGCGCAGGAGCTTTATAACATTCGTCCGGATCTTACGACTTTGGGGAAGATCATCGGAGGAGGCTTGCCAGTTGGGGCTTATGGCGGGTCGAGCGAGATTATGAATCTAGTGGCGCCGCTGGGGCCGATGTATCAGGCGGGGACGCTTTCGGGGAATCCGCTGGCGATGGCCGCGGGGTGCGCGATGCTGAAGAATCTGCGCGATCATAAGCAGGAAATTTATCCGCGGCTTGAGAAGTTGAGTGGAGAGTTGGTCGAGGGCGTGGCCGCGGCCGCGAAAGATGCTGGCGTGTCTTTGAGCTACAACCGCGTGGGGTCGATGTTTACCTGGTTCTTCACGCCGGGTCCGGTGACCGATTGGGATTCGGCGTCGAAGTCGGACACTGAAGCATTCGGCAAGTTCTTCCGGGCCATGCTGGATGGTGGAGTTTATCTGCCGCCGTCGCAGTACGAGGCGGCGTTTCTGGGAGCGACGCACACCGAGGAGGATGTTCAGCGGACGATTGCGGCGGCGAAGGGGGCGTTTGCGGCGGCGAAGGGATAAGAGCGACTTCACCACAGAGTCACAGAGCCACAGAGAAATTCCAAATGCTCTATCTGGCTCTTGGCTTTTCCATCATCTGTGGAATTGTTACGAATTCGTATCCGTCTGATTTGTAACGAGCGATTAGGTGATCGGTCGCGATTACCGTTTGGGAGCGGTCTGCGCCCATTTGTTTGTGTCCGCCGTCGTGCAGCAGGATTACGTCGCCGCCGCGAATCTGTTTTGCTACCTTGCGCTCGATCGCCGCGGCTGGCGGGGCGTTCCAGTCGTAGCCGGTTACGTTCCACATGACTGGCTCCAAGCCTAGCTGACGGGGCACACGGAGAGTCGCGGGGCGGCGCCCCCCGAAGGGCGGACGAAACAGATTGGAAGGCTTGCTGATGGCGTCTTGCAAGGCGTCGCGGCATTGGGTGAGTTCCTGACGGATCTCGGCTTCGCTCTTGAAGATCAAAAGAGGATGAGTGAAGGTGTGGTTGCCGACGACGTGTCCGGCCTGGACGAGCTCGCGGACGATTTGCGGTTGTTGCTGGACGTAGCGTCCAATCAGAAAAAAAGTTGCGTGTACGTTGTGTTTCGCCAGGATTTCGAGCAGTCGCAAGGTGTGCGGGTCGTTGGGGCCGTCGTCGTAGGTCAGGGCGAGCTGGCGCGAGCCGGAGGCGAGTCCGGTGAAGGTTGGTCCGTACCATTGCGCGGTCGGGGCCATGGATTGGTAACCTGCGGCAACAGCGGCTGCGGCTGAGACGGCGCCCACTAGGGCTGGGACCAGCATGCAGGGATTGTAGAGCATTGAGTCATTAAGCGATTGTGTGATTGGGCGATTGAAGATTGCACTACCCCCTTCAAATCGCGCAATCACACAATCGCTCAGTCGCACAATTTCTGCTGTTAACTCTTCCCTCAATTGCCACTCGGCTCCATCCGAGCTATCCTGCAGGTTCCGAAATATTCGAGCCCATGGCCAATCTTTTCGAGTTGCCCCGTTACATTGCAGTGGAAGGGCCGATCCGAGTCGGCAAGAGCACGCTCGCCCGCATTCTGGCGGAGCGGCTGAACGCGCAGCGGGTGATGGAGCCGGAGTCGAATCCTTTTCTTGGGGCTTTTTACGAAGGCGAGCGTGGGGCGGCGTTTCAGGCGCAGTTTGCGTTTCTGGTGAGGCGTTTTGAGCAGCTGAAGGCGCTCGATTTGGGCCCGCGGTCGCAGAAGACGGTGGTCGCGGATTACATCATCGAAAAAGACAAGCTCTTTGCCTGCCTCAATCTCACTGACCAGGAGCTTGATACCTACAACCGCTATTACAACCACTTTCGCGAGCAGTTGCCCACGCCGGACCTTGTCATTTACCTGCAGGCCACGCCTGAAGTGCTGAAGAAGCGGCTGAAGAAAAAGAATGCTCCGGGGGAGCGGGCCGTGAGCGACGAGTATCTGGAGGAAGTGGTGAAGGCTTACGAACACTTCTTTTTTCATTACACGTCGTCGGACCTGCTGATCGTGAATACGTCCGACATTGATTTCGTCGATCGCAATGAGGACTTGCAGGAGTTGCTGCGCAAGGTGACGGAGCCGATCAAGGGCACGCAATACTTTTTGCCGCTGGGTGGGCAGGAAGCGGTTGGAGCGTAGGGAAGTTGCCGCTGTTTTTCAGGTAAAAGGAGATTCCACTTCAGAATGACTCGCGCCAATTTCGTTATTGCACTCGTGCTATTCGCTTTTCCTGCATTTGCCCAGCGTGGCCAATCTACTAAGCCTGCGACCGATGCCAGCGCGGCTCCCGCGGGAGAGAAATCCGGCGACCCGAAGTCGGCCGAGTCGAAATCCGGCGAACCAAAATCCGCGGAGCCCATGAAGAATCCTCTGCCAGCGGACAAGTCGGTGCCGCAGACGATCACCGTGAACGGCAAGACGCTTCACTACACGGCGACGGTCGGCACAATTACGCTGAAAAGTAAGGACGACAAGCCCACCGGAGTGGTGATGTACACGGCTTACACGCTGGACGAACCCAAAGGTAAGGACAGCGGTTCGCACCGGCCGGTCACGTTCGCGCTCAATGGTGGGCCGGGGGCCTCGTCCGTCTATCTGAACCTGGGCGCGATCGGGCCGAAGCATATTGCGTTTGCGAATGACGGTGATTCGCCTTCGGACCCGGCTATGCTGACGGACAATCCCGGGACATGGCTCGACTTTACGGACATGGTTTTTATCGACCCGATCGGCACGGGATTTTCGCGTTCTCTGGTGGACGAGGCGGAGACGAAGAAGCTTTTCTATGGACCGAAGCAGGACATCGAGTATCTCTCGCTCGTGATCTACAAGTGGCTGGTGCAGAACGATCGCTTGCTGGACAAAAAATATCTGGTCGGGGAGAGCTATGGTGGGTATCGCGGGCCACTGTTGACGCACTATCTGCAATCAACGCTGGGCGTTGCTATGAACGGGCTGGTGCTGGTGAGTCCGTATCTGAATCCGGAGAAAGGCGATGGGGACCTGTCGCCGATTCCATGGATGATTGACCTGCCGTCGATCGCGGCCGCGCATCTGGAGTCCGAAGGCAAGCTGACTGACGCGGCGATGCAGCAGGTGATCGCGTACACGCGCGGAGACTATGCAGAGGCGCTGCTGAAGGGCCGCAGCGACCCGGCTGCTACTGACGCGATGATTGCGCGTGTAACGGAAATGACGGGGCTTGATCCGAAGTTCGTGAAGTTTGCCGGTGGCCGGCTGGACATTCGAGCCTATCTCCGCGAGGTGCACCGGACGCAAGGATTAATTGGCAGTATTTATGACTCGAACGTGACCGCGCCTGATCCCTTCCCTTACGCCCCGACGCAAGAGGCGGGTGATCCGATACTGGAGAGCATCATCGCGCCTACGACGACGGCTATGGTGGACTTCATCACGCGAACGGTGGGATGGAAAACCGATGCGCGCTATGAGGCCCTGTCGTACGAGGTCAACCGGCAATGGGATCGCAACGATGACCTGCGTAAGGGTGCGGTGAGAGACCTGCGCGAGTCGGTTGCTGCCGACCCAAAGCTGCGCGTGCTGATCGTGCATGGATGGAACGACCTCTCGTGCCCGTTCATGGGATCAGTTCTCAGCGTAGACCAGATGCCGATCATGGGGGATGCGAACCGTGTGCAGATCCACGAGTTTCCTGGCGGCCACATGTTTTATACGCGTACTGTGAATTCGGATGCGCTGCATAAGTTGGCGCAGACTATGGTGGAGACGCATTAGCAGGGTTTGGCCGTTGGTCGTTGGTCTAGTTATTTTGCGAGATCTCGAAGGGTGTTGCGATAGCGCTTCATGATCTTCTCGGCTTTGGCCGTCTTTTTCTTGAACTCAGCATCGTACTGTGCGGCTTTGGCGTCTTCGCGGCGCATCTCCCGCGCCCGCTCTTTGAACGACTCTTCAAACGCGGACGGCTCGCCGGGTTTGGGTTTGAGGAATCCTCTGAATTCTTTTATCCGCCGCGCGGTCATGGGGGCCAGTATCAGCCGGCCCTTCTCTTCGAACCAGGTGACGCGCGTGCCCGGCTTGATCTGGAGTTGCGCACGCAGCTCGACCGGAATCGTCACTTGACCTCTCGCATTCACAATAGTTCGGCGCATAGTCGATTCTCCTGTGCGGTTTCGCATTTACTTAATGCCCCTCCCTTGGCTATCGACGGGGACCGTCGGATTCGTTATGTTCCGTTTTCGTCCTCGGTATATTAGAATTGAGGAACCCGTAAACATATGAATCTAAGATGTTTAATGGCCAAGTGGCAGGGGTGAGTGCGAACGGCTGGTCATCGGCATTCGTCAAGGCTACAATACATTCAGCATCCATGAAGATGCGGAACAGGCTCTATCCGGCCGAGCCGGAGGGGCACTGGAGGCCACGATGAGTCTCACCCCGATTAGCGGGCGTCCCGACTTTCCTAATCCCGACAAGACCCGCGAGAAAATCACTACCGCTTCTCTGCGGGAACGAAAACTCCACCACGAACCGATTACTTGCCTTACCGCGTACGATTACGCCACCGCGCGCCTGCTGGATGAAGCCGGAATTGAGATGGTTCTGGTGGGCGACTCGCTTGCTCAAACCATTCTCGGTTACGACAACACACTCTCCGTCACCATGGGCGAGATGCTGCATCACGTGAAGGCGGTGCGGCGCGGCGTGAAGCGCGCGCTGCTGCTGGCGGACATGCCTTATGGGTCTTATCAGGTTGACCCCAACGACGCGCTGCGCAACGCCACGCGCTTTGTGAAAGAGGGTGGCGCGGAAGTGGTGAAGATCGAGGGCGGCGAGAAGCGTGCGGACCTGATACGGCGCATCATTGATGCTGAGATTCCTGTGGCGGGGCATATTGGGCTGACTCCGCAGTCGGTGAATGTGATGGGCGGGTATAAGGTGCAGGGGAAAAATCTCAGCGGCATTGAACAACTTATGCGCGACGCCCTGGCGCTCGACCGGGCCGGCGTGGCCTGCATCGTGCTGGAAGGGATTCCGCGGGAAGTGGCGGGGATGATCACGGCCGAGGTAGGGACGCCGACGATCGGCATTGGGGCTGGTCCGGAGTGCGATGGCCAGGTGCTGGTGATCAACGACCTGCTCGATCTTACGTTTACGCCGCCGGCCAAGTTTGTGCGGCATTATGGCGACGCGGGCGCGCTGATCAGCGAGGCGGTGCGGGCGTTTGGGGCGGATGTGAAGGCGGGGAAGTATCCGGCGGATGAGGAGTCCTATCATCTGCCTCGGGAGACTAAGGCGGGGCTGGATAACGTGCTCGCGCGGAAACGGGCTATGGGGCGGTAGGAATACTGGCCACGGATTTGCACGGATTCCACGGATAAATCGAGACCTAGAGCCAGACATTGTCGGGTGCATTAGTGCTACGCTATTGTTGTCAGGAGGTCGTTATGACTCACTTCTTGCCTGCGTTTTTCCTGCCGTTTCTCGGCTTTGGATTCGTGATGTACTTTCTGCCTTCGATTTTTGCGTTTGCGCGCAATAAGCGGGATACGACCGCGATTGTGCTGCTGAATTTTTTTCTGGGCTGGACGATGATTGGGTGGGTGGTTGCTTTGGTCTGGGCGGTGAAGACGGACGTTCCTGCGGTGGTGCGGTGAGTTTTTCTGCGACCCGGCGTTGGCCGGCATCCGGCTTCGTTTCCGTTCTCGTATTTGATTTGATGATGAGCGTGGCCCTGTCGGCTTGCTCGCGACAGAATGCGCCACCGCCGCCGGATGCAGCCACTCTGCTGCAGGGCATCCCGGCGGCCGATCCGGCTAAGTATCCCTCGTTATCGCCATCCCTGCGAGAGACCAAGCATTGGAGCAATCCGTATCTGGTTGTTCGGGCGGACGCGGTTGGTCTGCTCACCAGCGTGACTGCACACGAGGAACAAATTCTGAAGCCGGAGGAAGTTCTGAACGCGCTGGCCCGGCTGCCGGCATCTGCGTGGCCTTACGGGCGGGCGGTGGCGATTTTGGTGGACGAGAAACCTACTGCCTCCGAAGGGGACAAGATTGCGATCCGACGAAACCGCGGCATTGTCGCGGGCGACCTTCTGGGTGCGCAGGTCGCGATCAACTGGATCTCGGTTCCCTGAAGCGACCAGCGACCTTCCTCGCAATGAGAACTCGCAATGAGAATCTGCAACACCATCGACGACATGCGGGCCGCATGCCGGGCGGCGCGACGCGGCGGCAAACGGCTGGGATTCGTGCCCACGATGGGTGCGCTACATGAAGGGCACTTATCTTTGATTCGAGCGGCGAGGGTTCGAAGTACGAGAGTGGCTTGCGATGCCGTGGCGGTTTCGATTTTTGTAAATCCTACACAGTTTGGGCCGAAGGAAGATCTGGCGAAATATCCTCGAGACTTTGAACGCGACCGCGCGTTGCTGGAAAGAGAAGGCGTGGAGTTGCTGTTCGCTCCGTCGGTTGAGGAAATGTATCCGGCGGGCGCGGTGACCTGGGTTACGGTGGAAGAGCTGAGTGGCAAGCTGGACGGGCGTTCGCGGCCCGGACATTTTCGGGGCGTCACTACGGTGGTGGCCAAACTGTTTCATATTGTGGGGCCGGACGCGGCGTTCTTTGGGCAGAAGGATGCGGCGCAGGTGGCAATCATTCGCCGCATGGTGCGCGATTTGAAGTTTCCGGTGGAAATTGTGGCGTGCCCGATTGTGCGTGAGGGTGACGGGCTGGCGATGAGTTCGCGCAATGCATATCTTGATCCGGCGCAGAGGAGGCAGGCGCTGGTTCTGCATCGGGCACTCGGGCGGGTGCAGAAACTTTGGGAAGGCGGCGAACGCGACCCGAAGAAACTTGTGGCTGCGGGCCGGGAGGAAGTTGCGGAGGAAAAATCAGTCCGGCTCGACTACTTTGAGATCGTGGATCCCGAGAGGTTGGATCCGGTCGAAGGCCTCGCCTGCGGCGCGCTGGTCGCGGTTGCGGCGCTCGTCGGGCCTACGCGGCTTATCGATAACATTCTGCTGCCGAAATGTCCTGGCTAATGCTCCGAACGGACGGCGGAAACGGTTTCTGGCGTGGCCGAAGAAGTGTAAGAAGCAGTCAGCCGCTGGCGGATCATGGTTTCGATCTGCGACCAAGTGTGGGGATCGCATTCGCTCTCCATGTGGCCGGGCGTGAAGAAGCGCTCTGCCCATGTGGCCTCGGGACACTGGATCGGGTTCTTCTTGTAATCCACGAGGTAGTTTCCGAGGATCTGAGTTTTCGCGGGGTCGGCGGCGGTAATCTGGTTTCGGCCGCGGAGGATGCCGTGAGGCTGATAAAAATTCACGGCTTCGGCGACGTTGTCAGGGATGACGGAATCGTTCTGCCAGGTTTTGGCGATGCTATCGATCTGCACGGTGAGCAGAACCGGGATGCCCTGGCGGCGCAGCTCGCGGGCCAGCAGCACGGCGGCGGAGGCTCCCCAGCTGTGGCCGAAGAGAATGATACGAGCGCGAGCTTTTTCTTCGGTGGAAAGCACGCCATCGCGATTGGTATCGAGCAGGCGGAGGACCGCGGCATAAGCCTGCTTCCTGCGGCGGTTCTCGAAAACCCGGACGTAAGTGTCTTTGGGGTTCATTCGTTGGATCTGGGCGGCGAACTGGACGGGGCCGTGGTGCCGGTCGTCGTGGGCGACGAAGCCTCCGACAAAGCCGATTACGATGTTGGAAGGAGACGCCGCCGGTTGGGGCTGGAGGGGTATGGCGTCGACTGCCCGGGAGAGCGCCGGCATAGTCACGGCTAGAATCGTCAAGGTGAGAAGCGAAGCGCGAAATAAAGTGAACCGGCGCATGCGGGTTCCTGTGTGATGAGATGACTTGTTCCGTCCGGGGGATGCTGAAAAACCGGTGTCCTTCGGCGGCTTCCTCGCCGACATGCGGAACATTGCCGGCAACACGGGGTAAATGCCTTGAGCAGCGCGGCTTCTCACGCATTTAACCCGAGGGACAGTCTACACCTCTTTGTCAAGTTTCGGGCGGCGTTCAGTGGCCGATGGGCGTTTTTCGTCCGGAAACGAAGGCGTTTCCGGCAAGAATGTAGCGCAGGCGCGCGTCGACGGCTTTGCTGATACCGATCCTGGGGGTGACTTGGATGTTTCTGGCGCGGAAATGGTCGTCTCCGATCCATAGGCCGGAAGCCGGCGAGGTTAGATCGCCGCCGTTGTCGCGGGTGCGGGTGATGCCGAACGCTTCGGCCATGCGTCCGGGGCCGCTGGTTAGGCGGGGAAGGTCTTGAGGTTTCTTGACCTGGATCTTTCGCGCACGCGCCATCTCTTCGATGCCGACGAGCGGTTCGACCGCACGGAAAAGAACTCCTCCAGCCTTCCCGTCGCGCTCACACGACACGTTTAGGCAATAGTGATTGCCGTAGATGAAATAAACATAGGCGTAGCCGGGCGGTCCGAACAGGACTGCAGTGCGCGCGGTGTTGCCGGCAGTGGAGTGGGAGGCGGGGTCGTTTTTTCCGAGATAGGCCTCGACCTCTACGATGCGAGCTGCCAAGTGCTGCTTTCCGTGGTCGCGCACGAGCACCTTGCCGAGGAGTTCGCGAGCTACGGTCCGCGGCTTGCGCGCGAAGAAGGCGCGATCGAGCGGGCGAGTGGGCTGAGTAGCGCCGGCAGTTTGCCGGCTGTTTTTAGTGGCTGTCATGGTCTTGTCGAAAGGGTCTGCACTCTGCCCGTCGGCCGCATACGCGTGCCGGAAAGCCGCCGGGACGGCGGCGCTACTTTATGCTGCACCTTTCGCGGATTCTTTCAAATACGCCAGCACTTCTCCGGCGTGGCCTTCCGCTTTCACCTTGGGAAAGATGTGCTGGATCTTGCCGTCTGGTCCGATGATGAACGTGGTGCGGACGATGCCCATGACTTTCTTGCCGTACATGTTCTTTTCCTGGAGCACGCCGAAGGCGTCCGCTACTTTCTTGTCGGCATCGGCGAGGAGGGAAAATGGCAGCTGGAATTTCTCCTGAAACTTCTTCTGCGCCTTGGGCGTGTCGGGCGAAATGCCGAGTAACACAGCGCCGGTTTTCTGCATCTGTTTGTAGGAGTCGCGGAACTCGCAGGCCTCGATGGTGCAGCCGGGAGTGTCTGCGCGAGGATAGAAATACAGCACTACGACTTTGCCGCGCAGAGCTTTCAGCGAGATTTCCTTTCCGTTCTCGTCCTGCAAAGTAAACTCGGGAGCCTTATCATTGACATGGATACTCATGAGCGCCTCGTTTCTATGTAAGTTTGGGTTTCAGCCGGCGTCTGCGGCTTCAGCCTTGGCTAAGCTGAGGGCAGAACAGAATATGTTCAGAAAGTTCTTATACCGCAGATTAGGGTGTGGCGTCATTGTCATTCTGGCGTTTTTCGCGGCGATGGTGCCGCTGGGGGCGGCGCAGGGAAGGCCGCAGCTTAAGCGCCCGGAGCCCGATGTTCCCCAGGAGAAGCCTCCGGAGCCGAAGAAGAAGAAGGTGAAGGGGCCACGGGCAGTGGGGCTTTTGCAGCTCGCCAGCGATGGCAAGGGGACGTTGATTCCGATCGCAATTCTGGTGGATGGGAAGTTTTACGACGCGAGCGCGTATAAGGCAGATCCGGTGCCGATGGCACTGGAGTCGGGTACGGTCTATGAGGTTGAGCAATCGGGGGATTCACAGGGACTGTTTACGGTCAGGGGAGCGCTGCATAGTCAGAATCCGGGCAGTGTAAATCCGTGGATGGGCGCGGGGTCTTACTTGCCGAATGGGACCGAAGCGCCAAAGACTACCCGCAAAGCCGAAGACGTGCCGGTGGGGCTGGACAATACGGACAGCGATGCACCGCCGCGGTTGACCCGAGGAAGCGCGTCGAAGCCCGCGACGGTTCCGAGCCCGAGTCCGGCGGCGACTTCCGGTGCTCCCGCCTCGACGGCGCCTGCACCTGCTGCTCCATCTTCTGGTAGCCCATCTTCTGGCGGCCCAGCTTCTGCTTCCCCAGCTTCTGCCGCCCCGGCCGGAACGGGATCGTCCGACAAGGCTGCGGGCGCAGGTGCGACCCCGGGGTCTTCGCAGCCGGCGACGGCCACGACAGCGGGACCGGCCGTGCCCGGGCAATCGGCTTCAGGCCAAACCTCGTCCAGCCGGGCGTCTTCCGGCCAGGCATCTTCCAGCCAGGCGTCGACCGGTCCAACATCAACCGGTCCAACATCGCAAGATCAGGGGGAGAATTACTACCGTCCCACGTTGCGGCGGGGCAAGCCCACGCAGGGCTCGCCGGAGGAGGACCAGACTGCGAAGGACCAGGCTGCGAAGGACCAGGTTGCGGTGAAGACAGGGAAACCTGATTCCCCGGTCGCGGCGGCCAGCCTGGGGCCGGTGCAACTTATGCCGGCAATTTCCGATGCGGGCGGACCCGATCCGAAGCCTTACAATTTTTTCTGGAAGACGGGCGAAGAGGAAGAGCGGCGCAATCAGATGCTCGAGCTGGCTGGAGACGAGGTTCGGGCGTACGCGAATGCGCTGGCGAGGAATCAGATTTCTGCGAAACCGCCTGCTGCGAAGGCGGCTGCGGCGAGCCGCAAACCTCCCACAAAGCCGGTTCAGCCGGTGTTGGAGAACGTCCAGTTCCATGCCTTCGACGTGTGGGCGAATAACCAGGTGGTGATGATCCTGAGCGCGGAGGCGCACTTTCCTCCGGTGTCCGAGCATCCCGCGCCTGGGAAGAGCACTGCCGCGGCTGGGGCGACTGCGGCGCCGGAACAGTATTCGATCACGCTGGTGGCGCGGACTGACATTTATGGCAATCTGCGCAAACTGTATTCCGGAGTAACGGACAAGTTTCACCTGGACGTGACGCCGCGGCTGGAGTTGATTGATGTTGTGGATGCCGACGGAGATGGACGCGGCGAGTTATTGTTTCGCGAGACCACGGACGCCGGAAGCGGGTACATAATCTATCGCGCGGCCGCGGACAAGCTGTGGAAAATGTTCGATAGCCGGGGGGAGTAGCAGTGGCCAGTTGCCAGTGATCAGTGGGCAGTACGACCTGTTTTCTGCCGGTGGATTCAGACGGTCACTCTTCGATGGTTTCCAGAGAACCAGAAACTGCTCTGGCTTGACTGGCCACTGATCACTGGCAACTGGCCACTGCTTTTAGGTTTCGATGCCTACGTGGCAGACGCGGCCTACTAGATAATCGGCAGGGGACTTGCCGTCTTCTGTGGTGAGGACTTCGATGGGAAAATCCTGGTTGTGGGGCCGCAGAATCAGGTGGTTGCCGGCTGTTTCCACGTATTTTACCGTGCAACTGTCGTTGTTGAGTACGGCATACATATTGAACTCGCCTTTGCGATACGGCTTGAGTGAGTTGTAATGGCGGTCGATGAGGAGTGTAGCTCCGGGGAGCAGACGGGGGTACATGCTCATGCCTTCGCGGCTGTCTACCTTGATGAGGACGAAGCGCTCCCAGTGCCGGCGGTCGCCTTCGGTTTCCGGTTTTAGCCGCTTAAGAAAGCTTTTCTTGAATTTCAGGATTTCTTTGACGTTCATACTGGTGATGAGGGGATGAGTGGCGGCTACTGTGGCATCAGTGAGGAGAACGTTCTGGAATTCGTCAGTGCTGGGAGGCAGGATGGAGGCGCGCTTGTTGACCTCGGAAGGTTCGAGGAGATCGAGCACGGAGAGATGCTGGACGGCGAGGACGCGGTCCATGCCTTCGAGGCTCAAGCCGCGCTTACGGTTCAGGAAGTTGGAGATGTGAGCCTGCTTAAAGCCAGTCTGTTGTGCGAGACGGAGGCCGGTGAGGTCGCCTTCCTCGATGCGCTTCCAAAGAGTTTTGCGCAAGTTGTCTTGCAGCACCCGGAATTTCATGGCAGGGAGTATAGCACGGTGAGGTATAGCACCATGCTAAGCGAAGGGATTTCCACAGACCCTTTGGTCTAACAACCTTGACTCGGAAAATTCGCAGCTATACGATCGCGATATTGTATAACCCAACTTTTTTCCCCAGGAACCTCCCCTCATGACAGGTGTGGATAACTGCAACGAAGCAAAGAACTTTGTGGAATTTCGCCGGAAGGTGCGTGGGGGCGAGGTGCTTTCCGGCTCCATGGAACACCTCTTGAAGTCGCTGCACTTCAGCGGACGGGTGAGTGTAGTCGTGGAAAATGGCCGAGTGCTGAAGTCGGGTTACGAGGAGGGATACTTTCGGCAGCGCGAACCCGGTGCCGGGCTGGAACGTTCCGGGCTCGAACCTGGGGTGGCGATCGAACCGTAACAGGGAATCGGCAAGCGGGTTGTTCCTTTTGCCGGGTGTGTACGTTAAAGCAGGATTAGACAGTAAGTCCAACAAGTAAATAGCCCAAGCAGGTCATCGTAAGAGAAACGAGCCCTGCGTTCGGTTTCCGCTCGAGGAGCGGCGGCCGGCGCAGGGCTTTTTTTTCGGCTGCAGCCTTCGGGCTTCGGTAAACGCGCTTCAACCGAAATCGTCCGGTTCGCAACGCGAGCCGGAACTCAGGAGGAGTGATGAAGGCAAAAGCAAGAGCAAAAGACACGTCTGCACAAGAGGTGCGACTGGAACTGAAGTATTGCGAACGTTGCGGCAGTTTGTGGCTGCGTCCGGTGGGCGGACGGCAAATCTATTGTGTGGCTTGCGGACGAGAGATGGCCCAATTGCCACCGGCTTCGCGGGAGCCCGAAACCGCCCAACTGCCGCGCGGACCGCGATGGGGCGCGGAAGACGGCGACTTTGAAGGCTATGCGGGAGATGAGGAAGTGGATCTGGATGCGCCGGGAGGTGTGGCATGAACGGCTTCGTGGATTGGATTGGGGCGGAGGCGGATGATTCGGCGCCAAAGGATGGGCTCAACTCGAGTTCACCGCTGGCGCCTACGGATGAGAAGTCTTTCGACGATTCTTTGCCTGGGGGCGCACCGTGGCAGGAACTGCCGGCGCACGACTTTCCGACGGGATTGAATGTCCCGGAAGATGGTCGGCTAGAAGACGATCCTCTAGATCGCAATCCGGATTTGTGGCTTTACCGAAAACGTACGGTGGGCTTGCTGCGGCGCTACATGCGCTTTTCAATAGAGACCGGGCGGTTGCCGTCGTTTGTTGGGCGGGAATTCTTCCGCGCTAAGGTGACCTACTACACCGCGACCACGTTCGAGGACCGGGTGATCTTCGTGCGTGACGTGGAGAAGTGCTTGAATCGACTGGAGGGGTGGGATCAGCAATTAATCGCGAGAATCATCCTGCAAGAATACGGTCATGAACAAGCTGCGCGCATTCTGCATTGCAGCCGCAGCAAGGTTGCGCGCAGATTGCCAGAGGTGCTTGACCTGCTGAGTGAAGACTTCCTCCGGGTAGGATTGCTGTCTGGGCTGCCTTCGAGAAGGGAGTTTTCGCAATGAGCAAAATCTTGTCAAGAGGGGAAATCAGTGGAAATGTGTGCAAGTTGCTGATGACATGGCAAATATAAATATGCAAAACGTGACACAAACACCTATTGCAAAATGCTATTCTAAATATATAGAGTAAAGAAAAACAGAAATGCTCTATCAAGTTATGGGGGCGCGCTGAAAAGCGCGCCTTTCGTTTTTTGGGGAGACTCTGCTCAGGCAAAGCAGGGGCTGAAGCCGGCGGATTCCTAGTGCCCCTTTGACGCGGGCCTTCAAGGCCTGCTCCACCCGTTTCGGATTACGCCGACCGTTTGGGGAGGGCGAACCGTGAGCGTGAAGAAGGCAAAGGGAAAAGACAAGGGGACGAAGAAGGAACTGGCGAAGGCGGAGGAGGAGAAAGTACCGGAGAAAAAGAAAGGCAAGGATGTGGCTGAGGTGCGAGAGAACATCAACGAGCTGGTGAAGGAGTCGGCGGAGGAGATCGCGAAGGGAGTGATCGAGGCCGCGAAGACGGGGCAACTGGCTCCGGCGAAGTATTTGTTCGAGGCGGCGGGGATCTATCCGGTGACGGAGCAGATGGCGATGAGGCCGATAGAGACTTCGCTGGCGCATACGCTGCTGACGCGGATGGGATTGCCGCTGGAGCCTGTGATTTGTGACGAGGAGGCGGTTCCGGTCCGGTTGACGAGCGATGCGAAGGTCGCGAGCGAGACTGCGAAGCCGATGGTTGTTGAGGAAGTTCGAGAGTGCACCGAAGACGCTGGGCTGGTGCTGGTGGAGGATGAAGAATAAGGGCAAGGGCGTGAGGGCTGAGAGGATACCGTAGAATGAAGCGCGGGAGTTGGAGTTTTACAGAGACGGGCGGGTTGTCGGTTTCGCCGCGGGTAGGATCGCGGCGGGAAAAGCCGCTGGGGGATGGTCCGCGGTTGGGCGGGTATCCTCAGAACACTTCGGGGAATGTTGGTCACGGGACGCTACGCAGGTTTGGGATGGATATAACGTGGGTGGTGCCCGACCGGATCGCGGTCAGCGGCGGAATCTGGAATAAAGCCGAAAACATGGCGGCGGTGTCGCAGGCGGGGATTACGCACATCATCGACATGCAGGTTGAGTGCGACGACAGGGCGCTGGCGAGCCAGTACGGGATCGAGGTTTGTTGGATTGGGATCGACGACGACTTTGAGCCCAAGCCTCCGGGCGTATTTGCTGAGGGAGTGGAGTTTGCGCTGAAGGCGTTCGAAAAGGACGACACGAAGTTGCTGATCCACTGCGCGGCTGGAGTGCACCGGGCGCCGATGATGGCGTTGGCGCTGTTGGGCGTGATGGGGTGGACGGTTGAGGACGGCATGGATCTGATTCAGGAAAACCGGCCGGTGGCTGACTTTGCCGAGGTTTATGTGCGGAGCGTGGAGGAGTTTTTGAAGGGGCGGAGTTGAGGAGCGGGCTTCGGGCTGGCGAACGCGGTGGCGCAGGCAGGGTGCATGGTCTTTCGCTTCGCTCAGGATGACAAGGTCACACTGGATGACAACGTCACAAAGATCGCGGGCGTAATCGCCGCCTACTACGTGAGTTTGAGGAGGAAGTATGTTTCAGACACGCCGTCCTGCGGGACGGATTTTTTATTTGGGGCTGGTGGTGGTGCTAGCTGCAGCCGGGATCCCATTGCAGGCGGCTCCTCAGAGTGGACCGGCGCTTACGAGCGTGATTGACACCGTGTACCGGGCGGATGGAAGTGAGGCACAGGGCACGCTGATAATTACCTGGCCGGCATTTGTGTCGGCGAGCGGAACGGCGGTGGCGGCGGGGGCGTTGAATGTGACGCTGGGTGCGAACGGCACGTTGAACGTGTCGCTGGCGACGAATGCGTCGGCGACTCCGGCCGGCGTTTACTACACCGTCGTGTATCAGTTGGGGCCGGGCGAAGTTCGGACGGAATATTGGGTGGTGCCGGGGAGTTCTCCGGCAACGCTGGCGCAGGTGAGGACGACGCCGGGATCGGGAACGGCGGGACAACCGGTGTCGATGCAGTACGTAAATTCGGCGCTGACGGCAAAAGCGAATGACAACGCGGTGGTGCACTTAGCCGGAGCGGAGACGGTGACGGGGACCAAGAGTTTTTCAGTGCCTCCTAATGTGCCGACGCCGGTGGGTACGGGGGACATTACGAACAAGGCGTATGTGGATGCCGCAATCGCAACCGTGGGAGCGGGGAATTATCTGCCGACGGCGGGCGGAGCGATGACTGGGCCGTTGACCTTGAGTGCAAGTCCGACAGCGCCGCTGCAGGCGGCGGCAAAACAATACGTGGATTTAACCGCGGCCTCGAAAGCGAATCTGGTGAGCGGGTTGGTGCCGACGAATGAGTTGGGAAGTGGAACGGCTTCGGCTTTGAACTGTCTGCTGGGAAACGGAACGTGGGGATCGTGTGGGTCGAGCGCGAACGCGACCGAGATTCAGAGTGTGGCGGTGGGGTCGACAGCGCCGGCGAACGGACAGGTGCTGACATATTCTTCGTCGTCTGGGCAATATTCGCCGGCTACGCTGAGTGGAGGCACGGGCGGTGTATCGGTGAGTCCGGCGGCTAGCCAGAACATCGCACAGCCCGCGGGGACGCAGTTCAGTGTGAACAACCTCAGCGGCATTCGATATGTTGCGCCCGGCGATAACTGGTCGCAGAATCCCAGCGGAAGCCTCTCGGCGGGCGCGAACACGGTTACGTTGAACCCTTGTCCTCGCGGGCTAGTGGTGGCGGTGGTGGGTGCTAACTTTTACGCATATGTCTACATCTCAGGCGTGGGGACGCCGGAAGCTGTGCTGATCACGTCATCGACCTGCACGCAGACGGGCGGATCGAGTGGGACTATCACTTTCGCGGCTGCGAATAGTCACAGTTCTGGCTACACGATTGGATCAGCCTCGCAGGGCGTGCAGGAGGCAATTCTGGCTGCCTCGTATCCTGGAGTTTCCTACAACCAACTGGGAGCGGTAGTGATCCCTCCGGGACAGTACACGTGGCAGGCGCGAGTTACGGTTCCTACTCCGTACACGGAGCTTGATTTCGCGGGGTCCTATGTAACTTGCACGATGGCGGATTCCTGCCTCGTCGTGGGTAGCGTGGCCGAGCCTAACTACATTTGGGATGTCACGATCAAGAACTTTACCGGGCAGGCGGGATGCAATAACTGCAACTATCCGATGATCGAAGACGCTGGCCAGCACACCCATTTCATTGACATACGATCGACGAATCCCAACCCGGTCGGCACTAAGACCAGCGGATATTCGTTCGGTTCGCTGATTCAAGTGGACAACGACCAATCTGCGGTTATCGACGGCCTGGACACGCAGCAATCGCGTTGGTCGCATTGCGACACAACTTTCTGCTCGGTGGCGATCAAAGGAGCCGGGGGGAGCGGGAACGCTGGCATCCTGTGGATCAAGAACACTTTCATGAACCTGGGCTGTGCGGCGAACGGAGTGGACAATCAGAACGCGAACACGATGCGGATTTCCGATTCGGTCATCCAATCGCAAGCGCAATTTGGGGTGCGCTCGGCGGGGGTTTACAGCAATGTGCCCAATGTCGAATTGGATGACGTTTATTTTGAAGTGGCGGGATGCGCGAACTCGAATCCGTTGGGCGTTGGTGAGGCGGGATTGATCGTTGAGAACGGATTTGCTTCCGTCAAGAATTCGGTTGGACCGGTGGGCTCAGCGCCGCTTTTCGCCAACACTGGATCGACACAGTACAACTACTACATCGTCGCGCACAGTTCGACGGGCGCGGGGCTAACCAGTTCGGCCTACCTCGCAGGTATCGCACTTACGAACGGCGCGGGGAGTATTCCCGTGGTGTGGCCGCAATTCGGCACCTCGGGAACCATTACCTACGATGTGATCCGTACTTCGGGTCTGGCGAACGAGCCTGCACCTTACACGGCGGTTTGCACTGGAGGTTCTCCAACAACGTGCGGCTCGGTCGCGACCGGACTCACGGTTGGAGGAGTTTGCTCGACGGTAGGCTCGGCAAATCTTTGCACCTTCACGGACACGGCCTCCGTGAGCACGTCGAGTTACACGGTTACGAGTCCGGCGAACTATTATCCCGCGCTGGGCAATGGAACTGGTGCGGGTGTGTTCTGGCCGGGTTCGGTGGTGGTGACGCAGACAGCTGATTCGGTAGGGGCGAGCGCATCGCCATCGGGCGTGCATTTCGACCGCCTGGGGGACAACGTGGCGCCTACGGCGGTAAATCCTGTGAGTCAGTTGGTGAGCAGTTGGGGAACGCTTATCCCCAAGTTTTTCGCACAGCAATGCGTGAACATTACAGGGGGAGCGTGGGTATCGTGCCTCGAAACCGAGAATGCGAGCACGGTTCCAGGCTCTACTGTTCTGGATGAAGGCTTCCCTGGAGCTGCAGCAACCGGATTAAAGGGTAGAGTCATTATCGAGCAAGGACCTAACTTTAACGGCAGCGTCGCGGGCACTCACAAGATCACGTTGGTGGATTCCAATTCGGCAAAGACCCTGGCGTCGGCTGGGATGCGACCGAGCTACGACGCCAACGACACCTACGTTGGTCTGGATAACGGTGCGGCAACTTCCCCCAGCAACGCGCAGTTGGCCTTTGGAGCGCCGGTCTCGATCTCTAACTACATTGGAAACGCAGGGGACAATACGAGTTTCCTGGAGCGGCTGACGGCTTCGGCAAAGACAATCAATGTGCCGGTAAACATCACAGGGAACCTGACGGTGAACGGGCAACTGCTGGTGGCGGGACCGTGGATGGTAAGTTCGCCGATACCGGGGACCGCGATGGGAGCGGCGGGGGCGGGGACTTCGGCGCTGGGGATTTCGAATGATGGAAACTTTTATATATCCGCCAACGCGGGGACTCCGCAGAAGGTGGCGACGACGGCGACCAGTTCGTACTTCTCGAATCTTTCCCAGGAAGATGCGAATGATCTGGGCGAATATAACGGGACGACGCCGCAGAACCTGCATGTGTATTCGAGCTACACGAACAGCTCGACGTGGCAACGGATATCGCTGGGACTCGACGCGACCGATAGCTATGCGGTGTTGCGCAGCGAAAGTGCGCCTTCCGGAAGTGCGTATGGATTGGGGTTCTGGATCAACAGCGGGTTGAAGTGGGTCATCGATGCGAGCGGTAATTTCAAGCCTTGGACGGACCAGACGTCCAGTATAGGTTCGTTCAATAGTTCGGGGAGCGGCAGCGGGCTGCGGCCAGGGACAGTCTATGTGGCGGGAAATGCCACGAGTGGCAGCGGCTTCGAGCTGGGAAAGTTCGCCAACGAGAGTTACGAGCTTTGCAATGACGCGACGACGGGCACGATTGTGAATGGGTTGGCAGTGCTCAGCAGTGCGGGGTGCGCCATATCGTCCTCGAACACACTGAGCAGCGGGGCGATCGGGGTGGTGATTGCCAATGCCGGGACGTCGGGGGTGGTCACGCTGGCGCGGGCGGGATCGGCTTATTGCAGTTTCGACGGGAGCGCGACCGTGGTGGGGGATTACGTTGTGCCTTCGAGCACGGCCAGTGGCGGACTTTATCCTTTTTGCCATGACGCAGGGGCGACGCGGCCTACGGGGACGCAGATCCTGGGACGGGTATTGCAGGCAAGTTCGGGGAGCACGACGGTGCAGATGTTTCTCGACATGCCGGGGTCGAATGTGAGCAGCAGCGTGTCGTATGCGATTCCGTGGTTCACGACGAATACGACGGGGACGGCGATCAGTTTCTCGAGTACGGCGAACAAGGCGGAGTTGTGGGGCGTGGTGCTGACCTTTCCGCTGACTACGACGCAGGTGACGTATAACGTTTCAACTGCCGACAATACGAGCAACATGTATGACATTGGAGTGCTGAGCAGTTCGGGCACTGTGGTGGCGCATATTGGGAGCACGGCGGGTACGACGTTTGCGCCCAGCACGGGATGGAAGACCTTGAACTGGACGACGAGTGCGACGCTGCAGCCGGGGAAATATTACCTGGCGATCACGAGCAATTGCACGAGTTCGTGCGCGCAGGTTTACGGCGGGAGTTCAGCCGGGTTCACGTTCGTGGGTGGGAGCAGTGGGACGGCGGAGAGCGTGACGGCGGGCGGGACGCTGAATAATGGGATCACGATTCCGGCGGATAATCCGACGGAGGCGACGATTATGAGTTGGGAAATTCATTAGGGTTGGGTTGGGAGCGGGGCCTCGAGGGCCATCGGCTAAAGCCGGTGGCCTTTTTTGTTGCGGGGACGGGGGCATTTAGCCGTCAAGAAAAACCTATCGAGCTACGCTCGATGGACAGCCGAGGGCGGCTGTCCCCACATTTAGTTTGCTGTCTCCACATCTACCTGAAGTCCGTTTTACAAGTATTTCTTCTCAAGGAGAAAGTCATGAGCAGTGCGATTAACCCGGAAGCGGCAACACCATCGATTCCACAGGCGTTTGAGGAGAGTGATCGAAATCCTGCGGTCACGGAGTTCGGAGGAGCGGCTGCCAGTGGCGGGCAGATGCCTGCGCCGGCATCTGCGGAGAGCCGGGTGACGCAGCCCGGAGCGCCGCCTTCGGCCGACGCTGGGCTGACGAACTATGACACGGGAGACGGCGCCGACCAGGTGCAGGACGAGCCGGAACGGGAAGGTTGAGACGACAGCGCAAGGTGTTGGTCGTTAGCCATCAGTGGATGCAAAGTGGTTTTCCGAGTGGGTCTGGGGTCATCGGCGGAAACCGGTGGCCTTTTGTTATTGGAACGGGGAAGAGTAAAGGCCCCACTTCTCTCAAAGAACGCGAGAAATGGGGCACCCGGCCTTTTTCATCGAAAGCGAGTCAAGCGAGAGAGAGATGGGCGTGAAAAGTTCAATCAAAGCCGGCAAGAAAGCAAAGAAGCGAAAGGCCTCCTCGACGGGGCTGGGGCAGGTTCTTCGACCGCGCGAGATGAGCCGCTCGGCGAATGGTCCGGCTCGGTTCAAGGTGATTGCGGCGGTCAGGGTAGCGAGAAAAATCGTTGTCTTTGTGTTTCTGGTGTGGAGCGGCCTGGCTTCCGCTACGACTTACTACGTGAGCTCGAGCGCGGGGAGCGATTCGAATAATGGGACTTCGATGGCGATGCCGTGGCAGACGATTGGGCATGTGAATGGGCAGACGTTTTCGCCAGGGGATTCGATTCTGTTCAAGAGAGGGGATGTCTGGAATGAGAGTCTGGCGACTGCTTCTTCGGGGAGTTCGGGAAATCCGATTACGTTTGACGCGTATGGGACAGGGGCAGCGCCGAACTTGACGGGGTACTACTCTGTGCCTTCGTCGGCTTGGGTGCATGTGACGGGAAATGCGTGGAAAGCGCCGGTACCAGCTACTTACACCGCGATTAATTTTTGTCTTTTTGGATCGGTGTGGGGTCAGAAGGTGGCGGCCGTTTCGTCGAATCTGACGGCTTGGGGTGATTTCTATCTGGCGAGTGGATTTGTCTACGTCTTTTCGCCAGAGAATCCTGCGAGTTATTACGTTGGCGCAATCGTTCCGATGGCGCTGAGCAATGTTCCTGTGATCGACGTCAATGGACAGTCGTGGTTGACGTTCCAGCATTTCCTGGTGAACTGGTTCGATCAGTACGGCGTGTATGTACAGGGGACGAGCGATCATCTGGTGTTCGCGAACATGGAAGCGGACTCGATGATTCCGCAAGGAACGCAGCCGCTGGGATTTTATGTGGATGAGAGTGCGCCGGGGCCCGGGGATATCAAAATTTATAACTCCGAAGCGCACTTGGATTACGACGGCTTTCGGTTTGATGGGGCAGCGACTGCGGTCACGATGGTGAACGACAAGGCTTATTCACGGTATTCGGCGGCGCTGCACGTCGACTATCCGCTGTAAGGGTCATGTGGCGATGAGGGCTACGAGTATGGGAGTCAACGACCGGGAATTGATGTTAAAGGCGATCGATATCGAGTTCCAGAGAGAAGTGCTGGATAAGCTGGTGCGGCTGGAAACGAAGATGGATGCGCTGGTGGGTAACGGGCAACCGGGGCGCATGAAAACGGCGGAAGACAAAGTGGCCGTGCTGGAACGCAACGACCTGCGCAACAGCGTTCACAACCGAATCGTGAATGGGGCGATCAGCGCGGCCGTCAGCGTGGCCATCGCGCTGCACAAGTATTGGCTGAAGTAACGAATTCACTTTCAGGGAAGAAGAGGAGAGCTATGACCACATCACCGAGCACAACGATCATCACTAATCTTAAGAGCGCAACCTCGCCCAGTGCAAACACGCTGAAAAGCGCTGGCGCGGAGGGTATCGACATGGCAGGGATGCTGGCATTGGCGTTGACCAAGGCCGCGGAACTGAAGGCTTGCTTGACGCTGATCATCCGATCCACTGATGGCGCAGACGGCAACCTGGCGACGCTCAACGATATTCTGGCCAGCCTTAGCTGAAGGATCAATAGCACCGTGTCGGAAAAGTTCCCAAGGAGGAAGTATGGACTTTCTGTCTCAGTTGTTACGGGGGATTGCTTTCGTTCCTGCGCTCGTTAGTGGAATCGAAGGGCTTTTTGGCGATAAGCCGGGGTCTGAGAAAAAAGATGCGGCGATGTCATTCTTGCAGAATGCGCTGGCAATGACAGACGCCGTGGCGGCGCGGGAAATCATTAATCCCGAAAATTTCAAAAATGGAATCTCTAAAATAATTGACGGAACAGTGGAATGTCTTAATGCCTCGACCTGGTGCAAGCATCCATCCGCCCAAAGCAGCCAGCCTACCGCCTGAGACACGTCTTACCCGATCTCTTCGCTCCACGTTTCCAGATTCTTCTTCACTAAAGCCATGAACTGGTCGGCTACGGCGCCGTCGATGAGGCGGTGATCGTAGCCGAGTGTGAGGTGAACGACGGAGCGGATGGCGATGGAATCGTTGCCATCTTTGTCGGTGATGACCAAGGGCTGCTTGGTAATGCCGCCCACGCCCATGATCGCCGAGTTCGGCTGATTGATGATAGGCAGGCCGAAGACGGCGCCGAACTGGCCGGGGTTGGTGATGGTGAACGTGGAACCTTCGACGTCTTCGGGCTTGAGCTTCTTGCTGCGGGCACGCTCGCCGAGGTCGGTGATGCCGCGTTGTAGGCCGAGGAAGTTGAGGTCGCCGGCATTTTTCAGGACGGGGACGATGAGCCCCCAGTCGAGGGCGACCGCGATGCCCACGTTGATGTTGCGATGGTAGCGGATATTGTCGCCTTCGAGCGATGCGTTGATGATCGGCCACTGCTGCACGGCGATGATGGCGGCGCGCACGAAGAACGGCATGAAAGTGAGGCGGACGCCGTGGCGCTGCTCGAAGGCGTTCTTGTGTTTGGCGCGCAGTGTGACGATACGGGTGAAATCCACTTCGTACATGCAGTGGACGTGAGCGCTGGTGCGGCGCGACTCGATCATGCGCTGAGCGATGATCTTGCGCATGTTCGTCATGGGGACGAGGTCGCCGGGGTAGGCCGCCGGAACGGGTGGGCGTGACGGAGAAGATGTGGCCGCGGGCTGAGAAGCCGGGGCGGCTGAAGCCGCAGGAGTCGCCGAGGGGCGCTCGATGAAAGCCATGATGTCCTGCTTGGTGATGCGGCCACCAAGTCCGGTGCCGGAGACCTGGGAGAGACTGACGCCGTGCTCGCGGGCAATCTTGCGAACCAGAGGCGAGGAGCGCGCTTCTTCGTCGGCGGCTGACTCCTGCGGCGGCGGGGCGCTGGCGACTGGCGCGGGTGCTGCGGGCTTCTTCTCTTCTCTCTTGTCTTCTTTTGCTGGTAGCGCGAGCGCCGGGGCGGCGGCTTTGATGGGCGCAGCGGCGGCTTCGCCATCCACCGCAATGGTGCCAACTACCGTGTTCACACCTACCGTTGTTCCTTCGGTGACCTTGATTTCCTGCAGCACGCCGGAGGCAGGGGCGGGAATTTCTGCGTCGACCTTGTCGGTGGAGATTTCGAAGAGAGGCTCGTCGCGCTGGACTTTGTCGCCGGGCTTCTTCAGCCACTTGGTAATGGTGCCCTCGACAATGGATTCGCCCATCTGGGGCATGATGATGTCAGTCGGCATGATTTCCTTCCACGCAGCCCACGGTTCAGGACTGAGAGCTGGACGCAAACGAATATTATAACGGGTGGGGGAGCTGCCGTGGAAAGGTGCGCAGCGCTCCAGCGGGTCCTAGTGTTTCTCTTTATCCTCTTCGCCGGTTGGAGCGGCAACTCCGAAACTCGTCTTCCAGTAATCCTGAACCGCGGGTGGGAGCTTTTCCATGTGCGAGAGGAGGCTGGTGATCTTCCACATATCCTGCTCGCTTAGAGTTTTTTCCCACGAGGGCATGCCGGTGTAGCGGATGCCGGTTCGGATGGTATAGAAGACGTGCCACTCGGGGTCGTCGGGCGGATCGGAAATGAGATTGGGGGCTGGCGGATAAAAGGATTTGGCGAGGGAAGCGGGCTTGCGATCGAGGCCGCCGTGGCAGAGGGCGCAGTTCATAGTGTAAAGCTTCATGCCGTCTTCGAGGTTCTGGTCGCTGGGCGGCAGGGGATTGGCGGCGCGGGGAGCGTGGCGCTCCATGGAAGCGTCAACGGCGGCGTTGGCCAGGTGATGTTCCCAGCGTGGTGGCGCGACGTTGGCGTGGGTCGGGAGGTACCCAAGAGTGGCCAGGCCCAGACCGCCCAGAACGAGTACGAGAAGCGTGACGATGACGCCAAGAATGAATTTACGCATGAGTTCCTCCGAACGGAACTATTGTGGCAGATGGAGCGGGTAGGGCGCTAGTTGTCGGGACTCAATATGCCTTCAGCCGGCGGGCTTCGCGGACAACGTCGCTCACCTTGGGCAGGTAGTGCTCTTCCTGCGGCGGCGAGAACGGGATCGCTGAATCCAGGCCCGTGATGCGGACGATGGGGCCGTCGAGGTCGTCGAAGGCCTCTTCGTTGATGATGGCAGCGATTTCGCCGGCCAGGCCTCCGGTGCGGGAGTGTTCGTGGAGGATGATGACTTTGTTTGTCTTCTTCACGGTTTGCACGATGGCTTCGCGGTCGAGCGGCGAGACGGTGCGGAGGTCGAGGATTTCGAGATCGACTTCGTTTTTTAGAACCTCGGAAGCTTCGAGCGCGGTGTGGACCATGGCGGCATAAGTAATGATGCTGAGGTCGCGGCCTTCGCGGACGATATTCGCTTTGCCGATGGGGACGACGTAATCTTCCGCGGGAACTTCTCCCTTGATGCGGCGGTAGAGATATTTGTGTTCGAAGAAGATGCAGGGATTGTTGTCGCGGATAGCGGCCTTGATCAGGCCTTTGGCGTCGTAGGGTGTGGCCGGGCAGATTACTTTGAGGCCGGGATTGTGGACGAACCACATCTCAGGATTCTGCGAATGGAACGGGCCGCCATGGACGTATCCGCCGCTGGGGCCGCGCAGGACTAGCGGAGCGGGCGCGCCCCAGAGATAGTGTGTTTTTGCGACCATGTTGCTGATCTGGTTGAAGGCGCAGCCGATGAAGTCCATGAATTGGAATTCGGCGACGGGTCGCATGCCGGTGAGCGACGCTCCGAAAGCCGCGCCCACGATGGCGGACTCGGCGATGGGCGTGTCGATGACGCGCTCGGGGCCGAAGCGGTCGATGAAACCATCGGTGACTTTGAAAGCCCCGCCGTAGATGCCGATGTCTTCGCCGAGGCAAAAGACAGAGGGGTCGCGGTCCATTTCTTCCCAGATTCCCTGGCGGATGGCTTCGAGGTAGGTAAGCTGCATAGTTATTCGATCTTTGCCTGAATTTGTTTCGGTAAGTCGATGCCGCGAAAATAAACAAGATGAACCGGCCCGTCCAGATCCTCAGTTCCTAAGCTCTCCCATTCATACCTGAGATAAACACAGAGTTCGACATTTCGGGCCAAGTGCTCCTTGGGCACCTCGAACACTATGCTCTGGTCCTTTGGAATCCACCATTCTGTCATGAAATCATACCGTTGGAACTTCGGAACAGGCGGATGCTTAGATTCGTCAGGCGGGGACTTGTGGCCGGACGAGTCGGTCGTCTGCATCACGGGGCCGGGATCATATTCCTCTAGGTAGTAACGCACTGGCGCTTCGGCACCGTCCGGGTGAGTCTTCGCGGACTTTACAATCTCAAGCCCATTTGCTTTGCCGGGAAAGTTCATCTCGACTGGGATTCGGATGTCCCAAGCTGTCAAGTTGTGCAGCCTCAACTTGATCGACCCCTGCTCTTTGTCGAAGCTCTCGAACTCAATCGTGACCCGTTGATTCCTTGGGATCGCTGGGGCCTCTGGACCACCTTTCGTTTGGGCCCTCAATGCGACCGAAACACAAAGCACCAAGAATAAGACAGGAGCGACGTTCCCCCACCAAAACCGAAATCGCACCTGTGCGGACGTATTCATCTTTCACTTCAAATGTACAGCCGCCTCGGTCTGTTTGAAGCCGCCCGTTCCCTTCTTCACTCTCGGCATCCCATACTTTGGTTTGATCTCATGACAGCCGTCTTCGCAGAAAACGCCACCTTCGGCTGATTCTGGCGTCGGCATCGGAGAGTTCACCGCTATCTCACGTTCGGCTTCGATCACTCGCTCAACTTCTGAAATCAATTCCGCATTTTCCTTCGCAGTCAGCCACTTCTTTTCTTTCACCAGATAATTCTCGAAGCGGGCAATCGGGTCGCGCTTCTTCCAGAAGTCGAACATCGGCTTCGGCACATACGCCGCCGCGTCGTGGATAGCGTGCCCCTTCATTCGCATCATCTTGGCTTCAATCAGAGTAGGGCCTTCGCCGCGGTGGGCACGCTCGACAGCGTCGCGGGCGGCATCGTAGACCTGGCAGGCGTCGGTGCCGTCGATGATCACGCCGGGGATGCCGTATCCGATGGCGCGCTCGGCCAGATCTTTGCAGCGGTATTGCATTTCTGACGGCGTGGAATAGGCCCACTCGTTGCTTTCGACGAAGAGCACGAGGCCGAGATTCTGCACGGCGGCGAAATTGATGCCTTCGTAGGTGACTCCCGTTGATTGGCCTCCGTCTCCTATGTAGGTCATGACGGCGACGTTGCGTCCCTGCAGGCGCGCGCCAAGCGCCACGCCGGAAAGCACGGGAATTAAGTCGCCGAGCATGGAAATCGGCGAGACCATGTTGCGCTTTTCGATGTCGCCGAAGTGCGAGGTGCCGTCGCGGCCGCGCGTGGGCGAATCGGCTTTCGCCATGTATTGCATCATCGTGTCCGAGGCGCGGAAGCCGCGGACCAGCAGCGAGCCCTGGTTGCGGATCATGGGCGCGAACCAGTCGTCTTTATCGAGCGCGTAGGCCGACGCGCAGGAGCAGGCTTCCTGGCCGAGCCCGAAATATACTCCGCCAACCACCTTGCCCTGCTTGTAGAGATTTTCGAGCGCGACCTCCATTTTGCGGTTAAGCAGCATGTAGCGGTAGATCTCGATGCACTGCTTCTTGTCGAGATACTTCGAGTCGCGAATGGGCGGGACCGGAGCGTTCAGGTTGCCGGTGACTTCGTAGCGAACGTGCTCGGCGCCGTCCTTATCTTTTTCTATGGCTTGGTGGACGCGGAGGTCGGGATGTTCAAGGCGCAGGTCGGGGATGGAGTAGGTTCGGACGTCGGTGATCTTGGACTGAGATGCACCGTTACGCCCTCGGTTTCCGTTCACACTGTTCTTCGAGTTCTTCTTCTTGATTGCCATGGGGATGCCTGCGTCTGGTTGCAATCATTAATGCTATCGCGAGAGTGGCGCATTGGGCTAGACCCTCAGGCCCAGGTGGAATCGTCCTCTTGGTGAAACTGACGGAGTTCTACTGGTCGCTGCATCGGAACGCCGACGGTGTTTCCAAGCAGAGCATCGAGAGTTTCGACCCAAAGCATCTGGCTCGAAAACACCGTGCCGAAATTGCGGGAGATGGATTCAGCGACCGCGCTCAGGTCTAGTGGCCTGCCGAGTTCCCGCTTCATCGAAGTGACTGGTTTCGCGGTGATGCCGCAGGGGATGATCAGGTTGAAGAAGCTGAGATCGGTGTTTACGTTGAGGGCGAAGCCGTGAGAAGTGACCGAGCGGGAGATGTGGACGCCGATCGCGGCGAGTTTGGCCTCGGGTGCGTGGTCGGGCGCGCTCGCTTCGCTTGGCTGGACAGTCGAGGCGGCCGTCCCCAGATGAGCATCGTTGTCTTTATCGATCCATACGCCCGTTAAGCCTGGTACGCGTTTTGTTGGAATCGCGAAGTCGGCGCAGGTGCGGATCAAGACTTCTTCAAGGCGGCGGACGAATTCGACCGCGCCTAGTGTCTTGCGCTTGCCATGCGTGGCAAAGCCGCGCAGGTCAAAGATAGGATAGCCCACGATCTGCCCAGGGCCGTGGAAGGTGACGTCGCCGCCTCGGTCGCATTCGAACAACTCGACGCCGCGCTGGGCCAGGAGTTCGGGCGAGGCGATCACATTTGCAGCTTTTGCGTTGCGGCCTAGCGTAATCACAGGAGAATGCTCGAGCAGGAGCAAAACATCGCCGATCTTTTCTTCTTTACGCAGCGCAACCAACTGCTGTTGCAGGCGCAGGCCCGTGGCGTAATCGACCGTACCGAGTTGGACTAAGGAGATCAACTTCGATTTGCCACGGATTTTCGCGGATTCACACGGATCAAGATCAAGCTTGGCTCATTCGTTTTCATCCGTTTGATCCCTGGCCAAGAAGCTTCATGCGTTGATCGCAATTCCGTGCACGCTGTTTGCCGCGTCCAGCATGGCTTCGGCCAAAGTCGGATGCGCGTGGATCGTCCACATCAGGTCTTCGACGGTGGCTTCGAGTTCCATGGCGACCACGGCTTCGGCAATCAACTCCGTCGCCTGCGGGCCGATGATGTGCACGCCGAGAATCTCGCCGTAGTCGGCGTCGGAGACAATCTTGATAAAGCCTTCGTGCTGCCCCACGATCGACGCACGCGAATTCGCCGTGAAGGGGAACTTGCCGACCTTTATGTTGTATCCATCCTCGCGAGCTCTAGCTTCGGTGAGGCCTACGCTGCCGATTTCGGGATGGCAATAGGTTGCGCCCGGAATGTGCTCCGGATTGATCGGCTTGCCCGGCTTGCCCGCGATCTTCGCGACAGCGACGATCGCCTCCATGGCGCCGACGTGGGCGAGTTGTGGCGACCCCAGCACAATGTCGCCGACCGCATAGATCCCTGGCTCGGCGGTCTGCATCCAGGAATCGGTCTTGATGAAGCCGCGGTCGGGCTTGATCTTCGTGCGCTCCAAGCCGACGTTTTCCGTGCGCGGTTTACGGCCCACCGCGATCAGGATCTTCTCCGCTTCGATCTTCTGCTGCTTGCCATCGACAGTGATGGTCACAGCGATTCCAGCCTTCGTCTTCTCGACCTTGTCGACTTTGGCGCTAGTGTGGAAGTTAATCCCCCGCTTGCGAAAGACCCGCGCCAGTTCCTTCGAAACATCTTCATCTTCCACCGGAACAAGCCGGGGCAGCATTTCGACGATGGTCACTTCGCAATCGAAAGAACGATAGATCGACGCAAACTCCACTCCGACCGCCCCCGCGCCAACGATCACAATCGACTTCGGAAGGTCTTTCAAGCTGAGAATCTCGATGTTGGTGAGAATGCGGTCGCCGGCCTCAAGGCCGGGCAGCGTACGCGCCTCCGACCCGGTAGCGAGAATGACGTTCTTTGCTTTGAGATGGCTGGCCCTGTTGTCGTTCACGACTTCGACGGTCAACAAACCATTTTGCGCAGGGCCAGTCAGTTTGCCGTAGCCCTTCACCGTCTCAACCTTGTTCTTCTTCATCAGGAACTCGAGGCCTTTGGCGTGCTTGGCCACGATTTTCGACTTTCGATCCTGCACCGCTGCCCAGTTGAGCTTGCGCGCGTCCACGCCCTCGATGCCGAACTCCTTCGCGTCTTTCAGGTGATCCCAGAGTTCGGCGTTGAACAGCAGAGCCTTGGTCGGAATGCAGCCCACGTGCAGGCATGTGCCGCCGAGGAATCCGTCTTTTTCAATGAGCGCGGTTTTCAGGCCCCACTGGCCGGCGCGAATGGCCGCGGTGTAGCCGGCAGGTCCGCTGCCGATGATGGCGAGGTCATAAATAGTTTCAGGCAAGTAAGCGCTCCTCAGTAGGAACAGATGACTAAAGGCAAACGAATGATTCTAGAACAGTGTAACGGGAGGGACCAAACCGAAGCGGTATTACGGTAGGGATCCTTCGACTTCGTAGTAGCCTCGCTATCGCGAAGCTGCCACTACGCTCAGGATGACAGAATGCTTGCAACGAACAGGGTGTCCTAGTTGCCTTCGTTGCTGGCGCGCTTCCATGAAATCAGTTCGCCGATGGTCGAACTGGTGCTCGAGACCGGCTGCTTGTAAGCCTCGACCTCGGAGCGCGAAGCTTCTTCGCCGACCGCACGGATGCTGAGTCCTACCTTCTTATCTTCCGGACTCATCTTGATAATCTTGAAGTCATGCTCCACGCCCGGTTCCAGATGCAAGGGCTGACCGTTACCGTCGACGGCTTCTGACTTGTGGCATAAGCCCTCGACACCTTCTGCGATCTCGACGAACGCTCCAAATGCAGCCACCCGCAGCACTTTTCCGTGAATCACATCGCCGACGTGATGCGCTGCGAAGAAAGTTTCCCAGACGTCGGGTTGAAGCTGCTTCACTCCCAGCGACAGGCGCCGCTTGTCAGGCTCAATTGCCAGCACCACGGCCTTCACGCGATCACCCTTCTTCAGCACTTCCGAAGGATGCTTCACCCGCTTGGTCCAGCTCAGGTTGCTGACGTGTACCAGGCCATCAATGCCATCTTCGATTTCGATAAAGGCGCCAAAGTCGGTCAGGTTTCGCACCCGGCCCTCCACCGTCATGCCCACGGGATACTTGTCATGCAGCGCATCCCAGGGATTCGTCGCCAACTGCCGCATGCCAAGAGAAATGCGCCGCTCAGCCGGATTCACATTCAGCACGACACACTCTACCTGATCGCCCACGTTGACCAACTTCGAAGGATGCTTCATGCGCTTCGACCAGGTCATTTCGCTAACGTGCACCAGGCCTTCGATTCCCTGTTCGAGTTCAACAAATGCGCCGTAGTCAGTCACGCTGATCACGCGCCCTGAGACGTGCGCGCCCACCGGATAGCGGTGCTCGGCATCAAGCCATGGATCCGGCGTCAGCTGCTTGAAACCAAGCGAAACACGCTGCTTCTCTTTGTCGTACTTCAGCACCTTCACCTGAATCTGGTCGCCGACGTTCACCAGGTCGCGCGGATGCGTGAGCCTTCCCCACGACATGTCGGTGATGTGCAACAGCCCGTCCAGCCCGCCGAGATCGACGAACGCGCCGTACTCCGTCAGGTTCTTCACCACTCCGGTGAGGATTGATCCTTCTTCCAGATGTTCAAGAGTCTTGCTGCGCTTCTCGTTCTGCTCGCCTTCAAGCAATTCTTTGCGCGAGACCACAATGTTGCCGCGCTTCTTGTTGACCTTGATGACGGTAACTTCAAGAGTCTGCCCCTTCATCCCGTCCAGGTTGCGGATCGGCCGCAGATCGACTTGCGAGCCAGGCAGAAACGCCCGTGCGCCTAGGATGTCGACCGTCAACCCGCCCTTGGTGCGCTCAATCACCACAGCTTTAATCGGCCGCTTCTCGTGGTGAGCTTTTTCAATCTCATCCCAGGCATGAATGCGCGCCGCCTTCTGGTGCGAGAGGTTGACGTAGCCTTCCTCGGTCTGTCCCTTCTCCCGCATCACCTCAATTTCGTCACCCGGCTTCACCTTCGGCTTGCCTTCGTGATCGAGCACCTCCGAAAGCGGCAACATGCCTTCCGACTTGGTGCCGATGTCGACCACGACATGCGTCGCCGTCAGCTTCAGCACCGTGCCTTTGATGACGCGGTCTTCTCCCACGGCCTCTTCGGTTTCGGTGGTGAAGTTCTCCAGCGCGGAAGCGAAGTCTTCGCCGGCATGCCTGTCGTCGGCATGCTTATCTTCGGCAGCGGCCGGATGCGCCGCTTCCGCCGCCGAAGCTTCCGTCGAAGCGCTGGTTGCGACTGGAGTGTCGTGCTCGGTTGAGGTGGTTTCGGTGGCCATCGGTTCTGCTTCGGTTGCGACGGCGGTGGCGGAATCGGAATGGTGAGTGGTGGTGTCGTCGAACAAGGTCATGCCTCTCGTCTGTGCCTCGCACTCGGTGCGGGGAGGATACGGGCCTGCTTGGCGGACTGCTGGAGTGAGTCGTTTGGTTGTGGTGGGCTCACCCTGGCGAGTGAGCTTGGACAATCCCAGCTGCCGGACGTTTTACAGAAACCCGCGTCCAAAGGGAACTCTTCGACTATAGCAACGCCCCGCAAACAGTGTCAAACGCAAAAGGTGCATGTTACAGCAGTGTTGCAAGCCAACTGTGGGCCAGGTGTGGGGACGGCCGACTCGCGGGGTGGGGCCGGCTGTCGGGACGGCCGCCTTCGGCCGTCCAGCCAAGCAAAGCGAGGCGTCCTGGCACCTTCAGTTTTGCCGCGCATTCCCCATCTGCTACCCTGCCCCTTGCAATGGATTACCTCTGGACCCCGTGGCGCTACGCCTACGTCTCGACAGCCGAGAAAGCGTCCAGTTGCGTCTTCTGCGACGCCGTGAACGCAGGCGACGACGCCAAAGCGCTCATCGTTTACCGCGGCCAGCACTGCTTCGTCATCCTGAATGCGTATCCCTACACGCCCGGCCACGTGATGATCGTGCCCTACGCCCACCTCGACGAATTGCAAAAGCTCCCACGAGAGTCCGCGGATGAAATGATGCAACTCTCGCAGCGCATGGAGCACGTCCTGCGCGAACTCTACCGTCCCGACGGCATCAACCTGGGTATGAACATCGGCAAAGCCGCCGGCGCCGGCATCGCCGGACACATCCACATGCACGTCCTGCCCAGATGGGTTGCGGATGCGAACTTCGTGTCAGTGGTGTGCGAGACGCGGATTCTGCCGGAAACGCTGGAGGTGACGTGGAAGAGAATGACAAGAGCTTTGCAGAGGAACGACTAGAATTGAATGAAAGTGGAACCCGACTGCCGGAGTTCTATCGTGAACAGCGGTTCAGTCCGCGTTGTAGCCAAAGCCATGGCCCTAATCCTGGCCGGGATGCTGATCAGCGTTTCTCTCTCTGCCCGCGCTCAGGCCGCGCGTGATGAGCCGATTGGACATTTACGAGGAACGATAGCTGATCCGACCGGGGCGGTTGTGCCCGGGGCCAAGGTATTTTTCAAGTCCAACATCGCGAACTACTCCGTGACGACTGCAGCCAACGGTACCTACGAGACTCAACTCCCTGTAGGCACGTATGGAATAGAGGTTAGAAAACCCGGCCTTTGTTACCGACGTGCTCAGTTCCGACTTCCAGCATCCGCACCTCTGACGATCAACGCAGTGGTTACCGCTTGTGTAATTGCTGATGTGGTAACTCTCGAAAATGGCAAAGGAACCTGGAGAGACCAAATAAGACCGGCTTATAAGGCAGAATTGATTCTCATTCCAGATTCCTCCGCGCAGCCCCTTGAACTGCTCATCACCTATGCGAGCCGCGAGCAGGACGCGGATATCACCACCTATACCGAAAACGGAGCGCCAGACGTGGTCGTAACTTACGACAATTTGACCGTCTATGCGAGAAGGGTCCGCTTCGACCGGAGGGCTCTGCGCATCTACGCAGAGGGCAGCGTCGTCGTCGAAGACGGCACCGGGCGCTCCACAGGGGAACGGGCAGTTCTCGCATTCGAACAAGGCAACCCAACTGTTGAAGTTAAGTAGGATCGCGGCCTTCACCCGGCGAGCTTTTCCATCTCCTTCTCGTCGATAACCTGCACACCCAACTCTTTCGCCTTGTCCAGCTTCGACCCCGCATCCGCTCCAGCCACCACGTAATCAGTCTTCTTGCTCACCGAGCCGGTGACCTTCCCGCCAGCGTCCTCGATCATCTTCTTAGCTTCATCGCGCGTAAAGTGCGCCAGCGTCCCAGTCAACACAAATGTCTTTCCCGCAAGCTTTGTCCCGCGCCGCTTCTTCTGCCCTGTTAACGTAAGCCCAGCCTCGCGCAACCGCTCGACCAGTTTGCGATTCGCTGCAATGCTGAAAAACTCCACAATGCTCTCCGCGATACGCGGACCGACCTCATTCACATCCTGCAGTTCTTCCACGCCGGCCGTCTCCAGCGCTTCCATCGATCCAAAATGCTCCGCCAGAAACTGCGCCGTACGCTCGCCGACCATCCGAATGCCGAGTCCGTAGATCACGCGCTCCAGCGGCAGCTTCTTCGAGTTCTCGATCTCATCCAGGATGTTCTGCGCTGATTTATCTCCCATGCGCTCCAGGCTGAGCAGGTCGGCTTTCGTCAGCTTGTAGATGTCAGCAACGTTCTTCACCAGGCCGCGTTCTGTAAGCTGCGCCACCAGGGCGTCGCCCATGCCGTCGATATTCATCACCCCGCGCGAAGCAAAATGCAGAATCGTGCCGACCAACTTAGCGGGGCAGTTTGCATTGACGCACCGGTAGTCGACCTCGCCCTCGGTGCGCACAACCTTCGTGCCGCATACGGGACACTTTTCGGGCGCCTCAATTTCTTTCTTGCCGCGCAGGTGCTCTTTATCGACTTCCACTACTTTTGGAATCACATCGCCGCCACGCTCAACGCGCACCCAGTCGCCGATCTTAACGCCCAGGCGCTCGATCTCATCCATGTTGTGGAGGGTTGCATTGCGAACCGTGGTTCCGCCGATCGCCACTGGCGTCAACTCCGCGACAGGAGTGAGCTTGCCCGTCCGGCCAACCTGCCAGCGCACATTCTCAAGCTTGGTAACGGCCCCACGCGCCGCATATTTATAAGCAATCGCCCACCGCGGAGCCTTGCCCGTAAACCCTAATTCGTCCTGAAGCGAAGTGCGGTCAACTTTGATGACGATGCCGTCAATCTCATAAGGCAGCGAATCGCGCCTCTCTTCCCAGTGCTCAATAAATGCCCAAACCTCGTCCATCGATCGCACAAGCTTGTGGTTTGGATTCACCTTGAATCCAGCGGCCTCGAGAGCCGACAGCGTTTTCGAATGATGATCAAAATACGTCCGGCCGTCTTGCAGCAGAATGTAGGGGAAATAATCGAGCCGGCGCGCCGCGGTGATATTGGAATCGAGCTGCCGCACGGTACCGGCGGTAAAATTGCGCGGATTCGCGAATGTTGGCAGTCCATCCCTCTCGCGTTCTTCATTAATCTTTTTGAACGATGCGGTCGGCATGAGCAGCTCACCCCGCACCTCAAAATCCGCAGGGATGCCGGCCTTTTTCAATTTCTCTTTTGGAATCGAAAGCGGCACCGACCGCACGGTCCGCACATTCAACGTAACGTCCTCGCCCACGCTTCCATCGCCGCGAGTAATCCCGCGCACCAGCTTTCCATCTTCGTAAATCAAGGCCAGCGACATGCCATCAAGCTTCAGCTCGCAAACATAGTCCACGTCTTTTCGCCCGCTAAGCTCGTGCACGCGGCGTTCCCAGTCCCGCAGCTCCTCTTCGCTGTAAGTGTTGTCGAGCGACAACATCGGCGAAGAGTGCGGCACTTTGACGAATCCTTCGCGAGGCTTGCCACCAACCCGTTGCGTGGGAGAGTCCGCGGTGACGAGCTCCGGATGCTCCGCCTCCAGACCCTTCAACTGCTGCATCAGCTTGTCGAAATCGCCGTCGCTGATCTCTGGATTGTCTACAACGTAGTACAAGTATTCGTGGTGACGGATCTCCTCGCGAAGCGATTCAATCTTCTTTTCGAGGTCTTTGCCCGAGGGAACCATCGGGCAGATTATAGTCGGAGCCTGGGCCTCAAGAGGAAGCCTAGGAAGATCCCTTCAATCAGCAGCAATCCGCAGAGGACAGACGGCGAGGGATAGAAATGACGGATAAAGACAGCGCTGCTATCAATTCACAGCAAATCCGCTAGCTTCAAAGTACAATCCAGCTTCGATCCGGCCATGCGCAAGGCAGCTTTACTCTATAATCCGGACTCCGGCGCCAGCCGCACGCGGCGCCAGGCCGAACTTGAATCCGCGCTGGCATTGCTCCGCAGCGCAAATGTCGAGGCCCAACTTGTCCTCACCGACTCTCGCACTCACGCCGAAGAGAAAGCGCGGCAGGCCGTCCTCGCAGGCTGCGACACGGTCTTTGCCTGCGGTGGAGACGGCACCATTCACAACATGATCCAGGTGCTGGCCAACACCAGCACGGCCCTCGCGATTTTGCCCATGGGCACGGCCAACGCGCTCGCGCACGACCTCGCCTTGCCGATGGATGTCGCAGCCGCGGCGCAAGCTGCTCTGCACGCCACGCCCCGCAGGGTTGCTCTCGGTCGCATTGACTATCTCGATTTCGATGGCAACCCCGGCTCGCGGCTCTTTGTCGTCGCTGCGGGTGCGGGCGTGGACGCTCACCTCTTCTACAAGCTCCATGCTGGAACAAAACAGCGCATGGGCATGACAGCCTACTACTCCAAAGCCTGGCAGCTTTGGTTCACCCATCCCATGACCCGCTTTCTGGTGGAGTTTGCCGAAAGTGGTTCGGACCAGACCGGTTCCGACCAGCTCCGCCGGGCCGACGTCACCGAATTGATGGCCGTGCGCATCCGTAACTTCGGTGGAGTGCTGCAAGAGCTGGCGCCGGGAGCTTCTCTGGACCGCAACGATTTACGGCTGGTCTTCTGCCGCACCGCCAGCCGACTCGCCTATCTTCTCTACGTGACCCGTGGATTGTTGCGCAGCAATTGGAAGGTTCCCGGTATTGATCTGGCGCATAGCGGACGAGTTTCGTGCCGCAACCAGCCTGCCCCGGCCTCCACTGACGGTGAGTCGCAGCCGAAAGTCTATGTCGAGGCTGACGGCGAACTAGTAGGCACGCTGCCCGCCGAAATCACTGTCGTCCCCGCCGCACTAACTTTGCTGGCGCCCTCCCGTTAACTTCCGCTCTGGTTGGCAATTACAAGCTCAGCCAAATAGAATCCTTAGACCTTGGAACCCGTCACTCATTTCCTGACCGGCGCATGCCTGGGCCGCGCCGGCCTCAACCGCAAAACGGCGCTGGCCACGCTAACGCTAACGCTCGCCGCAGAGGCTCCTGACCTGGACGTCCTCAGCCGCTTCGGCGGTCCAGCCTTTGCCTTCGCCCACCATCGCGGATTCACCCACTCCTTCCTCGGACTTCCACTCGACGCCGCCGTAGTAGTCGGCTTCGTCTATCTCATCTGGCGTTTGCGCGGCCGCAAGCTAAGAGATCCGAACCTCCCACCGCGCTGGGGACTGCTTTTCCTCTACGCCTGCCTCGCCGGACTCAGCCACATCCTGCTCGACTTCACCAACAACTACGGAGTGCGCCCGTTCTGGCCGTTTTCTGAACGCTGGTACTCCTGGGACATCGTCTTCATCTTCGATCCCATCCTGTTCGGGCTCCTGCTTCTCGGATTGATCGTCCCGTCCTTCTTCTCGCTGATTGACCAGGAGATCGGCGCGCGGATGCGCGGACCAAAAGGCCGCATTGCCGCAACCCTCGCACTCGTGGGCGTCATCCTGCTCTGGGGAGTGCGCGACTTCGAGCATCGCCGCGCGGTCAGCGCCCTGGCTGCCCGCACGTACGAGGGCGCGGACCCGCTAAAGGTTTCCGCCTATCCCGCCCTGATTGATCCCTTCCACTGGTACGGCGTGGTCGAGACTTCCAATTTCTTCGCCCTCGCTCCGGTGGATTCGCTAACCCCAGAAGTTGATCCCGAAGGCCGCCTCGAACTCCGCTACAAGCCGGAGGAAACCCCGATCACCTTAGCCGCCAAGCGTTCCTACCTTGGCCGCGTCTACCTCGACTGGGCGCAGTACCCGATCACCGAGACCGAACCGCTCAATCCGCCGGATGGCGGATACATCGTCCACTTCCAAGATCTGCGCTTTGTGCAGCTACCCAGCCTGCTAAGCCGCCCCGGTGAACCGCGCCGCGCCCTCGGCGCTGGTGTTCAACTCGACAAGAAACTGCAAGTCGTCGGAGACGTCTACGGCTCCGGCGAAAATCGGAGAGTTGTTCCCGAACCGCATTAGAGTGGGGTGCTACCAAACTCATGTAGAGACAGCTGCCTCGGCTGTCCAGCGAGCAAAGCGAGCTCCCAAGCACGATGAACCCCGCCAAACCCCGGCTTGACGTACTCGCCTCCGCACGCCCAGAATAGTCATTCAGTCCGAGGTGCTAATGCTGCCCTACCTGTTCGTCCTGCTTGCCATAGCCGTCCGCTTCCTGCCTTTTGCGGGTCACATGAATTTCCTGCCGCACGCCTGGCACTTCACCCCGGTTGCAGCCTCGTTGCTGTTTTTCGGAGCTCGCGGTTCGCGGCGTCAGATGTGGGTACCTCTTGTCCTGCTGGCGGCGACTGACGTCGTACTCACGAAATTCATTTATTCCTTCACGTTCTCCTGGGACCACCTCGTCACCTGGGTCTGGTACGCGGCGATCCTCTGGCTCGGCACGAGTTTGCGCGAGAAGTCCGGCCCCGTCCGCGTCGTGGGCGCCGCCCTGGCCAGTTCAGTTTCCTTCTTCCTGATCAGTAATTTTGCGGTGTGGGCCGCCTGGCAGATGTATCCCAAGACTTTCAGCGGCTTGATGATGTCCTACGCCGCCGGCCTTCCATTCTTCCGCGGCACTGTCGAAAGCGATCTCTTCTTCTCGATCGCCTTTTTCGGAACGCCAGTGTTCCTGACGGCCCTTTCACGCTGGATGAACAAAACTTCCAGCGACCACACGGCGGCCGCGTAAGGTTCCACGTAGGGACAGCCGCCCCGGCTGTCCAGCCGGCCAGTGCGGGGACGGGCGCCTCGCCCAGCCAAGCGCAGCGAGGCGCTGCAGCGCCGGCTAACTCGCCCCTCCCGGCCTTTTGCTCCACCACCACAACAGCCAAATCAATATTCCCAACCCAACCACCGCCAGCACCCAATAAAAATGCTGTCGGAAGACCGTCCCCACCAATCCCACAATCTGCGGCCCGAACCAGAGCGTCAGCAAAGAAAGCACCAGGAAGCGTACGAATCTCCCCGCGAAGATGGCCGCCAGAAAGTCGCGGAACCGCATCTCAAACACCGCCGCCCCAAGCACGAAGATCTTGAACGGCATAGGCGGGGGCAGCATTCCCGGAAACATCAGCGCCCAGAATTCATGCTGCTCGAATGACCGGTGAATCCGCAGAAAACGCTCTTCTGAAATCCGCTTTCGCAGCACCTTCTCGCCGCCCAGATACCCAATGATGTAAAGCGGAATACTCCCTAGCGCTGAACCAAAAGAAGCCAACCCCACATAGAAGAGCAACCGACGGTGATCCTGATACACATAAAATGCTACGGCGGCGTCCACGGGCATCCCCAGAAGAGCAGAATCCGCAAACGCAATTGCGAACACGCCAAAAATCCCCAGCGGCCCCAGCAGATGCAGAATCCATGCTGTATACCTCGCTAGAATGTGTCCGATGGTTTTCAAAAGGGAATTCAGTCTACGTGAAAACCCGCTCCTTATTCACACGGCTGAAACATTTCGCACGCATTCGCCGCTAAATCCTTTGTTTACTCAGACGTTACCTCTGGGTGACCTTTGCACCATTCTTGATGCACATTTCATCACCCCGTAACATTCCCTCGTTATAACTAGATCATGGATCTGCCCGTGTACAACACGCTGATCCTCTCCGACCTGCACCTCGGTGCAGAGACCAGCCATGCCCGCGAAGCCACGCGCGTCCTTAAGGAAAACCGCTTTCAGCGCCTGATCCTGCTGGGTGACATCTTTGCCGACCTCAATTTCGCCCGCCTCACCAAAGACCACTGGAAGTTTCTCGGCTACATTCGCAAGCTCTCGAATCCCAAGCGCAACATCGAAGTCGTGTGGGTCGAAGGCAATCATGACCACGGACTCACCAATATCATGTCGCACCTGGTCGGCGTCCGGGTCTACCAGCACTACGCCTGGCAGTACAACGGACTTCGCCACATCGCGATCCACGGCCATCAGTTCGATGGCTTCCAGGTAAGCAATGTCAAGCTGAGCACACTCGGCACATCGCTTTATCTGCAACTGCAGAAGCTCGATTTCAAGAGCAAGCCCATCGTGCGGCTGATTGACCGGCTGAACACACGCTGGCTCCGCATGTCGTGGAAAGTCTCGGCCGGTGCCCTGCACTACGCGCGCCAGCACGGAGCCGACCGCATCTTCTGCGGCCACACTCACCAGGCCGTCCACGTCGAACAGGACGGTATTCACTACTACAATTCAGGCGGCTGGGTCGATTCCCGCATGACTTATTTGACCGTTGACGAACAGGGGGTTCAAATCCATGAGTTCAACGAACATGAGTTTAACGAACACGAATACGCCGAGCGAGCTGACGATCGTGATTCCAGCGAAGAACGAGGCGAAGCTGATTCCGAATTTGTTGACTTCGCTGACGAAGCAGGATTACTCGAAGATGTCGAGTACGAAAGTGTTGGTCGCTGACGCGAACTCCACCGACGGCACTCCCGAAATCGTTCTCAGCTTCCGCGACCGTCTGACGGTCAGCGTGATCCGCGGCGGAATGCCCTCAGTCGGCCGCAATCTGGGAGCAGCCCGGGCCGAAAGCACCTACGTGCTCTTTCTCGATGCCGATATCGAACTCGCGCACCCTTCAGTAGTGCGTCGTGCCGTAGAGCTGGCCCAGAGCAAGCAGCTTCATTGCGTGACTACGAACATCCTTTGCCAGGGAGGCGGTTGGATCGACAAACTGTTTTACGCGGGCAATGATTTCTTCCAGTACCTTTCATGCCTCCATCATCCCTTCGCCACCGGCATGTTCATGTTGTTCGACGTGAAGAAATTCCGCGAACTCGGCGGATTCCATGAGCAGGTTCTCTTCGCCGAGGACTACCTTCTGACCCAGCAGGTCGAGCGCAAACGCTTCGGCATTGTCCGCGGCGGCGTCTACACCACCAACCGCCGTTTCCAGAAGATGGGTCACCTGCGCGTGGGCTGGCTGTTCCTGAAAACCGCGATGAACTACTGGAACGAAAACTATTTCCTGCGCGACCATAAGTACTGGCAAACCTAGACCGAGCTATGAGATTCGTGGGATTCTCGCTCAGAAGTGCCACACCAGACCGGCCGATCCCCGAAAGTCATTCTGTGTCGCGCTTAACAGGTGAGTGCGGGTGTAATCGAACTGCAGCCGCCAGGAGAAGTTTTTCATGAACAAAAGCTGAAACTTGCGATCCACGCCGCCGCCCAGGTCCGCTGCGATCGGGTTATGAGTTACGCCGGCCGATGTGTTTCGTTGCACTCCGCCCATCAGTTGCACGAAAGGGCGCCACTTTCCGTAATTCTTTGAAAGTCTCGGCCCCAGAAGAAAGTTGTACTGCTGCACTCCCGTCCGGTAGAAGCCGCTTGTGTCCAGCACTATCCCGAGGTACGTACGGTGGTGAAACGGAAAGACTTCCGCTGAGGCATTCCATCCGCGGAATGTAAGGCGATTGATAATGTCGACGTTATCGGCATAAGAGGCTCCGACGTACACGTTTCCACTTGGGATCAGTTGTGTTATTTCATGCTGTGCTGTCGATCTGGTTGTGAACAGCATCAAGCTCAGGAACGCCAGAACCACGGCTGCTGTTTTTGACACGAAAATGATTCCTCCCCGGCAATTATGCCAGTAGCAAATTCTACCTGAATGCGCGAAGTTCGTTAGGTCCTAGCTTAGATGCCGTGGAATAGACGCCCAGGATGCCCTGTCCCTCAAAATTGTACGGTGCAGGACTGGGACACCCTGCCGAAAAATTATCCTCTTTTCATGATTCCAAAACCCCTCGCTCCCCGTCTATCTATTAGCATGGAATCCACAAACAGGCATTGGCAAACCGGGCCGCAGCCGCAACATTTGGCTGCCTTCGAAGCGGAATATAAGGAGTCGCAGTTGAAACTCAGTTTGGAAACTCGCAATCGCGGTGATGTAATGATCGTTCACTGCCAGGGCCGCATCGTCTATCGCGACGAGGCCGCAGCCCTTTCGCGCCTGGTCGGTGAATTCCTCGAAAACGGCGGCAAGGTGGTTCTCGATCTCAGTGGCGTCAGCTCCCTCGATAGCGCCGGCATCGGCGAACTGGCTTACCTCCATACCTGGGCGAGGTCCCAAAACGCTGACTTGAAGTGTGCCAGCCCCACTCCGTTCGTGCGCAACCTTCTCGATCTTACCAACCTCGATTCAGTCCTCGAGATTCACCCCACCGTCGGCGAAGCTCTGGCTGCATTCCAGGCCACCGAAGCCTGCGCCGACTGCTGATTCCGTAACAATTGGCAATTAGCCGACCCCGGTACCCCGGGGCTGCTAACTGCTAATTGCTAGCTGCTTGAGAACCATCCTTGCTGGCGCGTTGATCCCTAACTCTCCCGCTGAAATCGATACCGCCCCGCCCGCTCCAGCGCTACCGCCTCTGCCACTTTCAGTAGCGCCCGCGCTGCATGCGAAAGTCCCGCCTCCTTGCGGTAAATCAAACGCAGCTTGCGCTGCACCCGCAGTTCCCGCACAGGAATCCGCACCAGCTCCCCCCGCGCCAGCTCTGACTCCACGCTGATTTCCGGCATAAATGCCACGCCGTTTCCCATGGCAACAAACTGTTTGATGGCCTGCAAGGTTGGCAGCTCAAGCCCCATATGCAGCGGCGTCTTGTACTTCTCGAATGTCTGCAGAACTTTCTCCCGGTAAGGCGACGAAACAATATGCGCCACAAACGATTCCGCCCCTAGTTGCCGGATGCTCACCTCTCGCGCCGAGGCCAGCGGATGCTTCGGCGGTACCACCAGCACCAACTCATCCAGATAAGTCACCACCGAGTGCAGCCGCGGTTCCCCTGGCTTGTAGGACAGCACGCCCAGTTCCGCGCTGTGTTGCAACACATCATCAGGGATACGGCTGCCCAGTGCCCGCTGCACCGTAATCTTGATCATGGGATGCAGTCGCCGGAACTCCGCCAGCACCGGCAGCAGATAAAGTGCCGTGAATTCATTCGCCGCAATCACCAGCTTGCCCTTCTGCAGCTCGCGAAGTGACGCCAGAGATTCATGCGCATCATGCCGCAGATTCAGCAACTTCTCCGCATATTCGTAAAGCACTTGCCCGGCGTCGGTCAGCACCCCTTCCCGCGACGAACGGTCGAGCAGGGCCTCGCCCAGCTCATCCTCCAGCTTGCGGATGGTCTGGCTCACTGCCGACTGCGTCCTGTGTAGTTTTTCCGCCGCCCGCGAGAACCGGTGCTCGCGCGCCACCGCCAGAAACACTTCCAGCTGTGAAAGCTCCATTTACCATCCCCTTATGCAAACTTCAATAATCATTAGAGAATCTTATCATATAAGTAAATCTAATCATCACTAAAGAATTATAAGTTTTGCTTCAACCCGATTCCCCCGTACCATGAAGGGTCACAGCTTTATAGAGCGGTCGATCATAGTTTTCGCGAAGGAAGGCCCATGTCCACGGACCAGGTCCGAATCAAGGTTTTCGACACCACCCTGCGCGACGGAGAACAGTCGCCCGGCTGCAGCATGAACCACCAGGAAAAGCTGCGCCTCGCGCATCAACTCGACCGTCTCGGTGTCGACGTGATCGAAGCCGGATTTCCCATTGCCTCCGACGGCGACTTCGAAGCCGTCAAGGCCATCGCTGCCGTAATCCGCCGTCCCATCATTGCCGGACTCTGCCGCGCCTGCCGTCCCGATATCGAACGCGCCTGGGAAGCCTTGCAAGACGCCGCCCACCCGCGCATCCACGTCTTCTTAGCCACCTCCGACATCCACTTGAAGTACAAGCTGCGCCTCACCCGCGAGGAGTGCCTCGCCCAGGCCCGCGATGCCGTCGCCTTCGCCAGGTCGCTCTGCCCCGACGTCGAATTTTCCCCCGAAGATGCCACGCGCACTGACCCGGAATTCCTCTGCCAGGTCCTCGATGCCGTAGTCGAAGCCGGCGCCACCACGCTCAATATTCCCGACACCGTCGGCTACACCGTCCCCTCCGAGTTCGGCGATTTGATCGCAACCATCCGCCGCCGCGTCAAGGGAATCGAGAACGTCACCATCTCCGCCCACTGCCACAACGATCTAGGCATGGCCGTCGCCAACACCATGGCGGCCATCGCCGCCGGAGCCCGCCAGGTCGAGTGCACTATCAATGGAATCGGCGAGCGCGCAGGCAACGCCTCACTCGAAGAAATCGTCATGGCCATGCGGGTTCGCCACGATCGGTATCCCTACGAAACCGCCGTCGTCGCCGAGCACCTGTTCCCCGCCAGCCAGTTGCTAAGCGAAATCACAGGTGTCCCCGTGCAGCCCAACAAAGCCATCATCGGACGCAACGCCTTCGCCCACGAAGCCGGCATCCACCAGGATGGCGTTCTCAAAAACCCGTTGACCTATGAAATCATGACCCCGCAATCCGTCGGTGTGCCCGATTCCAAACTCGTGCTCGGCAAGCACTCCGGCCGTCACGCACTGGCCATTCGCTGCGAACAACTCGGCTACCAGTTCGACCGCCGCGCCCTCGACGACATCTATCGCCGCTTCGTCCGCCTCGCCGATAAGATCAAACATGTCGAGGATCATCACCTTCTGGAGTTGATCCGCGACACCCACAAACCCGCGGGATCGGCCACCCCCTTGTTCGAGCCGCTTCCCTCCGCGGTCTCGGCAGCTGCCGCCCCCGAGCCAGTTCGACCATTTCCCATGGCGCCGCCAACCAACGCCTTCCCCGTACCCCTCCCAGCCCCCGATCCCCATCACGATCAGGAAGACTATCTCTGGGGCGTGTAGCAAGGAAAGGGGAGTTAAATGTGGGGACAGCCGCCCTCGGCTGTCCGCTCGGGCGAAGCCCGGCCTGCACTACAGAAGCACTTTCCATTAAACTAATCCCCGCATGCTTCTAAACCTAACCATCCTCCCCGGCGACGGCATCGGCCCCGAAGTCACGGAACAAGCTGTACAGGTTCTACAAGCGGTTGCTCACGGATTCGGCCACCGGCTTCAGCTCCAAAGCAAAAACATCGGTGGCGCAGCATTATCAGCGGTCAATGACCCCTTACCGGCCGACACGATTCAGGCATGCCTGTCTTCCTCGGCGGTACTCCTCGGCGCAGTAGGCAGCCCTGCTTTCGATCACTACCCGAACAATCTTCGCCCTGAAGCCGGACTCCTCCGCCTCCGCCGCGAACTGGGAGCCTACGCCAACCTGCGTCCCGCAATCTGTTTTCCCGCCCTCGAAGATTGTTCTCCGCTGCGCGCCGACCTGGTCCGTGGCACCGACATAATGATCGTCCGCGAACTTCTCGGAGGCCTCTATTTCGGAGAACCGCGCTCCATCGCAGGCCAACCCGGCTCCCGCATCGCCACCAACACTATGACGTACGGCGAACCAGCCATCGAGCGCATCGCCCGAGTCGCCTTCGACCTCGCCCTGAAACGCCGCCAGAAAGTTCTCTCGGTAGACAAAGCCAACGTCCTGGAGTGTTCCCGACTGTGGCGCGAAGTTGTCACGCGCTGCGCGAAAGATTATCCCAGCGTCCAGCTCTCTCACATGTATGTGGATTCCGCCGCCATGTCCCTTGTGCAGCGTCCCAAAGATTTCGACGTGATCCTCACCGAAAACATGTTCGGCGACATTCTCTCCGACCAGGCCGGTGGAGTAGTGGGCTCGCTAGGCCTGCTGGCCTCAGCCAGCATCGGTGGCCCTGTAGGAGTGTACGAACCAGTTCATGGTTCAGCGCCCGACATAGCTGGAAAGGGAATCGCAAATCCCCTAGGTGCAATTCTTTCCGCCGCGCTTTTGCTGCGCCATTCTTTTCAACTCGACCGTGAAGCGGCCTGTATCGAGAACGCAGTCAACGCCGTGCTGAATCAAGGCTCTCGCACGGCCGACCTTGTCCTCCCCGGACAGAATTCAGTGCCAACGTCGGAAATGGGGAGCAAGGTTGTAGAGGCACTGAAGGAATCGGTCGCAGAAACAAAGCAGAAATCAGCCTGACGCGCTCAAACTCTTGGCCCAGGCCCTCCGGGCAGCGTCTTAGCCGGCGCGCCGACCACGGAGCCCGCATCATACTTCCCCGTCAAGTCATACCACCGAATCCGCAGCATCTCCCAAAACATGCGCGCCCCGTCCTTTACCGGATGAATCCGCGTGTCTCCACTATGTCCCCAAAGCACAGCCACTTCCTCCACGCGAAACCCAAATTTACGCGCCAAAAAGAGAATCTCCGGATCAAAGCCCCAGCGCTCAATCCGCTGCAGCGGCAGAATCGTCTGAGAGGCCTGGCGAGTAAACGCCTTAAAGCCGCACTGCGTATCCTTGAATCGCAGCCCCAAAATAATCCGCAGCAACAAATTGAAGACTCTTCCAAACAGTTGCCGATGCCGCGACTGCCGCCGCGTCTGCAATTCAGCCTGCAGCCATCGCGAACCAATCGCGATATCCGCCCCAGAAGCCAGTGCCGCCAGCAACTTCGGCATCTCCTCAATGGGCGAAGACAAATCTGCGTCGCTGAACACCACCACCTCGCCCCGCGCATTCAGCATCCCATTGCGCACACTGTAACCTTTTCCGCGGTTGCCCGGATTCTCCACAAGCCGCACCACCGGATCCCTTTCCGCAAACCCGCGAACCAGGCCCGCCGTATTGTCGCGCGACCCGTCATTCACAACAATGACTTCCGCATTCCACCCCTGTTCGCGCACGTATGCCAGCACTTTTTCCAGGGTAGCCCCCAACCGTGCGCCTTCGTTGTACGCAGGAATAACAATGCTGTAAGCGATGTCCATGAACCTGTGCGAGCCTCAGGAAAAGGCTGCGCAAATTGTACGTCGTAAAGACCCGGTTGAGGAAACACAGAACCGAAATCTACAAGCGCATTACTGGGTACTGGGTACTGCCGTCCTCAAGCCACGCTGCGTTTTTCCACCAGCATGTTGAAAAACTCATTCACCAGTTCCGCATCCCACAAGCCCTGGCGGGCCTCCTCGCGCATGGTCTGCGCAGCGTCATCATGGGTCAGCGCCGGCTTGTAAGGCCGCGCCGTGCGCAGTGCATCGTACACATCCACCACCTGCAAAACCCGCGGCAAAAGCGCGATCTCGCCCGCCCGCAGTCCGTCCGGATACCCCGACCCATCCGCATGCTCATGATGATGCCGGATAATCGGCAGCACCAGCCGCAAAGACTTAAGCGGCTTGCAGATATTTTCCCCAGTCACCGGATGCAGCTTCATGATCGCCCATTCCTCGATCGTCAGGTCGCTGCCTTTCTTCAGAATCTCATCCGGCACCGCGATCTTACCCAGGTCGTGCAGAAATCCCCCGCGCCGCAACGCCACAATCGAATCTTCATCCAGCCCCAGATGCCGTCCCAAATCCGCCGCCCCAGCCGCCAGCCGTTCGCAGTGTCCCTCGGTATAAGGATCTCGGCCCTCCACAATCAGCCCCAGCGTGCACAGCACCGAATCCGCCGTCTCCAACTCGTCGGTAAATTCCTTCACTCGCAGCAACGACTTCACCCGCGCTGTCAGCTCCTCGGCCAGCACCGGCTTGTTCAGAAAGTCATCCGCTCCGGCCTCGATTCCCTGCAGCTTGTCCGTGCTATCGGTCAATCCGGTGATCAGCACAAAGGGAATCAGCCGCGTTGCGGGGTCACCCTTGAGCACCCGGCACAAGTCATAACCCGATTTCCCCGGCATCTTCACATCCGACAAAATCAGGTCAGGCGCCTGCCGCCGCACCTCCGCCTCGGCCTGTTCCGCATTCGCCGCTGTCACCACTTCGTAGCCGCGCTGCGTCAGCAACTGGCTCATCAGCCCCGCAATACTAGGATGGTCGTCCACCACCAGAATCCGGGGAACCCGCCGCCGCATCGCAAACACATGCACATTCTGATCAGAGGCCACTTCCCGCGGGAAAGTTGTCCGGGCCGCATCGCTCGAATCCGGACGGAAATCGTGAGGGAAACTCATCGCAGTCAACCCCTTCAGGGGTGGTATTCGTTAGCCCCGCACGTAAGTGCGAGGTTGCGCTCGAGAGAGGGAACCGAGTCCCGAAGGGACGGCACCACTGGTGTGCGGTCTCCCACTTTCGATCGAGGAACCTTCCCTAGATTCTACTGCAATCTCAAATCCGCCGCGCCGCCGCACGACCTAACCGTCTAAAACACTTCGCTCCATCAAAATCTGTTTCCTCTCCCACTTTGGAAATCTCCCTGGAATCAGCCCACGATTTTGTGACGTCTAACCTTGTCCTCTATACCGTTATCTGCTTAATCTCAGCCATGCTCCGCATCCCAAGGTTCCCCTTAGCCTTCCCACTCCTCGTCATTCTCATGCAGACGACCGCCGTGGTCGCGGCGACCAAGACTCACATCATTACTTTCGGCAAATGGACCACTGTCCAATGGTCCCCCGAGTCGGGCACCGGAGAAGACAAGCCGCTTACTCTGAAACTCCGGCCACTCCTGGTCGACGCCCGCATCAAGGAATTTACACTCGGCCCTGCTCACGACGTCACCGACCGCTTGTTCGTAATCCGCCGCGCCTTCCGCGTAAACGACAGCCTACCCGACGAGTCCACTTCGCCGCCCCACTGGCAATGGCAACGAGGTGGATGGCTCTTGGTCGACCGCACCACAGGTCGCATCGCTTCTATCAATCTCCCCGAGTTCGACGCCTTCTACTCCTCCGCTAGTTGGTACCGCGACTACGCCGCTTACTGCGGAGTCTCCGATGACAGCAAGAGAGTCTACGCAGTCGTAGCCCAAATCAGCCGCCGCAAGACGATTCTCAGGAAGCTCATCGAAGGCGAGAACATGGCAGACAAAGAAATCAAAGATGCTGGCCCCGATTCCGCTTGCTCCACGCCCGTCTGGCAACGAACTCCGACCCGCGTAACCTTCGAGCCCGCAGGCGCCCCCAAACAAACCTTCGCCATCCGCAGCCATACAGTGGATCTGGTAACCAATGAAGAGGACGACGAAGAAGCCACGAAATAGTTGATGGCTCGCGAAGTGGCTCCGGCGGCAAACCGATCGACGAGTCGCGCCAGCGACGCCATTCATTAGCCCCGCACGTAAGTGCGGGGTGGCCTGGCAAAGTCGGAACCGAGTCCCGTCAGGGACGGCACTTAGTTCCCCTCACCAGCTACCCCGCCGCTTCCACTGCCGGCAACTCCTCCGCGACAGTTTTCTCTTTCACCTTCGCGCTAGTCACCAGAATCACCGACACCACCACAATCACACTCCCCATAACAATGAACCGATCCACCCGCTCATGCAGAACCAACCATCCCAGAAAAACCGCGACCACCGGATTCACATAAGCATAGGTCGAAACTTTCGACGTAGGCACATGCTCCAGCAGCCAGATGTAAGCCGTATACCCGACCCACGATCCGCACACCACCAGATAAAGCACCGCGCCCACCCCGCGCGCCGTCCACGTAGCGTGCGAGAAATCCCCCACCACGAACGCAAACAAAAGGTTCGCCACGCCCGCCGCCGTCACCTGCCATCCGGTCGCACTGAACACGTCCATGCCCGACTGCCAGCGCTTCGACAGCACCGACCCCAGCGCCCATGAAAATGATCCGCCCAGCAGCGAGACCGAAGCCCAAAACTCGCGCCGCCCCAGCGCCGATCTCGAATGCAACTCCGGCCAGAACAGCACTACCAACCCCGCCATCCCCAGCGCCAGCCCGGCCTTACCCCGCCACGAAATGTGATGGTCGCCCAGCAGCAGCGAGTCCAGCACCAGAAACCACAACGGCGTGATGGCGATAATCAAAGCCGCCAGCCCCGAAGGCACCGAAAGCTCCGCCCAGGCCAACGTCAGGTTGCCTCCCATCAGCAACAGAATCCCCACCACAGAAGCCAGCAGAATTTGCCGCGCCGAGTACCAAACCCGCCGTCCCGTCAACGCGCACACCGCCAGCATCACCACGCCAGCAAGCGAAAACCGCACCCCGCACATCAACGCCGGACGAATCGTCTGCACCGCAATGTCAATTGCCAGGTAGGTAGATCCCCAAAATAAATACACCAACCCGAACGCAAGAATCACCGCAAACCGGCTCGGGCTCTGAGTTCTGGACATGTCAGTGAGAAAACAGGAGAAGCTAAAACATATCAGACGGGTGCAAACATACGTAGGATTCCAAAGGTTGGCATATGGCACGCCAAGGCTCGACCTGCGGAGTCAAAACGTGGGGACAGCCGCCCTCGGCTGTCCGCCGGGCGCAGCCCGACTGTTACCTAAGGGGGTTACGCTGGCCTCCGCCGCAAGCTATAATGATGTTAGCGATAGTGATGTCGATGGCTAGCGATGCTGCGCAACGTTCCCAATTCGTGCATGCCCAACGTGCACCTGCCTGAGTGCTGGCTGCATTGCCTCGTCTGTCCCAGGCGCTATCGCGCGAATCTCCCATCGCGCCTCCGTCCCAGCCTCTTCGGTAGCGACTAACAAAATCCTCCGCCCGATTCTTTCGGTTCCACGTGTGCCCGAACCAGAGCGGCGTGCTCCGAAGTGCCGTTCACTGACCAGTGGCCACTAACCACTGGCCACTGTTTTAAGGAGGATTCCAATGACCACGAAGACCATGACTGCTGCCGGACCCAAAATCAAGACCGCCCTGCCCGGACCCAACGCCAAACGCGTCCTGGCCGGCGACGAGAAATATATTTCGCCGTCCTACACCCGCTCCTACCCACTCGTAGCCAAGAGCGGACGCGGCATCGTCATCACCGACGTCGACGGCAACGAGTTCTACGACTTCTCCGCCGGCATCGCCGTCACCTCAACCGGCCACTGCCATCCCCAAGTAGTCGCCGCCATGCAAAAGCAGGCCGCCGAACTTATCCATATGTCCGGTACGGATTTCTATTACGAGAGCATGGTCACGCTTGCCGAGCGCCTGTCGAAGATCGCTCCCATGCCCGGCCCGCACAAAATCTACTACGGCAACTCCGGCGCCGAGGCCGTCGAGTGCGCCCTCAAGCTCGCCCGGTATCACACGAAGAGACCCAACATCATTGCGTTCTTTGGGGCGTTTCATGGACGCACTATGGGTGCGCTCTCTCTCACCGCCTCGAAACCCCAGCAACGGCGGCGGTTTTCGCCGCTTCTTGGCGGCGTGACGCATGTGCCCTATCCTGATCTTTATCGGGGACGCAAAGATGCTGCGCAGGATCCTGACGCGTTCGCGATGAGCTGCGCTCGCTTCATTGAAGAGAAGCTGTTCAAGACCACGCTGCCGCCTGAGGAAGTGGCCGCCATTTTCATCGAGCCCGTGCAGGGTGAAGGCGGATATGTGGTCGCGCCCACCATCTTTATGCAGGAGCTGCGTCGCATCTGCGATCGTCATGGCATCCTTCTTGTGGTGGACGAGGTCCAGAGCGGCATCGGACGCACCGGCAAGTGGTGGGCCGTCGAGCACACCGGTGTCGAGCCGGATATGGTCCTCATCGCGAAAGGAATCGCCTCCGGCATGCCGCTTGGCGTTGTGATGACTCGCTCTGAGATCATGGACTGGGTGCCGGGTTCCCATGCCTCAACCTTTGGCGGCAATCCCGTGTGCATCGCGGCAGCGCTGGCCACGCTCGACGTGATCGAGAAGGAACATTTGCTCGAGCACTCGGCTGAAGTTGGCGCGCATATGCTGAAGCGCATGGCCAACTGGCCCACGAAGCTGAAATTGGTAGGCGATGTTCGCGGCCGCGGCCTGATGATCGGTGTCGACATCGTCAAAGACAAGTCGACCAAGGAGTACGCCGCCGCCGAGCGCGACCTGATCGTCGAAAAGGCCTTCGAACACGGCATCCTATTCCTCGGCTGCGGGCCGAGCTCAGTTCGCCTGTGCCCGCCGCTGGTCGTGACCAAAGAAGAAGCCGACGTCGCGATCGACGTGCTGGAAGAGTGCATCCAGGAAGTGGGCAAGTAGGACGGGTGCCCACTCAAGCCTTAGACGTCCCCACTCTAAATTTCGCAAAGAACGCGAAATTTAGAATGGGCCACCCGGCAGTTCGTCGCTACCATGAGGGAAATGCTTAGCAGAGTCGCTTTAGCAGGCGTTGTCATACTGGCTTTGAGCGGAGTGCTTGCCAATGCCGCGAGCCAGGAGTCGCCCGGATCGTCTGTTCGATCATCCATTCGAGAATCATCCATTCTCGAGCCTGCGTCGGGTGCGTTGCTTGGGCAATTCTACGGCGCCGGCAGCATCGAGGAGACGACGCGAAAGCTCGGGCGCACACCTGTCATTCACCTTGCCTACTACGGGTGGGACGCGGATTGGACCGGGAGCGTCACGCAGGCTGACCTGGCTGCGGGACGCATTCCTCTCATCAGCTGGGAGCCCCACCACATCGACTTCGCCCGGATCGTCGATGGGAGCCTCGATGCAACGATTATTGCGCGTGCGAAAGGTTCCAAAGCGCTCGGCAAGAAGTTTTTTCTCGACTTTGCCGCCGAGATGAACGGCGACGAGGCGTGGAACGGCAACAACGCTCCCCTGTACGTTTCCGCTTATCGACACATTCACGACCTCTTCGTCGCCGCGGGAGCGAACAATGTGGTTTGGGCGTGGTGTCCGAACGTCACCGATACGAACGGAGGCAATCGCACTACGATGGACTACTACCCCGGCGATGCCTACGTCGATTGGACCGGAGTCGATGGCTACAACTGGGGTACGACGAACGGCGGCTGGCAGACCTTCCAGCAGGTGTTCCAGGAGATCTACCCGCTGCTGGCAGCGAAGAAAAAGCCGATCCTGATTGGAGAGATGGCGTCCGCTGAAGCTGGCGGGGACAAAGCAAAATGGATCGACGACATCATCCCCACGCTGCGTACCAACTTCCCGCTCATCAAGGGTGTCGTATGGTTCGACATCAATAAGGAGGCGGATTGGCGCATCAGTTCATCTCCTGCCTCGGAAGCGTCGTTCATCCGCATGGCGAACAATCCGTATTTCAATCCGTAGGCGGAGGCTGGCGCCCGCCCAAGGAGGGACCGAGAGAATGAAGGCAGCCTGGTACGAAAAGCAGGGCGCTGCCCGTGATGTCCTCACCGTTGGTGAGATGGAAGATCCTCAGCCACGCGCAGGCGAAGTTCGCATTCGCGTTGCTTTCTCCGGCATAAACCCCGGCGATGTGAAAAAACGTCAGGATTCTTTTGGCATCGGCATGCCATATCCGCGTGTCATTCCAGACAGCGATGGCTCCGGCAGGGTGGATGCCGTAGGCGAAGGCGTCACGCGGGAATGGATCGGCCGGCGCGTGTGGTGCTACGGCGCTCAATCCTACCGGCCTTTCGGCACCGCCGCCGAGTACACCGTGGTTCCCTTGAAGCAGGTGGCTCCACTTTCCGAAAAGGTGCCGCTCGAGCAAGGAGCCTGTCTCGGAATTCCCGGCATAACCGCTCATCGAGCAGTTCATGTCGCGGGCTCGGTCGAGGGACGAACAGTTCTGGTACAAGGCGGCGCCGGGGCGGTCGGGGCTTGTGCGGTTCAATTGGCGCATCGAGCGGGAGCGAGAGTCATCGCCACCTGCCGCGCGGAAAGCGACAAGGAAATCGCATCGCGCGCCGGTGCAGACGAGGTTCTGCTCACGGATGGAAATTTAGCAGAACGAATCCGTGCCTTGGCTCCCGCTGGAGTGCATCACGTCGTCGAGGTGGCATTCGCAGCGAACATCAAAACCGACACGCAGGTGTTGGCGCAGGGAGGGTCCATCGCAACCTACGCCACCAACGCTCCGACTCCGGAGATTCCTTTCTGGGAGCTTGTATTTGTGAACGCCAGAATCTTCTTTGTCGGAAGTGACGACGTTCCCGCCGATGCCAAGGCCGAAGCCGCCCGCGCCCTCAATCAGGCACTTGAAGCGGGATGGCGGGGACTGGATATTGCCGAAATTGTTCCCTTGGATCAGGTAGCCCGCGCCCACGAGTTGGTCGAACACCCAGTGAAGCTGGGGCGCGTAATCGTAGCGATTTGAGAAGTCTACCCCGCCACGATCCGGACAGGTGGCCCATTCAAGCCGTCCTTTGGCTTGAGTGGGGCAGTTCCACAGCGGGAGAGAGCTTTCCCGCCGCGCGTTCGCGTTTTCGCGCAGTCCATTCCGACTCGATCTCAACCCGTCCCTCACAGCCAGTTGCATAGTGGCGAAAACTGCTCCACTCCCAGTCCTCCGGACGTTCGCACAACCCAGCCCTCACCGGATTTCCATGGATATAGCGCAGCTTTTCCACAAACTGGGGGTAATTTCGAATGTTGAAATCGTAGTACCTTTTTTGCCAGAAGTGCTCCGCGTCGCCAATCAAACGCCGGGACACTCCTTGCTTCAACGACTTAAGTGCCCCACTCAAGCCAAAGGACGGCTTGAATGGGCCACCTGTGCTTATGTTGGCCGATGCAGTTTCACCGCTGGACGACTCCCGTTGGGGCTCGCTAAGCAGCAAGTGAACGTGCTCCGGCATGACCACGTACCCATACACCTGAAGCCTGAACCTGCGCCGCACCCGCTCCAAAGCTGCCTCGAAGATTCGTCGGCTTTCGTCGGTCGTAAGCAATAGTCGGCGATGGTAACGACCGAAGGTGACGAAATGACTCTGCCCGCTGTCGTGAAAACGCGTCAGTCCCCAAGGCATGAGGACAATTTAGTTTCTTCGCCGGACTAAGTCTGTGATATGTGAACATCCCCACTCTAAATTTCGCAAAGAGCGCGAAATTTAGAATGGGCCACCCGGCCAATCCGCGGTTAGCGGGGCTTCTTTTCCTCCGGCTTCGGGCGGAGCAGGGGCCAGGCTTCGCGGTAGCACTCGTAGTGGTAGCGATTTACCTTGAGGCGCTGCATGGGACAGATCATCAGGCCCTCGCGTATCTTGCCGACCACGACCCGAGCCGGCATGAGATACCAGGCGTCCTGCGGGATGACGTAGCCGGCGAAGAAGTCGATATTGTCGAGGGTATAAGGGCGCCGCGGTCCGCTTCTTATGTGGCAGAGATATCCGGTCCTCTTGCGGCAAGAAGTTGATTTCACTTGGACCCTTACGATGCGGGAGCCGAAATAAAGGGCGACGTCGAAGGGAGCGGATTCTCCCCAGGGCTTTAGAACTTTGAAGCCGTGGCGCATGGCTTCGGCCATGAAGCGCAGCTCGACCCACTCGCCGCGCTCCTTGAAATTCCTGAAACCTTTAAGCCCGCGCACATCGCTCCCTGCCGAGCAGGGATTTTGACGAAATCGATGCCCCGAGAATCCATGCCCAACAAAAAAGGCGCGGCCTATGGGCCGCGCCTCGTTTTTCTGAATTTTTACTCTATATATCCAGTATATCAATCTGGAATGGGTGATTGTGTCACGTTTCCCGGAAATATATCTCCGCTGCTTTGAGTTAGTTAGGATCGATCGTGTAGTTTCTGCCTATTGACAAGATTTCGGGAATTTCTGGGTTTGGGAGGAACAGTCGTCTCCGGCCCGGAGAATTGTCGGAGAAATCGCTTCGCTCCAGCAAGATGGGGGGTGCGGCGGCAGAGTATAATCCCGGAACTCGGCCTCAATAAACTAAGGTGAACTCGCTAACTCGACGGGCTTTTCTAGAAAACGTGTCAGTTCTAACGGCGGGCGCGTTCGTGGCCGCGACCGGGCTGCCGTTCGCAGCTGCGGACACCAATCCCGAGCCGCACATCTCCTTTCCCACCGCACCACGCGATCGTCTCGCGGTTGCGTCGTACCCGTTTCGCGCCTACATCGACAGCCCGAACAATCGGGATCGCAATCACAGCCTGCCCGGGATGGAGCTCACCGAGTTCCCGGCCGAAGTCGTGAAGAAGTTCAACGTCCACAACATCGAACCGCTCAATAGCCACTTTCGATCGCTGGACGCCGAATATCTCGCCCGCTTCCGCGAGGCGCTCCAGAAAGCCAACGTAAAGGCCGTAGACATTGCCGTCGATGGCCGCTACAGCTTCTACGATGAAGATCCAGCCGGGCGCAAGAAAGCTGTGGCTTATGCGAAGACGTGGGTGGATGCGGCCGTCGCGATTGGCTGCCCCAGCATCCGCACCCACATTGAAGGGAAGTCCTCACCGAATGTGCCGCGCACGGTTGAGAGCTTGCGGGAAGTTACCAGCTATGGCGCGGAAAAGAATGTCGTCATCAATCTCGAGAACGATGACCTGGTCAGCGAAGATGCTTTCTTTATCGTGAAGGTGATCGAGGCTGTGGACAGTCCCTACCTGCACGCCTTACCTGACTTCGCTAACTCTATGCTGACCGGCGATGCGGATTTCAACTACCGCGCGGTGCAGGCGATGTTTCAGCATGCCTACTGCATCTGCCACGTGAAAGACGGCGAGACCGGCGACGGCGGCAAGGAGGTCAGCATCGACATGGAAAAAACATTCGGCATCCTGAAGGCGAGCGGATACCGCGGCTACTTGTCGATGGAATACGACCGCGAGAGCGGCGATCCCTACGCAGCGACCGCGAAGCTCATCGAGCAGAGCCTCCAATACCTAGCTTAGTTCGCGCAGCCTAGCTCGCGGGTGGCTGATCTGCAAGAGGACGATCTACGATGGTCTCCGTCGCTGCGTCCCAATACTGCTTTTTCCCCGACCAGTACGATTGGGTCGACATCATGCAGGCCACAGAGTGGGCGAAGCCGTCGTGTACTGTGCAGTGGGGCTGCTGGCGTGAACGCATGCAATCGAACCAGTTGGCCATGTGCTCGAGCGAGAGATCGTCGATGCCCATGGGCGGCAGCTTGGTTTCTCCGGGCAGCAGAATGTAGTGTGACGCTCGGTCTCGGTCGATGTCGGCATTGTCTTCGTGGGTTCCCTTTTCTTCGACCAGTTGGTAACGCGGGCTGCCTTCGCCTCCAATGTTGAACAGCGTGGCTTTCTTTCCCATGTAACGAGTGAAGCCGGGCGAGTCGTTGCCAAAGCTCGTCGAGTAGCTGACCAGAAAGCCCTTCGGATATTCGAGCAGCGCTTGAAATGTGTCGGCATTCTCGCGGCCATCGTGCCAGGCAAAAACGCCTCCGTGAGCCATGACGGACCGAGGATAGCTGTCGTTCATGAACCAGTGCACCAGATCGATGCCATGACTGATCCATTGATCAGGGATGCCGCTGGAGAATTCTTTGTACAAACGAAATTCGCAATAGACCTGCGGGTCGAAGGGACGGTAGGGCTTGGTCAGCAGCCATTTGCGCCAGTCCGTGTCGGCTTCGCGAACGAGCTTGCTTTCGGGACGCCCACGCCATCTGGGGCCATGATAATTCCATTCAATTTCTACCTTGCTGACGTCTCCAAGGACGCCGGTCTGCACCAAGTCGTGTGCGGCTCTGGGATAAGGCTCGCTGCGATGCTGGGTTCCTACCTGCACGATCCGTTTGTGCTCGAGGGCGGCGTCGCGGGCGGCCTTTGCCTCTTCCAGCACGTTGCCCATGGGCTTTTCCACGTAGGCGTCCTTGCCGGCTTCGACTGCCATTTTCAGAATGGGTGAATGAGAGTGCTCGGGCGTGGAGATGAGCACAGCATCTACGTCTTTGAGCGCGAGAGTTTCTTCGAGATACTGAAACGCTCGCGGGGCGCGGCCATAATATTTCGTATTCGCGGCAACTGCCTTTTCGCGATTCACGCTCCACAGGTCGCAAACGGTGGTCATCTCCGCGTTGTGGCTGGTCTTCAGTTGGGCGGCGATCCAATCCAGTTCGCGGCCGCGGTTGCCGATGCCGATGTGGCATAGCGAAATTCGATCGTTCGCGCCCAGGATGTTGGCGTAGGAAAGAGCGGTGGTCGCGAGAACGGTCCCTCCGGCGAGGGCGGCGGCGGACCTGCTCAGAAATGTTCTGCGGTCGATGCTTTCTGGGTCGCCGTTTGCTTGCGCGTCGCTCATTTGTCTTCTCCCGATGCCTTCTCCTGAATTCTTCCGTATCTCGGCAAATTCGCAATTTACGCTTTCCCGGTTTGGAACGAACGACAATCTTTGTCCGAATTTGTCAGGGAGATATTATCCGGTAGCGCTTCAGACAGGTACAGTAAAGTTTGAGGGTCTGTTTATGTTTTCTGGAGCCGTCTTTTCTGGACGCGTCTTTTCCGGGCAGACGACGCGGATCGTGCTCCATTTCCTGGACTGGCTTGCCGACCACACTCTGCCGGCGGAAAAGATTGCGGCGCATCATCGCACCGGTCAGCGGGGAGAAGAGGCCGCCTACTTTCACCTGCGGATGCTCGGCTACACGATGGTGGCGCGAAACTTCCGTTCACCGCGTTGCCGCGGAGAGATTGACCTGATCGGGTGGGACGACGATGTTCTTTGCTTCGTGGAAGTTAAGACGCGCACCACGCGAGATGTAAAGCCCGGCGAAGCGGCTGTGGACCGGCACAAGCGGCGGCTGGTCGCGGCCGTGGTGCGTGATTACCTTCGGCGATTTCCACCGTCTTGTCAGTGGCGCTTCGATGTGGTCAGCGTATACTATTTAGATTCGAGGGCCATCCAGCCGCAGATAGAAGTGTTTCGGAATTCCTCCCTGACGGCTTAGAATTAAAGATTCGCCTATCCTAATAAAAGGGGTTCATTAGTGCCTGAGCTTAGAAAAGATCCTATTGTTGGCCGCTGGGTAATTATTTCTACAGACCGCGCGAAGCGTCCCACTGACTTCGCCCGGGAGAACGTGAAGTTAAAGGGGGGATTCTGCCCCTTCTGCTACGGGAACGAAGGCAAGACGCCGCCGGAGATTCAGGCTTACCGTCCCGGATCGAATGGCGGCCCGGCTTCGCAGCGGGACACGCCGGGATGGACAGTGCGCGTCGTCCCAAACAAGTTTCCGGCTCTGGGGATTGAAGGTACGCTGAGCCGTCAGGCCGAAGGCATGTTCGACCGCATGAACGGCATCGGGGCGCACGAAGTGATCATCGAGACTCCCGACCACAATGCCAGCCTGGCCACGCTACCTCCGAAGCGAATCGAAGATGTTTTGTGGACCTTTCGAGATCGCATCCTCGATCTGAAAAAAGACCGCCGTTTCAAATACATCCTGCTCTTCAAGAACCATGGGGAAGCGGCCGGTGCATCGCTCGAACACGCGCATTCGCAACTGATCGCGCTGCCGATTCTGCCGATCAACGTCACCCAGGAACTGGAAGGCGCAAAGCAGTATTTCTTATATAAAGAGCGCTGCGTGTTCTGCGACATCATTAGACAAGAGACGGAGAATGGGAGCCGGGTGGTCGCGGAGAACGAGAATTTCCTGACTATTGCGCCTTATGCGCCGCGGTTTCCGTTCGAGACGTGGATTCTGCCGAAGCAGCATGAGTCGGCGTTTGAGAATTCCTCGTCGCACATGTTTGAGAACCTGGCGAAGGCGCTGAAGACTCTTTTGATCAAGGCAGACCGGGTGCTGGATAATCCGCCTTACAATCTGGTAATCCACACTTCGCCGGCGCAGGATCCGACCAACGACCACTATCACTGGCACATGGAGTTCATGCCGAAGCTGACCAAGACGGCGGGATTCGAGTGGGGCACAGGGTTCTACATCAACCCGACGCCGCCGGAGGAAGCGGCGAAGTTTCTGCGCGAGGCTAGCGTGGAAGAGCCGGTTCCGACGACTGTGGGGTAGGTCAGCCGCGAGTCGGAAAAGCTTAGACAAGAAAAAAGAGGGCACGGTGAGAGCCGTGCCCTTTGCAGTTGGACGGAGAGAGAAGTTGATGGCTAGGACGAAGTATTTGGGAGCCCTGCCACAACCGTTGTCAGAATTATGTTAGAGCGGGGACAGAAGTTTAATTGTCACGAAATTGTAAAATTTAGTGGCGGGAGCCTGCTATCTTGTTCCAACCCTTGCCTTTATTTGCTAATCCTTGCTTTTGCCTTAGCTTTGCGTTCGATCCTGAAATTCTTCGTGCCATGCCATTTGAATGGCTTCGAGCTTGCCTTCGTTGGACGCTCCGGGGTCACCCTTGAAGTCCGGCAGTTCTGTCACGTAACGGTGCAGGTCGGTGAAGCGGACGGCGAGGGGATCGAGTTCGGGGTGAACTTCGCTGAGCAGGATGCCGATGTCTTCGGCATCGTCCCACGTGAGAGGTTTGGGCATGGGGTTAGTCCTCTAAGTTTCAAGGTTTCAGAGTTTCAAGGTTTCGAAACCCAAAGCATCGCGCTACGGGAAATGTTTTGGTCTTTCGAAACCTTGAAACCTTGAAACCTGTGCTTCTAATGATGCTCTTCCGAAATGTAATTCCGATTCCAGGCAGGAATCTCGACTACGACTTTTCCCGGCTTGGTGATCTGCACCTGGCAGCCGAGACGCGAGTTTAACTGCAAGTCGGCGGCCATGTCCAGACGGTCGGCCTCGTCGTCATCCATGGGGGAAAGATTTTCGGCGCCCTCTTTGATCCAGACATGGCAGGTGGTGCAGGCGCAATTGCCGCCGCAGGCGTGGTCGAGCGGGACTCCGAAGTTGAGAGCGACGTCGAGGATCGACTCTTCCTTGCCATGATCTTCGTAGGGCAACTTGCCGTGCTCGAACTGCACCGTCTTGCCTTCGGGCAGGAACGTGAGCTGCACCGTGTTCTCGCCGATCGTATTTTCGCCGGGAGCTTCTTCGGTGGCTGTGCCGGCGCCTTGTGTTTTTTCTTCTGACATTATTTCGCTCCGTGAAGTCTAGCAATTAGCAGTTAGCAATTCGCGTTTCGCCAACTGCTAATTGCTAACGGCTTCTACTCGAATTCCGCTTTCGCCATGGGATGCGGGGCTGTGGGGCCTTCGCCCATGTCGGCCTCGTCCATGGTTTTGCCTTTTAGCGCAGTAGAAACGGCGCTGTCCATCATTAGTTCGGCCAAGCGCGTGGTGCCCTGATTCAGCGCGTCGATGGCTTTGCGGATGGCCTGGTAATCGTCTTCCGCTTTCACTGCGGTCAAAGCCTTCTCCATCTTCGCGATCTTTTTCTTCTCGTCGGTGGTTAGGTGGCCCCAGGCAGGCATCTTCTTGCCTTTTTCCAGAGCTGCGAGAATGATGTCGGCCTCGTTGCGCGCTTCAATGACCTGGCGCTGCCGGAAGTCTTCTTCGGCGCTGTCGAACGAGTCCAGAATCATGCTCTCGACTTGCTCGTCGGTCAGGCCGTAGCTGGGTTGGACCTGAATTTCAGCCTCTTTGCCGCTGCGCTGCTCGCGCGCGGAGACGTGGAGGATGCCGTTCGCGTCGATAAGAAATTTGACTTCGATGCGCGCCATGCCTGCAGCCATCGCCGGGATACCTTTGAGGTCGAAACGCGCCAGCGAGCGGCAGTCTTTCGCGAGTTCGCGCTCGCCTTGCAAAACGTGAATGGCGACGTTGGCCTGGCCGTCGACTTGCGTGGTGTAGAACTGTGTCGCCGACGCCGGGATCGTCGAATTGCGCAGAATGATTTTGTCAGTCACGCCGCCTGCGACTTCAATGCCGAGCGAAAGCGGCGTGACATCGAGCAGCAGCATGTTCTCGGTGGCTTCGGAGCCGCCGCCGAGAATGTTGGCCTGCACTGCCGCGCCAAGCGCGACGACCTCATCGGGATTCAGGTCCGTGTGCGGCTCGCGGTGGAAAAGCTCTTTCACCAGAGCGCGAACTCTGGGGATGCGCGTGGACCCCCCGACGAGGACGACCTCGTCAATTTGTTCGGGCTTGAGGCCAGCGTCTTTCAGGGCTTGCTTGCAAGGTCCGATGGTGCGGTCGATGATGGGCTGGATGAGTTGTTCGAACTGTTCGCGCGTGATTTCGCGCAGGTAGCGCTTGCCGCCGGGAAGTGCGATATCGAGCTTGACCGAGGGCTGCGACGAAAGCGCGATCTTGGCCTCGATGACCGCGTTGCGAATGGCTTGCACGGCTTCAGCACTGCGGCGCAGGTCGAGTCCGCTGTCTCCGCGAATGTCATCGAGGGCAATTGTAATCAGAAGATTGTCGATGTCGTCGCCGCCGAGATGCGTGTCGCCGTTGGTCGAAATGACTTCGAAGATGCCGTCGTGCAGCTTAAGGATCGAAATGTCGAAAGTGCCGCCCCCGAGATCGTAGACGGCGACGATTCCGTTTTGCTTCTTGTCGAGTCCGTAGGCCAGCGACGCCGCCGTGGGTTCGTTGACCAGACGCAGGACTTCAAGGCCAGCGATGCGACCGGCATCTTTTGTGGCCTGGCGCTGCGTGTCGTTGAAATAGGCGGGAACGGTGATGACCGCTTTGGCCACCGGAGCTCCAAAGAAGCGCTCGGCGTTGCGCTTGAGCTGGCGCAGAATCAGTGCTGAGATTTCCGGCGGGGTGAAGGTCCTTTCGCCAAGTTTAATGCGAATAACTTCGCCCGCTTGCAGGTCTTCGGCAAGGCGGAACGGGAAGAACTTCAATTCTTCCTGAACGTCCTCAACGCCCCGTCCCATCAGGCGTTTGATCGAGTAGACGGCACGCTCCGGCGTTTCCGTGAGATATTTACGCGCGGCATTGCCGATTACGGGCTGATTGTTCTCGTCGAGCGCAACGACCGACGGGACAAGATTCGAACCGTCGTCGCCGGGGATGACGACAGGGCTCTCCCCTTGCATGAAGGCCACGAGAGAATTCGTGGTGCCCAGGTCGATGCCGACGATGCGATCAGTAGCCATTTGTAATTTTGTAATCGGGTAATTTGGTAAATTTAAGAGCCTTCAGGTTTGAAATTACAAAATTACCCGATTACCAAATTACAAATTCTCTCACTCAGTTCTCCAGCACTTCATTTACATCCCGCACCAGATTGCGGATGTAGTTGCGGCGGTTCAGCACGTCCACCATCTTGTCGCGCTCTTGCCGGCGTTCCTCGTCGGAGACCGGCTGGCCGTTCGATTCCCGCTGGATCATTCCATCCCATATCTTCCAGCGCCCTTGAAGCTCGTGCAAAAGGGCTTCCTGCTTTTCTTCCAGATCGTGTTTCTGGTTGCCAATTTCCTCGATCAGGGCAGGATCGTCTTCGCCCATCTTCTTCTGCGTGCGCAATTCTTCGAGCTGCATATTCAGATCGAAAACCTCGGCCAGCAGTTCGGGCGGCACGATCTGCTTTTTAATCTCCCCGGTGGAGCGGGCCTGCTCCGTCGCCGTTTTCGATTGCTCTTCCAGTTCCACACCCTCGAGCTTCAAGAGATATTCGGTGCGCTTGATGGGATCCTTCAAAGTGCGATGCGCGTCGTTAAGCAGAGAACTCTGTTGCAGGCTCCACTCCCGCTCCTGGCTGCCGGCCTGGGCGTTAAGATCGGGATGCAGCTTGCGGCTTAACTCGTAAAAGTCCTTATCGAGAGTGGTGATATCGAGATTCAACTTGCGCGGCAAACCGAAAAATGCGAAGTAGTCGACCGGCGCGGGTGGTTGAACCTTGCCACAGGCCTGGCAGAAGTGGACGGCGCGCATGGTTCCGCACGACCAGCAGGATTGCGTGTCCTCAGGCGAGGGCTTGGCGGTAATCGTGGTTAAGTTTGTCATAGTTCAGCACCCTACTTCGCAAAGCAAGTGTGCCGCGTGGACAGTGGCTTCGTGGTGAGGTTTCGCAGACAGGAGTGTCCGCGCCACACGATCACGCGGAGAACGATGTGCCGCAACCGCACGACTTCGTGGCCTGGGGATTCACGAAGACGAATCCCTGCTGCATCAGAGTTTCCTGGTAGTCCAGGATCATTCCGTGCAGATAGATAAACGACTTGGGATCGACGAAGACGCGCACATCGCCATACTGGAAGATGCGGTCGCGTTCGCGCGGCTGCGTGTCAAAGCGGATGTTATAGCTCAGACCGGAACAGCCCCCACCCTGCACGCCCAGGCGCAGACCGCCCTGCTCGGGCGAAATGCCTTCCTTCGCCATCGCGGTGCGCACCTTGGCCAGGGCCTTATCCGTGACTAGGATGCCTTTGGCCGGCGCGGCAGGCGATGTTTGCGCGGTTTGTTCGGTTTCCGTTGTCGTTGTCATGCGAATTCCTGACGCGACGCCTCAGCGGCTAAAGCCGCCATAGGAGCGGGACTCTTTCGGCACGACTGAAGTCGTGCCCTTTCAAAACGCAGCCGCATCCAGACGAACACGCTGCGCTTACTGCGCAACCGCGGATGCGACCGGCTTCGCGCTCTCCTGCTTTTTCTTCCAGTCGCTGATCGCGGCGCGGATGGCGTCCTCCGCCAGCACGGAACAATGGATCTTGACCGGAGGAAGCGACAGCTCCTTCACGATGTCCATGTTCTTGATGGCAAGGGCCTCCTCCACCGTTTTGCCCTTGACCCACTCGGTGGCGAGTGAGGACGAGGCGATGGCGGAGCCGCAGCCAAACGTTTTGAACTTGGCCTCTTCAATGACGTTGGTGTCACGGTTGACCTTGATCTGCAGCTTCATGACGTCGCCGCACTCGGGCGCGCCGACCAGACCAGTGCCCACGTCAGCGCTGCTTTTATCCATGGAGCCGACGTTGCGGGGATGGTTGTAGTGATCGATTACTTTATCGCTGTATGACATTTTTTTCTCCAGGGTTCCAAATTCAAAGTTTCAAGGTTTCGAAGGTTGCAATGTTTCAAAGACTCTCGGCTTCACGATCCCACGCGAAACCTTGAAACCTTGAAACTTTGACACCTTGCTTCTAATGCGCTTCCCCCGCCCACTTTACATCCTTCAAATTAATTCCTTCCTTCGCCATTTCGTAGAGCGGAGAAAGTTCGCGGAGGCGCTCGACGGTTTCGATGACGCGATCGGCCACGTAATCGACTTCAGCAGCGGTGTTGAAGCGGCCGATGCCGAAGCGGATCGAACTGTGCGCCAGGTCGTCGCCGGTGCCGAGAGCCTTCAATACATAAGATGGTTCCAGCGTCGCGGAGGTGCATGCCGAACCGCTGGAAACTGCGATGTCGTTGATGCCCATGAGCAGCGACTCGCCTTCGACGTAGGCAAAGCTGATGTTCAGGTTGCCAGGCAGGCGATGCTCCATGGAGCCGTTGATGTAAGTTTCGTCGAGACGGTTCATGATGCGGTCGCGCAGGCGATCGCGCAGGCTGGCCAACTGGACTGCTTCGCGCGACATTTCTTCCGAGGCGATGGCGCAAGCCTTGCCCAGTCCGACGATGCCCGCCACGTTTAAGGTGCCGGAGCGCATGCCGCGCTCGTGGCCGCCTCCGTCGATGATGGCGGAAATCTGTACTCGAGGATTCTTGCGGCGGACGTATAAGGCGCCGACGCCTTTCGGTCCGTACATTTTATGGCCGGAGATCGACATTACGTCAATGTTCTGCTTGTTCACGTCGATCGGAATCTTGCCGATGGCTTGCGTAGCGTCGGTGTGGAAGATGATGCCGCGCTCGCGACACAGCTTGCCGATTTCCGCGATGGGCTGTACTACTCCGATTTCGTTGTTCGCGGCCATGATGCTTACCAGGATGGTCTTGTCATCCATGGCGCGCTTCAGTTCATCGAGATCGATCAGGCCGTCTTTTTGCACCGGGAGGTAAGTAACGCGATAGCCGTACTTTTCCAGGCGCTTGCATGTGTCGAGCACGGCCTTGTGCTCGGTGACCGCGGTGATGATGTGGTTGCCCTTCTCGCGGTACATCTCGGCCACACCCTTGATGGCGAGGTTGTCGCTCTCGGTGGCGCCCGAGGTGAAGATGATTTCTTTGGTGGTGGCGCCGATCAGCTTGGCGATGCGCTCGCGAGCCGTCTCCACGCCTTCTTCGCCTGCCCATCCGAAGGAGTGATTGCGGCTGGCGGCGTTGCCGAACTTTTCCATGAAATAGGGCAGCATCTCCTCCAGCACCCGGGGATCCATGGGCGTGGTGGCGTGGTTGTCCATATAAATGGGCAGCTTCACTCCCTGGGGAACAGGGTGCTGCGTCACTGGAAGTTGCTGGGGGATCTTTACATCCGTGCTCATAATTGCTTTCTCCTACCTTGTTAAGTGCCTAATCTTTTCTCAGTCTTACTAAACGATCGTGACCAGTTCGGCTGCCTTGACGCTGGCGCCTTCCGCCACTTCTGGCTCTTCGCGCATATGTGAGATCTTGATGCGTTTCAGCACGGCTTCGATGCTCTCATTCACCTTGCGCAGCGGTTCACGGATGTTGCACCGATCGCTTTGACCGCACTCGCCGCGAACCGTGACACAGGAAGTGATGAACAAAGGGCCGTCGATAGCCTGAATCACTTCGAAGGCCGAAATCGTGTGCGCGGCGCGCGCCAGCCTGTAACCGCCGTTGGTGCCATGCTGCGAATGCAGCAGTCCGGCCTTCACCAGGCGCTGAAGAATCTTGGCCAGCGCCTCGGGCGGGATGCCGAAAGAATCCGCGACATCCTTGGCGCTGGCGCTCCGCGTTCCCTCGTGAGCGTGGTCGGCCAGGTGCTTCATGGCCATCAGCGCGTAGTCCGCTTTCTTGGTTAATTTGAGCATTCTGACTTCTCGAGGACCCGAAGACCCCGCATATTAAGGAACGGATCGGAAATCCGACCTTTTCTGTCGTAATTCATTCTACGTCCATAACCAAACTTTATGCAAGCTCTTACAGGCAACGGTTGGAAGTGACATTGAATGGTAACCATCCGCGATTGAGCAGTTTAGCCCTTGGCGATCAGTTTGGTCGGAATTCCGAGTTCGGCAAGATAAAGCCAGCGTGACGGACTTGGTAAGGATCGGCGAAGAAATTCACCGCGATCAATGGCAAGGGACTTGACAAGTTGCGAAGCAGGGCTAAAATACCGGGAAATTCCCGTGAATCCGTCCTTCCGCGCATTCGACGAGGGCGGGCCTCCGGATTTATGACCTCAAAGCCGTTCTCTCATCCTCAAAACGCGGGCAAGGAACCCTGCAAGCATCCGCGCGTGCAAATCGTCAGCCGCGAAGAAGACGCCGAGTTTGTGGAGTGCCTGGAGTGCCGCGAAGTCTTCGAGTCAAGCGAGCTCAAGGATATGAGCATCGAGGAAACCGCTGACGGCGAAGCCCAGGAATCATAGGCCGAGGCCTATAAGCCAGACGAAAGTAAAGCCCGTCAAGGCGCGCAGCCGCCGTCTGAGATCACCATGGTAACCGTCGCGCTGCGATCCGCCTTGTTCGCGGCGAACTGGCTCTGCTAGTCTGCGAACCGGGGGCGTGCATTCCGCACGTCGCAAACTCATGCCTGCTGTAGCGCTGGTGGTCGACGATTCCATGTTGATCCGGTATACCGTGTGCCGCTTTCTCGAGGAGCGCGGCTTTGCGGTGGAGGCTGCCACCAACGGCCAAGAGGCGTTGCAGATTCTTGAGCGTGTGCACCCTGACCTGATCGTTACCGACATGCAGATGCCAAAGATGTCGGGCAGTGAACTGATTACCGCCCTGAAGAAGAATCCGGAGACCGCAAACATTCCCGTTATTATCGTTGCCGGCCGCGCCAGCGGCTTCGACGAAAAGGAAAAACGCGCCAACTTCGCCATTTACAAAGACATCGACATCCAAGCCCAACTGGAAAAGGCGCTGGATGCGGTGATGGGAAAGGCAACGGACAAGGGGCAGGGAAGTAGGCGGCGTTAGGCAGTTGGCAGTTAGCTTGAGCCTCGACTACCGATTCAGCGCAAACGAAGACTCGCCTCGGCAGAAAAATCCATGGCAGCAAAATCCTTTGCCAGGAACTTGGGATAGGCGGCGGCCGCAATCATGGCGGCATTGTCGGTGGAAAGTGGCCGCGACGGAAAATACACTGGCAAGCCGTCTTGAGCGCCCTGCCGCTCGAACGTTTCCCGCAATTCGTTGTTGGCCGCCACTCCTCCCGTGACGAAAAGCGTTGCCACGTCGTAAGCGCGAGCCGCGGCCAGAGTTTTGCTCACCAGGTCTTCGACCATCGCACGCTGAAATGAAGCGACCAGGTCGAGAGTCTTCCGATCGCAATTCGCAAGGAAGTCTTCGAGCTTCGGCTTGGAGATTTGGGCCAACGCTCGCCGGCGGATTTCGATGGAACGGTGCATGTCGTGAATCTCGATGTAGCGCAACACGGCCGTCTTGATGCCACTGTAGGAAAAGTCGAAGCGCGGGCGATCGCTCTTCACTAATTCGTCCTGCTCTTTCCGGTCGCGGCGATCGCGGTGTTTGATCTGTGCCGGCAGAAACTTCACGGCTGTTGGGTCGCCGTGCGGGGCGAGCCGGTCGACGATCGGACCTCCGGGATAACCGAGGCCTAGCAGCTTTGCGACTTTGTCGAAAGCCTCTCCGGCGGCGTCATCGCGGGTGTGGCCAATATTCTCGTAAGTCCAACCGTGGTTTTTCTGCGCAGCCAGATAGACGTGCGTGTGTCCGCCCGACACAACCAGGGCTAGCACCGGAAATTGCAGTTCGTGATTGCCTTTCTGCCGTTCTTCCAGCAGAACCGCATGGATGTGGCCTTCGAGATGGTTAACCGCAATCAGCGGCTTGTCGAGGGCGAATGCCAGAGCCTTGGCGTAGCTGATGCCAACCAGCAGCGCTCCCGCAAGGCCGGGACCCTGAGTGACTGCGATGGCGTCGACGGAGTCGAAGGTCTGATCTGCGCCGGCCAGCGCTTGCCGGACGACGGGAACGATCGCCCGCAGATGCTCGCGCGACGCCAGCTCGGGAACGACGCCGCCGTAGGGCTGGTGCGTGGCGATCTGCGACGCGACGATGTTCGAGATCAACTGTTCCCCCGAGCGCACTACCGCCGCCGCGGTTTCGTCGCAGGAACTTTCGATGCCGAGGATGTAGGCGTCTGGCATAATCAGGTCGGGTTTCGAGTTCCTGTTCTAGCTTAATTCAAAACCTGTCGCGACTGTTCAATCGCGAGGGCCAAGGGAGGGATGCTGAAAGACTTTGCCATCTCGATCATCCGAACCTTGCGCCGGCAAGGCTTTCAGGCCTACCTGGCGGGCGGATGCGTGCGCGATCTTCTGTTGAAGCGCGAGCCCGCCGACTACGACGTTGCAACCAGCGCCACGCCTGCGCAAGTGATGGAGATTTTTCCTGACACCTACGCCGTGGGAGCGCAGTTTGGAGTCGTGCTGGTGCCGGTTCCTGAGGATCAGCGCACGAACGGAAACGAAAACGAGCCACCGAAGGCTCAAGCCATCGAGGTGGCGACCTTTCGCTGCGACCTCGGCTACTCCGACGGGCGGCGTCCCGATGAAGTGCGATTCAGTCAGGATCCGCAGGAGGATGTTGCCCGACGCGACTTTACCATCAACGGGATGATGCTCGATCCAATCACGGGCGAAGTGCTTGACTTCGTGGGCGGGCGCCGAGACCTCGGAGCTGGCGTCATCCGTGCCATCGGCGATCCTAGCCGACGTTTTGAAGAAGACAAACTGCGGATGCTACGCGCGGTGCGTTTCGCAGCGCGCTTTGAGTATGCCATCGAAACGGAAACACTGGCGGCGATCCAGAGTCTCGCTCAGGAAATTCAGGTGGTCTCGCGCGAGCGGGTTCGCGATGAACTGACGAAGATGCTTACCGAGGGCCGTGCTCGCCGGGCTTTTCTCCTGCTCGATGAAAGCGGCTTACTGAAAGAAGTGCTGCCGGAGATTTCGGCGATGAAGGGTGTTGAGCAGCCGCCTGAGTTTCATCCTGAAGGCGACGTGTTTGCGCACACGCTGCTGCTGCTCGAGAATTTGCCGCAGCCTTGCCCGCCCACGCTGGCCTGGGGCGCGCTGTTGCACGACGTGGGCAAGCCGGCAACGTTCCGCGTGGCGCCCGATCGTATCCGTTTTGATAATCACGTGGATGTCGGCGTCAAGATCGCGGAGGAAATCTGCGCGCGCTTACGGTTCTCGAATCACGACGCAGCTCAGGTGCTCGCCCTGGTCGACAATCACATGCGCTTTGGGCATGTCACGCGCATGAAGGAGTCGACCCTGAAGAAATTCCTCCGCCTGCCGAGCTTCGAGGAGCATCTCGCCTTGCACCGTGCCGACAGCCTTGCCAGTCACAGCAATCTGAGCACCTATGAGCTTGTCCGGGCGAAGCTCGCCGAGATACCGCCGGAGAAAATTCGTCCCACAGCGCTGGTTTCTGGCGACGACTTGATTGCGGCCGGGTATGCGCCTGGGCCCAAGTTCCGCGAGATTCTGGAGGCTGTAGAAGATGCTCAGCTCGAAGGGCGATTGCTTTCGCGCGACACCGCACTCGAGTTCGTGAGAAACGCATTTCCCCTGCCCCGGTCGAACTAACATGCCACGATAAAAGTCGAATTCCACAGGTTGACGCTGTGACATCTGACCTTGCGCCTCACCCAGAATGAGTCCATGATCGCAAAGCCGGGCGATCCGAGAATTTGGAAAGTTTGTGCCCGCAAGTCTTCTGTTGTGAAGATTTTGCCCGCAAGTGATTGGTGCCCTTAGATTACTTCCCAATTCCGCGCTACGCCGATGATTCCAATAGACCGAGGGGGAGGGGGGTACAAGCAAGTCAACGAATTTTCGTCAACCTGGCTTCGTCGGGCTGAGAATATATTTCCAGGCGAAATTCACAGCCACATTTCGCCCTAGCACGGTGCAGTCTCTATGCATGCGGAGCCGCGGTGCTAGAATTCGGAATCCCAATCTCTATCTTTATTTGTCGCGAGGATCTTCATCTGGAGCACGCAGGCGCGGGACTGGAAAAGATTGTGGTGGGCTCACTGCGGCGCGTGCCGCAGGGCGAAGCCCCGCTGCTTGCTTGGCCTCTGGTTTGCGGGTCGGTCGTTGCCGAGCGCACTCGAGCTCTTGAGTTCGCGAATGCGGTGTTGCGCGTTGAGGTTCCAGATGCCGGATGGAAGCGTGAGATGCAGGGTCTGGCGCCACGTTATCTCGCCGCGCTGAATCGTTACGCAGGCCAGAAAGTGGAGAGAATCGAGTTTGTGATCAGGCAGGGCTGATTGCGTCTTTCGGTCAGACGTTCGCCAAAACGACGAGTCAGAAAAGATGAAAGTCACTGAAAAAGACGTTGCTTACGTTGCCGATCTGGCCAACCTGGAGCTTTCCTCGGAGGAGCGCGCGGGTATGTTACGCGATCTGAACTCAATTCTCGATTATGTCGAGAGGCTCAACGAACTGGACACCTCGAACGTCGAGCCAATGGCGCAGGTGTCGGATCGCTACGGCGTCGACGAATCCAGGCAGGGCAGCGAGAGGTTTGCCTATGCGAGTCGCGAAGACGTCGTCGAGGGACTGCGGAAATCCTTGTCGCAGGAAGTCGCGCTGGAGAACGCACCCGATGCGGATGGAACGTTCTTCCGCGTGCCGAAGGTCATCGAGAGATAAGTGGGAGGATCAGTGCTCAATGAATTAACAGTTCCTCCGGGCGCTCGCTCGGACAAAAATGCACACGAGGTGCTTCGAGCCTGGACGGCGCATGGGGGACTACATTGCAGTCTTAGTGTCGACAGTTGGGGAGACGAGGAACGTACTGTGTGGGGAATCATCCTCACAGATGTGGTTCGACACGTTGCGAACGCCTTGAGCGAAGCCAAAGGATGGGACGGGGCTGAGACCGTTCAGGAAATCAGGCGAGTGTTTAACGCGGAACTTGACACGCCAACAGCTGATCCCTCGGGCAAGTTCCATACTCATTGATGAATTCCACAGTGCTTACAATCGATATAGCTCGCTCCGCCGTGCAGGAGCGCAATATGACGGCGCTCGCGCTAGCCGAGACGCACTATGCGCGCATCCAGAAAGAAGATAGCCAAATCGGCGCGTTCCTAACTCTCTGCAAAGAGCGCGCACTCGAGCAGGCGGATCGCATTGACCGCATGGCTGCCGAGGGCAAGCCGCTGCCGCCGCTCGCCGGTGTGCCGGTTGCGATCAAAGATGTAATGTCAACCCGCGGCGTGCGCACCACGGCGGGATCGAAAATCCTCGGCCACTACATCCCGCCTTATGACTGCACCGCGGTGGCGCGAATGGAAGCCGCTGGCGCGATGGTTCTTGGCAAGACGAACTGCGACGAGTTCGCCATGGGATCGTCGAATGAAAACTCGGCATTTGGTCTGGTGCACAATCCGCGCGACCTGAGCCGCGTGCCGGGAGGATCTTCAGGCGGTTCGGCAGCGGCCGTTGCTGCGGACATGGCAGTGGTCGCGCTCGGTTCAGACACGGGAGGATCGATCCGGCAGCCGGCCTCGTTCTGCGGCGTGGTGGGATTGATGCCGACCTACGGTCGAGTCTCGCGTTACGGGTTGATCGCGTTTGCTTCTTCACTTGATCACATTGGACCGCTGACGAAGACGGTAAAGGATGCGGCGATTGTTTTGCGCACGATTGCCGGGCGCGACCCGATGGATGCAACCTCGGCCGATCTTCCGGTGCCGGACTACGTCGCCGAACTCGACAAACCCGTGCGCGGGCTGAGATTAGGCGTCGCCAAAGAGTATTTCGGAGACGGACTGGACGATGAAGTCCGACATGCGGTTGAGTCAGCCATCGGCAAGTTGAAACGCCTGGGGTGCGAAGTGGTTCCGGTTTCGCTTCCGCACACGCCGTATGCGATTCCTACTTATTACCTGATCGCGACTGCGGAAGCATCTTCGAACCTGGCCCGCTATGACGGTGTGCGTTACAGCTACCGCGCTGCCGGAGTGAAATCGCTTTCCGAGATGTATCGCCGCAGCCGCGATGAGGCCTTCGGTGCCGAAGTGAAGCGGCGCATCATGCTTGGCACTTACGCGCTGAGCGCGGGTTATTACGATGCGTATTACCTAAAGGCACAGAAGGTGCGAACTTTGCTGACTCGTGATTTCGAAGAGGCTTTCCGCAAAGTGGATGCGATTGTGACTCCGACAAGTCCGACCGCCGCGTTTCGGCTGGGCGAGAAGTCGAACGATCCGCTGGCGATGTATCTGGCTGACATTTACACGGTGACGGCAGATTTGGCGGGGATTCCAGGCATTTCAATTCCATGCGGCGAGACGAAAGAGAAGCTGCCGATCGGCTTGCAGATTCTTGGGAAGCATTTTGATGAGTCGACGATCCTGCGCGCGGCGCATGCTTACGAGCAGGCGGCTTAGATTGGCTCGTAGTAACGTTCGCCGGCGCACGAGCGGCAACGCACCGTCTCCTTATCCTTACCTTTATCTTTGCTGCGTACTTCTCTCCGGAAGTTGATTCCCTCGCCGCAGGCTTCACAAACCACGCGCTCCCCTTTGTATCCGGGAAATTCTTCGGGCGGCAAATCGACTTTTACCCACTGCGTGGTGAACAGATCGTCATTTGTGATTTCGCGGTAGGCGAGCATCTGCTGCTGGTTCTTGTCGGCGATTTCAGGATGCATCTGGCGAGCCAGAGCCTTGGAGGATTCTTTGGCCGCGATGCGGATTGCTCTACCCGTGCTGACGTCGACAAAAGTCGCTGCGACTTTTCCCCAATCACGAAACTTCAGGGCCCGCTTGCCCAGACGACAACCGGTAACGACAGCGACGGCGTCGGTCGCGCAGCGGTCGATCTCGACGAAAGTAACGAGACGCTTGCGATCTACTTTATTGCCGCGGGGATCGTCGATACCAAGCTTCTCGAGGCCCAGCATGGCGAGCCGCACGCCGAGAACTTGCCCGGCGCAGAGATGGCCGTGAGCTTGCTCAGCATCAGAGAGATATTCGTCGAGGGATTTCATAAGAGCTGTGAGCTTTCCGCTGTCAGCTTAACATCACGAAAAACTACTTCCTGCGCCAGCGCACGCCGTCCTTCGTGTTCTCGATAACGATTCCGGCGGCGGTTAATTCCGCGCGCAAGGCGTCAGACACCTTGAAGTTGCGGGCGTTGCGAGCCGCTCCCATTTCCGCGAGTTTCTTTTCTATATCAGCGTCGGAGAGCTCACCCGACTGCACAGCCTCTTTCAGCTCAGGGCTAACGTCTTTATCGCGACCCCCAGCGGACGCCCATTCGAACACTTGCTTCATCTTCGAGCTGTCGTCATCTTTAACTACCGCGAATATTTCATCAAACTTCTCCAGTGCGGCGAGCAGCGGCGCAGCGTCGTCTTTCTTGATCTCTGCTGAGTCCAGCGCAGAATTGACAGTGCGCACCATCTCGAAAATCGCGGCTTGGGCCTGAGCGGTGTTGAGATCGTCGTCAAGCGCGGTTCGCATGCGGTCGATCGTCTCGGCGGCGAGCGCTTGCATCTCTGGGTTCGAGCCAGCGGGAAAACTGCCGGTGATCAAACGCTGACGGAAATTGCGCAGGCGTTCCACCGAAACTGCGGCCTGCTTCAGTCCGTCAAAGGTGAAATTCAACTGGTTGCGATAAGGTACCGACGTGAGCAAATATCGAATCGACGACGGCTTGTGGCCTTTCAGCACCAGGTCGCGCAGCGTGTAGAAGTTCCCCAGGCTTTTCGACATCTTCTCGCCTTCGACCAGCAGGAAACGAACATGAAACCAGAAGCGGGCGAAAGTTTTGCCGGTCATCGACTCCGATTGTGCAATCTCGTTTTCGTGATGCGGAAAGACCAGGTCTTCTCCCCCCGCGTGCAGATCGAAGCTCTCGCCCAGTTCCTCCATCGACATTACGGAACACTCCAGGTGCCAGCCCGGGCGTCCTGGCCCGATCGGCGTATCCCAGGAAGCCTCGCCCGGCTTGGGCGCCTTCCATAGCGCGAAGTCGCGCGCGCTGTCTTTGTCGTATTCGTCAACATCGACCCGGGCCCCGTCGAGCATTCCGCTGAAGTCTTTCTTCGAAAGTTTCCCGTAGCGCGGAAAGGTTGCGATGCGGAAGTAATACGATCCATCGTCGGTGCGGTAGGCGAACCCTTTCTCGACGAGCCGGGCCACGAACTCCGCCATCTCCGTAATGTGTTCCGTGGCACGAACCAGTGCCGGCTGCTCGATGCCGATCATGGCTGCGTCTTCGACAAAGGCCTTCTCGTATTTCGCGGTGTATTGCTGAACACTCACGCCGTCGCGCGCTGCGTTGCGGATGATCTTGTCGTCGAGGTCCGTGATGTTCATAACGTAACGCACCTTGTAGCCGGACTGACGCAGGAATCGCTGCAGTAAATCCACCGCGATGAAGGTGCGGAAGTTGCCGATATGGCCGTAATCGTAGACGGTTGGGCCGCAGGCATACATCCGCACTTCCTTGTCGCGGAGCGGATGGAATTCCTCAACCTCCGAGGACATAGTGTTGTAAAGGCGTAAGGCCATAGGCAATGGTAGGACTCAGACAAGAACCTTCAATTCTAGGTGTGCGCCGGAAACAGGGTCAACTGGCAGTCACGTCCGAGGGAGTATGCGGCGGAAGGGCGTGAGAGTGCGACCGCAGCCGTTGTTGCACGAGAAGAACATAATGCAGCGCGGAGATAATCGTAAAAGCGAAGGTGGCGCGCAAGAAAACAGTGCGCGTGATCCAAACCCAACGCGCGGGCCTTATTGAAAATAACAGCACAAAGAACACGGCGGCGATCTGCGAAAAAGTATTTGCCTTTCCGAAGATGCTGGGGCGGAAATTGCGCAGCCCCGCGATGGCAAACAGCACGGCACTGGCGGCCAGGATGGAAATATCTCGACTGAACACCAGCACGGTAAACTTCCACGGAATCTTGTGCAGGATTGAGAGCACCAGAAACATGGTGCTCAGCAAGAGCTTGTCCGCAATGGGATCGAGATACTGGCCGAGCAGAGTCTGCTGGTGCAGCTTGCGGGCCAACAGGCCGTCCAGGCCGTCGCTGAATCCCGCGATCACGAAGAGAATCAAAGCCCAGAAATAGCGGCCCTCGACGAGTTCGATCACAATAAACGGAACAAAAACCATCCGCAACAACGTGAGCTGGTTGGGTGCGGTGAAGATTTCTGACAGCTTCATGCCGAGTCCTCAGTCGAGGGAATCGGAGGACGCGACGCCGGGTTACGCTGGTCAGCGCTGCCAACCTTGCGATGGCCCAACAGCGCAGCGGGATCGAAGCCGGTCTTGGCCGAGAAACGCTGCGAAAGGGAAGGCAAGCTGCCGTCGGGAAGGTCGAGTTCGATGCGCTCAATCCGGTGCATCGGGAAAAAAACGACTGCGGGGCTGAACGATTCGCCATCTTTGACCATGACGACGAAGTCTTCGAACGAGGCCAGCTCGATCCCACTCATGCTGAGGCCTTCCGGAGCCAGCGTCAGAACCATGCCCCAGAATTTGTCCCGAGGATTGCATAGCGTCACAACCACCATGGATCCAGGCGAGAAAGGAGCCGGCGCCCCGGCAGCCGAACTGACGTCAACCTGCTTCGAGTCTTTCGGCATCCAACGATTGTCGCCGCCGCAGGCGGAACTTTGCAACTGGCAAGCGCGGTTCACGGCGCCGTCGCGAAAAGAACGCGCGCCCAATATTCGTAGCCTACCGTTCGTACGAGCCCTATGCTTTTGAGCGGGCACCATAACATTCATGGGCGGAAACTAAGCCCACGTCGTCAGGCAGTGGGGACCTCCGTTTTGCCAGCGTTTTTAGCGCCCTGTATAATCGGTTTCCTGCCTATGCGAGCGCTGCCTTCCGTGTGGACAGTCTTCCTGGGGACGGGATGGCTCCTGACTTCGATGCTGCTCGCGCAGTCTCCTCCAGCCAAGGCTCCTGTAAGTTCATCGTTACCAAAAGCGCAGACTCCCCGCGAACCGGCCATCCCGCAGTTCGAAGATGTCGCACAGAAAGCCGGGCTGACGGTGTCGCACATTTCTTCCCCCGACAAGAAATATATCGTCGAATCCATGAGTGGCGGCGTGGGATTGATCGACTGCGACAACGATGGCAAGCTCGACATCATTACCGTCAACGGCTCCACGGTGGAGCGCTTCCGGCAAGGCGGCGACCCGATGATCACCCTCTACCGTCAGGACACTGATTCGAAGAATAACGATTCGAAGAATAACGAAATTCATTTCACTGACATCACAAAGTCCGCTGGCCTCACTCATAAGGGCTGGGGCATGGGCGTGGCCGTGGCCGATTATGACAATGACGGCCTGCAGGATATTTACGTCACCGGCTACGGCGGCAACGCGCTCTATCACAACCTGGGCAACTGCAAGTTCGAAGATGTAACCGAAAAAGCCGGCGTGGGCGCCGGTGGCTTCAGCACGGGAGCCGCCTGGGCCGATTACGACCGCGACGGCCGGGTAGATCTCTTCGTCTCGCGTTACGTGCACGTGGACATCGACAACCTGCCGCAGTTCGGCAACGATCCGCGCTTCTGTCGCTACAAGGGAGTGCTGGTGCAGTGCGGTCCGTGGGGCATGCCCGGGGAATCGGATTTGCTGTTTCATAACAAGGGTGACGGCACGTTCGAAGAAGTGTCAAAGAAGGCAGGCGTGGATGATCCCCATCACCATTACGGTTTGGGCGCGACCTGGGGTGATTATGACAACGATGGTTGGCCTGATCTTTATGTGGCCAACGACGCCGGGCCGAACTTTCTGTATCACAACAAGCACGACGGGACGTTTGACGAGGTCGGACTGCTGGATGGAGTCGCGCTCAGTGGTGACGGCATGGAACAGGGGTCGATGGGCGTCGACTGGGGCGACTATCTTCACGAAGGCCGATTGTCGATGATCGTCACCAACTTTTTTGAGCAGGGCTCAACCCTGTATCACAACCTCGGCAAAGACAATTTCGCCGATGTCACCGTGCGCTCCGGCCTGATGAAGCCAACCTATCCCCTCGTGAGTTGGGGCACGGCATTTTTTGATATGGATAACGACGGCTGGCTGGACTTGTTTATCGCCAACGGCCACGTTTACCCCCAGGTTGACACGATTCCCGGAGGAACGCCGTACCGGCAGCCGATGCTGCTATTCCGCAATCATGGCGATGGAACTTTCGAAGATGTTTCCCAGGCACTGGCGAGCATGCCTCCACAATCCAGGCGGGGCGCGGCTTTTGGGGACATTGCCAACGACGGAAATGTCGACATCGTGGTGCTCAACGTGGGCCAGCCGCCATCGCTCCTGCTGAATCATAACGACAGCCCGAATCACCGGGTGTTGTTTAAGCTGGTGGGAACGAAAAGCAACAAGGCTGCGATTGGTGCGCGCGTGACGGTAAAGGCGGGCTCGCTGGTGCAGTTCAGTGAGGTGCGCGGTGGCGCCAGCTACCTCTCGCAAAATGACTTACGATTGCACTTCGGTTTGGCGGCGAACGACAGGATGAGTGAAGTGAGCATTCGCTGGCCGAATGGCGAAAGCGAAGTTCTGCAGGACGTCGCGGCAGATTTCATTTACACCGTTGTCGAGGGCGCAGGGATTCAGCAGAAGGTGACGCTGCCACCTTTGCCGCAGCGCTGAGCAAAAAAAACACCCCGAAAACCGTGGAAAGAGATCGCTCTCAATGGCGATTGTGGCGCGGGCTCATGCGGCGAATTCCGCCTTCTTCAATCCGGGAGCGAGCCCGTACAGAACGATCAGAGCCAGCAGATAAGCGCTGGAGGCGATGCTGAAGAGGATCGCATAACTGTGAGTGAGTTGCAGGATGTGGCCTGCGAAGAAAGCGAAAAGTGCGCTGCCCAAGGATCCTGCCATGCCGCCGATGCCGACCACTGCGCCCACGGCGCTGCGGGGAAACATGTCCGACGATGTTGTGAAGAGATTGGCGGACCAGCCCTGATGTGCGCCTGCGGCGACGCTGATCAGCGCGATGGCGCTCCACAACGACTTGACACCTGCAGCCGTGAAGATAGGAACAACCAGCGAGGCGCAGACGAGCATGGCAGCAAGCCGTGCATAGTTGGGCGAGAGTCCGAGGCGACGGAAGGGTGCGGGCAGCCAGCCTCCCCCGATACTGCCGATCGCCGAAACGTTATAGACGAGAATGAGTGGGAGACCGAGGTGCGAGAGGTTCAGATTGAATTTCGCGCTGAAGTAAGACGGAAGCCAGAATAAATAGAACCACCAGATCGGGTCGGTGAGGAACTTAGCGGCAGAGTAGGCCCACGTCTGGCGGCAGCGCAACAATCGTCCCCAAGGCACGGAAGGACCCAAGTCCGCGGAGGCCTCCTGATAAATGTGCCGCAGTTCCCCGGCAGTCAACGCCGGATGATCGGTGGGCCTGCGGTAATAGAAAAACCACCACAGAATCCAGAACACGCTAAAAATGCCAGTGGTGAGAAAAGCCACGTGCCAGCCCCAGCGTAGCGTCACCCAGGGCACAATGGCGGGAGCCAGAATCGCTCCAACATTTGCGCCGGAGTTGAAGATGCCCGTGGCCAGCGAGCGCTCGTTCTGCGGAAACCACTCGGCTACCGTCTTGATCGCAGCGGGGAAGTTGCCAGATTCCCCGAGTCCGAGAAAGAAGCGCGCAACCCCGAACTCGAGCACGGTGTTAGCCAGAGCGTGTCCCATTGCGGAAAGGCTCCAAGTCACCATCACCAACATGTAGCCGATGCGCGTGCCCAGCTTGTCGATCAGCCGGCCGCTCGCCAGCAGGCCAATTGCGTAAGCGATCTGAAACGCATCCACAATGTAGCCGTAACTTACTTCGGTCATGCCGATACTGTGCTCGAGGGTCGGCTTGAGGATCGCGATTACCTGGCGGTCCATGTAATTGATCGAGGTCGCGGCAAATAGCATGGCGCAAATGGTCCACCGCACTTGGCCGACCCCCGCGCCAGGAGCAGATGCGGGAGATGAGCCGCCTTCGGTCTGGTTGTCGAAAGCCATCGTATCCGCCATGCCGCGCTCCTACAGTCGATATGCCTTTTTTGCCAGTCCGTAGGCGAGGTCCCGCGCCACTTCGGAAGCCTCTTTCTCCTCGAGTCTGTGCTCGGCGACCAACTTCGCCAGGAAAGCACAATCCACGCGCCGTGCCACATCGTGCCGTGCCGGAATCGAGAGGAAGGCCCGCGTATCATCGTTGAAACCCACCGTGTTGTAGAAGCCGGCAGTCTCGGTTACGTGCTGGCGATAACGCATCATTCCCTCCGGACTATCGTGAAACCACCACGGCGGCCCTAGCCTCAGGCACGGATAATGTCCTGCGAGCGGGGCTAGTTCCCGGCTGTAGGCTGACTCGTCCAGCGTGAAAAGAATGATTGTCAGATCGCGCTCATTGCCGAATAGATCGAGCAAAGGGCGCAGCGCGTCCACGTAATTCGTCGGCGTCGGGATGTCGGCACCGACGTCGCGACCGTATCGCTGATAGAGCTGGCGATTGTGATTGCGCGCGCTGCCCGCGTGAATCTGCATGACCAGCCCATCTTCGAGGCTCATCCGCGCCATTTCTGTCAGCATCTGGGCGCGAAAGAGCTCGTGTTGCAGGGCATCGGCGCCGCCAGCGATCACCCGACGAAAAAGTTGCGCGGCCTCTGCCGCGGGAAGATTTGCCGTTCGCGCAGTGGGGTGCCCATGGTCGGTTGCCGTGCAGCCGAGTTCGCGAAAGCGGGCGCGCAGCACTCGGAGCGCGCGCAGGTATCCCGCCCAAGTCGATGTGTCTTCACTGGCCTTCTCGCTTAGCTTTGCTATATTTTCGGCAAAGCCCTCATAGTCAGGGTCGACAACCGGATCTGGCCGGAAGGTCGGCAGGACCCTTGCTTTCCAGTTCGATTCCCGAATAGCCTTGTGATCGGTCAACGAATCGAGCGGAGAATCGGTTGTCGCCAGCACTTCCAGATTGAAACGGTCATACAGTGCGCGCGGTAAAAACTCCGGTGTTCGCAACTTTTGTGAGATCGTGTCGAAATACAAATCGGCGGTCTCTTCCGACAGCCGCTGCTCAAGTCCGAAAAGTTCCTGGAAGGTAGAGTCCAGCCACATCCGCGTCGGCGTTCCGCGGAACAGATAATAATGGCTCGCGAAGATGCGCCAGACTCTCCGCGGATTCCGTTGTCCCGCCTGCCCGATCTCAAGATCCTCGAGGGAAAGTCCCTGGCTGTAGAGCATGCGGAAAATGTAGTGATCGGGCTGCACAAACAGGCTGGTTGGATCGGGGAAGGGCTCATTCTTGGCAAACCATTCCGCACGGGTATGCCCGTGAGGACTGAGGATGGGCAAGGTTCGCACATCCTCATATAGCGCCCTGGCTATCCTTCGTGTGCCGGGCTCGGGCGGAAACAGACGATCAGGGTGGATCAGCATAACTCCGACACTAACTTGTCGCTTCGCATCGGCGCAAACTCAATGCAGGAGCGACGCTGCGATCTGGGCATCAAGCATACACGTCGCTAATGTCTCTGTGTCGGCGGCATCAACTAATTTGTCAGCCTGACTTGCAGTTTCCTTCATGACACGATAAAACGTCTGCTGAACTAGAAAGCTTCTTTGCGTGTGGAAAGCTGGGCCGGCCGCCCTGCAGCAGTTTCTGCGCTTTCACGCAGGATGATCCACGGGACCGTAAGATTTTGTGCGAGAGGAGCAAGTCAAAATGGACATGACGCGTCGACAGTTCGCCCTGGGTCTTGCCGCTGCCACCTACCTGCGGCCCTCCTTGTTCGAGCCGCTTTCCCCGTCGGGAGTTCCCCGCGGGGTCGTTCCCGGCCGAGTCACCTGGGCGCATGATCCGGCGGCTGTCACCTGGGATGGAGCCGGTTCGTGGTGGACCGATGCCCATAATGACCAGTCTGTAATCGACCGCATGGTTTCCCGGTCCATCTGCGGTCTCACAAATCAAAAAAGCGATGCCCAGGCATGGACTTCCGTCTTTCAGTACTTCAATCGCACTCATGGTCGCGGCAAAGCCGGATACAAAGCTGGAGAAAAGATTGCGATCAAGGCGAACCTGAACAACACGACGGACCATGGCACGATCGAACGCCTGAACTCCTCGCCTCATTTGATCCTTGCCCTCGTTCGACAGTTGACTGGCCCGGGGCGAGTGCCGGAATCAGCGATCACCATCTTCGACTCAAGCCGGTGGATCCCGGGCAACCTCTACGACAAGGTTCACCATGAATTTCCCGGCGTCGTGTTTGTGGACCATATCGGAGGGGATGGACGACGAAAGGCCGAGTTCAAGCCCAACGCGATTCCTTTCTCGGTTGAAAGCAACAACGCTAAGGGACTCGATACCACCGTGATTGAGGCGTCATACTTAATTGATGCTGCCGTGTTGAGAGCGCATGTGAGTTCAGGGGTGACACTTTGCGCGAAGAATCTCTTCGGCGCGACGAGTATCAACACCGACTGGCGCAAGAACGCGCACGACGGTTTCAATCACAAGAGCGATGGTTCGGCAAGTTATTCGGCGTTCACGGATTATCTGGGGCATAAAGACCTCGGCGAGAAAACCCTCCTTTTTATAATCGACGGGCTCTATGGAAACGATAACGTGGATGGCCCGCCTCATCGCAAGTGGAAGATGGCGCCGTTCAACGATGCCTGGCCGAACAGCATTTTTATGTCGTTAGACGGCGTAGCGATCGATTCCGTCGGCTTCGATTTTCTCACTTCAGAATGGCCCGATCTTCCGGATATCGCGAATGCCGATAACTACCTGCGCGAATCTGCCTTGGCGAATGATCCGCCTTCGAAGACTTTCTATGATCCTGAACGCGACGGAATCCGATGCCGCAGCCTTGGCGTACACGAACATTGGAACAATGGGACGGACAAGAAGTACTCGCGCAACCTTGGAAAGGCGCGCGGGATCGAGCTGTTTCAAGTTTGAACTGCGGAGTTGCGGAACTGCAAACGGGTTAGGCGTACTCGGGGAGGCAGGATGAGCCGTAGAGCGTTTTCCTTATGCTTCGTAGCGGCATGCTGCGTGACGGTATCGATGCTACCTACAATTGCATTTTCCCAATCATTCTTAAGCCAGTACAAAGGCCTGCCTTATCACGACAGCCGCTATAGCGATGGTCCGCAAAAAATACCGGGGAAGATATTGTGCGTTTACTATGACCTGGGCGGCGAGGGAGTCGCGTATCACGATAGCGATCCACAGAATCACGGCAGCGGAGAGTTGAATCCGGCTGATGGGACCTATCTCAATGAATTTCGTATCCAGGAGGGAGTGGATATTTCGTATACGAAATTCAGCCGGAAGCCTACCCTGGTTGACGACAACCCCTTCAACAAGGTTGTGCCTCCTGCAGACCTGCTCTATGTTGGCTGGACGGAGCCCGGAGAGTGGTTCAACATCACCGTAGATGTGGCAAAGTCGGGCACATACGTCGCCGATTTCCTTTACACATCGAATCGCGGCGGAACAATATCAGTGGATGTGAACGGAAAGGACGCGACCGGACCTCTACAGATTGCCACAACAAATGATCCGGCCGACCCGATTGCCTGGCGTCAATGGCACCACTGGAATCTGGCTCCGCAACTTTTCAAAGTCCGTCTGAGCAAAGGGAAGAACGTTCTCACCGTGCACATACTGACGCTCGGCAACATGAATCTAGCGTATTTCGATTTCAAACAGATCCACAAATAAGAAATGAGAATGATGTCCTCCCATTTTTCGCGCCGGGAATTTATTGACGGAGCTGGCGCGTTGGCTGCCTCATCCATTTTACCGACCCCGGTGTTTAATGACGTGACTTCCGTCAACGCCCGTGAACGATTGACGCCTGGAGAACTGCGGCACAAACTTCGGGGTGTGATTGCGTTTCCAATCACGCCGCTAAAGCCGGATCTGTCCTTGGATATTCCCGGACTCCGAAAAAATCTACAGCGCCTCCTCGAAACTCCGATTGCTGCGATTGTCGCTGCGGGAGGGACCGGCGAAATGTATTCACTCACCCCTGCCGAGCACTTGGAAGTCGTAAGGGCAACGGCGGAAGAAGTGAATGGCCGTATTCCGGTTATCGCTGGTACAGGATTCAACGTTCCTGTAGCCATCGAGCTGGCTCAGCAATCAGCGCGGGCGGGGGCCGATGCCATCCTGGCTTTGCCGCCGTATTATCCCAATGCCGACGAGGAGGGTCTGGCCAATTACTATGCGGAGATCGGTCGTGCCACTTCGTTAGGGCTGCTGGTTTACAGCCGCGATTGGGTGAATCCGAGCCCGGCATGGGTTGAACAACTGGCAGCACGTGTTCCCACGCTGGCGTGTTGGAAAGACGGCCAGGGCGACTTGCGGCGATACCAGCAGATTATCAACCGCGTTGGCGATCGACTGTATTGGATTGGCGGAGCGGGCGACGATTGTGTGCCCGGGTACTATAGCATCGGCATTCGCAGCTACACCTCGAGCATTGCAACCGTGGCTCCAAAGCTTTCGCTGAAGCTTCATGACACTGCTTCCGCGGGTGATTCTGCGGCCCTGATGCGGCTGATGAACACTTACGTGCTCCCTCTCTATGAACTTCGCGCTCGCCGAAAAGGATACGAGGTTTCTGTCATGAAGGAAATGATGAACGTCCTTGGCTTCGCTGCGGGTCCAGTGCGCCCGCCGCTTCCGCAGCTTCGCCCCGAGGATGTGAGCCAGGTGAAAGTCATATTGGAGCGATGGAAGCCCTTTCTGACATAAACCGGATGGGCCGATGAAGAACTCTCGCTTGTGCATCGCGTTTACGATTGTCGCGGTTACGATTCTCGCTCTCTCTCATTTCGCCCCATGCCAGAATCCTCCAACACAGGCCGCGCGGCTTGCCGATGAGCTTGCCGCCGCCGGAAGCCAGCCGGACGATCCCGGGCCGCTTGCCACCGATCTTTCTCCGCGTTTGAAGCGCCGCGACATCCTCAAAGCCATGAAGAAAGTCGCGGACTGGCAGTTGCACGAGGCGGAAGGCAAGTACAACATCCAGTGGACCTACGCCGCTCTCTACGACGGTTTTCTCGCCGCCTCGAAGGCTACCGGCGACCAGCGTTATCGTGACCGTGTGCTTCAGGTTGCCGAGCAGAACCACTGGAGCCTCGGCCCGCGCTCGGGTCACGCCGACGACGAAGCCATCGGCCGCACATATCTCGCGTTTTACGCCGAGACGCATGACCTGCAGATGCTCGCGCCCACGCGCGACGCCATGAACAAAGTCCTTGTCCGACCCGACGATCCCCAGAAACTCCTCTGGTGGTGGTGCGATGCCTTGTATATGGCTGCTCCGGTTCTCGCTCAACTCACCCTCGCCACCGGCGACCCGCGATACGTCGACTTCATGAACCATGAGTGGGACCTGACCACCGCGGCCCTCTATGATCCTGCCGAGCATCTCTACTATCGCGATGAGCGCTTCCTCGCTATGCGTGAACCTAATGGGCGTAAAGTTTTCTGGTCGCGCGGCAACGGCTGGGTTCTCGCCAGTCTCGCTTTTGTGATCCAGAGGCTGCCGGATGACTCGCCTCGGCGCACAAAGTACATCGCTCTTTATCGCGTGATGGCCGAGCGCATCGCGGCGCTTCAGCCGTCCGATGGCCTATGGCGCGCCAGCCTCCTCGATCCCGACGCCTACCCCGCTCCGGAGATCTCCAGCACGGCGTTCTTCACATACGCCATTGCGTGGGGCATCCATGAGCACATCCTGGACCGCAAGAAATACCTTCCCATGGTCACGCAGGGTTGGCGCGGCATCCTGACGCATATCTATGACAGCGGACGCCTCGGCAATATCCAGCCCATCGGCGCCGAACCGGGCAAATACAAGCCGTCGTCCAGCTATGTTTATGGAGTGGGGGCATTTCTGATGGCAGGTTCCGAGCTATGCCAAATCACTGGCGGAGCAAGACCGAGTGGCCACAACTCCGAATGAGTGGCCGGCTAAAGTGATCGCCTAAACGGAAGTTCGTCACGAAAATGATTCAACTCACCGTTACGCGTACTCCTGTCGCGTGAGAAACGATGACGGAGTGCTTGCCCTGCTTGAGCGATTCCGTCTTCGTTGACGTTGTGATGTTCGCTTCGCAGCTATCCAATGCCGGTGCATGTAACGTTTCGATCTGCACTGCTCCGCTCGCATCGCGACCAAAGTCGAGTTCCACCTCGAGGTCTACTGCAGCGTCCTTGTTGAGAATGATCACAGATATTTGCCCGTTAGGCAGCTTCGCGGCATACGCCGTCGCATTGACTCCCGCATCCTGCAGCTTCGATGAGAAGTCGGTCTTCAACTCGGACTTCAGCAGCGTTCCGCCGCTGAACGAGCCCGCAAACTTGAGACCATACGCGACCGGCTCCAGCACATAGTCCGAGCCAAATGTTGCAATCGGTGTATAGAAAGGATGCGGATGCGTGGCAATCTGTTCAGGAGTTGCGCCACTCGCTTCGAGAAGCCCGTCGCCGGGAAGAGATCCGCCAACGGAATTGGCCACAGATTTGCCCGTACCACCGTGCAGATTGATGCCGGAATAATCATTACTGGCCAACAGCAGAGAATAGTCGGCAGACCAAAGCGCAGCGGCGAATACATCGGAGACACCCGGCTTGCCTCCGCGATAACAAGTGTTGCCTTCGGTCATGCGTACCCGCGCATTCATCTTGCTCGCGGCGGCCGATGCGATATTCGCCGTGTTCTGCACCCTTTGCATCGTCGCCGGTTTCAGCAGGTTCGGAATGTTGACGTCGGGGTTCGTCGCCGGGCCGCCAAAGTAATAGTGATGAGTCAGTGTGGTTACATGCGGAGGGTTCTGGATGGAAGGCCACTCGTCAGCAATCTCAGTCAGCCACGACGCATTGGCCGCAACGTCCGGCATGCCGAACTTTGCCGCCGGCACTCGAACTGCGATAGCGCGCGCCAGCGCGAGCCATTCTTCGAGGTACGCCTTAGCAGACCATGTTTTCGGATCGCGCAGGTGATGGTCAAATAAATCCGCCTCGTTGCCGATCTGGAAATACTGCAGCCGGTCGCCCAACGTCTCGGCTACAAAGACCGCTTCCTCGGCGGCGCGTGCCGGTGCATTCGTGCCCATCCCGATGCCGTAGATGCAGTTCCAACCCGCGGCCTGGAGAAACTCCGCCAGGTTCCTGACTGCCTCAGGCGTCACCGCGTAGTACCGCGCTTTCGGTTCGCCCACAACCTCACGCACTTGAGGATGCTCCGGCTCGAGAGAGTCAGGCTTAGGTTTCCAATAAGCGAATTCGCTGGTATTGCCGCCAAGGCGGAGGACACCGGTTGACGATAGTGCTTTGAACTCGCGAATCAAGCCGCTGTTCTGTGCCGAAAAGAAAGTGGGATCCGCGAGTTGCTGGACTTCATAAGACAGGCCGACAAAGTCGAGCGGCATACGAGGACCAGTCGCATCCCTCGGGATGCTAAGGGCAACCCGGACCTTGCTTTGGCCCTGCGCGTGAAGACGTGCCGCAGCCAGAGTGCAGGCTGCGGTGGCAAGAAACTTTCGTCGTGTGAGCATTGGATCTCTCGATTCTCTTTTACGGCGGGCCCAGAGCGCCTGCGGGTTTTGACAATTCGGTCAAAGAACTGGGCTCTCGCGCATGGGTGTGAATCCAATTATCCAGATAGAATGACGACTATCTTACATCCTGCCAGACGCTGGTGGTGCCTACGCGAGTTGGCCACAGGCAAGCACCTCGGCAGAATGCCTTCAGCATGAGCTCGATCCAAACTCGGCCGCTTATGCTTCCGATCTCATCGGCCGCATCGGTTGTCCTGCACGCCGGGTTTGTCGTTACGGGTGTCGTAACGACCCTGATTGGTCCAATCCTGCCCATCTTTATTGCACGTTGGTCGTTGAGTGATCAGCGTGCCGGGCTGCTCTTCACGGCCCAGTTTTGCGGTTCGATGGCAGGCGTTGCCTCGATCCGCTGGCTGATAGGGCGAGGCTACCGGCAGACGTTTGTGTGTGGGTTCATCCTGATTGCAGCGGGAATGGCGGCGTTAAACCTAGGCAGTTATGCGGCATGCCTGTGCGCGACCTTTGTGTTCGGCTGCGGATTGGGACAGGCGCTTTCGACCGGCAATCTGTGGGTGGCGGAAATTTTCAAAGCCCGCCGCGTGGCCGCACTTAGCATTCTGAACCTCCTGTGGGGTATCGGCGCGATTGCCTGCGCCCCATTGGTGATGCTGGCTCAGCGGCACGAGGCAACCCCATTGCTTCTCTATGCCCTGGGGGCGAGCTCTGCGCTCATAGCCGTGATCCTCGCGGGGATGAACGTGGAGCCTGCAGAAGCAAACGAAGGCGAGGAGCAACCCGAGCCGGGACTCCGAGAAGGCATCAGCCGGCGAAGCACATTCAGTCTGGCTGCGTTGTTCTTTCTATACGTCGGATCGGAGAATTCGGTCGCGGGCTGGGTCGCCTCACTGACGAAACGAATGAATTCTGATTCTCGCGATCTGTGGGCTCTGGCGCCTATGTTTTTCTGGGGAGGGCTGATTGCCGGGCGTGCTCTGGTACCGATGCTTCCAGTGCGCCGGTTGGAACGGAGACTGCTGGCGAGCGGTTTGATTCTGGCTGTCGGGGGCATCTGCCTTTTGCTGCGGGCAAGGACCTTCGCGAGCGTCGCGGTCAGCGTGACCGCAGCGGGGCTGGGGTTGGCTGCGATTTATCCAATCCTGGTTGCGTGGCTGGTGAAAGCATTTGGCGAAAGGTCAAGGCGCATCGGGGCGATCATGTTCGCGCTTGCCGGAATGGGCGGCGCCGTCATGCCTTGGTTTGTTGGTCTGACGTCGACGGGAACGGGGAGTCTGCGCGCCGGATTATTGGTGCCCCTTGCCGGATGCTTAACCATGTTCGCCTTGGTCGCGACGATGCTGGAGCCGCTGTTTTCAGACAGCAGACCGCGCGGTTCCAAGGACTAGCGGCGTCTCAGAAGGCTGAAGCGCCCTCACCAGACAAAGGTTCCCACCGACTCCGACGGTAAGGTAGTTTCGAAGAATGTATCGTGATACTTCACCGCGAAGGACTTTGGGAAATTCGCCGTGTTCGAAACCACCAGCACGACCTTGTGCTGAGGAGTAACAAAGGCGACGCTGGCTAACTGTTCCATCTCGCTCGACGCTACTCGCACCGATCCCGGGGGCACAAACTGCGAGAAGTGCTCGAGGACATAATATGCAACGTTCTTGGTCGCAGAATCGCCATCCAGTGTGATGGCTCCGGAACATCCGGTGCATCCCCCGTTGTTCGTATGCGGCCCGTTGTGCGGATCCGCCGCTAGATTCCACAGCAGCACGTTGCGGCACCAGTTTCGCGTTGCGCCGATCATCACGCTTCTTACCGGCTCGGCAATTCCAAGCGGTCCGGAGCGCCACTCGGTCACCGATTGCTCCGTCAGATACAAATTCTTTTTTGGAAACGCATCGTGCACCTGTGCCAGGAGGGTTGCCTCGCCGCCGTAAAGATGATATGCCGTACCGTCAACATACTTGCTGGCTGCAGGATCTCCCAGAATCGACAGCGCATAAGACAAAACGTCCGGGTTGTGATCGTAGAGCAGAATCTTGGTCCGAATTCCCGCCTTTTCAAACGCAGGCCCCAGATTCTTCGCGATGAACGTGCCCTGTTCCTGCGCAAACATCGCCATGCTTGGCGTGTTCTTTGGATTCAGCGGCTCATTCTCGATCGTGATCGCGTCAATCGCAATCCCTTCGGCGCGCATCGCCTCGATGTACTTCACGAAATACTTAGCAAACGCTCCGTAATACTCCGGCTTGAGGTGGCCGTCCTTCACGTCGTTGTTCGTCTTCATCCAAGGCGGGGGCGACCACGGTGATCCCAGGATCTTGATGTCGGGCCGGATCGCAAGGATCTCCTTCATCACTGGAATCACATCTGCGCGGTCCGGTCCCAGGTCGAACTTCGCCATCTCCACATCGGTCTCGCCCGGCGGCAGATCATCGTAAGAGAACACGCGCTCGTTCATATCGGAAGAGCCGATGCTCAGGCGCAGGTAGCTCACTCCGATCCCATTGTCACCGGTCGTGAACAATTCCTTCAGCAGGGCAGCACGTTGCGCAGCGCCCATGCGCAAGAGCAACTGCGCGCTTCCTCCGGTCAGCGCAAAGCCAAAGCCATCGATCGACTGGAAATGCTGCGCATCGTCCACGGCGAGCGCCGGCAGTTGACTCGCTTTCGGGGAAAAGTGCAGCGCGGCTGGTTGCGGCGCGACCAGGGCAGTCCTGTCGGGCGTTGTCAGCCACATCCGCGCCTCACGCTCTTGCTGCGCGTTCAACCACAGAGAAGAAAACAGCAGAGCACAAAACGAACACAGCAGTAATCGCAGCTTCATGAGACCTCCAATTTACGAAATCCGGATGGATTAGCTCTTCGCCTTGCACGACAACGTCGTTCTCTGGTGACGACAATACCACATAGTGCAGCAGGGAATGACAACCGGTAGCGGCTGCGTGTGCCTAGTTGCCGTCTTCAATTGAACTGGAACCAATTTATATTGCCCAGGCTAGTGGTGCCGCTCGCAGGTGCCTTGAAGACCACGTACAAGTCATGAACGCCGCTTGCTCCGGACACGTTTACCGGTGAAGTTGTTTGCCATGTTTCCCATCCTCCGGTAGAAGGCACTGTGACGGAAGCTACCAGGGTGCCGGTATTGCTGTCCAAGTGGAACTCGATGGTCCCAGCGCAATTGCCTCCCCCGTTGCCTTGTCCGTTGTCTTGAAGGCACGCGAGGCGGGCTGCGACGGTAGAAACCCCCGTGCCGAAGTCAACGTTGTTGTAAACGGCATAGTCTCCATCGCTGGCGAATCCGACGTCATACCCGCCATTTGTGTCTGAAGTGAGCTCTGTCTCAAGTCCCCAAGTCAGGTAGTTCCCCGGCGTATTGTTGCCCGCAGTGCGATTAAAGCTGGAGGCCTGAATCTGCGACACTGCGCTGATGGTGTATGCAGGAGTTTGGGCGCTTTGGGTTCCAGCCCAAGTGAAGGTTGCTCCGGCCAGAGTCGGAAGCGTGTAGGTGAACGACTGCGTTCCCCATTGCACTAGAAACGTCTGGGTCTGGCTTGAATCGTTGAAGGCCACTAGCGTCCTGGAGTTGTCGGGAGCGGGATTGACGAATGCCGCCGTCACGATGCCCGTGGCATTACTGGAATAAATACGATTCGCTCCGGGCAGAACATATTTGCTGAAATTGCCCATGGTGTAATATTCGCTGCCGTAAGTGATATTGCCGGAAGTACTGTTCACGGTCACGATTGGAGTGCACGTGCTGCAACCACCGGTGTGAGGGCCGTTGTTCTCGTCTAGCGCCAGACTCCACTTAACGTAAGCCCTGGCCCAGTTCCGCATACACTGTGTGATCTCCTCGAAGTCCAATCTTGTCTGGTCGGAATTCGTTGTCAAGCCAGAGTGCTCCGTTTCATAGGTACCAACGCTCGAAAACATATTTTGGATCGGGGTCATTGCTCCCGGCGTGGAAGCATAGCCGTGCCAGGCCACACCAGCTATCTGGCTCAGATTTTGGTTGGAAAGAACATTTTCCGGATAATCCGGCCTGTCCCAGTTGTGGTCGTAAACCAGCACCTTCGTAGTAAGGCCCGCTGCAGTGAGTGAAGGCGCCACGTAACTAAATAAAGCCGCCGCCTGATTGGTTTGCGATGTTGGGCAATCGGTGGAAGAAAGAACTGCAGGCATGCACATCCCTGGATAGTTGGCAGGAACGTACAGAGGTTCGTTCTGTAAGGAAATATAGTCGACGTTAACACCTGCGGCCGCATACGCCTGGAGGTAGTCGACAAAATAGTTAGCGAAAGGAGTGTACATGCTGGAGAGAAGTGATCCGCCAATCATGGAACCCGAGTCTTTCATCCAACCCGGAGGGCTCCATGGATTCGCCATAATCTTGAGTTGCGGGTTGAGCTGCTTGGCTTGCAGGATGAGCGGGATAATATCGACTTGGTCGTGCGCAATCGAAAAATGCGCCAGGGCTGGGTCCGCTTGGCCGTTATTGTCGTCAAACGAATAAACAGTCCGCGACAGGTCGGAGGCTCCCATCGGATTGCGAAGGAAACTGAGCCCGATCCCGTTGCTATGGCGAGTAAACAAGTCGTTCATGGCTTGGGAGAATTGCGCCGGCTGCGCGACCTCATTCAGAAGATACATCGCGGAGTCTGTGGTGGCAGCCCCGAATCCTTCGATCGGTTGATACACCTGCGTTTCATCCAGATAAACCACATTGCTGCCGCTGCTCGCGGTCGAGAAACTCACGGTTGATTGTGGCGTCAACTGCATCGTCTGGTCGTTGGTCGTCACTACGATCGAAACCGCCGGGCCGTTTCCGGGCGGCGTGAGTGTGTAAGTGCCGGTTGCCGGTGCACTTTGTGAATAGCCCTGGGCGGTGGCGATTGCCTTGATCGTGGTGGTCGACATGATCTTGATCGGATTCTTGTATTGAGTTGAAGAAGTCGTTGGCGTCGTTCCATCCGTCGTGTAGTAGATGGAGGCGTTTGGAGTGCTATCCGTTAGGGTAACGGTCTGCCCTGCCTGAGTCTGACTGTAGGAGCCCGACACGGGCCAGAGTGCCGGCGTGGCCGCCGCAGGCGGAGGCGGTGGTGGCGGGGGAGCGACGGAAGATCCGCCTCCGCCGCAGCCCACTGCCATAAACGCGAGCGTGAGGATGGGGAACCAATTACAGAAGGCCCTCAAGCGGGAAGTAGGGAAACGATGTCCTTGCATTTAACTCCCACCAGATTCCTGCAGCCCTATTCAATTTCTCTGCGCGACCGCGATTGTCCTACGGGCGGAACGGGATTTATCGTGGCGGCGAGAGGGCCGCAGATCTTCTGTGGCATTAGGTACTCGGCCGGGCAGTGGACTTGCGCACGACCAACTCTGGTTCGATCGTAATTTCCGGCACATACTTCATCCGTCCCTCAATTTGGTCGAGCAGCGTGCGCGCCGCGATCGCCCCCATTTTTCGCATCGGCTGTCCCACAGTCGTGAGCGGAGGACTGATGTAGGCGGAGTTCTGAATGTCGTCGAAGCCCACGACCGACACATCGTCGGGCACACGCAGGCCTGCTTCCAGCAAGGCGCGGATGGAACCAATCGCGGAAATATCGTTGTAGGCAAACAGGGCGGTGAAAGGCTGCTTTCGGGCCAGCAATTGCTTGGCAAACGGGTAGCCCAGATCCGGCGTAGGATCATCGCCTTCGAGCCGCACAGTCAATTCAGGCTGCACGGGAATACCCAATTCCGCTGCGACTTCGCAAATCGCGTTCCACCGAACGTCGGAATCAGCGCTCACCGGCGAACCTTTCATGAAGGCGATTTTCTTGTGGCCCAGATCGACCAGATGCGTCAGCGCCAGCCATGCTGCCCGGCGGTGATCCAGAACAATATTAGTTACTCCTTTGATTCGGCGATGGCCGGCAACCGCGACCGTCGGCAGAGTAAGTTGTTCAGTCAAAGAAGTGTCGACAGTGATGAACCCTTCGACGCCGCGTTCCACAAGCATAGTCGAGTACGTTGCCAGCAGTTTTTTGTCGTGGCGGTGAGTTACGGTAAGAAAGAAGAAATTCTGTTCTCGAAGGTACCGTTCCATGCCGCTAATCACGACAGAACCGTAAGCATCGCCGATTTCCGCCAGAAGCACTCCAATCGTGTAGGTGCGCTTGACCCGCAGGGAACGGGCGAAGAAATTGGGCCGATAGTTGAGGTCGTGTGCTGCCGCCAAAATCCTGTTTTTTGTATGCTCTGGGACGGAACGCGAAGCTGAAGAATTGTTCAGGACCGCCGAAACCGTACTGGCTGTAAGTCCTACGCATTCCGCCACCGATTTCAGCGTTACCGGTGCCTTTTTGCCCCGATTTCCTCTTTTTTCTGGAGGCTTCATTCCGAAGGCTATCCTCAGCTCTGTCCTTACGCTTTGGTTTCTGCGCGTTCGATCTTTGCTGCTTCAGCCCGTGGTTGCATCCTCAGAGCCGTTGCAGAATACAACCAGCCTGATGTTGCGATTCCCCCTAAGAATATCGATATTGCTCTGTATTTTTCTCTTGACAACGAAAGGTCTTTGGGAATAAACCTTCCTGCAGAGTGGAATAGTACAGAAGTACTAGTTGAAACACCAGTAAAAGAACGATATTCTTGATAGCCTTCAATTTTGGGGCGGTTTTTGGCAGGAACCGCGTACGGCCGGGGGAAATCTGATCTGTTTGGGTCAAAAGCCCGTCTCTGTGGATGGGACCAATTTCTAGCGTGGGAGAAACTCCATGATGAGCTTCGTTCGCTGGGCGCTCGCCTTGTGTCTTCTGCTGTCCGTGGCAGTATCGGCATTTTCACAAAGTCGAAATACGGGCGAGATTCGCGGCACGGTATCGGCGGCGGGAGCCGTGTTGCCAGGTGTGACCGTTACTCTCACGAATATCAATACTGGGGAGACGAAGGATTTCGTCACCAACAAAGACGGCCTCTATGACACCGTCTCGACGCCTGCTGGAAACTACAACATCAGCTTCACGGCCAAGGGATTCAAGAAGGTGGTGAAGGGTCCGATCACGCTGCAAGTGGACGTGATCACCGAGGACGCCGCTCTCGAAGTTGGCGCGGTGACCGAGACCGTGACTGTGGAAGCCGAAGGCGTGCCAGTCCTGCAGACCGAAACCGGCCAGCAGGGTACCATCATGGATTTCAAGAACATGTCACAGTTGCCCCAGTCGGGGGGCGGGATCACTGGTGCAGACTGGGCTGCTTTCAACATCTATCTGGTGGGCGCTTCAGGCACTACAAACGGGCGGACCTCGCAGGCCGGAGGCGCTTGGAATGCCGGCGACGCGGCTTCCATCAACGGCAACTTGCCGAACTTCGGCAACTTCCTTCAGGACGGGGCCACCACGACACTGCCGGCCAGTTATAACAACGACGATGCGGTCTTCGAGACGGTTCAGGAGGTTCAGATCAACACCTCCTCCTTCTCGGCGCAATACGGCATGGGCGGCGTCATGTTCAACCAGATCACCAAGGGTGGAACCAACACTTTCCATGGGTCCGGTTATGAGTTTTTCTCGCAGAACTTTCTAAACGCCAACAGCTATTTCAATAATCAGGCGCCGAAGACCATCACAAACCCCCTGGACCCCTCGGGCCCACAAATTCCTAACATTGCATCTCAAGTGCCATATTTGCGGTACCACCAGTTTGGCGCCTCCGTCGGTGGCCCTATTCTCAAGAACAAGTTCTTTTTCTTCTTCGACATAGACAGGATCGTCAATAACAGCGCATCGAACGGCTACGTTACCGTTCCAACCGCCGCCATGGAGGCGGGTGATTTCACCGGCATGCCGCTCGTTTATGACCCGCTTACCACGACGTGTCCTGCCGGTCCACCGACATGCGCAGCGGCAGGTCCCCTTGCTCGCACCCCTTTCTCCGCCGAATGCGGCGGCCTCAACATGATTCCGAACGGTACCAACTGCGGCGGCGTTCCCAGCCGGATGGACCCCGTGGCCCTGGCCATTATGAATTCCCAGTATGGCTGGCCCATCGCACCGCAAGGGGTGGGAACATGCAACACCGCGAACGGGTTCCCGAACCAATGTACAAATAACCTCTACCTCGCCCATACCAATCCCTCCCCGGTCAACCGATATTTTGGGCGGCTGGACTACAACTTGAGCCAGAAGCACAACGTCCACTTCTCGATTACGCAAAAGAATAACCCCGGGGTCGACAACGGGTTGTTCGCCTGCCCGCTGAATTGCGGTAGCGGGGACGTCGACGGTTGGAACACGCAGGTCACGGAGACGTGGACGATCACGCCGACGATCGTCAACGAAATCCGGATGGGTTATACCAAGCAAGGCAACTGGTTCCTTTCCCAGTCCGTCGGATTGAACCCCGAAACGGCATTTGGCCTTCAAGGTACCCATTTCAACCAATTCCCCTTCATCGGCAACTCAAGCATTTATGGTGGATTCGGCGGCCCGAGCGCGGTAAGCGCCCTGTCGCCCGCGACCGACGCCATTTACATCGAGAACTCGTATGACCCCTCCGATATGGTGACGATGGTCAGGGGCAGGCACGTTCTGCACTTCGGGGTTGAGGTGTTGATGGCCCAGGGCAACACCACGGCTTGGGGCTCCAACAGTGCCGGCAACTACGGTTTTACCGGGCAATACACCCAAGGCGTAACCGCAGGAGCGCTGGATGGCACCACGGGCTCGGGCTTCGCGGATTATCTGCTCGGCAACGTGGCTCAATGGGCCGCCAACAATCAGGGCCTGACGGGTATGCGGGTGAAGAGTCCGCAGGCCTTCATTCAAGACGACTGGAAAGTCAAGACCAATCTCACCGTCAACCTCGGCTTGCGCTGGACGGGCAACACGGGCATGAGCGAGGTACAGAATAAACTTGGCGATTTCGACCAGAATCTCATTAATCCCACAGGTCCCTTCGCGGGCAGCCCGGGCTCGATATGGATTGCCCCTCAATATAACCGAACGACCTTGCAGAAGCCGGTTTGGGACCTCTTCCTCCCTCGCGCAGGCTTTGCCTGGTCGATCAGGAATGACACCGTTCTCCGAGGCGGCGTAGGGCTCTTCGCCTATAACTACAGCATGGACCTTTATGGTGGTGAGGGCGGTGCGCAAATGGGCTTCGGCGCCACCTCTCAGGGCAACATCAGCGACCCTGCCAGTGGCGCAGGAGACATAGGCTGGATCTCCGGCACCGGCAATACTACTCCGCTCTATTTAAGCTCGAGCGCTGCGATGATGGCTAACGCCCTGCCTTACATTCAGGGCTCGAAGAACCCAGCGACCTATGTCAGCAATCCCGTCTTCAGTCCACCCTACGAACCCTATAACATCAAGCCGGGAGAGATCTGGGAATGGAACTTCACCGTCGAACACCAGTTCGCGAGAGACTTTTCGGTGTCGGCCGCTTACGTCGGCAGTCACGGGGCGAATCTGCAATACATCACCGACCTGAACCAAATCACCAACGTGGCCCTGCTGAACCCGAACGATGTATCGGCCTGTAACGGGGCAACACCCGCAACAATCGCTGCGAACCCCCTAACTTGCGCGCGGCCATATCCGGCGTTTGGAAGCCTCTCCGGCTCAAACTTCAACGGCATTTCGAACTACAATTCGTTGCAACTCGAAGTGAAGAAGCGTTATTCCTATGGGCTGACCTTCGATGTTAACTATGCCTGGTCGCATATGCTGGATGATCAGGACTCGGCCGGATGGGGCAGCACCGCCGGGCAACAGGTCTGGCAACTGGGAAACAATACCTCCTCTAACTACGGCAACTCGAACTTCGACGTCCCGCAAGCGCTGAAAGGGACCGCGGTATACGAACTGCCGTTTGGCATAGGCAAGCCCTTTATGAACCAGAATGCCGTCACTGACGCTGTGCTTGGCGGATGGCGCTTGTCAGGGACGTTGATCTACCAGAGCGGCACTCCGTACACGGTGTTGGACAGCGGTGTTCAAACCTATGCGCAGGCCGGCAATGTTTTTGCCAACCCCATTGCAGGTACCTCTCCCAACTCAGGCAATTGCCCCGCTAATGGCTCGACCCCCAGTTCGCCGGTACACACCGTGAACTGCTGGTTCAACACCGCAGCCTTTGAGGGTCCAAGCGTGCAGCCCTATGGGACGTTCGGGTATGGACACAGAAACACGCTCTTCGGGCCCAAACTGTCTAATATTAACCTGGCTCTGGCGAAGACCTGGCATTACAAAGAACGAGCTGGGTTCACACTTACCGGAAACTTCGTCAACGTCTTCAACCATCCGAGCTTCGCACTACCCAACAATGACATGAATGGTTCGAACGTGGGCACTATCTCTAGCCTCGCGAACGGGCCGCGTACGATCCAGTTGGGCGCGCGGATAACCTTCTAACGGCGCTCGCGTAACGAATAGGGACGGCGGCATGCCGCCGTCCTTTTTTTGCGGCAGGCGGTCGAAGTGCTAAGACACGATTTGTCCGCCGTACAATCGTGACATGAGGACAAAACGAGTCGTTGCCTTGTTCTGGGTGGTTCTCTGTCTCGGGTTACTGTCTGTTTCTCAATCTAGCCCTAGCCTGCAGCAGCAGATCGAGTCTCACAACCGCCAGGCTGCGGAACATCTGAAAGAGAACAGATCCGATCTGGCGATAGCGGAATTTAAAGCTATTGTTGCCCTCGATCCGAATAATGTGGATGCTCGCGGCAACCTGGGCACGCTGCTGTTCTTCCAGGGAGACTATACGAATGCGATTCCAGAGCTCCGCGCTGCGCTGAAACTGCGGCCTACCTTGTGGAAGACGCAATCTCTCCTGGGCATCGCTGAGAAGCGCACGGGCGACATCAGCGGGGCTCGTCGCGATCTGGAAAAGGCGTTTCCTAACGTGCAGGAAGAGAAGATTCGCGTCGAGACGGGGATGGAGCTGATCGAAATCGACTCCGGGACGGGCGATCTGGACAAAGCCGCGGCGATCGTTAGCGAGCTTCGAAAGCTGGAGCCTACCAACGAAGCTCTTCTCTATACCGCGTATCGGATCTATTCCGATCTTGCCAACGAGTCGCTGCTGAGCCTGTCGGTTGTGGATCCGAACTCCGCCCGCATGCAGCAAGCCCTGGCGCACGAACTGGCGAAGCGTGGGAATGCTGCGGAAGCCATCGAGCACTACCGGGCTGCACTCAAGCTTGACCCCAAGCTTCCCGGATTACATTTTGAGCTCGCCGAAATGCTCCGGACTGTGTCGACAGCGGAGGGCCGGGAAGAAGCCGAGAAAGAGTACAAGGCGGCCCTGGAGGCCAATCCCTTTGACGAACAGTCTGAATGCAGGCTGGGAGATATCGCCTTTCAGAGGGGCGACTTCAAGGAGGCTTTCGAGCGTTACTCCCGGGCCGTCAAGCTGCAGCCGGGCGATCCCGAAGCCAACATCGGCTTGGCCAAGGTTTTGATAGCAATGGATCAGCCGCAGAAAGCCGAGCCGCTGCTGGAACACGCGATTCAACTCGACCCCACCAGCGCCGTGGCGCACTTCCGCTTGAGTACGGTCTATCGACAGGAGGGACGCACCGCCGAAGCTAAACACGAGCTCGAGGAATATCAAAAGTACAACCAGATGAAGGAGAAACTTCGGAAGACTTATCACGATTTGAATCCGGACCAGGCCGTGGACGAAAACGTCGATGCGAATCCCAAGCAATAGCCCAAGAGATAGCCAAGAGGTCGTTCGGCCGCGCCAGCAATTTCAGGAATTGGTTTTGTCTCGATTGTCCCGATAACGAGCATCCGGATAACGATCATCACGATAACGAGCATCCCGATGAGGAAAACACTTCTTGCGGCGGCGATGTTGTCATCGGTCGTTCAATTGTCAGCCAGCTCTTACTACCCTGCCCGCCTGGATGATCCCAAAGCAATTTACCTGACGCAGGAGAATTTTGCGGTGAAGGGTGACGGAATGGCGGATGATTCCGCCGTCTTGCAGCAAGCCATCAATCAGATTCAGGAGAAGACCAATCAGGGCATCCTGTTCGTTCCCGCGGGCCGCTACCGCTTGACCAGGACCATCTATATCTGGCCGGGAATCCGGTTGATCGGGTTCGGGGCCACGCGTCCCGCTTTTGTGCTTGCCGCCAACACTCCGGGTTTTGAGCATGGGCCCTCCTATATGTTGTTTTTCGCGGGTGCTCGCCCCAGCGCGAATGTGCCTCCGCCGGATGCGAGCCCGGGCACATTCTATTCCGCAATCAGCAATATCGATATTGAAATTCAGGACGGAAACCCCGGCGCTGTGGGCATCCGTGCCCACTATGCCCAGCATTGTTTTCTCGCGCATATGGATTTTCACATCGGCGCGGGACTTGCCGGAATTCATGATGGTGGCAACGTCGCGCAAGACCTGCATTTTTACGGGGGCCAGTACGGCATCTGGACCCGGAAGCCCTCCCCTGGGTGGCAATTCACAATTATCGACTCGACGTTCGAGGGCCAGCGCGAAGCCGCGATCAGGGAGCGCGAAGCAGGACTAACCCTGATCCGCCCGCAGTTCAAAAATGTCCCCACGGCAATTTCCATCGATGCTCAATACTCCGACGAACTGTGGGTGAAAGACGGGCGCATGGAGAACGTGACGGGCCCCGCCGTAATCATCAGCAATGAGAACAGCGCGCGCACCGAGATCAACGTGGAAGGCGTAATCTGCCGGAAGGTTCCTGTTTTTGTGGCTTATCGCGAAAGCGGGAAGCACATCGCAGGTTCGGCAGAAATGTACGAGGTGAAGACTTTTTCTCATGGACTTCACTATGAAGACGTTGGCTCCGTACCCGCGATTCAGGACGTCTATGAAACCACTCCGCTGAGCGCCCTGCCAAAACCGGTCAAGTCCGACATTCTGGATCTGCCGCCGATCGAAACGTGGGTTAACGTCCGTTCCCTTGGCGCCAAGGGTGACGGCACGACCGATGACACCGACGCGCTCAGAAAAGCCATCGCTCAATACCGCGCAATTTACCTGTCCTCCGGCCAGTATCGAGTGACCGACACCATCACGCTCAGGCCGGATACGGTTCTCATCGGCCTGCATCCAAGCGTCACACGGATCCTGCTTGCTGATTCAACCCCCGCCTTTCAAGGTGTTGGCAGTCCCAAGCCGCTGCTCGAAACCCCAAAAGACGGGACGAACATCGTGACCGGCATCGGCCTCTATACCAACGGCATCAATCCGCGTGCGGTGGCGGCGAAATGGATGGCCGGCACGAATTCGATGATGAACGATGTCCGCTTTCTGGGCGGTCACGGCACGATTGATCCGAACGCCACGGCGGCAGAGAGTTCCAAAACATGGCGCGAGATTTATAACAACACCCACACCGCCGATTCCAATCTGAATCGCCGTTGGGACGGACAGTATCCCAGCCTGTGGATCACCGGCGGAGGCACGTTCGTCGGCCTCTGGACGCCCAGCACGTTCGCGCAAGCCGGTCTCTACATCTCGGATACTTCAACGGAAGGAAGAATTTACGAACTCTCGAGCGAACATCACGTTCGCAACGAAGTAGTCCTGAACCATGCTTCCAACTGGCAGATTTACGCGCTCCAGACGGAAGAAGAGCGAGGCGAGGGTGGATTCGCATTGCCGCTCGATATCCGGGATTCGAGCAATATCACTTTCGCAAACTTGCACATGTATCGTGTCGTAAGCTCTTATCAGCCCTTCCCTTACGCTATCAAGATCACAAATTCCAGCAACATACGATTTCGCAACGTGCATAGCTATAGCGACAGCAAGGTGTCCTTCGACAACACGGTTTACGACGAAACCCACAACATTGAAATACGGCAGCGAGAATTTTCCTGGTTGACGGTCTCCGGCGACGGCCCTCCCTCTAAATTGCCGGAACCTTCGCACGTCCTTGCTGAAGGCGCAAAAGTTGAAAAACTGGTTGGTGGTTTCTTCAATATTTCCGGCGGAGCTGTTGATAGCTTAGGGGATGTCTATTTCGTAGACGCCCGATGGCAGACAATTTATTGCTGGTCGGCTCTTAGCCATCAACTCTCGAAGGTACGAGACAACCCGCTGGACCCAGTGCAGCTGTTTTTTGATAGGTCCGGCGATTTAATGGTGGTCTCGTATGCTGGCAACGGAACTGTCTACGCCCTTAGACCCGGCGTGCGGAATGACGATATTACCCTGCTCCCCGCTGTTCCGGCCGCTCCACGCCCGGGATTGACGCCCGTTTTGCCGGTCGACTACTGGCGGAACGAGAACGACTTTCTCGAGACGATTGCTGTAACGCAGCCCTATCAGTTCCTCTCCCCCGACGGCACGACGTTTCTTCCCGCGGGAGCAGACTTTGTAACCGGGGAACTCTATTACGGTTCGAAGCTGAACAACACGCTGCGAGCTTTCGGTTTCGCGCCTGCTGTTGCTGGCCAGCCCTACTATGTTTCCGATGAAAATGGGGAGAAGACTTATACCGCCACAGTCGAACCTGATGGAACACTCTCAGACTTGAAGCTCTTTACTGAAAGAGGCGGAGAAAGCGTGACGGTAGACGAGAAAGGCAACGTCTATATTGCCGCTGGTCAGGTTTTTGTATACAACCCGTCGGGCCATCTGATCGATACCATCGATGTTCCGGAGCGGCCGTCGCAACTGTTGTTCGGGGGCCGTGACGGCCGCACGTTATTCGTTCTTGCACGCAGCTCTTTGTATGCCGTTCAAACTATTAATAAAGGGCGCTGAGGAAGCAGATCGCAATAAAGTGTCTGGGTTCTTGGCACTTTGACAGTCGCTAGCAAGTTGAGGACACGAGCCGGGTCGCGAGAATATGCGGGATCCGAGAAACCATCGCCCAAAAGCTGGAGTGAGCGCCGCGAGCGCAGTGTCCAAGAACCTAACCCCCCAACCCACACTAATAAAGTGTCCAAACCCCTCTGGACATCGCTCGTTTTCCATGCGATTATCAACAAGATAGAGGTCACCACTTGGACACCGCGCCAAGAGGAGCGGCTCAAAACAAAGGCCTTAGACGTAGGCGCGTAGCTCAGTTGGTTAGAGCGCTACCTTGACACGGTAGAGGTCAGGAGTTCGAGTCTCCTCGTGCCTACCATTTCTTCGAATTAGTTCCTGACTTCATGTCAAATCCAGGCTTTCCCGAACCCCAACTCACAGCTGAATCCGGCACTGAACCGGGCGAGTCTTTCAGCGACCTCCTTTCGCAATATGACAAGAGCCACTCGCGCAAGGGCGCTGATGGCGGCAAACAACTCGTAGGCACCGTGATTGTTGTCTCCGGTGACTCGGTGTTTCTTGACATTGGGTTCAAGAGCGAAGGCATTCTGCCGCTGGCCGTCTTGCAGAGTGCTGGGGAAACGGTGAAACCCGGCGACAAGCTGCCAGTTTCAGTGAAGGGGCGCGATCCGGAGGGCTACTACCAGCTCACCCGCGCCAAAGTCGAGCGGCCGAAAGACTGGTCGGCGCTGGAGAAGGCTTTCGCCGACAAGTCGACGATCGTGGGCACGGTGACGGGAGTGATCAAAGGCGGGCTCAGCGTGGATGTCGGCGTGCGCGCTTTCATGCCGGCCTCGCGGAGTGGAGCGCGCGACGCTGCCGAAATGGAGAAGATGGTGGAGCAGGAGATCCTGTGCCGCATCATCAAGCTCGATGTGACCGACGAGGACGTTGTGGTCGACCGCCGCGTCGTGGCCGAAGAGGAAGAGCGGTCGGTGAAGGAGCGTCGCTACTCGGAGATAAAGGAAGGCGATACGGTGAGCGGCACGGTCCGCAGCCTGACTGACTACGGAGCCTTCGTCGATCTGGGCGGCATGGACGCTCTGCTGCACGTGGGCGACCTTGCCTGGAGCCGGGTTGCGAAGCCGGCCGACGTGCTCTCCGTGGGACAACAAGTCGAAGTGAAAGTGCTCAAGATTACGAATGATTCCGGTAAGCGGCGCATTTCCGTGGGCCTGAAGCAGTTGCAGCCGGATCCCTGGGATGCTGCGGCGGGAAAGTACAAGACCGGAGAACGAGTGCGGGGCGCGGTAACACGCGTCGTTGAGTTCGGAGCGTTTGTCGAACTGGAACCGGGCATGGAAGGGCTGATTCACGTTTCTGAGATGTCGTGGGGAAAGAAGTTGCGCAGTGCCAGCACATTGGTGAAGCCGGGCGAGATGGTTGACGCTGTCATCCTGGGCGTGAGCGCGGGCGAGCGTCGCATTTCTCTTGGACTGAAGCAGGCGCTGGGAGATCCGTGGGCCGAAGTGGCGCAGCGCTTCGCTGCGGGCTCGGTGGTCGAAGGGCCGGTCGTCAGCATCACAAAGTTCGGTGCCTTCGTGCAGCTTTCCGAAGGTGTTGAGGGCATGATCCACATCAGCGAGATGAGTGCAGAGAAGCGGGTCAATCATCCCCAGGAAATGCTGAAGGTTGGACAGCAGATCAGGACTCAAGTGCTCGCCGTGGATATTGAGAAACGCCAGTTGCGGTTGAGCATAAAGCAACTACTTCCCAGCGGCCTGGATGAATACATCGCCGAACACAAAGAGGGAGATGTGGTCACCGGCCGCATGGTCGAGGTCTCGGATGGAACCGCACGCGTGGAACTGGGCGAGGGCATCCACTGCAAATGCCGGATGGATAGTGCCGCTGCGGCCCCGACAAAGAATACGCAGGCCGAGCCGGCCGCGTCGTCCTCGAAAGCTGGCGCAAAAAGCCAGCCGAAGCCTGATTTGTCTTCGCTCGGATCGATGCTGCAGGCGCGGTGGAAGGGTGGTGCGCCCGCCGGCGAGGTCAAGCCGGAAGCTGCCCGCGCTGGACAGATTCGCAAGTTCCGGATTGTGATGCTCGATCCGGCTGCGAAGAAGATTGAATTGGAATTAGCGTAGCCAATCCCCAAGCAACTGAAGCTTGGGGATTGGCTGATTACCCAGGCCCACCAGAATCACGGGGAACAGGCTACCGCGGCCTATCCCCGTACTAATCCATCTCCCGCATCTGACCTTCCGCCTCTCGCATGCCTGCGCCGGCTGCGACCGCAGAAGCTTCCTTCTTCTTCTGCCAGTCCGGCTCAGCCAGCACGGTGATCGCTTCCAGTTTCTTCTTTTTCAGGCCCGCGTTAATGCCCGGCAGATCTTTCTGCGTCAGCTTCTGGAAGTCGTCGATCACATCCTGCAGCTCGTGACCCAGCGACTCGGTCCGCGCCACCTGGTAATCGGTGGGCTTGCCGTCGTATCCGGTCACCGCGCCATAAAGTTGTCCCAGCAGCTCGCGGATGCGCTCTTCGCCAGTAATCATTCCGCCTTCCTTGGTGGCTACGATCTTCGAACGCAGCGCGTCACAATCCGTCGCGAGTTGCTGCAGTTGAGTGCGCAAAGGATCTTTCTCAGGCAGCTTCGCTGCCCGCGCGTTGGCCTGGTCGCGCACCCCTTCGATCGCGGCTACGCCATACGTCATGTGCTCAAGCTCTTTGTAAACCTTCATCGCAAGATCGAACTGCGCTTTGCGGTCCTCCACCGAGTACTTGGCCCGCGGATCCATCGCAACATTCAGTTGCTCAGTGTATGTTTTATCTCCTTTGGTCAGCTTCACCGTGTACGTTCCCGGCAGCACGCGCGGCCCCTGAGCGGCTTCAAACAGAGCCGACGCTGCCGGAGCTACCGCCGGTGGCCGCACCCGCATTCCCCATCCAGCGCGGTTTATTCCACGATGCTTGCTTCCCGCCACAGTGTCCACCAGCTTCCCGTCCTGGTCAAAAATCTCGATCTTCAGATCGCCGAAGATGTGCCGGCCTTTCTGGTAATACGTGATCTGCGCGTCCGCCGGCCGGCTCCGCCCGCGGAACGTCTCATCGCCTTCCGCCCAGCCCCCGAACACATCGAAATACTGGATCGCCGGCCGCCCCGGCAGCAGCGTCGCCTCCTTCGTCATCACGTCCGGCGTCAGCGCGCGCAGCGGCGAGATATCATCCACAACCCAGATGCCGCGCCCGTGCGTTGCCACTACCAGGTCACCTTCCCGCGCCTGCACCACCAGGTCGTCCACTGCTACAGCCGGAAAGTCTGTCCCTTTGTATTGCGCCCAACGCTGCCCGCCGTCCACCGAAATCCATAGCCCAAACTCCGTTCCCAGAAAAAGAACGTTAGGGCTGACGGTGTCTTCCTTGATCACGTGAGCATACCCGCGCACACCGCTCTCCTGCGCCGGAAGCTGCGTCCACGTCTGGCCGTAGTCCGTAGTCTTGTAAACATACGGTTTCATATCGCCGAACGTGTGGCGGTCGAACGTGGCGTACGCCGTGCCTTCATCGAATCGCCCCGCTTCGATCGTCGTGACCCAGGAATTCTTTGCCAGTCCGCTGATGTTTCCCACCACGTTCGTCCAGGTCTTCGCACCGTCGCGCGTGATCTGCACATTCCCGTCATCGGTGCCGACCCATATGATCTGGCCGTTCTTCGGGGACTCCGAAATCGAATAGATCGTGGTGTGCATCTCCGCCGAGGAGTTGTCGATCGTCACGCCGCCGGATTCTTCCTGCTTCTGTTTTTCCGGATCGTTGGTCGTCAGGTCCGGAGAGATGCGGTCCCAGGACTGTCCATGATCGCGCGAGCGGAACAGGTACTGCGCCCCGATGTAAATCGTCCCCTTCTCATTGGGGCTCATATGAATCGGCGTGTTCCAATTGAAGCGTAGTTTCTTTTCGCCATAGTTCGGCCAGGGTTTCAGGCCGCGAATCTCATGTGTATAGCGATTCACCCGCCCAATCTCGCCGCCCTGCGCTTCGGCATAGATGTAGTCTGGGTCGGATGTGTCTTCGAACATCCAGAAGCCGTCGCCGCCGAACATGTTCTCCCATCGCGAGTTAGTTACCCCACCCGGATAGGACGAATCGCCCACCCACGAACTGTTGTCCTGCAGACCGCCGTAGACGTGATACGGGTCCGAATTGTCCGTGCTCACGTGGTAGAACTGCGAAACCGGCAGGTTCATCTGGTGCTTCCAGCGGTTGCCGCCGTCTTCGCTGCGCCATAAGCCGCCGTCGTCGCCAGCAATCACGATATTCGGATTCTTGGGGTTGATCCACACGTCGTGGAAGTCGCCATGGGCTGCGCTCGAGACCACGTTGAAAGTTTTTCCGCCGTCATTGCTCAGCAGCAGAATGAGATCGGGTTTGAAAATCTTGTTTTCGTTCTGGGGATCGACGATCAGGTTGCCGAAATAAAATGGACGCCACACCATGAAGTTGCTGGCATCCAGCTTGGTCCAGTTTGCGCCTCCGTCGTTAGACCGGTAGAGTCCTCTCCCTTTTTCGGCTTCGATGTTGGCATATACCACCTGCGGCTTCGACGGCGCTACCTGCACCGCCACGCGGCCCCACGGTTTGGCCGGCAGACCTTTGGAGTTGCTGACTTCGCTCCAGGTCGCACCTCCGTCCGTCGACTTGAACAGCCCGCTGCCCGGACCTCCTGAGCGGAATGTCCAACCCTGCCGCCGGAAATCCCACATCGCCGCGTAGATGGTTTTCGGCTCCTGCTTGCTCCGCGCAATCATGGCGCAGCCGCTCGATCCATTCACGCCCGCCAGAACTTTTTTCCAGGTCTTGCCGCCGTCGGTCGTCTGGAAGACTCCGCGCTCGTCATTGTCGTCCCATAGATGCCCGGTTGCGCAGGCCAGCACATCGTTGCCGTCGGTTGGATTCACCAGGATCTTCGCGATGTGCTCGCTATCCTTCAGTCCGACGTTGGTCCAGTTCTCCCCGCCATCCGTCGACTTGTACACGCCGTCGCCCACCGATACGCTGTTCCGCGTCCAGGCCTCGCCGGTGCCGACCCACACAATTTTCGAGTTCGACGGATCAATCGCCACCGCGCCAATCGATTGCACGTCCTCCCGGTCGAACACCGGCTTGTACGTTGTGCCGCCGTTCACCGACTTCCACACTCCGCCGCTGGCTGCGCCAACGAAGACGGTGATTCGGCCGTCCTCCTCAACCGCGTCCAACGCGGCGATGCGCCCGCTCATGGTGGCCGAACCGATGTTTCGCGCCGGCAATCCTGAAACCGTCGCCGCGTCAAAGCGGTACGGCGCCTGTGCTGCCGCCTGCAACGATGCAAACAGAGAGGCTCCGGCGAATAACCCAGTTATTGCCCAGGAATTGCGAGCGAATACTTTCATGTTTCAGTCCTTTTCCACGTCAATGATTTTTCGTTTCTTCTTCGTTCCAGCGAAGCCGTGTCCCAGCGAATCTTCGTCCAGCAAATCAGTGAACTACATCAGTGAACCCCGACCAAACCGGACTTCTTCTCTTCAGTCCTCAGCGAAGCCGGCAGCGCGAACTCAGAGTCCGGAATAAATACGTTCACTTCGATCGTTTGAATCGTGGTGACCTGTGCGCCCGGATTGCTTGCCGGCCCCTCGGCAATCGAGAAGGGATACAGAACTCCATTCACAGGCTTGTAGGAACCCACGTCCACCACACGCTCCCTTACCGAGCCCCGCACAAACTGCCGAATCTCCTTGCGGATTTCGAGATAAGTATCGGGGTCGAGATAGTAGTAGATAACGTCGCCATTTTTCAGCGTGACCCTCAATCGCAGCGCGTCATCGCCATCCACCAGATCGTGTCCGAGATATTCGACCTTGTTGCCCTTTTCCGCGTAGTCGACGAGCGGACCATCGAAATCGGAGGCCAGAAGCAGGTCGCGCAAAGTATCCTCGCCCATCAGTTCAGGGTCTTTGCGCCCGCGGAAGGGCTGGGTCTGCCATCCCGTGGAACCGTCGTAGGCCTCGATCGCGGTCATGCCCTGCATCGTGAGGGTCTGGCGAACCAAATCCGGGCGCTTGTTGGCTTCTCCGAACTCTGCCGTGCGGCCTCGCACGTTCTTGAGTCTGCCCGTAATCCGCAGAGTCTTGGCCGATTTGATTTTGTCGATCCCGCCCTTGGCCTGGATGTTCTTTTCGACCAGTTCCTCTGCGGTTTGCGCGCATGTAAGCCCACTGAGACACGAGACCGTAAACAGAATAAGTACCCCGCAAGGCATGGGCAAACGCCTCGTTTTCATGGTTGTCTTCATCCCCGCGAATGTTATCCGCGAAAAATCAGTGCACTCCGACCAGCCCCGACTTCTTCTCCTCAGTCTTCAACGAAGGCGGCAGCATAAAGTCCGCCGGATCGATGACCACGTTCACTTCCATCTTCTGAACTGTGACGGTTTGCGCGTCGGGATTGTTCTTCGGCCCCTGCGACATCGAGAACGGATACATCACCCCGGCCACAGGCTTGTACGCCCCCAGGCCCACCACCCGATCCCGGACCGAGCCCCGGATGAACTGCTGGATCTCCTTGCGGATCTCGATAAAAGTATCCGGGTCGAGGTAGTCATAGATGATGTCGCCGTTCTTCAGCGTTATCTTCAGCCGCAGCGCATCGTCGCCATCGACTACGTCGTGTCCCAGGTACTCGACTGTGTTGCCTTTTTCTTTGTAGTCCACGAGAGGCCCGTCAAAGTCGGCGTCCAGCAGCAGGTCGCGGACGTCGTCTTCGCCCATCAACTCCGGATCTTTTTTCCCGCCAAAGGGCTGGATCTGCCAGCCGGTCGTACCGTCGTAAGCCTGCACGGCCGTCATCCCCTGCAGTGTGAAGGTCTCCCGAACCAGGTTCGGCCGCTGATTCTCCTGGCCGACCGAAGCGGTGAAACCTCCGCCGCCTTCGAACTTGGCCGTGATCCGGTAGTTTTTGATGGCTTGCATCTTCTCCATCCCGCCCCGGGCCTGGATGTTTTTGGCGATTAATTCGTCTGCGGTCTGAGAGTGGGAAAATGCACCGAAGCAGCAGACAGCAACCAGCACAGTCAAGGCGTAACGCATCAAGCAGACTCCTGTTGGTGAGGGACTTAGAACCCTGGGAAACGGGAAACAGTACTGTACCCGGTAGTAGACGCATCTTTCAAGTATTGGTGAGCAGGGGTAGGAATAAAGCCGCCGGCGCCGACGTGGAAGAGTGGCGCTTCGGCGCCGCGTCAGGCACTCTTAGACAATCCGGGCTTCAGCCCCTGTGGCACAATACGAGGGCTAAAGCCCAGAATATTTACGGCTCATGACCCGCCCTCGAAGAGCCGCTCTTCCACGGTCGTCCGACGGTCGGCGTGGCACCCCGCCTGGCGACATTCGTTAGTGCGCGAAAGAGAAGTTCAGCCCGGTCGTAAAAATAACATCGTTTTTCTTCGCGGTCGAGGGCGGGTTGGAAACATAGATGTCGCCGAACTGATTCTGCCACCCCAGCCATTTGCTGACCTTCGTCACCGAGCCGAAGTTGAACGTGGCTCGATATTCGCCGGTGTTCGACAAGTCTGGAAACACATACAGATTCTCCGTAATCACCGTGTTTTTCCCCAACTTGTGCGTCAAATCCTCGCCCAGCGTCAGTGCGGCGAACCGGTTGGTCACGCCGTAAGAAGTGTAGGTAGGAGGAACGGTGGGCGGAGCGACAGGCGGACCGTTTGAATAAGTTTCATGTGTGTAGTTCACGCCCGCCAGGAAGTCCAACGTGGTGCCGGCTGACTTGATTGCGTGGTATCCCAGACCGCCGGCATACACGGAGCGCAGATCCAAATCCTGCAGAGCATTGCTCATAAAGTCCGCGGCTCCAAAGCCGAACATTCGTGGACCGATATTGCGATCGTAACGGATTCCTGCCTGGATCAGATTTGCCACAGTGCTCGGAGTCGCCAATTGGTTGCTGGTATAGATGGAACTCACGTGCAGGATAATCTTGTCGTTCAACGTAGGATGGGCAGCATTTACAGCCAGCGCCAGGTTTTCCGTTTCGCTGTTGCCGCGGGCCAGCGAGAAGCCCACGTCCGCCCCGCCGTTCCACCCATGCGTCAAGCCCGGATGCAACGACTTGTCGTAGGCCGCTTGCTCGGCGTCATTGCGGATCAATACAACACTCCCTACGGGGACCTCGACCGTGCCGCCAGTCTTAGTTGCGACCTCGAGTTTCCCGTCGCTGGAGGTTACCGGACCCACGACAGTTTTCTTGTCCAAGGTGCTTACATGCAATTCTTTCTCGGTAGTGATCTGCGTGATCGCCGCAAACTGCAGCGTAACGTCTCCTGCGAACTCGGTGTGCAGCACCAGAGTCTTACCGTCGGACTTCACCACCGTACCGGTCAGGCGATCACCATTCTTTAATGTGATCTGATCCGCGAAAACCGTGGTCGCTAATCCCAAAAACATGATGAGGGCAACAAATTCTAATTTACGCAACACTGCCTACCTCCAGATTTTAGAGTCAGTTTCACAGCTCAAACGTGATTTAGGGCCCGGGACTGCCTGAAACAGGATAGAAAACAGCGACAAGGCGGCGGCTTAGGATCAAAGAAGATTACTGCCCGCGAAGGGAACTGGGTCAGCTCTTGGTGTCCTTGGATTCAGTGGTCTTGCTCGCGTCGGTCGGAGCCGGAGGCGTGGGAGTATCTTTCATGCCTTCTTTCAGGGCACGAAACCCTTCGCCTAGCCCCTTGCCCAGCTCAGGCAACTTCTTGGGACCGAAAATCAACAGAGCAATGGCAAAAATGATGATCAGGTGCGTCGGTTGGAACAAACCCTCAAGCATCGGAACCTCCCAAGGAGACACTGCTACGACGTCTTCCCTATACGGTACCGGAGGGGTAGGGGGAAGTCAAACCACGGCCCTATCCTCCCGGGCAGGCACGCGCCGCTACTTCTGGTTGGGAAATAGGAAGGCAAGAGCGGTCGGAAAGCGGGCGGCCCAGGCGTCATCGTCGTGACGGCCGGGCGTAATATTTACCAGGATCCTCTCTGGACTAACGCCGTTGGCTTCAAGCAGTTTGACGGCCTTGTTTACATCGCCCTGGGGTGTTTCGGGGTCGTCGGGTGGAGTTTCCTCAGTTCCGGCACCAAAATAAATACGACCCGGCCAATCCTTGTGCTTTGTGGCTTGCTTTATGACGGCGTAGTCCTTCACGTAAAGCGAAGGGCTCTCGATAAGGACGCGGCCAAAAACACCCTGCGTGTGCAGCGCGACGTAAAAAGTAATTAACCCTCCATAGGAGGATCCCCCCAAACCGGTGTTCTCCGGCCCGCTCTTTACGCGGTAATTCTTTTCAATAAATGGCATCACTTCGTGGGTCAGAAAACTCGGGTAATTCGCTCCATGAACCACGGCGAGCAGAGGTTCCAAACTTTCGTCGGGAAACGGAAGATATTCGTTGGGCCGCGATCCCACCAGCGGCTCTTCTTGTAAACGTTCCTTATTATGCCTGCCGGCATTGTCGATACCGACAATGATCAGTGGTTCGACCTTGTCCTCGGCGATCAGTCGATTCGCGGTCTCGTCCACTTTCCACTCTTTGGGGCCAAACATCGAGGTGCACACATCGAACAGGTTCTGGCCGTCATTCAAGTACAGCACCGGGTATTTCGTATGCGAGTTTTTCTGGTCGCGATAGCCCTGGGGTAGAAGTATCCGGAGTTTTCGCGTGTTATGGAAAATCGAGCTGTGGAAGTCGCGGATTTCGAGGTCGCCCGTTGCCGTGGAAGTGCACTGGCTCGAGGTCGTGCTTTTGTCGCTCAGGGCATGGGCGAAGGCGTTGAATAATAGAATTAGTACGGCCAGGCGAAAGTACACTGCTCATTCCCTGTTTCATCGAACTGCTTCCGCAACTAAGACTCCAGAATGTAGACGATCCCCCCCAGTAATCGTTAGCCAACCCGGGGGAGGGGCCCTCCGTGGGCCTCTCGGGACCAGCCTATTACTTTCGTGACCTTACCTCCGGTTCACCGGGAGGGCTAGTCTGGAATGAGCGGTCCGGGCCAAACACCGTAACCCGCGCCGCATTCAGCGCCATCAGCAAGCCAAACCGTCGCCGGAGAATCGAGTGAAGCGCAAGGGCCTGGCAGTATTTCTATTACTTTTTGCGGCGGCTCAGGCTGCTCATTCCAGCGAGAGTCAGCCGGTGAACTCTGCCCAATTGATGGCTTGGCTGATGTCCGGAGTGCCCTGCAGCCGCCTGGGCCGCCTGGTTCAAGAACGAGGCATCGCCAGTGTCCCCGGCAAAGAATCGATTCACCAACTCGAAGCCGCCGGTGCCGATGCCAATCTGGTTCGAGGCCTCAAGAACTTGAAGCCCGCCGCCAATTCCTCGACGACGCTTTCTGACATTCCCGCGGCCCTCGTGCAGGCCGCCACCGACGCCCGGGCTCAGCGTTTCCATGAAGCCGAACTCGTTCTCCGCCAGGTCTTAAGCTCCGATCCTCAGAATGCCGCGCTGCATTTTGCCCTGGGCACCATGCTCCGCCAGCAGGAGCGCTGGGAAGACGCTATCGACGAAATCACGCTTTCCGCCCAGCTCATGCCCGATTTCCCTGAGAATCACAGCAGTCTGGCTTACATTTTTTATCGGCTGGATGACCCAGACGACTCGATCGCGGAAGCGCGCACCGCGCTCAGCATGGACCCGCAGAACGCCGAGGCCTACCAGTTCCTTGGTCTCGCCCTGTTTTCCAACGGACAATACGGCCCTGCAGTTCACGCGCTCATGGAATCGCTCGCCCGCGACGCCGATAACCCTGATACCTACTACGATCTGGGCATCACTTTGCACGCTGATGGAAACCAGGTCGCCGCCATTGACGCCTATCGACACGCCATTCGTCTGAACCACGCTTTCTGGCAAGCCCATTCCAACCTGGCCCTGATTTTGCACGAGCAAAACAAACTTGATGAGGCTATCGCAGAATATCGCGTGGCCAAAAAACTTGCGCCCGAGGAAGCTTCTGTCCGCAACAACCTGGGCAATACCTACTGCGACAAAGGCGACTTCGACGCGGCCACGCTCGAACTGCGTGAGCTTTATCGCCAGCATCCCGAGTGGGAGCAGGGACACGGTTGCCTGGCTCGCGCTTACATGGCGAAGAAAAACTACGGCAGCGCGGTCACCGAGTTGCAGCTCGCAGTTCAGCAGAATCCCACCGGTTCCGCCGAGCATCGCGTCCTCGGCGAAGCCCTGTTGCTGGATGACAAACCGGAAGAAGGCGTGCGCGAGTTGCGGCTGGCGGTTACGCTCAATCCCGACTCCGATACGGCTCACCACTTACTCGGCACGGCACTGTTTCAGCAGCGGCAGTTACAGGCCGCCGAAAAAGAATTCCGCGAAGCGCTTCGCCTGAATGCTTCCCCCGACAATCACTACGCTCTTGCCGCCTGCCTGATGACCATGGACCGCTATGAGGAAGCATTGGTAGAACTGGAGACCGCGGCCCGGCTTGATCCCGAGCGCAAGCTCTATCGTGCCCGCCACGACGAACTCCTGAAGCTGATGCAGTTGAAGGACAGCGATTCCCGCTAGCGCAAACTCCACAGGGACAGTACCACGCAGTGTACTCCCGGCATATTCGACCGACCCGCTAGTCTGCTTAGACTGGAGTGCAGCGCTAAACACAGGCGCTCCAGGCATTTCTGGGGGTGATCGATCATGAACCTCGCACAGTCCACAACAGCAGCCGCCAAGCCGGCACAGTCCACCCCGCAGCCGGAACGCAACGCCCGGAATGATGTCGGGAACGACGTCAAGAATGACGCCAGGAATGACGTCCGGCACGATCTGCGAAACGCTGTTCGCCACGACGCCAAGGCCCCGCACCAATCCACCGGCTTCGGCTTGCCGTGTTCCAACTGCCGTCTCTATTATCCCGCCAACCTCGACGTCTGCCCGGCCTGCAACAGCAAAGATCGGGTTTCACCCGGCATGGTTCCGTCTTATCCCAAGGTGCAGGCTGCTGCCGAACCCTCGCGCGACGGTGCCGTCGTCGAGCAGAAAGTCGGGCAGGAGGTCGAACAGGGGATTGAGCAGGAAAGACAGGCCTTCCTCAAAGAATTCAAGTCCCAGCTTTTTACAGCCCACGCCGAAGTCGCCGGTTCGACTGCCATGTGCACTCTGGCGGAACGCCACGCCCAGGGTGCCGAGTCGGCCTCAATCTGCAAGCCGTGTTACGACCGCCTGCAGGAGCGGCTGGACGTGTTCGAGGCCACCCTGCACATGGACCTGAAAGAAGCGGCGCAGATCATCTACAACGCCGTCTGGGCTGATCCCTCCGACCCCGGCAAGACCTATACCAACGCAGCCAGCGCTCTGCTCAGCGAATTGCGCAAGCGCTCCGGAGTCTCCACCCTGCTCGGCCCTTTCCATCCGCGGGGTAATTGAGTTTCCGTACCTTGTATCGAGTACACCCGCTGATTTCGCTTTGCCCGCAAGATTCGGATAGTCCGCTCCACGTTTACCCCGTACGCTGTCCCTACCATGACCTTCACTAACATGACTTTCCCAACGATGACAAGGAGTGCCATACTCGAAGAGCAACTCTCAGACGAAATGCCGATTGCGCACTCCAACGCGACAAAGGCAACTAGCGACAAGCCAAGCCAGGCTGAGCCGGGCGTGGTCCTACCGGGCGACGACCGCCGCTGGAATGCGGTCGTGGCGCGCGATTCCGGCCGCGATGGAGAGTTCGTTTTCGCCGTCTCCAGTACGGGTGTCTATTGCCGGCCGTCATGCCCGGCCCGGCGTCCGCGACGCGGGAACGTGAGATTCTTTTCACACCCCGACCAGGCCGAGAAAGCTGGTTTTCGCGCCTGTCTGCGTTGCCGGCCCAGATCGATCAGCGGCAATCCGCAATCGAACTCGGCGAAGGAGATCTGCCGCTATATCGAGCAGCATCTCGATGAACCGCTCACCCTCGAGCGCCTGGGCAAAGTGTTTCGCCAGAGCCCGTTCCACTTGCAGCGGCGCTTCAAGGCTGCGCTTGAGATCACGCCGCGCGAGTACGCGGAATCCTGCCGCCTGCGCCTGCTCAAGCGCCACCTGCAGGCCGGTGATAACGTAACCCGCGCCATGTACGACGCCGGTTACGGCTCCAGCAGCCGGCTTTACGAGAAGACCGCATCACAGCTTGGCATGACGCCCGACAAATATCGACGCGGAGCCATCGCTGCGACGGTTCGCTACACTATCGCTGATTCGCCCCTGGGACGCATGCTGATCGCGGCCACCGATCGCGGCGTTTGCGCCATTCAGTTCGCTCATTCCGACGGCGAGTTGATCGAAGGCTTGAAGCGCGAGTTTCCTTTTGCCGTGCGCAAGCCCGACGAAGGCGGATTACGGACCTGGGTCGAAGCCTTGCTGGAAAAGATGGCCGGCAAAGAATTGAATGCCGCGCTGCCTTTGGACATCCGCGCAACTGCTTTTCAGCGGCGGGTGTGGACTTACCTGCAGTCGATCCCCTTCGGCGCGACGCGGTCTTACGGCCAGGTGGCGAAGGCGATTGGACAACCCAGCGCCAGCCGCGCGGTGGCGCGGGCTTGTGCCACGAATCCGGTTGCGGTCGCGATTCCGTGTCATCGCGTCGTCCGGGAAGATGGCAGCATCAGCGGCTATCGCTGGGGCGTGGAGTGCAAGAAGGCGCTGCTGGAGATGGAGCAGCGGGACTTGAGCCTGCGACTCCATAAGGACTACGATGAAAGGTGAGAAATGGAGAATCGGTCATGCAGGTCAACCTGCCCCCTGATCTTGAAACGTTAGTCAATAAACTACTCTCCAGCGGTGGCTACGACAGCGTCGAAGATGTGTTCCGCCGAGCTCTTGAGGCTCAGGACGCCGAGGAAAGCTGGACGGACGAGGAAAGGCGGGCCTTGGTGGCGCATATCGAAGAGGGCTTTCAACAGGCCGAGCGCGGCGAACTGATTGACGGCGCCCAGGCGCGCCGTGAAATTCAAGGAATGAAAGACAACTGGCATCAAGAGCGCGCGTCCAAACGATGAGGGCTTACGCTCTTACGCCGCTCGCCAAAGCGGATGTTTTCGAGATCTGGTCTTACATTGCCAATCGCAGCGAGGACTCCGCCAATAGCGTTGAACAGGCGATTTACGATGCCTGCGCGTTTGTTGCCGAAGCCCCGACGCGCGGCTATTCCCGTGCAGACCTCACCACTCGTTCGCTGCGCTTCTGGACGCTGACTCGTTATCCCAACTACTCGGTGGTTTACAGGCCCGAGACATCTCCCGTCCAGATTGTTGCCGTTCTACACGGGAAAGGGAACGTGCCAAGCATCCTGAGGCCGCGCGGGTGATCCATTCGCGAGGTGGGCTTCTATGGTTCAACTGATCGGCAGCACCTCGGAAAATCACTGCATGCTGCTTCTGATCTGAAAGAGGACCTTATCCAGCAGTCAATTTCCTAAGAACCTTTACTCGCCGAGCCTGTCTTCCGAGCCACCACCGCCCAATTTGCGAACGCCAGCGCGATAGTCCCAATCAGGATGACGGACTGGCCGAAATCCACGCGCGTCACCAGAATCACGCATAGGATCACGCCCAACACGGCGAAGAAATTTCCTGCGGGCAGGTTGAACATTGCGCTTGCCCCTTCTGGCTGCTTGCGGCGCAGGATGGGCAGGGCCGCGCAGCCTACGCCGTAATAGAGGAGCCGGGCTACGGCGGAAAGCGTCACATTCCATTTGAATTCGCCAATCAGCGCGAATCCCCAGACCATCGCCGCGAACACGAGAATCGAGACATAAGGGGTTTGAAAGCGGCGATGGACTGCCGCGAAAGCCTTGGGGAAGTCCCCCTGCTCGGCCAGGGCGAAGGGCACGCGGGGCATGGCTAGAATTTTCGCGCTGAGGTATCCGTAAAAAGAGATCAACGCTCCCACAGCGACCAGCGCCGCACCGATGGGACCCACCGCGAGCCGCGCGACGTCGGCCAGTGGGCGAGAGCTGTGCGCGGCGTCCGGCAGCACTCCAACGACTACCCACTGGATCAGGGCGTAAATCACGGTGCAAACCACGAGAGCTGTGAAGAGCGCGAAGGGAGCGTCGCGGCGAGGGTTTTTCGCTTCGCTCATGGGCGCGAGCGCCGTCTCGAATCCGCCATAGGCAAAGACCAGAAGCAGCATGGCTTTCAGCCACTGACTCGTATCAGGGGACGCGACCGGGGCAGACGCAATATTCCAGTGGTGATGCTGAAGCACAAACAAACCGAGGACGATCACGGCGAACAGGGGCACAAGCTTGGCGGACGTGAAGAGATTGCTCACCTGCGCTCCGGCGCGCACGCCGCGAATGTTGATGAACGCCAGAAAGCAAACCAGCACAGTGAGAATGACCGCGCGGGGCAGGGGGTCTCTCGCGTGGGGGAAGAACTCGCCCAGGTAAACCACAAACAGATTGGCATTAGCGGCCGGCGCGGACACCTGGCCGAGCCAGAGCATCCACGCGGTTTGAATGCCCATCAGGCGTCCGAAGGCGACGCGAGCATAGAGATAAGGACCGCCCGCCTGCTGAAAGCGCGATGCAACCTCGGCAAAGCAGCCCATGATCACGCTCATGCCAGCGCCGGCCGCGAGTACGGCGTACGGGCTGTAGTTGCCGATGAGAGCGGCCACGGTTGAGGGCAAGCCGAAAACTCCACTCCCAATGATCGAGTTGACGACCAGCGCGACCAGGCTCCAGCGGCCGATGGCGCGGAGCAGTTCGCGGCGAGGCGGGTTTGTAGAAGGCGATTCCACCCGCGCGTTTGTATCACAAACGGGGGTTGCGGGGACAGCATCCGTGACCGGGGCGGCGGGCTTCGCCCAGGCTTGGACAGCCGAGGCGGCCTGTCTCCACAGAGTCCGTTCAGGCCGGAAGTGAGGTTACCATTTAACTCCAAGGTCACTTCCGTGCAGCGCTAAAAGCCTTGCCAGTAGCGGAGTTCAGCGCGATCAGCCCTCGGGCATGAGTCGCCAGACCAAAGTAATAACTGGAATTACGAAAGCGCATGATCGTGGGACATCTATCCGCTGGGCGCTCGCGATGAGATGTTGAAAGGCACGCGAGCGTCGCTTCGGCATTGCTCCGACGATCGCTTCGAACCATGGGGAACGACACTCAGATGGACGATCTTCACACGCGGATGGTGCGAGTTACTGATGACCTGCGCGCGATTCAGCGGGAGCTGAATTATGCCGCGATGCAGGCGCCTAGCGATCCGGAACTGATGGAAGCCCTGAGCGCACTTCCGGAAACCGAAGCGATCCAGGTTCTGTGCAAGGCGCTCGACCAGATGCGCCACTTCCTCTGGTTCTACAGCCAGGTGATGAGCAACGAACCTGAACTGGGGGACAAGCTCCGCCAGGCGAATGCCTCGAAACCCGTCGAGGATAAGAAGGTGGATACCACTTTTCTCGATCAGCTCAGCCGGGCTGACGAAGCCGTGCTATTGCGCTACCTCGTGGACGCAAAAGAGCGCAAGCCGAATTAGCTACGTCAGAAGCCTCGGCCGCGGACCATCGTCTTTCTGACTTCTCCGTCTCGATTCAACACAACGATGTTGGCTTCCGCACCGGGAGAGAGGTGTCCGTGTTGCGCGAGGCCGACGGCGCGGGCGGCATTTAGGGTCGCCGCGCGTACCGCGTTTTGCAAGGGCCAGCCGGCGAAGCGGGTCACGTTGCGCACGGCGCGGTCCATGGTCAAGACACTCCCGGCGAGGTTCCCATCCTTGGTGCACTTTCCATCTTTCACCTCGACCTGGATGGGGCCGAGTTGGTAGGTGCCGTCGGGCATGCCCGCCGCAGCGGTGGCGTCGGTGATCAACACCGAGCGTTCGAGACCCTTTTCTCGCAGGAAAATCTGCACCACTTCGGGCGCGACGTGAATTCCGTCCACGATAATATCGGCACTCAGTTGACCGTCGGTAAGCACTTCGGCGAGGATGCCGGGATCGCGATGATCCAGCGGCCGCATGGCATTGAAAGTGTGGGTCGCATGGCGAGCGCCGGCCCGGACGCCCGCGCGGGCGGCTTCCAGCGCGGCGTCAGAGTGTCCCATGCTCACGCAAACCTTGCGCCGCGCCGCTTCGGCGATGACCTCCAGAGCGCCGGGAAGCTCCGGAGCGATGGTCATCATGCGCACGTGTCCGCGAGCCGCCTGCCAGAGACGGTCAAAGATTTCGAGCGTAGGCTCGACGAGATATTCCGGGGGATGCACGCCGCGGCGTTGGTGACTGAGAAATGGGCCTTCCAGATGAATGCCGAGCGGCCGAGCCTGCGCGGCGTCGCCGTTGGCAGCGAGCGAATTTTGAGGCGCTTCGATCGCATCGGCAAGCCGTTCCAACGCCCGGCGGGTCTCGTCAAGAGGCGCCGCGACGGTGGTGGGAAAATATCCCGTGACGCCATGCGTCGTCAGAAATCGATTTAGATGGGGTAATTCGCCAGGCGCGGCTCGCATGACATCAAGCCCGGCGCCGCCGTGCATATGAACGTCAACGAAACCAGGCGCAAGGATGGCATCGGCGAGCCCGTCTTTCGCAAGATCGAAGACCGTAGCATTCTTCGGGATCTCCCGCTGAGCCCGCGAAGAAACCGCGGAGATGAGGCCATCCTCGATAAAGACCAGCGGGTCCTTTATTTCTTCTTGCGGCGTATACAGACGATTTGCGCAGAGGACGATCATATTCGTTCGATCAGGTTGCTTTGATCATATTGCGTTGATCGGGTTGTGTTCGATCGGATCGCGTTCGATCCGACTGCGCCATCAGTGTAGCGCGAAAGATCGATTGGGCAAGCGGGGGAGAACCCCTCCGATGTTGCGATGCTATAATCTTACTGCCCAGGAAGAACTAAAGCATGCGGGGGAGGGCCTTCCTTGTTGCCGCCCGCAGCGCCGTCGGGGAGTGGCTCAGCCTGGTAGAGCACCTGGTTCGGGACCAGGGGGTCGGAGGTTCAAATCCTCTCTCCCCGACCAATTCCTTCAAGCAGTTAGAGCGAGTTCTGCCGACTGAGTTCTGGGTACAACGGGTACAACAAACTCAGGAAGTTTGTACCCAAGCCCAGCATGCTCCGCCATCAGCTGGCGGAACTGAACGTCCTCTCTGATCTTGTCGTAGAGGTCGTCCATCGAGTTTCCCGCGTGGCCCATCCAGAACTGACGCAGGCCGTCGGGACACTCCGTCTTGTTGCGCAGGTACGTCTCCCGGAATCGCCGGAATGCATGGAACCCGCACTTCGGCTTTCCCATCTTCACCAGGATCGGATGCAGGCCGCGGCGCAACACGTTCGATCTTCCAAACGCGGTGCCCGCCGAGGTCCGGAAGACGAACCCGGACTTTCGCTTTCCAAGGTGCTCCTGCAACCGTTCAGCAAGCGATGAATGCAGATCGACCTCCCGCTTGCCGGCCTCAGTCTTCGGCGAGTAGAGCTGCCCTCGCCACAGACTGTAGCGAACGCGGATCACAGAGCCTTGGACATCCTCCGCCTGCAAGGCGAGGGCTTCCTCGATCCTGAGACCCGAGCCACTCAGCAGTGCATAGAGCAGCTGATACCGTCCGCCCTGGGCGACGATCGTCTCGACCTCCGCAGCCGAGAATACCGGCCTGCGTTGGTCTCTGACTTCCGGCAAGTCCATGAAGTCGTTCTTCCACTTCACGGGATATAGCTCCTCGCCATCGTCATTCACCGCGGAACCGACCACCATCTTCACCACCTGCACGTAATTGTCGATGGACTTGGGAGCGAAGCGCGGCAAGCCGTTCTTGCGCTCCGCCGCCATCGTCTTGATGAACTCCCGCACCGACTTATTGTTGACCTCGCAGAGCGGCATCTCTCCGAGGTGCTGGTTGATGTATTTGAGATAGCCGGACCAGGAGTCCGCGGTACGCGGCTTGATCGGATTCCGCAACCGGGTTTGAATCTGCTCCAGCCATTCCGTAGATCGTTCCTTGAAAGTTGTGCCGAGGTTGACGGCCTCGGTTTCCTGCAAGACTGCTGTTGAGTTCGCGCTGAACTCCGCGATGATCTCTTTCACGCGGCGCCTCAGCTCGAAACGGTTAAGCGATCCCGGCCCGTTCACCGGACAAATCCTCACGCACTTGTGAAGGCGCTGGGGCTGTCCGGGAACGTCCAACCAAAACCGGGCGTAGTAGGCGTTTCCCTTCTTTTCAATGTGACCACTCTGACCAGACCTGCGAGACATGCATCTCCTCCGTCTCTGGTCTGGAATCGCGGGAGCGATCTTATCAGGGATCGCCCCCGGAGCCACAGTGAGGTTGGCGGTGGACATGGCTCAGAGCTTCCCGATCAGCTCAAGCATTAGCCAAGTCACGTCATGCAGGATGTGGTTCGCCCAGTGCGCGGCCCACTTCTTACATAGCACTGGTGATTCCTTCTGGAGTCGGCGCTTACCGCGCCTGAGAGCCAGGACGATGTCATGCAGCCCGTCGGATGCTGTAGCGGGCGCGGTACGAAGGTTGATGGGTCGGCGTGCTCTCCGCTTCTTCATCGCGCGTTCCTGTCCACCAGTTCGCGCACCTTTTCCCGCAGCAGGATCGCGTCCACCAGTTCAGGGCATTCGTCGAACAGTTGCGGTAAGAACTCCGGCGTTGCCGACCCGCCGTAGCTCGCGATGAAGTCGGTGAGCTGCTCGTAGCAGCCCTCGATCATGTGTTGTGGTGTTGGGGCAGACTTCTTGCTTTGCTTTTTCACATTCATCTCCTTTGAAGTGGTGTTGCGTTCAAAGGAGTGCCTGTTAGGCGACTCGGAACTTCACTCGCAAAGTGCTGGCCCGTAGCTCACGAAGTCCAGGTGCGGCAGAGGCGAGTAGGATCGGCTTGCGGCCTGGCGGCCCTCGATCCTGGTACCGACTCTAGCCGCGGCCGGCCGGGAGTGCAATGGCACAAGAGCCTAGGTACGGAAGGCATCTCTAGCTATCCGCCTGGCACTTCCCGCCTGTTCTTAGCCCCAGTTTTGTACCCAACCGGGTCTAAGCCTATCCGCTGCAGCATTGACTCCCTGGCTAAAGGCTAGGATGTCGCATTCCAGGTTCCTGCTGAGGGTCCCGCCGCCGGAAAAAAGAGGACATTATGGAGGGACGAGCCTCCATTCGTGCCAGGCAAAGGTCATTGTTTGTGACAGCTACGTAGGACGAAAACCACCCTAACCAGGCAAAAGTACTCGTCAGTTCCTATTGCAGAATCCCGATCTAATCTCTAGCTAGCTGCGACAAGAGTTTTTGCCTGGTTAGCCTGGTTGCCTGCCACGAGAAATAAACGTCTACTCGAATGGAAACTCTTAACTAAAACGAAGTAGAATAGATTTAAGTGCAGAGCGGACCTTAGGACCCGCTGAGCCTCCGGACATACGACCCGGCTGCATGAGTCCCAGGACCTTGGGGACGATGGGCTAGTCGAACGTCGGGCACTTCTGTGTGAGCTGCCACGCTCGTCGAGACCGAAAAAACTGGAACAGTTTTTCGGACTCCGCGATGAGCGACTGGAAATCGAAGCTAAGATTTTTCCCTTGCCATTCCGTAATTGACGGGAGCTGCACCTGCGGCGACCCAAAGTGCGGCGGGAAATCCGGCAAACATCCGCGCTCCTCCGGCTGGCAACGTCAAGCGACGAACGATCCTGAGCAAGTTGCAAAGTGGACCTCTGATCCCGCAATCAATCTGGGAATTGCCTGCGGCCCTGATTCTGATCTATTTGTCCTCGACGTAGACGTCAAGAACAACAAAGCCGGATTGCGCTCTCTTGCTGACCTGCAGGCGGCTCACGGCGATTTGCCTCCGACGGCGATGGTGGTCACCGGCAGCGGTGGTTATCAGTATTATTTCCAGCATCCTGCTGATTCCGGTATCAAAAACGCCGTCGAGTTTTTGCCAGGGCTCGACGTACGCACCACCGGCGGCCTGGTCATAGCACATGACTCCAGGCATCTTTCAGGTCGCAAATATCAGCTGGTGACCGAACACCCTCCCACACTGTTGCCCGAATGGCTGAAGCAGGAAATTCTAGCCGGCCAGGGCCAACGAAAATCTAGAAATCAGCTCATCCCCGCCGAAGGCCTGAAATCCGGCAACCGCAACAACAGCATTTTCAAACTGGCGGCGAAGAATCACCACGCCGGAGCCGCGTTTGAATCCACTCTCCAATTCTGCCTGGCGGAAAACCGACGAGCCGAGCCTCCGCTGCCAGAATCCGAAGTCGAAACCGCAGTGCGCTCCGCCTACGGGTACGAGACCGAGGCTCAGCTTGCGATTCCCGATACGACTGACCAAGCGCTGGCGCTGGCATTTATCGAGAGCGACCCGCCGCTGCTCTATGTTGCCGACGACAGGTCATGGCGGGGATATGCCGATGGTCTTTGGCTCGAAAAAGAAAGTCCCGTCCACGAGATTGGCGAGTTTCTGCGGTCACTCGAACCGGCCAACGTTCCCGATCCGAAGCTAACGATCAAGTTACATCAGCGCCTGCAATCGAAAGCGGCGGCAGCCGGTGCTCTGTTCTTCATCGAGGCAAATACGAGATTGCACGCCCAGGCGGGAGATTTTGATCCCGACTCCTGGCTCCTGGGACTGCCGAACGGCGAGTTACTGAATCTCAAAACCGGAGAGCGGAGGTCCGCGACCAGGGCAGACCTCATCACACGCCAGATGCCCGTACCGCCCGCAGGAAAGTGCGAGCGCTGGCTGCGTTATCTCGAAGAAACCCACCCCGACGATCCCGAAGTTATTTCTTACTTGCAACGCCTGGTCGGGTACTACCTGACCAGTTCCACCGTCGAAGACATGATTGCATTCTTCATAGGGGTGGGAGGGTCCGGCAAAGGAACCTTTGCAGAGCCGTTGCAAAAGCTGTTGGGCAGGTACTGCGTTTCCATCCCCATTGGAATGTTGCTTGAAGACACAGCGGAAGACCGCCGATTGAACTACATTGCGAGCCTCTGCGGGGCGCGCTTGGCGATCTGCAACGAAGGTTCTAAGATGCGGCGCCTGGATTCACGCGGTATCAAGATGCTGACCGGCGGCGGTTGGGCCACGGGCAGACGCCTGGGACAGCAGCCGATCGAGTTCAAACAAACCCACAAGATCTTGATCCTGGCGAACGACAATCCAGTCCTTGAACTGGACGACGCCATGCGGCAACGCGTCAACGTAGTTCCCTTCAATAAGAAATTTCGGGGAGAGCAAGCGGAAGAGAAAGGCCTGCGGGAGTTCTTCTGCGAGCCGGAGCAATTGAGCGGCATTTTTAACTGGGCAGTAGAGGGCTGCCAAGCCTGGCAAACCGAGGGATTGAAACCCCCTGCCTCCGTCAAAACGACAACCGATAACTATTTCATGGATGCGGACTTGATGGAGCAGTTTCTAAGAACCCATACGGAAGATGGCCCGCAGTTCTTTGCAGCAACCGAATCCCTGTTTGAGAGATGGAAAGTTTTCTGCGAACGCCAGGGGCAGGGCGATCGCTCCACGGTTGGGTCAGCCCGAACTTTCACTGCAACATTGCTGGAGAAGCGGCCAAAGCTGGTGCCGGAGCGGCGGCAGCGCAGGGGAGAGCCAAGGCAGAGCGGGTTTATGGGAATCAGGCTGCTAGGTGCCGCAGAAGGGATGTTTTGATCTTAGAGGAGTTTATGGAAACCATCGAGCAAAAACAAAAACGCTATGAAGAGCTGCGCCTGGTGCTCGCTATCAACAAGCATCTGCGGCGCTGGAAGACAGACTACGCCGACCAACTCCGTGACCATTTTAAGTGGGCCTCGGACGAGTTCTTCGCCGGGGTCGTCGACCAGATGGAGCATGACGGGCTGCTCACCAAGTCTACCAGTCCGCGTGGGGCACTGGTCCTCACCTACAAGGAGGGGCGATGACCATCCTCACTGTCGCCGAAGTCGCCGAGATGCTCAAGCTCAAGCCGAGCCAGGTCTACGCCATGACCCGTAAACGCGCTAGGCAGCGGATGGAGAAGCCTCTGCCGTACCTGAAGATCAACGGGAATCTCAGGTTTTCGAAAGAAGCGATCGAAAGCTGGCTGCAGGAACTGAGTCGAGAGGGGGCCGGCTCATGACCACCAACAACCACGTCCGCAGCCTCCAGTTCTCGAAGGAAGTCAGACTGCCGAAGCTAGTAGAGATGCTGAACGGCGGAGCCACGCTGCAGCAGTACGCGGAAACCGTAGGCGTGAACTACCGGACAGCAATCCGTGACAAGCGGGAGATGCGGCATCTGCTCAAGACGCAGTTCCAGGACTCCGTGGAAGAGTATCGACAGGGCCAATTGGAAGAACTCGGAAGCCTGCGGGATGAGCTGCTGGAGCTGAAAGAGAAGGCCAAGGGGATCAACGATCCTGAAACCCAGATTCAGCTGCTGGGCGCCCTCATAGAACAGGGCCTTAAGATTCTCGACCGCGAGATGCGCCTCATGGGGACAGTAGCGCCCACCAAGTCGATCACTGCTCATGTGGATGCAACCACTCGTCAGCACGAGCTACTGGAACACTCGCATGGCCTCTCGGACGACCAGCTTCAGCTGGTGTACGCCTACATGGACGGCCTGCCGCGGGCCAAGGTGACCGTAGATTTTGCGGGCTTCAACCTTCCGAAGAAGCTGGAGGCTTCGAATGAATCTGCTTGAGTACTGGGAACAGAAGCGGCCGCGAAAATACCAGACGGACCCCATCGACCGGGTGAGGTGCTCGCTCGTGCAGCTCGTCTACGAGAGTTATCAGAACTTCATCGATGAGGAGCACCCGCGCTCTGGCAAATCCGAGGCCAACAACCTTTACGGCCCAGCTTGGTGGTTGTCGACTCATCCACATTTCAAGTTCGGCCTGATTACGCACTCTCAGGCGCTCGGCAACAAGTTTGTCGGCGCGGTCGCCAAGCTCCTGATCGCGGACGGCTTCAAGCTGGAGTATGAGCGTGCGGATCAGTTCAAGCTCGAAGGGTCGGACGGGATCGATCCCAGCTTCTGGGCCAGCGGAATCTCAGGCGGGCACACCGGAAAAGGTTGCCACAGGCTGCTGGTGGATGACTGCTTGCGCTCAGGGACCGACGCGATGAGCCAGAAGGTTCGGGAGTCAATCATTACAGACGTGATCTCCACGGCCATGAACCGGCTTGAACCTTACAACGGCAATCCGGGCGCAGTGACATTCTGCCAGGCGCGGCTGCACGAGTCAGACCCATGCGGCTGGTTTTTGAAGGAGTCTGGACTTCCTTATGTGAGAGCGCATTTTCCGGCGACGAACGATTCCGGCACTGACGCTTACATCGAGAACACCTATGAGTAAGACCTATTTGCCGGCATACGACGCCCTCACCAGCCGGTTCCCGCGGCCCAAGCTGGAAGAGATCAAGGGCTTCTCCACGTCGTATTTCTGGTTTTCGCAGTACATGATGGAGCCGAAACTTGGCTCAGTTAATTATTTCGACCTTACCCGCTGCCCCATATACCAGAATCCCCGCGCTGACCTGTGGATCATGGGCTGCGATTTTGCCAACACTCAGACCGAAGCTGGCTCGCGCACTGCGCTCGTTGCTCTTGGCTGGTGCCAGGCCGCTGGCCAGATTCAGGTTATCGGGGTCGCAGCCGGCCGCTGGAAGCAGGACGAAATGGGCGACCAGATGGAGGCTTTCTATGCGGCGATGTACCGGCTCACAGGCCGCCAGGCGACTGCCATTGTTGTGGAGCGCGCTGCCGCTGGCTACGGCATCATCGACCGCTATTCACGACGTTATCCAATTCAGCCGGGAGAGCCTAGGGGATCGAAGGAAGAGCGCGCAGGCGCCGTCTGCTACATCGTGAATCGTGGAAGTGTGGCGCTGCCTGAGTCGGCTCCGTGGCTGAAGGAGTTCAAGGATGAGGTCGGCGGCTTTCCGCTGCAAGCACAGAATGACATCCCCGACGCGCTGGTGTGGGCCCTGTCGTTCTTCGTGCGGCCAAGCGAGTTCAAGCCGGTGAACAGAGTGGCCGGAGTAGCCGAGCTGAGTTCTGGAATTGACGACCCAGATTCCGACTTACAGGATTTCTTCGCAGATGAACCGGGAGCTGACTGGTGAGGACCGCCAAACAAAAGGAACAGAGGTATCAAGCGATGAAGAAACGGTGGAGTAAACCGCGCCCTGGTCCGCGCTGGATCGATCCGCAGCAGCCAACGATTGAGGAGCTCGTTCGGTACGCCCGCCGATCGCTGGTCACCAGGCTCGCGAGCGAAGGTATTTGCATGGAGAGAATGGTCGAGTTGCTTAACCAGCTCTTTCCCCGCGAAAACGGGCCTTGGGAAGCTCGTCACGTGGAGAATTATTTAGCCCGAAATGAGCAGCTTACGGTCAGTTACGAAAACAGCCCGGAGAATCCGATAGCCTTTAGAAGGTAGCCCGACGAGCGCTTTAACTTTAAGGGGGAGTCACAATGGTGAGAATAACCGAGCAGGAACGCAATTGGTTCCAGTCCATCGCCGCCTGCTTCACTGAAGCTGAGCGCACCAAGCTGGGTCTGCGAGGCCCTGGTGAGATGAAGGAATCGAGTGATGGTGACGTGTTTCGGGCCGAGGCGCGCCGTCATCAAACGGCGGCAGATAAGTTGAAAGCTGGCGCCGAAAAAGATGCCCACTTGTCTGCTGCCCAGGCACACCTGTCTGCAGCCGAAGCCTGTGACAAAGCAGAGCGCGCCAGCCGGCTCGCGAATGCGCGGAGTGCCGGGTAATGAGCAATACAGGACTCATCCAGAGGGCGGCGTTCTTCGTGCATCGGCTAGCCGCGATAGCCGGTCGAGGCCGGGCTCAGGCGCGTCGGCAAGAAGAAACGCTCACGCGTGAAGTCGAGCTTCTGCTTGATGACCTGGCATTCAACGGCGTGGATGTGAATACCGAAGGCGGCAAAACGATTATGTGGATCGCTGTTCAGGAAAAATTCAAGCTGCATAAGGCCGCAGCGCCGGTTGAAGAGTACGAAGAATTCTTGTGGTAAGGAGGACGGCAATGGACCAAGCAACGGAGCGGAAAGAGTACGGGGAGTTGTTGGCGGCAGGCATGATCACCGACCAGGAGCACGCTAAGTTGTGCGCCAGGTTCCCGACACCTGAGCCGGACAAGACCAACGTGGTCGGGCTGAACAAGTTCGGAGATTTAACCGTAGGCCCCGAGGTTGTTCTAGCTCTGGACCTGCCTAACCCAATGACACTCCCGGAACGCCGGGACAGGAAGTAGCGAGTAGAACTACAAACCTTCAACACCAGCGCGAAGCTGGAGAAAAGCGAGTCTAACACCATGAACACAGAGAAACCGAACTTCTGGGGCCTGACCCCGCCGCAAGTTGAACAAGTGCTGCCCCTGGCTTAAAGAAGCCATGTTAGAGAACAAACCCCTAGCGGAGACCGAGAACCAGAAGGCCCGGATCGTCCGCTTTGAGCAAGTGGCAGAACTGATTCGCGATCCCAGGCCATTCCTCGATGCTTCGAGGACGAACATCAACCAGCGCACACCGGCTGAGAATGAAGTGATGCGGATCGCGCACGGCATCCCTGCAACGGTGAAGGTCTTCAAGCAACAGGCAGGGCTCGACGTCCCGACCGGCACGTTCACACGCGGGGAGAAGGCTGCTTAGGTTCCCACCTTCAAGGCGACCGAGAAAAAGTGAGGTGAGATGAAGAATGCAGTTGAGCAATTGTGCGGCCGCTCGCCACGAACGCCGAACGCGTGTGGTCGAGGCCCTTGGACACCAACTTATGAAACATTGCCCGTCATCAAATCCATGTGGTGATGGTCAACCGTGGTCTGCGGCGTACCACCTTCGAAAAGCGCCGCCGGTTCTCCTTTCTGCCGCACGCAAGTGCGCTGGTAAGCCCTCACCCACCGCGAGTGGTGAGGGCAATTGTTATAAATCGAAGTGGATGATCTTTCTTGCCTAAGGGACCCAGAGCGCAACACTCTCACAATACGACCAAGCAGGTGCCGGCCCCGAAGGTGAAGACACCGAAGGTCGGAGACAAACAGCCGGAGCTCAGTTACGTGCCCGGCAAACCCCTAAACCCACAGTTCTCAATCAGGAGCTTCCGATGAGGACACCGCGCTCTTGTTACGAATAGCGAACAAGCCTCCGGGACGTACAAACAGTCGTTTTCGTCTGTGCTAACGTTAATTCGCTGTTGCCGCGCTTCCCCTCGGAAAGAATTGTAAGGATGGGCGAAAGTGGAACGTCCAAGGTGTGTCCTTATTGCGAGGGGAAGGGCTATGTGTCGGTAGCCGTTGAAATTTCTCCCAACGATAATCCTCGTACCGAACTGAGTCCGGCGGCTTGGGCGCGCAAGCCATGCCCTTTGTGCGACGGGAAAGGTCGCATCTCCGCCGGATGATTCACCTTCCGGTCTGGAGCAATTTCTCCAGTTCGCCTATCGCCTGTAGTAGTGAGCGGCGACAGCTCTGGCGATCAGAAGGAGTCATGCCGACCATTTGGACTTCACACTCCAGGGTCTCCAGATGGCGGCGGCGTTCCCGCAACAGCTCCCTGGCGTAGCCGTCAACTCCCTCCTCACAGTTTGGAGATTCCGGGTTCATTTCATTTTCCACCTTCTTTCTTTGGTCTGAAGCAGTTAGCGGCCCGCAATTCGACCGAATTGCAAGTGATTGATATCGCAGGGAGGAGTCTTTGGTGGGAGGAGCGGTCCGCCGACATTTCGGCAGAGTGCCGACGTTTCGGCACCGCTCGCAAAATAAATTGGCAATCGCCCTAAAGTCCCTCCGGTTCAGGTCGATGGGGTATCCAGGAGGGCACCATGACTGCCAATTTGCTCATTCCCGTTGCTCAATACATTCGGATGTCCACCGAACACCAGCAGTATTCTCCAGACAACCAATCCGCGGCGATACGGAGATACGCCGAAGGCCACGGATTCATCGTCGTCCGGACCTACTCAGATCCTGCAAAAAGCGGACTTTCCCTTAAGAACCGGCGTGGATTGCGTGACTTGCTACAGGACGTGGCAGGCGGCAACACCGATTACGACGCAATCTTGGTCTATGACGTAAGCAGATGGGGAAGATTTCAAGATACCGATGAGGCCGCCCACTATGAATTTCTGTGCAAATCGGCTGGCATCCCGATTCATTATTGCGCCGAGACCTTTGCTAACGACGGCAGCTTGCCCAGTTCGATAATGAAGGCCCTCAAAAGAGCCATGGCTGGAGAGTACAGCCGGGAGCTAGGTGTCAAGGTCATTGCCGGTCAGAAGCGGATGGCTGCACTTGGTTTCAAACAAGGCGGTACTCCGGGATACGGATTCCGACGTTTGTTGGTTTCGGGGGACGGTACACCAAAGCAACTCCTTGCGGATGGTGAGCTGAAGAGTATAGCTACGGACCGCGTCATCCTCGTTCCGGGGCCTGCTTTCGAGATCGAGGAAATACAGCAAATGTTTCGGAAATACACCGTTAACAGACTGAGCCTCAAAGCCATAACCCGCGACCTCAATCGGCGGGGAGTGCCAAGTGCCAAGAACAGAAGCTGGACACACTCGGTCGTCTCGACTCTGCTCTCGCATCCGAAGTATGTTGGCTGCAATGTGTTCAATCGAACGACGATGAGACTAGGTACTGCTCCCGTAGCCGTGCCAACATCAGATTGGATCGTCTGTCCGGATGCTCATCAACCGATTGTGGATGCCAAGACCTTTGCACTCGCTCAGGAGATTCGAGCTGGCCAAACCCTCAACAAGACCAACGAGCAACTCTTACAAGAGCTACGTGCTCTATTGATGGTAAAGGGTAAACTCAGCGTCAAGATCATTGATGAGACCGTCGGGATGCCGAGTGCGCGTACTTTTTCGTTCCGATTCGGTGGCCTACGTCATGCCTGCGAACTAATCGGCTACGATTTGAGAAAGAGCGGGCGAAAATCGGATGAGGAAATGTTGCAGCATCTTCGTTCGTTGTTAGCTTCACATGGACGAATCAGCATACCGATCATTGACGCTCCACCGAGATTGGTTTCTTCGTACAAATTGAGGTGGCGGTTCGGAAGGCTCGGCCGAGCGTATGAGTTGATCGGGTATGACTGGAAAAAGGATTTGTCGAAATCCCATGGAGCAAGCGTGCAAAGGCAACGATAACATTTAAGCTTTTAGCAGGGTTCTGTGGGAAAACTCATTCGTAGGCGTCGTCTCCATCTTTGGGGGTCATTGCCTAGCGGGACCCTCTGACCGTGGTTGTCCCGCACAAAACGAGTAAACTCGGTGCTTGAAAGGAGCACACCGTGAACTCGGTCTCTCCCACTCCTGTCGCTCAGTATCTCAGAATGTCAACTGAACATCAGCGATTCTCGCTGGAGAATCAGACCGCCGCTCTTCGACTCTATGCGGAGAAGAACAATTTCAATGTCGTGAAGACATATGTCGATGCAGGCAAGAGCGGATTGGTCCTCAAACACCGAGACGGCCTTGCGCAGCTCTTGCACGACGTAGTCCAGGGGCGTCAATCCTACCGTGTAATTCTGGTTTATGACGTAAGCCGCTGGGGACGGTTTCAAGACACCGACGAGGCAGCGTACTACGAGTTTCTTTGTAAGAGGGCGGGCGTGCTCATACATTACTGCGCCGAAACATTCTCGAATGACGCCACGATGTCTAGCGCGATTATGAAGGCACTGAAGCGAGTCATGGCGGGCGAGTACAGCCGCGAATTGGGAGTGAAGGTTCTAGCAGGCCATAAGCGGCTGGCGCAGCTCGGATTCAGGCAAGGAGGCATCCCCGGCTACGGGCTGAGGAGGATGCTAGTATCCCCTGACGGAATTCCCAAACAGGAACTCGCATCTGGGGATCAAAAGAGCCTCTCGACGGACCGCGTCATCCTCGTTTTGGGGCCTGCGCCTGAAGTTCAGATTGTCAAGGACATCTACCGGATGCTTTTATCCGACAAGCTGTCTATCAGCGCGATTGCTCGGGAGCTGAATCGCCGAAGCATCGCGTACATCGCTGGTTCTGGGTGGACCTACCAGGGAGTTAGAGCTGTACTGACCGCTCCGAAATACACCGGATGTCACGTCTACGGTAGAACGTCCGTCAGGTTGTCCACGCCCAGGGTGAGAGTACCAAGATCGGATTGGGTTGTCACGCCAGCAGCCTTCGAGCCCCTAATCGATACCTCAGTATTTTCAGAGGCCCAGAGAGTCTTGCAAGAGCGCACCCTCAACAAGTCAGATGAGGAGCTGCTGCATGTTTTGCGGGTGTTGCTTGCCGCCAAAGGAAGGCTGTCCCGCCGGGTCCTTAGGGACTCTCCCGAAGTCCCGTCGCCTTCCACATACATATACCGTTTCGGCAGCCTGTATCGCGCATACGAACTGATTGGCTATGGTCACGCCGAAGACTTTGCCAGCCCTGTTGACCTCCGCCGTAGGACACAGGCTTTACGCGAAGAACTCATCGCCCGTATCGCTGCAATGTTCCCTGACGACATGTCGGTTACTCGGCCCGGTGGTCAGTGGCGAACCCGATTACAACTGAGGAGTGGGTTGATGGTTTCGGTGCTTATCGGCCGTCCAATCCCGATCAGACAAACTATTCGCTGGCGAATCGACACGGCTAGGGAGGAATGCGAGTTTGTGACCTTGCTGGCACGGCTGGATAAGGAAAACCGCTCTTTCCTAGACTTTCACATCTTTCCTTCCATGGATCGGCGAAAGAGGTTCTATGTGTCTCTCGCAGACCCGTGGCTGAGTCGCGGGAAGCCACTCGCTGACTTAAGCATGTTCTGCAACGTTGTAGCCGGTGTGTCTGCCGCCGCGAGTGTAGTAGGCACTGATGTCTCGACCGGAGGCTGACATTTGTCTCTTACCGGACAGAGAGGAGAACTCATTTGCCATGACCGCCACGTCCCTAATTCCGGCCGCACAATACCTGCGCATGTCAACCGATGAGCAAAAGCTTTCCTTTGCGTATCAAGCAGCAGCGATCCAAAGATACGCCCAAAGACACGGGTTCATCGTCGAGAAGACTTACGAAGACAGCGGCAGGAGTGGCTTAACTCTGAAGCGGCGAAAAGGCCTGATGCGATTGTTGGAAGATGTTGTCAGTGCTCATAACACCTTCAAGGCGGTGCTTGTCTATGATGTCAGCCGCTGGGGGCGGTTCCAGGATACGGACGAATCGGCACACTACGAGTTTCTCTGCAAGAGCGCCGGAGTTCCCGTTCACTATTGCGCGGAGCCTTTCCGAAACAACACTTCAAGCCCAGCCGTCGTGATGAAGACTTTGAAGCGTGTCATGGCTGCGGAATACAGCCGGGAACTTTCGCAACGGTTGACCCGCACGAAAATCATACTAACAAAAAGCGGATTCCGGGTAGGAGGTTCCCCTGGATACGGATTGCGCAGGATGTTGCTCTCTCCAGAGGGGTCGCGGCGGCGATTGCTTGCTCATGGAGAGGTTAAAGACATCCGGGCAGGTAGAATTATCTTGGTACCGGGGCCTGCCCACGAGGTCAAGATCGTTCGGGAAATATTTCGACTGAGGGTATCTAAGCATAAGAGTGCCGACGCTATTGCAGCTTACTTGAACGGGAAAGGCATTACACACCCCGGAGTGCCATGGGACGGAGCTCATGTGCGTGAAATACTGGAAAATCCGAAATATGTCGGCTGGGCGACGTGGCGGCGCACCACAGGACCGCTCGGTACGCGTTCGGTTAAAGTCCCTCGAAATCGATGGATTGCAAAGGTCGCCGCCTTCGAAGGTGTCATCGATCAAGAGACTTACGATAAAGCTCAGGAGATTCTTAGGAACTCGACTATTCACAAGTCAAATGAGGAGTTGTTGGCAGGATTGCGTGCGCTGTTATTACGCGAAGGTAGAATCTCAGAGCATCTCATAGATCAATCACAGGACCTACCGAGCTCATTGACTTACCACCAGCGATTCGGGGGCTTACGGCAAGCCTACGCTTTGATTGGCTATAAAGAATTCAGAAACATCCCTGCGGTGCGAAGGACGAAGCTGCGCCTTGCTACGATTCGCCGTTCGGTCTTCCGTCAAATACTAAGAACATTCGAGCATCAGGTGACGGCAATTCAGGAGAGAGGTGGAAGCAAACAGGCTATGCGCTTCCATGATGGAGTGAAGATTTCGATTTCAATCTGTCGTTGCGTAGATTACGGTTTCGGGCTGCGGTGGATCATCAACGTGAATAGGTTTGAGCGTGATTACCCAACGTTGATCTGTCGATGTACTCCCGACAACAAGTCCCTGAAGGACATCTATCTTGTGCCGCGGGTCGATAGCCCAAGCAAGACCGCGTTCTTAACGAAAGAGCATGATCCCTGGCTAAGGCGAGGCAAACGAATTCGCGATCTTTCCCTGTTGCGAAAGATGCTTGACCGCATGCTCGCTGCCGTCGAGCATGCGGCTTAAGCCTTGGCCCCCGACCTCTTCATAGGGATGAAATGAGGCGATAATTCCTCCTCAACACCCACGGCGACAGTGAGTTGATTTGAGAGCCCCGGACCCGTTCCCTCTGGCCGTGCAGCCTGGTGCGTGCAAGCCGGGGCGGAGTGATTCACACAGTGACCTTGCCGAGGACGACTAGCGCACACCCTACCACCAAAGCTGCCCACAAGAAGAAGTTCTGGAAAAAGTACATGTGCTTAAACCAGTGCACATGCTTTTGAGCTTCACGCGCGCGCAACTGCTGCTCAAAGAGAATTGCTACCAACTGGGGCACGTTGACCCCGCGTCCGTCCGTTTGTCCTTGCTCTATGAGCTGTCGAGCGCGACGGTCCCAAAGGAGGGACTGTTGAGTGGCACCTACCTCGTTGTAAGCGAACTCCTGCCCGTAATAGGTAGAGAGCGCTCCCAAGATAGTTAGCGCCCTGAACAAACCCAACAGGTGCCACGAGAGCACGAAGGCCGAGGACGACTCATAGCGGAAGCTGATACCTAGAAACAAGACGAAGGCAGTGAGGAGCGGGTAGTAGAGCTTATTCCGTCGCTCACGATCGACATCCACTGATGCCAGGTACTTAGGGTCGTCAGGGTTGTTCTCAACCGTGTAGTCAGCCGGTGGTGGAGGCGGATCAGTTGCTGGAGGCGGATCGGTTGGCGGAGGAGGGACGGCATCAGCCATAAAGATTTCGCCCGAAGGATAGCACACATCACGCTCGTCATGGCGCTTCGGCCCTATGCCCTGCGGCTCGAAAGCAGCATGTTGAGATTGTTTCATTCACAGAATGATTGGGTCCTTGAGAGGAGGCTCTCATGACCATATACAGTCTGACGAAGCAAGCAAAAGAGTGGAAGGGCAAGGGAATGCACGCGACGGCAGTCATCCAGGCGCTCAAGGCCCTGGACGGGCGAGCCACAGGAGCGGAGATTGCCGACTTTGTGGAGGCGAAGAAGCTGCTGACCAGCACGAAGATGGACCAGCGGGAGGCCTGCTCGTGGGTGCTCTGCTACCTGGTGCGGACCGGCGTGCTCCGGGCGCGGGAGAGTAAGTAGGCGGGGACTGTGGTAGGCCCTACCTACTTTTTCCGAACCAGAATCGCCGCGTTGAGATGAGTATGAACTGTAAGCAGCTCTTCGATGACCAGCAATGATCCGCCATTACTAAACGTGATCAGCGTCCCGCCTGGTGCGGATTGAACCATCCCGACGTGGTCAGGATTGATCAACACATCCCTCCGCTGAATATCATGCAGACTGGCTAATGCGCTCATCGCAAATTCTCCTATCGATCAGCTTCCGACTTCCCGACCAGGGTCGCCGCCCCTCCAGAGCGGTGCTACGGCGTGCTCCTCGACAACAACGTCACAAAACATGCGGGGCTTGAACAGCTTCGCGTATGCCTCGGCGGCTGCGAGGCCGAGCTTCTCGACGAATCCCTGTTTCCAGGTGACGTGGCGGTTGAAGCGCTTCTTAAGCCGCACACTAAAAAGGCCCATCTCCACTGGCATCTTGTGAATCAGAAGAGCCTTCACGTTCGATTCTATTTCCGCTATGCGCACCAGCTTCGGCATAACATCACGCTTGAGTTCAAAGATTTCCCTTAGCTCGTCCTGCCTCACCATCACCTGCATATAATCAGTCACCGCTCCTTGTCCAGGCTGTGCTCGTGCTGCGCGATCAGCTCACGCATCGAGCCAGCCTTTAAGTATTGCGACCAGGCGAATTCGATCAGGAGCCTGCCGAAGTTCGAGACAGACCGGCGCTCCAACTCGGCGGCCTTCTGCAGCTCCGCCTTCAGTTCGGTATCCAGCCTGATAGATATGAAGTCCTTGGATTGCGGCACGGGTTCCTTCTGTGACGAGGGTTATCAAGCAACCTGATTCTACGAAGATATATCTATTCTGTCAAGCACAGAATTCTGTGGAAGACTGTGGAAGGCTGTGCAAAACCTCGAAGGATTACAATTTGGGGGCTATGGGTGGGATGGGTGGAACCGTGCGCGGAAAGACGAAGCTTGAAGTTTTTAAGAAGTTCCGTGGCTCGATTAAGCGGAAAAAGGTAGAAGATCGCACGGGGCTGTATATGGACGCTGGACTCGGAGCCAAGCCAGAGCTATACCGGCAGATGAAGAGGGATTCTGAAACAGGCGAATGGGTTTTGTACTATCATTTTGGTAAGTAGGGAGGTGATGGGCTTGACAAAGCTTTTGATCCCCCTGCGATGCTGAGAGGTTCGCGGAGCAGAGGCCATCGAGGTGCCGAAATCTGAGAACCATCAGCAACAGCAATTTGGGTCAAGGATCGCTATCAGTTGAGAGGCCGCCATAACGGACCGGGACGTGGCGTCTTCGATACTGTGGGGAACGAAAAAGGAACCCCCACCATGCGCTTTTTATGGGTGCGACACGGTCCACTGCGTTCTATGTGCTGGTCCTCTAAGTAAGTGAAAGGGGCTTGGCATCAAACCTCGAACGGAAAGTGGGCAGCTCCCGGAAGGCTGCTCGGCTGCCGTCACGTTCTTGGGTACAATGGGTACAACTCAGCCGATCTTCAAAATGCTAAGCGATTCCAGACCAGTAACTTAGATGACTACCCTGCTTGGTTCGGGACCAGGGGGTCGGAGGTTCAAATCCTCTCTCCCCGACCATTCATTGTTTTTGGCGCGTTGAAAGATCAGGTCAAATGGCTTTCTGTAAACTGGCCATAGACTTACCCCGTCCGTAGTGCAGTTCAAAAGTACAGATTTCAGCAAAACTCCCTGCTCCGCCGAATTCCTCGTAAGATATAGAGCATACGCACTATTGGCGAGTTCAAATATTCTCTGCACCGTAAGAATGCTGGCCTGCGTTATCGGCTCACTAAGCCTGGAAATCTGGACCTGCAGGCGTTGTTCCTGTTCCCGACACTCGGCATGCTTGCGGTCCCAGAATTCTTCCCTGATCTTGCCGTCGAGTTTGTCTTCGTAGATCTGATCCATCCGCGTCCTCACTGCCGCCAATCGTTGGCGAAGTGCGGCAACGCTCGTCTCGCGTTCCGTTTCTGATCGGTCGAGGTCCACCCGTAGCGATTCCACGATCTGGGATGCGACGCCCTCAGGGACGTAAATGCCCTTCAATACCTCACCCAAGCGATTCGCAACATCCGGCTCACGCATGTAGGGTAGGGAGCACTTGCCGCGTCCATGGGAGCAGCGGTAATAGATGTACTGGCCTTTCTGTAGCTCTGTGGTCACGGTGCAACCATCGTGAGCACAGCGCAAGAGTCCGGCAAAGGCAAATTCGTGTTTTCGATACTTGGGCTTGTTCCGGCCAGTAAACACGTCCTGCACCCGCTGAAAGAGATCGGGTGACACCAGGGGGCTATGCTTGCCGTCGTAGATCGTTCCCCGCCAGACGAATTGCCCGACGTAAAAAGGACTCTTGAGGATTGTTTCAAGATAGGATCGGTTGATTCGCACGCTTGATTCTTCGAAGATCGCTCTTCTCAGTGTGGTAAGCGAATACGTCCCAGTCGCGTAAAGCTCAAACATGCGCCTGAGCACTGGGGCCCTGCTCTCATCAACTTCAACCGAACGGGTCAGACGATTGTTGCGATACCCGAAGGGAGCCCGGCCTGGGTAGAACCCCTGTTCGGCCTTCTCGCGCATTCCTTTCTTGACTTCATCCCTCAAGTTTTCCACGTAGTTCTTTGCCACAGCCACGTGGATGTCGTGCATGAATTTGTCCTGGGAGCGGGAGTCCTTTCCGATCACCCGGGACTCTTTTACGAGATGAACCTCGACGCTGCGCTTCTCAATCAATTCTTCGAAGGCAAGGGCGTCGGCGCGATTTCGGTAGAGCCGGTCTGTCTTCTCCACCAGCACAATTCGAATCGATTCGTCGGTTTCAAGCAGCCGCAGCATCTTGCCAAACTCTTTTCGCCCGGGATTCTTGGCGGACTCGATGTCGATGAATTCGTAGTCGATCTGGAACCCGCAGGATCGGGCATATCCAGTCAGCAGCCTTCGTTGTGCGGGAATCGAATATCCCTCTCGCTCCTGCTCCCGGCTTGAAACCCGTGCGTAGACACATACTGGAATCATTGGGCAGTCCTTCTGAGGTGCCTATGCTAACGGGATTTCCCGACTTTGCAAGCTGACATTCAGGTTTGGAATCAACCACTTGAACCGCCGTCAGATCGGCGACTCTGGCGGACCGGCCCCGTCTGCGGGTGGTGCCAATGCCTGCTCCACGTCTGTATACGCCTTGTTAACAGAACTCCGGAGATCGTCTGGCCCGAAACATCCACCGTCATCCAGGAGATCGCGCATGCACCGGTGACAAAACAGAACGGCGGCAGAGCATTTCTGGCGGCGCGGGCTGGCCCCGAGGGTGGAGAACACGCACACCAACGACACCTGCGCCTCGTGGGAACACCGGCAACACACTTTCAGCATGGAGACTTGGCCTCCGAAGCCCAGCGATCCAACACCCGAAAGAAACTGATTAGTGCTGCCAGAGCAGATTCGTCCAGTTCCTGCGTGCCGGAATCAATGCATGCGAGGTCTGGCACCTCATGAACACTCGCGACCTGTAATGCGACAGTACATAGGTCGGTGGTTCTGGCTGATCGTGGCGCGCGTGTAGGCCGGCTCGCCATTACTCAGCCCCGTGGTCTCCCTTTGGCGATCAGCTCCAGGCGGTTCAGGAGGGTCTCGATACGTCCTTCCAGCAATTCGCGGGCGCGATCTTTTTTCTCATCGTGAAAAAATAGGTCGAATATGCCATCCAGCGATTTGATCTCTGTTTCTATCCCCCGGATCTCGGTGAGCACGGCCTGAATTTCCCATAGCGTCTGGGCATGTTCCCGAAACGGGAAATCTCTTTCCTTTATGGTTTCAACCAATTGTGAAAGATTTGCGATGCCCTGGCGCCCACGAACAAAGATCTGGACACCGCATGGATCACATATGAAATAAGGCTTGTCGTTTTTATCTTTTCGTTGCCCCAATTCTTGACTGCATAAAAAACATGGAATTTTCGACATGTTTGCTAACTCCCTACGTTACGTTGTCTTTGGAGTCCGGATTGTTCGCTTTCCTCAGGTTTCGTGCGCGCAACTCGGGGTTCAAGATCCTGGTATAAAAAATTGACGATAACGCCCCCTGCCGCGCGTTACTTCAGACCTATAAACTTCGAAAATAGGCTCCGAGATCGCCTCTCTAAGACGCGATACACAGGCCAGTGGATATTGCCCCCGCGTCACGGATCGCCTCCTAGAAGTCTTAGCCAGAATTAGGTCGTTAACAATCACGCCAGAAGTTGCGATTCTCGTTGGGCCACTCAACGCCAGGACGGGTTGATACTGCCGGAAGGCTTCCAGATTCTCGCTCAAGTCCCAGTCACCCGACTGCTTGGTCACGTACTTCGCACAGTAGTACGCTGCTCCTCTGCGCGCTTCGAACGGCAGAATTCGGGCGTACCCGGCCAAGCCGTTCCACCGATCCATCCAGGACATTCTGCGCAGCTGCTCCACGTTACCGATCAAGGCGTGAATATGAAACCGCCCGCCCCGTGAACCGATCTCATCGGCACGAAACCAAAAAATCGGAATACCAGCAGCCTTTTCGAGGTCACGGACGAAATAACCGAAAAGCCTGTGAGCGCGAAATGACGTGACCTCATCTCGGAATGTGAGACTGAGAAACCAGTCCCATGAGAACCTAGACAAGAATTGCCCCCAGCCCACTACCACTAGACCTTTCATCGAGACACACTCCTCCCTTTCAAGCAACGTCCATGTCCTGAGACAGAGACAGACTCTGATCTCTGTCTCTAAGACCCACTTCTTTACCTCCGCTCTGAGCATGATGGGCACCCAGGGCAGTCCAGAGCGTGCTCGTCGCGTCGCGGGTCGAGAGAAGTGGTCAAGCTCGTCGCCCGCACTGATCTGCCCCGTTCCGGACTGCCCTCGATGTCCATATAGCCGGTCCGCCTACTTCGAGCCCTTTGTCTGACGTTCGTACTCGGCCAGCGCAGCGCCCTCAACGAGACCGCGGATTTTGCCCGTCAACTGCACCGTGTCAAACCATGTTTGCTTTCCCTTCCGAGCCGGAGGCATGACTCGCGGCGGTCGACCTTCGGTCTCAAGAATCGAAAAGCCCAGCACCGTGATGGTTCCGTCATCGCCGAGCGGGATCGTGACATCTGCAAAAGCCTTGACCTTGCTATCCGCCTTTGATGACAATCTCAAGTCGACAGCGATTGAGTCTGTTTTCATTTCCGTCTCCAGGTTTCGTAAACTCTGTATCTTGTGAAAACGGTAACAAACGGCCGGGACATAAAAAAATCACAGTTCTGAGACGTTTAGGACAGAACCGTCTTAATAATTTTGTCCGTAGGTGAGTCCAATTGGACGAAGCGACGAAGAAGAAAATATTGGATGTACTCTTAGAGGAAACTGCTTCGGCAAAGCTTCCTAGCCCTGATCCTTCCGCAGGCATCCGGCGAGTTAATGTCGCATCAGTCCGTGATGCGGATCCGGCTCTACAGATCATGGTTTCTCAGTTGTATGCACAAATCGAGGCTCAGTGGGATCGTGAATCTGAGCCCTCGCCCAAAGAATTAGAGAATCTCTTAGAACGCCTTCGAGGAAAATTCCGCTACAAATTGCGAGATGTAACGCTCATGGTCGGTAAGAAAATGCCCCACCGCCCCGGTGGGGCTCCTAAGAAACTCAAACCCGCAGACTCAGCGAGGATGCTCAGGCTGCTCGGGCAATGCATTGAAAGTGGGGACACTTATCCGGAAGCTGTGGGAAAAATGGCGAAACGATTTCAGGTTAGTACCAAGACCATTCACCGAGAAAGTCGTGCGCAGAGGCAACAAGTCAAGAAGAAGCGAGAACAATAGCCCTCGACAGAGTCAAATGATACGTTGCTTCCCGGTGAAGTAGCTTTTGCAGGAATCTCCCAATTTCCTGCCAGTGAGTCCCTGGAAGTGTCCCCAAGAATGTCGCTGATCTACGCCGCGACTATAGATTTTCGTCGATGTACTTGGGAATCTCGGGACCGAATAGAAAGTCGGCTTTGGCGGTCTCCGCGCTGAACTTTGGAAGGTCAGTAATTTCGGGGTTGCATTTCGAACACACGAAGCGCAGCATCTCGACGACGTGCTGATAAGCTCGAATCCGAGCGCAGTAGAGGTGTGGGTCGTGCCCGTCACTGGAATCTTCGGCCATACGTTGGCCGTCATCATTGTTGTGGTTGGGCTACTCAGCGGAACATTGTCAGTTCTGCGGGAGTTGCAAGTGATGTACGTCCCTGCTAAGGCAAACGAGAGGCGCGTTTTTTGGGCGTGGGTCCGAATTGCATTCGTCGTTGCTATTGTATTGCTGTGGTGGGATGAACACAGCAAGGTGAAGCAATTAAACGCGCAATTGGCCGTAAAGCCCGGACAGCCCATGCAAATTAATGTCCCGCCAGCAGTCATCAATTCACCGCCCCAGACGGCGTATGTCGCATCACTTGATCCCATGGTGGTACTGGGCACATACAAAATCGGCGGGAACTGGGCAGTCAGTAACGAATGTAAGAATACAAGTACATCGGTAGTCGCCAAAGATGTCGCTTGTGTCCAAGGACTTCGCATCGCCAAAACAGAACGCAATGTTTTCAAACAACCGATAGTCTCGCAATCTGTGCAGGACGATCTATATTTACAATTCCGGAAAGACATTGGCTCTAGGGAGCCAGCAAGAAAGAGTTATGGACCGGGAGAAGGTACTGTTGGAACTGTGTTCAGCCCAGCAATTGATGACAAGTTGGATGGTGCTCTTCGGCGCGGCTCAAAGACACTTCTCTTCCTTGGCGAATACAGTTGGAAAGATGGAGCAGGACAGCATGATAACGAGACATGTGCATGGTTACAATTAGCTCCGCAAATGTTCGCTGGACCCGGGGCACTCGCTCCTAACGTCCAGTTCGTTTGGCAGTACTGTGCCAAACATAACGGCCTCAAAGAGTGAAACGGGGGGGTGCCCTGCAAACCCCGGTCAATGAGTGTAATCGGGATATTTCAACAGTTACCTCCTCTCCCGAATCGTTTCTTGCCCGAATTGTGGTAATTTGAACGCTTTGGAAAAGACTACTTTTTGGGGAAAACCGTCCATCGCGCCCCTGCTTCGCCTTTCACGAGGTCACCGATGTAATGCGTGGGCTGAGCTCGAATGGCACCGGTTTTCGCGAATCGCTTTTTCACCTGTGCGGAGGGCGGTTGTCGATAAATATGCTTGGGAAATCTTCGGCGCAAATAAAAGAGGACTGGCAGGAATCCGAGGCCGCCGAAGGTAAACGAGGACCGTTAAATGCTCCGACTAACCCCGGCGAGCTAAGGATACAACAATGATTGTCGCACGTCACCGCGCTCGCCTGATTATCTCTCTAGCTTTCGTGATTGTTTCGATCGCGTACTTGGTTCAAATCGCTACTCCCCTCAGGCTTGTTTTCGACGGGATTGACTATTTGTTGCAAGCTAGTTCTGCGATAGACGGAAACGGTTTTCTATTTCATGGCGTACATTCCATGCGCCCGCCCGGGTATCCTGCGTTGATTTTTGTATTGGCGAAGGCAGGCATCGGGAATTCTGTGGCGATCGTCGCACTGAATTGCCTTCTCCTAGGTATCGGGTGTTGGGCGAGCTATTTCGTGTTACGCGATTCGTTTGGATTTTCGTGCGAAGTGGCAGAGCTTATATCGCTGTTGACTCTTCTCTCTTTCCTCATGGTTAGAAACGTCACTTACCCGTTGAGTGACATCTGTTTTTTTGGGGCATCAGCGCCGTGTCTTCTCGTGTTGATTAGAGCCGAGGCTCATTCGGGCTCTCGTAGGTTCTGGTGGCTTATTTTTGTGGTTCCGCTGATGCTGCTGTGCATCGAGTTGCGCACGATAGGATTTGTTTTGATTCCAGCTTTCGTCTGGGCAGCGACCGGCGGTGCCGCCGGGACTAGGAAAATATATCCGACACTGCGGCGGCATCGATTCATAGCTTTAGGGCTCTTGCTGGTCATTATTGTGACGGTCGGCAGAGTTTTCCTCGATTCGCGATATATGCAGTTCAATTTGCCATTTTTCCAGAGAACGAGTCTGGTAGGCTGGGTTGCCACGAGCATTCGCTACGAAACAACGGAGTGGGGCGAAATCACCGTGAACGCGCCTATGTCGAAACTGCCTGGCGCGCTCGGGTTGCCGTTGCAAATAGTTGGAGTGTTTTCGCTCTTCGCATGCTTCGTTGGGATGTGGGTGAAACGCGAGAGGCCTGATTCGCTGATGCTGTATGTATTAGGGTATGGATGCATAGTGTTGGCCTATCCTTGGCGTGACACAAGGCTCTGGTTGCCGGTTTTGCCTTTCCTTATGGGGTACGTCCTCCTCGGACTGAGATGCGTGCTCTCGCCCGTCACTTTGCGTCCTTTGTTAGTCGTTTATTGCTCATTGTTTTGCTTGCTGGGGATCCTGGCACTGGGCTTTAGTACCCGTTTGACCTTTGCCGGCGACCGGTTCCCGGATATCTATGGGGACGGCAAGCTCCGCGACACCTACAAAATGGCACTCCGAGGAGAGACGCCGAAGAACAGCAGCGATGTTGACCAAGACGCCCTCTACTTGCTGCGCCGCTATGATTGGCGTGCGGCCAGAAGGTGAGAGTTGTTCTCGTTTCGTTGGAAAAACTCGACCGCGCGACGGGGCACGCGGCTGACTCTCGCCTGGAATCGCGACCCACCTCTGTTGCTCGAAAACGGAGCCGACCCTAACGCCCGCGACAACGAAGGTAACACCGCTGTCGATCTGGCAAACGCGCGTCAAAGTGATGGGCAGTGAGCTTAAGCTCTCGGTTTAGCTACTCGCTTGACAGACCCATAGCGACGACGGTGTTAGAATCGCTGGGCGAGGTTAGGGTCGTCGTGCGAAAGATTGGATTGAAATCCTGCCCTTATTGCGGAAAGTCCGACGAAATATATTCTTCCCGACCGAGGAGTTGGCGCGATGAATTGTCTGGGCTCCTCTTCCTCAAAGTTGTGAGATGCCATGGATGTATGCGGCGTCATTATCGTCCGTTATTCTTGCCATCTAGTTTCTACATGGGACGAGCCGGACAATAAGAAAGAATAAAACCATCCCCCGCCATCGCTAGCGAAGATGAAGTTAGGACGAAAAGGATGACGCTTACGACCGGGAGCAGCAAGAACATTGTTTGGCCGCCTCATCCGTTTCGCATGTGCGGAGTTAGGTCAGATAAGGGCACCTCGACTGGATGATACGCCAGTGATGACAACTGTCGAAAACAGGCGTTAGCACTCAAAACCCCTGAACCCTTCTTTCGTGCTCACGCTTGCATCGCCCCCACGGTCTACCGTAGTCCCAATGGTGCGGCATGGGAGGCCGTCGCCATGGGCACACTCAGAATCAAGCCGAATTACCGTCGCCGAGTACTGCGGCTGCCGGATCTGGATCATTGTAAGACGGCAGTTCTCAATAGCCTCGGCTCGCCAGGTTCGCGCCGAGTCTACGAGTACGCCATTGACCAGTTCATCGCCTGGTACTGCTCCGAGCCTCGGCTGGCTTTCAACCGCATCGTCGTTGTGCGCTATCGCATGTATCTGGAATCGCGGCATCTGGCCGCCAACACCATCAACCAGCAGCTTGCCGCCGTGCGCCGCCTGGCTCACGAGGCCGCCGATTCGGGCTTGCTGAGTCCCGAGTTGGCTGCAGGCATCAGCCGGGTGAAGGGCGTCAAACAGCTCGGGTTTCGCTCCGGCAACTGGTTGAGCACAGAGCAAAGTTCAGAAGTACTCAAGCACGCTTCTGGCGATAGTATGCGTGCCAAGCGAGATTTTGCAATGCTGGCCATGCTGTTCGGTTGTGGCTTTCGCAGATCGGAACTGGTCGGCTTAGAGTTGGACGACATCCAGATGCGCCAGGGGCACTTGGCGGTGGTAGACCTGATCGGCAAGGGTGGCCACATCCGCACCGTTCCCATTCCAAATTGGGTTAAGACAGCGCTCGATCAGTGGACGGCCACAGCCGGAGTCAGGGAGGGAAGGATCTTTCGAGCCGTCGCCAGGACGGGCAAGGTATGGGGGAAAGGCATCTCGCAGAATGTCGTGTGGTACGTGGTCAAGACCTGCTGCGAAAGGGCGGGCCTGGAGCATATTGCTCCGCACGACTTGCGGAGGACTTGTGCGAAGCTGTGCCACACGAGCGGCGGCGAGATCGAGCAGATTCAGTTTTTGCTCGGCCATGCATCTGTTCAGACCACGGAACGCTATCTCGGCTGCAAGCAGAATCTAGGGCACCCAGTAAACGACCTGTTCCGACTGGGAAACATAGACGATGCCACGTATGTAGTTCTCGCGGGTACAGCGGTCCTAAGGCTGAAACCAGAGAACGCAGAGCCAGATAAAATGTCAGACGATGAAGTCAGTGGCGATCAAGAAGGGTCAGACGGAGGAGCGAGCGCCGGATTTCACCGAGATGGGCACCCTTCGGTGTGATACTTGCGGCGAAGAGTTCATCGTGTTTCACGATCCCGCCCTCTTGGACAGGGCGGCCGCTGTGCGCCAAGCGCACTGGCTCGAAAAGGTTCTTGCCGAAGAGCACGAACGGGACCGGAAACACTCAGATCGAATCCAACTGCCAGATTAGCGCTCACCCATCCCTGCAAGAGTCAATGAGTGAAATCGCCTGATTGCCACAGTTATCAGCATGGATTGGGCTCGTTGTTCCCAGCCTGTTTGCCTACACCGTGTTTGGGAAGATTTCGTCTAGGCCCCCCGCTGCCCTCCTGACCACAAAGACCAGTTCGTCGCCAAGGAAAGGTAGAATAGTTGTCGCGCAGCCCCTGACGCTTGAAGCGACCGCGGACCGGACTGAAGTCCTGCGCGAAGCTCGCCGGTAAAACTGCTCGACAACGTCAAAACCGCACGCCGTCAGAACCCGGCGTACCTCGCGCGCGGAGTATTCCCGCACATGGCCCATGTGGCCGAGCTTGGTAAGTTTCGACCACTGGTCAACGGGGTCTGATCCGGTCCTGCCGTGCGCCTTCTCCCACACGCCATATAAGCCAATGCCGTTCGGCGTGGTTAGGTAGAGAATCCCGTCGTCGCTTAGCAGGCTGCGGAGCGATGCCACCGTACCGAGCAGGTCGTGCCGCAGGTGCTCGAAAATCTCGGCGAAGACCACGCAGTCGAAGCGACCGAGTTTGAGCGCATCCAGGGAACCGTCCTCTATGTCCAGCTGGACAGTCCTTACGCCTAGGACGCGCGCCGCATCGGGGAATCGCTCCGGAGCGAGATCCGCCGAGACGATTTCCACCTCCGGGCGCGCCTGTTTCAGTAAGTATTCGAAAAGAAACGGCGCGCCGCCGATGTTTAGACAGTTCGAAAAAAGGTAATGGTCGGCCAGATAGCGTGCGTCAAAGGCTAACCTCCCGGCGTGCTGGCGGGCATAGTCCTCGGCCCAGTCGGTTAATAGAGGCGACGCGCGAAAATCCCCAACGACACGGAGAAATTCCGTGGCGGCGGTAGGCGAGTAGTCCCACCTGAGACACTTCATGGTTTTGTTTTTCCTGCGGGGCGACTGTCCGTCACACAAGTCTGAGCCTCGTAACCATATCCAGCTGTTCGCCACATCGCGCACCATTGTACCGCCAATCACTGTTGTAATATCCCCATTACACTCATTGACCTCGACCAGCCAATTCTCAATGAGTGTTATCGCCTGATTTCATCAGCTATTGGCGCGCCATTGGAGGACCGAAGCTGATGGCACTTGGCTTAGACTCGAGGTAAAGTTAGGTCACTCTCCTTCAAGGAGTTCTGGACATGAGGGAAAACCGAAGCATTGCCGTCGTTCTGATGGCCGTCCTAAGCTTGCCAATTTGCGCGGCGGCTCGGGAGAAGTCATACGAGAAAGGCAAACTCGTTGCTATTGAATCGCCCGATACACCCTTTCCGCTCCCTCTTCCTTCGGGCCAAGTCATCGGCGTGCCGATGCAACCGCTGAACAGATTTGCAATCCAGCAAGGAGATATTTTGTATTTGGGCACGTGCCTAAAGAGAGACTGCAAGCCTGAGTGGCGAGTGGGCGATGACATACAGTTTCGCCGAGAAAAGGACAAGCTGTACCTGAAACGTCCAGAGCACGGAGAACGGGAGCTTCATTTCCTATTGTCAGCAAAACTCGACGCAGATGGTAAGCCAGTTGCGGTTCTTGACTACGCAAAGAAGAAGTAGTTGGCGTAACATCCCCATTACACTCATTGACCCCGAAAAGGCGAACAGATGGCGCAAGCTTGTGATAACGCCTGTTCTCAACAGATATGGCTCTGGCGCATAATGGGGTCAAAGGAAACGTAAGGTTTGATGGAATCGCATCCAACACGACTACTCACAACTCGCGTGAGAACCTCAGTGGCACTCGGCATCACCGCACTTGTCTTCGCAAACAACATTCTGCACTGGGGCCACACACAATCTGGATGGATGTTTAACGTCAGTTTTCTGCTGCACGGTTGGCTGCTGATGGCCGTGAACCTTTTCTACTACGGTTTCGTTTGCTGGATAGGATTCTGGGTCATTCGAGGCACGACAGGGCCGGAGCGCTTTTTCATGGTGGGGTGGTTCTTGGGTGGTCTGCTGTCCCCACTTCGTATGCTGGGGGCGCACTGGGCTGTAGCGATCAAGCACATCGACGCGGTTGGACTGGCGGTTGCGTTCCTCGCAGCACTCTCACTTCTTTTGGGCCACTCGGAGGTAGCTGACTCCAGTGGCAGAACTGATGCTACGTAGACGCTAACTGTTGAAATATCCCGATTTCACCCATTGAGCTAGGCGCGGTCTAGCCGCTCCGAAAACTTTGGTATGTAAAAACCCCACCTTGCTCGCTAAAATCGCCAGTATGAAAACTCGAATTGCATTGCTAATTGCCTGCCTTTGCTGTGCCGCGCGGGCGCAACAGCAAACCGCCCCTCCTTCCGAGACGGGGCACATTGTGAACAATGTGGTGTTCATGGCCCGAGGAGAAAAAATCGGGCTGAACCTCGCTGGGGCGGCGGACGGAACGGCCCTGAGCATCACCGAGGAGCCTAATCCTAAGACAGCAAACCTCGTGCTCAGCTTCAAGCAAGAAAAAGGAATGATGCTGTTTACGATTCAGAATCGTACAAAATACTGGCTGACCTATGCAGCGGGTATCAGAGATCCGAAGCGCGACGGATTGTACAGGACTAGCGTGATGCCTGTCGGACCTGGGTTAAGCAACTTCGAATCGTGGCCGGGTCAAATTGACCAAGTCGCGCTAAAGAATTTCAGCTTCTCCGAGAGGCCCGGCGGAAAGCCCGCCAAGTAGGTAGCGACTGCACAACGCCGCTCACCCGTCGGGGCAGGACCAACAATAATTGGCGTAACATCCCGATTACACTCATTGAGGGACCGACCTGGGTCAATGAGTGAAATCGCCTGATAACAACAGTTGCTTCAAAACCAGCGAGTATATTGGGGGTTGTCTTTCTGGAGAGCAGAGTATGACGCCCACATCATTCATCGGTCTAAAACGCAATTGCAGTCGCGCCAAGCTTGCCACGATTTGGCTCGGATTAGCGGTGGTCGCCTACAACGCGACAGCACAGAGTAGCGAAGGAATCACAAAATGTGGAGGCTTGCACGCGGGTCTGCGTGCTGAATTCGTGTCAGCAAAGCCAGGGGTTACCCAAGCTCCGTATGTCATGCTTTCCTTCATTTTACTGAATGACTCCGAGACCCCTATTGATGCCGTGGGCGGGGGCTGGGTACTAGAGATCGACGGGGCAGAAGTGCGGGATTCGGGGATGATCTTCGGAAACGGACCAGGCCCTGTGGGCGGATGGGGAGCCCTGAAACCTGGAGAGAGCTATGAATTTAGCAGAGGGCTATCCCTAGCACAATATTTCCCTCACGCCGGAGAGTACAGAATTTCTTGGAAAGGCAAACACTTTCAGAGTTCCACTATTGTGATCAGATTGGATGATCAACGGTGAACAATGGATCGTTGACGTTATATCTCGATTACACTCATTGCCATCGACGGGAACCAAGATTCAGGCTGTAAATTGCTGAAAAATAGATTCAGAAGCGCTCCGCATCAGCAGAAAAGTTCGAAAATCGTCTGCTAGGGCCGACCAATTTTTCTCTCGCTCTTTCAATTGTTTACGCTGCTTTTGGCGCCTCGGGCTTTTTCGGGGCATCTCGGTATGCGGTGCAACTCAAAGTAACTCGAAGCTGAGTCCGCACCTCTCCGCTCGTACTTTGCGGAGCGTAGAGGTCTCCCATGTCGTCTCCCGCATGGCCCATCCTGTATCTGCAACCCTGGGTCCGGCGCGGTTCAACGCTTCTGGTAGGGGTGGAAGATGTAGTCCTTCGCCTTCACCGGCGTGTGGCACGCGAACCCGCAGTCTGAAAGGCTTTTGGGATCGGCCGAGAATTTGTCCGATGGGGCATCGTAGTTGAACACCGCGTATCCCCACCCGCCGCTTTTTGAAAATCTCTTGCTGTCCTTTTCCATGACGAAAGCCTGGGAAAAGACGTCTGGCACCTCCACCACGAAAGGGGCCTCTGTGCTCTTCTTTAGCTTCCACTGAAGCTTCACGATCATGGAGCCCTCCGGGAAAGGCTGGCCGTTGACTGGAACGCCCGCTTTGTAAGCCTTGATCATCTTCGGATTGGCGACGATCACCTTGAGTATTTCGTCGGTTCGTGCGGAAGAGACCACTGACCAGTCCTCATATCCCCTGAAGTCCGAGAACGCGATTCCGCTCGGCGATTTCAGCGAATACTTGTCGTTGTTCTGGCCTTGCGCGAAAAGGGCCGCGACGCCGAGGACGGCGAGGACTGCCATGGCTGTCGCAATGCTGGTAAAGCCGGCGATACGATGTAAGGCGGTGCGTGTTTCCATCTTCTGCTGTTGTTCTTGCGCCACAGATTTCGTCACAAGTTTAGACACGTAACGTCTCCTTCAAAATTTTTTTCACCTGATCAACATGCATCTCGAACGATTGCGATTAAAGCGAGCAAAAGCTCTAGGCGTCACCGGTGCCCGTAATCCGTGAAAACATAATCTCTTGTCTTCACTGCGGTGTGGCACACGAACCCGCACTTGGCGTCGTTTGCCTGCGGCGGCTTATCAGCTAAGTTCCCGAGCCTGAACGTGCCGGACGCAGCGTCATACTCGAAGACGCCGTATCCCCATCCGCCGCTGTCCTGAAACCTTTTACTATCTTTCACCATGAAGTCGACGTCATGCTGGGTGTCCGGCACCGTCGCTGAGGGGAATGTCTCCATCTTTTTCAGGTTCCAATGGACCTTCGCCATTTTAGAGCCGTCGGGGAAAGGCTTGCCGTTGCCGGGTGCGCCGGCCCGGTAGGCATCGATCATCACGGGATTTGCGAGGATGAGAGCCATCAGATTTCCGTTGTGACTGATGGAGACAGTCTGCCAGTCTTCGTATCCTCTGAACTCAGAGAATGCGAGGCCGTTCGGTACTTTAAGGGTGTACTTGTCCTGCGCGGTAACGGGGGCTTGCGTCTGTGACGGGACTGCTGTCGAGGCAGAGGCAGAGGCAGCGTCGAGGCGGGGAAAGTTATGGATGAAACGTGCAAGCTTCCAGGTGTCGTCGTCGGAGACTCTCGACTTCCAGGAAGGCATGCCGGTGAGGCGAACTCCGTTCTGTATGATCCAAAACAGTTCCCCGTCGCTCCAGTGCTGGACGTGGGCCGAGTGCAGGTCCATGGCAGGCGGGTACATATTGTGCCCGATGTAAGTGTCGGCGCGGCCATCCGGGCCGTGGCAGACGGCGCAAGATTCAAGAAAAACCTCCTGGCCCTGGCTTACGACCTCATCGGTCTGAGGCAGCGGGTTCTTTCTCCCGCCAGCCTCCAGCGGGATGACCACGTCTTTGGCCGCATTGGCCAGAGTAGTTTCCTCCTTAGAAGGAGGTTTATCCGCTGTGCAACCTGGAAGCAAAGCGCTTAGCACCCCACTCAATATGCCAAGTACCAGCTTGTGTTTTAAGGCCACCCTGCGATAACCTGGACCCCGCCCTCCAATCCGCAGCAGATCGATAGACTTCGTCGTGTGTTCAGGCATTCTGCGCCCTCCTTTACACAAAAGATTCTCTGTGCATGATCACTGTGCGTCCCGAACGGCTGCAATTAAAGCAGAGGTGGGGGCAATAAGACAATTGGACGATGGTATTGACGATACCTTGGTATCAATTGGGGGGGAGGTTTAGTCCGCTTTCATCGAGTTTCGGGACCTGGAGGGAGACAGTCGTGCACCGCTGGCGTGAGGCGCTGCACTCGATACGAAAGTATGGGCAATACCATCGTCCAATTGCGCGGCGCGCTTTGTTCTGGCTCAATGGCCACAGAGGAAAATCCCATGGCAACTATGAAGGCACCGACCAAACTCACAGAGGTGAACGCACCTGCGAAATCCGGACAGATTCGCCTCGCCCGGCGGTCGCCCGCCTATTGGCGTGTCACCATCGACAACCCGCCGATTAACGTCATGGGACCGGAAATGGTCAAGCAGTTCCAGGAAGTCATCGGCGCGCTCGAGGCCGACGAGCAGGTCAGGGTCGTGGTCTTCGACAGCGCGGTCGACGACTACTTCCTGAATCACTCCGATTTCATGGCCAAGCTTGAGGACTTAACCTCGCTGCCGCCGGGTCCCACAGGCTTGCCGCCCTGGCCGGACTTTCTCGTGCGTCTGACACGTTTGCCGGTCGCCTCCATTGCCCTCATCCGCGGCCGCGCGACCGGCAACGGCAGCGAGATCACGCTGGCCTGCGACATGAGCTTCGCCAGCCGCGAGAAGACGATTATCTCGCAATGGGAGGTCGGCGTCGGGATGGTCGCCGGCGGCGGCCCCATGGCTCGGCTCCCGAGACTCATTGGCCGGAACCGTGCCCTCGAGGTGCTTTTGAGCTCGGAAGACATTCGAGCAGACCAGGCTGAGGCCTACGGCTATATTAACCGAGCCCTGCCAGACGCCGATCTGGACGCGTTTGTCGAGGCGCTCGCGGCCCGGATCGCCAAGTTCGACAAATGGGCGATCGCCCAGACCAAGCGTCTCGTCAATACCAGCCTGCCGCCCGACGTCGAGCTCGGCGCCGGGTGGGATGCGTTCATCGCTTCGCTCGGTCGACCTGCCGCCCAGGAGGGGATCAAGGCGCTGATCGCGCGCGGCTTCCACAAGCCAGGGGACGTCGAAAACCGGCTCGGATACTACCTGGGCCAAATCGGGCAATAAGCAGGGCCGATTCGATTCTGGAATAGACTTGGTTCAGACTTCAGAGGGAAGGGTTATATGAAAGCAAACGTTAAGTGGTACTTCTCGGTTGCCGTCTTGGCGCTAGCGGCCGGCACCCCCGGCTTGCAGGTTTCTGCCGCTCCCAACCCCCAAATCAAGTCCGGAGTTGAACGCCTCTATGTGATCGACTGTGGCGACGGCAGTGGCCCCGACGAATCGCGTTGGACGCCAGGAGCCAACGTCGGAACCCCCGTCGGCTTTCCCGGCCACTGCTATCTCATCCGCCACAATCAAGGGTGGTTCCTGTGGGACACGGGCATCGATGATGCGGTGGCGCAACTGCCAAATCATGAAGAGGTGTTTCACGAATGGGGACCCGGCACCGGCCCGATCTGGCGCAAACCAATCACGCTCGCGGCTCAGCTGGAAGAGATACACGTTAAGCCCTCGGACATCAAGCTGATGGCCGTGTCACACAGCCACCCCGACCATGCAGGGAACATCGAAATGTTTCCCAACACGCTGATGCTGGTGCAAAGAGTCGAGTACGAATGGGCTGGGAGCCGCCAGGACACTGTCGCCTTTAACAAAAAGCACCCGGTAAAGCTCATCGACGGCGACTACGATATCTTTGGCGATGGAAGCCTCGTGCTGCTCTCCACGCCTGGACACACGCCCGGCCACCAGTCTTTGCTGGTGAGGCTCCCTAAAACTGGAGCGGTGATTCTTAGCGGCGATGCTGTGCACTTCCAGACGAGCTTCGAACATCGCTACGTCCCTGACAACAACTGGAATAAGCAGGCCTCGCTGCAGTCCATGGACAAGATAGCGGCAGTCATCGCGAAGGAACATGCACAGCTTTGGATTAACCACGATCAGGCGCAAAGCGACGCACAAAGGAAGTTGCCTGCGTATTACGAATGATGGGCAGCATCATCGCAAGGCGCCTGCTCCGCGTTGGGCAGATCGACGCCACATTAAGTTCCTCGGTTCAAACTTGAAGTGAAAAGCCTCCACTCCGTCAAGAAAAAGGAAGCTTTCGATTCACGACCGGTAACGTCGGTATAATCCAAAAACCGTGAGGCGCACATGACGAAACCGACGAGCTTTCAAGTAGACATTCGGCCGCTCTTTACGGAGCGAGACATTCAGGGCATGAGCAAGGCGTTCAACCTGGGAAGTTACGATGACGTCAAAGAGCACGCTGGCGCCATCTACGATCGGATTCGCGGAATCGGCGGCGCCGTAATGCCGCCCCCACCACCAAGAGGAGAAGGTCCCTGGCAGCAATCTCGGATCGAACTATTTGCCAAGTGGATGGCGGACGGTTTCCAACCTTAGTCGGTCCCCACGCGCCTAGGGCTGCTTCCGTACTCACAATTTGCGCACTGGAGCGAGTTTCGGCTCGCACCATCGCGGCGCTAAACTCCGGGCTGTCTCGAAATCCGCATCATTTGATCCTTGCCGGGAGTTTGTTAATTATTGCCGCGCCGGCCTTGCTCACGACTTCGTCCTGGGAATCCGTGCCTCCCGAGCAACCGATTGCGCCGATAATCACGCCCTGGTCGATCAGTGGAATACCCCCTCGAGACGCAATAATTCCATCGAAGGCGAGCAGATAGTTGAGACGCATAAGCTGGACACCGTCCTCGAAGACCTTCGTTGGGCGCCGGAAGGTCACGGCTGCTCGCGCCTTGTGTTCTGCAATCTGAATGGACGCGAGCATCGCGCCGTCCATTCGTTGGAAGGCAACCAAGTTACCACCGGAATCGGCTACTGCGACATTCATCTTCCAATTCCGCTCCTTGGCCTCTGTCACAGCAGCTTGAATAACCGCCTGGGCTTGATCGAGTGATATCGGAAGCCCATATGGCACATCGAACGGTATTTCGGCTGGGATGACATCAAGAGGATTCGAGTTGACCGTTGCTTCAGTAGCGATTTTTGCTGTATTGCTTGACATGATGGTCCTCCGAAAGGCTACAGAGCTGTCTTCAAAGATGTTTTCGGACTGCATGTTCTGACTGAATCTGCAACCTCGCCTGATCAAAACAGAAAGGGCGGGCTTTTAACAATTGGACGATGGTATCGGTTGTATTTTTGTGCGGCTGGCGGTCCTCGAAGTTAACTATGGTCCTTGAACCCTCCTGTCGTCGATCAGCAGCAACGCTCAAGCCACCAGGAGGATCTTCCCGCCACCACCCTTTTCTGCCGCTGCTTGAGCCTCAGCTGCTTTACTGAGTGGCAGTTTCTGGCTAATCGGGATTACCAGCTTGCCATCTCGCACCGCTTCGGCCATGAACTCGAGCGTTTTCCTGTCGAATTTCGAGAATACGTGCACCACCTTTACCGAAGGGTACTTCGCGGCGTTCTGCGGCGCCTCGACAACCGATGCGTAAACTCCTCCCGCCTTGACCTTGGCGATCAGCTTCTCGGCGGTCCTTCCGCCGACGGTATCCGCAACCGCATCGACCGGCGCGAGATTCGCAATCGCGGTGTCGTCATCGGTTGCGACCACTTGATCCGCGCCTACAGTCTTCGCCTCATCGATCTGCCTTTTTAAAACACCTGCGATCACAGTCGCCCCGCGCGCCTTCGCAGTGAATACCGCCGAGCGTCCAACGTTTCCGACAGCACCTACGACCAAAACCGTCTGGCCCGCTTTGATTCCCGTGGCGGTCATGAGCTGGTTGCCAGTCGTCGTCACCAGCGGCAGCGCCGCCGCCTGGATCAAATCGAGCCCCTTAGGGATCTTCGCCAAGACTTCTGCTTTCACGACACAAAGTTCGGCGTAAGTATTGTCCGCCATAGCAAACACCCGGTCACCGGCGGAAAAGCCATCCACTCCCGGCCCAATCTTGACCACAGTTCCCGCCATATCGACTCCTATAAGGCCAGGGAACTTGAGCGGATAAAAATCCTTTGTTAATCCCGCACGCCGTTTGTAGTCGATCGGATTCACGCTCGAGGCGGCGACCCGCACCAGCACCTCGCCCGGACCCGGCACCGGGTCGGGGTAATCCTCGAACTTCAGAACTTCCGGACCACCATATTCGTGGACAACGATTGCTTTCATGATTCACCTCTCAGTTGGACAAACCGGCACCAATGAACACTTGGATGAAGAAAACCGGAATCGGACTCTCGATCAGCCACTCCATTATCGGGGATCCTCCAGGGTACATCCAGGCCACCCCGAACGATGTGTGGGGATATACGTCTTCGTTTGCTGCCCCTTGCACGCTCGAGGCAATACCAAGAAAAAATCAATACCAAAGTACAATGGACGCCTTTCATCGAATGCCGCACTATCCTGCTATGGAGTTTCTGAAGGATGGGAGCAGGAACGGGCGTCCGCTTCTATCCGTCGTTGATGATGATGAGTCCATGCGCGAGTCGCTGCCGGACCTGATTAAGGAGTTCGGCTTTGCGGCTCGAGCTTTTTCGTCAGCGGAAGAGTTCCTCTCGTCCCGCTCCGCGGATGAGACTAGCTGCTTGATCCTCGACATCGCTATGCCGGGCATGAGTGGCCCGGATCTTCATCAGGAGCTAAAGCGTCGCGGAAAGAAGATCCCGGTTATATTCATCACCGGTCAAAAAAATGAGGCGATTCGTGCTCGAGCCTTCGAGCAAGGTGCAGCGGGGTTTCTGCTCAAACCATTCGGCGACACAGCTCTGCTCGCGGCCATCAAGACCGCACTCCAAGCCATTTGAAGATCCACCAGTGAATCGCAAGGGGGATACAATGAATGCGGCGCGCACACTCAGTTATGGAGTAAGGGCCTTACCCATGTCGAGTGCCATCCCCATCGTGTTCATTGTTGACGATGACGTGTCCGTCCGCGAGTCCCTGGAACTGTTGGTCCGAGATGAGAACTGGAAGCCGGAGACGTTCGCGTCGGCACAAGAATTCCTCAGCCACCCAAGAGAACGCGTCCCGAGCTGTCTCGTCCTTGACCTTTCGCTTCCGGGGCTGAACGGTCTTGAATTACAGAAACAGCTTGCGGGCCTATGAAGCTGCTCGGAGCGGGCCGGTGACCTGCCTGTTGGACTCGGGCCCTGAACGAAAGGTTATTTATGTCGAGCAACAAAACAGCAATCATAACGGGAGCATCGGGAGGCATCGGCACGGGTTTAGTCGAAGGGTTTCTGGAAGAAGGTTATAACGTCGTCGGAACCTCTCGTGACGTGAATCGAAAGTTGACCACGTCAGGCAGCCTGATTCTCCTTGGTGGCGACATTGGCAAGCAGCAAACTGCTGCCGATGCTGTCGAGGCTGCAATCAACAACTTCGGAACCGTCGATGTCTTGGTAAACAACGCCGGCATTTTCCTAAACAAGCCTTTCACTGAGTTCACCACCGAGGACTTCGATGCTCTCGTCTCCATTAATCTGCTCGGATTCTTCTACATGACTCAGCGCACTGTAAAAGAGATGCTGAAACAGAAATCGGGGTGCGTTGTGAGCATTACCGCGGCGCTTGCCGATCGGCCAATCGCCGGCGTAAATGGCTCCGTTTCGATGATAACGAAGGGTGGCTTGAATTCGGCAACCCAGAATCTCGCAATTGAGTATGCGAAAGACGGCATTCGTTTTAACGCCGTGGCTCCCGGCGAAGTGGATACACCGATGGACCATAATGGTCCCAACGACTCGACGTCGCAGTCGGCGCCGAAAAATGCAGCCACGGTAAAGGACATTGTAGATGCCGTGCTTTATCTGGCACAGGCTGGCCATGTGAGTGGAGAGATTCTTCATGTCGATGGCGCCGCTCCGGCTCGTCGTTGGTAGCCGCAGGACAATTCAATATCGGCTTGCCCAACTGCCGGTTGTTGGCAAGGCCTTGCTAAAGCATTTGACTTTTTGTCAAATTGAGGGCTCACGATGAACGACCGACAAAAGAAGGATCAGTCATTTGGAGTGCAAGATCAACAGATCCGTGCGGCCCTAGACCAGCATTGGGCGGCGTCTGACGCCAACGATTTTGAAACGGAGCACCTCATCTATCAAGAGGACGCCGTGCTGGATTACCCGCAGTCAGGCGAGCGAACCCGCGGTCGGAGCAACATACAGAGTCAGCGCGCTAGTCAGCCGAGTCAAAAGCGCTTTACTGTCCGACGAATCATTGGCAGCGGTAATCTTTGGGTCACCGAGCTCATCCTGACATATGACGGCAAGCCGACCTACACCGTAAGCATCATGGAATTCACGGGCGATAAGGTTGCCCGTGAAACACAATACTTTGCGGATCCATTCACGGCTCCCGCATTTCGTGCTCAATGGGTCGAACGGATGGACGCATAATTTCCGATGGAGGGACAGGAGATGGATTGGAAATGGTTGATCCAGTTTGCGCTGCAGGGCAGCAGTGATTTGGAACAATATGCCACCTTGCTGGTACGCGTTTCGATCGGGCTGTTCTTCGCCATCTCGGGGGCAAACAAATTGTTTGTCGCCGGCGGCACAAAACCTGTTTACGACACCCTCGTTAAGGCCAAAGTCCCTTTTCCCCGCCAGACGGCGTATTTCGTGGCGACTGTAGAGTTCGTTTGCGGATCGCTGGTGACCGTGGGGTTTCTTTCGAGCCCGGCCTGCGTGGCTTTAATGATCGATATGATTGTCGCCACCCTGACCAGCTCGCTTTCCACCCTGCCGAAAGGACTTTCGCCTCTTAACTGGCTCGACGATTTCCTCTATCTTCCTGAAGTCCTGTACGTGCTCTTCTTTATATGGCTGATCTGCTCCGGTCCGGGAAGGTTTAGTGTCGATTGCTGGCTCGCCGGCAAGTTAGCGGTTTAATGCAGACAAGAGCTTGATGGTAATTGCCGGAATGTTTGAAGCGCACGCTGCACCGAAATAATTAAGGATGCTAACCGCACACTGGACTTCGACGAGGTACGCATGCCGCGATTGCTTTCAGTAAATGTCGGCCTGCCGCGTGACGTGACATGGAATGGTAAAACGGTCCGAACCTCAGTCTGGAAATCTCCAGTCGACGGCCGGCGAATGGTGCGCAAACTCGATATCGATGGTGATGCGCAAGCCGATCTCGCCGGTCACGGCGGGGAGCACCGCGCGGTATTCGTCTACCAGATGGATTCTTACCATTACTGGGAGGGCCTTCTTGGCCGCAACGATTTTACTTTCGGCCAGTTCGGAGAAAACTTCACGGTCGAGGGACTTCTTGATAACGATGTGTGCATCGGCGATCGATACCGCATCGGTGGCGCAGAATTTGAAGTAACGCAACCGCGCGTGACGTGCTACCGCGTGGGCATCCGCATGAATGAACCTCGTATGCCGGCGCTGCTCGTAGAACATCATAGACCAGGCTTCTACTTTCGCGTGTTGCAGGAAGGAGAAGTTGGGGCGGGCGATGACATCGTAAAAATTGCTGATGGTCCCGAAAGGATCACAGTTGCCGACATTGACGCCCTCCTGTACTTGCCGGGTCATACCAGCGAGCAACTGCAACGCGCGCTGCAGATTCCTGCGCTTAGCGAGGGTTGGCAAAGTTCGTTCCAGGCAATGCTGCAACAGGACTCGAGTCCCAAAACTACGGTGGGGAATCCCGGACTCGCCAATGAGGAACAAGCACCAGCGTGGCCCGGCTTTCGACAGATGCGAGTCGCGAATATTAATAAAGAAAGCGATAGCGTAACTTCCTTCTTTCTGAAGCCGATCGATGGGCAGCCTCTTCCTCTCTGCCAGGCGGGCCAATTCGTCGTCTTGCGGTTGGTCGTTGATCCTGGCAAACCGCCTGTTCTTCGCAGCTATTCGTTGTCTGATCTGCCAGCAGCCGACCATTTGCGCATCAGCGTCAAGAGTGAATCGAACGGGATTGGAAGTTCGTTTTTGTGCAATCGTGCGCGACAAGGCGATGTGTTGGATGTGAGTGCTCCACGCGGGACCTTCACACTGCGTCCCGGCCCGAATCCTGTGGTTCTGCTGAGTGCCGGAGTCGGCGCAACGCCGGTGATGTCGATGCTGCACGCACTCGCCGCTGAAGGATCGCAACGAGAGATCTGGTGGGTCTATGGAGCGCGTAATAGCGCAGAGCATCCATTTGCAGGGGAATCGCGTTCATTACTGAAACAGCTCCCTCGGGGACGAGGATACATTGTGTACAGCAGACCCGCTGCAAGTGACCAAGTCGGGGCAGACTTCGATGCTCCGGGGCACATTGACACAGCGTTGCTGGAGAAAATCGGAGTATCTCAGGGTAGTGACTTCTATCTGTGTGGCCCATCTTCATTCTTGCAGAACATGCGCGATGGGCTGCGAAACTGGGGTGTGCTTACCGGCAACGTGCACACGGAAATCTTCGGTTCTCTCGAGGCCATCACTCCTGGTATGGCGCAGGTTGTTCACACCCCTCACCTGCCGCAGGGGATGCCCGGATCCGGCCCCCCAGTTTCGTTCGCGCGTAGCGGGATCACCGTCGCGTGGGACAGAAAGTTTGCCAGTTTGCTTGAACTGGCGGAAGCATGCGATGTTCCAGTCAGATGGTCGTGCCGGATTGGAGTCTGTCATACGTGCATGACCGGTCTGATTGACGGATCGATTATTTATAGTCCTGAGCCGCTGGAGAGGCCCGCCCCCGGAAACGCGCTCGTATGCTGTTCCCAGCCAAACGCGAGTGTCACTCTGGATCTTTAACGCTGGATCTTTTAAGACCGGATCTTTAACAGAAGATCCTTGAGAGAAACGGAAGGAGTCCAATCATGCGTTCTGATATCGTGCCCGGAGGCGTTTTCCCCGACTACGAACTGCCCGATCACACAGGCCAACTGCGCAAGCTCAGCGAGCTGCAAGGTGAGGATCCGCTAATCCTCACGCTTGCGCGCGGCCACTATTGTCCTAAGGAGCACCAGCAGCATTTAGAACTCGCCGCGTTCTACCCGAAGATCGCGGTGGCGTACACTCAGATCGCCACGATCTCCACCGACGATCACCACACTCTGCAGGAATTCCGCGCATCCCTCGGAGCCGAGTGGACCTTCCTTTCGGATCCCGACCGAACCATCCAGAAGGATCTCGACATCCAGGAGTACACCGACCCCGAACACAATCCGATGATCCCGCATACGCTCGTGCTCAAGCCGGGCCTCGTGATTTACAGCATCTATAACGGCTACTGGTTCTGGGGCCGTCCATCGGTCGTCGATCTTTGGCACGACCTGCGCGCGGTGACCAGCGAAATCCGCCCAGACTGGGATTTGAGCAAACCCGGACTCCGTGAGGCATGGAACGCGGGTGACCTCTCTCTTTTCCACGGGTGGAATAAACGGGTCAGCATGGAAGATGCCTCGACTGCTCGGAAGAAATAGCACATCCGCTGTCGCGCATAGGATGACAGGTTTCGGCCATGATTCAGACGAAATTCACTGCTGCGATAAGCGTTCATTTCCGGCCTGAGACACTTTGATTGTTCCGGCCTTCTGTTCCCGAAGGCTCCAGGCATCGATTGAGCAAACTTTCACCACCTCGTTCTGATAAGGACATTGCAGATCCGGTACACCCGGTTCCTGTAGCACTACCCAGCTCACCCCGTACCTCGCCTGCAAACCGCGGAAGTCCTCTATCTGAAACTCCCGCCAGCCTCTGTGCGCCTGTACTTGTTCCAGCCACTCTTCCGCCATGGGAGGAAACATGCTGACCGCACCCCCGTCTGAGACCCAGTCAGCCAGCATGCTGCGCTGGGCAACGGCGCGAAAGCCGTCTTCGTCTTCTCCGGGGATATGCATGTAGAAGGGATCCAGAGCAAAGACGGCGTCGGGAGGGGTGTTGTCTCGCGCCCATTCGAAAGCCTCTACCCAGGGATTCCGCGTTCTGGAACCCGGCCATTCGATGTGGGCGCTGGCTGGAAAGAGCGCTCTTTGAGCGTAAAACATTCCCCCGCACAGAGGCAGAAACAAGACCATCCACCGCCATCGGCGATTCTTCAAAACGTATTCTCCCAGCAGCCCCCCGGAAAACAAAACCAACAGGATATAAACAAGGTAAAGGCTGCGCATGGGCTGCAAGCGTGCCAGGCTTTCGAAACGGGCGGGAACGGAGACAAACAAGGCGGCGAGCACGAAGACTATCTCGTAGACCACAAGCGTTCGAGAAATTAGTTCCAGATTCTTCATCTGCCTGGACTGCGCAATCCGGCCGAACCACCAAAGAATTACGATGGGACCGATCGCGCCCAACCACTCATACCAGTGCCATCGAATCAGATAATGGTAGGAGTGAGACAAGGCCGCCTGATGATAGGCGGCCGACGGCACGGCAAGAAAACTCATGGGCCCCAGAGACGCCATCATCCCACCGCGAGATTCGAACATCTGCATGTAAAACAGCAGGATGCAGAAGGAAATAGCAAAAGCGGACATCAGGGGATGAATCGCCGCCCCGAAAAGAAGCAGCAATGCCGACGTAACATACCGTCGATTGAGCAACTTCACGATAGCCAAAATGCCTGCGAAGGCCGTCAGATTTCGTGGATTCAGGTACTGATCCATGATGTAAAGCGCGGTTCCGGCTACTGGCAAGGTCAGAAGTGCAGCCACCAAAGCGACGCCCGCATAGCGCCCAGCTCTGCCGATGAAGCACCTTCCAGTCAGTTCCCAGCAGGCAAACAAAAGCAGAGCAATCGACGCCAGATGCCAGAAAAACAGCGCGTAGGGCAAAGGCAAATGAGTGACGCGGACGGAACTAGCGATCAAGTCAGGAAAAAGCGTTAGATGGGCATGTGAGTTAACAAACTGGGCATTGAAAGGAAAGAGCCGCTGATTCAATAGCTTTTCCACCCCCGGAAGATAGATCGCGGCGTCTTCCGCCCACGGATGATAGCCGTGTACAAGAATCGCCCCTACCGTCAGCAGAGCTAGAAAAAGAAGGTCCTTAAGTTTCAATCAGAATATCCTTATTTCGTTCGATGGCTTCATAAGCGTCATACCTTAACCCCAGAAATGTTGGCGGAGGAACTGGTCTTTCTGACAGCCCGGACCCATGCGTTACGGCGGCTTCTTCTCGCGCCTGGTGGCGAGATTGGGTCCGTCAGCCCCTTCCACTCAACGACAGTTGCGCCTCCCTTCGGTCCCGCGTAGCATCCAAAATGATTATGGCCACCACTGCGCCGAGCCCGACCCCTAAGCCCCGACTGGTTTTTGGGGAGATTCTGAACTTTGCCTATGACACTTTTTGCAGCAACAAAGTGCAATTTTCTCTGACCGCCTTAGGCATGGTCTTTGGGACTGCTTCCCTCATTCTGGTCGTAACGATTGGTATGACCGGCAAGCAATACGTCTTAAACCAGATTCAATCGATTGGCGTCAACATGATGGAAGCTGAATATTATGGTGCGGTGCAGGAAAACACCGTGCCTGATCTCATGACGATCGATGATATGCATGCTGTGCTGCAGCGCGTATCTGGGATTGCGGCCGCTTCTCCCGTGGTTCCGCTGGATGACCGCATTTCGATTGGCGCCGGCAAGGAGCGCGACCTTCATGTACTAGGAGTTCTTCCCGAATACAGCACTGTGCGAAATCTGGTGGTTCTCTCGGGACGATTCTTCGACTCGGAAGACGAGCTCGCGCATAACAAAGTTGGCGTGATCCAGCAGAAACTTGCCGAAGAACTCTACGGATCCGTGCAGAATGCAGTGGGTAGGGTCGTCAAGTTCAGAGGGCTGCCCTTCACCATCATCGGGACGTTCCGGGAGCGAGTGGATACCTTCGGACAGTCAGAAGTTACCGACAGCTCAATGGTGATTCCGTATAGCGTAAGCCGGTACTTCACCAGTACACCCAATGTCCGGCAACTCTACTTTTCCGCGGCGGATTCTTCGATGGTGGTTTCGTTGACGGAACAGATTCGTAAAGTGCTCCAATCCCGCCATCGTCCAGAATCTACTTATGTCGTGCAGAACCTTACTTCGTTGGTAAGCCTGGCTGATCGCGCCGCGAATGCTCTGACGTTGGTAGTCCTTCTCATTGCGACGGTGACCCTGATGGTGGGGGGGATCGGCATCATGAACATCATGCTGGCGACGGTCACTTCGCGAATTCACGAAATTGGAATTCGCAAGGCGATGGGTGCGACGAATGCCGAGATTCGATTTCAGTTTCTCTCGGAGGCAATTCTGATCTCTCTGATCGGTGGCTTCGGCGGAGTCGTAATCGGATTGGCGCTGCCTTACTCCGTCCGCTTCCTAACCGAGTACCGCGTTCCCGTCTCCGGGCTCTCAGTGATCGTGGCCATGTTCGTCTCCGCGGTGGTGGGTACTCTGTTCGGAACGGTGCCGGCCGCACGCGCTGCCAAGCTGGACCCGGTAGAGAGTCTGCGACACGAGTGAGCCCGGATCAATCCCCTTGTGGCTTGGGTGTACCCGGAAAATCAAGTAACATGAACATATGACAGCTATTTCGTGGCCGAGTGTGCCTCAGGGAGACGCCGGACCGATCCGGTTGACGAGTTGCCCCGCCTGTCGTTTTTATCGGTTCCGGGAACTCTGTTTCAAGCCGGCGGAAGGCCCCCGTCCCGCATGAAATCCTCTGCCCGTCTGCACTTCAAAACCTATCTGTTGATCTCCTTGATGGTGATATTTGGTCCCTTAGGCAATGTGCTGCTCGGCAAGGGGATGAAGCGGATCGGCGCGGTGAGCATCGGAACCATCGCGGGCGCGGTTGACCTGCTTTCCCGCGTTCTCACCTCGGGTACGATTTGGCTGGGCATCGGTTCTCTCATTACCTTTTTCGTGGCTTACATGCTGGTGCTCTCGTGGGCGGATTACAGCTACGTCCAGCCAGCTTCGTCGGTGGCCTATGGCATGGTTGCCCTGCTGAGTCACTTCCTGCTGCACGAAGTAGTCACGCCGACGCGTTGGGTTGGTGTGCTGATCATTTGCGTAGGCGTTCTGATAGTTGGATACACGCCTCCGCGAACCACGGAGCCCAGCTAAATGCGCGATGTTTTTTTCTATCTTCTAATTATCGGCGCAGGAACCGGAGGCGAGTTGTGCGTCACCCGCGCCATGAAGACTGTAGGCGAAGTGAAAGATTTTCGGCCCGTTGCCGTGGTGGGCGTCATCCTGCGCGCATTGCGGGTTTCATGGATGTGGATCGGCGTGACTCTCATGGCGATTGCCTTCTTCTCCTTGCTTGTGATGCTCTCGAGGGAAAACGTGAGTCTGGTCGTCCCCGTCACTGCGTTGAGCTACGCTGCCGGCGCTTTGGGAGGCAAATTCTTTCTCGGCGAGCAAGTCACGCCCAGGAGGTGGCTGGGCGTGCTTGTGGTTTGCATCGGCGTCACCGTAGTGATTATGGGTCGGCGGTAAGACCGACGATGAGACCGGCGATAATACCGGCGGTGAGTTCGCGGGAGAGGGCTCACAGGTCTTCACAAGCCCATTTGCGGTAGAATCGCAAAACTGATTTCAAGAAAGTGAGAGAGGTGCGCGCACTTGTGTGGAATCGTTGGTTTTACCCACAAAAGCTGGATGCCTGATCCCGGTCGCATCCGGCGCGCCGCGGCCACTCTGACTCATCGCGGACCGGACCAGCAAGGTGTCTTTCAGTCGAGCCTCTGCTCCATGGGCGCGACCCGGCTCAGGATCATCGACCTCGAGGGCGGGGACCAGCCCATTCTGTCGGAAGACGGCGACGTGGCCGTCGTGTTCAACGGCGAAATTTACAATCACCAGGAACTGCGGCGCGAACTGGAACAGCTCGGCCATCACTTTTATTCATCCTGCGACACGGAAACAATCCTCAGAGCATTTCTGGAATGGGATACAGCTTGCTTCGCTCGTTTGCGCGGCATGTTCGCGATCGCTCTCTGGACGCAATCGACAAAACGGCTCGTCCTGGCCCGTGATCGTATGGGGATCAAGCCGCTTTACTACGCGCGGCGCGGAGACGACCTCTTCTTCGGCTCTGAACTAAAAGCGATTCTCATCCATCCGGAAATTGAGCGGCGGCTGAGTCTGGACGGCCTCGATTGCTATTTGTCGTTGAACTACGTGCCCTGTCCCTGGACGCTGGTCGAAGGCATCGAGAAACTTCCCCCCGGGCAATGGCTCGAGTGGCGCGACGGTGAGGTTTCCAGCGACTCCTACTGGTCCTTACCGTCCGGGGTTGTCCGGAATTGGACACTGGAATCTGCCCGCGAGGAACTGGACGCGCTTCTGCGGCAATCTCTCCGTGAGCACATGGTCTCGGATGTGCCCCTGGGCATGTGGCTTAGCGGAGGCATCGACTCCTCAACAATTTTGCACTACGCCGCCCAATCCGGTGCGCCGCTCAAGACGTTCTCAATTTCATTCCAGGGGCGGAGTTTCGACGAAACCCCGTACATTCGCGAGGTAGCGCAGCTCTATCAGACCGAGCACGAGGAATTGGATCTGAATCCCTCGGTCGATCTGCGGGACGCGATTGAGCAGTTCGCGTATTACTCGGATGAACCGTCGGCCGACGCAGGAGCGCTTCCCGTCTGGTTTCTTTCCAAATTGAGCAAGACCAGGACGACTGTCAGCCTGAGTGGCGAGGGCGCGGACGAGCTATTTGGCGGCTACCTCACGCATCGCGCGAATCGCGTCGCTGCCCTCGCCCGGCGAGTGCCGCGACCATTTCTCCAACTTGCCTTCAACGCACTGCAAGTGTGGCCGGTTTCTGACGAGAAAATCAGTTTCGAATACAAACTGAAGCGATTTCTAGAGGGCAGCTTGATGCCTCCCGAGCGCGCCCACGTCTACTGGAACGGAACTTCCTCCGAAGCCCAAAAGGCGGCTCTGCTGCGCTCCCAACTCCCACCTGCTCTGGAAGGCATTCTGGGCAAGTTGCGCGACCAGGCCCCAACCGATGATCTCGCCCCTTATTTGTGGTTCGATCAGAGGTATTTTCTTCCCGATGACATTCTGACCAAGACCGATCGCATGAGCATGGCGCACTCGCTCGAAGTGCGGCCGCCTTTCCTCGATCATCGCATCGTTGAATTTGCTGCTACCCTGCCCGCATCTTTGAAGATTCGTGGTTCGAGGCAGAAGGTCCTTCTGAAGGAATTGATGCGCGATAAGCTTCCAGCTTCGGTTCTTCAACGGAAGAAGATCGGATTCGACATCCCGGTGCATGATTGGCTTCGAGGCTGTCTCCGACCGCTGATGCAGGAGGTCTTGATGGACGGTGCGTCTGATCACGCCAGCCTTTTCCGCCGCGATGTGATCGAGATCCAGATCCAACAGCACCTGGAGAGACGAGTCAATATCGGATATCACCTGTGGGGCCTGATGGTGCTGTTTTTGTGGATGAAAAAATGGGGGATACAGGTAATGACCTCCCGGGAGACGAGCGTTTGGACACTCCAAAATACGGGCACCTAGGTCTACTCGTTCCACTGATCGCGGCAGCCATCTACCTGGGTTGCATCATCTCTCCTCCCTCTCTCATGGATGACGTGGACGCGGTGCAGGCGCAGATCGCCCGCAACATGCTCACTTCCGGCGACTGGGTCACGGCGCGACTGGATGGCGTGGTCTATCTGGAAAAAGCTCCCTTTGTGTACTGGTCCATGGCGGCTGCGTACACAATTTTCGGTGCGCACGACTGGGTCGCGCGTATTCCGATTGCCTTGGCAGCGATTGCCCTAGCCTGCTTGACCGCCGCCTTCGGCACCTGGGCGTTCGGTAAGCTCGCGGGATTCTACGCGGGTCTGTGCATGGCCACATGCATTGGGCTGTTCCTGTTCACCCGGGTTTTGATCCCGGATGTCATGCTGACCTTCACGGTTTGCCTCAGCATGTGGGCGTTTCTTCGCGCCTTAGAGGAAAATGAGCCTCATCCGCGGTTGTGGGCATTCGTCCTGGCCGCGAGCCTCGGCCTCGGTCTGCTGCTCAAGAGTCTGATCGGGATCGTGTTTCCGCTAGCAGCCGGTGGAATTTATCTTTGCCTCATGCATCAGTTCTTTTCTGCCCGCACCTGGAAGCGCCTGCGTCCCTTCAGCGGATTGCTCATCGTCCTCATCATCGCCGCGCCCTGGCACATTCTGGCGACCTTGCGTAATCCACCTTACTTCGCTTTTACACTTCACAGCGGACCCGGGCAATACCATGGTTTTTTCTGGTTCTTTTTCATCAATGAGCAATTGCTCCGTTTTCTGAATTTGCGCTATCCCCGGGACTACAACACCGTGCCGCGCCTTTACTTCTGGCTGCTCCACCTGGTGTGGCTGTTCCCCTGGAGCGTCTATTTTCCCGCGATCGCGAAGCTCTCCTTCAAACCCACCGACCGCGCCGGCCAAACGCGGCTGCTGGCGCTTTGTTTAGCAGCTTTTGTGCTGATATTCTTCACCTTCTCCACTACCCAGGAATATTATTCGATGCCCTGCTATCCGGCGCTGGCGCTGCTTTTGGGTTCGGCGATGGCGATGGGAGGCGATTGGATCCGGCGCGGCACTCGCTTGCTCTCGGTGATCGCTGCGAGTGCTGGATTGGTGACGTTAACTCTGTTCTTTCTCACCCGCAACATTCCCGCCCCGGGAGACATTTCGCAGGCTCTCAGCCAACATCCCGGCGCTTACAAGCTCTCATTGGGCCACATGCAGGATCTCACGCTAACTTCCTTCGCCTACCTTCGCTTGCCCCTTCTAATGGCTGCAGTTGCCTTCTGCATTGGTGCATTGGCGACCTGGAGATGGACCAGCCAACGGGCATTTCTCGCCGCAGCGCTGATGATGGTATTGTTTTTTCATGCCGCGCGCGTTGCCATGGCGGTTTTTGATCCTTATATGTCCTCGCGGCCGCTGGCTGAGGCAATCCAGAAATCGCCGGAAGGCACGCTGATTATCGATCACCACTATTACACGTTTTCTTCCATCTTTTTCTACCTGAACCGCACCGCGCTGCTGCGCAATGGCCGCTTCTTCAACCTGGAATATGGCGGTTACGCTCCGGGCGCACCCGATATCTTCATTGACGATTCGCAATTCAAGGATCTCTGGCTTAAACCGGAGCGTTCTTATATCGTGGCAAAGCAGAGCGTGGTTCCTCAATTAGAATCCTTGGTAGGCGCTGCAAGCCTGAACCTGGTTGCGGAGAGCGGTGGCAAGGTGGTCTTAACCAATCGTCCGCTTGCTGCGTCTTCAGGCGACCCGCCCCCGGCACCCGGTGTATTCTAAGAGTACCTGTTACTTTTGCGAGTTGAAAGAAGCCCGGCATAAAGGAAAATGTCGTGCTGCTTTGCCAGGTGCAGCTCAGTTCGAGCGTCGACAGATTTTTAGGTAATCATCTTTAGAAAGCATTAGGAGGCGAAATGAGAGTCGCGGTATTGGGAGGCGACGGCTATTGTGGTTGGGCAACTGCCTTATATTTGTCAATGAAGGGGCATTCCGTAGCGATCGCCGACAATTATGCGCGTCGGCAATGGGATTTCGAACTCGGTGTTCAAACCCTCACCCCCATCCGTCCACTGTCAGATCGCCTGAGGACTTGGCAAAAGCTTACCGGGAGTACCATCGAGCTTTTTACCGGCGATGTAATGGACTACGACTTTACCTCCTCAATCATCAAGGATTTCGAACCGGAGGCGGTCGTCCACTTCGCTGAACAACGCGCTGCTCCCTACTCCATGATCGACCGCAAACACGCGGTCTTTACTCAGGTAAACAACGTTGTGGGTACGCTCAATCTCCTGTTCGCGCTGCGTGAGTTTGCGCCCGATTGTCACCTCATCAAGCTCGGCACCATGGGTGAATACGGCACACCTAATATCGACATTGAAGAAGGCTACATCACCATCGAGCACAATGGTCGCAAAGACACCCTGCCGTACCCCAAGCAGCCCGGTTCTTTTTACCATCTTTCAAAAGTGCACGACAGTCACAACATCATGTTCACCTGCAAGGTGTGGGGATTGCGCGCCACTGACCTGAACCAGGGCGTGGTGTACGGGACGGTGACCGATGAAGTGGCCTTGGATGAGGCGCTCATTAATCGCTTCGACTACGATGAAGTGTTTGGCACCGTTCTCAATCGCTTCTGCGTTCAGGCGGCCATTGGCCACCCGCTTACCGTCTACGGCAAGGGAGGCCAAACCCGTGGTTTTCTGGATATTCGTGACACCGTACGGTGCATCGAGATTGCCTGTTTGAATCCAGCGGCTCGCGGCGAGTGCCGCGTCTTCAATCAGTTCACGGAACAGTTTTCGGTTTTGGACCTGGCACGTATGGTCCAGATCGCAGGGAAGAAGCTAGGGCTGACGGTTAACGTCGAGCACCTCTCCGATCCGAGGGTGGAAGCCGAGGAGCATTATTACAATGCGAAGCACTCAAAGCTGGTCGAACTCGGTTTGAAACCGCATTTACTCTCGGACTCTCTATTGGACTCGCTGATGAATGTCGCGATGAAATATCGCGACCGGGTCGACACAGCCGTGATGATGCCTCGAGTCAACTGGCGCCAGCCCCATAACGAACGCCGGGTGCAAACCAATCAAGAACCGGAGTCTACGACCGCAGCATCCCTTGAGCTCGTGCCTAAATCTGCCGAGAATAACGGCGGAAATAGTCGCTCCGCCAAGAAGGCGCGCAGGGGATGAACGCCTAGGTAGAAACCCGACGCCGAGCTGATCCTCAACCTGTTGGTTCAGGATTGCTCGGTATCACGGGCACCAGCGCACCGTCGCGAATGTAGTATTCCGCATCCCGCCAGCGAATGCTGTTGCGGGAAAAGCTCGTCAGCCAGATACCAAAGGCCAAGGCGTCCCACAGCGGGATCAAGGCTAGTTTTTTCCACAACGCATTGTGCTTTAAGCCCCAAATCCCAACCGTCCAGGTCATGGCGAACCGCAGGAAAAGGTATGCGCCAAGGTAACCGAACGCAACTCCTCCCGAGGGGCGGATAGCAATGGCCGCTAAAGTCCAGGGCAACCCCTGAGTCAGAAGCAGTCCGAGATGTCCCCAGGGCCGTAAGTGCCGCATCACCACGATCCAGCGCAGCCGTTTGTGAAGAAGAGCGCGCATCGACGCATAATCAGCGACCGTCGAAATAGTGTAGGGCAGAAGTTCGACTTCGTATCCCTGTTCCGCGATGAGGCGCCCCACCAGCAGATCATCGGCAGGACGGTTTGCAATCGCTTCATATCCACCGAAACCGGCCAATCGCGACCGTGTGGTCGCAATGGTCGGCCCCAACGCAAACTTCACTCCGTCGAGTTGACGCGCAACCAGGATCCCGGCATAGAAGTCGGAAAACATGCCGACCGTCTGCAGATTGTCGGTGAACGTTTTGTCTTCGATGGGCACATAAAAACAAGTCACAGCTCCAACTTTGGGATCCGCCAGAGGGGCCACCACGGTGCGCAAGTAGTCGGGTCGCACTCGGACGTCGCTATCGCTGATTACGACAACTTCGTGCTGAGCTTCACGGACCAACCGGGCCAACTTGACAACCTTGTCGTTCGTTCCTCTTCCGCCTGAGCCAAACAGCACCCGAATGCGACGTTCCGGAAAATCACTCGCCAGCTTCTGCAGGATCGGAACCGACGGGTCGTCCTCCTCACCGACGCAGAAAATCAGCTCATAATCCGGATACTCCTGTCGGCAGAAGCTGGCGAAGTTTTCGTAAGCGTCCGGGTCAAGTCCGCGAATCGGTTTTAGATTACTCACCGGCGGAGTGAAGGTCTGGCTGCCCGTGCTTCGAGACGCGCTCCCGCGAAAGAATTGCCACGAGCTGAACAGCGCAATCAGGTAATAAATAAATGGGATGGCAGCGACAGCAAGGACCAAATAGCGGATTGTAGAAATCATCAAGTGCCTCGGACGCGAATTAGCTGATCTGCTCGACCAGCATTTCTCTGCCGGCCTTATCGTAGAACGTCATAGTCATCCTACCTGTGTCTACAGTCCACTTCCCTGTCCCGCTCTGGGCCAGGCCCCTGGACATCTCCAACAGGCGATGGGACAACACTTTAAACTGTTCAGAACCCCCAAAGAAAGCGATAAAGCAAGACAACCATGTTGTTGCTTGCGTGCGGAGCCTGATAGGCTGGGATGCTCCAAGCAGCAGGTGGTTGTCGTACCGCACGAGAACGCGGGATACCACGCAGAGAAAGAAGACGAGGAACCATGCTTTCAAACAAGGCCATCCGCTGGTTTGCAATTTTCACAGTTCTGACTATGCTCACAACCATCGTGTCAGCGAAGACTCGAGTTACTAAACGGCCGTTCGGGCACACGGCGGAAGGACTTCCGGTCGATTTCTACTCGTTGGCGGATGGCAAGATCGAGGTCGGCATCATTACCTACGGAGGGATTGTCGTCTTCCTGCGCGCGCCCGATCGCAACGGAAAACTCGACGATGTGGTGCTGGGTTGCGATTCGGTCGAGAAGTATGTGGCCCAGACGGCGCATTTCGGAGGCACTGTCGGCCGCTATGCGAATCGCATTGCGCATGGCAGCTTCCAGCTTGACGGTCAGACTTATTCCATTCCCAAGAATGACGGCGACAATGCTCTGCACGGGGGAATTCGCGGCTTCGATAAGGTGGTGTGGACGGCGAAACAAGTAACGGATGGAGTCGAGCTTACCTATGTGAGCAAAGATGGGGAAGAAGGCTTTCCCGGCACGCTCACCGCCACCGTGCGCTACACCGTGAGCGGGAGCGCCTTGCGAATCGAATATTCGGCGACCACTGATAAAGATACCGTCCTCAACCTGACGAACCATTCCTACTTCAATCTTGCGGGCCAGGGGAAGGGTGATATTCTCGGGCACATTCTCAAGATCGATGCTTCGCGCATTACGCCCGTCGACGCAACGCTGATCCCTACCGGGGAACTGAAGGCAGTGGAAGGCACGCCGTTTGATTTTCGAACGCCGCATGCCATTGGCGAGAGGATTGATGCCGACGATGCCCAGTTGCGTCTCGGCCACGGCTACGACCACAACTTCGTCCTCGATCATCCGGCAGGCCAGTTATCCGAGGCGGCCGAAGTGTATGAGCCGACCACCGGGCGGATTCTGCGCGTGTCCACGACCGAACCTGGCGTGCAGCTTTACACAGGGAATTTTCTCGACGGATCGATCACCGGGAAGGAAGGCCGAGTCTACAAGCGGCGATTCGCATTTTGCCTGGAAACGCAGCACTTCCCGGATTCACCCAACCATCCGAGTTTTCCCTCGACCGAATTGAAGCCGGGGCAGACGTTTCACAGTGTGACGGTATTGGAGTTCAGCACGGGCTCGCGCTGAGGTGCCGCATCGTCATCGGCTTCCGTCTGAATTAGTACCGGCACTGGTACCGGTTGAATCTGCATTAGTACTTCGCCAATTGTTCCTTCCAGTACTGTCCGCGTTTTCCCCAGGGACTCCTCCGTAGATCGCTTTTGAACCTTGTGCTTGCAAGCTGCGCGACCTATGCTCGGCGCTGGGGTCGTTCCGTGAAACGAGTTCGTGTATTGGTAGCAAATCATCCGCGGCTGATGCGGGAATTGGTGTTGGCTACGATCGCCGACCAGCCCGATATCGAGGTCGTGGGCGAGGTGCAGAACGAAACGGACCTGGCGGATATCGTTGAACAGGTGCAGCCTGACGTTCTGATCATCGCCATGGACTTGGCGGGTCGTGGTTCCCGCCGCGGGAACGCCCATTCCGGATTCCGAAAATGGTCCTTCGCCGAGCCAGGTGGGGCTTCCGCGGCTCAGTTCTTCCGCGGCGTTGGCGCAGTCAGCAAATCGACAAACATCTTGTAAAACTTCTCCAGATCCAGATCATCCTGCACTTCGACCGGCGGCATCTCGAACTTAGGTTTGTTCTGATCGGTCCAGCTCAGGGTGTTGCCGTAGCCTGCGCCGCGGTCCAGGTCGACATCCATAAAGAGCGTTTCCTTCTTTGTAATCAAGCTCGGATCAAGCCACGCCGCCGCCGCCAGCTCATCCCACAGATAATTGTAGTTCCCTCGCAGGCGCGCATACTTGGCGATGTAGTGTGCCGCCGGCGAATCCGCAGCCTTGATGCGATCAATCAGGTCCGCAGTCAGTCTCGTCTTTACCGAAATGTCTACCGACGTGCAAACGATCTTCTTCCACGGCGCCCGAAGCACGATGTGAGCCGCTTCCGGATCGAACCAGAGGTTGAACTCGTGAGTTGGAGTGTTGGCGAATTCAGGGTCGTCCGTCCGCGGATTGAAGCTGCCTCCCATGAACACCAACTCCTTGGCTAGCCCCGCGAATTCAGGATCGATGGCGATGGCCAGCGCCAGGTTGGTCATCGGTCCGCCTGCGTAAATCGTCACCTGATTCGGAAACTTATGCACCATCCGCAACAGAAAGTGCGCAGCGTCCTCTTCGCCAGGCAAGGTCGTCGGCTTGCCTTCGGGCATCTCTCCCAACTGATCCGGCGGATGATAAAACTTGGGAGTCCACGCCCCCAGCCAGGCCACACCCCCGAATTGCTCTTCCCATCGCTCCGTCTCCTCTTTCCGCCGAACCAGCGGATACTCCGCCCCCGGCACCACCGGAATATCAGTCCGGCCGATGAGTTCCAGCATGCGCAGCGTGTGCGCCACTTCCTCATGAAGCCACTGATCGCCTGTCACCACCGTGATCCCCAACACGTCCGTTTGCGGCGACTGAATCAGCAGCAGCATCGACTGCTGGTCGGTCCCGGCGGGACCGGCGGCATCCTGGTCGATGATGATCTTTCGCTTCTGCTGCGCCCAGCAGGCGAGGGAACACATCAGCAGCGCCACCACAAAAAACCGCGATCTCTCCAATTTCATCGATAGCCTCACCGATCTTCCTTGCCACCTCGCAGGGGGACTCATCAACAATGCAGACCTCTTTGCCGCAAAGTGAAAAGCAGACTGAGTTGGACTCAGCCTGCCCCATACTAAGACACGCGAAACCTCCCTAGAAATTCAGCCGCAGAGCAAACTGAATCAGCCGCGGATTGTTCACCTGCTGGTTGAGCACCGAGAAATTGCTTGGGTTTGCTACGTTGATGTCCAGCAGCCCGATTCCTCCAAGGCCACCGATAAAGAACTGGGGATGATTCAACAGATTGAAGAATTCCGCCCGGAATTGCAGGTTCATGGCTTCGCGGAATGGGAGCGGGAAGTCCTTGAGGATCGAGAAATCCGTGTTTACGAACCGCGGCCCGTACGCCGGAGCGCGGGGAGCAGTGCCGATCTCTCCTCCGATCGCATGAGCGAACGCGCACGGATTCAACCAGTTTTGAATGGTGTGAACCTGGGTGGGGCATCCCGTCTGACCGCCTTCGTTGCCGGGGCTATTGGGGTCGCCGACCAGAACTGGGCGATTGAGGCTCAGGAAGTCGTAGTTCAAGTACTGTCCGGTATTGCCGGCGGCCGGGGCGAAACCGAAGGTTGGGCCGGTGTTTGCACTGTCCACCACGAATAACGGGAAGCCCGACTCAGCCCTCTCGATCACGTTGATTTGCCAGTGCCCCAGAACCGTATTGGTGGCGCCGCTCCAGTCGCTGCCGAAGCGCTTGCCTTTCCCGAAGGGCAGCTCGTAAAGAACGCTGGCGGTAAAGGTGTCATTCAGGTTCAGTTGCGAGAGTCCCCAATCCAGCTTCTGGGTTCCGGGCAGAGGCCAAAAGATCGCGCCCGCGTTGGTGCCCAGCCCGTCGGTCAAGCCAGAGTCAAAGTTGCGGGCCCAGGTATAGCCCAAAAGCGCGTAGATGCCGTGGCGCACGCTCTTCGTTTCGGCTTTGACTTGCAGCGAATCGTAGCGCGCTGCCCCCACGCTGTTATTGCTGTTGACCACTTGAAACGGGTTGTTGGGAATAATCAGATTGCGGCCGCATCCCAAAGTGTAGCCCGGAACCGTGAATCCGGTGCCCGGACAGGCCAGAGGAGACCCGATATTTTCATTCACCTGGCTGACCAGAATGTGAGCGCCGCGCGAGCCCGCGTAACCGGCCGTCAGAACTATGTTGCCTGGGAGCTGTTGCTCGACGTTAAGGTTGAATTGCTGCACTATTCCCTGCACGAAATTGCGGTTCATCGATTGCAGCGTGCCGGTGTAGTTGTCGGGGTTCACCGGCGCGTTATAAATAAATCCGCCCGGCACGGCCAACGTGGAAGGCGGCTGGGCCGCGTTTAGCAGGAAGCCACTGGAGAGCGAGCCGACTGGATTGCCAAAAACATAAGAGAAGGTCGGTGGATCAACTTCTGCGTAATAGGGTGGGTTCTGCCACAATCCCTGGCCGCCCTGGTTCCAGGCGGAGTCGTGGAAGATCGCATAGCCGAGGCGAATCGCCGTGCTTTGGCTCCCCAGCGGCTTCCAGGCAAGGCCGATGCGCGGCTCAAGTGCTGTTTTGTCAAACTGAATGCCCACGCGTCCGTTCGAAGCGGTGCATGCGAAAGGTAGAATCGCGGGGGCGCAACCTCCTGGGCTGCCGGTTGGGACGAACCACGTCAGAGAGGGAACATCGAAGTTCGCCTGCCGGTTCTCGACTTCCGTTTCGGGTGTAACCAGCGCCCAGGCTAATCCTAAGTTGACGGTCAGATTATTGGTGACGCGCCAGTTGTCCTGCACAAACGGGCGCACGAGTTTCCAGCGCCGGCCCACCGTTGCGCCCAGGAAAGTCTGGTCGTGCGCAGCAAAGGACCCGATTTCGCCCAACAGTACATCAGCCACATCGTCACCGGTGAAAGCTCCTGTTTCCGAGATAAAACCGTCCTGCGAAGCGTTGTTGCGGACGTTCATCTGGTTGGCGCGGAAGACCACGCCGAAGCGGATCTCATGCTTGCCGCGAATCAGATCTAACGTGTCGGAGACCGAGTATACGTTCGTCCCGCCCTGGTAGGGGGCATAGCCGCGATCGCCCACTGAAAAGTACGATGACATGGAAAAAGACGTCATGCCGCAGCCGACGCAGTCGTTGCTCGCCTGGTTCAGGCTGGCAGGATAACCCGTATAGGTGTCGCACTTGCTGCCCAGATTGGCGCCGGGAATTCCGATGACTGAAGCTTCGCAAGTCCCGGTTCCGAAAGAAAGAATGTGGTTGAAAATCCGGCTGAAGCCGGCGTTCAACTGGTTGATGGTGTTCGGCGAGAATATATGGGTTTCTGACAGCGCCAGGTTGCGGCCATGATTATCGATGAATTGATTGCTGCCGAAGGCCGTAGCCTCCGACCACGTCGGCGAACCACCTGGGATGAAGTTGGTTGCCTGGTCGTAGCTGAAGCGTGCGAAGACCGAATCCTTGCTCGAAAAATTGTGGTCGAGACGAACGTCCCATGTGCCTTCGTTGAGTCTCCTGGTGAGTTGGTCAGCGTAGTTGAAGCCGCTGGAGCCCGTTGCATTGGGCGTGGGGTAGAGTGCAACTACTTTCGCGCCGATCGGGTTGACCACGGCGGCCGGAATGATGTCGCAGAACTGTGTGGTTCCAGGTACATAAGGCTGGCTGCCATTCACCGGCGTCTCCGGTGTGCTCGTACCCGTAAGACATTGGAAGGGAACTGGAACCTGGGCGCCATTGGAGCCCGGAAGCACCTGGGGCGGAGTGAACGGATTGATGAGCTGCGTCCCGAAAGGATTATTCGTGTAGTCGTAGTCGCCATTCGCGTCCGGCGTCACCATGGCAGTAGTTGGAACGTAACCCGGATACGTCACACCCTCGCGTTGCATCTTGGCCTGATAATCCAGGAAAAAAAACGTTTTATCCTTCCGGATCGGGCCACCCAGCGACCCGCCAAACTGGTTCAGATTGAATTTTTGCTGTGTCTGCGTGAAATATTGATCGGTATTAAGCTTGGTGTTGCGGAAGAACTCAAACAGCGATCCATGCCATTGGTTCGATCCTGACTTGGTCGTAACCAGAACGGTGGGCCCGGCGCGCTCACCGTATTCGGCAGAGTACGTATAGGTCAAGACCTTGAATTCCTGGATGTCGTCGATCGACGAGAAGATGGCGATACCGCCTTCATCCAACTGGTTGTTATCGTTGCCATCGAGCAGCCAGTCGGTCTCCTGTTCGCGAGAGCCACCCACCGAAAGCGAAAACGATCCGCGAGTGGAAGCTTCGCTGCTGGGCGCGCCGTTGAAAAAGCTTTGCGGGTTCGTCGAAGCCGTCGTCCCGGGCGTGAGCGTGGCCAACTGCACGAAGTTGCGGCCATTTAACGGAAGATCGGCGACTTCCTCAGATGTAATGACCTGCCCAAGCGTGGGATTTGCGGTCTCCACAGCTACTTCCGTCGCGCTGACCTGAACTGCTGTTGAAACAGACGCGGGTGCCAGGGCGAAATCTACTTCCCGATGCTCATCGACCTGCAGCCGGAGGTCCTTCTGCTCGGTAGCCTGAAAGCCCGGCGACTCCACCCGAATCGTGTAGAACGAAACCGGCAGCAACGGAACGAGGTAATATCCTGAATCGTTCGTCTTCGCTTCGCGGGAAACACCAGTGCCTTGCGAGGTCACCTTGACCGTCGCGCCCGAGACGACTGCCCCCGCCTTATCGGTAACGGTTCCTGAAAAACTGCCGCTGGCTTGACCGTACAGGAGAGGACAAACCAAAATAACGAGTGAGAAGACTACGACGAACAGCACCCTCTTATTCAACATTACAACCTCTTCTCGGTGGCCCCACACCGAATGACAACTTGACTTTCGTCTCGTATCGAAACCGGGAGGTATTTGAACCGTAGACCGGGCTTATAAATGGCTTCTCCGTGCTAAGTCAAGACTTTTCGCCAGTGGATGAACGCTAGTCGCCGGTTTCATTCCGTTTTTGCACAGGTCCGTGAGCGAGACTCAAGCAGATCTCCAAAAGCTGGCCCTGTTTCGGGATCACTTAGCAAGAATCGATCTAGCTTCTGCCTCGAACTCCCCACTCTGCATCAAAACGCCTGCGATCGTAAAAAGATTTTTGCGTGCCAACGCCGGTTGTAGAAAGTCCGGCATACAAATTGGCGCGCCGCACCGCCTCCTGTTCCGGCATTCCTTCGCCAAGGAATACGGCGAAACTCCCGATGAACGCATCGCCCGCCCCAGTGCTGTCGACGCTTTTCACGACAAACGGAGGCAGGTGCTCGCTCATTCCATCTCCCGCAAGCCCACGTCCCGCGAGCAAAGATCCGTTGGCGCCGAGCGTGACAATGACCCGGCGAATTCCGCCGGCCAGCAACTTCTCCGCGCACTTCTTCGCGTCTTCGACATCCCGCACCGACATCCCGGTAATCGTTTCCGCCTCACTCTCATTCGGAACAAAGTAATCAAGGTCCGCCAGAGCGCCCATCTCGACGGGCTGACCGGGTGCGGGGTTCAGAATGCATCGAATCCCATGCCGGCGTGCAAACCCGATCGCGTAATAGACGGTTTCCAGCGGGATCTCAAACTGCAGGACAATACAATCAGCAGCTTTCAACATCTCCGCCGCAGCATCAACGTCTGCCGGCTTCAACGCGTCATTCGCTCCCTTCACCACCAGAATCCGGTTTTGCCCGTTGGGCTCGACGAAAATCGGCGCCACCCCGCTGGACATTCCCTCAACCTGCTTCACGTGGGTTGTATCGATGCCAAGTTTCTTGAAATTCTCGATGGTAGCCGGACCAAACAGATCGCTCCCAACTCGTGCCACCATGAATACATCCGCGCCACAAAGACGAGCTGCCACCGCCTGATTCGCGCCCTTGCCTCCGAATCCAAGATCGAACTTCTGCCCGAAAATTGTTTCCCCTGGCTTCGGGAACTGATCGGTGAAGGTCGTCAGATCGATGTTGGCACTTCCAACTACTGCAATGCGCGGGCGCCGAGGCATAGTCTTCCTGAGAGATCCTGAGAACGCCGAGTCTATTTGCCGCCCACGATCGTGTCAACGGAGATGACATCCATCTTGCCGACGCTTCTTCGCCAACGCCTACAGACTCGCAGGATTTCCGATTAAACTTTTCTGCTATAGTTGCGTTCCTCGGAGGTCCTGTCCTATGCCCCGAAATGTGCGCTGTGCCCTGATTCAAGCCAGCAATGCGCTCAGCACCGATCGCCCCCTCGCTCAGATCCGGAAAGCGATGATCGACAAGCATCTGAAGCTGATCGAACAGGCTGCCCGAAAAAAAACGCAAATCCTGTGTCTGCAGGAACTTTTCTACGGTCCTTATTTTTGTGCGGAGCAAAACGCCCGCTGGTATGAACTAACCGAACGCGTGCCCGACGGTCCCACGGTGCGCATGATGCAAAAACTGGCCGCAAAACATCGCATGGTGATAGTAGTTCCGGTGTACGAAGAGCAGATGCCCGGCGTGTATTTCAACACCGCCGCAGTGATCGATGCCGATGGCCGCTATCTCGGAAAATACCGCAAGCACCACATCCCGCACTGCCATCCTGGATTCTGGGAGAAGTTTTACTTCACTCCCGGCGATCTGGGGTACCCCGTCTTTGAGACAAAATACGCGAAAATCGGCGTCTACATTTGTTACGACCGCCATTTCCCCGAGGGCGCGCGCATTCTCGGACTGAACGGCGCGGAGATTGTGTTTAATCCTTCGGCGACGGTCGCCGGCCTCTCCGAATATCTCTGGGAACTGGAGCAGCCCGCGCATGCCGTAGCCAACGGCTACTTTGTAGGCGCCATCAACCGCGTAGGCGTCGAAAAGCCCTGGCGCATCGGGGAATTTTACGGCAAGAGTTATTTCTGCAATCCCCGCGGCAAAATTATTGCCCAGGCCAGCCGCGACAAAGATGAAGTGATTGTCGCCGACCTCGACCTCGACATGATCGCGGAAGTCCGTAAGGTATGGCAGTTTTTCCGCGACCGCAGACCTGAGAGCTACGGTCCGATCACAGCGCAAACCGGCGAGGCCGCAGCCGCAGACTGAAACGCAAGCGTCGCAGATCGAAACCCATGACCACGCCCGAACCCCCGCATTCTTTATCTCGAATCGAATCCAGTCCTCTCTACAATCCCGACCTCGCGCCCGCCCGCGCCGACCGCCGTCACTGGGGCACTTACAATTTCGCCGCGCTCTGGATTTCGATGTCGGTCAACATTCTCACCTACATGCTGGCAGCGAGCCTGATTCAGGGCGGGATGAACTGGAAACAGGCAGTAACGACAATTTTTATCGGCAACGTGATCGTGCTGGTTCCCATGCTGCTGAACTCCCATCCCGGAGCTAAGTACGGCGTTCCGTTCCCAGTGTTGGCACGCGCCTCGTTTGGCGTGCTGGGTGCCAACATAGCCGCGGTTCTACGCGCGCTGGTGGCATGTGGATGGTTCGGCATTCAGACCTGGATCGGCGGCGAAGCGATCAGCACCCTGCTAGCCACGCTCGCTCCTGGATGGAAGTATTTTCCCTACGCCACAGCGATTTGCTTCTTGCTGTTCTGGCTGATCAACCTCGCCGTCATTCTCATGGGGATTGAATACATACGAATTCTGCAAGGAATCAGCGCACCGGTATTGTTAGGAGTTGGATTGCTGCTCCTGGCATGGGCCTATCGCAGCGCGGGCGGCTTCGGCCCCATGCTCGCCGCTCCCTCGCGCTTCAACAACTTTTCCGACTTCTTGAAATTCCTGATTCCAGCGTTGAACGGCACAGTCGGCTTCTGGGCAACCGTCTCGCTGAATATCCCCGACTTCACGCGCTTCGCGCGCAACCAGCGGGAACAAGTTATCGGCCAGGCCCTCGCCCTCCCCACCACGATGACCCTTTATGCTTTCATTGGCATCGCGGTGACCTCAGCCACGGTAGTGATTTACGGAACGGCAATTTCTGATCCCGTGCAACTGCTCAGCCGCTTTCATTCTCCCGTAGCGGTGATCATCTCGCTGATCGCGATTCTGCTGGCAACGCTCAATGTCAACATAGGGGCCAACGTCGTGTCGCCGGCCAACGACTTCTCGAATCTATGGCCTCGTCGAATTAGTTTTCGTACCGGTGGCGTGATCACCTGCTTCATAGGCATCGCGCTGATGCCGTGGAGACTCCTCGCCGATTACAAGACTTTCATTCTCGGCTGGCTGGGCGGCTACGCCGCATTTCTAGGGCCAGTGGCGGGAATTATGATCTGCGACTATTTCGTCGTGCGACGGTGTGTTCTGCAGGTCGACGATCTCTATCTCCGCGGCGGGATCTACGAATATTCAAAAGGATTCAACTGGCGGGCAGTGATTGCGCTCGCGCTCGGAGCAGGGACAGCGCTGATCGGGCTGGCAATTCCGTCCGTACGCATCCTTTATGATTATTCCTGGTTCGTAGGCTTCGCAGTTTCCTTCGCAGTCTACTATGCGGCGATGAAATTTCAGGGCCCGGCCGTGCTTTCGCCGGTGGCGGCCTCGTAGCTTCAGCGCTTCGTCTTCACGGTTTCCTGAAACGCCGGAAGAACATCGCGCTGATAGATATCCAAAGTCTGTTCCTCATCCCCGCACATCAGATACAAATTGAATTGAGTAACTCCTACGCTGGCCAACTTACGCAGTTTCTCATGATGAGCCCTAACCGGTCCCACCAAACAGAACCGATCGACCACTTCGTCAGAAACAAAATTAGCATTGTCACTCTCTACCACGCAGTGATGCTGATAATCATAACTGCCCCGGTCCTGTACATACGACGTTAGCGCTGCGGGCAGATCATCCGGCTTGTACTGCCGGATGAGGTCCATCACGTGGTTTGAAACCAGAGCCGGAAACCAGCGCACATGTTCTCGCGCCACAGCTAAATCGTCGGAAATCCAAACCGGAGCCGCCGACATCACCTCAATCTCGTCCGGATCGCGGCCTGCCATGCGTGCTCCTTCTTTCACGAAACCCAGGCACCAGGAAATCAAATCAGGATCAGCAAACTGAAGAATGATCCCGTCAGCGACCCGCCCTGCCATGTGCAGCACCTTCGGTCCGTACCCCGCGATCCAGACGCGCGGAGAAACAGTTGCCCAGGTCAGCCGCGTCGGTTGGCCCTCATACTCAATCTCGCGACCAGCCGTGAGATCGCGAAAGACTTTCACCGCGGCTTCCAACTGTAACCAACTGACTGGCTTCTTGCCGAGCACACGCCGCGAGCTGTCTCCCCGGCCAATGCCCAGTTCCATCCTTCCATTTGAAATCAGATTCAGCGTGGCAAACAGGCTCGCCGTCACCGTGAGATCGCGAACTGCAGGATTGGTCACGCAAGTGCCAAACCGCATCCGCTGCGTGTTGGCAGCCATGAGCGCCAGCAAAGGATACGGTTCCTTCCACAAAACGTGGGAATCGAAAATCCATCCGTACTGAAAACCGGCGGCCTCCGCTCGACGCGTCAAACCGAGAATGCGCTCCACCGAGATGTCCGGTTTTAGCGTAATACCAAACTGCATAGCACAACCTCTTTCACCACTCTATAAACGTGGCCCTGAAGTGCGGCAGTTTAGCATAGAATTCCTCCTTGATATCGCTCGCGCGTGGAGGCGTGGATGGGTTTTGACACGATCATCGGCAACGGATCCGTGGTCACTGCAACAGACACCTACGTCGCTGACGTTGCCATCACGGACGGCAAAATAGTGGCCATCGGCAAAGACCTTCCCCGCCAGAATGCCACGAAAATTCTGGATGCTTCAGGAAAATATGTTTTCCCCGGCGGCATCGACGTTCACACCCATCTCGATATGCCGTTCGGCGGCACCACCAGCGCCGACGATTTCGAAACCGGCACGCGCGCCGCGGCATTCGGAGGAACCACCACGCTGATCGACTTCGCCATCCAGTACAGAGGCCAGCCCCTGCGCAAAGCCTTCGACACCTGGATGGAAAAAGCTTCGAAGAAGGCGGTCTGCGACTACGCTTTTCACTGCATCGTTACCGATATCAGCGATGGTCAACTTCAGCAAATGAATGCCCTGGTAGGTGAGGGCGTGACCAGCTTTAAGCTTTTCATGGCGTATCCCGGCGTCTTCATGCTCGATGACGCCAGCATCTTCCGCGCCCTGCAAACCACCGCGAAAAATGGCGGACTCATCTGCATGCACGCCGAAAACGGAAGCGCAATCGACGTAATCGTGCAGCAAGCACTGGCGGAAGGGAAGAAGGCGCCGAAGTATCACGCCCTGACTCGCCCGACAACCGCCGAGGCTGAGGCCGTGTCGCGCGCGATTGCCTTGGCGGAAATGGCCGGCGCACCCATCTATATCGTGCACCTCAGTTGCAATGAAGCTCTCGAAAAAGTGCGCGAAGCGCGCGACCGCGGGCTTCCCGTCTACGCCGAAACCTGCCCGCAGTACTTGTATCTCTCAATCGAAAACTTCGATGTCCCTGATTTCGAAGGCGCGAAATATGTTTTCACTCCGCCCCTGCGTGAAAAGTGGCATCAGGAAAAGCTCTGGGCCGGCCTGAAGCGCGATCATCTGCAGGTCGTCTCCACCGATCACTGTCCTTTCTGTTTCAAAGAGCAGAAAGAACTCGGCCGCGATGATTTTACGAAGATACCGAACGGTGGCCCGGGCATCGAACACCGCATGAGCCTGATTTACTCCGGAGGCGTTGCTCAAGGCCGTTTCAGTGTGAATCGATTCGTCGAACTCGTCTCCACCACTCCGGCAAAACTCTTCGGCCTGTATCCACGGAAGGGAACGATCGCGGTCGGCAGCGACGCCGATCTCGTCATCTTCGATCCCAAGCGAAAACACACCATCAGCGCCAAGACTCACCACATGCGCGTGGACTACTCGATGTTCGAAGGCATCCAGGTAACCGGCATGCCTGACGTCGTGCTCTCCCGAGGTCGCGTTGTCGTGGAAGGAAACAAGTTTTTCGGCCGCGCCGGGCAAGGCGAATTTCTCCGTCGCTCAACGTACTCACGGCTGAACGCCTAGTTGCGAATGCCGGTTCTTGCGTTGCGCTTGTGGCGTGAATCAATCAGGAGTACAGTTACACACTTTCCGTCCTCACAACGCGTCAAGGAGAGCCAATGTTCACGCCTTCGAATCTAAGCATTGCGCTACTGATGATGATCACGAGTGCCGTCTGCTGGGGTTCATGGGCCAACACCTACAAAGGCGTGAAGGGCTATCGGTTCGAGCTCTTCTACTGGGACTACGCTGTCGGGATTTTTTTGATTTCACTCGTGCTCGCTTTCACGATGGGCAGCACAGGGCACGATGCTTCCAGTTTTTTGAACAACATCCACGCCGCGGACACCTCGAACATTGTGAACGCGCTCATCGGAGGAGCGCTGTTCAACCTAGCCAATCTCCTCCTCGTGGCCGCGATCGACATGGCCGGCCTCGCGGTCGCGTTTCCCATTTCAATTGGTATAGCTCTGGTAGTCGGAACGGTATTGAGTTATGCGCTTCAACCGAGGGGAAACGCGATCTCTCTCGCTCTCGGCGTAACATGCGCATTCATTGCCGTACTTTTGGACGGCAAGGCCTACGGCAGTCTCGCGTCTGCAGGACGTTCCGTCTCGAAGAAAAGTCTGGTCACATGCGTAGTGTCGGGGATTCTGATGGGCCTCTGGGCCCCCTTCATGACTCACGCCATGACTCGCGGCAACCCGTTGGGACCTTATAGCGCCGCGGTCTTCCTGACCCTGGGAGCGTTGCTCTCTTGTTTCATCTGGAATATTTATTTCATGAAGCATCCGCTGGTAGGCGAGCCGGTGAGCTTCGCAGGTTTGTTCAGCGGCCCTGCGTCCGGACATCTGCTGGGCCTTTTCGGCGGATTCATCTGGGGCATTGGCACCGTCTTCAATCTGGTCGCTGCCAGCTTCACCGGCGTGGCCATCTCTTACGCCATCGGTCAATCCGCTCCCATGGTCGCGGCGCTCTGGGGAATTCTCGCATGGAAAGAATTCGCGAACTCAGGACCTCGCGCCAAAATGTACCTCGGCCTGATGTTCGTCTTTTATGGTCTGGCGATTCTCCTTGTAGCGCGCGCGAACGGCTGAGCCCTATTTCCCTCTGATCCGGCTCACAAACATCTGCAAGAACCGGTCTGCATCCGAAGCCACGCAAACTCGCGCATTCGGCTTCAGTTCGATCACGCCCTCAATCTCGTAATGATCCCCGTGCAGCACGTTGTTCTCGCTCGACCCCATTCGATTCGCCACCGTTTCCCCGCGGGTGAACTCACCCTTGGTCTCCACGTCCACGTGCATTTCCTTGAGCGTACCCAAAGTCGGATCCAAAGCAATCCCCACCGCCAGCGGGTCATACATCGCAGCGCCGCTGTATCCGCTCTTCTCGCTGCGGGTCAAATAGAAGTCAGCAATCTTGGCAATAAAGTCGCTCTCCGGTCCGTGCGACGATTGAAGCTCGGCGAGATATTTTCGTGTGATCAAAGTTCGCTCCCCCACATCCGACCCGACCATCGTAACCATCCAGCCGGCATTGAAAACAATCTGCGCCGCCTCAGGATCGTTATAGATGTTAGCCTCTGCCGCCCCATTCACATTCCCGCCAGAGATCGAACCGCCCATGATGACGATGTCCTTGACCAGAAAAGCAATCGAGGGATCTTTCGAAACCGCAAGCGCGATATTGGTCAGCGGTCCCACGGGAATCAGCGTGATCTCATGAGGGTATCGGTGAACCATCTCGATGATGAGATCTGGACCAAACCGGGGATCGGCCTTGCACTTCGAGGGCGGCAACTCTACGTCGGCCAAGCCATTCTTTCCGTGCCAAAACTGAGCCGTGATCAACTTCTGATTGAGCGGATGTTGCGCTCCCCCGGCCACCACAACATCACAGCGGCCCGCCAGCGAAACAATTTTCAGCGCATTTTCCAGTCCCTGTTTCGCCTCCACGTTGCCAGGCACAACAGTCAGCGCTTCCACCTTGAGCTCCGGAGAATTCAAGGCCAGGATGATCGCCATCGCGTCGTCGGTGCCAGGATCGGTGTCGATGATCACGCGCCTCGGCGTGCCTTGCGCAAAAGCATTCGTCAGGAAAACAAAAACGAAGAACGAAATCAGGATGGATTGAATGTGGAGTCGCTTCACGGCAGGAAATCCTTTCTCGAATACCAGAGAGGTCTAAAGCAACATGCCAGCGATGGATGCCGACATCAGATTTGCCATCGTCCCCGCCAGCATCGCGCGAATCCCAAGCCGCGCCAGTTCGCTCTTCTTATTCGGAGCAAGCGCCCCGATGCCGCCGATCTGGATTCCGATCGAACTGAGGTTCGCGAATCCGCAAAGTGCGAACGTAGCAATGGTGAATGAGCGCGGATCAAGCCCCGCTTTCATCGGTCCGAGCATGGAAAACGCCACCAACTCATTGAGCACCATGCGCGTACCCAGCAGAGTTCCAATCACTCCGCAATCACGCCAGGGAACGCCGATTACCCAGGCAACCGGAGCGAACACGGCTCCGAAAATCTTTTCCAGACTCGATGGAAACCAGGCCAGCCACTGATGAATTCCACCCATAATGCCGTCCGCTAACGCGATCAGTGCCAGAAAGGCGATCAGCATGGCGGCGATGTTCAAAGCCATATGCAGGCCATCGGTCGTTCCCCGCGCGATGGCTCCGAGCAGATTCTCTTCTTTCTCGGTTTTCTCTTCGCTTTCGGGCATCACCACTCGGCCGGCGGTCTTTGGTTCCTCAGTTTCGGGCACCAGCATTTTTGCCATCAGCAATGTCCCCGGCGCAGTCATGATCACCGCGCTCAGCAAGTGCTTTGGTTCGATGCCGAATGCGATATAGGCCGCCATGATTCCGCCGGAAACGTGTGCCATCCCGCTGGTCATCACGGTCATCAATTCAGAGCGAGTCAGATCGGGCAAGAACGGCCGGATGGTCACCGGCGCCTCGGTTTGTCCCATGAAAATACTGGCCGCGATGTTCAGCGACTCCGCGCCGCTGGCGCCCATCACCCGCGTCATGACCCAGGCCGCAATCTTGATGACAAACTGCATAACGCCGAAGTGATAGAGCACGGCGAAAAACGCGCAGATGAAAATAATCGTCGGAAGTACTTGGAACGCAAAATAAAAGCCGAAATGGGAGCCTTGCTTCCCCAGGTCACCAAAAACAAACTGCGAGCCGGCATAAGAGTAGCCGAGCAATCGACTGACGGCGTCACCAGCCTTCTGAAAAACTCGCTGCCCCGCGCCGATTCTCAACACGCACACGGCAAAGGCAAGCTGCAATCCCAAACCCCAGGCCACGGTTTTCAGCCGAATCGCGCGGCGATTGGTCGAAAAAGCGTAAGCCAACGCCAGCATAGTCAGAAGGCCGAGAATTCCAGTGAACCGTCCCATTCAGTTTTTCTCTCCAGACTTCCGGATCACGCGATGGATCAAAGGTCTTTTCTCGGCGGGCGAATCAGCGATCTGATAACTCTCTTCCAGTAGTTGCCGGGCACGCGCAGCACGCGCTTCCGCATTGTAGTAGATCGTCGCCAGCGCTTCTCCAGCAGAAACCGGATCCCCGACTTTTTTATGCAGAACGATTCCCACCGCCGGATCCACCGAATCCTCTTTGCGTTCGCGGCCGCCGCCGAGAATCACGCACGAAGTGCCCACCTGCTCGCACTGCAGAGAAGTAAGATATCCATTCTTCGGGCTCGAAACGATCATCGTATGCCGAGCACGAGGTAGTTTCTTCGGATCGTCGATCGCCCGTGGATCCCCGCCCTGCAGTTCCACCATCTGACGAAACCTCTCGAACGCCTTGCCAGAAGCAATCAGTTTCTCGCTCTGCTTTTTCCCGTCCGTGACCGTATCAGCCACTCCGCCCAGGTGCAGCATCCAACCCGCAAGCTCGATGCAGAGTTGCCGCAAGTCTTCAGGTCCCTCGCCGCGCAGAATCTCCACCACTTCAATCACCTCAAGCGCATTGCCGACGGTGTATCCCAGCGGCTGATCCATATCCGTGATCAGCGCCACCATCTCCTTGCCCATCCGCTCACCGGTTTCAACCATCAATTCAGCGAGAAAAGCTGCGTCCTTCTCGCTCTTCATGAACGCCCCGGACCCGGTTTTTACATCGAGCACCAGCGCGTCAATTCCTTCCGCAAGCTTCTTGCTCATGATGGACGCACAGATAAGATAGGGACTTTCCACCGTGCCGGTCACATCGCGCAAAGCGTAGAGCTTACGATCGGCCGGCGCGATTTCCGCCGTCTGCCCAATCATGGCGCAACCACAGGCATCGAGCACGCGCCGAAATTGTGCCACCGTAAGATTCACATTGAAGCCCGGAATCGCTTCCAGCTTGTCCAGCGTGCCTCCCGTGTGTCCCAGCCCGCGGCCGCTGATCATGGGCACGGCCACGCCCGCGGCGGCTGCGAGCGGCGCCAGCACAAGTGAGGTCTTGTCTCCCACGCCGCCGGTCGAATGCTTGTCAACTTTCTTTGCAGAGAGCGAAGAAAGATCAAGCACTTCGCCTGACCGCAACATCGCATCCGTAAGCGAAGCGGTCTCGGCACGCGTCATGCCGCGCAGCACTACGGCCATCAGCCAGGCCGAGACTTGATAATCAGGAATATCTTCGCGAGTATATGCGTTCACCAGGGACTCGATTTCGCATCGAGACAATTCCCCGCCATCGCGCTTCTTGCGAATCACATCGATGACACGGAAAGTCTGCGCTGCGCGTGGCGTCGGATTCACTGGAGGCGGAACCCCTCCGGAAGCAGTTCGGTGATGTGCGCTTGTTGCGGCCCCTTAGCGCCTTGGAAAAAAATTGTCGCGTCGGGGCCAAATTCGTAAATGACCTGGCGGCATGCGCCGCAGGGCGAGCAGGGCACTCCCTGGTCATTGACTACGGAAACCGCACGAATCTCGATCCTCGGTCCAAGCTGCGCCACCGCTGAAAAAATCGCAGTGCGCTCGGCGCAGTTGGTCATTCCATAGGATGCGTTCTCCACATTACAACCGGAGAAGATTTTCCCATTCGAAAGTAAGATGGCAGCTCCCACCCGGAACTTCGAGTAAGGCGCATGCGCGTTCTTCATGACTCTCTTCGCAGACCGCAGCAGTCTCGCCCGTACGTCGGCAGGCACCATCTTCTTGCGCATAGGACGAAGGTCTCACGCGAAACGCCAAAATCGAGGGCCATTGTAAACCCTGGCCAAACAATTAACCGCTTTTTCTTGAGCGAGGTCGATCCAAGCCCTCGAACCAGGCTGCCGATCGCCGAGAACGCATCTCGCGTTGTAAGCTCGCGTTGTAAGATTTCCTGCCGTACAATTACAGCGCGACGAACTCATTCGTGGCTCCGTTCCTCTGTCACGAAGTGAGGCGACTTCCTGTGCCGGTAGATCAAAACCATTCCGGGCCAGTTCACGTGACAGCGAAAGGCCGTCCCCAACCTGACGACTCTTTCGCGATTCTTTCCGGGCGTCCGCTCCAGCCAAACTCCGGAATCCCTCTCGACCTGAATTGGATCCAGGATGTTCGGGTGAACACCAGCGCGATCGAACGCCGCGCCCAGAGCCAGGTAGCGCGGAGGACGGTGAAAAAGGAATGGCAGGCGGCCTGGCTTCTGCGAGCGATTACCTGCATGGACCTGACCACGCTTTCCGGCGATGACACCGACGAGCGCGTTCGCCGCCTCTGCGCCAAAGCGCGGCAGCCGGTGCAGCAGGATCTCGTCCACAAACTGGGAGTCGAAGAACTCGACGTGAAAGTCGCTGCAGTCTGCGTGTATCACCTGTTCGTTGAAACCGCCCTTCACGCTCTCGAGGGAAGTGGCATCCACGTTGCCGCGGTTTCCACCGGCTTCCCCGCAGGACTATCGCCCCTCGCCGAGCGGGTAGCGGAGATTCGCCGCTCCGTCGAGGCCGGCGCAAACGAGATCGACGTGGTGATCACTCGCGCGCTCGTGTTTGGCGGACGCTGGCAGGCGCTCTACGACGAAATCGCAGCCTTCAAACAAGCCTGCGGAGCCGCTCACATGAAGGTCATCCTTGCGAGTGGGGACCTGCTCACTCTGCGTAATGTGGCGCGCGCCAGCGTTGTCGCCATGATGGCGGGCGCCGACTTCATCAAGACTTCAACCGGCAAAGAACCGACCAACGCCACGCTGCCCGTGGGTCTGGTGATGACTCGTGCCATCCGCGAATATGCCCAGCAAACCGGGATGGCCGTGGGTTTCAAAGCGGCCGGTGGCATTCGTACGGCAAAGCAGTCGACCGACTGGCTGGCCATGATGAAAGAAGAACTCGGGCAGTCGTGGATGCGCGCTGAACTCTTTCGTTTTGGCGCGAGCAGTTTGTTGGGCGATATCGAACGGCAACTCGAGCACCACGCGACCGGGCGTTATTCAGCAGAGTATCGTCATCCCATAGCGTAGTTGCCCGAAAGCGTCAGAATCGAGCGACTTAGAATGAGCATCGCTGAAAAGTTTGCGACGATGGAGTACGGCCCAGCTCCGGAAGATCCGAAAGAAGCACAAGCCTGGCTCGATCGCCATGGTCATCGCTTCGGACACTTCATCAACGGTGCCTGGCAAGCCCCGGCCGCTGGAGAATATTTCGATACAGTTGACCCTTCCAACGGAGAAAAGCTCGCCTCGGTTGCCCAAGGCTCACCCGCCGACATCGACGCTGCGGTGCGCGCAGCACGCGCCGCGTTTCCCAAATGGAGTGCGCTCACTCCGCATGTCCGCGCGCGTTACCTCTATGCCCTTGCGCGTCTCGTCCAGAAGCATTCCCGCCTTCTCGCCGTTCTCGAAACCATGGACAATGGCAAGCCCATCCGCGAGAGCCGTGACATCGACATTCCGCTAGTAGCGCGCCACTTCTACTATCACGCCGGCTGGGCGCAGCTTCTCGATCAAGAATTTCCTGAGTACGAGCCCTGCGGCGTCGTCGGACAGATCATCCCTTGGAATTTTCCTCTGCTGATGGCGGCGTGGAAAATCGCCCCGGCTCTAGCCACCGGAAACACCGTAGTCTTGAAGCCTGCCGAATTCACTCCCCTAACCGCGCTCGCCTTCGCCGAACTTTGTCAGGAAGCCGGATTGCCCGCCGGTGTCGTCAACATCGTCACCGGAGACGGTTTGACCGGCGAGGCGTTGGTGAAACATTCCGACGTCGACAAAATTGCGTTCACCGGGTCGACCGAAGTCGGACGCGCTATTCGCAGTGCCACGGCCGCAACTCCAAAACGTCTTTCGCTTGAGCTGGGAGGAAAATCTCCCTTCATCATCTTTGACGACGCTGACCTGGATAGCGCAGTCGAGGGCCTGGTCGACGGAATCTGGTTCAACCAGGGCCAGGTCTGCTGCGCGGGTTCCCGTCTCTTGATGCAGGAAAGCATTGCTGAGAATTTGATCGCCAAGATCCGCGGCCGCATGAGCACCCTGCGCGTCGGTCTCCCCTTGGACAAGGCAATCGACATCGGCGCAATTGTGGCGCGCGTGCAACTCGACCGAATTCAACGCATGGTCGGTCAGGGGATCGCCGAAGGTGCAACCTGCTGGCAGCCGCAGGTCGCGTTGCCTGCGCGCGGTTTTTATTATCCGCCCACGTTGCTCAGCAATGTGCATCCCACATCCATAGTCGCGCAGCAGGAGATTTTCGGACCAGTGCTCGCCGCAATGACGTTCCGCACTCCAAAAGAAGCGGTCGAACTGGCCAACAACACGGTCTACGGCCTCGCAGCCTGCATTTGGAGCGAGAACATCAACGTGGCGTTGCATGTTGCCGCGCAACTGAAAGCCGGCGTCGTCTGGGTGAACTGTACCAACCTCTTCGATGCTTCCTGCGGCTTCGGAGGGTACCGAGAAAGCGGTTACGGCCGCGAAGGTGGCCGCGAAGGCCTGCTCGAATATTTGCAACCGACGTGGTTCAAAAATGCTCCCAAGCTGCCCACCGCTCTCCCGCCTGCAGTTCCGCAAGCAACCGAAGAGCAAATCTCTGGCTCTCCGGCCATCGATCGCACTGTCAAGCTCTACATCGGCGGCAAGCAGACGCGTCCCGACTCCGGCTATAGCATGGAAGTGCTTTCACCCGATGGCCGTCTGCTAGGCGAAGCTTCCCTAGCTAACCGCAAAGACATTCGCAACGCCGTCGAGGCCGCCCGCAAGGCGGAAGCATGGGCGAGAGCGACTGCGCACAATCGCGCACAGGTTCTTTACTACTGCGCCGAGAACCTCTCCCAACGCCGCGACGAAATTATCCGCGGACTCACCGCAGTCGTCGGTGCGAAGCAAGCCGCGGCCGAACTGGATCTCAGCATCGAGCGCATTTTTTCCTACGCGGCTTGGGCCGACAAGTTCGACGGAGCTGTGCACAATCCTCCGTTCCGCAATATCGCGATTGCCATGAACGAACCGCTCGGAACTATGGGGATCATCTGTCCCACGGAAGCCCCGCTGCTTGGTTTCCTCTCTCTAGCGCTGCCGGCTATCGCAATGGGCAACACCGTAATTGCGGTTCCGTCCGAGGCATACCCACTCATCACTGCCGACCTGTATCAGCTCTTCGACACCAGCGATCTCCCCGGCGGCGTAGTGAACATCCTGACGGGACACTCATTGCAGCTTTTGAAAACTCTCGCCGAGCACGACGACGTCGACGCCATCTGGTCCTTCGGAGACGAGGCCAACGCAGCCGCTGCCAAAGCCATGTCGGTGGGCAATCTCAAGCAGGTTTGGACCAACGAGGGCCGAGCCATCGATTGGTTCAATTCAAAGATCGCCGAAGGCCGCTGGTTTCTCGAACATGCCACTCAAGTAAAGAATATCTGGGTTCCATACGGAGAATGATCTCCGGAGAATGATCTACCAAGAATGATCTGCGTAGAATGATCCACGTAGAATAAGCTCGAGTCGGAATTGCTTTTGTTCCGCCCGCGGACTAGCATACTTCCGTTGTTCTTCTCCGCCTGGCATCTTTGGCATCCCGTCATGCCATTCATGTTCGATCCACGTGCTTGATCTAAGGAGGATATATGGGCATTGCAGTGTCACCGCAAATTCATCCGCAGGTCGCGGAGTTCATCGAAAAGCCGCGCAAAATGTTGATCAACGGCCAGTGGGTTAGCTCCATCTCTGGCAAGACTTTCCCTACCTACAATCCTTCCACCGGCGAAGTTCTGGCGCAGGTGGCGGAAGGCGATCGTGAAGATATTGAACAGGCGGTGAAGGCCGCGCGTAAAGCCTTCGACCACGGCCCCTGGCGCCGCTTGACCGCCTCCGAACGCGGCCGCCTCATCTGGAAGCTCGCCGACTTGCTGGAACAGCACACGGAAGAGTTTGCGTACCTCGAGAGCCTCGACAACGGCAAGCCCCTCATCATCGCGAGAGCCGCCGATGTTCCGCTGGCCGTCGACCTGTTTCGCTACATGGCGGGATGGACGACGAAAATCGAAGGCAACACTATTCCGATCTCTGTCCCCTACACACCAGGAGCGAAATATCTTGCCTACACGCAGCGCGAGCCGGTCGGAGTTGCAGGGCAGATCATTCCCTGGAATTTCCCTCTGCTGATGGCCGCGTGGAAGCTGGGTCCCGCGCTCGCATGCGGCTGCACCGTCATCCTGAAACCGGCGGAGCAAACGCCGCTTTCGGCGCTGCGTCTCGGCGAGCTGATCATGGAAGCTGGCTTCCCCGAGGGCGTAGTGAATATCGTCCCGGGCTACGGCGAGACCGCAGGCGCAGCGCTGGCCGCTCATCCCGACGTCGACAAAATTGCCTTCACCGGTTCCACTGAAGTCGGCAAACTGATCGTGCACGCCGCGACTGGTAATTTGAAAAGAGTGTCGCTCGAACTCGGCGGCAAGTCTCCCAACGTCGTGTTTAAGGACGCTGATCTCGACACTGCCATCCCCGGAGCCGCGAGTGCGATCTTCTTCAACCACGGTCAGTGCTGCTGCGCCGGATCGCGCCTTTACGTCGAGAAGTCGATCTTCGACCGCGTCGTGGAAGGCGTTGCCGACCACGCAAAGAAGATCAAAATCGGCTCGGGCCTCGATCCTGAAACCAGCATGGGACCGCTAGTCTCCGAAGAACAGTTAAACCGTGTCTGCGGTTTTCTGGAGGCAGGTTTCTCCGAAGGCGCCACGGCCCTTTCTGGCGGTCATAGAAAAGGCGACAAAGGTTATTTCGTGGAGCCCACTGTTCTCGTGAACACTCGCGAAGACATGAAGGTAGTGCGGGAAGAAATCTTTGGACCGGTGGTAACGGCGATGCCGTTCGACGACCCCGAAGAAATCCTTCCGCGCGCCAACAACAGCGAATACGGCCTGGCTGCCGCCGTCTGGACTAGGGATATCAGCAAGGCCCACCGCACCGCCGACCTTCTGCGCGCCGGCACGGTGTGGATCAACTGCTACAACATTTTCGACGCGGCTCTACCCTTCGGCGGATACAAACAGTCCGGATGGGGACGCGAAATGGGCCACGATGTTCTAAACAATTACACCCAGACCAAAGCGATCTGCACAAAATTGGCCTAGCTGATCGTCGACAAATAATTAAGGACGGCGGTGGTTCACCGCAGTCCTTGTTTTTTGTATAAAGCGCGATCTTCCCGCGCCGTTCTACCGTTCCATCAGCAGAACCTTCTCCGCATCGTCAACCTCGGTCAATTTCACCTCGATCACCTCGTTCATGGTCGTCTGAACGACGCGTCCAACGAAGCTGGCCTCGACCGGTATTTCCCGATGTCCGCGGTCGATCAGCACGCACAGTTGCACCCGCCGCGGCCGGCCGTGCGAAAACAGCGCGTCCAGCGCGGCCCGCGTCGTTCGTCCTGTGAAAAGAACGTCGTCGACCAGAACAATATTCTTGTCCTCAATCGAAAAGCCGATCTCTTTTTCCTGCACTACAGGCTTCGGCCCCAGCGTTGAAAGATCATCGCGATAGAAAGTGATATCCAACGTGCCGACTGGAACTTTGGCACTCTCGATGCGGGTAATGATCCTGCCCAGTCGCTCGGCGATGGGAACGCCGCGGCGGCGAATCCCAACCAATCCCAAACCCTCAACGCCGCCATTCTTCTCAACGATCTCATACGCCAGGCGTACCAGCGTGCGCTCGATTTCTGATGCCGACATGAGTTGCGCCTTCTGGCGCAGACCGGTCTTGCGGGAAGGAACTTTCGCATTCATTGTCGAATGTACCTCATACAATTTTATTCCCGACTCGCTGCCTGCTTCGCCTCGCCGTCCCTGAAAGGCGGCTTCTCACTGTATTCAACGCAGCCTCAGAGGTCAAGCGCCATGCAAGCCCCCGCGCCCAACGCAAGGGCAGGCGGCGACGCAGCTCAGACGAGGTGCAATATTGTTGGATAGGGAATCAGGCAGCCGAGGAAAATCTAGACGTCGCGGCCTTCACCAGACATCACATTCTCAACTACTGCCTGGGCTCGACCTTCGGGATTTTGTACTCTCACAGTACGCGTCAGGACGCAGTTATCCTTCCGCAGGGCCTCTAACGTGATTTCCTGAGGAGTCGCCGCCGCGCCATCGCCCGGCAAAATCCCCACACCCTGATTCCGCCCCCCAGCCTTCGCCCGGTACAGCGCCGTGTCCGCGAGTTCAATCATCTCTTCCGCGCAAACCGCGTCATAGGCGTGGCGACTCCACGGGAAGGGAGCCCATCCCACCGAGCAGGTCTTCCGCACTCGAACCCCGTGCCCAAGATCAAATGCTTCCGACGCCATGATCTCCAAAACACGTTCGCAAAAGGCCGGAGTGCCGGAAGGATCCGCTGACCGCGACATGATAAGAAATTCTTCCCCACCCCAGCGAACCAGCACATCCGACTTGCGCACCACCCGGCTCAGGCGCTCCGCCACTCGCTGCAGCAAACGATCGCCTGCAGGATGACCATGAAGATCATTCACTTCCTTGAAAAAGTCCACATCCACCATAATGAAGATCAGATCGCGGTGATCCAGCTTGCGAATGTCGCTGCCGCGAGCCCTCTCATAATTTCGCAGAACCTGCCCAGCCTCCGCCGTAAGAATTTCTTCCAGATAGCGCCGGTTCCATACGCCAGTTAACGGGTCGGTAAAAGAAATTTCCTGAAGCTCAAGATTCTTGCGTTGCAGTTCCAGACTATGCCACCGCAGCGACTGTTCCTTGCTCTCCAACTCGTCCTTCAGCTTGCACGTCTCATCCAGATTCTCCCGCGACAAACGCAGCAGGTGGAGCAGCTCGCGGTCCATCCAGTGCTGCTTAACGAACACCAACGCACCCATGAAGACCATCGCCGCCACCGTCAAGAACACCCTGTAGGAGCGCACCCGCGCAGGCGCCCCTCCCCCAAACTCAGCCCATGCCACCATGAGCGGCGTAGAGAAGACCGCGATCATCGCCAACCGCGCCGTCCACATGCTATGGCTGTGGGGCGGTTCCTGGTCCGTCGGTCCATCGGAGGAAGCCCCATGCGCGATCAACCCCACAGATGCGAACCACGCCATCGCCGCGACCAGCGGAACGTCGTAAAGACTGCCCGTGTAATACAAGTGATAGTCGATCGCCACTCCAGCGAGAATCGAGCCCACACTGTAGAAGGAAGCCGCTATAAAAAGCTGCCGATAGATCAGCCGCCACGATCCGTGACTGCGCTTCCAAACCAGGCCTACGCCAACAATCAGAACAATCTGTTCGCATGCGTAAAGCACGTCGAAGCTGCGGCCATACACCGCTTCATTCGGCGAAACGTACTGCCACGGGATCACGATAAACAAATAAAGATAAAGCCACCACGTGAGAAGCAGAAAAAAGTCGAGCGACACCAGCCGCAGAGAGTGATCATTCCGCTGAATGTGCGGTTGCACCACCAGGGCCGCCATCATGGGTACCACGTGGAGGAACAGGACGACGTCGCCGACAAATGGGTTCGGCACTTCCTGCCTTAGAAAGACTTCGAAGTAAGTCCACAAAACCTGCGTGCAGAGCCACATCCCGCAGCCCAAACCCATGAGCGCCCAGAAAAGCTTGGCTTTCGTATAGCTGGTTTTGAAGTTCGTGAGGATGGAGAGCGTCCCGAAAAAAAGCAGGACAGCCTGCGTCAAATCGCCGAACGCGGTCAGTCCAATACTGCGCGGCGCCAGCAGAGACACGAGCACGTGAACGCACACCACCGCGCACACAATTCCCGTCCACTTGCCGGGTTTTCTCACAGGAATGAGACCCACAGGTAAGAGTGTATGGTGGGTCTGGTAGGTGTGCGTGTTACCGAAGTAATCGAGCGAGACGTCCGATCGTGCCCAGCCTTCTACCCGATCGCGGCTGCGAATCGCCGGACAAAGCGGAATACATCATGATAGGAGTTGTAAAGCGGCACGGGTGCAACTCGGAAAGTGTCGGGCTCCCGCCAGTCCCCCACAACGCCTTCTCGGGCCAGCCGTTCGCACCCCCCCCGCCCCTTCTCATGGATTCGAATAGAGATCTGTGCGCCCCGCCGCTCTCGCTCAACCGGTGTGATGATCGAGAATTTCTGCGAGACATTCTGCTTCAGAGGAAGCTGCTTTAGAAGAAGCTGGTTCAGCAGGAATTCCAGATAGCCCGTAAGCGACACGCTCTTGGCCCGCAAACGCTCCATCCCAGCCTCGTGAAAAATAGCCATCGACGCCCGCAACACCGCCAGGCTCACAATCGAAGGGTTGCTCAACTGCCAACCGTCGGCGCCGGACATCGCCTGGAACTCAGGCCCCATCTCGAACCGCGACTGCTCGTCATGCCCCCACCAGCCCGCAAAGCGAGGCAAATCCCACGCGCGAGCATGCCGCTCATGAACAAAACAACCGGCGACACATCCCGGCCCGCCATTCAGATACTTGTAGCTGCACCACGCCGCAAAGTCCGGACCCCACTCATGAAGTTTCAACGGCAAATTGCCGGCGGCATGCGCTAGATCGAAACCCACGACACACCCGCGCGCCCGGCCCAATCGCGTGATGCCCGCCATATCAAATGCCTGACCCGTCTGGTAATTGACTCCGCCCAGCAGAATCAGCGCGATGTCATCCCCCTCGCGCTCGATCAATGCCTCAATATCTTCATCGCGAAGGCAGGCCTCGCCCGCGCGCGGGGTCAACTCGATTAGCGAAGTCGCCGGATCCAAGCCGTGAAAACGAATCTGCGACTTTACCGCGTACTGATCGGAGGGAAACGCTCCCCGCTCCACAACAATTTTGTGTCTCTCCCGCGTCGGACGATAAAACGAAACCATCATCAGGTGAAGGTTCACGGTAAGCGAATTCATCACCACAACTTCGTGTGGCTCGGCTCCGACCAGTTCTGCCGTCTGCTCCGCCAGCAGCCTGTGGTAAGGCATCCACGGGTTCTTCGCCTGAAAGTGACCCTCCACGCCAAGCCGCGCCCACTCTTTTAATTCCTGCTCAATATAGGCCGCCGCGGTTTTAGGCTGCAGTCCGAGTGAGTGACCACACAGATAGACGCAATCACCACCCTCTGTCTTCGGAAACAAGAAGCGCCCACGGAAGTCCTTCAGCGGATCGCGTTCATCCATCGCAATCGCAAAATCCTCACCCGTCTGAAATGGATCGTCGATCAAGGTTGCAGCTCCAGTGGAGTGAGATCGCGCCGAATCAGCCGCTCGGCTTTCTCCCAGTCGAGATTCTCCACGCGATCAACGGACCGACACAGTTCCTCCAGTATTCGGTCCTGAACCGTGCCGCGAGCCCGGGCCACGGAGTACGGAATGCGATGAAAGGTCACCATTGCATACTTCGGCACGAAAAGCTGAGGATATTTTTCTTCCAGGGCCAATTCCACTTTCTTTCGAAACAAAAATCGCGAGTCCGCAACCCGGTCTCTCATCTCTGTAAAATTCTCAATCGCCATATCTGCGATGGCATCGGTATTCACTTTGCGTTCCTTCTCGAAATCAAGGAAAACTCGCGGCCAGTCTGCGCCATGCTGATCAAGTAGTTCGACCAGATAAGTACAGTCTTCAAATCCGCAATTGATCCCCTGCCCAAAGAACGGAACGATAGCATGAACCGCATCCCCAAGCAGCAACGCTCTTCCTTGCACATGCCACGGGGAGCACTTGATCGTAACCATCGCCCCAGTCGGATTTGAGAAATAGTTGTCGGCCAGTTGTGGCATCAGCGAAGCAGCGTCCGGAAAGCGCGACTCGAAAAACTGCGTCAACTCCGCCTCCGTGGTCAGTCCGGCAAAGCCGTCCGCGCCCTCAAAGGGCAAGAATAAAATGCAGGCAAACGTGCCATCGATGTTGGGCAGCGCAATCAGCATGTAGTTGCCCCGCGGCCAGATGTGCAGCGCATGAGTCTCCATCTGATGCCTTCCATCGAGGCTCGCAGGAATCGTCAATTCCTTGTAGCCATAGTCGAGATATTGCTGCGAAAAGTTGAACCGGCTCAGCTTAAACATTTCCGCCCGAATCGACGACGCCGAACCATCGCACCCGATCACAACCCGAGTCTCGCGAATCGCATCTTCGCCCGTCTCCTCATCACGCAATCGTATCGCTCCGGTTTTCAAGTCGTACCCCGTGCAGCGCTGCTTGAAATGAATGGTCACTCCGTGTTCTTCTGCAGCGCTGATGAGCGCGATGTTCAACTCCGCCCGCGAAATCGAGTTGATGGCCTCCCTTTCATTCTTCCCGTAAGGTTGAAAAGTAAGCTCGCCAGCAGTCGAATGCATCATCCGTCCCTTCATCGGGATAATGATGCTCCGCATCCGCTCCCACAGCCCCGCTTGCTGCAGGGCGTGAATGCCACGGGTCGAGAGCGCGAGATTAATCGATCGTCCCGCACTCACCCGCACCCGCCGCATATCAGGACGCCGCTCAAAGATCTCAACCGCGAACCCCCTCCGCGCAAGCAGAATCGCCAAAAGCGGACCGTTCAGTCCCGCGCCGATCAGTGTGATTTGGTTTGGAGTGGACTTCATCTGAGAAATTCAATCGACCAACGTTGCGACGACCAGCGGAAAGAGAACCGCATCACTCGGTCAGCAAAGTCCTCGCCTCCCACAATTCAGGGAAGAATTTCTTGTCCAGGGTGAGCTTCAGGTAAGACGCTCCCGTGCTACCCCCAGTGCCCATGCGGATCCCGATAATGCGCTCGACGAGTTGAATATGGCGCAACCGCCAGCTCACCACCAGTTCGTCAAACTCCGTCAGCCGTTCGCACACATCGATCCAGTCGCGGTGATGACGTTCATCCTTGTAGAGTTCGTGGACCGCCCGCGCCCGCGCTTCGAATCGCTCCCGTTCCGTCGCACCATCGCCCGCGGGCGCTAGTTTTCCCATCGCCAGCAAAGCCCCGAAAAATACATCGCGAAGCGAGGGCTCTTCCAGTCGGCGCTTCAGACTCGCGTAAGCTTCCGCCGTGGGACGGTGATAACGAAGCATCTTCTCGTCCTTCAAGCCGCACAGAAATTCAATCTCTCGAAACTGCTCCGACTGAAATCCGCTGGCCGGTTCCAGCAGCCCCCGAAACGCCAGAAAATGCGTGGGCAGCATCGTTTCCAGAATCGTAAACTGCTCCACCAGCACCCGCGTGATCTCCGTACAACGCCGCAGCAACCGCGCCGCCTCATAGACTTCGTCCCGCGACTGCGGCGCCGCGCCCGCCTTCTGCAAATTAGCCACGACGGCATCCAGATCATGCAGCAATTCCTTAAACCACAATTCATAGGTCTGGTGCACAAGAATAAAAAGCAACTCGTCGTGGTGCGGCGGCACAGATTGCGGCTGTTGCAATTCCAGTAGCTCTGGAACCTTCAGATACGAACTGTAGGTAAGCTTTTCAGGCTCAGAAGCGGAAGACGGGCCCGGAGCTACCCCAGACTTCGAATCCCGAGCCTCCTGCGATTCGTCCTTAAGTCCGAGGAACCGCGTCGCATTCCTGCCCAGTAACTTAATCTTTATTTCCCGCGATAAATTGCTTTGGCGGATGAGCGACCCAACCCGTTCCTCTCCCAGCGGAAAAGGATAATCCGACCCCAGCATCACCCGATCCGCTCCCATCGTCCCGACCAAAAACTCTAGCGACCGTTGATCGAACACCGCCGAGTCCGCATAAAAGCGATTGAGATAGTAGCTGGGCGGATGCTGACACTCACCACGCGCCGCCGGCTGGCGATGCCAGGCATTTTCCATCCGTCCCAGCAGGAACGCGAAACTCCCGCCGCCGTGCGCGAAACAAATTCGGAGCGTATCCGGCAGCCGGTCAAACGCTCCACTCAAAATCATCGCCACCACCGACAACTGCGTCTCCGCCGGCATTCCGACCGTCCACGGCATCATGTATTTCGGCATCCGCTCGCGCCCAAACATATCCCAGGGATGCACCAGCACAGCCGCGCCTTCCTCCGCGCAGTGCTGCAGAAACGTCACCACGCCAGGATCGTCGAGATTCTTGTCTCCAACGTGGTTCCCAATCTGCACGCCCATGTGCCCAGCACGCATGCATCGGCTAAGTTCCTTGCAAGCCGCTTCGACATCCTGCAGCGGAACCTGGCAAAGTGCTTTCAGCCTGCCTTTTCCCCGGCCGCAAAGCTCGAGCGCCGCATCGTTGAACAATCGCGCACAATCCAGCGCATGTTCCACCGGACGCTCATACCCAAACAGCACCGGCGTCGCCGACATAATTTGCAGATCGACGCCATCTCGATCCATCTCCCGCAACCGTACTTCCGGATCCCAGCACGCCGAATAAATATGACGGAAGAATCGGTCCCCAACCATAATGTCGGCTTGCCCTGGCTCGGTGTGCTTAATCCATGGCCAGTTCGGCGTGCCATAGCGCGCCGCCAGGTCGGGCCACGAACTCGGAAAAAAGTGATTATGAATGTCGATGACTGGCATGCTTTGGCAGTGGGCGGTGTTGAAACGAAACTCAGTCATCTCCATGTTTCCGAATGTAGTTAAAAAGGCTGAAAAGTGCCGCCACTAAGATTGCCTCAAGCATAATTCCTAGCAGCGGTTGGCCCGCGGCATGGAGTTTGAGCAGAGCGGAACCGGCAACGACAAATACGAACATGAAAACGAAATCCAAAAGCCACTCGATCTGTCTAAATTTCATCTCATGCCGCCGCGCAACTGTTCTTCGTGTCCAATAATCCCACTAATTTCGTCAAACTCCAAATGTGATCCGTCAGACCAGCTTCCATCGAAGGTGGTTATGCGCAACGTCCGCTGAACACAGCAGAAGTTGTTAATAGGCGTGATAGAGAGCACCCATGTGGCAATGGTTCTCGAATTTCTTGGAGAACGCTCCACGTTCATCCCGAATGCACCTTCGACAGCTTCCGCGTAAGTGCGGTGACGGTGCGAGTTGAAAACTACCCATGCTTCACTTGCCCGGATGAATCGTGCCGCAATGCTTGCATTTGCGCCGGCTCTCGTTCGAATAGAATTGCTCAAACAGCGGAGGCAGATCTTTCACAATGCTCTTCAGCCTCACTTCCGCTCGATAGATCAGCTGATGGCAGTTCGGGCAGTACCACTCAAATGCATCCAGAGAGCCCTCGGGACGCGGCACCTCAACCACCACGCCAATGGTGTTAGCCGGCCGTTGCGGCGAATGCCGCATGTGCTTAGGCAGAAGAAAAATCTCGCCCTCTTTGATCGGCACTTCCAGCGGCGGCTTGCCCGGCGTCTCCATCAGCCGCAGAGAAATATCACCCTTCAGTTGATAGAAAAATTCCTCGGTCGGATCGTCGTGATAATCGCGTCGCTGATTCGGCCCGCCCACCACCGTCACCATCATCTCGCCGTCCTCCCAGACCTGCGCGTTGCCCACCGGAGGCTTGAGCTTGTCTTTGTTTTCTTCAATCCAGCCCTGAAAGTTGAAGGCCTTCAGATTCTTTATGGATGCCATCGTGCCTCCTATTTCACCGGCTTGTAAGCCCTGGCCGTGATCTCAATCAGCAAGTGCGGATGCGGCAACTGATGCACCGCGACGGTCGTTCTCGCCGGACCATCGTATCCGAAAAAGTCACCATACACTTCGTTATATCCGGCAAAATCGCTCATGCTCACGAGGAAAGTGGAAATCTCCACCACATCCTCCAACCCCGCTCCGACACTCTGCAAGATGTCGCGGATATTCTCGATCACTGCCCGCGTTTGCACACGGATGTCCAGCCGCGCTGTGCCCAACGAATCAATTTCAGCGCCGGCAATCGTATCGTCCGCGCGCCGCGCACTGGTTCCAGACACAAACAGAAAGTCCCCAGCCCGCTTCACGTGCGGATACTTTCCCCGAGGCGTCGCCTTCCCCTCAACGACTTTGCTCGCGATCCCGCTCGTCTTAATCATTTTGTGCAAACCTGCAAAGTTAGAGGCGAACACAAATATTGTTAAGTTCGGAATAGAAATTCAAAGAATGCATCCCGCCTTCACGGCCGATCCCGGAAAGTCCCGCTCCACCAAAAGGCGTTCGCAAGTCGCGCAAGAACCAGCAATTCACCCACGTGATGCCCACATTCATCTGCTGCGCCACGCGATGACCGCGCTTCAGGTTGTTGGTCCAGATCGAAGCCGCGAGCCCATACTTCGTGTCGTTCGCCATTGCGACAGCTTGTTCTTCCGAATCGAACGGCGCAATGTGGCACACCGGCCCAAAAATCTCCTCTTTCACGGAGCGCGCCGCTTCCGGCAGTCCAGTATAGATGGTTGGCTGCACATAGAAACCGTGGTCGCGACCATCACCAAACTTCGGAACTCCTCCACCCCTAATAAGCGTCGCACCTTCTTCCTCAGCCAGTCTGTAATAAGAAAGAACTTTTTCTCGATGTTGCGCCGAGATCAGTGGTCCCAAGTCCGTTTTCGTGTCGGTCGGCCAACCCGCATGCAAGCTCTCTGCCTTCTGCTTCAGCGCCTCCGTGAATGCGCCGAAAAGTTTCCGCTCCACGTAAACCCGCTCAGCGCACAAGCACACCTGCCCCGTATTGAGAAAAACCGCCTCAGCTAACCCGGTTACGGCCTCTTCAAAATTGCAATCCGCGAATACGATGGCCGCATTCTTCCCTCCCAGTTCAAACGAGACCGGTTTCACTGTCGGCGCCACTGCTTTCATAATGGCTGCCCCGGTCTTCGATTCACCGGTAAATGTAATCGCGTCCACATCAGGATGTTGGGTCAGAAATTCTCCCGCAGACCCCGGCCCAAAGCCATGCACCACGTTATAAACTCCGTTCGGAATGCCCGCGTCCTGCATCGCCTCGGCAAGAAGCGCAGCAGTAGCCGGAGTTTCTTCGGAGGGCTTCACCACCACAGCATTCCCGCAAGCCAGCGCAGGCGCGACTTTCCAGGTGAGCAACAGCAATGGCAGGTTCCACGGCGTGATCACGCCAACCACGCCCAGCGGCTTGCGCACCGCATAATTCAGAGCATTTGTGCCGTCTGCAGTTTCCGTCTGAAAAGATTCCAGGGCCGCCATTCTCACCAGGTCGGCAAACACTCGGAAATTCGCGGCAGCCCGAGGGACATCGAGCCTCGATGCCAGAGAAATCGGCTTGCCTGTGTCTGCAACCTCCGCCTGAACGAAGCAGTCAAACCGCTTCTCAATCGCGTCTGCGACCCGCTGCAAACGTGCCGCTCGTTCGCGGATCCCAAGCCGTCCCCACTCTCCTCGCAAAGCGCAGCGAGCCGCGCGCACGGCCTCGTCCACTTGCGACTCGTCCGCTTCGGTGACGTGTGCAATCACCGTCCCGTCCGCGGGATTCACATCCGCAAACTCGCACTTCCCAGACACGAAGCGCCCATCAATGTAATTCTGGATTAATTTCACCAAAGCTCCAGGCGGGACTCGGCAATCCTAGCAGGGCCATCGGAAACGAAGCAATCCTTGCCGAGCGAATTGGGGCCTAGCGAATCGGCTCATAGCGCTCGTCGAGGTAGCGCCGCAACGCGTCGTGCCATGATGGCATCTCAATTCCGAGATCCCGCAGCCGAGTCGGTGACAATACCGAGTAAGCAGGTCGAGGCGCAGGCCGCGCCATCTGCTGGCTGCTCACCGGACGCACAACGGTTGCAAGCCCCGCACCGCTGACGATCTCCCGCGCGAACTCAAACCATGTGCAGTCGCCCGCGTTCGTCACATGCACAATTCCACTCGTATCCTTCCGGCACAATTGAACAATCGCTCGCGCCAGATCGACCGAGTATGTCGGGCAACCACGCTGATCGTTCACCACATCCAGCGCGGGACGGTTCGCCGCCAACTTCAAAATCGTATCCGGAAAACATTTTCCCCCAATCCCAAACAGCCACGAAGTCCTCGCGATGCAGCATTCCGGCATCAACTCCAGTAACTTGACCTCTGCCTCGGCCTTGCTTCTTCCGTACACGCTCTGCGGATTTCGAGCATCTCCTACTTCGTAGGGTGTGGCCTTCTTGCCGTCGAACACGTAGTCAGAGCTCAGAAATATTAGCCGCGCTCCAACTTCTTTAGCCGCCATCGCGACGTTCACCGCCCCATCGCGGTTCACCGCAAAAGCCAAGTCCGGATTGCCTTCGCATCCATCCACATCGGTATAAGCTGCAGCCAACACGACCCACTCCGGCTTCGTCTCCTGCATCACTTCCAGCACACGCTTCCCATGTCGGATGTCTGCCGCGTGCGAAGTGAGTCCGGTCACAGTATCTCCGCTCCACTCGCGCAGGAGCGCCTTACCCAATAGCCCGGAAGCGCCAAAAATTGTGATTCGCATCAGGATTTATTCGAAACTTTCAGCGTCGCGGAACGCGGCGCCCCGCCGGTCTTTCGCCGACACGATCGGTTCGCCGTCCAGTTCCCAGTTGATCTTGAGTTCAGGATCATCCCAGGCCAGCGTCCGTTCATCTTCTGGTGAGTAGAAATCAGTCGCCTTATAGAGTACGTGCGCCTTCTCCGAGAGCACGCGGAAGCCGTGCGCAAAACCTGCAGGAATCCACAACATGCGCTTGTTCTCGCTCGACAATCGCACCGCTTCCCACCGGCCAAAAGTCAAAGAACTTCGGCGCATGTCCACCGCCACGTCCAGAATCTCCCCCTCGGCCACCCGCACCAGTTTCCCTTGCGGATGCTTCACCTGATAATGCAATCCCCGCAAAACATTTCGCGATGAGCAGGAATGATTGTCCTGAACAAATTCGTCAGCGATTCCCACCTCTGCCATGACTCGCCGGTTATAGCTCTCAAAAAAAAAGCCGCGCTCATCCCCGAAGACTCGCGGCTCGAGCGCGAACACCCCAGGCAGCGAAGTCGGAATTTTCTTGATCGCATCCATCGTCTGCCCACTTGCCCGAACCGCATCCATTAAAATACTTTCTCCCGCAAGAGTTGCAGCAGGTAAGCGCCATAACTGTTGTTCTTCATCGAGTTCCCAATTCTTTCCACCTGCTCGGCCGTAATGTATCCCGAGCGCAGCGCAATCTCTTCCGGACAAGCCACCATCAGCCCCTGCCTTTTCTCGATAGCCTGAATGTAGAGCGCCGCATCCATCAACGATTCATGCGTGCCCGTATCCAGCCAGGCCATGCCTCGCCCCATGACCACCACTTCTAACTCCCGTCGTTCCAGGTACACCTTGTTCACGTCGGTGATCTCCAACTCGCCCCGCGCACTCGGCTTCAGCGCCTTCGCGACCTTTACCACCTGATCATCGTAAAAATAGAGTCCGGTCACCGCGTAGCGCGACTTGGGCTCCTTGGGTTTTTCCTCGATGCTGAGGGCTCGCCCCGAGCGATCGAACTCCACAACTCCATAACGTTCTGGATCGTGCACCGGATAAGCAAACACGCGCGCACCACGCCTTTTACTCGCAGCCTCCCGCAAGTCCTTGCCCAAATCGTGTCCATAAAAAATGTTGTCGCCCAGCACCAGAGCGCAAGGGCTGCTTCCCAAGAATTCCTCTCCCACCAGGAAGGCCTGCGCAATTCCTTCCGGCCTGGGCTGTACTTTGTATTGCAACTCGATTCCGAACTGGCTTCCATTCCCCAGCAGCGCCTGAAACTTGCTCACATCATCTGGCGTCGTAATGACAAGAATGTCCCGAATCCCCGACAGCATCAGCGTGCACAGGGGGTAATAAATCATGGGCTTGTTGTAAACCGGAAGCAGACTTTTTCCCATAGCATGAGTCACGGGATACAAGCGTGTCCCCGATCCTCCCGCCAGAATAATTCCCTTATAACTCGTGCTCGCGCCTTGCATCATCATAAGAAGATGTTTCTACTGAGCGGAGGTCGATTGAATGTCCGCGCTTCAAGAAGAGTAGTGTGTCTCAATCCACTGCCGGTAGCCCCCGCTGGTAACATCGCGAACCCACTCCGAATTTTCGAGGTACCACCGCACCGTCTTCCGAATCCCGCTCTCAAACGTTTCCAGCGGACGCCAGCCTAGCTCCAGCTCAATCTTAGTCGCGTCCATGGCATAACGCCGGTCGTGCCCGGGACGGTCCTTCACAAACGTAATCAGCCCGCGGCGCGGCTCTCCGCGGCTCCCAGCCATCTCGTCCACAATGTCACAGATCGTCTCCACGATCTCAAGATTCCGCTTCTCATTCCAGCCGCCAATGTTGTACGTCTGCCCCACTCGTCCGCGATTGAGCACTTGTGCAATTGCCGAACAGTGGTCCTCCACATAAAGCCAGTCGCGAACATTCTGCCCGTCTCCGTAAACCGGCAGCGGCTTGCCATCACGCGCGTTCAGGATCACCAGCGGTATCAATTTTTCCGGGAACTGAAATCGCCCGTAATTGTTCGAGCAATTCGTAGTCAAAACCGGCAGCCCGTAAGTGTGATGATAAGCCCGAACAAAATGGTCGGAAGCAGCCTTCGATGCCGCATAAGGACTATTGGGGGCATAAGGAGTCGTTTCAGAAAAAGCAGCATCCTCCGGCCCCAGAGAGCCATACACTTCATCCGTGGAAACGTGCAGGAATCGAAAGTCGATTTTCTCTCGATCGCCAAGCCCTCCCCAATATGTCCGCACTTCCTCCAGCAGCGCAAAAGTCCCATCCACATTCGTGCGGATGAATTCATCCGGCCCCCGGATCGACCGATCCACATGGCTTTCCGCCGCAAAATGCACGATGGCCCGTGGCTTGCGCCGTTCCAGTAGCCCGCGCACCAGGCTTCTGTCCGCAATATCGCCGTGAACAAACTCATACCGACGCTGGTTCGCCATGCCTTCCAGGTTGTGCAGATTGCCCGCGTAGGTGAGCTTGTCCAGATTCACAATGGCGGCCGAATCCCGTTCCATCCGCTGCAGGATGAAATTGGATCCGATAAAACCTGCTCCGCCAGTGACGAGGATCGTGTTTTCCATATCGCAGAACTTGATTTCGAATCCACCGCACGCGACCGCTCGCCATCGTATCCCGCGAACGAACCCCAATTGTAAACAAAAAGGACGGGATTCACCCCGTCCTCCTGTTGCCGCACTCGGTTTGTTCGAGTTAAGTCATTTCGCGCAGACTACAAGCCCATTGCCTTATCCCGCCCTTCGCTGCCCCGCCGCAGCCGCTGCCGCTGCCGCGCGAACAATCGGCTTGCGGACCGGAGCCTCGGCCAACTCCCAGCCCATCATCTCGAAATACACTCGCTCGATCTCCGCCGTGATCTGCGCCCACTGATAATGTTCGCGGATGCGACGTTTTGCAGCCTGCCCCGCAGCCTCCCGCACCGCCGGATTCGCAATAAGGAATCGCAGCCGGTCCGCCAAATCCCCAACATCCCCTCGCCGGAACGTGAAGCCGGCATCGTCCACCGCTTCCCGATTCTCCGCAACGTCACTGCTCAGGACGCAGAGCCCCGCACCCATCGCATCCAGCAGTGCCAGCGACAATCCTTCCAGATCCGATGGTAAGACGAACAGCATGGCATTCGTCACCAACTCATCGAGAGCCTCACCCGAAACCCAGTCCAGCATCTTGATTCGCTCACCCGCGTGGGTCCGCAACTCGCGCGAGTAATCATCGCAGTAACTCGACGCCCCGGCCATCACCAGCTTCACATCAGTGTCCAACTTCTCATACGCCTCCACCAGCAGATGGCAACCCTTCTCCGGAGAAAATCTCCCCAGAAATAGAATGTATCTCCCCGGCTCCAGCCCCCAATCAAAGATCTTGTCGGGCACTCGCCACTCCCGCACCAGACCGCCATTCGGGACGTACGACGCCTCCGCTCCATACCGCCCTCGATAGTCATTCTGCAATGTCTGCGAGACCACCATGGTGCGGCTCGGCAAACTCACGGCCGCCCGTTCCCCCAATCGCAAAACCGCCGCAGCGATCCATCCCCATTTTGCCCTTTGCCAGTCGAGGCCCTGCACCGTGACCACGGTTTTCTTTCCCACCATACGCGGAATGAACGAGAACAACGCCGGCCCCAGCGCGTGGTAGTGCACCACATCACAACGCTGAGTCAGAACATGGAGCGTGCTGAGAAGCGTATGCACCAGCGTTTCCAGATGCTTCGACCGAATTGTCGGCAGCCGTACCACGCGCATGCCATTGTGATGGGTTCCAGGCGGAGTAAAGTAAGTCCGGCAATACGCAGTTACTTGGTGTCCCATCCCCGTCAATCTTTTTCCAATCTCTTCGTAATAAGTTTCAATACCGCTGTATTTTGAAACCACACCCCTCCCCCCAATGAATGCGACGCGGAGCTTTCGTTTCTGAAACTCAGCGGTGGGATGACCGACGGGATCGACCCAGGCCGGGCCCAAAACAACTCGCTGCAACGGAACGAAGCCCCCTCGACCTCCTCGCGGCATTCCCCATCGTCCTGTTGGTGCAGCAAGAGTTCTGCGGGTTATTCTGCTTTTCGGCGTGCCTGCCGATTTTTTCTTTCCATCAACCACACGCTCATACAAACCAATCAATGCCTCGTAATGCGCCTCCGGCGTATACCGATCCCTCACCTGTTCCTGTCCAGCCCGGCCCATTTTGTCCGCCAATTCCGGCTGTGAGCTGAGAAACCGTATCGCAGATGCCAGCTGTTCCACATCGCCCACCCTGTACAAGAGTCCAGTCTTCCCCGCGTGCACCAGTTCCCGCCGGGACCCCAGGTCCGTTGCCACCACAGCCCGTGCCTCCGCATAAGACTCGAGAATCGTTTTGCCCAGCGTTTCATACGCATGGGAGGGCAGCACGGTGAAGCGTGAGCCAGCAATCGCCTGCTCCAATTCCGCTCCCCGCAGCTGGCCGGCAAACTCGACGTTGGCCAATCCCAGCTCCCCAGCCAGTCGCTCCAGCCTGCCCCGCTCCGGCCCATCCCCAGCCACGATCAGGCGAAGATTAGGCAGCCGCTGCATGGCCTTCAGTAGGTCGTCCACACCTTTTTCCGCCGACAACCGCCCGAAATAAAGCAGCGGAGCGTCCTCCGCTCTCCGCTCCGCCACAGCCTTAACCGGCTGAAAGTGAGGAAGCACTTCGAACGCGCCCGGATCCCACCCATGCTCAACAAACTTGTCCCGCACAAACTGGCTCGGTGCAAGAAAGCAGTCCACACATTTCCGGTACGTGCCTAGCCATTTGTGGATGTAAGCCTCCGCCACCAGCGTCATCCGCGCGCCCCACCCCGGATAACATTTCTCCTTCATCGCATGCCAGAATTCCCCGCCCTTGCACGCCTCGCAGGCTTCTCCGCGCAACACCAGGTTGTAGCTCGCGCACAGCACCTTGAAATCGTTCAGGTGATAAACCACCGGAACCTTCTGCGCCTTAAACTCCCACAAAATCGACGGCGAAAGATGGTGATAGATGTTCCGCACATGGGCCACATCCGGTCGAAATTCCGCGATCATTCCCCGAAGCCGTCGCCGTGCCTCGATCGAGTAAATCGCCCGCCCCGCCAGCCCAACCTTGCGAAACCATCCCGTCTGCTGCTTGAAGTCGACACGCGGCACGAAATGGTGGTCGTAAGGAGTAGGACTCCCTCGCGGATCGGCCATCGAAAACAGAGCCACTTCGTGCCCCTTCGAGCGCAGCAGCTCCATGGCCTCGAACAGGTAGACTTCGGTCCCGCTGAATGCGTAGTTATATTTGTTGCAAAACAAGATCCTCATGAGGAGCGCTCCAATCCTGAATTACGAGATCTTCGATTGCGATCCGTTGTAGAAACCGGTCGCCAAAGTGACTCAGGTTCTTCGTGCGGCTGAAGTTGTGAAGGATTTGCATCTGCGCCGCGTGCCGGACCCAGTCCAGCCGGCTCACCGCGTTGCGATCCTCCCGGCACATTTGCTTTTCCAGGAATAAAATCTTTGCCACGAAATCCTGCAGCGCTCCGGGCGCATAGAGAAAACCCGTTTTTTCGGGAATGACGATCTCCGGAACCCCCGTGATCGCCGGCGCGAGCACGATTTTTCCACGCGTCATCGCCTCCATCAGCACCAGCGGAATTCCTTCGCTGCGGCTGGTAAGCACCACCACATCGGCCCGCCCGTAAAGAGCGTCCATCTGCCCCCGGGCAACGTGGCCAAGCAGGGTGACCTGGTCCTGCAGCCTGTGTCTCCGGATCAAGAACTCCAGACGCTGCCGCTCCGGCCCTTCCCCCGCAATCAAACATTCGAAGTCGACCCCGCAATCGCGCAGCCGGGCGCAGGCGCGAACCAGAAATGTGTGATCCTTCACCGCGTGCAGCCTTCCCACAGCCAGCAAAGTGAAAGTGCGGCGCGTACCGCGAGCAACCCGGCGAGCTTCCGCGCGCTCCAGTACATCCACGCCGAGCCGCGAGACCATGATCTTGCTGGCTTCAATCGCCGGAAAATGTTCCAGAATGTAGCGGCGGTTGTACTCGGAAATCGTCACGCAGAACCGGCAATTTTTCAGTTTCGTATCGAGATAAGCCCGGTTCAGCAGCAGGTCTGACCCGTGCAGCGTCATGCTGAAACTCACTCCCATCAGCCGCGCCGCCACCATCCCGATCCACGCCCCGAAATAGCCATGATGCACGTGCACGTGCTTCACTCCGCGCCCCGCGAGCAGCACGGCGTAATACGCTCCCAGCCAGGTGTGCAACAGCGCTTTCAGTCGACGTTGCGGCGATTCCTTCCCCCGCAAGAGCACCCGCCCCACCAGTTCGCTAATTTTTCCCCAGCGTCGCACAGCCAGACCGAGCGCTCGCAGCAGAATCAGTACTCGAACCGGTTGCAGGCACAGAATCTCCGGCTCCAAAGCCTCGTGGGAAACTCTGCCCGGCGCCGCATCCGGCCGGCGCACGCTGCCCGCAATGACCTGAACGCGCCGCCGCCGCAGCTCCTGAATTTCCTCGCCCACATACGGTTCCACGGCCGCTGGGAATTGATTAGCGAGATAAGCGACCGTCAACACAGAATCAGGAGTTGCAGAATAGAAAATCGCAGAATTAAGACTTGGAGATCCAGATAGAAAGACTTTTACGCAGCAGATCCACGAATTCCACGAGCAGACGGACTCAGAATAGTCTCCACGCGACCAGCTCGCCGCCGCTGCGCCGCCAGCATTCCCGCCATAGTAAACAGCAGCCCATTCACAAATTGATAATTCATCACGACCAGCGCAGCATTTACCCAATAGATGCCAAGCAACACCGGCCACATGCCATGAAACTGCTGATTCAGAAAACCCTCGCGTTCAGCCCGCGGCACCAATCCGCGCCCCAGCCGAAAAATCTCCCACATCAGCCACACGTAGAGCGCTAAGCCGAAGACGCCATGCTCCACCAGCAGCTCCAGATAAGTATTGTGCGGATACAACTCCTTCTCCTTGTACCCGCTCACATGCCGCGCCAGCTCCGCCGGCATCTGATTCACTCCCCAGCCAGTGACCGGCTTTTCCAGGAACATCTGCCAGCCGCCGGTATAAACCGCCTTCCGGAAATCGAGCGGCCCAGATTCCTTCAGCCGCTCCGTGAGCGCCCGGCGCTGATCGTCAAAACTCAAACTGATCAGCAACCCCAGAGTTCCCACCATGGCCACCGCGACGCAGATTCGTCTCAGCGTCCGGTTGTGCGCGCGAATAATTAAAACCATCATGCTCACCGCAAACGAGAGCCAGACTGCCCGCGTCATCGTCGCTAGAATCGCCACCGGCAGGGAACCCAGCAGCGCCGCCGCTCTCAATCCCCGTATTCTTTTTCGCAAGTACGCGTGCAGCGCCAGCACTCCAAGCAGATTCAGAGAAACTCCATTCGCCACCGCCTGCAGCAACGGACCCCGCGCCCGGTCTACGTGATACCCTAAACTTTCATCCAGAATGAAGCGCGGAAAGATCAATGACTTCGCGCCCACCAGAAAAGCAATTGCCATGAAACACAGATAAGCCAGCACTACCAGTGTGAAACCCTCGAACTGCCGCAACCGGCATTCCTCCCGAAACACCAGCCCCGCCAGGTGAAACAGCGCAAACGGCACAAGAAACTTCGCCGCCAGCAAACTCCAAGTCCGGTTGTCGAACGGTTGCCCAATCACGCTCGCAACCGCCAGAAGTGTCAGCCCCATCATCGGCCACGTCGCCCGCTCCACCACCACCAACCGCTGCCGCATCACCACCGCTCGCACCGTCACTGCAACCACCACCAGCAAGAACGCGACGCGATCGATCTCGTAAAAAGGCACATCCGGAGGCCGCAACAGCATGGCCGTCAGCGCCGCCAAAAACAGCCCAGTCGGCGCCATCATCATCGCCTGCAGCGGACGCAGCCCCAGCCACATTCCGCCCCAGGCCGCCTCTCCGGCCCACGAACGCTGCTCCACCATTGAAACCCGCGCTGTCACTCCCCACTCCCCCGCAGCACCACTGCGGCTGTCTTCAGCAGAATCCTGAAATCCATCCCCAGACTCCATCGATGGATGTACTCAATATCCAGTTCCATTCCCGCCTGAAACGACGGATTCCGCCGCGCCGTTACCTGCCACAGCCCAGTCATCCCCGGAATCACGTCCAGCCGCGGCAAGTGCTCAATCGCATACCCCGAAAAATCATCCAGAGGATGCGGTCGCGGCCCCACCAGACTCATCTCTCCTCGCACCACGTTCCACAACTGCGGCAGTTCGTCCAGACTGTAGCGCCGCAGCACTCGTCCCACCCGCGTAATTCGCGGATCGTCTTTGATCTTGAAAATCGGTCCCTGCCTCTGATTTTGCCCCCGCAGCTTTTCCTTCTGCCCGTCCGCATTGCTCACCATGGTGCGAAACTTGTAGCAGCGAAACGGTCTGCCCTTGCGTCCCGCGCGCAACGCCCCATACAGGACTGGCCCCGGCGAATCCAGCCGGACGAGCATCGCGATCACCGCCAGCGCTGGAGCCAGCAGCACCAGCGCCGCTCCTGCTCCCGCCACGTCCAGCGCCCGTTTCACAAACAACCCCACCACCGGTAGGCGTTCTTCGTGCAGAGAAATGAGAGGGATGCCCCCAATCCGTTCCGTTTCCCGCATCGGTTCGCAACCAAACAGATCCGGCGCCATCTTCACGTCCAGCCGCAATTGGCGCGCCGCGTGCAGCACCCGCAACGTCATGTCCCGATCATGCGGCGCCGCCAGAATCACCTCATCCACAAACGCCGCGCGTGCCAGTTCCGCCAGGTCGCTCGTCCGTCCCATTACGCCTTTCCCCGGCGCCTTCCGGTCGTCCAGAAATCCGCAAACCGACCGACCCATCTCCGGATGTTTTTCCAGATAACTTGCCAATCGATGACCCAGGCCACTTGCACCCACGATCAGGACATTCCGCATCCCATCCCCGGACGGCGTCGCACGCCGGCGGCCTTCCCACTGCGCCCATCGCGATGCCAGCAATCCGCCCCGATGCAACATGCCCGCAATCCACACCAGCGCGGATCGCAACCATTTACGAGCTCCTCCACTCTGCGCAGGCCAGGGCAACCGCAGCGCAAGAGCGCTCCCGCCATTTTTTCGCCGTGCGTCCGCGAATCGAGCCGCACCTGAAGCCAGGAATACCGGATATCCTCGCACCTCCCGCTGCGGCTTTTTCTGGACGCCAACAAACCCTGCTCCGGGAATTAACCGCGCGGCCCACTCGATTCCCCTGGGCTTTCCCTGTCCTGGATTTAGAAAAGAAGAAGACACTTCAGACCAATTCCAACTCGTACCCTTTGATCTCAATCGCCAGCGAGCGCTGGATCGATTCAATTGAGATCACCAGCTTTCCCTCTTCATGCTTCACCAGCACGCCTTCCAATCCCTTTAGGCACCCACCCCGGATCCGCACCCGCTGTCCCGTGTGCACAAACGCGTGCAGAGAAAACAGCCCTTTCTCTTGCAGCAGCAATTGCAGATCCTCGATCTGCTTCGTCGGCACCGCCACCACAGTTCCTCCAAAGTTCACAAAACCAATCAGTCCCGCAGTGTGCAATACCACCTTCCGCGCGTTCACAGACGAATCGATGTGCACGAATGCGTACCCGGGAAACAGAGGAATCGTTACCACCTTCTGCCGGTCGCTCCAGGTGTGATTTTCAGTCAGCAATGGCAGGTAGACTTCGCAGCTCTTGTGGTTGAGCTGCGCCACCACCCTCTTCTCGAACCGGTACCGGGTCTGTACCGCGAACCATTGTGATGGTGTGGCGACCACCACCGGCTGCGGCAGCGTCTGTGTCAAAACAACGCCCACCACCCCCGGGACTCCATAGCTACCGCTCATTGAGTCCCACAGCCATTTCTCGTTTTCGGTTGCACAGCTTTTCAGCTTTTGCCACGCCCCAGCACTAGCGGCAGGCAATCGTTACTTGTCAGCACTGTCTTTTTCAGTAATGCAAACTCTACAGCCGCCGATAAATCCGCTCGGGGACCGGAAACCTTCGCTCGCTCAACACAGTTCCCAGGATTCGAGACTGCGCCCCCTCCAGCGTTTCCTTAATCTTGCGGGCAGTTGCTCGCCGCGTACTGTGAGCCCCCACCACCAGAATGATTCCGTCCGTGAGTTGTCCCATCAACGCAGCCTCACTCGATATCCCCGCAGCAGGCCCTTGAACCACCGCATACTCAAACTCACTCCGCAGTTCTGCCAGCCATGAAGACCAGAAACGCCCCGTCCCTGATTCTTCGTTGCATTCGCGACCCGCGAACCCAGGCACCCGCCACAAGTTGGCCGCCGTCTGCGTAGACCACGACTTGATAGCAGCTCTGCCCGCGTTCCAGGGACCGTCCCGCGCTGTCCCTCCTGCCCGCTTTTCCCGCCCCACCACGGCGATATGCGCACTCGTCTCCAGCGCCAGTGCCCATCCCACCTGCTCGCAGATACCGGCCACATCCGTCTGTGGCTCCGCCGCGCTGAACACGACCTGGGTCACAGGTCGACCTCCGCTGGCAAAAAATACACGCTGCACCAGGCCCCGAATCTGTTCCCGCGCAAAGTCTTCCCGACTCCAATCGTTCGTCGCGCAAAAAACCTCAACCTGCTGGATTGGAGCCTCGCGTGCCCGCGAGCCAATCAGATCGGAACTTCGCAGCACGTCCGCATTCGCACTCATCTCATCTCCTAGGCAGATAACCGTTGCTCTATTTCTTCCGGGATTGAAGCCAACACCGGGATTTCCAAACACCTGAAAACCTCCTCTGGCGTGCGCAGCGCGGGGTCCAGATAATCCGCAGCAAACGCAGCCCCGGCACCCGAGCTCAGCGCCGCCGCAAAGCCCACCAGCACCACGACTCCCGCCGGCCACACCGGAAGCGCCGGCACAACCGGCTGCTCGGCGATCGCGACATTGACAATGCCGCCCTCGTCCAGCGCATCGCCCATGCGTGCTTCCTCGCGTTTCTTCACGTAGAGCAGATAATTTTCCTGCGCCGCCTTCTCGCTGCTGGTCAGGTCATCCTGCACAATCGCATCCTCGCCCAGCTCTCGTGCCAGGCTGCGATACTCGGCCAGGTTGGCGCTAATCGTCGCTGCTCGTGCCTCCAGCCCCTTCATCTCGACATGCGCCTTCTGCAGCTCTGCCCTGGCCCATTCGTAGTTCGCATCCCGGTCCGTAGTTTCGTCGCGCACCGGACTGGACTTCTGTTCTGCAATCGCACCTTCAGCTTGAGCGATCTCCTGGTCAACTTCCCGCACCAATCGATGGCCAGGCTCAAACTTAGTCAGCAACTGTGTCTTCTTTAACTCGAGATCCAGCAGGCTCGCCTTCAGCGCCCGCAGCAGCTCCGGATTGTCCGCCGTACGAACCTGTGTAGTCGTCCGCTCCGGCAACTTCGCCAGCTGCTCTCGGAGTTCGTGAGCTCGCTGCTCTGTGTCTGACATTTCCACCTGAGTCTGCCGGTAACTCGCCTCCACGTCGTTAAGCCGCTGCAATACCAGATCGCGCTGCTGTGCCGCCACTACGACATCGTGGCTTTTCGTGAACTCCATCAGCTTGCCCTGGGCTGCTTCCAGTTGCCGTCGCGATTCCAGAGTCTGCTCATCGAAGAAGTGCAGTTGTCCGCCCGGCCGGTGGACTTCCATATGCTTTTCCAGGTACACCCCAGCCAGGGACTGCAGCACATGCGCCGCCAGTTGCGGATCCGGCGCATCGTAACTCACCGCGATCAGGTTGGTTTTCTTGATCGATTCCACCTCCAGCCGGTTGGCAAGTTTCTTCGCCGCCCGCTCCACTCGCGCCGCTTGCGCCTCGTGGGGACGCAGCCATCGCAACCAGTCATGCGCCGCCAGATCGTTGGCCTCCACCACACGGCGCAAAACGTCGTCATCCTTCAGCAGCTCCACTTCCGAATTCAGTTCTTCCTCCGTCACTTCCGCCCGCGAAAAATCAGGCGGAGCATTCTCCTGCGCCGCTACCGGAGGATCCGCCCGCCCACGCCGCACCAGCACCCGCACATGCGCCCGATACGTGGCCCCGGCAAACGCGTACACCACCGCCAGCACCAAGACCAGACCCGCGACCCCGACAAAAACTTTTCTCTGCCGGAACAGCACCGTCGCCAGCTCCCGCATGGTCGGCGACACTTCTTCTCTACGCGCTAAATCCTGATCTGGCATGCGGATTGACCTGGGTTGCTCGATAAAGTCAGCTCGATAAAGTCAGCCTAATAAAGTCGGCCCGATAAAATCGCTTTCTAAAACTGTGTGGAACTCACATACATGCTTAAGGCAGGCTTGGTGAGATAACGCTCGATCTTCGAGATCGAATTCTGCGGGACAAAAACCAGATCACCCGGGCGCAACTGTGCCGCCTCGCTCAGGTTTTTTTCCTGCAACATCTTCTTCAGATTGAAAACCCGCGCCTCCACCAGATCATCATTCACCCGTCGAAACAAAAGCACCTGCGAGTGCTTCGCCTCGTGAGTAAACCCGCCCGCAATCTCTACCGCCTCCATGATGGTCGTGTCCGCGCGCAACTCGTACTTGCCGGGCTTCCCGACCTCCCCGCCCGCCACAAAATACGGATGCTCAAACTCCTTCAGCGCCACCGCTACCTGCGGATCGTGCAAATACCCCGCGTACGCCCGCCCCACGGCCAGACGAAACTCTTCCAGCGTCAGCCCCTGTGCGAACACCAACCCCGCATCCTTCAAAGCAACATATCCATCCGGTTGTATGGTGAGTATCTGGTCCAGCTCCGGCGACAGCGTAAAACTCAACGTCACCACGTCGCTGCGAGTCAGCCGGTAAAGCGGACGGCGTTCCCCTCCGAGCCGAGGGTTTCCCGTGCCGTCCGCTTGTCCGGGTTTTGCGGCCGCCATTCCTGTGCTTCCCGTCCCAGCCCCGGTTTGGCCGGTTGAAGAAGCCTGTGGGCTTGCTCCCAGGTCCTGCTCCTTCTTTTCCTCCTGGGCGAATGCGGCCATGCAAACTTGCAATGACAACACGCCCATCACCGCAACTTTTGTCCAGCCTACGAGGGGCTTCATTGCGATGATGAGCTCTATTTTTCCTGGATTCCGATCGCCGCTCAGCTTCCGCGGCTCTCTTTGTGCAAGGTATCTCGATGCCGATTTCGCCACAAGACATGGGAAGTGCTGTCTACCATCGGGGCCATGCCGAATTCACCCGCAAAACCAAGCCGAACCGCGCCAGCCGCGGCTTTTCCGGCCTCGATCATCCACGCTGCAACCGCAACACCGCTCCCGACCGGCCTACCCACAAAAGTAGACTTGCATGTTCGCGACATCACACCCGCGCGCCGAACCGCAGCTCAAACCCGAGCAGCAAACCCGCGCCCCGCAACATTCGCAGCTAAAACATCCGAAAGATTCCCAATCCCAATCTGGCCCATCAAAGTTTTTCCACAACCCAGCAATCCACTTTCCCGATTTGAAAGCCGCACGCGAATAAAGTCACATGTTCCCTTGAGTCCCTAGCCTTCCACCCCTAAGATCAAAACGGCCCATAATCCGCTCCACTCGGAGCTCTTCTGAATGACGTCGTCCCCAGCCGCAGCCATCGCCGTCTTAATCGCCGACTCCAACCGCATGCAAGCCCAGCTCCTAACCAGCGCCCTGCGCCGCCGCTCCGAATTCAAAATCACCACCTGCCCCATCGACATCGCCTCAATCCTCCAAGCCGTCGCCAACACTCCAGCCAGAGTAGTTGTGCTCTCGCTGAATCACTCCGTAAGCATCGCCAATCAGATGGCCTCCATGCGCCGCGTCCATCTCTCGCACCCCGCCGTAGCCAAAGTTCTTCTAGTCGAGTCCTACGACCGCGACCTGGTAGTAAGCGCCTTCCGCTCCGGCGCCCGCGGTATTTTCTGCATCTCCGACACGCATTTCCGCCTGCTCTGCCGCTGCATCCAGCGCGTAGCCACCGGCCAAATCTGGGCCAACACTGAACAGATGGCCTTCCTAATGGATTTAATCTCCGAAGTCCCCTCCCTCCGCGTCCTGAACTCCGTAGGCGACCAGCTCCTAACCCCGCGCGAAGAGCAGGTAGTAGCGCTAGTAGCCGAAGGCTTAAGCAACCGCGACACCGCCCGCGAACTAAATCTAAGCGAGCACACCATCAAGAAATATCTCTTCCGCATCTTCGACAAGCTAGGCATCTCCTCCCGAGTCGAGCTAGTCCTCTACGCCGTAAACCACGGAGCCCCCCTCCAAGCCGAATGGCTAGCAGGCGTAACCCCCGCCACCTCGGATTCTTAACAGTTTTCAGCGATGATGGAATTCTGAAATGCAATGTGGGGACAGCCGCCTCGGCTGTCCAGCTAAGCCAATGTGGGGACAGCCGCCTTCGTGAGCCTGCCCCGAGCGGAGTCGAGGGGTCCCGCCGAGCAAAGCGAGGCGCTGCACAACCGCACTGCAGTAGAGCCAGCGATTAAATCAAAGAGGTGCACGGGTGGAGCAGGCCTTCAGGCCTGCGTCAACAGTCACCAGAGCAGAAAGGGCGTCAACCCCTGAGGTAAGCACGAAGAGGCAAACACAAAATTTGAAAACCGCCCCCCACCCCTGTATAAATCTCACTACGGACCAAGTGCCCGCCAACCCCACCCCCGGCCCCACCGCCCAGCCCCGCGGCCCCACGGTAATCGCCGCCGGCCTGCTGCTAGCCGCTCTAGCCGTAGTAGTCCTCTACACCAGCCGCAGAGCTTTTCTAAGCCCAGTGGCGATGGTGGTGGTAGCCGCCATCGGAGTAGCGGCGTTACTACTGCAACGCCGCCTCCGCCCCGATCTTCGTTCCGACCCCCGTTCCGACCTCCGCCCCGACCTCCATTCCGATCACAGCCCCGCAACGCAACTGTCGACCTCGCAAGCGCCCCCGACCCGAACACCACTCCGCCTGAACGCCGCAGGCGTAATCTTCGCCATAGCCGCCGTCTTCGCCGACGTCCTCCACCTGAACCCAGCCCTGATGCTGATCGCCGCCCTGGCCGCCGTAATCGCCTTCGCCCTCAGCGCCGTAATAGTCCTAAAAGCCCTCCGCACCCCCCGCCCCTGATCGGATCTATCAATCAATAACGACCTTGTCATTCCGAGCGAAGCGAGGAACCTGCTGTCCCCTCCATGACCCATGCCGCCGAAGTCCATGGGCTTTTTGCACAGCCAAAAAGCGAATCCCTGTGACAGATGACCGTGACTCAAGTGATAAAACTCGAAACAATGGCAGAAGTGTCCGGAAAAGTAATCAGGGGTGAAGATCAATGTGGAGAAAAGCCAACCGCCTAGCAGGAGCCCAACTGAAACACTGCAAAGAACGAGGCGAGTGGGCCGAGCTCTATTTCATGATGATGGCCGCCGGCCTGGGCATGAAAGTCTCCAAGCCCTTCGGCGATTCGGGCAGATACGACGTAGGAGTAGAAAGCCACATCCGCGAGACTCATGCCCGTGAAAATCGAGCCAACGCAACCCAAGGCCGAGTCCTGCGCGTCCAGGTAAAGTCCACCATCTACAAGCGCCGCGGAGAAGGCTACAGCCTCAACGTAATGGGACCGCAACGCAAAAAGTATCAACCCGGCACAGTAGATTTCTTCGCCATCTTACTAATCCCCATCGACGACTGGTACATAATCCCCTTCGACGTAATCGGAAGAAAAAACAGCAGCCTCCACTTCACCCCCGCCAGCAAGCGCCAAAAATACGGCCCCTACCGCGAAGCCTGGCACCTGCTCCAAGCGAACCCCGGCCTGACCATCCAAGCCAGCAGCGACGACCAATCCCCCGAAGACAATCTTCTAAATGACTAGCACTCATGAGGCGGCGGACTAGGAGGGTGGAGCAGGCCTTCCAGGCCTGCGTCCAGATCACCAGAAAATCACCGGGCTTCAGCCCCCGAGGTACGTCCGTGATTCGCATCAGGGCACGACTTCAGTCGTGCCGCAAGCCATAAAATCTTGTCATTCCGAGCCGGGTTGAAAGCCCGGTGAGGAACCTGCTGTAAGCCGGCACCACCACGACCCAAGGGCTGCCCCATTCTTCGCGCACTTCGCGAAGAGTGGGATTCCACGACCCCATCCCTTTGAGGATTTGGGAGGCGCCACGACCGGGAAGGGCACGACTTCAGTCGTGCGGCAAGCTGACCTATACGACGAGCAGGCGGTGAAATCGACCGTCTTTCTCCAGTTCTCCGATAGTCTCGAAAACGTCGTAGACCAAGTCACCGAACTGATAGGCAGAATCCAATCGTTCTTTGCTTTTCCTCTTGTCCAAGAACAAGGTCACCATGTCCTTTTCGGACGCATCCGTGTTGCCGAGGAACTCCTCATACTTCTTCAGCAGGTTGTGGATGGACAAATGTGCTTTCTCCAGCTCAGACTGACGCAGAAGCCATTCCAAGCGCTCCGTCGGCGTCAGCGAAATCATTTCAACTGCGTCGGTCGGGCTCACCGTTCGGTTCTTCGAGAATACTGCGAGCAGATAGAGCAGGGCTGAGTAGCAAGTCAACAGCCGGCTATGCTTGAGCTTGTAGTTCTTAAGCTTTCGCTTGGCTTTCTTCTCCGGGGGAGCGCTCTGGGTCCTCGCCTCATAGTTAACGCAAAACGTCCTCCACATCCTGAGAATGTCATTGCCCAGAAAGGCAGGCATGAAGTCATTCCGGTGGTCCTCGTAGTCCCGCCAATAGGACGCGACGACATCACTGGTGATCTTGAGGTACGCTGATTTTCCTATTAACGGCGTGCTTTCCAAGAGGAGTAAGAGACGAGCCGTAAAGGTGTTATTTACGTCGTCTTCCGGCTGCCCTAGCGTGCCAATCAACTCCTTGTCAGTGTGATGAGTGAGGTATTGCCCGTCTCCCGAGAACTCCGGGAGGCCTAGCCTCTTTGAAGACTCAATCAAGTCTGCCTTGACTAAAATCTCATTCAAACGCGACAGAGTGGGGTCTTTACGAGTCCCTTGGCTTACGATGAACAAATCCAGGTCACTGTGAGCACTTGCCTCGCCGCGGGCGAATGATCCCGTGATATAAACGCACGCGTTATCGCCGCAAAGCTCCTCCGCTCGCACAAGCTCGTGTCGAAGCTTCTCGATTAGTCTGGCGGTCTCCGACCGCCTCCGATCAAGGATTTCTCCCATGCATTCCCTCCCACTGGAAGATTTTAGTGAAAATCTCCGCTTGTTCTATCGCATCTTCGAGGGCGTGGTGCGTGTGCCTATGCTGAGGTCGAAGGGAGGGAAGGAGTTTCGACCGGCCAGCCTCGGAGATTGGAATGGACGCCTTCACCGCGAAGGCGGTCTTCATGTCAAAGCAGAGGGAGTGGTTGAAAGGAGATCCCTCCGCAGCAAACCGAACAAAATACCAATAAAGCCATGCCCAGTCGAAGCTTAACGGGTAAGCCACAAGAACCGGCTTTGCTTCGCCCGTAACGCCCCTGATCCACCGGGAGGCCTCTGTCATCGCCAACTCGGGAGCTTCACCCTCTCTGAGTAACCTGTCTCTGTCCAGGCCGTTGACACGAAGCGCCTCTGGCTGGAAATTCTCAGAGATGGGTTTGAGTTCGCGATAGAAAGTCCGCCTGTAGTCCTGTGGCGGAGCGAAATGCTTACCGTCGAAGGCCCCGGCATACACGAGCGCGAACGAAAGTATCGAGAACGGACCAGGAATCGGGCCATCCGTCTCAACGTCTGCCGAGAAGTAAACATCCACCGCATGCTCACTGCCCCTACCCTTTTCTTTGCTCATGACGACATTTTCGTCCCGGTATTGTGCAGCTAGCGTAGTCATGTTAGCAGGCCCCCAATTTCCTGGCGCGGGCGGGCGTATTCCACGGAAGGAGAAGAACTATCGATGTACCTTACCACACTGGGACCTGAGGAAAAATTGATTTTCGGCGCCCAGGAATCAGAGTATTACCGAGTACCGTGAGCTTGGCCTAGAGTGGGAATCGGGAACAACAGTTTTGCGAGGGGAGCGGGATACGCCGGCCCGAAGCGCCTCCGCTAGATCAACTCTTCGACGCAAATACGCGGGCGTAGAGACGTGCCGCATCCACACAGCGCCGTCTTATCCGTTTGCCGGACCCGTATTTAGACACGCGCCCACTCCTAAGATTCATGTGCCAAATGCTGGTGGCTGGAGCGTCAAATGTGGCTTCTACAATGAAACTCAGAAGCTCCAAATATGCCTTAAGATTCTCCTCGGTCCAATTGGACGGATGCAGAAATACATATCGAGTCTCGCCCTCCTTGTCGGTCACTTGAAAATGGGGAGTGCCCTGGAGGAGAACGCCCTCGAGCGGCACGCCCATCCCTTGCGGCATTCTTATAAGGCTGCGCACAAATGACCCAATCTTCGGGTAGCAGGTGGCTACGAAGGTCTCGAAAGCCCGAAGGTTGTCGGCCTCCGGATCTTGCCCGTGTCCGTGCGGTTTCCCGCAGGCATCGGCAAGCATCCGCGACACGATCTTATCGCGACCTTTCCCCTTCGCCGCGCAGTACGCGATCACCGCCTCCCGCATCGGCTGATAATACGAGTACGCCTTATCTCGGCCTTCCTCGATTTCCTCGATCCTTCTCTCCCATCCGCCTGCTGGAGCATGAACTAGACGACTCAGAGTATAGATGTGCACAACCGGTGTTTTTGAATTCATACGTTCCCTCGAAAGTTAAATTTATCGACGCCGCTTCAGATAGCCGCTCAAAGATGCGGAGTCCGTCCTCTTCAAAACCGTCCCAAGAGTTGCGTCGCTCCGGAAATCATCAGCGAAATCTGGGCCGTACGTTTTCCGAAGCGTGCGCACCAGCGTATCGTCCCTCTTTTTCCGAATCTCTCCATCCTCATCCCGGCACCGATTGTCCAACCCCGTATTGCAATTGTTATTCATGTTCGTTACTCCAAATAGAATGGGGCGCGGCGTTTGCCGTGCCCCTGATTCACGACTTACGTCTAATGCTTACGACTTGTCGACCACACGAGTTAACCTAGCTGCACCATGCTCGTGCTCCGCAACTCCATCAGCGGTGGCACGAACCGTTCCGCGTCAGATTGCGGCCGCGGAACCTGCAAACTGCGGCACCGTTAAAGAAACGAAGTACTCCTCCGGAAATAAATAATCCTGACCCATCTCATCAACTACTCGAACCAGGCCACGCTTCGCCCCGGCGTTATCTGGAATAAGACGGTAAATCTTGCGTACCTCTAAGGAGGCCGCGTATCCCTTATTCGAGATGCAGACAGCGAACTGGGCGTCGCCCTTCATGTCAGTCAATCAAACCTACGAGCACCCGCTCGTACTCCCGCAACTCCCGCACCGATAGCAGCTCCCATTCCGCGTCATGATGCTCCCGCAGAAGCTGCACGTGGGAGCGTCGCCCAGGTCGATGATCCCAGCCAGCGCGTCAGCAGCGTGCACCGAGCCAGTCCTGAGTCCTGAGTCGCGAGCCGCGAGCGATTCCTGTGCACCCGTTCCCTCGGGACTCAAGGCTCGGGACTCGGGACTCGCCTTCGGCCGCAGATTCTCAAACAAGAATTGCTGCTGCCCAGTCAAAAAACGCAACTGGAGCCAGCGGAAGATGTAATCCATGATCGACTTGGCAAACCCAATGTCGGGATTGCTGGTCCATCCGCTAGGCTCAAACCGCGTGTGCGCAAACTTTTCGCACAGCAGCTTCAGCGGCACGCCATGCTGCAGCGCAATGGACGTAGCCAGCGCAAAACTATCCATCAGCCCCGAGACCGTCGAGCCTTCCTTGGCCATGGTGATGAACAGCTCGCCCGGTTCCCCATCGGGATAGAGCCCGACGGTAATGTAACCCTCATGCCCGCCAATGTTGAACTTGTGCGTGATCGAAGCGCGTTCCTCCTGCAGCTTGTGCCGCACCGCGCGAGGAGGCGCATTCAGATTGTCTTCCTGTGGAGCGGACGCAGTCCGCGAGTCTTCCTTCGAAGAGTTGGCAGTCTTAGTCCCAGCCGCCGAAAGCGGCTGCGACTTCTTGCACCCATCCCGATAAACCGCGACAGCCTTCAGACCAAGCTTCCAGGCCTGAAGATAAGCCTCCATAATGTCTTCCACAGAAGCATTCTCCGGAAGATTCACGGTCTTCGATATAGCCCCGGAGATAAAAGGCTGCGCAGCAGCCATCATCCGCAAATGCCCCATGTAAGCAATCGACCGAGTCCCCTTAGCCGGCTTAAACGAGCAATCAAACACAGCCAGATGATCGTCCTTAATATGAGGAGCGCCCTCGATCGTGCCCGTAGCGTCAATGTAACTAACAATAGCGTTAGCCTGATCATGATCGTACCCAAGTTTGAACAGAGCAGTAGGCACAGTCTGATTAACAATCTTAATCATGCCTCCACCAACCAGCTTCTTGTACTTAACCAGCGCCAAATCAGGCTCCACACCAGTTGTTGCACAGTCCATCATGAAGCCTATGGTGCCTGTGGGCGCTAATACTGTTACTTGAGAATTCCGGTAGCCGTGTTTTTCGCCTTGGGCTAGGGCTTCGTCCCAGCATTGCTTGCTGGATTCGTAGAGTGAACTGGGGACGTTGGATTTGTTTATGTTGTTTACTGAGGCTCGGTGCATTCGGATTACGTCCAGGAATGGTTCGCGGTTTATGTACCAGCCGGGGCAGGCTGCTCCGGGCATGTTTGCGGCTTCGGTTATGCCTAGACGCGTGGCTACAGTGTCGGTTGCGGGGGTTAGGGGTTCGCATTGTTCGGCTATCTTGCTGGACTGCAGGTAGGCTTCGCCGCACATGATTGCGGTTACGCAGGCGGCGTAGTCGCGGCCGGCGTCGCTGTCATAAGGTAGGCCTGCGGCCATTAAGAGCGCGCCTAGATTTGCGTATCCTAAGCCTAGCGGGCGGTAGTCGTGGGAGTTGCGCATGATCGCTTCGGTGGGATATCCCGCGTTGTCTACGAGAATTTCCTGTGCGGTGATTAAGACATCTACTGCGTGGCGATAAGCCTCGACGTCGAACGTTCCGTTCGGGGCGAACTTCAAGAGATTCAGGCTTGCCAGGTTGCAGGCTGAATCGTCTAAGAACATGTATTCGCTGCACGGATTGCTGGCGTTGATTCTTGCGGTGTTCTTCGAAGTGTGCCAGCGATTGACCGTGGTGTCGTATTGCATGCCGGGATCGCCGCAGTGCCAGGTGGCTTCGGAAAGTTTCTTGAGGAGATCTTTGGCTTTGTAAGTCTTCATTACGCTGCCGTCCTGCACCTTTTTGGTGGAGAAATCGGTGTCGCGGACTACGGCGTACATGAAGTCGTCGGTTACGCGGACAGAGTTATTCGCATTTTGGAAGAAGATGGAAGAGTAGGCGTCGGAGTCGGGATGCGAGCCGTCGTATCCCTGCGCTACCAGAGCGTGGGCTTTGGCCTCTTCTTTCTGTTTGCACTCGATGAACTCTACGATGTCGGGATGGTCGACGTTGAGGATGACCATCTTGGCGGCGCGGCGAGTTTTGCCTCCTGACTTGATTACTCCGGCGAAGGCGTCGAAACCTTTCATGAAGCTGAGCGGGCCGCTGGCAGTGCCTCCTCCGCTTAGACCTTCGGTGGAGGAGCGCAGCGGGGAGAGATTGGTGCCTGTGCCTGATCCCCACTTGAAGAGCATGCCTTCGGTTTTCGCCAGCGTGAGGATGGAATCGAGCGAGTCTTTAACCGAGTTGATGAAGCATGCCGAGCATTGCGGCTTGCTGTAGCCGGTGATGCCGAACTCGACCTGCTGAGTCTGGGGATTCCAGTGCCAGTTGCGGGCGTCGGACTTGGGCTCGATGCGATCGCAGCCCACGTTGAACCACACGGGCGAGTTGAAGGCAGCGTACTGGCGGACGAGGATGTGCACGAGTTCGTCGTGGAATGTCGCGCCGTCTTCTGGTGTTTTGAAATAACCCTGAGCCAGTCCCCAGTTGCGGATGGTTTCGGCTACGCGGGTGACTAACTGGCGGACACCGGTTTCGCGCTCGGGGGTGCCCACCTTGCCGTGCAAATACTTCGAGGCCACGATGTTGGTGGCGGTCATGGACCAGTCTTTGGGGACTTCGACGTCTTTTTGTTCGAAGATCACGTTGCCCTGGGCGTCGGTGATCTGGGCGAGGCGGAGATCCCATTCGAGCTCGTCGTAGGGGGAGACGCCGGGCTTGGTGAAGAAGCGGCGGAAGGAGAGGCCGGGGGCCTTCTTCTTATTGCTTGCGTTTGCAGGGGTAACAGGGGCTGCGGGGGTGACCGCAGTGGAATCAACGGTAGTGGTTTTGACCTCGGGCATTGCTCTCTCCATTATTAGTTAGATTCTTATCTACTTCGACCCGATTCGGCGTCCCTGGGGGTGGATGCGGGAATTGGGTTGTGCCCGAACGGGAATTTGTTCGGGTGGTGCAGTTGTTCAAAGAGCCTTTGGCACCCTATCGCGAGGGGTGCCGTCCCCTTCGGGGACTCGTTCTTCCTCAATCTGCCTTCCCCGGACTTACGTCCGGGGCTAATGAATGCCGCCGCCCTTGGCGGCTCGAAAAAACCATCTAATCGCGGCGCCGGAACGCTGCGCCATGCGAAATCCCTCAAAGCCCCCGGTTTAAAACCCGGTGGGGAGGGGGTGAGGACAGTGGAGATTTTTGTTGGCTCCGGAATCCAGATGCGGGGCCTGGGGCGCTGCATCCGATGCTGGTGCTGGCATTGTGGTGGTGTCGGCAGTGTCTGACAGGAGTGTCCGGCCCACACGAGCCGTGCCCACGTCTGTCAGCTCCAGCGAGGACTGGAAGTCGGTGCCGATACCGGTGGCCTTTTCGGCGGAGGAGAGCATCCACTGATTGAGGGCGTTGCAGATGCTGCGGCGCTGGGACTGATCTTCCATTACTACGAAACGGAGGAAGCAGCGCCCGGAGGTCAGGCGTTCGCGCATGGGGTTGATGCGGGTGAACATGCGGTCGAGGGTGAAGGCCATGTCGTCGTCTTCGGAGAACTGGAGGACGGCTAGCATGCGTTTGGAGGCGGTGGCGTCGGTGCCGTTCCTTCGGGACTCTGTTCCCAGTTGCGGGCCTACCCCGGACTTACGTCCGGGGCTAATGAATGCCGCCCCTCCGGGGCTGGAGCTTGGAGCTTCAGGCGCTACTTCTCTACGGCGTAGCAATCTGTCTTCAGGCTTGGCCGCCGTCGGTCCGAGGTCCATGATTTCTTCGGCCAGGGCGAAGATGCCGGGCTTGCTGGGGACTATGAGGAGGCTGTGGGGGGAGTCGCAGCGGAACCAGCGCGACCATTGCAGGCGGCGGGGGTCCACGGGGCGGTCGAAGCCATGACGGGCGAGGGAGTCGGCGACCAGTCGGGTTAAAGCTTCCATCCAGGGCTCCTGAAACCGGCTTCGGGCTTCGGCTTTCGGGCTTCGGCCACCAAGCTGAAACTACGTTCCGGTTTACGGCTTGTTCTTGCTTTACTGATTTAGTCGGCCCCCCGGGGAGAGGATCGGGGGTACGGCCACCGCACTTCACAAAACCGGCTTCCGGCTGCCGGATGAGTAAACATCTTTGTTGTCTTACATTTACAGGTGGCGTCCGGTCACCTCTGGCCTGACGCCCTCCCGTAAGTCTTTCCTGACAGCGCCCTTCTTCTTGCGCCCACCCCGTTCCCGCGAGGCGGGTTTTAAAGGGCTATGGGAATGCAAAGTTACTCCCGCTTATAGTGCCTGTCAAGAGGGAAACACCATAGGTTGTATCCTCAACAATGACGGGCTTGGTACCGGGTTGAGGGATTTATTTGGGATTTGTTTTCCACAAGAGGAATTCATCGTCTGTTCATAAAGGCAGTGGCCAGTGGTCAGGGGCCGGGGGCCAGTAAAATCCCACGGAATGGGTCGGCTGGATCGGTTGCTTAGAACGAGCGCAGGTTGGGGCTGGGGCTGCGACCGTTGCGGTAGGGTTGGGGAGACTTGCGGGTTAGGTGCAGTGGGAACGAGGGCGCGGGCTGAGTTTCCTGCTGCTCTGGAATCGCGCCCGACAGTAACGGTACGTAGATGTCCTCGAAAATTTGGCGGGGCGCTATGCGGAGAACGCCGTCGGAGGATTCGACTAAGTAGTCGCCTTTCCGTCCAGAGTGTTGCCGTCCGAGAACGTCGGCGAAGGTGAGGCTGGTGGTGAGTTGCTTGGCTTTGACCAGAAAGCGGGTGCGGTAAGTGATCCATGGGGTGGTTGCTTTCATGCAGCTCTCTGTTCTCAGTTTCCAGTTTTCGATGAGTGGTGATGGTCGATTTTTTGTTAGAAGGCGAGAGTGAATGTACGAGCGAAAGGGCGCGCGGTCAATTCAGTATTTTTGGTGCAGTTGAGGAAAATTGTTGCCACGGATTTTCGCGGATGGGCACGGATCGAGGATCGTGTGGGAGATGTGCCGCTAAGCCGCGTGTAGGGCTTGGGTTCTGTTTGCGGGATAGTGTTGGGAAGAAAATTCTTGAGAGTGGGGGAGTTGATTGTGCACAGGGGTTGCACAGGAAATGCAGAAAGCAGTGGTCAGGGGTCAGGGGTCAGAGACCAGTTGAGACTTCCGCCTGGCTTCGCTTGGCCGGACAGCCGAGGCGGTTGCCCCTACATGGTTGTGATGCTGCCACGCTTAGGATCAAAATCAAAAGCAGGCGGGCGAGGGCGCCCGCCCTACACGAACTTCTTAGCGACTTGCCAGGGCTGGTTCTTGGACTGATTTGCCGCTCTTGTAGGCTTCGTAGCGGGCGTTTACTTCGTCCCAGTTGATTACGTTCCACCAGGCGGCTAGGTATTCGGGGCGGCGGTTGTTGTATTTCAGGTAGTAGGCGTGCTCCCAGACGTCGTTGCCGAAGATGGGGAAATGGCCTACCGAAATGGGGCTGTCCTGGTTGGGCGTGGACATGATGTGGACTTCGCCGCCGCCTTTGCCGGCTAACCAGACCCATCCGGAGCCGAATTGTTTTACGCCGGCGTCGTTGAACTTGGCCTGGAAATCTTTGAAGTTGCCGAAAGTTTTCGTGATGGCTTGGGCAATGGGGCCGGTGGGATCGCCACCGCCTTTGGGCTTCATGATCTTCCAGAACATGGTGTGATTGACGTGGCCGCCGCCGTTGTTGCGGACGGCGCCGCGGATGTCTTCGGGGATGGAGTTGAGGTCGCGGATTAAATCTTCGGCGGATTTGCTGGCTAGTTCGGGATGCTTCTCTATGGCGGCGTTGAGATTCTTTACATAGGCGCCGTGGTGCATGTCGTGGTGCAGGGTCATCGTTTGTTTGTCGATGACCGGTTCGAGGGCTGCGTAATCATAAGGCAGGGGCGGTAGTTCGTAAGCCATGATTTTTCCTCCAAGATTCTATTGTACTGATGACGGGATCGCGGGTGTGGTTGCGAAGAGATTTTATATCTGCGGCTTGACAGGAACCACCGGGGCTAAAGCCCGCTATTGAAAGGAAATCTTTACGCGGCGCTGAAGCGCCGCTCTTCCACGGTTGCGCGTGCGGCTTGGGCGCTACACGGCATGGGCGCTTACCTGACGATGGGCGCTGCATGCGGGGCGCCTCGCTGCGCTTGGCTGGACGGCCGAAGGCGGCCGTCCCCACATAATTCAAAATGGGCGGCCTTTCCGCGCAATCCCAAAGGGCGGTCGTCTCACACAATTCTAGTTGGTGGCTGGGCCTAGGATTTCGCGGACTTTGCGGGAGAGGCTTTGCAGGGTGAAGGGTTTTTGCAGGAAAGTTTTCTGGCTGTCGACGGCGGCGGTGGCGGGGAAAGCGTCCTGGGCGTAGCCGGATAGGTAGAGGACTTTCAGGGTCGGACGGGCGGCCTGGAGTTGCTGCACTAGCTCGTGGCCGTTGAGACCGGGCATGACTACATCGGTGATGACTAAGTGGATGGAGTCGGAGTGGGCGGCGGCGAGAGTTAGCGCGTCGGTGCCGTTGGCGGCTTCTAGGACGCGGTAGCCGCGGGACTCCAGAGTTTCGCGGACTAGCTGGCGGACGGAATCCTCGTCCTCGACTAAGAGGACGGTTTCGGTTCCGCCCACGGCTGCGAGGGCCACGGGGGTCGCGCCGATGGCTTCGGAGGGTTCGTCTACGCGCGGGAAATAGATCGTGAAGACGGTGCCGCGGCCGATTTCGCTTTGGACGAAGACGTAGCCGCCGCTTTGCTTGATGATGCCGTAGACGGTGGAGAGTCCGAGGCCGGTGCCTTTGCCTTTTTCTTTGGTGGTGAAGAACGGTTCGAAGATGCGGGCCTGCGTTTCGCGGTCCATGCCCTGGCCGTTGTCACTTACGGCGATCATGACGTAGGGGCCGTTCTTGATGAAAGTGTTTTCGGGACGGTAGGAATCGTCGAGGGTGACGCTGGCGGTGCGGATGCAGATTTTGCCGCCGCTGGGCATGGCGTCTTTGGCGTTGACCACGAGATTCATGATGACCTGCTCGAGCTGTCCGGCGTCGGCGCGGGTGCAGCCTACTGCGGGGGCGAGGCTGGTGGTGAGTTCGATATCTTCGCCGATTAAGGGGCGGAGGAGACGCTCCATGTCGGCGACTATGGTGTTGACGTCGATGACTTTGAGTTCGAGGAGCTGTTTGCGGCTGAAGGCTAGGAGCTGGCGAGTGAGAGTGCTGGCTCGATCGGAGGCTTGCTGAATGGCTTCGGCTTTGGAGTGCAGAGGGTGGCCGACGGTGAGCTGGTCGAGGAGGACTTCGGTGTATCCGCTGATGACCATTAAGAGATTGTTGAAGTCGTGAGCGATGCCGCCGGCGAGGCGGCCTACGGCTTCCATTTTCTGGGCCTGGCGGAATTGGTCTTCCAGGACGCGGCGTTCGGTGATGTCTTCGGCGATGGCTTCGAGGACGTCGGAGGGTTCGTCGCCGCCGGCTACGGCGCGGCCGCTGATGCGGACGGTGATGATGACGTTGTCTTTGCGCTTCCAGCGGACTTCGAAGCCGTCCATGCGTCCGGTGCGGCGGAATTCGTCGACCAGGCGGGTGTGTTCGGCGGGATCGACGAAGACGTCTTTTTGGGGATCGAGAGACAGGACTTCGAGGGCGGAGTTGTAGCCTAGCATTCCGATGAGTGCGGGGTTGACGTCGAGGAAATTGCCTTCGAGGCTGGAGCGATAAATTCCGTAGACGGCGGTTTGCACTAGAGAGCGGTAGCAGACTTCGGAGCGGCGCAGGGCCTGCTCGTTGCGTTTGCGGTCGATGGCGGCGGCCAGCTGCTGGGAGATCAGGGTGAGGACGTCCTGATCGCGCTCACGAAAGTGGGTATTTTTGGAATAGCTTTTGAGGACGAGCGCGCCCAGGATGCGATGGTTGACCTTGAGCGGGACTCCGAGCCAGTGGAGCGGAGCGGGACCGTCGAGTTTGATTTTGCTGCGCTGCTGCATTTGTTGGGCTTGCTGTGGAGTGCAGAGCAGGGGTTCGCCGGTGCGCAGTACGTACTCGACGAGGCCACGGCCGAGTTTTGCAGGCGCGGGAGCGGAATCCTGCTCGTCGACGAAGTAGGGGAAGCTGAGCAGGTTCGATTCTGGGTCGTGAATGGCGATGGAGAAGTTGCGGGCGCACATTAGTTCGTCGACGATGCCGTGGATGGCGGCGAAGAACTGCTGGAGATCCTGTGTGGCGCTGGCTTTTTCTGCAATGCGATAGAGAGCGGAGCTGAGAGCTTCGGCGCGCTTGCGCTCGGAGATGTCGCGATAGATGGCGTAGAAGGCGACGGTCTGGCCGTCGATGATGAGGGGAGCGGAGGAGACGGAAACGTCGAGCAGGGAGCCGTCCTTACAGCGACGCTGGGTTTCGAGGGTGATGTGTTCGCCGCGCTCGAGGCATTGGGCGATCCATTTGGATTCGGCGGCGCGATCGGCGGGAAAAATCAGTTCGCCGATGGGTTTTCCCAGGATCTGCGCGGCGGAGTAGCCGAACATGCGCTGAAATTCCTGATTAACGCACTGCGCCTTGAAGGAAGAGTCAGCGATGAGGAGAGGGTCGGGCGAGTCCTGAAAGAGCTGTTCGAGATACTGGCGGCGAGTGTCGAGGGTTTCTTCGGGACTGGCTTTCTTTTGTTTGGAGATTGTTTTTGCGGAATTTCCTACGGGATTCTTTTCTACGGGACTCTTTTCTACGGGACTCCAGGAAAGAGAAGATGACTGCGGCGCGGGGTTGGGGGTTGCAGGTGGAACGAACTCGGGCGGAGCTCCGCGCTCGAGCGCCTGATGCAGACGCTTGGCGCGTACGAGTTCCCGTGATTGAGGCACACGGGTGACACGATCGCCCATCTGGAGATCCCCCTCTAGAACCCAGCCATGGGCATGGTAGAACGGCGGGCGGTTACTCGAAAGTTACGCAGGTAATTGGAGGGAGGCAGGTTTCAAGGTTTCACGTTTCAAGGTTTCAAAATTTCAGGGTTCAGTTGAAACGCGTGGGACCTTGAAACCTTGAAACTTGGTGCCGTCCCCTCCGGGGACTCAGTTCTGTGCTACGCCTTACCCCGTACTTACGTGCGGGGCTAATGAATGCCGTCGCTTCGCGACTTTGGTGCTCGCTGGTAATTGGAGTGAGGCAGGTTTCAAGGTTTCACGTTTCAAGGTTTCAAAATTCAGGGTTCAGTTGAAACGGGCGAGACCTTGAAACTCTGAGACCTTGAAACTTCGAAACCTTGAAACTTTGAAACGTGTTTTCTCAGACTTTGGTGGCTAGCATTTCGCAGACTCGGCGGATTACCTGACGCTGGCTGTCGTTTAGGGTCAGGAATTCGAAGCCGTAGCGGAGGCCCTGGCGGTAGCGGACTATCGCGCGCAGTTTTAAGGGATACGGGCTTAGGGGCAGGGGGATTTCGAGGGAGACGATTTCGCCGGTTTCCAGTTCGCCGGTTAGGGTGGCGCCGATGCCGTCCTGGCCTAGTTCGGTGGAGCGTCCCCAACAGGAGCGGAATTCGCCGTCTTGAAACATGCGGACTTGCATGCGGACATCGAGGGCAAAGCGGGGAAAACGACGAGCATGGGCTCCGGTCGGCTTCGTGGAGGCGAGTTTTTTGCCGGGAGCGGACATAAAATCAGTGGTCAGTGGCCAGGGGTCAGTGGCCAGTTAAGACACTTCATTTTCTGGCTACTGGCTCCTCTTAATTTTCGGTGCCGTTCTCTGGTTTTGATTCCCTCTGGGGCTAAAGCCCCATCCTTTATTTCCTGTATTTCCTGACACGAATCTCTGCTGCGGTTTTACTGGCCACTGACCACTGATCACTGGCCACTGCTTAGTTTCCGTGTAACAGGTAACCGGGCTCGAGCGGGAGTTTGCCGGCTATCTTGACTACCGCTACGCTGCTGTTAATCGAATACACATCGACGATGCCTACGGCACCGGGGATGGAGGCGACCTTGTTGACGAGGTCTTCGTCGGAGGTGGCGATCAGGAAAGGGGGATGACTGGGGTGCGCCTGATTGGAGGTGACGATGAGGCTGGCGACCTCCGCGGGGGACATGCCATAGATTTTTTCGAGGACAACCTTCATTTCAGGGGCGGATGGAGCGCGCAGGACAAAGGTGACGGACCTGCCGTCGGGCCAGCGGCTGGTCTCGGCTTTGGAGACTTTGACCAAGTCCGAGAGAGTGATGGCGCGGCTGGCGTTGGCTTTATTGGAAACCAGAGCGAGATCCCGCGCGGACGCCAGGGACGCGCAGAGGAGCACGAAAATGGAAACTCGCAGAAAGCGTTGACAGGGCAATCGTGTTCTCCGGAGATACAGACCTTCAGAGTGATTGTGCTGGAAGAGAGGGTCTTCCTCAAAGGTAACTAAGGTCACGAAGCGGTGGGAAATAGGCGAGGTGCGAGCAGAAAAAAGGGCGCGGCGTGGAGCCGCGCCCTTAGTTATTTGGACGATGATCAGCAGGCTATTTTTGCTTGCGCAGAGCACCGTGCGGTCGCACTAACGGCCGCGGGACAAACATTGCCGGCCTGGCCGACGCGGACGATGGGTCGGCGGAATTCTGCAGCACGAATACGCCGGTCGAGACCTGGGTGCTGTCTGATTCTATGAACGGGAAAGTGAAGCCATCCACGCTGTAGAAGGTGAGAATGACTCCGCCGTTCAGAGTGTTATTCGTGGTTGTGGTTCCGAGCGCGCCACGGCCATTGGAGTCTGGCGCAATGTAGGTGCCGTCGAACGGCCCAGGGGCAGTTGGGCCGGCGGGGGGAGCGGAGTTCTCATCCGTCAAGCCGCAGAACGTTGCGCTATTGTTGTTGCAGGTTGTGGTGGTGGTGGAAAACTCGGCAATGTCATCCACTTCGACGCCTGTACCTGCGGATTGAGACGCTGGCACGTTGATGCCGCTGAGGTTTAGTCCGTAGCCTTGCGGAGGGGTGAAGGAGGTACTCGACTGCGGAGGGTAGGCTGCGCCCTCCAAGATGCCTGCGTTGTCGGTTTCCAGCATGAGCAAGCCTCCGCTGGAGGGGTAGGCTGCAAATTGCGGGGTAGGGCCGCCGAAGAGACCGGAGGTGAAGCCATTGAGAACGAACCGACCGCTGCCGGTGGAGGTGTATTGGGCGGAGAACGGTACCGCCGCGGTCGCCGATCCTTCGTTGTTGATGTCTTCGGTAGAGGATTGGGTAATGTTGCCCGCGCCGTCAGTGACCATGAAGCCGCCAATGGCAAGTATCGGGGTCGCGTTAGTAGAGCCGATCATGGTGAAGGCCAGGGATCCCTTCGGGATCGTGGCGGTTGGTTGAGAGAACGCGTCCCCGGCGAGAATCGGGGTCGAGTCCATCTCAATGAACTTCAGGTGCGTGGAATCGATGGCGTAGACGTCGAAGGCGAGCGTGAAGGACGAGGTTTGAATCGTTGTCGCTGGCGTGGAGGTCGGTCCTAGTATCACAAAGCCAGATGGTTGCGCGGGAGGGTAGGCGATATTGCCGTCGTTGAAATCTTCGACGCCACCGGCGAGAATGTTGCCGCTTGAATCGAGGGTGAACGCGCCCACGGTGGCGAGGATCGCGGAGGCGTTTCCGTCGAGTCCGGAAAAGCTGAGCGCATAGGGGCCGGCGAGCGAAGCCTGGGTGAGGCCGGAAGCCTGAAGGTCGAGAGTGCCGCTGCCGCTGCCGTTGTTGTCGTATTCGGTGACGAGCCCGTGGGAGCTCGAGGTCAGGACAAAATCAAGAGTAACGTTGCCGAACGGCGTGCTGGTGCCGAGGGTGGCCTGTCCTCGTCCGTCTACGTTGACGTTGTAAAAGCTGTTGCTGTGGATCGAGGCGTCGATGACGGGAGGGATCGCTGGCTGGGACTCAGCGAACGACCCAGAATTGATGTCAAGCGTTCCGCCGGTTATGCCACCTTTGCCATTGCCGCCCTGGCCGTTGGCTGTGAAAGCGCCTACGATCGCGTAGGGGAGTCCGTTGGTATCTGTGCCCGAGACGGAGAAAACGTAGGTGCCTTTCAGGTTGCTGTTGTTGAAGCCGCCGCTGGGAGGTGGTTGGGGAGGAGCCACGGGGCTGCCGCTGCCGCAACCTGCTAAGAGTGCGAGTGTGAGGGCGAGGAACGGGACGAGTGCGTTGCGGGCTGACATAGACTTCCTCCGTGGGAGCGAAACGATTGTGGAGCTGGCGATCTTTTGTTCCGAGGTTAGCACAGGCGAATCCAGTTGCATCAAACCCGAACCAAGCAAATAAGTAGCGCGGGCAGAGGAAAAATGCGAGGGCGGCGCAAGCGATACATATCTTTACATTCTAAGGATGAGTGTCCCTTTGGAATGCGTGCGGGTTCCGTCCTAGCCTACACTGGAGGGTAACCGCAAAGGTTCAGGGTGGATACTAGCAATTTTGGCAGTTCACGCTGGCGTGATTTCTCGGAGAGCATGAGATGGAATTGAGATACCGGAGAGAATGTTTGGTGGCGTGCGCGCTGGGGATTGCGTTGTGCGCGGGCGCGGTGGGGCAGGTGGGGACTGCGCCGGGCCAGGCTTCTGCAGATCGTTCTTCTGCAGACAAGGGCGGGGGACTGGAGATCGAGCCGGAGGAGTTACCGGTAACGCATCCGCTCGAGCCTTACGAGGTGAAGTTATATGGACGGGGCGACTATGTGCCGACGCTGCACTGGCGGTTGGCGAGTGGCACGCTGCCGCCGGGGATTAGGCTCAACGAGAACGGAGAACTGCGGGGAGCGGCGGAGCGGGCTGGGGAATTTCAGTTCGTAGTGGAGGCGCGGGACGGCGGCAAACCGCAACAGGGGGCGCAACGGACGCTGGTGATCCGAGTGGTGGATGGGATCACGCTGGAGTGGAAGGTTCCGGCGCACGTAACTGCGAACCGGATCGATGGCAGCGTGGCGGTGACGAACGCGACCCGCGACGATATGGACTTGACGTTCGATGTGAAAGCGGTCGCGGACAACGGGCGTGCGACTGAGATTGGGTATCAGCACTTTCTGTTGAAGTCGGGTACGGTTGCAATGGCTCTGCCGTTTGGCGAGACGTTGCCGCATGGGGCATACGTGATCTACGTTAACGTGGCTGGCGAGGTGGCGAAACGGAATGCGATTTACCGGCAACGGATGCAGACTCCGGGGGCGCTGCAGGTGGTGGTGGGACCTTAGCAGTGGTCAGTGGTCAGGGGTTAGTGGCCAGTAGTCGTTCTCGGTTTTTCGTTTCTGGCTTTTGACGGGATTCTGGTTTGGTACCGTGGTCACGTTGACTTGGGTTTGAGAGTTCTGGAAAAATAGGTCGCAGGTTGTGTCGGGCGCTTCTTTTTGCGTTTGCACTTGCGTTAGCGTCTGGCTTTTTTCGCGACCCGGAGTTGTTACGTTCAGCATGGAGCTGTTGCTTAATCTCGCCTGGATGCTGCTGGCGCTGCCGGCTTACTGGCTGTGGCGGCGGGACGCGGGATCGCGCGCAGGGCGGGGAGTTAACGCGTTGCAGTGTCTGCTGGCGCTGGGATGCGTGCTGGTTCTGCTGTTTCCGGTGATCTCGGCTTCGGACGATCTGCACGCGATGCGGGCGGAGATGGAGGATTCCTCCATCAGCAAGCGCACGGTGCGGCAGGCTGGAAGCGAAAAGAATTCGGCCTGGGTGAACCGGCTGCAAGGATCTCCAGCGGCGGTAGCTAATGCGGTTTGGCTGGCGGCTCCGGAAGTTGGGCGGCTGGAAGTTTCGGTTCGACGTTTAGCTCCGCTGGCGAGGGCTTGCGTTTTTCAGGGCAGCCGGGCGCCACCTTTTTCCCTCCTCGGATAGTTTCGCCAAATCATTCTGGATAGGTCTTGTTCGCGCATCGCTGATGGGTTACAGCAATAAATCCGCAGCGATGGGTCCTTCGTCTTTAGGGAATCCTTACGAGGGAGGCCGGAGACTTTCAGGGCGCTTTGCATTTTGGATCGCGGAGGCAGGACGTGGTTAGCTACGTCTCTACTTAGAGTTCAGGGAGTTTGGATCGGAGTTGGTGATGCGACGGGAATTGTGGTGGGGTTGTGGGGTGCTGATTGTTCTGGGTGCTTGTCTGGCTTCGGGGCAGACTGCGCCGCCGGCGCCGGCGTCGCAAGCTGGGGCACCGCATGTCTTGGCTTCCCAGGCTTCGACATCCCAGGCTTTGACATCCCAGGCTTGGACATGGGAGCAGGTGAAAGACCGGCTGGAGTTGAATAATCCTACGCTGCTGGCGGGGAAGTTGAATATCGGTGAATTGCAGGCGGAGGAGATTACGGCGCATTTTCGGCCGAATCCGCAGTTGACTTTGCTGGGGGACCAGATCGATCCGTTTCCGGGAGGGCCGTCGCACGGGCCGTTTGCTTATTTCCTGCCTTCGGCCACTGTGACTTATCTGCATGAGCGGGCGCATAAGCGGGAGTTGCGCACGGAGAGCGCGAAGCAGGCGACGGCAGTGGGCGTGTCGCAGCAGCAGGATCTGGAACGGAATCTTTTATTCAATTTGCGGGGAGCGTTTGTGGGGACTTTGCAGGCTAAGGCCGTGCTGCAGTTTGCGAAGGACAACCTGGAGTATTACGACCACGTGTTGAAGATCAGCCGCGACCGGTTTGAAGCCGGGGACATTGCGCAGATCGATTTGGACCGGCTGGAGTTGCAGAGGGTGCAGTACGAATCGGATTTACAGACGGCGGATGTGAATTTGCGGACGGCGAAGATCCAGTTGCTGACTTTGTTGAACGATCGCACGCCGGTGGAGCAGTTCGACGTGGTTGGGGTGTTTGACTTCAGCGAGCAGATGGAAGCTTTGGACTTTTACCGGCAGATGGCGCTGGATACGCGTCCTGATTTGAAGGCGGCGGTGCAGTCGGTGGAGAAGGCGCAGACGGACTACAAGCTGGCGGAGGCGAATGGGTCGACGGATCCGACGTTCAGCTTTGATGTGGGACGGAATCCGCCGATTGATGCTTATATTGGCTTCGATGTGAACATTCCACTGCGGATTTTTGACCGCAACCAGGGCGAAAAGCTGCGGACGAAGATCGACATCACGCGCAATGAGAGGCTGCGGGATGCGGCGAAGGCGCAGGTGTTCAGCGATGTGGATTCGGCTTACGCGACCTTGAACAGCAACGTGATTCTGCTGCGGCCTTACAAGCAGAAATATCTGGCGCAGGCAGTGCGGGTGCGGGACACGATTTTCTTTTCTTATCAGCATGGCGGAGCGGCGCTGCTGGACTTTCTGAATGCGGAGAGTGATTACCGCGCGGTGCAGTTGAATTACGTGAACCTGGTGGGATCGTATCTGACGGCTGCGGCGCAGTTGAATCTGGCCGTGGGGCGCGAGGTGGTGCAATGAGGATGGAATGGGATGGGAGAGCGGCCCGGCCGGGGGGTGCCGTCCCTGACGGGACTCGCTCGACTGGCTGCCTTTCCCCGGACTTACGTCCGGGGCTAATGAATTTCGTCGCTTCGCGACTGGGCTTGGGATCCAACGCTGCGCGTTGGTCCGGAGTTGTGTTGTGCCTGGCTCTGGCTGGTTTGCTTGCCGGCTGCAATAGCGGGAAGGAAAACGAGAAGGCTGAGGCTCCGCCGGCGGCGACCGTTGTGCCTGATCTGGATTCGAACAACTTCAAGGTGGACCATCCGGAGCAGTTTCCGCTGGTGACGGCGGCGGAGCATAAAGCGGCGCCGCAGTTGAATGTTACCGGCGTGGTGCAGCCCGATATCAATCGCGCGGTGCCGGTGATTTCGCTCGCTTCCGGACGCGTGGTGGAGATCAAGGCCAGGCTGGGCGACACGGTGGAGAAAGGGCAATTGCTGCTGCGGGTGCGCAGCAACGATGTGTCGGGAGCTTATGACACGTATCTGAAAGCGGCGAACGATGAACGGCTGGCTCGTTCGCAGTTGGAGCGGGCACAGATTCTCTACGAAAAGGGAGCGATCGCCAAGAGCGCTCTCGAACAAGCCGAAGACACCGAAGGCGATGCCAAAGCCGACCTGAATGCATCGACCGAACAGTTGCGGCTGCTGGGCATCGATAAAGACCATCCATCTGGAATCGTCGATATCACTGCTCCCATTGCGGGCGTTATTACTGACCAACAAGTCACGAATGCGGCGGGGGTGCAAGGGCTGGCGGGACCGAATCCCTTTACGATTTCTGATCTTTCTTATGTCTGGGTCATTTGTGATGTTTTCGAGAATGATCTGGACGCGGTGCACGTGGGTGAGTCCGCGGATATCCGACTGAATGCTTATCCGGACAAGGTCTTGAAGGCGCGGATCGATAACATTCTGCCGGTGCTTGATCCGAATATTCGAACCGCGAAGGTCCGGCTGGAAGTGCAGAATCCGGGGTTGCTGCGCATCGGGATGTTCGCGACAGCGACGTTTTATGGTGGGACGCCTGAGATGCACGTGGCAATTCCTGCGGCAGCGATTCTGCACCTGCATGATCGCGAGTGGGTTTATGCGCCGATCAAGGCCGGACATTTCAAGCGGCAGGAAGTGGTGACTGGGGCGATGCTTCCCGGGAACCTACAGGAGGTGGTTTCAGGGATCAAGCCGGGAGATCAGGTGGTGTCAAACGCTTTAGCGCTGCAGAACACGGTGGAGCAATAGATGATTCGCCGCGTCGTCGATTTCGCTCTGACCAACCGGATCATGGTCCTGGCGCTGGCGTTGATCCTTTTTGCGGGAGGGATTGTTTCGTTCAAGCGGTTGCCCATTGAGGCGTATCCCGACGTGGCGGACAACTACGTTGAGATCATTACGCAATGGCCGGGGATTTCAGCGGAACAGATCGAACAGCAGGTCACGATTCCGCTGGAAGTGGTGATGAACGGCATTCCGCATGTGGTGCATCTGCGCTCGTTCTCGCTGTTCGGGCTCTCCGACCTGAAATTGATTTTCGACGACGAATCGGACAACGACTGGAACCGCGAGCGGGTGCTGGAGCGGTTGAGCGAGGTGACGCTGCCGCCGGGCGTGGTGCCGCAGATGGGGACGGACTGGAGTCCGGTCGGGCAGATTTATTTCTTTACGCTGCGCAGCACCAATCCGGCGTATGACGCGATGGAGCTGAAGTCGATTGAAGACTGGGTCGTCGAGAAAAACTTCAAGGCGGTGCCGGATATTGTCGACGTTTCCAGCTTCGGCGGTCCTACGCGCGAATACCAGGTTCGCGTGGATCCAAACAAGCTGGTGGCCTATGGCCTGAGCCTGGCGCAGGTGGAGCAGCAACTCACCAACAACAACATGAACGCGGGCGGCAGCTTCATTCAGGAAGGGCTGCAGCAGATCAACGTGCGCTCCGTGGGGTTGGTCGACCGGGTTCACGACATTGAAGAGACGGTGATCCTTACCAAGAGTGGCACGCCACTCCGGGTGAAGGACATTGCGGTGGTGGAGCAAGGTCCAAAGATCCGGCTGGGGCAGTTCGCCAAAGCCATTCACCGGGAGAATGGAAAGATCGTCGACAACGACGATGTGGTTTCGGGCATCGTGCTGTTGCGCAAGGGGGCGGCGGCGGATACGGCGCTGCAGGGCATCCACAAGAAAGTGGAGGAACTGAACAATCATATTTTGCCGCCGGGGGTGAAGGTTGTTCCGTTCATTGATCGCAGCACCCTGGTTCACTTCACCAGTCACACGGTGCTGCACAACCTGACGGAAGGAATGATCCTGGTCTCGATCATTCTGTTTCTGTTTCTCGGCAATATCCGCGGCGCGTTGATTGTTGCGGCGACGATTCCGTTTTCGCTGCTGTTTGCGTCGATCTGCCTGGATTTGAGGCACATTCCGGCAAACCTTTTGTCTCTCGGGGCGCTGGATTTTGGCATGGTGGTAGACGGCGCGGTGGTAATGATCGAAAACATCGTGCGCCATCTGGGCCACAAGAACGACGACACGAAAACTCCCAACGAAAAGATCAGCGAGGCCTCGCACGAAGTGCAGCGGCCGGTGTTTTATGCGATTGCGATCATTATTACGGCTTACCTGCCGATCTTCACGCTGCAACGGGTGGAGGGGCGGTTGTTTCATCCCATGGCCTGGACGGTGGCTTTTGCTCTGCTGGGGGCGTTGCTGTTTTCGATTGTGATCGCGCCGGTGCTGGCCAGTTTCGCCTTCGCGAAAGGAGCGAAGGAATGGCGCAATCCGATCATGGAGTTTTTGGTCAGGCATTACCGAAGCGCGATCCGGTGGGCGATTCGGCGGCGCGGGCTGGTATTGGGGATCGGCGTGGTTGGGTTTTTGTTCACACTTTTCCTCGCGTTCAGCGGGGTCATTGGTTCTGAATTCCTGCCTCACCTGGATGAAGGCGCGCTTTGGGTGCGGGGCACGCTTGCGCCCAGCGCCGGGCCGGACGAGGGGATCCGCGTGTCAAATCAGGCGCGGATCATTCTTTGCTCTTTCCCCGAGGTCCCACAATGCACCAGTCAAACTGGACGGCCGGATGACGGCACGGATACGACCAGCTTTTTCAATACTGAGTACTTTGTCGATTTGAAGCCGAAGGAAGAATGGCGTCCGGTGTTTCATGAGAACAAAGACGAATTGATCGCCGCCATGAATCGTGAACTCAACGATAAGATTCCGGGCGTGGTCTGGGGTTTCTCTCAGCCGATCGAAGACAACATGGAAGAGGCGGTGAGCGGAGTAAAGGGCGAATTGGCCATCAAGGTCTACGGCGATAAATTGAAGACGCTGGAAGAAAAGAGTGCCGAGATTGCCGGCATTATGGGAACGGTTAAAGGAGTCGAGGATCTGGGAGTATTTCACGTGCTGGGGCAGCCCAATTTGAACGTCACAGTGGATCGCGAAGCGGCGGCCCGTTACCAGATCAACGTGGCGGACGTGCAGGATGCGGTGCAGACCGCGGTCGGAGGGAATGCGCTCACGCAAGTGCTAAAAGACGAAGCGCGATACGACCTTACGCTGCGCTACTTGCCGCAATACCGAAGCACACAGGAAGCGATCAAGAACATTCGTCTGCTATCGCCTTCTGGAGAGCGCGTGTCGCTGGCGCAGCTGTGCAAGATCACGGAGGAGGACGGGGGTTCGGAAATCTATCGCGAAGGCAATCAGCGCTACGTGGCCATCAAGTACAGCGTTCGGGGCCGTGACCTGGGCGGGGCGGTGGAAGAGGCGATGAAGAAGGTCAACGAGCAGGTGAAACTGCCTCCCGGATATCACATCGACTGGGCGGGAGAGTACGAGAGCCAGAAGCGGGCGGATGAACGGTTGCTCATCGTGCTCCCGATTACCATTCTCGTTATCTTCGTGATCCTTTACACGATGTTCAAGTCTTTCAAATGGGCGTTGCTGATCCTGGCTAACGTGGCGATGGCTCGATTCGGTGGCCTACTGGCGCTTGTGATTACTGGGACGAATTTCAGCGTGTCCTCCGGAGTGGGCTTCCTGGCGCTGTTTGGGGTGTCGGTGCAAACCGGAGTGATCATGCTGGAATATATCAACCAGCTTCGGGCGCGACGCTTCACCATTGAGGACGCTGCGGTCGAAGGCGCCGTGTTGAGGCTGCGGCCGATCATGATGACGATGCTGGTGGCGACTCTGGGGCTGCTGCCTGCTGCGCTCTCACATGCCATTGGTTCTGATTCTCAGCGTCCGTTTGCCATTGTGATCGTGGGCGGACTGATTGCTGATCTGGTCATGAGCATCTTTCTGTTGCCGACTCTATATGTGTGGGTTGCTGGCGAGCGGGACGTGCTACCTCTGGCTGAACAGGGTGATTTCGAAGTTGGAGAACACGTGGATTAGGGCAGGGGACAGGGGTCAGGGGGCAGGGGTCAGTGGCCAGTACCCAGTACCCAGTACCCAGTACGTTGTGCTCTGTCGGTATATCCTGAATTAGTCCTCCTGTTGGGTAACCAGTCTATGCCCGAAAAATCCGATCCCCCCCTGGAAGAAGTCCTGGCGCGACAGCAGCTCGATCTCGATCGGATGAAGGATGCCCTGGGTCTGCTGGGCGTCAGTGAGTGCTCGTGGTGTAAGAAGTTTCTCCGGCGCTCTGATCCGGGAGCGCTGTTTGATGCCGGCGAACTGGTTTGCTATGGCTGCATTCTGGAGTGGTGGCCTAAGCGCTCGGTAGATCTCAGCACCAAAGACCGCGAGAACCTTGAAGGCAAGCTGGTGTTCTGGCTGCGCGACTTCCATCGTGCCGAATTGTTCAAAGATCCGGCCAAGCTGCCGGAGAGCTCGCAGCAGGAGCTGAACATTGTGGCGAACTGCCTGGAATGCCGGGGGACGGGAAAGCTAATGGGGGACGAACGCTGTCGTTACTGCGAGGGGCGGGGAACGGTGTGGGTTATCGTTTCGCGGAAGGTATAGAAGTTCTTGGTACCTGGTACCCAGTACTTAGAAAAATCGAACCGAGAACTGCGTCCAAAAAAATTAAGAGTTCCGAGGTGGTGTTTGGTCCATTCGTCTCAGCCAGTAGCTCGCTTTTAGACCCTTGCTTGACCTGCTGTCGCTGCTACCCTTGCGGGTTGCTGCGCGCGATCTTCGCTTGGGCTCCGGGCTTACCGCCAACCGGACAAACCTACCCAACGCCTCGGAACTCTGTCTTGCCTTCGACTGGGTTTCCCGTTCTCCTCGACCAGCGCTTTGCTATAGACCCTTGCTTGCCTTCCCACCTCATTTTGCAATGTTGAGGGTGACTGAGCTTGAGCCCCGGACGCTGCACCAACCGGAAAAACTTAAGAAACTGTCAAAGAACGATCCTGTTGTACTCCTTCTAATTTCTGAGTCAACAAAAAGAATGCTGTTTTATCGTGCTTATTTTCAATTAGATGCGGGCCGTCCACAGGCGGGTGACCGGATTTTGTGCAGCGGGGGCAGCGATTTCGAGCAGAAGGCGGGTGGGGCGCGGGTTTTGGCGATACTGGACCAAAAAGGGGCGCGAATTGGCGCTTTTCGCAGTCTTGCCGCGATTGTGAAAATCCGGCGAAAGCTTTGCTGGGCAAGGGGTTTCGTGGGCGAAGCGAGGGGAGAACGGGGAATCTTTACGGGGTAAAACTGGGTGTGTTTGCCTGAACACTAAGGGGTAGGCCCTAATTTCTTGACAACTCGGGTAAGTCTGCTAAAGTTCGAGGAAGGATGCAAAGACCCTACGATGGACTCACAGGTGCCCTGTCTATGAAGAACGTCTATGAGGTTCTGCGGCAGAAAGAAATGGAACTGACGCGGCTGGAGAAAGAAGTGGAAGCGCTGCGGCTGGTGGCTCCCTTGCTGTCTGAAGGACTGGAAATGAACTCCGACGCGGCGAAGGCGACCCTGCCAACGGCCGTGAACGGACCACAGCAGCCGATCCGCATTCCGGCGTCCCCGGTGGTCGCGGCGGCACAGCCGGTGCGGGCTGCCGGTTGGGACGATACTGCGAAGCGCTGGCCGTAAAGCGGCGGCGGGCTTGGCCTGCAATCTTGTCGGCGCGCTTTGTTTAATCTGTGCGCGCTTGCGCTCCCTTCCAGCCTGGGACCACGTCCCGGGCTGACGTGTTTCTGCAGGCATCTGCGAAGCTCTCACCCTTCCAGAATTTCCTTTAGCGCTTCCAGCAGGCGATCTACCTCTTCTACTGTGTTGTAGTGCACCAGCCCTATCCGCAGGAAGCCACCGGACTTCTCCACATCAAGGCGCTCGGTTAGGTTCAGGGCGTAATAATTTCCGTCCCAGGTGAAGAAGCCGCGGTCGCCTAGTTTGGTGGCGAGGGCTAGCGGCGTTTGGTCGGGAGTTTGATTGAGCACGCGCAGGGCTAGCGTGGGACAGCGCCAGGCGAAGCAGGAGGGATCGGTAATTCCGTAGATCTTCAGCTTGGGAATCTCGGAAAGCCCGGCGATGAGGCGATTCATCAGTGCGTGTTCATGGCGATGGATCGATTCGAAGGCGGCGATGATGGCGGCGCGGCGCGTGGCAGCCCCAGCCTGGGTAATCCATTTCTCGCGTTCTTTGCGAGAAGTGGGATCCGCATGGCTCCCTAGGTCGGCGATGTAGTCTACGCAGGCTGTGATACCGGCTATGCATTCGTGGTTGAGCGTGCCCCACTCCCAGCGGTTGGGAATTGCGTCGGTTAGCGGGCGCACTTTGTATGGGCGCAGGCGCTCGAGGTGCTCGCGCTTCCCGAAGAGGACTCCCATGTGCGGGCCGAAGAATTTGTAGGTCGAGCAGACGAGGAAGTCGCAGTCGAGGGCGGCTACGTCGATCAGGCCATGCGGGCCGTAGTGTACGGCGTCGACGTAGGCCAGGGCTCCGGCGGCGTGGGCTATGCGGACGATTTCTTTGACTGGATTGATCGTGCCGACAGCGTTCGAGGCGTAGCCGATCGCGACTAGCTTCGTTTTGGAATTGAGCTTCGCAGCTAGATCTTCGACGTCGAGAGTGCAGTCTCCGGGGTGGATTTCTGCCCAGCGGATCGTTACGCCTTTTTCTTCGAGCGCGACCCAGGGGGAGACGTTGGCGTCGTGATCGAGGCGCGTGACCAGGATTTCGTCCCCGGGGCCGAGGTCGCGGCCTATTGCGCGAGACATTGCATACGTCAGCGTGGTCATGTTGGGGCCGAAGATGATTTCGTCGGCGGCGCAGTTCAGGAAGTCGGCCATGGCGGCGCGGGCTTCGGCGAGCATGGCATCGGTGTTGCGGCTGGTCGCGTAGGCGCCTCCGGTGTTGGCGTTGTCGCGGCTGAGGTAGCCGGAGATGGCGTCGATGACGCGCTGCGGGACTTGCGTTCCGCCCGGGCCGTCTAGGAATACGGCGGGATGTCCGTTGACGGTTTGGGCGAGGGAGGGGAATTGGGCGCGGATGTAGGTGAGGTCGAGGGTAGGGAAAAAACCGGTTTCAACGGTTGGCATGGGCGTGTTTATTTTTATCATGACGACGAACGGCGCGCTTTGACGCAAGACCGGGACCGTAGAAACTGTTCAGAGTCTACTTTGATTCTTCACGGGTGGCTTGCACCACTGCGCCAGCTTTGTCCTTGTACCATTTGGAGCGCCAGAAGGCGATCCATATCCAGAAGACGCTCCAGAGGAACATGAGGACAACGCCCCAGGTGGGGATCTGTTTGAATTCTCCCCGAAAAAAAGCGAGGATCGCCACGGCGAAGCAGAAAATGTACAAAAAGCCCTGGCGGCGCGCGGAAGACGACGCCTTCATGAGTCGCGGGTTGGTCTGTTTGGGATCCATTGTTGGAACCGGCAGCATCCGGAGAAGGAGCGGCACCGCAACGATGTAAGTGATGAAGACAAACAACGGCATTCGATAGTGGCCCGTCATGATCAGCCAAAAGTTGAGTGCTGTGCAGGCAATGCCTCCGCCGAAAAGCACAATAATCCGGGAGTAGTTCTTTAACCACACAGCAGATGAAAAGCCTCGCCCACCTTTCTACCCCACCTGCGATGCATTGTCTACAATGCAACGGCCCGCACGAAATCCGCCAGCATGCCGTAGGCGGTCGCGTAGAGGCCGGGATTTTCTTCGGTGATGGCGAGGCCGGGGAAGATGTCGGTTTCGAAATGGATGTAGGACGATGTGCCTGAAATCTTTCCCATCGGGCTGGTGCTTAACACTTTTTCAGGCATGGCGCTGGCCTTCACGCTATCGCCTATGCGCTGCGCGCGGCATACCAGCTTGAATGGCCAACCATCGCGCTGGCCGTTGCGGACGGCGTTGGTGGTCAGTTCGCGAATGCCTTCGCGATGGATATCTTCCAGGCGCACCGGTACATCCATGAGCACCGTGATTAGTGCTGCAGTTTTTACCGCGGCGTCCCAGCCGTCGATGTCGTGGCTAGCATCGGTCTCGGCTATGCCTAGTGCTTGCGCCTTCTTCAATGATTCGTCGAAGCTTAAACCGTTTTCCATTTCGCTCAGGATCACGTTTGCGGTGGAGTTCAGGATGCCGTGAAATCCTTGCAGGTGAATCGCGGGTAGTTGATCGAACAAAGAAAAAATTGGAACGCCATCCATCACCGTGGATTCGAAGAGGAAGCGCTTGCCTTGCCTGGCGGCCAGGTCGCGGAGTTCGCGGTAGGCGTGGACGATTGGTCCTTTGTTGGCGGTGATGGCGTGGGCTCCGTGGGTGAGCGCGGCGCGGATGTGATCGATGGCGGGCTGGCCATTCTTCACGCTTAGCGACGAGGCTTCGAAGAGGATGTCGGCTTGGGCGGCTTTCAGCCAGTCTTGGATGGTTGCCGGGTTTTGATTCACTTCGGCGCGGGCAGCGGGCGAGGGCACCCGCTCCACACTGGCCAAGTCCAGACCTTTCGGGTCGGCGATCCATCCTCGATGGCGGGTGGCTACTCCCGTGATGCGAAAGGAAATTCCGTGGCGGTCGCGGAGTTCTTGCTTGCGATCTTCGAGCAATTGCGCGAGGGTGCGGTTTACGTTGCCGAAACCGAGGAAGCAGAGGTTGTGGGTGCGAATGCGGGTCCCTCGGGGGCTAAAGCCCCGGTCAATTTAAGACGCTAACGCGGCGCTGAAGCGCCGCTCTTCCACGGTGCAGCAAGCGCCTTTTCGATCTCTTCGGACGCAAGTCGGACGTAAACAAAGCCGGCGGGTCGCCGGCGCTACTAAAAGCCTGCGCTACGCGATCGCCTAGCCCATCACCGTGGTGTGGTCGGGCTTTACCTTGTAGATGACGCGCACTTCGCCGGGCTGGCCGTAGGGATATTTGTCGACGCCGAGATATTTCTTAGCCAGTTTGTCGATGTTGGCGCTGGCTCCCTCTTCCGTGATCTCAACCACGCGGCCGCGAATTTCGAGGTAGCGATAGGGATTCTCCGGATCCATCAAAGTCATGGCTACGCGCGGATCGCGGCGGACGTTTTTATCTTTCTGGCGTCCCTTGGCGGAGTTGAAAATGATGTGCTCGCCGTCAAAGTCGCACCACACCGGCGTGACTTGCGGGCTGCCGTTGGGCATCAGGGTGCCCAGGCTGGCGAAGGCGCGCTTCTGGAACAGGTCGCGGTATTTTTCGGGGATGGCTTCGGACATTAGACCTCCTACGGTGGTGCCTTGGAATCGAAAGCACATTATAGACGGGAGCGGCTACGACTGGCCCGATTTGCTGCGCAGCGACTGCCCCGAGTATTCTTGCAGACCATGGAAAGCCACATGGTTGTCCCGCCCCGGAACGTCGCGACGAATGGCACCACCAAAACTGTGAAGATCCCCCAGGGGCTAAAGCCCGCGTCCTTACTAAGCTTGAGCGGCACGGCTGTAAGCCGTGCCCTTCCCACGCTCCTCCTGGCGATGCTGGTTGCGCTCTCGGCGCTGGCTGGGGCGCAGACTGCGAAGTATCCGCAGACTATTGTCTTCATGACCGACTTCGGCGTGGTGGACGATTCGGTCGCCATTTGCCGGGGCGTGATGTATTCGATCATGCCCGAGGTGCGCATCGTCGACCTCTCGCATCAGGTGACGCCGTTTTCCATTCTTGATGGTGCGCGCTTTCTTTACGGAGCGACACCTTACTACCCTGCGGGAACGGTTTTCGTCGTGGTCATTGATCCGACGGTGGGGAGCACGCGGAAGGCGATCGTGGCCAAGTCCAAACGCGGGCAGTATTTTGTGCTGCCGGATAACGGGCTGCTTACGCTGGTGGAGCAGCGAGACGGCATCGAGAGCGTGCACGAGATCACGAATCCGGATTGGATGATTGGGACGAAGATGTCGTCGACGTTTCACGGACGCGACATTTTTTCTCCCGTGGGAGCGCACGTGGCGCGCGGCGACGATTGGACGAAGGTGGGTCCGGAGATGCCGGTCGCATCGCTTGTGCGTCTGGAATTGAAGGCGGCGCGGCTTGATGAGCGCGGAGTTACGGCGGAAGTGATTGCGACCGATGGTCCGTTTGGCAATCTGGTGACGAACCTCGATGCGGAGGAATTCCTGAAGCTTCGTTACCAGCGCGGGCAGGACGTTCCGGTGAAGGTCGGCGGCAAAGAGATGAAGATCAAGTTCGTGCGAACCTTCAGCGATGTGGCGTTGGGGCAGCCGCTGCTGTATATCGACTCGCGCGGGCATTTCGCTTTGGCTGTGAATCAGGGAAGTTTCGCTGCCGTGTATGGCGTGAAGCCGCCGGTGGAATTGTTTATTCCGCGAGCGGGGAAGTAGGGCGTGCCGATTTTATTCCACTGCAGGCGGACAGCAGGTTCCTCGCTCTGCTCGGAATGACAGGATTATTTCTTGGACATAAAGTCTGGCGCTCTCTGGCGCTGTCCGGCGCTCTCTACAAGTCGTGCGCTATGCGTGGCAGGACTGCTCGCAGCAGGGCCTCAAAGCTGGTCTTGACGCGCTCTCCGGTTTCCATGACTTCCTGGTGCGAGAGTGGCTGGTCGATGATGCCGGCTGCCATGTTGGTGACGCAGGAGATGGCGAGCACTTTGATTCCCATGTGACGCGCGGCGATTACCTCGAAGGCGGTCGACATGCCGACCAGGTCGGCGCCGATGGTTCGCAAATAGTTGATCTCGGCTGGCGTTTCGTAACTTGGGCCGAGTAGTGCCGCGTAGACGCCTTCGTGCAGCCTCATCCCGAGTTTGCTGCCTTCTTCGCGTGCGAGTGCGCGATACTGCCGCTCGTAGGCGTGCGTCATGTCGGGAAAGCGTACGCCGAAGCGGTCGTCATTCGGTCCGACCAGCGGATTCGTCCCCTGCAGATTGATGTGGTCTCGGATAAGCACCAGTGCGCCCTGCTGATAGTTGAGATTGATTCCACCTGCGGCGTTGGTCAGGATGACTGCGCGAATGCCCATGCGGCCGAAGACGCGCATGGGGAAGGCGACTTCCTGCGCGGAATATCCTTCATAAAGATGCACGCGGCCTTGCATTGTGGCGACCGGGACAGCGCCGGAATTGCCGATCACCATTTGTCCGGCGTGGCCGATTGCGGTCGACGGCGGGAACGCAGGGATGTTGCCGTAAGGAATTCTCGTGGCGTCGCTGAGAGAATCGGCAAATCCTCCGAGCCCGGAACCCAGAACCAAACCGATTCGCGGACGCAAAGGAGTTCGTCCGAGGATAAGCCGTGCGGCAGCTTCGGCGATGTCGTAAAGATCGTTACTCATGGGAAAAGGTTGTCAGTACTTTTTTTCGAACCTGGCGAACTCGCCTTCCAGCTTCCACTGCATGCGGGCGCGTTCGCTGGCTGCGAGGAACTGTTCGCATTGTGCCGAAGGTTTTTCCGCTCCTGCCGCGTCGTTCACGCATGCCGTCGCCATGCGAAACACGAGTTTCGTGTCCGTCCACAGGCTTTGGCCGGGCAGGAAGCTGTGCTCGAGGCTTTGGCGCGCCATGCGCTTCAGATCTGCGTACGACAAGTGGTAGGTCTCGATCGCGCGTAAGTATTCATGCGTCATGTCGGAGCGTGACACGCCCTCGTCGTCGGTCGCGAGCGCTACGGGAACTCCATACTTCATGTAAATCGGCAGGGGATGGTCGTCGCCGCTCACTCCTAGAATCATGTCATTTGAAGTCAGCGCGATTTCTACCAGGACGTTGCGCTTTGCCATTTCATGCAGCAAGCCGATGGGATCCTTTTCATTCATCACCGAAGCCCCGTGGCCGATCCGCTCGGCGTGCCCGCGCTCGATCGAGGCACGAATATGAAACGCTAAATCTTCCGGGGGCACCAGCCCCATGGCGAGTTCGCCCGCGTGCAGCGTGATGTGCACCTTGGGATAGACGCCGTGAAGGTAGTCGAGCATGGCCATATGCTCGTTGAAGTCGTGGATGGGCACGTACCAGTCCTCGGGCATGACGAGGTTCAGCCCGACAAATCGCGGATCGGAGGAGGCCAGCTCGAAGCCCAGCAAAATCTGCGCGAACACGATGTCGTGGGGCAAGCCGCGCAGCACCTGATAAAGATAGCGGACGGTCACGTCGCATCCGGGCGCGGCATCCGCGGTCCCGCATTTGAGAATCTCTTTGGCACGGGCATCTTCGGCGGCAAGTCTTTTGCTGGTTTCCGCGGCCACGTCTTTCATGCCGGCGGTCAGCAGGGCGTCGCGCATCTTTGCGTAATCCGGATTCCACTCGACTTTCCTTGCCAGTTGCGCGGCTCCGCCTGCGTCCGCGGTGTGCATGAACTCGACATACTGGAGATGATCCATGCCGGCGCGGTTTGTGCTGGCGGCGATTGCTTCCGCTACATGCGTGTGCGAGGCCAGGCCGAATTTGTCGAAGGCGGCGAAGAAATGATCGTGGCCGGATTCGTCGCCCGGCCTCCAGTTGCGCATCGACCAGGCGTCAATCATCTGGTTATAGAGCACGTGATCGCCGTAACTGCAGCGGGCTGCGGGTTTCGCGGTGTAGTTTTCACAGGAGTCGCAGGGCGGGGCGAGCAGACGGGAAGACGTCCGGTCGACGCAAAGGCCGCCGTCGGCTGCAAAATCGACCAGGTCTTCGGCGTAGATGGCGCCGTCCAGATGATTGTGCAGGTCTCCGCCCTTGGGCAGGTCGCGGACGAAGGCCAGCAGCAACGGCGGCTGTTTGCGAACCGAGTCGAGATAGCGGGCCGTGCGCTGCTCGGGGTTCTGGGCTGCGGCCAACGCAGTCAGCAGCAGGAGCAGCAAGAAGCGGCGCAGGAAGATACACGTGGTTGGTGGCGCCATCAAGCCTCTCAGATCAAAATCCTCCTGATCGTCACTAATCCTGATCGTCTCTAAGTCTGATCGTCCCTAATGTGGTTTCGAGTCAGGCACAGAATTGTAATCTGCCGCGGGGGCTTCACAGAGAAGATTCGCGAAGGAAGAAGACGGGCAGATGGGGAAGGTCAGCGCAGCCAGGCGATCGCTGCAACGACGATGGCTACGACGAGCAGGGCTCCGAGGACGTACTTGTTGGCGGCGAACCATGATGGGGACGGGGCCGCGGAGCTTGAGAACATTACCGAGCTGCTGGAGACTGCAGACTGCGCCGGCCGATGCAAGATGTCAGCAGAGGGAGGTGGCGATGTGTGTACGGAGTTGGCTGCCGCCTGCCTGGGAGCAGCGGCCGCTTTCAAAGGTGTCGCGGCAGCGGCGGCGGATTGCGGAAGGCGCTGGCCGCGCCACTTTTTCTCTTCGCATTCCACGCAGAAGGTGCGGCCCTGCGACACGGGAAAACCGCAAGCCTTGCACTTTTGCAGGTTCCTCAACACGAGAGGCACTGAGACTGCGGCATCAGCCTCGTCGGTCTTGCCAGAGGCTTGATTCTGCATCGCAGCCGACCAGAAAAGGGGCTTCTTCGGGAGCGCCTCGGGTTTTGCCTCTGGCGGCGGAAGATTTGCTGGCGCTTGGACCACATCTGGGAGCATCACGCTGACGGTGGATTCAGCTGGCGCTGACTCGACTACGATCACTTCCGCAGTCTCGGTCGTCATCGCTTCCACCGACGGCTGATTTTCCGCGGTGGCCGGCTCTTTCGCTGCAGGCATGTTCTGGACCGCTGCCGCATGTTTCACCGCGGTTTCGACCATCCCGCCCAGGCGCTGCAAGGCGGAAATGTCGCGCTGCGCAAAGACGTGTGGCTTGCCGGAAAAAAGTTCGAAGACGCCGAGCACCTGCTGGTCGCTGACAATGGGCATCACGACCACCGCCGCAATGCCCAACTGGCGGCAGCCCTCGCGATTGACCCGCGGATCGCGTTCGGCGTCGTCACAACGTAAAACCTGTTGCGTGCGGACGCTTTCCCCGGAAAGCCCATATTCCATGGAGAGGAGCGCGCCCAGCTCAGGAGCGTTCGAGCCGATGCTGGCCCGGCACAGCATGTCATTGTGTTCCCCGCGGCGCAGGGCAATGGCGGCGCCACTGGCTCCGGTGATGTACTGGGCGCGTTCGGCCAGCAACTGCAGGGCGGCGTCGAGATCGCTGTAGGCCATGTCGGACAGCGAGCGTCCGCCGTCCTCTCCGGGAAAACGCGGAGCCCGATCTTGCAGCACAGGCGGGGGCGCGCTCCCGGTAGAGACGTTCGCGATTGCGGCTCGAGTTGCGCTGGTACTTGCCATATCTCCCTACACCACAGGCCAGCCAGACTGCGGTCGAGAATTAATTTTGATCCACTACTTATTTGAGCTACTTAACGATCGATACCTCACGATCGCTACTCGACGACGCGTGGCGCGCGTGGGAACCTCGTCGAGTCGAGGCGGCGGGGGCGCGATCCGTCCTGCCATGACTCATTTCAGTTTTCAGGATGCCGTACTGGGAGTCTGCCTCGGAGAGGACGGCGTGTCAAGATGTCTGCGGTAAGCCTTGGGAAATTAGTAATGAAGCGGTGACCGAATACGGACAGCCTAGCCAGCCCGCTCCCGCACTGCCGTGTTGGCCAGTTGGTTGGCCTCGGCATTGTCCTCGCGCGGAACGTGCGAGATGGAGAAACTGAGGGCGCGCGCCAGCTTCCGGCAGGTCCAATGCAGAGAATACAGGCGAGAACTGCGGCAGATATATTCGCCGCGCATCTGGCGGACTACCACTTCGGAGTCCGAATAAACGTGCAGCGCTTTGGCCTTCAGAGAGAGGGCGCACTGCAGAGCTTCCAGCAGGGCCACGTATTCAGCCACGTTGTTATCCTGGTGGCCAATCCATTTGGCGATGCGGATGGGGCCGCTTTCGCAGCCATCGATCACCACTCCAATACCCGAGGGCCCGGGATTGCCCAGGGAACCACCATCCACGTAGGCCACGAGTTCTGACATCAATGCGTCTTTTGTACTATTAGCAAGATGCGCCGAGAATGATTCTGCGTCAAGATGAATATTCGGTGCGAGTTGAGGATTTTTCGCGCTTCGGGACGTTGTGAAATTTATTGTGTAAAAGCAGTCCCAAATTGGGAAGGCACATCGATAAACTTTTGTGCTACAACGGCTTGCACTTTGCGTTATTCACAGGACGAATGCGACGCGTTGCACCAATAGTTTGCGTTGACATTTATGAATGGTCTGTTAAGGTTGCTCCCGTCGACGGTTGAAAGGGACAGCGAATTAAACCTTGCTGCCCGAAGTAGACTGAGTGATCAGCCTAGCGGGGCAACCTGAGAGGCAGCCGAACCTGAAAAAACCGACGGCGCTGCGAGGTGCAGTTGGGGTTTGGGACTGTGAAAACAGTGATCGCATCAAGGGGCTGTGACGGTACATGCGTCCACGCTGTGGGCTCCCTCGCAGGAGGCGGCAGCTAGAGCATAACCAATGTCACGGCCCTTTCAATTTTTTCCTTCCTTTTTGTAAACCCCTTTTTGTAAACCCCTTTTCTTCGTCCGGCCATTTCCAGATCTAAACTGACTCATCGCTTTGGATGTAAAATTGGCCGCTCCACTGGAACTTCGTTGGGTAGGTCATGACCAACATCCAAGCATCGGGGGTAGACCCCGGACAGCGTCGACTCAACGGCCCACAAATCACCGGCCGTGACTATCGCAACCTGTCGCAGCCTGCCCACGCCATGGCGGGGGATGACGACGTAGCGGTGACGATGCGTGATGGAACCGTGTTGCTGGCGGATGTGCATCGTCCGGCCGAACCCGGTCAGTATCCAGTACTAGTAGCTGCCTCTCCCTATCCTCGCCAAATTCAGAATCTCGGCGCTCCGCTGAACGCTATATTTTCTTCTTCGCGACTGCTCTGCCGGTGCTCGGATAAGAGACAGGGTGCAGAAAATCGATTTACTGCATTCATCTTTCCTGTGGGATAATCTCAGCCCGTAAACAGTCCAGCCTTAATTTCGTGGGAGAAACTCATGTCCAGGAATCCGCTGACTCGCCGGCAATTCATCCACATCGGTACGGGAGCTCTTGCCGCGACGACGGTCGGAGCAAATGTGTTGCAGCCTCATCTGCTGTCGGCGGCAGCGGCGTATCCGGTCGCGCCCAGCGACACCGTTCGCTTTGCCAGCATTGGCACAGGCATTCGCGGATGCGAACTGCTGAAGGCCTCCACGCAAGTGCCAGGCGTTGAGTGCGTTGCGGTCTGCGATCTTTATGACAGCCGCCACATTGCCGCGCAAGAAGCTGTCGGCAACCCCAACGTTCCTGCTACCCGCGACTATCGCTCCATCCTTGACCGCAAAGATGTCGACGCGGTGATCATTGCGGCGATGGACCACCAGCACAGCCACATTTTCGAAGACGCCTGCGCCGCCGGCAAAGACGTCTATTGCGAAAAGCCCATGTCGCATACCGTGGAAGAAGGTTTTGCCATGGTCGAAGCGGCGCACAAGGCGAATCGCATTGTCCAGATCGGCAGCCAGCGCGTCAGCTCGATTCTGTATGCCAAAGCCAAAGAGATTTATGACTCAGGCAAGCTCGGCCAGGTGACCGCGATCCAGGCTTATTGGGACCGCAACAGCCCCAGCGGAGCGTGGGTTTATCCCATTCCTCCCGACGCCAGTGAGAAGACGATCGACTGGGTCGCGTTTCTGGGCAGCGGGCCCAAGCGGCCCTTCGATCCCATCCGCTTTTTCCGGTGGCGCTGCTACACCGACTACGGCGAGGGCCTGGGCGGCGACCTGTTCGTTCACCTGATTTCAGGAATCCACTTCATCTCGGGCACGAACACGATCGCCGAGCGCGCGCAATCGAGCGGCGGGCTCTTCCACTTCAAGGACGGCCGCGAGTTCCCCGACCTGATCGAGACCATTTACGACTATCCGAATTTCCGCGTCAGCCTGCGCTGCAACCTGAACAACGATGGCGGAGAGTTCATCGCCTTCTACGGCACCCAGGGTACCCTGATCATCAAGGATTCCACTTTGACCTTCAGACCGGAGGACACGACTCCGAAGCCGGAAGGATATTCGACCGGAGGCTGGCCGCGCGCGTTGCGGGAGCAGTATCTGAAGCAGTGGCACGCAGAGCATCCACCGACGCCCGCGCTGGCCTCGCACGTGAACGAGCTGGAAGAGTCCTACACCGTGCCCGCGGGATACAGCGACGTCGTCGACCATGAGGCCAACTTCTTTAACGCCGTGCGCACCCGCAAGCCAGTCACCGAAAATGAAATGTTCGGCAACCACGCAGCTATCGGCTGCCATTTGGCGAACTATGCGTACTTCAACAAGTCGATCGCGGTGTGGGACGGGACGGCGAAGAAGATTGTGAAAGGGTGAGGTGGGTTATCGAAAACGCTTCTCGATAAACGCTCAGCCTATAATCAGCGTCACAGCCAGTGCCGCGAGCGCGAGTTTGACCAGCCACCCCACGGCGTAGGACGTGGCAATCGCCGGGGCCAGTTTGATCCACAGCGCGTTGACGATGTTGAACGGCAGTGGGCCGATGAGCCAGATCGCTGCCGCCAATTTGAACGTTGCGCGGTAAGTGTGGAGATGCAGGCCACTGCAGAGCAGAACAAAAACACCGCAGGTAAGAAAAGGAAACAGGCTCGACCAGAGAATGGCTGTGCTTTCTCCCTGGCCGCCTCGGTATCGCCAGATCTCGGGATGCCGGTCGTAGCGCTTGTAAAGCCAGTCGCCCGCGAACAGCCAGTCGGTCATTGACGACACGAATCCACTGGCTAATACGGCCAACGCAATGCGGCCCCAAGGCATAAATTTCCTACGGCGTCCGGCGACTTGTGCCGCGGCGTGTCCCGCGACGTCTTAGGCAGCTACTTCGCCGGCAATGATTTCGTCAACGTAACACCAGATCCATTCTTCTCCTGGCTCGATGGAGCGAATCAAGGGATGGCTGGTGTGATGAAAATGCTTGGTCGCGTGTTTGTTCTTTGACGAATCGCAGCAACCCACGTTCCCGCAGATCATGCACATCCGCAGGTGAACCCAGGTGTCGCCAAGTTTGACGCACTCTGCACAGACGTCAATGTTGGTGGTCCTGAACTTGATCTGATCCAGATGCTTGCATTTCTTTGACATTCTTATCTCCCCCTAACCTTGTCATCCTGAGGTTCTCTCCAACTCCTTCCGGTCCCACTTCGCCAAGTTCGCACCCGCATCATAAGTGCTTTGGAGGAAGCTGAGCAACGCCTCCCGGGGAGACGCAGCGCGGCGCACGTCGTCATACATCAGCAGAAATTCCTTCATTTGCGGATGATAAAACGTCGCCGCAGGCTGCACCTTCTGCTCGGCAAAACCCGCAGGCTCGGGCGCGGCATAGGCATAGAAGGCCGCACCTTTAATTTCGCCGCCGCCACGCCAGAATCCCGCGCTGATCACCTCATGCGAATAGGCTTCACGCGTGACCGGATCGGCTCCCACCCGCTCCGGCGCCCGGCGCCCGGAGAAGCGCGTTACACAGAGATCAAAGCTTCCCCAGAAGAAATGCACGGGACTGTCCTTGCCGATGAAGCCGGCACGGAATTCCTGGAAGATGTCCTCGCACCGGACCAATACTTGCCAGAAACGATGCGCATATTCGGGATCATAGGATGCATGCTTGGTGTCACGGTCAAAGGGCACCGGGTTTGGCACTTCCTGCGGCATGGTCCAGATTTTCACTGCAATGCCGAGCGATCGCAAGGCCGACATAAATTCTGCGTAGAAGTCGGCGACGGATTGCGCCTTCAGCGCCAGTGTCTTCGACGGACCCCAACTGGTCAGGATCAACAGCTTATGGTCGATGAAGTCGAACCGAACCTCGAAGATCTTGCCCTCGTAAGGGATGGCCGAGGTAGTCAGCCCGCGTGCATTCACATACAGCGCAACTTCCCACCAGTGATTGATGCGCGGGCTGAGTGCCAGCCGCACCTTGCCCACAATCTGCGTCCACATGTGCAGAGTGGCGTAAGTATCCTGCCATGCCTCGAGGGGCAATTCGGGCCAGGAGTCCTCGCTCAAGTTGTAAGGTTGCGTGGCCATAGGGGACCCTCGCTCTGATCAGGAGATGGTAACACCTTGCCTTCTGGTTTCGCCTGGAGCCCTTACAAAGTATCTTGTATCTTGAATTCTGCTTCCTGAAAGGTGCTCCGATGTTTCCTATTCTGCTGCTCTGCGCGATGCTGTTCCAGGTTTCCGTGCCGCAAAAGGCGATGATGCCTGTGATCGACAATGATCGGGTTACCGTGTGGGATTTAACTGACCCTCGAATCGAGCAGCCGTATGATGCCGTCGCCGTGTCCTTGTCGTCGGGCGGTGCGGAGTTCGTGGCGAAGGGCAAGACCCCGACTGCCGCCAAAAGATCGATTGTGATCGATCTAAAGAATTATCCGGTGCCTCCGACGGCGAACCTGACGAAGTATCCTCTGGCATTTCCGCGACCGGGGTCGAAGAAGATCCTGGAAAACGACCGCGTGATCGTGTGGGATTACACCTGGACGCCCGGTGTGGCTACTCCGATGCACTTCCATGATAAAGACGTCGTAGTCGTGTTCCTTGAAGAAGGCGACCTAAGTTCGACTACTCCCGACGGGCAAGTTACGATGAATTCGTTCACGCCCGGCGCGGTCCGGTTCAACGCCCGCGGCCGCACCCACACTGAAGCACTGGTTCGTGGAAAACAGCACGCGATCATTACCGAACTGAAATAGGAGCGGATTCGTCCCGCACGAGCATTTGGTGCCCCATTTGAATAATTCTTTGATTATAATGATTCTTATCTAAGACAATATCTTCTCCCGTGCCTTCCGCTCACGAACAATTCCGGGAACTGGCTTGGAAGTGTGGCCTTGCCGCCACGCACCAGCGGCAGGTCATCTACGAGGCGGTTGTGGCCGCGCCGGGACATTACTCACCTGAAAGTGTCTATGCCGAGGTACGGCGGCGGACTCCCTCCATCTCTTTAGCTACGGTCTACAAGAACCTGCGACTGTTCGTGGACCACGGACTGCTGCGGGAAGTCAGCCCCCATGCTTCCACTTTGCTGGTGGAAGGAAATCTCGAAGCTCATCATCACCTGGTCTGTACGCGCTGCAAGGCGGTGCAGGATATCGAAGGTGACTTTATCAACTACAAGAAGCTGTCGCGGCATGTGCCTCGGGGCTTTGATCTGACGCAGCCGATGGTGGAGGTATTTGGACTTTGCCGTCGCTGCAGCGCCAACAAGTAACTTTTTCGCGCAGTACCTAATCACTATTCGAAGGACGAAAACATATGGAAAATACACTCGCGAGTTCATCTGGAAGTGTTGTCCCCGAAGTTAAGCAGAAAAACGCCGAGACCGAATCGAAGTGCCCGGTAGCGCACGGCGTTCGCAACTCTTACACGAACGCGGATTGGTGGCCGAATCAGCTGAACCTGAAGATCCTGCACCAGCATTCGCCACTGTCCGATCCGATGGACGAAAAGTTCAATTACGCGAAGGAGTTCAAGAGCCTCGACCTGAAGGCCGTGATCAAGGACCTGCACGCCTTGATGACGGATTCGCAGGAGTGGTGGCCAGCCGACTTTGGCCACTATGGGCCTCTTTTTATTCGCATGGCATGGCACAGCGCCGGTACGTACCGCATCGGCGACGGCCGCGGCGGGGCCGGAGCTGGGCAACAGCGCTTTGCGCCGCTCAATAGCTGGCCGGACAACGTGAACCTTGACAAGGCGCGCCGGCTGCTGTGGCCGATCAAGCAGAAGTATGGCCGGAAGATTTCCTGGGCAGACCTGATGATTCTTGCCGGCAATGTGGCATTGGATTCGATGGGATTCAAGACGTTCGGTTTTGGGGGCGGGCGCGAAGACGTCTGGGAGCCTGAGGAGGACATTTACTGGGGGCCGGAAGGCAAGTGGCTGGCGGATGAGCGCTATACGGGGGATCGTGATCTTCAGAAGCCGCTTGGTGCCGTGCAGATGGGCTTGATCTACGTGAACCCGGAAGGGCCGAATGGAAAGCCGGATCCCATCGCCGCGGCGCGGGATATCCGAGAGACGTTCGCCCGCATGGCAATGAATGATGAGGAAACTGTGGCGCTCATTGCCGGCGGTCACACGTTCGGCAAGACCCACGGTGCTGGTGTTCCTGCTCAATATGTGGGCAACGATCCAGAAGGCGCCGAGATCGAGGATCAAGGCCTGGGATGGAAGAACAAACTTGGCAAAGGTCACAGTGCGGACACAATCGGCAGCGGCCTGGAAGTCACCTGGACCACGACGCCTACGAAGTGGAGCAACAACTTCTTTGCCAACCTGTTCAGCTACGAATGGGAACTGACGAAGAGTCCGGCGGGTGCGCATCAGTGGACACCGAAAAATGGCGCAGGTAAGCATACGGTGCCGGATGCGCACGATCCGTCGAAGCGCCATGCGCCGTCGATGTTGACCACGGATCTCGCGTTGCGGTTCGACCCTGCTTACGAAAAGATTTCACGCCGATTCTATGAGCATCCGGATCAGTTGGCAGACGCGTTTGCGCGGGCGTGGTTCAAGCTGACGCACCGCGACATGGGGCCGATCGCGCGCTACCTCGGGCCTCTCGTTCCGAAGGAGGAGCTGGTTTGGCAAGATCCGGTTCCCGCTGTGGATCATAAATTGATCGGCGAGAAGGAGATTGCTGCGCTGAAGGCGAAGATCCTGAAATCAGGACTATCGATCTCCGAACTGGTTACGACTGCCTGGGCGTCGGCGTCGTCGTTCCGTGGCTCCGACAAGCGCGGTGGGGCGAACGGGGCGCGGATTCGCCTTACTCCACAAAAGGATTGGGAAGTGAACCAGCCGGCCGAATTGGCTAAGGTTCTCAAGAAGCTGGAGGCGATCCAAAAGGATTTCAACGGGTCGAAATCCAATGGGAAAGGGAAGAAGGTTTCGCTGGCTGACCTGATCGTTCTGGGCGGCTGCGCAGCCGTCGAGGAGGCTGCGAAGAAGGCCGGGCACAAGGTGAAGATCGCTTTCTCACCGGGACGCACGGATGCTTCGCAGCAGCAGACCGACGTGCACTCCTTCGCCGTAATGGAGCCGGTTGCGGACGGGTTCCGGAACTATCTTCGAAACGGCAGCGGACAGATTCTGTCGGCTGAGGAGTTGCTGGTGGACCGGGCGCAATTGCTGACCCTGACTGCACCCGAGATGACAGTACTCATCGGCGGCATGCGCGCCCTGAGTGCGAACTTCGGGCGGTCCAAACACGGTGTCTTCACCAAGCGGCCCGAGACCCTGACCAATGATTTCTTCGTCAACCTGCTCGATATGGATACGAAATGGGAGCCTTCTTCTACATCCCATGGTGTGTTTGAGGGGCGCGATCGGGCGACGAACAAAGTTAAGTGGACTGGGACGCGGGTAGATCTGGTCTTTGGTTCGAACTCGCAGCTCCGGGCGCTCGCGGAAGTCTATGCCTCCAACGATGCGAAGGAGGCGTTTGTGAAGGACTTTGCGGCTGCCTGGAACAAGGTAATGAACCTTGATCGCTACGATCTTGCTTGATCTCGGGGGATGAGAAGCGGCGGCTGATTTAGGGCGGGCCTTTGGGCTTGCCCTTTTTTATTTCGAAGCGGTTCCTCGCCCATCCATACACGTTTTGATTGTGATTTAGGCGGACTGGAGTGTCCGCCCGCACGAGCATCCTTCTTGCTTGCGAAAGAGCCGGCGAGACGCCGCCGCTACAATTTCGCTGAACGCGTACACTAATGCGACGGGAAGCGGCAGTGGAGTCTGCGACAGCTTTCTGACTAACCTCGGGGGCGATCGATGACGCTTGCGCATGAAGAACTTTTGAAGGAATTTCAGGAGTTTGCCCGTACGGCTCCGACGGCAGAGTCTGTGATGGAGCGCATTGCGCAGCGTCTGCACGAAAAGATGACGCGCTATAACTGGGTGGGGTTCTATCTGGTCGATCCGACGGATGCGGGCGTGCTGCTGGTCGGGCCTTTCGTGGGCAGCTTTACGCCTAACGCCCGCATCCCGCTTAGTTCGGGACTCTGCGGGGCCGCGGCCAGCAGCGGGCAGACCGTTGTGGTGGATGACGTCAAGAAAGATCCTCGGTACCTTGCGGGATCGCCGATGGTGAACAGCGAAATCGTTGTTCCTATTTTCGTGAAGGGTAAGCTTGTGGCTGAGCTCGATATCGAGAGCTACTTCACCGGCACGTTTAATAAGTCGGAAACGGAATTTGTTGAGGGGTGTGCTGGGGTGGTTGGAAAGTTTTTGGGGAAGAAGTAGTTTGGTTGAGTTGGGGGTGTCAGTTCCTGGTGGGCTGGGCGGGCCTTATACCGATTGCTTGTGGATAGAGGCGGACAAGAGTGTCCGCCCCACACGAGCACGGGTGCCGCCGGCGAACAGCGGGTTCCTCGCTTTGCTCGGAATGACAAGTTTGCTTGGAATGACAAGCCTTTATCGGAGTGGCAAGCTTTCATCGGAATGACAAGTTTGCTTGGAATGGCGAGGTTTGCTCGGAAAGACTAGCTTTTTAGTGGCAACTTAGTGTTGGTCGCGGCGGCGGAGGTAGTCGATGAACATTTGTTCTACGGGCTTGTCGTAGGCCATTAGGACGTGCCGGACGGTGTGGCCGCTTACGAAGTGGCAGACTTCTTCGGCTAAGTTCTTCGCGTGATCGCCGGCGCGCTCGAGGGATTGGGTCATGAAGATGACCTGCAGACTGGCCTGGCGGGCGATGTTTTCGGGATTCTCGATGTGGCGGAGGAAGATCAGATTGCGGAGGCGGTCCATTTCGGCGTCGGAACGGATAACGTCGACGGCCTTGCCTACGTCGCGGTTGGAGAAGGAGTCGCCGACATCGGTCAGCATTTTTTCGAGGATGGTGGCCATGTGGGTGAGGTCGCGGGTGTCCTCGGAATCGATGCGGCCGGAAGCGGCTTGAGCGCTGTTCGCGAAGCTGAGGAGCAGGTCGCCGATGCGCTCGAGGCTGATCATGAACTTCATACAGGCGAGAAGTTCGCGGGCTTCGACGGGCTTGACTTCAGTGATGACCGAGGTGACGGCGCTGTCGATTTCGCGGTCAAGGGTGTCGAGTTCGCGCTCGCGCTGGAGCAGAGAGTTGAGCAGAGAACTGGAACCGGTGGCGATGCCCTCGGCGGCCGCGGCTGCGGCGTCCTTGGCCAGACGGCAGGCTTCAATGGTGCGGCGGACGATGTGGTGGTGGGCCGGTTCGGGAGTGAGACTTTCGACGCGGGCAGTACTCATGAGGTTATCCCTTTAATGCGGGGCGGAACGGCGCAGACCGATTGACTCGCTGAGGCTATTGTGCCGCTCATACGAATGGATGGTCAATGAGTAAGGATAGGTTTTCTTTAGCGGGAGTGGGTTACGGGCAGGTGAATTTCGTGGGTTTTTCCGCTGACACTTAGTGACCGCGTTGCTGGCGTTTGGCTGCCTGGCGTTGCTGCTTCTGGTATTTCTTCATTTGTTTCTTTTGTTTCTTGGCCGCTTTCTTCGCGGCTTTCTGGTATTGCCTGGACGCTCTTCTCGCTTCGATGCTATTTTCCCCGATACTTCGGTTTTCACGTTGAGCGTTTGCGGGGAGCGACCAGGCGAGGCTTGCGGCGGCGAGCAGTAGGATGGCGGCTATGGGCTTCATTACATTTCCAGAACGTTTTCTGACGAAAATCCTGCAATGATTTTACACCGGAGGCTAGGGAATTTCGGAGAAACGTAGGTAACTGCTTCGGGGCGCCGGGCTTCGCCCAGGCTCGGACAGCCGAGTTGGGGCGGTTCTAGGCGGTGGGGAGGGTGAAGAGGAAGGTGGAGCCGTGGGCTAGTTCGCTTTCGGCACGGATGGAGCCGCCGTGGGCGAGCATGATGTGTTTTGCGATAGCGAGACCGAGGCCGGTGCCTCCGGATTCGCGGGAGCGGGCTTTGTCGACGCGATAGAAACGCTCGAACAAGCGGGGAAGATGTTCGGAGGCGATGCCGGCGCCGAAGTCCTGAACGAAGAATTCGATGGCGTGGGGAACGGAGCGGGCGCCGAGGACGATTCGCGGGGCGGGTACACCATCGCTGGAACCTTGCTTCGAGGGGGAATTCGAACCGGAATTTGATCCATACTTCAGGGCATTATCGATCAAGTTGGAAAAGACCTGGTGGATGGCTTCGCGGTCGGCGAGGACTGAGCGCAGGTTCTGAATGGGCGAATCCTGGATGGGGGAATTCTGGCTGGGCAGGGAATCCTGGATTTGCAAGTCGATACCGTGAGTGCGGGCGATTTCGCGGAAGCTCTCTTCGGCATCATGGAGAAGCTCGGCGGGGGGAACGGGCTCCATCTCGAAACGGGTTTCGCCGGATTCGACGCGAGCGAGGGTGAGCAGATCTTCCGTGAGACGGGACATGCGGGCGGAATTCTTGCGGATAATCTCGAGGAACTCGCGCGTGGGGCCGGTGTTTTCGGAAGTGCTGTCGAGCAAAGTTTCGGCATAGCCCTGAATTGATGTGAGGGGCGTGCGTAGTTCGTGAGAAACGTTGGCGATGAAGTCGCGGCGGGTTTTTTCGACGCGCTCGGTCTCGGTGAGGTCGCGGAGCACGGCGACGGCGCCTCCTCCGGGCAGAGGGGCGGCGGTGACGTCGAAGGCGCGGCCGGGGACGATGGAAGTGGCGCGGGCGGTCTTGACTTCGCGGGTGGTGGTGGCCTCCTTGACGGAGGCGAGAAAGTCGGGGTCGCGGATGGTTTCTTCAACCGGCTGCTGCAGGCGGGCGCCTTGGGGAACGAGGCGGTCCATGGGTTGATTGGCCCACTGCACGTGGCCGTCGGCGTCGACGGCGATGACGGCGTCCTGCATGCTGTTGAGCAGGGTTTCGAGCTGGCGCTGGCTGGAGCGGACAGCGGCGAAACTTTCTTCGACACGGCGGGCGGTTTTGTCGATGGCGCCCGCGACGCGGCCGACTTCGTCCTGCGAGGTTTCCTGGATGCGAGCTGTGAGATCACCGTCGGCGATGCGGGCGGCGACATCGACGATGCGCTCAAGGCGGCGAGCCGTCCAATTGGCGGCGATGGCGGCGACTACGAAGGCGAAGAGGAATGCGAGTCCGGAAGCGAGTTCCAGCCGGTGGCGCATCTGCAGGGAGACGGCTTCCACATCCGAAAGCGGATAAGCGAGGCGGACCGCGCCGCCGAGCATCGCGTCGAAAGTTATGGCAGTGGCCAGGATGACGACCGCAAAGGCGGCCATCAGCTTGAGGAAGATTCCGTTTCTCACTGCTCTGTCACTCTCGCCACGCTGTCACTCTCACCACTTCTTTGATTGCTTCTTTGATCACTCTCACTTTGGAGCCTCGAAGCGGTAGCCGGCGCCACGGACAGTCTTGAGGTAGCGCGGGTTTTCCGGGTCCGGTTCGATTTTTTCGCGGATGCGGCGGACGTAGACGTCGACCGAGCGCGGGGTCACGTAGGACGTGTCACGCCAGACGGAATCGAGAAGATGATCGCGAGAAAAGACGCGGCCGAGGTGGCGGGCGAAGTAATCGAGCAAGCGAAATTCGGTGGCGGTGGTGGGGACGGTTTGTCCGCGAACGGTGAGGATCATGGCGGCGGGGTCAATGGCGATGTCTCCTACTTTGAGCGGGCTGGGAGGGAGCGGACGCTCGAAGCGGCGGAGCACGGCCTTGACGCGGGCAACGAGTTCGCGCGGGCTGAAAGGCTTGGCGATGTAGTCGTCGGCTCCGATCTCGAGACCGAGGACGCGGTCGGCCTCGCTGCTTTTGGCCGTAAGGAAAATCACCGGCACGGATGCGAGGCCTGGGGTTTGGCGGACGGTCCGGCAGAGCTCGAGACCGTCTTTGCCAGGGACCATGATGTCGAGTACAAAGAGCGCGGGACGCTGGCGTTCGGCATCGGCGATTACGCTGGAGCCGTTGGGATAGACGCGCACGGCGAAACCGTCGTTCTCCAGGTGGTGGCGAACGAGGCGGGAAATATCGGGATCGTCTTCGACGACGAAGATGCTGGGTTTCACGGGAGTATTGTAACGAAGGGAGTACCCAGTACCTAGTACCGAGTGGCTGGTTCGTAGTCGCGGGACGTATTTTTATCGGATTGTAACAATCAGGTTGGAGGCGGGGTCGAGGTGGAAGCGTTTGTTGGGCGGGATTACTGTGGTGGCGCTGTATTCGGTGATGATGGCTGGGCCTTGATACGTCTTGCCGGGTTTTAGGGCGTCGCGCGAGTAGATTGCCGTCGCTAATTTCTTGCCGTCGAAGACGACTCGGGCTTCGGGCGTGGAAGGCGAGCCGAGCTTTGCTCGGCCTGGACGGGCAGGAGTGCCCGTCCCCACATGATTCGTATCTTCCACATGGTTCATCTTTCCTGCATGAGCTGGGGTGGATTTCAGCACTGCTCGGAGGCGGAGGGTTACTAGCTCTGCTTCCCGCGTGAGGTGGGCGTAGCCGTAGCGGCGGTGGTGTTCTTGATGGAATTTCTTCAGAAGATCTTTGGTGAATGGCAGGTTTAGTTCGTAGCCCTGGCCACGGTAGCGTAGGTCTATGGTCGCGTCAAAGTGGACTCGTCCTTGCCAGGCTTCTTGTTGAAAATCTTTTGCGGCCTGCTTTTGCAGGGCGGAGAATTCACGGTTCAGTTCTGTGGCTGGGAGTTTTCCGGAGATGCGCCAGAGAACGGTACGGGAGTAATCCTTTACTACGTCGCTCACCAGAATACCTAGAGCGGAGAGTGCGCCGGGGAGCGCCGGCACGATCACGTGGGGGATGCTGAGAGCTTCGGCGAGGGCGCAGGCGTGGAGGGCTCCGGCGCCGCCGAAGGCTACGAGGGCGTAATCGCGGGGATCGCGGCCGCGTTCGATGGAGACTACGCGGATGGCCTTCTCCATCGTGGCGTTGACTACGCGGGCTACGCCGGCGGCGAATTTCTCGATGGTCAGCGGACTTCCTTGCTGCTTCAGCCACTCGTGCGTTACGCGGCGGGTGCGGTCCAGATCGAGAGTGAAGTCGCCGCCGAGGAAGCGCGTGGGCTGCAGTCGGCCTAATAAGAGGTTGGCATCGGTGACGGTGGGTTGGGTGCCGCGGCCGTAGCAGATGGGGCCGGGATCGGCGCCGGCGGATTCGGGACCTACGCGTAGGACACCTGCGGCATCGAAGCGGGCGAGCGAGCCTCCGCCGGCGCCTACGGTGTGAATGTCTAGCATGGGGACGGCGATGGGGAGTCCGGCGACTTCGGCGTGGCTGGCGGTGGTGATGGATCCTTCGACGAGGGAGACGTCGGTGGACGTGCCTCCCATGTCGAAGGCGATTATGCGGTTGAAGCCGCTGAGGCGGGCGCTGGCGGCGGCGCCGACTACGCCTCCGGCGGGGCCGGAGAGAACAGTGCGGACGGGCTCGGTGGCGGCGGAGGCTAGCGGAGTGATGCCGCCGCTTGATTGCATTACAAAGATGCGGGCCACCGGGGCTAAAGCCCCAACATTGCGCGGGCTTTTCGCGGCGCTGAAGCGCCGCTCTTCCACCGAGCGAGGCTCTTCCACCGAGCGACGCTCTTCCATCGAGGTCGGGTCTTCCACTAAATTCCGAGAGCGGATTTGCAGATTTTCCAGATAGCGCTGCATTACCGGCTGGAGGTAGGCGTTGATTACCACCGTTGAGGTGCGTTCGTATTCGCGGAATTCGGGGAGGATTTGATGAGAGATGGAGAGTGGGACTTCTAACGGCTTGAGGGCTTCCCCGATTGCCTGCTCGTTTTTTGGGTTCGCGAAGGAGAAGAGTAGCGAGATGGCGATGGACTCGGGATGTTTCGCTTCTAGTTGGGTCGCTAGCGATTTCAGGTCCGTGGGCGAGGGCGTGGTCAGGATTTCTCCGTCGCTGGCGGTGCGTTCTTCTATTCCGAAGCGGAGATCGGCGGGGACTAGGGGTTCGATGCGGTCGAAGAAGAAATCGTAGAGTTTGGGGCGGGCCTGGCGTCCGATCTCGATGGCATCTTCGAAACCGGCGGTGGTGATTAGAGCGGTGCGCGCGCCTTTGCGTTCCAGCAATGTGTTTGTGCCGACTGTGGTGCCGTGCAGGATTACCAGCTCGCCTTGGTGATTGATTTTGCGGAGGGCCTCGACGATGGCTTGGGAGGGATCGGCTGGAGTGGAGAAGACTTTTAGCATTCTTAAGTGGTTTGTGGAGTCGATCCAGACACAGTCGGTGAAGGTGCCGCCGGTGTCGATGGCTACGCGCAGGGGCTGGGGGCGAGGCATGGAGTTGATTCGGGAATCAGGGTAACATTTGCGGCTATGAGATACGCATTTCTGGTCGAGACGTACGCCACCGAGCGGGTGAAGGTGGTTAGCGTATGGAGCGAGTTCCGGGACGGGGACCTGGCGGTGCGTCCGCGGGAGGGCGATCCGCGAGGTCGCAGCGTGCACGAGCAGATGGTGCATCAGTGCGTGAGCGAAGACCTGTGGTTCCGTAACATGCTAGGGATTGATGTGGGCGCGCCTCCTTTGCCGAAGCAGGAGACACGGCTGGAGTTCATGAAGCGGTATGCCGAGGACAGCGGCAAACGGCTTGCGGCGCTTTTGGCGAAAGATGAGGCTTGGTGGGAAGAGGATGTGAAGTTTTTCGATGTGTCGCGGTCGCGGGCTTGGGTGATGACGCGGCGGATGACGCATACTTCGCATCATCGTGGACAGCTGATGGCGATGCTGCGGATGCTCGGGCGGGAGGTGCACAGCAATTACGGACCTACCGCCGATACGGGTGGATTGATGCAGAATCATGCTCCAACTATTTATGCTTATTCGAGTTTGGAGGAGATGTTTGCCGGAGAAGAAGCTGGAGGGGTGAAGGCGAAGTTGGCTGGGGCGGGGGGCAAAGCGGTCACGGAAAGACCGGGTTAACGCGCTGCTTGGGGCTCGCTGCTCTCGCTGGACCCTTCGGCATCGCTCAGGGCAGGCTCCCGAGGCGGCCGTCCCCACACGAGTTGTGGTGGTGCCGGCGGACAACAGGTTCCTCGCCGCTTTGCGGTTCGGAATGACAACGGGGATTCTAGCGTCTTACCGCTGGCTTACCCTTTCGTGGTGAAGGCTAGGGTTAGCAGCGTCTTTTGTTCTACTTCGTGGGCCTTTGCGCTGCCTGTGGCCGGGCTCGCGCTGGAGCTGCGCTTTACTGAGAGCACGTGGCGGTTGCCGGCTATGCGCTGGAGGCGGGGGAGCATGTTGAATAGCGCTCCCATATTGGCGGGCTCTTCCTGAACCCAGACGATTTCGCCGGCGTCGCCGTGACGGGCGAATTCGGCGGCCAGTTCTTTGTCCGGGAAGGGATAGAGCTGTTCCAGAAAGACGATTGCCGTCGAGGTGTCTTTTCTCTTTTTGCGTTCGGCCTGGAGTTCGTGTCCTATCTTTCCCGTACAGACCAGGATGCGGTCGGCTGCTCCGATTTCGGTGTCGGGAATCACGTTGAGAAAATTCTTCTGGGTGAAGTCTGCGATGGGTGACGAGGCGTCGGCGTGGCGCAGCATGCTTTTCGGGGTGAAGACTATCAGCGGCTTACGCCAGTGGCGCAGGGCCTGGCGACGGAGCAGGTGAAAATATTGCGCGGCATTCGAAGGCTGCGTGATCTGGATGTTGTGCTTAGCGGCCAGCTGCAGGAAGCGCTCGATGCGGGCGCTGGAGTGTTCTGGTCCCTGGCCTTCGTAGCCGTGGGGGAGAAGCAGCACCAGGCCGGAGAGCAGATTCCATTTCGCTTCGCCAGCGGAGATGAACTGGTCGATGATGGCCTGGGCTACGTTCACGAAATCGCCGAACTGAGCTTCCCAGAGGACTAACGCTTCGGGATAATCGCGGCTGTAGCCGTATTCGAAGCCGAGTACGCCTGGTTCGGAAAGAGTGGAGTTGTGAATTCCGCAGCTGGCTTGGCCTGGCGCTATATTTTCGAGGGGGACGTATTCGTTCTCGTTCTCGATATCAATTAGAACCGAGTGGCGCTGGTTGAAGGTGCCGCGGCGGGAGTCCTGGCCGCTGAGACGGACTGGAATGCCTGCTTTTGCGAGGCTGGCGAAGGCTAGAGCTTCGGCCATGCCGTAGTCCACGGGGCGCTTGCCTGCGCCCATTTCGGCGCGTTGCTCCAGGAGCTTCTTCACTTTGGGATGGATGTGGAAGCCCGCGGGATAGGTGGTCAGGTGACTGGCTAGGTCGGATAGTTCTTCGATGGAGAGTCCGGTTTCCACTTCGAATTCTGGCTTGTGGAGTCCGCCGTAGTATTGGTCCCAATACTTCGGGAGGTCGCGCATCAGCGGCTTCTTGGTTCGCTTGCCGGCGTCTTTCTGAGCGGATTCGAATTCTGCCTTGATGGCGGCGGCTCGTGCCGGCGCGTCGGTTGCTCCGATGTCATCGGCGTAAATCTCCCACAGCGGGGGATGCTCTTTGATTTTTTTGTAGAGCAGCGGCTGAGTGATGGTGGGATCGTCGACTTCGCTGTGGCCGTGGCGGCGATAGCCGATCAGGTCGATGACTACGTCGGTGCCGAAGCGGTAGCGGTATTCCGTGGCGAGGCGGGCTACGCGGACTACGGCGTCCACATCTTCGCCGTTGACGTGGAAGATGGGGATGGACTGGCGGCGGGCGATGCAGGCGGCGAAGCGGGTGGAGTGCTCTTCGAGATAGCTGGTGGTGAATCCCAGGAGATTGTTGACGATTACGTGAATGGTGCCGCCTACGGTGTAGCCGGGAAGGTCGGCGTAGTTCATGGTTTCGGCGAGGATTCCTTGTCCGGCGAAAGCGGCGTCGCCGTGGACGAGGAGCGGGAGATATTTTTCGGGTCCGCCTTCGCCCGTGCGGTCTTGCTTGGCGCGGGTACGGCCGACGGTTACGGGATCGACGGCTTCGAGGTGGCTGGGATTTGAAACCAGATGAATGTGAACCTTGTTGCCGCTGCGCGTGGTGTACTCGCCGGTTGCGCCCATGTGATATTTCACGTCGCCGGAGCCCAGAACGCTGCGCGGGTTGACGTCTTCAAAGCCGGCGAAGATTTCGTCCGGGGGCCGCTTGGCTACGTGGGCGATTACGTTGAGGCGGCCGCGGTGGCTCATCCCCATGACCAGTTCGGTGGCGCCTAGACGGGAGCCGGTGTCGAGGAGTTCGTCGACCAGCGGGATCAGCGCAGTGACGCCTTCGAGCGAGAAGCGCTTGCTGCCTAGATAACGTTGTTGCATGACTTGCTCGAAGATGTCGGCGCCGATCAGCAGGTCGAGAATGCGCTTCTGGGCTTTTTTAGGAACCTCGGAGTCGGCATCCTCGAAACCCTGAGACGGGGATTCCATCTGCTCGTAGATCCAGCGACGACGTTCGGGATTGTAGATGTGGTTGACTTCTACTCCGATGGTGCTGGCATAGATGGCGCGCCCTTCGCGGGCGTACTCGCCTTCGATCTGGAGTTCGGGAGTGGGGCGCGGGCGCAGGAAGCCGAGGGGGTCGAGGTCGCCTTCAAGGTATCCCCATTGGCGGAAGGCGTTGAAGACGCGTTCGCGCTCGGGGTTGGCTGACGTTTCAATTACGGCGGTTCTTGTCCTGGCGTCGGAAGATTCGGATTTCTGCTTAGGCATATTCACTTACTAGAATAACGGATGCTGAGCGGGATGCGGGGGATTCGACATGCGGAGTGGTTTCCGGGTCAGTCTGATAAAACATCTTTCCGTACCGAAAGCGCGACCAGCTGAAGCCCGACCCCGTTTGATAGCTTTACGCGGCGCTGAAGCGCCGATCTTCCACATTATTCAGCCCACGATTTTGTAGGGGCGCATCATTTCGTTGTCTTCGTGCTCTAGAACGTGGCAGTGCCAGACGTAGCGGAATTCGTCGCCTGGGTTCACCTGGGTTCCCTGGGGCAGGTCGAAGCGGGCGATAACGCGCGTGATGTAGCCGGAGTACGTCTTGATCGTATCTTTCCAGGCAGGGCGCTCGTTTGATTCCGGGGGCATGGGGATGCCAGTGAAGACTAGCTTCCCGGTTTGCATGTAGGTTTTTACATCGAATGTTTGGCGATTCAACACTTGAAACTGGACCAGGTGCATGTGGATGGGATGAACATCGCCGGTGGCGTTGGCGAAGGACCAGATTTCTACGGAGCCGGCTTTGGGGTCTTCGGTGATGGGGTCGTCCCAATGCTTTTGACCCAGGAGGCCGATCATGGTGTAGCCGTCGGAAGGGCGATCCATCTCGGTCAGGGCCAGGGTTCTTTCGCGGACTGCGTGCGAGGGGTCGAGTGGAGACCAGGGCACGAGCGTGTCGGGGAGCGAACTGGAATCTTTTTCGGAGAGCGGCTTCGTGACCTTGAACAGCATTACGTCAGTCGGCACGATCTCGCCGCCGCGGGCGTAGGGAGCTGGGGCGTCGTTGATGAGGGCCAGGTTCGCTCCTTTGTGCTCTGAGAAGTCGATGACGAGGTCGAAGCGTTCTCCGGGGGAGAAGATGAGGTAATGCATGCTTAGCGGAGCGGGCAGCAGACCCCCGTCGGTTCCGATTTGACGAAAGGGCGGAGCGTCGACGGGCTTGCCGTTGGGCTTGCCGCTGGCATCGGCGGGAACCAGCGTCAGGTGATAGAAGCGGGAGTTCGAGCCGTTCACCATGCGGAAGCGGTATTTGCGGGGTTCGACTTCGAGGAATGGGGACGCCTTGCCGTTGACGCAGATGGTGTCGCCGAAAAATTCCTGCATCCACATGGGATGAGTGCCGTTCTTGGGCGGGGGATAGAGTAAGGAGCCATCTACGCCGAACTTGCGGTCCTGAATCATCAGCGGAATTTCGTAGGGGCCAGCGGGAAGATTTAGGGCTTCTTCCTGGTCGTCACGAATGAGGTAGAAGCCGGCTAATCCGGCGTAGACGTTGAGGCGCGTGATGCCCAGAGCGTGATCGTGATACCAGAGCGTGGTGGCGGGCTGAGCGTTCGGGTAGTGGGTGGGATTGGCGGCGGGGACGGCGCCGGCTTTGCCGTCGGAGGTGAACCAGGAATCGGGGTAACCGTCGCTTTCGGGCAGAACCTGAGCGCCGTGAACGTGGGTGACGGTGCGGACTTGGGGGACGTTTTCCTCGGAGCCGTGGATGGTGTTGTCAACGGGGAGGAAGTGTTTTGTGGGCAGTTGGTTGGACCATTTCACGGAAAGAGGCTGGCCTTTTCGGACTTCGAACGTTGGTCCGGGCCACATGCCGTTATAGCCCCAGATGGTGGCGGGGGGAAGATCGCGATGGGCTTTGTGCTGGAAAGGAACCATGCGAATAGGAACTGCGGCAGATTGAGGGCGAATCACCGGCGGAATCGACAGTGGCGTCACGTAGCTGGGCAACGGGCCAGCCAGCTCGGCCTGATGAAACTGGGGAATTGTGGCGGCTTGGGCGGCGGCGTTCTGTCCCATATTCATGCCGCCCATATTCATGGCTGGACCGGCGGTTGCTTGCTGCGCCAGCAGGCGGCGCGGGGCGGCCAAAAGACCCGCACCGGCGCAGAAGCCGATTCGCAGCAAGTCGCGCCTACTAAAGACCAAGGACATTCTCCAAAAGATGTTTTGGTTACAGATTCAAGAGGTGAAGTCACCACGTTGGGTTATTTGTAATGATCAACGCCGCGAAGGAGCAGTAGTGTGAAAATCTGGTTAAAATGCCGGACGCAGCAAGGTTGCGGTACGCAAAAAAGCCGGTCAGGGAAGGTCGTTCCCTGATCGGCTTGTTTTATGGACAGTGCGACTGAGGCCGAGTTTGGCCGGTTATCGCCCGCCTCCGTACTGCCCACCTCCGTACCCACCTTGCCGGAAGTCAAACGCATCGAACAGGTCGCCAATCGCCGGGCTGTTTAACGGTACGTAGGGATTGTCCCAAGCCGTCTTCGGGTTTGGCAGGTTGTCGCGGCTGCGGCCAGTGAGCGGAGCCAGGCCGAAGTTGCGCTCGATGAATTTGGTGATGGAGACGTGATCGGTGTAACTGTGGTTGACACGTCCGCCGCGGGTAAAGGGCGAAACGATCAGCAACGGGATGCGGGTGCCGTCTCCGAAGAAATCGACGGGCTGGATGTAGCCGGAGTCGTAATAGCCGCCGCCTTCGTCGAAGGTGATGAAGATCGCGGTGCTGGCCCACAATTCGGGGTTGGACTGCACTGCGGTGACGACGTTTTTGGCGAACCCTTCGAATATATCGAGCTTCGAAGAGGCCGGGTGACCGTCCGAAGGCCAGCCGGGCTTGATGATCGAAACGGCTGGCAGTTGGCCGGCGGCGATGTCTTTGTAGAATTGTTGAGAATCCTGAACGTGCTCCTGGCGTTGCGTGGAGTTGGTCATGATATCGGTGGCGTAGTTGAACGGGTTGCAGATGTTGCAATAGGTGTTCAAGGGGTTTTTGAAGGCGGGGTCGGTGACGAAAATGTCCCAACCATCACCGTAATACTTCCAGGAAACGTTCTTGGCATTCAGGGCATCGCCTATGTGGCGAACCGACGATCCGGGAAGAGTAAACGGAGAGAGCGCCAGCGAGGAACTTCCGTCGCCGTTGTAGCCGGGGTTGTAGTTGTTCAGAATGTAGTAGTGTCCGGGATCGCAATTAGGTTCGATCGGACGGGGCAGGGACTCGAGATAGTTCACGATGGCGGGGACGCCGGGCTGGCTGAGATCGCCACAATTGACGTAGCTTCCGCCGCCGGTGCCGTTGCTGGCTCCGTATCCATCTGAGTCGTACCAGTTGTTGGTGCCGGGTTGCGGATCAGGATTCTCAATCTGGTTGGCCGGTGGAGTGAGAGGCTTGCCGTTGCCGTCGCTGTACCAGATGGAGTCGGCGAAACCGAATTCGATGTGGTTCGCCATGGTTCCGCCCATGACGGATTGATGGAAGTTGTCGCTCATCGTGAAGTTATCGGCCAAGCTCTTGAGGTAAGGCGCGTCGCCTTTGAGCACGTTGAAGAACTCCATGGAGGTAGCGCCTTCCCCTGTGCCAACGAGGTTGGTCGGCGGGTTGAAAGTGCCGGTGGAGCAAGTATCGCTGCCGCAGCCGATGGTGACCTCGACCCAGGGGAACAGGTCGTTCTGGCAACCACTCGGATTCCACGGGGTCGCCGCGGCTATGCTGCAATCCGTCTGCTGCCACATCTGGAAGAAGCGGTGCACGGGGCTGTTGGCATAAGCGTCGTAGGGAAGTGTAGGAGAAGTGAGCTGGAATTCGCCGTTGGGAAGATCCAAGTTGTTTGGAATGCGCGTGTCGGCGGCAGCGTAGGGCGCCTGTCCGGTACCGCCCGTGGTCAGGAAGTAGTAATAGGTTGGATACAGTTGCCCAGGTTCGATGAGATGGGCCACCTTGAGTGGCGGAACGGGAGGTACCAGGGCATCAGCGTACGCTGTAATTGTGGCGACAGCGGGGCCGCCTGCGACGGCGGGTGGGTCGTTGGTGTAAGGAGTTTTTTCCGGAGGGTTAATGGCATAAGCGCCAGAGCCAACCGTGGTGCTATCGACCGCGCTGTATTGCGCCGACAGCGAATAGTTTGGGCCGGGAGATCCGTCCCATTTGACGATGCCTTTGGAGAGCAGATTGGAGACAAACTGTCCAGGTCTGGGAATGTAGGTGGCGAAAACGTGATCGAAACTGCGGTTTTCTCCGATGAGCACGATTACGTGTTTGATGGGCGAGGCAGTGGGGGTTTTGTCGGCGGGCTTTTGAGCGGCGGAGGTGACCGGCGCTCCCAGGTTGGCTAGCAGAGCAAGCAGGCTTGTGCCGACCGCGAGGTGCTGTCTGGCTTTTGCCAGGAAACTTTGCGAAGACATGAATCTCCTCCTTGACGTACAGAGAACTGCAGACGCCAAGGTAGTGAGCGTGTGATTACAGGAGGTGACGGAGAGATGAATTCCTGATGAAAAGAAATCCACAGGGAGGAGCCTGGCAAGAGAGCGGTTTTCTTGCGAATCGTAAGCAGTTCGACCCGGCTTTCGTGGCGAAATGTTAAGGGCAGGTTAAAAATTTCCACGAGCTCCGAGAGAAACTACGGAGGCGGCCGTTTCGGCCCAGGGAGATATAGACTGTGATGCATCCTCGGACGCAGGAGCCAAGTCGGACGTGCCAACTCTGCTCGGAATTCCGCTGGATGTGACCTCTTCTTATCTGCGGCAGCGGCATTCTGGGGAAGATGATTGCGGGAGGGCAGAAGCAGCGTCTGTCTCCTACGAATTTCATGGAAGGAGCGATGTTATGGAGGGAAACGGTCTGGTAGAGGTGGCAAGCCCTTACCCGGTGGACGAAACTGTGAAGCGGCTGGAATCGGTTCTGGCCGAGCGCGGGGTCAGGGTGTTCGCTGTGATCGACCACAGCGGCGAAGCGGAGAAGGTTGGGATGAAGATGCGGCCGACCAAGCTTGTCATCTTTGGGAATCCCAAGGGAGGGACGCCGGTGATGGTGGCGGCGCCGTCGGTGGCGATCGATCTGCCGTTGAAGGCGCTGGTCGCGGAAGATGCCGAGGGCAAGGTTTCGGTTTCCTACAACAGTCCCGAATATCTGCAGCAGCGGCATGGCGTGCCGGAAGAGTTGATCAAGAATATTGCGGTGGTGGGCGCGCTGGTGGCGAAGGCTGTGGAATAATGCTGCGGTCGTCATCCTGCCTTTTATAGGAGTATCTGTGGTTGAGGATTCCAACCGGGCCCGCGATCATCTGGCCAATGAGCGCACGTTTCTGGCGTGGGTGCGGACCAGCGTGGCGATTGTGGTGTTTGGGTTCGCGATTGGGCGGTTTGCCATCGCGATGAGGCAGCTGACGGAGTTTCAGGGCCGCGGGTCGAGGACTACTGGGTTTTCAGTATGGATGGGGATGAGCGCGATTCTGGCTGGCGTGGCGATGATGGTGGCGGGACTGGCGCGCTATCGAAAAACGCGGACTCAACTGGATGAGGGGAAGTTTGAGCCGGCGGGATTCGTCGTGGATCTGGTGGCGATCTTGACGGTGCTGTTTGGAATGATGCTGGCGGGGTATTTGATTTACGTGCAGAAGAGTTTGGGCTAGGCGCGGGAAAGTATAGGGCGCAGTGGGTCGTCGAAAGCGATCTTCAGCATCGAAAGCCTATGGCGAATGATCAGGAAAAAGAGGCGGCGGCGCGGGCTAGTTTGCGGTTCGTGAAAGATGGTCAAGTGGTTGGGCTGGGGACGGGGTCGACGGCGGCGCAGTTCATCCGGTTGCTGGGCGAGCAGGTGAAGCATGGGCTGCGGATTCGTGGCATACCGACTTCTGAGCGTTCACGCGAGCAGGCGGCTGAGCTTGGGATTCCGCTTACGACGCTGGATGAATGTCAGAAGATTGACGTCACCGTGGACGGGGCGGACGAAGTTGATCCCGAATTGCGGTTAATTAAGGGCGGGGGCGGGGCGCTGCTGCGGGAAAAGATTGTGGCCTCGGCTACGAAGTATTACGTGATTATCACCGATGCGACGAAGAGAGTTCCGGTGCTGGGGAAGTTCCCGCTGCCGGTGGAAGTGATCAAGTTTGCGCAGGCGGTGGTGCGGAGTCGGATTGAGGCGCTGGGAGCGGCGGTTGATATGCGGATGGGAACGGATGGGAAGCCGTACCTGACCGACGAGAATAATTACATTCTGGATTGCCGGTTCGGGCAGATTCGGGATCCGGACGGGCTGGCGCGACGGCTCAGCGATATGCCGGGAGTGGTGGAGCACGGGTTGTTCATTGGCATGGCGAGCTTGGTGCTGGTGGCAAGCGGGAGCGAGATTGTGGAACTGCGGCGCGGGCGCTAAGTCCGAAAATCTTTCACCACAGAGACGCAGAGAAAACCCTTTCTTGGATTTCTATGTGGCTCCTGGTGGATCAGCTGCTTCGTAATCCTAAGAAAATCGAGGCGATTGATTGGCAACTGGGGGACAGGCACGGGGACGGGAGCAGGCTTCGCGGCGGCGCTGGCTGCGATACCGCGTGCAGGCACTACTGGATGTGACGGTGGTGCGGTCGGGGGTTCCGGATATTTTGCCGGGACGGTCGGTCAACCTGGGAGAAGGGGGAGTGTCGGCGGTGGTAGCGGGAGAACTGTTGCCGGGCGAGTCCGTGGGAGTGGAGATACGGCTGCCGCAGGTGGCAGGTCCATTTCGAACCCGGGCACTGGTGCGGCATCAGGATAATCTGCGCTCGGGGCTGGAGTTTGTGGGGCTGTCGGTGGAGCAACGGGCGGCAATTCGCGGCTGGGTGGGTGATGCGAAAGCGGAACTGGAGCCGGGAGTGCGGGGGAAGATTCCGATCGAAGCGGGGAAAGGATCGGAGCGTGGGGGATCGGTCGGCGCCCAGCCAGCTACGCGCAAACGTCGAGGACCGGGATGGTTTTTCGTTCTGGTATCGGCGGCCATGTTGCTGGCGGTTTTGTGGTGGCGATGGAATCGCGGGTGGGAAGATCTGGAGTCGGGTTTGCGCGCAGGAGAAAGAACAAACGAATCGCAGGGGCCACAGGAGCAGGTTCCTGCCGAGGTGATGGAGAGGTTGGTGACGCACCGAGTTGATCCGGAATATCCGGCGGCGGCGCGGCCGGCGAAGCTGCAGGGAGTGATCGTGCTGGATGTGGTGATAGGGCGCGATGGGTCGGTGTTGGATGTGCGGGCGTTGAATGGTCCGGAGGTGCTGGCGCAGGCTGCGATGGAGGCGTTGCGCTGGTGGCGGTTCGAGCCTTACAGGGTCGACGGCAAGGCGATGGTTGTGGAGACGAAGGTGGCGATGGAGTTCAAGCCGTAGACACAGCTCTCCGGTACAACTTTGAAAATTAAAAGCTCCTTCGCCGCGGGCTAAGGCAGAGCGGGAAGGTTGCTGCTCCAGCAGTCGGCGACGATCAACCAGGCACCGAGACGGCGCCAGGCCTTCACGTATTTGCCGCGGTCGGCGAGGATGGTGCCATCGGGTTGGCGGATGGCGACGGTGTAGCGGCCGATCTCGACGGCAAGGTCGCCGGAAGCTTCGACGCGGATGGTCTCAAGGCGCAAGTCTTCATATCCGAATTCAGCGAATTGGCGGAGCATGCGCTCGACCGCCTTGGGGCCGTAGGCCGGGTCGTGATGCGCGGCCATGAGCGCGCCGTCTTGAGCAAAGAGAGCCGCCACCTGATCGTAGTTGCCGGTGTTAAAGGAAGTGACGAAATCCTGAGCGAGATTCCGGATTGTAGACTCTACATCCAAGAACGGACGAGAGTCCGCCAGGGAGCTGGAATAGGGCCGATACATCTACTACCTCCTGGGGGAAGGCCAAGAGTAGCTCCACAGCCAAGTGGAACCGCTCTCGAGTGCACCCGCATTCTAGCGCAAAATGGTCTGTGGAAGCAGGAAAGATTTGTGAACGGGAAAAGAAAAGATTTCGATGGGAAGGGATTCGGGACGGACGGGGAGATAAGGTAAGGGACGAAGGTCGAGAGGAAGACGGTTTTCCACTTGTGTGCGGTGACTTCCGGCGGTATGTTGCGCGGATGAGCGGGAGCAGGCCGGAGCCGGGCGAGGTAAATCGAACTGAAGTGAAACCGACGGAAACGCGGCCGGAGGTGGTGCACGGTGCGGGACATCCGGAGCGGTTCTGTCCGAACTGTTCGGCGGAGTTGAAGGAGAGCCGGTGCAAGTTGAGCTGTCCGCGGTGCGGGTTTTACTTGAGTTGTTCGGATTTCTACTGAGTGGAGTTTGGGGAACGACCTAAAACCTCAGCCATAGCGGGCACATGGTGGACACGACCCTCTGACAGAGTTACGATCTGCGGCTACAATGGCGAAGCACCCAATTTTATTTGTCATGATCGGAGAAGACGATGGAACGCAAGGCTAGCGCAGTATGGAAGGGCGGACTGAAGGATGGGAAGGGAACGATTTCGGCGCCGGGCGGAGTGCTGAAAGACACGCAATATTCATTTACTTCGCGGTTTGAGGACGGGCCGGGAACGAATCCGGAGGAGTTGATTGCGGCGGCGCATGCGGCGTGCTTTTCGATGGCGCTCTCGGCGCAACTGGGCGGAGCGAACCTGACGCCGGAGAGCATCAGTACGAACGTGACGCTGACCATGGAGAAGCTGGATTCGGGGTGGACGATTACGGCGAGCCACCTCGATGTGGTGGGAAAGGTTCCGGGAGCGGACGCGGCGGCATTTCAGAAGTATGCGGAGGCGGCGGAGAAGGGATGTCCGGTGTCGAAGGTGCTGAACGCGAAGATTTCGATGACGGCGAAGCTGGGGTAGGGTTTGGTGCCGCAGAAAAGGCGGTTTCTACGACAAAGTCACAGAGACACAGAGAAAATCTTTGGATTGTTTTCTGCTCTTCATCTCATCTTCTCCGTGTCTCAGCACTTCAGTGGGGACGGTTGGTTTGACAGCCTATGGCATGCCTGTAAAATAGATGAGTTAGTCTTCCTGACACGGCGGCCTTCGGGCCGCCGCTGCATTGCAATTCAGATTGCCATCGTGGCGGAATTGGCAGACGCGCATGGTTCAGGTCCATGTACCGGCAACGGTGTGGGGGTTCGAGTCCCTTCGATGGCACCATTCAAGAACTAAGTGCTAGATGAGCGCTTCGCTGCGCTCGGCTGGACAGGCGAGGCGGTTGTCCCTACGTGAGTTGGGTCGACAGCCGGTCGCGGTTGTTCCTATGTGAGCCTGCATTCTCCGCACGTTCGTCTGCCGGAAGAAGTACACTCCTTGTCATGAAAAATCTGCTGCGGTTGTTGAGCTGGAAGGTTGTCCTGCTGGTGGTCTCTATCCCGGGGCTGGCGGGCTTGTGCTCCGCCCAGAAGCTGGCCATCACGATGGATGATCTTCCGTTGAATGGGACGCTGCCGCCGGGGGTTACGCGAGCGGAGACTACGAAGAATGTGCTGGCGATTCTGAAGAAGCGGCATGTGCCTCCGGTGTACGGATTCATCAATGCGAAGAAGCTGGAAGGGAGCGCGGATGGCGCGGAGGCGCTGAAATTATGGGCCGCGGCCGAGCCGGTGGGGAATCATACGTACTCGCACATGGATCTGGAGCAGAATCCGGCGGAAGCCTTCGAGCGGGAGATCGAGCAGAACGAGCCGGCGCTCGAGTTGCTGGTGCGAAACGCGGGGCCGGGAGATGACTGGCACTGGTTTCGCTATCCGTACTTGCATGAGGGCGATACGGTGGAGAAACGGCGCGCTGTGCGGGCATATTTGAAGACGCACGGGTACAGGATCGCGCAGGTGACGCTCGACTGGGAAGACTACTTGTGGAACACGGCTTATGCGCGGTGCGTCGCCAAGGGAGATACGAAGTCGATTGAGTGGCTTCATTCGAGCTACTTGAGTACAGCTTCGGAGTTTCTCGACCTGGGGCGGGCGCAGGCGAAGCTGATTTACGGCCACGAGATCAACTACGTACTGCTGATGCACCTGGGGGCGTACAGCAGCACGATTCTGCCCGACGCGCTGGACCTGCTGAAGAAGAAGGGATTCAAGCTGGTGACGCTGGAGGAAGCGGAGAGCGATGCGGCGTATGACGGCGATCCGGATGTGGGGTTGAAGGATGCCGGGACTTTGCTCGATCAGTGGATGCAGGTGAAGCAAATCAAGTATCCGGAACATGCGGAGAAGCCTTACAAGGATGTTGAGGATGTTTGCAAGTGATGGCCCTGTGGTGCAAGAGACTAGGTCAAGAGCTTAACCACGGGACACAGGTTCACAGGGTAAAGACGAAGCGCCTCTGCCACGCCATGCGGGTATCGTTCCTTCCCGTATAATTCAGGCACCGTATGCCTGTTTTCCTTGATCAAATTGTGAGCTCTACGCGCAGGAAAGTCGCTGAGACTAAACGCACGGGTGATTTGCGGGAACTGGAGCGGCTTGCAGAAGAGCATGTGCCGCGCGGGTTTCGGCGAGCGCTGGAGGAGAAGAGCAGAGCCGGAGTGGCGGTGATTGCGGAGTTGAAGAAGGCATCGCCGTCGAAGGGATTGATCCGGGCGGAGTTTTGTGCGGAGGACCTGGCGCGGGAATTGGAAGCCGCGGGGGCGGCCGCGCTTTCGGTGCTGACTGATGAGGAGTTTTTTCAGGGGTCGCTCGGGAATTTGCGGCTGGCTTCGGGGGCGGTAAAGATCCCGTGCCTTCGCAAGGATTTCATTGTGGATGAATTTCAGTTACTGGAGGCGCGGGCGAATTCGGCGGATGCAGTGTTGCTGATTGTGGCGGCGCTGACGAACGCAGAATTGAACAGGCTCGCGTTGGGAGCGGGATTGCACGGGCTGGACGTTTTGTGCGAAGTGCATGACGAGGGGGAGTTGCAGCGCGCTTTGGATGCCGGGTGCGATCTGATTGGAGTGAACACGCGCGATCTGCGAACGTTCAAGGTGGATGCGGAGACTGCATTTCGACTGGCGGAGCGGATTCCGAAGAATGTGGTGCGAGTGGCGGAGAGCGGAATTAGGTCGGGGGAGGATATTTCGCGGCTGAGGGCGATGGGGTATCAGGCGTTTTTGATTGGTGAGTCGCTAATGCGGGCGGACGCGCCGGGTGAGGCGCTGCGGGCGCTGGTTTCGAGTACCCGGTACCCAGTACCGAGTGAGCGCTAACCGCGAGAGTTTTACTTGCAGCGAACAGCTGTGCTTATGACTTGGGTGAAGATTTGTGGGATGACTAATTTGGAGGATGCGCTGACCGCGGTTGAGGCCGGGGCCGATGCGGTGGGGTTTGTGTTTTATGGGAAGAGTCCGCGGAACATTACGGTTGACGCGGCGCGGGAGATTGTTGAGAAGTTGCCGGAGGGTGTGGAGAAGGTAGGAGTTATCGTCGATTCTCATCCTGCTGATTTTCTGGCCGTCATCCATGAAACCGGGCTTACTTCGTGCCAATGGTATTTGGGACAAAACAACGACTCCCTCGTTATGCCGAAAAATTCGGAGTTCTTCACCCCACCCGCTGGCTTCAAACTTTACCGGGCGATACCGACGAGTTGGTTTATCGAGAATGAGGCTCTGATGCGCGATTTTGCCGCGAGCTTTGCTAAGGTTGAGAGACGGTCAATTTCTCCGGAGCAGGGGAAGAGGGCTGTGGAGCGTTTTCGGACGGTCTTTCTTGATTCCGGCACGCCGCACCAGCCGGGCGGCACAGGCAAAGTCTTTGACTGGCAGAGGGCCGCAGGCGCGGTCAAGTTCCTGCAACAGACGGTACAAGTGGTGGTTGCTGGCGGGTTGACTCCAGAGAACGTTGGCGAGGCAATGCAAATTCTCGAGCCTTGGGGAGTTGATGTTGCTTCAGGTGTGGAGGCTCGGCCGGGGAAGAAGGATCCGGAGAAGGTGCGGGCGTTTGTGAACGCCGTGCGCGACGCGGATCGGAAGACGGGTTAGAGATGGCTACGGTTCCGAGAGAAAGAATGAAAGTCAAAATTTCCGCCCTCTCGCAAAAAACGCCAGGAGGACGGGGCACCCTGCGCGTCGCCGTCTCCGCGAAGGAGCCGGGGCGGTTTGGGGTTTATGGCGGGCGGTATGTGCCGGAGACTTTGATGGCGGCGCTGGAGGAGTTGGAGCGGGAGTACGAGAAGGCTAAGCGTGACCCGAAATTTCAGAAGAGGCTAGAGGGGTTGCTGCGGACTTATGCAGGGCGTCCTACGGCGCTTTCGTTTGCGCGGCGGCTGACGCAGAAATTGGGTGGGGCGAAGATTTATTTGAAGCGAGAAGATCTGCTGCACACCGGGGCACACAAGATTAATAACTGTTTGGGGCAAGCGCTGCTGGTCGAGCGCATGGGCAAGCGGCGCGTGATTGCCGAGACCGGGGCGGGGCAGCACGGCGTGGCTACGGCTACGGTTTGTGCTTTGCTCGGATTTGAATGCGTCGTGTACATGGGGACCGAGGATATGCGTCGGCAGGAGTTGAACGTTTTCCGCATGCGGTTGCTGGGGGCGGAGGTGCGCGGGGTGGAATCGGGGTCGCGGACTTTGAAGGATGCGATTAATGAGGCGATGCGCGACTGGGTTACGAATGTTCGGACTACTCATTATTTGTTGGGGAGCGTGCTGGGGGCGCATCCTTATCCGACGATGGTGCGGGATTTTCATCGCGTAATTGGGCGGGAGGCTCGGGCGCAGATTCTGAAGGATGAGGGGAAACTGCCGGCGGCGGTGATCGCTTGTGTTGGCGGGGGATCGAATGCGATTGGAATTTTCACCGAGTTCCTCAAAGACAAGAAGGTTCGCTTGATCGGCGTGGAGGCTGGTGGGCGCGGCGATCGGCTTGGTGAACATGCGGCGCGGTTTCGGGGAGGGTCTCCAGGAGTTTTGCAAGGAACTTTTTCTTATGTGCTGCAGGATTCGGCGGGGCAGATTGCGAATACGCACTCGGTGTCGGCGGGGCTGGATTATCCTTCGATTGGGCCGGAGCATGCGGCGTTGAGAGATTCGGGGCGAGCGGAGTATGTTTCGGCGTCGGATGCGGAGGCGCTAGCGGCTACCGCTTTGCTGGCGCGGACGGAAGGAATTATTCCGGCATTGGAGTCGGCCCATGCGGTGGCTGAAGTCGTGAAGCGTGCGCCGGGGATGAGGAAATCCGATGTGGTTGTTGTTAATGTTTCCGGGCGTGGGGATAAGGATATTGGGATTATGGGGGAATCGCTTTCGCTGGACTGAAAAAAGTCAAAATCTTTACCACAGAGGACAAAGAGGTTCACGGGGTAGGTCTCTCGCTTCCTGATTTCGATTATGCCTTTATCTTTTTATAAGAAGCCGGCACTGGTGGTGTATGTGACTTGCGGCGATCCGGATCTTGCGACTACGCGGGCTGTGGTGCTGGCTGCGATTGAGGCGGGGGCGGATGTGATTGAGTTGGGGGTGCCGTTCAGCGATCCGGTGGCGGATGGTCCAGTGATTCAGCGGGCCAGCGAGCGAGCGCTGAAACATGGAACTTGCCTCGCGCAGGTATTGACTCTGGCGGCGGAGGTGCGGCAGCATGCGCAGTCTACCGGGCTGATTGTGTTTTCGTACCTGAATCCGATCTTGCGGATGGGGATGGAGAAGTTCTGCACGGTCGCTCGGCACGCGGGAGTGGATGGCGTTCTGGTAACGGATTTGCCGGTGGAAGAGTCAGATGAGTATCTGCGGGCGATGAAGGCGAACGATCTGGCGCCGGTGTTTTTGGCGGCGCCGACCAGTCCGGATGAGCGGCTAAAACGGATTGCGGAGGCTTCGCGCGGATTTGTTTATGCGGTGTCGCGGACGGGGGTTACCGGAGCGCGGCAGCAGTTGGCTTCCGATGCTAAGACACTGGTGCGACGGTTGCGGCGAATGACAAAATTGCCGATTGCGGTTGGTTTTGGGATTTCGAATGCGGAGCAGTTTGCGGCAGTCGGGGAGTTTGCGGATGCGGTGGTGGTGGGGAGTGCGATTGTGGAGACGATTGAGCGGAATCAGGGACGGGAAGCGGCGGCTGTGGGAGAGTTTGCGCGGGAGTTGACGTCTGGTCGGCCTTAGTGGGGTTTGAACAAGTCCGAAGCCGCAATAGGAGCAGTAAATAGAAACGCCTTGCGAAGCCATTCGCGACGCAAGCGTGCTAGGGATCCTTCGACTGCGGTTGTGCTTCGCTTTCGCGAAGCACAATCCTCGCTCAGGATGACAGGGTTGGTATAAGAACGCGCAGGGATGGGCACCCAGGTCTTTTCATGGATATCGCGGATTGGCGTAAGAAGATTGATGAGCTTGATCGGCGGCTGGTGGAGTTGCTGAGCGAGCGGGCGCGGGCTGCGGTGGAGATTGGGCGGCTGAAGCGAAATACTTCGTTGCCGATTTATGAACCCGAGCGAGAGCGGATTGTCTTCGAGAATGTACAGGAGATGAATCGGGGTCCGCTGCCGGGGCGGGATCTGGTGCGAATTTTCGAGCGGATCATGGATGTGATGCGGAATATTCAGAAGGAAGGGATTGGGGCTACGACAGAGGGGGCGAAGACCGGGGAGACGGAGTTGGATTCGGATGTGAACGATTGAGAACCGTCGTTGGTCGTCGGTCGTTGGTCGTTGGCCGAAACGTGGCGCTCAAGCGCCCTGAGTTAACTTGCGGATGATTTCCCCGGGTGGCGGGGTCTGTGGTTGCGGATGCGACGGCAGATTCCTCGCTTTGCTCGGAATGACAGATCTTATTTAGAAGCTAGAAGTAGAGATTTTTATGATTGTGGCAATGCAGGACATGGCGGACGAGGGGCAGATTCAGCAGGTGATTGAGCATCTGGTGAAGATGGGGTTTGAGGTGCACCGGTCGACTGGGGCGCGGCAAACCGTGCTGGGCGCGGTGGGGGCGGGGATTGATTTTGATATCCGAATCCTGGAGTTGTTGCCGGGGGTGCAGGAAGTTCATCGCATCAGTTCGCCTTACAAACTGGCGGGGAAAAGTTTTCGTCCCGAGGGGACGATCGTCAAGTTGGCGAACGATGTTGATATTGGCGGGAATGAGGTTGTGGTCATGGCAGGGCCTTGCTCGGTGGAATCGCGGGAGCAGCTTTTTTCGACGGCCGAGGCCGTGGCGAAGGCTGGGGCGCGGGTGCTGCGGGGCGGGGCGTTCAAGCCTCGGAGTTCTCCTTATTCTTTTCAGGGGCATGGGGAAGATGCGCTGAAGCTGCTGCGCGAGGCGGGAGAGAAATTCAAGCTGCTGGTGATCAGCGAGGTGATGGAGATCTCACAGATCCCGATGATGCTGCCTTATGTGGACATTCTGCAGCTGGGAGCGCGCAACATGCAGAACTTTAATCTGCTGCGCGAGTTGGGGAAAGTGCGCAAGCCGGTGCTCGTGAAGCGCGGGATCGCGGCGACTTTCGAGGAGCTTCTGTTATCTGCGGAATACATTATGGCGGGTGGGAATTATGAGGTGATTTTGTGCGAGCGCGGGATCCGGACTTTTGAGACTTACACGCGGAACACGATGGACATTTCGGCGATTCCGATCATTCACAAGCTGTCGCATTTGCCGATGACGGCCGATCCGTCGCATGGAACGGGACGGCGCGACAAGGTTGCGCCGATGGCGCGGGCTTCGGTGGCGGCGGGAGCGGATGCGCTGCTGATTGAGGTGCATTGCAATCCGAACAATGCTTGGTCAGATGGGGCGCAGTCATTGTTTCCGGAGCAGTTCGCCAAGTTGATGGATGAGTTGCGGATGATTGCGCCGGCAGTGGGAAGAAAAATCGGGTAATTGGGTAACTTTGTAATTTGGTAATTTGAAAGCAAAGTGAACTGAGAAGTTCAAATTACTCGATTACAAAATTACCCAATTACTCGATTTTTCTTATGGCGATTCTGCAAATCACGATTGTTGGCACGGGGTTGATCGGCGGGTCGTTTGCGCTCGCGCTGCGGAAGCGGAAGTTTGCCGGGGTGATTGTGGGGTGCGACCGCGAGTCGGCGCTTAAGAAAGCGAAAGCGCGGGGAGTGATTGAGAAGGGATTTGTTGAGCCTGCGGACGCGGTGCGCGGCAGCCAGTTGGTCGTGCTGGCTACGCCGATGCTGGCGATTGTGGATTTGATTGGGCGGCTGGGTCCGGCGCTCCCGGCGACGACTTTGCTGACGGATGTTGGCAGTACGAAAGCGGCGGTGGTGGAGCGGGCGCTGAAAGTGTTTGGGAAGAATGCGGGGAAGCGATTTCTGGCGGGGCATCCGATGGCTGGGAAGGAGCACAGCGGCGTGGATTATGCGGATGCCGATTTGTTCCGGGATGCGGTTTGGTTTCTTACGCCGTTGCCGGGACAGAATCTGAATGAGGGGATCTTTGCGGAATTTGCGGGGTGGATCGATCAGATTGGGGCGCGTATTGCGATGTTGCCGGCGGAGGATCACGACCGGCTGTGTGCGTGGATCAGCCATGTGCCACAGATGATTTCGACGGCGCTCGCGGCGGCGCTGGTGGAGGAGTTTGGCGAAGAAGCGCCATTGCTTCCGGCGGGTGGGCGCGCGCTGCGGGAAATGACGCGGATTTCGGCTAGTCCCTATTCGATGTGGCGGGATATTGCGATCAGCAACAAGAAGAATATTGAGGATGCGTTGTTCAAGGTGGAGCAGCGGCTGGCGCATATCCGGGAGAACCTGGCCACGCGGGCGCTGGCAGAGGAGTTTGACTTGGCGCATGGGTTGAAGAAGGGTGCGGGGAAGAAGGAGTAGAACAGTGGCCAGTGATCAGTGGCCAGTTAACCGACTGATACTGATCACTGAATACTAGCCACTGACCAGTGATTTCTTTAGAATGCGGACGCTATGAATAAGGTTGTGGGTAGTGCGGAGGAGGCGATTCGGGATGTGGGCGACGGCTCGGTCATTATGATCGGGGGGTTCGGGCTGTGCGGGATTCCGGAGAATCTGATTCGCGCGCTGGTGCGGAAGGGATCGAAGAATCTGACGACCATCAGCAATAACGTAGGTGTGGACGGACTGGGGAATGGGCTGCTACTGGCGGCGGGGCAGATTCGGCGGCATATTGGCACCTACGTGGGAGAGAACAAGCTGCTGGAATCGATGGTGCTGGCGGGGAAGGTGGAGCTTGATCTGGTGCCGCAGGGGACATTTTCCGAGCGGATTCGCGCGGCTGGAGCCGGGATTCCGGCGTTTTTTACTCCTACTGGAGTCGGGACGGTCGTCGCTGAGGGAAAAGAAACGGGCGAGTTCGATGGCCGGACTTATGTGATGGAGCGCTGGCTGAAGGCGGACTTCGCGTTTGTGAAAGCGTGGAAGGGTGACCGGATGGGAAACCTGGTTTACCGGAAGACGGCGCGGAATTTTAATCCTGTGATGGCTACGGCGGCGAGGGTTACGATTGCCGAGGTTGAGCATCTGGTTGAAGCTGGCGAGCTTGACGGGGATATGGTGCATACGCCTTCGGTTTACGTGAAAAGAATTTTTCAGGGGGAGTTGTATGAGCGGCGGATTGAGAAGCGGACGGTTAGGAAGGCCGTCGTTGGTCGCTAGTCGTTCGTCGTTGGCATGGGCAGCGCTAAAGCGCCACGAGTTGGAGTGGTGCATGGTGTCCGGCGATGGGTGGGGTTGCGTGGTGGCGGCGGAAAGCAGGTTCCTCGCTGCGCTCGGAATGACAAGGCTTTTTTCGCGGAAGGGCAGGACCTTTTTCGGAATGAAGACTTTTGGGGTTTGCGACTAACGACGAATGACAAACATGACTAAGCCGGGGAAAGATGTGGAGAAGCGCGAGCGGATTGTGGGGCGGATTGCTCGCGAGTTGCGGGATGGATTTTATGTGAACCTGGGCATTGGGATGCCTACGTTGATTGCGAATCACGTCCCGGCGGGGATGGAGGTCGTTCTTCAATCCGAGAATGGGATGCTGGGGATTGGGCCTTATCCGATCGAGGGTCAGGAGGACGCCGACTTGATCAACGCTGGCAAAGAGACGGTGAGCGAGATGGCGGGGACTTCGTATTTTTCCAGCGCCGATTCGTTTGCCATGATCCGAGGGGGGCATGTTGATTTGAGTGTGCTGGGGGCGATGGAAGTGGATGAGGCGGGGAACCTCGCGAACTGGATGATCCCGGGGAAGATGGTGAAGGGGATGGGCGGGGCGATGGATCTGGTGGCCGGGGCGCGGCGCACAGTAATCGCGATGGAGCATACGACTCGGGAAGGTGCTCCGAAGATTTTAAGGGCTTGCACGCTGCCGCTTACTGGGGTGAAGGTTGTCGAAACGATTGTGACCGAGATGGCGTACATCCGGGTTACGGAGCGTGGGTTGGTGCTGGAGGAAGTGGCTCCAGGGTTGACGGCGGAGGATGTGCAGCGGGCTACCGAGGCGCGGCTGATCGTGAGTGAAAGCTTGAAGGTTATGGAGAGCTAGCTACGACCTTCGGGGCTGAAGCCCCGTCGCTTCCGGGGACTTTACGCGGCGCTGAAGCGCCGCTCTTCCACGGTGTCCCGCACATCCGAAGCGTCCGACGATTCGGCTAAACGCGGAATGGGGCGGCTAGCAGGCGGAATGGGAGTGTGATGGCGAGATAAGTTATCTCGAGGACTCCGTGGACCGCTACGCCTACTATTCGGAACGGAAGCAGCAGCAGCCAGATGAATGGGTAGGCTATTAGCGCCAGCAAGGCTAGCGGCCAGCAGATCACGAAGAGGATGCACCACAGGAGGAACGTGAACATGATTTGGCCTCCTTCTTTCTTTTCTCTCTAGATTCTACGTCGACAGATGGGAGAAAGTTCCGTGCGACGGTATTAACTCCCGACTGTCGATGTAGTGTATGCATTCGCGGGCGAGGGCGCCCGCTCCACACCAACCCTACGAGCTTATTCATAGCGCAGGGCTTCCGCGGGGAGGGTCTTGCCGGCGGACCATGAAGGGTAGAGGGTAGCCACGAAGGAGATTCCGACAGCTACGAGCACTACCCAAAGGCCATCTTTAAGTCGCGGTGCGAAGGGGACGTAGTCGATGGAATAGACCTCGGGCGAAAGCGAGATCAGGTGATAGTGGCCGCCGGCGAAGGAGATGGCATAGCCGAGCAGAAGACCGATTGCCGTGCCGATCACTCCGATCAGCACGCCTTGGGCAATGAAGATGTTTCGCACTTGGGACTTGCGGGTTCCCATCGACATGAGGACGGCGATGTCTTTGGTTTTTTCCATGACCATCATGATCAGGGAAATCAGGATGTTCAATGCGGCGACGAAGACGATCAGGCCGACCGTGATGTAGGTGACCAGGCGCTCCATGTTCAGGGCGTGAAATAGAGCTTTGTTCTGTTCTTTCCAGTTGGTGGTCATGAAGCCGGTGCCGGCGGCCCCTTCGAGTTGCCGCGCAACCTGGTCGGCGGCGTAGATGTCGTCGACCTTGAACTCGATCACCGAGATGAGGTCGCCGAGGCCGAACAGGCGCTGGGCGTCGGAGAGCCGGGTAAAGGCCCAGGACGAGTCGTAATCGTAGAAGCCGGAGTTGAAAATCCCGGCAACGCGAAAGCGGCTGTATTTTGGGACCATGCCGAAGGGCGTCAATTCGCCCTGCGGACTGGTCACCAGGACGATGGAACCAACCGTCGCGCCCAGATTGTCAGCCATGTCTTTGCCCAGAATGATTGGGGGCATGGCGGCTACGCGCGCCCCGATGGTGGAGAGGGAATCAGGAAGGTCTTCGATTGCTGGTGCCCCCTGGACAGGGGGGGCGGATGTCCCTGCATGATTTTTTTCTGGCTCGGGGGTGGCTTCTTCAAGGGCAGCGGCTGAACCTTCTTTTACGGTGCTGAGTAAATCGCCGACTTTACGCTCGTAACTTGGAATCATGCCTTTGAGGACGGCGCCGCGGGCGCGGGGGCCTCGGGAAATCAGAACCTGCTCGAAGATTGCGGGGGCGGCGGCGACCACATGGGGTTGCTTGGAGAGGCGATCGAGTAGCGGGGGCCAATCTTTGATGCCGTCATCGGCTATACGTAGCAGGCTGATGTGGGAACTGGACCCGATGAGGCGATCCTGCAAGTCCTGGCGGAAGCCGTTGTTGATGGCTAGCGCGACGATGAGCGAAGCTACGCCTGCGGCCACTCCGAGGATCGAGATCCCGGTGATGATGCCGATGAACGCCTGGCGGCGCTTGGCGCGGAGGTAGCGGGTCGCGATGAAGAGTTCAAAACGCATGGGGAGCCGTCAGCAATTGGCAATTAGCAGTTGGCAGTTTGCATTCAGCCAAGTCGGATTATAGCGTTGTCTTCGGCAGAAGGGCGGGCACCTTCATTCGATACTGGCGATATTCTTCGCCGAAGCGGTTCTCCAGTTCATTGTCTTCCATGGTGATCATTGCCGCGCCGGTGACGATCGCGAACGCGGTCAGCGCCCAGCAGACGGCTAGGCCTGTGCCTATGCTCCAGGCCAGCATTTCGCAAAGATGAGCCAGGTAGACCGGATGGCGCATGTGGGCGCGAATGCCTGTCATTACCAAGTGTTGGCGGTGACCGGGCAGAACTTCTGGCAGACCTCCGAGTTGCGCCTGGCTGAAGCCGGTGCTGGAGAGTTTATAGAGCGCCAGCCCCGCGCCGAACAACACCGCGGCCGGAAGCCAGCACCACCAACGGTGATAGAGCGTCAGGTTGCGCCAGTGCGCGGTGATGGCGGCGAGGAACAGCCACATTGCGATCCATACTGGCAACAGGATTCGATATGGGGAACGTGGGCGGGAGCGCCAGTACTTCGCGCAGGGATGTATCAGCAGCCAGAAGCTGGGAATGGTCGAATAGATGATGCAGCCGATCCAACCGACGGTCCGAAGAGTCTGCTCCACACCTTGATTCTACCGGCGATGAACTTGCACCCGTTGAGGAGCATGGAGAATTCTGCTCTGCCGCAGAAGTTCACCGTCTTTCGTTCCTCACTGGTGATCTTGTGAAGGCGCGAGCAAACAGCCAACATCCCCACAGGGCGTGTTATGAAGATTCTACTGGTCGAGGACTCCTACATCGAACGGCACAAGGTCGGCGGCTACTTAGCTGACTGGGGACTCGACTTTCAGGCTGTCGGAAGCGGCACGGAAGCGGTCAAAGTGCTCGAGGGGCCTGAGCCTCCTAATATGGCTCTGCTGGACTGGATGCTGCCTGGTCTGGATGGGATCGACGTTTGCCGCCGCATTCGGAAGCTGGGAACGCGAGCGCCGTACGTCTATACCGTGATGCTGACGGCTAAGAATAGGAAGCAGGATCTGCTGCTTGCTATGGAGGCGGGCGCGGATGATTATCTCGCCAAGCCCGTGGATCCATCGGAATTGCGGGCTCGAATCATGGCGGGCAAGAGAATTCTGGAGCTGCAGCAATCTCTGAGCTTCGCCGCTACTCACGATTTTCTGACGAATCTGTTAAACCGCTCGGAGATACTAGCGACCCTGGACAGAGAGTTTTCGCGGAGCGGCCGCGAAGGGAAGCCGGCCACGCTGATCATGGCCGACATCGATCACTTCAAGCGCATCAACGATTCGCTCGGCCACGCCGCGGGCGATGAGGTTTTGAAAGAAGTCGCCCGCCGGTTGAAGATGGACTTGCGCGCCTACGACGTGGTGGGGCGCTATGGTGGCGAAGAATTTCTGGTGATTCTGCCGGGATGCGACCTGAATGTCGGCGCCCGACGGGCTGATGAGGTGCGTAATCTGGTGGCGAAGGATCCGATTGTTACTCCGTTCGGAACAACTTCCGCTACCGTCAGTATGGGCGTGACTGTGACCTCCGCCGTGCGTGATCACACGGTGGTCGACCTGCTTCACGAGGCGGATGTGAGCCTGTATGCCGCCAAGAAGAATGGACGAAACCGCGTCGAGCTTTTTTCCTGTACTGCCCGGCAGACTGGCGCGGGTCAGAGCTAGGCCGGACAGAAACAAAAACATCCTTAGCTTCTGAATCGTGCACGTCTTCCCCTGTCTGTGGCACATTAGAAGTTCATGCCTGCGCTCGACGACTCCAGGGCTGGACGCGTTGCTTTTACGCATCCTGACTTTGTGCTGTTCCAGATTGCGCGCTTCCTTATTGTGGCGGCTGTCGAGATGCAGGCCGTTGCCGTGGGATGGCAGGTTTACGACATCACCAAGCGCGCGCTTGATCTTGGGCTGGTCGGGCTGGCGCAATTTCTTCCGGGCATTCTGCTGTTTCTGGTTTCAGGGCACGCGTCAGACCGCTTCGACCGGCGCAAGGTGCTGGGCGCCTGCTACGCGGGATATGCACTCTGCTCAGGCCTTTTGCTGGCTCTTGCGGTGCGCGGCGGGCACTCGATCCGACCCATCTATGCCGTACTGATTCTGCTGGGCGCGGTGCGCTCGTTCAACGGAACCGCCAGCCGGTCAATTCTGCCGCAATTGGTCCCCGACGAACACTTCGCCAATGCCGTGGCCTGGAACGCTACTACTTTTCAGGCGGCCACCATTCTTGGGCCATCTCTGGGGGGAATTCTTTATGCGGCTTTTCACGGGCCGTCTGCGGTTTATGCAGCGGCGTTGCTGACTGCGTTGGGTGCGTTAGTCTCCACCTTCCGCATCAAGACACGGGCGCAGGCGCGGCGGCGGGAACCCACGACTCTGAAGACTGTCTTCGCGGGATTGAACTTCATCTGGCGCGAGAAGCTGATTCTGGGGGCGATTTCGCTCGACCTGTTTGCGGTGCTGCTGGGCGGGGCGGTTGCTTTGCTTCCAGTTTATGCCCGGGAGATTCTTCACACTGGGCCGTGGGGACTGGGGCTACTGCGGACCGCACCGGGAGTGGGTGCTGCGGTGATGGCGGTCGCGCTGGCGCATCGTCCGCTGCGCGGGCGCGCGGGGCCGACTTTGTTGTGGTCCGTGGCTGGATTCGGATTCTGCACCATACTGTTTGGCGTCTCGACCAGCCTGGTGCTGTCATTGATTTCGCTGATTTGTCTGGGTGCAGCTGACATGGTCAGTGTCATTATTCGCGCTACGCTGGTGCAGCTGCGCACTCCTGATGAGATGCGCGGGCGTGTGATGGCTGTCGATATGGTTTTTATCGGCACGTCGAACGAACTGGGGCAGTTCGAGTCGGGATTGACGGCACAATGGTTTGGGACCGTGCCTGCTGTTTTGCTGGGCGGGGTTGGAACGCTTGCGGTGATTGCGATCTGGGCCTGGAAGTTTCCTGAGTTGCGGCGTGCTGGGGTGCTCGGCGGGATGAGGAGCGCGACGGAAGATGCTTCAGAAGCGGCGGAGAGGATGAACTACACGCAGTGATCCAGTTGCAGGGCGTTTGCCGGCGCAAGCTAGTTGCATGGGTCCCCTTCGGCTTCGCTCAGGGCAGGCTTTCGCTTCGCTCAGGATGACAACCGTGTTGGAAGTCCATCACGGAACGGTTACGGTGACCGTGGAAGTGGTTCGGCCGTACTGGTTGGTGGAGTAAAGAGTGTAGGTGGTCGTGGTGGTGGGGTTTACCGTGACGTTGGCGCCGCGAACTGCGCCTACTCCGGGTGAGACGATGTTGTACGTCGCGTTGCTCGTGGTCCATGCCAGGATTGCGCTTCCGCCGGATGAGACGCTCGACGGGGTCGCCGTGAAGCTGCTGATGGTGGGCGCCGCGCCCGCAGGCGCGGTCGCGTTAGTGTAGACCGGGTTCATGAGCACGACTTCGAAAGCGGAAGCGGGCACGGTCTTCAACGAATCGAGATCGGCCCCCCAGCGGCTGTCAGAAGCACCGGTGACGAAGAGGGCGCTCCCGTTGTCGGCCAGAATGAGGCCGTACTTCTGCATCGCGGTCAGGATCACCTGCATATTCGCGTCGAAGCCGGAAATGTCGTAACTCGATTTCAAGCGCAGACGCATGCCCATCGGAGGGGCGGTGGGATCGCTCGAAGTCGCTGCGTCGTGTGAGGCTGGAGGAGTGAACGCCGCGCTGGTGAGCGGCAGGGTGAAGCGGAAGGCGTGCTGAATCTTGCCCGCGGCTACCTCGTCGTAACGAACCAACCCGGGAAAGATGGGCAGGCCGGCGGCGTCGGCGGAAGTCCAGGTATAGGGGCGCTGCTCGGTGTTCGGGGCATCGGGACCGAGTAAATCCCACACGGCGGTTGAATTTGCGCTCCAGCTTCCGTCGGGATTGGGAGTGGAGTTGTACAGCTCGTAAAGAAAGCAGTTGCCGTTGTCGAGCACCAGGACATGCCGGTCTCCGATGCTGGAGGAGCCGCCTTCCACCGGCGCGTTCGCGGGCAAGGGCATGGGACCGGGATCACTTTCGTCGGCGTAGGCTTCAAGATTTATATTCACGAGCGACTGGCTGCCGTCTACCACGACATAGGGAATGCCGTAAGTGGGATCGGTGCCGAAATCGGGATGGACGTTTACCGAGCCGACCCAGTTGCTGATGATGCTGGCGGAATTGGGGTCGACCGGGGCTGACGAGATGTCGGTATTCCAGGCGCTGCTGCTGGTGAAGGGGATGAATCCGCTCAGGCTCGCTCCCTGACCTGTACTCATTACGTTGCAGGCCAGATTCTCGGCGCCAGTGCCGCCTGCTCCGCCGGTACCGCCCGTGCTCAAGGACGCGGTTGTGCCGCTGCCGCATGCTGTCATGAGGCAGAGCAACACGAACGTGAAGGAAAAAGAACACCGTTTGGTCAAGCTGAGGTTGCAGAACATTCCATGCTGATTCTGGCAGGTGAACGACGAGGTCGAAAGAGGCCGTTTGGCCGCGCTGGGCGGCGGAATGCGGACATGTACGGATGGTCGTGCGGGAGCCGCTACTTTGGCGACCCACCCTTGCGGATCAAGACCTTGGCGGCGCCCATATTTTCGTAACGATCGTAGACGCGTACGACGACTACGTGCTCCGATGCTGCGCCGTCTTTTCCTTCTTCCGGTGTGACCTTGAAGTCGTAGTTCTCGGTCTTGGCATCGGAGAGTTGGCCTACCGGCTCCACGTACTTCCAGTCGCCCGCATCCACCGAATATTCCGCGCGCTTGATGGGAGAAAATACGTCGGAGGCGCGGAAAATCACATGAACCTCTGCCCCTTCGATGAGCGCGGACAGATTCTCGATGCGCGGAGGAGTCGTATCGACTTCAAAGCGGCGGCTTTCTTTGGATGCCGTCAAGGCCTCGCCGGGTGAGTGCGAGGGCGCATCCGACGCGACGACTTTCACGATGTAGCCTCCGTCGGGCAGCAGGCTGGCATCGAACGAATAGGCCTTGTCGCTGAGATTGTCTTTCAGCAGGAGCCAGCGCGTCTGGCCGTCGCCGCGGTAGAAGAGGGAATAGACGAGTTGGTCATCGTTGTCATCGTGTGCGCTCCACTTCACTCCGATGGAATCGCGATCGCGTGAACTGGGGGGCGAGGCTTCAAAATGTTGTCCGGATCCGCCAAAGGACGATCCGCCGAAAGACGATCCGCTGGAATCCGATCCCATGGTGCTGCCGGATAGTTTCGGCATGGACTGATACTTCACGCCAACCTGCACGGTTACGTCGTCGATTTCGGGAGCGGCGTTTTTGGGCAGATAGTTCAGCGCCACGCTGTCCACGCCGGGCGCGGGGGTTCCAGCGTGCAGCACCGCCTTCCACTGGGCATAGCGAGCAGCGGGGATTCCGGTTTCCGGGTTCGCAGCCAGGTCGATCTTCTTCCACGGACTCCAGTTGCGGTCAGGATTGTCGACATTGCCGCTGCGGACGTAGAGATCTACGCTGCCTGTGCCGCGAAATTCCGCCCGCCCCCAGCGCGAGAAAATCCTGGCGTCGAATACATCGCTCTCGTAGGTGCCTTCGGTTTCGGGGCCCGGTCCCAGCACAAAAACTTTTCCCAGATTGCTGGTTGCGGCGTACAAGCTGCCGCCGGGAGCCTTGGCAAATCTGGTGACCTGCGACGCCGTTGCTTTCAGCAGATCGGAAAAGTCATCCTGGCCGGTGATGGCAAAAATGTGACCGCGATTTCCGGTGCCAGCCAGCAGGCGTCCCTGGGAATCAAAGGCCAGGGCATAGACGATATCCTCGCGGGAGGTCCAGATTCTTGCGGGAGAACCATCCGGCGCGATGCGGTACACATCGGAGCCGCCGCTGGTGCCGCCGCCGGGGAATGGAAACGGCCCCGCAGTTTGAGGCGTGGTTGGGGCGGGTGTGATGGTGATGCCCGGAGTTTGCGGGGCTGCGCCAGCGCTGGGGGCGTTGGCGCCAATGTTCATGAGGGCCGCGGCCACCCCGGCTGCGCCTGGCCCGCTGCCACTACGTTTTTCACCGACTGCCGCCGCGTAAATGTTTCCTGTGCGATCCAGGGCCAGCGCTGTGATCTCTTTCTTGGGCGCGCTGTAGAGCACAAATCCCTCGCCTGCGGGCGAGATGCGGTAGATAAGTCCGCTGCCGTCGGAACCGGCGATCAGATTGTCCTGCGCGTCGAAGGCGAGAACGCGGATGTGGGTTTCATCGCTCTTGAAGAAGACCGAATGCTCGCCTTTGGGGGTAACCCGATAGATCTCCCCATGGTCGCCGGTTGCTACGTAGAGGTTGCCAGCTTTGTCCAGCGCGAGGTCCCAGATATATTTCGTGCTCGGCTCGAAGTAGACGGACGAACTCCAGGAGGAATCAACGGCGGGTTTGGCCGCGTCTTTATCTTTATCTCTGTCGTCAGTTGTCTTGTCTTTATCCTTATTCTCTTTATTCTCTTTGTTTTTCTTGTCGGGTGCGGTGTTGGGCTTGTGTTCCAGTTTGTATACCTTGCCATCGGGCGCCGTGGCCGCATAGATTGCGCCTCCGGGGCCGGTCACAAGCGCCTGCACCTGGAGTTCTTTTGGCTCGAAAATGACCGTCGCCTTGCCGTCGGGCGTGATCCGGTAGACGCGTGCGGGTGCGCCCGCCGCGACATAAACGTTGCCGGCATCGTCGGCTGCAATCGACCAGATGTAGGTGGAGGGTGTGGCATACAGGTTCTTGAACGTGGGCGCCAATTCGAGGCCGCCCGCGCTGCGAATGGCCACGCCAGTGGCCGTGCCCTTGGTGAGTTCTTCAAATTTCGACTGTTCCCAGGTGCGCGTGCCCTCGGCGAACGCGGGGGAAATTAATCCGGAGCCGCTTAGGTTTGTGAGAAGAAAACCAATAACAAGGAAGAAGAAAAGCTTGCGCGCGCTGGGCAATTTCATACCTCAAAGTATCTTTTAAGCAGAATGATCAGGTTATCACGCCTGACTGTCCGAAGCTGAGGACTGATGCCTCCGGCGAGGCTCAGACGGAAGCGGATTCTCCGTGATATCGTAAGAATTCATGCGTTCCTCGCGTCAGGATCTGCTGCGTTTGCTTGCCCATAAGTCTTTCCGGCTGGGCGAGTTCAAACTTTCTTCCGGAGGTACCAGCGACTACTACATCGACTGCCGGACGACCACTCTCGACGCCAAAGGCTCGCGCCTGACGGGCGAGGTTTTTTCCGACGAAATCCGGCAGCGGGGATGGAAGCCGCAAGCGATTGGCGGCCTGACCATGGGCGCCGATCCTATCGTGGTGGCAGTTTCGGTGGTGAGCGGCGAGTTGAACGGTTTTCTGGTGCGCAAGGCCGAAAAACAGCACGGGACGGGACAACGGATCGAAGGATTTCGCGAGAAAGGCGCGCGCGTAGTAATTGTCGACGATGTTTGCACGACCGGCGCTTCTACCGTGCAGGCGATCGAAGCGGCGCGCGAATTTGGATTCGAGGTTGTTGGCGCCATGTGTCTGGTCGAGCGCGAAGAGGCTAAGGGAAGGCCTAACGTTGAGAAGGCCGCGGCTCCGGCGCCGTTCGTTTCCATCTTCACCGCACGCGATGTTCGCGCCGAACATGTTTCTCAAATGGACGACACCGCGCCCATGATTGCTGCCGTTGCGGCCACCTGCGAAGTGTGTGGGCGGCCGGCCGTGACGAGTGCTCCGGGGAAGCGCTGTGTGGACCACAGAAGCTGAAGGAATTGAGACTTCATGATTCAAACTCTCGAATGGACTGAACAAGGCGTACGCTTCATCGATCAGACGAAGCTGCCTACGGAAGAAACGTACGTTACCTGCAAGACGCACGAGCAGGTTGCGGACGTGATCCGGACCATGGTGGTGCGTGGAGCCCCTGCCATCGGCGTAGCCGCAGCTATGGGGATTGCGCTGGCTGCCAAAAACTCCAAGGCCGAAACCACGGGCGAGCTGAAACTCGACCTTGACCAGGCCTGCGACCTGATCGGCAAGACGCGGCCGACCGCCGTCAACCTCTTCTGGGCCATCCGCCGCATGCAGGAGAAGTTCGAGCGTGTGCGCGTTCGTCCCGTCGCACAAATCAAACGGGATCTCATCGAAGAATCGCAACGCATGCACGCCGAAGACATCGCCGCCAACCAGGCGATGGGACGGCACGGCGCCACGCTAATGCCGAGCGAAGGCGGAGTGCTTACGCACTGTAATGCCGGTGCGCTGGCGACCGCCGGATACGGCACCGCGCTGGGTGTGATCCGGGCGGCGGTCGAACAAGGCAAGAAGATTCACGTCTATGCCGACGAGACTCGCCCGTTCCTACAGGGTTCGCGGCTTACCGCGTGGGAACTGATGAAGGATGGCATCCCGACCACGGTGATCTCCGACAACATGGCTGGGGCCATGATGAACCAGGGCAAGATTGGAGCGATTGTGGTGGGGGCCGATCGCATCGCGGCCAACGGCGACGTCGCTAATAAGATCGGGACGTACACGGTCGCCGTGCTTGCCAAAGAGCACGGCATTCCGTTCTACGTGGCCGCGCCTCTCTCGACCATCGATTTCGCCTGTCCCGACGGTAGCAAGATTCCCATCGAGCAGCGCAACGCCAAGGAAGTCACTCACATTGCGGGAAAACAGATGGTGCCGGACGGTGTGTCGATTGAGAACCCTGCCTTCGATGTGACCCCAGCGAAATATGTGGCTGCGATCATCACCGAGCGCGGCATTGCGCGCGCGCCTTACGGGGAATCCTTGCGCAGGCTGGCGGGCGCTGAAGCTAAAGTTGAGGTCTAGACGCTGTTATGTTGTCCTTCAGCTATATGGTTCGAACGTGCCATGTGGCCTTCATACCCTGCTGTGAGAGGATGGGCCGTTCTGCAGTTCCGGGCGGAGTCAGGTTGCGCCAGGGCAAGGTGGACCCTTCGGAGGCGGATTGCATCTAACCGAACAGGCAGTGGAGCAGGCGGCGGAACAAGAAGCGCTGCTCCGGGTTCAAGGATTAAAGAAGGTTTTCCGGTCCGGCGAATCGGACCTGGTGCTCTTTGAGAATCTATCGTTTGAGGTGAAGCGCGGCGAGATGCTGGCGATCGTCGGCGAGTCAGGAGCGGGAAAGAGTACCTTATTGCACATACTCAGCGCTCTTGATCAGGCTTCCGCAGGTGACGTATACTGCGCCCAATTGCAACTGAATGCATTGTCAGCGGACGAAGCGGCGGAGTTTCGCAATCGCGAGGCGGGCTTCGTCTGGCAGTTTCACTATCTGCTGCCAGAATTCACGGCGGCGGAAAACGTGGCAATGCCGCTGCTGGTGCGGGGACGCAGCTGGGCAGAGGCGGCGCCGGAAGCTTCACGCTGGCTGCGTGAGGTCGGGTTGGAGCAACGCGCGCATCACCGCTCGGGAGAGCTTTCGGGCGGCGAGCAGCAGCGGGTGGCTCTGGCGCGGGCGCTCATTACCGGTCCAAAATTGTTGCTGGCGGATGAGCCTACCGGGGACCTTGATGGACAGACGGCGGAAGCGGTTTTCGAATTGATCGCCCGACTACATCGCGAGCACCAACTCACCTCCCTCATTGCAACGCATAACCTGTCGTTTGCGCGGCGCTGTCATCGGGTATTGCGGCTGGGGCGGGGGCGCGTGGAAGAGATTCGACCAGAGTCGCTGCCGGCGTAGGGGCGCGAGAAGGAGGCAAGGATCAGTACAACGATTACTAAGACAATGTGCAAGAAACAGGTGACAATCGGCAGCTCAGGGAGACTTGAACAGGTTCCTTCGGTAACATAATAGAAACGTTCGGGTACTTGGGCCGATGATCGTTTGATTGATAATGGAATGGTGATGGAAAGCAAGAAGCAAGACGAGACCACCACCGGGCCAAGGTTTTAGTAGGGTCGAGCGGGAGCAAGCCTTCTCGGCCGGAAGGGTTCAGGGGGAAGGGGCATTATGTTTGAACGTTATACGGAGAAAGCCAGGCGCGTGATTTTCTTTGCGCGCTACGAAGCAAGCCAGTTCGGGTCTCCTTATATAGAGACCGAGCACCTGCTGCTGGGGCTCCTGCGCGAAGATAAAGCCCTGACCAATCGATTCCTGCGTTCTCACGCCTCGGTGGAATCGATCCGCAAGCAGATCGAGGGTCACACCACGATTCGGGAAAAGGTTTCGACCTCGGTGGATCTTCCGCTGAGCAATGAGTGCAAGCGCGTGCTGGCCTATGCCGCAGAAGAAGCGGAACGGCTCTCGCACCGCCACATTGGCACTGAACATTTGCTTTTGGGTTTACTAAGAGAAGAAAAGTGCTTTGCCGCTGAGATTCTGCATGAGCGCGGCCTGCGGCTGGCGACGATCCGCGAAGAATTGGCGCGCACCAGCCAGGAGAAGGCGCAGCCGCAACGGCAGCGCGAGTCGTCGTTGCTGAGCGAGTTTTCGCGCGATCTTACCCAGGCGGCGATGGACAGCCAACTCGATCCGCTGGTCGGCCGCGACGGCGAACTGGAACGCGTGGTGCAGATTCTGTGCCGGCGCACCAAGAACAATCCCGTGCTAATCGGCGAGCCGGGCGTGGGCAAGACTGCCATCGTTGAAGGCCTGGCGCAGCGTATCGCTGACGGCGAGGTGCCCTCGTTCCTCGCGGACAAGAGAATTCTGGCGCTCGATCTGTCCTTGATTGTCGCGGGAACGAAGTATCGCGGACAATTCGAAGAGCGGCTGAAGACGATCATGAAAGAACTGATGGAGTCGCAGAATTCCATCATCTTTATTGACGAGCTGCATACGCTGGTGGGCGCGGGATCGGCGGAAGGTTCGCTGGATGCTGCGAACATACTCAAGCCAGCGCTTTCGCGCGGCGAGATTCAGTGCATCGGCGCAACGACTCCCGGGGAATACCGGAAGTCGATTGAGAAAGACCGGTCGCTGGAGCGGCGTTTCCAGGCAGTGAAAGTTCCGCCGCCAAACGAGACCGATGCAATCAAGATCTTGTTCGGCATCAAAGACCGCTACGAGAAATTCCACGCGGTCACCTATACAGACGATGCCATCAACTTCGCGGTTTCGCACTCGAATCGCTACATCCCAGACCGTTTCCTGCCCGATAAGGCGATCGATTTGGTCGATGAAGCCGGTGCGCGGGTGAAGCTGCGCCAGACTTCGCAGCCGGAAGAGATCTCCGAAGTACAGAAGCGAATCAAGTTCATCGTGCACCGCATGGAAAACGCCATCGCCAACCATGAGTTCGAGAAGGCGCGCTTCTATTCGGATGAAGAGCGCAAAGAGCGTGAGAATCTGCGCGCGCTGCGCGAGAAATATCATCTGGACGAGTCCTCTACCGGCGTAGTCGGCCGCGAGGACATCGAAGACGTGGTTTCGCGCTGGACTGGCGTTCCGATCACCTCCATTAAGGAAGAAGAGACGCAGAAACTGCTGCGCATCGAGGAAGAACTCCACAAGCGCATCATTTCGCAGGATAAATCGATCAGCGCGCTGGCCCGGGCGATCCGGCGTTCGCGCGCGGGGTTGAAGAATCCGAATCGACCGATTGGCTCGTTCCTGTTCCTAGGGCCGACCGGCGTAGGCAAGACCGAAGTGGCACGTACGCTGGCGCAGTTCATGTTCGGAACGGAAAAAGCTCTGGTCCGCTTCGACATGTCCGAATTCATGGAGAAGCATTCGGTGTCGAAGCTGATCGGCTCGCCTCCGGGATATGTGGGCTACGAAGAGGGCGGCCAGCTCACCGAGCGGGTAAAGCGGGCGCCGTATTCGGTTGTGCTGCTCGATGAAATCGAGAAGGCGCATCCCGATGTGTTCAACATCCTGCTGCAGGTCTTTGAAGACGGCCAGCTTACCGACGGTTTGGGCAACACGGTCGACTTCAAGAACACGATCCTCATCATGACCTCGAACATTGGGGCGCGGCACCTGCAGAAGCGCGAGGGCTTTGGCTTCCAGTCGACTAAAGATGAAATGGTTTCGGGCAAGGTCGAGGAACTGGTGAAGGGCGAGGTGAAGCGCACCTTCAATCCTGAATTCCTCAACCGGTTGGACGAGATCATTCTGTTCCTGGCGCTGAGCGAGGCGGACCTGATCCAGATTCTGGAACTCATGGTCACGCAGCTCAATACGAACCTGGCGCAGAAATCGATCACCGTGTCGGTGGCGGATGAGGCTAAGAAGTGGATTCTCAACCAGACCCTCACCGACCGAACCTATGGAGCGCGGCCGCTGCGCCGGGCTTTGCAGAAATACATTGAAGACCCGTTGTCGGAAGCGTTGATTCAAGGCACGATCACTACGCGGCCGGCATTTATTGAGGTCTTCCTCGAAGACAACAAGCTGTTCTACCGTCCGGTGGACGCGGAGAAGACTGAGGGCGTGCTGCTGTACGAAAACAGCTAGAAGACAGCTGTCAGTTATCAGCCGTCAGCGCGAGCTGGCGGCTTTTGTTTTTGCGACCAATTCGACTCAGAGCGAATCTGGAGATGAAACACCCTCACCTGGGAGACTGCCGTGGATAAGGTCAACATCGCCGACAAATTCGCCAAGATTTCGGAATACTACAAGCCGCACATCGCTGGCGAGCTCAACGGCCAGATGGTGAAACTGGTCAAGACAAAGGGCGCGTTCGTGTTTCATCACCACGAGCATGAAGACGAGATGTTTCTGGTGGTCAAAGGGCGGTTCCGCATGGAATTCCTCGACCGGCATGAGTGGATCGAGGAGGGTGAGTTCATCGTGGTGCCGCGGGGCGTGGAGCACCGTCCGGTCGCGGACGAGGAATGCTGGATTCTCCTATTCGAGCCTGCTTCCACGCTGAATACTGGTAATCTCGTCAACGAGCGCACCGTGGCTCAATTGGAGCGAGTTTAGTCGGAGGATGAGAAGATGAGACGTAGCAAGCGACGTCTTTACGACCACTCATCTTCATCAAGAGTCTTATGGAACTTACTGTTTACTCTGCTGCCTGGTGTCCTGATTGCCGCGAGGCGAAGCGCTTCCTGGCCAAGCACAACATTCCCTTCAAAGATATTGACGTTGAAACCACGCCGGGAGCTCTGGAAGAGGTCGTCAAGCACGCCGGGAAGCAGGCTATTCCGCAATTCGTGATCGATGGCGAGTGGGTGCAACCCTACGTTCCGGGCAAGGGGTTTCTTTACGAGCAAATGGCCAAGCGCCTGGGAATCGGGAAGCCTTAAGCTCTCATCGACCCAGGCCGCCTAAGTGCTTTCATTCCAATCCTAAAAGGCGGATTTTACCCGCACGTTCACCTCCTTAAGAAACTTCTCGGTATCCCCTGTTCATCATCTTCCGTACCGTGGCAAACCGTTGCCAGACAAGGGATGATGACCGCTCATGTCCGAACCGGGGATTCCGCAGGAACCGAGCGAGGTCAGCGACTGCTGGCAGCAAATAGTGCAGGCCGTGCTGGCGATTGTGCTGCTGATCGGCGCGGTCGCCATGTTCCACTATTACGCCCCGGTCATGGCCGAGGGCGCACCGCCCGACGAGTTGCAAAAGCAGGTAATCCAGCTTTCGCAGCACGTGGAGCAACTTGAGCGCGAGCAGGCAATGCCGGCGCTGGTGCTGAGCCGGTATCGGAATTCCATCGGCTATATTTACGGCATTTACCAGGTTGGGTTCCCCAATCATACGGCGGCGATTCGCGCGCGTGTCTCAGGTACAGGATTTCTCGTGGGTGATGGACTGTTCGCTACGAACCGGCACGTGGCCGAGCCCTGGTATGGCGATACTGAGGCGGAAGGCCTGATGCATCGCGGCGCAACTGCCATGCTGGAGAGTCTGGTGGTGTTCTTTCCGGGCTCGCCAATGCCCGTGACGTTGACTCCGGGCGCGGTTTCTTCCACTGGTGACCTGGCCGTTTTGAAGATCGAAGATAAGGATGCAGTGCGCGGACTCGCCGTACTGCCGCTGGCTAAAGGCGTCGCTTCGCCGGGGGAACTGGTTACAGTGGTCGGCTATCCCATGGGCATTGCCGGGATGGTGGCCAAGTCACCGAGTGGGATTTACCAGCGGCTGGCTTACCGGCACAACGACATTACGGCGGCCAGCGAACTGGCAGCGCTGTCACTGATTCGGCCGTCGAGCACGTGCGGGCATCTGGGTGATGTTGTGGGCGACAAGTTGATCTACGATGCTCCCACGGCGCACGGCGGCAGCGGCGGGCCGGTCTTTAACTCGAACGCCGAAGTGATCGGAGTGAACTCCGCCTACATCGACGGATTCTCTGGCGGCACGCTGGGAGTATCTGCGGAAGCTTTGCGGCCATTGATCGACGCGGCGCAGAAAAAGCCGTAGAGATTCGGTCCCCGCGCTTCAAAAATGCTTGACTGCTTTTCCTTTTCCCTGAGGTAAGTTCGAATGCATCGGCATGGCGTCCGTGCCTTCGCGCATGATGCGGCGAAGCGCGGCCACTAGATCAGGTCCGGCCGAGCGCAACTCATCGTGATGATGAATTGCCAGCTCACCGAGGACTTTCTCTCCCTTTGGAGTGAGCGCAAGCAGGACCTCGCGGCGGTCGTCGTCGGCACGGGTGCGCTGGACAAAGCCTCCGGCTTCCAGGCGGTTTACCAGTTCGACGGCGCTGTGGTGGCGGATTTGCATGCGGTTCGCCAATTCGCGAATCCGCGGCCGCACGCCCGCCGGCATGCCTTTTATCGCCAGCATCAGCTGATACTGGCCGCGTTTCAGGCCCGCGTTCTTCACCACTTGCTCGCTGAAGTGAAGGAAGCGCCGGATCTGGTAACGGAACTCCGCCAGTGCCTGGTAGTCGGACAAGGTAAGCTTCTTCATGCCGCCGATTGTATCGTGCCGCGATCCAGTGACACGGTCTATTATATCGTAAGACGATATAAAAAAGAACCATTGCCAGGCTTTCCCGGGGCGGTGGTAGCATCTGTAGGGCAGGTATTTTCTGGGAGAAATCTTCATGCGGGTACTGCCGCTTCGTTCCGCCGCGCTAAGGATGGCCATCCTCCTGTGTTTCGTGTGCGCCATCGACATTGCAGCGGTCTTTCTGACCGCGAAGCCCGTACTGTGGTGCGCGCGCATCCCGGGACTTATTCCCCTCTTAACTCCAGCGGCTATGTTTTCGTTTCGGGCTCAAGCTAAAGGCTGAGCACCCTGTGTTACACTTCTGATTCGCAGAAAAGCGCCCTGACACAGGACGTTCGACCCGCACATGCTTCTTTCCAAGGAATATGTGGGCTACCTGGCCCGCGAAGTTACCAAGAAACTGATTGCCGCCAAGGCCATCGAAACCTCGGCCCTGCCCAAGGTGACGGAGCGCGTCCATGCCGCTCTGCTTGAAGAACTGACCCTCGAAGACCGCATCAACGACGAAGTCCGGGTCATCCTCGAAGCCTACTCCGAAGAGATGAACAAGACTGGCGCCAACTACCAGGAGATGTTCCGCAAGGTGAAGACCGAACTGGTGCGCAAGTACAAGGCGGTGCTGTGAGACTGAGCCGCGACAAGGTGAATGTGCTGGCGCGAGCCGTCGCTGACGCGCTCAAGCAGATGGACGAGGTCGACTTCATCGAAGATCCTAATACCATTCGCCAGGAAACCCGGAAGATCCTCGAAGACCTTCTTAATCACGAGGAGAGAATCGACCAGGCCGCCCGCCTGAAGATCGAAAGCCAAAAGCGCACCATCCTCGAAGGCTCGCAGGAGTGGGACATCCTCTACCGCAAGTATTACAACGAAGAAGTGAAGAAGCTGGGCATCTGATCGGGCGGGATTTTGACACGAGGTCGCTCTATGCGCCGTGTAAAGCGGTTCGGACTCGTGGGCATTCTGGCTCTGTTGCTAATCGCTTCTGCATTCGCTGCAGAAAAGTCCAGCGCAACCCAACTTATCGACCTTGCCCGGTCAAATAGCGCTGCACTGCGGGAAGCCATCACCGCCACTTTCGATGCCAAAGACTTAAAGGACGGCACGGCCTGGATTGCTCACGGTCCGGATTTTTTCTTTGCCACCGAAGCGCCTTCGAAGCCAGAGCTTCTTATCGACGGCGCATCCGGACTGCAGATGCAGAACTTGTCCGGCTCCGATCTTTGGTACACCTCGGCCCGCATCGAGCGCGTGGGAAGATTGCACTCGTTCTACTACCTGATCCAGGGCGCGAAGTTCGGAGGGCGCCTCGACCTGCCGGCGTTCAGTCCTGAATCCTATCGGCAACCTGGAGTTCCGTCAGGTACGCTCTCGCCCAAGATCGCGCATACCAGCAAAATCTACGATGGTATGAAGACCGAGTATTGGATTTACGTGCCAGCGCAGTACGACGCTCGGACGCCCGCGGCGCTTATGGTCTTCCAGGACGGTGAGTGGTATCTCGACCGGGATGGCAGGATTCCGGCGCTTAACGTCATCGACAATCTGATTGCGCAGAAGAAGATTCCGGTAATGATCTGCGTTTTCATCAACCCAGGCGACATTGAAGGCGCGCCGGGCACGCCTACGTTTAATTTTGTAAAAGCTTACTCGGACAAATGGAAGCGCACCCTTAAAGATTCCATGCGCAGCACCCTGTACGACACCGTAAGCGACCGTTACGTCCGTTTTCTGCGCGATGAAGTTCTGGCCGAGGTGGAGGCGAAATACAACATTCGTAAAGATGCGTACAGTCGCGCCATCACCGGCTTGTCCTCGGGCGGCATCTGCTCGTTTAATGCGGCGTGGCAAATGCCCGATCAGTTCAGCCGCGTTATCTCCTGGATTGGCAGCTTCGCCAGCATTCAGTGGAAAGAGGATCCGGCGGTGGCCGACGGCGGGCAGGACTATCCGGAGAAGGTTCTGCACGAATCGCCGCGCAACCTCCGCGTATGGCTGCAAGACGGTTCCGAAGACTTGGAGTTGGACCGTTACGGCAGCTGGCCTCTGGCCAACCTTCGCCTCGCCAATGCGCTGAAGTTGAAGGGCTATGACTTTCACTTGAGTTTCGGCAAAGGCACGCATAATCCCGGCCAGGGTGCGGCCGAGTTCCCCGAGGAGATGGTATGGCTCTGGCGAGATTACGATCCCAGCAAGACCGCGCAGACCTATCAGATGGAACCCTCCGAGAAGGCCAAGCCGCTGTTTCGCGTGTCGGTTACAAACCGCGAAACCGAATAGGCGCGACGGGATCTACTCAGAAAAAAGCCCCGCGTTTGCGCGCGGGGCATGCGAGTGAGGGACAGAAAGAGGAAATTTTCAAGCTGCTTCCCGCCGCTGCTGGATGGTTTCAAGGGTCTGGCGATACTTCTGCGCATTGCCCGCAATCTTCCGTTGCGGCAGGCTATTAATCCACAGCTCGTGAGGAATGCCGCGGCGTTCCCGCCGGGTGCCGACAGCCCCTCGATTCAAAACGTTCGTGGGACGCTTCTCCGCAGTTTGTTGCTGCCAGCCACTGCCTGAGGCCACGTTGAAGATCCCGATATAGCCCCCGGTCAGCAGTTGGAACGGATTCTGCATCTTGTTCATCCGGTCGAACTGCGTCGAGCCCTCGGTGCGGAAACTTTCAAACCAGGATGGGTAGACGAAGTCTGAAAGCAGAACGCTGTCAATCTGATAGCCGAGGCTATCGTCTTCACAAGCGTCGCAGACTTCATAGGCATAGAGAACTCCAGCGGTGTTGCTGTTCTCGACGAACACGGTCAGGTCGATGTTCGGGTCGCCTAGCATTTCCAGCAGTTCATGGCTCGCGGTGACCGTCCACGACGTGCCTGCCTTCAAGTCGCTCGCGGCAAATACTTTGCCGATGGGAAGCCCTTCGCTGGTGAGGTCGTGGTAGCCCAGAGCGTTGGCTTGGTCGCTGTCATCGAGCAGAACGAGCCACCAGCTTCCGTTAGGCGGCTGATTGCCTTTAGGGACGATAGTGAGTTGAGCGGGCGTCCCCCAGATCGGACCGAAATCATTGGTCACCTGCTTCTGGAGCGCCGCCACGACCGGCGCGACATCCTTGTCGGCCAGAACGGTGCTCTCGTTGATCACAGAAATCTGAATGGTTTGAGTTTGTGCGTGGGTGGGTTGCGGCATACAGATGGTCTCCTTTGGAAAGAAATTCGGAGAACGCGCAGCATGAGTTGCGTGACTCTGTGAGAAAAAGCTTATACGCTGATCCTGTGAGGAAAAGGGTTTCACGGCTAAAAAAGTGAAGTGAAGTTCCAATTTGGAACGAATGCTTCGGTGCGATAACACTTGCCATTCGTTATGCTGCGATACGCTGAAATCACGGCCACGGTCACGCGAGCCGCTACAGACGCGGGTTTTGACCTCGTCGGTATCGCTCCCGTCGATGACGCGCCGGAATTGGAATATTTTCCGCGCTGGATCGCCGACGGACACGCGGGTGAGATGAAGTACCTGGAAGCCCGCGACGAGCAGGGACGCCTGAAGCGTGCGTCGCTGGCGCACGCCGCGCCCTGGGCTCGCAGTGTTGTGGTCTGTGCAATCAACTACAACACAGCGCAACCATATTCCACGGAGGTGTCTGAGACGGAGGTGTCTGAGAAACGCCGCGGCTGGATCTCCCGCTACGCCTGGGGCCGGCAGGACTATCACGACTCGGTGATGCCGCGCCTGCGGCAGGTCGAAACGGCGCTGAAAAATGCCTACGGAGCCGGCGATCTCATCACGCGCTGCTACGTCGACACCGGTCCGATCGTTGAGCGCGTGGTCGCCAAGTACGCCGGAATCGGATGGATCGGGAAGAACACATGCCTCATTAATCAGAAGAAAGGATCGTGGCTGTTCCTGGGCGTGATCCTTACGTCGCTCGACCTCGCCGCTGACCTCGGACCCGATCTCAAACTAGGCGTGCCCGCTCCGGATCGCTGTGGCTCTTGTACGCGCTGCATCGATGCCTGCCCCACCGACGCGCTGTTTGCTCCCTATCAGCTCGATTCCAATCGTTGCATCGCATACCTCACCATCGAAAAGCAGGGCACAATTCCGGAGGACCTTCGCTCCGGGATGGGGCGGCACGTCTTCGGCTGCGACATCTGCCAGGATGTCTGCCCCTGGAATCGTAAAGCGCCGGCGACGAAGGCCGCAGAGTTTCAGCCGCGTCCGGATTTGGTGAATCCCGCGCTCGACTGGCTGGCGGAGATGAGTGCGGAAGAATTCCGCAGCACGTTTCGCGGTTCGCCGGTGCGCCGGGCGAAACGCGCCGGTCTGCGCCGGAATGCGGTCATCGCCATGGGTAATAGCGGAGACCGGAACTTTCTCCCGCTGCTCGAAAAACTGTCTGCAGACGAGGACGAAGTGGTCAGCGAGAGTGCCGCCTGGGCGCTTCAAAAACTAGGTACCAGCGATTAGCTTTTGGCCATCGGCGATCCACGTCGCTTCGCTACACCAAAAGTGGGTCAGAAGCGAGATTTGACAACCCTTTAGAAATCCAGTATCTGTTTCTTTTTCCATCAGATACACACCTTACCCCGGCTTCCTGTTGCTCGTCTGACTTACGTAACTCGCAATCCCTATTTTTGGCAACTAACCTTTCCAGAGGGGGTTCTTAAAAAGGGGTAGTTATGCCTTGTCTTAGGAGAATCCGGCGCGGACTGTGCACCTTGTTGGTGCTGGCGTCGGGGTCTGCCGGTTTGGCGAGAGCGTCAGCTACTCTCCTTCTGGAAGAACCTTACGGCAAGCTTGGATTCTTCACCGCCACGGGACACGCCGCAGTGTATTTATCCGGAGTGTGCGCCCAGACGCCGCTAGTGCTGCGCCCCTGTGCTCCCGGAGAGCTTGGCGCCGTGATCAGCCGCTATGACGGCGTGGGAGGCTACGACTGGGTGGCGATCCCGCTGATTCCTTACCTCTACGCGGTCGATCAGCCGGATAACATTCCGCTGTTTGTGGATCCCAAGATGGTCAGCTTTCTGCGTGACTTGTACCGCCGCAGGCATCTCGAAGCAGTCGCGCCGGATCGCGAGGGCGGAGAAACTCCGAGCGGGAACTGGTATGAGCTGGTGGGCTCCGCCTACGACCGTACCGTATACGCGTTCGAGATCGAAACCACCCCGGCGCAGGACCAGGCCTTCATTGAGAAATACAATTCGTCACCAAATCGTTCTCACTTCCGAACCGTCTCCTCGAACTGTGCCGATTTCGCTAAGGACGTGATCAACTTCTATTACCCAAGAGCCCTGCACCGCAGCATCGTCGCCGATGTCGGAATGACGACGCCCAAGCAGATGGCGAAGACCCTCATCAGGTACAGTGCTCATCATCCCCGATTGCAGTTCTCGCGTTTTGTGATCCCGCAGATTCCCGGCAGCATAGCCCGCAGCACGCCGGTGCATGGAGTGGTCGAATCCTTCCTCAAATCCAAGAAGTACATGGTTCCAAGCGCCGTCGCGAGTCCGATCTTTGCGGGTTGTGTGGTGGCCGTATATGTGGGAACAGGCGCAGGCCGCTTTGATCCGTCGCGTCAGGCACTGGTGTTCAATGCCCAGAGAGAACTCGAGCCGCCTCTCGGGACTGAGGATCGCCTCTCTTATCAAAACGAATTGAACCATCTCTTGGAAAACCAGCTTGCCGTCGATCCGGCCTCGGAAAGCAGCAGCGCCCGCCTCGAAAAATGGCGGCAACTGCTGCACAATGCCGTCCCCGAGTTGGATGCGCAGGGACGTCCCGTCATGCGCATTCCCATGGGAGATGCAGTGGTGAGCGTCGGCATCTCCAGCAGCAACTTTCTCGCCAGTGATGCCCCGGTACCATTTACGGAGCAGCTTCTGGAAGCCCGGCTGCACGCGGAATTGCGGCGGGGATCTCCGCCCAAGGTTTCTGAAAGCGACGTCAGCCGCGACTGGAACCTGCTGCAGAGAACCGTGCTGCAGAAAAGTATGAACGGGTCTGACGCTCAGGGGGAGGCGCGGTCCCGCAAAGCACAGCAGGTAAGCTCGCAGTCGCGCCCGGAACGCTCCGGCAATCAGCCCTGAGAGACCGGGCTCTCAACCGCCACAACTCAGAAGCCTTGCGGCCCGATTCTACTGTGGATCCGGCTGCGGTTGTTGTTGCTGGGGCGGTTGTGGAACCGCTGCACCCGGTCTGCCCTGGGGGAAGATTCCCGGTTGCCCCGGCTGTTGCTGCTGCTGTTGCATCTGCAATTGGCGCTGCTGCATCTCCTGCAACAACTGCTGCGGTGTCTTGACTGCAGGCTGGTCGGACGAGGGAGCCGCCGGTTGTTCGGCCTCAGCCGTTCCTTGGTCTGGAGTGTCTTCAGCCGAATCATCCGCTGCATCGGCATCGGCGGCATCCGCCGCGTTGGCAATTTGGGCAGGGGCGGCGCTCTTATTTGCCGGGTCAGCAGCAGGCGTGTCCGGCCCCGTCTTCGCTACCAGCACAACCCGCACCAGAACGTTGGCGTCTTCCGGCGATCCCAGCAGGATGTAGTTGAACTTTGATCCATTCAGCAGTTCTGCCATCACCTCTCGCGCCGGTGCCGGACCAAGGCGCGTCACCACGCGCTCGCTGGCCGTAGCCGGTACTTCGATCTCGGCAGCAGTATGCTTTTTCACACTGCGCAGAATGTCAGCCAGCGTGGAGTTCGGGGCGACAATGGTCAGCAGTCCATTCTGGTAGGTCACTTCGGGCGCCACCGCCGGGATGGCATCCAGCGGAACCTGGGGCACGGGCCCTTGCGGCCCTGAGGGTAGGGGAGGCGGCAGAGGCTGCGGTTTCTTGACTTTGTGCGCGGGATGGATCTTCGGCGTATCGGCCGTGCCGGCGCGGCCCGGAATTGCCAGGCATAAGGCGCCGACGATCAGCAAGCCTGTAAGCTTCAATCCCGCACTCATGACAACCCTCCGCTGCTATCTCGGCCCCTCGTGGGGAGATGGTAGACGTGTTGCTGCAATTCTAGCACCGATGCTGGGCGCGCCGACCTCGCGAAACACCAGCCGTAACTGCTCTACCTTATAGAACGTATTGACCTTATTCTCTTGCGCGAAGATTTTTCGAGACCCGGCACCAAACTGGGACGTGTAACCTCTTGCGCCTACTGGTGATCGGCCCCGAATGTAGGAAAGAGCGCAGGGAAGATCGTGCAGGGATGCAGGAGGGGCGCAGCGGCCTGCACTTAACTTCCTTGCTCGAACACACAATCTTTGGGATCTTTGTCGTCCCGCAGCCCCAAGAACACCGGAGCCCGCAGCTTAGGCCCGCTGCCCGCACTCGTGCCTCCGGTCCATTCCGCGAACTCGACCTCGGCCACAAGCTCGGGCTTCACCCAGTACACTTTCCGCAACGCCTCTACCTCGCCGTAGAACGGGCTCTTTTTGGTTTCGCGCCTCTTCAGCAGCTTCCATACTTCGTCGAGCGACTCCTGATCGAATCCGCTGCCCGCCTGTCCCACATGAATCAGCCGGCCCTGTTTGTCATAGAGTCCCAGCACAATTGAACCGAAATGTGCGCGGCTGCCCTCCGGCTCGGTGTAGCCTCCGATCACACACTCCAGCCGGTGCGTAATCTTGATCTTCAGCCACTCATGGGTACGACGCTCCTGGTAAATGCTGTCGCGCTTCTTGGCTAAGATACCTTCCAGACCTTTCGCTCGCGCCATTGCGAACAGCGCCTTGCCCTGCTTCTCGTAATGATCGGAATACCGCAGCACATCTCCCGTGATGAGGATCGAAGCTAATGTCTTCTTCCGAGCCTCCAGAGGAAGCTTCCGCAAATCGTAACCGTCGAGATAGAGCAGATCGAAAACGTAATACAACACCGGCACATCCGCCTTAGCCGCCCCACGCCGCCCACCGGGACGAAATCCCGTGCGCTGCTGCATCAAGCTGAATGACGCTCGCCCCCCGTCGTCGAGTGCGACCACTTCGCCGTCGAGGATCGCACTTTTTGCCTTGATGAACTTCGGCAGATCTTTCAATTCGGAGAAACGCTCCGTCAACTCATTCTGATTCCGCGAAACCAGCCGGAGCTTGCCGTCGTCAATGAAAGCGATTGCCCGGTAGCCATCCCACTTGATCTCAAACAGCCACTCCGCCCCGTCAAAGGGCTCATCCACCGGCGTCGCCAGCATGGGGTGAATGGTCGAGGGCATGGGCTGCTTCACCGCGCCATCGAGATCAGAAACCGAAACCGCAGAGGACGCAGAGGACTTTGACTGCTTTGTTTTAGCCGGCGCGGGCAGTGGCGGGGGTATCTGCTCGGAAGTTTCTGGGGCTTGCCTCTTATTTACTTCTGCGTCCTCGGCGCTGGTCAGCGGTTTTTGCTTTTTTTTTTGCCCGCTCGCAGCAGCTTTCTTCTTGTCGAGCTTGGCCACAGCATCCGCCAGCCAGGCGGCCTTCAACTTCCCGCCCCCAGCAGGACGGCTCTTCCACTCCGCCGATCCCGCGTCCCCGGCAATCTCCGCCAGACTGCGCTTGCTCAGCACAGACTCGTCATAAGCGTCGATATCGTAGCCCTCGACCACATACTGATCATGCTTCTTGATCATCAACCATTCATTCCCCTTGCTCCCCGGACGCCGGCCCTTCATCTTCACCAGCGCGAAATCGCCCTTCAACTTCTTCCCGTCGAGGCGGAACTTCAAGTCGCCCTTGGCCAGCATAGCGACGGCTTCCGCCTCAGTCCCCGGCACATATTTCCCCTGTACAGCAACCGGAGACAAAGGCTGCCACGTGCCCACATCCCAAACCATCACCGTGCCCGCCCCGTAATTGCCTTCGGGGATGATGCCCTCAAAATCGAAATACGAAACGGGATGATCCTCCACCTGCATCGCCAGCCGCTTGTCCGCCGGATCGAGCGACGGCCCCTTCGGCACGGCCCACGATTTCAGCACGCCCTCCATCTCCAGCCGAAAGTCATAATGCAGCCGCGTGGCGTCGTGCTTCTGCACCACGAACCGGTGCCCCACCTTAGTCTCAACTTTCGGAGGAGGCTCCGGCGTCGACTCAAACCGCCGCTTCCGCTTGTATTCCTCGAGTGCCATGGTTTGTCATTCTAACAACTTGATTGTCATCCCGACCGGAGTGGAGGGACCTGCTGTTCTTCCGCGGCACAGGTCGTGCCTTAGAATGCTTGTACCCATGCAACGCGAATTCCCCGAAACCCCGCTGGTAGGCATCGGCGCCATCATCATCGAAGACCGGCGAGTCGTGCTAGTAAAGCGCGCCCACCCCCCGTTACAGGCCCAATGGTCGATCCCCGGAGGTGTGCTCGAAGTCGGCGAACTAATGCGCGAAGCCGCCATCCGCGAATCGCGCGAAGAAACCGGACTCACCGTCGAACCCGGCGAACTCCTCGGAGTCTACGACCGCGTCCTGCGCGATGCCGACAAGCGAGTGCAATACCACTACGTTTTGATTGATTTTCTATGCCGCCGGGTTGCGGGAGATCTCGCCGCCGCCAGCGACGCCGCCGAAGTGCGTTGGTTCACGAGAGAAGAACTGCCGGCGCTGAAGCTGGCGGAGGATACCCTTGACGTGATCCGAAAAGGCTTCAAGAAACAAGCGAGCCCATAGCGCTCGAGGCAGCTGTTTTTGGCGTGCGTCAGAGCGACGTCCCGTCTTATAATCCTCCCAACTTCGTGACCGAATCGGGTTGAATAAGGGGGCACACGTCATGAGCATCAATGAAGACAAACTGCACGAGTTATTGGGCAAGGCGGTTGTCGATTTCGGAGCAACATTTCATGCCGCGCTGGTGCAAGTTGGGGACAAGCTCGGCTTATACAAGGCCCTCGCCGCGGGCGGACCTCAAACTCCGGCAGAGCTAGCCAAACGCACCGGCACGGCCGAGCGTTACGTGCGCGAGTGGCTCTGCAACCAGGCCGCGGGAGGCTATGTCACGTATGACAGCAAAACGGCCAAGTTCTCCTTGAGCGAGGAACAAGCCTTCACCTTGGCGGATGAAAACAGTCCAGCGTTCTTGCCCGGGATGTTCCAGGTCGCCTTGGCGGCAATCAAGGCCGAGGACCGCATCACCGATCGATTCAAGACCGGGAAAGGCCTAGGCTGGCACGAGCATCATCCGGACCTGTTCGTCGGTACGGAGCGGTTTTTCCGTCCGGGATATGCGGCCAATCTGATCAATTCATGGATTCCCGCGCTCGCAGGCGTGAAAGAAAAGCTCGATCGCGGAGCGACTGTGGCTGACGTCGGCTGCGGCCTTGGCGCCTCGACCATCCTGATGGCGAAGTCCTATCCGAAGTCGAAGTTCGTTGGCTTCGACTATCATGACAAATCGATTGAGACGGCGAAACAGCGCGCCAAGGATGCTGGCGTCGGAGATCGAATCCAATTCAAGGTAGCGATGGCAAAGGATTACCCGGGGGAGAACTACGATTTTGTAACATTCTTCGATTGTCTGCATGACATGGGTGATCCAGTGGGAGCCAGCGCCCACGTTCGCGGCACTTTGAAAAGCGATGGAACATGGATGATCGTCGAGCCCTTCGCCGGAGACAAGATAGAAGACAATCTCCATCCGATCGGTCGAGCATTCTACGGAGCGTCGACGCTGCTCTGCACTCCTGCTTCGCTTTCGCAGGAGGTGGGATTGGCTCTGGGCGCGCAGGCCGGAGAACAGCGGCTTCGGGAGGTAGTCTCTGCCGGCGGCTTTAACCACTTCCGCAGAGCAACGCAAACGCCCTTCAATCTGATTTTCGAGGCGCGTCCGTAAAATGTTGTGATTTATTTTTTCTGTCGCGCTATTTCTTTATGGACTATCTCATTTAGGCGCCTGCGGCACCGCTTGTGCCGCTCCGGCCCGCGTGTAACCCGCTGGAATTTCCAGCAGAGCTGGATCCGGCTCTCCTCGCGTGATATGCGTGACGGTTAGCGTTGTGGTTCCGATGCGCGGATCGCTGTGCTTCATCTCGACGTTAATCCGCAATTCATCTGAATACCAATATTCATCCGTGACGGTCATCTCCTTACCAGCCTCGTTGCCCTCGGCAGGAATGATCTGAGTCTCGCGCACGCCGCGCGCCAGCACTCCCTCAATCTCCTGGCTGCCGAGATCTTCTTCTTTTGCGAAATCGTTTTGGGGCACGCCCGAAGCGGAAGGCGCGCCAAAACGCACAGTGGGCGGCACGGCAGAAGGCGGGTGGTTCATAGTGTGCGTGTAGAACGTTTGACTGCGGGCATCGACTTCCGTGGAAACGCGGTTTCGGGGATCGTACAGATGGATGTACAAGATTTCCGGGGTACGGGTACTGCCCGAAGCAACGAAGGTCCGCGACTCGTTGTGGATCCGTCCGATACCGTCGCGCGCCATGTTCCGGAAACTTTTCAGGTTCAACACTGAACCGTCGGAACGGATGCTCGTTCGCTGAACCTCGACAACGGCGCTGAACGGCGCATTAGGAACGGGCGTCAGGAAGATATTTACCTGGGCCGAAGCAGGTAGAACCGTGGCAGGGATGGTGAGCAGAAGGAACCCGGAGAAAGCAGCCAGAGAGAATCGCATATACGCGCTCCATCGACCGGATTGACCGATAGCATACTACGGCGAGAGGCAGCTTCTCAACGTCGGCACTCAGAGGAACGCCTCATGTGGGTGATGGGCTTAACTGGAAGTTCACTTCGATTCCTGCAGCAGCACCACGTCCGACTCCGAGTGATTCCTCAACACGCCGAGGCTCTTTCCGTCTGCCGACCAGTGGAACGACGTGATCTGCTCAGACGTAAAGTTGGTGATCTGGCGACCCGGCGAGCCATCGAGCGGCTGGATCCAGATATTGTCCACACCGTTTTCGTGGATGGGATACGCCACGCTCTTGCCGTCCGGTGTGAATTGCACCCCGCTCCGGGTGACGCGCGGATCCGCGTCGAGCAGGCGTGGCGCCGCCGATCCGCGATCCACCGAACTGAGGTCCAGCAGCGCTACCTTCTGCTTACCGGTCTGAGTGACCGGATCGACCACTTCCACCAGAAAGGCCAGCACCTTGCCATCGCCTGACACTCCAACTCCTCCACCAGCAACAAAGCTATTGGGCACAACGCTTCCCGGAACTGGTTCGCCTTTTCCGGAACCATCCAGCAGCACACGTGAAATCCGTCCGACGCCCTGGTCGTAGTAGTACGCCCATTTCCCGTCCGGAGAACAGACGGAGCGGAGGTCCCGCTTCCCTTCGGTCAGTCTTGCCGGGCTTGAACCATCCGCGTTGGCGCGCCAAAGATTCAGTGTGTTCATGCCACCATGAAAAAACCACGAAAAGAGCACATGGTCATTTCCACAGCTCGAAGGATCAAGAATTCCCGAAACCGAATCGCCAATAAGCTGGGTCTGATTCCTGCCGTCGGCCGCCACGCGCAGCAACCGGGGTCCGTCGCTTACCAGCAACCCTCCGTCCGCTGCCCAACCAAACCCGCGAACTTCCTGCCCTTGCGGAAACACGGGTTTGGAATCCCCGCTCTCGCTGCCGGTACCTGAAAGAACGTACAGGTTCTGCGTGACCTTCTGCTGCACCGAGGCCAGAGTTTTGCCGTCAGCGGAGAGCGTCAGAGTTGCATATCGGTTGGTATCGCGAGTGATGGGTTGAATCGGTCCTCCGCCGCTGGGAATGAATCCGATCTGTGCTCGCGAGAAACCTGGGCCCGCTTGCTGGTAGTCGGCCAGAATTCCGCGGCCATCCGGCAGCCATTTCAATTCGAACGGGGCTTTGTCATTGAAAGTGACAAGTCGCTGGGTTTTTTCGCTGCCAATGTCAAACAAATCGATTCCGCCCAGAGCCTGCTCGGGCTGGAATCTGCTCAAGGCGATCTCCTGGCCATCCGCGGACCAAGTCAGGTATGCAGACGACTCGGCGATGGGCACAATGCGCAGGACTTTTTCGTCGTTGCCGCTCAGATCCGCGCTGAGCAGTCTGCTCTTGCCGATCTCAGGATCATTCGCACGCGCATATGCCATGCGCTTGCCGTCAGGAGAAAACGCGATGTCGCTATCGATATCGTGAACCACGGCTTGCGGCGTCCCGCCGAGCACCGGCGAACGATACAGGTTGTAATCGCTGTTGGTCGCGTTCTGTGCTTTGCGGAAGTAGATGTAGTTCCCGTCCGGCGAGAATGCAAGACTCCGGTAAGTGGAGGGCGAGGGCGGAATGATCTGGGTATCGCTGGCCGTGGGCACGTTGCGCAGCCACAAACTCTGCTGACCGTTGTCGTCCAGGACACTAAGCACGTACTTTCCGTCGGGCGAGATGGCAGCCAGCGCTGCCTTCCCCGAGTTCGTCACCAGAGTCACGGTGAAGTTCTGGAAGGGCGCGGCGCCAGGCCGATGGAGCATCGAATAAACCCCATAGCCGGCCGCCGCGACAATGATGAGAGCCGTAATCGCGATCGCGCCAGTTCCCCATTTGTGCTGCCTGGCAACGGCGACCGCGGAGCTGCTGGTGCGCGCGGGCTGGGCTGGGCCGCTCCCTGGAACCGCAGTTGTGCCGCTGGCTTGCGCGACCGGATTCAACATCGCCGCCGTCCCGCTGGAACTGACCGGGGCGATCTCCGCCGACGGTGCGGCCCGGCGGCTCGAGTCCGTATCGCGTTTGAGCCGCTGTAAATCAGAGCGCAAGTCGGCAGCATGCTGGTAACGCAGCCCAGGCTCTTTCTCCAGAGACTTGTTGATGATCCGTTCCAGTTCAGAAGGAATTTCCGGATTCAGTCGAAGCGGCGGCACCGGCGCGCGGTTCAGGATGCCGTCAAAAATCTCCGCGGAGGTGCTGCCGGAAAATGCCGGGCGTCCCGTGGCCATTTCATAAAGCACAATCCCGAAGGAAAAGATATCGCTGCGAGCGTCAAGGTCGCGCCCCCGAGCCTGCTCCGGCGACATGTAGGCCACCGTGCCCAGCGTTGTGCCCGGACTGGTGAGATTGATTTCTCCCTTGGTGGCCGCGCCTCCAGTGAGAGTTTCGCCGTTACCGCTGGAAATGACTTTGGCCAGGCCGAAGTCGAGCACCTTGGCTTGTCCGCGTTCGGTCACGAAAATATTGGCAGGCTTGATGTCGCGGTGGATGATGCCTTCCGACTGCGCCGCATCCAGTGCGTCGGCCACTTCGATTCCGAGGCTGAGAATCGTCTCCAGAGGCAGCGCAACGTTGCCGATCCGGTGCTTGAGGGTGATTCCCTTCAGCAATTCCATCGCGATGAAGGGATGTCCGTCCGCTTCATCAATGTCATGAATGGTGCAGATATTGGGATGGTTGAGCGCGGAGGCGGCTTGCGCCTCGCGCCGGAAGCGCTCGAGCACAGCCTCATCGCGCGCGATTCCTTCCGGCAGAAACTTCAGGGCGACAAAGCGGCGTAGCTTCGTATCCTCGGCTCGGTACACGACACCCATCCCGCCGCCGCCCAGTTTTTCCAAGACGCGATAGTGGGAGACGGTGCGGCCGATTGGAAACTGGTCTTCTGCCATGTGCTCGGAATCTTAGTTCCGGCTTCGCACCTGCGTCAACACGGGAGCACCTAGCTTACGAGCCGTCGTCTTCCCACTCCGCATTGCACGAATGGCAACGCCACCCCGTGCGCTGCACCGGCATCGGCACCCGCAGAAATGCGCTCATATAAGCGATAGGCCGGTCCAGTTCCTGGAAGTTCACATCGAGCGACTGACACTTGGGGCACCGCGGCTGCTCATAGAGCCCGATGCCCTGCACGTAGAGACCCTCGAGAATCGGCTCGTCAAGCAACTTCAGCGCGTTCCCAACGTCCTGAGCCCTTACGTTCAGTTTGATCCCGCCAATAAAGTTCGAAATGAACCAGTCCAGCCGCACCAGATTTTCGTCCGCCAGAAAACATTCAATGCCTGCCGACTCCAGACTGCCCTTCGCCAGCAGTGCCTCCGGCAGATCGCGAAACTGCCGGACGGTCACCAGTTCCCGCATTTCCATTTGCTGCCGCGGCTCCGGCGCCGCGCCGTCGGGAAATTCCAGATGCCGACGGTCCATCTCATCTTCCAACGCATCGCAGGCCAACTCGGTCAGCGACTCCGCACTCCGCGCCAATCGCTGCAACTCGTCATCCGTCATGCCGGCATAGTTGTCAGCCAGCCGCCGCCGCTCGCGCTGCTCGTCCAGGTAGGATTCGTCCAGATACGGCACCCGCCAAGCATACTGCGGAAGCGTGTCGTCAGCCAACCGGGCGTTTCGACGAACGGACCCTGCTGACTTTGGGTGTTACGGATGTGATTCAATACTGTTGCCATCGGCTCCATCGTCTTCCCACTCCGAACGGCAGGCATGGCAACGCCATGCGCGGCGCCGTAAGGGGATGGGTACGCTGAAATAAGCGCTCACGTAGGCAACTCTCTGGTCCAATTCCCTGAACGCTACGTCGAGGGATTGGCACCTTGGACAACGTGGCTGTTGATATTCGCCGATACCCGCCACATCGAAGTTTTCCGGAATCGGCTGATCCAGGATACTGTTGGCGGCCTCAGCATTCGCCCGATCCACGTTCAACTTTATCCCGCCCATCAGGTTCGACCAGAACCAATCCAGCCGCACAACGTTGTCGTCGGTTAGAACTGCGTCAATCCCTGCCGACTCAACGCTTCCTTTAGCCAGCAAGGCTTCGGGCAGGTCCCTGAACTTGCGGATCGTCACCAGGTCTCGCAATTCGAACTCGCCATCCAAAGCCAGAGGCTCCGCTGGCGGCTCTGGCGGAGGTGGATCGCCCGGCATGGCAGGTGGATCCTTAACGGAGGGAGCGCTCTCGACAAGCTCAACCCCGAGACCTCTCCGGGCAATCTCTGCCTTCAGTGCCTCCCTTGCCAGATCGGTGAGTTCGTAGGCCTGCGTGGCAACCTTCTCCAACTCCCCGTCCATCTGGCCGGAGTAGAAGGCGACTAGCCGCTGTCTCTCCTGTTCGGGATCAATTCTCGCCATGGTGGGGAATCATACGTCAGTTCGCGGGCAAGAGCGAAAGACTACCCCAAAAAAAACAAACGGCCCGTCAGCTCTCACGAGCCAACGGGCCGTCCGGTGGACTGTTTGGGATTGACCAAGAGGTGGTCACTCTACGTGGCCTCTCACGGCAACTCCCGGGTCAGGGACTATAGCGCAAGGCCGAAGCCCCTAGACGAAAGCCTTCGCGCGACCGACGCGATGCCTCCATCCCTACTCACCGGCTAGTGTGCGGGCTGTAGCTTCCGGCGCGATCTGATCTGCGTCTGAAAGCCCCGCTTAGAGCAACCAGCTCTAAGTCTCAGCCACCTCACCTGGTCTTAGACTCCCACAACAATTACCACATTCAGAACTTGTCATTCGACCACCTCCTTTCCGGTGTAATCGCACATTAGTATGAAATCCCCCTGTGCGTCAACCGGCACGAAAGCGGGTGCCGAGAGTGCCACTCCCTCACACCCACCACCGAGACACGGAGGCACGGAGAACAACAACGGAACCATCTTCCATTGCAAGCTCCGTTCTGAAATTCCAGCGTTGCCGTTCTCCGCGGTTCCGTGACTCCGTGGTAAATTTTGGGTCCGACGATGGGAACCTCTACAAAGATCGCAACCGTGGCAGACATTCTTCGCCAGCGCTGTCCCCGCTGCCGGACGGGAAGCATTTTTCGCTATTCCATCTTCCGGGGATTCCCCAAGATGCACGACCGGTGTCCCGTCTGCGATCTCAGGTTCGACCGCGAACCGGGCTACTTCCTCGGTGCCATGTACGTCAGCTACGGGCTGGGAATTGTAATCGTCGCGGCCCTCGCCGCGCTGCTCTGGTCCATCACCGGCTGGTGGATCACGAAAAATACCATCTGGGCGGTCGTGTTATTCCTGCCATTCGCACCCACGATCACACTCTTTGCCCGCGTCCTCTGGATCTATCTCGACCAGACCATTGATCCGGAGCGCCGACCGTAGCCAATCCTCGACATTACTCGCAAATGCCGGTTGCGACTGGCGCCTGCGAGGCTCATGCCTTTTCTTCCGGTCTCTCTGACATCACCGCCTTCAACACCGGCGCCTCTTCCCCCTTCATTGCAGACTTGAAACCGCGCAAGCCTTCTCCCAATCCCTTTCCGAGTTCAGGCAGTTTCTTCGGACCAAAGATCAGCAAAGCGATTCCGGCTACGATCAGTAGATGCGTGGGCTGAAACAATCCTTCAAACATCAGTGTTCCTCCAGTCAAGAATGCACTTGTGGTGAATCGCCAGTAAGAACAGGCGCCGTGACTAAAGATTGAGACACGGCGCCCGCTGGGGACGGTTTAGACTCCGCGTTGAGCTGCGTCTGCAGCCTCAGCCAGAGTGTTCAGAGTGTCGAAGAACTCCGCCGACTGGTCGATGAAGAGTCCACTGGCGGTTAGGCCGGCGACTGCTGCCATGGCGCCTCCAACGGGATCGGTCAGCGGACGAATGATCGCAACATGCGGCAGGTTAGGCCTGAATTCGCAAGGGACAGGGAAAATCAGACTGGGCTGGATGTGCGAATTGAGTGGGCTGAAAAAATTGGGAAAGGTCAGGCCCGACACGGAGTCCGTAAATGGGGCCACAGGAGCCTGCACTCCGTTGCCCGAAAAATCAACCCATTCCAGGAAGTGAGCGATCTCGTCTCCGCCGATGCCAAGAGTAATCTCAAGCACCTCCGGATGCGTCACTTTTTGACTCAAGGCTGCGTAAAGACTCGATCCGCCCTGCTCAATTGCTCCGAAGTGAAAGGCCGCTATGTTCGCAATCGCCTGAATCTGTGCGTTACCGGGAACGCTGAAACTGGGATCGGGAGTGCCGAAATCGGCGTCGGTTCTGGGGATGGCCGTAACTCCATTGAGAGTGATCGCCTGAGGAAAGTTAGCGCCGAGATCGGGATTGGTGGCGCTGCGGTAGCGAACAAACCAGCTGGTGTCGACGTTGAGATTCATCAGGTTCGTGATGCGGAGCTTGCCGGATGATCCCGTAGCTGTGCTTCCCGGTAACTTCGCGAATTTGCTGAGGTCGACCGGCGGGGCTCCTTTGGAGACGAGATAAGCGTTGAGGAACTTGGCGTGGCTTACTTCATCCAGCGTATTGCTGCTGATATATTGCGGGCCATCGGAATCAAGGTTCGACAAAGCCACCTGATAGGGGTTCAGCGCTTGGTTCGGATTTACTTCGATGGGCTGATTCTTGCCGATACCACCCAGTTCCGCATACTGTATCCAAAGGTCCGACTCAATCAATTCCGCTGCCGCCAGGAATCGAAGGATGGCAATATCTCCCTTGGTAATTGCTGCATTGCTGTTTTCGCTGGCAAACGCCGGCAATCCGCTGCCAAGAATGCCGGCTCCTACGGTCGCCACCGCCCCGGCGACCATGCTGTTCTTGAGGAATGAGCGCCGGTTGGCGCTACGTTCCAGAAACTCTGTGAGTTGCTTCATAGTTTCCTCTCTTTCACCGCATTCCACTGCTTGCTTCGGATCACGGTGTAAGGCAGAGTACTGTGCAGCAACCTGAACTCATGTCACCGAAGCGTCAAAGGTTTGCACCTTTTCGGTGAAATTGTCTTCACCTCGCCAATACGTCACAACAATCCTTACAAACCTTTACCAAATATTTACCTGGCCATTTTGCAACCCGCCCGCATGCGCTTGTGTTCTTGTATGCTCATACGAGTATCTCTGTGAAACGCCCGTGCCGAACGCAGCTCTCAAATGTGTGGGTTGCGGACTGTCATGCGCTATTCTTAAAGTTGGAGAACGTGGAATGACTCGATTTGCTTTCGCGATCATTGTTCTGACCGGAGTTCTGACCGGAATGATTGGTTCGTTGGCTTTTGCTCAAGACGCAACGCCCAAGGTGCAGGCCTTTGCCGGGTATTCCCTGACGCAACTCCTCCATGGCGGACCGACAATCGCCACCGTTGACTTGAATTTGAAACAGATAACCGACGCCTTCGGAACGGAAAATACCTTCAATGGGTGGAGTGTGGAAGGCCAGTATAACGTCGACCGCTGGTTGGGCGTGGTCGCCGACGTCAGCGGCCGCAGCGGCACCTACCTTACCGCCGCGCCTGGAATCAAGGGAATACCCACCGGCAGCATGTATTCCTTTCTGTTTGGACCGGTGATCTCCTACCGGACGAAATCAAAGATGACACCCTTTTTCCATGTACTCGCCGGTTGGGAAAGAAGCAGTCAGGGTTCAAGTACCATCACCGGCCCCTCGGCGCCGGTGCCGGCCGTGGCCGTAACCTACAATCCTTTCGCCGTCGAGGTGGGAGGCGGCGTCGATTACAACCTGACTCGGCGCTTTTCTGTTCGGGTCGGACAGTTGGACTACTACCACACGAGTCTAAATCTGAATAAGTATTACCAAAGCGCCTATGGTGTCTTGTTCGAGGGGATGCCGATTACACAGACCAGCTTGCGATTTTCCGCCGGGGTTGTTGCGCGGTTCTGACGTGGTCTCTACGGCAACCCGAACGTATACACTGCGCTGCCGGCCGCGATCGCTACGTATTCCTTACCGTCCACGCTGAAGGCTATGGGCGGGGCGTAGACCGCTCCGCCCATCTGGAAGTGCCACAGCGCTTTGCCGGTTGCCGCATCCATAGCGATGAAATTTCCCTCGGCGTCTCCGGTGAACACCAGCCCTCCGGCGGTTGACAGCACTCCTGACCATGTCGGAGACGTGTGCTCAAACTTCCACTTGATCTCTCCGGTCGCGGGGTCGATTGCCTTCAGAAATCCGCGGTAGGGCTCGGCTTCATCCGAGGGGAAATACGCGCTGCCGTAATACGCATGCCCGGCCTCGTAAGGCTGCGGCGCAGTAGAAAAAATGTCACACTGGTCGCGTGCCGTCACATAGAACAGCGCCGTCTGCGGATCGAAGGTCGGCGCCATGAAGTTCGTCGTCCCCGCTGCCCCCGGACAAACTGTGTGTCCCTCAAGCGTCGGCGAAGCTTCCTTCTTCGCTACCGGACGCCCCTCCGGATCTTTCCCATCGCTCCAGGTAGTCTTGCCGTATGCGTTCGCTGAGATTAGTTTGCCCGTGCGGCGGTCGAGTACATAGAAGAAGCCGTTGCGGTTGGCCTGCGCGATCAGATGCTTGCCGCCGGAGTCGCCCGCGGAATCCCCACTCAAGTCAACGATCACCGGAACCTGCGTCGCGTCCCAATCATGCTCGTCGTGTTTGGTGAACTGGAAATACCAGTTCATCTTCCCCGTGTCGGCGTTGAGTGCGAGCAGAGTATCGCTGTAGAGATTGTCCCCAGCACGCCCTTCCCCGCGATTCGACGGCGCAGGATTTCCCGTCGGCCAGAAAATCTGGTTCGTCGCCGCATCGTAAGTCCCAGTGTTCCACGCCGGAGCGCCGCCCGTCTTCCACGAATCCCCTTCCCAGGTTCCATACCCGGGCTCGCCCGGCCCCGGCACAGTGTAAAACCGCCATTTGCGCGCGCCGGTCGCGGCGTCGTAGGCATCAATGAACCCCCGCACACCGTACTCCCCGCCGGAAACGCCGATCACCACCAGATCCTTCACCACCAGCGGCGCGACCGTAAAGCTGTATCCCTTCCGATACTCCGCGGACACCTCATCCCAGATCACATTGCCTGTCTTGGTATCGAGCGCGATCACGTGGGCATCGAGTGTCCCCAGGAAAACCTTGTCGCCAAGAATCGCCAGCCCCCGATTCACCCGTCCGCAACACGGACGAATGTCCCCCGGCAGTTGATGCTGATACATCCAGATGGGCCGTCCAGTGCGCGCATCCAGGGCAAACGCCCGGTCGTCCTGCGCCGTGGCGTAGAGAATCCCGTCCACCACCAGCGGCGAAGTCTCAAGCTTTCCTGTCGCTCCGGTCTGGTACACCCACTTCGCCACCAGCGAACGTGCATTCTTGACGTTGACCTGATCGAGCCGACTAAAACGACGCCCCAAGTAGTCACCGGAATAAGTCAGCCAATTCTGCGGCTCCTTCTCCGAGTTCACCAGCCGCTCGAACGTAACCTGCCCGTGAGCCTCGATAGTTAGAAGGCCGCTGAGCATCACGATGCACGCAACCGTCGTGAGAACTCGTGCACGACCGTGGAAGAGCGGCCCTTCGAGGGCCGCGTTTGATGCCTTCAGAGAAGTAACCGCCTTCAGGCGCCGTGGAATACTCCCGTACCCCCTCATTTCGCCCCCACGCTGATCAAATAGGCCACGACATCTTCGAGATCCTTATCGCTCAAAACATCCGCGTTGTACTTTGGCATCAGCGACTCCCGGCTCTTCTTGAAGGAGCGAAGCTTATCCTTTTCCAGCAGGTAGATCCGCTCGTCCCGATCCATCAGCTGCACGCTGAAGGTGTCCTCGTTCAGCGCGACCCCCTTGATTTGCCTTCCCTCCGCGGTCACCACGGTGACGGTCTCGTATTCCTGAGGAAACTCCTTCGTCACCTCCGTTAATCCCCAGGCCAGCCGCCGGCTGGGATTGCGCACCGAATCGACGATTGATTCCCGCGTGCGCGACCCTCCGACGGACGTAAGTTCCGGCCCAACCCGCCCACCCTTCCCCTCGACCATGTGGCAGAGCGAGCAATTCGCATCGCCATAGAAAAGTTCCTTGCCATGAGCGGCGCTGCCCGCGGCCTGTGCCGGCGCCTTCACCTCGACGCTGCGAATATAGGTGATGATTTGCCAGATCTCCTCGTCTGTCATGCCCACACCTTGGCCGTTGGTGCCGTTGGCCGGCATGGCGGTACCGGGAATGCCGTTGCTGATCACCTGAAACATCTCGGAATCGGAATGAACGTGCTTCTTCTGGGCCCGCGTCAAGTCTGGCCCGCGCCCGCCGCCATGCGCCCCGAGCCCGTGACAGAGCGCACAGTTGATGCGGAATTCATACTCGCCTGCCTTCGCTGCCTTGGGATCGCCGGCAAGCGGATTGCGGTCGTCCGCCGAGCACACGGTGCCCACAACCATAAACACCACCACCCCTGCGCACCAGCGTTTGGACATGGCCTCACCTTAGGGGAATTTGCCGCATTCTACGCCAACAGGCCGCAGACGTGTCTCTGGAAATCTTGGACTTGGGCGACGATTCTGACCTTCCACAGCCGTACACGTCCCGGAGTTATCTGGGGCCGTCTCCGCCGCGCTCCTAGACTAGGATCACTCCCCGAAAGGCGTGACGCGTGTTCAAAAAGGCGGCCCTCTTCGGTCTATTGTTCCTGGTCGGCGCCGGCTTCGGCCTGTTCGCCGGATGGGAACTCTCGTCCTCACGTCTGATCGTGCTCGAGAAGCGCTCCTTCGACAATCCAAGAGGGAAAGATTTTCTCAAGACCTACGAATTGTTTGCCCGCCTGTCGTCGATCAACATGGGTTCCGCGATGAGGCTGCAGGATCCGAAAGAGACTCCCAAGCGCCGCCGGGACTACCTGAACTTGCTTCTGGATACCGCGCAGAAGGAAAGGGTGAGCGTGACAGACCCGGTGGCGCTCACGCTGGTCGACGTGGAAACCGGCATTACCGACGTGCGGATGGCAATGGTAGAGGAAGCTGCGGGCAATCTGCCGGCATCCCAAACCTGGATGCAGAAAGCTCAGGCCACCTTGAAACAGGCAGGCTGGAAAAACTACTCAGAGCCACACCTGAAGAAGTTGGTGCTGACAATGAACAAGCAAGACGATTGCGACAGCCCTTGTGGCAAGCATTGAGGAACGCATGAAAACGCTAAAATTCTGCAGCACGGCGGTGTTGTCCGGCCTTGTCGTAGGAGTCCTCGGCGGCTGGCACTTCGGCGGCGTCATCACGAAGGGACGGCTGCTCTGGGAGGAAATGTTCGCCTCGGCAGGATACGGGCAGCTCGCCCTTGTCCAATACGACCAGGCCGATCCTGAACATGCCCGTCAAGCCTTGCTGAGCTTCACAGATTTCTCAAAATCGCTCAATAAACTTCCCAGCGCACAGGAGGACGACGCGCTCATGATCGACACCGGACGCGCCTACCTGAAGCTGGCGGCGATGGAGGAAGTCGCTGGCAACGCTGCTATGTCACGTTTATACGTGCTCAACGCTCAGGAGAGTTTCAAAAGAATCGGCCGCGACATCCCGGAAAAAACGCTCGACAAGGAAGTCACAAGAATCGCTGGCCTCCCCCAGCCAATGAGCCCGCCTCTCTAGAACTCCCCTGTCGTACATGTCCGCCGGGCATCTGGGACCCAGACTTCCGGGTATCTACACTGAATTTCTCCCTTCAAAGTGCCGATCTTTCCCCTAAGTCGGCTCTTAGAAGAGTGTGTAGTAAGGCCCTAGGGGCGCTAGGCGCCTGATAACTCAGCCCTTCCAGCGAAACGCATCGCGCTGGGGCAGGCCCAGGTTTCCAAGCACGCGGTAGGCGAATTCGCGGGCCATGTCATCCAAGCTCGCGGGCCGGTAATAAAAGGCCGGGATAAGCGGAAAAACGGTCGCCCCGGCATCGGCAGCCCGGTACATGTTGCGGATGTGAATTTTATTGAGCGGCGTTTCGCGCACGCACAGCACCAGCGGACGCTTCTCTTTCAGGCAGACGTCGGCGGCGCGCTCGATCAGATGTGAAGCGACGCCGTTAGCGATGCGGGCCAAAGTGCCCACGCTGCACGGAATCACGATCATGGCGTCGGCGGGATAAGACCCGCTGGCCACGTTGGCTCCGATGTCAGCGTTCGATTGCTCTTTAATTTTGGAGGAAGTATTCGAGGCGGAGCGGACTGGCGATTTCGTCTTTCCGCCAGCAAGGATCTGGGAAACAAGTTTCGAGCGGCCCTGGATGCCAAGTTCCTCGGCCAGCACGCGCAGGGCGGAGTCGGAGGCGATGAAGTTCACAGTTTGAACGCGAGTATCACGCTCAACCGCAAGCAGCAGTTGCCGCAGAAACACCGACCCGCTGGCGCCAGTAGTAGCGATCGTCAGATTCTGCGGTGGATGGTTAGGCAAACAGCCCCCAAGGGGCAAGAGCGGGCCCCGAAGTTTGGAGCATAGGGAGTAGCCGAACCGGAAGTCAAGGCAGCAACCTGAGAACTGAGAACTGAGAACCGAGAACTGCTATGGCCTCTGCGGTCAACTTGCGATCCCGACGCAGCGCAGCGCAAATTCACGCGCTGGCCGGAGTAGAGCGCGAAATCCGCACCCAGGACTCCCACAACCGCAGAAAATATCTTCGCGAGTTCAGCCAGGCATTCCGCAAGTACGATTCTCTCCTCGACTCGCAACAGCTTCAGAACGCACTGTACGCCGCCGACGTAGTCTTGATCGGCGATTACCACGCCCTGCCCGGCGCCCAGCGCTATGCCGCATCGCTCCTCGAGCAGCGCGCCTTAGCCGGGGATCGCCCGGTCGTGCTCGGAGTCGAAACCATCTTTGCCCGCGATCAGCACATCCTTGAAGAATGGTGGCGCCGAGAAATCGATGAGAACGAACTGCGCCAGCGCATCCGCTTTGATCTCGACTGGGGATACGACTGGACGCCGTTCCACGAATTGCTGGTCACGGCCCGCGATCATGCTGAGGCGATCTACGGTCTCGATTGCATGCCCCGCGAAAACCTCCGAAAGATCGGGGCCCGCGACCGTCACGCCGCCGCAAAGATTTCCGAAATCCGCGAACGCCATCCCAATGCCGTGATCTTCGCGCTGTTCGGCGAATCGCACCTTGCCCCGGGACACCTCCCGCGCGTACTGCACAAGGAATTGCCCGGCGCCAGAATCCTTACTGTCTTGCAGAATGTGGATGCGCTATATTGGCGCGCCGCGGGTGAGCGCGTCGACAAAGTCGACGCCGTGCGCGTCAATGACGACGTGCTGTGCGTCTTCAATGCCACGCCTCTCGAAAAGTATGAAAGCTACCGCCTGTTTCTCGACCAGTGGAGCCGCTCCGACAATGCTCCCGACTTCGCGCCCACGATCTATAACCTGATTGACAGCCTGGCCACTTTTCTCGAGATCAACCGCTATTCCCCGCACAACGGAACGCAACCGAAGTTTCTGGTCGACATGCTCCCTGAGGTGCACGGAAACTCGTCGGACACAACCCTGCGCCGCCTGCTCTCGCGCAAAGGCATCAGTGAAAAGCAATTGGAAACGATGCTGGCGAGCGTGGAAGAGCGCGGCAGCGCCTATCTTCCGCAGGTGAATGCCTTTCACATCCGCGAATTTCAAATGATGCACGCCGCCGAAGATGCCACGCGCTTCCTGCATCACGCCTGCCGCGGTCTGCCCCAGCGCCTGAATGGACAAGGCGAAACAGGCAGCAGCACACAGGAAAACTCGAGCCTCACGACAGATGCGTTCTACTCGCGAGTGATCGAACATGCCGTAGCCTATTTCGGCTCACGCGTTCTTTATCCTTCACGGCCAGCGCCCGAGACTGAAGACTCGCCCGCGTTATCGCGCGCCGCGGTCGAAAGAGCCGCTCAGACCGCCCTCCGCGCCGACGCAGAGAAGTTCGAATCGACCGCACAGGACTGGGGATATCGCTTGGGAAGCCAGCTCTACGATGTCTACCTTGCGGGCAAAGTGAAGCCAAGCGGTCTGCGACGCTTGTTCCTCGCTCACCTCGACGAGCCTGGCCTGTCCCGCAAAGTTTGCCATGCCGTGATGGCCAAAATCCGTACCAAACAGTAGCGCCGCCGTCCCGGCGGCTGTCAGGCGGGCGTCCCGCCCGCCGCGCCGAGATAACGAACGCCCTCCGCGATTTCAGGGCAGCAAAAGCCGGCGGGACGCCGGCGCTACGGTCACGCCGAATGCTAATCTAGAACCCGCCGTGAACGCCGAATCCATCCGCAAACTCTTCGAGCAAGTCCGCCGCGGCAAACTCGCGCCCGACGAAGCCGTCGACCGCCTTCGTCATCTGCCCTTCGAGGACTTGGGATTCGCTAAGGTCGACCACCATCGCAGCCTGCGGGCGGGCATGCCGGAAGTCATCTTCGGAGAACGCAAAACTCCATCCCAGGTTGCCGAGATTTTCGCGCGCTTGGCCAAGCATGGGGGCAACGTCCTGGCCACGCATGCCGATAAAAAGCAGTTTGCCGCGGTAAAGAAGAAAGTACGCACCGCAGAATACCGCGAATTGGCGCGGTCCATCGTGCTGCAGCGCGACCCGCGCACTTACGGCAAAGGCATGATCGCTGTGGTTTCGGCCGGAACCAGCGACATCCCCGTCGCGGAAGAAGCCGTCGTAACCGCCGAACTCATGGGAAACAAAGTCGAGCACTTCTACGACGTCGGAGTCGCCGGAATCCACCGTCTTCTCGCCAATCGTGAAGCCCTGACGAAAGCCAGGGTAGTAATCGTCTGCGCTGGCATGGAGGGCGCCCTGCCCAGCGTCGTCGGAGGCCTCGTCGGAGTTCCGGTCATTGCCGTACCCACCAGCGTCGGCTACGGTGCATCGTTCAAGGGCCTGACCGCGCTGCTTGGCATGCTGAACTCCTGCGCCTCAAACGTGAGCGTGGTGAATATCGATAACGGATTCGGCGCAGGCTACGTCGCGTCGCTGATCAACCGGCTGTGAGGAGAGAGTTATGAAGTGCTTCCCAATTGCAATCGTCGGATGTGCTTTGGTGGGCGCCTCGTTCGCGGGTGATACGAAAACTGTTCCTCTGGCGGAAGTCGCACAACACGCCGTCGACCAGTCCAAGCTCACATCTCCGGGTAGTTCACCGTTTCATCTGAAGGCAACGATTGTCGAGACGACGAATCCTGATTCCACTTACAAGGGGGAAATCGAAGAATACTGGATTTCGCCCGAGAAGTGGCGGCGCACTATCGCATCGCCAGGGTTTTCGCAGACTCTGATCGTGAACGGGGATCAAGTCTCAGAACAGGACAAAGGAGACTACCTCCCATGGTGGTTGAACGACTTAATCACTGCCATGTTCGATCCGCTGCCGATACTCGACAGCTTAACCAAGCTGAGCGCATCGATGCCAAAGCCTAGCGGATCGGAGTATTCCAACAGTTGTGCCCGATTCCAAACGAGGGTTGGCACGCCCCCGGCCGAGAACAGCGCATTCCTTGTGTTTTGCTTCGAGGGCAGTCACGGTCTGCTGGAATCCGCAACCACTCCGGGCTATGAAGCCGAATTCAAGGACTATCGGGACTTCAAGAATAAGCGGGTTGCGCGTCGGCTGGTGATCTACCCAGAGCCAGGCACGACGATTGAGGCAAAGGTAACCGAGTTAGCCGAACTCACGAATCCTGACGAAAGCCTTTTCGCGGTCGCACAGGCGACGCCCCCCACGGAACGCATCGGAAGCATTAGCGTTCCCGAAGCCACCGTCCGTAGTTTGTCAGAATACACGCCCGACATCCTATGGCCGTCTGTGCGAAGCGGCAACACCTCCGGTGTGCTCAGCATGTACATCTCCGTGGATCGGAGCGGGCATGTCCGCGAAGCCTGGCCTCTGAACTCGGACAACGCCGGCCTCGAGGATCCCGCACGGGAACAGGTCATGAAGTGGCAATTCAAGCCCGCCAAGATCCACGATGCGCCGGTCCAGATCGAAAGCGTACTCACCCTGGCCTTCAACACGAAGATTGGAGATCCAGTCCCCATCCTGTCTGACGAAGAAGCTCGAAAGCTGGCGACAAACATCGTCGAGCCAGTGTTTCCTCCAGGAAGTTTAAAAGGAACGGAAGTGAAGGTGCAGGTGGGAGTGAGCTCTGACGGGACGGTCAATGGCGTTGCGAATTCATACCACGCCCCGACGCCGCTTTTTATGGCCGTCTACGCAGCTCTCCACCAATGGCATTTCCGTCCTTATTTGCGAGATGGCAAGCCCGACATCTTCTCCGCCGACATCATCTTTCGCGTTCCATAGAACGAAAAGGGCGTGGCTTGCGCCGCGCCCTTTTCGTCACCGCCAACCAGTTTACATCCCAGATTGTCCCGAACCTTTCTCCACCATCAGCTTGTTCTCCACACTGAAGGCGCCAAAAATCTGGTTGGCGCGTATTCCGGCAACGGTTTTGTCCATGGTGTTATCCACGGAACCGTAAAGCGTAACGTGGCCGTTCACCACGATAATGCGAATCGGCCGCGCCGGATCCATCGCGTACTTGCTAAGCACAGGATCGCGGTAAATTGCCCGGGCCGTTCGCAAGCGCAGCCCGTCGTCCATCGGCGAGACAGGTTCAACCGAGATGTTAGCGATCACATCTTTCACTCCAGGCGTCAGATAAATGTCTGCGAGCGCCTCGTCGCGGCCGACGCCAGTTCGATCCTGCCCTTCCACCATAACCACGCCATCCTTTACGCCCAGAGCGAAGTAATCGAATGTGCTGTCGTAGCCTTCTCTAACGTAAGTAACCTTCCGAGCCAGTTTCTGCTCCAGTTGTTCATCGGAAACGTTCGGCCCGGCCACCGTGATCAGGTCGCGCACGCCCTGCACGCTCGCAGTTTTTCGAGCGAGCTTGGCCGCGTCCAGCTTGCGCTGGTAGAGATCGACCGTGCCCGTGAGGGTGACGATGCCGTCTTCCACGCTTGATTTCACATCACCGAACTGACTCTTCTTCGCCAGTTTTTCCGTGATGCTGGTTTGAATTTGATTGTCGTAGCGGGCCGCAGCCTCGGTCTGGGCGACTAGTGTTGCGCCCAGCAATCCCACAGCCAGCAAAGATCCCGCCGCCTTCAGCAAACTTCTTGCATCCATAAGGTCACCTCCGACCCAATTGACAAAACTTTACGATTTAACCGTATGGTTAATTTGTAATAAGGTGAACCCGCCGGGTCTCGAAAAGTTGCGGAGGATTGGGTTGCGGAAAAGTCAGTTGCGAAGAACTCAGCGCCGCTTTCTTGCCGTGCGTGAGCGCTTAGCAGGCTTGGCGGCATTCGATCGGCCAGGGCTTCGCGCCGGCCGGCTGGCGCCAAACACGCGCGCGAAGATCTTGTCCACGTTCTTCAACTGACGCGATAAATCGAAGGCATGCTCGATTTGCTTGCGCGGAACTTTCCCAGTGATCTCTTTGTCGGTAAGCACCAACCGGTGGAAGTCCAAACCTTCCTTCCACGCGCGCATGGCGTGCCCCTGCACCAAGCGGTAGGCGTCTTCGCGAGAAACTCCATGCTCCACCAGGTCAAGCAGCAGTTGTCCGCTGAAAATCAGTCCGTGCGTGCTCTGGAGATTGGCCCGCATACGTTCGGGATACACGAACATCGTCTCGACCAGGTTCGCAGTCTTGTTCAACAGATAATCGACCAGCGTAGTCGAATCCGGAAGAATCACGCGCTCCGCAGAAGAGTGCGAAATGTCGCGCTCATGCCATAAGGTAACGTTTTCAAATCCCGCCTGAGCATTGCCGCGCACCACGCGCGCCAGTCCACTGATCTGCTCGCTGGTCACCGGATTCCGCTTGTGCGGCATGGCCGAAGACCCCTTCTGCTTTTCGCTGAAGAACTCCTCGGCCTCGCGCACCTCGGTGCGCTGCAGATGCCGGATTTCAGTCGCGATCTTGTCCAGCGTCGAAGCAATCACCGCCAGCGTAGCCAGATACTGGGCATGCCGGTCGCGCTGGATCACTTGCGAAGACACCGCCGCCGCCTTCAGGCCAAGGCGCGCGCATATCTTCTCCTCGATCTCCGGCGTCAGATGGGCAAAGATACCCACCGCGCCGGAAAACTTTCCCACGCGCATATCCTCAGCCGCCGCGGCGAAGCGCGCAATATTGCGCTGCGTCTCCGAATACCAGTTCGCGATCTTGAAGCCAAACGTGATGGGCTCGGCATGAATGCCATGCGTGCGTCCCACCATCGGAGTGTCTTTGAATTCCCACGCCCGGCGTTCGAGCACGTCGGCCAGCCGTTCCAGATCCTGCGCGATCAGCGTCGAAGCCTGTTTGATCAGCAACGCCTGCGCCGTATCGACCACGTCGTTCGAGGTAAGTCCATAGTGAAACCAGCGCGCATGCGGCCCAACGATCTCGGCCACAGCCGTGGTGAAAGCAATCACATCGTGCCGCACCTCGGCCTCGATCTCATGAATGCGCTCCACGCGAAAATCCGAGCGCTCGCGAATCGCCCGCGCGGCTTCCTTCGGCACCATGCCGGCCTCGGCCAACGTCTCGGAGGCAGCAACTTCCACAGCCAGCCAGGTGCGAAAGCGGTTTTCGTCGCTCCAGATGCGGCCCATTTCCGGGCGGGTATAGCGCGGGATCAAGGCGGATGCTCCTCCTGTCGTTGTCAGCAAATCGTGATCGGCAAACCTGCCGTTGAAAGCGGGACAGAGGATTCTAAACGGAGCGCGAGAAAGAGGCCAGCGTCCCGTGCTGGCAGGTTCCCTGGCAAACGGCATACAATGTTTTCTTAGCCGGAATCCGCTATGTCGCCCACGCCAGAAGATTTGACCATCATCAAAGATGACATGATCGCCTTCATCGAAGGCCATGGCATGAACCGCTTCCACGGTTACGTCGATTACGAAGAAGTGCAGTGCGTCATGTGGGAAATGGGAACGAACCCCGACGGCTGGAAGGACTTCGTCGAGCTGGCCAAAAGCGCCGGTGCACCGTTCCTGACCATGCATTCCTGGAAACTGGAGCGCGAAGAACTGGACGAACTAGTGGAACGGCTGAACCACTCCGAATTCTCCGACGGCGACGATGTAGAAGATGCACGCTGGCTCCGTGCCCACCTGGGCAAGGTGGGATTCCTGCAGCTGGGCTGGGCCTATCAGGGATCGATGTTCCTGTGCGAAGTCAGCACCGATTGGTACGATCGCTACCAGCGCCTGCTCGAAGTCTCCGAAGATTTCGGCGGCATCCCCATCGACGAACCGGACCAGGACGACGAGAACTAGCGTGCGCTGGGAACTGGCTGCCGAAGACCCAGTTCGGGTGCAGAGCCTGGCTGCGGCTCTCTGCGATTTGCCGAATCTGCCGCTTCCGAATCGCACGCGGGATCACTCAGGCAGCCCCCTCCAAACACTGGCGCGCCTGCTCATGCGCCGTGGCATATCAGATCCCGACTCCGCCGCTCGCTTCCTTTTCCCATCTCTCGATCACCTGCACGCACCCGAAGAGATGCTTGGGTTGCGCGCCGCTGTCGACCGCATTGATACCGCGATCGAACGTAAAGAGCCGATCCTCATCTACGGCGACTACGACGTCGACGGCACCATGGCGGTCATCATTCTGAAGACGGCCATCGAACTCTGCGGCGGCGCGGCGGATTTTCACGTGCCCCACCGCATTCGCGAGGGCTACGACCTGCGCGACGATGTGATCGAACGCGCCGCGGCAGCGGGCATTCGCCTCATCATCAGCGTCGACATGGGCATCCGAGCCTTTGCCCCGGCCGAGACCGCGCGCCGCCTGGGCGTAGACCTGATCGTTACCGACCATCACCTGCCCGGACCCGATGGCGTGCCCGGCGCGCTGGCAGTAGTCAATCCCAATCAGGTGGGATGCGCATATCCCTACAAGCAGCTTTGTGGAGCAGGTGTCGCTTTGAAAGTCGCGCAGGGATTAATGCAGCGGCGGCTCGACGATAAAGATCAAACCCGCATGTTGCGATCGTTCATGAAGGTGGTAGCGATCGCCACCATCGCCGACTCCGTGCCGCTCACCGGCGAGAATCGCGTGTTTGCCCGGCTCGGGCTCAATGCTTTGCGCCGTGCCGTGAATCCCGGTCTGAAGGCCTTGCTCGAAGTAGCTCAGATTTCCACCAAGCGTCCGCCCACTTCCACTGAAGTTGCGTTCCGCATCGCACCCCGCATCAACGCCGCCGGCCGCATGGACGTTGCCCGCGACGTCATCGAACTATTCAGCGTGAAAGATCTTGTGCGAGCCAGGGATCTGGCTGCCAAACTGGATCGCCTCAACTCTGATCGTCAAGAAGAAGAGCGCCGCATTCTGCGCGCGGTGGAGGAGCGCATCAGCGGCGACCCGGCGCTGTGCGAAGCCTATTGCATCGTGGTCGATGGCGAAGGCTGGCATCGCGGCGTCATTGGCATTGCGGCAACCCGCGTGGTCGAGCGCTATCACCGGCCTGCCATCGTCATCGCGCGCGAAGGCGAGGAAGCCTTCGGTTCCGGCCGTTCCATTCGCCCGTTTCATCTGCTCGAAGCGGTCGAGTCCGCGCACAATCTCTTCAACCGCTACGGTGGGCACTCCCATGCCTGCGGTTTCGCCATGCCGTCCGCCAATGTGCCTCAACTGCGAGCCGAGCTCGATGCCTTCGCTCGCACCCGACTGGGTCCCGCCGATTTTGATCCCGTGCTCGATGTCGAGGCGGAACTCGATCTCGACGAAATCACTCCCGCACTCTTTCAGATATTGCAATTGCTCGAACCCCATGGAGCAGGAAATCATGAGCCCGCATTCGCAGCCCGCGGCGTGCATCTGATCGCTCCCCCAAAGATTCTGAAAGACAAACACATCAAACTAAAACTCAAGGCGGGAGAGGACAGCAAACACGAGTTCTCCCCCGACCCAACTGAAGAAGGTCCAACTGTAGAAGATCCAGCCGAAGAAGATTCGGCGAAAGAGGAACTCTCCGCAGTCGCGATCCTAACCACGCCAAACTGCCATCCCGACGGCGCAGTCATCCGCCGAAGCGAAAAAGCTGAAGCGAAGAGTTTTCAACTGAGCACTGAGAACCGAGACCTGAGAACTGCCGGAAAACTGAGAACTGTTTTTACTGCCCTCGGCTGGCACATGGCCGAACGCCTTCAGCAATTTCCGCTCCTGGCCGGAGACGTCATCGACATCGCCTTCACCATAGGCCACAACGATCATCCCGATTTCGGCGGCCTGGAACTCTCTTTGCGCGATTTCAGGACTCCCTCTCCAACGGTTCGCAACGCAGATCCACACCCGGCAGAAGCCGTAAAAGCAACGCTCTAGCCTGCGAGGCCCTAACCGATACAACGTGGTGCTAGACTTGCGCTTCTCAAAACCCGGAGGTGTGTATGCGTCTCCCGATTCTGGCGGTCTTCGTCGCGCTCTCACTCAGTGCCTTTTCCCAAACCCAGAAAAAACCTGATAGATCACAACCTTCGCCGGCGCAGTCCACAGCCCCGGCTACCGCTGCGCCGACAGCTGTTGACTCTTCCGCGCGCCTGCCCGTCAAACGCGTCGTGCTCTACAAGAACGGTGTCGGGTACTTCGAACACGCCGCCCGTGTTCACGGCACGCAGGACCTCAGCATCGATTTCACAACCGCGCAATTGAATGATGTCTTGAAGTCGCTGACCGCCGTCGACCTGGGCGAGGGCCGGGTGTCATCGGTGCGCTACAACTCGATCGCGCCGCTCGACGAGCGATTGAAGTCTCTGAGGCTGCCTTTTGGCGAGCAGGTAACCCAGGCCGAATACCTCTCAGCTCTGCGCGGGGCACGCGTAGAAGTGCACAGCGGTTCGGCGACGGCAACAGGACGCCTGCTCAGCGTCGAGAAAATTCGCAAGCAGCGCAGCAAAGATGATTTTGAAGACGTTACCTCCTTCTCGATTGTTACTGACTCCGGCGAGATGAAGAACTTCGAACTCGGCGCCGGCACATCAGTCCGTATCGCGGAACGTGAACTCACTGACGAAGTTGGGCGCTATCTCAGCCTTATCGGTTCTTCCCGCGCTCGCGATGTTCGCCGCATGAGCTTCACCGCCGCCGGAACCGGCGATCGCGATATCTTCGTGAGCTACATCAGCGAAGTGCCCATCTGGAAGAGCACCTACCGCATCCTCTTCCCTGAAAAGCCGGGCGAGAAGCCGCTGTTGCAGGGATGGGCGATCGTCGACAACACCATCGGCGAGGACTGGAAAGATGTCCAGCTCTCGCTGGTCGCCGGCGCTCCGCAATCGTTCATTCAGGATATCTCGCAGCCCTTCTACGCGCGACGGCCGGTTATTCCTCTGCCCGAGTCGGTCATGCTGACTCCCCAGTCCCACGAAGCGACAGTAGTGAACGGTAGCCTCGGGCGACTTCCAACCTTTGACACAGCGATTGGCCAAAGCCACGCCACCACCAGCCTCGAAGGCATAGTCAAAGATCCCTCCGGAGCCATGGTTCCCAACGCTCGAGTTACAGTCCGCAACGAAGAGACAGGAGTGTCTCAGGTCACCACCACCGACGCTCGTGGTCACTATCGCTTCAACGATCTGCAGGCTGGGAACTCGGCTCTCTTCGTGAACGCGCCCGGTTTCCAGCGCTTCAACTTGACCAATGTCTATCTCGGCATCGGCCGCACCAACGAAATCGACGGCACGTTGAATGTGGGTGCCGCGAACGAAACCGTCGAAGTGCAAGGAACGGCTCCGATGGTCAACGCGACGATGGCGTCAGTTTCCGCTGTGGCCGAGAAGCAAGGCGCCGAAGCCGAAGGCAAATCCGCCGGAGACTTTTTCGAATACAAGATCAAGCAGAAGATCACAATCGGCAAGAACCAATCAGCGCTCGTGCCTATTCTGCAGGCCCACATCGAAGCCGAAAAGGTCACATTGTGGAATGAAAACTCCGCTCCCCTGCGCGCGCTCTGGATCAAGAACACCAGCGGCCAGGTACTGGACTCGGGCTCCTTCAACGTGCTCGAGGCCGACACGTTCGCCGGAGAAGGAGTTCTGGAAACCATCCACCCCGATGAGCGGCGTCTGCTTTCTTACGCTAGCGATGCCGCAGTCCACGTCAAGTTTTCCGACGATTCCAGTGAGAAGCCGTTCAGCCGAGTGCGCATCGCCAAGGGCGTCATGATGCTCACCAAAGAGCAGCGCAGATCGAACAAGTTCACCATCCGAAACGCCGATACCGAGTCCCGTCAGGTCATCGTGGAATATCCAGCGGAAGAAGGATGGCAACTCACTCCTGCCACGCCCAAACCGGAGGAATCCTCGGAGTCGTATCACCGCTTCCGAGTTCCGGTGGATGCAGGTAAGACGGCCGAATTAACCGTCGAGTCGGTCCATCCCGAAGAAACTCGCTATGAGCTAACCAACCTCGACGACGAAGAAATCGCGCTCCTCGTGGAGCAGAAGCGCATGACTGCAGCCATGCAGCAGGCCTTCGACCGTATCGTGAAGCAGAAGGAGAAAGTTGACGACATTTCCGCCCAAATCACTGACCGGAAGCGGGAGAGCGACCAGATCGCTGCCGACCAGAATCGAATCCGCGAGAACATGAAAGCGCTAAAGGGCAGCTCCGAGGAAAAGACCTTGCTGCAGCGCTACGTTAGTCAGCTCGACGCACAAGAGACTCGCTTGGCAACTCTGCGCAAAGAGTCCAGCGATCTCGCGGCTCAGCAAAAGCAGGCAAGCACCGAACTTGACCGCATGATCATGGAAGTAAGTGTGGACGAGACTTTCTGAACAGAAAGCTGCTTTCATCGATGGAGCTGGCGACCTACCACATATTGTAATAACCGTCGCGTCGAGCTATTTCGACCGGAACCCCGAATAGCGCCGCCAGTCGCTCGCTCTGCAGCATTTCATCTTTAGGACCATCTGCGACAACTCTTCCCCTGCTCATCAACACCACGCGCTGGATTTCCGGCACGATGTCGGCCAGCTCGTGAGTCACGAGAACAATTCCAATCCCCGAGTTCGCCAGCGCGCGCATAGTTTGCCGCAGACTTTGCTGGGCCGCGAGATCGAGCGAGTTGCACGGCTCATCGAACAACAACGCCCGAGGATTGTGTACCAGGGCGCGTGCGATCAGCACCCGCCGGGCTTCTCCCGACGACATCTCGCAAACTGCCCGCTCCGCCAGATACGACACTTTCAACTGCGCAAGGGCAGCATCGGCCAGTGCGCGGTGTCGGGGATCGACCGCGTGGTTGGGGAAAATGCCCGTGCTGCTGAAAAAACCTGACAACACCACATCCCGCCCGCTGGCGTCTCCCGTACACGACAGCATCAGGTCGTTCGAAACGATGCCCAGGTGGGCGCGCAGGTCAAACACGTTCCAGGTTTCCTCACCCAGGATGGCCATTGACGACCCCTCCTGCGCCACTGGATAACACTCGCGTGTAATCGTCTTGATCAGTGTCGACTTGCCGCAGCCGTTCGGCCCGAGGATCGCAATATGTTCATCGGCCCCGATGCGGAGGCTGAAGTCATCCAGCGCGACTTTCTGCCCGCGCATCACGCGAATGTGCCGGAGATCCAGCAGTGGCGGCGTTTCCGGAGTCATCGTCTCCAAGTGTAGATGAGATGCCGGATTCCGGCACGCTTGCCAATCGAGCTCAGCAGCTTGCATTAGACTGTAAGCGATGCCGCTCCCGGTCTACCACCTCCGACGCTGGCTGGTTGTGATCGCGGTCCTTTTCACCGCGACGGTGGCGGGAATGTATTTCTATGCCCGAATGCGCCAGCGCAATGTACTGAAGGAAATTCCCAACAAGATTGGGATCGAGATCAAACAGACCGCAGCTGGATTTCAATTCTCCAAATCCGACGGCAAGCGAACGCTGTTCACCGTCCAGGCCGGCAGCCTCAAGCAATTCCAGATCGACGGTAGCGCCGAGCTCCACAATGTCAGCATTGTCCTCTACGGCCGCGATTCCTCCCGCTTCGACCAGATTTACGGCGACGACTTCTCCTTCGACAAGAAATCGGGCAATGTCACCGCGCACGGAGACGTCCAGATCGACCTGGAACCCAATCCTGCGGGTCAAACCGGACCCGACCAGGGAACTCCCAAGGAACTAAAGAATCCCATCCACCTCAAAACCAAAGACCTGGTCTTCAATCAAGACAGCGGAGACGCTTCTACCGACGCGCGGGTTGATTTCCGCACGCCCCAGGCCACAGGCTGGGCCGTGGGTGTGCAGTACTCCGGCAAGACGAACACGCTCACGTTAATTTCGCAGATTCATGTGACCCTGGACGGACCGAGAGCCGCAACCATTTTCGCAACTCGTGGCCGAATCGCTCACGACCCACATCAAGTCGTGCTAGAGCATCCCCGCCTCGACCGTGAAGGCGGAACGATGCAAGCCGAGGAAGCCACATTCTTTCTGGGACCGGAAAACGAAGTGCAGCGCGTGCTGGCCACAGGGAACGTGAACGCCGAATCCACCAGCCAGGACGCCGATCAGATGCGTGTCCGCGCCGATGAAGCCGAGATGTTGCTGATTGGAAAACAAAACCTGCTGCGCACGGCCACGCTGACAGGCAATGTCCACGTCGAGCGTATCGGATCCCAACCCATGCGGGGCGATGCCGGACGCGCGATCCTGGATTTCCTCGGCCGGAATCAACTGCAGAAAGTGCACGCCATGGATGGAGTCCACTTGGCGCAGCATGCCGGCACCGCAAACCCGACGGCAACGAATGCCTCAGAACAGGCTTCGCAACCTCAGGACTTCGACCTCACCGCGCCCATCGTCGACTTTTTTATCGCGGAGGGCCGCCGCGTAGATCACGCCGAAACCTCCGGCGCGCCACAGATTACAATTTCTCCAGCTCAATCCTCGAGCCCGGCGAACGCGCAACCTACGGCGCATACTGTGATCACCGCCGGCCGGTTCGATGCGAAATTTGCCGCGACCTCCGATGGCTCAAGCCGCCTAACCTCGATCCACGGCGCGCCCAACGCTAAGATAGTGAACCTCACTCCGGGATTGCCCGACCGCGTCAGCACCAGCCAGACCCTCGATGCCGCATTTCTCCAGCAGGGAGGGATTGCGTCCATCATCCAGCAGGGAAGCGTCGCCTACAACGACGGCCAGGTTCCCGCCAAACGCACGCAAGCCTGGGCGGACAAGGCGCTCTACACTCCAGCCGACCGAATCCTGGTGCTGACGGGCAGCCCGCGTGTCTCCGAGGGCGGCATGGTCACCACTGCCCGGACCATCCGCATAAACCGCGCCACCGATGATGCCTTCGCCGACGAAGACGTGAAAAGCACCTATAGCGAACTCCAGGAGCAACCGAACGGAGCCCTCCTGGCGTCGGCCTCGCCGATTCATGTCACCGCCGCCACCATGACTGCGCACAACTCTCCCGCAGTCGCTCTGTACCGCGGCAACGCTCGTCTGTGGCAGGACGCGAACATCGTCGAGGCCCCCACGATCCAGTTTGACCGGGACCGCCGTTTCCTGGTGGCCCAGGGCACCGCCGCGCAACCGGTCTCCACGGTGCTGGTTCAGGCGAAGCTGTCTCAACCAGATACAGCTCAACCAGAGCTGACTCAACCGGGCAAAGTCCAGTCGGCCAGGGCTCCCCCAAGCATGGCTCTGGCCAAAGCAGAATCCAAAGAGAAGGCCAAATCTGAGGAAAAACCTGCCGACGAGGGCCCGATAGCTATAACTTCGGCCCGGCTCACCTACGCGGATTCCGAGCGCCTGGCTCACTATGAGGGAGGTGTAGTGGCCAAGGGCACCAGCTTCACCGCAACCTCCAACACCATGGACGCCTACCTTCGATCTCGAAGCCAAACCTCAAGCAATCAACCACTTGCAGGGCATATTTCCGGGCCAGGACAACTCGATCACCTGGTCGCCAAGGGCAATGTAGTCGTCCAGCAACCGGGTCGGAGGGCAGAAGGAAAAACCCTGGTCTACACCGCGGCCGATGACAAATTCGTGCTCACCGGCGGACCGCCTAGCATTTTTGATGCCGAACGAGGCAAGATTACCGGGGTTTCGTTGACTTTCTTTAGGGGCGATGATAGGGTGCTCGTAGAAGGCGAAGCAAGTACTCCTGTGGTAACTCAGACGCGAGTGGCCAAATAAAAGAGCCAAATGGCAAGATAAATGCGTACCTTGGCCACAGATGAAATTGGCAAGTCGTACCGGGGCCGCCGCGTCGTAAATGGTGTCAGCCTGCGGGTGGAGCAGGGCGAAGTGGTTGGGTTACTTGGCCCGAACGGCGCAGGCAAGACGACCACATTTTACGCGATCGTAGGCCTCATCCCCCCGGATACCGGCCGCGTGCTCTACGACGGTCAGGACATCACTGACGTTCCCATGTACCTCCGGGCCCGCCAGTATGGCATCAGCTATCTCCCTCAAGAAGCGTCAGTTTTTCGCAAACTTACGGTTGAGGAAAACATCCTCGCGGTGTTAGAGGCACAGCCTATGTCCTGGCACGAGCGCCGCGAGAAGATGGAGAAGTTCATTGATGAACTTGGCTTGGAGCACATCCGGCAGAATCGAGGCTACGCCCTGTCCGGCGGCGAGCGTCGCCGCGTGGAGATCGCACGCTGCCTGTGCATCAGTCCAACCTTTATTTTGCTCGACGAGCCTTTTTCCGGGATCGACCCCATCGCCGTGTTAGACCTGCAGAAAATCATCAGCAGCCTAAGGGCCAGCGGCATCGGTGTGTTGATTACCGACCACAACGTGCGCGAGACTCTAACCGTAACCGACCGCGCCTACATCATCGACGACGGCCGCATCTTCCGCCAGGGCCAGCCCGAACAGCTGGCCAACGACCCGGAAGTAAGAAGGGTGTATTTGGGAGAAAGCTTTTCTTTGGTCTAAAGTTCCAAAGTTTCAAAGTTGCAAGGTTTCAGAGACTGGAAATATGCCTAACCCTCATATAAATCTTTGGCCTCCATCAACGTGGTTTGGGTCGAAGCATACTTCTGGGGTGCAATGGAAACCAGACATGGCTCCCGAAGAGGCAGCAGCGGTTATCGAGCGCTTTTTGGGGGAAATGCCTGATTCCGTGGAATGGTGCGACTTTGCTGAGACGCCACAACGAGATCCCGCGGTCGAGCGCTACCGGAAACGCTGCGACAAGCTAAGCCCGCTGGTGAATAGACCAGGAGAGATGGACGAGGCAGCGGTCGCAGAGCTGAGATCGATCATCGAAGAGCTGCGATCGATGGGTAATTCCGAACCTTGGAGAAAAACACAAGAAGGTAAACAGCGATGACGATCGACGAACGCCTGGAAGCCTTGACCCGCAATTTAGAACTGCTGTCGATAGAAAGCGAAAAACATGATCGCCAGCTTGACCGGGCAGCAAAACTAGTCACCGAAGTTGCCGAAGGTACGGCGAGACTGTTACGCATTGTGGAGATGCACGAACACCGGCTTGACAGCCACGATGATCGACTCGACAAGCTAGAGTAAACATTGAAACCCTGAAACCTTGAAACGTTGAAACATGGTCCTCTTACAGCACAAACTGAGCGTCAAGCTATCCCAGCGCCAGATCCTCACCCCAGGTCTGGTGCAGATGGTTTCCGTCCTCGCGCTCAACAAGCTCGAACTCAAGGACATGATTAACGCCGAGATGGTCGAGAACCCTGTCCTCGAAGAACTCGAAGATTCTGTCCCGTTAATCGACGAAATAGGACGCAAAGAAGAAGAGCGTGACCGCCCCGCTCCCGCTTCAGGCGAAGAAGCGCCAATCACCGCCGAAAAGAAAGACCCATTCGAAGAGATCGATTTCGGATCCTTCTTTCAGGACTATCTCGATCCCGGCTACCGCACTCGGGGCGAGATGGAAGAGATCGAACGCCCGTCATTCGAAAATTTCCTCTCCAAGCCCACAAATCTCACCGATCACCTGGCCTGGCAACTGGGCGCGCTCAGCCTGACCGGCGGTGTGCGCGAAGCCGCCGAACAAATCATCGGCAACCTCAACGAAGACGGTTACCTCATCGCCAGCGATGAAGAAATGTTGGGCGTAGCCCCGCCCGCGCCTCCGGAAGCCGACGCCGCAGCCGCCAGAAATATTGCCAGCGAAGCTCAGGCTCTGGGCCTAGTTCCGGACGGAGCCCCGGACGAAGCCCCGGACGAAGTCCCGGACCAGGCACGAGCCGAGGCGCCCGCCGAAGCAGCTTCCGCAGACGCCGATCCTAACGCCGACCTCTCTGCCTCCGAGATTGACGAACTGCTCGAGGCCTCGTCCGGTGTGTCTGGATTGTCCGGCGCCGTTGTTTCTGCCCAGAGCTTTCCCGGTGAAGCGGATACCCTGCTGTCCGCACGCGTCTCGACCGAAACATCGATTACCGGACGCAACGGAAACGCCGCGGCAGCCGCCGCTCCCGCGCCTGAACCAACTCCCGCTCCGCGTCCAGCCTACAAACCGACCTTCACGCCGGCCGATCTCCAGGAAGCCCTCGAGGTAGTTCGCCAACTCGACCCTCCCGGCGTAGGTTGCCGCACCCTGCGGGAATGCCTTCTGCTCCAGTTGCGTTATCACCAGCACCAACTCGCGCACCACAAGAACGGCGACAAAAACGGCAACGGCACCGCCCAAGTCCTCGAAGATGCCATCGCCGTAGTCGACCAGCACCTCCGTGCCGTCCAGAGCAAGCAGCACAAAGAAATCGCCAAGGCCATCGGACGCCCCGCCGACGCCGTCCAGCAAGCCCTCGATTACATTCGCACCCTCGATCCCCGTCCCGGCCTGCAGTACAACAAAGTCCAGGCCCGCCTGATCGAGCCTGACGTCGCTTTTATCAAGCACGGCGACGAGTGGCTGGTCCTGATGAACGACGATGACCTGCCGCAGCTCCGGCTCAACCCCGCCTACAAAAAGCTGATCACCCGCGACACTAACGACAAAAACACCCGCGACTACGTCAAAGAGCGCTACAAGAGCGCCATCCAGCTCATCAAGAACATCGAGCAGCGCAAGCAGACCATCACCAAAGTCTGCTACTGCATCGTCGCCCGCCAGCAGGATTTTCTCGAAAAAGGCATCGACCAGCTGAAGCCCATGATGATCAAGGAAGTGGCCGAAGAAATCGGCGTGCATCCCTCCACCGTCAGCCGCGCCGTGGCCAGCAAATATGCCCACACCCCGCAAGGCGTGTTCGAGTTGCGCTACTTCTTCAGCGAAAGCGTCCAGGGACCCGAGGGCGGTAACACGTCGCTCCTGATCCTAAAGCGCCGCGTCAAGAAGCTGATCGAGGAAGAAGACCCCAGCCGCCCGTTAACCGACGAGCAGCTAACCCGCATCTTGCAGTCGCAAGGCATCCAGGTAACCCGTCGCACAGTAGCGAAGTATCGTGAAGATATGCGAATCCCAAGCACCCACCAACGTAGAGTAAAGGAGTAAGCGTTCCCCGAAGACGCCGATTGAATCAGTAGACTTCAGCCCCGAAGGGGCGGCATGTGATAGCCCCGCACGTAAGTGCGGGGTAGGAATGGCAGGACGAAGCGAGTCCCGAAGGGACGGCACCACTTCCTACTCACGCAATTGATCGAGCAAGACTCTAAGGAGGGCCGCTCGTGAACGTGGAATACACCGGCAGGCACTACGAAGTTACTCCCACCATCCGCAAAGAAGTTGAAACCGGCCTCACCAAACTCCGCAAAATCCTCGGCGACAAATTTGAAACCAAGGTCATCCTCGCCGTAGAAAAGCACCGCCACAAAGCCGAAATCACCATCAGCCCGCGCAACGGCCCGCTGGTCGGCCTGGCCCAAGCCAAGGACATGTCGATCGCCGTCAACGAAGCCCTCGACCACCTCGAAAAGCAGGCGGTGAAATACAAAACCCGCTGGCAATCGAAGAAACGCTCCGCCCGCAAGAGCGAGGAAGTAAAGAAGTGGAACGGCCACTCCCCGCAATTCGCCGAAACCGTACAGACCGCAGTCGGCTTAACCGAAAAGACAGCCGTCGCCGTAGTCGTGCATCGCTATCCCGCGGTCGCCAAAACCACCGAGGTGCACCTGGTCCGCTCCGACGAAGCCGTAGCCATGCGCCCCATGACCCTCGAAGAGGCCATCAAAGAAGCCCACTTCCGCGACCGCGACGTCTTCGTCTTCCGCGATCCCAAAGGAAAAGTAATGATCCTGCACCGCACCCGGGACGGCAAAATGGAGCTGATCGAAGCTCCATAGGAAGAAGCGCCCTGGCTCGAGTCGGACAAAGTAACCAAACTGCGCCGCGTAGCCTGAGTAACCGATTCAAAAGTGGAAAATCAAGTCGCTCGCCACGGTAAGCTGATTCTGCCGTCGACCGTCGTCGTATGCCTTCCTGTCCCAAGCCCGCTCGAACCGCAATTCAGGACGCAACTGCACGGTCGTGCCGATCCAGTGGCACCACATGATCGTGTTCTCCGAGTACTTGGTCGCGTAGCCCGTGCGCTGGCCTTTCTTGTCGTCAAGAAAATCGCTGCGAAACGACACAAAGTCATGCGCTGAAAGTTCCTTCTGCAGGAAGTTCACTACGGCATATTCGGGAGCCGTGCAACGTTGCTCCCCGGGCAGGCAATATGCCGCATTAGCGCCGGTTTCCGGCTGAATCACGCCTCCCACGGCCGGGACGTCCCGCTCATACATGTACCAGGATTCAGTCGCCATGTGCACCGTCTTTGAAAACTTGTGGTACCAGGTGCCGTCATACTGCTGCAGATTGTTGTACGCATACTTGCCGTCATTGATCCCGTTGGCGCAGAGGTAGAAATTGTCATTCACCGACCGGGTCGTATAGTTCACGCAAGCTGTCCCCGAGGGTTTCGCATCGGGAGTCCACGGAGCAACGTCGTGGCCGTCGGTAATTCCGATTTGTACCAGCCACTGGTCGTTCAACTTCATAGTCGTCATCAGGCCGGTATCCGTGAACGGATCAATCGCATAAAGCAGCGAGTGGCTGAAGATGTAATTATTCGGAGCCAGCTGCGCCTCGATCCCCGGCACGGAGATGAACCGCCCGACTCTCACATTCATGCCCTGCGCCACCTGCGGAATGTAAACATCAACATATTCGAGGGTGGGATCAAAGCCATATTCGTGATGGTCGTTCAACAATTGCCCGCTGAAGTAGCCCTTTCCAATCGTAAAGCGATAGTCCGTACCATACAAAGCCGTAAGGTGGTAGCCCCAGTCGACGTGATCGCGTTGCACCGAATCCGGCAACCGCTCGGCGTAGAGAACAAGCTGATTCATCTCCAGACGATTCGAGTAGTCATCGTTCGCCTCCGGCGCGTTGCTATTCGAAGATGTGCTGAAGTTGAGCGTCGGGTCAATCCATCCATACAGCTTCGTCCGGCTGCGAGCCCCATTAATGGCCGTCATCAGCGGATAGCTGTTCGTATCCGGCTCCCCAATCACCGGCGAACCACCATACGACCAATCCGAATTTGGAAACGGAGGCGAATCCAGCGGCGACGGCAGCCCCCGCCGCGCCGGGGTTGATGAAGATGCAGTGGACGGAGACGTCGCGGAGGAAGATGCAGTCGAAGAACCAGCCGTCCCCCACCAGTCCTGCCGGTAATACTCTGCCCAGCGCGCAAAAAAGTTCTTGGTCTCGACGCTGCCCGACTTCGGTGCATCAGGCAGCGGACTCGACCCGCCATCCGCTTGCTGTCCCGCGCAAAAATCACACGACAAGAACACGACGCACGCGAGCAGAGATAAGAAGTAACGAGGGCGGAATAAATTATCTGTTAGACGCATTCAGAGGTGTGTGCTGACCAAAGTCTACAAGCTCCCGCCCAAGGGATTTAGCCGAAAGCCCTGTCCTCCTGAGCGTAGTGGCTGATTCTCGAAGAGAATCAGCCACGCAGTCGAAGGACCCCTTTCCTGTCCGCGGCGCCTGAAACTCAACGAGGAGTTTCTACCACGCCCGCGCAACCGTGGAAGAGCGGCGGTTCAGCGCCGCGTAAGCGCCATCAATTCATGCGGCTTTAGCCCCCGGAACATTTAAAGACCGCCGTCGCCGACAGAGTTTTCCACCGCACCATGTGACATCCAACCTTGCCCCCACCACCTCAATCGCGCGATCATGGCCGAAGCGGGCGTGGTAGGACAAGCCTCACTGGCGAGCCACTAACTCCCATGTTCTCAAGATTTTGACCTCTAAGTTCTTTGACATCAAGATTTTGCCAACACTCTTTGCGAACCCCGCGCCCAGCAAGACTCTCGGAGGGTATGGGGGGAGGGGGGTACCCAGCATTTACGCCGACTTTCCCGAACCGGAAACAACGCCGCCCAGATTTATTTCGGCCGGAAATTCACAGCGTGAGACGCTTCGAAACCTTGAGCATTGCTGCATGCTAGAATTCGCCGCCGAGGAGATCTGCCGATGATGACCAGCAAGCGCTCCAACATTTTTCTCGCCCTGCTGATAATTTTGACCGCGTCCAGTTTTACGCAAGCGCAAGTCGCCACACCGTCGTCAAAACTCTCCGTCCACTGGGAAGAACTAACCGCCGCCGACTTCCGCGAAGGCATCCACCGCTCACAGGGTACGTGCATCTTACCTTTCGGCATCCTGGAAAAACACGGACCGCATCTCCCGTTAGGCACCGATCTGCTCGATGTCCGTTACGCCGCTCTGCACGCCGCCGAGCAGGAATACGCCATCGTCTTCCCCGAATATTATTTCGGTCAGATCGCCGAAGCCCGCCACGAGCCCGGAACCGTCGCCTACAGCCGCGAGATGCAGCTAGCCCTTCTCCAGGAAACCACCGACGAAATGGCCCGCAACGGCTGCAAGAAAGTGATCATCGTCAACGGTCACGGCGGCAACGAGCACTTGTTACCGTTCTTCGCCCAATCGCAACTCGATAAGCCCCACGACTACGTGGTCTACGTTTTCGACCGCCGAACTCCAGAGTCAGGAGGCCCGCCCAAGAAAACGACGATCGACATGCACGCCGGCGAAAGCGAAACCTCAAAGATGATGATTTCCCGCCCCGACACAGTGCACATCGATCGCGCCACCACGGAATCCGGTGCCGACCAGCACCGCCAGAACCTTCCCGAAGACGTCTACACCGGAATCTGGTGGTACGCGCGCTTTCCCAACCACTATTCCGGCGACGGCTCCGCCGCGACAAAGGAATTAGGAAAATTTCAGATGGATTGGTGGATCGGCGCGGTGGTCAAGGCGATCCGCGCCGTGAAAGCCGACGAAGTCAGCCTGAAGCTGCAAAGCGAATTCTACGAAAAGAGCAAGCACCCGCTGGACACGCAACCGTAGATGGAGATGAGAAGCGCGGTCGTAGAGACGCAGCTTGCCCCGTCTGGCAGTGAGGGAATGCGTCAGGATTTTCCGATCAAAACGCCCGTGATAAATACCAACACTCCGCCGAGACCCACCTGGAGCGCAGCCGAAACCCAGGGACTGTCCATATAGCGATGCCGCACCCAGGTGATCACGCCCAACTCGACAATCACCACCGCTCCAGCGGCCCACAGCGCAGCTCGGAAGTCGCGCAGCAGGAACGGGAGCGTGTGTCCAATGCCGCCCAGTCCGGTCATCGCGCCACAAATCAAGCCGCGCACCCAGGGATGCCCGCGCCCGGTAAGGCTGCCGTCATCGGAAAGCGCCTCGGCAAACCCCATGCTGATGCCCGCTCCAGCCGAGGCGGCCAGGCCCACCAGGAACGCGTCGTTGGTGTTGCGCGTTGCAAAAGCCGCCGCGAAAACCGGTGCCAATGTGGAAACCGAACCATCCATCAACCCCGCCAAACCCGGCTGCACAATCTGCAGGACGAAAAGCCGGCGCTGCGCCAACTCTTCGTCGGCCTTCACGTTGGCGGGAAGCTTCTCCTTGTCCAGTTCCTGAGCGCGCTCTTCGTGCTCGCGCTCCTCATTGATGAGATCGTCGAGCAGTTGCCGGACGCTCGCGTCTTGCGTGCGCGCCGCAGCCTTTTCGTAGAATCGTCGCGTCTCGACTTCCATCGTGCTGGCTTCCTTGCGCACCGCCTCGATGCGCAGCGGACGCATCAGCCACAGCGCCGGACGCTCGACAAATCCACGCACGTCCTGGCGGCGGATCAAAGGAATATGCTCGCCAAACTTCTGCCGGAAGAGTTCGATGAGCCGCCTGCGATGCCCCGATTCCTCTTCACGCATGCCGTCGAACATGGCGGCCGATGCGGGATAATCCGGTCGCAACCCTTCGGCAAAGTCGGCATATACCCGCTCATCTTCTTCTTCCAGCGCGATGGCCAGAGCCAACACTTCGCGTTCCGTCAGTTCCTCAAACTTCTTCATGGCGACCTAGCTTACCTTTCCAAGCAGGCCTTAGACAAATCGGAAACCGTCTTAGAAGCTCCCCACCTTCAGTGCTACTATCGCAATCATGGCGCCTAGGAAATCGTCGGGGTCCCGCAAGCGGTCAAGTTCACCGCGCAGAGGAAAGAGACCGCCGCAGGCCTCGCGCAAGGCGGTGCGTAAACCTGTCCGTAAACCCACTCGTAAATCTGCGCATAAGCCCGCTCGTAAATCTGTTCATAAACCTGCTCACGCCCCGGAACTCGTCATCGTCACGGGAATGAGCGGCTCGGGCAAAGCGTCTGTGCTAAAGGCTTTCGAGGATCTGGGTTACTACTGCGTCGACAACCTTCCCGTCGAACTGATTCCTCGGTTCGCAGAGATGGCGTTGCAGTCGGCCGAAATCCGCCGCACCGCGCTGGTGGTGGATGTGCGCGAAGGCTCACAGCTTGAACAACTCCCTGGCATTCTGAAAGCAGTGCGGCGCATGATTCCGACTAAGGTTGCTTTCCTGGAAGCTTCCGATGCGGTGCTGGTACGCCGCTTCAGCGAGACTCGGCGCCCGCATCCCCTGGGCACCGACGCGCCGGTCAACGCCTCGCTTAAGGCCGAACGGCGCCACCTGGCGAGCATCCGCGCGTTGGCCGACATCGTTATCGACACCTCGAAGTTCAACGTACACGAATTGCGCGCCCACATCACCGAGCGTTTCCGCGAACAGGCGACGGAGAAAAGTATTCTGGTTTCGTGCCTCAGCTTCGGCTATCGCCACGGCCTGCCCGAGGACGCCGATCTGGTCTTCGATGTTCGTCTTCTGCGCAACCCCCACTTCGTGCCCGAATTCCGGCCGCTTACGGGCCGCGATCCGCGCGTGGCCAAGTACATGCGGTCCTTCCCGCAGACAAAGAAGGTTATCGTCCGTATTTCGGATCTGCTTATCGATTGGCTGCCGGACTACATCCACGAAGGCAAGAGCTATCTCACTATTGGGTTTGGTTGCACCGGCGGCCAGCACCGTTCAGTGATGATCGCCGAGGAGGTAGGCAAGCACCTGCACAAGGCCGGATACCGAGTGAAAGTGGTGCATCGGGATATGCCGAAATGAAAAAACGGTCGCCAGTCGTTGGTCGTTAGTGTCCAGGAATCCGATTCCCGTCGGCCTTCGACAGACAAGCAACGACAAACGACCGTGACCGCAGTAAAATAATTCCTTGCACCCCATGCCTATGCCACCGTCAGTAAGCCATTACGGCCTGCTGGGAGCGGTATGCGCCAACTGACGCGCCTTGCCCGCTACGCACTTCCTTACTGGTGGCAGATTTTGTCTTCCGTTGTGCTGATGGCCGCAGTAGGGGCTCTAGACGCCTTCAAGTTCTTGTTGATTCGCCCCATCTTTGACCGGGTGTTGAATCCGTCTACAGGATCGAAGGATATCCAACTATTTGTCGTTCCGATTACTCACCACCCGGTTTACCTGCAGCAGTTGGTGCCTTCGCATTTTACGAATGCCTGGACCATGGTTGCAGTTGCGCTGGTCGGCTCCACCATTCTTAAAGGAATGTTCGACTACGCAGGAACTTACCTGGTCAACCACGCCGGCTTCGGCATGATCACCGACCTGCGCGACGATCTCTACAACGCGATCATGCGGCGCTCGGCCGCATTTTTCTCGAAACACACTACCGGGACCCTGCTTTCTACGATCGTCAACGACATCGAGCGCGTGCAGTACGCCATGTCAACCGTTCTGGCGGAGTTCCTGCAGCAGTTCTTCACTTTTCTGTCGGTGGCCGCCGTGGTTGTGATCCTGGGCGGGAATCTGGCCTGGGTGCTGTTGCTGTTTGTTCCAGTGATCGTCTATTCCTCGCGCAAGATCGGCTCTCGGGTACGCAGCACAACCCGGCAAGGGCAAGACAAGCTGGCGGAAATTCAAAACATCCTGCACGAAGCCATTACGGGCAATCGAATCGTGAAGGCGTTCAATACCGAGAAATGGGAGATTGCGCGCTTTCGCGGAGCGGCGCGCCGCCTATTCCGCGCCAACCTGCGTTCCGTAGCCGCCACCGCGATCAGTTCACCGCTCATGGATGTTTTTGGTGCTGTCGGAATCGCGCTCCTCTTAATCCTAGGCCGCGAGGAGGTCAAGCACGGCGCGATGACCCCGGGAATTTTCGTAGCCTTCATTACGGCCGTCTTCAGTCTGTACAACCCAGTCCGCAAGTTTGCCCAGTTCAACAACAACTTCCAGCAGGCTCTGGGTGCATCGAGCGAAATCTTCAAGTTTATGGACATTGAAGACGATGTCCGCGAGAAGCCTCATGCCAGGCGCCTGCCTCCATTCGCGAAAACTGTTCAGTTCGATCACGTGAGCTTTACGTACGGCAGCGAGGGCGAAGACGCGCGCGTGCTGCACGACATCAACCTCGAAGTTCGCCGCGGGGAAGTTGTCGCGATCGTCGGGTCCAGCGGTTCGGGCAAGAGCACGCTGGTTCACCTGATCCCGCGTTTTTTCGATTCGACTCAGGGGCGCTTGCTCGTCGACGGCCACGACGTGCGCGATGTCACGCTGGCTTCGTTGCGGGAGCAAGTGGGAATCGTTACGCAGGAGACCGTCTTGTTTAACGACACAGTCCGCAACAACATCGCCTACGGGCAGCCGCACGTCGACCTGAAAGAGGTTGAGGCCGCGGCCCGGGCCGCGCTGGCTCATGACTTCATCCAAGCCTTGCCAGCGGGATACGATGAGGTGATCGGGGAACGCGGCGTGCGCCTTTCCGGCGGAGAGCGGCAGCGCATCGCCATAGCCCGCGCCATTCTGAAGAATGCGCCCATCTTGATTCTGGATGAGGCTACCTCGGCGCTGGACAGCGAATCGGAGGCTCTGGTGCAATCGGCGTTGCACAATCTGATGAGCGGCCGCACCGTGTTCGTGATTGCGCACCGGCTTTCGACGGTGCGCCGCGCCGACCGCATTGTGGTGATTGAGAACGGCGCTATCGCCGACATTGGCGCTCACGAAGACTTAATGGCGAAGCTCGGCACATACCGGCGTTTGTACGAGTTGCAGTTCGCTAACTTCGAGCCGAAACTGGAACCAGTACGACCCAGTTGAAATTGGGAATCGAAAGTTCGGGAAAGTTCGGGAAATCACAAATGCCTCTTCGCTCCATGACGGCTTTTGCGCAGGTCAAAGGCGAAGTATCGAGCCAAGCCGAGGGAAGCGCCAGTCCTGCACCCGGCGTTTCTTCCTCTCCCCAGAGCAACGGACATCTTGCCTTCGCCCTCTCGCTGAAATCGGTGAACCACCGTTTTCTCGACCTGCATTTTCGTCTGCCTTCGGGCTCTGACTCGCTGGAAATGCAGCTTCGCCGGCTGCTCAAAGAAAAGATTGCCCGAGGGCACGTCGAGGTCACGCTCAGCCTGGAGCGCGGGGGCGGCGAAAGCCTTGCTCTGAATCGACCGCTGGTGAGCGCTTACATTGCCGCTTTTCGAGCGGCGGCTGGCGAATTTGGCATCCCGGCCCAACCCGATCTCAACGTCATCCTGCGCATTCCCGGCGCGCTCGATTCCGCCCGCGACCCTGAAGAGGGAGCGCTCGAGTCGGCGGTGATGGCCAGGGCGGGTGAGGTGCTCGATCGCCTGAATCAAATGCGGGAGCAGGAAGGTGGAGGCATCGAGCGCGAACTTCGCCAGCGCATGATCCACTTGCGCGAGGCGGTCAAGACGGTGCAACTTCACCGGCGCACGGTGTTGCAGAGCTATGTGGAACGTCTGCAGTCGCGCCTGCAAGAACTGCTCGGCGCCAGCGCCGACAAAGAACGGGCGCTCCAGGAAGCCGCGCTTCTGGTGGACCGCAGCGACATTCAGGAGGAAATCGTCCGCCTGGAAAACCACGTGCAGCATTTCCTGGGGTTGCTCGATCAAGATGGGGAAGTCGGGAAAAAACTGGACTTCCTGCTGCAGGAAATGAACCGGGAAGCCAACACTCTGCTTTCGAAGACTTCGGGCCTGGCCGGGGACGCGCTGAAAATCACGGAAGCTGGACTCATTATGAAAGCGGAGATCGAAAAATCACGCGAGCAGGTGCAGAACCTGGAATGAGTTCCCCGGACCACAAGCCCATCGTCTATATCATTTCAGCCCCGTCAGGTTCGGGTAAGTCGACCCTTGTCAACGAGCTGCTGAAAAAGGTAAGTAATCTGGAATTTTCCATTTCCTACACCACGCGAGCTCCGCGCGGCAGCGAGAAGAATGGAAGGCAGTATTATTTTGTCTCGCGTCCTGAATTCGAGAAGATGATTCGCGACGGCGAGTTCCTCGAGTACGCCAAGGTATTTGAAAAGGACTACTACGGAACGGCGCGCCGCTTCCTGCACGAAGCGGAACAAAACGGCCGCGACCTCTTGCTCGATATCGATGTACAAGGTGCTGCTCAGATTCAACAAAAGCTCCCCGACGCTACCAGCATCTTCATCCTGCCTCCGGATCGTAAGACGCTGGAAGAACGCTTGCGCAAGCGCAGCGAAGATCTTGAGGAAGTCATACAGCGCCGCCTGGTCACTGCCAGTCGTGAGATCGAGAATTACGATCGATACAACTACATCCTCGTGAACGACCAGCTCGAGGATTCAATCAAAGCCTTGCGAGCGATTGTGCGCGGCGAACGGCTGGTGCGGGCGGGGCGGCCGCTATCCCCTGAGGAAGCCAAGACCGTGGCTCTCGCGGACCGCTGCCGCCTAGCCAATGTCCGCGACCGTCTGAAGCCGATATTGGCCTCGTTCAAGCGGCCCGGCGATTCCGGAAAGGGCTAGACCTCGGTAACCATATTAGAGAGCTTCGAGCCCCCGTAAGATTGAGTTTCGTGGGAAAATAGTAGGACAGGTCTGTAGCGTCGCAGACAGAAGAACGAAGCGCAGCAACGTGCGGGTAATCAATTTTCGGGCAATCAACTTTCGGCAATCAAAATCTTGCATCCCGGTCGCAAGGGGAGAGAATTATGAAATTGATCGAAGGCTTCGACAGCAACTATCGCTACATTCTGGTCGCCGCCCGGCGCGCCCGGCAACTGCAATCGGGAGCCCCGCCGGTGGTTCAAACGAATTCCCGCAAGCCCTGCCGCATTGCGCAGGATGAAATCCGTGCGGGCAAGGTGAAGTGGGAGATCCCCGAAACTCGCAGCGCGGCAGAACAGGCCGCCGAAGTCCTGGACAAGGCCTTTGGAGACGCGTAAAGGCGCGGCCGTCGAAACGTTATGAAGGTTGCTCTCGGAGTGACAGGCGGCATCGCGGCTTACAAGGCGGCGGAGATTGTGCGCCTCCTGCAAGACCGCGGCATTCGGGTTCAGGTCATCATGACCCGCGCAGCGCAGGAGTTCGTTCGTCCGCTCACCTTCGCAGCGCTCTCCGGCGACAAAGTGATTACCGGAATGTTCTCGCCAGGTGAAGAGCACGCCGCCAACGTCGATTCTGCCATCGAGCACATTGCCGTCGCGCAGTCGATTGACGCGCTCCTGGTGGCTCCTGCAACTGCCGACCTGCTGGCGCAGTTTGCGCAAGGCATTGCCAGCGACTTCCTCACCACACTTTATCTCGCAACCACCGCGCCAGTCGTGGTTGCTCCAGCGATGAACGTCAACATGTGGAACCATCCCGCGACGCAGGCGAATCTGGAAATCCTCCGCCAGCGTGGGGTGACGATTATCGAACCTGGCTCGGGATATCTCGCTTGTGGCATGACCGGCTCCGGGCGGCTTGCTGAGAACGAAATCATCGTTGCAGCCGTGCTCGAAGCGCTCGGTGCGTCGCAGGACTTGGCTGGTGAAACCGTGCTGATCACCGCCGGGCCGACGCGCGAGAAAATCGATCCTGCGCGTTATCTCACGAACCGCTCCAGCGGACGCATGGGGTATGCCATGGCCGAAGCTGCGCTGCGTCGCGGCGCCCGCGTGCTGCTGGTCAGTGGGCCAACCGCGCTGACGCCCCCGGGAGCGGCGGAGCTTACGCGTGTGGAATCGGCCGAACAAATGTACGATGCCGTGTTCACTCTTCTGCCCCAGGCCACGATCGTCATCAAGGCTGCGGCCGTTTCCGATTACCGCGCCAAGTCTGCGTCTCCGCAGAAAATAAAACGCAAAGGTCCAATCTCGATCGAGCTCGAACCTACGGCGGATATCCTTAAGGAAATCTCTCTGCGCAAGCAGTCGCAGATTGTCGTTGGCTTTGCCGCCGAAACTGAGAACGTCCTCGAAAACGCCCGCCAGAAGCTCGCGGCCAAACACCTCGACGCCATCGTGGTTAACGATGTTTCCCGCGAGGGCATCGGTTTCGACTCTGAGCGCAATGAAGTGACCATCATTACTCACGACAAAATCGTCGAAGTGCCTGAAACAACCAAATGGGAAGTTGCCCAACGCGTCCTTGACCAGGTTGTCCGCCTGCTTCAGCGCCGCAAGTCGCCGGTGAAAGCCTGACGAGGGATCCTGCCGCTGCATTCGATTGCTTGCTAGCGTACAATTTCGTCGAACTTCTCTTTTCTCTCAGGAGTGTGCGATGACCCAGAAAGTGATCGAGGTGATCGGAACGTCGAAGGAAAGCTTTGCCAAGGCGGCAAAGAGCGCCGTGGCCGAAGCGGCAAAGACGGTACGCGGCATCAAGTGGGCGCATGTAGACTCGTTCGACATGCAGCTCGATGGAGCGAAGGTATTGAAGTATCGGGCGACGACGAAGATTTATTTTGATGTGGAGCACTGAGGAGTGATTCGCACACTTGACCCGGAATTGCGGCGCGCTCTCGCCGAACGCGTCCGCTACTGCCACGAGTTAGGCATTTACGACTTTTACCGGCGGGAAACAACTTCGATTGTTGCCGAGGCTGTTACGGCGACCTTGTCTCCAGAGACGCATTCAGAATTGCGAGAGGAAATGTCCGCCAGAAAATCTGCCGTCGTTTCAACTATTGCCGAAGACAACATTTTCGAAGTCGTGAATCCGAAGCCAGAATATGGCGTGGGCGATCCCGTCGCGGCGCTCAAGCTGATTCGCGAAGATCTCGGCGATTGTACGCGCTGCAAACTTCACAAGCAGGGCCGCAAGCAGATCGTCTTCGGCGTGGGAAATCCGCGGGCTGAGCTGATGTTTGTGGGCGAAGGTCCGGGAGCCGACGAAGACGCGCAGGGTGAGCCGTTCGTCGGGCGGGCCGGTCAGTTGCTCAACAACATGATTAAAGCGATGGGCCTGCGGCGCGAAGATATTTACATCGCGAATGTGGTCAAGTGCCGTCCGCCGGGCAACCGCACGCCGGAGCGCGACGAATGTGAAACCTGCTCGCCATTTCTCATGCGGCAGATCGCGGTCGTCAAGCCCAAGGTTGTGGTCGCGCTGGGCGCGGTGTCGGCGAAGAATCTGCTGGCCATCAACGCTCCGATGTCTGAACTGCGCGGGCGCTTTTATGATTTCAAGCCTACGGGTGTTCGCAGCAGCGACCCCTCCTGGCCAGGCGCGCATCTGGCTGTCACCTACCATCCGGCGTTTCTGCTGCGCGATCCGCGGCAGAAGGGCGAAGCGTGGAAAGATCTGCAGATGGTCATGAAGTATCTGGGGATTGAGCCGCCGAAAAAACCTACGAAGTAAGCAAACAAAGCGGTGTCATTTCTCGCTCGGCTCGGGATGACATTGCGCGATGATGTATTCGCGGTAGTTTATCCTTCCAACTAATGCCCGAGTTCTGCGACGTCGCCCTACCCGTGCCGCTCGACATGGTCTTCACCTACCGTGTCCCCGCCGAGGCTAGTCCCGTGGTTGGTGGTCGCGTGCTCGTGCCCTTTCGCCAGCAGCGCCTGACCGGCGTTGTGGTTGAACTGCACGATCGCAAGCCGTCAGTTGCGACGAAGACCATCCAGAGCGTGCTCGACGTCTCTCCGGTGCTCGATGAGCAACTGCTGCGGCTCGGCCGGTGGATTGCCGACTACTATCTCGCTCCGATCGGCGAAGTCTTCCGCACGATGCTGCCCCTGAACGCGGAGTTTAAACGCGCTGTCGCCTACCACATCACCGAAAAGGGCCGGCTGGCGCTGCACTTGGCGGGTATGTCGGGATCGTCCGCTCGTTCGCGCCGCACTCCGGAAGAGCAAGCTGCGGAATTCCGTGTGCTCGACTATCTTGCAGCCCAAGAACCTGCACTCGGGGAAACCCTGCAGGTCCGTGAAGAGAGCCTGCGATCCGCCACACGAGTCTCAAAATTAATTCTCAGTGGAATGGTGCGGAAAAAGTGGCTGGTGCGGGAAGACGTCTCAGCCGTGCGGGACGCCATGCGAACTATCAAGATTGCGCTGCTCAAATCAGCTGACGGCAAACTGAACGACAATCAGCGGAAACTTGTCGACACTCTTGCCGCTTCCGGCGGCAAAGTTCCCGTGGAGACGTTGCAAGCGCTCGACGTGCCACAAACAACTTTGAGCACTCTGGTCAAGCGCGGTCTGGTTGAACTTATCGAAGAGCCGGTAGCTTTTGCTGTCTCGCACGCAAAGCCGCGGTCCTCGCCCTTTGCATTCGATTTCAATGCAGCACAGCGAGCCGCCCTGCAAAGTTTGCGCGAAGGAGTTGAGGCCCGCAAGTTTTCCGGCATCCTTTTGCACGGAGTCACGGGCTCGGGCAAAACTGCCGTCTACCTCGCGGGCATGCGCGCCGTTCTCGAAGCCGGACGCTCCGCCATTCTTCTCGTCCCTGAAATCGGCCTCACCCCCGCGGTAGCCGCCGATCTGCACCAGATTTTCGGCGACGAAGTCGCCATCCTGCACTCGGCGCTTTCCGACAAAGAGCGCGCCCAGCAGTGGCACCGCATCAAGAGTGGAGACGCGCGCATGGTCGTCGGCACTCGTTCCGCGGTTTTTGCGCCAGTTGCCGATCTCGCACTCATCATCGTCGACGAAGAACATGATTCCTCCTACAAGCAAGAGGAGACACCGCGCTACCACGCCCGCGACATTGCCGTAATGCGCGCCAAGATGGCGAATGCTGTGGTAGTTCTGGGCTCCGCGACGCCGTCGCTGGAATCGTATTTCAACGCCAAGAAAAATAAGTACGCTTTGGTCGAATTGCCTGACCGCGTGGAGCAGCGTCCTCTGCCGGAAGTCGACATTATCGACATGCGGCAGGAATTCCAGGAAACCGGCCAGGAGCAGGTCATCTCGCGCAAGCTCGCGGCAGAGATCAAAGAACGGTTCGACCGCAAAGAGCAGGTGATGATCCTGCTCAATCGCCGCGGATATTCCCCCCTGGTACTCTGTCGCACCTGCGGCAAGACGCTCGAATGTCAGAACTGCGCAATCGCCCTCACGCATCACAAGCGCGAGCACAAGATGGTCTGCCACTATTGTGGCTTCACGGCGCCCGTGCCCAAGGCTTGCGTCCATTGTGGCAGCGAGTATGTCTATTTCCTCGGCACCGGATCGGAGAAGCTGGAGGAACTGCTGCACGGAATGTTCCCGCAGGCGCGCATCGCCCGCCTCGATCGCGATACGGTCAGAGGACACGAAGATTTCGAGCGTACTCTGAACGCGCTAAGCGAAGGCGAACTCGACTTGCTCGTCGGCACCCAGATGATCGCCAAGGGCCACGACATTCACGGCGTCACTCTGGTCGGCGTGGTTGGCGCTGACAGCGCGCTGGGATTGCCCGACTTTCGCGCCGCCGAGCGCACCTTTCAATTGCTGACTCAGGTTGCCGGACGCGCGGGGCGCGGGCAGTCTCCCGGCAAAGTAATTCTGCAAACTTATTTTCAGGATCACTACGCCGTGCAGTATGCCGCGCACCACGACTTTGCCGGATTCTACGATAAGGAATTGCGCTTCCGCAGTTGGATGCACTATCCGCCATATTCCGCCCTCGCGAACGTTATTATCCGCAGCAATCAGCTCGACGAAGCTCTGCAGTGGTCGGGCACGCTGGGAAAATGGTTTGAACAATATCGACATGAAGGCGTGCGCGTGCTCGGGCCGGCGGCCGCGCCCATCCTGCGGCTAAAGCGCGACTATCGCTATCATTTTGTGCTGAAGTCACCCAGTCGCGAAAAGCTGAATTCCACGCTTCGCGCCATGCTGGCCTACGCAGCGGCGAAAAAGATTCCGCGAACTCAGGTCATTGTGGATGTGGACGCGCTATGGCTGATGTGAGGAGAAGCTCTTAGCGATTAGCCGTTAGCCTTTAGCTTGAAACCGTCCAACCCACGCTTCGGTCGGCGCTCTACTATTTTCCGATGCTCACGCTTCCGCGAATCACCACAACCGACGCTGCCGGCAGATCGTACATCGTGTCCTTCTCGCCTGTCAGCTTGCTATGAACGATCGGACCGTCTGGATCCGCCGAGCCTCGGGTCGTGGCCACGATCGTAGACTGCGCCGCATTTTCAGCGTGGGCCATGAATCGCATTTGCCCCGGATGCCATTGATACTGTGCACTGCCAAAAGTTGAAACCTCCACCGGCCCAGCGAAGCTGGTGGATCTGTCTGCCGTCCCTTCAAACGTAATCCGAACCCGGTGCGCGGTCTGCTGGTCTCGATTCACCGCCATCACCGCCCACTTTCCGTCGGGACGCTTCACCGCATAAGCCGTTACCAGTTCATGACCAGCGCCGTCTTCCACATCGCTCTTCGCGGCGAACACCTGATGCTCGCTGCCGGCGGCCTGCGCCCACTCCAGATTGATCAACTGCGCCACAAAAAACTGCGCCAGCGGCTGCTGAATCTGATAATTGGCGTCGATGGTGAACATTCCAAATGTGCCCGGAGAGCTGTTGCATCCCGGCTCCATCTGCAAAGGAAGATAATGGAAGAAGTAAACGCCCTTCCCGCCGGAGTTCAAGAATGTCCCGATGTAGTCGGCCAGCCAGACTCCCGCGAAAATGTCCTCGTAGGTTTCACTGGCGCCCGACGAAAGATTACCCTCCGTGATGAACATCGGCATCTCCGCCGGAACGCCGTCCTCATGCCACACCTGCATGATGTGGCTCACCAACTCGGGTTCGTCATAGAGCACGCCCCACGGCGTCCGGCACGGGTCGTAGGGATAATGCTCGAACGAGAAGAACGCCAGATCGTTCATTCGACCATGCTGCTTCAGGAAATCGACGAACCGTGCCGTCCACGAAACTTTTCCATTCGCGTCCGGCCAGACTTCGATGTCCTTATTCACACCCTGAAACGACGGCCCACCCAGCTTCAGCGACGAATCCACGCGATGAATCGCAGTCGCCCACTGTAAGTACAGCGCGGCGTAGTCTTCCGGCAGCATGTACTGTCCGTCGGCCTCCTCACCCATCTCGACGTAAGAGACGGGATAGCCGCGCGCCTTCAAATACGCAATCTCCGCCGCGGCGTTGTCTGGAGTGTCATACAGCATCGCGATGGGGACCATCGCCGGGAGTCCGCGCGTCACTCCGCTGGTGAAGAACAGATCGAAACCCATCTGCGCCTGCTTGGTCGATCCCAGGTCTGACGCCTGATGCCACGGATCGACGGACGAGCAATACGTCGTTGTCTGTTCCTGATCAGGAGTATGCCGCAGAATGTCGTGGAAGGCGCCATCCTCGGTGGTCGATCCGAGGTAGAGCTCACGAATGGCATAGCCGACGCAATCGCGCGGATCGTTATTAGTCGATTTAGCGCCGTCCGCGGGGCAGGCGTTCGAAGATTCGGTCATCCATATCCGCACGAATCTCACTGCCACAGGACTTCCGCTCAAGCGAATCGTCTCGACCTTGCCGTTTCCGTCAGTAATCGTTCCTTGCGAAAACGTCTGCCAGATTCCGCGCGTCGGTGCATGCATCGGATCATCGCCCGTCCAGTACTGCACCAAATAGCGCCGGGCGTAAGGTTCTCCCCACACGATGCGAATGCTGCTGACCTGCTGCAGCTGTGCCAGATCCATGACCACCCACTGCGGATGCAGCGCGTCGCTTTCCCCCGTGAAGCGCTGCGTCAGATACGGATTACTCTTCCAGAAAGTGTTCACGTCTCCATCAGTCAGCCGGGAAAAGCCAACGTTATCCGTGCCGTCGTTGCGCGTGAAACCGCGGCGCGGCAGCGGATATCCGTAGGAGTAACGAAGCATCTCCGTTGGAGTCGATGAGCCCGTGAAGTATCCTTTGCCGGTTGCATCGCTCCCCTGGCTCCATGTCCCCTGCGGATTCCAGTGCCACGCCTCCACTGCGAGTTCAGTATTCTGGCGATACGTAACCGGCTGCCAGCCTGAAGCCAGTGTCTTCTCCAGCGTCGGCTGCAGCAGATCTTTGTCGATCGCCTCCACTGCAATGCGATCCACGCCGGCACCCAGGGTTTCCTTGGGCACGAAATGGTTCGTGGGGCGCGTGACGTCAACTGAGATGGTCTGACTCGCAGCGGAAAAGGTGAGAATCAACAACGTGGGCAGCCGCAACGTAAAAATAGCAGCCAGCTTTCTCAAGGAGCCACCTCCGAGTCTTCCACTAACACGACCGCCGGTAAAGCGACGGCCACTAAAACGATTGAATAAAGGAGTATACGAGAGAAAAGTCGTCGAGGGCGAATCCTGGCAAGGGCGCTACTTCCAGACGAGTTGGAACGGCGCAACCGTAAAAGTCAGCAGCAACATTACCAACCCCAGGAAGGCCAGCGGCCATCGAGCCCTAGGGAGCTCGGGATACTCCGGAGCTTGACGCTGGCGCCAGGTGGCGACGTTCATGACGATGAGCAGGGTTGCCCACAGCCGCCATCCCACGTACAACTGTCCCAAACCCACCAGAACGACGATTGTGATCCAGGAGCAAAAGCGGTGAGCCCGCGGCCAAAGCGCGTAGACAATGTGTCCTCCGTCAAGCTGACCGCTGGGTAACAGGTTCAGCGCCGTCGCAAACATCCCCACCAAAGCCGCCACTGCCGTGGGATGAAGATAGATGTGGGAAACCGGCAGACCAGCAATGGCGTAATGCGGAACAACCGCGCCCAGCAGGGAATGCATGCACTTCAGAATCAATGGGTAGCCCATCTGCAGGTCGGAGCGCCCTATCGAGGGAACCATCGGCTTGGAAAGAACCAGCGAGACCGCGAGCGTGACGACGGCCGCGACAAATCCGGCGATCGGCCCAGCGATTCCGATATCGAACAGCGCCGCCCGCGAACGAATCGGTGACTTGATCCGGATCACAGCCCCCAGCGTTCCAATCAGAGTAGGAGCGGGGATGAAAAACGGCAGTGTTGCGTTCACCCCGTAATAGCGGCAATAGAGATAGTGTCCCATTTCATGCGTCAGCAGGATCAGCAACAGCGAAGCAGAGAAGGGAACACCCAGGAGAAGACGCGAAGGTTGTGCGATTATCCAGCCAATGGCAAAAAAAGGGATAAACTCATCGCCCGCCACGAACAGCGCTCGATAGTGCAGGAAATTGAACTCCAGCCGTGCCCCGACTACGAGAGTAGTGAAGCAGGTTGCCAGCAACAGCAGCGCGTGCAGCCAATAGCGCTGCCGGGGCCGCGTGGGAATCCGCACCGGCATCGGCCGGTAATATTCGAGGGTGGAAGAAGTTATGGAAGGAGTGGGTTCCGACATGCGATTCTGCGGCCCCGCAGTGTTGCCGAGACCTTCTGTTTAGATGCTACTACGAGAGGGGAGTACCTAGTGCCTGCCGAGCACCGAGAAAAAACCTAGTGCAGTCGCGGGAGCTTGGACGAAAATCGGAGATCTGATAAAAGCTGGAGAATAGGAGGGCAATACTGGGTACTAGGTACTGGGTACTCGGCACTGCCTTCAGTCAATCGACTGCAATTCCTTCCCCGGCTTGAAGCGCACTGCTTTGCCAGGGGGAATCGATACTTCGGCTCCGGTGCGCGGATTGCGTCCGATACCGGTCTTGCGCGGGCGTACGTTGAAGACGCCGAATCCCCGCAGTTCAATGCGATTGCCGTGGGCCAGCGCTTTCTTCATGCTCTCGAAAACGGTTTCCACTGCCAGCTCGGCCTTGGTCTTGGTGATGCCAGTTCTCGCGACTACTTCGTTGATAATATCGAGCTTGATCACGAACGGCTCCCGGATGCGGTCTGAGAATCATCCCTCAAGTGATTGATGCTATGGGAGATAAGGGAGATTGTCAACGGGAGCATCAGGGGCGTAAACGATTGAGCGATTGAGCCATCGAGTGATTGAGTGATTTCAAGAACGAGGAATACTCCTCAATTCGATCTCAAATCGCTCAATGACTCGATGACTCAAGGGCTCAATTCCTACCGTCCGTTCTCTTCTTCCTTGAACATGTACTTAATGGAGGGTTTGTAAATCATGAGGTTCGGGCGGCCGTCATCCCGGATCACCTTGATGCAGGTCTTGTCATACCACTCAATGATGCCGTGCACTTCCTCGCCGTCGCGTAGCACGATCACCATCGGCGTCCTCGACTGCATTTGTTTCTGATAATAGAAATTCTCGGCGTTGGTCTGCTCCGGAGGTGCGGCCTTGCGTCCGCCCGCCGACCCGACTGCATGGTCGCCCCGATCGAAGCTCCGCTCCGGGCGTTCGTGCCGGTCCCGGCGTTCCACGGCCTGCGGATGATTGGAGTTGTGGTTTCCGTGGTTGTGATCCGGGCGCGGCAGCGCCGGACGGATCAGCTTCCGGTTGGCAAAATTCTCCTCGTCCCCTGACGGCTGGACCGGAGTCGAATCCAAGATTTCCTTCATAGTGGCGCTACCCCGCACGCGCATTCGCGCAGACCGCACTATTTAGAGGGCCCTGAAAAAGAATTTACGAAGGCGTGAAATTTCACCTACCGTAACACAGGAATCTTCCGCTGACAATGCCACCATCGTGCCCCCTGCGGCGTATGCCAAATCTTGCGCACCACATCCACTCCACCCTCATCTCGTGCTCGTCATGTCGCTTCCTCTTCGCTCCCCGCCACTCCACGTAACGACCGCGACCAAGGTTGCCACCAATGCCACCGTCCAGGCCAGAACCGGCTGATACACGCCAGCGTAACGGTCTTCCACCAACTTCCCCTGGAATACCCCATTGCGCGAAGAAAGCAGATTGCCGAGTTGATAGGCGAACCCCGGAAATGTACCTCGGACCGCCGGCGGAGAAAGCTCATTGAGGTGAGCTGGGATCACACCCCAGGCACCTTGCACCATGAATTGCATCAGAAAACCTCCCGCAGCAAGCATGGCAACGGTATGCGAGTAAGCCCACAACGGAATGACGGGGATAGCCAGGAGCGCCGCGATTACAATCGCCCGCCGGCGCCCGATCTTCTCCGACCAGGTTCCGAAGAGAATTCCCCCCAGTAGCGCACCAATATTGCCAACGACGGTGATGAACATGACCGTAGACGGCGCAAACTGATGCCCCTTTGTGAGGAATGTCGGATACAAATCCTGGGAACCGTGACTAAAGGAATTGAAAGCAAACATCAACACAACCAGGAACGCAAAAGCACCGAGATAGGTTCGGATGTCCTTGCCTAGGTGACTTTCCGCTTTCCTCGAGACGCGACCCTGCAACCACGCTGGTGATTCGTTCACTTTCGTGCGAATGTAAATTACTAGAAAAGCGGGCAGGGCTCCGATTACAAACATCCCGCGCCAGCCGACGAAGCGGAACAGCGTCCCGAACACCAGTGCAGCCAGCAGATTGCCCACAACGTAGCCTTCCTGCAGCACTCCGGAGAAGAACCCGCGCCCTTCCGCTGGCAGCGTCTCGAACGCCAGCGCCGCGCCCACGCCCCACTCTCCTCCCATGGCGATTCCGAACAAGGCCCGCGTGATCAGGAAAACTTTCAGGGAGGGAGCGAACGCCGACGACAATTCAAACACCGAATACGCGATGATATCGACCATCAATGTGGGACGCCGTCCGAACCGGTCCGCCGCCAGTCCGAAAAGAAATGCACCGACTGGCCGAAACATCAGGGTCAAGAAGACTGCTTCCAGAACGGCAGAAACCTTCGTGTGGAATTCCGTGGCAATGGCGCTGACGCAGAAGGTCAGAATGAAGAAGTCAAAAGCGTCCAGCGACCAGCCCAAAAAGCACGCAATAAACGTATTCCGCTGCACCGGCGTAAGCCTGCGAAAATGGCCGATGAATTCCATGGAAGTTCCTCTGCGCAACTCCGCATGCGCTGAAACGTCCTGCGGATGCTAGCATATGTTTTTCAATCAGCAATCAGAAATCACAATCGGCAATCCACTCCATGCCCGAACTCGACCCTCCTCAACGCCAGGCGCCCGACTCGCTCATGCTCACTGGCTTCTGGTATCGCGCGCTGGCTGCCGACAGCGTCCATCGCAACCAACTCCACCAGGCCACGCTGCTTGAGATTCCGCTCGTCATCGGCCGCGATCGCCAGGGAAAACCCTTCGCCCTGCGCGATGCCTGTCCTCACCGCGGCATGCCGCTCCACTGTGGCAAGTTCGACGGAGAAAATGTCGAATGCTCGTACCATGGCTGGCAGTTCGACGCCCATAACGGCCAGTGCCAGCTCATCCCCTCCCTCACCGCTGACCAGAATCTGAAAGTCGACCGCATTTATGCCGGCAGCTATCCCTGCGAAGAGCAGGACGGTTTTGTCTGGGTTTACATTCCTGACCCCGGCCCGCAGAATGCGGGATTCACCCTGCGAGAAGAAGCTCCCGAACCCGCGCCACTGATCGAGAAATTCAGCGACCGATACAAACTCGCCTACCTCACCGCCGACATGCCGGTCAGCATTGATCACGGCATCATCGGCCTCATGGATCCCGCCCACGGGCCGTTCGTGCACCAAGCTTGGTGGTGGCGCAGCCGCCACAGCATCCACGAGAAGAAAAAAACTTTTGAGCCCATTCCCAACGGCTTTCGCATGAGCGCGCATACGCCCAGCTCAAACTCCGCGCCCTACAAGCTGTTGCGCCTCTACGCTGCGGCCGATTCCATCACCACCACGATTGATTTCGTTCTGCCCAACCTGCGCAAAGAAATCATCCGGGCAGGGAAGTATTGGTTTTCGTCGCTCACCACAGTAACGCCCATCACCCGAAATCAATGCCGCATCGACGTGGTCGCCGCCTGGAACATTTTCCGCTGGCTTCCGTTCGGCCCCGACCTGCTGAAATTCGTCTTTGCCAAGTTCGTCGAGCAGGACCGCCGCACCATGGAACTGCAAGCCGAAGGTCTGAAGCACAACCCTCATCTGATGCTGATCGACGACGCCGACCGTCCCGCAAAATGGTATTTCGGATTGAAGGCCGCACATCTCGAAGCGAAACGCACCGGCACGGAGATGAAGCATCCCATGGCAGGGCCGGTGACGCTGAACTGGAGAAGTTAGCCCTGTCCGGAATCCTGCTCACACCAGGCCGATGAGTAAGCCCACGATCATAATGATCCAGAACAGAATGCTGCCGTCGAAACGGTCGAGCAGCCAGAAGTAGATACTCGAAAGCACGAACGCCCATACGCCTGCCACCAGCGCGCCAATGCCGTGCCCGCTGATCAACGCGAAGACTGTCACGACGGCAGCGTAGATCCCCGAACAGAGGAAAGGTTTGTTGGTTTCGATCAGCAGGCGTATCAGACCGACGAGCAGCAGGATTCGGAAGATCATCTGATTTCCATTTCACACGCTCGCCAGTCACCAAACGAGATTCAGTCCGCGGTAAAGCCTGAATTTATCGTCCGAGGTGACCACGGGAATATCTTCCCAAAGCGCCTGCGCGATGATTTGCCGGTCAAAAGGATCGCGGTGGTGGGCGGGCAGCGCAAATAAACGAAAGGCATGATCGGCAGTGAAGGGAAGGATGTGAATATCCATGTCCCGAATCGCCTGGCGGGCATCTTCTGACGAAATCCTCAGTTTGCCCAAAGTCGCCTTGATCGCGATCTCGGTAAGCGAAACAGAACTCAACTCGCGAACGTTTCCGGGATTCTTCAAAACCGCGGCTGCCCGGCTGCTAAGACGCTGCGGCGACTCGACGGCAAAAATAAATACCGCTGTGTCCAGGAGCAGCCGCAAGTCACTCGGCCCCGCCAAACAGATCTTCCACTTCCTTGTCCGTCATAGGCTTCCACCAATCTGGATCAAGGATCTGAATCCTTCCTCGCAAGGTCCCCAACATAGGTTTCTTCCGAGATGGCTTCTTCGTGCGCACGATGTCCACGACCGGGACGCCCCGGCGGCAGATCGTCACAGGCTCACCCTGTTCCGCCGCCTTGATCAATTCCGGCAGCTTATTCTTGGCATCGGCCACGCTGACCTGCATGATTCAATGATAGCTATCTGAGATAGCCATGTCAAGGAAAAGAAAAGGATGCAACTGCCGCGCCTACTCCTCGCTCACCAGCCACTCCAACGCCTCCTCCCGCGTCTTGAACGAAGGAAGCTCGCGCTGCGAAAAGCTCTTGAAGTGCTCGTAGAATACGTGCGGGAGACTCTCCGTCCCCAGCCAGGCAGACCGTTTCACATAGGGACGATCCAGCACTAAAACTTCTTTGATTCGCGTGGCCACTTGTTTGTCGACCTCCGCGCCCGTAACATCCACCAGAGTTAGAACCGATCCCGGTGCGTGCCGCGCGATATCGGCGCGGATGAGGTCCAGCAATACCAGTAGTTCCTTGGGCGCGCAGTGAGTGAAGTCAATCGAATAGATGGCATGGCTCTTGTGCTTGATGAAGCGCAGACGTTCTTCGAGGGAACTGTTGTTCGAGCTCATGCCAGAATCGACTCCACAACCGCGTAAGCCCCGTCCAGCGCGGCATCCAGGGCGCCAGCGTCTTTTCCTCCAGCCTCGGCCAGGTCAGGACGCCCGCCGCCCTTGCCGCCAACCTTCTGCGCCACAGGACCAATCACCTTACCCGCCTGCACCCGCCCGGTCAAATCTTTGGTGACGCCAACAATCAGCGAGACGCTCCCATTCGTTGCAGAGCCCAGCACCACCACGCCCGAACCAATCTTATCCCGCAGCTGATCGACCAGCGTGCGCAACTGCGCCCGCTCCAGATTATCGACGCGATGGGCCAGCACTTTCACGCCCTTAACATCTTTGACCTTGTCACCGATGTTCGCGGTGCTGACCGATGCCGAAGCCGACTTCATCCGAGCCTGATCGAGCTCCCGGGTAAGCCGCTTGATCTCGGAGTCTTTCTTATCGAGCTCAGCCTTCAAGGCCTCGGCCGGCGAAGCCGTTTCGGCGTGTGCAGAAATCTCATCGGCAGGGGGTGGCCCATCTTTGCGCGGTTTTTGCGCGAAGGTGGGAGCGGCAAAAGTCGACACAACCTTTTCGAGCTCGTGGTCTTTGCGGAAATGTCGCAGCGACCCCTCCCCGGTAACCGCCTCTATCCGTCGCACGCCGGACGAAACGCTGTTTTCCTTCAAGATCTTAATCAGCCCAATCTCACCAGTAGCACCTGTGTGCGTGCCTCCGCAAAGCTCCGTGGAGAAATCGCCAATCCGCACCACGCGCACCTTGTCGCCATATTTCTCGCCAAACAAAGCCATGGCGTGATAGGTATTGATCGCCTCTTCGATCGGAACGTCGGTAATAGTCTCGACGATCTGATTGCGCAGCACTTCCTTGTTAATGATGTCCTCAATATCCTGCAACTCTTCGTCTTCGACCGCGGTGAAATGCGAAAAATCAAAGCGCAAATGATTCGGCGCCACCAGCGACCCGGCCTGCTTCACATGCTTCCCCAAAACTTCGCGCAGCCCGGCATGAAGCAAATGCGTCGCCGTGTGATTGCGCATAGTCGATTCACGGACCGCAGCATTCACGACCGCATCGACTCGATCGCCCACGCGCAGCGCCTGTTTAGCAACCACCTGATGCGCCCGCACTCCCTGGATCGGCGAATAACATCCCGTCACGTCGGCAACAACGGTATTGTGATCGTCCGAGTAAAACCATCCCCGGTCACCAACCTGCCCACCGGACTCCGCATAAAACGGCGTGTGATCAAGGATGACTTCGCCGGACTCGCCAGCCTTGAGTTCGCGCGCCCCCTGCCCGTTGCGGATGATGGCTAGCACTTCGCAGCCGTCAGAACGAGTCTGGCGATAACCTTCGAAGATCGATTTCGGCAGCTGCTGGTACGCGGGATTCGCCGTCTGCTTGGCCGCGCCTTTCCAGGATGCACGAGCCCGAGACTTCTGTTCCGCCATGGCGTGATCAAAGCCCGTTTGGTCAAACGTGACGCCCTGGTCGCGTGCCGCATCTTGCATGAAGTCGAGGGGCATGCCGAAGGTGTCGTAAAGCTTAAAAGCCTCCGTGCCGGCAAGTGTGCCTTCGGAATTCCTGAGAAGATCCTCCAGCTTTTCCAGCCCGACATCGAGAGTGTGCGAGAAGCGATTCTCCTCGACTAATACAGTCTTCGAAACGCGGTCGGCAGTTTCCCTCACTTCCGGATACGCATCTTGCATGAGATCGCAGACAGCGAACACCATCTCGTGCAGAAACGGTTTCGTTTGCCCCAGCAGGCGTCCATGCGTGATCGCTCTGCGAATGATCTTCCGCAGCACATAGCCGCGACCCTCGTTCGACGGCAGCACTCCGTCCGAAATCAGAAACGTTGCAGCCCGCGAGTGATCCGCGATCACGCGAAGGGAAGCCGCCGATTTCGCCTTGGCCTCTTTCTCCAGTTCTTTCGTGAGCGATGTTCCCGTCAACTCTGCCGCGCGCTTGATCAGCGGCGTAAACAAGTCCGTCTCGTAATTCGAAATCACACCCTGCAGCACCGCCGTCACCCGCTCCAACCCCATCCCGGTATCAATCGAAGGCTTAGGCAACGGATTCAACTTGCCGTTAGCATCGCGGTCGAACTGCATGAACACCAGATTCCAAATCTCGACATACCGTCCGCAATCGCAAGGGAAGTGGCACTCGGCATGTCCCTGCTCGGACGCCGCCGGGCCCATGTCGTAATGAATTTCGCTACAGGGACCGCAGGGCCCGGTATCGCCCATCTGCCAGAAGTTATCTTTCAGCCCCATCTCGAAGATGCGATCCTTGGGCACGCCCTGCCCCACCCACAGGTCGTATGCCTCGATATCGCGCTCGACTCCAGCTTCGCCCTTGAAGATGGTGGCGTAGAGCTTGTTTTTGTCGATCCCGAACCACTCTTTCGAAGTGATCAGCTCCCACGCATAGGCGATAGCATCTTTCTTGAAGTAGTCGCCAAACGAAAAATTCCCCAGCATCTCAAAAAACGTGTGATGCCGGTTGGTGAATCCGACGTTCTCTAAATCGTTGTGCTTGCCGCCGGCGCGCACGCATTTCTGCGAAGTGGTGGCGCGAGAGTAGTCGCGTTTCTCCAGGCCGAGAAACACGTCCTTGAACTGGTTCATGCCCGCGTTGGTGAACAACAGCGTAGGATCATTCGCTGGCACCAGGGACGACGAATGCACCTCCTTGTGCCCCTTCTGCACAAAGAAGTCGAGAAACTTTCGGCGGATTTCAGACCCTGTCAGCATTTAAGTGAGCGAAAACCAATTCTAAATGAAAACCACCCCTTCGACTTCGCTCAACGAGGCTCCGGACACAGAGCACGCAGCGACGAGGATTTCCAAAAGAACTGCCCAAAAGAAGAAGAGCCGCGCTGAACTCCGGCGCGGCCCTTCGATGATGACCTTCCCACGGGTTACTGTGGTTTCGTAGTATCGGCAGGCTTGTCCGCCGGTTTGTCGTCGCCGACGACCTTCTTCATCTCGTGCCCGGTATCTTCAGCGCCCTTCTTCACGGTGCTGCCGGTTTTCTTGGCCACCTTCTCCGTGCCCTTCGCCGTGTCCTTAGCCACAACTTTAGTTTCATGGCCAGTCTTGTCGGCAGCCTTTTCTGTGCCCTTCGCGGTATCCTTGGCCGCGACCTTAGTTGCGTGCCCAGTTTTGTCCGCAGCTTTCTCGGTGCCCTTCGCCGTGTCTTTGGCCACTACTTTGGTTTCGTGGCCGGTGGCTTCGGCGCCCTTCTTCACATCTGTGGCCGCGTCTTGCGCTAGCGCGATGGGCACCGCGCCGAACAACACTGACGAGAGAATTAATTTGAGACAAAACTTCATAATGTTCTCCTGAGATACGGGATTGAAATTGGTCTTGCAGTATGCAACAGCGAAAGGGCCGTTGCCAAGCGCATTTTCGTGATTAAATGCTCCGAAGCCCAGAGGAGAGGCCTGCTTCTGCGTTTTACGGGCGCTACGCGCTTTCGCTCTCCAACTCACTCAGGGTTTCCTCATCCACATCCCATTTCTTCAAAATGGAAAAGATGGTCTTGGTTCCAAACCCGCCCCGAGCCAGTTGTCGAAAGACGCGCGCCGCCTGCTTCTGATCTTTGGGTTTCACGAGTCGCTTTCGCCGGAGATATTCGCGAGCTTGCTTTTCTTCGCTGACTCCCTCGAACGCCGCATCCACAGCCTTATCGATCACATCGCTGTGCATGCCCTTCGCCTTCAAGTCGGTGACGACGCGCATCCGGCCAAACTTCTGGTTGTCGCGCCGCAGTGAAGAGAAATACGCGGCATACTGCGAATCGTTCAGATATCCACGGTCCTTCAATCGCCGGATGATCAACTCGACCAGAGTCTTCCCGTACTCTGATTCGGCGTCTTCCACCCGCGCCCGCAGCAGGCGCTTCAGTTCCGCCACCGTCCGCATGCGCCGCGCCAGCGCCCCCACGGCATACTCGTACAACTCATCCTCGGTATAGAACCTTTTCTTGGGACGCGGAAACGCCATTTGCTAACGATAGCGCAAATCTGGGCTTCGGGCCTCGGCTTTTGGGCTTCCGGCCTGGAAAAAGGCCAGAATTGGAAAAGGCCAGGGTCGCAAAAAAGCGAGGGTTCGAAAAAAGATGGGGTCTGAGAACAGAAAGCCGAAGCCCGCAGGCAGAAGGCCGAAGCGCTTTCTTATCTTCCGCCGAATCCCGCAGACTGCATCGACTGCCGCGAAATGTCCGCGGTCGAAGCGATGCCCTGCATGCGCAGCTTGAAGTCGTCGGCATTGGAAGCGTTCTCCAGAGCGGTTTCGTAGGCCACCAGCCCCGCCTGGAAAAGATCCCACAACGACTGATCGAAGGTCTGCATGCCGTATTGCGACGTACCGGCCGCAATCGCGTCCCGAACAGACCGCGTCTTTTCCGGCACAAGCACGCATTCCCGGATGAAGGCCGTGTTGATCATCACCTCGACCGCGGGCACACGCCCCTCGGTATCGCAGCGCCGGACTAATCTCTGGCTCACAATAGCGCGCAGCACCGCCGCCAACTGCAGGCGAATCTGTTTCTGCTCCGGAGGCGGAAAAATCGAAATCACGCGATTGATGGTTTCCACCGCGTCCAGCGTGTGCAGCGTCGAAAACACCATGTGGCCGGTTTCCGCGGCGTGCAGCGCCGTCGAAATCGTTTCAAGGTCACGCATTTCGCCCACAAGAATCACGTCCGGATCCTGACGCAGAGAAGCTCGCAACGCCGCGCTGAACGAAGGTGTATCCACACCGATCTCGCGCTGGTTGACGTAGCCCTTCTTGTCGCGATGCAGAAATTCGATGGGGTCTTCAATAGTAATAATGTGTTCGGCGCGAGTGGAGTTCACCCGATCCACCATGGCCGCCAGCGTGGTTGACTTGCCCGAGCCGGTCACGCCCGTCACTAGCACCAGCCCGCGCGGCATTTCGCAAATCTGTTCGACAACCTTCGGCAGGAACAACTCATCGAGCGCGCGAATCTTGGTAGGAATAACGCGCAGCACCAGTCCCACGTTGCCGCGCTGCTGGAAGATGTTCACACGAAACCGCCCCAGCCCGGCCACGCCGTAGGCCATATCGATTTCCGTGGTCTCTTTGAACTTCTGCTTCTGCCGCGCCGACATCATGCTGAACGCCATGTTCAGCATATCTTCCGCGCTCACCCGCGGCTGTTCGGTCAACGGCGTCAATTCGCCGTCAACGCGCAGGTGCGGATAATTCCCCACCTTCAAATGCAAGTCGGAAGCTCGGCGTTCCGTAGCAATCCGCAGCAGATCATCAATATTCATTGGAGAGGTTTCCCGGGAGGCGCTTCGCCTCCAAGCTCTCCCTATCATCACTCGAATCGTCACCTTCCCCAAGATGACCTAGGTAATGACCCCGCCCCGGCAACTGGACACGACCTTAAGTTCGCGAGAAGGTTCGCGAAGCGCACTCGGATATGCGCCGGGCATTCTGCTGTCGTTCCTGACTGAGATGAGCCTTCTATCCGGCGGCCCGCGCCGACTCCCCTCCCGAAGGCAAAGGCACGCGAGCGTGAATCGTGGTGCCACACTTGGGTTGCGATTCGATTGAAAGAGTTCCCTTCAGAAGTTTTAGCCGCTCCTCCATGCTGATCAGACCAAGCCCTCGACTGTGCCTGGCGGCTTCGCGATCAAATCCCGCGCCGGAATCCCTGACGGTGAGATGAATCTCATCCGGCGTTCCCCACAGGCGCACTTCGAAGTACTTCACCCCACTGTGTTTTGCCGAATTATGGAGGGCTTCTTGCAGTACTCGAAAGAAGCATAAAGACATGTCAGGCGACAAGGGACCGAGCAAATCGTGGGTTGTGAAGTCTATTTCCACCTTCTGCTGTACCCGGAACTCCTGGCAGAATCCTCTCATCGCAGCAGTCAGGCCCATGTATTCCAGTTTTGGAGAGTGCAACTCGTGGGTCAGGACCTGGATATCCTTCGAGATCTCCAAAGTGTGCTTCCCCAGTTCGTCGATCCGGCCGTGGAGTTCAACCGCCTCCTCAGGCAGGTCATCCCTGAACTGTTCAATCTCAACTGCCAACATCGCGAGCCGCTGGTTAATGTCGTCGTGAAGTTCTCTGGCGATTCGCGCCCGTTCTTGCTCCTGAGCCTCAATCAACCTGCGCCTCAGGCTGGCAAGCGCCTCGTCCGCCAGTTTGCGCTCCGTGATGTCCTCTACGAAGGCAAAGACCAGCGGGAATTCCCTATCGGCGTTCTTCAACAGGGAGACGTTCAGCCCCCCCCAAAGCCGACTGCCATCTTTTCTCACATACCGCTTTTCCAGCGAGTAATGGTCAATCACGCCCTCGCGCAGTTGTTGAAAAAGAGCGTAGTCGTCCTCGGAATCCTCGGGATTCGCAAACTCGGAACAGCTCATGCCGCACAGTTCGCTCTGCTCATATCCGAGCATCGAGCAAAGCGCCGGATTCGCCAGCAGCACCTTCCCTTCGAGATCTTCCACAGCGATACCCAGTGACGCTTGCTCGAAAAGATGTTGGAACAGCTCTTGACTCTGGACTAGCAACAACGGCGACGACATGACGACTCCAGTAGCTCACAGAGTTTAAAATCTGAGACCATGGTTAGCCCACCTAAGCAGAAAATCTTACAGAAGCAGACGATCCCCACCCGGCGACAGTCAGACAATATAACACTAAGTTTCACATTTGTTGGAAGGGCCTTCTCCAGGATGACCTGGGCCATGACCCAACCCCGGCAACTAGGACTTCCAAGCAGTGATACCCTCGGAGTTAGCGAGGGCTTATGACTGGTAGGTGCGCACTTCGGCTTCTAGCACTGATGGGATTCACGGCGGGGCTGCTGGCAGCGGCTCTGCCGCCGCTTGCAGCGAAGGGCGCGAAGCCTGTGCTCGGACCCCCTCTTTTCGGACCCAATGTTCTGATCTTCGATCCCTCGATGCCATCGCAGGCGATCCAGAAGCAGATCGACGCAGTGTATGCGATCCAGCAACACAACGAGTTTGGGCCACAGCGCAACGCGCTGTTGTTCATGCCCGGAGGCTATGCGGTGAACGTGCCGGTGGGTTTCTACACAGAGGTGATGGGGTTGGGCGCGTCGCCCGATGCCACGCGGATCGCGGGCAATGTGCATGTGGATGCGAACCTGGAGCACAACAATGCGACGACAACCTTCTGGAGAGCTGCGGAAGGGCTCTCGATACAACCGACGGGCGGCACGATGCAGTGGGCAGTCTCGCAGGCGATATCGCTGCGGCGCATGCATGTGCGCGGTGACCTGGTGCTGCACCAGAATCACGGATGGGCAAGCGGCGGCTGGATGTCGGATTCGCTGGTGGACGGGAATGTCGACTCCGGCAGCCAGCAGCAGTGGATCTCGCGCAACTGCGATTGGAAAAGCTGGACTGGGGCGAACTGGAACATGGTGTTTGTCGGCGTAGTGCATCCCCCGGAAGGCGCATGGCCTTCGCCGCCATACACAAAAGTAGAGCGGACGCCTATAGTGCGCGAGAAACCGTTTCTGCAGGTGAATGCAGCGGGCGAGTTCAGCGTGCGGGTTCCGGAGTTGTACAGCGACAGCCTCGGGATTACGTGGCGCGGCGGAGAAACGCCGGGAGAAACGATTCCGATCGAGCGCTTTTACATTGCGCGCTCCGATGTGGACACCTCCGAAACGATTAACGCGCAGCTTGCCCTCGGCAAGAGCCTGATTCTGACGCCGGGGATTTATGAACTAACAGCTCCGATTCGCGTGACGCGGCCGCGTACGGTGGTGCTGGGGCTCGGCTTTGCGACGCTGCGTCCGGTGAAAGGCACGGCGGCGATGACGACAGCCGATGCGGACGGTATCGAGATTGCCGGACTGCTCTTCGATGCCGGGCCGAGCGAGTCTCCGGTGCTGCTCGAAGTGGGGCCGGAGGGAAGTCGAGCGGGCCATGCCAAGGACCCGATCACGCTGCACGATGTTTTCTTTCGCGTCGGCGGCGCGGGTCCGGGCCGAGCCAAGGTGAATTTGCGGATCAATAGCAACGACACACTGGTCGACCATACCTGGATCTGGAGAGCGGACCACGGCGCCGGAGTGGGCTGGGAGCGGAATACCAGCGAGAATGGGCTGGTGGTGAATGGAAACGACGTCACGATCTATGGCCTTTTTGTGGAGCATCACCAGCAATTCCAGGTTCTTTGGAAAGGCAATGCCGGCAGGACGTATTTTTATCAGTCCGAGATTCCTTACGATCCTCCGAACCAGGCGAGCTATACGAGTGCGCCGGGGGTGAAGGGCTGGGCTTCCTACAAAGTTGCGGATGGAGTGACGAGTCATGAGGCTTGGGGGCTCGGCGTGTACAGCGTCTTCACACATCCGGATGTGGTGGTGACCCGCGCAATCGAGACGCCGGATCTGGGTAAGAAGAGTCCAGAGATACGGTTTCACGACATGATCACCGTGGCACTGGGAGATCACGGCGGGATCAGCCATGTGATCGACGACACAGGTGAGGCGACTGCGATGCATCCCCGCGTAACGCCGAAAGTGACGAACTTTCCTTAGGTGGCTGCGCGGGATCCACTGATATTGAACTGCTCGGCCTGGAGTCGTTTCTGGAGCCGAAGGCAATTATCGGCGAGTAGGCTCCCCAGAAGTACAAAAAGAACAAGGAGAAGTTTCATGTCAAAAGCATGGTTGGTAACGGGCAGCGCAAGCGGTTTAGGCCGGAACATCGCCGAAGCCGTCCTCGCATCAGGCGATCGACTCGTTGCAACCGCCCGCGATCCCCGCCGCCTCGAAGACCTGGTAAAGAAATACGGAGATCAGGTTCGGACCGCGGCCCTCGACGTGGTCGATGAAAGCGCTGCGCAGGCGGCCGTGCAGATGGCGGTGGCCGCGTTCGGGTGTCTCGATGTCGTCGTCAATAACGCAGGCTACGGCGATATTGCACCATTCGAGCAGTTGAGTTCGGAGCGGTTCAAGGCGGTGGTTGACACTAACTTTTATGGAGTCGTCAACGTGAGCCGCGCGGCGATACCGATCATGCGAAAGCAAAAGAACGGGTGCATTCTTCAGATATCCTCGGTCGGCGGCCGTTTGGCGCGGCCTGGCAGTTCGCCGTATCACGCGGCGAAGTGGGCCGTGGGAGGATTTACGGAATCCCTTGCCCAGGAAGTGGCTCCATTTGGCGTGAAAGTGTGCGCGCTCGAACCGGGCGGGATGCGAACGAACTGGGGCATTCGCGCGAACCAAGACACGCCTGACCTACTTCCGGACTATGAACCGTCCGTGGGCGCAGTTGCCAAGGCCCTGAAGTCCTATTGGGGGCACGAGATGAGCGACCCGGTCAAGGTAGCTCAGGTTGTCCTCCATCTCGCTGCCAGCGATCGTCTCCCTGCGCATCTTCTGATCGGGAGCGACGCTGTTCGCTTCGCCGGCGAAGCCGAGGCGACGCGCGCAGCCGACGCGGCCCATTGGCGCGAAATCAGCTTGTCGACAGATTTTGACGCCACCACGGCATTGCCTTCTGTGCGCTTCTAAACAATCCTCGTTTAGATGTGACGGGTCAAGTCGACGGCGATGCGAAGCGTTTTCCAGTGAAGATTACCGGTGACGGTGGCGTCCTAATCCCGCTGCAGTCATTCACCTTGACAGGCGCTAACACTCACCTCGACTTGGCCCCTTGCCGTCAGACATGTAAGATGCACGCTTGTCAGACCGGAGGACCTTAGGGATGACCGTCGGAAAAACGACCGTCAGAAAGTTGACGCTGTATTTCGCAGTGATTGCCCTTCTTGGAAGTACTTTTCCAGCCCATGCCCAACAACCGGACTCCGACGACGAAGGCCAGTTCCGCTTCCGCTTCGTAGGCCCCCGGGTGGGGAATCGCATCGCCGCCATAGCAGGCGTGCCCGGCGATGCGAGCACGTACTATGCCGGAGCCGCCTCTGGAGGCATCTGGAAATCGACCGACGGCGGCAATCGCTGGGCGCCGATCTTTGACAAGCAACCGGCCGCCGCAATTGGCGCTCTGACTGTAGCTCCTTCTGATCCAAGCACCGTCTGGGCGGGAACAGGCGAGGCCTGGATGATCCGCGACATCGACGTAATGGGCAACGGAATTTACAAGTCGACGGATGCCGGCAAAACCTGGACCAACATGGGTCTGCCGGAGAGCGGTCGGATCGGCCGCATCGTAATCCACCCGTCCAATCCCGACATTGTTTTCGCCTGCGTTCTGGGCCGCTCGACCGGAACGCAACCCGAGCGCGGCGTCTTCCGCACCACCGACGGAGGTCAGCATTGGGAGCGCGTGCTCTTTGCCGCAGAAAACGTAGGCTGCTCCGGCCTATCGATGGACCCTCACAATCCGCGCACGTTATTCGCCGGGATGTGGCAAGTGGAGATGCATACCTGGGGCGAATTCAGCGGCGGTCCGGGCAGCGGAATTTACGTTTCCCACGACGGCGGAACGAAGTGGACTCGCATCGAAGAACATGGCCTGCCTCATAGCCCATTGGGAAAGATCGATGTCGCGGTTGCGCCAACCAATTCGAATCGCGTCTTCGCTCTCATTCAAACCAAAGACCAGGGTTCAGTCTGGCGATCCGACGACGGCGGCGAGCACTGGAAGGCGATCAACTACCAACGAGCATTGATTGGCCGTGCCGGCTACTACATTCGCCTCGCCGTTTCCCCTGCCAGTGACAACGAGGTTCTTGTGGCCAACAGTTCCTTCCTCCAATCGCTCGACGGAGGCGAGAACTTTAAGGAAGTTCCCTGGGGTGGAGACACGCACGACATCTGGTTCGATCCCACCAATGCCGATCGTTTTGTGATCACCGACGACGGCGGCCTTAGCATCACCACCGTCCACGGTCGCGGCTTTCACCGCGCTACTTTCCCCATCGGCCAGATGTACCACGTCGAGGTCGACAATCAGATTCCTTATTACTTCTACAGCAACATGCAAGATGACGGAAACATGCGCGGCCCCAGTCTTCCCATAGATTACCGGGAAACCGGATGGGATCACGAGATGGGCGGTTGCGAATCTGGGTTCACCGTTCCCGACTTAGCCGATCCAAACGTCGTGTGGGCCACGTGTTATGGAAATAAAGTCACCCGCTGGGACGCCCGCACCAAGCACGCGCGCTCCGTCAGCCCATGGATGCATACCCTCGATTCACCGCCAAACGATATAAAGTATCGCTGTCATTGGACGGCCCCGCTCGCCATCGATCCCTTCGACCACAACTCGGTGTACTACGGCTGCCAGGTCATCTTCAAAACCACGAACGCCGGCCAGAGTTGGTCGGTCATCAGCCCCGACCTTTCCACCCAGGACCCGGCTCGCATCGTGCCTTCCGGCGGAATCGTCGGCGATAACCTTGGACAATTCTACGGAGAAGTTGTCTTCGCCATCGCCCCTTCCAAAATCCAGAAGGGACTAATCTGGGCTGGAACTAATGATGGTCAGGTCTGGCATACAAAAGATGGCACGAACTGGATCAATGTCACCAAAAATATTTCTGGCCTCCCTCCGTGGGGCACGATCACCAGCATTGCGCCTTCGAATTTCAATCCCGGGGCCGCATACATCGCCGTTGATTTCCATCTCGTGGATAATCGCGATCCGTTCATCTACAAGACGACAGACTTCGGCAAAACCTGGAAGCAGATCAGCGGCAATCTCCCGAAACACTCTTTATCATATGTCCGAACCATCGCCGAAGATCCCAACCGTGAAGGCCTGCTCTTCGCCGGTACAGGCAATGGTCTTTTCTATTCTCTCGATGACGGAGGCCACTGGACCGCGCTCCAGGCGGGACTGCCGCACGCCCCAGTAACCTGGGCCGTAGTGCAAAAAGACTTCCATGATCTGGTGATCTCCACCTACGGCCGAGGGTTGTACATTCTCGACGACATCACGCCCCTCGAACAGCTGGCAAAGAACCACTCGGATGCCGCGGTAATTCTGTTCGAGCCGCGCCGCACCTACCGATTTACCCGTGGCGGCCAAGCCATGCTCAACTTTTCGCTCAAGACCGCGACCAATGATCCGATACATCTCGAAATCATCAACGCAGAAGGGAAGGTAATCCGAAAGCTCGAAGCCAAGGGCAGCCCCGGAATCAATCGCGTGTCGTGGGACCTGCGCTACGAATCTCCCCGCTTGATTGCTCTGCGAACCATTGCTCCAGACAATCCGCACATCTGGGAGGAACCCCGCTTCCGCGATTCCGACTCGCGGCCCATTACCCATTGGGGGACCAAACCCGCCGAGGTCGGTCCCGTCGTAGCTCCCGGGAACTACACGGTGCGCCTGAAGATCGCAGACCAGTCCTTCACCCAGCCTCTCACCATCTTGCGTGATCCCCGCGCCCCCGGATCCGACGCAGATATTGAACTTTCCGTGAAAACTCTGCGCCGCGTCACCGCCGATATCGACCGCGTTTCCGACACCGTCAACCAGATCGAATGGCTGCGCAAGCAAATTGAAGTGATCAAGACGATGCTCGGGCCGCCCAAGAAGAAAGAAAACGCCAAGCCCGCGGCCGATGACGACGATGACGATGAAGGTGAGCAAGCCCCAGCCCCGCCCGCCGCGTTGGACGAAGCTCAAGCCAAACGCAAAGCCGAACTTTTGAAAGCCGTAGAAGACCTCGACAAAAAACTGTCCGCCGTCGAATATCAACTAGCGTCGCCGGCCCTGCTCAATAGCGACGACAAGTACTTCGTCGAGTCCTATAAGGTTTATCTCAACCTGATCTGGCTGAACGCCGAGGTGGGCACCGGAGGCGCCGACGTAGCCGGTGGCGCCGACTTCGCCCCCACCGATACTCAACTGGAATTACTGCAGACCTTCGAAACACAAATGGCAGCAGCAGACGCCGACTACCAGAAAGTCATGAAGGAGGATCTCCCCGCGTTGAATCGTGCCCTCGCGGATAGCAACATTGCTGCCCTGCTTGCCTCTCTCAACTCCGCGCCGGGAAAGCAGCAATGATCGAACGCGGGCTGCAAAAAAACCCTTCGCGGGACCAGGCTTGCGAAGGCCACAGCCTCGGAGCATTGTCGGCCCGTCATTGTCCCAGCGCAACGACAGCCCTTGAGTGCTCATGTAATTTTCCTCTTGCTCGGTCCTGCCTTGCTAAGTCCCGCCGTGTTCCCCATGGAAACCGCCTGACTCTTTGGACCCGAATCTGAAATCAGGAGACAAACTTTCTAATGCCCGATCGACGGATTTTACGCATACCCTTGTTCTGCATTTTCTTGCTGGTCCTTTCTTCTGCAGCCTGGGGACAGACGCCGACCTTTCAGTTGATGACCAACCCCACCGGCTCCAGCACCTGGATAAACTACGCCCTCTCCCACGATGGCAAGGTGATGGCGGCCAACTACGGTGGCTTCATCTACCGCTGGACTCCGGACACTCCGAGTTTTCCCTTTGGTGGATTCTCCTACATCGGGCCCGGCTATTTTCTAAACTCCGAAATCGGAATTTCGAGCGATGGAAACACCATCATCTCCTCCCGCGTCGGCCCTGACACCAACGTGAACCCGGCGCTGTGGAAGCAAGCAACCGGCTGGACCAATCTTGGCCATCCCGCAAACGGCTGCAGCCTCGACGGCCAGTGGGGCGGCGGATACGCCGTAAATAGTGACGGCACAGTGGCTGTAGGGTTGGCCTGGTATTGCCCTGCCGGCGCCGCCGAGGGCTTCGTTTGGGATCGAACCAGCGGCATGACCGCTCTCTCGCATCCATCCGGTCCCGCCGGAAGGAACAGTCGAGGGTCGGCAATCTCCGCCGATGGCCGGACAATCGTTGGCTTCTCCGAAGATCCTCCCACCGGCGTTCGTCGCCCGGTCCGCTGGTTCGGCGGCAAAACTTATTTGTTCGCAGGGCAGCACACTCCCGGCGAAGCCGCCGGCGTCAGCTCAGACGGCTCGCAGATTGTCGGACAGTCGTGGGACGGCACGACCTCAAGCCTATATGCCTTCCATTACACCGCCGGAAAGCTCGTTCTTCTCGGGACCGTCTCTGGAATCCCATCCGATCAAAGCTACGCCAATGCCGTCGCCGACAACGGGACAACAGTAGGCTGGAGCGGCGATCCCTTCGGGCTAGGTATCGAGGCCTTCATTTGGAGCCCCAAACTCGGGATGCAATCCCTCTCAAAGTACTTGCATCAGCGAGGCGTGCTCCTCCCGTTCGGCATCACCCTGACCTCCGCACTCGCCATTTCGGCCGACGGATCGACCATCGTTGGAGTGTGGCAGGACGAGAGGTACAACCAGGGTGGTTGGATGGTTCGGCTCAAGAAATAGCTGGCAGCGGCAGTCGAGGCTCTGTACCATGGATCGCCTCAGAGCCCGGGCTTCCGGCATAAGTTAAAAAAAAGACGTAAAGACCCCAAGGAGAAGTGAACCATGAAAACCGCTCTAAATAAGTTTGGAACTCTAGCCATAACCGCTGCACTTTCTTTAGGAGCGGCAACTCTCCCGTCGGCTCAAGCGCAACACCGCGGCGGCCAGGTCACGATTCCCGAATCCAGCACAGAACACAAGGGAGATATCGGACTTCGCGCCCACACCAACATCAAGCTCTTTACCCCGACTGGTGGTCTGCCCAAGGGGTCCGCCGCTGTCTCATCCGGTCCTCCCTTCGCAGGTTATTTCTTCGAAACTCCGAGCTCTCTCGCCTGCATCTACAATCTGGTCCACGAATCGGCTGGCTGCAATCCCAACAAAGTGACCGCGGTTCCTGCCGGCGGTTCGGCTGCCATCGCCATCGTCGACGCCTACGACGATCCTAATGCCAAGCAGGATCTGGCTAAGTTCTCCAAGCAGTTCGGTCTGCCGCCGGCGAACTTTCAGGTGGTATTCGCGACGGGCTCGCGGCCGTACAACGATCCGGGATGGGAAATCGAGGAGTCACTCGATGTTCAGTGGGCTCACGCCATGGCTCCCAACGCGAAGCTCTACCTTGTCGAAGCCGCATCCAACAGTTTCTATGATCTGTTAACGGCAGAGGCGGTAGCGTCGTCGATCGTGGCCGACGACGGTGGCGGCGTCGTCTCCAACAGCTGGGGTGGCAGCGAGTTTTCGGACGAGACTGCCTACGATTCCTTCTTCTCGTTTCCAGGAGTGGTCTACACGGCATCCGCAGGTGATGGACCGGGCGTCCTCTATCCCAGTGCGTCTCCGAATGTGGTCGGGGTAGGTGGCACCACCCTCAGTCGGAACGCCAACGGCGGCTTCATTTTTGAAAGCGCCTGGAACTCCACCGGTGGAGGCCGCTCTCAGTACGAAACCACCCCCTCGTACCAGAAAGGCGTCACTAGCGTCGTCGGCACTCATCGCGGCGTTCCTGATGTTTCGGCTGCTGCTGATCCCAACTCCGGCCTCTGGGTTCTCGACAGCGGCAACGGCGGCTGGTACATCGTTGGCGGCACCAGCGCTTCATCCCCCATCTGGGCAGGCATCGTCAGTGCCGCCGGAAACAACTTGGGATCAAGCGAGGCCGAACTCACAGCCATCTACAAGAACCGTAGCAACAAAGAGCAGTTCAACGACATCAAGTCGGGAGTCTGCGGTCCCTGGAACGGCAACATCACCGAGTCCGGCTACGATCTCTGCACCGGCGTCGGCAGTCCCGTCGGCTACGGCGCCAAATAACAAGGAAGTGATCGCTTTGCAGCACACGGCCCCGTCGCAACCCGGGGCCGTTTTCATTCTGCCGGAACGCTCGATGATGGCAAGTTCCCATCAATAGTCGGACGGACAACGTTTTGATCCCTTAGGCCCGGTTTGACAGGTCACTGTCGCCCGGCCCACAATCGCCCCTCACACCATGTCTGCAGTATTAATCCTCGGTCTGGTCGGCGGTTTGTTGATGTTGGCTTTCATCGCGAACCGCGTCTTCCGCGTGACCAGGGTGCCCGACGTGCTGGTGCTGATGACCCTGGGACTGGTTCTGGGCCCAGTGCTGGGTCTGGTGAACCCGTCCCATCTCTCCTCAATTACTAATGTGCTCGGCACCCTGGCCATCATCCTCGTGCTGTTTGAAGGCGGGCTTGAACTGGACTTGCGCCGTACCTTGCGGCATTTTCCTGGCAGCTTGTTCCTGGCCGTGCTGGCCTACGGCTTCAGCATCGCGCTCGTCGCACTCATTGTGCACAAGGGTCTGGGAATGCCGCTCACCACGTCGCTGGCGGTCGGAGCAGTGTTGGGATGCACCAGCAGCACGGTCGTGCTGCCGGTTCTGCAACAACTCGGCGCGCGTGAGCCGGTCAAAGTCACGCTGATGCTGGAAGCTTCCTGGGGCGACGTGCTCGCCGTCCTGACTGTGGGTCTGTTGCTGGGGGTCGGTAGTCAGGGCGGTCCCGTGGCTCGGCACGTTCTGCAAGGCCTGCTCACGCAGGTAGGCGTGGCGGTCGTCTTCGCCAGTGCCGCGGGAATTCTATGGTCGCGTCTGCTGCCAGTGCTCTCCGACGCGCGCTTCTGGCAGGTGATGACCTTTTCAATTGTGCTCGTACTTTATGCGGGTACTGAGGCGCTCGGCGCGAGTGGCCTGATCGCAGTGCTGGCCTTCGGTCTGACGCTGGCGAACTTTCCCGGAATTGATCCGAGGCTCCGTGCCGTCGAAGAGGAGTCGATATCTCTCCAGTCGCAGGAATCACTGCTGAGCTTTCACTCCGAGCTGGCCTTCCTGGTGCGAACCTTTTTCTTTGTGCTGATTGGAGCGATTGCCGATCTCAGAAGCTTTCGCGGCCACACCCTGCTCATCGCCGGAATGCTGGGCGCATTGTTCGTGGCGCGCTGGCTGGCCTTGCAGGTCGGTCGCCTGGCGTTCCGGGATGTTGAAGCAAAGGAGCGCGAACTGATGTTGTGGATCATGCCCCGTGGTCTGATCACGGTCGTGCTGGCCCTGCAAGTAGTGGCGGCGCGCAGCGAAGTCAGCTTCCTCTCCGCCCTGGCCTTCGCCGTCATCCTGGTGACGAACCTTATGGTGGTGGTAGGAAGCTGGCGAGCAAGCCATGATGCAATCGCGAATTCGGCGTCGGTAGAAGCGAGTGCAACCACTGAAATTAAGGAGACTCAAGGCAAAGTACCGGTTGTTCCGACCGCGGCCGCGTCCAAACGATGGACATTGGACGCGGTAATGCTCGTCCTGCTGGGCCTGAGCGCCTGTATCCTGTGGTACAGCAATCAACCTCCAGAGCAGCGCCCCCGCAGCGTGCAGCACTGGATCCAACTGCATCTCCACCGGTCGCGTTGATTCGGAATTGTTAAGTGGCGGTACCGCTCGTTGACCCGTTAACCAGTCTAATCTTGATTTTGGAACAATGATGTTGCGTGGAACGGCGCGTAATGCTAAAAAGAGGCGACATCCTGATCGTTCGCGCTGCCGTTTTTGCTCTCTTCTCTTATGCCCGCCTCGACCGCTCCTCGTCGCGCCCAGGTTCTGACTGGACACAAGTTCTTCTTGCTTTTTCTTCTTTTGCTAGCGCTTCTCATCCTTTATCCATACGTGCAAAATGATGGATTCGGTTACTTCGCATTCCGCGTGGTCAGCAGCGCCGGAATTCTAATCGCAGTGTACGCCAGCCGCCTGCGCAGAACGCTCTTGCTCGTTGCGGTCCTGCTGGCCGTTCCCGCCGTGTTGCAACGTATGATGGTTCGTGAGCCCGACGCAGGAGTTCTTTCCATTCTCGGCATCGTTTTCAGCTTTGTGTTCGATGTATTTGTTGTCGTGGTCATCTTCCGCCGCGTCTTTTCTAACGACCATCCCAGTTCGGAAACAGTTTTCGGGGCGCTCTGCATCTACTTGCTGATCGGGTTTGCCTTCGCTAGTCTCTACGGCATGGTGGCTGCCATTCAGCCCAAGGCCTTCTATCTCGATCCTCGCACCAATCTCCATGCCATCCCCAACAAATTCGATTTCATTTATTACAGCTTCGCAACCATGGTCTCCCTTGGTGCGGCCGGGATTACACCTGTCTCCGCACCGGCCCGCTCGCTCACCGTCATTGAGGCCATTATCGGCGTGCTTTATCTCGCTGTATTGATCGCAAGATTGATGAGTGCATATCGTTCCCCATCGGTTCCCGGGCCTGCTTAATGGGTCCAGGTGAGTACCTCCCCATTTACTCAGCCGGTGGTACGATTCCATATGAAAAGAACCAGCGCCATCCTGCCGGCTCTCAGTGCGCTTGTGCTCGCCTTGCTGGCGTTCCAGGCCTGCAACGCACTCAATCCCCTGTGTGGAAGCGCCCGGCCGGCTCCGATCATCGGATCTCTTTCTGCCAGCACGATTACGTTTGCCGAAGTGCAGCCCGGCTTTGTCCTCAATGTGTATGGTGCCAAGTTTGTCTCGTCTTCTGTCGTGGTCATCAACGGGACGAAGCTCAGCACGGTGGTGACAAGCAGCACGGAGTTGCAGGTGACCATCACCACCGCGGTGATCTCCGCTCCTGGCACCGCCGATGTGGCAGTCGACACCCCGAGCGGAAACACAGGAGACGTGGGCTGTACGAGTGGTGGGACCAGCGGCAGCCTCGTCTTGACGATTACTTAGAAGGGTACGACTTCACTACCTGGCATTGCCCTGAGCAGTCGCAGCGCGCCGAAGGCCGGTGTCACGTGGGTATTCTATTGGCCTGTTGTCACGGAGATTGTCATGAAGATTGTGCCAGTGATCAAGTCCAGCGATTTGCAACGATCATTGCATTTCTACACCGCAGTTCTCGACTTCGAGCGCAAATGGCCTGGATATGAAGACCGCGAGATGGCCAACGGAGTCATTGACCTGACTCGGGATGGGGCGGAACTCCAGCTTTCACGTCATTCAGGCGACGGCGTCTTCGGCTCCGTCAACCGTGTGTTTGTAGACGACGTCGATGAGCGTTACGTGACATTTCGCACTCGGGGCCTGGATACGTCACAGCGTCCTGAGTCTCCCATTCACACCGCGCCCGTCGATCAGACCTGGGGACTGCGCGAGTTTGCGGTAACTGATCCAGACGGCAATAACCTCTGTTTCTGCATGCCGAAGAGATAGCCGTGCCGGCCGTTTCATGCTTAGTTGTTGGGTTCAATCAGTGCTATCACGATGTGACGCTGGTTGAAATCGTCCAGGGAACGAATGCGGCGACTGCGTGCTTTACTGGCCAAGCTGCGCAAGAGTGGTGCGGAGCGGGCCGCTCGAAATCTGTATTAGTCCCCCGAAGGGCGAAAACATCTCCAGGATCAGAAGGATCGCACCGGAAACAGACAAGGCGGCAACAAGCAAAGTGATGATAACGGTTGCATTGCGAGGCGCGAAGAGCCCGAAGCTGACGAAAATCGCGGTAAGCCAGAAAACCAAAATCGCGAGCATGGGCTCGGAAACCGAGTTAGCTCCCTGTTCGTACATTAACCAGCGCGTTTGGGCGAGACCCATCACTATGCTGATCGCCTGCTCGCGGATCGAGCGCTGCTGATCGTCCTTTGGGGAAAGCGACTGAATGCTGTGGATGAGAGCTTCAGGGCCGGTGGCGGATGGTGCTCCCAGTCTCGAAGGTTCGGTGCGTTCCTGAGGCCAGGTCCTATCGATATTGTCGGCAACTGTGGCGCGCAGCAAATCGCGAGCTTCCTTCGTCTCCGGCCCGTAATGGGCTAGCAGACGGTCCAACAAGAGAACCTTTGCGGACATTTGCGCCAGTTCGGTACTCTGCGCGTCATAGAAACTTTTTGCCGACGATATGAGCAAACCAAGAACCAGGGCAGCCATGGTGGCGACCAGCCCCATGCCCATCTTTACGACATCCTTCGATTCAGCGCTCAAATGATTCGGGGGCAAGACACGGTTAAGAAGGATGCCGCACACCGCGCCTCCGAACACGCACGCGAACACGACAACGCTCAGTCCGAGGGAGCTCATGGTTTATCTTTCGTCCAAGCTATAGATGAATGTGGATTCTCAAACCGACGGAGACTGCGCTCGCGCTTCCGGCGGTCAACACCCTACGCCAAACAAGGACGAGGTTCCAACCCTAACTCTCACCATTTTCAATCAGATGGTATCGAAGGCGATACGCGCGCAGCTCTCCTTCAGCGCTCCCACGAAACCATTTCGTTTGTACAGCGCGGCTTACTGCCCCCCGACCACGATCAGCACCGACTGTGTTGCCTCACTCTGCGCGTCGATGCCCCTTGTATCGCTGGCGCTGAAGTTGTATTTAAAACACCCCGGGGTCTTTGCCACCGTTGAAACCGACTTTTCGGTGCCGCCGATAATGGCGCCGGGCGGGTCAAACGGGGAAGAATCCATGAGATCAATAATGAACCCAGTGTTCTTCGCGGTGGTTCGCCATGTCACCGTCGTTCCAGTCTTGACGCAGAAAATCTCGTTCCCCTTGGCATTTGGAATGCCAGGAGTAACAGAGGACGAGTATGCGGTCCGCTTGACATCCACGGTACAGGGAGCGGAGGCAGATCCACACGTGTTGGCAGCGCTGCACAGACTCGCCGGGTTGGCTTGCGAGCAAGCATCTTTGATGTTGATTTTCTTTTTGTCCTGGGCAGTGGCAAAACTAGCGATCAGCAGAATGGCCAGCAGCAGGGCACATTGAATCGAAAAGCAGCGGGTATTTTTCATAAGCACCTCATTTGGAATACGGACTGGGAATAACGAGGCTTCACTGGCCTAAGGCAAGGAATGCGGCCAGCTTGGAGGGTGATCGGTGTATTGGGAACTGTCAAAAGTTACAGGAGCAAGGGGAATCCAAGAACGGAGCACTCTCGACACTTGGCGAAATCATGCGAGGGCAATGTTGCCAAGCCCGGCTAGAAATCAAGCGATAACACTCATTGAGAATTGCCCGCCCGAGTCGATCAATGAATGTCTTTCCTCAACAAGCGGGTCGCCTTCACGATGCGAGAACTTCCAAGCACCGTTTCCCTTTCTAATCGCTTGGAGTTGGGTTCGCGGCGTTCGCCGTGGCGGTCGGGTTGACGGCTGCTCCAGAGCGGGTAAGCCAGGGGGCAAATGGGGTCACCTCCAGCGGCATCTTCTGCCGCGCGGAGGTGATGCCCACTGGCGTGGTCTTAATCAATTCCACATGGTCATCCCAGGGGTTGAGCTTCACACGTCCGCCCAGAGGCAGGGCGGCCATCTGGTCCAATTTGTTGGGATCAAGCGCCGGAGCAGCGTTCATTAACACCACCATACGATCGATCGCACCCTTATGGTCGGTGAAGCCAGTGCCCAGGTGTGGAGTGAGTAGCGCGGAAAGCGCCGGGCCTCGCGCCCCCACCTCGCGCAGGAACAGTCCTGCTGTATTCAGCTTGTCGGCGTACGGAGAATTTTTCAGCAGCTCGATAGCCTTCGCATCAGCGGCAGCTTCCTCCTCGGGAACATGCCGGAAGCCCAGGTTCCGGTAGGCGGATTCATCCGAGAACAACATGCGATCGTTGAAGGCGTACTTGCTCCCCAGATTGTGCCCCAGGATGATGTGGGCCAGTTCGCGCGAAAGCACCATGGCCAGACTGGCTTCATCCGGCAACACGTCCACCAGGCCGCGACTTACCACGATGGTGTTGCCGGCGCTGAACGTCTCGAGTGGCATAGTCAGCATCACGCGGGCGTGCACCGGGCCCGGCAGTTCGATGTTGTTGGTGGCCAGCAAATTGTTGACAACCGTCTCCATCACCTTGTCCACTTCGCTCGGGGGAGCCAGCAGGCCGGCATTCTGTAGCCGCTCGACGACGTTGTCGCCTGCCTGCTGCTGCCATCGCCACTGCGCTTGCACCGGAGAAGCATCCTGTGTCGCCTGACTTTCGTCCTTCACCGTGGAGTCCACCACCACCTCGGTCAATTCGCTGTTCTGCGCGCCCTTCTGCAGATCGTAACCCCAGAGCCGGGTCTGGGCTTTGAAGGTGGCTTGGGCCTTCGAACGGTAGCTGAAATCACCTTCCTCGCTATAAATGTAGGCCGGTACCCAGTAGCCCGGGATCAGGTTCAAGCGCCAGCTATCCATGTGGAAGAAGTAAGCGTTGCTGGGGCGCGGCTCATAAGTTCCGTTCAGGCGCACAATGTTGTAGTTCTGATCTTCGACCCAAATTCGGCCACGGAAGCGGCCTTTACCGGTGGCTTGTTTGGCCGACACGTCGAAAACCATACAGCGGACATCACCCAGAAACTCGCGGTGCACAAACTTGAAATCGTAGGTTTGACGATTGAAATCGTCGCGGTCGGCGTAAATCATCCACGAGAAACCCATAGGTTTGTATTCGAACTTATACAACTTGGTGAATCCGCCCAACAGGTGGCTCTCAAAGCTCAGGTCTTTGGAGAGATAATCCCGGCGCTCGAAACTTTCACCCAGATCCATGCGGCCGAGGAAGTAATGGTCTTGCACCGGCGCTGCGCCGGTTTTCGGTTCGAACTTCAGATTCTGCAGGTAAGTCTCAACCAACGGGGTGCGAGTCTTCAGCATCTCCATCAGGGCGTGTTCCCGCTCGATCGCGCGGTCGACCACCTGATCCATTGTGACAGCGCCCATCGTGGCAGGCGTTACCAAGGCGGGCGTGGTGCTCGCCGATGTGGCTACCGGCTGCGGCGGAGTGTTCGGCGGCTGCAACTCGAGCTGCCCGCTCGAAAAAGCCGGGCTGGACTGTGCGGCCGATTCTGGCGATTGCGCCGCTGCAAGGAACAAAACAGCGATTCCGACGAGCCATAGACGTGGGGACATTTCGGTACTCCTTGGGAGGAACAGCTTCGATATCTTACCCTCCTTTGCTGAACCCAGGGAGCAAAATTAAGTTTCGCGGAACCCGAAAATCCCATAACGGTAGAAGACTCAGGGGTTTGCAGTCGTAGCCGACCTGTCTTTATTTTAACGCGCGCGCGCCCGATTGCCCGCCGCCGGGAGATTTGACTAACCATTCCAAAACCCGCGCCCAAAGCCGCGCTAGCGTGGCTTCCTACTTTCGCGCGGCCTCAATTTCATCCACGATGCGATCGATGTGGTAGACCTTCCGCATTCCCTCCAGCAGTCCGCGACTGTCCACCGCTACGGAGCGGTTCTTCGCTGCCTCGTAGCCGTAGTCGCCGCCCAGAGAGAAAATGTTTCCGTCAAAAAGCAGGCCGACGATGTTCGCGTCTTTGTCGATCATCGGACTTCCAGAGTTGCCGCCGGTTGTGTCGTTCGTGGTTGACAGATTCATGGGCACCGAAAGATTCAGCGACGCTTTGGCCTTGAGCCAGCTTTCCGGCAACGCGTAAGGCGGCGCTCCGGTTGCCCGCTCGAACAGCCCTCCGATGTTGGTATAAGGCTCAACAAACTTGCCCTCGGCGTCTTCGAAGCCTTTCACCGTCCCGTAAGTCAGGCGCAAAGTAAAAGTCGCGTCCGGATCGACACTGGTCCCGTAAATTGCAAAGCGTGCTTTCGCAATCTTCTCGGCCGCGGACCGTGTCGGGGCGTCCACCCGCGCCTCGTACTCCTTGCGTACTGCCAGCAGGTCGTCGTTGATCGAAGCCGCGAATCGGATCATCGGATCGTTCGACGCATCCACCGCGCTTTGGCCCCCTTTATACAATTCTTCCCGAACCTTCGGATCGTCCAGATGCGTGCCCGTCACCAGCCTGTGCGCCAGTTGCTCCGGAGATTCTTTGCCCAGCATCTTTTTCACGAAGGGGTCGTCGGCTCCCAGGTCGCGCCGTATCACGGTGAACAGAAATGTGAGGTTAAGCTCTTCGAGATCCTTGTAAACTGGCGCCGCAGCCGTCAACTGCTGCTGCGCGTTGACCAGCGCTTTGTCCGTATACTCAGGCAGGCGCTCACGGTTGGGCTTGGTGCGCTCAGCCGCGGCTCGCACCAGCGTGACCGCATCCCCTAACAAACCCCCGCGGAAGGAGCGTCCGCTCAATGACGCGTTCCGCACAAACAGTTGCGCGCGTACTTCCTGAACTTTCGCAATGTCATCCCAGGCCGAAACATAAGCGGCCAGCTTCGGGTCCGCTGCCGTGGCTGCGCGCAGCTTTTTCTCTTCCTGCACCTTGGTCGCAAAGAACTGCGGATCCAGCAGCGCCTGTTGCCGTCCAAAATAAACCTTGTAGCCGTTCTCCAGGAAAAACAGATCGTCACTCGCCTCGCGCGCCTGCTCCGGTCCGCGACTCACGAAAACCTCCAGTTGCCCGCGCCGCTCCGCAATTTCCGGGATCCTGAACGGGAAAAGAATGTCCCGCTCGAAGGCCAGCTGTGCGGTTGTCAACTCACGAAACGTGCCACCCGGGTTCCCGGAGACGAAAACCAGATCGCCGTCTTTGGTTCCGTTCGCGCTCCAGCGCAGATAATTAGGGCTAGCCGCCGGTTTATCTCCCTCATAGGCCCGCACCAGGCCGATGTCGAAATCGTAGCGCGGAAAATTGAAATTGTCCGGGTCCCCGCCGAATTGCGCCACCGAAAACTCCGGAGCAAACACAAGCCGCACATCGTTGTAGCGCTTGTAACGGTATAGATCGTAGACCCCGCCCTGGTAAAGCGAAACCACGTCGCAGCGCACGCTGGCGTCCGATGCGCAACTTTGTTCCAGTTCCGCTCGTTTCGCATTCAGCGTTTTGTTGGCCGCGTCGCCCGTCTTGCCAGCCAGCGCTTCCAGCACGTCCTTGGTCACATCGCGAATCTCGACCAGTTGATCGAGTTCGAAATCCGGACACTTCTTCTCCTCGGCTGGAGTTTTTGCGGAAAAACCGGTCTCCTCAAGATTCTGCTGCGCCGTCGACAACTGATCCACGCATTCGACCACACAATGGTGATTCGTCATCACCAGTCCCTGCGGAGAAATAAACGATGCCGAACACCCGCCGGCAATGCGCAGCGACGACAAGCGCACGTGGTCAAGCCATTCCTGCGAGGGTGTGAAGCCATACTTCTTTCCCACGGTGCTTGATGGAAATTTGTCGAAAGTCCACATGCCCTCGTCGGCTCGAGCCGCCTGAGCCAACCCCAAACTCAACAGCAACACTCCCGCAACCAGCCTCGCCAGCTTCGATTCCATATTTGTCATGATTGCATCCTTTTGCCCGTTTCACCGCAGTGACATCATCATACGCACGTCGAAATATCGTCAAGGCCGCAATACGAGCCCGCCGCTGATCCCCACGGTATCACTCCCATTCAGGCGGTGTAGAATCTGGTTCGACCCGAGAGTTGAAAGCAAGATTTCGCCGAGGAGTTTTCTTATGCGCTTACCAGCGTGGCTCAACACGAGAACAGGAGCAGCGGTCGTTTGCAGCGTTGTGCTTGCGGCGTTCCCGGTGACAAGTCGGGCTCAGCAGCCGGCCACGCCGGCAGTTCCGGTTTTCGAGATCGAGCGGGAACACAGCTCGATCAAATTCGACGTCAAGGCATCGGTGAATATCACTGGCAAATTCGACACCTGGGATGCCAGCTTGACCTTCGCGTCTCCTGACGAAACGACGGGCGTCTTAGAGATCAAAATCCAAGCCGCAAGCGTAGATACCGGAAGTGGCATGAAGAACGGAAAGCTCAAAGGCAAAGACTTCTTCGAAGTCGAGCAGAATCCGCTGATCACGTTCAAGTCAACCAAGTTTGTGAAAACCGGCCCCGAGACTTTTGAGGTGGATGGCGACTTTACGATACGCGGAGTATCGAATCCCGAGAAGCTGACGCTATCCGTTTCCGGCAAGGGGACCGGAGCGGGCGAGATCAAAGGAAAAATGGTCTTCAACCGCAAGGATTACGGGATGAACAAGGGCATTCCGTTCATCAAGATCGCTGACCACGTTGACGTGACTTTCCACCTCAAGGAGAAGCGAGTCAGCGGGCCTCCGCTAGCTTCGATATATCGAGCGACGGGCAGTGAAGCTGGGCTAATCCAGAGCTAACTTTCAACCGACATGCTCCTGCCGTCGGGTGTTTGCCGCTTCATTCTTGATAATCGAGGGGTGTGTTTGTGGGGGCAGGGAGGAACATGGTATTTGAGCGCAGCAGGAGGATTACACCAAGGCCTCTCCGGCGACGCGACCTGTGATCAATTGTTCTCAGCAGGGTCAGCGCTCATCGAGAATAGCCCGATTTTGGAACCGTTAGCGAATCAGATAAACTCTCGCAAACGGATACAAGCGGAGCGGTCATGTCTCTGCGTAAACTAAGCTTCTTCGCACTACTCGCCACAATTCTTACCTGCGCGGCTGCAAGGTTAAACCGCCGCGACAAGGTAGTTGATATCCACGAAACGAATGCCGGAAACGATTCGTCGCTTGCAGCTAACCTCCCCGCGAAAAACGAAGCGCTGACAGCGAACTTCCTTCCAGTCCAATCGAAGAATGCCAAAAGTCTGGGCGCGGGAAAGTTGCTGGTAGCGAGCCGAAACCTCGGCGATCCGCATTTCGCCAAAACCGTGATTCTGCTGGTTCGCTACGATGAACGCGGCGTACTCGGACTCATTCTCAACCGGCGCACGGATGTCCCGCTTTCGCGTGTGCTTGAAAGTCTGAAGGCGGCGAAAGACCGTTCCGACCCAGTCTATGTCGGTGGGCCACTCGAAATGCCGACCCTGTTTGCGTTGTTGCAGTCGCCTGTAAAGCTCGAAGGGGCGGAGCGCGTTTTCGACGGCGTTTACCTGATTGCCGCGAAATCTCTCTTTGAGCAAACCATTTCGGCTCGACCTGACCCCGGCGTTTTCCATGTTTATCTCGGCTATGCCGGATGGACCCAAGATCAACTGCGACAGGAAGTAGAGTTGGGTGCCTGGTTCATTTTTCCGGCGGAGACCAGTACGGTGTTCAATGCCGATCCGGATTCCTTGTGGCTCGAAATGATTCGGAAAACGGAGCTACAGTTAGTGCGGAGCGAGTCTCGGGATGCAGATCCGCGGACACACGCAAGTCAAGCGCCCGATTCGAGCTACAAGCGATGAATGGGGAACGCTGCTGTGAACCCGTGAGACCCCGGCAAAAGCGCATATCGATGAGCGCTATGGCGATTTAACGACAGCTGGCTTTCAGGCCGATCCCATCCTAAACTATGTCGGCTAACTAACGGACGCCGCCGATGGGAGTCGGATAGGGAGATACGCAAATGAAAACCGATTCATCGCCAGCATCAGCCTTTGGCCCGCAGAACCGAAACGAAACTCCGGCGCGGGAGATCATGTTGTGGCGAATTTATCTTCTGAGGGCCGGATACCTCTTGATTGCCGTCGGCATGGGAATGCAGAAGATTCCTGCCTTCCTTAATCACAGGCCTTGGGAGCTGATGCACGGCGTGGTCAATTCCATGCTGCTCGCGCTAGTGCTGCTGGCGGTCCTAGGCCTCCGCTATCCCCTGAAAATGCTGCCGCTTCTGTTCTGGGAAATAACATGGAAGGCCACATGGCTTCTTGCGGTGGCGCTGCCTGCCTGGCGGAACCACACCATGGACGCAGACACCTGGGACACAACTTTTGCTTGCCTGATGAGCGTGATCTTCCTGTTCGTCGTGCCGTGGGACTATGTCTGGTGGAATTTTGTGACCGCGCGCGGTGACCGCTGGTGGTGAACGCTTTGCAGTAGCGTCTGCTAGCGACGGACGCGCATCGCTCAATTGGCGAAATCAGGCAATTTTACTCACACGCGGAAAATCTTCTCACGTCGCGGACATCGATCGGAAAGCACGGTCTTGAAATCCTTGCCATGGTCTTGCCAACTTCAGTCAGCTTGTAGCTGTTTGTAAACGAGCGTAGCGCTCATGGGCCCCATGGCCTCTGCGTAGGCGTTTCCCCACCTGCTCGACGGAAGTGCCTTTGGTCACTTCAGGCTGGTGCCTTTCGTTTGCCACGGATTACACCTTCGGCATGCGACAGGGTGCGCTGGATTGGGTTTTCCTTATAGGGAACGGTTTTTGTCACGACGCCCTTGGACAGGACATCGTGGCAGAACGTCTCTGGGAGGGCCTTATGCAGCGCGTCGCTTGGCAGGTTTTCTTCGTCGGACTATTACTGAACGCAGCCGCAGCCGCGCAGTCACAGACCGGAGATTCGCTGGCCGATATAGCCCGTGCGAACCATGCGAAGCAGCAGGCACAGCAAGCTGCCGGGACGACGCCCAAAATAATTACGAATCAGGATCTTCCTTCCGACCCGTCGAGCATCCCGGACTCCTCCGAGCCGATGACAACGGTATCAGGAGTGAAGAGGTCCGTAGACAGCTACTCGGAGCAGCGCGCGAATCAACGATTGGTGGCCGAACAGTTTGCCGGCGCGCAATGGAAAGCACGGATCCAGGATCAGGAAGCCGGGATCGCCGATCTGCGCACCCGTATCGACCGCGTAAATGAGTCGATGCATGCGGCAGTCGGCACCGCACAGTACGATACGCCGGTGAACCGCTATCAGTCGATTCAGATGGAACGCCTCGCGCACATGCAGGAGATGCTCGATCAGCAGCAGCGAAGACTGGCCATGATGCAAGACGCAGCCCGCCTCACCGGCATGGGACAGTAGCCAACCTCGAAGTCCCCACCCCCTTACTTCTGCGGGAGATTCGCCATCGAAACCCGGCTGAAACGAGAACACCCAACTCGCATCGAGCGGGCCTCTCGAGGATGCTGAACACAAGAAAGCCGACTCGCGAAAAACGGCTTCTTGACTGTTGTTTCGAGTGCTTTCAAGGCATCACGGCGTCACAGTGAACACCGTGGAACTTCCCACGTTCCCGCCTGGAGTGAAGACCCCAATCTCCCCATTCATTGCGCCCGCTGGAACCGTGGCCGTGATCTGGGTGTCGGAGTCCACGGTGAAGGTCGCCTTCTTTCCGCAGGGGAAGGTAACTTCAGTTGCTCCGGTAAAGCTCTCCCCAGTGATGGCGACAGTTGTGCCGACCGCCCCGCTAGTGGGCAAGAAGCTAAACACCTGTGGAGTCACACGAAATTGCACATTGCTCCTGAGCGTGCCGTTCACCGTGAACACTTTGATATACCCGGTTGTCGCGCCGGCCGGCACCGTTGCTGTGATTTCGGTATCCGAAACCCCCGTGGACACGGCAGCGATTCCGTTAAAGGTCACACTGCCAGTCAGCTGGTTGCCCAGAATTACGACCCTCGATCCAACGATGCCGTGGTTGACCAGTGCTTCTACAAACGGGGGGTTATCCACCCTATCGTAAAACCACTTGAACACCGTGCCACAGCCTGCAGTGGGGCACGCCGTACCACCCAATTCAGTGGTTCCATAGAAATTACCGTCGGTGCCTTGAATTAACCCTCCGGGATGTACGCCGTTAGAGCAAGGCTCCAGCACGCAAAAATTGGTGTAAAGGCCTAGTCCACGGCCATTCACGAAGCCCCCGTATATCGTACCCGGCAAACGTGAAAGATTTTGCATAGGGCCAGCGATCACAGCACCGAGAAGTCGCCTTGTAGGTTCTCCGCGACTGGCGTTAACAGGCGTTAGCGCCCATTGACCGCACGGCCTCTGCGTGGCTGTTTTCCTACCCCCCAGCCTTCGCGGACGTCCCTCGACCTGCGCCCACCATCGTTCCCTCGCCCTGCCACTTTCGCGCTAGCCCTTCGAGTTGAGCCAGCACCTTCTCAATATCCTTCATGCGCTCCGTAATCCCGTAAGTCACGGCCGGAGGGATGGTCTGTTCATAATGCCGGAAGACAAACCCGGCGCTCTCCAGCGTTCGCAGCCGCTCCGTCAGCACCCGCGAAGAGATTCCTTCCACCTGCCGCCGCAGCACGCCGAACCGCATGGGGCCGTTGTTGCTCAAGGACCACAGGATGTGCAACGTCCAGGGCCGCGTAAGCAGTTCAAGCATTCCCCCGATTGCACAGGGAGACGGGTTCTTAGCAGATCGTCGTGTAGGAGTCATATTGACACTAGGTTACTATAAAGTGCCTAAGATGTAAAGAGCTGGTAGTTATTTATTGTAACCAACGGGACGAACCGACCATCCAACGTTAATGAAAAGCGGAGGGCGCTCGAAAAGCCCGGTGATCTGCTTCTTTCAAACTTAAGGAGAATCCAAAATGTCAGCAAGTAGCCAAACCATTTCAGCCCGGCGACAAACAGCCAGCATTCCCCTGGAAGGCACGGGCCCCATTGTTTTCCTCGGCCGCTTCCTGTTTGCCTTAATTTTCCTGATGTCAGCCCCCATGCACTTTTCCGGTCGGAGCATCGCCTACGCCGCGTCGCAAGGCGTCCCTCTGGCGTCGATCGCCGTCCCACTCTCAGGTGTAATCGCGTTCGCCGGAGGCCTCTCGATCCTGCTCGGTTACCGAGTTAAGATTGGCGCGTGGCTCGTCGTGCTGTTCCTGGCCGCCGTCACTCCCATGATGCACAACTTCTGGACCGTCGCCGATCCCATGATGCACCAGATGCAATTCATCATGTTCATGAAGAATCTGTCGATGATGGGTGGCGCGCTCTTCATCTCGCAAGCGGGAGCCGGCCCTTGGAGTCTGGACGCACGCGGAAAGTGATCGCAGGTCTCAAAACGTGTCGTTGATTTCAGTTGAGGTGCAAGTGTTACCTTACTTCAAAGGAGAAAAGCATGTCGGATCCAACCATTCAGGTTCTGCCCAAAGGTCCATACCTGGTCGCCGGGAAGGTCACTCTTCTGGATGCGAGTGGCAACCGGATCGAAGCAGGAGAGAAAATAGCCCTATGCCGCTGCGGCGCTTCCACCAATAAGCCGTTCTGCGACGGTACGCATTCGAAGATCGGATTCGACGCAGCGGCCGCAGCCGTCCCAGGTAGCGCCGAATAGCTTGGTCGGATCGATCCCTGGTTCAACAAAGAAGCCGCCCTCGCGGGCGGCCCTTTAATCTGGATACACCGAATCCTAAGCGGCGGTTTCGTCTGACGCAGGGGGCTGAAACGGCTCGTCGTAGCTGCCCCCGTAGATCGCGGGCACCTTCGATCCCATCGGGCGAAGGTAGGTCGTCAGTTCGCCGCGATGGTGAATGCTGTGGTTGTTGAGGAAGCCGAGATACAGAACCGCAGGAAGATTGAACACATTCAGGAAATTGACGGGCGTCACCAATTGCTCGGGCGTCATCTTTGCCACACGAGCTGCCCCGCGCTTCATGTTCTCATCGTACCAAGCCACCACCTCGGCCGAGGTTTGGGGCTTATGTTCGGGATTTGCCATGGTGAACTTCAGGTCGGCAATTCCATTCAGGAACTGAACGTCGGTATTGGCCAGATGCCACGCCAGGTCCTTCGCGGTGCGGGCTTTGGGGTCCGGCTTGTAGCTCGAAGCCGCATCGGGCACGGCTGCGATCACTTTCTTGGTGATTTCTGCTTCGCGCAGGATGCCGTCGAGCGTCATCGCGCAGTAGCCTTGGGCAAATTCCGGGGTTAAACCTTGCTCAGCCATTGTCTCCTCCTCGTCGAGCGTTCTGTATTTCCCGATCTAACAAGCCGAAAGGGGCGCGGGAAGCGCCCCTCGGGTTAAGGTCGATACGACCGGATTATACTCCGACTGGCTGCTTTGTCCGCACCGGCACCGGCGTAAGCCAGCCGTGGCGGTCGGTCTTTTCGCCGCGCACGATGGCATAGAATTCTTTCTGGATCGCCTTGGTAATCGGGCCAACCACGCCCTTGCCCACCTTGATCTTGTCCACGGAGCGAATCGGAGTAACCTCCGCCGCCGTACCGGTGAAGAAAGCCTCATCCGCGATGTAGAGCATCTCGCGCGGGATCATCTGCTCGACGATCGTAATGCCCAGATCGCGCGCGATCTGCAGCACCGAGTCGCGGGTGATGCCGGGCAGCACCGAATTGCCCAGCGGCGCCGTGATCAGCTTCTCGCGATGCACGATGAATACGTTTTCACCCGAGCCTTCACTCACATAACCATTGATGTCGAGCGCGATCCCTTCGGCGAAGCCGTTGATAACGGCCTCCATCTTGATGAGCTGCGAATTCATGTAGTTCGCGCCCGATTTCGCCATGGCCGGCAGCGTGTTCGGCGCAATCCGCGTCCAGGACGAAACGCAGACGTCACAACCGTCGCTCTCACCACCCAGATATTTCCCCCACGGATAATTGATGATGTAGACCTCGGTGGGCGAGTTGAACGGGTTCACTCCCGCCTCGCCATAGCCTCGAAGAATGATGGGCCGCACGTAGCACGGCCACGCGCCATTGCTGCCGACCGTTTCGAGCATGGCCTTTATCAGTTGCTCGCGGGTGTAGTCGACGTCGATGCGGTAGACCTTGGCGGAATCGAGCAGGCGCTGAATGTGTTCGGTAGCGCGAAAAATCGCCGGCCCCGAAGGCGGCGCGTAGCACCGGATCCCCTCGAAAACCGAGGAGCCGTAGTGGACCACGTGCGACATCACGTGAATCGTCGCTTCATCCCAGGGGATGAGCTTGCCGTTGTGCCAGATGCGTTCCGATTTCTCGATCGCCATGCGAACTCCTTCGGAGGGTGGTTGTGAAGTCTTAACGAGGGCTGAATCTTTCCTCTGGCACTTGCAGGGGAACGAGGCGTGAACCCAACCAGCGTTACAGACCATTATAGCTGAGGTGCCCTGATCGGAGTCCCGCTTTCCGCCGAGCTTCCACCTTCACCATACAGCCTCCCACCACGGGTGAGCCAGTAGACGCCCGCACAATACAGTACCGAGCTGCCTAGTGGTGATGCTCATTGCCGCGCAATCCCGGACGTACCCGCAAAAAAATCTGGAACGACACGGGATAATTGCCATACGCCGCATCCAGCGCCGCCGGCTTCGAGTAAACCGTAACATCCGTTCCCAGCCCCAGTTGCCACGCCCGGTTCTGCACCAGGTCGCGTGTACCGCCGAAAGTATAAGCGCCGATGCGGTAGGATGGTCGCTCGGCCGGTGGAAACAATTCATTCTTGTCCACCAGTTCCAGCCGCGTGAACAAATAATCGCGCCGGAGAAAATTCACCGTGGATTCCAGCAGATAGCCATTGAGGTTGATTCCCGCCCCGATCTCGTGCACCCGTCCCCACACGAATGTAGTCGCCCAATTCCCCGCCGCCAGCGGACGGTTGTACTCCACCGAAGCCGTCTGCCGCCACTGGTTCCAGGGTTCCAGCGCCTCCGGATGGTCGAGATGCCCGATGCTGTATTGCGCCGTCCAGTTTCGGTTGGGGGCGACGCTGCCCCGCACCGACCAGGAATCCAGCGCCGCCAACTGGATGCTCCAGCGCTCCTCATTCGGCTCGTGTCCATTAAAGGCTGAGCCTTCGATCTTGATCCGGTCGATCACCAACCCGGTCGTGACCACCCCGAAGCTGGTATGGGTCGAGTCCTGCAGATGATGCCCCAGCGGCGCCAGCGGCAACTCCGCCGCGGATGCGCGGTGAATGTAGGTGACCGGTCCCAGCGCCGGCTCGGCCACAGGTCCGCCGTACAATTCCCACGAAACTTTCTCCGAAAGCGGCAGCAGGTACAGCGCCGAAAGTTCTGCAAACACATTGTGCGGATGCTGGTGGTCAACCAGCGGTTCTCCGTGGTAAGTCTCCCCGGTCTGAAATAGTTCCGGAAAGCCGGGATGCGGCGAGGTCAGCGATTCCGCCGAGAACATCTGCCGCAACAGAATCGTTCCCCGGGCAAGCCCGTGCTGCTCCATCAACATTCCCCAATTGACTGACTCCGCTTTGCCCTCGCCCCGCGGTCCGCCTTGGTGGTTGTAATCTGCGAAGATCACTCCATGCGCCATCAGTTCCCATCCCCCTCGCATCAGCATCCACTCATGTTCGGGCACAGATGCCGGTTGCCAGGCCGTTCCCGACCCGGAATGCGGTGAAGGCATCGCTGCATCCTGGTGTTCTTTCATCTGCATTTGCATTTGCATCGGCATCTGCATCCCGCTCATGGACGTGTCTTGTGCTGAAGCGATCAGCGAGGCGATCAGCAACAGCAGTGCTCCCAGCGCGATCGAATGTGCAAGCTTGGAAGGCAAAGTAAAGCCCCTTCAGGGGCGGCATTCATTACCCCCGGACGTAGGTCCGGGGACCAGTGCAAGAAAAGAACCCGTCCCTTCAGGGACGGCACCCTTCCTCACACGGTCGCTTAGCCCCTTATTGTCCTGTGAGCCGAAGACATGCATATGCCAGGCATGCCAAGGATGGCAGAAGCGAGGATCAGATTCTGAGGATTAGAACCCCGGGCGGACTACCGAGGCACGAAGCAACGGTGAGAATCGCATCGCTGCCACTCGGCACGACGGAGGCGCCGACCGCGTCAGCTGCAAGCGTCTGCACCCCCGGCCGCGGCGAGAAAACCCTGGTGGTAAGAGCGGAAGCATGCCCGCTGACGCAACAACCGTAGTCAGCAGGTTGATTAACAGGAACTCGATCAGGATGACACCGAGCACTATGCAAAGGCGCTGCCGAAGCCGGCAACAGGCAAATCATGCCCGCTCCGGCGGCAACCATCGCGCTGAGTAGTCCTATCGCAACGATGCGTGGAAACTGGCTCACAATTACGTCCCGGTAATCTTCACTCGGAGTTCTTCCGGCAGGCGTTCGCGAATTTCCTGCGGCAGCCGGTCGTGTACCCGCCGCGCGCCCAGCTTGGCCACATCCAGCACAGTCACCGGCGCTGGCGTGGCCACCGCCACCACCAGCCAGATCAGCGCCGACAAGGCAAACCCCGCCAGCGCCGCAATCTCCAGCCAAAAGGCATGTCGCGGTACAAAGTGGCGAATCACTCCAAAAGCCAGCAGGAAGACTCCGCCTGAAACCGAAGCCAGAGCAATCAGTCCCACATCAATCGTGCGGTGGATGCGCTGCCGCCCCCGGCACCGCTCACACTCCGCAAAATGGCTTTCGTAGTCGCCGCACATCTCGGGCGCCAGGCCGGAAATGTCATACCGCCAGCCCGCCAGAATCTTGCCCACGATTGGATCAATGCACTGCTGACTCATAAGGAATTACATCTGAATCGGCGGCAAAACCTCGCCCTGCTTCGCCACCAGCACCCGATTCTGAAACAATCCACCCCGCTCCGCCAGCGCCTTTTCCGCCTCCCGCCGCGCTATTTCCGGATGATTGTTCTGCTCAGATAGATGCGCCAGCACCACAAAGGCTGCACTGTTATCATAGTCGTTAATAAAGAAATCCGCGAGCTTCAGGTTCGAAAGATGCCCCACGTTGCTCGCCACCCGCTGCTTCACCGACCACGGATAAGACCCGCCCCGCAGCATCTCAACATCGTGATTCGATTCCATCACCAGAATGTCAGACCCGCGCAAGTGGTCACGCACATTAACTGGCAAGTAGCCCAGATCGGTAGCCACGCTCACCTTCGTGCCTTCCACTCGAAATGTGAATCCCACCGGATCGGCGGCATCGTGCGGAATGGTGAAGGGTTTTACCTCAATATCGCCAATCTGAAAGCGATGCCCTGACTCGAAGCGTTCTAGCTTCTCCAGTTGCGGCCGCTCGCCATTCTCATCACGCATCGCCCGTGCCCAGGCCGCATGCGTCGCCCCCGTCATAAAGATCGGGATGCGCAACTTCTTCGCCAAAGTTGCTAAACCGTAGATGTGATCGGAATGTTCGTGCGTAATCAGAATCGCCGAAAGCGCCTGCGGATCTTCCCCCAGCGACTTCATGCGCTTGAAAGTCTCGCGGCAGGAAATGCCGGCATCGACCAGAATCCGGGTGCGCGCGCTGGCCACAAACGCACAATTCCCCCGGCTCCCGCTGGCCAGCATCGAAACCGTTACACCCATCCCCGCAGCATACGCGCCCACCCTGTGGATTCGGGAGTAACTTCTTGGTTATCCGATACCTAAGAGCAGTGGTCAGTGGCCAGGGGTCAGTGACCAGTTTTCGGTTTTGGGCTCTCTGGCCACTGACCACTGACCACTGGCCACTGCTCTTTCACTTCCCCTGCCGCAAATTATCAATAACCCCGCGCATCAGCGACCCGCCATAAGCCCCCGCAATCCCCGGCAACGCGGCCAGAAACGATCCATACACCTGCGCCCGCGTAGGCTTCACCGTAAGGATCAAATAAGCCGCAAGCTCAGCCAGAGGAACGAACCCGCCCACTACCACCACCCACCGCCAGGGCCACCGCGGCCGCAGCAGCCCCAGCAGCATGCAAGCCATCAGCACCAGCAGCGCGGTGAAGAGCAGGTCATTGATCATGACGTCTGCCCAACCGGTACCCACACCAGCGAGCGCAGCCAGAACGTAGAAGGGCACGTCATTGCGGCCGGGCGAAGAGACTGTCTGAGTAGTCATGGATCTGCGGGTTTACTAGGTACTAGGTACCAGGTACTGGGTACTAGCTACTAGGACTCTCAATACCGATAAAACCCCCGCCCACTCTTCCTCCCCAACCACCCCGCATCCACCATCTTGATCAGCAGCGGGCAAGGCCGGTACTTAGGATCTCCCAACCCCTCCTGCAGCACGCGCATAATGTCGAGGCAAACATCGAGCCCAATAAAGTCAGCCAAAGCTAGCGGCCCCATGGGATGCGCCATTCCCAGCTTAAATACGTCATCCACGGCCTCAGCCGTAGCCACGCCCTCCATCACCGCATACATTGCTTCGTTCAGTAAAGGCATCAGCACGCGGTTCGAAACAAATCCGGGCGCATCGTTGACCTCAACCGGCGTCTTGTCGAGCTTCACCGCCAGGTCGCGCACCGCCGCAAAAGTTTCCGAGGAAGTAGCCAGCCCGCGAATCACCTCCACCAGCTTCATCACCGGTACAGGATTAAAGAAGTGCATCCCGATGACTTTATCCGGTCGTTTGGTAAGCGCCCCCAGTTTGGTGATCGAGATTGAAGAAGTATTCGAAGCCAGAATCACATCCGGCCGCGCCACCCGGTCAAGATCGCGAAAAATCTCCGTCTTGATCTCAATCTTCTCGGTAGCGGCTTCCACGATAAAATCGCAGTCGGCAACCCTGGCGCGGTCAGTGACAGGATCGATTCGCCGCAGGGTAGATTCCTTATCTGCGGCGGAAATCTTGTTCTTCGTCACCTCACGGTCGAGGTTCTTGATGATGGTCTCGAGGCCGCGATTCAGAAATCGCTGCTCCACATCGCACAAAACGACGGAATAACCGGCGCGTGCGAAGATCTGCGCGATGCCATTGCCCATCGTGCCCGCGCCGATGACACCAATTTTCCTAATATCCATCAGATTTGCCTCTGCCCTTTGAAGGGTTCGAGTTTAGCACTGAGCCTTCAGGAATTAGGCGGGGCTGAAGGGAAAACTCCTCGAGCATTGCATAAAATGACCGCAGTCAGCGGCCGGCTACCTCTTCGTGCGGACAGCCCAGCTGACCGCTGCTACTGACGTAACCAGCAAAAGAGCGAAAAGCGATCCATCATAAGTCGCCAGGATGAAGGTGTATATCGGAACAACGGAGAGCAGCGTACTCATTGCGGCCCATTTGATACCGTTCGGGCTGGCGAACCCGCCGCTCGAAAAAGTCGCGCCCGCCATCATAAACAAGCCACTAAAGATCCAGACTCCGGCGATCAAAGACGGCCCAATCTGCTTCCTGAGGGTATTTTTATCCAGCCATCTGCAGAAGAAAAATGTCGCCAGAAAAGTCAATGGACAAACAACGCTCACCGCCCACACGTCGCGGTGATTGAAGCTGTAACGCCTCCATGCATGGAGCAATGTATCCGGGAGCCAGAAGCCAATTGCTCCGAGCGTCATCAAGCGGAAGGCCCGTGGCCAGTTTGTTGACGACCACATCGCAGCAATGATATCGCAATGTCCATGACCCCCACCGGTGTAAAATATTCAAGCAAGTCCTAATGCCCGAGTCGCCAGCTAGAAAGGAACTCCCATGGCAACCCTAGAACTCCCCGTCCGCCCGCGCACTTCATCCCACCAAGGCCCGTTCATCAATGAACCCTTTTTCGATTTCACGAAAGAAGACAACGCCCGCAAAATGCGTGCCGCCATCGAGCGAGTCCGCGGACAGCTCGGCCGCGAGTATGAGCTCATCATCGGCGGCCAGCGCGTCAAGACCACCGACAAGATCAAGTCCCTGAACCCCTCGAAGCCGTCGCAGATAGTAGGAATTCACCAGAAGGCCGGCAAAGAGCACGTGGAGCCAGCTATGGCCGCCGCGCTCAAAGCATTCGATTCCTGGAAGCGCACTCCCATCGAAGAGCGCGCCGCCCTCCTGTTCCGCGTAGCCGACCTGCTGCGCGAACGCAAAATGGACTACATGGCCTGGCTCGTCTTCGAAGTCAGCAAGAACTGGGCCGAAGCCGACGGCGACATATCCGAGGCCATCGACTTCTGCGAGTTCTATGCCCGCGAAGCCCTGCGCTTCGCCAAAGCTGAACCCCCGGTGCAGATGCCCGGCGAGCGCGATTCGCTCACCTACATCCCGCTAGGCGTAGGCGCGGTGATTCCGCCCTGGAATTTCCCCTGCGCCATCATGGCCGGCCTGGTCGTCGCGTCCATCGTCAGCGGCAACACCGTGATTCTGAAGCCCTCGAGCGATTCCCCCACCATCGCCGCGAAATTCGTCGAGCTACTCGAAGAAGCCGGCATGCCCGAAGGCGTAGTGAACTTCTGCCCCGGCGCCGGCGCCAGCTTCGGCGACGCCATCGTCGCCCATCCCAAAACGCGTTACATAGCCTTCACCGGCTCCCGAGAAGTCGGCCTCCACATCAACAAAACTGCCGCCACGCAAGCCCCCGGCCAGCTCTGGATCAAGCGCACCATCCTCGAAATGGGAGGCAAAGACGCCATCATCGTCGACGCCGACGCCGACATCGACTCCGCCGTCGAAGGCGTAGCCCAAGCCGCATTCGGCTTCCAGGGCCAGAAGTGCTCAGCCTGCTCCCGCGCCATCGTCGACGAGCGCATCTACGACAAGTTCCTCGAACAACTCAAAACTCGCGTCGAAAAAATCACAGTCGGCGATCCCGCTGAAAACGCCAACATGGGAGCGGTCATTAACGAAGGCTCGATGAAGACCATCCTCGCCTACATCGAGCAAGGCAAGAAAGATGGACGCCTCCTCACCGGCGGCGAACGCGCCACCGAAGCCGGAGAAGGCTACTTCATCCGCCCCACCGTGATCGCCGACATCCCGGCCGGTTCAAAACTGGAGCAGGAAGAAATCTTCGGCCCCGTGCTCGCCGTCATCAAAGCCCGCGGCTTCGACAACGCCATGGAAATCGCCAACGACACCGAGTTCGGATTAACCGGCGCCATCTACACCAAGTCGCGCGACAAAATCGACCGCGCCAAGAGCGAATTCCACGTAGGCAATCTCTACATCAACCGCAAATGTACCGGAGCCATGGTAGGCGCCCACCCCTTCGGCGGTTTCAACATGTCAGGAACGGATTCCAAATCCGGTGGCCCGGATTACCTGTACCTGTTCACGCAAGCCAAGTCGGTAGCCGAGAAAATCTAGAAGGGAAGATCTAGAAAAGAGAAGACCGGCGATGTTCTCATCGCGTTCCTCGTTCAGCTGGGCAGGTCTACTCCAGAGAAGCGTTTGCAGGCGTCAAGCAGCTGTTCCTGTCGGTCTACGTCACGCGCCGCCGGCTTCGGCGGACGAGGCCGCATGTGATAAAAGTACCCACCCGTGACGGTCGCTGCAGGGTCATCGCTCACCGCCAGCCAAACCTGGGTGCGGTGCCCTTCATCCAGATCATCCGGCGCTCCCGCCCCGCCCATCTTGGTGGGCACCCAGCCCGGCTCAAGCGCATTCGAGAGAACGCCGGGCCAGCGGCGCGCGACCGCGAAGGCCAGCAGCACATCATGCAGCTTGGTATCGGAGTAAGCCTGCTGGCCCTGCCACGGCCGTTTCTCCCACGTCAGATCCTGCAAGCTCGCATCGCCATTCTGGTGGAGACCGGAACTCAAGTAGACCAGGCGTTTCGGCTTCTTGATGAGTGCGGTCAAAATATAGGGCGCGAGTGTGTTGACCGCGAAGACCTGCGGCAGCCCATCCTCGGTTGCAATGCGCCGAGGCTCCCGGTAGCCGATCGCGGCATTGTGGATCACTGCGTCGAATAAGCCGAGCCCGTTCACCTGTTCGGCCACTCTGCGTGTTTGGGCGATGCTTGTCAGATCGCCGATAATCACTGTCTCGGCCCCTGGAACAGCCGCCAACGCCTCCTGCCCTCGCTTCTCATTGCGGGCATGCAAAACCACTCCATGCCCCTGCTCGATGAGAAGCTGCGCGGCCATTCGTCCCAGCCCATCGGAAGACCCTGTAATGAAAACGCGTGCCATTTGTTATTCAGTTTTCTTTTCAAGCGGCACCGGCGCCGGATTCCTCTCCAAAAACTGCCACTGATGCCAATATGGATAAACCGGCGTCACATCGCTAGCCGCATCTAACTTCGCAACCTGCGCCGCAGAAAGATTCCATCCCGCCGCGCCCAGATTCTGCCGCAACTGCTCCTCATTCCGGGCCCCAAAGATCACCGTCGAAATCGACGGCCGCTGCAGCAGCCAGTTCAGCGCGACTTGAGGCACGCTCTTCCCCGTCTCCGCGGCAACTGCATCCAGTGCATCGACAACTCTGTACAAATGCTCATCCGAAACCTGCGGACCGAGGTCGCCCGTCTTGTGCAGCCGGCTCTCGGCAGGCAAAGGTTTTCCGCGCCGGATCTTCCCCGTCAACCGTCCCCATCCCAGCGGACTCCAGACCAGCGCCCCCACTCCCTGGTCCAAGGCCAGCGGCATCAGTTCCCACTCATATTCCCGGCCAATCAGCGAGTAATAAACCTGATGTCCCGAGTAGCGCGCCCAGCCAAACTTATCCGCAACGTCGAGCGACTTCATCAAATGCCATCCGGAAAAATTCGAGCACGCAATGTATCGAACTTTCCCGCTCACCACCAACTGATTCAATGTGCTGAGAACTTCCTCGATCGGAGTCAGCGCATCAAACCCGTGCAGGTGATAGATGTCGATGTAGTCGGTGCCCAGCCGCCGCAAGCTGGCCTCACAAGCCTTGATCAGGTGATAGCGCGACGATCCCAGATCATTCGGTCCCGGCCCCATCCGGAAAGTTGCCTTAGTCGAGATCAATACGGAGTCGCGCCGTCCGGCAATCGCCTTCCCCAGAATTGTTTCGGAGAGTCCATCCGAATAAACATCCGCAGTATCGAAAAGGTTGACCCCCGCCTCCAAACAGATGTCCACCAGCCGGGTCGCCTCAGCCACATCACTAGCGCCCCAGGCGCGAAAGAACTCATTCGACCCGCCAAACGTCCCCGTGCCAAAACTCAAAGCGGGTACCTTCAATCCAGATCGTCCCAACGTTCGAAATTCCATAGACACTAGATGCCGGGCGGAAAAGAACGATGCGCTGAAAGAATTCTCAAAATGCTTCATGGAGGAGCAAAAATCGGGAAGGGCGAGACTTCAGCCGTGCCGTTGGGGCTGTGAAAAGACTCCGGCTTTAGCCGCTGAGGGAAGCGCTCTGTGTCGACCCGGAAACAAAAAAGCCGCCCACAAGGGGCGGCCTCGTTCGCACAAAAATTCCCTAAGGCATAACCCCAGCCGGAGGCTGAGGTGCAGGCCCCGCCGTAGTAGCCGCAGCCGCCTCATTCAAAATCCGGTGATGGATCGTAAACAAAGCCAGCTCAAGCCGGTCGGAAACTCCGATCTTGTCATACACATTGCGCAGATAATTCTTGATGACTTGCTCGGTAGTCCCCAGCTGCGTGGCAATCTCTTTATTTTTGTAGCCCTGCACGATCAGCGCCACGATGCGCAGCTCTTTCGCCGTTAGCCGGTCGCGTACCCGCAGGCCGACCATATCGTTCTCAGTGAGTTCGCTCGGCACCGCGACATCCTGCACCCAGGTCTCGCCGCGTGCCACCTTGCGCACGCAGTCAACCAGCGCCGCGCTGGTCACATTGCGGTAGACCACGCCATGCGCCCCGTTCGACATGTGCCGCTGCGCACTTTCGCCAGTATCGGCCAGCACCACCACCCGGGTCTTGGCCCGGTTCGCCGACTGGATGATCCCGGCGAAATCGTTATGAAAGCCCGCGGCCACTACCAGCACCGCGGCGCGGAATTTGTCCAGAGCCATAAACATCTGCTCTTGCGTCTGGGCTTGCGCCACAATCCGCATCTCATCTTCCACCGCCAGCACCTTGGCGATGCCGGCGCGGAAGATTGCCTGGTTATCGGCCAGAATCAGTTTGAGCATGTTGTCGGTACCCCAAAAGTTCGGTCCAAAACGTCCGCTCCAAAAGCGCTATGAGTTCCTGACGAACTCATACGAATCGATCACGCAGGCCACCCCGCGGCCTTCTTCGCTGGTCCCGGTAGGGTCGGCGCGCACCACGCGCCCCTTACATTGAATCACCACGTTCTCCTGCCCTCCGGTAACATCCGGCGGCAGCGTGATCTCAAACTCCACCGGCGAACCAATCTCCAGCGACGCGTCGGCGCGAATGTAAACTCCCGCCGCGCTCAGATTTCCGGTAAGCCCTTTAGTGTCGCCGCTGGCGTTCTCATCGTGAATCTTGATCGGCAATTCCAGCGGAAACCGTTTTCCGGTCCGTGCTTCGGACACAGTGCCTCCTATTTCGTGGCTCAATCTTTACCCTCTCGGTAAGCCAAGCCCACGCCACCAGAATACGCCACTGGCAGGCGGATCAGCCACTTTTGTTGCTCAGGGCAGGTTATATCACGGATGCCATCGGGATAAAAGCCTGATAACGAGTTAGGGTAATAATTGACTTGATTCATCCACCCCGATAGGGCAGGATGGAAATGGGTCAATTTTTGCCGATCAACCATAACCTTCAACCCTGAAGGAGCTTGATTGTGCAGTTACCCAAGGAACTGGATGGCTATTTCGATAGCCCGGAGGATTCCCCTCCGAATTGGCTGTTTATGCTGAGGGCTTACATCGACGAGAGTGGCCATGAAGGCAAGGGCTGGATGTTCCTCGCCGGATGGCTCGGGAACTGTGAGCAGTGGACGCAGTTTATCGATGAGTGGAAGAAAGGTCTTGGGCCACAGCGAACAACCCTTCATATGACCGACCTACGCTGGAATCGAGACCGCACTCGTAAATTGCTTGAGCGCCTTGGACCGATTCCTGACAATTGCCACCTACAGGGTATGTTGGGCGGTGTGCGTTTTGGCGATTACGAAGACTTAGTACTCGGTACCCCTCATGCAAAGCAACTAAAAGGTTATATGTCTTGTCTTATGCCGATGGTTGCACAAACCTTGAAGGGTATTCCGAGGGAAGAACGAATTGAGCTTGTCTTCGAGCAGCAAACCGAATATGAGCCGTTCGTAAATATGGCTCTCCCGACATTTACAGTTCCAGATCGGATGGCACCATGGCACATGATGCCGGACGGTAAACCGAGGTTGGCCAAATGGAGTTTCGTTCCTAAAGGCAGCACCTTGATGACCGATCCGGCTGATTACCTGGCGTTTGCCTTACGTGAGGTTTGGACAGATAAGACATCAAAAAAGGCGCAGTGGTGTAGCCCCATCCTTAAATCTGGGAACGGAACTGGTTTTGGCCACATTATGACAAGAGAGAAAATACGCCACGTTGTCACCAGCACCTATATGCTCAAGTTCTTCGATCAATTTGATCGGCGCATAGCAGAACTCTACCGTGATGAAGTCGCACGAATGGGAATGCCAAAATGAATGATGCTGAAAGGTTTAACGTTGTGGTGCGGAGGCTACTTTCAGTCTCGCACGAAGAAATTCAGAGGCGCGATAAGGAATGGAGGCGCAAGCGAGCGCAGAAAAAGCGGGCTAAGGCTTCGCCCGCTTCCCGCGCTTCCGGCTCCAAGGCTTAGTTAATCGTTTCGCCCACCTTGCCAGTCAGTTGAGCGAAGGTGAGCCGCTTGCCGACGATCTGAGAGACGGCCATATTGAATCTGTCAGCATCGGTGATTTTGCTTTCTTTGGTCGCGCGATTGTTGTAACGGAAGGTTTGCTCGTCAAGATAACGGAATAGATGAAACGGTTCCACGGCAACGTAAGTTCCACGAAGGCCGCGCTTCAACAGCGACCAGAAATTTTCCATGCCGTTAGTATGTATGCGGCCATTCACGTATTGAACCGCGTGGTCGATGACCTGATGCTCGTATTCGTTTTCCAAGCCGCGATAGCCGCCGAGTTCATCAGTGAAAAGAGCGGTTCCGGTTTCGACGTGCTGCCTGATAATGGGGTGCAGGGTGCTCTTGATGCGGTCTGCCACAACCTGAGTACGGACGCGGCCACCACGTTCCAGCATTCCCATGACGATGATCTTGTCCCGGCTAGTGCCGCCTTGTCCCGAAATGCGGCGAGCCTTTACATCCTTGTGCATGTTTCGCGCTTTTCCGCCGATGAAGGTTTCATCGGCCTCGACTTCGCCACCGAGCTTCGAGCCAAGGGTCTCGTCCTGCATCGCAAGACGGATGCGGTGAAGCATGAACCACGCCGACTTCTGAGTGACTTTAACGTCTCGCGCAATCTCGTAGCTGCTGACACCGTTCTTGCAGTTGGTGACCATCCAAGTAGCGGTGAGCCACTTATCCAAAGGGATAGCGGAATCTTCCATCACGGTTCCAACCTTGATGGAGAACTGGCGCTTCGCGTGGTGAGTGCTGCACTGCCAGAGCCGCCGCGCCGGATTGAATTTGACCTTATCCGAGCCGCAGTTGGGGCAGATAACCTTGCCATCGGGCCAGCGGCGGATTGCAAGGTAATCAATACAGTTATCAGGGTTCGAGAAGTAGACGATTGCCTCTTGAAGGCTCTTAGGTTCGCGGTTCATAACGTTTTCCACGATCAAAAGGTAGCAGAAAACCGTGGATGAGTCAAGTAAATTATTACCCGAGTTAGTTAAGGGTAGAACCTAGATTCCCCCCAAGGCGCTCGTGTAGGGCGGACGCCCTCGTCCGCCGCCTTTGACCTTGCCTTCGATCGTGTGGAGCGGGCACTCTTCCCCGCGAGCCGGGTGCCCCATTTCTCCTGCGCCCTTTGCACGAGAAGTGGGGCCTTCTCTCGTCCCAAGGATTCACCCAGAACGCACTACCAACGAGCCCACTGACCTGAAACAAGGAACCGCGCCGCGGCAACCTTCACACCGCCCTGCAACCCGCATGGTAACGTTGAACAGAAGTTTTTCATCCCGGAGATCCATCATGCCTCGCCCATCCTTCTCCCACGCACACGCACCGCGTCACCCGCGCCGTTTCTTCTTCAAAATGGCAGCCCTTGTTCTTGCCTCAGCCACGTGTCTCTCGGCGCAGCAGCCTACCATCCCCGCCCCGAAGGCTACTCCAGAAAAATCGAAGCCAGCTCCGGACGACTCCGCCACTGCATCACGCCAGACCCTGGTGCAATTTAACGATGCGCTGGAGAACCTCGCCGCGAAAGTTTCCCCCGCGGTGGTCCAGATCGTCGTAACCGGCTATGGCTCACTGCGCGAACAAAGCCGCTCCGAAACTTCTCTCATCGTTCGTCAGCACGCCGTTGGCTCCGGAGTTATCGTCGATCCCAACGGCTACATCATCACCAACGCCCACGTAGTCGAGGGCGCGCAGCGCATCCGTGTCGCTCTCCCACTGCCCACCGACGCCGGTCGCTCCATTGCCAGCGCCAAACGCCACATCCTTGAAGCCCGCCTCGTCGGGGTGCACAAAGAAACCGATCTTGCTCTCCTCAAGATCGAAGAGAAAGACCTTCCCACGCTAGTCCTGCTCGCACAACAGCGTCCCCGCGTAGGCCAGTTAGTCTTCGCCATCGGCAGTCCCGAAGGCTTGCAAAACTCCGTCACTATGGGAGTGGTCAGCGCCGTAGCCCGTCAGGCCGATCCGGACAAGCCCATTACCTACATTCAGACCGACGCTCCCATCAACCCCGGCAACAGCGGCGGACCGCTGGTCGATATGAACGGCGCCGTCCTCGGCATCAACACCTTCATTCTTTCTGAAGGCGGAGGCAGCGAAGGCCTGGGCTTCGCCATCCCCGCGCGCATCGTGGATTTCGTCTACCACAGCCTGCGCAAATACGGCCACGTTCATCGCGTCGAGATCGGAGCCGTCACCCAGGAAATCACGCCTACACTTGCGGACGGCCTCAAGCTCGCACAGCCTTGGGGAGTCATCATCGCCGACGTCAAACCCGACGGCCCCGCCGCCGCAGCAGGCGTGCAAGTTCAGGACATCGTCCTCACCGCCGACGATCGCCGTATCGAAACCCTTCCGCAGCTTTCCTCGGCCCTCTACCTTCACCGCCTCGATCAAGTCCTCAAGCTCGAAATCCTCCGCGGCGACCAGAAAAAAACTCTCTACGTTCCAGCCATCGAACACCGCGACCAGATGGATCAACTCTTCGACACCGCCGATCCCGCAAAAAACCTCGTCCCGCGCCTCGGCATCCTAGCCACCGATCTCACCGACGATTTGCGCAGCAAGATCGGAACCTTGCGCATCCCCTCCGGCGTAATCGTACTCGGTCGCGCCGCCGACCTGATCCTCCCTGACACTGGCCTCCAAACGGGCGACTTAATCCACGCGCTAAACACCACGCCTATCCCGTCGATGGACGCCCTCCGCTCCGCCGTTCTAAGCCTGAAAACCGGCGATCCCGTAGTCCTCCAGGTAGAACGCTCTGACGGCTTGACCTACCTAAGTTTCGAAATGGAGTAGAACGCCCGCGCTGAGCGAGGGGTGCCCCATTTCTCGCGTTCTTTGCGAAGTGGGAATTCGTGAAGTAGGCAGCGAAAGGTTCAGAGGTCTTCACTCTGAGCGAATTTACCGTAGAATGCTCCCAGGCGCCCGTAGCTCAACTGGATAGAGCATCTGCCTTCGGAGCAGAGGGTTGGGAGTTCGAGTCTCTCCGGGCGCACCATATCTTCGCGGCACGATTCGATCGTCAACCGCCGCGCTAGAAGGCGCTGCCGCCCCCGCCGCCGAACCCTCCGCCGGAGAATCCTCCTCCGCCGCTGAATCCGCCGCCACCTCCGCTCCATCCTGATCCCGTGGAACTGGCCCGGGGCGAGGACACGAATACCTGGTGCATATCCGTCGCCATGCCATGCATCGACGACGAGAAGAAGATGGGATTGAACCCCATACCGTAGCCGTAGCCCGGTCCGACGTACCAGCTCGGCGGATCTTTTATGATGCCCGCGAAAGCCTGTGCCCAGTGATGTTCCACGCCGAGGGCCATGGCATAGGGCAGGAACTTCTCGAAAGTGTCGGGCGGCATCGTCTTGAGGCGGTCGGCGTCGACGCGGTTCATGAACTCTTGAAATCCCAGCACGGCGATGTGAATGCGCGATCCTTTCAACGTCTTCGCCGTCATCACACGGGCAAAGAGCCACCAGATCACGGCGGAAATCAGCAGGCACACGATCAGCACCGGGACGGAACTGAAAAAATCGGCCCAACGCATGTACTGGAAGACAGCAAACGGGAGAAGAATGCAGAAAGCTGCTCCGGCGCTGTAGCCATTCGCCGACTCGGGATCGAGCCGGTAAATGCCTTTCTGTTTGAGCGCGGACATGATATCAGTGCGAATTACGGGCACGGCGGTGTAGAAGCGATTCTTGAGGTTGGAGAGATGCACCCCTGTCGAGTCTCCGACGAAGATGTTTTCCAGCATGACGCGTTCGTGAGGAGCGAGGCCGCGCCAGTCCTGACGTTTCTGCTGCAAGTGAAAGACGTAGTCCTTGTGATGGAAAACAAGGCCTTTGTCGTCGACCTCTTCAATCTTGAGAAAGCCCCGCACGGCAAGATCGACAATGGTCGATGTAATATCGCGGGGATGAATGCGATCGTCGAGCAGGGTTCCGCATTCCGCCGGAGAAACTCCGGCCGGAGGTTCATACATCGGCGCGACCGACATGCCGGGATCGGTATCCCGGCCTTTGTACCACCACAACGGCAGCATCACGGCAAGCGTGACCAGCGGCAGAAACACGGCGGGGTTGCCGCTGATGAACCAGAATAGTTTGGTGAGCCATCCCGGCTGGTTGAGAATGCCTTTGGGGATGTAAACGTCGATGGTGAGGCCGCCGCGCATGGGCAAGGGATTATTGGTCTCGAACTCGGCGGTCGCGCCCTCGACCCTGGCGGATGCGTCGCGCTCGGTCGAGCCGTAGACTCCGGTAAAAGCTTGTGCGCGCAGAGATCCGTTGGCCGCGTCGGGGAAGTGCACGCTGGCACTGGCGTGATCGACGGGCACGGGCCAGTCGTTGCCGGTCACGTTCCAGTAGAACTCGTCATAACTGTCGAAAAAGCGGGTGCCGTTGCGCACGCGGTACGCGATCTCGACCGTGCGCGTGGCGTTGACGGCATTCGGAAGGTAGATTTTGAGATCGCGATACGCGCCGGAAATCGATGAGTCGTATTTGAGCTTGGCTCCGTTTTCATCGGTGACGCTGGTGATGTTGACGAAGAGTTGGAAATTGGTTCCGTCCGGTCCGGGATATTCGATGGGAATCGTGCGATGAATGCCGTGCCACTCGCCTACGAAGCTCAGGGTGATGGTCTCGTTAACCAGGGCGCTGCCGTCAGGAGCGACGGTGATGGTGTCTTGAAAGTCGGAGACGCGCCAGGATTTGGCATAGAGCGGAAGGGTAAAGGCAACCAATGTGACGAAGAGGAAGAGGAACGCTCGCGCTGGATAGAAAATGCGACCACTGGAGTCGAAGCCGCTCTTCCACATCACTGCTCGCATTCCGACCCTCTAGGTAGTCCGGTCATGAGGATCAGAACTTCACAGCGACTGGCTCGCGGTCGGCTTCCGTGGTCTCGAAGAACTGGCGCGGCGTGAAGTTGAACATGCCGGCGAGAATATTCGTGGGGAAGACCTGAATCTTGGTGTTGAGGTCGCGCACCACCGCGTTGTAGTAGCGGCGCGAGTTCTGGATGGCGTCCTCGGTCTGGCTCAGCGATTCCTGCAGTTGAGTGAATTGTTCCGAGGCCTTCAACTCAGGATAATTCTCGGCGACGGCAAACAGGCTCTTCAGCGCTCCAGTAAGCTGATTCTCAGCCACCGCCTTACCCTCGGGCGTGGTTGCCTGCATGGCCTGCGAGCGAAACTTGGCAATGTTTTCGAACGTGCCTTTTTCGTGCGTGGCGTAGCCTTTGACGGTCTCGACCAGGTTGGGGATCAGGTCGTGCCTCCGCTTGAGCTGCACATCAATGTCAGACCAGGCAGAGTCGCAGCGCACGCGCAGCTGCACCAGGCTGTTGTAACTGCCGACCAGCGCTACGGCGATGACCACTAGGATTACGAGAAAGATGATGCCGAACATGGGCCTCTCCTTACCGAAGGCTCGATCTCGAAATTAATGGGACGTTAGCACAGGGAGGGCGGTGGTGCAAACATAGTCTCGCAGGTTGTCCCGGTTTCTTCACCGCTCTGAACGGAGGGTGAGTGTAATCGAGAGGTGTCAAGAGTTAACAAAGGCCCCGCCCAACAGGAGTCGAGCGGGGCTCAGAGAAAACAACTCACCCACATAAGCCAGCGCTCGTCATCCTTCTGCCGACAAACGCTTGAGGTGGGAACGCCCCCAGCGAGAGATGAGTTCGATCACAGGGCTAAGCGTCCCTCCATACGACGAGAGTGAATAGAAAACGCGGTGCCCAGTCTTATCGTCCCGCTGAATAATTCCATCGACAACAAGTTCCTGAAGCTTCAAGATCAGCGTGCGCTCCGTGATTCCCGGAATCAAACGCTTGAGCTCGATGATTCGTTTTGGTCCATCCTGCAGACGCCACAGAATCGTGCCCTTCCACCGCCCCGCGATGACCTGCATCGCCGCATTCACAGGACAATCGGACACTTTCCTCTTGGACGATCTCATTGCTTCCTCACCGCCGACAAGCATCTCAGTCGATTGGCTTAGGACAGTAAACACCTCACAATCCAGAGACGATCCGACGGTGCACTACGGTGCACCCGCACAGTTGCTGCTCTGCCCGCCTCGAGGTCACACCCGCCCCAAATCAGTTGGAGGCCGAGCCGCCCCAACCAATCACGATTCCGCTCTTTAGCCGGAAGCTGTTCTGATTGTTGTTAAAGGTGCAGACAACCGCGCTGCAGTCATTGCCAAAGCGCGTGTACAGGTATTCGGCCTGAACCGGGCGCAGGGAAAACTTCTTGTTGAGTTTGATGTCAAACCCCCCACCTACCGTCATGGCAAAAGCCGTCTTGGAGTAGGTGCCAGTGCCGAAATTCGAAGCGCAGTTGCTGTTGCTGTATTTGCAAGAGACACCAATGTACATCCCGCCGAAGTTCAACTCGGCAAATGGCTGGAAAGGACTCTTGCTTCGAAACGTAAGCCGCGGTCCGAACAAATAAGTAAACCCAGTCCCATCGACGTTGGTGCTGATAGGGGCAGGGATGGTCTGACCAAAATATTTGCAGCCACCCAAGTCAGCCGCGATGCCGATCATTTTGCTGAAGTTATAAGCGAGCGTGCCGCCGCCGCCAGCGCAGTTAAAGCTTTGGCTTACGCTCGTGCCCCCCGGCGTATTGAAAGAGATGGGGGTGCGGATGTACATGAACGCCGGCGATGTTTCAACCTTCGGGAAATCCTGAGCCAGGGCCGAGCCGGCAGCTAGTAACAACAAGCCCACTAGAACAAAATATTTACGCATTTCTTCTTCTCCTTGTCGATCGAACTTTGATCGGAGTCGTTCCTAAGGAACCTTAAGAAATCGACGCTTCTGTGCATACTGTCAAAAATGACAGCCTGGTTTCTCGTTCCAATCATGGATGAATTCCGGCACGGGTGTTTGTAACCGATGTGAAGTACGATCTGGCGGCTCAGTGCGGCTTTCTTTTGCATTACGAACAGGTATTGAGCGGCAACTTCTGTTAACAAGCGCGTTATCACTCACGGACTTCGGGGTCGTCAACTGAGCGGTGCCGTCGCTTCGCGACTGGAGCGCTTCGAAAGGTAAGCTGAAAAAGCCTCATTAGACGGGAGAAATCGGCCACCGCGGCTGGTGTTTACCGAGAACTGGGAACCGAGCACTGGGAACTGGGACTGAGTTGCTACTGCTGCGGAGCGAAGTAGCCTTTGCGGGCTCGCACCTGCAGATCCTTCTTCAGGGCGGAGATTTCGATGGAGCGGTAACGGCCGTCGGCATCGAAGTCAGCTGGCTTGTAGCTGACGATGTACTGGCTGCGGAGTTCGTCTTCGATGGCGGCGAAGGAGCGGGTGATGTCCTTCATCTTGAAAGGGAAAAAGGCGCGGCCTCCGGTGGCTTCTGCGAGTTGTTCGAGAACTTTGTCGCCACGCAGGATGAGGCCACTGTCGTCGGTGGAGATGGCGTAGATGATGACTTCGGCGCGCTGCGCCATTTCGATGGCCTGCGCGCGGGTGTATTCGCTCTGATTATCTTCGCCGTCGCTAACCACCACGATCGCTTTGCGAGCGGGATGATCCGGACGATCCTTCAAGAATTTATCTTTGCAGGCGCGGTAGATCGCGTCGTAGAGAGCCGTGCCTCCGCCATCCTGCAGCCGGTGAACGCCGGTGGCAAGCAGTTGTACGTTGTCGGTGAAGTCCTGCGTCATCTGACTCTGGGTGTTGAACCCGACTACGAAAGCCTTGTCGAAGCCGGCTCGTACCGCGTGCGTCAGAAAGCTGGTGGCAGCTTCCTGCTCGAAATCAAAGCGGCCGTGAACCGATCCGCTGACATCGATGAGCAAGCCGAGGTGCAAAGGAAGATCGGTCTCGCGGCGAAAGTTGAGAATGGATTGCGGCGGCTTGTGATCGTCGAGGATGGCAAAATCGCCTTGATTGAGGTCGCGGACAAACTTTCCATGCTTGTCGGTCGCAATGAACAGCACATTGACTTCATCGACGCGCTTGCGAATGGTGAAGCTGGCCTGAGGATCATCGTCTGAGGTCGAAGCGGAAGGAGTGTTATAGGCGCTGAGACTCACCGTGCCGGCGGCCGCGGCATCCGACTGGGCGCGGGCTGGCGTCGAGCAGGCGAAAGCCCAGGCCAAGGCGAAAGTCGCCATCAGCGCCAGCGGGCGGCAGGTCGGGTGCGTGTACTTCATTCCCAAAGAATCCAAAATTTTCACTCCACCCAGGCCCGGACGAGGGTTCCAACCAATTAGATGCACGCCGGAGGCCGAAGGTTAGGGCGGCCATCCGCCTATGTTCTCACATGAGACTAGAGGGGGGTGAAGCGGAGTGCCAAGTTACAAAAGGAGCACACGTTTGGTGCGGTCCACAAGAGCTGCAGGAGCCTAGGGTTACGGCCATCGGAATGAAGATCTGAAGCCCACAATCTAGAAATTGCAATCGCCGGAAGGTTTAAGATGGTGGATTGAGTGCAGGGAAATGATGGAAGAAGAGTCCGGAGGACTGATCTTGATAAAGCGAGAAATGAAGATGAAAAAACTTGCAGCGTCGCTGCTAACCCTATGCCTGTGTGCATCCCAGGCGCTCGCGGTCAGCGACGAGCGGGAAGAGGACCGGGTGCGCGATGCCGGTGTGGTGATGAAGGAGATCCTGAATATTCCCGATGACATTCCCCAAGACCTGCTGGATAAGGCGGAGTGCCTGGTGATTCTGCCTTCGGTGAAGAAAGGGGCGTTCGGGGTGGGAGGCAGCTATGGCCGTGGCGTGATGATTTGCCGCAGCGGCGAGCACTATACAGGGCCGTGGGGAGCGCCCGCTTTGTACGCGCTGGAAGGAGTGAGCATCGGATTCCAATTAGGTGGGCAGGCCACGGATTTTGTTTTGCTGGTGATGAATCCTCAGGGAGCGCGTTCGCTGCTCTCGAGCAAAGTGAAGCTGGGAGCCGACGCGTCGGCTGCTGCCGGCCCCATAGGCCGCACCGCCGAGGGCGCTACTGACATTGTGATGCAGGCGGAGATTCTCTCCTACTCGCGCAACCGGGGTCTGTTTGCGGGAATATCGCTCGAGGGTTCAACTCTGCGCTCCGATGGCAGCGCTAATGAAAAGCTCTATGGCCGGAAGCTGGACGCGAAAGAGATTATTGTCGAACACAAAGTCGCAATTCCGGCTTGTGCGAAAGATCTGGTGACACTGCTGGATACGAAATCGCCGAAGAACAAGTCGGATCCGAAGTCTCTGGAGTAGTTAAATCTCGCAGCGTGTCCTAAAAGGGCGCGACCTCCAGTCGCACCGCGGCATCTTAATCCTTTCGGAGCATTTCCGATGCCGGTTTCTATCGCCAGAAAGCGCGAAAACAAGCCACTAGTTCGCTGCGCCTGGGCGCACAGCGAGTTAATGATTCGCTATCACGATGAAGAATGGGGCGTGCCAGTGCACGAGGACGGCAGGCTTTTCGAATTTTTGATCCTGGAAGGCGCGCAGGCTGGACTGAGCTGGGAGACGATCCTCAACAAGCGGGAAAACTACCGCGCCGCGTTTGATGGTTTCGATGCGACGAAGGTGGCGCGCTATGACCGCCGGAAAGTGGCGCAGTTGCTTAAGAATCCCGGTATCGTGCGCAACCGGTTGAAGATCGCGTCGGCAACGCGGAATGCTCAGGCTCTGCTGCAGGTGCAGGACGAATTCGGCAGCTTCGACCGCTACATCTGGCAATTTGTGAATGGCCGTCCGCGGGTCAATTCGTGGAAGGCGAGGAATCAACTTCCAGCCCGCACCGCCGAGTCCGACGCTATGAGCAAGGGCCTGAAGAAGCGCGGCTTCAATTTCGTGGGATCAACCATCTGCTACGCTTTCATGCAGGCCGTGGGCATGGTGAACGACCACGCAGTCGAGTGTTTCCGGCACGATGCCATCAAGGCAAAGTAGATTTCACGGACTTCGTAAGCTAAGATAGATTTCCCAGCCGGGATGGCGGAACTGGCAGACGCAGCGGACTCAAAATCCGCCGACCTTCGGGTCTTGGGGGTTCGACTCCCCCTCCCGGCACCACTTCAAAAACCCAGTGAATACGCGGCTAGCAAGCCCAGCTCTCTGCATGCGATTAGCTTCTGCGGCAGACGCAGCGGACTTTTTGTTTTACCATTCACAGTCGTAGTCGTATCCCAATGAAATGATTTAGCTTATTCAAGCGGCATAGCGACCCGGACCTGAACATCTATTACACACTTTCTCGGCAGGAAGGAATTAAGTTTTCCGGTTCTTTCCCCACGGACCGCCCGGCTGCCAGACTTGGTTTTCTTCGTTCCCACTCAGAACGCCGTCCACAACTGGCATTAAGAACTCTCGGATGACTTCGATAATTTCTTTGAGCGAAGAATCTGCCTTAAGCTTGCTCTTCTGCAGGAACGCTCGCCATTGCGTCTGCTTCGTTGGAAGTTCATAGAACTCAGTCCGCATTGCTAGCGGCGAAGATCTCGGCAGAGCCGTGCGCCGCGTCTTGAAAGTCGACTGAATGGCCGCGGCGAGAGTGCTACTGTCGAATTCGAACCTTTGTGCCAATACCCAGAGATCGTAGAAGTCCTTCATTCGGCTATTCGCGACACCGAGTTTGACCGTGGCTTCGAACTTTTCCGCAACCACACTCTCCTTGGAATAGGCGTGCAATTTGGGTGCAGGAAATTCAAGGAGCGTGGGGTACTCCACTTCCTCTGATGCGGGAACGATCGTGTCTCCGAGACCGACGTCAATCTGGAGAGGAACGCGCACATTCCCAAGCCGCGCTTCCGTGCGTACCCGAACTCCTTCGTAGGCTTCCTCATCACGGATTCTTTCCACACGAATCGTGTCCGGCAGAAACGTCAGGCCATCGTCCTCCACCTTTTGCGAGCACACGTCGGAGAAGACTTTGCGGAAGTTGATATCGGACGGCCCCCGTCCGAGCAGATCGAGATCTCGGGTCGGACGATACGTCTCCGCAGTCCAGAGTTGCAGTAGCAGAGCACCCTTGAGGACAAATGCGTCTCGATGAGGAGAAATACTCAGGCGATAGAGGAATCGTTCCAATCCATAGCGGGTCAGAAGAAGCCCAAAATCTTCCTTGCGTTCCGTCGCCAGATTCAACAGCCGCTGCCGGACGGAAGCCGACACATTTGCAACAGGTTTCTTCACGTGAGCGATTCCAGGTACGGTTGTATCACCCGCGCCACCCGGCAGACTTTCGCGGCCATGAAGAGTTCGTCCATCGTAGCTTTCCGCTGTCGGTAGCAATCGCGCAGCGCTTCCAGAGCGACGTCCAGCCCTATCTTGTTGCGGTACTTGAAACAGTCGGCGACAGTTTTTGCAGGACCAAAGACTCGCACGGTAACTCCTTCGAGTTTCTTTTCCTCAATGCCATAGGAAAGGGCTTTACCGGAAAAATGCACAACACGCATCGCGGGATAACCCGCACGTGGGCGACGAGCATTGTGGGCAATCGCTATCCAAACCTCACGCGGCGATTGCGTAGTGAGTCCGTGGAAGCGCAGCGCAGACAGCAGGCAGATGACACCACGCGGCACGCGTTTCGCCGCCTCCACCAGAGTATGGTGCTCGGTCGCCCGGCTACTATCGGCCACATAAAGTCCTCTTCCGACTTGTCGCACTAGCCCGCGGTCTTTCGCTTGGCGGAGATATTCTCGAGGGATACCTACCCGATCCAGTTCACGCGGTCGGAATACCCCAGCCTTTCTAACCATGCGGGCTACGATTTCAGCCTTCGAAACAGCCATGGCACTACTTTACTATATGAATGCATATTATAACAAGTGCAAACATATCGTAAAATAGGAACGTCATGTCGACTTCGATGCGCGAAAAGCGTTGCGGTATGGCCACACATCGTAGGAACTGCTGGAGCTATTTCTCTTGAGGCCAGACTCGATGATAACGATACTGTCGAGGCTTGAACTGGAGGTTCAGATATGTGCCTTTGGAATCGGCGGCGAGGAAGGCAGTGTGCTCCGCGGCGGGCACATCGAAGTACTGATAGACCTCTCCACTTTGTCTAAATTCCAGTTCCAGCACCTGTTGCTCAGGAGCATAGCCGATGCTGGCAATACTGCTCGAGTCTACAGAAACTCGCTGCATGCTTTCTTGGATGCGGACGAAGCTACGAACGATCAGATGCGGCAGCCTCTGCTTCAAGTTCCCAAGGCAGCTGTTCGCCCGATCAAATGCGGAGAACGCGCAGCGGTATCGTTCATGCCGGGTGGAGAGTTCCGTCTAATTCGGATTGATTGATCGTCCGATCCGGAGCGGAAACTGAGATAGTTTCGGGAATCGAGTCATGCCCCTCCCTCTTCATAAACACGTGACGTTTGTGGAAAAATGCTGAGCGAGATGCTCCATGAAAATCCGCGAAACTTACACAGTAACTTTCACACTTTCATATTCTGTTTCTTGATATGTCATGTGTTATCAATACTTAACTGGCAGACGCAGCGGACTCAAAATCCGCCGACCTTCGGGTCTTGGGGGTTCGACTCCCCCTCCCGGCACCAGAAACTCCAGCGTTTCCTGTGTTTTCAGATCCGACAGATTTGCCGATTGCGGTGGGGGTGGGAATACCGCGCTGCGCCGGGGCAACTACCTTTATTGGCTCTTTTTGAATCCACGTTTACTGTGGGGACGTCGACGAGGGCGGAGGCGCACTCTGTTGGGGATTCTGGGAACCGCTTCTAATCTTCTGCGCCAGATCACGCATCATTTGCCCGAGGGCTTCCGGGGCGACCGGCTCCTTCGGAGGAACGACGCTGGCTGCCTGTGCCGGCGAAAGGGAAGTAGTCGGCGCTTGGATAGCCGCCTCCTTCGGAGGCGGAGGCAAGGGGCTGACCGGTTTCGGGGGCGGCGCGACCTGAGCCGTTTGCGCCGGGGGTTGATCTGACACGCCCTGAGTGGGAGGTGCGGCGCTTGTCAAAATCAGGCGTTGCAGGGCGTTCGGATTATTCTGCGGTCCGAACATCACATAGTTAAGTCCCGACCCGTTGAACAGAGTTGCGAGAACGTCACGCACCGGTCCTGGACCGATGTTTGCAGAAATATGTTCACCAGCGCGATCGTGCGGAAATTCAACAACTGCCCCAGTCGCAAAACTCACGGCGCGCAACAATTCCTTCAGAGTTGTGCCTTGCGCGCAGATTGCCAGCTTTCCGTTTACATAGGTCACTGGTGGAGTGCAGATCGTTGGCGGGTGGGCGTTGATCGGCGGAGAGACAGGAGGCCTCGCAACGGACGGAACACCTTGGCTCAGAACGCCTTGACCGAGAACACCGGGGGTCAAATACAACGCCAGGGCGAAGACCATCAAGGAGCGCATTGGAACTGTACCGGACATGTGCGTTAGAACATGTGACTTAGAAGATGTGCACTAGAACATGTGAAACGTCGAATTATGTTGACCCGGGAAGGGCCCCTTAACACTAGATCATTGATGCGGAGGCGGGCAATGGCACGGTTGTGCGAGCCGGCAAGGCCGGGTCGGAAAACGCCCAGCTCGGGCCTTTCTGGGTGGTCGAAAGGAAACGGCAGCTTCGGAAAGGCTGTATTTACCATCTTGACGTCTGAGTCGCTCGGTGGCAAACTAATGCCTATTCTTCTGCCTTCCCCGACAGAGCGTGTGCCAGGCTCTGAAAGAGACTTCCTTCCCGGTCCACCGTTTTGAGCGACATGCGGCGCTCTGCGCCGAGTGGAGCCTCACGGACACGAGCTTTGGAAGCCAATCTTCGCTAGGAGTTGGCCCGACATGGCCGTATCGCTCCCTGGTTCGCCCGTTTGCTCCATCACAGGGTCTTTCTTCCTGCTCTCCAGCTCGTCAAGGGAACACCTGACTGTTCGGTTCCCGCGGAGTCCCGCGGCGTGGGGGAGCCGGTGAAGTCCCGACGGCAATCAGCGGCAGAGCGCAGAATCCCACCAGCGGCGGCTCATACGTCCCAGGCGAACAACGCGCCCAGCGACTCGGCATCTTTTGGGGTGAGATCTTCTCCGCCGATGCGGCGGCCGCCATCCCCGCACCGGTTTAATCCTGGCGGACGAGAAAGCGAACCGGATGACCAGGTGATGCGCGCAGACATTGCGCTCGATTTGGTGCTGGAGCAAATTGTTTCTCAAACGCGGCTCTCTACCTGTGCGACCGGCGCCTTCATCGGTTTGGTGCGCAGTGGTCCGATGGTTTCCCGCGCCACGAACGGGGCAACCTCCACCGAGTTTGTCGCCTATTTGCGCCGCGACTCGCGCATGGTGGATGCTTGCCTGCGCACCTCTGCGCTGCAGTATTGCCGTAACTGCGAGAACTTCCCCGGCGTCGATGCGGCAGTGTGTCGTAGTCTGGGCGCTCGCTCCATTGTGCTGGTCCCTGTGCTGAGCGGAAGGGGTGAGAAACTCGGCGTTCTCGGCGCCTTCTCTTCTCAGGCGGATGCATTCACAGCCGGCGATTTGGTGGCGATACAGTCGATGTCGCAGCGGGTTGCTGACACGATCGCGCGAGTGGATGAACTGGCTTGCGCCCCCGCCGCCCAGGTGCCGGTGCCGGTGCAAGAGATCAGTAGAATGCCGTCCCAGGTTTCCGCGGAATCCATAAAAGCAAGAGCCGAATCCATAAAAGCACGAGCAGTCGCACTCGCATCCGGAGCACGAAGATGGCTGGCGCCCGCTCTCGTAGCAGGCACCTTGCTACTCGTCGGTTGGGAGCTGAGCAGGAGCGTGCCGCATGACGGATTGCGGCTGTTTGCCAGGAAATCCGCGGCGGTCGTGCCACACTCTTTACCGCCTGCACAAACGCCCACCCTCCCTGATCCGCCCGTTTTTCAAGCCGTGAAGCCGAAGGCCATCGCCTCGGTCTCCGCCAAGTCTGTTCCTGCCAAATCTGTTCCCGCCAAATCTTCAAGTCCGGCGCCAGTTCGCGCAAAGCACCATGTGCCTGACCTGGAGATTGAGAACACACTCGACGATGGCTCTGGGATCGTTGTGTTTGAAGATGCAGGCGTGAAGGGCGCATCAACCATGCCCCATGATTCGGGCGCAAGAAGTGCGCCCGCCTCGTTACCTCCCTTGAGCATTCCAGAGCGAGCGGCGCTCGCGCGCGTCGTAGAGCGCGTCGAGCCCGAATACCCGGACGCGGCAAAGGCTCATCATGTGCAAGGGATTGTGGTGCTCGACGTTCTTGTAGGCGGGGACGGAAGAGTGCAGCGACTCCGTCCAGTGCGCGGGTATCCGGGGCTGGCGGCTGCGGCTACCGATGCAGTCAGGCAGTGGCGATTTGAACCGATGATTCGAGATGGTCGTCCCGCCAGCTTTGAAACGAACATCACGCTAACTTTTGCACTGCCATGAGAGCACCGCTTCAGCAGCGTCACGCACGAGATAGCAGGCGCACTCGAATTGTGTGTTGGGCTGCTGCCGCCGTGCTGGCTGCACTCTCGTTGTTGTCTGCTCCTCTGCAATTACTGGGCGGCAGCCCGGCGCAACACGAATCAGACCAGGAGGTTCCGGCGTCCCAGACTCCCGCCACAGTAGTTCACTTCAATGTTTTCCTGAAGGATGGCACACCGGCGGTGGAAATCATAACGACGGCTCCGGTGAAGCCGAAGCTCAGCAAGCTGGATGAGCCCATGCGCCTGGTTATCGATTTGCCGAACACAAACATGTCTGTTCCCCGCAAACTGGTACCGGTCAAGAGTCAGGACGTCGGCGCCATTCGCCTCGAACTGAGCGCCACGGATCCGCCGCTGGTTCACGTGGAAATCGATTTACTAAAGCCATTGGATTACACCTGGGAATCAGCCGGAAATCGTCTGCTGGTGCAGTTGCATGCGATGGCTGCAAAGTCGCCGCCTGAGCCCCCTCCGATCGCTGCCGTAGACTACAGCAACGTGGTACCGGTTGACCGAGTGCCGTCGGGCTCTTCAGTCACTGCCTTGTCCGACACCACCGTGATGCGCTTGCGGCAGGGCGGAGACTTTTATGTATGCCCGCGCACGACGGTCGCGGTCAACCGTTCTCGCAACGGTCCCGACTTGATGCTGGCGATCGGCGTCGGCGCCCTGGAGACGCACATCAAGCTGGGCAATTCGACAGATGAAGTAGTCACTCCGGACTTCCGTATTCTGCTTCGTGGTCCGGGAGAATTCGACTATGCGATCCGCGCCGACTCGCAGGGAAATACGTGTGTCCGCACTCTTCCCGGCAACACCGCCCCGGCAATCATTTACGAACTGATGGGAGACGGGAAGTACGAATTCCAGCCGCGCGATCAGATCCTTTTCCACGCGGGACGCCTTAGCAGCGAGGATACAGCCTTCCATGCAACGTCCGCAGGAGGGGACGATACGATCTTGCCAGTAGAATGCGGGTGTCCTCCCCCGGCCACTCCCCCGGTGCTTCTGGCATCTGGCGCTGCGGGAGCCACTTCTTCGGCTTCCGTCACAGAGACCTCCTCAGCGCCGCCGGCATCCGATCCTGCCCCGGAGGCGACGACGACCGGCGCCAAATTGCCTGACACAGGAGCGGGGATGGGAGACTTGCCGGCCTGGCAGCGGAACCTACCTCATGCGAACGCGGAGGCTACCCTGACTTTCACGCCTTCGGAGCTTGCCGGAGGACTCCCGTTATCAAATCGCCTTGCACCATTTCCCATGGCAGGTCTGCCACCTCCGCTTCCGGCGCAGGAACCGGCGCCCGCGAAACACAAGAGATTCGAGGGCGTGCGACATTTTTTTTCAAAGATATTCGGCTAACCCGATGCCGCGCGGAATCACTTCGTTCCTGAACTCTCGCCGGCGTGTCGCGAACCGAACTTCTCTCCGAAGAAATCGCCCTTGTCCCAGGTCGGCGTGGCATCCTGTTGTGCTACTTCATAACCGACCAGGAAATTGACTCCTGCCGCTTTCGCTCCCGAGGCGTAGTCGAGGGTTTGATCCATGTTGTCGAGGGGAGTGTGATATTTCGTCACCATCCACTCCTTCTGCAGCTTCATCCCATCGATTTTTGGATCGGTGCTCTGAATCCCGTCGGTGATATCGACTGCGGGGACGCCCTGCTGAACGAACGAATACTGATCGCTGCGAATAAAGAAATTTTCTTCCGGCATGGGATCGGGACCAAGGGTGTAACCGATCTGTTTTGCGGCCGACTGCACCGGCTGCTCGAGACTGGAGTGCTCGACGCCGAGCACGATCAGGTCTTTCATTGGGTAGAACAGGCCGGGCGCGCCGTCGATGTTGAGGTTGGCCGCGATCGCACCGCGCGGGACAGTCGGGAAGTTCGCGAAGTAATCGGACCCCAGCAAGCCCATCTCCTCGCCGGTGACAAAGACAAACAGGATGGAGCGGCGCGGTGCCTGGGGCAGGCTGGCGAAAGCTCGCGCAATTTCGAGCAGGCTGGCATCGCCGGAGGCATTGTCGAGAGCGCCGTGGCAAACGTTGTCGCCATTCACCGCCGGGCAGATTCCGAGATGATCGACATGTGCGGTGTAGACCACGTACTGGCTGCGCAGCGTGGGATCGGAGCCCTGGACCTGGCCAATGATGTTCGGGCTATCGGCCGAGGTATGAGTACTGATCGAGTGCATGCGGGCGGTCACGGGCAGAGCCATCGACTGGGGCTGGCCGGCTTTGGCTGCTTCGAAAACCTGGGCGAGCGTCTTGCCTGCGCCGGCGAACAGCTTCTCGGCTCCGGATTGATTGAGCAATGCCCAGCCGCGAAGCTCGGGAAATGCATTGTGCGGGCTGCCATCTTTCTCCAGCCACTCCATATTTCCCATTTGAATCTGCGGCATCAGCCACTCCCAGGCATAGCGCTTCTGATCTTCCGGCGTCATCAACTCGATGTACCCCACCGCGCCGTGAGCCACCGCGTTGCGTTGTTTTACGACGTTATCGGAATAGTAGGCTCGCACGGTCGAAGGGAACTTTGCCGGACCACCGTCAATCACTACTACGATCTTGCCCTTCGCATCGGCTCCGGCGTAATCGTCGTAATCGTGTTCTTTCGCGGTCACGCCGAATCCTACGAACACGACCGGCGCCTCAACGCTGTTGTCGGTCTTGATCAAGTCTCCGAATTGCACGTAGTCCTTCAAGGGGATCAGAGTTTGCGAACCGCTCTTGGTGACCAGCGCCACGGAACTCTTGGCGTCATCGAGCACCGACTTGCGCAATGGGACGTTTTGATACCAGGTTCCGTTCACTCCCCCAGGATGCAAGCCCGCGGCCTCAAGCTGAGTCGCGATATAGGTCGCCGCAATCTTGTAACCCGGCGTGCCGGTGCCTCGACCCTGCAGAAGCGAGTCAGAGAGGAAGCGCATGTGAGCTCGAATGCCTTCCGGGCGAATCGAATTCATTGCAGCCTGTTCGGGCGACGATGATCCTTGTGTGCAAGCGCAAAGGCCAAGACAATTTATGAGCACGAGCGAGAGAAGGCAGCGTTTCATGGGCAGTGAAGCTCCTGATTTAGATGGGATGTGGTTTCAGCTGTGCAGGGATTTGCAGCCAAGGGCAACATCATGGACCTTCCGGGCGGGGTTTTGCAAGCGGGATGCCCGATCAGTGGCGAAACGTGAGCGGCGAATCTAGGCGGTGAGTTTGCCCCTGCCGTTAAGTCACTGCAGCGGTGGAAGGCCGACTTTGGCTACCAGTTCGCGAAACTGCAGGTCCTGATGCAAGTGTTGGAACTGCTCGTTCGTGGTGAGCGTGGTGAGTAGAAGGTCGTGGCGCTGGTAGGCGATTTCGAGATACTTCAGGGCGTTCTGATCCTGGCCCAGGGCCGCATAGGCCTCGGCCACATCGAAGGCGGAGCCGGCGCCGCGGTTGAACAATTCCAACGTGGTTGTCAGTCGCTCCTCGAACAGTCCGCTACGGCCGCCGCGTTCGTAGGCAGCCTTCTCCAGGTCGACGCTTCTCTGTGCCTTGGCATCGTGGCGCAGACGCGCGACGGTCCCGCTTTCCGCGAAATATCCCGGGTAATTTCCTTCGCGAAAATAAATGTCTTGCGCCAGGTAGCGATGGGGAGGAACAAACTCTGGCTGGGAGGCCGAGAGTTGCATCAGCAGCGTTCTGGCCTCTTCGGTCTTTCCAGCGACCGCGAGAATGATCCCCTTATCGGCGAGGATGGGAGTTGAAGAAGGGTCGAGTTGCCGGGCGCGTTCGATCTCCGCCAGGGCTTCCTGAGTGCGCCCGGTCTCGACCAGGAAAGTGGCGTACCAGTGGTGGGCGCGGGGCAAGCCTGGATTCAGCTCGATCGCGCGCTTGAACTCACGGTCGGCTGTGGCCACATCGAAGAATCCCCAGAAGCTGGCAAACGCCAGAGAGTTGTGGGCCTCTGCGGAGTTGGGGTCGAGCTCGACTGCTTTCGCGGCGGCCGAACGCGCGCGCGGAAATGCCTCCTGCGGAGGCATGACGCTGAATTCTCGCAGCAAGTTGTAACTGTCGGCCAAGCCTACATAAGGAGCGGCATAGCTGGGATCATGCACGATCGCCTGGGTAAAAAGATCCACTGCCTGGTTCAGATCGTCAGGGGTACGCTTCTCGAAATGGTAGCGGCCCTTGAGGTAGAGATCCTGAGCTTCGGCACTGGGCGGTTGAGGGGCAGCCAGCGCATTCTTGAACCGGGGTTCACGATGGCCGAACGAAAAAGCGAGAAAGGAAACGGCGATCAGCACCAGAGGCACGAGCCAGAGGAAGGTCATTGCCGCAGCCATTCTGGAGGGCGGCTGAACCAGGTGCAATACTGGTGCGGGAATCTGGGCGGGAACCCGAATGGTCAGCAAATTGGCTGGAACAGCGCGGTTTTTGCCTTGATCGGCTGGAGTGCTCTCGGCGGCAGTGCCTTCGGCGGCCTCCCAGTCATGGTGTGGCGCCTTCAGCCATTCTGCCAGCTCCTCGGCGTATGCGAAGACACCACCGCGAGCGCTTCCCGGCACACGGTAGACCGGAAGCCCGCGTTCTTTTTCCCAGCGTTTTACAGTGCGCTCGTCGCGATCAAAGAAGGCAGCAATTTCCTTCCAGGAATCCAAACGCTTCTTCGCCGGGAGAGGCTCACTTTGAGCGGCCATAAGCTTTTAATGCCTTGAATCATCCTGAAAGTTTTTTTAGCTGGTGCAAGCAAGGCTCGCGTAGTGTAGCGTCGACTTTCAGCCCTGGGAACGCCACGAACGTGCTTTTGCGTGGCCCGATCGAGGGAGGGGGTGCACGATCGGGCGGGGAAATTCGCGCCCGGCGCGGCATCAGAGACTTTCGTCTGCGGTTGACAGGTTCGGCCGGAACCCGGCATACTTCGTCGCTGCGCCCTGTCGCTAGCTCGCTACACTGGTTGAGGCTTCCGCAATGCCGCGGCTGGCAAGGGTTTTGCTGCAATCTCCCAGGAGGATTCCATGCTCCGAAGTATTAGTCTGGTGCGAAACTTTTTTCTGCTTCTGCTGGTGGTAACGGTCTTAATTCCATTCGCCTCGGCTTCCGGCCCTTATGTGATTGGTTCGGCCAACACTGTGACCGCTGACCCCAATGTGGCGCGGCCTTCGACCACGCCTTGCGTGGTGAAGCTTTTCAGCGGAGCACAGTTCTTCGACTTCAACGTGGAGAATTTTAACTACGCTCCGCCCTCCGCCTGTCCTGGACCCTGGGCCAAGGTGGTGCTGGAAGCGGACATCAGCTTGAACGCCGGCATTCAATACGACCGCACCGCCAACTTCTGGCTGGGCCCGGTCAACATTTATTTCGGCACCACCGCCGAACCTTCGAATATTGGTCCGTCGTGGCACATCGAAAACGATCTCACCGATTACAGTTCGATCTTCTACACCGCGCAGACCGGACAGGCTGACATCGGCAATACCTTGTGCTGCGGGCTCACCTCGACGATTTTCGCTTCGGCGGAGCTGGAGTTCTATCCCCTGGCGAAGGGTGAGAAGCCACCGGTAGCGGCTGATCAGGTGTTAGCACTCTCCGGTGGCGCTTCTGGCGGCACCGTCACTCTCAACTCAACTTCCAGCACGCTCTCCGGCACCTTCACGCTGCCCACGAACGTGGAGAGCGCATATCTTGACGTCGATTCTCAAAGCCAGTCGAATGACGAATTCTGGTATACCTGCGTTTCGAACGACGTTGCCGCGGAATTGGATAACTGCGGCAATACGGGCTTCCGCGAAACCGAGATCACCATCGACGGGCAACCGGCGGGCGTGGCGCCGGTTTCTCCCTGGGTTTTCACGGGAGGAATCGATCCTTATCTCTGGTCCCCCATCCCTGGCGTGCAGACGCTGAACTTCAAGCCTTATCGGGTTAACCTGACACCATTCGCGGGACTGCTGAGCAATGGCTCACCTCACACGGTTTCGCTCAGCGTTTACAACGCCGACAGTTATTTCTCGGATACTGCGTCGCTGCTGCTCTATCTTGATGCGGGCACGACTCAGGTTACCGGCGCCATCACCAAGAACACCCTGACGGCGGCGCCATCTCCCGTGGTCACTGAGAACCTCAACGTGCAGCCGACCTTCACCAAGGGCACGGTCGACTTGAAATCGAATCGCAGCTTTGTTATTTCGGGTTACGTCAACACTTCGCACGGCAAAGTGACGACGAAGATCGCGCAGAATGTGAACTTCTTCAACGACCAGTATTACGACATAACGGCCACCGTGTATTTGGAAAACATTTCGCTGGGCTCGTCGGTCTGGTCAACGACGACCACGTCGAGCGGCGGGGAGACGACCGTCACCAGCCAGGAGTTTAGTTTCCCCATGACCATGGACCTCAACGAATTTGTGGCGTCAAGCGGAGACACGGATCTGACGACGAAGGCCTCTCAGTCCTACGAGTCGTTCGTGACCACCTGGAAGAACAATTGGCCGATCTACTCCAGTTTCCAGTCGAACACTGGGAAGCATGAGGACACGGTAGACTTCAATACCTCCCTCAACACGAATCAATCTGCCTCCCAGCAATACTTCTCCTGGGACTCGACCAGCAAGCCGTATTTCTGCAGCATTTCAGCGGCTGCTAACTTGCTGACTGCTTTCAGCCCTGGGTGTTCGAAGTAAGACGTTTGGGCCGTATGAACTAAAAGGGAGCGGCCCATGCCGCTCCCTTTTTACTTGAAGTCCGATTGCGGTTCAGCAGGTCAACTTTTATTGCGGCGGTCGGGTGATCGCTCCCTGCGAAGCTGACGAGACCAGGGCCGCGTACTTCGCGAACACGCCCGTGGGATAGCGCGGCTGCGGCGGCTTCCATTCTTTCATGCGCTGGCGCAGAACCTCGTCGCTGATCTCAACTTCCAACAGCCGTTTGCTGACGTCGAAGCGAATCATGTCCCCGTCGCGCACTGCGGCAATGGGGCCGCCCAGCGCGGCTTCCGGGGAGACGTGCCCGGCCATCAGTCCGTGAGTGGCGCCGCTGAAGCGGCCGTCGGTCAATAGCGCGACTGAGGCTCCCAAGCCTTCGCCTACAATCGCGCCCGTGACGCTTAACATTTCGCGCATGCCGGGTCCGCCCTTGGGGCCTTCGTTGCGGATGACGACGACATCCCCAGCCTTGATTTTCTTTGAGGTGACGGCGGTCATAGCGTCTTCTTCACAATCGAAAACCCGCGCCGGACCGCGTTGTTCCAGCCGCTCATGCCCACTGATCTTGGCTACGCAACCTTCGGGCGCAAGATTTCCCTTCAGAATGACGAGGCCTCCGGTTTTCTTCAGCGGACGATCGAGCGGCGCGATGACGGGCTGTCCCGGAGTTTCTTTCGCGTCATTGGCTTCCTCGGCAAACGTCCGGCCGGTCACCGTAAGCGTGGATCCGTCGGCGCACTTGGCGTCCAGCAGGCGCTTGGCGATGACCGGAATGCCTCCCGCTTTGTCGACATCGGCGGCTACGTACTTTCCCGAAGGCTTGAGATCGGCGAGCAGAGGAGTACGCTCGCTGACTCTCTGGAAGTCATCAATCTCAAGCGGAACGCCGGCTTCGCGCGAGATCGCAAGCAGATGCAGCACGGCGTTGGTCGATCCGCCGGTCGCGGCCACGGATGCAATCGCGTTTTCAAAGGCCGCGCGGGTGAGAATTTTTCGGGGCAGGATGCCTTTTCTCAGAAGATTCAGCACCACTTCGCCACAGCGGAAGGCAACCTCATCTTTTCGCGCGTCCATCGCGGGCACGCTGTTGAAGCCCATCGGAGACAGCCCGATCATCTCCATCACCGTTGACATGGTGTTCGCGGTATATTGACCGCCGCAGGCGCCGGCTCCGGGGCAGGCAACGTTTTCGAGGTCGTGCAATTCCTGGTCGGTGATTCTTCCCGCGGCGTTGGCGCCCACGGCTTCAAACACATCCTGAATGGTGACGTCCTTGCCGCGATAGCTTCCCGGCGCGATGGTGCCGCCATAGAGCACCAACCCGGGAAGATCCAGGCGAGCGAGCGCCATGGCTGCGGCCGGGATCGTCTTATCGCAGCCCACCACGCACACCACCGCGTCGAACAGTTGTCCGCGGCAGACTAATTCAATCGAATCAGCGATCAACTCGCGGCTTACCAGTGAAGCCCGCATGCCTTCGGTGCCCATGGTTTCGCCGTCAGAGATGGCGATGGTGTTGAATTCCATGGGAGTGCCGCCGGCGGCGCGAATGCCTTCCTTCACTTTGGCCGAAAGCCGCCGCAGGTGAAAGTTGCAGGGCATGGTTTCGATCCAGGTGTTGGCCACTCCGATCAGCGGTTTGCCGAGGTCGGCGTCGGTGAAGCCAATGGCTTTGAACATGGAACGCGCCGGAGCCCGGTCGCGCCCGTCGGTAATTCCGCGGCTGCGATGTTTAAGATCCATAAATGTTTAGATTCGTTACTTTACGATCATTGACCTTAAGCTCTGGCGTTGCGATACCCGTCGGAGATTAGAACGAAGACTGGAAATGGAGCCGTTCGCGCGGTTAAGTTCTGATTGCCAATGCTCACGCCGGTTTTACTGAAAGCGGTGATCGTTTAAATGGAATTCACGGGCTCCATCCACCGGTTCAGGCCGAAACAGAAGCCACAGGATCAGTCCCAACGGAAAGCAGACAAAAACCGCAAGAATCACGAGAAGAGGGGACTTTCCCCTGCGCCGGGCGTCGGCGACACAGGCCTTGACTGTCAAGAACAGCAGAATTCCAAACACAACGTTGACAATCAAAACCTGGATGAGATTGGAAACGTTCATCCTCGCCTCGCCGCCGTGATATGTCGCGATGATACAGAAAAAGCTGCGACCGGCCAAGGCCAAAACCGAGAGAAAAACGGGGAACCCGCGGCCCATACGATGCCCAGAAGCCGCATTCCACTTGCAAGTTCCCCAATCGCATGAGGCTCGCCCAGAGAGCCCTCATGCTGTTGACACGGTTGAAAACGAAACCAGAACTTGAGCCAGCGCGGCCCGAGCCGATTGCTCAGTCTCCGAGGCCGGCGGATGCGGCCCCCACGCCGGCACTTCCTGCTCATGCAAAACTGCTCGCGAGCGCACTTCGATCACATCCACGATCGAATACCATTCGCGGTAAAGCTGGCCGATCTGCTTGGGGTTGACCTCCAGCAGCATGGTGACCGCGAAATCCTGGCCGGCGGCCTCGGCGTGTACTGAGGTAAGCTCGAGCGCACGGCGCGAAACCGCGTTCAGGATGCGCATCAGCGTGCCTTGCGCGTTGTGATAACGGATGTGAAAGACCTGCATGTTGAAACCCTCGAACGAAATTTGTAATTTCGTAATTTGAGAATCTGTAATCTGAAAACCGCCGCCGCGGCAATCGTGAGCTTTTCAAATTACAAAATTACCCGATTGCCAAATTACTCAATGCACTTCACTCGTCTCCGTAAACCATCTCGGACAATGCCGCTCCCGCCGGAACCATGGGATAAACGTTCGCTTCAGGAGCGCAATCAAACACCAGCAACTCCGGCCCCGGCGAGCGCAGAAAATTATCGATCAGATCGCCGGTCTCGGCCGAGACCGGGAACTCGCCCATGGCAGCCTCGTTCAGCCGCCACCCGTGAATCTTGTAAGCCTTGGCGATCTCGACGAAATCCGGATTGTCGCTTAAATCGGTTTCGGCATAGTTGCGCTCGTAGAAAAGCTGTTGCCATTGCCGAACCATGCCCAGATATTTGTTATCGACGATCACCATTTTTATAGGAAGCCCGAGCCGGTGCACCGTAGCTAGCTCCTGTATGTTCATCTGGAAGCCGCCGTCCCCCGAAACACAAAGCACGCAAGTGTCGGGCTTCGCCAGTTGAACGCCCACGGCAGCAGGCAGAGCGAAACCCATCGCACCCAGTCCGCCCGAGGTGATAAAACCGCGAGGGGACGAAGAACGGTAGCGCTGCGCCGCCCACATCTGATGCTGGCCCACGTCGGCAATGATCACGTTATCCTCGGGCAGTCGGCTGAAAAGCTCATCTAGAAAACGCATCGTAGGCTGCGCCAGTCCCCGGGGATCAAGCTCCGCGCGTTCCGCTCCGCAAGCCACGGCGCGCCAGCCGCTCCAATCGGGCAGGGAAGCCTTGCGGGCTTCTGCGTGGAATGTCGGAATCGTGTCGGCCAAATTGCCGATCACCGGCAGCTCACAGGCCCGCACCCGGTCGAGTTGCGCCGGATCAATCTCAAAGTGCACGATTTTTGCGTTGGGGGCAAAGCGCGTAGGATCGCCGGTCACGCGATCATCGAGACGCGCGCCGAATACCATGAGCAAATCGGTTTCATGCAAGGCGGTGTTGGCAGCGCGAGTCCCGTGCATACCCACCATCCCGAGGTAATACGGCGATTGCGGAGGAACCGCGCCTAATCCGTGAACCGTAGCGAACGTGGGAACATTCAAGTGGTCGAGCAGTCGCCGCAACTCCGAGATCGCTCCCGAAAGCTTCGCGCCTGCACCGACCAGCGCCACCGGACGAGTCGCTCGTTGCAGCAAGGCCACAATCGTGTCGCTGAAGCCGCCTTCGGTTTTCGCATCCGCAGGCCGGGCGTGCGGCGTGAACTTCGCCGGTCCGGAGAATTCTTTCTTGGCTTTGAGTATGTCGGTAGGAATATCGATCACGACCGGTCCCGGCCGTCCGCTGCGCGCCCAGTAGAATCCCTCGGCTATCGCGTCAGGGATTTCGTCGATCGTGCGCACCAGCCGGCTCCACTTGGTGAGCGAAAGCGTCACTCCGAAAACGTCAGTCTCCTGAAACGCATCGGTGCCGATCATCGCCGTCCGCACTTGGCCCGTGATGCAGACAAGAGGAACTGAATCCATTTTGGCGTCGGCAATTCCAGTGACTAGGTTGGTCGCGCCCGGCCCGCTGGTGGCCATGGCCACGCCCACTTTGCCTGTAACCCGCGCATAGCCTTCCGCTGCAAACACCGCGCCCTGCTCGTGCCGCGTGAGGATGTGCCGCACTCCGCTGCCGTCCAAAGCGTCGTACAACGGCATGATCGCGCCGCCGGGGTAGCCGAACACAAGGTCGACCCCTTCGGCGCGGATGCACCGCAGAACGATTTCTGCTCCCTTAAGCATTCACGACCTGTTTCGGACCGGGTTTCGGCGCCTCGGCCGGCTTCTTCGCTTCGCGACCGGGAAGCCAGCTCATCATGCCCCGCAACTGCGCACCCACAATCTCGATCGGATGTTGCTGCTCCTTCTCGCGTAGCGCAGCAAAGTTGTAACCGCCGTCTTTGTTTTCCTTGATCCACTCGCGAGAGAAGGTTCCATCCTGAATGTCGGCCAGAGTCTTCTTCATCGCGGCCCGCGTAGCGTCGCCAACGACTCTCTCGCCGCGCGTCAGGTCGCCATACTCGGCCGTGTTCGAAATCGAGTAACGCATGCGCGAAAGGCCGCCTTCGTAGATCAGATCAACGATCAGCTTCATCTCGTGCAGGCACTCGAAATAAGCAATCTCCGGCGCGTATCCGGCTTCCACCAGCGTCTCGAAACCCTTCTTGATCAGCGAAGTCAAGCCGCCGCAGAGCACTGCCTGCTCGCCGAACAAATCACTTTCAGTTTCTTCGCGGAAGGTCGTCTGCAGCACGCCCGCGCGGGTCGAGCCAATGCCGTGCGCATAGGCCAGCGCAAATTCGTGCGCCCGCTTGCTCGAATCCTGCTGAATCGCAATCAGAGACGGCACTCCGCGCCCTTCGCTATAAACCCGCCGCAGCAAATGGCCAGGGCTCTTGGGCGCGATCATCACCACATCGACATCACTGGGCGGGACGATCGTCTTGAAATGGATGCTGAACCCGTGCGAGAACCCCAGAATCTTTCCAGGATGCAAATAAGGTTGAATGAATTGCTCATACACCGCCGCCTGGGTCTCATCGGGCGTGAGCACGTGGATCCAGTCAGCCCGCTTGGCGGCCTCATCGGGAGCCACCACCACCATTCCATCGGCGCGGGCCTGCTGCGCGCTGGGGCGATTAGGGTCAAGGCCTACGATGACCTTGTAGCCGCTGTCGCGCAAGTTCTGCGCCTGCGCGTGTCCCTGGCTGCCGTAGCCCAGGATGGCGATGGTTTTGCCCTTCAGGGCCTCGGGATTAGCGTCGTGCTCATAAAAAATAGTAGCCACCAGCGTGCTCCTCTCGTTCCGCTTATCGCGTCTCACAAGGGAGGAAAGATGCCCTTGCTTTGGGGATGGATTCCAGGGAATCCTGCTGCATACCGACCGGTCGGTCGGTAACTGAAGAAATGCTACCTTTAGCCCGCCGTCCATGTCAAGCGGGAAGTCAGATTCCTAATGGAGCCCCCTTTTTAGACGGATTTCCGGATGCCGCGTCCGCGTCTCTCCGATCTTTCGAGAGACAACGACGGGGCACCCGCTGTATTGGCATTCCTCCCTGCAACTGTTTACCATGTCACCCGATGACCCGCGAGACCGTGGTCGACTCCCGGCAGGAGATTCTGCGCACTGCCGCGCGCCTGTTCCAGCAGCGCGGCTACGACGCGACTTCCATGAACGATGTGGCCGCCGCGCTCAAGCTCAGTAAAGGCGGCCTCTACCACCACTTTCAGAGCAAAGACGAAATCTTGTACGAAATCATGAACCACGCCATGGAGATTACGCAGGAGCGCGTGCTCAACCCCGTGCGCGGCATCGCCGATCCCGAAGAGCGCCTGCGTGCCTTGATCCGGCTGCATATCGAGGTCGTTCTAAGCCCCCGCGACCGCGAAATCACGGTGATGCTGCACGAAAATCATCCCCTGCCGCCAGCCCTGCGCAAGCGCATCAACGCGCGCAAAAAGGACTACATCCACTTTCTTGAAAGCCTGATGACGGAGGTCCAAAGCAAGACTCAAAACCAGGCAAAGGGCAAGGTCAGCCCGCGCGCCGCCGCCTTCGCACTGCTCGGCATGATCAACTGGATTTATCAGTGGTATAAGCCGGAGGGCGAACTGCAGGCGCAGAACCTGATCCCGCAATTTACCGACCTCATTTTCGGAGGCATCTTCGCTTGAGGGATTAAAGAGTATGAAAACTCTGTTCGCCAGCCTTCCGGAGATCGCCGAGCAGCGCGCCCGGAGCGGCAAGCCCTACCACGAGTTCCTGCGCGTGCCGGCGATGAGCGCGGGCTTCTACGTCCTGCCAGCCGGAGCAACCGACCACCAGAAGCCACATCGCGAAGATGAGATTTACTACGTGATTCGGGGACGCGCCCGCTTCAAGGCCGGCTTCGAAGACCGCGAGGTTTCCGCCGGGAGCGTAATCTTCATAGCGGCCGAAGTCGGCCACCGCTTCTACGACATCACGGAAGAACTCGAAGTCCTGGTCTTCTTCGCCCCAGCTGAAACCTAATCAACCGCGTTTCTACTGGCAACTAGGTACAAGGTACTGGCAGCTACTTCGCCGGCACCCAATAAATTTCTTCCTTAACCCCAGTTTTATCCAGAAACCCACGCCGCTTCAGGATCGCCTTGCTGTTCGCGATCATGTCAGGATGGCCGCACAAATACGCCGTCGTATTGGTAGCGTCGAGTTCCCAATGGTCGGCATACTTGCGAAGAATGTCGTCAGCCCGTCCGGTCTCACCGGGCCAGTCGGCGTGATCCCACGGCCGGCTCACCGTCGGCACATACTTGAACCACGGCAGTTCCGCGTCGAAGCGGATCAACTCTTCTTTATAGCCGAACTCCCACGGTCGGCTGGCGCCGTTGAGCAGGTAGAGCTTGTGGCTTCCGTCAAAACGGCCTTCCTTCCAGTCTTTCGAAAGCGCGCGCACAAAACTCACGAACGGTGCGACTCCGGTGACAGTCGAAACCAGCAGATGATTCTTGCGCCCGCTCTCGGTGTCGAGCGTGAACCTCCCCTTGGGAGCCTTCCGCATCAGCAATCCGTCGCCCGGTTGCAGCTTGTAGAGCCGTGGCGTAAGCGCTCCTTCGGGCACCAGCTCAAAGAAAAACTCGATTTCATTTTCAAACGGCGCGGAGGCAATCGAATACGGACGCTCCGTCCGCTTGCCGTCGTGTTCCACCCCCAGCGTGGCGTACTGTCCCGGGAGAAACTTGAACTCCCCGCCGGCCTCGATGCGAAACATCCACAGGTCAGGCGCGAAGTCCACCCGTTTGGTAACCCGCGCCTGGAAAAACTTGTCGTCCAATCCCGCCATGAATTCGGAACCTCGCGATACGGAAAGAATTTAGATGCCCAAGGGAAAGCCGGAAATGCAGAGCAATAAAGTGGAGAGATAATACACGCCAGTCAGAAAGATGACAACCGAACGGTCGTTCGACTCTAAGCGACCACCCTCAAACCCTTCACCACAGAGTCACAGAGAAAACCTCTGATATCTCTTTTGGTTTCTTTTACCTTCTCTGTGTCTCTGTGTCTCTGTGGTGACAAGGCTTCTTTACTTGCCGACCACCAGCACCACAAAGCTATCCGGCAAAATACTCCGCCGGGGATGCGGATTGTCCGCCGTAGCCGCCGGAGGCGGACCAAACTTTGCCGTCACCACGTAAACATTGTGCGTCTTCGAATCCAGCGCCATCGTGCGCGCGCCCGGCTGCGTCGGAACATTTTCCGCCACACTAAATTTGTCCGGCGACTCCTCCCGCACCACCGTTAGCACGCCCTCACCGCACGACGCAAAAGCCAGGCCGGTTTCGTCGTCAAATGCGGTCGCGTCTACGCCATCGCCGATCGCCGGTGTGGCCAGAACCTCCCCGGTATCCGCGTTCACTACCGCCATCATTTTGTCGCAGCCGGCAAATAGACGGCGATTCTTGCGATCCATCGACAAGCCCGAAGGCGATTCGCAAGGCGCCAGCGACCACGTCGACTTGACCACCAACTTATTCGCATCAATGGCCGTCAACTCGTTCTTGTCTTCGATGTTGACGAACACTCCACCCTTGCCGTCGCTGGCCGCGAATTCCGGTTTGCCATCCAGCTTGATCGTGCCCAGCACCGTTCCCTTAGCCGCGTCGATGGCGGTCGAATCCTGGCTCTTTCCGTTGAACGTAAACACACGCCGGGTCGCCGGATCATAAAGAATCGCGTCCGGATTATCGCCCGCCTTCACTTTGCTGATCGTCGCCAGCGTTTTGAGATCAAAGATGCTGACCGTGCCTTCGCGGCCGTTGCTGGTGAAGCCACGTCCCAGTTCAGGCGCCAGCGCGATGCCATGCACTCCGGGCGTGTCAGTAATGTCGCCCACCGTTTTGCCGGAGTCGAGGTCGAGCACGATGACGTGAGTCGCGCGCGAAACGTAAAGCCGGCGCGCCGCCGCATCTGCGATCAGGTAATCCCAGCCTCCGTCACCGCCTACTTTGTAAGTGTTCACCACCTTATATCCCGGCGCGGCAGCAGCCAGAGCGGCAGCGGCCACCAGCAGAGCCAGCGAAGCCGGCAACCAACGGCGCATGAAATTTCTTTTCAGAACCATGATTTCCTCCGAAACGACACAGGGCCACGCCCTGGCATCGAACCACAATGGGGCGGGGACCAGAAGTAACTTTACCCTATTTCTCACTATCCCTAAACTTTGGGTATGGATGTATTTCGACCGAACGCGTTGGCACAAGAACTGCCGGAGAAAAACACGCCGGGGCAGCGCCCGCGCGGCGCACAGCGCTTACTGCATTTTGCCGCAATGATAGTGGGAGTCGCGTTTGCGTTGCTGGTTGCAAGCGGCGGAGGCCCGGTTGCAGTTTGGGGGAAAACTACCAACCTGTTCTCGGTGCCGCAAAATCCCGAAGTCTCCTCTCAAGCGTTTTCGGACGCCGACCTCGATCGCCAGCGACCGCAAGAACAAGCAGAACTTCTTCTCGAGCGCGCCGTGAGCCACTCCGACCGAGATCCGAATCTTATCGAGGCCCAGATCGAATCGCGCAGCAATGCCTGGCGGGGCCAGCTCCAGTGGGATGCACAACTTGGTGATCTCACCACGGTCGCTCTCAATTCCAACGACCTCAGCGTGCGCGCCTCCTCCATCGAAGTGCAGCTGGCTGCCTATGGACTCACCAAAACTGAATCCACGGTTCAAGCCATGACGCGGCAGGCCGACTCCAGCGATCACCGACAAAAGATTTGGGCTCTGTGGGCTCTGGGCTTGCTCGGGAACCGAGGGGTGGAACCCGATCGCATCGTCCAGGTGCTGGCCGCGCACCTGAAAGACTCAAGTAGGAATTCTGACCGGAATAAGAGTAAGGAAGACAAAAATAAAGAGGAAGACACGCGCCGCTGGGCTGTCGAAGGCCTTGCTCTCGTGGGGACGACTCCAACCATCGCGCCACTACTCGAAGCCATGCACAACGATCCATCCCCGACAGTGCGCGAACACGCCGCCTGCAGCCTCGCGGCGTCCGGTATGCTGAGCCACCAACAGCGCCTCATCGCCGTGCCACAACTGATCGACTATTCGGCCGATCCCGCACTCGATGCCCAGACCCGCTCTTGGGCTTTCCGGGCCCTGGCCGATATCACCAAGCAGCACCTGCCCAACGACTCCGCAGCCTGGCGAAACTGGTACGAGAACTCAGTGGCCAGTGGCCAATGATTAGTGACCAGTTCGAGCCTTTAAGATTCGTACTGGCCAACCGACCCCTGACCACTGACCCCTGCTTCAATCTGCCATCTTCGCGATGTGCACCTCAAACCCAGTTTTCGGAAGCAGCGACGTCAGCGCGAACGCCTTGAACCCATCGCCGTTAGCTTCGCTGTGACGGTAGACGCCCGGTTCGATCTCAATTGTTTCCCTGCGTCCCTCCATATCCGCGAGAAACGCCTCGGCTTGTGTTGGACTGACTTCTCCACCTTTCGCGCGTGTCACCACCGCCTCTGATGCGTAGGAGCGCACCAGCTTCGGCCAGTATCGTTCCAGTAATTCGGTGCCGGCAAACACGTCGGCCCAGATGATGCGTCCATTCACCGCGACCACCACCCCAACCGCCTTGCGGTCGCGCAATTGCTTGATCAGGCTTTCGTAGTTCTGTTGGATGGGCGCGGCAATCTCGTCCACTTTCTCCTTCACATCTTTGTTCTCCATCACTCGGGCGTAAGAACTGGTGGATTGGATCTCCTGCGTGCTCGCTGGTGAAGCTGACGGTGCCGCCGCAACTGCGACTGTCATCGACTGCTGTTGCTTTCGCACCTCCGCCCAAACCTCGGCTTGATCTTTATCGCCCATCGCTTTGGCGCGCACCGAGGGCTGCGCCATCATCGTGCCGGGCACGGCTGCCCCGTGAATCATCGGGCCTCCGACGGCGCCTCCATACGTTGATCCCGAAGTTCCAAAGTGCTCGCTGCTCGCGACCCACCGCCCCGGCTCCACGCAGAACACGCCAAGATCCACGGGATCGCTTTCCGGCGGCACGATGCGATCTTTCCCGATCACGCGATCCTGCTTGCCTCCGGTAACAATCTCGCCAGCCAGCAGCAGCAGCGGACGCTTCGAATTGTTGATCAGCACCAGCCGGTTCACCTCGGCTCTCTGAACCTGCACGGCCGGTGCGGGCCGCCGCCGCATCAACCCACTAACATTTCCATATTCGGTTACAACTACATCGCCAGATCGCAAGCCTTCATCGAGCGTCATAAACTCGCCGGTCGCGTAAGACCTCGACGCGACCACGGGAAACACGGTCAAACTTCCATGCCGGATCGGATCCAGCACCTTATAACCTGAAGTAGAAGGCTCCTGCCCGGCATGAACCGGCCGCAGATCCAGCGAAACCATTCCAGCCACGATCAACAAAGCAACCACTGCCGCAACTAATCTCGGACGCATAGCTCTCCCCCTAGGCGGGCAGGTGCGCCCCGCTCCCGTGAGGCTGTGAGTGCCCGCTCCACGGGGCGCACCACCCATCTCCATCGCCCATCTCGACTACGGCAGAAGAACGAAAAAGAACCGGAGCCTTGCGGCCAAAATTAATCTTGCAAGCGTCTAATGTATTGGTAGCATCGGGTTCAGCAGTCGTCGGACTCTCTTCTCTACATGCGCGCCACCAAACCGATTTCCGCTCCGGTGCAGTCGGCAGTCTCCGACCTGTTGCCTGAACTGCACGAGAAAAGCGGCTGCGAGAAAATCGGATTGCCCCGCGAATCTTTCGCTGTAATTCTCTGTGAAGTAGCCACGAAGTATTTGCCCCCGAGCGCGACCCATGCGGAGACTCGCACTTTCCTCCTTACTCTGCGCGTCGACGAACTAGCGCTGGCTCAGGCCTGCGCCGCCGGCAGCAATTCCGCCTGGGAAGTTTTCCTCACCCGCTATCGCGAAAAGCTCTATCAGTCGGCGCTGCGGATCGCGCGCGAAGATTCAGCCGCCCGCGACCTCGCCGACAGTCTCTACGCCGAGCTCTACGGCACCACCACCCGCGACGGCGAGCGCGTTTCGAAGCTTTCCTCTTTCACCGGCCGCGGATCGCTCGAAGGCTGGCTGCGCACCGTGCTGGCGCAGGAATTTGTAAATCGCTATCGCCGCACCAAACGCATGGTCAGTCTCGACGAAGAAAGTGAAGACGGCACTCAGTACGCCGCACCCGAGCCGGAGCCGCTTCCCGCCGCCGACTCGCGCCTGGAATCTGCCACCGACGCAGCCCTGGCCTCGCTCGACCGCGAAGACCGCATGGTGCTGGCGGCGTACTATCTCGACGGACGCACCCTGGCCGAAATTGCCCGCTTGCTGGGCGTGCACGAGTCCACCATCAGCCGCAAGATCGACAAGCTGGCTAAGTCGTTGCGCAAGAAAATCCTGGCTGGCATGATGCAGCAAGGCATGGCCCGCCGCCAGGCCGATGAGGCCTTGGAAGTAGACGTGCGTGACTTGCAGGTAGATATTCGCCGCAGCCTGGCGCAAGATTCCCCGGCAGCAGCGTTCTCTGAAAAGGAAGTACCAGTCCGGAGGCGCGAAGGCCGCGGATAGAGTCGTCAGAATGCAGAATGTTCCCAAAATCGTAGTAAAACGGTTGCAATCGCCGCCGCCAGAATCGCATCCCGATGCCGATCTGCTCACCGCCTTCGCCGAACGGTCTCTGACCGGCCCCGAGCGGGACCACGTTGTGGAGCACCTGGCTCGCTGCGGCGATTGCAGGGAAGTAGTCTCGCTAGCTCTTCCCCCGCAAGTCGAGTCACAGCAGTTGGCCGACAGCAGTGCGAATTGGTTCCGCTGGACGCTTCTTCGCGGATCAGCCCTGCGCTGGGCTGCGGTAGCCGCAGGCGTGGTGCTGATCGCTTCGATCGGAACGCTGCAATACAGCAGTCTGCGTGCCAGGAAATTGGCTTTGAATCTCTCACCGGCGGAGCAAGCGATCGCGACTCCGCCCCCAACCTCCCAATCCGCGTCGCAGGTGGCTGCTCCTCAGGCTGGAATGAGAGACAAAAAGTTAGCTGCTCCTCCGCCCCAGACCGATTTAGCCGCGAACAAGCCGCCTCAGTCGGAGGGTACGATCGTCCGCCCGAGCGCAAAATCAGCGGGCGCACGCGGCGGAACAATTGGCGGCCCGATAGTCCGTTCAGAACCCACGAACGTCCTCAATCTTGCTCCTCGCCAGGGCTTGGGCTTTCGCGGAAACACAGCTCCTGCGCCGGCCGCCAGGCAGAATCCGGCTTCGGCGCCCGGCCCGCAGACGGTCGAAGTCGCCGGCGCTTCGCCGGTGGTAGAAGTGCAAATGGAGAACGCCCAAGTCGCGACCCAATCTACCGCGCAGAGTCAGACTCAAGATCAACTCATTCGGAGTGAAACAGCAGAGCAATCAGCCGAGCGCGTCGCGAAAGCGAAAGCCGCATCCGCGCAAGTTTCCACTGCCATGGCGCCGCCTTCGCTGCACAGCGCGCCCCTTGTCATGAAAGCCGTGGCCGCGCCTCGCTGGACCATCAGCGCCAGCGGCGCGCTGCAGCGTTCCCTCGACGGAGGCCAGACCTGGCTCGATGTAAACGTCGCGGCGAATGATTCGATGACGTCCGACTTCGCGCGCCGTACCAAGGCGGAAACGACAGTCGAAGTGACGGCCGAAGCCCCGACCGCACTAACCTCGCAAGCTCAGTCCGAAGCCGCGTCCCCCGCGCCATCGACTCCCCCAGCCAACGCGAAGTCTGTCACTGCGAACTCGATGAAAAAGCAGTCCGCCCCTGCCGCGCCGCTAACCTTCCGCGCCCTCTCTGTATCTTCGAGCGCCGGCGAAGTCTGGGCCGGAGGCTCCGGCGGAGCCCTCTATCACACGACCGACGGCGGCAATCACTGGGCTCGCGTGGTTCCTTCCGTCGCCGGTACCATCCTCACCGGCGACATCCTCAGCATTCACTTCTCAGACTCGCGAACCGGAACCGTGACCACCTCAACCTCCGAAATCTGGACCACCCCCGACGCCGGCCAGACCTGGCACAAGCAGCCATAGGTTCCTGAGGTCCTGAGGCAGTAGGCAGTGTCGATTCAACTCCCTTCCCAAATCCATAAAAGCTTATTACCAAAGTGACGTTTACACTGAATCGGTAGTTCTCTAGTATCCATTTCGTGGTTTGGCAGTTCTGGGGGAGGGCTGCCGAGGCGTCCTGAACTGAAAAGTTCGGGGCGCTTTTTTTATTGCCCTTACCGGACCCCGCTCACCACCACCCGCCCCGCAGCGATTCCCATGCGGTCGAAGCTGCTGAAAACGCAGGGCTGGAATACGGAGCAATCTCAAGCGGTTCAACTCCCCGAAAGCCTTCCCCGCGACCGCCGGGTGGTTTTGCGACCTTCGCATCCCCCCATGCATCGAATGGCAGGTGGTACGATAAAAGGTTGCTCCCAATCGGGGGCAGGCATTTATAGATCGACCAAAGATAGCTACAGATTAAAGATCGTCCGGGGCCCGGCCAAGAGCGCTCGTTGTTTCCGAAACAGAGGAGCGTCCGCCGAACAAACGCGACGTCACAACGAGGAGAAAGAATTATGGCAGGCAATGGAATCGTCGAAGTCACCGATGCGAACTTCGACCAAGATGTTTTGAAATCGGACAAGCCCGTGCTGGTGGACTTCTGGGCGACCTGGTGCGGCCCCTGCCGCGCCATCGCTCCCATCGTAGAAGAGTTGGCCAAGGACTATCAGGGCAAGATCAAAATCGGCAAGATGGATGTCGACGCCAACAGCTCCACTCCTATGCGGTACAAGGTGACCGGCATCCCTACGCTGCTGGTCTTCAAAGGCGGCCAGGTGGTTGAACAAATCGTCGGCTACCGGCCCAAGGAAGCCATCGCGCAAGCGCTCGATCGGCACGTCGGCTAAAACCTCTATCAGCTTTCGTTAAAGACGTCGCCCGGGAGTGATCCCGGGCGTTCGTGTTTTTTGCTTGCGCAGTTGAGCTACAATTCTCCTCCATGCCACGGAGTAAGGCAGCCACGCGGCCTCTTTGTACTGCCGTAGCGCTGGTCCTTGCCGTCAGCCTCGCGCCTTCCTACCTGGAAGCCGGCAGCGAACTGGAGCAGCATCTCCGCGATCAGTACAAAGACAAGACTCTCGTCCTCCGCAATTTCTATCCTGGCGACCACCTGCGCTACGAGTCCGGAGGAGCGCTCGCCGATTCTGCCGATCCCGGCGACTGGACCGTCGACGGATTCGTAAGGGTAACCGCGCTCAGTCTCTCGGGTCGCCACTTGACGATTAAAGCCGAGCGCCTTTCTCTGGGCAACTGCGGGAAGGGCTGCGGGTTCCGGCAATACTTCGCCAAGCAGAAACCAGACAAAAGAGCAGAAGATGAGAAAAAGGTCCGCATCGAAGTCGAGGTCGATCCCGGCGGCATGACTGCCGAGAAGGCCGACGCCGCGCTCTCCCGGATCTTCCTGAATTCCCAGGATCGCGTGGCCAATCTCGTGCCGAACTATTGGAGGCCTTGCGTTCTGGCGGCATCAACAGGCAAAGGAAGAGAGCAATACGCCGCCTGTCTTTTCGCTCCAGAGTTTGCGGCAGTCCCAGGACTCGTCTCCAACTCCAACTCCAACTCCAAAGAGAGTCCGCAATCCGGAGACACCAGCGACGAAGAAGAGAAAGCCTCGAATGGCCCCGTCAATCACATGAGTAAGGGTGTTACCGCGCCCAAGGTTGTCTACGCTCCGAATCCAGATTTTTCGGAGCAGGCACGCCAGGCGAAATACCAGGGCACAGTCATGCTGTCAATTGTTGTGGATAAAACCGGGCAAGTTCGAAACATCCGGGTCTGGCAGCCCCTCGGACTGGGTCTCGATCGGAAAGCAGTGGAGGCAGTATCGAAGTGGCAGTTCAAACCGGCCATCAAAGATGGTGAGCCCGTGGACATGGAATTGGCCGTCGAAGTCGACTTCCATCTGTACTGATCGAAAGATCGGAAGCCCGAAGCCCTAATACTTCCGCAGCACCCCAATCACTCTGCCCTGCACCTCCACCGACGCTGCCGGCACAACAATCGGCTTCATGGTTGCATTCGAGGGTTGCAGGCGGATCGAGTCGCCTTCGCGGTAGAAGCGCTTCAGCGTGGCGTCATCTCGATTGACCAGCGCGACGACGATGTCTCCGTTGTGCGCGGTCTTCAGCTTCTCGGCCAGAACGTAGTCGCCGTCGAGGATGGCTTCATCTTGCATCGAATCGCCGCGCACCTCGAGAACGAACACTTCTTTCGAGCGCACGAAGTCGGCGAGAGAAATGGTCTCCGGGGTCTCGACGGCCTCAATGGGCTGGCCGGCGGCAATGCGCCCGAGCAGCGGCAGGATCACGCCAGTGTTGACGCTCATGGCCTGCTTGAGCCGTCCCTTGGGCGGCAGCAGGTCGATCGAGCGGCTGCGATTGTAGTCGCGGGTGAGCAGCCCTTTCTTCTCGAGGTTCGTGATGTGCTTGTGCACCGTGGCCAGCGAGTTCAGATCGAGCCCGTTGCCGATCTCTTCAAACGACGGAGAGTAGCCATGCTCCGCCACGAAGCGAGAGATGAAGTCATACACTTCGCGCTGCCTGCGTGTGATCGCCATGCGCGTATTGTTGGCGAATATAAGGCGAATGTCAAGCGGAATCAGCTTCCAGCTATCCGCCACTGGACGCCGTCCCAGAACTCTATTGCTTAGTGGCGTTGTCTAAAAAGCTGGCTATGTTGGCCTTCAGCTTCGCCAGGTCCTCTTCGCGGAGATACATCATGTGGCCGGCGTCGTAGTACTGCAGCTTGATGTTTTTCTGCAGGTTCTCCGGCAGCTCCAGGTGGTTCATGGTGTATTCGGTTGCCAGGAAAGGTGTCGCGAGATCGTAAATACCGTTCTCCACTTCGACGTGGAGGTGAGGGTTGGTCAGGAGGGCTTCGACCAGGTCCACCTCCACATTGGGGGAGCCGGGGAATCCGTAGCTTGGGCCTCCTTCGGAGCGCTTCCAATCCCAAGCCCGGTTGGCATCCCGTGACAACGTGGTGTAAGTGAGATCCTTGCCGAATTTCAAGTCTTCGCGGACATAGTTGTTGAAGGCGGCGGTGAAGGCTCCGTCAACCGCAGTGCTTTGCGGATCATAGTCGGCGTATTCAGCGAGCAAGTCAGGCGAAGGACCAGAGAAACGCGCGTCCAGACGGCCGGTCGAGAGCTTGCGGCTGCGCTGCAGTTCCACCATGAACTGCGGAAGGTTCACGCGCAGATCAGCTTTGATCAGGTAGTCCTCGCTCAGGCCGGTGAAGCGCGATACCTTCTTTGCGATGTCTGCCTTTTCCGCGGGAGAAAGATTGGCGCCTTTCATCAGGGCTGCAGCATATTCGGTGACGGCGAACTGGCGCGCTTCGACGAGGAAGGCAGTGACATCGGCGGGCTGGTCCTTCAACACTTTGTGGTACGCGGCGGTGGCGGCGTAGCTCGGAAGATAGAAGATGTAAGGCATGTCGTTGCCGGGCGGGAAAGAGATCGTCCCGAGATCGAGCACCGAGGAGATGAGAACGATGCCGTTGAAATACATTCCGTCATGGTCCTGCAGGTAATTGCCGAGAGCAGCAGAGCGGAAGGTTCCGTAGCTTTCTCCGATAAGAAATTTGGGCGAGTTCCAGCGGCCGTTGCGGCCGACGTAGGTAGCAATGAACTGCGCCAGGGATTTGACGTCCTGATCGATACCCCAGAAGTCTTTATCTTTCGCTTTGCCGACAGCTTTGCTGAAGCCGGTGCCGACAGGATCGACGAAGACCAGATCGGTTTTATCGAGAAGGCAGTCGACGTTGTCCACCAGCTTGAAGGGCGGAGGCGGCGTGGGGCCGGCGTCAGTGGTCAATACCCGGCGCGGGCCGAAAGCGCCCATGTGCAGCCAGATGGAAGAAGATCCCGGACCGCCGTTATAGACGAAGGAGACGGGCCGCTGGCTCATATCCTTAACGTCGCTGCGGGTGTAGGCGATGCTGAAAATGCTGGCGGTGGGTTCGCCTTTGTCATCCTTGATGAGAGTGGTGGATGCAGTGGCCTTGTAGGCGATTACCTGCCCACCGATCTTGATCGTGTGATCGGTGACGGACGATTCTTCCTTCGGGGCTGGCGGCTCTGGAGTTGGCTTGGCGTCGGCGGCCTTCGCATCTTTATCTGCCGGCTTCTCCGCGTTTTGTGCCGCGATGTGCAGCGATTGAGCGAGCACCAGCAGAATTGCCATCACAAAAAAGACAACGATCTTCTTCATCATTTTTCTCCCACAGAGCTCAGTCATTTAGTTTGTAATTTCTCGCCCGACCCGTTTCTTGACCCGAGCAGCGGACAATTGTATACCGTCGGCGGAGGCATGCACACAGGTTGCACGAGGGACTTGAATGTCGGCTGCCCCACACCTTGTGTGGAGCGGACACTCTTGTCCGCTGCCTTTGATTTTGATTCTGATTCCACCGCTGAAACTTCCACAAAGTTGTTGGGTCGAACAGACCGGGAAGGGCTCGACTTCAGTCGTGCCGAAAAAAACCGAGAAACAATTCGGCTTCAGCCACTGAGGTGGCCGGGGCGCCTGATACGGTCGTTTCGACTGACTCGTTGATTCGATGGCCTTGAGTGGCTGACCTGAAACATCTCCAAGGGCACGACGGGAAATTTCCACACGCACCTTGTGACATCTAACCTTGCCTCCCACCCGAAATCAGCTCATCATGGTCGAGGCGAAGGCAGTATAGGCGAACTCCATGACAACAGCCCTAACCCGTTTGTTGTCAGGATTTTGACCTCTAAACCGTCTGCAATCAAGATTTTGCAGACGATTTTTGCGAACCCCGCGCCCAGCAAGCCGTTCCGAGGGTGGGGGGAGGGGGGGTACCTCCAAACCCGATACTTTCCCCATTCAGTCCCGCTCTCCCGGATAGATCGTTCGGGAATTTTCACGAGAGAAATCCACAAGCCCATATCGACTCCCCCAATCGATCTCGGACTTCTACTCCTGGCCTTTTTGAGGTAGGCTTATGCCGCTGTTTTAAGGAGGCTTTTATGGCGCAGGGTGACGTGGTGCGGCAGGCTTCGACGGTTTCGATTTTGTGGGGAGTTTTGTTGATCGTGTTTGGCATGGTGGCAGTGGGTGAGCCGCTGCTGGCGGCGGTGGCGGTGAATGCGCTCGTCGGGTGGCTGATTATTCTGGCGGGCGTGGTTCACCTGGTGCTGGGCTTTCGCGCGCATGGCGCGGGGAGCATGATCTGGAAGGTTCTGGTGGGTGTCGCTTATTTGTGCTTCGGGATATACGTCATCGCGCATCCCTTGCTGGGCGTGGCGTCGCTTACGCTGCTGCTGGCGTGGCTCTTTGTGATTGAAGGCATCCTGGACATCGTGCTGTTTGTGAAGATGCGTCCGATGCATGGTGCGAGCTGGGCGCTGCTGGATGGGATCATTACGCTGCTGCTGGGGCTGCTGATTTACAGGCAGTGGCCGTCGAGTTCGGCGTGGGCGATTGGGACGCTGGTCGGGATCAGCATGATCTTCAGCGGAGTGGCGCGAGTGGGGATGTCGCTGGCGGTACGCAAGGCTGCGGGGACGGGATCGGCATCGCCGTCGTCGTTGGCGGCATAGTCGGGCGACTGTCCCTACATGGAGGACGACTAGATGGGAGGATTGATTCCCTTAGGGGACGTGTCTCGGCGTCCAACGCGCGTCCCCCTTGTCACGACCCTCATCATCCTGGTGAATGTATTCGTGTTTGTGCGGGAGTTGATGGGTGGCGAGGCGTTCGTGACCCAGTGGTCGGCGATTCCGGCGCAGATTTTCTCCGGGCATGGCTGGATCACGATTCTTACGGCGATGTTCATGCACGCCAGCTGGTCGCACATCATCGGGAACATGATCTTCTTGTGGGCGTTTGGCCCGGAGATCGAAGACACGATGGGGCGCGGGCGCTATCTGGTTTTCTATCTGGTGGGCGGAATCGTGGCTATGCTGGCGCAGGTTGCCGCCAGTCCCCATTCGAACGTGCCCAACCTGGGCGCTAGCGGGGCGATTGCGGCGGTGATGGGCGGGTTTCTGGTGACTTATCCTCACGACCGGATTCGCTCGATTCTGGTGATCTTTATATTTGTGAAGATCACATTGATTCCTGCGGCACTGCTGATCGGTTTCTGGTTCCTCACCCAACTGTTCAATGCCGGCCAGGTGGCGCAGGCGCAGACCGGCGGAGTGGCTTATCTGGCGCACGTCGGCGGATTCATCTTCGGCGCGGTCACCGCCCGTCTGTTTGAGGGTGCGGCGCGGCGATCTGCGGCTTCCAGTGTCTGAAAATAGGCCGGTTTCGAACATCCGAAACTTCCTTTCGACTCGTAACTCTAATCATGTGAGGATGCGGCGGCTTCGGCCGGGAGGGAAAGGTATGTCCAGAGTTTCGGTGCGGATGGTGGCGATGATGTTGACGGTGCTGGCGGCGACGCTGGCTTGCCGGGCGGGGAGTGGAGCGAGTGCGCCTGTCCCCGCGCCGGTCGCGGATGAGGTTAAGGCGGCCGCCAAGGGGAAAGAGACGGCGGTGGTGGCTGGGGGATGCTTTTGGGGAATCCAGGCGGTGTTTTCGCATGTAAAGGGCGTGCAGAGCGCTACCTCGGGATACTCGGGTGGAACGGTGAAAGATCCCGATTATGAGATGGTGAGCAGCGGGCGGACCGGGCATGCGGAGTCGGTGAAGATTGTTTACGATCCGTCGAAGATTACTTATGGAGAGTTGTTGCAGGTGTTCTTCTCGGTGGCTTTGGATCCGACGGAGCTGAACCGGCAGGGGCCGGATACGGGCACGCAGTACCGGTCAGTGATTTTCTATAGCAATGACGAGCAGAAGCGGATTGCCGAGGCTTACATTGCGCAGCTCGATCAGGCGAAAGTGTTTTCGAAAAAGATCGTGACGCAGGTGGTGCCGCTGCAGGCGTTTTATGAAGCGGAGGCTTATCATCAGAATTATTTCGAGCTGCATCCGAGCGAGCCTTACATTGTTTATAACGACGCTCCGAAGGTGGCGAATTTGCGGCGGGAGTTTCCGGAGCTTTATGGGAAGTAGCTAAGTATCTAGGACCGAGTACCTAGTACCTAGTACCTAGTACTGAGAGGTGGTCGCGGAGGAGTTATGTTTGAATCGGTGAGTCGAACAGATAAGGGCGAAACCAATGTGGGGCGGCGGGTGTTTCTTGCCGGCATCGGGGCGGCGCTGGGCGGGGCGCTTCTGTGGAAGTGGCGGAAGCCTTATGTGATTGCCGTGGCGGCGAAGACGGAGCCGGGAGAAGTGACGATTGTGCAGTTCTCGGATGAGGGCAAGCGGCTGGCTAAGGTGAAGATTGCGAAGGTGGTGAAGTCGGAGGAAGAGTGGCGGAAGCAGCTTCCGCCAGGAGTCTTCGAGGTAACACGGCACGCCGATACCGAGATTGCCTACACTGGAAAATATTGGAATCTGCATGACAAGGGAATTTATCGCTGCATCTGCTGCGACAATGCGCTGTTCAGTTCTTCGACGAAGTTTGAATCGGGGACTGGATGGCCGAGCTTCTGGGAGCCGATCGCGTCGGAGAATGTGCGGCAGCTCCGCGACACCTCGATCGGGATGGTGCGGGATGCGGTGGCATGTACGGAATGCGATGCACACCTGGGGCATGTATTCGACGATGGTCCGCAACCGACGGGGCTGCGCTATTGCATGAATTCAGCGTCGCTGCGGTTTGTGAAGGCGGTTTAGGGCTCTGTTGCAACCCGAACACCCTTGGACTTCCGCTGAAGCGGGCAGACCGAAGGTAGCTCCTCTTGCCTATCGCGCATCCAGTTCAAAAGTGGAGGAGGTGTCCGACGAGCCGAACCTTGAGGGCCAGCTTCCTGACGGCGATTGCGATCTTCTTATCTTGCCCCGCACTCAGCACTTCCCAAGCGCAGACCAAAGGGACCAGCCGGAAGATCCCCGGCGGGAAACTGACTCTGGACGGCGGTGTTCCGTTTTATAAGGGGTGGTTGCAGCAAGATGTGATCTGGATTATTACCGACGAAGAGCGCGCCGCCTTCAAACTTCTCAAGACCGACGAGGAGAGAGACCAGTTTATAGAAGCCTTCTGGGTTCGTCGCGATCCGACGCGGGACACTCTCGAGAACGAATTCAAAGACGAGCATTATCGTCGGATTGTCTATGCGAACGGGCACTTCGGAGGTGCTGTCCCTGGTTGGAAGGGCGATCGTGGACGCATCTACATCGTGTACGGACCGCCTGACGAGGTCAAGTCCTACCCTACGGGCCGGATCGAGGACGAAACACCGGGGGGCGAGGTGCCTAGCCACCCCCTTGAATTGTGGCACTACCGCCATCTTGAAGGGGTCGGACAGGACGTCGCGATTGAATTTGTCGACGTCTGCGCATGTGGTGATTACAGAATGAAGATCGCCGACGATCGAAAGGATGCGCTGCTTTATATCCCCGGGCGTTTGGTCAGTGCACACGAGGGCCGTGAGGAACCTGGTGGTCCGCGCCCATACGTCGTGGCGGGCAATCCCCCAAACATAAAGTTCAAGGATCTCGAAGACAAGCTCAACGCCCGACTAAATTGGAAGGGACTTCCCTTCGAAGTTCACACTGACGCTGTCAAGGCGACCGACGTCACGTCTCTGGTTCCCATCACGATAACCTTCCAGAAGAGTGACATTACGTTCGCCGAAAAGAGCGGTTCACGCCGAGCAAGCTTGAACATCTTTGGCCGCGTAATCACGCTGACAGGACATGTGGCCGAGCTATTCGAAGATACGCTGGAGGTCGGTGGGCCGAGCAGTTCGGAGTCAAGCTCGAATCCCGCGACGGTTATTCTAGAGAAGACACTTGCTCTGAGAAATGGTCACTATGGAATCGAAGTCGCGCTGCAGGAAGTCAACGGTGATCGCTGGGGAACGTGGGTTGAGGCCGTAGTGGTCGGGGGTCGGTGAGCCTACTTGCCGGGCGGGGTGAAGGGGCGGAAGAGTATAGGAAATGGAGTGACGGGCTGTGTGCCTGTCACTCCATTTTTTTCTTGCTTCAACCGAGGGGGTTGAATTCTATCGACTGTCGCCCGTGTTGGTGCTCTTGAGCGTGACCGTGTCGGAAGGTTGCGGAGCGCTTTTCTGTTGGGGCTGCTGAGGCTTTGGTGGCGCCGGTTTGGGAGCTTCGCTGGTGTGGCTGATGTTGGAGCTGATTGGGTTGACCATATGAAAGAAGATCGGTGAAGGGTTCAGAAGCTTTAGTCGAAGCGGGCAAAGTTGGCGATCTTTGGTAAGGGTTACTGGGCCTTCAGGTTGCTGGAACATTGGCTTGAGTTCCAAGTACCTCAGGGGCTGAAGCCCTTGTCCTAGTGGTCACTTATCGCAGCGCTGAAGGGCTGCGCCAGCCAAAATCGGGCATCGCGGCACTGGAAGCACCGCGCCATCCAAAGTCAGTTTCCGGCGCCGGTTACGAAGAAGTTCTCTTCCGGCTTGGGGTCGGGATTGTTGGGGGCTACGTCGGCGGTTACGTCCTGGACGAAGTCGCGACGGCGTTCCTGGCCTTTGCGCTCGATCACGCGCACGCGGCGGGCCGGCATGTTGCTGGGTTCGAGGCTCAGGATGCGGCCGTCGCTTACATGTATCTGGGAGCGAAACCAGTCGGTGCGGAACATTCGTCCGGAGCAATAGAACGTGATGCAGGCGGCGATGGGGCCTTCGAATTCTTTTCCGGTGCAGGCCAGGATGCGTTTGCCCATTTCTTCGGTCCAGGTCATGCCGCCGACCAGGGGATCGTTGAGGCGGCAGCGTTCGAAGGGGACGGCGTGCGAGATTTTGCGCAGTTGCAGCAATTGCAGCAGCACGGAACTCTTGGCGAGGTTGGTCACGACAACCTTGGCTTCCGTGTTCGAGATGCGCTCGAGTTTGATGTGGAGATCGGGCGACCATTCGCGCTCGAATTCTTCGCGGGCCAGGGCCAGGCCTTTGTCGGTGGCTTCCACGTAACGGAGGGTGGCGCGGGCGAGGATCACACTGAACAGGCAGGTCACGATGGTCGCGATGATCGGGATATAGCTGACAAGCGTCGTGAACGACATACGGAACGAGCTGATCCAGGATACGGGCATGCTTGCTTTGGCTCCTTGCTGCGCACTGGGCGCGGTTCCTGATCACAAGGGGAGGGCTTTCGGGCTTAGGAAAGTCTAATGAGCTGGGAGTGGAGGCTCTAGATGCGTATGGTGCTGGGGCTAGATTTGCTGGATGGAGAGACTTTGGTAACTGTGAAGGTGATCTTTACCACAGAGGACACGGGGGAACACAGGGTAGAGCAGAGACAGTTCGGGGTTGTTTTGGTTGGAGATTGAATCGACGTCAAAAGCAAAAACAAAATCAACATCAACGTCAAAAGCAGCGGACGGGGGCGTCCGCTCTACACGGGCTATTCGAGGACGCTGTCGTCCAGCTTTTTGCGGCCCCAATCGGCTGCCGCCTGGACGAAGGCCAAGACCACCGGGTGCGGCTTTTTTTCGGTGGAGGAGAGTTGAGGCTGGAACAGGGTGGCGATGAAGAAGCGGTGGGTGGGGGATTCGATGGCGCGGATTTCCCCCTGGGCTCCGCGGGCTACTACGGGGAAGCCGGCTTCCATGGTGGCCCATTCGTATTCGGGGTTGACTTCGAAGTTGCAGAAGAACTCTTCGGTCACGACTTCCTCTTCTTTGCCGTAGAAGGATTGCAGGTAGGAGCCCGGGCGGAGGCGGATCTCGGGGACTTTGCCGGAGAGCTTGGGGGCATCGCCTTTGCGTTCCGGGAGGGCGCAGGCTACGGGATAGATCACGATATTTTTCGATCCAGAACTGTTCTCGGCGGTGTCGGCGTCGGCAATGTTTAGGACGTTGCGGGCGAACTCGATTAGAGCGTATTGGAAGCCGCCGCAGGTTCCTAGAAAAGGCCAGTCGCGGCGGCGGGCGAACTCGATGCCTTTCAGCATGCCGTCGAAACTTTTGTAGGGACTGCCGGGCGAGGCCCAGAGGCCGTCGAAGCTTTCGAGAATCTTTTCCGCGCCTGGGGTGGTTAGCGATGGTGTGGGTATCCACTCGGAGTCGAGCTTTAGATCGAGCTTGTGGGCGGCGTGCTGCAGGGCTTCGGTGGTGGCGGGATGGGAACGGAATTTAGGGTTGAAGTCACCGAGGATTCCGATGCGAACGGCATTACTCACGTGAGTCATTGTACTAGAGCAGTTGGAGTGGTTGGAGGATTGCGGTTAGAGGTGTGGTGCGGGGCTTGGTGTCCCGTTCTGCTAGCTTTGGGCTTCGCCAGATGGAGGCTTACGCGATCGTGGTGAGAGTCGTGGCGATGGACGCTGGAAGCAGGTTCCTCGCTTCGCTCGGAATGACAAGGATTGTTGCTGGACATGCAGGGTCAAAGTCAAAGGCCGCGGGCAGGAGTGCATGGTACTTACTTGCCGCTCCACACTTGCACGGGCGAGGGCGCCCGCGCCACACGGGCTAGAGCAGGTGCGTTATCGCTAGCAGGGCGTAGAGGCTTAGCAGGGCTAGAGCGGGGCCGCCCCAGATCATGGCGGTGCATTTCCAGCCCAGGGAGCGGGCCAGGTCGCGCTGGCTGCGCCAGGAGATCAGGAAGGTTGGGTTGTTTTTGCCCTTCATCAAAACGACAGGCGGATGCGGATCGAAATCTGGCTGCGGAGTTGCGGATGCGGTTCCAGCGGGTGCTGCGGCTGCGCCGGTGGGGGTTACTCGGGCGGCTGCCCAGGCTGCCGGGCTGGAGATGCCTGCTTTCGTCAGCGCGGCGGCGACTGCGGCGCCGTTCGCTGTTTTGGTGGTGCCGGGAGCGGTTGGCGACTGGTGAGTTCCCCGGGTTGTGGAGATTGCTTTGTCGTAAATCGGGTCGAAGGCGGGATTGTGCTGAAGGCCTCCAGAGAGAGATAAGCCGCTAAAGCCGTTGGTGCCTCCGATCATGGGTGAGAGCGCGCTTCGAACCACTTCAGTGTTTACGGAGAACGAGAGCGCATTGCCGACAATCAGCGGTGTGGTCTCTGCGTCGTGAATCGGGTCGGGAGCGAGTTCCAGGCCGGGGTTTTCGTCGAGCGTGCCGAGAAGGAACAGCGCGTTCTTGGGCTTGATGCAGGACTCTTCCACTTTGATTTTGTTGGTGGTGCTTATGCCGTGGCGCGAGAGAAAGCTGCGAACGTTGGGTGGGGCTTCTTCTTTGGTGGTGAAGAACCCATCGCAGAACTCCTGGTGAAAATCCTGATGCAGGTCGAGATCGGCGCCGCGGGGGTCGACCAGAACCTTGCCGGTGTTGTCGTCGAGAAAGAACGGTACGTGCATGCACTCGGCGGCTACTTTGACCCATTGTTTGTTCTTGCCGGCCTGCTTCCACTCCCAGACGAAAGTGCGGTAGCAGTAGCAGGGGCGCGTGGTGATGGGGGCGACCATGGTGTAAGGTCCCACGGCCAGGCCGTTGAGTTCGACCATGCCCATAGAGGCGCTGCGAATTTTTGAGGCTGGGGTGTTGAGGATCAGCTGGCGACGTTGCAGCAGGCGGAAGCCCTGGACGAACAGGTAGATTCCGGTGCAGATTCCGATCAGGCACCAGAGGATGAATCCGCCTGGGTTCGAAGAGCGGAGCAACAGTGTTGAGATGATCACGGGTTAGCCTGTTGGGTTGGGGTGTCCCTTGTCGAGGCTAGCGGAGCGGGGCGGCGGTTGGCAGTGGAAAAGGAATTGTGGGCTTACGTTGGTAATGGGGGAGGCATTTGTGGTGGCGCAGACAAACAGCAGGTGCCTCGCTGCGCTCGGGATGACAGGATTTTTGAGATGCGAGCCTCAGGATGCTTGGCGGTGGCGTTTCAACCAGAGGTAGGCGGTGGTTAGCGCAGCGAAGAAGGTGACGCCTCCTAGGGCGTTTATTCGGGTTGCAAATAAGGTGTGGAGGACTGTGATCGAGACCAGCATGAAGCCGACGATCGATCCCCAGGCTCCCAGGGGAGAGCGCATCGGCAGGGCCGCTAGCTGCTCGGGCGTCAGGCGGCGGCGGAAGCTTATGTGGGCTGCCAGGGAGACGACCCAGGAGAAGATGAGGCCGGAGAAGGCTGCTCCCATGATGTAGAGGAAGGCTTGTTTTGGGGCCCAGTTTTCGATGATTAATGCGGTCACGATTCCGTAGGAGGAGACGAGCAGCGCCAGGCGGGGCGAGCCGGAGGCGTTTAGTTTGCCCATGCTGGTGGGAGCCCATCCGGAGCGGCCCATGGAAAAAAGCAGGCGGGAGGCTACGTAGAGTTTGGCGTTGGCTCCGGAGAGGGCGGCGGTCAGGACTACGAAATTCATGAAGTTGGCCGCGGCTGGAATGTGGGCGATGCTGAGCACGCTGACGAATGGACTCTCGGAGACGCCGGCGTGGTTCCAGGGCATGACGCCGACCAGGACGATGATGGCGCCGAGGTAGACGGCGGCCAGGGAGAAGAAAGTCAGGCGCGCGGCGCGGGGGATGTCTTTTGGGGAGCGGGATTCGCCGGTGGTGATAGAGAGCATCTCGACTCCGCCGAAGGCGTAGATGGCAAAGAAGACGGCTAGTAGCGGGGCGATTGGGCCTTTGGGAAAGAATCCAGCTTGCGCGGTGTATTGCGGAGCCACGCGGCCGCTGATCAGTAGAAATGCGCCGGCGAGGATGAAAGCAACGATGGTGGCGAACTTGATCATGGAGAACCAGAATTCGAAGCGTCCGAAGGCGAGCACGCTGCGCAGGTTGACTAGAAGAAGCAGGGCTGAGAATACGAACACCCAAAATACTCCGGGAAGGGCGGGAAACCAGTGGGCCATGTAGGTGGCGGAGGCGGTGAGTTCGGCTCCGATGGAGAAGGCGATGGAGGCCCAATATCCGGCGCGGGAGAGAAATCCGAGATAGGGGTTCAGGTAGAGCTCGCCGTAGACGCCGAAGGAGCCGGCGGCGGGATGCACGCTGGCTAGTTCGCCTAGAGCCATGGCTACGGTGTAGGCGATGAAGGCGGCAACTAGGTAGCTGAGGATTACGCTGGGACCAGCGATTTCGAGGGCGGCGGCGGAGCCCAGTAGGAGGCCAGTGCCTATGGAGCCGCCGACGGCGACCATGGTCATTTGGCCGGCGCTGAGTTGGTGGTGGAGACCTTGTTCCTGGATGGGGTCGGGGGATGGAGGCATGGGGCACGATAGCAAAACGAGTGGTCAGTGGCCAGTGGTCAGTGCGAGCGATTCGGTTTTCTGCCCACTGATCACTGGCCACTGACCACTGGAGTTCCAGTGACCTTCGTAATCACGGGTGGGGCTTACGGATTGCTGGGGGTGGGAGTGGCTCCTAGAATCGAGGGAGCAGTACTCTGCCCAAAACTTACCCAATGCCCGAGAGCACAAAACGTCCTGACCGAGCCGAGCTGGCGAAGCGCATCGAGCGCGCGGAAAAGCTTCTGCAGAAGGGGAAGGCCGCCGAAGCGCTGGAAGAATATCTACTGGCGCTGCGTGAGGATCCGGAAAACGACACGGTGCGGCAACTGGGGGCTGATCTGTGCCTATCGCAGAACCGGACCCTTGATGCGGTGCGTCTGCTGGGGGAATTGTTCGAGCGGCAGGTGAAAGCCGAGGACGCTACGCGAGCCAGCCTGACTTATAAGAAGCTGGCGCGGCATGGGAGCCCGACGTGGGAGCAGAAATTCCGCTTCGGGCAGTTGCTGGAGGGATCGAACAAGAAGCTGGCGGTGGGGACTTATGAGTCGGCGTTGAGTGATCTGGCGAAGCTGGAGAACAAGAAGGGCGCGCTGGAGGTGCTGGCGCGTATGGTGGCGCTGGAGCCGATCCAGGCGAATTTTCTGCGGGTTGCGGAACTGTCGTCGGAACTGGGCGACAGCAAGGCTGCGGCGGGGGCGTTTAAGCGTGTAGCGCAGCTGGCGGCGACGGCGGGCGGCGATCCGGCGCAGTGGTATGAGCGCGCTTATCAGGAAGATTCTTCAGATGAGGAAATAACTCTGGCTTACGGCAAGAGCCTGCTGGGGCAGGGGCAGGTGGGAGCGGCGATTTTTATTCTTGAGGCGCAGGTGAATGCGGGGAAGAATTCTCCGCAACTGCGGGAGATTTATGCCGAGGCTTTGCTGGCGGCGGGGCGCTATGCCGATGCGGAGCCGCTGGTGTGGCAACTGTTTGAGCAGAATCCTAACCGCATGCCGCAGGTGACGGCGCTGATTGGGCAGTTGGCGGATGCGGACCAGGATGAAGCAGCGGTGGCACTGGCGCGCAAGCTGGGACAGTTCCAGGCGAAACGGGGCGAGCGGCGGCAGTTTGTCGCGGTGATGCAGGAAGTTACTGCGGCGCGGAAGGCGTCGCCAGAGATGCTGGAGTTTCTGGGCGAGCTGTTCAATGCGTCGAACCGCGAGGGCGACTACTGCCAGACTTTGCTGAAGCTTTTTGATGTGTACTGCGGGACGGGGGATTTCGCGAAGGCGGCGGAATGCCTGGACCGGGCGGCGGAAGTGGATCCTTATGAATCCGGCCACCGGAAGCGGCTGGAGATGTTGAAGGGCAAGGTTGACGATAGCAAGTTTAAGGCAATTGCGGCGCGGTTTACGCAGAGCAACACGCCAGTGGAATCGGCGCAGGCGCAGGAAGCTACGCTGGGGGCATCAACACTGCAGGATCTGATGCTGCAGGCGGAAATTCTGGTGCAGTACGGAATGCGGAACAAAGCTGTGGAGAGGCTGCAGAGGATTCAAGAACTGTTTCCGCGCGAGGAAGAGCGCAACGAGGATTTGCAGCGGCTTTACCTGGCGGCGGGGATGACTCCGAGCTATGCGGGGTCGACGCCTGTGCCGGTGGCGGCTACAGCTGCGGCTTCGGCACCGGTGGCAGCGGCAGCGCCGCCCGCGCACGATCCGGCGGCGGAGATGCGCAACGTCACGCGAGTGGCAGAAATTACGCGAAAACTTTATCACCAGAGTACGGCGCCAGCGGTGTTGACCACGGCGGTCAACGAGATTGGCGGGCACTGGGATGTATCGCGCTGTGTTGCTTTAATGCGCACACCTGGATCTCCGCCTACGGCGGTGCAGGAATTCTGCGGCCGGGGAGTGAAAGCCGGGAGTTCAGGCGCGATCAAGGAAGTGCTGTGCGCGCTGCAGGATATGGCATCGGTTGAGCCCATTATCATTGCGGACGCGCAGAAAGGTCCGGAGCTGCAGACCTCGCGCAAGGCGCTGGCGGAGCTGGGAACTACGGCGATACTGGCGCTGCCGCTTAGTAATGGCGAGGATTCGGTGGGGATGCTGGCGCTGATGCACAACAAGCCGCGGACCTGGCCGCATACTGATGCCGTGGTGCTGAAGACGCTGGCCGATCAGATGGTGATTGCGCTGAATAATGCGGGGCTGCGGCGGCTGGTGAAGAATCTTTCGGTGACGGAGGAGAAGTCGGGGCTGCTGAAGCGAGGATCTTATCTTGATCTGTTGCTGGCAGAGAGCAAGCGGGCGGTGCAGAATGCGGCGCCGCTTTCGGTGCTGCTGCTGCAGTTCGGGCGGAGTGTGGCGCTGATCAAGGAATACGGCGAGGCTGCGGTGGAAGGCGCGATGGAAAAAATTGGACAACAGTTCGCGGCCAACATCCGGACGAATGACTTGGCGTTTCGCTATGACACGACCACCATTGCGATCATTTTGGGGGATACGGCGGAAAAAGAAGCGATGATGGCGGTCGAGAAACTGCGCAAGATCATCGCGGGAGTACAGTTGCCGGCGAAAGAGGGCGCGGCGAAAGGTCATGCCATGGAATTCTCGGCGGGGTTGGCTGAGGCGGTTGTGAAAGAGAGCTACGATCCCGTGGACATTGTGACCGAGGTGATCAACCGGGCTGAGCATGCGCTGCATACTTCTCTGGGGCAGGGGCATGGGAAGATTGTGGCACTGGCGGCGGCGCGGGCCGCAGGGGCTGTGGCCTAGAAGAGACAGAACCCACCACGGAGACACGGAGTCACGGAGAAACCAAACTCAGGAAAAATCTATTTCAAGAAGTTTTCAGAAGATACAAAACCTACCCGGTTCTTCTCCGTGACTCCGTGTCTACGTGGTGGGTTCTCGCCGGTGGTCAATGTGTTCTGGCGCTGCTACACTAACCAGTTTGCATCAGTGTTTTTTGTCTACTCTGATGCGTTCTGATCCAGCGATTCTTTCAGGAAAGTCATGTTGAAAATAGGTGACATCGCGATTGTCAGCGGGGCGCGCACGCCTTTTGGGCGCTATTGCGGGAAGTTGAAAGATTTTACGGCGCAGGAGTTGGGCGCGGTTGCTGCGAAGGGCGCGATGGAGCGGGCCGAGGTTGATCCGAAGGAATTTGATCATGTTGTGTTTGGCAATGCGCAGCAGACTTCGGGCGATGCTTTGTATGGGGCGCGGCATGTGGGGCTGCGGGCGGGGCTGCCGATTGAGACTCCGGCGCTGACGGTGAACCGGCTGTGCGGGTCGGGGATGCAGTCGATTGTTTCGGCGGCGCAGATGATTATGGTCGATGAGGCGAAGATTGTGCTGGCGGGCGGGATGGAGGCGATGTCGCAGGCTCCGTTTGTAATTCGCGGGAGGGATGGATTTACTTTGGCTCCGGGCGGGAAGCTGGAAGATTCGCTGATGGTGGCGCTGCTGGATAGCTATTGCGGGTCTTATATGGCTAACACCGCAGAGCTTTACGGGTCGGAGCATGGCATTACACGGGAGATGCAGGACGAGTTTGCTTTGCGGTCGCAGCAGAAGGCGGATGCGGCTTATAAAGAAGGACGGATTCAGGAAGAGTTGGTTCCGGTTGCGCTGAAGAATTCCAAGGGTGAGGCTACCGGGGAATCCTTTACCGAGGACGACCACCGGAGGCCGCAGACTACTTTGGAAGGGCTGGCGAAGTTGAAGACTGCGTTTGGCCGCAATGGAACGGTGACTGCGGGGAACGCTAGCGGGATTGTGGATGGAGCTGCGGCTGTGGTGTTGATGTCGATTGAGGAAACGCGGAAGCGGAATCTGGTGCCGCTGGGGCGGATTGTTAGCTGGGGCGTGGCTGGAGTGGAGCCTAAGGTGATGGGGCGGGGTCCGGTGCCGGCTACTAAGATTGCTTTGCAGAAGGCTGGGCTATCTTTGGACTACATTGATTTGATTGAAGTGAATGAGGCGTTTGCTGCGCAGTACCTGGGCGTGGAAAAAGAATTGGGTTTGGATCGCGAAAAAGTTAACGTGAATGGCGGGGCAATTGCGCTGGGGCATCCGCTGGGGGCTACCGGGACTCGGCTGGTGATTACTTTGCTGTATGAGCTGCGGCGGCGGAAGAAGAAGTATGGGCTCGCTACAGCTTGCATTGGCGGCGGGCAGGGGATTGCGATGATTGTGGAGACGCTGCTGAATTTTTAGCCGGGATGTTTTTACCACAGAGACACAGAGGCACAGAGAAAATCAGTTGGACGTCTGTCATGCTCGAGTTGATCATGGACGGGGCGACGTGGAGCAGCAAGGACGATGTTTACGACGCGTTCTTCAGAGCCGTTGGCTCGCCGGATTGGCATGGGAGAAACTTTGATGCCCTCAACGACAGCATAGCGAATGGTGAGATCAATAAGGTCGAAGTACCTTACAGGCTTGTCATACTCAACTTTGATTTGATCGGCGCTGGCGCGAAAAAGATGGCTGCTGATTTTGTGGATCTGATTCACGAGATCAACGCGCGTGGGCTGCCCGTCGAGATTGATGTCCGAAATTCGAGGTAGGTCCGTTTCCTCCGCTTGATCGAAGGGTATTTATGGAAATCAAAAAAGTCGGTGTACTCGGTTGTGGGTTGATGGGGTCTGGCATCGCGCAGGTTTGCGCTACGGCAGGACTTGATGTCACCGTGCTGGAAGTTGAGCAGAGGTTTCTCGACAAAGGGTTTGCCGGGATTGAGAAATCTTTGGCTAAGTTTGCCGAGCGGCCTGTCGAGAAAGGCGGGATCACATCCGCGCAAAAAGACGCGATCCGGGCGCGGCTTCACGGGACTACTAACAAGGCCGACCTGGCTGATTGCGACATTGTGATTGAGGCCATCATTGAGAACGTGGACGAGAAGAAGAAGATGTATGCGTCGATTGATGGCGTGGTGAAAAAAGACGCGATCTTTGCTTCGAACACTTCTTCCATTTCGGTGACTGAGCTTTTGACTTCGGTGAAGCGGCCGGAGCGGTTTGTTGGGCTGCACTTTTTTAATCCGGTGCCGCTGATGAAGCTGGTGGAGGTGGTGCGGACGATTGCTACTGCTGATGACGTTTACCAGACGGCTTACGAGTTTGGGAAGAAGCTGGGCAAGGTTCCGGTGCGGACTTCGGACAAGACTGGTTTCATTGTGAACCGGCTGCTGGTGCCTTATTTGCTGGATGCGATCCGGGCTTATGAGGAGGGTGTGGGGTCGATTGAAGATATTGATAATGCGATGAAGCTGGGGTGCGGGTATCCCATGGGCCCGTTTACTTTGCTGGATTTCGTGGGGCTGGATACTACTTACTACATTACTCAGGTGATGTTTGATGAGTTCAAGGAGCGGCGGTTTGCTTCGCCTCCGCTGCTGAAGCGAATGGTGATGGCGGGGTGGTACGGGAAGAAGACTGGGCGCGGATTTTACGATTATTCGGATCCGGGTAATCCGAAGGCGAATAAACTGTAGAGTTGAAGTTCGGTCGCGCAGACAGTTAAGCAGGGAGATCCCTCGCTACGCCTGAGGAACGGCTACGATCGGGATGCCGCCATCCGTTTTGGGGATCTATGTAAAGTATGTTTAAACGAAGAAAAACCGATCGGATGCCGGATGAACGCAGTCCGCAGGATGTCGCGACTTATCGCCGGTCGTGGCGGAGCTATGTGGCGCGGCGGAATCTGGTGGTGGTGTTGTTTCTCAGCTTTATATTTCTGGGCTTCATGATCGGGAAGCTCAAATTGGGAGAGCCTGCCGATTCGGCGATTTTAGTGGGCTGGATCATAGTCTACCTGGCGGGTGGGTGGTGGCTTACGGAGTGGAAGTGTCCGCGGTGCGGGAAGGTGTTTGGCCACCGGCTGTGGACGCAGCGCTGCATCAGTTGCGATTTGAGCAAGGAGGATGTGGCGGCGATGGCGCGGGGGAAGTAAGTGTTGGCCACGGATCTTCACGGATTTACACGGATCGAAAGCCTATCATGGAGACACAGAGGCACGGAGCACACCTCTTCGGCTCATCTTCTTGTTCTTGATTTGCTGCATTATTTATGAGGACGAAGCGTTCGGGTTGGATTACGGGCGTGGTCGTGTTGCAGCTTCTTTATGCATTGACGCTGCTCGCGCTTCCGGTGTACCTGCTGGTTCTGACCCGTGCGCCGGAGACTCGCAGCGCTCCTAACCCGGCTGAGGAGATTTCCGGGCTGAGGATCGCGGCGGCCGTTGTCGGTGGTCCCGTAGTGGTGGCTCTCATTGCCTGGATCGGATTGTGGAGAGGAAAACGCTGGGGATGGTGGCTGACCGTGTTGACGGATCTGGGACTCGTCGGCATGTTCCTGTACAGCCTGGTGGATGATGGTTGGCACAATGTTGACTGGGCCGTCGTGGTCTTGAGCGTGATGGCAGTGTTCCCGGTGGTTTACCTGCTGCTGCCGCAGGTTAGAAGGTTCTACTGGCAGACACGCATTCCGGCAAATTGCATAGATCCTTCGCTCCGCTCAGGATGACAAGAGTTGTCTTGGGTAACATTTTGAAATCGGTTTCAATCAGTTGAGATTCGTTGAAATCGAGGGCAGGTTTGAATTTATGAACTTCGAAAACATTCTTCTCGAAAAGAGAAATTCGATTGCTTACGTCACCGTGAACCGGCCTAAGGTCCTAAATGCCCTCAACATGGCTACCATGGAGGAGTTGCGGGCGGCGTTTCATGAGATTAAGGCTGATGCTTCGGTTCGCGTCGTCATCTTTACTGGGGCGGGCGAGAAGGCGTTTATTGCCGGGGCGGACATTGGCGAGTTGGCCAGGCAGGACGCGGTGTCCGGCAAGGAGTACACGCATCGCGGGCAGAGTGTCCTTAATCTGATTGAGAATCTGGGCAAGCCAGTGATTGCCTGCATCAATGGATTCGCGTTGGGCGGCGGGTGCGAGATTGCTTTGGCCTGCACCATGCGGCTGGCTAGTGAGAATGCGAAGTTGGGGCAGCCGGAGGTGAAGCTGGGGATTATCCCGGGATATGGGGGGTCGCAGCGGCTGCCGCGGCTGGTGGGCAAGGGCATTGCGATGCAGATGGTGCTGGCGGGGGAAATGATTACAGCGCAGGAAGCGCATCGCATCGGGCTGGTGAATGAAGTTACTGTGGCGGCTGAATTGATTCCGCGCGCGGAGGCGATTGCGGCGAAGATTATCGCCAACGGTCCGCTGGCGGTGCAGTATGCGATGGAGGCCGTGAACAAGGGCATGGAGATGACTTTGAGCGAGGGCTTGTATCTGGAGGCTGTTTTGTTTGCCGTGGCTTGCGCTACTGAGGATAAGAAGGAAGGGACTGCGGCTTTTTTGGAGAAGCGGGCAGCGGTGTTTAAGGGGAAGTAAAGTCTTTGCCACGGATTTTAACGGATCTGCACGGATCGAGAGCAAACCTACCACGGAGGCACTGAGTCACGGAGAAGAAAGACAAGAAGGGTTTTGTCGCGGAGCGGCTTCCTGAGACTGATCTCCGCGCGATCGAGGGCGCACTGAACGCTGTGGGCAAGCGGTTTGCGATTGTGGTTTCCCGGTTCAATGCATTTATCACTGAGAGGCTGCTGGTTAGCGCGATCGACGGGTTGGTGCGCTCCGGTGCTGCCAGGAAAGACATTGAGCTGGTGCGGGTGCCGGGGGCGTTTGAGATTCCGCTGGCGGCGCGGAAACTGGCTGAGACTCGGAAGTACGATGCGATTATTTGTCTTGGTTGTTTGCTGCGCGGGGATACGGCGCATTACGACGTGATCGTGAATGAAGTTACGCGAGGGATTGGGCAGTCGGCGCAGGAGACTGGGGTTCCGCATGCGTTTGGGGTGCTTACGTGCGAGAACCTGGCGCAGGCTATTGATCGGGCTGGGTTGAAGATGGGGAACAAAGGGTTCGAGGCGGCGCTGGCTGCGGTGGAGATGGCTTCGCTGACGGACGGCATCCTGCGTTCGGCGTCCGGCTCCGGCCGTCAGTTATCCGGTGCAGGCAAGCAGCAGATTCCTCGCTTCGCTCGGAATGACAAAGCTTTGGGCCGGAATGACAAAGCTTTGGGTCGGAATGACAAACCTACCAAGCGCAAATAATCTTTCCTCTACAGTAAACTGACAACTAGCAACTGGACACTGGCAACTGCCTTTATGGGTACGCGTCGAAAATCCCGGGAACTGGTGCTGCAGATGTTGTTTCAGGCGGACATGGGCAAGCAGACGGTGGATCATGTTCAGAGAACTTTTTGGGCGGAGCATGGGGGGACCAGCGCCGAGGTGAAGGGATTCGCGGACGATTTGTTCCGGGTAGCGACTGACCGGGGCGCAGAAATCGACAAGCTGATCGAACGGCATGCGGAACATTGGCGCATGGAGCGCATGGCGGCGGTGGATCGCAATCTGTTACGGGCGGGGGTTGCGGAGTTCCTGGGCTATCCGGAGACACCGCGGGCGGTGGTGATTAATGAGGCGCTCGAGATTGCCAGGAAGTTTTCCAGTTTGGAATCGGTGCAGTTTGTGAATGGGGTGCTCGATAGTGTGGCTAAGGATTTGGAGAAGACGGCGTAGAGGCGGGTGTGTTCCGCCGGGCTGAACCCCTTTTCTTTACTCGTGCTTTCGGGCGCTAAAGCGCTGGGCGGCGTGCGGCCGCGCTTCGCGCTGGCCTGGACGGGCGAAGGCGCCCGTCCCACACGAGCTCCCCTCCGGTCTGACTCTCACTCCATACCAACGCTCCCTCATAAGGCTGACTAAGGTCTTACTACTACTATGTTGAGGGCGCAGTTGGTTCCGGTGTAGCAGAAGCTGTTGGAGGAGTTGGCGAGTGGCGAAAACGAGGTATCGAAGCGGTCGATGGCGAGAGAGGTATTGACATTGTGCAGGAGGCCGTCGGAGCCGGCCACGAAGATCATGGATCCGTCGATGGACATGCCGGCGGCGATGGCAGTTGCGTTGTTGATGAGCGAGATGCGGGAAGTGGAAGAAGTATTGAAGTTGTAGACCAGGATGCCGAGGTCGGTGGTAACGATGTAGGCGCGGGTGGCGTCGGGTGAGAGGAAGAAGTTGATGGGCTGGAATGTGCCCTGGCCGATGTTGATGTGGACGGGTGGGAACGGCGTGCTTGCCTTCGTCTGGGCGACGGTCACTATCTGGGGACAAAGAGTGGTGAACGTTGGGTCCTGGGCCGAGGTGGTGGCGATGATGTCGATGCCGGTGTTGTCGATGCCGAAGAATAAGTCCAGGCCCGCCGTTTGAAGAAAGGGGATGGTCGCATTACCCATGGGGACATTGCCTGCGGGGACCATTTTCAGGAACTGAGGAGGACTGGGAATGCCGGTGGCGGAAAGATAAGGGGCAACTAGAGAATTGTCGCAAGTGTTGTAGACGGCGAGGCTGCCGGCGGGACTTCCCCCGGAAAGGAGAGCGAACGAGCCGGTCGAGTTGAAGACAATGGACGTGGCGGGAGCAGGCAAAGGGCTAGGCTGCAACTGCTGCAAGTATTGGAGATTGGAATAGGCGTACAAGGTGTTGCCAGCGTCGCCCAAGATGAAGGTTTTCAGGGCGTCGGGTGAGAATGCTGCCGCGGTTGCGTTATTGATGTTGAGCGCCGTGGCGTTCCCAGTGCCACCGACGATGTAAACCTGGTTGGGAGTGGAAATGGTATCGGAGAAGACGGCGGCGTTGCCATTTTGCGAAACGGCGAGGACGTCGCCGGTGACCAAACCCAGAGGGGTGCCGGGAGCAGGGAGGGACGTGAATGGATTGGTGGCACTCCCGAAGTTGGCAGGAGCTATGGCGACAGCGCCGAATTGACCACCCATGTAGGCTTTGTCTCCCGGGGGGTCGATCATCAGCGAATTGGGCGGAAAGGGCAGTTCGACTGCGCCGCTGGGGAGGTTGGTGGCGGACGAAACACTATAGATGCCGACGTTGCATAGGACGTCGCTGTAACAGTCCTGACTGGTGACCAGGACGTTGGCCGTCGAGGCCGTGCCGGTGACTAAGCCCGAAATGGCGGTGACGGGATAAACGGGCTGCGGAATGTAGGGCGCAGAAACGTTGGGATTCAGATTCAAGGGGAAGCCGACATTGCAAGCGGGAGGAGTGCAGGCGGCCGTGATCGAGGCCACGCCCGGCTGAGGAGTAGCGATGGTGCAAGATGAGGCTCCGGCGCCACATCCGGCATTGCTGCTGCCCGCGGTCAGCGCAGCCGGCTCGGAAGAGACCCAAGTCAGCGTCGGTTTGGGGACGATGCAGCCCTGCACGTCGACGGCGTAGGCGGTGATGGTTTCCGTCGTTCCTTTGTTGACCACGAAGTTGGTCAGGTTGCTTTGCTGCGAGCCGTTGACGCCCAGTTCCAGCGCGATGCACTGCACGGGACACGCTTCGAAGTTGTAGGGCTGGCTGGAGACGCCCGAAGCCGAAGCGACGATCTGGGTTTGTCCGGGCGTGTTGGGCGAAGCGGTAGCCTGGTTAGTGGGCACGTTATAGGCGCTAACAGTCACAATCGGAGTAATCTTGGCTACGTTGGCGTTGCCCTGGTTCCAGGAAAAGGGGCCAACCGAGGCAGTAATATCATTTCCCTGCCCGTCAAATGCGAGGGCCTGGTAGGTGAGTATCTGGTTCTGCGAAAGGCAAGAATTGGTGGCCTTGAACGGCAGGGCGCAGGCAGCGGGAAGAGCAGTTTGCCCGGGGCAGGCGGGCGGCGGAGGATTAACCGGCTGAACCACGCTGACCTGGATGCTGGAAACAAAAGGATGGACGAAAACCAACGTGGGAGCGCTGGTGAGTCCGAAGGCCGTGGCGGTTACGCTAACTACGCCAGTGCCGCCAGGGGAGCAAATTGTGTAAAGGGGAGCGTTCCAACTGCCGGCGCAGGCTAAGCCATTGGGAGCGAGGTCGAGGACTCCAGGATTGCTAGAGGTGTAGGTGAACGAGGTTGCGACGTTTCCGTTGGCCGCGTTCTGGGCATTGGCGGTGAATAAAATGGAGGTTCCCAATTGCATGGAATAACTGGGCGCGGGATTCAGGTTGATTCTTGCGGGAAAGTGCGAGACTGGAGGGGGGGTGTGGCCGCCACACGCCGGTAAGGACATGAATAAGGGGATAGTGACGGCGATCCACGCCCATCGAACCCACGCCCACTGAACGAAACGCAACCTTCCCATGCACCCTCTCGTCGCCGCACGGTTTGTCCGATGAGGCGAACCATTTCACTGGAATGGAAAACTTGTAGTGTAGAGGCTGGAGACGGATTCAGCAAGCCGACGCAGCCAGCTTTGCCGAACATTTACGGAGGCGGCGTGGCCGAAGCGCTCCGGATTCTCCGGCTTCGACAGTGGGATGCAAAAAGATGGGTTGACGATGTTTCCATTGAGTTGCTATATTTATAAGGTTCCGCGAGTTAATCCAGGCTTGCTGTGTGCCGTGAGTTCCGGCGGAAGTGTGCGGGGACTTGCGGTAGAGCTTTTGAGAAACGCGTTTCCGGTGAAGCAGCGGGTAGGTGAAGTGCCGGAAACTTTCCTCGCTGAAACGTTCCTGCGCTGCCTTCTGCCCTATCACGAGGGCTGCTGGAGTGCCTGAGTCAGGCGCGATGGTGGTCTGCGGAAGGATATGCAGGACAGAGCTGGCGATACGGAGCACCCCCGAGTTTTGCCGGGTGCCACCGTCGGCAGCATAAATCTAAGTTGGGACCCAAGAATCTCTCTCCGCGATTCGTGTGCGGCGAGAAGCATGGCTGGCGGATTGTGCCAGCCAGCCGGATCGCGTAGTTAGCGGCCGGAAAGCTGATGGTGCCGTGCGCTGCCTGTTTCGCAAGGGATGGATTGAGCGCGCGCCTTCAGCATGCGGCTTAGCGCGCGAGTTTGTTTGGAACTTCAGCGCAGTAATTAAGGAGTGGCAAAGAGTGCCTACTTTTAATCAATTGGTGCGTGATGGTCGGAAGCGGCCGCGTTATAAGACGGCGAGTCCGGCGCTGCAGGGATGTCCGCAGAAGCGTGGAGTTTGCACGCGGGTGTATACGCAGACACCGAAGAAGCCGAACTCGGCGTTGCGGAAAGTGGCGCGGGTGCGGCTGACGAACGGGATTGAAGTTACGACCTACATCCCTGGCGTCGGACACAATTTGCAGGAGCACTCGATTGTGCTGATTCGCGGCGGCAGGGTGAAGGATCTGCCGGGTGTGCGCTATCACGTAATTCGCGGCACGCTGGATGCGGTGGGAGTTGCCGGACGGCAGCAGGGACGGTCGAAATACGGCGCTAAGCGCGCGAAGAAGGGTTAAGAGCTTATGCCTCGCAAAGGACATACAGCAAAGCGGACCGTGCCAGCCGACGCCGTTTATGGCTCGAATCTGGTGACGAAGTTTATCAACTCGATGATGTGGCAGGGCAAGCGCTCGACCGCTGAGGGCATTTTTTATGAAGCCCTGACGAAGGTGCAGGAAAAAGGCGGCGACGAAGCTTTGAAGCTGTTCACCAAAGCTGTTGAGAATGCGAAGCCGCTGCTTGAAGTGAAGACGCGGCGGGTGGGTGGCGCTAACTATCAGGTGCCGGTGGAAGTGAATGCCGACCGCCGAACTTCCCTGGCGATCCGGTGGCTGCTGACGTATGCGCGCGGGCGCGCGGAGCGCGGGATGGTCGACAAGTTGAGTAATGAATTACTGGACGCGGCGAATGGAAAAGGCGCGGCCATCAAGAAGAAAGAAGATGTGCATCGAATGGCGGAAGCTAACAAGGCGTTCGCGCATTACCGGTGGTAGGAAATTTGTAATTTGGTAATCGGGTAATTTTGAAATTTGAAACCCGTTGATTTTATAAATTACCAAATTGCCCGATTACAAAATTACTAAATTGAAGTTGGAGCCCAGAAAGAGTTAGAGAGTCGTGCCTAGAACAGTCCCATTAGAACGCTGCAGGAATATCGGCATCATGGCGCACATTGATGCTGGGAAGACCACTACGACGGAGCGCATCCTGTTTTATACGGGAAAGACGCACCGCATCGGAGAGGTGCACGAAGGCACTGCGACCATGGATTGGATGGAGCAGGAGCAGGAGCGCGGGATTACGATTACGTCCGCGGCGACGACCTGCACCTGGCGCGACATTCGCATCAACATTATTGATACGCCGGGCCATGTGGATTTCACGGCGGAAGTGGAGCGTTCGCTGCGCGTGCTCGATGGCGCGGTGGCAGTGTTTGACGCGGTGCATGGAGTGCAGCCGCAGTCGGAAAAAGTCTGGCGTCAGGCTGACAAATACGGCGTTCCGCGAATTTGCTTCATTAATAAGATTGACAAGATGGGGGCGGATTTCGAGCATGCGGTCGATACCATCCGCAAGCGGTTGAGCGCGAAGCCCGTTGCCATTCAGATTCCGATCGGGCAGGAAGATAAGTTCAAGGGCGTTATTGATCTGATAAACATGAAGGCGATCGTGTGGCAGGACGACACGATGGGCGCCGAATACCTCACCGAAGAAATTCCCGCCGAATTGAAGAAGAAGGCCGAAGCGTTTCACGCGCAGTTGGTCGAAAGTATTGCCGAGAACGACGACGAAATCCTGCACAAGTTTTTGGAGGGCGAAGAGATTACCGCGAACGAACTGCGGGCTTCGCTGCGCAAGTCGACGATTGCTTTGAAGGTGTTTCCGGTGGTGGTGGGGACGGCATTCAAGAATAAAGGTGTGCAGCCGCTGCTGGATGCGGTGGTTGATTATTTGCCTTCGCCGCTGGATTTGCCGGATACGAAGGGTTTGAATCCAGACAATAGCGAGCCGATTGTCCGCAAAGCTGACGACAAAGAGCCGTTTTCGGCGTTGGCGTTCAAGATCATGGCTGATCCGTTTGTTGGCCAGTTGACGTTTATTCGAGTGTATTCCGGGCAGCTTAAGACCGGGGACTCCGTGTTGAATACCGGTCGGCGACGGAGTGAGCGCATTGGGCGGCTGCTTAAGATGCACGCCAACAAGCGGGAAGAAATCAGCGAAATTCTGGCGGGCGACATTTGCGCGGCGGTTGGATTGAAGGGCGTTAGCACTGGCGATACGATTTGCAGCGAAGATCATCCGATTGCGCTGGAGTCGATTACATTTGCGGTTCCCGTAATTTCGGTTGCGGTTGAGCCTAAGACGAAAGCTGACCAGGAAAAAATGGGAATGGCTCTGGGGCGGCTGGCGCAGGAAGATCCTACCTTTAAAGTTCACACCGATCCTGACAGCGGACAGACCATCATCAGCGGCATGGGCGAGCTGCATCTCGAGATCATTGTCGACCGCATGATGCGTGAGTATAAGGTTGAGGCGAATGTCGGCAAGCCGCAGGTGGCTTATCGCGAGACCATTCGCAAGCATTCCGAAGCCGAAGGCAAATACATTCGGCAGACCGGCGGACGCGGGCAGTATGGGCACGCGAAGATCAAGCTCGACCCACAACCTGCCGGGACGGGCTACGAATTCGTCAACGATATCGTGGGCGGTTCAGTGCCGAAGGAATTTATCAAGCCGATCGATCAGGGGATTCAGGAAGCGCTGGAGGGTGGAATTCTGGCGGGTTATCCCATGGTCGATGTGAAAGCTACTTTGTACGACGGCAGCTATCACGATGTCGACTCGAATGAAATGGCATTCAAGATTGCCGGGTCGATGGCGTTTAAGGAAGCGGCGCGGAAGGCTTCTCCGGTGCTATTGGAGCCGGTGATGGCGGTTGAAGTAGTTACCCCGGAAGATTATGCCGGTGTGATTATGGGTGATCTGAGTTCGCGGCGTGGGCGCATTGAAGGCATGGAGCATCGCGCTGGATCGCAGGTGATCAAGGCGATTGTGCCGCTCGCTGAGATGTTTGGGTATGCGACGCACATGCGGTCGTCGACGCAGGGGCGGGCTGAGTACTCGATGCATTTTGCGCGTTATGAGGAGGCTCCGCGATCGGTCGCGGAGGAAATCATCGCCAAGGTGCAGGGGACTACGAAGTGACTGCACTCCCCGCGGTTCGTGATTGATCGAAGGTTTTGGGTTGCGGACGGCAGGCGGGCGGATTTTGAAAGAGTCTTTGATGCGGGTGGGCCTTGGGCGCGATTGTTGTACGAAGTTGATGGCTACCTGTTTACCGAGGTCTGGTGCGAGTCTCCGGAGGCTCGGCAGTATCGAGTGAAGGACTGGTGGGACTGGCATCGGAACTTCGAAAAGTTTCGCGGACGGTTTCAGGCGGAATGCGAGCGGTTTGAAGGCTGGATCGTCTCAGAGGGATTGGTAGAAAGGGCGCAGTTCCTGGGCGCGTACTACGAGAAATATAGCGACGGAGATGACTTGGTTCCGTCGTAGCGAGGAAGAGAGAAATGGCGAAAGAGAAATTTGATCGGAGTAAGCCGCACTGCAATGTGGGGACGATAGGTCACATTGACCATGGCAAGACGACGCTGACGGCGGCGATCACGAAGGTGTTGTCGAAGCATAATCCGAAGAACACGTTCCGGTCGTTCGACTCGATTGACAACGCTCCGGAAGAGAAGGCGCGCGGGATCACGATTGCGACGGCGCACGTGGAGTATGAAACGGCGAACCGGCACTACGCGCACGTCGATTGCCCGGGGCACGCGGATTACATCAAGAACATGATTACGGGCGCGGCGCAGATGGATGGCGGGATTCTGGTGGTGGCGGCGACGGATGGTCCGATGCCGCAGACGCGGGAGCACGTGTTGCTGGCGCGGCAGGTAGGCGTGCCGTATCTAGTGGTGGCGCTGAATAAAGTGGATGCGGTGGACGATCCCGAGCTGCTGGAGTTGGTGGAGCTGGAAGTGCGGGAACTGCTGAAGAGCTACAAGTTTCCGGGCGACGACGTGCCGGTGGTGCGGGTGTCGGCGCTGGGCGCGTTGAATGGGGAAGCGAAGGCGGAAGCGCAGGTGGACGCGCTGATGGAGGCAGTGGACAAGTATATTCCGCAGCCGGCGCGCGAATTGGACAAGCCGTTCCTGATGCCGATTGAGGATATTTTCTCGATTCAGGGGCGCGGCACGGTCGTGACGGGCCGTATCGAGCGCGGGAAGGTGAAGGTCGGTGAAGAAGTTGAGATCGTCGGCTTCCGCGACACGCGCAAGACAGTTGTGACGGGCGTCGAAATGTTCAAGAAGCAGTTGGACGAAGGCATGGCGGGGGACAACGCTGGACTGTTGCTGCGCGGCATTGCGAAGGAAGATGTGGAACGCGGGATGGTGCTGGCGAAGACGGGGTCGATCACTCCGCACACGAAGTTCAAGGCTGAGGTTTACATCCTGACGAAGGAAGAGGGTGGGCGGCATACACCGTTCTTCAAGGGGTATCGTCCGCAGTTTTACTTGCGGACTACCGATGTGACTGGCGTGGCGGAGCTTCCGGCAGGAACCGAGATGGTGATGCCTGGGGACAATGTTTCGCTGGTGATTGAGTTGATTACGCCGGTGGCGATGGAGAAGGGTTTGCGGTTTGCCATTCGCGAAGGCGGGCACACGGTGGGTGCGGGAACGATTTCGGAGATTGTGCAGTAACTTGAAAATGCCGGCGGGACGCCGGCGCTACTAAACGCGGCTTGCGGCTTGCTGCTGGTTCTTTCCTTCCGGAGATGCCGGGAGGGGTTAGAGAGAGTGAAACGTGATTGGAAAAGAAAGAATACGCATCCGGTTGAAGGCTTACGACTACCGCATTCTGGATCAGTCGACGGGCGAGATTGTCGAAACTGCGCGGCGCACTGGGGCACAGATTGCGGGGCCGATTCCTTTGCCCACGATGAAGAACAAGTACACTGTGCTGCGGTCGCCGCACGTGGATAAGAAGTCGCGGGAGCAGTTTGAAATCCGCACGCATAAGCGGCTGCTTGACATTCTTGAGCCTACGCAGCAGACGGTGGACGCGCTGATGAAGCTTGATTTGCCGGCTGGCGTGGATGTAGAGATTAAGGCGTTCGGGAAAGAGCATAAATAGCTTCGAGCCGCGAGCCTTGAGCCGCGAGCCGGAAGCTCCCAGCCAATAGCCGTCGTACTGACGAGCCAAGCTGGGTTGGAGATTGAAATGGCAACGCGAGTTACGGGAATTTTAGGAAAAAAAGTCGGGATGACGCAGTTGTTTGACTCGAAGGGCGATGTGCGCCCGGTCACGGTGCTGCAGGCTGGCCCTTGCGTTATTACGCAGCATAAGTCGGCTACGCGAGATGGTTATGAGGCGGCGCAGATTGGCTTGGTTGAGTTTGTGAAGGAATCGCGGCTGACCAAGCCGGCGCGCGGGCACCTGGCGAAGAATAATCTTCCTCCGGTGAAGTTCATGCGTGAGGTGCCGCTGGAAACTGATGGCGCTGCCGACAGCGACGTTACGGTGAAGATTGGCGACCGGGTGCTGGTCGAGATTTTTGAAGGCGAGAAGTTTGTCGACATCGTGGGAGTCAGTAAGGGCAAGGGTTTTCAGGGCGTGGTGAAGCGGCATCATTTTGCCGGTGGTCCGAAGTCGCATGGATCGATGTTTCAGATTACGGGATCGATTGGGTCGTCGGCGTTTCCTTCGCGCGTGTTCAAGGGAATGCGCATGTCGGGACACATGGGCCACGCTCGTGTGACGCAGCGCAATTTGCGCGTGCTGGGCGTGGATAAGGACGAGAATCTTTTGGTGGTCGAAGGCAGTGTGCCGGGGCCGCAGGGCGGATATCTGGTCATTATGAAGGCTAAGAAACCGCCCAGAGAGCGGCGTGGATTTGCGGGTTCGGCTACGGTGGATCCGTTGAAGGCAGCTAAGAGAGCGGCTAAGAAAGCGTAGTAAATCAGTATTTAGTACCGAGTACCGAGAAGCAATATGGCGACTATAGATATTTACGATTTAGGCGGTAAGAAGGTCGGGAGCTTCGACCTTGCCGATGAGATTTTCGGCGCGGTGAATGAAGATCTGCTTTGGGAGGCGGTGAAGCATTACCGCGCCGGGCAGCATCGCGGCACGCATGCTACCAAAGCTCGATGGCAGGTTTCCGGGTCGGGCAAGAAGTTGTGGAAGCAGAAGGGCACGGGACGAGCGCGCATCGGCTCGATCCGTTCGCCACTGTGGCGGCATGGAGCTACCGTGCATGGTCCCACGCCCCGGTCTTATGACTATGCGTTCCCGCGCAAGAAGCTTTTGGGGGCGCTGCGTTCGGCGCTGGCGGCTAAATTTGCTGACGGTAAGCTGACCGTGGTGAATTCGTTCGAGCTGAAAGATGCAAAGACGAAGGCGTTCCGAGAGGCGCTGGATGCCCTTAAGGTTGAGAAGACGGTGCTGATTGTGGAAGCGCCGAATGCTGCGAACCGCAATCTGGAGCTGAGCTCGCGCAATATTCACGGACTGGAGCTGATTGCGGGGAATGAAGTTCATCCTTATCACCTGCTGAAGTATGATCGCGTGATTTTTTCTCATCCCGCCATTGAGAAGTTGCAGCTTACGTTGAAGGATAGTTTGCCGAAGCGGCAGCGCAAGGCGAAGGAAGAAGGCGCGAAGAAGGCGGCGGCGGCTCCGCGGAAGCGTGTGCGGCATGAAAAAGCGGCGGAGGTGGCGTGATGAAATCTGCATATCAGATTATTCGGCGGCCGGTGATTACGGAAAAAGGGTTGGCGATCAAGGAAAACCAGAACACACTGGTGTTTCAGGTTGCGCCCAAGGCTACGAAGACAGAGATCAAGCAAGCGGTGCAGACGATTTTCAAGGTGAAGGTGTTTTCCGTGCGAACGGCTACCTATCCGGGAAAAGAGCGGCGGCGGGGGAAGTTTGCAGGCTACCGTCCGGACTGGAAGAAGGCGTATGTGCGGCTGCGGGCCGGGGAGAAGATGCCGGAGTACGCGCAGAATTTGTAAGTGCGGTCGTTGGTCCTTAGTCGTTGGTCGTTGGCAAAGACAAGAGGGACCAAGATGAATAGCGAACGGCAAACGACCAGCGACTAACGACAGAATTAAGAGCTGATTATGGCAATCAAGACTTACCGACCGACAACGCAGACGCTGCGGTACCGCACGACGATCGTCAACGACGACATCACGACGAAGAACCCGCATAAGCCGCTGCTTGAACCCAAGCCGCGCACCGGCGGGCGCCGCAACTCGGGCGACATGACGATGCGCTTCATTGGAGGCGGCCACAAGCGCAAGCTGCGCATTATTGACTTCAAGCGCGACAAGACAGGGATTCCGGCGACCGTGGTCAGCATCGAATACGATCCCAACCGTTCACCGCGCATTGCCCTGCTGGCTTATGCCGACGGTGAGAAGCGTTACATCCTGCAACCGGAAGGATTGAAGGTGGGGCAGAAAGTGATCAGCGGTCCCGAGGCGGACATTTTAGTAGGCAACGCGCTGCCGCTGCGGAACATTCCTCCCGGCACGCAGATTCATAATCTGGAACTGAAGCCGGGCAAGGGTGGCCAGATGGTGCGCTCTGCCGGCGGATCGGCGCAATTGGTTGCGAAGGAAGAAGAGTACGCGCTGGTCAAGCTGCCTTCAGGTGAGACGCGGAAGATCTCGCAGGATTGCATGGCGACCATCGGGCAGGTGGGAAATCTGGATCACGAAAACATCACTATCGGCAAGGCGGGACGCTCGCGCTGGATGGGTTGGAAGCCCCATAACCGCGGCGTATCGATGAATCCGGTGGACCATCCGCACGGGGGTGGGGAAGGCAAGACTTCAGGTGGACGGCATCCGGTGACGCCTTGGGGACAGCCTACGCGCGGGTATAAGACGCGGAATAACAAGCGGACGGATAAGTTTATTGTGAATGACCGGCGGAGTAAGTAGCGCTGCCGGTGGAAGCAGATTCCTCTGGCCGCTTTGCGACCTTCGGAATGACAAGAGTTTGAGGGTGAGAGTTAATTTATGGCACGTTCAACTAAGAAGGGCGCGTTTGTGGATGGCTTCCTGATGTCGCGGGTGGAGGCTATGAATTCGCGCAACGAGAAGAAGGTTTTGCGCACCTGGTCGCGACGATCAACCGTGGTCCCGGAGATGGTGGGGCACACTATTGCGGTGCACAACGGCAAGAAATTTATTCCGGTGTACGTCACGGAGAACATGGTGGGGCACAAGCTGGGCGAGTTCAGCTTTACGCGCAACTTCAAGGGCCACTCGATGCGGGCGGCTACGGAAGTGGCGGCGAAGCCGGCGGGCATTCCGGGCGGTCCAGGAGCGATTACTCCTGCGGCAGCGCCAGCGGCGCCGAAGGCATAAAACGGCCTAGGCCCTAGCCCTTAGCTTAACCACAGGTAAGAGAGCGAAGAGCAAAAGTAGGAAACAGAGACGAGATTATGGAATTCCGAGCGGAAATGCGTTACTTGCGAGTGTCGCCGCAGAAGGCGCGCCTGGTGCTGGAGTTAATCAAAGGGCACAAGGTGGAAGAGGCGCGCAACACGCTGTTATTTACCAAGAAGCGGGTGGCGGCGCACGTGGGCAAGCTGCTGCAGTCGGCGCTCGACAATGCTAATTTTCTCAGTGCTGAGAAGAATCTGGACGTCGACATCGACAACTTGTATGTGAAGAGTGCGATTGCGAATGATGGGCCGCGCATGAAGCGGATTCGTCCGGCGCCGCAAGGACGGGCTTACCGGTATCAGCGGCGGATTTCGCATATCACGCTGGTGCTGGCGGAGCGAGGCAACGGGGCGGCTCGTGTTGCTGGTGGTGGAACGGCAAGTGCGGCTCCGGCTAAGCGGCGCGCGCCAGTGGCCAAGAAATCTGCGGGCGCTTCGAAGAAGAGCAAGGCGGCCGCGAAGTAGGGATAGAGTTCCCACTTCTCGCGCAAAGGACGCGCGAGAAATGGGGCACCCGGAACAGCAGGTTCCTCACCCGCGCTTTGCGCGGGTTCGGAATGACAAGAGTTTGGTTTTGTGCGGGATCGTGACAAGAGTTTTCTTGGGATCGACAGGGATTGATTAGGAGAAGCAATGGGACAAAAAGTCCATCCTTATGGTTTTCGGCTTGGCTATACGAAGCCGTGGAAGTCGCGTTGGTTTGTGGAGCGCGACTACGACAAGCTGCTGTTTGAAGACATCAAGCTGAAGAAAGAACTGAAGGAAAAGCTGAAGTCTGCGGGCGTGAGCTCGATTGAGATTGAGCGTCCGGGCAACAAGCTGCGCATCATTGTCAAGACGGCGCGGCCGGGAATTATTATCGGGCGCAAGGGCGCGGAGATCGACAAGCTGAAGGCCGACTTGCAGAAGCGCACGTCGCGCGAAGTGTTTGTCGATATCCAGGAAGTGCACAAGCCGGAGCTTGATGCGCAGCTGGTTTCGGAAGCGATTGCTTTGCAGCTGGAAAAGCGCGTGGGATTCCGGCGCGCGATGCGCAAGGCGGTGGATTCGGCGCTGCGCTTTGGCTGTAAGGGGATCAAAGTGAGGGTGAGCGGGCGGTTGAATGGAAATGAAATCGCGCGCTCGGAGTGGTACTTGCAGGGGCGTTTGCCGCTACACACGCTGCGGGCGGACATTGAATATGGTTTCTCGGAAGCCAGGACGACCTACGGCGTGATTGGGGTGAAGGTCTGGGTCTATAAGGGCGAGATTCTTCCGGCCAAGAAGCGAGAGCAGCAGACCGGCGTGGGAGCGTTCTAAGTAAGTGGCCAGTGGTCGGTGACCAGTGGCCAGTAGGATCAAGAGCACGAAAAGATTTGGTTAAGAACCAAGAGCTGAAAGTCTAAGAGCTGACTTTATGTTGATGCCAAAGAAAGTTAAGTACCGCAAGCAGCAGCGCGGGCGGATGACTGGGAAGGCCTGGCGCGGCAGCACCTTGGCGTTTGGGGACTTCGGGCTTAAGGTGCTCGAGCCTGGGTGGATTACCGACCGGCAGATTGAAGCGAGCCGCGTGGCCATGACTCGTTTCGTGAAGCGTGGCGGCAAGATCTGGATTCGGGTGTTTCCGGACAAGCCGGTGACCAAGAAGCCAGCTGAAACCCGTATGGGTAAGGGGAAGGGCGCGCCGGATCATTGGGTTGCGGTGGTGCGTCCGGGAAAGATTCTGTTTGAGATGGAAGGCGTGACGATCGTGGATGCGACCGAAGCCATGCGGTTGGCGTCGCACAAGCTGCCGCTACGGACGACATTGGTGAAGCGGGAGACGGCGCACTAAGGGCGGGCTTCGGGCTTCCGCCGTCGGGCTTCGGCTAGGAATGAAAGCTCGTGAGGGATTTTACGAAGGCAGACATTTTATGAAGGCAGACAAAGTTAGAAACTTAACCGACGCCGAGCTGCAGCATCAGGGGCAGGATCTCGCGGACCAGCTGTTCAAGCTGAAGTTTCAGCTGAATATGGGGCAGACCGAGAGCCTGAAGAAGATTCGCGGCCTGCGCAAGGACATTGCGCGAGTGAAGACAATTCTGGGCGAGCGTACGCGCTCGGCCGCAACGGAGAAACGCTGATGGCGGAAACCGCAACCAAGAAGTCCGCAACGCCGCCGAGCGAACAGGTGCAAGGCCGGCGCAAGGAAGTGGTGGGAGAGGTGGTCTCGAACAAGATGGCCAAGACCATCGTGGTGCAGGTGACGCGCAAGAAGGCGCATCCGTTCTACGGGCGGGTGGTCGCGCGCAACAAGAAGTTTTACGCGCACGACGAGAAGAACGAAGCGCATGTGGGTGACGTGGTGCGGCTGGAAGAGACGCGTCCGCTGTCGAAGCTTAAGCGCTGGAAGCTGAAGGATATTGTGCGCAAGACGGCACTGGTGCCGGAGATCGTGCTGGAGCAGGACGTTAAGTAGGGAAGCGCGCCGGGGCGCCTCGATGGGATGAGTTCGGCGCGGCTGAGATCCTTCGCGAGACGAAAAGCGTCTCGCTCAGGATGACAAAGCTCAGGGTGACAAGGTTCAGGATGACGGATTGGACGGGAGATTCGCTATGGCTGTGATGATGAGGAGCATGCTGGAGGTGGCCGACAACTCCGGCGCCCGCAAGCTGCAGATGATTCTGCCGCTCGGCGGCTCGACCGGTCTGAATGCGGGCCTCGGCGACATAATCACCGCTGCGGTGAAGGAAGCGGCTCCTGATGGACAGGTGCAGAAGGGCAAAGTGGTGAAGGCGGTGATTGTACGCACGCGCAAGGAGCATCGGCGGCGCGACGGCACTTATATCCGATTCGACCAGAATGCCGCGGTGCTGATTAACGATGCGGGCGAGCCGGTGGGGACGCGCGTGTTTGGTCCCGTGGCCCGCGAGTTGCGCGAGAAGAAATTTTTGAAGATTGTTTCGCTGGCGCCTGAGGTGATTTAGGGCAGGTTTCAAGGTTTCAGAGTTTCAAGGTTTCAGGGTGCCTTGAATGATTTGAAATCTTGGAGAGCGGTGGTTTGACATTGAAACTTTGAAACTTGAAACCTTGAAACTTTGAATTTATGAGAACTGTCAGCACAGTACATAAGCGAGTGGATATCCGCCGCAACGATACCGTGAAGGTGATTACGGGGCGGGACAAGGGCAAGGAAGGGCGCGTGCTGCGCGTGTTTCCTGACGACACCAAGATTCTGGTGGAGCACGTGATGATGGTGAAAAAGCACGTGCGGCCGAACCCGCAGCGCAACATCAAGGGCGGAATAGCCGAGCAGGAGAGCCGGATTGCGCTGTCGAACGTGCAACTGGTTTGTCCGACCTGCGGTCCGGTGCGCATTGGACATGAAGTGCGCGGCGACCGCAAGGTGCGGGTTTGCAAGAAGTGCGGAACGACGCTGGATAAGTAAATTTGGCAATTGGGTAATTTTGTAATTTTGTAATTTGAAACCACAGAGAAGAGCAGGCTGGCTTTCAATTACCAAATTACCCGATTACAAAATTGCTAAATGGTATCGGGAGACGCGATGGCTAAAGATAAGAAATCATCGAAGGATTCGGGGCAGGAGCAGAAGGCTCCGGAGCAGGCGCGGCACAGCGCGAAAGAGCGGCCACGGCTGCGTGCGAAATTTGATAAGGAAGTGGCTCCGGCGCTGTTGAAGGAACTGGAGCTTACGAACGCGATGGCGGTGCCGCGGCTGAACAAGATCGTGGTGAACATGGGTATGGGCGAAGCCACGCAGAATTCGAAAGTGATGGATCCCGCGGTGAATGAGTTGGGCCAGATCACCGGACAGAAGCCGATCATCACCAAGGCCAAGAAGTCGATTGCGGCGTTCAAGGTGCGCGAAGGGCAGGCGATTGGAACCATGGTTACGCTGCGAGGCGACCGCATGTACGAATTTTTTGACCGGCTGGTGAATATTGTTTTGCCGCGGGTGCGCGACTTCAAGGGAGTCTCCACCAAGTCGTTTGACGGGCGGGGGAATTACACGATCGGGCTGCACGACCAGTTGATCTTTCCGGAGATTTCCTACGAGAAGGTCGACAAGCAGAAGGGTATGAATGTCACGATTGTGACTACGGCGGCAAATGATAACCAGGCGCGAACTTTGTTGAAGCATCTGGGAATGCCGTTTAGGGCTTGAGGGCAAGGTTTCAAAGTTTCACGTTTCAAGGTTTCGCTAGGGGCTGGAAGGCCAGGAGTGGGAAGCTAGGAGTCGAAAGATAAACATGGCAACAATGGCAAAGCGAGTTAAGGACGGGACTGAGCAGACGCAACGTCCAGCGAACGTAAAGAAGCCAAAATTTTCTACGCGCAAACACAATCGCTGCAAGCGGTGCGGACGGCCGCGGGCTTATCTGCGGAAGTTTGGGTTGTGCCGGATGTGCTTCCGGCAGTTGGCGCTGCTGGGGGAGATTCCGGGAGTGTCGAAGTCGTCCTGGTAAGCGAAGCGAGATGGATGGGCCTTTGCCGACTGAGATCCTTCGCGAGACAAAGAACGTCTCGCTCAGGATGACAGGGCTAAAGGGATGACAAGCGCAGTAGGGGTGAGTGTCCAGGTGTAGGCGAGCCGCTGCGGGTTCTCCGGTGAGTGCGGAGCGAACGGGTGGCGAGAGGAGAAGCAAACGATGAGGTTGACCGATCCGGTCGCAGATATGCTGACGAGGGTGCGCAACGCGCTACAGGCGCGGCACCAGAAGGTGGACGTTCCGGCTTCCAGGCTGAAGGTGGAGATTGCCCGCATCCTGAAGGAAGAAGGTTACATCTCGAATTTCAAGGCCACGGAAGAAGAAGGCCACAAAGTTATCCGGATTTATTTGAAGTACGGCGCGCACAACGAGGCGGCGATTTCAAAGGCGGAGCGCGTGTCACGTCCGGGCTGCCGGGTTTATGTGCGGCGCAGCGAGATTCCCCGCGTGCTGGGCGGGATGGGGATCAACATTCTTACGACGCCACGCGGGGTGATGACAGGGCGGCAGGCGCGCAAGGAAGGCGTGGGCGGCGAGTTGTTGTGCGAGATTTGGTAGAAAAGCAGTTGCCAGCCGCCAGCCGTCAGCCTTCAGTAAAGGCGCGGATGGGAAGAGGCTGAGAGTGAAACCGAGAACTGGAAGCTTATGTCACGAATTGGAAAAAAGCCGATCCCGATCCCCAAGGGGGTGACGGTCAAGATTGAAGGTAATACGGTATTGGTGCAGGGGCCGAAGGGCAAGCTGGACACGGCTCTTCCCACGGGCATCAAGGTGGAGCAGAAGGATGGGAACATTGTTGCCATCCGCGAGAATGATTCGCAGGCTGCTCTGCATGGGCTGGCGCGCGCGCTGGTGAATAACGCCGTTGAGGGCGTGACCAAGGGCTGGACGCGCGATCTTGAGATTGTGGGCATCGGCTACCGCGCCGAGATGAAGGGCAAGGGGACGGTGGTGTTCAACCTGGGGTATTCGCATCCCATTGAATATCCGCTGCCTACTGGGGTTGAGGCGGCGGTTGATCCCAAGCAGACGAAGATTTCGCTCACTGGAATTGACAGGCAGCAGGTGGGGCAGGTGGCGGCGGAGATGCGGTCGCTGCGTCCGCCTGATCCGTATAAGAACAAGGGTGTGCGGTATGCGGGCGAACGGTTGAAGAAGAAAGTGGGCAAGACCGGAGCGAAGTAGCACGAAACCGTCGTTGGTCGTTAGTCGTTGGCCAATACGGGCGGCAGCGGTTGTGAAATGTCGGGTCTTTGGCTAACGACCAACGACCAACGACCAAGGACAGACCTTATGTTTACGAAGAAATCTAAGAATCAGAAGCGCGATCACATTCATGATCGCATCCGCAAGAAGATGCAGGGGACGGCGGAACGTCCGCGGCTGAATGTGTACCGTTCGCTGAATCATATTTATGTGCAGGTGATTGATGACCTGCACGGCACGACTTTGGTTTCGGCTAGTTCGGCCGAAGGCAAGAAGGAAGAACGGAAGACCGGCGGCAACGTGGCCGCGGCAAAGGCCCTGGGCAAGACGATCGCGGAGCGGGCCAAAGCCAAGGGCGTCAGCAAAGTTGTGTTTGACCGCGGGGGCTACATTTATCACGGGCGAGTGAAGGCGCTGGCGGATGCGGCGCGCGAAGCGGGATTGCAGTTTTAGGAGATTTGGGAATTTGGTAATCGGGTAATTTGGTAATTTGAGACCCGGCGGCGTACGCGGTTTCGATTGCAAAATTACCAAATTGCAGAATTACAAAATTACGAAATTAGGTTTCAGAATGCCAACTGTCATTAAGAAGCTTGATCCAAATTCGTTTCAGTTGAAAGATCAGGTCGTGGCCATCAACCGCGTCACCAAAGTGGTGAAGGGCGGTAAGAATCTTTCGTTTGCGGCGCTGGTGGTGGTGGGCGATCCTTCGGCGGCGGTGGTGGGACATGGCGCGGGTAAGGCCAAGGAAGTTCCGCAGGCCATCCGCAAGGCGATTGAGGCGGCGAAGAAGAATCTGATCAAGGTGAACCTGACGCAGACTTCGATTCCGCACCTGATCGTGGGACGCTATGGCTCGGGGAAAGTGCTGCTGAAGCCGGCGCCGGAAGGCACGGGAGTGATTGCCGGGGGCGCGGTGCGGGCGGTGATGACTTCGGTGGGAATCCAGAATGTGCTGACCAAGTCGATTGGCACCACCAATCCGCACAACGTGATCAAGGCGACATTCGATGCGCTGCGGCATTTGAAGAGCCGGGAGAGCGTTGCGGCCATGCGCGGGAAGTCGATGCAGGAGCTTTAGAAGTACCCAGTACCTAGTACCCAGTACCCAGTACCTGGTACCGAGATTGAGGAATCAACGATGACGACGAAGAAACCAAAAGCGGTTAGCGGAAAGATTCACCTGAAATGGGTGGTTTCTTCCATTTGCGCCCCGGTGAAACAGAAGCTGGTGGTGAAGGGGCTGGGATTCACGCGGTTGAACCAGGTGATCGAGCGTCCGGACAATGCGGCGATTCGCGGCATGGTGGCGAAGGTTCCGCATCTCGTGGAGATATTGAAGTAGGAATGTTTCAAGGTTTCAGAGTTTCAAGGTTTCAAGGTGGATTCGGTTCCTTGAAACTTTGGAACGTGAAACTTTGAAACCTGAGCTTATTTATGAATTTATCCAATATTCGAGCACCGAAGAAGGCGTCGGAGAAGCGCAAGCGGGTGGGGCGCGGTATGGGCTCCGGCATGGGTAAGACTTCGACGCGTGGGCACAAGGGGCAGCGTTCGCGAACCGGTATGCGGCTGATCCGCGGGTTTGAAGGCGGGCAAATGCCGTTGCACCGGCGCATGCCGAAGCGGGGGTTCACCAACATTTTTCGCAAGGAATTCAATATCGTCAGCCTGGAGCGGCTGGTGGCGCTGGGCGGGGAACTGCTCGGGGCGCCGATTACGCCCGAGGTGCTGCGCAAGGCGGGAGTGATCAAGGCGAAGCATCCGGTGAAGATTCTGGGCGATGGCGAGTTGACGATTGCGATCACGGTGCACGCGCACAAGTTCTCGAAGTCGGCGACGGAAAAAATTACCAAGGCTGGCGGCAAGGTTGAGGTCTTGCAGTAATGGCAGGAGAGAGCGGAGTATTTCCAATCTGGGGGAAGCTGGCTAACATCTTCCGCATCCCTGACCTGCGCAAGCGGGTTCTGTTCACGCTGGCGATGCTCGCGGTTTACCGGCTGGGCGGGCATCTTCCTACTCCGGGCGTGAACTTTCTTAAGCTGGAAGATTTTTTCAATCAGAACCGGGGTTCGCTGCTGGGCTTCGTCGATTTGTTTTCCGGCGGGAACCTGCGGCGGCTGACTATTTTTGCCCTGGGCATCATGCCGTACATCACGGCATCGATTATTTTGCAGCTTTTGACCGTGGTGTATGAGCCGCTGGCGAAGCTGCAAAAAGAAGGCGAGCTGGGGCGCAAGAAGATTACGCAGTGGACCCGCTACATCACAGTCATTCTGAGCGCGGTGCAGTCGTTCGGGATTGCTCTGGGCCTGATGAAAGCTGGAGACTTTGTACTTCACCCGGGTACTTCGTTCGTTCTGATGACGATGCTGACCTTGACCACGGGCAGTGCGTTCATCATGTGGCTGGGCGAGCAGATTACCGATCGCGGTATTGGCAATGGCATGTCGCTGCTGATTTTTGCCGGCATTGTCGTGGGCTTGCCGCGTGGCGTGCAGGATCTGATTGAGAAAGCCAAGAACGGGACGTGGGGAGCGATTACGCCGGTGCTGATGATCGGGCTGGTCGTGTTCATGATCGCGGTGGTGGCCTTCATCGTATATGTCGAGCGGTGCGAGCGGCGCATTCCGGTGCAATATGCCAAGCGGGTGGTGGGACGGAAAGTGATGGGCGGGCAGTCGACGCATCTTCCGCTTCGGGTGAACGCTGGCGGTGTGATGCCGGTCATCTTCGCGTCTTCGATTCTTACTTTGCCGCAGACGATCGGGTATGGGTTTAAGAACACGCGCTATATCGGCGACATGATTCGCCTGCTGCAGTGGGGCGAGCCGCTTTATACGTTGCTGTATGCGGTGGGCATTATTTTCTTCGCGTACTTTTATGTGTCGATCGTTTTCAATCCCAGCGAAGTTGCCGACAATATGCGGAAGTATGGCGGGTTCATTCCGGGCATACGTCCAGGGAAACGCACGGCGGACTACATCAACGAAGTTCTGACCCGGATCACGCTGGTGGGCGCGCTATATCTGATCATCATTTCTTTCATTCCGGAGTGGATGATTACCGGCATTCACTTGAACCATTTACCGTTCTGGCTGGGAGGGACGCTGTTTGAGCGGCTTCCGGTGTGGGTGACGAACGGTCTGGGCGTAAATTTTTATTTTGGCGGAACGTCGCTGCTGATCGTGGTGGGCGTGGCCATGGATACGGTTACGCAGATCGAGGCACAGCTGATTATGCGCCACTACGATGGATTCACGCCGCGCAGTGGACGGATTCGCGGGCGCAGGAATTGGTCGTAGGAGATTTTGTAATTTAGTAATCGGGTAATTTGGTAATTGAAGATCAACAGCGGCTCAGTGGTAACTTGCCAGATTTCCAAATTACTTAATTACAGATTTGTTTGTGGGGTTGCTGAACACTGTTCGGGAGGCTTTGGCCAACTCGATGGCGCAGGAAACCTCACGGGACGTCGGCCCCATTGTGCTGCTTGGACCACCGGGCGCTGGTAAAGGGACTCAGGCCAAGCGCATCATGGAGCGGTATCTGATTCCGCAGGTCTCCACCGGAGATATCCTGCGGGAAAACGTGGCGCAGGGTACGGAACTCGGAATGGCTGCCAAGGCGGTCATGTCTCGAGGGGAGTTGGTTTCCGACGATCTGGTTTGTGAAATGGTCCGGCTGAGATTGAAGCAGCCGGACTGCAAGCGAGGCTACATTCTGGATGGGTTTCCGCGCACCGCGGCCCAGGCCGGATGGCTGGATGCGCTGCTTGAGGACAAGTTCTTTGACAACTCGCGGCCCACGCGGGCCTGGCCGATTGTGATCCGGTTGGACGTGGACTATAATCAATTGTTGCTCCGGATCTCTGGACGCCGTTCTTGTCCTACCTGTGGGCGGATCTATAACGTCCACTTCCAGCCGCCCCGCGTCGATGAAGTTTGCGACATTGAAGGGGCGAAGCTGGTGACCCGCAATGATGACCGGTTGGAAGTGATTGCGCCACGGCTGGCGGCTTATCAGGAGCAAACTACCCCGGTGGCGGATTACTACCAGCGCACTGGAAGATTGATCTCGATCAATGGCGACCGGCCAATGGACGAAGTCACGGAGCAGATTTTCAGGATTATTGAGGACCATAATGCCTGAGGGTCGCGCATAAGAATGGCGATTGTGTGCAAGTCGGCGGCAGAGATTGAACGGATGCGGCACAGCGGCCGTATCGTGCGCCAGGTTCTGGATGAAGTGCGTTCGATGGTCGCGCCGGGCGTGACCACGATGGATTTGGAACGCGCCGCCGAGAAGAAAATTGCGGCACTCGGAGCCAAGCCGGCGTTTAAGGGGTATTACGATTATCCCTGCGTGTTGTGCACGTCGGTGAATGAAGAGATTGTGCATGGAATTCCGTCGGAAAAGCGGGCGCTGAAAGAGGGCGACATCGTTTCGATTGATTGCGGCGTGGTGCTCGACGGATATTACGGCGACGCCGCGATTACGGTTCCGGTGAGCGATGCGGTGAAGCCGGAGTTGCGCAAGCTGCTGACGGTGACTGAGGAGTCGCTGTATCGCGGGATTGACCAGGCGCTGATCGGCAACTCGGTGGGCGATGTGGGAGCGGCGGTGCAGGAGCACGTGGAAGCGGCTGGGTTCAGCGTGGTTCGGGAATTTGTGGGACACGGGATTGGGACGCGCTTGCACGAAGAGCCGCAGGTTCCGAACTTCGGAGCGCGGGGTCATGGCGCGAAGTTGCGCGAGGGCATGGTGCTTGCGATCGAGCCTATGGTGAATTATGGCAAGCCGGAAACGCGAGTTCTTGGTGACAAGTGGACGGCGGTGACAGTGGACGGAAGTTTCAGCGCGCACTTCGAGCATTGCGTCGCTGTGACGAAAGATGGGCCGGTGATTCTGACGAAGTGATCTCTCAGCCATCAGCTCTCAGCTTTCGGTGAAAACTGATAGCTGAGAGCTGGAAGCTGAAAGTCCTGAGAGGTGCATGAGCAAAGAGGACGCGATTGAAGTGATGGCAGTGGTTCTGGAACCGCTGCCCAACGCCATGTTCAAGGTGGAGTTGGAGAATAAACACCAGGTGCTGGCGCATGTGTCAGGGAAGATGCGGAAGAACTTTATTCGCATATTGCCCGGTGACAAGGTCGCGGTGGAGCTTTCGCCTTACGATTTGAATCGCGGGCGTATTGTTTACCGTTATAAATAGGCACTCACGGTTTGGGATCGGAAACGGAATTATGAAAGTACGAGCATCAGTGAAGAAAATTTGCGACAAGTGCAAGGTCATCCACCGCAAGGGTGTGGTGCGGGTGATCTGCGTCAACACGAAACATAAACAGCGCCAGGGCTAAGCGACTGGGAGAGGTCAGGAACAATGGCACGTATCGCAGGCGTTGACTTACCGCGCCAGAAGCATATCAACATCGCGTTGACCTACATCTACGGGATCGGGCATCCGCGCGCCGGAACGATTCTTGACGAGGCCAAGGTGGATCCGATGAAGAAGGTCCAAGACCTCAGCGAAGAAGAAGTCAACCGGATCCGCACCGTGATTGAGGCGCAGGGGATGGTGGAAGGCGATCTGCGGAAGGAAGTTTCGATGAACATCAAGCGACTCATCGAAATCGGGTCCTATCGCGGGTTCCGTCACCGCCGCAATTTGCCGGTCCGGGGACAGCGAACGCATACCAACGCGCGCACCCGTAAAGGACCGCGCAAGGGAACGGTGTCAACTAAGAAGAAGGCGACGTCCAAGACTTAAAGCAGGTTTCAAGGTTTCGCAGGTTTCAAGGTTTCAGAGACTTCACCTTGCAACTTGAAACCCTTGAAACTTTGAAACCGAGGTTTCAATGGCAAAACCAGTAGCAGCGGGCGGCACGGCCGCGCCGGAGAAAAAAGGCAAGAAGAAGACGTTCAAGAAGAAGGAGCGCAAGCACGTTCCGCACGGGCTGTGCTATGTGCAGGCTTCCTTCAACAACACGATCGTGACCATCACCGACATGAACGGCAACGTTCTGTCGTGGAAGAGTTCGGGATCGCTGGGCTTTCGCGGATCGCGCAAAGGCACGCCGTTCGCGGCGCAGCAGGCGGCCTCGAATGCGGCCAGCTTGGCGCGCGATCATGGAGTGCGCAGCGTGGATGTGCGGGTGAGCGGTCCGGGTTCGGGGCGCGAGTCGGCGGTGCGGGCTTTGGCGTCGTCAGGCATTGAAGTGCGATCGATTCGCGACGTTACGCCGATTCCGCATAATGGATGTCGGCCGCCGAAGAGAAGAAGAGTGTAAGAACGTGGCCAGTGGTCAGTGACCAGTGGCCAGAAAGATCAAGATCAAGAGCGGTCTTCTGGCCACTGATCACCGGCCACTGACCACTGATTTTCGACCGGGACGAAGGGTGAAGCCAAACCCGTAAACCGGTCATCTAGAAGGAGAACAATTTGGCACGTTATACCGATGCAGTTTGCCGTCTATGCCGCCGCGAGGGCATGAAGCTGTTCCTCAAAGGCTCAAAGTGTTTTAGCGATAAGTGTCCCATCGAGAAGCGCAACTTCGCTCCCGGACAACATGGGAAAGACCGCAAGGCCAAGATTGTTGGCTACGGGCTGCAGTTGCGCGAGAAGCAGAAAGCCAAGCGCATCTACTTCACGCTGGAAGGCCAGTTCCGCAACTATTTTGAGAAGGCGGCGCGCTCGCGGGGCGTTACCGGCGAACTGCTGCTGCAGCAACTGGAGCGGCGACTTGACAACGTCGTTTTCCGGCTGGGCTTTGCGCAGTCGCGGCGGCAGGCGCGGCAGTTGGTGCGTCATGGACATGTCGCGGTGAATAATCGCAAGGTCAACATTCCTTCTTACGAAGTGAGTGCGGGCGAAGAGATTTCGATTCGCGAGAACAGCAAGAAGCTCACCGTGCTCGAGTTGGCGAAGGAATTTGCCAGCCACGGCACCTTGCCGAACTGGCTGGAAGTGAATCGCGACGCGTACACGGCGCGGGTGCTTTCGTTGCCGAAGCGCGAAGATATTCAGTTGCCGGTGAACGAGCAGCTGATCGTTGAGTTGTATAGCAAGTAAGGTTTCAGGAAGGCAGGTTTCAAAGTTTCATGGTTTCAAGGTTTCAAAAGCCTTGCGGCTGAGAGTCTTTGAAACTTTGCAACCTTGAAACTTTGAAACCTTGGTCTAGCAAACATTCGAGCCAGATCAGCCTTTTCCGGCGTTGACCTGAGTTGGACCACTCAGCGAGCTGGGATTGAGCCAAACGGCCGAAGGAGAAACAAATGCTTTGGAAAGGTTTTCAGAAACCGAAACGTCTCGCAGTTGATACTTCCACCCTCACCGATAAGTACGGCATTTTCTGGGCGCAGCCTTTTGAGCGCGGCTTTGGCACTACCGTGGGCAATGCGCTGCGGCGCGTGCTGCTGAGTTCGATTGAAGGTGCTGCAGTCACCGCGGTGAAGATGGAAGGCGTGCTGCACGAGTTCCAGTCGATCCCTGGGGTAGTGGAAGATGCGACTGACATCATCCTTAACCTGAAGCAGATTCCGTTCAAGCTGGCGGGCGATGCTCCGAAGGCGATCTATTTGCGCGCCGATCAGCCGGGCGTGGTTACCAGCGGGATGATCGAAGCCGACGGCGATGTCGAGGTTCTCGACAAAGATGTTTACATCGCGACGGTGAGCGAAGGCGGCAAACTGGATATGGAAATGCGGCTGAAGCGCGGCCGTGGCTACACTTCCGCCGACAAGAACTTTGACGAGGATCTTGGGATCGGATTCATTCCTATTGATTCCGTGCACTCGCCGGTGCGCAAGTGCAACTACACCGTGGAAGCGGCGCGTCTTGGGCAGATTACCGACTACGACAAGCTGACTCTCGAAGTGTGGACCAACGGGTCCATTACTCCGGCGGATGCCATCGGCCTCTCCGCGAAATTGATGAAGGACCACATGAACATCTTCATCAACTTCGAGGAAGAGATCGAAACCGGGACGTCGTCGTCGGATGACCGCAAGCCTGAGATCCACAACGAGAACTTGAATCGTTCCGTTGAGGAGCTGGAGCTTTCGGTGCGCAGCTATAACTGCCTGAAGAATGCGAATATCCAGACTATCGGCGAGCTGGTGCAGAAGACGGAATCGGAGATGCTCAAGACCAAGAACTTCGGCAGAAAGTCGCTGAACGAGATCAAGGAAATACTTTCCTCGATGGGTCTGAGTCTGGGCATGAAGATCGACGAGCACGGGAACGCGGTGCCGGGACCGACTTCGAATCTGGTCTTGCCGGCATCGGCTTATGGTCCGGACGATCAGCTGTAAGAATTAAGAATGCAGGGATCTGGGGATAGGGGGTCAGGGGCCAGCGAAGCCGAATTTACTGCCCCCCAGCCCCTGATCCCTAAGCTCTAACAGAGGTTCACCATGCGTCACAAAGTTGCAGGATACAAACTCGGACGGAACACTGCGCACCGGCGGTCGCTGCTGCGGAACCTGGTCACGTCGGTGATCGTGGAGGAGCGGGTCGAGACGACCGTTCCCAAGGCTAAGGCGGCACGGCCAATCGTCGAGAAGATGATTACGCTGGGCAAGCGCGGCGATCTTGCCGCGCGCCGTCTGGCTGGCGCTTACCTCATGACTGACGAAGCCCTGGTGAAGCTGTTCGATACAGTTGGACCGCGCTTTGGCGATCGCGAAGGCGGGTACACGCGGATCATTCGCACTGGCTGGAATAAGGGCGACGGCGCTGACAAGGCTTTTCTCGAGCTGCTGGGCAGCGAAAAGGTGCTGGACGAGAAGCGCGAGAAGCGCGCTGAAGCCCGCGCCAAGAAGGTTGCCGAGGCAAAGAAAGCGATGGAAGATGCCGAAGCGCAGGCGCAGCACGATGGCGGGATCGAGCCGGTGAAGGAAGAGGCCGAGGACAAGAAAGAGTAGTTGGGATTTTGGACCAGGGCACGGCGTGAGCCGTGCCCTTTTTCTTTGCGAGCAGAGACACTGCCATGCAGCAGATTCCTCGCACGCTCTTTCCGCGCGTTGCGCGGCTGCGAGCGGCTCGGAATGACAAACCTTGTGCGGCCCCCAAACTCCCCACTTGTACATGTACTCTCGCGGCTTCCGACGGTAATCTTGCCGTAATTTGCCATCCAGATAAACTTTCTCTCAGATGGGATTTACTCGCACACAGATTGCTATTGCGGTCGGTGCCTCGGCGCTGCTGGTGTTTGGATTTCTGGGCTACATCTGGTGGCTTAGCAATCAGGGCCCGGTGCTGGCGCGGTCGGAGGACCACGATCCTTTGACCGGGCTGCCGGTGAGCATTCGGATGAACCCGCTGCGCGACCGGACCATTGAGCATAGCGCCAACCTTTTTCTTCGCGAATTGCGAGACGGCCACTGCGACGAACTGCTCCACGGCTGGGAGCACGACTACCGCAAGAAGTATGCCCACTTCATTTGCAATTCGGAGGCGCAGCATCCGCTGCTTTCCTGGGAGCTGGCGGAGTGGGAAAGCGCGCCGCCGCTGACGATTCTTCACTACCGCGGCAAGCGGCTTACTGGCCCGGGCCAGTCCACTACCTACAGGGAACTCTTCACCGTCACGACCGAGAACAAGGACGGGCAGTGGGTTGTGACCAAGTACGACGCGATGTACTGAGGGCAGTTCTCAGTTCTCAGTTCTTTGACGCGATGCATTGCATCGATTATCTGACCCTGGATTTTCTGGTCTTTCTCCGTGTAAAACTGCTTCATGGTTCCTTCTGCTGAGCGTGAGTCTTCGGCTGCGCGGAACATCTACGTCTTCGGCATCACATCGTTTCTGAACGACACGGCCTCCGAGATGGCGTACTGGGTGTTGCCGGCGTTTCTGGCATCGCTGGGGGCGGGGCCGGCGCAACTGGGACTGATTGAGGGAATTGCCGAGAGCGTCGCGTCGTTTGCCAAGCTTTTTTCTGGATTTCTTACCGATCGCATTCAACACCGCAAGCCAGTTGTCGTCGCAGGATACTTTGCTGCTAACGCGGTGAAGCCGCTGCTTGCGATGGTTACGGCGTGGCCGCAAATTCTGTTGATTCGCTTCACCGACCGGCTGGCCAAGGGTGTGCGTGGAGCGCCGCGCGACGTGATGGTCGCGGAGTCGGTGCGTAAGGAGCGGTTGGGTTCGGCGTATGGGCTGATCCAGTCGATGGATTCGGCTGGAGCGATCGCGGGGCCGCTGGTTGCTCTGGCTCTGCTTGGGCGTTTTGGAATTCGGAGCGTGTTCTGGGCAGCTGCGGTTCCGGGGGCGTTGTGCGTGCTGGTGGCGTTGGTCGGTATACGCGAAAAGCGCCGGGCTGCGCCTGGCGGACAGGCGAGCGCGGCTGTCCTTACATCTGAAAAGCTCAAGACGCGTGGAGCCTCGTCTAGAGAGCGAATTAGTTTGCCAGTGTCCTTCTATTTCGTCCTTGTCGCCGTGACTTTGTTCTCACTGGGCAATTCGAGTGACATGTTTCTGGTTTTGCGGGCGCAGAATGTTGGGATTCCGGTGGCGCTGGCGCCTCTGCTTGGGCTGGTATTCAACATTACTTACACACTTGCATCATGGCCTGCGGGATGGTTCAGTGATCGCGTTTCGCGGCGGCTGGTTGGGTCCGCAGGCTATGTGATTTTTGCAGGGGTCTATATTGTTTTCGGGCGAGCCTCCTCGACGCTGGCGATCTGGATCGCGATGGCTGTGTATGGTTTCTACTACGCCCTGACCCAGCCTGTGCTGAAGGCTCTGGTTGTGGAGACGGTTGGCGAGCAGGTGCGGGGGCGCGCTCTCGGGATTTATTTTTTTGTGACCAGCGTGGCTACTTTGGCTGCGAGCTTGATTACGGGCGAGCTTTGGAAGCATTACGGGGCTGCGATTCCGTTTTACTTTTCGGCGGGGATGGCTTTGGTTGCGGCGGGGATTTTGCAGGTGGCGGGGCGGGGTGCTCTCACGAAGCGTTCTGAAATAAAGTAAAACTCAGGCCTGGAGGGAGCGGGAGCGTTAGAACTCGCGCCGTCCCTGCGGAGTTTGTGTCATAGCTGGGTAACGTCCCCTTCGGGGACTCAGTTCTGTCCACTTATGCCTCACCCCGCACTTACGTGCGGGGCTAATGAGTGTCGTCGCTTCGCGACTATCTCTTCGCGAAAGTTCTTATCCACAACAATACGAGCACTTGGGCGCCGATCCCGGCACAGGTGTCGAGAACGACATCGCGCACCGTGCCGGTGCGGGACGGGATGAAGGTCTGGTGCCACTCGTCGAGGCTGGCTACTAGAGCGGTTCCGAGGATAGCGATGTTGGCCCAGCGCATGGTCCACCTGGGGTTCCCCGGGGCGGGCAGGGTGGCGCGCCAGGCGCGGAAGAGCAGAATGCTCAGCGTGCCGTAGCCGATGACGTGGCCTGACTTGCGAATGTAGAAGTGCCAAACGTGGAAGTGCTCACGGTCGATGCCGAAGAGGAAATGCAGCAGGGGATAGAGAATGCGTCCCGTGTGGCTGGCGGAGAGCAGGGCGCTGGATTCGATGGCAATGACGATCAGCCAGAGTATGGCGGCGATCCAGGCCTTGAGAACTTCGTGTCGATCGGAGCTCAAGCGCGGGAGCCATGCCCCGGCTGCGCCGGGCCGGACAGCCGAGAACGGCTGTCCCCACATAGGCGAAGTCCCGCCGGACACGCGTTACTCGACGCCATAGTTGGGGGCCTCGCGGGTGATCATTACGTCGTGGACATGGCTTTCGCGAAGACCGGCGCCGCTGATGCGGACGAAGCGAGTTTTCTGCAGAAGTTCGGCGATGGTGGCGCAGCCGCAGTAACCCATGCCTGACTTTAGTCCCCCAACCATCTGGTGGACGATCATGGCGACGGAACCGCGGTAGGGGACACGGCCCTCGATGCCTTCGGGAACGAGTTTGCCGAGGCGGTTGGATTCTCCGTCGCCGGCAGAGACGGCGGCGGAGGATTCACCTTCGGTGTTCTGGAAGTAACGCTCGCTGGAACCCTGCGCCATGGCGCCAATCGATCCCATGCCGCGATAGGACTTGTAGGAGCGGCCTTGATAGAGGATCAGCTCACCGGGACTTTCATCGGTTCCGGCGAAGAGCGAGCCAATCATTACTGCACTGGCGCCGGCGGCCAGAGCTTTTGTCACGTCGCCGGAGTACTTGATGCCGCCGTCGGCGATGATGGGAATGCCGGCGTCTTTTACGGCGCGGTAAGCTTCGGCGATGGCGGTGATCTGGGGCACGCCGGCGCCGGTGACTACGCGAGTGGTGCAGATGGAACCGGGACCGATGCCGACCTTGATGCCGTCGGCTCCGGCACGAGCCAGTTCGCAGGCGCCATCAAACGTGGCGACGTTGCCGGCGAGGAGTTGCACCTCGGGAAGCTTGGACTTCACCAGCTTGACGGCTTCGAGCACTTTGCTGGAGTGGCCGTGGGCGCTGTCGATGGCTAGGACGTCGACTTTGGCTTCGGCTAATTCCTGGGCGCGTTCGAGGAAGTCGCCGGTGGCGCCGATGGCTGCGCCTACTCGCAGGCGTCCTTGAGGATCTTTGGCGGCGTTGGGATACTTCAGTTTCTTCTGAATGTCTTTTACGGTGATCAGTCCCTTGAGGTTGTATTTATCGTCGACCACGAGGAGTTTTTCGACGCGGTGCTCGTGGAGAATCTCTTCGGCATCTTCGAGCGTGGTGCCTACGGGAACCGTGATGAGATTTTTCTTCGTCATCACGCGATCGATGGGAATATCGAAGCGGGACTCGAAGCGGAGGTCGCGGTTGGTGAGAATGCCGACTAACTTGCCATGCTCGGTGATGGGCACGCCGGAAATCTTGTAGCGGCGCATGATCTCGAGGGCGTCGCTGACTTTGTCGGTGGGCGACATCGTGACCGGGTCGACGATCATGCCGCTTTCCGAGCGTTTTACCTTGTCGACTTCATCGGCCTGCTGCTCGATGCTGAGGTTGCGATGAATGATGCCGAGACCACCCTGCTGGGCGAGCGCGATGGCCATGTGGGATTCGGTGACGGTATCCATGGCGGCGCTTACGATGGGAATGTTCAGCCTGATGTCGTGGGTGAGTTGAGTCTGGGTGTTGGCGGTCGCGGGAATTACGTCGGAGCGCGCAGGTAAGAGGAGAACGTCGTCGAAGGTTAGAGCTTCGGGTACGGGAAAATGAATCATAGGGTTCTCGGAAATTCTCCCAGCTTGTGGGTGAATCTTTATTCTAGAGAGCGGGCGGGGTTGAGGCAAATGGAAGTAAAGGGAGGGAGTTGTGAGGGGCCTGATATCATCGGCTCGGCTCACATCCCCGAAGCACTGATCGTTGCGGAATGGGACGCGAGCGTCTTGGCATCGGGGCAGCGGGCGAGGACGCCCGCCGGACAGCCGCCGGGACAGCGGCGCTACGGAGCGATTATGCGCAGACTAATTTTCTTCTTCTGTGTTTTCTTGTTCTCGACGGTCTTCTTAGCCGGGCAGCAGTACGACCTTGTGATCGAGGGCGGGCGCGTTATTGATCCGGAGACTGGGCTGGATGGGGTGCGGAACGTTGGCGTTCGTGACGGGAAGATTGTCCGCGTGTCGGCGGAAGCGCTTAGTGGACGGCGAATGGTTCATGCTGGCGGGCTGGTGGTTGCTCCTGGATTCATTGATCTGCACCAGCATGGACAGGACATGGCAAGCCAGCGGGTGAAGGCGCTTGATGGGGTAACTAGCGCTCTGGAATTGGAGATTGGTGCGCCTGATGTAACGCAGTTCCTGAAATCTAAGGAGGGGCACTCACTGATTCATTACGGCACGTCGGCCAGCCATGTGGCGGCGCGGGCTGCGGTGTTCGGGGCGCCGCTGCCGGCCGGAACTATTTTCCCCAACAGCGGGCCCGCGACCGACCTGCCCGCGACGCCGGAACAGATCGAAGCTATAAAGCGGCGGCTGCGTGCGGAGTTGGACGCTGGCGGTTTAGCGATCGGAATGGGGATTCAGTACACGCCTGGTGCGACGCGGCTGGAAGTGATTGACATGTTTCGTCTGGCTGCGGAGCGCGGGGTGCCGGTTTATGTGCATATGCGCAGTGCGGGACGGGTCGAGCCCGGTTCTGCGATTGAGGCGGTCAGTGAGGTGATTGGAGCGGCGGCGATCACCGGAGCAGCGCTGCATATTGTGCACATCAACAGTACATGCCTGCGCGATTCGCTGGAGTGCCTCGCGATGGTGGAGGGAGCGCGCGCCCGCGGGTTGGACGTAACCACCGAGGCGTATCCCTATATCGCGGGCCTGACCCCGGTGATCTCGGCGGTATTTAATCCGGGCTGGCGGGAAAAACTCGGAATCGATTATGGCGATCTTGTAATCCCTGATACGGGCGAGCACCTTACTCAGCGTCGTTTCGACGAGCTTCATAATTCGACTTCGACGCAGTGGGTGCTGGTTTTCGCCAATACGCAGGAGATTGTGGACAAAGTGATTCCTCATCCTCTGGTGATGATCGCGAGCGATGGTGAGGAAGGGCATCCGCGCAATGCCGGGACTTACTCGCGAGTGCTGGCGCAGTATGTGCGCGGAAAGGGAACGGTCACACTGATGGATGCGATCCGCAAGATGAGTTTGATGCCGGCAGAGATGCTGGAGCGGTCGACACCGGCGGGACGACTCAAAGGGAGGTTGCAGGAGGGCTGCGACGCTGACATCGTGGTGTTCGATGCGGCGACTATCAGCGATCGATCTACGTTTGAGAAGCCGATGGAGCCGAGTGTGGGCGTGCGGTATTTGATGGTAGCAGGGACGGTTGTAGTTGACGACGGGAAGATTGTGCCGGATGTTTTTCCCGGGCGGGCGCTACTTGGGCTGGGAAAGTTGGCTCCGGCAGTAGCACGCGGAACAGGGGCGCCCGCGGCCGTGCCGGCTTATTAGCCAAATTGAATCGTGCTGGATCACTCGGTGAGGCGACTACTGACTCTGGGGTTTCTTGTGTTGCGCATCTCTGGCCGTCGCCGACTTCTGTTCTGAATTGACCGAGAACAGCATGTAGTGGTCAAAACTATGCCGGCGATAATAGCGATGCCTATTAATCTCGAGGAAAAGATCGACACTCTGCGGTAACCAAAGCTGAACGTTCTTCTTTTGGAATTGGACCGGACCGTACTCGGTAACTTGATGCTGGACGGTGAGCCGCTGAACAGAATTCACGAGTTCCGATTCGACGCGCACGATCTGAGAATCGTCGGAATTGATCCAAGCCCGTCCCTTCTGGCTCACACCATAAGTGTGGTCTCCCTCGCCGTAATCTTCGAGCCGTTTGGGCTTGTCGTCCCGCTGGCGGAAGTGTACCAACCAGGTCGCGTTTCCACGCCACTGGCCCAGACCTTCACAGGTCAGATCGAAATTTTCCTGCATGTCAGGATGGAAGATAAGCGCCGCGGCCATAAATCCCTGAGTGGAGATGTGATCGGGAAGATTGGGGGGTGCGTACGGGTTGTTGCGATATTCGTCAACGATTAAAACCCCAGGACGCTCCTCGGTGATTGAAGCTACATAGTCGAACTTGCGAGTCTCCTTGGTGAGGGGATTGCCAGTCGGATCGAGCTGCTCATGGAGCAGGTCTTCGATGGCGCTGAATTGTGACATGGAATCGACCAGTTCCTTCACCCTCTCACCGGCCATCTGTAGCACTTGCCGGGTAGGGCAGCTTACACCCGGCGCAACCAATGGCTTTACCTCATCGACTCCGGGAGGGCCCCAGGCGCGTCGCGGCAGGCTGGGGCTGGAAGATGCCAACACCAGATCACTTACCGGCTCTTCGCCGCCTGGTGCCGCATTGCCGGCATCAGGGGCTTCGATTTGCGCAATCAGTTGCTTTACCTGGGTAACGTTTGGACTATCGACGTTAGTTTGCAGGAATGAGTTCAAAACGGCAACACTTTCCCGGGTACGTCCGAGGTGAGCCAGGGCTTGCCCTAAAGCCAATTGGGCGGCGCTTGCGGAGCCTTTTCCCGCTTCGATTGCCATTTGAGCTTGCTGCCGAGCTTCTTCGAACTCCTTCTGGTGCAAGTAGGCATCCGCGAGAAGGGTGTGCGCCATCCAGTCCGCGGAATTTGCGATCACGGCCTGCTCCAGGGTTTTCTGTGCCTCTTCCGTCTGACCCTGCTGCAACTGCTCACGCCCCAGCAGAATGAGAGCCTGGACATTCCGCGGATTCAAAGTTACGGCGCGCTTCAGGTAGGCCCCCGACTTCTCCATGTTTTTCAACTGCAAGAACAGATATCCATATAAAAAGTTCACCTGGGAGCTGGATGGAACGGCTGCGTAAACTTTGTCGAGGTGTTTCTGCGCCCTTGTGAGATTTTCCGACTTGAGTTCGTCAACCGCCTGCTTCGCATCCTTGCGCAACTTGGGGGGGATTGCGTCGTCGCTGGCACTCAATTCAACCGCGGATGGGTCGCCTTGCAGGACCATCTCCACTTTAAGAGTCCGTGTGTCGGCGGCTTGTACTTCTACTTCCTTGTGCCCAGTCAGGTATCCGACTGCGCTGACTTCAAGGTCGTAATCTCCAGAGTCGACGCAAAAGGTTGCCTCGGATTCCTTTGAGGTACTCTGCCAAAGTGTGACATCCTTCTTTTGTTCATGCAGTTTGGCAACCGCCTGGCGATCGAGAAGAGCGTTCTTCTCAGATCGAACCGTCAGCTGAAGAGTTTCGCCGTTGCAGGAAGTTTCTTGTATCTCATGGATGCGGGGTCCATTGCCTGCGGCCTCTCCCGGCGGTGGGGGACCTGGTGCGTGCTGGGCGCGCGCCGAGGCAACACACAGGAAGATTTGGAAAAGGACCAGTCCTGCCCATAGCGGGGAGGAAGAATGGTGATTTCCTCTTCTAGGGGAACACGGCGACATCATTAGGGTCCGGTGCGGAGGCGAGCCACTTCGCGTCGCCATTATAGGCCCAGTTGGTTCTTTTTCGAGGCTTTTGCGTTGAGAATACGAACTATTCCGTCTCTGCTACCAAGGCCCTAATTTTGCCGTGAGGCGATTGTCGTGGGGCACCGCTTGAAAGTTGGGGGATTTGTCTTTTTCCTTGGTCGGGGCGTATATTAGAGAACTGAGAACTGTTGTGTAATACCGGCATTTGGCGAAGCACACCAGTGGGCGCAAGCCCACTTTTTCGTTGCGGAGGAATCTGCTGGGTGGGCTAGGCTGCAAGTTGTTGGATGCATGGCACTTGAGCTTGATCGAGTACGCGAGATAGCGGAGCGGGTAGCGGCCTCCAGCGGGCTGGAAGTGGTCGATTTGGAGTTTCGCGGGAGCGGCAAAGCCCGCATGCTGCGCGTGTTCCTGGACAAGCCAGGTGCGGCAAGTGGCGACGTGTTGGCAGGAGTGACGCACGGAGATTGCGCCAACTTCAGCCGCGAGTTTGGGACCATCCTCGATGTCGAGGATGCAATCTCGGACAGTTACACGCTGGAAGTTTCGTCGCCGGGGCTGGACCGGAAGCTGACGAAGGCACGTGAGTTTGAGCGCTTTGTGGGCAGCCGGGTGAAGCTGACGACGAGGAATCCGGTGAATAACAACCGGTACTTCGAAGGACGGCTGGAAAGTTTTCGCGACGGGCGGCTGACGCTGGATTTAAGCGTGGCCAGCCACAAATCGCGCCGCAAGATGAAGATGGGTGCGGAGCCAGGGCAGAAGATCGAGATTGAATTCGCCAATGTGGAGAAGGCGAATCTGGTGCCGGAAATCTAGGTTTCAAGGTTTCAAGGTTTCAAAGTTGAAGATCAGCGACGCACGGTTTTGAAACATTTGAAACCTTGAAACTTTGAAACCTGTTACGCAGCAGGCTTCATAACGGAATACGTCCTATGGCTAGTGAGCTTTACAACACGATCGACGCGTTGAGCCGGGAAAAAGGGATTGATCCGCAGATTGTGGTTAGCGCGGTGGAAGACGCCATTGTTATGGCTACGCGCAAATACTACAAGACGCAGGAAAACCTGCGCGCCGAACTGGATAAAGAGACCGGCAAGATCAATGCGTTTGCGGTGAAGACGGTGGTGGAGACTCCGGAGCAGGTGGAAGATCCGCTGCTGCAGATCACGCTGGAAGATGCGCGCAAGGTCGATCCGAACCTGGAAATTGGCGGAGAGTTGCGGACGCCGAAGGTTACGGAGGGGATCCTCGGCCGCATTGCGGCACAACTGGCGAAGCAGGTGATCTTCCAGAAGGTGCGCGAGGCGGAGCGCGACACCGTCTACAACGAATACATCGGACGCGTGAACGAAGTGGTGAATGCGACCGTGAAGCGGGTGGAAGGTCCGGATGTGATCTTCGACATTGGCAAGGCGGAAGCGCGCATGCCGCGTAAGGAGCAGTCGCGGTTGGAGTCGTTCGCGATTGGCGAACGTGTGCGAGTGGTGATTGCACGGGTGGAGAAAGCGTCGAAAGGACCGGGCGTTGTGGTATCTCGCGCTGTGCCCGATCTGGTGCAGCATTTGTTCCAGACTGAGGTTCCGGAGATTTATGACGGGACGGTGGTGATTCGCGCCATTGCTCGCGAAGCCGGTGAGCGCACGAAGATCGCAGTCATGTCCAAGGACAAGGACGTGGATGCGGTGGGCGCGTGCGTGGGCATGAAGGGGATGCGGGTGCAGTCGATCATCCGCGAACTGCATGGAGAGAAGATTGACATCATCGAGTATCACGAAGATGCGGTGACGTTTGCCGAGAAGGCGCTGCAGCCGGCGAAAGTCAGCAAAGTGACGGTGGTTGATTCGGGAGGGAAGCATCTCGAAGTGGTGGTCGACGACAGCCAGCTATCGCTTGCCATCGGTAAGAAGGGGCAGAACGTGCGGTTGGCGGCCAAGCTGCTGGGCTGGAAGATCGACATCAAGAGCGAGGAAGAGAAGCGGCAGGAAGTGGAACAGCAGATGTCGGCGATGGTGCCGCAAACGGCCACGCCGCTGGAAAGCGTCCCTGGACTGGGCGATGGTTTGGTGGAGAAGCTGGGCGCTGCTGGTGTGACCACGGTGGAAGCGCTCGCCGATATGACTCCGGAGCAGCTTGAGGCGATCGAGGGCATCGGGCCGAAGACGGTAGAAAAAATCAGTCTTGCGGTGAATAATTACTTTGCCAGCCTGGAGCAGGGTGCTGTCGTGGAAGGTGAAGTGGCCGTGGAAGGCGAGGTCGCGGCGGCGGAAGCTGCTGAGCCGGGTCCGGAAGACATTACCGCGGAAGTTCCTTTGGCGGTGGAAGAAGCGGCGCCCGCCGAGGAAGTTGCGGTGAGCGAAGAAGGCACCGTGGAAGCAGATACGCTTGCCGGGGACGAGCAGCCCGAGCCGGAAGCGGAGTCCGCTTCCGAAACCAAAGAATAATCATGGCACGCTGGCATACGTTCGATGGCGTGGGACCGAAGAAACTGACTCCGTGAGGTCGATGATGACCTAACTACAACGCGGAGAAATGAAAGGCCGGATGAGTAAGGTTCGAATCAACGATCTTGCCCGAGAGCTGGAAGTCAAGAGCAAAGCCATTCTCGACACGCTTCCGCTGGTCGGAGTGACAGAGAAGAAAACGCACTCCAGTTCTCTGGAAGAGCACGAAGCGGAGAAAGTACGTGTATATCTCCGTTCCTCGGCGGAAGGTTCGTCCGCGGCCGGTAAGTCGAGTTCGCGCGCGCCCCGCGGCGAAGAAGAAATCAAAACCAAAATTGATCTGTCAAACATTTCCCGTCCGGGAGATGTACTGAAGGCGATTACGCAGCGCAAGGAAGCTGTTGCGCCTCCGGCTGTGGCGCGTCCGACGGCGCCACCCGCTATGCATGCTCCGGCAGAGAAGCCAGCGGTGGTTGCTCCTCCGGCGGCGAAGCCGGTGGTGACAGTTCCGGCAGCGTCGGTGGCTGCGCCCCCGGCAGCTCCGGTTGCTCCTCCGCGCGTGGTTCTGCCTCCGACGGTTTCGTCGTCACCTGTGAGCGCGCCTGCGCGCCCGGTGACGCCGCCAGCGGCGCAGGTTCCGGTCGCAGCAACTCCTTCGTCGGTTTCGGCGAGCGCTCCACCCGCGGCTCCTATTGCGGCGCGTCCGGCTGCGCCTCCACCTGCAGCTGCGCCTCCGGTGCCGCGCATGATCGTTCCGCAAACCGGACCGCGGCCAGTTTACAAGGCTCCGCTGCGGGCGGCTCCGCCGCCAGTGCAGCCGGGAGTGCCGATCGGCGGTTCGCGTCCTCTGCCGGGGCGTCCCGTGCCCGGGCAGCCAATTTTTCAGCGACGTCCGCCGATGGCGGGCGGAGCTCCAGGTGCTTCACGTCCGCCGTTGCGTCCGGGAGAGCGCAGGCCGATGCATCCCACGCGGCAATCGCCTGCAGGGGCGCGTCCTCTGGGCGTGGGTCCAGCGCTTCCGCCTCCGGGAACAACACGTCCGGGAAGTCGTCCGGGTGGACCGGCGCGACGGCCTGGGCAGCGCTATGTTCCGCGTGGCGTGAAGGAAGGTCCGATGAAGGGCTACACGCCGCCGCCGCGCATGGTGGTGTCGAATGAGCCCCTGCCGATCACCCGCAGCATCACGATCACGGAAGGGATCAGCGTAAAGGATTTGGCGGAGAAGCTGGAGATTCGCGCCAAGGATCTGATTTCGCGACTGCTGTCGAAGGGCGTATTCGCCACGATCAACCAAACGCTGGACGCGGAACTGGCGAGCGAGATGGCGCGCTTCTTCGGCGCCGACACGAACGTGATCACGTTCGAAGAGCAAACCGCGAAAGAAGTTGATGCGGCTGCAGCCAGCGAAGAATTGGTGCCGGAAACCGGGATACGTCCGCCTGTGGTTACGATCATGGGTCATGTGGACCACGGCAAAACCACGCTGCTTGACTCCATCCGCCTGACAAATGTTGCGGACGGCGAGGCCGGCGGCATCACGCAGCATATCGGCGCTTACAAGGTGCGGATTACCGACAAAGAATCGCCCGCATTTGGGCGCGAGATTGTGTTCCTCGACACGCCGGGTCACGAAGCTTTTACGCGCATGCGATCGCGCGGTGCGAAAGCCACTGACATTGTGGTGCTGGTTGTCGCGGCTGACGACGGCGTGATGCCGCAGACGGTTGAGGCCATCGACCACGCGCACGCCGCAGAAGTTCCCATCATTGTGGCGGTGAACAAGATCGACAAGCCGGACGCTTTGCCCGACCGAGTGAAGAAACAGCTCGGCGACCGTGGATTAGTGCCGGAAGAATGGGGCGGCAAGACGGTGTTTGTGGATGTTTCGGCGAAGAAGAAAACGAATCTGAATCTGCTGATGGAAATGATCTGCCTCGTGGCTGACCTGGGCGAATTGAAGGCTACGCCAGAACGGGCTGCGACCGGAGTTGTGCTGGAGGCGAAGCTGGATCGCGGGCGCGGTCCGGTGGCCACGGTGCTGGTGCAGAACGGAACGCTGAACGCAGGCGACAACTTTGTGGTGGGGAACGTTTACGGGAAAGTGCGCGCTATGTTTGACGACCGTGGCGCGCAGTTGCAGACGGCTCCGCCTTCGACTCCGGTGGAAATTATTGGCATGGAAGCGCTGCCGCAGGCTGGAGATCAGTTTGTTGTCGTCGCCGATCGCGACAAGGCGCGCGGTATTTCGGAATACCGCGAACAGAAGTCGCGCGAGGCGGCTCTGGCGAAGAGTTCCCGCGTATCGCTGGAAGGATTGGCGGAACAGATCAAGGCCGCGGGCACCAAGGAACTGAACGTCATTCTGAAGGGCGACGTGCAGGGATCGGTGGAAGTGATTACTGATCTGCTGACCAAGCTCTCGAACGAGAAAGTGCGACTGAAGCTGCTGCGGTCTGGCGTTGGCGCGATTACTGAGACGGACGTGCTGCTGGCTTCGGCGTCGAATGCGATTATCATCGGCTTCAACGTGCGGCCGGAGCGCAAGGCGCAGGAAATTGCCGAGCAGGAGAAAGTCGACATCCGCCTGCACTCGATCATTTACGAACTGCAGGATGAGATCAAGCGCGCCATGAGCGGGTTGCTCGAACCGACGTACAAGGAACACTACCAAGGCCGAGCCGAAGTGCTGAACGTTTTCCGCATCCCGAAAGTTGGGACGGTGGCTGGTTGCCGCGTGAGCGACGGCTTGGTCAAGCGCGACTCCGAAGTCCGGTTGCTGCGCGACAACGTGCAGGTTTTCAAGGGCAAGGTGGGATCGCTGCGGCGCTTCAAGGACGACGCCAAAGAGGTTACGAATGGCATGGAGTGCGGTATCTCGATCTCGAACTACGGCGACATCAAGGTCGGCGATGTGATCGAAGCATTCGCTACCGAGCGGATTGCCGCGGAAGTAATTGCGTAAGAACGGGGATCAGGGGCCAGGGGTTAGGGGTCAGTTGTTGATCCCCTGACCTCTGACCCTTGTTCCCTGACTCTGATGATCGCCTTCCTCACCCTCGAACTTCACATTGAAGCGGCACAATCGCTCAAGGATAAACGGCAGGTACTGCGGAGCCTGAAAGACCGACTGCGCGCCGGGTTCAACGTTTCTGTCGCCGAACTTGAGGCCAGTGGCTTGTGGAATCGCGCTACCGTCGGCGTGGTTGCCATCTCCGATTCGCGTGACTATCTTGATGGATTGATGAAGAACGTCGAGCGGACGGCTACGCGCATTGCCAACAATCACGGGGCTGAAGTTGCGGATTCGTTTGTGGAGTATCTGTAGTACGCAAAGTGGTCAGTGATCAGTGATCAGTGGTCAGTAAAACCACGGATCGCGTTGGTGTCAGTCGGCGACTAATCACTGGCCACTGACCACTGCTTCTATCGCCTTGTTACCTCTGTACTTACCCGGATGACTCCTTGGTGGGCGACAATAGTACTTTGAGGCCAACATCTCGGGCCGGTTTTCTGATATTCTCATGCGTTTTACTTCGAGGTGAGCGGTGGAGAAGCGCGGGGTCAAATATCATCGCGGCCGGTTGGGCGAGGCCTTGCGCGAAGAGATTGAAACGCTGGTGGAAGGGGAATTGGCCGATCCGCGCATCGGACTGGTCAGAGTGACGGCCGTGCACATCGCGGACGATGGACGGTCCGCGCAGGTTCTGGTGGATGTGGACGGTGATGACCAGGAAGCGGAGCGAAGTCTTGAGGGCTTGCTTGCCGCCAAAGAATATATACGGCATGAATTAGTGGAACGCCTGCGGCGGAGGCGCGCGCCAGAATTGTATTTCCGGCTGGACCGTTCGGAGCGGGAAAAGGCGCGAGTGGAAGAACTTCTTGCGCGGGCCAAGAAGAGAATGAAGTCCCGTACGAAAACGAGTGGAGAGAAAGCATAGCGATGCTGCAGGATGTTCTCCAGCAAATCGAGCAGCGCGACCGATTCGTGCTGACGTCGCACGCGCGGCCGGATGGCGACGCCGTCGGATCAGCTCTGGCGTGCTGTCAGGTTCTGCGCGCCATGGGGAAGCAGGCCGACGTGGTGCTGCACGATGGCGTGCCGCGCATTTATCGCGCGTTGCCGTTTGCCGACCAGGTGCTGCAGGCCAATCGCGTGGCCGGCGATTACGAGGCGGCGATCATTCTGGAGTGCGACAGCATTCACCGCACGCGGTTGGAGGGGTTGGAAGACCGCTTCCTGATCAACATCGATCATCATGTCAGCGGGCGTCCCTTTGCCAACGTGAACTGGATCGATCCCCATGCCGTGGCTACGGCGGAAATGGTGTTTCGACTCGCACGCGAAGCGGGGGCGCATTTCTCTCCGGAGGTTGCTACCTGCCTTTACACGGCGCTGATGACCGATACCGGGTCGTTCATGTTTCAAGGGACGAACCAGCATACATTTGCTCTAGCGCGGGAGTTGGTTCTGGCCGGCGCCGATCCGTCGCATTGCGCGCGCTGTATTTATTTTGCGCACTCGGTAGCCAAGATGAGGTTGCTGGGGGAAGCTCTGCGCAACCTCAACACCGACGGCCACGTCGGCTGGACCTGGGTTACGCAGGAACAAATGGAACGCTGCGAAGCGAAGGAAGAGGACTGCGAAGGCCTAGTGAACTATGTGCTTTCGATCGGCGAAGTTGAGGTGGCGGCATTTTTTCGCGAGCTTCCCGGCGGGCGTTTTCGGGTGAGCCTGCGCAGCAAGGGCAAGCTGGATGTGGCGCGAGTGGCCGAGCGCTTTGGTGGCGGCGGACACGAGTGCGCCAGCGGGTGCTCGCTGGATGGTCCGCTGGCGCAGGCGGTGCGACAGGTTCTGGAGCTGCTGCATCGCGGCCCTTCCGTACAATAAGTCAACATCAGGTTTCAATGTGTCAAGGTTTCAATGTTTCGAAGGTTAGTTCGTCCGATGTAACTTTGCCTGCTATCGCTTTTAAACCTTGAAACCTTTGAAACCTTGAAACCTTGAAACCTTCCTTTCTCCCATGACGAATCGCACTCGTACCGACTCGCTGTTGCTGGCGGGCTTCTGTGCGTTTCTGTTTTTCTATGGATTGGCGCAGTTCGGGCTGATCGGGGCCGATGAGCCGCGTTACGCGCAGGTGGCGCGCGAAATGCTGCAGCGACATGACTGGGTCACACCCACTCTCGGCGGCCGACCCTGGCTGGAGAAGCCTCCGCTGTATTACTGGCAGGCGATGGTGGCTTACGCGATTGTCGGAGTCAGCGACTGGGCGGCGCGGCTGCCGGCGGCACTTGATGCCACTTTGCTCGTGCTCGCGGTGTACTTTTTTCTGCGACGCTTTCGACCGGGAGTTGAGCTGGATGGCGCGCTGATGGTTGCTTCCTCCGCGGGGATTGTCGGTTATGCCCGTGCCGCCTCAATGGACATGGCTCTGGCCGCGGCTTTCACTATGGGGATGCTCGGCTGGTGGGCCTGGCGGGAAAGTGGGAAGCGAATTTACCTGGCAATGTTTTATGGGTTCATCGCTTTAGGAACCCTGGCGAAGGGGCCGGTCGCGCTTTTTCTCACCGGGATGGTGATTGTCCTTTATGCCGCGGCGGCTCGTGAATGGCGGCCGATAGTTAAGACCCTCTGGCTTCCGGGGATTCTCCTGTTCTGCGCGACTGCTCTGCCTTGGTATTTCGCGGTGCAAATGCGCAACCCGCAGTTCTTTCGTGAATTCATCGTCGAGCAGAATTTCGGGCGGTTCTCGCAGAATCTTTATCATCATACGGAGCCCATCTGGTATTACCTGCCGGTGACCGCGCTGGCGTTGGTTCCGTGGACGGTATTCGTTATTGCTGCATTTGTTCGGCGAGTTCATTTGTGGTGGGCTGAACCAAGGTCCGCGCGTGCTTCGGAAGGTGATCGGGAACATCAATTCGGTGTGTTCGCCTGCTGCTGGCTGATCGTGCCCATTCTGTTTTTCTCGATCTCGCAATCGAAACTGCCCGGCTATATTCTCCCGGCGATTCCGGCGGGTGCCCTGCTGTTGGCGGATTACCTGCGGGAACATCTGGGACAGAGTGATGCGGAGCCCGCCGCGACGGGGCTGGTCGTGCTGCACGCGCTGCTGGCAGGGAGTCTTATAATTCCTGCCCTGTTGATCGCCTATCTGGTCACGCAGCATCGGCTTCCTGGAGGGCAACCGATGCTGGTGGCCCTCGCCGTCGCGTTTGTCCTGTGCGCCGGAATTGCGCTTACGCTGATCCGCAAGGAGGGCCTGCGTATGCTGCGGTTTGTCACGCTGATTCCGGTCGTGCTCACCGTGGGCGCGGTATTGAGACTGGGCGCCGTGCCTTTGGATCAGGCGCTTTCGGCGCGTCCGCTGGCCCTGGAGATTGCCGGTATCGAGACGCATCCGCTGCCGCTGGCGGTCTATCATGTCCGGCGCGAACTGGAATACGGACTGACTTTTTATCGCAACCAGCTAACCTTCAACTACGATTGGGGCAGCGTTCCAGCGGAAGAGCACTTGCTGGTGGCACCGGAGAATTCGCAGGTGGAGATTGCGAAACTGGTGCCGGGCCGCCGTGTCTCTTACCTCGGGCACTATGCGGCGCAGCGTGTCGACTACTATTGGGTCGCTGCGGCGGAAGCGGGTCGCACGCACTAGCAGGCTGCGAGTAAGACATGCTGCTCCAGGGTTTTCCCAGTACCAGGCCTGGAAATCGCCGGAAGGTCTCTTGGATGGGGAGAGTTATTGATGAGTGTCAATTTCTCTGGTGTGTGGAATGCAAACTTGCAGAAGAGCAAGCTCCTTGGCACGCCACCGAAAGCCGTCTCGGCAAAGATCGAGCAGTCAGACTTTAAGCTGCAGGTGGAGATGGTCGTCACCAAACTTGATGGCAGCGAAGATCAAGTCGTCTTCACGTGCTTGCTCAATGGAGAGCAAGGCAAGAACCTGCTGAACGGCAGACCGGTTCGCGGAGGTGCAACGTGGGAGGACGAGGAACTGATCATTGAATCGTGGATGCAGATTGGTCCCCGCGAAATGTATTTCCGTGACTGTTGGTCTCTGTCGCCCGACCGGCAGACGTTGATCATGGAACACCGCAACGACGATTTGGCGGGGCAACTCACAATTCTCGATCGAGTGGGATAGATTGCTGTTGCTGCCCTGTGTTCAGCTGGTTTGCCTCGCGTCGTGGAACGCACTAAACTCGGATTTCTGCCGTTGCGAACGATGCCTGGATTCTTTGGCTGAGTTTGCAGGAGCCCCGTGGAGATTCTCGACCTCAGACATTTTTCTTCCGTGGACCTGCGTCCCCTGCTCGACGATGAGTCGCGGGTCTGGGCGAGCCTGCTTTCCTGGGACTACAACGGATCGGCGGAGATGATTTTGCGTTATGTCGACGCGAAAATTCTGCCGGGATACGCCGCCATTGAACGCGGACGCATCTTCGGCTACAGCTTCTTCGTGTATGAAGGCAGCAAGGGAGTGGTCGGCGATCTTTTTGTGGTGAACGGGAACCGCCTCCCTGACGCGCGCGAGGTCGAAATCAAGCTGCTGACTCATGTGATCGAGACCTTGCAGCAGTCCCCGGGAATTCACCGGGTGGAAGCGCAGTTGCTGGCATATGAAGCGGGGAGCGTGGCCCGGCCGTTTCTCGACCAGGGGTTCCAGCGGCATCCGCGGCTATTCATGGTTCTCGAGCTCAACAACGCCGTGCCGCAGATGCCGGCAGACTTTCCGGATGTCGAGATCCGGTGGTGGACAGAAGCAGACTACCAGCCTGCCGCCGCCGTGATCACCGCCGCGTATCGTAACCACGTTGACGCCCAGATCAACGACCAGTACCACACGCTCGCCGGATCGTTGCGCTTTCTGAACAACATCGTTCGTTTCCCGGGTTGCGGATTGTTCGATCCGGAATCATCGTATGCTGCCGTGGACCGCAAGGGGAAGAATCTGATTGGTTTGATCCTGTGCTCACGAGTTCGTAATGACGTCGGCCATGTGACTCAGGTTTGCGTGCTCCCCGAATACCGCTCGCGTGGAATTGGTGAGGCGCTGCTGGCGGCGACCTCTGCGAATCTGCGCAAACGTGGATTCTCGATGCTCTCGTTGACTGTGACCGAAGCCAACGCCGGAGCGGTCGCGCTTTACCGCCGGCTGAATTTTGAGTCGAAGCGAGTGTTTGACGCCTTTGTGTGGGAAGGGTAGAAGATCTTAGCTATCTTCGTACCAGCCACATTGCCCAGCCAGCAACCAGAGCGCCGCCCATGAACATTACAAAACAGTACAGGCCGTAGCGAACCATGTCGCGAGTGGTCTCACGGTGGGTGATGCCGAAAACGATGGAAGCAAACAGCGCGAAGACGAAAGCCGCGCTGAAGTGAGTGAGTTGGAGGTTCATTGTTTCTTCCCGATAGCGATATGATAGGCGTCGGCCACGGCGATGAAATTCAGCAGTCCAGCGACGATCATAAACATCTTTCCATAATCCGCGACCGCGTTCGAAACGACAGTACTACCCCAGCCCAAGGCCAGTGCGGTGATGTAGAACGCGCCGCTGCCCAGGTCGCCGACGAAGCCCAGCATCTCGAGGATGTCGCCGGCGTTTGCCCGATAGATGTGGCCTTGCATGAGCAGGCCGAGGACAAACAGGGTTCCGATGGAGATGAACAGCAACGCTCCGCGAATCCAGTGTTTTTGGATGATGTGCCCTGCGCCGGGAATCAGCCAGCCCAGAGCGGGTGCGATTACGGACATGGTGCTGGCGGGTTGCGCCGGCTCGGCCGCCTTGGTGGTTGGCTTGGCTGTAGTTTGATTGGCCATCAGATAATTACGATCTCGCGTTGTATGTTGCCGGTGACTTCCGCCGATTTGGGACGGACCAGCATGTTGACCTCGCTACGCACGCCGAACTCCGGCAGATAAATGCCGGGCTCGATGGAGAAGCAAGAGTTGGGGAGAATCTGGCGCTCGTCGTGAATCTCCAGGTCGTCCATGTTGGCCCCATTGGAATGGACGTCGGTGCCGATGGAATGTCCGGTGCGGTGAATGAAATATTCACCGAAGCCATTCTTCTTGATGTGGCTGCGGGTAGCGCGATCGACTTCCCATCCGGCAATGCGGCGTCCGGCGTTCACCGCATCGGTCACGGTTTTAACGCCGGCATCGCGGGCGTCTCGCACGATTTCAAATACCTGGCGGATGCGATCCGATGGCGCCTTGCCGACGAAACCCATCCATGTGATGTCGTAATAGACCGCTCCTGGAACGTCCTTTTTTCCCCAGACGTCGAGTAGCACGAGGTCGCCTTCGCGAATGGGCGCAGAATGATCGGCGCGAGGCTCGTAGTGCGGGTTTCCGGCATTGGCGTTGACGGCTACGATCGGTCCATCGTCAGCCAGCAGATTCTCACGGCGGAAGGCTTCCATGAACCACTGCTGAATTGCGTGCTCTGTGGTTCCGCCATTGCGCACGCGGCGTCCAATTTCCTTGAAGGCGTCAGCCACGATTGAATCCACGCTGTCTCGGGCGGCGAAGTGAGTCTTGATCTGTTCTTCTGTCCAGGTGGCTTCAAACTGCGCTACCAAGTCGGCGGAACTGACCACGTTCTTTCCCAGGCCACGCAGAAGTTCGATGGTCCCGCCATCGACCAGAGAAATCGTAAAGACGATGTTGTTGGGCGAATACTGCATGGCGATGTCGCGATAGGACGCGAGCATCGATTTCAGCGTGTCGAAGAGTTCCTGCCATCCGGAATACTGGCGCTTGCTGCCGGGCAGGGAATCGAGATGCCCGGCTTCGATTTTGTGGACCAGCTTTACGGGCTCGCCCTGCGCCGGAATCAAGTAGAACCAGCGCCGGGTGACCATGAGACCCGCCGGCAAGCCAAGTACGCGGTAGGCTATGGGGTCGCGATGATGGTGGTCGTAGAACAGCCACGCGTCGATGTTGCGTTCGCGCAGCGCAGATTGGATGGCAGCCAGGTCCATGGGCAAACGTCTATTGTAAACAATGGGAGGGATTTGGGCGAATCTGTGCTTAGAGTCTGTGCCTGGAAAGCCGCGCATTAAAAGTGCCATTCGCTTGGAGACGATTCTTGGTTACACTATGGCGCTAGATGCCTGCAGTAGCCGAGCCCGTGGCCGAGTCGGTGGTTTCTACCCGCGTCCGCATCGAATCGATCGACGTGGTTCGCGGCGTCATCATGATTCTGATGGCGCTCGATCACGTGCGGGATTTCTTCGGAAATTCGGGATTGAATCCCACCGATCCCGCTACCACGACTGTCCCACTATTCTTCACGCGCTGGATTACGCATTTCTGTGCGCCCGTTTTCTTCCTGCTGACTGGTACCGGCGCCTACCTCTCTTTACGCAAGAAAACCAAACAGGAGCTGTCTCGGTTTCTTTTCACGCGCGGGCTCTGGCTGATTTTTCTGGAAGTGACAGTGACGCGCTGTCTCGGCTGGCAGTTTAACTTCGACTACCACGTGACGATGCTCATTGTTTTGTGGGCCCTGGGTTGGGCGATGATTGTGCTTTCGGTTCTGGTTTACTTGCCGGCTTGGGTAGTGACGACATTTGGCGTGTTGATGATCGCAACTCATAATCTGCTCGACTCGATCGATTCCTCCAATCCGCTTTGGTCGATTCTGCACTCGCCCAATGTCATCCTGAAGCATCCGGGCCACGTCGTTCTTGTGATCTATGTGCTGATCCCATGGATCGGAGTTACGGCGGCGGGGTACGGTCTGGGACAGATCTACAGTTGGCCGTCGGCACGCCGTAAGGCATTTCTGTTGCCGCTCGGCGCCGGCTTGAGCGCCGCGTTTTTGGTTTTGCGTGGCGTTAATGTTTACGGCGATCCGCTACCCTGGAGCACGCAGAAATCGGCAGTTTTCACGGCGCTGTCATTTTTGAATACTACAAAGTATCCGCCATCGCTCCTGTACCTGCTGATGACGCTGGGCCCAGCGGTGCTTTTCTTGTGGGCCGTTGACGCCCGAACGCCGCCATGGCTTCGGCCGGCGCTCGTCGTTGGCAAAGTGCCGATGTTTTATTATCTCTTGCACATACCTCTGATACACATGCTCGCCGTAGCGGTATGTTATGCGCGCTACGGGCAGGTGCATTGGATGTTCGAATCCCCGAGCTTCAGACAGTTTCCCATCACTCCGCCTCCGGGATGGGGATACCCGTTGCCGATCGTCTATCTGGTTTGGGCTGTCGTGGTGCTTACGCTTTATCCGCTTTGCCGGTGGTTTGCAGATTTGAAACGGCGCCGCAGTGATGAATGGCTGAGCTATTTCTGAAGCTGGCAGCGGGGCAGAAAAGTCGGTTAAGCGCGGTTGGTCGCCAAGATCTTTTTTCTGACTCCTGCGGGCAGAGTCTCGCAGGCCGTGCGCTGCACTAGACGTGGAGCGTGCCCCCGAATTTTCATCAGATACGGGACGGTGCGTTTGGCATCAAACTTTGCGGTTTCGCGCAGCAGCCAGCCTAATCCTTTTTGCACCATGTCGTCTTCGTCGGCGAGAAGAAAATCGGAAAGCTTCGTGATCTCGGGGAAGAACATCCTGGCGCGTGATCCTCGAATCAAGGCCACGCATGCCGCGCGGCGATGCCAACGGTCGGGTGACTTTGCCCAGCGGAAAACAGTTTTTGCCCGCGCGGGTTTGGAGGCGATCATAGGAGCAATCAGATCGTGCACCAGAGCGTCATGATCGGCCCAACTGCTGATGCGGTCGAGCCAGCTCTCGAACAGTTTGAAGTCGACATCGCCAAACTCGCCGTCGAGTTTCTCCAGCAAAAACACGGCCGCTATCTTTTCTTCCAGCACGGAGCCGGAGAAAAGACGATCGGCAATCCTGATCAGGAAATCGAGCCCGTGCTCTTTCCTTACTTCTCTGCGAAAGCGGACGGCGGCGCGGCGCAAGTCTGCCGCGTACCAGCCGTGCGATTTGACTTCATCTTTGAAGAACCATTGAACGCCCGCGGCGTGCTCGGCGGAGCCGCCGCCCTTAAGCGCGCGTCGAATTTCGGCGGCGACTGCGTCGGGGGTGGTCCTGGGTTGCATTTCATTCCACTCGTACGACGCGGTCGTAAATCCATAGCAGCACCGTCGTCGCCACGCCAACGGCGACCACCGACCACCAGACAAACTCCGGCCGGTGCATCTCTTCGCCAAAGTGATGCATGGCCCATCCGCTAAACCTGCCGGCGACGAACGATCCAATGCCGAGCGGCAGGAACGCGAAGCCCATATAGGTGCCCTGCTGCCCCTTGGGAGCGAGGCGCGAGATGTAATCGTAGTAGCGCGGCTGTTGCACGATTTCGCCGATCGCCACTACAACCAGCGTGGCGACTGCCATCCAGACGGAGGGATGCACGATCAGAAGGATCCAGGCCAGGCTCGAAATCAGCGTTCCGAGGATGACGGCGTGAAACGCTTGCATGCGCTTGGTGAGAAACCCGATCAACAGGGTGAACAAAATGACTACGATGGGGTCGGTCGCCAGGATTCGCGCCGTGTCCGCCTTGGGATCGATGTATGCGGAAATGTAGAGCGGCAAGGCGATGAACTCCTGCCAGAAGACGATCCAGTATCCAGTGAAGATCAGCAGAAAAATCATGAACCGCGGATTCGAAAGCACCGTCAGGAAATTCTTGCCCACCTGGCTGAGACTTGCGGTTTCGCCTTCGTCGGCGCGGCGCGGCTCTTTGAACAGCAGCAGCACGACGAAGAGCATCAGGAACACGCTCAACGCGGCGATGCGAAATACATTCTCTACGGCGCCGTGCTCTTGAGCCCACGAGGCGAGGAGCGGTCCCGCCGTACTGCCAACGTTCACCAACGTGTAATAAATCGAATATCCGACGGAGCGGACATTTTCTTTCGAGGCACGAGCCGTAGTCCCTACCACGCAAGGCTTTACCAGTGCAACGCCCAGGGCGGGCAGGATCAGGACGAATGCCACCAGCGCCACCAGCGGCACGCTGTTACGCAATGGCGCGAGCCAGGGGGATCCGATCGACCCCAACAGAAAATAGGCGAAGCTGAGGATCAGATAAGCGATCGAAAGTGCGCGCCGGAAGCCGAGCCGGTCGGCGAGCGCGCCGCCACCGATAGCGAGAAACCAGACCCAGCCGCCAAACATTCCAGTGAGGCTGCTGGCACGCTCGACATCAAAATGCAGGCTCTCGTGCAGGTAGCGCGCGAGCACGGCAAATACGGCGTAGTAGGAAAGACGCTCGAAAAGCTCGCTGATGTTGGCGACCCAGAAGGGACGCTCGAACCCGGTGCGAATTTCCTGCAAGCGTTCGGAAAAGCTCAAAAGTCGCTCCCTGTAGCCGCCGAGACGGCGGCGCTACACAATCCTTCTGCCAACTTCTTCGGCCGATAGCCCTAAAACACGAATCACTTTCTGGCGGGTGGTCTGGCCGGAGGCAATGGTAACGGAAGAACGCGGTACCTTCAAAAAATTCACCACAGAGGCACAGAGACACAGAGAAAACTGGACCGATAGCCTTAGATTTTCTCTGTGTCTCTGTGCCTCCGTGGTTAAGTTGCTTTCCTTTCTCCGAAGATAGCTGTGCCCACGCGCACGCAGGTCGATCCCTCTTCAATCGCCACTTCGAAATCATGCGACATGCCCATGGAAAGCTGGTCCATGGCGACGGCGGGCAGCTTGCGACTCGCGATCGTATCGCGCAACTCGCGCAACTTGCGGAAGTAGGGCCGGGCACCCTCGGGATCGTCGGTGAATGGCGGCACGGTCATGAGTCCGCGGAAGACGAGTGCCTCCAGCCGGGGCGCGGCGATCAGCAATTCTTGTAGCGCCGGGGAGTCTAGTGCTACGCCGCTCTTCGCCGCTTCTCCGCCGACGTTGATTTCGATAAGGACGTCGAGCTTTCTGCTTAGCGTGTTTGCCGCGGCGTTCAGCCTCTCGGCCAGCTTCAGGGAGTCGACGGAATCCACGGCTTGGAAAAGCTCTACTGATTTCGCGGCTTTGTTCGTCTGCAGGTGTCCAATCATGTGCCATTCTGCTGCGCGCAAATCCTGAAGGGCTCCTGCTTTGGTTGCAAAATCCTGAACGCGATTCTCACCAAATAGGCGCTGTCCCGCGTTATAAGCTTCGCGGATGCTCTCTGCGGGCTGCGTCTTGGTGACCGCCATTAGCGCGATTTCGCCTGGTTTGCGTCCAGCGCGGCGGGCAGCGGCGGTGATGCGATCCTGGATCGACGCAATGTTGGTGGCGACGGACATTAGATGAGTTAATCATGAAAGCCCTTCGCTGCGCGAAGGTCGCGGGCGAGGGCGCCCCCGCCACACTGTCGTTACATCATTGCTGTTGGAGGTGCTGGTTCGTTGGGATCGCCCGCGCTCGATAGCGGCAGGAAGATCATCAGGCCGGCCAGCAGGGCCATCACTACAAGTCCACTCAGATAAAGCGGATGGGCAAAGATCTGCGCCGTCTTGATCCTCGCGGCCCACGCCGAAGCCAGGTGCAACCATGGCTGCTGAGCGAACGACAACGCGATGATCCCTGCCCAGAGCAGTCCACAAATGGCTTCGCCGGCGATCAAGCCAGAAGCCGTGAGAACTCCGGCGTTCTCCGCTCGCGCTGTTTGCGCAGCGTTCAGGCCACGACGTTTCGCCATCCAGTCCCCTATCGAGCGGAAGACCCCACCGAGGAAAATCGCGAACGTGGTCTCAAATGGAAGATACATACCCACGGCCACCAGCATCGGACTCTTCACCTGCATCATGATCAGCGCGATGCCGAAGCAGACACCGACCACCACCAGAGGCCAAGGCATGTCTCCGCCGACGATGCCGATTGCCAGTGTGGCCATCAGTCCGGCCTGGGGCGCCGAAAGCTCGCGACTGCCGAAACCGAACGCGGTGTGCAGCAGGTAAAGCGGCCAATACATCACCAGACTCGCCACCACCACGGCAATCAATTCGGCGCTCTGAATCTTGCTGGGCGTGCCGCCAAGAATGTAGCCGACCTTGAAATCCTGCAACAGTTCGCCCGCAACCGCCGCCGAAACGCAAACCACAGCAGCCACTCCCAGCACAGTAGCCACGCCTTTTATTCCATGAACCCCCAGGGCAACCATCAGCAGCGCGGCGATAATTAGGGTCGAGAGCGTCAGCCCTGAAATCGGGTTGTTGGATGAGCCGATGAATCCGACCAGATTGCCCGAGACAGTTGCGAAGATAAATCCCACCACCAGCATTACGACGGCTGCCAGTACCGCAGGCCAAACCAACCCAGAAATATGTATGTATAGAAAGCACATGAGCGCAAACATCACCGCGATCAAGCCGAACACAATCTTCGAACTCATGTAGCGTTCGGTGCGCGTAAGCTTTGCTTGCTGTTCCGCAGTTTGGCCGAGGTCTGAGAATGCCTTTCCCAACCCGGCGGTAAGGCTCGCACGCATTTTGTAGAGCGTGTACGCCGCGCCCACCAACATGCCGCCAACCGCGATCGGCCGGACAATAAACCGCCACACTGCGGTCGCCATTGTGGCCCAGTCATCCGGCGTATCCGCTGGAATGTAGTGCTTGAGTTGCGGGCCTAGAAAATACATCAGTAGCGGAACCATCAGACCCCAAGCCAGCACCCCTCCGGAGAACTGAAGTGCGGCCAGCCGCAGCCCGATGATGTATCCCACGCCCAAGTACGCCGGGCTTACGCTTGGCGCTGAGACCATGCTGGCGGCGCCGGTCGCGAGCACATTCGTGCTTCCAACCGCGCCCAACCGGACCTGACTCCGGCCCAGAGCGCCGACTCCAAAGTGAAAGTCCTTGTCCGCGGCAAACAACCCGAAACGTCCGAGCAGGTACACCAAGCCACCGACGCCGATATTCCAGAAAAGATACTTCGCAGCCTGGGCTCCGCGTTGTCCAGCCTTGTGAATCTCCGATGCGGCCAGCGATTCAGGAAAAGGCAGTTCCGGATCTTCGACCATGCCGCGCCGCACCAGGGAAATGAACAGCACTCCCAGAATGCTGCCCACCATGATGAGCGCGGTCGATTTCCAGTATGCCACCCCGGGCTCGAAGGAAGGCCACGCCTTTGCAATCAGGAATGCGGGGATGGTGAAAATTGCTCCCGCTGCCACGGACTCGCCGATCGATCCCGCGGTTCGAGCAATGTTTTCTTCGAGCAGCGATCCCTTCCAGGCCCGCATAGCCGCCATCGCAATGACTGCGGCGGGATAAGTGGCGGCGATCGTGATGCCGGCGCGCAGGCCGAGGTAAGCGTTGGCCGCGCCGAGGACGATGGTCATCAGAAGTCCCAGCAGCACGGCGCGCAGAGTGAATTCCTTCATCTCCATGTTCTCGGGAACGAAAGGGACGTGTTTCTTGACACCAGTTCCTGGTCCGGGGACTGGACTGCTCATAAGCGGAATCCTCTTGCAGCGTGAGATGAAAGCAATTCGTACCGTAACTTATTCAAAACACTAAACGGCGGCACGTTAGCACGCGGGTAGGCTGCATTACAAGTGCGGGGCAGGTTCCGCTATGCGCCTACTGAAGCAAAACTGCATTGGATTGCTTCCCGCTTAGGCGTAAAATAGCGCTAATTGGTCTTCGCCCCTTCGTAGTTTCGTAGTTCCGAGGTGTAACGTGGTAAAAAACTCCCCTGACCAGATCTGGTTCCAGAAATACTTTGAATTCCACTGCGACGATTGCGGCAGCGACACCGGATTCCGCTCGCGGCGGCGCAACTTCTTTGAGCGTTATCTGCTGCTGATTTTTCTGTTGCGGCCGGTACGCTGCGCGGAATGCTTCCGGCGAGACTACCGGTTGCTGTTCGCGCCGGTGAAGGAGCGGCTGCCGGAACCGATCAAGAAGGTGGCAATCCCGGCGCCTCGACCCAATCGTAACGTTGCTTAGCGGACCCGGCCGCCGTTATACTGCTAGTCAAGCAGGCAATCGCACAGTCGCCCGCCCCAAAAGTATTTTCCTGCGGGCCACACGGAGGCCGTCTTCAGCAGTAGCGGGGACAGAACTCGGGCTAGCCAGGCCAGAGCTGCAGTGGCAGGCCCTTCTATTGCTTCCGGTACGGACAAGCTTCGCGCTGAACCAAGCTGGACTCTCAAGATTGCCGAAAGTCTCTTCGCTGTTTTGTTTCCCTCCGATTGCCGCATCTGCGGAACCCCGCTGGTGAAGATTTCGCGCCTCCCCGTCTGCCAGGAATGCCTTGATGCCATGCCCACGATCGAGGGCGGAGTCTGCGCCATATGCGGCGAGCGGCTATTTTCCCCCTATGCGGTGACGGGTGCCCCAGGCGAGCCCCGGTGCGGGCTGTGCCGCCGCATCGAACCGCCTTTCGCGCGAGCGGCCGCGTACGGCAGTTACGAGAGCGGACTGCGCGAGCTGATTCATCTGCTGAAGTATGGCGGCGTACGTCCGGCAGCCAACGTTCTCGGACGAATGCTGGCCGAAGCGATCGCGACGCTCGAACCAGAGTTCCGTGCGGACTCGGTGGCTGTGATCCCCGTACCCCTGCACCGCACAAAGCTTCGCCAGCGCGGTTTCAATCAGGCTGAACTGATTGCGCGCGCCGCGATGAAGCTCGGCCCTCCAGGAAGCCGGTTGCGTTTGTGTGCAGGAGTGCTCGAGAGAAAGCGCGAGACCGCTTCGCAGATTGGCCTTACCAGCCACCAGCGCCGGGAGAACCTGCGCGGCGCTTTCGGGGTATCTCAGCCCGAGTTAGTGAAAGGCTGCGAAGTGCTGGTAGTCGACGATGTTTATACCACCGGTGCTACCGTTTCGGAATGCGCTCGGGTCTTGCGTCGCGCCGGCGCAAGCAAAGTTTGGGTCGCAACCGTGGCTCGAACTCTGAAAATCTCGGCACAGCATGCAGAGATTGGGCCAGGTCACGAAGACAGTCAGATGGACGAAAGAATTGCAGCGGAACCCGCTTCGTTGGCTAAAGCGGTAGGAACTTAAGAGTTATGTCACCCAGGATTGAAACCGACGCAGGACCACCGGGACGCCATGCCGCCGGCCTGTTCGCGGCGGCGGCGATGCATCGTGACAGCAACGGCAACGCGCTCCACGCGCCCGTGCTCGTGTTGAATGCTTCCTACGAGCCCATCAACGTTTGCGCTGCGCGGCGAGCTCTGGTGCTGGTGCTGAAGGGTGTCGCCATGACCGAAGAAGAGAATGGACACTTCCTGCACGCCGCTCGCATCGCCATGCGCGTGCCCTCGGTGATCCGGTTGCTCGAGTATCGCCGCATCCCGCACCAGAGCCGTGCTCTGTCGCGCAAGAATATCCTGTTGCGCGACCGCAACACCTGCCAGTATTGTGCCACCGTACTGCCGTCCGGCGAGTTAACACTCGATCACGTGATCCCGCGATCTCGCGGAGGTTCATCCACTTGGGAAAACCTTGTGGCCTGTTGCCATCCCTGCAACCGCCGTAAGGGCAACCAGTTCCCCCTCGAAGCCGGTATGAAGCTGATGCGCGAGCCGCGCGCCTTCAACCTGCACACCAGCCGGCACATCATGAGGTTAATGGGCCGGTCGGATGATAAGTGGAGGAAGTATCTCTTCTACTAAGGTTTCAAAGTTTCAGAGTTTCAAGGTTTCAAAGTGGGAACGAGGCCCCTTTTTTGCCTTGAAACCTTGAAACTCTGCAACCTTGAAACTCTATTTCTGTGGATTCGGCGTCGTCCCATCGGGCTTCTTCGGGTCCGGATTCTGATCCGGAGTCTGTGCCGGCTTCTGATCCTTCTGGTCTGCCTTCGGCACTTCCTGCCCTTGATACAGAATCTTCACGCTGGAACCGAAGCGCTTGTAGTCCTCATACTTCACGATCTCGCGGATGTGAATATCGCCCGTGTTGAAGCTCAGCGTGTCGTCGGCGCGAGTGTAGGTCGGGAACCAGTACTGGTTGTCGATCTGCTCGCGCCAGGTGGTGAACTTCGGGTAAAGGTGTTCGGTCTTGCCCTTCTTTTTTGTGTCGCGAATCTCCGGCACCGCCTGCCCGTAGGTCTTCACGATCTGAAAATCTTTGTCGTCCACCCAGATGCGGCCCTGGAAGTAGCGTTTCTTGCCGACAATCTGTTTCGGAGCAATGTCGAAGACATAGCAGTGCAACTGATCTTCCTGCTGCTGGCCGACGTAGAGGATGTTGTATTCCGGAACCTCTTCGGTAGTAAGCACGAAAGGCAGTCGGTTGCGAAAATCCTGGACGTCGCCTTCGTCGAGCGACAGGCCGCCTTGGTCCAGAGATGATTGCGGCGCGAATACGACGTTCTCGATGCGATGGCCCTTATCGTCGTAAAGCACGTCGAAGACTTCGTGATACTCCCCGGTGACTGTGTTGCCGTCGCGCGTCTGCACCTTAATGTCTTGCCGGTAGGTGTAATGCTCGCGAGCATCCTTGAAGAGTTTTTCCCGGGCCGCGAAGCGTGTGATGATTTGCTCAGGAGTGACGCCGGAAGGCGGCGTGTTATCGAGCGAACCTTCCTGCGCGGCGGGTAGGGCGGCCAGCGCACCCGCCATGACGAAGAGGGCGAGGAAAAGCAGAGCACTGCGGGAAGCCAGTCTCATGTCTATAGTTTACTGGATTTGCGCGTTCCGTAGAGATGCTGCTCACCGCGGCGGCCCTCCCCGACCCCTCTCCGCTCAGCGGGGCCGGGGCGGGCGCCGCAGTTCTGCCATGTAGTTGGATGCCGAATGACCTAAAGGGTTTGCCGCAGGAGGGCAGCCGCCTGCGGCCTGGAACCTGGAGGCCGGAAACCGACTTTGCAATCAATGCAATCAGTGATATCATTGATTGCATGGCCAGCATCACGATTCGAAAGCTCCCGGAAAACACCAAGCGGCGGCTGCGGATCCGCGCCGCCCGCAACGGACGCTCCATGGAGCAGGAGGCGCGTGACTTGCTGGAAGCCAGTCTGGCCCAACCCGATCCCGAGCCGGTCAACATCGGAGAAGCCATCCGCCGTCGCTTTGCCCCTCTTGGCGGCGTCGATTTGAAGATTCCTCCCCGCCGGATTTCGGTTCGGGACAATCCATTCAAGTGAACCGTGTGATTACGATTCTGGACACGAACGTGGTTTCCGAGCCGATGCGGCCCTCCCCGTCGCCCGCCGTGCTGGCGTGGCTGTCCGAGAGTCACGAAAGAGGGCCACTCTTCGTCACCACGATTACTGTGGCTGAAATTCTATTGGGGATCGAACTGCTTCCCAGGGGAAAGCGTCGCGAGCAGATGCTCGCCCAAGCAGAAGCGGCATTCGCAGAAGACTTCGCCGGACGGGTACTGTCCTTCGACGAAGATGCAGCGCGCGCGTTCCCCGAAATCGCGGTGCCGCGTCGCGCACAAGGCAGACCGATCGCGGACCTCGACGCGCAGATCGCCGCCATCGCCCGCTCCCGCGATGCCATTCTGGCCACGCGCAACACGGCCGACTTCGAAGGCTGCGGCGTGCGGCTGGTCAATCCCTGGGCTGGACGGTAGCGCACGCGTCCTGCCGGCAGCACTACCAATCCTGCTACACTTTCTCGTTTGCCAAGGAGTATTTCCATGCGTCGTTTTGTTCCGGTTCTTCTCGCTCTCATCGCTTTCACTTTTCCCGCCATCGCTCAGGCCAAGCATCCCTTCACGTTCGAAGACATGATGAAGCTCAAGCGCGTGGGCGAGCCTGAGGTTTCGCCCGACGGCAAGTGGGTGATCTTCAGCGTGGTCGACGTGGATCTCGAGGCCAACACGAAGACGCCGCATATCTGGATCGTGCCTACGGCCGGAGGTCAGGAAAGAGAGCGCGAAATTATTGCCGATCAGGATGCCGACCGGCCACGCTGGGCGCCCGATGGCAAAGCGTTCGCTTTCCTCTCGAATAAAGACCGCGGCTCGCAAGTCTGGATCGCTCGTTTCGACAGCGTGGCAGGAACAGTCTCGACAGTCGGGCGATACACGGACATCGCAACCGAGGCAGGTGGCGAACTCTGGTCGCCAGATGGCAAGAACATCCTTTTCACTTCGGATGTCTATCCCGAATGCGATGGAGCGTCTGACCCTACTGCCTGCAATACGAAAAAGGCGAAGGACGCAGAAGACTCGAAGGTCAAGGCGCTAATCTTTGATCGCCTCCTCTATCGTCATTGGAATGCCTACAAGGCGGGCAAGCGCAGCCACATTTTCATCATTCCGATTAAGCTTCCGCCGCCGGGAAGCGCGGGCGACTATGGACCCCAGTTCCCCCGCGACATCACGCCCGGCGACTACGATGCGCCGGTGTTCTCCCTTGGCGGGCAGGACAACTACGCCTTCTCGCCCGACGGGCAGGAGATTTGCTACACCTCGAATCACGATAAGAACGAGGCCGCTTCCACTAACAACGATCTCTGGGTCGTCCCGATCAGCGGAGGCCCCGCCAAAAACATCACCGCCGACAATCCCGCCAGCGACTCGACGCCGCTCTATTCGCCCGATGGCCGCTACATAGCCTACCGCGCCCAGCAGCGTCCGGGATACGAGAGCGACCGTTTTCGCTTGATGCTGTACGACCGCAAGACGGGCGACAAGAAGAATCTGACGGAGGAGTTGGACGAGTGGGTTGGAACTTTTGTGTGGTCGACCAATTCGAAGTTCTTGTTTTTCGTGGCAGAAAATGCGGGCTCGGCACCGATTCGCTCCATTGCGGTTGATGAGCCCTTCAAGACTATTGCACCATCCGCAGAGGACGCTAAACGTGGATTCACGGGGTACGAGCCGCTTTCGACACCAGGGCTTCGGACTCTGCCCTTTGGCTACTTCGACGACCTCTCATTCAGTAAGGACGGCAAAATGCTGTTCTCGACGCATATGTCGATTAAAGGCCCTAATGAGATTTATCGGCGGCTAATCGACAAAAATCCCACCTTCGGAGAGCCCGTCACGCATTTCAACGACGATCTACTGTCGCAAATACAGATGTCGCCGCTCGAAGCTTTCTGGTTCACCGGCGCGCACGACGACAAAGTCGAAGGCTTCCTGGTTAAGCCGCCGAACTTCGACCCCAGCAAGAAGTATCCCGTGAAGTTCCTCATCCACGGCGGGCCGCAGGGCGCGTGGGGAGACGACTGGAGCTACCGCTGGAACCCACAACTCTTCGCCGCCAATGGTTATGTCGTCATCATGATCAATTTCCACGGCTCGACCGGCTACGGACAGAAGTTCATCGACGCCATCAACGGCGACTGGGGCGGCGCTCCGTTTGAAGACCTGATGAAGGGCCTCGACTACGCGGAAGAGCATTACGCTTTTATTGATAAGACCCGGGAGTGCGCGCTGGGCGCCAGCTACGGCGGATATGCCATCAACTGGATTCTCGGCCACACCGATCGTTTCAAGTGCCTGGTGTCGCACGACGGCATGTTCAACGCCGAATCCGCCTGGGGCACCACCGAAGAACTCTGGTTCAACAACTGGGAGTTCAAAGGCACTCCCTACGACAACCGCGCCAGCTACGAGAAATGGTCGCCGCACCAGTACGCCAAGAATTTCAAGACGCCGACGCTGGTGATCCACGGCCAGCGCGACTACCGCCTGGACGTGAGTGAAGGCTTGCAACTTTTCACCACGCTGCAGATGGAAGGCGTCCCGTCAAAGATGCTGTATTTCCCCGACGAAGGCCACTGGGTGATGAAGCCGCAGAATTCCCAGCTCTGGTACAAAACCGTGAACGACTGGGTGGATCAATGGACGAAGAAGTAAGACGGACGGTAGCAGGATCGGGAAGGGCACGAATTTATTCGTGCCGTTAAGTTGTTGAGAATGGCCCGCGCTTCAGCGCCTGCGGTCCGCTCTTTTGCTCAGATTCCCTCAGGGGCTGAAGCCCGGATTCATTGACGCTCGATCGGCACGGCTTAAGGCGTGCCCTTCCCGATCCCTTGAAGGACAGGATATGCGTCCTCACTGATCGTCGACGCGTCGCTGCCGCGCTTCCCCAAGCACGGGAACACTTCCGTGCCAGAGGCTACCGCTCGGTGGGGAAGTGTTCCCGCTGCTGCCGGCCGGAAAAATCTCCATCACGTCCTGTAGCGCGGCCGTGGCTCCGGCCGAAATTTGAATCTCAATCTCCAGCGGACCGGTAAGAGAGCCCACCGACGGGACGAAGCTGGCCAGGCCGTCGACGTCGCTCTGCACGGTGCTTTGACTCGCGCTGAGCAAGACAGGCATTCCTGTTGGCGTGACCGTTGAGTCGCCCGGCGTCAGGATCAGATCGCTTCCCACCAGACGAAGCACGGTGGATTGAAACAAAACGCTCGCCCCGAGGACGGGATTCGGCGGCGTCGATGAATCGGTGACACGGATCGTCAAAGGTTGGAAGGCCGCTCCCGTAACCACCTGGCCCGCTCCGGCCACGGCGTGCAAATTCATCATCGCCGGAGCCACTGGGCTTGCAGAAAAGTTCTGGCAGGGATTGTTGCCGGGCGCGACACAAGCGCTGAGCTGCAGGTTCACGGCAAAGTTCGTCAAGGTGAGCATGACCGACGCGTAGCCGTCGCTGTTGGTCGTGCTGCTCCCGGAACTGAGCGATCCTGAGCCCTGATCGATGAAGAAGTTCACCTGCTTGCCGCTCTGCGGTGCGCCCAGACTTACCACGCGCGCCGTGAGCGGCACGCTGAGCGACGCTCCCTGGGCGATCCAGAGGTTGGCGGTAGTGACGCCGATATCCAAAGAAGTTGAGGTCCCAGTCAGCGTAGACCCGACCGACTGAGCTGGGGTATAGACGCCGGGCGCGAGGGTCGCCGTGATCACTGCATTCCCGGCAGCCGTGAGCGTGACCCAGGTGGAAGCGATTCCGCTTTCGTCGCTGATCGTCGAGCAGGTGGAAGCGCCCGCGCAGACCGAGAGAGTGGCACCGTTGGTGGTGGTCCATCCTACGGTTGCGCCATTCACCGGGGTCATGCCGTCCGAAGCGACCACCCGCACGGTGACTGGGTTGACGGCCTGCGTTCCAACAGGCGTGGGAGGATTCACTCCCTGCAACAATACGATCCTGTCGGTGGAAGCGGCTCCGAAGGTGAGCGCGTTGGTCATGATCGAGAATGCTCCACTCACCGGATCGCTGATCGTGATGGTTTGAGGTCCATCGCTTTGCGCCGGGACAGCTGTCAGCATCTGGCTGGCATTGGTCGCCAGCAGAGGAGTGGTCGTGCCGCCCATTGCGACCGTGAGCCCGGGCGTGAAGCCTGTACCCTGCAGAGTGATGGGGCCACCGGTGACCGGGAGGCGCGGCGGACTGACCGAGTCTCCGTAAAGCACATGGGCGTGGTAGTGATAATCAGGGCGTCCGTCACCCCGCAGGTCAGCGACACCGATGATGAAGCTGTTCGACGTCAAGACCTGGGCATCGAGCCGGCTCATGCCGAAAGTCGGCGCGTTGAAAGGAACCGGAGTCAGCGTTGGAGGAGTTGTGCCCTGCGGATCGCCCAGGGTCCACATGCCAACGACAGGCGCAGCTTTCGATTCGGTGGGGTCGCCGGTTTCATCCAGCGCGGTGACGGCGACCGAGAGGGTGCGGTTGGCCTGGGCGGTGATCATGAAGTAGGCGACATCGCCATAGCCGCTCAGGGAGCCGATCCAATCGCCCGGGGAGGGAACCGCGGCTGGCGCGCTCCAGGTCTCTGTCACGGCCCATAAAGGCACCGGCTGCGCGCTGCCAGACATGAGGATGTCCTGCTCAATATCCCCGCCAGCTCCCGCAGTCACCAGAATGGTCGGGAAAGTTCCTGAAGGTGCGACTTGCGACTGGTCGTAGGGGCACACGCCGGCCGACCACAATGGATCCAGCGCCGCGACCGCGAGCTCGTACTGCGCGGAGCTGGCGCCGTTCGGGATGGGTAGTCCGCCGAGGTCGAAGAATCCTTCGAGCGTTTGATTGCTTGACCCGAATTCGCTGTAGGCATTTCCCATGGGATCGGTTAGGCCGGTGATTAGATTGCCAGCGTTGCCGGTGAAGAGGAATCCGGAAACCGACGAAGCTCCATACTTGTCCGAGGGCTGGTTGGTGGAAGGATCGATCCAACGCGCGACCACATTCACGCCCTGCATGGGTTGACCGCTGCTACCCACGTGGTCGACGAAGTAGACCGAGCCATGAATGCGGGCGGTGGCAGGCGGTGAGACGGCGGGATAGAGGCGGGACACCGCGGCCACGTCATCAGAGGCGAGCTGGTAAGGATTGGCGTAGCAGGCTGTGATCGGAACACAACTCACCGGGTCGATGTAGTGCATGACAGGAAACCCTGCGTAGTCATCGGGCGTTGGCGGCGGACTGCGGGTGATCACATTCAGATTCATCTGCGACCAACCAAGGCCGAGCACGCGGCCGAGCACCCGCACCAGCCGGTATTCCACGTCTGTGAGCTGCGAAGACTGCAGCGCGCACTGGCCGTTGATCACCACCAGCGCGTGGAGGAAGTTCGCGCCAGCACCGAAGTTGTCTACGCCGCCATAGACCGCGTTCCAGAAGCACTGCGAGGGATCGCCCGCGCCTGCTCCGAGCAAGGCGTCGGTCACCGAACCGTCGAAGTCGTAGACGATGCCTACGGGCGTTTGCGTGGCAGAGGGAGTGATGTCGGCCGGGGCGGTGACCGTGCCGTTGGCGCTGACGGTGATGTTTGAACCATTTACATCTTCGGCGAGCTGGCCGGCGCTGGTGGCGCTGAGGGCCGCGCTGGAAACAGAAGTCCACTGGCTGAAGGCGTTGGCGACCAATAAGTTTGCCGAGTCGTTCGTCAGGATGGGACTGAGATCGCCTCGGTCGGTGTAATAGTTCACCGCGCCCAGCGACCAGGTAATGGGTTGGCCCATAGTCGAGGGGTTGAAATAGCTGGAGCCTGCGACGTACTCAGGCCCACCGGCGCGGGCGAGCACGGCGAAAAGAATGATGATCGCCAGCGCCGTTGTCAGCCGGAAAAAGAATGAGCGTGCAGTCGTGTTCTTTGGGAGGGTCACGGCAGGTTCATTTCTCCTCGCTCGAACGGAGCACGGCCCGCGCGATTTCGGCGAAAGGGACCACGGTTCTTCCGCCCAGCAAAGGATCCGCAGCCAAGGCTGCGACGTGCTGCGGGCCCATCACGATCTGGCCCTGGGAATTCATCGCAAATCTTCCCATGGCGCCAGCTACTGGGCTAGTAAGGCCCAGATTGCTCGGGGAATACAGAAATAGCAGCACGCGCTCGCCGACGCGGTAGCGCTCGCTACTGAGTCGAAGGCCGGCCCACTCATGGATCGTCAGATTCTGGCCGGTTAAGGTTCCGCGGATGGCGTGTTCAACCTGGAAGGTGACGATGGTGGAAGCAGGATCCGGGCCTGAGGACGAAGCAGATCGTCCGATGGAGGTGACACGGCCGGCGAAGATGATTCCCGCGGCGCGAACCAGTTGCCGGAAAACAAGCTGCCGGAAAGCAATTTCCGGGGAAACGCCGCCGCCCGGAGCCCCAAAGGCAACGACAGAGGCGCGTGCGGAGGCACGATCTGCAGAGGCCTGATCCGCGAAGGAACGATCCGCAGCGCCATCCTGCCCACGCAGAAGCAGAGGCGCTGCGGAAATCAGTAACAAAGCGGCGAGCAGACGCCGGCAACTGGCGGCCATAGCCATCCCCTGGGGACGAATGTCTGCTCGGAGGAATCTGGGAAACCGAGGCCATCCTACTCGGCGAGAGAACTCGATGCTGTGATGGATGTCACAACGCCCCTGTGGATTACAGGTTCATTCCCAATCTGGTTTAGCTGTGCCGCTGATATTCTTCGGCGCTCAGGTTGGCGCCCGCGAGCAGAAGAAGACCGGTCAGGAACGCCCAGAACATCAGGCTCACCGAGAGCGCGAAGGGGCCATAGACTTCGGCGAAATTAAGCCGGGGCAGCGCCAGGATGTAGCCGTACTTCAGCGCTTCCGACAGCAGCCCCATGATGATCGCCGTGGGCAGCACAGCGCGCACCGGAACCTTGCCGTTAGGCAGCACCCAGTAAATGAGGAAGAAGATGGCGATGCTGGCGGCGATGGCGAAGACCTTCATCGCCAGGAATCCCGCCAGGCGCACAACGGCGGGGGCGTGGCCGCGCAACAGGAATTCGAACGGCCGCACGACACCCGCGGTCATTCCAATCGAAAGCAGAGCCAGAACGCCACAAGCAAACGCCAGGCCGAGCGAGACCAACTGATTCCCAAGGTAAGAGCGGTTTGTAGGAAATCCCCAGATGCGGTTGAGCGCGACCTCGAGCGGCACAAACACGCCGGTCGAAGTCACCAGCAGGATGACCAGCGAGGCTACCTGCACCCGCTGGCGCGCATCCACCATGGCGTTCAGGTTGCGGATGACGAATTCCTGACCCGCGGGGAGGTAATCGCGCAGCAGTTCGACCACCACGTCGTACATCACCCGAGAGTGAAAGACGCGCCGGATCAACGTCATCAACAAGACCACGAACGGAAAGAACGAGAGGATGGAGTTGGCAGCCACCGAGAAGGCGAAGGTATGGACGTCGGTGCGCAGAAGGTATTTGGCTGTGGAAATCGCGCCCCCGGAGAAGCGCGGACGTTGCCTGCGCCGCGGGAGCGCCGGGGCTTTCACGGCCTCGTCGGAAACGGGAGCTGCGGTGTGATTGGACACGAGCACTTCACTAATCCTATCAAAGGGTTGCAGCCGGGTCTGGGTTCTAGGCGGAACGAAGGTCCAGGGGCTGAGGCGCGTCGTTTCTTATACCGTGTTAAAGATTTAAATGTGACCTGCGGTTATTTTTACTAATTTTTCTTGCGTAACGATTTAATACTCCTTATTATCTGTTGCTCATGAACCGATGAGAGTCGGGGATTGAAGTGGGTAAGGCAGGTTGATGTCTTGAGCAGGGCGGTAGAAATCAGCGCCGATGGTCCAGGGCTCCGCAAGTTCTCGCCGCATTTTCTTTACGCGTCGTAGAACTGAGGAGTCTTTTGCTTTAGGGCAATTTCTCCGGCACATATTTCTCTGGCAGGAGACGCAACCGGGTTTCACTGGCTTTCTCGAGGGGGCGCTCCGCTGGGAGCTACGATGCGAGAGATTCGGGGAACTAATTCTTAATGATCTGGGGAAAGGAGTTTTTCTGTGAGAGAGAAGGGAACAGTAAAGTGGTTCAACGGGGCGAAGGGATATGGATTTATCCAGCGCTCCACGGGAGAGGACGTTTTCGTGCATTTCTCCGCCATTCAGGAGAACGGCTACCGCTCGCTCAACGAGGGTGAGACCGTGGAGTTTGATCTGCTCAAAGGCCCCAAAGGCTTCCAGGCGGGCAACGTCGTCCGCGCCTAAACCTGCTGCTTCCATACTTACTAACCCTCCCGTTTGCAGCGGGAGGGTTTCTTATTGAGTCTCCCCGCGGCTCCGCTGGTCATTCAGGCCTCCCATCTTCGATGGTTGATGACGAGGTAAGATCGTCCGGCTAAGTCAGGGCCGCGGAGGTTGAAACGACTCAGCCATCGCCCGGATGTCACGGTTCTCGAAAACCAATCCCCCACTCTCGTCAGTTCTCCTGACGGCAAGATCCACCATCGCTCGGGCCAAATCGTCGGCCCGAATCACCTGGTTCGGGAAGAGCACCCGAAACGCGGGATAGATTGCGCGCAACAGGCGGTAGCTGAAATTTGGTTCCTTCCGTGGTTCCACGGGGTAGATGTATGCCGGCCGGAAGATGTAAACGTGGGGGAACCCAGCAGCGAGGAGTGCGTTCTCGGCCTCACCCTTGTAGCGCGCGAAGGGAATGCGGCTTCCTCCCGTTGGGTCCGCGCCATTGCCGCTCAAGAATGAGAAGGCCGCGTCAGGACTGCTACTGCGGAAAACTCGCGCGAACTCGACCGTGTAGCCCACCGTTATGGCACGGAGCTCTCCGTCAGGCACAGATCCGGTATATGCCCCCAGGCAAAACACCGCTGCGTCCTGACCCGAGAGCGCATCCGCGAGCGCGGAGCAGTCCGCGAAGTCTGGATGCAGAACTTCCTTCAGCTTGGGATGCAAGATGCCAAGTTTCCTGCGCCCAATCGAAGTCACGCTTCCGACCGCGGTGTCCTCGAGCGCGTAGCGAAGGGCGTATCCACCGACCATTCCCGTCGCGCCCACGATTACAACGCGCTTTTGGCCGACGGCGGGAACGTCCATCGAAGCAGCCGAAGCCAGCTTGTTGGTTGCTGTCATGAAAGAATGCGCTCCTCGATCCAATCAACATACAGCAGGCGCTCCGCAAACAACCAAGCGCCGTCTACCTTTACGAATGTGTCGTAATAGCGGAGCGCCGCGATCATCAGGCTCCTTTTCCCACCATCGACAGTGAGGTGATGGGGCATGCAATAAGTTTCCCCTGTGCCTCGGTCGCTGGTCAGCGTGAGGATCGTAGTCTGTCCCAGGAAGTGCATGGTCGCGGCATACTGGTTCAGATCTGCAAAGACCGGAGCCAACGCCTCGCGTGAATGCAGTTCCTGCGAAGGCTTCGCATCCTTGGCATTCATGTACACGACGAAATGCGTATCCGGAGTAAAGAGCGCCATCTGGCCTTTGGCATCGCGACGGTCGGCGCAGTGCGCGTAGGCCTCGACGAGCTCCCGGATCGCGAGCCGGTCCGCCGCCTCGCTGGGAGAGATGATCAGGTGCTGGCTCATGAGAGTGCCTCTTTAAGACTCAAGTATGGCGCGGGTTTCGAGAAACGCCTCCATCCCGTATTGACCATATTCACGGCCGAAGCCGGAGTATTTAAATCCGCCCCAGGGTGCCTGCGGATCGTCCGTCATACCGTTAATCACTACCCGCCCAGCCCGAATTTGTGAGGCCACACGACGCGCGCGCTGGAGGTTGGTCCCAAGCACGCAGGAGTGAAGGCCATATTTAGAGTCGTTGGCAATTCGGATTGCCTCATCCTCGGAGTCATAGGTGATGACACAAAGGACGGGGCCAAAAATTTCTTCCTGGGCGATCGTCATGTTGTTTTTCACGTTCACGAAAACGGTGGGCTTCACGAAGTACCCCGCTTCAAAACCTGCCGGATGACCCTCGCCACCGACAAGGACCTCTGCGCCTTCCTCGATACCTTTGCGGATGTAGGATTGCACTCGCTCGTATTGGTTTTGCGACACCATCGGTCCGACGGCGGTCTTTGGATCAGCCGGATCGCCGACGGTGTAGGCACGCATCTCATCCCGTATGGCCCGCTTCACATCTTCGAGCCGGCTCTTGGGCACGAGAAGCCGAGTCCCTGCGGCGCAGGCTTGTCCACTATTCATAAAGGCCAGCACAAGAGCTGACGGAATCGCTTGCTCGATGGCCGCATCGTCGAGCAGGATGGTAGGCGATTTACCCCCCAGTTCCAGCGTGACGCGCTTCATCGTGGCGGCGCCGTCGCGCATGATCGATTGGCCGACGGCAACCGAACCCGTAAAAGATATCTTCGCAACGTCGGGATTGCGCACCAGTTCGGCCCCCACGACATTACCGCGGCCTATCACGATATTGCAGACTCCTGGGGGGAGCTTAGCCGCGTCCAGACATTCAAGCATCACCTGCGTCTGCAGTGAGCTCAGCTCACTTGGCTTGATCACGACCGTACAACCAGCACCGACGGCCGACGCCAGCTTGAGGCAAATGAACAGGGCGTTCGCGTTCCAAGCGGTAATCAGACCGGCTACGCCGACCGGCTCCAAGGTCACCGTCGTTTTGCCCCAGCTTCGAGTCAAAGGCAGCTCGTCGAGTCCCTTCTCCGCGGCTGGGAAGGCATCGATCCCCGATTGCACGATAAGCCTTGCGAACCGCACAACCCCTCCGTACTCCTCCACCATCGCGGCCGTAAGATCATCGATGCGTGCCGAGACAGCCTCATGCAGGCGGCGCAGGCAGCCCGCGCGCTCTTCCTTTGTTGTCCGGCTGAAAGTGACGAATGCGCGATTGGCCGCGGCGATGGCGCGCCGCGTATCTTCCTCATCGCCTAGCGTGACGCGGGCAATCACTTTGCCGTTGGTCGGCTTGATGATGTCCATGACTTCGCGGCCGTGGGATTCAACGAATGCTCCATCGATATAGTGAGTGGTGATGGTTTTGATCGTGCCCCTCTCAGTGATCGCTTCCATGGTTGCCATTGTGTGTCTCCTTATATAAGTTTTCTTCAGTCAGAACGAAGTAACCACGACTCGGTTGAGCGAGCCGTCCTTCAGTGCCGCGTAACCGTCATTGACCTCGCGCAGCGAGATCTTTTTCGAAACCAGATCGTCCAGGTTCATCCGGCCTTGCAAGTAGAGTTGTGCGTACATCGCGATGTCACGCTTCGCGTTGGTCGAGCCGAAATTCACACCCACCACGCGCTTCTGGCCACCGATTGCGCCAAAGATGTTCACATCAATGTCGACTTCGGGTTTTGCCACCCCGACCAGGTAGAGTCCACCCCCAACGCTAAGCATGGCGAGCCCCTCTTCGACCACCGACTTCAGCCCCACGAAATCAAAGACGTGGTCGGCCCCTCCTGGCAGCAGGCCCCCCACGGCTTCAACCGGGGTGCTCTTCGTGGAGTCGATGACGTCGGTCGCCCCGAATCGTCGGGCCGCATCAAGCCGCCTTTCTTGGATGTCGATCACAACGATCCTTGAAGCGCCAGCGATACGCGCGCCGCTTACGGCATTGAGGCCGACCCCTCCAGCACCAAAGATCACAACCGAGTCACCAGCGCTCACGTTGGCGGTGTTCAAGACAGAACCAGCGCCTGTTACGACCCCGCAACCGAGCAATGCAGCCTGGGCGAAGGGAATCTCCTTCGGTACGGCAGCGAGCTGGTTTTCATGGATGAGTGCCTGTTCGGCAAAGCCACCCAGCCCGAAACCCTGGAACAAGCCGATCCCGTTGCGGCTCAAGCGCGGGGCATCGCCTGGCCGGCGCAGTGTCGACTCGGGATGTTGGCACTGGAAGGCGCGGCCAGCGAGACATCGCGCGCACCCTCCGCACGACTGCGCCAAAGACCCTACAACGTGATCTCCGACACAGAAATGCCTGACATCGGTACCGATTGCTGCCACGATCCCCGCGACCTCGTGACCTAAGACCGATGGCGTAGGAACGATATCGTGAGTGGCGAACAAGAGGTCCGTATGACAGAGTCCTGACGCTTGCACGTCGACAAGAACCTCACGACCCATTGGCGAGGCGATTTCCACGTCTTCGAAATCAAACCCGTGACCCAATGTGTTCAGGACAAGTGCTTTCATGTCCACTAATTTGCGATAATCATGATCGATACGTCCAAGATTTCGTTTCGATCGATCTAATACCTAGGGGGTATCAAATGGAACTTCGACATTTGCGGTACTTCGTCGGCGTCGGAGAAGAACAACATTTCGGACGAGCAGCGGAGCGCCTCCATGTCGCCCAGCCGGCCCTGTCGCGGCAGATCCAGGATTTAGAGAGAGAGATGGGATTCCTTCTGTTCGACCGCTTGCCCCGAGGAGTCCGATTGAGCGCGGCGGGAAAACTCTTTCTGAGCGATGCGCGACGTATCTTGCAAGATGTCGACGAGGCAAAGCGGCGCGCCGAGCGGATAGCCCTTGGCAAGGCCGGTACGCTTCGAGTCGGAATTGCCACGGCGCTATCCTGGCATGGGATGGTTGTAAATTCCTTTCGCGAATTCCGGCGCGGCCAGCCGGATGCCGAGCTAGTGTTGCACCATCTGCTTTCTGTTCATCAGGTCGAAGCCGTCTTATCCGCCCGGCTGGATTGTGGGTTTGCCGCCACCATCACACCGTGGCACAAGGATTTGGCGCATTGGCCGTTCGCGCAGGAGAGAATGTTACTGGCCGTGCCCAAAGGTCATCCACTAACAAAGCGAGAAAGAGTTCGATTGCGGGATCTGCGGGAAATGCCGTTCATCTTGATCCAGCGTTGGGCCAATCCAACCTTCTATGATCAAATGATGCAGGCCTGTGCTCGCGGTGGCCTAAGCGCGCCGCGCATTGTTCAAGAGGCAAACGAGCGCGATACGCAATTAGGTCTTGTCCAATGCCGGATCGGGATCGCTTGGTTGACCGAATCCACCCGTTGGCACTGTCCAAGGGGCATTGTATTGCTACCCGTCGTTGATATGAACGTCCGGCTTCCGTTTAACCTAATCTGGAAGAAGGACAATTCGTTGCCTTTGTTGCAGAAATTTGTGGCTCAGGTGCAAGCGACAAAAATAACCCCACGAAATTGAACAGGGTCACCCGAGATAAGGAACAGCGAGGCTGGCCCATCTTTTCAATGTGCCGCCTTTAACTAAGGCCGCCCCAGCTTTGCTGGTTTTGCAAAGCTGGGCACCATGGACCTCTCCACTCGACCCTCGACTTTTCCACAACCAGCATGTGACATCTAACCTTGCCCCCACAATTCAAATCAGCGATGATGGTCGAGGCCATGACGGTTCGCTAGACAGCGGCTGGTCGTGCCCTAACTCTTTTGCCGTCTAGATTTTGACCTCTAAGTTCTTTGTCATCCGGATTTTACCGGGGGATTCCACTCTAACTCGATGATTCCAAAGATGAGGGGGGTGGGGGAGGGGCCCCGAAAATAAGGCGAAAGTCGTGCCCACAAGCGCTGCCGCCCGCAAGCGCGCAAAGAATTATTTCAAGGCAGAAGCTCACCGGCGCGCCGGTAGCGCAGGCGAACAGCAGGTTCCTCCGCTCCGCCGTCGCTGGCGCTCCGGCTCCGGTCGGAATGACAAGGTGGTGGAAGGTATCGAGAGCCGAAGCCCGCTCATCGCACTTCCAGCGAAACCAAGTCTCCATCCGACATTCCGCCGGGCTTGTAGTTCACCGAGACTGAGCGGTTATTCCATTCGCAGGAGAAGGTGTCGGCTCCGATGAGGAGCAGTGACTTGTAATCGGAGGTGCGCAGTTTCATCACCACTGCGCCGGAGGACACGGTGAGAACCGCGGCTGGGGATTGGGAACAATCTATGTCCACCAGTCGTCCCTGAAAGAATTTTGACGGCCGGCGATCCGCGGTGCCGGATTGTGCTGCTTGGGCCTGAGCCGCGCGCTTGGCGGCGTCCTGCTCGAGCACGTCGAACGGGGAAGGTTGGGCAGGACGTTGTTTGGCTGCCGCTGCGGTCGCAGGCGAGACGCCGTATTTCTGCTCGGTGATGAGCTGCGCCAGGCGTTCGCCCGCTGCGGTGGCGATCTGCGGATTGCTGCTGGCCTTCAGGCGTTCCAGCAAGGCTCGCGCGGCTTCCCACTTCTTGTCGGCAACGTAGATTTCTGCCAGATGGTAAACGTACTGCTGGTTGCGCGGAGCGAGTTGCATGGCAGCGCGCTCGGCCTGCATCGCCCCCGCAGGGCCGCCGCCTTCCATCCGCGCCATGGCCATCAGGTCATCGGCGCCGGCAAATTCGGGATACCATTCGAGCACGGCGCGCAGGTCTTGCATCATGTTGGGCAGGCCCTGGATGTCGGCGTGCTTGGCTTGCGCTCTGCGGTACTTCAACACCGAAAAGTAGTAGCGGATCCACATGTCACTCCGGTTGAGGGCGGCAGCGTCTCCCAGTTCTTCGACGACCGCTTCAAATTCGCCGCGCTGCAGGAGGTCCCAGGCGAGGGCGCGGTGGGCGATCTCGTTGCCGGCTATCGCGACCGGCAGACGTTTGTCATTGTTATCATCATTGTCTTTGTCCTTGTCCTTGTCGTTCTGGTCGGCTTTCTTGACAGGAGCTGGCGCCGTGGCCAGCGCCTGCAATTCCTGCAGGCCGGCTTCGTGGCGATCGGGGATTCTGCTCTTTACGTCGGCAACCATGGCGCGCGCATCCGCCTCGGGGAAAACTTTGGATGTGATCACGCTGGAGTCCGGTCCCACGATCTCGGCAAACTGGTAAACCTGCGGGAAATTGGTTTGCGTTTGGGATCCCGGTTGCCGGGACGCGTCGAGCGCCGCGAACAGCGGTTTTAGCGAGTGGAAGTAGTCTTTCACTGCCTGGTCGAATTGGGCGATGGTCATGCCGTAGGCCTTCTGAATGGCTTCATCCACCGGCACATGCTGGTTTTCTACCAGGTCAAAATAAGTTCCCGTCTCCGGCAGCTTCTTCTCATGGAGCAGGTAGTGCATCGTCATCCAGGACTGAGCATAGAAGAGCGTGTGGCGTTCGCTGTCGGTGGCGTGTGAATTGTCCTGCTTCATCGTGAGCAGGTCGGGCAGCGCGAGCCAGGGTTGGCTGTTTAGCAGCTCGGTCAGGGACTTCGATGGATTAGCGGCTCCGGCGGAGCGTAGTTCGGGGTCGCCGCCGATTTCGTAGTTCTTGTCGTCCACGCGAATGGAACTGAAGTATTCGGTCAGTCCTTCGTCGAACCATCGCGGGGACGAACCATCCGCTCGGGCGGGATAGTTGTAGTTGAGCAGCAGGTGGGCGAAGTCATGGGCCACGGCGCGCCAGGGCTCTCCCTCGAGCAAGTTCAGCACAATAAAGTTCTGGTCTTCGCCGGGCAGGAAGAAGCCGGGGGCGTCGATGGGCTGAGCGTCGATGGGCTGAGCGTGGGTGGGCTGATTGTCGCTCGGCTGAGCGTGGCGCAGTGGCGCGGTCAGGTAGTAATTCTTATCGTTCTTGAACGCGAGAATGGTCAGCGGGAGTGGCTCGTTGAGGCGGTCCTTCATCAGCAGGACGGCGAACACGGCCCGCATCTGCTCGAAGCGCAGGGCGACTTCCTTACCTTTTTTCTCTCCGGCGTCGGTAATGACGGTGAAATGCGTGGAGTGGATTTCGAACCAGGGCGACTGCTCGGCGGCGGAGGCCGCCGGCAACAGGAGAACGCCCAGAAGCATCGCAGGAAGAAGTGAAATCGGAATGGGACGGGTGCGGGCCATTCGCGTGCCGCTGGGAAAGAGGACAACTAGTGGAATGCTAACACGATGGTCGGTCGTCCCGGCCGCATCAGAACAATTGGCCCCTTGGTATTGACGGCACAAGGCGAAAGGAAGTCAAATTAATGCCGATGTACCGCCGTAGCTATTTCCGCTCTAAGAGGAGCAATCTGACCTTCGGTCTGATTGTCCTTTTGGCAGGAGGAACTTTGCTTGCGGGGCGGGCATCTGCACAGGCCGATCCATCTGACGCTCCACAGAATACTGTTCACGGAACGGTGGTCAACGCCGTTACCCACGAGCCCATTGGCCGCGCCCTGGTCGTTTCTCCCGACAATCGCTTTGCCACCATGACCGATGCTGAGGGGCATTTCGAGTTCACCCTGCCTAAGCCTGCGGCCGATAGCAGAGGTCTTGTTTCGTCAAACGGGGGCGCCGGCAGTCTCACCTGGCTCACGGCGCGCAAGCCGGGGTTTCTCGATGATCCGCATGTGAGACGACAGGCCGAGATTTCGCCCGGTACTGAGGTTACGATCTCTTTAATGCCGGAGTCGTTGATTAAGGGGCGGGTTACTCTTCCTGCAGCCGATCCCGTCCGCGGTATTAATGTGCAACTCTTCTCCAGGCAGGTGCAGGACGGCAGTCCTCGTTGGACGCTGAGAAGTTCAGCCCGCACGAACTCGAACGGCGAGTTCCGCTTTGCCGAACTTCAGCCCGGCACTTATAAAGTGCTGAGCGGCGAGTGGATGGACAACGATCCGGAGGTTACGGTACCAGGCGGTCAGGTCTATGGCTTTCCCCCGGTGTTTTACCCGAGCGCCACAGACTTTGCCTTGGCATCCACGATTCAGATGTCGGCCGGGCAAACTTTTCAGGCCGATCTTTCGCTCGTCCGCAAGCCCTACTATCCCGTAAAGATTCCCGTCGCGAATGCCGAGCAGAACGGTGGAATGAATGTCACCGTATCGCCGCAAGGGCAGCGCGGCCCCGGCTATACGCTGGCCTACAACCGCGGAAAGGAGGCGATCGAGGGACTGCTGCCAAATGGAAAATATCTTGTCGAAGCAGCCGCCGTCGGGCCGAATTCCTCCGCAGCGGGTTCGGTGAACCTCGTAGTCGCCGGAGCGCCCGCGGAAGGTCCCACCATGGTGATTGCGCGAAACAATTCGATCATCGTGAATGTTAGGGAAGAGTTCACTTCCGACGAGAGTCCTTCCGGGTCATGGAGCGATGGTAAACACAGCTTCTCCCTGTATGGGGCTCGGCTCGACATACAGATCAGCGCCGTGTCGGTCGATGATTTTGGGACGCAGAGAAGTGGATCGCTTCGTCAGCCGACGGGACCGAACGACGACGCCTTAGTCCTTGAAAATCTGGCTCCGGGAGAATACTGGCTACGACTGCGTGCATCCCGTGGATATGTGGCATCGGCAACCATGGGTGGAGTGGATCTACTGCACGAACCGTTAGTGGTAGTACCCGGCTCGAATGCGTCAATCGACGTCACGATGCGCGACGATAATGCGGGGCTCGAAGGCACCTTGCTCGGAATTCCCGCGACAACGGTCGACTCGATCCGCCCTACGGCGCGAGGCTATGTGTATTGCCTCCCCTTGCCCGATAGCTCAGGGCAGTTTCTGGAGATTTCGGCGTCTCCCGATGGAACTTTCAATTATCAGATGGTGGCGCCCGGCGCTTACCGCGTAATCGCATTCGGCGCCCCACAACGGGATCTTCCTTATCGTGACGCTGAAGCTATGAAGGTTTATGAAACCAAGGGCCAGATTGTCAATTTTGCCCGCGGCCAGAAGGTGAGCCTCCGGTTGGAGATCAGCTCCGAGTAGAGCGCAGCGAGGAAACATGAGAGCTTGTCCAATTTCGGTCAGCTCGTTCTTGTGGGTAATTGGTTTCTGTGTATTTGCAGCCGGAGTTGGAGCTGCGCCGCAGAGTGCCAGTATTCCTCCATCGACGATTTCTGGCGCCGGCTACAGAATCGCTGGAACCGTGGTTAGTAAAGCGGACCGACGTCCTCTCTCTCGCACCCGAATCACTGTGACGAACGTAAAGGATTCTCACCAGCTGAAGTCGATGATTACGTCTGAAGACGGCAAGTTTGAATTCGGCGGACTGCCTGCCGGAAAGTATTCGCTGGCAGGGGCGAAACGCGGATTCATCTCCGCTGCCTACGATCAGCATGAGCAGTATTCCACTGCGATTGTGACCGGCGCTGGGTTAGACACTGAAGCCCTGGTGCTCCGCCTCGCGCCCGATGCGGTGATCGCCGGCAAAGTATTGGACGAGGTTGGCGAGCCGGTTCGCCACGCCGTGGTGACCTTGTACTACGAAGATCACAGCAGTGGCGTGGGCCAGATTCGCCAGGGTCGCACCGCTCAGACGGACGACCTGGGAGAGTACGAACTTACACCGCTCAGGCCCGGCACTTACTTCCTGTCCGCGAGCGGAAGGCCTTGGTACGCTGTTCACCCACGTTCAGAGCCGACTCATTCGAAGTCCAATCAGCAAACCGAACCCCAGGCGACGGCCGATCGATCCCTTGACGTCGCCTATCCTGTCACCTACTACCCGGACGTCGTTGACGTGGAGAGTGCTCTGCCGATTCCAATCCGAGGGGGCGAGCAAGTGCAGGCGGATTTCCACTTGAATCCAGTGCCGTCTCTCCGTCTGTTGTTTCGCTTGACAGACGCAGGCAACGGATACTTCGTTCCGCAGCTTCGACAGCCCGCCTTTGACGACTACACCTCTCTCCAAACGGGGGGCACTCGGTTTGTTTCGCCAGGGCTGGTGGAAGTCACGGGCGTTCCGGCTGGCCGCTACGATGTCCATCTTTCCGGACCGGGCCAAAGCCTTCAGATGGATGGAGTCGATCTCACGAAGGATGGAGAAGAAATCGACACTTCGAAAGCCGGCGCCGTCGCCAGCGTCAAGTTCTCGATGCGAGTGCCCGGAGAGGCCGTGCTTCCTCCGAGCCTTACGGTGGGATTGCGTTCAGGGGCTCGAGTGGTTGGGGTCGCGCAGCCGGTCGATTCCAAGGGAGAAGCGGAACTTCAACAAATCGCTTCTGGCCGCTACGAAGTGGCCGTGTGGGGTGGTGAGAGGACCTATTCCATTTCGCGCATCTCGGCCGAAGGCGCCGAGATTACAGGCCATACCCTTACCGTGGCGGCGGGCTCCTCGCCTTCGGTATCGCTTGTTTTGGTGAGTGGCAGCGTTGAAGTGCGAGGAACTGTGACGAGGGCGGGAAAGGGTTTCGCCGGAGCGATGGTGGTCCTGTTGCCCAAGAATCCTGAACTGGACCGCGATCTTTTCCGCCGCGACCAAAGCGATCTGGATGGTACTTTCGCTTTGCGAGATGTCGTCCCTGGTTCGTACACTCTTCTGGCCATCGACAACGGATGGGAACTGGACTGGGCCCGGCCGGGCGTCATTGCCGCTTACATGAAGGGTGGACGGAGAGTAGAAGTCGGTAATCAAGAAGGCCGGCCTATGAATGTCACAGAGTCGATCGAAGCTCAATCGCGATAGACGTTGGCCCTAATCTCCGCTGGTGCGGTGCATCGTGGGAACGAGAACCAGTCCAAGTCAAACCCCAAATCAATCTCCGACGCGAAGGATCATCACTTCCGTGGCCTTAATCAGAGCGACGGCGGTCTGCCCGGCCTTGAGATGCATTTCACGCGCCGAGGTTGCGGTGATGATGGAAGTAATCTGTTGCTCTCCGATGGAAATCTTGACTTCCGCCATCAGGCCGCTGATGCGGACCTGATCGATCCGTCCCACCAGTTGATTGCGTCCGCTCACCCGGCGCACGGCCTGCGTTCGCTCGGCGACCGTCTTCCCTCTGGTTCGGAACAGCAGCCTGTCGAGTTCACCTTGCGGGATGCGGTGATGTCCCCCTGCAGTCGGGACGCTGCGAATCTTCTTGTTGTAAATCCACTGCTTGATCGTGGGAAAGCTGATTCCTAACTGCAAGGCCGCGTCGCGAAGCTTTAGCAGTCCCTCATTCTTCCGTGCGGGTTTGCCGCTGTTCGGCATCTGAACGAAATCCTACAGTCAACACGGGGGACGGTCAATATGACGGCTCTCTGCTTGTAGTTACGACGCATATGCATATATTCGTATTATTATAGACATCGTAACTATATGTTATGTACACTTCTTAATTCTTTGGACCGATTCCCTGGGACCAATTCTTTGGACCAATCTCTGACGTTGGAGGCCCTCATGCGTAATATTGCTCTGCTGTTCACCGCGCTCGTTCTCAGTCTTTCGTCCACGTTATCCTCGGCACAGGACCACGATCCCTGCACGAGCGGCCACGAGTTCGCCACCACCGATTGCGCGCTGACCTGGCACGGCATCACGCTTTATGGCGCGTATGACGTCGGCTTCGGCTGGGTCAGCCACGGCTTGCCGGAAAGCGGCTATAACTACGAAGGCGAATCTCTGGTGAACCGGAACGGCTATCAACATCGATTTCTGGTCGCACCGAACAACCTGCAGCAGACGGGTCTGGGCATCAGGGGCAAGGCACAGTTTCTGCCGGGCTGGTCGGTTGTGTTCAATGCTTCCACTGGCATCAATCCGCAGTCCGGCCTGCTCGCCAACGCGTCGGCCACGCAGACCGCCAACAACGGCCTTCCCCGCAGCAGTTATTCCTACGCGATCGACGGCGCGCGCGCGGGCCAACCCTTCAATGACGAATACTATGGCGGTGTGTCGTCCACACATTTCGGCACGCTGACCTTCGGTCGTCAGCGCTCTCTCGGCACCGATGCGATGCTGCTTTACGATCCGGCCGGCGGCGCCTATGGTTTTTCCTACATCGGGTATAACGGCACGATGGCCGGTGGCGGCGATACCGAGGACAGCCGTTGGGACGACGCCGTGAAGTATCGCATCGCTTATGGTCCGGTTCATTTCGGCGCGATGTACAAATTCGCCAATGGTTCTGCCGGCTGCTACTCGGCGGTCGCGGGTTGGACTGCCGTTACCTGTACGCCGGAACAGGCGCATAACAATGCCTACGGATTTGACCTTGGCGGAAACTACGGAAAGTTCTCGGCCGACATGGTCTTCCAACATTTCAACCAGGCGATCAGCGTGTTGAACCCCTTGTTGGGGCCGCAAAGCCTGGCGGCGCCATATCAGTCGACCACCAACAGCATCAATACAAATCAAATCACCGGGACCAATCTGATCGACCCGAACAACACCGTCTATGGCATCGTGACCGACAACAACGCGATTATGTTCGCTGCCAAGTATTCGTGGGAGCCGTTCAAGTTTTTTGCCGGCTACGAATACATCTGGCAGAACAACCCGTCGGACCCGTTGGGCGTTGGCGCCTCGGACCAAGGCGGCTACATCATGAGCGGGGTCGAAGACAACAATCTTGATTCTGAAAAGCTGGTGAATATCTGGTGGACGGGCGTGAAGTACACCTACCGCAGCAAAACCGACGTCACTTTATCCTGGTATCAACAGCGGCAGAACGACTTCCGGGTTCCGCAGACCTGCGCCCCGGGAAATTTCCGCGCTTCCTGCGCGGGCACCCTCAACGAGGGGTCGCTCTATGCGGATCATCACTTCACCAAGCGTTTCGACGGTTATGTCGGAGTTGCGTATTCCTTCGTGAGCGGCGGTCTGGCGATCGCGATTCCTCATGGCCCCGGCGTTCCGTATAACTACAACAACAACTGGGCTCCGACACTCGGTGGTCGTTTCGCCTTCTGATTGTTTCCGCGGCGGACTGACTCGAGTGCCCTTCGCCGCCGATGGCGGCTGATCTGCTTTCGCGTTATTCTTCCACCATGCGCAAACTAATCCCAAGCGTCTACCTGTTCTGCGCCGTCGTGTTCGCTCCTTTTGCGCTTCAGTCCCAGCAGGGCACAACCACGCCCTTCGTTATCCGCGTGACCGATCAGAATGGCGCCGTTATCCGGCACGCGCATATCCGGCTTGTTCCTGCGCCGGACCCACCTCCGCCCAACCTCGAAACCGACGACCACGGCGAAATCTGGTTTACCCTGAGGCCGGGTGCATACAACTTGTCCATTTCTGTGCCAGGATTCAGGAGAGACACTCGGCGTATCGACGTGAGAACTCCGGGGGAGTTCGAGGCCAGCCAGTTAATTCCGGTGGTCCTATACGTGGGACAGAGTGACGGGCCTTCGCTCGACGAAACCGCCGCCGAAGGCGCCTTGATGATCTTCGCTGATCCGTACCATGCTCCTTTAACAATCTCGCCTGGGTCTTTTCACGCCCTGCCACATACCACCATCACTGTGCACAACAGCCACACCAACGTTGCCGAAACCTATTCCGGAGTTCCGCTTGCCACTTTGCTGGAGAAGGTGAATGCGCCGCTCGGCAAGGAGCTTCACGGAGAAGCGATGACAAGCTATGTCGTCGCGACTGGTTCTGATGGATACTCCGTCGTGCTTTCGCTGGCGGAGATCGATCCAGAATTTCACGCGGGTCAGGTGCTGGTGGCCGATGCGCGGGATGGTCAGACACTCGGAAAGTCTGGTCCCTTCCAACTGATTGTCTCGGATGACAAGCGCCCCGCGCGCTGGGTGCACAACCTCGTTTCCATTGCTGTTCGGCATGCCCGCTAAACGTCGGGCGAGATTGTTTACGAAGTACTGTCGTCCACTTAACCGCCCATAAGCTGTGGAATCAATTGGTTTTCGATCCGGTAAAGGGCTCAGTAGGCACGGACGGAGGTGGGGATTCAGTTTCGTTGTTCATGTTCTGCCAGAGGGGTTAAGATGGCACGGCCCTTATATGTCTACGTCTGGCCCCACCTACTTCAAAGTTCACTTCAGTCTGCTTCTTCTTAGTGTGCCCGCCTTCTCTCAATCGCCCGCCACGAAAAACGTAGCGGGCCAGGATCTTTCGAAAGAAAGTGCGGTGATTGAGCAACGGACGACCAAGATAGTCTTCCAATCCGATGGAACCTATACGTACGATCAACACGCTCGGGTGCGAGTGCAATCTGACGCCGGCGTGCGACAGTACGGGATTCTGCCTTTTCCCTACCAGGCGGCCGTCGGACGCGTAGAAGTGCAAGATGTCCACGTCACCAAACCAGACGGCTCGGTAGTCACAACTCCCCTCGACTCAATTCAGGACGTGACTTCCGAAGTCTATCGCGATGCTCCGATGTATAGCGACTTGCGCGAAAAGCATGTCGCGGTGAAAGGGCTCGAACCTGGCGATAGGGTTGAATATTCCCTCCGTTGGCTGATGGAGAAACCGCTCGCCCCGGGACAGTTCTGGACGAGTTATCAGTTCACAAAGAACGTGGTTGTTCTCGACGAGCAGCTGGAAATCAGTGTCCCGGGTGACCGCCAGGTCAGGCTCAACAAGCAGGGTATCCCGCCTAAGATACGAGATGAAAACGGGCGCCGCATTTACCTATGGAAAACGTCGAATCTCGAGAGCATGAGTGCGGAGGAGCAGAAAAAGGTCCTGAGTTACGATGCCATTCGCGGATTACTTCCGCAACCGGATGTGCTGATCAGCAGTTTTCAAAGCTGGGATGAAGTGGGCCTGTGGTATGAGGGCTTGCAACGGGAAAAAATCCAGCCATCGCCGGAAATAAGAGCCAAGGCGGAGGAACTGACCAAGGGCCTTGCGGATGACGCGGCCAAGGTGCGCGCAATTTACAACTATGTCAGCCTGCGCTACCGCTATGTCGCGATTTCGTTTGGCATCGGCCGCTACCAACCCCATGCAGCTGCGGAGATTCTTGGGAACCAGTATGGCGACTGCAAAGACAAGCACACACTGCTGGCTGCCTTACTGGACGCTGTGGGAATCAAAGCATACCCAGCCTTGATCAACAGCCAGATGGCTGTAGACGAGGACGTGCCCTCGCCCGGTCAGTTTAACCATGTCATCAGCGTGGTGCCGAAGGGAAGCGCACTCTCGTGGATGGATACAACGCCGGAAGTGACCCCGATCGGACAGTTGATCTATCCCCTCCGCGGGAAACCCGCGCTCGTCATCATCCCGGACAAGATTGGTTTCCAGACTACTCCAGCCAACTCTCAGTTCACCAACGAACGAGACGATAAGGTTACCGCCGAGATCGACGCCGACGGCACGCTGCGCGCGCACGTGGAGGGCAGGGATAGTGGCGACATCGAACTCTATTCCCGGTACGCCTTTCGCCGATATCCCGAGTCTCAATGGAGAGACCTGGGCCAGCGGATGTTTTATGGGGCGCGTTTGGGCGGAACAATCAGCAACGTTCGAGTCAGTCCGCCAGAGAAGACCGACGAACCTTTCAGCATAGCGTATGACTATACCTTGAAAGATTTTGCAGGAGGCGACAAGCACCGATTCGTCGTTCCACTTCCGCCTCTGGGTATCCCGGAGGTCACCGACGAGGACTTGAAACGAAAAACGCCGCTTTGGCTGGGGTATCCGGGCGATCTCAGATTTGAGTCGCGAATCGAGCTCCCCAAGGGATGGACCACGACACCGCCAGCTGCTATCAACTTGAAAGAGAAATTTGGGGAGTTCCAGGGGAGTTCGGAGGTCCACGAGGGCGTGCTGATCACTAAACGGCGCTTTGTGTTTCAGGAAAACTGGGTAACGCCTGATCAGTTCGCCAGCTACAAGGCATTCGAGAAGGCGATTTCGGATCACTACCGCACTTACATTTTCCTTTCCAAGGTAACTGCGGATGCTGCTGCACCCGGCCCCGCGGCGACGCCTGCACAGGGGATTGCCCGCGCGGTAGGGCTACTGCGCCAAAGCATCACGGATCTTCCGCCGAGTTCTAATGCGGAAGCTCTTCGCGCAGAACAGGACGGCCGGAGATCGATGCAGACGAAGGATTACACGTCTGCGATTACGGCCCTGAAGCATGCAGTTTCTCTGGACCCGACTTTTTCCCGCGCCTGGATTGAGTTGAGTATGGTCTATTATGCGGGCGTCAGGGAAGTAAACTCAGCTCTCAATGCTTTGCAGAAGGCTGTCGAAGCCGATCCGAAGCAAGTTGTTCCCCACAAGGTCCTGGCCTTCACGTATATGGGGCTGGGAAGGCGGGACGATGCGATTGCGACCTGGCAGAAATTGCAAACTGTTGCCCCCAATGATTCCGACCTGGTCCCAAACCTAGGCGCGCTTTACATGATGCAGAAGCGTTATCCGGAGGCGGCGGCACTCTTTGAGTCTGCAGCGAAGGCGAACCCCTCCGACGCGTATGCTGAGTTGAGGCTGGGAAGGGCCCGCTTGCGTTCTCACAATGCGGATCAGGGGATGGTCGCGCTGCGCAAGGCCTTGGAGATCGATTCCGGGGGGGAGATGCTCAACGATGTGGCATATGAGATGGCCGAGGCAGACACAAACCTTTCTGATGCCCTCGCTTACTCGCAACGGTCTGTGAAGGAAGTGGAGGAGCGATCACAAAAGGTAGATCTGGGGAACGTGCAGAAGGCTGACTTGCAGCTTCCGCTGAGCATCAGCGCTTACTGGGACACACTCGGCTGGATCTACTTCAAGATGGGCGATCTGGCCCATGCAGAGAGTTATCTGAACTCGGCCTGGCAGCTCTCGCAGGATGGGACAGTGGGCGACCACCTCGGCCAGGTGTACGAAAAAGAGAAAAAACTGCCAGCGGCGCTTCACATGTACAACCTTGCGCTCGAAGCCAATCCCCGGCTGGAGGATACGCCGGCGCGCATGCGCAACCTGGCCTATGTTCATCTTCCCAAGGATCGAACGAGTGCGGCGGAAGAACTGAGCCGGATGCGCAGCGTGAAACTTCCGAGGATCACTGTGGAAACTACAGGTGCGGATTTTTACATCCTTCTCGACACCAGCGGAAAGATAGAAAAAGTGAGTTTCCTCCAAGGGGCCGAGTTGTTCCGGGATGAGACCAAGAGCTTGAAAAAGGCCCAGTTCGAAGAGCCGCTGCCACCAAACTCGACCGCGCGCCTGCTCAGAAAAGGCATTCTCTCCTGCTCCTCGGTTACCGGGTGCAGCTTCGTGTTCTATCCTATTTCGGTGGCTGCGAGCGCACAGTAGACTTGCCCAGCTACTTCCGGTCGCCAGCTGCTAGTCACCGCTGGCCTGGTGTTGGGTGGGAACGAGGCTGCTGCTGCAAATCTCGGCCGAAGGCATGCAGGATGCCGATGACAGCGGTGTAAGCGGCTAGGATGCCAATTCCAACGGAGGTCTGTTTCAGCTGATTGTCTCGGATGATAAGCGTCCGGCGCGATGGGTCCACAATCTGGTTTCGATTACGCTGCGGCGTGGACGCTGAAAGACTGCGGACCGACCTCGCCGCGATGTGTGATGCGAGCTACGGTTTGTGTTCGCGGGTCTCAGGGCCCGCGGCGCAGGGGTTCTGCTGGAATGTGCGACCCAGGTATTGCAGGCATGGGGCACCCACGGATGCTGGATGCTTGGCACCGAACGCGAGATAGACAACCTGGATCATCCCGTTGTAGGTTGTCAGGCTAATCACGAGCCGCTCAGGTTCGACACGCCAGAAGTTCATTGGACCGGTCTTGAAGTCTGGCACTGCCCACTTGCCATAGCGTTCATCGATCGAAGCCTTGATGACGTCGATCGGGGTGGCCGGATCGTAAAGTGCAATTAGTCCGATGATGGCGCCGTCGGTGATGTCAACCGATACCTGCCAGGGATATACCGCGTGAGAATCGGCAATCGGATCCGGCATCAGCTGAGAGCAAGTGGATGCTTTGCATCCGATAAGCTTAGGGTCCGGAAGAATTACGTGTTGGCTGCGGTTCTGTGCTGCTGCCACGGCGGATGTGAATCCCAATGTCAGCAGGGCAGCCACAACAAATTTGCCGGAATTAGACCACCTGAGATAGTGCCGGATTGACCACCGACTTGGCATACACGTCTAGTCGCCGCTGGCGTGGTGCTGCGTGGGAACGAGAACCAGTCGGGGACGCGCTTCAGTGGGACGAGGCTGCTGCTGCGAAGCTCGGCCGAAGGCATGCAGAATGCCGATGACGGCGGTATAAGCGGCTAGAACGCCAATTCCAACGGAGGCGACTACCGTGAGGCAGAGAATCAGGGGCATGAAGAGCGAAATCAAGATCAACCACCCTATCCAGAATTAAGTGACAGATTGCCGCAGCTGGGGGCGCATCTCGATCTTGCTAAGTGCGGCTTCTTCAATCTACCTGCGTTGACGCTCGCCGCTATTGACGATTAAGATACGGAGTAGAGCTGTGCATTCCTAATGTCGAACATGTCTGGTGACCTGTCGACATTACGGAAGGGCAATCCAGCCTAGACTAAATGGCTATTACCAAGATTTCGGTGCGCGGGGCGCGCCAGCATAACCTCAAAAACATCGACGTTGAGATTCCGCGTAACACCCTGACTGTCGTGACCGGGCTGAGCGGGTCGGGCAAGTCTTCGCTGGCTTTTGACACGATTTATGCCGAGGGGCAGCGCCGCTATGTAGAGACTTTGTCGACGTACGCGCGGCAGTTTCTGGACCAGATGGAGCGCCCGGATGTCGATGCAATTGATGGACTTAGCCCCTCGATCTCGATCGAGCAGAAGACCACCAGCCGCAGCCCGCGCTCGACCGTGGGGACGATCACCGAGATCTACGACTATCTTCGCCTGTTGTTCGCTTCCATCGGAGTGCCGCATTGCCCCAAGTGCGGCCGGCCCATCAGCCGCCAGTCGGCCGAACAGATCGTGCAGCGAGTGATGTTGCTAACGCCTGAGGACCGTGTCATGGTGCTGGCGCCGATCGTGCGTGGCCGCAAAGGGGAATTCAAGAAAGAAATGGAGACCCTGCTCAAACATGGCTACACGCGGGCCCGGGTCGACGGCGAAATCGTAAATCTGGATGACGACCTGAACCTCGACAAGCGCAAGAACCACACCATCGAAGTGGTGATTGACCGATTGCTGGTGAAGCCTGGGATTGAGCATCGGCTCGAAATGTCTGTCGGTTTGGCGATGAAGCTGGCGGGCGGGCTGGTGCAGGTGGCCGTGGTCGGCGGGGACGAACAACTCTATTCGGAGAAGCTGGCTTGTCCGGATTGCGGGATCAGCGTGCCGCAACTTGAGCCGCGATCATTTTCTTTTAATAGCATGTATGGAGCTTGTCCCGAGTGCCACGGTCTCGGCAGCCGATATGATTTCGATCCGGCGAAGGTGATCACGGACTGGTCGAAGCCGTTGCTTGAAGGCGGTCTGGGGCCGGGTTCGGCGTCACAGGGGCTGATTCATGCGTTGCAAGTTGTGGCCGCGGCGCATGGCATTGACCTGAATACCGCGTTTGAAAAGTTTCCTGAGAAGATTCAGGATCTGTTGTTGAATGGCGAGTCGGGCCGCGGGAAGACTGGATTCCGCGGAATCTTTGGATACTTGAAGCAGAATCTGGAGGAATCGACCTCGGAAGGCTATCGCGACTGGCTGATGGATCACATGTCGGCAACGGAATGTCCGGCGTGCGGGGGCAAGCGGCTGCGGCCGGAGAGTCTGGCGGTGAAGGTGAACGGCATGTCGATTGCCGAATTTACCGGGCTGCCGATTTCGCGGGCGCTGGAAGTGGCGCAGGGAATCAAACTCGCAGGCCGTGAGGAGAAGATTGCCGGCCGCGTCATGCATGAAGTCGTCGAGCGCCTGCAATTTCTGAATGCCGTAGGACTGAACTACATTTCGCTCGACCGCTCGGCGGCAACTCTATCTGGCGGCGAAGGGCAGCGCATTCGTCTCGCGACGCAGATTGGGTCGAAGCTGCGCGGTGTTCTCTATGTGCTGGACGAGCCTTCGATTGGGCTGCATCATCGCGACAACGGCCGGTTGCTGACCGCGCTCGAAAACCTGCGCGATCTCGGAAACACAGTGCTGGTGGTCGAGCACGATGAAGAGACGATTCGGCGCGCGGATTACGTAATCGATCTCGGCCCCGGCGCGGGGCGTCATGGTGGAGGGCTGGTGGCGCGCGGTACTCCGGAAGAGATCATGCGCGAACCGAACTCGCTGACTGGGGCTTACATCTCCGGCAGGGTGCAGATCGCGATGCGTGCCGAGCGGCGGCAGAAGAACGGCGCGGCGCTGACGATTCTCGGCGCGAAAGAGAACAATCTCAAGAACCTCGACGTAACTTTTCCGCTCGGCGTGATGACCGTCGTGACGGGAGTTTCTGGTTCGGGCAAGTCCACGCTGGTGAATGACATCCTTTACCGCGCCCTGGCTCGCCAGCTTTATCGTTCGCGCGAGAAATCTGGCGAGCACAAGGCGATCGTGGGCGCGGAGAACATCGACAAAGTCATCCGCATCGATCAATCACCGATCGGGCGCACGCCGCGCTCGAATCCCGCAACTTATACCGGCGTCTTCACAGCGATTCGCGATCTCTATGCCATGCTGCCGGAAGCGCGCGAACGCGGCTACAAGCCGGGACGTTTCTCCTTCAACGTTTCCGGTGGCCGTTGCGAAGCCTGCCAGGGCGAAGGCCAGCGCCGCATCGAAATGAATTTTCTGCCCGACGTGTATGTGTTGTGCGAAGTCTGTGGCGGACGTCGCTACAACCATGAGACCTTGGCAGTGAAGTACAACGGCTACTCGATCGCTGACCTGCTTGAGATGCCGGTCTCCGATGCGCTGCCCATTCTCGAAAACATTCCGCAGGTAAAGCAAAAGCTGCAGACTCTGGTCGACGTGGGCCTTGGCTACATTCATCTTGGGCAATCTGCGGTCACCCTTTCCGGCGGCGAAGCCCAACGCATCAAGCTGGCCCGCGAGTTGAGCAAGCGGCAGACCGGCAAAACTCTTTATCTGCTCGATGAACCCACCACCGGTCTGCACTTCGATGACGTAAAGAAGTTGCTCGACGTGCTGCACCGGCTGACCGACCTGGGCAATTCCATAATTATCATCGAACACAATCTGGACGTGATCCGCAACGCCGACTGGATCATCGATCTCGGCCCCGAAGGCGGCGAAGAAGGCGGCCGCATCGTGGCGCAGGGTACGCCGGAGCAGGTGGCGCGGGTGAAGAAGTCGTACACGGGTCAGGCGCTGATGGGGTATTTTACGGGGAACGGGAAGCGGAGCGCCTGAGCTGTAAGTCGTGGCGGTCTCTTTCCTGAGACGGCATCCGCCACAAAGCGAATTGACAAGGGGCTTATCCTGAAAGCACTCGGAGAACAGGCCGGTTAAATGAGGGCTTTCAGCATCGTCTGGTATGCGGCGGTCAGCCTGTTCTTGGCCTATTGCGGCTGGCTCTTGATCTTTCGAACAAGCACAATTGTCAGGCGGGCACATAGCCAATACCACTGCGACTTCTTCCTGAAGCCTTGGTACTCAATATTCATGCGCTGCATAGGAATCTTTATTTGGCTGGGGACAGCCCTAACGGACTATGCGTTGCTAACACTGAGATGATTGCATCACCCGTGGAAATCATACCGACCCATTACGGAGCAGTATTAACGCTTGACGTTATTAACGATACTCGTTAAACCAGCTACAGTGATCAAGACCTTCGCGGACAAAAACACGAAGGAATTTTGGGACAGGGGCAAGAGCCAGGGAATGCCTCCGGCGAATCTGCGAAGCGCCGTTAAGAAAGAAGTTGGCGATGCTTCATTCAGCCGGGAGGTTGGAAGATTTGCGAGTTCCTCCTGGCAACAGGCTGGAGCAGTTGCGCCGTGACCGAGTGGGACAACATAGCATTCGAATCAACGATCAATTCCGCGTGTGCTTCGTGTGGCGGGACAGCGATGCCTTCGATGTAGAGATAACGGATTACCACTGATCTTTCTTAAGCCGATCTTCTACGGGGGAAGAAATCGTGAGCATTAAGAACGAAGGTCCGGCGCGGTGGGCGGTGCACCCGGGGGAAATTCTTCGCGAGGAATTTCTCGAGCCGATGGGCATTTCTGCTTACCGGCTGGCGGTGGAGTTGCATGTTTCTCCTCCGACCGTCAACGACATCGTCCGGGAGAAGCGCGGAATCACCCCCGAAATGGCGGCGCGCCTGGCCAAGTATTTCGGGACTTCCGAGCAGTTCTGGCTGAATTTGCAGGACGCCTTCGCGGTTCATCAGGTCCGCCGGAAATATTCCAAGGAGCTCAAGTCAATTCGGCCCCTCGCAGCAGCGGCGCAGTAGCATCTTCGAGCGCACCGACAAGCTGCAAGCCAGCGCTTTCTTTCAACATTTTTTCTTCACAGCGTGCCGCCACGGGTGTTTAATAGACGCCTGAGCCGCGCCAGTCTTCCCGGTTCCCCCAACTCCGCGGCTTCCGGCCCCACGCCGGGATAGGTTTGTCCCTGATGAAAATCTGACTCAAGATAAGGAGACCCATATGAAGAAGTTCCTGGTTTGTCTAACCCTCGCGTTGGCGTCTCTGTCAACCGTCCTTGCTCAGCAGAGCGGCGCTAACTCGGATTGGCCGCACAAATTCCAGGTAAGCAGCACAACGTTCACCAACGGCGGCTACCTGCCGCTCAGCATGATAGTCGGCTCGAACAACTGCACCTACGTTAGCGGCGGCGGGGATCAATCGCCTCAGCTGTCGTGGAAGCATGTTCCGTTCGGCACTCAGAGTTTCGTCGTGACCGTCTATGACGTGACGGCGGCGTTCACGCACTGGGGCATGTACAACATTCCTCCCAAGACGACGGAACTCCCTGAGAATGCCGGTGTTTCCGGCAGCACCTACGGCCAGCAGGTCTTCAATGACTTCTACCTGGGCGCCGAATACGACGGCCCGTGCCCGCCCAACAACTACACCCCTTACGTCCACGACTACGTCATTACCGTGTTCGCTCTCGACACTTGGCTCAAGTTGCCGTCGTCGCCGCCGAATTTCCCCGCCAATGGCGAGACGTTGTATCGCGCGATGCTTGACCATGTGCTGGGAAAAACCAGTATCCACGGCTATTACTCGACGGCCGATTAGCTGCATTTTCGCAACATCCACGACCTCCAAGGTTTCGTTCCGCTTTGGAGGTCGCGGTATTTGCCGAGTAAGAATCGTTTGAATGATAGGGGCCTCCCTGCGTATCAGCGATAACTGTCGTAGAATCCTGAATGCAAGCACCGACTTCGAGTCAGCAGCATCAGATGGGTGCGGGCAGTACTCGTCCGTGCTCAGTTGTGGGAAAGGATTTGCTTGGCGTTACCCGAAAATCCACACCTTGAACCTCCGCCGCTAAGCAGCGAGCCGCAGCCGCTGGTCCAGCTATTGGCCGATCCACTTCCGCCAGGGTTTGCACCCGCGGCACCCCTGCCTAAGGCCGGCGAGAACCCCGTGTGGAGCGGCTGGGACGTGCTCCAGATTACCGGGCTAACGCTGCTTACGCTGTTTGTCGTACAACTCCTGGTTGTTCTGGGAGCGCGGCGGCTCATTTATCCCCACGAGAGCTTATTCGTTGTGGCGCAGAAGCCGGTGCTGGCGCTGCTTTCCGAGTTGCTGACTTATGTTGCCGTGGCGCTCTACATGATCCTGCTGGTCGAAGGTAAATATCGCACCAGTTTCTGGCCAGCCATTCGCTGGAATTGGCCGGGCATGGTTGCGGTGAGTTTTCTGGGCCTGGGAGTTCTCATGCTCGGGCTCGACCTGCTAGGACGGTTTCTACCCATGCCCAAGGAAACGCCTTTCGATCAGTTCTTCGCGCGGCCTTCCGATGCCTATCTCACCGTGGCTTTCGCCGTGAGCCTCGGGCCTTTGATGGAAGAACTCTTCTTTCGTGGATTCCTTTACCCGGTTGTCGCGCGGCGGCTGGGCGCGGTTTGGGGAGTTCTTCTTACCGCGCTGCCCTTCGGGCTAATTCACTTTTTTCAGTATGGACGTTCCTGGGGAGCGGTGCTGATCATCTTCCTAGTTGGCGTGGTGCTTACCACGGTCCGGGCGGTGACCAAGTCCGTGGCCTCAAGCTTCCTGGCACATGTGGGCTACAACGGAACGCTGATGGTGCTGGCAGCGTTGCAGACGGATGGCTTCCGGCACATGGATAAAGCAGGGGTTCTGCTAGGCTGGGCTCTCAACTAGGTACCAGGTACTAGGTACTTACTTCACAGTGATTGTCAGCAGCTGCACTCCAGAAACCACATAATCCAGCGGAGCCGTTGCCGTTTCGTCGACGTTCGATTCGCCCGAGACCACCATTTCCTGATTGCCGCGCATGCCGTCCATTACATTCATGATCGAGATGGGCAAGGTCGGCATCACTTTGTCGCCGACGCGGGCTTCCGGGTCCGCTTCGAGCAGCGAAACGTAGAGACGGTTGTTGGAGTGCTCTTTGTTGAGCACTGCGATGGTGGAGGCGAGATCGAGTTTGCGGCCGAAGGCCGGGTTGGCGTGTCCGATGCGGTCAAGAGTCTCGCCGTCGCTCACCAGGATGCGCAAAGTGCCTTTGCTCGCCGAAGTCGGAATCTTCACCGGAATCTGCCGCACGATGCGCTCACCGCGGTAGGGAGCGAGCACCGTTTCGAGTGTAATGTTGTCGCCGGGGCGAGCTTCGGTCACGTCGGTGCGGGCGCTTTCCAAGCGAGCCCAGCGGCGCTCGCGCACCAGGTCGAAATCCAGCTTCACGCCCGCAATTGCCGGAGCATTGTAGGGATTGTCGTAGATGCGTCCGAAACGCTCGCCCAGCGAGATTGCAGCCTGCATGGCCGCGGGCTGGCCGTTCTCCGCCGGAGCGAACATGTTCCGCATGGTAACTTCCGGGAATCCCTTTACCCCGATGCTGCCGGCGAGCCGGTAAGTAATCTCTTCACCGAACTCATTCACGCCATGCAGCGCGTTGAACACGGTCACCATGAGCGCCACAGGCGTCAGCTTCGGATTGTTCAGCACTTCGTACTTGAACTGCTTTACGCCAGTGCTGCTGTGGATGCTCAGCGTGACTGGAATCATCTCCGGCTGACGGTCGAACACGCCCATGATGCCGGTGTGGCGATCCTGCACGAAGGTGCCCACGGGCTCCGTGGTATTGATGATCTTGAAAGCATTGAGCGGCGATGCCAGCGTGGCCAGAACCTCAGCCTTATTCATGGGCAGGTCGACGGAGCCGAACTGCAACAGGGGATGTCCGCAAGCCAACAGCCGCTGCGCGTCCACATAGGTGACGGTGCAGGTGGCCTCGATATCCATGTCGCCGCGGACCAGGACCGCGCTCACGGCCGAGCCGGCTTCTAGCGGTTCCGGCTGTTTGTCGTTGCTGACGGAGCCTGCGCCCATGACTGGCACGATTCCGGCCGAGGCAAACTGCCCTGCGAAAAGTTGAATCGCCTGTTCGGAGAATCCGTTGAATACCAGCGGCGTTTCAATCGGCTTCAGGTAATTCGCGAAATCTCTTCCTGCGGCATCTCCCGAACCAGGCAGGACGGAATTTTCACCGGGGGATGAGGTCTTCCCGGCAACCGGGCTGATCGAGGGCTTGATGGCCGAGGTTTCTTCCGCGGGCGAGCGGTCAAGCGCGCTGATTTCGAGCATGTCGGCGATGGGCGTGATGCCGGCGATGGGCTCTTTCGAGAATTCTCCGATACGGAAGGCGAGCGCCCCGGCGAGTTTGCCGTCGAGATAAACCGGACTGCCGCTCATCCCAGCGACCACGCCCGTGTATTCCACCTTTTGCCCGTGCAGCCGCACCAGAATAATGTCGCCCTTGGGCCCGTTCACATTGTGCAGCACGCCGAGCACTTCCACTTCCATGGCTTCGGGCTTAACGCCTTCAAACACTGTGTAGGCAACCCCGCGCATGCCGGCGTGAATCTCGCTAACAGTAATGATTTGAGGATTTTGCGCGGTTTGCGTCGAACCGGTTTGAGCAGACGCAGAAGAGGAAAAAGACAGCCAAGCAGTAACAACGAAGAGCGCGCAACCCAATTTTTTCATGAACAACGCCCGGAAAGGACTTGTGCCAGCCCTACCTCACTCGTATTAGACTCCGCCAGATTGTAAGTCGTTGCCAGGAGGGGAACTTCCGGGAGCCGGGCAAAACATCCCAATCGCGAATCCCTGCGTCTATACTAGCACAGGGAATTTTCGCTCCATAGAGCCTTTATCTCCATCTCCTCAGAGGTTTATATGCCTGCCAAGTCGATGATCATAAACCGGCGGTTGCGTCTCGAAAATTTCACCAGTCTGATGATGACCCTCGCGGTCTCACTCGTCCTGCTTTCCGGCGTCACTCCAGCATCTGCTCAGGGACAGTCCCAGACCCCGCCGCCGGACAACACGCAAAATAACGGCAAGCCCAAGCAAGAGGTTCCGCCGGAGGCCGGTGGGCCTACCGACAGCGTCGGTCCCTATGCGATCCCGAAGAAGAATTCCGACGAAGCTCCCCCGCCGCCTCCGCCGCCGGCTTCAGCCCCCAAGACCGAAGGCATGCCTGATTATTCCATCAAGGTCAACGTGCCCCTGGTGAATGTGGATGTGATGGTCACCACCAAGAGCGGCCAGTTTGTCCCCGGCCTGAAGAAAGATAATTTCCGGCTGTTTGAAGATGGAGCGCAGCAGCAGATCACCAGCTTCAACCAATCGAAAGCGCCCATCACCGCCGTGTTGCTTGTGGAATTCGCATCCACTCGTTACAGCTTCATGATTGACGCTCTGCAGGCTTCTTACGCCTTTGCCAACACGCTTACCAAAGACGACTGGATTGCAGTTTCCTACTACGACATGCAGCCCCACATTCTGGTGGATTTCACCCAGGACAAGCGAGCCGTCTACGGGGCGCTGAACCAGATGCGGATTTCAGGATTCGCGGAGACCAATCTGTTTGACGCCTTGTATGACACCCTGGATCGCCTGGACCGGGTCGAAGGCAAGAAATACATCATCCTGATTACCACCGGATTCGACAGCTTCAGCAAGCTCACGCTGGATCAGATCACCAAGAAGGTCAAGAATACGAAAGACGTGACCATCTTCCCCATCAGTGTGGGACAAATCGCCCGGATCATGGGTACCGCTGGAAACCGCAGCATGGGTATCCACGCCACTGAACTGGATTACCTGCAGGCCGACAATGAGATGAAAACTTTCGCAGCCATAACCGGCGGCCGGGCTTACTTCCCGCGCTTTCCGGCAGAGTATGGCGAGGACTTTCAGGATATCGGCAAAGACATCCGCAACCAGTATTCGCTTTCGTATCACCCCACCAACACCAAGCTGGACGGCACCTACCGCAAGCTGAAGGTCGAAGTGCTCGCCCCCGACGGCGCCCCGCTGAAAGTGAAAGACCAGAAGGGCAAAGACCAGAAGATCGACGTCGTCGCCCGCGACGGCTACACCGCGAAGCACACGGTGGACTAGCTGCCAGTACGTAGTACCCAGTACCTGGTATTCCAGATTCGGTTTCTGGGTACTGGGTACTGATTCAGTGTCCGTGGAACAACGCGTCCAGCAGAAACACGACTCCCGCGCCGACAAATACCAGCAAAGCCATCCTCGGCCCCGGCTCTTTGTTGACCTCGGGAACTAAGTCTGAAGCTGCCACATAGATCGTAACTCCAGCCGCCAGCGGCAGCCCCGCGTCCACGTGTTGCCGGAAAAGCGCCATCGTCAGAACCCCGGCTAGCGTGGCGCCGCCCAGAATCACCGACGCGCCCCAAGCCGTTCCCCGGCTGCGTCCGCTGGCCAGCATTACCGAACTCACCGTGAAGCCTTCGGGAATCTTGTGCAGGAAGATGGCGAAGAAGATGATCCAGCCCAGAACGTTCGAGACCAGAAATCCTGACGCGATGGCGATGCCGTCAAAAAACGTGTGGATGATCAGGCCGAGCAGCACCGAGTATCCCTTGTGGGAATGCATAAACTCGTCTTTGTGCGTCTCCTCACCGAAGTGAAAGTGAGGTGTGACCGTGTGCTCGAAGAAATGAATGATGAGGTAGCCGAGCAGGATCAGATAAGCCGCGCTTCTTCCCCGCAATTCCAGGCTCTCCGGAACCATCTCGACCAAAGCTGTGGCGAGCATGAATCCCGCGCCCAGGGCGACAAAGTAGCGGAGATACCGGCGCTCCCAACTGCGCTGCACAATGATCGCCCCACCGAAAACGTTGGCGGCAGCGGCGGTTAGGCCGAGAAGGATGCTGATGAAGATGGCGCTCATGTGCAGTTGGCGAGGATGATATCAGAGAGCTTTCACCACAGAGGCACAGAGACACAGAGAAGACCAAGAATCGGTTTTCTCTGTGTCTCTGTGACTCTGTGGTGAGTTTAGGTTTTATCCCGAGTGCCTGATGTGCATTACGTCGCCATCCTGCACGATGTAATCTTTGCCTTCGAGCCTGAGAGTTCCCTTCGCTCGGGCATTCGCCTCGGAGCCGGCTTCCAGCAACTGATCCCAACGGATGGTTTCGGCGCGGATGAAATGTTTTTCCAGATCGGAGTGGATCGCTCCCGCAGCATCCTGCGCGCGAGAATTCGCCGGAACCTGCCAGGCGCGGCACTCGTCTTCGCCGGCCGTGAAGAAAGAGATCAGGCCAAGCAGTTTGTAAGTAGTCCGGATCAGCCGCACCAGACCGCTCTCTGTTAGTCCATAGCTCGACAGGAACTCCGCGGCGTCGGCGTCACTCATCTCGGCAAGTTCGGCTTCCACCTTGCCGCAGATCGCGGTGGCCGCGGCATTCGGGCGCGCGGCAATTTCTGTGAGCTTATATTTGCTCACCGCTTCTTCCAGCTCCTTACCCAGTTCGGTCGATTCTCCGATATTGAGCACGTAGAAAATCGGCTTCTCGCTGAGGAACATGAAGCCCTTGATGCGCTTCTTGTCCTCGGCAGTCATTGCCATTTCGCGCAGCGGCTTGTCGGATTCCACCTGTACCTTGGCGCGCTTCAGCAACTCGAATTCTTTTTCGAGTTCGGGAGTCTTCATCTTCTTGAGATCTTTTTCCAGCCGCTCCAGCCGCTTCTCGATCTGGCCGAGATCGTTCACCAGCAGATCGAATTCCACGTTCTTGATGTCGCGTAATGGATCAATCTCTCCCGTATGGGGCACCGAAGGATCGTCAAAAGCGCGCACCACGTGCGCCAGCGCGTCCACGTTGCGCAGATGCGCGGCGTAGGCACTGTCTCTCAACGCTTCCTGGCCGATGGCGCCCACGTCAACGTACTCAACCGAGGTATGGGTGAGTTTCTTCGGGTTGTAGAGTGCGGCCAGGCGGTCGAGACGATCATCGGGAACCTTAGCCACGCCGATGTGCGCCTCGCGCGGGTTGGCGCGCGCCTGATCCGAAAGATGCGCCTTGGTCAGAATGCGAAACAGCGATGTCTTGCCCACCTGAGGCAGGCCGATGATTCCAGTCTTCATAGGGAAAGCTTCTAGCTGCTAGCTACTGCGACGCCTGAGCGAATTCTGAATGGATCGCCACTGTCGCTTCAGCGACGGTCGAACAACCTTGTAGCATAAATGATCAGGCGAGCAAATGCCCAACCCATGCGGGGCGTCTCGGCTAGATGCCAGGAGCTAGAAGCTAGAAGCTTCGTGCAGTTAAATACACCACCACCAAGCCTAGCAGGAGCACAGCGCTTTCCACGCGCGTCGACCACACGTGCAGCGCGTCGAACTGAATACGCTCGGGATTGTCGATGGGCGCGGCGCTTACTTCGCCAAGCGACGCCCGCAGAGTATCCATGCGAGGCATGATGCCGAACTGCGAGATTAAGGTGAGCGCGAGCATCGCACAAAGAAGGATGTGGCGCGCGACGAAGACATGCGCCGTGCCGTCGGTGAGCCGGCTGTACAGCAGGGAACTGATCAGGAAGATGATCCCAGAACCGATAGCGATCCAGTGCAACTTACTCAGAGCGATCCTGACGACGTTGCCAGCAAGGTGAGTGTTGGGCAGCACCGCTGGAATATTGAACGCCGTCGGCGCAAGCACGAACGCAAAGAAGATGATCCCGCCAATCCAGACGACCAGCGAAAGCAGCATGAGGAAACGGAGGAAAGACATGGTGGGAGAATTATAGCGTCCACGCTATGAAATAGGTGCGGACTTGGAAGGGCTCATCTTCCGCGCTCGTCGCCAGATATTTCTTGGAATAACGTAGGGGGAACGCAAGACCACCTTCAGCCAAAACCATCCCCAAATGCCCAACCACTCCGGAACTAGTCCCAACAAAAGAGCCCAAGGTGGGCGTGTTTCGCGGGGCTTGTGTGCGTAATAGCGAAGGTCTTCGCCGTCCCACGCGACGGAGAACTCTGGCTTGTAACTTAACGTGGACAGTCGTGGCATCCTCACACCGAGGTAACGGCGTTGGGGTTCGACCAGGAAACATTTGCCGTCCTCGAAGAACATTACCCAGGCATGCCCGGTTCCGTAGCGTCCGTGCTCTCCCACGACAAATCGCGTGTCGTGACCCATCGCCATCAGTTGACGCCAAGTCCAGAGCGAGAAGTCCTCGCAGTCGCCTGCCTTCCTCCGTTCAAACTCCTCAGGCGGCTGCCAATATTCCCGCTTTCCAAATAGCTTCTCGTCCGAAACCGCACGACAGCCCCTAAGGAACTGACGAAGGTCATCCACCGTGTTGCACTTCACGGCCAAAGGCTGGCTGACGTATCGGCCCATCGGCAACGTCGGACGAATACCCCGTCGGCGATCGAACGGACGCGCGACCGGGTGCCCTTCGGCGTCGTAGGTTCCCGGAATAATTTCTGCGATCATCAGAGACGATGAGATTCTCTCACGCGGGAAAGAGGACCGATGCTAGAAAGGAACTGGTCACCGACCACGGGCCACTGCCTACACGGGCACAGCGACGTTCTCAACAACCTCGCGCAGCACCTGATCGGCTTGCTCGGACTTTTTCAGCGTCGAGGCATAGCCTCCGTTGACCACCACGCGGTGGGCGAATACAGGAACGGCGAGGGGCTTGAAGTCTTCCGGGGTGCAGAAGGTACGGCCGTCTAGGAACGCCATGGCTTGCGCAGCGCGGTAAAGCGCCTGCGCTCCGCGCGGCGAGACTCCGAGCGACAAATATTCTGACTCACGCGTGCGGCGCACGATTTCGAGAGCGTAGGTCACCAGCGATTCATCCACGCGAATGCGCTTGACCGCTTCCTGCATTTCGAGCACGTCAGCTCCGGTTAACACGGGACGCATGTCCTGCAGAACTCCTGCGCCGGCTTCAGAGCGCAGAATCTCACGTTCGGCTGCGGCTTCGGGATAGCCCATGCGCACCCGCATCAGGAAGCGATCGAGTTGCGATTCTGGCAAAGGATAGGTTCCGTGATGCTCTACGGGATTCTGCGTGGCGATTACCAGGAACGGCTGCGGCAGTTCGTAGGAATGGGCGTCGACCGTGACCTGGCCTTCGTTCATGGCTTCGAGCAGCGCCGACTGCGTCTTCGGAGTGGTGCGGTTGATTTCGTCGGCCAGCAGAACGTTGGTGAAGACTGGGCCGCGCTTGAACTCAAACTCTTGTTCCAAAGACGAGTACACCGAGATGCCGAGCACGTCGGAAGGCAGCATGTCGCTGGTGAACTGCACGCGCTGGAAAGTGCAATCGATGGCGCGCGCGAGAGCTTGTCCCAGGGTGGTCTTGCCGACTCCGGGGACGCCTTCGATCAAGAGGTGTCCGCGGGCGAAAATGCTGACCAGGGCTTGCCGGACGACCTCGTCCTTGCCGCGAATCACGCGGCGGAGCGCTTTTTCCAGTTCGGCAGCCTTGCGGGATACGGCGATTGCGGTCTCTGGGGACATTGATATGGATTTTACTAGCTGGCGCATTGACGGCGGAGTTACCGATGTCACTGGACTTCAGCTTCTAGCTCTTAGCTCTTAGCTCTTAGCCGTTAGCTCCCCGGATCATCGACGCTGGCGATTCTAAAGGAGAACGCCGGCGATCTAACAACTTGCGCCGCTAAGAGAGAGACTTGGCAGGGAAAGGCTTCAGCTAAGAGCTAAAAGCTTAAAGCTTCCATCCTACTGCGTGAATTCTGCTGGGCGTCCGGTTAGGCGCTCGATGCGCTTGGCGATCGGGGGATGGGTGGAGAATAAATTTCCAAAGTTCATGCCTAGCAGGGGCTGGATGATGAACAAGTGTGCCGTCGATGGCGTGGCTTGCATGGGAACGCGGCGCGAGTAGGCGTCGAGTTTTTGCAAGGCGCTGGCGAGAGCATAGGGATTGCCGGTGTAGTGCGCTCCGGTGGCGTCGGCCTGGTACTCGCGGGAGCGCGACACAGCCATCTGAATCATGGCAGCGGCGATGGGTGCCAGAATCAGCATCAACAGTCCGCCTATCCCACCTCCGCGGCGATCGCGGCTGCCGCCGCCAAAAAACATTCCAAAGCGCGCCAGCAGAGTGATGGCGCCCGCGATGGTCGCCGCCACCGAACTAATCAGGATGTCACGGTTGCCCACGTGGCCGAGTTCGTGCGCCAGCACGCCTTCCAACTCTTCATCATTCAGTAAACCCAGAATCCCATGGGTCACGGCTACCGACGCGTGCTTCGGATTGCGTCCCGTGGCGAAGGCGTTTGGCGACTCGGTTGGGATGACATAAATCTTCGGCATGGGCAGGCCGATCTTCTGGGTCAGCCGCTCGACGATCTCGTAAGCGCGCGGCAGTTGTTCGCGCGTAACCGGTTGCGCGCGGTAGGTGGCCAGCGCGATCTTGTCGGAGAAGAAGTAGGCGCCGAAGTTCAGCGCAACGGCGACTGCCAGCGCCAGTATCATCCCATTCTGCCCGCCGAAATGTTGGCCGATGAACATTAGCAGCAGCGTCAGCGCGGTCAAAAGGAGCGCGGTCTTGAAAGTGTTTCCCATAATTGAATCTCAGCTATTTGATGTTACGCCCGGCCGGGCGATGCAGTTCGGTCCGTTCCGGGAATTTGCTGTTGGCGAGGTATACCCCCTCCCCCTCGGTCTATTGGAATCATGATCTTAGAGGGCAATAATATACTTGACAAATCAGACGCCGTGTGCGATATTACACATATGGACGCCAAACAGCACAAACCAAAGACTTTGCAAGAGGCTATCAAGTATTTCGCCAATCCTGATAACGCCCTTGCCTATATGACCCGCCTTCGCTTCCCTGACGGGAATGTCTATTGCCCTCGCTGCGGTCGGACTGACGTTGTGTTCCTCAAGAACCAACGGAAATGGCAGTGCAAGAGCGTCCATCCCAAGCGCCAGTTCTCCGCCAAGGTCGGCACTGTCATGGAAGATTCTCCGATCCCCGCTGACAAATGGTTGACCGCCGTTTGGATGATGGGGAACTGCCGCAACGGTGTCAGTTCCTACGAAGTTGCACGCGCTATCGGCGTGACTCAAAAGTCGGCATGGTTCATGCTTCACCGCATCCGTTTGGGTCTGTCCCTGAATGCTAAGAAGTTCGGGACCAAGACCAAAATCGGCGGCGGCTCTGGCCCTGTCGAGGTCGATGAAACTTTCGTCGGCGGTCGCGTCAAGAATATGCACCGCGAAAAGCGGGAACGCTATGCCAAACTTAGCGCCACTGGAGCCATAGCGGGTTCGAGTGGTAAGACCATTGTCATGGGAATGCTTGACCGCGATCTTCGCCAGGTTCGCGCCAAGGTCGTTCCGAACGTGAAGCGCGAAACTCTGCAAGCTACCTTGCTGAAAGAAGTGAAGCATGGTTCCAAGGTCTACACCGATGAAGCGGTCGGTTACGACAAAGTGAGCTACAACTTCGTTCATGACGTTGTGAATCATATGGAGACTTACGTCAACGGGCAAGTCCACACCAACGGAATCGAAAACTTCTGGAGCTTGCTCAAGCGTGCCCTGAGCGGCACCTACGTTGCCGTGGAGCCGTACCATTTGGAGCGGTACGTTGATGAACAGGTTTTCCGTTACAACCATCGCAAGCACCAAGACAAAACTCCGATGACCGATCTAGAACGATTTGAAGCCGCACTACCGCAATTTGTTAACAAGCGCCTTACCTATTCCGAACTCACTGGCAAGGATGGGGAAACGACGCCTTTCTAATCCTCGCCGCCGTCCTCGTGGCCCGAAGCGGGAGGTTTCCTAACCTTCCGCTTTTTCTTCTGCTTCTCTGCTTTCTCCGCGTCCAGAGCGGCCTTTATTTCCTCGTGCGGCACGCTCATCAAATCGCGCATGGTGCGGTCAAAGTTATCGAATTCCGAAGTCATGGTATCGTACCCGCCCTTCGTGCTGAGTCAGTGAGTTGCTCCCATGTAGGGAGCGGCCCTTCATTCGTCAGCCAGCGATTAACAAGGGACGAAAACAACTCAACTCCCTCAAGGGGAACATCCAAAGCTAGATGCAATTTTGTTTTGGTCTCGGTGAGTTTCAGTTGGTTTTCCACGATGGATAATAACGGCTCAAAGTCACTGCCAAAGTCTTTCGATTCAAGTTTACGGTGATAAGTCCACGCTACAACGTCGGCGGCTTGCAGGGCCAAATTGTTGTCATCAAGGTCTGAGGTCATCGGCCCCGTAAATGCCTCACCCTCCCGTTTCTCAATGTGGAGTATTACCGTGTGCGCTCCGTTCAATTGCTCGTGGTGATGCCCAGATCCTTTGTCTACCAAGTACGCGACCCGACAGTCGTAGTCTGTCAAAGCAATCGCCATCCTGTTAAGAACGGTGATCACCATGAAACCTAATGCGTAAGCCCCCATGAACTCTCTGCAAATCGCTGGGGTTAGAAGCGTTCGGTATTCGGTATGGGGGATAGCCGCCGAAACGCTATAAAACTTATGTTGATTGATTGCGGTGGCAATTGAAGTGAAAAGAGCCTTCTTCATTTCAGGAGACATACTCGAATAACGGCCATGCGGTCGGACAAAATCCTTCATGTGAATTTTGTCTAGCCTAAATTCCTTTAGAAGAACTTCCCAGTCTGCCCACAACGCAACGAAACGATCCTTGGTGAGGACGAGCCCCCCAACTACCGCAACCTTAGAAAGGTCGTCGCTGCCGCTATCGTCGCAGTAGCAGGTAAGAGGCATCCCGCGCAAGCGCGGATTGTCAGATTGCTGCATAAGAAACCACAAATCTTCTACATAGACACCCACCGTGATTTCCCGCTTTCACGGCATACCCATACTCACAGAATCGAACTTGATTCGTCAAGTATATTTATGCCTCTTAGAGGCAAATTGCGATGTGATCTCTTGGAATCAATCGCTTGCGGGCAAAATCCTGAAAACAAGGTAGTTCCTGCTCTGCTGCGCTAAACCATCGCGCAAGTTCCTCTCGGCGATCATCGGCGAAACGGGCTGTGGAAAGGCAAGGTCAGATGTCACAGCGTGGGAATGGTGGAAACGCCTCGCGGGGCTTGTGGTGGCGCTTGCGGGGTGAGGGATCCTTCGACTCCGCAAACCGATTCGCTTTGCGAATCGGTTTGCGGCGCTCAGGATGACAGAAAGGATCTTGGAGGAGCAGAAATTACAGGACGCTGCCAATTGGGATATTGTTTGTAGTCGCTCTTGTCGGCTGACGCTCAGGGCCGCCAGAGAGAAAGGTGCCGTTCTATGCGCTCGGTCGTGGGAGTTCTCGTTCTGTCGCTGTATTTCGCGCAAGCAGCCGCCGACTTGCCTAATCCGTCGGCGCAGTCCGCGGGCCAAGTCAAGACACAGACGGCCGAGTCTCGGAAGCAGGCCTGGAAGATTCTTGTGGAAGGCGGGCATGGCAACATGGACCAGCGCGCGAACGCGATTCAGGCGCTGGGCCTGGATTCCGAAGATCCGGAGGCGGTGCGCATGGCGGAAAATGCGCTGGCAGACAAGGAACCCCTGGTGCGAGCGGCGGCTGCGAAGGCGCTGGGTGCGCTTGCATCCGCCGATTCCATTTCGAAGTTGCAAAAATCGATGAACGATAAGGACATTTCGGTGGCGTTGGCCGCCGGTCACGCTCTGATTCAGCTCAAGAGCAACTCGGGATACGAGGTCTACTATTCTCTGGTGACTGGGACTCGGAAGGGCGGAACATCTCCTATTACCGAAGAACTGGATCAGATGAAGACGCCCGCGCGGGCCATCGGGTTCGCGTTCGACGAGGGCGTTGGTTTCCTGCCTTATGGAGGATATGGGATGGAGGCCTACCACGCATGGGAGGAAAGAAGCACGGCGCCGACGAGGGCTGCAGCGGCACGGCAATTGGCCACCGATCCGGACCCGCGTACCGGCCAGGCGCTGGCGAAGGCGGTGTCTGACAAGGAATGGAGCGTGCGTGCGGCGGCGGTGGAGGCCATTGCCAAGCGCGGGGATTCGGCTTTGCTGGCTGACATTGTTCGCGCGATGTCGGACAAGAAGGACATTGTGCGTTATTCCGCCGCTGCTGCGGTTCTTCGGTTGAGCCGGAGCGGGCAGGGAAATTCGGGCCAGTCACACTAAGCCGCGGGACTGGGCAGACAAAGCCCCACTTCTCGCGAAGTGCGCGAGAAATGGGGCACCGCCGAGAAATGGGCACCGGTATCGTGTTACTTGGCCATGGCGGGCCGGGCTGCGGTTTCCTGGCTGAAGAGGCAGAGCCACTTGCCTTCTCGCTCCGCCCAGATTGAGGAGACGTAGGCCTGCGCGGCAAATTCCTTGCCGTGAGAAACTCCCTTTTCGGTGATCTTGTATGTTATGAGGCCGGACTTTGCCGACAGCGGCACGAATCTCACATCATCCATCGAATAATCCGTCAGGGTGAAACCGGCGACGTTCTGGAGCACTTGTGCCTTGGTTGCGGGACCGTGTGCATCCACCAACACGGCATCATCTGCGGTTAAATTTCCAAATTGTTCCACGTTGCCCGCCTTCAGGGCATCCAGGCCGTCGCGTTCTTTGGCGACGATCTGCTGCTCGAGTGAGCCCGCCTGGGTTTGCGCGCCGCGAGAATCTGGTGATTTAGGGGCGGCTGCGGAAATTTCCGGCAGTTCCAGCAGGAGGCTGGAGATTACGATCGCCACGACGGCGATCAAGGTTGAGGCTGTTCTCATAGAGATTCCTCCGGAGATTGCGAGCGGATTCTACCATCAGAGAGCATTCACCACAGAGACACAGAGTCACAGAGAAAACCGATTCTTGGCTTTTCTTTGTGCCTCTGTCGGGATGGGTCGCGAACCTCAGGGTCGTGGCAAGATCAAGATCGAAGTCAAAAATCAAAATCGAAGTCAAAATCAAGGTAAAATCAAAGTCAAAGGCAGCGGGCGGGGGCGCCCGCTCTACATGAGCTTTTTCCCGCGGCGTTTTAGTAGCGGGAAACCCCAGCTGCCTGCTGACAGCAGGGCTCCGAAAAGAATTACGGCGTCGATGCTGGAGCGGCCCTCGGGGGACCAGTAGACATCTTTCAGGTTTAGCCAGAGGGCGAATTCGTCGAGCGTTAGGGCTGCGCCTACGCCGTAGAGAATCGACATGAGGCGGCTGAGGAGGAGCGAGGAATCGTCTTCGCCGGTGCCGAAGTCGGCCAGCCATCCGTAGCCTACGCCGAGCAGGATGATGATGCCGAAGACCAGGTGATGAATGTGGCGGCCATCGTGTTCGATGAAATGAAAGGGCGGGATGTGGTGCAGGACGGCGAAGACTACGGCGCGGACTCCGGCGAACGTCAGGAAAAAACTTACGGAGGCTACGAAGAGACGGCGGCGCGGGCGATCGGGGATGCGTTCGTGGATGGCCTTGCCCAGGGACGTGCCGTAGGTTAGGAGCATCAGGAAGGCTGTTACTGCGATTGCCAGCAGGAGTATGAACCAGGTGTAGGCCATGGGGTATTAGAGCATTTCGAGGGACGGCCTACCATCGCGTGGCGGGAACAGCAGGTTCCTCACCCGCGCTTTGCGCGAGTTCGGAATGACAAGGCCTAAGCGCTGGCGAGCACCGGTGTTTAGGCGAGCACCGCCATTTATGGCTTTTGCGCTTCGCGTTTCAGGGCGCGCTCGAGGGTTTGATCGAGGGCGGATTTGGCTTTTTCGTATTCTGCTTGGGAGATTTGGCCTTGGCGACGTTCGACTTCTAGTTGGAAGAGTTCTTCTTTTAGTCCTTCGAGCAGCATGGAGGTGGGACGGGCTGCCGCTCGGGTGTTAGTTTCCGCGGCAGCGTAGTCGTCCTCCAGCATGTTTGCAGACGCGGAAGAACCGGGTGCTTGGCGGGCCAGAGTGCGGGCCGCGGATTGTTGGCGCGCGGCTACGTAAATGCCACCGAGGATCAAGGCCGCGGCGATTCCTGCGAGGATTTGCCATCGGTATTTCTGCAGCGGGTCGGGTGCGTCGATGGGCGGGCCGAGTCCGCCGCCGGGGCGGCTGGTGGCTTGCGCTCCGCCTGGGTTCTGTCCGCCTTCTGAGCTTTGTTCTTGGCCTTGTCCCTGAGCGCCACCTGACTGAGATTCTTCGAGCGTGCCCTCGCCCGTAATCTTGAAGGCCAGGTTCTGGCCGGCGGTGGTGTTGGAAGCTACCTCGAGGGTGGCGTTGGGCTCGTTCGGGTAAGGTCCGGACTTGAAACCGGCAGCCGTGTTCGCTGCCGTGAACTGCATGGCCTTGGGGATCATGACCCCGAAGTGCTCCAGGGGATACACGGACTTGGGATCGAGGTTGGCACTGCCGCTGTAGGGAAGCTGGTAGGCGACCTCGAAGCGGGTGAGACCGGGCCGGAGCGGGAAGATAAAGGAATAACGATTCTTCTCGCCCTCGGGCACGGGAGCGGATTTCAGCGGGTTGCCGTTTTCGGTGGTGGCTGAGGCTGAATCTTCGATGATCTGGGCTCCGTTGGGAATGTAGAACTCGAGGTTGCGTTCGCTCATCTGGGTGCGGGGCGGCTTGGAATTGTTCTGCACGAAGAATTCGCGGACGATTTCGAGCTGGCCCTGGACTGCGTCCTGGATGCGCATGATGTCGGCGACGACGGAGACGCCGTCTATCTTTTTTCCGACATCGTAAACCTCTAGCTCGACAGAAGTGGTTCCGGGAGGGGCCATGCGGTGGTACGTGACGTCCTGATGGATGGCTCGGACCAAGTGCGGGGACTGGGCGTCGTCTAGCTTGAAGCTGAAGTGGCCCTGGGCGTCGGCTTTGGTGCGGCCGGCTTCTTCCATGCCTTGGCCCAGCTTGAGGAGGACTACTTCATCTCCTGCGGCTGGCTTGTTGGTGGTGGAGTTTTTGACGGTGCCGGTTAGGGTTTGGGCGGAGGCCAGGGAGGTTAGGAGTAGGACGGCTGCTGCTGCACATGCTGTTCGAACGAGGGCCGATACAGAGTTGCGGGAGAACTCCTTGCGAGGACGCTTGCCGGCGCTGAAGTTCACGGGGTCCTTCGACTGCGTAAGTGCTTCGCTTCGCGAAGCACTTACTTCGCTCAGGATGACAGTGCAATTTGCTTTCAAGATCGGGTTCCTTTTTGAGGTGCGGGATTTTTCTCCAGGCGGGCGATTTCGGCCAGGAGGGTGGCGGCTTCGTCCTGCAGGGAAGATTTCAGCGAGGTGTAATCGGCGTCGGGGACTTTGCCTGCTTTGTATTCGAAGTTGAGGTCGCGCAGGTTTTCGTAGACGGCGTCTTTGCGTTCGCGGAGATAGCCGGCGCGAGTCTTCTCTGGACCGAGAAAGAGTCTTCCGGGTTGGTAGAGAACATAAATGAGAGACCCGACCAATAGCAGGCCGCAGATGAGCCAGGTCATAGGTCAGTCTCCCTCATAGATCAGTCTCCTTGCCGGCCTGATCGCGGAATTGCTCGAGTTCGGCGCCGCGGGCGGGTTGGAGGCCGTCGGCGATGGCGGGGGCAGGACGGTTCTTCCAGGTGCGAATCACGAACACGATCAGGCCGACGCCCAGAACCAGAGCGACTGGCGGGATGATGTAGGCGGCGCGGTCGAAGCCTTGCATGGTCGGGGCAGCGAGCACCGTGGGGCCGTATTTCTGGACGAAGCCTTGCTCGACCAGGCTGTCGCTGTCGCCGCGTGTGACCGCAGCCATGAGTTCGTTGCGCATGCCGTCGGAATCGGGGCAGCCGACGTGATTGCATTCCAGAAGAATCTGGTTGCAGCCGCAGATGCACATCATCTGGTGGCCGATTTCGTTGAAGCGGGTGGCGGGGTCTCCGGCGCCTAGGAAGGCGAAGACTGCGGCACAGAGCAGGAGAGTGTGGGCTGCTTTGCGGCGCAAAGACCCACCCTTCGGCAAGCTCAGGGCAGGCTTTCTCGCAAAGTACGCGAGAAGTGGGGCACCCACTTTCGAAGGTTGATTTAAGAAACGGGGCATCAGTCTCCTGTGGCTACGGGAGCCGGGTGCGCTTGCCCTAGCCTTGCTGGCGCTGGAACGCGGGCCGGCGCTGGCGCGTTTGGAACCAGAGCTAGAACTGTTCCGCCTAGCATGATCCAGACACCCAGCCATATCCACATCACGAGCGCATTCAGGTGTGCCCGGAGGATGGGGCGACCGTTATCCTGGTTCACTCCCTCAAATACGAAGTAGAGATCCTCATTCAGCGTGGAGCGGATAAACGGCAGGGTCGAGGTCTGCTGGCTGGCGTGGTAGAAGCGGCGCTCGGGGGTCATGGTGCCTATCGGCTTGCCGCCTTTGTAAATTTCGAGCACGGCCCACTGGCTGAAATAGTTGGCGTTGTCGTCTTCGGTAGAGGAGCGGCAGATTGCGGTGTAGGGGCCGATGGTCATCTGGTCGCCGGTTTTCATCTCCATTTCTTTCTCCTGATTGAAGGCGGCACCGGAGAAACCGATGATGACGACGACCACCCCGAAGTGGACGATGTATCCGCCGTAGCGGCGGGTGTTGCGGTGCGTGAGCTGCACCATGGAGGCGAACATGCCCTGGCCGGTGTGTTTCGAGATCACGCGGCCGCCGCGGTAGAACTCGCTGGCCACCGTGAGGGTGACTAGCACTGAGAGCGAGATGGCCATCAGCGAATAGAGGTAAGAGATATCCTTCCAGGGCCTGAGACCGAAGGCTGAGCCCCAACTTTGCGGCGTGATCATCAGGAAGATGGCGACCGCGATCGCACCGATGGTCGGCCACAGGAAGTTGCGCTTCAGGCTTTCGAGCGAGGTCTTGCGCCAGGCCAGCAGTGGGCCTACGGCGGTGAGGATCAAGAGCAGCAAGGCCACAGGGATGGCAACGCTGTTGTAGTAAGGCGCTGATACCGTGACTTTCTTTTCTTCGATGAGCTCGGTAAGTTTCGGGAACCATGTTCCCAGGAGCACGACGATGCAGAGAATCACGAAGAGTAGGTTATTGAACAGGAAACTGGACTCGCGCGACACGATCGACTCGAGCTTGTGTTCGCTGCGCAGGCTCGACTTGTTCTTGAAGAAGAAAAAACAGAATACGGCCAAGGTGATCAGGAGGAACCAGCCAAACCATTCGCCGATGGAAGATTGCGCGAAGGCATGCACGGAGCTGATGATTCCGCTGCGGGTCAGGAAAGTTCCGAGGATGGCTAGCCAGAAGGTGGCGAAGACCAGCCACATGTTCCACATTTTCAGCATGCCGCGTTTTTCCTGCATCATCACCGAGTGCAGGAAGGCGGTGCCGGTGAGCCAGGGCATGAGCGAGGCGTTTTCGACGGGGTCCCATCCCCAATAGCCGCCCCAGCCGAGCACCGAATACGCCCAGTGGGCGCCAAGGAAGACTCCGCAGGTGAGGAAGGCCCAGGTGACCATGGTCCAGCGGCGGGTGATATTGATCCACTTCTCGCCGGGGTATTTCATGATCAGCGCGCCCAGGGCGAAGGCGAACGGCACAGTGAATCCTACGTAGCCGAGATAGAGCATCGGCGGGTGAATCACCATCTCGGGATACTGCAGCAGCGGATTCAGGCCGCTGCCATCGGCACGGAGCGGGCCTTCGAGAATGCCGAAGGGATTGGCGGCGAAGTTTACCAGGAGCAAGAAAAAGATCTGCACGCCGGCTAGAACTACTGAGGCGTAGGCGAAGAGACGCGGGTCAGTTTTGTAGCGCAGGCGCAGGACGAATCCGTAGGCCGCTAGCAGAAGAGACCAGAACAGCAGCGAACCTTCCTGGCCGGACCACAACACGGCGAACTTATAAGGACCGGAAAGATCACGGTTGCTGTGGTGGAAGATGTAGGCGATTCGGAAGTTGTCCTGAAAGGCGCAGATGACCAGGACTGCCGCTGCGAGAAGGACTGAGGCGAAGGTGGCAACGCCGGCGCGGCGAGCGCTTTCGCCCAGGAGCCCCGAACTCTGTCTCGATCCCTGAGCCGGGAAGGCGAGAGCGATGATCCCGGCGAGGAACGAGTAAACGCTCAGGGCCAAAGCGAGAAGCAGTGCGAAACTTCCGATTTCCGCCATGTGGGGGAACCCCGGCTATTTTTTCAGAAACGTCCCGAAGAGGCAACCGCGAAAGGGCATGCGGCGATCGAATTGGGCCGCCGCCGCATCGTCTTGACAAAGAACCACGCGCGACTAGGCTCGGGACTATGCGCTTTGCTTACGGTAGCGCTGCATTATTTCACGTTCGGCGGTCAGCCAGTCGTCGGCTTCGCTGCCGGGGGCGGTTCCGCGCTGCAGGTAGATTTCATAGGCGCGGCGCCGGATCTCGTCCTCCAGATTAATTGGAGCCAGATTGACCGAGGGCGCGGCTTTTTTTCTCTCGGTTTTGACCACTCCCATCTTCCGCGGTTCGGGAGCGACCTCAGCTTCTGCGGCGGCTTCAGCGGCCGTGGTTCCTGCCGCGGTTGGGTTCACATTGGGTATGTTGGCTGGACTGCTGTTATCAGGTTGCTCGTTACTTGTATTCGGGATTGTATTTGGAATTGTATTCGGATTGGAACGATTGGACTTGCCGCCTGAGGTAGATTTCGACCTTGCCATGTTCGGATACTCCTTGCATATGCCCAGATTTATGAATGAATCGAATTGTTCAACAAACCACATACACTCGTCCCGCAACATTTAGGAAAACGCTAGAATTTTGTGGCAGAGTGGTTCTAGTATAAACCTCCAGAGGCTGTGGAAACGTGCCTTCCCGAGGAAAATGACAGGGATTGCTTTGTTATAATCGAAGCTCTTATTCGAGACTCCAGGGATGGCGCTATCGTCTAGGGGTTAGGACGGAAGATTCTCAATCGAGCAAATCCCCTGTATTCATGCGCCTTTTCAACGACTTACGTTATGCAACGTTAGGCAAAATCAGGCACTATTTTGCCCCGGCAGTGAGAGTTTAGTGAGAGTTTTCGCATCAAATAGTGGGGGTGTTTATGCTCACCGATCTTGCTGTCTGCGTCATCATTCCTTTCGCCCAACTCACCGCTGTTCACGCTCCCGCTTTGGAAGTCTCGGCACAGGAAATTCCCTTTGAGGAATTGGAGCACGGTCACAGCGAACTCGACATTTCGATGCTCGAAGACACGCTGCTCGATGTTCATTCTCCGGTAATCACTGGCGCACTATTGGAGTTTCAACAACCCTTCGTGTTGCTCGAAGCGGCGAACCGGGGGATGCAGAACTGGTGGGTGACTACGCCTCTTGGGAAGTCGTTTAACTTCTCAAGTGTACTCCGGGCCTGTGCGACAGCTAGGAACTCCGCACGCCGACGGAATCTCGCAGTACAATTCATCACATGATTCGATGTGTCTTGTGCGGGTCTTCAAAGATGGACTCTCAAGGGATGGGGTGTGCGCTGTGTGGCGGATCGCCCGCCGTTCCGTGGGAACAGGTTCACGTAAACGAAGAGACGAAGACCAAACTTCTAGCGCACGCCGACGAACTGAAAAAGTTCGGGGTCAGTCTCGAAGAGCAGCATCCTGTCGGAAAAAGTGCGGAAGGCACGATGGCAGCGATAGCCTTGGGTCTTCACGTTTCTGATTCGCTCCATCATGGTGTGCTCCATGACCTTCTCCTTCGGCTGCGAGATTGGGCAATTCCCGAAGAACAAATTATCAGGCTTCGACTCACCGAACCAGAGACGGTTGCAGAGATACTTCGAGAGCCAACGCCAACAGCCGTACCAGCCCGTCGAAAACAACCCGCCAAGAGTTCCAAGAAGAAGCGGACTGCCAGTCGAAAACCGACAGCGAAGAAGTCCAAGAAACAGTCTGGCAAGATTACTCACAAGCCGCCAGTCAAGAGTGCTAAAAAACAATCCTCGAAGCGTTACAAGCGATAAACAAGGCGAGGACGCTATGAATCAGGGTGCCCGTGCCAAGGGATTCCAACTCTGGCAGAACTTTGTCGGCGTGTGAGAGTAATGGATTGCATTCACTACCCCCTGCGATTCCACACACCATCGTCATCGAAGCACGGCGACGAGGCCCGCCCGAACATCTGATGTGCTTGATCGCAAAGTGGGCGAATCACTTTGTCAACCTCGACAAGATTGTCAGCTTCCATCACCGGAAAAGGATAAATCCCTGCATTGATCTGGCCCCCGTTTTCCTCCCAAGGCGCTCCAAGCATCGCTGCATAGAGTGATCGTGTGTTGCCGACCGTCCGAAGAACCATCGACAACAAGAACGGCCCGTTGATAGGCACAGACGAATAGACCTGAATCGAGTGTTCGACAAAACTTCTCAGAAAGATGTCGATTGCGGATGGGCGAAGCTGGGACACACCGCCTTCTTCTCGGAGCGGCAATTGGATTTTGGCGATAAGCAGGCCGTCCCTGTGAACCTGAACGAACGAAAACTGCTGGTTAAGAATTTGACGCTGCAAACCGTCAAATGTGAACTCAGGTTGCACCATGTTGCGATTGCCGAGATGGAATCGAGTCACTGCCTCAAGGACTTCGGGTTTTTGCACATCGACCATGAAGTTCTGGCGAAACACTGGTATGACGCCGATGAGAAGATCGGAGATGGCTGCTTGTCGCACCATCCCTTGAAGGCTGCCCGTGAGTCTTCCTTGCGCTTCTTCGAGACGGCTGGCTGTTCGCATCACCATTTCTTTGATCTCTCGGACATCCATTTCGTAACGCTGACGCTCCCGTCGTGAAGGAAAATACGTGTGACCCTGATAGTGAACACGATGCGGTTTCAACATGCTATTGGGAACTCGAATCGCAAGGACGTGACGATTATCTGCGAGGGGTAATGCACTTGATTCGAGAGGCAGGCGCTCTTGGATATTGGCGACCACACGAGCATCGTATGCCTGTAGAACCGCTTCGGGATTAGGAATTTCGAGTCCCAATTGAGCGTTCGGATCGGGAAGACCAGTCGGCTGTCCGCCTGCGTCTCGCTGCTCTGAAATTCCCAACAGTAGAATGCCGCCGCCTGCATTGGCGAACATGCAGATGTCGAGAAGCGACTCCCGGCTGCCTCGATCATTCGCATCGTAGAGCGCACTCTTGTATTCGAGTTGCAGGTGTTCCTCCAAGCCCGCATCAATGATTTGCCGAAGGTCTACTTCGGTGATGTCTCTCAACCGACGATCTTCCCACATGAACCATTATGTTACGCTCTGTTCAAAAGAGATGAACATCGAACAAAAACTTCAGCAGATGTATGCGGCACTCAGAGAACTGAAAGTCACGAATAAGGTGCCGCTGAAGCCGACGATGAAGCGGGTCGGGAATAGGTTCGCCGCTACGATAGATTTCACGAAGGTGACGGATGATGCGACGGCAGCGAATCGAGTATCGCTGTTACTCAACAACATCGCATGTCTAAAAGATCACCTGAAGGTATGGTGTAAGAAGAACGGGAAGCCGTTCACAGGCGATGACTTAATCAACCACAACAAAGATGTCGCCATCATTCACGATTTGTGTAATCTGGAAAAACACGGCGAACTGAAACGTTCGAGATCAGGACTTTGGCCCAAATTCGCACGACCTCCACGCACCAGTCTAATGTTCAAAGGCGGCCCTGAACCTGCCTCAGTAACGATTCCGATGTTTCAGAGTGGTGTCATCCAAGCTACCGGTGATGCGAGTTTTCGTATATCGACGAGTGTGGTGGACAAGGGCGAAAAGAATCTTGGCGATCTCGAAGACATTGCTCTGAGAGCAGTAGCCGCATGGGAAGCCGAGTTTGTGAAAGCCGGGATGAAATTGACCCCGCCCCCGGATCGGCAACGGGAATATGCAAAGCTGTCTGGGCAACTTCAAGCGATTGGCCTGCGGTACAAATCCGAACTGCCGACTGGCGCAACTTCACTACTTATGAAAGTGAACGACAGGAAGGTTTCGGTTGAAGTCTACGACAGAATGGGGAAGAAAATCGGCGACATCCCAAACGATCAGACTTCGATTGCGCTGCGTGATACATTACAGAACACTTTTCAGTATTCAATCTCACCCGACCACGATGGCGTAGTCGCAATAATCTAGTCAGAAAGGCAACATCATCCCCGCCGCTCATTTTAGTCTCGCACTAAGAAAAGTCCGACGTTCTGGGCGGGGCGTTTCCCTCCGGCACGGGCAACTTCCAGCGGGATGAAACCTTGACCGGGCAGATAGACTTGGTGTTCCCCACGGTCTCTCAATCCATCTGCTAGGCTGCAATAGTGTGAGTGTTCTTTCCCGTGCGTCACTCCGCAGTGATAGCAGCACTTTTGCTTCATCCAAAAGACGTGAATATTGCGGGCTTCTGCATACATCGTTTGACCACAGCTTAGACACGGCTTGGGGTGTGAGTCTTGTTCGTGCATGGCGTGAATCTCCTCCGATTCCAGAAAATTGTTCCGGGGTCTAGCTGATCGTCAAAGGATTACATACCTCCACTCATCGTCATCCTCGAACTTGCACCGTGTCCGCAACTGCGTCAGTTCTTCCTCAGAAACAGACTTCGCATCGAATGTATGCACAACATCCTTGGGAACGTGCTTGAAGGTTCCGGGTTCCTCCGTTCCTGTGGAGACAGCAATGACCTTGAACGCACGTCCGTTGCGAAGGTCTGCGAAAACAATATCCGTCTCTAAGGGCTTGTCCCTGAAACGCACGCTTGTCGCATCAACTGGCAGGGGGCCGTTGTGTCTCCAGACGTAATCGAAAAACTTCACGGTTTGCGGGTCTGAGGTCGGCAAGACGGGGCACTCAATTTATTGTGGCTTCCTGACCAAAATATTTATGAACCCTGCACTCCTCCGAATAGCATCGGGGACAGGTGTCCAAGTGTTCATTGCATTTGTTGTAGGCTTCATTGACGGCTTGCTGTGCGGCTGCCTGCTCTGTGGTCATCGTTTCGGGCGGTTGTCCACCAACTGCCCATTCAGGAAAAACCTTGTCCCACTTCGCCCACATGTCTGCGATGTTGTCGTAGAAGCTCCATCCAGTTGAACAATAATCCGGGGGGACATACGTTTCGTCCATTTCAAACCCTCCTTTAGTTTTTCACCAACACCAATCGACGTGGTTGGAAAAACTTTGTCCTTGCAGTTTTCACACGCTCCAACTCGGTTCGCATCTTCGGGTCGAAGAATGCTTTGGGGATTTCCGAGTCCTGACAGACTGGGCATCGTGCTGGTGTGCCAAAGTCGTATCTACCGACATAGCAGTGAGCGCAGAAACCGGCGCCAGCAACCGGGAAGACTCCACACTTGACGCATGGCTCACCGCTTGATGTCTCGTGCTCTTTGAGCATCAACAGTCGCCATGACGTGATCTTGGTAACTCCCCCGTCCTGCGATCTCTCCGCTTCTCTGGACAGCCGGAGTTCAGATCGCACCTTCAATTTCTCGACATGCAATAGGTAGATTCCAGATCGACCCGACTGGCCTTCGATGTCAGCGATCTTCGATATGAGAGCGACTTCAACCAACCTGTCGATGCTCCGTCGTGCTGTGCTAGCGCAGACTCCTTCCTGTTCACTCAGCCTCGTGGGCACAACGTACAACTCACAACCACGAACTCGAAAATCGAGCATCCGTCTCAACGCCCGGAAAGAGGGTGCATCAAGGTCAGACTCCCAGACCTTCTCTCGCATTGCCGATAGACACTCAGCACAATCACAATCTGCCTGCCATCTCTCAGGTGTGCCGTGCTCCGATAGCGCAGCCGTATTTGAGTCGGACATTTTGTGTTCCTGCCTTCTAGCGTGCAAATGTAGCACGGAAAAGATAGGCAAAACAAAGGCGAAAGAGTGTGAATGTTGAGTCGCCCCTGTGGAAATCCAGAGGCACGCTAGGCTAGGACTCTATCCTGCGAGACCCAAACCCTGAACACGCCGGAATCGTTCGGGATTTTGACTTCCCACATGATGTGACCGTGGCTCACGGCATCGGCCAAGCGATAGGTGACCGATTCCGAGCGGAACCGTGTCGGGTAGACGTACCCGCAGTTGTCGCACTGCACTCGCAGGTTCACGCCGTCTTTATTCTTTTCGACTGATTCCCATTCAGCGGAATCGCAAAGTGGACAGATCATAGGTCATCTTTCAGGCGTTGGGATGATCTTCAAGGTCGTAGCTGTCGAAGTCAATGCCTTTCAGTTCGCAGAGACGGCGCTGATCCTCCTCGTTGAACTTGCCTCGAATCCGTTTCTCAAGCACGTTGATTTCAGCGAGTCTCAATGGCTCAATTTCACCCCAAGCGAAACCGCCCGTTTCTGCGAGGAACTTCTCTTTGCTAATGCTCATGGCTCCACGTTTTACGCTTCGACATGCGATGAGTCAACAACCCGCCTGTGGATTTTGTAAAATAGGGGTCACGGCCTGCGATACTCAGGAGCGTGGGAGGAACACGATGGTTACGACTGCCGTTAGCGGTGATGTGACGTTTTGGTCTGTGATAAGCAAATACTTCTCAGACATGCTCGATAAAATCGTTAACCTTGTCCTGCAAAAACTGAAACTGTTCCATGAGATGCGGGAAGCCAAAGCGAAACGCAGGACTGCGGAGATAGATCAGGAGATTGCAGAAGCAAAACGGGGAACCCTATTGTTTGAAGCCAAGGTTGACGACATGGAGCGCCGACTGCGAAAACACTACAATGACACAGCCGCAAAATTCCCCGGCCAGTATGTCGTTCCAATCATTCAGCCGTCTGACGATGACGACATCGAAGTATTCAACGAAGCCATGCGGCGCACTAAGAGCGAGATGCAGCCCAAACCGACGTTACGTCGGCGTGGTTAAAATTGCCCGGTGGTGACGGAAGCGTCAAACACCTTTCAGTAGTTCGCTGATCGTCAATCCGAAACTCTTTGCGAGAATGTCCTGAGTGTTGAGACACGGCTCCTGTTGACCTTGCTCAAGCCGGACAAGGAACGATTCATCGAGTCCTGAGTGCCCCGCCAGATACACGTACGTCCACTTCTTTTCCTTCCGTAGTGCCCCAAGTCTTTTCCCGAACCTGAGATTGAGCGGACTCCTCGGTTTCCCACTTGCCATGCAGGGATGATTACAGTATTATCCGGTGTTGTACTGGACGATAGTCCAGTGTCCTTGAGACCGTGCTTGTGAGGGGTGATTCAGCAATCTGTGCGGTCAGTGCTTCGATGATGAAGCGGGTTGCGCCAAGCACGGTCTCCTTCCCCGAAATCAGTTCCGCTGTATGACTCTCAAGCCTTGCATCGTGCCAATCGGCGGAGACCACTGCGATTTCTGTCAGTCATCACCCGTGTTCACGGTCTACCCCTGCTCGAATTTCCTGCATAACGGTTTGCCTGTCTTCAGTGGACGTGCGACGGGCAAATGGGCCACATGCAAGACGTGCGCTGAGTTGGTGGATGGTGAGAGATGGAGCGACTTGACGGAACGGTCATATCGGAAGTTCCTGAAGCGGCATGGGGCATCCCGTCACGAGATGTCTACTGTGAGAGCGCAATTCGCCGAGTTGAGCCGCCTCTTCTCTGAACACATGCTCAAGACTTGCTGAGACCAAAAGGAAAAGCGGGCACCCTGACGCTTATCAGGATGCCCGTGTGTTTCCGATGGAAAATTTCTCAAGCAACTACCGCCGATTCTTCACACCTTTGTAATCTTCCCGTTCGGCTGGTGGACAGCGAATATGGTTCTCTTGGAGCCGAGCGATGCTGTACGGCTTCATGTGAGGCAACGTCCGTTCGTGCGGACGACCTCGTGATGATTCGTGGAGGAGCGAATCGGAAAGTAGGCAGTATGCTGCGGAAACGCAGAATCCTCCGCACCGTCGTCGGCGGTGCTGTCGTTGTCATCGTGACAATCGTCACTGGCAATCGGTAAACCACAGCCCCACTCTCAGTTCACGCTGGGAGTGGGCAAAATTGCGAGAAGCACCCTGTCACATCACTGCAAGGTGCTTCTCGACTTTGGTTAGTGTTGACCTCCGACCCCCTGATAGGCTTCTTGCGAAGCAAAGGAACCGAATGCAACGCTGACCGGGAGAAAATCAAAAGTGGGCGGGCACACCGATTCGCTAGGCACATTCAAGTGCGTCAGCGGGAGGAGTCGCAGAGTGGAGGAGACTCTGCGTGGTGTACCCGACTGAATGTCTATTGGCTGTCAGCGGCCAGTCTCACGGCCACTCGTGCGGCCACTACTGGCCGACCCGCATAAATGCTGAGTAGCCATCTGGCCGCATGGTCATTGCAAGAGTCTTTTTGCAAATTCCTTGGCACGTGCCAACTTCTCATCGCCGCTCAATTCTGAAGGCTCGGGCGCATCGGCCTGCGGGTCTTCTTGAGTGGCAGGATTCCCCGGCTTCTCTTGGGCCTTGGTGACCGAGTCATCGAATCTCGTCTCTGCCTGAAGCATCAGCATCATGGTATGGGCCTGCTTGTCGAGGGGATCGGCGTCATCGAGTTGGGCGATTTGTGCGTCAAGTTCTTGCAAAACGATTTGTGCTTTCTTTGCCTGCAACTCCGGCGGATCGAACTGGCTCCCGTCTTTGAAATCCTCAGAGACCTTCCAATATCTTCCGGCTGAGATGTTTGCCAACAACCGACGAATCGAATTTCCGTCGAACGGGCCGTGTGCCTCGCTGTAATTTAACCTTTGCATGTTTCCTCCATCTTGTAGTGATCCACTTCAATCGCCTTCAGCTTTTCATCGAGGCTTGATCCAAAACCTTGTGGTCGATTGATGGTTTGAATCCGTTGAAGGTCGGCCCTTGCTGCTGTCAAGTCTGCCGTCAGTCGTCCATTCTCGATACGCAGGCGGGTGACTTCCTCTTTCAACTTCCGAACCTTGGCGCTGTGCTGACGCCCTGCGATTTTGTTCAGAATTGTGAGCCGTGTTTGTATCAACTTCTGAACAGAGATGTCCGCTCTCGTTGCGGTCTCAGCATCACGCAAGGCCGCTTCTAATTGGCTCTGAAGTTTGTTCGGCCTGCTCATCGTGGCTCCCCCGGTGACTCCGTCGAAGACTTGCGGATCAATCTCGCAATGACTTCGGGACTGAACGTCTTTACGTCGTCATCAACGTGTGATCGTGCTTCCTCTTTCAAAATGGCCGCACGTCGATCCACGTCGTCATAGTGCTTCTGGATCGCTGCATGTGATTCTGCGACGGCTTGCTTCTCAGCATCGCTGGGCGGGATCGGATTTGCAGCCATTCCGGTCGATAATTCTGGGTTTACGTGATTTGTCGTCATGCTCTCCTCCGTGATCCCGCTTCAACTCCGCTCTACGCTCTGCGATGATTTTGCCGAGGTGTTCCCGGTTGAATCCCACAAAGACCTCCGTCCGAGTACGTCCGGCGTGTGGGTACGAAATTGTTTGCTCGAAGCCCGTCGGCGTGACTTTGACGGGTGATATGTAGACTGTCATTTCTGTTGCGGGTCGTTCTGCTCATTCTCAACGAGTAGATTCCGAACTGCCGGAGAGAACGCCTTCCAATTACTCAACGCCTTGGGGCCATTCTTCAGAGCGTCGTTCAATCCCCGTGCTGCTGGCTCCGATGTCATCGCATCGCCTAGCAGTCGAGTGATGAGTTTCGAGCCGAGTTTTTCGGCCATCGACTCGCCTGTCAAAGCCTCAGCCAAACCAGTGATGCCGTGACCGACGCCCACGCTTCCGATTGCGAGTGCCTTCGCTCCGAGTTTCGCCAGCCCGCCCCACTTCGGCTGTACTTGTTCCTGACGAAGCGTGTCGGCGAGTTCTGCAAGGGCAGCAACGTGATCTTCTGTCAAACCAGCCCGCCCGAAGAGATTCTTCTCAGGAGAGGCACGACGGAGTTGGTCAATCTGATTTGCCAACTTCTGACCATCGACTTCATAACCGCCGCCTGCTTTGGGTGCGGTCGCTGTGTCGAATTTGTCAGCAATTTTGTTGAGTGCGATTGCCTTGCGGTAGTTGCCCCGCATCTCATCGGCATCAAAACCGTTTTCGGCCAACTCGTCCCTATGGGCTTCGATGATCTGGTCTTGGAGAGCCTTCGCCTCGTTGACCTTCTCACGCCCTTCGGTCGAGTAATCCCGGCTCGAATTTTTCTCCATCTTCTGGGCATCACTGAATGCGTTGTCGCTCAATCGGTCGAGTTCTTGGAATGCCTCGGTCGCACGTGCCTTCAGATCAGCGGCATGGGAACGGATGCCGAAACGATCCTGCGTTCCGACGTTCGTGTCTGCATTCGAGCCAGTCGCATCGCCTGCGACGTTGCCGACACCTTTCTGAACTGCCGACGCTGTCGCTGTTGCTGCTTTATCGACAGTGTCAGGAGTCACCGATTTTGCTGCAACGTCAGCAGCGAATCCCTTGGGGCGTGCTGGAATCTCCTGTCCGGCGATTGTCTTTGTGACAGGGCGGACGTTTTCACGGATCGTGTCGCCAAATCGTCCGGCGGTCTCCGCATCAGCGTGAGCACCGAGGGCCGCTTGACCGAGTCCGCCTAGAGTCTCTTGGACGTTCTCCGGCGTAGCTCCCTCCGTCGCCGTCTTGTATGCGCCTTCGCCAGCGTTGTACAACCCTTGCAGGCCGAACGCCGTGCCGACTAGCGGACTTGCGACCTTTGCGATCTTGCCAACTGCTCCGGCTGTCTTTGAAGCTGGGCCGAGTGCCAGAGTGCCGAGAGACAACGGAGACGTGAATCCCGCTGCCATGTCACTCGCATCCTTCGCTGACCCAGCGATAAATACCCTAACCGCATTTTTGAATGCGTGGTTCTCGGGAGTTGCGACGTACGGGTGTCCATCTTTCACGGTCATCTTCGCCGGGGCTGGGCCGAAGTGTGCTTCAGCTTTGGTGTCAAAGTCATTAAATCCGGGGATGTATGCCTCACCGTACATCTTCTCGAAAGCAGCCGCTTTGATGAGGTCGGCGGTCTTCACGCCTTCAGGCAAAATGCGATGGCCTGCGACTGTGAGGTCTGCGATAGGCGAATTGATGAACTCCCACGCTCTGTGCAACAAACCATGTTGAGCTACGGAGTCGTTGTTCTGCCGTCCGTTCGACTGTTGAGTCGTTGTGCTCTGCGAGGGCTGTGATCCATCGCCAGTCAATTCAGCCATCGAGAACGAGTTCGGGTCTTTTGGCGATGATGGATTTGCGTTGACGACAGTATTCGGCTGTGAAGCTGTCGCTGTCTGAGATGCAGGAGTTGTTGCCTGCGTGGATGGTTGTGGCTGTTTCTGGTCGGGCTGGTCGCCCACCAGTTGGGACATTGAGAAACTCATAATTTGCTTATCCTTCTGAAATCTTGAGGAGCGGGCAGGAGCGCACGTTCCTGCCCGCACGCAGCCATTTGAAACAACGACTGCGGGGAAACTGGTCTGCGATGCCGGGGGTTTAGTTCCGGCGTCCGGTTCTCGTGTACGCCAATTCAAGACGTGCGGTGAAAGCCTTGTCATTGAGCCGAACTTTCAACTCGTCAGCGGTCATATTGTCCGCTTGGGCAATAACTGCCCGATCTTCCTCGGAGACAACAGGCGTCCGAGACGGGGCTAGCGGCTTCAAGAGTTGAATCTGCTTTCTCAGCCGTTGACGTTCGTCGAAGTCAAGAGTGCTTAGTGCTTCTCCCTCTTCGATCCATTTTTCGACTCGTTCGTCTTCCGTTAAAAGGTGCTCGTGATTCCAGCGCCCGAGAGCGCACATGTGTCGGCGTATGATGTCAAAGCTACGCCTGTCAACATAGCTCAAATTAAGCCGAGGGAAGGCAACTCGGTATATGTATTGCAGATCATCTTCGGACGGTCGAAACCCATTGAACCCTGAATAGAGACTCGCTAGCCATTCGTGATGAAGCACAGACCCTTGGGCAAACATCAGATCAGTAGCAAGCCGCTTCGCAGTTTTTGCGTCACCTTCATTTCCGCTGATGTTCAAGCCTTCAAGAGCGTCAATCGTCGGCCCCTGTGCGGGCGGCTCCGGCTTCCTCGGTAGCGTGACATCCTCGTTGGTGAAACACCCGAGGTCAAGCATGTAGTCGTACAGCTTGTGCCAGTTCGCAGCGACCCGCCAATCGACATTGAGATTCATGCGAGTGACAGCGACCATTTTGTCTCGGGCTGAATCCCGCACAGTGGCTCCCTCCGCTGCCAGTTTCGTTATCACGGAGTGGAGAGCACCTTTGATCTGGGCACGAATCTCCTCAACAGTCCCGGCGAGGTTCTCGGGTGCCTGTGTGGTCAGCGCAGCTAACTCTTCGCTTGGAACTTTCAACAGAGCATCACGCTGGGCTGCACGTAACTGAAGCACGGTGTCGTTTAGTTCCCCGATCATCTGGGCCGTCTTGGCGTCGCTCTGCTGTTTCTGCTCTCGGTTATATCGACGGGCGTGCTCCCACACATGTTCGTTCCCCGTGGGATCGCCCACGACTTTAGGTTCGACGACGGGCACATTGCTCAACGTCGGGGAAACCAGTCTCTTCTTTTTCTTATTGCTCATTTTTCTGTTCCTCCTGAATCTTTTTCTTGAGCCGTTCCAACCGTTGGTTGATAACAGCATCATTTAGCTCGGGATCGCCTTTGACGACCGGAGGGGCGCTAGGCGCAACGTTCACGTTTCCTCCTAATCGCCGCACTCTGGCGGCGACGGCGGCGTCACTGTACCCGAGGTTGAATGTTTGTGACGCCAGCCTGACTTTTTCACTATCCCTCGGATTACCGAGGGTTCCTTCCGGCGAGTCCATCTTGCTTTCCTCCATCTTCAATTCGTAATCTCAGCAGTTCCATCACCCACGCTTCGGGTGAAAACTTGTCACTGCCCAAACCCAGACCCATGCTGTCCATTTTGTCGCTCACGGCTCTGCGTTCCTCCGGGGTCGTCGCTCCATGCGGTGCAACGGCTAGATCGACCATCACAGCGTCACTGTCCATCTTGCGGAAGAACTGTGCCCGCCGCTCATCGAGTTCACGCTTCTTCTTCTCCGATTCAACTTCTCGCTGCGCTCGGAGAGCATCCTGTTGTCTCTGCAATCGAGCCGCCTGCTCTGCGGCTGCTTTCTTGGCTTCCTCAGCACGAGCCTCGGCTTGACGGCGATCATGTGCAGCGAGGTAGATGTCGGCTAGAATCTCTGTCTGTGATTTTGGCGTCACTGTCTCCGACTCCGGCGGTCGTGACCAATCTCGTGTTCGTGGCGTCCTGTGCCCCGTGTCGAATGTGCCACAGCCCGCCATACCAGAATTTGTGCTAGCAAAACTCATGCTGCTACCTCCTCGACGTAAATCTTCGTCCATTGACTCCCGGCGTTTTTGCCGACGTTGACACGCCGACGACGTTGCGCTTCCTTCGTCGCTTCCTCGAACGCTGTGACCTCGGATCGAGTGCGAATGTGGGCGAGGCGACGGCATCCACATGCGAGAAGCACTTCTTTATTCGGATAGGCATCTGTGACAGCCTGCATTCCGTGCTCGTGACAGTGCAGTCGGGCATCAGATCGTAGGAGACGAAGACGGCTGACGTTCTGTGTTCTCCGCACGAATTGAAAAGTCGAATCGTTCATCATGGTGTCCTTCTCAAAAATCGTTGGCGCAAGACGTGATGCAGTCACCCCTTGCGCCCATCGTGGGATAACGTCTTTCGACGACGCCCACGGACTGCGAGTCAACACCGTCGTGCGGCTCGTCGCAGAAATCAAAGCGGGGCGGGACTGGCCGTGCTAGGCAGCGGCGCTCGTGTCCACGGTTCCCCCGCTAACTCAAACTCGGTTACTAAGTAAACAGACGCCCGAACTGAGGAATCGCCGTAGACGAGCGTTCTCGCTCGTGATGGCTCATACCACGCAGGAGTCAAAAAAGTGCTGTTTTTGCCTTTTGGAATCAGTGGGCTACAGACCTAAAATTGCCGTTCAGATAGTCCTGAAATGCGCCTTCGGCTTCGGGCGGGCTTTCGGGCCTTTCGGAGTGCGACTCGCAGCCGCTTTCTCATCCGAGCTTGTCGTACTTCCAACGAATACCGGGATGGTCGCTTTGCCTTTGCCGACATCGTCGGCTGTGTCGCAGGACGGCTCTGTTCTTCCATCCATCGGTCGAGACCGACTTCCCGAATGCGTCTTTGGTGTGCAGCGTCCAACCCGCTGATGTCGATCATCGTTTCCTCCGCTCCGCATCGACGATCATGTGCCACGCATTCACATTGTCCCGGTACTTCGTCAACAACTGCCGGAACGTGATCTGTAATTGTTTCTTCCTGAGTGGTGCTGGCAGGATGAGGTAAATCTTTTTCAGATCATCGCCAAGCAACCGGACGATGTAGAAATCCACTCCAGCTTCACGAAGTCGATTCTTCCCAGCGTGCGGTCGTGCAATACCGACGACCCAGAATGATGCTCGGGTCAGATGTCCCTTGCGACGTAGCCGCAACAGACGAGCCGCTTTGCACTCAACGTGCAAGCCCGACTTCTTTGTCACGATGTCCCACGGTTTGTTCTGTGCTCCGATGAGCGTGCATCGGACACCTTTCAATCTCAACTGTTGTGCGATGGTTCGCTCCGCACGTTTCCAAAACGGCATCGCTTTGAATCTCGCTCTTGCTTTTTCATTCTTGCTTTGCAACTCCTCCCCGTCTCCCCAACTGACCACTCCTCCCAGATCGGCCAGCCGCCCACAGGCGGTGTAGCTGGACGGGCATTCACCCGCCTCTACTTATTCGGCCACGATGGGAAAAGTGGGGGTATCCGATTGGAAAGGGGGAGGTTATGCCCTCAAGCGATTTTTTGCGCTTGAAGGCATTCCCGATACTGTCGGACTTGGTGCAATGTGATCTTGCGGAGCCGCATTCGGACAGCCCGCTCGATAGCAGCACTCACGAAACTCCCGGCTGATGGTGCTGCATATTCATTGGCGTGGCGGCGAACGAAATTGACAACCCGCTCGTCGTTGCGTTCTTCGTCGAGCAAATCGAACCCGGTGATTGCTTGAGCGACAACGTACATCACCAACGCATCGACCTTGTTGTGAATCCCCAGCGACTCCTCAGTGAAATCATCTGGCAACCACCCCAACATTTCCGCCGAATGATACTCAGTCGTTTCCCGCTCGAAATACGAACGAGCCGGAGTGCGAATGCCTTGGGGAAGTTTTTTGCCGAGCACGACATGTTCGACATGCTCATCGACGCCGGGGCGATTCATAGTCATTGACTCACTCGCCTCGAACGGTGCGATGTCATCACCATCGCTATTTAGTTCAGCATCTTCATCTCCCGTGAAATCCTTGTCGAGCGAAGTCAACGTCATCTTTGCATCGAATGCACGGTCGAGTTCTCGCCCCGGCGTTCTTGATTGCCACTCGATGTCACTGACGAGTTCGCCACACTTGGTCACAGTGTTGTACGGAGTCGTTCTGGGCGTCGGCGACACGAGAATGACTTGCCCTGTCGGTCTGGCGACAACAAGATGTTGGGATATGGCCTGCGTTACCGGAGCACCCGTCTGCTTTTTCTGCAACGTCGGTGTGACTTGAGGAGTTCCTTGCCACGGTTTGTCTTTTCTCCACGGCATGGACTTCACAACCGTCCGGCTCGAAAAAGATTCGACCGTCGGCGCTGTCCATCTCGGGCCGGATGAAGTAACGCCTGAATGACAACCGGAGCAAACTTCAGGCAGAACGTGAGACCCGAGAACGCTGCGTGTCAACGGCGTCGGTTTATCGTCCAGCTTGGGATACCGAAACTCGGTCACCACTCCGTGTTCGCACCGTGGCGTCACTCTGTCCCACGGGTGGTTTGGGAAAGTCCCCGGCTCCGGGCCGACAACAACCATCGAACCCGTCGGCTCGTTCACTCGTGAAAGCTGGCGCACTGCATCGCTCACTCCAAGATGTTTGAGCAACGCCCTGCTGAGGAGATTTCTTTTGACGTACGCAGGAATCCCCGCCTTCTTTGGCGCATCCTGCTGACGGGCGAGTGCAGCACGACGAGCCGCCTGCAATTCTGATGTGAGCGCAGTGACAGCGCCAGCGAGACGTTCGTTGTGAATTTCGGTTGTCCATGTCATCGGGCACCCCCGCTGAGTTGCGCTTTCAGTTTTGCGATGCGCTGATGACATGCCTCAGCGCCCTTCTTGTTGCCGACTCGCTCCCACGTCGCCAATTCGTCCTGCTCCTCAGCGAGAGCCGCTCGAAGGTTCTTGGCGTCGTGTTCAACTTCCTGACCACGGGAATCGTCAATGTTTATACTGGTCTCGCCGTGGTCAGCTTTCTGACCACCTACACTGTCTATGGACAATGGTCTATTACTAATCACAGACTTATAGCTATTCTGTCCATTGGTAGTAGCTATGTGGTCAGCTTTCTGACCACTAGGCGCACCTGTGTTTATGCGGGTCTCACCGTGTTCAACTTTCTGACCACTAGGGAGTGCCTTACCCCGTTCGGCATCGACCTCCCACATCGCCTGTGTAAGTCGCAGGACGCTGGCGGGCGGCTCGGTCACCGTGTAGACGGATGTCATCTTCCAACCATCGTCCATCTTCCCGGTGTTCTTCCTGTCGGGATAGACAACGTTGACGGCGATGAGTTTTTGTAGACGATTCAAGAGCGTGGGATGGGTCGTGTGCAGCCGGAGCGCCCACTGGCGAATGGGTTCGCTGAAGCGACAATTCTCTTTGCGCTCAAACCACATGTAGCTCCACAGCAAGAGTTCGTCTACGTCGAGGGAATGCCAGCCCGTTTTGGTGGGTCGTGTTCTACGCTTGGGCGGCGTCGTAAATTTGTTGATCTTCAAGGTCATCTCAGTTCTCCTCAGTTCGTCTTACTCAGCGGCGAGTGCGTTTGCGACCGCTGCAATGTCGGTGCTCGATAGCGCACGTAAGACATCGTTCTGTGCTCTCGTTGTAATCGTCCCGCTCTCCCTCGTGAGCTTGCGAAGGTTCAGGATTGTCGTCAACGCTTTCTGTTGCGATGGTGTCAACTTCTCAGCTAGTTGGTTCATGTCAGTTCTCCTTCTGTGCCCGCTCGTGGGCGGACGTAGGTCGATCAACAGGCGTGTGGCCTGCTGGTTTCCGTGCAGACGAGGATTGACCTCGCTGCTACTGTGTTCGATCAAACTGCTTTGGAAATCTCACGCTGCTAGAAGCCGTGGGATCGAGCGCCAAGGACTGGCGCAACTTTCGGATTGTGGGTCTTCCCGCCTGAGTAAATTCTCAGGTCGTCCAGCATCTTCTGTTGCGATGCCGCATGAGCGTGTCTGGCGCTTCGACAGAGGCCCGATTACAACGACTACTCTACCTAAGTTCAGTGTACCACAGAGGCGAACAAAAAGCAATAGTCGTTTTTGCGTTGCCGCTGCGTCAGTTACCACCCTAAAATTTCCAACCCCGGCCCGCCTGCGACAGCCGCCGGAGTCCCAGCCCACGCATGTGCGCCTTTAGGCGGGCCGGGGAGGTCACCACCCTTGAGGGACGTTAACCACCCTAGGGACGTTATCGAGAGCCGCTGGCTAGGCCAAGCCGGCACGGAGCGGAGTAAGGTGGTGGGGTGATGCCGGGGCGCTCATCGCCGCCAGTTAAGACCCCCTTTTTCGTCGTACTCTTTCACCCTGTTCGCTCCCCGTGAAACCCTGATCCCGGACTGGCTTTCCGTGCGCCTGACGCTCGTCTCCGGCAATCCACGGGAGCGAGTGACGGGAGCCGACCGAAATGTAGTCTCGATGAGCGCCGATAGAGCGCCAAACAGGGGCTTTTAACGTGCCATTTGCAGGCCGTTGGAATGCCAATCGTGGCATTGTTGCGCCATAAGACGAAAGATCACTGATCTTCAGTCCTAACAAACGTGGCTGTAGAATCAATCACTTAGTGGTAGGTCTCACCGAAGTCTCACTATTCACGTACCGGACGCCCGAATTTTCTGGCTGTGCGCTGCGAAGTGATTTCTCGACATGAAACGCTTGGGCGTTGCAAATGAACATGACATCGACGTACGAGACACGACCCGCCGGACATCGCACCATTCTCCCAGCTTTGCGCCCCCACTCTATATACCAACTCGCCCCGGCTGTGTGCTCCTTCCTTCACTGTCTTCCTGTCGGCCTGCTTTGGGAGTGGCCCGATTTTGCCCGGCCGTCCAGACATCTATAAGTAGATTTTCCCGGCGCTCCTCGACAGTGTATTAACTAGACTGAGGTCGGGCTATCCCTCATCGGTCACGCTCACGTCTTTCGACGGACTCACGAAGTTTGTCGTCGATGTACCTGTCGAGGTCACCACGGTCGATCAAGTGTCTGCGACCGATTGCCACATACGGAATTGTGCGTGACCAGAGAAGCTCACGGACGGCCCACGTCGCTGCACTCAGGTAGACAGCGGCCTGCTTGATGGTCAGGAGCCGTGGAGTTATCTGCTGCTGGTGGGATTGCTGCTTGGCTTGCGCCGACGCCTTCGGCGAAGCTGGTTTAGTTTGGTGCGGGTGGTCGCATGGCATTCACGACCTTTCAGGATCGCCCCATTCATGAAGTGTCGGTCTGCCGTTTGCCTGCGTCGTGGTGCTAGACCGACGTGGCGTCCCTTCGTGGAGTTCCCCAGCACTTAGACTACCACACCCATGACACCAAATCAAGCCAAAAGCCTTGCTGGGAGCGGGTTTCAGGTTACCTCTGGTTACTGACGTGCCATTTTGCTCGACGGTGAAAGGACGTATGATTTTCGGTGAGAGTGAACAACGGAGGGCATGATGGGGCGGAAACAACGCAAGGACAGAGCGAACGGTGAGGGCGGGCTGTTCAAGATGCGGGGATCGGACAACTGGTACGCACAATATTACCAAGATGGTCGCCAGATTCGAGTCTCGACGAGAATGAAGGTCAAGGCCGAAGCGATCCAATATCTTCGCAAGCTGATGGGCGACCGAGACAACGGCCTAGCTCCGATGAACGAACTCCGGCGACTTCGTTACGCCGACGTGCGACAAGGTCTGATCGACAGCTACATCGCACGAGGGAACAAGTCGCTGAAGTCAAAGGCTGACGGTTCCGAGACGATTGCGGGACTGACGGCGCTCGACGAGTTCTGCGGATACAAGACGGACAGTGTTGACGGCAAATTCGTCGTCACTGAAAAAGGCACGCCTGTGACACAAATGACGACCGATTTCGCAAGTCGATTTGTTCGCAAGCGTCGAGAGGAAGGAGCGGGCAACGCTGCGATTAACCGAAGCCTAGCCGCACTTCGCCGGATGCTCACTATTGCGAAGCGTGCCCGCAAGATTCACGACGTGCCATTCATCGAATTCCAGAAAGAGCCGTCCGCCCGCAAGGGTTTTCTTGAGCGCACCGATTTCGAGAAGTTGGTCAAGTTGCTGCCCACACATCTTCGCCCGTTGGTGACGTTTCTCTACTGGTGTGGATGCCGCATCGGCGAGACGTTGCAGATCGAGTGGTCACAAGTTGACCTCGACGCCCGTCAGATTCGATTGGAGCCTGAGCAGACCAAAGGCGATGAGGGCCGGATTGTGCCGTTGTCGTCGGAACTTGTTGATACGCTCCGGCAAATCGAGCCGAAGACCGGGAAGGTATTCGACGGAACGAATCTCAGGAAGGAATGGATGAAAGCCTGCGATACTTGTGGACTCGGAACGACGACCGAGGTTGAAGGCAGACCTTATGACCCGATATACTCAGGGCTGACGTTGCACGATCTGCGCCGTTCAGCCGTTCGCAATCTGCGGAAGGCAGGCGTCAGTGAGAAAGAAGCGATGAGGATTTCGGGTCACAAAACTCGGAGCGTGTTCGAGAGGTACAACATCGTCTCTACGGATGACGTGATGGATGCGATGAGGAAGCTCGAACTCGCTGCGTTGAATGAGACCCGGAAGCCCGTACAATCGGCTCTGTCTTCGACGAAGTCTCGATCTGGTGAGAGTTTAGTGAGAGTCGGTCGTCGAAAGTCTGTAAGTCATTGATGGCGCTATCGTCTAGGGGTTAGGACGGAAGATTCTCAATCTTCAAACACGGGTTCGATTCCCGTTAGCGCTACCAAGTTATCCCTCGGGAGGCCGATCTGGCAGGGACAGGCTGGACCGAATTTCGGTGACGATCTCCGCGGGTGATTGGTCTGCATTGACTGTCACTGCGTCTTCGGGAGCTTCGAGCGCCGCCAATTGGCTCGCTAGCATGCGTTCCGTCATGAAGTGTCCGGTGCGGGCGCGCAAACGCTGGCGCAATACTTCCGGCGTTCCGTTCAGATAGACGACCTGCACTTCTGGAGAGACTTGCAAGCGTTCCCGGTACGCCTGCTTCAAAGCGGAACAGGCCAGTACGGTGTTTTTTCTTGCTGCAATCCAAGCGGCGATTAAGGCACGCAACTTCTCTAGCCAGGGGGCGCGGTCGGCGTCGGTTAGCGGAATTCCGGACCGCATTTTTTGTACGTTTTCTGGCGAATGGTGATCGTCTCCGTCTGCGAAGTTCCATCCGAGTTGTGACGCGAGCAGTTGTCCGATTGTTGTTTTTCCTGCGCCCGACACTCCCATCAGCAAGATGACCACGCTTCCTCCGCGAGCACGGCTCTACTTCACGTACTTCGGTCCTTCAGGAGTATTCCACGGGTTGTAGTGGAGCGCGAACTGGATTCGGTCGGGAATTGAGGGGTGAGAATACGACCAGAAGACGAGCAGCGGGTTCGGCGTGGGATAGTCGTAGCTTTTCTCGCCGAGCTTCTGGAAGGCCGAGGCCGCGACTTCACGGTTGTTGGGGAACAGGCCGTGCGTCACCTCGAGTCCGTAGACATCGGCCTGGTGTTCAATGTGGCGGCTGAAGGCGTTGCCGATCGGTTCACCAACCAGGCCGAGCAGCGAGAGCGCCAGCATCAGGACCGGGAGCGCTGCCAGGTCGTTGATGCCGCGGATGTGCCAGGCCTCGCCCCATCTTGCCAGCAGAGTGAGCGCGATGTGGCGTCCCAGCCAAAAGCCGGCCAGCATCAGGACTGCGAAGAACGCGAGTCCTTTGTAGACGTGATTCAAAACGTAGTGGCCCATCTCATGTCCAAAGACGAAGAGGGTTTCGGGGACGGTTAGGTCGCGTGAGGTGTTGTCCCAGACAACTACCCGCTTGGTGGCGCCGATTCCGGTAACGTAGGCGTTGTAGGTGGTGACTTTTTCGCTGGCTTTCATCTCGAACATGCGGTCGCGGGGGATGCTGAGTCCGCCGCGGTGGGTTACCTTCTCGATCTCGCTGACCAGGAGCGGCCGTTTCTTCTCGAGGGGTTCGAAGGTGTTGAACATGGGGTCGAGGATGACTGGCGCGACGAAGATCAGCAGAACCAGGAACGGCAGGGTCAATAGCCAGAAATAGAACCACCAGCGCTGCGGGCTCTTGCGGATGATTCGGAACAGGGCGAAGACTACGGGAATGAGGATGAAGAGAGAAATTCCTTCGGCCTTGCACCAGTCTCCGGCCCAGGAGGCCCAGCCCTGTACGGAGAGTCCGTAGGCGCGCGAGATGTGTTGCTCGTAAATGTCGATGGGCAGAGAGATGATTGCAATTAACAAGGTCAGCAGGGGCACAAAGATCAGAGTTTGCAGGAAGCTGTTCTTGCTGGCGCGCTCGGCGAGATCGCGGAACGCCGGTGCTAAACGAAGCTTCAGCAGTACCCAGAGAACCACGATCCCGAAGACCATGCCGAACAGATAGAGCACGGTGCGTGTTGTATAGAGCGCTTCGGCTTTGGCGAGCTTGTCCGGAGGCAGGCTGTATTCGGTGACTTTGAGTTCCTGCGGTTGCGGGCGCGCTTCGATTTGTTCAGTCTGGAGTTGCTGGGTATGGAGCTGTTGGGTCGGGACTTGGGCTGGGGTTGCGGCGGGCGCGGGCTGTGCCACGGCGGATGTGAGCGAAGCGGCGATGATGGTGCAGAAAATTAGCCGGGATACTATTGCTCTCAAACGAGCCCTCCTTGTTAATCTTCGTGCCATCCGAATGATACGTTAACGATCGTTCAGACTATAATGGCGCGACACGATGGCCCTTACCTCTGGCACGAAGCTCGGCCCCTACGAAATCCAGTCTCCGCTGGGCGCAGGCGGCATGGGAGAAGTTTACCGTGCCCTCGACACTCGCCTCGACCGCACCGTGGCGGTGAAAGTTCTTGCCTCTCATCTTTCTTCTTCGCCGGAACTGAAGCAACGCATGGAGCGCGAGGGGAGAGCGATCTCATCGCTCAACCATCCCAACATCTGCCAGCTTTTTGACATCGGTTCGCAGAACGGCACCGACTTTCTGGTGATGGAGTTTCTGGAGGGGGAGACTCTGGCAGATCGGCTGCGAAAAGGTGCGATGCCGCTGGCTGAAGTCCTCAAGATCGGGATTGCTGTTGCGGAAGCTCTGGCGGTCGCGCATCGTTCGGGCATTGTGCATCGCGACTTGAAGCCGGGGAACATCATGCTGACGGCGGGCGGGGCGAAGCTGATGGACTTTGGGCTGGCGAAACCGCTGGGAGTGCAGGCGGCTTCGGGATCGGGGTCAGCTCCTTCTTTTACTGCAGCGGCCACGATGAGCGGGCCTAGTCCGTTGACCCCGCTGACCACGGCGGGCAGCGTCATCGGAACGATTCAATACATGTCTCCGGAGCAGATTGAAGGCAAAGAAGCGGACCCGCGCTCTGACATTTTTGCGTTTGGCGCTGTGCTTTATGAAATGACGGCGGGGAAACGGCCGTTTGCGGGCAAGAGTCAGATTTCGCTGGCGTCGTCAATTCTGGAAAGCGATCCAGAGCCGGTGGGCAAGCTGAAGCCGGCCACTCCTCCTGCGTTTGAGCATGTGGTTACGACGTGCCTGCAGAAGAATCCCGACGAGCGTTATCTGGCGGCGCACGACATCAGACTGGAACTGCAATGGATTGCCGCGGAGCGATCGACTCTCGCCGCGGCCCCCGCCCAGCCTGCACGGTCAGTTGTGCGCGAGCGTCTCAGCCGAAGCGTGGCATTGATCTTTGCCGTTATGGTAGGCATGGTTGCTGGAAGTTTCCTGAAGGCCCCTGCTCCATCCGAACACTCCATCCGTACCGTTATCAATCCTCCTGAAAAAACCACGTTCGATCTCACAGGCGACTCGGCCGGGCCACCAGTAACATCTCCAGACGGCACATCCCTCGCGTTTGCGGCGACCGGCGCGGACGGCAGGACTGCGCTCTGGGTCCGTCCCATGAACACTGTGGAAGCGCGCGAATTGCCCGGCACCGAAGGCGCGACTTTTCCCTTCTGGTCGCCTGACAGCCGTTCCCTCGGCTTCTTCGCCGACGGCAAGCTCAAAGCGGTCGACCTCGAAGGCGGCTCGACGGAGATGGTTTGTGACGCTCCGCTCGGTCGCGGCGGCGCCTGGGGAGCGGATGGAGTGATCCTGTTCTCCCCGGCTCCCACAGCGCCTCTCATGCGCGTGAGCGCCGGTGGCGGAACACCGGCTGCGGTTACCAAGCTTGACGAGGCTCTGCACACCTCGCATCGCTGGCCGTTTTTTCTTCCCGACGGAAAGCATTTCCTCTATATCGCGCTTCACCATGACACTTCCAAGTCGGCGAACAACTCGGTCTATTACGCGTCGCTCGATGGCCGGGAAAATCGTCCGCTGTTCCGCTCTCAAACCAATGCGGTTTACGCCAGCGGTTTTCTTTTGTTCGGGCGTGGCGACCAATTAATGGCGCAGCCTTTCAGCCCCTCGTCTGGAATGGTGAGTGGCGAGCCCCAGAGTGTGGCCAAGGGTGTGATGAACGACGGCAGCACGTGGCATATGGACGCCTCAGCCTCGAACGATGGCCTGCTGGTTTTTGGTAGCGGCGCCTCCGGCGACCTGGAATTAATCTGGATCGATCGCAGCGGGAAGATCAGCACCATTGCCGACAAGCTCCCTGACTTGCAGAGCGCGGTCCTTTCCCCGCAAGGGGATCGCGTCGCTCTCCAGATGAACGCCGGCCAGACCGATATCTGGGTGCTCGATCTGACGCGTGGAGTCCGCACCAGAGTCACCTTCGGGCCGGTTGGGAATGTTTCGCCGCTCTGGTCGCCCGACGGCAAATGGATCGCATACTCATCCGCTCAGAACGGACACTTTGCCATTTGCCGCAAGCCCTCCGATGGTAGTGGCGCGGAAGAATGTTTGCTCAACGTTGAGCAGCAGCCCGGACTTCACGATTGGTCGCGCGACGGGAAGTATCTGCTGTATTCGCTGCCCGTCCCGGGCGGGCCCTCACGGCAGATATTCTCGTTGCCGCTGGAGGGAGAGCGCAAGCCGTCGCTGGTAGTGGACCGGGGTACATTCGGAAAACTTTCTCCAGACGGCCACTGGCTCGCCTACAATTCGGCCGAATCGGGCAGGTTGGAAGTTTATGTGATGCCCTTTGGCGGCGGGCAGGGCAAGTGGCAGGTCTCGGCTAACGGCGGGCAACTTCCGCATTGGAGCACGGACGGCAAAGAACTCTACTATATGGACCTGACTTACAATCTTTTCTCGGTCCCGGTAAAGAATACGGGCGGCTCACTGCAATTCGGCGTGGCTGAGAAGCTGATCAGCAACTGGTCCGCTCCGCAGGTCTTCTATGACGTCTCTCCTGACGGCACGAAATTTCTTCTGGACCGGGTGGCGCAGCAGGTCAGCCAGTCCGTCACCGTGATTACGGACTTCACGGCGGGGTTGAAGAAGTAGGCCGTACTTGATCATCTCGAAATGATCGCCCAGGTGTAGCATGAACAATTCCATTCGGATTGCAGCCGCAGTGCTGCTGCTTACAGTTTCCATTTCCATGTCGGCACGAGACCGATCCAACGCGCGCTCGATGGTGATCACACGCTACGGCATCGTGGCCACGAGCCATGTGCAGGCGTCCGTAGCGGGAGCGAAGATTTTGGAACGTGGAGGGTCTGCCGTGGATGCGGCGATTGCCGCGAACGCTGTGCTGGGCGTGACCGAACCCATGATGAACGGCATGGGTGGAGATCTGTTCGCGATTTACTGGGACGCGAAAACCGGCAAGCTTTACGGGCTGAATGCGAGCGGATGGGCTCCGCGGGGGTTGACCATCGCGCATGTGAAAGCACAGGACGCGACCGCTATGCCGGTGGCGGGCATTGACTCCGTTACCGTGCCGGGTGCGGTCGCGGGATGGCATGCGCTCCACGGGCGCTTTGGACGCCTGGCGTGGAAAGATCTTTTTTCGCCTGCGATTTCCTATGCTGATGATGGCTATCCCGTTCCTGAAATCATTGCGTCGTACTGGAATGACGCGGCGGGTTGGATTGCGAACGATGCCGAGGCTCGGCGGGTTTATTTGCCTGGCGGCAAGCCTCCGGTGGTGGGACAGGTGTTTCAGAATCACGATCTCGCCAAGGCGTTGAGGCTCGTGGCTGAGGGGGGTGCGGATGCGTTCTATAAAGGTGAGATCGCGCGCGCGATTGTGAGCACTTCGCAGAGCCTGGGCGGAACCATGGCGGCCGACGATCTGGCCGAGTTTTCGCCGGAGTGGGTTGAGCCGATTTCAACCACCTATCGTGGCTGGACTGTGTACGAGCTTCCTCCTAACGGGCAAGGGATGGCGGCGCTCGAGATGCTGAACATTATGGAGACTTCAGCGCCGTCGCCTGACGGGCCGCTCAGCGTTGCGGAACTGCATAAGAAGATCGAAGCTATGAAGCTGGCTTATGCCGATCTGGGACGATACAACGCCGATCCGCGATTCGCGAAGATTCCGGTGAAGGGGATCCTGTCGAAGGAATATGCGCGGGAGCGGGCCAGGTTGATCGATCCCAACAAAGCCAATTGCGACGTTGCGGCCGGCACGCCGCCGTTTAGCGATACGACTTACCTTTCGGTGGTCGATCGCGAGGGCAATATTGTCTCGTTGATTCAGAGCAATTATGAGGCGTTCGGAGCGGGAATTGTGGTGCGTGGCATGGGGTTCGTGCTGCAGGATCGGGGTGCGCTGTTTTCGCTGGATGCTGCCTCGCCAAATGCGCTGGCGCCGCGGAAGCGGCCGTTTCACACCATCATTCCAGCTTTCATGGAGCGGGGCGATCAACACGTTGGCTTCGGGATCATGGGAGGAGCGAATCAACCGCTGGCTCACGCGCAATTTGTTTCGAACGTGGTCGACTACGGAATGAATATTCAGGAAGCGATGGAGAACGCCCGCTTCACGGTCAGTCCCCAGCGCGGATGCAATATTGTGATCGAGTCGCGCGTGCCGCTGGAAGTGCGGCAGAAACTTTCTGCGATGGGGCATCAATTCGACGTGCGAAACGCATACTCGACGGCCATGGGGCGCGGGCAGGCCGTTCTGCACGACTCGAAGACCAAGGTGAACTACGGCGCGTCGGACGCGCGCGCTGACGGCGCCGCAGTGCCGGAGAAATGAAGTAGGGTCCAGGGATTAGGGGTCAGGGGTCAGTGAAAACCGATCCGGATGCCTTGGACGAGTCGCCTAAGCCCCAGGTCTGAGCCCTGGTCCCTGAGCCCTGATCCCTGTTTTTCAGTCGATGCCGTGAATGCGCATGCTGACTAGTTGATCGATGCTGAGGTCGTGCATGCCGCGGGAGCGCAGGTCGCTGATATATTCCGGCGTGACGTTGTGGATGCGCATGGCTACCAGTTCATCGGGGTCGGGATGTTTGTAGCCCAGTCCCTGCAGCTTCTCGATAAATTCCGGGGAAACGCCGTGGATTCTGAACGCGATTAGCTGTTCCAGATCGATGTGGTCGTAGCCGCGTTTCTTGAGTTCTTCCATCCACTCGGGCGTGGCGCCGTGAATCCTCATGGCAATCAGCGTGTCTTCATCGGGGGTGTAGCCGGCTTGATGGAGTGCGCGAACCATCTGCGGCGTGACGCCGTGGATGCGGAAGGCCACGAGTTTGTCGCTGTCAGAAATCTGGAGGCCAGCCGAGCGCAGGTCTTCGATGAAGGCTGTATCCACGCGGAAGATGCGGAATGCGACGAGCTTGTCGGCGTCCAGATCGGAGAGATGCTCGTTTCGCATCTGGCGCGCGAATTCGAGGCTGACATCCTGAACAGCCATGCTGTACTGCTTATCTTCGTCTATGGAGAAATCGAGTTTGCGCATTTCGCCGGCGTAGTTGGGGTCGGGCTGGAAGTGAAATATGCCTGCACCTTCGCCGTTGTTTAGGAAGCCTTCACATTCGATCTTGCCGGCATCGCGCGCGATGGTGAAGTGCACGTCCTGGCGGCCGGACTTGGAGAAGTCGACGCCGGAGAAAGAACTCGCGGGCCAGTCGGTTTCGTTCGTGGAGTTTCCGCCGTGGTGATGCTCGATCAGCGAAAACATAACCTTGCCCGCTTTATCGGAATGCCGGATGGTCCAGTCGCCGCTGCGAACGTCGGCGGCGTGATTCTTGACCACTGCGAACAGCAGGCAGAAGGCGAATACCAGAAACGCAAAGGTTCGACGCAGTCTCATAAAAGTTCTCCTCTACAAATGTTCGCTAAATGTCGGTGGATGATTCCAGGACTCCCATTTCCTTGAGCTGGATCAGCTTCTCCAGGCTGAGGTTCTGGAACCCGTGCTTGACTGCCCTCTCGATGAACTCTTTCGTGATGCCCTGGATCTTGGCGCGGATGATGTCGTCAACATCGAACTTAAGTCCCGCAGCCTGCAGACTCTTGATGTATTCCGCGGTCACGCCTTGAATACGCATGGCGATGAATTGATCGATGCTCGGCTTGAGACCAAGAGCCTGAATGTCTCGCACGTAATCCGGGGTCAGACCTTGAATGCACATGGCTACCAAGTTGTCAGCATTGGGCTGCAAACCTCGCTCGTGAAGGGCGCGCACATAGTCTGGAGTGACGCCTTGAATCTTCATGGCGATGAGTTGGTCGATGTTGGGCTGAAGTCCGCCGTCTTTCAGGCCGCGGACGTAGGCTCCATCGACTCCCTGGATTTTCATGGCGACGATCTGGTCTACATCTGGACTAAGGCCCAGGCTGCGCAGGTCGTGAACGTAGTCTGGGCTGACGCCCTGAATCTTCATCGCGATCAGCTGGTCGACGGTGAGGTTATCGAGGCCGGCAGCCTTCATACCGTCGATGTAGGAGCCGGAAGCGGCTGGCTGTGACGCGACGGCCGGCCGCGCAGGGGAAGGTTTGGCGGCAGGCGCCGGCGCGCTGGCGGGCGCGGGAGACGATTGCGGGTTAGCGGCTGCTCTCAAGCCAAAACCTGCCGGCGAGATTTGACCGGCGTGTACAACGGGCTTCGGATAAGCGATGCCAAGCAGGGCGTTGCCTGCGACCAGCGCTGCGGTCAGGCAAAGAACGCCGCCGGTGAGTCCGATGCCGCGGGTTCCGGCGCCGCTTGGCTTCACTCCAAGCATGCGGAAGATGCGCTCGGTGAGCGGACCACGATTGGCGGCCATCGCCAGAGCTGGCGCCGATCTCCATTCTTCCATGAGGGTGAGAGCGCGGGCGTACTCAAGCGGGTTGCCACAAAGGGAGACGGCCACATCGTCGCAACAATGCTCGCGTTCGGCACGAATGCGCTGGTTCAGCCACCATACGGCAGGATGATAGAAGAGCAGAGTCTCGACGGAAATTTGAAAAACATTCACGAAGGGATCGAGGCGTTGGATGTGCGCGAGTTCGTGGACGATTACCAACTGCAATTGCTCCTCGGAAAGCCCAGTGAGCGCGGTTACCGGCAGCAGCACAATGGGACGGAACCAGCCAATCACCGCCGGCGCCTGCAGCCACGTGCACTCACAGTAACGGATGGCGCGCTCGAGACCGAGGCGGCGTTGCAGAGTCTGACATATAGCCAGCACACGAGCGCTCGCCGTGACGGATTGCTTGCGGCGCTCGCGTTCGAGCAGCAGGAATCCTCCAGCGGAACGAAGGCTGAAGAATGCGACTCCGAGCAGCCAGGCTTCCACCAGCCAGGGCAGGGTGTCCAGCGAGGGCGAGAGTCGGGAAACGCCGGTTGAAGTTCTGGCGACAGTACTGTTCGCGCTATTATTCGCGTCGTTGGGCTGCGACTCTGCTGCCGAAGAAGACTTTGCCGGAAGCGGTGCGCTGAAAAATGCGCTCGAGGATGACAGGAAGAAGAACGTCGCGACCGGCGCGGCCAGCATCAGAGCCAGCGCACCAACAGCCAGCGTGTAGCGGGTGGAGGCGCGGCGGCACAACGTCATCAGAACCGCGGCCAGGGCCGCGACGGCCGTGCCTTGCCAAAGAAAGTGCAGCAGCGTCCAGCCCAAAGAGTGCATTGCGCTCGGGGAGAGCCAATTCGTGAGACTGGTCATCGTTGTCTCCTTTCGTGTTCGCCCGACTCATACTGCTTCAGCAAGCGCCGCAATTCGTCAATTTCTTCGCGTGATGCTTTGCGCCCGGCGAGGGCGTGCATCATGAGCTGGCTAGCGGAACCTTCGAAGACGCGTTGCAGCATGTCCCCGGCTAGCTGGCGCTTGGTTTGCTCGGCGGGCAGGCATGCTTCATAGACGTGCGCTCTCTGGGTTTCGTTTCGCCGAACCGTGCCTTTTGCCGTCATTATTTGAAGAAACTTCAGCACGCTGGTATAGCCCGTGGCTCGCTTTTCTTTCAGGGAGTCGTGTACTTCCCGTACCGTCGAGGGGCCCCGAGTCCAGAGAACGCGGAGGATTTCGAGCTCGGATGCGGTAGGTTTCTGCGGCGGATGCTTCATGGAAGAAGACCATACTACGAAGATGTTCGTAGTGTCAACGAAAATCTTCGTAGAACAAAGCAGTGATCAGGGGCCAGTGGTCAGTGGCCAGTCATCGCGCCGGTTCAAGTGTTCTGACCACTGACCACTGACCCCTGACCACTGCTTTACGACCGCAACAAATTCCTTGCGATGAACAGGACGTTGGCCGGACGCTCGCCCAGCCGCCGCATGAAGTAGGGATACCACTCGCTGCCGAAGGGGATATAGATGCGGACGCGCCAGCCGTCGCGCGCGAGCTTGCGCTGCAGGTCGCGGCGGATTCCGTAGAGCATCTGGAACTCGAACGAGTCGCGGGAAAGTGTTTCTTTAACGGCGAAGGCCTGAGCCTGTTGAATAATGTTCTCGTCGTGCGTGGCCAGGCCGTGATAGATGCCGCTTTTCATGAGAATCTTCATCAGCTTGACGTAGTTGGCATCGACCTCGGACTTGAGGGGGAAGGCGATCTCCGCAGACTCCTTATACGCGCCTTTGCACAGGCGGATGCGGATACGCTCAGACAGTAGTTTTTCGACGTCGCTCTCGGAGCGTTTCAGGTACGACTGGATTACGGTGCCGACCGAGTTGGCGTTTCCCGGCATGCGATGGAGTTCGTGGACGAAATCCAAAGTGCGCTGGGTATAGGGCGAGCCTTCCATGTCGACGCGCACAAAGCCGGGAGGGTCCATGGCTGCAGCCTTCGTGACTAGTCCGCTGACGATCTCGCGGGCCAGCTTCTCGTCTACATCCAGCCCCATATGAGTGAGTTTGAGGCTGATGTTGGCGTTGAGCTGGTTGGCGACGATGGCGTCCAGAATCTGATGATAGAGCTGGGCACTGTGACGGGCTTCGTCGGGATTGGTGACATTTTCGCCGAGGTTGTCGATGCTCACGCTCATGCTTGCGCGGTTGATGGTTTGAGTGGCGCGGACGGCGTCAGCAATCTCAGTGCCGGCAACAAAGCGATTAGAAACCCGGCGGCCGAGCGAAGAGCTTTCGGCAAAAGTGCGTAAAGATGGGTTTTCAGAAAGACGGACGAAGAAAGTTCTTAACATTCCGCACCTGGGGAATTATCCGCCGGAAGCGATGAATATATAAAGAGCACAGAAAGTTGTATCACACCGGGGGCGTGCTGCAGTCATGCAGTCGACGTATCAGTCGAAGCGCGCGGCGAGTTGGCGGGTCGGACGGCGAGCGGCTAAGGGTTGAATCTGAGTTCAACCGTCTCGTGAGTTTCCTTGGAAGCGGCCTCCCACTTCCACTGGCGCAGCGCCTCCTGGGCAGCCTGTGCGAGCAAGGGATGGCCTCCCTTGACCTCGATCGAGGTTACCTTTCCATTCGGAGCAACCAGGACGTCTGCACGTACGGTGCCTTGGATTTTCATGGAGCGGGCGATGTTGGGATATTGCGGAACCACTTTGCTGACAACCTTGCGACCGCTTTCAGAAGTCTCCTGAGTAAGAGCGTGATTGAAAGCGAACGTCAGTATTGCGAACAGAACAAATAAAGCAACCGAAATGCGGTTTTTCATCGGGGTCAGTGGTTCCGTATTCAGAATTTGTTCTTGTTCAGAATAAGAGGGATCTAACGTGCGCAGTAGATTACCTCGGTAATACGACTAACGATTTTCCAGGGAAATGCGGGATTGTGGCTGGTCGGTCTGGGCGCGGCGATTGCTGACTGCTCAGGCGCCGTGTTCTTCGAGGAACTTCTCGACTTCGATGGCAGCCATGCAACCGGTTCCGGCGGCAGTGATGGCCTGGCGATAGCGCCGATCCTGCACGTCGCCGCAGGCAAAAACGCCGCGAACGCGCGTGTGAACGTAGTTGTGGGTCTTGAGATAGCCGTCGGCATCGGTTTCGAGCTGGCCGTCAAACATCTTCGCGTTCGGTTCGTGCCCGATACCGAGGAATAGAGCGTTGGTGGGGAAGTCCCAGACTTTGCCGGTCTTCACGTTTCGCAGCTTGAGGCCTGTAACTTCCTGCTTGTCGTGATCGTAGACATCTTCGACGACCGTGTCGGTAAGGAACTGAATCTTCGGATTCTGTTTAGCGCGCTCCAGCATGATCTTGGAAGCACGGAAGCTGTCGCGGCGGTGGATGATGGTGACTTTGGTGGCGAAACGAGTGAGGAACAGGGCTTCTTCCATGGCGGAATCGCCGCCACCGATTACCACGATTTCTTTTCCCGAAAAGAAGAAGCCGTCGCAGGTGGCGCAGGAGGAGACGCCGTGGCCGATGAGCTTCTGCTCGTTGGGGATGCCCAACCAGCGCGCGGAAGCGCCGCTGGCGATGATGAGCGCTTGCGCGTGCACCTGCTGCTTGCCCAGATGGAGTAGAAAAGGACGCTGGCTGAGGTCGGCGCTGGTGAGATGGCCTACGCGGTATTCCGCGCCGAAGCGTTCTGCTTGCTTGCGCATGTTCTCGACCAGTTGGGGTCCCATGATCCCTTCGGGAAAACCTGGGAAATTCTCTACCAGCGTGGTAAGGGAGAGCTGGCCGCCGGGCTCATGGCCTTCGATCAAGAGAGGTTTCAGATTGGCGCGCCCGGTGTAAAGGGCGGCAGTGTGCCCGGCGCAGCCGGAGCCGATGATGACGACGTTGCGAGTTTCGCTCATGATTGGATAGCCGTTAGATTGCGGAATTCAGATTTCGATGCATTGTGCCGCCGGCGTGCCAAAAAACCAAATCTTAACCGCAGAGGACCCTTCGGCTTCGCTCAGGGCAGGCGCCGAGTACGCAGAGACGTTCTTCTTCATTTCTTCTCTTCTGCTGGACTGGTGGCCGGCTTGGCCGATTTTGGCTTTGCTGGCGCCTTCAGGTAGACTCCCGGGATTTGGGCCAGCTCGCCGGGTACAGTGCGGCGGACGCCGAGCAGGCTGCGGTAGTTGGCAAGCACTTCGGAGGCGGCGCGAAATAGAGGGTCGTAGGCGCTCTGGTCGGGCGGTGGCCCATTTTCCGAGGCCATGCAGCGGGCGAGGGCTATGGATGACTTTCCGAATCGCTCGAGGCGGATGCGGCTGGCGGGTGTGTTGGCCGTGACCATGGCTTCGGCACTCCCGATCGCCGACGCGGAGTCTTCCATCGAGACCTGAATCAGGTCTTTAGGGTCGCGCACGTGCAGCACCAGAGTCTCGATCATGTTTTGACCATCGTTGCTGAAAGAATATTGCACGCTCGCGAACAGAGCTTGCACGGAGAATTCTCTTCGAATGCGGACGTAGTTGGCGACCGAGGGCCCATCAGACATTTTCGTGCCGCTTCCGGGCTGAAGGAAGTTCGGAGATTCGCTCAGCGTGGAGCGGCCGTGGGAGATTTCGAAGTCGGCGCTGAACAGCGGTTGTTTCGGGATGCGGGCCAGGGCGGCAGCGATTTCCTTTTGCTCCTCCAGGGATGGTGTGCAAACGTTCAGCATGTTCACTTTCACTTGCGGTTCGGTCGACGGAGTCTCGGGAGCCTGCTGCGATACGGCCGGAAGAGCCAGCAGAAGGCCAGCGGCGATCGGAATGAGTTTTGGGAGCACGGCAGAATGATAACCCAAAGGCACTGCCCAATACCTAGTACCCAGTACCCAGGTAAACCTGGGTTGCTGGGAACTGGGTACTGAGTACTGGGTACTGGGTTTCGATTAGAATTCAGGGCATGGCGAATCTGACATTGGTTTACGGCATGCGGCTGCTGCCCTCGGAGGATGTGGCCGAGGTCGGTGAGGCGCCGGTGAAGCTTACCAACGGACACGAGGCGCATGTCACCATGCATGTGCTCGAGGGCAGCAAGGAAGAGATTGAGAAGCAGTTGCGCATCAGTCTGGAAGCGTTTTTCGACCTGTATCCGGAGATTTAGCGGCTTCGGCGAAGCGACATCATGAAGCAGTTTTATTCGAGCTTGCGCGGACGAATGCTGGCGGCGGGCTTGTGGCCGCAGGGATGGGTCGCGCGCGGAGCCTGCTATTCACTGGCCTTCGCCCTCGGATTGCTCGTTCTCCAGGCGGTGCTGAATCTGTTCGCGCCGGCGGCGGCGGCGAACATCGGAGGTTGGGTCAAGTTCCTGGTTTTTGATGCCGCGTTGCTGTTTTCCATTGTGGCGTTCCGCTGGCTGAGGCGGAAGCTTCTGTGGCGCCTGCGGAACCGGTTGATCGTGACTTACGTCTTTATCGGCGTTATCCCGGCGGTGCTGCTGGTCACCATGGCGCTGGTCACCATCTACCTTTTTGCCGGGCAGTTTGCCAGTTTCGTAGTGACTTCGGAAATTGACTCGCAGTTGCGCAGCATGCAGGCGGTGAACGCCGCGGTCAGCAATGAGCTGGCGGCACGCGTCGAAAAGGGCGAAGCTCCAACAGCAGAGTCGTTGGCAGGACTGCGCAGGCGCGACCCGGCCTGGGGAAGACGGCGCGTCTGTGCGTGGTATGGGCCACGACTTTTGCTGCTTAGCGCCGGAAGTACAGATCCGGCGGCGATGACCTTTCCTGATTTCTTCAATAAAGACGGTGGCGAATATGCCAAAGCAATTCGCGAAGGCCAGCCATTTAAGGAAATTGTTCGTGATAACGACGAGCTGTACCTGCGAGTAGCCTCGGTGTTCGCGTTGGGAACGGAAAAACTGACTGTGATCACCGGCGAACCGCTGGATAAGAATTTGGTCGCGGACATCGCCGCCAATTTGGGCGAAATCACGCTTTACTCGTCCGGCATCACGCTCGATGCGCAAGGAAATTATCGAAACTCCAATGCTCCAAAAGCGGGGGGCGCGGTGGCCCCTGCAAAGGAACATGGTTTTCAAACCCGTCTGTTTGACGAGCCTGAGAAGAACAAGGCAGACAGCGGCGTCGCCGGAGGAACGCCGGGTCCTAGCCCACAACGCGCTCAACAGACTTTCCATCCCGCGTTTACCGTAGGTTCGCTCGCCGCGCCAGCGGGCATGCTGGATCGTGAGATCACATTTCCGACTCCGCTTCCGGTTGTGGACTGGAAGTCGGGTGACCGGTCGCCGGCGGGGGCCTTGGCGAGCGTGCGGACCCGGCCTTCGGTGCTCTACACCCACTTATTTGCTGCGCTGGGAGATCTCGCCCGGGGCGTTGAATACATCCTGTTGGGGATTTTCATCTTCTTCGCGGTGATTGAGTTGGTTGCGCTGATCATTGGCACGCGCATGACGCGGACGATGACCGGAGCTGTAGCGCAGCTCTATGACGCTACCAAGCACGTGGATCAGGGCGACTTCAGCCATCGCATTCCTGTGAAATCCGAAGACCAGTTGGCGCAGCTCTCGCTGTCATTCAACTCGATGACGGAGTCGATCGAGAAGCTGATTCTGGAACAGAAGGAAAAGCAGCGGCTGGAGGGCGAACTCGCGATTGCGCAGGAAGTGCAGGCGCAACTGTTTCCGAGCCAGGTTACGGAACTGGAGTCGCTCGAAGTGCACGGTTTCTGCCGTCCGGCGCGTACTGTGAGCGGCGACTACTACGACTTTTTGACCGCGAGTTCTCACAAGCTGATTCTGGCGGTGGGCGACATCAGCGGGAAGGGAATTTCGGCAGCGCTGCTGATGGCGACAATCCACTCCGCGGTGCGCGCTTACAGCGTGGAGAGCTTGCCCCAGCTTCTCGAGCCAGTAATGCGCGAGCCCGTGGCGGTGGGCGCAGTGGCTGGGGCGGGCAGGATTATGGCGGCGTGGCCCGAAGGTATCGAAATTTCTCCGGGAGCGTTGCTTGGCCTGCTCAATCACCAGCTCTACGCGAGCACTCGTCCGGAGAAATACGCGACGCTGTTCCTAGGGATTTACGACGGACGATCGCACCGGCTGACCTACAGCAACGGCGGACACCTGCCGCCTATCCTTATTGGAAGAGACGGGGCCGTCCGGAGGCTGGAAACCGGCGGGACGGTGGTTGGGCTGTTCGAGAATGTGACTTATGACGAGGGCGCGGTGGAGATGCATCCCGGGGAAATCTTTCTGGCCTACAGCGACGGCGTTACCGAGCCGGAGAATGACTTCGGCGAATTTGGCGAGGAACGGTTGATCGATCTGGTGAGCGCCAACCGGCGGCTGCCGCTGCTGCAGATCAGCCAGACGGTCACGGCGGCGGTCGATGACTGGATCGGCGACAACGAGCAGCCGGATGACATCACGCTGGTGCTGGCGCGAGCGAGGTAGTTCCCGCGGGAGGGGTCATGAATGCAGGCTTGAGTAGCCACGAGCTGCTGCCGAAAGCAATTTTGCTCGCGATCATTGGAGTCTGTCTCCCGCTGTCCGGCTGCGAGCATGCTATAACGACTTGGTCTGGAGAGGCCCGATCTCCAGATGGCCGATGGGTTGCAACAGCTCGTAGTGAAAGATGGGCCGGCGGGTGGCCCATCCTTTGCGCATTTTGCAAAGGGTGGGCATTCTGCACTGTCGGCAGGGCTTTTGTCTATGCCGGCCGCAGTCCCACCCTTTCTCGGAGAACGCCAAAGGATGGGCCACCCGCCAAATCTCGGAGTTAGGCCAACAATCCAAATGGCGGGTTGGGGAATCTAATGCAGGATGCGTGTACGAAGAGAATTAATCGGTTTTGTCGCAGTGATTCAGTCCGTTCTTTTCCTGACCCATTATCTCCTCTATGAGACCTGGGCCTTTTCTCCCGCGGGGAGCGAAACCCCTGGCGCGTTTTGGATCAAACTCGTTCTCGGGGTCTTGTCGGTGAGTTTTATTGCTGCTTCACTCCTTGCCTTTCGCTATACAAATGCCGCTCTCCGCGCATTTTACAGGGCTGCTGCGGTTTGGATGGGACTGGTGAGCTTCCTCTTTCTTGCCGCAGTTTCCTCCTGGATTATTTTTGGAATTGCGCGGCTGGCGGGCCTGAGTATGAACTTTCATCGGACTGTGGAATTGCTGTTCGGCGCTGCGGCAATGGCCGGGCTCTACGGGGTTTTCAATGCAGGCTGGACGCGGATCACACGAACGACGGTGCGGCTTGCGAACCTGCCGGAAGCGTGGCGGGGTCGAACAGCGGCGCTGATCAGCGATGTGCACCTTGGGCACGTGCGAAACGGCAGTTTTCTGCGGCGCCTGGTTGCGAAGATTTTGAGGGAAGAGCCAGATGCGATTTTTGTTGCTGGTGATTTGTATGATGGCACGTTCATCGACGCGGGGCGAGCCGCGGAGCCATTGAACAAGCTCGTGGCGCCGCAGGGTGTGTATTTCGTCGCGGGAAATCATGAACAATTTGGGGACGATAGCAAATACCTGAATGCCATTACGGCAGCCGGCGTGCGCGTGCTCAGTAATGAGAAGGTGGAAGTGGACGGTTTGCAGATTATCGGCGTTCCGTACCGGAACGCGACGCAGCACGGGCAGCTTGCGTCGGTGCTGCATGCGATCGGCTTGGATCGCGGGCGCGCCAGCATTCTGTTGACGCATGCGCCTGACCATCCGGAGATCGCGGAGGCGGCCGGCGTCTCCCTGCAGCTCTCCGGTCATACGCACCTTGGCCAGTTCTTACCCTGGAGTTGGATGGCGCGGCGGATTTACCGGCAGTTTGTGTATGGCCTAAGCCGGATCGGGAAGATGCAGGTGTTCACTTCGAGCGGGGCAGGAACCTGGGGACCGCCGCTGCGGCTGGGATCGAATCCCGAGATTGTGGTGCTCGAGTTCCAATAAAGGTTCGTAACCTCCCAAATGGCGCGGTAGCCATGAAGGCGGTGGAGTTACCGGACAAGAAACTCAGTGAGTTCATGAGTGAGCGCCAGCACCGGACCGTAGGCGATGGAAACAAATAAGGTGGCGGCCACCGCAAACGGAACTACGAACCAGGTGCGAATTCGCACACGCCGCGCTTTACTAGCTTCATCCCACGTGAGAAGACGCGCGACACGCTGGCTGAGGGAACCGGCGACGAAGCCCATGGAGCAGACCGGAGCATCCTCGATAGGCACCAAGCGAGAAAGCTTGACCAGTGCTGCGGCCAGGTCAACGGCATCACACTGATTCGAGACGGCCGCATCGTCGGCGGCGAGTTCGGCAGCTTGTGACCAGGCACTCTCCAGTTTGGCCATACCGGGAAAGGGACAAAAACAGAAGATGAGCTTCTTCAAGTTATCGCAAGCTTTCATGTGCTCAAGTTCGTGTTTGAGCGCGATGTTAAGTTCGTCGCGGGTTAGCAGGGCGACCGTATCCTCTGAAACCAATACTCTCGGATTGCGGACGCCCACCAGCGTGATCGGGGGAGCTCCCCGTTGAGAATGAAAAGTGATGGCGGAGTCGGCACTGGCTTTCAGAGGGTGCGTGCCTTCCAGCCAGCGAGTCACCAGTCGTGTCGTTCTGCTTTGGGCAGCGATTACGCGGAAGCAGCTATAAGCAATGAACAGGAGAGCGCAAACGCCGAGTGCGAACGGCATGGCCATGCCCCCCTCAATCGATCGCGGTTCCAACAACCGAAACGAGGGCACGACCAAAGCAAATGTAACGATCACCGAGACTAATAGGGGGAGGGTTCGTAAGGCGAAGAGTATGGCGGCTACGCTCCGTTGCGCCACCTGCAAAGGTCGCAGGGGGCTCCATACGACGGCTACCAGGGCCGACAGGAGGCAGTAGAGCAGCACGAAACAACTGAGCGAAACGGCAATTCCGCGGAGGGCAAACATTAGCGTTTCTCCCGGATTTTTTTCTGGTCGTGCAGCTCGCGGTGCCTGCGTTCGACCAGGAGTTGCAGTTCATCCAGCAGTTGCGCGTCGTGAATGCTGAGGGCTTCCACCACATGCGAGAGCGGGAGCGAGGAAGGGACGCCAGATTCCAGCAATTGCCGGATGCTGTCGAGGGTTGTGACCCGTTGCAGTTCTTCGGGAGTATGGTGCGGAGTGTAACGAAACGCTTTGCCTTCGGCAACGCGGTCGAGCAGGCCTTTTTTGTGGAGGCGACTGAGGGTGGTCATCACCGTGGTGTAGGCTTGACGAAACTCGCCGTCCGCAAGCAGTTCTCGAACCGTGGCGCTGCCTTGTTTCCAAAGCTTCTCCAGCACCTGCTGCTCGAACGGACCCAGCCGAGGCCGCAGACCGAAAATTGACGACGCTTTCATCATTTCAAGTTGCGCCTGTCCTTTGGACCCCACGAGGATACCATTGGATGGCGTGTCTTGCATTGCCCAAATGAAGCGGCTTGAGGTGCATTCGGACACGCCCGGCCTAGGTCCCGGACATCAATCTGCCTATATCTTTTGTCTCTTCCAGCGGCCCTGTTTAAACAGAATCGCGCTAGCAATGGCCATGGAGGTCTCGGCGATAGCTATCGAAAAGAAAACTCCGTTTGACTGCATGTGTAGCGGAATCGCCAGCCAGTAGGCGAGCGGAATCTCGAGCAGCCAGAATCCGAAGAAATTCACGATGGTGGGAGTGATGGTGTCGCCCGCGCCGTTGAAGGCTTGCATCATCACCATGAAATAAGCGTATCCCAGGTTGCCGTAGCTAATAATGCGCAGGCAGGCCGCTCCGAAGGATATGACGGCTGGATCGCTTGTGAATAGGCGGATGATGGGTTCGGGGACGGCGATGAAGACGACGCCGACCAGTCCCAGGAAAATCATGTTGTACAGTCCAGTGCGCCACACTGCTTTCTCGGCGCGCTCGGGATGCCCGGCGCCGAGGTTTTGTCCCACGAGAGTTGCCGCGGCGTTACTCAATCCCCACGAGGGCAGGATTATAAAGATGACGATGCGTATCCCAATCGTGTATCCGGCTAGAGCAGCAGCGCCGAAGATGCTGACGATCCGGACCAAGCCGATCCAGCTGGTGTGTGCGATGGCGAATTGCAGGATGCCGGTCACGGAAACGCGCATCAGCCGCAGGAGCACATCCCACTGAATGCGGATCTGGCTGCGGAGGATGCGAAGCCGCTCCGTCCCATGCATCAAGCGATAGAACTGGTAGAGAACACCGATGCTGCGGCCGGTGAATGTCGCCAGAGCCGCGCCCGTCACGCCGAGGCGTGGGAACGGTCCCCAGCCGAAGATCAGGCAGGGATCGAGCACCAGGTTGATGATGTTGGAAACCCAGAGCAGGCGCATGGCGATGGCGGCATCTCCCGCGCCGCGGAAGATTGCGTTGTTGAGAAAGAGCAAGAGCACGGCAAAACTTCCGCCCAGGCAGATTCTGGTGTAGCCGCTGCCGACGGCGACGATCTCCGGCGATGCGCCCATCAAACGCAGCAAGTTCGGCGCAAATAAAAAGCAGGGCACGCCAACCGCAACGGAGACGAAAAGGCCGAGAGCGATCGCCTGCACGCCCGCGATTGCAGCGCCTTCGGGATCTTTTTCCCCAATGCGGCGCGCTACCATGGCGGTGGTCGACAGGCTCAATCCCATGGCAACGGCAAAGATCAGGCTCAACATCGACTCCGTGAGCCCTACCGTAGCTGTGGCGTTCGCGCCCAGCCGGCCTACCCAGAAGATGTCGACTACGGCGAACAGCGATTCCAGCACCATCTCCAGCACCATGGGGACAGCGAGGAGCAGGATGGCTCGGTTCAGGCTGCCGGTGGTGTAGTCCTGATGAGAGCCGCGAACGGCTTCGACCAATGAGGCCCATAGGGTTTGCTGCTTGTCCGCAGCGGAGGCCATGGCTTCCATAGATACCTGCGAGCTTTCTACGACAGTCGCCGGAAAAACAGGCGAATGCGCCGATCAAATTACGAGAGACAAAACTAGACGTCCGACTTGCGGACTCAGGAGGATGGCGAAACTACCGCGGGTTAAACATTGCAGTTTCCATAGTGCAAACCTTGTGACGGAAGAGCGGGGCCCATCAACAAATCTTACAGATTGTATCGCGAAGCAACGGCATCGGACAAATCGAAATCGCGGGGTTCACCTCTTTTGCAACAGGGTCACTCCTGCGGTCGGTGCGAGATCCTTCGCTAGCCCGCCTAGAACCACGGGTCCAATCATCGTGTCCAGAACCTGGCCGTCAGTTCGAGGGTCGGGCGTGTCCTCGCTGATGGTCTCCCATCGGTTGTGATGCAGGTCGTAGGCAAACGTGAACGGGGATATTTCGGCGGGCTGGCCGTCGTAGGCGATGCCCTTGTAATCGTGAGGAGTGGGGGTGCCGCCGGAAAAGAAAATCCTGTGATCCTTGTCGGAGCCGCCGCCGGCGATGCCGAAGTGCGCCGGGCCGGGATGCGCTGGCACTTTGCTCCATTCAATCTTATAGGGGTCTTTCTTATCGATCTTGCCCAGCCAGCATTCGTCGGAGGCTACGTACCGCGGCCCGCCCGCCGGACCGCCTGCTGGACCAGGCTTGGCGCCATCCACGATCACGATGGCGCCATCCGCCACGCCGCCGGCGAGCCCGAACACGGGTGTGCCGGGGAAGGGTGTGGCCTGAGTCCAGGTGTCTTTTTCGACGTCGTACACCTGGACGTTGTTCACCGGACCGTTCGATGATCGGCCGCCGATCAGATAGACGAAGCGGTCGTGCTCCACGCCCACGACTGCGCGGTCGACCGGGACGGGAAGGTCTTTACCGCGATTCCAGCGGCGTTGCTCGACATAAACGTTCACATCTGGAACGATCATCTCATTACTCTGGGCATCCATAACGGAGCCACCCATGAGAACGATTTGTGCTTTGGCTCCGGCAGCCGAAGCGCCCAAACGGCCGGCAACTCCGGGCACGGGATGGCCCTTATGCCACTGCGGGTGACCGAGATTCATGGTGTAGACCATGTTGGTAACGTCGTCCCAGCTCTTGCGGGGGCCGAGTCCCATGATGGAGAACAGATCGAATCCGCCTTTGAGGGTGGCGACTGCACTGCTTGAGACCGGCACAGGCATGGAGGGGAACTTGGGTTCGCCCGACGCGTGCAGGAGGATCGCGGCGCCGAGAACCAGCAGCACGAAAGCAGGCAGGCTTTTCATTCCAGAGATATTACCCCACGTCCGGTGGTTCGACTTCGAGGTTCCGGCGACCAGATTCTTAGAACTATGTTTTAGAACCAGGTTTTGCGGCGGTACTCGCGGTAGGCGTCGCCGAACGCAGCTTCGAGAACCTGGGCTTCGCGGCGGGCGCGCAACGTCTGCATGATAATGAGCGCGAGAAGGACCAGCCAGAGGACGGGCCGATGCAGGACCAGCACAAATCCGGCGAGCATGATTCCTCCGGAAACGTAAATCGGATTGCGGATCTTCGAATAGATTCCGTGCGTGACTAACTGACGGGCCTGGGCTGTGAGGGAGAAGGATTTGCCCAGTTGATAGCGTGCTGTAGCGATTCCGGCCACGCCCACAAGCATCAAGGCAATGCCCATCTCGCGTTGCCAATCCCAGGGGCCGGGCATGGAAAACACCATCCAGAGAATGAAGGCAATGCCGGCGATCTGGACGACGGTAAAGAAAACGTAGACGGGGCGATCTCCCATAGGAATGTGCCTTTCTCCCTCAAGCATTCTTGCCCGATCAGGGTTGTGCACCGCTTATTCGACCAAGCCCTGACGCACCGCATGGATGAAATCGGTATACGCGGGTTGCTCCCCGCCGGCGCGCACCAGGCTCGCGATCTGACCGCGATGATACGCCGAGTGCAGCAGGACGTGAGTCAAAATGTCTTCTACGGAACTGGTCCAGGGCTCGCCCTTGCTGTTCTTGTAGACGACCGTCGCCGAGAGTCCGGCGGGAGAAATCTGGCTGAGGAATTCGGGCCACAGCCGGGCCAGGTCGACGATTTGCTCTTCACATTGGTCGAGCGTGGAGTCCGGCCACACGGGCAGGCTTTGCGGGCGCTGCCTGATGCGCTCCAGCCACAGGCGCTCGGCGGAGAGAATGTGCGCCAGAAGCAGGCGCGGCCGCAGGGGCGAATGAGGGCTTGCCTTCAAGCCGGTGACTACTTCGCGGTTCGCCCATTCATCATAGGCAAACTGACGACGCAAGTGTTCCAACAATTCCATGATTTGGACAACGTTTAGGGCAACCTCACACTTTAATCGGCGTGCACGGCGATCTGCAAATCGTATTCACGGTCCTTTCATATTTCTCAAGTAGACTGCGGCGGAGTCAGTGGTGAGATACTCTCTGAGTTAGAAGGTGATCGAACCGCGGTCACCTGGTTGAAATATGCCCCGTAAAGCTGCCACCCCGCGCGCCGCAACCGTTGAGCCTGATGCGATTGACGCCACTGATACGATGGCCGCTCAGAATCAGGAAGCTGGGAAGAAGTTGGCCCGGAAAGGATCCGGATCACTCGACGATCTGTCGCGGACGGCGCTCAAAGCCTTCCTTATCGCTCGCGATGCGGCCTTCAACGTGCGTGACCTGCTTACTCACTCTTCGCGCATGGCTTTTCTGGCTATCAAGGAGTGCGAGCAGGAACTGGACATCATCGAGCGCTATATTGATGAGCGTTTGCCGGCGGCCATCACGCGGGTGAACGAGGCGCGGGCGCGCCAGTTGCTTACGAGTTTGAAGTGCACCACCGACCTGGAACGCATTGGCGATCTGATGATGAGTGTTGCGATGCGGGTGCAGTCGCGGACAACGAAGATGGCGGGATCCGACGTGCGCCAACTGGTGGAAATGTCGGCGATCCTGCGGGAGATGCTTGACCTGGTTTATCGCGGATTTGTCGATCTCGATCTAGAGAGTGCCCGCAAGGTGCTGCAGATGGACAAGGACATCGACCGGGTCTGTCACGCTCTTTTCCAGAAACACCTGACGGAACACGCTACCGACAGCAATCCCTCGAGCTTCGATGTGCTTTTGATGGCGCAAGCTTTGGAGCGCGCCGGAGACCACACCACCAACCTCGCTGAAGACCTCTACAGCTTGATCGAAGGGCGCAGCCTGCGGCATGCGCCGAAAAAGCGGGCAGCAACATAGGAACAGTGGCCAGTGGTCAGTGGCCATTGGTCAGTTCTTGTGCCGGCTTCTTGACGGAGACTTTGGTTTTCACTGGCCAGTGATCACTGGTCACTGCTTCTGAAATTCATCATTCCTTAACACTTGGGAAACATTCTCGCAACATTCGCCACATACAGTCTTATGCAGAATCCGGCCATAGGCGACGATGCACTCTCCCATTGGATCTCACGAAGCGCTCGGCGAGGCCGGCATCGCGGTGGTGTCTCGCGGCCTTGTCTTCGTGGTGGAGGACGAGGAGGACATTGCGCGGCTGATCTCGCACAATCTGCAGGCAGCCGGTTTTGACGTGCAAAGCTTTGTCAGCGGTGCGTCTGTGGTTTCGGAAGCCTTGCGGGAGACGCCATCGCTTTTCCTGCTCGACATAATGCTTCCGGGAGCGGATGGTTTTGAGCTTTGCCGCCAGATACGTCAGACCCCGGCTCTTTCCTCGACTCCTGTCATCTTCCTCACTGCAAAGACAGCAGAGGCCGACCGGGTGAAAGGGCTCGAACTGGGAGGAGACGATTACATCACCAAACCCTTCAGCCCGCGCGAACTGGTGGCGCGAGTTCGCAGCGTGCTTCGGGGCTTGCGCCAGGTCCCGGTAACGCCCGAAGTGCTTCGACTGGGCGACCTTGCCATCGACGCTTCTTCGATGACCGTGCAAGTGGAAGGAAGAACGGTTCTCACCACGGTGCGGGAATTCCGTCTGCTGGAGTATCTGGCTACACACCGCGGACGCGTGCTCACGCGCGACCAGTTACTCGACGCGGTGTGGAAAGAGACTCCTTTCGTGACGCCGCGCTCGATTGATGTTTACGTGCGGCGGCTGCGCGAGAAAATCGAGACTGATCCGCGTCACCCGAAGTATCTCAAGACGCTGCGCGGCATCGGCTATCGTTTCGAAACGCCGAAGTAGGAGCAGAGGTCAGTGTCCAGGGGTCAGTGGCCAGTTCTCGTACCGGCTTCTTGACGGAAGTTTGGCTTTTCACAGACCACCGACCACCGACCACTGGCCACCGATCACTGCCTTTTGATTTATCCTTTCTGATTGCATCTCAAGCCTTCAGCCTAATGACTCAATCTAAACCGCTGTGGAATGCGGACGATCAAAAGGCCCGTTTGTCGGAACTTACGGCGCGGTCGAACGATTCCGCCAAGGATCGTTCCCTGCGGCGGGATGTGCGATCGCTCGGCGCATTGCTGGGGCGGGTGTTGGTAGAGCAGGCAGGTAAGGAATTGTTCGATACCGTCGAAGAGCTGCGGAAGCTAACGATTGAACATCGCGAACGGGCTGGGAGCGGTAGCTCCACGGATGAGCTCATGGCCCGCGCTCAGGCGACGATTTCGAGAATGGATCTGGACCGCGCTTATCAGGTCACCAAAGCTTTCGCGATTTATTTCGAGCTCACAAATCTGGCGGAGACCAACCATCGCAAGCGCCGCCGCCGCGCGCGCCAACTGGAACAGCAACGGGCAATCTTGCCGGGATCGTTCCGCGGAACTTTGTTGCGCATGAAGAAAGCCGGGATCTCAGCTGACGCGGCGCTGGCCGCGCTTCGCCAGGTGATGGTGACTGCTGTGTTCACGGCCCATCCCACGGAAGTGGCTCGTCAAACCGTCCTGCTGAAACAACGCCGCATCGCCGAACAACTGGAGCGGCTGGACCGTTTGCCTCTCACTGAGGCCGAGGCCCTGCGATGCGAGGAGACGATCCACGCCGAAATCACGTCCCTCTGGCAAACGGACGAAGTTCGGCAGACCAAGCCCACCGTCAATGACGAGATTCGTATGGGCCTGCGCTATTTTCGGCTTTCGCTTTTTGAAACGCTGCCGCGTATTTATGCCGAAGTGGCTGACTCGATGCGCGACGTGTACGGCATGGTTCTCGACGTGGCCGACTTGCCGAACCTGCTAAGTTTCGGATCGTGGATCGGCGGTGACCGCGATGGCAATCCGCTGGTCAAGCCCGAATGCGTGAAAGATGCTCTGGAGCAGGCGCGAACGATGATTCTCCGTGAATACGTCCGCGACGTGGAGTTTTTGAGCGATTGCCTGAGTTCGTCTTTGCGGCAGGTGGGTGTTTCGGCAGAGATTGGGTCGCGGCTGGCGCAATACAAGGGATCGCTGCCCGGAGCCGTCATGCTCTGGGGACCGGGCAATACCACCGAGCTTTACCGGCGTTTTCTTTCCTACGTGCTTTACCGGTTGCAGCGCAGCCGCGAAGGTCCGGACGTTCAGGGTTCGTATAAGGACGCAACGGAGTTTGAATCCGATCTGGTCATGCTGCGCTCGAGCCTGATGGAGAATCGCGGTCAGCGGCTCGCGGAGGCCTATGTCGATCCATTGTTGCGGCAACTTCGAACCTTCGGCTTCCATCTTCAGGTTCTCGATATTCGCCAGCATGCCCGCGTGCACGCGGAAGTTCTGCAGGAGATCGGAGCAAGAACGATTGACCTAAGCAAAATCGCGCTGGGAAGCACTGAACTGAGAAAAACCAAACTTAGGAAGACGGATTTGCGAAAGACAGCCCCGGCTTTGGCGGCGGGCGCTGCTTCTTCTGAGAGCAGCGAGTTTTCTCCTCAGGCGCAGGAGCTAATTGAGACTTTCCGCACCATTCAGAAGCTCAAGCAGGTTTATCCCGGGCAGTCCATCTGTCAGTACGTCATCAGCGGGGCTGAGTCCGAAAACGATGTGCTGAACGTTGTCCGCCTGGCGAAGGCTTGCGGTGTTCGCTTGGCTGGTTCCGCGAGCGATCGTGACTCCGGCGACCATGGTTTGGGCGATGATGGTTCGGGCGATCACGACTCCGGTCTGATGCCGGTGCCGCTGTTTGAGTCGATCGATACTCTGCGCTCCGCGGGTGGGGTGATGCGGAGGGTATGGCAGCATTCTGATTATCAACAGCTGCTTGATTCCTGGGGACGATGGCAGGAAGTGATGCTGGGCTACTCCGATTCCAATAAAGATGGAGGAATGCTGACCAGCACCTGGGAACTGCACAAGGCGCACCGCGATCTGCACGGTGTGGCGCGGGAATGCGGGGTGAAACTGCGCCTTTTCCATGGTCGCGGCGGTACGGTGGGGCGCGGGGGCGGTCCGACTCACGCGGCGATCCTGGCCCAGCCAGAAGGTTGTTTTACAGGGCGCATCCGCATCACCGAGCAGGGGGAAGTTCTCAATTGGAAGTACGCCGATGCCGTGCTAGCGGAATGGAACCTCGAGTTGATGATTGCGGCAAGCCTGGAAGCGTCGACGCGCTCTGGCGCTCTGCCAAAGGATCAGGCGCGCTGGGAAGAGGCGATGGAGGAAATGTCGGGGGAGGCTTATCGCGTCTATCGCCGCGACATCGCGGAGAATGCCGACGTGCTGGAGTATTTCGAGCAGGCTACTCCGATCCATGAACTGGATGCGGCGCGCATTGGCTCGCGGCCATCGCGCCGGACCAGAGGCCGGCGTTTGGAGGATCTGCGCGCCATTCCGTGGGTGTTCGGATGGATGCAAAGCCGTCATGCCGTGCCCGCCTGGTTTGGAGTAGGGCAGGGATTGCAGAGCTTCGCGGGGAAGGGAAGAGGTCATGAGCGGCTGCTGCGCCAGATGTTAAAGCACTTCACTCTCTTTTCGGACCTGGTGCGCAACGTCGAGCTCGGCATGGCCAAGGCCGACCTCCATATTGCCCGCGTTTATTCCGGATTGGTAAAGGACGCGGGGTTGCGCACGCGCGTCTTCGCTATGCTGGAAGAGGAGTTTCTGCGGTCGCGGCAAATAATTCTTCGTATCTCGGGTCAACGGGAGTTGCTGGCGCGCAACCGGGTGCTGGCGCGCTCTATTCATCTGCGAAATCCCTACGTGGATCCCATGAGCCTGATCCAGGTCGAGCTTTTGAGGAGGAAGCAATTGGGAGAAGATCTGGGGAAACTGGAGTATCCTCTGGGCGCCACCATCAACGGCATTGCTGCCGGACTGCACAACACGGGTTAGCGGTCAGGTGTCTCGGCTAACTGTACCGCTGTTGGCGCGTCCTATAGTATGTTGTTGAAACTAGTAGGTTGCTGAAGCGCGGACTGGAGTGTGCCGTTTCGTCCCTGCGCTGTTCGGACCTTCATTTCCCCATGTGCGTAAATTTCAAGGGGCCATTGCTCCTGCTCCAATCTCGTCGAGTCCCGAATAGAGGCCAAATGTTTATTTCCAGAGTCATTCTTTGTTTTCTTCTGCTGACTTTACCGTTGGCTGTGTTTGGGCAAAACGCAATGCTGAACTCGACGTCCGGCGCGACTGCCGGAGCTACAGCGGAGGCCGCCGCTCCCAAACTCGAACACTTTGATCCCAATCTGGTTGACCAATCCCTGAATCCTTGCGACGACTTCTACAAATATTCCTGCAACAAGTGGATTACGGCCAACCCGATTCCGGCCGACCAGGTTTACTGGACCACGGGAAGCGGTCTGGAACTGTGGAACGAGAACGTGCTGCGCGAGACGCTGGAGGCGAGCAGCAAGAACGATCCGAATCGCAGCGCTGTGCAGCAGAAGATTGGCGACTATTGGGCGGCTTGCATGGATGAGAGCGGCATTGAAGCGACCGGTTTGAAGCCTCTGCAGCCGGAACTGGACCGGATTGCGGCCGTCACATCCAAGAAGGAGATCACGCCTGAGATTGCACATCTCCACCACCTGTTTCCCGGGGCATGGGAGGGGAGCGACAATCAGGCGAACGCTGCGTTTTTCGGTTTCAGCGGCGGGCAGGATTTTGACGACGCTTCGAAAGTTGTAGCGCAGATCGATCAGGGCGGCTTGAGCTTGCCCAATCGCGACTACTACATCAAAACGGACGACAAGTCGGTGGAGACTCTGAAGAAATTCCGCGCGCACGTGCAGAAAATGTTTGTGCTGGCGGGGGAATCGGAAGCGCAAGCCAGCGCCGACGCGGGAACGGTGATTGAACTGGAGACTGCGCTGGCGCAGGCGCAGATGGATAACATCAAGCGCCGCGATCCCAAGAACCTCAACAACAAGATGAGTCTGGCGGAGGTCCGCGCGCTGACGCCCGCCATCGATTGGGATGTCTACCTGAAGGCGGTGAATGCGCCCGTTAGCGAGCACTACGTTGTAAGTGCGCCGGATTTTTTCCGTGCGGAAAATAAATTACTGGTCGAGCGGCCGCTGGAGCAGTGGAAGACCTACATGCGCTGGCAAGTGATTCACGGGGCTGCACCTTATTTGACCAAAGCATTGGTTGACGAGGACTTCGATTTCTTTGCGCACACGCTGGCGGGCCAGGAAGCGCAGCTGCCGCGCTGGCGGCGTTGCACTCGGGCTGCCGACCGTGATCTGGGGGAAGCTCTCGGGCAAGCTTACGTGGATCGCGCTTTTCCGCCGGAGAGCCGGGCGCGCACCATTGAAATGGTGCATGCTATCGAGCGCGCCATGCACGACGACATTGAAAACGTGAGCTGGATGACACCTGCCACCAAGGAACAGGCCATCATCAAGCTGAAGGGAATTGAAGACAAGATCGGCTACCCTTCGCACTGGCGTGATTATTCCAGCGTAAAAATCACGCGGGACAGCTACCTGGCTAACGTGGGCCAAGCCTCGGCCTTCGAGTTTGAGCGCTTTGTGGCCAAGATCGGCAAGCCGGTCGACCGCAGCGAGTGGACGATGACACCACCTACCATCAACGCCTACTACGATCCCCAGCTGAATACCATCAACTTCCCGGCTGGCATTCTGCAGCCGCCGTTCTTTGAGAAGGACATGGACGATTCAGTGAACTACGGCGCGATCGGCATGGTTATCGGCCACGAACTGACTCACGGCTTCGACGATGAGGGACGCAAGTTCGACGCTCACGGCAACCTGCGCGACTGGTGGACTGCGGAAGATGCCAAGCAATACGACGAACGCGGCAAGTGCATCGCCGACGAGTACACGCAGGAGGTTCCCGATGCTGGTCCTGGAGTCAAGCAGAACGGCTTGCTGACGCAGGGTGAGGACACGGCGGATAACGGGGGCATCCACCTCGCTCTGTTTGCGCTCGAGGCCGCGCTCAAGACGCAGGGGAAGTCGCTGGATGACAAAGGTCCGGACGGATGGACCTATCGCCAGCGCTTCTTTCTTTCCTATGCCTACTCGTGGTGCTCGAACATAAGGCCGGAGGTAGCGCGTCTGGCGGTCACTACCGATGTGCACTCGTTGCCCATCTTCCGCATCGATGACGTGGTTTCGAATATGCCGGAGTTTGCGCAGGCCTTCGGTTGCAAGGCTGGTCAGAAGATGGTTCGCGCCAACGCTTGCCGGGTGTGGTGAGGGGATAGTCGCTTGCAGGCGGTGTGGAAATTGTCCGACTCCTCGTCGGTGATTCTTATGCGCAAGATCGTTTCGATATCATCCGTTTCCCTGTTCTTACTCGCGACTTTCGCTTGGCCGCAGGCTACCAAAACGCCGGTCACCCGGCGGGGACCAAGTGTTGCCGTCGGAAGCCAGGGTGTGGTGGTCTCGGGTAGGCCTGCCGCCACCGCAGCCGGCATCAAGATTCTCGAACAGGGCGGGAACGCCGCGGATGCAGGCGCTGCCACTCTGCTGGCACTATCCGTAACCTATGTAGGTGCGTTCTGTGTGGGAGGGGAGGTTCCCATTCTGGTTTACAGAGCCGACCAGAAAAACGTGAAGCTGCTGGAGGGACAAGGGGAAGCGCCTCGCGACCCTAAAGCCATCGCCTGGTATATGGAGCACGGAATCCCGGACGGTGACGTCAAGGCAGCCGCCGTGCCCAGCACCATTGATGCGATTGTCACGCTGCTGAAACTTTACGGGACCAAGAGCTTTGAGGATGTTGTACAGCCGACGCTGGCCATTCTGGACGCGGGCGGCCCCACTTGGTATATCGATACGGGAAGCGGTACGAGGATCGAAACCGGCGTGAACTGGCAGGCTGATATGGCAGTGACCTTTCGCAAATTGGTGGAGTCGGAAAAGGCAGCGAAGGGTACGCGGCAGCAGAAGCTGCAAGCCGTCTCGGACCGCTTCTATCGCGGCGATATCGCCGATGCCCTGGAAGCGTGGTATATCGAAAAAGGAGGTTTCCTCCGCAAGGCGGATTTGGCGGCGCACAAGACTCCCGTGGTGGATCCGCTCACGACAATGTATCGCGGATACACGGTCTATAAGGCCGGTCCGCTGACGCAGGGTCCTTATCTTTTACAGACGCTGCGCCTGCTAGAAGGCTTCGACCTGAAGAAGATGGGGTTCAATTCGACGGATTATATTCACACGGTGATTGAAGCGGAGAAACTGGCGTTGGCGGATCGCGACGAGTATTACGGCGATCCGAACTTTGCGAAGGTGCCAATGCCGCAGTTGCTTTCCGATCAGTACACCGAAATGCGGCGCGAGCTAATCGATTCGAAAAAGGCATCTCTCGAACTCCGGCCCGGCGATCCGTACAACATGAAACCGACCAAGCCGCCCACCATCACCGGTCCCTGGCACGGTGGGACCACGGTCATGTGTGTGACGGATAAATTTGGGAACGTGATCGCGGCGACTCCCAGCGGCTTGTCGAGCACAGCGGGCGTGGCCGGACGCACCGGCATTATTCACGGAAGCCGGCTCAGCAGTCTGAACACATTTGCGGGAACTCCGGACGTGATCGAGGCTGGCAAGCGGCCGCGAATCACGCTGAGTCCTACGCTGCTGTTTCACGACAGTCAACCCGTGATGGCGATCTCGGTGGCGGGAGGCGACATGCAGGATCAGGCAGCCATCCAGGTCATCCTCAACTATGTGGATTTCGGCATGAGTCCCGAGGAGGCGTTTAAGGCGCCGCGCTTCTCTACCGAACATTTCATCAGCTCCTTTGGTCAGGACCGTGCCCGCCTTGGCAGCCTGTCTGTGCCTGGCAGCCTACCCGAAGCGGTGCAGGCGGATTTGAGGGCTCGTGGCCATGTGGTTACCATCGGTCGCGAAGGAGTCGGCGGGGTGGCGCTGATCGGCATTGACCCCAGGACCAGCCAGGCCACCGCCGTGGGTCCGGCCGCTGGCAAAATGGAATAGACCCCGGGTACATAGTGTGCCGGGATTTCCTTTTAATTTGGGATCGCCAAGTGCAAGACTTGTTGGCGCAGTAAATTCAAGCCCAATGGAGATGGGCGGACCCTCGGGCCGGCCCATTCTTCTCACAACATTTTTGTCTCTGGTTGCGGTTAGCGGTTGATGTCCTCCTTGGACTGTAAGCGCTTAATGTATTTCTCCAGGTTCGACCGGTTGGCGTCATCCGGCACGCCTGCCAGAGCGCTCTGCATTTCCTTGACGGCTTTGTCGTATTCGCCCTGGCCGCTGTAAACGCGGGCCAGACCTACGTGCGACGTCCAATAGTCGGGATACTTCTTCGCGTTGGAGCGGTAGAGGGCGAATGCCTCTTCCTGCTTCTTCTCCCCCTGAAGCTGGCGACCGTAGAAGTAAAGTTGCTGTGCGCTGGCTTTGTCTAAGGCCTTATTGAGGACCGTCGCGGCTTCGTCTTTGCGGCCCATGGCCTCGAGAATCTGCGATTTGGCGTGCAGATTGTCGAAGCGTTCTTCGGTCTGGATCGACTTGTCTTCGTCCTTAAGCGCCTCGTCGAGATTCGTTTTGCTGGCGAGGTAATAGTTAGCCACGTCGTCCCAGCTCTCCCAGTAATACTGATTGAGGCCGCGTAGTTGCCGGTGAATGCTGGCTTCGACGGTGTCGTTCAAATTAACTGCAACCTTGAAGGGCACGGCAACTTTCTCCCAGCGCAGAGTGACGACGGTGGAGTCGGGCTTAAGGTCATCAAAGTCGTAGGTCAGCGCGTCGTGGAAGTCGGCAGTTTGCGGTTTCACCGTGACACGAAGCGCGTCTTCATCCTGCTTGTAGCTGAAGCTTCCCCACGCGGTAGACATCTTCGAGAAGATCACGGTCCAATGATTTTCGCTTGGGATCATGTGCAGACCATAAGTTCCTTTATCGAGCGGTTGACCCTCGATCATGACCGGATCGGTGAAGGTGACGACGGTATTTTCGTTGGCCCCGGCGCGCCAGACCTCTCCATAAGGCACAACCTTGCCCCAGATTTGGCGGCTATTCACTAGCGGCCGGTGATAGTTGATGGTGATGTCGGTGATGCCGATGCGCTGCGTGATCAGGGCATGCTGGCTCTGCAGGGGCAGTTCGAGCATCACGGTTTGAGCGTGGGCAAAACTTGCCGCCGCCAAAAGACTGCATAACAAAACGAGCAGACGAGTTCTGTGCATGGAAGACTCCTCTTCTGTGGTGGGAATCGGACAGCGGATTGAGTCGCAATTCTGGACGGAGCACGTAATGGACACATGGATGGGCACTTGCGCCTAGCCGCTGTGCTGTTTGGCTTAGACGGAGGGCGGATGCCAAGGTAAGCAATCGTGGCATGGACCGGACCGGTGGGGATGAAAAGATTCGCCAGTCCTAACTTGGCAATCCTACTTGACAAACCCTGGCGCCGGGCGCAGAATGCTTAAAGGCGAACAAAAAGCGAAAATGCCTCCGGAGTTTCCAAGCTCCGGCGTTCCCTGAAATCTTCCCGAGGAATCTATGTCTTCCGCAGTGGTTTCCACTTCGGCGGCCCAGGGCCGCCCTTTTGTCTTTATTGAAGAAGGCGTCGAAGTTTGCCCGCAACCTTCCGGGGCGGAGCCTTGTGCCGAGGGTCGTCCACCGCAGCGGGCTTTTTCTTCGACGGACGCGAGGCTCGCCGGCATTACTCCGGCTTCACGGTTGGCGGTGCGTCCTGCGGCAGAAATGGTATCCAGCGGCATCGCTGCGATGGATGCGCTTACCGGAGGTCTGCCGCGCGGTTGCCTGACGGAAATTTGCGGTCCAGCTTCTTCCGGCCGCACCACTTTCCTGCTGGCCGCACTGGCTGCGACCACACGGCGCGGGGAATGCTGCGTACTTGTGGACGCCAGCGATGCTCTCGATCCGCAGTCCGCCGCCGATGCCGGAATCGAGTTGGATCGGCTGCTATGGGTCCGCTGCGGGGAGAATTCACCAGAGGAGAGCTTGGAACAGCTTCTTCGCGCTACGGACCTGTTGCTTGAAAGCGGAGGCTTTGGATTGATCGCCCTCGATCTCGGCGATCTGCCGCCACAAGTTGCGCGCCGCATCCCGCTGACCACATGGTTCCGTTTTCGGCGCGCGGTGGAGCATACGCCTACCGTGCTGTTGGCAGTCGAGCGGCAGTCCATCGCCGGAAGCTGCTCTTCTTTATTGATCAAGCTGGGGCTGATCAAGCTGACATCGTCAGAGAATCGAAGAAGCGAGCAGTGTTCGGATTCTCAATCTCTGTTGCCCACACACGCGCAATTGCTGACGGGAATGGAAATCACTGCGGAATTGGTGCGATCCCGGTTAGATCGCAAACCGGTTCGTTCCGCGGAGATCACATTCGCCAGCAAAACTGCCTGGGCGGGATGAAAAAACCAGGTTTCAAAGTTTCAAGGTCTCAGAGTTCCAAAGTTGAGCAATTATTTTGAACTTTGAAACCTTGAAACTCTGAAACCTTGAAACCCGCTTTTACTTATGTTTGCCTGCATCTTCGTGCCGAATTTTCCTGTGGCTGCGGTGTTTCGCGCCGAGCCGGAGTTGCGCGCGCGGGCTGTAGCTATTTTCGAGGGCAAGCCTCCTCTGGAAAAAGTTTTTGCCGTGAATGAAAGCGCAGGCCGCGTGGGCATCACGCCTGGAATGACGAAAGCCCAGGCGGAGCTTTGTTCGGAGCTGACGTTGCATCCGCGTTCTCTGTTGCAGGAATCTTTGGCGCACGCGGCCTTGCTGGATTGTGCACAGTCTTTCTCGCCATGCGTGGAAGATGCTGCGGCCGACACCGTGATTCTTGATCTGGCCGGCATGGAATCTCTTTTCGGATCGTTGCTGGAGATTGCTCGCAACCTCTTCCGCTCTGCTGCAGGCCTTGGACTTGATGCGAACGTCGCTGTGGCTTCGAATCCCGATGCTGCCATGCTTGCGGCCCGGGGTTTTTGCGGTGTGACTGTGATTCCATCTGGACGAGAAGCCGAGTCTCTGGGACCTCTGCCGGCGGAAGTTTTGTTTGCCGGTCGGATTGCAGAAAAAGAGAAGGAAGGGAAAAAGAACGAAAAAGAAGAAGATCAGCAAAAAGAATCGGTCCGTCTACTGGCAACCCTTGAGCGTTGGGGCATCCGCGATCTGCGCGCGCTGGCCGGACTGCCGGAAGTTGCGCTGAGCGAGCGCCTGGGACAGGAAGGCTTGCACTTGCAGAAACTGGCACGGGGCACGGCTTCTCGCACGCTGGTTCCGGTGGAAGCGCCGGCGGTATTTGAGGAAGCCATCGAGTTGGAATATCCCATCGTGCTGCTGGAGCCGCTGGCCTTCCTGCTGAATCGTCTGATCGAGCAGATTTGTGCACGTTTGGCCGGGCGTGCTCTCGCGACGCAGGAACTGCGGCTCACTCTGGAGTTGCAAAACCTAGCGGGAGTAGATCCCCAGCTCGACAGATTTGGAATTCCCAGCGAGAGCGATGCATCACATAGCGCAACCCAATCCCAATCGCCGGCTCGGCATTTTGTCTCCGGCCGGCAGAGCAAATTCTGCCGAACTCTTCGTCTTCCTCTTCCCATGCTCGATCCCAAACTGTTCCTCAAGCTCCTGCAACTGGATTTGAATGCGCATCCACCGGGCGCGCCCATCCTGAAGATTCATCTTGTCGCGGAACCGGCGCGGCCGCGGTTGGCCCAAGGCGGCCTGTTTCTGCCTCCATCGCCGGAGCCGGAAAAATTGGAACTCACGCTGGCGCGGATTGCCGGCCTGATCGGCGAGCCTCGCGTGGGCTCGCTGGAGTTGTTGGATACGCACCATGTCGAAGGTTTTCGCATGAGGCGCTTCATGCCTGAAGCAGCTGAAAAAACGAAGCGACAAGAAGTTGCAGGAGAAGGAAAATCCGCCGTCGCTGCACTTCGCCGGTTCCGTCCGCGGCTGCACGCCACGGTGACTTTGGAAAATGGCGAACTGGTACATGTGGTCTGTTCGAAGAAAAGAGAAGCCCAGGGTAGTGTGCTCTGGAAAGCCGGCCCATGGCGCAGTTCCGGCGACTGGTGGGAGCGGGAAGCCTGGGCGCGCGATGAGTGGGACATCGCCTTGCAAAGTGCAGATGCCGTCGGTCTCTACCGGATCGTGCACGATCTGCTCGGCGGAAGCTGGTTCGTGGAAGGGAGTTATGACTGAAAAACACTGGCCAGTTGCCAGTGATCAGTGGCCAGTCTTTTCTGCGGAATTAACGAGAACTGACCACTAGCCACTGGACGCTGATCACTGATGTATATCGAGCTTCATGCCCGCTCCGCTTTCAGCTTCCTCGAAGGGTCTTCCTTGCCTGAGGAGTTGATGTCGGCCTGTGCCCGGCTCAACATGCCCGCCATGGCATTGCTTGACGCTGACGGAGTCTACGGTGCTCCACGTTTTCATCTTGCAGCGAAGAAGATCGGGATCAAGGCGCATATCGGTGCGGAATCTACCGTCAACCTCGTTTCGCAGCGAAGATCTCGTCTTCCTCTTCTCGTTTCCTCTCGTGCGGGTTATCAGAATCTCTGCCGCCTGATCACCAAGATGAAATTGCGCGCGAAAAAAGGCGAAGGCGCAGTGCAAAAGGAAGAACTAGAGGAGCATGCTCGAGGTCTCGTGTGCCTGACCGGCGGCGCGGATGGGCCGCTGGCCGCCACTTTGCAGCGCGGCGGCATTGAAGAAGCCCGCAAGCAGGTCCAGCAGCTTATCGGACTGTTCGGCCACGGCAATGTGTACATCGAGTTGCAGCGCCATTTCCATCGGGAGGAAGAAACTCGCAACCGTGCTGCCATCGCGATTGCCCGGTCGCTGAATCTTCCTCTGCTCGCGACCAATGGTGTGTGCTACGCCGCGGCGAAAGATCGCGAACTCTGCGACGCATTCACCGCCATTCGCCATCACCGCACGCTGTCGACAGCCGGGCGGCTGCTGGCGCGCAACTCCGAGCGCCATTTGAAATCGCCGCAGGAGATGCAGCAACTTTTCGCTGATCTGCCCGAAGCTATCAGCAACACGCTCGAACTTTCTTCACGCCTTGAATTTACGCTCAACGACCTGGGCTATCAGTTCCCGCTTTATCCCGTTCCCGAAGGCGAAACCATGAACTCGTTCCTGCGCGAGCGCGCGTGGGAAGGTTTTCGCCAGCGCTATGGCCGAACTTCACCTGACATGCAAACCCGCGCCCAGCGCCAGATTGAACGCGAACTTGTGCTGATCGAGAAACTTAAGCTTGCCGGATATTTTCTTATCGTTTGGGATCTGGTCGACTTCTGTCGCAAGCAAAACATTTTGGCGCAGGGACGCGGCTCGGCTGCAAACAGCGCCGTCTGTTATTCGCTGGGCATCACAGCCGTCGATCCCGTCAGCATGGAGCTTCTGTTCGAGCGTTTTCTTTCGGAGGAACGCGGCGAATGGCCCGACATCGATCTCGACCTGCCCAGCGGCGACGAGCGCGAAAAAGTTATCCAGTATGTCTACCGGCGCTATGGCGAGCGCGGCGCGGCCATGACTGCGAATGTCATTACCTACCGCAACCGCATGGCGGCACGCGAAATGGGCAAAGCGCTGGGATTCGATCCGGAGACGCTTGCCAAAATTTCCTCCGCTGTCGCCACCTGGGAATTTCGCGACGAAAACGACGCGCTCGACCGCCGCTTCCGCGATGCCGGGCTCGACTTGAAACATCCGCGCCTGCGCAAATATTACGAGCTGTGCCTTGCCGTGCAGGATATGCCACGCCATCTCGGGCAGCACTCGGGCGGCATGGTCATCTGCCAGGGGCAACTCGATTCGGTCGTACCCCTTGAGCCTGCTTCCATGCCCGGGCGCGTCGTGGTGCAGTGGGATAAAGAAGATTGCGCCGACATGGGCATCATCAAAGTCGACTTGCTCGGCCTCGGAATGATGGCTGTGCTCAAGGATTCCATCGAGCTTGTAAGTAAACATTATCGAGAGGAAGTTGATCTGGCGCATCTTCCGCAAGATGATTCTGAGGTCTATTCCGCACTGCAACAGGCCGACACCATAGGCTTGTTCCAGGTGGAAAGCCGGGCGCAAATGTCGTGCCTGCCGCGCCTGCGTCCGAAACGCTTCTACGACATCGTGGTGCAGGTCGCGATTATCCGGCCGGGGCCGATCGTTGGGCAGATGGTGAATCCTTTTCTCTTGCGCCGCCAGGGACGCGAAGATGTTACGTATCCGCATCCTTCGCTCGAGCCTGTGCTCAAACGCACGCTGGGCGTGCCGCTTTTTCAGGAGCAACTGCTTCGTCTCGCCATGATCGCGGCCAACTTCACCGGCGGCGAAGCGGAAGACCTGCGCCGCGCCATGGGCTTCAAGCGATCGCTGGCCCGCATGAAAGAAATCGAAGCCAGGCTGCGCGCCGGCATGACGCAGAACGGAATTTCGCCCGAAGCACAAGAAAAAATCATTCTTTCCATTACGTCTTTTGCACTCTATGGATTTCCTGAATCGCACGCTGCCAGCTTCGCGCTGATCGCCTATGCCAGCGCTTTCTTGAAATGCCATTATCTGGCCGCGTTTACTGCCGCACTGCTCAACAATCAGCCCATGGGGTTCTATTCTCCGGCGACGATTGTGAAAGACGCGCAGCGGCACGGATTGAAAATGCTGCCGGTGGATGTGACTTGCTCGGAGTGGATGTGCACGTTGGAAGCAGTGGCCAGTGGTCAGTGGCCAGTGGCCAGTAAAACAGCCGGCGGGACGCCGGCGCTACGCCTTGGTTTGCGTTACGTCCGTGGGTTGCGGGAGGAAAGCGCTCAGGCGCTGGTGCGTGAGCGCTCGCTTGCTTCGTTCACTTCTATTCATGATTTGACTCGTCGTGTCCCGGAACTACGCAAGGATGAACTCACCACGCTGGCGGAAATCGGCGCGCTGAATGCAGTAGCTAGTACCCAGTACCTAGTACCTAGTAAACCCCTTGTCATTCCGACCCCTGAGCGTAAGCGAGGGGCGGAGGAACCTCGCAATCCAGCACTCGGTACTGGGTACTCGAAGTTTCACCGCCGCGATGCTCTCTGGCAGGTGGAACGCGCCGTGCGTGGTTCCGGACCACTGCTGGAAAAGTTGCCGGAACCCGACTCGCCTTCGCCGCTTCAACCCATGAACCACGAGGAGCGCCTGGTTGCTGATTTCCACGGCACCGGACTCACCGTGGGACCGCATCCCATGGCTTACCGCCGCGACTGGCTTAATGCCATGGGGATTCGCCGGGCCAGCGAACTCCGCGATATTCCAAACGGCAAGCGTCTTCGCATCGGAGGCTGCGTCATCACCCGCCAGCGTCCGGGAACGGCCAAAGGTTTTGTATTTCTCAGTCTGGAAGATGAAACTGGAGTGGCGAATGCGATCATCACTCCCGATATTTTTCATCAAAACCGTCTGCTGCTGACTTCAGAACGATTCCTGGCCATCGAAGGCATCCTGCAGAATCAGGACAACGTGATCTCAGTAAAAGCGGAGCGTGTGCAGCCGTTGTTTGTCACGAAAGCGGAAACTGTCTCGCACGATTTCCACTGAATACAATCGTTAGTCCTCGGTCGTTAGTCGCCGATGCATTGCGTTTTGCACGCGTCGCGTTTTGCCAACGACTAACTACCAACGACTAACGACGCTCTGAGAACTGCCTTACTGCTCGGGTGCCGGGGATTCCTCAGGCCTGCCGTTCTCTGGCGGTGCAAGCGGCAGCCGGGTGGCGCCGCGCATGATGTCGCGTTCTTCCGGGGAGAACACACTCTGGAAGCGGTGGGAGTCGATGATTTGCTCCCGCTCTCCCGGCGGCATGGCGCGCAGGTCGCGCACCGCGGTAGTTACCATGCGCCGCCGGTCGGGTGGAAGCTGCTGCATTCGGCCGAACAATTCTCGCGCCTGTTGTTTCTGGCCCGGCGTCAGATGTTCCCAGGTTTCCATGCGGTTCAGCATGCGCTGCTGTTGTTCGGGCGGCAGGCTCGCGAAATGATGCAGCCGCTGCCGCAGCAACTGCTGGCGCTCGGGAGACAGACGGCGGAATGCCGGATCGCTCTGCAACGCGCGCTCCTGCTCGCCTGGAGACATTCCTTTGTAGCGGCGCAGCCAATCACCGGCATGCCCTCCCGGGTGGGGCTGCGGATGATTCTGAATCTGCGCTGGCGGCCGTCCCTGCGCAGACCAGAAGTGGCTATGCTGGGCGAGGCATGGAGGAGAAAGAGACACCACGACGGTCGCCACGGCAAACGCAGCCGTCGCCATCCATCGCGTCATCCAATTTCCCCGCCGCATTCTCCCCGCCCTTGAGTTCGTCCTACTCTGTACCCCGCTTCGAACGTCCGTTTCGAACATCCGTATTCTTACGGATTCGCCACCACATCCTTCTGCACTTCCAGGTCATCCAGCAAATCGAAGTCGGAATAAATCTCGTGATTTTTCTCCAAAGCCTGCAGATCGCTCACTGCCGTGCCCGGCTCTGCTTGAGAATCCACGGTCGCGACCTCCTCAATAATGCCGCCGTTGTAAATTCCACTGCCTTTGGAAAAGAACAGGCCCACGCCAATTGCCATCAGCACCGTAAGCGCAGCCGCCAGCACAGGACGCCGGAACCATGTCATCCAACTGCTCTGCGGCTTGGCCATCTCTTCGCGCAGACGCGCCTGCAGCCGCACATCAAAATACGGCGACGGCTCCGGTGCACGCCATTCATCGAGCAACGCCATGGTCTGGCGGAACTCCGCCATCTTTGCGGCACACTCGCCACAGTCCGCCAGATGCCCGCCGATCTCCGGCGACATCCCCGTCAGGCCGGACGCCAGATCCGGCATTATTTCGCGAATCTCTTCGCACTTCATAACCATGCTCCCCTTACTTCTCTCTTCGCCACAGTCACTTCAGCCAAACAAGAGTGCTGCTTCCTACAGAAATTCTTTTAACTGTTCCCGCAAAGTCTGGTACGCCCGGAACAACAACGATTTCGTCGCCGACTCGCTCAGTTTCAGTACATCGGCAATCTGCTTGTAATCCATCTGCTGGTACTTGTGCATAAGCACCGCCAGCTTCTGCCGTTCCGGCAGGGCTTCCACCTTGCTTCGGATTGCCGCCATCCGTTCCCGCCGCACCAAAGCTTCTTCGGCAGTCATCGCACCGTCGGCTACGTCCAGCGTCGTTCCGGTTTCCTCATCCGGTTCGTCCAGGCTGACCGTCACCTCTGGCCGTTCATGGCGCGTATCGCGCGCGTGGTTTACCGCCAGGTTGGTCGCGATCCGATACAGCCAGGTGGTGAACTTGGCGCTGGCTTCGTAAGTCTGGCGCGAGCGGTAGACTCGCAGAAAAACTTCCTGCGCGAGATCCTCTGCCGCCGCCGTGTTGCGTGCCATGCGGTACATAAAACCCACCAATGGCCGGCGATACTTCTGCACCAGGTAATCGAAGGCGGACTGGTCCCCCGCCTTCACTCGCAGCATTACCTCGGCGTCGGTGTAGCTTTCGGCGCCGGCCATCGCTGGCTGCAAAACGCCGGCTGGGCGCGGCTCCAGCGAGGCCATCAGGACGCCCCGGTCCATGGCGGCAGTGCTCACACTAGATTGAACCCCATCAGGAAGGGAAAGTTGCTCTTTATCCGGGTCCGGCGACGCCCCAGAAGTCCCCCCAGATGAGGAGGATACGGTGGGTCGAGGGGGCCTGGTTTGGTCCGGCATCAAGGTCACTTTAGACACAGGTGCCGACGGACCCGAACCCGCCTCTGCCCCTGCCGAGCATAGGCTACCACGGCCTGTTCCCGCGTCCAAACATGGGCTCCAGCGGCACAAATGCATCCGCCCGACTCGATTCGCGGTTGTCGCCGGGGTTGCAGGAACTACGCACTGATGTTTGAATAGAAATGGGTTGGGCGCTTAACTCAGCGGTAGAGTGTCACCTTCACACGGTGGAAGTCGTAGGTTCGAATCCTACAGCGCCCACCATTTCTTCACGACCTGTCTCCGCCTTCGTCTTACTGGGAAGTTAAGGTTACTTTCCCGCGTAGCTGACTCTCCAGATCGAGTCCGAGCCGTCGTCGCTTACGAGCAGCGAACCATCTGGAGCCACGGTTACGCCCACGGGACGTCCCCACACATTGCCATCGGGCAGCACGAAGCCGGTGAGGAAGTCCTCATACTCGCCGCCGGCGTGGCCGGTCTGGTGCAAAGGAATGCGAATCACCTCATAGCCCACGCGCACTGCCTTGTTCCAGGAGCCATGCTCGGAGGCGAAAATATCTCCCTTGTACTCAGCCGGGAACTGCTGGCCTTCATAGAAAGTAAGCTCCAGGGACGCGTTGTGGGGCTGCAGCAGCACATCGGGGACGATCGCTTTATCCTTCAATTCGGGATGCTTGCCCGGATGCCGTGGATCCTGGTGCCCGCCGATGTACCACCAGGGCCAGCCGTAGAATCCGCCCTCCTGCACGTGCGTGATGTAGTCGGGAACCAGGTTGTCGCCGAGCGCGTCACGCTCATTCACCGAGCACCACAGTTCGCCGGTCTCGGGATTCACCGCAACCCCGCCGCCAGCATTGCGAATGCCGTAGGCGTACACACTCAGCGTGCAGTTCGCAGGGTCGCACACCAGAATGTCGGCGCGGTCTTTCTCTCCGGGATGAGTGTCCGGATCGTTTACATTCGATCCCGAGCCCACTGCTACGAACATTTTCTTGCCATCCCGAGAGAATTCGACCGCCCGGGTCCAGTGCCCGCCCGTGTCCGGCAGATCGGCAATATGTTGCGGGGGGCCGCTCGCTTTCAGATCGCCGTTGTGATACGGGAAGCGAACCAGTTCACTGGTGCTGCCCACATATAACCATTGCGGATCAGGTCCGGGAGGATAAAAAGCCAGGCCGTAAGGACGCTTCAGCCCGCTGGCGAAAACGGCTGATTGCTCAGGCTTGCCGTCGCTGGTTAGCCCGCGATACACGCGGATCCGCCCCGGGTCGCTCTCGGCAAGAAAAATATCGCCGTTGGGAGCCGTGCGCAGGGTACGAGGATTGTCGAGTCCCGCGGCGTACAGTTCAACCTTGAATCCGGGCAGCGCTACCGGCCAAGCACTTTCCGGCCGCGCAACCAGTTTCGGACCGTTATCGGCCGATTGCGTGGCATACGGCTGCGGAAGATCGCCGACGGTGATCTTGCGAACCGTGCCCGGCTTCTCAAAGCGGAAGTCGGTGAACGGCGGCGTCGGCGGCGGTGCCTTCAGCTTGGATGTGGACGTGTCGGGCGGCGCGGCTGCCGTTTGCGGCTCCGCATTCATCGCCGGCAAGACTGAGGTCACATACGTGATGATCTTCCAGCGCTGGCTCGCCGGCAGGAATTCCCAGGAAGGCATCCCGTTATCCTTGTCGCCTCGAGTGATAAACCAGAACACTTCCCCAGGCTTGACGGAATCGAGCTTGCCATCCACCAGCGACGGTACGTTGCCCGTGCCTTTCCCCAGCTTGCCGTGGCACGATAGGCAATTCTTGGCATACAAGGGTTTGCCCGCCTGCGCGGCAGCATCGTCACCCGCATAGGGATTCTTCATTGCCTGAGCTGATGCTGGCGCGTTGTGGAACTTGGTGTCTACACCCGCTGCGAATAGCAACGCCGCAGGCAGCAGGATCGCAGATGTGACCAGGGCGAATCGATGGGCTAAGGAGCGCATAGTTCCTCTTTGCGTGGTATTCAAGCAGAAATTCTTCCAGCAGAAGATTCTATCCTTAAACTTTGGATGCACGGAGGTTGCGACCGGATTGTGAAGAAGAGCAGTTTTCAGTGGCCTTCCGCCTGGAGCTGATCGCTCCTGTTATTTTTGTGCGGAAGTTCCTTTGGTGACCTGTTCGTACCAGAGCCGGTGATAAGTACGCGCCCAGATGCTAGAGACGCGCCCGCGGACCATCGCGTGAAGCGATTCGGGCTCCATGAAGACGCTCATGTAAATGTGAATGATGAACGCTCCGATGGTCGTCATCGCTGCGACCACATGTACCGTCACCGCTAGATAACGCAGCCAGTGCTGGCTCCACGGGATGGATTCCACGAACCAGAGTCCTAGCCCCGAAATCACCAGCAGGATCACACCATAAAACATCAGCCAGAAGAAAAGCTTTTGGCCGAAATTGAAGCGGCCCACCGGCGGCAGCTTCTCATCCTCATTTTGGACGTAGTAATTGATCGCCTTCCACCAGCGACGGTCGTCGTCGGAAGTAGCCAGGTCACTTTGCCAGATTTTGTACATCCATCCCACCGAGAGCGCGAAGGCCAGCCCGAACCAGGGATGCCAGAAGCGCGCCGTCGGCCCACCACCTACCATCACTGCCAGCCAAAACATATACGGGGACCAGAAGGCGAGACCTGTGATCAGGCAATAGATGTAGGTCAATGCCGCCAGCCAATGATGAACCCGCTCACTCAGCGAATAGCGAACAACCTCGCCGCCAGATTCGCCGGTGGCGCGATCGGATGAAATGACGTGCGAGGTGCTCACGGCTTCCCTCCGTTCTCATTCTTCGCGGTAGTCACTTCCTTCGGACCATAGCGCAGGTAGTGCATGGCCACGCCCAGAATGCCGCCGATCATGGCCAGATTCCCAATCCACTTCGCCGGTCCTTTCCAGAACCGCACTATCCAGGGAATGCGCGGATCTTTCGGCAATCCGCCATAGGCTTCGGGGTTGGTCAGATCGTGCAGTACGTAAATGACGCCGGTCCCGCCCACCCCTGCCGGATCGTAGACTCCCGCCTTCTCGATTCCATAGTTCTCGCGAAGTTGTTTGGCGCGAGTTTCGGCGAGAAATGTCATGTCTTCCTTGGTCCCGAAGTGGAGACAGCCGGTGGGGCACGATTTGATGCAGGCCGGTTCCAATCCCTCGCTCACCCGGTCCACGCAAAGAGTGCACTTGAACATCTTCTTGGTCTCGGGATTGAACTTGGGAATATCGAAGGGGCAGCCGCTGACGCAATAACCGCAGCCAATGCAGTGCTGCTGCTGAAAATCCACAATGCCGTTGGTGTATTGCACGATCGCGCCATCCGCGGGACAAGCCGCCAGACACCCCGGATCGGCGCAGTGCATGCATTGGTCCTTGCGCATCAGGAGCGTGATGCTGCCGTCTTCGCGCTCGTGCTCGTTGAACTTGATCAGGTTCCAGTAATTCCACGACGTCTCCGGCATGGTCTGGTAGCTATTGTCGAACACGGTGTCAGTGAAGGTGTACCCGTTCCACTCGAGACAGGCCACTTCACAGGCTTTGCAGCCGATGCACGTCGTGGTGTCGACCAGCTTGCAAACCTGATAATCGCGCTCCACGTCATCGCCGGGAGCAGGTCCGGCGTGGCCGGAAATTCTCTTGACTGATAAAGTTGCCTGGCTCATAAGAACATTTTGTAATCGAGTAATTTGGTAATTGGGTAATTTGAAACTCGGGCCGAGTTGCAGCGTGGTTTTCAAATTACCAAATTACTAAATCACCCAATTACCAAATTCCCCTCACACTTTTTCCACTTTCACCATAAAGCCCTTGAATTCTGGCGTGTACGCGTTCGGATCCACTACCGTCGGCGTGAGCCGGTTCAGCAAGGTTCTGGCGTTCTTGTCCTGGTCTTCCTGAATGCCGCGGAATCCCTGATGGATCGGAATGCCGATCTGGTAAACCTTCTTGCCATCGATCGTCATCGGCTTGATGCGTTTGGTGACGAAAGCTTTAGCGATGTAATAGCTTCTCGCGCTCGTGACCTTCACCTTGTCGTTGCCCTTGATTCCCAGGTCGGCGGCCAATTCCACCGGAATCTCGATGAACGCTTCGGGAATGAGCTGCACGTTCATTTCATTGTTCTTGGTCCAGTAGTGGTAGTGCTCGGTGAGGCGGTAGGTAGTGCAGACCACATTGAACTCGTCGCCCGGAGTGGAGTATTTATCTGCCGGGGTCTTGAGCTTCTTCACCACCGGATTGTTCTGCTGCTTCGGATGAAGAGCATTTTGCACCGGACTCTCGATCGGTTCGTAGAACTCAGGGAATGGACCATCGGCAAAAGCCGCCAGGGGCGCGAATACCCGGCCCACACCTTCCGGATTCATGATGAACGGTCCCATGTGGTCTTTCGGGTTGGAATCCGGCTTGAAGTCGGGCACATCGTTTCCCACCCAGCTTTGTGCCGATTCGTTCCACCAGACTTGTTTCCGAGTGGCGTCCCAAGGCTTTCCCGACGGATCGCAAGAGGCGCGGTTATAGAGAATGCGGCGATTCGCCGGCCACGACCACGCCCAGTTCTGGTAGATCCCCTGGCTGGACGGATCCTCCGTGCTGCGACGGTTCATGTTATTTCCATCAGTCCAACAGCCGGCATAAATCCAGATCGGGCATGCGGTCGTGCCATCGTCTTTCAGCCAGGCGAATCCGGGCAGTTGCTGGCCTTTCTTGATCGTGACCTGCGTCTTGGGGTCGGTGAGATCGGCCAGAGCTTTGCCATTCATCTCCTTGGCCAAATCCCCGAGCGCGGGATGCTGCGCATTGACGTAAGGCCAGGTCAGATTCACGATCGGATCGGGGAACTTGCCTCCGTCTTTCTGGTAAAGCTCGCGCACCTTGAGAAATATCTGAGCCACAATGTCCTGGTCCAGGCGGCAGTCGCCCGGAGGCGGCACGGCGACGTTCTTCCACTGCAGCCAGCGCGCCGAGTTGGTCATCGATCCGTCTTTTTCGGCGAACCCGGCGCAAGCCAGGCGATAGACGGTGGTGTTGATGGTCTTCATTTCCTCGGGCGTGATCCCCGGCGACTTCCAGAATTCACTGGTCTCATCGGGATAAATCTCGCCCACGACGAGGAAGTCGGCCTTCTTGAGCGCGTCGATATTCTTCTGCGAGTCCGGTCCAATGGCCACGCCGTTCATCCCGAAGGCGAGCATTCCTTTCACCGAGCCGCGATACATGTTGTCCCAGATCTGCGTCCAGGAGTAGTTGCGATCCACCTTCGGCATGTATTGATAGGCGTAGTCGTTGTCTTTCGTGGCCGCGTCGCCGTAGAGAGCTTTCAAGTAGGAGATGGCAAACTTCGGCGTGTTCGAGTAGTAGTTAAAAGAATCCCATGGCGCCGGTTTGGATGCAGTTGGCGTGATCCGTTTCAGCCAGGCGGCTAGATCAACATCGGTCGGATTCGGCACCTTCAAGTAGCCCGGCAAACTATCGAACACTCCGCCCATGTCGGTCGCGCCCTGAATATTGGAGTGACCGCGCAAGGCGTTGACGCCCCCTCCAGCGCGCCCCACGTTGCCCAGCAGCAACTGCAGCATGGCCGCCGTGCGGATGATCTGCGTGCCGAAGCTGTGCTGCGTCCACCCCACGGCATACAGGATGGTCGCCACCTTCTTCATGTCCCCATCTTTGCGGATGGAAGTGAGGGTGTCGGCAGCTTTCAGGAACTGATCTTTCGGAATTCCGGTGATGCGCTCGACCATTTCCGGCGTGTAGCGCGAATACTGCTGCTTCAAAAGCTGAAACACGCACCGGGGATTCTGTAAGGTCAGGTCGTAGGCGACCTTTAGCGGCAGCGGAGGCAGGGCTGGAGCCGGCGTCGCGGCTTGTCCCAAGCTCGTTCCCGAAGACTTTGCCGCGCCGGCAACCGCAGCGGGATGGGCAGGCGCGACTCCGCCCGCATCGTTACCTTCCTCATAGTTCCACGAAGACCGGTCGTAAGTCTGCGAGCCCGCGTCGAACCCCGAGTACAGCCCGTCTTCCGGCAGTTTGAAGCCTTCCTTCACGATGAACGCGGCATTCGTGTAGTTGACCAGGTAGTCGTGCGCGATGCGGTTGTTTTCGATCGCATAGCGGATCACTCCGCCCAGAAAAGCAATATCCGCTCCCGCGCGAATCTGACAGAACAAATCGGACGTCGCCGCCGTGCGCGTGAAGCGCGGATCGACCACGATCATCTTCGCGTTGCGGGTGCGCTTGGCTTCAATAGCCCACTTAAAGCCGCAGGGATGGTTCTCGGCGGGATTCCCGCCCATGATCAACATCATGTCAGTGTTCTTGATGTCGACCCAGCCATTCGTCATGGCCCCGCGTCCAAATGTTGGTCCCAAACTTGAGACCGTAGGGCCGTGTCAAACCCTGGCCTGGTTTTCTATATAGGTGAGACCCAGGCTGCGCATGGTCTTGACCACGAGATAATTGAACTCGTTGGTGTCGGTGCAGCCGCCGATCCACGCCATGCTTTCGCAGCGGTTGACGGTGCGTCCCAGCGCGTCTTTTTCAATGAAGGTGTCGTCGCGCGTCTTCTTCACCCAGTGCGCGATTTCGTCGATGGCCTGCGTCCAGGCAATGTCTTCCCAGTGGTCGGAGCCAGGCCGCCGCACCTGCGGTTTCAGCAGCCGGCGCGGATTGAGGATGTCCTGCTCGAGCGATGCTCCCTTAGGACAAAGCGTACCGCGATTTATCGGATGGTCCGGGTCGCCCTCGACGTGAATCACCTGGGGCGTGACATTCTTCGCTTTGTCGCCGATCGTGTAGATGAGGACGCCGCAGCTCACGGAACAATACGGGCAGGTGGATCGCGTCTCGGTGGCTCGCGCAATCTTCAACTCTTTCAGTTGCGCCACCGCGGGAGTCAGATCGAATCCCAGAAGAGAGAAACCCGCTCCACCAGCGAGCGCGCCTTTGAGGAAGGTTCTACGGGAGAATTCCATTGCATCCTCCGACTGCTTCGTATCACAAGCCGAGCGGACTGCACCCCAAATTTCCAGAAACTATAATCCCCCAGCCGCGCCAGAGTCAATCACCAGAGAGACGCCGAGACACAGGGTCACACAGACTCGAGGAACCCTTTCATTTTCTTTTGTTGATTTTCTCTGTGTCTCTGTGACTCTGTGGTGAAGGTCTCCTGCATTTGCTTGCGCCGACCGCAAGCCCCATAATCGCCGGGTGGCCAACACAGCACGCCAACAGCGCATCCGGCGCGCCGAACAACTGGCGGCGAAGCATCCCTTCGCCGCTGAGATCCTCGGCTTTTATGTCCACCTCGCGCGCTTCCAGGAAGGTCTTTACCAGCGTCTGGAACATGTCTTTCGAAATGGCGCTACAGAAGATCTGGATTCTGCCGAACTCGTCGCGAGCTTCCCTGCATTTCTCACGCTGGTCGAAGAACATGGTCCAGCGCGTCTTGCCCAGGTGGCACACGCTCTGGGCACCTCCGAGCCTGATTCCTGGACTGACCTGTTCTCCCAATGCTGGGATCACATCGATGCGCCCACCGATCCCCAGGAATTCCTCGTGCTTGCTTTTCTTCAGCCCTACGCCGAACTCGCGCGCTCTCGCGCATCGCTGCGGCTGGAAGGCTACACGTCTCTGCTGTGTCCCTTCTGCAATCGCAAACCTGCGGCCGGCGTGCTCCGCCAGCAGGGTGACGGCGGCCGTCGCAGCCTGGTGTGCGGTTTCTGCCTCGCGGAGTGGGAGTTCCGCCGCATCATCTGTCCCGGATGCGGCCAGGAAGACCACGCCAAGCTTCCGGTCTACACCGCCGCCGAGCTCCCCTACATCCGCGTCGAGTGCTGCGACGTTTGCCGCACCTACATCAAGTCCATCGACCTCACCAAGAACGGCCTTGCCGACCCACTCGTCGACGAACTGGCGTCCGTCCCGCTCAGTTTGTGGGCACAAGAGCACGGATACGCCAAACTCCATCCCAACCTGCTCGGAATCTGACCCAAGTCACTCACCGCGCGCCTTAGCCCGCCCCGTGCGACTTGTAACTTTACCCGCCGGATACAACCTTCCCCTCCGAAACTTGATCAGACTGCTATAAAGCCGTATAAGCTAAAGACACAAGCAGCTCAAACCCCGACCCTGCAGACGGAGCGTTTCATGCGATCTTGGAAGTGGCTTCTGCCTCTACTAGCCTCAACTCTGTGCCTGTCCCAGCAGCCGGACCGCGTCGCCACAACCATTGATTCGTCGCAGATGGTGGCGCTTACCGGCAACGTCCACGGTCTGGCCCAGCCGCGCTTCGATGTTGGCCGCGCCGATGGCAGCTTGGTGCTCTATGGGGTCACATTGGCCTTCCGGCCTTCGGTCGCCCAGCAGGCTGACCTCAAGAACTTGCTGGCCCAGCAGCAGGACCGCTCGTCCCCGAACTACCACAAATGGCTCACCCCGGCGCAGTTCGCTGACCGCTTTGGAATGACCCGGAACGACATCAACCGCGTCCAAGCTTGGCTCGAATCGCAGGGCTTCACCGTGAACTCGGTGGCCAACAGCCGCAACCAAATTTCCTTTGATGGGACGGTCGGGCAGGTCGAGGCAGCTTTTCGCACTGAGATGCACAACTACTTGGTCGACGGCGAAATCCATCTCGCCAACGCCACCAACCCATCGGTGCCGGCCGCGCTTGCTGGAATGGTCCTCGCGATGGGAAATCTTCACAACTTCAGCCCCAAACCGCGAGCGAAGTTTCGGTCGAGGCCCTCAATCGGGGCCCAGCCGCATTTCACCGATCCGGGCGGCGATCATTTTCTTGCCCCAGGTGATTTTGCGACCATCTACGACCTTCCCTCAGGCCTCGATGGAACGAGCTATGCGATCGCAGTAGTAGGGCAGTCCACAGTCAGGGCGGCCGACCTCGCCAACTTCCGCAGTGCAGCCGGCCTTGCGGCAAAGGCCCCCCAATACGTGCTCTACCCCAGCACCTCGACTGCGACACGCTGCCCCGGCGACGAGGGCGAATCCGATCTCGACCTGGAGTGGTCCGGCGGCGTCGCCAGCAATGCCGACATTATTTTCGTCTATGCCGGCCTCACCCCCGGTGACACCTGCACGCGCCGTTTCAACAGCGTATGGAACGCTCTGCAGGAGGCCGTCGACGCTAATGTCGCTCCGGTCATCAGCACCAGCTACGGCGCCTGCGAGGTGGCGAATGGCGAATCTTTTGCCGTCAACATGGTTCAGGCATGGGCGCAGCAGGCCAACGCCCAGGGTCAGACGATCATGGCTTCTTCGGGGGATGCTGGCGCTGCCGATTGCGATGCGACCAACAGTCCGTCTGCCGAGGGAGGGTTAGCCGTCGACGTTCCCGCTGCTGTCCCCGAGGTGACCGGCATGGGCGGAACTGAATTCACCGGCGATGCCGAGGCCACGGTGACAAATGGAAATGCGAACAACACCACCTACTGGACGGGGACGACCGGGGGTACCAACACTCTGACCTCAGCGCTTTCCTACATTCCGGAGACGGGGTGGAATGACACCGCTGAGAACGGTGGCCTCCTGGCGTCGGGGGGCGGCGCCAGCATCTATTTCGCAAAACCTGCGTGGCAGACTGGAACCGGCGTGCCCACCACCACAGGCCGCGACGTACCAGATCTCGCGCTGAATGCGTCGCCCTACCATGACCCTTACATAATCTGCACCGAAGATGGACCGAATGGCACAATCGTGTCCAGCTGCACCAATGGTTTCGTGAATGCCCAGGGCGAAATTTACCTGGCCGGCGGCACTTCTTGTGCTGCCCCAACTTTCTCCGCGATCGTCACCCTTCTCGACGAGTCCTTGAGTTCGTCGGGATTGGGGAACATCAACCCTACCCTCTACAGTCTAGCGGCCAGCAACCCCACGGCTTTCCATGACGTGACCACGGGAAACAACAAGGTACCCTGCGCCACCGACAGCATAGACTGCCCCAGCGGCACCACCGAGATTGGCTTCAATGCGGGCGTCGGCTACGATCAGGTGACCGGACTCGGATCCGTCAATGCCAGCACACTGTTCAGTGCTTGGAAGAGTTTGCTGGCGCCGGATTACCAGCTCTCAGCCGGCGCGCTGACTCCCGACCCCATCTCCGCCGGGCAGTCAGCGTCTGCCACCGTGACCATCTCGCCGATCGCGGGTTCGGTCGCGGCGGTCGTGAACTTCGCACCCAGCAGTTGCTCAGGGCTGCCCGCGGGCGCGACCTGCAAGTTTAATCCTCCCAGCGTCAACTTCACCGGTTCGAACAGTCCAACCACCACAGTGACCATCTCGACGTTGCCCAACATGGCGCTGCCTTCGGGTGCCCAGACCATCACCATTGCTCCCACCGGCTCCTCGAATACCACCACAACTGTCAGCCTGACCGTGACCGCAACCACCGAGACCTACACTCTCACGACCACCGCTGCCACCTTCGGCCCTGTGACAGTGGGCGGAAGCCAATCGATCAATGTCACCGTCAACAGCTCAACCGGCTTCATCGTGGGCACTGGTAGTGGAGCCACCACCGCTGTGCCTCTCACTTATACCTGTGTTGGCAGCCCGTCGCTTACCAGCGCGCAAATTGCCTGCCAACTTCCGAACAATGGCCAGCCCAGCAGCGCGACTGCGGTCGCAGTCAACCTCGTAACGACGCCCCCGACTGCAGAACTGCGTCGGCCCTTGAGCGGCACCCGCATTTTCTATGCTTTGTTATTGCCCGGTTTGTTCGGAATTGTGCTCGCAGCAGGATCGCGGACTCGCGGCGCGCGCCTGCTCAGCCTGATTGTGATTCTCGGCTTCTCCACGCTGTGGCTGGGCGCGTGCGGTGGCAGTAGCGGCGGCGGCAACAACACTCCAACGAATCCGGGGACGCCTGCCGGTAAGTACGTCCTGACCATCAACGCCACCACAGGCGGGGCGAACCCGATAACCTACTCACTCACGGGGATCACTCTCGTCGTGTCGCAGTAAGCAACGCAAGACCCAAAGCGCTCCGCTCCGGCGGAGCGCTTTTTCCTGCCTGCATGGTTCTGTTCTTTGTCTGGCTCGCCGAAGCCCGATGTCGGAAGCCCGGAGCCGAAGCCCGGGCCGCAGTTCCCGACAGTCATGTCCTCCTGTGCAAAAACGCTCCCACTTTGCCCCTTGCGCGCCTCCGCACGGACGAGTACCATTGAATTGTTCTCATTGGCCTCGTTCCCGCGTGGGCCTTCCGCGTCCCAGGCCGTTCCCGGCGGCGCGACGGATTCCGACAACGGATAACCGATACGCAAAATTTAGAAGTTTTATCGCCAGTACGAGTTTGCATCACCAGTGAGCGGTCGATCGTTTGATTGCGTTCCAGCCCAGCCTGCATTTCCGCATGGAACGTGGGCCGTGCCCCCAAAGAACGCATTCGCGAGACTTGATAGTTGACGGGTGTAAGTGAGTGGTTTGACCAAGTGGTGTCACCGAGCACGTGGATAGGCCCCGCAAGAAGAGTGGCTGTGCGCCAACCCTGTGAGAGCCTGCCGCAACCCAATGGGGAAACTGACATCGTAAGATTTTGCAGCCCTGCACCAGGTCGAAGACCCGGCCCAGCAGGTTTGAGAGGACTATGAACGCAGGACCATCAGGACAAGGACAAGGATCAGGAAGACCCTCCGGCGGAGGAGGCAGAAGACGGCGTCGTGGACGCCGTCCCAACAATCCGCGCGGGCCCCGTCCCGCCGGCCCCAGCCAGGCGCGTCACAATCAGGACGGCATCTACACCGCGCCCATGGACCACAGCTATCGCGCCGCTCTGGCCGGTAACGGCAACAACGGCCAGGGAGGAGCGCGCCGCCAACGTCCCGGCTTTGCCGCGCCTTTTGCGCCCGCCGACCCTGAGCCTCTGCCCGCATTGCGCGAAGATTCCAACTCGCGCATCTTTGCCTTTGTCGACGACCTGTTCTTCGCCGCCAAGATTCAAGAGACCGCGCGCAAGCTCAACGTAAAAGTCGAATTCGCCAAGAACGACAAGGATCTGGCCGATCGCATGGAGCAGAACGGCGAAGAGAAACCTTCCCTGATCATCTTCGACCTCAACAACGCTAACGCCAAACCGCTGACGCTAATCCCCAAGCTGAAGGCGAAGCTCAAGAAGGGAACCTCGATCATCGGATTCCTCTCGCACGTGCAAGGCGATCTAAAGCAGAAGGCCCACGAGGTGGGATGCGATATGGTGCTGCCGCGCTCGGCTTTCTCCCAGAACCTGCCTCAACTATTGCGCCGCCACGGAGCCCCGGAAGACGAGAATCCGACGGTGCAGTAAACTGCTTTAGCGCGTAAACATCTCCACCAGCACGCTGGAAACGGCATCGGCGGTCTTAGTCGAGACTACGCCGAGCTTGCGGATCAGGCGCTCACGCGCTACGGCACGCAATTGATCCAGAGCTACTTGTCCCGTCTTGTTTCGGAAGTTGAGGTTCACGCGTGTGGCGTAGGTGCGCTGAGTCCTAGTCATGGGAGCAACGAGGACAGTCTGCAGCGGTTCGTTCATGTCGTCAGGAGAGATCACCAGGCAAGGCCGTGTCTTTTTGATTTCTGCTCCTCTCGATGGGTCCAGGGCGATGAGCCAGACTTCGTCGCGCTTGGGATAACTCACCATGTCCATTCCTCATCGTCAAACGCATTCGGAGGCACTCCGTCGAGCAACATTTCCGGCTCTCCCGGGCGCGAAGCGGCAAAGGTTTCCTTCCAGCCCTCCCGCTGGGCGCGATGAGGGGCGATGACGAGACCTTCGGGAGTTACTCGTAGTTCCACGACGTCGCCCAGGCCGCACTGCGCAATCAGCGGCTTGGGGATGCGGATTCCGCGCGAGTTGCCAATACGAGTGAGTTCCACGCGCATATATTTCGTCCCCGAAGTAATTACATTGTAATTACAAGTATGTCACAGGTCAAGGTGCACGAGAAGTAGTAAAGACGGGAGTCTGGAACCAGAAACTGAGAACTCAGAACTCAGAACTGCCTTCCTACCCCGGCGGCCAGCTCAGATGACGTCCGCCCAAGAGGTGGACGTGGAGATGAAATACCGACTGCCCCGCTCCGGGACCCACGTTAAGCACGGTGCGGTATCCCTCCTCGATGTTCCGCTGGCGTGCAATCTCAGCTGCCGCCAGGTGACAGCGGCCGATCACTTCGGCGTCTTCGGCCTGCGCCTCCTTCAATCCAGCAAAATGCTTCTTGGGGATGATCAACACGTGCGTGGGAGCCTTCGGGTTGATATCTTCAAAGGCTAGTACGTACTCGTTCTCGTACACTTTCTTGGCGGGAATTTCGCCGCGGAGAATGCGGCAGAAAAGACATTCGCTCGAAGCGTCGGTCATGGTTCAGTCACCATACTCACTCTGCCGGAAACGATAACACTTGAGCCGGGGAACTGTCAGCGGGAGCAGGTCAGCGGAATTTCGTGACCAATTCCGCGAAGGGCTCCGAACCCACGTTCCATGTACCCTCGAAGGGATTGTCCAGGTCCGTCAGCACGAACTGGGCGAAGAAGAGGAGCATGGTCGTAATCGCGATAGCCACCAGGCCCAGCGCAAGATTGCGGAACGGAAAGAAAAAAAGCAGGAAAAGAATCATGGATGCAGTAAGGGTCACAAACGCCAAGAGCGTCTGCGGCATCCGCTTTATGCTGAGGGCAAGGCGTTCATCACGGTGCGCGCTCGCCTGATTCGCAATCTCGAGCAGCCGGTGGTACACGACGCGCTCGGTGTCGTCCTCGGGTTTCACGTCCGTGACGGCGGAAATCAGCGCCGAGAATAGCTTGTCGGTTTTGTCGGTGTCCTCACGCGCAGAAAGCGTCCTCCATTCCGTCTCCGCAACTCCCCGCGCATAAATCTTTACGGCCCGCACGATCGGTTCGCGCACGGTTTCTTTCAAACGCTGGCTGAAGAGGAGCAGGTCTTTCAACGCTCCTGACTCTTTCTGTATTTCATTTTCGACGGAAGTGAACTGTCCCCAGATCACGTAGATTGCAAATGCGTAGACGACGCTGTAAAGCGTGCCGATGATCTGCAGAAGTGCCCCGATCCCTTCCGCGTCATTCTCGAACAACTTCTGAAAGCTCAGCAGATGCAGCGCGAAGTAAAAGGCGGCAGCCGCAGCAATTATCTTTGCGCCGCGAAAGCGCACGGACGCCGGAATGACTTCTGCCATCATGGAAACTTCGGGAGAGCATAGCAGAAGTCGTCAATGACCAGTGACCAGTGGCCAGTAAGGTCAGTCGGTCTTACTGGCCACTGACCCCTGGCCACTGGCCACTGACCCCTGACCCCTGACCACTGGCCACTGACCCCTGACCCCTGACCACTGACCACTGCTCTAATCCAGTCTGACCAGGAAGACCGCGCCCTCGGGCGTTTCGGTCTCCGCGACCATTTCCTGGGCACGCAGGCGGTCGTCGGCGAGGACGCGCACTCTGATCCACCAATCGCCCGCGGGGCTCGCGAAGCGTTGCACCTTAGCCGTGCGGTAGCGGCGGGTGAGGTGGTCAGCAAGTTTCGCGGCGGCGTCTCCATCCGGGAAGCCGCCAATCTGCACCGCCCATTTTCCGCCGGTATCGAGCGGCGCCGGAGCCTGCATCACTTCCACCTTCACCTCCGCAATCCCGGGAAGGTAGACATCGATCTTGCGCGCCGCAGCCAGTGACAAATCGAGAACCCGCCCGGGGATAAACGGCCCGCGGTCAGTAATCCGCACCAAAGCCGTGTGGCCGGTCTTCAGATTCGTGACCCGCACGATCGACCCCAGAGGCAGTGTGCGGTGGGCCGCGGTCATGGCATTCATGTTGTAAACTTCGCCGTTCGATCCGCGCCGGTTGTGATACGGCGGACCGTACCAACTGGCCCGCCCGATTTCGGTAGCCAGGGGCATGGCGCCCGCTGGAACTGCAGGCTCGGCGAGGTCGGCAATGTTCTCTCCGCTGTGGCTATCGGCAATCGGCGGACGCTCCTTCTTAGGAGTGCTTTCCGCATTGGACGCGACGGACGGTTCGGATGGGGAAGCCTCGGGCGTCACGGCGGTTGGTGGCGGCGGCACGCTCACGTGCGCCTGCTTGGGATGGCCGCAGCCTGCGAGGAAAAGCAAAACCGTAAGCAGCAGAGTCAGGATCACGACACGGGGGACGAAGCCGCTGCGGCACAGCTTCACTTTTGCGCGGCTTTTTGCTGCTCCATGTAGTCGGCCAGTTCGATCAGCTTTACACTCGCCGCGCGCAGAGCTTTGGTCGAGTGCTGGCGCACCGTGGGCACGACCTCGTCGTTCAGATACTTGATGAATTCCGGGATCTCTTTCTCGATCCGTTCGGCAGCCTCGGCGACGGTCTTGCTGACGCGCGCCGACGCGTCTTCCACCTTGCGGTTGAAGTCGTTCATAGTGCTCCTCGATACTGCTGCGCGTGAATGAACTCACGCCAATGTTGCGGATGCCAGGCCCAGCCATTATTTCGCGGTTGGGAGCGCTGGTCAATGGCACGCATACGGGAGAGCAACCCGGAGGCTCAACTCATCGATTAGAATCGCAACCTGCGCCGAAGGTTGGTAGCCGCGAGTAATGAGTTTAGACACTTGGATCGAAGCGTCGATGATGGACAAGAAGAAATTCCGGCGGCGCTTACTCGCCTGGTATGACCTTCATCGGCGCGATCTCCCCTGGCGCGCGAACCGCGATCCCTACCGCGTATGGCTTTCCGAAATCATGCTGCAGCAAACCCGGGTGGCGGCTGTGATCGAGCACTATCAGGAATTTCTGCGGCGTTTTCCCACGATAAAGAAGCTCGCTGCGGCGCGCGAGGCGAGCGTGCTGGCAGCGTGGAGCGGCATGGGATACTACCGGCGCGCTCGCATGCTGTACGCTGCGGCAAAAGTGGTGGTGCGAGAGTACGCAGGGAAGTTTCCCACAACGGCCGAAGGCTGGCTTGCACTGCCTGGGGTGGGCCGCTACACCGCGGCAGCCATTGCAAGCATCGCGTTCGACGAGCCGGTCGCTGTGGTCGATGGCAACGTCGAGCGCGTTTTGCAGCGAGTATCAGGGAAGCGGTTGGCCGGAGAAGACTTGTGGCAAGCCGCTAGTACTCTGCTCGAAGCCAAACGCCCCGGCGATTTCAATCAGGCGATGATGGAGTTGGGCGCGGTCTTGTGCACGCCGCGCGCACCGGCGTGCTCGACCTGTCCGGTGGTCGAACTATGCGTCACGCGCGGAGAAATGCCGCCAATGTCGAAGCCGGCGAGGCAGAACAAGCGAGAGATTCACTATGCTTTGGATCGTCGGGAGGGAGAAGTTTTTCTGATACGGCGGCCGCCCGACGTATCTCTGATGCCGGGAATGTGGGAGTTGCCCGAGCTGCCCGGCCTGAATGGAGCGGGTACCCCTTCCCTCACGCTGCGCCATTCGATCACGATCACGGATTACACCGTGCGCGTTTGGCACGGCACCGCGCCATCGCGCGTCGCTGGGAAATGGATCCCCGTGGAGCGTCTGCGGCAGGTTGCCCTCACGGGACTCGCGCGTAAGATTCTGCGCAAATCGGAAGTGCTTTGACAAGGCTCCCCGGACTAGACTCCTAGCCATGACCCAGCGCCCGCTGTACGTAATGCTCAAGTTTGCCGAGGTCTTCCTGTGTTTCTTTGCTGTTCTTGAGAACGTTCCGGCTCAAAGCGCACCGGGCACCCCAACACTTGAACCTGTCGTGCTCAACAAGCTGTTCCCGCCCGCCTACCCTCCGCTGGCGCGGCAGGCGCGGATTACGGGCGATGTGAAAATGCAAGTCACAATTCGGCAGGACGGGAGCGTCGTTTCGGCGGAAGTGATTAGCGGTCATCCGATGCTGAAGCAGGCCGCTTTGGACAGTGTGCAGAAATCCACGTTTGAGTGTCAACGCTGGTCATCGGGTGTGTTCGTTGTGGGATGTCGAGATGCCGTCACATCGTTTACCCTCACCTATACGTTCGGCATGCGAGACGACCTGGACGCCTTTGACTGCGACACAACTCGGGCGCATTCGGAGGCCCCGCGTAAGCCCGCTATGGGCCATTCCTCAGACCGCGTTATGATCCTTACGGATCCCGGCTGTCTCGAAACCGAAGCCGCACATTGATGCAGCGGGAATCTTGTCCCGAAGCGCAACTTTCGGACAGGCCATTGACCATAGGTAACACTTCTCCATCCTCCATCATCTAAAATGAGAGCAGGTCAGAGCGAGGACCATATGCGCTGGCTGCACAACATCCTGAAAAGACGAACGGGAGGACGACCGATGGCGGCATTAACCGCGGGCACCAAGGCGCCCGACTTTGAACTGAAAGCGATGGACGGCAAGCGCTTCGTGTTTCATGAGGAACTGGCGCACGGTCCAGTGGTGCTGGCGTTTTTCAAAGTTTCCTGTCCGACCTGCCAGTATGCGTTTCCATTCCTGGAGCGGTTGGAGCGGGCGTACGGGCACCGGGGTGTCAGGCTTATCGGCGTCTCCCAGGACGATCCCAAGCACACGGCAGCTTTCACCAAAGAATTTGGCGTGACCTTTCCCGTGCTGCTCGACGACAGGGATACCTATCCCGTGTCGAACGCCTACGGGCTGACCAATGTCCCGAGCATCTTCTGGATCGCGCAAGATGGCAAGATTGAAGTTTCCAGCGTCGGCTGGGTGAAGGCCGACTTTACAGAGATCAGCCGCAAGATGGCCGAGTCAGGGAAGACCGCGCCTGCTACGTTGTTCAAGCCGGGGGAAGATGTGCGGGATTTCCGCGCTGGTTGAGGCTCGAAGAATTGATCCTGCGGTCGCGGGAAAGAAAAGCCGTGCCACGGAGCCACTGAGGCACGGAGAAGCTCAACAAAAAGAAGCCGCTAAGCCTGCTCGAACCAAAGTTCAGGGTCGACAGGTCTGGTTACTCCCAGGGGTGTGTTGCCCTCTCGTGCCGCGGCTGGCGTCAGTCCCTTACGACGAAACTCCTATCGTCCGTTACAATTCCCTCAGTCCTAACAACAGGCGTTCCTTGGTGAGCATTTTCCCTTGCCGATGCGCCGCTTCGTCGAGGGGGAGAAGCCCGATCTATGGAAGCAACAGTCAGAAGGATTGCTCTCGGCAGCGTGGTCCTCGCTCTGAGCCTGCTGGCGTGGGCGGAAGGCGGCGCGTCTCCAGCCCCTGCGGCCGTCGGGGCAAAGCACGAAGCTGTCTCGGTGCGCCTGCCGGGCGCGGCATTCGCTGCCATGGAGACCATCAATCCCGAACACATTCGCTGGCACGTGCGCTTTCTCTCGCATGATCTTCTGGAAGGCCGGGGCACGGGGCAGCACGGAGGAGACATCGCCGCCGAGTACATCGCCACGCAGTTTGCCGAATACGGATTGAAGCCGGCGGGCGACAACGGGTCATACCTCCAGAAAGTGCCTCTGGTCGGGATCACGACACTTCCCGAAACCCAGTTCTCGCTATTGCCTAAACAAGGCTCGGCGGTGAACCTGAAGCCCCTCGAGGAGTATGTCGCCTACGATCAAACCCAGCAGGCGCAGTCCGATGTAGAAGCCGAGATCGTCTACGTGGGCTACGGCATTGAAGCTCCCGAATACAACTGGGATGACTACAAAGGCGTGGACGTGCACGGCAAAGTCCTGCTCATGCTGGTGAACGAGCCGCCGTCGGATGATCCAAAGTTCTTCAAGGGCAAAGCCCTCACCTACTATGGCCGCTGGACGTACAAATTCGAGGAGGCCGCGCGTAAAGGCGCGGTAGGCGTGATCCTCATCCACAGAGAGGACATGGCAAGTTATCCGTGGGAAGTGGTGCGGAACTCGAATTCCGGCGAGAAGTCTTATTTAAAGCTCGAAGGCCCGGTTCTGGAGGTCGCTTCGTGGGTGCAGTTGAGTGTGGCGCGGAAACTGGCCGCCGCCTCAGGCATGGATCTGGAAAAGATGATGGCAGACGCCCGCACGCGCGAGTTTCATCCAGTCAGCCTGGGAGCGAAGCTGAAAGCGCACATGGTCAGCAATGTGCGTCGCTTCGAGTCGAATAACGTGCTGGCTATTCTGCCCGGTTCGAACCGCAACATGAAGGATGAAGCCATCATGTACACCGCCCATTACGACCATCTGGGCGTTCGTCCCGATGTGCCCGGAGACAACATTTACAACGGCGCGGTGGATAATGCCACGGGCTGCGGCATCCTGTTGGAACTGGCGCGCGCCTTCAGTGTTGCCAAGGACCGGCCAGGACGCTCAATCCTCTTTGCGGCAGTCACGGCCGAGGAACAGGGGCTGTTGGGGTCCGAATATCTGGGCAAACATCCTCCCATTGCCGCGGGAAAGATTGCGCTGGACTTGAACTTCGACGGCATACCGCCCCTGGGAGCGCCGGAGGAAGTACAAGTATCAGGCGCGGAGCGGACGACGTTCTACCCGTGGGTGCAGGCGATGGCCAAGGAGTTCCGCCTGGCGATCCGTCCCGACGCGCACCCCGAGGCGGGCTACTTCTACCGCTCTGATCATTTCAGTCTGGCCCGAGTGGGTATTCCGGCATTCTCGATCAACGAAGGATCGAAGTTCAAAGGTCACGACGAAGCCTGGGGCTTGGCGCAGGATAAAGAGTACACAGAGAAGCATTATCACCAGCCGAGCGACGAATACCATCCTGAGATGGATTTCGTCGGCGACGGCGCCATGGCCCGATTCGGCTTCGCGCTGGGCTGGGAAGCGGCCAGCTTCACCAAACTCATCGGCTGGCAAAAGGGCGATGAGTTCGAGGCGGCGCGGATCAAGAGCCAGTAGCCAGTACCCAGTCAAGCCGTTTACAAGTAATAGCCTAGTCCCGAAAAGATGGTGCGGGGCGACCCATCTTTCACGCTGTCAACCTCCAGCCAGTGGTCCTCATAGGCGTCTGCCTCGAGAATGACGTCGACTTGGCCCGAGCCGTCTACGTCCGCGAGATCAACCGGAGACCAGGTCGTAACCGCTGGCTTGTCGGCGTCGGTCTTCTGGAATGGCACCTTCCGCAGAATGTGAAACCGGGAACTTTGATCGATAGTCGCGACGACCTGGCAAATCGTCAGATCACTTCCTTCCGAGTGGTTGTAATACGCCTCCGCAAGCCCGACAAAATTCGAATCCCAGACCGTGAAGTAAACATGCCGATCGTCCTCGACAGGCAGACCCAGCTTCCGCATCTCGCTGATTAAGACAGTACGGATTTCCGAAGACGGCTGTGCATGCTGTTCACACTTCGACACGCCTTCATTCCACTTGCAATCGAAGTCTGATAGGACCTTCACGCCCGATCGCGGCGTCTTTGGCTTCCTGATCTCGCAACCATTGTCGGGACCGTTACCGAACGGCGACTCTCCGCAATAATGTGTCTTTAGAAAAGTCTCGACTTTTTGGCAGTAAGCACTCTTACAGGAAGGCCGATGCGGATCTTTTCCGGCGTCCTCCTGAGTCTGCGCTCCCGCACAAAGTAGCAAAGCCAGCAAGGCGGCGAGGACAACTTTTCCGTTCATCACGAGCCTTATCTCGCCGGGCATGGCGCTCCTGCGGCTTGCCATTGTTTTACTTTCGCAGAAAACTCATCATGCGGCATCGGGACGGGAGTTCGACCCTCGCCCGGGTTCCACGCCCAAGTCACCAGCTTGTCTTCCGTAAGATGCTCGACCAGTTGCTCGATGTTCCGGTTTCGGTTTTGCTTTCGATCCTTGATCGATTCGCAAATCTGCGCGTCGCTCAGTCCCTGCCAGATCATCGGAGTGCTCGCAGGCGGCAGACTCCAGTCCGGCGCTCCGGGCGGAAGATGCGCGCCCGCGAGATTATGGTCCTGATGGCAGGTGCTGCATTTTTCCGCCGTAACTCCATGACCGTCCGAACCGCGCTTTACATTCATGGAGTGCCGATGTCCGTCGTCACCCTGCCGCGGATAATCTCCTTGCGAATGACAATTCATGCAGCGCGGGTTCCTTAGGACAGAAACGAACGCGGTGAACAGCGCTCCGTCATCGCCCGCTGAGGCCAGAACCGTTTTTCCGCCGACTGGCGGTTCCGCTGCGGCGACTGAACGCGAAAGCCACAGAGCTCCGGCGATGCCTGCAACGATAAGGCTTGCCAGGAACAAGCGAGTTACAACGAACGCGTGCTTCATACAGCCTCCGTCATCCGGATCGGCAACCGGCGAATTCGTTTGCCGGTCACGGCGAAAATAGCATTCGCGATGGCTGGAGCCGCGCACGGAACGCCTGGCTCTCCGATTCCACCGGCCTTTTCGTTACTTTCCACGATGTGAGTTTCGATTTCTGGACATTCATTGATGCGCATCACAGGAAAAGTATTGAAGTTGGTCTGCTGCAGGCGTCCATTGTCGAAGGTGAGCTCCTGAAAGAGCGCCGCCGACGCGCCGAAGATCGCCCCTCCTTCGGTCTGCGCGGCGATTATCCCGGGGTTCACATACTGTCCGCAGTCGATGGCGCAGACCATGCGATGCACCCGAACTTTGCCATCCGTCACCGAAACCTCGGCCACGTGGGCGGAATAGCTGCCGAAAGCAAAGTGCACGGCAATCCCGCGGCCCATGCCCTTCGGCAGAGGCTTGTCCCAACCCGCTTTTTGCGCGGCGAGGTCGAGCACGCCTAGATGTCGAGGCTGTTTCAGCAGGAGCTGGCGCCGGAACTGGTAAGGATCTTTCTGCGCGAGGAAAGCCAATTCATCTATAAAGCACTCACCCGCGAAGGCAGTGTGAGAATGTCCCACCGAACGCAGCCATTGGACCGGAACGTTGACTTCCGCCTGATGCGACTCAACTGTCAGGTTCGGGATTGCGTAGGGAAGATCGTCAACCCCCTCGACTGACGCGGGATCGTAATTTCCCTTCATGAACATCGCCGCGAACGGCGTTCCTTTCATAATCGATTGGCCCACCAGTCGCGATCTCCAGCTGACAGCGTTCCCGCTCGCATCAATGCCGCCTTCGATGGCATGCAAGAACGCCGGACGGTACCAGCCGCCCCGCATATCGTCTTCGCGGGTCCAGATCACCTTGACCGGGGCTCCAGCTGCTTTGGCGATGTGAACCGCTTCCACCACAAAATCCGATTGGGGATTCGCCCGCCTTCCGAAACCTCCGCCGAGGAAAGTGGTATGGAGCTGGACCTTCTCGTTCGGCAGTCCGGCAACTTTGGCCGCGTTCGCGCGATCGACGGTCTGGAACTGCGAGCCAGTCCAGACCTCGCAAGAGTCGGGCCGCAAATCCACGGTGCAGTTCAGCGGCTCCATCATGAGGTGCGAGAGGTAAGGAACTTCATAAACTGCCTCGATTCTCTTGGCTGCACTGGCCAGCGCGCCCGCGGCGTCGCCATCTTTGCGGACGCTGGTACCCGGTGTTTTCGCGCGTTCGCGGAATTCCTGCATCATCTGACTGGTGCTGAAGCTCTGCATGCTGCCTTCGTCCCAATCCACCTGCAGAGCCTCACGCGCCATCTTGGCCTGCCAGAAAGTGTCCGCGATCACGGCCACGCCCGCGGGAACGGCGACGATCTTGCGCACTCCCGGCATCGACCGTGCCCGGGAATCGTCAAAGCTTTTCATCTTTGCCCCGAAGACAGGAGGGCGGGCAATCACAGCCGTCAGCATTCCGGGCAACTTGACATCGATTCCAAAAACCGCTTCGCCGTTCAACTTTACGGGGGTATCGAGGCGCTTGATCGGTTTGCCAATCAGCTTGAATGTCTTCGGATCTTTCAATTGAACGTGCTCGGGTGGAGTCAGTTTCGCCGCGGCGCCAACCAGTTGCCCGTAAGTCAGCTTGCGACTGGATCCGTTAAACACTGCGCCTGATTCGGTGCGGCAACTAGCCGGGTCCACATTCCACTTCTGCGCCGCCGCGGCGACCAGCATGGCGCGTGCCGCAGCGCCAGCTTGCCGAAATTGCTCCAGTCCCGACCATACGCTCGAGCTTCCCCCAGTAATCTGCATGCCAAAAGCCGGGTGGTTGTACTTGGGGTCGACTGGAGCAGCCGCATAGCCCACCTTCGTCCAATCGGCATCGAGTTCGTCTGCCAGCAGCATGGGCAACGAAGTGTAGACTCCCTGCCCCATCTCGGAATGATTCACAATAACCGTGATCCTCTCATCGGTCCCGATCCGCACGAAGGCGTTTGGCATGAAAGTACTTGCGGACGCCTGCGCCGATGCCAGCCTGCTGATCCCAGGAAACTGAAAGCCAATCAACAAGCCCCCGCTAGCGGCGACAGAAACCTTCAAGAAGTCGCGACGTTCGATCCCAATACGCTTGCTGACCGTACTCGCATTTAGACCTTTCACAGGGCACCTTCCTTCGCTACCATCTCGGCGGCGCGGTGGATGGCTCTTCGAATTCGAAGATACGTACCGCATCGGCAGATGTTGCCCGTCATCGCCTCGTCGATGTCGTCATCGGTGGGCCGCGGTTTTTCGCGCAGCAGCACCGCCGCGCTCATCAGTTGTCCCGACTGGCAGTAGCCACACTGCGGAACGTCCTCTTCCAGCCAGGCCCGCTGCAATGGACTGCTTAGATCAGCCGAAAGTCCCTCGATTGTCGTGACCGCCTTACCCGTCGCCCGCGACACCGGAGCCACGCAGGAACGTACCGCTTCTCCATTCATGTGCACGGTGCACGCACCGCACTGCGCCATCCCGCATCCGTATTTCGTTCCGGTGAGACCAAGATGTTCGCGGATGACCCAGAGCAGCGGGGTAGAGGGATCAACGTCGAGATCGACGCGTTTGCCGTTGACGGAGAAGGCGATCATCATAGTTCTCCTGAATTGTTTGGGTTAGGTCGTTGGGCAAGGCTGCCACGACGGCATCGATTTTACATCTTCGAAGGCAACGCGCTATTGCTGGGGGATTCTTTTCCGAAGACGAGTCGAGATCACAGGTTAATCCCGTAACCTCGGTAACTTTAGCCGCCGCGCCTCCCGTGCTACCCTCGATATGTACATGTGTAATCAGTAACTTCCAAGAATTCTGAGCCATCACGATGCCGCGATTACCCATCTTTCGACTGGGCAAAGAACCGGAGAAATCCGTGCCGCCGGAGATGATCGCGGCTGCGCCGGCGATTGCTCTGGAAGGGCTGGCGGTCGGAGTCGACAACCTGCGGCACGACGTAGCCTTGAGCGCTCGCTTCGTGGAGGCGGCGCGGGCGCAGATCCAGCGGTTGATCGTGCGTCATGGTGAGTTGGAAGGACTGCTGGCCGCTGAGATGACGCCCCGAACTCAGGGACCTTCGTGGATGAGAACCGCCGCAGCCGGCCCTGCCCGCACTCCCACCGAAAAATCTGACTGGAAGCCACTGCTCGCCGAGCTGCACTTGGCGGCGTTGAATCGCGCTAAGAAAGAAGAAAAAATTTCCGTCGATCTGCTGGCCCGGCTGGCGGTTACCAAGTTTCTGCGCACGGAGATGAACCAGCAGTTTGCTCAAGTGCTGGAGCGCTGCCGTGTTCTGCTCAAAAATTACGAAGGCATGCGGCAGGGCAAAGGAGTGGAGTATCGCGAGCGCGTAGCTGCCTTCCAGATACGGAAGAAGATCATCCTGCGCAAGACGGGGCAGGATCTGTTCGAGACGCTGCGCGAGATCGAGAAAGAGACGCTGGCGCGCACGCGGCGGTCGTTTTTCGGAGAAGCGAAGACTGCAGAAGCGAAGACTGGAGAGGCAGGTTCTGCCGAGTCGAAGGGTGCAGAATCCGGCCTCGGCAGTTACGGCCTGTTTGTGAACCGGCTGGCTTTTTCCGAGGATGGCCGCGACGATTACCTGTGCGCAGAACATTACGTCATGCTGGGCAATTGGGATCGAGATCCCGACCGCTACGGGCGCTTGCAGGACGTGGTCTGGGGTTTCGTGCGCTCGCTCTACGGCGAAGATACCAGCAGCGAAACGATCGATTCCTGGCTGTGTGCTCCGGAGAATGCCCGTGCTCTCGTCGGTACCGGAACACCCGACGATTCCACCGCGGAAGGTGTCGCCAAGCAAGAGCGGCTTGCTCAGTGGGTGCGGCTGCTCGAAGACGAGCAGGTGATGGAGCATGTGATCGCCTCCTACCACACGGTGCCTTTGCTGAGCGAATACGCACCGCGAATTAATCCGCAACAACTGAAGAATGCGTTGATCTCACGTCCCGAATGCGACCGCGTGGAGCGCATGATTCAGGAGCACGGCAAGCTTTCGCCCGCCAGTTTGTATGCGGCAGTGGCCAAAGTCGCGGGTTGCCGTGGAGCGGAGCGGGCGAAAGTGGCGGCGCGCTTTCTGCAGGATTTCTCGCACTATCATCGCGACCTGCGGCGGCTGGAAGTGCTGAACGCGGCGCTCGACTCCATAAACTTGGTTGGCACCGAGAAGCTGCGCGAACTTTCCCGGATGAACGGGACACTCTACGAATTCCTTCTTCCCGACGAGCAACAGCAAACGGAGGAAGATCGGGTTCTGCGCCACGTCGTGCTCAAGGCTGACGTGCGCGACTCCACGCGTCTTACTCGTACATTAATGGAGAAAGGGCTCAATCCTGCGTCTTATTTCAGCCTGAACTTCTACGATCCGGTGAACAAGCTTCTTAGTAAGTATGGAGCGCAGAAAGTTTTTCTTGAAGGCGATGCCATCATTCTGGCGATCCTCGAGCGCACCGGCGAACCGGGGCTCGCGGTGAGCCGGGCATGCGTGCTGGCGCGCGAGATCATTGAGATCGTGCGCGGGTATAACGCGCTGATGCAGCGCTCCGGCATGCCGGGGCTGGAACTGGGCGTCGGCATCACGTTGCAGGAGTCGGCGCCGCTTTATCTGATGGACGGCGAACATCAGATCATGATCTCGGAAGCTCTGAATCAGAGTGACCGCCTTTCTTCCTGCAACAAGCGGGCTCGCAAGGTGATGGAATCGCAGGCTGGACCATTCCATGTCTATGTCTTCCAGACCGCGAGCGCCGAGCCGACCAAAGACGAGGAGCAGAATCCCGAAGACACCATCGTCAGCTACAACCTGGGCGGCATTCGCATGAATGAAACGGCATTCCGCAAGCTGGAGCAGGAGATTTCGCTGGTGCCGCTGGCGGTGAAGTTGCCGCCTGCGATGGCGTCGGATAAGGGAGAGTACAAGCTCTCCAGTGGAACGGTCCCGGTCGACCGCGATATTTTTCGCAAGATCGTGGTGCGCGAAAGCCGTGTGCCGCGGATCAATGTGGAGGATTTCTCTGTCCAGGGATGGACTGAGCGCACTTACTACGAAGTCTGCACTGACCCCGCGATCTACGCTGCGCTCGAAAAGAAGAAGGGCGCTGGACGATAGCTATCGAGTACCCAGTACCCAGTGTCCAGTACCTAGCACCCAGTACCCAGCACCACACTGCTCGGTTTCCAAGGCATGCCGCTCTTCTACATGCCTTCTAAATCGAATCACAGTGTCAGGAATTTCTCCGGGTCTGTTTTGTTAGGGATGCGCCCGGTCTGAATTATCGGGTACCCCTCCCCCACCCCCCTCATCTTTGGAATCATCGACTTAGGCATGTTTTGGCCCGCAAAATCCTGATGTCAAATAACTTAGATATCAAAATCTAGACAATAAAGGACTTGCGTGACGATTTGCTGTCGAGCTGAGTGTCACGGCCTCGAACTATGATCGCGCGATTTAAATTTGGGCGCAAGGTCAGATGTCACAACATGGGTGTGGAAAAGTGAAGGGCAAGAGACTCCGCCGAAACGGAGCTTGGGTCGGGACTGCAGGGGAGCAGCCAGAGGCCGCTCGCCTGTGTAGTTGGTGTAACCTCGCCGGCACACTCATTGACCTCGATTGGCCAATTCTCAATAAGCGCTATCGCCTGATTTGGTCAATCATCCCTATGCAAACTCCTTCACATTGACAAGGGGTCTATACGAGGCCAACATGTGGGGGGAACGCCACGGATGTGGAAGGGGATTATCGTGAAACTCAGACTCACGTTTGGCATCGTTCTATGTCTAGCTTTGGGTTCTGCAGCGATGGCGAGCGACACCTGGTATGTCGATGGCGTAACCGGCAGCGACAGTAATAGCTGCGAGTCGCCGGCGACCGCGTGCGCAACAATCGGGCGTGCGTTGTCGCGAGCTTTTTCTGGCGATTCAATTATGGTCGCTCCGGCCACTTATGGTGGGACAATTGTCGTCTCCGCCAGCGTGACCATTGTGGGCGCTGGTGCTGGTAAGACAATCATCGCCGGCAGTACCAATCAGCAGACTTATGATGCTGTAGTTGTAATTCCCAGTCAGACCCCTCAGCTCAACGTCAGTCTTTCAGGAATGACTATTACAGGGGGTGGTAGTGGAGTTGTGAACTTCGGGAAGTTGGCCATCTCAGACAGCGTCCTTACCCGGAATGTATCTGGAGGAGGATACGGCGGCGGCATCCTGAACGTCGGAACTCTGACGGTCAATAAGATTACCGTCAACGGCAATACCGCACAGGATGGTGGAGCCGGCATCACCTGCGTGGGTACTTACCCTGCGGATACAACCTCGATGAACATCAATAACAGCACCATCAGCGGCAATACCGTACGAGGCAGTGACAGTAGCACGGGAGGCGGCATCTACACGGCACAATGCCCGACTACGATTAACAACAGCACAATTAGCGGAAACAGCGTAAGCGGACTAGGGGGTGGGATCGCATCGTTTTCTTTACTCATCATCAACAACAGCACGATTAGCGACAATAGCGGTCCCACCGGCGGCGGCATCTACGTCCGCGACAAGACCACGACTACGGTCCAGAACAGTATCCTATCGGACAATTTATCGTCCGGATTCGGAAATTGCTTTGCACCCGGCATTTTGATCTCCAATGGGTACAACCTGAGCAGCGATGACAGCTGCAAGTTCAGCTCTGTCGGCGATATGATCAACACCGACCCCAAGCTCGGGCCGCTGCAGAACAATGGGGGGCCGACCGAAACCATGGCGCTGCAGTGCATGAGCCCGGCGATTAATGCGGGTAATCCCGCCGGTTGCACCGATGGCCACGGTCATCTGCTGCACACGGATCAGCGCGGCGACAAACGTCCCGGCGACCCCGCGCTAACCACAGGCTGCGACATAGGAGCGTACGAGGTGCAGTTCCCCAAGTAGAACGGGCCGGGGGCGCTCTCCTCCTAGTTGGCGAAGCATCTCTATTACACTCATTGACGCCGCCTGGGCCGATTCTCAATGAGTGATAACGCCTGTTTTCAGCAGTGACGGATGGACCTATCAAACTGGGCTATAATGAAGGGTCGCGAATTCGTCCCCCCGCGCGCGCGTACCGCATTCTTCAACGAAGCCGAACCGGTTTTCCGTTTGTTCCCGCGAATTGTTGAGGAGGATTGAAACAGCTATGACCAGCCAAAAGAGTCGACCGACCGCGGGCAGGGTTCTACTGATTGTGATAGTGGGGCTTATCGGCGCCATGATGTTTGTAAGCGAGAGTGCGGCCGCTAGCACTTACAAGGTTCTGTATGTCTTCAAGACCGAGGCGGAGGGCGCGGCCCCAAAAGGAAACCTGGTCATGGACGGGGCGGGCAATCTCTACGGCACGACCTCGGGCGCTGGAGGTTTTGGCAATGTGTTCAAGCTAACACCCCACGCCGACGGAACCTGGACGGAGACCGTGCTCCACTCCTTTTCGGGCTCGGACGGCAGTTCCCCTGTCGCGGGGGTGACGCTCGACGCAGCCGGCAACCTCTACGGAACAACCTCAAGAGGCGGGGCATTCTGTCCGAATCTCGGAGGCTGCGGCGTGGTATTCAAGCTGGCTCACAACACGGACGGAACCTGGACGGAATCCGTACTGTGGAGTTTTGAAGGCCCCCATTTTCCCTTAGGCGGAGTGGTTTTCGACAAAGCCGGGAATCTCTACGGCACCACCTACAACGGCGGCGATCCCAGCTGTGAGCCACCGAATGGCTGCGGCTTGGTTTTCAAGCTGGCGCCCAACCGCGACGGCATTTGGAATCTCACTCCAATCCACAAATTTACCGGTTCGCCGGATGGTCGCAATCCAATGGCGGGAGTGACATTCGATGCGCTCGGCAATCTCTACGGCACCACCACGTATGGCGGTCTCGACAACACCCAGTCAGCCGGCACCATTTTCGAGCTGGCGCCCAATTCCGACGGAAGCTGGACGGAAACCGTGCTGCATGCCTTCACAGGCTTTTTCGGGGATGGGGCTTATCCTTTTGCCGGGGTGACGGTCACGAGGGAAGGGGGCCTTTACTTCACGACCGCATACGGCGGCGAATTGAACTGTTTTGGAGGCCGACTCGCGCTAGGCTGTGGCACGGCCTCCGGATTCAACTTTAACGGAGCGAATGGAGCCGTTCCAATTGGCACGGTTACAGTTGACGCCCTGGGAAATATCTACGGAACCACTGCTTCAGGAGGCGATCTCAACTGCAGCAGCCCGTTTGGATGCGGAGTGGTATTCAAGCTGAGCGACGGACACCTGACACTGCTCCACGTTTTCGAAGGCTGTGGCGGAGAGAACCCCTACTCTGGTCTGATCATGGATGGGGCCGGCAATCTTTATGGCACCGTGCTCCAGGGCATGGACGACAACGGCCTTGTTTTTGAAATCACGCCGTAGCCAACTCCCCGCGAAGACCTGAGGTTTGGCGGTGCTTGGCGAAACATCTCTATTACACTCATTGAGTAGCGGCAGCTTTGCCGGACCCCGAGCAGCCAGGCGCTTTTTGGCGATATCAGTTTTCCTCTATTGTCGGCCAGTCAAACGGAGGGCCATGCCTTTCGTTTGACCAAAGTAACGTCGACTGTGGATTGCTGCCTTCATAGCATAGAATTTCCACCATGCGTTGCGGAAGGCAGGATTCATCATGACTTGCATGCTCCGAACTTCAGCTCCTTGTTCCCGCTCTTTTCGCGCGTTCGTACTGGCCGCTGCCAGCGCAGGAGCGCTTCTCCTTGTGCTCCTGCACGGCACCAAGGCGGTAGCTGCTGACGGCAATGTGAGCCCCGTTGTGTCATCGTCGTGCGGATTCTCCGACGCCGCCTTCGATACCGCGACCGATATTCACGCGGTTGAGCAGTACCAGGTCGCCATTGCGCAATTGCTCAAGCAGGAAAAGTTCGCCCAACTTGATTGCATCGCCAATGGGCTTCGTGCCACGAAAGCGCGTTTTTCTGGCAGTGCGTGGAAGCTGCGCAATTTCTATATCGGTCTCGATTCGCCCCGTCCCGGCCATCCTACTCAGGAAGACTGGCGCCATCATATGGCCCTGATCGAAAGCTGGACCCAGCTCCGGCCGCATTCAGCCACGGCGCAGATCGCCCTGGCGGAGTCCTACGTGCAGTTTGGCTGGGATGCGCGCGGAGGCGGCTACGCCGATGACGTGAGCAACAGCGGATGGAAAATATTTAGCCAGCGTGTGGAAAAAGCCCGGCAGATTCTGACTGCTTCGCCGTCGCTCAAAACCAAGTGCGCCGACTGGTACATTGCCATGCAACTAGTGTCGCAAGGCCAGAATTGGGATCTTCCCCGTACGACCGCGTTGCTGAAAGAGGCAATCGCATTTGAACCGGGCTATCAATACTATTATCGCTTTTATGCATACAATCTGCTGCCCAAGTGGGGTGGAGCCGACGGAGACGCCGCGCGATTTGCGGAAGAGAGCGCCAATCGCATAGGTGGCGATGACGGCGACATTCTCTACTTTCTGATCGCCAGCAAAGTGGTCTGCGGCTGCCGGGAACCGGAGTTCAGCTTCTTCTCGTGGCCGCGCCTGCAGAAAGGCTATGACGCGACCGAGAAGAAATACGGCCCGGATCTTCTGAACGTCAACAACCTCGGCATGATGGCGGTAAAGGCCGGGGACTGGGTGGTCGCGGCTCCGGCGTTCGATAAGATCGGCGATCAGTGGTCCAAGGACGTGTGGCTGACCGAGACTTGGTTCAGGTCAAACCAGGCCATGGCGAAGTCGAGCTCGACCGCGCAGGCTCGCTCGCGTGCCATTCAGCAGGAAGCAGATGCCAACGGGAAAAGCCCTGAGGGCATCGCTTATCGCAAAGACTTTGATTACAGAATGTCTGCCATCGAGCAGCCCTGCCTGGAACGGGCGAAAGAAGACTCGTCAGAGTTCGACTTCCTGGTCAGTGTAGGTAAGGATGGCGGTGTCGAGGATGCATGGGGAACGCATCCCACGCCTGTCATGCAGTGTCTGATGAAGGCAATGTACGACGGCCACATCAAGAACGAGAAGCCATTTCCGGCCCCACCGAAAGCGCCCTTCTGGGTGAGCGTTCACGTCGATCCGTCGAAGGCGAATACGGCGATGAAATAAGCCCTGGCTAGAGTCGCGACGGCAACCCCCGGTTAGCCCATCGTGGGTGACGTAACATCTCTATTACACTCATTGGGGGCCGGCCCCGGGCTTTTGATCTCGCTGGCATCAGCGAGACGGTGAGTGCCCCGTCCTTCGCGCGGTTTGCGGAGGGCGGGAGTCGGAAATGCTCGTGCAAGCGGGTCCGTCACTCCGCGCTGCGATAAGTTTGGTGCAAGCCGTGTGCCATGACAGGCAAAACGGTGCAGGCAGCATCGCCGCCCACCCTTGCAAAGAACGCAAGGATGGGGCACCCTCGGTGGAAATGGCGCTCGCAGACGTCATTTGCAATGAAGTCTAAGACCTGCGACCTGCCTTTAGAAGTTTGATCCGACGCGCGATGGATGGAAGGGAATCCAGAACGTTGCTTCGACGTCCACGGGAGCGCCGTTTTTCGTGGCGGGTTGGAATTGCCATTTGGCGATTGCCTTTCGGGCGAATTGGTCTAGCTGGTCGTCTACGCTGCGGAGGACACGGACGTTGCTTACCGTGCCGTCGGTGTGGATTACGCCATAAAGGATTACGGTGCCAGCTACGTTTTGCCGCATCAGTTCCAGCGGATACGCGGGATCGACTTTACGGGTTGCCACGGGCGCGGACAGATTGTCGGACGCGGAGTCGCCGGTTGCGGAGGGAGACGCGGCAGCGGAAGAAGGACGGGCGGCGGTTGCTTCCGGTTTGAGGGCGGCGAAGCGGATGATCCAACTGCCTCCGGCGGAGTTCAGGTTGGGCATGCTGAGGCTTAGGGAGTAGAATTTGCGGTCGCCGAAGACGGCGCGTTCTTCCTCGGAAAGTTTGTTGTCACTCGCAGGCTGTGAGGTACGGGCGGGCAGGCGTGGCGAGCGCATGCCGGCAATCAGATTCGGATTTACTGCGTACGCGTTGGCGTTCTTCGCAGCGGGATCGCCCGCAACGGGCGAATTGGTATTCGAGGTTTTGCCGACGTACAGGCCCGAAGGCACGTTGCTGCTGGTCTTGCCGGCTCCACTTGCATCTGCTTTGCCACTTCCGGCTTTTGCGCCGGGCGTTCCGGAGGCTCCGTGATGGCCTTCGGGAGTGGCGGCGAAAGTGCCGCGGCGATTGCCCGCGGGCGGATCGGGGGGCGCGCCTACTGCGGGATGGAGGTTGAGCGCGATCATCCCTCGATCGGTCGAGCTCCCGCCGGAGTGGGAGCGTCCCGACGCGGCCAGCGACGGCGGCGGTGCTATCACTTGCGCCTGGCCCTGCGGCGACCTTAGGGCAGAGGAGCTTCTGCCGGGCATCGCATGCCGCTCGTCGAGGGAAAGCTGCGGGGCGGGTGCGATCACCGAGGTGTGCCCGATGTTGAGATCGCCGAGACGGCGGGTCGAGCGCGCTTCCATGGCTGGGGGTGGGGCGACCACGGCTGACTGCGGAGCCAGCGATGTTTTCTGCGATGCGGCCTGCAGGTCGGGCGGGGGCGCGATGACGGAGTGCTCCATCCGGGGCGCCAGGCGCGAAGTCTCAGACACGGGAACGGCGGGAGCGGGGCCGATCGGCATCCGCGAGTTACTGGGCATTTTCTCGAGCGAAGAGACTACGTTGGGCAAGGCCAGGTCATGCTCTAACTTGATGTTGGGCGGCGTGACGATGGTTTGCGAGCGGTTGTCGGCTTCGGGAGGAACGGAAATGATGGGCTGCGGCCAGTAGTCGGGATCGGCCTTGCGGGCGTGAGCGAAGGTCGATCGACGGGTATCGAGCGGAGGCAGGTATTCCGAGGGCGTGTAGTAGACGACGTCGGCATGGGTGAAAGCCGGTCGGGTTGTGGGGTGAGGCTGCAGAGTGAGGAAGCGAGATCCTGCCCAGATCATGGCTAGCGCGATAATGTGATATCCGCCGGATTGCAGGAAGCGGCGCCAGGGCAGTTCCCGGTCGACGAAGACGTCAGGCCAGAAAGCAGCGGGGGCGGACTCGAGATGCAGCGGAGCTGGATTGCGTCGAAGAAAGAGGTCGCGAAGATTCTGCAGGAAGGTGCGGGACCAGGGCTCGGGCACGATCACGAGGAGCAAATCCGGGGCCGGTGGATCGGCGTCGGCCATCTGAAGGGATCCGGGAGCTTCGCGCATCTCTCTATGTTAGATGGAAAACCGTGTTTCTGGGTAGCCACGAGGACATCGGGAAAGAATGGGTGCAGGGAAGGTAGTAGGATGAGTGTTTATTGGGAGTCTTTCATGAAGAGATTGTGCGCCATTTTCGTGTGTGCTGTGATTTGTGCGGTCGTTCCGTTGGCTTCGTCCGCTGGAGGGCAAGAGGCGGCGCAAGATTCAAAGGCTCCGGCGCCGAAAGCTGGAGAACCGGCCACCGCAGCGCATAATGCGCAGGCTGGGCACGAATATTCCGGGATGTACAGCTTTTTGAAGGATGGAGAGTTCGTGCAGATCTCGGTGGAAGACCAGGGCAAGGTGACGGGATTTGTCTCGCGATATGGGGATGGGGAAAACGAGAAGGGGGCATTTGTCGATCAATACTTCCGCAGCGGCAAGCTGGACGGCAACAACGTGAGCTTTGCTACCGCAACGGTGCGCGGGGTGTGGTTTGAATTTAAGGGTACGGTGGAGCGGGGCGAGGGAAAAAATCCTAGCGACGAGGCGTACTACGTGTTGAAAGGAACTCTCACCGACTACACGAGCGATGCCGCGAAGAAAGTGACGACGCATGCTGGCGACGTGGTGTTCAAGATGTTTCCGAAGAGTTAGTGGCCAGTACCTAGTACCTAGAAAAGCGGCGTCGCAACTCGGCGCATTCCCCTCAGGGGCTAAAGCCCGAGTTTCTTGAGAACCTGGACGGCACGGCTGAAGCCGTGCCCTTCCCGAGACTGAGCCGTATGGCTCGGTACTGGGTACCAGGTACTGGCAACTGGGTACTGAGACCTACTGGCCAGCGCGGGCGGGGGTGATGAGGAGTCGGCTGGGAGCTTTCTTTTTGGTGTCGGGTTTTTCCTGACCATAGACCAGATCGAGTCCGCCTTCAGGAGTGGAAGCGGCGTCGGCTAAGGCCGCCGCCAGCGCGCGGAACGAGCGGCTCACTTCCAGACCTTCCTGCAAGACCACCGGCGTCCCGTGATCGACTGCGGGCGAGATCGAGTGGAACGCATTGGGAATTTTCCACAACACCTTGCAGCGCGTGGCACGCTCGATGTCTTCGTCAGTGAAGCCGGGAATTTTCTTGTAGCGATTCAGAACCATGCGGAGCCGATTGCGCCCGGCGCCTTCTTCGAGGAAGGCATGGATACGGCTGGCGCTCCACAGCGTGACCACGTCAGTCTGAGCGACCATGAGCACTGCGTTCGAAAGGTCGGAGAGTAGACGCGTGGTGGAGTCGAGGCGGCTGGATGCATCGACCACGACGTAACGGTAGTGATTCACCAGCAGGTCGAACAGGCGGGCCAATTCGGCCGGCGTGGGGATTGAGGGATAGGGCTGCTGCGGGCCGGCCAGAAGATGCAAGCCGTCCTGGGCAGGGGTCATGAGGCCTTCGAGCAGGGAAGCGTCGAGGCGGTGCAGATTCTCGAGCGCGTCGGGCACTCCGAAAGTGGGGCGCAGGTTGAGGTGGAGTTGGGCATGGCCGACGGGGGCAAAGTCTACGAGGACCACGCTGCCGTGGGATTGCTGCAGAGCTACTGCGGTGTTGACCGCGGCGGTAGTAGCGCCGGCGCCCCCCTTGGCGCTTAGAAACGTGAAGATGCGAGCCTTGCCCGCGCCTCCGCGAGTGCGGGTGCGGTTGGAACTGAAACGGGTGAGAGCTTCGAGCAGAGCTTCGGAGCCGGCGCTGTGATCCAGATATTCGCCGGCTCCGGCGCGCATGCTGGCGACGATCGTGGTCGGCTGTTGCATGCTGCCGTTGGCAAAAATTGCGAGCTGAAGGGTATTGGCTTGCAGCAGTTCGATGGCTTTGATGGCGCGCTGGGGATTCTCGTCAGAGATATCGACCACTACGACTTCGGCGCGCGAGTCCTGAATCTGACGGAGGACGGAGTCGGTGGCTCCGGTGGGGAAGCCGACGTTACTGAATACAACCCGAGCCAGGCGGGTCGCCTCCAGGCGGCTTTGCAACTCCGATAAATGTTCGCGGTCCTCGGACAGGAGGGCGACGGCGATCCCATGCATGGCGCGGTTCTCGCTGATTTCTCTCGGTGTTTGCATGTTAGAAAGAGAAAGTACTGTTCGCCAAGTGACCTTGGTAACCGTCATACCGCAGACGCGTACACAATTCGCGCAGAGACGAAGGAGGAGCGATCCACGGGACAATCAACGTCAGCGAGAGGTGCACAGCTGGAATACTCCCCTGCGAAGCCGCACTAGTGGGTAACATTCTAAGCCAAGGTTCGCGGATTGAAAAGGACCGGGAAAACTTTGGCGAACTAAAGTTCGCTGCCAGGGTCGGACTGGGATTTTTCTGTCTAGTGGGCCGCGGCGCGTGGACTCACGGGTACCGGCGCTTCGGCACGCTCTGTCTCGCTGGGGCTGTGCAAAGCCGAGACGCGGCGGAAGTTGACGGCACTGTTCTCTACTTCGGGAAGATATTCGTAGCCTTTCAAGCATACGGCCACGCCGATCTTGGTTTCCGCGGCCTTGCTCTCGGCCAATTTGGTGCCGCCGGCAGGCGAAGCTGCGGGCTTCCAACTCGTATCCGCAGGTCTGACGATGCGCAGAACGCGGCCCCGGCAGCGGACGCGCATGTTTTCGCCGAGCGTGATTTCGGAAGGCATTTTTAACGTGAGTTCGATTTCAGCGCCTTCTTTGATCGCCACGTCGGTGAACAAAAAAACTCCACGCGAGCTCAGGTCCTGGGTGAAGCCGGGTCCTTCCACGGCAGTGGCAACGTCACGAAGGAATACTGGAAGGTTAAAGGCGAAGCGCTGTCCAATACGGCGTTCAACACCAACCGGAGGAGTGGTCATGGTCGTGTCCCTTTCTTGAGGGAATCGCCGGAGAGAGAGCAACTGCCACTGTAGCGCAGTCCGGACGGTCTGGGAAGTCAAAAGTTGGTGCCGGCGCGGAGTATTGCCTGGATCTGTGGAAAACTCGTTGGCAGAGAACATCACTGGAAAGCATTGTCCGATAGATGCACGTTATAGTGATCCTAGGGAGCCCCGGCGTCATCGAAAGAAACGAATGTGTCTCAGTCAAGAATCCCAATCCAGGAAAATGCGGTGGTGACGGGGACGGAAACGGCCTCGGGGAACGGATCGCGCTGGCAGGTGGCGGGGCGGGCGCTCCGGCATCGCAACTTCCAGCTCTTCTTCAGCGGACAGCTGATTTCGCTGATCGGCACGTGGATGCAGAGCGTGGCGCAGTCGTGGCTGGTCTATCGGCTGACGGGTTCGGCTCTGCTGCTGGGGTCGGTGGGATTCGCCAGCCAGGTCCCAGTATTTCTGTTTGCGCCGCTGGGAGGGATCGCTGCCGATCGCTTCAACCGCCGCCACATCGTGATCGCGACGCAAGTGGCGGCGATGCTGCTGGCGTTTGTTCTTGCGGGGCTCACGCTGTTCCACAAGGTTCAGGTCTGGCATGTGTTTGTGCTGGCTAGTCTGTTAGGCGTAGTCAATGCATTTGACATTCCCGGACGGCAGTCGTTTCTGGTGGACATGGTGGGCCGGGAAGATCTGATGAATGCGATCGCACTGAATTCTTCCATGTTCAACGGCGCGCGTGTGATTGGTCCGGCGATCGCGGGGATTCTGGTGGCGAGGATTGGCGAAGGCTGGTGCTTCTTTGCCAATGCGGTGAGCTACATCGCTGTGATCATTGGATTGCTGCTGATGAGAGTGCACAGCCCAGTGCGCACCGCCATGGCCTCGCCGCTGGAACACATGATGGAAGGATTCCGCTTCGTGAACCGGACCGCACCGATCCGGGCGTTGCTGCTGCTGCTGGGGCTGGTGAGTCTGGTGGGAATGCCCTACGTAGTGTTGATGCCGATTTTTGCTGACCAGATTCTGCATGGTGGGGCGCGAGGGTTGGGCATCCTGATGGGCGCTACCGGCGTGGGAGCGCTGCTGGGCGCGCTGACCCTGGCCTTCCGCCAAGGCGTAAAAGGCCTGGGACGATGGGTGGCGTGGTGCTGTGCGGGATTTGGGACCAGTCTGATCGTGTTCGCGCTGTCACACTCGTTCTGGATTTCGGTGATTCTGCTGCTGCCAGTGGGCTATTTCATGATGCTCCAGATGTCGTCCTCGAACACGCTGATTCAAGTCATGGTGCCGGACGCACTGCGCGGACGCGTGATGGCGGTGTATTCGATGATGTTCATGGGGATGGCTCCGATTGGAGCGCTGTTCGGTGGGGCGCTGGCTGAGCGATTGGGGGCTCCAGTGACGGTGGCGATGGGCGGACTGGCGTCAGTGGCGGGTGCATGCTGGTTTGGCCTGCAACTGCCGAAGATCCGCGTGGAAGCGCGGCGGCTGATTGTCGCTCAGGCCGTGGCCGGCGGCGAGCCCTCGGACATGACAACCCAGGCAGTAGAAGATTGATCTACAGGTAAGCTTCCGGCGGCAGTCCGGTGATGCGGATTCCAGCGTGGCCTTTGTGGCGGATATTCAGGCCGATGAGAAGGGCGGTGATCTGTTCGAGGATGCGGGCGTTTTCCAGCTTGCCGCCGTCGATGGCGCGGACCCCGGGAAGCTTGGCTGCGAGCACACGCGCGAGTTGAGCTGCGTTGGGGTCGTCGCTGCAGACGATGACGTCGCAGTCGAGAGGATCGTCCCCGTTCAACAATTCAGCCGATAGATTGTGAAACGCTGCGACGACGCTCACTCCTTTAGGCACAAGTTCGGCGGCCTGCTGCGCGGACGAGCCTTGCCAGACGCCGAGGGTGCGTGAGGCGCGTCCGCCGACGCTGGCGGCGAGTGCGACTGTGGCGTCGATCAGAATGCTGCCGGGGCGGATCGAGGGCTTGAGTTGTTTGAGCAGAGCGGCCTGGCCTTCGAAGGGTACGGTGAGCACGAGAAGATCCGCGGCGGCGCAGGCGGCGGAGTTTTCCATTCCGGATACGAGCGCCTGATCTCCAGCCCTTTTCTTGATCTTGTCAGCAGCATTTTGTACGCGCTGCGGGTCGCGTGAACCGATGATGATGGTTTCGCCGGCGCGCGCCCAGCGCAGGGCGACACCCATGCCAGCCGGACCGGTTCCACCCAGAATGGCGATGGGTCGCGAGGCGTCGCTCATGCAAATTCCGGCTCCAGCGTTTCTTCGGTGGTGAATTCTTCCAGCGGCAGCTTGAGCTTGATGCGGGTGTAGGTGGTGTTGCGCTCGGCGGGGACGCGGCCCATTTCCAGAATCAGCGATTGAAAATCCTCGGGGCTGGTGTACTGGCCGGCGGTGGCTCCGGCTTCGCGGGAAATATTTTCTTCCATCAGCGTGCCGCCGTAATCGTTGGCGCCGGCGTTAAGGCAGAGTTGCGACAGGCGGCGGTTCAACTTTACCCATGAGACCTGAATGTTGTTGATGGAACCGGCGAGCAGAAGACGCGACAGGGCATGCACTTTCAAATGTTCTGCCAGCGTTGGACCGCTGCGCGCAAGTCCTTGATGGAACAGCAGCGTGTTCTGATGCACGAACCCGAGCGGGACAAATTCCGTGAAGCCTCCGGTCTCACTCTGGATTTCACGCAGCAGGAGCATCTGGCGAACCCAATGTTCCGGCGTTTCCGTGTGGCCGTACATCATGGTCGAAGTGGAACGGATGCTGTTGCGGTGCGCGGTGCGGATGACTTCGATCCACTGCGCGGTGGAGAGCTTGTTGGCCGAAAGAATGTGCCGGATCTCGTCGTCGAGAATCTCGGCGGCAGTGCCGGGCAGCGTGCCCAAGCCGTTGTCGCGCAACATCGAGAGATAGTCGGCGAGTGGCATGCCCGTGAGTTCGACGCCGTAGACGATTTCCATGGGCGAGAAGGCATGGATGTGCATCGCGGGTACGGCGCTCTTTACTGCGCGCAGAATGTCGCGATAGTAGAACGGAGGCAGGCCGTGCGGCAGTCCGCCCTGGATGCAGACTTCGGTGGCGCCGAGTTGCGAGGCTTCCACTGCTTTTTGCGCGACCTGATTTGGTTCCAGGAAATATGTGTCGGACTCGCGCGGGCCGCGGCTGAAGGCGCAGAACTTGCATCCCACAAAGCAGATGTTGGTGAAGTTGATATTGCGATTCACCACGTAGGTGACCAGGTTGCCGGAAAGTTCGGCGCGCAGCAGGTTGGCAGCAGCGAGCAGTCCGAGCAGGTCGTCGCCTTCAGAATGGGCCAGCGCGTAAGCTTCTTCTTGCGAGATGGAGTTGCCGTTTTGAGTTTCGAGAATTCTTTCGAGCGATGAGCGCACTTCGGGCGTGAGTTGGCGCGCGACCTCGAACCAGTCGAGGGAGGGGAAGCTTTCCAGTTCCGAGATCGAGAGTTGGCGGGGCACGGGGTTCTCCAAACCTGTTGGTATTCCAAATTACTCCTAGAGACTGCCCTTTGGCGAGAGCCTAGCGGAACAAGTCGCTGGCTGCGGGCCGAAGCAGGTCGCGAGCGCGGCCATCGGCGTGTTCGTAGGGAAATCCGCGAATGATGCAGGCCGGTGTGCGGTTGAGCTTGCCGCAGACCAGTCCGGCGGCGCAGGCGAGTTCGTCGGCGACGGCTTCCAGGCTGGCTTGCAACGTGTAGCCGTGCGGATCGCGGCGGCCGCGGTCGTCGCGCAGCGCTTTCATCCCGGCGATGCCGATGCAGAAGTCCACCAGGCCCTCGCGCCAGGGACGGCCGAATGTGTCGGTGATCAAGACGGGAACGTCGAGGCCCGTGCGCTTCTTTAGTTCGCGATGAAGTTTGCGGGCTGAGCGGTCAGGATCGATGGGTAGCAGCAGGGCGTGGTGTCCGCCATCGACATTGGAGACATCTATGCCGCTGTTGGCGCAGATAAAACCGTGGTGAGTCTCGGTGATGAGCACGCCGTTCTTCTGCCGGATGACTGCGCGGCTCTCCCGCACGGCGAGCTCGATGACGCGGGCGTCCAGGTTGTACTTCTTTGCCCAGGCGCTGGAACCGGCGGAGGATTTTACGGTTGCGAGATCGACGATGCGGCCCTCTGATTTGGAAACGATTTTGTGTTTGACGACGAGAATGTCGCCGGGGGCGAATGCGAGGTGGTTTTGCAGGAGGGCTTGCAGCAGTTTGTTGGCGAGGGAATCGCCGGTTGCGATTTCATCCGCGAGAGGGATTGGGATGACACGGAGTTCCGTATGACGTTGGCTTGGTTCTCGTTTCTGGTGCACGACGGAAGGTTTCTTCGCGGTGCGTCGGGCCTTGCTCACGATCCCTCCGTCCCGGTCGCAGGAAAACGCCTGTCGACCGACCACTGGCGAAGCAGGCTCTGGGTGCGGGTTTCGCCGGGATGCGCGAGCAACTGCTGCAGGTCTTCGGGATTGTCCACGTCGACAGCAATGCCCGGCAGGTGCAACACGATGCACGGTTTGCCCGTGGCCTGGGCCGCCGCCAGGTGCGGTTTGAAGCTGTCGTTTCCGAAGCGCAGGGGGAAGAGATTTGCGGGGCGGTGGAAAACCGCGTTGGTGCCCCGGCCGTCTGCGGCCGGCGCAAGTACTGAGCCTTCGTCGGGAGCCTGCTTAAGAATTTCCTCGACCTCACTAGCCTGAATCAGTGGAATATCCGCCGGGATGACGAGTGTGCTGTCGATGCCGCGCGCTACGCAAATATTTGTTGCCATTTCAATGGCGCCCGTTTCGCCGGGGTTCGCCGGGTCTGGAATGACTTCGAAATCGTATTGCCGCGCCAGTTCGATTGCGAAGAGGTCGCTGGTCACGAGAGCGCAGGCAGGGCGGCGCGGCCACGCGGCAAGTGTCGCGACAACGTCGTGCAGCATGGCTTGCGCCAATTCCGTGCGTGCGGGTTGATCGAGAACTGCGGCGAGGCGCTGCTTGGCTGCCGACAGATTCTTGACCGGAATGAGGATCACGGCTGATCGGAGGCGGTGCGGGCCGCTGATTTGTCAGAAACGGCCTTATCAGAAACTGGCTGGTCGGAACGCAGTCCGCTAATCGTCGACGAAAGAACTGCGCGAGCCAGATCGGCGCGATCTTCTGCGGAGCGCATGATGGTTTGAGCGCACTGTACGCGCAAACCGGTTTTGCGAAGCGCTTCAGCCGGGCGCACGTCGCGAGTGTCGCAAACCAGTAGGTCGAGAAAATCCTCGTAAGCCTTGGCCACGCCTGCGATCGAGCAAGGCAATCCCTGCGCGGTCATGAGAATGCCTGCAGGTCCGGCAATCGGGGCGTTGCCGACGATCGGACTAACGGCGGCGACTTTGCCGCGGGTGCTGCGTAGAGCGTCGCGAATTCCGGGTACGGAAAGAATCGGGCCAATGCTGGTGATGGGGTTGCTGGGAGCTATGAGTACGGCGTCGGCGGAGGTGATGGCCTCGATGACTCCCGGCGCGGGCTCGGCGTCGGAGGATCCGGCGAAGCGTACGGACTTTACTGGGTCTTGATACCAGCGCTGCACGAAATACTCTTCGAAACTCATTTCGCCGGAAGGCGTATCGACGCGCGTCTCGACCCGCGAATCGCTCATGGGCAGAATGTGCGCCTTTACGCTGAGCTTATCGCAGATGGTCGACGTGGCTTCGGAAAGCGTTTTACCTTCTGCCAGCAGGCGCGAGCGCAGCAGGTGTACGGCCAGGTCGCGATCGCCAGTGTGAAACCACGTAGGCTCGCCCAACTGCCCCATGGCTTGCAGGCAGAGAAATGTATCGCCCTTGACGCCCCAGCCGCGCTCGCGGCTGAGCAGCCCGGAGAGGACATACGTGATCGAGTCTATGTCTGGGGAGACGTAGAGTCCCCACCAGAGCAAATCGTCGCCGGTGTTGACGACCAGCGTGATTTCTTCCGCGGGGATGACTTGACGCAGGCCGTCGACGAACTTGGCGCCGCCGGTGCCGCCGGTTAGCACGCAGATCATGCGGCCACCCGTTGTTTTTGTTTTGCGAGGCCTTCGCCGTTATGCGAAGCCTGAAGTTTTTCTGAAAGCAATCCGGGTCTCGACACGAGCAAGGGCAGAAATTCGGGATAGACCGGCAGGCGCTGGCGCAAATGTTGTCCCTTGCTTTCGGTGCGCAGGCGGAGTTGGTCCAGATGCGGCCAGGGCTTTTCCGGATTAATGTAGTCAGGCGTCAGCGGCGACACTCCTCCCCAATCGTTGATGCCGGCATCCAACAACTCCTCATAATACGGCGCATTTAGGTTGGGAGGCGCCTGAATATTGAGATTGGGCATTAGCAAGCGAGTTACCGCCACGGTGCGAAGCATCTCTCCCTGACTGGGTTCGGGGGCGTGAGCCATCGGGATGGTGGGCTTGGCACGGAAGTTTTGCACGATCACTTCCTGGATGTGGCCGTAGCGGTGGTGCAAGTCGCGGATGGCGAGCAGCGTGTCAACGCGGTCTTCCGTCGTTTCGCCGATGCCGATCAACAATCCCGTGGTGAAGGGAACTTGCTGCTTTCCCGCCTCTTCGATCGTGCGCAGACGCTTGGCTGGGACTTTGTCGGGAGCGTTGTCGTGAGCGGCGCTGTGAGCGAGCAGGGCGCGGCTCGTGGTTTCGAGCATGAGGCCCATGCTGGGGGAGACGGCAGCGAGGCGGGCGATCCATTCGGAGCTGAGCAAGCCGGGATTTGGATGAGGCAGCAGAGTCGTCTCACGTAAGACGAGTTCGCACATGGCTTCGAGATAGTGCAGCGTGGATTTGTAACCGAGGTGGTGCAGCGTATCGCGCATCTCGGGGAAGAGCAGTTCGGGCTTGTCGCCTAAACTGAAGAGAGCTTCGGTGCATCCCAGCTTTTCGCCGGCGCGTGCGACGGCGAGAACTTCTTCCGGCGTCATGGTGTGCGCGCCCGGGTCTCCCGGATCGCGGCGGAAGGTGCAGTAGCCGCAGTAGTCGCGGCAGAGATTAGTCAGCGGCAGGAACACCTTTCGCGAGTAGGTTACGATGCCGGGCTTGAAGTTTTCTTTTGCGGCGCGGGCGGCCGCGAGCAGGGCTGGCAGGTCGTCGTCACTGCAGTGGATCAGCCGCAGAGCCAGGTCGCGTGAGATGGGTGAGCCGGGCCGCAGGTCGGCCAGGTCTGCCGCGTCTGAGGAGCGATGCTCCGGGATGGCCGTCCTAATGGCAGTGGCAGTCACGATGGTCAGTTCCGCAGTCTGGCGGATGCATCGAATCATACAACAGTAGTCAGGGCCGATGGCTGGTGAGGGCTATCGTGATATTTCAACGGTTATCCCAACGCAGGAGAATCCGATAGAATCCGGGAGCGGTTTGCCCGCGATTTGTAGGCTCACACGAGCCGATATCGGAGGTCCTCATGCCAAGCCTGAAAAAGAGCAAGGTAGAGCCGCGAACTGAACGACCGCAAATACCTGGCTACGGCATCAGCAAGAGCAAAACGGGGATGCTGCGTTGGAAGTGGGCGGCAAAAACTCTCACAGAGTCTCGCGAGTATTGGATCGTCACGGTGCGTCCCGATGGTCGACCCCATGCCATGATCATTTGGGGCCTGTGGTTCGACGGAGCGTTTTGGTTCGGCACGGGGAGCAAGACCCAAAAGGCGCGCAATTTAGCCAAAAATCCAAACTGTATTGTGGGCACTCAGGATGCTGCTGAAGCAGTGATTGTGGAAGGTGTCGCCGAACGGATCACAGACCGGGAGATTGCGAAGAAGTTAGAACCAGCCTCGCTCGGCAAATATGGAATGAGCGGCGGTGACGGCTCTGAACCCCTCTACCGTGTGCGCCCGAGCCGTGTATTCGGCCTGATCGAAAAGACCTTCCCGAAAACTGCGACGCGCTGGACATTCGATTGAGGTCAATGAGCGTAGTCGGGATATTACGGCGATCCGGGAAGCTAGTGCATAATCCCGTGCAGGATTTGCAGAAGCAAAGGACTATTTCCGAAGGTGTGCCCAACGATACCGGGCCATGTATTTTTCCTATGCTGGGCGACGAAAGCAAGAGCGCAGCACGTGGGCACCATCCGAACCATGTCCCACAGATTGGTCTGGAGGAACAGATGAAAGGCAGCCCACATGAGCCCATGCACAATCCAGGTCGTTCTTCCGTGCGCCAGTTCTTGGCGCGGAAACAGGTAACCGCGCCACCACAACTCCTCACCGGCAATATTGCCCATCAGTAAAACGAATACATAATAGACCGCGACCCACCAGGTGCCGTGTAGTTGTATCCCCATGAAAGTATGATCACCGAATTGCGCCAAGAACTCACGGAGAGCGGGAGGTTCGCCGTGCAGTGGAATCCTCTTCAGCCAAGGCGCTGTCTGCCAGAGGCTCCAGCAAAGAAGAAAATACAGTGCCAACGCGGCAGCACCGAATCCGATGCTCCTGCGGTCTCTCTTTTTTTCAAGAGTTAGAGCCACAACCGCCAATCCGAACGACAGGAAACCGGCAAACCGGCCGCCGTACATAAATACTGATAACGATGCCGTCCACAGCCATGTGCAGGGATCCATCCGTTGAAGGCGGAAGCGATCTCGCATGGCGCACCATGTAAATTGCCGACCCTCTGCTCGATACGCCAAGAGCGCGCACGCCACGAGAGCGAACATCGGCAGCGCGAGAGCCAGATTGTAAGTCAGGAACCAGGAAGCGCCCTTGTGCCTGAGGTAAGGCAGCAATACATACAGGCTGACGAAGAAAAGCAGCGAAGTCGCGGCAAAGATTGGGACAGAGGTCGATAACGGTGCGGACTTCATGCCCGAGATTCTAGCCTAGAGCCCTGTACCGCTCATGACAGTCGACAGGCGTTTGCCCCCATTGAGCTCAGCGCCCACGACCGTGCTAATGTAGGCAGTCGCGGTGGGTAAGATTCCAGGTACGACATGAGCCTCACTCCAACCGAATTCCGAAAGGCGATGGGAAGTTTTGCCACGGGCGTGACCATCATCACTCTCGATTTGCAGGGTGAAGTGCATGGCATGACTGCCAACGCCTTCGCTTCTGTGTCACTTGATCCGCCGCTGGTGCTGGTTTGCGTCGACCACAGCGCGCGCACTCATGCCCATCTGCACGCTAAGAAGCGTTTCGGGGTCAACGTTTTGGCCGAGAACCAGCGGGTGATTTCGGAATACTATGCGCGGCCGGTTCATGTCCATGAGCGCGCTGAAGAAGAAGCCGGGGCGCGCTTTGACCGCACGGCGCAGGGAACTCCGATCCTGCATGGGGCGCTGGCTTACCTGGAATGCCGGCTGCAGTCGGCGCAGGAAGCCGGCGATCACACCATCTTTATTGCGGAGGTGGAGGACGTTGTCGTCCGGCAGGGCGACCCGCTTCTGTTTTTCCGGGGTAAGTACCGCAAGATCGGAGATCAAGTGCCGGACCAGATTTAGAGATCAGATTTAGAGATCAGACTTAGAAAGGCCCGGCGCCTTCTGAGGGACACCGGGCCGGAGGGACTCGCAGACGTTTCGATGATAGTGACCTAACGTGCCGGTTGAGGACAAGGTTAGATGTCACAATGCCGCTGTGACGGATGTCACAAGGCAGTGGTCAGGGGCCAGTGGTCAGGGGCCAGTAAAACCTATGGCCCGGTGGGAGCGGGCTTCCGCCACTTTTCGAGGGTGTCGAACATCTAATGACAGGGGCCAGTGATCAGTGGTCAGTGGCTAGTAAAACCCGGGCAGAATGTGGTTTTTTGCTGATCACTGACCACTGGACACTGGCCACTGATTTTGGGAGCTTACATTTATGACAGAGAAAATCGTAAAGAACGAGGCGGAGTGGAAGCAGAAACTTACGCCCGAGCAGTATCATGTGACCCGCGAGGCGGGGACGGAGCCGGCTTTTACCGGCAAGTACTGGAAGACCAAAGATGCCGGGACGTACCACTGCGTTTGCTGCGGGGAACCTTTATTTGATTCCTCGACGAAATTCGATTCCGGCACGGGCTGGCCGAGTTTCTACAAGCCCGCAGACGAGAGCAAAGTCGAGGAGCATAAGGATTCTACCTACGGCATGGTCCGGACTGAGGCGCGCTGTGCGAAGTGCGGCGCCCACCTGGGGCATGTGTTTGAAGACGGCCCGGCGCCGACCGGGTTGCGATATTGCATGAACTCGGCGTCGCTCGACTTGAAGCCGAAGGATAAGAAGTGAGCGCAGTCGGGAACTGATTGGAAAACTGTCTGCGGAAAAATCAGGGGCACGCTTGCGCGTGCCCCTTTAATTTTTGCAGTATCTCGCGGTTACGCGTTCGCGGATGCGACCAGAGCCTTCGATGCTTCTACAGTGGCAGGCTTCGGTGCTTCCGGCTTCGATTCTTTCTGCTGCTGTTTATGATCGCCGCTTCGCACCTGGATGCCGCCCTTGAGCACGGCGCCGTCTTCCACGCTGATGCGTACGGTGGAAACGTCTCCCGTGACCGAGCCTTCGCTGCGGATATCCACGCGGTCTGAGCAATCGAGATTTCCGTTCACCTTGCCCATCACCACAACTTCGCGAGCGGTGATGTTGCCTTGCACGCTGCCGTTGCGTCCGATGGTGACGCGGTTGTCCGACAGGCTGATTTTGCCTTCGATGCGGCCATCGATATAAAGCGCTTCCGCACCGCTGACTTCGCCCTTGATGACGAGTGTGCGGCCGATGGTGGCCTGCTCGATGGGCGCGCTGACGGTTTTGACTGGATTGAAAGAGTTGGGGTTGGTGGCCGGAGTATTGGACTTTCCGCCGTACGTATAGTCTGAGGACTGGAGCATGCGACCTTCCTTCATTCCCGCGCGGCACGCCCTGTCCGAGCCGCTCCTGGGGTTGGTCTGAATTTGAGGCCTCTGGTTAGTTGGTGTCCCATCGGCCATGGTCACTATCGCACAGAGGTAAGTGATCCTCCGAGATTACGGAAGATGCTGTACGGCTGGGGAGCGAGGCATGTTCCGTTAGTTTGTCCGTTAGTCAGCTTCCTGCAGAGACTGGCTGAGAGTTTCCCACTCCTTGATCAGGGCGGCGTGCCCGGTTTTGCGCTGGTCGAGTTCCTGCGCCTGCCGCTGGCTCTCCTCGGCGCTGACGAAATCCTGCAAGGCGGTTTCGCACTGCGCGATCACGGTTTCGGCGCGGCTGATTTCGCCTTCCAGTTCACGGATGCGGTCTTCCATTTTCTTGCGCTTGATGGGATTCAGGCGCTTCGCCTTGGCGGCGGGCGCGGCTTCACTCGACGCTTGGGTGCCGTTGGACGGGGCTTGCGGAGCGGGCTCACTTCGACTTAGTTGCTGCCGGATCGCCTCATTCTGCTTTGCGCTCCCGCCCTGCTTGCGCCAGAGATAATCCTCGTAGTTGCCGGGATAGACTTCGACCTTTCCGTCGCCGATCTCGAAAACTCGCGTGGCCAGCTTGTCGATGAAGTAACGATCGTGCGAGACGAAGACGACGGTGCCGGTGTATTCCATGAGCGCATCGAGCAGGACGTCTTTGGCGCGGAGGTCGAGGTGGTTCGTGGGCTCGTCTAGCAGCAGGAAATTTGCGGGATGCAGCAGCAGACGCAGCAGGGCATAGCGCCCGCGCTCGCCGCCAGAGAGCACTCCAATCTTTTTGAAGACGTCATCTTCGGAGAACAGGAAACATCCGAGCAGGCTTCGCAGTTCCGTCTGCGACGATTGCGGGGATGCGTTGCCCAGATCGTCGATCATGCGCGCGTCGGCATCGAGTTCCTTGTATTGATCCTGCGCAAAGTAGTCGGCCTGAACGTTGTGACCGAGGCGGAATTCGCCGTGGGTTGTGCGTTCTGTGCCCGCCAGCAATTTGATGAGGGTGGACTTGCCGGCTCCATTAATGCCGACGAGAGCAATGCGGTCGCCGCGCTCGATCAGGAAGCTGACGTCGCGGAAGACCTCTTTTTCGCCGCCGTCTTTATTACCATCAGGCTTTGGATAGCTTTTGGCCACGTCCACGAACTCAGCTACGATCCGTCCGCTGGGTTTGGGCTGCGGGAAGGAAAAGTGAATCGTCTTTTCTTCCGGAGGGACCTCGATGCGTTCGATTTTTTCCAGTTCCTTAATCCGGCTCTGTACTTGCTTGGCCTTCGTTGCCTGGTAGCGGAAGCGGTTGATGAACACTTCGAGTTGCTCGATGCGGTCGCGTTGGTTCTTGTAAGCGGCCTGCAACTGCTCGTTGCGCTGCGTCTTCTGCGTCAGGAATTTGTCGTAGTTGCCGGTGTAGAACCAGAATCGCTTGTTCCAGATTTCCGCGATCTTGTTGACCACTACATCGAGAAAGTAACGGTCGTGCGAGATGAGCACCAGAGCGTGCGGATAATCGTGCAGGTATTCTTCCAGCCAGTTGCGGGCTTCGAGATCAAGATGGTTGGTGGGTTCGTCGAGCAACAGCAGGTTCGGCTTTTGCAGCAGCAGCTTGGCCAGCGCCAGGCGCATCTGCCATCCGCCGGAGAATTCGTCGGTCTGCCGCTCCCAGTCTTCTTTGCGGAAGCCCAGCCCCTGCAGCACGCGGCCTACCTCGGCTTCGATCGAATAGCCATCGCGGGTGCGAAACTCGTGCTCCAGGCTGTGATAGCGGTCGGCGACCTCGGCATACTCCGGGCTGGTGTGGTCGAGTTCGGAGATCTTATGCGTGAGTTGTTCCAGTTCCCGCTCGATGGCGTGCAGTCCCGTGAACACCGTCATGCACTCGGCAAATACGGTGCGGCCAGAAAGCGAGAGGCCGTCCTGCGGCAGATAGCCAGCAGTCGTGCCCTTGGCGACGATGAGGGAGCCGTAGTCGAAGGTATCCAGGCCGGCGAGAACCTTCATCAGCGTGGATTTGCCGGTGCCGTTCGCGCCCACCAGGCCGACGCGGTCGTGGGGCGTGATCAGCCAGTCAGTGTTTTCAAAAAGAAGTTTGTGGCCGAAACGTTTTCCGGCGCCGGAGAGCTGAATCATGGGCTGGATTCATCGTCTCATAAAACGGCAGTACCTAGTACCTGGGACCTAGAGACGAGACGAATCAGGAATGCGCTGCTGCGCGGCCGTTGCGGCTTTCGGGGTGCTTACCCCATAGCTGGCTGTGGTAATGGATGCGCTCCAGAGCGCGGTCGATCACTTTTTCTAACTCATGGGCGTACTTCACCTCGCGGCCCTTGGCCAGCCGGCGCCGGGCGTCTTCCGCACTGAACCAGGTCGGCCGGCGCATCGGCTCATCGGGTTGCCTCATCTCATGGATCTCCATCAGGAAGGCTTTCACCACAAATTCCTGCACGCCTCCAGTCTGCCAGAAGACGCCCTTGGAGTGGATGTAGAGATGAAAATGCCGGGGCTCGATCGTGCCCAGGGCGCCGGCTTCTTCGGCGGCCTCGCGCTCGGCGGCTTGGCTGTGAGAAAGGCGGGCCTCGGGTGATCCCTTGGGGAACGTCCACTTGTTTCCACCGTTGGTGTTCACCAGCAGAAATTCCACCGCGGCGCCCCGCCTGCGATAACAGATCGCCGCAACCTGTAGCGGCAGCGATTTCGCAGTGCGCGGCGAACCCATGGGGCGCCCTCCTGTATGAATCTTAGTTGCCAGACGTTTCAGGAATGTTAATGTGCAACAAAAATTGTGCAGGTGGAAGTTACGGTAGTTACCAAAACGGGACAAATCCTCAGAGCCCGAGCGTCATGCAGTTTTCTGGTTGAACTGAGTCTTGATCTTTTCCAGCAATCCAGCAACGGCTTCGCCGGCATCGCTAGTGGAGAACTCGCCGCCCAGTTCGATTACCGGAAGCTTGGCGCAGGCCGACTGGAAAGCTTGCTGCGTGTTCGGGGAAGCCATAATATCCGGCCCCACCAAGAGCAGATCGAAACGCGTGATGCGCATCAGCATCAGGGCGTCGCCCCGGTGACTGCTGGTATGGACCTCGTATCCGGCGCGGCGCAACACCTCGCGCACGTAAGCCAGCACGTCGGCATTGTGATCGAGGCAGAGAACGCTGCGGCCGGTGTGGACCGGCGTCTCGGCCTGAGCGCGGGGCTGGTAAAAGGCGGCTACTGCCTTCTCCTCCGACTCATGAGCGTCGAATACGGTCGTGAGGTGCGACAATTCGAGGACTTTTCGCACATGTTCCGGCACATTGCACAGCTTCAGATCTCCGTGCACCTGGCGGGTGCTGGTCAGGGTGCGGACCATCGTGCCGAGACCGCTGCTGTCAACGAACGCGACCTCGCCGAGGTGGAGGACGATGGAGCGGCGGTCGCGCAACAACCAGGCTACGTGCGTGCGCAGCGACTCGCTCTCGCCACCGGCAACAATCCGCCCGTTGCAACGCACGATGGTGACGCGTCCAACTTCACGAGTGTCGAGCGAAAGGCGCAAAGTGCCTCCAATGCGGGAGCAAGCCCCGAAGTCGCCACATTATATGCCAGGAGGAAGGCGAACCCGCGAGCGAAGAATGAGCGTGGAATCTCAGATCAGTCTGGCCCTGAGCTCTTTCTGGTCGAGCTCGCGCTCCCAGAGAGCTACCACGATGGTGGCGACGCCGTTACCGATCATGTTGACCAGTGCGCGGAACATGCTCATGAAGCGGTCAATGCCGAGGATGAGCGCCATCCCCGCCACTGGGATCGTGGGGATGACAGATAAGGTGGCGACCAGGGCAATGAAGGAGGCTCCCTGCACCCCGCTCGCTCCCTTGGAGGTCAGCGTGGCGACCGAAAAAATAGTGAGTTGATCCAGAAGGCTCAAGTGAGTGTTGGTCGCCTGCGCAACGAATAAGGCCGCCAGCGTCATGTAGAGACTGCTGCCGTCGGTGTTGAAGGTGTATCCAGTGGGGACCACCAGCCCCACGAGAGAGCGCGAGCAGCCCAGCTTTTCGAGCTTTTCCATCAAGCTAGGAATTGCGGTTTCCGATGAACTGGTGGCTAGAACGAGCAGGATTTCTTCTTTGATGTGCAGCAGAAACTTCACGATATTGAATCCAGCGACGCGGCAGATCGCGCCCAGCACGATGAGCACAAACAGAATCGAAGTTATCCAAAAAGTGGCGATCAGCTTGGCCAGCGGCCCCAGCGAGGCGAGCCCGTACTTGCCGATGGTGAAGGCCATGGCGCCAAACGCGCCGATCGGGGCAAAGCGCATCAGGATGTTGACCACGCGAAAGACCACATGAGTCAGCGACTCGAGAAGGGCGACAATCGGCTTGGCGCGCGGCCCCGCCGAGGACAAGGCAAAGCCGAACAGAATCGATACAAACACTACCTGCAGAATGTCGCCTTTGGCGAAAGCGTCCGTCACGGTGGTAGGGACGATGTGCATCAGGAATTCGGTGACGCTTTGTGCCTTGGCCTGGCCGGCATAATCGGCGACGGCTTTGGCGTCAAGCGACGCGGGATTCACATCGAAGCCGCTGCCGGGACGAACTACGTTGCCGACGATAAGCCCCACGACCAGCGCTATGGTTGAGACGATTTCAAAATAGAGCAACGCCTTGCCGCCGACCCGGCCCACCTTTTTCAAGTCCTGCATGCCGGCGATGCCGGTCACCACGGTGCAGAAGATGAGGATCGTGATGATCATGGTGATCATCCGGATGAAGGCATCGCCCAGCGGCTTCATGGCGATGGCGCGCGCGGGACTGAAATATCCCAGGGCCAGGGCAACCACCATGGCGATGGCCACCTGCACCCACAGGGACGCGTAAAACGGCTTGCGGCGCGGTTCTGGCGGCGTGGCGTCGAACTCTGAATCTGTGATGGGATTGGGCATGGTTCAGGCCAGAAGTCTCAATTCGACGGAGCCTGCAGCGTCTTCACCAGCCACGGAATAATCACTTCCTTGAAGATCCGCGGATCAGGCCACACGCCAACCTGTCGCCCAAGATGCCCGCCGTGAGGGTTGATCCACGCTTCTTTCGGCACGTCCCCTTTGCTGAGCAGCAGATATTCGTCGTCGATGGGAACCTGGGTGTCGTTCACTCCGGCAAGAATGAGCATCGGCGCCATCGGCTTGCCCAGTAGACCCTGCTGTACAAGCGACATCCTGGGCAGGTAATCGCCCATTTCTTCGAGCGTGTGTACGCCTTCCAGAATGTTCATGAGCGCGGGCACCTGGTCGAACAAATACTCGCGATTGCCCAGCAGCGAGTTCATCAGAAATTCTTTCTGGAAGAACTTGTCGACTGGCGGCGACTGCGCGCTCGCGCCGCGCAGCCGGGCGCGCTCGACGATCGCCATCTTCGTGGCCCAGTACGCGCCCCAACTCACGCCGTGCATGGCGATGCGGTTCTTATCGATTTCGGGTCGCGATTGCGCGTAATCTATCACGCGCGACAACATGCGGTCCGCGGTCTCACTCACCTTGATCGGATTCTGCCCCGTCCCCGGACCATCGACCGCGAGATAGCCGATTCCGAAAGGAAGGATCGCGCTGAAACTTTCCGTCAGGTCTTCTTTACGGCTATCCAGGCCGTTCACCGCGATCACCAGCGGCACCGGGCCCTTGGCATTTTTCGGCAGGCGCAGGTACCCGATGATTTCCTTGCCTTCGAAAGGGATGCGCACAACTTCCAGCGGGGGATCGAAGAACTTGGCATGATCGAGAAAGGCTTCGAGGGCTTTTTCATACGAGCGCTGCTTGCCTGGAGACGCTGGAATCGGCCAGCGTCCGAACGAGTACAGCCGCCACGCGCGGATGTAGTCAGCATTGGCTTTGGCGGGATCAGACTTTTCCAGTGCCTTTGCCTCGTTGAAGTAGCGATCGGCCACGTGCATGAATCCGGCAGCCCATTCATCCTTGTCGCTGGTGTTGATGCTCTTGAAAGCTTCTCTCACATCGCCCGGGTCAAGCCCGATCAGGGGGTACTGCCCAACTTCGGCGCGGCGGATGGCCTCGACTCTGATCTCATCGATGGTGCGTTCGCGACGCTCTTCTTTTTTGGCAGAAGTTTCTTGAGCGGAGGCACCGGCTGAAATGAATGCGAACCATAGCAGGAGAAAAGCCGCAAGAAAAAGCGGGATTCTTGTTTTCATAACCCATTCCTTCTGGCTGCCGAATCGCGCGAGCCATTTACGAAAAAAGGCCGGACGGAATTGCGTCCGGCCCTCCCTCCGCCTTCAAACCTAGTCATTCAAAGCCTGGTCATTCAAAACCTAGTCATTCAAACCTGGTCATTCAAAACCTGGTTAGACACCTAGAACGTGAACTTCGCCCCAATCTGGATCGAGCGCGGGCCACCCGAGCCCACGGCGGGGTTGGCAGCGGCAATGTCGGGCGTGGCGCAGCCGCAGCCAAAAGGTCGAACCGACGGGTCGTTCAGGCCAAATCCGTTTTGGCCGCCGTAGGGATTAGCAAAGTTCGGATGGTTGAGGATGTTGAAGAACTCGATGCGGCCTTGCAGCCGCATGGTCTCTCCAAAGTGGAAATTCTTGGCCAGGGAGAAATCGAAATTCTTGAAGCCGGTGTCCTGGAACATGTTCCGGCCCATGTTTCCGAACTGGCCGAGCGGCGGAGGAAGCATGACCGAATTGCCGTTGGCGTAGCAGCCGAACAGGTTCAGGGACGCTGTCGATGGACCAGGAGTGCCGCCGTCTACCGTCAGCGCCTGCGACAGACAGGATGCGGGAGTTGGCGCAGCAGGGTTTGGGAAGTACGGAATCGTAACCCCCTTCTCAGACTTGAAATCCGAGGTTTTTCCGTAGAAACTCCAGCGAATCGGGCTGTTGGCGGGCGGACTCACGGGCAGGGGGCCAACGCCGGCTGCGTCCGTTCCTTCATCCATTGGCCCCCAGGGCTGCGGGCTTTCAAGAGTGATGATCGAGTTGACTTCCCAGCCTTCCCGCATCTGCGCGAAGCCCTTCCGTCCGGGAATCGCGTAAGTGAGTGAAACGGTCAGGCGTTGCCGCATGTCGAAGTCGCTGCTCGCATACTCGGCTGCGACGTTATGGGCGTTCTGCGGAAGCCCGGAGCCGTAGCCGAAGTCCCAGTTCGCGCCCACGTCATCCAATGAGTGAGAGTAGGTGTAGCCCGCCACCATGCTCAGGCCGTGATAGTTGCGCGCGTTCAGAGTGACTTGCAGGGCGTCGTAGTTTGAGCGGTACACGTTTCCCATCTGGAAGATGTTTGCCAGGTAGGGAAACTTCGCGTTGAACGGGGCATTGGTCGTCTCGTATCCGGTGTCAACAAAACAATTGTTGTAACCCGTGCCAGCACTGGCAAGGCAGGCGGTTAGCGTTCCAGCACCAGTACCAGCAGGCGTCCATCCCGACCCCACCGGGGGCTGATTAATGTCCCGAATCCCCACTAGATTCGTGCCGTGATTGCCCACGTAGGCAGCTTCGATCGACAGGTTCGGGGTGAAGGCATGCTGCAGGTTCAAGGTCCAGTTCCAGACGTACGGGGTCGTGAGATTGCGGTCCACGGTCATAATAGGGCACGGACTACCTGGATTGCCGCTAGGCAGGATCGGAGAGCAATCGACCGTGCTCCCGCCGTAAAGAGGCCCATTCGCGGCATCCCAGGTGGTCGGGTAACCGAGGAAATTCTTTACAGTCACATTACTCGTCGTAATCGTGCCACCGGATGTATCTCCCGCAGCGTCGATCGGGGCGCCGGTAGGAACGCTTCCCGGACCGAAGGCATTGTTGAACGCGATGAAGGACTGCCAGTTCACGGTCTCGTAGATCAGTCCGGCGCCGCCGCGCAGCACGGTCCGCCCGTTTCCGCCGATATCCCAGGCAAAGCCCATGCGTGGGCCGAAGTTGTTATGATCCGAGTTATAGAGGTTGCTGATCTGATGGCCCACCTGCACCATGCCTAAGTTGGGATCAAAGTTTCCTAGCAGATCGTTAGCTTCCTGGGGCACGCTGCTGTACTCGTAGCGAACGCCAAAGTTCACAGTCAGAGTCTTGCTGACTCGCCAGTCATCCTGGAAAAAGCCCGAGTACGCCCAGTTGTGCAGATGGAGAGTCGGATTTCCGACCTCGACCGTTGATTTAAACGGGGCGCCGGCAAAGAAGTCTTCGAGTGGGCTCGAACCGTTGGGACCGGGGTTGGGGCTTATGACACCGCCCAGGAAATTGATGCTTCCGCGGGCGTTGCCATATGAAGCATTCTTGACCCGGTTGTAATGGATTTCGCCACCGAATTTCAGGGCGTGCTTGCCCGCCGTGTAGGAGATGTGATCGATGAACTGGGTGATGGAATCCGGTCCCTGGAACTTCGGCCACTTAAAACCGCCGAGTGTAGTGAAGTATCCACCAAAACCGACGCGTGGCAGGCCTCCGGTGTTGGGCCCGGTCACACCCGTATCGAGACCGTACACCGAAGCCGGAGTGTCGAGGTCGCCGGGCAGAGTCGGCTGATAGAGCCGGTTGTACCCCAGGCGCGCTTCATTCACTGTGCGGACGTTGGGCGTCCAAGTCCAGCCGCCGCCCACTACCTGCGCACGGGTGTGAATATCAGAGAGCCATCTCTGTTGCAACTCAGAAAAGTCTTCCACTGTCCCGGTGTTGTTTCCGAAAAAGTACATCAAGTTGATGCTGTTTCGGTCATTTAGCGCGTAGTCGACCTTGCCCACAGCGTTGTTGACATTGACAACGTTATTGAATCCGTTCGGAATCGTAATTGCGTCGAGGGCGGTGAGGGCCGTGCCAATATTCGTCTGGTTGTTGGCGACAAATCCTGTGCCGTTGCAAGCGACTGCGCCGCCCGCAAGCGAACACCCGGAAACCAGCAGGCTTGCTGGGCTTACGATGACCCCAGCGGCGACGGCGGCGGGTGACGTGATATCCGCGATCGCATCCGGAATGCTGTTGTAGCAGTCGCCCGCGAATCCGAACGAACAGTTGTTTGGCGTCTGGGGCGCCATGTGCACCATCGAGGGACCAGTGACCCCTCCGTAAGAGTTGCCCACGTTATAGTTCTGGCCTTCATAGGCGACAAAGTAAAACGCCTTGTCCTTGATGATCGGGCCGCCGAGACTGGTGCCAAACTGCTCCAGCGTTCGGGTCAATTTTGGATTTGGGTCGTCGTTGAAGTAGTTGCGTGCGTCGAGGTTTCCATCACGGCCGAAGCCAAAAGCTGTGCCGTGCAGTTTGTTGGTGCCGGACTTCAGACCTACGTTCACCACTGCGCCCGGCTTCCATCCATATTCCGCCGGCGGGTTTTGCTGCAGGTTAAACTCCTGAATCGAATCGATGGGAAGAATGGTTGCTGAATCGCCGGCGATTCCGGCCCCGTTAATGATTGCCTGTCCGGAATAGGGCTCGCTGTTGAACAGGCCCTCGACGTAATAAGCGTTATCTTCTGCGCGCAGGCCGTTCGCGCTCGTGGTGGAGAATCCGCCGCCGGGATAGCGGACCACTCCCGGACGAAGCTGCAACAGATTCTCATAATTGCGGCCGTTTAACGGCAGGTCGTTGATTTCCTTATTGCTCAACGTTCCTCCCAGAGTGGCGGAGGTCGTGTTGAGCAGCGGAACTTCTTCGGTGACGGTCACGATCTCGGAAATATTCCCGGGTTGGAGCGTAAAGTCGACGCGGACATCGGTGGCGACTTCGATTGTGACGCTCGGCCGCTCCACCGACTTGAAGCCCTTGGCTTCGACGCGAATCTTGTAGGTTCCTGGGATCAGGTCGGCGGCAACGTAGTCCCCGGAGGTGTCGCTTTTGAGAGTTCGCGAGGTGCCACGCTGGGTGTCGGTGACGAGCACGGTTGCACCGGCCACGGAAGCGCCGCTCTGGTCGGCAATAGTGCCTAGCACGCGCCCGGCCGTGGACTGGGCCAGCGAGGTCAGACTGATCAGACTCAGGGCGAGAGCAAGAAAGACAATCCGCGCAGCTACATTCGTCTTGTGACCCGCGGACATGGCGGTGCTTCGGAATGTCATACGTGCCTCCGTTTACTGGTCCGACAGCCATACCACTGAGGCAGGAATGAAGTCAAGCAAATTTTGCGATTCAGCCCGGCTTCCGACCCTGCCGAGCCCGAGTAGTAAAGTCGGTTCGTCAAGAATGATTTCACCGCAGATTTATTGAATGAAATCGGGTCCAATGAGCTCCTTGCATTCGACCAAGGAGGGTGATATTGTCCTAGCTGTCATACCACTATACCTAGAGACCGCCATTGCTCAGCCTACGATCCGAGACCGCAGAAACCGCGCCGCCGGCACTGGACCTGCGGTATAGTAACCAGACCATCGCCAGCCCCCACAAACTGGCCCCTGCGGGAGATTGCCCTGTGTATAAAGTTGTTCGAACCTCTCGGCTGTACGAGCAGATCGTCCAGCAGATCGAAGAGTCCGTCCTCAATGGCTCCCTAAAACCTGGCGACCAGCTTCCCGCCGAGCGTGACCTGGCACAGCGTCTCGGGGTCAGTCGCACCGCGGTTCGTGAAGCCGTCAAGACGCTGCGCGAAAAAGGTCTGGTGGAAGCCTACTCCGGCCGCGGCACCTTTGTGACTGACGGAACCTCTCAGGCAGCGCGCCAATCCTTCGACCTCATGGTGAAGATTGGCCAGCAGGAAGGCTCGCCGCATCTGGCCGAGTTGCGCTTGATCCTCGAACCGGGAATCGCCGCTTTAGCGGCGGAGCGTGTCAAGGAAGAGGATCTCACGGCCTTGCGCGAGGCGGTTGCCGTGATGGACCGCGCCCAGAAACAGCCCGAAGCCTACATCGAGGCCGATCTTGATTTTCATCTCGCTCTGGCTGAGGCAGTCGCCAATCCTCTGATTCTTTCCTTGATCGACTCCATCGTCGGACTGCTGCGCGAGCAACGCATAAAGATCTTTAACGTCGAAGGCGGTCCGCAGCGCGGGCAGTTTCATCACAAGCGCATTCTGGAGGCCATGGAGCGCCGCGATCCGGAGACGGCCCGCAGTGCGATGCGTGCCCATCTCGAGCAGGTGCGCGAGGATTCACAGGTTTCTTCCGGCGGCAAGTCTTCGGGGAAGCACGCGCCGGCCGGTTCCAAAATCACCGCGTAGCAGGGCCAGGTAACAAGGCCAGGTAACAAGCCACCGCGTAAGGTATCGACCATTGCGCGGGAGAGGTTCGGAGGGTTCGGCGAGGATGGCGAAACTCGGGTTCATCGGTTTAGGAGTCATGGGCAGCCAGATGGTGAACCGGCTGCTCAGCAAAGGTCACAGCGTCACCGGCTACAACCGCACCCGCGCCAAGGCAGAGTGGCTGGTTGCCAAAGGGATGCAGTGGGCTGACTCCCCGCGCGCCGTCGCAAGCGCGTCCGACTTCACTTTCGCGATGGTGACTAACGCCGCGGCCATCGCTGCCATCACCGAAGGTCCGGACGGAATGTTGGCAGGCCTGAGCACGGGCAAGGTTTTCATCGACATGAGCACGGTGAGTCCCACCGTGAGCCGTGCACTGGCCGCGAAGGTGCGCGAAAAAGGCGCGGATATGGTCGACTCGCCGGTCTCGGGCAGCGTGATCACCCTGCAGGAAGGCAAATTGTCGGTGATGGTCGGGGGACGAAATGAGACCTTTGAAAAAGTGAAGCCACTGCTGCTTGACATCGGCCCCAAGGTCACGCATGTCGGCGACAACGGTCTCGCGCTGGCGATGAAGATCGCAGTGAACTTGAGTCTAGCCGTGCAGATGCTGGCGTTTTCAGAAGGCGTGCTGCTGGCCGAGAAAAGCGGCATCGCCCGCGAGACCGCCGTCGACGTGCTTACCCACAGCGCGATCGCCTCGCCCATGATTCAGTATCGCGGGCCGTTCGTGCTGCACCAGCCGGAAGAAGCGTGGTTCGACGTCAACATGATGCAGAAAGATATGGTCCTGGCTATGGATCTGGGCCGCCAGCTCGACGTGCCCCTACCTTCGACCGCGGTAAGCAATGAGATTCTGACGGCGGCGCGCGGCATGGGTTGGACGAAATACGATTTCGCCTGCATGTTCGACGTGCTGGCCGCCATGTCGGGAGTGACGACGCCCGTAACCGCGGGACCTAAGAAGAAATGACGACCGCTACCTCCAATCCAACAGCTAGCCGCGAAACCGCTACTGAGAAGGACAAGTGGCTTCATGCCTATCGCCAGATGGTGAGCATCCGCCTGTTTGAAGAGCAAGTGAACGAGCTTTACACTCGCGCGCTCATGCCCGGCCTCGCCCACTTATACAGCGGCGAAGAAGCCGTCGCCGTGGGCATCTGCGAAGCCCTGCGCATCGACGACTACATCACCAGCACGCACCGCGGCCACGGTCACTGCCTGGCCAAAGGCGCGTCGCCCGACCGCATGTTCGCCGAGCTGCTGGGAAAAGAAGCCGGCTATTGCCGGGGCAAAGGCGGATCGATGCACATCGCCGATCCCGCCACCGGCAATCTCGGCGCCAACGCGATCGTCGGCGGCAGTGCGGGCATCGCCACCGGCGCGGCGTTTTCCGCCAAGACGCTGGGCACGGATCGCGTGGCCGTCTGCTTCTTCGGCGAAGGCGCGCTCGGCCAGGGCTTCCTCTATGAAGTGATGAATCTGGCGCAGCTGTGGAAGCTGCCCGTGATTTACGTCTGCGAAAACAATCAGTACAACGAGTACACGCACTTCGCCGAAACCACCGCCGGCGACCATCCTCGGCCGCGCCGCGGCTTTCGGCATCGAAGCCGCCAGCGTCGATGGGCAGGACGTGCGCGCCGTTTATGAAGTCGCAGTTCGGCTGGTCAAGCGCGCCCGCGCTGGAGGCGGACCCGCATTCCTGCTGTGTGACACCTATCGCTACAGCGGACATCACGTCGGCGACATCAATCGCGAATACTACCGCTCCAAGCAGGAAGAGCAGCAGTGGAAGACGGATCGCGATCCCATCGTTGTGTTATCGAAGTGGTTGCTCGAACAGGGCTATGCCGACGCTTCATCCCTGGATCGGATTAACTCGGAAATTCGCGCCACGATGGAGGCTGCCGTGAAGTTTGCCATTGCCGCGCCTTATCCGAACGTTGATGAAGTGGGGAAGCACGTGTATGCCTGAACGCGAACTCACATTTGCGCAGGCAGTCCGCGAAGCGCTCGCGGAAGAAATGCGGCGCGATTCCCGCGTTTGTATCATCGGCGAGGATGTCGCTGAGGCCGGCACTCCGTTCAAGGTTCTCTCCGGCTTAGTCGAAGAGTTCGGCGCCGCTCGCGTGGTCGATACGCCCATCTCCGAAGCCGGCTTCACCGGGGTTGCCGTGGGCGCTGCGATGACCGGAATGCGTCCCGTGGTTGACATCATGTTCGGCGATTTCATCACTCTGACCATGGATCAGATGGTGAACCAAGCCGCTAAAGTTCATTACATGTCGGGCGGCCACTGGAAAGTTCCGATGGTGATGCGCACTACGCTGGGCGCGACCCGACGCTCGGCGGCACAGCACTCGCAATCGCTGCACGCCTGGTTCAGCCATGTGCCGGGACTGAAAGTAGTTTTGCCCTCGACGCCCTACGATGCGAAAGGTCTGCTGAAGACCGCCATTCGCGATGAGAATCCGGTGGTCTTTTTTGAAGACAAGATGATGTACAAGCTGAAGGGCCCGGTTCCGGCAGATGATTACACGATCCCGTTCGGCGTGGCCGATGTGAAGCGCTCGGGCGACGACATCACGCTCGTCGCTACCAGCAGCATGGTGCAGGTCGCACTGGGGGCGGCGATTCTGCTGGAGAAAGAAGGCATCAGCGCCGAGGTGGTCGATCCGCGGACGACTTGGCCGCTCGATGAAAAGACACTGATCGACTCGGCGAAGAAAACTTCGCGTGTGATTGTGCTGGATGAAGGCTACGGACGATACGGAGTGACCTCGGAACTTGCCGCGGTCATCGCCGAAGGCGCATTCTACGATTTGGACGCGCCGGTGAAAAGAATGGGCGCGATGCACGTACCGATCCCGTTCTCTCCGCCGCTGGAAGACGCGACCGTGCCGACTGAGCAGACGGTATTCGAAGCTGCGGCATTGATGTGCGGGAAAGAGTAGCGCCCGCCGGACAGCCGCCGAGACGGCGGCCCTACGCGAACGCAGGAGGTTTGATATGGCACTAAAAACTCATGGAACCATGGCGGTCGATTGGGAACAGCGCATCGACTTTGATCGCCTCCGTCGCGAGCGTCTGGCGAAGGCCAAGGCTCTGCTTGCCAAGTCTGAGATGGGCGCGCTGCTCTGCTTCGACATGAACAACGTGCGCTATCTGACCTCGACGCACATTGGCACATGGGCGCAGGACAAGAGCCAACCGCTTCACTCTGCTGCCGCAGAACGACGAGCCGATTCTCTGGGACTTCGGTTCCGCCGCCAAGCATCATCAACTGAATTGCCCGTGGCTCGATGGACGTTCGCGGGCAGGAATTTCGATGCTGCGTGGCGCCATGACTCCTGAGATGGGACGCGCCGAAGACGTCGCGAAAAAGATTCGCATCGAACTCGAAATGCGCGGCTTGCACAAAGAGCCGCTCGGCATCGACATCATCGAACTGCCTGTCTTGTTCGCGCTGCAGCGCGAAGGCATCAAGGTAGTCGACGGTCAGGCGCTGATGTCGGAAGCCCGCGTGATCAAGACGCAGGATGAAATCTCGCTGCTTAATACCTCGGCCTCGATGGTCGACGCCGCCTACGACGAACTCTACCGCGCCATGAAACCGGGCATGCGGGAGAACGAAGCAGTCGGCCTGGTCAGCAAAGTTCTCTACGATCTGGGCTCGGAATACGTCGAAGCTGTGAACGCGATTTCCGGCGAGCGCTGCAATCCGCATCCGCATGTTTTCTCGGATCGCGTTACTGCGCCCCGGCGATCCCGTCTACTACGACATTTTGCATTCCTACATGGGATACCGTACGTGCTACTACCGCTGCTTCACTGTCGGCTATTCTTCCCGCCCGATGGTTGACGCCTACAAGCGTTGCCGTGAGTATCTCGACGCGGCGATTGAGCTGGTGCGTCCCGGACGCACCACCGCTGAGATTGCCGCAGTGTGGCCGAAGGCCGAAGAGTTCGGTTTCCCGAACGAGGAGTCCTGCTTCGCGCTGCAATACGGCCACGGCATCGGCCTCGCCATCTGGGAGAAGCCGGTGATCAGCCGACTGGTTTCGTTCGAGCATCCCGTGACCATCGAACCGGGGATGGTGTTCGCGCTCGAAACTTTCTGGCCTTCGACCGATGGCTGGAGCGCAGCGCGCATTGAGGAAGAAATCGTGGTCACGCCGACGGGACACGAAGTGATTACCCGCTTCCCGGCGGAAGAACTGCTGGTGGCGGGCGCACACTATTTTACGGTCAACGGACCGCTGCCCACTACCCGCGAGACTGAGGCTCCGCCCAGCGAGCGCGTGATCGACATGATCGAAGCCAGCGCGAAGACTGAGCGCGTAGGAGTTTCGGACTGAAGGCCATACTGTAGCCCTCCCCGATAAAACATTATGGCCTTCAGCGTTGTTATGCCCGCTCTCGAGATGGCGCAGGAAACCGGCAAGCTCATTGCCTGGCGAAAGAAAGAAGGCGACCGCGTCACCAAAGGCGAGCCGCTTCTCGAAGTAGAAACCGATAAAGCCGTCCTCGAAGTGGAAGCGCCTGCCGACGGCGTTCTCGCCGGAATCACGGCTGCGGCCGGAGCCGACATCCCGGTGGGGAAGACGATTGCCTGGATTCTAGCTCCTGGCGAAAAGACTCCCATAGAAAACGAAGCGTCAGCCTCGGCTCCTGCCGCCCGAGGTAAGACAGAATCACATGCTGCTCCGGTTGCGGCGAGAGCTCTCGAACCTGCTGCATCGCAGGCTGCGAGGATCTCCCCGAAGGCGCGCCGTCTTGCCAAGGAACTGGGCGTGGACCTTGCTGCCGTGCACGGTTCCGGCCCGGGAGGCGAGATCCTCGCGTCCGACGTGCAAGCTGCGCCTATTCCAGCGACGCCCGACGCAACGCCGAAGCCAGGCAACGTCGAAGTCCCCCGCACTCTCGGCCGGCTGATGGCTGAACGCACCACGCAGAGCTGGACTACCGTCCCGCACTTCTTCGTGAGTCGTGAAATCGAGGCGAGTGCGCTCAATGAGTACCGGGAAAAGCTGACGCCAGAGATCGAGCGCACGCTGCACATCCGCGTTACGCATACGGATCTGCTGATCGCGTTGGTAGCGCGCGTGCTGCTCAAGCATCCCCGTCTGAATTCAAGTTGGACCGCCGAAGGCATTCGTCTGCACGATCACGTGAACATGGGTGTGGCCATCGCGGTCAACGATGGTGTAGTTGCGGCAGTAGTTCCAAACGCACACATCGCAACTCTCGCGGAAATCGCGCACGCAGCGGCGTGACCTGGCCGAGCGCGCGCGCGCAGGCAAGCTGCGTCCCGCCGACCTGTCCGATGCCACTTTCACCATCAGCAACCTTGGCATGCACGACGTGGACCAATTCACCGCGATCATCATCCCGCCCCAGGCGGCGATTCTCGCGGTGGGAAGCATCGCCGAGCGAGTCGTCGCGATCGAGGGTAAACCCGCCGTCCGGGTCATGATGGGTCTTACACTCTCCTGCGATCACCGCGCCGTGGACGGCGCGCGCGCAGCGATGTTCCTCAGTGATCTGGCAGAGGCAGTTCGTCAACCGCAGAAAATGTTTTGAAGAAGTGCGGAGTATTGGACGAATCGAGTCCAAGATCGAGCTCCCCTTTTGCTTCCTCTTCGGTGCTAAACTAGCCGCCGATCTTATCCAGCTTCCAAAGAGGACAGCGTGAGCAACCGAGACCCCGCCGCCTCCAATCCAGGCCCGCCCAACACACGCACCAATTCTGATCTCGAAGCAACTTTCGATTCAGCCGCTCCTCCTGTCGGCGTGCCTGCGCCCGATTTAGGCTCGATTGGCCCCTACCGGCTGCTGAGGAAATTGGGCGAAGGAGGCATGGGCCAAGTGTGGCTAGCCGAACAGTCCACTCCGGTCAAGCGGCAGGTCGCAGTGAAAATCATCAAGGCAGGACAATACGACAGCTCCGCCTTGCTGCGCTTTAATCTGGAGCGGCAGACTCTGGCGATCATGGATCACCCTGCCATCGCCAAGGTGTTCGATGCCGGCTCGACTCCCGCAGGCCAGCCTTACTTCGTGATGGAGTATGTACCGGGGCTGCCGATCACCAACTACTGCGATCAGAAGCGTCTGCCGGCCCGCGAACGACTGGCCTTGCTGATGAGAGTTTGCGAGGGCGTGCAGCATGCGCATCAGAAGGCGATCATTCACCGGGATCTGAAACCCACCAACATCCTGGTGGTCGAAGTGGATGGCAAGCCGATGCCGCGCATTATCGATTTCGGCATCGCCAAAGCCATTTCACAGCAGTCTGAGGACGAGACGCTGGTGACGCGTGCGGGAGGAACGGTGGGCACGCCGGGCTATGTCAGCCCGGAGCAAGCCGATCCCAGCATCCCGGACGTTGACACCCGCACTGACGTTTATTCGCTGGGCGTGGTGCTTTATGAATTGTTCACCGGCGTCCTGCCGTTTGATGTGAAGCAATGGAAAACGAAGCCTTTCCACGAGGTGCTGCGGCAGTTGCATGAGGACGATCCTCCGAGTCCGAGCGCGAGAGTCACCCAAGACCCAGCCTCGGCGGCCACTGCAGCGAACCGGAAAACGGATCCGCGGCAACTGGTCAGCCTGCTGCGTGGTGATCTGGACTGGATCACCCTGAAAGCTCTGGACAAAGACCGCACCCGCAGATATGACACGCCTTTGGAGCTGAGCGCGGATATTGGCCGCTACTTACGGAACGAACCTGTAACCGCGCGCCCAGCAAGCGCAGCCTATCGGGCAAAGAAATATGTCCAGCGCCACAAGTTCGGAGTAGCCGCGGTCGGCGCCATGGTGCTGCTGCTGATCGCATTTGGAGTAATGCAGACGATCCAGTTGCGCCGGATTACTCGGGAGCGGGACCGCGCCAACCGCGAACGGGATCGCGCCACCCGGGTCACCGATTTCATGACCGGCATGTTCAATGTCTCCGATCCGAGTCAGGCCCGCGGAAAAACCATAACCGCCCGGGAGATCCTCGACAAATCGTCAGCGAAAATCGATACCAGCCTGGCTCAGGACCCGGAGCTGAAGGCGCAGATGATGGACGTGATGGGAGTTGTCTACCAAAGCCTCGGACTTTATTCCAGTTCTCTTCCACTGCTGGAACGAGCCGCCGAAATTCGACGCCGCGTGCTCGGCCCGGAAAATCCGGAAACGTTGGCTACCATGCATCACCTGGCCACGACCCTGATTGCAGACGGCCACTATGCTGAGGCAGAGAAGTTGTTTCGCGAGACGCTCGATTCTGAACGGCGCGTGCTTGGGCCGGAGAACACGTTCACGCTGTTGTCAATGAACAACCTGGCGAACGTCCTCTATCAACAGGGCCGCTATGCTGAGTCGGCGAAGTTAGAACGCGAAACCCTGGAGATTCGTCGTCGTGTTTCAGGGCCGGAACATCCTGACACTCTGTTATCGATGGGTGGCCTGGCTGCAGCTCTAGACAAACTGGGCCGCTATGCCGAGGCGGAGAAGTTAGATCGCGAAACTCTGGATATTCGTCGCCGGGTCTCGGGGCCAGACCATCCGCACACCCTGGAGGTGATGAACAACCTGGCGCTGCTTCTCGATGAGGAGGGACACTACTCTGATGCAGAAAAGTTAGATCGCGAGACTTTGGAGATTGAACTTCGGGTCCTGGGGCCAGAACATCCTAGCACCCTGCTGGCGTCGGCTAACCTGGCGAACGTGCTGGCTGACGAGAAACGCTCGGGCGAAGCGGAGAAACTGATGCGCGAAACGCTGGATACTCAACGGCGTGTGCTGGGGCCGGAACATTCGAACACGCTTGAATCCGCGACCAATTTAGCTACTATTCTGGATGACGAGAAGCGCTATGCCGAGGCCGAGAAGTTGCAACGCGAGACGCTGGAGATTCAGCGACGCGTTCTCGGGCCAGCACATCCGTCAACGATCAACTCCATCTACAACCTGGCTTGCGACGTGGCAGGTGAGGGCAAGCGAGACGAAGCGCTGGCGCTGTTAGCGGAGGTGGTCGCCCACGGAGGTGGCCAACCAATGCAAAACGATAGTGATCTCAAATCGCTTCACGGCGACCCACGATTCGACGCGCTCGTAGCCAAGGTCAAACAGCACGCCGCTCCGGCGCATTAGTTAGTTTGACGCGGGAAGAGAAAGAAATGGTCGGCCCTAGCGGACGACTTTAGAACTCTCTTGGCAAGTAGTTGGGCTCGGCCACTGCCGGAATCCCTCTTACTCGATTCGACTGCGTCCTTCGTGGGGGTCGTTTGAGTCTCGGCGGGGGCAGAAATTACCGCGCGGGATCTTGATCGTTCCTGTACTAACGGGCCTTCACACTCTCACGACCTGGTCAATGAGTGAAATCGCGATTGTTCAACAGCGATTACGGCGACTTAAAGACGTTCCCATGAGTCTGGGCATCCGGCCGATCATCTTTCTTTCGACTCTCCCCGATCAATCACACACTGCGCGCACGCGCCACGACCACTTCGTGTCCCAATTCACTCAGACACCGGCTCACCTATGGCGAGTGCATCCCGGTTTCCAATGCGATCCGACGATGCGGGCATTGCGCAGAACACTTCCGACATGGCTTTCGGCGTGGTGCACAGTACGAATACCTGGGGTCTCTCTACGGATTTTCGATTTTAGGAGGCTACAGGTTGGACCCTATAGCTCCTGAATATCAACTTGTGCGAAGCTGGAACGTGATTTCTAGCAGGCGTAGTGAAGTATCGGGTGCTGACCGGATCAGGGATCTGGTTAAAGCGGCGATTGCAATTACCGACGAAGAGGAACTTCACAGGACAATGGAGGAGTTGCGGTCGGCCCTGCACGATCACATCGAGCGCGCACGGAAAATGGGTCTTGCCAGCCACCCCGACCGCAGACCGAGCGGAGGCTGACTGACCGCTGCGTCAGATGCGCTCAGGACGATTCCGACAGACTGAGCCAGAACCCTTCCGGGGATTTCTCTCATCAAATGCAACAAGAAGTTGAGTGACCAGCTCCGTCAATCTGTTCGGATCCTGCTCAGCTTGGACCTGCTTTGCTAATTCCTGCCAATGTTCCTGCGGAGGTGTGATCTCGTCTAGCCGCGGCACTGTACTGCTTTCAGGGAGTTCTTTAGCAATCTTCTTAACAGTCTCCACCGGAATCTGCTCGAAATGTGTTTTGGGCATTCGCATTGAACTTATCCCCTTCCACTCCCCCAACCGTAGCAGTCCAGAGGCAGTACGGGTTATATCTTTTCGGCAATCTTTGCTCGCGCTTTAACGTATTCGATAGCCCACGACTCGTGGACCCGTCATTTCCAGGCTCCGACCACGTTAGTGAACCTGTGTTTAAGGGTGTGAATTTTATCCTTGCACGATGTCGTGTCGTTGTATTACGATTACGTCACGTTAGGTTAACGATTATAATTCTGGGATAGGGGGTCACCGTGGGCCACACTCAAAAAGCTCCAATGAACTTCAAGACAATGTCGCAGGTTGATGTTCCGCAAGGTCGCAAAGGAAAACACAAGCAGGTAATCACCGCGATTCTCTCCGATCTCGATCAACTACCAGCGGGAGTTGCGCTCAGAGTGCCGCTGGCGGAATTAGAGGAAAGCAAAGAAAATGTGCGATCAGCGCTAAATCGTGCCGTTCATAAGAGCGACCGCGATGTTGCTACGGCCAGCGACGAGAACTTTTTGTACGTGTGGAACGAGATCCGGTCGTGATTTCCGGCTTTCCGGTCAACTAGTCCAACATCGCGATCGCACCTATAACCCTGGGCGGGGTTTTGAGTGCTATCCCCGATTTCGGCAATCAGCCCGGCGTGATCGTATAATGACTTTGTCGTCAAAAGGTTGTGAAATCAGTGGCGAACCCAGCATCAGATCTTGAGAATCGCGTAGCGGAGCGATTCGGGGTTCTTCCCAATTTCTTCCGCCTAGCACCTGAGACTCCCGAGATCACTGAGAAACTGTGGGGATTCGCACAGGCTGCCTACCTCGACAATCCTCTTCCCTCCGCTTTTAAAGAGCGTCTTTTTGTCCACCTCTCGCGCTTTTGCGCCGTCCGTTATTGCATTGCGCGCCACGTTGGGTTCCTTGTAGGACTTGGCCATCCCGCTGGCGATCCGACCGCGCGTACACAAAGCGTTACGGACGTTGTCAAACTCCTTCGACAGCCCTTTCCCCGCGGACAAGAACTTCAATCCTTTGTGGCGCTGTGTGCAGCCTGCGCCGCTCCCATTCTTGAAATGCCGATGGCGAACACGCAGATGGAAGGTGCCATCTTTATATTGGCTGGGCACGTGTTTTTAAAGACTTCCGACTATTTGCTGTGTCTTGATGCCCTGGCGCGACTATTTGGCCCGGCTCGCCTTCAATACTTACTCTTATTCCTGGCCTTTGTCAGGGCAGCGCACTATTGGACTGAAACACATCCCGAAATCGCTTTTGAAGATGACGTCAAGGAACTACTGGCGACACATGAAGCATTGGCGGATTGCATCCTCAATGATCCGGAGGCCAGGGATTCGGTCACCCAATCCCTTCTGGATGAGTTGCCAGCCTTACGGTTCCAAGCGGATAAAGCCATTGCCTTGCTCGCCGCAATTGTGGACTCAACGGATGACGCCATCGTCAGCAAAACGCTCGACGGTGTCATCACCAGCTGGAACCCCAGTGCCGAGCGGCTGTTTGGCTACACCGCCGACGAAGCGATAGGCCAACACATTTCGTTGATCATCCCGCTCAGCCGCAGGCACGAAGAAACGGTCATCATTGAACGAATCAAGAAAGGCGAGCGACTCGAACACTTCGACACTGTTCGTGTCCGCAAGGACGGGACGTCCCTCGATATTTCGCTGACGGTTTCGCCTCTTCGGGACGCTACTGGAAAAATTATCGGAGCATCGAAAATTGCTCGCGACATCACGGAACGTAAACGAATTGAGCGGGAGTTGCGTGAAAGTGAAGAGCGTTATCGAATGCTGGCGGATGCACTGGACGTCCAAGTCCAGTTCCGTACCCACGAACTTGAGAGGAGAAACTCGCACCTGCGTGAGCTTTCGTCGCGGCTCCTGGAGTCTCAGGATGCCGAGCGGCGGCACATCGCACGCGAACTGCACGATAGCGCCGGACAGACATTGACCGCGATCGGTTTGCAGCTTGCAAGAATCAGCGAAGACGCAAAGAAAGATCCTGCTCTTGCCAAAGAGGTGCAGTACGCCGAAGAGTTGGTCCAACACCTGGCACGAGAAATACGCACAACCTCCTACCTTCTACATCCACCGCTATTGGATGAAACCGGAATCTCGTCCGCGCTGCACTGGTACGTGCAAGGTCTCGCGGAGCGCAGCAGTCTAGAGATTGATTTGCGGGTTCCTGATAATTTCGGGAGACTCCCATCGGAGATGGAGCTTGTCATATTCCGCCTCGTGCAGGAATGCTTGACAAACATTCTTCGTCACTCGGGAAGCAAGACTGCGCTGATTCGAGTTGAGCGCGACGAAAACTCTATCCACGTCAAGGTTGAAGACCAAGGAAAGGGAATGTCCCCGGAACGACTGGCTGCGATTCAGTCCCAAGGCACTGGAGTGGGGATCAGAGGAATGCACGAGCGTGTGCGCCATTTGCGTGGCACTCTGGCTATCGAATCCAACGGCTCCGGTACAGGAGTTTATGCGACTCTTCCATTGACGAAATCAGTCTCACCGCACGAGAGCAAAACCGAGGAAAACGTGGCATGAAACCTAATGCCCTTAGCAAGCGCGGACAGATTTTTGGAGGAGCAATCTCGGTCTCCGAGTGAATCAAGGCGCGGGCGCTGAAACTCCCTGCGATTTATGTGCCTGCGGCGATCGATGCGACAGTGATCGTGCCGCCACTGAGATCGCCGACTATTTGCACGCGCTGTCCAGCCACTCGTTTTAGCTGGGCTGGATCTCCTTCGAGAAGATAAGTCCGATCCCCATTCACGAAGGTGAAATGGGCTCCATCACGGATGCAGACACGCGCGCAGTCTGTGGCGGTTGCCCCGATCTTGGCAGAATGTTTGGCGAAACAGCGAGAACAGGTCACCATGCCAACATAGGTTTGCTGGTGGTCTGCTGACGGTGGTGGCTCGGCGGTTTGTCCCAGGGCCACAACGACGGCGCCAACAAACGCAAGCGCACACGCGAGGCCAAAAGCAGCCCCCGCGCAAAGTGTGATGACCTCGATCCAGAAATGGTTTTTCCTCATCACAAGCCTCCAGACAGCGACTCGCGCGTGCCAGTGGAGTCGCAATCGAAATGCCAGACGCGAGGCGCACGGAAGCTATTCACAAGGCTGACTTTGGGGAACACGCGGATCACTCCTGCCCGGCTTTCTTCAGCCCGACCGTGGAAAAAGTTCTCGGAGCGACTCTAGGAAGTCCTGGAAGTTGCGGGCAGATTGTTATGACCTACAGTGAATTGACCGGGTTCGTACAGTGCGCTGTCGATAGCGTGCGCTCAACCCCTGCAATAAGGTGTTTGTAGCTCCCGTAACCTCTCTGAGTCGGAATCGTAACGGACTGTCTTCGAGAGGGTCGACAAAGAAATGAGGTATTCCATCCGTGTTCGGTTTTTCACTGTGAGCAATCTTGACCGGATGCGGAGGGTTATGTGTGTCACTCTCTTATCACTCTTTGATCTTCGAAGTACGCCTCTTAGATCGCTACTCTGGCCTCGATCGGTTTCGAACCCTGAATTGGCCACTTTGGCCCAAATGCAAAAACAGACCGTTCCCAGAACGTGTGGGTTCACTTCCAGGAGGAATAAAAATGAAGTTTGTTTCTAGAACTGCTGTTCGTACTTTTCTGTGCACCGGTCTGCTGCTCGGCAGTGGAGCGTTGGCACTTGCGCAAGAACCCGCCGGTCAGCAAACCGCTCCCGACAATACCAAGGTAAATGAGCGAGATCAGAGTCAGGACGCGCCCACGGCGGACCAGCAAAAGGCCAATCGTTCTGATCAAGACATCACTCAGCAGATACGACAATCCATCATGAAAGACAAATCACTTTCCACGTATGCGCACAACATCAAGATCATCACCCAGAACGGTCAGGTCACGCTGAAGGGGCCAGTGCGATCGGAAGACGAGAAGAAGACGGTGGAGACAAAGGCCACCGAAGTGGCGGGCGAAAACAACGTAACCAGCCAATTGGATATCAAACCCAAGAACTAACAGACGAAACAAAAGGAGAATCAAAATGGCAGGTAAAAACACAGCAGTATTTGGCATTTATCCGAATCGAACGAGCGCCGAGAACGCCGTGGACGCACTGAAGGCGGCCGATTTTCGGAATACGGACATTTCAGTGCTCCTTCCCGAGGGCGCAGGCACTAGGGATTTTGCTCACGACAAAAGCACTAAGGCGCCTGAAGGTGCCACCACAGGCGCCGGAACGGGCGCTCTGCTTGGCGGCGGTTTGGGTTGGTTGCTTGGTATCGGTGCTTTGGCGATTCCGGGGCTGGGGCCATTCATAGCGGCAGGGCCGATTATGGCGGCCCTTGCTGGCGCCGGAGTCGGCGGAGCGGTCGGTGGGCTCACGGGTGCTCTAATCGGCATGGGAATCCCGGAGTATGAAGCCAAGCGATACGAAGGCCGCGTCAAAGATGGCGGGATTCTTTTGTCCGTTCATTCTGACGCCTCTGAGTGGACCAAAAAAGCCAAGGAGATCCTGGAGCGCACGGGCGCCCAGGATATTTCTTCCACGGGAGAGGCGGCCGCCGACAAGAGCGATAAACCTCGTGTTCGCGAAGTTGCTTAGGCTCATGTGAATTAAGCATGGTCCTGTCATGGGTCGCCGGCGGCAATTTCCACCGGCGACCTCTTGAAAGTTTCTCTCAAACCTCGCTAAGCGTGCCTGAAGCGTCGCTCAGGTTTGCTGTGGCCGGGAGTTCCATCACTCTACTTCTTAAGGAGCTTGAAAATGAAAACAGAATGGGCATTTTTAGCTGGATTAGGTGTCGGCACGGTTGCGACTCTGATGCTTGCGCCGCAGTCAGGCAAAGACACTCAGGAATTACTCGCTGGCAAGGTACGGAGTGGGCTGGACCGGGTCGCATCTGCCGGGAAGAAAGTCCGCGCACAAATGAAAGATGTAGTTAACAGACAGAAAGAAAACGTCGCAGAAGCCATCGACACGGGCAGAGAGGCTTACCAGACTTCCGTATCCGGAGGCTAGGAGACCTTTTTAGCGCGTGCCCCGCGCCCCCGCCACGATTAGCCGGGGGCTTTTATTTTTACTAACCGGAACTCAATTCATTTGGAGGAAATATGTCAAACGAAAGCTTGAAGAAACTATATGTCGACGAATTGAAGGACTTGTACAGCGCCGAGAACCAACTGATCAAAGCGCTGCCGAAAATGGCCAAAGCAGCATCTGCCACGGAACTGCAACAGGGCTTCGAAAAGCACTTAAAGCAAACCGAAGGTCACGTTCAGCGCCTTGAAGAGATCTTCCAGGCCCTGGGCGAGAGTCCAAAGGGCAAGAAATGTGTGGGCATGGAGGGCTTGGTTAAGGAAGGCTCGGAAGTTGTGTCGGGAGACTTTGAGGGCGCGGTGTTGGACTCGGGGCTGATCGGCGCGGCCCGAAGAGTGGAACACTATGAGATGGCCGCATACGGGGCGGTCTGCGCCATCGCCAAAATTCTTGGCGAGACCAAGCACGCTTCTCTACTGGAGCAGACGCTCGAAGAAGAAACAGAAACTGACGAGAAATTGACCGAACTTGCGGAAGAGATCAATACACAAGCTAACGAAGAAGGCCCTCGAAAAGAGCAGGGCGAATCTAAACCGGGTGTAAAGACAACCAAACGTGTCGCGTAAATAAGCGGGCTTCTGCTCGTAACTCGTCCGAGCCCGGTAATGAACTGGCGGCCCAAAACATCGGCAGGGCCGCCAGCCGGGCGATGGGCCGACGAGGGCTCCTTTAGAGTGCAGGCGAGGACGTTTGGACACCGCGACGACCCGTTTTTGCTCATCGCGTTAATCACCAGGCGGGAGACGCGCGTCAGAGCCTAGCTTTGGCGAAACCGCCATACCTGGTTACGCCAGTGACCTGCCTCAACGGAGAATCGTGTAAGAGAGGTCCAGAACCTTCCCAAATTGGATGCCAGGATCGCCATCTCGGAACTCTTGCCGCATTTCGCAGCAGCGCTGTGCTTGGATGGCAAATCGTCTTTCAGCAAGATCGGTGGGCTGATCTACTCCGCAACCTACCGGCCATCGATAGACAACCCTCGTTTCTCTCGTAAGACAAATGAGATTGCCCTGTACATGGAAAACCCGATGTGTGGTTGTCATGAAGTCGGCTGATACTGTGATTTTAATGTTGACGAAATCGGGAGAATGATCCCGTGCACCTATGCTCCTAAACAAGCCGGCGGAAGCAGCCTTAAAGGTGCAAGAGTTGAGCCCTGGGAAGTCCTCGCCTTGCAGTCGAGAACTACACCACACTTCGGGGGAGCAAGAACTCCCTTCGACTGCCGCAGTCATCGAAGAGGCAGAGATCCTGCATGCTTCGATTCGAGCTGGTTCTGTCGCTCAGATTGTCGTGGCGGGCATCGCCGTGATTGGCCTTCTGTATTTGTTGAAACTGGTAATGGTTACAACTCTAGTGGCAATTCTCCTTGCCTTTGTTCTGGAACCGCTGGTGGGGTGGTTCAGTCAAATCCATTTTCCTCGGCCTGTCGCCGCTTTAGTCGCCGTGACACTCTTGGTTTGCCTGGCTGGAAGCCTTACCTATTTCTTCTACAACCGTGCGGTGGACTTCGCGATTCAATTGCCACAATATTCGGTGAAGATACGGGACGATCTCTCGAATTTTCGCGCACAGACCACCAAGATCGAAGAGAGTACTCGTTCCGTCCTTGCCTCTCCCAAGGCCGGTAAGCAGCCACTGCCCGTTGAAGTCCAAGAGGCCCCTGGCCTATCCAGAGTGATTTCAGCAGGTACCGGAACACTGGGAGAAGTTGTACTGGCGATCTCATTCGTACCCTTTTTGGTCTACTTCATGCTTACGTGGAAAGATCATGTGCTCTCGGCGACGGTGCGGATGTTCCCAAAAGAGCACCGCCTCGTCGCACACCGCACAGTTGGCAGGATCTCGGCGATGATCCGCAGCTTCATCGTCGGCAACATGCTGATCGGCGTGGCAGGTGCCGCGGTCAGCACAGTTGTGTTCTGGTCTCTGGGAATTCCTTATTTCTATTTTCTGGGAGTGATTAGCGGCTTCGTGAGCCTGATTCCATATCTTGGAGTGTTCCTGGCTCTCCTTCCCCCGCTGGCCGCGGGTATTGGAATCGTAGACAAGACCACAGTTGCGCTAATCGTGCTCTCGGTGATTGGTTTGCATGTTGTCACCATGAACGTTCTCTACCCGAAAATCGTGGGGAAGCGCCTGCGGTTAAATCCGCTAGTGGTGACTCTATCGTTATTCTTCTGGGCGTGGATTTGGGGAGCAATGGGGCTAATACTCGCGGTGCCTTTGGTGGGAGCGACCAAAATCATCTGCGACTATGTCGATTCGTTACGTGGACTGGGAGATTGGTTGGGAGTGAGTGAACACGAAAGTTAGCAACCGTTAGTGCGTTGATTTCATCTGACTTCCCGCGCGCGGGTCTGATCATTTGAAATCGGAGGAGGCTCATGAGTATCTGGACAGTCCTATTCGTAATCCTCTTAGTTGCGTGGCTTGGCGGCTTCATGGTGTTCCACGTTGCCGGCGCACTGATCCATCTCTTATTGCTATTTGCTGTTATTTCGCTCATATTGCACTTCGTTTTAGGCTCACGCGCCACCTGACCACAGGGGCTCAATCCTTGGCGCGCACGGTTTGGAGAATCTGCGCGTCGCAGTGAGGCACAGAAATGGATCTGAAACGACGATCAATCAGGGCTTGTCAGAGACGTGAGGTGGAGTTGCGATTTCTCCTTTGATTGGGGCGACTTTCCTGATTAGCGCCCCGCCGTCTCGCAAACCACCTCGGGTACCGTTCGATTGGAAAAAGCGAGGAGCATCCACAAAGTTATCCATTGCCAGACTAGGTTAAAGCTTCAAGGTGCCACTTTCGCCACAAACCGGAGATCCCCACCCGTTCTTTATTTCTACAGAGTTCGCCGTATTGCCGAAGACAATTGCGTCGCCCACTATCGCGACAGAAACCGATTGCCGGTTGTGGCTTAGTGTCAGACGACTGACTGGCGTTCCGACCACGAGCGCTCTTCGCCCCCTCGGGGTGATCGCTGACTGGGATCTTATGCAACTCCAACGATGATCAGGGACGACACAGAAATAGGGAGTATCCAAGCGCACAAAGGATTTTTGGTCGGTTCTTGGGAAAAGGTCACTAGATCACATGTGCAGCGCGCAAAGCAATTACAAGGATTCTCGCACCAGCTAGCTACGGTTTGTCCAACTGTGCCTGCTTGTCTTTGGGCAGGCTTTGCTTGACGACTTCTAGCTTCTGAAATCCATCTTTGAGTACGGTCTGTCTTGCGTTTTGCTGAGTGACACAGATCGGCGTCAGCAGGATGGCCTTTGTGGTTAGCGTGCCGTTCGGCACCTCCGCCCGGCTCTCCACGTCTTCGTGCCGCGCGAGTTTCATCGCGGCTTCAGCCGCGGCCCGCGCCTCATCTCCGACCGGCTTATAGACAGTCATCAGTTGAGAGCCATCGAAGATTCGCTCGATGGCGGCGAGATCTGCATCCTGACCCGAGACCAGCACTCTGCCAGACCAACCCTTGTCTTCGAGCGCCTGGATTGCACCGCCGGCAATCGCGTCATTCGAGGCAACAACCGCCGTCGGGGCAGCCGTGAACTTGTTCAATTCTTTCGTGACCATGACGTAAGCCTCGCCGGCATTCCACTCCGGAACCCAGACATCGGCAACGGCATGGATGTCCCCTCGATCAATGAAGGGTTGCAGCACTTTCATCTGCCCGGCGCGAACGACTTTCGAGTTGGCGTCGAGCGGCGAGCCTCCTACCAACAGGTAGTTGCCTTTGGGCGCGCGATCAACCAAGCTTTGCGCCTGCTCCAGTCCGACCGAGAAGAGGTCGAATCCGACGTAGAGATCGACCGGGGCAGCGGCCAGGCGGTCATAGCTGATGACTGGGACATGTTTGGCGTGCGCGGCTTCCACAATGCGTCCAGCCTTGCTGGTATCGTGCGGCAGAAACACGAGGACATCGATGCCGCTCTTCAGCAGTTCGTTGATCTGGCGAAACTGCAAGTCATCGTTGCCATGGGCGGAGCGAGTAACGACGGCAGCTCCGAGTTCGTGAGCACGCTGCTGAAATTCGTCGAGGTCAGTCTGCCAACGCTCGCCTTCCATGGCCTCGATGGAAAATCCGATCTTGATTTCCTTCTTCTGCGCCTGCGCAACACCGAGCATCAGGACGATGAGAAGGAAAGCAGCTCCGGTGACCAAACGAGGCGAAACCCGCATGAAAGTATCCCCCAAGGCGGCAGCTCTCCGCATGGCTAAAACCCATGGGCCCCGCAGCGCGCCTGTGGGGATCATGGCACCGGCGGTAATCAGGGTCAATTTACCTTCGTAACGAGGATCTCGCTTGCCGCTATATTGTGCTTACGGACCGTATCTATCACCCTAATTTGCTCCACTGACCCGGCTCATGCAGCTCTGTCGAGAGTAACCGCCAACCTGGGCTTTCTGGACCAAAATAACGCACGCGCGTGGCTTCTCAGCCAGATCGATATCTTGGCGAGCCACAACCCCGCCATCACCGCCCGGTCCTAGCTTTGAGGATGGTGTTCCGGTGGCGACTCTTTGGGATGCGCAGCCGGAGCTGGCTTTGCAGCAGGCTTAGGCGCAGGCGCAGCCGGTTTCGCAGCAGGTTTCGCTTCCGCAGGCTTAGGCGCAGGCGCAGGCGGTTTCGCAGCAGGTTTCGCGTCCGCAGGCTTCGGCGCAGGCGCAGCCGACTTCGTAGCAGGCTTCGCTTCGGCAGGTTTCGGTGCAGACGCTGCCGGCTTCGTGGCAGGGTTCGCTTCGGCAGGTTTCGCTGCAGGCGCGGCCGGCCTCGCAGCAGGTTTCGCTTCAGCAGGTTGTGTTGCAGGCTTTGCTGCAGCGGCCGGACGAGCAACATACGGCTTTGCTCCAGGAGCGGCTTTGGCAGTGACGGCGGTGTGTTGTAGTTCGGCGACGCTGGTAACCGGACGCGGCACTGCGGCATGGGCGGGTACACCATGATTCGCAGAAGCAAAATTTGACTTGTCCTGTTTCGCAACTTGCGCCTGTTGCGTTTGGGCCGCAGTCGGAGGAATGTGAGTCTGGCTGGCAAAGGCTTGCTGTTCCGCCGTCGGTTTCGCGGCAATTCCATTCGGCCCGCCATTGAAGCTGCTGTGCGTGGTGTTCACGATCGTCGTGTTAGTGACGATGGTTGTATTCACATACGTCGTTCGAATCACGGTCGTGTTCACGGATACTACTGCCGTGTTGTAAGCGAAGACGCCGCCGCGCCACTCACCGCCCGCAAAGCCCCCTCCGCCATAACCGAATCCATAGTTCACGCCTCCGTAGAAGCCGACCTGCGTCCCCCAGTAACCGGCATTGAAGACGTAAACACCTCCCTCTCCCCAGCCCCAATAACCCGGCGTCCACAGATAGCCAGGTTGCGGCGCAGCCACCCAGGTTCCAGGCACCCAGTAGTAGTCACCGACGCCATCCCAGGCCCAATAGCCGGGCGTCCACATGAGATTGGGTTGTGGGCAGGGTGGCTGAACATAAACCGGCAGCGCCGGAGGTTCAATATTGATGCTGATGCCGACTGAAATCTGTGCGAGGCCTACCGCAGGCATTAAGGCCAGCGCTCCTACAATCAGAACTCCTGAGAGAAACCGTATACCGAAAGATTTCATTCAAAACCGCCTGTCTAGCACAGTCGTGCGTGATCTAAAGATTCGGGCCTTCGCTTCTCGGTCACATAGTGTACTACGCTCCGCATGCTCCAGACTCGGTTTGTGCTGGCGGCGCTAGATTAGTTTGTGTAGGCGGGATGACCACAATCGCATGCGATCCTCCCTCTCGCTCGAACCAGCCTCGTTGCAAAACTGACTGCAATACTTCCCGCCGTAAGGTGGTATGCAGACGCAGGGAACGCGAGCGCACTTCGCGGAGCCTTGGGTTGTCATGACATGATCCTTTCGATTTTGAGGTTCTCTCCCGCCTCTCACAGACGGCCCATCAGAGCCAGCACCAGCACGACGAGCAAAACCAAACCTAATCCGCCACTGGGATAGTATCCCCAGCCAGTGCTATACGGCCACGTTGGGAGTGCTCCGAGAAGAAGCACAATCAATATGACAACCAATATGGTCCTCATGGGTTCCCCTCTCGCTGACGAGTCCTTCCTTCGTTGACCTTAGGTGCCAAGAAATCGACAGGGGTTGTGGGTCTTCTGCCGCGAGTCCATTCAGATCCTGTGGGATACTGTAGCGTGGCAACTCGCAAGCTCCGCGTAACCAAGTGGGTGGGCAGCGTGCCAGCGGTTGCTATATGCGCGGACTGCGGTCGGGACTTCAGAGTGCCACTGGACTTACTCAAGAGACTGCAAGAGGCGAAAGAAAGCCTCCGCAAGCAATTCGCCGAGCACCGATGCCCGCGCGCGAGATAGAAGGCAAGTAGATGTGCGGTCCAAAGGTGCTTCGCCCCGACCTGGCGTTAAATCGCCTGGCTGTTGAAAAACTCAATCACCCAAAAATGGCCGAAAAAACTTCGCATTAGGACGCCCTACAAACGACGTTCCCAGTTTTCCTAGACATCTTCGATCCCTCCTTTGCTGTTTGGACGAAAAGAGAGTTTTTCAACAGCCCCTCGCGATTTCGCTCACTAAGCGTCAAATGAGCGCTAAACATCTTTGGTTCCGCTGTTAAGGGCCAAAATCTGCTGAAGGGGTTCTGGGCAAGGGGCCGCAGGCAAATGTGAGTTCCGAAGGACCTGGGATCGGCAGAGCGTAAAGATAGCGGAAATGAAGATCCGTGATTAAGTCAACCCTGATCGTAGAAGGATTCGCGGAGCAACGATCGAGGGAACGACGCCAGGAGATATCAGGAACGCCAGCCATGGCGTTCGCGATCTGGCGGGCAGGAAGTTGGTTGGCTGCGCGCCTGCGAATGTCGTCATCGGCAGCCTGGATGAGAGCTTCCTTCACCGTCGCCTTCGGCAACTTTGTCTTCCTGAATCTTTCGTTAGAGATGAAGTCGAAAAGTTGGGCAGGATTAGGCAAGAGCCGGTTTTGCCAGTTGCGCCTCAGGTGGGGCTCCTCCGAAACCGCCTCCAGAATAGCTCCGACCTCCTCGGGGCTCCCAGCCCCGAGAAGCCGACCTTCCAACCACGGCCAGTATGCTTCCAGCCAGCGGATCAGTCCATCGCGCCAGGTAAACAAGTCAGCGTCTCCGATTCTTTCTTTGACTCCCGGTTTCGTCTTATCTGAAGACGCATCTTTATTAAAGACTGGCCATGGCGTCAGTTGCTTAAGGATAGCAACATCGTTCTCCAGTTGGATCACGCGCCGTTCCAGTTCGGATATGGGCCTTTGTGGCTGATCTTCTGAAACCTTGTCAAGGGGTTTTGTCGAATTCTGTCTGCGTGCATTCTTAGCCATTTTCCCGTCCTGCCCGCGAATTAAGTCCTAGCAGCCTGCTCCGTCCGTGAATTCACAATTCGGCACATTCCGCAGCCGAAGCTTGTTTCTGAAAACCACCCCTATGATGCGATCAGCTAGCCGCCCATGGGCTCCAATTCTATTCCCGACCAGCAGGAAAACCGGCCCGGCGCCGGGATCGCGCCCGGCAGCACCCCTATTAAAGAAGAAGAAGAAATCAGGCCGCAAGCCGTACTGCTGCTACGGGAATTCTTTCTGCTCTTGGATCAGTGGGACCGTCAAGAAAAAGAGAAGTGAGGGCGAGAGGCAACATAACGTTATGGAAATCGAAGATTTCACTGGTAAACCGTTTTCGTGTCCAGTGTGCAACATAGGATTGCGCATCAAGATCTCGAAGAAACAAAAACCGTATTGCATGTGTCTGGAGTGTGGAATTCAGATATTCTTTCGTGGACAAGCTGGTATCCAGAGGTTATATGAGTTGATTCGTTCGGAAGCGGCGGTGGCGACGGAATTCAACGGTCCTGCACGCGCCATCTTCCTATACAACCGTCTACAAAGCTTGAAACGGCAACAACAGCAACTGGAAGACAAACAAGGCGTCATCTTTCGAGACGCGGATCGCGACAGAGTGATTAAGAGTCTGAACACAGAAATCGAGCGCGTGCGGTTAGAGTTGGAACGAGAAGCGGAAGATAACAAGGAGAAGCAGAAATGACAAAAGCTGTGGTTTACGCCCGCGTATCCAGCAAAGAACAAGAACGAGAGGGATTTTCGATTCCTGCGCAATTAAAACTGCTGCGTGAATACGCTTCACGGAATGGATTTGAGCTGGCGAAAGAATTTATTGATGTCGAAACCGCAAAAAATCCGGGACGGCAGAATTTCGCGGAGATGGTGCGGTTTTGCACGAAAAATAAGAATTGTCGCGTCGTGCTGGTGGAGAAGACGGACCGACTTTACCGTAATTTCCGCGATGCTGTGACGTTAGAAGATCTCGATTTGGAGATTCATCTGGTAAAAGAAGGACAGATCATTTCCAAAGATGCGAAATCGCAAGCGAAGCTCATCCACGGCATGCAACTCGTGCTGGCGCGAAATTACATCGAGAATTTGCGAGAAGAAGTAAAGAAAGGCATGCGCGAGAAAGCGGAGCAAGGTATTTATCCTGGCCGTGCTCCGTTCGGTTACCGCAACAATCGTGCGGATCGCACGATTCAGATTCATCCCGAAAACGCGCAAACTGTAACCAGGATTTTTGAGCTGTACGCTTCCGAGCAGTATTCGCTTACAGAATTGCACAAAGCCGTGCGTTCCCTCACCGGGAAAACAATCTCGCGAGCATATCTGCACACGATTCTTACCTCTCCGTTTTACGCAGGCAATTTCAGTTGGGGAGGGACGTTGTATCGCGGAACGCACGGAGTATTTATCTCTGGAGATTTGTATGAACGTGTGCGGGTTGCGTTGCGCAGACACAACAAACCGAAATACGGCAAACCGCAAATCGCATTTCGTGGTTTGTTAACGTGCGCGCATGACAATTGCGCAATAACAGCGGAACGCAAGAAAGGAAAATACGTTTATTACCGTTGCACTGGATATCGCGGGAAGTGCGCGACGCCACGGTTTACGGAATCCGAAATAGCCGGAAAACTCGGCGTTGTACTTAAGAATATTCACATTCCGGACGCCATTCTTGCGCAGTTGCAGGAATCGCTCACTTGCGATCAAGATCAATTACTGGAAAACACGACAGCACAACGGAATATCCTGAAGCAACGCCTGTCGGCAATTCAACGACGGATGGATCAAGCGTACCAGGACAAACTGGATGGCAGCATCCCGCAAGACCTGTGGGAGCGGAAGATGCTGGAGTGGTCCGAAGACGAGAGACAGATTCAGACCGCGCTGACGCGCTTGCAAGCGCCGAGTTCGGATCGCATCCTGGACGCCAAAAGGACTTTAGAACTAGCGAACAAGGCCTATTCTCTATACCTTACGAAAAATTCGGAGCAACAAGCCAAGTTGCTCAGAATGGTGCTTTTGAACTGCTCGATCAACGAAATAAGTATTTGCCCTACTTACAGAAAGCCCTTCGACTTGATCTGTCAAAGGGCGGAAAATCAAGAATGGTCGGGGCGCGCGGATTTGAACCGCGGACCCCCTGCGCCCAAGGCAGGTGCGCTACCAGGCTGCGCTACGCCCCGACATTATTCACGACAACGATCCTACTGCAGCAACCGCTGTTTCGATTATAAACGACGGAACGCGCTATAATTTTTTACTGGATATGCAGAGCCCGCGGTATGCGTTGGTAGCGTACGTGAGAAGTCCAGTGGGGGAGTTCGTAGAGAACCTCCGGCGGGAGCTCCATCCCAACCTGCCGCATCTGGCGGCCCACATTACCTTTCTGCCGCCGCGGCTGCTGGGCGGGACCGAAGGTGCCGCGCTGCAAATGCTGGCCGGGATCTGCAGCCAGGCCGAGCCTTTCGAAGTGACCCTGGGCGACATGCAATCATTTGTTCCCACCACGCCAACGGTTTACATCCGCGTGACCTACGGCGCATCGCGCCTGCAGGAATTGCACGACCAGCTGAACAAACAGACGCTCGCTTTCGCCGAGGAGTGGCCTTACATCCCTCACCTCACGATCGTGAAAATGGCTACGGAAAAGGCGGCAGAACAAGCCCTGCGGATTGCTCACGAACGCTGGCAGCAGTATTCCGGAAGCCGCCGCATCCTGCTCGACCGGCTAACATTTGTGCGCGAAGACGGGCAAAACTGCTGGGTCGACCTGGCCCCGGTGCGGCTCGGTGGGAGTTTGGTATCGCCATGAACAAGGCAGAATCATGGCGACGGCTGCTTTCGATTGTCCGTTCGTTTCGTCCAAATTGATGACCTAGTTTCGGACCGCATAACATTCACGTCTATCCATTATCCATAGGGAGCTTTCGATGAAACTGCCGACTCGCAGATTCGCATGGGCGTCACTTTGCTTCTTGAGCGTGGCGTACTCTACGGCGCACGCCCAAAGCGCAAGGCTGCCACGCATCGAGGCAGCCGCTGCGGAGGTTCCGGTCGCGGCGGGAGAAAAGCCGTTGCAGGTAAGCCTGGCTGATTTGATGAAAGCGTACAACGTCTCGGGCATGAGTATCGCGGTCATCGAGGGATACAAGATTGTGGAAGCAAGGGGCTATGGCGTAATTGAGGTGGGATCGAACACGCCGGTGACGACGCACACGTTGTACCAAGCGGGATCGATCAGCAAGCCGGTGGCCGCGACAGGCGCCTTGCGTCTGGTGGAGCAGGGCAAATTGTCGCTCGATGAAGATGTGAATCAGAAGTTGAAGACCTGGAAGGTTCCGGAAAACGAATTCACGCAGACGGAGAAAGTGACGCTGCGGCGGTTGATGTCGCACACGGCGGGGCTTACCGTGCATGGATTCCCAGGATATGACGTGAACGAACCTCTTCCGACGCTGGTGCAGGTGCTGAATGGCGAGAAACCGGCGAATACGGATCCGATTCGCGTCGATACGGTGCCGGGTACACAGTGGCGATACTCCGGCGGCGGAGTCACGATCGAGCAATTGCTGATGATGGATGTGACGGGGACAGCATTCCCTCCCCTGATGCGCGAACTCGTCCTCGACAAGATCGGTATGAGCGATAGCAGTTATGAGCAGCCACCACCGGCCGCGCGCGCTGCGATGACTGCCTGGGGAACGAATGGCGACGGCACTGAAGTGCACGGGAGATGGCATGTGTACCCGGAGGAAGCTGCCGCGGGGCTGTGGACCACGCCTACCGATCTAGCCAAGTTTGCAGTCGAGATCGCTCTGTCGAAACAGGGGAAATCGAATCGCATTCTGTCGCAGAAAACGACAAACGAGATGCTGACGCCAGTGATGAATGACGTCGGCTTGGGATTCTTCCTCGATAAGGACAATCCTGGGCAGTTTGGGCATGACGGCGCGGATCGTGGATTTCAGGCGCTGTTGACGATGAATTCGGACACGGGTAATGGCGTCGTGATCATGGTGAATTCGGACAACGGCGTCTCGCTGGCAAATCACATCGTGCGCCGGGTCGCGAAGGAATACGCATGGAATTATAAATCGCAGCCGGAGAATGCCTGGGACGAGTTGTTCCTGCTAGCTAAGCTCAAAGGCATCCAGGCAGCCTTACAGCGTTATGACGAGTTGAAGCTACAAGCTGGCGCAGTCAACGAGCAAACATTGAATACGATGGGGTACACATTGCTGTATGGCGGAAGAGAAATGGACGGGCTGCGGACGTTTCAGAAAAATGTTCAGGAATATCCGCAGTCTTCGAATGTGTACGACAGCCTGGGTGAAGCATACATGGTGACGGGGCAGAAGGATCTTTCGATCCAGAATTATGAAAAGTCTCTGCAACTTAATCCGAAGAATGACAACGCCGTTGGACGGCTGAAGAAGCTGAGAGGCGAAGCTATGTAGTCGATCGCGATTTATCCTTAACAAGCGCTCCATGCTCTTCGTTGACTTGCCGGTTTCACCCACGTAAGATTTTCGGCCAGTGATCGGTCATCAAACCGCACGGAGTGTTGTCTTGTCTATCGGTTTTGCAAGTGCAGCGGAGGGAACTTATGTCAGTCCGGAACGCTTTGCCCTTTCTTGTGGCCGGAGTGCTGGTAGCCTGCGGCATGCCTGAGCCCATTGCAGCGCAGTCCAAAGCGGCTCTTTCTTTGGATGTGACCTCGGCGGCGCCAACTGCGAGCGAGGGCAAGTCCGGATATAACCAGCCTCCGAAGAACATTCTCGACGTGATGCACGCGCCATCGCCGCCACTACCCAGGGTGAGCCCGACCGAGGATGCGATTCTGCTGGTGTCGTGGCAGGACTACCCTTCGATTGCCCGGGTGTCGACGCCTTTCTTACGTCTGGCCGGCGTGCGCGTGGAGCCGAAGAATCACAGCAAGCACGACACTCCCGGCGGTTACGGCATCACGCCCTGCGTCCGGAGCTTCGAACTGGTGCGCGTCGCCGACGCTTCGCAGATTCCTATCGCGCTTCCCGAGGGCGCGTGTCCGGGAGGGCCCCTGTGGGCGGCTGACGGAAAGCGATTCGCGTTCGTGAATCTCGCTCCTGAGGCGGTCGAACTCTGGATCGGCGATGCTAAGACCGGTGCAATCCATAAAGTGCCCGGGGTGCGTCTCAACCCCATGTTCAACGACGAAATGCAATGGATGCCGGACCAGAAAACGCTCTTGGTCAAACTGGTGCCGGAGGGGATGGGCGCGCCGCCGGCCGAACCCGTGGTGCCCGCCGGTCCGAGCATCCAGGAGACCACGGGCGAAAAAGGACAGAGCAGCACCTACGAGAACCGGGACACGCTTGGCAACAAGCACGACGAGGATGTATTCGATTACTACGCAACCTCGCAACTCGCTCTGGTCGATACGGCCACCGGAGCGATCACGCCCGTGGGAAAGCCGGGGAATTATGAAGGGCTGGCTCCCGCGCCGGATGGGCAGCACATACTCGTCGCCGGGATCCACAAGCCCTATTCTTATGTGACCACTTACGATCGTTTTCCGTGCGAGGTTGACGTCTGGGACATATCTGACCGCTCCAACGTTCGCATTCACACCATCGCGTCGCTCCCCCTGGCGGATCGCGTTCCCATCGCAGGGGTTCCCCTAGGGCCGCGCGATTTTTCCTGGCGGGCCACCGAATCTGCAACTCTGGTATGGGCCGAGGCTTTGGATGGCGGCGACTGGAAAGTGAAGGTTCCGGCACGTGACAAGATCCTGCGGCAGAAGGCGCCATTCACCTCCCCTGCCGTCGAAATCACTCGGACCGAGCAGCGTTACGTCGGTTTTCTCTGGAGCGAACAAGCGGGCACCGCTCTTTTGAACGAGTACGATGAGAACCGGCACTGGAGACGGACCTTCATCATCGACATCGACGATCCGCAACCGAAGCAACGCTTGCTTTGGGATCTCTCCACAGACGAGAGGTATGCGAACCCTGGCAACCCCGTGATGCGGGAGTTGGCGAATGGATCCCGGGTGGTTCGCGAGGACGGTGGCGCGATCTATCTTGCAGGTTTCGGCGCTTCGCCCGACGGGGACCGGCCGTTCCTCGATCGGCTAGACTTGAAGACGCTGAAATCCGAACGCCTGTTTCGCAGCGATAAGACTTCCTTCGAGCAGTTTCTTTCCTTCACTGGGCCGGATACAAAGACGTTTCTCACCTGGCATCAATCGCCGACTGACCCGCCGAATGCGTTCGTGCGAACGCTGGGAAAACCTGTCAGCAATGATGCGCCCGCCGGAGAAGCGACGTTTGCTTCAACCAGCGTCGCGCTGACTCACATTCCCGATCCGGCGCCAGCGGTCCGTGCGATCAAGAAGCGGCTGGTTAAGTACAAGCGCGCCGATGGGCTGGACTTGTCGTTCACGCTCTATACGCCCCCCGACTATAAAGAGGGTACGCGGGTCCCGACAATTCTTTATGCCTATCCTCTCGACTATGCCGACGCGTCGAAGGCCGGCCAGGTTGCGGGTTCGCAGGAAACCTTCACCCAGCTGCGGCAATACCGGCTGCTGCTGCTGGCAGGCTACGCGATCATCGACAACGCCTCGTTCCCCATCGTCGGCGATCCGAAAAAAGCCTACGATACTTATCTGGAACAGCTCGTCGCCGATGCCAAGGCCGCCGTCGATGAAGCGGTACGACTGGGCGTTGCCGATCCCGATCGCATCGGAGTCACCGGACACAGTCACGGCGCTTTGATGACGGCAAATCTGGTTGCCCATTCCGACTTGTTTCGCGCCGGGGTGGCGACCAGCGGATCGTATAACAAGACGCTCACGCCTTTCGGTTTTCAGAACGAGCGGCGATCGGTTTGGGAGGCGTCGGATGTTTACCTGAAAGTTTCGCCGTTTTTCTTTGCCGACAAATTGAAGACGCCGCTGCTCATCGTGCATGGAGCGGAAGACGCGAATCCAGGGACGACGCCGCTGCAAGGTCAGAAGCTGTACGAGGCGATTCGAGGCAACGGCGGTACCACTCGCCTGGTAATGCTCCCGCACGAGCCGCACTGGTACACCGCAATGGAGTCGAACGAGCAGCTGGTGTACGAAATGCTTCGCTGGTTTGATAAATACGTGAAGAACGCGCCGCCGCGGACGGCGACGGGGACTCGGTAGAAGGCTGAAGATTCTGTTTCTGACTTACTCCGCCAATCGGTTCGCTTTGGCGCCGAGTTTGTGGGTCGCTGACAAATTCTGTCGGTGGCAGTGCCGCCGCTCATTGACTTGGCCTTGCCCGGCCCATAAGATGATCGGCCAAGGACGACCCTCCCTGTGTGATCGGTCCAAACCATCTCGCATCGCCGCGCATCAGAAAGGACTCTTATGCTCGAGATTCAGACCAAGCAGTTGCCGCCTGACATTGTTGTCCTGGAAATAACGGGCAGAATCACCATTGGCCGGGAGTGCAAGCAACTGGAATGGGCCGTGGAGACGGAGGTGCGGGAGAAAAAGGAAAAGAAGATCATCTTCGACTTGACTGGTGTGACCCATATGGACAGCACCGGGGTCGGGATCATCGTGATGTCGGCCGGGGTCGTGAAGGAGGCAGGCGGAGAACTGCGACTCGCCGGCGCCAACAAACACATCGAATCCGTACTGAAGGTAACCAGCATGGACAAGCTGGTCTCGTGGAGTCCAACAGTGGCGGATGCGGCTGCGGCCTTTAGCTAAACTTAGAGTCAGATCGTCCGGAAACCTGCGTGGATGGTGCCGGGGAAGGTCTTTTTGAGAACCCTCCCGTTTGCGGACGAACCACAACCTTAGTCATACCTCTCTCACCCGTAACCTCAGCCTGGTTACTCCAGCATTACGTTACCCCCTGCCGAGTCCGCATGGCCCCTGGTACATCTCCCTCCCGTGCATTGCGCGGGGGCTGGCCGGGCTGTAAATACAAAGAGAGGGAATTGTGGAAATCTCGCGCTGGGAGCGGCTTAGGGCGCGGGTTTCGGGCAAGGCCGGAGGGCAAGCATGCAGATCGGGGTCTACGGTTCGGGTTACCTGGGGACGGTGATTTCGGCCTGCCTGGCAGATTTTGGTACTCCGGTTTCGTGCTGTCATCCTGACCGGTCGCGCATGGTTGAGATGGCGCAGGGCAACATCCCATTCTTTGAGAAGAATCTGAAAGAAATTATCCGGCGAAACGTGCGAGCGGGACGCCTGGCTTATTCCACCGATATCGAATCCTTCGCGCGCAAGACCCAAGTCATTTTCCTGGCGGAAGACGGAGCGGAGGGCCTGGCCGATGTGGTCATGCGGATCGCGAAGCTGGCGGTCAAGCCTCCGATTCTGACCATTGTCACGCCGGTGGCGGTAGGCACGGCTACGGCGCTTGAGAAATCGCTGAAAGATGCGGGCTTGCATGGAACGATCGTCTCGCAGCCTATGTTCTTCACCGACGGTTGCGCCGTGGAAGATTTCAACTGGCCTGACCGGCTGATTTTGGGCTCGACCTCGAACGAAGCAGTGCAGGTGCTCAAGCAGATTTTTCATCCCCTGGTGATGCGCGGCGTGCCGGTGATTGTGACCAACCAGGCGACGGCGGAACTGGTGCGGGAATCGGCTACGGCGTTTGTGGCGACCAAGATTTCATTCATCAATGAGGTTGCGGCGCTGTGCGAGCGCGTGGGCGCCGATGCAGTCAGCCTGGCTTTGGCGCTGGGCCTCGACAAGAAAATCGCTCCGCGCTGCCTGCAGCCGGGAGCGGGGATGGGCGGCGTGTTCGCCGAGTCGGACATGGATTCACTTGCCGAACTGGCGAAGTCGAATGGGGTTCCGCTGCGAGTGCTGAGCGCGGCACGGGACGTTAACCATACGCTCGCCGAGCGTCTGGTCGAGAAGATTGCCCTGGCTCTGAATTCCGTCGAAAACAAGGATGTGGGAATTCTCGGCATGGCGTTTAAGCCGAATACGAATTCGGTAGCGGGGTCGTCCGCAGTGCGGTTGGCGGAAACATTGGTTGCTAAAGGCGCCCGGGTCCGGGCGTACGATCCGGTGGCTTTGTCCGAGGCCAAGCTTCGGCTGAACGGTTCGGTGCGCTATTGCGAGTCGGCTTATGCGGCAGCGGAAGGCATGGATGCGCTGGTTGTGGGCACGGGCTGGCCGGAGTTTCGCGCGCTCGATTTCGACCGCATCAAGCACCTGCTCAAAAAGCCCCTCATTGTGGATACGAAGAACCTGCTGGATTCCGCGCGGCTGCGGGCCATGGGGTTTGAATATGTGGGCGTTGGGCGGGGATAAGAGCTAAGAACAAAAGCTTTCGCCGCAGAGGACGCCGAGGACGCAGAGGTTTTTTAGGAAGCTTGGTTGGCGCGGTAGACAGGATTTCCCTAGGAAAAGTGAACCAAGAAGTTCTCCATCCCGCAAAACAGTTCGCACGGCAGCCCGAACGGCTGACGTCGTTGTCACAAACTTCATTGCCCCAGCCTTCTTTGTCCCAGCTTTCGATTCTTGTCTCTGGAATTCTCGATAGTTTGTCGTATTTCTTCTTCTGCTTATCCTTTTCAAGCCTGACTCACCTGCTCGGCTCCTGGTGGAACCGCTTTTTAGCTGAGGAGTGATCCCTTCCACGACGAGCGCCAGCCGGCGAATGCGATCAGATCTCGGCTGACGTAGTCAAAGGTGGCTGCGGGTTTCTGACATCGGCGGAGTCCAATTGCTATAATCGAGGTGGCGGTGGGAATAGCTCAACTGGCAGAGCACCGGACTGTGGCTCCGACGGTTGCGGGTTCGATTCCCGTTTCCCACCCCAGAATTACCTTCCTCTTACGCTGGCAAAGATGGAGCCGGCGCTCCTAACAGTTGGACGAGACTCCTGGGTCCGCAGCAGGCGCGGTTGAGCCGCTGACGATCGCGCTGCAGACCTTTATCTTGCTTCAAGGCATCGAGCACACTCCTCAGAATTGAAGCGGCATGAGGGCTGGATGGGGCGGCCAGCCTGTAGTGCATCCACTTGCCCTCTCGCCTGGCTGCGACGATGCCGGCCTTCCGCAAATAGGCAAGATGGCGGGAGATTTTCGGCTGGGGTGCGCCAATCACTTCCGTGAAATAGCAGACACACACTTCCTGTTCGGCCATCAGGTTGAGAAGTCGCAGGCGGGTGAGGTCACCCAAAGCGCGAAAGAGTTGGTCCAGCGAGAGATTCGGTTTCATGCTTTTCGTATTCTAGCAAAATACATTTGCCTTGACGAATATGTTGAGCGATGCTACCGTTAACACATTCGCTGTTGCGAATATGAATGGGAGGAAAATCATGCCAGCAGATGCGGTAGTTGCCTTGAAGGCACACCTTGCCATCAATGTCAGGAATGTGGCGCAGAGCATCGAGTTCTATCGCAAGATGTTTGGGATTGAGCCGAGCAAAGTGAGGAGTGGTTACGCCAAGTTCGATGTGCAGAACCCGCCGCTGAACTTCACGCTTAACGAAGCGCCGTTCAAAGATGCTGGGGCGCTTTCCCACATGGGAATTCAGGTGGGTTCGACCGCGGATGTGCTCAGCATGCGGCAGAAATGGGCGGCCCTCGGACTGGTGACTCGCGACGAGATGCAAACCGACTGCTGCTATGCGATGCAGGATAAGACGTGGGTGCATGATCCTGATGGCAATGAGTGGGAAGTGTTCGTTGTGCTCAAGGACAATCTGCCGGAGAGGCAGACTGAACAGGGGAGTGCGGCGTGCTGCGCTCCCGGCTGCTGCCCGCCAACGACGGAGCATGCCAGTGTCTAAGCCAAAGGTTCTCTTCCTTTGCACGGGCAACTCGGCCCGAAGCCAGATGGCGGAAGGGTATTTGCGGCACGTTGCGGGCAACGAGTTCGAGCCAATAAGCGCCGGTGTCGAGCCGAAAAGGTTGAACCCTCTGGCCGTCGAAGCCATGAAGGAGATTGGGATCGACATCTCTCAGCAGGCGTCAAAGGACGTGCGGTCTTTTCTCGGGCAGGCTATCCCCTATGTCGTCACAGTCTGCGACAACGCCAAGCAGCGATGCCCAATATTTCCGCGCACGTACAAGTTCCTGCACTGGAGCCTCGATGATCCCGCTGATGCGGTCGGTTCGCACGACGAAAAGATGGCGGTGTTCCGCCGGGTGCGGGATGAAATCAGCCAGAGGATCGAGCAGGAACTCCTGAAACCGGCAGCCACCGAGAAATGAGCCAGGGACCCGCTACTCTTTCTCTCTACAAGCGCAGCGTGTGCGAAGGGCTGGGGACGGGATTTCTGGTCGCGACCGTCGTCGGTTCCGGCATTATGGGCGAGCGCTTGGCTGGGAGCAATGCCGCTCTAGCGCTGCTCGCGAACACGCTCGCCACGGGTGCTGCGCTGGCCGCGCTGATCGCGACCTTCGGGTCGTTCTCTGGCGCGCACTTCAATCCGGTTGTAAGTCTCGCCATTGCCCTACGCGGTCAGATGCCGTGGCCTGAAGTGCCGTTCTATCTCGCCGCTCAATTCTCCGGCGGCTTGATGGGCACGATTCTCGCTCACTTGATGTTTGGGCGCGCGTGGTACTCGATCTCAGTGCATCAGAGGTCTGGCCTTGCTCAATTGGTCAGCGAGTTTGTAGCAACGTTTGGACTACTTTGCGTCATCTGGGGCTGCATGAAGGTGCGCTCCGCCTTGGCGACCTCAATCGCAGTTTCCAGCTATATTGTCGCTGGATACTGGTTCACCGCGTCAACGTCGTTCGCAAATCCTGCGGTCACGCTGGCCCGTTGCATCACGGACACGTTCTCTGGTATCCGTCCGTTGGATGTTTCCGCCTTCATTTTCGCGCAGATCGTCGGGGCGCTGGCCGCCACGCTCCTATTCCGATGGCTCGACGAAGATCGGCTGGTTGGCGCTCCGGACGCGGAGTAGTTGGGTTTCTCGGCCCCACCGCTGGTCAAACTGGACCATATTGGGAACGTCCTGCCTCCTGTTGCGTTTTTCTTCCCTCGACTCGTTGATTCTGCATACCATCCGGTCTAGAATGCGCTCGAATCTTCTTGCGGGCGCGGCCGCGTCTAGCAGGGCCTGTCGGAACAGACAGAGGGGAAGCAGATTCAAGGGTTCCGAGCCACGGCCCTTGGCTCCTTAACCAGGCTCCTTAGGAAGTCTCTATCTTTAGGAGGAGTTCCTTGAAGAGTTCTCCGCGCAAGCAAGTCAAATCTCTTCGCAAAGCGCCGCCAGAGAATGGCGCCAAAGCTCCCTCTGGATTATTCCCCATCGTGGGGATCGGAGCTTCGGCTGGTGGCCTGGAAGCATTCTCCGAATTGTTGCGTCACCTGCCGGAAAAGACTGGCATGGCCTTCGTGCTGGTGCAGCACCTTGATCCCAAGCATGGCAGCGTGCTGCAGGAAATCCTGGCGCGGACAACCAAGATTCCGGTCACTGAAGTGACTCAAGGTGTGGTGGTGCAACCGGACCACGCCTATGTGATTCCGGCCAACACGAATTTGACCCTTAAGAATGGGATGCTGCAACTGGGTTCGCGCGTGCTGACCCGGGGACAGCACATGCCGATCAATGACTTTTTCCGTTCCCTGGCGGAAAGCGCGGGGCAACAGGCCATCGGCATCATCCTCTCGGGCACGGCTTCTGACGGCACAGAGGGATGCCGGGCCATCAAGGCGGCGGGAGGAATTACTTTTGCCCAGGATGAGGAGTCGGCGAAGTACGACAGCATGCCGCGCAATGCGGTGAACGCGGGCTGCATCGACTTTATTCTTTCACCCAAGGATATCGCGCGCGAGCTGGGCGGAATCAGCCAGCATCCCTATGTGGCACGGGTCCTGTCGCCGGAGATGGAAGGGTTTGAGGGCATGGTGGGCAGCGAGTTGAACGCGTTATTTGGGCTACTGCGGGAATCGACCGGAGTGGATTTCACCAACTACAAGCATACGACGCTGCAGCGCCGCATCCGGCGGCGCATGGTGGTGCACAAGGTCACGAAACTGAAGGACTACCTGCGTTTCATCGGGAAGAGGCCGGAGGAACTGGATGAGCTTTACCGCGATTTGCTGATCCATGTCACTGGGTTTTTCCGGGAGCCCGAAGCCTTTGTCGCGCTGCGCAAGCACGTTTATCCCAAACTGTTTGAGGGGCGCAAACCGGATAATCCGATTCGGGTTTGGGTGGCGGGCTGTTCTACTGGCGAGGAGGTGTACTCAATCGCGATTACGCTGCTGGAATACATGTGGGTCCACAGCCGGAACATTTCACAGGCCGCGACCGCCATCCAGATTTTCGCCACTGACATCAGCGACACCGCGCTGGACCGCGCCCGCACCGGGCTGTATACGGAAGCCGCAGTCTCGGAGATCTCGCCGGATCGCTTGAAGAGATTCTTCATCCGGCTCGATGGAGGCTTTCAGGTCAACAAGTCGATCCGGGATATGTGCATTTTTGCCAAGCAGAACCTGGTGAAGGATCCGCCATTCTCGAACCTGGACCTGGTGAGTTGCCGCAACCTGCTGATCTATCTGGGACCAGTATTGCAGCGGCGAGTCATCCCCACATTGCATTACGCTCTGAAGCCCAGCGGTTATCTGATGCTGGGATCGGCGGAAAACCTGGGAGGATTTGCCGACCACTTTGGGTTGGTCGACAAGAAGGACAAGATCTATCAGAAGCGGAAAACCGCGGCACGGCTGACGACCTACTTTGCAAACGCGGATTATTTGCCACTCAAGACGGGAGACACGAAGCTGTCGCGGGAATTGCCGGCTCCTTTCACCGTGGAACGGGAGGTCGAGCATCTGCTGGTGAACCGGTTCGTTCCGGCGAGCATTGTGGTGAACGATCAGTTGGAGATTGTGCAGTTCCATGGCAAGACTGGAGCGTATCTCGAGCCGCCGGCTGGTCAACCCAGCTTCAGCCTGGCCAAGATGGCGCGCGAGGGTCTGCTGGTCGACTTGCGCGCGGCGCTGAACACGGCCAAGAAAACCAATACCACGGTGCGGAAGCAAGGCGTGCAGATTCAATCGGAGACAGGAATGCGCGAAGTGAGTCTGGAGGTGGTGCCTTTGCGTGGTCCCTCCGCGCATGAACGGTTTTACGTGGTTGTGTTTCAGGATGAGGTTCGCAAGCCCGCGGGGTTGGAGGACAAGGGCAAAGCCGGCAAGACGGTGAAAGTGGCACGCTCCACGGCGCGGGACACTGAGCTTCTGAAGCGGGAAATGAATCAACTGCGGGAGCAGTTGCGGTCTCTGATCGAAGAGCATGAAACCACTACGGAAGAGTTTAAGTCGGCGCATGAAGAGGTCTTGTCGGCGAACGAGGAATTGCAGAGCACCAACGAAGAACTGGAGACTGCCAAGGAGGAGCTACAGTCCACGAATGAGGAGCTGACTACTCTCAACGAAGAAATGCAGAACCGTAACGCGGAGTTGGGCTCAGCCAACAACGATTTGCTCAATCTGCTGGGGCATGTCGACATTCCGGTGGTGATGGTGAGCAACGATTTGCGCATTCGCCGCTTCACCCCGCCCGCGCAGAAACTTCTGAATTTGCTGCCCGGGGATATTGGCCGGCGCCTGGGCGAGATCCGGCCCAACCTTGATGTGGAGGATCTGGAATCACTGGCCCACGAAGCAATTCGCCGCGCGGCTTCGCAGGAGCGACAGGTGCGCACCAAAGAAGGCGGCTGGCAGGTGCTGCACGTGCGGCCTTACAAGACCTGGGACAATCGGATCGAAGGCGCGGTGATCAGTCTGCAGGACGTCGACAACCTCAAGCGCTCACTTGACCAGACGCGAGAATACGCGGACACGATCGTTGAGAGTGCGCGGGAACCGATCTTAGTATTGGACGGCAAGCTGCAGGTTACCGCTGCGAATCCGGCGTTCTACAGGGTTTTTGATGTTTCCCGGGAAGAAACGGAAAAGCGTTTGATTTACCAGCTGGGCAACGGGCAGTGGGATATCCCGAGACTGCGCGAATTGCTGGAGGAGATTGTCCCGCGAAACTCCCGCGTAGATGATTTCGAGATGACTCACGACTTTCCCCATCTCGGACCGCGGGAAATGCGGCTTAACGCCCGCCGGGTTGAAATGCAGCCCGGCCATCCTTTCATTCTGCTGGCGATAGAAGATGTTACGGAAAAGAGCAGGGAGGGCGTCGCCTGAAGAAAACCATTCACCGCCGAGCACGCCGGGAGCGTCGAGGTCTTTGAAGGTGTCCTGGTCCGCGACCTCGGCGTGCTCGGCGGTTAAAGCTTTTTGCATTTCGAACTCCGTGTAAAATGTCTGTGAAGGCTTGTACCGAACGGGGCAGCGAATGAGGCGGATTTTCCAACCATTTCGGAGCTCTTCGCGGCAACTGGGACCGCTGGAGCAACGCATGCTCGAGGCGCTGTGGGCCAGGGGCAGCGCGACTGTGCGCGAACTGGTCGAAGGCGGCTGCCAGGAACTGGCATACACCACGGTGATGACCACGCTGGACCGCTTGTTCAAGAAAGGTCTTCTGACGCGGTTCGAGGAAGGCAGGGCGTTTCGTTACGTGCCGCACTTCAGCCGTGAGGAGTTGCATCAGGAAGCGGCGGGTCACGCCTTTCGCCAACTGCTGGATGCGAGTCCGGCGTCGTCTTTGCCGCTTTCGTTCCTGGTGGAGATTCTGGGGGAAAGGGACACTCAACTGCTCGACGACTTACGGAAGTTGGTGGAACGCAAGCGCCGAGAACTAGGACAGCGCGAACTGGGTCAACGAGAGCTGGGTCAGCGGGAATTGGGACAGAAGGAGAAAGAATAATGTTCGCGATGCGCGGGATCGCGGTTTCTTTCTCCGTCTTCGTCATAGTCTACTGTGCCCTGTCGGTGGCGGTGTGCGGAGTATGGCGGAGGGTGTGGCTGGGCGGCCAGCAGTATTCCGCGAGACGCTGCGCCGATTTGCTTTTCGTCCTCCGCCTGGCTCCCTTGGCGTTGGCCGCTGGCGTCACACTTCTGTTGGCTGTGCCCTCGTTCCTGCTGCTTGAACCGCGCGCGGTGGATGAACCCCTGGGCGCGGTGCCCGTGGTGCTGAGCTTATGTGGGATGGCCTTGCTGCTGGCGGGCGCGTGGAAGGCGTCCGCGGCCCTGGTGCGGGTTTCACGAACAGTTGCGCGGTGGTCGAGTGAAGGACGCGCGAGCGCTTCCAGACATTTCATGAATTCAGTCTCGGTGCTGCGGATTTCAGGGGCTACCCCACCGCTCACCGCAGCGGGCATTCTGCGGCCGAGTGTGTGGTTATCGCAGGCGGCGGAGTTTGTGCTGACGGAGCGGGAACTGGAAACCGCGCTGCGCCACGAAGTGGTGCACGTGCGCCGGCGGGATAACCTGAGAAAGCTTGCGCTGCGGCTGGTGGCATTTCCTGGCATGGCCGAACTGGAGAGCGCATGGCGCGAAGCCTCAGAAATGGCCGCCGACGATGCTGCGGTCTCGAGCGCTTCTGAAGCGCTGGATCTGGCTGCGGCGGTGATCAAGTTGTCGCGCCTCGCCCCTTTGGAACCGCCCGCGGAGTTGACCACGGCTTTAGTACATAGCCCGGCGGAGGCGGTGAATGCGCGGGTCGAGCGGTTGATTGCCTGGACGGAGCGGCCGCAGAGTCCGGCTGCGCCATACTCGTTGCGATATGCCCTGTGCGCTGCGGCGGCTGTCGTCGTCACTCTGATCGTTACTTACAGCCAACTGCTGGTGCGGGTGCACGCGGCGACTGAGTGGCTGGTGCGGTAGGAAAGTGTCGGGACATAGCCAGCGGCTGGTCTTTCGCTCTTGCGAGCCATAGGTAATCGTTCTTAAGGTCATTCCCCTGATCTGCCGCCACCGCATGGTGATAATCTCGCAACATGGCTGACGATTCCGATCCAGGCCCGCGCCCTCCTAAACCTGCTCGATTTTCTAAGACGGTTCTCTTTTTTGCTCTCATCATCGGACTGTCCCTGGGGGTGCTGTGTGTAGGCTCGCTAGGATTGTTCATGCTATCCCGAGATTCCGGGCGAGCCCTGTTGAGCCATATGTGGTCGGCTGTGACCGGCAGAACCCTCACGATCGACGTAAGCCAGCCCACCGTGGTCGATCGTATTCAGCGTTTGCAGCGGCTGGAGACCGTGGTTTACACCATGGACAAGCTGGTCACCGGCGCGAAGGAAAATCCCATCTTCCCCGATTTTCTGGCCGGGGATCGGCTCTTAATGATGGTGCACGGCGAGGTGGTCGCGGGCATCGATTTCTCGAATTTGAAGCCGGGCGATGTCAGAGTAAATGGCAAGCAGATTCGCCTGCATCTGCCCGCGGCGCAGGTGTTCAGCACTCGAATCGACAGCGCGAAGACGCGAGTCTATTCCCGGCAAACTGGCCTGCTCGTGTCTACCGACCCGAATCTGGAAACGCAAGTGCGCCAGGAGGCGGAACGGCAGCTGCAAGAGGCCGCCCTGGCCGACGGCATTTTGCGGAACGCCCAGCAGAATGCGACTTTGACCATCAGTACTCTGTTACAGGGTTTAGGGTTCGAGAAAATTGACTTCGACTAACGTGAAATTCTGTCAGTGCTTCTAGAACGTCACCCGCACGCCTATTTGCGCGGCGAATGGAATGCCAACCGTTGTGCCGGGCCCGAAGAAGTCTCCTAAGGCGCCCTCGGGTATCTCAAGCTGTTTCAGGCTGGTGAGGGGCGTGGTTTGGGAGCAACTTGGATTTGTGCAGACACTGCTGACGACGGTTTGGCCTAATGAATTTGGACTCATCTGCGCCGCGGGAATCGGAAGTTGGGCCACGTTCACCGCGAAGTTGGCGCCGGGGTTGTTGCGGTTGAACAGGTTGAAGAACTCGATGAACGGGTAGACCTGCCAGCGCTCATTGATGTTGAAAGGACGCGTGACGCGAAGGTCCGACTGGATATAGGGCGTGCCGCGAAATTCGTCAAGGCTGGTATAAACCGGCGACCCGTTGTTGAATTGAACATAGATGCGCTCCGTGTTGTCGGCGCTGGTGATCGTGATGGGACGGGCGCTCTCGAACTGGCTAACGGTGCTCAATTCGAAACCGCCGGGGAGGTGCACTGTACCGGCGAGCACGAAGCGCTGGCGAACGTCTTCGCCGGACGGACCGTAGTCGCCTTGTCCAAATGCATTGAGGAATCCCGCATTCGGTGATCCTGGTTGGTTTGGACAGACCCCATCCACATAGTCAAAGAGTTCGCCCAGCAAGCATCCCCAGGTCTGCGCCTTGGAGAACGTGTAGTTCGCAACGAGGTTAAAGCGGTGCATGTTGCCTTGCACGTGCAGCATCAGCCCGCTGTAGCTGGACCGGTTGTCGGACTGGAACACGTTGACGCTTGGTACTACATTGGTCTGATCGGTGGCATAGTCGGGGTCGGTTGTTGGAATGAGAGGGCTCAACAGGTTGGTGCCGCCGCTGTAGGCGAAGCCGCGGTATCCGTGATTGCCCTGTTCGTGTATGTAATCGGCGCTGGCCAGCCAGTGCTGGTTGAAAGCGTGCTGAATGCCGCCGGTAGTGTGAATGGCGTAAGGCGTTTTGTAGCCCGAGCCGATCAGATTGCCCACTGCGGCTGCGCCGCCCTGCAGACAGCCCGATCCGATGAGCGCGTAAGTGCCTGGACCTCCAGTGAGGCTGCAGGCGCCGGTGGTGAAGTTCGAATTGTTGACGCCCTGAAATGCAGTGGCCCATCCGTTCTGCGCGAGATCGTCGTAGTAAAGGCCAAAGCCGGCGCGGATGACCGTCTTCCCGCTATTGCCGGGCGAGTAAGCGATCCCCAGGCGAGGTGCAATTTGCTTGCGATAGTTGCTTGGAAGGCTGGGCACGACCGGAATCTGCAGTGCCTGCAGCGTCACATACGCGGCGTTCTCGGCTTGGCTTCGCCCCGAGCCTGTGAAAAGTCCCCATGTCGTCTGATATCGAACGCCGTAGTTGACCGTGAGCTGGCGCGAGACGCGCCAGGAGTCCTCGGCGTAGAAGGCGAGACGCTGAACATTCTGCGAGAAACTGCCGTTGCCGGCAGGAGTAAAAGTGCAACCGATGCCGGTGCTTGGATCCGGCATCGGATTGCACTCCGCGCTGGGGGGTGTGTAATAAAACGGCAAGGCGGTCGTGATGCCGCCGCAATCCGGGCCGGGCGGGTTGATGTAGCAATCGGGGTTCGAGGGATAGGTGGTGAATTGCTCCGCGGTCGACGCGAACGACCCGCTCAGCACCGGCTCGTGAATGAAGTCGACCCCGAACTTGAACGCATGGTCGCCCACTACATGGCTCAGGTCGTAGCGGAATTGATATTTATCCTGATTGCGCAGGTCGGGGAAAAGGGTGATGGGAGTGGCAAACTGATTGTCGCCGTAGGTTTCGAAGCCGGAGACCGTCAGCGCCGTCACGCTGAAGGGAAACTGGATGGCGAAGCCGAGATCGGAATTCCGGGTCTGTGTCAGATGCAACAGGCTGGCGTCGAGAACCAGACTGCCCAGCCAGGTTGAATTGAAGGTGTAGGTATTACTGAGCGCGACATTCCAGTAATTGTTGTGTGTGAGCAGGCCAGTCGAGGGCAACGTCGCCTGCTGCACTAAGGCGTTGTGCGTGATGTAGCTGTCTGAGGATGCGCGCAGGAACCAGGTCGATTTCGGTGATTGTGCCCAGTCGAAACGCAGCGAACTGATGTAGTCGCGAAAGGGAATTGGAACCGTGGCCGGAACCGCGATAAAAGGAGTTCCGGTAATTAATCCTTCTGACGCCAATTCCGCCAGCGCGTCGAATTGCGTGGTGCTGGCCGGGCTGTAGGCGATGCTCGCGTTTTCATGCACGTTTTCGAATGACGTAAAGAACCAGACTTTGTCTTTAGCGATAGGACCGCCGACGGTTCCAACGTAGTTCTGGCGAGAGAACGGCTGCTTCGGGTTCGGCGCCGGATTCTCGATGGGAAAGCGCGCGTTCAGTGCGGCCTGGCGGTCATAGAACGACCCACTGCCGTGCCATTGGTTGGTCCCGCTCTTGGTGGTGATCACGACCGAACCGGCCGTGGTCCAACCCGTGTCGGCGTCTTCGTTCGAGGTGCGCACGGCGAATTCCTGAAGACCATCCGGCGAGAAGTTTTGCAGGAAGCCGCCAATCCAGTCGTCGGAGTTTTCGGCGCCATCGACCGAGAGCTCGTTGTTCAGGCCGGAGCTTCCGCCGGTCGAGACTGCGGTGATGCGCGCTTTGGTGGGGTCGGAAGGCTCGACGGGCTCGGTTCCCGGCACGAGATAGGCAATGTTGGCGAAGCTTCGCGCCGGGAGCGGCAGCGTTTCCAGGTCCCGCGTGCCCACTACACCCCCGCGCACCGCGCTCGATGTGTCAGTGATCTCAGTTGTAATCGAGGAAGAACTCCCCTGCACGTTGACGGAGGTCGAAGTCGCCGCAGGCTTCATCGTGACCGTAATATCGCGGACGGTGGCGACGGCGATTACGACATCGGCTTGCGCCGGAGCAAAGCCCTTGGCGCTGACGTTAATGCGATAGGTGCCGGGCAGCAGGTCATCGAGACGAAACTCGCCGCGATCTTCGCTGGCGGCCTCGCGTTGCATCGAGGAGCCAGACAGTTGCCCGACGATTCGCGCGGCGGCGATACGCGCGCCGCTCACGTCCTGCACCGTGCCCCGCAACGATCCGCGCGGGTTCTGGGCGTGGAGGGTTGCAGTGAGCAGGATGGTGAACAGAGTTAGAGTGAACGCAGTCTGGCAGGAATTTGCTTTCATAGTTGTGGTAGAAGCGAGACTAGACTGCGGGGGCCGCTACTACCAGAGATCGTAGGGTTGAACAGCCAGCTTGGGTTCTTAGTGACGAGTCAGCTTGGGCGCCGGCTCTCCAGTTGGTTAAGCGTTTTCTCGAGCATCATCGCAGACCAAACCTTTTGCCACGGAGGGCTTCCTGCCTATGCCGCAAATCCATCCTTTGCCGACCTCCTCCATGATTTGAACGTCCGAGTAGCCGGCATTCGCGAAGAGTTCGCGATGCTCATTGACACTTAGGAGTGTCATGCCTGATAAGGGGAGGTATTTCTCGGCTAACTTTGCAGTCACCGTCTTCGCTCCTCCATAGATCTCCGCGATAATGATGAGCGATCCACCCGGCTTCAGGACTCTTAGAACTTCGCGCATGTCAGCCCGCAAGTCAGGCCACCAAAAGTGTGTTTCCACTGCCGTGACGAGATCGAACACGTCCCCCGAAAACGGTAACTGGGACACAGAGCCTTCCCGAATCTCGACGCGGGCCATATCTATCCACCGTCTATTTGTTCGGTTGGCCACAGCGACGCTCGCCTTCGAATAATCGACGCCATAGACCTTTCCCTGAGTAGCGACGGCGGCTAACTTGCTCACCGTTCTGCCTCCACCACAACCTACGTCGAGGATGGTGTCGTCCTGTTCTATCGAAATGTGAGATAGGCCCCAGTCCGTCACCTTGGAATGCCGCGAATTCATGTTCCACAAAACGAATCGGCCCAGCCATCCGGCGGGCTTTTGGCATTGGTTTATGTGTGTGCTTCTGCCGGTCACGGTTGGGTTCCTTAATCCGACCAGGGCTGCGGCTTGCGGTCCCAGCGATGCTTTTTCAATTCGGTGAGCAGGCCGGAATCGAGCGAGCCGGCGTCACTGGCGGCGACGTTCTGGCGCACGTGCTGCGGGTCGCGCATGCCGACAATCGTCGTGCTGACCGCAGGATGAGACAGGACGAAGCGCAGCGACATTTCTGGTAGCGTCATGCCGGCGGGCACGATCTGCTTAAGCTTTTCGACCCGCTGAATTGTGTTCGCCAGATTTTCCGGCCCAAAGTAGAGGGACCGCCAATCGTCTTTCGGGAAGCGGGTTTCGAGTGTCATCTTGCCGCCAAGGCTGCCTTCATCGAGAGGCACGCGCGCGATCACGCCCACGTTGAGTTCCTGGCAGATGGGAAACAATTTGTCTTCGGGAGCCTGATCGAAGATGTTATAGATCACCTGCACCACGTCGACCAGGCCGGTGTGCAGTGCTCTAAGGCCATTCTCCGGTTCCCAGCGGTTGAGGCTGAGGCCGAAATAGCGAATCCAGCCGCCGTCTTTCAACTTCTCCACCGTGGAGATGAATTCCGGTTCGTCGGCCCAACTATCATCCCAGACGTGGAACTGCAGTACGTCGATCGAATCGACGCGCAGTTTCTTGCGGATCAGTTCGGCGTACTTGAAGACGTGATCGGGGGAGAATACGTCGAGATATTTATATTCCGGTAGTGCGGGCCACTTGTCGTTGGCCGGAGGAATCTTCGAAGCGGCATAAAGGCGCTTGTTAGAGTTGCGCGCCATGATTTCGCCGAGCAGGACGTCGCTTTTGCCCTCGCCGTAAGCCCAGGCGGTGTCGAAGAAGTTGCAACCCGCGTCGATGGAGAGTTGCAGGGAGTCGAGAGACTGCTTGTCGTCGGAGCCGCTCCAGCCGCTCATGCCCCAGAGTCCGTAGGCGATGTCGCTGACGTCAAAACCGGTTCGTCCCAGCTTGCGATAGTTCATGAAAAGGTCTTCCTTGAGGAGGAGTTTCTGAATTTCAGAGGTTTCCCGTGACTCGACATCCTAGCAGGTCTAGCAGGGTGGGAAATAATGCCATGGCTGGGAGTCTCTGAGCCTGCTGATTTTTCGATGCGAGGTATCGGGATTTTGCGGTCTCCGGACGGCCTCCTGAGTGTTCCAATGGATCTACATCACAAATACCGTGGAGGTCCCCAGTGAAATCAGAGTATCCCTGTCCCCCGATGTCTTCGCATCGCGACGAAGAACTCCATGCGCCTTCATCCCGCTTGACCGACGAGAAAATCTCAGACGACTCCGGTATGGAAGCGACGACCGACAGTGCCCTCAGGCCTGCCGGGCTGAAGAATCCCTTCTGGAGCAAAGCCAGCTAGCGCAGAACCGGCAGGCATAGGCACGGACGCAGTGAAAAGGGCAGCGCGGACATTTCCTGCAGCGCGGGGTGCAGTTGCGCATCGCGGCAGGGTTCGAGCGTGATCACAAAGGGCAGTGCGTTCTTGTCGAAGCCGGGATTTTGCAGAACGGCGTCAATGTTGAGTTGATGCGCCGAAAGAATCGCGGCCAGACTCGCGATGATGCCCGGCTGATCCCTCACGAGAAAACGCAGATACCATGGCGTTTCGAAGTCGCAACTGACTCTTGGCGAGGCTAGTTGCAGCGCGCGGTGAGGGCGCGACCCGGCCGAGGGGCTTCCCGCTGCGAGGCTTTGCGCCACAAACATCAAGTCCGAAACCACCGCAACCGCTGTGGGATCTCCTCCCGCGCCGGCGCCGAGGAAGGCCATGTCTCCGCCGTATTCTCCCGAAGTCAAAACTAGATTCAGATTTCGTTGCACGCGTCCGAAGGGTGAAGGCGCGGGAACCAGGCTGGGACCAACGTCGGCAAATAATGTTGCCTCTTTCAGGTTGGCGCGCGAGATCTGGCGGATGGTGCAGCCGAGTTCGGCGGCGTAATCGAAATCGACCGCGTCGATGGGGCGGATGGTGCGGGCCCGAATGTCTGCGGGGGAGACGCGGACGTGCAGGCCGGCCAGCGCGAGAATGGAAAGTTTGGCGCGGGCATCGCCGCCATCGAGATCTTCGCTGGCATCGGCTTCGGCATAGCCGCGGGCCTGCGCTTCCTCGAGAGCCTCGCTGAAAGGAATACGATCGGTTTCAATGCGGCTGAGAATGTAGTTGCAGGTGCCGTTCAGAATGCCGGCAATGCCGTGCAGTCGATCGCCGCTGAGCCCGGTGCGCAGAGCGGGAAGAACGGGAACGCCGCCGGCAACAGACGCTCCAAACTCGAGCTGGCAGCCGTTCGCACTCGCGAGCTGCAGCAAGTCCGGGCCATGACGCGCAATGAGCTGCTTGTTGGCTGTGACCACCGACTTGCCCGAGCTCAGCGCCCCGCGCACCAACTCCTCCGCCGGCGTTAATCCCCCGATCAACTCTACGACGATGTCGACGTCGGATTTGAGAATCGCGTGGAAGTCTTCCGTCCAGACGACGTCACTTGGAATCCATCGCTCGGTACCCAAGGTCTGCTTCTTCCGTTCCACGTTGCGATTGCAGATGTGGGTCAGGCGGAGCAATCCGTCGTTGCGTTCGCCGAGAATCTTCGCCACGGCGCGGCCCACGGTTCCGAAGCCCACAAGGGCAACCCGGCGCGCGGGAGTGCGATCCCGTGAAACGGGGTCGGAATTGGCGTCCGATACCTGCTCTGGCGAACTCTTGTGCAAGGTTTGCTCTCAGGAAAAGAAACTCATTTTTATCATACTTGGGACTGGCGACTCCGCGAGGGCGCAGCCCAGACGTCGGTGCCGACCCGATGTCCACGTTGCGACACCCGGATCGATCAGGAGGCACGGTTCTTGCGCGCTTGGCTCTCAAGGTAGTAGGCCACGGCCAGCGCGAAAACCAGAGCCGCCACACCAAGCATGGTCGTGCCAGCAGCGCTGTTGGGCTCGAGGATGATGATTTTTCTTGCGATGGCAATCAGAGCTACCTCAAGGACAAGCCGAACATGAACGACGTCCCTTTTGAGATAGGCCTTGAGACTCTGGATTAGCTCGAGGCCGATAAGAATCAGCAAGAAAAATCCGAAGATCTCGAGGAGGCCTTGCACCGGAATGAGAAACCGGGGAGGCTTCCAGATTTCCTGCGCAATCAGGACGGCGAGGTGTAGGGTGGAGAGCGCTACTACGACGATCAGCAGTATCCCCAGTAGGAAAGCATTGAGCTTTTGAGCCTTGGTCAGCAGGGTTTCCATTCGATGTCCGTTCGATGTCCGTTTAACGAGGCGCTACGGGCGACGACGATATTTACATGGGTCGGCGGAAAATTTCAACCCGGGGGTCGAACCCGGGGCAACTGGAAACGATCCCGGGGCGGCTTGCTAGGCAGAATCAGCATCAAAGTTGGTAATATAACGTGATCCCGCCGCAACCAAGGCCAACGCCTTCCTGCGAGGAATCACAAGCGGAACCTTGATCAACGGCGCCTCTCGCCTCTTCATGCCGAGCGCTACGGTCCGCCACTACGCCCGGTTATGGGAGGAGAATGGATGATGGTAAAGTTCGCGCGGGTGACCGCGACTGCGAGTCGGCTGACGCTGCTGGTTCTGATCACTCTATTAGGCGCGCAAGGATTCGCCCAGACCGCGCCCGCTGATCAAACTGGACAAACGCCAGCGACAGCGCCCGTGGCACCAGCGCCTGCGGCGCAACAACCTGCCACTCCAAATCCTGCCGCATCGGGTCAGGCCGCACAGCAACCTGATGCCAGTCAGGAACCCGCCGATCAAATATCGGCTGCGCGGCGGAAGAAAGTTCACGACTTCAAGAACTGGGTTTTCGATGTTGGCGGCGGCGCCAATCTCGTGAGCGGCACGACGCGCGACTGGGTGCGAGGCGGAGGCCTGGTGGGAACGGCGGGTGTGGCTCGCAACGCGAACAAGTATTTAGGCCTGCGCGCGGACTTTGTTTTTGCCGACCTGCCCCTGCGCGACTCCACCGTGGACCTGGCGCAGGCAACGGGATCCACGGATTATGCCTTCTCAGTCACCCTCGACCCGATCATCAACGTTCCGATAACCAAGGAATGGGGTGGATATGTTCTCTTCGGGGCCAGCTTCAACCATCGAGCCGGGAATTTGAGCGACAGCAACACGGTTCCGGGTTCGGGCTGCAACGGATTCTGGATCTGGTGGGGTGCATGCCAGAATTCGCCTACCAGCATTCCTCTCAGCGGCAACTTTGTAAATTCCAGCCTGAATCAATTCGGCTACAACCTCGGGGGAGGGATCACCCGAAAGATGCCGAGTGGCGTCGAAGTCTTCCTGGAATGGCGCCTTATGCACGCGACGCACAACAGCATCACAACCGACTTTCGTCCGATCACGATCGGATTTCGCTGGTAGCGCGGGCTGGTTATTGGGGATTGGTCCGGTAACGCCAGAGATTTTCGGTGCGCCGTTGCAGCTGCACGAGTGATGCAGTCGGAACGGGCGGGGCGACCGCGGTGGTGGAGTTGGCTTCGGCCAGTGCTGCTTCGACGATGTGGTGGGCGGGCGCGAGCGAGCAGGCAGGGTCCGTTGCGGCCGCGTTGCCGGTGAGCAGCAGCGCCTGACAGCGGCATCCTCCGAAATCTTCGGCACGCTGGTCACAACTGCGGCAGGGTTCGGGCATCCATTCCTCTCCCCGAAAACGCTGGAACGAAGAAGACTGCTGCCAGATGAACTCGAGAGTCTGGTCCCGCACGTTTTCGAACGTGAGCCCGGGAATAACTTCCGCGGCGTGGCAGGGAAGCACCTTGCCGGCGGGATTGATGAGCATCAATCTATGTCCCCATCCTCCCATGCAGGCTTTTGGAAAGCGCGCGTAGTAGTCCGGGACCACGGAATCAACGCGGATGCGTCCAGCGAGGCGCTTTTCGGCAGCCTCCACGGCTTGCACGGCTTTTTGAAGCTGTGGCCGCGTGGGTAATAGTGCGGCGCGGTTTTGCAGAGCCCAACCGTAGTACTGGGCGTGGGCGACCTCCATTCGCTGGGGCGCGAGCTGCTCGATGAACGCAATCATTTCCTCGAGGTGGTCGATGTTCTGCCGGTGCACGACAAGATTCACGGTGAACGCGATCTTGTGGCGGCGGATGATGCTCGACAATTCAATTTTGTGGGCGTGTGCTCGAGCTCCGGCAATCCAGTTGGCGGCGTCCTCGCGTGAATCCTGAAAACTGAGCTGGATGTGGTCGAGCCCAGCCTCGACCAGCTCCTGAAGCCGGGTTTCAGTTAAGCCGATGCCAGAGGTAATCAGGTTGGTGTAAAGGCCTGCCGCGCGTGCTGCCGCGACGAGTTCGGTTAGATCCGGACGAGCCAGCGGTTCGCCTCCGGTGAAGTGGGCGTGGAGCATGCCGAGCTTGCCGGATTGCCGAAGAATATTGATCCACTCTGCAGTAGAAAGCTCCGAATTTGCCGCGGCCAGTTCCAGCGGATTCGAGCAATAAACGCAGTGTAGCGGACAGCGGTGCGTGATCTCGGCGATAAGGGCGAGCGGGTTGGGGATCATTGGCGTTGCCGGTGAATCAAAGAGTTTCTAATAGTCCACGATCCGCTTGTGGCGCAATTGCTCGAGAAACTGGCTGATGTCGGCACGAATCTTGGCTGGATCCGCGTCGTGAAACTTGGCCTGCAATTCCTGAATGATCTGGCCGAAGGTGTGCTGGCCGTCGCAGCGTTCGAGTATCAGCAAACCCGTGTCGCGGAGGCGCAGGGTACCCTCCGGATATAGCATGACGCGATTTTCTTCCGTGCCGGTCTTTTTCTCGGTGCCCCAGCGGCAACCGGCGGCCAGGCGCGGCTGGGCGGAATCTTCAGGCGGGGGCATGCTAGCTGGCCTCAATGCGGAACGCCCCGGGCGGCGGCCATCCCGGCTGCACGTAGGCGAAGTAGAGAGCGTCGAGCTGCGCCCATAGAATGTCGCACTTGTCGCGCAAAGCCTGGAGCGCCAAGTCCTGCTCAGCGCGGGTCTTCGCATTGTCGAAGACATAGTTCACGGCGAATTGCGAATCTTCCGGTGCCTGGTAAAGCCTGGCTTCGAAATAATCCAGACCTCCAGCCAGCCAGGGATAGTGCTGGCGCAATTTTTCCACGCGCAGGGTGATCAGCTCGGTGGAAAACAATTCTGTCAGCGAAGAAGCTACAGCCTCCAATAAAGACCGGCTGCGAACCAGGTTCAGGTATTCATTCACCGCGAAGCGGGTTGCTGGAAGAATGCCTTTGCCAGCCCGAACTTCTCTTTGATCGAGCCCGGTCGCCTCCGCAAGTTTTATCCAGCGCTTGATTCCACCTTCGCTGGTGGCGTCGCCATCGTGGTCGACAATGCGTTTTCGCCACGCGCGGCGGAAGACCGGGTCGGGGCCGCGGGAGAGGATGATGGAATCTTTGATCGGAATGATGCTTTGATAGTAGTAACGGTTCAGCGCCCAGGCCTGCAGCTGTCCGCGGCTGAGTTTGCCTTCATGCATCAACAAGTGGAAAGGATGCTTGTGGTGGTAACGCTCCTCGCCCGTGGCCTGCAATTGCGCACGAAACTCCTCGAGCGAGCGCAGGCGGACGGTTTGCGATGCAGTTTCGGGTTCTACAGATCGAACTGCCATCCATCCTCCGCGATTTCCCATCCCGCATCCCGCACTTTGCGATGTGCGGGGCTCGCCTCGTTCAGCATGGGGTTGGTGTTGTTGATGTGCAGAAATATCTTACGCGGGCGGCGCACTCCGGCCAACTCAACCAGCGTCTCTTTGACCGGGACGTGGCCCATCTGTTGCGCAGTCGGCCCGGTTCTCGGGTCGACATTCATGCCCATCAGTTCGGTATCGCTCCAGAATGTGCCGTCAAAAAGCAGGACGTCGCAGTTGTCCAGTTCCGCCAATAGTCTTTCGTCCACTTGAGGCACGGCCGGCATATAAGCAAGTCGCGTGCCTGAATTCGAATGGATGAAGAAGCCCAGGGAAGCCTCGCCGGGGGAAAGTCGTGACTGGCGTTCTGCTGTGACATAGGAAGGATAATGAGCGCTCAGTGACCACGCTCGGCAGCGGAGAGCGGAATCCGCGCCCTGAGCATCGCACAGAGAAAATTCTTTTCCGGATTCGAAATCAGTCCACACGGCTTGATCTGGAATTCGATGCAGCATGCCGAACATGGAGTTGTCTTCGCGGAGAATACGGCGAACGGAGGCAGTGGAATGGATGCGCAGCGGCTGGAGTTCGCGCAGCAGAAGCAGCCCGAGGACCTGATCGAGGTCGGCATTGGCGAGTGCTACGCCGGCAATGGGCGAATGGCGCAAACCCCGCCGCGGATGCAATTCAGGTGTAGCTTCGATCTGGGCGAGCAGGTCCGGAGAAGCGCCCAGCAAGAACCACGAGAGCCCGTCCTCGGTGATCGCGACCTGGGTCTGTGTGCGCGGCTTGCCTTGGAATGTGCCGGCTCGCACAGAGCGGCAATTCGAGCAGGCACAATTCCACTGCGGAAACCCGCCTCCAGCCGCGGAACCGAGAATCTTGACTCGCATCTCTCGTGAGTTTACAGCCTGGGATTAAGTGAGAGGTAATTTCCGCTGGCGGTGTCGTTCTGAAGCACGGCGCGCGACCTGGACGACAGAACTTGCAACTTTTCTTCGAATCCAGCGCGGTAAGTGTGAAAGATCCTGCAACTCGGGCAGGAAATGAGTCCTACATTCTGCTTTCTGCTTGTGTTCGCGATGCTGCCGCCGCATACTTCAAGAGGCCCGCAATGCGGGGTTCAGCCTTCCCCCCGCCCTCCCCACTGAATCATCCACCGACTGCCAACTAACCCCGGCCCACAGCGGCGGCGCAGCGCTTCGGATCCACGTCCCAGAACATCGTCCCTGCAGAGAGGTTTTCGACTCCGACTTCGCCGGACATTTCCGTTCCGGGTTTACCGCACCAAACGACGCGGAATTGACCTCTCGTACCTTCGTAGAGAATGTCGACAGCATCTCCCGGCTTCAGCTGAGCGTGAACGCACTGCAGGGTGGCTCCGCGGCCGCTGATGGTGCGCAGGCTCGCGGGCTGTGAGAAGGGACGGGAATGCGCGTCCATACCGCAGATCTGGACGGGGAGCTCAACGAAGACGCGTGACTGCTTGCGTCGATCCATGCCATGCTCCTTAGGTTTGCAGGGGAAGTCAGAGCATCGTAGGCGGGCCGGGCGGGGAAACATAGGTAACCACAGTCACCGGCTAAACGGTGCCGAAAGTTTGCTTCGTCCGCGAGGTGGGCGAGGCGGGGGGTGAGGCAGAATCATGCGCTAGTCGAGGTTCCCAAGCGAACAAGCGCCCGGACCGCGCGGATCGCCACAGGAACCGCATGCGCCCGCGCCCGCCGAAGTGGTCGCGGAGGTCTTGGCCGACATGCCTTTGGTCGACACGGCAAAGACACTCAGTTGTGGGTTCAGGTTCTGGCTTTGACATTTGGGGCACTTGGCCTTGTCGCGACCGCTCCGTGGAGATGACTGCTGCTATTAGAATCAATTTGCGGGAAGTTCGCAAACTTGCTTTGCAATCGCAAAAAAGGGGGCGATGACGCCTGGGACCTTCAAGTTCAAGAGCTGAGTTCGAGGACGGCCTGACGGAGAAGCCGTCGCCGTTCGTGCCGTCGAGTTTCCGGCCCGATCCCTGGCTCCGGGGCGGGCATGTGCAAACCCTCGCTGCTTTTTTCCTTCCCCGCCGAATCGATCTGCCCCCCGCCGAACAGCGTCTGATCGATGTGGAACCCGGGGTTCCCGTGCTGTGCCGCTGTCACTGGCAGAAAGACCGCAGAGTTTTGACGCTGATTGTCGTGCATGGGCTGGAGGGATCGAGTGAGTCGCAATACATGCTGGGAGTGGCGCGGAACGGTTTGGCCGCCGGCATGAACGTGGTGCGGATGAACCAGCGCAACTGCGGCGGCATGGACCATTGCGCGCCTACGCTTTACAACTCCAGCCGGTCGGATGACGTAGCAGCGGTGGCGCGCGACCTGGTCGAGCGCGACGGAATTCCGGGTTTCGTGCTGATCGGGTTCTCTATGGGCGGCAATCTGGTGTTAAGGCTGGCTGGGGAGTGGGGGAGTGACGCTCCGCCTGAGTTTCGCGGGGTGGCGGCTGTTTGTCCGGCGGTGAACCTGGCGGCTGGGGCTGACGCGCTGCATGAACCTGCCAACCGGATTTACGAATACTATTTTCTGCTGCAACTGTTCCGGCGGTTTCGCCGCAAGGTGAAGCTTTTCCCGGGCGACTTCGATGCATCGCGTCTGCGGGGAGTCAAAACTCTGCGAGAGTTTGACGATCGCGTTACTGCTTTCTACTGTGGTTTCACCGGCGCGGACGATTATTACGCCCGGGCCGCGGCCGCCAACGTGGTCAGCCGCATCGCGCGTCCCGCGCTGGTGATTCATGCGGCTAATGATCCTTTCGTTCGCATTTTGCCGGAGACGCGGCAGGCGCTTCTCTCCAATCCCAACGTCACCTACGTCGAGACTGGAGACGGTGGTCATTGCGCTTTCGTTGGCGAGAGTCATGGCGACGCTGCCTACGACGGGCGCTGGGCGGAGCGTGAAGTCGTGGAGTTCGCGAAGCAGTTTTGCTAGCTCGTGCGGGCGGGAACCCGAAACCATGCCAGCACGTCAGTTCCGCGCTCTTTCATCCGCGTGCGCAGGAACGCCAGCAGAAGCATCGCGAGGGAAATCGTCAGCAATCCCAAGGATGCCGTCCTTATGCTCTGGCTATGCTTCGACAGGATGGAGAGACGTCCATAGACGAATTCGAGATGCACCCAATAAACCAGCAGGGAAGCTTGTCCCAACTGAATCAGAGGGCTGAAACCCCACTGTCCCAGACCCCAGCGGCACCAGGCGTAGCTCGCCGTCAGAATCGCAAGCAGCATGCCCACTCGAATGAGAAAGAAGTTGGGACTGGTGTGCCAATAGTCGTAGACCGCATAAAGCTGACGCGGTCGAGCGTCAAGCCAGCGCGGGGCAGCTACAAATCCTATGCCGGTCGCGCCCGCCAATAAGAAGATCAGGGTTTGACGCTCGCGCGCCCATTCGCTTTGCAAAATGAATCCGGTGGCCAGCCCGGCGAAGGCGAACGCAGCCCAGGGGAAAATTGGGAAAAGCCCGGCCTGCGGTGTGCCAAGATTGTGAACGCCGTTGATGTAAGACTCCAGCGGCCAGGGGAGCCAGTCCGGGCGCCAGGTGGTCCACAGCGGCGGCGTGAGCAGAGAAATCAACGTCGCCGTTCCGGCAGAGGCGAGCACGAGTGCGAGTCTGGTTCGTGCTCCGCGGTGAATCGATAATGTTAACCAGCAGACGAGGCCCATGAGCATCATGGAAAGGCCGATAGTGTTCAGAATGTCGACGCGCAGCAGGTCGCTGAGCGGCGCCCAGCCCCAGGCAATCAGATATTCCTGCAGGCGAAAGAGCAGGCCAAAGCCGAATATCTCTGCGCCACGCCGGATGGTGGTGCGGGCAATTTGCGCTGGCGGCAAATTCTTCTTCCAGAGTTTTTCGGTCACCAGCGCGAACGAGATGCCCGCTAGAAATAAGAACAGAGGAGCGGGGAAGGTTCCTCCCAGCTGCGAATACATGAAGAATTTGCTCTGCCGTGCACTGGGGCTGAGCCAGGAATCGTAGCAGTGGGTCTGAAACATCAGGACACAAGCCACGCCCCGCATCCAGTCGATGTAGGCCAGCCGGGATGGATTTGATGCCGCCATACATGCCCCGTGGGCCAGGCGGCAGTATACGGCACAGTAGGGCCCGAGTTACTCCGCGGACTCAATCTGTACGAGGCTGCCAGGAGCAGACGAAGGCGCTCCCGGTTGCCAGCGGCTGGGAGGTCGCTCACGGTTGCGCATCCGGTTCACCGTTGAGCCGACGGCAAGCGAAGTTTTCACGACGTGCCCAACGCGAAGGGGTCCGGCGATCCTCTCGTCCTTAATCCAATGTAGGGCGCTGCTGATGCTGCATCCGCACTGGCTGCAGTCCGGAGTTCCGCCGAAGACGCAGGGCTCCACGCGGCTTTCGAGATCAGCTGAGTAATTCACTGACATTTTGGAGAACAGACAGTCCCCCGGATTCGATGGCGGATTCACAAAGGCGCGAGCCATGCCTTCCGGGATCAGCAGTTTCGGATATTTCTTCCGCAATGGCGGCAATTCGTTCGCAATGTGTTCGCGGTCCTCCGGGGTCAGCCGCTCCGGGCTCTCCTCCCCCACTTGCGGGCTGTAGAGGCTCACCCAAATGTGGTCGACTTCAGGCCGCGCATTCCAGAAGGCTACGTACTCCTCAAGATAGCCGGTGCGGGCAAGCATGGGCCGGGTAATGACCCAGTGAACGTTCACCTTCCGGCCGGCAATGTTCTTCAAGATGCGCTCGTAGGTTGCCGGCTCGCGGCGAATGTCATGATGCTCGGGCAAACCGTCCACCGATACTGCGACTCGCATGCGGGGGATCTCCATCCAGTGCAGGGGGATCGGAATCACGCCGCTGGTCACAACCATGGCAAAGACTCCCATTGCGCTGAGAGCGGGGAGAATGCGATCCAGTTCGCGACTGCGCATCATGGGTTCGCCGCCTACCAGGGAAACATGCATTGGGCGGTGGCGACGGACCAGGTCTAGAACACCTTCCACCAGCGCATCTCCGCGAAGGTCGTGCAGTTCACGCAGGGTGATCCCGTTGCCGAGGTGACTCTCGCCGTAAGCGTAACAGCCAGGGCAACTCAGAGGACACTCGCGGGTGATCTCGATGGAAAGCAGCGGAACGCTGCCGCTCAAAACCCGCCACCAGGCACGTACCAGGTCGCGGGGAGTAAGACTCGACTGAGTCACTGCAGTTTGCATTGTCGCTTAGAAGCAGGTTAGACGATTAGGGTTATCCGTGGCAACCCCCAACCGGGATCACCAGTGTCACGCAGATTCAGTGGAGAACTCTGGCCGGAACACTTGAGAATCCGCTTATTGTGATAGATTTTTTCCATGGGGCGCGTAGCTCAAATGGATAGAGCACCGGATTTCTAATCCGGTGGTTGCAGGTTCGATTCCTGCCGCGCCTACCAAGAAACAGTGGTCAGTGGCCAGTGATCAGTGGCGAGTTAAACCGCCTGCTTGCACGACCCTCGGCTTTTTGTCTTACTGGCCACTGATCACTGACCACTGGTCTTCCTGTGTTCACAGGTAACCGTGTTCAGGCAGCCGTCGGCTAGAACCAGTCGCTCGACCGGGTTTCCGCCGACGATGTGCGATTCGATGATCTCATCGACATCGGCTTCGGTGACGTGTCCATACCATACGGCGTCCGGATAGACGACCAGGTTCGGGCCGTGCTCGCACTGGTCGAGGCAGCCTGACTGGTTTGCCCGTACTCGGCCTTTGAGGCCGCGTTCCGCAAGTTTCTGTTTGAATAGCTTCTGCAGCTTTGCCTGGGCGGTGGGATCGCAGCATCCCCGCGGATTTCCTGGAGGCCGCTGGTTGCCGCAAATGAAAATGTGTTTTTCGAACTTGGGCATGAGATTACGAAACGGGTTCGACCATTTATGATGCCACGACCGGCTGTTCTGGAGTCTGGGGGCTTGTCAGTTCTGCGTCCCAGATGCCTTCGAAATCGGCGAAATAAGCTTGTATCTCGATTCCCGGAATTGCCGCCGCCAGATTGGTAGCCGCGAGGGAAAGTTCGCGCTGGTGGTGCGCGGCTTCGGCTTGAGCGTCGCCGCCGAACGCTGCGGCCAGTCCCCCATAGGCGCCGCAATCGGAGTGCACCATCAAAATCACCCGCTTGGTGTCGTGCAGGCGCATGGATTTGCGAATCTGCTCCAGCACGAACTCTCGTTCGGTCTCTTGCTCGGGCGAGGCCAGACACTTGGCCCCGCCTGCGACCTTGATGGGATCGGGATGCACGACGCCGATGCGTTTGAGGAACTTTTGGAACCCCAGATTAAACCGGTTATCGAAGCACCAAAGAATGGCTGCGTCGCATTGATACCTTTCGCGCGGCGAGTCGAAGTGGAAAACCTTTTTCACGATTGAGTCCTCAGCTGGACGATCGATCTATAGACGATCGATCTCTATCTTACCGGAGAGACCACGTCTCCGGTCTGTTGCTTGCGTTGCCATTCCTCGCGCAAGCGCGATAAGATATCTCGTACACGTCTTCTCCGCTTCCATCCCAGTAAGCCTGTGAAGTATTCGCCGCGGGCAAGAGTGTGCGACCCCCGGGTGTCAATTAATACGCGTTATTAATACGCGTTCCTTATACGTGTTCATTTATACGCGCGGCGCGGTTGTGCGTCCGCGAATCCCTGTGACGGAGTTGGCATTGAAACGAGGCAAGACCGCGGTGATTGTCGGCGCCCAGTGGGGCGACGAGGGCAAAGGCAAGATTGTCGACGTTCTGTCGGAGAATTTCTCCGTCGTGGCTCGTTATGCAGGCGGACATAATGCCGGCCACACGGTCATCATCAACGGCAAGAAATTTGTTCTGCAACTGGTTCCATGCGGAGTGTTGCGGACGGCGTGCCGCAGCGTCATCGGCAATGGCGTGGTGCTTGATCCCATGGCGTTTTTGAAGGAAGTGGGATCGTTGCGTGAGGCGGGCGTGAAGGTCGATGGAAATCTTTTCGTCTCGAACCGCGCGCAAGTGATTCTGCCCTACCATCGCATGATCGAGTTAGCGGCGGAAAATGCCCCGGGACGCGTAAAAATTGGCACCACCTCGCGGGGAATCGGCCCGGCTTACGAAGACAAGATGGGTCGGCGCGGACTGCGCGTAGCGGATCTGCTCGATCTGCAACTGCTGAAGAAACACATTGAAAACGCGGTGTGCGAGAAGAACATGATCGCGCACGCGCTCTTCAATTCCGAACCGCTCGATGCCGACAAAATGTACGCGGATTACGCTGCCGCCGCCGAGAAGATTGCGCCGTTTGTGTGCGACACAGCCGTCCTGCTGAACCAGGCTCTGGCTGCGGGCGAAGCCATTCTGTTCGAAGGCGCTCAGGGCACCATGCTCGACATTGATCACGGAACTTATCCTTTTGTGACTTCCTCCAGCGCAACTTCCGGAGGCGCCGCGACTGGCACCGGCGTAGCGCCGAATGCCATCGACTCGGTGATCGGACTCACTAAGGCATATTGCACGCGGGTGGGCGAAGGTCCGTTTCCCAGCGAAGAAAAGGGCGAACTCGGCGAGCAACTGCGCAAGCGCGGCAACGAGTTTGGAGCGGTTACGGGGCGTCCGCGGCGCACCGGCTGGCTTGACTTGCCTCTGTTGCGCTACGCTGGCATGATTAACGGCATCTCCTGGCTGGTGGTGACCAAGCTCGACGTGCTCGACGAACTGGCGGAGATTCCGGTCTGCGTGAGCTACGCGGTCGATGGCAAGAAGACCATGGAAATTCCGGCGCAAGCCAGCGGCTACGACAAACTGGAGTGCGTGTATCACAAGATGCCGGGCTGGAGGACATCCACGCAGGGCATAACGGCGTTCGACAAGTTACCAAAAGCGGCTCGCGAATACCTGGCGTTTGTGGAGAAAGAAACCGGGGCGAAGGTGGGCATGATTTCGACTGGTCCGGACCGGGATCAAATTATCTTCATGGACGAATTCGCCAAGGAGATGAAAGCGGCCGCATCCCGGAAAATCTAGACTTGACTTCCCATCGGTCAGGCAACGAAACTACGAAACCAGACTATGTAAGGAGCGCACGATGGTGGTTTTGGCAGTGACGTGGATGGCAAAGGCGGGGCACGATACCGACGTTCCCCCAATTTTTGTGAAGCTGACCGAGGAATCCCGCAAAGAGCCCGGCTGCCTGATGTATCAAGTCCACCGGCACAAAACCGAACCGCGGCGCTTTTTCATCTACGAGCAGTATAAGGATGACGCCGCGCTTGAAGCCCACCGCGCCGCCCCGCATTTTCTGCAGTACGCCCGCAAGGATCTGCCCAAGGTCGCGGACCGCGTGGAAGGCCACCTGTACGAAGCGCTAGGGTAGCGTGTGTGGAGCGGACGCCTCCGCCCGCGTCTCGTCGGCGCGAACTATTATTTCGCCAGCTCGTACCCAGCGAAAAAGAAACTCAATTCAAAGCGCGCCGTATCCTCGGCATCAGAGCCATGAATCGCGTTGTGCTCAATGCTCGAGGCCCATTTCTTGCGGATAGTGCCTTCCTCAGCGTTGGCCGGGTTGGTCGCGCCCATCAGCTTGCGCAGATCGGCAATGGCGTTTTCTTTTTCCAGCGCCAGAGTAACAATCGGCCCACTCGACATGAAGTCGGTAAGCGAGTTATAGAACGGCCGGCTCGCATGCACGGCGTAAAACTGTTCTGCCTGATACTTGGAGATTTCCAGCATCTTCATAGCGAGAATATGGAAGCCGTTCTTCTCGAATTGTTCAATGATGTCGCCCACGGCGTTCTTGGCGACGGCGTCTGGTTTCACGATGGTAAGAGTGCGTTGCAGAGTTTTCATAGTTGGTAGGTAGTCCTTAATAGTTGGCTTCTGATTTGTTCTGGGTACTGGGTACTGGGTACTAGACCCTCACTCCGAGCGCAGCCACAAGCGTTTCCCCGATGTCCGCCGGGGATTTTGCCACGCGGATGCCGGCCGCTTCCATCACTTTGATCTTCTCCGCGGCCGTGCCTTTGCCCCCGGAAATGATCGCCCCGGCGTGGCCCATGCGGCGTCCCGGAGGCGCGGTTTGTCCGGCGATGAAGCCGACCACCGGCTTCTTCATGTGCGTCTTCACAAATTCCGCAGCGGTTTCCTCGGCATCGCCTCCGATCTCACCAATCATAATCACAGCTTCGGTCTCGGGATCACGGTTGAACAGGTCGAGCGCGTCCACGAAGTTGGTTCCGATGATCGGATCGCCGCCGATCCCGATGGCGGTCGACTGTCCGATGCCACGCTGCGTGAGCTGATGCACCGCCTCATAAGTCAGCGTGCCGGAACGCGACACGATGCCGATCGAACCTTCTTTGTGTATCGACCCCGGCATAATTCCGATCTTGCACTTGCCCGGCGAAATGATGCCAGGACAGTTCGGCCCAATCAGCCGCGAGCGCCGGTCCTGCAGAAATTCCCACGCCTTGACCATGTCGAGCGTGGGAATGCCCTCGGTGATGCAGACGATGAGGTCAACTCCGGCATCGGCTGCTTCCATGATGGCGTCGGCGGCGAACGGCGGCGGAACAAAAATCATGGTCGTGTCGGCGCCGGTTTTCTCGACGGCTTCCTGCACGGTGTTGAAAATCGGCCAGCCCTCGTGCGTGGTGCCGCCCTTGCCCGGCGTCACTCCGCCGACCACTTGCGTTCCGTAAGCCGCGCAGGCTTTGGCGTGGAAGGTACCTTCGCGTCCGGTCAGGCCCTGCACGATCAAGCGCGTTTTCTTATCAACTAGGATTGCCATAAATATGATTCCTCACTGCGCCCTAACCACGGGCCGCGGCCACCACTCGGTCCGCCGCATCCTTCATCGTGTCAGCCACGATGAAGTTGAATCCGGAATTCATCAGAATCTTCTTTCCTTCGTCCACGTTCGTGCCTTCGAGGCGCAACACCACGGGAAGTTTTATGTTGGTCTTCCTCGCCGCTTCGACCACGCCCGTGGCCAGCGTATCCACGCGCAGGATGCCGCCAAAAATATTGATCAACACCGCCTTCACGCTCTTATCGCTGAGCAGAATTTCAAACGCGTGCGCAACTTGCTCGGCATTAGCGCCGCCGCCTACATCGAGAAAATTCGCTGGCATGCCGCCAGCGTACTTGATGATATCCATCGTCGCCATCGCCAGCCCGGCGCCGTTGACCATGCAGCCCACGCTGCCGTCGAGCTTGATGTAGTTCAGGCTGTACTTCGAGGCCTCGACCTCGAGCGGATCTTCCTCCGTGATGTCGCGCAGTTCGCGAATATCGGGATGCCGGAAGAGCGCATTGTCGTCGAAAGTCAGCTTCGCGTCGAGCGCGAACAGCCGGCCGTCGGTGGTAGTAATGAATGGATTTATTTCAAGGAGCGAAGCATCCGTATCGAGGAACGCCTTATAAAGATTCGAAAGAAATTGCACCGCAGGGTTGATCTGCTTGGCGCTAAGCCCAAGCTTGAAGGCCATCTTTCGAGCCTGAAACGCTTCCAGGCCCATGCCAGGGTCGATGTGCTGCTTGAGAATCGCATCAGGATTCTCCTCCGCCACCTGCTCGATTTCCATTCCGCCGGCGGCAGAAGCCATGAACACCGGCTTGCCTTCCGCGCGGTCGACAAGAATCCCAAGGTACAACTCTTTTTCGATGGGCAGGGTCTCTTCGATCAGCAAGCGCCGTACCGTGCGGCCTTCCGGGCCCGTTTGATGCGTGACTAGCTTCATGCCCAGCATCTTCTCGGCGAGATCTCCAGCTTCACTGACCGACTTGGCGATCTTTACGCCTCCGCCTTTTCCGCGGCCGCCAGCATGAATTTGAGCCTTTACCACGACTCCTGTCGCGCCGGAACTCAGCAGTTCCCGAGCGGCGGCCTCCGCCTCTTCGCGCGAGGTCGCCATCGTCCCGCGCGGCACGGTCACGCCATACTTCTTAAGAATCGCTTTTCCCTGATACTCGTGGATTTTCATAATGACGCTCTTGGCTCGCTAGCTAAGAAATCGGAAGGAACCCGCTTGCGGCGATCGACCGAGGGCAGCAAACCCCTGATTTTATAGAAGGGCAGAGGATTAGGGCAAACAGCGCGTCGTTTGCGCGGGCAGGACATCTAAGGGCTAGATCGAAGAGAAGAAGCGGATTCACCGGAGTCGGGACCGATTACGGTGAGGTTAAGAATCGTGAAAATAATTTCACTGAACGTCGCAAGGCCGCGGCTTACGGTTTACCACGGAGAAACGATCAACACCGGCATCTTCAAGAAGCCGGTTTTCGGCCGCATAGCGCTGCGCACCTTGAACCTGGAGGGCGACCAGCAGGCGGATCTCACCGTCCACGGCGGGCCTTACAAGGCGGTCTACGCTTACCCTTCCGAGCACTACGAATATTGGCGGGGTCAGTTGCCCGGCATCGACTTGCCATGGGGCATGTTCGGCGAGAACTTCACGACCGAAGGCCTGGCCGAGGATGAACTTCACATTGGCGACCGCTTCCGGATCGGTTCGTCCAGCGTGATGGTCCGTCAGCCGCGAATGCCGTGCTACAAACTCGCCGCCAGGTTTCAGCGGGATGACATGATCGAGCGCTTTCTGCGCAGCGGCCGCAGCGGTGTTTATTTTTCGGTGGAAGAGGAAGGCGAAGTAGGAAACGGAGACTCCTTCGAGCTTATCTCGCAGAATCGAGACGGCATTACCATCGCCGAGATGAACCAGCTTTTTCTCAATGAGAAATATAATCACGACCTGTTGGAGAAAGCGATTGCCACGGCTCCCCTGCCTGAGGAATGGCGCGAATACTTCCTGCCTAGATTGAAAAGTCGGGCGGTTAACAGCTAACCGCCAGCTCCTTTTCTTTTCAAAGACCCGTTATACCTTACAATTCCGAGTGAATGATCCTCGACGCCCTCCATCGCATAGGCAATCGCGGCGAATCTCTCGCGCGGGCGGAAGCTCGTGCAGTGATGGCGGAGGTGCTCTCAGGAAACTGCTCCGACTCGCAGATCGCCGCGCTGCTCATGGCCTTGCGCATGAAAGGCGAAACGGTCGACGAGATTGTCGGCTTTGCCGAAGCGATCCGCGCCGCGGCGACGCCGTTGCCCATTTCGTCCCCCGGCGCGCTCGACCTTAGCGGAACCGGCCGCGACGCGCTGGCCGAGTCGTCTCTCGCTAACAGCAGTCTCGTCGACACCAGCGGAACCGGTGGCGATGCCAGCGGCACTTTCAACATTTCAACCGCCACTGCCTTCGTCACTGCGGGAGCCGGCGTGCGCGTGGCCAAGCACGGCAACCGCAGCATCAGCTCGAAATGCGGCTCGGCGGACGTGATGGAGGCCCTGGGCGTGAACATCCAACTGACTCCTGAGCGCGCCGCGCAATGCTTGCGCGAAGTCGGAATCTGCTTTCTGTACGCGCCCGATCTGCACTCCTCGATGAAGCAGGTGCAGAAGGTGCGGCGCGAGCTGCGCCTGCGCACCATGTTCAACCTGCTTGGCCCGCTCACCAATCCTGCGCACGCTTCAGGGCAAGTTGTGGGCGTGTATGCGCTCGACATGGTGGAAAAGCTGGCCGAAGCGCTGAGCATGTTGGGATTGCACCGCGCACTCGTGGTGCACGGTCTCGACGGTCTCGACGAGATCACCATCACCGGACCGACCCGCGTGGCCGAAGCGCGCGATGGAACGGTGCGCACTTACGAGGTTGATCCCGAAGAGTTCGGCATGAAGCGGGCCACGCTGGCAGATATTTCTGGCGGTGATGCGGCCGAGAATGCAGCCATTGTTCGTGAGGTTCTGAGTGGAAAGAAATCTCCGCGCCGCGATGTGGTCGTGCTGAACTCCGCCGCCGCGCTGGTAGCGGCCGGACGCACCGATCATCTGGCAGATGGAGTTCCCCTGGCGGTTCACTCGATCGACTCCGGCGGGGCTGCCGCCAAGCTGGCAGCGCTGGCAAGCTTTACAAGGTCTTATCGATGATGTTTCCCTGCAGCAGTTGAATATCGTCGAGACGGTTCATGGAGGTGGTTATGGAACGGAAAGTCGCAATGCTCGCTCTGCTTTCTTGCGCCTTGGTCGCGTCGGCTCAAGATATCCAGGTAAATCGTCAGAACAAAACCATCGCGGTCACCGCCGACGACTCTGTGACGGCGGACGCTGAAGTGGCCGTTCTCGCGATTGGATATCACAACTATGGTCCCACCCAGGATGCGGCATTCCGTGAGAATGTGAGTGCTGCCGAGAAGATCACGAAAGCTATGTTGAATGCGAAGGTTCCCGAGGCAAACATAGAAACGGACAAGCTGACCTTGGGAGCACCGGAAATCGACGAAAAGTGGACTGACGAGATGAAGAAGGAGCATCGATTCCAGGCACAGCAATCCTGGCATGTCACGGTATCGGCTGGACAGGCTCAAACCATCGTCGACCTTTGCGTTAATGCGGGAGCCAACGAAGTCGAGGATGTGGAATGGAACGTTGCAGACCCGGTGGCTTTGCAGGCGAAGGCCGGGGGCGCCGCGCTGTCCAAGGCCAAGACGATTGCCGAGCAGATGGCCAGAGGGCTTGGAGCGAGGCTAGGCGAGTTAGTTTATGCGAGCAACCGCGCGCCGGCAGCGAGAATGTTCAGGGGAATGCAAGCGGTCCAGGTCTCTGCCTCGCTGGGCACTTTGCCGAATTTGCAGCCGAAGCTAAAACTGTTTCCCCAGAGAGTGAAAAGCGATGCGACGGTCTACGCAGTGTTCTCGATCGAGTAGCGAGGCACAGTCTAGAATCCCATCTATTTTGCCGCTTCGCCCTCGATCTTGAACACGTGGTTCGTCGTGCCGCTCTCCGGCACGCTGCCATCGTTGACCACGATTTCCTGCGGCGGCCTTGTGGTTTCTACTCGAATCACGCCCTTGCTCTTGCCGCCCACCACAAGCCGCTCGGTGACCTCCCCGCCGGCAAACTTCACCGTGACGGGAACTTCCGCTCCCGCCGCGCCAAGATTGCTCACCGTAATGGTAAGCACGTAAGCTCCGGGCAGGGTCTTGCGGACGTAGGCGGATTCTATTTTGAATTCGGGCAGGCCTCGGTCGCGATAAACCCAGTCGTCGAAGAACCACTCCAGATCGTGCTTCGTCTGCGCCTGGATCAGGCGCTGCATGTAGGAAGGCTCCTTGTCTTCGTCCGCACGGTACGACGCAAGTGCTTTTTTCAGAGCTGACTCGCCGACCATCTCGCGCAGCATCCACCACACGCACATCGCTTTGCTGCGGTAAAGCTCTTCATCGCTTGTGTTGACCAGAGACCGAGCCACTTCATCTTCGGATCTGGGAGCTGTAGTCTGCTTCTCTTTTGCTTTCTCAACCGCGCTCAACGCAGACCGGTGCAACCCCATGTAATCGAGCGCCGCTTGCCGTCCACTGAGCTGTTCAACATAGAGAGCCTGCGCGAAGTGGGCGAGGCCCTCGTTGATCCAAGGCCGCGGCGAGAAAAAGCTCGCGTGGGTTAACTGGTGAGCAGCCGCCAGCCCAGCCAGTTTGGGGTCAGTGCCGGTCAGCGGCATCAACAAAAGAGAGCCGCTTTCAAAAGGAGGCGCATTAGGATCCGCAAGGTCGGCAGTTTCTGCTTTAGTCCGTGGCGCTCCAAACCATTCGGCGACGAGCGGGACGGCCTTCTCCGCTGCGTCGGCATAGATTGCCGCCGACGTCTCGTGGCCGTGCAGGAAATGAACCTGGACCGCGTTCCGATCCACCACCTCATAGTCAGCAATCAAAAACGTCGGCACCACCTGTCCCAGAGACCGGTATGTACAATCTGCCAGGAACTCGTGTTGCACTTCGTGCGCCGTCGGGCAAGCTGTCGCATTGACCAGAAGCTCCGGCTTTTCTGCTTCATCATCGATTGGCACCGAGGCCAGTAGATGCATGGTGGAGGCAGCTTCTCGCGCCTTCCACCTGCCAACGCTATCGAATGCGCTGTTGCCTTCGGCCAGACTCCCAGCTTCGGTCGCCACCGGATACCAGGCCACAAACCCCGCACCGCGCACGGCCGTGAATTTCGCACTGATCTGATCCCAGTCGGTGCTCTGCGCTGCAGACTCCGGTGCTCCGATCCCGGCGAGCCGCGTGGCATCGAGAACGATCACGCCTTCATAAGCAATCTCCAGTTCGACAGTGGCTTTGGGCAGAACTGCCTCCGGCAAGGTGACGATGGCTTCGGAAAGAGCTCCAGTGTGATCGATGTCAGAGGTGTAGGGTTGCGAGACAAACTGCAACTGCTTGCCGCCGGCCCTGATGGAACGCCAGTCCAGGGAAGAAGAAATCTGCAGCACCGCGATCTTCTGCGGCGTAGTCGAATCATTCCGCAGAGTGATCTTGCCGCGAGCCCCCAGCCTTTGCTGCGCAGGCTCGATGCGGATATTCAGATCGTAGCTGGTGAAGGTAAAAGCCTCGCGGTCAAGGGAAAAAGCATTTCCCGCGCATGCACAAAGGAGGCAAAGCAAGCAAAAACGAAGGCCGCGCAACTTCATTGCGCACCCGAGGACGCCTCTTGGTCGTGCGCCTCTTTGGTTTGTGCACGGGCTCGTCCGCGCCTCTGCCGGACAATTTCATACATCACGACCCCGCCAGCGACCGACACGTTCAACGAAGGCACTTTTCCCAGCATCGGAATCGAAACCAGAAAATCGCATTTCTTCTTTACCAGGTCGTGCAGGCCTTTGCCCTCTGCGCCGAGAACCAGTGCGCAATCCATGTTGTAATCGAGGGCGTCGTAGGTCTGCGGCCCGCGTTCGTCCAAGCCAACGGTCCAGATGTTGCGCTCCTTCAATTCTTCCACTGTGCGGGCGATGTTTGTGACTTTTGCAATCGGCAGGTATTCGCTGGCTCCGGCGGAGGTCTTCGTTACAGTGCCGGTGACTGGGGCGGCGCGGCGTTCGGGAATGACCACGCCGTCGGCGCCGGCGGCGTCGGCGGTGCGCATGAGGGCACCCAGGTTGTGCGGGTCTTCAATGCCATCGAGGACAATGACGAGAGAATACTTCCCGCGTTTGGCGCCGACAACGTCGTCGAGATCGCTGTACTGCTTAGCCGAGGTGACGGCGACCACGCCCTGATGAGCGGCCCTGCCGGCCATCTGGTCGAGTTCGGTGCGCGTGAGGAATTTCACCGGCACGCCGAGCCGGCGGCAGTCTTCGATCATGCGCTGCAGGCGGATGTCATGCCTCTCCTTCGCCATGCCGACCCACTGGAAGGCCCGTCCCCGGGCCTTGAGCGCCTCAGTGACGGCATTGATGCCGTAGATATAGTTCATAAGAACAGTTGCCAGTTGCCGATTGTCAGTTGCCAGTCTTGGAAAATTTCCCGTGTGTTTCAAGTGTACCGAAAGCTGAGGTTTCAGGGAGCCTGTCGTGCACGTGACAGACCGGGAAGGGCACGACTTCAGTCGTGCCGCAAGCCCCCACTACCGTGGAAGAGCGGCGTTTGAGCGCCGCGTAAGTTCCCTAACGTTTCGCGGGGCTTCAGCCCCTGAGGGTCGCATTCAGGACGCGCACGATGTCCTCTGGCTCCGGCCGCTCGGTGTAATCCTCATTCGCGGAAGCATAAAGCACCGTGCCATCGCGGTCGATAATGTAAGTCGCGGGAATCGGTAATTCCCAACTGCCCTCACCATTCACGAAGGGCAAGTTAACGAAGGCGCGTTGATAGACCGCCTTTTGTTCGTCGCGGACGCGGTAAGTAAGGCCGAACTGCCGCGCCACGCTGTTCCCGGCATCGGAAAGCAGCGGAAATCGCAGCTTATGCTGATCGCGCATGAAAAACGATTGCTTCACAGTCTGCGGAGAAACGGCGGCAAGCGTTCCGCCAGCCTGGTCGATGTCTGGCGCGACGAGGTTCATCGCCTCCATCTGACCCACGCAGAACGGGCACCAGCGGCCGCGAATGAAGCAGAGCACGAGCCGTCCCTTCGCGATCAAGTCGGAGGATGAGACGCTCTTGCCGTCGTGATCTTGAAGCTGGAATTCCGGAATCTTGGCACCGACGGGAAGGATGTCCGCAGCTAAGCGCTGTTGCTTCAGTTCCGCAACAGCGCGCGCGTGAACAGCTTGCGTCTCCGCCGGAACGTATTTCGCGATCGACTCCTTGCGTTCAGCAAAGATCTCGCGCAGCGGCCGGATGTCAGTGCCAGGGATCGATTCTTCGAGGGAGCGCCATTTCATAAAAACAGTGGTCGGTGGCCAGTGATCAGAACAACTCCAGGGGGGTACTGACCCCTGACCCCTGCTCTACATTCCCGGCAGCTTCATCCCCGCCATCCTGCGCGCGAAGCTGGGTTTTCCCATCTGCTTGAACATCTTCTTCATCTGCGCATACTGGCGAAGCAGATTATTTACTTCCTGCACGGTGGTACCGGAGCCGCGGGCGATGCGCTTGCGGCGGCTGCCATTAATCACTTCATGATGATTGCGCTCGTGCGTCGTCATCGAGTTGATGATGGCTTCGACGCGGTTGATCTGTTTTTCGTCCACGTTGTCGGCGGCTTTCTGCAAACCGGAAAACGGTCCGATCGAGGGCATCATGCCAATCAGGCTTTTGATCGATCCCATCTTCTTTACGTGCTGCAACTGGTCGCGAAAGTCTTCGAGCGAAAAGCCGTCACCGGTGAGGGCTTTGGTAGCCATCTCCTGCGCCTTCTTCTTATCGATCTGCGATTCCGCGCGCTCGATCAGCGAAAGAATGTCGCCCATGCCGAGAATGCGCGACACAATGCGGTCGGGATGAAACGGCTCGAGCGCATCATACTTCTCGCCCACACCGATGAACTTGATGGGCTGTCCCGTAACCTGACGAATGGAAAGCGCCGCGCCGCCGCGGGCGTCGCCATCCATCTTGGTAAGGATTACGCCAGTGAGCGAGAGCTTCTTGTGAAACTCATCGGCGGAACGCACCGCGTCTTGCCCCGTCATGGCGTCGGCGACGAACAAAATTTCGGACGGATTCAGCAGCTTCTTCAGCGACTGCATCTCGTTCATCAGTTCGTCATCGATGTGCAGGCGTCCGGCGGTATCGACGATCAGCACATCGCATCCCGAAACGATGGCCTCACGCCGGGCTTCTTTTACTAACCGCTCCACTGTTTGAGTGAGTTCAGCGGGTGTTTTTGCGTCGCCAACTTCACCTTCGTAAATCTGAGCTTTGACGGCTTGCGCCACAACCTTCAACTGCTCGCGCGCTGCGGGCCGGTAAACGTCCACCGAAACCAACAGCGGTCGATGACCGCCGGTCTTGAACCAGTTGGCCAGCTTGCCCGAAGTGGTGGTCTTGCCGGAACCTTGCAATCCAGCCATCAGCACAACGGTGGGCGGCTGCGACGCGAACTTCACGCGCGCCGTGTCCTTGCCGAGAGTCTCGACTAGTTCGTCGCGCACAATCTTGATGACCTGCTCGCCAGGAGAAAGCGCCGTCAGCACCTCTTGGCCCACAGCCTTGGCCTGGATCCGGTCAATCAGCTCTTTAACCACTTTGAAATTGACGTCGGCTTCCAGCAGCGCGAGCCGGATTTCGCGCAGCGCCTCGCCGATGTTTTCTTCGGACAGGCGAGCCTGGCCGCGAAGGCTCTTAAACGCGCGCTGCAGTTTTTCCTGAAGATTCTCGAACATAGGAGTAATTAGTTATTTTATCAGCCGGAGACCGCGGAGCGCCGGTCGGCGACACCCAACACGTGTTATCCGAACACTTCCTTCGCCGCAACTACCGTGTTGCAGTGAATGGTCACGGTATCCTCCACATTCCGCGCATAGCCGCCGGCGAAGGTCACCATCACAGGAATATCGCGGGCGCGAGCCACGCGGAAGAGAAGTTCATCGCGCTTTTTCAATCCCTCAATGGTCAAAGAGAGCCCGCCCAGCTGGTCTCCGCGATAAGGATCAGCGCCCGCGATGTAGCACAACAGATCGGGCTCGAACTGCCGCAGCCCGGAGCTCAGAGCATTGTCGAGCCAGGCCAGATAGTCGTCGTCTCCAGTGCCATCGGGCAGGTCCACGTCTATCGAAGACGGCGGCTTCCATTGCGGATAGTTGTTGTGCTGGTGTAGAGAGATGGTGAAGACGTCTCCGGCATGTGCGCCGCGAATCTTGCCCGGACGCGCGGAACCCAGCGCGGAGCCCGGCGACGACGAATCGAGAGTCGACGCTCCGGCTGAGGGCAAAAGCGCGCTCGCCGTTCGGGTCCCGGCAAAGATCGCCGCCGTGCCGTTGCCCTGGTGAACGTCACAATCCACCGTCATCGCAGTGCGAATCTTGTCATCGCGCTGCAGCCGCCGGATGGCGACGGCGACATCGTGAATCATGCAGAAGCCTTCGCCGTGGTCGGGAAAGGCATGATGAAATCCGCCGCCAATGCTGACGGAGACACGGTCGGCCAAAGCCCGCCGCGCCGCGAGGATCGATCCTCCGGCGGCCAACCAGAATGCCCGAACTAGTTCAGCAGAAAAAGGAACCTCAAGCTCTATTTCTTCTCGCGCGCTGAGCGTTCCCGTCTTCAACTTGTGTACATACTCGGGTTTGTGGACCAGCAAAATGTCCTGATCAGTGGCCGGCTCGGGTTCCAGAAAATCGCTGGCTTCAGCCACACCCTTGGCGAGCAGCCGGTCGTGGACGTGCTTATATTTTTCAGCGGGAAAAACGTGCTGGCCGATGGGAAGGTAGTAAGCGTCGCTGTAGACGAGCGTGAAGGGCAGCATTGGGAGCATCCGGAGAGCTGCAATTAGCACTTGACAGTTAGCCAAGGCCAATTGCTAATTGCTAATTGCTGATGGAGGCGCCCTACCGCTTTTTCCCCGGCGGCACCGCCGGCATCACGATAGGTCTTCGCACCGGCACGATCGCACCCTTGGCCGGATCACCGGCAGCGTGGGCGCGGACCAGCACTTCCTTCTGGATATACTGCACGAACTCCTGAATCTGGCGCTGCATCTCTTCCATGCGCTCCCGCATTTGCAGGATGATCGCCATGCCGCTGATGTTCACCCCCAGATCGCGCGCCAGCGACAGAATGAACTCCAGCCGCTGCAAGTCTTCGTCGGTGTAAAGCCGAGTGTTGCCTTCGGTCCGCGAAGGTTTGAGCAGCCCCTCGCGCTCATAAAGACGCAGGGTCTGAGGATGGATGCCATACATCTCGGCGACGGCGGAAATCATGTAGGCCCCCTTCGATTTCCGTTTGGTCATAGGTCTCCTTCGGTCGATTTTAGAGCAGGATAGCTTTTCTTCCTAATTGCACGCGAAAGAATTCCGCCAAACCTAGGCTCCCCCTTTGGCATCCAAGTTTCGGAGGTTCATTTTCATGGACGAAAATAATGCCATCAGCGTGGTTGAAAACCTTATTGAGACGTGCAAAGACGGGCAGAAGGGTTACCAGGATGCCGCGGCTCACGCCAAGCGGTCTGATTTGAAGACCTACTTCAATGAGCAAAGTCTGGAGCGGGCGCGTTTTGCCGGGGAGTTGGAAGCGGAACTAATCCGGCTGGGCAAGCCGGACAAGAAAGTTTCCGGCTCCGCGTCGGGTACGCTTCGCCGCGCCTGGATCGACACCAAAGTCAGTCTTGGCGGCGGCGATAAGACCATCCTGGAATCGGTTGAGGCAGCCGAGGACAACGCCAAAGAAAGTTACCAGAAGGCGCTGAGCGGTTCATTGCCGGGGAACGTGGCAGAAATCATCCGGCGTCAGGCCGTCAGCGTGCAAAGAGCGCATGACAAAGTGAAAAGCTTGAGGGATGAGGCAAGAGCGGCTGCGTAGTTTGGAAAAAGTTCGGAGATAGTTCGGAAAATGCGCCAAGCACTAAACATAAAGAGGACCGGGGATTTCCCGGTCCTCATTTTCTTGGATGCGGCGAACCTGCTCACGCCGCCGCGTGAGGTTTTTCCGTACTGGCCGCCCATCCGTGCGGCTTCAACAAATGGTTGACGGCATACGCGACAAACCCGGCAGCAATCAGAATCATGCCGAAAGCGAACGAACTCATGTTCCACACTTGCTCGTGCTCGCTGCGAATAATAGAGAACCCCAGCAACAGCATGGGCGGAATGCCGATCGCGATCGCTCCAAACAACCCGCCAGGAACGCGGAAGGGGCGTGGCAGATCCGGCTCGCGGAAGCGTAATACCGCAAGAGCCACGAACTCCAGCAGCAGACTAAAACCGTAAAGAAGAATGTCCAGCGTCACCAGCCGGGCAAAGCCCAGGCCGAGACACATGGCCCATCCAATCGCGAGAGCGATAATCGCAACCCAGGGTGCCCGCGATTTCTTCTGCAGCTTGCCAAAGATGCCGGGCAGCATCCCATCCTGAGCCATCGCCAGAGGCAGGCGCGAATAGCTCATCACCAGCGCATTGAACATGCCAAAGGCGCTGATCACGCCCCCAACCACCACGCCGATGCGCAGCAGCGGCCCGCCCAGCAAGCCGGCAATGTCAGCCCAGGATCCAGTCTCCCACGCATTGGGAGTCAGCCCCGTCATCCACATCGCGGCGAAGGGAAGCACGTAACTCAACGCGACAATCACCACCGCCACCAGCATCGCCCGCGGATAGGTCCGCTGCGGCTTCTCAACTTCCGTCGCGATGGTCGAGGCGTTGTCCCATCCCATGTAGTTCCACATGCAGATGAGGAGCCCGCCAAGAATGTCTACGGTCGAGGTTGTCGGCTTGGTCACAGCGTTGGCCAGCGCCCCTATTTTGAACGGGGCCAGCACCACGATCGCGACGAACGGAGCGGTCAGCGCGAAGAACAACCACAGCGAGGTCAGCGAAACCACTTTTACGCCGGCGATATTCAACACCGCGCACGCAATCACCACTGCCAGCGCAACCCACCATCCGCGATTGCCTTGCTGGAAATACGGGAACATCCGCGTCAGATAGGCGACGAACAGAGTGGGATAAATCGCCATGTCGAAAATGGAAGCGACCAGCGAGAGCCAGGCTTCCTGAAATCCCCAGAAATTTCCCATAGCGCGGCGAACCCAGGCGTAGTAGCCGCCTTCGTAGGGCAGCGCGCTCGAAAGCTCGCCGATCATGAAGGCCGTCGGCAGGCTCCAGAGCAGCGGCGTGAGCAGCAGAATCAGAATGGCGCGTCCGTAGCCGGCGCCATGCACAATATCTTCTGTGCCATAGGTTCCACCTGACACCATAAAGAAGGTGGCGGCGACCAGCGGCCAGAGCGTGAGGCGGACGAATCTTTTCCGGTTGGGAGCCTTATTCGGAACTGCGGCGAGAGGTTGGGGGGTCTCTATTTGATGACGCGGGGCGCTAGCTGTTGCCAATTTCTATGTCTTCCTCCTCAAGCGACTCACTCTCAGCTACTCCGCAGCGGCTGGATCATGCTCGAGTTTTCTGGTTTGTTTAGATTCCAGAAATCGCGCCGGAGTTAGTTCGCATGTAAGAGATTACGGGAAATTTCCACAGATGCAATCTTTTTTTCAGTTTTCTCGAAAATTTTTGTCGAGGAGGTCAGGTACGTCGGTAACGCCCATCCAGACTCCGTCTAGACTTTCTTCCAAAGCTCTTCCCGAGGATCTTCCGGGTTCAGCTTGGCAAGTTCCTTCAGCAGTTCCTTGGTGCGCTCGTCCCGAGGCATGGGCACGGTCACCGTGATCTCGACGATCTCATCCCCGCGCACTCCCTCTTTGGTGGCCGAAGGCACGCCTTTGTCGCGCAGCCGCAGCTTCTGTCCCGACTGAGTTCCCGGAGGAATCTTGAGCAGCGCCCGCCCATCAATAGTCGGCACTTCGATCTTGGCGCCGAGAGCAGCCTCCGTCGCACTGACCGGGACGGTAAGGTAAATGTCGTCTCCATCGCGCCTGAAGATGGGATGCTCTCCGGTCCGGATGATCACGTAAAGGTCGCCAGCCGGCCCGCCGTGGGCTCCAGCATTGCCTTTGCCTGCCAGCCGGATGCGCTGACCGTCCCGCGTCCCCGCCTTGATGCGCACTTCCAGCGGCTCGGTCCGGCTCACCGTACCCTCGCCATGGCACGTGGGGCAAGTGGAGATGTTCTTGCCCGTTCCCTGGCAGTTCGGGCACGGCACATTGAACTTCATGCGCCCGCCGGTCTGCGTCACTTGCCCGGTTCCATCACACTCTGTGCACTTGCCCGGCGTTTCGATGTAGCCCTGTCCGTGACAAGTGGGGCAGACATCCTGGCGTGTAATGTTGAGCCGCATCACCCCGCCGCGAATCGCCGTCCAGAACGGCACATTGACCTGATATTCCAGGTCACTGCCCGGTTCCGGTCCAGTCTCCGCCGGCGCCGCGCCGCGTCCACCACCAAAGATTCCCGAGAAGATATCGCGAAATCCGCCACTGCCGCCGGTTCGCCGGCCTCGCCCCGCGCTGTCGCCCAGATCCGAAAAGTCGAACCCGCTGAAATCAAAAGGTACGCCTTGGCCGCCAGCTTGCCCCGCCCCGCCGCCGGAAAATCCTCCCCCCGGCGCACCTCCGGCAAATCCACCTTCGCCTCCGCCCCGCGCATAAGCTTCCGCCGTAGCCGGATCAATATTGTCCGAGTAGAACCCAACCTGGTCGTAGATTTTCCGTTTCTTGGGATCGCTGAGAACGTCGTTCGCCTCGGAGAGCGTCTTGAACTTCTCCTCAGCAGTTTTGTCCCCAGGATTAACGTCGGGATGGTACTTGCGCGCCAGCTTGCGAAATGCCTTGCGAATATCCTCCGCCGAAGCGGCCTTCTTCACGCCAAGGATTTCGTAATAGTCCTTTTTCGGAGTGGTTGCCATTAGAGGGGTTTGTCAGTTCGGAAGTCTCCGCTTCTCATCTTGTATCACGACCAAAGGCCCGGCCTCCGCCGCGTCCACGTAAACCGGAATCGGCATAGCGCCCGCCGGCGTCGAGACAAAAACCTCCCACTGCTTCTCATCGTCGGCAAGACTTAGAAAATAAGTCTGCTCATTCACCTGGAAATCCATCTTATGTCTCCCCTCCACCCGTAAAACAATGCACCCGCACAAACGTGATGGCGCGGACAAGCCTGCCCGCGCCACACGATCCAAAGAGCCAGCAGCTCTCTTACTTCTTGTCTTCCACGTCCACGTACTCAGCGTCGATCACGCCTTCATCCTTCTTCTGACCGCCGCCGTTGCTGCCCGGAGCCGCACCATCTCCAGGACCACCCGGACCAGCGCCCGCCGCCGGGCCCTTCGCCTGCGCTGCCTTGTACATCTCCTCGGCCAGCTTGTGCGAAGCCTTGGTCAGGGTCTCGCGCGCCTTATCCATCTGCGCCTTGTCGTTCGACTCCAGCGCCTTCTTGGCATCGGCCACGGCATTCTCCACATCGCCTCGATCCGAGCCGGAAATCTTATCCCCGGACTCGCGCATCATCTTCTCGACGCTATAGACCATGCTGTCGAGCTGGTTCTTGGCCTCGATCGACTCGCGCGCGGCCTTGTCTTCGGCCGAGTGCGCGTCCGCTTCCTTGGCCATGCGCTCGACCTCTTCCTTCGACAGCCCGGAAGACGACGTAATCGTAATCTTCTGGTCCTTGCCCGTGGCCGTATCTTTCGCGGTCACGTTCAGGATGCCGTTGGCGTCAATATCGAACGTCACCTCAATCTGCGGCACGCCTCGCGGAGCCGTCGGAATCCCGGTCAAGTGGAACTTGCCCAGAGTCCGGTTCTGCGCCGCCATCGGCCGCTCGCCTTGCAGCACATGCACCTCAACCGACGTCTGATTATCGGCCGCGGTCGAGAACGTTTCCGTCTTCTTGGTAGGAATCGTCGTGTTCCGCGGAATCATCGGCGTAGCCACTCCGCCCAAAGTCTCAATCGACAAAGACAGCGGAGTCACATCCAGCAGCAACAGGTCTTTCACTTCGCCGCCGAGCACGCCACCCTGAATCGCGGCGCCGATCGCCACGACTTCATCAGGATTCACTCCCTTGTGGCCTTCCTTGCCAAACAACTCCTTCACCAGCGCCTGGATGCGCGGCATACGAGTCTGCCCGCCGACCAGAACCACTTCCTGGATCTTGCTGGCATCCACGCCCGCATCCTTCATGCACTGCTTGCACGGACCCACCGAACGCTGAATGATGTCTTCCACCATCCCTTCGAGCTTTGCCCGCGTCAGCTTCTTCACCAGATGCTTCGGACCGCTCGCATCCGCCGTAATGAACGGCAGATTGATCTCGGTCTCCATGGTGGTCGAAAGCTCAATCTTCGCCCGCTCAGCCGCATCGCGCAGCCGCTGCAAAGCCATCTCGTTGCCCTTGCCACGCAGGTCGAGCCCTTCATCCTTCTTGAACTCATCAATCAGCCAATCCACCAGCCGTTGGTCGATGTTGTCGCCGCCAAGGTGGGTATCGCCGTTGGTGGCCTTCACCTCGATGACGCCCTCGCCCACTTCCAGAATCGAAATGTCGAAGGTCCCGCCGCCGAAATCGTAAACCGCGATCAGTTCGTCTTTAGTCTTATCGAGCCCATACGCCAGCGCCGCCGCCGTAGGCTCGTTGATGATGCGCTTCACGTCCAGCCCGGCAATCTGCCCTGCATCTTTCGTGGCCTGCCGCTGGGCATCGTTAAAGTAAGCCGGAACGGTAATCACCGCCTCGGTCACTTTCTCCCCCAAATAGTCTTCCGCAGCCTTCTTCAGCTTCTGCAGAATCAGCGCCGAAACCTGCGGAGGCGTGTACTCCTTACCCTGCGCCACCACCGCTACGTGGTCGCCCGACTTCACCACCTTGTAGGGCACCATCTTGATTTCTTCCTGAACTTCGTCAAAGCGCCGCCCCATAAAGCGCTTGATCGAATAAACCGTGTTCTCCGGATTGGTGATCGCCTGCCGCTTCGCGACCTGCCCCACCAACCGCTCTCCAGTCTTGGTAAACCCAACCACGGAAGGCGTAGTTCGCCCTCCTTCTTCATTAGGGATAACTTTGGGCTCGCCGCCCTCCATCACCGCCACGCAAGAATTGGTTGTTCCAAGGTCAATCCCAATAATCTTGGCCATAATCGTCTCCTCTACCTTACTCTTGAATCAAATAAGTGCTTTGTAATCAGTAGGCTTATGATTGCCAGCGCTCCCATGCTAAGACCTGAGTGGGATGCTGTCAAGGTTTAGATGCGATTGGAACGAAGGAAGTTGCGGCAATTGGACGGCGTGGGATTTGGACCATGTGGGGACGGCTGTCCTCGGCCGTCCACCCCCGAGCAACGCTCGGCCGGCTCTCGCCGACGCCAGCGCGACATAGACAAATTCCGCATCGTGGATTGTCTTACCATTGAGACCGCAAAGTGGCCAGGACAGACCGAAATGCGACCGAGATCGAGACCCTGTATCGCCAGCACGGGGCGGCACTCCTGTTGTTCGCGTCGGCGATTTCGGGAGATAGGGGTCGCGCCCAAGATGCGCTTCACCAAGTGTTCCTGAAAGCCATCGAGAACGGGAGCCTAAGCCAGGCGATAAACAAAAAGGCCTATCTCTTTGCGTGCGTGCGCAACGCGGTTCTCAACGACGCCAAGCTCCAGGAGCGAAACGCGCCTCTCGACATCGACCTCGCTTGGTTTAGTCCGCCTGACCGGGACTATGCCGGAGAGCAGAATCTGAGACGTGCACTGGGCGAACTTCCGGATGATCAGCGAGAGGTAATGGTTCTGCACATCTGGGGCGAACTCACTTTCTCGGAGATTGGTGACCTGCTGGCTGTCAGCTCGAACACAGCGGCGTCACGGTACCGGTACGCCCTGGACAAGCTACGCGGCTCAATGTTGCCCAAGGAGAATCCCTGTGCAGATGCACGATGATGAGCAATTCGAAGCCTATTTGAAGCGATTCCACCCAATCGCCCCTGAGCCTGTTCCAACACTCGGAATCGGCCAACCCTCTCCGCGTTCGCTCTCACTCGGGAGTTGGCTAGCCGCTGTCGCTGCCGTCCTTGTAGTAGGAGCGGCTATTCTGCATGTCCACAGCAATCGAGTGGTTGTTCCAAATACGGCTCTCGACGTTGCCTCTGCCGAGTGGCATCCACCGTCGGAGCCTCTAACCATGCAAAGCGCAAATGCCTGGCTGGCGACAGCGCCCTCATTTAAGTCAGCCGTCGACGGCCTGGCATTTCGTCCCCAAAGCAGCCCGCTTCCGCAAGGCAAACAGAGCGCGGTCGCTGTGCTAAGCAAGGAGAAAATCAGACTATGAAAATCTTCAGCATGATTCCTTCGACGATTCTGATCGCACTGTTATCAGCGGGCTCTGCATCGGCTCAGCAGCATGAGTCCCTCAAGCAGAATGCGGCTTTGCGTTACTGGTCAGCATTCTCCCAGGTCCAGGATTCCGGTATTACGGATCAGCAAGCTAAAGAACTCAATGCGATCCTCGACGGTACCGCGCCGTATGACGATTCGAAATACAAGGATCTGATTGAGAAAAACACATTGGCCCTTAAAGTTATGGCACGCGCAACCGCTCTTCCCGCCTGTGACTGGGGACTTGATTACGGCCTCGGGGACAACGTGCCGGTAGACTATGCGAGAAAGGGACTTGTGCTTGGACGGCTCAACGTTCTGTATGCTTTTCACCTGCTTAAGACGGGCAATAAAGATGGAGCGGTCCGCGCTCTGGCAGCCGGCCTGCGGTTTTCACACGATGTCGGAAACGGTGGATCCCTTTTTGCCACGCTGATCGCAAAGGACCTTTTAACGAGTCACCTCAGGGCCGTCGCCGACGCGCTGCGCTTAGAACAGCTCTCCCCTGGCCAGCGATTACAACTGCAAACAGCCGTCGCGCGAGTCGCGGAAGGACTTGATTGGCCCGCGGCGGCAAATCGCGATCTGGAAGCCCTCCGCGGAGACTACGCAGGAAACCCGCAAGCGTCTGCGGCGCTGACCCGGATTATTTTGTCGTACACTGCCGCCCTGAACGACGGGTCCAAACTGCCTGCGCTAAACCAAGCGGTTCAAGACGCCCCACAGGAACTTGCAAACGTGATCCCGAACGCAAGACGAGTTCTGGAACAAAAACAAGACTTGAACAACACACTTCTGCAGACGCGCGCACTATTGCAGTGATGGCGCCGAACCGTCGGGAAGGCGCGTGGCCCATGCTTCGCGCACTCTGCGAAGGGTGGGATCTCACGAGAACCTACCGCTGCCGTCCTACCCCGTGCGCCTCTGTGACCTCTGTGTTAAAGATTTTTCGATTGCAGAAAATTGGTTCATCGCGGGCGCCCACTTCTAACTTCCTTTGCGAGAAGTGGAATAGCTCCTGCTAACCCGTTTGGGATGCAGTCAAAGCCCGCAACTGCTTCAAAGTTTCCGCAGGCTCAGAACGGATCGTATAGTCCGCATTCACGTCGGATGCCCGGATGATGCCCTGCCTGTCGATTATGTACCGCGCAGGCACGGGCAGTCGGTACTCCGATTCGTCGTTGAATCTATCCAGAGTGCTGCCAAACGACTTGTAAAGCTCGCGCAAGTAGTCCGGCAGTGTGAACACCAGCCGAAACTCCTCCGCGATCTTCAGATGAAGATCCGTCAGGATGTCGAATGTCAGGTTCAACTTCTTGTGCAGAGCGCGGGTGTACCGTTCGAGTTCGGGAGTGAGCACAACGATCTGCGCTCCCAATGCTCTGACTTCAGAATCAATTCCTTGTAGAGCCTCCAGCTCCATATTGCAGTAGGGTCACCAGTGTCCCCGGAAGAAACTGACCACAAGCGGTCCTTGACGGAGAAGATCGGCCGAGGTCACCTGGACGTGATCCTGGTTGAATAACGTGAAACCCGGAGCGCGGTCGCCGACCTTTAAGGCCGGCCCTTCAATACCGGTGGCCTTGAGCTCGGCCGTCGCTCGATGCATCATTTCGATTACCTCGTGCGGCGCGCTGTACGGTGGAGCTCCGGCCTCGAATGATTTCTTAAACTCGTCAAGCCGTTCCTGAAGACTTGCCATCACCTCTACCCCCGCTGGATTTCACGAATAAAACCTGCATCTCACATCCCTTATTATAGATAGCAACTGCTCCCTCATTCCACGGCAGTTTTTGGGGCCTGTCGCTGGGCGCCCATGCTTCGCGCGCACGTTGCGAAGCGTGAAATTTCACGGCCCATCCCTCTGAAGTACCCGCTTGCATGAGTGGCAAAACCGCGCTAGGGTTACAGACATATGAGCGATTTGCGAAGCCAGATAAAGAGCCTGTCCGCCCAGGAGAAGGCGGAACTGCTCGATACGCTCTGGGAGAGCCTGGAAGCAGACTCCGCATCCCTGACGGACGCGCAACGAGCGGAGCTCGATTACCGCATTGCTCGGCATGAGCAAAACCCCTCCGATGTCATCCCGTGGCAGCAAGTCAGGGCGGGCCTGTTTAAGAAGCCGTGACACTCCCGATCGTCTGGACCCCAGAGGCGAATGAAGATTTGCTGGAAGCTCGGGCGTGGTACGACAACATCAGCCCTGATCTTGGGGACCGATTCGCCTCAGCGGTCGAAGCTATGGTTGAGGCAATTGTAGAACATCCATTGCAATTCCCCGTCGCCTACCGGAACCGTCGTCGCGCCGGGGTGCGGCGCTTTCCCTATAGCTTGTTCTTCGAGCTTCAAGAGCATGGTATTGTCGTAATCGCGTGCTTCCACGGGAGGCGCAATCCGAGGCGCTGGCGGTCGCGGTAGCCAGGGCTGCTCTTTGCGAAGCGTGGGATTTCACGGTTCCATCCCTTTGGCGATTTTGTCGATGCGCCTTTTCCACAACCCCCTTGTGACATCTGACCTTGTGCCGCAATTTAAAGCCTGCAATGATGGTCGAGGACATGACGGTAGCGAGAACCAGTTCGTCGCCCCTTTAAGTCCTTTGTTTCAAAGATTTTGATACTTAAGTTCTTTGACACCTGGATTTTGCTGGGAAAAACTCCGTAATGCGATGATTCCAAAGATGAGGGGGGTGGGGGAGGGTACCTCATTTTGCGGCGAGTCTGTAACGACTTCCCCTAGTCGGCAAGAAATATTTTTGCAGGTGCATCGCCCAGACCAACCGCGGACCTTTCTCCGTCACGAGAGTCGAAGCCCGCGCTGTATTACCATCCAATCGTGAGCTCGCGCCTGCAGCGTTGGTTGTCCGATCCCGTCGTCCTGCTGTGCCTCGCGGCGGGCCTGCTTGCCTTCGTGGTGCAATCCGGCGAACTCGGCACCGCCGACACTATGCACCGCCTGCAGACCACGCACTGGCTCTGGACCTCCGACCCGCAAGTCTTCCCCGCCGACTACCCCGAGTTCGGCCTGCACGGCCGCGGAGGCCAGCTCTATAGCTGGTATGGCATTGGCCAGTCTTTGCTGATGCTGCCCGCTGATGTAGTAGGAACATGGATCTCGCATTCGAGCATTTTCTCTGACTATGAAGACGATCCCGCGGTGCGCGCCATCGTGGTCAGCTACAGCACCAACATCCTGGTAAATGTGCTCACCGCCCTGATTGCCTTCCGCCTGCTTCGCCAGTTTCGCTTCAGCGTGAGGGAGTCCGTTCTCGGAGTGCTCGCGTTGCTCTTCTGCACCACGCACCTGCATTACACCCAGAACATGATGGAGAACAACTACATCATGCTTCTGACGCTGACGGGCATCTCGTTCCAGTATGACTGGCTGCGGACAGGAAGCAAACCGGCACTCCTGGTAGGCTCTGCGGTGCTCGGTCTGAACCTTCTGACGCGGCTGACGACCGGCCTGGATCTCGTGATGGCAGGTTTCTTCCTTCTTCTCGTGCTCTGGTTTGAGCAGGTGCGAGGACGCGACCTGTGGGCGAGATTCATTGCTTACTGCAAAGTCGCCGCGCCCGTTTATGCGTTTTTTCTAATGGTCGACCGCATCTACCAGTTCTACAGGTTCGGGTCATTTACCCACACCTACGTGTCGCTGTTTGCCCAGGAACAGCGTTTGCAGGACCCAACCCTACCGGCAAACTTTCCCTGGAGCACGCCTTTTCACGAAGGCTTCCTGGGCGCGCTGTTCAAGCCGGAGAAGTCGATCTTTCTTTTCGATCCGCTGCTGGTGCTGGCCATTCTCCTGCTCGTCCTGCTGTGGAAGCGCCTGTCGCCGGAAGTTCGCGCCTATGGCGTGGCCTCGCTGATGCTGCTGGTCGCTTACATCAGCTTTTATGCCAGGTACACGTACTGGTCGGGGGATTTTGCCTGGGGCGACCGCTATGTTTCGACGTCGGTGGAACTCGCTGCCTTGCTTGCCGTGCCTCTACTGCTGCGCTATCGCGAGAATTTGAACGAATGGATCTGGCGCGGGGGACTCGTGCTGATCGCAGCCAGCCTGATCATTCAGCTTGCCTCGCTCGCCTTCTGGCTTCCGCTCGAAATTTATCAGATGGAGACGCTAGGCCATCCCACAATCGTGATCGCGCTGCGCTTCAAGAACATCGCGGCGTTCGCGCTCGGCAAGATGGACGCGTGGGGATTGAACAACTACGCCATGCACTGGGATGACTGGGATTACGTTCACATCACGACCTGGAATTTTCTACCCTTCCTGCTTCGCCGAGTGGGAGCCGCGCCCGCTTGGGTGGTGAACGCGGCTTTCACGGTCTGGGCAACGGCGATTGCTGCTTTGGCGTGGACCCTTCGCCGGCTGAGGACGGAATGCGCCCGCCTTCCGAATGGCTCCGACCTTTCGTAAATCGCTGCCTGTACTAAATTCAAAAGGTCTGGAATTTCAGATGCTCATTTCCCTCCCGAGTAAGGGACGTTTCTAAGAACGCTCTCAGCCAACAAAAATCTTCCGATTGGATTCGAGGTAGATAGAACCATGCCCAGAGGAACCGTGTCCAAAGCAACCATGTCCAAAGCAACAACCGCTATTGCGTGTCTGCTTGTCGTTGCCTGCATTTTCACTTTCGCCCGGTGGATCTCAGCCCGCCTGGCCGCGAATAGCATCATCTCCGCCGTTTTTCTGGTTCTAGTTCTAGCTGTGACCATAGCTGGAATGGGCTCGCGGCAGAGCTGGCGCCTCACACCGGGGAAGCGAAGGATGCTGCGATATGCAGCGCCGGCGCTGTTGGTGCTGCTCGGATCTGGGTCGTCCTGGGCGAGTTTCAGCCTGACCTTCCAGGGCCTGGTGCAGACCCTCAACACGGGCGGCAGCATCACCTTGAGTGCGCCCTCAGGCATCGTCGTCGATACGGCTGGCGACGTCTACATTGTGGATACAGGCAACAACCGGATCGTGGAGGTGACTGCGCAGGGCGTGGCGTCGGTTGTCAGCATCACCGGCTTAAGCCCGGCGCTCAGCGCACCCAGGGGAATCGCCATCGACGGCTCCGGCGACCTCTACGTTGCGGATACGGGAAACAACCGCGTGGTAGAGATCACAGCCGCGGGAGCGGGTTCAGTGATCGGCACGGGCAGCGTGACGCTCAGTTCGCCGAAAGGAGTCGCACTGGACCAGTCCGGCGATCTGTTTATCGCCGACACCACGAACAACCGGATCGTCGAAGTCGCTTCTGGCGGCGCGGCCGCAGCCCTCACAATCACAGTCTCCTCCGGCTCCGGGACGCTCAATACTCCGATCGGTCTGGCCGTGGGCGTGACCGGCAGCCTTTACATCGCCGATTCCGGCAATAACCGTATTGTCATCGTGGCCGCAGGATCCACCACGGGTGCGGTTGCCTCGATCGTCGATGGCGTGGTCCTGTCTGTTCCCACGGCAGTGGCGGTCGATCGCATGGGCAACGTTTTCATCGCCGATACCGGCCACAATCGCATCGCCGAGATCGACACCAGCGCAAATGGAGACGTGTTGAATGTGGACTCGCTCACACTCAATGGACCGTTGGGCGTCGCGCTGGACGTATTTGGCACGGTCTACATCGCCGATACCGGCGACAACCAGGCTCTGGTCGTCGACCATCCCGTCAACGCGGACCTCGGCGCCGGCGACCCAACTTATTCGCTGAACCGAACGGCCGTAGGCTTTGGCCACGTCCAGCTGGGCACCTCGACCGCCGTAACCCTGACGTTGCCTTTCACCACGGACGGCTCGGGCGGTCTGGGAGCCGTCAAGGTGTTCACCGCCGGCCAACAGGGCCTGGACTTTACCTCGGGGACGGATACGACCTGCAACGGCTCGACGGGCCCCAGCACCTATTGCTCGGTGGAAGTGATGTTCCTGCCCACGGCTCCGGGCCTGCGCAACGGCGCGGTGGTGCTCTATGACACGGACCTGAACCCGATCCTCACCGTTCCTTTGTACGCCTGGGGCGATGCTCCGGTGGCGGGGTTGTCTCCGAATACCGGCAGCGTGATCAGCACCGGCGGCGTGACCCTCTCCGGCCCGTTTCAAGTGGCGCTGGACGGCGCGGGGAACATGCATGTCGCCGAAGATGAAAACGGGACCGTGACCAGGATTCCAGCTGGAGGCGGCGCGGCCACCGTGGTAGCCCTGGGAACTCCTGGCGGCGACGCCATCGACGAGATCGTTGGGGTAGCCGTGGATGGGGCGGGCAATCTTTTCATCTCAGACCATGAAAATGAACGCATCCTGGTGGTCACGCCCGCCGGTATCGTTTCCATACTGAGTATCACCGGCCTCAGCCCGGTTCTGGGCGAACCCGTAGCACTGGCTCTTGACGGTGCGGGAAATCTGTATATTTCCGACTACTCCAATGGCCGGATTGTTCGCGTGTCCACGCTCGTGGTCGCGGGATCGACTTCGAGCGGCCTTGGAACGGTCATAGGGACAGGCGCCTTTACTTTCACCGAAGACACGCTCACCGGTCTGGCGGTGGATGCCCAGGGAAACATTTACGCCGGCGCCCAGAACAGCGCCAGCGTCGTCAAGGTCACGGTGGCGGGCGTGGCCTCCGAACTGAGTTTTCCCGGCATCACGCCTGCGATCAACGATGCCCAAGGGGTGGCCGTAGATGCGATGGGAAACGTCTATGTAGTGGACAGCGGCAACCAACGGATTGTGAGACTGACGACGGCGGGCGTCGCATCCGCGCTAGGCATCAGCGGACTGCCGGCTCCATCGGGTCTGGGCAGCGTGCTCTTTGGAGTAACGGTCGATCCCTCGGGAAACCTTTATATTCCTGACTTTCTCAACAGTCGCATCGTGTTCGTGAACGTCAGCGGCGGAGTTCTGGCGTTTCCGAGCACGGATGTGGGCTCGACCAGCGCCGCCCAGACCGCAACCGTAGCCAACCTCGGCGACCTGCCCTTAATCTTTGCCACGGCCCCAACCTATACCGCGAACTTCTCGGAAAACACGGGAGACGAGAATCTGTGCGCGCTCAGCACATCGCTCGCTGCCGGAATCCTTTGCGACGTGGCGATCGAGTTCACGCCGCAATCAGCGGGAAGCCTCAGCACCGGCATCGTGGTCACCAACAACAGTCTGAACGTTACCGCTACGACGCAAAACATCGCAGTAAGCGGTACCGGCATTGCGGTGGCAGAGGCGACGTCACTAGCGGTATCGACGATCCCGACCACTGCCAGCATTGGGCAGCCGATTACCGTCACGGCCACAGTGACCGATACGGCGGCAGGCCATACCGCGACCATCCCGACCGGCGGCGTGACCTTTATGGACACGGTTGGATCGACCACTGTGTCGCTGAACGGCGGCAGCGCCGTCACGCTTAGCGGGACCGGCAAGGCAGTTCTTACCGGAGTCACCCTAAGTGGCGCGGGCACGCACACCATCACGGCTCACTATGCGGGCGTGAGCGGTTCGTTCCTGGCAAGCAGCAATGCGACTACCGTGCAGATATCCTCCGGGCCTATTGCTCCGACCATTGTCTGGACAGGGCCCGCCGGCGGGATTACTTACGGCGCAACCCTGAGCGGCATTCTGGATGCGTCCGCAGTCAGCGGATCGACTCCGGTGGCCGGCACTTTCACCTACACCGCCACTCTTGCAGGCGGCAGCCCAGTCGCAGTCACCAGCGCAACCGTGCTGGGCGCGGGCAGCTATACGCTGACGGCCACGTTCACGCCCACCGACACGTCCACGTATGCCTCGACCACCGCCAACGCGTCTTTTACGGTGGCCAAGGCGACCCCGGTGCTGGCGCTTACTTCCTCCGCGGCTGCAGTCGCAGTGGGAAGCTCCGTTACCTTCACCGCCGCCGTCACGTCCTCGGCCGGCACGCCCACGGGTTCAGTCAGCTTCTATGACGGAACCACGCTGCTGGGCACAGGCACGCTGGCCGCGGGAGTCGCAACCTACACCACTTTGAATCTCCCGGTGGGCGCGCTCTCGATCACAGCTGTGTATAGCGGAGATGGTAACTTCTCCACCCTGACCAGCGCGGGCCTCAGCGAGACGGTGATGACGGCCTACACCGTCACCGCTCCCACGACGCCAGTCCTGGTCGCACCGGGAGGGGCAGCAACCATCGACATCACGGTGCCCCCGCTGGGAGGCGCATTCAACGGTGTCGTTACGCTCTCGGCTACAGGACTTCCGCCGGGCGCAACTGCTACGTTCAATCCTCCGGCAGTTACGCCGGGAACCGCGGGAGCGCCGACGGTGTTGACCATACAACTGGCAGCGCTCACCGCGGGCATTCCTGCCCGCGACCTTCCCGCAAACCACGGGAGACTTCCGCTGGCGCCGGTCAGTCTGGGCTTCGTACTGTTCGGGGCAGTGCTCGGACGCAAGCGCATTCCGCGAATGCTGATACTGGTTTTCATGCTCGCGGGTCTGGGGATTACAACCTCGCAGCTAACCGGGTGCGGCGGCGGTTTCGCAAGCACTCCCTCCACTCCGGCCGGAAATTACATCGTTACGGTCACAGGAACCAGCGGAGCGTTTCAGGCCTCAACCACGGTAACGCTGGCGGTCGAGTGAGAGAGATTCTCATACTGCCAACTCGACGAACCAGAAACCCTTTAGACCCGATTTTAGGAACCGGGCTTCGCGAACAAGATTGATTAAGGAGAAGGACAATTCCAATGCGGAAATTAATCTCAAGCAAGACAGTCGCTTTTCTTCTGCTGTCGCTCGGATTCACCGCGATAGCGGCCCGGCCCGCCCGGGCGCAGAATGGTTCCTTGATCGACGTAGGTGTCGACTACAACTATGTGCGGACGAACCTGCCGGCGGGAGGCTGCGGATGCTTCGCGCTGAATGGCGGCAGCGGCTGGGTGGCATTTAACTTCAGCCGCAACGTGGGCATCGTCGGTGAAATCGCCAGTCAGGGTGCCTCGAACATCTCGAGCACCGGCGCCGACTTGACGCTTACGTCGTTTCTGGCAGGTCCCCGCTACCGTCGGACGATGGCCGGCCACTTCGCACCCTTCGTTCAAGTGCTCCTCGGCGGAGCGCATGCGGGTGGGAGCCTGGCTCCGGGCAGTTCCGGTCTACCGGGATCGGCTAACGCATTTGCCATGATCGCAGGTGGCGGACTCGATATCGGCCTCACCCGGCATATTGCCTTGCGAGCCTTTGAAGCCGACTATTACCTGACGCGTTTCGATAATGGAGTGAATGACCATCAGAACAATCTTCGCATCGCCGCCGGTGTGATCCTTCGGTTTGGCGGAAGTAGATGACCGGGTTTCCGCACTCTGAGCGAGGGGAGCGAGCTACTCCACCGTAACGGACTTAGCCAAATTCCTCGGCTGATCCACATCGCATCCCCGGCGAACCGCGATGTGATAGGCCAGCAGTTGCAGGGGAACGATTTCGAGAATCGGCGAGAGTTCTTCTGGCGCGGCCGGAACGTAGAGGACGTGGTCCGCGGCTTCCTTAATTTCTTCGTCGCCTTCGGTCGCGAGCGCAATGACGACGCCGGAGCGGGCTTTCACTTCCTTCAGGTTCGACATCGTCTTCTCGTAGCGGACCATGGAGTCGGGATCGTTCGCATCCCGCGTCGCGATGATGACTACGGGAAGATTCTCGTCGATGAGGGCGTTGGGTCCGTGCTTCATCTCGCCGGCGGGATAGCCTTCGGCATGGATGTAGGAAATTTCCTTCAGCTTCAGTGCGCCCTCGAGGGCGATGGGGTAATGGATACCACGGCCGAGGAAAAGAAAATCCTGAGCGCGCTGGAATCGTTTGGCTAGGTCCTCGCACGCTTCGTCGTGAGTCAGAATGTTTTCCAGCTTGCCGGGAATGAGCGTAAGTTCCTGAGCCGCTTTGCGAGTCTGTTCGGCAGTCATCGTGCTGCGTACCTGCGCGAGGTAAAGAGCGAATAAATAAAGAGCAGTGAGCTGGCAGGTGAAGGCCTTGGTGGATGCGACACCGATCTCGGGACCGGCGTGAGTGTAGATGGTTCCAGCAGCTTCGCGAGTAATCATGGAGCCGACCACGTTGCAGATGGCCAGCGTCTTCGAACCTTTGCCTTTGGCCTCGCGCTGGGCCGCGATGGTGTCGGCGGTTTCGCCGGATTGCGAGATCACGAGCGTGATAGTCTCTGGGCTGACGATGGGGTCGCGGTAGCGCCACTCGCTGGCGTAATCGACCTCGACCGGCACGCGGGCGAAACTTTCGATCATGAACTTGCCGGCTTGTCCGGCGTGCCAGCTGGTGCCGCAGGCTACGATGTTGATCTTTTTTGCGGCGCGGAACTCGGCTTCGCTGATTTGCATTTCGTCGAGGAAGATGTGGCCGGTGTCGAGCGAAATGCGTCCCAAGGTAGTGTCGCGAACGGCGCGCGGCTGCTCATAAATTTCTTTGAGCATGAAGTGTTTGAAGCCGCCCTTTTCCGCCATGATCGGATCCCAGGTGACGTGCTGCACCTGGCGCTTGAGGGGCTTGCCGTCGAAATCCGTCAGTTGCACACCGTTCGCGGTGACCACGGCGAGGTCGCCATCGGCCAGAAAGAAAATGTCGCGCGTGTGGTAAAGAATGGCGGGGACGTCAGAGGCAACAAAGTATTCGTCGTTGCCGAGGCCGACCACCAGAGGAGGACCGTTGCGCGCGGCCACGATCTTATTCGGTTCATCCACGGAAATGACGGCCAGGGCGAAGACTCCGCTGAGTTCCTTCACTGTGCGCCTGACCGCCTCTTCGAGCGTGGGGTGGTGACCATTGCCGGTTTTGAAAAGGTGTTTCTCGATCAGGTGAGCGATGACTTCGGTATCCGTCTCGGTGGAGAACTTGTGGCCTTCTTCAATCAACTTTTTCTTCAGGCTTAGATAGTTCTCGACGATGCCATTGTGCACGACGACGATTTTGCAGGTGCAATCCCGGTGAGGATGTGCGTTTTCTTCCGTGGGACGTCCGTGCGTGGCCCAGCGAGTGTGGCCTACGCCGTAGCTGCCTTCGAGCGGCCTAAGACGGATGGCCTCTTCCAGATTGCGCAGTTTGCCTTCGGCGCGGCGGATCTGCAGCTTGTCGCCATTGCCGGCAACGGCAATTCCAGCCGAGTCATAACCGCGATATTCCAACCTCCTCAAGCCCTCGAGGATGATCGGAACCACGGGCTTCTTCCCGACATAGCCAACAATGCCACACATGCGAAAACTCCAAGGAGTTCAGTCTGCGAGGGAGCACCGAAACTCTTCAATCACTGGGTTGGTGAGCACTTCGCGCGCCATGCGCTCGACTTCAGTCTGCGCTTCTTCGCGGCTCAGGCCGCCATCGAGCGTGAGTTCAAAGTACTTTCCCTGGCGAACGTCTTCCAGACCCTTGTAGCCCATCTTCTTGAGCGCCCCCTGGATGGTTTTGCCCTGGGGATCGAGAACGCTTTTCTTGAGCGAAACGTAAACGTAGGCTTTCATGGAGGTCTCAATTATACGTCAGCAGAGCAAAGGGCCGGCCGCAGCCGGCGAGAGCGAAGCAGCGCAACGTTCGGCTGATCGAAGATGTTTCGATTCGATCGAAGCAGGCTACCAACTCCCGATGGTCGGATGACTAGCAGTTCCACCATCAAACGTCGAATTTCTGTATTTTCCGCTCCAGGTCGGCTCGGGCTTCTTCGAGCATGGTGCGGTGCCGGGCATTGTGGCTGCGCTCGAGCTGCTGCATCACGTTCTGGAGCGAAAGACGTAGGCTTTCTATCTCGCGGAGCCGGGCGGCTGCTTCCCTTGTCAGACGCGGCTTTTCGGGCGTGTTCGTGTCCGCTGCCTCGTCCTGTTGCGCCTCCACCGACTTGCTTTCCCAACCCCGGGCCATGTGGCTGATTATAACGGTCCACAGGTAGAGAGATTGAATAGTGCAGGGAAATTGGCGGGAGCAGGGAGCAGTCGCATCACTCCCATCTTGGGAACAGTCTGTTCGGAAAACCGATCTTGCGAAGAAAACCGCCGATTCCTTTAAAAATTGAGGTTATAATGCCTGCTCAAATTGGGCAATTAAGCGGCGGCTTTTTCGAGGGGGAGACGCCGCGAGTGTGGTTCATTGCACCCCTTGAGCGCCCCACGCTTAGACCGGGATACACAGCGCTCCGATGCGCTGCTGGAGATGGCGGAAGTAGTGTCTCGAAGCCGTGAACCGGCTGAAGCTCTCCTTGCATCGGAACAGTTACTCGCCGCGTATTTCAGTGCCTCCAAGGTGGGTCTGTGCATCCTGGATCGCGACTTCCGCTATCTCGCGATCAACCGCACTCTGGCAGAAATGAATGGGCTTCCCGCGGAAGCGCATTTGGGAAAGAGTGTTCGCGAGATGCTGGGTGATTTTGCCGATCTGATTAAGCCACAGCTAGGTCGAGTCTTAGTCACAGGGCAACCCATCTTGGATCTTGAAATCAGCTCCATACTTCCCACCCGGTCCGAACCGGGGCACTGGCTTGAGCATTACATTCCTATCAAGGACGCAACGGGAAACGTTACGCAAGTCGGCGTCATTGTGGTCGAGATCACGGAACAGAAAAAACTCGAGGAATCCCTGCGCAGCGTCTCAGATAAGTTGCGGGAGGAGAACAAGCGGCAGCAAGTCCTCATGGAACTCAGCCGTGTCCTGGGCGCGAAATGGGATGTGCGGCAGGTGTTTCCAAAGATCTCCGCCTACCTGCGCCGGGTGCTGCGGCAGGAATACGCTGCTCTTATTGTGCACGACGAAAAAAACGGTCAGTTGATACGGCAGGCCATGGATTTTCCCCTGCGCAAGGGATCTAGTGGCGGCACGGAAATCAATGCCGCAAAAGATCCTGGAGGCAAGGCCCTGTTGGAACGATCGTCCTTGATTTTCAACAAGGACGAGATGCAAGAGTTCCCGCCCGGGACTACGGACCACCTGTTGGCCGAGGGCCTGCAGGCGCTTTGTTGTGTTCCCCTGCTCCGGCCCAAGGGACCGCTGGGAGTTCTGGTGCTGGGAAGCACCCGGGCCGACGCTTTCAAGACCGACGACCTGATGCTTCTGAACCAGGTCGCCGCTCAACTTGCCATTGCCATCGAGAACGCGCGAACCACTCGCGAGGTCGAACAACTCAAGAGCCGGCTGGACCATGAGAAACGCTTCCTGGAAGGTGAACCGCGCCCTCATCTTCATTTTGAAGAGATCATCGGGGAGAGTCCCGCTCTCAACCAAGTGCTGGATCAGGTCGCGATCGTCGCCGCTAGCGACGCGACCGTTCTGATCCTGGGCGAAACCGGAACTGGCAAAGGACTTATCGCGCGAGCTATTCACCGCATCAGCAAGCGCAAGGAGCGAAATTTTGTCACCCTGAACTGCGCCGCGATCCCTACGGGGCTGCTCGAAAGCGAACTGTTTGGCCACGAGAAGGGCGCCTTTACCGGAGCCGTCAGCCAGAAGGTTGGGCGCCTGGAACTTGCAGACAAAGGCACGCTGTTCCTGGATGAGATCGGTGAAATTCCCCTGGAGTTGCAGCCCAAGCTGCTCCGTGTATTGCAAGACCACGAGTTCGAACGGCTGGGAGGGACGCGGACGATCAAAGTCGATCTGCGCCTGATCGCAGCCACCAACCGCGACCTGGCACGGAGTGTGACCGAGAAGGAGTTTCGCAGCGACCTCTTTTACCGCTTGAACGTATTTCCAATTCGACTGCCGTCACTGCGGGAACGGCGCGACGACATCCCCCTGCTGGTCCGGTACTTTGTCCGGAAATTTGCCCGCGCGATGGATCGCGGCATTGAGACGGTCCCCAGCGAGACCATGAACACGCTGGTCAACTGGCATTGGCCGGGCAATGTGAGAGAGCTGGAAAACTTTATTGAGCGGTCGGTCATTCTCACCGAGGGAACGGCGTTGCGAGCGCCACTGGCAGAGCTCCATGCGGAGTCACCTACTTTCGATTCAACGGAATATTCGCTCGAGGGTGCGGAACGCGAGCACATCATTCGCGTGCTGCTGGAAACTGGAGGAATGATCTCAGGCCCCACGGGAGCGGCGCGGCGTCTTGGCCTGAAGCGCACCACCCTGCAGTCGAAGATGCAGAGGCTGGGAATTACGCGGCAAGACTATTCCGCCCGGAAACCGGACTAGGCTGCCGCTGGATATCAAGGTCGCGAAGCACCCTACTTCAGCTTCACGAAGAGCAACACGAAGATCGCCCACACGCCTACTGTGACCGGAAACTGCACCAGGGCAGCATTCTGCGTCACGCTCCCCCTGGGCAGCAAATAGGTGAGCCCCATCATCGCCAGAGCTGTGAGCACGCCTAGAATCAGTTTGCTTTTCCAGTTCATGAGGTGTTTGCCCTCACTTTCCCTTTGTCCGGCCTTATGTCTCGCAGGCCGGGAGTATACCCCTCGGGCGCAACCCGAACAAGGGGTTGCCGATTGTTGGCCTGACACCTGCTAGATTGCTATCCGGACCAGAGGGTTTCAAGTGCCGACTTATGCTCCAGTTGCCGAATGGTCGGCAGTTGGCCGGTCGGCGGGCTGGCGATCCGGGTCGGATGGGCTTTTCCTTTCTGTGGATTAGACCGCTTTCGAGACTGAGCCATTCTGGAACATCAATTGCACCGGGCATTCCGTGATCGGGAAGTAAGTCGAACAGGTTTCCCCAGCGCGGACGGGCGTGTCGCACCTCACCACAGCCGCCCGCATCCGGATCAGGAGTGAACCGTGTTAGTGGCTAGGAACTATCAGCCGAGCAATCTAGTTCGCTTACTGCCAGAGCCTGTCAGGAGCTCGCCGCTTCCCGAGGAGATATCCAGAAGCGAAGCGTGGCGCAGCAGATCACTCGCCCACGAAGAAGCGTGGGAGTTGCCCGAGTTCGGAGCCGTGGCCGGACTGGAACCGTGGCGCGATCAAGCTCTCGGCCAAAACGACCCAGGGGCGACCGATCCTCTCTACCTGTTTGCCTGCCAACTGGAGTGGGAGCGGCGCTCCGATCCGAGTGCAGCATGGGAAGTGCTTTCGGCCGCGCGCAGCTCGCACGCCGACACCCGGGCCCATGCCCGAGCCCTGCTCGAGCGTCCGCAGCAGGCGAAGTCGCAAGGTTCGGAAGAGGTTCCCGCCGAACAGGGACACCGGCGAAGTTCGACAGCGGAGGCAGGCATGAGAACTCCCTATGGTCTCGAGATCATTGAGAGCTGCATGAGCTGTAAGGTGAAACGGGAAGGTTTCTTCTGCCGCTTCTCGCCCGCGGTGCTGCGGTCCGTGGACGAGGTCAGTCACCATAGCGTTATGCCCGGCGGAGCGCTGCTGTTCGTGGAGGGGCAGACGCCCCGGGGCGTGTTTATTCTTTGCTCTGGCAAGGTGAAGCTCTCCACGACGTCAAAAGAAGGCAAGGTGCTGATCCTGAAACAAGCGGAAGCCGGCGAAGTGCTGGGGTTGAGCGCCGCCATTTCGAGCACGAACTACGAAATGACAGCCGAAACCGCTACCCCCTGCCAACTGAATTTCATCGGCCGCCAGGACTTAATGGGGCTGCTGGAGAATGAGAGTGAAGTGGGCATGCACGCGGCGCTGTGGCTGAGTCGCGAGTTCCAGGGCGCGTATCGGGACATTCACGATCTGGTGCTGGCGCGTTCTTCGTCAGGAAAACTGGCGAGGCTGTTGTTGTCGTGTGCTCCGGCAGGGATTCAGGCGTCGCAGGAATTGCACCTGCGTTCTTCCATGACCCACGAAGAGATGGCGCAGCGTATCGGCTCTTCGCGGGAAACCGTTACGCGATTGTTAAGTGATCTAAAGAAAAAGAGGCTGATCCGGCTGGAAGGCGCGACCTTGGTAATTCGCGACCGGACAGGACTGGAAGCCCTGGCAGTTTAGACCTTCCCCCACCCGGGAGGGCGGCTCGATGTCTGGGTCGCCCTCCGTTGTTTTTCACCTCGGGTTATCCGATCCCCCATCCAGCGGAAGTGAATTGGTTTGTATTCCGGCACGCTGATTAACGATCTGATGGCAACGGTGGAAAGTGCGGAACAGGCCACCGCCTCCCGTTCCACTGAAAACAACCACGGGGTGAAACTCAGCGCAGCAGCGGGGAACTCAGAGCCCGAACAGCTCGCGCAACCGCTTGGTTTGCGCCCGGCTGACTGGTATCTCGCTTTGCTTTTTATCATCCATGCGCAATTGGTAAGAACTCTTGAACCAGGGCACGACTTCGCGAATGCGGTTGATGTTCACCAGATAGGAACGGTGCGCGCGCCAGAACAAGCCGGGATCCAGGCTGCCGAGTAGTTCCTCCAAAGTACGGCAGTTCGAATGCCCCTCCATGCCGGTGGGGCCGGCAGTCACCACTGTGATCACTCCGTCTTCGATCGAGGCGTAGCAGATTTCTTTCTGGTCCACCAAAAACATTCGCCCCACGGCCTTGAGCAGGATTTTTGAGGTTTGAGGTTTCGGCGCCTGCAGCATCCGAACCAGCGCGTCGATCTTGTCTGCGGGCAAGCCCTCGGCTCCTTGTTGGGAGCGGGCCCTCTGCACTGACTGAGCGACGCGTTTCTTGTCGAAGGGCTTGAGCAGGTAATCCACCGCATTGACCTCGAACGCTTTCACTGCGTACTGGTCGAAAGCCGTGGCAAAGACGATCTTGGGCAGTGGGATCTTCCTGTCGAGAAGCTTCTTGATAACGCCGAAGCCGTCGAGCCCAGGCATCTGGACATCAAGAAAGACGACGTCAGGGCAATGTTCCTTGATGAGGCTGATGGCCTCGAGGCCGTTTTTCCCTTGTGCTACGACGTTGACGTCGCCGGTGCTCTTGAGCAAGTAGGCGAGCTCATCGCGGGCGAGTTGCTCATCGTCCACGATTACCGCAGAAAGGGGCATTCCGTCTCCAGGCGTCAGGGGTCTGCTCCCGAGGTCTGATCAAAGTATAGTGGCGGCGTTTTGGCAGCGTCAACGCAGAGGAGGCGAACTTCAATGCGGCTGCGGCATCATGCCGGTTGGAATCTCCATCTTGACGAAGCCGGCGGGAATCTCAAACAAACTCGCCGGTTGCGTGCCCTCTTGAATGTTGCGCAATTCTCCAGCGCTATTCTTGCCTTCCCACTTGATCGGAAACCGCAGCTTGGGATCGAGCCAGAAGTGACTGACATCGCCGCTGGCGTTCGTGGTTTCGTACTTCACCGTGCTGCGGCCGTTGACGGTATCACTGCCGACCTTGTGGCAAGTGCTGCTCTGGTGCCCCATCTTCTGCCAATCCCCGCAGGCATTCTCGACATCGCCCGTCTGGAAGAATGCCGCGGCATATCCCATGCGCTGGGTTTGAGCCTGCATGGGCATCTCCATATACATATGTTGCTGGGTCATCAGGACATCCCCAGTCTGGGTGGCGAAGTTCATAATGACAACGCCGCCGTGGGCGCCAGCGGCTTGCGCCTCGACGCGCATTTTGTCTTTGGAGAAGTAAATCTTCGCCTGCGTCGGTGTGCCCGGTTTTTGCAAGTCGACGATGTCAGCTGAGAATTCGGCCTGCGCTGCCACAAAGCTGGCGGCAAGAATAAGGGTGAAGCAACACGAAATGCGCGTCATCCATCGAAGCATCGGAGTCTCCTTAGATTTCGACGAGCCGCCGCGTCGTTACCGGGCCTTGAGGGCAAGAGCGGGTGAAGAATAGCAGAAGTGTCCACCTAGCGGACAGTTGTAGGAACAAGATCCATTACTGGCAAGATTCGATCCTGCATCCCGAGTTCAATGCCCGTTTTGTCCGTGAGGCTTGGCGAAATCCCGACCGATCCATTTCGACAAGAACGTACTCTCGCGATCCTTGAAGCCCAGCTTTCGGTAGACCTGGAGCGCCGCTGCATTCTGCCGAACGACTTCCAGATGAAGCGCCGTGACGTTGAGCGACCGGGCTGCTTCTTCCACGAATGCCATGGTCTTGCGTCCCCAACCGTACCCACGATATTCCGGCAGCAAGTAGAACTCGTCGACGAACGCATCGCGCCCCAACCATTCCAGGCTGTAGCTAAAACAGATCACAACGTAGCCTACTGGCCCCTCGGCATCCAAAATGAGCCAGACGCGACCGAGGTTAGTGTCGCGTAACAGAGTCGTCAAAGCAACGCGGGCTTTCTGCTTGTCGAACCCGTGTCCATCGAAAGCGTAATACGCTTCCATGAACTTCAGGAGCGCGGCGGTGTCAGGTTCCGCCGCCAGGCGAAATGACGGCTCCGCCGTCACACCACGCTCTCCAGCGCCAACGCCATGCCCAAACCGCCGCTAACGCACAGCGTGGCGACGCCCCGCCGGGTGTTCCGCTTCAGCATCTCGTGCAGTAACGTGACCATGATGCGGGTTCCGGTGCAGCCGATGGGATGCCCGATCGCGATCGCTCCGCCGTTCACGTTGAGCCGGTCGCGGTTGAAATTCAACTCACGGTCGCAGGCCAGAACTTGTGCGGCGAAGGCTTCGTTCAACTCGATCAAGCCGAATTCGTGCAGCCTGAGGTTGTGCTTCTCCTCCAGCTTGCGCAGAGCCGGGACTGGCCCAATTCCCATCATGCGCGGGTCGACTCCCGCTGAGGTCACAGCCGAGATTCGAGCCAGCGGCTTCAGGTTGTTTGTCTTTACGAAGTGTTCACTCGCAACAATCACCGCGGCCGCCCCGTCGGTGATTCCCGAAGAATTCCCCGCCGTGATCGTTCCGGTCTTCGAGAATACGGGAGCCAGCTTGCCCAGCTTCTCCAGGCTTGCCTCCGTGAAGGGATGTTCATCGCGGCTGAAGGTGGTCGCACCTTTCTTGCCTTCGATTGTCACAGGGACAAGTTCGGCGTCGAATCGTCCAGCGGAAATCGCCCGCGCGGCGCGGGTTTGCGACATCAGGGCATATTCATCCTGCTCCTCGCGCGAAATCTTGTAATGCTCGGCCAGCACTTCGGCAGTTTCTCCCATCACCATTTTCGCCATGGGACAAAAGAACCCGTCGCGGTACATGCCGTCGACCAGTTCCTGATTGCCCAGCCGGTATCCCCAGCGCGCTTCGAGATAGTAGGGCACGCGCGACATAGATTCGGCGCCGCCCGCGAGAATGCAACTGGCATCCCCGAGCAGAATCGATTGATAAGCCAGCGCGATCGCCTTCAGCCCCGAGGCGCAGGCTTTGTTCACCGTAAACGCCGGCACTTCCCGCGGCACGCCGCTGCGAATGGAAATCTGCCGCGCCACGTTCGGTCCGCCGCCGGCCTGCCGCGCGTTGCCGAAGATAGTCTCCTCCACCTGCGTTGGCTGGATTCCGGCGCGCTCTATTGCGGCCTTGGCGGCGACCACGCCCATGTCGGCCGCAGTGAGCGACGCCAGCGATCCGCCGAACTTCCCAATCGGCGTGCGCACCGCGGAGAGAATGTAGACTGCCTGCAACGGATTGCCTCCAAAGCATTTGAGTCTAGCAGGGCGGGGAAAGATGCGGGTCGCCCAACCGTTAGGCGAACGGATCCTCAATCAGCAGATCTTCAATCTTCCGTCCGTGCTGCAAGTCTTCGCTGTAAAGCCTTTGGCACTGGCCTTCCAGAGCCGCGGCAACAATGAGCGAGTCATACCATGAGATTCGGTGTTTCTCCGCGATCCGCAAGGCGGCGAAATAAATGGCGGGCGAGGAATGCACAGCCAACAGAGGACGGAGCACCGTGATCAGGTACTGCTCCGCCTCGGCCGCGCTCATAGGCTGGGCGAACCGCCGGAACGCAACATTGAAAAACTCCTGCACCACTTGATAGCTAATGATCCCCCCGCCAGTGTCTGCAGCGCGGCGAATGAGTTGTGCCGCCTTCTTCGCCTTGGTGGGCGCTTTGGCGTCAAAGGTGTAAACGAAGATGTTGGTATCGAGGAAAAATCTATCGCTCATTCATCTCATCCCGCTTGTAGGGGCCGGATGAGCGCACGTGCCGGAGACGGCGCATCAGCGCATCCACCGCCGCACCACCTCCGGCCTGCGCGGCGTACTGCTCCAGCCACTCGCGGAAGGCTGCGTTTAAGGTCTTGTGCTGCGTCCGAGCTACCAGTCGCGCTTGTTCGATTAGGCTTTCGTCCGCACTGAGAGTAATGTTTTTCATACTGTAACAGTGTACACTATTCCAGTGTGATACGAAAGGCGTGACGTCAGCTATACTCTCCTCGGCGTACAGGACGCCACCCGTCCGCGGGCAGGACTGAGTCCACCTGAGCGACAACTGAAAATAAGGTTCTCACGAACCTCCTTTTCGCCCGACACGGCGGACCCCGGGTGCATGACTACAAAGGGAGGTCCGTCATGACCAAGAAGTACTTTTCCGATCGTCACTTTCCCGTCCGCCCCAACCTCGAACAACTCCGGCACCAAGCCAAAGACCTGCTGCGCGCCGTCCGGCGGGGCGAACCAGTTGCTGTTGCCGAGTTTTGCAAACATCGGCCCAAGACAACCGAGCCCCCGGAAGCCAAACTTGCCGACGTGCAGCACGCGCTCGCGCGCAGTTACGGGCTGCCGAGCTGGCCGCGGCTGGTTACTGCCTGCCATATGACCGACGCGATCTGGCGTGGCGATGGTGAGGCCGTTCGCAAGCTGGTGTTGAAAGATCCCCGGCTCCTGCACGAAGCGGCGCGTGGAACGGCGGACAGCAACTGGGGCCCTCCAATGTCGTATGCCGCGAACGTCGGTCAGGATGCGATCATTCAAATGCTCCGCGATCTCGGTGCGACTGACCTGCAGCATGCTTTCGACCGGGCGTGCCTGCAGGGCAAGATCGAGACCGCGCGCCGGCTGTATGCAATGGGCGCGCGTCCCACTCCAGGTTGCGTAATGGGGCCCTGTGAAACGCTGAACGCCTCTGGTCTCGCGCTGCTGTTTGAACTCGGGGCTGAATTCGCGGATCAAAATGGCGACGGTCTCGCCCCCGTGGCGTTGCTGCTGCAAACTTATTCTCGCTATCCAAAGGGGAAGCACGACTGCCTCGACCTCGTGGCCGCGCGTGGCGTAGCTCTTCCCGATACTCCGACGATGGCTGTCCATCGTGGCCGCATCGATCTTCTCGAAGGCCATCTTCATCGCGATCCTCATCTTCTAACCCGAACGTTCTCCCATGAAGAGATCTATCCGCCTGAGCTCGGATGCAGCCCTGACCACGCATTTGGGCTGCACGGCACGCCGCTGGGCGGCGCAACACTGCTGCACATGTGCGTCGATTTCGACGAGATCGAGATTGCGCGGTGGCTGATCGAGCAGGGCATGAACGTGAATGCCAAGGCTCAGGTCGACTCCGACGGCTTCGGTGGCCACACGGCCCTGTTCGGATCCGTGGTCTCGGCGTCGCATCTCTGCGGCCGGCAGCAGGACGCTGCCTTTACCCGCCTGCTCCTCGACCACGGAGCCGATCCCGATGCTCGGGCTTCCTTGCGCAAACGCCTGCCCTTTGCGCGCGACGATTCGATGCACGAATACCGCGACGTCACGCCCTTGTCCTGGGGCAAGCGCTTTCATGAACAGGCCTGGGTGAACCACGCGGCGATGCGGCTGATCGCGGAGCGGGGCGGCCGCCCGTAAACAAGCGGCGCCTCTCAAGTAATCTCGACTTCAGTCTCCCCCTTGCCGATAATGATTTCAGAACTTGACGGGTTCATGCCCCGGGGACACCCGCCGATCACCTTCGAATTAAAAGGGCACACATGGCAGCGTGCGTTTACAAGTGAGATGAGGTAGACGGCAGCTTTTGAAGACGGTAAGTCGGATTCGTGTTCCTCCCTTGCCATTCCCGCTAACCTCCGGCATAATAAGTGTTTGTCTTGACCTCGCCGGACTCTTCCGGAACAAGGATATACATCTGTGTTAATGATTCGACTGTCGCGCATGGGTGCGCGCAAGCAACCGCATTACCGCATTGTGGTCATTGAGAAGGCGCGCGCGCGCAACGGCCGGCCCGTGGAAGTTGTCGGGACCTACAACCCTCGAACCAACCCTGCCAGCGTCGAGTTCAAGCGCGACCGCGTGGATTATTGGGTGTCGAAGGGCGCGCAAATGTCGGAACGGGTCGGCAAGCTTTACTCCAAGCCCCCGGTCGCCCCGGCAGTTCCCGCGGCATAAGCGAATACCATGACTGAACCCACTGGAAACGTGAGCGCTCTCATCGAGCAGATTGCGAAGTGGATCGTCGATGCTCCCGATCAGGTCTTTGTGGACCATCTCGATGACGACGTGATCGAACTGGAAGTCGCCGAAGGCGATGTGGGCAAAGTCATCGGGCGCCAGGGGCGCAACGTTCGTGCCCTGCGCACGCTTCTGAGCGCTGCCGGAGTGCGCGCGCGCAAGCGCTATACCCTGGAAGTCATCGACTAGAGACCAGGACTAGAGACCAGCGAGAGCCAGCGCCAGGGCAGGGAACCGGACCATTCGCGATCCTGAGACAAGTGGTGAGTTCATTACGCTGGCCCGCGTGGTGAAAACGCAGGGCCGCCGTGGCGAGGTTGCGACCGAGGTTCTCAGCGACGTGCCTGATCGATTCGCTGTAGGCATGAAGTTGCTGGCGCTGCCGCGGGAGCCGAATGCCGGCCGTCGCGAGGTCCAAGTGGAAGATCTATGGCCGCAGAAGGGTCTGCTGGTGCTGAAGTTGGCCGGGGTGGATTCGATCTCCGAGGCGGAATTGCTGGTGGGATGCGAATTGCAGGTGCCGCGCAGCCAGCGTTCAGAACTACAAGCGGGCTGGAATTTTGTCAGCGATCTGGTGGGCTGTGCGGTGCTTGACCACGGACGCGAGATCGGGAGCATTGAAGATGTTCAGTTTGGGGCGGGCGAAGCGCCGCTGTTGATGGTGCGCGACGAGGCGGGCCGACTGCTTGAAATTCCTTTTGCCGATGCATTTCTCGATGGGGTGCAAGTGGATCGCAAGCAGGTCCGCATGAAATTGCCCGAAGGTCTGCTGGAAGTGAACGCTCCGCTTACAGCAGAAGAGAAACGGGAGCAGATGCAACCTGAGAGAAAGAAGAGGCATTGAGAGAAGGAGACCCAGAGCCCAGATTTTCTGAGAACTGAGAACTGAGAACTGAGAACTGGATTCTGCGATGAAGGCCGACATTGTCACCATCTTTCCGGACTTCTTTCGCGGACCGTTAGAATACGGGATCACGCGCCGGGCTCAGGAAATGGCTCTGGCGGAAATTCAGGTCCACGATCTGCGGGAGTTTACCCATGATCGTCATCGCACCGTGGACGACCGGCCTTTTGGCGGCGGCGAAGGCATGGTGCTGAAGCCGGAACCGCTCTTTGAATGTTTGGAGTCGATGGGCGTCGCGCCGCGCGAAGAGCGACTTGCAGGAAATGTGAAGCAGTCGGTAATTTTGCTCTCCGCGCAAGGGCAACGGTTTACGCAGAAAGTTGCGGCGGAGTTGGCTTTGCTCGACCGCATCGTTTTAGTCTGCGGGCGGTACGAAGGCGTAGATGAACGCGTTGCTGACTTTCTCGCCGACCGGGAACTTTCTATCGGCGACTATGTTTTGAGTGGCGGCGAAATAGCTGCTGCCGTGATTGTGGAAGCGGTGATGCGATTGCTTCCCGGCGCAGTCGGGAACGAAAGGTCAACGCAGCAGGAGTCATTCACCGTTGACTCGAATGCGAAAGACTCGGACGGTGCGGATTCGACTTGCGGGTCGAATGGATTGCTGGATTATCCGCATTACACAAGGCCCGCGGAGTTTCGCGGGATTAAGGTTCCGGAGGCGTTGATGTCCGGCAACCATGAAGAGATCCGCAAGTGGCGTCGTCAACGGGCGCTGGAAAAGACGCTTCGCAACCGTCCTGACTTGCTGGAAGGCGCATTGCTGAACGAGGAAGATAAGACGTTTCTAACCGGAATGAAGAACGAAGAGATCAAGAAACATCTCGGCTGAGTTCCAAGATTTCAGAATCCAGAAGGATTAAATACATGTCGAACTTAATCATCGAAAAACTGCTGGCGAAAACCCAACGTACCGACATTCCCGCGTTTCACCCGGGGGACACCATTCGCGTTCACGTGAAGATCAAAGAAGGCGACAAAGAGCGTGTGCAGGCCTTCGAAGGCGTGGTGATCAAGCGCGACAACGGACCGCAGGCCAGTTTCACGGTGCGCAAGATCAGTTTCGGCCAGGGTGTGGAACGCATTTTCCCTGTCCACTCCAAAGTGATCGACAAAGTGGATTTGCTGCGCTCGTCCAAGGTCCGCCGCGCGAAGCTGTATTATCTGCGCGGCCTCAAGGGCAAGGCAGCGCGCCTGCGCGACGTCGAAAAGCCAAGCTAACCTGATTCTCGGATCGCGTTCTCGGGTCGCCTCTGATCTCCATGCTTTTCGGGCTTGCAGGAATGGGCGTCGGCAAGTGAAGATGATGGGGCAATCCTCATTTCCCCAATGTCGAGCCCTGCGAAGGCTTCCCTCGAGTTGACGCTCTCTCCTTCGGCAGCCAAGCTGCGCCTGCTCAAGAAACTGCGCTGCACGCTGCGTTATGAGAAAAATGCGTGGGCGGCGGGGGCGGCGATGGTGGCGGGGGTGGATGAGGTGGGGCGTGGATCTCTGTTCGGTCCAGTGGTGGCGGCGGCGGTGATTCTCGAACGCGGTTACCGCATTCGCGGGCTGCGTGATTCGAAGCTGTTGCTGCCGGAACGCCGCGAAGTGCTGGCGCCGCGCATCCGGGAACATGCCATCGCGTGGGCAGTTGCCGCGGTGGATGCAGCGCGCATCGACCAGATCAATATTTACCAGGCGTCGCGGGTTGCCATGCGTGAAGCGGTGTTGCGGCTGCAACCTGCGGCAGATCATCTGCTGGTCGATGCCGTTTGCCTGGATTGCGAACTGCCGCAAAAAGCCATTATTCATGGGGACGCGCTTTCCGCCTCGATTGCAGCAGCTTCGATTCTGGCCAAGGTGGAGCGGGATCGGATGATGTGCGACTGGGACGCGGTCTTCCCCGAGTACGGATTGGCTTCGCACAAGGGCTACAGCACGCCGCAGCATCTGGCTGCGTTGGAGAAGTATGGTCCCACGCCGTTGCATCGGCAGTCCTTCGCTCCGGTGTGGAGCAGTCCGGTGGAGCAAGTGGTCTTTGAGTTTGACTGACGTTGCGGGCTTCGGGCTTCGGCTTTCGGGCTTCAGCTGGGCAAAAATATTCTTTGCGCTTCGGAAACTGATGTTTCCTTTGTGGTAACGGGGTCCCCCCTACCCCCACCCCCCTCGATCTTTGAAATCATGACACTACGGCGTTTTTCCCGGTAAAATCCGTGGGACAAAGGACTTACACACTAAAATATAGACAGCAAAGGACTTAGGGGCGCAACGATCGCGGTTCATGCGACTGTCACGGCCTCGACCATGATTACTCATGTTTGGGGCGCGGCGCAAGGTTACATGTCACATGCTGGGGCTGTGGATCTCTTTGGAAATCGCGATGTTTTTCGCGGGGATTACGCCGTCGACTGAAGGTCAAGACCCCAGCCCAAGTGAGGCTTCTGATTTTCGCTTGACAGTCCCTTCCTCTCAATTAATCTTGCCTGCATGAATCCAACACTCAAGGCGGTTCTCTGGGCAGTGGTCTGGTTCGTCCTCGGTCATCTCAGTTGCGCGGTGATGCATCACTGGCATCACATGGCGGACAGATAATGTTCGTTTCCATGGTCAGCTTATGGGGCTGTGGATGACAAGGTTAGATGTCACAGTGGGTGGTCGGCCCTCACCATGCGTGGATGAGAGCTACGCACTGGGCCGCCTTCTCAGGCGAGAAGGCAGTCGTGCGAAGAGCCGGGGATTCGCCCGGAAGCATCGCGACAAGGTTGAGCAAGTAATCTGCCTTGATAGCGAAGTTCACGTTTTGGGGAAGGGCGCTGGCTGCTTGGTATACCTTGGCGGCATCCAGAGTCGCGACGACGACGCCAATGACATTTCCGTCGCTATCGAAGAGCGGGCTACCACTTGATCCCGGTTGTATCTGAGCAGAGATTTGGAACGAGGTTGCATCGTCTTGGAATCCGGTCTTGCTTGATATGGCTCCCTCCGAGAATTTTGGGGTCGAGCCAAGCATCGGGGTCAATGGGTACCCGATTGCGGAAACGTGCTCCCCAAGAGTGACGCGGCTTGAGGATGCCAACTGGAATGGAAGTTCGGGACAGGTAGTTGCGAGCTTCGAGGCATCGGTCAGGCGCAATATCGCTAGGTCGTTCGTGGCATCCTTGATGACGACCTCTGCCTTTATGCCGTTGCTCCATCCAGGAAAGGCCACACTGATGTCCTTCGCATCGACGACCACGTGCCAGTTGGTGGCGATCAGGCCCCCTCGACTAAGCAGGAAGCCGGTGCCCGAAACCCCGCCACCCTTGGCCGACGCCGTGCTGCCGCTTTCCGCGGCGAGGTTCGGCCACACGCGTACGAGTAGGAGATCGAAAGGCCCCTTGGGCGTGGTGAGCGAACCGCGTAGCATTGAGCTGTGGTCGAGGGTAAGGGTCGTGCCTGCCGGTTTCTTGTCACCCAGGAAGTAGGTACAAGTAAAAACATCCGGAGACGCAGTGACACGAATCTCAGCCTTAATTTCGCCGGGTTGCCAAAGGGGAGAACCGGATCGGAGAACCACCGCGACGAAGTCGGCGCTGCTTCCTCGCTGGGCGGGCACGATACCCAGGCGATAGTGATCTTCGATGTCGCTCCAGATTCCTTCCACGGGATTCCGAGCTTCGCTCTTCTTGATTTCATCTTCGCTTATTGCGAGTCTTGGCCTTGCTGGATATTCGCGTGCGATCCTCTGTTGATTAACAGCTTCGTCGTAGCCCGTGTAGCCCAGTTGGGAGTAGATCTTAGATACAAGAGAGCGGACGGTGCGAGCTACTCCCCATCCGCCTCCCCTCGAAGCCGCCTCAGCTACGAGCGCCCCGCTTGGCGCATCCACCACGCGGACAGAGATTTCCCCGCCGCCAATGACCTCCCTCGCCCAGCTTCCGCTTAACACACACGTCTTTAACACCTCGGTCTGGGATGCGCTGCCGACCGAGGAGATAACGACAAAACCTTTTGCGGTGGCCTGTGTCCTCAGTTCCTGCGCAATTCCGTAGGGGTCGCTGGTAAAGTCCGTTACCACAAGGTACTTGCAGGCGTTAATTTCGCTGGCGGCCGCCGAGCCCGTGAGCAACGAGAGAATCAGAAGAAATGCTCGAGGTGCGTGGCTGACTCGTCTGTCGCGATCATCCGGGGTGCTCATAGAGCCTCGTTCCGTCCTCGGTCGAAAAGTATACATCGGCGGTTGTGCCGTGGGATGAAGCAGATTCCTCGCTCGGTCTCGCAGGTTTCATCGCCTCCGACCGGCTGGGAGTGACAACGGTTGAAGGTGGGAGAATGCTCTATCGTGGTGTCGAAGAGGCTTGGTGAGAATCGGATCGTTCCTAGGAGTCTCTGTGCGTAGCCGGGTGCCGTCCCTTCCGGGACTCAGTTCCGTCCACTTCTGCCCTACTCCGCACTTACGCGCGGGGCTAATGAATACCGTCGCTTTGCGACTGGAAAGCCGTTTGTCCGGCTGTCCGGCCGTTCAGGGTGTCGTTTAGATTGTTGACTAACTTTGTGTTGTTGATTAGAGCCTCGCGCAGAATTTCTGCTTGCTGTTTGGCTGTGGGCCAATCTTGTTTCTCGACTGCTTCCGTTAATCCCGGCAACTCGAGATGCGCGTAGGTGAAGCGGGCGCCGTAGAGAATGTGTTTGAACCACGGTCTGCCGGGGATGCCATCGGGATTGAGCCAGTTGCGTTCGACCTGCATGGCGCCGTGATTGATGGTTGCGGCTAGTTTGGGATCGAGTGTGCCATTGGCCAGGGCGTGGGTCGCGGATTCATCCAGGCGCTTGCCTGCGGTTTCGAATTCGTCGATGGCGGTGAGGACGGGGTTGAGATCCAGCGGCGTGTTTGCGGCCTCGCGATCTCGGGTTGAACTCCCTGACGGGCCGCAAGTTGCGCAGGCCGACGAGGGGTCCTTCGACTGCGCGGCTGTTTCGCTTCGCGAATCAGCCACTCCGCTCAGGATGACAGGATTATTTTTGGCTAGTTCATTTACGAACTGGCGGATGTTGCTGGCGTAGCTGGCGAAATCGAAGGGGAGCAGGTTGGCGTTGGCCAGGCGCAGGGCGAGGACTCCCCACAACTGCGACATGAGAGTGTGGTAGCGGTAGCCCGGGTCGCCGAAGTGGTTCATCCAGAAAAAGTCGTCGTAGGCGGAGTGGTACACGCCGTAGGGACCGTCGAATTGCAGGCCCAGGACGGGCATGCCTACGAAGTTCAGGAACACGGTGTGGTCGGAGCCGCTGCCGATGCGGGTGTCGGCCAAGTTCGTGTCGGTGACTCCCTCCGTTTGTTTGGCTTCGCGGCGTTCGCGTGTGGATGATTCCTTCCACGCTTCATACAATGTTTTCCCCGAGGGGTCCCGCAGGGTGCGAGTGGCTTCGACCAGCATCGGTGCTAGCGACGCCACTGCCTGACCGTGGAATATCGGCCCCGAAGTGGCCTCATCGACGTTGATATAGGCGACTGCTTTGCTGCGGAGTTCGTCGGCGAACTGCTCTCCCCACTCGGTGGAGCCGGTGAGGCCAACTTCTTCTCCGTCCCAACTGCAGAAAACAAGGGTGCGACGCGGACGGGTCCCGGCCTTTGCCAACTTTCCCAGGGCGCGGGTCAGCTCCATTAAGGATGCGGTGCCGCTGCTGGGATCGACGCCGCCGAAGACCCAGGCATCGCGGTGATTGCCGAGCACGATCCATTCGTCGGGCAACTGCGTGCCGCGAATGCGGCCTTCGACGACGTAATACGGTTGAGTGGAGTTGTCCATTTCGATCTTCACGTGGACGCGCACGCGATTGCCGCCGAGGTGATACTTAAGGGGAAGTCCGCCCTGCCAGTCGTCTGGAGCGACGGGGCCGTCCATCTGGGCTAGCAGTGGTTTGGCATCGTGCCAGGAGAGCGGCAGCGCCATGATTTTCGGAATCGACACCGCTTGCTCGACTGGAATTCGTTTCGCGCCGGGAACGGAGGCCCATCCTGGAGTGAGCGGATCGCCGGGGACCATGAAATCGTATGTGATGGCCCCGCGCTGAATGTGATATTCCGGGCCCCACGGGCCGTTGGGGACGACCTTGCCTTTTTTGTATCCGTCTTCGGCGGGATCGCTGTAGATCAGAAGGGCGGCCGCGCCTTCGCGTTCGGCGGTGAGCGCCTTGAATCCGCGATAGCTGTAGGGATTCGAATAGCGCACCAGGACAACTTTGCCTTTGACGTCGATGCCTTGCTTGCGGAGAAGGTCGTAGTCTTCGGGATTGCCGCTGTGGGCGTACACAAGCGGGGCTGTGACCTCGCCGGAGGCAGACATGCCACTCCATGCGGAACTTATGCTCTTGTTCTTCATGTCCGGATCGCCGGGGATGGGCAGCTCGCGCAGGCCGGCGCGGTAGTGCACTGGCGCTACCATCTCAAGCGAGGTGAACTTTGGATTGCTGCCGTAAACGTCGTAGCGGCGGATGATTACGTCTTCCAGGCCTTCGTTCCGCCACTGGTCGGCGATGTAACGGGCCAGTTCGTTATTGCGCGCGGAGCCGGCTACGTGCGGTTCTTCGGTGAAGATTTTATGCTGGCGACGCTCTTCGTCGGGTGAGGGGATGGCTTTGAACTTGTTCTCGAGTTCGGTTTCGTGAGCTGCGGCAGAAGGAGTGAAGCCGAGGATTGAAGTCTGGGCTTTGGTAAGGAGCGGCGATTGGAGCGCGAGCGCCAGGAGACACAGGGCGCTGGTGGAAAGCTGCATGGGCCGGCGCAAGCTCATGATCGGCATCTCCTGGCAACCGAGATCAAGGCTTTAAACACGGGGGACACGGGGGTCCACGGGGTAAAGCCTTTTACTCTACGCACTACTTTACTTTGCTTTATAGATCTCCGTCAGCACGTCGGGCTTCGATTCATCTCGTACCAGGTGAGGGTAGCGTTCGCCGCCGTGGTAATCGAGCTTGTAGGTCTTGAAGTAATCCGTGTTCTCGACCAGGAGTTCGAGAGGAGCCGTGTCGCTCTTGCCGGCTCGGAGGGCGTCGCGCAGGACTTCCGCGGTGTATCGGCGGCCGTTCACTGCGACGAGCTTCATGCCGGGGCCGATTCCAGCCTGAGCCGCGGGCAAGCCTTCGATCGTGTCGGTGATGGTGCCGTCCTCGCGCAGGTCGAGCCCGATCGAATAAGCGACGTCGATGAAGTGGCGGCCTTCGCCGCCGCGTTCCATCTCGGATGGAATGTCGTCATATACCAGTTTCCATCCACTGCCTTCAATTCCGCCCAAGGGGGCGCCGGGGCCGTGATTGGTCAGGCGCTCGGTCCAGAAGCCTCGCCAGTCGTAGGGTACGACTTGATTCAAGGTGTTGACCACCTCGTCGAACGTATAGGTCTTGACCATGGGCGCGGTGCTGGGGGCGCCGTGGAAGAGGTGGCAGAAATCATCTAATGTTTTCTTGCCTTTGCTCTGCTGGCGGATGATCACGTCGACCCACAGCCAGTTCAAGGTGTCTTCGTCATAGAAATCAGTTCCGCGGCGCCAGGATTGCCAGGCATGCGGAGAGAAATAAAGCTGCGGAGCCGCATCGGCGGTGTCCTGCAGGTTGCGCCATTCGCGGCCGGGAGTGTGGTCGAGGGTGGCGGCGGTTATGCCCAGATCGTCCCGCGCTTCCTCTGGGGTTAGCAATCCGCTGCGGGCGGTCAGCACTGTGCCCAGATAGTTCGTGAGACCTTCGTAGACCCACAGGAGATCGTCTTGCATGGGTTGCTGATAGTCGGGAGTGGCGAGGTCTGCCGGACGCCGGTATTTTCCGTTCCACGAATGCACGTATTCGTGCGGGAGCAGGCCGGCTTCCGCCTTGCGCATGTTGTCATCCACTAACCCGCGCTCGTCGACGCGGCTGTCGTCGGATTCGTGGTGCTCCAGTCCGAAGTGAGCGACGTGATCGCTCAGGCTGTACAGGAAATGGTAATCACGATAGTGATACGCGCCGAAAAGCTTGTTGGCCTGTTCGACCAGATTCTTGTAATGGTCCCAGACTTCCTGGGGAGGGGTGAGAGCGGCGGCGCTGTCGGCGGCGATATCCATTTCGACCAGCGGGTCATCGGCCAGCTTGACGACTCTGAGGAATTCGCCGGTGATTACGGGAGAATCGACCAGCGTGGTGAGGGAAGCTGGCTGAAATACAATTTGCGTGTCGCCGTTTTGGCCGGTAAGCGAGGTCGATGCGATCGGCAGCGGCGTGCCATATTTCCATCCCGCGGGGAGTTTCAGGCTGGCCACGTAGGTGAGGTCGTCTGACTTCCAGCCCTTGGGGTAGAGCAGCACCTGATTCCAGCTGATGACTGCCATTTTGTCGGTGGCGGAAGAGCCTGCGGTGAAGCCGTCTTCGAAGGTCGCGGGAGAGAGGAAATCCAGTTCGGCCGTTACTTCGTTCTCTCCGGCGGGAACGTCGACGTGAATGGTGAAGCCGTCGAGCAGATCGCGCCGCCATTTCAGGGTTTTGCCGCTGGCGGTGAATTTGAGTCCAGCGAGATCAATGACGGGGCCATCGGGAGCGTGCTCGCCAGGAATCCACTTCGGGTAATAGAGCGTCAGGTCGCCGGCAGCGGCGGGAATCTTCAGCTTAGCGTGGAAGATTTTGCGGGGGGCCGAAGTGGCGTCTACAGAAATGGTGACGGTTGGCGGCGTGGCTGCCCAGCTGAAAAGCGAGGATAAAAGAACACAGAGTACTCCCAAGAGTCTTGAGAGTTTCATTTATGATGCCCCCCATTTTGTTCGATGAAGCGATTCCACTGCGCCTTGCAGAATTTAAGACTATATCAGCCCGCGCGAGCAGCAGTACAGGGACGGTCGCACATGGATGGACCAGCGCTGCTATCATTTCCACGATGTCGCGGCGCGGGAAGTTCATCACTTTCGAAGGGCTCGACGGAACCGGCAAGAGCACGCAAATGCGCAAGCTGGCGGCGGCTCTGCGCGCGGCGGGGAACAAGGTGGTGGAGACGCGCGAGCCGGGAGGAACGGCTACGGGCGAGAAGATTCGGCGGGTCTTGCTTGATTCGGCGACCGAGGGTCTTTCGCCGCTCGCGGAAATGGCTTTGATGTTTGCTTCGCGGGCGCAGCACATTGCGGAGGTGATCCATCCGGCGCTCGAACATGGGCAGATTGTGCTTTGCGATCGCTTTACGGATTCGACGGAAGCTTACCAGGGCGGCGGGCGAAAGCTTGGCAGCGAGATTGTGCTGAAGCTGCACCGCGTGCTTTGTGGAGATTTGCAGCCGGATCTGACGATTCTGCTCGATTCGGATCCGGCGATGAGCGTGGGGCGGGCGCGGCGGCGGAACCGGCGGGCTTTGCACGCGAACAAGAGTGCGGGGAAACATCATGGCGATGAAAACCGCTTCGAGCAGCAGACTCGCGGCTTTTTTGCACGCGTGCGGGAGGGCTACCTGGCGATTGCTGCACGAGAGCCGCAGCGGGTTATCGCGGTGGATGCGAGCGGGACGCCGGCGCAGACGCATCGGCGAATTATGGAGGTTGTGGGGCGAAAGCTGAGAGTTGGGAGAACCTGATGACCACGCCTCGGAGTGAGCTTCGCTTTTTTCCTGAGACTGCCTTTCGTGCATGCTTCATCAATTCCCACCCTTGCAAAGAACGCAAGGATGGGGCACCCTCAGTACTGGTTGTGCTAGCGAAATCTGGCGCGATGATCCACACTCATGAGCTTCTCTGATTTTCACGGTAATACCGAAACTGTTCATCGCCTGCGCGATATGCTCGGGCGGAAGCGTTTTCCGCACGCTGTCATTCTCTCGGGGGCGCGCGGGTCGGGCAAATATACTTTGGCGCTGATGCTGGCGCAGGCTTTGAATTGCCTGGCGCCGACTGAAACGGATGGGCTGCCTGATTTCTGCGGGAAATGCGCGAACTGCCGCCGCATCGCCCAGGCTGCGGACCTCGATGCTCGGTTTGCTGAGGCAGTAGAGGCGCGCGAAGGGCTGCGGGAGGCTGATAAGAAAGATACCCGGCTCTTCGTGCAGACTCATCCCGACGTGCTGATCATCCCTCCCGATCCTCCGCAGATGATGATCAAAGTGGATCAGGTTCGGAGGGTGATCGAGACCATTTATTACCGTCCGTCCGAGGCGCGGGAGCGGGTTTATATCTTTACCGACTCGGCTTTTATGAAGGAAGCGGCGAATTCGCTGCTCAAGGTTCTGGAAGAACCTCCGGAGTTCGCTACGATTTTTCTGCTTTCGGAGAATCCGGGAGAGCTGCTGCCTACTATTCGATCGCGATCGATGGTGTTTCCCCTTGCCGCCTTGCCTGTCGAGGAAGTGGAGCGCTATTTGGCAGAGCAGCGTCTGGAATGGAAGGCGCCGCAGCGCGCGCTGGTTGCCAGACTTTCCGAAGGCGCGCTGGGCCGGGCCCGCAGCTTCGATCTTGAGTCTTATGTGGCTGCTCGGGCTGACGCGCTGGCTATCCTTAACTCGGCTTTGCTGGGGGGCGAGCACACGCAGCTTTTCAAAATCACCGAAACCTATCGCGCCGGGGCCGAAGGGCGGGAGAAGACGGAACAGCTTCTCCGAACGCTCTATTCTCTGTTGCGCGACCTGATGTTTCTGGGGTCGGGCGCGTCGGAGATGGTTCACAACACGGACATCCAAAGCCAGCTCACGAAACTCGGTGAGTCTGCCGATTTCGAGTGGGTCGCCGCAGCTTCTGACCGACTCGCCGAGGTGGAACGGGGCATGCGCCGCAACCTGCTGCGGTCGTTATCGCTCGATAGCCTGAGCCTGGCTCTGGAGAAGGCCTGAGGAGTGTCAGGGCAAGTACCCGGTAACAATTAGACCTGTCTAATTCAAGCGTTTTCAATTATTTGCCGAGATTACCTTTGGTGGTTCTACGCCCTTCAGATAGATTGCCCCTGCCATCCTCAGCGCCTATAATTGACTTACTCTGGTTTAAGAATTCTCCGTCAGGTTCCGGGGTAGGAAGGTGCGAGGGTGAGGTCTGCCTTCGCCGAATTGTGTTTGGGAACCCGGTTATGCGAAAGCGCCTGCAAATCGCCCTGATGGCTAGCACGGTAGCCGCGACCTCTCTTTCTCTCGCCCCCTTGGTACGTGCGGACGACGGTGGCGAAGGACCGTCGGAAAAGATTGCTACAACGAAGATCACCGCAAGCGATGAGCACGGCCGCAAGATTTATGTCAATGATCCTGTCCCGGCCAGTGCCTCTCACCACACGCAGGAGTCGGAAGCGCCCCGGCGCAAACTGATGTACTGGAGTTCCAAGGAGAATCGCTGGAAGCCGGTTCCTGGACCCAGTGCTCCGGCGATGCGAGCTGCACGCTCGGCGGCGGCTGAGGTCAATGAATATCTGGGGCATGAGTCCACGCAGTCGGCAACGGCCAAGATTGTGAACGCCAATTTCCGCGGACCCATCGCGAGCCAGGGAGATATCGATAGCGCCATCGAGCAGGCGGCAGCGCGGCACAACGTGGACCCGAACCTGGTGCGGGCGGTGGTGAAAGTGGAATCGAACTTTAACCCCAACGCCGTGTCACGAAAAGGGGCGATGGGGCTGATGCAGTTGATGCCCTCGACGGCGCGGCAGTTGAAGGTGAGAAATCCGTTTGACCCGGAACAGAATGTGGACGCCGGCGTGCGCCATTTGAAGCAACTTCTGGAAAGCTATGACGGCGACATCAAACTGACCCTCGCCGCCTACAACGCGGGTGCGGGAGCGGTGGCGCGCAGTTCCGGCGTGCCGCACTATGCCGAAACCCAAAACTACGTCCGGAGGATCACCAACCTGTACTACGGTGTTTCCGATTTTAACTCGGGCGCTTCGCACGATCCGGTTACGGTTCAGCGGGATTCGCGCGGCGTGCTTTACATCAGCAACACAGACTAAGTTCGCGGCAGCGGTTTTACTTTATCTCTCTCTGGCACCCAGGGCATCAGGTTCAACCAACTGGTTCAAGCAAGCTGGTTCAAATCAGCTGGTTCAAATCAGCAGGAACGAAGGCACGGGCCGGTTATTTTGAAGAGTTCATTGCGCCAGCGTTGTCTGTGGGGAGCGTTGTTCGCGCTCGCCATGTCTGCCGCGGCCACAGTTGCGGCTCCGGCGGCGCAGGCCCGTACGCGGCATTCCGACGCCTGGGCGCGGGAACATTTCGCCGCCGCCGAGCGCATGCGCGAGGCCCTGAACGGGAGGCCTCCAGCGGACCGAAACCGCCACGATTACCAGCGCGTTTTGAATGCCTACCGCTCTATTTATCTAGGAGCGCCCGCTTCCACAAAAGCTGACCCCAGCGTGGTCGCTGTAGCCGAGATGCTGGTGGAAATGGGACGGCGTTTCGACGACGACAAAGTCCTCAACGAGGCCATCGAACAATACAAGTTCCTGCGCCGCGAGTATCCCGGCAGCAAATACCGCTTCGACGGGTTGTTCACCATCGGTGAGATTTACAAGGACGATCTCAACGATCCGGAAGCGGCTCGAACGACCTTCCATGAGTTTCTGCAACGCTATCCCCATAATCGGCTGGCCGATGACGCCCGCCAGGCCATTGCCGAACTCAACGCCGAAATGAACCGCGAAGCGCAAGCCGAAAAGGCAGCGGCCGCGCAGAAGACTGCAGAGAAGAAGCAGCCAGAGAAGAGCGGCAACAATAAGAACAGAGACGCCAGGGACTCCGGAGACAGTTTCGCTTCCCATGCGGAGCCCGCTAAGGACGAATCCTCGGACGCGCGCTCTGGGCACCTGCCGCGGGTGACCGGCATCCGGCACTGGTCGACTCCCGACTACACGCGAGTTGCGATCGACGTGGAAAGCGATGTGAAATTTTCTTCCCAGCGGATCGACAGTCCGGCGCGGATCTTTTTCGACTTGCGCGATACGAAGCTTGCTTCCACGCTGGTGGGGAAGAGCTTTGACGTGGATGACGGCTTCCTGAAGAAAGTTCGTGTAGCCCAGTTTGCACCGGGACGCACGCGAGTGGTGCTCGAGGTCGACAATCTCTCCGATTACGAAGCTTTTCTGCTGCCCAATCCCTACCGCCTGATTATTGACATTCACGGCAAGAACGGGAGGGCGAAGCAGATCAAAGATAGGGACAAAGACGCCGGCGAAACTATCTCGGCCCAGTCGGATGTTGCGGCGCCGCCGAAAGCCAGCACAGACGCCAGCGATGATGCCCCGGCGTCACCGGGGAGCACCGTTGCGAGTAAGAAGCCGGCAACTTCAGTGGTTAAGAAAATCGTCGAAGCCGACGATGATGACGATGAAACCAGGGCTGTTCCCGCCGAAGTCACGAAGCGGAGCACTCCGAGCGTAAAACACGGAGCTTCGCGTACTCAAAATACCGTCGCGGCGAAGAAGCCTGCGGCCAGCGATCTCGACAGCGATGCAGATACATCGGATTCGAGTGCCTCGGCAGTGCAAAGTGATCCAGAAAACCCCCGGTCCAAGTCTGGCACGCGCACGCTCGCCTCCGGCAAGTTGGGGAGCACTTCCGATCTGGACATTCACGAGGCGAGGCCCACTGCGGGCGGCGACCGTTCCCTGATTCGCGCCCTGGGGCTGAAAATCGGCAAGATCGTGATCGATCCGGGGCACGGTGGACACGACACCGGCACGATCGGCCCCAACGGATTGGAAGAAAAAGATCTCGTGCTAGATGTGGGCCGGCGGTTGGGAAAGCTGCTGGAAGCACGGCTGGGCGCTGAAGTGGTTTATACGCGGAAGGACGACACGTTCATCCCCCTGGAGACTCGTACAGCGGTTGCGAATCAGGCGCGTGCTGACCTGTTCGTTTCCATTCACGCCAACTCGAGTGAGGATCCTGAGGCTCGAGGAGTCGAAACCTACTACTTGAATTTCACATCCTCGCCGGAGGCGCTGGAGGTTGCGGCGCGCGAAAACGCGGTTTCGGAGAAGTCTATTTACGAACTGCAGGACCTGGTGAAGAAGATCGCGCTGAAGGAAAAGATCGAGGAGTCGCGCGAGTTTGCCGGGGACGTGGAGCAGTCGCTGCACAGCGGCCTCGCCGCCAAGAGCCCGGCGATTCGCGACCGAGGGGTGAAGAAAGCGCCATTTATTGTGCTGATCGGGGCGAACATGCCCTCGATTCTTGCCGAGATTTCGTTTGTCAGCAATCCCACCGACGAGCGCCGACTGGCCACCAGCGAATACCGCCAGCGCATCGCCGAGTCGCTCTACCGCGGCATCGCCAGGTATGTAAACGGGCTGAGCGGAGTGAAGGTTGCCAGCAAGATGGATAAAGCCGCCGGCCAGTAGTTCTCAATTCCCCCGGGAAGCTGATGCTTTGGTGAAGTCCGAATTACGGCCCTATTGACTGTATCTCTTTTGAAATGTACAGTTCAGATAGGTGAAATGTAGACTTATGCCTACCAGCACAACGACTGGCATGAAGAATGGCACGATAGTTATTTCTGCCTTGCGCGCGCGTGCTAATTTCGGAAAGCTGTTGCGTCGCGTCGATGACGAGCGCCGATCCCTGGTCATCGAGAAGCGTGGAACGCCCAGGGCGATACTGCTCAGTATTCGCGATTACGTAAAACTGGCTGCCCCCGAACCTGAGGTATTGAGGGTAATCGGCGAAGAGGCGGAGCGGAACGGGACGAGTACACTGACCTCGGCTCAAATTGACCAAATCATCAAGGCCTCCCGGAAGACCAAGCGGTAGATGCTTTCCCTCCGTTTGGTGATTGACACGAATGTGTTGGTTTCCGCTGCCATCAAGCCAGCCGGGCTACAGCGTACTGTTCTCCTACTCGCGGTTACCAAACCGGCTCGCCTCTATACCTCCCGTCCTATTCTTGAGGAATACAGCGAGGTTCTCGGTCGCCCGGAGCTGAGGATTCGCAAGGGGCTACGACAGCAACTGCTCCAGCTCATCAAGAACCGCGGTTACACTGTGGTTCCAGCCGGGCGACTGGAAGTTGCCGGCGACCCCGACGACAACATCTTCCTGGAGTGTGCGGACGCGGCCCATGCGGACTATCTAATCACGGGTAATCTAAGGCACTTTCCGAGATTCTGGAAGAAAACCAAGATCATCACCCCGCGGGAACTCATCAGTCTCGCTGCACCTCACCTGATCCGATAGCGAACCTCATGAGGCCTGTTGGACGATGGCGTCGGAAACTTTTTCAGTGCCATTGTGGTCTAATTACAGAAGGGATTCTGTGCCCAGCGGTGTATTCATGCGTTTTTCAAAGCTTGCCCTCATCCTGGTTGTCGTCGTTTCTTTTGTAGATGCTGTCTTCGCCGCCAGCCCGGGCGCGGATCCGCCGGCGCCACCTATCCTACCGAAGGAGTTCGCGGGATGGCAGATTCAAGGCCCGGGGCAGGCCAGTAAAGATGCCGGTGCCGCGGACCCCACCAACGCCGCTCTGCTGAGGGAATACGGCTTCACAGATTTCGAGTCTGCGACTTACAAGAGTGACGACGGCCGCACGCTGAAGATCCGCGCTGCGCGCTTCGCGGACGCTAGCGGTGCCTTTGGCGCCTACTCTTTCTACTTGCAGCCGGAGATGGCGCGCGAAGAGATTGGTGACCAGGGCGCATCGCTCAATCAGCGCGTCCTGTTTTACCGCGGACACATCATGGTCGAGGCCGTATTCAGCCAGTTGTCGGTAATGTCTGCGGCGGGGCTGCGTGAGTTGGCCGGCGCCTTGCCGCGTCCCGGCGGGAATGCGGGGAACCTGCCTCCAATTTTGGCCTTCATGCCGCACCACGGCTACGCCAGGAATACAGAGAAATACGCCGAGGGGCCGCTGGCTCTGGCCGCGATCGCGTCTCCGCTTCCCGCAGATATGGTCGATTTCAGCGCCAGCCCCGAAGTAGTGCTCGGGGAGTACTCCACTCCAAGTGGGGACGCCACGCTGATGCTGATCGAATATCCGACGCCGGCGTTGGCTGCCGAACATCTCCGCCGCATTGACGCCGCACATCATGCCGCGCAACCTCAGGCCGGGGTTGCGGCTGTTGAGAACGTTGGTCCGTTTTTTGATAAGCGCACCGGGCCGATCATTGCGGTCGCCGCCGGCCCGCTTTCTCAGGGCGATGCGCAGACTTTGCTGGGTGCCGTTAACTGGACACCCAGCGTCACCTGGAACGAGAACACGTATTTCGATAAGAAAGACAACATCGCCAACCTGCTGGTCAACATTATTCTGCTGTGCATTATCGTAGGTGCGATCTCTCTGGCGGCCGGACTCGCTTTTGGCGGCGCTCGCATTCTGTTGCGACGGCTTTTCCCCGGGCCAGTGTTCGGTCGTCCCGACCAGACCGAGTTCATTTCCCTTCAACTGGGGGGGGCCGCTCCCGAGTCCGCGGCTCGTCCCCCGGCCACGACGGACCCCTCCAAGAGTTCTTAAGTGCCTCAGGAATATTGGCTTAGGCGCGTTTCAGGGACCTTTTGTCTCAAATTGAAACGGTTTCACTGGATGTTGATTAATTCTCTAAATGATTGAAACTAAAGACATTTATTTCCCAAAAATTGCTTGACACCCTGCTTTTTCGGCTCATAAGATTTCGTTCAGAAAGTTTTGACGGGATCTTTTGCCTCCGTTGGAACTATTCTCCCTTGAAAAGAAAAGGCCGCCCTGTTGCCGGGTGGCCTTTTCGTTTTCGCTCGCGGGCCGGTGCCTGTGGATTGAAGGGGTGAAGTTGATTTTGAGCGGCGAGAGCGGGTCTTAATCTAAACTCTTCTGAACTCTTGCCAGCGATTTGCGTATCATCTCTCGGATATCCTGGTACGAGGATCATGGATTGAGTTGACGGCAACCGGTTCCTCATAGACGGCTCGGAGGAAATTATGTTCTGCGATGGATGCGGCACGACAGTGCAACCGGGTCAGACGTTTTGCAGCAAGTGTGGCAAGCAGATCGTGGGGTCGGTGATGGTGATGCCGCAGCGCGGCGGGCGCGTCCAGGGGCACATTCAGTTGCTGGGGATACTGTGGCTTGCCATCTCCGCGTTCAACACCATTGGCGGCGTGATTTTGTACGTTCTTGCCAACACATTGTTCGCTCATCTGCACGAGCTCGGCGCGCCGGAGGCGCCTACCGCGTTCTTGCGTCCGCTGCTGAGCGTGCTCGGTATTTTCGTCCTGGCAAAAGCCGCCTGCGGATTCATCGCCGGTTGGGGATTGATGCAGCGCGAACCCTGGGCTCGGGTGATTGCTTTGGTGCTGGGCTTCATCTCGCTGTTCAATGTTCCTTTCGGCACGGCCGTCGGCGTGTACACCCTGTGGGTTCTGCTCCCCGCCCAGTCGCAAGAAGAATACGACTCCCTGGCCGCCGCTCGGGCCGCATAAGCCGGTTGATTCTGAGGCCGGGCTTTTTTCGGAGGGAATCGCTTCTCTCGGACGCGAACGGGTGCGCGGCGGCAATTTGATAAACTGGAACAGGCGCACTCGGGAAAGTCCAACCAAGAGGCCGACGTAGCTCAGTTGGTAGAGCAGCCGATTCGTAATCGGCAGGTCAGCGGTTCAAGTCCGCTCGTCGGCTCCATTCAAAGATATCTCCACAGTACAGAGTTTTTCCTCCGCTTACCGCGATTGCGGCAGCCTGGCTTTGGTGAGCCAGAAGTCGTTGATGCTTTTCACCAGGGCCTCGAACGCATTTAACTGCACGGGTTTGGTGAGATAGCAGTTCGCCTGCAACTGATAGCTTTTTGCGATGTCTCCTTCCGCATCGGAGGTGGTCAGGATCACGGTGGGGATGGTTTTCAGGTTATCGTCTTTCTTGATTTGAGCCAGAACCTCGCGGCCATCCATTTTGGGGAGGTTCAGATCCAGCAAGACGAGATCGGGGCGAGGGTCATTCTTGTGAGATCCTTCACGCCGGAGAAAGGCCATGGCCTCCACCCCGTCGCTGGCAATGTGCAAATGAACCGAGGGATTGGCGTCAAGAAAAGCCTCTTGAGTCAACCGGACATCGCCAGGATTGTCTTCGACCAAGAGAACCTCAACGGGCATTCCGCCTCCTCCGATGGTCTGCATTATTCCCCCTTATTTCACGAGATTTCTTTCGGCCCCGCTCATGCCCTGCATTTGCGCCGGGTGTCGGGTCATCGCTGCTGTCCTTCTGTTGCGGCAACCTCACTTTGGTCAGCCAGAAGTCGTTGATGCTCTTCACCAGGGCGTGGAATGCCTCAAAATGCATGGGTTTGCTGAGGTAGCAGTTGGCCTGAAGCTGATAGCTCCTCAGCACATCTGTTTCCGCCTCGGAAGAGGTCAGGATGACGGTAGGAATGGTTTTCAGGCTGTCATCGTCCTTGATCAGAGCCAGCACCTGGCGGCCATCCATTTTTGGAAGGTTCAGATCCAGCAAAATAAGATCGGGGCGCGGGGCATGGGCGTGGGCGCCCTGACGCCGCAGAAAGGCCATTGCCTCCGCGCCGTCATGCGCCACCTCGAGGTGGATGAACGGGTTGACATCGCGGAAGGCTTCTCGCGTCAGTCGTATGTCTCCGCTACTGTCTTCAACCACAAGAACCTCGAGCGGCATGCGCTGTCCCTCCGATGGCATTCATTACTTACACCTGTTCCCGAAGGTTCTTCCCGTCGGTGCGCGGGACTGCCGGGGTCAAGGCTTCATGCGGCAACTTGGCAACGGTCAGCCAGAAGTCATTGATGGTCTTTACCAGGCTCTCGAAGTCTTCCAACTGTACCGGCTTGCTGAAATAGCAGTTGGCATGGAGCCGATAGCTGCTCACAATGTCCTCATCGGCGGTGGAAGTAGTCAGGATTACGGTGGGGATGGTTTTCAAGCTCTCGTCATTCTTGATGCGAGCCAAAACCTCACGGCCATCCATTCTAGGCATGTTTAGATCGAGCAAGGTTAGGTCGGGGCGCGGGGCATTGGCGTAGGCTCCCTCGCGATTCAGGAACGCCATCGCATCCACCCCGTCGGTGGCCACGTGCAGACGGACGTTGTTGTTGGCGGTTCGGAAGGCTTCCTTCGTCAGCCTTACATCACCGGGACTGTCTTCGACCAAGAGAACTTCTAAGGTCATACTGTTCACCCCTGTTGAGATGCGTGACTTCCTTTGACTCCCTCCAGGGCAAAGCTAAACGTCGAACCTTGCCCCAGTTCAGACTGGACCGAGATGTTGCCGCCATGGCGCTCGGCGATTTTTTTGCAGATGGCTAATCCAATGCCGGTACCGGCGAACTCTTCCCGCTTGTGCAGACGCTGGAACATGCCAAAAATCTTTTCGAAGTACTGCGGCTCAATGCCCAGCCCGTTGTCTTTCACCGAAAAAGTCCATTGTTTTGTGCCGTCCCGGACGGCCGAGATGTGTACGAGGGGGACGCCGGGCTTCTGGTATTTGATGGCATTGCCGATCAGGTTCTGGAACAGCTGAGTCAGCTGCATCTCATCGGCCAGTACGGTGGGCAGAGGATCGTGGGTGACCAGCGCGCCGCTCTCTTCCACGGCGCTGCGCAGATTCAGCAGCGCCCGTTGTAACGCTTCTTCGCTGGAAGTATCGAGCAGTTCCTGTCCTTTTGTCCCCACTCGCGAATAAGACAGCAGATCCTGGATCAGGCGCTGCATGCGGTTGGCCCCGTCGACGGCGAAGGCGATGAACTCATCAGCTTCGGCGTCGAGTTTGCCTTTGTAGCGCCGGGAGAGAAGCTGGGTGTAGCTGGCTACCATGCGCAGCGGCTCCTGCAAATCGTGGGAGGCAATGTAGGCAAACTTCCCCAATTCCTCATTCGACACATTGAGTTCATCAATCTTCTGCAGGAGATCAGCCTCGGCAGCCTGGCGAACGCTGATGTCGCGGATCGCCGCGGTTACCAGAATTCCATCGGGACTCTCGAGCGGGCTGAGCATGATCTCGATGGGAAAGACGCTGCCATCCCTGCGCCGCGCGATCAGTTCAATTCCGGTGCCGATCTGCTGGGCAAGGGCCTCGGCCGCGCTGCGCGTGCCGTTAGCAATGATTCGTTCCGCGAAGCCTTCGGGAATGATGTTCTTGACTTTCTGCCCGACGAGTTCGTCGCGCCCGTATCCAAACTGTTTTTCCGCCTGAACATTCAGCAGGACAATGTCTCCGCCGGGGTTCACCACGACCATTGCGTCAGGGGCGGCTTCGAGCAGGCCACGGTACCTGCCTTCCATCTGGGCGAGGTGGGTTTCGGCGGACCTGCGTACGCTGATGTCGCGGATCGCCGCGGTCACCAGTATCCCTTCAGGACTCTCGAGCGGGCTCAGCATGATCTCGATGGGAAATTCGCTGCCGTCTTTGCGCTGCCCGATGAGTTCGATTCCGGTGCCGATCTGCTGGGCAAGGGCCTCGGCGGCGCTGCGGGTGCCGTCGGCGATAATGCGTTCCGCGAAGCCGACGGGAATGATGTTCTTCACCTTCTGTCCGACGAGTTCATCGCGACTGTATCCGAATTCTTTTTCGGCTCGAACGTTCAGCAGGACAATCTCCCCAGCCACATTCACCACCACCATCGCGTCCGGGGCGGCTTCGAGCAGGCCGCGATAGCGGCCTTCCATCTGGGCGAGGTGGGTTTCGGCAGACTTGCGCACGCTGATATCACGGATCGCCGCGGTCACCAGTATCCCTTCAGGACTCTCGAGCGGGCTCAGCATGATCTCGATGGGAAATTCGCTGCCGTCTTTGCGCTGCCCGATGAGTTCGATGCCGGTGCCGATCTGCTGGGCAAGGGCCTCGGCGGCGCTGCGAGTACCGTCGGCGATAATGCGTTCCGCGAAGCCGACGGGAATGATGTTCTTCACCTTCTGCCCGATCAGCTCGTCGCGGCTGTATCCAAACTGCTTTTCCGCTTGAACATTGAGCAGGACGATGTCTCCGCCGACGTTCACCACCACCATGGCGTCGGGTGCGGCCTCAAGCAGGCCGCGGTATCTGCCTTCCATTTCCGCCAGATGCGTGGTTCGTTCGGCGACTCTGCCTTCCAGTTCTGTATTTAGCTCGCGGATATCGATTTCCGCCCGGCTGCGCTGGGCGTATTCCCGGTTCATTTTTCGGGCGTTCGACCAGACCAGAACGGCAAAGACCAGCACGCTGACGGTGGCGTACAGCGCCAGCCCTAATTCCGCTCCGTACAGCCCCGCAAACTCGCCGTGCAAAGCAATCCAGCCGAGGAGGATAGGAACGAGAAAAACCGCGGGGAGTAAACGGCGTGCCATCAGGCTGCCCGAGCCATCGCCGGTGAGATCGCCCGCTATGCCGCTGCGGGGCCGGGCGAAGAAAACGCTGCTACTCAACAGGAGCAAGCCAATCGCGGTGTGCACCGCAACTTGCGTGTACAGCCAAATTCGAGAGAGGACCACCGCATGATAGATGTACCCGTTGATGGCCATCATCGCGATCAACCCGGCCCACAGGCTCAGTACCTGCGCCATCCAGCGGATCCGCGGTGCCGAGTCCAAGAGCATCAGCGCTAGTCCGATGGCGATAAACGCCGTTGCCGTGGTGGGGGCGAGGCGTCCGGGAGAAGACGTTCCGTTCGATCCCAGCGGATCGCCAAAAATCAACTGGTCGATCCCCAGGTTCAACCCAGAAAAGTATTCGATCAGGGTGGCAGCGCCGATCAGCACGACCACCAGAGCGAGGAAATGGGCGATCTGGCCCCTTCGGGTGCGGCACTCGCCGGGAAGCAGCAGCCATAAAGACACCCCGGCGAATGCCAAACCTAGCGCCGTGTTCACCTTCATGGTCACGTGTCCGGGGAAAACGGACAGCAGAGCTCCGATGTGAAATGCCCAGCCGAACGCAACCAGAACCCCTATGCCCATGGCGGCAAGGGCTGAGACCTGGCAATACAAACGCAAACGCTTGAACAGGCTGGAGTCGGAATCAGACATCAAGCCTCCTGAGACCAATGCAACGCGACGCGCTGATACCGCGACGGGACATCGAACCAACGACACGCAAAGTCAAAATGGAGGAGCCGAACGCCAGCCGCACTCTCCGGTCCGTGGACTTGATCTTCATTTCCCCTGACTTTGCGCCGGGCGCGAGGTTCAAGGGTTCCACTTCGAGTAGGGGCGCTGGTGCCTCGCGGTGAGAGACGGGGACAGTTAGCTACTGGCGATATGGCTAGTATGCACCGAAAATACTGTCGATTCGACATGATAGATTCTGAAACCCGCAGAGCCAGTTCCACATTGGGACAGCGCCCAAAATGTAACGGAACCGTTTTACGCCGTCGCGGCCTTGGCGCGGTTCTTGGCGGAAATTGCCACTTTGCGGCCGATGGCTCCTTTCTCCAGAAAATTCTTCAGCTTGAGGATGAGTGTCGGTGTAATGTCTTGCCCTTTGGACACCAGCAGCATGCCCGTCTTGGTGCGTAGCTCTTCCTCGAGGACCATGTCGTAGGGAATCAATTCGTCCACATCGCAGGAGCGGACTTCCGTCCCCTTTTTCTCTCCATCGAGATGCGCCAGAGCCTCAAAGATTCGCGGATCGAAACCTGCATGCTCGCGCGACAAACGGCTTGCGGCCTCGGCCTGGGAAAGACCTTTGCTCACCAGTTCATCGAAACCCAAAGTGGCTCGCAGCAGATTGGACCCCAGTCGCATGTCGGCGGTTGCCACCTTCGCGGTGTCGCCTCCGGTCGTTGCTCCTGCCGTCGCTCCGGCCGTTGCTCCGACCGCTGCCGAGTCATTCTGGTGGGCAATCATCCAGGCGATCGGTTCCATCCGCGGAATTTTCGAAAGCAGGTCACGAGCTACGCCGGGATGAGCGTCAAAGCGTTTTTGTTCGTCCGGGGGAAGCTTCCGGCCAGCGTAGACGGCTTCGATGGTTTCCGGGTGAAGCGTGACGCACCCTAATTGCGACATCATGGCCGCTACCTCAAACCTCCAGGGGCTAGCCAGTGCCATTTTCGTAGCCACGTGATGGATATAGTGGCGAACCCGCAACGCCCGGCCGAACGCCGCTGGATTGACTAGACTAAGTACCTCGGTAAGCACCTGGATGCTGCCCTGCAGCGTATTTTCCAATAAGTCTTTTTCCGCGGTGAGCAGGCGATGCTGCATCAAGCCTGCAGTCAAGGCTTTGCCCAAGGTGTCTTTGTTGCAGGGCTTGGTCAGAAAGCGAAAGATGCTCCCTTCATTGACGGCGCTGACCGCGCTGCGGACATCGGCGTCGCCGGTCAGCATGATGCGAACCGCATCAGGCGCGAGCAGTTTGACCTTTCGCAACAGCTGGGTGCCATCCATTTCCGGCATTCGCATGTCGGAGACCACGACGGCATAGGGCCCGGTGGCTTCGAGCGCGGCCAGGGCCGCGGCTCCGCCGGGCGCAGTTTCGATTTGAAATTCGTTGCGGAACATGCGCTGATATCCCACCAGCACGGCGTCTTCGTCATCCACCATCAGAATTTTTTCAGGCATGGGTCTCACTCCGAGAGGCAACTTCCCGACAAGCTTTCTCCCACGACGGAAGTTGTCGCTGGAGTCCGATCTGCGTCAAAAGAGTTTCATCCATCCCCGAAGTTTCATCGGAAGGCGGATGATTCTGCAGCTGGTTATCGTAGTAATCCGCGGCGTGCACGGCGATCAGCGCGGAAAATGATGCGGGTTGGGCGTGTGCCGGCTGGTGATGCCAGGCAACTGCTTCGACAATGGAATCGGTCAGCCCCCACAGACCGAGCAGATAGGCTCCCACTCCATTGTGGGTACAACCAAAGGCATCGGCTTCGCAGCGCGCCAAGAGAACTCCAGGTTCCGCTGCCCGCTTCAGAACCTGCTGATATTCGGCACCAAAAGCTGAGGCCAGCACCAGCCGCCCTACATCGTGCAGCAGACCGGCAGTGAAGGCATCCTCCATCACTCCGGTCGAAGACTGTTCTACGCGGGCGATCACCTTGGCGAAACTGGCCGTGGTCATGCTGTGATTCCACAAGAAGCCCAGGTCCCGAGTGAGATGGCCTCCCAAATCGGAGAACACTTGCACGCTGAGAACCAGCGCTTTCAGATTCTCGATTCCGATCAGGAGGGCGGCTTGCTGAGGGCTCGAAACGCGGTTCGAAAGTCCGAAAAATGCCGAGTTCACCAGCTGCAACACCTTGGCGGACATGCCCATATCCTGCGCGATCAGGTTGCCGATTTCTGCAATCGAACCGTCGGAGGAGCGCAATGCCTCGGTCACCGCGACATAGAGTGCGGGAAGGCTGGGCACGGTTTTCAGGCGCCCGATGACTTCTTTCAAATGAGAATCGTTCAGCATGTCGCGCAGGGCAAAAGCGCGCATCAGCCGCTGTTTGAGTTCATCGAGATCGCAGGGCTTCGAAAGATACTGATGGCTGGGGCCTACAGAACGCAAAATGGTTTCGCGGTCCGATTGCCCGGAAAGAATGATGCGGACCGTCCGAGGAAACTTGACCTTAACCAGGTCGAGTAATTGGGCGCCATCCATCCCGGGCATGCGCATGTCGGTGATGACCACGTCGAATGGAGTTTGCGCCATCGTCTCCAGGGCTTCGGCGCCACTGTTGGCGAGTGCGACTTCCCACTCCGCACGCATGCCGCGCAGGCTGTGCTGGATGCCCTGCAGGATCATGGGCTCATCATCGACAAAAAGGATTCGCTTGTTCATGACCCAAGAGCTCCTGCTGCCAGCGGAAGACGGATGAAGAAAGTCGTTCCTGTTCCGAGTTCGCTTTCAAACCAAAGCTGGCCCTGATGGCGTTTGACAATCGCGGCGTGCGCCAGTGCCAACCCCTGCCCCGTGCCCTTGCCCACTTCTTTGGTCGTGAAAAAAGGCTCGAAGACCCGGGAACGTATTTCCACCGGGATGCCGGCGCCGGTGTCGGTCACCGCAATCCGGGCCCAGTCGCCTTCGCGTCGCGTGCTGATGGTAATGGTGCCTTTTCCTTTCCCATTCTTCTCGGCTGCGTTGCTGATAGCGTGGGCGGAATTGACGATCAGGTTCAGGATTACCTGGTTGAATTCGCCGATCAGACAGGGGACCGGGGGCAGGTCGCCGTCGAAGGCCGTCACCAATTCAGCGCAATACTTCCATTCGTGCCGGGCCACGGAGATGGTGGTTTCGATCGCCTGGTTCAGGTTGATGGTCTGCTTTTCCTCCGAGCCGGGATGGGAAAATTCCTTAAATCCCTTCACGATCTTGGCAATGCGCTTTACTCCCTCCAGACACAGGTCGATGGCTTTCGGAATATGTTCCGAGAGGTATTCGAGATCACACTTCTTATGGAGTTCGCAGAATTGCTGAAGGTGTTCGGGCGAGACCGGCCCGCTCGCGCATTCCGCCTGCATGGTTCCGCAGAAGTTCATAAATTCTGCGACCGGGCCCCAGGAATCCTTGAGGAACCTGACGTTGTCCCCGACGAATTGCGTCGGGGTGTTGATCTCATGGGCAATGCCGGCAGCCAGTTGACCGATGCCCTCGAGTTTTTGTGCCTGCCGAAGTTGCAACTCCATGACCATGCGATCCGTGACGTCCGCTCCAGTGATGATGAACCCGGTTCGTTCGCTGCCCTTCGCCGGGACGCGAAGGACATTCAAGCCCAGAAACCGGGTCTTGCCTTCGCGCTCGTAGGCCAGATTGTCGGAGCGATATGAGGTCTCAGTCGCCAGCCAGCGCGCAATCTCCGCTTTAATCTCCGGGTGCAACCAGCGGATTCCGCAGTCTTCGATCATGCGTCCCACTGCGCCGGTATCTTCGATCCCGAAGGTACTGGTCGCGGAGAGATTCCAGTGAGTGATGCGACCCTGAGAATCCACCCCGATCAGGATGGAAGGGATCGAGCGCAAGAACAGTTGGGTTTCCGCGTGGGCAGCCTGCAGCTCGGCGAGTAGTTCACCCTTGACCCGATTGGCAGCTTCGGCCTCCTGCTGGGCCTTTTGCATTTCTACTTCCGCTTTCATGCGCTGAGAGGCGTAGCGAATGGCGCGGAGCAATCCTTTAGTCTCGATTTGCCCCTTGACGAGAAAGTCCTGGGCGCCCCCCTGCAAAGCCTGGTCAGCCAGTAGTTCGTCCTCACAGCCGGTCAGCACAATCAATGGGGTGCGAGGCGCGGCGGCGCGCGCTCGCCGCACCGCTTCCAGTCCACTCGCGTCCGGCAACCCCAGGTCGAGCACAATAATGTCCACGGCATTGGTGGCGAGGTGACTCTCCGCCTGGCGCATATATCCGACTTCGGTCAGAGCGAACTCGCGCGGCGCCTGCTTGAGGATCTCCCGCAACAAACGAACGTCCAGTGAATTGTCTTCCACCAGAAGAAGCTTCAGGGAGGTCTCACTCATTTGTCTGCAGTTGCAACGGCGTGGTGGTGAATAGGGACCCCGTCAGCGAGGTGCAGCCCGGAAGCAGCGTCGGCGGAGATACCGCTGCCTGCCATCTTCCAGTTCCATCGGCGGAATCGACGGTCCACTTTAATGCTCGGTCAAGTTCATGAAGATTGGTTCACGAAGATCGGCCGCGGCTTCACGGCAGAGATCCCGGATCGAGCTGGCCTTCGTAAAGTTATGCAAAGATTGTGCAATTCCCATTTTCCTGCGCAACTCTGGGTTCATAATTCTGTTTATAAAGGTAGACAGACCCGTTTTTGAAAAGGAGATTCCCAATGATTAAACAGTCCCTGCTCATGCTGGCCGCGGCCGGCCTCATCTCGATCGCGACTTTCGCGACGGCGCAGGATAATTCGTCCAACAATCAACCATCCGCGCCCGCGCAGGAGCACGGTCAATGGCACGGCCACCAGGATCCCACGCAGCGCACCGCGGAACTAACCAAGCAACTTAAGCTCACGTCCGATCAGCAAACCAAAGTACAGGCTGCGCTTCAGTCTCAGCAATCGCAGATGGAGAGCCTGCGCCAGGACAGCTCACTTTCCCAGCAGGATCGCCGCGCCAAGATGATGGAGATCCATAAGAGCACGGACGGCCAGGTCCGCGGGCTGCTTGACGCTGACCAGCAGAAGAAGTGGGACGAGATGCAGGCCAAGCGTGAGCAACGGATGCAGAACCATAATGGTGGCCCGCCCAACGGTGGCTCCGGCGCACCGCCTCAGCAGTAGCTATTTGTGAGTTGAAAGCCGGTCGTTTCTCGGACGGTGACATCCGCCGGGAAACGGCCGGCTTCGTTCGTGTACTTCCAACGGTTTCTCGTCCTGACCGCCGCTTTCAAGTTCCTCGTCTCTTCTGGTAGTGTTTTGATTCCGTCGAAAGCAAATTCCAACATGATGTGACCGTAGTTACAGTGGGTCTTGGACTCTCTTGTGTAGTATTCGCAGTGGGGACGCTGAAGCTGCAGGAGGGCCACCGATGATTCTCCCTGGGGAAAGGACAACCGCGTGATTGTTGGAGTTCCGAAGGAAAGCTATCCGGGAGAGCGCCGGGTTGCGCTGGTTCCCGCGGTCATCCCTATCCTCGCCAAGGCTGGACTCGAAGTTGTTGTGGAGTCGGGCGCGGGGGATGGCTCCGGCTATCCTGATTCGGTCTATGTGGAGAAGGGCGCGAAGATTCTTTCCGGCCGCGCCGCGGTGTTCGGCGCCGCTGACATTATTGTGCAGGTGCTTTGCTATGGCTCCAATGATGTGACTGGCAAGGCTGACCTTCCTTTGCTGCGGCGCGATCAGTTACTGATCGGATTTCTGCGCCCCTTTGGTTCTGCCGAAGTAATCCAGGAGATTGCCGCTGCCGGCGTCACATCATTCTCTGTCGAACTCGTGCCTCGCACCACGCGCGCGCAAAGCATGGATGCACTTTCCTCCATGGGTACGATCTGCGGTTACAAAGCGGTGCTGCTGGCCGCAGAAACATCGATAAGAATCTTTCCCATGATGACTACCGCCGCCGGCACGATCACGCCGGCGCGAGTATTCGTGATCGGCGCAGGAGTAGCGGGACTGCAGGCGATCTCCACCGCGCGCCGCCTGGGCGCCGTGGCGTCGGCGTACGACATGCGCCCCGCCGCGAAAGAGCAGGTGCATAGCCTGGGCGGACGATTCGTCGAGCTGCCTCTCGAAGCCCAGAACGCCCAGGATGCCCGGGGTTACGGCACTGCGCAGGACGAAACTTTCTACGCCCGGCAGCGCGAGCTGCTGACCCGCGTGGTTGCGGAGAGCGATGTTGTCATCACCGCTGCCGTAATTCCCGGCAAGAAGTCGCCGGTGCTGATCACCGCTGACATGGTGAAAGGGATGGCACCGGGCTCTGTAATCGTGGATCTGGCTTCGGAGCGCGGTGGCAACTGCGAACTCACCCGCACCGGAGAAACAGTGAACGCGAATGGCGTGACCATTATCGGCGCCATCAATCTGGCCAGCAGCGTTCCATACCATGCCAGCCAGATGTACGCGCGAAATGTCGCCACGTTTCTGGCCTACATGATGAAAGACGGCAAGCTGCAGCTGAACCTGCAGGATGAGATTATCCGCGAGACCATGGTCACCCGCGGCGGTGAAATCGTGAATGCGCGAGTGCGCGAGTTTTTCAAACTGCCGGCGCTGGTCACCGCCGGTTAAGTGCCCAAGCGTATAAAAGCGGTTCTTGCTGAGAATTGAGAACCGAGAACTGAGAACTGGGAGGGTTGCATGAATTCGAACCTGATCGATGCGCTTTTTATCTTCATGCTGGCCTGCTTCATTGGCTTTGAAGTTATCCGTCACGTTTCGCCGTTGCTGCACACTCCGCTGATGTCGCTGACTAACGCACTTGATGCTATCGCCGTCGTAGGCGCGATTGTGATGGTGGGTGAGCGCAAGAGCACGTTCGCGACGGTGCTGGGCACGATCGCCATCGTTGCTGCCACCAGCAACGTGGTGGGCGGATTCTTTATCACCGACCGCATGCTCAAGATGTTCAAGAGCAGCCGTCCGAGCAAGTAGAGAGCTGAGCGAAGTCTTACTGAATAAGCCATGAACGAGCTCGCCGCAAGCCCGTACGTCATCGAAGGCATCTACCTCATCGCCAGCGCCCTCTTTATTCTGTCGCTGAAGTGGATGAGTTCGCCCACTACTGCCCGTCATGGGATTTGGGCGGGCGAGATCGGTATGGTGCTGGCCATCGCTGGCACCCTGCTGCACCACGGCATCGTCGATTACAAGTGGATCGCTGTCGGGTTAGTGCTCGGCAGTGGCATCGGCATTCCGCTCGGCATGGTGCAGATGACCGCAGTCCCGCAGCGGACCGCGCTCAGCCACGCCTTCGGTGCATTGTGCGTCACCCTGGTCGGCACGGCTGAGTTTTATCTGGGAACGCAGAACAACTCGAAGTTCGGGTTGTCGGTTTTGTCCATGGAAGTAATCCTCGGAGGGTTGACCTTTACCGGCAGCTTGATGGCAGCAGGGAAGTTGCAGGAAATTCTGCCCCAGCGGCCTATCACTTATAAAGGACAGAACCTCGTCAACTTCCTGCTGATGGCCATCGCCATCGGCAGCGCCGTTTATCTGGTCTTGCATCCTGAGGCGAGACAATTCTTTCCGCTCATCGTCGGATTGTCACTGATCTTCGGAATTCTCCTGATCATCCCCATCGGCGGCGCCGACATGCCGACTGTGATCTCGCTGCTAAACGGCTATGCCGGACTATCCGCCGCAGCGATGGGATTCGTGCTCAATAACAAGCTCCTGATCATCGCCGGCGCGCTTGACGGGTCTTCGGGACTCATTCTTTCGGTAATCATGTCGAAGGCGATGAACCGGTCGTTCACCAACGTTCTGTTCGGAGCCTTCGGCCAGGTGCAGGCGGCAGCCGCCGGCGGGCAGGAAGCCAAACCTGTGCACAGCGCCACGCCTGAAGAATCGGCGGCGATTCTGTCAGCCGCGAACAAAGTGGTCATCGTCCCTGGCTACGGTATGGCAGTCGCGCAGGCACAGCACAAAGTTCGCGAGCTCTACGACATCCTCAGCAAGAAGGGAGTCGATGTTCGCTTCGCCATCCATCCCGTTGCAGGACGCATGCCCGGCCACATGAACGTGTTGCTGGCCGAAGCCGACATCCCCTACGACCGGCTCATCGAGATGGAGGAGATTAATGGCGACTTCCCGCAAACTGACGTCGCCCTGGTCATTGGTGCCAACGACGTCACTAACCCTGCCGCGCGCAGTGACGCTTCCAGCCCGATCTACGGCATGCCCATCCTCGATGTCGATAAAGCTCACACGGTGATGGTGATCAAGCGCGGCATGAGTCCGGGGTTTGCCGGCATTGATAATCCCCTGTATTACCTTCCGAATACCCTGATGCTTTTCGGCGACGCCAAACAGTTCGTGGGAGCGATTGTGCGGGAACTGAGCGGCGGACACTGAAACAGCGGTCCACGCGATTGCGGGCTCGGCCACGGACGCGAAGTATCGCCCCACCCCTCGTCCTGATGTTACCTATGTAACCATGCCGTACCAGGTATCCGGTTACCCCGTCCGATTCATCGTCAATAATAGGGATTCACAAACGGTGTCGGTAGCCTGGGGCAAGACCAGCCTCTTCAATAACCCTCAAAGGAAGCCAGCAGAAGCAGTATGTCTACCGGAGTGCGGAGAGCGGCAAACAAAGCGCAAGAATCGCCCGAAGCTTTAGCACGGCTCGACGTAAAAGTTCTGGCCATGGTGATGGCCCATGCACCACTCCCTGAAATCCTGGCAACCTTGTGCGCGAACGTCGAACAGCATCATCGCGGCCTATTGTGCTCAGTTCTCCTGCTCGACGCTGACGGAACGACCCTGCGCCACGGAGCCGGGCCCTCGCTGCCGAAGGAATACAGCCAGATTATTGACGGCATCCGGATTGGCGCCTGCGCTGGCTCTTGCGGCACCGCCGCTTACCGACGCCAGCCGGTCATCGTCTCCGATATTGCGACCGACCCTCTGTGGGCAGACTTCCGCCATTTGGCGCTTCCTCACGGATTGCGTGCGTGTTGGTCGACGCCGATCGCCTCGCAGGACGGCAGCATACTTGGAACTTTTGCCGTTTACTACCGCGAACCGCGCACGCCCGATGAAGAGCATATAGAAATCATTGCCCACGCTACTCATCTGGCTGCGGTCGCCATGGAGTGGGATCGCGCTCAGGCCGAACTCAGGTCGGCGGAGAACCGCTACCGCACCCTGGTGGAGCGCCTGCCGGCTGTTACCTACGTCGCCGAACTCGGCGCCTGCGGGCGCTGGCACTATGTGAGCCCTCAGATCGAGTCCATGCTCGGGTTCTCGCCCGCCGACTGGCTTTCCGACTCTTCGAACTGGTTCAATCGCATCCATGCGGAAGACCGCGAAAGTACCTTGGCAGCCGAAGAGCGCTTTCAGAAAAACCGCGACCTGTATCAGGCGGAATATCGCATGTTCGCGCGCGATGGCAGAGTCCTGTGGTTTCGCGACGAGGCCGTCATGTTGCCTACGTCTGAAGACCAGCCCTGCCTGATGCAAGGCGTCATGTACGACATCACCGAGCGTAAGCGTCTGGAGGATCAACTCCTGCATTCGCAGAAAATGGAAGCCGTCGGGCTATTGGCAGGAGGCGTCGCTCACGACTTCAATAACCTGCTCATGCTCATTCAGGCGCACAACGAACGCCTGCGCGGCGCGCTTGCTCCGGAGGCTCCGGCCCAGAAGGAATCCCTGGGAATCGAACATGCGGTGACCCGCGCGGCAAGCCTTACCGGCCGGTTGCTGGCTTTTAGCCGCAAGCAGGTACTGCAACCCCAAGTCATCGACCTGAACGGGGTCCTGAACGAAGTGGCCAAAATGCTGGACCGCCTGATCGAGAAAAATATTACCTTGCGAGTCGTGCCCGCATCCGAGCTTTGGCCAGTCAAGGCCGATCCGGGTCAAGTGGAGCAACTGATCATGAACCTGGCCGTCAACGCCCGGGATGCGATGCCCGAGGGGGGACAGTTGCTGATCGAGACCAGGAACGCGGAGATCGGCAATGCCCATCCCCGGCTTCGCGACGGCGTGCGGCCAGGCCGGTACGTGATGCTCATTGTCAGTGATACCGGCGTCGGGATGGATAGTGAAACCCAAGCTCACATGTTCGAGCCCTTCTTCACTACCAAAGAGCCTGGAAAAGGCACCGGGTTGGGCCTGCCTATTGTTTACGGCGTGGTCAAGCAGACCGGCGGGTGGACTCACGTTGATAGCAAACCGGGAAAGGGCACAACTTTCGAGATCTACCTTCCTTGCGCGGAAGAAACAGAAACCAGTACAGCGCTACAGGTCTCCCAGATACGAGAAGATATCGCCGCTGCTCCTAAGGGTACGGAGACGGTTCTTCTAGTGGAAGATGAGACCGGTATTCGCGAGTTAGCTTGTGAATTTCTTCAGCGTCAAGGCTACAAGGTGTTGCATGGGGTGGATGGCAATGAAGCTCTGCGAATCGCCGAAGGGCATGAAGACCTCATCCACCTTCTCGTAACCGATATGGCCATGCCCAACCTTGGCGGTAAGGAGTTGGCGGACCGCTTGCAGAAAGTGCGTCCGGAAATCAAAGTCTTGTTCATGTCCGGCTATCCCGACCATGAAGCCTTCGCCGGCGGGGATATCGGCGTACAGGCCGCCGTCCTGCAGAAGCCCTTTTCTCTGGACACACTCGCGCACAAGGTGCGGACCTTACTTGACCAGAAGTAAGCCGCGCGCGCCGTCGCGCAACCCGACCAGCATGATATTCTAGTGATGTCAGCTGCGTACCGTTTTGGCGGAAATTCCCCCGCAGTTTCAGAAGAACGCTTCCTGAAGAAGTTCCCAGTCGAAGCCCAGAAGAAGAGAAACTAGAAATCATGCTTTCAGTCAGCAATGTTTCCATGCGCTACGGCGCCAAAATACTGTTTGATGAAGTCTCCACGGCATTTACGCCGGGGAAGCGCTACGGCCTGACCGGGCCCAACGGCTCGGGCAAATCCACGTTTATGAAGCTGCTCAGCGGCGAACTGGAACCACAAAAGGGCACGGTCGTGCGTCCACGGAAGGTCGGCGTTCTAAGTCAGGACCAGTTCGCCTTCGACGCCTACACAGCGATCGATACGGTCATCATGGGCAACAAGCGCCTATGGGCCGCCATGCAGGAGCGCGACGCGATTTATTCCAAGCACGACATGACCGACGAAGACGGCATGAAGCTCGGCGAACTCGAAGGCATTGTCGGCGAAGAAGACGGTTACACCGCGGAGAGCGACGCCGCGATTTTGCTGCAAGGTTTGGATATCCCAGACGAAGCGCATTCTCGCAAGATGAGCGAGTTGCAGGGCGGACAGAAAGTCCGCGTACTGCTGGCGCAGGCGTTGTTCGGGCATCCGCAGGCGTTGCTGCTCGACGAACCCACAAACAACCTGGACTTGGATTCGATCCACTGGCTGCAGGGATTTCTGAATGCCTACGACGGCGTAGTCATCGCGATCTCGCACGACCGGCACTTCCTCAACAGCATTTGTACTCACATCGCCGACATCGACTACGAGACCATCATCACCTATACCGGATCGTACGACGAGATGGTGCTGGCCAAGACGCAGGTGCGTTCGCAGATTGAATCGCAGAATGCGCAGCGCGAGAAGAAGATTTCGCAGCTGAACGAATTCATCGCGCGGTTCTCCGCCGGTACACGGTCGAGCCAGGTACAGTCGCGGCGCAAGGAAGTCGAACGGCTGCAGGTGACGGAGTTGGCCAAGTCGAACATTGCGCGGCCTTACATTAAGTTTGAGCAGAAGCGGCCTTCGGGCAAGCACATTCTCGAAATCGAGCACCTGGCCAAGGCTTACGGCGATAAGCAGGTCATTCGCGACTTTACCGCCAGCATCACGCGCGGCGAAAGAATCGCATTGATGGGGCGCAACGGGGCAGGGAAGACCACTCTGGTGAATGCGCTGCTTGCGAACTCGCCGACCACGCCGGAAGCGGAGTTGCGCAAGACCAGCGGCTACGACGGCGCGTTCGTCGACTCCGGTAAAGTGGTCTGGGGACACGAAGCGTCAATCGGATATTTCGCTCAGGATCACCGCAGCCTGATCGAAGGCGGCACGACCGTGCTGGAATGGCTGCATCAGTGGAATCCTGCGGCGGTTAGCGAAGAAATCCGCGGCTTGCTGGGACAGATGCTTTTTCAGCGGGACGAAGCCACGAAATCCACCAGCGTACTTTCCGGCGGTGAAGCGGCGCGGCTGCTCTTCTGCAAGCTGATGCTGCAGAAACCGAATGTGCTGGTGCTCGATGAACCCACCAACCACCTGGATCTGGAGGCGATTAACGCGCTGAACATCTCTCTGCAACGCTATCAGGGGACCGTATTCCTGGTGTCGCACGATCATGATCTGATTGACGAGGTCGCAACGCGCGTCTGGCACTTCGAAAGCGATCACAAGATCACGGACTTCAAGGGGACGTACGAGGAATATCAGGCGGCCGTCGTAGTTTGACCGCGCCCACCGAGCAATTAGCAGTTGGCAATTAGCAGTTGGGGATCGATGAGTATCGAGATGAGCCCACAATTGCTAATGGCTAACTGCTAATTGCTCAACTTGCACCATTCCCGTTGCATGTGAATCATCCAGGTTCTCCACAGATTTCCACAAGTGTTTGCTGTTGCGTTTGCAGCCGTAACTTGCAGATAATGGCGCAGTAACGTCTTCGGTGGTGAAGCCGCCGAGAGGTTGCATAAAGTCGTGTACAGTCGAGCCGATTTACTTAGGATTCTTCGCCTCACGCCGCGCCAGTTGGCCAACTGGGAGCGGGCGGGGCTGATCACTGCCTCTACCACTTACTCTTTTTCCGACCTGTTGAAAGTCAAGAAAGTTCGCGACCTCTGTGCCATGAGGGTGCGTCCGGCGGTGATCCGGCAGTCGCTCGAAGCCATGCAGAAGCAGGCCTCAGGCATGGGAAATCCGTTGCTCGATGCCGGAGTCGCATCCACCAACAAGCATCGCGTCGCGTTCCGCCACGAAGGCAGGCTGCTGGAGCCGATCGCGGGACAGTTCGTGATGGACTTCGCGACCCGGGAAAAAGTTGTTACCAGCACGCCGATTCCGACTCCCGAATCGAGTCCGCAGGAAAACGACGCCGCAGCCTGGTTCGCCCGTGGCATTGCTTTTGAAGAGGATCCGGCCACGCAGACCGAAGCCTTGGCGGCTTACCAGAAAGTGCTGGAGTTTGAATCTGGCCACGCAGCCGCGCACATCAACCTGGGCACGCTTTATTACAACCGCCAGGATTTCACGCTCGCGGAGAAGCACTACCGCGCCGCACTTCAGGCCGACCCGCGCTACGCCCTCGCCTATTTCGACTTGGGCAATGTTCTCGACGAGACCGGGCGCGTGCAGGAAGCCATTCAGACTTACAAGATGGCGATCCAACTAGCTCCCACCTACGCGGATGCGCACTACAACCTCGCGCTCGCCTTTGAAAAAATCCGCGAGCCGCGCAAGGCGCTGAAACACTGGCAGGCGTACATCAAGCTCGATACCACCGGACCGTGGTCCGTGCACGCCCGCAATCAGATTCAGCGCATTCTGCAGGCGGACTCACTGAAGTTGGTGCACTCCCGCCGCAGTTGAGCGTTACGTCGCTTCCGACCATTCCAAGAGTGCTAGAATCCAGGTTTGCTATTCCTTCGTTTGAAGGTATCCGTATGCCCGAGACCACGCTGCAAGCTGTTCCCACGCCGCTGACCATTCTGACCGAAGACGAAATCCTCTTCCGCGACAATATTCGGCAGTTTGCCGACGAGCGACTCCGTCCACTGGTGAAGGAGATGGACGAGAAAGGCATCTTCGACAAAGCCCTCATCCGGGAATTCTTCCAGCTTGGCCTGATGGGGATCGAGATCCCGGAGCAATACGGCGGAGGCGGAGCCAAGTTCTTCGAAGCGATTCTCGCGGTAGAAGAACTGTCGCGCGTTGATGCCTCCGCCGGTGTGGTGGTCGACGTACAAAACACGCTGGTCAACAATGCCTTACTGCGATGGGGGAATGCTGAGCAGAAGAAACGCTATCTACCGAAGATGGCGACCGATACTTGCGGTGCCTATGCGTTGAGCGAGGCCGGTTCCGGCTCCGACGCCTTTGCCCTGCAGACTCGTGCCGAGCTGAAAAGCAGCGATTACGTGCTGAACGGCCGCAAGCTGTGGATCACCAACGCCAAGGAAGCCGGACTGTTCGTCCTGTTCGCCACGATCGATCCCGCCGCGGGATACAAAGGCATCACTGCGTTCTTAATAGAAAAGGACTTCCCAGGATTCAGCGTGGGTAAGAAGGAAGACAAGCTGGGCATTCGAGCCTCTTCGACTTGCGAACTGATTCTCGAAGACTGCCGTGTCCCCAAAGAGAACGTGCTGGGCGAGCCTGGCAAAGGCTACAAGATCGCGATCGAAACGCTGAACGAAGGCCGCATCGGCATCGGCGCGCAGATGATCGGCCTGGCCCGCGGCGCCTGGGAATTTGCCGCGAAGTACACGCTGGAGCGCAGGCAATTCGGCAAGGCCATTGCCGAGTTTCAAGGCATCCAGTTCCAGATCGCGCAGATGGCGACCGAGATTGAAGCCGCCCGTCTCATGGTCTACAACGCCGCCCGCATGAAGGACGCCGGCATGAACTTCGTGAAGGAGGCGGCCATGACCAAGCTCTTTGCCTCGCAAGTAGCCGAGCGCGTCACGTCGCTCGCCGTCGAAATCTACGGCGGCTACGGTTTTACCAAGGATTATCCGGTCGAGAAATACTGGCGCGACGCCAAGATCGGCAAGATCTACGAAGGCACGTCGAACATGCAGTTGGCAACCATCGCCAAACTCCTGCTGGCCGGGAAATAAGACCCGCGGTCGAGTTGACTCGGGGATCTTTTCACACGGGAACCCGCACCTGGCGGTCGTTTTCGGGGCTGCAGCCCTCCAGTCACTAACGGTTACCCTGCTCATTATATGCATTGAATTGCACTTTGAATCCGCGCCTTCGACCGGATAAATCAGCCTAACCCAAGCAAATTCAATGCGTTCCGGCCGCTCGCGCCATTGGCTGACAAGCTGCAATCTCCCCTATGCCTGCCTTTACGAGGCCAGGCCGGGGTGCCACTTGACTACTTTGTTCGGTTCCACAGCGGTGATGCCGATCACGGTTCCGATCGCAGTTCCGAAGAAGAAGCGAACTCTTCTGCCATTGCTCACCGTCGTGTTCCTGCTGTCCTACGGTCTGATGACCATGCTCATTGTTGAACAAGGGTCGGTCATCCAGTCGCAGCGCAATCTTATTAAGATCCTGGCGCGCGACAGCTCAGAACTGTGGGGCATGCGGGGCAAGGCCATGACCGATCAGGCCGCCCGGGCAAGAACACAAGGCCACGCGCCGGCTCCGTCAGTTCAGTCCCCGTCCACCCAGACTCCGTCGACCCAGATTCCCTCGACCCAGACCCCGTCAACCCAGATCCCGTCAACCCAGGCGGCACCGCAGCAGCATTCTCAAAGCCATTTCGGTAGAAGCGCGAAGCCGCAGCATCCTCCCGTGCCGGCTTCCGATTTGGTGGATCAGCGTCGCGCCGTGCGCACGATTTAGTAAGCAGTCAGCGTCCACGGACGCAGTTTTGGAAAATTGGCAACGATGAAGGTCTTGACCCTAGCCTTGATGTTTAGTTTGACGGTTGCCAAGCCCGCGCCGCCCGTGCGCCGCCCATCCGGCCACCTAGAGCAACATTCCACCGGACGCTGGTATTTCGCCGCCAACGGCCACGCGGTTTATTGCTACGGACCGGTAATGACCCTGCCCCAGGCAAACGGCGATCTGCAAAAAGTCGCCACCTTCTGCCGCGACGGCAAAACCGTCGTGCCCTTGAAAGACTAGCCTGCTCCTTTAACCAACTCCTTTCTGGCGGTGAAAGTCTGCCTTTTTGCGGCCAGCTTTCTCATCGTCCGCACTGTAAACTGGATAGGCATGCCGGAACTCCCCGAAGTAGAAACCATTGCCCGCGGACTGGCCAGACGCGTCTCGGGAGACGTGATTGAATCGCTCTGGCTCGGCCAGAAGCCGGAGCCGCTGAAGTCTCCTGCGCGCGAGATTGCTGCCGCGCTTGAGCACAGCCGCATCTCGACCGTGCGGCGCATGGGAAAGCATATAGTCTTCGATTTGGAACCCAACAGAGTCCATCCCAAGAAACCCGGCTCTGTTCAAGCGCAGTGGATCGTCCACCTGGGCATGACCGGGCGGCTGCAGGTCTGCGAGCCGCAGTCAGAAGTCCTGAAGCACACGCACGCGATTCTGAAGCTAAAGTCGGGCAGGGAACTGCGTTTTGTTGACCCCCGCCGCTTCGGACGCTTAAGCGTTGCCCGCGCCGGCGGCTTCGAAGCGGGCGGCCTGGAGCCGCTGGAAGCCGATCTCGAGCGCTTTCTCGCCTTGTTTCGCGGCCGTAAAACTCCCATCAAGAGCGCGCTGCTGAACCAGAAACTCCTGCGCGGCGTGGGCAACATTTATGCCGATGAATCTTTGTTCCGCGCCGGAATTCGCCCCCGCCGCCGCGCCTCCACCATCACGCGCGACCAGCTAGCCAAACTCCTTGCTTCGGTAAAAGAGGTTCTTCGGGAAGCGATTGCCCTCGGCGGGTCGTCCATCTCTGACTATGTCGATGCCGACGGCGAAGAAGGCTTCTTCCAATTACAACACCGCGTCTATGGCCGCGAAGGCGAGCCCTGCCTGGTCTGCAAGACGCCGATCAAACGCATCGTAATCGCCGGCCGCAGCAGCCACTACTGCCCCAAGTGCCAGAAATGAACGAATACGTCGCGTCGTAGTTCTGATAATCTTTTCCTCCATGCCTGACTTCTCTATCGGAGTCGACCTCGGCGGTACCAACCTCCGCATTGCCGCGGTCAGCGCCGAAGGACAGCTTCTCGAGAAAGTTTCACTCGGCACCAAACTTGCCCTCGGTCGCGACCACGTCATCGGCGAAATGTGCGACGCCATTCAAAGTCTCTCGGCCAAGTACAAAGCGACGGGAAACTTCCTCGGCGCGGGCATCGGCTTGCCCGGCCTCATCGATCTGGAAGCAGGAATGATGCGGAAGGCGGTCAACCTTCCCGGCTGGGAGAACTATCCGGCGCGCGCGGAAATCGAGCGCCGCCTCGATCTCCCCAAAAACGGCGCGCGCGTGGTCCTCGAAAACGACGCACGCGTTGCCGCTCTCGGCGAGCAGTGGCTGGGGGCAGCCCGTGGGGTTGAGAATATGGCGGTGCTCACCCTGGGAACCGGCATCGGCGGCGGCATCGTGCTCGCGGGAAAGATCTGGCACGGCATGAACGGCATGGCCGGCGAATTCGGCCACGTCACCCTCGAACCGGAAGGCCATCTCTGCGGCTGCGGCAGTCGCGGATGCTCCGAGCAGTATGCTTCGGCCAGCGCGCTTCTTCGCATGGCTCGCGAAGCGATCGCCAGTGGTCAGGCGTCAGCGCTGGCACGGGCCGCATCTTCGGGCACCGAATTCGGCGCGAAATCGATTTACGACCTCGCGCTCCAGGGCGACGAGCCAGCCCGCCGCATTCTCCACAGCTTCGGACGTTATCTTGGAATACTGCTCTCCGACCTGGTCAACGTTTTGAATCTTGAGATGTACGTGATCGGCGGAGGCGCATCCAGCGCATGGGATGCCTTCGCGCCCAGCATGTTCGCAGAGTTGCGCGAGCGTTCCATCGTTTATGGAGCAACCGCACCCGCCGATCCCTTGAAAAGCAATTCTTCAGGAAGGAACATCGAACGAAAAACCATCATCACGCGGGCCGTCCTCGGAAGCGACGCAGGGCTCTACGGTGCTGCCCGAGTGGCTATGTAGGCTGGTCGCAGCCGTGTCTGAACTCTAGTCGTTGTCGGGAGCTTCCGGCGGCCGAGTGTCATTGATGAAGAAGTCCGCGCTCTTAGGGGCGGCGATGGTAGCAAACCGGCGAGCCACACGAGCCGACTCCAGGTGGAAGAAGGCGCTGAAGTCCGTGGTGGCGCGGCTATCCGCAAAGCCAAGCTCGCCTTCTCTAAGGCCGAGACTGGCGAAGTTGCGCTCGATAAAGCGCAGCAGGCTGCCGAAATCGTATCGTTCGTTACTAACCAGGCCCTGGGGGGTATACGCGGAAACCACAATCATGGGAACCCGAAACCCGTACTGATAGTCGCCTTGCACGCCCGCCAGGATCGTCGGCGGTTCGTGGTCGTACCATCCTCCCCAGTCGTCCCACGTAATGAAGATGGCCGTGTCCTGCCAATAAGTAAAAGCGCGGTTGTTCACCGTGTCGGTGCAGCCGCTGTTACCGATAGCATTGACAATGGAAGCTACCCAGGAGGGCCCACCGCCGTCGTTCACGCTGGCGTGATCGGAGTTCGCCGCCGACGGAGTGATCCAGGTCAGCGCGTGGAGTTCGCAGTTGCCCAGATCGGTCAGGACCTGCGACGGGTTGTTGGGAACCACGTGCGTACCCCAGCCCGTGCAGGTTCCATCGCTTGGTAAGCAGATATGGTCGATGGCGTTGGGAGCCGTCCAGATCGACTCAGCGCCTGCCGCATAGTACTTCCAGTCCGTCACCAAGTCCGCCATGGTTTGATGTTCAAAACACGGGTAGATCGACGAACTTTCGACACCGTAAGGGGGCGGAGTCGAACTGGGGGAGACGAGCGCGACCGTCGTTCCTGAAGCAGCGATGCACCCACCGCCGATGGTCCCATTTTCTGCGGCGAAAATTCCGCTGATATCGTCCAACGCGCTTGGCGCCGAAGTCCCGCCAAAAAGAAATTGATGTGCTGGAAAGCTCGGACCCTGATTGGTTTGGAACATGTAGTTTGCCCATCCGTACTGGGTCGCGAGATTGAGATACGGATTCAGAATCCCGGTCGAGTTGTCGACAAACATGAACGCCGGATCAGCGGGGCAGGTGGTGCCCGCATTTGGACTGCAGCTGACCCCAGCCGCTCCATTCATCCGGCAGGTCGGAGGGGTGCCGGCGACAACGTTGCACATCGTGTTGAACCCTTCATGCGAGTGGTTCAGATCGTATGTGCCGGCCAGGGCTACGGGCGAAGGGTTAATTGTTCCGGTCTTGGTCGTCCACTTTGAAGTTTGAATGTCATAAGGAGCCAAGAACGTTGGAGGTACGGCGCATGTTCCGTAGGGAGCAGCGCACAAGCCCTGGAAAAGATTGTCCGGCGTACGATTTTCCTGGACGATGACCACCACGTGCTTGAAACTTGAGATCTGAGCCGGGACTGCTCCCACCAGGCCGGCGAGAATCAACAGCAATCCAATCGCAAGTCTCATGAAAATGCTCCTCCAGCAAGAGCCACCCCTGTCAAAGGCGACAAGAGAAATAACGGCGGGGGATCAAGGCTTTTCGACGAGAACTGGTTACGGACTACCGGAGAACAAACTGCCCGGATTATCTGCCGCTGTCGCCACTCGTGTCAAGCCGCGTCCGAGGCGGGTTTTGAGCGTTTTGTGTCTGTCCAAGTCGGCGCACCGCCTGCAGGAAGGTCTGGTTCTGTTCCGGTGTGCCAATGGTCACGCGAATGCTGTTCGGATCTCCCCAAAGTCCCAGCGGACGCACCGCTACGCCTTCATCCTGCAAGCGATCAGCGAAAGCCGCGGCGTCTACCCCAAGATCGCAGAACACAAAATTCGCCGCAGTCGGAACCACGCGATAGCCGAGTGCAGAGAGTTCCTGGCTCAGCACACGTGACTGCAGGGCATTGTTCTGCACTGTACGTCGAATATGCTGTTCATCGTCGAGTGCCGCCATGGCCGCCACTTGCGCCACTGACGACACAGAAAACGTGTTGTGCATGCGCGCGCAATATCCCAGCAATTCCGCGGGACCAAAGCCGTAGCCCACGCGCAGGCCGGCGAGTCCATGGGCCTTTGAAAAAGTCCGCAGCACCACCACGCTCGCTCCCTGGCGAACATGATCGAGCGAGTTCGAATCGTTAGTTTTCCGCTGTGCCGCAAAATGCAAAGCGAATTCGTAGTAAGCCTCATCCAGAACCAGCACCACGTGGCCGGGAGCCCTCGCCAGAAAGCGTTCCACCGCGTCGGCCCCAAGCATCGTGCCCGTCGGATTGTTCGGGTTCGCCAGAAAGACAATGCGCGTGTTTGCGTCGATCGCAACCAGAATTGCTTCCAGATCGAAGCCGTCGTCGCGCATGGGAGCTTCAACCAACTGGCCGCCCGCCGCCTGCACTAACATCGAATACATAATGAATGAGCGCTCGCTGGTCACCGCATTCAGCCCGGGCGCGAGAAGCGTCTGGCAGAGCAAGCTCAACATTCCAGTTGAGCCTGCAGTCACCAGCACCTGCTCCGGCGGCAACCCGTGATGCGTGGCCAGTTTCAGCCGCAAGGGGCTGCAATCATCGTCAGGATATAAGTTCGCCGCGCTCAGCGTGCTCTTCATCGCATCGACTGCGAGCGGCGAAGGGCCAAATGGATTTTCGTTGGAATCGAGTCGGATAAGCCGCGATCGCCGCTCCAGCGCTTCCGTCGTCACGTTGGGCGCGTTCATTGTGCCCAGGTTGCGGGCGGGTAGGGAAACCAGATCAAAAAAGCGGCTCATGCTTTGCCGCCCATCATGCCACGGAAGGCTTAGTCCCCGCTATCGGTTTGTTGCAGGCAGTGCGCAGGCGATCGACTTCCTGCGACGTGAGCGCGCGAAATCGCCCAGGTGGAACATCGAGCGCGAGCGGTCCGTAACGGACGCGCTTGATCTTTTCCACGTGATGCCCGACCTTCTCAAACATTCGCCGGATTTCCCGGTTGCGGCCTTCGATCAAGGTGACTTCATACCACGGATTCGTGGCTTCCTTAACCAGGCGTATTCCGGCGGGCGCAGTCCGCACCCGGCGGCCATCTTCAGTAGCAATCGAAACCCCCGCGCGCAACTTCTCCAGTGCTTCATTGCTCGGAGTTCCGGCAATCTTCACCACGTAAGTTTTTGGCACCTGCGACGCCGCTTTCATCAACTTATTCGCCAGTGCGCCGTCATTGGTCAGAAGCAGCAGACCCTCGCTGGCATAATCCAGCCGCCCCACCGGATACACGCGCTTCTTCACGCCGCGGATCAATTGCATCACCGTCGGCCGGTTTTCCGGATCGCTCACGGTAGTGACGTAACCCTTAGGCTTATTCAACAGAAGATAGACATGCTGTTGCGCACCCTGCAGCAGCTTTCCATCCACGCGAATGTGGTCGGTGTCCGGGTCCGCCTTGCTGCCGAGCTCCGTCACCACGGTTCCGTTCACCTTCACGTGGCCGGCGCTGATCAGTTCCTCGGCTTTGCGCCGTGAAGCAATTCCAGCCGCAGCAATGATTTTTTGCAGGCGTTCGGCGGGCATGGGTGTGAGGGACTATTCCTTCTGCGCGGCAGACTCCGCGATTTCTTCCGCTTGAAGAGACTCCGTCTCGCGCACTTCCGCGGCGTCTTCGGCCGGAATCAACTCTGACTGAAATGATTCCGCCACCAGCTTCTCGAACTCTTCCATGCTGGGCAGCTCGTTCACGTCTTTCAATCCAAAGCGCATCAGGAATTCTTTGGTCGTCTTATAGAGAATGGGACGCCCGATTACCTGCTTGCGGCCCGCGGTCGTAATCAGCTTGCGATCGAGCAAAGTTGCGATCACGCCGCCCGAATCCACACCCCGAATCTCGTTGATCTCCGGCACCGTTGCGGGCTGCTTGTAAGCGATCACAGCCAGCGTCTCCAGCGCCGGCAACGACAGCCGCACCGGAGGCTTCAAGCTTTTGGCAAAGCTGCGCACCATTTCGTGCTGTTCCGGTTTGGTCGACATGCGATACCCGCCCGCGACCTGGCGAATCTCGATGCCATGGTCGGGACCGCTGTATTCGGCGGCCAATTCTTCCAACGCCGCCCGCACCCGCGACTTCACCTCAGCCTCGTCGGCGGCTCCGTCGGCAATGGCGGATGCTTTGACGAGCTGTACCATCTGCTCGACGGTGATCGGCGTCTCCGCCGCATAAATGACAGCTTCGAGTTGAGCTTTTAAACTCATAGTGGCCAGTGATCAGTGGCTAGTGGTCAGTAACCCGGTGGCTTTGACTGGCCACTGATCACTGGACACTGACCACTGTCCTTCTACCGCCAATCATCGCGCACCGCGGCCTGCTCGTTCATGATGGCGTCGAACCCAACATGTTTGCGCACCGCAATCTCGCCGAACATCTGGTCTTGCCGCACCTGAATCGCCTGCAGCCGCACCATTTCGAGCAACGCCAGAAACATGCACACCAGCGCCTGCCGCGAAGGCACGCGCATCAGAAGCTGTTTCAACCGGATCGGCCGCGATTCCAGCGCCAACCGTCGCCGCAGGTAGTCAATCATCTGCCCCACCGTGACGGTTTCCTCGTCCACATTGATCACAGGCCGCGTGCGCACCCGTTCCAGAATCTGCTGGAAGGTCTTGACCAGATCGATGACGTCCGTGGCCATCTCCGGCTCGGTGCCTTCGTCCTCCATGAATTCTTTGAGCGACGGATTGGTCAGCACCGCGTCTTCGATATGCTGCTTCTGCAGAAGCATTTGCGCCGCCGACTTGAACTTCTCGTGTTCCAGCAGCCGGTTCACCAGTTCGGTGCGCGGATCTTCCAACTCCTCGGCCTTGGCCGACGGATCCCGCGGCAGCAGCATCTTCGACTTGATGTGAATCAGCACCGCCGCCATATAAATAAAGTCAGCCGCCACATTCACATCCAGCTCGCGAATCTTTTCCACGTAAGCGAGATATTGCGCCGTAATCCGAGCGATAGGAATGTCGTAGATGTCGATATCCTGCTTGCGGATAAGATCGAGCAGCAAGTCCAGCGGGCCTTCGTAAACATCGCTCACCGAAACCGCAAACGGAGAATCGCTCTCTTCTTTTTTCGGGGACTGCGGATTAGCAACAAGCACCGGCGAGACGGACTGCGCCGCGTTGTCTTCGGAAGTTATGATCCCGTGGTCCATCTTAGTTCGCATCATTCCTACTTGGCATCATCCGCCACCGGGGGCTCATACGCAAGTGACATTCCCATGGCGTCACGCACCCCGTCCATGGTTTCAGCGGCAACCTTGCGGGCTCGTGCGCTGCCTGCTTCCAGAATATCCCAAGCCAGCCGCGGATTCTCCTCAAATTTCTTGCGCCGTTCCTGCATCGGATTCAGCAACTGCACCAGCGCATCCGCCGCCCAGCTCTTGCACTCGATGCAGCCGATTCCCGCCGAGCGGCAGCCGACGTTCACTTTCTCCATGGTAGCGCGATTGCTGAAAATCTTGTGCAGGTCGCCCACGGGGCACACATCCGGATTTCCCGGGTCGGACCGCCTTACGCGCGCCGGATCAGTCACCATCGTCTTCAACTTCTGCCGCACAACCGGCTCCGGGTCGGTAAGCAGAATAGTGTTTCCATACGACTTCGACATCTTGCGCCCATCGGTGCCCGGCAGCTTAGGAGCGGGCGTGAGCAAAGACTGCGGCTCGGGAAAGACATCAGCACGCTTTCCATAAAATCCGTTGAACCGCCGGGCAATCTCCCGAGTCAGTTCGACGTGGGCGACCTGATCTTCTCCCACTGGAACCACGTCTGCCTTGTACATCAAAATGTCTGCCGCCTGCAGCACGGGATAGCCCAGAAATCCATACGTTCCCAGGTCTTTGTCCCGGATGTTCTCCCGCTGTTCCTTATAAGTCGGAACCCGCTCCAGCCAGCCCAACGGCGTGATCATCGAGAGCAGCAAATGCAACTCGGCATGCGCCGGCACATGCGACTGAATGAACAGTACGGACTTCTCCGGATCAAGCCCCGCCGCCAGCCAGTCCAGCGCTACCTCCAGCGAATTTTCTTTCACGCGCGAGGTGTCGGCATAGTCGGTCGTGAGCGCGTGCCAGTCGACCACGCAGAAGAAGCACTGATACTGATCCTGCATGCGCACCCAGTTCTCCAGCGCGCCAACATAATTTCCCAAGTGCAGTTTCCCGGTCGGGCGCATGCCACTCAGCACGCGCTTGCGCAAGTTGGTCGAAGATGTCATCAGTGGTTCAACGCATCGTAGAAATAGAAATTAAAGAGGCACAACAGCGTCACAGCGCCAATATTCACAGCCTGCAGCATCGTGCGAGGGTAAGTCGATACTATCACGCAGCCCGCGAACTGAAACAGGCGCGAAGCCGAAGGGCTCCCGGCTGTCCGGCGAGCGTCCGCGACCGCTGCTTCTCGATCTCAACCCCGGCCGCCGTTCCTAAGTCCCTCGCTCCATGCTTTATAATTCGCCCTCCACACAACCGAAGTCCCATGTCCAACCTAGCCCGCAAGCTCCGCCTCACCGATTACTTCACGCTAGCCTGGGGCTCCATGGTTGGTGTCGGCTGGCTCGTCATCATGGATGACTGGCTTTTGCGCGGTGGCTCTCTGGGCGCAGTGCTGGGCTTCGCCATCGGTGGCGCGCTGCTGCTTCCCATCGGATGGGTTTATGGCCGGCTCGTGGCTGCCATGCCCGACGCCGCAGGAGAAATCGCTTACACCGCGGCAGCTTTTTCCCGCCCCATCAGCTTCTCCGCCGGATGGATGATGATGCTCGCCTACTTCATCGTTTGCCCCTGGGAGGCCGTGGCGGTCGGCCGCATCGCCGGGTACATCGTTCCTTCGCTCGATTCAATCGAAATCTACCGCATCGCCGGACGCCCGGTCTATCTCCCTCACCTCATCATCGGTCTCGTTCTCACTGCACTGCTCACCACTCTCAACTACCGCGGTGTCCGCCTCAGCGCAAACTTCCAGAACTGGACATCCTTCGGCACCCTGGCCTTGTTTATCGTTTTTGTAACGCTCGGTGCACGCCAGGGTTCGCTGCACCACCTGCCTCCACTCTTCACTCACACGCCGCTAGTGTCCGTGCTGCTGGTGTTGCAGATAGTCCCCTACTTCATGACCGGCTTCGAATCCGTAAGCAAAGCCGCCGAAGAATCCACTCCAGAATTTCGGAGCCAGGGATTTCTCAAAGCCATCTGGATGGCCATCCTCGTAGGCATTCTTTTCTACACAGTCATCATTGCCGCGGTAGCATTCGTTGCTCCATGGCACGAATTGACTTACGACAAGTTCATGACCGCAGTAGCTTTCCAGCGCGCAGTGGGCTCGCGCTGGATCGTGAACATCATCCTGGCCGCAGCCCTGCTGTCGCTGTTCAAGTGCTTCAACGGAAATTTCGTCGCCGCCAGCCGCCTGCTGTTTGCCTTGGGACGCCGCGGCCTCGTCAACCCTCGAGCCGGCCAGATCCATCCCGAACATCAGACGCCGTCGGCCGCAGTTCTCTGTATTGGACTGGTCACCGCCGCATGTATGCTCCTAGGCGACGCAATTCTCGTACCGATCACCGAGGTAGGCTCAGTAGCCTGCGCCATCGGATGGGCCGCCACTTGCGCCGCCTACATCCGCATGGGAAGCTCAGGGAAATTGCCCGACCACTCGCTCCTGTCGCCAGTCGAATGGGCGGTCGCCTCCTTTGGATTACTCGTAGCCATCGCGATGATGCTCATGAAGATCGTCCCGGCAATCCCCGGTCATTTCACCGTATACGAATGGCTGGCGTTGGGAATGTGGATTCTTCTCGGTGCCATCTCAAGGCGTCGTGCGCGCCCAGTTTCGTAGAAAAGGAAAACCGATGAAACTTCATACCGCGAATCTCATAGCTGTGATCGCTCTGTCGCTCGCCACGTCCCACTCATTGCCCGCGCAAACACCCACCGCTTTCGACCTCGTCATCACCAACGGCCACATCATCGATGGCACCGGCTCGCCCTGGTATTCCGGCGACGTCGGCATCCGAGACGGAAAAGTCGCCGCCATCGGCAACCTGACTGCCGCGCCCCGCAAGCGCACCATCGATGCCGCCGGCAAAGTGGTCGCTCCCGGTTTCATCGATATGCTCGGCCAATCCGAACTCTCCATCCTGGTCGAACCGCGTCTGCCTTCGAAAATCTATCAAGGCATCACAACGGAAATCACCGGCGAAGGTGGTTCCATCGCCCCGCTCAACGACGCCATCATTCAACTCGATCGCCCCGGCTACGACCATTACAAGATCACTCCAGACTGGCGAACCTTCCGCCAATATTTCGCCCGCCTCGAAAAGCAGGGGATGGGTATCAATCTGGCCAGCTACGTCGGAGCCACGCAGGTCCGCCGCATGGTCCTTGGCGACGATGACAAGCAACCCACACCCGAGCAACTCGAGCAAATGAAAATGCTCGTGCGCGAAGCCATGAAAGACGGCGCTGTCGGTGTGTCCACGGCGCTCGAATACGCCCCCGCACCGTACGCCAAGACAGAGGAGTTGATTGCTCTAGCCGCGGAGGGCGGCAAGTTCGGCGGTATCTATTCGACGCACATGCGCGACGAAAGCAACTCCGTGCTCGAAGCCATCGACGAAGCCCTGCGCATTGGCCGCGAAGCTCACGTGCCTGTCGAGATCTGGCACATCAAGGTCGCCGGGAAAAATAACTGGGGACGCATGCCCGAAGTCGTAGCCAAAATAAATGCCGCCCGCGCCAATGGTGCCGACGTGACCGCCGACACTTATGCTTACACGGCCTGGTTCAATTCGTTCTCGGCCTTCATCCCCCAGTGGGCGCATGATGGCGGTGACGCGAAAATGGTCGAGCGCCTGAAAGATCCCGCCACTCGCGAACGCATCCGCAAAGACATGCTCACGCCCTCGAAAGATTGGGATAACGAGTGGGAGGAGATTCCCGGCCCCGAAGCTGTCATGATCGGCGTCACACAAAATCCCAAACTTCTTCCCCTGCAAGGCAAGCGCCTATCCGAGATTGCGAAACTCTGGAACAAAGACCCAATGGATGCCCTGTTCGAATTCCTGATCGAAGATCCTGACTCCGAAGTCGCCGTCTTCGGCATGTCACAACCCGATGTCACGCTCGCGCTGCAGCAGCCCTGGGTCGCCATCGACAACGATTCTTCCGGCACCTCGCCCGAAGGCATTCTCGGCCAGGAGCATCCTCATCCCCGCGCCTACGGAACGTTCCCGCGCATCCTGCGCAAGTACGTCCGCGAAGACAAAGCCTTGACGCTCGAAGACGCCATCCGCAAGATGACTGCGTTGCCCGCCCAGCGCCTGCGCCTCACCGATCGCGGCGTGCTCAAGTCCGGAATGTGGGCCGACGTGGTCGTCTTCGATCCCGCAACCGTGCGCGACCTAGCCACGTTCGATAATCCCAATCAGCTTTCCGAAGGGATGGAGTACGTGCTGGTAAATGGCGTGCCCGTCATCGACCAGGGAAAAATGACAGGAGCCTTGCCAGGAAAAGTCCTGCGCGGCGCAGGCTACGTACCGTAAGGGCAATGTCGGAAGTGGGCGAGAGAAGGCTCGGGAAGGGCACGACTTTAGTGCCGTCAAGCCGCGAGAAGAATTTGGGCTTTAGCCCGTGAGGGAAGACGTTACGGTTTCAGTCGAGCCTGCGTCTCCGGCGTGGTAAGCGTCACGCGCGGCTCCGCCAAAGTACCGGTGATGCTATAAACCTGCGAACCCACCCGCTCTGGTTTCACACCCGTAGCCCGCGACAGTTTGAGGTCCAGCTCCCGCCCCAGCGACGCAGTGCCGCTGATCTCATAAGACCCGGTGGAAGAAACCAGCTTGCCCTTCTCAATTTCGATTTCCCCGCCCTGCAACTCCGCCCGGCCCTGCCAGCGCCCAACCCGCAGCGGTCCGTCATCAGTCGCGAGAGAGATGTGAGACAGAACGCCCTCCCGCAGATCGAATTGCAGTTCCCCCTCGGCCGATTCCCAGAATGCTGTTGCATCGGCGCCCGACGCAGTGATCTGATAAGTCCCTCCGGCGGTCCCCGAAATCCACGGATCACGCATCGCATCAGCCATCTGCCTCAGCGAAATCCCGGTGAAGGCTCCGCTCCCGGTGTACGCGGCAGGTCCCGCCGTAAAGTCCGCCTGCCAATCGCCGCGATGCTTTCCCCCCAGCACGTCCCCGCGCAACTCAGAAATCTTCAGTTTCCCGCGCTCGAGATCAAGTCCAGCCGAAACGCGCTCCGCAACGACGTTATGAATCCGCAAGCGGCCGGCGCTTACTTTCCCCGACGCCCGCAGATTTTCCAGAAACATCGGCGCCGTCGGTTCCTCAGGCGTCAGCATCTGGTACCACCGGCGCTGGTTCGGTTGCGAACCGAGCCATTTCGAGAGCTCGCTCAGCCCAACCTCTTCGGTGTTCAAATCGAATCGGACCAGGCACGTCCAAGGGATTCCACAACCGCGGGGCAAGGCGACCGACCCTGTCCAATCCGCACCGCCGGCCTGTGCTCTCAACTTCTCGACCCGCACCTGATCGGACAAAAGCTGTAGCTCCCCCGATGAGATTTCAATCGGTCCGTTCACTCCGCGCATCATGGCATGCACATTGCGCAACTGGACGGTCCCTTTCACCTGCGGCGGAGAAAATCCTGAGGAACTTCCGGAAATGTTCCCCGCCCACGAGCCCGCGATCTGTAACTTCATCGCGGCCTCGCCCTCGACGCTGGCCTTCACCGCCGGCAGTCCGAGTAGACTCGCCAACCGCAAGATGTGGGAGACTTCTCCGTCTCCGTGGATCACCAGGCCATAACCCGAGCGGCCGACCCAACCTCGTGCTTGCGCCGGCGCAGGCCGTCCCAAAGCCACGGCAAGCGGGCCGAACTCCACGTGCAACTCTTCTGGAGCAGGCAAAACTTCACTTTCCAGCTGGCGACCGGCCTTATCCTTCGATGGAGCATGATGACCCGTACGCCTCGAGCTGAGCACAAACGGCACACTCGCTGGAGCGAATTCCACCTTGGCGGTCGCCGACTGCAGGCGAAGATTGGTGATCTCGCCCCGGCCCTGAAATTCTGGTCCCCCGGGAGATGCTCCTTCTTCCTTCACTGTAAAATTGCCTTGCACATTTCCCGCGGACACCAGATCCGCCGGCAGATTTTTCTTGGCCCGTCGAGCCAACTGCGCAACCGCACTCACCGGAACGCTTTCCAGGTTCAAGGCGAGATCGATCGGGGCCAGATCGACCCGGTGCACTCCAGGCAGCCCGGCGTCGCCGTGCAGCGTGACCATCCCGTTGCCCACCGGGGCATTGCAGAAGACCTCGCGCATCATCGCCTCTACCGAGCTGTACCGGCCGTTGCAATGTGCCGTCAGCCTTAGTCCCTCGCTGCTCGAGATGTCGTAGCGATGGAAGTCATCGACCGAAGCATCAACTCCTACCTGCATTGCCGCCGGGATGCCGCTCAGCGTCGCCTCCAACCGGACTTCTCCCCGCCAGCCCTTATCACTTCCCGATACCAGCTTGGTCAGTTGCCCCAACTGTGCGCCGTTCCACTCCAGGCTGAACTGCAGCGGCGTTTCGCGCAGGCTCCCGGCGCGCCGCCACGTCCCGTTCATCCGCAGCAGGCCCGCGTCGCTCAAACTCATATCGGTGCGCAGCGGCTCTGCCTTCAGCCGCGCTCCCCAGGTGTTCTCTGATTCCTGCCACAACGCAAAATCTGCATTCAGCAGCGCGTAAGGCTTCTTTTCCTGTCCTGCCTTGAAGTTGATCCGGCCGGAACTGGCCTCGATGTATGGGAAACCCGGCCGCGCTTCCGACGTCGATTTCGCGGTAGGCGCCAGCGGTGTGCGTTCCGTGCGCTCCAGCAGCGCTTCCCAGTTCCAGCGGCCGTCCGCTCGGCGCACCAGGTTCAGACTAGGCTCCGTCAGCTCCAGCCGCGAGACGTCCAGCCTCGCCCGCAGCAGCGAAGTCAGCCGCACCACAGCCATAACCTCGGGAGCGCGTAGCATGGGCTCCGCGCCGAAAGCGGGATCTTCGTAGATGACCAGGTTTTCGAGATCGAACCCAGGCTGCGGCAGGAAACGAAGGTGGACCGCGCCGATCTCCACCGGACGCGCCACCGCCTGGCTGATCGAGTTTGCAATGCGCGCCTTCAGGCGCGAGACGCCCGGACGCACCAGAAACAGACCCAGCAGAATCACCACTGCCGCGATCACTACGCGCCGCTTGGAAAGTAAAGGTTTCACCTTCACTGCACCGCTTTCAGCGTTCGCCCCCACCGCGTCTCGTCAAAGAAGTGCAACACCACATGTGCCAGAAATCCCAGCCGCTCCGCCATCCCAGTCTTCTGGTATTGGTCGCCCGGCGTATCGAACGACCAGTAGATGAACATCGGGCGCCCGATCACATTCTCCTGCGGAATGAAGCCCCAGTAGCGGCTGTCCAGGCTCACGCCCCGGTGGTCGCCCATGGCGAAGTAGTGTCCGGGGGGCACCACCAGATCGCCTCCATCGATGTGCGAAGCCAGGTTGTCGATCCAGTTCGGATAAACCCCATTCTCATAGGACGGAGGCACCGCGGGAAAATTGTTACGGTAGGAATCATCGGGATTGTCCGCATCGTGATCGATGTAAGGTTCGTTCAGGGCCTCGCCATTTCGATAAACCACTCCATTGCGCAGATGGATGCGGTCACCCGGCACGCCCATAATCCGCTTGACCACATAAAGCCCCGCATCGTGCGGGTCCGGATGCAGAAACACCACGATGTCACCGCGCCGCACCTGCCGATAGGGAAGCAGCGGCCCCACCCACGGAGTCTTCGGCGCAAACACGATGCGGTTCACAAACACGTGGTCGCCGATCAGCAGCGTGTTCTCCATTGAACTGGACGGAATCTCGAACGCCTGCACCACAAATGTGATGATGAACAATCCCGTCACCAGCACCGCCGCCAGAGACGCCAGAAACTCCACCGGAGTCTCTCTCGGTTTCTCTTCGAGCTCGTTCTTCTCGCTGTTCTTTTTATTAGCCAATGTGATCAATCCATCCCGCGGTTTCAAGTTACCAAATTGCTAGATTATGCAATTACAAATTGGTTTCAATGCACCAGCCGCAGCGTGCGGTTCCAACGCGTGATCTGAAAGATATGCGTCACGACGTAGGCAAAGTGCGACAGTCTTTCGCCCACCGAAGATGGCGCCGTCGGGTCGCCCGCAGCCTGCACTGACCAGTAAATCACCAGTGGCCGCCCAATGATATTCGCCTGCGGCACAAACCCCCAGTACCGGCTGTCTGAACTGTTGTCCCGATTGTCCCCCATCACAAAGTAGTGCCCCTCGGGAACGATAAGCTGTCCATCCTCGACCAGTTTGCGCAACTGCAGCCACCACTCCGGCGTCGGGCCCGACATCACATCCAGCCGGGGAAAATTATCCCGGAACACGTCATCCGCCGGCCGAGTGAAACGCGCATAAGGTTCCTTCAACGGCACGCCATTCACGAACACCTGTTTGTTGACCAGCCGCACCCGATCCCCAGGCACGCCAATCACCCGCTTCACGAAATGCTGGGCCGGGTCCACCGGATAATGAAACACCACAATGTCACCCCGCTGCACCCGGTGGTAGGGCATGAAATAGTCTCCCGGGCCGCCTCCGCCATAACAGAGCTTATTCACGAGCAGGTAATCGCCGACCAGCAGTGTGTTCTCCATGGAGGGAGACGGAATCTGGAACGCCTGCACGATAAATGTGATGACAAACACCGCAATCACCACCGTTCCGAGCAGCGATTGTATCGAGCCGATCACGTCCGTTCCAGCTACCCATGCCGTTCTCCCGTCGTCGACCAAACGACGGCTCGAAACATGAGCTTCCGGAGAATCATCGACCGAAGACCGATCATCTGGAGAATGCATTTCCTGAGAATGATCTTCCAGTGGATGATCTTCCAGAGGATGACCTTCTTGAGAACGATCCTCCAGAGAACTCTCTTCCTGAGAGTGGCCGACCGCGGAATGTTCGTCTGGTGAATGCATATCTACCGGACTGATCCAGTCTCCCTACTTCTCCGCGGACCGTGACCCCCGCGCCAACCGCGCTCCCGCCGACTGCGGTCGCGACGCCAGATAAGCCAGCAACTGCCGTGCCGCATCCTGCTCCGCCGTCTTCTTGGTGGTGCCTTGCGCGCGTCCCACAAATTCCGCCCGGCCTTCGCCGTTCTTAGTATTCAGACGGACCTCCACGGTAAACGTCTTGCTGTGTTCCGGTCCGGCTTCCTGCACCAGCACATACGACGGCTGCGCCATCCCCAATCCCTGCAAGGTTTCCTGCAGCGCCGACTTGAAGTCGGTCATGGGCAGAGTGCCGCCTTCGCGCTCCATCCGCTCCAACTCCGGCGCCAGGATCTCCCGCAGGATGAATTCGCGTGCCGGTTCCATCCCGCCATCCAGGTAGATCGCCGCCAGCACGGCCTCCAGCGCATCCACCAGAAGCGCCGTCTTACTACGGCCGCCGCTCTTTTCCTCGCCCCGGCCCAGGCGCAGATAATGCCCCAGTTCCAGTCGCTGCGCCACGCGGATCAGGTGCCGCTCGCTCACCACATGAGCCCGCAATTTTGAGAGTTCCCCTTCGCGAAACTGCGGAAAGCGCTGGAACAATTCCTCGCTCGTCACCATCGCCAGGATCGCGTCGCCCAGAAACTCCAGCTGCTCGTTGTCGTTGACCTTATACTTGCTCTCCCCCGCTTGCTGCGACTCCTGCTCCCGCGCCTGTGAGCTATGGGTGAGGGCCTGCTCGATCACCGCCCGGCGGTGGAAGTGGTAGCCCAACGTCGTTTCCAGCGCGGTGATTTCCCGTTCTTTCATGATTGCATCGCCGGGATGTAATCCAATTCAATGTCAGCCTGAGGCGTGCGGTTTTCGTCTGCCGAAGAGCCTGTCCCGAGCTTGCCGAGGGAACCTGGGCGAGCCGCTCGATGCGTCGGTTTTTTTCGACGCAATAGTCGCACGTTTGGCTCGCTTCCTTATTTAATTCTTAGGAGGCGCCGGCGCCGGACTGCTGCCACCAGTCAACTGCGTCAAACGGTCCTTCTCATCCCGCGCAGCCTTGCCCGCAGCTGTGTCCTCCTTGGTCATGCCCACCGCCTGGTTGGCATATTTCAAGGCCTCCGGATATTTGCCCTGCATATCCAACGCTACCGAGAGCCGGAACACCGCTATGGGATCGACCTCCTGCGGATAAGCGTCAATGGACTTCCTCAGATTTGCTTCCGCGTCTGCCCAAGCCTTCGCATTGAAATCAAGTGTCCCTAGAATCTCGTAAGCCTCGGAACGGACGTAGCCCTTGTATACTTCCGCTTTCTCCGGCGCGAGGCCCGCGGGAAGGTCCGTGTCCACTGTCACCAGCGCGCGCTGCGCGTCCTTTCTCGCTTCCGCCAGGCGTTGATCTTTATCCAGATCAGTCTCGCGGGTACGCTCAGTTAGTACCTGGGCGACGCCCACCAGCGCTTGCGGATCGTCCGGATCTAAAGCCAAAAGCTTCTGCGATGCCGCCAGCATTTTGTCCGCGTCATTGGCCCGTTGGTACGATGCGGCGACGGCCCTGTAAAGCAGCGACCGCAGCTCGCTGTCAGGGAACTTCGCAGCGAAATCGTCCGCTGCCTTCTCCTGCGCCGCCGGATCGGTCAACGCCGCCGCCGCTTTGTAAGCATCGAACTCGGCTTGCGTCTTGGCCTGCGGTGGACGCTTGCCTGCCGGCGCCGCCGCCTGTCCGGCCGGCGCATTCTGCGCCGCTGGCTTGTTATTACTCGGCGTAGAACCGCTCTGCGCCATGCCGCTCTGCGCGAAACCCCAGATCGCCACTCCCAACACCGCGATAATGATCGCCGCTCGCTTCATGCTTTCTCCTTGGCTCCTGCCGCCTGATTCAAATTCGCCGATTTGCAAATTCCCCAACCGCCAGCCACCGGTCGCATTGTAACCGCATTGTAAGGCTCTTCTGTTTACTCTGTGTCCTCTGCGCCCTCTGTGGTAAAGCCTTCCGTGCGTAGCCCCGGCGCACCCGAATGCTACCGTACAGCCTGCCCATCCGGTTGCGGTTTCGCCGGCGGCTCATAAGCCTGCTGCAATCCTCGTTCCGCCGCCGCCTTGATCTCCGGCAATTCTCCGCCCACGCTCAACGCCGCCTGGTACTCCTGCAACGCGGCCTCGCGGTCCTCTTTCATGTCTAAAATCCTTCCCAGGTACACATGCGACCAACCCACTACCTTCGGATCCTGCGTGGCCGCAATCGCCTTCTGGAAATCATCCTGAGCCCCGTCCCGGTTCTTGTTGGCCACGGCCACTTCCGCCAGAATAAACAGTGCCCGGCCCTGATCGCCGATCTTCTTATCCAGCGCCTGCTGCGCCAGATCCTGCGCCCCTTTAGGGTCGCCCGCCGCCAGTCGTTTCTCCGCCGTGATCAACATCCGCCGTTCTTCTGGACGCGACAACCGCACCAGCTCCGGCGACGTAGCGCTGGCAAACTGCACCTCTGCCGCCGCCTTCTGTTCTTTCCGCAAATCCACGTTCACCAGAAGGTCACCGTACGCTCCCCGGATGCCGGCCGGATCTTTTTCAAACCCCACCATCGCGTCGTAAAAATACTTCGTCAGAATGTATCCCTGTTTCACCGCGTCATCCACCGCCTGCGCCCGCATGGCCTCCTGCGCCGGCAGCTTCCCCCCGGTGGTGCGGATCTCGATGGCCCGCACCAGGCACTCTGTCACCAGCAGAGAAATGTCGCTCTTGAAGCTCTCTTCCAGCGGCGCGCGCTTCACCGACTGCAGCAGTGGCTCCAGCCGCTTGATCGAGCTGTAATGCTTCTCTGCCAGGGGATCCAGCTCGTAATGCAGAAACGTGTGCCGGATCTGTTCCATCTTCAGCGCCGACGACGCCTCTCCCGATGCCGTGTTCGGCGCCGGGAACACGACCACGTAGTAATCCGTCCCGTAATTCCGCGCATCCGTCTCATTCGGCGAACCCATGAAGTCCAGATAAATGGTGAACCGCCGTCCCAGATATTGCGACGAAGGCTGCTTCAGATAAATCTCGGTGTCAAACACCATCTTGGCCAGCGGCTCGTGATAGCGTTTCATCGCCGCCGCGTAATCGCCCCGGTGCCGCTCCCAGATCGAGTGCAACCCGGCTTTCAGGTAAAAGGCTTCCAGCAGTTTTCCGAAACCCGCAATCGCCGAGGCATCCGGAGGTAGATCCTCCTCTTTTGTCCGCGGCAGAAAATGCGGAGGCCCATCCACATACAGCGCCAGCGAGATATACTGCGACAGGTTGCGGCTCGCTTCCTTCGAAGCCACGTGTACCTCGTAAAACTCGCACAACGCCGTCCGCGCCGCTTCCGCGTCCTCCGACGCCAGCAAATTCCTCTGCACCTCCGCGCGCACGTTGCTCCGGGTCGCATCCGAGATGGCCAGGTCCTGATCGTAGCCGCAGGTGTTAAGCGCAGCCAGCACCGAGAAAATCGTCTCATTGCTGTCCAGCGTGATCGGAGATTGACCCAGCGGAACCTGGTTCTGCGCCCGGTTTGGCGCGGCTGGTTTCGGTGGCGCTGGTTTCTGCGGAGTTTGATCTGGCGGAGTTTGGTCTTTGGAAGACGACTCCCCCTGCGAAGACGGCTGATCCCTGGAAGACGACTCGCCCTGTGCCGGCGACTGATCCTGCGGAGGCGGATTCTGCGGACCCTGGCCCTGCGGAGCTTGGCCTTGTGGAGCTTGGCCCTGCGGAGCCTGGCTCTGCGGAGCCGGTTTCTGCGGAACCGGATCCTGCCCCGCGCACACCGCCCCCAGCAACCCCAAAAGGGCCGCAAACCACAGACTTCGCAATCGCAAACTCAGGAACTCCTCCACAAGATTAGCTATGTGCCGAGCGGAGAACACCCTCAAGTGTAAGGACTTCCGCGCAGTGGGTCAAACCGGACGGGGGTAGGATGTGGCAACGGGAAAAACGGCTCCACCCCTCTTTCGTGAACTACGGTTAGTATGCTCCGTTACTATCCACGGATGTCCGTTGCCCTGCATCCCCGCCCCCGCGTCCCCCAAGGTCCTCCCGGAGAGACCTTCCGCTCCCCGCCCGCCCACCGCGCGCTCCCCGGCCCCCTGCTTCATCTGTGGCATTTTGCGATTGGCGTCGTTCTCTTCCTTCGGAGTGAACTGGATAGGCGAACATTCCTCGGTGTTCGGATATCTCCGGCCTTCACTTCACGTTCGCGAAGTCAGCTGGAGCGGTGTGGGCGTTCCGGTATCGGTTCTGCGACTAGTACGGTTGAACCGAATACAGAAGCGTGTCGCCAGAGGTTACGGTCACCGACGTGAATGTGCAACTCGTCGAGTTGCTTCCCGACTGAACGAAGGCGTTGCCGGTGTGGCTCTGGTCGATTACGGAGCATTTATAGCCGTTTGTGGCGGTCACGCCCGGAGAGATGACCGGTGCGCAGGCGGTTTGTCCGGCCGCGAAGCTCCCGGCAAAACCATTACCAGTAACCGTGATCGTGCCACACCCCGTAATTGTCGCGCCCACTGTCGGCGCAGCCCAGTCGATGAACTCGTTCTTCGCTGGCATGGTGGAACCGGTCAGAACCGTTCCAACATTGATAAAGAGGTTTTTGATTAGCCGCGTGTTCGTGCCGGTCGTGTTGCGGTTGAACCCATTCGCCACATCGACGCATGTGTTCTCTTCGAAAGAGTTGTTATCGATGACCGCGATCGTGCTGCCTTGGGCAAGGCAGGTTTCCCCGGACGCATTCGTTGAACCAGAAACGGTGTTCCCTTGAAAGGTGTTGCCGTAGATGTAGCTGGCGTCTGTGACGTTTCGGTACTGCAATGCGTAGATCGACGCCGTGAGCGCATTTCCGAGCGGCATCTGAATCGTGTTCTGGCTCACTCGGTTGTACACTGTAGCGAGAGCAACGCCGCCGCACAAAGACGAGCAAGAAAGTCCAGTAGTAGGACTGAGATAAGAAAACGTCTTTGAGCTTTGGGAGTAATTCTGGTTGATGACGGTTGTCGGACCGTAGGCGGTACCGGCGGATGACTGACAGGCCATTGCGGTGATTGTGGCGTTCGTGCAAATAGCAACCGCGACCCCTGGCTGTATCTGAGTGGGGAAGGTTCCCGACATGGTGACCGTGACGACATAGCCTGTCTCCGCGATCGTCGCGATCGTTGCGGGCACCAAAGTGCTGTTGTCCATCGTAATCCCGATGCCCGAAGCTTCACCGAAGCCGTAGACGTGGTTTCCGGTTGCGATCACATCTTTGCCGCCGTCTATCGTTAGGAATCCCCCCGCACCTGAGTTTTCGCAGTAGCAGATGTTATTTGTAATCACCGTTCCGGTCGACTCGGCATTTTCGATTGCGAAGAACGTGTGGTTGTAGCCGAGATCGGTGTAGTGATTGTTCATCGTATTACCGGTTATCTGGGCGCCCGCGGCTACGACGGATACGAATCCCTGCGTCGTCGATTGAAACAGTTCCAGATCGTTGTCTTCGATCTGCAGACCGGTCATCTGGTTGCCGCCGAAGCTGCCTGCTTGAATACACCATGCCGTTGTGCAGTAGATCTTGTTGTGCTTGATCCGTAGGTTCGTGATGCACGCGCCGGTGCTGAGGCCGTTCGCGGGACAGGAAATCGCACCCACACCCTGCGCTTCTGCATTGATCGTCCCGAGTGTGCTGCCGCAGCTGGTGCAGTTGGTTCCGTCAATAAAGTTGTCGATGATGTCGATATCGTTGACGGAGCCTTGGATCAGAATCGGCTGTTCGCTAGCGCCGCCAACAATGCGGTTGCGTCGGATATGCGTGCGCAGCGGGCCGGAGTAAGTGTAGCTAAGCCCGGAGGTCAGCGTAATTGATTGCCCGTCGCAGTTGTGAATGTAATTATCCTCAATCACGATGTCGGAAATCTGGGGCGGCGTAGCGCTCGGGCTGGTCACTGTGATGCATGGGCCGCTGAAGCTGCCGTTGTTTCCGTCATACTCGATATTTTTCAATGTGAATTGCGAACTGGTAATGACAAACGACCCATTGTTGCTGGGGAATGAGCTTGTAGTGCCGACGCTCTTGACGATGTGTACTCCGCCCAAAGGACCGAGACCCAAAAGGGTGCAGGGAGAATTCGCGGTAATCACCAGATCCTGCTTATACGTCCCAGGAGGCAAAAAGACTGTTCCGCCCCCACAAACGCCCAAAGCATTTGAGATTGCAGTCGCAGAAGGATTCACACCTGCAGGATCTGCGCCACAGAGTGTCGCCGAGGAGCCACAATTCGGGGCGGTAACGTCAATCCAGGGCCGGGGACCACTTATCTCTAGGTCCCCTGCAGCTGTTTGGGCTAATGCGTTAGTGAGAAGGCAAACGGCTAGGCTAAACAAGAAGACAAAAAACCTCTTGATCTTATATTGTGATTTATAGTTTGAATCCCATTGCGCAGCAAGCGTCTCATGTACCTGAGGTCCCATATATAGCACCTCCCTCTTCGTCCACAGTTACAGTCCGAAGGTTCGAATCACACTACCATAGTTACGAGGAGTGATTTGTAAGAAATCGGTTGTGTTCTTAATTTTGTAATGCCCCGGCAACACTGAACGAAGATGAAGATATGGAGCGAAAATTGACCTAACTTAGGACTTGTGCAGACGTTCCGGTATGAGCGTTAAATTTTCGCTCTCGCAATGCCCATTGCTGCGTATTGATGATGCAAAATCCTTCCCGTTGACGCCACGTTCCCTCGCGCCTATGCTATATAGCGTAGGGCTATGTTTTTCGAATCGTGAGAGGAATGTTTTTATGGCTTGCAGATGGAAGACGGCATGGTTGATATTCGCGCTGTGGTGGGCGACAGGGATTGCCTCGCAGGCGCAAACCTTCACTACTCTGCACACTTTTGAAAACAGCGACGGCAGCTTTCCCTACGGGGCTCTTGTCCAGGGACTTGATGGCAACTTCTACGGCACGACATGGGAGGGCGGCAGAGAAATCTGTTACAACGGCTGCGGGACGGTTTTCAAGATCACTCCGGCAGGCACGTTCACAACCGTGCATGAGTTTGTGGGCACTGACGGATCGTGGCCACAGGCCGGACTAATACTAGCTGCAAACGGGAACCTTTACGGCGTGACGATGGGCTACGAGTCTCCGCATACCACGGTCTACGCGATTACTCCCGAAGGCGCGTTCTCAACCCTCTACAGCAACTCCTCCGGCCTGGGCGGCAGCGGCACTTCTATGCCTATTTTCCCGCCCCTAATGCAAGACACGATCGACGGAAATTTTTACGGGACAGCGCCCTACGGCGGCTCGCCCACGAAGAAGTGTGAGGACTACCCTGGCTGCGGCACGGTATTCAAAATCAGCCCAAGCGGCACTCTGACTGTCTTATACAACTTTTGCAATTTAGCAAAATGCGCCGATGGAATTTTCCCTGCGGCTCAGCTGGTGCAGGCCAACAACGGAGTCCTCTACGGTACAACAACTAGTGGTGGCGGCCCAGCATATGCTGGGGTTGTCTTCAAAATCGGTACCGAAGGCGCTCTAAACATTCTCCACCAATTCAATTTACTCACGGATGGTACTGACCCCATGGGCGGACTGACCTTGGGCACCGACGGGAACTTCTACGGAACGACCGAGAATGGAGGGGACTTGGCCTGCCCGGCCCTGTATACATCGCCATATTATTGCGGCACGATCTTCAAAATGACGCCTGCGGGTGCGCTGACCACTCTTCACACCTTTGATGGCACAGACGGTGGAAATCCCCTCACCGCGCTGATCCAGGCTACCGACGGAAATTTTTACGGGACGACCTCAGGGATCGGTTACAAAGGCGCCTGCAGTGGCAACAATTGCGGCAGCATCTTTCAGGTAACGCCCGATGGCACGCTCACCACACTGCATAGCTTCGACAAGACGGACGGGATGAACCCTGCCGCCGCTTTGGTACAGGGAACCGATGGAAATATTTACGGGACGACCAACGGCTTCGTCGGACAGCACCTCTACGGCACTGTGTTCCAGTTGTCGATGGGGCTTGCTCCTTTCGTGAAGACCGTACCTGCTGGCGCTTACACGCATACCCAAGTGCTAATCCTGGGGACGAATCTGACGGGCGCGACCAGCGTCACCTTCAATGGCAAGACCGCAGTGTTCACTGTCGTGTCGCCGACTGAGATTCAGGCCACTGTCCCCGGTAATGCCACCACGGGCACGGTGCGGGTAGTTACACCCGGCGGAACGCTGTCGAGCAACGTCCCCTTCCGAGTCCTCTGAGTCTTTCGCAAGCCGCACCGCGCTGGTCGGTCCGACGCGGTTCGTCCTGGCAGCCGTGGCGCTCGTTGTCGCTGCCTTAGCGATGGGCTTGCATAGATTGATCCGATAGCTTGCTCAGTCGTAAATGGTGATTCAGAATTTCTCTGGTTTCTGTTTTTCCTCTTTGAATTCTGCAATTGCGGCGACGATTTTCTTGTAGGTATTTACGCGTATATGTGCGTGCAGCGCTTTTTCAATCGTGTGCTGCCCAATTCCTCTGCGTCGCAATTCGCGTTGTAATTTAGTTCTCTGGATCTCACATTTCAATGAGTCGAGAAGCGCAATTTTGCGGCTTTTCCCGTACTCGACGACCCTAAATCCGACTTCATCGTTATCTGTTATCACGCTGAGATCGTCGTTATGCGCCCACATTGAGCTGGTCTCTTTGTCGATATAGCGGACTTGTCCTGCGGTAATGTGCGCCCGTTGCAGCAACCCGCGAGTTTCTGCTGTGCAGGGCTTCCCATCCGAGCCCAGGCTCTTAGCCTCAGGGTGCCGGGTGTATTCCTCCATCATGTGCCCGTAGGTGAATGGGTGGAAATAGGGATCGCCCAGCGGATAACGCCGGTATGTCCCGCGCCGGTTCTTGTTGTGAATATCAATCCCTACGAGTTTGTTCCACTCATCTTGTTTGCTCGAAAACGGCACGATTACCATTGGCTTTTTGCTTGGTTTATTGTCAAAGTCAAAGTCAAACGAAAATGTCTCGGAGGTCATTACCATGAACATGAAATTGTTAGGACGTGCGCTCTCCCACATGCCCAGCATCTTAAGGACGTTCCAAGTGGATACGGAGAAACGCATCATTTGTTGACGCGAAGCCCAAGCGGGTAGTTTGCGCGGTAATCCCAGAAATCCCCGCACGATGTAGTCCCACATCTCGAAAACCCACAGTGGCGCGTCATTTTTCCAATTCTTGGGATTGTCTTTCGGCGGATAGAGGAAGCCGATGCCGTGCGCTTTCGGATTGACAATTCTAATATCGACAAGTTTCCCGTTGTTGGCGAGTAGTTTTTCAAACAGAGCGTATCGTTTGGCGGCTACGCCCATCCCCCACAGTTGCTGCCGCCGCACTTTTTTCCTTGCCATGCAGCGGCATCGATGCACCTCACAAACTCCGGCGTCGTCATGCTCGTTAAGTTCATGCGAACATTTGCACACGTAATTGTCGTCCGTGAGATTCAGGAGGTCCGGCACCGTATCGGGATCGTATGGATTGAGTGCCTGGAATTTAGCGGTGATTGCGTCAACCTCATCGCAGGTCAAAATACGCCCGCCTTGCGCTCCGGGAATGCGGAGTGGGCCTCCTTTTTTCGATGCGACAACTGCTAGACTGTCGGTATCGCAGTATAGATACGCGCCCCTTGCTCGTTTCACTTCCACCTCCAGCATGGCCAAGAGGAGCCTTCCAGCGGATGTGATGAGCGTTGCCAAGTACGGCGCAAACCATTTTCCTCGCCTTTCAATCACTCTTGAGGAATCAGGAAAGCTCTCATCGCCAGAAAACACCATCACTTTTTTCGGTTGTTTGAAGTGCTCCGGAATGAGTTCCACGAAAAATCCGTAAATCGAATTGGCGAGAATCTTGAGCCAATAGTAGAGATCGGGATCATTCTTATTGCGTTTACGCTCCTCAATGATTTTCGTGAATAGGTCAGCAGAATCATCGTTAGGGTCGATCAGAACCTTTCCCCGAAGTTTTACGGCTCGCATTCCAGGCTGCTTGCCACAGGGGACGATCCTGAATGCTTGTTGAATGTTGGGAATCTTTCCCGGTTGCTGGATCACTGCAGCGACAAGATCGGGCCCTGCAACATAAATGGCTTCTGGGTGGGAAGGATTCGAAGATAAATAATTGTTGCCGATATTATGGCTTACGCCGTCGTAAACAGTCCTGACGGGCAGGATGTCTCCGTCAGGGATTAAGCGGGCCACAAAGTTCAGATCGTGCCATGTATCACGCCTAAAACACTGTTCGTGAGTGATATTCGCGACAAACTGCCGTATGTTTGCTGTGTCATCGACAAACTTCAAACTTTTAGCGGTGAGAAATTTGAATAGGCCCATGTTTGCGCAGCAAGAAGGATACTCGGAGGTGAAATCTACCGGAACTACGGGAACAACCTCGTGACGTATTCGGCACTCCGAACGCCCGCCAAAATAGGACTGAATCCAAGAGGCCAACTTTTTGTCCGGCGCTTTGAACTTAACAGAGGGCCTTTTTATGCCCATTGCCGCGAGGTAAGCTTTGGCGATACTCGCGGGTGAGTATGCATTCCACGGCTTCAGATCGATATCGGAGTGCTTATCGAATTCCAACTTACAAGCGTTCAGGAGTGCTACAGTGCAGCGGACATCCTGCCGGCAGTGCTCAATTTCATCTGGCGTTACTTCCCCAGTGGGATCATGGTCATCTTTTGGCGGTAGGTTCTGCTCTTTGAAGGGGCCGCGTTTGTTGTCACAGGCGGACCGAAGCGAGTGCGATTTGTTGTAAAGCGCCCAGAGCAAAGTCCGAAGATCGAGGAAATGGATCTTTTTGCCTAAGTCTTTCCACTCGTGTTGATTCTTTTTCCACGGTCGCCATAGCTTGATTATCTGTTTCTTGCTATCAATAGGTGTTATCAGGACGCGTGGATAGTTGCAGTTCTCGTTGCCATCGGCATACTTCATCAGCACGAGCGACCATTCACCTTTGTTTCCTTCTTTCCAGTCGAGGGCAATTCGGGAAAGATCGTATCCGAGATTAAAACCCACAACCATCGAACTGTTTTTCTTAAGGGCGGGCCAAAATACCTTTTTCATGAACTGCGAACGCGAGTAGAGGGGAAAACGAGGTGGAAAGGTTGGCACATCGGAGACCGCAGTCTCCATATATGCTCTGAGGACTTTGCAATCTCTTTCAGGCAGATCGCCGGCATGAAATATGCCCTCTTCGATTACTTCATACACGCCCCCGACCAGCCTGCAACGCTGCCATACGCTAAGCGTGAGCGATTGGTCTACGGTGACCCGGCTCTCACTATCGAACGCCAGGACTGTATCCGGCCATGTTGGTTCGTCCAGCACATTGTTATCGTCCTCGGTGTTGGCGGTTTTCTTCTTTTTCTTTTTCTCTATAGGTACCGCAAGCGCACGTAAGAAGAGATCGTGTGTCTCAATCATTTCCCATCCTCGGAGTTAGATTCTTGACGCAGTGCCTTAGCTTCATTGATCTCCGAGCCAATTTCACTTTCCAGCATGTCGAGCAGTAACCACATGAAGAGTACTGTCATCTTCAATGCGCGAATCAATCTGATCCTGGCGTCCGGAGTGAAACGCAAATTGATCCCAGCGGCACGTTGTCTTGCGTGGAAAATTACTTGGCATTTGGCGCAGAGACTCATCGTGAACCACGCAATGAAACGTTGTCCCCCGACATGATGTTGGGTTACCTCATGAGTAGTGCCACAGAGATTGCACCGTCTCATGCGGCCCCGCCGGAGTACGGAACAACTTGCTCGCTGCCGAAATGTTCAGGGAGATTGCCTTGCTCGCCCAGCGTTCGAATAATGTGGGGGTCCGTCAGCAACTCATGACCCTGGATCGTTACGCCTTTCCATTTATCAAGCGCAGAACGATCCCCACCGAGAAAGCTGAAGACATCATTGCGGAATCGTGCAAGTTGACCTTTAGCTTTGGACCCTCTGACGGTGACTAAGACGGGACCATCGCGTCCGGGAATCTCCAGCCTTCTCACGTAGCGGTCTGCTATAGCGCGAATACGTCCACTTGAGTTCCTGGTGAATGCTCTGGGTATGTATTTCCAGAAATCTCGGATCGTGACGCCGTTATCCCAAGCGGCTTGGGATGCCGTCAGGTTGCGGTCGCGCAACATATCAGAGTGAGCAGCCAGTACATCGGCGCGCGTCTTTAGTTGTCCCTCGGTTAAAGAGGATGGACGAGGTGCGCGGTAGCCCTTTGAGGCGATCCAGTGCAGCTTTTTCTGCGCCATAGGTCACCTCACCCGCCGTTTGGCAGGTTGGTCCACCTGAAGGAATCGCTCGATTTCTACACGCGGTACGAGGACGCGGCCACGGAGTGGTTTACCTACCCTCTTAAAACGGAGAATTCCGTCCTTGAGCAGCGCATCGAGGGTCCGAATATGGATTCGGAGAATGTCGGCACACTCCTCACGGGTGAGGAGTACCTTGTCGCTTACGGTTGGTTGGGTTGGCGCGACGGCATTGGCGACTCGAAGGGCAGGCATTTGACACTTCTCCCGAAGGAAAAATTGTCATCTTGCCCTTGAACTTTTGCTCGGGACTAGTGCAAATATTGGAGTCTCAGCCGCCCTACCAGTTCTTTCGCGTCCTCGCCACGATGTTTCTCCGGCTGGTGTTGCGCGGAATGGCGTGGTCTACTCGTCGTGGTAACTACATGGACGTAACATTCATCCGCACTGCACTTCGGGACCGGTTCTCACCTGTCCTATAGTCCTCCCTACTCGCGCAAAGAGGCTACTAACTTCGATGCCCCAGGCGAGCCAAAGTATTCATCAGTTTTCCACAGTTTGCTTTTATCCACATTCCTGCGCACAGTTTCGCATTGTCGGATGCGCTTGTAAGTAATAGAATATAGAAAACTTAAGTTAAGCGGGCTGCCCACCTGTTAGAGCAGGCAAACAGCCCTGACCGCTGAGGAGATATGAGCTCCATGACGGCTTCGCCAAACCTATCGCACTCGCACTCCATCCGCAAATCGGGCGTCCTCGTTTTGAATGGATGGGGAATTCGCATCAAAGTCGAGGCCGGTCATCTGCTTCTGCACGACGGAATCGCAGACGAGCGCCGAACGATCCGCCTACCCCGCGTGAATCATGGTCTGAAAAGATTAGTGCTAATCGGGAGCGACGGTTTTGTCACCCTTGAGGCGCTCCGCTGGATCTCTGACGCTGGCGCATCATTCTTGATGCTTGATCGCAGAGGCAAGGTGCTCGTCGTCACCGGCCCGGTCACTCCGTCGGATTCCAAACTCCGCAGGGCGCAAGCGCTCGCACTCGGCAACGGGACGGCGCTCAAGATTTCTAAAGAACTCATCTCGCAGAAACTCGCCGGGCAGGAGTTACTAGTGCGCGACATGCTGCACGATCCTTCGACGGCGGACGCAATTGCTCGATTCAGAAGCACTCTACCGAGCACCGAGAGCGTTGAGAGGGTCACGCTCATTGAGGCACAGGCCGCCAAATTGTATTGGCATTCGTGGGCGGATATTCCAATCCTCTGGCCCCGCAATGATGAAAAGCTCGTTCCTGGCCACTGGAAAAAGTTTGGGTCGCGAATCTCTCCCATTACACACAGTCCACGGCTAGCGGCCTCACCCAGTAACGCCTTGTTAAATTTCGTCTACTCGCTGCTAGAGGCAGAAGCCAGACTAGCCGCGACTGCCATGGGCTTAGACGTGGGGCAGGGCTTTCTCCACATGGACACGCCCAACAGAGACTCACTCGCCTGCGATTTGATGGAAGTTTGCAGGCCGGGCGGAGTTGACGCGTTCGTCTTGAACTGGCTTCAGAGCGAGCCCCTTCGTAAATCGGACTTTTGGGAGGATCGCAATGGGAACTGCCGCATTTCTTCAGCGTTGGCAATCAAGCTCTGCGAGACTTCGGACACGTGGCGCAGATTAGTGGCCCCGATCGCGGAATA